>NZ_CP005927.1:0-5249875 GCF_000695995.1 Serratia sp. FS14 | reverse complement strand
GCGCTTGAAAAGTTTTTTGCAATTAGGGGTTGCGGCCTGCCGAGAACTCCCTATAATGCGCCTCCACTGACCGGGAACAACGACTGACAAGCCGCCGGGTCAGCGAGAAGAAAGCGAAATAAACGCTTGACTCTCCGGGCGAAAAGCGTAGTATACGCAGCCCGCGCCGATGAGTTTCTCGGCACTGCTCTTTAACAATTTATCAGACAATCTGTGTGGGCACTCCACAAGACGATATCCAGCATCTTCGGATGCAAAAAAATATCAAGTCTTGAAGAGTGACTAACTGAAGTAAAATTCATGCAGTAAATCTTTGAGCATCGCTTCTCGAGTGGAAGCAAATCAAGCTTTTAATTGAAGAGTTTGATCATGGCTCAGATTGAACGCTGGCGGCAGGCTTAACACATGCAAGTCGAGCGGTAGCACGGGGGTAGCTTGCTCCCTGGGTGACGAGCGGCGGACGGGTGAGTAATGTCTGGGAAACTGCCTGATGGAGGGGGATAACTACTGGAAACGGTAGCTAATACCGCATAACGTCGCAAGACCAAAGAGGGGGACCTTCGGGCCTCTTGCCATCAGATGTGCCCAGATGGGATTAGCTAGTAGGTGGGGTAATGGCTCACCTAGGCGACGATCCCTAGCTGGTCTGAGAGGATGACCAGCCACACTGGAACTGAGACACGGTCCAGACTCCTACGGGAGGCAGCAGTGGGGAATATTGCACAATGGGCGCAAGCCTGATGCAGCCATGCCGCGTGTGTGAAGAAGGCCTTCGGGTTGTAAAGCACTTTCAGCGAGGAGGAAGGTGGTGAGCTTAATACGTTCATCAATTGACGTTACTCGCAGAAGAAGCACCGGCTAACTCCGTGCCAGCAGCCGCGGTAATACGGAGGGTGCAAGCGTTAATCGGAATTACTGGGCGTAAAGCGCACGCAGGCGGTTTGTTAAGTCAGATGTGAAATCCCCGGGCTCAACCTGGGAACTGCATTTGAAACTGGCAAGCTAGAGTCTCGTAGAGGGGGGTAGAATTCCAGGTGTAGCGGTGAAATGCGTAGAGATCTGGAGGAATACCGGTGGCGAAGGCGGCCCCCTGGACGAAGACTGACGCTCAGGTGCGAAAGCGTGGGGAGCAAACAGGATTAGATACCCTGGTAGTCCACGCTGTAAACGATGTCGATTTGGAGGTTGTGCCCTTGAGGCGTGGCTTCCGGAGCTAACGCGTTAAATCGACCGCCTGGGGAGTACGGCCGCAAGGTTAAAACTCAAATGAATTGACGGGGGCCCGCACAAGCGGTGGAGCATGTGGTTTAATTCGATGCAACGCGAAGAACCTTACCTACTCTTGACATCCAGAGAACTTTCCAGAGATGGATTGGTGCCTTCGGGAACTCTGAGACAGGTGCTGCATGGCTGTCGTCAGCTCGTGTTGTGAAATGTTGGGTTAAGTCCCGCAACGAGCGCAACCCTTATCCTTTGTTGCCAGCGGTTCGGCCGGGAACTCAAAGGAGACTGCCAGTGATAAACTGGAGGAAGGTGGGGATGACGTCAAGTCATCATGGCCCTTACGAGTAGGGCTACACACGTGCTACAATGGCGTATACAAAGAGAAGCGACCTCGCGAGAGCAAGCGGACCTCATAAAGTACGTCGTAGTCCGGATTGGAGTCTGCAACTCGACTCCATGAAGTCGGAATCGCTAGTAATCGTAGATCAGAATGCTACGGTGAATACGTTCCCGGGCCTTGTACACACCGCCCGTCACACCATGGGAGTGGGTTGCAAAAGAAGTAGGTAGCTTAACCTTCGGGAGGGCGCTTACCACTTTGTGATTCATGACTGGGGTGAAGTCGTAACAAGGTAACCGTAGGGGAACCTGCGGTTGGATCACCTCCTTACCTAAAGATATTAGTTCGCGTGGCGTGCTCACACAGATTGTCTGATAGAAAGTAACGAGCAGAAATACCTTTATAGGCTTGTAGCTCAGGTGGTTAGAGCGCACCCCTGATAAGGGTGAGGTCGGTGGTTCAAGTCCACTCAGGCCTACCACTTCTCATGAAGTGGAAAAGGTACTGCGCGTGACTGTATGGGGCTATAGCTCAGCTGGGAGAGCGCCTGCCTTGCACGCAGGAGGTCAGCGGTTCGATCCCGCTTAGCTCCACCATATAGTCCGGTATTTCAATACTTCAGAGTATATTGGCGACAGTATGCTGCGAAGTATTTTGCTCTTTAACAATCTGGAACAAGCTGAAAATTGAAACATGACGGCTGAAATTTATCCCTCCGTAGAAGYWYYGGGATAAAGAGTAACCTGTCATAGAGTCTCTCAAATGTTTGCAGCRCGAACGATGGAAACATCTTCGGGTTGTGAGGTTAAGTGACTAAGCGTACACGGTGGATGCCTAGGCAGTCAGAGGCGATGAAGGGCGTGCTAATCTGCGAAAAGCGTCGGTAAGGTGATATGAACCGTTATAACCGGCGATACCCGAATGGGGAAACCCAGTGTGTTTCGACACACTATCATGTCATGAATACATAGTGGCATGAGGCGAACCGGGGGAACTGAAACATCTAAGTACCCCGAGGAAAAGAAATCAACCGAGATTCCCCCRAGTAGCGGCGAGCGAACGGGGAKGAGCCCAGAACCTGAATCGGCTTGTGTGTTAGTGGAAGCGTCTGGAAAGTCGCGCAGCAAAGGGTGATAGCCCCGTACACTAAAATGCACAGGTCGTGAGTTCGATGAGTAGGGCGGGACACGTGACATCCTGTCTGAATATGGGGGGACCATCCTCCAAGGCTAAATACTCCTGACTGACCGATAGTGAACCAGTACCGTGAGGGAAAGGCGAAAAGAACCCCGGCGAGGGGAGTGAAATAGAACCTGAAACCGTGTACGTACAAGCAGTGGGAGCACCTTCGTGGTGTGACTGCGTACCTTTTGTATAATGGGTCAGCGACTTATATTTTGTAGCAAGGTTAACCGTATAGGGGAGCCGTAGGGAAACCGAGTCTTAACTGGGCGATTAGTTGCAAGGTATAGACCCGAAACCCGGTGATCTAGCCATGGGCAGGTTGAAGGTTGGGTAACACTAACTGGAGGACCGAACCGACTAATGTTGAAAAATTAGCGGATGACTTGTGGCTGGGGGTGAAAGGCCAATCAAACCGGGAGATAGCTGGTTCTCCCCGAAAGCTATTTAGGTAGCGCCTCGTGAACTCATCTTCGGGGGTAGAGCACTGTTTCGGCTAGGGGGCCATCCCGGCTTACCAAACCGATGCAAACTCCGAATACCGAAGAATGTTATCACGGGAGACACACGGCGGGTGCTAACGTCCGTCGTGAAGAGGGAAACAACCCAGACCGCCAGCTAAGGTCCCAAAGTCATGGTTAAGTGGGAAACGATGTGGGAAGGCATAGACAGCCAGGATGTTGGCTTAGAAGCAGCCATCATTTAAAGAAAGCGTAATAGCTCACTGGTCGAGTCGGCCTGCGCGGAAGATGTAACGGGGCTAAACCATGCACCGAAGCTGCGGCAGCGACGCTTAGCGTTGTTGGGTAGGGGAGCGTTCTGTAAGCCGTTGAAGGTGGCCTGTGAGGGTTGCTGGAGGTATCAGAAGTGCGAATGCTGACATAAGTAACGATAAAGCGGGTGAAAAGCCCGCTCGCCGGAAGACCAAGGGTTCCTGTCCAACGTTAATCGGGGCAGGGTGAGTCGACCCCTAAGGCGAGGCTGAAAAGCGTAGTCGATGGGAAACAGGTTAATATTCCTGTACTTGGTGTTACTGCGAAGGGGGGACGGAGAAGGCTAGGCTGGCCGGGCGACGGTTGTCCCGGTTTAAGCGTGTAGGGGGTGTGACCTGGTAAATCCGGTTGCATACTAACCCTGAGGCGTGATGACGATGCACTACGGTGCAGAAGTAGTTGATGCCCTGCTTCCAGGAAAATCCTCTAAGCTCCAGGTAACATTAAATCGTACCCCAAACCGACACAGGTGGTCAGGTAGAGAATACCAAGGCGCTTGAGAGAACTCGGGTGAAGGAACTAGGCAAAATGGTGCCGTAACTTCGGGAGAAGGCACGCTGGCATGTAGGTGAAGTCCCTTGCGGATGGAGCTGAAGCCAGTCGAAGATACCAGCTGGCTGCAACTGTTTAATAAAAACACAGCACTGTGCAAACACGAAAGTGGACGTATACGGTGTGACGCCTGCCCGGTGCTGGAAGGTTAATTGATGGGGTCAGCCGCAAGGCGAAGCTCTTGATCGAAGCCCCAGTAAACGGCGGCCGTAACTATAACGGTCCTAAGGTAGCGAAATTCCTTGTCGGGTAAGTTCCGACCTGCACGAATGGCGTAATGATGGCCAGGCTGTCTCCACCCGAGACTCAGTGAAATTGAACTCGCTGTGAAGATGCAGTGTACCCGCGGCAAGACGGAAAGACCCCGTGAACCTTTACTATAGCTTGACACTGAACATTGAGCCTTGATGTGTAGGATAGGTGGGAGGCTTTGAAGCGTGGACGCCAGTCTGCGTGGAGCCATCCTTGAAATACCACCCTTTAATGTTTGATGTTCTAACTCGGCCCCGTGATCCGGGGTGAGGACAGTGTCTGGTGGGTAGTTTGACTGGGGCGGTCTCCTCCCAAAGAGTAACGGAGGAGCACGAAGGTTAGCTAATCACGGTCGGACATCGTGAGGTTAGTGCAAAGGCATAAGCTAGCTTGACTGCGAGAGTGACGGCTCGAGCAGGTACGAAAGTAGGTCTTAGTGATCCGGTGGTTCTGAATGGAAGGGCCATCGCTCAACGGATAAAAGGTACTCCGGGGATAACAGGCTGATACCGCCCAAGAGTTCATATCGACGGCGGTGTTTGGCACCTCGATGTCGGCTCATCACATCCTGGGGCTGAAGTAGGTCCCAAGGGTATGGCTGTTCGCCATTTAAAGTGGTACGCGAGCTGGGTTTAGAACGTCGTGAGACAGTTCGGTCCCTATCTGCCGTGGGCGTTGGAAGATTGAGAGGGGTTGCTCCTAGTACGAGAGGACCGGAGTGAACGCACCACTGGTGTTCGGGTTGTCATGCCAATGGCATTGCCCGGTAGCTAAGTGCGGAAAAGATAAGCGCTGAAAGCATCTAAGCGCGAAACTTGCCTCAAGATGAGTCTTCCCTGGACCTTTAAGGTCCCTGAAGGAACGTTTAAGACTAAGACGTTGATAGGCTGGGTGTGTAAGTGCAGCGATGCATTGAGCTAACCAGTACTAATGATCCGTGAGGCTTAACCTTACAACACCGAAGGTGTTTTGGTGAGACCAAGACAATATTCAGCTTGTTTACAGATTGGATTGACCGGCTTCATGATGAAGCGGGTTGATTAAAACAGAATTTGCCTGGCGGCAATAGCGCGGTGGTCCCACCTGACCCCATGCCGAACTCAGAAGTGAAACGCCGTAGCGCCGATGGTAGTGTGGGGTCTCCCCATGCGAGAGTAGGACACTGCCAGGCATCAAATAAACGTTATCAGTGTGACGACTGGTAATGCGCAAGTCGCAGAGCGCGATATTGCCGGTATCGAAAGATACAACGTAAAAGAATCGGTGGAGCGGTAGTTCAGTTGGTTAGAATACCTGCCTGTCACGCAGGGGGTCGCGGGTTCGAGCCCCGTCCGTTCCGCCACTTAATTGATAAGCCCTGAGTTTCGACTCAGGGCTTTTTCATATCTGTATTTTGCGCTTTTCAGTCTGGAATTGTTCCTCTTTACCGCCTCGCCTTTCTCCATATTATTGCCTTTAGATCAAAAGTCTTATGCCGAACCAGGCGTTTTTGATCAATAAAAAAGTTGCCATAATCTTCCTCATACCACATCTACCTGTTAATGAGAGAAAACATTATGAGCATCCCTGCATTTGGTTTAGGTACTTTCCGCCTTCAGGATCAGGTTGTTATCGATTCTGTCAGCACTGCACTTGAGCTGGGCTATCGCACTATCGACACCGCGCAGATCTATGAAAACGAAGCGGCTGTTGGCCAGGCTATCGCTGCCAGCGGCGTGAAACGTGAAGACCTGTTCATCACCACCAAGATTTGGATCGCGAATCTGGCGAAAGGCACACTGATCCCAAGCCTGCAAGAAAGCTTGAAAAAACTGCAAACCTCCTACGTTGATCTGACACTGATCCACTGGCCGTCACCCAACGACGAAGTGCCAGTTGCCGAATTTATGGCTGAGTTGCTGGAAGCGAAAAAGCTGGGGCTGACTCGCCAAATTGGCGTATCTAACTTTACCATCGACTTGATGCAGCAAGCGATTGACGCGATTGGCGCCGATGAAATCGCCACCAACCAAATCGAGCTGTCACCGTTCTTGCAGAACCGCAAGGTGGTAGAATTCGCGCAGCAGCACGGCATCGCCATCACCTCTTACATGACGTTGGCCTATGGCAAAGCGCTGCAGGATGAAACGATTAAAAGCATCGCCGCTCGTCACAATGCAACTCCAGCACAGGTTGTCCTGGCTTGGGCATTGAAGCTGGGCTATGCAGTTATTCCTTCCTCGACCAAGCGAGAAAACCTGGCGAGCAACCTGTTGGCGCAGCAACTGGCGCTGACCGACGAAGATATGGCGCAGATCGCCGCACTGGAGTGCAACGGCCGTCTGGTTAGCCCGGAAGGCCTGGCGCCAAACTGGGATTAATCTTTCCTCGCAGTGGTCAGCATAAGGCGTCCATCAGGGCGCCTTTTTTATCGTTTCAGGTATTCACTCACAAAATCAATAAAGCTGCGCAGACGGTTGCTGACGGCGCTGTCACTGTAATAAACCGCGTTGATCGGCATGGCGACCGGCAGTGTCGCTTCCACCAGAATCGGAACCAAATCTCCACGTTTGATATCTTCGTCGCTCATAAAGTCCGACAGGCAGGCGATACCGTTGCCATGCAGACAGAGATGGCGCTGGGTTTCTCCACTATTAGTGGTCAAGCCGGGAGTGATTTCCAACTGGCTGCCATCTGAACAAGCCAGTGGCCAGCGGTTCAAACTGGGCAGGTCGTTGAAGCCGATGCAGCAGTGATGTGCAAGATCTTCTACCGTTAGCGGCGTGCCGTGCTGAGCCAGATAGGCGGGGGAGGCGAGCACATGCCGGTAGCTGGTCATCAGTTTGCGCGCTTTCAGCGTGGAATCGGTCAGCTCTCCTACGCGGATCGCAATATCCACTTTTCGCTCGATCAAATTGATAAAGTTTTCCGAAGACACCAGCGATAACGACATTTCAGGATAACGTTCGCGGAACTCCGCCACTAAAGGCGTCAGCATGTGTAGCACCACCGGCGTTGCCGCGTCGACGCGCAGCAGGCCTTGCGGGCGTTGACGGCTTTCCATCAGCGCATTTTCTGCCGCGGCCATATCGTTCAGTACCTTCTGCACCTGGCGAAAGTAATTCTCTCCTTCCTGAGTCAGACTGATTTGGCGCGTGGTGCGGTTGAGCAGCGTTACGCCCAGTTTGCTTTCCAGTTTTTTCACCGTTCGGCTAACCACGGAATTCGCTTGTTCCAGGCGTTCGGCCGCCCGGCTGAAACTGCCGCTTTCCACGACGGTGACAAAGGTGATCAGCTCGTCTGAGTTTGCTTTCATTTTTGCTCCAGTGGCAAAGTTAATTTGAAATTTTGAGCATTTTTATCATTTAAGCATAGGCCGATAATAGCAGTCATCAACTTGAATGCTATTTCGGAGTAAAAAATGCCACTCGCATTACTTGCCTTAACCATCAGCGCTTTTGCTATCGGCACGACCGAGTTCGTGATTGTCGGGTTGATTCCGACTATCGCTGAGCAGTTGGGAGTGACCGTACCGTCCGCTGGGTTGCTGGTGACTATCTATGCCCTCGGCGTGGCCATCGGCGCGCCGGTGCTGACGGCCCTGACCAGCCGCATACCGCGCAAACTGCTGCTGGTTGGCCTGATGGTGCTGTTCACTCTCGGCAACCTGTTGGCCTGGCAGTCACCCAGTTATGAATCGCTGGTAGTGGCTCGGTTGTTGGCCGGCCTGGCGCACGGCGTGTTCTTCTCTATCGGTTCCACTATCGCCACTAGCCTGGTGGCGAAAGAGAAGGCGGCCTCCGCCATCGCCATCATGTTTGGTGGCCTGACGGTGGCGCTAGTGACCGGCGTACCGCTGGGGACGTTCATCGGCCAGCAGTTTGGCTGGCGTGAGACCTTCCTGGCCGTTTCTCTGATTGGCGCTGTCGCCACGCTGGCCAGCATTATTTTGGTGCCGAGCAATATCAAGAACCAGGGCAGCGCCGGCGTGCGGGAACAGCTGAAAGTGCTGACTCATCCTCGTCTGCTGCTGATTTACGCGATTACCGCATTGGGATACGGCGGGGTCTTCACGACCTTTACCTTCCTTGCGCCGATGATGCAGGAACTGGCCGGCTTCTCTGCTCCGACCGTGAGCTGGATACTGTTGGCTTATGGCGTCGCGGTGGCGGTGGGTAACATCTGGGGAGGCAAGCTGGCCGATCGTCATGGGGCCGTGCGTGCGTTGAGCTTTATCTTTGCCGCGCTGGCCGTTTTGTTGCTGGTGTTCCAGTTTACCGCCAGCCACAGTATTGCCGCTTTGCTGACGGTGATTGTGATGGGTGTGTTCGCTTTCGGCAACGTGCCGGGGCTGCAGGTGTATGTGGTGCAGAAAGCCGCGCAATACACGCCAAATGCGGTGGATGTGGCGTCCGGTCTCAACATCGCGGCGTTCAACATCGGCATTGCGCTCGGCTCGGTGATAGGCGGCCAGACTGTTGCCTCACTGGGGCTGGCGCAGACCCCCTGGATTGGCGCGCTGATCGTGGTGGTTGCATTGTTGCTGGTTAGCCTCAGTGGCCGCCTGGATAAAAAGTCTCAGCTGCGAACGGCTTAATTCGTAAAACCCTTGCTGCCTGGCCCGCATTTTGCGGGCCTTTTCGCATTTTTCACCTATTACCCCTCACCTTTACACAGCTATACCGTCAGAAGATTGAAATCGCTGCAGGCGGCCCCTATAACTGAAAAGGTGATGCCCGCAAAAGCCATGCCCTCTATGCAGGGTAGGCGTATAATCAATTCATCGTTGGCGAGTGTTCATCGCCAGTTTTCATGTTAATGGGTAATAGGCGAATCGCGTGCCGAAACGAACTTATGCAATGAGGTATGTTGCAGGTCAGCCAGTTGAGCGAATCTTTCCTGGCGCCGTTAACCAGCCGTTGCCGCCAGGGGCGGCGCTGCCGACGACCGGCGCCTTGCGCGTTATGGTGTGGAATATTTTCAAACAGCAGCGAGCCGACTGGCTTTCGGTGCTGAAAAACCATGGCAAAGACGCGCAGCTGGTATTGTTGCAAGAGGCGCAAACCACGCCAGAGTTGGTGAGCTACGCTACCGCCAACTATCTGGCGGCCGATCAGGTGCCGGCCTTTGTGCTACCGCAGCACCCTTCCGGCGTGATGACGCTGGCGGCCGCTCATCCTGTTTACTGTTGCCCGCTGCGCGAGCGAGAGCCGCTGCTGCGGCTGTCCAAGTCGGCCCTGATCACCGTTTATCCGCTGTACAACGGCGAGCTGTTGATGGTGGTGAACATCCATGCGGTGAACTTTAGCCTGGGCGTCGACGTCTACAGCAAGCAGTTGGGGCCGATAGGCGAACAGATCGCCAGTCACCGGGGGCCGGTGATTATGGCGGGGGATTTCAACGCCTGGAGCCGCAAGCGCATCAATGCGCTGTATGACTTTGCCGGAGAGATGGCGCTGCGCGAGGTGAGCTTCACCGACGACCATCGCCGCAAGGCCTTCGGGCGGCCACTGGATTTCGTATTTTACCGCAATCTGGGGGTGGTGGAGGCGTCGGTGCTGGTGACCAGCGCGTCGGATCACAACCCGCTGTTGGTGGAGTTTCATCCGGAGAAAGACTCGCCGGTATGGTGAATCGCAGCTAATAAAAAAGCACCCCGAAGGGTGCTTTTTTTGTGCCGAACACTTAAGTATCCGGCGTTAGCTTGTTGCCGACAAACAGGGTCAGCTTCAGACCTGGCTGCAGGTTGCCTTTGGCGAGCGTTGAATTCCAACGCATCACGTCGTTAATATCGACGCCGTGACGACGTGCGATACTGGCGAGCGAATCACCTTTACGAACCTGGTAGGTGATACTGCTGTTACTGCCAGTATTGCTGGCCACTTGCAGGGTTTGCCCAACTTTTATGGCGCTCTTGGCGCGTAAGTTGTTCCAACTCTGCAAATCGCTGGTCTTAACGTTCAGCCGCTTGGCAATGCCCGATAAGGTGTCGCCGGAGCGCACTTTATACGAACTGCCACCGGTCAAACCGCTGTTCTTCGCCAACTGCGTCGTTGGCTGAGTCACGGCGATCTGGCCATCGGCCAGTGAGTCTTTCAGTTGCTCGGCATGTCCTTTGGGAACCATGATGTAATGGGGCCCGTTGGGTGCCGTAACGCCTTTTTTGTAGCCTGGGTTATACGCTTTCATCTTGGTGACTGAAAGCCCTGCCATCTCAGCCGCCTGAGTCAGCTGGATCTGCTGTCCGACATCGATACGCGCCAGCGCACGGGTTTCATCCGTTTTCGGGAGTTTCACGCCGTACTTCTTACTGTTCTTGATGATGTCGCTCAGCGCCAGCATTTTCGGGACATAGATTGACGTTTCACGCGGAAGCGACAATGCCCAGAAATTGGTTGGCTTACCCTGGCGTTTGTTTGCCTTCACCGCTTGCATCACGCGGCCTTCACCACTGTTATAGGCGGCTACGGTCAGTAACCAGTCGCCGTTAAACATGCGGTTCAAGCGCTGCATCATGTTAAGCGCAGCGGTTGTCGAGGCGACGACATCGCGTCGGCCGTCATACCACTGATTGTTTTTCAAACCATAATTGCGACCCGTTTGCGGCACGATTTGCCATAGCCCTGCGGCGTTGGCACTTGACGTGGCGTGTGGGTCAAAAGCGCTCTCCACTATGGGTAGCAGTACCAGTTCCATCGGCATATCACGTTTCTTAATCTGCCCGACTATCCAGTACATGTACGGCTCTGCCCGTAATGTTACATCGTGGAGATAGCTCTTACTTTTTAAGTACTTTCTTTTCTGATCACGGATCCGGGAATTTTCCGGAACCTCCATCTTCAGCTCGTCGCTAATGAAGTTCCACAGGTCCTGTTGCGCGGCGGGACTGTTGTTATCCAACCACCGCGCCGAGCTCGCTCGGCCATTTGCTGTGTACTCTCCTGCTTCACCATCTTGACCAGCCGAAGACAAACTCTGTGCATGCTGTTCTGGCGCCGGTGCGTCCTGCCTGGACGACTGGCAACCCACTAGCAAGACCGAGGCGAGAAATATCGCTTTAGCCTTCATGTGTGTGTCAATGTAGTTGCTTAAAAGACGAGCAATAATACTTTGCTTCGCCAAATAACACAACTAAAAGCTTAGAAGTTATCTTTCCGTAGGCGTAATTCGGAAAAAACTGAATGAAGGCTTTTTGGTGGTGAATTAAAGCCTAATTTCTTTTGTAAATCAGTGTCATGGCAACGTAAAAACAGGTTAATTTTGCGCTCTAATTGCAATGTAGTCGGCACGCTGGCTTGGCCTTTTGCCCTTAACGCTTCAACATGTTGTTGATATGTTTCAATCTCTCGATCTTCCGGCAAAATAGCCCGCGCAAACTTAAGATTTGAAAGAGTATATTCATGCGCGCAGCAAATTAAGGTGTTATCGGGAAGTTGCGCGAGTTGTTGAAATGAGTCGTACATTTGTTTGGCGGTGCCTTCAAACAGCCTGCCGCAGCCGGCGGAGAAAATGGTGTCGCCGCAGAACAGATAAGGGGCACTATAGAATGCCACATGGCCCAGCGTATGGCCGGGAACGGCGATAGTCCTGTATTGACGGCCATCGATATCAAAGGTGTCGCCGTTATGGACGATGTGGTTGGCGCCTTTGTCCGCGGTTTCCTGCGGCCCATAGACGGCCAGGCCGGGGTACTGCGCGACAATCTGCGCCACGCCGCCGACGTGATCGTGATGATGGTGGGTCAGCAGGATCGCCGCCGGCGCCAGCTGCAGGCGCTGCAACGCTTCAAGTACCGGCTGCGCTTCACCCGGATCGACGATAATGCAGCGCCCCTGTCGGTCATCCAATAACCAAATGTAATTGTCCTGGAAGGCGGGAATGCTGATAAGATTCATGGTGTACCTCTCGTTGGCAACGGCTTGAAAGAAGATAATAAATCATGAAACCAGCCCATACTCTACAAAAGCTCACCGGCCCGCAGTCCTGGGCTGAGCTGCCGTGGGGGGAGTACTATCGTGAAGCGCTCGAGCGGCAGTTGCAACCCTGGTGGCCCAAGCTGTTCGGTTTCCATCTGCTGAAGATGGGCATGCTCAGCGCCGAGCTGGCCACGGATAAATGCGCAATCTCCCATCAGGTTAACGTAGGGCTGGAGGGGAAGGGCTGCAGGTGGTCGCCGACGCTTATCAACTGCCGTTTGCCGCCAAGTCGGTAGATGCCTGCCTGTTGGCGCATACGCTGTCCTATGCGGACGATCCGCACCGCATGCTGCGTGAGGTGGACAGGGTGTTGATCGACGACGGCTGGTTGGTCATCAGCAGTTTCAATCCGTTCAGCCTGCTGGGGTTGGGCAAGCTGGCGCCCGGGTTGCGTCGTCGCCAGCCCTATGTCAGCCGCATGTTTACCCAGATGCGGCTGCTGGATTGGCTCAGCCTGCTGAATTACGAGGTGTTGCACCAGGCGCGTTTTCACGTACTGCCGTGGCACCGCAAGGGCGGCAAATTTTTATGCACCCATTTGCCGGCGCTGGGCTGCATGAGCGTGATTGTGGCGCGTAAGCGCACCTTGCCGCTGACGCCCACGCCGATGAAACTGGGGGCGAGAAAGCCGTCTCTCAGCCGCGCGGTGGGCGCGACCAAGAGCTATCGCAAGCTGCCTTAGGCTTCCGGTTGGTAACCGACGTCTTCCTGCGTCGGTTTACCGGCCGCTTCGCGCGCCAGCACGTCACAACGTTCGTTCTCCGGATGGCCGGCGTGGCCCTTGACCCATTCCCATTTCACCTCGTGGCGCTGAATGGCCTGATCCAGCCGCTGCCACAGATCGACATTTTTGACCGGTTTTTTGTCGGCGGTTTTCCAACCGCGTTTCTTCCAGTTATGGATCCAACTGGTGATGCCCTGGCGCACGTACTGGCTGTCGGTGCTGAGCGTCACGGCGCAGGGCACGGTCAGCGCTTCCAGCGCCACGATCGCCGCCATCATTTCCATGCGGTTATTGGTGGTCAGACGGAATCCTTCGCTGAAGGTTTTTTCCGTCTGCTTATAGCGTAGTATCGCGCCGTAGCCACCGGGGCCGGGGTTGCCAAGGCAGGAGCCGTCGGTGAAAATTTCTACCTGTTTGAGCATCTCTGGTAGACTCTTCCTATCAGTTTTATAAAAGCCAAGTCTGACATAAACGAGCGCTGTGAGCACTGCAATATGATCTCTACAACCACCAGACAGATTGTCCTCGATACTGAAACCACCGGTATGAACAAGCTTGGGGTGCACTACGAAGGGCACCGCATCATCGAAATCGGTGCGGTGGAGGTGATTAACCGCCGCCTGACCGGGCGCAACTTCCACGTATACATCAAGCCGGATCGGCTGGTGGATCCGGAAGCCTACGGCGTACACGGCATCAGCGACGACTTCCTGGCCGACAAGCCGACCTTCGATCAGGTTGCCGAGGAATTCCTCGACTTTATCCGCGGCGGCGAGCTGGTGATCCATAACGCGGCGTTCGATATCGGCTTTATGGATCACGAATTCCGCATGTTGCAGCAGAGCATCCCGAAGACCGAGACCTTCTGCACCATCACCGACAGCCTGCTGATGGCGCGTCGCCTGTTCCCGGGCAAGCGCAACAACCTCGATGCCTTGTGCAGCCGCTATGAGATAGACAACAGCAAGCGTACGCTGCACGGCGCATTGCTCGATGCCGAGATCCTGGCGGAAGTTTATCTGGCGATGACCGGCGGTCAGACCTCGATAGCGTTCCAGATGGAGGGGGATACCCAGCAAAATGACGCCGCGCAAGAAATACAACGCATTGTCCGCCCGGCGACGGCGATGAAAGTGGTCTACGCCAGCGACGAAGAAGTGAAGGCGCATGAGGCGCGTCTGGATCTGGTGGCGAAGAAGGGCGGTAGCTGCCTGTGGCGCGGGGCGCCGGCGGAATAACGGCGTTTTTGCGTGAAAAAACCTCACTGGATGAATCTTCGTTGAAAAACTGTGCAAACGGTTCATTTGCGGAGAAAAAGGCGTTGACGGAACCGAGAGGCGTCCGTAATATGCGCCTCGTTCCCCCGCAAGAGGGAATGGCGCGGAGCGGTAGTTCAGTTGGTTAGAATACCTGCCTGTCACGCAGGGGGTCGCGGGTTCGAGCCCCGTCCGTTCCGCCACTATTCAGAAGCCCTGAGTTAGCGATAACTCAGGGCTTCGTCGTTTCCGTTCTCTGAAAAACGGCGCGGCCCAATGAACGGGGCCGGCAGACCGGCCCCTTATCCTCAGAATAACACCGAATAGTTCAAGCCGAAGGTGCGTCCGCGGCCTTTATAGCTGTAGAGCTCAGGCGATCCGTAGGTCGGGCTGTACAGGATCGGCGCGCGTTGGCCCCAAACGGTGGTGTATTCCTTGTCCAGCAAGTTTTCCACGCTGAAGCTGATTTTCCCTACCGGTAGGGTATAGCTGCCGAGGAAATCGAGGGTGTTGTAGCCATCGATTTTGCGGCCCTGGGTGGAATTGGCCTTGGTGTAATCGCCATCGTCCGACACGTCGAAGGTTTGCTGCGACTGTAAACGCAGATTCCAGTCGCCCGGCGCCCAGCCGACATAAGCGGTGACTTTCGATGGGCTGGCGGTATCGACTACCAGCTTCTTCCATTCGCCGTTGACCTTGGTTTCGGATCGGATAACGTTGAAGTTGGTGCCGGCGCTCCAGTCGCTGTCTTCAAAGAAGTAGTCCACCGCCCCTTCCAGCCCATAGATGCGCCGCTTATCCGCATTGACGTTAATGGTCATGTCGGTTTTGTTGATGGCGATGCTCTTGTCGGACAGCGAGTAGTAGGCGGCGATTTGCGTGCGCAGGTTATCGCCGGTATAGCGCCAGCCCAGCTCGTAGGCATTGACCTTGATGCCTTCCAGCTTGGAGTCGCCGACGTTAACGCTCTTCAGCAACTGGTAATGTCCGCCGTTCAACGCGTAGGTGCCGTTACCGTAATATTTGCCCGGATCCGGGATCTCAAAGCCCTGAGAGAAGTTGAACCAGGTTTGCTGGCGCTCGGTCAGGTGCGCCAGCAGGCCGGCATTGAACAGCGCGTTGTTGTAGTCGGTTTTCCCGCCCGGTATAGCGTCGGCGGACGTCGCGGCGCCGGTGGCGATTGCCTGCTGCTGGTTATAACCGACGAAGTCATCAATCTTGTTTTCGGTGTACTGATAACGCACGCCGCCGCTCAGGGTGAAGATCGGGTTGATGTCGTAGCTGGCC
Organism: Serratia sp. FS14; assembly: GCF_000695995.1. Taxonomy (NCBI): domain Bacteria; kingdom Pseudomonadati; phylum Pseudomonadota; class Gammaproteobacteria; order Enterobacterales; family Yersiniaceae; genus Serratia; species Serratia sp. FS14. Next base: position 5,234,330 of record NZ_CP005927.1, on the reverse strand, counting down.
TGCAGGAACGACGCCAGGTTGCTGGTGGTATAGCTCGGGTAGCGGCCGGTGCTGTAAGCGTTCTCCAGCGTCATGCCGCCCGACTGCTGAGCCTTCGCCAGGTTGAAGAACTGCTGGTTGGCGTTGAAGCTTTCATGCTCGGCGTCAATGCCGTAAGTCAGCGTCAGTGCGTCGACAGGTTTGCTGTTTAACGTCAGCTTGCCACCGTAGAAATCGGTTTTTTGCTGCGAAGCGCCAATGCTGCTGACGTAATAGTTCGGTGCTTTGCCCGCCAGCGTCGGGAACGGGTAGAAGGTCAACGTTTCGTCGCGGTAGTAGACCTGCGCCACCAAATCCTGGCCGAGGAAATCAGTGTTGGAATACTGCAGGTTGATGAGATGTCGTTCGGTGCCGGGGATGCGGTCGGAATTTAAGTTACCGCTGTTGTATGCCTTGGCGTTGCCGGTCACCGCCGCAAAGTTCTCTCCCAGGAACAGGCCGTGATCGCCGTCGGATTGGCTTTTGTAGTATTGGGTGGTCAGCTGCAGCTGTTGATGATCGTCGATGTTGAGGGTGCCGGTGCCCATCACGTCGAGGCGATTGGAATACTGCAGGCCGGTTTGGGTATTGTCGATCAATACCTCATTGCCTTTGCCGTCATACCAGCCGCCATAGCGCTGGTAAGAAACGGACAGGCGCCCAGAGGCATTGTCGTTGCCGCCGCTGACCGCCGCCGCCACGTTCTCGTCGTGATCGTTATGGCCGCCAAAGCCGGTTTTACCGCCGACCTGCAACTCGACCTGCTGTTCCTGTTGCCCTTTTTTGGTGACGATATTGATCAGGCCGCCGGTGCTGCCGCCGCCGTACAACGAGGTTGCGCCGGAAATCACCTCGATATGATCGATATTGAACGGATCGATCGAATCCAACTGGCGGCTGTCGCTGCGCGATGAATTCAGGCGCACGCCGTCAATCATCACCATCATCGAGCGGCCGCGCATATTCATACCATAGTTGGTGCGGCCCTGGCCGCTGACGTCCATGCCGGGGATCAGCTGCGCCAACATGTCCTTGATCTCTTTGCCGCCCTGAACCTGCTGTTCGATCTCCTGGCTTTCGATCACCCAGGTGGTTTGCGCCATTTCCGCCGTGCTACGGTGTGAACGGCTGGCGGAGACCACCATCTGCTCTTCGGCGCCGGCTTTCTGATCTTCTGCCCAAGCCGTCGGCGCAAGCATCGCCAGCAGACAAGGATTCAAAACCCAAAGGTGTTTGCGTTTCATCGTTATTTATTTCCCAGGTGATATTGTTATTGCGTTATTTTTGAGAATGATTCTTTTATCAATAACGTTTCTTGTTATCAATAAAATCATGATATGATTTTTTGCGATACATTAACGTAATTAATTAGTTTTATTAACATTTTACCCGCTGCGCGATCGAGCAACCCACGCCGTCAACACGGCAGCCGATCGGCCATAGGTGCAAGCGACAGCCGTTGCCGGAGAATCGAGAACATGTCCGCCAGCTACAGAATTTTTGATATCACCTTGAAAAGCAAAACGCTAATTTCACCTTCGCTGGTGCGCTGCGTGTTTGAAGGTGCGGATATTCATCGGATGAAGTTGGAAGCGCCGGATCAGCGCATCAAACTGCTGTTCCCGGCGGCGGACGGCCAGATCCCGCAGTTGGCCAATAGCCCGGACTGGTATGGCGATTACATGGCGATCCCCAAAGAGCGGCGCCCGGTGATGCGCACTTATACGCTGCGTGCGCTGCGCCGTGAGCAGAATCAGATGGACGTCGAGTTCGTGCTGCATGGCGTGAACGGCCCGGCTTCAGCCTGGGCGACCCATGCCGAACCCGGAGACACGATTCAAACGGTCGCCCCCAACGGTGACTTCGACGGCGACAGCGGCGGTTACGAATGGGCGCCGCCGGCGCAGTTGCAGCAGGCGCTGTTGATCGCCGATGAAACGGCCGTGCCGGCGGCGATGGGCATTCTGGAGCAATTGGCGCAGCAGACCAATCCGCCGCGCGTGCAGGCATTCTTCGAAGTGCCGCAGGCGGGGGATTGCCTGGATTTGACCCGCTTCCCGTTCGCCGAGGTTTACTGGCTGCCGCGCGATGTGGGCCGCCAGTTGGCGCACGGCACGTTGCTGGTGGAAGCGGTGCGCCAGCGGGTGGATATTCCCGCTTCGGCGTGCGCGCAAGCGCAGTCTTTGGCGGAAAGCAGCCTGAGCGATGAGGTGTTGTGGGAGCGGGCGGCGGGCGGCAACGCTTTCTATGCCTGGGTGGCGGCCGAGTCTTCGGCGGTGAAAACCCTGCGCCGTTACCTGATCGGCGAACGCGATCTGGACCGCGCTACCGTTAACTTTATGGCCTATTGGTGCTGAATGCGCCGCCCTTTTCCGGCGACGCTGCCGGAGAGGGGCTGGCCGCGGTTATTTCCCATCAACGAATAATCGCTTGCCAGCGGGTAGTTCGGCCGTGCTATGTTCCGCTGAAACAAAGGTTACAGCGAGAACGATAATGCAACGGTTCGACGAACGTCTGCGCCGCGACTACCCACAGCTGACGCCGCAGGAGCAGCGGGTGGCCGACTTCATCTTCGATCACTATGACGATTTGATCGGCTACAACAGCGCCGAGCTGGCGCGCCTGAGCGGCGTTTCCAAAGCCACGGTCAGCCGCTTGTTCAAACGGCTAGGCTACACCAACTACCGCGCCATGCGCGATGAGCTGCGCACCCTGCGCCAGAGTGGCATGCCGCTGACCGATAGCCGCGATGCGGTGCAGGGCGATACGCTGCTGGCGCGGCACTATAAGCAGGAAATGGCCAATCTCACCCGTTGGGTAAAGCAGATCGATGCCGAACAGTTCAGTGCGACCATCGCCGCGCTGGCGCGGGCGCGCGGCGTGATGCTGTTGGGGCTGCGCAACAGCTATCCGGTGGCGATGCACCTGCGTCAGCAACTGATGCAGGTGCGTGAACAGGTGCTGCTGGCGCCGCAGCCGGGGCAGACGCTGGCGGAAGATCTGGCGGGGCTGACACCGCAGGACATGGCGGTGGTGGTGGCGTTCCGCCGCCGGCCGCGTCAGATAAAGGCGGTGTTGACGCTGTTGCAAAGCTGCGGGGTGCCGACGCTGCTGATCTGCGAACCGCAGGCGCAGGCGCTGTTTTCGTTGGCCAGCTGGCACTTGACCGTGCCGCTCGACAGCGTGTCGGCCTTCGACAGCTATGCCGCCGCCATGAGCCTGGCCAGTTTGCTCAGCAATGCGTTGCTGCATGAGAGGCTGGCGCAGGGGCGACAGCGCATTCATCACGTCGCTGAACTGTTCCAGACGCTGGACGAACTGGAGCTGCGTTAAGCACGGCAGATCATATTCCTTCCTTCCCCCTCCGCCGTTTAAGGCGGATCGGTCACCTCATTGTGTTACTTTGGTTTCATTAATTGATCATAAGAATCTTTTGTTTCAACTGAATCCCTATCGGGAGTAGGCTGTTGGGCAGCAAACAAACGTCATGTCGACGCTGAAGGCATAACTCAATAACTTACTAAGCTGACAGGGAATGAACATGTTGGATATCTCGCAATTCGATCAGATTAACCCGCCGGCGCGCCTGCTGATGGGGCCGGGGCCGATCAACGCCGATCCGCGCGTGCTGCGCGCCATGTCGAGCCAGCTGATCGGCCAGTACGATCCGGCGATGACCGGTTACATGAATCAGGTCATGGCGCTGTATCGCGCGCTGTTCCGCACCGAAAACCGCTGGACAATGCTGGTGGACGGCACCTCGCGCGCCGGCATCGAAGCGCTGCTGGTTTCCGCCATTCGCCCGGGCGATAAGGTGCTGGTGCCGGTATTTGGCCGCTTCGGACATCTGCTGTGCGAGATCGCCCGCCGTTGCCGTGCCGAGGTGCATACGATCGAGGTACCGTGGGGTGAGGTGTTCAGCGCCGATCGCATCGAAGACGCGATTAAGCGGGTGCGTCCGCGCCTGCTGCTGACGGTGCAGGGCGACACGTCCACCACCATGCTGCAGCCGCTGCATGAGCTGGGTGATATCTGCCGCCGCCACGGCGTGCTGTTTTACACCGATGCGACCGCTTCCTTCGGCGGCAACCCGCTGGAGACCGACGCCTGGGGGCTGGATGCGGTCTCTGCCGGGCTGCAGAAGTGCCTGGGCGGCCCCTCCGGCAGTTCACCGGTCACCCTCAGCCCGCAGTTTGAAGAGATCGTGCGCCGCCGTAAATGCGTGGAGCAGGGGATCCGAACCGCCGAGCACGCCGACGGCGACGACGAGATGATCTACTCCAACTATTTCGACATCGGCATGATCATGGATTATTGGGGACCGGAGCGCCTCAATCACCATACCGAAGCCACCAGCATGCTGTTCGCGGCGCGGGAATGTGCGCGGGTGATCCTCGAAGAAGGGCTGGAGCACGCCATCGCCCGCCACCGGCTGCACGGCGCGGCACTGCTGGCGGGCATCCGGGGCATGGGGCTGGCGGTATTCGGCGATCTTGAACACCGCATGAATAACGTGCTCGGCGTGATGATCCCGCCGCAGGTACATGGCGAACAGGTGCGGCAGATGATGCTGAACGACTTCGCCATCGAGATCGGCACCTCGTTCGGCCCGCTGCAGGGAAAAATCTGGCGCATCGGCACCATGGGCTACAACGCGCGCAAGGATTGCGTGCTGCAAACGCTGGCGGCGCTGGAGGCGGTGTTGAACCGCCTCGGTTTCGCCAGCAGGCAGGGCGAGGCATTGCAGGCCGCCTGGAACGTTTATGATGCGGGACATCATGGATGACGCCGCTGGAGGCGCAGCAGGCCGCCGTACGAGTGATGGCGCGCTGTGACGAGCTGGCGGCGATCAGCGCGGAGCCCGATCGGCTCACGCGCCTTTATCTTTCTGCGGAACATCGGCGCGCCAACGTTCTGGTGGGCGAATGGATGCGCGAGAGCGGCATGGCGGTTTGGCAGGACAGCGTCGGCAATATCTGCGGCCGCTATGAAGGTTTAACGCCCGGCGTCCCCGCGCTGCTGCTCGGTTCGCATCTGGACACGGTGCGTAACGCCGGGCGCTATGACGGCATGCTCGGCGTGCTTACGGCGCTGGAAGTGGTGGCGCGCTATCACCGCCAGGGGTGCCGATTGCCGTTGGCGCTGGAGGTGATCGGTTTTGCGGATGAAGAGGGGGCGCGCTTCGGCGTGACGCTGTTGGGCAGCCGCGGCCTGACCGGCCAGTGGCCTGCAGAGTGGCTGGTGCGTACCGATGCCGACGGCGTTAGCATCGCGCAGGCGATGCGTGACTTCGGGCTGGATCCGGCGGCGATTCTACAGGCGCGCCGTGTGCCACACGACATCCGCGCCTATTTTGAGCTGCATATCGAACAGGGCCCGTGCCTGGAGGCGGCCGACCTGGCGCTGGGGGTGGTGACGGCGATCAACGGCGCGCGTCGGCTTAACTGTGTCTTTAGCGGGGAGGCGGGCCACGCCGGCACGGTGCCTATGGGGCAGCGCAAAGATGCGTTGGCGGCCGCGGCGGAATGGATGATGGCGGTAGAAACCCTGACCTGCGCCGCCGATCCGCACCTGGTGGCCACCGTGGGCTGCATCGAGAGCCTGCCGGGCGCGGTCAACGTGATCCCCGGCGAGGTGCGCTTGACGCTCGACGTGCGCGGCCCGCAGGATGCACCGCTGGCGACGCTATTGACGGCGTTGCTGGCGCAGGCGCAAGCGATCTGCGCGCGGCGCGGAGTGCGCTTCGCCAGCGAGGCGTTTTATCGCATTGACGCCACCGCCTGCGATAGCGATCTGCAGCGCCGCTGGCAGGCGGCCGTCGAGCAGGTACAGGGGCAGAGTTTGGCGCTGCCGAGCGGCGCCGGACACGACGCCATCGCCGTGGCGGCGCACTGGCCGGTCGGCATGCTGTTTGTGCGTTGCGCCGGCGGCGTCAGCCATCATCCGGCCGAAGCGGTGCGGCAGGCGGACGTGGCGCTGGCGATCCAGGCCTATTGCCTGATGATCGCCGGCTGGGAGAGTGTTTGATCAGTCAAGACGCAGAAAGCTGTCGGCGTCGCGCCAGGCCGGGAAGGCGCTGCGGTAACTCTGCAGGCTTTCCAGCGACAGCTCGGCGTCCAGCCGCGTGGCCGCGCCGGGCTCCGCATCCGCCAGGATCTCGCCCTGCGGGCTGATGATCAGGCTGTCTCCGCTGTAGTTCAGGCCGTTCGGATCGTCGCCCACCCGGTTGCAGCCCGCCACATACACCTGATTTTCAATCGCCCGCGCCGCCAGCAGCGTTTGCCAATGGCGGCTGCGCGGCGCCGGCCAGTTGGCGACATACAGCGCCAGATCGTAATCCTGCTGATAGCGCGCCCAGACCGGGAAACGCAGGTCGTAGCAGATCTGCGGCAGGATGCGCCAGCCGCGCCACTCGACGATTTCGCGCCGGTTGCCGGCCTGATAGTGCAGGTGTTCGCCAGCCATGCGGAACAGATGGCGTTTATCATAGGCATGCACCTGGCCGCCCGGCTCCACCAGCAGGAAGCGATTGACCGCGCCTTCGGCGGTTTTCAGCGCCACGCTGCCGCCGATCAACGCGTGGCTTTTCACCGCCCAGCCGTGCAGCCAGTCGATCACCTGCTGTTCGGGCAGGGCGCTCTCGCCGGCATCCATGGCAAAACCGGTGGTGAACATTTCCGGCAAGACGATGAGATCGCGCCCGACGATCGGCGCCAGCAACGCGTCGAAGGCGGCCAGGTTAGCGAGGCCGTCGCGCCAGACCAGCGGTTGCTGCAACAGGGTAATTTTTAAAGTCGACATAACCGCTCCGCAGCTGCATCCAGCGTGGCGTCCTGTTTAGCGAAGCACAGCCGGATCAATTTATGAGGGAAAGGATCGGCACAGAAGACCGACAGCGGAATGGCCGCCACGCCCACGTGCTCAGTTAACCAATGGCAGAACGCCACATCGTCCAGATCGGAGATGGCGCTGTAGTCCGCCAGCAAGAAGTATGTACCGGCGCAGGGTAAAATTTCCAGTCGGCTGCTCGCCAGCGCCTGCACAAAGCGATCGCGCTTGGCGCGATAGAACGCCGGCAGCTGTCGCCAGTGCTCAGGTTCGGCGCGCAGGCTATCCGCCAGCGCCAACTGCGCCGGAGTATTGACCGAAAAGGTCAGGTATTGATGCACCTTGCGCACTTCGGCGCTCAGCGCGGCGGGCGCCACGCAGTAACCCACTTTCCAGCCGGTCATGTGGAAGGTTTTGCCGAAAGAGGAGACCGCGATCGCGCGTTGGCGCAGCTGCGGGTGGGCCAACACGCTGGCGTGGCCGCCTTTGGCGAAGCAGATATGTTCGTAAACCTCGTCGCTGAGCACGTAGATTTCGCGTTCGGCGATGGCGTGCCACAGCTGCTGCAGGTCTTCCGCCTGCCAGGCGGTGGCGGACGGATTGTGCGGCGTGTTGACGATCACCAGGCGGGTGCGCGGCGACAGCGCGGCGGTGAACCGTTGCCAATCCACTGCAAACGCGGGCGGCTGCAGGGCGAGGCGTTTGAGTACGCCGCCGGCCAGCGTCACCGCCGGCGCGTAGCTGTCGTAGCTCGGATCGAAACAGACCACCTCATCGCCGGGGCGCACCAGCGCCGTGATGGCGGCGAACAGCGCTTCGGTAGCGCCGGCGGTGACGGTCACTTCGGCGGTGGCGTCCGGCTGCCAGCCATACAGCTCGGCAGTTTTGTCGGCGATGGCTTCGCGCAGCGCCGCCACGCCGGTCATCGGCGCATATTGGTTGGCGCCCTGGGCGACATGCCAGGCCAGGCGTGCTTTCAGGTAGTCCGGCCCGTCGAAATCGGGGAAGCCCTGCGACAGGTTGATCGCCTGATGCTGCTGCGCCAGCGCGCTCATCTGGGCGAAGATGGTGGTACCCAGGGCAGGCAGTTTACTGTCGGGAATCAATGCGGAAGTGCTCATAGCAGGTGAATACTCCAGGCGCTTATATTGCCGTCAATATAACACGATGCTAGTATTTGGCAATCAAGACGCTTAGATGGCTAAATGTGAAAAAGTGCTTAGCCTGTCGCGCAGCCGGCTAAGTTTCACCTGCTGACCGCTATACCGAACGGGAAACGATAACAATGACGGAGAATCCGCAACTTACCGCATTACTGGCGGCCTGCCACTGGATTGGCGACAAAGGCTGGTGTCCGGCGACCGGCGGCAACATGTCGCTGCGCCTCGACGAACGCCAGTGCCTGGTCACCGAATCCGGCAAAGACAAAGGCAGCCTGAGCGCCGCCGATTTTCTGCGGGTGGATATTGCTGACAATCACGTGCCGAGCGGCCGTACGCCGTCGGCGGAAACCGGGCTGCATACGCTGCTCTATCGCTTGTACCCGCACCTTGGCGCGGTGCTGCATACCCATTCCGTCAACGCCACCGTGTTGTCGCGGGTGGAACGCGGCGATGCGTTGGTGCTGCAGGGGTACGAAATGCAAAAGTCGCTCGCCGGCCAGCGCAGCCACCTGGACAGCGTGGCGATCCCCATTTTCGATAACGATCAGGACATTCCCCGGCTGGCGTCGCGCGTGGCGGCCTATGCCGAAGTCACGCCGCTGCAGTACGGTTTTCTGGTGCGCGGCCACGGTCTCTATTGCTGGGGAAGCCAGGTGGCGGAAGCCCGCCGCCATCTCGAAGGGTTGGAATTCCTGTTCCAGTGTGAACTGCAACGTCGCTTGCTGGAGGCGAAATGATCCGCGCTATCGTGACCGATATTGAAGGCACCACCAGCGATATTCGCTTCGTGCATCAGGTGCTGTTTCCCTATGCCCGTGAACGGCTGGCGGATTTTGTTCGCCGTCACGCCACGGAGAGCGAAGTCGCCGCGCCGCTGGCGGCGCTGCGCGCTGAAATTGACCAGCCACAGGCGGATCTCGACGCGCTGATCGCCGCGCTGTACCGCTTTATGGATGAAGATCGTAAATCCACCGCGCTCAAGGCGCTGCAGGGCATCATCTGGCGCAGCGGCTATCGCGAGGGTGACTTCCGCGGGCATCTGTACCCGGAGGTCGCGGGGCAGCTGGCCGCCTGGCAGCGTCAGGGGCTGCAGCTTTACGTCTATTCCTCCGGTTCGGTGGAGGCGCAGAAGCTGCTGTTCGGCCACAGCGACGCCGGCGATCTGCAGCCGCTGTTCAGCGGCTATTTCGACACGCACGTCGGCGCCAAGCGTGAAACCGCGTCGTACCGCAACATTGCGCAGGCTATCGGCATCGCGCCCGACGAATTGCTGTTCCTGTCCGATATCCACCAGGAGCTGGACGCGGCGCAGGCCGCCGGCTGGCATACCTGCCAGCTGATCCGCGATGAGGCGGACGCACAGAGCCGGCATCCGCAGGTCAGCCGTTTTGATCACATCGATTTAGGGGAGTTTGTCTCATGAGTGGATTGACCATTTTCAGTGATACAGCGCCGCAGCAGCCGCTGTGGCAGAGCCGCGACGCGCAGGAAATCCAGCGCCAGCTGGCGCAGATCGGCGTGCGCTTTGAGCGTTGGCAGGCGGATCGCGAGCTGGGCGACAATCCGCAGCCGGAGGCGGTGATCGCCGCCTACCAGCATGAGATCGACCGGCTGGTGGCGGAAAAGGGCTACCAGAGCTGGGACGTGATCAGCATGCGACCGGACCACGAACAGCGCCAGGCGCTGCGTGAAAAATTCCTGTCCGAACATACGCACGGCGAAGATGAAGTGCGCTTTTTCGTTGAAGGGGCGGGGCTGTTTTGCCTGCATCTGGACGGCAAGATCTTCCAGATCCTGTGCGAAAAGAACGATCTGATCTCGGTGCCGGCCAACACCCGCCACTGGTTCGATATGGGCTCGGCGCCGCACTTTACCGCGATCCGGGTGTTCGACAACCCGGAAGGCTGGGTGGCGCATTTCACCGGCGACAAGATCGCCGATGCCTATCCGCGTCTGGACTGATCGTTAACCGGCGGGCGTTAACCCAGCGTCCGCCGGAAAATCCCCGCTTCAACCTGTTGCGGCGTGATCACGCCGCTGTCGAATACCCACCCGCTGATGAGTGCCGCCGGCGTGACGTCGAACGCCGGATTGTAGACCGGCGCATCGGTCGGCGCCCACTGGCAGGCGCCGAAGCTGCCTGAAACGCCGGTGACTTCGGCCGCCGCGCGTTGCTCGATCGGGATGGCGGCACCGTCCGGACAGTGCGGATCGTGGGTGGTATGCGGGGCAGCCACGTAGAATGGAATGCTATGGTAGTGCGCCAGCACCGCCAGGCTGTAAGTGCCAATCTTGTTGGCGACGTCGCCGTTGGCGGCGATACGATCCGCGCCGACCCACACCGCATCGACCTGGCCCTGCGCCATCAGGCTGGCGGCCATCGAATCGCAGATCAGGCGATAGGGAATGCCCAGCTCGCCCAGTTCCCAGGCGGTCAGACGGCCGCCCTGCAGCAGCGGCCGGGTTTCATCGACCCATACCTGTTGCACCTTGCCCTGCTGGTGGGCGCGCAGCAGCACGCCGATGGCGGTGCCGACGCCGGCGGTGGCCAACCCGCCGGTATTGCAGTGGGTCAGCAGGCGGCTGCCGGGCTTGACCAGCCCAGCGCCGCGATCGGCGATGCGATCGCACAGCCGGCGATCTTCCTCCACCAACCGCAGCGCTTCGTTCACCATCGCCGGCGCCCAGTCAGGCTCCGCCAGCGCCAGCTTCATGCGATCCAGATTGTTCATCAGGTTAACCGCCGTCGGGCGGGCGGCGCGCAGCGTGTGCAGCGCCTGCTCCAGCTCGGCGCGCGGCAGACCGCGTTCCGCCAGCAGCGCCAACAACAGGCTGGCGGACAGCCCGATCAGCGGTGCGCCGCGCACCCGCAGGCTGTGAATGTGCCCGACCAACTCCTCCACGCTGTCGCAAGCGCGCCACCGCTTTTCCTGCGGCAGGGCTTGCTGATCGAGGATCCAAAGGCGGTTGTCCTGCAGGGTCAAACTGGTGGTGTTAAGCGCTTGCATCGGCGGTTAATTCCTTGTTGCGAGGTTATTGCATCTGAAACGCTATTCTGCCAACATGACTTCCAGATGTATAGACGTCCAAATGCTTTTACGTCTAAATAAACAGAATCGCTGGGGGCAGCGAGAGAGAACAGAGGGGTTGGGGAATGTCGCTTTATCGTACGTTTACGGCTGCCGATGCCGTTGAATACGCCCGCCAATATGGGCAGGTGGCCGAACCGCAGGCGCTGGTCAGCGCTGACGAGATCGGCGACGGCAACCTGAACCTGGTGTTCAAGATCCGCGATCGCGAAGGCGTGAGCCGGGTGATCGTCAAACAGGCGTTGCCATACGTGCGCTGCGTGGGCGAATCCTGGCCGCTGACGCTGGATCGGGCGCGCATCGAAGCGGAAACGCTGTTGATCCACGGCGGTTTCTGCCCGCGACATACGGTAAAAGTCCTGTACCACGATCCCGAGTTGGCGGTGATGGTGCAAGAAGATCTCTCCGATCATCGCATCTGGCGCAGCGAACTGGTGCAGGGGAACTATCATCCGCTGGCGGCCGGTCAGCTGGCGGAATACCTGGCGCAGACGCTGTTCCACACCTCCGATTTTTATCAGTCGGCGCAGCAGAAAAAAGCGGAAGTCAGCCGCTTCACCAACCCCGAGCTGTGCCAGATCACCGAAGATCTGTTCTTTACCGATCCCTATATCGACCATGAGCGCAATCAGTTCGAGGCGGCGCTGTTGCCGCAGGTGCAGGCGCTGCGTGAGGATGCGCCGCTGAAGCTGGCGGTCGCCGGCCTGAAACACCGCTTTCTCAGCAAGGCGGAGGCGTTGTTGCACGGGGATATCCACAGCGGTTCAATTTTCGTGGCGGAAGGGCGATTGAAAGCGATCGACGCTGAATTCGGTTTCTACGGCCCGATCGGTTTCGATGTCGGCACTGCGTTAGGCAATCTGCTGCTCAACTATTGCGGCCAGCCTGGGCTGTTCGGGCCGCGCGACGCCGCCGCCGGGCGCGAGCAGCGTCTGCAGGATGTGCGCGAACTGTGGCTGATCTTTGCCGATCGTTTCCTGGCGCTGTGCCATCAGCAAAGCCGCGATGCGGCGCTGGCGACGCCGGGTTACGCCGAGCAGTTCCTGCAGCAGATCTGGACTGATGCGGTAGGGTACTGCGGCACCGAGCTGATTCGGCGCACCATCGGCCTGGCGCACGTCGCCGATCTGGACAGCATCGCCGACGCCGACATGCGCCTCGGCTGTCAGCGTCATGCGCTGGGTTTGGGGCGCACGCTGATCGTCAATGCGCCGCAGATCGAGCATATCGACGCGCTGTTGGCGCGCATTCGTCAGCAAGGCTGAAAAGGCGGGTGCTCGTGGATCCTGCCCGACACCATCAGCCAACGGGCGGGGCGAACCCCGCCGTTGGGTTGCCTTACCGTTCGGATTCGTAAGCCAAAGTGGCCGCAACCTCCGAGTCTCCCAACCTGATGCGCAGTTCGCACAGCGAACCGCGGGTTAACCAGATGAACGCGATCAGCGTCATACAGACGATCACCAGCTTAAGCACGACCCGTTTTTGCTGCATTTTTGACCTCCCTATCCTTGCCTTGCGGCGGGTAAGAGGCTAACCTGATGTTGCTGGGCATCAGAGTGGCCTCGGGTTGATAATATCGACTCGGGGCCTTTCTCTTTCTCTCCTTTGCCAAGGCGCCGGACAGAAAGATCCAGAGCACCCGCTGCGCAGTCTACCCGAACTTCCTTCCCGTTAAATCCGCCGCTGCGCCAACCTGCGGCGCGGTGCGCAGTTTGTCATGAAAGCAAAAGAAAAAGGGGCGATGATGATCGCCCCTTGGATGCGTGAAGTGAACGTTAAGCCGCTTCGGTCTGCTGCTGGCGCTTAGACTGCGCCGCCGGCTTTTCCGGCTTGGCGGCCGCCAACGCATCCGGCGCAAAGTCGTCCACGTTGATGGAGCGCAGGCGGCTCTCTTCGGCTTTCACCAGGATCTTCGCCTCGTCGGCGCTGATCTTGCCTTCTTCCAGCGCGCGCTCCGCCAAACGATCCAGACGGGTGAACGGCAGGTTTTTGCCGACCGCCTTGCACAGGCGTTCGTGAATTGGCTCGGCGGCCATCACGTCGGCTAGCGCCGCTTCCAGCAGGCCGATTGGGTTATGCTCGCTCGGCGTCAGGTACTGGCCGCGCCCCAGACGGCTGCGGGTGGCGGAAGGCACCTGCAGGATCTTGGCCAGCTGATGATCCAGGCGATCGGACGGTGCGGTATGCACGCGGCCGAACGGGAAGACCACGAAGCGCAGCGCGCCGGCGATAAAGCGGTTCGGGAAGTTGCGCAGCAGATCATCCAGCGCCTGTTCGGCTTTATGCAGGCTGTCTTGCACGCCCCAATGCACCAGCGGCAGATCTTCTTTCTGACGGCCTTCGTCGTCAAAGCGTTTCAGCACGGCGGAAGCCAGGTACATCTGGCTGAGGATATCCCCCAGGCGAGCGGAGATGCGCTCGCGGCGCTTCAGGCTGCCGCCCAGCACGCCCATGGAAACGTCCGACAGCAACGCCAGGTTGGCGCTCAGGCGGTTCAACTGCTGATAGTAACGACGGGTCGCGTCCTTGGTCGGCGTGGCACTGGTGCGGCCGTTGGTCAGGCCCAGCCAGAAGCTGCGTACCTTGTTGCTGCCGACGTGGCCCAGGTGGCCGAACAGCGATTTATCGAAGGCGTTCAGATCGTTGTTCTGCGCCGCCGCCATTTCATCCAGCACATAAGGATGGCAGCGGATCGCGCCCTGACCGAAGATCATCATGGTGCGGGTCAGGATGTTCGCGCCTTCCACCGTGATGGCGATCGGTGCGCCCTGATAAGCGCGCGCTAGGAAGTTGGATTCGCCCAGCATGATGCCTTTACCGCCGGCGATGTCCATGGCGTCAACGATCGACTGCTGGCCGCGGTGCGTACAGTGGTATTTGACGATGGCCGACAGCACGGCCGGTTTCTCGCCCTGCACCAGCGCGTAGGTGATTAGCGAAGCGGCGGCGTCCATCACATAGGTGTTGCCGGCGATGCGCGCCAACGGCTCTTCGATCCCTTCCATCTTGCCGATGGAGATCTTGAACTGACGGCGAATGTGCGCGTAGGCGCCGGTCGCCAGGGCGATGGATTTCAGGCTGCCGGTGGAGTTGGACGGCAGGGTGATGCCGCGACCGACCGACAGGCATTCAACCAGCATGCGCCAGCCCTGGCCGGCCATTTTCGGCCCGCCGATGATGTAATCGATCGGCACGAACACGTCGGTGCCGCGGGTCGGGCCGTTCTGGAACGGCACGTTCAGCGGGAAGTGGCGGTTGCCGATTTCCACGCCCGGCGTGCTGGTCGGGATCAGCGCACAGGTGATGCCCGGGGATTCGTTGTCGCTCAGCAGGCGGTTCGGGTCATGCAGTTTGAACGCCAGGCCCAGCACGGTGGCGACCGGCGCCAGCGTGATGTAGCGCTTGTTCCAGGTCAGGCGCATGCCCAGCACCTGCTTGCCTTGCCATTCGCCCATGCACACGGTGCCCACGTCCGGGATCGCGCCGGCATCGGAACCCGCTTCCGGGCTGGTCAGCGCGAAGCAAGGGATCTCGTCGCCGCGCGCCAGGCCCGGCAGGTAGTGGTTTTTCTGTTCTTCGGTACCGTAATGCTGCAGCAGTTCGCCCGGGCCGAGGGAGTTTGGCACGCCGACGGTGATCGCCAGGATGCCGGAAACGCCGGCCAGTTTTTGCAGCACCATCGCCTGAGCGTAAGGGGAGAATTCCAGGCCGCCGTACTCTTTCTTGATGATCATCGCGAAGAAACGGTGTTCTTTCAGGTACGCCCAGAGTTCAGGCGGCAGATCGGCCAGTTCATGGGTGATCTGGAAGTCGTTGGCCATGCGGCAGGCTTCTTCCACCGGGCCGTCGATAAACGCCTGCTCTTCTTCCGTCAGGCGTGGTTTCGGGTAGCTGTGCAGTTTGTTCCAGTCCGGCGCACCGCGGAACAGATCGCCTTCCCACCAGGTAGTGCCCGCGTCGATCGCTTCCTTCTCGGTGGTGGACATCGGCGGCATCACCTTGCGGAAGGCGCGCAGCGCCGGCGCGGAGAGCAGAGAGCGACGCACAGAGGAAAGGTTCAGCGGCAGCAGCACGATCGCCAGCGGCAGCAACAGCCAGAAGCTCCACAGGCCGATCGCGCCCATGGCGGCGGTGTACGCCACCAGGATCAGGCTGCTGAGGGTAAGGTTCACTCGGTGGTAGAACACCACGCCGAGGAGCGCCAGTAAAACGACAATACTAAGAACCATCATAAGAAGCTCCGAAGTAGTAAGAGGTCTGACCTGTTGTGTGTATGTAATAGGTTTTAGTACAAGGCAGAATTTTTATCAATGCGTTTACAGTTTAATTACAACTCAGGTCACAAACTGACAGCACCAATCATCAAAAACCTCTCCGCTTCCTTAACCGGCGCGCTGTTTGGCTGAGAATGCTTCTCGCTGTTTCCGCGATCCGGTACACTGCGGAGCGGAAGATTTGACGATAACAAGAGGTTCCTCATGTACCACGACCTTATTCGCAGTGAACTGAACGAAGCGGCTGATACCCTGGCGAAATTTATCAATGACGACGCCAACATCGACGCCATCCAACGCGCGGCGGTGCTGCTGGCGGATTCCTTCAAAGCCGGCGGTAAAGTGATTTCCTGCGGCAACGGCGGTTCCCATTGCGACGCGATGCACTTCGCCGAAGAGCTGACCGGCCGCTACCGCGAAAACCGCCCGGGCTACCCGGCGATTGCCATCTCGGACGTGAGCCACCTGTCCTGCGTCAGCAACGACTTCGGCTATGAGTATGTGTTCTCGCGCTATGTGGAAGCGGTGGGCCGCGAAGGCGACGTGCTGCTGGGCATTTCCACCTCCGGCAACTCCGGCAACATCATCAAGGCCATCGACGCGGCGCGCGCCAAGGGGATGAAAGTGATCACCCTGACCGGCAAGGACGGCGGCAAGATGGCGGGTTCCGCCGATGTGGAAATTCGCGTGCCGCACTTCGGCTACGCCGATCGCATCCAGGAGATCCACATTAAAGCGATTCACATCTTGATTCAGCTGATCGAAAAAGAGATGGTTAAGGCGTAATAGCCTTCGGGGGGCTGCAGCTCCCCATGAATAAGACTGCGGGCGCCGCATATATGCCGCGCCCGCACAGCCTGTGTCAGTGTGGTTAAGGAGTGCTGGCGATGTGTGAACTGCTCGGGATGAGCGCAAACGTACCGACCGATATCTGCTTCAGCTTTACCGGCCTGGTACAGCGCGGCGGCCGCACCGGGCCGCATAAGGATGGTTGGGGCATTACCTTCTATGAAGGGAACGGCTGCCGTACATTCAAGGATCCGCAGCCGAGCTTCAACTCGCCGATCGCCCGCCTGGTGCAGGACTACCCGATCAAGTCTTGCGCGGTGGTGTCCCATATTCGCCAGGCCAACCGCGGCGAAGTGGCGTTGGAAAACACCCATCCGTTCACCCGTGAACTGTGGGGCCGCAACTGGACCTACGCGCACAACGGCCAATTGAAAGGCTATCGCCAGCTGGATACCGGCACGTTCCGCCCGGTCGGCCAGACCGACAGCGAATATGCGTTCTGCTGGCTGCTGCACCAGCTGGCGCTGAAATATCCGCGCACCCCGAGCCAGTGGCCGGCGGTATTCCGCTACATTGGCCTGTTGGCGAGCCAGCTGCGCAAGAAAGGGGTATTCAATATGCTGTTGTCGGACGGGCGCTTCGTGATGGCCTATTGCTCCACCAACCTGTATTGGATCACGCGCCGCGCGCCGTTCGGCAAGGCGACGCTGCTTGATCAGGACGTGGAGATTGATTTTCAGCAACAGACCACACCGAACGATGTGGTCACGGTGATCGCCACCCAACCGCTGACCGCCAACGAAACCTGGCACAAGATTGAGCCAGGCGAGTTCGCGTTATTTCACTTCGGTGAGCGGCTTGTTCTGAGCGAAGGGGTTGGTGTTGGGCGTCGGGCTGGCTGACGCGTACTGCGTCATCATGCCGCCGCTGCTCATCAGCGGTTGACCCAAGACGTACTGGCCATTGACCACGCCCATTGTCGGCGGTTGGCGGTTCTTCGCGAAGTAATCGTAGCCCGGCTTCAGCTGGCGCCAGAAGGCGATATAGCTGGATGACGCATGGCGTTTCAGGTTCTGTTCGGTCATGCGGAACGGGTAGATGCTGATGTCGACGCGGCTTTGGCCATAGGCGAAGGCGGCTTCGACGTAGCGATAGATCTCATCCATATAGGTGTTGGTCATCGCGTAACAGCCGATCGATTTACATTCGCCGTGGATCATCAGATAAGCGCCGGAATAGCCCTGCGACTTATCGTAATCGTTAGGGAAACCGATATTGATCGCCCGATAATACTTGCTGTCGGGTTTCAGATGGCGCGCGTCAACGCTATAAAAGCCTTCAGGACTTTTAAAGTCGCCTTCACGACGTTTAGGACCCAGCCCGCCGGAGAAATTACAGATCGGGAACGTGTTGACCAGGCGGAATTCATTGCCCATTCTGGCATACAATTCCAGCTTGCGTTCCTCTTTGAAGATCTGAATATAGACCGGCGAACCCAATAATTGCTGTTTAACTACCGGCGCTTCGGGTACCTGCTCGCTGGCGCTGCAGGCCGTGATCATCGGCATAGAAACAAGCATCGCAAACAACAGCGCGATTTTGCTCATTATAATTCCTGCTTATATTTATCTGCCGGCGCAATCAACCTGGCCAGCATGCCACTGATTATTGTTTTTACTGCTGCAAAACACCGCCAGATTACCAGCGCGTTTATTTTTAGCAATACGTGATATGTATAAAAAAACGACAAAGCTCGATAAAAGTGAAATGACCGGCAGATTTTAACGATAAGTAGTGAAAAACAGGCGAAATTTAATTGCGTTTGCTTGACCCAAGTCACGACGGAACGCAGAACAATGTTGCGAACAATGTTAATATTCCCTCTTCAATTTAACGCGCGGTAGCGATTGAAGCGGCAGGGGTTATGGCATATAACCCGGCCGTTTTGGTGGTTATTTGGCTACAGGCCGTTAACACATCGATTATCACGCAAACAACGGAAAGGGGGGAATCAAGGGAATGCGCGTTACCCCATATATTCACTGCGAGAAAGTTCATGTTGGGCGTGCCGCCATGCGCACTGCCCGGCAATCCTGGCATCGTCCGCACCCGCCTCTGGGGCCGGTCAGACGTGTAAACCAAACTACATCGTATAAATCCTATGATTAAGATCAGAAAAGGGTTAGATCTGCCGATAGCCGGGGCTCCGGTTCAGGCGATCCAAGACGGCCCGAACATTCAGCATGTCGCCCTGCTTGGGGAAGAGTATGTCGGAATGCGCCCCTCCATGCTGGTGCAGGAAGGCGATACCGTTAAGAAAGGCCAGGCGTTGTTCGAAGACAAGAAAAACCCCGGGGTTTTCTTCACGGCTCCCGCCAGCGGCCGCATCGCCGCGATTAACCGCGGCGAGCGGCGCGTATTGCAATCGGTGGTGATTGCGCTGGAAAACGGCGGCAACGATCAGCTCGAGTTCGCGCACTACCCGCTGGGTGAACTGGCCCAGCTGCCGCGCGAGCAGGTCGAGAGCGAACTGATCGCTAGCGGCCTGTGGACCGCGCTGCGCACCCGCCCGTTCAGCAAGACGCCGGCTCCCGGCAGCGAACCGCGCGCCATTTTCGTCACCGCCATGGACACCCAGCCGTTGGCCGCCGATCCGCAGGTGATCATCGCCGAGCAGCAGGCGGCGTTCAACGCCGGGCTGGTGGTGTTGGCGCGCCTGACGGCGGGCAAGGTGCACGTGTGCCATGCCGCCGGCGCTTCGGTTGGCCAGCAGAGCGGCCCGCAGATCGCCTACAGTGAATTTGCCGGCCCGCATCCCGCCGGGCTGGCGGGCACCCACATTCACTTCCTCGAACCGGTCAGCCTGAAGAAAACCGTTTGGCACATCGGCTACCAGGACACGATCGCCATCGGCACCCTGTTCACCACCGGCAAGCTCGACACCCGCCGGGTCGTGGCGCTGGCCGGGCCGCAGGTGACGCAGCCGGCGCTGCTGCGCACTCGTCTGGGAGCCAGCCTCGATGAGCTGACCGCCGGCCGCCTGAAAGAGGGCGAGAACCGGGTGATCTCCGGTTCGGTGCTGAACGGCATGCACGCAGCCGGGCCGAACGCCTGGCTGGGCCGTTTCCACTCGCAGGTGTCGGTGCTGGAAGAAGGGCGCGACAAAGAGCTGTTCGGCTGGATCGTGCCGTCGCCGAACAAGTTCTCCATTACCCGCACCACGCTGGGCCATTTCCTGAAGAACAAACTGTTCGCCTTCTCGACCACCACCAACGGCGGCGAGCGCGCCATGGTGCCGATCGGCAACTACGAGCGGGTGATGCCGCTGGATATTTTGCCGACGCTGCTGCTGCGCGATCTGCTGGCGGGCGACAGCGACAGCGCGCAGGCGCTGGGTTGTCTGGAGCTGGACGAGGAAGATCTGGCGCTGTGCACCTTCGTTTGCCCCGGCAAGTATGAGTACGCGCCGGTGCTGCGCGAGGTGCTGACCAAGATTGAGCAGGAAGGATAACCGATGGGCCTGAAGAATTATTTCGAGAAGATAGAGCATCACTTCACGCCGGGCGGCAAACTGGAAAAGTGGTACCCGCTGTATGAAGCGACCACCACGGTGTTTTATACCCCCGGCACGGTGACGCGCGGCGCTTCGCACGTGCGCGACGCCATCGATTTGAAACGCATGATGATCCTGGTGTGGCTGGCGGTGTTCCCGGCGATGTTCTGGGGCATGTACAACGTCGGCCAGCAGGCGATCCCGGCGCTGCACCATCTGTACAGCGGCGACGCGCTGCAACAGGTGCTGGCGGGCGACTGGCATTATCGCCTGGCGCAGTGGCTCGGCGCCTCGCTGGCGGCCGACGCCGGCTGGGTCAGCAAGATGGTGCTGGGCGCCTGTTACTTCCTGCCGATCTACGCCGTGGTGTTCGTCGTCGGCGGCTTCTGGGAAGTGCTGTTCGCCATTATCCGCAAGCATGAGGTCAACGAAGGCTTCTTCGTCACGTCCATCCTGTTCGCGCTGATCGTGCCGCCGACCCTGCCGCTGTGGCAGGCCGCGCTGGGCATCACCTTCGGCGTGGTGGTGGCCAAAGAGATCTTCGGCGGCACCGGGCGCAACTTCCTCAACCCGGCGCTGGCCGGCCGCGCCTTCCTGTTCTTCGCCTATCCGGCGCAGATCTCCGGCGATCTGGTGTGGACTTCCGCAGACGGTTTCTCCGGCGCGACGCCGCTGGCGCAGTGGAGCGCGGGCGGGGCGCACGGCCTGAGCAACGTCGCCACCGGCCAGTCCATCAGCTGGATGGACGCTTTCCTCGGCAACATTCCCGGCTCGATCGGTGAGGTGTCCACGCTGATGATCCTGATCGGCGGGGCGATTATCCTGTTCGGCCGCGTGGCCTCCTGGCGCATCGTCGCCGGCGTAATGCTCGGCATGGTGGCTTCCGCCCTGTTGTTCAATGCCATCGGTTCGGACACCAACCCGATGTTCGCCATGCCGTGGTACTGGCATCTGGTGCTGGGCGGCTTCGCCTTCGGCATGATCTTTATGGCGACCGACCCGGTTTCCGCCTCCTTCACCAATAAGGGGAAATGGTGGTACGGCATTCTGATCGGCGTGATGTGCGTGCTGATTAGGGTAGTCAACCCCGCCTATCCGGAAGGCATGATGCTGGCGATCCTGTTCGCCAACCTGTTCGCGCCGCTGTTCGATTACCTGGTGGTGCAGGCCAACATCAAGCGGAGAAAAGCCCGTGGCGAATGAAGCGAAAAATGACGGCATCGGTAAAACGCTGCTGGTAGTGCTGCTGCTGTGTCTGGTGTGTTCAGTGGTGGTGGCGGGCTCCGCCGTCGGCCTGAAGTCCAAACAGCAGGAGCAAAAGCTGCTCGATAAGCAGCGCAATATTCTCGACGTAGCCGGCCTGTTGCAGCCGAAAATGGAGAGCGAGCAGGTCAAGCGCCTGTACAGCGAGCGCATCGAACCGCGCCTGGTGGATCTGAACAGCGGCGAGTTTGTCGCCGGCAAAGCGGCGGCGTTCGATCTGGGCGCCGCGCTGCGCGACGACGCCAAAAGCGTGGCGCTGGCGGCGGGCGACGATCCGGCCGGCATCAAGCGCCGCAGCAACCAGGCGGAAATCTACCTGGTGCGCGATGAAAGCGGCCAGGTGAACAAGATTGTGCTGCCGGTATACGGCACCGGCCTGTGGTCGATGATGTACGCCTTCGTGGCGCTGGATAACGACGGCAACACGGTCAAGGGCATCACTTACTACGACCAGGGGGAAACCCCGGGGCTGGGCGGTGAGGTCGAGAACCCGTCCTGGCGCCAGCAGTGGGTCGGCAAGCAGCTGTTCGACGACAACGGCCAGCCGGCGATCCGCGTGGTGAAAGGCGGCGCGCGTCAGGGGGATGTGCACGGGGTGGATGGCCTGTCCGGCGCCACGCTGACCTCCAACGGCGTGCAGCATACGTTTGATTTCTGGTTGGGCGAGCACGGCTTCGGCCCGTTCCTGAAAAAAGTTCGTGAAGGAGCGCTGAAAAATGGCTGATTCCAAAGAGATAAAGCGGGTCCTGCTGGGGCCGCTGTTCGACAATAACCCGATTGCCCTGCAGGTGCTGGGCGTTTGTTCGGCGCTGGCGGTGACCACCAAGCTGGAGACGGCGGTGGTGATGACCATTGCGGTGACGCTGGTGACCGCGTTCTCCAGCTTCTTCATCTCGCTGATCCGTCACCATATTCCCAACAGCGTGCGCATCATCGTGCAGATGGCGATCATCGCCTCGCTGGTGATCGTGGTCGATCAGCTGCTGCGCGCCTATGCGTTCGAGATCTCCAAGCAGCTGTCGGTGTTCGTTGGCCTTATCATCACCAACTGCATCGTGATGGGGCGCGCCGAGGCCTACGCCATGAAGTCGCCGCCGATCGAGAGCTTTATGGACGGCATCGGCAACGGGCTGGGCTACGGGGTGATCCTGGTGCTGGTCGGTTTCCTGCGCGAGCTGATCGGCTCCGGCAAGCTGTTCGGCGTTCCGGTGCTGGAAACGGTGCAGAACGGCGGCTGGTATCAGCCGAACGGCCTATTCCTGCTGGCGCCGAGCGCGTTCTTCATCATCGGCCTGCTGATCTGGGTGCTGCGCACCCTGAAGCCGGCGCAGATCGAAAAGGAGTAAAGGCCGATGGAACACTATATCAGCCTGTTTGTGCGCGCGGTGTTCGTCGAGAACATGGCGCTGGCGTTCTTCCTCGGGATGTGTACCTTCCTGGCGGTCTCGAAGAAGGTCTCGACCGCCTTTGGCCTGGGCATCGCGGTGACCATCGTGCTCGGCATTTCGGTGCCGGTGAACAACCTGGTCTACAACCTGATCCTGCGGGATGGCGCGCTGGTGGAAGGCGTCGATCTGAGCTTCCTCAACTTCATCACCTTCATCGGCGTGATCGCGGCGCTGGTGCAGATTCTGGAGATGATCCTCGATCGCTTCTTCCCGTCGCTGTATAACGCGCTCGGCATCTTCCTGCCGCTCATCACCGTGAACTGCGCCATCTTCGGCGGCGTGTCCTTCATGGTGCAGCGCGACTACAACTTCGCCGAATCGGTGGTGTACGGCATCGGTTCCGGCACCGGCTGGATGCTGGCGATCGTCGCCATGGCGGGGATCCGCGAAAAACTCAAGTATGCCAACGTGCCGGCAGGGCTGCGCGGTCTGGGCATTACCTTTATCACCACCGGACTGATGGCGCTGGGCTTCATGTCCTTCTCCGGTGTTCAGTTGTAAAGGCGGGAAGAATTTATGGAAATTATTTTAGGCGTAGCGATGTTCACCGCCATCGTGATGGTGCTGGTGTTGCTGATCCTGTTCGCCAAATCGAAGCTGGTGAACACCGGCGACATCGCGGTGGAAATCAACGGCGATCTGGATAAGAGCTTCCATGCGCCGGCGGGCGACAAGCTGCTCAACGTGCTCTCCAGCCAGGGGATCTTCGTCTCCTCGGCCTGCGGCGGCGGCGGCTCCTGCGGCCAGTGCCGGGTGGTGATCAAAGAGGGCGGCGGCGATATCCTGCCGACCGAGCTCTCGCACATCAACAAGCGCGAAGCGAAAGAGGGTTGCCGCCTGGCGTGCCAGGTGAACGTGAAGCAGAACCTGAAGATCGAGCTGCCGGAAGAGATCTTCGGCGTGAAGAAATGGGAATGCGAAGTTATCTCCAACGATAACAAAGCCACCTTTATCAAAGAGCTGAAGCTGAAGATCCCCGATGGGGAAGACGTGCCGTTCCGCGCGGGCGGTTTCATCCAGATCGAAGCGCCGGCGCACGACATCAGCTACGCCGACTTCGACGTGCCGCAGGAGTATCGCGGCGATTGGGACAAGTTCAACCTGTTCCGCTACCGCTCGACGGTGAACGACACCACGGTGCGCGCCTACTCGATGGCCAACTACCCGGAAGAAAAGGGCATCATCATGCTCAACGTGCGTATCGCCACGCCGCCGCCGAACAATCCGGACGTGCCGCCGGGCATCATGTCTTCCTATATCTGGTCGCTGAAGCCGGGCGACAAGGTGACCATCTCCGGGCCGTTCGGCGAGTTCTTCGCCAAGGACACCGACGCCGAAATGATCTTTATCGGCGGCGGCGCGGGCATGGCGCCGATGCGCTCGCACATCTTCGATCAGCTCAAGCGTCTGAACTCGAAGCGCAAGATCACTTTCTGGTACGGCGCGCGTTCGCTGCGCGAGATGTTCTATGAAGACGACTTCAACCAGCTGCAGGCGGAGAACGAAAACTTCACCTGGCACGTGGCGCTGTCGGATCCGCAGCCGGAAGATAACTGGACCGGCTACACCGGCTTTATCCATAATGTTCTGCTGGAGAACTACCTGAAGAACCACCCGGCGCCGGAAGACTGCGAGTTTTACATGTGCGGGCCGCCGATGATGAACGCCGCGGTGATCAAGATGCTCAAAGATCTGGGCGTCGAAGACGAAAATATCATGCTGGATGACTTTGGTGGCTAAATTGCGCGCATTGGCGACGAAGAACTGGCTGACGGGCGTGGCGCTGAGCGCCACCCTGCTGCTGACCGGCTGCGGGCCGGAACAGGTGGATCTGACGGGTAAAACCATGGGCACCTCGTATTCGATCCGTTACGTGACCGGCGACGATACGCCGTCGGCGCGCGAGATGCAGGCGGAGATCGACAAACGGCTGGAACAGGTGAACGATCAGATGTCCACCTACCGGCCGGATTCCGAGCTGAGCCGCTTCAACGCCAGCCGCGACATTGACCGGCCGTTCCCGGTTTCGCCGGCCACCGCCGAAGTGGTGCGCGAAGCGCTGCGCATCAACCGCGTCACCGATGGCGCGCTGGACGTGACCGTCGGGCCGCTGGTCAACCTATGGGGTTTCGGCCCGGAAGGGCGGCCGGACAAAGTGCCGAGCGAGGCGGAGCTGACGCACCGCCGCGCCTGGACCGGCGCCGACAAACTGTCGGTGCAGGGCAGCGCGCTGGTGAAAAGCATCCCTGAGCTGTACGTCGATCTGTCGTCGATCGCCAAAGGGTATGGCGTGGACGTGGTGGCGGAATATCTGCAGTCCCGGCATGTGAAGAACTACATGGTGGATATCGGCGGCGAGGTGCGCACGCGCGGGCATAACGGCGAACAAAAGCCGTGGCGCATCGCCATCGAGCGCCCGACCGCCGGTACGCAGCAGCAGGCGCAGCTGGTGATCCAACCCGGGGAGATGTCGATCGCCACCTCGGGTGACTATCGCAACTACTTCGAGCAGGACGGGGTGCGCTATTCGCACACCATCGATCCGGTCACCGGGCGGCCGATCCATCATCGGCTGGTGTCGATCACCGTGCTGAGCCCGACCTGCATGACCGCCGACGGCCTGTCCACCGGCCTGAACGTGATGGGGCCGGAGCGCGGCATGGCGCTGGCCAACCTGCTCGGTATCCCGGTGTTCATGATCGTGAAAACCGCCGACGGGTTTGAGGAGCGTTATTCGGACGCGTTCAAACCCTATCTGAAAAAGCGTTCGTGAGGTTGCTATGTTGACGGTATTCGCCGCTACCTTCGTGTTGTTTCTGCTGATCGTCGGCGGCATGTCGCTGGGTTACGTGTTCAAACGCAAAAGCCTGCAGGGCAGCTGCGGCGGCATCACCGCGCTGGGCATGGAGAAAGTCTGCGACTGCCCGGAGCCGTGCGATGCGCGCAAAAAGCGCGAAGCCAAAGCGGCACAGCGGCGCGAGCAGTTGGACAAGCACCGCATTCTGTAGCGAAGCGAAAACCCGGCCTTGGCCGGGTTTTTTATTTGATAGGAAAAATGTACATCCTCTATTTTGTTCTTATCAAGCTTTAGGTCTTAAGGTTGATACAGCTCTCATTTTAAAAACATCCGGATTTTTCTGTTGCCTCTCAGTTGGTTAGCTCGTTGACTCGGTTGGTTGAAATATCGTCTTATTAGGTTTCTTTTGGATTTAGGGAGTTCCAGGATGGGACAGCAACAAGAAGGGATAAAACGGGCGTTAACGGTGGGTGAAATTAATTTGGCCCGTTCCGTGTTTGGCAGGTCAGTTTTCTATGAGAAGGTGTTTGTCCACTGCGATAGCTATCTGCCGTTTGGATTGCAAGCCAGCAGAACGGCGATGGCGCCCAACGGAGAAGTCTGGTTTAGACAAGCTTTGTATAAGGCTGATTTTTCCACGGCCGCTGCAGGTTTCCAGCATGTATTTATCCACGAAATGAGCCATGTCTGGCAGCACCAAAAAGGTATGTGGGTGAGAACCCGAGGTTTATTGAGTTGGGCTGCTGAATACAAATATCGACTCGATGGTAAACAGCTGTTGCATAACTACTCTATGGAACAGCAAGCTTCTATCATCGCTGATTATTGGTTCCTGAAGAAGTATGGTTACACTATCTGGCTGGGCGCGATTAACAATGGCGTGAATTTTCAGGGCGTAACGGATAAAACGATCGCCAGAAAATACGAATATACGCTTTCTCAGTTTCTTAAGCAGAGGTAACAGGATGAACCGCATTATTTTGGTTGGAACTCTGGCTTTGCTGCTCGCCGGCTGCATGCACATGAACGATCCGAGGCCAGAAAACTACTTGGCCAACGCCACTGTCGTTGATAACCACGTCTGTGTGCGGGTTCAACCTGAAGGGGACGAGCGGTTGGCCGGCGTTATTATCGAAGAAATCGGCAACGCCAACGCTATCTTCGGCAAGCACTTCACGGATAACGAGATGCCTGCGGTCACCGCAGCTACGTGTATTCCCGACGATAATTATAAATTCGAAGACGGGAAGTCTTATGGGGTATCGGTGACGCTGTTGTCGCCGGATAAACGAAATAAAGGTCTTGAGCCTGCCGCCCGGCTATTCGGCGCTGGGTTTAGTGTTCGCAATGAAAATGGCATCATCCAGGTAGTTCCTGCTCACTAACGGATGTTGAAAGCCATAAGGGCATGAGGTGGGATGTCGAACCGCCTTATGCCGTAGCCGGTTATTTATTTCGCCTTGCGGAAGCTTTTCGCCTCGGCCGGCGAGTTGACCATCACGCCGTCGGCGCCCAGCGCCAGCGCCTGCTGATATTCCTGCGGCGTGTTGACGCCGAACAGAATGATGTGCGCCGGGCCCTGCGAGCGGAAACAGTCCATCGATTCTTTATCCCAGGTCAGAAACGCCTTCGAGCGCCCTTCGCCGAGGGTGTACTTCTCTACCACTTCCACCTCACGCTTCAGCTCCAGCCCATACCAGCGCGGCTGTCGGTTGTCAGGTTTGACATCGCACTGGTGCGCCATGGTGACGTTGGCCAGCAGCGTGCGGGTTTCGTCGCGGCTTTCGAAGCGCGGGATGGCCGGCGGCAGCGCCTGCAGGTATTTGGCATCGGTAGAGTAAACGCGGGTGCGGTTCAGGCTGTCGGTGCTTTCCAGCGTCGCCAGCAGCGCCTGGCCAAACTGCGCCGGATCGGCGTCCGGGGATTTGATGTCCAGATAGAAGGTGACGTGCGGAAACGCCTTTAGCACCTCGTCCAGCCGCGGAATGCCGATGCCCTGGCCGCGGAAAGGATGCGTATCGCCTTTGGCGAAGGCCCAGCCGGCATCGGTCTCGGCCAATTGCGCGGCGGTATAGGCAGAGACCGGGCCCTGCCGGTTGGTCAGCGCCTTCAGATCCGAGGGGCGATACAGCACGATGACGCCGTCTTTGGATGCTTGCAGGGTGATCCAAATGGCGTCGGCACCGTTTTTCAGCGCGGTTTCGATGGCGATGCGGGTGTTCTCCGGCGCATCGGCGGTGCCGCCGCGATGGGCGACGATCGCCGGCGCGTGACCGGCGGCGGCGCTGGCTGCCAGCGCGCTCAGCGACAGCGCGGAAGTCAGCAGCAAATAAGAAAATCTGATCATGTAGGGTACCTTGTCGTTATCGTTGTGGTGAGCTGCACGGGATGGCGGAAATCATACTATTGAAAAATTAAGCTTTTTTAACAACACGGAAATATCTGGCGGAAACGGTGCTTTCATCGAAGCCTGCGGCCTTGAGCTTTCGGTATCTGGCTGTATACTTATACAGTGTTACTGGAGGGTGCGATGCGTAAAATCATTCATGTCGATATGGACTGCTTCTTCGCGGCGGTGGAAATGCGCGACGATCCCAGCCTGCGCGATATCCCGCTGGCGATTGGCGGCAGCGCCGATCGGCGCGGGGTGATCAGCACCGCCAACTACCCGGCGCGGCGCTACGGCGTACACAGCGCCATGTCCACGGCGATGGCGCTCAAGCTGTGCCCGCATCTCACCCTGCTGCCGGGGCGCATGGCGGCCTACAAAGAGGCTTCGCTGCACATCCGTGAAATCTTCGCCCGCTATACTCCGTTGATCGAGCCACTGTCGCTCGATGAAGCCTATCTCGACGTGACCGACAGCCCGCAATGCAACGGCTCGGCGACGCTGATCGCCCAGGAGATCCGTCAGGCGATTGCCGATGAGCTGAACCTGACCGCGTCGGCCGGCGTCGCGCCGATCAAGTTTCTCGCCAAAATCGCCTCCGAGATAAACAAGCCGAATGGGCAATACGTGATCACGCCGGCGCAGGTGCCGGCGTTTTTGCAGCAACTGCCGCTCAGCAAAATCCCCGGCGTCGGCAAGGTGACCGCCAAGCGGTTGGAGGACGTGGGGCTTATCACCTGCGCCGACGTGCAGCAATACGATTTGGCGCAGCTGCTCAAGCGCTTCGGCAAGTTCGGCCGGGTGCTGTGGGAGCGGTGTCAGGGCATCGATCGGCGCGAAATCTCGGCGGAGCGGCTGCGTAAATCGGTGGGCGTGGAGCGCACGCTGGCGGAGGACATTCACGACTGGGAAGACTGCGAAACGCTGATTATCGACAAACTCTACCCCGAGCTGGAGATGCGGCTGCGTAAGGTGAAGCCGGATCTGCACATCGCCCGGCAGGGCGTGAAGCTGAAGTTTCAGGATTTTCAGCAAACCACCCAGGAGCACGTGTTCCCGGTACTGAACCGGCAGGATTTGCTGGAGGTGGCGCGGCAGGCGTGGCGCGAGCGGCGCGAAGGGCGCGGCGTGCGGCTGGTGGGGCTGCATGTAACGCTGCTCGATCCGCAGCTGGAGCGGCAGCTGGCGCTGCCTTGGGAATAAAAAAGCCGGCAAGTCGCCGGCTTTTTGCGTTAAGCGCGCAGATTACGCGCGCTCAGGGATCGCTTTCAGCAGCGAGGTCAGCAGCTTCCAGTACAGACCGACGCTTTCGATATGCACCTGCTCATCCGGCGAGTGCGGGCCGGTGATGGTTGGCCCGATCGATACCATGTCCATGTTTGGATACGGCTTTTTGAACAGACCGCATTCCAGGCCGGCGTGGATCACCATGATGTTCGGCGTCTTGTTGAACAGCTCCTGATACAGCTCGCGCACCAGGTGCATCACCGGCGAGTCGGCGTCCGGCTGCCAGCCCGGGTAGCCGCCCTTCGGCGCTACCTTGGCGCCGGCCAGCTGGCCCAGCGCGGTCAGCATCTCGACCACGTAATCTTTGCCGCTGTCGATCAGAGAGCGGATCAGGCAGATGATTTCCGCTTCGTTTTCGCTGGTGGTGACCACGCCGACGTTCAGCGAGGTTTCCACTACGCCTTTCACCGCGTCGCTCATGCGGATCACGCCGTTCGGCGTGCCGTTCAGCAGCGCCAGGAAGCGTTGCTGGCTGTCGGCGCTCAGCGCCTGCGAAGCGCTGGTGGTCGGCTCCAGCAGCACGGTGATGTTCTTCTCTTTGGCGGAGAGTTCGTTCTGCAGCACGGCCAGGAACTCTTGGCTCAGCGCTTTCAGCGCGTCGGCTTTTTCCGCCGGTACCGCTACCACCGCGGAGGCTTCACGCGGGATGGCGTTGCGCAGGGTGCCGCCGTTCAGGTCCAGCACGCGCAGGTTCAGCGCCTCCGCATGGGCGAACAGGAAACGCGCCAGCAGTTTGTTGGCGTTGCCCAGCCCGACGTGGATCTCGGCGCCGGAATGGCCGCCTTTCAGGCCCTTGAGAGTCAGCTTCAGGGTTTGGTAACCGGCCGGCACCGCTTCGCGCTGCAGCGGCAGGGTGGTGATGAAGTCGATACCGCCGGCGCAACCCATGTAGATTTCGCCTTCTTCTTCGGAATCGGTATTGATCAGGATGTCCGCCTGCAGCCAGTTCGGCTGCAGCCCGAAGGCGCCGTCCATCCCCGCTTCTTCGGTCATGGTCAGCAGCACTTCCAGCGGGCCGTGCTCAACGCTGTCGTCGGCCAGCACCGCTAGGGCGGAGGCCATGCCGATGCCGTTGTCGGCGCCCAGCGTGGTGCCGCGCGCTTTCACCCACTCGCCGGCGATATAAGGCTGGATCGGATCCTTGGCGAAGTCGTGCACGGTGTCGTTATTCTTTTGCGGCACCATGTCCAGGTGCGCCTGCAGCGCGACCGGCTTGCGGTTTTCCATGCCTTTGGTGGCCGGTTTGCGCAGCAGGATATTGCCGACCTGATCGCGCTCGGCGTGCAGGTTCTTCTCTTTGGCCCAGGTGAGGATGTGCTGCGCCAGCGCTTCTTCATGATAAGAAGGGTGTGGGATAGAACAGATCTTGGCGAAAATATCCCACAGCGGCTGTGGCGAAAGCTGAGACAATTCAGACACTATAAGTCTCCTGTGACGGCAGGCTCCGACAGGACGGGCGTGCCGCGCGGTTAAGGTGAGTGGGCATCTGTGCGTCGTGGCACGATCATCAGAGAATATCACTTTATTTCCGGCGGTGCGCGCCCCGTATTGTGCGGTTTAAGCGCTTGATCACACGGCTTCGCTGCGGGAACGTTCGTTTTTTCAGCATCAATCACCGGAAAGCTGCGCGGCGGAAATCACGAGGTTTTCCTCGGTACAGCTGGAATTCAACGCGGCCAGTCTCTATAATCTCGCGCAACCTTTTTTCCCCTGAACTATAAAGTAAGCCGCTTCACCAGCCGGCTGGGACACGATTCTATGAGCGAAAAATACGTTGTTACCTGGGATATGCTGCAAATACATGCACGCAAGCTGGCGCACCGCCTGCTGCCTGCCGACAAATGGACGGGCATCATTGCCGTCAGCCGCGGCGGCCTGGTGCCGGCGGGCCTGCTGGCGCGCGAGCTGGGCATCCGCTATGTGGATACTGTCTGCATTTCCAGCTACGACCATGACAACCAGCGCGAAATGAAAGTGCTCAAGCGCGCCGAAGGCGACGGTGAAGGCTTCATCGTGGTGGACGATCTGGTGGATACCGGCGGCACCGCAAAAGCGATCCGCGACATGTATCCGAAAGCGCATTTCGTCACCATCTTCGCCAAGCCGGCGGGCCGTCCGCTGGTGGACGACTATGTGATCGACATCCCGCAGGACACCTGGATCGAACAGCCGTGGGACATGGGCGTCAGCTTCGTTCCCCCTATCGGCGGTCGCTAAGCCCAGCCAGTTCCAAGTCAACGCCCGGTTATGCCGGGCGTTTGTTTAAGGATAAACGTGATGGCGTTGTCAGGCTTACCGAAGGCAAGATATAAAAAATAAGGAAAATCAATTTATTGATTTTCGGCCGTTGACCACAAAGGAGGAAAAACCACGCTTTTTCCTTCTTTGTCAGCCGCCTGACGCCCGGTTATGCCGGGCGTTTGCGTTATCTTGGTTTATCCCGCCAGAGTTAGGTACACTACCTCCAGTTAAGTAGGCCTGTTGCGGCCTATCGCCAGATTTACGGAGGCTGTTGTTACCATGGCACAGGCCAACCTTTCTGAAATTCTTTTCAAGCCAAAATTCAAACACCCTGAAACCTCGACGCTGGTGCTGCGCGCGCGCAACAAAGTCAGCGCCGCCATGCATTCCGCATTGGAAGGCGACACCACCGGCAGCTGGTACCGCATGCTGAACCCGCTGCTGTGGGCCTGGCGCGGCGTCAGCCCGATCGAAATCCACGAAGTGCTGGCGCGCATCGCCGCCTCCGACGCCGAGCGCAGCAATCCGCAGCGGCTGGATACCGTGGTGGGCTACCGCAACGGCAACTGGATCTACGAGTGGATCCATCAGGGCATGCAGTGGCAGCAGCGGGCTATGGAGCAGCAGGATCCGCTGCTCGGCGGCGAGTACTGGCTGAAGGCCGCGAGCCTGTACAGCATCGCCGGTTACCCGCACCTGAAGGGCGACGAGCTGGCCGAACAGGCGGAGCTGCTGGCTAACCGCGCTTACGAAGAGGCGGCGCTGCTGTTGCCGTATCAGCTGAAAGAGCTGGAGTTTCGCATCGAAGGCGGCGGCAGCGTCACCGGGTTCCTGCACATGCCGGAGAAGGGCGAAGCGCCGTTCCCGACGGTGCTGATGTGCGGCAGCCTCGATACGCTGCAGACCGACTATCATCGCCTGTTCCGCGACTACCTGGCGCCGCACGGCATCGCCATGCTGACGCTCGACATGCCGTCGATCGGTTCTTCCTGCAAATGGAAGCTGACGCAGGACTCCAGCTACCTGCACCAGCAGGTGTTGATCCAGCTGGCCTCGGTGCCGTGGGTGGATCATCAGCGGGTGAGCGCCTTCGGCTTCCGCTTCGGCGCCAACGTGGCGGTGCGATTGGCCTACCTGGAGCCGCAGCGGCTGCGCGGCGTAGCCTGCCTGGGGCCGGTGGTGCATCGCCTGCTGTGCGACAGCAGCACCCAGCTGAACGTGCCGGACATGTATATGGACGTGCTGGCCAGCCGCATGGGCATGGCTAACGCCTCGGACAACGTGCTGAAGGTGGAGCTGAACAGCTACTCGCTGAAAATGCAGGGGCTGCTGGGGCGCCGTTGCCCGACGCCGATGATCTCCGGCTACTGGGAGCGCGATACGCTCAGCCCGAAAGAAGAGTCGCAGCTGATCGTCACCTCCTCGGTGAGCGGCAAGCTGATCGCCATCCCGCGCACCCCGGTTTACGACAGCTTCCACCGGGCGTTGCTGCAGATGTCCGGTTGGCTGAAGGATAAAATGCGTTAATTAGTTGCTAAATTTTAACAATTTGTTAAAAAGAGTGGTCTACATTGAGGAGGTTAGAGAATGACGTTACCGAGTGGTCACCCTAAAAGCCGACTAATGAAACGTTTTGCCAGCTTGGGGCCGTACCTGCGTGAAGGGCAATGTGAGAACGACCGGTTTTTCTTTGATTGTTTGGCCGTCTGCGTCAATGTAAAGCCCGCTCCGGAGAAGCGTGAGTTCTGGGGCTGGTGGATGGAGCTGCAGGCGGAAGAGGCGCGCTTCACCTATTCGTACCAATTCGGCCTGTTCGACAAGGAAGGCAACTGGACGACGCAAAACATTAAGGATGATGAAGTGAACGCCAAACTGGAAGATACCCTGCGCGACTTCCATCGCCGCCTGGGCGAACTGCTGGCGACCATGGAACTGGGGCTGGAACCCGCCGATGATTTCAAAGAAAAACTGATCAAACTCTCCGCCTGACCCCGTTTGACCACGTATTGTGCTGATTTCGCGTTGTGCCTGTTGGCATAACGCGTCTCTCCTGTTACAAAGACCTTTGCACTCTTCTTCTCATCATTACACACGGCAGAATTACTATGAACGGCAGCCAGACATTGGTTGTGAAATTGGGCACCAGCGTGTTGACCGGCGGATCGCTGCGTCTGAACCGCGCCCACATCGTCGAATTGGTGCGCCAGTGCGCGCAGCAACACGCCGCGGGTCACCGCATCGTCATCGTCACCTCCGGTGCCATCGCCGCCGGGCGCGAGCACCTGGGCTATCCCGAGCTGCCCGCCACCATCGCCTCCAAGCAGCTGCTGGCGGCGGTAGGGCAGAGCCGGCTGATCCAGCTGTGGGAACAGCTGTTCTCCATTTACGGCATCCACGTCGGGCAGATGCTGCTGACGCGCGCCGATCTGGAAGACCGCGAGCGCTTCCTCAACGCGCGCGACACCATGACGGCGCTGCTGGACAACCGCATCGTGCCGGTAATCAATGAGAACGACGCCGTCGCCACCGCCGAAATCAAGGTAGGCGACAACGATAACCTGTCGGCGCTGGCGGCCATTCTGGCCGGGGCCGACAAACTGCTGCTGCTGACCGATCAGCAGGGCCTCTACACCGCCGATCCGCGCAACAACCCGCAGGCCGAACTGATCCGTGAGGTGCACGGCATTGACGACGCGCTGCGCGCCATCGCCGGCGACAGCGTCTCCGGTCTGGGCACCGGCGGCATGGGCACCAAACTGCAGGCGGCCGACGTGGCCTGCCGCGCCGGTATCGACGTGGTGATCGCCGCGGGCAGCAAGCCGGGCGTGGTGGCGGACGTGATCGAGGGCAAACCGGTGGGCACCCGTTTCCACGCGCTGGAAACCCCGCTGGAAAACCGCAAGCGCTGGATCTTCGGCGCGCCGCCGGCCGGTGAGATCACCGTCGATGACGGTGCGGTGGAAGCGATGATGGCGCGCGGCAGCTCGCTGCTGCCGAAAGGCATCCGCGAAGTGAAGGGCGACTTCTCGCGCGGCGAAGTGATCCGCATCCGCAACCAGGCGGGGCGCGATCTGGCGCACGGCGTCAGCCGCTACAACAGCGACGCGATGCGCATGATCGCCGGGCACCACTCGCAGGAAATCAGCGAAATCCTCGGTTATGAATACGGTCCGGTGGCAGTGCACCGCGACGATATGATTGTCAGTTAAGGAGTGAGCATGCTGGAGCAGATGGGGAAGGCCGCCAAGCAGGCCTCCTGGCAGCTGGCGGTGCTGAGCACGGCGAAGAAGAATCAGGTGCTGTCGGTGATGGCCGACAGGTTGGAAGCCAACAGTGAAGCGATCCTGCTGGCGAACGAACAAGACATGGCGCAGGCGCGCGCCACCGGCATGAGCGAAGCGCTACTCGATCGCCTGCTGCTGACCCCGGCGCGGCTGGCGGCGATCGCCAACGACGTGCGCCAGGTATGCCGCCTGAACGATCCGGTCGGCCACGTGCTGGACGGCAACCTGCTGGACAGCGGGCTGAAGCTGGAGCGCCGCCGGGTGCCGCTCGGCGTGATCGGCGTGATTTACGAGGCGCGGCCGAACGTCACCATCGACGTCGCCAGCCTGTGCCTGAAAACCGGCAACGCGGTGATCCTGCGCGGCGGGAAAGAGACGCACAACACCAACCAGGCGACGGTAAAAGTGATCCAGCAGGCGCTGGAACAGTGCGGCCTGCCGGCGGCGGCGGTGCAGGCGATCGACAGCCCGGATCGCGCGCTGGTGAACGAACTGCTGCGCCTGGATCGCTATGTCGACATGCTGATCCCGCGCGGCGGCGCCGGCCTGCACAAGCTGTGCCGTGAGCAATCGACCATCCCGGTGATCACCGGCGGCATCGGCGTGTGCCACACCTACGTGGATGCCGACGTCGACTTCGACAAGGCGCTGACGGTGATTGAAAACGCCAAGATCCAGCGCCCGAGCGCCTGTAACTCGCTGGAGACGCTGCTGGTGAACCGCAGCATCGCCGCCGAGTTCCTGCCGGCGCTGAGCGCCAAAATGGCGGCGGCGGGCGTGACGCTGCACGCGGCGGAAAACGCGCTGCCGCTGCTGCAGGGCGGCCCGGCGACGGTGGTGCCGGTGAATGCGGAGGATTACGACGACGAATGGCTGTCGCTGGATCTGAACGTGTTGCTGGTGGACGATATCGATCAGGCTATCGACCACATCCGCACCCACGGCACCAACCACTCCGACGCGATCCTCACCCGCTCGCTGAGCAGCGCCGAGCACTTCGTGCGCGCGGTGGACTCCTCGGCGGTGTACGTCAACGCCAGCACCCGCTTCACCGACGGCGGCCAGTTCGGCCTGGGCGCGGAAGTGGCGGTGAGCACCCAGAAACTGCACGCCCGCGGCCCGATGGGCCTGGACGCGCTGACCACCTACAAATGGATTGGCTACGGCGACGATCTGGTGCGAAGCTAAGACCGGATTGCGGTCATAAAGAGGTCAGGGCGCAGCATGCTGCGCCCTGATTGTTTTTGGAAAAGGGGGCTGCACGACAGTCTGGTTGCTTGCAAAACAACCAAACGCCCCGGCGGCTATTGACTCATTTCGCGCGCAGGTCTACCTTGTTCAACGCACTTCCGGCTTGCCCCGCAGGCCCGGCTCGATGCCGATATAGCTCAGTTGGTAGAGCAGCGCATTCGTAATGCGAAGGTCGTAGGTTCGACTCCTATTATCGGCACCATCCTCTCTTCCTGTAACGCCCGTATTAATCCATAACAACATTGTTTTATAAAGATATTAATTCGTTTTTAGTCCGTGTTAGTCCGTAATGTTCCTGTTCGGTCTTGGATTCCTATACACATGCCTTTAAACGATATGCAGATTCGCCGCGCTAAGCCTGAAGTTAAAGCCTATACACTTGGAGATGGGCAAGGGTTGTCATTACTTGTAGAACCCAATGGAAGCAGCAGCTGGCGGTTCCGCTATCGTTTTGCCGGTAAACCCAAAATGATCTCGCTTGGCGTGTACCCAACGATCACACTTGCAGATGCTCGTTCCCGCCGTGATGAAGCTCGAAAACTTGTGGCAGAAGGAAAGAACCCCAGTGAGGTGCGAAAAGAGCAAAAACTTGCTTTGCAAACCGAGTCTGAAAGCGCGTTCGAAAAGATAGCCACAGAGTGGCGCCAGATGAAGTCTGCCAAATGGTCGGCAGGGTAACGGGGATGAAGCAAAGCTTTTGTAAAATGTTGTGACATGTTTTTTCCTTAGCTCGACCCGAAAGTTTAATATATGGCTTGTAATACATAAGGAAAACCATGTCTTTAGCGTTACATATTAGTTAGACAATGGCGTTGTGTTTAAATTAAAAATATAAACAGTCGGTGCACAGCAGTTACACTCTTCCCTATCATCATTACTCTGTATATTCCATTAACCGAATTTCGTTTTTTACAACTCGAAATGCATTAATCATATTCATAAACTCAACAGGGAGGCATTGGCTTTAAATATCCATATAGTATACCGTTTCTCTTTATTCTTGAGCTATGAGAGCAGAACCAAGCAACAAAGTAATATTTTGTGATATAATACCCTTCCATGAGAAATTTATAATGAAATCAGAAGACACCCTTGACTGGTACCCTGCACAGTTACCCCCAGTGAAAATTATCCTTGGTGAGGCGGTGCTGGCCGTGGGAAAACAAGGCAGGCCAATTAACACCCGAACGTTGCTTGAATACCTCCAGGTGATGCAGCTCAAGCAGAAAAGACGGGATGATAAAGTCGTAATGCAAACCGCAATCGAAGTTCTCAGGGACAATCAGCGCATTAACGGCAGGCTTTAATGCGCCTTTTAAGGCAGTATCAGTTTTGAAGAATTTCAACCGTATGATTTTTCCCATCATCCCGCAAAGGAATGTTGTCGCCAGGCAGTACGATGCTATCCAGTGTGACACGATACTCTCCCTCTCCGCGTGAAACCATAATCTGATACTGGCTTTCACCATATTGATATGACATCGAAAAAGAGGACCACTCATCCGGCAATCTGGCATGGACAGTAAAGGTAGCACCGGAGCGTTTTATACCCAGTAATTCCTCGGTAAGTAAACGGTAGGCCCAGCCTGCGGAACCGGTATACCAGCTCCATCCCGCTCGTCCGGTATGGGGAGCGACACTATAGACATCAGCACTCATGACATAAGGCTCAGCTTTATAAATCCCAACCGAGTCTGTATTAAGGGTATGATTTATCGGGTTGATCATTGACCAGAGTTGCCAGGCGCGTTCTGTATTTCCCATCCGTGCAAATGCCATAACGGCCCAGATGGCGCCATGTGTATACTGCCCCCCATTTTCCCGCACGCCGGGCAGATAACCCTGGATGTAACCCGGGTTAGGTCCATGACCATCGAATGGTGGTGTTAACAGCCTTATCAACCCGCCATCGTTATCTACCAGGTGCTTATCCAGCGCCTGCATGGCCTGTGCGCACCGTCCCGTGCTGGCAGCCCCGGACAATACAGACCAGCTCTGCGCAATCGCATCTATCCGGCAGTCCTGCGAGGCTTTCGATCCCAGGGGAGTGCCATCGTCAAAATAACCGCGCCGGTACCATTCGCCATCCCAGGCGTGGGTTTCGAGATTGTTTTGCAGGTGTAAGGCATGCGAACGACACATCAAGGCGATACTGTCATCCTGCCTGCGCTCTGCCAGTGCGGCAAACCGCTGCAAAATGTCATACAGGAAGAAACCCAGCCAGACGCTTTCACCTCTGCCTTCGATACCAACCCGGTTCATCCCGTCATTCCAGTCACCTGCCCCCATCAGCGGCAGGCCATGCTCACCGAACCTCAGTCCATGTTGAATCGCTTTGACGCAGTGTAACCACAATGTCTCTTCGGTGCCGCTGACGACCGGCGTGTCATAGATAGACTCTTCACCGGGCTGGAGCAGGCGACCTTCCAGATACGGTATGCGCATCTCCAGCACATTCATATCCCCCGTCGTTTCCACATAGTGGCAAACGGCAAGCGGAAGCCACAGGTAGTCATCAGAACAGCGGGTACGAACCCCGCTGCCGTGTGGAGGGTGCCACCAGTGTTGCACATCTCCTTCGATAAATTGCCGTGATGCGCACAGCATTATCTGTTCGCGCATTCGGTTCGGATCGGCATGACTCAGTGCCAGCGTATCCTGCAACTGATCGCGAAAACCAAATGCACCGCCGGACTGGTAGTAACCACTGCGAGCCATAAGGCGACAGGCTACGGTCTGGTATAACAGCCAGCCGTTGACCAGCAAATTCACAGATGTATCAGGCGTATTAACCACGATTTTATCGAGCACATGGTGCCAGTAGTGGTGAACGCGGTTCAGCTCCAGGCGGGCCGCATCCTCATTGAGATAGCGGGTAAGCATCTCCTGAGCCTGGGCATGATTATCTGCCGCGCCAAGGACAAAAATAAACGTTCTCTGGTCCCCGTCAATAAATGTAGCCGCTGACTGGACGGCTCCACAGGGATCGAGGCCGGCGCCGGTTTTACCCGAGAGTCTGCGCAGTTTCATGGTGGATGGGCTGCGCAACGAACCGTTACGGCCAATAAACTCCCGGCGATCTCCCATCAACGAACAATAATTACCGCTGACGGCAAAAAATGCAGTGCGCTCGCCACCGTTGTCACCATAAAAGTTATTTGCCATCACACCGCAACCGCCAGGGATACTGGCAGCATGTGTCACGATATGAGGGGCGGAGCGGATTCGTGACTCTCCGAGCGTCCACTCCACGTAGCCCGTGACGGACAGTTTTCGAGTGCGTCCCGAATTGTTACTGAGCGTCAGGATTGCAAGTTTAACCGGGGCCTCTTCGGCAACAAATACCGTCAGCTCACTGTCTATACCACTCTCCCGATGGGCAAATACGCTGTAGCCAAAACCATGGCGTGTCAGATAATCCCCTTGTCCGCGCGTAGGTAAAATCGTCGGTGACCAGCACTCACCACTCTCTTCATCACGCAGGTAATACGCCTCACCGCTACGATCGCTCACAGGATCGTTCTCCCACGGCGTTAACCTGAATTCATGGGCATTCTCATACCAGCTATAGGCCTGCCCCGCATCCGAAATCACACTGCCAAAACGGGCATTCGCCAGTACATTTGCCCAAGGGGCGGGCGTTGACTCATTTTCCCGGAGCACAATCTGATATTCCCGGCCGTCATGAGAAAATCCGCCGTACCCATTGAAATGGCGCAACTGGCTGGTATCGGGGGCCCAATCTGTATGTTGGTTACTCTCCGAAACAATATGCGGAATCAACGGTCTGGCCGGAGGTTTTGGGGTGTGAATACGCTGGTTAAGCTGTTCATTAATTCCACCCGCACGGTCATCGAGGTAAAGACAAGCCACGCTCATCAGCAGCAGCTTATCCTCAGTGGTGAGGTGCTCGCCATTACGAACAAAAAGGCCGCCCGTTTTATCCAGCAGACTGGCTTCTGACCCGGCATAAATTAAATCCATAATCTGATTTTGCAATCCCTGCTGGTATCCCCCTGGGCTGTTATTCAGGATCACCAAGTCCACCTCCAGCCCTTTCAGCCGCCAGTATCGGTGTGCCTGAATCAGGGTGGTGACGGAGGCGACGCCTTCCTCGCTGGAAATGCTGAGCAGCACTATCGGCAGATCACCTGAGATTGCCCAGCCCCACAGGCCGGACTGACCACGCCGATTATGGCTGATGGTTTGGCCCTCGGCACGCAACTCCTGACTGGGATAAAGTACTGCGCTGGCAAGACGATTAAACAAGGTGGCATCATCTTCACTGGCGTTCATCTGACGTAATACCACCAGACTATGCGACCACGCCAGTTCAAACACGCGGTCAGCGATAGGATAGTCGCGATATTTTTCGAGCAATGCCAGGCTTTGCTGGCGGCTTTCACTAATGCCATAAACGATATCAATCGTAACCGGTTGCCCAGGCTGCAGGATGATGGCGTGACGTATCGCCAGTATAGGATCCAACACTGAGCCCGATGTGTTGCTGAGCGCTCCGCCTTGCTCGATGGCCCGCGCATCGGCTGGGCTTCTGCCTCGTCCAAGGAACTCTGCCCTGTCTGTTTCAAACGAGACGCTCTTATGGTGACCGCCATGCACCACCATCATGTGAAACAGGCAAGGGCTCGACTCATCCGGCGAGCGCGGGCGCCGGTGGCAGAGGATAGCATCACGTTCAGGATCAAGCTCGGTCTGGATAAACAAATTGCTGAACGCTGGGTGTGCCAGATCGCTGGCATCAGACGCCAGTACCACTTCGGCGTAGGTTGTCAGTTCCAGGGAGCGCGGCTGGCGGCCCCGGTGCACCAGGGTGATACGTCGCAGTTCAATATCATCCTCGGGGGAGACAACAACCTGGGTTTTGACGCTGAGCGTCCCGAAGGTGCGCCTGAATTCCGCCCCCGCATCGGTAAATATCACTTCTTCGTCGAGCCCGATAGCGTTGCCTGTCGGTTGCCAGGTATTGCTCCATATCTCACCCGTCTGCATATTGCGGATATAGCAGAACGTTCCCCAGTTATCCCGGGTGGTATCACTTCGCCAGCGCGTTAGGGCAATATTATTCCAGCGACTGTAGCCTCCCCCGCCAGCCGTCAACATCAGATGATAATGGCTGTTGGACAACAGCTGAATTTCCGGAACCGGGGTGTCCACCCCGTTGAAAATACGAGGTTCATAGCGAACGGGTTTGACCCTTCCTTCATGAGATTCAAAATGACGGCGCGGGCTGTAGAGATCGACCGCATCCGGCACTCGCTCCTGTAACAACAAACTCGCTGACTGGAAGAGCGTGCTGGACATAAATCGCTCAGTCATGGGGGCGTCAAGCAGCACGTGGGCGAGCGCCTGAAATGCCATGCCTTGATGATGTGCCATCCAAGATTGCACTACCGCATACAGTTGACCGGTTGCGAGGCGTGAAGGGGTATAATCCAGCGCTTCATAGAAGCCATACTCACCCTGTGCGCCATTTTTTTGCAATCGGAACAGGTTTTCACACGCTTTTTGCGGTGAGACCATCAGCGCCAGCAGGGTGGCGTAAGGGGCAACCACCATATCATCGGCAAGTCCCCGACGCAGACCGAGCCCTGGCACGCCAAATGCCTGATACTGATAGTTTTGCTGAACATCAAAAGCATGATAGCCAGACTCTGATACTCCCCAAGGCACCCCACGCTCTTTACCCCAGTGTATCTGGCGCATCACCGCCGACTGGCTCATCTCATCAAGCAGACTGCCTGGCCACGTGGGCATCACCAGATTAGGCATCAGGTATTCAAACATCGAACCGCTCCATGACATCAGGGCAGTTTCATTGTCTATGGTGGTGAACAACCTCCCCAGCGCGTACCAGCTTTTGAGTGGCAACTGATTCGCCGCAATGGCGAGGAAACTGGTCAGTCGGATTTCAGATGGGAAAAGATCGTAATGGCTTTTGTCTGACGTATTCGTGTCACAGTTGTAACCGACACTGAGCAGACTGGTTGCCTCACTGTACAGAAAGGCGAAATCCATCCGAGCATGGTCATTCAGCCGTTGTTCAAGCTCGGCGATAATTTTCAGCCGCATTTGAGCTTGCGCCGTCACGGACGCCGGAGGCGTTCCTTCACCGGTAAATGTCGCACGGGCCAACCAGTTCAGCGTCGGCAGCGTCTGTTTGTTCCAGGACGCTGGCAACCAGTCGAGTAGTAGCGACCATTCATGGCCAAGCTGCACCAGCTGATTTTCCAGATGTTTTGTCCAGCGTACCTGAAGGTGGGAGTCTTGATGGCATTGCGTTGTCAGATGGTTGCACTGAGTGCGCATTTTTTTCAGTTCGCTGAAAAGCGCTGGCGGAGACAGTGACACCGCACTTTGGCAGTGTTTGCGCAGTAGCCGCAACGCGGTAGGCGCGCTTGAGCCCCAATGTTTCTCCAGAATATCCAGCGTATCGTTCAGCCCGGCCAGCATCTGTTCGATGTTTAAAACAGGCTGATGGCGCATGGCAGATAGCCCTTCACGCAATGTCAGTAAATGACCCGCCATATTGCCACTGTCGACACTTGAAACGTAGCGTGGGCTGAGTGGTGCCAGCGTACGGGTGTCGTACCAGTTATAGAGATGTCCCCGGTAGTGTTCCATTTTGTCCAGCGTATCAAGCGTTAGCGAGACGCGCTGCAATACCTCCCCGCCGGAAAGATAACCAAAGTCCCAGGCCGTCAGATTGGCCAGCAGGGAAAGGCCAATATTGGTAGGAGAAGTACGGTGAGCCACTGTCGGTTGCGGTATTTCCTGATAGTTGTCAGGCGGAAGCCAGTTCTCTTGCGCTGTGGCAAAGGTCTCAAAAAATGCCCAGATTTCACGGCTTGTCTGGCGTAGCAGCTGTTTTTGCTCTTGGTTCGGCGAAAAGGCCTTACGAACGGGTTGGCGGCTCAACCCTTTCATCAGCAGGGGGGCCAGGCACCATAACACACTGACCGGCAAAGCGATCGCCAGCAGCTGCGGCGCAATATGTACGGTCAGAATGGTGAGTGCCACTCCGCCAACGACGTTCAGCCACATAGCCTGGTAGAAACGGCCAACCGAAGTTCTGGCCTGATTGTCATCAGGGCGATGGCTGACCCACTGGCTGAGATTGCGCTGGCTAACGCCCAGACGCCATAGCGTCACGATAATCGCATACAATGAATATCCGGCTTCGTGCGGCAGTATCGCAAAATTAAGCCCGATGCCTGACAGACGCTTCAGCGCCCCTGAAGCTACCAGCAACAAATGCGGTTTCAGGTGGCGGCGAAGGGGCTTATGCAGCAGGTCATAGAGGATGCTCAGCATTGCAGGTAACAGCCATATCAGCGCCAGCACGCCAAGCCAATAAACCGGATTAGGCACCCAAAGCAGTGTCAAGAACAGCAATATCAGTAAAGAGGGGGCGACGAGACTGCGGCGCAAATTATCAAACAGTTTCCAGTAAGAGAGTGCGGATAGAGGATTCTTATCCCGGCTTCCATCCGCTTTTCTGACGCGTAGTTTCAACCAGTTCAGCAGTTGCCAGTCACCCCGGATCCAGCGTGAGCGGCGTGCAACATCCGAAAGGTAATTATTGGGGTACTGTTCGTAGAGTAAAACTTCACTCAGCAGCCCCGAACGCGCGTAGCACCCTTCCAGTAAATCATGGCTGAGAACCAGATTTTCAGGACAAACGTTGGCCGTGGCTTGAACAAAGGTATCGACATCATAAATCCCCTTGCCCACGAACGATCCTTCCCCAAAGAGATCCTGGTAGATATCGGAAGACATCATGGAATAGGGGTTATTGCCAGGTGCGCTGCTGCGCATGGCCGCGTATCGCCCCTGGCCATTATGCGGCATTGCCTCCGCCAGTCCGGGCTGTAGAATGCCGAATCCTTTGACCACCCTCTGGCGTACCGGATCATACTCTGGCTTATTCAACGGAT
The DNA here is from genome assembly GCF_000695995.1 of Serratia sp. FS14. Lineage (NCBI taxonomy): Bacteria > Pseudomonadati > Pseudomonadota > Gammaproteobacteria > Enterobacterales > Yersiniaceae > Serratia > Serratia sp. FS14. Next base: position 5,190,701 of record NZ_CP005927.1, on the reverse strand, counting down.
GCGCCATCGTCGCGACCAGCTTGTGTACCGTATCGCGTGGCAGCACCGTGTCGCTGTCCAGCGTAATGACATATTTTATATAGCCCGGTAAAAGATGAGCAGGCATGTCTGCAACGCTGACAAATTGCGCCGCAGGATGGCGCAGCCAGTCGTTCAACAACGCCAGTTTGCCCCGCTTGCGTTCATAACCCATCCAGGTCCGCTGAGAAGGGTTCCATTCAGGCTGCCGGTGCAGCAGATAAAAACGAGGGTGTCGGGATGGATAGCGGCGGTTAAGCGCCTGCATATCGGCGATCGCCTGTCTGAGGAGGGCTCTGTCTGCAGACGCTTGTTTATTTTCTGCATCGGCAAAATCGGTGAGCAGAGCGAAACAGATGTTTTCGTTTTGATTCCCCAGCCAACATACTTCAAGACTGGTGAGGAGTTTGCTGAAGCTTTCGTGACTTGTCAGCATGCAAGGGATGACGATCATGGCTGCACTATCTACGGGAATACCGGCTGAAAAATCCATCCTCGGCAATGGGCGGGGGATTCGAAAACGAGTGGTGGCATCGCTGAGCAGATCACTTGCTAATTGGCTAACAGCAATGACAAGAGGCAATGCCACAACGATCGGCAGCCAATACGTTCCTTGCTGCGCAGTTTCATGCAATACCCCGGCCACCGTTGCTGTGGTCAACAAACTCAGGCTGCCAAGCCATGACAGCAGGGATATTCTATTGAAACTGTGCCGCAGGCGTATAAACGTTGAGGTGTCAGCCAGCAGATGAATTTCCAACTCCTCTCGACCTTCGCCTACCAGATAATAGCCAATGTGGGACTTCGATGTGTCGGGAGCGTTCTCCCTGGTAAGAGCCAGTAACCGGCTGGCTACCTCAGGCTCACTGAGGCCGCTATCTCTGGCCAGAATCTCAATGACGTGGCGGTAATGATCCCGAGTATCAAAGTGCATTTGGGTATAGATACCGGCAGGATCACGGCGTAATACCTGTTCAACGGTGCTTATCGCCTCAGCGAAATCAGCCCAGTTCGTTTCGCTCAGTAAACGCAACCCAGCGATGCTGTTACTGACTGAAAGCTGACTGGCAGCGAGCTGTTGATTGAAGCGATGAATCAGTGCCTCGGTTGTGATCCCCTGTTCCGCCAGGCACTGGTCAACCCAGGTCAGAGGCAACGACACCGCATTGCCATGCCCCTGCAGACGCCGTACTAACTCCGCGACAAATGCACTGCTCAACGGAGGACGTGAGCGCGCCATATCGGCGACTACCATGATTAAGTCAGCGGGAGCATTCTCTGCACATTCGAAAATTCTTGTTATCCACGCATCTGCCAGGTTTCGTTCCCGCTGAGCCTTTACGACTTCCATGCTGATGCGGCGAAGATTTTCAATCAGAGCCAGGCGCAGCATGCCCGGTAGGGCCCAAACTTCGCCCAACGTCAGTGGGGTGACCTGTTGATAGGCCGTGATATAGCTGGTCAGGCTGGCAGTGTCCCAGCGGCCATCGCCGTGCGCAATGGCTTCCGATGCAATATCATAAATTCGCGGACAATTCTGAGGCGATATTAGGGATGGGAGACCTTTGCCGAAGCTTTTCGGCAAGTGTTGGCGAACGATGCGAATTTGCTCCTCAATAAGGTAGTAATTATCCAACAACCACTCCCCGGCAGGCATAATGCTCGCTTTTATACCTGAGTTAAGCTCGTAGCAGTTCTGCGTGATAGCGGCCTCATTGTTGCCGAGCCTTTTGAGAAGGTAGTAGGGAAGCTTATCTGGAGATAATTTATGGGCACGTGCCAACTTTTGGCCGTAACGTTCCATCTGAGATGTTGAAAACAACTCTGATCGTACCGCCCCCTCACCTGCAGGATCGTTAGCGGCAAGCGGCGATCGTTCGGTTTTTTTTGCCAGAATTCGGGAGTGGCTAAACCATTCCCTGGGGTTCATTTTCATAGAGTTGCTCAGTTGCGACGTTAATGCGCAGGAGCAGTTGCGAAATCAGTTCAGAAGCGTTCTCTCAGGATGGATGTAAGCCATCCGGGATTTAACAGCTGCTTGAATATGTCTTAGGCGTACTCACAAAATTCAGCATCACCATGTATCAGAGTTTAGCGTGACTTGACAAATAGCGCTTTACATTCAGGGCAAAGCATTGCTTGTTTCAGTCGAAGCTTGCTAACCGCCTGAGATGACTTGAATCCACAAACAGGGCAAATTACAGCAGATCTAGATATGCCGCCGATGTACTTCATTGCGTAATCGATAAAAGACATATGGATTAACCTTTCAATGAATGAGATTTATCATATCATTAACGGTCGTTTTTTGTACTGTTAATATTTTCTTTTATTATAGTACATAATTATCATATGCTTATGCTAAGCATTAGCCCAAAATTATAAAATATACGATGTCAATCAAGTCAGGTTGCAAGAAAAAATTGTATTTTACTGATTTTTACTTCCTTGAACGTTTTACAGCAACTTTTCAGCAGCAGCAAAAATCTCGTCGGATGTTAAATCACGATCAGAGGCGACATGAACAATTGTGTGGTCACCTGTCCGAGAAGCTAATCCCGCCGTCATTATAGGTAATTGTACTTTCTCTCCATTCGGATAAGAGCGTGAAATTGTTTTTACGCCGTCCTGAAGCTCAGTGATACAAGATGGCGCAGAATTAAAAAAAACTAATGACTTTTATCATGACGTTACCTTGTTGATGGATGCGTATTTATTACAAAATATTTAGTGGGGTATTAATCGTCCAAAAACAAAAGTTATAGCCTCCTTATCAACATAAAAAGCTATTTCAATGTGATATATATTATTAAATTCCTACTTGGGTGTGAGAAGTCAGAATAGTACACTAATCAAAAAAAGGTAGATTGAAACATTAGCTATAGGGGCTGAATATATGACTCATTTAAACCGACATTTTCTGCGGTTTAATTTTAATAACTTAGTCTTACACCCTTATTAAAGAGATAGCAATGTTTATTTTTAGCCGTCTAAAAGGCCAGGGTGAATGTGTAAGATTGAGATGGTTTTTTTATTCATTTAATGTATACTTAAGGCTGTTTTCATCTCATAAGGTTGTTCTTTGTTCCAAAAAATGACAGGCATCATCAAAATATTTGATAATAAAACAGGTAAAGGATTAATTATCCCCTCTGATGGAAGGAAAGACGTACGAGTACACATTTCAGCATTATCATCACGTGAAACTCAAACCATCATCCCTGGAATTCGAGTGGAATTTAGAAGAGTGAATGGGCTTAATGGGCCTACGGCAGCAAATGTCTATCTTTCCTAACATCATTAGAATTATTTTCATTAACAATAACATGATTGAAAATCCACATCCTATACTTGATTAATAATGAAGGCTATATAGAGACTCACTCCACCTTATTAATTTCCCAGGTCAACATGAGTTAAGGTGGTTAATAAAAATAGTTTGTGCATCATCCATCCATCAATCCACCCTCGAAATATTTGTCTCAAGAGTTATTCTGAATGCTATTGGACCTCCTGGTAGCCGTGCCACAGTTGGCTGTATGGGGAAAATGCGGATTGACGATCGATGCGACTGCGAGCAGTCGGAGACATTGAACCGCGCCATATCTGATTGATAGAAGGCAAAGCAACCAAACGCGCCACTGTTGAAATAGTCAGCGTAGTTCTGAACATTAATAACTACGACAAAAACGATACCAGTCAGGCCCTGTCTATAAGACTTTGGCATGAATCGGTGCATTGGTAGGAAAAGGGCTATGCACTAAACATATGGTGCCTGATATATCCCTACTACCACAACTATTGGGCCTGTGAGGCTGCCGCGCTGTGACAGGAGTTGATAGAATCTTAACGTCGTAGGTATCAACAGGATGAGCGTGATGGCGACTATCGCCCGGTGGCTGGCCAGTGCCGTTAATAACCCTGCCGCCACTATCGACAAACTGGAGTCGGCGCGCAAATGTGCCTAGGTCGTCGGTTACTCGCTGATTATCCTGCCCGACCAGGAAAAGTGGAGCGGTGACGGGCGGGTATCAAGGCCATCACCGGCGGCGATGCGGTCGTCATCGATCCTAAATACCGCGACGCCTATAGTGGCAGTGACCCAAACACACGCAGCAACACCAGGGCATCCTATCGGCCGCTGAACGGCCAATATCATAACGACAAGCGCTCCCCACACCGGCTCAGGCCGGTTTTTTTGTGCCAGTGATTTAGACTGTACACCGAGAAGGTAGCTATACACCCATCAATGTATTGAAATAAAAGGATAAGATTAAAAGGTGTATAGGTGAACAGTTTTTCTATAAATCTTTTTTTAATACGATGAGCACTGGGCGAGTGCTAATTGCTTATAATTTACTCTATGTGTTGTGCACCATTTTATTGTGTATAGGTATATGTATAGATTACTGTTTTTTGTTCATAAAAATCGTTTTAAAACAGTGCGATATATGTTTTTTTTCGCTCCATTATCGCACCATTTCAAGTCTCACAATGCCTTCCTTGTAAAAACACGCAGCACAGGCGTCTGCAGCGCTTGCGGTAGATATTTCTGCTTATCGCTACGTGGTAATGTGCTGCAAGGTATAATACAAACGTTTTTGTTTAATCATTCACACAACCAGCAAGCGTCGTAAGCAGAATAATACATTGCTACGGTTGAACCTCACCGTCTTTTTTATCTGGAAAAAGACATTATCGCCAGTGTTAAACCACTGGCTTATTTATAAAGTGAGGTTGTTATGTGTGGATCTTTGATTTCAAGAACGAAGGACTTTAACTTTAATGGTCAACGTTATAGGGTTTTTATTGCTCATGACAAGCAAGCGCATGGCGATTTAAAAGCGCTTTACTTTCTCGATGCCAATACTCAATTCTCCAAGCTGACCGAACGCCATCGGCGCAGAAGTAACGACAATATTCTTTATGTCGGCATCGGCTATCAGGATGGGGTGGATATACTAAAAGCAAGAACCCGCGACTATACGGTTCCCTCTGATGATAATGAGTTTATTGACGGTGGCGGAGCGCCGGCATTTTATCAGTTTATCACCACATGTGTTAAGCCCTGGATTGAGTCACGCTACTCAATCAATACAGACAAACAAACGCTGGCAGGTCATTCACATGGCGGGCATTTTGTACTTTATACGCTGTTGAACTATCCTGGCGCGTTTCAAAATTATCTGGCGGCCAGTCCATCGATCTGGTGGGGGAATGGGGCGTTGCTTCCTGATGGCAAGTTAACAATCGCTGAAAGCGTTAATAAAATAACCCTGATGATCGGCGAGTATGAAGAAAAGGTTCATCCGCAAAGTAATGAAACTGAAAGAGGGCGGGTGACCAGAATTAATGCAACACCCAAGTTGCGAGTCAGGCATCTGGCAAAAAAACTGATCGAAGATGAGCAACGCTGTGATTTTATTTTCTGCTCAGGGCGTCGTCACCCAGGGGTCATCAAGGATTATGCACTGATGGCGAATGCGATCGCGGCGCATAATACTCAACGTGATGGGCTTTAGCGCCGTGATATAATCATTTTTTGAACACCTGCAAGTGAGCTGCTTTTAGCCGTCTGCAGGCATGCACTAGGGAAACTAAAAATTAGAACGATATGCCGATATCAGGCAATGAAAATTTGTTTTAACCTTATCTCTTACAATGACGGCTGCGGGATAATGTTCGTTCATCATTATGCTGACGAGATCCTGCGAGCGTGCGTGTTTTTTTGAGCCGAAACCGAGTATCTGTAGCCTCACTTTCCATACTCCCCCTGCTTATCCTTTCGCCGGTTAAACAACCGTTTAATTAATCGCTGTTATAATTACCCCTGTTGAGCCTTGATGGATGAATGTTTTCCTCCTCAAGCATTGCGATGCGGCGCTCTGTGGAGCGGCATCCGTTTTTGGACATGCCGGTGGTTCGGTGAGAAGTTAGGAGAAGTGCACTATGAGCAGAAAAGACAAGCTCGCGGCGGCCCTGTTGGCCATCTTCCTGGGCGGACTGGGCATTCACAAGTTTTACTTAGGGATGAAGTGGTGGGGGCTGTTCTATCTGCTGTTCTGCTGGACGGGGATCCCATCGATTGTCGGCTTTATCGAAGGCATTATTTATCTGTTCCAATCGGAAGAGAAGTTCAACCAGAAATACAATCCTGGTCTGATTTAACGCGTTTTCTGACGGCGCCTCCTGTTAAGGGAAGCGCCGTTTTTCATTCCGTTACTGTTTCTTCATCATCATCTTGCCGCGCATCTCTTTGCTCATCATTTTATTCGAGCTGGAGATCACGCAGTTATATTGCTTGCCTTGGTTAATAATCATAAAGGTGCTGACCGGATTTTTAAAATCCTTGTCGATGGTGAAATAAATATAGGCCTGCGGCAGCGCAGCCGGTTTAAAGGCGCCGAAGGCATAGATATCCGCCAGGCCCAGCGCGGAGAGATCGACCGTCAGCTCCATGGGTTTCATGGAATCCGGCGATGGGAACATCGATTTGGCTGACATCATCATGGTGCTGCTGTTGATGGTGTAATCGGTTTTGACCTTCATGCCGATATATTTCGATTCCGGCATGGAAAGTTCTTTTTGGCAGGCGGCGTCGTGCTGCGGCGCCGGGCTGCCGTTTTCCATCACGGCGTGCACGTGTTCCAGCATCACTTCCGCGTTGCCGGTGGTAGGTTGTGCATCGGCCGCGTAAGCCGCGCCGCTGAAGGCGGCCACAGAGGTAAGGATAATGCCCGTAACGATTTTCATTGTCGGTCTCCGGAATGCTAATAATGATATTAATTGCAGTGTGTAGCCTATTGGCCTGATAAAACGCAAAGTGACCCGTTCCGTGGAGATAAAATATCCGCGGAATATTGCTGGAAAAGAGTTTTTCTTCCTCGCGGCAAGCAAGGTTGTGTTAATTTTTTAAGCGCCTTTCTCTTTTTTTATTCGGTATTTTTTCCTGCATATAAATAGTATGTCTAAACATAGTCAATGTTTAGAATATGTACAAACTATTGCGATTTTTTTCCTCGTTACGCTTTCTGTTTCTTAATCGAGCAATAAATATTTATTGAGATACAGAGAGTTATGTTTTTACGTTGGAATCACTCGGTGAAGCGTTATTTATGTGATCTTCATAGTCACAGAAATAACGCTGAAATTATTACTTTTCTATTTAACGGCTAATTATTCATGGCATAGGCTTCAACCCAACTAACCGCCTGAGCTAGAATCAGGCGGTTTTCTCTTCGAAAAGGATATCGCCATGGCCGCCTGGGCGCTTTTGATCGTCGGTTGGTTATTGATTTGGCAGGATCACTCGGTTTGGGGTGTGCTGTGCATCGTGCTGTTTGCCGTGCTGCAATGGGCGAAGTACGCCGCTAAAAGCGGGCAAGAACCCGAAGAGGCGGCAGAGTGGCGCAAGACCGACTGGCGTTCGCAGCCGATTGAGATGGCGCACGCCGGCGACAGCGACCGGCAGATTGGCGGCGTGGGGGAACTGGGCATGGGCGGCCCCAGCTTTTGGACGCTGCTGCTGCGCGACGGGGCGATTGTGCATGGCGCCTGTGCCGCGCCGCAGGACGTGGACGACGGCAAGCTGCGCCTGATACCGACCCGCAGCCGCGAGGGAGAGGAGCTGACGGTATATGAGCCCGCCGCCCGGGCGATGTATGCGCTGCCTGCGTTGACCGATCGCGAGCTGGGAGCCTTGGCCGCCGGTTCCGTTGAGGCGCTGGCGCGGCTGCGGGCGACGTGTCGGCAGGTGGAGGCCACGCCGTTGCACCTTGTGCGCGGTCTGTGGGTGCCGCAGTGGGTAGCGGATCCGGCGGATCGGCTGGAGATCGCGTTGCCCAGCGGCCGCGCGCTGGCGGCGCGCTCGATGTTGCCGGCGGATCTGCGCCAGACGGACGATCCTGCCGCGCTGCTGCACACGCCGCCTTATGAGCTATTGCTGGAAAACAGGCCGACCGATCGCTTCGTGCGCGATCTCGAACGCGTGGCGGAATCCCCGGCGGGTGACGGTTTGAGCGTCGGCGGCTGCCAGTTCCGCGGCGAGCATATCGTCGATGGCCTATACCATCTGTACTTCGCCGGCGAGTGGTTCAGCCTGCTCTCTTATGCGCATAAACCGGCGGGCGGGCGCGGTTCGGACACCACCTTTTTCGTCGAGCGGGTCGAGCCGCAAGACGGCGGGGTGTTTGTGATTGAATGGGATGCCTACAGCGTGGGGCCTGACGGGCGTGAGCCGCGCGCGCCGGCCCCGCCGGTATTGGTTATCGCGGTAAGTTGGCAGGAAACGCCGCTGCAGTTGCCAACGGCCAACAACCGCGTGACCGTGCGCTTGCCCAACGCCACGGCGTAAGGCTTAAGGCAGCACCCTGACTTCGCCGTTGTGCAAGGTCAGCACCGCGATAGGGCTGCCGGAGAAGCACTCCTTAAAGAGCCAGCCGCTGGGCCGAAACGCCGCTGCGGGCAGCCCGGCCTGCCACTCCTCCCACTGCGGGGTCGGCTGATCCGACGGCAAAGAGAAAGAGACCAGCCAACCGGCTTCGCAGTGCGCCCTTTGGCCGGTTGGACGGGTGAAGGTATGCGCATCTGCCAGCTCCATCACCGGCGGTAAAACCTCAAAAGCGATGATCGGCACGCCGGCCACGCTTTGCGGCTGAGGGAAGCGCACGGCGGTTACACCGTCCATCGTGATGGGGCTATCTTCGGTGCCGGGCTGGCGCGGCTCCTGCCGGTTTACCCAGCTTCCCTTTGGCAGGGTGATTTCGCCGAACGGCCTGGCCGCCTCGAGCGTCAGGTAGCTGCGCCGATTCCAGCGTTCTTCCGCCCGCTGGCTCTTGAGATCCTGGATGGCAATGTCGATCAGCATCAGCGCGAACGCTACCGGGTAGATCGCCAGCGCCGAGGCCAACAGATAGCCGCCCCAGGAAAGCGGCGGGCGCGGGCGGCCGCAGCGGGCGGCGGCATATCGCCAGCCCCACCAGGCGAGCAGGATGCCGGCGAGCAGCAGGGCCAATAACAGCGCCAGCAGGCCGGCGACGCCGGCGCCATAACCTAACAGCATGGCAAGTTCCTTATGTTCACGGCGTGGTGGAGCGATAGCGAATGAAGTAGGGCAGCGCCGGGGTCTCCCCGTCATCGCCATAGTGGCTTTCCGGTTCGATCACGGTTTGGCGTGCGTCGTCGCGCCCGTTGTAGCGGTACTCCAACGGCTGTCGGTAGCGCACTTCGGATGAGCGCAGATCGAAAATCAGCGAAAGACGGGCATCGCCGTTATCCGTTTGGGCGACCAGCTTATCGTTGCCCGCCCAGAGCTGATACAGCGATTTATCGCCGGTCTCCAGCAGCACCTTCAACTGCCCGTCGGATTGATAACGCAGAAGCTGATACACTCCTCTGTCCAGCGTTTTGGCGATCAGGTAGATGCCGCCGTCCGGGGCCTGCGCGCTTTCCTCCACGCGCACCAGCAGCCAATGCAGTTCAATCACTTCGCCGGTTTTACCGTTAACGGCGATGTGTAACGCGCCGGATCCGAGCACCGGGTTCATCCAGAAATGCACGCGATCACCATCAACGGCGGTGAAGATCTCGGGTACGGATTTGCGCTTACCGGAGGCGTAAGCCGTCGGTGAGTCCTCCTCGCCGCGCTCAAAGCCCAGCAGTTGCCGCGCGTCCAGCAGCGCCGGCAGATCCAGCGTCTGCCGCCAATGGGCGCCGAAGTCCGGGCTGTAGAATACGCCTTCGGTGCTGATGAGATACAGCGCGCGTTTTCCCGGTTGCGCCACCAGTTTGCCGCCGACAAAGGAAGGCCGGTTGTCGTCGCCCTCCGGCCAGGGGATCAGCGCCCCGATGGTGCCCCGTTGCACATCAACCAGTCTGCGGCCCTTAGAGAGAAAAAGCACGCACTCCTGCTCGCCGCAAACCGCATCATGGATCAAGTCGTCGAGTTCCCCCAGCATCTGTAACCCTTTGGGGCCGGCAAACAGCACCTGGCTGAGGTAGTTGGCCGCCCAGCCGTAAAAGCTATTGTACGCGCGGTCTTCACTTCTTTTGCTGGTGAGCAGCAGGGCGCCGTCCTGCGCCGGGTAGCTGTGGATGAGATCGTAACGGGCTATTGTTGGCAACGCCTGGTCGCCCTGAGTCCATTGCCACTGCGCATAGCGTTGCTCAGGGGCGAGCAAATAGACGCCCAGCGCGCTGGCCAAAAACAGCGTCAGGATAATAAGGGGTCTTTTATAAAGCGCTAACGTCATCATTTCAGCTCCGTCACCTGAGCCTGCCGCCATAAACTGCGGCGCAGATTTCTCAGGTATTTAAACGTTTTAAACGTGCGGTGCTGGTCAAAAGAGTACAGGCGGCAGATCTGGGCGAACCCCTCGATCAACAGCGCCAGGCCGCTGACCATCAGCATCAGCAGCAGAATAATCGGCGGCAATTCGCTGCCGAGACGCTTCAGGGTCCAGGTATCCAGGTGAAAGCCGGCCGGGGTATCGGCGTTATCCACCACCATCATGCCGAGCACAAAACACGCCACGATTGCCCCAAAAATGAAGACAACGCGCGCGCACAGGTTAAGGCCGGCTTCGGTGAAGTAGCGGCTGCCGCCGATGAGATAGGTTTGGCGATCGCGATGATTGATGATCCCACGCACTTTGGGCAACTCGGGAATGGCGTCGTTCTCGCAATACAGCACCTGCAGCGGATCGCCTTTGGCGATGAAAAGCGGATGTTGCCGACGAAATACCGGATGCAGTTTGGTATTGGGGACATTGAGCGCGCGGGTCGTCAACGCGAAGTGCGTCTCCTTCTGACGCCACGCATACGTATCCAAATACTGCACCTGCCGCGGGATCTCATAGTGGCAGAGTTCGTAGTTCAGGGCGTTGACCGTCTCGATGCCGGAGGTCTCGACGCCGTCCGGGAGGGGGGGCGCGGTCTGCAGCGGTGCGGTCGCCGGCACAGCGTCTGCGCGGACGGCCCGGTATTTGATGCCGGGGATTTTCAGGCTGAGCGAGCCGGGCGGCGTGACGTCTTGCCCCCGCAGCACGCGATCCAGCGCCCGGAGCAGGCGCCTGCGGCCGCGGTGCCCGATCAGCAGGAGCTCCGAACCGACGAACAGCACTATGCCGATGCCGATAAGGCCGGCGATGATGGCGATAAAGAACAGGACGATGGTCAGCCAGGAATCTTCCCCGTCCATGATGAAAAAGGCCGCCGGAAAACCGCCGGTCAGCACCGCGCCCAGCAGCAGCAGGGCGAAGTATTTCAGCTTGTATTTCAGCGTTCTGTCAGGCTCCAGCCGGCCTTTCGTGCCGTGCAGCAGCCAGTGCAGCCAGTAGCTGCCGTCTTGCAGGCGGTGGGCACCGATCTTCACCCGATCGCCGGCGGCGAGCCTGGCCAGCAGATTTTCGCTGTCGCTGAAGTCGTCGCGGTAAAAAAAGAACGTCTGGCCGGAGGCGATGATCCTCACCAGATTGTCGGGCGCCGTCTGCTGGCAGGCGCATTGTTCGACGGTCACATTAAAAAATTGGGTTTGCATGTCATTCCCTGTCAGTGGGCGTGGCCCGAAAATTCATCCCTGGCGCCGGGTATTCAGCGTTTTTTCATCAGCGGCAGCATGCGCACCAGCGCATTGTCCTTGACGATATAGTGGTGGAACAGCGCGGCGGCGGTATGCAGGCCGATCAGCCAGTAGCCGAATGACGCCAGCGTTTTGTGCCAGCCGATAATCATCCGCGCCTGCGGCCGATCGGCCACGTCGGCGAACGGCATCGACAGGCCGAACAGATACCACTCCTTGCCGCCCAGATAGCGCGAATACACCCCCAGTACCGGCAGCGTCAGCAGCAGCAGGTAAATCAGGGCGTGCGTCAGGTGCGCCAGGCCGGTTTGCCACTTCGGCAGTTTGGGCGCGATGGCGGGCGAGGGGTGGCGCCGGCGCAGGAGCAGACGGGCGATCATCAGCGCAAACACCGTTACGCCGCAGCTGAAGTGGGTGATAACCAGCGCGTACCAGGGGGCGCTGCCCGGTTCGGCATAGCCGCGCAGCTCGATGGTGACACAGGTGATGACCAGCAGGATCGCCACCAGCCAGTGCAGGCGAATTTGCAACGGCATGTAGGTGTTCTGCACCGGGTTACCTTTTGATGTTAAAGGGTCTGAGTGCCGATGGTAACGAAATGTTACAGGCGAGGAAAGCGCCTGCATGCAGTTTAAGCAAAATGCCAGGGGTTACGCCGCTTATTAAGCTATGAATTTAGTGGGTTAAGTGCCAGGCGACAGGGGAGGCAGTTAGCATCGTAAGTTGTGAAGTTAATGCGCGGTAGGTTCAGAGGCTGGCAGCTTATTAAGCGATGAGGCGGGTAGCGCCGCAGCCCTCGCTGCGGCGCCCGGGATCAGTTCAATTTGGCCTTGGCGAAGTCGCTGCCGTTCACGTCCACCACGTAGCCGCTCAGGTTGCTGCGGGTGGCGTAGAACACTTTGCCGGTGGCCAGCGGCAGCCACGGCGCCTGTTTGGCGAAGATCACCTGCGCCTGTTGATACAGCCTGGCGCGCGCCTGCGGCTGGTTCTCCTGGATCGCCTGCTGGATCAGGCTGTCATAATCCTTATCGCACCAGCGCGCCACGTTGGCGCCGCTCTGCACGCCGGCGCAGCCGAGCAGGGTGGCGAAGTTGTCCGGATCGCCGTTGTCCGATACCCAGCCGTACAGTGCGCTCTGCTGCTCGCCTTTGCGCAGCCCGGCCAGATACTGGCCCCACTCCCAGGTGACGATCTTGGCCTTCACGCCCACCTTCGCCCAGTCGCTCTGGATCATCTCGGCGATGCGCTTCGAGTTCGGGTTGTAAGGGCGCTGTACCGGCATCGACCAGATGTCGGTCTCAAAACCCTGCTCCAGCCCGGCTTGCTTCAGCAGCTCGCGCGCCTTTTGCGGATCGTAGGCGTATTCCGGCAGCTTGTCGTTGTAGCCCAGCATGCCCGGCGGCAGCAGCGAATTGGCCGGTGTGCCGCTGTCTTTGAACACGGCGGCGACGATCGCTTTCTTGTCCACCGCGTAGCTCAGCGCCTGACGCACCAGCAGGTTGTCGAACGGTTTTTTCTGGGTGTTGAATGCCAGATAGCCGACGTTCAGCCCGGTAATGTCGTGCAACTGCAGGTTGCCGTCGGCCTTGATGGCGGCGAACTGTTCCGGCAGCGGCGCGGGGATGATCTGGCATTCGTTGGTTTTCAGCTTGGCCAGCCGGGTTTGCGGATCCGGCGTGATGGAGAAGATGAGGTGCTTGCTGGCCACGTCGCCCTGCCAGTAGTGCGGGTTGGCGATGTAGCGGATCAGCGAATCCTGCTTGTACTGCTGTAGCGCAAACGGCCCGGTGCCGATCGGCCAGTTGTCGATGTATTCCGGCGTGCCCTTTTTCAGCATCGCGTCGGCGTACTCGGCGGACAGGATCGAGGCGAAATCCATCGCCCAGTCGGCGACGAAGGCGGCGTTGGGCTGGCTCAGCGTGAAGCGCACGTGGTGCTCGTCTACCGCTTCCACCTTGGTGATCAGCTTATCCAGACCCATGTCGGTGAAGTATTCATAGTTGCCGCCGGAGACCTTGTGATATGGGTTGGCGGGATCCTTCTGCCGCATCACGGTGAACACCACGTCTTCGGCGTTGAAGTCGCGCGTTGGGGTGAAGTATTTGTTGCTGTTGAATTTCACGCCCTGGCGCAGGGTGAAGGTGTAGGTCTTGCCGTCCGGGCTGACGCTCCACTCGGTGGCCAGCGAAGGGGCGGGCGTTTTATCGCTTTCGCGCAGCGTCACCAGGCGGTTGTACAGCACCTGCGAGGTGGCGATAAAGGTCGGCCCGGAGCTGGAGAGCTGCGGGTTGAACGATTCCGGCGAGGCGACGGTGCAGTACACCAGCGCATCGGAAGCGGCCAGCGCGCCGCCCGCCGACAACAGGCCGCAGCCGGCCAGCGCCAATCCGGCGATAGGGTGTTTTAAAAACGTCAAGGCAAGATCCTCAGGTGGAATGAGCCGTTACCGGCGAATTGATCTAACTATAGATAACGGATGGCGAGATCGGGAACAAGCGCCTCATCGGTGCATTCTGTGCGCCCCGCGTTGCCTGCCATTGCGGCGCAGATCTACACTGCTGGGCAAACAGTCACTCGCAAGGATTTCCCGATGAGCCACTTTCGCCCTGTCGCCCTTGAACACGCCAGCCGCCTGCTGAACCATGGCCCGACGGTCTTGATCACCAGCCGCAGCCGCGACGGCGCCAAACGCAACGTGATGGCCGCCGCCTGGTCGATGCCGGTGGAGTTCAGCCCGCCGCGCATCGCCATCGTGGTGGACAAAGGGGCGCACAGCCGGCAAATGATCGAGGAGAGCGGCGCATTCGGCATTTGCGTGCCGGCGGCGATGTTCATTGACGCCACCTACGCGGTCGGCAGCGTGTCCGGGCTGGATGAAGACAAATTTTCCCGTTTCCATATCGCAGCGGCGCCGAGTGCAGCGCTGCAGGTGCCGCTGATCGAAGAGGGTTGCGTGGCGTGGCTGGAGTGTCGGCTGCTGCCGGAAAGCGGCGCGCAGGAAAAATACGACACCTGCTTCGGCGAGGTGTTGAGCGCGGCGGCGGACGAGCGGGTGTTCCAGCAAGGGCGCTGGCACTTCACCGCCGCCAATGCGGATCTGCACACCATTCATCATCTGGGGGCGGGCAACTTCGTGCGCAGCGGCGAGACGCTGCGGGCCAAACCGCTTTAATCGGCCTCGCGTTTGCGGTCTGCATCATAGCGCTCGCGGGCGGCGTCCAGCTCGGGGAAGTGGTATTCCGCCCACTTATCCAGCGCCGTCAGTGTCTCGACCAGCGAGCAGGCGACGGCGCTGAGGCGGTATTCCACATGGGCCTGATTCTTTTCACTTAAATCCAGCCGCTCGAGCAGCCCGTTGCGTTCCAGCTGGCGCAGCGTTTGCGTCAGCACCTTCTGCGAAATGCCGTCGATGCGGCGCAGCAGCTCGCCGTTGCGCATCGGCCGCTGCGCCAGCGCGGGCAGGATCAGCATCACCCACTTGCCGGAAATCAGCGCCAGCGCATCGCGCGCGGAGCACTTGCTCGAATAGACGTCGCCGGGATAAGCCATTGGGGGTTACCTTCAGGTGCGTAATTGCCAAGGGGGCGATAAAGCCACAGCATAACAGCACCACCTTACAACGGGAGAAACAGGATGAACGTGCTGATTGTGCTGGCTCACCCCGAGCCGCATTCTTTCAATGCCCATTTGGCCGAACAGGCGCGGCAGGCCTGGCTAGCGCAGGGGCATCAGGTGAAAACGGTCGATCTGTATCAGGAGGGGTTTGATCCGCGCGAGTGCGCCGGCCACTACCCCAGCAGAAAGCAGGCGGACCGGTTCGATGCGATGCAGGAGCAGCGCCATCACTGGATGACTCAGGCGCTGCCGACGGAGATCCAGCGGCATATCGAGCTGCTGCAGTGGGCGGATACGCTGGTGCTGCAGTTTCCCTTCTGGTGGTTCGGCGCGCCGGCCATCATCAAAGGCTGGATGGATCGGGTGTTCGTTTACGGCGGGATCTACGACAGCCGCCACCGTCATGAGAACGGTGTGATGCGCGGCAAGCGGGCGCTGCTGACCGTCACCGCCGGCGCTTCCGCACAGGCCTGCGCGCCGGACGGGCGCGACGGTGACATGCGGCTGATGCTGTGGCCGCTCATGCATGCGCTGCACTATATCGGCTTTAGCGTGCTGGAACCGTTCCTGGTCTATGGCGTGCGCGGCGGGTTGGCGGGCGAGGCTCTGCAGGCGCAAAACGCCGCGTTGGCGCAGGTGACGCAGGCGTATCGGGCTGGCTTAAGCGACCTTGCCGCCTGGCCGGCGGTGCCGTTCAACCGTAATGAAGATTTTGACGCCGATCTGGCGCTGAAGCCCGGCGCGCCGGTCTACAGTCCGTTCGTGCGGCACCGAGATCCGGCTTAGAACCCGGCCTTCAGCAGTTCCTCGCGCAAATCGTCGATAATCGCCGGTTCGATGTCGGGGAACTGCTGCTGAATATCGGCGATGGCTTCGGCCACGCTCGGGCCGGCGAAGGTGCCGGAGAAGGGCAGCAGTGGCAGATTGGCGTCGCTGTCCGGCAGTTCACCGCGGATGGTGCCGGTGATCATGCCCGCTTTTTTTTCCGCCGTGAGGTCGTACTCCCCCACGCTTTTGTCGATCGGTTTCATTGGCCGCCTCGCTGTCGGTGAGTGTTTACCCTGTTCTGTTAAAGCATAGTGTTTCAGGCAATGAATACCAATCAATGTATATAATATTAATATAAAACAAAGTGATGCGTATTTTGTCGTTTGACGTTCACCGGGGGCCGGCGCTATGCTCTTGGCGCTAAAGGAACCTTCCTCACTGACAGGGACAGACGACATGAAAAGACTGAAAAGCGCGGCGCTGCTGTTGCCGCTGTTGGCGCTCAGCGCCTGCACCCACTCCCTCAGCAGCGCAGAGCAGCATGCCAAACACTACGTTTATCAAACCCGCGACGACTTCGATCCGCAATTCCGCACCGATGTGAACGGCAGCATTAAAAACGCCGTGCCGATGTTCGAACAGTTCTATCAGCAGGGGAAAAAGGATCGCGCGGCGGGCGTGGTGCGCAGCGAAGCGCAGAAAAAGGCCGACTACCTGGCCAGCCCGGAATTCCAGCAGAATATGGAACACAAAACCATTTTCATCAATCGCGCCTACAGCAGCACCGACAATCCTAAACGCCGCCAGGTGCTGTCGCAGGAAGCGGTAGGCGCCTATTGGGACGGCTACGAAGGGCGCTGACTTAATCCCTCACAAATAGAAGGTAATAAAAACTGGTCTTCTGGCGGTTATTTGATTATAAAAACCGCCGCTAAGGACGATGTTCATAGATGAAACCAGGAGTGTTTATGTTGGCAAAAGTTAAGCGTTCGTTCGCCGCCGCCGTCGTATTGATGTTGGCGCTGCCCGCGGTGCAGGCCGCGGATTACCGTGCGGGCGAGCAATATACCCGGCTGGATAAGCCGGTGGCCGCCGCACCGGCGGTGGTGGAGTTTTTCTCCTTCTACTGCGGGCCTTGCTATCAGTTCGCCGAAACCTACCGCGTAGGCAGCACCGTGGCGCAGGCGCTGCCCGCCGGTGAGAAAGTCACCAAATATCACGTCAGCCTGATGGGCAAACTGGGCAATGAGCTGACCGAAGCCTGGGCGGTGGCGACGGTGCTGGGCGTGGAAGACAAGATTGAAGGCGCGATGTTTGACGCGGTGCAGAAACAGCGCACCGTCAACGGCGCCGACGATATTCAGCGGGTGTTCACGGCGGCCGGCATCGATGCCGCCACCTATGAAAACGCGCGCCACAGCCTGCTGGTCAAAGGGTTGATCGCCAAGCAGAATGAAGCGGTGAAAGCGTTCGAGGTGCGCGGCACCCCGTCGTTCTACGTGGCAGGCAAATACAAGATAGATAATGCCGGCATGGCCAGCACCAGCGTCGAAGGTTACGCCAAAGAGTACGCGGCGGTGGTGCGCCATCTGTTGGACACGCAGCCTTAAGGCGATGCTTCCCCGGCGCCCGGTGATCTGTGATCGCGGCGCCAAATCCCCCGTTAGCCATTGATTGTGTGTTAACGGATTGTTATGGTGTTTTTCTGTTCAACGGCGCAGCACCGCTGTTGTTTGAAGGGAGAGATCATGACGGCATTGGCAACGCTCCGGGACGTCGGCTTCGAAGAGTGGCTGGGGAAAATCAACACCGCCTGCGGCCGATTCTGCGCGAAAACGTTGGGGCCCGGCTTTCGCGGGGCGATGCAGGAGTTTCGCGCCCATGCCCTGCGCCTGAGCGTGGTCGACGTGTCTCAGGCCCGGTTGTACCGCACGCCGCGTGAGATCGCCCGCAGCGACGGCGCGCACTTTTTCACCGTCATCCAGCTGCGCGGCAGTGCGTTGATGGAGCAGGGCGATCGCCAAACGCTGCTCTCCCCCGGCGACATGACGCTGATCGATGCCTCACGGCCCAGCAGCTTCACCTTCCAGCGCGATTCGCGCCAAATATCCCTGTTGTTGCCGCGCGGCTGCCTGCCGCTGCCGCCGCCTGGTGCGCAGCGTCTCGGGGCCGAGCTCAGCGCGGTGCGCCTCAGCCGCCAGCTGGTGCTGAGCAGCATGCAGGATCCTCAGCTCGCCGCGGCGGAAAGCGAGGCGGTGCTGAATGCGCTGGCGGCGCTGCTGCGCCCGGCGTTGGCGCTCGAACAGGCGCGTCCGGAGGGGCAGCAACCGGTCTTCGACAAGGCGCTGGCGTTGATCGACAGGCATATTCAGTCGGCGCAGCTGCGCCCTGAGTGGGTGGCGGCCGAGTTGGGGGTGTCGCTGCGCAGTCTGTATCGGTTGTTCGCCCGCCAGGGGCTGGTGGTGGCCCAGTACATCAGGAACCGCAGGCTGGATCTGTGCGCGCAGGCGCTGCGCAGCGCCGCCGGGCAAGAAAAGCTGGCCGGAGTCGGCCTCGACTGGGGTTTTGCCGATCACAGCCATTTCTCGACCGCTTTCAAGCAGCGTTTCGGCATGTCGCCGAGCGAGTACCGTCGGCAGTATCAGTAAGTCAGGGCGCGGGCCAGGCCCGCGCCGCTTCACTCAATAGCGGATGCAGACCGATTTGGTTTCGGTGTAGGCATCCAGCCAATCCGGGCCGAAATCACGGCCGCTGCCCGACTGTTTGAACCCGCCGAACGGCATGTTCGGGTCGATCAGCGTATGGGTGTTGACCCACACGGTGCCGGCCTGAATGCGCGGCGTCAGCGCCATCGCCTGCTGCAGGCTGGTGGTCCACAGGCTGGCGGTCAGCCCGAAGTCGGTGTCGTTGGCCTTGCTCAGCGCTTCTTCGGCGCTCGCCACCCGGATCAGGTTGACCACCGGGCCGAACACTTCCTCGCGCGTCAGGTTCAGCCGATCGTCCGGGTTGATCACCAGGGTCGGCGGAATGTAGAAGCCGTTGGCGTCCGGCCCGGCCGCGCCGCCGATAAGCTCAGCGTTTTTCGCCCGGGCATCGTCCAGATAGGCCGCCACCTTGTTGCGGTGCGCGAGCGACACCAGCGGGTTGATTTGCGCGCCGGTATCCATCCCCGGCCCGACCGACAGCGATTTCACCGCCTGTTCGAATCCGGCCACCAACCGATCATAAATCGGCGCTTCGATATAGATTCGCGAGCTGGCGGCACACACCTGCCCCTGGTTGAGGAAGCTGCCGAGCATCAGGCCTTCGATCACCTGCTGCGGATCGGCATCTTTCAGCACGATGGCCGGGTTTTTGCCGCCCAGCTCCAGCGTCACGCGGGTCAGGCGATCCGCCGCCGCGCGCGCGATGCTTTTGCCCACCGGCGTGGAGCCGGTAAAGCTGACTTTGGCGATCAGCGGATGTTCGGTCAGCGCCTTGCCGCACACGGTGCCGCGGCCGGTGACCACGTTGAACGCGCCCGGCGGTACGCCGGCTTCGCTCGCCAGTTCGGCCATGCGCAGCAGGGTGAGCGGGGTGGTTTCCGACGGCTTGATGACGATGGAGCAACCCGCGGCCAGCGCCGGCATCACTTTCCACATGCCGATCATCAGCGGGAAGTTCCAGGGCACGATGCCGGCGACCACGCCGATCGGCTCTTTGCGGGTATAAACCTGATATTTGGCGCCCGGTGGCATCGGAATGGAGACATCCAGCGTCTGGCCGGTGATTTTGGTCGCCAGCCCGGCGGTGTAGCGCATCCAGTTCAGGGTGCTGCCGACTTCGAAGGCGCGGGCGATGTTGATGGATTTGCCCTGCTCAAGGGTTTCGAGCTGCGCCAACTCTTCGGCGTGCTGCTCCACCAGATCGGCGAAGCGCAGCAGGATGCGTTCACGCTCTACCGGCAGACGCTGCGCCCAGACGCCTTCGCTGAAGGCTTTGTGGGCGGACTGCACCGCCTGCGCGACGTCGTGTTCATTGGCGTCGGCGGTGGTGGCGATCTGCTGCCCATTGGCGGGGTTGTACACCGCCAGGCGGCCTTCCGCGGCGGACGCGCGCCACTGGCCGTCGATATACAGCCCATGCTGACGATCGAGAAAACGCGACACGCTATCCAGCACGGCTACGGTATTGTCAGACATACATCCTCCGATCAGGCTCATCAGGTTATCGTTAACCCTGCAAGTCTAGATCAGTGGGAAAGCGGCGGCTTTGGTCTGCCTGACATTCGGTTTGTCCTGCGTGTCATTTTGCCGTGACGGGAGAGTAAACCGCGGCCGGCGGGCGCCGGCCGGGAGGGATCACGAGCTCAGGGTCGCCAGACGGGTGGCGAAACCGAGGAACAGCAGGCCGATCAGGCCGTTGCCGAGCTTCGCCAGGCCTTTCTTGTGGTTGAAGAAATGCGCCAGCATCGCGCCGGAGAAGATCAGCGTGCTCATGTAGATAAAGCTGACGGCTTCGAGGATCAGCGCCAGAATGGTGAACGACAGCCCGGTGTGCGCGTAGTTGAAGTCGATGAACTGCACGAAGAACGACACATAAAACAGAATGGCTTTCGGGTTGGTCAGGCTCAGCGTCAGCGACTTGCGCAGAATGCTGTGGCCGCCTTCAATTTGCTGCTGTTGCGCCTGTGCCTTCTGCACGAAGG
Source organism: Serratia sp. FS14 (assembly GCF_000695995.1). NCBI lineage: Bacteria > Pseudomonadati > Pseudomonadota > Gammaproteobacteria > Enterobacterales > Yersiniaceae > Serratia > Serratia sp. FS14. The sequence continues at coordinate 5,170,035 of NZ_CP005927.1, read as the reverse complement.
TGGCGTAGAGGATTTTTGCGCCGAGGAACAGCAGGTAAATCGCGCCGAGAAAACGCACCAGGGTAAACAGGAACGGCGTGGTGCGGATCAGCGACGCCACGCCGATATAGGCGCAGAAGATCAGGATCGCATCGCCGATAAACACGCCCAGCGCCGCGGTGTAGCCGGCGCGCACGCCGCGCGATATGCCGGTTTTCAGCACGTACAGCGTATTCGGCCCCGGCAGAATGATGATGAAGACCACCCCGGCCAAATAGGTCCATAAATTCAGGACGCCAAAACTCTCTAACACAATAACCTCTCCATGCGCGCAACTAACAGGCAAAAACACTGGCCACGCCCGTGGCCGGCCGCGATCCTAACGCCGTGCAAGCGGGTTGGCAACGTAATAAACTTCATGTTGTTGGTTAAAAATTGTCGAAACATTGTTGAAAACGTCGGCGTCGAATTAAAAAGCAAGAGTCGGCGTGTTTCGCCAACGGCCCGTCACTATGCTGGTTAACATCGAAACCGCAGTGAGGAACGGATGATGAAAAACGTAATCGACAGCGCCGATCCGCGCTGGCTGGCGATCGTCAGCCGCGACAAGCACGCCGACGGCCGCTTTATCTACGCGGTGAAAACCACCGGCGTGTATTGCTCGCCTTCCTGCCCGTCACGCCAGCCGAATCGGCAAAACGTGGAGCTGTTCGACGATGCGGAACAGGCGGAGGCGGCGGGTTATCGGCCCTGCAAACGCTGCCGCCAGGGGCTGACGCCGTTGACAGAGCAGCATGCGCGGCAGATAGCCGAGGCCTGCCGCTATATCGAACGGGCGGAGAAAGCGCCGTCGCTGCAGGCGCTGGCGCGCCACGTCGGGTTGAGCCAATACCATTTCCACCGGCTGTTTAAAGCGATCACCGGCCTGACGCCGAAAGGCTACGCCGACGCGCAGCGTAGCCAGCGCTTGCGCACCGGTCTTTCGCAGCAGGAGACTGTGACCGACGCGATCTTCGACGCCGGCTATGGCGCCAACGGCCGCTTCTACCAGCAAGCCAACGCCGCGCTGGGCATGACGCCGAAGGCCTACCGGGCGGGTGGCAAAGGCATGCGCATCCATTTCGCCGTCGGGCGCTGTTCGCTGGGCGAGATCCTGGCGGCGCAGAGCGAGGTGGGCATTTGCGCCATTCTGCTGGGGGACGATGCGCAGCAGCTGGTGCAGGATCTGCAGGATAAATTCCCCAACGCCGAGCTGATCGGCGGTGACGCGCAGTATGAAGCGCTGATGGCGCAGGTGGTGGGCCTGATCGAAGCGCCGGAGAGCGGGCTGGCGCTGCCGCTGGATATTCGCGGCACTGCGTTTCAACAGCGGGTCTGGCGGGCGCTGCAGGCGATACCGGTCGGCGAAACCGTCAGCTATGCCGATATCGCCCGGCGCATCGGCGCGCCGAAAGCGGTGCGCGCGGTGGCCGGCGCCTGCGCCGCCAACGTGCTGGCGGTGGCAATCCCCTGTCACCGGGTGGTGCGCAACGACGGCGCCTTGTCCGGTTATCGCTGGGGCGTCGAGCGCAAGAAAGCCTTGCTGGAAAAGGAGGCGCAGCGATGAGCGGCGCGCTGGCGGCGCGGTTGGCCGAATTGGACTGGGCGGCGATCGAACGCGAACTTGATGCGCAGGGGGGCGCGCGCCTGCCGGGCGTGCTCAGCGCCGAGCTGTGCCGGCAATTGGCGGCGCTTTATCCGCATGGCGAGCACTTCCGCAGCCGCATCGTCATGGCGCGGCACGGTTTTGGTCGCGGCGAGTACCAGTATTTTGCGTATCCGTTACCGCCCCCGGTGGCCGAAGTGCGCGGCCTGCTGTACGCGCGGTTGGCGCCGTTGGCCAATCGCTGGAACGCCATGCTGGGTCTGGCGGCGCGTTATCCCGCCGAACACGAGGCCTACCTGACTGAATGCCATCAGGCCGGCCAGCGGCGGCCAACGCCGCTGCTGTTGCGTTACACGGAGGGGGATTACAACTGCCTGCATCAGGATCTGTACGGCGAACGGGTGTTTCCGCTGCAGGTAGCGTTTTTGCTCTCCGCCCCTGAACGGGATTTCACCGGCGGCGAGTTTGTGCTGACCGAGCAGCGGCCGCGGATGCAGAGCCGGCCGGAGGTGGTGCCCTTGCAGCAGGGCGACGCGGTGGTGTTCGCGGTGCATCATCGGCCGGTGGCGGGGGCGAGAGGCTACTATCGGGTCAATCTGCGCCACGGCGTCAGCCGGATACGCACCGGCCAACGCCACACGCTAGGGGTGATCTTTCACGACGCGTTATAGCTTGCGCGCCAGCAGGGTGGCGAAGCGCAGCGAGATGCGGTTGCCGGCGGCGTCGGTCTTGTGCAGTTGCCCGACGTCCTCGTTGTATTTGAGGATCTGCCAGTCGCGGTAATAGTGCTTCAGCTCGCCCGGCTTGAAGGTGAACGTGAACGGCAGCGGGCAGGGATAATCTTCGGTATCCATCGCCGCCACGATCAGATTATGGCCGCCGGGCACGGTGCTGTCCTGCATGTTTTGCACGATATGCGGGATCTGCTGGCGCTCGAGGAACATCAACACCACGGTGGACAGGATGAAGTCGTACTCGCCGCTGAAGCGGTGAGTATTGAGATCCTGCACCCCGGCGCTCAGGCGGGTCAGCTGCTCGGCGTCGATGATCTGATTGAGGCGAGCTATCGACGGCGCGTGCTTGTCCCAGGCGGTGACGTCGAAACCTTTCAGATTGAGATAGAGCGAATTGCGGCCGCCGCCGCAGCCCAGATCCAGCGCCTTGCCCGATGCGATGCGCGCCGCCGCCTCGATCACTTCGGAGTGGGTGCGCGTCAGTTCGTATTTCTTGTGGTAGTAATCTTCCGGCGTGCAGTAGAACGCCAGCCGGCAGGTCATGTCGTCCGAGAAGGAAACGATGCGGTGCCACTGTTGGGGGCGATAAACGGCGGCTGGCTTTCGGGGCTAAACTGCCAGGTCTCGGTGGTGGCGCCGTCTTCGGTCATCATGGCGAACGTCAGGTTGCCGCTCAGCACGGTGAGCTTCGCCCAGGTGCCGCTCTGGGTGTTGTGGCGCTGGCGAAAGGCTTCCGGCAGTGTGTCGCTGTTCCATTCCGGCAGGGTTTTATAGCAAAGCAGCTGCTGCTCCATAGGGGGCTCCTCTGGCTGGGCAAACAAAGTGATTTATATAATGTATATAAAATACATCTTTATAGATCGTTTGAACATAGCGGCCTGACGGAAAGGCGAGGGGAGATCTTTATACTGGATTGTGCGCGGCGGCTGGGCTAATTTCAGTGCTGTTCATGTCATCACGTTCAGGGAAAAGATGCCGATACGCCGTTTATGCCACCCGAAGCCCCTCCGTTTGCTGAGCCTGGCCGCGCTGCTGGCGCTGGCGGGCTGTACCAGCAAAACCACCACCACCTCGCCGGCGGCGCGCCCCGCCGACGTCAAAGCGCGACTCATGACGCTGATCCCGGCCAATGCCGGCGATCGTCAGGGCTGGGCCACCGATATCACCGCCGCGTTCGCCGCGCAGGGCATCGAGCCGAGCGATGAGAACCTGTGTTCGGTGCTGGCGGTGACCGAACAAGAGTCGACGTTCCAGGCTAACCCGCAGGTGCCGGGGCTGCCGAAGATCGCCTGGAAAGAGATCGACCGCCGTGCCGATCAGATGCACATCCCGAACTTTTTGGTGCATACCGCGTTGAAGATCTCGTCGTCGAACGGCCAGAGCTACAGCGAGCGCCTGGATAAGGTGCGCACTGAAAAGGATCTGAGCGATATCTTCGATGACATGATCGACCGCGTGCCGATGGGGCAGAAGCTGTTCGGTCATTTGAACCCGGTTCATACCGGCGGCCCGATGCAGGTGAGCGTCGCCTTCGCCGAGGCGCATGCCAAAGGGTATCCTTATCCGGTTGACGGTTCGATTCGGCGCGAAGTCTTCAGCCGACGCGGCGGCATGTACTTCGGCATTATGCATTTGCTGGGGTACCCGGCCGATTACAGCCGGCCGATTTACCGCTTTGCCGACTTCAACGCCGGCTGGTACGCCAGCCGCAACGCGGCGTTCCAAAACGCGGTCAGCCGGGCGAGCGCCATTCCGCTGGCGCTGGACGGCGATCTGATCGATTTCAGCAGCGACAAGCCCGGCTCCACCGAGCTGGCGGTGCGTACGCTCGGCAAGCGCCTGAACATGAGCGACAGCGCCATTCGCCGGGCGCTTGAGAAAGGCGACACGGCTGACTTTGCCGATACCGACCTGTATAAGAAGGTCTTTGCGTTGGCGGGCGGCAAGCTGCCGCGTGAGATGCTGCCGGGTATTCAGCTGGAAAGCCCGAAAATCACCCGCAAGCTGACCACCGCCTGGTTCGCCAAACGGGTGGATGAACGCCGGCAGCGCTGCATGGCGCGCGCCGGCGGGTAACGGCATGAAAAACGCCGCCGGTGGCCTGAACCACCGGCGGCGCGATGATCGCGCCTCAGGCGCTGCGGCGCGGGTTGGTCAGGCCGAAGTTAAAACTGTTGCAGCGGTTGCAGAACTCTTTCATCACCGGCGGCGTGTCCATCATCGGCACTTTCACCTCGATAAACGCCAGCCGATCCTGCCGCGAGGCATGTTCCAGGGCCATTTCCAGCTGTTGTGTGGTTTCCACCGCCACGCTGAACGGCTGCGCCTGGGTATTCAATACCGCCGGAAGTTTGGCGTAGTCCCACGGGCTGATGTCGTTGTAGGACGAGTTTTCGCCGAGGATATAGCGTTCGATAGTGTAACCGTCGTTGTTGATCAGGAAGATGATCGGCTTTTGTTCGCAGCGCAGCAGGGTGGACACTTCCTGCGCGGTAAGCTGGAAGGAGCCGTCGCCGATGAACAGCAGGTGACGGCGCTCAGGGGCCGCCATCAGGGTGCCGAGCAGCGCCGGCAGGGTATAACCGATCGAGCCCCAAATCGGTTGGTTGACCACCTTGACGCCGCCCGGCATGCGCATGCCGCCGATGGCCGCTCCCGAGGTGCCGTTTTCCACCACCACCACGTCATCCGCCCGGATGAAGCGTTGGATGCGCCGCCACAGATAGGCCTGGTCGATAGGCGCGTCGCTCGGCGTCGCCAGCTTGTCACGCGGATCGGCCAGCGGTGATAAAAGCTGCGCCGGCGCGTCTTCGCTCAGATCCAGCAGCGCCTGCAGCAGATCCGCCGTCGCTACCGCCGGGTAGGAGGTGTTGTCCAACGTCATCGAGAACGGCTGAATATCCACCTGAGCGGCGGCGGGAATTTGCTGCGAGAAATAGCCGGTGGTGGAGTCCACCAGACGCACGCCGAAACTCAGCACGCAGTCTGAGTGGGCCATGCGTTCATACAATTCGGGGCGCGACAGGTTGCCGCTGTAGCCGCCCATCCAGCCGGCGGTGTTTTCCGGGATAATGCATTTGGCGGTTGGCATATTGGTCAGCGGTATGGCGAAGCGGTGAGCGACATCGATAACCAACTGCTGCAACTGGTAGCGATCCACCATTTGGTCGACCAATATGATCGGGCGCTGCGCGCGTTTTATTTTGGTTAACAGCGCCATTGCCGCCAATTGCACATTGTATTTATCGCTCGCCGGCAATTGCGGCGCTGCTGCGGCTGCGGTGATTTCAATTTCGACGTCGCAAATATCAGACGGCAGCTGTAAATACACCGGTTTCTTCTCTATCCAGGCGCGAGAAATAACGCGTGGAATTTCCTGCGCGGCATTTTCCGGCGTGATAAGAGCCTGAGCGACGGTGAATTGTTTAAAGCAGTTCATGACGTTGTCGAAATTGCCGTCGCCCAGGGTATGGTGCAATAGCTGATGATTCTTCATCGCGTGCAGCGGCGGCGTGCCGGCGATGCAGACCACCGGCGAAGATTCGGCATAGGCGCCGGCGATGCCGGACAGCGCGGCCAGATCGCCGACGCCGTAGGTGACGATCAGCGCGCCGGCGCCTTTCATCCGTGCGTAGCCGTCGGCGGCGTAGGAGGCGTTCAATTCATTGCAGTTGCCGACAAACGCCAGCCGTTCGTCGCTTTCCAACAGCTCCAGCAGGCTGAGGTTATAGTCGCCGGGCACGCCGTAAATACGATCGACGTTCAGGGCGTGAAGCTGTTGCAGAATGAATGACCCGATAGTTATTTTCATTGATTGCTCCGGATTATTTATCTTTATTTTGTCAGGCGAAAATCAGCAAAAATAAATTGCTGGCGATGTTGTGTCGTTAGCATTAACAGTTATTTAAAGTGTCGGCTTGTTCAAGATAGGGTTGGCAGCCGGAAAATAGGCGGTTTGTATTCGGCGCTTTACGCGATTAAGTAATACATAAAAAGTAGGGGTATTGCGTATTGGCGTGCGGCGGTATTTTTCCTTGATGGAATATCAGCAGAGAAACGGCGCCGCGTTGGCATTTATCATGACGCAGGGGGAGTTACCCGGTACTTTTGATGCCGCGTTAAATCCTGCCAGGCGGCACCCGGCTGTGAGTCTGAGAAAGAAAAACCGACGCTGACGTAAAGGTGCATTTTGGTGATCCGCCGCACGCTTATTTAAAGAAACCTTCCAGCAACCAATTAAAACAAAAATTAACAATGAGGTTTTTTATTCGGTCATGGTTGTCAGTTTTGCTTTACAGATGCCGCAATGCGCGCCGCGTCGGGCCGGCGTTAAAATACGCCGCCACGGGGGCTAAGATATCGTGGTAGCCATCACATTCCGTGGGAAGTGATACGTAAACTTTTCTCTACGTGCGCGCAGATGGCGTATACCTACCAAAGAGGGTGGTGCCCCAGTGGCACTGACTGACGGGGGAAAGAGCGATGAAAAGCTATCGACACATTCTGGTACTGATTCACGATGAGCGCGATGGGCTGCCGTTGCTGCGTAAAACGGTGGCGATGGTGGGTGGGCTGCCGATCGCCATCACCGTCGGCCACCTTAACGCCGACTATGCGGAGCTGGAGTACGGCAGCGATGCGCTGGTCAAAGATCGCCAGGCGCAGGAGGTGATCGCCGCCAAGGCGATGCTGAGCCGGCTGGTGAGCGCCGTCGAGGCGCCGGTTGCAGTCAAGGAAATCGTCACTATCCGGCGCTTTAAGGACGTCAGCGATTTCATTCATCAGGCCGGTATCGATCTGGTGGTGGTCGGGCACCAAAATCGCCTGTTCGGTCTCTATTCCTCTTATTCCCTGGAGTTTGTGAATCGTCTCGATGTCGATGTGTTGGTCAAGCACCTTGCCCGCGAGTCGTGTGCGACAAAGCGGACTTTTCCCACGGCTTTGCCGCCCGAAAGGCGATAGCATACGCAGGCCGGTGCAGCCTGTTAAAAGTTATCGGGAATTTTCTGGTGCTAAACTTAACCAAAGCACAACGGGCGTTGGATAAATTAGATACAGCTTGATCTTGCCTGGGCTATCGGTAAAAATCTGCGGCCGTATTTTTACAGGAGCTTTACGATGTTTCTCAAACGGACTCTTTTGGCATGTTCTCTGGCGTTGATATTTCCTGCACTGCCTTCTTACGCTGAGGTTGGTACAGAAAGTGGCAATACCGCGCAGGCTGAAAAACCGGGTCTATGGCAGCGTTTTACCCATAACGTGGCGGAGACCTGGAACAACTCGCCTAACCACGATCTCTATATCCCGGCCATCACCTGGCACAACCGTTGGACTTATGATGATGAGCATATCGATAAGTACAACGAACGCCCGTGGGGCGCCGGTTACGGCATCTCCCGCTACGACAGCGACGGTGACTGGCACGGCATCTACATCATGGCGTTCAAGGATTCCTTCAACAAATGGGAGCCGATCGGCGGCTACGCCTACGAGAAGATCTGGCGCCCGCTGGATGACAAGGATTTCCGCCTGGGGCTGGGCTTCACCGCCAGCGTCACCGCGCGCGACAACTGGAATTACATCCCTATCCCGGCGCCGCTGCCGCTGGCCTCTATCGGCTATCAGCGGCTGACGTTCCAGGCGACCTACATTCCCGGCACCTATAACAACGGCAACGTGTTCTTCGCCTGGCTGCGCTGGCAGTTCTAAACTTCCTGAATTCCGAAAAACGGCGCGGCGGCGAGATAAAAGAAACTTGTCGCCGCAGGCGGCGTCGGAGAGGTATCCCGGCGCGCTGCGCCGATTGCATGCCGTTATGACAGGAGTTTCACCACTATGATCACCAAACATCGTTTATTGCTGGCTTTGGCGCTGTCCGCGACCCTGGCCAGCGGCGCCACCCAGGCCGCCGGGCTGATGGATTCCCTCAGCAGCGCGGCGGGCGAACTGAGCAAGTCGGGCGGCGACAGCAGCGGCGGCATGTCGCTCTCCTCGTTGACCGGCCTGCTGAACGGCGGCGACAAGGCGTTGAGCTCCAGCAGCATGACCAATGCCGCCGGTATCCTGCAGTACTGCGTGAAAAACAACGTGCTGTCGGCTAACGGTGCCGAAGGGGTGAAAGATCAGCTGCTCAGCAAGCTGGGCATCACCAGCACCGAAAACGCCAAGAGCCAGGATTATCAGCAGGGCCTGGGCGGCTTGCTGCAGACCGGCGAAGGCAAGAGCCTGGATCTGAACAGCCTGGGCACCTCGCAGATCACCGAGAAGGTGAAACAGAAAGCCTGCGATCTGGTGCTGAAACAGGGCAAATCCTTTATTTCATGATCAAAGAACGGCGGAGCGCTCCGCCGTTCGTTTTTGTATAAGCTGGAAAAATGAAAAAAACGTTGATGCTTTCCCTGTTGGCAGGGATGACGATGTTGCAGGGGTGTTCCGTGAAATCCAACGATGCGCCGCCACCGCCGCAGGTGAAACCGATCGGCATGGCGAACCCGGCCGACGTGTACTGCACCCAAATCGGCGGCAAGCTGAACGCCAAAGAGAATGCGGCAGGCCAGTATTCTACCTGTACCTTGCCGAGTGGGCAGGAAATTGAAAGCTGGGAACTGTTCCGCCGCGATCATCCGGTGAAAAAGTAACCCTATGCGGCGCCGGCTCTGCTGCCCGGCGCCCGCTCAGAATTGGCGATCGCCTATCGGCTGCAGCTGCAGGCTGCCGTCCTTCTGCAGCGTCAGCGGCATGCGCCAATCACGCTGTTTATCCAGGTTGAACGGCCGGGAGCGGAACATGCAGCCGGTCTTGATATTCTTGATTTTCATCACGTGTTCCGCGTTCGCATTGATTTTCACCTCGAAGCTGCCGGCGGGCGGAATAAAGACTTCCGCCAGCTGTTGCGGCGCGGCGGGCGTTTCCAGCTTGACCAGTACCGCGAAATCGTTGCCCTGATTATCCAACGTCAGCCGATGCAGGCCGGATGCGGGCAGGCGCGTTGGCTGATGCAGATAACCCGCTGAAGCGGGCCACGGCTGCCCGGCATTGTCATGCAGCGGCCCGCCGCACTGTTCGCGCGCCTCCCGCAGCGGCATTTCGCGCTTGATGGCGCGATTGTAATCGGCGGGGGCGGCGAGACTGAACTCGTCGTCATATTGGTGGGCGCGCAGATAGCGCTTGGCGCCGAGCACCCCAACGGCGACCAGCATGAAGAACAAAAATATCCTCAGGCGATTTTTGAAAATCAGCCCGAACAGCTTCCCGGGGAGTTGAAACAGCCACCTTGCGATCGTCAATAACATCGTTTTCCCTTAGCGTCCAAGCCGTTACGTCTGCGGTAACTTCGCTTGCCTCAGTATAGCCAACATCCCGCAGGCGAAAATCCTGCCCGGCGATTTTTCTTCCGCCCTGTATTGTACGTTTGTGTTTGTTTGTGTACATTTGTGATCACTTTAGCGTCACCGGATTGACATGATGTCCAAACTGTTACCGAATGAGCGTCACCAGGCCATTCTTGACACGCTCCGCCAACAGGGGCGGGTGCTGGCCCTGGAGATGGCGCAGCGGCTGAACACCACCGAAGCGACCATCCGCCGCGATCTGCGCCAGCTGGCGGCGCAAAACCTGTGCAAGCGCATCTATGGCGGCGCGTTGGCGCCGACGCCGGCCGAGGGGCCCGTTGCGGCGCGCATTGCGCTCAGCGGTGACGAGAAGCTGGCGCTGGCGCAGACCGCGCTGGGGGTGATCGGTGAAGAACAGCTGATCTTCCTCGACGCCGGCAGCACCCACCTGTATCTGGCGGATCTGTTGCCGCGCGACCGGCGTTTGACGGTGGTGACCAATGCATTGAGCATCGCCGGCAAAATGCTGGAGCGGCCGGGGATCCGCACCATCCTGATCGGCGGCGAGTTGGATGCGCAGGTCGGCGGCTGCGTGGACGCCAAGGCCGCGGAAGAGATCGACGGTTTCCATTTCGATTTGGTGTTTACCGGCATCTGCGCCTACGACCCGGCCGGCGGCTTCTCCGCGCTGAGCTACCAGGACGCCACCTTTAAAAAGCGGCTGTTGACGCGCGCCGGCAGCGTGGCGGTGCTGTGCACCCGCGACAAGCTCAATACCTACGCCCCTTACCCCTTCCTGCCCGCCGGGCGGGTGGATCATCTGGTGACGGCGCGCGGCGCGCACCCGCAGCTTGAGCTGCAGGTGGCGCAGGGCGGCGGCCAGGTTTGGCACAGCGATTTACCGACCGGAGAATGATGATGAAAATAGCCCATGTTGCCCTGTGGACCCGTGACATCGACGCGCAGCTGGCATTTTGGCAGCGCTATTTCAATGGTGCCGCGGGGGAGGAGTATGTCAGCCGCAACCGGCCGGGGTTCGTTTCCCGCTTCGTCAGCCTGGCGGCCGGGCCGTCGCTGGAGATCATGCGCGTGCCGACGTTGCTGCCGGCGCAGGAGCAGGAGGAGCGGGTCGGTTGGGCGCACATCGCGCTGTCGCTCGGGGATGAGCGGCAGGTCGATCGGTTGGCGCAGCGCGCGCAGCAGGAGGGCATTTTGCTGTCCGCGCCGCGCTGGACCGGCGACGGCTTCTACGAGGCCGTCATTCGCGATCCAGACGGCAACGCGATCGAAATCACCGCCTGATCACTCTTCTTCAATGCTGGCGAATTGCTCGCCCAGATAGTCGAGCAGCAGCCGCACCGCCGGCAGCAGGCCGCGGCGCGACGGGTAAACCGCATGCACCACGCCGCCCTGCGGCTGCCAGCCCGGCAACAGTTGCACCAGCTCGCCGCGCAGCATGTCGTCGCGCATCATCATCGCCGGCAGTTGGACGATGCCGGCGCCGGCGATGGCAGCGGTGCGCAGCATCAGCATGTCGTCGGTGACCAGCCGCGGCGTGTGCTCCCACTCCACCCGTTCACCCTGCGGGCCGCTCAGCCGCCATTGGTGCTGACCGCGCGCGGGGCCGAGATCGAGTGTCGGGTATTTACGCAGGTCTTCCGGCGTGTGCGCCGGCCCGAGGGTGCGCACCAGCGCCGGGCTGGCGGCGACGCACCAGGTGCGCTGCGCCAGGATTTTCAGCACCAGATCGCTGTCCTCCAGCGGCGGCGGCCGCACGCGGATCGCCAGATCCAACCCTTCCCCCACCACGTCCACCCGGCGGTTGGTGGCCTCCAGATGCACCGTCACCTTGGGATAATCGGCCATAAAGGCCGCCACCATGCTGCCGACGCGGGTGTGCAGGATCGCCACCGGGCAGGACATGCGCACCGTGCCGCAGGGCTCGGCGCGCGTCTGCTCGATCGCCTGCTGCGCCGCTTCCGCTTCCACCAGCATTGCCTTGCAGTGCGCGTAATAGGTTTGGCCGACCTCGGTCACCGAGAAACGCCGCGTCGAGCGCTGGATCAGGCGCACGCCCAACCGCTCTTCCAGCAGCGCCACGCGGCGGCTGAGCTTGGATTTGGGAATGCCCAGCGCCCGGCCGGCGGGGGCGAATCCCTGGTGATCGACCACGCTGGCGAAGAAAAACAGATCGTTCAGATCGGTCAGCATCGTATCCCTTATCGTTCTATCAGTAGAACGCTGAGTGTACATCTTGCCTACTACTGCAGCAAACCCCGGCGGATTAAACTTCTGACATCAACTTAAGGCCGTGAGGTCTGAAACGGGAGTTCAAGATGAAAAAAATCCTCGGTATTCACAACAGCCCGGAAGCACACTGGGTCGGTAACGGTTTCCTGGTGAATTCGCTGTTCTCTTATAACGATTTGGGGGCGGAAATGAGCCCGTTCCTGCTGCTGGATCACGCGGCGCCGACCAAATTCCGTTCCGCCTCCGGCACCCGTGGCGTGGGTCAGCACCCGCATCGCGGGTTTGAAACGGTGACCATCGTCTATCAGGGCGAAGTGGAACACCGCGACTCGACCGGCAGCGGCGGGGTGATTGGCCCCGGCGACGTCCAGTGGATGACCGCCGCCTCCGGCATCCTGCACGAAGAGTTCCATTCGCGGGACTTCTCGCGCAACGGCGGCACCATGGAAATGGTGCAGCTGTGGGTCAACCTGCCGGCCAAGGACAAAATGGCCGAGCCGGGTTACCAGACGCTGCTGAATGCCGATATTCCGGTGGTTCCGCTGGCGGACGGCGCAGGGCAGGTGCGGGTGATCGCCGGTGACTTCGGCGGCCATGCCGGCCCGGCGCGCACTTTCAGCCTGCTCAACGTGTGGGATATGAAGCTGAATGCCGGCCATACCACCACGCTGACGGTGAAAGAAGGCCATACGCTGGCGCTGGTGATGCTGCACGGCGCGATCCTGGTTAACGGCGAAGATGTGGTGCGTGAAACCCAGATGGTGCGTTTCGACCGGGCGGGGGATTCGATCACCATCGAAGCCAACAACGACGTCGCGCTGTTGGTGCTGAGCGGCGAACCGATCGATGAGCCTATCGTCGGCTACGGCCCGTTCGTCATGAACAGCGAAGCGGAAATCCAGCAGGCGTTCCGCGATTTCAACAGCGGCAAGTTCGGCAGCATGAACGCCGAAGCGAGCGCCGGTTGAACCTTGGCATCTGGGGCGGGAAGTGTTCTCGGTTCCAGATGCCACACTTAAACCTCAACGCCCCGCCACACCGGCGGGGCATTTCATCCGCAACATCAAACCCCACAGGAGTAAAACCATGACTGCAAATTACAAACGCCTCGACAAAGATCAGGCCGCCGTATTGCTGGTGGATCATCAGGCAGGGCTGCTTTCGCTGGTGCGCGATATCGATCCCGATCGGTTTAAAAACAACGTGCTGGCGCTGGGTGATTTAGCGAAGTATTTCAACCTGCCGACCATTCTGACCACCAGTTTTGAAAACGGCCCCAACGGCCCGCTGGTGCCGGAACTGAAAGCCCAATTCCCCGATGCCCCCTTCATTCCTCGTCCTGGCCAGATCAACGCCTGGGACAACGACGACTTCGTCAAAGCGGTAAAAGCCACCGGCCGCAAGCAGCTGATCATCGCCGGCGTAGTGACCGAAGTGTGCGTGGCATTCCCGGCGCTGTCTGCGCTCAATGAAGGGTTCGAAGTGTTTGTGGTGACCGACGCCTCCGGCACCTTCAATGAGCTGACCCGTCAGTCGGCCTGGAGCCGCATGGAGGCCGCCGGCGCGCAGTTGATGACCTGGTTCGGCGTCGCCTGCGAACTGCACCGCGACTGGCGCAACGATATCGAAGGCCTGGGCACGCTGTTCTCCAACCATATTCCGGACTACCGCAATCTGATGACCAGCTACAACACGCTGACCAACGGTAAGTAACGCGACGGCCCTTTACTCAACCTTTCGCCTTTCATCACGTTAGACGCGGGATGTAAGCAAAGCGCAGCGGGGCGAAAAGGTAGCGAAAAGCGGCTTTCTCATTGGCCGGGGGCGGGGTAGCGTAATCCCGAACCCGGCAAATGAGGCTAATTCAATGAAACAAGCAATCAAGATCCTGGCGCTGCCCTGCATGGGCATGGCGCTATTGTTCAGCGCGAGCGCGATGTCGGCGCCTGAGAAGCCTGCGGCCAACGCGTTGCCGCCTTTGATGGATGCGCCGATGCGCATGCCGCCTTTCCCGGGCGGGCACCCGCCCAAGCCGGGGTTCTGCCACGGCGGTGAGCTGTTCTGCGCCACCTCGGCCAGCGACAATCCGGTGGAAACCATCAACAAACTGACGGCGGTGATCCCGGCCGGCACCGCCAAACACTATGAAGTGCGCATCGCGGTGGTGGCCGTGCCTGACGCACCGCCTGCACCTTAACGGGCCCTGTCATCCCGCTCTGGCCTGGGCGCGCCAGGCGCGTTAGGCTAAGGAGAGCGTTTTTCGGGAGGCGGGATGACCCCTTTATCACAGCTGCCTTATCTCCAGCCCGGCGATCGCGTGCTGTTGTTCGACGGCGAATGCAATCTGTGTCACGGGCTGGTGAGAGACCTTATTCGCGCCGATCGGCAGCGGCGCATTCTGTTGGCAACGGTGCAATCCGTCGAAGGACAGGCAATCCTGCTGGCGTTGGGGTTGCCGACCGATCGTTTCGATTCCGTGGTCTATGTTGAGCAGGGGCGCTGTTGGCTGCGTTCGGCGGCGTTGTTTCAGGCGCTGCGCCAATTGGCTTGGCCATACCGCGCGCTGGCGCTGGCGCGTTGCCTGCCGCCGCGACTGGCGGACAAGATCTACGATGCGGTCGCCGGCAATCGCTACCGGCTGTTTGGCCGCAACGACGGCAGCGGCCTGCCGGGTGCCGACCAGCCCGGGCGCTATCTGCCTCGGCGGCGGGAGCCGCCGGCCTGAGCTTTACGCTTCTTTACCATCCAACCGCTTGAAATATCAGCACTCCAGCTCCATATAATGGGTCATTCAGCCAACAAGGAGCGCGTATGGGAATCAGTGAAGAAGAGCACATCCGCCGTTTGACCCAAGAGAAAAACGACATGGGCAATACGGCGAAATGGGTGGCGATCGTTTCCGCCGTCTACTTTGCCTTGATGGTGTTTTACGGCCACCCGACCGGCGTGTTGGCGATGTCGGGCGCGGTGTTCATCGTGTCGACCACCACCTGGCTGAAAAAGCGTAAGAAGGTCAAATCTTATCGCATGGCATTGGCCAGAATCAGCGACGATCAGCCCTGATAGTCGCCGCGCTTTAGCGTATACACCAGGCTCGGCGCCGCGCCGGGCACGTCATCCAGCGTATCCACCCGCTGCATGCCGATCTTTTCCAGCACTCGCCACGAAGCCTGATTCTCCGCACGCACAATGGCGGAAATCTCCTCCAGCGCCAATCCGACAAAACCGTATTGCAGCGACGCCCGCGCCATCTCGGTGGCCAATCCCATGCCCCACACGCGGGTGTCGAAGCGATAGCCGAGGTTCACGGTGCGCTGCGCCCCGAGCGGTTTCCGGGACAATCCGCCAAAGCCGATAATCCAATCCGGCCGTTCGCGCAGCGCGATCGCCCAGGAACCGTAACCGTGTTGTTGCCACCCGGAAATCCTTTCTTGCAGCGCCGATGCGGCCTGCGCTTCGCTGGTGAGTGGGCCGGCGGGGTTGAAACGCTGCGTTTGCGGATCGCCGAAGATGGCGTAGAAACGCGCGAGATCCGCCATCACCGGTGGGCGCATCTGCAGGCGTTCGCTGAAGAAAGGGGTGGAAGGATTAAAGCTTGTCATCGTTTCTCTCTGCTGGATAAATGAACAGTATTCACTGTAGACCAGATTGGCGAAACGGGAAATCCCCCTCTGCGGGTGAGAGGGGGCGAAGGGGATTACAGGAAGGAGTCGTCGTCGTCGCTATAATCGTCGTCGGCGTAGTCCGTGTCGTCCTGATAGCTGGCGTTCTGGAAGCCGTTGTCCTGGTTCAGGAAGCTGCCACCATCGCCGTTGTTGAAGGTATCAAGGTTGTTGGAGGCGTCGAAATTGCGCATTGCGCTGTCGTCCAGCGGTGCCGGGGTTTCCTCGATAATATTCACGATTTCCTGTGGTTGCGAATGGCGGAACATGCCGGTCAGCATGTCGGCCAACACCACGCCGCCGGCGACGCCCGCCGCCGTTTGCAAGGCGCCTCCCAGGAAGCCACCGGCGCGCGAAGGCGCCGCCTGCTGCGGTTGGGCATAGGCAGGCTGCTGCTGCGCGTATCCCCCCTGCTGCGCGTTGTTCCAGGCCGCCGTATTTTGCTGCTGCGCCTGATACTGTTCACGCGGGCTTGGCGTGCGGCTGCCGCCGCCGAACAGACCGGCCAGGAAGCCGCCGCTGCTCTGCTGGCCGTTGGCGGTTTGCTGCAGCTGCGCCACCTGGGCCTCCAGCTCTTTGACCCGCTGATCCATCTGCTTGAGCGCCGCTTCCTGAATGATCATCGCCTGCGCCATGTAATAAGGGGCGGAAGGCTGCTCGCGAATATGCTGGTTGATTTGCTGCTCTGCCTGGAGATCCCGTGGGCCCGTCTTGGTCTCGGCTTCTTTCAGGCGGCCAAACAGACCATCGATAAGGCGTTGTTCTTCGGATTGCATAGGAGTACCTCAGGAGATAAATAACGGTGCTGGATGATCATTATCATCGATATTAATCACCCTAGCGCGTTTACATGAACCAATAAATAAATGGCGGGTAAACTTGCCTATGAATTTGTTACCAATTGCGGCAGCGGGATCAGCATCACCAGCTTCAGACCGGCGTGCTCTGCCGGGTGGAAGGTCAGTTGGCGATAGCGCAGTGTGCCTTGCCGAGAATGCTCGAACGCGCGTTCGCCGCCTTCGCGCGCCATGACGTCATGTTGCTTCCACCAGTGATTAAAGTCTGCGCTGTTGTGCGTCATGTTGCGCACGAAGGCGCGCATCTCTTCGGTATTTTGATGATGGCTGGTCTCGGCGCGAAACTCGGCCACCACGCGGCGAGCGCGTTCCTCCCAATCGCTGACCAGCGTTTTCGCTAATGGGTGGAAGAACATGAAGTGCAGCAGGTTGGGGCTGTTGGCCACATCCAGCCAGCCGCTGAACAGCGCCGCCGCCTGCGGGTTCCAAGCGACGACGTTCCAGGTCACGTCCAGCAGGTAGCAGGGCACCGTCATCTGGTGCACGCTTTGCAGCACCGCGTCGTTGGCGGTTTCGCGGTGTGTTTCCTGCTCGGGGTCGGCGATGCGCGCCAGGGTAAACAGGTAATGGCGTTCGGCCGGGCCGAGCCGCAGCGCCTTGGCGATGCGTGCCAGCGTATAGGGGGAAATGGATACCTCGCGGCCCTGTTCGATCCAGGTATACCAGGTGGCGCTGATGCCGCTGATTTGCGCCAGCTCTTCGCGGCGCAGGCCGCTGGTGCGGCGGCGCGAAGAGCTGGGCAGGCCGATCATTTCCGGCGTGATGCGTTCGCGGTGCGCCCGCAGAAACGCGCCGAGGGCCTTTGGCCCGGATAAGGCTTCTGATGACATAGCATGGTACCTATTTATACCAGGATAACTGCTCATATTGTACCCGTATAGTAGCCTGATTATAGTAGCCGAAAGCCTTCAGGCACAGGCGCAAGCCGGATAATAACGGGAGCAAACATGAGCAACAGCAACAGCAACAGCCATAACAATGCGGTAGACCGGCAGTTCGGCGAGCAGGCCAACGCCTACTTAACCAGCGCGGTGCATGCGCAGGGCAAGGATTTGCAACGCCTTGCACAGTTACTGGAACCGCACGCCGGCGCGCGCCTGCTCGATCTGGGCTGCGGCGCCGGGCATGCCAGCTTCACGGCGGCTGCCAGGGTGGCGCAGGTGGTGGCCTACGATCTGTCGGCGCAAATGTTGGCGGTGGTGAAGCAGGCGGCGGCGGAAAAAGGCCTGAATAACATTCAGCAGCAGCAGGGCGTGGCGGAGTCTTTACCGTTTGAAGACGCCAGCTTCGATCTGGTCATCAGCCGCTATTCGGCGCACCACTGGCACGACGTCGGCCAGGCGCTGCGGGAGGTCAGGCGGGTACTCAAACCGGGCGGCAGAGCGATCTTTATGGACGTGGTCTCGCCGGGGCATCCGCTGCTGGATATCTACCTGCAAACCGTGGAAGTGCTGCGCGACACCTCGCACGTGCGCAACTATGCGCCGGGCGAGTGGCTGACGTTGCTGACCGAGGCCGGGCTGATGGTACGCGAAGTGACGGCGGATCGATTGATGCTGGAGTTCGGCAGTTGGGTGGCGCGCATGCGCACGCCGGCGCATTTCGTCACCGCGATCCGCGCGCTGCAGCAAAGCGTGTCGCAGGAGGTGGCGGCGCATTTCGCCATTCAGCCGGACGGCTCCTTTACCAGCGACATCATGATGTTTGAAGTGACGAAGGGCTGAAAGCAACGGGGCAGCTGATGAAGGCTGCCCCGTGAAACGCGATTGACTGCGATACGCTTATTTTTTGTCTTCCAGCAGGCAGCGGTAGATCAGGCCGCCGATAATGCCGCCGACCAGCGGCACCAGCCAGAAGACCCACAGCTGCTGCAGCGCCCAGGTGCCCTGGAAGATCGCTACGCCGGTGCTGCGCGCCGGGTTGACGGAGGTGTTGGTCACCGGGATGCTGATCAGGTGGATCAGCGTCAGCGTCAGGCCAATCGCCAGCGGGGCAAAGCCTGCCGGCGCGCGCTTGTCGGTCACGCCGTGAATAACGATCAGGAAGAAGGCGGTCAGAACCAGCTCAATCACGATCGCGGCTTGCAGAGAATAACCGCCCGGTGAGTGTTCGCCGTAACCGTTGGAGGCGAAGCCGCCTGCGGTGGCGTCGAAACCGGCTTTGCCGCTGGCGATCAAATACAGCACCGCCGCTGCGGCGATACCGCCGATGACCTGAGCGATAACGTAAGGAATAACGTCTTTCGCCGCGAAACGGCCGCCGGCGAATAAGCCGACGGTGACGGCCGGGTTAAAATGCCCGCCGGAAATATGGCCGACGGCATAGGCCATCGTCACCACGGTCAGACCGAAAGCGAGCGCGACGCCGAGGAAACCAATACCCAGCTGTGGGAATGCCGCTGCCAATACTGCGCTACCACAACCACCAAACACCAACCAAAATGTGCCAAAAAATTCAGCAAAAAGTCGCTTTGACATAGATTCCATCCTGCGGAATAGACTAACGGGCGTTAGCACTAAAAACTATAGAACAGCTTTTTGAGTTCATGCAGATATTCTATAGAATTTTCTTAATGCACCTTGAATAACGGCGGTATTAAATCCCTGACATTTTATTTTGTCTATGAGAAAAACACCGTTTTTCCACGTGCCGACGCGCGTTTGCCGATTTTTTTATCTTTGCTATAAGAATTTACCCTAAGCAAAATGGCGGGCTATTTTCGGGCGGTTTTTTCCAGCGGTTTTCTCCATTCAATACGCTCAGGTTAATTGCTAATTTCTATTTGCCAGCCAACCTTATTGCTTGTTTTGCATTTGACGAAGCGCCTGTTGTCATCTAAGTGTCATGCTAAATTAATATCTTCTTCTGCCTGATAACGCTTCATTCAACCTCGGGTAAAAAACATGAGAATAAAATCGCTCTCCCTGCTGTTGGCTTCGCTGTTTCCGGTATTCACCTACGCTGCAGATATTGAGGTGGCGCGTTATGTGGTCGGCTTCCCCGGCGGGGAACGCGTCGCCTATCAGGGGGCGTTCGCCAGGCATTTCCCGCAGGGATTGCCGGTAGGGATCGGCTCCGGATTGATGTTCAACAAGAAGCAGGGCGACGATTTGGTGTTGACGACGCTGACCGATCGCGGCCCGAATGCTGATGCCCCGGCGGTAGGCAAGCAAGAGGCCAAGATTTTCGCCAATCCGCAATTCACGCCTCTGTTGATGGACATTCGTATCGGCGGCGGCAAGGCCGTGGCCGAGAATGCGCGGCCTTTGCATGACGAAAAAGGGCCGATTAGCGGACTGCCGCTGCCGAGCGAGCTGATTGGTTCCACGAACGAAGTGGCGTTGAACGACGCGTTGCAGCCGCTGCCCGGCGATCGCCGTGGGTTGGATACCGAGGGCATTACCAGTGACGGCAACGGCGGTTACTGGCTGTGCGATGAGTACGGCCCGTTTCTGATCCATATCGACGGCAAAGGTAACATCCTCGCCAAATACGGCCCAACGCCGCAGGCCGGCGAACAGGCGGTGGCGGGCGGTTTGCCGAACATCCTGAAGTGGCGTCAGCCCAACCGCGGTTTTGAAGGATTGACCCGGATGCCGGACGGGCGCATTCTGGCGGCGGTGCAGAGCACGTTGGATGTCGATGGCAAAAGCAAAAACAAGGCGCAGTTTACCCGGCTGGTGAGCTTCGATCCGCGCAGTGGCAAAACCGCGATGTATGGCTATCCCATCGATATCGACCGCTATAAAAAAGCCAAGGACGCCAAAATTGGCGATGTCGTGGCGTTGGACAACCAGCGCATCCTGTTGATTGAACAGGGAACCGATAAAGATAAGACGATGATCAACAAGATCTATCTGGTGGATCTCGCGCAGGCCAGCGATCTGAGTACGTTTGACGGCCAGGGTAAAGCGCTGGAGTTCGACGATGCGCAAGAGCTGGCTAAACGCGGCGTGAAGCTGGCGCAGAAACGGGAAGTGGCGGATCTGCGCCAGTTGGGCTGGCGCCAGGAGAAAGCGGAAGGGTTGGCGCTGATCGACGATCGCACGCTGGCGGTGATCAATGACAACGATTTCGGCTTGCAGGCGAAGCTGGTGGATGCGTCGCCAAAGAGCAAAAAAATCGGTGACTATCAGCTGGAGAAAGGAGGGCGGTTGAGCCTCGACGGCGACAAAACCGATGCCCGTATCGAATTGCGCCCTCTGGAGCAGCCGGAGTCGCTGAGTGAGCTCTGGGTGCTCACCTTGTCGCACCCCTTGAAGTGATCGAGAGGGGGCGACAGCGCCCCCGTCAGACCGTTGACAAAGGAGGAAAAAACGTGGTTTTTACTCCTTTGTGGCCATCAGCCGAAAATCAACAAATTGATTTTCCTTGTTTTTTATCCGCTGCTCTCTGCAAACCCGGCAATGGCATGAGGTTTGTCATCAATCTCACTGCGGGGGTGGTGACGCCCCCGTTTGCTTCAGGTCTCCGCGTGCCGCTGCGGCGCTCTGCCGCGCGAGATGCTCTCCCACACCGCCACCACCACCATGATCAGCGTCGTCAGGCCATTGACCATCAGCAGATCGGTTAAATAGGCGGCGGGGGCCAATACCGCCAGCGCCAGCAGCCCAACCAGGTGCGACAGCGGGAAGCGGCGATACACCAACCGTTTATACAGCGCGTTGGCGAACAGGTAAATCGCCGGGCCGAGCAGCAGCACCGCCGCCGTGGCGTGTTGGATGCGGCCGTCGGGATGGGCGATCACCAGCTCGTTGGCCACGGCGCAGACGATGATGGCACCCACCAGCGCGACGTGCACGTAGTGGAAATAAGCGCCCAGCTGGCCGGGGTTTTCCGCCTGGCTGATGGCGTGGCTGCCGGCTTTGCTGCTGGTGTCGAAGTAAACCCACCACATCGCCAGGCTGCCGAGAAAGGCCACCAGCGAAGCGATGAGCACCGGCAGGCTCCAGCTTTCCATCTCGCTCAGGGTGGCGCCGGTGATCAGAATGGTTTCCCCCAGCGCCACGATCACAAACAGTTGGCAGCGCTCCGCCAGATGGTGGCCTTCGATGGTCCATTCGCTGCTGCTGTCCGAGCGCCCCAGCACCGGCAGGCGAAAACCGAACATCGGCGAGACGTATTCGCACAAGACGGCGATCGCCCACAGCGCCAGGCGAGTATGGCCTTCCGCCAGCCCACCGGCGATCCAGAAGACGGCGGAGATGCACAGCCAGCCGAGGATGCGGCGAAAGTTTTGTTTCAACGGGTGGCCAGGCGCCAGCAGGCGTAATACCGTGGCGGAGCGGCCGACCTGAATAGCGACATAAAACAGCGCGAAGATCAGGCCGCGCTCGCCAAACGCCTGCGGCAGCGCGGCGGCGGCGAACAGCCCCAGCAGCATGATCGCGAACAGCAGCAGGCGGATCTGGCGGGTATCCGGATTGAACCAGTTGGTGACCCAGGCGGTGTATTGCCAGGCCAGCCAGACGGCGAACCACAGCAGCAGGGTTTCCAGCGCGCCGGTCAGCGTCAGGTGATGCAACAGATAGTGGGAAAGTTGGGTCACGGCGAAAACGTAGATCAGATCGAACAGCAGCTCGGAAAATGAGACCGACGCGCCCTGACCGTCACGCACGCGCAGCAGGTTTTGCGACATAAGCGTTCTTCCTTAAAAGGGTAAGCCACAAAATCAGCGTAGCTCAGCGCGCTCCGGCGGGTAAAAAATCTTAAATAGACGCGGCGCGCATGCTTTATCTCGCACCGTCTTTAATTGTTCATCAAATAGGGGTAAGGTGAGGTCTATAAAGTCATTCCCGCCTGAAAATACACACTCACTCTCACTTCCTCCTTATTCTCCTCACAATGATTGATGTTCTTTACGTTGCATGACGTCCGTTTTCATTGGCTAGCGGATAATTAACATCACTGACCACGAGCTAATAAACAAGAACACCTGGAGTCAATCATGAAACTTATCCCAAGCATCGCAGCCGTATTGATCGCCGCCGCTTCTTTCTCCACTTTCGCCGCGCCGCTGTCGTCGGTGAAACAGGTCAACAGCGAGCAGGCCGCCAATCTGCAAAGCATCGGCGTCGTGTCGGTTTCCGGCATTAGCGGCTCACCGCATGATGCCATCACCGCCCTTAAAGAAAAAGCCGCGGCGGACGGCGCCAGCCATTATCGCATTATCGGTCTGGACACCCCCGGGGATTCCAGCAACTGGCGCGGCAATGCGGAAATTTATCGCTAAGCATTGGTTTTTTTACGCTCTGGCCGCGGCAACGCGGCCAATAAAATAAACGGTCGCAATAATTATCTGAATAGTCGGTGTATAAACGACTTATTCTCAGGTCATTATTACGGCCGTTTTTCTTTGCGTGCCGTTGATGAGGTTGCATTTTATTACAACTGTGTCTGCCGCTTTCGGAATCATGTTAATGATTACTTAAGAAATTCGGCTCACATTGAGGGCTTAACCCAAGGAGGCCTCAATGTTAAATGCGACTCGGCTGCAACTGATGAATCACTTCGCTTACCTGCAGCAATTTATGGCTTCACCGCGCACCGTCGGTACGCTGGCGCCTTCTTCCCCGTGGCTGTGTCAGGCGATGCTGAATCAGGTTGAATGGACCCGGGCGCTGTCGATCGCGGAACTGGGCGCGGCCGACGGGGTGTTGACCAAACGTATTCTGGGGCGGATGCGCGCCGATGCGGCGCTGGAGGCCTTCGAGATCCAACCCCATTTCGTGCATCGGCTGCGCGGGATTGACGATCGGCGGCTGCAGGTGATGGGCCATTCGGCGACCCGGATGGCCACCGATTACGACGTGGTGTTTTCCTGCCTGCCGCTGCTGTCGATCCCGGTCAGGATCAGCGTGCGCATTCTTCAGCAGGCCCGGCAGCGGCTGCTGGCGCGCAACGGCACGCTGGTGTTGTTCCAATACAGCCACCTGTCGGAAAAATTGCTGTCGCGCTATTTTCACTGGAAGCGCCTGCGGGTAGTGCGCAACTTCCCGCCGGCGCTGGTGTATGTCTGTACGCCGCGTTAGCTACAGCGTTTTCGCCATCACCACCACCTCTTCGTCATGCTGCCGCCGGCGCTCCAGAGGTTGCCAACCCCAGCCGGCGTACAGCGCTTCCGACTTGTCGGTAATGAGATGCAGAACCGAGTGATGGCGTTGCCGCGCCGCCTCGACGATGGCCATTTCAAGACGGTGGGCGATGCCCTTGCGGCGGTGATCGGGATGCACGAAGACGCCGGCCAGCCACGGAGTGAGATCCTGGCGCTGGTGATCGTCGCTGGGCCACAGGCTGGCCATGCCGACCGGACGATCGCCGTCGATCATCATCAGCGTCAGGTGATCGTCGCTTGGCCGGCTGCATTGGGCGAAACGCAGCTGGGTGCGCGCCAGCGAACCGCCGCGCTGTGAACCCCATTGCCCGAAAGCCCAGGCGGCGCACACATCGGCAAACTGCGGGCACTCCGACAGCGGAATGATGCGTTGAGTCATGGAGGTCTCCCGGTTTTTTTGCTATTTCCCCCTCCTATTTAACCGATTTTTCCGCCATTTTTTTAACTTTTTAAAGCCGCTATTTTAGCGGTTTCACGGTGTTTCACCGCATGCCCGGCACCGTTTCCCGGATTTCTTTTGGCAATTGCGGCGTGGGATTGCAAGTGCTAATGAGAGTGATTATCATGCGCACACTATTTCCCCCGTTTCGGCTCAATCATGCGCAATTCCCTCATTTTACTGCTGCTTTCCCTGTGGTTCGGCATGTTCTCCGCCCAGGCGAAGACGGTAACCGACATCACCGGCCGCCAGGTTGCGGTGCCGGACAACCCGCAGCGCATCGTGGTGGGGGAGAGCCGCATGCTGTATACGCTGGCGCTGCTGGAGCCGGGCAACCCGGCGCAGCGCATCGTCGGCTGGCCGGCGGATCTGGCGCGCTTTGATGCGCAAAGCTGGCAGCTGTATACGCAGAAGTTTCCACAGATAGCCCAGATCCCCGTCATTAGCGGCAATAACTTTCGCCAGGTCAACATCGAAAGCCTGCTGCAGCTGAAGCCGGATCTGGTGATCCTGGCGCGCTACGCGCGTGAAGACGGCGACAACGATTTGCTGGTTTCCGCACTGAGCAAGGCCGGCGTGGCGGTGATCTACGTCGATCTGCGCATCGATCTGCTGAACAACACCGTGCCGAGCGTGCGGCTGCTGGGCGAAGTGCTCAATCGCCAGCAACGCGCCGAGCAGTTCATCGCGTTTTATCAGCAGCATATGACGGTGATTCAGCAACGCCTGGCGGGCTATCAGGGGCCGAAGCCCAAGGTGATGCTGCACCTGCATCTGGGGCGGCGCGAGACCTGTTGCACCACCGCCGCGCACGGCAATCTCGGCGATCTGCTGACCTTCGCCGGCGGCGACAACATCGCCAACGCCAGCGTCAAAGGGGTGTATGGCGAACTGAACCCGGAAACCATTCTGAGCGCCAATCCTGACGTGTACCTCGCCACCGGCATGGCCGGCCCGCAGGGCAAACGGCTGTCCGATCTGCGTCTCGGGCCGCAGGTCAGCCCACAGGAGGCCGCCGACAGCTTCCGCCAACTGATCGCCAAACAGCCGATGCTGGCCAGCCTGCAGGCGGTGAAAAACCACCGCGCCTGGAGCGTCTGGCACAACTTTTACCTCAGCCCGTACCATGTCGTGCTGGTCGAGATGTTCGCCAAAGCGTTTTACCCGGATCTGTTCGCCGACATCAACCCGCAGCAGACCTTCCAACAGCTGTATCAGCAGTTTTTGCCGTTACCTTTTTCAGGGACCTATTGGAGTCAGTTAGATAATGAATAACAACAAGCGCGGCTGGTGGTGCGCATTGCCTTTGGCAGCCTGCGCGACATCGCCGGCGTGGGCGGCGGAAAAAGCCGCGCCGCAGGAAGAGAGCCTGGTGGTGGTCGGCCGCAAAGACGCCGACGGCGTGCAGAGCTATCAGCCGTTGACCAGCGTCACCGGCACCCGCAGCGAAACCAACCTGCTGAACGTGCCGCAGGCGATCGACGTGGTGCCGCAACAGGTGATTACCGATCAGGCGGTCAGCAGCCTGGACGAAGCGCTGTACAACGTCAGCGGCATAACCCAGGCCAACACGCTGGGGGGCACCCAGGACGCGGTAATGAAACGCGGCTTCGGCGACAACCGCGACGGCTCCATTCTGCGCGACGGCGTGCGCTCGGTGCAGGCGCGCAACTTTACGCCGACCACCGAGCGGGTGGAGGTGCTCAAGGGGCCGGCCTCGATGCTGTACGGCATGGGCGAGCCGGGCGGGATGATCAACATGATCACCAAAAAGCCCCAGCTGCAGCAGCATACCCACGTGGAAGGCTGGGGCAGCAGTTTCAACGGCGGCGGTGGCCAGCTCGACGTTACCGGGCCGCTCGGCACGTCGGGGTTTGCCTATCGGATGATCGTCGATCACGATGAAACCGATTACTGGCGCAACTTTGGCCGCAATCGCCAGACGGTGATCGCGCCCTCGCTGATGTGGTACGGCGAGAACACCACCGTGCGGTTGGCCTATGAACATATGGAATATCTGGTGCCGTTCGATCGCGGCACCATTATCGATTCGCGCACCGGCAAACCGGTGAATACGCCGCGCGATCGCCGTTTCGACGAGGCTTATAACGCCACCCGCGGCGATCAGGACAGCGTCACCCTGCAGATCGATCAAACGCTCAATGAGCGCTGGAAAAGCTCGCTGACCTACGCCTACAGCCGCAACAGCTACAGCGACAACCAGGCGCGCGCCACGGCGCTGGACCCGGAGAGCGGCGCATTGAGCCGCCAGGCCGACTCGACCGCCAACGCCGTCAGCCACGCCAACGCGGTGCAGCTGACGCTCAATGGCGACGTGGACTGGGGCAGCATCAACCACCAGATGCTGTTCGGCTTCGATTTTGAAGATAACCGCACCTACCGCGGCGACATGATCCGCGGTAAAAAGAACAAAGATTTCAATATCTATCATCCGGTATACGGCCTGATGCCGCCGTCGACGGCGGTCAGCGCCAAAGACAGCGACCAGCGGGAAAACCTCACCAGCTACGGTTGGTTTATGCAGGATTCCATCCAGCTAACCGATAAATGGCTGCTGATGGGCGGGCTGCGCTACGACGCTTTCGACGTCTATGCCGGCAAGGGGCGGCCGTTCCAGACCAATACCGACAGCTCGGACGGCAAGCTGGTGCCGCGCGCCGGAGTGGTCTACAAGCTGACGCCTTACGTGTCGCTGTACAGCAGCTATACCGAGTCGTTCAAGCCGAACTCTTCCATCGCCACCCAGATTGATTCGCTGCCGCCGGAGCAGGGCAAGTCGTGGGAAGTCGGCGGCAAGCTGGCGCTGCCGAACGGTGTTACCGGCACGTTGGCGCTGTTCGACATCACCAAGCGCAACGTGATGGTCAGTGAGCTGGTGGCGGGCGAAACCGTGACGCGCACCGCCGGGCGCGTGCGTTCGCAGGGCGTGGAGCTGGACGTGGCCGGTAATCTCACCGACTCGCTGAGCCTGATCGGTTCCTATGCGTATACCGACGCACGGGTGGTGGACGATCCGGACAACAAGGGCAAAGAGATGACCAACGTGGCGCGCCACACCGCCTCGCTGTTCCTGACCCAAAACCTGGGCAGCCCGGGTCTCTACAGCGGCGATGAGGTGCGCATTGGCGCCGGCGCGCGCTACGTAGGGCGCCGCCCGGGTGACGCTGCCAACAGTTTCTACCTGGATAACTACACCGTTGCCGATGCGTTCGCCGCTTACACCATGCCGATCAACGGCTATCGGGTGAAATGGCAACTGAACGTGAAGAACCTGTTCGATAAAACCTACTACCCGTCCAGCGGCGGCAATTTGCGCGTGGCGGTGGGGGAACCGCGTGAGGTGGTGCTGCGCGGCAGTGTCGATTTCTAAGCCACGGGCGGTGAAATTTGCTTAAATAACCGCCTCAACGTTAAGGAGAACCCATGAGCCTGCAGATTCGTTTGGCGCAGCAGCGGGATATCGCACATCTGATGGCGGTTGAACGCTCGGCGGCGCAGTTGTTTCGCCAACAGCCGGAATGGCGCTTTATTGCCGAAGGCGAGGTGATGGCCCCGCAGCAGCATGCCGCGTTTATCGCCGAGCGCCGTGAATGGCTTGCGGAAAGCGACAACGGCGAGTGCGCCGGTTTCATCGCCGTGCTGGCTCAGGGGGAAGATTGGCACATCGCCGAATTGTCGGTCGCCGGCACCTGGCAGCGGCAGGGCGTCGGCCGCCGCCTGATCGGCGCGGTGGCAGAAGAAGCCAAACGGCAGGGGGCCGGCCGCCTGACGCTCACCACCTTCATTGAGGTGCCGTGGAATGCGCCTTACTACCGGCGGCTGGGATTCCGGCCGCTTGAGGGCGCGCAGCTCACGGCCGCCTTGCGGCGGCATCTGGATGAGGATCTGGCGCACGGCTTTGCCGTCGGCAGTCGCTGTGCCATGGAATTTACACTATCGTAAATATTGAAATACAGAGCGGGCAGGGTATGATGCTGCCACCACGCCATCGCACCCGCTCGGCATTTTGGTATGCAAAGCACTCAAGTCACCGCATAAGGGACAACCCGTAATGACACAAACCCTGTTCATGATAGGCGCTCGCGGAGCCGGCAAGACCACGGTAGGCCGCGCATTGGCGCTGGCGTTGGGCTATCAATTCGTCGATACCGATCTGTTTATGCAGCAGGCGGCGCAGATGAGCGTGGCGGAAATGGTCGAGCGCGAGGGTTGGCTGGGGTTCCGCCGCCGTGAGACCGTCGCGTTGCAAACCGTGACTAAGCCGTCAACTATAGTTGCCACCGGCGGCGGCGCGATCCTGGCGGAAGAGAATCGTCAGTTTATGCGCCAGCATGGCACCGTTATCTACCTGCGCGCGCCGGCCAGCGTGTTGGCGCAGCGGTTGGAAGAGTACCCGGAAGATGCGCAGCGCCCGACGCTCACCGGCAGGCCGATCGCCGAAGAGATGCGCGAGGTGCTGGCCGCGCGGGAAGCGCTGTATCAGGATGCCGCACATTACGTGATGGACGGCGCCGCCGATCCGCAGCGGGTGGTGGAACAAATCCTCGCGGTGCTGCCGCGTGAGACGGTGAAATAACCTTTTCTTCTCTTCGGGCGCTGTGCGCCCGTTTTTCTATTCCGTTTGCCGAGCGGCCGCAAAGTAGGCCCCGGGCGTGACGCCGAAGCGGCGACGAAAGGCGGCGATGTAGGCGCTGACGTTATCATAGCCGCAGGCGTCGGCCACCTCGCCAACCGCTTTGCCGCGTGATAACCCCTCCAGTGAACGCAATACCCGCGCCTGCTGGCGCCACAGCGCGAAGCTGATGCCGGTTTCCTGCAGAAAACGGCGGCTCAGGGTGCGCGGGCTGAGCCCGGCCCAGATGGCCCAGTCGCGCTGGCTGCGCGGGCTGGCGGGATCGTTCAGCAGCGCCCGGGCGATGTTCAGCAACCGGGCGTCCTGCGGCAGCGGCAATTGCAACGGCGCGCGGCTTGCCGCGTGCATTTCGTCCAGCAGCACCTGCAGCAGCCGCCGTTGCGGCGCACTCAGCGGGCCGGCGGGGAACTGCGCGATGCGCTTCACCAGGGCCTGCAACAACGCAGAGGCTGTGAACAGCTGCGGCAGCGGCGGCATCTCCGGCATGCTTTCCATCGGCAGATACAGGCTCCAGCCCGCTACGTCGCCACAGGCCAGCGCCTGATGGGCGCATCCCGGCGGCAGCCAGCCCAGCGTGCCGCCGGTGATCGCCCATTGCCGGCCCGGGAGTTCCATTGCCAGCATGCCGCGCGTCAAGAGATAGATCTGGCCGCCTTCGTGCCGGTGCCAGGGCGTCAGGTGCTTTTTTTCATGCTGAAGGCGTTGGCTGCGGATCTGCGTCATGTTGGCCGTTTAACGTTATTGAAAGTCTTGATGTGGTTATTATGCCATCGCCTGGCCGGGATAGGATCGCCGTTCACCCTATTTCGGAGAAATGTGATGACTCAACTTACCCCGCTGAATCTGGTGCTCGATACGCTGCAGCAGGTGGTCGCCAGCCCGGAGCATCGGCCGACGCACCTCGCCGCCCGTTTCAGCGCAGGCTACCGCCAGCAGGTGGATGGCAAAGTGCTGAACTTCGAGCAGTTTGAGCAGCATATGGCGCTGCTGAAGCGGCAAACTCGCCGCATGACGCTGAGCGTGATCGCGGCGGCGGAGCAGGGCGAGGCTGTGCTGACTCACCATCTGGTCGAGGTGGAAAAGCGCGACGGTTCCCGCTGCCGCGTGCGGGTGTTGGCGCACTTCACCGTGCGTGAAGGGCGTATTTGCGCCTGCGACGAATTGACCGAGCTGTTGACGGGCGCTCCCGGCGATCGCGATCTTGGTTCGCGCGTGTCGGAATGAGGGCGGCTGCTATACTTGCTACTGTGTGAAACACACGGGAGAACGGCATGCGCGAAAATGATCAACCTGCTTATCCACGAAGCGCCCGCGTCGTAGAGGTGTTTCGGGGGGACCCGAACCTGCATCTGCGCCGCTTTGAGGTGCGCACCGACGACATTGAGCCGAATACGCTGCTCAGTGAACATGAAACCGAGCAGGAAGCGCTCGACGCCAAGCACCGCTATGAAGACGAGGCGCTAGAGCACTGACCTGCAGCCCAGCGGAAACCGGCGTCAGGCCGGTTTCCTGTTTATCCCCCCGCGTTAGCACATATTTCCCAGAACAATATTGATAATGATAATCATTTATGTGATTTTTATCGCCCCTATTGGGTGTTTCACTTCTGGGAAAAGAGATGTCCAATTCCGAGTTGCAGGCGCTGTTTCTGCGCCATATGCGGCCGCTGCAAGCCTATTTGAACGCCAAACTGCGCGACCCTCAGCTGGCCGCGGATTTGGCGCAGGAAAGTTTTACCCGCCTTACCGAGCAATATCCGCAGGGTAACATTCTCGATATCGAAGCCTACCTGTATAAAACCGCCAAAAACCTGATGTTCGACCATCTGCGCCAGCAGCAGAGGCGGCAGACCGAAGCGGTCGAAGACGACATTCTGGCGCAGTATCCCTCCGGTGAACCGGCGCTTGAACAACTGGCGATCGATAGCCAATTGCTGCAGCTGTTGCAGCAGGCGCTGGCGGACATGCCGCCGCGCACGCAGCAGATTTTCCGCCTTAACCGGCTCGATGGCCTGACCCAGGCGCAGGTGGCGGCGCAGCTGGGCGTGTCGCTCAGCACGGTGGAAAAACACCTGGCCAGCGCGCTCGAGCGGCTGATGGCGCGGATGGAAGAACAATAATGGCAATTTTTTTACGGGTTTATCCGCGCTCAGACGTCTTAACCTATAACCAGAAAAAACAGAGGTCTATGCCATTATGAAACCGCTAACCGCACAGGCGCGACAGCAGGCGGCCGCCTGGGCCGTGAGCCTGGCCGAAGGGGCGCTGCCGGCCGATCGGCGGCGAGCGTTGGACGCCTGGCTGGCCGCCGATCCGCAGCATCCGGCGGCGCTGCGTCAGGCTCGCCTGCTGTGGACGACGCTGGGACAGCTGCCGCCTGAGCAGCGGCAGGCGTTACAACCGCAGGTGGCGACGCTGAAAACGTCATCCCATCGCAGGTGGCCCCGCTGGGCGGTGGCGGCGGCGGTGGCGATCGCCGTTTCCTTCGGCGTTTATCGCGGGCCGGATCTATGGATTGGCATGCAGGCGGATTACCAAACCGTTCGCGGCGAGGTGCGCGAAGTTGCGTTGCCGGACGGCAGCCGGGTGGCGCTGGACAGCGACAGCGCGATCGCACTGGCGTATTCCGCAGGCGAACGCAAGGTGCGGCTGCTTAGCGGCGCCGCCTATTTTGTCGTCGCGCCGTTGGGCGGGCCGGAAAGTCGCCCGTTCAGGGTGGAGGCGGAAAACGGCGTCACCCAGGCACTGGGCACCGAGTTCAGCGTGGCGCGCACCGAGCAGGGCGTCGACGTCAGCGTGCATCAGCACAGCGTGCGGGTAACGCTTGAGCGCGGTGAGCGTTCGCTGGTGGTCGCGCAACGCCAGGCGGCGCATTACCGCAACGGGCAGCTGCAGCTGACGCGGCAAACGGCCGGTGATGACGCCTGGCGGCGCGGCTGGCTGGTGATCGACCGCCAACCGCTGACGCAGGCGCTCGCGCAGCTCAACCGCTATCGCGAGACCCGCATCGTAGCGATCAATCCCGAACTCAGATCGCGTACGGTCAGCGGCGTGTTCGCGCTCAATAAACTCGACGACGGCGTCGGCGCCATTCGTCAGGAACTCTCCGCCCGCCAGCTGAATCTCCCCGGCATCACGCTGCTTTACTGAGCGGTGCAGGCGGGCCGGGATGCCTGTTTCGCCGCTATTTTCACTTTCTGTAAAAAATCTTTACGGGTTTTTGCCTCCCGGAACGTCCTTATGTTTAAACGAGATTGATTTCCATTATCACTTGGTTTGACATTCTTTCGGGTGGAACACACACGCATGCTTATTCACAAGGGAACCACGCCGGCCGGCCGCTTGGCCACGGCGGTACGCGCCGCGCTGGCGGCGATGATGTTGACTCAGCCGGCTGTGGCGCTCGCCGTCCAGGCTGAGGCGAACGGTGCGCAGGCCGCACAGCAAAAGCATTTCAACATTGCGGCGCAGCCGCTGCAGAGCGCCATGTTGCGCTTCGCCGAGCAGGCCGGCATGCAGGTGTTTTTCGACGAGGTGAAGCTCGACGGCATGCAGGCGGCGGTGCTGAACGGCAGCATGAGCGTTGAACAGGGCCTGAGGCGCTTGATCGGCGGCAATCCGGTGGCTTTCCGCCTGCAGCCGCAGGGGCAGATCGTATTGAGCCGGCTGCCGACGGCTAACGTAGAGGGCGGCGCGCTGGCGCTGGACAGCCTGACGGTGCTGGGCGCCGGCGGCATCAACGCCAACGATTGGGTTTACGACGAACCGCGCTCGGTCAGCGTCATTAGCCGCGAACAGATGGACAACCGCCCGGCGCGGCACGCGGCCGATATTCTGGAACAGACCTCGGGGGCCTATTCCAGCGTCAGCCAGCAAGATCCGGCGCTGTCGGTCAACATCCGCGGCATACAAGACTATGGCCGGGTGAACATGAATATCGACGGCATGCGGCAGAATTTTCAAAAGAGCGGCCATGGCCAGCGTAACGGCACCATGTATATCGATTCCGAGCTGCTGTCCGGCGTAACCATCGACAAGGGTACCAGCGGCGGTATGGGCAGCGCCGGCACGCTCGGCGGCATCGCCACCTTCAATACCGTCAGCGCGAGCGATTTCCTGGCGCCGGGCAAAGAGCTGGGCGGCAAGCTGCACGCCAGCACCGGCGATAACGGCACCCACTTCATCGGCAGCGGCATACTGGCATTGGGCAACGAAACCGGCGATATCCTGCTGGCCGCCAGCGAACGCCACCTCGGCGACTATTGGCCCGGCAATAAGGGCGACATCGGCAACATTCGCATCAATAACGACACCGGCAATTACGATCGCTACGCCGAGAGCATCAAGAACAACAAAATCCCCGACACCCATTACCGCATGCACTCGCGGCTGGCCAAGGTGGGCTGGAACCTGCCCGCCAACCAGCGCCTGCAGCTGAGTTATCTGCAGACCCAGACCGCATCGCCGATCGCCGGCACCTTGACTAACCTGGGCACTCGCCCGCCCTACGAACTGGGCTGGAAGCGCACCGGCTACACCGACGTGATGGCGCGCAACGCGGCGTTCGACTACAGCCTGGCGCCGGAAGACGTCGACTGGCTCGATTTTCAGGCCAAGCTGTATTACGTCGATACTCAGGATGACAGCGACACCTACAGCACCAGTTCGCTGCTGGACAACGGCTACGCGACGCGCACCCGTCTGCGTACCTATGGCGCACAGGCGCAAAACACCTCGCGCTTCAGCCTGGCGCCGGGGCATGACTTCCGCGCCAATTACGGGCTGGAGTTCTATTACGACAAAGCCACCAGCGACTCTTCCCGCCAAGGCATGGATGGGGTGACGCCGGCCGGCAACCGTTCGGTAGCCAGCCTGTTCGCCAATCTGACCTATGACTACGACGGCTGGCTGACGTTGGAAGGCGGGCTGCGTTACGACCGCTATCGCCTGCGCGGCCAGACCGGTCTGAGCTACGCCGACTTCCCGTATACGGCGGAGAATCCCTGCAAACAGCTGCGGCTGCGCAACTGCCTGGCGACGACCACGCAGCAGGAGTGGAACGCCGATCGCGATCAGGGCAAGCTGTCGCCGACGCTGGCGCTGGCGGTGCGCCCCGGCGTGGAGTGGCTGGAGCTGTATACCACCTACGGCAAATCCTGGCGGCCGCCGGCGATCACTGAAACGCTGACCAACGGCAGCGCGCACAGCACCTCTACGCAATATCCCAACCCGTTCCTGCAGGCCGAGCGCTCGCGCGCCTGGGAAGTGGGGTTCAACGTACAGCAGCCTGACCTGTGGTTTGAGGGCGATCGGTTGGTGGCCAAGGTGGCCTATTTCGACACCAAAGTGGATAACTACATCAACCTGGCGATTAACCGGGACAAGCCGGGGCTGGTGCAGCCGAGCATCGGCAACGCCGCCTACGTCAACAATCTGTCGAAAACCCGTTTCCGTGGGCTGGAGTACCAGCTCAACTATGACGCCGGGGTGTTCTACGCCGACCTGACCTACACCCACATGATCGGTAAAAACGAGTTTTGCTCCAGGAACGCCTGGCTGGGCAATCGCCTGCGTTACGGCGCCAACTCCCGGCCGGGCAACTTCTACGCGGAGCAGGATCCGACGGCGAATGACGCCGTGTCCTGCGACGGCGGCTCGCAGTTCGGCACCGCCGCTTACCTGCCGGGCGATCGCGGTTCGGTGACGCTGGGCGGCCGCGCTTTCGATCGCAAGCTGGACGCCGGGGTGACCGTGCGCTTCGCGCCGGGCTATCAGGACAGCTCGGTGCCGTCCAACTACCCGTATCTGGCCGACTGGCCGAAATACACCCTGTTCGATCTGTACGCCAGCTACAAACTGACCGACAGCCTGACGCTGCGCGGCTCGGTGGAGAACCTGACCAACCGCGCCTACGTCGTCAGCTACGGCGAGACGCTGGCCAATACCCTGGGGCGCGGCCGCAGCGTGCAGGGCGGGGTGGAGTACCGTTTTTAAGCAGTAAAAGGGCGTTGCTCATCGTTGAGCACAGAGGTCGCCTCGCAAGGGGCGCCGTTCATCAATGGAGATAGAGAAATGGCATTTTCAGTCAATTATGACAGCAGTTTCGGCAGCTACAGCATCCATAACTATCTGAACGAGTGGGCGTCGTCGTTTGGCGATATCAACCACACCAACGGTAATGTCACCGACTCCAACAGCGGCGGTTTCTACGGCGGCAGCCTGTCCGGCAGCCAATATGCCGTGACCAGCACCGCCAACAACATCACCTCGTTCGTGGCGGGCGGCAACCTGACCTACACCCTGTTCAACGCACCGGCGCACACCCTGTACGGTCAACTGGACTCCCTGTCGTTCGGCGACGGTCTGAACGGCGGCGGCTCTACACCGTACAACATCCAGGTTCCTGACGTCAGCTTCGGCGGCCTGAATCTCAGCAGCCTGCAGGCGCAGGGCCACGATGGCGTGGTACACCAGGTGGTGTACGGCCTGATGTCCGGCGATACCGGCGCGCTGGAAACCGCGCTGAACGGCATCCTCGACGACTACGGTCTGAGCGTCAACTCCACCTTCGATGAGGTGGCGGCGGCGACGGCGGTGGGCGTGCAGCACGCCGACAGCCCGGAATTGCTGGCGGCCTGATCGCGGCCGTTTGCCCGCCGGCGCCGCGTGCCCCGGCGGGCGTTTTCTCGTTTTTAGCCGATGGAAAACGCCATGAAAAACGCCGTCAGGCGCGGAGAAGTGATGAGCGTGCTGGCCGCATACCGGCGCGGATTTTGGGGCATTGCGCTGTTTACCGCAGTGATCAACCTGCTGATGCTGGCCCCGGCGCTGTATATGCTGCAGGTCTACGATCGCGTGTTGCCGTCGGGCAACCTCATGACGCTGGCGATGCTGACCCTGATGGTGGTCGGCCTTTACCTGTTTATGGGCCTGCTGGAGTGGGTGCGCAGCCAGGTGGTGATCCGCCTTGGCGCCCAGATGGATATGCGCCTCAATCAGCGAGTCTATGACGCCGCCTTCGAAACCAATTTGAAAACCGGCAACCCGCTGGCGGGGCAGGCATTGAACGATCTGACCAACCTGCGCCAGTTCGCCACCGGCAATGCGCTGTTCGCCTTTTTCGATGCCCCCTGGTTCCCGGTTTATCTGCTGGTGGTTTTTCTGCTCCACCCCTGGCTTGGCGCGTTGGCCAGCGCCGGGGTGATCCTGCTGGTGCTGCTGGCCTGGCTCAACCAGCGGGTGTCGCAGGCGCCGCTGGCGGAGGCCGGCCGCGTCGCGCTGAGCGCCACGCAGCAGGCCAACGGCAACCTGCGCAATGCCGAAGCCATCGCCGCCATGGGCATGTTGACCGACTTGCGCCTGCGCTGGCTGCGGCAGCATCAGCAGTTCCTGCTGCTGCAGAACCGCGCCAGCGAGAAAATCGCCGCGGTCACCGCTTGGTCGAAAACCGTGCGGCTGGCGCTGCAGTCGCTGATGTTGGGCTGCGGCGCGCTGCTGGCGGTCAACGGCGACATTACGCCGGGAATGATGATCGCCGGATCGATCCTGATCGGCAGGGTGCTGGGGCCGATCGATCAGCTGATCGGCGCCTGGAAGCAGTGGTCATCGGCGCGCCAGTCCTTGCAGCGGCTGGAGGTGATGCTGGCCGCTAACCCGCCACGAATACCGAGTCTGCCGCTGCCGGCACCCGGCGGTACATTGGTCGTGAATCAGTTGACCGCTAGTGCGCCAGGCGGCACGGCACCGGTGTTGCACGGCGTCAGTTTTCGCCTGGAGGCCGGCGAGGTGCTGGGCGTGATTGGCGCGTCCGGCTCCGGCAAAACCCTGCTGATGCGCCAACTGGTTGGCGCGCTGACGCCGCTCAGCGGCGACGTGCGGCTGGACGGTGCAGACATTCAGCAGTGGGACAAGCAACAACTCGGGCCGCATATCGGCTACTTGCCGCAGGATATCCAGCTGTTCGCCGGTACCCTGACGGATAACATCGCCCGCTTTGGGCAGGTCGACGCCGAGAAGGTGGTGGCGGCGGCGGCGCTGGCCGGCGTGCATCAGCTGATCCTGCATTTACCGAAAGGCTATGAGACCGAGCTGGGTGAAGGCGGCAGCGGCCTGTCCGGCGGCCAACGTCAGCGGGTGGCGCTGGCGCGCGCGCTGTATGGATCTCCGGCGCTGGTGGTGCTGGACGAACCGAACGCCAACCTCGATCGCGAAGGGGAAGGGGCGCTGCAGCGGGCGATCGAAGCGCTGAAGGCGCGCGGCACCACCATCGTGTTGGTGACCCACAAACCGGCGATCCTGGCGACCACCGACAAATTGCTGGTGCTGAACGCCGGCCAGATACAGCACTTCGGCCCCAGCGACGCCATCCTGAAAAAACTGCCTGGTTTTGCGCCCGCCGCTGCCGCCGCACCGGCCAATGCCGGG
Source organism: Serratia sp. FS14 (assembly GCF_000695995.1). Classification (NCBI taxonomy): domain Bacteria; kingdom Pseudomonadati; phylum Pseudomonadota; class Gammaproteobacteria; order Enterobacterales; family Yersiniaceae; genus Serratia; species Serratia sp. FS14. Next base: position 5,132,947 of record NZ_CP005927.1, on the reverse strand, counting down.
CGCAGCAACGGCGGCTTCAACGTCAATTACGCCAACTTCGCCAAAACGGCCAGCGGTGAACGAAAAGTATGAGCAATCAGAGTGTGATCCCCGGCGATATCGACGCCCTTTCCCGGCAGTTCGACGAAGGCCGTTATCTGCGGCTGGGAGGCTGGCTGGTGCTGTTGGGGTTTGGCGGTTTCCTGCTGTGGGGGCTGTTGGCGCCGCTGGACAAAGGCGTGCCGGTTTCCGGCAGCGTGGTGGTGGCCGGCAACCGCAAGGCGGTGCAGCACCCGAGCGGCGGGGTGGTGTCGCAGATTCAGGTGCATGAGGGCGACCGGGTCCGCGCCGGGCAGGTGCTGTTGTTGATGGATACCGTCGACAGCCGCACCCAGCGCGATGCGCTGCGCAGCCAGCAGTTGAGCAACGCCGCGCAGCAGGCGCGGCTGCAAGCCGAGCGCGACGGTCTGCAAGCGATCGCTTTCCCGCCATCGCTGCAAACGCGGCGAGAAGAGCCGGAGGTGATGTCGCTGATGCTGCTGCAGCAACAGCTGTTCACCAGCCGCCGTGCGGCGCTGCAGAGCGAGCTGGCGGCGATCGCGGAAAGCATCGCCGGATCGCAGGCGATGTTGGAAGGGGTTCGGCAGTCTTACGCCAGCAAGCAACGGCAAAAGGCCATGCTGCAGGAGCAACTGGGCGGCATGCGCAAGCTGGCGGCGCAAGGGTATGTGGCGCGCAATCGGCTGCTGGATCTGGAGGGGCAGCATGCGCAGATCGACGGCCAGGCATCCGAGGACAGCGGCAATATCGGCCGTCTGGGGCGCCAGATCCTGGAGCTGAAACTGCGGGCGATCCAGCGGCGGGAGGAGTATCAAAAAGAGGTCAGCAGCCAATTGGCCGAGGTACGGATGAAGCTGGACGAGCTGGATAACCGCCTGGCCAAGGCGGAGGCCGATCTGGGGCATACGCAGGTGAAAGCGCCGGTGGCGGGCACCGTGGTGGGGTTGAGCGTGTTCACCGAAGGCGGCGTGATTGGCGCCGGTCAGCAACTGATGGAGATCGTGCCCAGCGATCGCGGGCTGCAGGTAGAAGCGCGCATCCCGGTCGAGTTGATCGATAAAGTGCAGGTGGGGTTGCCGGTCGAATTGTTGTTCTCGGCGTTCAACCAAAGCACCACGCCGCGCGTCGAGGGCGAAGTGACGCTGGTCGGGGCCGATCGCCTGACCGACGAGAAAAGCGGCGCGCCTTATTACAGCGTGCGCGCCAAGGTCAGCGAAGAAGGATTGCAACGCTTGAGCGGGTTGGAGATCCGCCCAGGGATGCCGGTCGAAGGCTTCATCCGCACCGGTGAGCGTTCGATGATGAACTATCTGTTCAAACCGCTGACCGATCGCCTCCATTTGGCGCTGACGGAAGAGTGAGCATGTCGGTTTCGCCGCTGCCTTTCGCCGCACCCGGCACCGCCATGCCCTGGCGCCGTTGTCTGGTGTTGGTGCTGGCGCTGCATCTGCTGGTTGCCGCGCTGCTTTGGCCCTGGCGAGACAAGGCCGAGCCGCCGTGGGTGCCGCCGCCGGCGGTGATGGTGCTGATGGCCGCCGCGCCGCAGGCCCCGGCCGAGGCGAAACAACCGCCGGGACAAAGGACGCCGCCGCCTCAGGCTGAACCGTCGGCGCCACCGGAGCCGTTGCCGCTAGTGAAAGCGCCTGACGCCGCGCAGCCGAACATCGCCGTGCCGCTGAAACAGAAAAAACCACCTAAGCCGGTGAAGAAAAACAACCTGCCCCGCACGCCGCCGCACGAGAGAATCATCGCGCCGCCGAAGGTTCAGGAACAAAGCGTCGGCGCGCCGCCGCCGGGCCGCGCGGATAAAACGGCCGCGCCGCAAACTCGCCTGACACCCTATGCTCAGGCGGGGGAGGACAACTGGCGCAGCCGTATCAGCGGCCGCCTGAATCGCTTTAAGCGTTATCCTAAAGACGCACTGCGGCTGAAGCGCCAGGGCGTCGGGCAGGTGCGTTTCACGTTGGACAGACAGGGCCACGTGCTGGCGGTGACGCTGGTCAGCAGCGCCGGGCTGCCGTCGCTGGATCGTGAAATCCAGGCGCTGGTCAAACGCGCTTCGCCGCTGCCCACGCCGCCGTCGGACGCCTACGTCAACGGCACGGTGGAATTGACGCTGCCGATCGATTTCAGTTTGCGCGGCGCGGGTCTTTGAGTCGCGACGAGATATCCCCCGAACAAAACCATTTTTCAGCAGCTTGTCCTGCTATTCATTATTTTCAAAGCGTATCGTTATTTTAATCAACGTGACGAAGTTGGCGTTCTGCGCGATATTTTAATTTAAAAAGCACGAATGCCTTTTATTTTTCTGCTGATAAAAAATAAACAGCTTGACGCTGTGGAGTTCGGGTTTTAGTTTTTAATTATAAAACAGGAACTGAGTTCCATATAGTGGAACAAGGTGGATCATGACAACGCTGGAAAATGCCGCTGCGGTATTAAAACTCTTTACTCAACAACGCGTGATGCATGGTCAGCCGGGTATAGCATTCAGCGACGTGGTGGATCAATTGGCGCTGCCAAAAAGCACGGTGTCGCGCCTGCTGCAGACCATGGAAAATCAGGGCATGCTGGAGCGCGATCCCGATAGCCGGCGTTACCGTATCGGTGCGCTGTTGCTGGCGGCTTCCAGCCACTATCTGTCGATGCCGCTGGTGGACAACCTGGCGGCTAGCATGGCGCAGCTGTGCCGCCAGACGGCGTGTACCGGCTACCTTTCGGTATTGGAGGGGCAGGAGATCATGGTGATGCGCATGTTTCCCAGCCGCCACTTTTTGCAGGTGGTCACTCCGGCGGGTTACCGTTCACCGGCGGCGGAAACCTCGGTCGGCCGGGCGATACTGGCGCGTGAAAGCGACGAGCAGGTTCGAGCGCGTTATGCCGGCGGTTACCGGGCGGCTTCGCCCAATGCGCCGCAAACGCTGGATGCGCTGCTGCAGAAGTTGCAGCAGGTGAGGCGCCAGGGATGGTCGTTGGCACGCAATGAAACTTTGAACAGCATCAGTTCGCTGGCGACCGCGCTGGTGAACAAGCACGGTAGCGAGACGGTGGGACTGTGTCTGTCCTTCCCCTCGCAGGGCGAGGAACAGCCGTTCGTACCGGAAGTCCTGGCCGAATTAACCGCAGTCAGCCGCCAACTGGCGGAAAAATATGGCGATGATTATTGGCAGCAGATCAAATAACGCGCCGGAGCTGTAGCATTCCATCATAATTAACGAGTGCCGACACCAGGGAACTCATTAGTTATATTCCACCGTATTTTATTGGTGGGAACAGATAGGCTGAGTAAGAGAATAATAACGTTATGACGCCAGCAGTTCCAAATAATGGAACTGCTGCGGCGAGCTATCGCCTGGCGTTATTTCCGTCATGCGGCAGGGAATATTCAGGGAAACCAAGCATGAAATCAAATAATCCGCTAAAAGCGGCCGGCACGCTGTTGGTCATGGCGCTACTTTCGGTGATGGGGGCGATCATCGGCGTTCAACTGATCACCACGCTGGGCGTGACGCCCAACACTTCGATCATCGGCGCGCTGATCGCCATGCTGTTGGCGCGCATCCCGCTACAGATGTTCCAACGCTATCGTTCGGTGCATACCCAGAACCTGGCGCAAACGGTGATCTCCTCCGCCACCTTCGGTGCAGCCAACTGTCTGCTGATGCCGATTGCGGTGCCTTACGTGATGGGGCAACCACAGCTTATTCTACCGATGTTCTGCGGCGTGGCGGCGGCGATGCTGCTCGACGCCTATCTGCTTTATCGTCTGTTCGATACCAAAGTGTTCCCCGCCGCCAATGCCTGGCCGCCGGGCGTCGCCGCCGCAGAGGCGATTAAAGCCGGCGATCGCGGCGGCAAGCAGGCCTGGCTCCTGGTGGTGGGCGTAGTGGTGGGCATCGCTGGATCAATGCTCAAGATCCCCATGGCGGCTTTCGGCACCGCTTTTATCGGCAATATCTGGGCGCTGAGCATGTTCGGCGTCGGGCTATTGCTGCGGGCCTACGCCGAGCCGGTGGCCGGATTCGATATTAACGCCCATTTTATTCCGCACGGCGTGATGGTCGGCGCTGGCCTGGTGGCGCTGATCCAGGTCGCGCAGGTGATCCGCAGCCGCCGCGCCGATAGCGCCGGTTATACCCAACCCGACAGCGCCGTAAGCAAAGCGCTCGGTCTGGGCGCGGTCGGCTATATCGTCATCGCCGCTTTTTTGGCCTTGGTCGGCGGGCTGTTTAGCGAGATGTCGCTGCCGATGTTGGCGCTGTTCGTGATTTACGCGGCGTTTGCCGCTTTCGTTCATGAGTTGATCGTCGGTATCGCTGCCATGCACTCCGGCTGGTTTCCCGCGTTCGCGGTGGCGTTGATCACCCTGATAGTCGGTATCCTGATCGGTTTCCCACCGCTGGCGCTATGCATCCTGACCGGTTTTACCGCCGCCACTGGGCCGGCCTTCGCCGACATGGGCTTTGATTTGAAAGCCGGCTTCATCCTGCGCGGCTACGGTGAGGATCTGCAGCAAGAGCTGCTGGGGCGTCGCATTCAGCTGTTTGCGGCGTTGATCGCTTTCATCATCGCCATTCCGGTGGTTTACCTCTCTTACCACAGCTATTTCCTGCAGGATCTGATCCCGCCGGTCGCGCGCGTTTACGCCAAAACCATCGAGGCCGGCGCGCAGCCGGGCATCGCCTGGAGTCTGTTGATCTGGGCGATCCCCGGCGCCTTGGTGCAGCTGGTCGGCGGCCCTAAACGCCAGCTCGGCGTGCTGCTGGCAACCGGCCTGCTGATCAACAACGCCTTGGCCGGGTGGGCGGTGCTGGTCGGCATTGCGCTGCGCGTGGCGATCCTGCGACGTTGGGGGGATCGTGGCCGCACGCCGATGGAGATTATGGCGGCCGGATTTATCGCCGGCGATGCGCTCTACAACTTCTTCAGCTCGATTTTTTCCAGCAAGGGCAAATAGCTCCTGCCGATGACATTGGTGAGGTAAAACGACCATGAGTTTGCAACAAACGCTGCAGGTTTTTGAATTGATTGATAGCGCATTCGTCAGCGGCCAAGACGTCGTCGACCTGTTTGCGTCTTACCCGGCGATCCGGGCCAGCACCTTGCGCGCCGAGGGGCCGAAGGGCGGCACCGATTTCGTGCGTATCGAGATCCCCGGCAGTGCAGGAAAATTCGGCGGTGGTGCGGCGCCGACGCTGGGCATTATCGGCCGCCTGGGCGGCATTGGCGCGCGGCCGACGCGAATCGGGCTGGTGTCCGACGGCGACGGCGCGATCGCCGCCATTGCCGCCGCGCTGAAGTTGGCGGAGATGCAGCGCAAGGGCGACATGCTGCCGGGCGATGTGATCGTCACCACCCATATTTGCCCGAACGCGCCGACCCGGCCGCACGATCCGGTTGATTTTATGGATTCACCGATCGATGACGTGACGATGAACGATAACGAAGTGGTGCCGGAGGCTGACGCCATCCTGTCGATCGACACCACCAAAGGCAACCGCATCATCAATCATAAAGGCTATGCGCTGTCGCCGACGGTGAAAGAGGGGTACATCCTGCGGGTGGCGGAAGATCTGCTGCGCATCATGGAGATGACCAGCGGCCGGCCGGCGGTGACTTTCCCTATCACCACGCAGGACATCACCCCTTACGGCAACGGTGTACATCACCTCAACAGCATCTTGCAGCCCTCGACCGCTACCGCAGCGCCGGTGGTCGGCGTGGCGATCTGCAGCGAATCAGTGGTGCCGGGCTGCGGTACCGGCGCCAGCCACGAAACGGACATCGCGTTGGCGGTCAAATTCGCGGTGGAAGTCGCCAAAGAATTCGGCCGCGGTACCTGCCGGTTCTATGATGCCGCCGAATACGACCGGCTGCTGACGCTGTACGGCAGTCTGAGCCACCTGCAAAAAAGGAGATAGACCCATGACGGCTTCATTCGCCACGCTGACCATCGGTCAAGCGCCGCGCAGCGATATCATGCCGCTGCTGTCTGCTTATCTGCCGGCGGAGCGAATGAGGCACGTCGGTTTGCTGGACGGCCTGGATATCGGGCAGATCGCCGAGCGTTATGCACCGCAACAGGGCGACAAGCTGCTGGTGTCGCGTCTTTTGGACGGTACGCAGGTGACGCTCGGCGCCGCTCGAGTCGAAAGCGGGTTGCAGGAGAAGATCCGCGAACTGGAAGCGACGGGATGCGAGGTGATTCTGTTGCTATGCACCGGCGAATTCGGTCGATTGCAGGCGGAACGGGTGCTGTTGCTGGAACCGGATCGCATTATCCCGCCGTTGATCTCTGCGATCGTCGGCACACACCGTGTCGGCATCGTGGTGCCGGTGGCTGAACAGGTTGGGCAGCAGGCGCGCAAATGGCGGCAGCTGGCGGCGCCGCCGATCTATGCCGTCGCCAGCCCCTATCTGGCGGATGACGCTGCGTTGGAGCAGGCGGCTTGCACCCTGCTGCGGCAGGGGGCGGAGGTGGTGGTGCTCGATTGTATCGGTTATCACCAGCGTCACCGCGCTTTTCTGCAGGCGCGTCTGTCGGTACCGGTGCTGCTGTCGAACGTACTGGTCGCCAAGCTGGCCGCAGAGTTAATCGACTGATTCAAATAGCCATAAATCTGCGCTCGACGCGACTACGGGCGTTTTGCGCCCGTGAGGCGCCCCGGGCTTCAGCAGCCCTGACTGTCGGCGAGAGGGCCTGTAGCGTTTTACTCTGCGCCGCGATCGCATTTCGCGCGAAAAACCAGTGACAGATCAACCGCAATCCCCCAATATGGATTTTCCATCAAGATGATTACGCGGGTGCCAGTCTATGCTGAAAGTGAATGAGTATTTTGCCGGAAAAGTGAAGTCTATCGGTTTTGACAGTAGCAGCATCGGTCTTACCAGCGTGGGTGTGATGGAAGAGGGCGAATACACCTTCTCCACCGCACAGCCGGAAGAAATGACGGTGATCACCGGGGCGCTGAAAGTGCTGCTGCCGGGGGCGCCGGACTGGCAGGTGTTTACGCCGGGCGAGAAGTTCTTCGTGCCGGGGCACAGCGAGTTCAACCTGCAGGTGGCCGACGCCACCGCCTATCTGTGCCGCTACCTGAGCAAATAAACGTTGCTCGTTAGGGGAACGCAGGGCTCAGCGAAGGCTGGGCCCTGGTCGTTTCTGAGGCGGGATTAACGCTGGGCTTCGCCGCCGAGCGCTTCGATGGTGTTTTTGATCAACGCCGCCAGCTCGCTGGTCATCAGGATAAAGTCGGCGTCAAAGCGCTGGGCGAAGTCATCGCGATCGATATCGTCGTTCTGCTCGCGCAGCGTGTCGGCGAACTTCAGGCGCTTGAGCGAACCGTCGTCCGACAGCATCAGCTGGATGCGCTCCTGCCAGTCCACCGCCAGCTTGGTCACCAGCTTGCCGGCTTCGATGTGCACCGCGATTTCGTCGCTGATCAGATTCTGTTTCTTGCAGCGGATCACGCCGCCTTCTTCCAGAATCGCTTTCAGTTCCGCTTCATCCTGAATGGCGAAGCCGGCCGGCATCTCACCGGAACGCACCCATTCGGTCAGCGTCAGTTCGATCGGGCTTTCCATGGTCAGCGGCACCACCGGCAGCGAGCCGAGGCTTTTACGCAGCAGCGCCAGCGTGTCTTCGGCGCGTTTAGCGCTGGCGGCGTCGACCATGATCAGGTCGTTGACGGTGTCTATCCACATGAAGGTCTGGTTGAAGCGGCTGAACGCGCGCGGCAGCAGGCTGTGCAGCACTTCATCCTTCAGCGCGTCTTTCTCGGTTTTCTTCAGTTTGCGGTGTTGCTCCGCCTCCAGGCGCTCAATCTTGGCCTGCAGCTCTTGCTTGATCACCGGCGACGGCAGGATTTTCTCTTCCTTGCGCGCGCAGATGACGATCTGGCCGTTGACCGCGTGCGTCAGCGCATCGCTGTGCGAGCCCATCGGGGAAACCCAGCCGGTCTTCGCCATGTCCTGGCTGCCGCACGGCGTGAAGGCGAACGCGCTGAGTTGTTTTTCCATTTCATCCGCGTTTAACGCCACTTCGCGGCTCAAACGGTAAACCATCAAATTCTTAAACCACAGCATAATGTTATCCCTGGCTGGGCGTGCGTTCGGCACGCTGATTCGTCAAAAGCAGGGCGGCATGATAACGAATTGACGCTGAAAAATCGCCCCATTCTCTCCGAATTGCGTCGCTTTGCGCACCGGGGAAGGACGGGACGGAGAATGGGAAACAGGTGATTCATTCGCGCGCTTACATTAGGCTGTGACAACGCTGCGCGGCATCGAGGAGAAAAAATACGTGCGCATTGGCATCGACTTGGGTGGAACGAAAATTGAAGTGATCGCGTTGGCGAATGACGGGCGGGAGCTGTTTCGCCATCGCATCGCCACGCCGCGCCATGACTACCGGCAAACCCTGGCGGCGATCGCCGGGCTGGTGAAACTGGCGGAGGATCATACCGGCGAACGAGGATCGGTCGGGATCGGCATTCCCGGCACGCTGTCGCCGTTTACCGGGCGAGTAAAGAACGCCAACTCGGTGTGGCTCAACGGCCAGCCTCTGGATAAGGATCTGTCGGCGCTGCTGGCGCGCGAGGTGCGCATCGCCAACGACGCCAACTGCCTGGCGGTGTCGGAAGCCACCGATGGCGCCGGCGCCGGCGCGAAAACCGTGTTTGCGGTCATCATCGGCACCGGCTGCGGCGCCGGCGTGGCGCTGAACGGCCAGGCGCATGCCGGCGGCAACGGCATCGCCGGCGAATGGGGCCACAATCCGCTGCCGTGGCAGGATGACGATGAGCTGCGCTACGCCCGCGACGTGCCGTGCTACTGCGGCAAGCCGGGTTGCATCGAAACCTTTGTTTCAGGCACCGGTTTCGCCACCGACTATGCGCGCCTGAGCGGCAATGCGCTGCAAGGGCATGAGATCATGGCGCTGAGCGAGCGGGGCGATGCGCTGGCGGCACAAGCGATTGAACGTTACGAAATGCGATTGGCGAAATCGCTGGCGCACGTGATCAACATGCTGGATCCGGACGTGGTAGTGCTCGGCGGCGGCATGAGCAACGTGGATCGTCTGTATCGCACGGTGCCGCAACTGGTGAAAGGCTGGGTGTTCGGCGGCGAGTGTGAAACGCCGATCCGCAAGGCGGTTCACGGCGATTCCAGCGGCGTGCGCGGTGCGGCCTGGCTGTGGCCGCAACAGCAGCGCTAAGCGTTGCAACAAAGCGCGAGGCTGCTCGCGCTTTAAACCCTTCACTGTACAAAAACTGGACGGCGCTTTATGATTTAGCTAACTTAGCTAAGGAGGACGCGTATGCCGATTCAGGCCAATATGCACGAAGCCAAATCCAATCTGAGCCAACTGGCGGACAGAGCCGCGGAGGGAGAAACCGTGATTATTGCAAAAGCAGGGAAGCCGTACGTACAGCTGGTCGCCATCAAGGGGGAAGCGCGCCGCCCCGGCGCCGCCAAGGGCAGGTTCACCGTGCCGGCGGATTTCAACGCCGGGGATGCGGCCATTGCGGCGCTGTTTGAGGGCGATGAATGAAGCGCCTGCTGCTGGATACCCACGCGTTGCTGTGGTGGCTGATCGATGACGCCTGCCTGGGCGCGAACGCCAAAAGGCAGATCGCCGATCCGGGCAATGCGGTGTACGTTAGCGCGGCCAGCATTTGGGAGATCTCGATTAAGCAGGCGCTGGGCAAGCTGGCGCTGCCGGAAGACATCTTTGCGATCATCGAGGCCGAAGATTTTCTGTCGCTGCCGATGGATGCCTTTCATTGCCAACAGGCCGGGCAGCTGCCGCCACACCATCAGGATCCTTTCGATCGCATGCTGATCGCGCAGGCGCAGGCGGAGGGGCTGACGCTGATTTCCGCCGACGCGGTGTTTCCGCAGTACGGCGTGCGGGTGGCGGACGCCCGCCGTTAAACCGGCTTTTCCTCGCTTTCGCTGCGCACCCGTTCGATATGAATGGTCAGGAACATCATCTCTTCCGTGGTGAGCTGGTGTTGATAGTGCTTTTCGATGTGGCGGTTGATCTTGCCGGCGCAGGCGAATGACTCGCGGTACTTCTCTTTCACCACCTGATACAGCGAGTCGTCGTCGCTGTCGACGTAGTTTTTCCCCAGCAGGCGCTGGGCGAAAAATTTCAAGTGGGTGACGAACCGGTGGTAGCTCAGGGATTCCTCGTTGTAATCAAAGCGGAAATGGTATTTGACCAGGTTGAGGATCTCTTGCATCACGCGGGTAATGTGCAGCGTGTTGTGCATCTCGTCGTTAAGCTGGGCGTTGACCAGGTGCAGGGCAATAAATCCGGCTTCGTCTTCCGGCAGCGCGGTATCCAGCCGCTGGGCGATCAGAGCCAGCGCCTCCAGCCCGACGGCGAATTCGGCCGGGTAGAGTTTTTTAATCTCCCACAGCAGCGCATTTTTGATATCCAGCCCTTGCGCATGGCGCTGCAGGGCGAAGTGGATGTGATCGGTCAGCGTGATGTAGACGATGTTATGCAGCTTGCCCGGCAGGCGTTCGCGGGCGAGAGTAATAATCCTGTCGGCAGTGGTGACGCAGGCCAATGGGATCTCGGCGAGCAGCTCTTTATAGCGCTCGGCGATTTCACCGCCGTTATGGGTGAATACCTTTTCGATCAGGCTTTCGTCCAGCGTATCGCCGGGCTTCTTTTTAAAGCCGATTCCTTTTCCCATCACCACCGTCTCTGCCTGACGGTCGTCCAGCGTAATCACCACGTTATTATTGAGTATTTTAGCGATTTTCATGGTTTTTCCCGGTGTTTCAGCATCCTGAAAACGAAAAAACCTGACGCCCGGAAGCGATCCCGGGCGTCAGGTTTTGCCTGTATTTTATCTTTCTGCCCTGCGGCCTGAGCGGCGGAGGGGATACAGTAACAATCCTGTTATGCCTGCATAATAACCCGTGCCCGCCGCAGCTCAACGCTTTTCACCGCGGAGTGCCGCCGCGGTCACACTTCTGCGCCGCGCGCGGCGGGATCATTCCAGCCTGAAGTGCGCCTCCAGCCGGCTGACGCCAAGCCCGTTGACCTTTTTCACCTTGATCTGCACCGGAATGCGTTCTTTCATCGCCTCGACGTGGCTGATCACGCCAATGGTTTTGCCGGAGGCGTTCAGACTGTCCAGCGCGTCCAGCGCGGTATCGAGGGTTTCGGCATCCAGCGTGCCGAAACCTTCGTCGAGGAACAGCGAGTCGATGCTGGTTTTATGGCTGACCAGATCGGACAACGCCAGCGCCAGCGCCAGGCTGACCAGGAAGCTCTCGCCGCCGGACAGGGTGCGGGTATCGCGCAGCGCGTCCGCCTGCCAGGTGTCGACCACCTGCAGTTCCAGAGCGTCGCTGGTCTTGCGCTGCAGTAGGTAGCGCCCGTGCAGCCGGCCGAGCTGAAGGTTGGCCAGATACACCAGATGATCGAGCGTCAGCCCCTGAGCGAAGCGGCGGAACTTGTCGCCTTCTTTCGAGCCGATCAGCTGGTTGAGGTAGCTCCAGTCATCGTAGTCTTGTTGGCTGCGGGCGATCTGCTCGAACAGCGCCTGCTGATTGAGACGGCGTTCGGCGTCGCTTGCCAGCTGGTTGCGCAGTTCGCCCTGGCGCAGCTGCAGCGCCTTCAACTGCTGCGCCAGCTCGGCCAGCGATTGGGTGAGCGCATCGAGATCCGCGTTGGCTTCATCCAGCCCTTCAGGGCGGTTCTGCCGGTGCTGCTCCAGCGTTTGCGTCGCCTGTGTCAGCAGGGCGGCGGCCTCCACCTGCCTCTGTTGCAGCTGTTCTTTGCGCTGCTGCAATTCGCGGCGCAGGACATCGTCCAGCAGCGCGGCGGCGAAGGCGGTTTCATCGGCGAATTCGCTGTCGGCCAGCGCCTGCTGCCACTGCTGCTGCGCCTGCTGCAGCCGCTCCTGCATCTGGGTGTGTTGTTGTTGCAGCCCGGACTGCTGGCCGGCCAGGCGCTCGCGCAGTTCCTGCGCCTTTTGCCACTGCTCGGCGGCCTGCAAACTGGCCTGTTCACAGGCGGTTTGTTTGGCGCGCAGCTGTTCGCGCACCTCGGCGACCTGCTGTTCGCCGAACAGCGTCAGCCGCTGCGCGCGTCGTTCGGCAAGGGTCTTCTCGCCTTCTTGCCAGCGTTGTTGCAGCTCTTGCTGCTGTTGCAGGCTGTCGGCGTGGGCTTTCTGCAGCAGCGTAAAGCGTTCTTCGAGCAACGCCAGCTGTTGCTGCGTCTGCTGCTGCTGCGTTTGCAGAGCGATGAGCGCGTCTTTCGCCTGCTGTACCGCCTGCGCCGCCTGTTCATGCTGCTGCAGCGCCTGTTGCCCGCGCCGTTCTTCGTCGTCGCAGCCACTCAGCCAGGCGCTGAGTTGCTCGCCATCCGCCAGCGTAAAGTCGAACGCCAGCGGCGCGCTGAGCTGCCGCCACTGCTGCTGTTGGCCGGCCAGCTGTTGTTCATCCTGCGCGATGGTTTGCTGCTGACGCTGCAATTGCTGTTGCAGGTTGTCGTAACGGGCTCGCAGCTCGACGCCTTGTTTTTGCAATGCTTCGGTCTGGACTTTCATTTGCTCCAGACGTTGCGCGGTTTCTGACAGTTTTACCTCTTGGTATTGTTCTACCGCCGGGTGCTCGCATGAGCCGCACAGCGGGCAGGGGGCGCCGGGTTGCAAACGGGCGCGCTCGGCCTCCAGACCCACGATCCGTTGTTCCAGCGCATAGGTTTTTTCAACATCGGCCTGGTGGGCTTTCTGCTGCTTAAATTGCTGACGGATGAGTTCTAGCTGTGGTTCCAACTGGGTAAGTTCATGTTGACCGCTGTTTAGCTCTTGCCGCTGTTGTTCCAGCCGTTTAACGATTTGCTGCGATAAAGAGGATAGAGTAAACAGCTGCTGGCGCGTCGGGCGCAGATCCGCCAGGACGCTCAGGCGCTGGCGCAGCGGGGCCAGCGGCTTTTGCGCCTCCAGCGCCTGCTGCTGTTGCTGTTGAACGGCCAGCGCTTCACTCAGCGCATTCAACTGCTGCTGATGCTGTGCGGCCTGCCTCGTCAGTTGGCTGCGCTGAGCAGTGAGCTGCTCCAGCGCGGTCTGCTGCTGGGCGCACTGCTGTGCGGCGGCATCGCCGGCCTGTCGCCGCTCGGCCTGTGTCGACTGCAGTTGGGCTATTTGATGGTCGAGCGGGGCGACCTGCTCGTCGATCTGTTGTTGCTGTTGCCGCATGTGTTCGGCATGCGCTTGCTGCGCCTGGCGGGTTTTTTCCACCGCCTGCTGCAGCGGGGTCAACTGCGCCGACTGCTGTTCCTGCTGTTGCGTCAGCTGGGCTGCCTGCTGTTGTATCGTCTGCAGCTCGGCGCGGCAGCGATCGCGTTCACCGCGCAGCGGCCGCAATTTCTCGGCCGGCTCGCTGAGCGCCAGCCGCTGCAGCTGCGGGGCGGCCTCCTCCTGCTCGCGCTGGGCGGTGTCCAGCCGCAATTGCCCCTCGCTTTGCTGTTGCCGGAGGCGTTGCCATTGCTGCAGCCAGCTCAGCGCCTGTTGCTGTCGCTGGGTTTGTTCGCCGAGAGCGATTTCCTGCGCGCTCAGCGCCGCCAGCTGTTCGGTCAGAGACTGGCGCTGCTCGTCGTTCAGCAGTTCGATGCCGCTGGCGCGTTGGTGCAACGCATCCAGGTCGGTTTTGGCCTGCTTGTGCGACTCGAACACCTGTTCGGACAACCGCCCGTAGATTTCGGTGCCGGTCAGCTCTTCCAGCAGCTCGGCGCGATCGTTGGCGTCGGCGTTGAGGAAGGCGGCGAACTGCCCCTGAGACAGCATCATCGATTTGGTGAAGCGGCCAAAGTCCAGCCCGGTGATGGCGGCGGTAAGCTCCAGCTTGTCGCGCACCTTGTCCGCCAGGATCTTGCCGTCTTCGCGGCGTGCCAGTTCGACCTTCGGCGCCTGCAGATTGCCGTCCGGCGCGTTTTTGGCGCGGCGCTGGCTCCAGAAGGCGCGATAGCCGACGCCCTTGACCTCGAATTCGACCTCCGCCAGCGATTCGGCGGTGTGGCGGGTCATCAGTTCATTCTGGCTTGGCGTGACGTTGAGACGCGGCGTCTGGTGGTACAGCGCCAGGCAGATGGCGTCCAGCAGGGTAGTTTTGCCCGCGCCGGTCGGGCCGGTAATGGCGAACAGGCCGTTGCTGGCGAACGGCTCGGCGGTGAAGTCAATTTTCCATTCGCCCTGCAGCGAGTTGAGGTTTTTTAACCGCAGGCTGAGGATTTTCATGGGTTGCTCTCTTCAGGGTTGTGCTGCACCGCCTCGACCACCTGGCGGAACAGTTGGTGCATCCGCCGTTGGCGCGCTTCGGGCATGTCGGCCTCCTGCGCCAGGCGCCGTTCGAACACCTCGTTGACGCTCAGCTCGTTGAGCGTTTCCTTATCCTGCTGCGCGATCGCCTGGCGGCGCTGCTCTTTACTGCGCCGCAGCAGCACCACTTCCACCGGCAGCGCATCCGCCAGCAGCTGGATGCGGCGTTGGATATCGCTGAGGTAGTCCTGCGTCGCCACTTCGATATCCAGCCACACCGGCAGCTCGCCGGCATAATCGGCAAATTGCCGCAGCTGCCGTTCGATCTCGGCCAGATCGCCTTTGATCAGTTGCATGGGCTGAAACTGCGGGATCGTTAACGTTTCTACCCGCTGCAAAGCGCCGTCGGCGAAATCCACCAGGAAGACGCTTTTGGCTTTGCCCAGCTCATCGAAGCTGAGCGGGATCGGCGAGCCGCTATAGCGAATATGCTCCGATTTGGCGACGTTCTGCGCGCGGTGAATGTGGCCCAGCGCGATATAGTCGGCGGGGGGGAAGGCCTGCGCCGGGAAGGCGTCGAGGGTGCCGATATAGATGTCGCGCACCGAGTCGGAGGTGGTAACGCCGACGGTGGTCAGGTGGCCGGTGGCGACGATCGGCAGTGGCAGGCCCAACTGGTCGCGGCGCTCGCAGGCCGCCTGATACAGCGCTTGATAATGTTCGGCGATGGCTTCCTGCAACGCCTGTTGTTTCTGCGCGCCGGATTCGCCGGCGCGGCTGGTGAGCAGATCGCGCGGCCGCAGGAACGGGATGGCGCACAGCACCGCGCCCGGCTGGCCGTCGCGTTGGTTAAGCACCACGATCTGCTGTTCCGGGGCGCCCTGCGCGCTGGCGATCACCGTGGTGTTCAGGCAGGAAAGCAGTTCACGCGATTCGTTCAGCGTCGCGACCGAATCGTGGTTGCCGCCCAGCACCACCAGCTGGCAGCCGGTGCGCTGCAGTTCCACCACGAAGCGGTTGTACAGCTCGCGGGCATAGCTGGGCGGCGAGCCGGTATCGAACAGATCTCCGGCGACGATCAGCGCATCCACCTGCTGCTGATCTACCTGTTCGATCAGCCAGTTCAGAAAAGCCTGGTGCTCGGCGGCGCGGCTTTTGGTGAAAAAGTACTGGCCAAGGTGCCAGTCAGAGGTGTGGATCAGGCGCATGATACTCCCGGATGTAAAGATAATGGCGATGATTATAAAGGCCGCGGCGGCGGCTGTCCCGGCGCAATGATGATGACAACCGGATGATTTTTCGTTACTGCGGGAAATAATCGCTATGCTTACTGCCTATAACAGCCGGTTTTTTTCATAAAAGTGTCACAAAACTGACGCATAATGGCGCCCGAAAAGTCGCTAACACATTGGCAGGATTGACGATGGCAAGACGCATACTGGTGGTGGAAGACGAAGCGCCGATCCGTGAGATGGTGTGCTTTGTGTTGGAACAGAATGGTTACCAACCGTTGGAAGCCGAAGATTATGACAGCGCCGTGACGCGTCTGTCTGAGCCGTTCCCTGATTTGGTGTTGCTTGACTGGATGTTGCCCGGTGGTTCCGGCATTCAGTTTATCAAACATATGAAGCGCGAAGCGCTGACCCGCGATATCCCGGTGATGATGCTGACCGCGCGCGGCGAAGAAGAAGACCGGGTGCGCGGCCTGGAAGTGGGGGCGGATGATTACATCACCAAGCCGTTCTCGCCCAAGGAGCTGGTGGCGCGCATCAAAGCGGTCATGCGCCGCATTTCGCCGATGGCGGTGGAAGAAGTGATTGAAATGCAAGGGTTGAGCCTGGATCCGTCCTCCCACCGCGTAATGGCGAACGATCAGGCGCTGGACATGGGGCCGACCGAGTTCAAGCTGCTGCACTTCTTTATGACCCACCCGGAGCGGGTTTATAGCCGCGAGCAGTTGCTTAATCACGTCTGGGGCACTAACGTTTATGTGGAAGACCGTACCGTTGACGTGCATATCCGTCGGCTCCGCAAGGCGTTAGAAACCAGTGGGCATGATAAAATGGTTCAAACCGTTCGGGGCACCGGCTACCGGTTCTCAACGCGCTACTGATCGCGCCGCGCTGGAGAATATGCCGTGTTAGAACGTCTGTCGTGGAAGAGGCTGGCTTTGGAGCTGGCTCTTTTCTGTCTGCCCGCCTTACTGCTGGGGCTGATTTTCGGTTATCTGCCCTGGTTCCTGCTGGCCTCTGCGCTGGCTGCGCTGGTGTGGAATTTCTACAACCAGCTCAAACTCTCCCATTGGCTGTGGATCGACCGCAGCATGACGCCGCCGCCCGGCCGCTGGAGCTGGGAACCGCTGTTTTATGGCCTGTATCAGATGCAGCAGCGTAACCGCCGCCGTCGGCGCGAGCTGGCGCTGCTGATCAAGCGCTTTCGCAGCGGGGCCGAATCGCTGCCTGACGCGGTGGTGATGACCACCGTCGAAGGCAATATCTTCTGGTGCAACGGGCTGGCGCAGCATCTGCTCGGCTTTCGCTGGCCGGAAGACAACGGCCAGCACATCCTTAACCTGCTGCGTTATCCGGAATTCAGCCACTATCTGCAACAGCAGGAGTTTTCGCGCCCGCTGACGCTGCAGCTGAACAACGAACACTACGTCGAATTCCGCGTGATGCCGTATTCCGAAGGGCAATTGCTGATGGTGGCGCGCGACGTCACCCAGATGCGTCAGTTGGAGGGCGCGCGGCGCAACTTCTTCGCCAACGTCAGCCATGAGCTGCGTACGCCGCTGACGGTGCTGCAGGGCTATCTGGAGATGATGGGCGACGAAGAGCAGGATGGCTCGCTGCGCAGCAAGGCGCTGAGCACCATGCAAGAGCAGACCCGCCGGATGGACGGGCTGGTCAAGCAGCTGCTGACACTGTCGCGCATCGAGGCGGCGCCCAATGTCGACATGAACGAGCGGGTGGATATTCCGCTGATGCTGCGGGTGTTGCAGCGTGAGGCGCAATCGCTGAGCGGTGGCAATCACGAGATCACCTTCCGGGTGAACGAACAGCTCAACGTGTTCGGCAATGAAGACCAGTTGCGCAGCGCGGTGTCTAACCTGGTGTACAATGCGGTCAACCACACGCCGAAGGGCACCCATATCGAAGTCAGCTGGCAGCAGACGGCGCATGGCGCGCAGTTCCAGGTCAGCGACAACGGGCCTGGCATCGCCGCCGAGCACCTGCCGCGCCTGACCGAGCGTTTCTACCGCGTCGACAAGGCTCGCTCGCGCCAGACCGGCGGCAGCGGGCTGGGGCTGGCGATCGTCAAGCACGCGCTCAGCCATCACGACGCGCGGCTGGAGATCCTCAGCGAACCGGGGATCGGCACCCGCTTTATCTTTACCTTGCCCAATCGGTTGATTGTTCCCGCCGCTTTATCAGAGAATGCGGTGAAAAATTAACGCGAGACACCGGTATGACCCGAATCACCCGAGGGCTGTTGCTTTGCCTGGCGCTGCTGGCCGGACGCGGCGCGCTGGCGCAGCCTGACGCCATGTTGGCGGGCAACCTGTCCAGCGTCGGCTCCGACACGCTGGCGAATCTGATGGCTCTGTGGGCGCAGGATTTCAGCCAGCATTATCCCAACGTCAACCTGCAGATCCAGGCCGCCGGTTCGTCGACCGCGCCGACCGCGTTGGCGGCGGGCGCCGCGCAGCTCGGCCCGATGAGCCGGCCGATGAAGGCGGCCGAGATCTCGGCATTCGAACACCGTTACGGCTATGCGCCGCTGGCGGTGCCGGTAGCGGTGGATGCGCTGGTGGTATTGGTGCATCAGGATAATCCGCTGCGCGGCCTCAACCTGCAGCAGCTCGACCGCATTTTCTCCGCCACCCGGCGCTGCGGCGAAAGCCAGCCGCTGACGCGCTGGGGCGAGCTGGGGCTGCGCGGCGACTGGGCGACGCGCTCGCTGCAACGCTTCGGCCGCAACTCGGCGTCCGGCACCTACGGCTATTTCAAACTGCGCGCGCTGTGCGGCGGCGATTTCATGCCGCGCGTCAATGAGCTGCCCGGTTCGGCCTCGGTAGTGCAGGCGGTGGCCGGTTCGCTCAACGGCATCGGCTACGCCAGCATCGGTTTTCGCGCCAGCGGCGTGCGGCTGCTGCCGCTGGCGGAGACGGGAGAAGACTATGTCGCGCCTACCGCCGCCAACGTGCGCAACGATCGCTACCCGCTGTCGCGCTATCTGTATATCTACATCAATAAAGCCCCCCATCAACCGCTGGAGCCGCTGACCGCCGCGTTTCTCGATCGCGTGCTGTCGACACCAGGGCAAAGCCTGGTCAATCACGACGGCTATCTGCCACTGCCGCCGGCCGCGCTGCAGAAGACCCGCCAGGCGCTCGGGTTGCCACCGCTCGCGCCGGCCACGGTGCAATAAGCGACAAAAAGCGGCGTAATTTTCGCCTTTTTTCACGGCAAAACGGAGCTTATACCACGCGAAAACCGGGCATTTATTGGCGTTTTCGCGCGGTAAAGTGATATATGCTTCACGTTTCGTGAATTCATTGTTCAAAAATGATACAAATCATGTAGTGTATATTTATTGATAGCCAATATGATCGACTGGTGGCTAAAGTTTATATGGTCGATAGCTCTGCTTTTCGCCGTGCGTCTTGCCTTGAAGCGCTATAAACGTTTACCTTAGCCTTCGTTGTCGGATTAAACCTCCATTTTTATAACTCCTAAAATTTTGCCCATCTTCATGAGCGGCCACTTTCGAATAGGGACATAAACGCCGGATCGACTGCGTTTAGGGTGCTTATTTGGCGCGGCGACGATCGGGCATGCCGGCAACCGGGTGGGGCGTTTCGCCACCACGCTATCGGACAATTTTTTTCATTTGAACAGGCAACACGACATCGTATGAGTCATCGTTTAACGTCAAAAGATATCCTGGCACTGGGCTTTATGACCTTTGCCTTATTCGTTGGGGCCGGGAACATCATTTTCCCGCCGATGGTCGGCTTGCAGTCCGGTGAACATGTCTGGACTGCGGCGCTGGGCTTCCTGATCACCGCCGTGGGCCTGCCGGTCATCACCGTCATCGCGCTGGCGCGCGTCGGCGGCGGCATCGACGCCCTCAGTTCGCCGATCGGCCGCGGCGCCGGCCTGCTGCTGGCGACCGTCTGCTACCTGGCCGTCGGCCCGCTGTTCGCCACGCCGCGTACCGCCACCGTGTCCTTTGAGGTGGGCATCGCCCCGCTGACCGGCGACGGCGCCATGCCGCTGTTCATCTACAGCCTGGTGTATTTCGCGCTGGTGATCGGCATCTCTCTGTATCCGGGCCGCCTGCTCGATACCGTTGGCCATGTGTTGGCGCCGCTGAAGATCGTCGCGCTGGCCGTACTGGGCATCGCCGCGCTGCTGTGGCCTGCCGGCGCGCCGATTCCGGCGACGACGGCTTATCAGAGCGTGCCTTTCTCCTCCGGCTTCGTTAACGGCTATCTGACCATGGATACGCTGGGCGCGCTGGTGTTCGGCATCGTTATCGTCAACGCGGCGCGCTCGCGCGGCGTGAAAGACGCCGGCCTGTTGACCCGTTACACCATTCTGGCCGGTTTGATCGCCGGCGTGGGCCTGACGCTGGTGTACCTGAGCCTGTTCAAGCTGGGTTCCGGCAGCGGCGCGCTGGTGCCTGACGCCACCAACGGCGCGGTGATCCTGCATGCTTACGTTCAGAACACCTTCGGCGGCCTCGGCAGCTTCTTCCTGGCGGCGCTGATCTTCATCGCCTGCATGGTGACCGCGGTAGGCCTGACCTGCGCCTGCGCCGAGTTCTTCGCGCAATACCTGCCGTTCTCTTACAAGACGCTGGTGTTTATCCTGGGCCTGTTCTCGATGGTGGTGTCCAACCTCGGCCTGAGCCACCTGATCCAGATCTCCATTCCGGTGTTGACCGCGATTTACCCGCCGTGCATCGTGCTGGTGGTGCTGAGCTTCACCCTGCGTTGGTGGCACAGCGCGCCGCGTATCATCGCGCCGGTGATGCTTGTCAGCCTGTTGTTTGGTATCCTTGACGCGGTGAAAGCGTCCAGTTTCCAGCAGCTGCTGCCGGCCTGGACCACTCATCTGCCGCTGGCGGAGCAGGGGTTGGCATGGTTGCCGCCTTCGCTGCTGATGCTGGCGCTGGTCGCGATTTATGATCGGGTGTGCACGCGTTCCCAAGTGACCGCGCACTGATAATCCCCCGGCTTAATCCAGGGCCACGGACATGTCCGTGGCTTTTTTACGTTTAAAACTATGGGTCATCTTCATGCAACAACAGTCACCCACCACCGCCTCCGACAATAAGCTGAAACGCGGCCTTAGCACGCGCCATATCCGCTTTATGGCGCTGGGGTCGGCCATCGGCACCGGGTTGTTCTACGGCTCGGCGGACGCCATCAAAATGGCCGGCCCGAGCGTGCTGCTGGCTTACCTGATCGGCGGCATCGTGGCCTTCATCATCATGCGCGCACTGGGGGAGATGTCGGTCAATAACCCGCAGGCCAGCTCATTTTCCCGCTACGCGCAGGACTACCTCGGCCCGATGGCGGGTTACATCACCGGCTGGACTTACTGCTTTGAAATCCTGATTGTCGCCATCGCCGACGTGACCGCTTTCGGCATCTATATGGGCGTCTGGTTCCCGGAAGTGCCGCATTGGATCTGGGTGCTGAGCGTGGTGCTGATCATCGGCGCCATCAACCTGATGAGCGTCAAGGTATTCGGCGAGCTGGAGTTCTGGTTCTCGTTCTTCAAGGTCGCCACCATCATCATCATGATCGCGGCCGGCATCGGCATCATCATCTGGGGTATCGGCAACGGCGGGCAACCGACCGGCATTCATAACCTGTGGTCGAACGGCGGCTTCTTCAGCAACGGCGTTATCGGCATGATCCTGTCGCTGCAGCTGGTGATGTTCGCTTACGGCGGCATTGAAATCATCGGCATCACCGCCGGCGAAGCCAAGGATCCGAAAAAATCGATCCCTAAAGCCATCAACTCGGTGCCGTGGCGCATTCTGGTGTTCTACGTCGGTACGCTGTTTGTCATCATGTCGATCTACCCGTGGAACCAGGTGGGCACCAACGGCAGCCCGTTCGTGCTGACCTTCCAGCATATGGGCATCACCGTGGCGGCAGGCATCCTCAACTTCGTGGTGATCACCGCTTCGCTGTCGGCGATCAACAGCGACGTGTTCGGCGTCGGTCGCATGCTGCACGGCATGGCCGAACAGGGGCACGCGCCGAAGATGTTCAGCAAGGTGTCGAAACGCGGCATTCCCTGGGTGACGGTAGTGGTGATGATGCTGGCGCTGTTGCTGGCGGTGTACCTCAACTACATCATGCCAGAGAGCGTGTTCCTGGTGATCGCCTCCCTGGCGACCTTCGCCACCGTGTGGGTGTGGATCATGATCCTGTTCTCCCA
Source organism: Serratia sp. FS14 (assembly GCF_000695995.1). NCBI lineage: Bacteria > Pseudomonadati > Pseudomonadota > Gammaproteobacteria > Enterobacterales > Yersiniaceae > Serratia > Serratia sp. FS14. The sequence continues at coordinate 5,111,163 of NZ_CP005927.1, read as the reverse complement.
AATCGCCTTCCGCCGCAGCCTGAGCAAAGAGCAGGTGAAGCAGCTGGCGTTCCCGCTGCGCGGCGGGGTGTTCACCTCGGTGGTGGCGATCGTGTTCCTGGTATTCATCATCGGCCTGATCGGCTATTTCCCGACCACGCGCGTCTCGCTGTACGCCGGCCTGGTCTGGGTGGTGTTGCTGCTGGCGGGGTACTGGTTCAAGGTCAACCGCCAGAAAAAACGCGCGCTGCTGGCGACGCAGCAAGACTAAATGGAAAAACACCGGCTGAGGCCGGTGTTTTTTTAGGGTTTATCTTCCACTTCCTCATCCCCGGCGGCGCGCGCTTCGATGCGCATACCGCCGTCGTTCAGGCGTTCCTCCTCTTCCTCGCCGGCGCAGCGTGCCAGCACTTCGCGAATGTCCTGCAGATTGCTGCTAAGGGCGCTCAGCGAAGGTTGCAGATTGCGGGGCATGCGGCTTTCATCCAGCGATGCGCTGTGCAGGCAGCCGATAAACAGCAGCGTGGCCATCAGGGTGAACAGCCGATGACGTAACCGTTTCAGCAAGAGCTTTCCCTCTCGGTGGTGAAGGTGATGGCGCATTAACGCCGTTTTCACCGGGGAAAAGAAGGGGATGGAGATATCTGCTGGCAATTGAAAGCGAATAATTACCAGCAGACACAGTTACGTCAGCCGACGTCAGGAAGCGTTCGCGCTTTGTCGCAGCATGCCGCGCAGGTCGTTGCCGGTCGGCGTCTGATGCACGCGCAGGCCGAACTCGTCGATCACCGCCAGGATATGGTCGAAAATATCCGCCTGAATGCTTTCGTACTCCGCCCAGACCGTGGTGTTGGTGAAGGCGTAGATTTCCAGCGGCAGGCCTTCCGGCGTCGGCGCCAGCTGGCGCACCATCAGCGTCATGTTTTGGTGAATGCGCGGGTGAGCGCGCAGGTAGGCTTCCAGATAGGCGCGCAGCGTGCCGAGGTTGGTCAGGCGGCGGCCGTTGAGCGGCGAGGCCAGATCGACGGCGATCTCCTGGTTGTGCTGGCTCAGCTCCTGGGTCTTAACGTTCAGGTAGCTGTGCAGCAGCGGGTTGCGCTGCAGGCGGCGCTGTTCCTCTTCCGACAGGAAGTGCACGCTGCCGGTGTCGATATTCAAACTGCGCTTAATGCGGCGCCCGCCGGATTCCGACATCGAACGCCAGTTTTTGAACGAGTCGGAGATCAGCGCGTAGGTCGGTATGGTGGTGACGGTGTTGTCCCAGTTACGCACTTTGACCGTGGTCAGGCCGATGTCGGTGACCGCGCCGTCGGCGCCGTATTTCGGCATTTCCAGCCAGTCGCCGATCTTCAGCATGTCGTTGGCGGAGAGCTGAATGCCGGCCACCAGCCCGAGGATCGGATCCTTGAACACCAACATCAAGACCGCGGTCATGGCGCCCAGGCCGCTGAGCAGCAGCAGCGGCGATTTGCCCATCAGCAATGAGACGATCATGATGCCGATCAGGATCGCCGCCACCAGTTTCAGGCCCTGGAAAATGCCGCGCAGCGGCAGCTGATTGGAAATCGGGCTTTGGCGCAGCAGCGCCAGCAGCGTATCCAGCAGCGAGAACAGCGACAGCAGGGTAAAGGCGAGGATCCATACCTGCGCGGCGGTGACGATCACCGCCTGGGTCTGGCTGCCGCTCTGCAGCCACAGCGTCGCCTGGATGCTGATGATCACCCCTTGCAGCAGCAGCGCCACGCGCTGGAACAGTTTGTATTGGGTGATGGCCTGTTGCCAGACGCGCTGCGATTGCTGGCCACGGCGCTGAAGAGCAGCCAACACCACCCGGTGCAGCACCAGGTGGATCGCTACCGAGATCAGAACAATCAACCCCAATACCATCAACAGCGACATCACTCCGCCGAATTCCAAACCAAACTGTTCCAGCCAGCGCGTTATCTGTTGTTGCATTACCGCTCCTTAAAAAATGCGCAAAAAATATCCTGTAAACTTAAAACGCGTTAGCCTAAGGGGTAACGTGCAGGATTTGTGCCTGTTTACCTTTTTTTACATCAAGTTAGCGCTATTTTTCGGTCTCCGCCCCCCGGCTCATCCCCGGGTTTTGCGGCCAGAGAGGAGGGGGAGTTGCACTTAACGTGGCATTGTTCGTTTCTTGAAGAACGCCGTCGATTTCGTTTGGTACAGCAGGAGAACAGTATGCTTAACGCCTGGCATCAACCGGTCCCGCCTTTTGTTGTGAAGCAAGGGCAACGTTTGGATATCACGCTGTGGTTACAAGGGGATGAACTGCCTGAACGGGTATTTTTGCGCGCCGAACCGGACAATGAAGAGTGGCTGCTGGTGATGAAAGCGCAGCGCCACGAGGGGATGCGGCGCTACCAGGCCAGCCTGACGCTGAATGAGGGCGAGCCGACGCGGCGATACTGCTTCAAGCTGCTGTGGGCCGATCGCCAACAGTGGTTCGGCCCGCAGGGCTGGTCGTCAACGCCGCCGGGCCAGCTGGCGCAGTTCGCCGTCGACGATCCTGACAATGGCCCCGAGTGGGTGGCGGATCAGCTGTTCTACCAGATTTTCCCCGATCGCTTCGCCAGCAGCGGCGGCGAGCACGGCATCCAGAGCGGCAGCTATCGCCATCATGCGGCCGGCGCCGAGGTAATTCGGCGCGACTGGCAGCACCCGTTGGAGGATCGCCACGCCGCCTCGACCTTTTACGGCGGCGATCTGGACGGCATCAGCGGCAAACTGCCGTACCTGCAGCAACTGGGCGTGACGGCGTTGTACCTGAACCCGATTTTTACCGCGCCGAGCGTGCATAAGTACGATACCGAGGACTATTACCAGGTCGATCCGCACTTCGGCGGCAACGCGGCGCTGCAGCGTTTGCGAGTAAGCACTCACAAGGTGGGCATGAAACTGGTGCTGGACGGGGTATTCAACCACACCGGCGATTCGCACCCGTGGTTTGACCGCCATCGTCAGGGCGAAAACGGCGCCTGTCACCACCCCGATTCGCCGTATCGCGGCTGGTTCAACTTCTACCCGGACGGCCGCGCGCTCGACTGGAAGGGCAACGCCAGCCTGCCGAAGCTCAACTTCGCCGAGCCGCAGGTGGCGGAAGCGATTTATCAGGGCGAAGGCAGCGTGGTGCGTCACTGGCTGCGCCCGCCGTACAGCATCGACGGCTGGCGGCTGGACGTGGTGCATATGCTGGGGGAGAACGGCGGCGCCACCGGTAATCTGCGCCACCTGGCGGGCATCTATCAGGCGGTGAAGCAGGAGAATCCGCAGGCCTATGTCTTGGGCGAGCACTTCGGCGACGCGCGCCGCTGGCTGCACGCCGGCGTGGAGGATGCGGCGATGAACTACATGGGATTCGCGCTGCCGGTGCGGGCGTTTTTAGCGGGGCTGGACGTGGCCTACCACCCGGTGCGGCTGGACGCCGCCGGGTGCGCGCAGTGGATGGACGGTTACCGCGCCGGGCTGCCGCACAGCCGCCAGCTGATCCAGTTCAATCAGCTGGACAGCCACGATACCGCGCGTTTCCTCACGCTGTTGCAGGGGAACGCGGCGCGCATGCAGATGGCGGCGGTGTGGCTGCTGAGCTGGATCGGTGTGCCTTGCCTCTATTATGGCGATGAGATTGGGTTGGACGGCGGCAACGATCCGTTCTGCCGCAAGCCGTTCCCGTGGGACGTCGGCGACTGGGACCGGCCGCTGCTGGCGCTGTTCCAGCGCATGGCGGCGCTGCGTAAACAGAGCCTGGCCTTGCGCCGCGGCGGCTGTCAGGTGCTGTACGCCAGCGGCGAAACGCTGGTGTTCGTGCGTCTGTATCAGCAGGAGCAGGTGTTGGTGGCGCTGCAGCGCGACGGCAGCGGCCAGGCGCAGCTGCCGCATAACCCGCTGTTGGCGCGTGGCCCGTGGCGGCGTGTGGAAGGGCGGGGAGAGTTGAGCGAAACGGCGGGCGGGTTGCGCCTGCAGTTGGCGGAAGAGTCGGCCACCGTATGGCGCTGCGAGGGCTAAAGGGAGTGCGGGGGCAGAAACGCCCCCGCGATTAAGGTGAGTGGGTATTTACATCAGTAACCGACCGCGGAGCCTGCCGGACGGCGCACGTCGTTGGCGCCGTACAGGTAGCCTTCACGCACTTTACCGGAAACTGCCGAATCGTTGCCGGAGTTGGCCGGGCTGACGCCCGCCGCGCCCGGTAAACCGACCAGAATCAGTTCGGCGGCGCCCCACGGCGTTTGCTCGACCATCTTATAACCCATGCCGCTCAGCAGCTTCAGCGTATCGGCGGAAACGCCGCGCTGTTCGTAGTACACCTCATCCGGCAACCATTGGTGATGGATGCGCGGCGCGTCTACCGCTTCCTGCGGCGCCATGCCGTGGTCGATCACGTTCAACGCGGTCTGCAGGGTGATGGTGATAATGCGCGAACCGCCCGGCGAGCCCAGCACCATAAAGATCTTGTTGTCCTTGGTCACCAGCGTCGGGCTCATCGACGATAGTGGGCGCTTACCGGGGGCAATGCTGTTGGCGGTGCCCTGCACCAGCCCGTACAGGTTTTTCTCGCCCACTTTGACCGTAAAGTCGTCCATCTCGTCGTTGAGGAAGAAGCCGGTGCCCGGTGCGATCACCACGGCGCCGAAGCGGCCGTTGACGGTATAGGTGGTGGAGACCGCGTTGCCGTCGTGATCGACGATCGAATAGTGGGTGGTTTCCGGTTTTTCATGCGGTTCCATGCCGGGCTGCACGTTTTCCGACGGCGTGGCCTTGTCCGCGACGATTTTCTTGCGGATCTGCTCGGCGTAGCTCTTGCTCACCAGCCGGTCGATCGGGTTCTTGATGAATTCCGGGTCGCCGAGGTAGGTGTTGCGGTCCATGTAGGCATGGCGCATCGCCTCGGTCATGGTATGAATGGCCGCCGCCGAGTTGAAGCCCATGCTTTTCAGGTCATAGCCTTCCACCACGTTGAGGATTTCGCACAGCGTCACGCCGCCGGAGCTGGGAGGCGGCGCCGACACGAACTTGTAGCCGCGATAGCTGCAGGTGATCGGTGGGGTTTCGGTGACTTTATAGTTGGCGAAGTCGGCCGCCGTCAAAATGCCGCCGCCCTGTTTGGCCGCCGCCTCTACCGCCTGCGGGATCTTGCCTTTGTAGAAGGCGTCGGTTCCCCCTTTGGCGATGGCTTCCAGCGTATTGGCCAGATCGGTTTGCACCAGTTTGTCCCCCGGCTGCAGCGGGCTGCCGTCCGGGCGCAGGAAGATTTTGGCCGACTCGGGATCCTGTTTGAAACGTGCAACGGTGGTGTCGAGAATATCGGTATCGGCGCGGGTCAGCACAAAGCCTTCGCGCGCCAGCTTGATCGCCGGCGCCAGCACCTGTTCACGGCTCAGTTTGCCGTACTTCTCACGCGCGGTTTCCATTCCCAGCACGGTGCCCGGCACGCCCGCCGCCAGATAGCCGTACAGGCTGGCATCTTTCTTCACCTTGCCGTCGGCATCCAGATACATGTTGGCGCTGGCCGCCGCCGGCGCGGTTTCGCGGAAGTTGATGAAGGTGTCGGTGCCGTCCGCCAGGTGGACGGTCATAAAGCCGCCGCCGCCGATGTTGCCGCAGCAGGGGTTAACCACCGCCTGCGCATAGCCGACCGCCACGGCGGCGTCGATGGCGTTGCCGCCCATTTTCAGGATATCCACGCCGACCTGCGAGGCCAGATGCTGCGAGGTGACCACCATGCCGTTTTGGGCTTCCACCGCCGGGTTGGATGCCGCATACAGGCTGCCGCTGACCAGCAGCGCCGCCATGGTCAGGGGTTTGCTCCATTTCTGTAAAAACATAGTTATTCCTACCCTGTCAGTTTTTTATTGTGTTGTGTTTGCTTGCCGTTGTTCGCTTGCAAAGCGCGAGCCAGCGTTATTGATAGTAGCCGCAGATGGGCGTACGCGCGGTGAACAGGGTAGGAAATGTGAGCGGAAACAGGGAAATAAAGCACTGAAGGCGGGCATATTGCCCTAAAAAGGGGCACAAAAAAACCGGCCCGTGGGCCGGTTGATTCACTATCAGGCTGAAATTACAGCTTGGCAGCGTTTTCAGACAGGTATTTTGCTACGCCGTCTGGGGAAGCGCCCATACCTGCTTTGCCTTTTTCCCACTGAGCCGGGCACACTTCACCGTGCTCTTCGTGGAATTGCAGCGCGTCAACGGTACGGATCATTTCGTCGATGTTACGGCCGATTGGCAGGTCGTTAACCACCTGTGCACGCACGATGCCGTCTTTGTCGATCAGGAAGGAGCCGCGCAGCGCAACGCCGGCTTCCGGGTGTTCGATGCCGTAAGCTTTCTGGATTTCACGCTTAACGTCAGCAACCATTGCGTATTTCACTTCACCGATGCCGCCTTTGTCGACAGGGGTTTTACGCCATGCGTTGTGAACGAATTCTGAGTCGAAGGAAACGCCAACCACTTCAACGCCACGCTTCTGGAACTCTTCATAGCGGTGATCGAAAGCGATCAGCTCGGAAGGGCATACGAAGGTGAAGTCCATTGGCCAGAAGAACAGCACGGCTGGTTTGCCGTTCAGGTGCTTCTTCAGGTTGAAGTTTTCAACGATTTCGCCGCTACCCAGTACGGCAGCTGCAGTGAAGTCAGGGGCTTGACGAGTTACCAGGACCATAATTACTCCTGTAATAGGTGTTAAAGGGTGGATGTAAAAACAAGGGCCAGTATAGGGGCCGTGACTTGGTGAATAAAGGGTAAAAGACCAATCGATGAGATAGCTTTCACCTATCAAAGTCGTTGATATAATTTATCGAGCTTTAAAAATAACCTTTTCCCACAAAAGGGCAAGCGGCAAAACGTAAATTCTTGCAAGGCGCTGCAATTTCAAACGCTTGGGCTTGACCTCAGAGCGTTTTTTCCTTCGCCTGCCGCATCATTTGCGGATAAAACTGCCAGAATTGTGTTTCAAGCTGATGATAATGTTGTTCGACATCGGCGAACGAGCCGGCCAGCGCTTCGAGGCGCGGGCGGCGGCTGGCCATGCCCTGCAGCACCCGGGCGATGAACGGCAATTCGGCGTAGCGTTCCAGCCAGCGCTCCGGCCACAGATAGCCGTTCAGGTTCTGAAAACGCGGCGGCGTGAGCGGCAGGTAAGGTTCGATCTGGCTGCGGGCTTCCTGGGTGAACTGGTGCAGATCGCGCGAGGGCTCCAGCTGCTGCCAGTGGCGCGCCAAAAAATGGTCCCACACCACGTCGAGGGTGATCGGCGCCACGCGGCGGTAGGGGGCGCTGAAATAGTCGCGGCAGGCTTTCACCTGCGGCAGGCTGTCGGTCAGCACGTCGACGCGGCGGTGCATCATGATGCCGGCCACCACCTCGGGCTGATAGTCGGCGGCGGGGTTGCCGCGCACGAAATCGGCCAGCAGGTTGCCCAGCAGCGAGCTGTCCGCCAGCATGGCCAGGTGAAGATGAGCGAGAAAATTCATCCCTCAACTATACCCGAAGTCAGGCAAATCCTCCTTATTTCTTGCCGCTGACCGCCCCCGGCTTTAGACTAGGCCGCCTGTTTTTTACCAACCAGTCTTAAATTGAAGAAGTGAATACCCATGCGCGTCGCTGATTTTTCGTTTGAACTTCCCGAATCCCTGATTGCCCACTATCCCCAGGCCGAGCGCAGCGCATGCCGCCTGCTGCAGCTGGACGGGCCGAGCGGGGCGCTGACGCACGGCGTATTCACCGATCTGCTGGACAAGCTGGAAGCCGGCGATCTGCTGGTGTTCAACAATACCCGCGTGATCCCGGCGCGCATGTTCGGCCGCAAGGTCAGCGGCGGCAAGATTGAAGTGCTGGTGGAGCGCGTGCTGGACGACCATCGCGTGCTGGCGCACGTGCGCGCGTCGAAAGCGCCGAAGCCGGGTGCCGAGCTGCTGCTGGGGGATGACGAGAGCATCGCCGCCACCATGGTGGCGCGCCACGAGACGCTGTTCGAGCTGCGCTTCAACGACGAGCGCGACGTGTTCACTATCCTCAACGCCGCCGGCCATATGCCGCTGCCGCCGTATATCGCTCGCCCGGATGAAGACGCGGACCGCGAGCTGTATCAGACGGTCTACAGCGAGAAGCCGGGCGCGGTCGCCGCGCCGACCGCCGGCCTGCACTTCGACGAACCGCTGTTGGCGGCGCTGCGCGCCAAGGGCGTGGAAATGGCGTTCGTGACGCTGCACGTCGGCGCCGGCACCTTCCAGCCGGTGCGCGTGGAAACCATCGAAGATCACGTGATGCACGCCGAATACGCCGAGGTGCCGCAGGAGGTCGTGGATGCGGTGCTGGCCTGCAAAGCGCGCGGCAAGCGCGTGGTGGCTGTGGGTACCACCTCGGTGCGTTCGCTGGAAAGCGCCGCGGCGGCCAGCAAAGAGGCGCTGATTGCGCCGTTCTTCGGCGACACCAGCATCTTTATCTATCCGGGCTATCACTACCAGGTGATCGACGCGCTGGTGACCAACTTCCACCTGCCGGAATCCACCCTGATCATGCTGGTGTCGGCCTTCGCCGGCTATAAAAATACCATGAACGCCTATCAGCAGGCGGTGGCCGAGCAGTATCGCTTTTTCAGCTACGGCGATGCGATGTTCATCAGCCGTAATCCGCAGGCGGAAAACGAGTCCGTCGGCGGCTAAATTCCCGGGCTGCGCGCACGGCGCGGCCCCGTTTCAACGACATCAGACTGTTTCTCTGATGCTGGAGGCTTTGTGAAGTACGAACTACAAACTACCGATGGCCGCGCTCGCCGCGGCCGCCTGATTTTCGACCGCGGCGTGGTGGAAACCCCGGCCTTTATGCCGGTCGGCACCTACGGCACGGTCAAGGGCATGACGCCGGAAGAAGTGAAAGAAACCGGCGCGCAGATCCTGCTGGGCAACACCTTCCACCTGTGGCTGCGCCCTGGCCAGGAGATCATGAAGCTGCACGGCGATCTGCACGATTTCATGCAGTGGCCGGGCCCGATCCTCACCGACTCCGGCGGTTTCCAGGTGTTCAGCCTGGGGGCGATGCGCAAGATCAAAGAGGAAGGCGTGTACTTCCGCAACCCGATCAACGGCGACAAGGTGTTCCTGAGCCCGGAAAAATCGATGGAAATCCAGTATGACCTGGGCTCCGACATCGTGATGATCTTCGACGAATGCACGCCATACCCGGCCGACTGGGACTACGCCAAGCGTTCGATGGAAATGTCGCTGCGCTGGGCGGAGCGCAGCCGCAAGCGTTTCGACGAGCTGGAAAATAAAAATGCGCTGTTCGGTATCATTCAGGGCGGCGTTTACGAAGATTTACGTGATGTTTCCGTCAAAGGGCTGGTGGATATCGGCTTTGACGGGTACGCTGTGGGCGGCTTGGCTGTAGGCGAGCCGAAAGAGGATATGCATCGCATTCTTGAACACGTTTGCCCGCAAATTCCGGAAGATAAGCCACGCTATTTGATGGGCGTCGGCAAGCCGGAAGATTTGGTGGAAGGCGTGCGCCGCGGCATCGACATGTTCGATTGCGTCATGCCGACCCGCAACGCCCGCAACGGCCATTTGTTCGTGACTGACGGTGTGGTAAAAATCCGTAATGCCAAGCACAAGGATGATACTTCTCCGCTGGATAAGGACTGTGATTGCTACACGTGTCGCCATTACAGCCGCGCCTACTTGCACCATCTCGACCGTTGCAACGAAATATTGGGTGCTCGACTGAACACGATTCATAACCTGCGTCACTACCAGCGCCTGATGGCGGGTTTACGCCAGGCTATCGAAGAGGGTAAATTAGAGCAGTTTGTTGCGGATTTCTATGGTCGGATCGGCAAGCCGATTCCGCCTTTAAACGCTTGATCTAATAATTGATAACTTAATGAGGGAATTTCAATGAGCTTTTTCATTTCTGACGCCGTCGCATCCGCAGGGGCTCCGGCTCAGGGAAGCCCGTACTCTCTGATCATTATGCTGGTGGTGTTCGGCCTGATCTTCTACTTCATGATCCTGCGCCCACAGCAGAAACGCGCGAAAGATCACAAGAAGCTGATGGACTCCATCGGTAAAGGCGACGAAGTGCTGACCACCGGCGGCCTGATCGGTCGCGTGACCAAAGTGGCCGACACCGGCATCATCGCCATCGCGCTGAACGACACCACGGAAGTGATGATCAAGCGTGACTTCGTGGCGGCCGTTCTGCCGAAAGGTACCATGAAGGCCCTGTAATCTTTTTTCCCGAAGGGAATTGCCGTGCTAAACCGTTATCCTTTGTGGAAGTATCTGATGTTGATCGTCGTGATCCTCGTCGGTCTGCTTTATGCGCTTCCCAACATCTACGGTGAGGATCCGGCCGTACAAATCACTGGCGCGCGCGGCGTCGCCGCCAGTGAAACTACGCTGGACCAGGTCCGTACCGTATTAGAAAAAGACAACATCGCGAGCAAGTCGATTGCGCTGGAAAATGGCGCCATCCTGGCTCGCTTTAAAGATCCTGACGTTCAGCTGCGCGCCCGCGAAGCGCTGGTGACCGAGCTGGGTGACAAATTCGTCGTGGCGCTGAACCTGGCGCCGGCCACGCCGACCTGGCTGGCCATGCTGGGCGCAGAGCCGATGAAACTCGGCCTGGACCTGCGCGGCGGCGTGCACTTCCTGATGGAAGTGGACATGGACACCGCGTTGAGCAAGCTGCAGGAACAGACCATGGATACCCTGCGCAGCGAGTTGCGTGAGAAGGGCATTCCTTACGCGTCTATCCGCAAGCTGGACAACAACGGCGTGGAAGTTCGCTTCCGCGACGATGCGGCCCGTGACCAGGCCATCAGCTACATCGGCCCGCGTCAGCGCGATCTGGTGCTGTCCGCCAACGGCGCCAACACCATGAAAGCCAACCTGACGGACGCCCGTCTGAGCGAAGCGCGCGAATACGCCGTACAGCAGAACATCACTATCCTGCGTAACCGCGTCAACCAGCTCGGCGTCGCCGAACCGCTGGTGCAGCGCCAGGGCGCCGACCGCATCGTGGTTGAGCTGCCGGGCATTCAGGACACCGCGCGCGCCAAAGAAATTCTGGGCGCCACCGCGACCCTGGAGTTCCGTCTGGTGAACACCAATGCGGACGCCACTGCGGCGGCCAACGGCCGCGTGCCGGGCGACTCCGAGGTGAAATACACCCGTGACGGCCAGCCGATCGTGCTGTACAAGCGCGTGATCCTGACCGGTGACCACATCACCGACTCCACTTCGAGCACCGACGAATACAACCAGCCGCAGGTTAACATCTCGCTGGACAGCGCCGGCGGCACGTCGATGTCCAACTTCACCAAGGACAACATCGGCAAGCCGATGGCGACCCTGTTCGTGGAGTATAAGGACAGCGGCAAGAAAGACGCCAACGGCCGTGCGGTGCTGGTGAAACAGGAAGAAGTGATCAACGTGGCGAACATTCAGTCGCGTCTGGGCAACAGCTTCCGCATCACCGGCATCGGCAACCCGAACGAAGCGCGTCAGCTTTCGCTGCTGCTGCGTGCGGGTGCGCTGATCGCGCCGATTCAGATCGTCGAAGAGCGCACCATCGGTCCAACCCTGGGTCAGCAGAACATCACCCAAGGTCTGGAAGCCTGTCTGTGGGGCCTGGTGGCGTCCATCGTCTTCATGGTGGTCTGGTACCGTAAGTTCGGCGTGATCGCCACCACGGCGCTGGTCGCCAACCTGGTGCTGATCGTCGGCGTGATGTCCCTGTTGCCGGGGGCGACGCTGACCATGCCGGGCATTGCCGGGATCGTGTTGACGCTGGCGGTGGCGGTCGACGCCAACGTACTGATTAACGAACGTATCAAGGAGGAGCTGAAGAACGGCCGGTCCGTTCAGCAGGCGATCCATGAGGGCTATAAAGGCGCGTTCTCCAGTATCGTCGACGCCAACATCACCACCCTGATCACCGCGGTCATCCTGTACGCAGTGGGCACCGGTTCGATCAAAGGCTTTGCGATCACCACCGCTATCGGTGTGGCGACGTCCATGTTCACCGCGATTGTCGGTACCCGTGCCATCGTCAACCTGCTTTACGGCGGCAAACGCATTAACAAGCTGTCTATCTGAGGAGTGCGTTGTGGCACAGGATTATACTGTTGAGCAACTCAACTACGGCCGTAAAGTCTACGACTTTATGCGCTGGGACTATTTGGCCTTCGGCATCTCGTTGCTGCTGTTGGTCGCGTCGATCGTCACCATGTCGGTGCGTGGCTTTAACTGGGGTCTGGATTTCACCGGCGGTACGGTGATTGAAATCAACCTGGAGAAGCCGGCTAACCTCGACCTGATGCGCGATACGCTGGAGAAGGCCGGGTTCCAGGATCCGATCATCCAGAACTTCGGCAGCAGCCGCGACGTGATGGTGCGCATGCCACCGGCGACCGGCACCGCAGGCCAGGAACTGGGCAACAAGGTGATCGGCGTGATCAACGACTCGGTGGATAAAAACGCCACCGTGAAGCGTATCGAGTTCGTCGGCCCGAGCGTGGGCAGCGAACTGGCGCAAACCGGCGGCATGGCGCTGCTGGTGGCGTTGATCTGTATCCTGATCTACGTCGGTTTCCGCTTCGAATGGCGCCTGGCGCTGGGGGCGGTTATCGCGCTGGCGCACGACGTGATCATTACACTCGGCGTGCTGTCGCTGTTCCATATCGAGATTGACCTGACCATCGTCGCGTCCCTGATGTCGGTTATCGGTTACTCGCTGAACGACAGTATCGTGGTATCCGACCGTATTCGTGAGAACTTCCGCAAGATCCGCCGCGGCACGCCTTACGAGATCATGAACGTGTCGTTGACCCAGACGCTGAGCCGTACGCTGATGACTTCCGGTACTACCCTGATGGTGGTGCTGATGCTGTACATCTTCGGTGGCGCGATGCTGCAAGGCTTCTCGCTGGCGATGTTGATCGGCGTGTCGATCGGTACCGTCTCCTCCATCTACGTCGCGTCCGCGCTGGCGTTGAAACTGGGGATGAAACGCGAGCACATGCTGCAGCAAAAAGTGGAAAAAGAGGGCGCGGATCAGCCTTCGATTCTGCCTTAACCGCCGCAGTATTCAGCGAAATGAGAAGGAGCGCCGCCGGCGCTCCTTTTTTTTGCCTCGAGTTTTCAGTGTTGCTGCACCACCGCCGGTTGGGCGGTCGAAACCAGACTGTGCAGACGGATATAGCCCAGCTGTTCCGGCGTCAGGCCGCTGAAGCGCAGCTCAAAGTCCTGGCCGGGTTTCGGCAGCAGGGAGTCGGCGCTGACGATCGGTTGCGACAGCGCCTCGGCGGTCAACGGCCGCCCGGTGGCGTCGTCCAGTTGGCCCCACTCCACCACCGCGTTGAACGGCGGCAGCGTGGCCTGTGAGAGGGTGCGCACATGCAGCTGCGCCTGCGTGCCGTTGGCTTCGCTCTTGATGTGGCTCAGCGAAACGCTCAGCTCGCCGATGCCGCTCTGCAAACGGGCGGCGCTTCGGGCCGCCGGCAGCAGGTAGACGCCGTTGTCGGAGTGCTGATTGAGCAGATTTTGCCGCTCCAGCGCGGTGGTTTGATCGGTCAGCACGCTCACTTTCTGGTTCAGCGCGGCGACCTGATGGCGCAGTTGAGGGACGGCGGGGTTGTGCGCGCAGCCTGCCAGCAACACGGCGGCGGCGAGCAGGGCGATTTTGGGGTAACAGGTTGTCATGACGGCGATTTCCTATGCTGAATCTCCTGTTATCAGCTTAGTCCGCCCGGAGGGGAAAGTCATATCGGCGCCGCTTCCCGGCTGCGTGTCGCAACAAATGGCCGCCGCCCTTTGTTGTGGCTGCACTTCGGGGTAAACTGCATTTATCTATAAAAACGTTTATCAGGACGTGTTATGCATTGCCCTTTCTGCGCCGCCGTTGATACCAAAGTCATTGATTCCCGCCTGGTGGGGGACGGTTCGCAAGTGCGCCGCCGCCGCCAGTGTCTGGTGTGCAATGAACGCTTCACCACCTTCGAGGTGGCCGAGTTGGTGATGCCGCGAGTGATTAAAAGCGATGAGGTGCGCGAGCCGTTCAACGAAGACAAGCTGCGTCGCGGCATGCTGAAAGCGCTGGAGAAGCGCCCGGTCAGCTCGGACGACGTGGAAAACGCCCTTAACCATATCAAATCCCAACTGCGCGCCACCGGCGAACGCGAAGTGCCGACCAAACTGGTGGGTAACCTGGTGATGGACGCGTTGAAAAAGCTGGATAAGGTGGCCTACATTCGCTTTGCGTCGGTGTACCGCAGCTTCGAGGACGTGCGCGAGTTCGGCGAAGAGATTGCCCGCCTGCAAGACTAAAGGATCTTTCATGCATCACGACGAATTTTACATGGCGCGCGCCTTCGAACTGGCGCGCCTGGGGCGTTTCACCACCGCGCCCAATCCGAACGTCGGCTGCGTTATCGTGCGCGACGGCGAAATTGTCGGTGAAGGCTATCACTTGCGCGCCGGCGAGCCGCACGCGGAAGTGCACGCGCTGCGTATGGCGGGCGACAAGGCGCGTGGCGCCACCGCCTATGTCACGCTCGAGCCGTGCAGCCATCACGGCCGCACGCCGCCCTGCGCCGATGCGCTGGTGGCCGCCGGCGTAACGCGAGTGGTCGCGGCGATGCAAGATCCCAATCCGCAGGTGGCGGGGCGCGGGCTGTACAAGCTGCAGCAGGCCGGCGTCGAGGTGCGTCATGGCCTGATGCTGGCCGAAGCCGAAGCGGTCAACCTGGGCTTCCTCAAACGCATGCGCACCGGTTTCCCCTACGTGCAACTGAAGCTGGGCGCGTCGCTGGACGGGCGCACGGCGATGGCCTCCGGCGAGAGCCAGTGGATCACCTCACCCGAAGCGCGTCAGGACGTGCAGCGCCTGCGCGCGCAGAGCGCCGCGATTCTCAGCACCAGCGCCACCGTGCTGGCGGACGATCCGTCGCTGACGGTGCGTTGGGATGAGTTGGATGCCGAGACCCAGCGCCTCTATCCGCGCGAAAATCTGCGTCAGCCGCTGCGCATCCTGCTCGACAGCCAAAACCGCATTACCCCGCAGCACCGCGTGGTGCAGCAGCCGGGCGCCACCTGGCTGGCGCGCCTGCAGGCGGATGAACAGGCCTGGCCGCAAGACGTTGAGCAGTTTATCTGCCCGGCGCACGGCGGCGGCGTCGATCTGGTGGTGATGATGATGCTGTTGGCCAAGCGCCAGGTGAATTCAATCTGGGTGGAGGCGGGCGCATCGCTGGCCGGCGCGCTGCTGCAGGCCGGCCTGGTGGATGAGCTCATTTTGTACATCGCGCCGAAACTGTTGGGCGATAATGGCCGTGGCCTGTGCCACCTGCCGGGCCTGGAGCGGTTGGCCGACGCGCCGGAATTCGTCTTTAGCGACGTGCGCCAGGTCGGCCCCGATTTGCGTTTGCGCCTGCGGGCGAAACACTGAATCTCGCGCCTGCGCGCCGGTTTTACAAAAGCGCCGCGCAGGCGATGAAAGAATATGATAGAATCCGCCCCCCTGCGGGGTATTGAACCCATTTTTAAGGAAAGCCCATGAAAGTTATCGAAGGTGTTGTTGCTACTCCAAATGCCCGTGTGGCGATCGCAATTGCACGTTTTAACAATTTCATCAACGACAGCCTGCTGGAAGGCGCCATCGACGCGCTGAAACGCATTGGTCAGGTTGCTGACGACAACATCACCGTTGTCTGGGTCCCGGGCGCTTACGAGCTGCCGTTGACGGCGAGCGTATTGGCCAAAACCGGCAAATACGACGCGGTTATCGCGCTGGGCACCGTTATCCGTGGGGGCACCGCGCACTTCGAATATGTGGCGGGCGAAGCCAGCTCCGGCATCGGCAACGTTGCGATGAATGCCGAAATCCCGGTTGCCTTTGGCGTGCTGACCACCGAAAGCATCGAACAGGCGATCGAACGCGCCGGCACCAAAGCGGGCAACAAAGGCGCTGAAGCTGCGCTGACCGCACTTGAAATGATTAATGTTATCAAAGCTATTAAAGCCTGAATTTAGTTAAGGGGAATTCCGTGAAACCTGCTGCTCGTCGCCGTGCTCGTGAGTGCGCTGTTCAAGCGCTTTACTCTTGGCAGTTGTCTAAAAACGACCTTGCCGATGTTGAACACCAGTTCCTGACGGAGCAGGATGTCAAAGATGTTGACGTCGCCTATTTTCGCGAGTTGCTGTCCGGCGCGGCAGTGAATGCAGGTATGCTGGACGAACTGATGGCGCCATACCTGTCGCGTCAGCTCGAAGAGCTGGGCCAGGTGGAGCGCGCAGTGCTGCGCGTCGCGCTGTTTGAACTGAAAATGCGCGAGGATGTCCCTTACAAGGTGGCGATCAACGAAGCGATCGAACTGGCGAAAACCTTCGGCGCGGAAGACAGCCACAAGTTTGTGAACGGGGTGCTGGATAAAGTGGCGCCAACCCTTCGCAAGAAAAAGTAAAACATTAAGGCCGGTATCCCCGGCCTTAATTTCTTCTCGTGGAATATCGATATGGCATGCGGCGAATTTGACCTCATTGCCCGCTATTTTGACCGGTTTAAGCGCGTGCGCCGGGATGTACAGTTGGGCATTGGAGATGACTGCGCACTGCTGGCAGTGCCGGAAAAACAGCTGGTGGCCGTCAGTACCGATACGTTGGTGGCGGGCGTGCACTTCTTGCCGGACATCGATCCGGCCGATCTCGGTTACAAGGCGCTGGCGGTCAATCTGAGCGATCTGGCGGCGATGGGCGCCGATCCGGCGTGGCTCTCGCTGGCCCTGACCCTGCCGGAGGTGAACGAGCCCTGGCTGAAGGCCTTCAGCGACAGCCTGTTTGATCAGCTCAACTATTACGGCATGCAGCTGATCGGCGGTGATACCACGCGCGGCCCGCTGAGCATGACCTTGACCATTCAGGGGCTGATCCCGGCCGGCCGGGCGCTGACCCGCAGCGGTGCGCGCATCGGCGACTGGATCTACGTGACCGGCACGCTGGGCGACAGCGCCGCCGGTCTGGCGATCCTGCAGGAGCGTCTGGCGGTGACGGATACGGCGGCGCGCGATTACCTGATCGCTCGCCATCTGCGCCCGCAGCCGCGGGTGTTGCAGGGGCAGGCGCTGCGTGACCTGGCCAGCTCGGCGATCGACATCTCCGACGGCCTGATCTCCGATCTGAAACACATCCTGAAGGCCAGCGACTGCGGGGCACGCATCGTGCTGGACGAGCTGCCGATGTCGCAGGAGCTGAGCAGCCACGCGGATGCCGAGCAGGCGCTGCGTTGGGCGCTGGCGGGCGGCGAAGATTACGAGCTGTGCTTCACCGTGCCGGAAATCAACCGCGGCGCGTTGGAAGTGGCGCTGAGCCACCTCGGCGCCGACTACACCTGCATCGGCCAAATTGGTCCGCTGTCTGAAGGCATTCGCTATTACCGCAACGACGAGGCGGTGGTGCTGGACTGGGCCGGGTTCGATCATTTCAACGCGGAGCCGGGCACCCATGGATGAAGCCAAGCGTCGGCTGCGGATGAGCAATCCGTGGCACCTGCTGGCCACCGGTTTCGGCAGCGGTTTGTCGCCGGTGATGCCGGGCACCATGGGATCGCTGGCGGCGATCCCGTTCTGGCTGCTGCTGATCCAACTGCCGTGGCAGCTCTACTCGCTGACGGTGATGTTCAGCATTTGCATCGGCGTCTATATTTGCCACCGCACGGCAAAAGACATGAAGGTGCACGATCACGGCAGCATCGTCTGGGATGAGTTTGTCGGCATGTGGATCACGCTAATGGCGCTGCCGGTCAACGATTGGCGCTGGGTCGCCGCCGGTTTCGTCATCTTCCGCATTCTGGATATGTGGAAGCCGTGGCCGATCCGCTGGTTTGACCGCAACGTGCATGGCGGCATGGGCATCATGGTCGACGATATCATCGCCGGCGTGCTGTCTGCGGGCATCATCTACCTGATTGGGCACCACTGGCCGATCGGGCTGTTCTGACAGCCGGGCGCGGTTCTTCGCGCCCGCTTCTCTTATTCAAACCCCGTTGCCCGATGCGGCACGTAAGCCGTTTCCAACTCCGCCACCTCTTGCGGCGACAAACTCAAATCGACCGCGGCAATGGCGTCGTCCAACTGCTCGCTGCGTGACGCGCCAACGATCGGCGCGCTGACCGCCGGCTTGTTCAGCAGCCAGGCCAGCGCGATCTGCGCGCGTGGCACGCCGCGTTCCTCCGCGAGGCTGGCGACGCGCTCGGCGATAATGGCGTCGATGCCTTCGGTTTCATCGTACAGGCTCTTGCCGAACTGGTCCGAGACCAGGCGGGCGGTGGTTTCGCCCCAGGGGCGGGTCAGGCGGCCGCGCGCCAGCGGGCTCCACGGCAGCACGGCGATGCCTTCGGCGGCGCACAGCGGGTGCATCTCGCGCTCTTCTTCGCGCTGGATCAGGTTGTATTGATCCTGCATGCTGACGAAGCGCGTCCAGCCGTGCAGATCGGCGGTATACAGCGCCTTGGCGAACTGCCAGGCGTACATGGAAGAGGCGCCGATGTAACGCGCCTTACCGGCTTTCACCACGTCGTGCAGCGCTTCCAGCGTCTCTTCCAGCGGCGTTTCGTAATCCCAGCGATGGATTTGCAGCAAATCGACATAGTCGGTGCCGAGACGGCGCAGGCTGTCGTCGATGGACTGCATGATCTTGGCGCGCGACAAACCGCGCTCCAGGTTGCTCAGCGGGAAATAGACCTTGGTGGCGATCACCACCTCCTCGCGGCGTGCATAGTCGCGCAGCGCCCGGCCGAGGATCTCCTCGCTGCTGCCGTCGGAATAGCTGTTGGCGGTGTCGAAAAAGTTGATGCCGGCTTCCAGCGCCTGTTTCAACAGTGGGCGGCTACTTTCTTCCGGCAGCGTCCAGGCGTGATTGCCGCGGCTCGGTTCGCCGTAGGTCATGCAACCCAGGCAGATGCGCGAGACGTTCAGATCGGTGTTACCCAGTTTGAGATACTTCATGCTTGCCTCCCATTCACAGCTCAGACAGTAACTGTAGCGCGGATCCCGGAGGGCGGAAATGAAAACGCCCCCGAAGGCGGAGGCGTTTTATCAGGCGCGAGTGGCGATTACTGCGCCAGCCAGGTTTCGATTTGGCGCTGAATGCCGGCGGCGTCCAGCCCCAGATCGGCACGCAGTTCTTCCTGGGTGCCCTGCGAGACGAAGCTGTCCGGCAGGCCGAGGTTCAGCACCGGCACCGGACGGCGTTTGGCCATCAGCAGTTCGTTGACGCCGCTGCCGGCGCCGCCCATGATGGCGTTCTCTTCCAGCGTGACCAGCGTTTCATGGCTGGCGGCCAGTTCGAGCACCAGCTGCTCGTCCAGCGGTTTGACGAAGCGCATGTCGACCAGCGTGGCGTTGAGCGCTTCCGCCGCCGCTGCGGCCTCCGGCAGCAGGGTGCCGAAGTTGAGAATGGCGATCTTTTCCCCCTGGCGGCGCACCACGCCTTTGCCGATCGGCAGCAGGCTGAGCGGCTCCAGCGCAGCGCCGGTGCCGGTGCCGCGCGGATAGCGCACGGCGCTCGGGCCGTCGTTATAGTGATAGCCGGTATACAGCATCTGGCGGCATTCGTTTTCGTCGCTCGGCGTCATGATCACCATGGTCGGGATGCAGCGCATGAACGACAGATCGAACGCCCCCTGATGGGTTTGGCCGTCGGCGCCGACGATGCCGCCGCGATCGATGGCGAACATCACCGGCAGGTTTTGGATCGCCACGTCATGGATCAGCTGATCGTAGGCGCGTTGCAGGAAGGTGGAATAGATCGCCACCACCGGCTTGTAGCCGCCGATCGCCAGCCCGGCGGCGAAGGTGACCGCGTGCTGCTCGGCGATCGCCACATCGAAATATTGCTGCGGATAGTCGCGAGAGAATTGCACCATGCCGGAGCCTTCGCGCATCGCCGGCGTGATCGCCATCAGTGAGCTGTCTTTGGCGGCGGTTTCACACAGCCAGTCGCCGAAGATTTTCGAATAGGTCGGCAGACCGCCGGCGCTTTTCGGCAGCGTGCCGCTGGCGGGATCGAACTTCGGCACCGCGTGGAAGCTGATCGGATCCTTCTCCGCTGGCGCGTAACCGCGGCCTTTCTTGGTCATGATGTGCAACAGCTGCGGGCCTTTCAGATCGCGCATGTTTTTCAACGTGGCGACCAGGCCCTGTACGTCGTGCCCGTCTACCGGGCCGATGTAGTTGAAGCCCAGCTCTTCGAACAGCGTACCCGGCACCACCATGCCTTTCAGGTGCTCTTCGGTGCGTTTCACCAGCTCCTTGATCGGCGGCACGCCGGCCAGCACTTTCTTGCCGCCTTCGCGCAGGGTGGAGTAAAGCTTGCCGGACAGCAGCTGCGCCAGATGGTTGTTCAGCGCGCCGACGTTTTCCGA
Organism: Serratia sp. FS14; assembly: GCF_000695995.1. Taxonomy (NCBI): domain Bacteria; kingdom Pseudomonadati; phylum Pseudomonadota; class Gammaproteobacteria; order Enterobacterales; family Yersiniaceae; genus Serratia; species Serratia sp. FS14. The sequence goes on along the minus strand of NZ_CP005927.1, from coordinate 5,090,748 downwards.
GATCGACATCTCGTTGTCGTTCAGCACCACCAGCATGTCCGGGTTGATGTCGCCGGCGTGGTTCATCGCTTCGAACGCCATGCCGGCGGTGATGGCGCCGTCGCCGATCACGCACACCGTGCGGCGGCCTTTGCCTTCACGCTCTGCCGCCACCGCCATGCCGAGGCCGGCGCTGATAGAGGTTGACGAATGGCCGACCGACAGCACGTCGTATTCGCTTTCGGCGCGCCACGGGAAGGGGTGCAAGCCGTTCTTTTGCCGGATAGTGGCGATCCGGTCGCGGCGGCCGGTCAGGATTTTGTGCGGGTAGGCCTGGTGGCCGACGTCCCACACCAGATGATCGAACGGCGTGTTGTAGACGAAATGCAACGCCACCGTCAGTTCGACGGTACCCAGCCCGGAGGCAAAGTGGCCGCTGGAGCGACTGACGCTGTTCAGCAGATATTGCCGCAGCTCATCGCACAGCTTCGGCAAGCTCTCTTTGGGCAGTGAGCGGAGTTCCTCGGGGTTTTCCGCTAGCGCCAGGGTTGGGTATTTGGCTATATCAAGACTCATTCGATACTCATATCAGAGGAGTTAACGTCACACGTTAATTGTCGCGTTCAATAATGAAGCTGGCTAACGCTCGCAATGGCGCTGTGTTGTAAGATTGCGCTGCCAAAGTATCTAATGCAGCTAATGCTTCCTGATAGAGATCCCACGCTTTTGCTTTCGCGCTGTCAAGCCCGAGTAACGCCGGGTAGGTACTCTTTCCGTGTTGTTGGTCCGCTCCCTGGCGCTTGCCGATCTTTTCAGTCTCGCCGACAACGTCCAAAATGTCATCCTGCACCTGGAACGCCAGGCCGACCGCGGCGGCGTAACGATCCAGCTGCGGCAGCGCTGCTCGTCCTGCTTCGCCGGCGCTCAGCGCGCCCAGACGCACCGCGGCGCGGATCAGCGCACCGGTTTTGTGGCGGTGGATCTGCTCCAGCGCCTGCAGATCGACGCGCTTGCCTTCGGCTTCCAGATCCAGCGATTGGCCGCCGCACATGCCGGCGACGCCGCTGGCTGCCGCCAGTTCCGAGACCATCGCCAGCCGATCGCGCAGCGCCACGTCGGGCATCTCGGCATCGGCCAGGATCGAAAACGCCAGCGTTTGCAGCGCATCGCCGGCCAGGATCGCGTTGGCTTCGCCGAATTTAATGTGGCAGGTCGGCTGGCCGCGGCGCAGATCGTCGTCGTCCATCGCCGGCAGATCGTCGTGGATCAGCGAGTAGGCGTGAATGCATTCCACCGCCGCCGCCGGCGCGTCCAGGTTGGTCAGCGATACGCCGAACATCTGGCCGGTGGTGTACACCAGGAACGGGCGCAGGCGCTTGCCGCCCAGTAAGGCGCCATGACGCATCGCCGCCACCATGTTGCCGTCGTTGAACGGCAGCGGGGCGATGAAATCCAGCAGCGCGCGATCGGCGCGCCGGCGGAAAATCTGCAGTTGATCGGCAAAAGCGGCCGATGGGACGATCTCAGACATGTCGGTTACTCGGTATCCGGTGTGAAAGGCGCCAACGCCGCGTCGTCGGCGCTGTCGTTAAGGAGGATCTGCACACGCTGTTCCGCCTGTTGCAGTTTCTGCTGGCCTTGACGCGCCAGCTGCACGCCGCGTTCGAATTCGTTCAGCGCGTCTTCCAGCGGCAGTTCGCCTGATTCCAGACGCGTCACGATGCTTTCGAGCTCGCCGAGGGCGCTTTCAAAGCTGGCTGTTTGCTCTGTACTGGCTGATTGTGCTGGTTTTTTCGGCATAATTTTCTTTTTACGTCATCATGTGAACCGTGGCGCCAGAGCCTATCCTAGCGGATCTTGATTAGCAAATCATGGCGCTCATGTGTGGTTTTGTGCGCAGAGCACGGCGATATGGTGATATACTCCGCGCCGTAATTCTTATCTGACAACAAAGACCGCCATGAAGTTTATCATTAAATTGTTCCCGGAAATCACCATCAAGAGCCAATCTGTGCGCTTGCGCTTTATCAAGATTCTCTCGACCAATATTCGCAACGTCCTGAAGCAGTATGATGAAACGCTGGCGGTCGTCCGTCACTGGGATCATATCGAAGTTCGCGCCAAAGATGAAAACCAGCGGCCGGTTATCGCCGACGCGCTGACGCGGATTCCCGGCATCCACCATATTCTGGAAGTGGAAGATCGCGCTTATACCGATATCCACCACATCTTCGAGCAGACGCTGGAAGCCTACCGCGCCCAGCTGGAAGGCAAAACCTTCTGCGTGCGCGTCAAGCGCCGCGGCAAGCAGGCGTTCAACTCGCAGGACGTGGAGCGCTACGTCGGCGGCGGTCTGAACCAGCATATCGACAGCGCGCGCGTTAACCTGACCCGCCCGCAGGTCACGGTAAACCTCGAGATCGAAGACGACAAGCTGATGCTGGTTAAACGCCGCCTCGAAGGCATTGGCGGTTACCCGGTCGGCACTCAGGAAGACGTGATGTCGCTGATTTCCGGCGGTTTCGACTCGGGCGTGTCCAGCTATATGCTGATGCGCCGCGGCTGCCGCGTGCACTTCTGCTTCTTCAACCTGGGCGGCGCCGCGCATGAGATTGGCGTGAAGCAGGTGGCGCACTACCTGTGGAACCGCTTCGCCAGCTCGCACAAGGTGCGCTTCGTCGCCATCGACTTCGAACCGGTGGTGGGCGAGATCCTGGAGAAAGTCGACGACGGCCAGATGGGCGTGGTGCTCAAGCGCATGATGGTGCGCGCCGCTTCGCAAGTGGCCGAACGCTACGGCGTGCAGGCGCTGGTAACCGGTGAAGCGCTGGGGCAGGTGTCCAGCCAGACGCTGACCAACCTGCGCTTGATCGACAATGCGTCCGATACGCTGATCCTGCGTCCGCTGATCTCGCACGATAAAGAGCACATCATCAAACTGGCGCGTGAAATCGGCACCGAGGACTTCGCCAAAACCATGCCGGAATACTGCGGCGTGATTTCGAAGAGCCCGACGGTAAAAGCCGTCAAGGCCAAGATTGAAGAGGAAGAAAGCCACTTCGATTTCAGCATCCTCGATCGGGTGGTGAGCGAGGCGAAGAACGTCGATATTCGCTCCATCGCCGAGCAGGCGCAGGAGCAGGTGACAGAAGTGGAAACCGTCGCGGCCTTCGGCGCCGACGAGGTGATCCTGGATATCCGTTCCAACGACGAGCAGGAAGAGAAGCCGTTGCAGCTGGAACAGGTTGAAGTGAAAGCGCTGCCGTTCTACAAGCTGAGCACCCAGTTCGGCGATCTGGATCAGAGCAAAACCTATCTGCTGTACTGCGAGCGCGGCGTAATGAGCCGCCTGCAGGCGCTGTACCTGCTGGAGCAGGGCTTCAGCAACGTGAAGGTTTATCGCCCGTAACGCGGGCAGCGGCGTAAACGAGAGGGGCTGAACCGGTGTTCAGCCCTTTTTTTATCGGCAAGCCGCTCAGTCGCGGAAATCGTACATCCCGGGGATCAGCACCAGCTGCGCGGCGATCTCCGCCGCTTTGGCCTTGCCGAGCAGCAGATCGATCAGCTTCAGCGCGAACTCCATCGCGGTGCCCGGCCCCTGGCTGGTGAGCAGCTTGACGCGCGCGTCGTACACCACGCGGCGTTCCATCCATTTATCCGCCGGTATCTGGTCTTTCAGGCCCGGGAAGCCGGTCATGTTGCCGACCGGGAACAGATCGTGGTGCTGCAGCACCAGCGCCGGCGCCGCACAGATGGCGGCGACGATGTGGCCCTGCAGATGCATCTGCCGCACTTTTTCCACCAGCAGCGGACTGTCGCGGAAGCATTCCGCCCCCTGCAGGCCGCCGGGCAGCACGATGGCGTCGAAAGGCTCATCGACGATCGCCACCAGCGGCGCGTCGGCCAGCAGCTTGACGCCGCGCGAACAAACGATAGTCAGCTCGCCGTCACCGGCGACGCTGGCGGTAGTGACTTTAACGCCCGCCCGCACCAGCAGATCGATGGTGGTGACGGCTTCGGTTTCTTCGCTACCAGGTGCCAGGCAAACCAGCGCCGATACGCTCATATTCATTTTCCTTTCGTTTAATCAATTCAAACAGCCGCGCATTCTCCGGCAGCGTGAGGCCGTGACTGCGCGCACGGCGCAGCAGGTAGCCGGTGATGTAGTCGATCTCGGTATGCCGCTGGCTGCGGATATCCTGCAGCATCGACGAAACGTTGTCGGCGGTGCTGTGGATCACGTCCATCACGTATTGCATCAGACCTTCGCAGGAGGTGTGGTAACCCTCCATGGCCATCACGCTGGCGACTTCACGACACAGCGCTTCGATCTGCTCCGGGTAGCGCTGCAGATCGCCGTTGCGGCAGCCGTACAGCGCCGTCAGCGGGTTGATCACGCAGTTGACCGCCAGCTTGCGCCAGTTGGCCGAGGCGATGTTGTTGTGCCAGGCGACGTCGGGCAGCGCCTGATGCAGCACTTCCGCCAGGTGGCTGAGATGCTGGGCGGCCGGTGAGGTGGGACCGATGTGGGTGATGCCGGTGGCGACGTGAATAATGGTGCTGCCTTCGTGGCGCGCGGCGTGGGTGGTGGTGCCCTGCAGGATGGGCTGGCCGTTTTGCGGCAGCTCCTCCTGGGTACCCATGCCGTTATGCAACAGCAAAATGGCGCACTGAGGGTTCAGCTTCGGCAGCAGCGCACTGACCGCGCTGGAGACCTGCCAGGCTTTCAGCGTCACCAGCAGCAGCTCGCTCTGCGCGAGGTGCTCAGGATCGTTGGTGGGCAAATTGCGATTAAACGAGACGCCTTCCGGCTCTATCACGTTCACGGCGCAAAAAGGCTGCGGCACTCTTAGCCATCCCTGTACATCGTGGCCCTGCTGATACAGCCGGGAGAGCCACAGTTGTCCGAGCGCGCCGCAACCAAGAATGGTTATTTTCATTCAGTCTCCTTGGAAACACGGGAATACCGCTCAATTACCGTGATCTAACTATAGGCTTTATGGCAGCCTGAAGCGCTATCCCTGCGTGCGTTCAGCAGATTTTGTCTGAGGCGGCAAAGCGGTTATCATGCTCGGCATCAAAATCGCCTAAGCTATTAGGCACTCATTCAGGAGGAAGAAGTATGCCATCTTTCGACATCGTTTCCGAAATTGATATGCAGGAAGTGCGTAACGCCGTTGAGAACGCCACCCGCGATCTCGGCACCCGCTGGGATTTTCGCAACGTGCCGGCCAGCTTTGAGCTAAACGAGAAAAACCAAAGCATCAAGGTTGCCACCGAGTCTGATTTCCAGGTGCAGCAGCTGCTCGACATTCTGCGCGAAAAGCTGAGCAAGCGCAGCATCGACGGCGCCGCGCTGGAGATCCCGGAAGAGTTTACCCACAGCGGTAAAACCTACAGCGTGGAAGCCAAGCTGAAGCAGGGGATTGAAACCTCTGTAGCGAAGAAAATCGTCAAGCTGATCAAAGACAGCAAGCTGAAGGTGCAGGCGCAGATCCAGGGCGAAGAAGTGCGGGTGACCGGCAAGTCACGCGACGATTTGCAGAGCGTGATGGCGCTGGTGCGCGGCGGCGATCTGGGCCAGCCGTTCCAGTTCAAGAACTTCCGCGATTAATCTCGACGGGGCCGGTATTGCCGGCCCCGATTCTTTACAGCGAATTGACCAGCGCTTCCAACTGACCGCGATTGGTCTGCTTGGTATCCACCTTGACGTAGGCGCTGCGCTCTTCCGGTACCACGATCGCCTCGGCCACGCCGGGCTGCGCCTTCAGGCGGCTTTCCAGCGCCGAATCCTTCACCGCCAGTTCCGACAGCGTAATGCGCAGGCTGCTGACATACGGCGGCTCTTTCATGGTGCTGCTGACCAGGAACCAAACGGCGGCCAATACCGCGCCGGCGATAAACACCAGGCCTGCCCCCTGCAAACCGTACAGCCAGCCGCCGAGGCTGCCGCCGATCGCTACGCCGATAAACTGGCTGGTGGAGTAGACCCCCATCGCGGTGCCCTTATAGCCGGCCGGTGATTCTTTGCTGATCAGCGAAGGCAGAATGGCTTCCATCACGTTGAAGGCCATGAAGAACAGCTGCACGCCGGCGATGATGCCCCACAGGTGTGCGCCGGAGAGCCACAGCAGCACTTCGGCGCAAAACAGCACCGCCACGCAGCCCATAAACACCTGCTTCATGCGGCGATATTTTTCGGCATAGATGATGAAAGGCACCACGGCGGCGAACGACACCAGCATGGTCACCAGGTAGACGATCCAGTGTTCGCTGGCCGCCAGCCCGGCTTTCTCCATCGCCAGCGGCAGCGCCACGAAGCTCGACATCAGCAGGATATGCAGACACATGATGCCGAAGTTGAGCTTCAGCAGGCGCGAGTTGCTCAGCACTTTGCGGAAACTGCCGCGCACGATGCTGGACTCGCGGTTCAGCAGATGGGTATCGGCGGAAGGCACTACCGCCAGGGTGATGACGATGCCGGCCAGCGCCAGCACGGCGATCATCCAGAACAGCGCGTGCAGGCCGAAGGCGTGAGTGATTATGGGGCCCAGAACCATGGCGATGGCGAAGGTGATGCCGAAGCTGACGCCGATGAACGCCATCGCTTTGGTGCGGTTCTGCTCGCGGGTCAGATCGGAGAGCAGCGCCATTACTGCGGCGGCGATCGCGCCGGAGCCCTGCAACGCGCGGCCGAGGATCACGCCCCAGATAGAGTCAGTGACGGCGGCGATCACGCTGCCGAGGGCAAAGATCAGCAGGCCGCCGACGATCAGCGGCTTACGGCCGATGCGATCGGACACCAGGCCGAACGGGATCTGAAACACCGCCTGCGCCAGGCCGTAGATGCCGATGGCGATGCCGATCAGCGCTTCGCTGGCGCCGTTGAGCGCCATGCCGTAGGTGGTCAGCACCGGCAATACCATAAACATGCCGAGCATGCGCAGGGAAAATACGGTGCCCAATCCCCAGGTGGCGCGACGCTCCTGCGGGGTCATTGAATTATCGTTCACATCAAACCTCGGTAAAAACCATGCCATCAGACGTTGAGACAGCGCCTGATGGCATGATTTCTGTAAAGCTGCGTCATTTTAGTGTGCGGGGCAGGGGGGGGTAAATCGAATGTTGTTTAACAGATATTACAGTTTGGCCGCTTTTCGGCGTGACAAATAAAATGGGCCGCAAAAGCGGCCCATTCACAGATGATTTGGCTTACCAAACGTAGGTCACCAGCGCTTCAGGCGCCGCCGTGGCGCTGAAGTCGATCGACATCATCACGCTCAGCGAGGTGATGGCGACGATGGAGAACACGAACAGTTTGCGCGCCCAGACGCTGTCGTTTTCGGTTTTATAACCGCGCAGCGCCATGCCCAGCCACCATACGCTCACCGCCGCAGCGACGATCAGGTATTTGTAGCCGGCGTAGCCCACCAGGGTCAGCATCAGCGTGGCGATCATAAATGCCAGGATGTAGACCGTGATGTGGTTCTTGGCGACGGAAATGCCTTTCACCACCGGCAGCACCGGAATGTTGGCCGCCTGGTAATCTTTAAAGCGGAAGATAGCGATCGCATAAGAATGCGGCATCTGCCACAGGCTAAAGATAGCCAGCAGGATCAACGCGCCGGCGTCGAACTCGTTGGTCACCGCGCAGTAGCCGATAACCGGCGGCGCGGCGCCCGACAAGCTGCCGATCAGCGTGCCGTAGACCGAATGGCGTTTCATGTACAGGCTGTAAACGCCGACATAAACCACGAAGCCCATCACCGCCAGCCACATGGCCAGCGGGTTGGCCGCGATATACAGCAACGCGAAGCCCGCAATACCCAACACGGTCGCATAAACCAGGGTGACACTCGGCGCGATCAGGCCTTTTACCAGCACCCGATTCTTCGTTCTCTCCATTTTCTTGTCGATATCGCGGTCGATGTAGTTGTTAAACACACAGCCCGACGCGACCACCAACGAGACACCCACCAGGGTGGCGAGAAACAGGGGATAGTCGATGCTCCCTTTGGAAGCGAGCAGGAATCCCCCAACGACAGAAATTAAATTGCCGAAAATAATTCCTGGTTTAGTGACTTGCAGGTATTGCTTAATCATCACGTGCAGCTCAGCTCTTAATCGACCATCATATTGATGTTGAGGTTGTACATAATCCAGAGTGAACCTACAACAACGATACCGATGATCATAGCGGTGAACAGCAATGCCACCAGGTTCCAGCGCTCTTCCGATGAGGTGTTCATGTGCAGGAAGTAAACCAGGTGAACAATCACCTGGATAACCGCCATACCGACAACAACCGCCAGGATGGTGGAATGAGAGGCAGTGCCGTTCATTACCATCGCAAATGGAATTACCGTCAGGATGATCGACAGGATAAAGCCGATCAGGTATGACTTCACGCTGCCGTGGCTTGCGCCGCCGTGAGAGGTTTCATGGGATGAATGGCTCATTACATAACCCCCAGCAGGTAGACAACGGTAAATACGCAGATCCAGACCACGTCCAGGAAGTGCCAGAACAGGCTCAGGCACATCAGGCGGGTTTTGTTGGTCGCGGTCAGGCCGAACTTGCTCACCTGAATCATCAGCACGATGATCCAAATCAGGCCGGAAGTCACGTGCAGACCGTGGGTGCCGACCAGCGCGAAGAAGCTGGACAGGAACGCGCTGCGATCCGGCCCGAAGCCTTCGGCGATCAGGTGATGGAATTCATAGATTTCCATCGCCACGAAGCCCAGACCAAACAGGAAGGTCAGGAACAACCAGGTGTTTACACCGCCAACTTTACCCTTGTTCATGGCGATCATCGCCATGCCGTAGGTGATGGAGCTGAACAACAGCAGGAAAGTTTCGACCAGGACAAACTTCAGGTCGAAGATGTCTTTGCCTGAGGGACCGCCAGCGGTCCCGTTCACCAGGACTGCATAAGTCGCGAACAAGCTCGCAAACAAAATACAGTCGCTCATCAGGTAGATCCAGAATCCGAAGACTTTGGTCTCTCCCGCGTCGTGGTGCCCATGCTCTGCATGGGCTGCGTTATGATTGGTCAGAGTTTCAGTTGACATGGTTCACGCCTGCTTTACGGATTTGTTCGTAGTGTTGGTTCTCAATGCGCTCGATTTCATCAACCTGCACATAGTAGTCAACATCGTGATCGAAGCTCTTGCCGATCCAGACAACGATCATACCGATGAAGCCGGCCAGAGCCATCCACCAGATTTCCCAAATCATTGCGAAACCGAATACCAGGCTGAAGAAGGCGATGATAACGCCGGCACCGGTGTTCTTAGGCATATGAATCGGTTCGTATTTAGCCGGTTTCTTATAGGCTTCACCTTTTTCTTTCATGTCCCAGAATTCATCACGGTCATGAATCTGCGGCACTACGGCAAAGTTATAGAACGGCGGTGGAGACGAGGTTGACCACTCCAGAGTACGAGCACCCCATGGGTCACCGGTCAGATCGCGGTTCTGTTCGCGGTCACGGATACTGACGAAGATCTGGGTCAGCTGGCACAGGATGCCGCAGGCGATCAGCGCCGCACCGCCGGCTGCAACCAGCAGCAGAGGGTGGAACTCAGGGTTGATGTTCTGGCTGATACGACGGGTCATGCCCATAAAGCCCAATGCGTACAGCGGCATAAAGGCGGTGAAGAAGCCGATGATCCAGAACCAGAACGCGCGGATGCCCCATTTTTCGTTCAGCGTGAAGCCGAAGGATTTCGGGAACCAGTAGGTCAGGCCCGCGAAGCAACCGAACACCACGCCGCCGATGATGACGTTGTGGAAGTGCGCGATCAGGAACAGGCTGTTGTGCAGCACGAAGTTCGCGCCCGGAACCGCCAGCAGAACGCCGGTCATACCACCCACGGAGAAGGTGATGATGAAGCCAACGGTCCACAGCATTGCGGAGTTGAGCTTGATGCGGCCCTGATACATGGTGAACAGCCAGTTGAAGATTTTCACCCCGGTCGGGATGGAAATGATCATGGTGGCGATACCGAAGAAGGCGTTAACGTTCGCGCCGGACCCCATGGTGAAGAAGTGGTGCAGCCAGACGATGAACGACAGAACGGTGATCGCGATGGTTGCCCATACCAGTGAGGTATAGCCGAACAGGCGTTTTCTGGAGAAGGTCGCGGTGACTTCGGAGAACACGCCGAACACCGGCAGAACCAGGATATACACCTCTGGGTGACCCCAGGCCCAAATCAGGTTGATGTACATCATCATGTTGCCGCCCATATCATTGGTGAAGAAATGGGTGCCCAGATAGCGATCCAGGGTCAGCAGCGCGATGGTGACGGTCAGAATTGGGAAAGAAACGATGATCAGGACGTTGGTACACAGCGCCGCCCAGGTGAACACCGGCATCTTCATCATAGGCATGCCAGGGGCACGCATCTTCAGAATGGTGGCGAAGAAGTTCACGCCGGTCAGCAGGGTACCCAGACCGGAAATCTGCAGACTCCAGATCCAGTAATCGACCCCGACGCCAGGACTGTACTCTTTACCCGACAGCGGCGGATACGCCAGCCAACCGGTCTGAGCGAACTCACCGACCCCCAGGGAGATGTTGATCAGCACCACGCCCACCACGAAGAACCAGAAGCTCAGGGAGTTCAGGAACGGGAAGGCGACGTCGCGCGCACCGATTTGCAGCGGCACCACAACGTTCATCAGGCCAACCACGAAAGGCATCGCCATGAAGAAGATCATGATGACGCCGTGCGCGGTGAAGATCTGGTCGTAGTGGTGCGGCGGCAGGAACCCGGCTTCGCCGGCGGACGCCAACGCCTGCTGGCTACGCATCATGATGGCGTCGGCAAAGCCGCGCAGCAGCATGACCATCGCCACGATGATGTACATGATACCAATTTTTTTATGGTCGACCGAAGTCAGCCATTCGCTCCACAGCCACTTCCATTTACCGAAATACGTCAGCAGCGCCAGCACTGCCAGGCCCCCGACAATAATTGCGGCTACGGTGACCATGATGATCGGTTCGTGGTACGGAACCGCATCAAGTGTTAATTTTCCCAACATCAGTTATTCCTCGGCTCCGGCGTGAGCAGCATGTTCACCCATGTCCATACCTTGGCTCATGTCCATGCCTTCGTGCGCGCCAGCGCCCTTGTGCATATCCATGTCGCCCATGAATTTGGCAATTGTTTCTTTGAACAAATTCGGTTTGACAGCGGCAAAGTACTCAACCGGGTTGTTTTCACTCGGCTCTGCCAGTTTGTTAAAGTCGTCGGTGGTGTTCAGGTTTTTAGACGATGCCTTCACCTTGGCCACCCACTGATCGAAGTCGCCTTCGGTCGGGGTAACGATCGCGGTGAATTTCATACCGGAGAAGCCTGCGCCGCTGTAGCTGCTGGAGATGCCTTTGTAGGCACCGGCTTCGTTGCCGATCAGGTGCAGTTTGGTCTGCATCCCGGCCATCGCATAAATCTGTCCACCCAACTGCGGGATAAAGAACGAGTTCATTACCGAGTTAGAGGTGATCTTGAATTCGACTGGAACATCTTTCGGGAAAGCCAGCTCATTAACGGTCGCAATGCCTTGTTCCGGGTAGATGAACAGCCATTTCCAGTCGAGCGACACCACTTCGATCGTCATCGGCTTCTTGTCGGTGACAATCGGCTTGAACGGATCGAGTTCGTGGGTGGTCTTCCAGGTAATGGTGCCAAGGATGGCGATGATAATGATAGGAATGGTCCAGACGACCGCTTCGATCTTGTTGGAGTGGGCCCAGTTCGGACTGTACTTGGCGTCTTTGTTGGAAGCGCGATACTTCCAGGCAAAGGCGAACGCCATGAAGATAACTGGCACCACCACGATCAACATCAATGCGATTGCAGTGATAATCAGTGTCCGTTGCTCAACACCAATTGCTCCTTTGGGATTCATCAAAACCATATCGCAGCCACTGAGCAATACAGTGCCTGCGATTAATGACAGCATCCCAATACTTTTATTGTATTTCTTAAGTCTCATCTAACGACCTCAATAACAAAGGCTCAATTGTCGTTTCATGTGTGCGGGCATTTTACGGGAAGGTTGCAGTACTGTAAACATGCTTAAGGGAGTGTCAGCGGCTTGTTGACACTTTCTGTTAAGGGGGTCACAGATGTAACCCTGCGTGACAATTTACCAATGACAACAACGCGTTGGCACGCTGAATCGTGACGAGCAGCCCGTATGTTAAGGAAAACTAAAGGTATGATGAATTTGGTGAAGAAATGCGCGACGGGGAAATACGCAGAAAAGGTTTATTTAATGTAAAATAATTGTGTCTTAAAGGTGAATTTAATTTTATTTCCGAGTGCGGCAGTCGGATAAAAAAATAATTTCCGCGCCGATTATCTTTTTTTACCGAAATAAATATTCCCCCGGATCGCTTTTTTTTCGGCCGGCGAAATCACCGGCCGTTCAGATTATGCCAAACGGGTGCGGCGCAGGGCGAGGTAATCCAAAGTACTGCCCATGGCGACGCCGAGCAAGCTCAGCGCGGCGCCGACCTGCAGCAGCCGATCGGCCAACTGCGGGGCCTGCGTCCAATCCAGCGCATTGGCGATAAGCAACAGCAACCACAGGCCCAACAGCGAACAGCCTAGCGTCAGCAAGCGCAGCGCCCAACGGTAAGATTCTGAAAACTCGGTGCGCGGCATAAAATTGCCATGCTGCTGGGTGTGCTCCAGCGTCTGACGACAGATAGCGAGCAGCAGCAAGCCGGGCAGGGCAGCGGCGATAGAGAACAGGTAGAACAACGGCCAACCGTGGGCTTCAACGAACCAGCCGGCGATCGGGCCGACATAGACGCGCCCTACGGCGGACAGCGCCGACAGCAGCGCGAACTGGGTGGCGGAGAACGACCGGTTGCACAGCGTCATCAGCAGCGCCACGAAGGCCGCGGTGCCCATGCCGCCACACAGATTTTCGAGGAAGATGGCGCTGCCCATGGTGAGCAGGCTCTTGTCGGTCACCGCCAGGATCCAATACCCGAGATTGGAGACCGCCTGCAGGACGCCGAACAGCATCAGCGCGCGGAACAGGCTGAGACGCTGCATCAGCACGCCGCCGAACAGGGCGCCGACGATGGTCGCGAACAGGCCGAGGGTTTTGTTCACCAGCCCGACTTCACCGGCGTCGAACCCCACGCCGCGGATCAGGAAGGTGGTACTCAGGCTGCCGGCGAAGGCGTCGCCCATTTTATACATCACGATCAGCAGCAGGATCAGCCAGGCGTTGTTGCGGCCGAAGAAATCGCGCAGCGGCGCGACGACCGCCTGTTCCATGGTGCGCGGCGCCGGGATGCTTTCATCCGGCTCCGGCGCCAGCAGCGTGGCGGCCACGCCGATCAGCATCAATCCGGCCATCAGCCAGTAGGTGGCTTGCCAGCCGAAATAGCGATCCGCCAGCCACAGCGCCAGGCCGCCGGAAACCAGCATCGCCAGCCGATAACCCAGCACCGAGATCGCCGCGCCCGTGCCGCGTTCTTCGGCTTTCAGCAGATCGGTTTTATAGGCGTCGAACACGATATCTTGCGAGGCGGAGCAGAACGCCACCAGCACCGCTAACGCCGCCAGCCACCACAGGTGCTGCGCGGGCTGCATAAAGCCCATCGCCACAATCGCCGCCACCAGCAACAGCTGGCTGATCAGCAGCCAACCGCGCCGCCGCCCGAGAAACGGCGGGGTATAGCGGTCCATGAACGGTGACCAGAGGAATTTGAAGACATAGGCCTGGCCCACCAGCGAGAAGATGCCGATGGTTTTCAGATCGATATTTTCGACGGTCATCCAGGCTTGCAGCGTGCCGGAGGTCAATGCCAGCGGCAGACCCGACGCGAAGCCCAGCAGCAGCAGAATGGCGGAGTTACGCTGGGTGAAGATGTTCAGATAGTGTTTCGACATGAGTTCCCTGTCTGCGCCGCCCGATCCGCCGGGCGGCGCCAGGCGCGCCGATTAGCGCGCGTTTTGCTTGATGAAATCGTTGACGCTGGTGTCCTGAGCCATGTCGGCGATCACGTCGCCCAGCACGGAGTTGACGGCGTCGGTGATCTTCTCGTTGGTCGCCGTGAAGGCGCCCTGTACGTTATAGGTCGAGCGGTAATTCTTCACCTGCTTGTTGCCGTTCTTCGCCTGGGCGATGATCGAAATGTCGGCTTTGGTGGTGATGTTGTAGCGCAGGTTACCTTCGGCGACGTCCGCGTACAGGTTATTGACGACGATTTGCAGCGCCACCGGGCCGTCGGCACCGATCATGTAGCCGCGTGCGCCCATCTGTTTCTCCAGCACTTCCTGCAGCAGGAAACGCAGATCGCGCGATGGCGTCAGCGTGACCAACTGGCCGTCGCGGTTCACCTTGGCCAGCGCCTGGTCGGTGCGCTGATCCGCGCCGTTGATGCTGACAGTGATGCCCTGCAGGGTAGGATCCTGCTGCGGCAGAACGATTTTCGGCGTGACGTTCAGGGTGTTGCTGCTGGTCGCGCAGCCGGCCAGCAGCAGGGCGGCCAGCAAAGGAAGACAAAGTTTCTTTAACATGTTTTCTGTCTCATTCTCGATGGATTTAGCAATAATCAGAGCGGGATAGCCGACAACAAATTGCCGACATCATAGCATCGCCGCCGTGCGGTGGAAGCGCGGAAGGCGCCTGAGTGACAAATTTTTACCTGCCGTTGATAAAAACACGCTTTTTTGGCCCGCTCAATCGGATAATCCCCCAAGCGGCGGGGATGGCGCTCATCATTTGACCGCAGAAAAGAGAAATTTGTCCCGGCGATGGTCTAAACGGGGGAAAACCGGCTAATATTGAACTAGATGGGCACGGTCCTCTGCCGGTGTTGTAAGGAGATCCTATGATTCGCGAGCAAATAGAAGCAAAGTTAAGGGCGGCGTTTGAGCCCGCGTATCTGGAAGTCGTTGATGAAAGCTATCGTCATAACGTTCCGGCGGGTTCAGAAAGCCATTTCAAAGTGGTATTGGTCAGCGATCGCTTCGTCGGCGAACGTTTTTTGACGCGCCACCGCTCCATCTACGGCGTATTGTCGGAGGAGCTGGCGGACGGCGTACACGCGCTGGCGCTGCACACCTATACGCTCAAAGAGTGGGAAGGTCTGCAGGATACCGTGCCGGCCTCGCCGCCGTGCCGCGGCGCCGGCACGCTGGCCTGAGGGGGAAATTTTCAGGTATCAGTGGAACTTTGCCCTTGAATTAGGGTATTACTACTGACGAATTTTGAAACGGCCTGCGGGCCGTTTCTGTTTTTGACGACGACACGGCCGACGCGCAATGTGGCCAACGTTCGGTCTGTTTTGGCGGCCTTTGGGCGATCGAATCGGCAAAAGTGTGAGTTTTAGCGCGCCTGCGCCGCCTAGCTTTCCTCGACTCGCCACGCATGCGCCGCTATAATGTCGCGTCTTATTTTTCCGGAATGGTTTCGGGACGCTTCTGTCATCAGGGAACTCGGTTCTTATCTGTAGCCGTCCTGGTTCTTGGAACGGAGTTGACCGAGCACTGTGATTTTTTTGAGGTAACAAGATGCAAGTTTCAGTAGAAACCACTCAAGGCCTTGGGCGCCGTCTCTCTATTACTGTACCGGCTGATACTATCAAGCAGGCGGTGAAGAAAGAGCTGATCAACGCAGCGAAAAGCGTGCGTATCGACGGCTTCCGCAAAGGCAAAGTGCCGATGAACATCGTGGAACAGCGTTACGGCGCCTCTGTTCGTCAGGACGTGCTGGGCGAAGCAATGCAGCGCAGCTTCGTTGACGCGATCATCAAAGAAAAGATTAATCCGGCCGGCGCACCAAACTACGTGCCGGGCGAGTACAAAGAAGGTGAAGACTTCACTTTCGCCGTTGAATTCGAAGTGTATCCAGAAGTTGAGCTGAAAGGCCTGGAAAACATCGAAGTCGAAAAACCTGTAGTTGAAGTGAACGACGAAGACGTCGACGCGATGCTGGATACCCTGCGCAAGCAGCAGGCCACCTGGAAAGAAACCGATCGCGCGGCGGAAGCTGAAGATCGCGTGACCGTTGACTTCACCGGTTCTATCGACGGTGAAGAGTTCGAAGGCGGCAAAGCGTCCGACTTCGTGCTGGCAATGGGCCAGGGCCGCATGATCCCAGGCTTCGAAGAAGGCCTGGTCGGTCACAAAGCGGGCGAAGAGTTCTCCATCGACGTGAACTTCCCGGAAGACTACCATGCGGAAAACCTGAAGGGCAAAGCGGCCAAATTCGCTATCGTGCTGAAGAAAGTTGAAGAGCGCGAGCTGCCGGAACTGACCGAAGAGTTCATCAAGCGTTTCGGCGTGGCGGACGGTTCCGTTGCCGGCCTGCGCACCGAGGTTCGCAAGAACATGGAGCGCGAGCTGAAAGGCGCCGTGCGTAACCGCATCAAGTCTCAGGCGATCGAAGGCCTGGTGAGCGCGAACGAAATCGACGTGCCTGCTGCCCTGATCGACGGCGAAATCGACGTGCTGCGTCGTCAGGCTGCACAGCGTTTCGGCGGCAACGAGAAGCAAGCGCTGGAACTGCCACGTGAACTGTTCGAAGAGCAGGCGAAACGCCGCGTAGTGGTTGGCCTGCTGTTGGGCGAAGTGATCAGCACCAACGACCTGAAAGCTGACGAAGACCGCGTGAAGACGCTGATCGAAGAAATGGCCTCCGCCTACGAAGATCCGAGCGAAGTCATCGAGTTCTACAGCAAAAACAAAGAGCTGATGAACAACATGCGCAACGTGGCTCTGGAAGAGCAAGCGGTTGAAGCCCTGCTGGCAAAAGCGAAAGTGACTGAAAAAGCCACTACCTTCAGCGAGCTGATGAACCAGACTCAACAGGCGTAATGCCTGCGTGCCGGGCGCGATGAACGGCGCCCCCGGTTTCGCCTGGCGAACCGGCGCACGATGAAAAAGCCCGCAACCTCAGGTTGCGGGCTTTTCTTTTTGCCACGTTGCTGATTAATCTCAGGTTAAGCGGGGCAATATGCACTATATTTACCCTGTTGCCTGGGGAACTGGCTGGCATGATAACGGTCAGAATAACGGCATCGTTTCCGGCGCGCGGAGAAAATCGGCCTCTGGGCTTGAAATCGCGCCGGGCTCCCCCAATCTGTAAAGAATAATTCTGGGGCTGTTTGCCAAAGTGCGCGGGATGAAATAACCGTCGGGTACGTGTGGCGCGGGTCGAATGCTTGAGCATAGTCATCATGGCCGTTCTCAAGTAGAATCGGCGTATTAGGGTGACACCCTGGCCGCCAAGGCAATTTCTATTAGGAGACGGTAATGTCATACAGTGGCGAACGAGATCAATTTGCACCGAACATGGCGCTGGTGCCGATGGTGGTAGAGCAGACTTCACGCGGGGAGCGTTCTTACGACATCTATTCCCGCCTGCTGAAAGAGCGCATCATTTTCCTGACCGGCCAGGTGGAAGATCACATGGCCAACCTGATCGTGGCGCAAATGCTGTTCCTCGAAGCGGAAAGCCCGGAAAAAGACATTTTCCTCTACATCAACTCGCCGGGCGGGGTGATCACCGCGGGCATGTCGATTTACGACACCATGAAGTTCATCAAGCCGGACGTCAGCACCATCTGTATGGGGCAGGCGTGCTCGATGGGCTCCTTCCTGCTGACCGCGGGCGCCAAAGGCAAACGTTTCTGCCTGCCGAACTCGCGCGTGATGATTCACCAGCCGTTGGGCGGCTACCAGGGCCAGGCGACGGACATCGAAATCCACGCGCGTGAAATCCTCAAGGTGAAAGCGCGCATGAATGAACTGATGGCCGAGCATACCGGCCAGCCGCTGGAGCAGATCGAGCGCGATACCGAGCGCGATCGCTTTATGACCGCGGAAGAAGCCGTGGAATACGGCCTGGTTGACGGCATTCTGACACACCGCAGCTAGAACCACGCGGCGCCGATGGACTATAGTAATCAGAGTGGGCAGGGGCTCGCTCTGTTGTAGCCCCTCGGCGTTCCCGATATGAGTTTGGGCGCACTGCCGCCGTGATTTTCCTGCGGGACAAGACTAAAGAAGAGGTTTGACTGATGACAGATAAGCGCAAAGACGGTTCAGGAAAGCTGCTGTACTGCTCTTTTTGCGGC
This sequence comes from Serratia sp. FS14, assembly GCF_000695995.1. Lineage (NCBI taxonomy): Bacteria > Pseudomonadati > Pseudomonadota > Gammaproteobacteria > Enterobacterales > Yersiniaceae > Serratia > Serratia sp. FS14. The sequence goes on along the minus strand of NZ_CP005927.1, from coordinate 5,072,649 downwards.
AAAAGCCAGCATGAAGTGCGTAAGCTGATTGCCGGGCCGTCAGTGTATATCTGCGATGAATGTGTCGATCTGTGTAACGACATTATTCGCGAAGAGATTAAAGAAGTTGCCCCGCATCGTGAGCGCAGTGCGCTGCCGACGCCACACGAAATTCGCCACCACCTGGATGACTACGTCATCGGCCAGGAGCAGGCGAAGAAAGTGCTGGCGGTTGCGGTGTACAACCACTACAAACGCCTGCGCAACGGCGATACCAGCAACGGTATCGAGTTGGGCAAGAGCAACATCTTGCTGATCGGCCCGACCGGCAGCGGCAAGACGCTGCTGGCGGAAACGCTGGCGCGCTTCCTGGACGTGCCGTTCACCATGGCCGACGCCACCACGCTGACCGAAGCCGGTTACGTGGGCGAGGACGTGGAAAATATTATCCAGAAGCTGTTGCAAAAATGTGACTATGACGTGCAGAAAGCGCAGCGCGGCATCGTTTATATCGATGAAATCGATAAGATTTCCCGTAAGTCCGACAACCCGTCGATCACGCGTGACGTCTCGGGTGAAGGCGTGCAGCAGGCGCTGCTGAAGCTGATTGAAGGCACCATCGCCGCGGTTCCGCCGCAGGGCGGGCGCAAGCATCCGCAACAGGAATTCCTGCAGGTCGATACTTCCAAGATCCTGTTTATCTGCGGCGGCGCATTTGCCGGCCTGGATAAGGTGATCGGTCAACGCGTCAACACCGGCTCCGGCATCGGCTTCGGCGCGACCGTCAAGGGCGAGTCCGAGAAGGCCACCGAAGGTGAACTGCTGCTGCAGGCCGAACCGGAAGATTTGATCAAGTTTGGTCTGATCCCTGAGTTCATCGGCCGTCTGCCGGTGGTGGCGACCCTGAGCGAGCTGAGCGAGGACGCGCTGATTCAGATCCTGAAAGAGCCGAAGAACGCCCTGACCAAGCAGTATCAGGCGCTGTTCAATCTGGAAGGCGTAGAGCTGGAGTTCCGCGACGAAGCGCTGAACGCCATCGCCAAGAAAGCCATGGCGCGCAAAACCGGCGCCCGCGGCCTGCGTTCCATCGTGGAAGGCGCGCTGCTCGACACCATGTACGATCTGCCGTCGATGGACAGCGTAGACAAAGTGGTGATCGACGAGTCGGTGATCGCCGGCCAATCCAAACCGCTGCTGATTTACGGCAAGCCTGAAGCCCAGGCGTCTGGCGAATAATTAGCCAGTTAAACCAGCGCGTTATCAGCAAAATGGGGGATTTCATCCCCCATTTCTTTTTCCTGCATTCTTGCCGTTGAATGTAAGAGATTCATCCCCATATACTCATTAACCAGATTTTATGAAACGTTAGATGCTTGCGTCTCATGAGATTCCCCCTCAACCTGGCGGAAATTAAACTAAGAGAGAGCTCTATGAACCCTGAGCGTTCCGAACGCATTGAAATCCCCGTTTTGCCATTGCGCGACGTGGTGGTTTATCCGCACATGGTGATCCCGTTATTTGTTGGCCGGGAAAAATCGATTCGGTGCCTCGAAGCCGCAATGGATCACGATAAGAAGATCATGCTGGTGGCACAGAAAGAGGCCTCAACGGATGAACCTGGCATTAACGACTTGTTCTCGGTCGGCACCGTAGCGTCGATCCTGCAGATGCTGAAGCTGCCGGACGGCACGGTAAAAGTGCTGGTCGAGGGGCTGCAGCGCGCACGCATCACTACGCTGTCCGACAGCGGTGAGCATTTCGCCGCGCAGGCGGAATACCTAGAGTCGCCGGCTATCGACGAGCGCGAGCAGGAAGTGCTGGTGCGCACCGCGATCAATCAGTTTGAAGGCTATATCAAACTGAACAAAAAAATCCCGCCGGAGGTGCTGACTTCACTCAACAGCATCGACGACGCCGCGCGCCTGGCGGACACCATCGCCGCCCATATGCCGCTGAAACTCAGCGATAAGCAGTCGGTGCTCGAGATGTCCGACATCACCGAGCGTCTGGAATACCTGATGGCGATGATGGAGTCGGAGATCGACCTGCTGCAGGTTGAGAAACGCATCCGCAACCGCGTCAAGAAGCAGATGGAGAAGAGCCAGCGCGAGTACTATCTGAATGAGCAGATGAAGGCGATTCAGAAAGAACTGGGCGAGATGGACGACGCGCCGGACGAGCACGAAGCGCTGAAGCGCAAGATCGATGCGGCGAAAATGCCGAAAGAGGCGCGCGAAAAAACCGAAGCGGAACTGCAAAAGCTGAAGATGATGTCGCCGATGTCAGCGGAAGCGACCGTGGTGCGCGGCTACATCGACTGGATGCTGCAGGTGCCGTGGAATGCGCGCAGCAAGGTGAAAAAAGACCTGAACAAGGCGCAGGAAGTGCTCGATACCGATCACTACGGCCTGGAGCGCGTGAAAGATCGCATCCTCGAGTACCTCGCGGTACAGAGCCGCGTCAGCAAAATTAAGGGGCCGATCCTGTGTCTGGTGGGGCCGCCGGGCGTGGGTAAAACCTCGCTGGGGCAGTCGATCGCCAAGGCGACCGGTCGCCAGTACGTGCGCATGGCGCTGGGCGGCGTGCGTGACGAAGCGGAAATCCGCGGTCACCGTCGTACCTACATCGGATCGATGCCGGGCAAACTGATCCAGAAGATGGCCAAGGTTGGGGTGAAGAACCCGCTGTTCCTGCTGGATGAGATCGACAAGATGTCTTCCGACATGCGCGGCGATCCGGCCTCCGCTCTGCTGGAGGTGCTGGATCCGGAACAGAACGTGGCGTTCAACGACCACTACCTGGAAGTGGATTACGATCTGTCCGACGTGATGTTCGTCGCCACCTCGAACTCGATGAACATTCCTGCGCCGCTGCTGGACCGTATGGAAGTGATCCGCCTGTCGGGTTATACCGAGGACGAGAAGCTCAACATCGCCAAACAGCACCTGCTGCCGAAGCAGCTCGAGCGCAATGCGCTGAAAAAAGGCGAGTTGACGGTCGACGACAGCGCCATCATCGGCATTATTCGCTTCTATACCCGCGAAGCCGGGGTGCGCAGCCTGGAGCGTGAAATCTCCAAACTGTGCCGTAAAGCGGTGAAAACGCTGCTGATGGACAAAAAGCGCAAGCATATCGAGATCAACGGCGACAACCTGAAGGATTACCTGGGCGTGCAGCGCGTCGATTACGGCCGTGCGGATACCGAAAACCGCGTGGGCGAAGTCACCGGGCTGGCGTGGACGGAAGTGGGCGGCGATTTGCTGACCATCGAAACCGCCTGCGTGCCGGGCAAAGGCAAGCTGACCTACACCGGTTCTCTGGGTGAAGTGATGCAGGAATCGATTCAGGCGGCGCTGACCGTGGTGCGCGCGCGCGCGGAGAAATTGGGCATCAACGCCGATTTCTACGAGAAACGCGACATCCACGTGCACGTGCCGGAAGGGGCGACGCCGAAAGATGGCCCGAGCGCCGGTATCGCGATGTGCACCGCGCTGGTCTCCTGCCTGACCGGCAATCCGGTACGCGCCGATGTGGCGATGACCGGCGAGATCACGCTGCGCGGTCAGGTGTTGCCGATCGGCGGCCTGAAAGAGAAGCTGCTGGCGGCGCATCGCGGCGGCATCAAAACCGTGCTGATCCCTTACGAGAACAAGCGCGATCTGGAAGAGATTCCGGACAATGTTATCGCCGATCTGGAGATTCATCCGGTGCAGCGAATCGATGAAGTTTTGAACATTGCGTTGCAAAACCCGGCCTTCGGCGCACTGCCGGTAGCGGCAAAATAGTGACGAATCGCAAAAACCATTGATAAAACTTATACTGGCAAGCCATTTCGGACTTGCCAGTATTTTTTTGTACCGCTAAGTTAGATCTCTGTCGGCCCGCGTTTTGTCACCCAGTCGGTGGCTTGCCAAGGTTCGATGGGATTGATATAACAGCTGCGCTGTCGCAACCGTAGGGATTTTTCGGTGCGACGATAGAATTCTAGAGGGGATGATAGAGTGAATAAGTCACAACTGATCGACAAGATTGCCGCAGGTGCTGATATTTCCAAAGCGGCAGCGGGACGTGCTTTAGACGCAGTAATCGCTTCCGTTACCGACTCCCTGAAAGCAGGGGATGACGTGGCTCTGGTAGGTTTCGGTTCCTTTACCGTGCGTGAACGTTCGGCCCGTACCGGCCGCAACCCGCAAACCGGTAAAGAGATCAAGATCGCGGCAGCCAAAGTACCTGCCTTCCGTGCAGGGAAAGCGCTGAAAGACGCTGTAAACTGATTTAGCGTCTAACCGTTTAGCGTAACAGGGTTTTGTAATAAACAATCACCTGACGCAGCGGTGCTGGTAAGGTAAGATACAAGGCGCATCGGACTGATGCGCTTTTTTATTTTTGTCGCAGGGAACGCGCCTGCGCAAGGGTTGTTAATCCACATCACAGCGGAGTGTTGTCACACTATGATGGACAATTTACGCGCGGCTGCCAATCACGTCGTGCTCAAAATCATCCTGGCCCTGATCATCCTGTCATTCGTTCTGACCGGGGTGGGTAACTACCTGATCGGCGGCTCCGGCGATTATGCTGCGAAAGTAAATGGTCAGACGATCGAACGCGCTCAGCTGGAACAGGCTTTCCAAAGTGAGCGCAGCCGCATGCAGCAGCAGCTGGGTGACCAGTTCTCTGCGCTGGCCGGCAACGAAGGCTACATGCAGCAGATGCGCCGTCAGGTGTTGTCCCAGTTGATCGACAACATGCTGCTTGACCAGTATGCCAAGAAGCTGGGCCTGGCGGTCAGCGACGATCAGATCAAGGACGCCATCCGCAAGGCGCCTTACTTCCAGACCAACGGCCAGTTCGATAACGCCAAATATCTCGATCTGATTGGCCGCATGGGCTACACCGCCGACAATTTCGCGCAGTCGATGCGCCAGCAGTTGGTCAATCAGCAGGTGATCCAGGCCTTCGGCGAGTCCGGTTTCGTGCTGCCGTCTGAATCGCAAGCCATGGCGGGGCTGGTGCTGCAGGAGCGCGACGTGCGCCTGGCGACCATCGATTTGAAAGCGCTGCAGGCGAAACAGAGCGCCGGCGACGACGAACTGAAGGCGTATTACGATCAGAACAAGAACAGCTTCATCGCCCCGGAGCAGGTGAAGGTGAGCTATATCCCGCTGGACGCCGCGTCCATGCAGGACAAGGTGAAAGTGAGCGAAGAGGACATCAACGCTTACTACGACCAGCACAAGAGCAGCTACGGCCAGCCGGAGCGTAAAAACTACAGCGTGATCCAGCTGAAAACCGAGGCGGAAGCCAACGCGGCGCTGGATGAGCTGAAGAAGGGCGCCGATTTCGCCACCCTGGCGAAAGAAAAATCCACCGACATCATCTCACGCCGCACCGGCGGCGAGCTGGGTTGGCTGGAGCCGGAAACCACCGCCGACGAACTGAAGCAGGCTAACCTGACCGAGAAAGGGCAGCTGTCTGGCGTAGTGAAATCCTCCGTCGGCTACCTGATCGTGCGTTTGAACGACATCGAACCTGAGAAACTGAAACCGCTGAGCGAAGTGCATGACGCTATCGCCAAGCAGGTGCAGCAGGAGAAAGCGGTAGACGCCTATTACGCGCTGCAGCAGAAGGTGAGCGAAGCGGCGACCAGCGACAACGAATCTTTGGCCTCGGCTGAGGAAGCGGCCGGCGTGAAAGCGGCGCAAAGCGACTGGTTCACCCGCGACAACATCCCTGCCGCGCTGAACTTCAAACCGGTGGTGCAGGCGATCTTCGACGGCTCGCTGATCGGCGAGAACGGCGCGCCGGGCAGCAACTCCGACGTGATCACCGTAGACGGCGACCGCGCTTTAGTGGTGCGCGTGAGCGGCCATAAGCCGGAAGGCATCGAACCGTTCGACCAGGTAAAAGACCGCGTGGCGGAACTGGTGAAACGCAACAAGGCGCTGCAGGCAGCGAAGCTGCAGGGCGAGAAGCTGCTGGTTGAGCTGAAGCAGGGCAAGGGCGACGAAGCGATGAAAGCCGCCGGCCTGAGCTTTGGCGCCGTGCAGAAGATGGCGCGCGCGCCGGAAGACAGCCAGCTGGTGGAGAGCGTGTTCGCGCTGCCACACCCGCAGGACGGCAAACCGGTTTACGGCATGTCGCAGGATCGCCAGGACAACGTGGTGCTGATCGCACTCGATGCGGTGAAGCCAGGCACGCTGCCGGAAAACGAAATGAAAACCTTCGTCGGCAAGATGGAAGAGGGCGCGACCGGCGTTTCCTTCGATTCGCTGCTGGCGAGCCTGCGTAAAGAAGCCAAGATCAAAATGGGCGCCGCTGAGCAACAGCCTCAGTAATCGCCGCATTTTTCTGCAACGCAGTGCAACAAACAAAGGCCGCTTTCGCGGCCTTTTCCATATCTGACATCTGTCGATTGCTGAATATCCGCCGCCGCGGCAAGGTAGCCGTGCTGTCACACACAAGGAGGATACAGCATGCAATATTCAGAGAAAAAAGCGTTTTTCGGTTACCGTCGTCACGTTAACGCCGCGCTGACCGCGCTGTTGTTATGCCTGGCCGGCCCGGCCGCCGCGGTGGAAAAAAACGAGGCGCCGATGCTCTCAACACCGGCGAGCCATGGCGGACAATCGGTGATGACCAAGGCAACCGAAGAGGCGGCGGTCAGCATCAATCAGGCCACTGCCGAACAACTGGCCGCCGCCTTGAGCGGCGTCGGCCTGAAGAAGGCGGAAGGCATCGTGCGCTATCGCGAACAGAACGGGCCGTTCACCCAGGTTGAGCAGTTACAGGAGGTACCGGGCATCGGGCCGGCGCTGTTTGAGAAGAACCGCACCCGGCTGAAAATGTGATCCCGGTCGCGGCTGCGTGGCAAAATGGCGCTGAGGCCGTGACTCCTCTGCTACATTTTACAGGTCTTACCAGTTTGGCGCATTGACCAAACGGGCGAGGGAGCCAGCGCGGCTCCCTCTTTCTGTAATCACCAGGCAGGAGCGATCGTTCCCTATGCAAACCTTTATCAAAGTTCGCGGTTATCACCTTGATGTTTACCAGCACGTTAACAACGCCCGCTATCTGGAGTTTCTGGAAGAGGCGCGTTGGGAGTGGTTGGAGAACGAAGCCGGGTTCCGCTGGATGACGGAAAACAACATCGCTTTCATCGTGGTGAACATCAATATCAATTACCGCAGCCCGGCGGTATTGGGGGATAAACTGCGTATCGACAGCCAGATGGTGCAGCTCAACGGCAAGAGCGGGGTGCTGAGCCAAAAGGTGACGCAGGATCCGGCGGGGACGCCGGTGGCAGACGCGCTGCTGACTTTCGTGTGCGTCGATCTGAAAACGCAGCGTGCGCTGCCGATCGAAGGAGAATTGCGCGAGCACCTGGAGGCGCTCACGCTGAAGGATAATCCGCAGTAAGCTCACGGGCGGCATAGGCTGCCGCCGTCACTGCCCTCAGGCCAGGCCGGCTTTCTGCTTCAACGCCGCCATCACTTCTGCCTGGTTGGCCCGGTACTGCGTCAGGCCATTGGCGCGCAGGTTGCAGGCGGCGCACTCGCCGCAGCCGTCACCCTTGATGCCGTTGTAGCAGGTCAGCGTATCCTGGCGTACGCGATCCAGCTGGTGGTAATAATCCGCCAGCGCCCAGGTCTCGGCCTTGTTCAGCCACATCAGCGGCGTTTCGAAGCGGATATCGCGGGCGATGCCCAGCGTCACCGCCTTGTTCAGCGCTTTAACGAACTCGTCGCGGCAATCCGGGTAGCCGGAGAAATCGGTTTCACACACGCCGGTGATCACCGCTTCCGCTTCGACCTGGTAGGCGTAGATCGCCGCCAGCGTCAGGAACAGGATGTTGCGGCCCGGTACGAAGGTGCTCGGCAGCGCATTTTTCTGGTTGGGATCGTAGGTGGGAACCGGAATATTGTCGCGCGTCAGGCTGCTGACGGCCAGCTCATTGAGCAGCGTTACGTCCAGCACCTTGTGCGCCTTGGCACCGAGGGCTACCGACAGCTCTTGAGCCACTTCAATCTCGGCGCGATGGCGCTGGCCGTAATCGAACGTGACGCAGTGAACTTCGTCATACTGTTGCAATGCCTGGATTAAGCAGGTCGTGGAGTCTTGTCCACCGCTGAAAACGACAACCGCGCGCTTCATAAAATCACCTTTTTGGGCTTTGGCCTCTCCCGATACACATTCGGGCGGCAGGATAAAAATTGCGTTGCGGCGACAATAGTAGCAGAAAGGGCCGCCAGGCGCAGGGCGGTTCGGCTCAGGCCGGTGCGTCGTCCACCGGCGGCGGCAGCCACGCCTGGCAAAAATCGAACCAGCCGTGGGCGGTCAGCGTGACGCCATGCATGCGCGGCGGCGCGCTGATCTGATACTGGTAGTGGAACAGCGGCGTGATGATGGCGGCGGCCATCAGCCGTTGATAATAGGCCTGCAGCCGTGCGAAACGCGGTTGCTGTGCCTGCAGCTGCTGGATCTGCCGCAGCGTATCCTGTTGCTGCTGCCAGCGGCTTTCCGTCAGGATGCCGCGCCACAGCGTATCCTGCCGCAGCCAGCTCTCCAGCGTCGCCTCCGGCGCTTCGCCGATCAGGTTGTCCGCCAGCAGCAGATCGGCCTGGGCGATCTGTTCCTCGCTTTGCCAGCGCTTGCCGGCATAGTAACGCACTTCCAGCTCGCAGCCGTGCTGCGCGAGCAAACGCTGTAGCGCGGCCGTCACCGTTTCCAGCTCGACCGGCGGCCGATACAGCAGCGTCAGCCGGGCGGGCAGGGCGACATCCTCTTCGACCTGTTGGTGGGGGATGCGCCAGCCGGGCAGCATTTCATGGCTGGGGGTGATCACGCTGTTGGGGATCGGCAGATGGCTCAGCAGGCCGGACTGCTGGATCAGCATCAGCAGCTTTTGCCCCTGGGCTTCGTTCAGCACGCCGTGGCGCAGGTTCAGCGCCAGATAACACCAGCCCAGGCTCATGCTGCGCTGCACCGGCCGGGCCTGCGCCAAATCGTCTTGCTGGCCTATGGTGATGCGCACCGGATGCTGGCAACTGGTGTAGGTGCCGGCGGTAGGTAAATCGGGGGTGATCCAGTATTCGATGGTATCCAGATACGGATGCTGCAGATGATAACCGGCGTGCTGTTCCAGCCGCACCAGCTGCGGCTCATTCAGTGTCAGCTTGAACGGGCCGGCGCCGATGGCCGGCAGCTCCGGGTGAGTCATCAGGCAAGGCAGCTCCGCCAGCCGGTGGGCCAGCCAGTAGTCCGGCAGGTGCAGATCGAACTGAATGCACAACGGATGCGGCAGGCTGATGCGCGCGACGTTGGCCAGGCTCGGTTGGCTGCGCGGATGGCGCTGCAGTTTTTCCAGCGTTTGCAGCAGTTGGTGGCCGGTCAACGGTTCGCCGTTGTGCCAGCGCAGCTGGCTGCGCAGAAAGAAGCGCCAGCGCAGGCCGCGATCGCTAATCTGCCAATGGTGCGCCAGATCGGGCTGCGGTTCCGGGTTACCGGTCATCAGGCGCGTCAGTCCCGCGTGCAGGGTCGACACCAGATGTTGTTCGGCGCGGCCGGTCAACGTGAGCGGGTCGAGCGCTTCCAGCGTGCGGTAATAGGGAATACGCAGCGTCGGGCTGCCGGCCTGCCATTGCCCGCCGAGGTGCGGGCTGAGCAGATCCTGCAGGTGCTGCGGATCGAGCTGCGCCATCTCCAGCGCTCCCTGATGATTGCCCTGTTGCAGCAGCTGTTGAAGCAGCTGCGCGCGCAGTTCATCCGGGGTTTTCAGGCAGTGCAGGCGAGCGCGCTTACCGCGGCCGGGCTGCGAATACCAGCTCAGCCAGCCCTGATCCTGCAGCTGCTGCACCAGCGTGCGGGCGTGCCGCTCGCTGCAGTAGAACATCGCCGCCAGCTCGCCGATGGTCACGGCGACCGGCGCGCTGCCGAGCTGTTGATACAGGCGTTGATATTGGCTGAGACGGTGAACCAGGCGCATGGGCAGAAATCCGGAACAGTTTTCTCAAATTGTTCACTATTACTTCCGCAAATACCATCCCATACTGCAGTGATTGTAATCGCGTTCACATTCATGAGGTCTTTATGTATCGCCTGGCAGCTTTCGATATGGACGGCACGCTGTTGATGCCGGATCACCGGGTTGGCCCGGAAACGCTGGCGGTGCTGAACCAGCTGGTGGAGCGGGAGATGGTGGTGACGTTCGCCACCGGGCGCCACTACCTCGATGCGCAACCGATCATGGCGCAACTGGGGCTGCAGGGTTACCTGATCACCGGCAACGGCACGCGGGTATATGACAACCGTGGCCAACAGCTGCACGCCACCGACCTGCCGGCGGCGGTGGCCGAAGAGGTGCTGCATCATCATTGGCGCACCCGCGCCAGCATGCATGTATTCCGCGACGAAGGTTGGCTGACCGAGTTTCCCGTGCCGGAAGAGATGCTGCGGGCGCATCACCTGAGCGGTTTTCGTTTTCAACTGGCCGATGTGCGCCGTCTGCCGGCGTTCGGCAACAGCAAGGTGTGCTTTGTCGCGCCACATGAGGAGTTGCTGGCGTTGCAGGTGCAGCTGCGGGTGCAATTGGGCGATGAGGCAGACCTGTGCTTTTCCGCCTACGACTGTTTGGAGGTGCTGCCGCTCGGTTGCAACAAAGGCACGGCGCTGGAGCGGCTGAGCCGTCATCTGGGGCTGACGATGGCCGACTGCATGGCGTTCGGCGACGCGATGAACGACAAAGAGATGCTGGGAGCGGTGGGGCACGGCGTGGTGATGGGAAACGCCCTGCCGCAGCTGAAATCCCTGCTGCCGCAGCTACCGGTTATCGGCCATTGCCAACAACAGGCGGTGGCTCACTATTTACAACATTGGCTGCGTTCACCTTGCCTCACCTATTCCCCCGAAGAATGAGGTTCTCCTTACAGCCGGCCGGGTATGACTACCCGGCTTTTTTTTACCCGAAGCCTGGCGTTACAAATCCGCCAGCTGCACGAGATACGGCTGCAGATCGCCGATGTTGTTGCTGACCCATTCCGGGTTGTAATAAGTATCCAGATAACGCTCGCCGCTGTCGCACAGCAGGGTGACGATCGCCCCTTGCTCGCCGTTTTCCCGCATCTGCTTCGCCAACTGCAGCGCACCCCAAACGTTGGTGCCGGTAGAGGCGCCAACCTTGCGGCCCAGCACGCCTTCCAGCCAGTGAATGGTGGCGACGCTGGCGGCATCCGGCACGCGCAGCATGTTGTCGACCACCGACGGGATGAACGACGGCTCGGCGCGCGGGCGGCCGATGCCTTCGATACGGCTGCCGCAGCTGCCGATCAGGGTGCGATCGCCGTGGTGGAAGCAGTCATAGAACACCGAGTTTTCCGGATCGACCACCGTCAATTGGGTGTCGTGCCCCTGATAGCGGATGTAGCGCCCCAGCGTGGCAGAGGTGCCGCCGGTGCCGGCGCTCATCACGATGTGTTTCGGCACCGGGAAAGGTTCGCGCGCCATCTGGCGGAAGATGCTGTCGGCGATGTTGTTGTTGCCGCGCCAGTCGGTGGCGCGCTCGGCGTAGGTGAACTGATCCATATAGTGGCCGTTCAGCTCTTTCGCCAGCTGTTCGGAGGCAGCGTAGATTTGGGCGGCATGATCGACGAAGTGACAGCGGCCGCCGTAAAAGGCGATCTGTTCCACCTTGCGGCGCGCGGTGCAGGACGGCATTACCGCGATGAACGGCAGGCCGATCAGACGGGCGAAGTAGGCTTCGGACACCGCGGTGCTGCCGGACGAGGCCTCGATGATGGTGGTGTTCTCGGTGATCCAGCCATTGCACAGGCCATAAAGGAACAGCGAGCGCGCCAGGCGGTGTTTCAGGCTGCCGGTCGGGTGGGTGCTCTCGTCTTTCAGGTACAGGCAGATGCCGGGAAACGCCGGCAGGTTCAGGCGAATCAGGTGCGTATCGGCGGAGCGCTGAAAATCCGCTTCTATTTCACCGATAGCATATTTTACCCAAGAGTTTGTCATGATATGGCCTCAGAATAGGGGGCTGGTTTATGGCGTAGCATAGCCTGTCGGCGGGAAAAAAGGATTGCCATTTTCCCTGTTTAATCGCCTAATGGGAGAAAATTTTTCTCCGGGTGGCCGCTATGCTAGATAAAACAGACCGTAAGCTGCTGTGCATGCTGCAGCAAGATTGCACCCAGTCGCTGCAGGCGCTGGCCGATGCGGTCAATTTGACTTCGACGCCGTGCTGGAAACGGCTGAAGCGCCTGGAGGACGAGGGCTATATCCGCGGCCGGGTGGCCTTGCTGGATAACGAAAAGCTCGGGCTGGGGCTGACGGCGTTCGTGCTGATCAAGACCCAGCAGCACAGCAGCGAGTGGTATCAGGCGTTTGTGCAGCTGACCAGCCAGATGCCCGAGGTGCTGGCGTTCTACCGGATGGCGGGGGAGTACGACTACCTGATGCAGGTCGAAGTGGCGGACATGAAAAGCTACGACGGCTTTTATAAGCGCCTGGTGAACGGCGTACCGGGCCTTATTGACGTCACCTCGAGCTTTGCCATGGAAAAAATCAAATACACCACTGCGCTGCCGGTGCCGGAGTGAAAAGTTCACCGGACGGGCGGCTCAACGGTGGTATCCTGCTCTGCTGAAGCAGAAAAAGAGACAAATCCCATAAAATCCTGGAATCAAACTGCGTGAGATTATTTGCACAAATCGGCTGGTACTTCCGCCGGGAGTGGCGCCGCTACCTCGGGGCGGTGGTGCTGCTGATCGTCATCGCCATCCTGCAACTGTTGCCGCCTAAGCTGGTCGGCATCATCGTGGATGGCGTCACCGAAAAACAGATGTCCACCGGCGTGCTGTTGGCCTGGCTCGGGCTGATGATCGGCACCGCGATAGTCGTTTACCTGCTGCGCTATGTGTGGCGGGTGCTGCTGTTCGGCGCTTCCTACCAGCTGGCGGTCGAACTGCGCGAAAACTTTTACCGCCAGCTCAGCCGACAAAACCCGGCGTTCTACCTGCGCCATCGCACCGGCGACCTGATGGCGCGCGCCACCAACGATGTGGATCGCGTGGTGTTCGCCGCCGGTGAAGGCGTGCTGACGTTGGTGGATTCGCTGGTGATGGGGGTGGTGGTGCTGGTGGTGATGAGCACCCAAATCAGCTGGCAGCTGACGGTGTTGGCGTTAATCCCGATGCCGCTGATGGCGATCGCCATCAAATATTACGGCGACCAGCTGCACCAGCGCTTTAAATCGGCGCAGGCGGCGTTTTCCAGCCTGAACGATCAGGCGCAGGAAAGCATGACCAGCATCCGCATGATCAAGGCCTTCGGGCTGGAAGATCACCAATCCAACCGTTTCGCCGACGTCGCGGCGCAGACCGGGGCCAAGAACATGCACGTGGCGCGGGTGGATGCGCGCTTCGATCCGACCATTTATATCGCCATCGGCGCCTCTAACCTGTTGGCTATCGGCGGCGGCAGCTGGATGGTAGTGAACGGTTCGCTGACGCTCGGGCAACTGACCAGCTTTGTGATGTACCTCGGCCTGATGATCTGGCCAATGCTGGCGCTGGCCTGGATGTTCAATATCGTCGAGCGCGGCAGCGCGGCCTACAGCCGCATCCGCAGCCTGCTCGACGAGGCGCCGGCGGTGCAGGACGGCCCGCAGGCGTTGCCGGCCGGGCGCGGCGTGCTGGAGGTGGATATCCGCGCGTTCCACTACCCGGAAAACCCGCATCCGGCGCTGCACGATGTGGCGCTGACGCTGAAACCAGGGCAAATGCTGGGGCTGTGCGGGCCGACCGGGGCCGGCAAATCGACGCTGCTGTCGCTGATCCAGCGCCAGTTCGACGTCGATCAAGGGCAGATCCGCTATCACGGCCTGCCGTTGCCGCAGGTCAAACTCGACGACTGGCGTTCGCGGCTGTCGGTGGTGAGCCAAACGCCGTTCCTGTTCTCCGATACCGTGGCGAACAACATCGCACTGGGCCATCCGGGGGCGACGCAGGCGCAGATCGAACAGGCGGCGCGGTTGGCCAGCGTCCATGAGGACATTCTGCGGCTGCCGCAGGGCTATGACACCGAGGTGGGCGAACGCGGCGTGATGCTGTCGGGCGGGCAGAAACAGCGCATCTCCATCGCGCGCGCGCTGCTGCTGGATGCGGAGATCCTGATCCTCGACGATGCGCTATCGGCGGTGGATGGCCGTACCGAACACCAGATCCTGCACAACCTGCGTAGCTGGGGGCAAGATCGCACGGTGATCATCAGCGCACACCGGCTGTCGGCATTAACCGAGGCCAGCGAAATCCTGGTGATGCAGCACGGCGGCGTGGCGCAGCGCGGCGATCCGGCGGCGCTGGCGGCGCAGCCGGGCTGGTATCGCGATATGTACCGCTATCAGCAGCTGGAAGCGGCGCTGGACGAAGCGCCGGAAAACGGCGAGGAGGCGTTGGCCGATGAATAAAGTGCAAAAGCTGTGGCCGACGCTGAAGCGCCTGCTGGCCTACGGTTCGCCGTACCGCAAACCGTTGGGGGTGGCGGTGCTGATGCTGTGGGTGGCGGCGGCGGCGGAAGTCGCCGGGCCGATCCTGGTGAGCTATTTTATCGATAATTACGTCGCCAAAGGGCAACTGCCGCTGATGATCGTCGGCGGGCTGGCGGTGGCCTACATTCTGCTGGAGCTGCTGGCGGCGGCGCTGCATTACTTCCAGGCGCTGCTGTTCAACCAGGCGGCGGTAGGCGTGGTGCAGCGGCTGCGCACCGACGTGATGGACGCCGCGCTGCGCCAGCCGCTCAGCGCCTTCGACACGCAACCGGTCGGGCAATTGATCTCGCGCGTCACCAACGACACCGAAGTGATCAAGGACCTGTACGTGATGGTGGTCTCCACGGTGCTGAAAAGCGCCGCGCTGATCGGCGCCATGCTGGTGGCGATGTTCAGCCTCGACTGGCGCATGGCGCTGGTGGCTATCTGCATCTTCCCGGCGGTGTTCGTGGTGATGGGCATCTATCAATATTACAGCACGCCGATTGTGCGCCGGGTGCGCAGTTATCTGGCGGACATCAACGACGGCTTCAACGAAGTGATCAACGGCATGGGCGTGATCCAGCAATTCCGCCAGCAGGTGCGGTTCGGCGAGCGCATGAGCGCCGCCAGCCAGTCGCACTATCTCGCGCGCATGCAGACGTTGCGGCTCGACGGTTTCCTGCTGCGGCCGCTGCTCAGCCTGTTTTCGGCGCTGGTGCTGTGCGGTTTGCTGATGTTGTTCGGCTTCAGCGGTGAAGGCGTGATTGGCGTCGGCGTACTCTATGCCTTCATCAACTACCTAGGGCGTTTGAACGAACCGTTGATCGAGCTGACGTCACAACAGTCGATCCTGCAGCAGGCAGTGGTGGCCGGCGAACGCATTTTCGAACTGATGGATCGCAGCCAGCAGAGTTACGGTACCGACGATAGTCCGTTGGCCGGCGGCCGCATCGACATCACCGATCTGAGCTTCGCTTACCGCGCGGACAAAAAGGTGCTGCAGCATATTTCGCTGTCGGTGCCGTCGCGCGGCTTCGTGGCGCTGGTCGGGCACACCGGCAGCGGCAAGAGCACCTTGGCCAACCTGCTGATGGGTTATTACCCGGTCAGCGAGGGAGAAGTGCGTCTCGATGGCCGCCCGATCTCCAGCTTGTCGCACCGCACGCTGCGCCAGGGCGTGGCGATGGTGCAGCAGGATCCGGTGGTGATCGCCGATTCGGTGCTGGCCAACGTCACGTTGGGGCGCAATATCGAGGAAGACGCCGTTTGGCGAGCGCTGGAAACGGTGCAGCTGGCGGATCTGGTGCGTGGCTTCCCGCAGGGTATTCACACCCGACTGGGGGAGCAGGGCAATAACCTGTCGGTTGGGCAGAAACAGCTGCTGGCGATGGCGCGGGTCTTGGTGCAGGCGCCGCAGATCCTGATCCTCGACGAGGCGACCGCCAATATCGACTCGGGCACCGAACAGGCTATCCAGCGCGCGCTGCGTGCGATCCGCGAGCACACCACGCTGGTGGTGATCGCTCACCGCCTCTCGACGATTGTCGATGCCGATTCCATTCTGGTGCTGCATCGCGGCCAGGCGG
Organism: Serratia sp. FS14; assembly: GCF_000695995.1. NCBI lineage: Bacteria > Pseudomonadati > Pseudomonadota > Gammaproteobacteria > Enterobacterales > Yersiniaceae > Serratia > Serratia sp. FS14. Next base: position 5,056,557 of record NZ_CP005927.1, on the reverse strand, counting down.
TGGAGCAGGGCAACCATCAACAGCTGCTGGCGCAGCAGGGGCGCTACTACCAGATGTATCAGCTGCAGCTGGCGGGCGAGCAGTTGGCGGAAGCGGTGCGCGAGGAGAGCCAACCCGCCTGATCCCACGGGCCGCGATCGCGGCCCTTATTTTTCCCAACGCACCACAAGCAGGCAACTCCGCCAGGCTACGCCCCCTTTCTGCACTTTTTCGACGCGACACGCACCAAATCAGTGCGCATTATTTAACCCATTCAAGGTATCGGTACTGCGCCGCGCCGCGGCGGCGCCCGCGTGTCTGCTAATCCGCTGAATCGCCATGCAAAATAAAATTTGGCACAGCCCTTGCTACATATGACGCGTACCAGGGGTGAGTTTGGGCTTAATTCGTGGAGGGGCAATATGAAGCTGGTGACCGTGGTAATCAAACCGTTCAAGCTGGAGGACGTGCGCGAGGCCTTGTCCTCCGTGGGTATTCAGGGGTTGACCGTAACCGAAGTGAAGGGCTTTGGCCGCCAGAAGGGGCACGCCGAGCTGTATCGCGGCGCCGAATATAACGTCAATTTCCTGCCCAAGGTCAAAATCGATATCGCCATCGCCGACGATCAGTTGGATGAAGTGGTTGATGTGATTAGCAAAGCCGCCTACACAGGCAAAATCGGCGACGGCAAAATTTTCGTTGCCGAGTTGCAACGTGTGATCCGCATTCGCACCGGCGAAACCGACGAATCGGCACTGTAACCGCGAACTCAGTTAAGTGATGGGGATGGATTGATAATGAAAAGACTGTTATCCATGTTGGGCCTGAGTTCGGTAACCCTGGTTCCTTCTTTGGCCCTGGCCGCCCCGGCGGTCGCTGATAAGGCCGACAACGCCTTTATGATGATCTGCACCGCGTTGGTGCTGTTCATGACGCTGCCGGGCATCGCGCTGTTTTACGGTGGCTTGCTGCGCGGCAAAAACGTGCTGTCGATGCTGACGCAGGTCACCGTCACCTTCGCGCTGGTCTGCGTGCTGTGGGTGTTGTATGGCTATAGCCTGGCGTTCAGCGAGGGCAATGCGGTGTTCGGCGGGTTCGAAACGGCGATGCTGAAAGGCATCGGCATCGACAGCGTCACCGGCAGCATCAGCCAAATGATCCACGTCGCCTTCCAGGCCTCCTTCGCCTGTATCACCGTGGCGCTGGTGGTGGGTGGCTTCGCCGAACGCATTCGCTTCTCGGCGGTGCTGATCTTCGCGATCCTCTGGTTCACGCTGTCTTATCTGCCGATCGCGCACATGGTGTGGGGCGGCGGTTACCTGGCCGCCGACGGCGCCTTGGACTTCGCCGGCGGCACCGTAGTGCACATCAACGCCGCCAGCGCCGGGTTGATCGGCGCCTACCTGATTGGCAAGCGCGCCGGCTTCGGTAAAGAGGCCTTCAAACCGCACAACCTGCCGATGGTGTTTACCGGGGCGTCCATCCTGTATATCGGCTGGTTCGGCTTCAATGCCGGTTCCGCCAGCGCGGCCAACGGCATTGCGGCTCTGGCATTCCTCAACACCGTGGTTGCCACTGCGGGCGCCATTCTCTCCTGGACCTTCGCCGAGTGGGTGCTGCGCGGCAAGCCTTCATTGCTGGGCGCCTGCTCCGGCATGATCGCCGGGCTGGTAGCAGTGACGCCGGCGGCGGGCACCGTGGGCGTGGGCGGGGCGTTGATCATCGGTCTGGTGGGCGGCGTCGCCGGCCTGTGGGGCGTCGTGACGCTGAAAAAATGGCTGAAAGTGGACGACACCTGCGACGTGTTCGGTGTGCACGGGGTGTGCGGCATCGTCGGCTGCCTGTTGACCGGGGTGTTCACCGCCTCTTCACTGGGCGGCACCGGTTACGCCGAAGGGGTGACGATGGGCCATCAGGTCTGGATCCAACTGGTGAGCGTGCTGATCACGCTGGTGTGGTCGAGCGTCGCCGCCTTTATCGCCTTCAAGATCGCGGGCGCCATGGTTGGATTGAGAGTGCCGGAGGAGCAGGAACGCGAGGGGCTGGACGTCAACAGCCACGGCGAGAGCGCCTACAACCAGTAAGGCTCAAAGCAGGGCAGTGCGCTAAAGACTAAAATAATGATGAAGCCAAAAGGGGCGATGGAAACATCGCCCCTTTCTTTATGCTGCGGATCAGGCGTCGCGTTGGCGAATCACCCCTTCCTGTACGGTGGTGGCGACCAGTACGCCGTCGCGGGTATAAATCTGGCCGCGTACAAAGCCACGTGCGCCGGAGGCAGAGGAGCTCTCCACCGCGTACAGCAGCCAGTCATCCATGCGGAACGGACGGTGGAACCACATTGAGTGGTCAATGGTAGCCACCTGCATGCCCGGCTCGAGGAAGCCGACGCCGTGCGGCTGCAGCGCCGTCGGCAGGAAGTTAAAGTCCGACGCGTAGCCCAGCAGATATTGGTGGATGCGCTGATCGTCCGGCATGCTGCCGTTGGCGCGGAACCACACGTAGCGATGCGGTTCTTCCACGCTGCCTTTCAGCGGGTTATGGAATTTCACCGGGCGCATTTCGATCGGCTTCTGGCCGATAAATTTTTCGCGCACTTTTTCCGGCAGCATATGCGCCAGCTTCTGGGCGATCTCTGACTCAGACAGCAGCCCTTCCGGCGGCGGCACGTCCGGCATCTGGTTCTGGTGCTCGAAACCTTCTTCCGGGCTCTGGAAGGAGGCGGTCATATAGAAGATAGGTTTGCCGTGCTGGATGGCGCTGACGCGGCGCGCGCTGAAGCTGTTGCCGTCGCGCAGGGTTTCCACGTCGTAAACGATAGGCTTGCTGCTGTCGCCCGGGCGCAGGAAGTAGCTGTGGAACGAATGCACGCTGCGTTCGTCCGGTACCGTCTGTTTGGCGGCGTACAACGCCTGGCCGACCACCTGCCCGCCGAACACCTGGCGCAGCCCCAGATCTTCACTCTGACCGCGGAACAACCCTTCTTCGATTTTCTCCAGATCCAGCAGATCGAGGAGGTTTTGCAATGCCTGGCTCATAAAGTTGTTACCTTTCTAATAATCATTTTGCGCAGTGTGCGGAATATCACGGCGCGGCGTCAACATTTTGCGTTAAGGGACCGATGAGAATGCTCTTAATCATGGACGCCTTGGGCTGTTTAAGTGATTAATAGGCGGGGTAAAGTGGATTTATCAGTGTTTTGTGCTAGGTTTAATAGGTGGGGTGGTGAAAGCCACCAACATGTTGATAATAAAAAAGGAGACCGATCCATGAAACTCTGGCAAATCGTAGGCGGTGCCGCGGCACTGACGATCACGCTGGCAGGATGCGCGCAAAAGAGTGCCGATGTGCCTACACAGACGGCCGGTAACCCGGCGGCTGCGCAAACGCAGATTCAGGGCCCGGCGGTGACAGGTTCGGTTAATATACGTCAGCGCATTGCGCTGCCGCCGGACGCCGTACTGACGGTCACCCTCTCTGACGCTTCGCTGGCAGATGCGCCGTCCAAAGTGATTGCACAGCGCGCGGTGCGTACTGAAGGACAGCAGGCGCCATTCAGCTTTACGCTGCCGTACAACCCGTCCGACATCCAACCGAATGCGCGCATCATTCTGAGCGCGGCGGTGACGGTCAACGGGCGCCTGATGTTCATTACCGACACGATCCAGGAAGTGGTTAACCGCAACGGCACCCGCGCCGATCTGCTGCTGGTTCCGGTGCAGGGCGTGCCGATGCAGGCTGCGCCAACCGCCATGCAGTAAACTTACTGCGGTACAGCAAGATGAAATCAACAGCCTTTGCGCTTCGGCCAAAGGCTGTTTTGTTTTACCAGCGCCAGCCGTAGCGTTCGAAATCGACCGTGCTGTGCGGGCCGAAAATTATCCCCTCCGCCAGCAGTGCCTGCCGTTGCCGTTGAAAATCCTCCCCCTGCTGCGAGATCTGTCCGTGGCGGTTGATCACCCGGTGCCAGGGCAGCGTGCTGCCTTCCGGCAAACGCCGCAGCACGCCGCCAACCTGACGCGCGGCGCGCGGCGAGCCGGCCAGCCGGGCGACTTCACCGTAAGTGGTGACTTTGCCGTAAGGAATGGCGGCCACGATATGGAAAACCCGCTGGCTGAAAGAGGCGTCTTCTGGTTGCATATTGCTGTTCCTGCGCGAATCAAAATCCAGGCGAAGAGTGTGCCACAATGCAGGTGGGCAAGAAAACAGCGGTTGGCCCCGGTTGGCTTGCTATTTGGTGGGGCATCGCCGATAATGCCCACCGCTTCGGAGTACAGAAGCCGTCAATGGGGGCCCTGTTGGTTCTCCCGCAACACTAACTTGTGAACTCGGTCAGGTCCGGAAGGAAGCAGCCGCAGCAGGTGACGTGTGTGCCGGGATGTAGCTGGCAGGGTCCCCACCCATTTGGGCTTCGCCAATCCGCGCTTTTGCCACCTCTCCTCCACGTATCTATTATCCATTTCTGTCATCAGGCAGAGCGACACGCATTTCTTTTCTTCCCGCCTTCAATTCTTTTGGATAATGAATTAGCGGTTCTGGGGAGTGGGCACAGTGAGGCGGGCGATGAGATAACCTGTCTCGATTAAAAAAGAAAATTGTTTCCGCGCAATATTATTATCGGAAGAGGGAACGCAAGTGAAGTTTTACTGTCAATAGGAAAAGTACGTATTCAACTTGAACATTGAAGCCGATAAAAGCATCGGCTCAACGCGTTGGGGCTGATTATCTGACATATTTCCAAACGGAGGTGGGGATTTTGTCATACAGTTTGTTCATGGTGAGCTCTGCCAGACGATGATCTGCCGCTGAGTAAAACAGCTCCAGTTCATCATCGGAAAGCTCGTACTTATTTTTCTCAATAACACGTTCGAGAGTATCAATCGTGGTGCATTTACGTAAACGCATCAGATAGTCGGTTTTAGTCATGGTGGCCTTTAGTTTAATAACCGTAAAATAGCTTGGGAATAATTATCCCCTAAGTTTTCATTGTCGTACAGATGTCCTCTCCTGAGAACATTCTGAATAATCTCGCCTTGGTTTTTTGCCAGCGGCGCAGGTCGGAATCATTGATACCATAGCTGCTGAACAGCGTATAGGTATCGTCGAGATATTCTTCGACTAACTCCGACAGGTCAGATTCGTCCATGTATTTAATTTTATAACTCATCACAAACGAAGCGATATGTTCGATCAACTCATTAAGCTGCAGGTTGACGGAGGACGTCGGATCGTTGACCCACCCATGATGACTGTCTCCCAGGGTAGCGATACCTTCATCATACAAATTTTCGCACAAGAATTTGAGCTGAGCAATGTCGTGTCGCTTAGGCGAATACTCATCCATATCATCCCCTCCGTAAGTCTTAATTGCGGTGTGATAACACTATGTGAGTAAGCTGATTTACATCATGAACGGAGGCAGCTTAACGGTGGTTAAATAAACTTCCCGTAAAATGAATATAAATCATTTTTTCGCGTTTGGCCTGTAGTTATTACTTAAACTTACAATTCATCCGCAGTTGATGGGCGTGAGTTATCAATGATGTCGAAGATTAAACCCCGCGCCGTCACTCGAAACCGGACGCTGTCGTTGATGATATCTTCGCTGTTGATATCCAGGCAGGCATTAAAAATGCCCCACTTATAACGATAACTCATTGAATAATCGCTGTCACCTTGCTGCACTATATCAAGTATTTCTAATGAATCTTCGGCATAGCGTGCGCTTTCAGAATAAAAGCTGAGTCCGCTGGTCAGCGCCGGCACTAACTCCGCAATATTGTCATGAACCACTTTCTTTAATTTTTTAACAGAAAGTGCGTTGACGTCCAGGTTACAGGCAAGGGTAACAAGCATTAATCTCGGCCAACAACAATGTTATCTGCTTATCTTACTCCTTTTCCGCCCTCGTCGGTAAATTTTTCGATTTACCGCTGTTCTTTACCTTACGCCAACATTCCAACCGAATGGAAATATCCCTGGGTTTTGTAAGGGGGCGGGGGGAGATCCGCTGTGCGAGGGATTGTTACGTTCCGTTGCATTATTGTCGCGCCATAGCTTGAGCTACGGCAGTTGTTGTGATGTTATATTATAACTTCTACCCATCATTTTGGTCATCACATTGATTCCCACTTCACGACATGGCGCCGCGTCGTCACTGAATTCGTTGTTCACCACCTCCGCCGCCGCGCGTTGTGCGGGGGCCGTTGTGCTGCTGGCTCTGCTGTGGCTCGGCATCTTTTGGGCGGTATCGCTGCCATGATCATCCTGCGTCAGCTGATGCTAGGCTATGGCGCCACGCCGCTTTTCCCGCCGCTTAGCGGGCAGTTTACCGCCGGCTCGTTAACCGCGGTGGTGGGCGTCAATGGGGCCGGAAAATCGACATTGCTGAAAACGCTCGCCGGTTTGTTGCCGCCGATGGGCGGCAGCCTGAATTTCAGTGGCGGAAAGCCGCCGCGCAGAGCTTACTTACCGCAGCAGGCGGAGCTGGATCGGCAGTTCCCGATCGCGGTAAGCGATCTGGTGGCGATGGGATGTTGGCCGCAAAGCGGCATGTTCGGCGGTATGAACCAGCATGCGGCGAGCCAGGTTAATGAGGCGCTGGCGAGCGTCGGCATGAGTGTGCTGGCGCACAGCCCGGTGGGCGAGCTCTCCGGCGGCCAACTGCAGCGGGTATTGTTTGCGCGCCTGCTGGTCCAACAGGCGCCGCTGATCCTGCTGGATGAACCTTTTACCGGCATCGACAGCGCCACCACGCAAATTTTGCTGCAGGTGATTGCGCAGCTGCACCGGCAGGGGAGAACGGTGATCGCCGTGCTGCACGATATGTCGATGGTTGCCGAGCATTTTCCGCAGGCGCTGTTGCTGACGCCGCAGGCTTGCCACTGGGGCGCGGCCGAGCGGGTGCTGGAGCAGGTGCCGAGGTATCACGCCGCCGAACGGCAGCCGGATCTGAGGGCGGTGGCGCCATGATGCTGTGGCATGCGCTTATCGATCCTTTCCTCTCTTTCGGTTTTATGCGCCGCGCGCTGATGGCGTGTCTGGCGTTGTCGCTCAGCGCCGCCCCGCTGGGCGTGTTTCTGTTGCTGCGCCGCATGAGCCTGGTAGGGGATGCGTTGTCCCACGCGGTGTTGCCCGGCGCGGCGATCGGTTATCTGATTTCCGGCATGTCGCTGGTGGCGATGGGCGTAGGCGGCTTTATCGCCGGGCTGGCGGTGGCGATGCTGTCCGGCCTGGTGAGCCGCCGCACGCCGCTGAAAGAGGACGCCAGCTTCGCCGGATTCTATCTGGGCTCACTGGCGCTGGGGGTCACGCTGGTCTCGTTGCGTGGTTCCAGCGTGGATCTGCTGCACGTGTTGTTCGGTTCGATCCTGGCGGTGGATGCGCAGGCGATGCTGATGGTCGGTGCTATCGCCTCGGTTTCGCTGCTGGCGCTGGCGGCGCTGTACCGCGCGCTGGTTATCGAATCCTTCGACGTCACTTTCCTGCGGGTTAACGCGCCGCGCCGGTTGGCGCTGATCCACGGCCTGTTTTTGGCGCTGGTGGTGGTCAATCTGGTGGCGGGATTCCAGATCCTCGGCACCCTGATGTCGGTTGGGTTAATGATGTTGCCCGCCGCCAGCGCGCGCTTCTGGGCGCGCAATCTGCCGCAGACGCTGGCGACGGCGATGGGCATCGGCGCGCTTTCCAGTCTGATTGGGCTGGTGTGGTCCTATCACGCTTCGCTTCCCGCCGGCCCGGCGATCGTGCTCAGCGCCAGCATCCTCTTTTTTGTCTCGATCCTGTTTGGAACGCGCGGAGGCATTTACGCCTTTGCGCGCCGTTGAGAAGTGCCATTTGCAAGGAGAAAATATGAAACGTTTACCTATATCGCTGGCGGTAGCTGCTCTGCTGGCCAGCCCATTGGCGATGGCGAAGACCGTCGACGCCGTCGCCAGCTTTTCCATTCTCGGAGATATCGTCAAGCAGGTGGGCGGCGATCACGTCAAGGTCAGCACGCTGGTGGGGCCGGATGGCGATCCGCACAGTTTCGAGCCTTCACCGCAGGACGGCAAGAAGCTGGCTCAGGCTGATGTGGTATTCGTCAGCGGCCTGGGGCTGGAAGGGTGGATCGATCGCCTGGTCAATGCTTCGGGTTATAAAGGGCAGGTGATCACCGCTTCACAGGGCATCAACACCCGCCAGATGGAAGAGGATGGCGAACCGATTACCGATCCTCACGCCTGGAACAGCATGAAAAACGGCGTGCAGTACGCCACCAACGTGATGAACGCCCTGATCGCCGCCGATCCTGAGGATGCCAACTATTTTCGCCAGCGCGGCGCCGACTACATTCAGCAGCTGCAAAAGCTGGATCTGTGGGCCAAAACCCAGTTCGCCGCAGTGCCACCGCAGAAACGTAAGGTGCTGACCAGCCATGATGCTTTTGGCTACTTTGGACAAGAGTATGGCGTCACCTTCCTTGCCCCGGTCGGATTTTCCACCGAAGCGGAAGCCAGCGCCAGCGACGTGGCGAGCCTGATTAAGCAGATTAAACAGGAGAAGGTTAACGCTTACTTTATCGAAAACCAGACCGATCCGCGGCTGGTGAAGCAGATTGCCGCCGCCACCGGCGCCAAGGCGGGCGGCGAGCTGTACCCTGAAGCGCTCTCCCGCGCCGGCGGTCCGGCGGCCACCTATGAGCAGGCGTTCAAACACAATGTCGACACGTTGCTGAGCAGCATGAAGTAATCTCTGCCCCCCGCCCGCGGGTGGGGGACAGCTTGCAGGCACTTTCTCGCCATAAAAAAAGCCCCGTTGAGCAGCAACGGGGCTTTGCGACAGATGACACTTGGGAGTTAACGCTTTTTCTTACGTCCCTGTACCGCTTTGAATCGCGGATTGCTTTTACAGATCACATAGATGCGGCCACGACGACGCACGACTTTGCAATCCGGATGGCGATTTTTCGCCGAACGCAATGAACTCAATACCTGCATGGGGTTTCCTTGTTACTTATTGCCGATAAAGCGGCCAAAGCGCTGCTGGAAGCGCGCCGTGCTGCCTTCTTTGGAATAGTCTTTCTGCTTACCGGTGTAATACGGATGCGAAGCGGAAGAGACGTCGAGGGTGACATACGGCCAGCTTTCGCCGTCCAGTTCGATAGTGCGATCGGTTTTGATGGTCGATCCCACTTTGAAGTAGGCATTGGCGCTGACGTCGTGGAACACCACGGTGCGATAATCGGGATGGATGCCGGGTTTCATAATGGCTCTCTCGTGTAATGTTATACTATAACAATAATTATGCGCCGACCTGGCATCATGATCAAGCGTAAATTGCACTCACGAGCGAATTAATGAGAACGGTTTGCATTAAGCAACTGAAGCAAAAGAAAAAGGCCGCATGCGCGGCCTTTTCGATTATCGGGTGGAGCTCACATCACTGAGCGATCAGTGGTGCTCTACCGGGTGGCTGTGTTCCAGGTCTTCGTTCTTCTTGCTGAAGCGGCGGCGAACCACCACGAAGAACACCGGTACGAAGAAGATCGCCAATACGGTCGCGGTGATCATCCCGCCCATTACGCCGGTACCAACCGCGTTCTGTGCGCCGGAGCCTGCGCCGCTGCTGATAACCAGCGGCAGAACCCCGAGGATGAAGGCCAGGGACGTCATCAGGATTGGACGCAGACGCATACGCACTGCTTCCAATGTCGCCTCGATCAGGCCTTTGCCTTCTTTTTCCATCAGGTCTTTGGCGAATTCCACGATCAGGATGGCGTTCTTCGCCGATAGACCAATGGTGGTCAGCAACCCTACCTGGAAGTATACGTCGTTGTTCATGCCGCGCATCGTCGCGGCCAACAACGCACCGATAACCCCCAGCGGCAATACCAGCATGACCGAGAACGGCACGGACCAGCTTTCATACAGCGCCGCCAGACACAAGAACACCACCAGAATCGAGATGGCGTACAGCGCCGGCGCCTGGTTGCCCGACAGACGTTCCTGATAGGACATGCCGGTCCAGTCGTAACCGATGCCGCTTGGCAGTTTGGACGCCAGTTGCTCCATCAGGTTCATCGCTTCACCGGTACTCTTGCCCGGTGCGGCCTGGCCCAGAATTTCCATCGACGGCAAGCCGTTATAGCGTTCCAGACGCGGTGAGCCGTATTCCCATTTCGCCGAAGAGAAGGCGGAGAATGGCACCATCTGGCCGCTGGTACCGCGCACATACCACTTGTTGATGTCTTCCGGCAGCATGCGGAACGGCGCTTCGGCCTGTACGTACACCTTCTTCACACGACCGCGGTCGATGAAGTCGTTGACGTACGAGCCACCCAGCGCGGTGCTCAGCGTGCTGTTAATGGTGGTGATGCTCACGCCCAACGCCTTGGCTTTCTCCTGATCGACGATCAGTTTGAACTGCGGCGTATCTTCCAGGCCGTTCGGGCGCACGCCCACCAGCACATCCGGATGCTGAGCAACCATGCCCAACAGCTGGTTACGCGCTTCGGTCAGTTTTTCGTGCCCCAGGCCGCCCTGGTCAATCAGCTCGAAGTCGAAGCCGGTTGCGGTACCGAGTTCGATAATCGCCGGCAGGTTGAACGGGAACACCAGGCCTTCTTTAATCTGCGAGAAGGCGCCCATGGCGCGACCGGCGATCGCTTCTACCTTGTTCCCGGCCCCCGGCCGCTCGCCCCAGTCTTTCAGGCTGACGAATGCCAGGCCGTTGTTCTGGCCGTTACCGTTGAAGCCGAAGCCCGCGACGGTAAACACCGAAACCACGTTGTCCTTTTCCTTGTTCAGGAAGTAGTCAGAGACTTCTTCCAGCACTTTGTTGGTGCGGGACTCGGTGGCGCCGGCAGGCAACTGCACCATGGTCAACAGGATGCCCTGATCTTCGTCCGGCAGGAACGAGGAAGGCAGGCGCAGGAACAGCAGGCCCATGCCAACCACGATCAGCAGGTAGATGATCAGATAGCGGCCGGTGCTGCGCAGGATGTTGCCCACGCTGTCGGTATAGTGATGCGTGCTTTTCTCGAACATGCGGTTAAACCAGCCGAAGAAGCCTGTTTTAACCCCGTGATCGCCTTTCGGGATCGGTTTGAGCATGGTGGCGCACAGCGCCGGCGTCAGGATCAAGGCCACCAGCACCGACAGCGCCATCGCGGACACGATGGTGATCGAGAACTGGCGATAGATGGCGCCGGTTGAGCCGCCAAAGAACGCCATCGGCACGAATACCGCTGACAGCACCATGGCGATGCCCACCAGCGCGCCCTGGATCTGGCCCATCGATTTACGGGTGGCTTCTTTCGGCGGCAGCCCCTCTTCGGACATGACGCGCTCGACGTTTTCCACCACCACGATGGCGTCATCCACCAGCAGGCCGATCGCCAACACCATGCCGAACATCGTCAGGGTGTTTATCGAGAAGCCGAACGCCGCGAGTATCGCAAAGGTCCCCAACAGTACTACCGGCACCGCGATGGTTGGGATCAGCGTCGCGCGGAAGTTCTGCAGGAACAGATACATCACCAGGAACACCAGGATGATGGCTTCGATCAGCGTTTTCACCACTTCGTTGATGGAGATTTTAACGAACGGGGTGGTGTCGTACGGATAAACCACTTTCATCCCTTGCGGGAAGAATGGCGCCATCTTGGCCAGCTCGTCTTTCACACCTTTGGCGGTGTTCAAGGCGTTGGCGCCGGTTGCCAGCTTGATACCCAGGCCGGCGGCAGGCTTGCCGTTATAACGTGCGGTAACGGCATAGCTTTCCGCGCCGCGCTCGATGTGAGCGACGTCGCGCAGGCGCACCTGGGAACCGTCGGTATTCACCTTCAGCAGGATCTTGCCGAACTCTTCCGGCGAAGTCAGACGGGTCTGCGCGATGATCGAGGCGTTCAACTGCTGCCCCGGCACCGGCGGCAGGCCGCCCAGCTGGCCTGCGGCGATCTGGTTGTTCTGCTCGGTGATGGCGGAGGTCACGTCCGTGGTCGTCAGCTGGTAGTTGTTCAGCTTGTTCGGATCCAGCCAGATACGCATCGCGTACTGGGCACCGAACAGCTGCACTTCACCCACGCCGGACGAACGGCTGATCGGATCCTTGATGTTGGACGCCACGTAGTCCGCAATATCGTCCTGCGTCATGTTCGGATCGTCGGAAACGAAGCCGGCCACCATCAGGAAGCTGCTGCTGGATTTTTCTACTTTCAGGCCCTGTTGCTGAACTTCTTGCGGCAGCAACGGGGTGGCCAACGACAGTTTGTTCTGAACCTGAACCTGCGCGATGTCAGGATCGGTGCCGGATTCAAACGTCAGGGTAATGGTGACGCTACCAGAGGAATCACTGGTGGAGGACATGTACATCAGGTTATCGATACCGTTCATGTTCTGTTCGATAATCTGTGTGACGGTATCCTGCACCGTTTTGGCATCTGCGCCCGGGTAGTTGGCGGAAATACTCACCGCCGGCGGTGCAATAGTGGGATACTGCGCGATTGGCAGTTTCATTATTGCAAGCACCCCCGCCAACATGACGATGATGGCGATTACCCAGGCGAAAATTGGGCGGTCTATAAAGAACTTAGCCATGTATTACAGGCTCCTTTTTATGACTTCTGCGCTTCAGACTGCGGCTGTTTTTGCGCCTGAGTGTCAACTTCCTGCACTTTTACCTGCGCGCCCGGATGCACTTTCATCAGGCCGGAGACGATCACGCGATCGCCGGCTTTCAGGCCATCGGTAACCAGCCATTTGTCGCCAATCGCCTGGTCCGCCTTCAGCGTGCGCAGCTCAACTTTGTTGTCTGCCCCTACCACCAACGCCGTCGCGTCGCCGCGCGGGTTGCGGGTGACGCCCTGTTGAGGCACCAGCAACGCATCGCTGCGTACGCCTTCGTCCAGACGGGCGCGCACGAACATGCCAGGCAACAGCGTATCGTTCGGGTTAGGGAACAGGGCGCGAATGGTGATGGAGCCTGTGGTCTCATCGACGGTGACGTCAGAGAACTCCAGCGTGCCTTCCTGCGCGTATTCGGTGCCGTTTTCCAGCATCAGTTTCACCTTGGCCTTACCGTTTTCCTGCTTCAGCGCGCCGCTGGCCAGTTCTTGCTTCAGGCGCAGGAAGTCGGTGCTCGACTGGGTGACGTCGACATACATCGGATCCAGCTGCTGCACGGTGGACAGGGCGGTTGCCTGGCCGTTGCTGACCAGCGCGCCTTCGGTCACGGCGGATTTGCCGATGCGGCCGGAGATCGGAGAGGTCACCTTGGTGTACGCCAGGTTGATGCGCGCGGTTTCCACGGCGGCCTTGGCGGCCACCACGGCGGCATCCGCTTGCTGCAGCGTGGAGACGGCGTTGTCGTAGTCCTGCTTACTGATATAGCTGGTGCCCAGCAATGGCTTGTAGCGGTTTACCGTCACGCGCGCGATGGAAGCGCTGGCCTGCGCTTTGGCCAAATCGCCTTTCGCGCTGTCGTAGCTGGCCTGATAGGTCGCGGGATCGATTTGGTACAGAGACGTCCCGGCCTTGATATCGCTGCCTTCAACGAAATTACGCTTCAGGATGATGCCGCTGACCTGAGGGCGAACTTCGGCGATGCGATACGCAGCGGTGCGGCCAGGAAGATCGGTAGTGATATTGAGAGGCTCGGCCTTCAAAGTGACTACGCCCACTTCAGGAGCCTGCTGTTGGGCGCCTTGCTGTTGGGTTTCTTTATCGTTACATCCTGTTAGCACTAAGCTGCCTGAAAGCATCAGAACGGCCGCCAGAGGCGTTAACCCTCTGTTTTTGTTCATAGAAAAACCTCAAGTGTCCGATTTCAAAATGATCAATGGATCACAAGCTTTAAAACCCATTGCTGCGTTAATTATATGTGCGTGCTATGGTACATACATTCGCGAATGTATGTAAATCACACTCCCCCTAAATAACAATGCCATGGCACGAAAAACCAAACAGCAGGCGCAAGAAACCCGACAGCAAATCCTCGATGCTGCGGTGAGAGAGTTCTCTGAACGTGGCGTTGCTGCAACGTCACTGACAGATATTGCCACCGCTGCCGGGGTTACGCGTGGAGCCATTTACTGGCACTTCAAGAATAAGGTAGACCTGTTTAATGAAGTTTGGGAATCTACCGAGCCGAAAATTGACCAGCTCGAAACAGAGTATCAGGCAAAGTTTCCCGATAATCCACTGCGGGTTATCCGGGAAATTCTGATTTACATTCTGACGTCTACGGTTGAAGACGGCCGCAGGCGGGCGTTGATGGAGATTATATTCCACAAATGCGAGTTTGTCGGTGAAATGATGCCGTTGCTGGATTCGCGCAAGGTGTTGTACCTCGCCGGTTACGAACGCATCGAAGCGGTGCTGTATAACTGCATTCACCACGAGCAATTGCCCGCCGATTTGCATACCCGCCGTGCGGCGATCATCCTGCGCGGTTATATCACCGGCCTGATGGAAAACTGGCTGTTTATGCCGGAAAGTTTCGATCTGCGGGCCGAAGCCGAAGCGCTGGTGGATGCGTTTTTGGAGATGCTGCAGTTTTGCCCCACCTTGCGCCTCAGATCCGATATGCCGACGGCAGCACCGTCCAACGCCGGCTCCCTGCCTTTATAAGGAGAGATTTCATGTCATCAGTCGTTCTCATCGCCAATGGCGCCGCCTATGGCCACGAATCCTTGTTCAATGCGCTGCGGTTGGCCATCGCCATGAAAGAGCAGCAGAGCAGTCTCGATCTGCGGCTGTTTCTGATGTCCGATGCGGTGGTGGCCGGGTTGGCCGGGCAGCAGCCGCACGAGGGGTACCACCTGCAGCAGATGCTGGAAATCCTCACCGCGCAGCAGGTGCCGGTCAAGCTGTGCAAGACCTGCGCCGACGCGCGCGGCGTCAGCCGCTTGCCGCTGGCGGACGGCGTGGCGATCGGCACGCTGGTCGAGCTGGCGCAGTGGACGCTGGCGGCGGAGAAAGTGCTGACTTTCTGATTTCGCGACAATGGGACATCACCGGCAACGCTTTTGTTGTTCGTTGCCTGCCGGCTGTCGTGATAATCTTCAGGCTTCTTAACCGATTCCGAAGCTAAATCATGCATCGCTGGTTGACTCTGCCCTCTCTGGCGCCGCGCTCGTTTGTCGGCGCATGCCGGCGGCGCATCGCCGCCGCGACACTTCTTTTCCTGATTTGCGCGCTGAGCTTGCCGACACAGGCGGCGCTGAACGGCGATCTGCCGCAGCGCAGCGAAGTGCAAAGCCAGCTGGAAACGCTGAGCAAGCAAAAAGCCCTGACGCCGGTCGAAAAGCTGTCCCAACAGGATTTAACCCGCACGCTGGAGCTGCTGGACGCCCTCGAGCGCAATCGGCAGGACGCCGCGCAGCTTAAACAGCAGGTGCAGCAGGCGCCGGCGAAGCTCAATCAGGTCACTGCCGAACTGGATGCGCTGAAGCAGCCGGTGGACAATGCGGCGGCGCGCGCTGCGCTGTTGCCGCTGTCGCTGCGCCAGTTGGAAAGCCGGCTGTATCAAACGCTCGACGAGCTGCAAAGCGCGCAGGAGAGCCTCTCCACCTACAACAGCCAACTGGTGTCGCTGCAAACCCAGCCCGAGCGGGTACAAAGCACCATGTACGCCGCCTCGCAGCGCCTGCAGGAGATCCGCAGCCAGCTCAGCGGCCAGACGCCGGGGCAAGATTCGCTGCGCAACAGTCAACAGGTGATGCTGAGCACCGAGCAGGCGCTGCTCAATGCGCAGCTGGAGCTGCAGCGCAAGAGCCTGGAAGCCAATACCACGCTGCAGGATCTGCTGCAAAAGCAGCGCGACTACACCACGGCGCATATCGACGCGCTGGATAAGTCAGTGCAGTTGCTGCAGGAGATCGTCAACAGCAAGCGGTTGACGCTGTCTGAAAAGACCGCCAAAGAGGCGCAGAACCCGGAAGACGCCACCGATATCCAGCACGATCAGCTGGTCAGCAAGCAGCTGGACGTCAACCGCCAACTGAGCCAGCGGCTGATTGCCGCCACCGAAGAGAGCAACACCCTGTTCCAGCAGAATATTCGGGTCAAAAACTGGCTCGATCGCGGGCTGCAGGCGGAGCGTAACCTGAAAGAGCAGATCCAGGTGCTGAAGGGCAGCCTGGTGCTGTCGCGCATCCTGTATCAGCAGCAGCAGAGCCTGCCGCAGGGCACGCTGTTGGCGGATATGGACACGCGCATCGCCGATTTGCGGCTGGAGCAGTTCGATATCAATCAGCAACGCGACGATCTGTTCAAGGGGGAGGATTACATCAACCAGCTGGTGGCCGAAAGCAAGGAAAAGGCCGGCCCGGAAGTGATCGACGCGTTGAACGAGATCGTCGACATGCGCCGCGAGCTGTTGGATCAGCTGAACAAACAGCTCAGCAACCAGCTGTCGTTGTCGATCAACCTGCAGATCAATCAGCAGCAGCTCACCAGCGTCTACGGTTCGTTGCAGGATACGCTGACCCAGCAGATCTTCTGGGTCAACAGCAACAAGCCGGTCGATCTGGCGTGGCTGAAGGCGATGCCGGAGGCGGTGCGCGATCAGCTTGCCGGGCTAGATATCAAATTCGACGGCGGCAAGCTGGTACAGGGCGGGTTGAATGCGCTGGTGTTCCTGATCCCGATGCTGTTGGCGATCGGGGTATTGCGCTGGCGCTACCGGCTGATCGACGGCCATTTGCAAAAGCTGGCCAACGACGTGGGGCAACTTAAGCGCGACGGCCAACTGCACACGCCGAAGGCCATCGCGCTGACCTTGCTGAAGGTATTGCCCGGCGCCGCGCTGCTGCTCGGCGTCGGTTTCTGGATGTATCGCGCCGATTTCGGCATCAGCGACTTTATCTGGGCATTGTCGCAGCAGCTGGCGCTGTCGTGGCTGGTGTTCGGCTTCAGCTATCGCATGCTGAAACCGGGCGGCATTGCCGAGCGGCATTTCAACTTCGGCGCCAATCTGTGCGCGCATTACCGCCGGCAGACGCTGCGGCTGGGATTGGCGCTGCAGCCGCTGATCTTCTGGTCGGTATTGGGCGAAAAAGCGCCGCTGCGCCTAGTGGAAGACGTTATCGGCCAGATCGTGGTGATGCTGACGCTGGCGCTGCTCGCGGTGCTGGTATTCCCGCTGTGTCGCGACAGCTGGCGCGAAAAGGGCTCGCACGCCGTGCGGCTGATGGTGGTTACTGCCATAGCCGCCACGCCGCTGATCCTGCTGGGGCTGATGTTCGCCGGTTACTTCTATACCACGCTGCGACTGGCCAGCCGCTGGATAGACAGCCTGTATCTGTTTTTCCTGTGGAATATCGTATACCTGACCGCGCTGCGCGGTCTGAGCGTGGCGGCGCGGCGTCTGGCTTACCGGCGCGCGTTGGCGCGGCGGCAAAACGTGGCGAAAGAAGGAGCCGAAGGCGGTGAACCGGTGGTGGAAGAGCCGCCGCTGGCGCTCGATCAGATCAACCAGCAGTCGCTGCGCCTGACCACCCTGGTGCTGTTCGCCATCTTCGCCAGCGCCTTCTATGCCATTTGGTCGGATCTGGTGACGGTCATCGCCTATCTGGACAGCATCACGCTGTGGCATTACACCAGCACCGTGGCGGGCAGCAGCGTGGCGCAGGCGGTGACGCTGGGCAACATGATGGTGGCGATCGCCGCAGTGATCGTCGCCTACGTGCTCACCCGCAACTTGCCTGGTCTGCTGGAGGTGGTGGTGCTGTCGCGGCTGCAGTTGCGGCAGGGGGCGTCTTACGCCATCACCACCGTGCTCACTTACCTGATTACCGCCGTGGGCGCCGTGGTGGCGCTGGGATCGCTCGGCGTCTCCTGGGACAAACTGCAATGGCTGGCCGCCGGTCTGACGGTCGGGCTGGGCTTCGGGTTGCAGGAGATCTTCGCCAACTTCGTCTCCGGCCTGATCATTCTGTTCGAACGCCCGATCCGCATCGGCGATACCATCACCATCGGCACCTTCTCCGGTTCGGTCAGCAAGATCCGCATTCGCGCCACCACCATTACCGACTTCGATCGCAAAGAGGTGATCATTCCGAACAAGGCGTTCGTCACCGAACGGTTGATTAACTGGTCGCTGTCCGACACCATCACTCGCGTGCTGATCAAGGTCGGCGTGGCCTACGGCTCCGATCTCGACAAGGTGAAAAAGGTGCTGCTGCAGGCGGCGCACGACAATCCGCGGGTCATGACCGATCCCGAACCGCAGGTGTTCTTCCTCAACTTCGGTGCCAGCACGCTGGATCACGAACTGCGGCTCTATGTGCGCGAACTGCGCGATCGCAGCTACACTGTGGACGAACTGAATCGCTCAATCGACCGCCTGTGCCGGGAAAACGGCATCGACATTGCCTTCAATCAGCTGGAGGTGTATCTGCATAACCAGCAGGGCAATGAAGTGCAGGAAGTGAAAAGAACGCTGTCGCCGGACGACGGCGACCAGACGGCGGCGGATAAGCAATGAAAGGCGGAAGGGACAGCGGCGCTGTCCCTGGTTACTGTCCGGCGGGCAGATAGGGCGAGGTGACGCCGGCGCGCTGCAGCTTTTCCTGATAATCCCGTTTGACGATATCCAGCGCCGCCAGTGCGGTGACCGGATCGATCTCGTTGCATTCCAGCAGGTAAATCAAGTCTACCGCCAGCTGCAGTTCGGGTGAGGCGTTTTCCAGAGACATAGCACCTGCGCTTATTAATTAATGGGATGAATAACTCGCGTACCGGCAGAGTATAGTGAACCCGGCGCGCAACCGGGAATAATCATTAAAATATTGTGATAAATCTTCAAAAACCGTTTTCTTTGCGCTCGATATTGCGCTCGATGCGCGCCAACGCCTGACGACAGCGCATCAGCCGCCCCTCCAGCGCCGCCAGCTCGTGCTGCAGTTTTTGCTGCGCCGCCAGCGTGGTTTGGCGGCCGAGCAGGCTTTCCCGATCCTGAATCATGGCGATCAGCCGGCGTTCGTAGTCCTGATGTTCGGCCAGCTTGTGGTACAGATCGGCCTCGGGGGCTTCTTTCGGCTGGTTCTTTCGCCGCAGCGCCTGGGTCGCCAGCTCGCGCTGCAGGGCGGCGATCTGAGCCACCAGTTTTTCGGCCAGAAAGGCCACCTGGCTGGTGCGGTTGTCGTTGGCGGCGCTTTGCAGCTGGGCGAAATTCTTCTCCACCTCGGCCAGGTAGTCGCGCAGCCGCGTGCCGCGATTGGCGAACAGGGCGGCGTCGAAGCGCGCCTGCGGGATCGGAACGTCGCCGCGCGGGGTCACTTCGGCCGCCAGCGCCGCGATCTGCTGTGCCAACACCTGTAATAGACGCTGAGTGCTCACATAAGCTCCCTCTTGATTTCAACAGGCGTAAGCTTGCCCGCGATGCTGCTGTGAAACAAGCGCCGCATGCATATTCCGCCGGCGCGGCGCCGATGCTACAGTAAGCCGCAACCGATTGAGGAGCGAAGAGCCGCATGACGCGTGGGTTATTGATCATTTTGGGCTGGCTGGCGGTGGTGCTGGCGACGTTGGGCGTGGTGCTGCCGCTGCTGCCGACCACGCCGTTCCTGCTGTTGGCCGCCTGGTGTTTCGCCCGCTCTTCGCCGCGCTTTCATCACTGGCTGCTGCACCGTTCCTGGTTCGGCCCTTACCTGCGCCACTGGCAGCAGCATCGCGCGCTGCCGCCGGGGGCGAAGTGGAAGGCGGTGCTGGTGATCGTGCTGACCTTCGCCTGTTCGCTGTGGCTGGTGAAAATCTGGTGGGTGCGCGGGCTGTTGCTGCTGATGCTGGCCATTTTGCTGACCTTTATGCTGCGTCTGCCGGTTATTGACCTGCCGCAACAAAAACAGCGCTGATTGTGCGCCGCTGGTTGCATTTGTCCGCCAGTTTGCATAGATTTGGGCGTTTTCGTGCGCGGATCGCCTGCCATTTCTTCTCCGGTGTGTTTCTCCCGGGGGCGGCGGGTGAGCGGCGCGCCGGTTTTCAGGCAGTTTTATCAGGCAACAATTATGACCGCTACTGCGCAGCAGCTTCAGTTTATTAAAGACAGTATCAAAACCATCCCGGATTATCCGAAGCCGGGCATCCTGTTCCGCGACGTGACCAGCCTGCTGGAAAACCCGTTGGCCTATGCCGCCAGCATCGAGCTGCTGGTTGAGCGCTATCGCGAAGCGGGCGTGACCAAGGTGGTGGGTACCGAAGCGCGTGGTTTCCTGTTCGGCGCGCCCGTCGCGCTGGCGCTGGGCGTCGGTTTCGTGCCGGTGCGCAAACCGGGCAAACTGCCGCGCGCCACGCTCAGCGAAAGCTATGAGCTGGAGTACGGCACCGACAAGCTGGAGATCCACACCGATGCCATCACCGCGGGTGACAAAGTGCTGGTGGTGGACGATCTGCTGGCGACCGGCGGCACCATCGAAGCGACCACCAAACTGATCCGCCGTCTGGGCGGTGAAGTGAACGACGCCGCGTTCATCATCAACCTGCCGGATCTGGGCGGGGAAGCGCGTCTGAACAAGCTGGGCATCGATTGCTACTGCCTGGTGGACTTCGCCGGCCATTGATGCGGCATTGCCCCTTGGGCACAACGGCCTCGCGGATCGCCGCGGGGCTGTGTTAGCATGACCCTCCAGATTCCTCGACTTCTCCGGTATTAATGAGCTATCAGGTTCTCGCCCGTAAGTGGCGCCCTCAAACGTTCGCAGACGTGGTCGGCCAGGAACATGTCCTGACCGCGCTGGCCAACGGCCTCTCACTGGGGCGGATCCATCACGCCTATCTGTTCTCGGGCACGCGCGGCGTGGGAAAAACCACCATCGCCCGCTTGCTGGCCAAAGGCCTGAACTGTGAAACCGGCATCACCGCCACGCCATGTGGCCAATGCGACAACTGCCGCGAGATCGAGCAGGGGCGCTTTGTCGATCTGATCGAGATCGACGCCGCTTCCCGAACCAAGGTGGAAGATACCCGCGATCTGCTGGACAACGTCCAGTACGCGCCGGCGCGCGGCCGCTTCAAGG
This sequence comes from Serratia sp. FS14, assembly GCF_000695995.1. Lineage (NCBI taxonomy): Bacteria > Pseudomonadati > Pseudomonadota > Gammaproteobacteria > Enterobacterales > Yersiniaceae > Serratia > Serratia sp. FS14. Next base: position 5,035,580 of record NZ_CP005927.1, on the reverse strand, counting down.
TCTACCTGATCGACGAAGTGCACATGCTCTCGCGCCACAGCTTCAACGCGTTGCTGAAGACGCTGGAAGAGCCGCCGCCGCACGTCAAATTCCTGTTGGCCACCACCGATCCGCAAAAGCTGCCGGTGACCATTCTCTCGCGCTGTCTGCAGTTCCACCTCAAAGCGCTGGACGTCGATCAGATCCGTCAGCAGTTGGAAACGGTGCTGACGGCGGAGCAGATCACCAGCGACGCCCGCGCGCTGCAGCTGCTGGCGCGCGCCGCCGATGGCAGCATGCGCGACGCGCTGAGCCTGACTGATCAGGCGATCGCTATGGGGCAGGGGCAGGTGACCGCCGCTACCGTCAGCCAGATGCTCGGCACGCTCGATGACGAGCAGCCGCTGGCGATCCTCGAAGCGCTGGTCAGCGCCGACGGTGAAAAGGTGATGGCGCAGGTCGCGCAGGCCGCTTCGCGCGGTGTGGACTGGGAAAACTTGCTGGTGGAGACGCTGGCGCTGCTGCATCGCATTGCGATGGTGCAGCTGTTGCCTTCGATGCTCGACAACCAATACGCCGCCGTGGAGCAACGGCTGCGCGAGCTGGCGCGCACCCTGCCGCCGGCCGATGTGCAACTTTACTACCAGACGCTGTTGGTGGGCCGCAAAGAGCTGGCCTATGCGCCGGATCGCCGCATGGGGGTTGAGATGACCCTACTGCGCGCGCTGGCGTTTCACCCGAAAGCGGTGATCCCGGAGCCGGTGGCGTTGGTGCAGACCGCGCCGGCGCCGATGGCGCAGCCGCAGGCCGCCGCATCGCCACAGCCGCCGCAGTTTCAGGACGCGCCGCCGCCGCTAGGGCAGCCGGCCGCTCCGCAGCGACAATCATCGACTCCTTTACCGGATGCCACCGCCCAGCTGTTGAAAGCGCGGTCCCAGCTGCAACGGCAGCAGGGAGCATCCACACCAAAAAAGAATGAGCCGGCGGCGCCAGGAATAGCGCGGCCGGCAAACTCGGCGCTGGGGCGTTTGGCTTCGGTGACCGAGCGCAGCCAGCAGCGCCTGGCGGAGAAGAAGGTGCCGGAAAAACCGGCGAAACCGGAAGCTTATCGCTGGCGCGCGCAAACCGAGCCGGAAGCGGCGCCGGAACCGCTGGCGACGCCGAAAGCGCTGCGCACGGCGTTGGAACATGAGAAAACGCCGGAGCTGGCCGCCAGGCTGGTGGTGGAGTCGCTGGAGCGCGACGCCTGGGCGGCAGAAATCGATAAGCTGAAGATCCCGAAATTGGTGCAGCAGCTGGCGTTGAACGCCTTCAAGCAGCAGCCGGAGCCGGGCAAAATTAACCTCCATCTGCGGTCTTCGCAGCGCCATCTGAATTCGCCTTCGGCGCAGAAGACGCTGGCCGACGCGCTCGGTGAGCTGTACGGCGGCCCGATCGCGCTGACCGTGGTGGAGGACGATAATCCGGCGGAGCGCACCCCGCTGGAATGGCGACAAGCCATCTATGAGGAAAAGCTGGCGCAGGCGCGCCAGTCCATCGAAGCGGATACCAACATTCAGACGCTGCGCCGATTCTTCGACGCGGATCTGGATGAAGAGAGTATTCGCCCCCTTTAAACGCCGCGCGAGGTGCGCGGCCCTAGCGACGAGAGACGACTATGTTTGGTAAAGGCGGTCTGGGCAACCTGATGAAGCAAGCCCAGCAAATGCAAGAAAAAATGCAGCAGATGCAGGAAGAAGTCGCCAAATTGGAAGTGACCGGCGAATCCGGCGCGGGCCTGGTGAAAGTCACCATCAACGGCGCGCACAACTGCCGCCGCGTGGAGATCGATCCTAGCCTGATGGAAGACGACAAAGAGATGCTGGAAGATCTGATCGCCGCGGCGTTTAACGACGCCGCGCGCCGCATCGAAGAGACCCAGAAAGAGAAAATGGCCTCCGTCTCCAGCGGCATGCAGTTGCCGCCTGGCTTCAAGATGCCGTTCTGATGCAAACCAGCCCGCTCCTTGAATCCCTGATGGAGGCGCTGCGCTGTTTGCCGGGCGTCGGCCCGAAATCGGCGCAGCGCATGGCGTTTCAACTGCTGCAGCGCGATCGCAGCGGCGGCATGCGCCTGGCGCAGGCGTTGACGCGCGCGATGTCGGAGATTGGCCACTGCGCCGACTGCCGCACCTTCACCGAACAGGACGTCTGCACCATCTGCGCCAATCCGCGCCGCCAGCAAAACGGCCAGATTTGCGTGGTGGAAAGCCCGGCGGATATCCACGCCATCGAGCAGACCGGCCAGTTCGCCGGGCGCTACTTTGTGCTGATGGGGCATCTGTCGCCGCTGGACGGCATCGGGCCGGGCGATATCGGTCTGGATCGCCTGGAGCAACGGCTGGAAAAGGAAAGCATCACCGAAGTGATCCTCGCCACCAACCCGACGGTGGAAGGGGAGGCGACCGCCAACTACATCGCCGAGATGTGCGGCCAGTATGGCGTGCTCGCCAGCCGCATCGCCCACGGCGTGCCGGTGGGCGGCGAGCTGGAGATGGTCGATGGCACCACGCTGTCGCATTCGCTGGCCGGGCGCCACGCCATCAAGTTCTGATGTTTTCCCGGATGGGGCCTCCCGGCCCCATTGTTTTTTGCCAAAAAAATCCCGCCGTCCGCTTGAAAAACAACACCCTGACCCTCATCTGATCCTCATTGTTCGATTTTGGTAGCCATTGTCTTTTGAGGTAATCAATGAGTATGAAAGGTCAAGAAACCCGCGGGTTCCAGTCTGAAGTAAAACAGCTGCTTCATTTGATGATCCATTCGCTGTACTCCAACAAAGAAATTTTCCTGCGTGAGCTGATTTCCAACGCCTCTGACGCCGCCGACAAGCTGCGCTTCCGCGCCCTGTCCGTGCCAGAGCTGTACGCCGGCGACGGCGAGCTGCGCGTACGTTTGTCCTTCGATAAAGAGCAGCGCACCCTGACCATCGCCGACAACGGCATCGGCATGCGCCGCGAAGAAGTGATTGAAAACCTCGGCACCATCGCCAAGTCAGGCACTAAAGCGTTCCTGGAATCCATCGGTTCCGATCAGGCGAAAGACAGCCAACTGATCGGCCAGTTCGGCGTCGGTTTCTACTCGGCGTTCATCGTGGCGGACAAAGTGACCGTGCGCACCCGCGCCGCCGGCGCCGCCGATGACGAAGGCGTGTTCTGGGAGTCCGCCGGCGAAGGCGACTACACCATCGCCGACATCACCAAAGAGACCCGCGGCACCGAAATCACCCTGCATCTGCGCGAAGGCGAAGATGAGTACCTCGACGCCTGGCGCCTGCGCTCGGTGATCGGCAAATATTCCGATCACATCGCTTTGCCGGTGGAGATCGAAAGCAAGAACGAAGAAGACGATACCGTCACCTGGGAGAAGATCAACAAGGCGCAGGCCCTGTGGACTCGCAGCAAGGCTGACGTGACCGACGAAGAGTACAAAGAGTTCTACAAACACATCGCCCACGACTTCACCGATCCGCTGAGCTGGAGCCACAACCGGGTGGAGGGCAAGCAGGAATACACCAGCCTGCTGTACATCCCGGCGCAGGCGCCGTGGGACATGTGGAACCGCGATCACAAGCATGGCCTGAAGCTGTATGTGCAGCGCGTGTTCATCATGGACGACGCCGAGCAGTTCATGCCGAACTACCTGCGCTTCGTGCGCGGCCTGATCGACTCCAACGATCTGCCGCTGAACGTGTCGCGCGAGATCCTGCAAGACAGCCGTGTGACGCAAAACCTGCGCGGCGCGCTGACCAAGCGCGTGTTGCAGATGCTGGATAAGCTGGCCAAAGACGACGCCGAAGGCTACCAGAAATTCTGGCAACAGTTCGGTCTGGTGCTGAAAGAGGGCCCGGCGGAAGACAACGGTAACCAGGAAGCGATCGCCAAACTGCTGCGCTTCGCCTCTACCCACGGTGACAGCTCGGCGCAGACCGTATCGCTGGAAGAGTACGTCGGCCGGATGGCGGAAGGGCAGGAGAAGATTTACTACATCACCGCCGACAGCTACGCCGCGGCCAAGAGCAGCCCGCACCTGGAGCTGTTCCGCAAGAAAGGCATCGAAGTGCTGCTGCTGTCCGATCGCATCGACGAGTGGATGATGAGCTACCTGACCGAGTTCGACGGCAAGCCGTTCCAGTCGGTCAGCAAGGCGGATGAAGCGCTGGATAAACTGGCGGATGAAACCGAAGAGCAGAAGGCCGCCGAGAAGCAACTGGAACCGTTCATCGAACGCGTGAAAACCCTGCTGGGCGATCGCGTGAAGGATGTGCGCCTGACGCACCGCCTGACCGATACGCCGGCGATCGTGGTAACCGACGCCGACGAAATGAGCACCCAGATGGCCAAGCTGTTCGCCGCCGCCGGTCAGCAGGCGCCGGAGGTGAAGTACATTTTCGAGCTTAATCCGGAACATGCTCTGGTCAAACGCGCATCCGACGTGGGCGATAACGAACATTTCGCCGAATGGATCGACCTGTTATTGGATCAGGCGCTGCTGGCTGAACGCGGCACGCTGGAGGATCCGAACCTGTTCATCCGCCGCATGAACAAGTTGCTGTCCGCCTAAAGTTGAAGATATGCGCCCTTAACGGCACCGTTAGGGGCGCATTTTCGGTTTTTCCCCGTCTTTTCTCGCCTTTTGTTCGTCGGTTTTTTTGCACATTCCGCAATCGATTTCCTTCGCGCGCCTTGAGCCTGCCCCCCCTGAAATGGTATCGTTGAGCGTTTTCGCAATTTTATAAAAACTACATAGCAAGGGGATTTACGCAATGCGTATCATTCTGCTGGGCGCTCCGGGCGCTGGTAAAGGTACTCAGGCTCAATTCATCATGGAGAAATACGGCATTCCGCAAATCTCCACCGGTGATATGTTGCGCGCAGCCGTGAAGGCCGGCAGTGAACTGGGCAAGCAGGCGAAAGAGATCATGGACGCCGGCAAGCTGGTGACCGATGAGCTGGTGATCGCGCTGGTCAAAGAGCGCATCGCTCAGGAAGATTGCCGCAAGGGCTTCCTGCTGGACGGTTTCCCACGCACCATTCCGCAGGCTGACGCGATGAAAGAAGCCGGCATCAACGTGGACTTCGTGCTGGAGTTCGACGTGCCGGATGAGCTGATCGTTGACCGCATCGTTGGCCGCCGCGTGCACGCGCCATCCGGCCGCGTATACCACGTGAAATTCAATCCGCCGCAGGTGGAAGGCAAAGACGACGTGACCGGCGAAGAGCTGACCACGCGCAAGGACGATCAGGAAGAGACCGTGCGCAAGCGTCTGGTGGAATACCATCAGATGACCGCGCCGCTGATCTCTTACTACAGCAAAGAAGCGGCAGCGGGCAACACCCAATACCGCAAAATCGACGGCACCCGCAAGGTGGCCGAAGTGAGCGCAGAGCTGGCGACCATCCTCGGTTGATCGCAAGCGCATCGTGCATGACGCCGGGCCCGTGGCCCGGCGTTTTTTTTGGCCGTTTTCCCGTTAAATTGTGATCGCGGCGGCTTGTTGCAACCGTGCCCGTTAATCGCCCGCGCCAAATGGCGTATAACAAGCCTGCGTTTTCACCCTCAGCAGGGAGCCGGGCATGCTCAGACAAACCACTCTTCTGGCGGAAGCCACCGCGCGCCAGATCGTCCAGCGGGCGATGGGCATCATCAGCCATTCCGTCAACGTGATGGACAGCAACGGCGTGATCATCGCTTCCGGCAATCCGCAGCGTCTGTTTCAGCGCCATGAGGGCGCAGTGCTGGCGTTGGCGGAGAATCGGGTGGTGGAGATCGATCGCGCCACTGCCGAGCATCTGAAAGGGGTGCGGCCTGGCATCAACCTGCCGTTCAGCTTTCGCAATCAGCGGGTGGGAGTGATCGGCATTTCCGGCGAGCCGGCCGAGGTGCGCGCCTACGCCGAGCTGGTCAAGATGGCGGCGGAGATGATGGTGGAGCAGGCGGCGCTGCTGGATCAGCACCAGTGGGAAAAACGCTACCGGGAAGAGCTGGCGAATCAGCTGCTGCAGCCGCAGCCGAACACCGCGTCGCTGGAGGCGATGGCGGCGTATCTGGGGTTGGATCTGCGCCAGGCGCGCATCGTCTGGATCGTCGAACTGCAAGAGGCGCAGCCGCACCTGCTGCGCGAGCTGTTGGCGGAGCTGGAGGCCACCCAGCGCGACGCGTTGATCGCCATTACCGGCTTCAATGAAATGACTCTGTTGCGCCCGGCCAGCATGGCGCAAGGCGAATGGAGTTTGAAGCTGGAGCGCCAACAGGCGCAGCGTCTGCAAAACCAGCTCAAGCACCGCTTTCGGGTGCGGCTGATCGTCGGCGGTTTCTACGACGATCCGCAAAGCGCCTACCGCTCCAGCCTGACCGCGCGCGCCACCCAGGCGATGGCGCAGCGCCTGAAATTGCGTCACGCCACGCTGTTCTACCACGACTATCCGCTGCCGTCGCTGCTGTGCGATCTCGGGGAGGACTGGCGCGCGCAAGAGCTGGGGCGCCCCTGGCGAACGCTGGGCGAACAGGACGAAAAAGGCGTGCTGCGCAGTACGCTACGCCACTATTTTTCGCAGAATTGTGATCAGACGCAGACCGCCGCGCAGCTGCATATTCACGTCAATACCCTGCGTTATCGCCTGCAGCGCATCGAGGTGATAACCGGCATGAAAATCAATCAATTAACTGACTCTCTGCGGTTGTATATCGGCATGCTGATGCACGACTGAATTGTGCCAACCCACAAATTCCGCGCCGTTCCCCCGGCGATTTTTTGTTGTTTTCCCTCAGGTCTGCGCCGGGCGCGCGCGATATGTTGGCCTGCACATCAACCACGGAGAAAACAACAATGACAACCGTATCCACTCTGGGGGCGCTGGTGGCGTTAGCCGTCGCCATCGTCCTGATTCTACGCAAGGTGCCGCCGGCTTACGGCATGATTGCCGGCGCGCTGGCGGGCGGGCTGTGCGGCGGCGCCGATCTGGTGCAGACCGTGACGCTGATGATCGGCGGGGCGCAGGGCATCACCAACGCCGTGATGCGCATTCTGGCGGCGGGGGTGCTGGCCGGGGTGCTGATCGAATCCGGCGCGGCGCACACCATCGCCGAAACCATCGTGCGCAAGGTGGGCGAAACCCGCGCGCTGCTGGCGCTGGCGGTGGCTACACTGATCCTGACGGCGGTGGGGGTGTTTATCGACGTGGCGGTGATCACCGTCGCGCCGATCGCCCTGTCGATCGCCCAGAAGGCCGGTATTTCACGCGCGGCGATCCTGCTGGCGATGATCGGCGGCGGCAAGGCCGGCAACGTGATGTCGCCCAACCCGAACACCATCGCGGCGGCGGACAATTTCCACGTGCCGCTCACCTCGGTGATGATGGCCGGCATCGTGCCGGGGCTGTGCGGCCTGGTAGTGGCCTATCTGCTGGCGCGCCGCCTGAGCGATAAAGGCAGCAAGGTGATGGCCGAAGAGCTGACTCAGCATGCCGAAGGGGCGCGGCCGGGCTTCGCGGCGGCGATCAGCGCGCCGCTGGTGGCGATCCTGCTGCTGTCGCTGCGGCCGATCGCCGGGATCGCCGTCGATCCGCTGATCGCGTTGCCGGCCGGCGGTTTGGCGGGCGCGCTGTTGATGGGGCGTATTCGCCAGTGCAATCAGTTCATGGTCTCCGGCCTGTCGCGCATGGCGCCGGTGGCGATCATGCTGCTCGGCACCGGCACATTGGCGGGCATTATCGCCAACTCGGCGCTGAAGGATGTCCTGATTAACGGTTTGACGCATACCGGGCTGCCGGCCTGGCTGCTGGCGCCGCTGTCCGGCGCGCTGATGTCGATGGCAACCGCGTCGACCACCGCCGGCACCGCCGTGGCTTCCGGGGTATTCAGCTCCACGCTGCTGGAACTGGGGGTGAGCGGGCTGGCCGGCGCGGCGATGATCCACGCGGGCGCCACGGTGCTGGATCACCTGCCGCACGGCAGCTTCTTCCACGCCACCGGCGGCAGCGTCAATATGGCGGTGCACGAGCGGCTCAAGCTGCTGCCGTATGAGACGCTGGTGGGGTTCACCATCGCGGCAATCTCGGCGCTGATGTTTGGCGTATTTAACCTGGCGGGATAAGGAACAGTGATGAAAACGCTGAAAAAAGTGGTTATTGCCCCGGATTCTTTCAAAGAGAGCCTGAGCGCGCTCGGCGTCGCCGACGCCATCGAGCGGGGATTCCGTCAGATTTATCCGCAGGCGCACTACGTGAAGCTGCCGATGGCGGACGGCGGTGAAGGCACGGTGGAGTCGATGGTGGCGGCCACCGGCGGCGAGATCGTCCAGGTGACGGTCACCGGGCCGCTGGGGGAGCCGGTGCAGGGATTCTATGGCCTGCTGGGCGATGGCGAAACCGCGGTGATTGAAATGGCCGCCGCCTCCGGGCTGCATCTGGCGCCGCCCGGCCGGCGCGATCCGCGTATCACCACCAGTTACGGCACCGGCGAACTGATGTTGGCGGCGCTGGAACGCGGCGTGAAGGCGATCATTCTCGGCATCGGCGGCAGCGCCACCAACGACGGCGGCGCCGGGATGATGCAGGCGCTGGGCGTTAAATTGCTGGATAAGGATCGTCGCCCGCTGCCGGTGGGCGGCGCGGCGCTGGCGCAGCTGGCGCACCTCGATCTCGCCGGGCTGGACGCGCGCTGGCAACGGGTGAGCGTGACCGCCGCCTGCGACGTCGATAACCCGCTGTGCGGCGAAAAGGGCGCCTCGGCGGTGTTCGGGCCGCAGAAGGGGGCGACGCCGGAGATGGTGGCGCAGCTCGATGCGGCGCTGCACCACTACGGCGAGCTGCTGGAACGGGAAACTGGCCGCGCCGTGCTCACCCAGCCGGGCGCGGGGGCGGCGGGCGGCATGGGGGCGGCACTGCTCGGCATGCTCAGCGCGCGCTTGCGGCCGGGCATCGAGATCGTCACCGAAACTCTGCGCCTGGATGAGGCGGTGCGCGATGCCGATCTGGTGATCACCGGCGAAGGGCGGCTGGACAGCCAGTCGATTCACGGCAAAACGCCGATCGGCGTGGCGCGGGTGGCCAAGCGCCACGGCGTGCCGGTGATCGCCATCGCCGGCAGCCTGACGCCGGATTATTCGGTGGTGCATCAGCACGGCATCGATGCGGCGTTTTCGGTGCTCGATCGCATTGTGACGCTGGAAGAAGCGCTGACGGACGCCGATCGCAATCTGCAGGTGACGGCGCGCAACGTGGCGGCGGTATGGCAGCTGGCGAAGGGAAGAAGCTCACAGGCATAGCCTGTTGCTGTTATCGGTTTCGATGCAGGACTTTTCCGTTACAATAGCCGGCATTAATGGCTGCTGACATCCCGACCCAGAACGGAATGCCGGCCGGAAAGGAAATGAGGGGAACTGAGATGAAGCAAGAGAAACACGGCGTATTGCTGGTGAACCTGGGCACGCCAGATGCGCCGACCTCGTCTGCGGTCAAACGCTATCTGAAGGAATTCCTCAGTGACGATCGCGTGGTCGACACGGCGCCGCTGATTTGGTGGCCGATCCTCAACGGCGCGATCCTGCCGATCCGCTCACCACGCGTGGCGAAACTCTATCAGTCGGTGTGGATGGAAGAGGGCTCGCCACTGCTGGTGTACAGCCGCCGCCAACAGCGGGCGCTGGCGGCGCGCATGCCGAATACGCCGGTGGAACTGGGCATGAGCTACGGTTCGCCAAGCCTGGCGGAAGCCATCGACAAGCTGCTGGCGCAGGGCGTGACCAACCTGGTGGTGCTGCCGCTCTATCCGCAATATTCCTGTTCCACCAGCGCGGCGGTATGGGATGGCGTGGCGCGGGTGCTGAAAGGTTATCGCCGCTTGCCTTCTGTGGCCTTCATTCGCGATTACGCCGAACACCCGGCCTATATCGCCGCGCTGCAGCAAAGCGTGGAGCGCTCGTTCGCCGAGCACGGCCAGCCGGACCGGCTGGTGTTGTCGTTCCACGGCATCCCCAAGCGCTATGCGCGGCTCGGCGACGACTACCCGCAGCGCTGCGAGGATACGCTGCGCGCGCTGAGCGCCACGCTGCTGCTGGCGCCGGAGCGGGTGATGATGACGTACCAATCACGCTTCGGCCGCGAGCCGTGGCTGACGCCGTACACCGATGAAACCCTGAAGGGGTTGCCGGCGCAGGGCGTGAAGCACATTCAACTGATTTGCCCCGGCTTCTCGGCAGACTGCCTGGAAACGCTGGAAGAGATCAAAGAGCAGAACCGCGAGATCTTCCTTAAGGCCGGCGGCGAGAAGTTTGAATATATCTCGGCGTTGAACGACGAGCCGGCGCATATCGACATGATGCAGCAGCTGGTGGCGCAGCGTCTGTAATCATCCATAATCTGTCTATTAGGTGCATCGTGATCGGGCGGGGATGTGTTAACATTCTCCGCTTGTTAAACCGTCACCACCGCCAATCACATGAAATTTCCTGGTAAACGCAAGTCCAAACACTATTTTCCGGTGAGCGCCCGCGATCCGCTTCTGCAGCAGGCCCAGCCCGAAAGTGAAATCAGCACCTCGTATATTGTCGGCATCGACCAGACGCTGGTGGATATCGAGGCAAAAGTGGACGATGCTTTTGTCCAGCGTTACGGCCTGAGCCTGGGCCACTCTTTGGTGATCGAAGACGACGTCGCCGAGGCGCTGTATCAGGAACTGAATGAAAACAACCTGGTCACCCATCAGTTCGCCGGCGGCACCATCGGCAATACCATGCACAACTATTCGGTGCTGGCGGACGACCGTTCGGTGCTGCTCGGCGTGATGTGCAGCAACGTGAAAATCGGCAGCTACGCCTACCGTTATCTGTGCAATACCTCCAGCCGCACCGATCTTAACTATTTGCAGGGCGTTGATGGCGCCATCGGCCGCTGTTTCACACTGATCGGCGAAAGCGGCGAGCGCACCTTCGCCATCAACCCCGGCCAGATGAACCAGCTGCGCCCGGAAAGCATTCCTGAAGAGGTGATCGCCGGCGCGTCGGCGCTGGTGCTGAGTTCTTACCTGGTGCGCTGCAAGGAAGGGGAGCCGATAAAGGACGCTACCCTGCAGGCGATCGAGTACGCCAAAAAACACGATGTGCCGGTGGTGCTGACCCTGGGTACCAAGTACGTCATTGCCGACAACCCGCAGTGGTGGCGCGACTTCCTGAAGGAAAATGTGACGATTCTGGCGATGAACGAAGACGAAGCGCTGGAGCTGACCGGGCTGAGCGATCCGCTGACCGCCTCGGACATGGCGCTGGAGTGGGTGGATCTGGTGCTGTGCACCGCCGGGCCGAATGGCCTGTATATGGCGGGCTACACCGAAGAAGCCAATAAGCGCCAGACCCAGCACCCGCTGCTGCCGGGGCATATCGCCGAGTTCAACCGCTACGAGTTCAGCCGCGCCATGCGCCGCGAGCACTGTGAAAATCCGCTGCGCGTTTATTCGCATATCGCGCCGTATATGGGCGGGCCGGAGAAGATCATGAACACCAACGGCGCCGGCGACGGCGCGCTGTCGGCGTTGCTGCACGATATCGCCGCCAACGGCTATCACCGCCACAACGTGCCGAACTCCAGCAAGCATGTGCGCAGTTACCTGACCTACTCCTCCCTGGCGCAGGTGTGCAAATACGCCAACCGCGTCAGCTACCAGGTGTTGAACCAGCATTCGCCGCGCCTCACGCGCGGCCTGCCGGAGCGCGAAGACAGTCTGGAAGAGTCCTACTGGGAGCGTTAACCCGCTGAAAAAGAAAAGGTCCGGCAATGCCGGACCTTTTTTTATGCGCGGTGCCTCAGATCGGGCAGCCGCCCATTTTTTCTTCTTCGCTCAGGGTGTCCAGCTGCAGGATGTTCAGCATGCTGTTGGCGATCTCGCGTTCGCCCATGACCACCTGATTGGCGCCGCGATCGGTGATGTAGGCCACTTCATCGTCGTAGTGGGCGCGGGCGATGATCTCGATATTCGGCCGCTTGGTGCGCGCCGAGGCGACGATCTCGCCGGCCTCGTAACCATTCGGGATGGTCAGCAGCAGCCAGCGCGCGCAGTCGAGCCTAGCCAGATCCATCACTTCCGGATTGGCGGCGTTGCCCAGCACCGTCTTGATACCCTGTTCGCGCAACGCTTCCACCCGCGGGCGGGAGTTCTCGATCACCACCAGCGGAATGCCCGCCTCGGCCAGTTTGCCGCCCAGCAGGCTGCCGACGCGGCCGTAGCCGACCACCAGCGCGTGATTGCACATATCCACCGGGATCTGTTTCTCTTCTTCCACCGCCTCTTCGAGGATTTGCTCTTCGATGGTTTCGGTTTTGGCCAGATAGCGTTCCAGCAGGGTGAACAACAGCGGGTTGAGCATGATGGACAGAATGGCGCCGGCCAGCACCAGATTGCGGCCGTGCTCCGACATCATGCCGAGCGCGATGCCGAGGCCCGCCAAAATAAAGGCGAACTCGCCGATCTGCGCCAGGCTGGCGGAAATGGTCAGCGCGGTGCGCTTGGAGTGACCGAACATTTTAACCAGCAGGAACGCGGCGGCGGATTTGCCGAACACGATGATCGCCAGCGTCGCCAGCACCGCCAGCGGTTCGTTAATCACGATCATCGGATCGAACAGCATGCCGACCGAGACGAAGAACAGCACCGCGAACGCGTCGCGCAGCGGCAGGGTGTCGTGCGCCGCGCGGTGGCTCAGCTCGGACTCGTTCAGCACCATGCCGGCGAAGAAGGCGCCCAGCGCGAAGGAAACGTCGAACAGCTTCACCGCGCCGTAGGCGATGCCGAGCGCCAGCGCCAATACCGCCAGGGTGAACAGCTCGCGCGAGCCGGTGCTGGCGGTTTTCGACAGGATCCACGGCACCAGGCGGCGGCCGACCACGATCATCAGCGCGATGAAGGCGATGACTTTACCGATGGTCAGCGCCAGCTCCATCAGCAGCTGGCTGCTGCTGGCGTTGTCATTGCCCAGCATATTGCCGAATGCCGGCAGCAATACCAGCGTCAGCACCATCGCCAAATCTTCGACGATCAGCCAGCCGATGGCGATTTGCCCGCGCTGGCTGTCGATCAGTTGCCGTTCCTCCAGGGCGCGCAGCAGCACCACGGTGCTGGCGGTGGAGAGGCAGAGGCCGAACACCAGACCGGAGATCAGATCCCAGCCGAGCAGCTTGGACAGCCCCATGCCGAGCAGGGTAGCGACGGCTATCTGCGCCACGGCGCCGGGAATGGCGATAGATTTTACTGCGAGGAGGTCTTTCAAAGAGAAGTGCAGGCCAACACCGAACATCAACAGGATAACGCCGATTTCCGCCAGTTCCGGCGCCAGTGAGGTGTCGGCGACGAAACCGGGGGTGAACGGGCCGGCGAGCACCCCTGCGGCCAGATACCCCACCAGAGGGGAGATGCGCAGGCGGTTCGCCAGCATGCCGAGGAGGAAGGCGAGTACTAACCCTCCGACGATGGTGGTGATGAGCGGTGTTGAATTATGCATCCATACTCCTTCTGGCTATGCATCGCGGTACGGGAGAAACGCAACAAAGTTACGAAAAGATACATTTAGTTTATTGCATTTGTTCGCGGCTTGCTTGGCTAATTTGGCCTTTTTTGTAAAAAAAGCAGAGGATTTCACTTAAGGAATGGCAATGAGGGGGTTTTGGGGCTGATAAACAAAATAACATTGATTTATCCGTAGGATAACCCGGATGAATAAATAATTTCATCCGGGCAGACAGCGGGGTTATTGCGCTTTATGCTCCATATTGGGCAGTAGTGCGGTAATAATACCGATAAGCGGCAGGAAAGCACAGATTTGGTAGACCAGTTCGATACTGGTCAAATCGGCGACATAACCAAGAACTGCCGCACCTAACCCGCCCATACCGAAAGCAAAACCGAAGAATAAGCCGGAAACCATGCCCACTTTACCGGGGATCAGCTCCTGAGCGTAGACCAGAATGGCGGAGAACGCCGAGGCGAGAATAACCCCGATGATCACCGTCAAAATGCCGGTCCAATAGAGGGATGCATAGGGTAAAACAAGGGTAAATGGCGCAGCGCCGAGAATAGAGCCCCAAATCACGTATTTACGCCCTATCTTGTCGCCAAGAGGCCCGCCGATAATGGTACCTGCTGCTACCGCAAACAGGAAGGCGAACAGGTGAATTTGGGCATTCTGCACTGAAACACCGAACTTATGTATCAGATAAAAGGTGTAATAGCTGCTGATACTGGCCAGATAGAAGTATTTGGAGAAAATCAGCACCAGCAGGATGCCCAGTGAGTAGGCCACGGTACGTTTTGGCAGCGGTTTCAGCAGCGACGGGCTTTTCGGCTGCCCTTTAGTTGCCCGATGCTGATGTTGATACCACTTGCTGACCTGCAGCAACACCACGATCGCCAGCAGCGCCGCCAGCGAGAACCAGGCGACGTTGCCCTTGCCGTAAGGCGCGATGATCAGCGCCGCCAGCAGCGGGCCGAGCGAGCTGCCGAAGTTGCCGCCGACCTGGAACAGCGACTGCGCCAGGCCGTGCCGCCCGCCGGAGGCCATGCGCGCCACGCGCGAGGATTCCGGGTGGAAGACCGATGAGCCGGTGCCCACCAGCGCCGCCGCCAGCAGCACCAGCGGGAAGGTGCTCGCCACCGACAGCAGCAGCAGGCCGGACAGGGTAAAGCCCATGCCGATCGGCAGCGAGTAAGGCTGCGGGTGTTTATCGGTGTAATAGCCGATCAGCGGTTGCAGCAGCGAAGCCGTTAGCTGATAGGTCAGGGTAATCATGCCGATCTGCACGAAGCTGAGGTGGAAATCGGCTTGCAGGATCGGGTAAATCGCCAGGATCAGCGACTGGATCATATCGTTGAGCAGGTGAGACACGCTGATGGCGCCAAGGATGGAGAAGGCGGTGCCTTTCACCGCACTGCCTTTGGCGGGCGGTATCGCGCTTTGGCTACTGTCGGTCATATTATTATTAGCCTGATAAGTTGTTGAGCACAGAGATGACATCTTAGGCAGGACGTTCAATTTTTACCATATCTGAAATAATCAGACTCACATCGCAAAAAATAGAAATCAGCTGTCATTAATTCGCGCTACAATTTCGGCCTCATCATAAAAGCCATTTAATACACGGAGATCCGCCATGCGTTTTTCGCTGAAAACCACCGCATGCGCGTTGGCCGTTTCCCTGACGTTGCTGTCGGGGGCCGCCAGTGCCTGGGAAAAGGATAAGACCTACGCCATCACCATTCTGCACACCAACGATCATCACGGTCACTTCTGGCAGAACGATCACGGCGAATATGGCCTGGGCGCGCAGAAAACGCTGGTGGACGGCATTCGTCAGGAAGTGGCGGCGCAGGGTGGCAGCCTGCTGTTGTTGTCCGGCGGCGATATCAATACCGGCGTGCCGGAATCGGATCTGCAGGACGCCGAGCCGGACTTCCGCGGCATGAACCTGGTGGGTTACGACGCGATGGCGATCGGTAACCACGAATTCGACAACCCGCTGAGCGTGCTGCGCCAGCAGGAGAAGTGGGCGACCTTCCCGCTGCTGTCCGCCAACATCTACCAGAAAAGCACCGGCCAGCGCCTGTTCAAGCCTTACGCCCTGTTCGACAAGCAGGGCATCAAGATCGCGGTGATCGGCCTGACGACCGACGATACCGCCAAGATAGGCAACCCGGAGTACTTCACCGACATGGAGTTCCGCGTGCCGGCGCAGGAGGCGAAGCAGGTGGTGGAGCAACTGCGTAAGGACGAGAAGCCGGACGTGATTATCGCCGCCACCCACATGGGGCACTATGACAACGGCGAACACGGCTCTAACGCGCCGGGCGACGTAGAGATGGCGCGCAGCCTGCCGGCCGGATATCTCGACATGATCGTCGGCGGCCACTCGCAGGATCCGGTGTGCATGGCCGGCGACAACCGCAAACAGGTGGATTATGTGCCGGGCACGCCGTGCTCGCCGGATCGCCAGAACGGCACCTGGATTGTGCAGGCGCACGAGTGGGGCAAATACGTGGGGCGCGCCGAT
This sequence comes from Serratia sp. FS14, assembly GCF_000695995.1. Lineage (NCBI taxonomy): Bacteria > Pseudomonadati > Pseudomonadota > Gammaproteobacteria > Enterobacterales > Yersiniaceae > Serratia > Serratia sp. FS14. The sequence goes on along the minus strand of NZ_CP005927.1, from coordinate 5,019,529 downwards.
TTCGAATTCCGCAACGGCGAGCTGAAGCTGGTGCATTATCAGCTGATCCCGGTGAACCTGAAGAAGAAAGTGGAGAAAGCGGACGGCACCAGCGAGCGGGTGTACTACACCCGGCAGATTGCGGAAGATCCGGCCATGATGAAGCTGCTGACGCCGTTCCAGGATAAGGGCAAGGCGCAGCTGGAAGTGAAGATCGGCAGCGTCAACGGCAAGCTTGAAGGCGACCGCAGCAAGGTGCGCTTCGTGCAGACCAACCTGGCGCGGGTGATGCTGGCCGCGCAGAGGGAGCGCGCCGACGCCGACTTCGCCGTGATGAGCGGCGGCGGGGTGCGCGATTCGATTGAAAGCGGCGATATCACCTACAAGAATGTGCTCAAGGTGCAGCCGTTCGGCAACACCCTGGTGCATGTCGATATGAAAGGCAGCGAGGTTGAGGAGTATCTGGCGGTGGTGGCCAACATGAAGCCGGATTCCGGCGCCTACGCCCAGTTCGCCAACGTCAGCCTGGTGGCGGACGGCAAGGGCGTCAGCGAGGTGAAGGTCAATGGCCAGCCGCTGCAGGCGGATAAAATTTACCGCATGGCGACGCTGAACTTCAACGCGCTGGGCGGCGACGGCTATCCGAAGCTGGACGGGCTGCCGAGCTACGTCAACACCGGCTTTATCGACGCCGAAGTGCTGAAGCAATACATCGAGAAACACTCGCCGCTGGATGCGGCGGCTTACGAACCGAAGGGCGAAATCGTTTATCGCTAATCGCCACCGCAGCGGCCTGCCCCATGGGCGGGCCGCCTGTTTTCCCGCCGAAAACCCCGCCCCAAACGCACGCAAAAGTCGCCGCCGCCGCCTTCCAATGATAGCCTGAGCGACAATTTGGTTTTGATAACGCAAACAGGAAGATGACATGTTGAAAACCGCAGGCTGGCTGCTGCCCGCCATCGTGGCGCTGGCGGGGTGTTCGTCATCCGGCCAACGTCACGAACAAACCCTCAGCCAGGCGCTGGCGGCCATCGGCCAGGACAAGGCGCTGGTTGGGGCGTCGAGCGGCGTGATGGTGCGCGATGCCGAGAGTGGCAAGGTGCTGTATCAGGCGCACGCGGATCAGCGTTTGGCGCCGGCTTCCAACATGAAGATGTTCACCTCTCTGGCGGCGTTCGGCGTGCTGGGGGCCGATTACCGCTTTGAAACCCGGCTGTTGACCGCCGGCGAGCAGCGCGGCGACACCTTGCGAGGGGATCTCTATCTGCAGGGCAGCGGCGATCCGACGCTGCATCCGGACGATCTCGACACCTTCGCCGCAGCGCTGGCGAAGCGCGGCATCCGTCATATACAGGGGCGGTTGTTGCTGGATGCCGGCGCCTTCGATCAGACGCCATTCGGCGCCGGTTGGAGCTGGGACGATGAACCCTTCGCCTTCGCTGCGCCGATCTCGGCGCTGAACTACGCCTTTACTCCCGGCGGCGATATCAACGTGGTGCAGGTGGCGGTGCGGCCGGGCGCCCGCGCCGGCGCGCCGGGACGGGTGAGCTTCTATCCCGCCAATGACGCGGTGACGCTGGTCAACCGCACCACCACCGGCAGTGACACCGCGCTGACGTACGAGCGCCGGCCGGGCAGCAACCGGATCGTGGTCAGCGGCACCATCGCCGCGCAGGCGGAGGCCAGCTCGCGATTGATTACCGTCGATCAACCGTCCCTTGTCGTCGGCGCTTTATTGCAACATGCTCTGCGCGCGCACGGCATCACCCTGCGCGGCAAGGTTGAAGAGGGCGTGACGCCGGCCGGCGCACAGCTGCTGGCGGAAAAAACCTCGCCGCCGCTCTCCCGCCTGGTCGTAACCTTCCTGAAAGTCTCCAATAACGGCTACGGCGAGATATTGACCAAGGCGATGGGCCGCAAGACGCAGGGTAAAGGGGATTGGGCCGCCGGCCTTCAGGCGATAAACGGATTTGTGCAAAGCCAGGGCGTCGCGGCCGACGCGTATCGCCAGGTGGACGGTTCCGGGCTGTCGCGCATGAACCAAATCACGCCGCAGCAGCTGACGACGCTGCTGCTGGCGGCCAGAAAACAGCCGTGGTTTGCCGACTGGTATCACGCCTTGCCCGTCGCGGGCGAGCCGGGGTTGCTGGTGGGCGGCACGCTGCAAAGCCGCATGGTGAACAGCGCGGCGGCGGGGCGCGCCCACGCCAAGAGCGGTTCCATGACCGGCGTATCGTCGCTCAGCGGCTATGTCGATTCGGCGACCGGGCGGCCGCTGGCATTCGCCATCATCAGCAATAACTATCTGGTGCCCGGCGCGCAGGTGAAGGCGCTGGAGGACCGCCTGGTGGAGACGCTGGCGGCCTGTGACGCCACGGTGGTGTGCCGCTGAGCGCGCGGCGTCAGTCGCGTTTGGCGATGTCGGCGAAGCTGCCGGCCAGCAGGCGGCACAGATCGGCGGCGGCCAGTTCGATGTCCAGCCCGCGTTTGCCGCCGGAAACGTAGATGGTGGCGAACGCTTGCGCCGGGCTGTCGATCACCGTCGGCAGCCGTTTTTTCTGCCCCAGCGGGCTGATGCCGCCCACCAGATAACCGGTGACGCGCTGCGCCAACTGCGGATCGGCCATCTCGGCCTTTTTGGCGCCGAGCGCGCGGGCGACCTTCTTCAGGTCCAACTGGGTCGCGACCGGGGTGACCGCCACCGCCAGGTGTTTGGCGTCGCCGTTCAGCGCCACCAGCAAGGTTTTGTAAACCCGATCGGCATCCAGCCCCAGCTTTCTCACCGCCTCGTCGCCGAAGTTGGTTTCGTCGCTGTCGTGGTGATAAGGATGGAGGGTGAAGGCGACCTTTTGTTTCTCAAGCAGAACGACTGCGGGCGTCATGATGTGTTGTCCAAAATGTCCCCGGCGGGGAAAGGGTGATAACCAGCCTTAAAAATACAAAAATCCAACCTGCCCGGCAACCTGAGCGGCTGTTACATAAAGCGGGTTGCCAAGATATTCACCGGGTTGCTACCCTGTTTACTGTAACCGTTAACACGGTTGCTATGCGTATAACTAGAATACAAGAAATTCCTCTTTGACTGGCCAATAGCGATATTGGCCTCTTTTTTACCCCTGCGGCTGCAGCATCGCCGGCAGGTTATCCTCGCCGTACAGGTGCAATGCGCCAACCGCCACCACATACTCACCGGCAGGCAGCGCCTCCAGCTGATGCCGCCAGTCGCGATTGCGCTGATGCATCAGCACGTCATACAGCCCGGCGCTGAAGGTGGCGGGCAGCGTGTCCAGCGTACCGCGCGGTTTGGCGTCCAGCCACCAGCTCACCATGGTTTGCAGCAGCCGCGCGTTGGTATGCCAGTGCTCCAGCGTATCGCGCAGCAGCGCAATGCCGCCCTCCGGCAATTGTTCCAGCATCGCCAGCTGCTGCTGCGCGCCTTCCAGCTCGATCACCGGTTTGTCCTGCGCCCGGGCGGCTTGCAGCAGCTGATAGTCCACGCCATATTCCGCGCGCAGCCCCAAACGCTGAGCCTGGCGCGCCTGCATCATCAGCGCCACCTGCCAGCCGGGCAGGGTAGCGAAGGCGTGCGGGTCGGCGCCCAGCTCATGGCACAGCGCCAGCAACCGTTGATATTCTTCGGCGGACAGGCGCTGTTCCAGCTCCGGCTGCAGCTCGGCGTGGTCGAAAGGGGAGGCGGAGTCGGTGATATCGGCTTCGACGATCAGCGCGTCGGCCTGCTGCAGCCGGGCCGCCAGCCGGGGCGGCAACGGCGACATATCGACGGTGCCCATATGGATGCTGCCCACCAGATGCAGCCGACGATCGCCAGGCAGGGTGATGTCCAACGCCGGATAAGCGTAACGCTTGGGCGAGATCAGGCCGAGAAAGGCGGCGAGGCGGCGTAACAGTTGACCCATACGGCGTGGCTCCTGAATAACGGGTGCGCGTTTCAGCATGAAAGGCGAGGGGAAATCGTTATTCATGCTAAACGCTATCCGCCGCGCAGGAAAGCCCGGAAAACAGCGGGGCGCCATGACGGCGCCCCAGCGATCACTTCTGCGGTTTAAAACGCAGCAACCGGTTGGCGTTGCTGACCACGGTAATGGACGACAGCGCCATCGCCGCGCCCGCCACCACCGGGCTGAGCAGCGTGCCGGTCAGCGGGTAGAGCACGCCGGCGGCGATCGGAATGCCCAGCGTATTGTAGATAAAGGCGCCGAACAGGTTCTGCTTCATGTTGCGCAGCGTGGCCTTCGACAGCTCCACCGCATCCGCTACGCCGTGCAGGCTGTGGCGCATCAGGGTGATGGCGGCGGTCTCGATGGCGATGTCGCTGCCGCCGCCCATCGCGATGCCCACGTCGGCCTGCGCCAGCGCCGGGGCGTCGTTGATGCCGTCGCCGACCATCGCCACGCGCTGGCCCTGCGCCTGCAACTGTTTGATCGCCGCCGCTTTGCCGTCCGGCAGCACGCCGGCAATCACCCGATCGATACCGGCCTCTTTGGCGATGGCGTTGGCGGTTACCGGGTTGTCGCCGGTCAGCATCACCAGCTGATACCCCTGCTGGTGCAGGCGCTGCAGCGCCGCGACGCTGTCCTCGCGCAGCGGATCGCGAATGGCGAACAGCGCGGCCGGTTTACCGTCCACGGCCAGCAGCACCGGCGTTACGCCGCGTTCGGCCTGGGCGCGCATCGGCGCATCCAGTTCGGCGGTCGCGACCTGATGCTGTTCCAGCAGCGTGGCGTTGCCCAGCAGCACCTGCACGCCGTCGATCTCCCCGCTGACGCCGGCGCCGCGCAGGGTGCGGAACTGCGCGACCTGCGGCAGCGTTTGCCCGGCGGCGCGTTCCATGATGGCGCGCGCCAGCGGGTGGTTGGAGCCTTGTTCCAGCGCGGCGGCCCAGCCGATCGCCTGCTGTTCGCTGACCTGATTGAAGGTCAGGATCTCCACCACCTGCGGTTTCCCTTCGGTCAGGGTACCGGTTTTGTCGAACACCAGGGTGTCCAGCTGGCTGGCCTGCTGCAGGGCGTCGGCGTCGCGCACCAGCACGCCGAACTCCGCCGCGCGGCCGACGCCGGAGATGATCGACATCGGCGTCGCCAATCCCAACGCACATGGGCAGGCGATGATCAGCACCGTGGTGGCGATCACCAGCGTATAGACCAGCTGCGGCTGCGGGCCAAAGAAGTACCATATCGCCGCGCTGAACAGGGCGATCGCCACTACCGCCGGCACGAACACTGCCGAGACGCGGTCAGCCAGTTGGCCAATCGCCGGTTTGCTGCTCTGCGCCTGACGCACCAGTTTGATGATGCGCGCCAGCGTGGTTTGGCTGCCGATGGCGGCGGCGCGGAACAGCACGCTGCCGTCGTCGACCACCGTCCCGGCATGCACCGTGTCGCCGGCGCCTTTCTGCTGCGGCACCGCTTCGCCGGTCAGCATCGCTTCATCAAGCCAGACTTCACCCTGTACGATTTCGCCGTCGACCGGCACGCGATCGCCGGTAGTCAGCCGCAGCGTCATGCCGAGCTGCACCTCCGCCAGCGGGATATCGCGCTCGCCGTCGTCGGTCACCAGCCGGGCGGTGGGCGGCGTTAGATCCAACAAGCGCTCCAGCGCCTGCGAAGAACGCTGGCGGGCGCGCTGCTCCAGCGCATGGCCGAGGTTGATCAAACCGATGATCATCGCGCTGGCCTCGTAATAGAGGTGGCGCGCCGCCATCGGGAAGAAATCGGGCCAAATGTTGACGGCGATCGAGTAAAGCCAGGCGGCGCCGGTGCCGAGCGCCACCAGGGTGTCCATGGTGGCGCTGCCGTTCATTAGCGCGCGCCAGGCGTTGCGGTAGAAGTGCCCGCCGGCGAACACCATCACCGCCAGGGTGATGACGCCGACCAGCAGCCAGGGGCGCTGGGTTTCCGGCGTCAGCGTCATGCTGCCGCCGAACAGCCCCCAGGCCATCAGCGGGATCCCCAGCGCCAGACCGAGCGCCGCCTGCCAGCTAAAGCGCTTCATGTTGGCGCGAGCGGTCTGCTGTTGCCGTTCGCGACGTTCGGTCTCGTCCTGGATCATCTCGGCGCCGTAGCCGGCTTTTTCCACCGCCGCCACCAGCGCTTGCGCATCGGCGGCGCCGGTCACCAGCGCGCTGCGCTCCGCCAGGTTGACGCGGGCGTGCTCCACGCCGGGTACGCTTTGCAGCGCCAGCTGCACTTTATTGACGCAGCTGGCGCAGGTCATGCCGCTGAGCAGCAGCTGTACGCTGTCGTCCGCGCTGTCGGTTGCCGGAAGGGAAGGTTGCGCCGCTGGCTGAACGTCCGGCAACGAAGGTGTTGCGTCAGTCAACGGCTCAGTTTTTGGGACGACGGCGCCCGCCACGCTGGCGTGATAACCGGCGTGTTCTACTGCGGCGATCAGCGCCTGCGGATCGGCATCGCCGTACACTTTCGCGCTGTCGATCTCGACGTCGGCGGCGAACACGCCCGGCACCGCTTCCAGCGCCTTGCGGGTGGTGCCGACGCAGTGCATGCAGCTCAGGCCGCTCAGCTGCAGTTCGGTATCGGCGCGCGGCGCGACTTCGGCCTGATAACCGGCGGCGATCACGCTGTCGATCAATGCGCTGTCCGGCGCTTCGCCGGTCACTTTGGCGTATTGGACGTTAACCTCGGCCTGTTCGACATCGCTGCGACTTTCCAGGGCTTTTTTCACCCGCTGCGCGCAGTTCATGCAGGACAGCCCCTGCAATGCCAGCATAGTGGTGTGTGACATGATTGGACTCCTTGCTTAAGGGCGGTGTTTAAAGGTTAACCGCCTGACCTGTTTTCACTAAGAATGGAGCTTAAACCTTCCAGCAAGGGTAAGGTCAAGGCGGTTTTTACTTGCGCGGGCGTGACGGTCGTTTTGTGTTGTATAACAAGGTGTTTTATCGGCGGCAGCGCGGTCGGCTTGCCCGAACCGCGCTGCCGCGTTGGGGTTACAGCACGAAAGGAATGAAACATTTAACCTGACGTTTATAGTTGCGCCAAACCTCGCCGTAGCGCTTCTCTGCCATTTTCTCGCTTTTGGGAATGGCGTCGGCGAAATACTGCACCAGGTTAGTCAGCGGTGCGATCAGGCCAAACAGGTTGCCGGCAAGCAGCCCGAAGCTGACGAAAATAAGAAAGTCGCCGAAATAATTCGGATGGCGCGCCAACCCCCAAAAGCCACTGTTCAGCAGCCGGCCTTTATTGTTCGGATCCTGTTTGAAGCGCCGTTTTTGATAATCGCTGCCGAAGTGGAACAGCGTGCCTATCAGGTAGACCCCAATGGCCAGCCATTGCAGCGCGCTCCACGGCCCCTGCAGCTGGCTGGCCCAGTAGAAGGGCAGGCAGTACAGGCCGCCGAAGATCATGACCATCATCACCGCCAGCCATGGCACCTGCTGCGTGGGCATCACGTCCTTGAGTTTGGCCGCGGCGGTGTTGCCGTACCAACGTGTCAGCACGATGTTCATGCGCAGCAGGTACAGGCCGACCATGACAAGGATCAGGGCTTTGTGGCTCAGATCGCCCTCGCCGAAATAGCAATAGACCAGGGTAACCGGCCCCATGGCGTTGAACCCCCACAGAAACATCGGGCGAGTGTCCTGAGCGCCGCGGCTGGTAATAAACGCCAGCAGGGCAAGGATCAACAAAACAGCGGCCAAAGCAATCCATACGTTCATTGTGTTCTCCTCAGCGGATTAGGGGAAATCGTTCCCCGGGGGCGCGCATTCGCCGGATGGCGGCGCGGTCAAAATGCTTTGCCAGCTGCGTCTGGGTGCTGCGCTGCCCCATTGTTGCAGGTGGCCGAAGCGGGCAAAAAACACCGGGGGAGCGCTGAGCGCCAGGGTTGCTGCGAGCTCGCGACGCGCCTCGGCGTGTTGCACCAGAACGCTGATCGGATGCAATCCCCAACCCCAGTGTTGCAGCGTGAGCCACAGACGTCCAAGCCGCATGCCGGTGGCGAACAGGTGCTCGGCACTTTCGTCGTTCAGACACAGCGCCAGGTATTGCGGGCCTTCCGCGACGCGTTGCGCCAGCCCTTGCGCCATATAAGCCGGCAAGCGCAGCCCGGTCGCCAGCCTGCTTAAGCGAGGATGAAACGCCACTTGGAAGAAGCGCTTGAATGCTGGGGATACCGGGCCAAACAGGTGGTGCAGGTGAAAACCGTCGTCGGTAGGCTGCCGTTCGTTGAAGCGGATGTATTGATAGGTTTCGCGCCAGGCTTGGCGATCCGAGAAATCGAGCGCGGCGTGACGAGCGGTGAGCTGCGCGACCCGACGGCGAGCGCGTTCGTCACCTGCGATACTGAGCGAACTCGCCGTTCCGTCGAACAGGGTCTGCAGCTGCATCCGCTGCGCTTCATTGATTGGCGTAGGCTGATAGGCCGCTCGTGCGGTATGCCGCTCGCCGATCAGCTGCGCCAATTGGCGATGGGCGGCGCGATCGGGCGCGGCAGGTGCGGCGGGGGCAAAGCTCAGTAAATGCGTGGGGCCATGCTCCCAACGCCAGGCGAGAGGCAAGCCTGCACAGTTGAGCAGCGCGCTGAGGTACTCGAAGAAAATCCCGCAGCTCATCAGCATCTCGCGTTCCAGCGAAGGCAGACTCTGCAAGGCGCGACGGCGGTCGATAGCCAACCGGCCACATCGGGCGTCGGCGTCATAGTGGAGAGACCAGGGTTGGCAGTTGTGTGAAGAGGGCGCCTGCCGCGCGATGTCCACGGCCTGTTGCAGCGCCGCGGCGAAAAGGTCTTGGGTCATGATAAGGCTCCGAAAGCGGAAGGGGCGGGCAGGGAAAATACGGTAACGTTCGCTCTGAACGACATGCTCTCCTCCGCCGGAAAGCAGAGTGCGCATGCCCAGTCCAGGCTGCGCCACAGCCAGAAGCGTCTGCTCGCCAAACTGCCGTCGGCGCTTGAGACCAACCCGGTGTGCCAGTCGATGCCGATCGTCCGCAATTCGTAGGGCAGGCCGCGGCCGTGGCTTTTTAAAAATGCTTCGCGAATGGCCCAGACGGCGCAGGCCTGTATGCGTCCCAATCGCTGTTCCGCCTCGCCAAAGGCCCAGCGCAGCGCCGCGCCGGAGAAGGGGCGATAATGCTGCAGATCGATGCCGAGCGGGATATCGCCGGTGGCGCTGGCGTACCAGGCATGCGAATGGCTGAGAGAAACGTGGCGGCGTCCCAGCAGGAGGTGTTCGCCGAACGGTTGTCCACTCGCCTCATGGCGCAGCGTAAAGCCGGTCGCGTCCCCCCGGCACCATGTCCGGTTCAGCAGCGCGATGGCCTGTGCCCGCGCGTGGTTTTTCACCGCCGACAGATGCCGCAATCCCCGAACGGCGGCGCAGCGGTGGGGGCCGCCCAGCGCGATGACGATACGTGGCGCCACGCTAAGCTCGATAACCATCGGCGATGCGTTCTCCGCTGATTTCGTCAACGACTTCCGCCAACTGATTAAAGCGTTCAACCAGGCTTTGAAACAGCGGGGTCTGCATCTCGCGCTCGAACATTTTCAGCGAGTTCAGCTGAATGATTTCGATAAAGTGAAACGGCGCCTCCGCCGAAGGGCTGACTTCGATGACATCGAAGGCGCGTACCGCATCGAGGTGGCGGCAAGCCTGGTAATCGGTCGTCTCCACCCAGTCGCGAAACGCGGCGCGGTGGGCGATGTCTTTTAGCCGAATCTTATGGACGATAATGTGCATCTGGGCGGCCTTTTTAAATGGGTTGATGGATAAGCAAATGGTAATTGATGCCACCGGTGCCAAAGCCGTTGATCGCCGCCCGACGCCCGTCTTCACCCTGTGGCCAGTCGAGCGCGATTTGTGGGATTTCGGCCGGGATCGCCGCCAGCGGCAGTTCGGCATTCAATGTCGCCACCGGCGTGGGCGGGATTTGACCGTGTTCGAAAGCGCTCAGCACTTTACACAGGCTGAGCGCACCGGCGCCGGCGAAACAGTGGCCGAAGTTGTACTTCACCGAACCGATGTACAAAGGGGCGCGTGCGGCGCGGTGATACCCCTGATGCAATGACGCGACTTCTGCCCGATCGCCCAGTTCGGTGCCGGTGCCGTGCGCTTCGAGATACTGTATATGGCGCGCTTCGACGGCGCTCAGGCTCTGGGTTTTTTCGATTGCCAACGCCTGGCCCTCGGGATCGGGCGCGGTCATGGAATAGCTGTCGCAAGATCCCGATATCGCTTCGATGGTGGCGATGGCCCGCGATGTCGCCTGGCCGGTCAGAATGAAGAAGCCGCCACCGTCGCCGGGAGTAAAACCGTCGGCTTGTCGGGCGAAAGGCCGCATACGCGAAGCGGAAAGCATCATTTGCGCGCTGCACAGCACCATATCGCGTTCGAGCGTCGCCGTTTCTATGCCGCCGACGAGCACCGCATCGTAGCGGCCGGCCTGTAACGCCCTGACCGCATTGTGCAAGGCGGCCAGCGAACTGGCGCAGGCCGCCTCGACCGCGTAGCAGTCCGCCTCGACGCCGAGCTGTTGCGCCAACAGCTGCGCGGTGCCGAGGCCGCAGGCGCCATGCCAGCTCCAGCGGTTGATCGCGGGTTGGGGCGGTGGCGAAAGGGGGACGTCGGCGGAAGGCAATGCCGGCCACAGCGCGCTCATGGCCTGTTGTCGATCGGCGCTCAAAGACAGGTTGCTGGCGACGATAATGGCGATGCGTTCAAAGCGTCGCAGGCTGTCGGGCCACGCCGCGCAGCCGTTGAGGGCGTGCAGTTGTGTGACGTCGAGGCGCTGCTTTTTGGCCGGCATCATAGGCCGCGTCAGCTCAAGCCGCACCGGATCGTGCGTTGGGAAGCACATGGCATGAGCGGTGTAGGCGCTGAGCTTTTGCGGCGTGGGTCGCACGAAGGCGCCGGGGTGCAACTGCTCGGGGCTGTGATCGCGCAGGGCGTCCTCACCGTTGCGCAAGGCCTGCCAGAAACGCGCTTTATCCAGCCCCTGCGCGGTGATGGGCTGATAGTCGATGATGCTGATGCGTGGCGAAGCCGTCGGTTTTAATGAGGGGGGAGACGCCGCGTCAATCCGCCAGCGGTAGCCGGTGAACGAGTGGCCGGCGCACGTCTGTTGCCGTTGCAACAGCATGTCGAGGAGATGGCAGAAAACCTGATTGGCACCGGCAAAATAGCCGGCGCTCGGCGCGGCATCCTGTCGTTCGGCGATCAGGGTCGACAATTGCGCTATCGCTGGCCATCCCTGTTCCTGAGCGACGTCCAGCGGGCAAACGACCAGGCTGATCGCCCCCTCCAGCCAACAGGCCGAAGAGGAAACGCCCTGCGCCAACAGCATGTCCGCCTGGGGTTGATGGTGGAAGCATTGTACGGCGGTCAGCACCGCCATGCGGCTGTCGGCATGGCGAAAACAGTCTTGCGCCAACTGCAGCAAGCGCAGGCCGCCCAGATCGGCGCCGTCGAGGGTTTGGCATTTACCGCGCGTGCGGGCGAAATGGGCGATGCGCGCGGGAATGCTGGAGGCCATTTCCCCTACGCGATCGTGGGATGAACTGCCGAACGCCTGGGCCAGCGGCTGTTTGTAATCGTCAATCCGGCGCATGACCGCTGCCGGTGAGAGCCCCTGAGCGTCAAGCCGTTCGGCCAGCCTGCGCAGCGCGCCGATTTTGGTGGCGTTGCGATAGGCCGCATCACTGCCCAAATGGGTGGCGCAAAATTGATCGCAGCGGTCGCGCAACGCGTCGGATAACGTCAGATGCTGCATGGCGGCGGAGGCGGCCTGCAGCGCCAGGCGGGTCTCGCGGCTGACCGCCAGTCGAAACAGCGGCGGGATGGCGAATTTTTTGAAATCAAACGCGGCGTCGTCGATCTGGCGACCGCGGATCGGCGCGGCCGCATCGCTCCACGGCATCGGCGGCGGGGCGTCGAACAGCGCCGACCAGGCGGCGCCGTTGGACAGATCGATACGATCGATGCCGGGCAGTGCGCAGCCGATGCCGACCAGCGCCAGCGGCGCGGCATGAATTTCCTGGTTCATCGCGCGTTCACCTCGGACAAACGTCCTCTGTCCACCTTGCCGTTGGCATTGGTGGGCAGACTGTCGGCGACCACCAGTTGGCTGGGGAGCATATAGGCGGGCAGCCTGGGCTGCAGGAACTGCTTGAGCTCCAGCAGGTTGGGGCGGAGCGCGCCGGGATGGAGGGTGATCACGGCGATCAGTCTTTGCTTCAGCTCGCCGAGCTCGACATACAGTGCGGCCTGGCTGACCGAGGGATGGTGATGAAGGATCGATTCAATCTCACCCAATTCCACCCGGTAGCCGTTGATTTTCACCATGTCGTCCAGCCGGCCGCGGTAGACCAGCCCATTCGCCGTCGTCTCCACCCAGTCGCCGGTCGCGTGACATTGGCGCGGATGCCATTGCGCTTGCCGCGATGAGGCGACGTTGCTGTAGCCGGGGGTAACGCACGGTCCGCCGATCAGCAATTCTCCGCGTCGGCCCGGCGTACCGTCAATCGGCTGCAGGCGCCCCTGTTCATCGACCAACTGCGCCGTCAAGCCGGGCAACGGATGGCCGATGGGGATCTGCTCCAGCGTCGCCAACTGCGTTCGATCCAGCGCGTAGGCGGTGCAGACATTGGTTTCCGTCGGGCCATACCAGTTGCTGACGCGGCACCGGGCCGGCAGATGCGCAACCAGACGCTTCAGCGCGGCGGCCGGATAAGGCTCACCGGCGAACGTGACCTGGCGCAGCGTTTTCACCGTCGATGGCGCCAGCAACGCGCTCTTTTCCAGCATGGCTAAAATCGAAGGCACGCTGTACCACAGAGTGACGCCGTGCGTTTGCAATCCGCGAACGAGAGCCTGGCAATCTTTCTGTTCATCTTCGCGCACGATCCAGGTCGCGGCGCCGGCGCAAACGCCGGCGAACAGATCGAAGGTGCTCAGATCAAAGGCGAAACTGGCATGATTGGCCAGCACGTCGCGCGCCGTCAGTTGTGTATCGCTGACGGCCCAGCCGATGAAAAACGTCAGCATGTCATGGGTGATTTGCACCCCTTTCGGGGTGCCTGTGGAGCCTGAAGTATAGAGAATGGCGGCGAGGGGGGAGCCGAGCGCGGCGATCGCTTCCGGCCAGGCGCCATCGAGATCGGTGCGGCCATCGAGCGCGCTCAACCAGCCCTCATCGACGATCAGCGCGGGTGAGGCGGCGGCGATAATGCGTTCGATGCGCGCCGTCGGTTGGCTGAAATCGATAGGGACATAGTGGTTGCCGCTCAGCCAACATGCGTACATGGCGGCGACGGCGTCGGGCCCTTTCTGCAGGTTGAGCAGCACGGCCTGCTGCTTTAACCCGGCATGTCGCAGCGCCGCCGCCATCATGCAGGCGCGATCGGCCAGGCGACGATAGCTCCAGCGTCGATCGCCGCACAGCAGAGCGGTGCTTTCCGGCGCTTGGCGGGCGTGCCGGAACAGGGCCTCCAGTATCGGTGAAATGAAGGTTGCCATGATGTCAGACCTCGGCGGCGCGTGCGCGCTCTTCCCGTCGGACATCGCCGTTGACCGGCACGCCGGTCTCCAGCGCCGCCGCCACCAAAATGGCGTAGGCTTCATCCAGATCTTCACGCGTGTGTTCACTGGTCACGCTGATGCGTAAGCGGGCGTCACCCACGCTGACGCCCGGGAAGACCACGGTCTGGCAGAATAGCCCGCGCGCCCGGACGGCGCGGCCGAACAGCAGCGTTTTGGCGTCGTCGCCCACCACCACCGGAATGATGGCCGAGTCGGAATGCTCAAGGTCAAAACCGGCGTTAAGCAGCAGCGTGCGGAAGTAGTAGATGTTGTCCCACAGCTTGGCCAGTCGCTCGGGTTCACGCAGCATCACGTCGATGGAGGCGATCACGCCGGCGGCGACTGCGGCGGGGATGGTGGCGGCGAAAACATAGGAGTTGGAGTAGAAACGCAGGTATTCGACCACTTCGCCATCGGCGCAAACGAAGCCGCCTAACCCCGACAGCGCCTTGCTCATGGTGCCCAGCTCGAGATCCACCCGGCCTTTCATATTGAAGTGTTCCGCCGTGCCCGAGCCGGTTTTGCCCAAGACGCCGGTCGCGTGCGCGTCGTCGACCAATACGCGTGCGCCGTAGCGTTCGGCCAGCTTCATCAGGCGCGGCAGATCGACAATATCGCCGTGCATACTGAAAACGCCATCGGTGACGATCAGCTTGCCGCCGGGGTGATCGGCGTATTTGGCCAGCGATTTCTCAAGGCTGGTCAAAGAGTGGTCATAAATTTTCCGCTGCGCGCCCGCCAACTTGCAGCCGTCCTGGATGCTCATGTGGTTGATGGCGTCGGTGAACACCAGGTCGTGTCGGCTGGTCAGAGCCGAGATGCATCCCAGGTTGGCCGAGTAGCCGGACGGATAGACGATGCAGTCTTCGCGCCCTTTGAGCTTGGCCAGTTTGCGCTCCAATTCCAGATGCAGCACGTTGCTACCGGCGATGATGCGGCATCCGGTATTGGTGGCGCCGTACAGGCCGGCGGCGTCCTGGATGGCGTGGATCACTTCCGGATGGTTCGACAATCCCAGATAGCTGTTGGAGCCGAACATCAGAAATTCGCGGCTTTTGCCGGTGACCTCGTCGAACATGACCGCGCGGTTTTTGCACGGCGTTTCAAGCGGCATGCCGTACCAGTAAAGCTGACGCTGTTTTTTATCGCGATAAAAAGCGCCAAACTCACGCGTTTTATGGAACAAATCCGGGTGCTCGATGCCGACGAAGTCCCGCATGGTGCGCGGATCGCCGAGCTCATCGCGCGCGTCCGGCGACGCGGGCGCCTTGGTGGGCTGCGGCGCAGCGGATGCGGCGGTGTGCTGGCCAAAGCGGCTGAACCACGCTTCGCCCTGTTCCTGAAGCAGCCGCGCCGCCAGGTTGTGCTCCAGCTCAGCCAACGTGCGGCACTCCGCCAGCGCTGTGTTATCGTCCAGGCTCAGCGTTTTGAGCAGCTCGTTGCGCGCCATCACCACCGCGACGGAGTCGATCCCCAGGTCGCCTTCGATGGCGGCGTCGGGGGGCAGATCACGCACTTCATATCCGCTGTGGGTGGCGAACACCTGGCGCACGAGAGCGCTCAACCAGGCCTGAGGCGTCTCGGGGGCAGGTTGCGCGGCGGCGTTCGGCGTCGGCAGCGTGAAACCGCGCTGCAAAATACCATCGAGCGCATCCTGAATGGTTTTGATCTCCTGGATCTCCAGCGGCGTATTTAATTGAAACTGACGGTTCAGCACCATGGCAATTTCCGCCAGCGCGATGGAGTCGACGCCCAAATCGTTTTCCAGATGGCTGGTCAGGGCCAGTGCCGACAGTTCATACTCGGTCAGCCGGGCGAAGGTGTGCAGCACCGACTGCCGGACGGCTTCATGCGCGTTTGCGGCGCTATCGACGGCGTGAACGCTCATGCGACACCCCCTGCGGCGACTTGCGCTTGCAACCGTTGCACCAGCGCGACCATCGCCTGCACCGAGGCGAAGTTCGCCGGATGTATCTCATGCATGCCGATGGCGACATGAGACTCCTGACGCAGAAAATCCACCAGATCGAAAATGGAGGCGGAATCGACGACGTTCAGTTCAAACAGCGGGGTTTGAGCGTTCAGGCCGTCGTGATCGCCATCCAGATACTGGGTGGCGATATGCTGGATCAATTTGCTTTCTAACATTGCGAGCTCCCGTTGCTAACTGGTTATTTTTCGCCGACGATCAGGGTGCGTGGGCCGGCAATTTTCATGATGCGCGCGTTGCTGAACCCCGCCAGACGGAATCTGTCCAGGTATTCCTGCGCGCTGCTCTCTATGCCACCGTCGGTGGAGACCAGCATGTTCAGCGACAGCAGGGCGGTAAATTCCGGCCCTGACTTGTCTTCGTTCAGCGGCGTTTCGGAAGCGATGAAGCGACCGCCGGCCGGCATCGCCCGATAGATGTTGCGCAGGATGGTCAGTTGGGTTTCCGGGGCGTAGTCGTGCAGCATCCATCCCAGGTGGATCAGGTCATAGCCGCCGATCGGCAGATCGCCGCTGATGACATCGCCCTCCACGACGTCAATGCGTTCGCCATAGCCTTGCAGCGTCAGCTTGTCGCGCAAAAACGCCGAGGCCTGCGGCAGTTCGCAGATCGCCAGTGCGATCCCCGGATAAGCGTCGGCGATCGCCATCGGCAGGCTGCCGATCCCGCTGCCGATATCCAAAAACGCACGGTGTTGCGAGAAGTCGTAATCGCGAACAAAGCCGGCGATAAAGGGCGCGGCGAATTTACCGAGAAACTCCTGGAAGTCCGCTACGTCGTCCGGATTTTGGTACAGGATGTCGAACCAACTGCGGTCATCGCCGAATACCGTGCGGCGTTGGTGGGCATCGTTTCGCACCGCCGTTTTCAGCTCGCCCCACAGCGGATACAGGAAGGTATCGATGTGGCGGCCCAGCCATCCCAGCCACTGCGGTTCGTCGCTCAACAGAAAAGCCCGGTGGGCGGCGGGCAGATGATAAAGGCCGTCTCGTTGGTCGAGATACCCCATGGCCCGCAGCGCGATGAGCAACTGCTCGGTCGAACGCGCCGGGCAGTCAAGCCGCGCGGCGATGTGCGCCGCGTCGGCGTCCCGATCGCGCAGCTGATCGAACAGCTTCAGCGCCAGCGCGGCGGTCAGCGCCTTGGCCTGGAAAAAGCCCATCATCTGATTGACGGCATCTTGCTTGGTTAAAGGCATTGCTGGCTCCCTAGTCTAAAAAGGTGGAGAGTTCCTCGCACACCGTGGCAAAGGCGCCGACGAAACGGTCGATCTCGGCTTTGCTGATGATGAGCGGGGGTTGAATACGGATCACCGTCGAGCTGTTGGCGGTAATGAAGGTCAGGATCTTGTGGTCCTGGCACAGCTTGGTGACGAATTTCATGCAGAACATTTCGCCGAGCGCCTGTTCCATGCGATCCATCGCCGCCCGCAGATGGGCTTGCACCGGATCGGGCAAGAATTTCCAGGTGGTGTGCCAATCGCCCGGCAGCCGGGTGGCGAATTCGCGGGCGGAGGCGTTGACCGCGCCGGTGAACGCCTGGTCGAACTGGATCCCCAGCATCAGGCCGCGGCCGCGCACCTCGCTGACGAACGGATAGCGGGCGGCGATCTCGCTCAGTGCCTGCTTAAAGTAGGCGCCCATCCGTTCGGCATGGCCGACCAAATCCTGCGCCAGGATCTCGCGCAGCGCGCTGAGGGCGACGACCGAGGCGAGGTTGCCGCCGCCGTAGGTGGAGCTGTGCACCAGGAAGCGATCCGCCGTGCCATAGGCTTTTTGCCAAAGATCGGCTCGGCACAGCGTGGCGCCGATGGGGATCAGGCCGCCGGACAGGGATTTCGACAGCATCAGCACGTCCGGTTCGATACCGTCCCATTCGCAGGCGAAAAGTTTGCCGGTGCGCCCAAGCCCGGTTTGCACTTCGTCCACCATCAGCAGCACGCCGGTCTCGCGGCAGAGCTGCTGCACCGCCTGCAGGTAACCGGCGGGCGGGATATGCACGCCGCCTTCGCCCTGGATCGGTTCGATCATCAGCGCGCCGACGTCTTCACGGTTCAGCGCTTCCCGCAGCGCGGCGAGATCGCCGAACGGCACTTCCACCATCGCGTCCAGCAGCGGTGTGAAATAGCGGCGGTGTTTGTCTCGTCCGGTGATGGACAACGCGCCCAGCGTTTTACCGTGGTAACTGTTGCGCAGATAGGCGATGCCCGGCTTGCCCGTCGAGGCCTTGGCGATCTTCATCGCGGCCTCGACGGCTTCGGTGCCGGAGTTGCTGAAGAACACCCGGCCCATGTTGCCCGGCGCCAGACGACAGAGCACTTCGGCCAGCTTGGCGGTCTGTTCGGGAATGGAAATGTATTGAATGAAGTTGGGGCCTTGAGCGTCGAGGTAGTTTTTCAGCGCGTTGACCACTGGCTGCGGGTTGTGGCCCAGGTTTAGGCACCCGTAGCCCGCCACCATGTCCAGGAAAGCCTCGCCCGCATCGTCATACAACTGGGTGCCGGCGGCGCTGCGGAAAACGTTGTCGCAGCGCTGCAACTTGAGGAAGTCCACCATCATGGGGTTGATGTATTGATGATAGCGGTCGAGGGTGTCTTCCCTGGCCGGCGTTTGGGCGATGACCGCGTCGATAAACGCCAGGCGCGATGCGGGCAACGCCGCATCAGCCGATTCCCCGGCATAGATGTCATGGTGGTAGTAGCGCTTGAGATTGGTCACGCTCTGCCGATCGATGCGCTCGCCGTACGAGGCCAGCGGATAGGCGAAGAACCCGTGGCGCTCGGCGATTTCACCGATCTCCAGCACTTTTTCCGGCGCCAGATAGCGGCCCAGCGAAAAGTTTTCCCGCCGGTTTTCCAGCGCCAGCACAATGGTTTCCGCCATGCAGCCGTTCAATTGTTGCTTGATGGTGACGTTGAGCGATTCTCCACCCAACTTGACCGCATCGGTGGCGGTGACGCAGCCGCCGTCGATGATCAGAATGTCATCCCGCGCCGGGCGCGTTTCCGAAGCGATATCGCGCGGCAGCGCCACGTCGATGAAGATCGAGCCGGGTTGCAGTCTGGCGGGGTCGATCACGCCGCCGGCGGAGGTCGCGGCGGCAAACAGTTTGCAGCGCGGGTAGAGATCTTCGGGATCGCTGGTCAGGGTGACGCGCGAGTGATACTCCTCGGGCAAATGGCTGAGCAGTTCGCTGCGATCGTGGTTGCCGGCGCGGTGCAGCAAATGGAGAGAGAAACCGTGCGCCAGCAGCAGACGGCTTAGCGCCAGGCAGATCGATCCCGGATAGCCGACGATGGCGACGGGTTCCTCCTCCGGGCGGATTTCCAGCCAGGACTGGATCTGCATCAAGGCCTTGTAGCCGGCGTAGGTGGTCAGCGAGTTGCCGGAGGTGACCGGCACCGGCGACTTTTCCGCAGTGGCTTCGCCGCGTCGCCCAACGATAGAGGTAAAACCGCCGAGACCGACCAGTTCGGCGCCATCGCCGGCCAGCTCTTCGATGCCTTGGACCACCCTGGCGGCGATACCGCGTGCGTCGGCCAGCATTTCATCCGCCACCAGCGGCATGTATTTGATCACCCCTTCGCAAGTGGCGCCGGTCGCCGAGGTGATCCTGGCGAAGTTCATAAAGGGAACCAGGTTTTGTCGTTCCCACAGTTCACGCGTATAGCCGCTGTGCTGCTCGGTCGAGTTGCGTTGCAGCAGATCGAGCATTTTGACGTAACGTTTCAACCCCAGCGAGGTGGGATGAGCGATGAATCCGAATTTCATGAGGTGGCTTCCTGTGTAGGATCTTGGTCGAAGGCGGTGCTGGTCGATTCGGGCTGTTGGGCCGCCCAGGCTTTGCGCTCCTGCAGGGCGTCGTGGTCGCTCGGATCGCGCTGCCAGCCTTTGGCGGTGGCCAGCGAGATACCGTCGCCTTCATTGTTGTGCCCCAGCACCACGGAGAACAGATTGAGTCGGTGCGGCGTGGTCAGCGCCTGGCGAATGACGTCTTCGTCGAAATGCGTAAGCGTTTTGCTCTGGATATGGAAGTTATTGACCGTTTGTTCGACGTCCGGCTGTTCGACGTTCACCAACCGCATTTGCCGTGAGGTGCGGTTGAACAGAATGCGTTCCTGATAGGTATTGATGACGGACAGCCCGCCGTTGCATAAATAGAAGACGGTGATGCTTTTATTCAGCAACTGTGGATGGGTAAGAATGTTGTCGATAAAAGCCGGCAGGATGTCCGGTACGATCCCTTTAGCGCCGTCGCCGATAAACGCCATCACGTGGCTTGGGCTGGTGTAAGCCAGGTAGCCGGTGGCCAGCAGAGCGTCGCCCATCAGGGCGCGGCCATACCAGCCGGAAAAGCCGCGGCGCGTTTTGGCGACGTTGCGCGCGGCGGAGATGCCGCACCGGCCGACGTCATATACGCCGGTAAAATCGAACCCCTCCGTTTCGATCAGCTCTTCAATCACTCGGTTCAACTGGCAGAAGAAGTAGTTGGCCGACATGGGCAGACTGGGAAGCTGGCTGACCACGTCGGAAGGCGAGTCGAGATAGGCGGCGATCAGCGCGCGGCGTCTTTCCCGCAATGCCGGATCGACGTCGAGATGCGCTTTCACCGTGCGCAGGAACGCCAGACAGTTCATGTGCAGGTGCAGATCGGCATAGGGCGACAGATGGCGCTCATCGTGCGTAAGCTGCACCAGGTGAACCTTGCGCTCCAGCCTGCCGTCGGAGAAGGGGGTGGTGATCTGAGCGACGCGGCTTTTGATCATAAACAGGCTCTGCTCGCTCATGGCGTTGAGCTTGTCGTTGGTGTGCAGGAAGTTGTAGACGCGCGGGCTGTAGCCGTAAATCGCCAGGGTGCCCAGGTAGTGGGGATTGCGCCGACCCTGATAATATTTCGGCGCCGAGCCTGGATGGGCCAACGAGTCCACCAGGGCGATCCCGGCGGCGTCGGCGATGTCATGGATCAGGGCGTATTCGTCGTCGCTGACCGGGCCCAACTGCCACACCAGCCGTTCCGGCCCGCGGTTGATCAGCGCTATCGCCTGGGCCAGGCTTTCGCTCATCGGCAGCGGATCGTCCGCCGACAGAACCGGGATCGGCGAGGGATCGCAGACGGCGCCCTCCAGCGACAGGGTCGACTCCAGCACGTTTTGCGTCGCCAGAATCACCACCGGCCCCTGGCCTTGATGATAAAGGCGGAAGGCTTCCGTCAAACCGGTGCCGATCGTTTCGACGTCATCGATATAAACGAACGGGATGCGGCGGGCGACGAGCACTTCACGCATGTCTTCCGTCGGCGTCAGCGTTCCCTGGAAGCTGTACCATTGATTGCCGCGGTTTTCCGCCGCGACGATGATGCCCTGGGCGGCGGTTTCCTTGAGGTTGGCCAGCGTCCCCTTGAATTCATCCATCATCCCGGAGGTCACTACGCCGAGGAACGGCATGCGATACAGCTGCCAGTTGGCCATGGCGCCGCAGGCGATGGCGTGTTCGTTAGGGCCGCGCAGGATCAGCGCGCCGCGCGCCTCCGCATGCCGATCCAGATAGCCGATCAGATTGGAGATGATCGACCCGGTGTAATAGGACACCAGCCAGCGTTCGGCGGCGGTACGCTCGAAAAATTGAATCAACTGCTCACCCAGCGTGTTGTGCAGCGCCAGCGCGCCGATCGGCTTGACCCGGCGGTTGGTGTAGTTCATCTCGAAGAAGTCCATCCACAGGCACAACAGCTCGGTTTGGAAGATCGCCGGATCTTCGCTGCGCACGATTTCGCGGTATTGCTGCGGCAGGTAGCGGAAGGGCGATCGCAGCTGGCGAATGAACGCAACGGTGGAGAAGGTGGTGTAAAACGCGGGAATGCCGCTGCGCTGCAAGGCGCTGTAAAAGGCGTCCAGATCGCGATCGATCTGTTCGATGCTGTCATCGACGCCGGCCGGCGTGGTCTGATCGTAGAACAGCATGCCCAAATGAAATTCGGGACGCTGTTCCAGCGCATGGGTATAGATGATCTTGCCGGTGGCTTCGGCCAGGCTGGCGCATTGGATGATGCGAACGTTGATAGCCTTGTTTTGGCCTTTGAGAAAGTGCAACGCCTTTTCGCGCGCGGCCAGATAAAGCGAGTCCGCCGCCAGATCCAACAGTTTCAGCGGCATCTCGGACTGTATATGCACGCGGTTGAAAACATAATCGCGGATATCGTTCAGTACGCTGAGCCCGGTTTGGAAAAACACCGGGTTGCGCGTCACCACCACCACGCCGACCGTCAGAGTGTCGGGATCTGCGTCGGTGCGGCAGGCCTGGCGCTCCGCTTGCCACACTTGCTCGTAGGCGGCGGAGTTGGTGAGTCTTGCTTGTCCTGTCAGGGTCGTCATGATGAGTTCCTTGTGCAGCCAAAATGGAGTGACGGCTTCAGCCAGGCGGGCAAATTCGGCACGACAAAGCCCGCGACGGTCTCTGCAGGCGGCGGTTGCCGCGCGCATCACCTTCGTTGAATTGTGCTGTTTTCAGGCGGATGGTTTACCTTCGCCGGATGTGGTGCTGACTAGCCATCGGCACGTTCTCCGCGTTGAATAATGACCGTCCCGCTGTCGCCGTCGAGAATCAAGGTGTCGCCGCTGTTGATCAGCTGGGTGGCGTTCTTGAGATTGACCGCCGCGGGGATGCCGAATTCGCGTGCGACGATGCAGCTGTGGGACAGCGCGGAGCCGATATCGGTGACGATGCCCGCCGCCAGCGCGAAGAGCGGGGTCCAACTGGCGTCGGTAAAGCGCGCCACCAGGATTTCGTTGGGCTGCAGCTCGCCGGCCTGCGCCAGCAGATCGGTGATGACGCGCGCCTTCGCCACCACTTTGCCAGGGCTGGCCGCCAGGCCGGACAGCATGCCGGCGGCGTTTTCCGCCGTGGGGGCTTTCATCCTGGGCTGATACCCCCCGACGATCGCCATCGGCGGCTCTTCCGCATGCAGGTTCAGCAGATGCTGGTGGCGATTGCGCTCGATCAGATCGGCGGCGAACGCCTCCTGCGCCGACTGTTCCCCCGCCATAAACGCGCGGAAGCGCTCGAAGTCCACATAGGGCAGATCGGCCTGTTTGACCAGGCCTTGCGCCTCCAGGCGCCGCAGCACTTCCAACATGATGCGGCGGTAGAACCAGGTTTCGGTGACGAAGGTTGGCCGGGTCGCTTCGCGGCGTTCGGCCATCACGCCATACAGTTTGGTGATGAACTTCAGCTTCATCCGGCCAAACCAGGGCATCGCTTTAAGCAGCGTCGCGCTGTCTTCATGGCGCAGCCGCTCTGTTTCCCGCAGTTTCGTGTGCAGATCCACCGGATGTTGCAGATACATTTTCATCACTTGCAGCAGGTAGCTGGGATCGTCGTTCCAGCGCGGAAGACTCAATTCGAACTCCTGGCGGCCACGGGCGCCGAACTCGAACAGGAAGGCGCTGAAGTCGCTTTGCCAGAAGGCGCGCGATTCGGGATCGGTGGGCAGGACGGTGACCAGTTCCTGTGCGCTGTGTCGCTCGAACACGGCCTTCAACGCCGGTTGACGATTGACCGTCTCCACCAGGCTGAGAATGCCCAGCGTGACTTCGATGGTGCGCAGGTTGTTCATCGACGCCTTGATGCGATTTTGCAATCCGTTGCCGCGGCCTTTGAGGTAACGTTCGCAGGTCAGCGCCAGCGCATCGTAGAGCGCGAACGACTGAAGGAAGAAGGGCATATAGGCGGCGCAGCTGTCGAGGAAGTAATCGTCGATGCGGCTGAGTTCCCGCTCCAGCTCCTGATGCGTCATGGTGGTCAGATCCAGCGCCAGAAAGCGGCGCGTCTCGCGCTGGCGCAGGGCGATCATGGCATCGACGGTCGCGCCGGCGCTGCGCAGGTTATGCCTCTGCTGTTTCAGCCAATGCCAGGCGCTCTTGAGATAGGCCCATCCCTGTACGCCGGGACCATAGGGGTTTTTGTACCCGCTGAAATCGATATCGGCGGTGGCGTAGCGGGTCGTGAACTTCATTTCGTCGCGGGTGGGCGGGCATTGGCGGAGCATGTAGGCCGATCCGGAGATATTCAGATAGACGTAGCCTTGCAAATACCCCATATAAATCTGCCAATCGCCGATATCCGCCAGCCCCATGGTTTTGATCGCCGGGCCATGAATATGCTTTTGGTAGAACTGGCAAAACGACAGCCCCAGCGGCGTCATCAAGCCGGTGACGATCTCGCCGGTGTCCATTCGGGAGAAAAAGGCCCGTTCCTTGATCGCCGGATCGCTTTCCCACGGGTTGGCGTAAAGCATCTGAACCGGTTTGGCCTGCGTGGTGATCGGCCGCGCCTGCAGGAGCCACACGCGATCGTCTTTCACCGCCCATTCGATATCCAGTTCCGCGCCGTAAATCATCCGCGTTTGCCTGGCCAGCCTGGCAAGCTGTTGCAGCTGTTCCGGGGTTAGGCTGGGAGCGTCTCGCCTGGCTTCAGGCGTTTGCAGCAGCGTGACCCGTCCCTGCGGATCGCGTTGGCAATAGTGCGGTTTGTGACGAATTTGCTGCTCGCGGATCTCGCCGCTCGCCTTATCCAAAATGAAGCTGTCGGTGGTGACCTGTCCGGAGACCACGCCTTCCCCCAGCCCCCAGCAGCTGTCGATGACGATGTGGTTGGCATCGCCTGTCAGCGGATCTTGGGTAAACATGACGCCGGCGGCGTCTGCATCCACCATGATTTGCAAGACGACGGCGATATCGCTCTGCGCCGCCGATGTCCGGCTATACTGGGCGGCGCGTTCCGCCCAGAGCGACGCCCAGCAGGATTGCACCTTGCGCACCACCTCGTCATCCCCGCGCACGTGCAGGTAAGTGTCGTATTGCCCGGCGAAAGAGTGGGTCAGGCCGTCTTCTTCCAGCGCCGAAGAGCGCACGGCGAGCGAGGCGCCGTCGCCCAACTGTTTGCAGGCGTGACGGATCGCCAGATCGAGCGGGGCGGGGATGGCGGCGCTCAAAATCATATCGCGCACGTTGCCCGGCGCGCCCGTGTCGAGCAGCGCTCCCGGCACGGCGAATTCGATAAACTGCCGGTAAGCCTGCGCGGTGATGCAAAACGCCGGCGGCACCGGCAAGCCCGCCTGAATCAAATGATTCAACGAATGGGCTTTGCCGCCCAGGCGATGGGGTTCCAGCGTTTTATCGCCGGAAAGTTCAACCACCAGGGTAGGATTCATGACATCACCTCCGCAGGCGTAACGGGTATTGCGAGGCGTTCTCTCACCGCTTTGGCGGCGTTCAGCCCGGCTAACACCGCGCTTTCGATATTACCGATGCCCACGCTGTCCTGATTGGCGAAGTGAATATTCTCAAACGGCATGCTGGCCTGGTGAAACACGCCCTGAGCCTGTTGTCCGGCGACCGAGGTCACCAGACCCGCGGGCCAGAACCAGATTTGAATGTCTTCAATGATGTCGGCGTCAATGCCCATGTTGCCCAGCACTTTGGCGATTTCGACATAGGTCTGTTGCTGCAGCGCCGGGAACTCGTTCTGCGCGGTGCGACCTTGCCGCTCTGGGCGAGTGGTCGGTTTGAGCAGGGTTAATACCCCGGTTTCCGCGCTGAGGTGATTGTCCATCCAATTGGCGATCAGGCAGGTGCCGGCTTTGCTCCAATAGTAAGGTGTGCGGGTGTTTTCCGGCTCGATCAGATAGCCGCCGAACGAGTGTTCGAGGATCGGCTTTTTCAACAGCACGTTCGCCAGGTAGTAATCTTCATGGCGGATCTGACGGATCGCCGCCAATTGCTCTTTGGGCAGGGTGGGTAACCAGGTGGGCACATGCGTTTTGGGGGCTGCCCAGATCACTTGTTTGGCTCTGATTTCGCTGGCCGCGCCATTGACGCTGAACCGGATCACCGTTTCGTCGCCGCCGGGCGTGATGCTTTGAAGCTGTACGCGGCTTTGCAGCCTGACGTTGTTTTGCTCCTCAAGATAGTCGAGCAGCCCGGCGCTGATGCTGCCGTTACCGCCCGGCAGCGTGACCAGATTGCCGCGTAAATACCCCACCAGAAAGTGCAATCCGACATAGGCGGAGACTTCGCGAATATCGAGACATTCCACGCGCAGCGTGGTGCTGACGGCATTCTCTACCAGCTTGCCGAATTTTCTCGGTGGCCGCAGATCCGCCGGGATCTGATCCAGTTTGTGCGGTTCGAACAGATAAGTGTACAGCGGGATAGTGTCGAGCAGCGCCATATTCGCTTTGCTCCAGGCGCTCTGCGGCGTCCAGGGCAGGCTGGGGTACCGCTCGCCGCGCGGCGAGAAGGTATCGAGGAAGGCGTACAGATCGGCAAAGATCGGATCGCCCAGCTGTTTTGCCGCGATAACATAAGGTTTACCGATCAAGGCATGCAGGAATAGTTGTCCCGTCAGGCGCCAGACGGCGGGTTTCAGCAGGTAGACCGGCTGTTTGAGAAAACCAACGACGACTTCACCCAGGCATCGGAGCAGCAAGAAGGTGTCGAAAAACACCAGCGTGTCCTTTTCATTGGACTTGTAGGCGCCGCTCAGACCGATTTTCTTCAGCAGTTGCAACATGAACGAACCCGGCAATGGCTCCTGGAAGCAGACGCCGGCGATGGGAAACTTCAGGCGATTCACCGCGCGGTAGCGCGCGTTGCCGCCAAAGGAAGCGCTTTTTTCCAGCACCAGAACCCGGCGTTCGGTCAGTTCGCTGGCCGCGGCCAAACCGGAGACGCCGCCGCCGATGATCACCACGTCATACTCGCCGTCCAGCGTGGGGGTTACCGAGCCGGCTGACGCCGGCGTGGGCGTGGAAAAGTCGCGCGTGGGGAACGTGCGTGGCTTGGGTTTGCGGTGGTGTTGCTGCCGCAGCATGTACAGCGCCGCCAGCGCGAAAATCGCATCGAGCAATATGACCTGCGGCTGGGCGCGGTGCAGGATCGTGACAAATCCCGCCATCATCAGCAGCTGGCAGTAGATGATCAATGGCGTCCAACGCGGGTTGAACATCAAGACCGCACCGGAGGCAAACAGCGCCACGCCGATCAGCGCGTTAACCGCTGTACCCTGCGCCGCCAGCCAAGCCGTCGCCCCGGCGTACCAGGTGCCCTGGTTCGCCACGGCCGCCTGCTGCAGAATATCGGCGACGTTTTCCAACTGAGGGAAGGCTTTCGCCAGGCCGGCCAACATATAGAGCACGGCAAAAACGCGTTGAACGATCATCATGCGCCTCCCCTCAGACCCAGCTTGCGGGCGACAATTTCTTTTTGTATCTCGTTGGTGCCGGAGAAGATCCGGCTGGGGATCACGTTCAGCAAGTGGCGCACCAGACCGAGTTCTTGATCCATGCCGGCTCCGCCGAAGATTTGAATCGCGTCCAGCGCGGACTGCACGGCATATTCGGAAATCAACAGTTTGCTCATGGCGATGTCGATCTCGGCATCCTGGCCCCGATCGTGTTTCCAACAGGCGCGGTAGAGCATTAGCCGACACTGTTCCAGACGCAGTTTCATCTCGATGATGCGGTTGGAGACGGACTGAAATTGGCCAATCGCTTTGCCGAATTGTCGGCGTTGTTTGGCATAGTCCAGCGCGCTGTCGAACACGCGCTCCATTGCGCCGATAAACAGAGCCGACAGGCAGCCTTTTTCCCAGATCATTGAATCGTGGAAGATGGCGCCGCCGGCGCCCGGCATGCCGAGCCGTTGGGCCTCTGGAATGAAGACGTCGTTGAAGGTCAGTTCGCTCCACGGGCAGTTGGAGAGGCAATCTTTCGGGCTGACGGCGCCTACGTTTAAGCCTGGCATCCCTTTCTCGAGCACAAATGCGGACACGCCCATAAAGCCATGTTCGGGATGGGTTTTCGCATAGACGATGAAGATGTCGGCAATCGGCGCGTTGGTGATGAAAATTTTGTTTCCGTTGAGCCGGTAGCCGCCTTCACAGGGTTGAGCGGTTGATTTCATGGCATAAATATCGGAACCGGCGTCCGGCTCCGTCGCCGCATTCGCCGCGATCAGTTTTCCGGCCGCCAACGCTTCGAGATACTGCGCTTTTAATGCTTCGGAACCGAAGCGGGAAAGCGGGATCACGCAGGCGCACAGATGGGCGCAGAGCGAAAAGGACATGCCGATGTCGCGGCTGCCTTTACCCAGCGCTTCAATCATCAGCGCAGTATCGAGCGCGCTCATGCCCAATCCGCCGAACGCGGTCGTCACGGGGGCTCGGGTAAAACCATAGGCGGCGGCTTGTCGCCACAAATCCAGGCTTAATACCTGCCGTGAAAGCCGATCATGCGCATCCTGATCCAGCACCTCGCGGGCAAAACGCTGAGCGGATTCGCTTAGAGCCTGCTGCTCGCTTGATAAGTTAAAATCCATGACGAACTCCGCCATCGGGTTGAGAGATTAAATTAGCTAATATTTCTAGTTTGGAGGTGGCCAAAACTCAAACAGGCGCAGTAATGGCAAATGTAAATAAATGTTTATTTGTGTGGTCTATTATTACAATTTTGTTAATTTGTGTTTTTATTTTGTTGTTTTAATTGTGTTTTATTTTGTGTTATTTATACACAAAAATTTACATATAATAAAAATCTTAATTTGATCAAATTTTAATAGGTTAGATTGTCTATTGTTTTTTTGATGAATACTTTGCAGGTGAAGTATCTATCTTTTGGCTGTGGCTATCGGTTTCTCATCGCTATCGACGGTAGGGCGTTGAGGCTTGGTGAGTGGCGGAAAGCGTCTTAAGATAGAAGGTGAGCAGGAGCATTCCGGAGGAAAAAATGAATATTAGCGACGTCGCGAAAAAGACCGGGTTAACCAGCAAGACGATTCGTTTTTACGAGGAGAAAGCGCTGATTACCGCCCCGATCCGCAGCGATAACGGTTATCGCCATTATTCCGCCAGGCACGTTGAAGAGCTGACGCTGCTGCGCCAGGCGCGGCAGGTGGGCTTCAACCTGGACGAGTGCCGTGAGCTGGTGGCGTTGTTCAACGATCCGGCCCGCCACAGCGCCGACGTGAAGGCGCGCACGCTGCAGAAGGTGGCGGAGATCGAAAGGCACATCAGCGAACTGGGAGAAATGCGCCAACGCCTGTTGACGCTGGCGGAACAATGTCCGGGCGACGAGGGGGCCGAGTGCCCCATCATCAATAATCTGGCGGGATGCTGTCGTTCGAATTAACGGCTGATGGCGCGGATCACCAGTGTGACCCCTTCCACCGCCACCACTTCCACTTCGGTACCGGCGGGCAGATCTTCCGCCGCCTGCGCGCGCCAGCTGCTGTCGCCGATATTGATGCGGCCCATGCCGTTGTGCATCGGTTCCGTCAGCGTGGCGCGGGTGCCGATCAGCTGACGGTTGCGCTGGTTGAGCACCGGTGAACCGCCGGACGCGGCCGCCGGGCGCCGGCGCAGCCAGTACCACCACAGGTAGGCGACGACGACGGTCAGGACGGCGAAGATCACGCCTTGCCATTCCCAGGTGAGCGTCGGCAGCAGCCAGATCAAGGCGCCGACCAACAGCGCCGCCACGCCGCTCCACAGCAGGTAGCCTCCGGCGCCGAGCATTTCCGCCGCCAGCAACACGCCCCCGAGGGAGAGCCAGAACCACAGCGGATTCGCCGCGATCAGTTCGAGCATGATTATTTGCCTTTGCTTTCTTTCAGCAGTTCGGTAATGCCGCCGATCGAGCCGAGCAGGCTGCTGGCGTCCAGCGGCATCATCACCACTTTGCTGTTGTTGGAGGAACCGATCTTCTGCAGCGCGTCGGTGTATTTCTGCGCCACGAAGTAGTTCACCGCCTGAATGTTGCCGCTGGCGATGGCGTCGGACACCAGCTGGGTGGCGCGCGCCTCGGCCTCGGCGGCGCGCTCACGCGCTTCCGCCTGCAGGAACGCCGACTGGCGTTCGCCCTCGGCCTTCAGGATTTGCGATTGTTTCTCACCCTCGGCGCGCAGAATGGCCGCCTGGCGCACCCCTTCCGCCTCCAGGATGTCGGCGCGCTTGGTTCGCTCGGCCTTCATCTGGGCGTTCATCGAGGCGATCAGTTCCGCCGGTGGGCGCACGTCGCGGATCTCGATACGGGTGATCTTCACCCCCCAAGGGTTGGTCGCTTCATCGACGATGTGCAGCAGGCGGCTGTTGATGCTGTCGCGCTGCGACAGCATTTCGTCCAGCTCCATCGAGCCGAGCACGGTGCGGAAGTTGGTCATGGTCAGGTTGACGATCGCCTGTTCGAGGTTGCTGACCTCGTAAGCGGCGCGCGCCGGATCGACCACCTGGATAAAGCACACCGCATCGATGGCCACGTTGGCGTTATCGCGGGAAATCACTTCCTGCGAAGGGATGTCCAGCACCTGCTCCATCATATTGATTTTACGGCCGATGCGGTCCATGAACGGCACCACCAGGTTCAGGCCCGGCATCAGCGTTTTGGTGTAGCGGCCGAAGCGTTCTACCGTCCATTGGAACCCCTGCGGCACAATTTTGACGCCGGCGAACACCACAATCAGCGCGACGACGATCACGATGGGAATAAAAGTAAGCATGCAAACCTCCTGTCAGACATATGTAAACAGATATTACGCCAGCGCAGGAAAAATGCCTACCGATACCGCGACTTAATCCAGGGCGCTGACCAAACCCGCGATTAACGGATCCCGCGTCTGGAACAGGCTGATCAGGGTGCGCACCGCTTCGCCGCCGCGAGCATCGGACCAGGCCAGCGACAGGGGTGAAGGTTGGCGCGGATATCTGAGCTGCTTGGCCACCAATTCGCCGCTATCAAGATAAGTTTGGCACAGCTGGCGCGGAAGGAAACCGATCCCGAGACCGCGCAGATGGCATTCCAGCTTGGTGCGCAGATCCGGCACCTTGATCTCCTGCTGGCCGGACAGCAACCAGGCGGTACGCTTGGCCAGATGGCGCGCGGTATCTTCGACGTTGATTGCGGCATAAGGGCGCAGCTGCGTTTCGTTCAACGGATCGGCGGCAGCGGCCAGCGGATGCGTCGGCGAAATGGCGAACACCCAATCGATCTTGCCGAGCGGCAGCACCTTGATGCTGTTTTCCAGCGATTCATTGCCCGCCGCGCCGATCGCCAGATGGCAATCCTCATTCAGCAGCGCGTCCCACACGCCCATGTACACCTGGCGGGAAATGTGGAATTGGGTGAACGGGTATTTGTCGTGCAGGTGAGTCAACAGCCCGGCTACGGCGGCGGCGTCGTACAGCAAGTTGTTGATCACGATATTCACCTGATGCTCTACGCCGTCGTTGATTTGCCGCAGTTCGCCCGGCATGGCGTCCAGCCAGGTGTGCCACTGGCGGCAGCGCTCCAGCAAATACTCCCCGGCCGGCGTCAGGTTGACGGTGCGGGTGGTGCGGATAAACAGCTGCGTGCCGATGCTCTCTTCCAGCGTTTTAATGCGGTAGCTGATGGTGGCGGTGGTTTTATGCAGCAACTCTGCCGCGCGCGAGAAGCTTTGGCACTCGGCAACTTTGATAAACGAACGAATGGTTTCGTGATCCAGCATGTGGGGTCCTTGGCTGACACCGCCTTTTCGGTTATCGGTGAGAAGAATCTACTGATGTTGCGACACGATAGGCAGCGGCAAAGCCCAACCCCACGATCCAGGTCACAGAATCACCGGATAGCGATGAGCATACGCAGCCCTATTCTTGTCGATAGTGGAACAGGTGTTTTTTAATTCATTGATTTCAAGCAATTAATATGGGCTTCCGATCGTGAAATGTGCGGACGATCTTGTTGTGGAAAAATTTTCCAAAAAATTGCTGTCAAATTTGCCATGCGCTGTCTAGAGTGAAGGCGTTGGGTGAAATATCGCCGTTTAATCGTCGTCTGGGTCATGCGCTTTGGAGAATCACATGGATTTAGTCATCGAAGAATTAACGCCGGCGGCCTTTGCGCCTTATGGCGATGTATTGCAGATAGAAGGCTCGCGTTTCTTTCATATCAATGACGGAAAAACCGAGCGTTATCACGATCTCGCCAAGATTGAGGTGTCGGACGGCAACCGGGTGCTGGCCAGCATCAACCGGGCGGAACCCTGCGAGCTGCCGATGACCTTTTCCCTGTTGGAAAAGCATCCGCTCTCGTCGCAGGCCTTTGTGCCGATGAATGGCGAACGCTTCGTGGTGATCGTCGCCGAACCGGGCGAAACGATCCCCGTTGGCACGTTGCGCGCCTTTATCACCAACGGCAAACAGGGGATCAACTATCATCGTAACGTCTGGCATCACCCGCTGTTCGCCTATGCGAAAGTCACCGACTTTTTCACCATCGATCGTGCAGGCGCCGACAACTGCGTAGTCAGCCGCTTGCCGGAGCCGTATCGCATAGTTTTGGCATAGCGCTGGCCGCATGCCGCGCAGGGCGTTTATCATAGCGTCACCCATGCCGTCACTGACAAAGGAAGCTTGAATGACCGAATTACGCAGGAAAGGACGACCCGCCACCGAAGCCGGCGCGACCAAAGGGGCGCAGGCGTTGGATCGCGGGCTGGAGATCCTCCAGTATCTGGCCAACGCCGGGGGAAGCTCGTCGGTTTCCGTGCTGTCCGAGAAGCTGGAGTTGCCGCTGTCAACCACCTTCAGATTGTTGAAAGTGCTGGAGAAATCGGAATTCGTCTTTCAGGATCCGCAGCTGGGCTGGTGGCATATCGGCATTCAGTCATTCACCGTCGGTTCCGCTTACATGAACGATCGCGACGTGGTATCGGTAGCCGGGCCGTTCATGCGGCGGCTGATGCTGCTGTCCGGCGAGACCGCCAACCTGGCGATCCGCAACAATTTCGATGCGGTGCTGATTCGCCAATGCGAATGCCAGGCGATGGTGCGCATGTGCGCGCCGCTGGGCAGCCGCTTGCCGCTGCACGCATCGGGCGCCGGCAAGGCGCTGCTGTATCCGCTGGCGGAAGAAGAGATGCTGGATCTGATCGTGCGTTCGGGGCTGCAATCCTATACGCCGAAAACCCTGACCAGCGTGAACCTGCTGCGCAAGGATCTGCATCAGTCGCTGGAGCAGGGCTACACCATCGACGATGAAGAGCACGCGCTGGGCCTGAACTGCCTGGCTTCGGCGATTTTCGATCGCAACAACAACGTGATCGCCGCTATTTCCATTTCCGGGCCCAGTTCGCGGGTCGGCAAAGAGCGGTTCAAAGAGCTGGGTGAATTGGTGGGTGAAGTGGCCAGAGATATCAGCGCCGCGCTGGGTGAATCGCGCAGCAAGGCGTAATCGCCGCGCGCCGGGGTGCGCCGGCGCGGAACAAGACTCCCCGTTTGATGAGCAAACGGGGTTTTTTTGACGGCATTTTAAGTTTGGAAAATTTTTCCAATAAATTAAGGAGAGCATCACATGGCAATTATGCGAGCGGTAGACGCGGCAATGCACGTGCTGGAAAAAGAAGGGATCACCACCGCGTTCGGCGTGCCCGGCGCGGCGATTAACCCGTTCTACGATGCGATGCGGCGACACGGCGGCATCAAACACTACCTGGCGCGGCACGTGGAAGGGGCCTCGCACATGGCGGAAGGTTATACCCGCGCCGCCGCCGGCAACATCGGTGTGTGCATCGGCACCTCCGGCCCGGCGGGCACTGACATGATCACCGGCCTTTACTCCGCCTCCGCCGATTCGATTCCGATCCTGTGCATCACCGGCCAGGCGCCGCGCGCGCGTTTGCACAAAGAAGATTTTCAGGCGGTGGACATCGAGTCGATCGCCAAGCCGGTGACCAAGATGGCGGTCACCGTGCAGGAACCGGCGCTGGTGCCGCGCGTGCTGCAGCAGGCGTTCCATCTGATGCGTTCCGGCCGGCCGGGCCCGGTGTTGATCGACCTGCCTTTCGACGTGCAGATGGCGGAGATCGAGTTCGATCCGGACACCTACTCGTCGCTGCCCGCCTATAAGCCGGCGGCCACCCAGGCGCAGATCGACAAAGCGCTGGATCTGTTGTGCGCGGCGAAAAAGCCGTTGATCATCGCCGGCGGCGGCATTCACAACGCCGATGCGGCGGATCTGCTGCAACGGCTGGCGGAGATCTGCAATGTGCCGGTGATCCCGACGCTGATGGGCTGGGGCGCCATTCCGGACGATCACCCGCTGATGGCGGGCATGGCGGGCCTGCAAACCTCGCACCGCTACGGCAACGCCAACCTGCTGGACTCGGATCTGGTGTTCGGCATCGGCAACCGCTGGGCCAACCGCCACACCGGTTCGGTGGATAAGTACACCGCCGGGCGCAAGGTGGTGCATATTGATATCGAGCCGACACAGATTGGCCGGGTGATCTGCCCGGACCTGGGCATCGTTTCCGACGCGCGCATCGCGCTGCAAATGCTGGTGGACACGGCGCAGCGCCGTTTCGAACGCGGCGAGTTGCCGAATCGCGACGCCTGGTGCGCCGCCTGCCTGCAGCGCAAGCAAACGCTGCTGCGCAAGACCCATTTCGACAACGTACCGGTCAAGCCGCAGCGGGTGTATGAAGAGATGAACCGCGCCTTCGGCCGCGACGCCTGCTACGTCACCACCATCGGGCTGTCGCAGATCGCCGCCGCGCAAATGCTGCACGTTTTCGAACCGCGTCACTGGATCAATGCCGGTCAGGCCGGCCCACTGGGTTGGACGCTGCCTGCGGCGCTGGGCGTATGCGCCGCCGATCCGCAGCGCAAGGTGGTCGCGCTGTCGGGCGACTATGATTTCCAGTTCATGATCGAAGAGCTGGCGGTCGGCGCGCAGTTCAAGCTGCCGTATATCCATGTGCTGGTGAACAACGCCTATCTGGGGCTGATCCGTCAGGCACAGCGCGGGTTCGATATGGATTACTGCGTGCAGCTGTCGTTTGAAAACATCAACAACGCGGAAATTGGCGAGTACGGCGTCGATCACGTCAAGGTGGCGGAAGGCCTGGGTTGCAAGGCGCTGCGGGTGTTCAAACCGGAAGAGATCGCGCCGGCGTTCCGTCAGGCCCAGGAACTGATGCGGCAGCACCGGGTGCCGGTGGTGGTGGAAATCATCCTGGAGCGCGTCACCAATATTTCCATGGGCACCGAGCTGGATAACGTCAACGAGTTCGAGCCGGTGGCGGCAATGCCGGAAGACGCGCCGACCTCGGTCAACTTCTTTGATTACCGCTGAGGAGCCTTACCATGCCGAAATTTTCAGCCAACCTGTCGATGCTGTTCACTGAAGTCGATTTTATGCAGCGTTTCCGCCGGGCGAAGGAGCAGGGCTTCAGCGCGGTGGAATACATGTTCCCTTACGACTATCCGATCGCGGCGCTGCGCAGCGAACTGGAGGCGCACCGTCTGAGCCAGGTGCTGTTCAACCTGCCGGCCGGCGACTGGGCGGCCGGCGAACGGGGCATCGCCTGCTTGCCGGGGCGCGAAGCGGAGTTCCGCGACGGCGTCGGGCGCGCGATTGAGTATGCGCAGGCGTTGGGCTGCGATCGCATCAACTGCCTGATCGGCAATCCGGATCCTGCCGTCAGCCGCCACACCACTGACGAACGGGTGAAGGAGAACCTGAGCTACGCCGCCGACACCCTGGCGCGGCAAAATATTCGCCTGCTGATCGAACCGATCAACCGCTACGACATGCCGCAGTTCTACCTGCAAACCTCCCGGCAGGCGATCGAACTGATCGAGGCGATCGGCAGCCCCAACCTGTATCTGCAGTACGACCTCTACCACATGCAGCGCATGGAAGGAGAGCTGACGCAGACCCTCGAGCGCCTGCTGGCGAGGATCGACCACATCCAGGTCGCCGATAACCCGGGGCGGCACGAGCCCGGCACCGGCGAAATCAACTGCGAGTTTATCTTCGCGCAGCTGGATCGCATGGGGTATCGCGGCTGGATCGGCTGTGAATACAAACCGCTCACCACCACGGAAAGCGGCCTGTCATGGATTAAAAAATACCTGTCTTGAGGAGATGAAAATGAAAGTGGGATTTATCGGTCTGGGCATCATGGGCGCGCCGATGGCGGAAAAGCTGCTGGCGGGCGGGCACACGCTTTACGCCCACACCCGACATGAGGTGCCGGCAACGTTACTGCAACAGGGGGCCATCGCCTGCCGCGATCCGCAGCAGGTGGCGGATGAGGCGGACGTGATCTTCATCATGGTGCCGGATACGCCGCAGGTGGAGGAGGTGCTGTTTGGTGAACGCGGCTGCGCCGCCGGCAAGCTGAACGGCAAAGTAGTGGTGGACATGAGCTCCATTTCACCGCTGGAGACCAAAGCGTTTGCGCAGCGCATCAACCAGCTGGGCGCCCAGTACCTGGACGCGCCGGTTTCCGGTGGCGAAGTGGGCGCCAAACAGGGCACGCTGACCATCATGGTGGGCGGCGAGCAAGCGACCTTCGAACGGGTGCAACCGCTGCTGGCGCTGATGGGCAAGAACATCACGTTGATCGGCGGCAACGGCGACGGGCAAACCTGCAAGGTCGCCAATCAGATCATCGTGGCGTTGACCATCGAAGCGGTCAGTGAAGCGCTGGTGTTCGCCTCGCGCGCCGGCGCCGATCCGGCCCGGGTGCGTGAAGCCCTGATGGGCGGCTTCGCCTCGTCGCGCATCCTCGAGGTGCACGGCGAGCGGATGATCAAGCGGGCGTTCGCGCCGGGGTTCCGCATCTCGCTGCACCAGAAGGATCTCAATCTGGCGCTGCAGGGCGCGAAGGCGCTGGCGCTCAGCCTGCCGAATACCGCCACCTGCCAGGAGTTGTTCAACGTCTGCGCCGCCAATGGCGACGGCGAACTGGATCACTCCGCGCTGGTGCGGGCGCTGGAAATCATGGGCAACCACCGGGTAGCCGGCTAAGGCGCCCGCCGGCGTTTCATTCGCCGGCTTATCATTAGAATCAGAGATGTTCGACATTAATAACGCCCTCTTTATGATAAATAAAGAGGGTCCCCGCCAATCCAATAAAAAATGATTCAGCACAATAAAAAGTAAAAAGCAGGATGCCAACCCAAGGAGACACTGAATATGGCAACCGATAATGCTGTTATTAATAAAGATATTCTTACCGCCCCTGACAAAAATCGTTTATATCGAAAAATCGCCTGGCGTATTATGCCCATTCTATTAGTGAGCTATATCGTCGGTTATCTCGATCGGGTGGGGATTTCGTTTTCGAAATTCCAAATGATGCCCGATATTCTGAACGGCAATGTCTCGATGGCCGAAGCCGTTTACGGGCTGGGGGCCGGGGTATTTTTCATCGGCTATATCATCGCCGGGGTGCCCAGCAATATTCTGCTGAGCCGCTACGGCGCCAGAAAGATCATCGCGCTGCTGATGGTGGTGTGGGGGGCGATTTCGATGCTGAGCATCTTCATCACCAACCCCTGGCAATTCTACCTGGCGCGTTTTCTGCTGGGGCTGGCGGAAGCCGGCTTTTACCCCGGCGTGATCCTCTACCTGACGCTGTGGTTCCCCTCCAGCCAGCGCGCCAAGATGACGGCGCTGTTCGTGTGCGGCATCCCGGTCAGCAACATCATCGGCGGCCCGCTGTGCGGCTGGATCATCGAACACATGAACGGCCTGATGAACCTCTCCGGCTGGCAATGGCTGTTCTTTATCAGCGGCCCGCGCGCGCTGTTGATCGCCATCGTCATTTTTTGCTTCCTGGA
The DNA here is from genome assembly GCF_000695995.1 of Serratia sp. FS14. Taxonomy (NCBI): domain Bacteria; kingdom Pseudomonadati; phylum Pseudomonadota; class Gammaproteobacteria; order Enterobacterales; family Yersiniaceae; genus Serratia; species Serratia sp. FS14. The sequence continues at coordinate 4,982,349 of NZ_CP005927.1, read as the reverse complement.
TAATACCTATCAGAGCGCCAAGTGGCTCAGCCCGCAGGAGAAGGCGCTGATCAAAGAGGATATGGCGCAGAGCGCGCCGCGTCAGGGCGCCGCCGGCGGGCAGGAGTGGACGATGAAAAGCATGCTGAGGTCGTCCGCGTTCACCAAAATGTGGCTGATTTGCTTCTGTACCGTGATGGGGCAAGGCGGGCTGGCGTTTTGGGTGCCCACCATCATTCGCGACACCGGCGTGACCTCGGTGATGGATATCGGGCTGCTGACCATGCTGCCGTATATGCTGGCGGTGGTGGCGATGCTGGTGGCCGCGCGCAGTTCGGACAAGCATCGCGAGCGGCGCTGGCACATTATCGTGCCGTTCTGCATCGCGGCGGTGTCGCTGATCTTTATCGGCCTGTTCCCGGACAACAAGCACGTGGTGATGGCGGCGCTGTGCGTGGCGGTGGCGTCGAGCCTGGTGCCGTCGCCGCTGTTCTGGAGCCTGCCGAATGCCATCTTTACCGGCACCTGCGCCGCAGCGGGCATTGCGCTCATCAATTCCATCGCCAATATCGGCGGATTTATTTCACCTTACATTATCGGCTATTTCAAACAGCTGACCCACAGTAACTTGGCGGCGATGTGCGTTTTGTCGGCGATGATGATCGTGGGCGCATTATTGACCTACAGCGTGCCGGCGAAATGGGTCAATAAATAACACTTTTCTTCATCTCAATTAAATAGTCGGCAACAGTTTTATTTTATTCCGCCATGCGTTCTTCATCTGATTAATTCAGCGGGAGAAGGCATGGCCGTTTTTATTTCCGTTCGAATAAAGGATGCGTCATGAAAATTGTTATTGCACCGGATTCATTTAAAGAAAGCGTCAGCGCGGAATTGGCGGCGCGGGCGATCGCGCGCGGCTTTCACGAGGTTTATCCCGATGCCGAGTGCGTCTGCCTGCCGATCGCCGACGGCGGCGAAGGCACGGTGGACGCGCTGGTGGCCGCCACCGGCGGGCGCAAGGTGAGTGTGACCGCCACGGGCCCGCTGGGGGAACGGGTGGCGGCGTTTTACGGCGTCAGCGGCGACGGCAAGACGGCGGTGATCGAGATGGCGGCGGCCAGCGGATTGATGCTGACGCCGGCGGAACGCCGTAACCCGCTGCTGGCCACCAGCTACGGCACCGGCGAACTGATCCTGCATGCGCTGGATCAGGGCATTCGCCACCTGATCCTCGGCATCGGCGGCAGCGCCACGGTGGATGGCGGCGTCGGCATGGTGCAGGCGTTGGGCGGCCGTTTTTATCGTCCGGACGGCAGGGCGCTGCCGTGGGGCGGCGGCGAGCTGGCGACGCTGAACGGTATCGATCTCAGCAGGCTGGACGTGCGCCTGCGGCAGTGTCGGATTGAGGTCGCCTGTGACGTAGACAACCCGCTGGTGGGGCCGCGCGGCGCGGCGACGGTGTTCGGCCCGCAGAAGGGCGCGACGGCGGCGATGGTGGCGCAGTTGGAGCAGGGCCTGGCGCAGTACGCCGAGGTGATCCGTCAGAGCTCCGGACGCGACGTGCGGCAGGTCGCCGGCGGCGGGGCGGCGGGCGGAATGGGGATCGCCTGCCAGGTATTTCTCGGCGCAACGCTGAAGCCGGGTATCGAGATCGTGATGGCGGCGCTGGGCCTGGAGCAGGTGTTGGCGGAGGCAGATCTGCTGGTCACCGGCGAAGGGCGCATCGACAGCCAAACGCTGGGCGGCAAGGCGCTGTCCGGCGTCGCCCGTCTGGCGCGGGCGCGCGGCCTGCCGGTCATCGCATTGGCCGGCGTGGTGGAGGAAGGGGCGGAGGCGCTGCACGCGCAGGGGATCGACGCGATGTTCAGCATTTTGCCGCGTCTGAGTACGCTGGAGGTTGCGCTGTCGCAAGGCGAGCTTAACCTGCAGCGCAGCGCCGCCAACGTCGCCCGCGCGATGCGCGTCGGCCAGCTATTGGGATAAAAAAGAAGGCCACGCTGCGCGGGCAGGTGGCCTGGGTTTTGGCGGCGAAGTGCTTATGGCTCGACGTCGCGGTTGCAATCCTTGGAGTAGATGTAGCTGAAGGTTTCCTGGCCCACCGCATAGCCCGCCTGCTGCACATAGGCGCCCATGAAGATGTAATCGCCTTGCTTCACCGGCATCCATTCATTGTCCAGGTTGTACACGCCGGCGCCGCTGAGAATATAGGCGCCATGCTCCTGCACGTGGGTCTCGATATAGCCGTGGCTGGCGCCGGGGGCGAAGGAGAGGATGTGCATATTCATGTCGAAACCCAGATCTTTCGGCAGAAGATCCTGCAGGATCACCTCGCTCATGCCCTCGTAGTGGATCTGCTCCAGGTTGGCGACGTTGTTGCTGACCACGTGCGCCTCGTAGCCCTTGATGCGCTGGTAGCGGCGCTTGTAGAGGAACAGGCGGCTGGATTGGCCGCCGTTGGCGTTTTCCAGCCGCATCGTGACGCCCGCCGGGCAGTAAAGGTAGCCGCCGGCGCTCAGCGGGTAATCGGTGGCGTCGGCGGAAGCGGTGATGGCGCCGTCGATGACGTACACGAAGGTTTCGATCTCTTCGCCGCCAAAGCCTTTGGTGTTGCGGCCGCAGTCGTGCAGCGTCACCAGATAATCGACGAAGGTGGCGCCCAGTTTCGGCGTCGACAAGATGGTGACGTCGCAGTTTTCAAAACCGGGAATGACGTTGCGCACCAGGCCGTTCGGCGGGATCAGCGCATAGTTGCCGCGTTTGATGATGGCGCGCGTTGACAGAATGTCGGTTGGATAACCGGTTTGATTGTTGAAGTAACCCACGTTGATTCTCCTGATCGTTGAAAGGGCGCCGCGGCGGCGCCCGGTAAAAAAGCGCCGTCAGGCCTCGGTGGCCGTTCGGGTTGGCGTAGTGCGTTTCATCAAGACATTGACGGTGAAGAAAATGGCGGTGCCCACCAGCAGGATGGCGGCGGAGATGTAAAAGCCCATCACCTTGGAGCCGGTGCTGTCGGAGATCACGCCGGTGAGGAAGGGGGCGATCACCGACGAGGACATGCCGAAGAAGTTGAACACGCCGAAGCTGGTGCCATAGCCTTTCTTCGGTGCGTTGTCGGCGACGAAGGAGATCATGATCGGATCGACCGCCAGCTTACCCAGCAACCCGTACAGGATCAGGCTGATCAGCAGCATGGTGGAGTCCGGCGAAATGACGGTGCAGACCAGCATTACCGCCGCGCACAGCTCGAGGAAAATGATCAGCTGCACCTTCTTGTTGCGGAAACGGTCGGACATGCGGCTGAAGAACAGCGCGCCCGGCACCGACGCGAAGGCCACCAGGGCGGAGGAGAAGCCGATGGCTACCCCTTCAAAGCCGCGTTCTTGCTGCAGGAACGAGGGCAGCCAGGTGACTATCATGTAGTAGCCGTAGCAGGTGGCGAAGTACATCGCGTAGGCGGAGATCATGCGCAGGCTGAACAGGCCGCTGGCCTGGCCATCTTCTTCGGGCGCGAGCGCCGCCGGCGCAACGGTCTGGCTGACGGCTGCCGGGGCTCGGGGTTGCGAACCTTTGATGACCACGGCGAATACCAGCGTCATCACCACCAGCAGGCCGGTGATGATGAACAGCATGATCTGCCAGTTCATGTTGAAGCTTTTCACCAGCAGGCTGGAGGCGATCAGTCCGATGGCCATGCCGAGCGCCGAGCCGCTGTTGATCACCGCGGTCGCCAGGCCACGGCGCTCCAGGGGGATATTCTCCGACGACAGGGAGTAGGCCGAGCCGTAATAAGAGCCGCAGCCCATGCCCGCCAGCAGGCTGCCGGCATAGACCATGGTCAGGCTGGTGGCGTTGCCGATCAGCAAGGTGGCGATGATGAACAGGCAGAAGCCCGGGATCAACACCACCTTCTTGCCGAATTTGTCCACCAGGATGCCCGCCGGGATCTGCATGCCGGTATAGGCGAAGAAGTAGAAGCTGGCGATCAGCCCCATTTCCGCATTGGAGTGCGCGCCGATGGTCTGTTGGATCTCGGGAAAGATCGGCGTCAGGACGGTGCGGTAGATCCAGATCACCGCCCAGCCCAGGCAGAGCACGACGACGATCTTTTTCCAGTAGCGCGGGTCGATGTCGTTGCTCATGCCTCGGCCCCCTGTTCGGTGTAGGCCAACTGATACAGCGTCTGCGCCAGGATTTTCACCCCTTCGTTCAGATCGGCGACGGCGGTTTTTTCCGCCGGGTTATGGCTGATGCCGGCGATGCTCGGCACGAACATCATCACCGTCGGCACGCGCGGGGCGAAAATTTGCGAGTCGTGCCCGGCGCCACTGTGCATCATGCGGTAATTCAGCCGCTGCGTTTCGCACAGGCGGCTGACGCAGGCCACCAGCTGTTCGTTCATCGGGATCGGCGCTTCATCCATCCACAGATCGATCTCGGCCTCGATGCCCATCTCGGCGCAGATGCGCTGGATATCCTGCTCGATCTCCTGCGTGAAGCGCAGCAGCGCGGCCTGGTCGGTATGGCGGCAGTCGAGGGTGAAGTGGGTGAAGCCCGGCACCACGTTGACGGTGTTCGGCTTCGGCTCCACCTTGCCGAAGGTCAGCACCAGCGGATCGCCCTCTGCGCGCGCCTTGGCGATCGATTCGCAGCAGATGCGGCTGAAGGCGTGCACGGTATCCCGGCGGTAGCTCATCGGGGTGGTGCCGGCGTGGTTGGCTTCGCCCTGCAGCCGCACGTCATAGCGCCGTTGGCCGACGATGCTGGTCACCACGCCGAGGGTTTTGCCTTCGGTTTCCAGCACTTTGCCCTGCTCGATATGGATCTCGACGAAGGCCGCGATATCACTGCGCAGCGGCTGATGCGGCGGCGGGAAATCGAAACCGGCGTCGCGCATGGCGTTGACGAAGCCGACGCCCTTGGCGTCCGTAATGTGTTGCACGTCCTCCCGCCGGGCCAGGCCGACGATGTTCTTGCTGCCCCAGAACACATAGGGGAAGCGGCTGCCTTCTTCTTCCGCCAGCGCGATGACTTCCAGACTGCGCAGCGGCGGGCCGTAGGTATCCTTGAGGTATTTGATCGCCATAAAGGCGGCTTCGATGCCGAACTGGCCGTCGAGGTTGCCGCCGTTGACCACCGTATCGATGTGCGAACCGGAGAGAATTACCTGGTCGGGGTATTTGCTGCCCTCCAGCCGCCCGAACAGGTTGCCGACCGCATCAAAATGGGTGCTCAGCCCGGCGGCGTCGAAGGCGTTTTTCAACGCGTGCTGCGCCTCGATCCATTCCGGGGTATAAAGCAGACGCGTCATGCCGCCGCTGGGGTCGGCGCCGATTTTCGATAACCAGCCGGAAATATCACGGATTTCTTGTTGGAAGTCTTTCATGTTTACCTGCCCGCATGTTATGTCTCAGCGGCGATGCGGCCAGGGCGGATGATATTCGCCGCCGGCCGACCTATTGCGCTGAGCGCGCTGATGAAGGTTTTCTTTTTTCTCCCCGGCTCTGAAATATCAATCGCGAGCCGTGGCGTAAAAAGCCCACGATAATAAGATTGCGTTAACTGGCGAAGGGGTCTTTGTGGTCGTAAGAACGCTGGTAAATAGCATTTGAAATTAAGTATTGATAAATATCGTCGACGATTTCGATACCGTTTTTCTCGCTTTCCATTTCACGCGCATGGCTGTTCTGTCCCGGGTAAAGCACTTTACTGACGCCCGGCGCCGGTTTAACGGCGTTCAACTCTTTCATGACCTGGCTGATATTTTTACGGAACGCCGATTCGTTGGTGAAATAACCTGGGTTCAGGACGATATGCAATTGGCCCAATTCCCGGCCGGCGCTGAGATCGTGATACATCGAGCTGACGTGTTTGCCGAACGGCAGGCCGAGCAAAATGCCCGACAGCACGTCGACCATCATCATCAGGCCGTAGCCTTTCGGCCCGGCGATCGGCAGCAGCCCGCTGACGGCGAACGGATCGGTGGTGTGCTTGCCCTCGGCGTCCACCGCCCAGGTGTCGGGAATGGCGGCGTTGCGCGAGCGGGCGTCCAGCACTTTCCCCCAGGCTTGCACGGTGGTGGCCATATCGAAGGTGATCAGCTCGTCGCCTTCGCCTGGTGCGGAGAAGGCGATAGGGTTGGTGCCGTAGTAGACCTCGGCACCGCCGTACGGCACCACCATCGGATCGGATTGGCACAGCGAGATGCCGACCATGCCGGCGCGCGCCGCCTGCTGCACGAAGTACGACAGCGCGCCGCTGTGGCCGATGCGGCGAACACCCACCACCGCAACGCCGTTCTCTTTCGCCATCTCGATGGCGCGATCCATGCTCAGCTTGGCCGCCACGTGCCCGGCGCCGTTGTCGCCGTCGAAAATGGCGCTGCATGGGCCGGTTTTTTCAAAGGTGAAATGGGGGTGATTGTTGGTGCCACCCTTGCTGATGCGTTCGGAATAGTATTCGACCCTGACCGCGCCGTGGGAGTGGATGCCGCGCGCATCGGCATGAACCAGCACGTCGGCGACGATGCCGGCGTGCTCCTGGCTCAGGCCGGCGGCGTGAATTTTTTGCTGGATAAGCTTATGCAATTGTTGTTTAGAGACCTTCATATACAGTCCTTTTATCACTACGGTTTATTTAATTCGCCTCTGCGTTGTAATGTATAAATACCGGGGGGGAATAATGTGATCCAGATGCGTTTTATTCTATTGAATTAAAAATTCGTTGAATTAAATCGTCATTGTTAGAAGTTTTTTATAAATGATTTTCCCACGTCTGGATTAACTAATATTCAGACGATTAAGTTATTTTTTCTAACAATGAATAAAGTGTGACCGCACTCACCTCTGGGCGTGATTTTAATTTGTAGCTTGATAATTAACCTTTTCGCTGGATTCAATGCATCGCCGCGCCGCCGGTGCGGGAAATATTGCCGATATTATTAAATGCTGTCGTAAGGATATCACCATGATCCATGCTTTTATTAAAAAGGGGAGCTTTCAGGATTCCGTCAGCCTGATGTTGATCTCCCGCAAACTCAGTGAGTCTCCCAAGGTTGAGGAAATATCCGTCATGATGGGGACGCCGGCCAATAAATCCTTATTGGAGGTGACCGGTTTCTGGCATCCGCAGTTTAGCGAAGCGACGCCGAACGATATTTGCGTGGCGATCAAAGCGGAGTCCGCCGACGAGTCGATCGCCGAGGAGATCGGCGCGGCGCTGGAGGCGGCGCTCAAGGCGATTGCGCAGGGCGGCCAGGGCGGTAAAAAACTGCTGCGGGCGCGCAGCTGGCGCACCGCCCGGCAGAAGCTGCCGGCCGCCAATCTGGCACTGATCTCGATCGCCGGCGAATACGCGGCGGAGTTGGCGGATCGGGCGCTGGAAGACGGCTGCAACGTGATGATGTTCTCCGACAACGTCAGCCCGGCGCAGGAAGTGGCACTGAAAACCAAGGCGCGCGAGCGTGGGCTGATCGTGATGGGGCCGGACTGCGGCACTGCCTGCATCGCCGGCGCGCCGCTGGCGTTCGCCAACGTGGCGCCCGCCGGATCCATCGGCGTGGTCGGCGCCTCCGGTACCGGCATTCAGGAGCTGATCTCGCAAATTACCCTGGCGGGACAGGGCATCTCGCACGCTATCGGCCTGGGCGGGCGGGATCTGACGGCGGAGATCGGCGGCATCAGCGCCATCAGCGCGCTGCGCATGCTGGCGGCGGATCCGCAGAGCCAGGTGCTGGCGTTCGTGTCCAAACCGCCGGCGCCCGAGGTGCGTCAGCGGGTGATCGACGAAATGAAAGCGCTCGGCAAGCCGGTGGTGGCGCTGTTCCTCGGCGCGCAGTCCGCCGTGCGTCAGGATGGCAACATCACGTTCGCCGCCACGCTGGATGAAGCGGCGCGGCTGGCGGCGATGCTGGGCTGCGTGCAGCAACAGGCGGCGCAACAGCCCGCGGTGCCCGGCGGCAAAATCGCCGGACTGTACGCCGGCGGCACGCTGGCGGCCGAATGCGCGATGTTGCTGGCGGAAAAACTGCGCTTGCCGGTGGATAGCGAACACCCGCGCGGAGCCATGCTGGTGGCCGACGGCCATCGCATCATCGACATGGGCGATGACTTTTATACCCAGGGGCGCCCGCACCCGATGATTGATCCGACCGCCCGCAATCAAGAGATCGCCCGCCTGGCGCAGCAGCCGCAGACCGGCGTGTTGCTGCTGGACGTGGTGATCGGCTTTGGCGCCCAGGACGATCCGGCGGCGTCGCTGGCGGACGAGGTGGCCAACGTGCGCGCGGCGCGCGGCGCGGCCCACCCGCTGGCGGCGATCGCTACCGTCACCGGCACCGAACAGGATCCGCAGCAGCGCTCGCGGCAAATCGCCACCCTGCAGGAGGCCGGCATCGCGGTGATGCCGTCGCTGCCGGCGGCGGTCGCGTTGGCGCATCAGCTGATTACCCCCGTCTTACCCGCACCTGAACGTGAACGGCCGGCCTTGCTGGACGGCGTCGCGGTGATCAACGCCGGGCTGCGCAGCTTCGCCGATGACCTGCAAACCAGCGACATCCCGGTGGTGCATTACCAGTGGGCGCCGGTGGCCGGCGGCGATCAACGATTAGCCAACATCTTGAAAAAATTAAAGTAAGGAACCGCTATGTACGCAACGATTGAGCAAGCAAACGCCGCCGTTATCGCCCGTATCCGCGAGGCGCGCCCGCACTGGCAGGATGTGGATCTGGCGCATCGGTTGATCCCGCAGCTGGCTGAAGGACGCAAGCTGCTGCACGCCGGGCCGCCGGTCACCTGGCAAGAGATGAGCGGTCCGGTGCGCGGTGCCTGCATCGGCGCCTGCCTGTTCGAAGGCTGGGCGCAGGATGAACAGCAGGCGCTGGCGCTGCTGGAGCAAGGGGAAATCGAGTTCATCCCATGCCACAGCGTGAGCGCGGTGGGGCCGATGGGCGGCATCACCTCGGCCCACATGCCGATGGTGGTGGTCAGGAACACCGTCCACGGCAACTACGCCTACTGCAACATGAACGAAGGCATCGGTAAGGTGATGCGCTTCGGCGCCTATGGCGAGGATGTGCAGCAGCGTCTGCGCTGGATGCGCGACTCTTTGGCTCCGGTGCTGAAAGCGGTGCTGGCGACGCTGGAGGAGGGGATCGATCTGACCGCGCTGATGGCGCAGGCGATCAGTATGGGGGACGAATTCCACCAGCGCAATATCGCAGCCTCAGCGCTATTGATGCGCAGGTTGGCGCCGGAGATTAGCCTGCTGCCTCGCGATAAGGCGGAGCTGGCGCAGGTGATGCAGTTCCTCAGCATCACCGATCAGTTCTTCCTCAATCTGGCGATGGCTTACTGCAAGGCGGCGATGGATGCGGGAGCAGAAATTGAGCAGGGCACTATCGTCACGGTAATGACCCGCAACGGCAAGAACTTTGGCATCAAGATCAGCGGCATGGGCGATCGTTGGTTCACCGCGCCGGTCAATACGCCGGAAGGGCTGTTCTTCTCCGGCTTCAGCCAGGCGGACGCCAACCCGGACATCGGCGACAGCGCGATCACCGAAACCTTCGGCATCGGTGGGGCGGCGATGGTCGCGGCCCCGGGCGTGACGCGTTTCGTCGGGGCTTCCGGCGGCATGAGCGCCGCCACCGACATCTCCGAGGAAATGGCGGAGATCTATCTTGAGCGCAACATGATGCTGCAGATCCCGACCTGGGACTTCCAGGGCGCCTGCCTGGGGCTGGATGCCCGGCGGGTGGTGGAAACCGGCATCACGCCGCTGATCAACACCGGCATTGCTCACCGCGAAGCCGGGGTCGGGCAGATCGGCGCAGGCACGGTGCGTGCGCCGCTCGGTTGTTTCGAGAAGGCGATCGAAGCGCTGGCCGATAAGCTCGGCATCACGGCGTAAGTGAACGGAGGGGCGTATGGACATTGTCGCGCTGGCCGGCAGCCGCCATGTGACGCGGGACTATGGCGCGCTGCGCTGCGTCGGCAGCTTCACCAACGCGATCAATTTCCTGACGGAAAACGCGCGGCTGCTGACGCTGCACCGCGCCGGCAGCGGCCTGAGCCCGATGGGGTGGCAGCTCGGCGCGCGGGATTTCGATCGCGTGCGGCGTGCGGTGCCGTCTGTACGACGCTGCACTTTCTCCGCCGCAGGCATCACGTTGGATGCGCTCCTTGTTCGGCCCGCCGCGACGGCGCGGGATCTGGGGCTGGCGCAGCGGGCGGCCATTGCCGATCGGCCGCTGGCGGCGGTATTGCAGCGCTGCACGGCGCAGTGCGGGTTGCACGGCGAAATCGGTCGGCTGGTGAAGCGGCCGTTAACGCCGGAGCCGGCCGGGCTGGCGCGGGATTTCTCCCGTTGGCTGCGGGGCGGCGCGGTCGACTGGCGCCATACGCTGGGCAAAGGGCCGGGGCTGACGCCGAGCAACGACGACACCTTGCTCGGTCTGTTGCTGAGCGCGCACCTCGACAGCCGCATCCAGGTCGCCGGGCTGACGCCGTTTTTCGCCCAGACGCCACCGCTGGAAGCGTTGACCACGCTGGTGAGCGCGCACTACCTGCACTACGCCGAGCGGGGCGTGTTCGCCACGCCGCTGCATATGCTGGCGCAGGGGATGCAGGTACCTAACGGTGTATCGGCGGCGGTGGCGGCGGTGCTGAACCTGGGGCATTTCTCGGGGGCGGACACGCTGCTGGGCGTGTGGCTGGGGGTGACGACGATTAACGCACTGTGCGGCGCGCGGTGTGAACATGAGGGCCGGATCGCGGATCCGGCCGGGACGGTATGATTTCAACTACGGGTGCAAACCATGAAAACCTTGGTCATTGCGTTGGGCGGCAACGCCTTATTGCAACGCGGAGCCGTGCTCTCTGCGGAAAATCAGTATAAGAGCATCGCCCTCATCGCCGACGCCATCGGCAAGCTGGCGCAGAAATACCGCATCGCCATCGTGCACGGCAACGGCCCGCAGGTGGGGCTGCTGGCGTTGCAAAACCTGGCGTACCGCGATGTGCCGCCCTATCCGCTGGATATTCTGGTGGCCGAAAGCCAGGGCATGATCGGCTATATGCTGGCGCAGCAGCTGAATGCCAGCCATCCGCAGCAGCCGGTGTCCACGCTGCTGACGCGGGTGCTGGTGGATGCGCAGGATGCGGATTATCAGGCGCTGAGCAAGTTCATCGGGCCGGTGTATGCGCCGGAACAGCGGCAGGCGCTGGAGGCCAAGTTCGGCTGGACGCTGAAGGCGGACGGCAACTATATCCGCCGGGTGGTACCTTCGCCGGCGCCGCAAAAGATCCTCGACATCGAGGCGATCACCTTGCTGCTGTCGCAGCGGCATATCGTGATCTGCAACGGCGGCGGCGGCATCCCGATGATCGCCGGCGAGCATGGGCTGACGGGCAGCGAAGCGGTGATCGACAAAGATCTGGCGGCGGCGCTGTTGGCGGAACAGGTGGGGGCCGATCATCTGGTGATCCTCACCGACGCCGACGCGGTGTACCAGGAGTGGGGCACGCCGCGCCAGCGCGCCATTCGTCGCGCCACCACGCAGGAGCTGGCGCCGATGGCGGTGGCGGACGGCGCCATGGGGCCGAAGATCATGGCGGTCAGCCGCTTCGTCGATCGCACCGGGCGGACGGCGCATATCGGTGGCCTGCAGGATATCGACGCGGTGCTGGCGGGCCAGGCCGGCACCTCTATTTTACCTTAGCTGCCTTCGGTTTATCCGCGCCCGCGTTGGCGCGGATAAGTATGCCTAAATGGCATGATTTCAATAATTTTTATTCATTTCATGATGTTGCTCGCCTTGGCTAGAGTAAAAACACCCCCGTGTTTACCGTCAAAAATTTGTCATTTTTATTTGCGACTATGCTTTTTGAAATGACATTTCGGCCAAGGATTGTTATGGATTCGCTCAGTGTTGATGAACTCGCCCAGAAGAAAGACCGCTGGTATCGCATTGTAGAGGAGATGCTGGCCGAAGCCGGCGTCGCCATCAACGGCCCGCGTGCCTGGGATATCCGGGTGCATAACCCGGCGCTGTTCAAACGCATTTTGCAGGAAGGCTCGCTCGGCTTCGGCGAGAGCTATATGGACGGCTGGTGGGAATGCGAACGGCTGGACATGCTGTTTACCCGCATTCTGCAGGCCGGCGTCGATGAGCGGCTGCCGAAAAGCCTGAGCGACATCGCGCGCATCGCCTATGCCCGGCTGTTCAACCGCCAATCGCGCAAGCGCGCCTGGCAGGTGGGCAAAGAGCATTACGACATCGGCAACGACCTGTTCCGGGCGATGCTCGATCCTTACATGCAATACTCCTGCGGCTACTGGAAAGAAGCGCAAACGCTGGAGCAGGCGCAGCAGGCCAAGCTCAGGATGATCTGCGAAAAACTGCAGCTGAAACCGGGCATGACGCTGCTGGATATCGGCTGCGGCTGGGGCGGGTTGGCGCAGTTTGCGGCGCAAAACTACGGCGTCTCGGTGCACGGCGTGACCATTTCAGCCGAGCAGCAGAAGCTGGCGCAGGCACGCTGCGCCGGGCTGGACGTCGAGATCTTGCTGCAGGATTACCGCGATCTGGATCGTCAGTTCGATCGCATCGTGTCGGTCGGCATGTTCGAGCACGTCGGGCCGAAAAACTACGAGACCTATTTCAGCGTCGCGGCGCGTAACCTGAAGCCCGACGGCCTGTTTTTGCTGCACACCATCGGTTCCAATCAAACCGACCTTAACGTCGACGCCTGGATAGACAAATACATCTTCCCCAACGGCTGCCTGCCTTCGGTGCGGCATATCGCCGAGGCCAGCGAAGGGCGTTTCGTGATGGAGGATTGGCACAACTTCGGCGCCGATTACGATCGCACGCTGATGGCCTGGCTGGAGAATTTCAAACGGGCGTGGCCGGAATTGGCGGGCGGTTATTCCGAGCGCTTCGAGCGCATGTTCACTTATTACCTGAACGCCTGCGCCGGCGCGTTTCGTTCGCGCAACATTCAGCTGTGGCAGGTGTTGTTCAGCCCGGCGGGCGTGGAGGGCGGGGTGCGGGTCTATCGTTGATATCCCTGCGTCTTTTCCGCCGCATCGTTGTTGGCTGCACGTTCGATCCCCTGGTCACTTAGTTATCTAAGCTCCCAGGGCTTCTCACGTTTGCCGCCTGGATGCAGCTTCAGGTATGACGGATATCAGTACAGCAGGGAGTACAGCTGGCGGCGATATTTAGCGGCCAGCGCGTCGCCGGTGCCGAGTGCGGCCAGAATGTCCATCAGGGTCTTGCGCGCGTTGCCGTTGGCGGCGGCCAGATCTTTCTTCAGATGCCCCATCAGCAGTTCCAGCGCTTCTTCGTTACGCCCGACCTGATGCAGTTGCAGCGCCAGCTGCACCGCCAGCTCGACGTTGTCCGGCTCTTGCTGCACCTGCTGTTGCAGCTGTTGGATTTCCGGCGTGTCCGCTGCCTGCTTCAACAGTTCAATCTGCGCCACCAGGCCCTGATAGCGCGTATCGCGATCCTGCAGCGGGATAGTCGCCAGCACCGCTTCAGCGTCTTCGCTGCGGCTGAGCGCGATCTGCGTTTCGGCCAGCGTCAGGCCGATGTCGCTGCGCTGCTGGCTGCTCTGCCAGGCGTCTTTCAGCAGCGGCAGCGCTTCGGCGGCGTTGCCGGCGGCCAGCAGTTCCTGCGCCTGCGCCAGTTTCAGATCTTCTTCCTTCGGCAGGAAACGCTGCAGCAGGTCACGGATCGCTTCTTCCGGCTGCGGGCCCTGGAAGCCGTCGACCGGTTGGCCGTCTTTAAACAGGTAGACCGTCGGAATGGAACGCAGCCCGAATTGGGAGGCGATCATCTGTTCGGCGTCGCAGTCCACCTTGGCCAGAATGAACTGACCGGCGTATTCCGCCGCCAGCTTGTCCAGCACCGGCGTGAGCTGCAGGCAGTGTTGGCTGCGCTCGGACCAGAAGTAGAACAGCACCGGAATGGACATCGACTGTTCCAGCGTCTGGTGCAGGTTAGTTTCGTTAATATCAACAACAGCTTGAGCTAGCATCTTTTTTCTCTCTGATCGTGCGGAGCCATGGGGTGTAAATGGGGGCGCGCCGCCATTCTTCAACCCCGTCGGGCGAATTAAGCGTTGCTGCGCAGCAGCCAATCCAGACAGCGGCCCGGCAAAATGCGGCGCAGCACGCTCATCGCGTGCGCCAGCAGGGTGACCGGATAGCGCAGTTTGGCGCGTGGGCTTTCCAGCGCGTGGCGCAGTTTGGGCAGGATGGCCTCCGGCGGCAGCGTCAGGCGCTTGGCGATGCCGGGGTTGTGCACCGGCTTGTCGCTCTGCGCCTGGTTGACGTTCTGGCTAAAGTGGGTGGAGATCGGCCCCGGTTCGATCAGGCTGACCTGAATGCCGCTGCCGTGCAGTTCCATGCGCAGCGCGTCCGACCAGGCTTCCAGCGCGAACTTGCTGGCGGCGTAGGCGCCGCGCCCGGCGCTGGAGACCAGGCCCATCACCGAGCTGGTCTGAATGATGCGCCCTTCGCCGTGCGGCAACATCGCCGGCAACAGCAGCTGGGTTAGCTGGTGGGTGCCGAACAGGTTGGTGGCGAACTGCCGCTCCAGCTGGCTGCGCGAAATGCGGCTGAGCGGGCCGTAAACGCCGAACCCCCCATTATTGAACAGGCCGTACAGGCGGCCGTCGGTCAGCGCGATCACCTCGGCGGCGGCGCGCTCGACACTGGCGCTGTCGTCCAGATCCAGCTCGATGCCTTCCAGCCCGAGCTGGCGCATGTTTTCCACGTCCTGCGGCTTACGGCAGGCGGCCAGCACCCGGTAGCCGCGGTTGCGCAGATCCTGCGCCGCAATCAATCCAATCCCGCTGGAACAGCCGGTTATTAATACCGCTTTTTGCATAACTTTACCTAGTGTACGACCCTAATTTAGTGAGACTCATGCTTTACTAGCGGTTCCAGGCGCTCCGCCATCCAGGTGGCGATAAACGGCTGAGCGTCCCCATTGGGGTGCAATCCGTCATCCTGCATCCATTCCGGCTTCACCACCACCTGTTCCATATAGAACGGCAGCAGCGGAATGTTGAACTGCTTGGCCAGCGCCGGGTAGACGGCGCCGAACGCTTCAGTATAGCGGCGGCCGTAGTTCGGCGGGATGCGGATCTGCATCAGCAGCGGCTGCGCGCCGGCCTGCTGCACCAACGTGATGATTTGGCCGAGATCGCGCTGTACGTCCTGCGCCGGGAAGCCGCGCAGGCCGTCGTTGGCGCCCAGCTCGATCAGCACCCAGCGCGGCTGATGCTGTTTCAGCAGCGCGGGCAGACGCGCCAGCCCCTGAGCGGCGGTGTCGCCGCTGATGCTGGCGTTGACCAGCTGCGGCGCGCCCGGTTTTTTCTGCCACTGTTCGGCCAACAGCGTCGGCCAGGCCCGCTCGATCGGCAGGCGATAGCCGGCGCTTAAACTGTCGCCCAAAATCAATAAGGTATCGGCGGCGGCAGCGCGTAAACTGAATAATCCCAACAGCAAAAGGAAGGGAAGATGCCAGCGGAAAACGTTCTTGAAGTTCATCATCTTAGTAAACACGTTGGTCAAGGTGAGCATCAGCTCACCATCCTTACCGGAGTCGAGCTGCTTGTCAAACCCGCGCAGACGATCGCCCTGATCGGCGAATCCGGATCGGGGAAATCGACCTTGCTGGGCATTTTGGCCGGACTGGACGACGGCAGCGAGGGCGAGGTGCGTTTGCTCGGCGAGTCGCTGACCGCGCTGGACGAAGAAGGCCGCGCCGCGCTGCGCGCCAGGAACGTCGGCTTCGTGTTTCAGTCGTTCATGTTGGTGCCGACGCTGAACGCGCTGGAGAACGTGCAGCTGCCGGCGCTGCTGCGCGGCGAGAGCGACAGGCAGAGTCGCGAGCAGGCGGTGCAGTTACTGGAACAGTTGGGGCTGGGCAAACGTCTCGATCACCTGCCGGCGCAGCTGTCCGGCGGCGAGCAGCAGCGCGTGGCGCTGGCGCGCGCCTTCAGCGGCCGGCCGCGGGTGCTGTTCGCCGATGAACCGACCGGCAACCTCGATCGTCAGACCGGCGATCGCATCGCCGACCTGCTGTTCTCTCTCAACCGCGATTTCGATACCACCCTGATCCTGGTGACCCATGACGAAACCCTGGCGGCGCGCTGCCAGCGGCGGCTGCGGCTGCGTGAAGGCAAGCTGTGGGAGGAAGCATGATCTGGCGCTGGTTCTGGCGCGAATGGCGCTCGCCGTCGCTGCTGATCGTGTGGCTGGCGCTGACGCTCTCCGTCGCCTGCGTGCTGGCGCTGGGCAGCATCAGTGATCGCATGGACAAAGGGCTCAGCCAGCAGAGCCGCGATTTTATCGCCGGCGATCGGGTGCTGCGCAGCGCGCATCCGGTGCCGGAAGGCTGGCTGCTGGACGCGCAGCAGCAGGGGCTGAAGGTGAGCCGTCAGCTGTCGTTCACCACCATGACCTATGCCGGCGATCGGCCGCAGCTGGCGGACGTGAAAGCCACCGATTTGGCCTATCCGCTGTACGGCAAGCTGGAAACGCGCCCGGCCAACATCAAACCCGAACCGGGCAGCGTGCTGGTGGCACCGCGTTTGCTGGCGCTGCTGAACGTGAAAGTGGGGGATTCGCTGGAGGTGGGCGATACCACGCTGCGCATCGCCGGTGAAATCATTCAGGAGCCGGACGCCGGTTTCAATCCGTTCCAGACCGCGCCGCGCATCATGATC
Source organism: Serratia sp. FS14 (assembly GCF_000695995.1). Classification (NCBI taxonomy): domain Bacteria; kingdom Pseudomonadati; phylum Pseudomonadota; class Gammaproteobacteria; order Enterobacterales; family Yersiniaceae; genus Serratia; species Serratia sp. FS14. The sequence goes on along the minus strand of NZ_CP005927.1, from coordinate 4,965,625 downwards.
AACCTGGCGGACGTTGATAAGACCGGCGCAGTGCAGCCGGGCAGCCGCCTGACCTACCGCTACATGTTCGCCGGCGCCGAGCCGGATATTCAGCGTTACGAAGCGCGGCTGACGCCGCAGTTGACGCCGGATCAGCGCTGGTTCGGGCTACAGGAATCCGGCAGCGCGCTCGGCAAGTCGCTGCAGCGCTCCCAACAGTTCCTGCTGTTGTCGGCGCTGCTGACGCTGCTGTTGTCGATCGCCGCCGTGGCGGTGGCGATGAGCCACTATTGCCGCAGCCGCTACGATCTGATCGCGGTGCTGAAAACCCTTGGCGCCGGGCGCGGCGCGCTGCGCAAATTGATCGTCGGCCAGTGGCTGGCGGTGATGGCGCTGGCGGCGGCGTGCGGTGGAGCAATCGGGCTGGCGTTTGAAGCGTTGCTGATCCGCCTGCTGAAGCCGGTATTACCGGCTGCGTTGCCCGCCGCCGGCGCCTGGCCGTGGCTGTGGGCGCTCGGCGCGCTGGTGCTGATCTCGCTGCTGGTCGGGCTGCGACCGTATCGCCAACTGCTGGCCACCCAGCCGCTGCGGGTGCTGCGCCGCGACGTGACGGCCAACGTCTGGCCACTGCGCTACTTCCTGCCGGTGACGGCGGCGATCGTGGTGGCGCTGTTGGTGGCGCTGATGGGGGCCAGTACGCTGCTGTGGGCGATTTTGGCCGGTATGGCGGTGCTGGCGTTGCTGTTGGGCGGCATCGGTTGGGGCAGCCTGCTGCTGCTGCGCCGCATCACGCTCAAGAGCCTGGCGCTGCGGCTGGCGGTCAATCGCCTGCTGCATCAGCCGTGGGTGACCATCAGCCAGCTGGCGGCGTTCTCGCTGTCGTTCATGCTGTTGGCGCTGCTGTTGGTACTGCGCGGCGATCTGCTCGAACGCTGGCAGCAACAGCTGCCGCCGGACAGCCCGAACTATTTCCTGCTCAACATGACCGAGGCGCAGGTGCCGCAGGTGAAAACCTTCCTGCAGCAGCACCAGATCAAGCCGGAAACCTATTACCCGATCGTCCGGGTGCGCCTGACCGAGATAAACCAGCAGGTGGCGACCGAGCGGGTGCATGAAGACGATCCGGGCGGCGAGGCGGTGAACCGTGAGCTGAACCTGACCTGGCTGGCTGAACTGCCGGATCACAATCCGCTGGTGGCGGGCAATTGGCCGCCGAAAACCGGTGAGGTTTCGATGGATGAAGGCATCGCCGGGCGGCTGAAGATCAAGCTGGGCGATACGCTGACCTTCAGCGGCGATACCCAGGCGTTCAGCGCCAAAGTCACCAGCCTGCGCCAGGTGGATTGGGAAAGCCTGAAGCCGAACTTTTACTTTATCTTCCCGCCGGGCGCATTGGACGGCCAGCCGCAGACCTGGCTCACCAGCTTCCGCTACGACGGTGACGGCCAGATGCTGACCCAGCTCAATCGCCAGTTCCCGACGCTCAGCCTGCTGGACATCGGCGCGATCCTGAAACAGGTCGGCGGCGTGCTGCAACAGGTCAGCCGCGCGCTGGAAGTCATGGTGGTGCTGGTGGTGCTGTGCGGCGGCCTGCTGCTGCTGGCGCAGGTGCAGGTCGGCATGCGTCAACGCCGCCAGGAGCTGGTGGTGTACCGTACGCTGGGGGCCGGCAAGCGGCTGCTGCGCCGCACGCTGTGGTGCGAGTTTGCTCTGCTGGGGTTGGTAGCGGGCATCGCGGCGGCGGTGGGCGCCGAGGCGGCGCTGTGGCTACTGCAGAGCCGGGTGTTTGACTTCCCGTGGACGCCGACGCCGGTGCTGTGGTGGGCGCTGCCGCTGGCCAGCGCGCTGCTGCTGTCGTTGTGCGGCGGCTGGCTGGGCGTGCGCCTGCTGCGCGGCAAGGCGCTGTTCCGCAGTTATGAGGGGTGATGTTGGCTTAGTTCGATGAAAAAAGGGGTTAGCTTAAGGCTAACCCCTTTTGCTTTCGGTGGCGTGCGCTTTAGGCCAGCTTCTTCTGTGCCCAGGCCAGCCCGCTTTGGTACTCGCCCGGCAGCAGCGGCACCAGCGCCTGCAGCGCCTGGCGCAGATCGGCGGCGCTCGGATCGTTCAGATTGAGGTGGCCGACCTTGCGGCCCGGGCGCACCTCTTTCTCATACCAGTGCAGATGCACCAGCGGCAGCGACAGCCACTGTTCGTTGACGGCGGTGCCGATCAAGTTGACCATCACCGATGGCGTGCTCACCACCGGCTGCGGCAGCGGCAGGCGGAGGATGGCGCGCAGGTGCAGCTCGAACTGACTGATGGACGCGCCGTTTTGCGTCCAGTGGCCGCTGTTGTGCACGCGCGGCGCCAGTTCGTTGATCAGCAGCCGATCGCCGACGATAAAGCACTCCATCGCCATCACGCCGACGTAGTTCAGCTCGTTCAGGATCGCCGCCAGCATCTGCTCGGCCTGTTGCTGCAGCGCCGGGTTGGGCTGCGGCAGCGCCACGCTGGTGCGCAGGATGCCGTCTTCATGCAGGTTATGGGTCAGCGGGTAGAATACCGAACGGCCGTCGTGGCCGCGCGCGCCCACCAGCGATACTTCGCCGGAGAAATTGATGCCTTGCTCGACGATGCACTCGCCATAGGCGTCGGCCGGCAGTTCGGCTTCCTGGCCCGGGCGCAGGCGCCACTGGCCGCGGCCGTCATAGCCGCCGACCCGGCGTTTGACGATCGCCAGCTCGCCCAGCGAAGCGAATACCTGCGGCCATTCGGCGGCGCTCGCCAGCAGCTGCCACGGCGCGGTCGCCAGGCCGAGCTGGTCGAGCAGCTGTTTTTGCGTCAGGCGATCGGCCAGACGCGGGAAGATGTCGCGGTTGACGAAGGCGCTGTGGGTCGCCAGTTCGCGCGTCAGCGCGGTTTCCGGCCAGCGTTCGATCTCGGCGGTAATGACGCTGTTCTGATACGGCACCGCCTCGGGTTCGGCATCGATGCCGATGGGGTAGACGGCGATGCCCAGCGGTTCGCCGGCCTGGCGCAGCATGCGCCCCAGCTGGCCGTTGCCCAGTACGCAAACCGGCTTCATGCGTCCTCCCGCGGATCGGGGTGGTTCAAAACGTCTTCAGTCTGCGCCTGACGCCAGTCCGCCAAACGCTGCGCCAGCGCGGCGTCGTGCAGCGCCAGGATCTGCATCGCCAGCAGCCCGGCGTTGGCGGCGCCGGCTTTGCCGATCGCCAGCGTCCCCACCGGAATGCCGCGCGGCATCTGCACGATGGAGTAGAGGCTGTCTACGCCGCTCAGCGCGGCACTTTGCACCGGCACGCCCAGCACCGGCACCAGGGTTTTCGCCGCCAGCATGCCCGGCAGATGCGCCGCACCGCCGGCGCCGGCGATGATCACGTCAAAGCCGTTGGCGGCAGCCTGCTCGGCGAAGCTGAACAGCTTGTCCGGCGTGCGGTGAGCGGAAACGACTTCGACATGGAAGGGGACATCGAGTTGGGTCAGGACTTCGGCGGCGAACTGCATGGTGGCCCAGTCACTTTTCGATCCCATTACAATTGCGATTTTAGCCCCGGCATTGGCGGCTGAAGCGGCGTTGGCTCCCATGGGTGTAAGGCTCCTGTGATTTGTCTGGCGTCGGCTGAGGGCCGAATGAGGGCGTAGAGCATACCATGAGCGCACGGCGAGGAAAACGGTTGCGTCGCCGGTTTTCACCGGCGAAAGCGCGAATTTTCACTCGCGCGCCTGCGCGGAACTCAGAATGGGAATTGGATCAGCTCGACGGCGTCGGCGCTGACTTTGATCATCGATCCTTCGACGTGCCAGGCACCCAGCACCGCGCGATGGGCTTCGCCGTTGCTCAGCGCCAGCCGGTGCACCGCCGGGCGATGGGTATGGCCGTGGATCATCCAGTGCACGTCGTGGCGCAGCATCGTTTGCTCGACCGCCTGCGGGTTGACGTCCATGATGGCTTCCGACTTGTACTGGTTGGATTGCTGGCTGCGGGCGCGCATGTTGGCGGCGATCTTCAGTCGCCAGCGCAGCGGCAGCGCGAGGAACAATTTTTGAATCAGCGGGTTGTGCACTTTACGGCGGAATTGCTGATAGGCTTGATCGTCGGTGCACAGGGTGTCGCCGTGCAGGATCAGGATCCTGCGGCCGTACAGTTCCAGCACTTTTTCTTCCGGCAGCAGCTGCATGCCGCTGGCGCGGGCGAAGCGCTTGCCGAGCAGAAAATCGCGGTTGCCGTGGATGAAATAGCAGGGCACGCCGGCCTGTTGCAGCGCTTTGAGCGCCGCGGCGATCTCCGCGTGCAGCGGCTCGGGATCGTCGTCGCCGATCCAGGCTTCAAACAGGTCGCCGAGGATGTACAGCGCGTCGGCGTGCACCGCTTCGCGCCGTAAAAAACGCAGAAAACCGGCAGTGATTGCCGGTTCCTGTGCGCACAAGTGCAGATCTGCGATGAACAGCGTACTCATGCAGCCGCGATTACTCGCTGACGGTCACGCTGTTGATGACGACGTCTTCTACCGGTACGTCCTGGTGCATGCCGCTGCGGCCGGTTTTCACGCCTTTGATCTTGTTGACCACGTCCATGCCTTCAACCACTTCAGCGAACACGCAGTAGCCCCAGCCCTGCACGTTTTCGCCGCGGAAGTTCAGGAAGTCGTTGTCAGCCACGTTGATGAAGAACTGTGCGGTGGCGGAGTGCGGATCGTTGGTGCGCGCCATTGCCAGGGTGCCGATGGTGTTTTTCAGACCGTTGTTGGCTTCGTTCTTGATGGTCGCGTTGGTCGCTTTCTGGTTCATGCCCGGTTCGAAACCGCCGCCCTGGATCATGAAGCCGTTGATCACACGGTGGAAGATGGTGTTGTCGTAGAAACCGGCGCGGCAGTAGTTCAGGAAGTTTTCAACGGTAACCGGCGCTTTGTCAGCAAAGGTCTTGATAACGATATCGCCGTGATTGGTGTGGAAAGTAACCATAGTTTTAATCCTAACAAGGTGAAGTGAGACGTCACGTAAAGCGAGTGAACATTCAGACCGCCCTTATAACATATCCGCCCCAGCGAGTCAGCAGCGGCTCAACCGCGCACTGTCTGTGGTAATTGCATTTGTGTTATATTATAACAATTGCGCCGGCCGGCGAATTTCGCGCATTTTATTCGCGTGAAGTCAGCAAAGCTTGGCCTTAACCTTGCAATAGATCAGGCTTCAGGTTTCAATACGCTACCGGGCGTAAAACCTGAAGCCCGGTTATCTTTTTTGTTATCACGCACACCACGGAATCTCCCGATGCTAAAGATTTTTAATACCCTGAGTCGTCAAAAAGAGGAATTCAAACCCATTCATGCCGGGAAAGTGGGCATGTACGTGTGCGGGGTAACCATCTATGACCTGTGTCACATCGGCCACGGTCGTACCTTTGTCGCTTTCGACGTGGTGGCGCGTTATCTGCGCTATCTCGGCTATTCGCTGAACTACGTGCGCAACGTCACCGACGTAGACGACAAAATCATTCGCCGCGCGGCGGAAAATCATGAGACCTGCGACCAGCTGACCGAACGCATGCTGGCGGAAATGCACGCCGACTTCGACGCGCTGCTGATCGATCGCCCGGATCAAGAGCCGCGCGCGACCCAGCACATCGCCGAGATCATCGAGATCACGCAGCGCCTTATCGATCGCGATCACGCTTACGTGGCCAGCAACGGCGACGTGATGTTCTCCATCGACAGCGATCCGCAATACGGCCTGCTGTCGCGTCAGGATCTGGATCAGCTGCAGGCCGGCGCGCGCGTGGAGATCGACGACGTGAAGCGCAATCCGATGGACTTCGTGCTGTGGAAAATGTCCAAGCCGGGCGAGCCGAGCTGGCAGTCGCCGTGGGGGCCGGGCCGTCCGGGCTGGCATATCGAATGCTCCGCCATGAACTGCAAACAGCTGGGCACCCACTTCGACATCCACGGCGGCGGTTCCGATCTGATGTTCCCGCACCACGAGAACGAGATCGCGCAGTCGAGCTGCGCCCACGACGGCCCGTACGTCAATTACTGGATGCACTCCGGCATGGTGATGATCGACAAAGAGAAGATGTCCAAATCGCTGGATAACTTCTTCACCATCCGCGACGTGCTCGGCCATTACGATGCGGAGACGGTGCGTTACTTCCTGATGTCCGGGCACTATCGCAGCCAGCTGAACTACAGCGAAGAGAACCTTAAGCAGGCGCGCACCGCGCTGGAGCGCCTCTATACCGCGCTGCGCGGCACCGACGCCGATGCCGCGCCGGCCGGCGGCGAAGCGTTCGAAGCCCGCTTCCGCGAAGCGATGGACGACGACTTCAACACTCCGGAAGCCTACTCGGCGCTGTTCGATCTGGCGCGCGAAGTTAACCGCCTGAAGAGCGAAGACATGGCGGCGGCCAACGGCATGGCGGCGGAGCTGCGCAAGCTGGCGAAAGTGCTCGGCCTGCTGCAGCAGGAGCCGGAGCAGTTCCTGCAAGGGGGCGCACAGGTTGACGACGGTGAAGTGGCGGAGATCGAAGCGCTGATCAAACAGCGTAACGAAGCGCGTGCCGCCAAGGACTGGGCGCTGGCGGACGCCGCTCGCGATCGCTTGAACGAGATGAACATCGTGCTGGAAGATGGGCCGCAGGGCACCACCTGGCGCCGTAAGTAAGCCGGCCGAAGTGAAAACAAAAAAGGCGCTGAATTCAGCGCCTTTTTCTATGGCTGCAGGTTAGGGTTTAACCATGACCTTGCCGCCGTTGAACTCCACCACCTGATCGGCGACGATCTTGCAGCGCTTGCGGGTTTCGACCTTGCCGTCGACTTTCACCAGCCCTTCGGCGATGACTTCTTTGGCGGCGCCGCCGCTTTCACACCAGCCCTGGAACTTCAGCAGATCGCACAGTTCGACGTGGGGATGATTGTCCAGATTGAAAATTTCCATACTGCCTTACTTATTTAGGTTGAACGTCGTGATATTCCTCGCAGGCCTGCAAGGTATTTTGGATCAGTGTAGCCACGGTCATCGGGCCAACGCCACCCGGCACCGGGGTGATGTAGGCGGCGCGCTCGCTGGCGGCGTCGAAATCGACATCGCCCACCACTTTACCGCTTTCCAGACGGTTGATGCCGACGTCTACCACGATGGCGCCCGGTTTGATCCAGTCGCCCGGGATGAAGCCCGGTTTACCGACCGCCACCACCAGCAGATCGGCGTTCTCGACGTGGTGACGCAGATTTTTGGTGAAACGGTGGGTGACGGTGGTGGTGCAGCCGGCCAGCAGCAGCTCCATGCTCATCGGGCGGCCGACGATGTTGGAGGCGCCGACCACCACGGCGTTCAGGCCGTAGGTATCGATGTTATAACGCTCCAGCAGGGTGACGATGCCGCGCGGCGTGCACGGGCGCAGCTTGGGCGCACGCTGGCACAGGCGGCCGACGTTGTAGGGGTGGAAGCCGTCGACGTCTTTATCCGGATGGATGCGCTCCAGCACCTTGACGTTATCGATGCCGGCCGGCAACGGCAGCTGCACCAGAATGCCGTCGATTTCCTCATCGGCGTTCAGCTGGTCGATCAACGCCAGCAGCTCGGCTTCACTGGTGGCAGCGGGCAGGTCGTAGGAGCGGGAGAGGAAGCCGACTTCATCGCAGGCGCGGCGCTTGCTGGCGACGTAAATTTGCGAAGCCGGGTTCTCGCCGACCAGCACAACCGCCAGGCCTGGGGCGCGTTTGCCGGCCGCCAGACGTTGTTTCACTTGCTCAGCCACTTCGTTTCTAACCTGCTGCGCAATCGTTTTACCATCAATAATCTTTGCTGACATCAGTGTGGAAATCCATCAATTAAGAAAAGCGGGGATGCCGCTATTCTGGCAGAAGCTGAGCGCGCTGTCAGGCGCAGAATCACCCTCGCCGCCGTTGGCGAGGCCGATTTATGCTTTTTTTATGCCGGCTTCAGGAACCTCTACGCCATTTTTACCGGCATTTGCATACGCTGGGGCCATACACAGGGCGAAAGAGGGCAGGATCATGAGAGCGATAACCCGGCTTTATCCGTTGCATCACCAGCCTGGCGCGCAACCGGCGCAGCCTAAACACGTGGGGGAGACGGTGTTCGATTCTTCGCTGCATCCGGCGGACAGTGAGCAACTCACCGCGCTGCATCAGCTCGGCAAGCATGAGGCGGCGCCGTCGTGGCGGGCACGCCTGAATGCGCTGTGGCGGAAGTTATGCGTATGAAGGGCTGCGCCTGGGCAGGCTGTACGCTGTTGCTGGTTTGGGCATCGGGGAGCCAGGCTTCTTTAAACAGCGCACGCCCTAACGTTGCATGGGTTGAAAACGTGGCGGCGACGTGCAACACACGGGTGATTGAGCATGCCGATTGGGGGGACATTGCCGCAGTGGTGATGTCTGCTCGCCTCTGCCAGCGGCGGGACAACGGGCGGCAAGGGCGTGAGCACGCGCCGATTTACGTAGGCGCCGGGCTGGCTCAGCGTAACGGCGCCCGTTGACGAGAACCCTCGCCGCGCGGGCGCTGGTGGAAAAAACGCCATAAAGCACGGCCGCCGCCGTAACGTCATGAAAAGGCATTGACTCGCTAACCTCTGACCGTATAATCGCAACCCGCAGCCGCAGGTTGCCGCATCTCAATGCGCCCTTAGCTCAGTTGGATAGAGCAACGGCCTTCTAAGCCGTAGGTCATAGGTTCGAATCCTATAGGGCGTGCCATTTTGAAGTCAACTCACCTCTACTGAATTCGCTTTTTATCCCTTATACTCCCTGAAATTACTGAATTTTTCTGTCACGAGCTCTATCGAGGTCAACTCAGTTATACCCAAATCAAGTGGTGTCTGGGGGCCTTTGAGGGGGCTCATCTCGTTCAATGGAAATTAGGGGCCCCTTTATGCCACTAAATGCACGACAGATTGATACTGCAAAACCCAAAGAAAAAGAATACAAGCTCACCGATGGTGGTGGTCTGTATCTGTTGGTGAAGCCTAACGGTGCGAAGTACTGGCGCTTGAAGTACCGTTTTTTAGGGAAAGAGAAAAAGCTTTCTATCGGTGTTTATCCTGATATCTCTCTGGCCGACGCTCGCCTGAAGCGTGAGGAGGCTCGGAAGATCATCGCTTTGGGCGGTGATCCTGGAGAAGAAAAGAAAGCTGAAAAGTTGGCTAAAAAAACCAATGCCGAAAATACCTTTAAAGCTATTGCACTGGAATGGCATGGCTACAAACGGCCCAACTGGTCGAAAGGCTATGCTGACGATCTGATGGAGGCGTTCGAGAACGATATCTTCCCTGATATTGGTAAGCGCCCTATTGCTGAGATCAAGCCTCTTGAAGTGCTCAATACGCTGCGCAAACTTGAAAAGCGAGGTGTGCTCGATAAGCTGCGTAAAATCCGCCAGGCCTGCAATCAGGTGTTCCGCTATGCCATTGTTACCGGCAGAGCCGAAACGAACCCTGCCTCAGAATTGGCGAGCGCGCTGACTGCACCTAAATCTACCCATTATCCCCATCTGCTAGCTGATGAACTCCCTGATTTCTTACAAGCCCTTGCCGCTTATTCTGGTAGCCCGATAACCCGACTGGCTACTCGAATTCTAATGTTGACCGGCGTTCGCACCGTCGAACTCCGCCAGGCTGAATGGAAAGAGTTTGATTTCGATAAACGTATTTGGGAAGTCCCGGTCGAAAGAATGAAGATGCGCCGCCCGCATCTGGTCCCGCTATCCGATCAAGTTGTGGTATCACTTCGTGAGATCCAGGCAGTGACGGGCCGTTACAACTTAGTGTTTCCAGGCCGTAACGACATTACGAAACCTATGAGTGAAGCGAGTATCAATCAGGTACTGAAACGGATTGGGTATCATGGGAAGGCTACAGGACACGGTTTCCGGCACACGATGAGTACTATTCTGCATGAACAGGGCTATAACACAGCTTGGATTGAGTTACAGCTTGCTCATGTGGATAAGAACACCATTCGTGGCACCTACAACCATGCACAGTATCTGGAGCAGCGTAGGGAGATGTTGCAGTGGTATGGGGATTATGTGGATGCGTTAATGAATGGGATAGTGTTATCCGAATCTTTTGGGAAAACAGGATGACTCAAGGAGATGCCGGGCCATTGTAATGGCCCGGCATCTCCATCCACGATTACTCTGGTATTCCGATGACAATTTCACCAGCATTAAACCAGTCTTGGTTTATCACGAATTGGCGAACTTGTTCCGGTGACGTTGCATAGGCCACGAGAGCCAAGCTTTGCTGCGCCCTGCTGCAGGTAACGTAGAACAGTCGGCGAACCGCTTCAACCGAGGGATCGGCCACGCTTTTCGCCCCGAAAAGGTTCTCATATTTGAACATAAAACCCCGGGCTTCTTCATCGTCCATAATGACCATCACTCTCTCAAATTCCAGCCCTTTCACGCCTTGGTGCGTATCGAAAGGCGCTTTTCCAGATACGTAGGATGCAAATTTCTCGACCTGAGAGAAGGGTGCAAGTAAAAACTCGCCTATCGCCGCTGTACGCTCAGTCTGGTGGTCGGCATCACTTTCATCGACATGCGGTGTTACGTTAGATGGCGTATTATCGCTCGTTACGCTGAGCAGCAGAGATTCAGGAATAGGCAAGAGCGCGCTATCCGCTACGAAACGAAGGACATCGCCAAGCGAAGGATCAGCACCCTGTGCGAACAGCGTCATAAGGCGTTCCAGTGCTGCCGATGCTAACTTCAGTTGCGAGCGTTGATCTGTTGCGTATTGCAAGGCATCTGGGCTGACTAGCGACGATCGTTTTTTTAGAATTCTGGCGATGGCAAAACGGTCTTCGGCAAACTTTGCCTGAATTAATGGCAGCATCTCATCAGTAAAGAATCGAACGCAGGGCAAAGATCCATCGAGAAGATTGGTTCGCCAACTTTTCACGCTATACAAAGGGGCAAACAGCTCTAAAAAGCCTAACCGACTGGCGGCCATGTGGTGCTCCAATGTGAGGCATTTGCAGAGTGCCAAATTCCGCCATTGTTCATCATCGGCAACCTCGGCCATATGCATCGCAATTTTTCGCTCGGCAGCAGGTTTATCAACGGTATGACTAGGAAGGACGAAAAGCCTCACGCTGCCTTCAAGGCTGTTGGTTCGTGGCCGTTGTACCTGTTTGTCCACTGCGCTACGTACGGCGTTAATTAATTTTACGATGCGTTTTGGGCAACGGTGATTCATCTGTTTTCCGGGGGTTGCCCAGTCGGCAGGCAGATTGTTATCCAGTCCGTCTTTACCATCGCTATAAATACGCTGCATCATGTCACCAATCAGGCCGAGAACGAATGTCTCTTTATGTTGAGCCTGAACGGCAAATAAGGCATCTATCAGAAGTTTATTGGTATCCTGACTCTCATCGATAAGCAGAATGGGGTTACGGCCGATCAAGATGTTCTGCATGGTCGGTTTTGTTGTTAAAAAATAGGCGGTGAGATGAATCACTTCGGCATGGTTCAGCGAGTCGCGGCCGAGATTTTCTCCGGTTGGGCTGTAAACGAAGCGTTTAACGTTATCGAGGCTTTGAAGGCGTTTGGTTCTCGAGGCGATTTTTTTTAAGCGGGTTCTTGATGCTTCCGTACCTTTTCTCCCTTTTGCTTCTTCTGCTTCAAGCTTTGTGATATCGGTGGTTATTTTCGCGCGAAGCCATTCACGGATATCACGGTTAAGCCCTTCTATCAGAGACCAGGCGAAGCTATGTATAGTCGAAACGTCTATAGTTGGATCAAAATCCAGGCGGCGTTGAATTTCTTCGCTCGCCGCATTGGTATAAGTGATGACAGCGACTCGTTGTCCTTTCAGCCGAAGTTCATCCCCGAAGGTGTCGCGCACATACTGGAGAGCGGATACCAACGACCTTGTCTTTCCTGAACCGGCGCCGGCAAAAAGAAAGAAACTTTTTGGGGAGCTGAGGTCAAGACATTTTCTGATTTCCGCATCAGCCGACATGTCTATCTCATCGTCGGGAATTATCACTTCCAGCCTGCTCATTCTCCCACCTCCGCTTTTCCAAGAACATCATGCTCTTTACGTTTTAGCTGTTCTGCTAGCCAGACTAACCCTTCGTCAATGTACTGAGGGACCTTCAGCCGATCGATTTCCTCACTAAAAAGGACATCGAGAGCGAATTCGGCCTTTGTCCCATTTTTCAGTGCCTCAAAAATCCTTGTTGCCAACTCGCTGAGATCGGCGGACTCCTTTAGCGCTTCACGAAACTTTGCGATGAGTCCATGACCGTCCAGGTTGGAGAATAGCGCCGGATTTTCATACACGAGGGCATCTTCGAAAGTGTTGGCCACTGCTTCAAGCACTTCTGCAGACTTGAATGGCATGAAAATAGGTGTTTGATACGCCACTCGGATAGCATAGCCGCTTGGTTCGGCAAGCACTTTGCGCTCACTTTTCATGTCGAGGAGTGCATCGAAAGATTCTTCCTTAGGTAGCCACGTTTTCACCGTCTCATTGCGGGCTCGTTGGCCCATGCCTCGTTTCGGAACAACCGCAGTATTGGTGGTGCCGTCTTTGGCGTCAATGTCTGTGATGATCAAGGTATTGATCCCCAGATGTTCAATCAAATTCTTCAATCGGTGTGCATGGCTCCCGCCTATTTCAAGCCATGTGATATAGCTACGCTTTAAGTAAGCATAGGCTTCACGCTCACGAACAAAATGGGGAACGAGAATACGCTCAGCCGGACCTTCCACGAGTATCGCTCCATCGGCGAAGAATAGATCGCAGTGAGTAGCTTTCAAATATCGTTTCACGAAACGTTCGGTTTTGTCTTTGCCATCGAAGACTTCCGAAAGATTGATAACGGAAGTTAAGGGTACGGCACCGCTTTGTGCGAGTGCCGGTAGCCGCCGAAAGTAACGCAAAGACGAAAACTCAGCTTCATGGGTAAGGTGGCTGGAGTGGGTACTGATGATCAGTTGAGTTTGAAGGTGTGGAGAGTCCTCTAGCTTGTCATGTTTTCGCAGAACTCCGTAGGCTTGCTTAATAAAAACCTGCTGAACTTGTGCATGTAAATGCGCTTCAGGTTCTTCAATCAAAACAAGATGAAGCGGTGGAATGAGCGTTTCTTCCGCCCCTTTTGATTTTCCAGCCTTTCCGACCTTCATCCAGTTATCACGAAATGCCATGAGTGCGAAGACGATGGAGACGAGATTTTGGTAACCGAGTCCGTTCGAGTCTTCGGGAAGGCGATGTGCGCCAAAAGAGCCGGTAACATGGGTCGGCACTTCGTATTGCACTGCGGACGGATGATTAAGCCCATCGATAGGCCTGATATTGGTGGTTATGGTCAGCTTGGGGTCGGTAACGCCGGGATAGCCAATATTTTCCAGTTCGGTCAAGGCATCTGAGAAGCAATCTGCTAAACGCGTGCCGAAAGCCGTTTGTGCTTCATGCAATGCCATCAACGCCTGAAGGTCTTTGGGTTCCGGCGTATCGAAAGGATCCAAGTGTTGGCTATAGTAGTTGCGCAGCTGGCTGGAAAGTTTTTTCCCCATTCTGGGTTCAGTTATGTCCTCTCGTGATTCGTTACCCTGCGTATACCCTGTTTGATCGCTGTGCCCAAATCCACGCTGTGCGCTAATCTCGTCGATACGAATAAGACCATTAAACGGATCCCCGCCATCGATGGGGTCACTGTTTTCTGGGAGTGTTTGAGGGGAGGCTCTACCTTTTTCCGGCATGTTCAGTTTTGAAGGATCAAGCAAATAAGCACGGATCTCGAAAGTAGAGCGCATTCTTTGGGCTAAAAACTCCATCATCGAACGTGGCCAAAGTGCAAATGCAGTCGTGGAGCCCGCTTGTTCACCGAATTCTTTGGCTTGTGCCATAACTTCGGCCGCTGCGCGTTTTGCCGTGAGATATTCGTGTTGCAGTGCGTCGGGGTCTTTGGGTTCAAAACGCAGGCGCACACCTATGCTTTCCCCATCCCAATCCAGCGTGGGTAAAATCTTTTGTACGTGATGAAGTTCATTAGGTGGGACGTCGAGCCATACATCCAGGAATGGTGAGAAGCGCTCCCATTGAATCGGTTCTTGAGCATCAGGGGCAGCTTCCCACTGCATTGCTGCTGCATCAATTTGTGGCCAATAAGATAAGGTGAGATCATTGATGGAGAAACCGGAGCGATCAACCAGAAATCGACGGAGTGCAATCATGGCGGATGTTTTCCCGCTGTTGTTTGCTCCGACGAAAATGGTTGTTTCTTCTGAGAAATCTATATGAACTGCTTTCAACTTGCGAAAGTTAGCGATTTCTATGTGTTTTATCCGCATAATTACCCCACGAGATATCTTATTTGTTGAACTGCTAGCGTGGAAAGAGAGGATTATTCCCTGTTTTTCATGTTGGCAGAGTTTTACTCATTAAACCATTAACTTAATACAGGTGTACGAGCATGGCCAAGCCTTGTTTAGAAATCATGTGACCGACCATTCATTGTACGCTTTATATAGACAATTATTCAGGTATTAAGTAAGGCTAACCAAAACAATGGTTTCAAGCTAATTATTATCATGAAAATAATCTCATTGTGGATTTAATGGCTAAGGTTTTAATAAAATAAGCGACAGTCCCCTGCTTAGAAATTCTATGGGGGCGGCTGGCGGCTATAATAACTCTGATTTATGAGGAAATTACCGGGTATATGGTGACCTGAATGAGATCGGGGAAGCCTGCGATCGGGTGTAAACTGGAGTCAGCATTTCATCTTGGCCTTAATTTATGTGTTGCCAACCGTCAGCGCAGGTATCTTTCATGACTCGATCAATCCCAATACAAACAAATTATTGCGATCGTGTGCGCATCGTGGACAATGTTTAATCATGAATTGCATGTATATCAACGAAATCAATAAATCTCATTAGATTATGGGGCATGGATGGACAGTAATACTCAAGGATTTACATCATACTGGCGTAACTCCTTAGCAGATGCCGAATCTGGCAAAGGGGCATTTGAGCATAAAGATGCAGATAAATTCACCCGGTGGATAGATATCACCACGGGACGGCTGGATGAAGAGAGCGCCCGTGCGTTCTTTGAGGGAGAAGGCGATACGGTTAAAACGGTCGAGGTGATATTGCGGCCAAAAGTCTGGAATCGTCTGCTAAAGCATGGCAAAGCGCGGACGGCAGGCGCGCCAGCTATCATTACACCATTGGTGACTTCAGCACTCCTGAACCGCGAAGGTTTCCTATTCCCCATAGCACCTGCCACTATCCCTCGTGACCTGCTCGAACCGCTTCCCAAGGGCACCTTCTCTATCGGCGAGATGGAGCAGTATGACAAATACAGAACGACGCACAGTTCATTCACCTTTGGTGTTGATGGCGAACAGGAACGGCGTGAAGAAACCGATGAACAGCGGTCAGAGCGGTGTGCCAGATATCAGCAGTTGTGGCAGAGGTACCTGACCGAGACAAACATTCTTTTGAAAAATGTGGCTGGAAAATGGGTTGACACCCACGAGCAATATGAATTGGCAGGATATGGCTATATTATTAAAGCCAACCAACCCGGTGGGGCCAGCATCCATATTCTTCCTCTGTACGATCATCTGTTGATGTGTAAAAAAGATGTTCCGCTACTATCTCGTTTTGCCTCGATGGCCAGGCCGCTTGTAGAGCCGCTACTTGCCGCTAATGTAAAATTCAGTGAGCGGCTGGGGCATTCCGGGGATGAGTTCCCGCTGGCTATGGCGCAGCGCGATGCTCTGAGCCATTACCTCACCCAGCAGCCGGGTGATATCCTCGCCGTCAATGGCCCGCCAGGAACCGGAAAAACCACTCTGGTTCTCTCTATTATTGCTACTGAATGGGCACGAGCGGCCCTTAATAAAACTGAGCCACCGGTAGTGATTGCTACATCAACCAACAATCAGGCTGTGACCAACATCATTGAAGCGTTCGGTAAAGATTTTGCCATCGGCAGCGGAACAATGGCTGGACGCTGGTTGCCTGAGCTGAAAAGTTATGGTGCTTACTTCCCGTCTTCGGGCCGTAAGGCCGAAGCGGTTAACAAATACCAGACGGATGACTTTTTTAATCGCGTTGAATCCCTGGAGTATGTTGAAGATGCGCGGGTATTTTATCTTGAAAGAGCGAGGATGGCGTTCCCATCGTCGGATTGCAGCTCGCCCGAACGTGTCGTGGCTCTTCTACATGACTGTTTAACCAAGCAGTACGCGCAGCTTAAGCAAATCGAGCTCGCATGGGACAGACTGAGCTGCATCCGCCAGGAACGGAATGCCATCAGCGAAGATCTTGACCAGTATATTCAGGACAAAAGTACGCTACTGCTCGGCAGCACGGATGAGATCACATTTTTAAACCAAGGTAAAAAGCAGTGGCAGCAATATCGCGCTAGCGAGTCGATGATATATGCGTTCTTTTCATGGATCCCTGCTATCCGTACTAAGCGCCATTATAAGATCAAGCTCTTCTTGGACGCTACGTTTGGCCCAAAAATGACCGAGTTCCAGGGGATTGTGCCGGAAGGAATAGACGCCTATATCGACGGTCTTATTGCTCAAGTACAAAAAGAGCAAAGCGGGTATCAACAGCAAATCGATCTTGCTCAGGGCGTTTCCCAACGTGAAAGTGAGGCTGCCCGATGTTGGCACGTTCTGCTCCAGTCATTAGGTCATACGGGCGAGGAGGAGTTTAGTTTAGCTGAAGCCGACGGGCTTGCTGATACACAAATCCGCTTCCCTGCATTCCTGCTCGCGACCCATTACTGGGAAGGGCGCTGGCTGATGGATATGAGCGCTATTGATAATCTTCAAAAAGAAAAAGGTCTTAAAGGGGCTAGAGCGATTAAGGCTCGCTGGCAGCGCAGGATGAAGCTCACCCCTTGTGTAGTGATGACCTGCTATATGCTTCCTCGTCATCTGGCCATCAGGGAACATGTTGGTGGGAAAACATTTGAGGATAGTTATTTATATAACTTTGCCGATCTGCTGATCGTCGATGAAGCGGGGCAGGTGCTTCCAGAAGTAGCAGCTGCTTCCTTCGCGTTGGCGAAAAAAGCGTTAGTGATTGGCGATACGGAACAGATTGCGCCTATCTGGAACAGTTTACCTGCCATTGATATAGGCAATATGGTGGAGGAGAAAGTCCTCCCTGGAGGCACTCAGGAAGAACTGACGGATGCCTATTCTCTGATATGTGATTCAGGTAAAAGCGCTGCGTCGGGTAGCGTAATGAAGATTGCACAGTTTAATTCTCGCTATCACTACGACCCGGATCTGGCACGTGGGATGTACCTGTATGAGCACCGTCGTTGCTTCGATAACATCATCAACTACTGTAACGCGCTTTGCTACCATGGCAAGTTACAACCTAAGCGGGGGAACGAAAAAGAGACTCTTCTTCCGGCGATGGGCTATTTGCATATTGATGGTCTGGGTCAGCAGGCGAATGGTGGGAGCCGTTACAACACTTTTGAGGCTGAGACGATAGCCGCTTGGCTAGCTGTGCATAAAGAGGAAATAGAGCGTCATTACGGCAATTTGCTGCACAAAGTGGTAGGGATCGTTACGCCATTTTCGGCGCAGGTTAACGCCATCAAGGCCGCATTGCATAAGCTCAATATTAACTGTAACGGTGATGACGATTCGCTAACGGTTGGTACAGTGCACTCCCTGCAAGGAGCAGAGAGAGCGCTCATACTCTTTTCCCCCGTCTATTCCAAACATGAGGATGGTGGGTTTATCGATAGCGAAAGCAGCATGCTGAACGTTGCCGTCTCCCGGGCAAAAGATAGTTTCCTAGTCTTCGGTGATATGGATCTGTTTGAGGTCCAACCGGGCTCTTCGCCGCGAGGATTGCTGGCAAAATATCTGTTTGCTTCGAATAGCAACGCATTGCAGTTTGAGTTCCAGGAACGTAAAGATTTAAGTGCAAAGCAAACGCAGATATCGACCCTGCATGGCGTGGAGCAACATGATGCGTTTTTGAACCAGACCTTTGACTCCATTGGGAAGAGTATTACCATCGTTTCTCCGTGGTTGACCTGGCAAAAGCTAGAACAAACCGGATTTCTGGCGTCTATGGTCCAAGCACGTTCACGAGGTATTGAAATTACTGTCGTGACGGACAAAAGCTTTAATACTGAACATGCTAATTATGAAAAGCGCAAAGAGAAACAACGGCGCCTTAACGACGCCATGGAAAAATTAAACGATATAGGCATCACTACGAAGTTGGTCAATCGTGTGCACAGTAAAATTGTGATTGGGGACGAAAGGTTACTATGTATAGGTTCGTTTAACTGGTTCAGTGCTGCGCGAGAAGAAAGGTATCAACGGTACGATACATCGATGGTGTACCGAGGCGAGAGCTTGAAAGGAGAAATTCAAACGATTTATACCAGTTTGGAACAGCGTCAATTGCAAGGCTAGTTTATGGCGTAGATACCTCAATTGTTAAACAGGGGCTGACGCTAAAATGATTTTTTTTGGCTGTAATTCTGTGGGGTATTCCCTTCCGCCAATAATATTGGATTGATGAACAAGGCAGGTATACATTGTTTCGCCAGGAAGCGATCGATAATCAGAAAATGAAATGGCGTGGCCGGGCATTGCTGTTGCCCGGCATTCCCTTTTGGCTCACGGCAGGGCTCTGCCTCTTTTTCCTCGTTGCTTTTCTCACCTTCGTTATCGCCGGTACTTATACCCGGCGGCTCAACGTGACCGGAGAGATCAGCACCTATCCCCGCGCGGCCAACGTTTACTCCACGGTTCAAGGGGTAGTGGTCAAACAATTTGTCACCGAAGGGCAGGTGATCACCGTTGGTGCCCCCATTTACCAGATTGACGTCAGCAAAAGCACACGCAGTGGTGTAGTCAGTGATAACCAGAGACGGGATATCAATGGCCAGTTGGCACGCATTGCGCAAATCATCAGCCGACTGGAAAGCAGCAAGCAGGCCACGCTTATCATGCTGGAACAACAGAAGGCGCAATACACCGCTGCATTCACCCGTTCCACCGATATCCTCAAACGTGCCCAGGAAGGGATACGTATCATGAAGGAAAACATGGAGAACTACCGGCACTATCAGACCAAGGGGCTGATCAATAAGGATCAACTCACCAATCAGGTGGCGCTGTATTACCAGCAGCAAAACAACCTGCTGGGCTTGTCCGGCCAGAACGAACAGAATGCCCTGCAGATCACTGCGCTGGAAAGCCAAATCCATATTCAGGCTGCCGAATTTGACAATCAGATTTACCAGATGGAGCTGCAACGTTATGAGCTGCAAAAGGAGTTGCTCAACATCGATGCCGGCGGGGAGATCATCGTTCGTGCGCTGGCCGACGGTCGCGTCGATTCGCTGAGCGTCACGGTTGGCCAAATGGTCAACGTAGGCGACAGCCTATTGCAGGTACTTCCCCATGACATCGATCACTATGCCCTGGTGCTCTGGGTGCCTAACGACGCCATCCCTTACATCGCCGCCGGCGATAAAGTTAATGTGCGCTATGACGCCTTTCCGGCGGAGAAATTCGGCCAGTTCGCCGGTACGGTGGCCGTCATCTCCAAAGCCCCGGCCTCGCCGCAGGAAATGCTGACCTACCAGGGAGCGCCCAAAGCGGCGCTGACCGCTGCCGTGCCGTACTACAAGGTGATCGTTATCCCGGAAAAACAATCCATTGCTTACGACGGTAAACGTCTGAGCCTGGAAAACGGCATGAAAGCGCAAAGCACCCTGTTTCTGGAAAAAAGGAAGATTTATCAATGGATGCTGTCACCGTTCTACGACATGAAGCACAGTGCAACGGGGCCGGTCAATGAATAAGCTCTCGTTCAAAAAATTGGTTAGCCAGTTGGATCTGCGGCTGCGCCACCGGGTTCCGATGGTGCATCAGACCGAGTCTTCGGAGTGCGGACTCGCTTGTCTGGCGATGATTTGTGGCCACTATGGCAAAAATATCGACCTGATCGCGCTGCGCCGACAGTTCAATCTGTCAACCCGCGGTGCCACATTGGCTGGATTGAGCGGTATTGCCGAACAGCTGGGGTTGAGTACCCGCCCTCTGTCGCTGGATCTGAACGAACTTGGCGCACTGAAAATGCCTTGTCTGTTGCACTGGGAATTCAACCACTTTGTGGTTCTGGTCAGCGTCAAAGGCCACCGCGCAGTGCTGCATGATCCGGCGCGCGGGCGCCGAACTGTCAGCCTGACGGAACTGTCGCACAGCTTCACCGGCGTAGCGCTTGAGGCCTGGCCCGGCAGCGCCTTTACCGCCGACAGCGTTCGCCACCGCATACACCTGCGTACGCTGATTGGCAGCGTACACGGTCTCAAGGGGGCGCTCGGCAAAATCTTTTGCCTGTCTCTGGTGTTCGAAACCATCAACCTGGTGATGCCCATCGGCACGCAGCTGGTGATGGATCACGCCATTCCTGCTGGCGATCGCGGGTTACTGACGCTCATCTGCGCCGGGTTGATGCTCTTTATCTTGTTGAGGGCTGCCATCGGCATGGTGCGTTCCTGGTCCGGACTGGTCATGGCAACGCTTATCAACGTTCAGTGGCAGTCCGGGTTGTTTACCCACCTGCTGCGCCTGCCACTCGGTTACTTTGAACGTCGTAAGCTGGGTGACATTCAGTCACGCTTCGGTTCACTGGATACGCTGCGTAGCACTTTCACCACCAGTATCGTCGGCGCCATCATGGACGGCATCATGGTGATCGGCGTGCTGGTGATGATGGTACTGTATGGCGGCTGGCTGACCTGGGTAGTGCTCACTTTCACCGCGCTTTATGTGTTGATGCGGCTGCTTACCTATGGATATTACCGTCAGCTGTCCGAGGAGGCGCTGGTGAGAGAGGCTCGGGCCGGCTCGTATTTTATGGAAACGCTGTACGGTATCGCTACCGTCAAAATGCAGGGTATGGCAGAACGCCGCATCGCTCACTGGCTAAACCTTGAAATTGATACCATCAACACGGGTATCCGTGTCACGAGGATGGACATGCTATTTGGCGGGATCAACACCTTCATAGCGGCGTGTGACCAGATCGTCATTCTGTGGCTGGGAACCAGCCTGGTGATCGATAACCAGATGACCATCGGCATGTTCGTGGCGTTCGGCGCCTTTCGGGGCCAGTTCTCCGACCGCATCGGGTCGCTGACGGAATTTTTGCTGCAGCTGCGCATGATGAGCCTGCATAATGAACGTATTGCTGATATCGCCCTCCATCCGCGGGAGGACCGCAAACCTGACCTTCCTTATGCACCGGACTTAAAGCCTCTGGGATTGATGACCCATGCTCTGAGTTATCGTTACGACAGTCAGTCACCGGCTATTTTTGATGGCCTGGACATCAGCGTTGCGCCGGGCGAAAGCGTGGCCATCGTGGGTCCGTCCGGTGCTGGTAAGACAACGTTAATGAAGGTGCTATGTGGGCTGTTTCCCCCGGATGCAGGGCGTGTTGAGGTAAATGGTATAGATATCCGCCAGATCGGCATTAATAATTACCACAAGATGATTGCCTGTGTGATGCAGGACGATAAATTGTTCTCCGGCTCGATCCGAGAAAACATTTGCGGGTTCGCGGACGAGATGGACGATGCCTGGATGGAAGCCTGTGCCCGTGCCAGCTATCTGCATGAAGTGATTTTACGCATGCCTATGGGATATGAAACACTGATTGGCGAACTAGGGGAGGGGCTGTCCGGTGGGCAAAAGCAACGATTGTTCATTGCCAGAGCCATTTACAAGAAGCCGGCAATTTTGTTTCTGGACGAGGCCACCAGTGCGTTGGATCAGGAAAGTGAAGCGAGTGTGAATCAGGCGATAAAGGCGCTTAGCATTACGCGGGTGATCATTGCTCACCGAGAAACGACGATTGCTTCCGCCGATAGAGTTATCCGATTAGTCTAGTAATCTCCATCCGTACTCGCGAGTACGGATGGAGGATATAGTTACCCCTGAAAACAATACTCTAAAATCTATTTCTTTCTTGATGTATTAGGAAAGCAAAGTTTGGTAGCTATATCAAAAATTTTCACGATCGCAAGTACGAAGATAATTGTAATTACAAAAACAGAAAGGTTTTTAGGCGCTGCATAAAATGTCGTAAATGCTACGCCCGCACCGCTAAGCAGTGATGCAGCAACAATAATTCCTACAATGGTGCTAAAAGAGCGAAAAATAATGTTCATATTCATCCCTATAATTATCAAGCATAGGCAATGTATTGCCTATGCTTGAATTTAACTAAAATTACCAGCTGCAACCACCAGAACCGTTTTTACCACTGCAGCTACCTGCACTGCTTTTATTGCCGCCTTTGCCCATGCCAACGTTACCACCACCACTTTTCGCATCTTTGAAACAGCCTCCCGTAAGAGCGCCTACTGCCAATCCGACTGGGCCTCTCAAGGTACCGCCGATTATGCCGTTAACGCAGTCTGGCGAAGTATACTTTCCGTACATATCACCCGAGTAGTTTCCATTTCGTCCGTTTTTAGAACTTGAAGTTCGGCCTCCGTTATCTGTGCGATCACCGCCATTATTACCGCGTCCCCCAGAGACAAAATCCAGCATAGATGGATCAATAACTTTCATAAACAACTCCTTTTGATGATGAAGCCACTATGTAAATTTGTGTAAAGCACTCAATTATTAACCTACTCGCGAGAAGGATTCAAGAGGGATCTGTTAGAAAGATTTAAGTTTTCTTCTTACAATCGTTACTGGCTGAATGAGTCTTTCTTTCGCATTCGCTTGCGTTATTACCCAGTGCGATCATTTCTAAATGCGTTTGAAATGGTAAGTTAGCTTGCTCAGTTTTATGTTGATGCTGGCTTGACCTGCTTCAGCCCGCTGTTCACCACTGATATTGCCGGGGCTGATTATGTTCGTTAAAAATCTACGTTGTTTAGAACAATGCCCTAGCTTTGATAGAACTTAGGAAGCAGTGTCTCTAAAGTGGTTAATGATAGTGTTATGTAACCATTCGCATTCAGGAACATCGCGGAGCTGCTGTAGTAGGGATCGGAACCCAACACGGCTCCGGCTTTATGGACCACCGGTAGGATGGTTGGTGAGTTCTAACACCGGTCGGCGTTCCATGAACCGGAAGCTCAATACCGACAGTGAGTTCCAGACAATTCCTCTATCAGGGAGTAACCAGTCGTTTGAGGTTGCGCAAGACAAGTGTTGCCATCTGTTCTACAGCCAGTCCATGTATCTCGGCAATGGCTTCCACCGTGCGATCAACTTGGCAGGGGCGCAGTGACCTGCCGTCGCGTATGACGAACGGGCCATCCGTCTCAGTCAGCAGATGTTCCACTGGCAGGCCGGCGACCAGTTTGCGGTGCCGGGGAGAGCGAAGCATCTCCTCGTTAACCGAGAAGTAGCAGCCCATCTCTGCGGCTCGCCGGGCTTCGGCAACAGAACCCGTGAACCAGTGCAGGATAACTTTTCCTCGATCGGGCAAGAGCGAACGTTCAAGGTGCCCGAGCACTTTGCCGACTGTGCGGACACTATGAATGCTCAGGATCTTGTCACCGTGTTCAGCGCATGCCTGCAAAATACGCGTGAATATCCTTTCCTGGATTTCGAAGCTACTGTAAAAACGCGGTCCGGCATCCAGGCCGATCTCTCCGACATAACGAGCATCTGGCAGATAGCGTTCGAATAGAGGAAGCTCTCCCGCTCGCTCGGCGACGAGTTGCGGGTGTAACCCCAGGCCGACCCGAACATAGGGTGAATCCCACGCCAATTCACAGTTGCGCGGCCAAGCTTTCGGCGTAGTCGTCACGGCAAGGGTTGCCACCTGTTCGCGATTGCACTCGGCAATGAGCGCCTCATGATCCTGATAAAGGTCCAAGTGACAATGAAAGTCGACCAAGCGGGGGGCTGGTATGGATATTGGGGCTGTCATGATAAAGGACTCGACTGTACACCTTGCAACAGGCGCCCAACTTCACGCAGCCCTCTGGTATAGACCCCGGCGTAGTCCGATATCCTGTCGGGGTAGTCGATCAATGGTCCGGGTTGGTGAATATCGAATCGCGCCCGGCCAGGATTTTTCTCCAGCCTCGCTAACGCGAGCTGGAACGAACGCACATGTTCGCCCTCTGCTTTAGTACTATCGAGCACCTGCGCGCCCAAATCCTGTATTCGATACGGTGTAGCATCGGTGCCAAAGGCCTCGAGCAGCGCGGCACGCCTGATCAGGCATGGAACGCAGCGACCACAGTGCTTGGGCTGGCGCTCTGTCGGATCGGGATCATAACGGCGACTCAAGGGGGACGAGCAGGACATGGTGCTAGCGGCTGTGCTCTGCAGGAGCGCTGGTTCGCGACATTGTGCCGCCATCTCCCCCTTCGTCATGAATGCATAAGGGTTTTCAAGGTGTGCGTGGATCCCCAAGCAATGTAGTAATTCGTCGAAACGCGCCATGTAGAATGGGTGCGTTGTTCGCGTACTCAAGGCCCCTACACGCAGCGGATCCAGCGGTACGTTGAGAGAGATCAGGCCGTTTTCCGGAACGTGAATGACTACCTCGGAACCATCGCCCACGGCATCCGCCGCCATGGCTGCGAGTGAGAAGAAGAGGAAAGAGCGCCCTCGCAACGTATCTTCGCCACCATTCGTGTCCACGGTGTTATTGGGAAAGCCAACTCTCGCGCGGATATGGTGTAGTTCCCCAAAGCGGGACGTCAGAAGTTCGGAACAAAGCGACTGATGCGAACTGGTGACCCCATCCCAGTAATGACTCACCAGCAAGGGAGCCTGCCCGTCGGAGTACAAATCGATCGCACCGATGAAACTGTCCAGGCCACCGGAAAACAGACACACGGAGGAGGGTTCAACAAGGCGAAGACCCTGTTGCTCTCCGACAAATTTGCCTAAGGTGGGCGGACGGCGGTGGAAGTGAATGCTCCAACGATCCCCGGTAAGGAAGTTCAGCAATGTTTCGAGTAGCGAAGTCTGACTGTTCCACAGAGCCGGGTCAGCAACCGGCAGGTGGATATCGATTTCCCGGGTCCAAGAATCCTGAGCATCCGTATTGCGAGAAATTCGGGTATCAGCCGCAGTTACCGCAGCGGCTAGCAGAGCCAGATCGACAGCGGTTTCCGTAGGTGTCAGGCCAAGCTCGTTCAATGCATCCAACGCGTGCCCCAGCCCGAAACCAAGACGACCTTGTCCATCCAGGAAGTTGA
This sequence comes from Serratia sp. FS14, assembly GCF_000695995.1. Classification (NCBI taxonomy): domain Bacteria; kingdom Pseudomonadati; phylum Pseudomonadota; class Gammaproteobacteria; order Enterobacterales; family Yersiniaceae; genus Serratia; species Serratia sp. FS14. The sequence goes on along the minus strand of NZ_CP005927.1, from coordinate 4,940,418 downwards.
TCGGTGTCGTCTGTGTCGTCTGTCTGCGAAGATTGATCCCGTATGTATCTGTGTTACCGAGCCTGGCGATGATGGTGTGATGGGTCACTCGACGTCCTCCCCTGCGATGGCGATCAGATTGAACGCCGCCTCATAGATTTGATTGACTCGCTGCTCGATGTCGCGATCCGATAGGCTCACAATGCCCTCCAGACGTCCGGCAAGCTGTCCACGTGTTGCACCCGAAATGAAATCGTGCAGTTCGTCCTGCATATGCTCAACCGCCGCGATATCATTCGAGACCTGGACGCCGCGGTGTCCCAGATCGGCAATAACCCGCCCCTCGATTGAGTGAGCGATAAAATTCAGGAACATGTCGTTGAGTTGTTCCCGGCTCAGGGTATCGAACGAACCCAGCCCAGCTTCGGCCATGTCTGTGATCGTCTCCATCATCGCATGCCGGGCAATACCCTCATCGACGCTTCCTCCCGGCGGACAGAGGAACTCTACCAGTGACACGAACACGTCCGCCGCCGGTTGCCCAGCCAAGCCACCGAGATTAAGTTGACGTAATGTCTGGGCGGCACCCTGGCTCTGTATATCGCGGACAATGCCGAGCAAGCCCCTGGCCGCCGCCTGGGAAGATCCCATGCGGCGACTGGCTCGTCGGGCTCCACCATTGCCGCCACGTACGTAACTTGACATTGCCTTGCCCAGCGAACTTCGGCTGCTGGTACGGGCAAAACGGGTGAAATTAGCCCGAGCCCCTCTGAAACTACCCGCTGCGCCAGTATCTGGGGCAGATGCCGGCTGTGCCGGTGCACTTCCCGGTGCTACTTGCGGTTGCGGGCGAGGTGAAGTCGGTGCGGGAGGGGTGTCCACAAAGGAAGGCACCAGGCCATTCGAAGGGCCACCATAGGCTTTGGAAGTCCCCATCGTTTATCCTCTCTGGCCGAAATCGAGAATACCCTGCGCCGCGACACGAAGCTTCTGGTTTCCGTCCTGGACAGCCCAGGCTGCCAGGATCTGGCGAAACTCATCAGCGATCCCTCCGTCCTTGAAGCAACTGCTCCAACTGGAAGCCGCCCACGCGCCAATTTTGCCGACAGGCAGGTCGCGCACGAACTCCAGCAATCGGCGTTGCAGCTGAGGGTGAATCTCCACGACGCGTACTAGGCCATCGATTCCCTTAGGCTGCCGGATAAAACGATCCTCCTGAAGAACCCGGGCCCGGATAGTTTCGAAGACCTCCTCTTGTTCCGGAGGTGTCAGTTTGCCGATCTCGTCAGTTAGACCGCTGACCGCCAGCGAACGCCCCATTAGCTTCTCAACCAAGGCCTCAAGATGGCTGGCGGCGATCAACCCGCCCAGCGAGCTACGCTTATCCCGCGTGACAAAGACATATGGCCGCAGATCCAATCCTCCCAGCGCCGGCTCAATGGCCGCCCATCCGGACGCCCATTCGTTCTTGCTCCACACCTCTACTTCGGAAGTCGTTGAGTGCACATCGGCGACCTTGTGCGTCTTTCTCTGGGGTTCTGTTTCGCACCCCTCTTTGATATCTGTTTTACCGACTACGCGGATCTTCTGCTCAAACTGGGCAAGTGCCTCCGGTTTACCCTCCGGATGAGCCGCCGCCAGACGAGCAAGCTGTTCGTAAAACTCTGGGTAGAAACGCTCGGCGAGCATGATCTTTGCCAGAACAGGTCGTTGGAGCTCGTTACCGAAGCCGCGTTCTTCGGCTATGGCATGGCGCAGCATCAACGAGTTCAGGAAGCGTTTAACCTGTCGTGGGTTCCCCCGCGTTCCCTCGCTAAGGAGTCTGGTCACGTGCGCACTAATCACCAACGCCTGATCGACCTCCTTCGGCACATTACCCTTCAGGGTGTCCTCGACCATTCTTCTGTCCAGGCCTCGACTCATCCATGGCCGTCGCATGTCCTCGCGTGCAACTTCCAGCAGTTTCTGGAACTCGATGCTACCCGCACCCAACGCATTCTCGGCCAACAACAGTGTTACATACACGCGAGTCTCCGCGACGCCTAACGCAGGAATACGAAATGGGACCTGGATCAGTTTCTCCAGGTAGTTGCGTGCGTAAGTCGCAGGCCCAATGCTCTGCGGCAGATCCGGGAAATGTTCGCGCACCGCATATTCGATCATCGCTTCGTCCGCTCCTATGACAAACGCTGTGCGTTCGACGAAGAGGAACAGCCGGATGGCCTCCAGCGTAGCGATAGCAGTCTTCGGCAAGCAACGGTCCAGGTCGTCGACGATAACGACCAGCTTGTCGATATCGGCAGCATTGAGCAATTCTTTGAACTCTTCGCGGAAGGCATGGATATGTTCGGGCAAGTGTTCGGCCACATAATCAGCATCCTTGATGAAGTCACCAGCCCGCTCAGCAAAGGTCTTGATGTCCTCGGCTGAAATATGGTCCTGTGGCTTGGCCAAGATTCCGGAGACCATATCGTAGGCCCCCTTTAACTGATCCAGCGTCGGGATCCCGGTGACGGCAGTCAGCGCAAATCCGCCGGTCTTGCGCGCAAGTTTCAACCAATCGACGCGCTTGAGTACCTTCTTCGCCGCCTCGGCGACCTTTGCGCTCCCGGGTCTGGCCCGACGTAGTTCATCAACAAGTGTCTCGATGACGACGGTCTTGGCATCTTCGAATCCTTCGAAGGTCCAGCCGTTGAACCAGAGGCACAAGGTTCGCTCGTCATCAGTATAGGAAGCCTCCAGCATTTTGAGCACGCTGGACTTTCCCGCGCCCCAGTCGCCATGGACGCCGATGGTGATCGGCGCCGTTGGAGTGTTTCCGACTAGCTTGACCACTGTTTTGGCAATCGCTTCGTAGTACAGCAAATCGGTTGCCGTTTCCTGATCGTTCAAAAACATGCGGTTCCCTCCTAACCTAAGCCAACACGTACCTCAACCATCGCTCGCCAGCCGGCTTCGCGAATGAAAAGACATCAGGAAGCTGGTGACGCAATCTCCCCGACATCGACGCAAGAAATTCCCCCTATTGCGCCAAGACATTCACTTTCCATTTAATTAGTCTTATATTCAAGCTCACATCAGGGATCGTCATCACGTTTTTGAGCGCAATAGATATCTGGAAACCAAATTCTCGCTCACAAAGCCAAGGATAACTCAGGCGTTTATCGATAATACCCCGGTATTGGTACTGATGAATTACGCACGGGATTTATCTATACGACATTGCAGCCAGATGTTAACTTCGCTTTGCAACCAGCGAGAGCTGCGTCCCAGCTTTATGGGTTTCGGAAAGTCCCCGTCTTTTATCAACTTGTAGAACCACTTATCCGTCAGGCCTGTCAGCCGAGTGATAAAGGCCATGTCAACAAATTGGTCGCTGAGTAGAGGGTATTTGTTTGTCATCGTTTTATCTCCTGAGGTGGAAGGGAGAAGGCGTTTGTGAAACCAGCGAAACGTCTTCAAACGATGTCGGAGCGACGTAATTTTTAACCTCTTGCCTTATGCCATCCCTGGCGGGTTAAGACCTCGCTGTCCAGGCCGGCTTGTCAGCGGCGAGGTCGCCCTCTTCTGACAGGGGGCGGAACAGTACTCACCCGGTAAATGGGCCGCGCCGTACGTTGCTCCTGTTTCCCCATATAGCTCAGAATGTATTGCATCCCTCTGCGGCCTCGCACATCAGACGCCGCCACAACTCTCTCGCCCCGAACCCGATAACAGGACTTGGGCTCACACCAATGTGCATATCCTTCAAGTTCCGTGATCCTCTCCCAGAGATGTTTTATCTGTTCCCAGAACAACCAGATCTTCCGGTGGTGTTGTCCATCGATATAAAATGCGGCATGGACATGGAAGCGATGCCGTTCCGCGTATTCCATCACCCATGCATACCCGACTATTCCCGGGATATCAGAACACTGCTGCATTAGGTAAGTCATTTGGGCAGCCATTTGATTTTCGTCAGCAAAATGAAATGACAAGCTTTCACGCCGATAGGCAAAATCCACACGGAACATCAGTAGTTTTGAATAGCGTTCAAACAGCGCATCCTGATGCGTTAACAAAATACGCTGTATCGACTTATCCGCGGGGTGATTTTCGTTTATGACATGATTCATCGGTTTTCCTGTTTACTGTTTAGGTCCTCATGGAATACCCCGATGGCGTATTTTATTATCTCCGACCCCAGATGCATGACTCGATTGCGTCTCCTCAGCGTTACACGGAAGATGCGCCTACCGATATTCAGTGCACCCTGCATTTTTCAGAATGGGCTATTAATTCGTGGCGATGACATTAACTACATCGCTAAGCGACATAAACTAATAATTGAAGAGTGGTAGCAGAAGCACACGCGATGCGATTGGACGTGTGGTATGACACTGAATCGTCACCCGCGTTATGCATAAACGCGAGCTGAATGTGTACAGTGATATGCCTGATGAAATATTGACACCATAGACTCTAATGAGTGGTTCCATAAATCGACCTGTTATTCGATATCACAATGATAACGTACAGATGAGAGTGGAGCCCAGTAAATATTCATGGATGCGGATGATTCATAGAAATGAGTGCGTGGATGCACAGATGAAAATACGTATTGTTACTTTCTTTATTAAATAACACTAAGTACCTTAATGTTTTATTTCGTCGTCTAAAATACTGCTGATGTTCATGCCATAAAAATGTTCCCACCTATGTTGCTACCGGGCTTCTTAGGTGCGGAAGTGGATGAATACGGTATTATTTGCTGTATACCAGGGTACCACCTCCTTGCTCACTCAGTCGCCGATTTTATAATGTCATGCATCAAGATAGCTTCCAGGGGGCCACTCAGATCCCCCCTCTTCGAAAACATCCTTATACCGACAGACTGTCAGCCGCGACACCTCATTCTGGTTAACCCTGGGTCATGGCGATAATGGCGGGATAGAGAAATCCCGAGAGAACAGGCATCCCTGCGATAAAAACAGTGAAAATAGTCAGTGAAAAATTCTGCGAAAACAACGGAATAACAAGATGAAAAACGCGCAATAATCGTGCTATAATCACGCCATAATTACGGTGTAAATACACTGTTTTTCTCGGCTCAGGAGAACTGTCCATGTCACCGCCTAAAATTGCCTTGCTGTTTACCCATGATTGGGATGAATGCGATTTTTTCATCGACTATTTAGATCGGAAGAATATTATAAGAAAAAACAGGTTCGCGAATTTTGATGGCCCGGCAGATATCTGCCACTATCTCACTGACTCGCTGCAGAAACACTTCAGGGATACCCCTGAAAAAATTAATGGCGTGGTCTCTGACATGCTTTATGCACTCAACGAAAAAATCCCGTCTGAGGAAGAGGTCGCCTGGCTGAAGAACGACAAGCGCGCCTGTTTTTGGTTATGGACAGAACTCAACAATATCATTCTTGACGTCTTGCCACTTGAGAAAGTTAAAGAAATCATTCCACACAGCCATCAGGAACGGCTTCGAGAGGTTTTAAAAAAACATAAAGTATTCCACCTGAAAGATGAACATCAGCGTTGGGGGGAACTGGTTAGCCAGTGGAGTGAAATAAAAGAAGATGGTTCACTGGTGGGCCATCTTTCGCCAGATGATGAGGATGTTGTTTCGTATGCGTGGAAATACTTATGCTCCCATGGGCATGACATCGCGCAGAAATACGCCCCGTTAGAAAATGAGGAGCGTTACTTTTCCATCCTGAATTACATGGATTTTTACCTCACCAATCCTCTGGAAAAAGAATTGCTCCTTAGAAAAATAAAACCGGCAATTCATCAGTACAGTTACAGAGTGAAAAAACAAGACACCAGCGTCAGTAAGAAATTTTATCTAAAAAATGAAAATGCGGGCAAGCTAAAAGCATTGCTGAATAAAAACAGAATGACCCTGGATGAATACTTTAATGCGCTCATTGAGCAGGAGTCTGACAAACTGACGTAAACAGGGTGCAGGAAACAGGTCACGTAATACTCCCCAGCACAACGGAACGGTATGTTGGGGAAATACTCTACACAATGGCTATCAGCGCTTCCTCATCGAACAACACTTTCGAAAAAATCTCACGCTTATATTCCCGGTATGCATATCCAGCAGAACCGTATTTCTGTTTATTGACCACATCACAACTGGAGATATTGCCATGCCTTCTTCTTACCATGCGCTGAAGCAACGACGCTGGACTCTCTTTTTTTCCTGGCAAACCCTGTGCCGTATTTTTCGAACGCTCGGCACGTTACTGACTTTAGTCCTGCGTCTGTGGCTCATGCTGCAACCCGGTGGGCCACCGTTTCCATCGGTCCCAAAATCGTCCTCTTCCACCCGGTCCGACGCACACGGGCCCGACAAGCACAAGGGTTGAACTGCCTCTAACCTTCCCATGTCACTCCGAGCAGATATGAAATAAAACGCGTTACAACAATGCGTTACGCGTTATCGTATCTGCACTATCGCGGCCCCATCGATTGATCGTTTTCAACGATCGGTTTCGCGTTATTGATCTGTACAACCCATTATCTTTGGCCTTCAACCGTCATTAAGATCGGCCAGGGCGCCGTTGCGGATACCGTATTTCTCTCCTCCCAACGGATTTCAGCCCTTCAAGCAACCACGCCGGAATCCTTTCCCTGCGCGTTGGTACACCACCATACCCGGCAGCAGGAAGCCGGACTGCCGTTCCTCACGATATGACTGTCACACAGGAGACAACCGTCTATGGAGACTTCGCCACAGCATGCACCTTCACGCCTTACCCCTTCTTTACTTGGCTGGGGGATTGGCGCTTTGCTGTTTTCACTTCTGGTGGTTACGCGCAATACCGCCGGCCAGATCCAGGAGGCTGGCACCGGTACGCTGATACTCGCGGTTATCGTCGGCACGGCGCTGGGATGCCTCGGTGCCTTGCTGGGCCAGTTCTTGCGTAATCTCGCGCATCCCGATGCGGTCTATACCACCGGCGGCTTCTTCAGCCTGGTGGGGCTGCGTCTGTTCTGGCTTTGTGGCCCCCAGCTGATTGGCCTAGCCGGTGGCGTATTCTTGGGCATTGCGCTGATAGTGCACTGATAACGACTGACTGGCAGGGGTGAGCGCACCTGACCTACCGCAATAAATTGGAAAACACGATTAACGAAAGGAAACAACCTCATGAAGACACTGATGAAAGGGCTTTTTTGCTGTGCCCTGGCGGCACCTTTTATGGCTCAGGCCGAAACCGGCCCATGGACCAGCGGGTGGGGGCAGGGAACGACAGAATACAGCGTGCGTGGTCAGGGACAATCGCAGCTTTACATCGGCTGCAATCCCTATAAGGCCATGTTCGTGATGTTCACCGATGCTGCGGGGCGCTCACTGACCAACTATGATGCGCGGACGCAAACGCGGTCATTTTATGTCTCTGTTGATGGCAGTGACCCCATCCTATTCAACGACGTGCTCTCCCGCGTGGGTGCGGATAGCGTACGCTTCGCCTGGGACAAGCTGCGCAAAGGCAAGACGGTGATCCTTAGCGGTGAAGGGATGCAAACCACCCGTTTTACGCTGAAAGGCGCCGGACAGGTTTTGCCCGCGTTTTCGCAATCCGACTGTAAAGTCGGCGCCGCCATTCCCAACGGTGAAAACTAATCTTTACCCCTCCACGTTTGTTCGCTAACGATAACTCACTTCCCGTGCCGGGCTCTCAGGTCGGGGAGTGAGTTCAGCCTCAACACGTAGGGACTCCCCCCCAACGTGATAGCTGGCTGAGGCGCCTCAAAACTACACTCTTGTCAGAGAGGCCTCTCCGGCAATGACAACCTGTCATCTCCGAGCAACACCAAAATGCCCCGTTCATCTGAGCGGGGCATTTTTTATGGCGTGATACCACCGTTTCTAGCTGTACCCATCGTGGCCGGCCGTTGCCCGGCCCAGTCCACCTCTATGTAAGGATAATTCCTGTGAAAGAGAATACTGCCAATAACACACCATCAACACGTCCGATAAGCAACCACTCAACACTGACAGCGAGTCTCGTTCGCGACGCGGATCGCCTGTCATTTTGGCTACAGCATTTTGGTGACATTCCGCAATGGCTTCATATCGAGTCACCAATATTTTCCTGGCTCAACCTCTTGTGTAAGGACTACCACGGAGATTATTGGGAGTTTTACACCCTCAGTAACAGCGGCGCCTTTATCATCCCTTCAACGGAGAGAAAATACGCCCTCTTTAACGCCCTTAACGGCAATAGTGCAACGGTGGGACATGAAGCCGCCGGCATCATTGCTTGCCTTATCACTTACAGCCACCATGCCTGCCGCACCGAATGCGATGCCATGACCGAACACTACTATCGCCTGCGGGATTACGCCCTCAGCCATCCCGAAAGCAACGCCATTATGCGCATCATCGACTAACCCTCCAGACAACGGCACCCCATCATGATGAATATCACCTTATCTCCGGCAACCTCCGATCTGCCCTTACCCACCCAACGCACCATTCAACGCGCACTGGCGTTGTTGGAGCAGCATTTACGCAAACCGGGTGAGCCCTTCACAGCCCCGTTCATGGTGCGTGACTGGTTGCGCCTGCAGATGGCCCGGCTGGAGCGCGAAGTCTTTATGGCGCTCTATCTCGATAACCAGCATCGCTTGCTGGCGCATGAGTCCCTGTTTAGCGGCAGCATTGCCAGCACCCAGGTGCATCCGCGTGAAATCGTGAAGGGCGCACTGAAACATAATGCCGCCGCAGTTATCGTTGCGCACTGCCATCCCTCAGGTCATGCCGACCCCAGCGAGGCCGACCAGCTCATCACCCAGAGAATACAGGATGCGCTGGCACTGATTGATGTCCGGGTCCTGGACCACTGCATTGTCGGCGGCCTGACGGTGTACTCGTTCGCCGAACACGGGCTCTTATGATTTATCCGACTCAATCAGGAGGTACTACATGCCATCACCCCATAATGTTCCCGCCTGGGGACTAAAACGTAATGTCACGCCGCAGTTTGGCGCCCGTTTGGTACAGGAGGGGGAACGACTGCATTTTCTGGCCGACCGCGCTGACATCGGCGGAATTTTCAGCGACGCCCAGCGCCGTGACTTGGAGAATGCTTTTCCGCGATTTATCAAGCATCTGGAATTGATGCTGCTATCTGGCGAGCTCAATCCGCGCCATCAGCACTGTGTCACGCTGTATTGCCATGGCCTGACCTGTGAAGCAGACAGCCTCGGCTCATACGGCTACGTCTACATTTCGATTTATCCGACAACTGAAACGCCCAGGTAAAACGCCCTGCATTTTTAACCTCACGCCATTCTTACTATCCAACAAAGAGATATCCCTTATGCGAACACTACACGCGCCACCCTCACGGGCGGCCCAAACATGCCAGTCCCCCATCACTGTCTGGCAATCCTTGCTCACCTACCTGCTGGCGCAGCACTATGGCCTGACACTCAACGACACCGCATTCAGCGACGATGCCGTAATACAGGCCCATATCGGTGACGGTATATCCCTCGCGGATGCGCTGAATGCCATGGTGGAAAAGTTTGATCTGGTACGCATTGACCGCCGGGGCTTCAGCTGTGAGGCTCAATCGCCCCTCGTGACCGCCATAGATATTCTACGTGCCCGCCGGGCCTGCGGCCTGATGACGCGAGCCGGTTACCAGGATGTCACACGAACGATTCAGGGAGGCAAGCGCCCATGAACCGCGACACACTTCCTAGTGACGCACTGCTCAAAGGGATCCAGTGTAGTACGGCACACATCACCGATGAGGACAACACGCTGCTGTATCACATTTCACATCGAAGAGAAGAGTTCGGGCACTGCGAGTGGTGTCATTTCACCGGTACGGGGTACCTCATTCGGCTCAACGCCTGGCTGCACCCGGTATTGCAGCTTAAACGCCTGGGGCTATCAAAAGCCGGCTGCCGGCTGGTTGTTACGCTGATGCAACGCCACCACATAGCATTCCTGCACTTGGACGCTGCGGGCGATCTTTTGCCTGGATTTTCCACGTTTGACTGGTGACCCCTGCAGCATCGCTACCGCCATTTCCCCAGGATACATTCCCCGACATCACTGTATAACGCCCGCCTCTCAACTGGCGGGCGTTTGTACTTATGGAGAAAAACATGCAGAACGAACCTGAAGTGCGCACCGGGCATATCAAGGCGGGACGAGCGAACGTATTGTCACAGGGTGCAACGCCGCGCTGGCGCAGATTGAGAACCGCACATCTGACATCCAATCACTTGAGGCCTATAGAAAAGATGAGCGACATCTTCGCCAAGTAACATTTGGAGATGTTGGCAGCATGGTAGTTTACCGTTACCATCACCGGGCTCGAAATTGCTGATGTTTTCAGCGAAATACGATTGGGGGCCTAATTGGGGGCTCCTGCGTTTTTTGAACAGATAAAAAGCTAGTAATAACAATGGTTGCATGGCCGATATTCGAATCCTATAGGGGCCATTAAGTATCAATGAGTTACGCATTTCATCCCGTCTTTCCAATTTCATCATGGGACAGATTTGGGACTAAACCTTCGAAAATCGCATCAATTTGCCTCGCATGCTCAGTGTGCAAGGTGAGCGTATCGCTGTACCATTCCTATGCTCTCCCAGTCGCCCATTTCTTGCAGTACCGAAAGTGGCACACCGGTCTGAAGCAATTTGCTTGCCCACGTATGCCGCTGTTTTTTGCGTCATGTGGGCGCGATATGAGAAAGGCATAAAAATGGCCACGCCAAAGGATAGGCTATTTGATAGAGCGGCAATTAATACGCGAAAAGGATTAAAGGCGCTGAAGTGAATTAAAGAATTTTCCCTTCCATCACGTAAAAATCTCCACTCATCGTTGTGTAGTAAGCATAAGAAATGTGTTTTTCGAAGTTATCGCAGTGAACAACGGTATTTTTATCGGATTCTTGCCAGGAAATCATGAAATAGCCGTCAGCCAATGAACGCCACTGGAAAGGCACATTCATAATGGTTCCGCGAAGTTCTCCGTTTAGAAACTCAACGGTAATGGTGTTTTCACTGGCATGGTAGGCGTTTTTAACTTCGAGACCATTGTCCATCTTGATGGTAAAAGATTGGCCTGCATAAGGAAATTTTACAGCCATTGTCGCAACTCCTTTAATGTGTCGTAGCTGAAAAGCGGCGGTGAAGCACGCTGCTATCCCGAATCACTCATGCCTAAGGCGGTAGTGAGGTCAGCCAGCTGAGCGTTAAGCGGCTGGATAGGTCCAATAGTAGAGAGGGCGCATCGGTGGAAAAAGGGACCGGCGGGCAATTCACTTTTCTCTTTTTGTTCATAAAGGGGATGGGCGGCAGGTTACTGTTCACTGCGGGGGTTGTGGGGTTTAAGTGACGGGACTTTGTCTGACACCGAGCGCGGTCACAGGAAACGGCAAGAGGCATTGAACCTTCGTTTAGTTTGTCGCGCTACAATAGGCGAAAATTTCCCCATGGAGCCTATCGTGCGCAAATCCAGATTCTTTCTCGTGACCTTGCTGTGCCTGTGCGCCGCCGCCGTGCTGTACGTGATGGCATATCGGGCGCTGGGGCATTACCTCAGTGACGGCGAGAAGGCCTACCCGGATATCAGCGTTGAAATTCGCTGAGAGCCGTGCGGCCTGAAGGGGACTGCGCCGACTTTTTCGCACTGATTTACCCGCCATTTACCCGCCGTCGGCAATGATGACGCAGCGTCTCCACACGGTGTGGTTCTTTTGGGCGGAATGCGGTTATGTCATTGCAGCAGGTTTCGAATGTCTCTTTAAGCAACAACGGCTTAAAGGGCATCGGCTATAAACATTACGCGTTGGCGATCGTGGCGTTTGCGGCGGTCGTGCGGTTTATTTCCTTAACGGACAGGTATTTTTGGTGCGATGAGGCCTCCAGCGTGCTGACCAGCCGCTATGACGTAGGCGCTTTGCTGTACCACGCTTCCTTCGATGTTCACCCGCCGCTGTATTACCTGTTGCTGCATGGCTGGATGGCGCTGTTCGGCGACGGCATTCTGGCGGCCCGTTCGCTGAGCCTGGTGCTCGGCGTGGCGACAGTGGCGCTGGCGATGCGCTTTACGCGTTGGCTGGCCAACGAGCGGGCGGCGCTGATAGCGGGCTGGCTGATGGCGATCATGCCGATGGCGGTGCGTTACAGCCAGGAGGCGCGCATGTATGCGCTGATGGGGCTGCTGGCGATCGCCGCCGCCATGGCGTTGGCGAAGTGGCTGAAAACGCCGGATAACCGCCGTTATCTGGCGCTGTATGCGCTGTTGATGACGCTGAGCTTTTATACCCATTACTTCACGATTTTTACCCTGATCGCGCATTGGCTGGTGGTATTGGCGCTGTCGTGCCGCCGCGAAGGCGAGTGTTATATCAAGCAACCGGCGTGGTGGCTGGCCAATGCGGCGATCGGGGTGGCCTACATTCCCTGGCTGCTGGTGTTGTTCAATCTGCTCGCGCATATCGCCGAGCTGCGGGTCGGCGGCGACGTCGGTTGGATCCCTCAGGTTTCCTGGAGCGATCTGCCGGCGATGTTCTGGCGTTTTCTCACCGGCCATGATGGCAGCAACTATCCCACGATCATTCTCTGGCTGTTGCCGGCGATGTTTGTCGCTTTATGTTCACTGCTGCTGTGGCGGCGCCAGATGCAGAGAAAATACGCTCTGCTGCTGCTCGGCGGCATGCTGATCCCGGTAATGTTGGTATTCGCCATTTCCTGGCGCTCGCCGCTGTTTGTCGATCGCTATCTCTATTCCGCCGCGCTCGGCATTCCGCTGGTGTTGGGCGTGCTGATCGCCGGAACGAAAAACCGAGTGCGCGGGATCTCTTTGCTACTGTTCTTCAGCCTGCTGTTCGGCTGCGGCGTGCGTAACGACTACCCGGTCGAGAAAGATGAGTTCAAGGTGATGGTGCACTATATCAACAGCCACTATCAGCCTAACGATGCGGTGGTGGTCAGCAACATGTTCAACTACCTGAGCTATGTGTATTACAACAAGCAGGGCTACCGCGCCTTGCTGTATACCCCGGCCAGGCCCAACGGCATCTCGGGTAAGCCCAATGCCTATGGTTTCGGCACCTTTTTCCACGATCGGGCGGCGCAGACCTACGTCGATAAGCTCAGCGCCTTATCGAAGGGCCATCGCCGGATTTGGCTGGTCAGCGGCGGCGATTTCAACCAGGACTTCGGCCGTTCGCCGCCGGGGTGGGTCAACACTGTTACCTTCAAGAGCGGCGGGTTCGAGTCGCGCCTGTTCGTGGTGCATTGAGCGAAATGTCATATTTCCCATTCGGCGTTACATCTGGCCGAGCAAACTTACGCGGGGATGACAGTTCTATACATTGAGATTGATACTGTAGCTCTACCCGATGATGTTGTGTGTTATCCATTCCCTGTAGTGTATTACCCCATCCCTGTTAAGTTTATCCCGCCTTGTGCGGGATTTTTTTTATCTGCGCGGGGCGAGATGCAGGCCGCCGGTCATGATGTTGCGGGTGGCCGGCAGGGCGAGAAAATCGTGTGGGAATCCCAGCTCGATGGCACTGAGATCGTCCAATCGCCGCCAATGATCTTCCGTCAGCGCCACCTTCAATGCACCGAGGTTATCTTCCAATTGCGCCAGGGTTCGGGCGCCGACGATCGGCGCGGTGACCGTCGGCTGGCGCAACGTCCAGGCCAGCGCGATTTGTGATGGGGTATACCCGGTCTCGTGAGCGATCAGGTTGACGACATCGGCGATACCGAGATTGCGTGCGTTCAATGTCCCCTTGGCGCGTACGGCTTCGCGCCGAGTGCCCGCTTCATCTGGCGATGGCTGCAGATCCTGTCGCCGGTATTTGCCGCTCAGCACGCCGCCGGCCAGCGGCGACCAAGGGATAACGCCCATCCCCAATTCTTGCGCCATCGGCAGCAGTTCGCGCTCGACGGTGCGTTCCAGCAGGCTGTACTCGATTTGCAAGGCGATAAGCGGCGACCAGCCGCGCAGGTCCGCCAGCGTTTGCATCCTGGACGCCTGCCAGGCAGGGAGATCAGACACCGCCACATACAGCACTTTTCCGGCGCGCACCAGGTCGTCCAGGGCGCGCATGATCTCTTCCACCGACGTGGTGAAATCCCAGGCGTGCAGATAGAGCAGATCGATGTAATCGGTATTGAGCCGTTGCAGGCTTGCTTCAACCGATCGCAGCATGCTTTTGCGATGGTTGCCGCCGGAATTGGGATCGTCTGGCTGCATCGGCAGGGTGTATTTGGTGGCGATCACCAACCGATCGCGGCGCCCGGCGGCGAACTCACCCACGAAAAGTTCGGCGCTGCCCTCGGTATAGCGGTTGGCGGTATCGATAAAGTTGCCGCCGCGTTCGACATAAACGTCAAACAGACGTCGAGCCTCGGCCAGTTCGGCGCCCCAGCCCCAGTCGGCGCCGAAGGTCATGGTGCCGAGCGCCAACGGTGAAACGCGCAGACCGGAACGGCCCAGCAGGCGATAGTGATCCAGTGAAAGTGTGGTGTTCATAGGCATTCTCCCGTGTAGATGCCGTCCACGATAGCGCCCGTAGGTTGTTTAAGGAATGGGCTATAATCTTCATGAATTATTAAGTAGGAAGAGCATAATGAGGGGCAGTGATTTCGCCGAATTGCGCGCCTTTGCCGCTATTGTCGAGCACGGCGGCTTCGCCCGCGCAGCCGCACATTTGGGTATATCCGCTTCGGCGCTCAGCCAAACGCTGCGCAACCTGGAGGCGCGTCTGGGTGTGCGTTTACTGAATCGCACCACTCGCAGCGTGGCGCCGACTGAAGCCGGAAGACTGATGTTGGCGCGCCTGACGCCCGCGATGGCCGAGATCGACGCGGCGGTGGCGCAGGCGGTAGAGCAACGCCAGAACCCCTCGGGTCTTTTGCGGCTTAACGTAACCCGCGTGGCGGCGTTGCATTTTCTGGCGCCCTTGATCGCGCCGTTTCATCATCAATACCCCGATATTACGCTCGATCTCAATGTTGAGGAGCGGCTGGTGGATATCGTTGCCGGCGGTTTTGATGCCGGCGTGCGGCTGCACGAGAAATTGGCGAAAGATATGGTGGCGGTCAAGCTGGGCGGGGAGGTGCGGATGCGTGTCGTTGCTTCGCCGGCGTATTTGGCGCGTCACGGCCGGCCGTTAACACCGGGCGATCTGCATCGGCATCGGTGTTTGAATTACCGCTGGCCGACCAACGGCAATGTGTATCGCTGGGAGTTTGAGTGTGACGGTGAAAAGCAGGAGATCGCCGTGAAAGGGCCGGTGACAGTCGATGAGCCGGAAATATTGGTGAGGGCTGCGATGGATGGGGTAGGCATTGCCTACCTGTTTGAGCAACAGGTTGCCACCGGCCTGGCCGAGGGGAGGCTGTTACCGCTGCTCGATGCCTGGACCCCTCCGTTCCCCGGTTTCTATCTGTACTATCCGGCAAACCGCCAAACGCCGCGCCCGCTACGCGCTTTTATCGACTTCGCCCGTCAACAGGCAGAACAGGGCGCGTAACGCGATTTTTTTGAATAACACCGTCAGTTTTATTCGGTATTCAGTCGCTGTGCGCTTGATTAGATTGAACGCGAGAGGGGCGCCGTCGGCGCCTTTGTGCAATGAGTGGAGAATTTCTATGGCGAAGACAGTAGTGGTGTTTCATTCCGGCTACGGCCATACCGAGCGTTTGGCGAAAGTGGTGGCGGAAGGCGCCGGGGCGGAACTGATCGCCATCGATCAGAACGGCGATATCAGCGACGAAGCCTGGCAGACGCTGGATGAGGCGGACGCCATCATCTTTGGTTCGCCGACCTATATGGGCGGCCCATCCTGGCAGTTCAAGAAATTCGCCGACGCCAGCTCTAAAGCCTGGTTCGGCCGCAAGTGGCAGGATAAAGTGTTCGGCGGTTTTACCAACAGCGCCAGCCTGAACGGCGACAAACAGGTGACGCTGATCGCGCTGCAGACGCTGGCTTCGCAACATGGCGGCCTGTGGGTCAGCCTGGGGCTGCTGCCGGCCAACACCAAATCGGCGCAGCGCACCGACGTCAATAACCTGGGCGGTTCGGTGGGGCTGCTGGTGCAGACCCCGGCGGATGCCGGCGTGGATGAGATGTTGTCGGGCGATCTGGCGACCGCCAAGCTCTATGGTCAGCGCGTAGCGGGCTTTGCCGCCAAACTGGCGTAAGACCTATCGTGTAGATGGGACGGCGGTGCGGTTGAACGGATGCCGCGTTCATTTTCTCTGCACAATTGGCGTGTAATCTGCGAAATGTTATTAGCCTGCTTGGGCTAACACTGCATTTCGTACAAATATTCCCGGTTCCTAGGCCGGGTTTTTTGTTGCTAAGGTCTGCTTAAGCTTTCACCGCTATACTGCGCGTCAGCACGGTCATGCAATGCATGGCCGTGTCGTAACTGTCGATTTGCTGTTGTTCAAGCAAGCCCGCTTCATGCGGGCTTTTTTTGGGTTGTTATTGCACAGGCGGCCCAGTTGCAGGAAAATAATCGCACAGTGATTCAAACATCATTTAATGACCAATAACCACAAGTTTATTAATGTAATTAACGCTCTCGGCGGCCTATTACGCTATGCGCTATGCTGACAGCAGAGCGAGCATTATTTGCTGACGCTATGCGGGGAGTTACGCCGCGGCCGCATCAGGCTAAGAAAATTCTGTTAATTAAATGTTAATGTTTTTATTGTTGATTTGTCTGGCTTTTTTGGTTGAAATTCGGATTGACTATCCCTCACTGGCCGGGCGAGAGAGTATGCATATTATTATTCTGGTTATTAGCAAAATATGGGCGAGGCGATGAGCGCCAGAATAAACGCCAGGCATGGCCTGCCGCTAACGGTGCAGCTGATCAATCTTTTCATGCTGGCCTTTTTACTCTCCCTGGTGGGTATTCTTAGCCGGCCGATAGGTTCACTTTCTTTATTTTGGCCGGTCAACGCGATTCTGCTCGGGCTGCTGCTGCGTAAACCCGTTTACGCTACGCCGCTCGGCTGGCTCACCACTTATCTGGGCATGGTCGCCGCCGATCTCAGTACCGGCGAGGGCTGGTCCCTGGCGCTGTGGCTGAACGCCTGCAACATGTCGCTGATCGCCGTCGGTTACGGCATCATGCTGATGCTGCCGCAATCTCAACGGCGCATGGGCAAACCCCAGGCGATACTCTATATGTTCAGCGCCAGTCTGGCCGGATCGGCGGTGGCGTCGACGCTGTCGGTGCTGCGTAACGACAGCCTGTACAACAATACGGTGGTGGTCGCCTGGTTGGCCTGGTTCAGTGAGCAGTTCTCGACGACCTTGCTGTTGTTGCCGGTGCTGATGGCGGCGCCGCGGTTGAAACAGCTGTTTCGCATGCAGGTGCGTTGGCGCCTGAAAGGCTGCCTGCCGCTATTGGCGCTACTGCTGTCGCTGGCGTTCAGCGTCTATATCGGCGGGCCGGGCGCCATCGCCTTCCCGATCCCGGCGCTGCTGTGGTGCGCAGTGCGCTACCAGTTGTTCCCCGTGACGCTGTTGACGTTGTTGACCGGCATGACCGAGATCAGCAACATTTCAGCCAACCTGGTGCTGTATGAAACGCCGAACAATCACAACGCCTTCCTCGACACCCTGATGTCTGCCCGCTTGGGCATCGCCATGCTGGTGATGGGGCCGCTGATCCTCGCCAGCTCTATCGCCGCCAATCGCAAGCTGATGCGGCGTCTGGAGCACAGCGCCAACCACGATTTCCTGACCGGGGTGCTGGCGCGCAGCGCGATGACGCGCAAAGCGGGCGAGCTGCTGGAGCACAAGCACCGCTCGAAAGAGGCGGTGTCGCTACTGCTGATCGACATCGATCATTTCAAGCAGATCAACGATACGCACGGCCACAGCGCCGGCGATCAGGTGTTGGCGTCGTTCGCGCACATCGTGCGGCGCGAGCTGCGGCACGATCAGCTGTTCGGCCGCCTGGGCGGGGAAGAGTTCGCCATCATGCTGCCGCGCGCGCTGGCGGCGCAGGGCGTGGCGCTGGGGGAGCATCTGCGCCGGTTGGTGGAGCAGACGGAACTGCAGGCGGAAGGCAAACAGACGCTGAAAATCACCATCAGCGTCGGCGTCGCCAGCCTGGCGATGAACGAGGTGAAATCGCTGGAGCAGCTGATGAATATGGCGGATATCGCGCTGTATCGCGCCAAATCGCAGGGGCGGAATCGGGTGGAGTCGTTCAACGTGGTGAACGGCAACAGCGTCGAGCATATTCTGTTCCGTTAAGCTCGACGCTGGGTGAGCGGCGCTTACAGGTTTTTCAACGCCTTGATGGTTTCATCCATGTCGATCTCGTGCTCGGAGAAGGTATGGGTGGTGTTCTGGAAGGTGGTGATGGTCAGCATGCGCAGCGTTTGCATGGCCTGCGCCTGGTCTTCGGACTGCGGGCGAATGCGGTTCATCAGCAGGCCGACTGACAGCACGGTGTTCTCTTTATCCACGTCGGCTTTGACCGGCACTTCCTTGGTGAAGGTATTGAAAGACTTGATGCTGGCGATCTTGATTCTTTCATTGGCGATGATGATGTATTTGCTGGGCGCCAACACTTTGACCGCATAAGCCGACGGGCCTTTGGTGTTGTTGGTCGGTTCGAAGGTCACCGCCGCGTTTTTCTTAATCAGCTCCGGATTTTGCACTTTAATCACGTGAAAATAACGATTTTCTCCGTTCTCGTCGGTAATAAAGCCGAAGCCTTTGTCTTCAAAAAAAGTCGTTATCTTGCCGTTCATCGTTATTCTCACAAAAGGGATCAATACAGCGCTTATGATAGCGCGGAATGCCTTGCAGCGACAGATTGCGCGGGCGGCATTTAGTCATGCGATAACGGCATTTAGCGGCTTTTCCCCCACATGCTATGTTCATGCTGACTTCATTCAATGCGAAAAAGGAATATCGATGGGTATCAAACGTCTCAATCACGCCGTGCTGTATGTCAGCGACGTGCGGCAGAGCGCCGACTTTTATCATCAGGTCTTGGGCTTCAAGCTGAAGCCGTCCGACAGCCCCGATCGGGCGGTATTTACCCAGGCCGCCGACTCGGACAACGATCACGATTTGGCGTTGTTCAGCAAGAACCTGGGCCAGCAGCGCGCCGGGGTGTTTCGCGCCAACGGCGAGCCGCCGGCGGAGCATGAGCCGCCGGCCGGGCTGTACCATCTGGCCTGGGAAGTGGACAGCCTGGAAGAGCTGGAGCGCATTCGCCATCAGCTGGCCGAACACGGCATTCTCGGGCTGGAAGAGGATCACGGCGTGCACAAAAGCATTTATGGTCACGACCCGGACGGGCTGCTGTTCGAGGTGACCTGGTTTATTCCCCCGGCGTTGCTGACCGAAGAGGACAAAAACCAGCAGGGGATCCGCCCGCTGGATTTCGCCGCCGAGAAGCGGCGTTTCGCCGGCCTCTAACCTGCTCCTGCGCGGGACGCATCGGCGCCCCGACGCTCACAGCACTTTGTTGAGAAAGTTAACGGTGCGGGGGTGCTGCGGCTGAGCCAGCACCTGTCTGGCATCGCCCTGCTCGACGATCTGCCCGTCGACCATAAACACCACCCGATCCGCCGCTTCGCGCGCAAAGCCGATTTCATGCGTGACGACCACCAGCGTGACGCCCAGATCCGCCAACCCTTTAATCACGTCCAGCACTTCGCCGACCAGCTCGGGATCGAGCGCGGAGGTCGGCTCATCGAACAGGATCACCTTCGGGTTCAGCGCCAGCGCGCGCGCGATGGCGATGCGCTGCTGTTGGCCGCCGGAGAGGTGGCGCGGATAGGCATCCGCCTTGTGGCGCAGCCCGACGGTATCCAGCAGCTCATAGGCCACCGCCTTCGCCCGTTCGCGGGAGTGAATTTTGTGCACCACCGGCGCTTCGATGATGTTTTCCAGCACCGTCAGGTGCGGGAACAGGTTGAAGTTTTGGAACACGTAGCCGACGTTGATACGCTGCCGGAGAATGGCCTTTTCCTTCAGCTCGTACAGCCGGTTGCCCTTGCGGCGGTAACCGACGTAGTCGCCGTCGATGCGGATAAAGCCCTCGTCCACGCGCTCCAGATGGTTGATCGCCCGCAGCAGCGTCGATTTGCCCGAGCCGGAAGGGCCGAGGATCACGGTCACGGTGCCCGGCTGCAGCGTCAGGCTGACGTCGTCCAGCGCCTTGTGTTTACCGAAAAACTTGCTGACGTTGCTGATTTCGATCAGGCCGCGCGCCGGCACCGGGGTGAGGTTGCGTGCCGGCTGTTCGGGCAAGGCGTAATAATCAATGGCTTCAGACATGCGGGTCTCCTAACGTTTTAGCCAGCCGGCCAGTTGCTGCCAGGGCGTCGGCGGCAGTTCGCGCACCGCGCCCCGGGCGAAATAGCGCTCGATGTAGTATTGGATCACCGACAGGGCGGTGGTGATGAACAGATACCAGACGGTGGCCACCATCAGCAGCGGTATCACCTGCTGGGTGCGGTTATAGATCACCTGGATGGTGTAAAACAGCTCCGGCAGCGCCAGCACGTACACGATCGAGGTGCCTTTCGCCAGGCTGATGATCTCGTTGAAACCGGTCGGAATAATGGATCGCAGCGCCTGCGGCAGAATGATGCGGAAGGTGCGGCGATAGCCCGGCAGGCCCAGCGCCGCCGCCGCCTCGTGCTGGCCGTAATCCACGCCCAGGATGCCGCCGCGTATGATCTCGGCGGTATAGGCGGACTGCACCAGCGTCAGGCCCAGCACCGCCACGGCGAACTGGCCGAGGATATCGATGGTCGGGTAGCTGGCGAACACCACCGAGGTAAAGGGAATGCCCAGCGAGATGGCGTCGTACAGATAGGAAAAGTTATATAGGATGATCAGCACCAGGATCAGCGGCAGCGAACGAAACAGCCAGATATACCCCCAGGCCAGCGACGCCAGCAGGTAAGAGCGCGACAGCCGCGCCAGCGCCAGCAGGGTGCCGAACAGGATGCTGAACAACGTGCCGAGCAGCGTCAGCAGCAGGGTCTGCCCCAGCCCCGCCAGCACCGCCGGGGCGAAGAACCACTCGGCGAACACGCCCCATTCCCAGCGCGCGTTGCCCGCCACCGATTGCACGATGGCGGCCAGAATAAACAGCGAGAACAGGGCGCCGATCAGCCGCAGCGGATAGCGGGCGGGCACCACTTTCAAGACTTCTTGTTTGGACATGTCATGTCTCCTGACTACAGATAAAGGGGGGTTAGGCGATTTTCCTTTCCGACGCGCAACAACACGCGTCCTCTGCAATCAGGCTTTTGCGGAACGGCAGGCGGCCATCGTAGGGCGGGTGGCTGTAAACCTCGCTGTCAACGGTGGGATCGAACTGCGGCTGATAACCGTTGCTCAGGTACAGGCCCACCGCTTCGGGCTGGCGAAAGCCGGTGGTCAGGTAGAGCCGGCGATACCCCTGCGCCAGCGCCAGCGTTTCCAACTGCTGCAACACCCGCTGCGCCAGGCCCTGGCGGCGCAGATCGCCCCGGGTCCAGATGCGCTTCAGCTCGGCGGTTTGCGCGTCATAGCGTTTGAAGGCGCCCATGGCGATCGGCGCACCGGCGCGCAGCAGTACGATGAAGGCCCCTTGCGGCGGTGCATACAGGTCCAGCGGTTCCGGTTCCTGGTCACCAAAATAGTCGCCGTAACGCTGGCGATATTCACCGAACAGCCCCTCGATCACCGGGGCGATCAGCGGGTCGGTCGGCAACGTCTGAATGAAGGTGTCTTGCGTCATTGCGCGCTCCTAATCGCCCAGGCCGGGCGGGTTGATTTCCGACTGCGCAAGGCGTTCGACGCTCTCGCCCCAGCGATTGAGCACCTGATCGTACTGTCCGCCGCGGATCGCGCCGTTCAGCGCTTCATTCACCGCCTGCACCAGCCCGTTGCCTTTACGGGTGGTGACGGCGATGTGCGCCGCCTTGGGCCAACCGCCTTCCACCGTGCCCGCCAGCCGGGTACGGCCGTTCAGCGCCGCTTTATAGGCGCCCAGCACGTTCGGCCCGAAATAGGCGTCGGCCCGGCCGGACTGGATCGCCAGCGTGGCGGCCGCATCGTCGGTCACGTAGATCGGCTGGAAGGGTTTGAGCCCCTGCTGCCGGTTCTGTTTGTCCCACGCCAGCAAGATGGCTTCCTGATTGGTGCCGGAGCCGACGATGATCTTTAATCCGGCGATATCGGCAGGCTGTTTGATCGTTGCGATCTTGCCGCCGGTTTTGACGTAAAAGCCGAGCGAGTCGATGCGGTAGGTGGCGAAGTCGAAGCGGGTTTTGCGCTCTTTGGTCACGGTGACGTTGGTGATGGCCGCGTCATACTTGCCGGAAACCACCCCCAGCGGCCAGTCTTCCCACGACGTTTGCACTACGTTCAGCTCCAGGCCCAGGCTGTCGGCCACCAGCTGCGCGATATCCACTTCGCTGCCGATAAGCCGCCGGTTGTCGGCAGCGAACAGCGCCAGCGGCGGCGTGTTGAGCGCGGCGATTGCAACGGTGAATTGGCCCGGCTTCACGAAGTGGAAATCGGCCGGCAGTTTGGCGATCGCCTGCGGGTTTTTCGGCGCGTGGATCGGGGTTTCATTGGCCTGTAAATCGATGCCGGTGCCCGCCTGCGCGGCGCCGGTCAGGCTCAGCAAGGCCGCCACGAGAGCGGCGGTAACGGTTTTCTGCATAGCGGGTATCCCTGAAAACGATCTTATTATTGGGTGAATCTGTTCAACGGGCGCGTGAGGCCCAGGTGTTCGCGCAGCGTATCGCCGTGGTACGCCCGGCGGAACAGGCCACGTTGTTGCAGGATGGGCACCACCCGATCGACGAAGTGCCCGAAGGCGTTGGGCGTACCGCCGCTGATGATGAAGCCGTCGGCGGCTTCGCCGTCGAACCAGCGTTGCAGGCCGTCCGCCACCGCCTCCGGCGTGCCGCTGAACACCGGGCGTGGCGAGGCGGCTTCCAGCGCCACCTGGCGCAGCGTGAGGTTCCGCTCGCGGGCGTTGCGCTTGATGGCGTCGGTGGTGCTGCGGAAGCTGTTTTGCCCCAGATCGCCGATGTCCGGGAAGGGGGCGTCCAACGGATGGCGGGAAAAGTCGTAATGTTCGAAGTAGCGGCCAAGGTAGTTGAGGGCGTTCTCGATGCTGACCAGACGGGCGGTCTCCTGGTACTGACGCTCGACGTCCGCATCGTCGTCGCCGACGATCACGCTGACACCCTGGAAGATGCGCAGGTCGTCCGGTTCGCGCCCCTGTTCCACCAACTGCCGCTTCACGTCCTGGTAGAAATCCTGCGCCTGCTCCAGCGTGTCGTGATGGGTGAAGATCGCATCGGCGTGCTTGGCCGCCAGCCGTTTGCCGTCTTCAGAGGCGCCGGCCTGGAACAGGATCGGGCGGCCCTGCGGCGTGCGGCCGATGTTCAACGGCCCCTGCACCGAGAAGAACTCCCCCTGGTGATTGAGGGTGTGCAGTTTCCCGGCGCGGAAAAATTCGCCGCTGGCCTTATTGCGCACGAAGGCATCGTCTTCCCAGGAGTCCCACAGCCCTTTGGCGACGTCGAGAAACTCGCCGGCAATGCGGTAACGCAGGCTGTGCTCCGGGTGTTCTTTGCGCGAGAAGTTTTTTGCCGACCCCTCCAGCGGCGATGTCACCACGTTCCAGCCCGCGCGCCCGCCGCTCAGGTGATCGAGACTGGCGAACTGGCGGGCGACGGTGAACGGATCGCTGTAGGAGGTGGAGAGCGTGCCCACCAGGCCTATTTTGTCGGTGGCGGCGGACAGCGCGGCCAGCAGGGTGAGCGGTTCGAAACGATTAAGAAAATGCGGAATGGACTTTTCGTTGATATATAACCCATCGGCGACAAACACGAAATCGAATTTCCCCTGTTCGGCTTTTTTCGCCGAGGCGATATTAAATTCGAGGTTAATGCTGGCGTCGGCGGTGGCATCCGGGTGGCGCCAGGCGGACATATTTCCCGATGCGCCATGCAGAATGGCGCCCAGCCGTAATTGCCGTTGATTATTCGCGTTGTCGCTCATCGTGATTATCCTGTCATGCGCCGCAAAGGCGCGCGGTGTCTGATGCGTCCACTATTGATGAGCGGCAACGGGATGTAAAACAACAAAACAGCATATTCAAATGTTGAAAACTGCAAATATCACGGCGAGCGAAAATAATAATCCCCGCCGCGGCATCAGCGGCGTCGGGGAAATACTATTTCATGTTATTCAGGCGTTGCTGAGGGCTTTTTTCGCTGCGGTGGTTAATTGTTGCAGCGTGCGCTCCGCCAGCAGCGAAAAATAGTGGGCGGCAGGGAAGAGGGCGCGCTCATCGGGATTGAAACGCGGATGGTGCAGGCCGAATTCGCTGGCGGAGCCGATGCTGACGAACGCGCCCGGCACGTGATGCAGATACAGTGCGAAATCCTCGCCGCCCATCTGCAGCTCCGCCTCTTCGACCCGGTAGCCGGCTTCGGCGGCGACGGTTTTGCTGAACGCCGCCCAATGGGCGTCGTTGATCACCGCCGGCGGTCCCGGCTGCCAGTGCAGTTCGGCCTGCGCGCTGAGCGCGGCGGCGACGCCGTCGATCACCTGGCGAATTTTATCCGGCACCTGGCGGCGCACCGCGTCGCTGTGGGTGCGCACCGTGCCTTCCAGCTCCACGGTTTGCGGCAGCACGTTCCAGGTATTGCCGCCTTCGATGCGCGTCACGCTCACCACCAGCGATTCCAGCGAGCTGAAGCTGCGGCTGGGCAGCGTCTGCAGCGCGCCGACGATCTGGCTGGCGGTGACGATGGTATCGACGCCCTGTTCCGGTTTGGCGGCGTGGGCGCCTTTGCCGGTGATGCGGATCTGGAAGCGATCGACGTTGGCGTAGAACGGCCCGGCGCGGGTGGCGAAGGTGCCGGTGGGCAGCTCCGGCGCGTTATGCAGACCAAATACCGCCGCGACGTTATCCAGCGCGCCGGCGTCGATCAGGTGCCGGGCGCCGTTGAAGGTCTCTTCCGCCGGCTGGAAGAAGATGCGCACCGTGCCGGGCAGCTCGGCTTCACGCGCTTTGAGCAGGTGCGCGGCGCCGAGCATCACCGAGGTGTGAAAGTCGTGGCCGCAGGCGTGCATTACGCCGCTGTTTTGCGAGCTGAAGGGCACGTCGGCGATTTCGTCGATTGGCAGGGCGTCGATGTCGCCGCGCAGGGCGATGATCGGCCCCTTGCCGCTGCCGATCTCCGCCACGACGCCGGTTTTCAGCGCCAACGGCAGAATACGAATGCCCGCCTCTTGCAGCCAGCGGGTCAGGCGGGCGGTGGTGGCGAATTCGTGATTGGAAAGCTCCGGGTTTTGGTGCAGTTCACGCCGATAGGCGATGATCTTGTCTGCCAACTGGCTGGTCATAGGCTTGGCTCACAGTGGGAAATAAACCCTAACCCTAGTGCAGGGGCCGCCGAAGCAAAAAGACCATCTGGTTATATTTCATAGCGATTGTGTCTGCTCGACGCGTCAACGATGGGGGAAAGGGCAGGTTTAGGCGTTCGCGCGTTGTTCGCCGGCGCAGGGAGAGGATTGGCCTGGAACGGTAACGTATCGCAACCGGTGCAATGCATTTACACCGGGCAACACGGATTTTTTCACTCTTTATCGGATTTCTGTGATCGCGGTGGTGGACAAAATCCTGCCTGCTTGCTGTACTGTAATCGACACAGGTTTTGTGTCTTTCATTCACGTTAAAGGTAAGTTTGATGTCTAAGATTAAAGGTAGCGTTAAGTGGTTTAATGAATCCAAGGGCTTCGGTTTCATTACTCCGGAAGATGGTAGCAAGGACGTTTTCGTTCACTTCTCTGCCATCGTTAGCAACGGTTTCAAAACGCTTGCTGAAGGCCAGCGTGTAGAATTTGAAATCACGAACGGTGCCAAAGGCCCATCTGCCGCTAACGTTACTGCTATCTAAGCTGCGTAGCTGAATTTCTTAAAACCCGCTCATTGAGCGGGTTTTTTATTGGGCGCGTTATGCGTCGCTGCGGCGGGCCAACAGGCTGAACAGCAGGATGGCGACGGCGTAACAGCCGACGATGGTCAGCGCCATCGACAGGCCTGAGGTGCCGCCCAGCCCGGTGAGCGGCACGGCGCAGGCGCCGAGCGCGAACATGCACACGCCGATCAAGGCCGACGCGCTGCCGGCTTTGTCCCCCTGGCTTTGCATCGCCAGCGACGAGGCGGTCGGGCCGACGATGCCGATCACCGCCACCGAGAAGAACAGCGGCACCAGCAACACGACCAGCGGCGCATGCAGCGCGGCGGCCAACAGCAGCAACAGCGACGCGACGGCCGCCAGCGTTAACCCGCCCCTCAACACCCGGCGTTCCCCCCAACGTGAACTGAGACGGCTGGCCAGCTGCGCCGCAATGATCAGCCCGACGCCGTTAATGGCGAAGCACAGGCTGAACATCTGCGGGCTGAGGCCGTAGATCTGCTGCAAGACGAAAGGCGAAGCGCCGATATAGGCGAACATGCCGGCCATTACGAAGCCCTGCGTCAGGCACAGGCCCATGAAATAGCGCTGGGTCAGCAACCCGCCGAGCGACATCAGCATCGCCAGAATGCCGCCCTGGCTGCGGCGCTCGACCGGCAGGGATTCGCGCAGCTTCAGCGCCGACAGGCTGAACAGCAGCACGGCGATGGCCGCCAGCACGCCGAAGATGCCGCGCCAGTTCATCACCTGCAGCATCACGCCGCCCAGCACCGGCGCGACGATCGGCGCCAGGCCGTTAACCAGCATCAGCAAGGCGAAGAAACGGGTCAGCTCATGGCCGGCGTACAGATCGCGAGCAATGGCGCGAGAAATCACCGCGCCGCCGGCGCCGGCGATGCCCTGGAGCAGGCGAGCGATCAGCAGTTGGTCAATGGTGGGCGCCAGTGCGCACCACAGCGAAGCGACCAGCAGCAGGATCAGCGACAGCAGGAGCGGACGCATACGGCCCAGCTTGTCGCTGTAAGGGCCGAAAATCAGCTGGCCGACGCCCAGGCCGAGCAGCCCGGCGGTCAGGCTGAGCTGAGCGGCGGCAGTGGAAGTATTCAGCTCGCCCGCCATTTCCGGCAGGGCGGGCAGATAGAGATCGGTGCACAGCGGCCCCAGCGCGGCCAACAGGCCAAGCACGACGGCGTACACCAGACGTTGTCTGGCTAAGTGTTTGGTCATGGGAGATTAAGATTTCCTGAACAGGTGAGAAATGGCCTGCTGATACAGATCGCGCAGCAGGGACGCATCGGCTTTTTGCGTGGTAAGGATACGGTAACCGGTGCCTTCGCTCATGACGGCGATAAACTCCACCCGGGCGGCGATCTCTTCCGCGCTGAAATCGGGATACAGCCGCTGCAGGTTGTGGCACACGTGGCGAAACAGCCGCGCTTCCGCATCGCTGAGCAATTTGGCCACCACCGGGTTGCGCGTGGCCTCGGCGGTCACTTCCAGCATCAGCATGTGATCGGTTTCGCTCTCGCCCGGTTGCTGAAACAGCGTGCGCGCCGCCAGCGTACCGGCGATCAGGTTGATGTGATCGCCAAGGTTTTCCAGGCGCTGCATCTTGCTGGTGATGATGCGGTTGACGATCTCTTCGATGATCGCGTCTTTATTGGCGAAATAGCGATAGATTTGCCCGACGCTAAGCTGCGAGCCTTGGGCGATCTCCGCCATGCTGGCGGCGTGGAAGCCGTGGCGGCGAAAGCTGGTTTTCGCCGCTTCGACGATCTGATCGCGGCGAGCCTGCACTTTGGCCTGTTTACTGTCGTTGGGGGGGAGCATCTGCCCGATCCTTTGCTACGCGTGAGCCGGGTTCACATTTTTGGGTGTGAACGTTCATTCTCAATTGTAGTGTAACCGACCGGAAAGACGCAAGATGAACGCGTGCTGCGATAAAAGGCGTTTAAGCGAACAGGTAGGATTTGATAAAGGCGGCGACGATCAGCACGCACAGCGCAACGGCGATCGCTTCGGCGGCGGTTTTCGGCAGGCTAAACATAGCGATTTCTCATCCAGTCAGGGGTACTGGATGAGATTATGCGCATGCAAGATTAAGGAAACATTAAGGCCTTATCGCCCGTTGACCCACATCACCAGCATAAAGGCCAGCAGCGTCATCGCCAGCGAGCCGGCCAGGTTGAGCAGCATGTTGGCCAGCGCCCAGCCGAAGCGGCCATCCTGCATCAGGTATACCACCTCCAGCGAAAAGGTGGAGAAGGTGGTCAGGCCGCCGCAGAATCCGGTGGTGATCAGTAATTTCCAGGTGGGATCCAGATGCGTCATGCGGGTGAAAATCGCCATCGCCAGGCCGATGATAAAACCGCCGATCAGATTGACCATCAGCGTACCGAGCGGAATGTGGGCGTTCAGCGGATTCATTTTCATACTTACCGCCCAGCGCAAAACGCTGCCGACGCCGCCGCCGATAAATACGGCCAGTAAAGAGCTCAACATGGGGCAACTACCTTTCAATCAGAGAAATTCACGAGGCTCGGAAAGGACAGGCGTAACGCTACGCGCCTCTCTCCGAGAGGTTACGTAGACATCATCAGCCTGTGAAGGCGGTTAGGGAGGAATGTCATCTCCAGCGTGCCGCACGGCCTTTTTCGCCGCACCCGGTGGATGTTACACCTAATGCCGCCTATTTTGTAGTATCGACACTCTGCGAGGTAAAACGGATGGAAATCAGAACGGCGCGTCTGAGCGACCGGCACGCTATCGC
This sequence comes from Serratia sp. FS14, assembly GCF_000695995.1. Lineage (NCBI taxonomy): Bacteria > Pseudomonadati > Pseudomonadota > Gammaproteobacteria > Enterobacterales > Yersiniaceae > Serratia > Serratia sp. FS14. The sequence goes on along the minus strand of NZ_CP005927.1, from coordinate 4,911,680 downwards.
TGAATTAATGGCGGCGCTGGATTATCCCGGCACCGAGGCGTTTCTGACACAGCGGATGCACCAACTTCTGGCGCACCCGGACGAGGCGTTGCTGGTGGCGGAGCAGGGCGAACAAGTGCTGGGCGTGTTGTCGTTGCATTTTCTGCCGCAGTTGGCGTTGGCCGGCGACATTGGCCGCATCAGCTATTTTTGCGTCGACGATCGGGCGCGCGGCGCGGGCGTAGGGCGGCGGTTGCTGGCGGCAGGCGAGGCGCTGGCGCACCGTCGCGGCTGCGATCGGCTGGAAGTCCATTGCCACAGCCGCCGCGAGCGGGCGCATGCGTTTTACCGGCGTGAAGGCTTTGTCGAAGCGCCGAAGTATTTTGCCAAGTTATTAAGTCAGTAAGTTACTCCCCTGGCGGCGCTGCCGTTTCCAGCCGGTTGCGGCCATTCTGCTTCGCCCGATAGAGCGCGCCGTCGGCCGCTTTCAGCCAGTCCAGATAGCCGCCCAGCGCGGGGTGGAAGTTAGCGATGCCGGCGCTGATCTGCAGCCGCAGCTGCGGCGCCTCCTTGAAGCTGACCGCGTCCAGCCGCTGCTGGATGCGGCGCAGAACGATTTCCGCCTGTTCAGCACTGGTGTTCGGCAGCACTGCGCCAAACTCGTCGCCACCGTAGCGCCCGACGATATCCACGTTGCGCATGCCGATCAGCAGCTCTTCCGCCAACGCCGCCAGGGCTTCATCTCCCAGCGGATGGCCGAAGGTGTCGTTGATGGTTTTGAAGCGATCGATATCCATCAGGATCAGCGTGGCGTTGTCCTGGTAGCGGCGGCAGCTGTCGAACTGGCGATGCAGCAGGTGCTCCCAGTGGCGGCGGTTATACAGGCCGGTCAGCCCATCGCGGGTGCTGATGCGCTGCAGCTCCTGTTTCTTTTCCGCCAACCGTTTGGCGGTGCGGTAGGTCACCAGCCCGAGCAGCGTCGGATAAAGGTAGATCATCGGCAGGCACAGATAGATTTGCAGCGGCGTGCTGTGCGGGTGGAACGGGAAGCCGAGCAGCGCGCCGGTCAGCGCCGCTGCGGCCAGTTGAACGGCCAATCCTTTGATAAACAGCGCTTTGCCGGCTGAAGCGATGTTATTCATGCTCATCATCGACAGGATGACGATGGCGGGCAGCGCGTTGAACGCCATCATCGCTGCCCAGAAGCCGCCGAAGGCGGAGTCGATCAACAGGTTGCGGATCTCGGCTTTGAAAGGATCTTTGGCGCGGCAGGCCAGGCGATAGGCGAGATGCGGCCAGAGAAAGCCGTGAAAGGCCAGCAATAGCCAGACCGCCGTGGGCGGAGCCAAGGGGTAGAGTGCGGCGCAAACGCAGATAAAGCCGAGCCCCAGACCGGCGACGCGGGGCAGATAGGTGCGTTTGGCGAAGCTGAGGCCGGATTTTCGGGCATCGAAAATGGGTGGAGCAATATACATCCGGCATCTCCCTGATGAGTATCACGGCAGCGTATCATGTGGGTGATAAACTAAGAATAGTCTGGGATTCACGCTGCGGGGGTGCGTGGTATTCCTGCGACCGATCTCACTCTGTTACATGTTGCTGTTGTGCGAGCCGAAGGAAAGTCGCTAAATATTCGCAGGCAAGGTCAGTTTTTCTCGCTGTTCACGCAGCGCTCTATGATAAGAAGGTGAGTATGGAAGGTATCAGCATTACCAAACTTCTGGTGATTGCGGTGTTGGTGATTTTACTGTTCGGCACCAGCAAACTGCGCACGCTCGGCGCCGATCTTGGCGCGGCGCTGAAAGGCTTTAAAAAAGCCGTAGGCGACGACAGTACGCCGCCGGCCGCCGGCAACAATGCCGCCGAAAGCCAGTCCGCGCAGCAGAGCGTCGAGAAGAAAGACGTTTAATCCCGTCTGATGGCGCACAATAAAAAACGGATGCCTTGCGGACATCCGTTTTTTGGCGTTTCCGCCGTCTATAGCGTAACAAACTATTACGCGTTATTTCACTTCCATCCCTTTGGCCTGCAGATCGGCGTGGTAAGACGAACGCACGAACGGACCGCAAGCAGCGTGGGTGAAGCCCATCGCCATCGCTTCTTCTTTCATTTCGTCAAACTCGGCAGGGCTGACGTAGCGCTGCACCGGCAGGTGGTGACGGCTTGGCTGCAGGTACTGGCCCAGCGTCAGCATGGTCACGCCGTGGCGACGCAGATCGCGCATCACTTCAATGATTTCCGCGTTGGTTTCACCCAGGCCGACCATCAGGCCGGATTTGGTCGGGATATCCGGGTGCGCTTCTTTAAAGCGCTCCAGCAGCTTCAACGACCACTCGTAGTTGGCGCCCGGGCGCACCTGGCGGTAGACGCGCGGCACGTTTTCCAGGTTGTGGTTGAACACGTCCGGCGGTGTGGCGGTGAGGATCTCCAGCGCGCGATCCATACGGCCGCGGAAGTCCGGCACCAGCGTTTCAATTTTGATGTTCGGGCTCTTGGCGCGGATGGCCGAGATGCAGTCGGCAAAGTGCTGAGCGCCGCCGTCGCGCAGATCGTCGCGGTCAACCGAGGTGATCACTACATAACGCAGCGCCATGTCGGCGATGGTTTGCGCCAGCTTTTCCGGCTCGTTGGCGTCCGGCGCGATCGGGCGGCCGTGGGCCACGTCGCAGAACGGGCAGCGACGGGTGCAGATGGCGCCGAGGATCATAAAGGTGGCGGTACCGTGGTTGAAACACTCGGACAGGTTAGGGCACGAGGCTTCCTCACAGACGGAGTGCAGGCCGTTTTTACGCATGGCGGCCTTGATGCCCTGAATGCGCGTAGAGTCGGCAGGCAGTTTGATCTTCATCCACTCGGGTTTACGCAACAGCTCCTGCCGTTCGGTGACCACCGTTTTGACCGGGATCAGCGCCATTTTGTCAGCATCGCGGTATTTGACGCCGCGTTCCATCTGAATTGGTTTACTCATAATCGTGCAGGTTCCAGTTACGAAGCTCGACCGTCTGGTAGCCGAGTAAATGAACAAATTCCTGTACCAGGATTGGGTGTATGTCTTCAATGCCAACGCCGGGCGCCAGCGCGCTGACCTGCGTCATCTGCATGCCGGCGTAACCGCAAGGGTTGATGCGTTGGAAGGGGCTGAGATCCATCGCCACATTCAGGGCCAGGCCGTGGAATGAGCTGCCTTTGCGGATCCGCAAACCCAACGAACAGATTTTCTGCTCCCCCACGTACACGCCGGGCGCATCCGGACGGGCGCGCGATGCGAGGCGGAAGTGGGCGAGGGTGTTGATAACCGTATCTTCTATCGCCGTGACCAATTGGCGTACGCCGACCTTATTGCGCTTCAGATCGACCATCACGTACATCACCTGCTGGCCCGGCCCGTGGTAGGTCACCTGGCCGCCGCGATCGCTCTGGACAACCGGGATATCGCCGGGCATCAGCACGTGTTCGGCTTTGCCGGCCTGGCCCTGGGTGAATACCGGGTGATGCTGCACCAGCCACAGCTCGTCCGGCGTAGTCTCGGTACGACTGTCGGTGAAGTTATGCATGGCTTGGGATACAGGCGCGTAGGGCTGCAACCCCAGCTGACGCAAAATGATCTTGTCTGGTTGCAAAAGAGTCATCGTCAGGTTACAGAAGTGGTAAAGCCATTATACCGGGCGCTCCGGCTGGCGGCCAGCCTTTCGCTGACCAAAAATGCGCAACCCGGGAAGACGCTGCGCCATCCCGGGTTGATAAGCAGGGTTTTATGCTGGAATTACAGCACCATGCGAACAATTTCAATGTTGCCCAACTCCTCGTACAGGGTTTCGACCTGCTCGATGTGAGTGGCGTTGATGGTGATGGAGACCGAGTGGTAGTTGCCTTTGCTGCTTGGCTTAACCTGCGGGTTGTAATCGCCCGGCGCATGGCGCTGCACCACTTCAACTACCTGGTCAACCAGCTCAGGCTGCGCCAGGCCCATCACCTTGTAGGTAAACGAGCAAGGGAATTCGAGCAGTTCGTTCAGTTTAGTTTTTTGCATGTGCGTGCGCTCCAGAGTGCTAGCTAATCTATAAATTATAACTCCCGCCGGGGCGGGAGTTAATGTTATTCAGTATATGGGGACAATTTCGCCCGTTTCAACCGTTAACCGAACCAGTGGTGGAACATCAGTTTGATGTAGTCCACGATGCGGCTGAAGAAACCACCTTCTTTCACTTCGTTCATCACCACCAGCGGACGCTGGTCGATGGTTTTGCCGTCCAGCTGGAAGTTGATGCTGCCCACCACCTGGTTTTTCGCCAGCGGCGCGTGAATTTCCGGCGTGTTCAGCACATAGCTGGCCTTCAGATCTTTCATGCGGCCGCGCGGGATGGTCAGGTAGACGTCTTTATCCACGCCCAGCTCAACGCGGTCGGCATCGCCGAACCAGACCGGCTCGGAGGCGAACTCTTTACCGACTTTCAGCGGCGCCACGGTTTCGAAGAAGCGGAAGCCCCAGGTCAGCAGTTTCTTGCTCTCGGCTTCGCGGCCTTTGTAGGTGCGGCCGCCCATCACGGCGGAGATCAGACGCATCTGGCCTTCGGTCGCCGAAGCCACCAGGTTGTAACCCGCCGCGTCGGTGTGGCCGGTTTTGATGCCGTCGACGTTCAGGCTGTTATCCCACAGCAGACCGTTGCGGTTCATCTGGCGGATATTGTTGAAAGTGAACTCTTTTTCTTTGTAAATCGCGTACTCTTCCGGCACGTCGCGGATCAGCGCCTGGCCGATCAGCGCCATGTCGCGCGCCGAGCTGTACTGGCCCTGGGCATCCAGGCCGTGTACCGTCTGGAAGTGAGTGTTCTGCAGGCCCAGCTTGCTGACGTAGGTGTTCATCAGGTTGACGAACGCATCCTGGCTGCCGGCGACGTAGTCGGCCATCGCCACGCAGGCGTCGTTACCGGACTGCAGGTTGATGCCGCGGGTCAGTTTGGAGACCGGCACGCGATCGCCCGGCTTCAGGAACATCAGCGAGGAACCTTTGAACACCGGGTTGCCGGTTGCCCAGGCGTCCTGGCCGACGGTCACCAGATCGTCCTGGCCGATTTTACCCGCTTTCAGCGCCTGGCCGATGACGTAGCTGGTCATCATTTTGGTCAGGCTGGCCGGATCGCGACGCGCATCGGCGTTCATCTCGGCCAGCACCTTGCCGGAGTTGTAATCAATCAGGATGTACGCTTCCGCATCGATCTGCGGGACACCTGGGATCATGGTTTTGATGTTAACGTCATCGGCATGTGCAACGGAGGCTGCGCTCATTGCGATAACGGTGCCGAGTGCGATGCTTTTGATTAAGCGAAAAGAAGTTACTTGTTTCATGATCGGGACTACAACATCCGTGAAAGTAAAGTTAAAAAACGAGCCACACTATAGCAGATGCGATCCCGGCAGGCATTATCCATTCATCTGACTAATTGCGGTTAGTGCCCTTTTAGCTGCAAGAAAATGTTTCAGCTAAATAACCGCTTAACAGCCGTGAATGCCCGCCGGGTTTAACGCTCAGGGTGCAGCAGTAACGAAAGACTGTTGTTGCGCTTCGCTGGCCAGGCGTTGTTGCAGTTGGGCCGCCTGCTGACGGCTGCTGAACGGGCCGAGCTGGACGCGGTAAACATTGCCGTTGGCCGCTACTTTGCCTGGCACGCCAAACTGTTGGCTCAGGCTTTGCTGCCAGCTCTGGGCGCGCTCGGCGCTGCTCAACGCACCGACCTGCACCACGTAGCCGCCGGAGGAGGAAGCGGCAGCCATGCCGGCAGCGGCAGCGCCGGCCGCGACCGGTACGGCTACTGCGGCGGCTTCAGGCTCGGCACTTTCCAGCACGCCGGCCGGTAATGCGCTTGGCGCGCCGAGGAAACCACTGCGGCCGTTGGCGGCGTTGCCGGCATTCGCAGGCGCGTCGTCATCGGTGCGCAGGGTGCTGTTATCAATAGGGCGCACCGCCGCGCCGCTGGCGACCGGCACGTCCTGTTGGATCGGGGTGCCCATGCCGCTGGAGCCAAGATCCGGGCGCGCCGGCAATGCGTAGCTCTGTTTCGCCACGATGGTGCCGATGGTGCCAGGGCCGCTCAGCGTGCCGTCCGGCGCCACGTTGATGAAATCGACCTTGACCTTGGTGTTGTTGGACAGGTTGAGACGATCGGCGGCGGCTTTCGACAGATCGATGATACGGCCCTTGGTGTAAGGCCCGCGATCGTTGACGCGCACCACCAACTGACGGCCGTTGGCCAGATTGGTGACGCGCACGTAGCTTGGGATCGGCAGCGTTGGGTGGGCCGCAGTCAGGCCATTAGGATCGAACTGCTCGCCCAGCGCGGTGGTGTTGCCGTTGGCCTCTTCGCCATACCAGGCCGCCAGGCCGGTCTGCGAGAAGTTCTGCGGATCTTTTACGATGCGGTAAGTATCGCCATTAACCTTATAATCCTGCATGTTATTAGGGTTATAGGGTTCATATTGAGGCTCGACGCCGCCGATTTCCACCACCGGGCCGTTGTACGGCTGCGGAGGGGCTTGCTGTTCCGTGGTCGGGGCGGTACAGGCGGAGAGCAACACCGCCGCGACGCCGATCCAAAGCCATTCCTTACGCATTACTCACCTCTTATAAACTTTTAGACAGCATTTTCCGATGCGTGTGGATCGACATGATGATGCCGAAACCGGCCATCAACACTATCAGCGCCGAACCCCCGTAACTGACCAGAGGCAAAGGTACGCCAACTACCGGCAAAATGCCACTGACCATACCGATGTTAACAAAGACATAAACGAACAAAATCAGCATCAAGCCGCCGACCATCACGCGGCCAAAGGTGGTTTGCGCCTTGGCGGCGATCATCAGCCCGCGAATGATCACCAGCAGGTAGAGCGTCAGCAGCACCAACACCCCGATCAGCCCCAGCTCTTCGGCCAACACGGCGAAGATAAAGTCGGTATGGCGCTCCGGCAGGAACTCCAGCTGCGACTGGGTGCCGTGCAGCCAGCCCTTGCCGGACAGGCCGCCGGAGCCGATGGCGATCTTGGATTGAATGATGTGATAACCGGCGCCGAGCGGGTCGCTTTCCGGATCGAGCAGCATCATCACGCGGTCGCGTTGATAACCGTGCATCAGGAAGAACCACAGCACCGGGATAAAGGCCGCCAGCGCGACGGCGGCGACGGCGATCAGTTTCCAGCTCATGCCCGACAGAAACAGCACGAACAGGCCGGAGGCGGCGATCAGGATCGACGTGCCGAGATCCGGCTGCGCGGCCACCAGCAGCGTCGGCAGGAAGATCAGCACCAGCGCGATGGCGGTGTTTTTCAGCGAAGGCGGGCAGACATCGCGGTTCATAAATCGCGCCACCATCAGCGGCACGGCGATCTTGGCGATTTCCGACGGCTGGAAGCGCACCACGCCGAGATCCAGCCAGCGCTGCGCGCCTTTACTGATCTGCCCGAAGGCGTCCACCAGGATCAGCAAAATCACGCAGAAGATATACAGATAGGGCGCCCAGCTTTCGTACACGCGCGGCGGGATCTGCGCCATGACGGCCATCACGATCAGCCCCATGACGATCTGCCCGATCTTGCGCTCCATCATGCCGATGTCCTGGCCGCTGGCGCTCCACATCACGAAGGCGCTGTAGACCAGCAGAGCCAGGATCAGCAGCAGGAACGTCGGATCGATGTGGATTTTGGTCCAGATCGAGCCTTTTTGTTGGCTTTCAGTCATGTTCTACCTTAGTCACCTTCTACGCCAGGCGGCAGCGGGGCCTCGCTTGGCAATTGCGTATTGTTGTCGCCCAGCAGAATATGGTCGAGGATCTGGCGGGTGATGGTGCCCACCGCCGGACCGGAGCCGCCGTTTTCCAGAATGATGGCGACCGACACCGTCGGGTTATTGAACGGCGCAAAGGCGGTCATCAGCTTGTGATCGCGCAGGTGCTCCGCCAGTTTATGGGCGTTGTAGGTTTCGTAACCGAAGACCTGTGCGGTGCCCGATTTCGCCGCGGCTTTATAAGATGCGTCCGCAAAGTACTTGCGCGCCGTCCCGTTCGGACGGTTGGCCACACCGTACATGCCGTCTTTGGCGATTTCCCAGAAGCCGGAGTGAATATCGCCGATCTGCGTGCTCTCTTCCTGTTTGAACGGCACCAGCGCGCCGTTGACGCGGGTGCTCTGCAGCAGGTGCGGCGTTTTGACGGTACCGTCGTTGATCAGGGTGTTCAGCGCCTTGGCCATCTGGATCGGCGTGGCGGTCCAGTAACCCTGGCCGATGCCCACCGGAATGGTGTCGCCCTGATACCACGGTTTTTTATAGCGTTTCAGCTTCCATTCGCGCGTCGGCATCAGGCCGGAGCGCTCTTCGGCCAGATCGATGCCGGTGTACTGGCCGTAACCGAATTTGGTCAGCCAGCTCGACAGCCGATCGATCCCCATATCATAGGCGACCTGATAGAAGTAGGTATCCGCGGATTCTTCCAGCGCTTTGGTGACGTTCAGGCGGCCGTGACCCCATTTTTTCCAGTCGCGAAAGCGTTTTTCCGAGCCGGGCAGTTGCCACCAGCCGGGATCGAACACTACGGTGTTCTTGGTGATCACGCCGGCGCTGAGTGCCGACACGGCGATATAAGGTTTCACCGTTGACGCGGGCGGATAAACCCCTTGCGTGGCGCGGTTGATCAGCGGGCGATTCGGATCGTTCAGCAGACCCTGATAGTCCTTGCTGGAAATGCCGTCCACGAACAGGTTCGGATCGTAGCTCGGATTGGACACCATCGCCAGGATGGCGCCGGTGCGCGGATCGCTCACCACCACCGCGGCGCGGCTGCCAACCAGCAGCTGTTCGATATAGCGCTGCAGATCAAGATCGAGCGTCAGGTAGACGTCCTGGCCGGCGGAAGGCGGCTGCTCGTGCAATTGGCGGATCACCCGGCCGCGGTTGTTGACTTCAACCTCTTCGTAACCGGTTTTACCGTGCAGCGTGTCTTCGTAATAGCGTTCGATGCCCAGCTTGCCGATATCGTGGGTGGCGGCGTAGTTGGCCAGCTTGCCGTCTTTGTCCAGACGTTCAACGTCGCGGTCGTTGATCTTCGACACATAGCCGGTGACGTGGGTGAGGGCGGATCCGTAAGGATAGTAGCGGCGCTGATAGCCTTTCACTTCCACGCCGGGGAAGCGGAACTGATTGACCGCAAAGCGGGCGACCTGCACCTCGGTCAGCGCGGTTTTCACCGGAATGGAGACGAAACGGCGCGAGCGCTTGCGCTCTTTTTCGAAATTGGCGATGTCGTCGTCAGTCAGATCGACCACCGTGCGCAGCGCCTGCAGCGTGGCCTTGAGATCGTCGACCTTCTCCGGCATCAGCTCCAGCTGATAAATGGTGCGGTTGAGCGCCAGCGGGGTGCCGTTGCGATCGTAGATAATGCCGCGGCTGGGCGCGATGGGCACCAGTTTGATGCGGTTTTCGTTGGAGCGGGTGCGGTAATCCTCGACGCGGACCACTTGCAGATTATACAGGTTGGCGATCAGGATGCCGGACAGCACCAGGATGACCAGGAACGCCACCAGGGCACGGCGTACAAACAGGGCGGATTCAGCCGTATAGTCGCGAAAAGGGTTACGTTCTATTTTCATCCCGCTGCTTTATTTCACTCTGTCACGGTCACCACCGGCTATTCCCGGTGGTAAGGATGATTTGTTGTAATACTCCAGGCGCGGTAGAGGCTTTCGGCCACCAGGACGCGCACCAAAGGATGCGGCAGCGTCAACGGAGAAAGCGACCAGCTCTGCTCGGCAGCGGCTTTGCAGGCGGGCGCCAGCCCTTCCGGGCCGCCGATCAGCAAGCTGACATTGCGGCCATCCTGCTTCCAGCGCTCAAGCTGCTGCGCCAGCTGCGGCGTTTCCCACGGCGTGCCTGGGATATCCAGCGTAACGATGCGGTTGCCTTTGCCCACCGCCGCCAGCATCTGTTCGCCTTCCTTGTCCAGAATGCGCTTGATGTCGGCGTTTTTGCCGCGTTTGCCGGCCGGGATCTCGGTCAACTCAAACGGCATGTCTTTGGGAAAGCGGTGCAGGTAATCCATAAAGCCGGTTTGCACCCAGTCTGGCATTTTGGTGCCGACCGCCACCAATTGCAGTTTCACCGCTTAGCTCCAGAGTTTTTCCAGCTCGTACAGGCGACGGCTTTCTTCCTGCATCACGTGCACGATCACTTCGCCCAGATCGACCACGATCCAGTCGGAGGCTTCCTGGCCTTTCATGCCGTACAGCTCCATGCCCGCGGCGCGGGATTCCTGCACCACGTGGCTGGCGATCGACATCACGTGGCGCGTTGAGGTGCCGGTGCAGATGATCATGCAATCGGTGATGCTGGATTTGCCCTGGACGTCCAGAGCGACAATGTCTTGGCCTTTCAGATCATCGATTTTATCGATGACGAAATCTTGGAGCGCTTTACCTTGCAAAGGTTCCCCCTCGGGTGTGTTCTGTTCAGTCGGCTGCGGCGGGCAAAATGCGCGCGCCGCGGCGTAACCGGATAATGGTTTCGGCAGGCTGCCGCTGAAAGCCAGCTAACTGGTGACTGCCCGGCCAGCTAAGGTTTCCGGGGTTTTCAGCGGATACCTGAAAAATAGCGGCGCAGTATATCACGCACCTTTCACTAGCGATATAAACCCTGCAACTCGATATAGCGCTGCACCGGGCGCGGCAGCAGGTCGTCACAGTTGAGGCCCTGATGGCGGCGCTGGCGGATCTCGGTGGCTGAAATTTCCAGCTCCGGCGTATCGGCCAAATAGATATGGCCGTGCGGGCGACGGCTGAGCAGCGCCGGGTCGGCGGTGCGATGGCGTTCCAGCCACTGCTGCAGTTCCGGCGTGTCCATGCGATCGTTATAGCCCGGGCGCGCCAGCACCAGCAGGTGGCAGACGTCCAACAGCGCCTGCCAACGGTGCCACTTATGCAGCGTCAGCAGCGAGTCCTGGCCAATAATAAACGCCAGCGGCTGGGCGGCGCCACGCTCTTTACGAATCGTTTCCAACGTCTCGATGGTGTAGGAGGGCGTGGTGCGGTGCAGTTCGCGATCGTCGACCGCAAACAGCGGGTTGCCGGCGATCGCCAGCTCGACCATCTTCAGGCGCTGTTGCGCATTGGCCTCCGGCTGCGGGCGGTGTGGCGGCACATGGTTAGGCAGCAGCGTGACGCGATTCAGGCCCACTTCGGCGGCCAGCGCCTCCACCGGCCGCAGGTGGCCGTAGTGGATCGGATCAAAGGTGCCGCCGAACAGCGCGTGCAAAACGGTGGGGTGTTCCGGGTTAGTGGGCATCGCTAAAACTCGTGGCCAGGGGTTTGCCGCACAGCAGCATCGACAGGGTTTCCAGTTCCGGCCAGACCGACTGGCCATAGTCCTGCTTGAGGGTCAGCTCGATTTGCGTCAGCAGCTGTACCGCCTGCTGCAGCTGGGGGCCGGACAGGCGTTGCAACGCCTGGGTCACCAACGGGCGGCGGTTCTGCCAGACCTTGTGCTGATCGAACAGCGAGCGCAGCGGCGCGGAAGCCATGCGGCGCTGCAGCGTCAGCAGCAGCAGCAGTTCGCGCTGCAGGGTGCGCAGCAGGATCACCGGCTCCACGTCCTCTTGCTGCAGCTGCTGCAAAATATGCCAGGCGCGCTTGCTCTTACCGGCCAGCAGGGCGTCCAGCCAGTGGAACGGCGTGAAGTGGGCGGCGTCGTTCACCGCCTGTTCGACGCGCGGCAGCGTGAGCTTGCCGTCCGGGTGCAGCAGCGACAGCCGCTCCAGCGCCTGCGACAGCGCCAGCAGGTTACCTTCGTAGCAGTAGCACAGCAGCTGATTGGCCGCGTCGTCCAACTCCAGTTTCATCGACTTGGCGCGCGCGGCGACCCAGCGCGGCAGCTGCGCCTGTTCAGGCGTCTGGCAACTGACGAGAGCGCCGTGCGGGCTGAGCGCCTTGAACCAGGCGCTGTTTTCCTGCGCTTTGGTGAGGCGCGGGCCGCGCAGGATCAGCAGAATATCCTCGTGCAGCAGCGTGGCGAGCTTGGTCAGCTGTTCGCCGATCGGCGCCGTCGGGCCGTTTTCCGGGAAGATCAGCAGCAGCGTCTGGCGGCTGGCGAACAGGCTCATCGCCTGGCAGATGCCGAAGATGGCGTCCCAGTCAGTATGGGCGTCGAGGGAAATGCTGTAGTGCTCGCTGAACTGCTGCTGTTGCGCGGCCTGCCGGAGTAAATCCTGGCTTTCCTGCAGCAGCAGCGGTTCATTGCCGCTCAATAAATAACAAGCGCGCAGCCCCTCTCGGAGCTGCGCGGCAAGTTGTTCCGGATAAATACGGATCATTGTGCGGTTTGGCTTGCCGCTCGTTCGCCGGCGGCAGCGGCTTTCTGCCGGTTCTCTTCTTCCGCCGCATGCACGGTCAGCAGTTTACGCACCAGTTGCTGCGCCGCCTGCTCACGCATTTCCTGGCGAATGATCTCCTGCTCGGAGTCCTTGGCCAGCGCGGTCAGCGGGTTGTCGAAGAACGAACGGAACACTTTCACCGACAGCGGATACAGGTCGTGGCCCGGGAGCAGCACCTGCGCCTGCACGGTCAGCACCAGCTGGTACTCGGCGGTTTTACCGTCCTGGAAGATCGAGGCGGTATCCTGGCTTTCCGTCGCGCCGACGATGCGCAGGGAAGGCACGTCTTTACGCTTCGGATCGCTGACGATGGTCACGGCGTTCAAACGCAGCTGCTCACGCACCGCGCGCGTCAATGGCCCGTAAGGATCCGAACTGTCCAGGATCAGCGTTTTCATTTCATTAGGCACCTGCGTGGTGCCACGCAGGTGAAAACCGCAGCCGGCGGTGACCAACACCGCCAACCCCAGCAACAGCGTCAGAATACGTTGTCGCACAACTCCTCCTTGTGTTAACCCACAACCAGGTTAAGCAGTTTGCCCGGAACGTAAATCACTTTGCGAATCGTGACGCCGTCCAGATATTTAGCCACCAGATGCTCTTCGGCAGCGCGCGCGCGCACTTGCTCTTCGGTCGCATCGGCAGATACGGTGATTTTAGCGCGAACCTTGCCGTTCACTTGCACCACCACCAGCTTGGAGTCCTCGACCATCGCCTGTTCGTCGGCAACCGGCCATGGCGCGGTGTCCACGTCGCCTTCGCCGCCCAGCGCCTGCCACAGGGTGAAGCACACGTGAGGGGTGAACGGATACAGCATGCGCACCACGGCCAGCAGCGCTTCTTGCAGCAGCGCGCGATCCTGCTCGCTCTCCTGCGGCGCGCGGGCCAGCTTGTTCATCAGCTCCATCACGGCGGCGATTGCGGTGTTGAAGGTCTGACGGCGGCCGATATCGTCGGTCACCTTGGCGATGGTTTTGTGCAGATCGCGGCGCAGCGCTTTCTGATCTTCGTTCAGCGACGCCACGTCCAGCGGCTGCACCGCGCCTTTTTCCACGTGATCGTAGGCCAGTTTCCATACGCGTTTCAGGAAGCGGTTAGCCCCTTCCACGCCGGATTCCTGCCACTCCAGCGTCATTTCTGCCGGTGAAGCGAACATCATGAACAGACGCACGGTGTCCGCGCCGTATTTTTCCACCATCTCCTGCGGGTCGATGCCGTTGTTCTTCGACTTCGACATTTTGCTCATGCCAGCATAGACCAGTTCACGGCCTTGCGGATCCGTAGCCTTGATGATGCGGCCCTTGTCGTCGCGCTCGACGGTGGCGTCAACCGGGGATACCCAGACGCGCTCGCCGCTGTTGCCGGTGTAGTAGAAGGCGTCGGCCAGCACCATGCCCTGACACAGCAGGCGCTTGGCCGGCTCATCGGAATCCACCAGGCCCGCATCGCGCATCAGCTTGTGGAAGAAGCGGAAGTACATCAGGTGCATGATGGCGTGCTCGATGCCGCCGATATATTGATCGACCGGCAGCCAGTAGTTGGCGGCGGCCGGATCCAGCATGCCCTGGTCATACTGCGGGCAGGTGTAGCGCGCGTAGTACCAGGAGGACTCCATAAAGGTGTCGAAGGTGTCGGTTTCGCGCAGCGCCGGCTGGCCGTTGACGGTGGTCTTCGCCCACTCAGGGTCGGCCTTGATCGGGCTGGTGATGCCGTCCATGACCACGTCTTCCGGCAGGATCACCGGCAGCTGGTCTTCCGGCGTCGGCATTACGGTGCCGTCTTCCAGCGTCACCATCGGGATTGGCGCGCCCCAGTAACGCTGACGGGAGACACCCCAGTCGCGCAGACGGTAGTTAACCTTACGCTGGCCTACGCCCTTGGCGACCAGTTTGTCGGCGATGGCGTTGAAGCCCGCTTCATTGTCCAGACCGTCGAACTCGCCGGAGTTGAACAGCGCGCCTTTGTCGGTCATCGCTTCGGCGCTCACGTCAGGCTGGCTGCCGTCGAGGTTCAGGATCACCGGTTTGATCGGCAAATCATATTTGGTGGCGAATTCCCAGTCGCGCTGGTCGTGCGCCGGTACCGCCATCACGGCGCCGGTGCCGTATTCCATCAGCACGAAGTTGGCGACCCACACCGGCAGCTTCTCGCCGCTCAGCGGGTGGACCACGAACAGGCCGGTCGGCATGCCTTTCTTCTCCATCGTCGCCATTTCGGCTTCGGCCACTTTGGTGTTGCGGCATTCGTCGATGAACTCGGTCAGCGCCGGATTGTTGCGCGCGCCCTGTTGCGCCAGCGGGTGGCCCGCGGCGACCGCCACGTAGGTGGCGCCCATGAAGGTGTCCGGGCGGGTGGTGTAAACCGTCAGCTTCTCTTCGCTGTCCGCCACGTCGAAGGTGATTTCCACGCCTTCGGAGCGGCCAATCCAGTTGCGCTGCATGGTTTTCACCTGCTCCGGCCAGCTTTCAAGCGTGTCCAGATCGTTCAGCAGCTGATCGGCGTAAGCAGTGATTTTGATGAACCACTGCGGGATCTCTTTACGCTCGACCTTGGTGTCGCAGCGCCAGCAGCAGCCGTCGATAACCTGTTCGTTGGCCAGCACGGTCAGATCGTGCGGACACCAGTTCACCGCCGAGGTCTTCTTGTAGACCAGGCCTTTTTCATACAGCTTGGTGAAAAACCACTGTTCCCAGCGATAGTATTCCGGCTGGCAGGTGGCGATTTCGCGATCCCAGTCGTAGCCGAAGCCCAGCAGTTTCAGCTGGTTCTTCATGTATTCGATGTTGTCGTAGGTCCACGGGGCCGGCGCGGTGTTGTTTTTCACCGCTGCGCCTTCCGCCGGCAGGCCGAACGCATCCCAGCCGATCGGCTGCAGTACGTTTTTGCCCAGCATGCGCTGATAGCGCGAGATCACGTCGCCGATAGTGTAGTTACGAACGTGGCCCATGTGCAGTCGGCCGGACGGGTAAGGCAGCATGGATAGGCAGTAGTACTTTTCCTTGCTGTCGTCTTCGGTAACTTTGAAAGTCTGCTTCTCTTGCCAGTGAAGCTGTACGTTCGATTCTATGTCTTCTGGACGGTATTGCTCTTGCATGGCGGCCGGTGGTCCTGTAGGTGTAAACCGTTGCCCCGGTCAGAGGCAACGCAATGAACATTTAGTATTCGTAGATCCGCATAGCATAGCTGATAAGACCTCCCGGCAACAACTCCAAGCGCCTGACTCGGCGCATTTAAAAAAAACGCCGTCATGACGCGGCTCACAACCTGCGGATCCCGCGTCTTGCCAAGTGACATCAGTCATTTACGGCTAAAATAAGAACAAGTAGCTTAGGGGGGATCCCTACAGCCAAGTCCGGCGC
Organism: Serratia sp. FS14; assembly: GCF_000695995.1. NCBI lineage: Bacteria > Pseudomonadati > Pseudomonadota > Gammaproteobacteria > Enterobacterales > Yersiniaceae > Serratia > Serratia sp. FS14. The sequence goes on along the minus strand of NZ_CP005927.1, from coordinate 4,895,935 downwards.
AGCGTTTATCGAGGAGAGTCTATGAACAAGGTTGCTCAGTATTATCGCGAATTGGTGGCATCGCTGAGCGAACGCCTGAAAAACGGCGAACGCGATATCGATGAACTGGTGGCCAGCGCGGAGCGGCGCTTGAACGAGGCCGAAGATTTGACCCGCGATGAAGTGCGGCAGGTGACGCAGGCGGTGCGGCGCGATCTGGAGGAGTTCGCTCGCAGCTATCAGGAGAGCCGGGACGAGTTTACCGACAGCGTGTTTATGCGCGTGATCAAAGAGAGCCTGTGGCAGGAACTGGCGGATATCACCGACAAAACCCAGCTGGAGTGGCGCGAGGTGTTCAAGGATGTCAGCCACCACGGCGTTTACCACAGCGGTGAAGTGGTGGGGCTGGGCAATCTGGTGTGCGAGCAGTGTCACTACCATTTGGCGTTTTACACGCCGGAGGTGCTGCCGCTCTGCCCGAAATGCGGTCACGACCAGTTCCAGCGCCGGCCGTTTGAACCTTGATGACGTTCCCCGCCAGGGCGGGGAACGCTAAGGCCGGCGTTTAACGGAACAGTTTCTTCAGCAGGTTGCTCAGGAAACCGCCGCTGACGGTTGCCGGGGCAACGTCCGCCTGCGCCGGTGCGCTGGCCGGTACGGCGACGCCGGCCGGGATTTTCTGCACGACTGCGATGCGGCTGTCCTGGGCGGCTTTCTCCGCCGCTTCCGGGCCATAGGCGAAGCCTTCCGCCAGCACGAATTCAACGTCGGTGATGCCGATAAAGCCCAGGAACAACTTCACGTACGGTGTGATCAGATCCGTCGGCGTGTCGGCGTGGATGCCACCGCGGCTGGAGATGACGATCGCTTTCTTGCCCGTCACCAGCCCTTCGGCGCCGGCGGAGGTATAGCGGAACGTCTGGCCGGCGCGGGCGATAAGATCGAAGTAGATCTTCAGCTGCGTCGGGATGTTGAAGTTGTACATCGGGGCGCTGATGATCAGCGTGTCGTGCGATTTCAGCTCGGCAATCAGCTCATCGGACAGCGCCAGGGTGCTTTGCTGATGCGGCGTCAGCGGTTTGTCGCCGGCGGTAAAGCCGGCCATCACTTCACCATCCAGCTCCGGCAGCGTTGGGTTGGCCAAATCGCGCACGGTGAACGTGTCTTCAGGGTGAGTTTCACGCCATTGTTCAACAAAAAAATCGACTAATTTTCCAGACTGGGAATATTCACCCAGAATGCTTGATTTCAGGACCAGTACGCGGCTCATTGGCTTATCTCCAGGCGAAGGCTAATCGGTAACGATGTCAGTCGGTGTAAATGCATGGTAGAGGCAAGCCATGAACAGTGATAGCGCAAAAGTTCGCTGAGTTAAATCAAAAAAGTTGAATGATGGGCGCGAGCGCGCCCCGATAGGATCAATAACGCGCTACGCGCTCGGCCAGCAGATCGATAAAGCCCTCGCGGTTGATGCCGGTCAGCACTTCCACGTTGGCCGCGTTGCCGGTTTGCTGGAAATAGTCCACCACCGTCATGCCGACGGTGTATTCCCCTTTGGTCTCCACGCCGACCCAGCGTTCAACGCCGGTGAACAGCTGTGGCGCCAGCAGCCAGGCGATGGTGCAGGGATCGTGCATCGCTGCGCCGGGCAGGCCGCGCGGATGGCTGAGGTACAGCGGCAGGTAAAAATCGAGCATCTCCGCGACCGCCTGCGCGACCGGATTGTCTATCTGACGAATGCGCTCGATATCCTGCGGCAACACCAGCGCCTGATGGGTGACGTTCAGCCCGGCCATGGTCAGCGGCACGCCGGATTTCAGCACCATTTCGGCGGCTTCGGGATCGACGAAGATGTTGAACTCCGCCACCGGCGTGGTATTGCCGGCGTTCATGCCGCCGCCCATGAATACGATGCGCTCGATGCGGCTTTTCAACTCGGCATGCTGGGCCAGTAGCAGGGCGATATTGGTCATCGGGCCGGTCACCACCAGGGTTATCGGCTGTGGGCTGGCGCGCAGCAGGTCGGCGATCAGCTCGACGGCGCCGCGGGGATCGGGTTTGAGGGTCGGCGTCGGCAGGTGGGTGTTGCCCATGCCGGTTTTGCCGTGGACATAGTCGGCGATCACCAGCTCGCGCATCAGCGGGCCGTCGGCGCCGGCGGCGACCGGTATGTCCTCGCGCTGCATCAGGGTCAGCAGGCCCAGCGCATTATGCAGGGTTTTCTCCGGCGTCTGGTTGCCGGCGGAGGTGGTAATGGCTTTGACGTCCAGCTCCGGCGAACGCAGCGCCATGGCCAGCGCGATGGCGTCGTCGAGGCCGGGATCGCAATCGATGATAATAGGGCGGGGCATGTTCTTTCTCCTCTGTTTGTTATCCAGCGAGCATCGGATCAAAACCGGGGAGAAACAAGCGCTTTTAGTGCCGGGAGAAAAGATGCGCCCCTGGCGGGGCGCATCGAGAGCGTTTAGTGCAGGATCTTGGCCAGGAAGTCCTTGGCGCGATCGGACTCGGGGTTGTTGAAGAAATCGTCTTTGTTGCGGTCTTCGACGATTTTGCCTTCGTCCATAAAGATTACCCGATTCGCCACCTTGCGGGCGAAGCCCATTTCGTGGGTTACCACCATCATGGTCATGCCTTCGTTCGCCAGTTCGACCATCACGTCCAGCACTTCGTTGATCATTTCCGGATCGAGCGCCGAGGTCGGTTCATCGAACAGCATGGCGATAGGATCCATGCACAGCGCGCGGGCGATGGCGACGCGCTGCTGCTGGCCGCCGGACAGCTGGCCGGGGAACTTGTTGGCATGGGCGGAGAGGCCGACGCGTTCCAGCAGCTTCAGGCCCTTCTCGCGTGAGGCGGTCTTGTCGCGCTTGAGCACTTTCACCTGCGCCAGCGTCAGGTTGTCGATGATAGAAAGGTGCGGGAACAGCTCAAAGTGTTGGAACACCATGCCGACTTTGGCACGCAGCTGCGCCAGGTTGGTTTTCTTGTCGTTGACCGGGGTGCCGTTCACCAGGATGCTTCCCTGCTGGATCGGCTCCAGGCCGTTGACGGTTTTGATCAGGGTGGATTTGCCGGAACCTGAAGGACCGCAGACGACGACCACTTCGCCTTTTTTCACTTCGGTGGTGCAATCGGTCAACACTTGGAAGTGACCGTACCACTTGGAAACATTTTTCAGGGATATCATCAAACAGTCCTTTTCTTCAAATAGCTTACCAGCGCAGAGGCGGCGAGGCTGATAACAAAATAGACAAAACCGGCGAACAGGATCATTTCAACCTGGGTGCCGTCGCGTTCGCCGATGGTCGACGCGGTGCGGAAGAAGTCGGCCAGGCTCAGTACGTAAACCAGCGAGGTATCCTGGAACAGTACGATGCCCTGGGTCAGCAGCAGCGGCACCATGGCGCGGAACGCCTGCGGCAGGATCACCAGCCGCATGGACTGCCAGTGGGTCATGCCCAGCGCCAGCGCGGCGGAGGATTGGCCGCGCGAGATGCTGATGATACCGGCGCGGATGATTTCCGAGTAATAGGCCGCTTCAAACAGGGAAAAGGCTACCATAGCCGAGATCAGGCGAATATCGGTTTTCGGCGACAGCCCTAGAACCTGTTGTAATAAGCTTGGAACCACCAGATAGAACCACAGCAGCACCATCACCAGCGGCACCGAACGGAACAGGTTGACGTACAGGGTGGCGAACCAGCTTATCGGCTTGAACGGCGACAGACGCATCACCGCCAGCACGGTGCCCCACAGGATGCCGACCACGATGGCGGTCACGGTGATCTTCAGCGTGATCACCATGCCTTGCAGCAGATAAGGGAAGCTTGGGACGATCGACGCCCAGTCAAATTCGTACATTATTTACTCCCCAGGTTGCCAGGCAACTGCACTTTCTTTTCGACCAGACGCATAAACAGCATGATAACGGCGTTGATGCCGATATAAGCCAGCGTGATGGCGGTAAAGGATTCATAGGCGTGTGCGGAGTAATCCAACAGCTTGCCGGCCTGTGCGGCCATGTCCACCAGGCCGATGGTGGAGGCGATGGCGGAGTTTTTGACCAGGTTGAGCATCTCCGAGGTCATCGGCGGCACGATCACCCGGTAGGCGTTCGGCAGCAGCACGTAGCGGTAGGTTTGCGGCAGCGTCAGGCCCATCGCCAGCCCGGCGGCTTTCTGGCCGCGCGGCAGGGACTGAATGGCGGCGCGCACCTGTTCGCAAACGCGGGCGGCGGTAAACAGCCCCAGGCAGAGCATGGAAGAGACGAAGAACTGCACGTTGGGATCCAGCTCGGTTTTGAACCAGGTGCCGATATTGGCCGGCAGCAGCTCGGGGATCACCAGATACCAGGTAAAGAATTGCACGATCAGCGGCACGTTGCGGAACAGTTCGACGTAACAGGTGCCGAGGGTGGAAAGAAAGCGGTTGGGCACGGTACGCAAGATACCGAACAGTGAACCGACGAAGAAAGCGATAATCCAGGCACAGACGGAGAGGGCCACCGTGACCTGAAAGCCGGACCAGATCCAGCCGAGGTAAGTGGTGTTCCCAAACGGGGCCTGCTGCAGGAAGATACCCCAGTTCCAATCTATTGACATAACAAACTCCGATAAACGGGCGCAGGGCGCCGAAGATTGATGACTTGATGAGCGCCGATCGCCGTGCGGCCAGTCTGGCTGGCTTGTTGTGTACGGGTGTCGGTGATGCGCCTTGGGGAAAATGAGGGAGGGGAACGGCCCCCCTCATTCCTGTCTGTCCCAGTCATCAACTGGGCCGGTTTGGCCTGGCGGCCGCGCCGGCTTTTGTTCTATTTAGTTCAACGCTTTGTCGTTTGGCTCTTTGAACAGTTGCTTCATGTCGTCCGACAGTTCGAAGTTCATGTTGAGGTTTTTCGGTGGAATCGGCTGCTTGAACCATTTCTCAAACCACTTGGCCGCTTCACCGGAGGTCTGCGCCTGGGCGATGGTGTCATCGACCAGCTTTTTAAACTCAGGATCGTCTTTGCGCAGCATGCAGCCGTAGGCCTCTTTCGACTGCGGCGTGCCGATGATTTCCCACTGATCCGGTTTCTTGGCCTTGGCGCGTTCGCCCGCCAGCAGGGCATCATCCATCATGAAGGCCACGGCGCGGCCGCTTTCCAGCGTGCGGAAGGAATCGCCGTGGTCTTTGGCGCTGATGATGCGCATGTTCATCTTGTCGCTGTCGTTCAGCTTGTTCAGCAGCACTTCGGAGGTGGTGCCGGAGGTGACCACCACCGGTTTGCCGGCCAGGTCTTTAAAATCTTTGATGTCGGAGCCCTTTTTCACCAGCAAGCGGGTGCCGACCACGAAAATGGTGTCGGAGAAGGCGGCCTGTTTCTGGCGCTCGAGGTTATTGGTGGTGGATCCGCACTCGAAATCATAGGTGCCGTTTTGCAGCAGCGGGATGCGGTTCTGCGAGGTAATCGGCAGCATTTTCACCTGCAGATTCGGCGCATTCAGCTTTTTCTTAACGGCTTCAACGATTTGGTTGGAGTAGTCCTGAGAGTAGCCCACAACTTTTTGTTGGTTGTCGTAGTAGGAGAACGGCACTGACGATTCGCGGTGGCCGACAACGATCACGCCATTGTCTTTGATTTTCTTCAGCGTACCGGTCAGGTCTTCCGCATGCGCCACGCTACCTGCCGCACCGAGCAGCAGTAACGATAACGCCAATTTACGCATTTGCATGGTCCAACTCCTTTGCTGTTGTTGTGGCTCTGACTAAAGAGCGTCAGGTTAAATCGACTGTTTATTGCTCAAGTTATAAAGATAGTCTTATGAACTGAACGCTGTTAAAAAATAACCGATTGTGAACACCTTGAAACTAAAATGTTTCATTTTTTGAGACGCCGCGCGCACCAAATCAATGCAACAAAACGTCGGCGCACCCGCGCGGTGCGCTTAATGCACCCAAAATGTGCGCAGGTGCGACAAAACGTCAGCAAAAGTAAACCGGCGCGCGATGTCGCCATAGATAAAAGCAAGGAGTGTGCCAGCCGCGTTGATTTAACGACGTTTTCTGACTGAGGCGGGGATATTGACGGGAACGCGGGGCGCGGCGGGCGCGCCCCGGCGAAGAGGATTATTTGCGGCGCAAGCCCAACATCAGCGCCCAGCCGCCCAGCAGCAGGGTAATCACCCACAGCGGTGTGGCGCCGAAACGCGCATAAGGCGTGACGCCGGTGGTCGGCGTGACCTTCACTTCGAGCACCTGGCGGGTAAACTGCGGGATCTCGGCGATCACCTCGCCGTTGGCATCCACCGCGGCGGTGACGCCGTTATTGGTGCTGCGCAGCAGCGGCCGGCCGAGCTCCAGCGCCCGCATGCGCGCCATCTGGAAGTGCTGCCACGGGCCGATGGAGTGGCCGAACCAGGCGTCGTTGGAGATGGTCAGCAGGAAGTTGGTGTCCGGGCGGAAGTTATCGCGCACCTGCTGGCCCAGCACGATCTCGTAACAGATGGCCGCCGTCAGGTTGTAGCCGCGTACGCTGAGCTGCGGCTGCACGTAGTCGCCGCGGCTGAAACCGGACATCGGCAGATTGAAGAACGGCGCGATAGGGCGCAGCAGTTCACCCAGCGGCACAAACTCGCCGAACGGCACCAGGTGATGCTTGTTGTAGCGATCTTTGGCCGGGTAGCTGTACGGCGTCGGTTCGCCCAGCACGATGGCGCTGTTGTATTCCTGCACGCCTTGTGGGGTGGCGCGCGCATCGACGATGCCGGTGATCAGGCTGCTGTTCTTCGCCCGCATCAGGTCATCCATCATGATCAGGAAGCCGTTCTGACGCGGCTCGAAGTCAGGGATGGCGGACTCTGGCCAGATGATGATCGGTGCCTTGCCCATGTAGGGGCGGGTTTCGTCCAGATAGGTTTGCAGCGTGCTGAGCAGAATGCTCGGATCCCACTTCATTGACTGGGGAATGTTGCCTTGCACCATGGCGACGTTCACCGCTTTCTCCGGCTGCGGGGTAAACCACTGCAGCTGGCGCAGCGGCCACGGCAACAGCAGCAGCGCGGCGGCGATCACGGCTGCCGACAGGCGCCGTTGATTGACGGCGTACACCAGCAGGCCGGCGATGGCCATCAGCACAAAGGTGATGGCGTCAACACCCAGCAGCGGCGCGATGCCCTTCAGCGGGCCGTTGATCTGGCTGTAGCCGAACTGCAGCCACGGGAAGCCGGTCAGCACCCAGCCGCGCAGGAATTCGGTCACCTGCCACAGCGCCGGCGCGGCGATGGCCAGCCGCCACCAACTGGTGGCCGGCCACAGGCGCGTCAGCAGCCCGGCGAACAGCCCGGTGTACAGCGACAGGTAAGCGGCGAGCAGTACCACCAGGAAGACGTTGACGGCGAACGGCATGCCGCCGAAATCGGCGATGCTGACATACACCCAGTTGATGCCGCTGCCGAACAGCCCGAAGCCCCAGACAAAGCCGAGTAGGGCGGACTGTTTGGTGGTGCGATTGAGGGTAACGGCCAGCAGGCCGAACAGGGAGACGATGGCCGCGGGCCAGAAGTCGTAGGGCGAGAACGCCAGCGTCCCGCCGGCACCTGACAACAGCGCCAGCAGGGCGCGAACCCGCTGGCGTTCAAGTAATGAGGCTTTAGCCATGTTGGATTTAATCTTCCAGTTTCGGTGGTGGAGAATCGTCCGGAATTTTTACATGAACCTGGATGATACGTCGACTGTCGGCCATGGCAACTTTAAATAGGTAACCTTCGATTTCAATGGTTTCCCCGCGCGCCGGCAGGTGGCCGAAGGCCTGCATCACCAGACCGCCGATGGTATCGACCTCGTCATCGCTGAAGTGGGTGCCGAAGGCTTCGTTGAAGTCTTCGATCGGGGCCAGTGCGCGCACGGTGTACATGTGGCGGCTGAGCTGGCGGATATCCAGATCGTCTTCGTCGTCATATTCGTCTTCGATCTCGCCGACGATCAGTTCCAGGATATCTTCGATGGTGACCAGGCCGGACACGCCGCCGAATTCGTCAATGACAATCGCCATGTGATAGCGCTGGGAGCGGAATTCTTTCAGCATCCGGTCGACGCGCTTGCTTTCCGGCACCACCACCGCGGTGCGCAGCACCTTGTCGATGCTGAACGGCTCGGAATCTGCGCGCATGAACGGCAGCAGATCCTTGGCCATCAGGATGCCTTCGATGTGATCTTTGTCTTCGCTGATCACCGGGAAGCGCGAGTGGGCGGAGTCGATAATCACGTCCAGGCACTCTTCCAGCGTCTGGTTGCGCTTGAGCGTCACCATCTGGGAGCGGGGGATCATGATGTCGCGCACGCGCTGTTCGGCGATATCCATCACGCCTTCCAGCATGTCGCGGGTATCGGGATCGATCAGGTCGTTTTGTTCGGAATCGCGGATCAGCTCGACCAGATCGCCACGGTTTTTGGGCTCGCCGTGGAACAACTGGTTAAGGATAAGAGTAAAGAACCCCTTCTTGGGACTGGGGCTGTCATTGCTTTGTGAATGGTCGTCGCTCATGGCGTTTTCGTTACTGTCACTCATGTCAGAGTTAAGGGGCGTCAGCGACAGCCCCGCAGAGGGGCTGTAGGGTAAACGGCTGACGTCAGACGGGGTCTTTTTCCGCCAGGTACGGATCAGGATAGCCCAGTCCGTGCATGATTTCGGTTTCCAAAGACTCCATTTCTTCGGCTTCATCGTCTTCGATGTGGTCATACCCTAGCAGATGGAGGCTGCCGTGGACAACCATATGCGCCCAGTGGGCCTCCAGCGCCTTGCCTTGCTCAATCGCTTCCTGTTCAACCACCTGGCGGCAGATGATCAGATCGCCGAGCAGCGGCAGCTCGATGCCCGGCGGGGCTTCGAACGGGAAAGAGAGCACGTTGGTCGGTTTGTCTTTGCCGCGGTAGGTCAGGTTCAGCTCGTGGCTTTCCGCTTCGTCCACCAGACGCACGGTCACCTCGGCCTCTTCCTGAAATTGCGGCAGCACGCCTTCCAGCCAGCGCTGGAAGGTGGCCTCGTCCGGCAGGCCGTCGCTGCTTTCACAGGCAATCTGCAAATCCAAAATCACCTGGCTCATGGTGTCTCCTGCTCGGAGGCGGCGAGCGCCTCGCGCTTACGTTGTTCGGCAATTGCGTCTTTGCGTTTCTGTTCGGCCGCTTCCCAGGCCTCATAGGCGATGACCACGCGGGCCACCACCGGGTGGCGCACCACGTCTTCGCTGTGGAAGAAGTTGAAGCTCAGCTCTTCCACGTCCGACAGCACTTCCACCGCGTGGCGCAGGCCGGATTTCTGGTTGCGCGGCAGGTCGATCTGGGTGACGTCGCCGGTGATGACCGCCTTCGAGTTGAAACCGATGCGCGTCAGGAACATCTTCATCTGTTCGATGGTGGTGTTCTGGCTCTCATCCAGAATGATAAAGGCGTCGTTCAGCGTGCGGCCGCGCATATAGGCCAGCGGCGCGACTTCGATCACGTTGCGTTCGATGAGCTTCTCCACGCGCTCGAAGCCCAGCATTTCGAACAGGGCGTCGTACAGCGGGCGCAGATAAGGATCGACCTTCTGGCTCAGATCGCCCGGCAGGAAGCCCAGCTTTTCGCCGGCCTCGACCGCGGGGCGGGTCAGCAGAATGCGGCGAATTTCCTGGCGTTCCAGCGCATCCACCGCGGCGGCGACCGCCAGGTAGGTTTTGCCGGTGCCCGCCGGGCCGATGCCGAAGGTGATGTCGTGATCGAGAATGTTGGCGATGTATTGCGCCTGGTTAGGCGTGCGCGGTTTCACCATGCCGCGCTTGGTTTTAATGGTGACCGCCTTGCCGTAATCCGGCACGCTGTCGGCCACCTGTTCCAGCACCCGGCTCTCTTTGATCGCCAGATGGATTTGCTCTGGATCGATATCCGGGATCACGCCGCGAATCGGCGCGGTATCCACGTAAAGATGGCGCAGGATATCGGCGGCGGCGACCACGCACAGGTTCTTGCCGACCAGCTTGAAACGGTTGTCGCGGCGATTGATTTCGATGCCCAATCGGCGCTCGAGTTGCTTGATGTTGTCATCAAACGGGCCGCACAGGCTGAGCAAACGCTGGTTGTCTGCGGGCTCTAACAAAATTTCTTGTGTTGCGACGTTCAAACTATTCCTCTAGGTCACATCGGGCCTGGTTGATGTCACATAGCGCGTCCGGGACGCGCGCGTTCAGGACGAGCCTGAATACTCTCTTTCTTGAATTATTCATGGTGCGCCGCAACGGCGCAAGTTTACCGCTGATCTATCTGTGCGCCGTCGGCGGAATTCAAGGGAAGACAAGGAAAAAACGCGGCGGGGCGCAAAGCCCGCCGTGTCATCACAGGACAAGATCGCTGGGAATCAGTTCTTTTTCACGAATTCGGATTTCAGTTTCATCGGGCCGAAACCGTCGATTTTGCAGTCGATGTTGTGATCGCCTTCCACCAGACGAATGTTTTTCACCTTGGTGCCGATTTTCAGCATCGAGGAACTGCCTTTGACCTTCAGGTCCTTGATCACGGTGACCGCGTCGCCGTCCGCCAGCAGGTTGCCGTTGGCGTCTTTGACGATCAGCGCGTCCTGATCTTCCGCCGGGGCGCTGTCGCTCCACTCATGGGCGCACTCAGGGCAGATGAACAGGGCATTGTCCTGGTAGGTGTATTCGGAGTTGCACTTCGGGCAGTGTGGGAGTTGCATGTTATGTCGCCTCTTCAACAATAAAAAATAAAAAAGAACATCACCGGGCGCGGACGCCCGGCGGAGAAACGGTAAGGAGTAGCGCGAACGGGCGGCGATAAGGCGGCCGCCGCGGCGTCAGGGCTGGTAAATGCCGACGCCCAGCGCGTTTTCTTTGCGGGTACGGGCGATCACCGACTGCGGGGATTCATGTACGCGCAGATCCATCTGCTGTTCGGTGCGCACCACTGCGCCACGCAGGGTGTTGGTCAGCACCTCGGTAATTTCCACGTCGACAAACTGGCCGATCATGTCAGGCGTGCCTTCGAAGTTTACCACACGGTTGCATTCCGTGCGCCCGGCCAGTTCCATCACGCTTTTGCGCGAGGTGCCTTCCACCAGAATGCGCTGGACGGTGCCGAGCATGCGGCGGCTGAACTGCAGCGCCTGCTGGTTGATGCGATCCTGCAGAATGTACAGCCGCTGCTTTTTCTCTTCTTCGCTGACGTCGTCAACCATGTCCGCCGCCGGGGTGCCCGGGCGCGACGAATAGATGAAGCTGAAGCTGACGTCGAAGTTGACGTCGGCGATCAGGTTCATGGTCTGTTCGAAGTCGGCCTGGCTCTCGCCCGGGAAACCGACGATGAAATCGGAGCTGAGCTGAATGTTCGGGCGCGCCTTGCGCAGCTTGCGGATAATCGCCTTGTACTCCAGCGCGGTATGCGCGCGTTTCATCATGGTCAGGATGCGATCCGAACCGCTCTGCACCGGCAGGTGCAGGAAGCTGACCAGTTCCGGCGTGTCTTCGTACACCGCGATGATGTCGTCGGTGAACTCGATAGGGTGGCTGGTGGTGAAGCGAATGCGATCGATGCCGTCGATGGCCGCCACCAGGCGCAGCAGTTCGGCGAACGAGCAGATATCGCCGTCATGCGTGGCGCCGCGGTAAGCGTTGACGTTTTGGCCGAGCAGGTTGACCTCGCGCACGCCCTGCGCCGCCAGCTGGGCGATTTCGAACAGCACGTCGTCGCTCGGGCGGCTCACTTCTTCACCGCGGGTGTAAGGCACCACGCAGAAAGTGCAGTATTTGTTGCAGCCTTCCATGATCGACACGAACGCGGTCGGGCCTTCGGCGCGCGGTTCCGGCAAACGGTCGAATTTTTCGATCTCCGGGAAGCTGATATCAACCACCGGGCTGCGGGTGCCCTGAACGTGGTTGATCATTTCCGGCAGGCGGTGCAAGGTCTGCGGGCCGAATACCACGTCGACGCACGGCGCGCGGCTGCGGATCAGTTCCCCTTCTTGCGAGGCCACGCAACCGCCGACCCCGATGATGACAGACGGGTTCTTTTCTTTCAGCAAGCGCCAGCGCCCCAGCATGGCGAAAACTTTCTCCTGCGCTTTTTCACGGATCGAGCAGGTGTTCAGCAACAGCACGTCCGCTTCTTCGGCGTTTTCGGTCCACTCGAAGCCGTGCGTGCTGTTCAACAGGTCGGCCATTTTCGATGAATCGTACTCATTCATCTGGCAGCCCCAGGTTTTGATATGTAGTTTTTTCGTCATTGACTTGCCATTACTCAGTGCGGAGCGAAAGTTGCGTTACGCGACATGCAGGGCGCGTATTGTAATCATTTGCCGCCGTTGTGACCAGCGCGGGGGAAAATGGCACGCAACCTGAAGCCGACGCGAAAATCCGGTACACTGCGCAAAACGCCATGCCGGGTGGGATGGCGAGCATTCACACAGAAAACATAGCCAATATGAAGACATCTCAAAATCGGTATGACGCGGTGGTAGTGGGCGGCGGCATGGTCGGCGCGGCGGCGGCTCTGGGCCTGGCGCAGGCGGGCTGGTCGGTGGCGTTGCTGGAACATCAGGCGCCGCAGGCGTTCGAGGCGCAAAGCCCGCCGGATCTGCGCATTTCCGCTATCGGCTGCACCTCGGTGGGGCTGCTGAAACAGCTTGGCGCCTGGCCGGCCGTGACGGCGATGCGCACGGCGCCGTATCGCCGGCTGGAGACCTGGGAATGGGCATCGTCGCGGGTGGCGTTTGACGCGGTGTCCCTGGGGTTGCCGGAGCTGGGCTTTATGGTGGAAAACCGTATTCTGCAGCTGGCGCTGTGGCAGCAGTTCGCGCAGTGCGCCAATCTGACGTTGCTGTGCCCCGTCAGGCTGCAATCGCTGCAGCGGGCGGACAAGGCCTGGCAGTTGACGCTGGACAGCGGTGAAACGCTGCAGGCGCGGCTGGTTATCGGCGCCGATGGCGCCAACTCGCAGGTGCGCAAGCTGGCGGCGATCGGCACCAACGGCTGGCAGTATCGTCAGGCGTGCATGTTGATCACCGTCGATACCGGCGCGCCGCAGCAGGATGTGACCTGGCAGCGCTTCTTCCCGTCCGGGCCGCGCGCCTTCCTGCCGCTGTACGACAGCTGGGCATCGCTGGTGTGGTATGACAGCCCGCAGCGCATTCGCCAACTGCAGGCGATGCCGCCGGCGCAGCTGGAGCGTGAGATCGCCACCGCTTTTCCAGCGCGGCTGGGCCCGGTCAAGGTGCACGCCGCCGGATCGTTCCCGTTGACGCGGCGTCATGCGCAGCGTTACGTGCTGCCGGGGTTGGCGCTGCTGGGGGATGCGGCGCATACCATCAACCCGCTGGCGGGGCAGGGCGTCAATCTGGGATATCGCGACGTGGATGCCTTGCTGAGCGTGTTGAGCGAGGCGCGGGAGCAGGGAGAGGACTGGAGCAGCGAGGCGGTGCTGCTGCGTTATCAGCGCCGCCGCCGTACCGACAATCTGCTGATGCAGAGCGGCATGGATCTGTTCTATACCGCCTTCAGCAATAACCTGGCTCCGCTGAACGTGGCGCGCAATCTGGCGCTGATGGCCGCGCAGCGGGCGGGCAAGCTGAAAGAACATGCGTTGAAGTACGCCTTGGGATTGTAACCGACAGGGCTCAGCTGCGGCTGGGCCTATTAAGGATGGCTGAACGCCAGACAGCAAAAAGCCCGCCGAAGCGGGCTTTTCTAAATATGGCTGGGGTGCCAGGATTCGAACCTGGGTATGCTGGTATCAGAAACCAGAGCCTTACCGCTTGGCGACACCCCAATTATGGTGGCTACGACGGGATTTGAACCTGTGACCCCATCATTATGAGTGATGTGCTCTAACCAGCTGAGCTACGTAGCCGATGTTACTTTTTACTTCTTTGATTTGCAAGCAGTTTGTTATGGCTGGGGTACCTGGATTCGAACCAGGGAATGCCGGTATCAAAAACCGGTGCCTTACCGCTTGGCGATACCCCACCTGCAAACAAATCTTATGTTGAAACCCCGTTCCCGAAAGAATATGGCTGGGGTACCTGGATTCGAACCAGGGAATGCCGGTATCAAAAACCGGTGCCTTACCGCTTGGCGATACCCCATCAACATACTGCGCCGACGATGAAGAGAAATGGTGCGGGAGGCGAGACTTGAACTCGCACACCTTGCGGCGCCAGAACCTAAATCTGGTGCGTCTACCAATTTCGCCACTCCCGCAAATGCAAAAAAGAGATGGTGGCTACGACGGGATTCGAACCTGTGACCCCATCATTATGAGTGATGTGCTCTAACCAGCTGAGCTACGTAGCCCTCTTTTTTTGCTTTGCCTTCATCGGCGTTGCGGGGCGCATTATGCGTATATGACCGATTTGCGTCAACAAGTTTTTTCCCGAAAAAGCGCCCGGAAGCGCCGTTTGTCTGGGTTGTGAACATTATGGCGATAAAATCGGCAATTCAGGCAGTTGGCGGGCGGAAAAGGCAACAAAAAGGCGGGCCAAAAGGCCCGCCCCAAGGGAAAACGCCGCGCGTTTATTTATAGGCGGCCTGGTGCACGCCGACGGCGCGGCCGGAAGGATCGTCCATCTTCTTGAACGATTCGTCCCATTCGATGGCCTTGGCGGACGAGCAGGCGACGGACGGGCCGCCCGGCACGCATTCGGCGGCGCTCGGCAGCGGGAACAGCTCTTCGAAGATCTCGCGGTACAGGTAGCCTTCTTTCGAGGTCGGCGTGTTGTACGGGAAGCGGAAACGCGCGGTTTCGAGCTGTTGATCGCTGATTTGCTGCGCAGCCACCTCTTTTAGCGTGTCGATCCAGCTGTAGCCGACGCCGTCGGAGAACTGCTCTTTCTGGCGCCAGGCCACGCTGGCCGGCAAATAGGACTCGAAACATTCGCGAACGATGTGTTTCTCCATTTTGCCGTTGCCGCACATTTTATCTTTCGGGTTGATGCGCATCGCCACGTCGAGGAATTTCTTGTCCAGGAACGGCACGCGGGCTTCGACGCCCCAGGCGGACATCGCCTTGTTGGCGCGCGCGCAGTCGAACATGTGCAGCGCCAGCAGTTTGCGTACGGTCTCTTCGTGGAATTCGCGGGCGTCCGGCGCCTTATGGAAGTACAGGTAGCCGCCGAACACTTCGTCCGCGCCTTCACCGGAAAGCACCATCTTGATGCCCATCGCCTTGATTTTGCGCGACATCAGGTACATTGGCGTCGAGGCGCGAATGGTGGTGACGTCGTAGGTTTCGATGTGATAAATCACGTCGCGGATGGCGTCCAGGCCTTCCTGTACGGTGAAGTGGATTTCATGGTGCACGGTGCCCAGATGGTTGGCCACCTCTTGCGCGGCGCGCAGATCCGGCGAGCCCTCCAGGCCGACGGCGAAGGAGTGCAGCTGTGGCCACCAGGCTTCGCTGCGTTCCTGATCTTCCACACGGCGCGCGGCGTACTTCTTGGTGATCGCCGAAATGACCGAGGAATCCAGCCCGCCCGACAGCAGCACGCCGTAAGGTACGTCGGACATCAGGTGGCTTTTCACCGACTCTTCCAGCGCGGTGCGCAGGGCGGCGGCGTCGGTCACGTTGTCCTTGACGCTGTCGTAATCGAACCAGTCGCGGCGATAGTATTCGCGGATCTGGCCGTCCTGGCTCCACAGGTAGCTGCCGGCCGGGAATTCCTTGATGGTGCGGCACACCGGCACCAGCGCTTTCATTTCCGAGGCGACGTACAGGTTGCCGTGCTCGTCGTGGCCCATGTACAGCGGAATGATGCCCAGGTGGTCGCGGCCGATCAGGTAGGCGTCTTTTTCGGTGTCATACAGGGCGAAGGCGAACATGCCTTGCAGATCGTCGAGGAAGTCCGGGCCTTTCTCCTGGTACAGCGCCAGGATCACTTCACAGTCGGAACCGGTCTGGAACGCGTAGCGGTCGCTCAGCTGTTGGCGCAGCGCCTGATGGTTGTAAATTTCGCCGTTGACCGCCAGAACGTGGGTGTGCGCAGCGTTGTACAGCGGTTGAGCGCCATTGTTGACGTCGACGATCGACAGGCGTTCGTGAGCCAGAATGGCTTTGTCGCTGGCGTAAACGCCGGACCAATCCGGGCCGCGGTGGCGCATCAGACGTGACAGCTCCAGCGCTTTCTTACGCAGTTCAACGGGATCGGACTTCAGATCGAGCACACCGAAAATAGAACACATACAACTCTCCTAACGGGCTTTTATGACTGTGATGTTGTTTTTTACTGTTATGGGCAGCATTGCCGATTTATCAGCGATAACCCGGTTTTGCTGCGCTGTGGTTATGAAAATGCGCCAAAAGCTGCGGGAGATGCAAGCGTTTTAGCCATGCGTTGAGAAATAGTTGTTTGCTTAGGTGTGGTTTTTAACGGATGTTCAGTTATCGACGTGAAAAATTATCGATTATGCAATTTTTAGCGTGATGGCGGGATTGCCGGCCAGTTTGGCCGGCAATCGATTAGCGATTAGGCGATGAGCTGCCACAGGGTGAAGGCGGCGTCCGGCGTCCAGCCGGCGTTGGAGGTGTGCGCCTGGATACAGGTATATTTCTTGCCTTTATAGCTCACCACGTCGCCAGCCTTGTAGCTGTGGTTGTTCTGCCACTCGGGCGCCCCCGGATCGGGCGGCGTGCCGTCGTTGGCGGTTTTGACCGCCAGCGCGCTGCTCGGCAGCGAGGTATTGCCCTGGCTATCGGTCGCGGTAACGAAGTAGCTGTACTGGGTCGCCGGCGTCAGACCGCCGTCAGCCAGCGACAGACCGGCGGTTTGGCCGATCGGGTTGCCGTTGCGGTAGACGGTGTAACTGGCGATCGGGAAAGCGCCGGTGGCGGCGGCCCAGCTCAGTTTCAGCGAGGTGGCGCCCAGCTCGGCGACCGTCAGCGCCGTCGGTGCATTAGGCTTTCCCGGCGGCGGGGTGACGCCGCCCTGAATCAGCGGCGCATAGCGGGTTTTGAACTCCCAATTGTAGGCGACGCCGGCTTTGCTCTTGCCGTTATCCCAGTTGATTGACCAGGTCATCAGGCCCTTGATCGACAGGTTTTTGGCGTCGAGACGCGAGAAAGCGTTATACACCGCCTGTTTGTTGACCACGTAGCCGGTGGCGGCGGCGTCGTTGTTGCTCGGCAGGCCGATGACGAATTTCGCCGCCGGGATCTTCGCATAGCCGCGGGTGCCGGTAACCAGGCTTTCCGTCAGGTAGTAGAGGAAGTCCTCTTTCATGGCGTCGTTATTCTGCGTGATCCAGGCATTGAGTTCATCCACCCAAATACCGTCGCCGCCCTGGTTATAATATTGCGGCGCGATAAAGTCGTAATAGCCTTCGAGGGCATTAATATAATCCAGGTAGGTGCCGTTGGTGCGTAAATACGGGAATTCCGGCGCCATGCTGATAATAAAGTTTTTTCCCTGCGCGGCGTAATGGTCTTTTACTTTTTTCAACGCCGCAGGCAAGACGGTTTTATTATTGGCTGCACCGATCGCCGCCTGTTCCAGATCGATATCCAGGCCGTCGAAGCCATAGACTTCCACCAGGCGAATAATCTCGTCTTTCAGCTTGTCTTCGTCGCCGGTTTTCAGCTCGATATGCGCGTCTGCGCCGCCGAGGGAGATCAGCACCGCGCGGCCCTGGCTGTTCAGCACGCCCACCTGGCGGCGGAACTCGGTGTCGGACAGGTTGTAAGGCTTGAAGGTCGGGATGCCCTGGCCTTTCATAAAGGCGACGGCCACCACGTTGTACTCGGTGGGAATGTCGGTCAGGTTCATATTGGCGAACTGCCCTTGCTGGTAGCCGTCACTGGCGCCGGCGGCCCAGTTGTGCCAGAAACCCATCAGGATCTTTTTATTGGCGATAGACGGCATAATGGCCGCGTCATCGGCGGCGACGGCATTAATAGTGTTATTTGTGCTCATGGTAGCCTCATTAATTAGGGGTAAGGGTTTTCCGCTCGCCGGCAATATCAGCTATTGGCGGGGCGTAACGTTATAATGAGGATTTTTAACGCAGGCAGGCTGAAACCTTTTACGGCCATGAACGAATTAAATTCAAACTGACGCTGGGGGAGAAGGAAATAACGGCGGCCGGGCGGCCGCCATGGTCGCATCAGAAGATGGTGATATCGGCGACGGAAGGGTAAACGTAGCTCGGGCGGAACGGCATGGTTTCGATGTCGCTCAGCGTGGAGACGCCGGACAGCACCAGCACGGTTTCCAGGCCGGCCTGGAAGCCCGCCAGAATGTCGGTGCGCAGGTTGTCGCCGACGATCACCGTCTCTTCCGAGTGCGCCTGCATTTTGTTCAGTGCGGCGCGAATGATCCACGGGCTGGGCTTGCCGACATAAAACGGCTTGCGGCCGGTGATTTTCTCGATGGGCGCGCACAGGGCACCGCAGGCCGGCGAGAAGCCGTGGCCGTGGCTATCCGGATTAGTCGCGATAAAGCGCGCGCCGTTACTGACGAAGTAGGCGGCTTTGTGCATCATGTCCCAGTTGTAAGAGCGAGTTTCACCGACGATCACAAAATCCGGGTTGATGTCGGTGATGGTGAAACCGGCTTTGTACAGCTCATGGATCAGCGCGCCTTCGCCGACCACATAGGCTTTTTTGCCTTCCTGACGGCGCAGGAAGTCGGCGGTGGCCATCGCCGAGGTATAGAACGCGCTCTCCGGCACTTCCAGCCCGGCGGTGGCGAAGCGGTTCGCCAAATCCTGTGCGGTCTGTGACGGGTAGTTGGTCAGCACCACCAGCGGCATGCCTTGTTCCTGAATGCGCGCCAGGAACAGATCGGCGCCGGGCACCGGCGTATTGTCATGCAGCAGCACGCCGTCGATATCGCATATAACGTTTTTGATTTTCATTTGTCGCTGTTTCTCATGATTACGGCAGGCAAGAAGTGACGATAACACACCTGCCAGAAGCGGCGGATCAGCTTTCCAGCAATCGCTGCAAGAGCACGCCGTTGAGCATCGCGCGTTTGGCCAGGGCGAAAGCGCCGATCGCCGAGCGATGATTGAGTTCGGAGGTCACCACCGGCAGATTTTTGCGGAAGTCCTTCAGCACCTGGGTATTGATGCAGCTCTGGATCGCCGGCAGCAGCACCTTGTCCGCTTCGGTGATCTCACCGGCGATCACCACCTTCTGCGGATTGAACAGGTTGATGGCGATGGCCACCGCCTTGCCCAGATAGCGGCCGACGTGTTCGATCACTTCGCTGGCCAGCAGATCGCCGCGGTTGGCGGCCTTGCAGATGGCGTTGATGCCGCAGTCTTCCAGCGTCAGTTTGCTCGGGTAGCCCTGGCTCAGCAGCTGGCGCACGCGCTGTTCGATCGCCGCGTTGGCGGCCACCGTCTCCAGGCAGCCGAAGTTGCCGCAGTGGCAGCGTTCGCCGAGCGGATCGATCTGGATATGGCCGATCTCGCCGACGTTGCCGTTGTTGCCGAGAAAAATCTGCCCGTTGACGATGATGCCGGCGCCGGTACCACGGTGCAGGCGCACCAGAATCGAGTCTTCACAGTCGCGGGTGGCACCGAAGTAGTGCTCCGCCAGGGCCAGGCTGCGGATGTCGTGGCCGACGAAGCTGGTGACGTTGAAGCGCTGCTGCAGGTTGTCTACCAGCGCCCAGTTGCTGACGCTGATGTGCGGCATATAGCGCACCACGCCCAGCGCCGGATCCACCAGGCCAGGCAGGATCACCGCGATGGCGATCAGTTCGCGCAGGCGGCGCTGGTTCGCTTCAATGAATTGGGCGATGGCGGCAAACAGCGCATTCTCCAGCGTTTCCTGGGTGCGTTCCGGCAGCGGATAGTGTTCTTCGCTGAGCGATTTACCGCTCATGTCATACAGGGTGATGGTGGCGTCGTGGCGGCCGAGACGCACCGCGACGGTATGGAAATGACGGGTTTCCGACACGATGGAGATCGCGCGGCGGCCGCCGGTGGAGGCTTGCTGATCGACTTCTTTGATCAGCCCGCGCTCCAGCAGCTGGCGAGTAATTTTGGTGACGCTGGCGGGGGCGAGCTGGCTGAGTTCGGCGATTTGAATGCGCGAGATCGGGCCCTGCTGGTCGATCAGGCGATAAACTGCCGCGCCGTTAAGTTGTTTGACTAAGTCAACGTTCCCTATTTGTGCTTGTCCGCCAGTGCTCATCAATAATGTTACTCGCTGTTCATTGAATTAAACCTCGTTACCGTTAACGAGCGTTTTGGTGATCTTGAAATCACGGGTGAAGGCGGTCAGGTTAGCCACCTTGCCGGCTTCGATGGTGCCCAGACGGCGATCGGCGCCGATCGCGCGCGCCGGGTACAGCGTCGCCATGCGCAGCGCTTCGTCCAGCGCGATGCCGATATGCTCGACGCTGTTTTGCACCGCTTCGATCATGGTCAGCGCGGAACCGCTCAGGGTGCCGTTCTCATCCACGCACAGCCCGTCCCGATAGTATATTGTTTTACCGGCGAAAATAAATTGGTCAATATCTGCACCCGCCGGTGCGGTCGCGTCGGTGACCAAGACCAATTTATCACCTTTCAGGCGTTTGGCGTTACGGATACTCGCCCAGGCCACGTGATGGCCGTCGGCGATGATGCCGGTATAGACCTCCGGCGTATCGAAGATAGCCCCCATCAGCCCCGGTTCGCGGCCGGTGATATACGGCATGGCGTTGTACAGGTGGGTGGCGAAGCTGATACCGGCGGCGAAGCCGGTGCGCGCCTGATCGTAGGTGGCGTTCGAGTGGCCGGCGGAGACCACGATGCCGGCCTCGGTCAGCTGCTTGATAAAGTGCGGCTCAACCATTTCCGGCGCCAGCGTCACCTTGGTGATCACGTCGGCGTTGGCGCACAGGTAATCGATCATGTCCTGGGTCGGCTTGCGAATGAACGCCGGGTTGTGGGTGCCTTTTTTCACCGGGCTGAGGTACGGCCCTTCCAGGTGCAGGCCCAACGCCTGGTTTTGGTGCTTTTTCAGATAAGCGCGCATCACGTCGACGCTGTGCTTCATGAATTCGTCGCTGCTGGTGATCAGCGTCGGCAGATAGCTGGTGCAGCCGGATTTCTCGTTGGCGCGCTGCATGATCTCCAGCGTTTCTTCCGAGATCGCTTCCAGCGAATCGTTGAACTGGACGCCGCCGCAGCCGTTCAGCTGCACGTCGATAAGCCCGGGGGCCAGGATGGCGCCACCCAGGTCGCGCGTTTCGATGCCGGCGGGCAATTCAGCCACCGGGCAGACTTTCTCGATCAGCCCATCAGCGATAATGACTGCATGGTCATCAAGTACGTCGTGGCCGGTATAGATTCGGCCGTGGGTTAAAGCGAACATCGTAGCCCCCTGCAAAGATTAAAGACTTTTCACGCTTTCCGCTTCTAACTCGCGGAAGTATTTGACGGTTTTGACTTTCAGTTCCATGGTGGCCGGTTCGTCGCACACCACCACCGCTTTGGCGTGCAGCTGCAGGCAGCTGATGGTCCACATGTGGTTGATATTGCCTTCCACCGCGGCTTCCAGCGCCTGCGCCTTGGCGTGGCCGGTCACCAGGATCATCACTTCTTCCGCGTCCAACAGCGTACCCACGCCGACGGTCAGCGCATATTTCGGTACCAGGCTGACGTCGCCGCCGAAGAAGCGCGAGTTGGCGATGCGGGTGTCTTCGGTCAGCGTTTTGATGCGGGTGCGCGAAGCCAGGGACGAAGCCGGCTCGTTGAACGCGATATGGCCGTCGATGCCCACGCCGCCCATGAACAGGTTAATTTTGCCGTAAGACTTGATCTTCTCTTCGTACTGGCGGCACTCGGCGTCGACATCCGCGGCGTTGCCGTTCAGCAGGTTGATGTTTTCACGAGGAATATCAACGTGATCAAAGAAGTTGCGGTACATGAAGGTGTGGTAGCTTTCCGGGTGTTCCTGCGGCAGGCCAACGTACTCGTCCATGTTGAAAGTCACAACATGCTTAAAGCTTACTTCACCTGCTTTGTGCATCGCAATCAGATGTTTGTAGGCTTCCAGCGGCGTGCCGCCGGTAGGCAGGCCGAGTACAAACGGGCGCTCTGCGGTTGGCTTGAATGCGTTGATGCGTTGAACGATATGACGCGCGGCCCATTTGCCGACTTGTGCGGTATCTTTCAGTGGGATAAGTCTCATCTAACACCTCTTGGGATAAGTAAACTAAAGCTATACTGTACGGGCCTGCGGGAGTCCTAAGCGTAACCCAGCTTTATGATTCTCGCGTGAATCGTCCGTCCGGTTGATTTTTTGAATGATAAAATAAGTTTTGTGTGATGGCCAGCAATCTGGGAGGTAAAGACTACTTTTTGGTGATATTTATCACAAAAAGGGAGGTTTTAATTTGCGATACAAAATAAATTTTTTACACTCGGCATGAGTGATACGTGCCATGCGTTGTTTCTAAAAAGGTAGTGAGAGCTCCAAATAAACTACTAATAGGGTCCGTCCGCGGACAACATAGGGGGAAAAGGTGAACATTCTTAGTTATTTGCAAAAGGTGGGACGGGCGCTGATGGTGCCGGTTGCCACGCTGCCCGCCGCCGCCATCTTGATGGGCGTCGGGTACTGGATTGACCCTGTTGGTTGGGGCGGCGACAACGCGCTCGCCGCTTTCTTCATTAAATCCGGCTCCGCTATCATCGACAACATGTCGGTGCTGTTCGCTATCGGCGTGGCCTACGGCATGTCCAAAGACAAGGACGGCGCCGCCGCGTTGACCGGCTTCGTCGGCTTCCTGGTGCTGACCACCCTCTGTTCACCGGCCGCCGTGTCGATGATTCAGAAGATCCCGCTGGATCAGGTGCCTGCCGCGTTCGGCAAGATCCAGAACCAGTTCGTCGGTATTCTGGTGGGCATCATTTCCGCCGAAGTGTACAACCGCTTCAGCGGCGTCGAGCTGCCTAAGGCGCTGTCGTTCTTCAGCGGCCGCCGCCTGGTGCCGATCCTCATCTCCTTCCTGATGATCCTGGTCGCTTTCATTCTGATGTACATCTGGCCGGTGATCTTCAACGGTCTGGTGAACTTCGGTGAACACATCCAGAAAATGGGCTCGGTCGGCGCGGGCATCTATGCCTTCTTCAACCGCCTGCTGATTCCGGTTGGCCTGCACCATGCGCTGAACTCGGTGTTCTGGTTCGACGTGGCCGGCATCAACGATATTCCTAACTTCCTCGGCGGCCAGCAGTCGATCGAAGCCGGTAAAGCGGTTGTCGGCATCACCGGCCGTTACCAGGCGGGCTTCTTCCCAATCATGATGTTCGGTCTGCCGGGTGCGGCGCTGGCCATTTATCACTGCGCGCGTCCTGAGAACAAAGCCAAAGTGGCGGGCATCATGCTGGCGGCCGCGTTCGCCGCCTTCTTTACCGGTATCACCGAACCGCTGGAATTCTCCTTCATGTTCGTGGCGCCGGTGCTGTACGTGATCCACGCCGTGCTGACCGGTATCTCGGTGTTCATCGCCGCCAGCATGCACTGGATCGCCGGTTTCGGCTTCAGCGCCGGCCTGGTGGATATGGTGTTGTCGTCCCGCAACCCGCTGGCGACCCACTGGTACATGCTGATCCCGCAAGGCCTGGTGTTCTTCGTCATCTACTACGTGGTGTTCCGCTTCACTATCAACAAGTTCAACCTGATGACCCCGGGCCGCGAGCTGGCGGTTGCCGGTGACGAAACCGACGGCTACGACGTCAACGTCGACAGCAACGCGGGTAAAGACGAGAACGAAACCACCACGCTGGCCCGTCGCTACGTCGGCGCGATCGGCGGTTCCGACAACCTGACCGGCATCGATGCCTGCATCACCCGCCTGCGTCTGAATGTGAAAGACTCCGCGCTGGTGAACGACGCGTTGGCGAAACGCCTCGGCGCATCGGGCGTTATCCGCCTGAACAAGCAGAGCGTGCAAGTGATCGTCGGCACCCGTGCTGAACTTATCGCCAGCGCGATGCGCAATGTGATCGCGGCCGGCCCGGTAGCGGCTGCGGCGGCTCCGGCGGCGGCCCCTGCTGCAGAAGCCAAACCGCAGGCGGTGCCGAACGCACCGAAAGCCGCGTTTGAAACGCTGGTGGCGCCGGTAACCGGTGAAGTGGTGGCGCTCGATCAGGTGCCGGACGAAGCCTTCGCCAGCAAGGCGGTAGGCGACGGCCTGGCGATTCGCCCGACCGACAACATCGTCGTGGCGCCGGCTGACGGCACCGTGGTGAAAATCTTCAACACCAACCACGCCTTCTGCCTGGAAACCGACAAGGGCGCCGAGATCGTGGTGCACATGGGGATCGACACCGTCGCGCTGGAAGGCCAGGGCTTCAAACGCCTGGTGGAAGAGGGCGCGGAAGTGAAAGCCGGTCAACCGATTCTGGAACTGGATCTGGATTACCTGAACGCCAATGCGCGTTCGATGATAAGCCCGGTGGTAGTCAGCAACTCTGACGACTATGCCGGCCTGGCGGCGCTGGCCAGCGGCTCGGTGGTCGCCGGTCAGACCAAGCTGTACGAGATCCAGAAATAAGGCTGTTTTTACCTGAGTAGTACCCGGGGCCGGTCACGCATCATGGCGGAGTTTGCCCCGACTTGGCGGGAAGAGAGCGATCTCTTCCCGCTTTTTTTATCCCATTTCGCTCCAACGGCGGTGCGCTGCGCGCCGATGGTGCAATATGCCGCATTTTTCGTGAAACAAACGGTTGTTTCCAGACGTGGCTTGTTGGATCATAGGCGGTTATGTGTAGCGCTTTGCATTGAGGAACAGTGAAATGAGTGAGGCTGAAGCCCGCCCAACCAATTTTATCCGTCAGATCGTCGATGAAGATCTGGCGTCGGGGAAACACACGTCGGTACATACCCGTTTCCCGCCGGAGCCTAACGGCTATCTGCATATCGGCCACGCCAAGTCCATCTGCCTGAACTTCGGCATCGCCAAGGACTATCAGGGCCAGTGCAACCTGCGTTTCGATGACACCAACCCGGTGAAAGAAGACATCGAGTTCGTGGAGTCAATCAAGCACGACGTGGAGTGGCTGGGCTTTGAGTGGAGCGGCAACGTTCATTACTCCTCAGACTATTTCGATCAGCTGCACCAGTATGCGGTTGAGCTGATTACCAAGGGGCTGGCCTACGTCGATGAGCTGTCGCCGGAGCAGATCCGTGAATATCGCGGCACCCTGACTTCGCCGGGCAAAGACAGCCCGTACCGCGACCGCAGCGTGGAAGAGAACCTGGCGCTGTTCGAGAAGATGCGCAACGGCGAGTTCGCCGAAGGCGCCGCCTGCCTGCGCGCCAAGATCGATATGGCTTCGCCGTTTATCGTGATGCGCGATCCGGTGCTGTACCGCATCAAATTTGCCGAACACCACCAGACCGGCAACAAATGGTGCATCTACCCGATGTATGATTTCACCCACTGCATTTCCGATGCGCTGGAAGGGATCACCCATTCGCTGTGCACCCTGGAGTTCCAGGATAACCGCCGTCTGTATGACTGGGTGCTGGATAACATCACCATTCCTTGCCACCCGCGGCAGTACGAGTTTTCGCGTCTGAACCTCGAATACGCCATCATGTCGAAGCGCAAGCTGCACCAACTGGTGGCCGAGAAGATCGTCGAAGGTTGGGATGACCCGCGCATGCCGACCGTCTCCGGTCTGCGCCGCCGCGGTTATACCGCCGCCTCGATTCGCGAGTTCTGCCTGCGCATCGGCGTGACCAAGCAAGACAACAACGTCGAGATGGTGGCGTTGGAATCCTGCATTCGCGACGATCTGAACGAGAACGCCCCGCGCGCCATGGCGGTGCTGGATCCGGTGAAAATCGTCATCGAGAACATGGGCGACGCGGTGGAAATGGTCACCATGCCTAACCACCCGAACAAGCCGGAAATGGGCAGCCGCGATGTGCCGTTCAGCCGTGAGATCTATATCGATCGCGCCGACTTCCGCGAAGAAGCCAACAAGCAGTACAAGCGTCTGGTGCTGGGTAAGGAAGTGCGTCTGCGCAATGCGTACGTGATCAAGGCCGAGCGCGTCGAGAAGGACGAAGCGGGCGAGATCACCACCATCTTCTGCAGCTACGATGCGGAAACGCTGAGCAAAGATCCTGCCGACGGCCGCAAGGTGAAGGGCGTGATCCACTGGGTGTCCGCGGCGCACGCGCTGCCGGCGGAAATTCGCCTGTACGATCGCCTGTTCAGCGTGCCTAACCCGGGCGCGGCGGAGGATTTCCTCTCCACCATCAACCCGGAATCGCTGGTCATCAAGCACGGTTTCGTTGAGCCGAGTCTGGCGGCCGCCCAGCCGGAGAAGGCCTACCAGTTCGAGCGTGAAGGCTACTTCTGTGCCGACAATCGTTACTCGTCGGCCGAGCATCTGGTGTTTAACCGCACCGTTGGCCTGCGTGATACCTGGGCGAAAATCGAAGGCTAATCTTATTCGCCTTGGAAATTAATGAATCAGCGCGGCTTAGGCCGCGCTTTTTTTATGTCTGCCATCGAGCAAATCATCTATTCCTGCAGTGTTATTCCGGGCTGTGCTTAATTAACCGCGGTACGTTAATCAATAAGTTTTCTGATATTGGGCTTAATAGTCTTAATTTTTACTTATATATTCGTGATACGAATTAATTTCATTTGGAGAGCGCTCTCAATTTTTATTGTCTGAATGACGCATTTAGTCAGGCTGAAACCATTAATCGTCTCTGGTTGACCTCGTATCTCAATTTATTCTGATTTAATTGAATTTTTTATTCAACACCTTCCATGAACACCGGCGTAACAAAATCTCACTGATATGTGCTCCTTGTCATATTTTGACAAATCTCCCGCATTTTTCATTTGATAATTCGCGTCGCGAAAAATAGTCTGTCTGTAGCAATTAGTGCTGTGGGAATAACATCTCGTCGGCAATTTTTTTTACCCGTTCGGGTTTTTTATTGGCAGTCGTGCAGGGCAGTGGTGAACACAGGCGGCTGCAACTTTTAAGTTAAGTCAAAGAGGAATTTCAATATGGGTACGCACGGTGCTCAGCGTAAAACGCTGGCGCTCGCAGTCGCGGGCGCGCTGTTGGGAACAGGGTTTGCCATGGCGCCTGAGGCGAAAGCCGCAGGGTTTATCGATGATTCCACGCTGACCGGCGGCATCTATTACTGGCAACGTGAGCGCGACCGTAAAGATCTCAATCCGGACAGCAAGGATTACAACCAATACACCACCAACCTGTCGCACTCTACCGCTAACCTGAGCCTGGATTTCGCTTCGGGCTACGCCTGGGACATGTTCGGCCTGGACGTCGGTGCCTTTACCGCCATCGAGCTGGCGGAATCCAGCGCCAGCGGCCACCCGAACGAGATCGCGTTCTCCTCAAAAAACCGTACCTACGACGAAGACTATTCCGGTGACAAAGGCGGCGTCAGCCTGTACAAAGCCGCCGCCAAGTTCAAATACGGCCCGGTCTGGGCACGCGCCGGCTATATTCAGCCGAGCGGCCAAACCCTGCTGGCGCCGCACTGGAGCTTTATGCCGGGCACCTATCAGGGCGCCGAGGCCGGCGCCAAGTTCGACTACGGCGATGCCGGCGCGTTGAGCTTCTCCTACATGTGGGCCGACAAATACAAGGCGCCGTGGCATATCGAAGTGGACGACTTCCGCCAGAACGATAAGAAAACCCGCGTCTCCTACCTGCACTCGCTGGGCGCCAAGTACGATTTCAAAAACGATCTGGTGCTGGAAGCCGCCTTCGGCCAGGCCCAGGGTTACGTGAATCAGTACTTCACCAAGGCGTCTTACAAATTCGATGTGTTGGGCAACCCGCTGACCACCAGTTACCAGTTCTACGGTGCGGAAGATCGCATCAGCGACAAGAACGATCCGAACAGCATCTACGACGGGCTGGCCTGGCTGCAGGCGCTGACCTTCGGTTACACCACCGGCCAGTTCAACTGGCGTCTGGAAGGCACCATGGTCAAGGCGGAAGGCAACCAGGGCTTCTTCCTGCAGCGCATGACCCCGACCTACGCCTCGTCCAACGGCCGCCTGGACGTGTGGTGGGATAACCGCTCCGACTTTAACGCCAACGGCGAGAAAGCGGTGTACGCCGGCGTGATGTATGACCTCAGCAACTGGAACCTGCCGGGCATGGCGGTCGGCGGCTCCTACGTTTACGCCTGGGACGCCAAGCCGAGCACCAACCCGATCTACGATCAGAGCCAGCGCCTGAAAGAGAGCGCCTGGAGCCTGGACGCGATGTACACCATCCAGGAAGGGCGAGCCAAGGGCACGCTGATCAAGCTGCACTACACCCAGTATGACAACCACACCAACATCCCGAGCTGGGGCGGCGGTTACGGCAACATCTTCCAGGACGAGAAAGACGTCAAGTTCATGGTCATCGCGCCATTCACCATCTTCTGATGCGTTCCCCGGCCTCGTCGCCGGGGGCAGTTAAGGGAATTCAACGATGAAAAAAATCATGCTGATGTTGGCGGCCGCCGCGGCCTTGAGCGCCTGCGCGCAACCCGCCGCGCCGCCGGAAGACGCCAAATTGAAGCAGGCTTACAGCGCCTGCATCAACACCGCCGAAGGTTCGCCGGAGCGTCTGCAGCCGTGCAAGGCGGTGCTTAACGTGCTGAAACAAGAGAAACAGCACCAGCAGTTCGCCGCGCAGGAAACGGTGCGGGTGATGGATTATCAGAACTGCATTATGGCGGTGCACAGCGGTAACGGTCAGGCTTACGACGCCAAGTGCGGCAAGCTGTGGCAAGAAATTCGCGATAACAATAATTAAGAAGGACGAGAAGATGAACGCATTCAAACTGAGCGCACTGGCCGCCTTGACGGCAACGATGGGATTCCTGGGCGGCATGGGTAATGCCATGGCCGATCAACAGCTGGTGGATCAGCTGAGCCAGCTGAAGCTGAACGTGAAAATGCTGGATAACCGCGCCGGCGAAAACGGCGTGGATTGCGCGGCGCTGGGCGCCGACTGGGCCTCTTGCAACCGGGTGTTGTTCACCCTCAGCAACGACGGGCAGGCGATCGACGGCAAGGATTGGGTCATCTATTTCCACAGCCCGCGCCAGACCCTGCGGGTGGATAACGATCAGTTCAAGATCGCGCATCTGACCGGCGATCTGTACAAGCTGGAGCCGACCGCCAAATTCAGCGGTTTCCCTGCCGGCAAGGCGGTGGAAATCCCGGTGGTCGCCGAATACTGGCAGCTGTTCAGAAACGACTTCCTGCCGCGCTGGTATGCCACCTCTGGCGACGCCAAGCCGAAAATGCTGGCGAATACCGACACCGAAAACCTGGACCAGTTCGTGGCGCCGTTCACCGGCGATCAGTGGAAGCGCACCAAGGACGACAAAAACATTCTGATGACGCCGGCTTCGCGCTTTGTCAGCAATGCCGATCTGCAGACGCTGCCCGCCGGCGCGCTGCGCGGCCAGATCGTGCCGACACCGATGCAGGTGAAAGTGCACGCACAGGACGCCGACCTGCGCAAAGGGGTATCGCCGGATCTGAGCACGCTGGTCAAGCCGGCGGCGGACGTCGTCAACCAGCGCTTCGCGCTGCTGGGCGTGCCGGTTCAGGCCAACGGTTACCCGATCAAGACCGACATCCAGCCGGGCAAGTTTAAAGGCGCGATGGCGGTGCCGGGCGCTTATGAGCTGAAAATCGGTAAGAAAGAGGCGCGGGTGATCGGCTTCGATCAGGCCGGGGTGTTCTACGGGTTGCAGTCGATCCTGTCGTTAGTGCCGAGCGACGGCAGCGGCAAGATCGCCACGCTCGACGCCAGCGATGCGCCGCGCTTCCAGTATCGCGGCATTTTCCTTGACGTGGCGCGCAACTTCCATAAGAAGGACGCGGTGCTGCGCCTGCTGGATCAGATGGCGGCTTACAAGCTCAATAAATTCCACTTCCACCTGAGCGATGACGAAGGCTGGCGCATCGAGATCCCCGGTTTGCCGGAGCTGACGGAAGTCGGCGGCCAGCGCTGCCACGATCTGAGCGAAACCACCTGCCTGCTGCCGCAGTACGGCCAGGGGCCGGACGTCTACGGCGGCTTCTTCAGCCGTCAGGACTATATCGACATCATCAAATACGCCCAGGCGCGCCAGATTGAGGTGATCCCGGAGATCGATATGCCGGCGCACGCCCGCGCCGCGGTGGTGTCGATGGAGGCGCGCTATAAAAAGCTGCATGCTGCCGGCAAAGAGCAGGAGGCCAACGAATTCCGCCTGGTGGATCCGACCGATACCTCCAATACCACCTCGGTGCAGTTCTTTAACCGCCAGAGCTACCTGAACCCGTGCCTGGATTCCTCCCAGCGCTTTGTCGACAAGGTGATTGGCGAGATTGCCCAGATGCATAAAGAAGCCGGGCAGCCGATCAAAACCTGGCACTTCGGCGGCGATGAGGCGAAAAACATCCGCCTGGGCGCCGGCTATACCGACAAGGCGAAACCGGAGCCGGGTAAAGGCATCATCGACCAGAGCAATGAAGACAAGCCGTGGGCCAAGTCGCAGGTTTGCCAGACGATGATCAAAGAAGGCAAGGTGGCCGACATGGAACACCTGCCGAGCTACTTCGGCCAGGAGGTCAGCAAGCTGGTGAAGGCGCACGGCATCGACAGAATGCAGGCCTGGCAAGACGGCTTGAAAGACGCCGAGAGTTCGAAGGCGTTCGCCACCTCGCGCGTGGGCGTCAACTTCTGGGATACGTTGTACTGGGGCGGTTTCGATAGCGTCAACGACTGGGCCAACAAAGGATATGAAGTGGTGGTCTCCAACCCGGACTACGTCTACATGGACTTCCCTTACGAGGTGAACCCGGACGAGCGTGGTTACTACTGGGGCACCCGCTTCAGCGACGAGCGCAAGGTGTTCAGCTTCGCGCCGGACAACATGCCGCAGAACGCGGAAACCTCGGTCGACCGCGACGGCAACCACTTTAACGCCAAAAGCGACAAGCCGTGGCCGGGCGCCTACGGTCTGTCCGCTCAGCTGTGGAGCGAAACCCAGCGCACCGATCCGCAGATGGAATACATGATCTTCCCGCGCGCGCTGTCGGTGGCGGAACGCGCCTGGCACCGCGCCGGTTGGGAGCAGGACTATCGCGCCGGCCGCGAATACAAAGGCGGGGAAACCCACTTTGTCGATACCAAGACGCTGGAGAAAGATTGGCTGCGCTTCGCCAATATTCTGGGCCAGCGTGAACTGGCCAAGCTGGACAAAGGCGGCGTCGCTTACCGTCTGCCGGTGCCGGGGGCGCGCGTGGCGGGCGGCAAGCTGGAAGCGAATATCGCGCTGCCGGGATTGGGCATCGAGTACTCCACCGACGGCGGCAAGCAGTGGCAGCGTTATGACGCCAAGGCCAAGCCGGCGGTATCGGGTGAGGTGCAGGTGCAGGTGCGTTCGGTCAGTCCGGACGGTAAACGTTACAGCCGCGCCGAGAAGGTCTAAGCCCGGCACATCGGCCTGTCGTCATGGCGGCGGGCCGCTTAACGAAGGGGGAATGCGTTCGCCCCCGCGCGTGCCGGCGTGGGGCGGATGTTGAAGTGAGAGCAGTACGTGGAGTCGCAGTGCCGCTGCAATTGTAGTATTTCATGACATGATCTTTCCCCGGCTGGTCCGGGGATTTTTTTGCCCGTTGTACGGCGGGCATAAAAAAACCGCCTCAATGTGAGGCGGTTTCTCATAGCCGGTGAGGCTTATTTCTTGTCGTGCAGCGATTCGTCTTCGCGGCAGTCACCGGTTTCACAGTGGCCGTACAGGTACAGACTGTGGTTGGTAAGCTTGATGCCGTGCTGCTTGGCGATATCACGCTGGCGCACTTCGATGGATTCGTCGCTGAATTCGATCACTTTGCCGCAGTCCAGGCAAATCAGGTGATCGTGGTGATGCTGTTGGGTCAGCTCGAACACGGACTTGCCGCCTTCGAAGTTGTGACGTGTCACAATGCCCGCATCGTCAAACTGGTTCAGTACGCGATAAACCGTTGCCAGGCCGATCTCTTCGCCCATATCAATCAGTTTTTTGTACAAATCTTCCGCACTGACGTGATGGCATTCCGGATTTTGCAGTACTTCCAGGATTTTGAGTCGCGGAAGCGTGACTTTTAAGCCGGCCTTCTTCAATGCGATGTTGTTGTCGGTCATGCGAATTCAGTCCTGTTACTATGCTAATCAAGTTGAGGCGTACTCGCCTGTGGCATCGGTCGGCACAAAGAGTTAATGCGTCTCATTATAGAACCGGTTGTACTAAATGGAAACCGCCGGTTGTTAACAAAGATATAATTGCACTATTGCATGTTTTGCATGCAACGCCTTGATGGATGGGATAAACCGATATCTCAGTCTACCGTGACGGGGTGGGAAGTTACAAATCTGTAGCTTCTATCGCAGCAATCCCTGTTGCCGATGACGGCCCTGTCGGCACACTATGCACTTTACAGGGCCTTTGTTCAACCTTTCGCCAGTCCCGGCGTTTAGCCGACGATATCGGCCAGGCTCAGCTCTTCGACAATCTGTTTGACCCAGGCGTCGACGCGCTCATTGGTCAGCTCCGGCTGACGGTCTTCGTCGATCGCCAGACCGATGAAGTGGTTGTCGTCCGCCAGGCCTTTGGAAGCTTCGAAGTGGTAGCCTTTGGTCGGCCAGTGGCCCACGATGGCCGCGCCGCGCGGTTCGATGATGTCGCGGATGGTGCCCATCGCGTCACAGAAGTATTCCGCGTAGTCTTCCTGGTCGCCGCAGCCGAACAGCGCCACCAGTTTGCCGTTGAAATCGACTTCTTCCAGCGTCGGGAAGAAATCGTCCCAGTCACACTGCGCTTCACCGTAGTACCAGGTCGGGATACCCAGCAGCAGGATATCGAACCCTTCCAGGTCTTCTTTGCTGCTTTTGGCGATGTCGTGCACTTCAGAGACGTCGTCGCCAAACTGTTTCTGGAGAATTTTCTGGATCATTTTGGCAATGTTTTCGGTATTGCCAGTGTCGCTGCCAAAGAAAATGCCTACAGTAGCCATATCGCGTATAACCTTTAAATTCAATTAATTGCATTACTCGGCGCCGGCACTGCCGCCGATTAAAATGATGCCATGGCAAGAGCCTTTCGCCACGGTGGCGGGCGCCGACAGGCGCAGTCTCTTACCGGTAAATGCGTATCATGCCAGAAAGTGGCGCCGGGGTTTTATCGCATTTATGCGATGCCGAAGGATGAAGAAAAGCGTGGTCGATCCGGCGTTGTCCTTAACGCCGCGCCGCGCGTGCGGCCGAAGAGATCAATGTTCCGGCTGTTCTTCC
The DNA here is from genome assembly GCF_000695995.1 of Serratia sp. FS14. Classification (NCBI taxonomy): domain Bacteria; kingdom Pseudomonadati; phylum Pseudomonadota; class Gammaproteobacteria; order Enterobacterales; family Yersiniaceae; genus Serratia; species Serratia sp. FS14. Next base: position 4,862,666 of record NZ_CP005927.1, on the reverse strand, counting down.
GCCAGTTGCGCCAACAGCATCTGCTCGATGAGTTCGCTGCGGCTGATGTTGCGCTGTTCCGCCAGTTTGTTCAGGGCGTCCACCGCATCCGCGTTGATTTTCAGCTCTACGCGCCGCAATCCGCGCACTTTATCGCGCCGTAACTGATTGCGCTTATTGATTCTAAGCTGTTCATCGCGGGAAAGCGGGTTGGTTTTCGGGCGCCCCGGACGGCGTTCATCTGCGAACAGATCCAGCGTCGTGCGATCCGTTTGTTCTTTTGCCATAGGTAGCGGTACTGCAAGGGAGTTTGCATCAAAAAGCGCTCGCACGCTTCCGGAGGCATCGGTTAACACACTTCGGGCCAATAAACCCTAACCCAAATTTACCCCCGAACCGGCGTTCGCGAACGCGCTGGCGCGGCGGCAAAATTATAGCGCGCCATATTACCCCAGCAGATGGAGCGGCGACAATGCCTAACTGTGGGCTAAACGCGCTAAGCCGTTATCTTTAGCGCGTTTTTTCGCCAGGTGAGCGCGTTTTTCAGGCTTCGCCGAGGAAACGGTGGATGGCGCGCAGCACCGCTTCCGGTTTTTCGGCGTGCACCCAATGGCCGGTGCCGGCGACGACGTGCGCGCGTGCCTGCGGGAATTGGCGGGCGATGTCTGCACGGTAGCTGTCCTGCACGTACGGCGACAGGCCGCCGCGAATGAACAGGGTCGGGTGTGGCCAGGCCGGGACTTCCTGCCAGCCGGTGATGTCTTCGTAGCGTTCGATCAGCACCGGCAGGTTGAAGCGCCATTCACCGTGATGGAAGGACTTCAGCAGGAACTGGATCACGCCTTCTTCCTGCAGGTAGTCGCGCATCAGCTGGGCGGCCGCCTGGCGCTGGGTGATGCCGGCGGCGCTGACGGCCTTCAGCGCGGCGAAGATCTCGTCGTGGCGTCGGGTCTGGTAATCCACCGGCGCGACGTCGATCACGATCAGCCTGGCGATGCGCTCGGGCGCGATGGCGGTCAGCGCCATCGCCGCTTTGCCGCCCATCGAGTGGCCGATGACGATCGCTTTCTCCAGCTGCAGTTCGTCGAGCAGCGCCAGCAGATCCTGCGCCATGGCGGGGTAGTTCATGTCGTCGGCGCGCGGGGAGAGGCCGTGGTTGCGCAAATCGACCTTGATCACACTGTGCTGTTTATGCAGATCGCGCGCCAGCACGCCCAGGTTGTCCAGATTGCCGAACAGCCCGTGGATCAGCAGCACCGGCAGCGCGTCTGACTCGGCGGCCAGCAGTTGATAATGTAATTTCATGGCGAAGTTCATACTGAGAGAGATTCAGATTAGGGTATCATGATTGAATCGCACGATGAATCATGCGGAATTTTCGCGGCGCGGGCTTGGCAGTGCCGGCTATAGGTATTAGTCTGCATTTGCCGTCCGGAGGCACATTGTTGTGTTCGCCCCAGCGCTTTTAACCTTATAATCCCATGGCTTGAATGCAGGATCTGGCTTCAGGTTCTAAGTAGAAAAAACAGTATTGGATAAAGATGAAAACTATTGAAGTCGACGAAGAGCTTTACCGTTATATTGCCAGCCACACGCAACACATCGGTGAAAGCGCGTCCGATATTTTACGCCGCATGTTGAAATTCACCGCCGGGCAGCCGGCGCGCGCGTTGCCTGCCGCCAGTGCGTCGCAGTCCGTCGAGCTGGAAAAAGCGGCGCCGGTTCAGCGCCCGCGCGATCGCGTACGCGCCGTGCGTGAACTGCTGCTGTCGGATGAATACGCCGAGCAGAACAAAGCGGTCAACCGTTTCATGCTGGTGCTGTCCACGCTGTACACCCTCGATGCCGCCGGTTTTGCCGCCGCCACCGAGGCGTTGACCGGCCGTACCCGCACCTATTTCGCCGGCGATCAGCAGACCCTGCTGGCCAACGGCACGCATACCAAGCCGAAGCATGTGCCTGGCACCCCTTACTGGGTGATCACCAATACCAATACCGGCCGCAAACGCAGCATGATCGAACACATCATGCAGGCGATGCAGTTCCCGGCGGAACTGATCGAGAAAGTTTGCGGTACCGTCTAATTTAGCGAACAGCCCGTCATGATGGCCGTGCGCGACGTATTTGCCCGGTCACCGACAGGGATGAGGGAGATATGTCGATGGCGAATAATCCACGTGCCGGGCAGCCCGCCCGCCAAAGCGATCTGATCAACGTAGCCCAGCTGACGTCGCAGTACTATGTGCTGCAACCGGAAGCCGGCAATGCCGCACATGCGGTGAAGTTTGGCACCTCCGGCCACCGCGGCAGCGCGCAGCGCCACAGCTTCAACGAAGCGCACATCCTCGCCATCGCTCAGGCGATCGCCGAAGTTCGTCATCAGCAGGGCACCACCGGCCCGTGCTACGTGGGTAAAGACACCCATGCGCTGTCCGAACCGGCCTTTATTTCCGTGCTGGAAGTGCTGACCGCCAACGGCGTCGATGTGATCGTGCAGGAAAACAACGGCTTCACGCCAACGCCGGCGGTATCGCACGCCATTCTGTGCCACAACCGCCGCGGCGGCGCGCAGGCCGACGGCATCGTCATTACGCCGTCCCACAACCCGCCGGAAGACGGCGGCATCAAGTACAACCCGCCGAACGGCGGTCCGGCTGACACCAACCTGACGTCGGTGATCGAAAAGCGCGCCAACGAACTGCTGGCGGAGCAGCTGAAAGGCGTTCAGCGCCAGTCGCTGGACAAAGCCTGGAACAGCGGCCACCTGCACGCCAAAGATCTGGTGCAGCCTTATGTCGAAGGCCTGGTTGACGTGGTCGACATGCCGGCCATTCAACGCGCCGGCCTGAAACTGGGCGTGGATCCGCTCGGCGGCTCCGGCATCGCCTATTGGCAGCGCGTGGCGGAACACTACAAGCTGGATCTGACGCTGGTGAACGACTCCATCGATCAGACCTTCCGCTTTATGCACCTGGATCACGACGGTATCATCCGCATGGACTGCTCGTCCGAGTCGGCGATGGCCGGCCTGCTGGCACTGCGCGACAAATTCGATCTGGCGTTCGCCAACGATCCGGATTACGACCGCCACGGCATCGTCACGCCGAAGGGCCTGATGAACCCGAATCACTATCTGGCGGTAGCCATCAACTACCTGTTCCGGCATCGCCCGCAGTGGGGCGCCGATGTGGCGGTAGGTAAAACGCTGGTGTCCAGCGCGATGATCGATCGCGTGGTGGCTGACCTGGGCCGCAAGCTGGTGGAAGTGCCGGTCGGTTTCAAATGGTTCGTGGACGGCCTGTTCGACGGCAGCCTGGGCTTCGGCGGCGAAGAGAGCGCCGGGGCCTCGTTCCTGCGCTTCAACGGCCAGCCTTGGTCGACCGACAAAGACGGCATCATCATGTGCCTGCTGGCGGCTGAAATCACCGCGGTAACCGGTGAAAATCCGCAGCATCACTATGACGATCTGGCCAAGCGCTTCGGCGCGCCAAGCTACAACCGCATCCAGGCGCCGGCAACCCATGCGCAGAAAGCGGCGCTGTCCAAGCTGTCGCCGGAGATGGTCAAGGCCAGTACGCTGGGCGGGGACCCGATCACCGCGCGTCTGACCGCAGCGCCGGGCAACGGCGCGTCGATCGGCGGCCTGAAAGTGATGACCGACAACGGTTGGTTCGCGGCCCGTCCTTCCGGTACCGAAGAGGCATACAAGATCTACTGCGAGAGCTTCCTCGGGGCGGAACACCGAGAGAAAATCGAGCACGAAGCGGTCGAGATCGTCAGCGAAGTGCTGGCTTCCGCCAAATAATCGTTGTTCTCGTCTGATAAAAAGCGCTGTTTTTACAGCGCTTTTTTTATGCCTGTAATTTAGATATATCTTTTTCACGGCACGCGCTTGCGCATTTAGATATATCGATCTAGATTAGTGTTATCGACGCTGTTTAGATATATCTAAACAACCTCGTATTGATGTTCACTGTTAAAGCGAGGTATCACCCTATGTTTCATCGATTAGGTTTACACCGGCATCATCACCATCATGAATGTGAAGAGGGGCGCCGTCATCGCGGTGGGCGCCATCACTTCGGCGGCGACGGCGAAGAGCATGGCCGTGGCGGGCGCGGCGGCAGGGGCGGGCGTCATCGTCTGTTCGAACACGGCGATCTGCGTCTGGTGTTGCTGGCGCTGGTGGCGCGCAAGCCCAGCCACGGGTACGAGTTGATCAAAGCAATAGAAGAAGCTTCTTCCGGCCTGTATGTGCCGAGCCCGGGGGTGATTTACCCCACGCTGACGCTGCTGGAAGAGCAGGATTTCCTCGAACCGCTCACCACCGGCAACGGCCGCAAAAGCTACCGCATCACCTCGGCGGGCGAGGGCGAGCTGCAAAAGCATCAACAGGTGGTTGAGGTCATTCTGGCGCGTCTGGCGGGCGCCGGCCGCGAGCATCATCGGCACGGCAACCTGGCGGAAGGCATTTACGACGCCATGAACCGTCTGCGCAGTCTGCTGCGCGGCAACGTGATGCGCGCCGATCTTACGCCGCAGCAGGTGGAGCGCATCAACGCCGCACTGTTGACCGCCGTGGCGGCGATCGAAAGCGAAATGCACATTCAACCCACGCAGCAGGAGGAGAACTGATGCCCGGCTACCGTTTTAACATTACCGTTGAAGCCCTGAGCGACCGCCAGGGCAACCCCGTCGAGAAGGCACCGCTGAGTTTTGAGGTGACCAACCATGACGATATTCTCGAGATCGTCGAGCGCATTCGGGCGCGTGACGATCTGAACTTCGGCCCTGAGCAGAGCGCGGCCTTCGCCGTGGGGTTGAAACTGTTCTCCGAAGTGATGATCGAAAACCGCAAACACCCGGTGTTCGCTCCGCTGCGCGAGGCGTTCAAGGAATTTATGGTCGGATTGAAGAAGGGCCCGGTGGCGTAACGGCGCGGCAAACCGCGCCCGTCGGGGTTAAGGCATGAAACGGTAGCCGACGCCGGTTTCGGTCAGCAGGTGTTTGGGCCGGGCCGGATCGGCTTCCAGCTTCTGCCGCAGATGGCCCATGTAGATGCGCAGGTAGTGGCTGTGTTCCACGTAGTTCGGCCCCCAGACGTGGCTCAGCAGCTGGCGTTGGGTGATCACCTTGCCGGCGTTGGCCAGCAGCTCCGCCAACAGGCGAAACTCTATCGGCGTCAGGTGCAGATCTTCGTCGTTGCGCAGCACCCGGCGATTCACCAGATCGACGGTGATCGCCGAAAAGCTCACCAGCGGGCTTTCCTGCTGGCTGGCGGAGTGACGGCGCAGCGCGACCCGCACCCGCGCCAGCAGCTCGCCGATGCCGAACGGTTTGCTGAGATAGTCGTCGGCGCCGGCGTCCAGCGCGGCGATTTTGTCCTCTTCGGCGTTGCGCGCCGACAGCACGATCACCGGAATGGCGCTCCACTGCCGCAGATCGCGGATGTAGCTCAGCCCGTCGCCATCCGGCAAGCCCAAATCCAGGATGATCAGATCCGGTTTGCGCGTGCCGGCCTCAATCAGCCCACGCTGCAGGGTTTCACTTTCAAACACCCGCAGGCCTTCGCTCTCCAGCGCGGTGCGCACGAAGCGGCGGATCTCTTTTTCATCTTCAACAATCAGAATGTTGGTTGGCGTTATGCTCACGTTTCCCCTGCGTTGATTACAGATCGAAGGCGTCGCCGTCGATCTCGGGCGGTTTTTCCAGCGGCAGCACGAAGCGGAAGCTGGCGCCGCCGTTGGCGCCGTTTTCCGCCCAGATGCGGCCATCATGCACTTCAATAATGGCACGGCAAATGGCTAACCCCAAGCCGACGCCGGGGATCGCCGACTCTTTATTGCCGCGTGAAAACTTGTCGAAAATCAGCTGCAGCTGATCGGCGGGGATGCCGGGGCCGTTATCCCAGACCTCGACTTCCAGCCACTCGGGCAGCGTGCGGGCGCGAATGCCGATGGTGGCCTCGGCGCCGGCGTATTTATTGGCGTTTTCCAACAGGTTGGTGAACACCCGTTCCAGCAGGCTGCCGTCGCAGTTGACCAGGATCTGTTCCGGCGGCAGCTCGACCACGATCGGATGCTGGCTGAGCAGCGGCTCCAGCATGTGCAGCGAGGCGCCGACGATCTCTTCCAGTGACTGCCACTCTTTACGCAGGCTGAAACCGCCGGACTGGATGCGCGCCATATCCAGCAGGTTGTTCACCAGCCGGGTGGTGCTCAGCACCTGCTGGCGGATCTGGCTGGCCTGGGTGGCGTGATTGGAGCCTTCGGCCGCCAGGTCCAGCGTGAGAATTTCCGCCTGGCCGAACAGCACGGTCAACGGGGTGCGCAGATCGTGCGACAGCGCCGCCAGCAGCGAGTTGCGCAGCTGCTCGCGTTCGGCGTCCAGCTTGGCTTCTTCGGCGCTGCGCGCCAGGTGCAGCCGTTCCAGCGCGCTGGCGATCAGCACTGCGAAGGTTTGCAGCAGCCGCTGTTGTTCCGGCACCATCAGCTGGCGCAGGTTGTTGGGTTCGATCGCCAACAGGCCGAAGGTCTGTTTGGGGGTATTGAGCGGCAGCAGCTGGTAAGGCACGCCGGGCAGAGTGTCGGTGCCGGCACCGGCCGGCAAGCCTTTATCGAAACTCCAGCGCGCGATGGCTTCGTCTACCGACAGCAGACCGCCTTCCTCGCCGATCATTTGCTGCAGCCGGCCGTCTTCCTGCGGCAGCAGCAGCACGGTTTTCGCCTGGAAGCTGCTGGAGAGGAAATGACGGCTGGTGTTGGCGATGTCGGCCACGGTCAGCGCGCGGCTCAGCCCGCGTGACATTTCGTACAGGTGGCGCGCCCGCTGCTCGCGATAGCGCGCCACCCGGGCCTGATAACGCACCCCGGCGGTCAGGTTGCCGATGATGATGCCGACGGCGAGCATCACGCCGAAGGTCAGCAGATACTGCATATCGCTGACGGCGAACGACCATTCGGGCTGAACGAAGAACAGATCGAAACTGGCGACGTTGATCACCGCCGCCAGCACCGATGGCCAGCGGCCGAAGAACAGCGCGACGATCGCCACGCCGAGCAGGTAGACCATCACCAGGTTGGCCTGATCGAAGCCCGGCAGCAGCCACTGCGAGAGCAGGGTGATCAGCGCGCACAGCGCCACCGCCACCGCGCAGCCGCGCAGCTGCATGCGCCATTTCTCATTGAAGCTGCGGCCGTCGTGCTCCTTGCCCGGCGGCGGCGGTGCGGCGTCGTTGTCCAGCGCGACGATCACCAGATCGAGATCCGGGCCCAGCCGGCCGAGGCGATCGGCGAAACTGCCGCGCAGCTTCCAGCGCTGCTCGCTGCGGCGGCCGATGATGATTTTGCCGAGGTTATGTTCGCGGGCGTAGCGCAGCACCGCGCGCTCTTCGGACGGATCGGCCAGGGTGGCGGTTTCGGCGCCCAGCTCCTGCGCCAGCCGCAGCGCGCGCAGAATGGCGCGGCGCTGGTTTTCCGGCAGCCGATGCAGCTTGGGGGTTTCCACGTAGACCGCATGCCAGTGGCAGCCGAGCCGCGCCGCCAGCCGGGCGGCGATGCGCACCAGCTTTTCGTTGCCGCTGTTGTGACCGACGCACAGCAGAATGCTGTCGCGGGTGTGCCACACTTTCTCGCGCCCCTGGGTGTCGCGAAACTCGCGCATCTGGTCATCGACCCGATCGGCGGTGCGGCGCAGCGCCAACTCGCGCAGGGCTATCAGGTTGCCTTTACGGAAAAAATGCTCGATGGCGCGCTCGGCCTGGCCGGGAATATACACTTTGCCTTCGTGCAGCCGTCGGCGCAGATCGTCCGGCGGCAGATCGACCAGCACCACTTCGCTGGCCTCGTCAAACACGTGGTCGGGCACCGTTTCGCGCACCCGCACGCCGGTCACGCCGCCCACCACGTCGTTCAGACTTTCCAAATGTTGCACGTTGACGGTAGTCAGCACGTCGATACCGGCGTCCAGCAGCTCTTCCACATCCTGCCAGCGTTTGGGGTGGCGCGAACCGTGGGCGTTGCTGTGCGCCAGTTCGTCCATCAGGATCAGCGCCGGATGGCGCGCCAATGCGGCGTCGAGGTCGAATTCATGCACCAGTCGCCCACGATGCTGGATGCGCTTTTGCGGCAACAGCGCCAGGCCGTCGAGCAGGGCGGCGGTCTCGCTGCGGCCGTGGGTTTCCACCACGCCGACCAGCACGTCCAGCCCCTGAGCGCGCAAACGCTGGGCCTCCTGCAGCATGGCGTAGGTTTTGCCCACGCCGGCGCAGGCGCCGAAGAATACCTTCAACCGGCCGCGCGGTTTTTCATTGGCCAGCGCCAGCAGGCTATCGGGATCGGGACGCTGCTGTTCTTCTTCGACCATGACAATTCCTTGTGTTACCAAGCAAAAAGGGGTTCGGCACGCCGAACCCTATCACTATGCTGAATACGGCGCGTTACTTCAACGCATCCAGCGCCAGGTTCAGCTTCAGCACATTGACCACCGATTCCCCCATAAAGTTGGGCGTGGCCCGATCGGTGTTGTCTTCGATCAGTTTGGCGACCTGTTCCGGCGGCAGATGACGCGCCGCCGCGACCCGCGCCAGCTGATACCGCGCCGCGGCGATCGAAATCTGCGGATCCAGCCCGCTGCCGGAGGCGGTCAGCAGATCCACCGGGATCGGGCCGCTCATGGCCGGATTGGCCTGGCGCAGCTGCGCCGCGCGTTCGGCGATAGCCTTATCCAGCGCCGGGTTGGTGGCCGCCAGGTTGCTGCCGGCGGAGGCCTGTGGATTATAAGCCGAATCGCCGGTCGCCGACGGGCGGCCCCAGAAATAGTCGGCGCGCGTGAAGTTCTGGCCGATCAGCGCAGAGCCGACCGCCTTGTCGCCCTGGTACAGCAGCGAACCGTTGGCCGCGCCCGAAAACAGCAGCTGCGCCAGCCCGGTGGTCAGCAGCGGATAGGCGATGCCGGTGATCAGAGTCAGCAGGATCAACATCACCAGCGCAGGTCGTAAATACGTCATGTTCATTTCCCTCAATGGTTAACCGGCGACGTGCAGCGCGACCAGGATCAGGTCGATCAGTTTGATGCCGATGAACGGCACCAGCAGACCGCCGACCCCGTACAGCCACAGGTTGCGGCGCAGCAGGGCCGCGGCGCTCATCGGTTTGTAGCTCACCCCTTTCAACGCCAGCGGGATCAGAAACACGATCACCAGGGCGTTGAAGATCACCGCCGACATGATGGCGGAGGCGGGGGAGTGCAGGTGCATCACGTTCAGCGCGTTCAGCTGCGGATAGGTGGCCGCGAACGCCGCCGGAATGATGGCGAAGTACTTGGCCACGTCGTTGGCGATGCTGAAGGTGGTCAGCGAGCCACGCGTCATCAGCATTTGTTTGCCGATATGCACCACTTCGATCAGCTTGGTCGGGTTGGAATCCAGATCGACCATGTTGCCCGCCTCTTTGGCGGCCTGGGTGCCGGAGTTCATCGCCACCGCCACATCGGCCTGCGCCAGCGCCGGGGCGTCGTTGGTGCCGTCGCCGGTCATCGCTACCAGACGGCCTTCCGCCTGATACTGGCGGATCAGCGCCAGCTTGGCTTCCGGCGTGGCTTCCGACAGGAAGTCGTCCACCCCGGCTTCGGCGGCGATCGCCGCCGCAGTCAGCGGGTTATCGCCGGTGATCATCACCGTTTTGATGCCCATCTTGCGCAGCTCATTGAAGCGTTCCTTAATGCCGCCCTTGACGATATCCTTCAGCGCTACCACGCCCAGTACCCGGGCGCCTTCCGCCACCACCAGCGGTGTACCGCCGGTGCGCGCCACGCTTTCCACCAGATCGTCCACCGCCCGCGGGAAGTGCCCCTGATTGGATTCGACGTGACGGCGAATGGCATCCACTGCGCCTTTGCGGATCATGCGCTCCTGCACGTTGACGCCGCTCATGCGGGTCTGGGCGGAGAAGGGCACGAAGGTGGCGTTCAGCGCCTGCAGATCGCGCTCGCGCAGGTTGAATCGTTGTTTGGCCAACACCACGATGCTGCGGCCTTCCGGCGTTTCGTCCGCCAGCGAGGCCAGCTGCGCGGCATCCGCCAGCTCTTGCTCTTTCACGCCCGGCGCCGGCAGGAACTCCGAAGCCTGGCGGTTGCCCAGCGTGATGGTGCCGGTTTTATCCAGCAGCAGCACGTCCACGTCGCCGGCGGCTTCCACCGCGCGGCCGCTGGTGGCGATCACGTTGGCGCCGAGCATGCGGCTCATCCCGGCCACGCCGATGGCGGACAGCAGGCCACCGATGGTGGTGGGGATCAGGCAAACCAGCAGCGCGACCAGCACGGTGATGGTGACCACGCTGCCGCTGCCGGCCGCCTCGACGCTGTATTGCGAGAACGGGAACAGTGTGGCGGTGGCCAACACGAACACGATGGTCAGCGCCACCAGCAGGATGGTCAGCGCGATTTCGTTCGGCGTTTTGCGGCGTTTGGCGCCTTCCACCATGGCGATCATGCGATCGAGGAAGGTTTCCCCCGGGTTGACGCTGCACTGCACCACCAGCCAGTCGGACAGCACGCGGGTGCCGCCGGTGACCGAGGAGAAGTCGCCGCCGGACTCGCGGATCACCGGCGCGGATTCGCCGGTGATGGCGCTTTCATCCACCGAAGCGCCGCCTTCCAGCACCTCGCCGTCGCACGGGATGGTATCGCCGGCTTCCACCAGCACGATATCGCCTTTGCGCAGGCTCTCGGCGGCCACTTTCTCCGTGGCGCCGTCGCGGCGCGGGCCGGCCAGCTTTTTCGCCCAGCTGGTTTTCTTGGTGCCCTTCAGGCTTTCCGCCTGGGCCTTGCTGCGGCCTTCGGCCAGCGCTTCGGCGAAGTTGGCGAACAGCACTGTGAACCACAGCCACAGGGAGACGCTGCCGGTAAAGGCGGCGGCGCCGTCGGTTTGGCCGGTGAGCATCGCCAGCCAGATAGCGGTGGTCAGCAGGCTGCCGATATACACCACGAACATCACCGGGTTGCGCCATTGAACGCGAGGGTCCAGTTTTTTCAGCGCATCGATCAGCGCGGTGCGCACCAGAGCCGGTTCAAACAGCGCGCGTTGTTTGCGAGTCATCTCTTATTCTCTCTCTGTGACGTCGGTTAGTTTGCCAACCAAAGCTGCAAATGCTCGGCCACCGGGCCCAGCGCCAGCGCCGGCACGAAGGTCAGCGCGCCCACCAGCAGCACGGTGCCGATCAGCAGGCCGATAAACAGCGGCCCATAGGTTGGCAGGGTGCCGTTGCCCGCCGGCTGGCGTGGCTTGGCGCTCAGCGAACCGGCGATCGCCAGCACCGGCAGGATCACCCCGAAGCGGCCGACGAACATGGCGAAGGCCAGCAGCAGGTTGTAGAACGGCGTATTGACGCTCAACCCGGCGAAGGCGCTGCCGTTGTTGTTGGCGGCGGAAGACAGGGCGTACAGCACTTCGCTGAAGCCGTGGGCGCCCGGGTTGAGGATGCCGGCGCGGCCCGCGTCGGTGCCGATGGCCAGCGCGCTGCCCAGCAACACCAGCGTCGGCGTGACCAGGATCGCCAACGCGGTCATCTTCATGTCATAGACGTCGATCTTCTTGCCCAGGTATTCCGGGGTGCGGCCGATCATCAGACCGGCGATAAACACCGTCAGCAGCACGAACAGCAGCATGCCGTACAGGCCGGAGCCGACGCCGCCGAACACCACTTCACCGATCTGCATCAGCCACATCGGCACCATGCCGCCCAGCGCGGTGAAGGAGTCGTGCATGGCGTTGACCGCCCCGCAGGACGCGGCGGTGGTCACCACCGAGAACAGGCTGGTGGCGAGAATGCCGAAGCGCGACTCTTTGCCTTCCATATTGATGTTGCTGTCGGCGCCCAGCGCGCTCAGGTGCGGGTTGCCCGCCAGCTCGGCGACCATCACCACCACCACCGCCACCACGAAGATCAGCGCCATCGCCCAGATCAGCGCGTGGCCCTGACGGTTTTCACCGGCCAGTTGTCCGAAGGAGAAGCACAGCGCGCAAGGGATCAGGAAGATGGCCAGCATCTGCACGAAGTTGGTCAGCACGGTCGGGTTTTCGAACGGGTGCGCCGAGTTGGCGCCGAAGAACCCCCCGCCGTTGGTGCCGAGCATCTTGATCGCTTCCTGCGAGGCGACCGGCCCCATCGGCAGCGTTTGCTGCGCGCCTTCGAGCGTGGTGACGTGCAGGTAAGGCAGGAAGTTTTGCAGCGTGCCTTGGCTGACGAAGAACAGGGCAATCAGCAGCGCGATCGGCAGCAGCACATACAGCGTGATGCGGAACAGATCGGCCCAGGCGTTGCCGACGGTCTTGCCGGCGCGGCGGGTAAAGGCGCGGATCAGCGCAAAGGCCACGGCGATGCCGGTGGCGGCGGAAACGAAGTTCTGCACCGCCAGCCCGGCCATCTGGCTGAAATAGCTGAGGGCGCTTTCACCGCTGTAGGCTTGCCAGTTGGTGTTGGTGACGAAGCTGACGGCGGTGTTGAGCGCCAGATCCCAGGAGAGGCCAGGGAAGCCTTGCGGGTTGAGCGGCAGCGAGCCCTGCGCCATCAGCAGGGCGAACAGCAGCGCCAGGCCGAGCAGGTTAAACGCCAGGATCGCCAGCGCGTACTGCCACCAGTTCATCTCGGTGGCGCGGATGCCGCAGGCGCGCCAGACGCCGGCTTCCACTGCGCGCAGCGCAGGCAGCGGCTCACCTTCGATCAGGCGCGCGATAAAACCGCCCAGCGGCCGGGCCAGCAGCAGAAGCACCAGCAGGAAACTGGCGATCAGTAAAAAGGCTGAAGCCGCCATCAGAAATCCTCCGCGTTAAACAGGGCGTAGACCAGATAGGCCAACAGCAGCAGGACCAACAGCGCACCACCAATAACGCTGAAACTCACGGGACACCTCCAGAGGTGTTGTTTTTGATAGAGGCAGTGTAGGGAGAGGGGTAGAAAGAAGATGAAAAAATCGCGCGGGCAGGTGTAAAAAAAGTATAAAAATGGCTGAAATTTCAGCGGAAATTGAGCATTTCAAGCAGCAGGTTGGCGGCGAGATTGCGCCTGATGAGTGAATAAGCAAGGGCAGAGGCGTGGAAGCAGGAACCAGATAATAACCACAACGTAACCCATGTTAAGTTAAAAATTAACTTGGTTGTAACAAAATTACGAATCACCGCGGCGATTAGCGATTTTTTGTGCGATTTAGTGGTCGGATGAGTAGTAAACTTTCATCAAGTGCGCTAAAATTTTGTCCAGTTACCAAATTACCGATTGTTCATTTGATACGCCGACGCCGTTTTCCCTGACAAATCAACGGCAGGCGTTTTTAAGGAGGTTCGCATGTCTACGACCTATCACGCTTATTCACTGCATCGGATTCTCCTGCGCCGCAGCGCAGTGGTTATCGCGGGCATTTTGGCCCTGCCGGTGATGCTGTTCCGCAGCGATCGCGGGCGTTTTTACAGCTACCTGCATCGCGTCTGGTCAAAAACCAGCGATAAGCCGGTCTGGCTGCAGCAGGCGGAACTGGCGTCCTGCGACTTCTACTGAGTCACTGCCGACTCACGAACAACCCTCGCCCTGCGGCGGGGGTTTTTTTATGCCCCAAGCCCGCTGCCGTCAAGCGCAAGGTCGTATTTGGCAAGCCATTCTTCTACACTTTCCCCATCGACCAACACCACGAGAGAACGGTATGAGTGACAAGATCCCTATCGGCATCAGCGCCTGTTTACTGGGCGACGCGGTGCGTTTCGACGGTGGCCACAAGCGGCTGGCCTTCGCGGTGGAACAGTTGGCGCCCTATGTGCGCTTTGAGCCCGTATGCCCGGAAATGGCGATCGGCCTGCCCACGCCGCGCCCGGCGCTGCGCCTGGTGAAACAGGCGCAGCCCTGGCCGGCGATGCGCTACAGCAACGACGCCGGCGTGGATCTGACCGAGGAGATGCGCAGTTTCTCCACGCAGCGCGTGGCCGCGTTGCAGCACCTGTGCGGTTATATCGTCTGCGCCAAGTCGCCGAGCTGCGGCCTGGAGCGGGTGCGGGTCTACAGTGAGAACGGCAAGGACTCGCGTAAAAACGGCGTCGGGCTGTTTACCGCCGAACTGCTGCGTCAGATGCCGTGGCTGCCGGTGGAAGAGGATGGGCGCTTGCAGGATGCGGCGCTGCGGGAAAACTTTATCGAGCGAGTGTACGCGCTGTATGAGTTGAACATGCTGTGGCGTCAGGGGCTGACCCGCGGCGGGCTGATCGCGTTTCACAGCCGCTACAAGCTGTCGCTGCTGGCGCATTCGCAGCCGGCGTACCGCGAACTGGGGCGTTTCGTCGCCGACATTCATCGCTGGGACTCGCTGGAGGCCTTCGCCGTGGAATATCGCAGCCGCCTGATGGCGCTGTTGGCGCACAAGGCGACGCGCCGCAACCATACCAACGTGCTGATGCACGTGCAGGGTTACTTCCGCCGCCAGCTCAGCGCGGCGCAGCGCCAGGAGCTGGCGCACCTGATCGACCGCTACCGGCAGGGCATGCAGCCGCTGCTGGCGCCGATCGCCTTGCTTAAGCATTACATGGCGGAATACCCCGACAGTTATCTGGCGGAACAACGCTATTTCGAACCTTATCCGGAGGCGCTGCGTTTGCGTTACGGCCATTGATTGACAAGGGAATTTTATGACCACGCATCTGGTCTGGTTGCGTAACGATCTGCGTATCACCGACAACAAAGCGCTGCACGCTGCCTGCAGCGATCCTAAAGCCCGGGTGCTGGCGGTGTTTATCGCCACCCCGCAGCAGTGGCGAGAACATGAGATGGCGCCGCGGCAGGCGGCGCTGATCTACGCCAGCCTGCGGGCGGTACAGCAGGCGCTGGCGCAAAAGGGCATTGCGCTGCATTGCCATGCCGGCACGGACTTTGCCGCGTCGATCGACTGGCTGGCGGATTATTGCCGGCGAGAGCAGGTGGACGCGCTGTTTTACAACCGCCAGTACGAACTGAATGAACGGCGACGCGATGCGCGGCTGGAGCAGCAGTTGAATGGACGGGTAACGTGCCACGGTTTTGATGACAGCCTGCTGTTGCCGCCGGGCAGCGTGCTAACCGGCGGCGGCGAGATGTACAAGGTTTATACGCCGTTTCGCAACGCCTTTATTCAGCGCCTGACTGCGTCCGACGTGAGCTGCCTGCCGGCGCCGAAGATCCGTGCCGATGGCGCGTTGCCTGCGCCTGAAGCGCCGGCGGCGTTCGATTATCCCGCGGCGGACATCGGGGATGATTATCCCGCCGGCGAGGAGGCCGCGCTGCAGCGGCTGCGCGCCTTTTGTCGTGAGCAAGTGCAGGATTACCTTCGCCAGCGCGATCTGCCCGCCATCGCCGGCACCAGCAGCCTGTCGCCCTATCTGGCGATCGGCGTGTTGTCGCCGCGCCAGTGTTTTAACCGCCTGCGCGCCGAATGCCCGCAGCTGCTGGAAGATCGCGAGAGCGGCGCTTTCGCCTGGCTGAACGAGCTGATTTGGCGCGAGTTCTATCGCCACCTGCTGGTGGCCTACCCCGAGCTGTGCCGCCATCGTCCCTTTATCGCCTGGACGGACAAGGTGCGCTGGTGCGATGACGCGGCGAAGCTGCAGGCCTGGCAGCGGGGCGAGACCGGCTATCCGATCGTCGATGCCGCCATGCGCCAGCTGAACGCTACCGGCTGGATGCACAACCGGCTGCGCATGATCAGCGCCAGTTTTCTGGTGAAGGACCTGCTGATCGACTGGCGGGCCGGGGAGCGCTACTTCATGTCGCAACTGCTGGACGGGGATCTGGCGGCCAATAACGGCGGCTGGCAGTGGGCGGCCTCCACCGGCACCGACGCCGCGCCGTATTTCCGTATCTTTAACCCGACCACCCAGGGTGAACGTTTTGATCCACAAGGCACTTTCATCCGTAAATGGTTGCCGGAACTGGCGGATGTGCCCGACAATGACATCCATTACCCCCACCGCTGGGCGGAAAAGCAGCGCCGTACGCTGAACTACCCGCTGCCGATCGTCGATCACAAACAAGCCCGCGTGGAGACGTTGGCGGCGTTCGAGGCGGCGAAACGGGGAGAGTCTTGAGGCAACTGCAAGGAGCGACGTAATGATGAAAAAGGTGCTGGCCCTGTGCCTGAGCGGCTATTCCGCGCTGGCGATCGCCGGCTTTGACGTGGTGGCGCTGGGTGTCGACGGCGGCGTCAGCGACGGCAACCTGACCTCTTATCTGATCCGCAGCGATAATCAGCCGCAGTATGTGGCGCTGGACGCCGGCTCGCTGCTGCCGGGCATCGCCAAAGGGCTGGAGAAGGGCAGTTTCCCGCAGGTGACCCCTGAGCTGGCCGCGCCTTACACGCCGCAGGGCTATGTGTTCCGGCAGTTGATCGGCGGCTATTTCATCAGCCACGGCCATCTGGACCACGTGGCGGGGCTGATCGTCGGCTCGCCCGAGGATAATAAAAAAACCGTTTACGCCCAGGCGGACACCGTGCTGACCCTGCGCAACCATTACTTCAACTGGAAGGCCTGGCCGAACTTTACCGACGCCGGCAACGGCTCGCGGCTGGGCACCTACCGGCTGCAAACGGTGCGGCCGCAGCAGCGCTTTACCCTCGGCCTGACCGGGTTGACCGGCGTGATGTACCCGCTCAGCCACGATCGCTACCCGTCGTCAATGCTGCTGATTTCCAACGGCAACGAGTTCTTCGCCTACTTCGGCGATACCGGGCCGGACAAGGTGGAGCAGTCGCGCGATCTCGATACCGTGTGGCGCGTGCTGGGGCCGCTTGTCGAGCAGAAAAAGCTCAAGGGCATGATTATCGAAACCTCTTACCCCAACGGGGTGGAGGACAAACATCTGTACGGCCATCTGACGCCGGCCTGGCTGCTGAAGGAGCTGAAGAACCTGACGCAGTACAGCGGCGGCGAAGGCTCGCTGAACGGTCTGCCGGTGGTTGTCAGCCACATCAAGCCGAGCCTGAAGCAGGGCGAAGACGCGCGCGCCGCCATTGCGCAGCAGCTGGCGCAGGGCAACGATCTGGGGGTGAAATTCATCCTGATGGCGCAGGGCGACCGGCAGACATTTTGACTATGAAGAGAGAAGAGAATGCGTAACCTCGATCTGGAACAACTGATCAACACGGAACTGAACGCCACGGCGTTTCAGGACTATGCCCCCAATGGATTGCAGGTGGAAGGGCGCCCGCACGTGCAGCGCATCGTGACCGGTGTCACCGCCTGTCAGGCGCTGCTGGACGCCGCGGTGGCGCATCAGGCCGACGCGATCATCGTGCATCACGGCTATTTCTGGAAAAACGAGGCGCCGGCGGTGCGCGGCATGAAGCGCAACCGCCTGAAAACGCTGTTGACCCACGACATCAATCTGTACGGCTACCACCTGCCGCTGGACGCGCATCCGGTGCTGGGCAACAACGCGCAGCTGGCGCAGGCGCTGGGCATTCGGGTGATTGGTGAAATCGAGCCGCTGGTGCCGCACGGGGAATTCGAACAGCCGCTGACCGGCGAAGCGCTGCAACAGCGCATCGAAAGCCGGCTGGGGCGCGCGGTGCTGCACTGCGGCGATAACGCGCCTGAGCATATTCGCCGAGTGGCCTGGTGCACCGGCGGCGGCCAGGGCTTTATCGACAGCGCGGCGCGCTTCGGTGTCGATGCTTTCATCAGCGGTGAAGTCTCTGAGCAGACCATTCACAGCGCGCGCGAAATGGGCGTGCATTTCTTCGCCGCCGGTCACCACGCCACCGAGCGCGGCGGCGTGAAGGCGTTGGGGGACTGGCTGGCCCAGCACCACGGCTTTGATGTGACCTTTATCGATATCCCGAATCCCGCCTGATCTTTTTCTTCCCCGGATCCAGCCCGGCCTGCGCGCCGGCTGAATCCTTTTACCGCGCTATTTCCTTATTTTCCTTATGGTTGCGTTCTATTGACAGCCGGGGCCGCGTCACGCATAACTGGTGTGTTTTTCAGCGCGATAATAAGGAGAATAAGGGTGCAACAAGCACGTTATTACCTGTTGGGTGAAAGAGCGGTAGTGCTTGAACTGTCGCCGCCGGTGACGTTACCGAGCCAGCAGCGCATTTGGGCGCTGGCGGAAAAGCTGAATCACCACCCCGACGTGCGGGAAGTGGTGCCGGGGATGAATAACCTGACGCTGTTGCTGCATACGCCGCAGGCCGACGCCGAAGCGATGCTGGCATTGCTGCAGCAGGGGTGGGAGAGCAAAGAGCGCCTGACGCCGGAATCGCGTCAGGTGGATATTCCGGTTATCTACGGCGGGGAACAGGGCCCCGACCTGGATGAGGTGGCGCGTCATACCGGCATGACGCCGCAACAGGTGGTGGAATGCCACGCGGCGGCGGCCTATGTGGTCTATTTCCTCGGCTTTCAGCCGGGCTTCTCCTATTTGGGCGGCATGCCGGAACAACTGGCGACGCCGCGCCGCGCTGAACCGCGTCTGGCGGTGGCGGCCGGCTCCGTCGGCATCGGCGGCGGCCAGACCGGTATCTATCCGCTGGTGACGCCCGGTGGCTGGCAGCTGATTGGCCGCACGCCGCTGGCGCTGTTCAATCCGCATGAAATGCCGCCGACGTTGCTGCGTCCGGGCGATAACGTACGCTTTGTGCCGCAGAAGGAGGGCGTATGCTGATTATTCTGCGCGCCGGCATCTATACCACGGTGCAGGATTTGGGCCGTGAAGGATTTCGCCGTCTGGGCATCAGCACCGGCGGCGCGTTGGATCAACCGGCGCTGAAGATCGCCAACCTGCTGGTGGGCAACGCGCCGGAGGCCGCCGGGCTGGAGATCACCCTCGGCCAGTTCAGCGCCGAGTTTACCCGCGCAGGCTGGATCGCCCTGACCGGCGCCGGCTGCGACGCGCAGCTGGACGGCAAGCCGCTGTGGACCGGCTGGCGCTATCCGGTGAAAAAGGGGCAGCGGCTGACGCTGGGCACGCCGAAACGCGGCATGCGCAGTTATCTCGCGATCGCCGGCGGTATCGCCGTGCCGGAAATGCTGGGCTCGCGCAGCACCGACATGAAAGCCGCCTTTGGCGGATGCGAGGGGCGTAATCTGAAGGACGGCGACCGGTTGCCGCTCGGCAACTCCGCCGCTCAACCGCAACATTCCTGCGGCGTGAAGCAACTGCTGTTCACCAACCGCATCCGCGCGTTGCCGGGGCCGGAGTACGCCGAATTCAGCGAAGAGGCACAGGAGACGTTCTGGCGTACCGCCTGGCAGCTCAGCCCGCAGAGCAACCGCATGGGCTACCGTCTGCACGGCGGCACGCCGCTGGCGCGCACCACCGGCCGCGAAATGCTGTCGCACGGCCTGTTGCCCGGCGTGGTGCAGGTGCCGCACAACGGCCAGCCGATCGTGCTGATGGCCGATGCGCAAACCACCGGCGGTTACCCGCGCATTGCCTGCCTGATCGAAGCCGATCTCTACCATTTGGCGCAGATCCGTCTCGGCGAACCGATCCATTTCGTTCTCTGTTCACTGGCCGAGGCGCAGCGCGCCAAGGCCGAGCAGGATCTTTTCCTTCGACAGATTGCCTGGGGGTTACATGATCGTTGATTTGAACGCCGATCTCGGCGAAGGCTGCGCCAACGACCAGGCGCTGCTGCAATTGGTGAGTTCGGCCAATATCGCCTGCGGCTTCCACGCCGGCGATGCGCAGACCATGCGTCAGTCGGTGCGCTGGGCATTGCAGTACGGCGTGGCGATCGGTGCCCACCCGAGTTTTCCCGATCGGGAGAATTTCGGCCGCACCCGCATGCAGCTGCCGCCGGAAACGGTCTACGCGCAGGTGGTGTATCAGCTCGGGGCGCTGGCGGCCATCGCCCGCGCCGAGGGCGGGGTGATGGTGCACGTTAAGCCGCACGGCATGCTGTACAACCAGGCGGCGGTTGAGCCGGCGCTGGCAGAAGCCATCGCCCGGGCGGTGCAGGCGGTCGATCCGGCGCTGCGGCTGGTGGGGCTGGCCGGCAGCGAGCTGATCCGCGCCGGGCAACGGCTCGGTCTGACCACCCGGCAGGAGGTGTTCGCCGATCGCGGTTACCAGGCCGACGGCACGCTGGTGCCGCGCGGTTTGCCGGGGGCGTTGATCGAGAACGACGAACAGGCGCTGGCGCAAACGCTGGAGATGGTGCGCCATCACCGGGTGCGCAGCGTCGATGGCGTTTGGACCGCCGTACAGGCGGAGACCGTCTGCCTGCACGGGGACGGCGAGCATGCGCTGGCGTATGCGCGCAAGCTGCGGGACAGTTTTGTTCAACAGGGCATCCGCGTCAGCGCAGAGCAGTAAAGCAAGACACAACATCACAAACAAAAAAATTATTAGAAAATATCGAGGGAAGACTATGGAACAGGCCGTGAATCTCTGGCCACTGATCGGCATCGCCGCGATCGTGGTCGGGTTTGTATTGCGTTTCAATCCGGTGCTGGTGGTGATCGCCGCCGGCATCATCACCGGTCTGGCGGCGCTGATGCCGCTGGACGTCATTCTGGAAAAGCTCGGCGAGGGCTTTCTCAATACCCGCAACCTGCCGCTGATCCTGCTGTTGCCGCTGGCGGTGATCGGCCTGCTGGAGCGCCACGGGTTGAAAGAGCGGGCGCAGGCGTGGATCGCCAGGATCAAAAGCGCCACCGCCGGCCGTTTGCTGATCGTGTACCTGTTCGTGCGCGAGATCACCGCGGCGATGGGGCTGACCAGCCTGGGCGGGCACCCGCAGATGGTGCGGCCGCTGCTGGCGCCGATGGCGGAAGGGGCGACGGAAAACCGTTACGGCGAGCTGCCGGAGCGTACCCGCCACCGCCTGCGTGCCATGTCGGCCGCCACCGACAACGTCGGGCTGTTCTTCGGCGAAGATATCTTCGTGGCCTTCGGCGCGATCATCTTCATGCACAACTTTATGCTGGAGTCCGGCGGCATTCAGACCGAGCCGCTGCATATCGCGCTGTGGGGCATTCCGACCGCCATTTTCGCTTTCCTGATCCACGCCTTCCGGCTGTATCGGATGGATAAACAGCTGAGTGCCGAGCTGGCGCAGCTGAATCAGGCGGCGCTGCAGGCGAAGGGGGAAGCACGATGAACTTCCAGCAACAATATCTCTACTGGCTGGCCGGCGCGGTGCTGCTGATTGTGGCGGTGATGTCCTTGCGCGATCGCGCCAACCCGCGCCGCATCACCACCGGGCTGTTTTGGGGGCTGTACGGCCTGGTGTTCCTGGTCGGCGACTGGACTTACCGCCTGCTGGGCGACGTGCTCGGCGAAGGCAGCAACGAGAAACGCATGCTGCACATCATCGTTGGCGTGGTGGTGGTAGTGATGGCCCTGATCGCCGGCTTCGGCGGCGTGCGCCTCGGCAGCTATCATCAGCGAACGCCGCAGGAGCGCGAGGCCAGCGCCAAGCGCCTGGGCAACAAGCTGTTTATCCCCGCATTGGCGATCCCGGTGGTGACGGTGATCGGCGTGCTGCTGTTCAACAATATTCCGGCGTTGCAAAGCGCGGTGTTTGGCAGCGGTAACCATGCGACACTGATCACCCTGTTCTCTATGACCGTCGGCTGCCTGATCGGCCTGGCGATCGCGGTGAAAATGACCCATGAGAAGGCGTTGCAGCCGATACAGGAAGCGCGGCGCCTGCTGGATTCGATCGGCTGGGCGTTCATTCTGCCGCAGATCCTCGCCACGCTTGGCCTGCTGTTTACCGTCGCCGGCGTCGGCACCGCGATCTCGCATTTGACCCAAGAGTATCTGGCGGTGGATAACCGCTTCATCGCCGTGGCGGTCTACGCTATCGGTATGGCGGTGCTGACCATGGTGATGGGTAACGCCTTCGCCGCGTTCCCGATCGTCACCGCCGGCATCGGCATTCCGATCCTGGTGCTGCAGCACGGCGGCAACCCGGCGGTGATGGCGGCGATCGGCATGTTCTCCGGCTATTGCGGCACCCTGATGACGCCGATGGCGGCGAACTTCAACATTGTGCCGGCGGCGCTGCTGGAGCTGCCGGACAAGAATGCGGTGATCAAGGCGCAGGTGCCGACCGGCGTGCTGCTGCTGTTGGTTAACGTGTTCCTGCTGTATTTCCTGATGTTCCTGTAGGAGTAAGGATGCAAAAAGTATTGATTACCGGCTTTGAGCCGTTTGGCGGCGAGCGGCTCAACCCTTCCTGGGAAGTGGTGAAGCAGCTCAATGATATGGAGCTGGTGGGTACGCGCATTGTGGCGCGCCAGCTGCCGTGCGTGTTCGGCGCGGCGCTGGAGGCGCTCAATGCGGCGATCGACGAGGTGCAGCCGCTGATGGTGCTGGCTGTCGGCCAGGCCGGCGGCCGCACCGACATCACGATTGAACGGGTGGCGATCAACGTCGACGACGCACGTATCCCCGATAATCAGGGGCAGCAGCCGGTGGATGAGCCGATCGTCGCCGGCGGCCCGGCGGCCTATTTCAGCACCTTGCCGATCAAGGCGATGGTCAGCTCGATGCGCGAGGCCGGCATTCCGGCCTCCGTTTCGCAGACGGCCGGCACCTACGTGTGCAACCATGTCATGTACGGCCTGCTGCACCGGTTGAGCGGCCAGCGCGAGGTGAAGGGCGGGTTTATTCATATCCCGTACCTGCCGGAACAGGCGGCGGCGCACCCCGGCGCACCGAGCATGGCGGCCTCGACGGTGCTGTTTGCGCTGGAGCTGGCCGTTTCCATCGCGTTGCAGGTGGAACACGATCTGAAAGTGGCGGGCGGCGCAACGCATTAATCAAGAGAATCCCCGGCGCATCGGGCTGCGCCGGGTCTACGCAAGGAGTGGTCTATGCCGGAAGGACCGGAGATCCGCCGGGCGGCGGACAAACTGGCGGCGGCGGTGATCGATCAGCCGCTGACCGCCGTCGATTTCGCTTTTCCTCAGCTGAAACATTATCGCCAGCGTTTGCTCGGCGAGCGCATCGTCGCCATCGAGCCGCGCGGCAAGGCGCTGTTGACCCACTTTTCCAACGGGCTGACGATGTTCAGCCATAACCAGCTGTACGGCGTGTGGAAAGTGGCGGCGGCGGGGGAGACGCCGGAGACCAAGCGCGATCTGCGGGTGCGGCTGGAAACCGCCCACCGCGCGATATTGCTCTACAGCGCTTCCGACATTACCGTCGGGCCGCGCGAGGAAATAGAGCAACACCCGTTTTTGCAACGCATCGGCCCTGACGTGTTGGACATGTCGCTGACGGTAGACGATGTGGTGGAGCGGTTGCTGACGCCGCGTTTTCGCCGCCGGCAGCTGAGCGGCATGCTGCTCGACCAGGCGTTTCTCGCCGGATTGGGCAACTATCTGCGCGCCGAAATCCTGTGGCAGGCCGAGTTGGCGCCGCAGCACAAACCACAGGATCTGGCGCCAGAGGCGCTGCGGCGCCTGGCGGAGGCATTGCTGGCGGTGCCGCGCCTTTCCTACCAGACGCGCGGGCAGGCGGATGACAACCGCCATCACGGCGCGCTGTTTCGCTTCAAGGTGTTTCATCGCAGCGGCGAGCCCTGTGAGCGCTGCGGTGGGATGATCGTGCGCACCGAGCTGTCGTCGCGGCCGTTTTATTGGTGCCCGGGCTGCCAGAAATAAGCAAAAAAAACGCCGCCCGAAGGGGCGGCGCTGTGCGGTTTCAGCCGGGGAAGCGGCTTACTTGGTTTTCAGCTGGGATTTGAAATCACGCTCGGCATAGCCGGTGTACAGCTGACGCGGACGGGCAATTTTGATGCCTTCGTCGTGCATTTCGTTCCAGTGGGCGATCCAGCCGATGGTGCGCGCGATGGCGAAGATCACGGTGAACATGGAAGAAGGAATGCCCATCGCCTTCAGGATGATGCCGGAGTAGAAGTCGACGTTCGGGTACAGTTTCTTCTCGATGAAGTACGGGTCGTTCAGCGCGATGTGTTCCAGCTCCATCGCCACCTGCAGCAGGTTGTCGTCCTTCTTGTTCAGCTCTTTCAGCACTTCGTGACAGGTCTCGCGCATCACGGTGGCGCGCGGATCGTAGTTCTTGTACACGCGGTGGCCGAAGCCCATCAGGCGGAAGGAGTCGTTCTTGTCCTTGGCGCGCTTGATGAATTCCGGAATGTGCTCGACGGTCTTGATCTCTTCCAGCATTTTCAGCGCCGCTTCGTTGGCGCCGCCGTGCGCCGGCCCCCACAGGGAGGCGATGCCGGCCGCGATGCAGGCGAACGGGTTGGCGCCGGAAGAGCCGGCGGTGCGCACGGTTGAGGTAGAGGCGTTCTGCTCATGGTCGGCGTGCAGGATCAGGATGCGATCCATGGCGCGTTCCAGTACCGGGTTCACCACGTACTCTTCGCACGGGGTGGCGAACATCATGTGCAGGAAGTTGCCGGCGTAGGACAGATCGTTGCGCGGGTAAACGAACGGCTGGCCCAGGGAGTATTTGTAGCACATCGCGGCCACGGTCGGCATTTTGGACAGCAGACGGAACGCGGTGATTTCACGGTGACGCTCGTTGTTGACGTCCAGCGCATCGTGGTAGAACGCCGCCAGCGCGCCGGTCACGCCGCACAGCACCGCCATCGGGTGCGAGTCGCGACGGAAGCCACGGAACAGATGGGTGATCTGGTCGTGGATCATGGTGTGGCGGGTCACGGTGGTCTTGAAGGTTTCGAATTCTTCCGGCGTTGGGGTCTCGCCGTACAGCAGGATGTAGCACACTTCCAGGTAGGAAGATTCTTTCGCCAGCTGCTCGATAGGGAAGCCGCGGTGCAGCAGCACGCCTTTGTCGCCGTCGATGAAGGTAATCTTGGATTCGCAAGAAGCGGTGGAGGTAAAGCCGGGATCAAATGTGAAATAACCTTTGGAACCCAGAGCGCGGACATCGAGGACATCGGGGCCCAGTGTCGGTGTCAATACGCCCAGTTCGATCGGAGCTTCGCTGTCGTTAATGGTTAGCGTCGCTTTCTTATCAGTCATTTACTGTCTCCTTAGCGCCTTATTTTAAAAACCACTAACAACTGAAATACCTTAAATCTCTGCAGGTTGCCCGCAAAAAAATGGTGCGGACGCTAACTCTGTGAGCGACTGCGCAACTGTGCGCGGGTAGGGTACAGAGTGCTGACCAGGCGAACGAGACGGGTGACCAGTTGTTAACGATTCATAGTAATTCGTTATAGTCTGTTAATCTTACCTATGAGCTGTTCGAAGAGATGTGAACCTATCCCAATAATCTGTTTTTGTGTGCTTTATTTGCTTTAGACGCCGGCAAACTCGAGCGGGAAACAACGGCTATTGGGATAGGTTCGCCAAATACACTGTTGCATAACTCGAACCCGGGAGGAAGTGTATCTGCTGACCCATAGCGCATCATAGGACCGTTTGTGCCCCTATATGTAATGGAAATGTTGATCTCTTGTCAAATCAGATAATTAATTTTGCACTAATTGTGAAATCCGTGATCTGAATCACTGTTCGGGGGAAATGTTATCAAAGCGGTTGTATGAGAATTGTAATCAGAATGTGATCCTCCTATACTGCCGCCAGGTCTCCGGATTACCCTGAAGTAGGAGCACCCAGCGTTATAAATGCGCGCCGTTTGAGCACAGAGGATGTTGATGTTTGAGCGCGTGACGTGTAAGGGTTTTAGGCTCTTAACGCTGTCTGATCCCCGCCCAGGCCCGGAGGAAGGAAAATAATAAGAGCTGTGTGGGCAAATACGTGAAAAAACAACGACCTGTCAACTTGGATCTGCAAACGATCCGGTTCCCCGTAACTGCGATAGCGTCTATCTTACACCGAGTCTCTGGCGTAATTACCTTCGTTGCCGTGGGTATCCTCCTCTGGCTGCTGGGCCTGTCACTCTCTTCCCAAGAGGGGTTCCTGCAGGCGGCCGCCATCATGAATAGCTTCATCGTCAAATTCATATTCTGGGGCATCCTCACGGCGCTGGCCTATCACATTTGCGGTGGCATCCGTCACTTGTTAATGGATTTTGGCTACATCGAAGAGAGTTTGGCCGCCGGCACCCGTTCCGCCCAGGTGGCGATCGGTCTGACCGTCGTGCTGTCAGTTCTGGCTGGAGTCCTCGTATGGTAAACAACGTTTCTGCATTAGGGCGCAACGGCGTGCACGATTGGCTGCTGCTGCGCGCTTCCGCTATCATCATTACCCTGTACGTCCTGTATATCCTGGGCTTTTTCGTCACGGCTCCGGAACTCACTTATGACATCTGGCGCGGTTTCTTCGCCACTTCCATTACGAAAGTGTTCACTCTGCTGACCCTGCTGTCGATTCTGGTGCACGCCTGGATCGGGCTGTGGCAGGTGCTGACGGACTACGTCAAGCCGCTGGCGGTTCGCCTGGTGTTGCAGCTGGCTGTCGTGGTCGCGTTGCTGGTCTATTTACTGTACGGAACAATCGTAGTGTGGGGTGCTTAAATGAAACTGCCAGTCAGAGAGTTTGATGCCGTCGTAATCGGCGCCGGCGGTGCGGGCATGCGTGCCGCGCTGCAAATTTCCCAAGCGGGCTCTACCTGTGCCCTGCTGTCCAAAGTTTTCCCGACCCGTTCCCATACCGTGTCCGCACAGGGCGGCATCACCGTCGCGCTGGGCAACAGCCACGAGGACAACTGGGAATGGCATATGTACGACACGGTGAAAGGTTCCGACTATATCGGTGACCAGGACGCCATCGAATATATGTGTAAAACCGGCCCGGAAGCGATTCTGGAACTGGAACACATGGGGCTGCCGTTCTCTCGTCTGGACGACGGCCGCATCTATCAGCGCCCGTTCGGCGGCCAGTCGCTGAACTTCGGCGGCGAGCAGGCGGCGCGTACCGCAGCCGCAGCCGACCGTACCGGCCATGCGCTGCTGCACACCCTGTACCAACAGAACCTGAAAAACCACACCACCATCTTCTCCGAGTGGTATGCGCTTGATCTGGTGAAAAACCAGGACGGCGCGGTGGTCGGTACCACGGCTATCTGCATCGAAACCGGTGAAGTGGTTTACTTCAAAGCCAAAGCCACCGTGCTGGCGACCGGCGGTGCAGGTCGCATTTACCAGTCCACCACCAACGCCCACATCAACACCGGCGACGGTGTCGGCATGGCGCTGCGCGCCGGCGTGCCGGTGCAGGACATGGAAATGTGGCAGTTCCACCCGACCGGCATCGCCGGCGCGGGCGTGCTGGTAACCGAGGGTTGCCGCGGCGAAGGCGGTTACCTGCTGAACAAACACGGCGAGCGCTTCATGGAGCGTTATGCGCCGAACGCCAAAGATCTGGCGGGCCGCGACGTGGTTGCCCGTTCGATCATGATCGAAATCCGCGAAGGCCGCGGCTGCGACGGTCCTTGGGGCCCGCACGCCAAGCTGAAGCTGGATCACCTGGGTAAAGAGGTGCTGGAATCCCGTCTGCCGGGCATTCTGGAGCTGTCCCGCACCTTCGCGCACGTCGATCCGGTGAAAGAGCCGATCCCGGTTATCCCAACCTGTCACTATATGATGGGCGGCATTCCGACCAAGGTGACCGGTCAGGCGCTGACCGTGAACGAGAAAGGCGAAGACGTGGTGATCCCGGGGCTGTTCGCCGTGGGCGAAATCGCCTGCGTATCGGTGCACGGCGCCAACCGTCTGGGCGGCAACTCGCTGCTGGACCTGGTGGTGTTCGGCCGTTCCGCCGGCATGCACCTGCAGGAATCGCTGGAAGAGCAGGGCGTGAGCCGTGACGCCAGCGACTCCGACGTGGAAGCCTCGCTGGACCGTCTGAACCGCTGGAACAACACCCGTTCCGGCGAAGACCCGGTCGAAATTCGCAAAGCGCTGCAGTCTTGCATGCAGCACAACTTCTCGGTATTCCGCGAAGGCGATGCGATGGCCAAGGGCCTGGAAGAACTGAAAGTGATCCGTGAACGTCTGAAGAACGCACGCCTGGACGATACCTCCAGCGAGTTCAACACCCAGCGCATCGAATGCCTGGAGTTGGATAACCTGATGGAGACCGCGTATTCCACCGCCGTGTCGGCCAACTTCCGTACCGAGAGCCGTGGCGCGCACAGCCGCTTCGACTATCCGGAGCGCGATGACGCCAACTGGCTGTGCCATTCGCTGTATCTGCCGCAATCGGAAAGCATGACGCGCCGCGAAGTGAACATGCAACCGAAGCTGCGCCCGGCATTCCCGCCGAAAGTGCGTTCTTACTAATTGCGGAGATCGACAGATGAAACTCGAATTTTCCATTTATCGCTACAACCCGGATGTCGACGATGCCCCGCACATGCAGGACTATACCCTGGAAGCGGAAGAAGGCCGTGACATGATGCTGCTGGATGCGTTGATCCAGCTGAAAGAAAAAGACCCGACCCTGTCGTTCCGTCGCTCATGCCGCGAAGGCGTGTGCGGTTCCGACGGCCTGAACATGAACGGTAAAAACGGCCTGGCGTGCATCACTCCGGTTTCGTCGCTGCGCAAAGGCAACGGCAAGATCGTGATCCGTCCGCTGCCGGGCCTGCCGGTGGTGCGCGATCTGGTGGTGGATATGGGGCAGTTCTACACCCAGTATGAAAAGATCAAGCCTTACCTGCTGAACGACGGCAAGAACCCGCCGGCGCGCGAGCACCTGCAGTCGCCGGAGCAGCGCGCCAAGCTGGACGGTCTGTACGAGTGCATCCTGTGCGCCTGCTGTTCGACCTCTTGCCCATCGTTCTGGTGGAACCCGGACAAGTTCATCGGCCCAGCCGGTCTGTTGGCGGCGTATCGCTTCCTGATCGACAGCCGTGACACGGAAACGCAAGAACGTTTAGATGATCTGGACGACGCTTTTAGTGTTTTCCGCTGCCATAGCATTATGAATTGTGTCAGTGTATGTCCTAAAGGCTTGAACCCGACGCGTGCGATCGGGCATATCAAGTCCATGCTGCTGCAACGCGGCGCATAAACGGAATGAGATGCTGCGCCGGGCTCTTTTCCGGCGCACGTCCCATAGGGGAGGGAACCTCTAAAAACTGACCCGCGGCTGCGGCGCTATGCAGCCTGGTTCTTCCGCCGGTTTTTAGAGGTTCCTTGTAAGGGACCGCAAGGTCCATAACAGAACGTATCGGGCCGACATGGCCGCAAGTACGTCGAGTGAACCGTTTTACGGCAAACCGTATTCATCACGGTAATTATGTTAACCACGGCGAAAACTAAAGCTTCAAAGCTTAAGGGATCATGATGCAGAACGGCGCAATGAAGGCCTGGCTGGATTCCTCCTATCTGGCGGGCGCGAACCAGTCTTACATAGAGCAGCTCTATGAAGACTTCTTAACCGATCCGGGTTCCGTTGAAGATAGCTGGCGTTCCATTTTTCAACAGCTACCAACCGCGGGTGTCAAACCCGATCAGCTTCACTCTCAAATGCGCGATTACTTCCGCCGCCTGGCGAAAGACTCCGCGCGCTACAACACCACCATCACCGATCCGGAAACCGACGCCAAACAGGTCAAGGTACTGCAGCTGATCAACGCCTTCCGCTTCCGCGGACATCAGCATGCCAACCTCGATCCGCTCGGCCTGTGGCAGCGCGAGCAAGTTCCTGACCTTGATCCCGCTTACCACAACCTGACCGAAGCCGATTTCCAGGAAACCTTCAACGTGGGCTCTTTCGCCATCGGCAAAGAAACCATGAAGCTGGGCGATCTGTACGCCGCGCTGAAGCAGACCTATTGCGGGTCGATCGGCGCTGAGTACATGCACATCACCAACACCGAAGAGAAACGCTGGATCCAGCAGCGCATCGAGTCGGTGGTGGGGCGCGCCAGCTTTACCGCCGACGAAAAACGCCGTTTCCTGAACGAGCTGACCGCGGCGGAGGGCCTGGAGCGCTACCTGGGCGCCAAATTCCCGGGCGCCAAACGCTTCTCGCTGGAAGGCGGCGACGCGCTGGTGCCGATGCTCAAAGAGATGGTGCGCCACGCCGGCAAGAACGGCACGCGCGAAGTGGTGTTGGGCATGGCCCACCGCGGCCGTCTGAACGTGCTGATCAACGTGCTGGGCAAAAAGCCGGCCGATCTGTTCGACGAATTCGCCGGCAAGCATAAAGAACACCTCGGCACCGGTGACGTGAAATATCACCAGGGCTTCTCCTCCGACGTGGAAACCGAAGGCGGCATGGTTCACCTGGCGCTGGCGTTCAACCCGTCGCACCTGGAGATCGTCAGCCCGGTGGTCATGGGGTCGGTACGCGCCCGTCGCGATCGTCTGGACGAAGCGCGCAGCAACATGGTGCTGCCGATCACCATCCACGGCGACGCCGCCATCACCGGCCAGGGCGTGGTTCAGGAAACCCTGAACATGTCTCAGGCTCGCGGCTACGAAGTGGGCGGCACCGTGCGCATCGTCATCAACAACCAGGTTGGCTTCACCACCTCCAACCCGCTGGATGCGCGCTCTACCGAATACTGCACCGACATCGCCAAAATGGTTCAGGCACCGATCTTCCACGTTAACGCGGACGATCCGGAAGCCGTGGCCTTCGTCACCCGCCTGGCGTTGGATTTCCGTAACACCTTTAAGCGTGACGTGATGATCGATCTGGTCTGCTACCGTCGCCATGGGCACAACGAGGCCGATGAGCCGAGCGCCACCCAGCCGGTGATGTATCAGAAGATCAAGAAACACCCTACGCCGCGCAAAATCTACGCTGACGTTCTGACCGAGCAGAAAGTGGCCAGCCTGGAAGATGCCACGGAAATGGTCAACCTGTACCGCGACGCGCTCGACCGCGGCGATTGCGTGGTTGAAGAGTGGCGTCCGATGAACCTGCACTCCTTCACCTGGTCACCGTACCTGAACCACGAGTGGGACGAAGAGTACCCGAGCAAGGTTGAGATGAAGCGTCTGCAGGAACTGGGCCGCCGCATCAGCACCGTGCCGGAAGCGATCGAAATGCAGTCGCGCGTGGCGAAAATCTACGCGGACCGCGCCGAGATGGCCGCAGGCAACAAGCCGTTCGACTGGGGCGCCGCCGAAACGCTGGCCTACGCCACCATGGCGGATGAAGGCATTCCAATCCGCATCTCCGGCGAAGACGCCGGCCGCGGCACCTTCTTCCACCGTCACGCGGTGGTGCACAACCAGAAAAACGGTTCGGTCTATGTTCCGCTGGCGAACATCCACAGCGGCCAGGGCGAATTCAAGGTCTGGGACTCCGTGCTGTCTGAAGAGGCGGTGCTGGCGTTCGAATACGGCTACGCCACGGCGGAACCGCGCACGCTGACCATCTGGGAAGCGCAGTTCGGTGACTTCGCCAACGGTGCGCAGGTTGTTATCGACCAGTTCATCAGCTCCGGCGAGCAAAAATGGGGCCGTATGTGCGGCCTGGTGATGCTGCTGCCGCACGGTTATGAAGGCCAGGGCCCTGAGCACTCCTCCGCGCGTCTGGAACGTTATCTGCAGCTGTGCGCTGAGCAGAACATGCAGGTGTGCGTCCCGTCTACGCCGGCGCAGGTTTACCATATGCTGCGTCGTCAGGCGCTGCGCGGTATGCGCCGTCCGTTGGTGGTGATGTCGCCGAAGTCGCTGCTGCGTCACCCGCTGGCGATTTCTTCGCTGGACGAGCTGGCCAACGGCACCTTCCTGCCGGCGATCGGCGAGATCGACGACTTGGATCCGAAAGCGGTCAAGCGCGTCGTGCTGTGCTCCGGCAAGGTCTACTACGACCTGCTGGAACAGCGTCGCAAGAACGAGCAGAAAGACGTGGCCATCGTGCGCATCGAGCAGCTGTATCCGTTCCCGCATCAGGCCGTGCAGGCCGTGCTGGAGCAATACTCGCACGTGCATGATTTCGTCTGGTGTCAGGAAGAGCCGCTGAACCAGGGCGCCTGGTACTGCAGCCAGCACAACTTCCGTGAAGTGGTGCCGTTCGGGGCTTCTTTACGTTACGCAGGACGTCCGGCCTCCGCTTCTCCGGCGGTGGGCTATATGTCCGTACACCAGAAGCAGCAGCAGGCTCTGGTGAACGACGCGCTGAATATTGACTAATGTTCGCTCGCTTGCCGGCCGAGGGGCCGGCAAGCAGATGATAAAAAACTTAAGGGAAAGCTAAATGAGTAGCGTAGATATTCTGGTTCCTGACCTTCCTGAATCGGTTGCCGATGCGACCGTAGCCACCTGGCACAAAAAACCGGGCGACAGCGTGCAGCGTGATGAAGTCCTGGTTGAAATCGAAACCGACAAAGTGGTGTTGGAAGTGCCGGCCAGTGAAGCGGGCATCCTCGATGCTATCGTGGAAGAAGAGGGCGCGACCGTGCTGTCTCGCCAGCTGCTCGGCCGCATCCGCCCAGGCGACAGCTCCGGCAAACCGACCGCCGAGAAGAGCCAGGAGAAAGAGTCCACGCCTGCACAGCGCGCGACCGCGAGCCTGGAAGAAGAAAGCAATGACGCGCTCAGCCCGGCGATTCGCCGCCTGATCGCCGAACACGACCTCGATGCCGGCGCCATCAAAGGCACCGGCGTGGGTGGCCGCATCACTCGTGAAGACGTGGAAGCGCACCTGGCCAAAGGCGGCGCCGCCGCCAAACCGGCCGCCGCCGCTGAAGCCGCACCGCAGCCGGCTCTGGCCGGCCGCAGCGAAAAACGCGTGCCGATGACCCGCCTGCGCAAACGCGTCGCCGAGCGTCTGCTGGAAGCGAAGAACAGCACCGCGATGCTGACCACCTTCAACGAAATCAACATGCAGCCGATCATGGATCTGCGCAAGCAGTACGGCGAAGCCTTCGAGAAACGCCACGGCGTGCGTCTGGGCTTCATGTCCTTCTACATCAAGGCGGTGGTTGAAGCGCTGAAGCGCTTCCCGGAAGTGAACGCGTCGATCGACGGTTCCGACGTGGTTTACCACAACTACTTCGACATCAGCATCGCGGTTTCTACCCCGCGCGGCCTGGTGACGCCGGTACTGCGCGATGTAGATGCCATGAGCATGGCTGACATCGAGAAGAAAATCAAAGAGCTGGCCGTTAAGGGCCGCGACGGCAAACTGACCGTGGAAGAGCTGACCGGCGGTAACTTCACCATTACCAACGGCGGCGTATTCGGCTCGCTGATGTCCACCCCGATCATCAACCCGCCGCAGAGCGCCATCCTGGGCATGCACGCCATCAAAGATCGCCCAATGGCGGTCAATGGTCAGGTGGTGATCCAGCCGATGATGTATCTGGCGCTGTCTTATGACCACCGCCTGATCGACGGTAAAGAATCCGTCGGTTATCTGGTGACGGTCAAAGAGATGCTGGAAGATCCGGCTCGTCTGCTGCTGGACGTCTAGTAACCCTTGCCGGGCGCGGCATGCCGCGCCCGCACTCTGTGCTATGTGGCCGGAAAACCATGCGGTTTACCGCGTAATAATGGTCCGGCTAAAAACCTTCAGAACTGAATGGATAGAACATCATGAATTTACACGAATATCAGGCAAAACAGCTGTTTGCTCGGTATGGCATGCCGGCACCGACCGGTTACGCCTGTACCACTCCGCGTGAAGCAGAAGAAGCCGCATCCAAAATCGGCTCCGGCCCGTGGGTGGTGAAATGTCAGGTTCATGCTGGCGGCCGCGGTAAAGCGGGCGGCGTTAAAGTCGTCAACAGCAAAGAAGATATCCGTGCTTTCGCGGAAGCCTGGTTGGGCAAGCGTCTGGTGACTTACCAGACTGACGCGCTGGGCCAGCCGGTTAACCAGATCCTGGTTGAAGCGGCGACCGACATCGATAAAGAACTGTACCTGGGCGCCGTCGTAGACCGCGCGACCCGTCGCATCGTATTCATGGCGTCAACCGAAGGCGGCGTGGAAATCGAGAAAGTGGCGGAAGAAACCCCAGAACTGATCCACAAAATGACCATCGATCCGCTGGCGGGTCCTCAGCCTTATCAGGGCCGTGAGCTGGCCTTCAAACTGGGCCTGACCGGCAAGCAAGTCAGCCAGTTCGCCAAGATTTTCATGGGCCTGGCGACGCTGTTCCTGGAGCGCGACCTGGCGATGGTTGAGATCAATCCGCTGGTGATCACCAAGCAGGGCGATCTGGTGTGCCTGGACGGCAAACTGGGCGCCGACGGCAACGCCCTGTTCCGTCAGCCTGAACTGCGTGAAATGCGTGACCCTTCCCAGGAAGACGAGCGTGAATCCCGTGCGGCTCAGTGGGAGCTGAACTACGTTGCCCTCGACGGCAACATCGGCTGCATGGTGAACGGCGCCGGTCTGGCGATGGGCACCATGGACATCGTTAAACTGCACGGCGGCGAACCGGCCAACTTCCTGGACGTGGGCGGCGGCGCGACCAAAGAGCGCGTGACCGAAGCGTTCAAAATCATCCTGTCCGACGACAAGGTGAAAGCGGTTCTGGTTAACATCTTCGGTGGTATCGTACGTTGCGATCTGATCGCTGACGGCATCATCGGCGCAGTGGCTGAAGTGGGCGTTAACGTCCCGGTCGTGGTGCGCCTGGAAGGGAACAACGCCGAACTGGGCGCCAAGAAACTGGCGGACAGCGGCCTGAATATCATTGCTGCGACCAGCCTGACTGATGCGGCTCAGCAAGTTGTTGCAGCAGTGGAGGGTAAATAATGTCCATCTTAATCGATAAAAACACCAAAGTAATTTGCCAGGGCTTCACCGGTAGCCAGGGGACTTTCCACTCCGAACAAGCTATCGCTTACGGCACCAAAATGGTTGGCGGCGTCACCCCAGGCAAAGGCGGCACTCAGCACCTGGGTCTGCCGGTGTTCAACACCGTGCGCGAAGCGGTTGAAGCGACCGGCGCGACGGCCTCTGTCATCTACGTTCCAGCGCCGTTCTGCAAAGACTCCATTCTGGAAGCGATCGATGCCGGCATCAAACTGATCATCACCATCACCGAAGGCATCCCGACCCTGGACATGCTGACCGTGAAAGTGAAACTGGACGAAGCCGGCGTGCGCATGATCGGGCCGAACTGCCCTGGCGTGATCACCCCGGGCGAGTGCAAAATCGGCATCATGCCTGGCCACATCCACCTGCCGGGCAAAGTGGGCATCGTTTCCCGCTCCGGCACCCTGACCTATGAAGCGGTGAAACAAACCACCGATGCCGGTCTGGGCCAGTCCACCTGCGTGGGCATCGGCGGCGACCCGATCCCGGGCTCCAACTTCATCGATATCCTGAAGATGTTCCAACAGGATCCGCAGACCGAAGCAATCGTGATGATCGGTGAGATCGGCGGCAGCGCTGAAGAAGAAGCGGCGGCTTACATCAAAGAACACGTCACCAAACCGGTTGTCGGCTACATCGCCGGCGTGACCGCGCCGAAAGGCAAGCGTATGGGCCACGCAGGCGCCATCATCGCCGGCGGCAAAGGCACGGCGGACGAGAAGTTTGCTGCGCTGGAAGCGGCGGGCGTGAAAACCGTTCGCAGCCTGGCGGACATCGGCGATGCGGTAAAAGCGGTGCTGAAGCGCTAAGAACCTAGTACGAAATAACAATATCTCGACATGTTTGGCCACCCATTGGGTGGCCTTTTTTATGGGCGAAACTCAGAAAACGTTGAGCGCCTTGATCAGCGCGATCCGATCCTGCAGGCGGCGCTGCTGCACCGGATCCGCGGCGGCTTGCCGCTGCTGCTCCAGCGAGGCGAGGGCGGCGCGGTAATCGTCGGCGTTGCGGAACAGCGCGTCTTTGACGTTGATCGAGGCGACGTTGGTGTAGCGGCCATCGTCGGTGGTCGGCACCTGAATAACGCCTTCATTCAGCAGCCGTTTAACGATCGCCCGCTGCGGTTCGTATCCCTCCATGCCGATCAGTTTCCAGCGCTGCGGCGGCACGCCCTGGTATTGGCCGTGTTTCACTTCTGTCAGGTAGCGCAGGGCCAGGTGGCGAATGGTGCCTTCTTCTTCACCATACTGCGCTTTGCTGTCGAACAGCACCGGGAAGGATTGCCCTTCCAGCGCGCCGCCCTTTTGCGTCAGGTGGCCCATGCGGTAACTGTTCATGCCCAGACGGATCGGCATGTCGTCCGTGACCGGCGTGCCGTCCGCCAGATGCAGATCGACGATGCGTGAACCGGCGGGTTGGCGCAGATCAATGGTATAGGTGACGCCATCGAAGAAATCGTTGGTGGAATATTTGGACGAACGCCGCGCCGGGTTAAAGCTGTAGGTGACGTCGCCCGGCTGCAGTTGATTGAAGTAGCCGGCGGACCACTCCATGTAGCGTTTAAGCGCTTTACCGTTAAGCTGATAAACGGTGATCTCGCCGCCGGCGTATTGGTAGTTAAAGGCAATATCCTTGGCCTTGATGTCGCCGACGTCCAGTTTGGCGCGATCGTTGTCGATCTGCAGGGCGATCACCTGCGCCAGCGGCGCATAGTGCCGGGCGGCCTGCTGGAACAGCGCGCTGATGCCGGTGTCCTGCACGTGCACCTGAGGAATGCCGCGGAACTCGTCGGCAGGCACCAGATCGCTGCCGCTCAGCTTCGCTACCACCCGGTTGGCGTTGGCGCGCAAAATGTCATGATACGGCTGGTAGAGAGCCTGCATGGCGCTGTCCGGCGTCAGCCCTTTGATCGGGTAGGTGTAGCTGTTTTTGTCGATCAGCGTGAATTTGCCGTCGCGGCGTTCAAATTGCAGATCGATGCGTGACAGCGCGCGGCCGTATTTGTCCGGTTCGGTGATGATGACGCCGTTGACCACCGCCTTGTCGATCTTCACATGCATGTGGCCGGCGACGATTGCCGCCAGTTCCGGGTTGGCGTTGGCAATGTCGGCCACGCCGGTGCCCGGGCGCTGGTTCTCGTTGTCGATGCCCATATGCGCCACCAGTACGATGGCGTCGACCTGGCCGTCGATTTGTTTGATGACCTGTTTCACCGCCTGCACCGGATCGGTGAAGTTCAGCCCTTTGATGCGATCGGTGCCCTTGGCGAATTCAGCGGTCATCGGCGTGTCCATGCCGATAATGCCGATCTTCACGCCCTGACGTTCGAGGATGGTGTAGGCCGGCAGATAAGGCTTGCCGTTGTCCCAGACGATGTTGCCCGCCAGCGCCGCGCCCTTGAACTGCTTGAGCGGGGTGGCCAGCACCGGCAGGCCGAAGTCGAACTCGTGATTGCCCATCACCCAGACGTCGTAATTGAGCGCATTGAGGCCCAGCATCATCGGGCTGACGGCCTCATGCTTGAAGGTTTCAACGAAGTTGCCCTGAATAGTGTCGCCGGCGTCCACCAGGATCAGGTTAGGCTGCTCGGCGCGCACCTTTTTGACCTGAGTGGCTATCTGGCTCAGGCTGCCCGCCAGGTTTTCCGTGTCGCTGGCGTAGTCCCAGGGCACGAAGGTGCCGTGCAGATCGGAGGTGCCCAGCAGGGTGATGTTTACCGTTTCGGCGGCCATGGCGTTTCCCGAGAGTCCCAAGACAGAGGCAAAGATGATTTTTTTCATAACTTATTGTCACTCAATGGAATTTTAACATAAGTGGTCATTTTGCTACAAAATCGCAACCTTTACGATCCCATCGCGAGAAATAGACTAATATTGGAGAGAGATTTGTTGTTTTGTGACTGCAATCACTGTCACGGCTTAATGGAAATAAAAGGTTAATTATGTCGCAGAATAAGCGCGTAATAATACAATGGTGGCTCTTTTAAATTACATTTATTTAACACAAAAATATCATTAAAAAACAATTAAACCATTGCGCAACATGCCCTCAAGAAAAATAGGCGAAATGTGCTGATGAATATGGAAATAATATGCGGATAGGCTTAAATTGTCTCAGATCAAATTAGCCCGAAGTACCTCTTTCGGCTAAGATTTGACCTGTAACCAAAAGTCCAACCCACGTCACGTAAAAACCTATTTATTGTGTGGGATTGGGCGAGTATCATCCATGTTGTGATTATGGATGGTTGATCTTGTTGCATTTGTTACCCGTTGTCGGTTTTCAGTGGCGTGCTTGTCGGCGGCCCGAGGGGCTATTGGCCGAGTGTGCGGTTGAAAGCGGAGAAGCTGGATCAAATTTGTTGTGTTTAAGGGCATTCACTGCGGGGCGTTACTGGCGGCTTTGAAAGAAGTATGCCGATAACCGCGTGTCGGAGTCTTCCTGCGAGGAGCAAGGAGTCAAGATGTTTGATATTGTCGAACTGTCGCGCTTACAGTTTGCTTTAACGGCGATGTACCATTTCTTATTTGTCCCATTAACGCTCGGTATGGCGTTCTTGCTGGCAATTATGGAAACGGTATATGTCCTGTCTGGCAAACAAATCTATAAAGACATGACCAAATTCTGGGGAAAGTTATTTGCGATTAACTTTGCTCTGGGTGTGGCCACCGGTTTGACCATGGAGTTCCAGTTCGGGACTAACTGGTCGTATTTCTCTCACTACGTCGGCGATATCTTCGGGGCCCCACTGGCCATCGAAGGTCTGATGGCGTTCTTCCTTGAATCGACGCTGGTCGGCCTGTTCTTCTTCGGCTGGGATCGTCTGAGCAAGGTGCAGCACATGGCGGTAACCTGGTTCGTGGCCCTCGGCTCAAACCTGTCCGCGCTGTGGATCCTGGTCGCCAACGGCTGGATGCAGAACCCGATCGCGTCGGATTTCAACTTCGAAACCATGCGCATGGAGATGGTCAGCTTCTCCGAGCTGGTGCTTAACCCGGTTGCGCAGGTGAAATTCGTTCACACCGTGGCTGCAGGCTACACCACCGGCGCCATGTTCGTGCTGGGCATCAGCGCTTACTACCTGCTGAAGGGCCGCGACATCGCTTTCGCCAAACGCTCCTTCGCCATCGCCGCCAGCTTCGGCATGGCTGCGGTGCTGTCGGTGATCGTGCTGGGTGACGAATCCGGTTACGAAATGGGCGACGTACAGAAAACCAAACTGGCCGCCATCGAAGCGGAGTGGGATACCCAGCCGGCACCGGCGTCCTTCACCCTGTTCGGCATTCCCGATCAGGACAAGATGGAAAACTCCTTCTCTATTCAGATCCCGTATGCGCTTGGCCTGATCGCCACGCGTTCCACCGACACGCAGGTCACTGGCCTGAAAGATCTGCTGGCGCAACATGAAGTGCGCATCCGCAACGGCATGAAAGCCTACCAGCTGCTGGAAGAGCTGCGCGGCGGCAATACCGATCCTGCGGTGCGTGCGGAATTCAACAAAACCAAGCAAGACCTGGGCTACGGCATGCTGCTGAAGCGTTATACCCCGAACGTCAGCGATGCGACGGAAGCGCAGATCCAGCAGGCGACCAAGGACTCCATTCCACGCGTGGCGCCGCTGTACTTCGCCTTCCGCATCATGGTGGCCTGTGGCGTGCTGATGCTGCTGATTATCGGCCTGTCCTTCCTGAGCGTGGTGCGCGGCCGCATCGGCCAGAAGAAATGGCTGTTGCGTGCGGCGCTGTATGGCCTGCCGCTGCCGTGGATCGCGGTGGAAGCCGGCTGGTTCGTGGCGGAATACGGCCGTCAACCGTGGGCGATTGGTGAGGTGCTGCCGACCGCAGTCGCCAACTCTTCGCTGACCGCGGGCGACATTCTGTTCTCGATGGGGCTGATTTGCGGCTTGTACACCCTGTTCCTGGTGGCTGAAATGTACCTGATGTTCAAGTTTGCGCGTCTGGGTCCAAGCAGCCTGAAAACCGGCCGCTACCACTTTGAACAACCGACTGCCGCCGTGCAGGAAGCGCGCTAAACAGGAGTCCACGTATGTTTGACTATGAAGTACTGCGATTTATCTGGTGGGTGCTGGTTGGCGTACTGCTGATCGGCTTCGCCGTCACCGACGGTTTCGACATGGGCGTCGGCATCCTGGTGCGCATCATCGGTAAAACCGATACCGAGCGCCGGGTGATGATCAACTCCATCGCCCCGCACTGGGACGGTAACCAGGTGTGGCTGATCACCGCCGGCGGCGCGCTGTTCGCCGCCTGGCCGATGGTCTACGCAGCGGCCTTCTCGGGCTTCTACGTCGCCATGATCCTGGTGCTGGCGGCCTTGTTCTTCCGCCCGGTCGGTTTTGACTACCGTTCCAAGCTGGAGAGCAGCCGCTGGCGCAACATGTGGGACTGGGGCATCTTCATCGGTTCCTTCGTGCCTGCGTTGGTATTCGGCGTGGCGTTCGGCAACCTGCTGCAGGGCGTGCCGTTCCATGTGGACGAATACCTGCGTCTGTTCTACACCGGCAACTTCTTCCAACTGCTGAATCCGTTCGGTCTGTTGGCAGGCGTGGTCAGTCTGACCATGCTGGTCACTCAGGGCGCGACCTACCTGCAGATGCGCACCACCGGCGAGATCCACCTGCGGTCACGCGCCGCAGCGCAGATCGCGACGCTGATCATGGCGGTATGCTTCCTGCTGGCGGGTGTGTGGCTGGTGAAAGGCATCGACGGCTACGTGATCACTTCGGCGCTGGACACCATGGCGGAATCCAACCCGCTGCGTAAAGAAGTGGCGCATCAGGCCGGCGCATGGCTGATCAACTTCAACAAGTATCCGCTGCTGTGGGCCTTGCCTGCACTGGGCGTGGTGCTGCCGTTGTTCACCATCCTGTTCTCGCGTCTGGAGAAAGGCGCGCTGGCGTTCGTCACTTCGTCGCTGACCATCGCCTGCGTCATCCTCACCGCCGGGGTCACCATGTTCCCGTTCGTGATGCCGTCCAGCACCGTGCCTAACGTCAGCCTGACCATGTGGGACGCGACCTCGAGCCTGTTGACGCTGAAAGTGATGACCGTCGTGGCGGCGATCTTCGTGCCTATCGTTTTGGCGTACACCAGCTGGTCGTACTACAAAATGTTCGGTCGTCTCGACAAGAACTACATCGAAAACAACAAGCATTCGCTGTACTAAGGATAAGGAGCTAAACCATGTGGTATTTTGCCTGGATTCTCGGAACGCTTCTTGCCTGCGCCTTCGGCATCATCACGGCGCTGGCGCTTGAGCAGAGCGAAGCGACCAAAGCTCAGCAAGACGGTAAGTAATGAGCTCGTCCGTGATTGACAAGCTGTACGCTGTCACCGACAAGGGCCCGGTTCGGGCCCTTTCCCTGGTGCTGGCGTTGATTTTGGCGGGGTGCGTGTTCTGGGATCCGACGCGTTTCGCCGCCAAAACCAGCTCGCTGGAGATTTGGGAAGGGCTGTTGCTGATTTGGGCCGTATGCGCTGGAGTGATCCACGGTTTCGGATTTCGCCCGCAGCGCAGCGTCTGGCGCGCTTTTTTCGCGCCGCTTCCTGCAATTGTGATCTTGTGCGCAGGATTACTTTACGTTTCTTTATAATCTCCCCGATGTCCCCACGTTATGGGCCCTCACGGCCCATAATTATTTTCATTCCCATCTTGTAACCCATTCCCAACCCGATCCGTCTTGCGTATAGTAGCAGCGTTAAATTGCATTGCTGGGAAGTAGAGTGAGTAATACGTTGTTTCGATGGCCGGTTCGCGTTTACTACGAGGATACCGATGCCAGTGGTGTGGTCTATCACGCCCGCTACGTCGCCTTTTTTGAAAGAGCGCGCACAGAGATGCTGCGTCAGCACAACTTTCATCAACAGCAGCTGCTCAGTGAACAAGTCGCTTTTGTCGTCCGGCGCATGACGGTGGATTATCTGGCTCCGGCTCGTCTCGACGAGCAACTGGAGGTCCAGAGTGAAATCACCTCTCTGCGCGGGGCTTCTCTCACGTTTGCTCAACGCATTGTCAATTCTGACGGGGCCCTACTGAGCCAGGCAGATGTCCTGATTGCCTGTATTGATCCACACCAAATGAAGCCAAGAGCGCTTCCTAAGTCTATTGTCGCGGAGTTTAAGCAGTGACTGACATGAACATCCTAGATTTATTCTTGAAGGCGAGCCTGCTGGTTAAGCTTATCATGTTGATTTTGATATGCTTCTCGGTAGCCTCCTGGGCGATCATCATTCAGCGCACCCGCATCCTCAATGCGGCGACGCGTGACGCCGAAGCCTTTGAAGACAAATTCTGGTCCGGTATCGAGCTTTCCCGTCTGTACCAGGAAAGTCAGGCGCGTCGCGATAGCCTGACCGGTTCCGAGCAGATCTTCCATTCCGGGTTCAAAGAGTTCGCCCGCCTGCACCGCGCCAACAACCATGCGCCGGAGTCGGTGATCGAAGGGGCGTCGCGCGCGATGCGCATTTCGATGAACCGCGAGCTGGAAACGCTGGAAACCCATATTCCGTTCCTCGGCACCGTCGGTTCGATCAGCCCGTACATCGGCCTGTTCGGCACCGTGTGGGGGATCATGCACGCCTTTATCGCGCTGGGCGCGGTGAAGCAAGCCACGCTGCAGATGGTGGCGCCGGGTATCGCCGAAGCGCTGATCGCCACCGCGATCGGTCTGTTCGCCGCCATCCCGGCGGTAATGGCCTACAACCGTCTCAACCAGCGCGTCAACAAGCTTGAGCAGAATTACGACAACTTTATGGAAGAGTTCACCGCTATTCTGCATCGTCAGGCCTTCTCCAGCGACAGCAAATAAGTAGGAGGTAGCATGGCGAGAGTACGTGGACGTAGTCGGCGTGAGCTGAAGTCCGAAATTAACATCGTTCCGCTGCTCGACGTGTTGCTGGTGCTGCTGCTGATTTTTATGGCAACCGCGCCAATCATCACGCAGAGCGTGGAGGTTGACCTGCCGGACGCCACCGATTCCAAGACGGTGTCCAGCGA
Organism: Serratia sp. FS14; assembly: GCF_000695995.1. NCBI lineage: Bacteria > Pseudomonadati > Pseudomonadota > Gammaproteobacteria > Enterobacterales > Yersiniaceae > Serratia > Serratia sp. FS14. The sequence continues at coordinate 4,820,012 of NZ_CP005927.1, read as the reverse complement.
TGACAATCCGCCGGTGATCCTCGAGGTTTCCGGCGTAGGTCAATACACCCTGGTGGTGGATCACAACCGTATGGAGCTGCTGCCGCCTGAACAAGTCGCGGCCGAAGCCAAGTCGCGTTTGGCGGCTAACCCGAAAACGGTCTTTTTGATCGGCGGTGCGAAGGAAGTCCCTTACGATGAGATTATCAAAGCATTGAATATTCTCCATCAGGCGGGCGTGGCTTCCGTGGGGCTGATGACCCAGCCGATCTGACCGTAAGGCGAACGGCAACCCGGTTCCTGCGCTGTGGCCCAGGAACCCCGTATAAGCAACACCAGTTTTTGGGAATCTATTTTGGTAAAGGCAACTGAGCAAAACGATAAGCTGAACCGCGCCGTTATTGTTTCGGTCGTTCTGCACTTCATATTGATTGCCCTGCTGATTTGGGGATCGCTGCAGGAAAAGGTCGACATGGGCGCCGGCGGTGGCGGTGATGGCACCGTGGTGGGCGCGGTGATGGTCGATCCCGGCGCGGTGGTGGAGCAGTACAACCGCCAGCAGCAGCAGAGCAACGATGCGCAGCGTGCCGAGAAGCAGCGCCAGAAAAAAGCGGAGCAACAGGCCGAAGAGCTTCAGCAGAAGCAGGCGGAGCAACAGCAGCGCCTGAAAGAGCTGGAGAAAGAGCGTTTGGCGGCGCAGGAGAAAGCCGCGCAGAACGCCAAGGCGCAGGCTGAGCAACAGCAGAAGGCGGCGGAGCAGCAGAAGCAGGCCGCCGAGCAGCAAAAAGCGGCGGAAGCCGCCGCTGCGAAGGCCAAAGAGCAACAGAAGGTCGCCGAAGCCGCCGCCGCCAAGGCGAAGGCCGAAGCGGACAAGGTCGCCAAGGCGCAGGCGGACGCGCAGAAGAAAGCCGAAGCGGAAGCCAAGAAAGAAGCGGCTGCTGCCGCCGCCGCCAAGAAACAGGCGGAAGAGGCGAAGAAAGCCGCCGCCGCTGCCGCAGAGCAAAAAGCTGCAGAGGCCGCGGAGAAGAAAGCGGCTGCTGAAGCCGAGAAAAAAGCCGCAGCGGAAGCCGAGAAGAAGGCAGCCGCCGAGGCAGAGAAGAAAGCGGCCGCCGCTGAGAAAGCTGCGGCAGCCAAGAAAGCCGCTGCAGAGAAGAAAAAAGCCGCCGCCGAGGCTGCGAAGCAATCGGCGGAAGTTGATGACCTGTTTGGTGGCCTGGCGGACGGCAAGAACGCGCCGAAAGGTGGTGGTGCCAAATCGAAAGGTGATGGTAAACCGGCCGGGCAGGGCAATGCCAAGGCGGCAGGCGCCAGCGGGGCGGATATCAGCGGTTATATGGGGCAGATTCAAGGGGCGATTCAGAGCAAGTTCTATGACGCCAGTTCGTTCGCCGGCAAAACCTGCGACCTGCGTATCAAGCTGGCGCCGGACGGCCTGCTGATAAGTGTACAAGCGGCGGGCGGCGATCCTGCTTTGTGTCAGGCCGCGGTCTCTGCCGCCAAGTTGGCGCATATACCGAAGCCGCCGAGCGATGCCGTTTATCAGCACTTTAAGAATTCTATCCTTGAATTCAAACCGCAATAACGGTTGATTGAGTGAGTAATATCACAGGGATGTACTAAGGTAACCAACAGGGATTATGTAGTTTTGCGTAAGTTGGTTTGTTAAAATTCTGCTAATTTATCGCAGGCATCCCGCCTGGATAAGGGAGATGAGATGAAGCAGGCATTTCGAGTAGCGCTAGGTTTTTTAATTCTGTGGGCGTCCGTGTTGCACGCGGAAGTTCGCATTGAAATCACCCAAGGGGTCGACTCCGCTCGCCCGATTGGTGTGGTGCCGTTTAAATGGGCGGGCCCAGGCACGCCGCCGGAAGATATCGGCAAGATTGTCGGCGCGGATCTGCGCAACAGCGGCAAATTCAACCCGATCGACGTGGCGCGCATGCCGCAGCAACCGACCTCCGCGTCTGAAGTGACGCCGGCGGCCTGGACCGCGCTGGGCATCGACGCCGTGGTGGTCGGCCAGGTTCAACCTGGCGCCGACGGCAGCTACCTGATCTCCTACCAGCTGGTGGATACCTCGGGTTCGCCGGGCACCGTATTGGCGCAGAACCAGTATAAAGTGACCAAACAGTGGTTGCGTTATTCTGCCCATACCGCCAGCGACGAAGTGTTCGAGAAGCTGACCGGCATCAAGGGCGCGTTCCGCACCCGTATCGCCTACGTGGTGCAGACCAACGGCGGGAAATTCCCGTACGAGCTGCGCGTAGCGGATTACGACGGTTACAACCAGTTCACGGTGCACCGTTCGCCTGAGCCGCTGATGTCGCCGGCCTGGTCGCCGGACGGCAGCAAACTGGCTTACGTGACCTTCGAGAGCGGCCGCTCTGCGCTGGTGGTGCAGACCCTGGCTAACGGCGCTATCCGCCAGATCGCCTCGTTCCCGCGCCACAACGGTGCGCCGGCGTTCTCGCCGGACGGCAGCAAGCTGGCCTTCGCGCTGTCCAAGAGCGGCAGCCTGAACCTGTACGTGATGAACCTCGGCTCCGGCCAGATCACGCAGCTGACCGATGGCCGCAACAACAACACCGAACCGACCTGGTTCCCGGATGGCCAGTCTCTGGCGTTTACCTCCGACCAGGGCGGGCGTCCGCAGATTTATAAAATCAGCGCCAGCGGCGGTGCCGCACAGCGTCTGACGTGGGAAGGCTCTCAGAACCAGGATTCTGAAGTCAGCTCCGACGGTAAATTCCTGGTGATGGTCAGCACCAACAGTGGTGCACAACACATCGCCAAACAAGATCTTGGATCGGGCGCCGTTCAGGTTTTGACCGGCACCTTCCTGGATGAAACGCCTAGTATTGCGCCAAACGGCACCATGGTGATCTATAGCTCCACGCAAGGTATGGGCTCCGTGCTGCAGTTGGTGTCAACTGATGGGCGTTTCAAAGCGCGTCTTCCGGCAACTGATGGACAGGTCAAATTCCCTGCCTGGTCGCCGTATCTGTGATGCATGTGTAAATATGTATGGCAAACTATAAAAGGATCAAAGAAATGCAACTGAACAAAGTGCTGAAAGGGCTTCTGCTGGCACTGCCAGTTCTGGCTGTAGCAGCTTGTAGTTCTAACAAAAGCGCGAACAACGACCAATCTGGTATGGGCGCTGGCGCCGGCACTGGTATGGAAAACGGCAGCAGCAACCTGTCTTCCGAAGAACAAGCTCGTCTGCAGATGCAAGAACTGCAGAAGAACAACATCGTTTACTTCGGCCTGGACAAGTATGACGTAAGCTCCGAATTCGCTCAGATGCTGGACGCGCACGCTGCATTCCTGCGTAACAACCCGTCTTACAAAGTGACCGTTGAAGGCCACGCTGACGAACGCGGCACGCCGGAATACAACATCGCTCTGGGTGAGCGTCGTGCTAACGCCGTTAAAATGTACCTGCAAGGTAAAGGCGTTTCCGCTGACCAGATCTCTATCGTTTCTTACGGTAAAGAAAAACCAGCAGTACTGGGCCACGACGAAGCGGCTTATGCTAAAAACCGTCGTGCCGTTCTGGTTTACTAAGAGAATCGCATGAACAGTAACTTCAGACGTCACCTGTTGAGTCTGTCGTTACTGGTTGGCGTAGCGGCCCCTTGGGCCGCTACTGCCCAAGCGCCAATCAGTAATGTCGGCTCCGGCTCGGTCGAAGACCGTGTCACCTCGCTTGAGCGCATCAGCAATGCTCAAGGCCAGCTTTTAAACCAACTCCAGCAGCAACTCTCTGACAATCAACGCGATATTGATTCTCTCCGTGGGCAGATCCAGGAAAGCCAGTATCAGTTGAATCAGGTCGTTGAACGCCAGAAGCAAATCTATCAACAGATGGATAGCCTCAGCCAGGGCGGCGCTCAGAGCGCCTCTGCGGCAGCGGGCGCTGCCGGCGGGGCAGCCGCAGGCGCATCTTCCGATGCGGGCAGCAGCGCGCCTGCAGCCGCCTCTGCAACACCGAGTGGCGGTGATGAGAACAGTGACTACAACGCCGCTGTTTCTCTGGCGCTGGAAAAAAAACAGTATGACCAGGCGATTTCCGCCTTTCAGTCCTTCGTAAAACAGTACCCGAAGTCTACTTACCAGCCCAACGCCAACTATTGGCTGGGTCAGTTGTTCTACAACAAGGGTAAAAAAGACGATGCGGCCTATTATTTTGCGGTGGTGGTGAAGAATTACGCTAAATCACCGAAGGCGCCGGACGCCATGTACAAGGTGGGTATCATCATGCAGGAAAAAGGGCAGGCTGATAAAGCCAAGGCCGTGTTCCAGCAGGTGATTAAACAATACCCAACCAGTGCGGCGGCCAAGCAGGCGAAAAGTCGCGTAGGCGGTTAACGGTTAGAAAAATGAGCCCAGAAGTTAGTCGATTTGACCGATTTCTGGGCTCATTCGCGTGAAGAACAAGCAGTTGAACGCATCAGTAAAAAATTTAGGTTGCGCTGCCAAGATAAATTAGTAATATATGCCGCCGTTGCCAAGACATCTTGCAAGATGTTAAAGCGGCAGGGAAATTGGGTCGTTAGCTCAGTTGGTAGAGCAGTTGACTTTTAATCAATTGGTCGCAGGTTCGAATCCTGCACGACCCACCAATTTCTGAAGTAGCAGTAACCACAACAGTGGGTGATTAGCTCAGTTGGTAGAGCATCTCCTTTACACGGAGGGGGTCGGCGGTTCGAGCCCGTCATCACCCACCACTGTTATGGGTCGTTAGCTCAGTTGGTAGAGCAGTTGACTTTTAATCAATTGGTCGCAGGTTCGAATCCTGCACGACCCACCATTCTTAGAGAATGGCTGCAATAGAGAATCGTAAAGGATGAGAACCGTAAAGGTTCGAGTCTCGCAAAGCGAGACAACATCACTCCGGTGATGGCCCGCAAGGGCGAGGCCAAAGGCCGAGTTATCCTGCACGACCCACCATTCTTAGAAAATGGCAGCTTCAGAATAGGTTTGATGTGGCAAAGTAAAGGTCCGAGTCGAGTACCCGTCGAGTTGTCCTGAACATCCCCATCCTTGTTTTCCGCGAGTCGGTTTTTGTAACCTATTCGCCACCAGCAGTAAACCACATCAGTGGGTCGTTAGCTCAGTTGGTAGAGCAGTTGACTTTTAATCAATTGGTCGCAGGTTCGAATCCTGCACGACCCACCACTCTTTGATAGAGCAAGGTGTTAAATCGTCAGGATGAGAACCGTAGAGGTTCGAGTCTCGCGAAGCGAGACAACATCACCCCGGTGATGGCCCGTTAGGGCGAGGCCAAAGGCCGAGTTATCCTGCACGACCCACCACTCTTTGATAGAGCAAGGTGTGAAAAATAGCAGTACCACAGCAGTGGGTGATTAGCTCAGTTGGTAGAGCATCTCCTTTACACGGAGGGGGTCGGCGGTTCGAGCCCGTCATCACCCACCACTCTGCGGGTCGTTAGCTCAGTTGGTAGAGCAGTTGACTTTTAATCAATTGGTCGCAGGTTCGAATCCTGCACGACCCACCAATTCAGAAAAAAGCGCCTTTTGGCGCTTTTTTCGTTTCTGTAATACCCAAACCTGACTTTATCCTCTTGCCAACAGAGTTCACCGAATCGTGCAGGATGAGAACCGTAGAGGTTCGAGCATCGCGCAGCGATACGACAACGCGTAGCGTTGCCCGCAGGGTGAGGCCACAGGCCGAATCAATCCTGCACGACCCACCAATACAGAAAAAAGCGCCTTTTGGCGCTTTTTTCGTTTCTGTAATACCCAAACCTGAATCCCTGCTTTCTCGTTTCAACACTGCATCGATCGGCATCTCGCTCTTCTCTGAACGCCATACGCCCCCACCAGGACATTATCCGTCGTGATCTGCGTGGTCAATGTCTGTGTTTTTAATCTATTAAACACTGAGTGCGTAAATATGAAAATATCAGCGGACTTTTCGCGCGGTTTTAGGTATTTTGTTTAGTATATAAAACGAGGGGCGTTGCGGCAGGCGATATTCACGCGGCAGGCGCCCAGCCTAGCATGAGATTGCAGCGATGAGTGAAATGTTTGATGTCAACGCGGCGGTGTATCCCTTCCCGCCGAAACCGGTACCGCTGGACGTAGCGGAAAAAGCCTTTTATCGCGAGAAGATCAAAACCCTGCTCAAGCAGCGCAACGCGGTAATGGTCGCCCATTATTATACCGACCCGGAAATCCAGGCGCTGGCGGAAGAAACCGGCGGCTGCGTGGCGGATTCGCTGGAAATGGCGCGCTTCGGCAGCGCGCATCCGGCTTCGACGCTGTTGGTGGCCGGCGTGCGTTTCATGGGGGAAACCGCCAAGATCCTCAGCCCGGAAAAGCAGGTGCTGATGCCGACGCTGTTTGCCGAATGTTCGCTGGATCTGGGCTGCCCGGAAGAGGAATTTCATGCGTTTTGCGACAGTCATCCCGATCGCACCGTGGTGGTTTATGCGAATACCTCGGCGGCGGTCAAAGCGCGCGCTGACTGGGTGGTGACCTCCAGCATCGCCGTCGAACTGATCGAGCATCTGGATAGCCTGGGCGAGAAAATTATCTGGGCGCCGGATCGTCATCTCGGCAGCTATGTGCAGAAGCAGACCGGCGCCGACGTGCTGTGCTGGCAAGGTGCCTGCATTGTCCATGACGAGTTCAAGACCCAGGCGCTGCGGCGCATGAAGGCGCTCTATCCGCAGGCGGCCATCCTGGTGCATCCCGAATCGCCTCAGGCGGTGGTCGAGCTGGCGGATGCGGTGGGATCGACCAGCCAACTGATTCAGGCGGCGAAAACATTGCCGCATCAACAGCTGATTGTCGCCACCGATCGCGGTATCTTTTACAAGATGCAGCAGGCTTGTCCGGACAAGGAACTGTTCGAGGCGCCGACCGCCGGAGAGGGCGCGACCTGCCGCAGCTGCGCGCATTGCCCGTGGATGGCGATGAATGGCCTGAAGGCGATTGCCGAAGGGCTGGAGCAGGGGGGCGCGCAGCATGAGATCCACGTGGACGCCGCGCTGCGTGAGAAGGCGCTGGTGCCGCTGAACCGCATGCTGGATTTCGCCGCTCAGCTTAAGATGCAGGTTAAAGGCAACGCTTAACCGTTTAAAAGGATGACCTCATGAGCTTCTTCAGTACCAGCAATATTCTGGTGCATATTCCGCTTGGCGCGGGCGGTTACGATCTGTCGTGGATCGAAGCCATCGGCACACTGTTCGGGTTGCTGTGCATCTGGTACGCCAGCAAGGAAAAAATCATCAACTACCTGTTCGGCCTGATCAACGTCACGCTGTTCGCGGTGATTTTCTTCCAGATCCAGCTGTACGCCAGCCTGCTGCTGCAGCTGTTTTTCTTCGGCGCCAACATTTACGGTTGGTATGCCTGGAGCCGCCAGACGCAGGATAATCAGGCCGAGCTGCAGATCCGCTGGCTGCCGCTGCCGAAAGCGTTGGCCTGGGCAGCGGTTTGCGTTATCGGCATTGGCCTGATGACTTTCAACATTGACCGCGTGTTCGCCTGGCTGACGCAGATTGCGGTAGCGGTGATGCAAGGGCTGGGGCTGAACGTGCAGATGCCGACGCTGCAGCCGGACGCGTTCCCATTCTGGGATTCGGCGATGATGGTGCTGTCCATCGTGGCGATGATCCTGATGACGCGCAAGTACGTGGAAAACTGGTTGCTGTGGGTGGTGATCGATGTCATCAGCGTGGCGATCTTTGCCTACCAGGGCGTGTATGCGATGGCGCTGGAGTATGTCATTCTGACGCTGATCGCCCTGAACGGCTCCTGGCTGTGGATCAAGAGTGCCGGGCGCAACCATTCCAATCCGTTATCTTCCGCTCCGTAATAACAGCAGAGGGCGCCGTGATGGCGCCCTCTTGGCTTAGTGGCGATGCCCCAGGTGCGAATGCGCTTCGGCATGTGAGTGTTCACTCGGCTCCGGCGCCCGGTTGATGCCGCAGTCCGGCGTCTCACAGTGCCGGTACTCCATCTGAATGGTCACGTGGCCAATCTTGTAGTGTTCCAACAGATAAGCCTGAATGCGTTGCAACAGCCCATCGTGGTCATGCGGCGGGATCACCTGCGCATGCAGCGTCATCAGCTTCTGTTCGCCGATCTGCCAGACGTGTACGTGGTGGATATTGCGCACTTCCGGGATGTTCAGGCACAGGTCTTTTTGCAGCTTGGCGATGTCGACCTCCTGCGGCGTGCCTTCCAGCAGCTCGTGGAAGCTCTCCTTCAGCAGCCGCCAGGCGCTGCGCAGCACCAGACAGGAGACCAGCACCGACAGGATCGGGTCAATCGGCGTCCAGCCGGTGGCAAGAATGACGATGGCGGCGACGATGGCCCCCACCGAGCCGAGCAGGTCGCCCAGTACATGCAGCGCGGCCGCCCTCACGTTGATATTTTTCTCTTCGTTGCCGCGATGCAGCAGCCAGAAGGCGAACAGGTTCGCCAGCAGCCCCGCTATGGCGATGATCAGCATCGGAGTGCCCATCACCGGCTGGGGTTCGAAGAAACGCCGTATCGCCTCCCACAGGATGAATACCACGATCACCAGTAGCGCCGCGGCGTTGAGGAAGGCCGCCAGGGTGGTCAGGCGCAGATAGCCAAAGGTGTGGCGCGCGTTGGGCTTGCGCTGGGAAAAGTGCACCGCCATCAGCGCCACCAGCAGCGCGGCGGCATCGGTCAGCATGTGCCCCGCGTCGGCCAACAGCGCCAGCGAGCCGGACAACAGGCCGCCGACCACCTCGGCCACCATAAAGACGGCGGTGACTAAAAAAGCGGTCAGTAGGCGTTTACTATTACTGTCTTTCGGCAGGTGTACGTGTGGAGTGTCCGACATTATTCATCCTTATGCATAGCGAAAGTGGGGGCGGCGGCGAGCAGAGCGTCCAGCTCCGGTTCTATCTGCGCCACTAACGCCTTTAATTTAGTATAAGCGGCGGCGGCAAGCTCGCCCCGACGTGCGGTTTCCACCAGTTGCTGGCACAGCTGCGCGGCTTCCGGCAGCTGCAGCATCAGCAGGCTGCCCTTGATGCGGTGCGCCGCCTGTTCCAGGCGTGACCAGTCGCTCGCGGCGACGGCATCCGCGAGCCGCTGCCGGTCTTGCCGCAGCGTGCCGCTGAGCGTCTGCGCCAGCCGCTGCATCATGGCGCGATCGCCGCCCGCCATTTCGGCCAGCGTTTGCCGCAGGTCAGTAAGGACTAACTTTTCTTCCTGAACCTGCGGTTGCTGAGCCAATACCTGGCCGATCGCCGCCAGTGAAATCGGCTTGGTCAGGAAGTGGTCGATCGCCACCAGCCCTGGCGGGATGCGGGTAAACTCCTGCACGTCTGCCGAGCAGAGCACGATGCGGCAAGGCGGGCGCCGTAGCCGCTGTTCGTCGCGGCGGATCAGCCTGGCCAGCGTCAGGCCGTCCGGGCGCGGCATGTTATAGTCGATAAACAGCAGATCGAAAGGCTGCCGGCGCTGAGCCTTCAGCAGCGCATAGCCTTGTTCAAAGCGGGCCGGCTGCAGCCCGAAGTGGCGCAGCTGGCGTTCCAGCAACAACAAATTGGTGGGATGGTCGTCGATCAGCGCGGTACGCAAGGCGGAAGACGGCAGAGCAAAGGTGCGCTCCTCCTGGGCGCCAGCCGGCGCGGCGCCGCTCAGCTCGACCGGTATCGCGACCTCGACGCGGGTGCCGACGCCCGGCTGCGAGTGCAACTCGATGCGGCCGCCCATCTGTTCGACGATTTCTTTGCAGATCGACAGGCCCAAACCGGTACCTTGCACCGAGATGCGTTGCGCGCCGCGCGCGCGGTAAAACGGTTGGAACAACTTGCCTACCTCATCGGCGGCGATGCCGCAGCCGCTGTCGTTCACCGTTAACTGCAACTCTCCCCGTCGTTCATCCTGTGCGCGCCAGCCGACGTCGACCTGAATGGCGCCGCGCGGCGTGAACTTTATCGCGTTGTTTATCAGGTTGTTAGCCACCTGAAGTAAACGCTCACCATCAATAATCACCGCCTCCGGCAGCGCCGGATCCGCCACCACGCTCAAGGTCAACGGCCGTTCGCCGATAAGCGGCCGGTAAAGGGCGTCGATGCGCGCGACCCAGGGGTGCAGCGCCACCGGTTTCGGCGCCAGCGTCAACGACCCGGTTTCCAGCCGCGCGTGATCCTGCAGGTCGTTGAGCAGGTTGAGCAGCGATGAGGCCGAACTGTAAATCACCGGCAGGCCTTCCGGCGCAGGTTGGCGTTTGAGCTCCAGTTCCAGCAGGCCGAGGATGGCGTGCATCGGCGTGCGCAGTTCATGGCTGACGGTGGCGAGGAATTTGCTCTTCATGCGATTTTCCGCTTCGGCGCGGCGGCGCGCCTGCTCGAGCTCTTCGCGTTCGCGTTTTTCACGGCGCTGCAGCATGAAACGGCGCAGCGTCAGCGCCAGCAGCAGCACGGTGGCGGCGGCCAACAGCGCCAGCAGCCAGGTGGTCTGCGGCGGCATGCGGTTGTCGTTCACCGCGTCGATAAGGTTGCTGCGGTCGACGATCCACTCGTCGCGCAGCGATTGCAGGGTATCCGCCGGGATCTGCATCAGGTTCTTATCGAGGATCGCCAGCAGCAGCGGTTGATCGCGGCGCACGCCGAAGGCCACCGGATAGGGGATGTTGTTGGCGGCGAAGGCCAGCTTGATGGCGCCGGAATAGCGCGACAGCGCCAAAAAGTTGGCGGAGATGACGTTATCCACCAGCGCATCCAGCTGGCCGTTGGCCAGCGCGTCGTACATCGACTTGCTGTCGGCGAAGCTGACGGTCTGTTCCTGCTCCGGCACCAGCCCCTGAGCCAAATCGCCCTGCAGTACGCCGATGCGCTTGCCGGCCAGATCGCCCCAGGTCGAGACGCCGTTGGCATACTGGCCGACGTAAACGCCCCACAGCGAACGGTGGATCGGCATGCTGGCGCCATAGCGCGCCTTGACGCCGCGCGCCAGCGGCAGGGCGGCGCGGAAGCTGGCCTGGCCGGACTGCACCAGCTGATCGGCCTGCTCGGCATTGCGCGCCCACAGCGGCGCGAAACGCAGCCCGGTGTTTTGCGCGATGATGTTGAGAATATCGATGGCATAGCCGCGCGGCTGGCCGTCGGAACCGCGGTAGGCGAACGGGAAGTTGTTCTCGATGGCGGCGTAGTAAACCACGCGGTGGCTCGCCACCCAATTCTTCTCCATCGTCGTCAGATCGGCATTGCCGGTATCGAGGTAGCTGGGGATCTTTTTGCTCCAGCGGCTCTGCAGGGCATTCATCAGTTCCATCGGCGCGTCGGCGATGGCGGTGTCCAGCGTGTCTATCAGGCGCGGGTCGGCGGCGGCGAACACGAAGGAAAGGTTGCCCAGGTTCTCGTTGCTTTCAATTTGATAGAGCTGGCCGAGCTGCAGCTGGTCGATGATAAAGCTGGCGCTGGCCTCGTCGGCGATAAAGTAGTCGCTGCTGCCGTTGAGCAGCGAATAGACAGCCTGCAGGTTGTTGTCGTAGCGCTGGATCTGCGACGCCACCGCCTGCAGGGCGCCGCCGGACTGCATGTCGGTCAGCGCGCCGATCGCGACGCGGGCGTTGGCGGAATTGAGCATCACCGGCCGATCGTTGCTGCGATCGCGCAATACGCGCAGGTTGCTGATGTAGTAAGGCTGGGAGATCTCCAGCCCGTGCAGCGCTTCGCTCTGCGGGATGCCGTACAGCAGATCGACCTTGCCGTCGTGCAGCGCCTGTTCCAGCTGGGTCAGATCGGCGAAGCCGTAAATGGCGAAGCGGATGCCGGTTACCTGCTGGATATAGCCGAGGTAGTCGGCGTTCAGCCCATACAGATCGTCGTCCACGATGATGTTGTACGGGCTGGTGTTCTCACTGATGATGCCGACGCGCAGCGTGCGATCGCGCCAGGGATTTTTCTCGCCGACGATCAGCATATTCTCGGGGGGATTCAGGTTGCTGACCAGCTGATAGCGCACCGGCTCCGCCGCCTGCGCCAGGCCGCACCACAGGATCAGCAGCAGCAGGGCGCGGCGCATCATGGCGCCAGCTCTTTAAACACCGCCACCAGTTCCAGCAGGTTGCCGGCGCCGGTTTTGCGCTGGATGTTTTTCTTGTGCGTGCTGACGGTCTTGTTGCTGATGTGCAGCCGGTCGGCGATCTGCAGGTTGGACAGCCCCTGGCTCAGCAAGCCCAGCACCTCGAGCTCCTTGGGCGTGAGCAGCCCGCCGTCCGCCGTCGGCGCCTCTTCGGCCAGCGCGGCGGCGGGGAAGCTGGTTTCACCGTCCAGCACCTGCTCGATCGCCTGCACCAACTCCGCCAGCGAGCTGCCTTTATTGACGAAACCGTCGGCGCCGGCGGCATGCGCCATGCGTGCGTACACATCGGCTTCCTGCGCGGTGTAGATCAGGATCTTTTGTTGCGGGTAGTGGCGGCGGATTTTTTTCAACAGCTGCAGCCCGTCGACCTGCGGCAGGCCGATATCCAGGATCACCAGGCCGAAAGCGGCCTCGGCCAGCAGGGCCAGCGCCTGAACGTCGTCCTGCGCCGCCTGCAGGCGGTAGGCGCGGGCTGATTTCATTAGCGCCGCTTCCAGTGCGACATGGACCACCGGGTGGTCATCAACTAATAACAGAGAGGGCATGTTCAACTCGGGTCACTTTATATTCCGATCGCTAGCATAGCGAAAAAGGAGGCTCTGCGCTCCCCTGATGAAACAGCACAATCTGCTGTTAATTTGGCGGTTCCAGCGGCGGGGGGCAAAGGTGATTTACAGCGCCATTCTCACAGGCTAGATTGTTGAGATCTACACCGTTACGCACTGCGAAAGACCCCACGATACCGAATGGAAAAGCTATGAATTACCAAAACGACGATTTACGCATTAATGATATTAAGGAACTCCTGCCGCCGGTGGCTCTGCTGGAGAAATTCCCGGCCACTGAACGCGCGGCAAAGACGGTGTCCCAGGCCCGCAGCGCAATTCACAATATCCTCCGCGGCAGCGACGATCGCCTGCTGGTGGTGATTGGCCCTTGCTCCATCCATGATACCCAAGCCGCCAAAGAGTACGCGGGGCGCCTGCTGGCGCTGCGTGAAGAACTGAGCGGCGAGCTGGAAGTGGTGATGCGCGTGTACTTCGAAAAACCGCGCACCACCGTGGGCTGGAAAGGCCTGATCAACGATCCGCAGATGGACAACAGCTTCAACATCAACGACGGCCTGCACCTGGCGCGCAAGCTGCTGGTGGAGATCAACGACAGCGGCCTGCCGGCCGCCGGCGAATTCCTCGACATGATCACGCCGCAGTACCTGGCGGATCTGATGAGCTGGGGCGCCATCGGCGCGCGCACCACGGAATCGCAGGTGCACCGCGAGCTGGCCTCCGGCCTCTCGTGCCCGGTCGGCTTCAAGAACGGTACCGACGGCACCATCAAGGTGGCGATCGACGCCATCAACGCCGCCGGCGCGCCGCACTGCTTCCTGTCGGTGACCAAGTGGGGCCACTCGGCGATCGTTAACACCAGCGGCAACGGCGACTGCCACATTATCCTGCGCGGCGGCAAAGAGCCGAACTACAGCGCGGCGCACGTGAAGGACGTCAAAGCCGGCCTGAGCAAAGCCGGGCTGCCGGCGCAGGTGATGATCGACTTCAGCCACGCCAACAGCAGCAAACAATTCAAAAAGCAGCTGGACGTGAGTGCGGACGTGTGCGGGCAGATCAGCGGCGGTGAAAAAGCGATCATCGGCGTGATGATCGAAAGCCACCTGGTGGAAGGCAACCAGAACCTCGAAAGCGGCGAACCGCTGGTTTACGGCAAGAGCGTGACCGACGGCTGCATCGGCTGGCAGGACACCGAAACCGTGCTGCGCGATCTGGCGGCGGCGGTAAAAGCGCGCCGCGGATAACCGCAAACAATGAAAAGGGCCCGATAGCGGGCCCTTGTTTTATCCTTGTCATTGCACTTCTCTGTATTCCACGACTTTAAGGCTTACAGTTAATGGGCCAATTAAGTCTTTAAGCGACCCCCTTCGCATTATTCCTATTTAAGAAAAGAATAATTGTCACTGCTCGCGGCATTGTGCTTATATAAGACGCTTTTTTTATTCCATAAACCCCGCAGGCCTAATAAGTGGGGAGTGGTATGACCTTATTCCTTTCAGGATGAAAGAATTATGACAAACAATACCTCGCAGCCGCTGGGGCTGCACCGGATTAAATTCCATGGGAAAGGTGGTGAGTACTTCGCTATTTGGTTAGTCAATGCATTATTGACCGCCCTGACCCTGGGCATCTATTCCGCCTGGGCGACGGTGCGCCGTCGCCGCTATTTTTACGGCAACACGGAATTGGACGGCGATCGTTTCGACTACCATGCACAACCGCTGCAAATTCTGAAAGGGCGGCTGTTGGTGATCGGCGGCATCATCGTGTTTTATATCTTGCTGGCGATAACGCCACTGTTGGGGCTGCTGGCTTTGCTGGTGTTGCTTGCCCTGCTGCCGTGGATCGTTATCCGCAGCTGGCGCTACAATGCGATTATGTCGAGCTATCGCGGCGTGCGTTTTAATTATGTCTGCCGCACCGGGCGCGCCTATTGGGCTTTACTGTTCTGCCCGTTATTGCTGATTATCGGGCTGTATGTCGGTCTGATCATCTTGCTCGGCATTGGCAGCGGTCTTGGCAGCATCAACGCCATCGCTTTTATGCTGGTGCTGACGTTGATTTTGGCCGTGCCGGCATTTGCGGCGGTAAATGGTATTATTAGCGCACTGCAGCATGATTTGTACGTTAATAACCTGTTCTTCGGGCGCACACCGTTTATTGCCGAACTGAAGAAATCGGCCTTTATCAAATTTGCCTTGATCGGCCTGCTCATATTCCTGCCATTTATGTTGGTCGCGTTGGTGTGCATCGGTTCGTTCTTCTTTACTCTCTATCAGATGGTGTTGATGGGTCTGTTGACCAACGAAGCCATTGATGTGCTGGTGCTGGACAATATCAGCAGCCTTCTGCTGATGATGGTGGTGCTGTTGATCGGCGCGCTGGTGGCCAGCAGCTACCAGGTCGTTGCCCAGCGCAATTATCTGTTTAACCAGGCAAGGCTGAACGGCGACATCAAGCTGCATTCCTCAATGAAAACGCTGCCATACATGGGATTGTTGATCACCAATACCCTGATTACCCTGTTCTCGCTCGGTTTGGCGACGCCGGTGGCGGAAGTGCGTCATGCCCGTTATCTGGCGGCCTGCACGGCGGTTGAAGGCGATCTGGCGCTGCTGGACATTACGGCGCATCAGGAAAGCGCCAACAGCGCGGTGGCCGAAGAAGCGCTGCAGGCGCTGGATCTGGGCGGCAACTTCTGAGGCGCCGATGATCCTTGAAGGCGCTTATCAGTTGCCGGGACGGGCCGCACGTGAGGCGGCTCGTCTGCTGGTGAACGAAAGCGGCGAAGGCGTGACGTTGCAGCGGCAGGATGAACAGCGTTACATCCCGCTGACGGACATCACCGTTTCTGCCGCGCTGGGCAATATTCCGCTGACGCTCACCTTCAAGGGCGGCGGGCGCTTTGTACCTGACGACGACGCGGCCTTTCGCCGCTGGTTCTATCAGCGCCGTTCGCCAGGGTGGGTGCATCGTCTGGAACGCCATAAACGCGGCGTCGCCCTGGCGCTGCTGATGACGCTGCTGGCGGTAGTGGCTTACGTTTATGTGGTGCTGCCGTGGGCGAGCAGCGAGATCGCCATGCGCATCCCCACCTCGGTGGAACAGACGCTGGGCAAACATACGCAGACGTTTTTGGACCAGAGCGGCTTCGCGCCCTCTGCACTGCCGGCCGAGCGGCAACGGGCGTTGCAGCAGCTATTCCGGCAGGTGATGTCGGCCGAGATGCGCCAGGAGCGCACGCCGCTCTCGCTGAAGCTGATGGCGGCGCCCGGTGCGCCGAACGCCTTTATGTTGCCCGACGGCACGCTGGTGCTCAGCGATAGCCTGGTCACCTTGTCAAAAAACGACGATGGCCTGGCGGCGGTGATGCTGCATGAGATGGGGCATCACGCTCATCGTCACCCGATGCGCATGTTAGTGCGTTCGTCACTGGTGGCGTTGACGCTGATGTGGATGACGGGTGACGTCAGCGGCATCGGCGATACGCTGCTGCAGTCTGCGTCCTTCGTGAATGAGATGCAGTTTTCTCGCAGGATGGAGCGTGAGGCGGATGCGTTTGCGATAGCGGAAATGCAGCGCCAGGGGCGTTCGCTGGCGGAAATGGCGGCGATCTACCGCGCGTTGGCGCAGGCGCCTGAACGAGAAAAGACCGATGACTGGGCGCTGCCTGCCTGGCTCAGCACCCATCCGGCGATGCAGGAACGGCTGGACGCGGTGAATGAGGCGATGGCGCAGCAGCAATAAAAAAGCCCCCGGTGAAAACCGGGGGCTTTTTCGTGAACGGGCGAAATTACTTCGCTTTACCCTGGTTCGCTACGGCCGCCGCTTTTGCTGCGATCTCGTCGGCGTTACCCAGGTAGTAACGTTTGGTTGGCTTGAAGTTCTCGTCGAACTCATACACCAACGGCACGCCGGTTGGGATGTTCAGCTCGAGGATTTCATCTTCGCTCAGGTTATCCAGGTATTTCACCAGCGCGCGCAGGGAGTTGCCGTGCGCCGCAACGATCACGCGCTCGCCGCTCTTGATGCGTGGCAGGATCTCTTCGTCCCAGTAAGGGATAACGCGATCGATGGTCAGCGCCAGGCTTTCGGTCAGCGGCAGCTCTTGCTCGGTCAGCGAAGCGTAGCGCGGATCGTGGCCAGGGTAACGTTCGTCTTCTTTGGTCAGCTCAGGTGGGGTCACCGCGAAGCCGCGACGCCATTGTTTCACCTGCTCGTCGCCGTATTTTTCCGCGGTTTCCGCTTTGTTCAGACCCTGCAGCGCGCCGTAGTGACGTTCGTTCAGCTTCCAGGATTTTTCGGTTGGCAACCAGGCCTGATCCAGCTCGTCGAGGATGTTCCACAGGGTGTGGATCGCGCGCTTCAGTACGGAGGTGTAAGCGAAGTCGAAAGTGAAACCTTCTTCTTTCAACAGCTTGCCTGCTGCTTTCGCTTCGGTGCGGCCCTTGTCGGACAGATCAACATCATACCAACCGGTGAAGCGGTTTTCTTGGTTCCACTGGCTTTCGCCGTGACGCACCAGAACCAGCTTGGTTACAGCCATAGCTTAACTCCTTAATAATCTGACATTTCAATGATAACGAAAATCATTATATTGCCGCGAGCCGGGGCTCGGCAATCGATAGTGTCTAACCATAGCCAATTTCTTGCCGCAAAGTAAGGGCTGGCGAAAGGAAAAAGCTGAATCGTTCAGGCTGAGGCGGAAGGGGGAGAAACGGCACGTCGGAATCGCTCCGGACGCGCCGTGGCGTAGGGAAAATCAGGCCGATTTTTTCAGGCAGTTGCTCATGAAGGTTTTACGCGCGTCGCCCTTCAGATCCTTGGTCTTGGCGTCGGCATTGCAGCTTTTCATTTTCTGCTGCTGCGGCGTCAGGGTTTTGCCGGACGCAGCGGCGCCTTCGGACTTCAGGCAGGTGCTCATAAAGGTGGAGCGATCGGCGCCTTTCAGCGACTTGGTGGATGCCTGCTGGTTGCAATCGGTCATGCGTTTCTGTTGGGCCGCCTGCGCCGGCGAAGGCGTTTTCGTCGCCGTCGTCGCGTCGGCCGCCATCAGATTGGTGCTCAGCATTAAGCCCGCCAGCAATGGAAGTGCAGTAATCAGACGCATAGGTGTTCCTTCAGCTATTGATTGGCCGCCATCGGCCGAAAATTGTGACGTTGCACAAGGCGTTGTGCTTATCACGGTAGCCTGAGTGTAGTGCGCGCTTTGGAATAAGGGAAGGTGGGCGCCGGTGGGGGGATGGCGCTAAAAGGTAAGCATTTATAACAAATTGCCCCCGGCCGCACGGCGAGGGGCGTAGCGGGTCAGATAGGATAAAACTGATAATGCGTGGCGCTGCGGTAGCGGCTCCCCGGTTGCAGCCAACAATCCGGCTGCGGCCACTCGGGGTGGTGCGGGCTGTCCGGCAAAAACTCGCTCTCCAGCGCCACGCCGGCATGGTTGGCGTAGCTGCCGCCATCGCGCGCCGGCGTGCCGGCCAGATAATTGCCGCTGTAGAGCTGCAGCGCAGGCGCGTCGGTGAACACGCTCATTTGCACTTGCCCGTCGGCGGACCACAAATGCGCCGCCGGGCTCTCCAGCGCCCCGCAGGTACGATGCAGCAGAAAGGCGTGATCGTAGCCTTTTACCCGCTGCTGGTCGCAATCGCGCAGGAAATCCTGCAGCAGCGTTTTCGGCTGGCGGAAATCCATGCCGCTGCCGTCCACCGGCGTCAGATCGGCGCAGGGAATGCCCTCGGCGTCAACGGGCAGATAGCGATCGGCGAACAGCTGCAGCCGTTGGGCGCGGGCGTCGGTGCCGGCGCCGTCCAGATTGAAATAGGCGTGGTTGGTCAGATTGACCGGGCAGGGGCGATCGACCTGCGCCAGATAGTTGATTTCCAGGCGATTATCCGAGGTCAGGCGGTAACAAACCTGCACGTCGAGATTGCCGGGGAAACCCTGATCGCCCTCCGCCGAATGCAGCGCATAGCAGACCTGCTGCGCATCATGCTGCACCCGGCGCCAGCGGCGGGCATGAAAACCGTCGGGGCCACCGTGCAGCTGATGGGCGCCCTGATTGGCGGCCAGCGCATGGGGTTTCCCGTCGATGGGCAGACTGGCGTTGGCGATGCGGTTGGCGTAACGGCCGACGGTGGCACCCAGATAGGCGCCCTGACGTGGGTAGTCCGCCGGGCTGTGGCAACCCAGCAACAGCTCGCGCTTTTCACCGGATTTGAGCGGCAAGACGGCGGACAGCCAGGTGGCGCCCCAGTCCATCAGCGTCATCGTCATGCCGCCGGCGTTTTGCAGCAGTGTCAGCTGGTAAGGTTGCCCATCGGGCGCCGCTTCCGTGCTCACCGTCAGCATGGGCCGGCCCCCTGCGAAGCCTGGCAGACATAGAAGGTTTCCTGCAATCCGCCGGTTTGCCGCGGATACTCGTGCGCCACGGCGGCACGCACCGTCTCCACGAGATCCTGCGGCATCAGCGCGACGATGCAGCCGCCAAAGCCGCCGCCGGTCATGCGCACGCCACCGCGCGGGCCGATCGTCGCTTTGACGATCTCGACCAACCGATCGATCGGTGGCACGGTGATTTCAAAGTCATCGCGCATCGAGGCGTGGGATTCTGCCATCAGCCGCCCCATGCGCTGCAGGTCGCCGGCCGCCAGCGCGTCGGCCGCCGCCAGCGTGCGGGCGTTCTCGCTGATGACGTGCCGCGCGCGTTTGGCCACCAACGGCTCCAACTGATGTTGACGCGCTGCAAACTGTTCGGGGCTGACGTCGCGCAGCGCCTTGACGCCGAAGAACCGCGCCGCTTCTTCGCACTGTGTGCGGCGGGTGTTGTACTCGCTGTCCACCAGCCCGCGCTGCACATTGGAGTTGACGATCACCACCGCGACGTTGTCCGGCATCGGCACCGCGCGGGTCTCCAGCGAGCGGCAGTCGATCAGCAGAGCGCTGTCGCGCCGGCCGAGCGCGGAGATCAGCTGGTCCATGATGCCGCAGTTGCAGCCGACGAACTGGTTCTCCGCCTCCTGGCCGTTCAGCGCCAGCGCCACGCCGTCCAACGGCAGCTGATAGAGCGCCTGCAGCGCCTGGCCCACCGCCACCTCCAGCGCGGCGGAGGAGCTGAGCCCCGCGCCCTGCGGTACATTGCCGGCGATCACCAGATCCGCACCGCCGAAATCGGCGTTACGGCGCTGAAGGTGCTTCACCACGCCGCGGACATAGTCGGACCAGCGCTGATCGGGGTGGCTGACGATCGGCTCGTCGAGCGAGAATTGATCCTGCTGATTCTGATAATCGGCGGCCAGCACGCGGATCTGGCGGTCGTCGCGCTTGGCGCAGGCGATGACGGTTTGGTAATCGATGGCGCAGGGCAGCACGAAGCCGTCGTTGTAATCGGTATGCTCGCCGATCAGGTTCACCCGCCCCGGCGCCTGGATGGTCAACGCCGGCGCGTAGCCGAAGTGTTCGGTAAACAGGGAATGGGTAAGCGGTTTCAGGCTCATGCTTGGGCTCCGGCTTCACGGTAATGAATATCGCTGACGGCGCGCAGACGCTCTGCGGCCTGTTCGGCGGTCAGATCGCGCTGGGTTTCCGCCAGCATCTCGTAACCGACCATAAACTTGCGCACGCTGGCTGAACGCAGCAGCGGCGGATAGAAATGGGCGTGCAGCTGCCAGTGCCGGTTGTCGGCACCGTTGAACGGCGCGCCGTGCCATCCCATCGAATAGGGGAAGGAACACTGGAACAGGTTGTCGTAGCGGCTGGTCAGCTTCTTCAGCGCCAGCGCCAGATCGCGGCTTTGCGCCGCACTGAGATCGGTAATGCGCTGCACCGCCGCTTTCGGCAACAGCAGCGTTTCAAACGGCCAGGCGGCCCAGTAGGGCACCACCGCCAGCCAGTGTTCGGTGTTCACCACGATGCGCTCGCCTACGGCCAGCTCGCGCTGCGCATAATCCAGCAGCAGCGGGGAGGCGTGTTCCCGAAAATAGTCGTGCTGCAGGCGATCTTCGCGTTCGGCCTCGTTCGGCAGAAAGCTGTTGGCCCAGACTTGCCCGTGCGGGTGCGGGTTGGAGCAGCCCATCGCCGCGCCTTTGTTTTCGAACAGCTGTACCCAGGGATAGTGCTTGCCCAGCTCATCGGTTTGCGCCTGCCAGGCGGCGACCACCTGTTCCAGCGCCGGCAGTGCCAGTTCGGGCAGGGTTTTGCTGTGATCGGGAGAGAAGCAGATCACTCGGCTGACGCCGCGCGCGCTCTGGCTGCGCATCAGCGGATCCTGGCTATCGGGCGCCGGTGGCGTATCGCTCATCAGCGCGGCGAAATCGTTGGCGAAAACATAGGTACCGCGATAATCCGGATTGCGATCGCCGGTGACGCGCGCATTGCCCGGGCACAGGAAACAGTCGGGATCGTGCGCCGGCAGCGTTTCCGTCGGGACGGCCTCTTGTTGGCCCTGCCAGGGGCGCTTGGCGCGGTGCGGTGAAACCAGCACCCACTGGCCGCTGAGCGGGTTGTAGCGGCGGTGCGGATGATCGATAGGGTTAAATTCCGTCATACGGTTCCTTTCTTGGCGCCGACGAAAGTGTAATCGCTTCCAATTACCGTCTTGAGACGCCCGTTGCTGAACAGGGAGAGGCTATTGCGCAGAAAGATAGCACGCCCGCGGCGGTAAAAAGGTGATCTAACGCGAAAAATGGAATCGTTTACACTTCATTGAAAAGCGCAGGAAGGGCGAAGAAAAGCGGGCGACAACGTGATTGAGGGCATTGCGGTGAGGTGCCGGTGATAGCGTTTTCACCCGACCAGCCGGCAGAGAGGGGGCTCTCTGCCGGCTTCAGCCGTTAAGAATGCTGGTACAGCGGATAGGTGAAGAACAGCAGATGGGTCAGGTTAAGCCCGAAATGGAACAGAATCGGCACCCACAGGCGGCCGCTCCACATCCACGCCAGGCTGTAGATCACCCCGGCGAGGGTCGCGAAGATCACCATCAGCGTACCGCCCGCCAGATGCGCGGCGCCGAACACCAGGGAGGCGACGATCAGCGCCGGCCAGGCGCCCAGCCACTGGCTGAGACGCTGTTGTAGGTAGCCGCGAAACAGAGCTTCTTCGGCCATGCAGACGAAGAACAGGTTTGCCATCACGAAAGGCAGGATCCAGGCGGGCGCATGCAACTCGATTTTTAAGCCGCCCAGCGCGACGGCCAGCAGCAACAGCGCCGGCACGGCCAGCAGCAGCGCAATCCAGCCCGCTTTGCCGGCGTTGCCGCCGCGTTCGGCGGAAAACAGCGTGGGCAAGCAGGCGAACAGCAGGAAGGGCACCATCGCCTTATCGAAGTTGTAATACATGGTGAACGGCGCGCTGAGCGGGCCGGCTTTTTCGCCGTCGATCATCAGCTGATTGTGGATGCCCGGCACCAGGTGCAAGAACAGCGCCACGCAGCCGGCGACCACCAGCCCTTCGAGCGCAATCGCCAGATTGCGTTGCGCGCGAAAATGGTGGCGCAGCCCCGCCAGTGCCACGATGGCCAACAGGCAACCCAGGCTGAGCGGCGTCAGTACCCCATGATAAAGCCCCATGCCCGCCGAGGCGGCCAGGATCACCCAGGCTATCAGCCGGTTAAACGGCAAGAAAAATAACGAAGCAGCCAGTACGCCCCACATAATATGTCCCTTTAAAATATGTACACGGCGCTCAGCGCCTTTGCGGCGTGCGATGATGGCGAAATTGAGCGCTAGAGCGGATAGTAGCACACCAAGATGACGCTAAAGGTCGGGGCAGTGATGCATTTGTGCATGATGCCGGCCCACACGACCGGCGGCGATGAGGGTTAGCCTTTCATCCATGCCTGCGAACGGGTGATTTCGGCCAGGTTTTGCAAGGTATCGAGGCTTTGCTGGTGGATCTCCTGCGTGGGGGCCGCGCACAGGTCTTGCAGCACGGTCACCTGGAAACCGGCGTCGTGCGCCTGACGCGCAGTGCTCTCGATGGCGAGCGGCGTGCTGACGCCCGCCAGCAGCAGATGGTGGCACCGATGTTGCCGCAGCCAGGCTAACAAATTGTTACCGGAGAAAGCGCTGACTGCCGTTTTTTCAAACTGCAGATCGGTCTCTTCCTGATGCAGTTCGGGCATCCAGCGGCAGCCCGGGCCGTTTAACCGCAGCGCGCCGATCTGCTTGAGATGGTTGAACAGCGGCGAATGGGGCGGAATGTCATGATAATCGTCGGCGAATCCCACCCGCACCCAAATCACCGGGATTTTTCGCACCCGGGCATAGGCCGCGGCGGCATTGACGTTGGCGAGCAGGTGGGTCGCCGCCACCTGTTCGCGGCAGTGGTTGGCGCGCCCTTTGGGCCCGATCAGATCTTCGATCAGGTTGATGATAATCAACGCAGCGGACATGGCGTCTCCAGAAATGGCCTTCTTCCTTTCTATGATAAAAGGCCAAATGTGATGTGCTGCGGTGAAGTGTTGCCGGATATGTTTACGCCGCGTTTCAGGCGGAGGCCGCCTCCAGCCGTTGCTGTTGGTAACCATAGCCGCCTTCACCGTCGGGCACGAAGCTGAGGCGGTGAGTGATGCACTGCGGCGCATCTTCGGCATGGTGCGAGACGAACAGCAGCTGGGTAGCGCCCTGGCCGATCAGCACGTCGATGAAGCGGCGCACCAGCTGGCGATTGAGCGGATCCAGCCCCTGCAGCGGCTCGTCGAGGATCAGCAGCGCCGGGTGTTTCACCAGCGCGCGGGCGATCAGCGCCAGCCGCTGTTGGCCCCAGGAAAGGCTGTGGAACGGGGCGTCACCGCGCGCGCCGTTGAGCCCGAGCAGCGCCAGCCATTGCTCTGTCAGCTGCCGCTGACGATCCGAAACCGCCTGATAAATGCCGATCGAATCGAAAAACCCTGACATCACCACGTTGCGCACGCTGGTGTTGACGCGATAATCCAGATGCAGGCTGCTGCTGACGTAGCCGATATGGCGTTTGATTTCCCAGATGGTTTCCCCGCTGCCGCGGCGGCGGCCGAATAGCGTCAGATCGTTGCTGTAGCCCTGTGGATGATCGCCGGTGATCAAGCTGAGCAATGTGGATTTGCCGGCGCCGTTCGGGCCGACGATCTGCCAGTGTTCGCCGGGATTTACCTGCCAGTCGAGGTGATTGAGGATCGGCCGATCGTTATAGCTGACCACGCCGTCACGCAGAACGATCAGCGGCCGATCCGCCGGCAGGGCTACTTTTTGCGTCGGATCCTCGGTTTCCGGCAGCGCCAGCCCGCTGAGATTTTCGCTGTGCGCCAGCTGCGCCACCAGCGCGTCCGCCATCACCTGGCTGCGCGGCCCGCGGCTGGTCAGGGTGCAGTCCGCCAGCACGCCCACCCGCCGGACAAAATCCGGGATTTCGTCGAACCGGTTGAGCACCAGCACCAGGGTCTGGCCCTGGGCGGAAAGCTCGCTCAGCAGCGTGGCGAGCTGCGCGCGTGAGTGCACGTCCAGCCCGTCGAAGGGCTCGTCGAGGATCAGCAGGTCGGGCTCGGGCATCAGCGCCCGGCACAGCAGGGTCTTGCGCGTTTCGCCGGTGGAGAGGTATTTGAAGCGGCGCGTCAGCAGGGCGGTGATGCCGAACTGTGCGGCCAGCCGCTCACAGCGCGCGGCGTCTTTCACCTCTTCCTGAATGATCTCAGCCGCGGTGCGGCCGGTGTCGTCTTCGTTCGCGCTGAGCAGATCGGTGTTGTTGCGTTGCCACTCGTCGCTGACCATTTTTTGCAGCTGTTCGAAGGAGATGCGCACCGCGTGCTGAAAGTC
This sequence comes from Serratia sp. FS14, assembly GCF_000695995.1. Classification (NCBI taxonomy): domain Bacteria; kingdom Pseudomonadati; phylum Pseudomonadota; class Gammaproteobacteria; order Enterobacterales; family Yersiniaceae; genus Serratia; species Serratia sp. FS14. Next base: position 4,795,577 of record NZ_CP005927.1, on the reverse strand, counting down.
GCTGCGGCGCTCGCCGCTCAACAGAACCAGTTCGTCGGCCAGCGCCCGCGCCAGGGCGGATTTGCCGCTGCCGTTGGCGCCGACGAAGGCCCAGCTGTCGCCGGCCTGGATTTCCAGCGCGTCCAGCGTCAGGGTGCGGGTATCGCTTAAGCGGAATGAACCTTGCGAAATGTGCAACGACGACATCACCTGTTCCTTTTTTTGCAATTATTTGCCTTAGAAATAGGCGCATTGCAGGGGGATGTCAATCAACAAAAATGCAACGTTACGTTGCGCTTAACACAACGTGGCGACAATCACGTGGTCGGCGTTGAACAGGGCGTGTACGGCGGCGCCGACGCTCAGTTGCAGACGCTGCAGCTCCACCGTCGTCAGCGTGGCGCACAGGGTTTCGCCCCCCGCCAGCGTCACCAGCACCTCGCTGTGTTCGGCGCCTGGCTGAATGCCGGCCACCACGCCCGCCAGCGCGTTATCCGCGCCGGCATGTTCCGCCGTCTCGACGCTTAACCGCACCCAGGGCGCCTTGATCAGCGCCAGCACCTCTTTGCCTGGCGTCAGCTGCAGCCGGTCGGCGCTTTGCTGGGTAATGGCCGCCGTCAGGCGAGTGCTGCCGTCGTTCAACAAAATCGCCAGGTGCTGCTGCACCTGCTGATGATCGCGTTCGATGACGGTACCGAAGAATTGATTGCGCGCGCTGGTTTGCAGCGAGAAGCGCGAGATGGCCGCCAGCAGGCTGTCGAGCGGCAGATCGTCCTGCTGCAACACGTCGAAGGCCTTTTGCTGCACCTGGCCCAGCAGGTCATACAGCTGGATCAGCCGCTGGCCATAGTGCGTCAGCTGTGCGCCGCCGCCGCCTTTCCCGCCGGTGGCGCGGTCCACCACCGTTTGTTCCGCCAGCTGGTTCATCTCATTGATGGCATCCCAGGCGCTTTTGTAGCTGATGCCCGCCAGTTTGGCGCCCTGGCTGATGGAGCCGGTGTGCTGCACCTGTTTCAGCAGCGCGATGCGGCGCGGATCGGCGAACAGCTTTTGCTGGAGTTTGAGAGTCAGAAGAATTTCGGCCTGCATAGCGCATCCTGTCGGCGGCAAAAATCTTATTGTCGCCGATTTGGCGGTAAAGCGCCAAACGCAGTGCGCTGGAGAGCGGGGTAATAAAGACTGGCATTGCTTTGTTGTTATAATATAACATAACAGAAAAACGATAAGGCTTTACGCCGGCTGCGGCCGGTTTTTATTTCACCACAGGGATGCTCCACATGAGTACGACACGCCGGCGCTTTCGCGCGCTCAGAAAATCTTTATGCCTGGCCGCCACCTGGGTCGGTGGCGCACTGACGGCGCCGCTGGCTTTCGCCGCCGACTGCGATAAAGCCCGTAGTGCCACGGGATGCGAAGAACATCTCACCGTGGAGGCGGCGGCCCCCGCCGGGCGCTACGATGCGTTGAACGCCGTGAGCCGCAGCGCGTCACAGCTCGGGCTGACCGCTCGGGAGACGCCGCGCAGCATCGATATCATCAGCGCGCGGGCGATCCAACAGCGGGGCGATCGCTCACTGGCTGCCGCCGTCGAGCGCGCCACCGGTCTTTCCGGCGTCGCTTCGCCAACGTTGTCCAACAACTTTTCCGCGCGCGGTTTCCGGCCGATCGCCTGGCTGTATAACGGCGTAGAAATGCCCGGCAGCACGCTGCAGCTGGGCGATCCGGCGCATTACGACAGCATCGAGGTACTGCGCGGGCCGGGATCGGCCTTGAACGGCCTGAGCGCCGCAGGCGGCAGCGTCAACCTGATCTCGCGGCGGCCGACCTTCAGCCGCCAGCCGGTTGAACTCGACTATGGCTTCGGCAGCTACCGCAGCCAGCGTTTGCATCTGGGAGCCGGCGGCGCGCTGGTGGACGATGCGGTGGCGTATCGGCTGGACGTCAGCGGCAACGACAGCGGCAGCAACGTGCAGGACGAGCGCGATCGGCAGAAGCGGGTTTCCGGCTCGCTGCTGTTTAAGCTGACCGACGATGCGCTGTTGACGCTGAGCCTGGACCGCATGCTCAACCGCACCAACAACCCTTACTACGGCACGCCGCTGTTGGATGGGCGCATTGCCGGCGAGCTGCGCGACATCAATTACAACAACCTGACCGACAGCCGCATCCAGAGCAACGCCACCGCATTTCAGGCCAGTCTGGACTGGTTTATGACGCCTGAAGTGGAGTGGCATAACCAATTCTATTACTACAGCGGCTTTCGCGAATGGCGTAACGTCGAGCGTTTCCGCGTCGCGGCGGCGGCCCGGCCCGGCGACGTCAACCGCGACTCTTTCGGCGCCCTGGCGCACGACGACGATCTGATCGGCAACCGCAGTTCGCTGGTGTTCGATCGCGCCATTGTCGGTTTCGATAACCGGTTGCTGGTCGGCTTCGATCTGAGCAAGCGGCATTTTCAGTACTACTCCAACGGTTTCCCCGGTTCCGAAGACGTGCCGCTCGGCGAGCCGCCCAGAGAGCCGTTCGCGCAGGGCACCGATCGCCAACGCGCGCCGGTGCGCCACGTCATCCAGAATCAGTACGCCGCCTTTCTTGAAGATCGCTTCAGCCTGACCGAGCGTTTAGCGTTGCTGGGCCAGTTGCGCTACAACCATATGGACATGGACTGGCGCTTCCAGGGGCCGCAGGAAGAGAGCCGCGCGCACACCTATGTTTTCAGCACCTGGAGCCTGGGCCCCAGCTATGCATTGACCGATAACCTCACGCTCTACGCCAACTACACCACCGGCCAGGAGCCGGGCAACGATCTGTTCTTCCTCAGCCCGACGCAGATCGATCTGCCGCTGACGCGAGCGCGCCAGTGGGAGGCCGGTGCCAAAGGGCAATTTTGGGGTAACAAGGGCGAGGCGACGCTGGCGCTGTACGAACTGCGCAAGGACAACCTGTTTGTGCCCGACGCGCAGCGGCCGGATGCGTTGAACGCGGTAGGCAGACAGACGTCGCGCGGCATCGAGCTTGGCGTGGTGCTGCGTCCCGACGAGCGCTGGGAGCTGGCCGGCAACGCCGCCTACACGCACGCCCGCTACGACGACTATCGCGGCGGTAGCCCGCTGCGCAGCTACAACGGCAATCGCCCGGCCTATATCCCGGACTGGACCGCCAACCTCAGCGTGCATTATCAGGCGACGGAACGTTTGGGGCTGGCTTCTTCGCTGCGCTACGTCGGCAGCAGTTACAACGACGATGCCAACCGGCGCAAGATGCGCGCGTACACCACGCTTGATCTGGCGGCGGACTATCAGCTGACGCCGATCGTCGATGTCGGTTTCCGCATTCGCAACGCCACCAACCAGCTGTACGCCTATCAGCGCACCTATCCGGATCAGGCGCTGATTGCGCCGCCGCGCAGCTATGAAACCTTCGTGTCGGTCAGGTTCTGACGGCGTGAAACGTTCGCTTTACCTGTTGTTGTGCGTCCTGGGATTGGGCTGGGGCGCGCCGCTGCGTGCCGATGCCGTCAGCCTGCACAATTGCGGGGTAACGCGCGATTACCCGCAGCCGCCGCAGCGGGTGCTGGTTTACGCCAACCCGGCGCTGGAAAACCTGCTGGCGCTGGGGCTGGCCGGCCGTGCGATCGGCGTGGTCGGGTATGACCGCGCGCGCGATCCCACGCCGACGGCGCCGGCCGAGGCGCTGCGGGTGCCAGCCAGCCCGGCGCCGCCCACGGCGGAAGCGTTGCTGCTGATGCGGCCGGATTTTGTCTATTCGGCTAGCTATTACTGGCTGCACAGCCCGGAAACGCCCGATCGGGCGCGGCTGGCGGAATGGGGCATCGGCACTTATCTCTCTCCCGGCGCCTGCAGCGGCCAGCAAAGCGCGATCGCCGCCGCGCTGACGTTCGAAGACATTTTCACCGAGCTGCGGGAGCTGGCGCGTATCTTCAACGTCAGCCGCGCCGGTGAAGCGCTGATCGAACGGCTGCGCGGGCAGTTGAGGGCGCTTGAGCCGCAGCGCGCACAGCTGCCGCATTGGCGGCTGCTGTGGTGGTATGCCGGCGCGCAGACGCCCTATGTGGCCGGCTGCTGCGGCGCGCCAGGCTTGCTGAGCCGCAGCGTCGGCAGCGAGAACCTGTTCGGCGATCTGCCCGAGCTGTGGCCGACGGTGTCCTGGGAGATTATTGCCGCGCGCGATCCGGATGCGATCGTGCTTGGCGATCTGCCGCGCGGCGGCTTCGGGGACAGCGCGGCCGACAAGATCGCCTTTCTGGAGCATTACCCGCTGACCGCGACGCTGCGCGCCGTGCGTCAGCGGCGCTACGTGATCCTCCCCGGTTACGACATGGACCCTTCCGCCCGCACCGTGGCGGCGCTGGGCCGTTTGATTCGGGGCCTGGCGGCCTTGTCGCCGCAGGCTCCGACGCTTTCCAACAAGGAACCTTGATATGACTGCCGTTTCATTCTCTTCGCTGCTGGACTCCTGGGATCGCCAGCAGGCGGCCTACATCGCCGAACGCGAAGCGCGTTTTAACGCCCAGCTGGACGTGCTGGCGCTGGCCGTCGGCCAGGATTTTCACGTGCTGGATCTGGCCTGTGGCCCGGGATCGCTGAGCCTGCGTATTTTGCAGCGCTTTCCGCAGGCCAGGGTGACCGCCATCGATCTCGATCCGCTGCTGCTGGCGGTGGCGCGCGGCGCGCTGGCGGAGTATGGCGATCGGATCCGTATCCTGCAGGCCGATCTGGCGGATCCGGCCTGTTTTTCCGCGTTGTCCGGCCCCACGCCGCAGGCGGCGGTGTCCAGCACGGCGCTGCACTGGCTGATGCCGGAACAGCAGCTGGCGCTGTTCCGCAATGTCGCCGGGCTGCTGGCCGACGGCGGCGTGTTCCTCAATGCCGATCATCAGCGCTGTGACCATCGCCATCCGCGGTTGAAAGCGTTGGCGGAGCGGCACGACGAGCAGACCCAACAGCGCGCCTGGGACAGCGGCGTTGAGGATTGGGATCGTTGGTTCGCCGGTGCGCTGCAATCGCCGGCCTTGGCCGCTTATCAGGCCGAGCGCGAAGCGCTGTTCGCCGGCCGCCCGGTACCGCCGCCGACGCCGGTGGATTTCCAGCTCGCGGCCCTCAGACAAGCCGGTTTCAGCGAGGCGGGGACGGTATGGCAACTGTTGGACGACTATGTGATCGCAGGCTGGAAATAGCATGAGCCGGCGGTTACTGCCCGGCCGTGAGGCCGGCTGGTTGTTGCTGCTGGCGGCGGCGCTGCCGCTGGCCCTGCTGGGCGCCACCTTGTCGGGGCCCGCGCCGATCGCGTGGCGCGACGCCTGGCGCATTGTACTCGGCGTCAGCGGCGGCGCAGCGTCCGATGCCGAGGTGTATCAGCGCATCATCTGGTCGCTGCGGATGCCGCGCGCGCTGTTGGCGGCGCTGGCCGGCGCCGGGCTGGCGTTGGCGGGCACCGTGTTGCAGTCGCTGACCCGCAACCCGCTGGCCGATCCCTGGGTGCTGGGGATCTCCTCCGGCGCCGGCGTGGGGGCGGTGACGGTGTTGGTGTTGGGGCTGGGGGGCGGCCTGCTGTCGGTGTCCGGCGGGGCGTTTATCGGCGCGCTGGGAGCGTTTGCGTTGGTGATGCTGCTGGCCGGGCGTTCGCTGCAGGGGGAGTCCACGCTGTTTATTCTGGCCGGGGTGGCGGTGACGCAGCTGCTCTCCGCGCTGACTTCACTGATCACCCTCTGGCAGGCGGACGCCAACGCCACGCGCGGCGTGATGTTCTGGCTGCTGGGATCGTTCAGCGACGCGCGCTGGCCGCAGGTCGGGCTGTGCGGGCTGGCGATGGCGGCGGTGCTGCTGCTTTGTTGGCTGCGGGCGGGCGAACTGGACGCGCTGGCGTTTGGCGGCGTGACCGCCGCTTCGCTGGGGGTGGCGGTGGCCCCGCTGAAGCTGCTGCTGTATGTGGCGACCACCGCGCTGACGGCGGCGATCGTCGCGTTCAGCGGCGCGGTGGGGTTTATCGGGCTGACGGTGCCGCACGTCGCCCGGCGGCTGGTCGGTTCGCGGCATCGGCTGCTGTTGCCGGCCAGCGCTCTGTGCGGCGCCCTGTTCGCCGTGGCGGCGGACACGCTGGCCAGAACGCTGTTTGCGCCGCGCGAGCTGCCGGTCGGGGTGCTGACCGCACTGCTGGGGGTGCCGGTATTCCTGCTGTTGCTGTATCGGAAGGTCAATGCATGACGATTGAAAAAGCGCGATCCGGCCTGTGCGCCGAGGCGGTGAGCTGGCGAGCGGGCGCACGCACGGTGCTGGAAAATCTCAGTTTCTGCGCCTTGCCCGGTGAGGTCACCGGCGTGCTGGGCGTCAACGGCAGCGGTAAATCCACGCTGCTCAAGCTGCTGGCCGGGCTGCAGCCCGCCGCCGGGGGCCGCGTTTGGCTGGAAGGGCGCGAAATTACCGCGTTTTCCGGGCGGGAGCGCGCCAGGCGCATCGCCTTTCTCGAGCAATCCGCCCCCAGCGCCTTCGCGCTGCCGGTGAAGGAGGCGGTGCTGCTGGGGCGCCTGGCCCATACCGGCCGCTGGCGCGGTTTCGGCGCCGAGGATCGCCGCCTCGCCGGGCAGGCGATGGAGCAAGTGGGCATCAGCCACCTGGCCGATCGCGATTGGCAGCGGCTGTCCGGCGGCGAACGGCAGCGGGTGCATCTGGCGCGCGCGCTGGCGCAGCAAACGCCGTGGCTGCTGCTGGACGAGCCCGCCAATCATCTGGATATCGCCCATCAACAGCAGTTTATGGCCTTGCTGCGGCGGCTGAAACTCAGCGTGGTGGTGACGCTGCACGATCTTAATCTGGCGGCCTGTTATTGCGATCGGATCGCGCTGCTGCAGCGGGGCGGGATCTGTGCGGCGGGCGCGCCGCGGCAGGCGCTGACGCCGGAGAACATTCGCGCGGTATACGGTGTGGAGGCCAGGCTGGCGGCGCCCGCCGGCTATGCGCCGCCGTTGATCTATTACCCTGCGCCGGGATGAGGGCGGCTGAAAGGGCACGTTTGGCCGATCACAATTTCGCCTCGCTGGCTAAAATAACTCCGTTTTATCGATTTTTTTGGGTTAGAATAACCGGATATGCGGTGAAAGGTATTTGCCGCTCAATGGGCAGTTAAGCGAGGCTATCATGTTGGAATTATTGAAAAGTCTGTTGTTCGCCGTGGTGATGGTGCCGGTGGTGATGGCGCTTATTCTCGGCCTGATCTACGGTTTTGGCGAAGTGTTCAACGTCTTCTCCAAAGTGGGCCGTTCGAAAGAAAACCGCACCCAGCACTGACCGTTCCCCATCCCGATACCCGCCGGCATTCCCCGGCGGGCATTCCTCAAGTTATCTCACGCTTTGCCGATAAACCGCATGACAAGCTTTCGCGCAACGTTATATTATTTTTTATATAACGAAGAGTGATAATGCACGTTAACTTGCGGAGAAAAACAATGAAACAGCAATGGACCAAATGGGTTGGCGGGATCGTTCTGGCATCGGGCCTGGTGGCTCAGGCTTCGGCGGCGGAAAAGATCACCGTGTTCGCTGCCGCGTCGCTGACCAACGCGCTGCAGGACATCGCCACCCAATATCAAAAAGGCAAGGACGTGCAGGTGGTTTCCTCCTTTGCGTCGTCCTCGACGCTGGCGCGCCAAATTGAGCAGGGCGCTCCGGCCGATCTGTTTATCTCCGCCGATCAGCAGTGGATGGATTACGCCATCGACAAGCAGCAGATGGTGAAAGACACCCGTTACACGCTGCTGGGCAACGAACTGGTGCTGATCGCCGCCAAGAGCGATAAGCAAGACAAGATCGCCATCGACAAGCAGACCGACTGGGCCAAGCTGCTCAACGGCGGCCGCCTGGCGGTGGGCGATCCGGATCATGTGCCGGCCGGCATCTACGCTAAGGAAGCGCTGGAACACCTGGGCGCCTGGAGCGCATTGGAGCCGAAACTGGCACGCGCCAACAATGTGCGCAGCGCCATGGCGCTGGTGGAGCGCGGTGAAGCGCCGCTCGGCATCGTCTACGGCTCCGACGCGGTCGCCAGCGACAAGGTGAAAGTGGTGGGCGTGTTCCCGGAAGACAGCCACAAACCGGTTGAATATCCGATGGCGATGGTGAAAGATCGTCAAAATCCGACGGTCAGCGCTTTCTATACCTATCTGAAGAGCCCGGAAGCGGCCGCTATTTTCGAACATTATGGATTCACCCCGCGTAAATGATTCTGAGTGAGTACGAGTGGCAGGCGGTTGAGCTGAGCCTGAAAGTCTCCGGTTTGGCGGTGGTCTGCAGCCTGCCGTTCGGCATTCTGATGGCCTGGGTGCTGGTGCGTTGCCGCTTCCCCGGCAAGGCGCTGCTGGACGGCGTCATTCACCTGCCGCTGGTGCTGCCGCCGGTGGTGGTCGGCTATTTGCTGTTGATCGCCATGGGGCGGCGCGGCGTTATCGGCGAGTGGCTGTACGACTGGTTCGGTTTCAGCTTCAGTTTCAGCTGGCGCGGCGCCGCGCTGGCGTCGGCGGTGGTGGCGTTTCCGCTGATGGTGCGCGCCATCCGGCTGGCGCTGGAGGCGGTGGATACCCGGCTGGAGCAGGCGGCGCGCACGCTGGGCGCCAATCCGTGGCGGGTGTTTTTCACCATCACGCTGCCGCTGTCGCTGCCCGGCGTCATTGTCGGCGTGGTGCTGGCCTTCGCCCGTTCGCTGGGGGAGTTTGGCGCCACCATCACCTTCGTCTCCAACATTCCCGGTGAAACCCGCACCATTCCGCTGGCGATGTATACGCTGATTGAAACGCCGGGGGCGGAGGCCGCCGCCGCGCGTCTGTGCGTGATCGCCATCGTGCTGTCGCTGGCTTCGCTGATGGTGTCCGAATGGCTGGCCCGCTGGGGCCGCAAACGGATGGGGGTGTAAATGCTGGAGCTGGATTTCTCGCAGCAGCTGGGCGACCTCAATCTCAACGTCCGCGCCGATTTGCCGGCGCAGGGCATCACCGCGATTTTCGGCCTGTCCGGCGCGGGCAAAACTTCATTGATCAACGCCATCGGCGGCCTGACCCGCCTGCAGCAGGGGCGTATCGCGCTCAATGGCCGCACGCTGGCGGATACCGCCACCGGCCTCTGCCTGCCGCCGGAAAAGCGCCGTATCGGCTATGTGTTTCAGGATGCGCGCCTGTTCCCGCACTATCGGGTGCGCGGCAACCTGCAGTACGGCATGGCGGCCGGCATGCGCGCGCAGTTCAACACCATCGTCGAGCTGCTGGGCATCGGGCCGCTGCTTAATCGGCTGCCCCTGACGCTCTCCGGCGGTGAAAAACAGCGGGTGGCGATCGGCCGCGCGCTGCTGACCGCGCCGGAACTGCTGCTGATGGATGAACCGCTGGCCTCGCTCGATCTGCCGCGCAAACGCGAGCTGCTGCCGTATCTGGAGCGGTTGGCGCAGGACGTGAACATCCCCATCCTTTACGTCAGCCATAGCCTGGACGAGATCCTGCGCCTGGCCGAGCAGGTGATGGTGCTGGATCGCGGCGAGGTGCTTGCGTTCGGCGGGCTGGAAGACGTCTGGGCCAGCAGCGCGCTGCGGCCGTGGCTGCAGCGTGAAGATCAGAGCAGTGTGCTGCGCGTCAGCGTGATTGAGCATCATCAACGTTATGCCATGACCGCGCTGGCGCTTGGCGATCAAAGGCTGTGGGTCAGCGGCCTCGACGCCGAACTGGGCACCCAGCTGCGCATTCGCATCAACGCCGCCGACGTCTCGCTGGTGCTGCAGCCGCCGGTCAACAGCAGTATTCGCAACGTCTTGCCGGCCAAGGTGAGCGAGTGTCTGGACGTGGACGGGCAGGTGGAAGTGAAACTGGCGGTCGGCGAACACGTGCTGTGGGCGCGCATCACGCCCTGGGCGCGCGATGAACTGGCGATCCGCCCCGGGCAGTGGTTGTATGCGCAGGTGAAGAGCGTGTCTATCAGCCGCGAGAGCCGCTAAGGCAGGCCCTCCCGGCGGGAGGGCGAAAAGATTACAGCACGCGGGTGCGGATCACCTCGGCGATACCCGGCTGCAGGTTATCGGCGATCACCAGATCGGCGCGTTCCTTGATGGCGTCATCGGCATTGCCCATCGCCACGCCCAACCCGACCGCTTCCAGCATGCTGATGTCGTTGTAGTTGTCGCCGAACGCCACCACCTGATCCATGCTCAACCCCTGCGACTCTACCCATTGACGCAGGCGTTTGCCTTTGCTGTTGCCGCCTTTGGCGATATCCACCTGATCGTGCCAGGACCATTCGCACGCCAGCCCCAGCTCTTTCTCCACCGTGTCGGCAAACTCGCGCAGCGCGGGGATATCGGCATGCGAGGTGGCGAATTTCCAGATCGCCTGCGCGTCGTCGGCCGCCTGCGTCAGGCTGCCGACCTGCAGCAGCGTCGGGCGCTGCGCCGCCGGCAGGGTTTCGGCCCAGGCCAGCGAGCGAATCACATGGCCGCTCGGTTCCTGATACAGCATGGCGTCGTCAACGTACATCAGCCCGTGAATGTCGGTCTGTTTGAGCATCTGCAGCACCTGTTTGGCCTGCTCCTTCGCCAAGGGATCGGCGGCCAGCACCTTTTTCTGCTGAAAATCATACAGGTAGGTGCCGTTGCAGCAGATGGCCGGGGTATCTATCTGCAGCGCCTGGTAAAACGGATGGATGGCGACGTGGTGGCGGCCGGTGACCACCACCACCTGGACGCCGGCGGCGCGCGCCTGCGCCAGCGCTTCCAGCGACTGCGGTAAGATGCGTTTTTGGTTGTCCAACAGGGTGCCGTCAAGATCGAGGGCGATGACGCGGTAGCTCATAGGGTTCTCGTTATCGTTAGCCATAAAATTAATCCGATGGTACCTCTTCGCTCTGATGCAAACAATTCGGCCTGCCTGCTATCGCCGACCGATGACTTATTTGGACGCTGATGAGAACAGAGTTTTGAACATCGGTACCAGAAGTTTGTTGCCATATTCGCTAAGATGGTTATCGTCAAAATAGATGGGCCGCCCATTGTGAGTTCCCGCGCACTTGCCGTCTCGGCAGAGGTAAGGAAGCGGATCCAAAATTTTTACGCCACATTTTTTCGCCGCTTCATCTTGAGCTTGCCAGACAAAAGCATGACGTTGTCGGTAATCTGTTTCGGAGATGGATATGTCGGGCTCTGAACCGCCAAAACTCAGCAGGCGCGACAGTGTTTTTGGCACATTGACGAGCATTTCCGGCACCGGACGCACAACATAAATTTGCCGTTCTGTAGCCATTTCACACAGAGTGTCGACGAGTGAAGTTTTGAACTCGGACAAAAATCCCGGCTCAGGGGTACGATATACCTTCGAAAAATACACCGAGGGTTGGTTCAGCTTCGCGCCCGCAATTTGCTGGCCGAAGGCGTAAGCACTGGTTCTGTTAATCACGACTGCGGGGATATTGTTGTCCAGCGTGGATAGTTTTTCTTTTATCCACTGATTGAATGCGCTGCACTGAATATTATCGTCAAGCGCGCCGGGAACAACGTTGGCACCGAAGAGCGTTGGGCAGCCTGCATAAGTGAGATTGAGAAGCCCATCAGTTTGATTTGGTAGGGCGGACTCGACTGCAGAGATCATCGCATCGCCGTGGCTATCGCCAACGATGATAACCCGAATATTTTCGCCTCCATAGATACAGGATGGCGAGCTGATGCCGGACTTGGCGAAGCATTCATCTCTGTTGGCGAGCATGTTGGTACTTTCGTTGGCGATCAGATCGATTTGCTGCGGTAACCTGCCAGAGAAATTAACGGTAAACAGTGTGACACACAGCGCAGCAACCAGCATGGTAGCTATTCCGATTGTACACACTGATTGACGCGTTGTTTGCCTTGAAAGCCACTTGCGGGCAGGGTTTTCTATAAGACGAAGCGACAACTCGCCAAGCAACACGCTGGCCAGTAATCCCGCAACTACCCATTTCATCTCGGATTGAGCATTGGTGTAGACAAGCAGCACCGCAATCGGCCAATGCCAAAGGTAAATAGAGTAGGATGAAACACCCAGACGTGCAGCGACGGGGTTTGAGGTCAAGGGGGAATCCTGGCGGCCGGCGGCAAGCACCAACATGGCGCCGATAACCGGCAACAGGGCGTTATAACCGGGCCAGGGTTTACTGGCATCACATCCCACGATGGCTATCGCGATGCATAGCATCCCAAGCCATTCCGTATAAATACGTCTTTTTCCGCTGAGCGTTCGGTTTTGCGTTAACCGCCAGACGATTCCTCCGGCAAGCATTTCCCAGGCTCGGGTTGGGATAAGAAAAAAACCGGCGGAGGGCGCGAGGGAAGACATGATGATTGATAAGCCAAAGGAGACCACGCCGGCTAAAATGATGAAGCGCATGAAGCCGTTTTTGCCCCCCAATCGCCATATCAACATAAGGGCCAGCGGCAGGATAATATAGAACTGCCATTCTACGGATAACGACCAAGTATGCAGCAGCCATTTTTCATGGGATACGCTGTCAAAATAGCCGGCTTCTTTCCAAAACTTCACGTTAGACAGGAAGAGTATGGCGGTAAAGGCATGTTTTGCCAGTTGACGGTAATCCAGCGTTGGTAACCAGAACCATCCCAGGCACAGTAAGGTCGAACAGAGCGCAAGTAGGGCGGGAATGATGCGACGGGCTCGAGCCAGGTAAAAGCGCCAAAGTGAAAAACGATCTTGTTCCAGGCCGGTAATGATGATCTGCATCATCAGGAAACCGGATATGACGAAGAATACATCTACGCCGACAAAGCCGCCGGCAAAACCCGGGATGCCGAAATGAAAAAGTACGACAGCGATCACTGCCCAGGCTCTAAGCCCGTTGATGTCATGTCTGAAATTCTGTGAAGAAGAAAGCATATCTATTACTCAGTAAATGTATTTTGGGTTTTTTATAGTCATCCATAAGGAGTGCGGGCACGCTTTCCCATGGTGTTATTGCAATCGCGATTGAAGTTTTTATTAATCCCTCTTAATTATTTTCATTTTTATTTATGTAAGTAGCCAAATGCATTCATCATGAGAATTATTAAAGGGCACGCCACAGGCATAGGTGGCATGCCAGAACCGACATAACTGTTATGTCCAGCGAGTCATAGGCGTGTCTGTGTCTATCGTGGGATATAGATTAATTAATATTTATTATATTCTTAATTTTATTTATATTAATTATGATTTCTGCTTTGGTTATTTATATTAATTATGTTTCTAGTGATGCCAGGTGGTTATGTGTATTGCTAATGTAAAGAGGATTAACCGTTCGGCGGCAAATTCTATTTTAAATTTTGAGCAGGCCTTTTAATTTATCAATAATTCGTGAGTCTGTCTTCCATTCTCTATGACTGCTCGTTTCCGATAAGAAAATCGCAGCAGACGCTAGGATGATGGCTTTTGGCATTTTGAACGTAGATGTTGTCTGGGGGGAAAGTATGTGGCTTGGGGATTTAAGCGTAATGCGGTAGTGCCATGTGACGGATGTGCGGTAAGCTAGGGGCAAGCGAACGGCCTGAAACCGGTTCCTCTTTTACCCTTTGCAAGGAGAACACATGAAGCAAATCGTTTATGTCGCCAGCCCGGAGAGCCAGCAGATCCACGTCTGGCAGTTGGACGACGCCGGCGCGCTGGCGCTGCTGCAAACCGTTGACGTGCCGGGCCAGGTGCAGCCGATGACCCTTCATCCGGACAAGACTCACCTGTACGTCGGCGTGCGTCCGGCGTTCGGTATCGTCAGCTACCGCATCGAGGCGGACGGCACGTTGCAGCAGGCCGGCATGGCGCCGCTGCCGGGCAGCCCGACCCATATCTCGACCGATTTGCAGGGGCGTTACCTGTTCTCCGCCTCCTACAGCGGCAACTGCGCCAGCATCAGCCCGATCGGCCACGACGGCGTGGTCACGGCGCCGATCCAACAGATCGACGGCCTGAGCGCGCCGCACTCCGCCAACATCGATCCGACCAACCAGCTGGTGCTGGTGCCGTGTCTGAAAGAAGACCGCATCCGTCTGTTCAACCTGAGCCTGGCCGGGCAGCTGACGCCGCACGCGCAGGACGCGGTGGATATCGCCGCCGGCGCCGGTCCGCGCCATATGGCGTTCCACCACAACGACAAGTTCGCTTACTGCGTCAATGAGCTGAACGGCACGGTGGACGTGCTGGCCATTTCGGAAAACGGCGGCAAATACAGCGTGACGCAAACGCTGGACATCATGCCGAGCGATTTCGACGGCACCCGCTGGGCGGCGGACATTCATATCACGCCGAACGGCCGCTTCCTGTACACCAGCGATCGCACCGCCAGCATTCTGACCCTCTTCAGCGTCTCCGAAGACGGCGGCACGTTGAGCGTGGTCGGCTATTATCCGACCGAAGCGCAACCGCGCGGTTTCAATATCGATCACAGCGGCCGCTTCGTGATTTCGTCCGGCCAGAAGTCCGATCACATCGCGGTGCATGAAATTGATCAGGCCAGCGGCGAGCTGACGATGCTGGCGCGTTATCCGGTGGGCAAGGGCCCGATGTGGGTGAGCGTGCTGGCGAAGTAATTCGTCAGCCAGACTCGAGTGGAAAGCGCGGTGCGGTTGACCGCGCTTTTTTATTGGCGGGGGATCAGTTGAACATCACCGTCAGCGTGGCGCTGCCGAGACTGTGGAAATGGACGTTGAAGCCCACCAGCGCGCCGCTGGAACCCTCATCCACGTCAATGCGCTCCACGTCCAACGCATGCACGGTGAACTGATAGCGGTGGCTTTCGCCCTTCGGCGGCGCGGCGCCGCCGTAACCGGCCGAGCCGAAGTCGGTGCGGGTTTGCAGCGCGGCGCTCGGCAGCGGCGCTTTGCCGGAGCCTGCGCCCTGCGGCAGCTCACGCACGTCGGCCGGAATATTGGCCACCACCCAGTGCCACCAGCCGGAGCCGGTAGGGGCATCGGGATCGTATAGGGTGACGACGAAGCTCTTGGTGCCCTCGGGCACGCCGTCCCAGGCCAGGTGGGGCGACAGGTTATCGCCGTGGTAGCCCATGCCGTTGAAGACCTGCGTCTGCGGCATTGTGCCGCCGTCCTGCAGATCGTTGCTGTACAAACGAAAAGCCATAATGACTCCCAGTTGTGATAAAAGCAGAGCCCTTAAGCTAGATCTTTTCGGTGGAACAATACAACCCCTTGCGCCAGCGGCGGGCGGTTGATCTCGACGGTGACATGCACCAGTTCGGGATGAACGGCCAACAGTTGGCGCACCCGGTCGGCGGTGAGGGCGCGATCGGCGCTGCTCAGGGCGAGGATGCAATGATATTTTCCTTTACCGATGCGGCCTAAATGCAAATCGGTCAGCGTGAGTGGGTGGCCGGAGGTGGCCAGGGTCTGACGTATCTCTTGCGCCACGGGGGCGTCCATTTCGGCATCCAGCAAAATCTTCCCGCTATCGCGCATCAGGCTATAGGCCCAGGTGGCCACCATCATCGCGCCGACGATGCCCATCAACGGATCGAGCCAGGCGGCGCCCCAAAGCTTGCCGCCGAACAGCGCGACGAGGGCCAACACCGAGGTGGCGGCGTCGGCGATGACGTGGATATAGGCGGAGCGCAGGTTGAGGTCATGATGATGGTCATCGTGGTGATCCTCGTGGTGGTGATGGTGGCCGCCGCCGCGTAACAGCCAGGCGCAAAGCAGATTGACGGCCAGCCCGATCGTACCGATGGCGATGGCTTCGTTGTAATGAATCGGGCTGGGATTCAGCAGCCGCTGCGCTGACTGAAACAGCATCAGCGCTGCCACCAGCACCAACAACACCGCGCTGGTGTAACCGGCCAGCACTTCTATCTTCCAGGTGCCGAGGCTGAAGCGGCGATCCTTGGCCAACCGGCGTGCGGCGCCGTAAGCCAGCAGCGACAGGCCCAGGGCCAGCGCATGCGAGCTCATGTGCCAGCCGTCGGCCAACAATGCCATCGAGTTAAACAGCCAACCCCCGGCTATCTCGATGACCATCATACTGGCGGTGAGTATCACCGCCCATCTGGTGTTTCTTTCGGCCAATGGGTTACCATCGTCAAAAACGTGGCTGTGCTCGCGGTGCAAAGCGGGCGCGTGAGACGTCATGGTGAAGTTCCTCAGCAAAAGGTAGTGTGCTGAAATATACTATACCCCAGTATAGTAAATAACAATCAGGCGGAAATAATGAGCCATACCCTCAGAGATCAAAAGAAGCTGTTGGCGCGGGTGCGCCGCATTAAAGGGCAGGCCGAAGCGCTGGAGCGCGCGCTGGAGAGCGGCGGCGAATGTTCTGCTGTGCTGCAGCAGATCGCGGCGGTGCGCGGCGCGGTCAACGGTTTAATGGCGCAGGTGCTGGAAGGGCATGTGCGCGAACATCTGGCTGCCGCAGACGCTACGCCGCAGCAGCGCGAGCAGGACATCGAGCAATTGATGACCGTTTTACGTTCTTATATGAAGTAATCATGATTTCACTGAAAAAACGCACGCCGTGGTTCGGCTGGCTGCGCCGTTGGGCCAAAGGCATCAAGCGCGATATCTACGCGCTGTGGCTGGCCGCCCGTGATAAGCGCACCCCGTGGTACGCCAAGCTGATCGCGCTGCTGGTGGCCGGCTATGCGATCTCGCCAATCGATTTGATCCCGGATTTCATTCCAGTGCTGGGCTATCTGGACGATGTGATCATCGTGCCGTTGGGCATCATGCTGGCGGTGCGCCTGATCCCCAAGCCGCTGATGGCCGAGCTGCGCGAGAAGGCGCAACAGCGCGTCGACAACCCCACCGGCCGCATGGCGGCGGCGATGATCATTTTACTCTGGCTGCTGTGTCTGGGATTGCTGGCCCGCTATCTGGACCAGCATTGGTAAGGCATTAACGCGCGGCGGCGGCCACGGCGGCGGTCAGGCGGCTGAGCTGTTCCGCTTCGATGATGTAAGGCGGCATCAGGTAAATCAGTTTGCCGAACGGCCGGATCCACACCCCGCGCTCGACGAACCCGCGCTGCAGCTCGGCGACATCCACCGGTTCGCGCATCTCCACCACCCCAATCGCCCCCAGCACCCGCACGTCCGCCACCTTCGGCAGCGCCGCCAACGGCAGCAGTTCCTGCTTCAGCTGGGCTTCGATGGCGCTCACCTGCGCCTGCCAGCGATTTTCCGCCAGCAGCGCCAGGCTGGCGTCCGCTACCGCGCAGGCCAGCGGGTTGCCCATAAAGGTCGGCCCGTGCATAAAGCAGCCGGCCGCGCCGTTGCTGATGGTCTCCGCCACGTGGCGGGTGGTCAGGGTGGCGGACAGGGTCATGTAACCGCCGGTCAGCGCCTTGCCCAGACAGAGAATGTCCGGCACCACCTGCGCGTGTTCGCAGGCGAACAGCTTGCCGGTGCGGCCGAAGCCGGTGGCGATCTCGTCGGCGATCAGCAGCACCTGATGACGATCGCACAGCTCGCGCACCCGCTTGAGGTAGGTTGGGTGGTAGATGCGCATGCCGCCGGCGCCTTGCACCACCGGTTCCAGGATCACCGCCGCCACTTCACCGGCGTGCTGCTCCAGCAGCGCGGCGAACGGCGCAATGTCCTCTTCGCGCCATTTCTCGTCGAAGCGGCACTGCGGCGCGGTGGCGAACAGGTGCGGCGCCAGATAGCCCTGATAGAGGCTGTGCATCGAGTTGTCCGGATCGCAGACCGACATCGCGCCGAAGGTATCGCCGTGATAGCCGTGGCGCAGCGTCAGGATGCGCTGCCGGCGCTCGCCGCGCGCCTGCCAGTACTGTAGCGCCATCTTCAGTGACACTTCCACCGCCACCGAACCGGAATCTGCCAGGAACACGCACTGCAGCGCTTCCGGCGTCATCGCCACCAGCCGACGGCACAGCGAGATGGCGGCCGGATGGGTGATGCCGCCGAACATCACGTGCGACATCTTCTCCAACTGCTGGCTGGCGGCCTGATTCAGACTCGGATGGTTGTAACCGTGGATCGCCGCCCACCAGGAGGACATGCCGTCCACCAGGCGCCGGCCATCCGCCAGCTGCAGCTCGACGCCGCTGGCCGACTCGATCGGGTAACAGGGTAACGGGCGGCTCATGGAGGTGTAGGGGTGCCAGATATGACGTTGGTCAAACGCCAGGTCGGAAGCGGTGACAGACATACTTGTAAACCGAATTGAATTAAGATTGGTTGACAGTATATCCACAATATTTAAACTGGCGACACTTTTTCGTTTTGGAGACGCCATGATGGCCGACCGCATTCACTGGACAGTAGGGCAAGCCCAGGCCCTGTTTGATAAACCGCTGCTGGAACTGCTGTTCGAAGCGCAAACCGTACACCGTCAGCACTTCGACCCGCGTCAGGTGCAGGTCAGCACGCTGCTCTCGATCAAGACCGGCGCTTGCCCGGAAGACTGCAAATACTGCCCGCAGAGCTCACGCTACAAGACCGGCCTGGAGTCGGAGCGGCTGATGCAGGTCGAGCAGGTGCTGGAATCGGCGCGCAAAGCTAAAGCGAACGGCTCGACCCGTTTTTGCATGGGCGCGGCGTGGAAGAACCCGCACGAGCGCGATATGCCTTATCTGCAGCAGATGGTGCAGGGCGTGAAAGCGATGGGCATGGAAACCTGCATGACGCTGGGCACGCTTGACGGCACTCAGGCCGAGCGGCTGGCGGAGGCCGGGCTGGATTATTACAACCATAACCTCGATACCTCGCCGGAGTTCTACGGCAGCATCATCACCACCCGCAGCTACCAGGAACGCCTGGATACGCTCGACAAAGTGCGCGACGCCGGCATCAAAGTGTGCTCCGGCGGCATCGTCGGGCTGGGTGAAACGGTGCGCGACCGCGCGGGGCTGCTGGTGCAGCTGGCCAACCTGCCGAAACCGCCGGAGAGCGTGCCGATCAACATGTTGGTGAAGGTGAAAGGCACGCCGCTGGCGGATAACGATGACGTCGATCCGTTCGATTTCATCCGCACTATCGCGGTGGCGCGCATCATGATGCCGGCCTCTTATGTCCGTCTCTCCGCCGGCCGTGAACAGATGAATGAACAGACGCAGGCGATGTGCTTCATGGCCGGCGCCAACTCCATCTTCTACGGCTGCAAGCTGCTGACCACGCCGAATCCGGAAGAAGACAAAGACCTGCAGCTGTTCCGCAAGCTGGGGCTCAACCCGCAGCAGACCGCAACCGAACACGGCGACAACCAGCAACAGCAGGTGCTGGCCAAGCAACTGCTGAACGCCGATACCGCCGAGTTTTACAACGCGGCGCCGTGATGAGCTGGCAGCAACGCATCGAGCAGGCGCTGGCAGAGCGGCGCCTCAACGCCGCCTACCGCCGGCGACAGGCCACCGAGGGCGGCAATGGCCGCCAGATCAGGCTCGGCGATCGTCTCTACCTGAACTTCTCCGGTAACGACTACCTGGGGCTGAGCCAGGATGCGCGGGTGATCGCCGCCTGGCAGCAGGGCGCGCAGCGTTACGGCGTCGGCAGCGGCGGTTCGGGCCACGTCACCGGCTTTAGCGCGGCGCATCAGGCGCTGGAAGAGCAACTGGCGGCGTGGCTCGGCTATCCGCGCGCGCTGCTGTTCATCTCCGGTTACGCCGCCAACCAGGCGGTGCTGGCGGCGTTGATGCAGAAGGGCGATCGCATTTTGGCCGATCGCCTCAGCCATGCCTCGCTGCTGGAGGCGGCGGCGCAGTCGCCGGCCGAGCTGCGCCGGTTCCAGCACAATCAACCGCAAGCCTTGGCGGATCTGCTGGCCAAACCCTGCGACGGGCAGCGGCTGGCGGTGACCGAAGGGGTGTTCAGCATGGACGGCGACGGCGCACCGTTGGCGGAGCTGCATCGCTTAACCCGTGCGGCGGGCGCCTGGCTGATGGTGGACGATGCCCACGGCGTCGGCGTGCGCGGCGAGCAAGGCCGCGGCAGCTGCTGGCAGCAGGGCGTGCGCCCTGAACTGCTGGTGGCGACCTTCGGCAAGGCGTTCGGCGTCAGCGGCGCGGCAGTGCTGTGCGATGAGGCGACCGCCGAGTATCTGCTGCAGTTCGCTCGCCATCTGATCTACAGCACCGCGATGCCGCCGGCGCAGGCCTGCGCGCTGCAGGCGGCGCTGGCCTGCATTCGAGAGGGTGATGAACGGCGCGCCCGGCTGCAGGATAACATCCGGCGTTTCCGCCAGGGCGCGGCGCCGCTGGCGCTGACCCTGACGGATTCCGACACCGCCATCCAGCCGCTGCTGGTGGGGGACAATCAGCGTGCGCTCGATCTGGCGACCCGTCTGCGCGATCGCGGCCTGTGGGTGAGCGCCATCCGTCCACCGACGGTGCCCCCGGGCGGCGCGCGGCTGCGCATTACCCTGACGGCGGCGCACCAGCCGCAGGATATCGATCGGCTGCTGGAGGTATTGCATGACGTCAGCCAATGACACAGTGAACAAACAGGCGGTCGCCTCGGCCTTCAGCCGCGCGGCCGGCAGCTACGACGCCGCCGCCGCGCTGCAGCGTGACGTTGGCGAGCGCTTACTGGGGATGGGGAGTTCCCACCCGGGCGAACGGCTGCTGGATGCCGGCTGCGGCACCGGCTATTTCAGCCGTCTGTGGCGCGAGCGCGGCAAGCAGGTGACGGCGCTCGATCTGGCGCCGGGGATGTTGGCATTCGCCCGCCAGCAACAGGCGGCGCACCATTATCTGCTGGGCGATATCGAGCAGGTGCCGTTGCCCGACGCGGCGATGGACATCTGTTTCAGCAGCCTGGTGGTGCAGTGGTGCAGCGATCTGCCCGCCGCGCTGGCGGAGCTGTATCGCGTCACCCGGCCCGGCGGTGTGATCCTGTTCTCCACGCTGGCGGCGGGCTCGCTGCAGGAATTGGGGGACGCCTGGCAACAGGTGGACGGCGAACGTCACGTGAACGCCTTCCTGCCGCTGGCGCAGATCCGCGCCGCCTGTGCCGACTATCGACACGAGCTGGTGACGGAGCTGCGCACCCTGAATTACCCGGACGTGATGACGCTGATGCGTTCGCTCAAGGGCATCGGGGCGACGCATCTGCACCAGGGACGCGAGGGCGGCCTGATGTCGCGCGGCCGCCTCGCCGCGCTGCAGGCGGCTTACCCGTGCCGGCAGGGGCAGTTCCCGCTCAGCTATCATCTGGCTTATGGAGTGATTTATCGTGATTAAACGTTGGTTCGTGACCGGCACCGACACCGAGGTCGGGAAAACTGTCGCCAGCAGCGCCTTGCTGCAGGCCGCCAATCTGGCGGGCTACCGCAGCGCCGGCTATAAGCCGGTGGCTTCCGGCAGCGAGATGACCGCCGAGGGGCTGCGCAACGGCGACGCGCTGGCGCTGCAGGCCAACAGCGGCGTGGCGCTGGGGTACGACGAAGTGAACCCTTACGTTTTTGCCGAACCGACTTCGCCGCATATCGTTAGCGCCGATGAAGGCCGGCCGATAGACGCAGCGCGGCTGTCCGACGGCCTGCGCCGGCTGGAACAGCGCGCCGACTGGGTATTGGTCGAGGGCGCCGGCGGGTGGTTTACTCCGCTGTCGGCGCAGTACACCTTCGCCGACTGGGTGCAGCAGGAGCAACTGCCGGTGATCCTGGTGGTGGGTATCAAACTGGGCTGCATCAACCATGCGGTGTTGACGGCGCAGGCGGTGCAACAGGCGGGGCTGACGCTGGCCGGTTGGATCGCCAACGACGTGGCGCCGCCGGGGCGGCGGCATCAGGAATACCTGGCCACGCTGCGCCGCATGCTGCCGGCGCCGCTGCTGGGCGAAATCCCGCACCTGCCGCAGGCCGAACGAACGCCGTTGGGGCAATATCTGGATATCAGCCTGCTGGCGCAGTGAGAGGTTCTGGCTGATGAATCATAACGCCGGGTCTTATGACCCGGCGTTGGCTTTTACATGGCGGTAATACAGGCGTTATCGAGATAAAGCACGCCATTTTTCGCCAGGGCAAACAGGTTGAACGTCAGGATGACATGGGTCGCCCAGACCGGGACTTTTCGTCGATTGGCGTTGAAACGATATTCGGTGTACTCGGCGTAAGCATCGGCTTTCAAGGCGGCGTCCCAGGCTGCCGGCGCGGCTTTGGCTACGAGCGAGACGCCGTTGTCCGCATGTTCCTGGATACAGGCATATTGCAGCGTCGCGAACAGATTGCCGGTACCGCCGTTGACCGTTTTCAGGGTAAAACAGGCGCCCAACTGCTCATATTGCGCGGCGGGCACGATCACTCTCACCCCTGCGTTGGTATTGGCGTTGCCCAACTTGGTCACTTTCAGGGCATTACTGCCGTTGACGCCCGCGCCGGCTTCGATACTGATAGTCACTGCGTCTGAGGTAAAGGGTTCGCTGATCGTGCCGCCTGTTACTTCCCAGCCAAACGGCTTAGCGGAAAAGGCGAACTCACCGTCTTTTAACTTGTTATTCACGGCGCCGACCAGCGTCTGGATCCCGGCGCCACCCCCACCGCCATCCAGTCGGCTATTGACGATGACAAAGTCGCCGGTACCGCTGAAATAGCGGCCGCTGGTGGTTCTTACGCCATAGAACTTCACGCTGTCGACGATAATCCCGCTACTGCCGGCCTCGGCGTAAAACAGCGACGCTTGCGCCAGTCGGCCGCCGGCGACGATGATTTCGCCGCCGTGAATCAACAGCGATGCATTTTGATTGGCGCTGCAACGGAAGGGAATTTCCGTAAGCGGACTATTACCGTTGTTGAATTCCATATGGCAGCCATGCAATTCAATGCTACCGGCCTCAACGTCGGCGATCGAGCCGGCATAGTCGATCGAAGTGCCGAACAGGCGGAAGGCGCCGTTGGGGTTAGCGTTGCGAACGGCCAACCCCTGGGAATTGCCGAGGGTGCCACCGAAGAAGTTGATGCCTTCGCCGAAGTTTTGGGCGCCGCTGTTCGTTGAAGGCATATGCAGGCACTCAAAACAGCGAATGACTTCACAGGCGTAGTGGTGGGCGATATAGGCATTGGTGCCGTAGTACAGGCCGTAGTAGAAGCCGGAAATATAGACGTTATTGACGGAAAAGTTGCCCAGCGGGCCTTCAGGCGAATCGAAACGGACGCCGTCGATATAGGTGTATTCGATCGTCGTTTCATCTTTGCTGTTGTTAATCCTGGCGCCGATGCCCTTTACGGTGAAATCTTTCATGATAGGTGCCGGGCGAATAGGAACGTTGTTATCCAGCGCGCCGCTGCTGGTATAGCAGCGCAGGAAATAGTTATGGTCGCTTTCCGTGCCGTTGGGGATCTCGGTAGTGATGTTGACGCCGTTGCCGTCGATATAGACGAACCCGACATTGATATCGGTTTTAGGCGCCGACCAAAGGGCAAAAGGCGCGGCGAATCTGACAATCGCAGGGCGTTTTAACGTTTTGATGATAAAGTCTTGTGCGCCGACCAGTTCGTCGCGCGAACTGACGTAAATGCCTTCAATATTAAGACGTTCCTGCAGATTCCAGTTTTTGTTGCGCAAATCCGCGTATTGAATAAATGCCGCGTTGTTGTCTGTCATGCTTACATCCCTCGATATTATGGTGTCGGTGTGACCCCTATCGAGTATGAAAAGACGGCGGGCCCGTGCCTATTGGGCGCAGACCGGCCGTGGCTGATACAACAGCAACCTAATCGCTAACCCGACCACTCACTCCGCCAGCCCGGCGCCGATCAGCGCCTCATCCAACTGCGTCAGCGCGCCGTGTGCCACGGTGCGCCCGCTATCGAGCAGACAAAAGCGGTCCGCCACCCGGCGCACGAACGGCAACTGATGCTCTACCAGCAAAATGGTCATGCCCAATTCATAGTTGAGCCTGCGGATCACGTTGCCGATGTCGGCGGCGATCGAAGGCGGCACGCCCGCCGTGGGTTCGTCGAGGATCAGCAGCGCCGGTTCCTGCGCCAGCGCACGACCGATCGCCAACTGGCGTTGGGCGCCTTCGCACAGATCGCCGGCGCGGCGGGTACGCATCTGGCGCAAATTGGGAAACAGGCTGTAGATCAGCGGCGGAATGCAGCGAGGGGCGCCGCGCACGGCCATCTGCGCCACCTGCAGATTCTCTTCCACGCTCAGCTGCGAGAAGAGTTGCCGCCCTTGCGGGACGTGGCTGATGCCAAGTGCGGCGCGGCGCTCCATCGGTTGCAGCAGCAGGTTTTGCGGCGGCTGATCTGCCGGCTGCCAGGTCATGCTGCCGCTCACTACCGGCAAATGCCCCATGATGCAGTTGACCAGCGTGGTCTTACCCACGCCGTTGCGCCCGAGCAGCACGGTGCACTGGCCGCGCGGCAGCTCCAGGTTGATGTCCCACAGGGTGTGGTTTTGACCGTAGAATTGATTGACCGATCTCAGGCTCAGCATTTGGCATTCTCCTCATAGACGCTCGTTTCACTCGTTGGCGGGGGACAGCAAAGGCCGCATGCGCGGCGAATTTCCCGAGTGTGGCAATGTCTGGAACAAGATGCCGTCCGTCCGATGAGCCAGAGCAAGGTCTACGGTGGACGGAATGACAGTCAATATGTTGTTAAAAACGACGCTTGTGACGACTTGGTGTCGTTCTTGCGCTTTTACAGGCGATAGCACCGCGAGGGGTACACGCTGCGGCTGGCAGCGCATCACGCCGCCGCACCGCATTGATACGCAGGAAGATAAAGCAACTCTCAGGCCAATTTTGTCGCCGGGTGAAAACGGGGATTGTTATCGCCTTGTTAACCGCTAATCAGGCCTGACGCGCTCTGCCGCGGCGGCCTGAAAATACGCCGGGAAGTTAACCCGGACGTTTTTTGCACTCTTGTGGTGCTTTCCGGTGAGGGCGTGGTGCAAGGCATTGCGCCGCCGTCAAGCGCGATCCGCGAGAAAGGGGGCAATGCGATTTTAGCAATGGGGATTTTTAGTATTAATCGGCATAAACAAAGCGATATTTTTATGAAAAAATAACTAAAAAAGCCATTTTGGCGAGTGTAAAGGGCGAAAAGCTTTCTTTCTGTAACTCCCGCCCCGGGCGGGGCGGTGAGAGTTATCCACTATTCCTGTGGATAACCTTGTGCATTAGATTTAGAAAAACGCTGTAAAGCGAGAGCCGACGCGGGTTCTGTTCGCTTTGCCCGCATTCTCGTCTTTTTATTAAATGTCTTATATATCAATAGATTAATTAAAATCAAGACACAGGGGTATTGATCAGGTCTCTATGTATGATTTTTCGACGCGGTGCTATCAATAAGTTAATTCGCGGCAAGTTCTGGGGATAAATCTGTTATTGACAATAAAAATGTCACCCGGCTGTAACCTCACGGTGCAACGGCATCGCCGCCGTGCCGGGCGCAGCGACGAATCCGCTTGAAGCTGGTTTTATATCCAGTATCATGGGCACTGGCGCAAATCGCCGACACTTTCCATAATTAGGGGCCATGTCCGGCGCAGAGCCGGCTGGCCGCCTGAGCGCGCGCATCTCCACAGGGTAGCCGAGCAATGAGTAAACTTTTCAAACTGCATTCCGAGTTCAAACCGGCCGGCGATCAGCCGGAAGCCATCCGCAAGCTGGAAGAGGGGCTGGAAGACGGCCTGGCGCACCAGACGCTGCTGGGGGTCACCGGTTCGGGCAAAACATTCACCATCGCCAACGTGATAGCCGATCTGAATCGGCCGACCATGGTGCTGGCGCCGAACAAGACGCTGGCGGCGCAGCTGTACGGCGAGATGAAAGCGTTTTTCCCGGAGAATGCGGTGGAATACTTCGTCTCCTACTACGACTACTACCAGCCGGAAGCCTACGTGCCCAGCTCCGACACCTTCATTGAAAAAGACGCTTCGGTGAACGAGCACATCGAGCAGATGCGTCTTTCCGCCACCAAGGCGTTGCTGGAGCGGCGCGACGTGGTGGTGGTGGCGTCGGTATCGGCGATCTACGGCCTGGGCGATCCGGATCTTTACCTGAAGATGATGCTGCACCTGACCCAGGGAATGATCATCGATCAGCGCTCCATTTTGCGCCGCCTGGCGGAGCTGCAGTATTCCCGCAACGATCAGGCTTTCCAGCGCGCCACCTTCCGCGTGCGCGGCGAGGTGATCGACATCTTCCCGGCGGAATCGGACGAGCTGGCGCTGCGCGTCGAGCTGTTCGACGAAGAAGTGGAACGGCTGTCGCTGTTCGATCCGCTGACCGGGCAGATTGAGCAGGTGGTGCCGCGTTTTACCATTTACCCGAAGTCGCACTACGTGACGCCGCGCGAGCGGATCATGCAAGCGATGGAAGAGATCAAGGTCGATCTGGCGGACCGCCGCAAGGTGCTGTTGGCCAACAACAAGCTGCTGGAAGAGCAACGCCTGACGCAGCGCACCCAGTTCGATCTGGAGATGATGAACGAGCTGGGCTACTGCTCGGGCATCGAAAACTACTCGCGCTACCTTTCCGGGCGTGCCGAGGGCGAGCCGCCGCCGACGCTGTTCGACTACCTGCCGGCGGACGGCCTGCTGGTGGTCGACGAATCCCACGTCACCATTCCGCAGATCGGCGCGATGTTCAAGGGCGACCGCGCGCGCAAGGAAACGCTGGTGGAGTACGGCTTCCGTCTGCCGTCGGCGCTGGACAACCGCCCGCTGCGCTTCGAGGAATTCGAGGCGCTGGCGCCGCAGACCATCTATGTTTCCGCCACGCCGGGCAAATATGAGCTGGAGAAATCCGGCGGCGATCTGATCGATCAGGTGGTGCGCCCGACCGGGTTGCTGGATCCGATCGTGGAAGTGCGGCCGGTCGCCACTCAGGTGGACGATCTGCTCTCCGAGATCCGCAAGCGCGCGGCGATCAACGAGCGCGTGCTGGTGACCACCCTGACCAAACGCATGGCGGAAGACCTGACCGAATACCTGGAAGAGCATGGCGAGCGCGTGCGCTACCTGCACTCGGACATCGATACCGTGGAACGGGTCGAAATCATCCGTGACCTGCGTCTGGGCGAGTTCGACGTGCTGGTGGGCATCAACCTGTTGCGTGAGGGCCTCGACATGCCTGAGGTGTCGCTGGTGGCGATTCTGGACGCCGACAAGGAAGGTTTCCTGCGTTCCGAGCGTTCACTGATTCAGACCATCGGCCGCGCGGCGCGTAACCTGAACGGCAAGGCGATCCTGTATGGCGATCGCATCACCGATTCGATGGCCAAGGCGATCGGCGAAACCGAGCGGCGCCGCGCCAAGCAGCAGGCCTACAACGAAGCCAACGGCATCGTGCCGCAGGGGCTGAACAAGAAGATCGGCGATATTCTGCAGATCGGCCAGCCGGTCAACCGCGCCAAGGCTAAAGGCAAGGGCAAGGCGGCGGACAGCGGCGCTCAGCTGCAGAACCTCACGCCGAAAGCGCTGGATCAGAAAATCCGCGATCTGGAAGCGCAGATGTACACACATGCGCAAAATCTGGAGTTCGAGCAGGCGGCTGCGCTGCGCGACGAAATCCACCAGCTGCGCGAGCAGTTCATCGCGATTTCCTGACCGTTGGACGGCGCCCGCGCTGTGGGCGTCAAAATTCCTTGTCGGCCGCGTCAAAGCTGTTATGGTGTGCGGCCCGATTTGACCACGAAGAGTACCGAACATGAGCCAACACCAGTCTAAAGACCCGCTGCACGGCGTGACGCTGGAGCAACTGCTGAATAAACTGGTGGATCACTACGGTTGGTCCGAACTGGGCGCGCGCATTCGCATCAACTGCTTCCGCAGCGATCCGAGCATCAAGTCCAGCCTGAAGTTTTTGCGTCGCACGCCCTGGGCGCGCAAAGAGGTGGAAGAGCTGTATATCGATATGGTCAGCCATCCCGCCCCGGCCAGCGATAATCCCTGGCTGCGCGGGCGAGACGGTTAAATTCGGTCAGCGGCGGGCGGCCAGCTCCACCAGCGCGTGATCCAGCGCCTGGCGCAGCAGCTGGCGATCGTGGCGGTAGGGGATGTCGCTCGCTTCCAGCGGCTGTTGAATCACCACCCGATCCTGCACTTCACTGGTGTCCACCGCCGGGCCGACAATCAGCGCATCGATCATCCGGCGGCCGATCTTCTCTTCCATCAGCGTCAGCTTATCCTTTAACGACAGCGCCGCGGCGGCCACGCTCAGTTCGCGGCCGAGGTTGCCGATATAAATCATGCTGGCGCTGCTGCGGCGCAGCGCCTGGGTGAGATCGTCCAGCAGCAGCAGCGGCATCAGGCTGGTGAGGAAGCTGCCCGGCCCGATCAGGATCACGTCGGCTTGCGCGATGGCGTCCAGCGCTTCGCGCGTGGCGTTGACCGGGGGCGACAGCATCAGCTCCTGCGGCATATGGGCCAGTTGATCGACATTCACTTCACCGTAAACGTGATTGCCTTCGTGATCGTGCGCCATCAAATCCACCGGCTGCTCCGACATCGGGATCAGCGCCGCGTCCACCTTCAGCAAGCTGCGCACCAGGTTGATCGCTTCCAGCGGGCGTACGCTCAGGTGATCCAGCGCTTTCAGCATCAGGTTGCCCAGGTTATGGCCGGCCAGCTCACCGTTGCCGCTGAAACGGTATTCGAACATCGCCGAGGCGACGCTCGGTTCGGTGATCAGCTGGTTGAGGCAGTTGCGGGTATCGCCCCAGGCAATGCCGCCTTCCGAACGGCGGATGCGGCCGGTGGAACCGCCGTTGTCGGTGGTGGTGACGATGCCGGTCAGGCGGGAGCCTAAGGACGACAGGGCCGACATCACACGGCCCAGACCGTGTCCGCCGCCCAACGCCACCACGCGGTCGAGATCGGCCAGGGTACGATTACGCATAAATTTCCTTACAAAGGGGCTGAACTGCCGGCATAAGGTAGCGGATCCGGCATAAAAACGCGATAAAGAGTGTCATTTGCGTGATTCTGGTCAATTCGTCCACGCAAGCGATGTTTATCATGGTTTACCCGAATAGACGGCGTCTAAAAACGCTGTATAGACAATTATATAGCGAATTAACGCGTTGGCTATCGTTGCCGATTAGCGCTAGAATTCTGCTGAAAACCACGGTTTCATTCCGGCTACTCAAGGTAGCGGGAAGAGAAATCAAACTCCTAGCCCCTGCGCCTACGTTGTTCATCCGGAACGATATGGCGCCTGGGCCGTGGCGAAGTCAGCCACCAGGGTGCAGAGGGGAAACGCTCGCATCTCCCGACTTTGGAAAGGTGTTATGGTACCGCAACTCATTGATGCTTATGAGCGCAAGTTCTATTACCTGCGCTTGTCGATCACCGACGTGTGCAACTTTCGTTGCACCTATTGTCTGCCCGATGGCTACAAGCCGAGCGGCAGCCCGAAAAGCTTCCTGTCGCTGGATGAAATCCGCCGCGTCAGCCGCGCGTTCGCCGAACTGGGCACCGAAAAGGTGCGCCTGACCGGCGGCGAGCCTTCGCTGCGCCGTGATTTTACCGAGATCATCGCCGCCGTGCGGGAAAACCCGGCCATCCGCACGCTGGCGGTCACCACCAACGGTTACCGTCTGGCGCGCGACGTCGCCGCCTGGCGTGACGCCGGTCTGACGGCGATCAACGTCAGCATCGACAGCCTGGATCCCCGTCAGTTTCACGCCATCACCGGCCAGGACAAGTTCCGCCAGGTGATGGACGGCATCGACGCCGCCTTCAGCGCCGGTTTCAGCAAGGTCAAGGTCAACGCCGTGCTGATGCGCGACGTCAATCACCAGCAGCTTGGCGCCTTTCTCGCCTGGATCAAGGATCGGCCGATCCAGCTGCGTTTTATCGAACTGATGGAAACCGGCGAGGGCGGCGAGCTGTTTCGCAAACACCACGTTTCCGGCGAAGTGATTCGCCGGCAGCTGGAACAGCAGGGCTGGCAGCGCCAGGCACGCGGCCGCAGCGACGGCCCGGCGCAGGTGTTCAGCCACCCGGACTACCAGGGTGAGGTGGGTCTTATCATGCCGTATGAAAAAGACTTCTGCGCCAGCTGCAACCGGCTGCGCGTTTCTTCCATCGGTAATCTGCACCTGTGCCTGTTCGGCGAGCAGGGGGTGCCCCTGCGCGATCTGCTGGCGGACGACGGCCAGCTCGATGCGCTGAAGGCGCGCATCCAGAGCGGGCTGCTGAGCAAGAAGCAGACCCATTTCCTGCATCAGGGCAACAGCGGGATCACCCAGAACCTGTCGTTTATCGGCGGCTGACAGCCAATAGGAGCTTATTGAACCATGAGCCATGCGAGCAGCGAGTTTATTGCGGCGCATATCGCCATCCTGACCGTGTCCGACAGCCGCGGCGCGGCGGAAGACACCTCCGGCCAATATCTGCAGGACGCGGCGCGGGAAGCCGGCCATCAGGTGGTGGATCGCGCCATCGTCAAAGATGACATTTACCAGATCCGCGCGCGGGTTTCCGCGTGGATCGCCGATGACAACGTGCAGGCGGTGCTGATCACCGGCGGCACCGGTTTTACCGCGCGCGACAACACGCCGGAAGCGCTGTTGCCGCTGTTCGACAGAGAGGTGGAAGGGTTCGGCGAACTGTTCCGCATGGTGTCGTACGAAGAGATCGGCACCGCGACGATCCAGTCGCGCGCGCTGGCCGGCCTGGCCAACCGCACGGTGATTTTCGCCATGCCGGGTTCCACCCGCGCCTGCCGCACCGCCTGGGAGCGGATTATCGAAGAGCAGTTGGACGCGCGCCATCGGCCGTGCAACTTCCAGCCCCATTTAAAGAAGCCCTGAGTCATGACACAGCTAACCCACATTAACGCCGCCGGCGAAGCCCATATGGTCGACGTTTCCGCCAAGGCCGAAACGGTGCGCGAGGCGCGCGCCGAAGCCTTCGTCGAGATGCTGCCCGCCACGCTGGCGATGATCGTCGACGGCAGCCATCACAAGGGCGACGTGTTCGCCACGGCGCGCATCGCCGGCATTCAGGCGGCCAAACGCACCTGGGAGCTGATCCCGCTGTGCCACCCGCTGATGCTGAGCAAAGTCGAAGTGCAGCTGGAAGCGCAAACGGAGCACAGCCGGGTGCGCATCGAAACCTGCTGCCGGCTGACCGGCAAAACCGGCGTCGAGATGGAGGCGCTGACCGCCGCCTCGGTGGCGGCATTGACCATCTATGACATGTGCAAAGCGGTACAGAAAGACATGGTGATCGGCCCGGTGCGCCTGCTGGCGAAAAGCGGCGGCAAATCCGGCGATTTTAAGGTGAACGCATGATCGATATTCTTTTCTTCGCGCAGGTGCGCGAACTGGTGGGCACCGGCGCGCTGTCGATGCCGGCGGATTACCCGACCGTCGAGGCGCTGCGCCAGGCGCTGTGTGCGCGCGGCGATCGCTGGGCGCTGGCGCTGGAGTCCGGCAAACTGCTGGCGGCGGTCAATCAGTCGCTGGTGGCGGCGGATCATCCGCTGCGCGCCGGCGATGAGGTGGCCTTCTTCCCGCCGGTCACCGGGGGGTAAGCATGGAAAACACCCGCATTCGCGTGGGCGAAGCGCCGTTCAACGTCGGCGACGAGTATCAGTGGCTGGCGCAGTGCGACGCCGACGGCGCGGTGGTGACCTTCACCGGCAAGGTGCGCAACCATAACCTTGGGGACGACGTCAGCGCGCTGACGCTGGAACACTACCCCGGCATGACCGAGAAGGCGCTGGCGGAGATCGTGGCCGAGGCGCGCAGCCGCTGGCCGCTGCAGCGCGTGACGGTGATCCACCGCGTTGGCGCGCTGTATCCCGGCGACGAGATCGTGTTCGTTGGCGTGACCGGCGCGCACCGCAGCATGGCGTTCGCCGCCAGCGAGTTCATCATGGACTACCTGAAGACCCGCGCGCCGTTCTGGAAGCGCGAAGCGACCGGCCAGGGCGATCGTTGGGTGGACGCTCGCGACAGCGATCGCGAGGCCGCGCAGCGCTGGCACGACGCGGCTAAATAACGCGTCAACAGCGGAAACAAATCAAGACCTTTGCCGCTTTCGCGCGGCCTATTCTGTGGTACGCTTATAGCAGGCGAAGCCCCGTTCGCGGGGCTTCGGAATCTTGTTTACAACGCAAAAGGTAACCGTCATGGACCGATATCCACGCTCTAATGGTTCTATCGTCGAACGTGCCAACAGCGGCATTCAGGCCTACATGGCGCAGGTTTACGGCTGGATGACCTGCGGTCTGCTGCTGACGGCGTTCGTTTCCTGGTATGCGGCCAATACGCCCGCGATCCTCAACTTCATCTTCTCCAGCCAGATCACCTTCTTCGGTCTGATCATCGCCCAGTTGGCGCTGGTGTTCGTGATTTCCGGCATGGTCAACCGCCTGAGCGGCGCGGTGGCCACCTCGCTGTTCATGCTGTACTCGGCGCTGACCGGGCTGACGCTGTCGAGCATCTTCATCGCGTACACCTACAGCTCGATCGCCAGCACTTTCGTCGTCACCGCCGGCATGTTCGGCGCGATGAGCCTGTACGGCTACACCACCAAGCGCGATCTGAGCGGCTTCGGCAGCATGTTGTTCATGGCGCTGATCGGCATCGTGCTGGCTTCGCTGGTGAACATCTGGCTGAAAAGCACCGCGCTGATGTGGGCGATTACCTACATTGGGGTGGTGGTGTTCGTCGGTCTGACCGCGTACGACACGCAAAAACTCAAGGCGATGGGCGAGCAGCTGAACGCCGATGATAAAGACGGCTTCCGCAAGTACGCCATCGTTGGCGCGCTGACGCTGTATCTCGACTTTATCAACCTGTTCCTGATGTTGCTGCGCATCTTCGGCAACCGCCGCTAAATCCGTCGTCTTTCAAGCCTTAGGGTATCTGGCGATCAAAAAGCTCTGCATGTGATATGCAGAGCTTTTTTTATGCGATCTTGCGGCGGAACAGCGCGTAGGCGGCGCTGCCGGTGGTGGCGGTGATCACCAGCAGCGGCCACAGGCTGCGCCAGATGATGCTGAAGCTGGCGTCCTTCAGGTAGATCTGCTTGGTGATGTCGGTGAAGTGGCGTATCGGGTTCACCCAGGTCAGATCCTGCAGCCACACCGGCATATTCTCCACCGGCGAGACGTAACCCGAGAGCAGGATCGCCGGCATCATGAACACGAACACGCCGATAAACGCCTGCTGCTGAGTGGCGCACAGCGACGAGATCAGCAGGCCGAAACCGACCA
The DNA here is from genome assembly GCF_000695995.1 of Serratia sp. FS14. Lineage (NCBI taxonomy): Bacteria > Pseudomonadati > Pseudomonadota > Gammaproteobacteria > Enterobacterales > Yersiniaceae > Serratia > Serratia sp. FS14. The sequence goes on along the minus strand of NZ_CP005927.1, from coordinate 4,762,452 downwards.
GCGACAGCCCGTAGATCAACATGGTGGCGTAGAACAGCAGCAGCGATCCGGCGAACGGGATCTGGTACAGGAAGATGCCGATCAACAGCACGATGCTGGACTGGAAGCTGGCGACGATCAGCGCCGGCACTGCCTTGCCGATAAAGATTTGCCAGGTGGTGAGCGGCGAGACCAGCAGCTGTTCCAGCGTGCCCTGTTCGCGTTCGCGCGCCACCGACAGCGAGGTGACGATCAGCACGCCGATGGTGGTGATCATGGCGATCAGCGACGGCACCACGAACCATTTGTAGTCCAGATTCGGGTTATACCAGTTGCGCACCACCAGTTCGCTGTTGTTGGGTTTGGCGCGGTTGCCGAGCAGCTCGTTCTGATATTCCTGCACGATCTGCTGTACGTAGTTGGCGGCGATCTGCGCGCTGTTGGAGTTGCGCCCGTCGAGCAGCAGCTGCAGCGGCGCGGTGTGGCCGGCGGCGATATCGCGCGAGAACTGCGCCGGGAAGCGGATCAGCAGCAGCGCCCGCTGGTTGTCGATGGTGGTCTTTATCTCCTGCGGATTGCGCAGCAGCAGCACATGGGAGAAGGCTTTGGCCTTGGCGAAGCGTTGGGTCAGCTCCACCGAGGCCTGGCCGCTGTCCTCGCTGTAGACCGCGATGGTGGCGTTGGTGACTTCCAGCGTCGCGGCGAACGGGAACAGCAGCACCTGCAGGATCACTGGCATGATCAGGATGGCGCGGGTTTGCGGATCGCGCAGCAGCGCCTGCATTTCCTTGATGATAAGCGTCAACAGACGGTGAAACATCGCTCTTTCTCCTTAATCCAGCCGGCGCTGGGTTTTCCAGGCCGTCAGGCCGATGAACACCACGGCGGAAGCGATCAGGAACAGCAGATTGATCGCCAGTACGGTGCCGACGTTGCCCGCCAGGAACAGCGTTTGCAGCGTGCTGACGAAGTAACGCGCCGGAATGATGTAGGTCACCGCGCGCACGATGGCCGGCATGCTGTCGATCTGGAAAATGAAGCCGGACAGCATGATCGACGGCAGAAAGGCGGCGTTCAGCGCCACCATCGCCGCGTTGAACTGGTTGCGGGTGAGGGTGGAGATCAGCAGGCCCATGCCGAGGGTGCTGGCGAGGAACAGGCTGCTGATCAGCAGCAGGATCGGCAGCGAACCGCGATAGGGCACGCCGAGCACCCACACCGCCACCGCCATGCACAGCGCCATGGCGATCATGCCGAGGAAGTAATATGGGATCAGCTTGGAGAGCAGCAGCTCGCTGCGCGTCACCTGGGTGGACAGCAGGGCCTCCATGGTGCCGCGTTCCCATTCGCGGGCGATCACCAGCGAGGTGAGAATGGCGCCGATCACCGTCATGATGATGGTGATGGCGCCGGGAATGATGTAGTGCCGGCTGATGGCCGCCGGGTTGAACCAGTAGCGCATCTGCACGTCAATCAGCGGCTGGTCGCTGCTCCCCCGATCGGCGGCGCGTTGCTGCTGCCAAACTTGCCATACGCCCTGGGCATAGCCCTGCACGAAGTTGGCGGTGTTCGGCTCGCTGCCGTCGGTGATCACCTGGATAGGGGCGCTGTCGTGCGGGCGCGCCATGCGCTGGTCGAAATCCACCGGGATCACCACCAGGCCGCGGATCGTGCCGGCCTGCATCTGCTGGATCAGCTGCTGGCGGTTATCGCTGATGGTCGGTTCGATATAGGGCGAACCGGCGAAGGCGTGGGCCAAATCGCGCGCGTCTTCGCTCTGTTGTTCCATCAGAATGCCCAGATGCAGCTTGCTGGAGTCCAGGTTGATGCCGTAGCCGAAGATAAACAGCAGCATCAGCGGGATGACGAAGGCGATCAGGCCGCTGCTGGGATCGCGCAGTATCTGCCGCGTCTCCTTCAGGCACAGCGCGCGCAGCCGGCGCCAGGAGAAGCCGCCGTCATCGATTGGGGGTCGGTTATCGCTCACCGCGTTTCCTCCTCGTCGTAGCCCTGCACCAGCTCGATAAACGCCTGCTCCATCGAAGGGCTGGGATTGTTGTCGCGCGCCACCTGCTGTTTGAGATCGTCCGGCGTGCCGGCGGCGATGATCTTGCCGCGATACACCAGGCCGATGCGGTCGCAGTATTCCGCCTCGTCCATAAAGTGGGTGGTCACCATCACCGTGACGCCCTTGTCGACCATGCCGTTGATGTGCAGCCAGAACTCGCGCCGCGTCAGCGGATCGACGCCGGAGGTCGGTTCGTCGAGGAACAGAATATCCGGTTCGTGCATCAGCGCGCAGGCCAGCGCCAGGCGTTGCTTGAAGCCGAGCGGCAGGGCATCCGGCGTCTGATCGAGGATCGGCGCGAAGTTGAAGGCGCGGGACATCTCGTCGATTTTGTCGCGCTGCGCCTTGCCGCTCAGGCCGTAGACGCCGGAGAAGAACTTCAGGTTCTGCGCCACCGTCAGATTGCCGTACAGCGAGAATTTTTGCGCCATGTAGCCGAGGCGTTGGCGCGCCTTGCCGGAACTGGTCTTCAGATCCATCCCCAGCACCAGCGCCTTACCGCCGGACGGCACCAGCAGGCCGCACATCATTTTGAAGGTGGTGGACTTGCCGGCGCCGTTCGGGCCGAGCAGGCCGAAGATTTCTCCGCGCCGTACCTGAAAATCGACGTGATCGGTGGCGGCGAAATCGCCGAATTTCTTGGTCAGCTGCACCGCTTCGATCACCGTTTCACCGCTTTCACCGTTGACGGTCGGCATGATCTCCGCCAGCGCCGAGCGATGGTTGGGGCCGCCGCCGAGCAGATCGATAAACGCATCCTCGAAGCGCGGATCCGCTTCGTCCAGTTCGGCGTCCGGCAGATCCAGCGCCTGCAGCAGCTGCCGGTGATCTTCGCCTTCTTTCAGGATCAGGCGCAGGTACTTGCCCTGGATCACGCCGTCGGTGACCGCCGGCAGGCAGATCGCCCGCTGCAGCAACGATCGATGGCTGCCCGGCGGCGCGGCGATCAACACCGTGCGCCCGGCCATGCGCTGGGTCAGATCCTGCGGCGCGCCGCTGAACAGCAGCTCACCCTCGTTGAGCAACAGTACTTCGCGGCACTGCTCGGCCTCGTCGAGATAAGAGGTACTCCACAGGATCAACATGCCGTCATTGGCCAGCTCGTGCACCATGCGCCACAGCTCGCGGCGCGAGATAGGATCGACGCCGACGCCCGGCTCGTCCAGCAACAGCACCTGGGGTTCGCCGACCAGCGTGCAGGCCAGGCCGAGCTTCTGTTTCATGCCGCCGGACAGTTTGCCCGCCAGGCGCTCGGTGAAGCGGGTCAGATCGGTAAATTTCAATAGCCGTTCGAAGGTCTGGCGCCGCAGATCGCCGGTAACGCCGCGCAGATCGGCGTACAGCGTCAGGTTCTCCATCACCGTCAGATCCTCATACAGCCCGAACTTCTGCGGCATGTAGCCGAGGATCGCGTGCAGTTGACGATCCTGCGCGATCGGATCCAGCCCGGCGACCCGCAGCTTGCCGCTGCTGGGCTGCAGCAGCCCGGCCAGCATGCGCAGCAGGGTGGTTTTGCCGGCGCCGTCCGGGCCGACCAGCCCGATGACCGCGCCGCTGCGCAGGGTGGTGGTCAGGCTGGCGACCGCCGGTTTCTCAAGCGACGGGAAGCGCTTTTCCAGCCCTTCCAACTCGATGGTGTGCGCCTGTTCCATGGCCGGCCTCAGGGTTTGGCGAAGCGCAGGGTGACCGGCATGCCCTGACGCAGCGCGTCGTCGGCGTCGGTGACGATCACCCGCAGGCGGTACACCAGATCGGTGCGCAGATCCGGTGTTTCAACGCTTTTCGGCGTGAATTCCGCGGTCGGCGAGACGAAACCGATCTTGCCGTGGTAAGGCTTGCCGGGGCGGCCGTCGGTGTAAATTTCCAGCTCGGTGCCGGGCACCGCCTGGTTCAGGCTGGTCTCGTTGACGTAGGCGCGTACCCACACCGGCCGGGTCAGCGACAGGGTGAACACCGTGCCGCCGGCGCCGAGCATGGTGCCCGGCTCTACCGCGCGGGTCAGCACCGTGCCGGCGGACGGGGAGACCAGCGTGGCGTCTTGCAGATTCAATTGCGCCTGCGCCAACGCCGCTTCGCTTTGCGCCACCTCGGCCTTGGCCTGTTCAATCTCTTGCGGGCGATTGCCGCTGCGGTATTGCGACAGCTTGTCCTTCGCCGCTTGCAAATTGGCCTGCGCCTGATTGCGGGCGGTGCGCGCATCTTCCAGCGCGTCGGCGGACGTGGCGTTTTTCGCCCACAGCCCTTGCTGGCGCTTCAGGAAGCTGTCGGCGTAGGCGAAGGCGGACTGGCGCTGCGCCATTTCTGACTGCACCTGGGCGATCTCTTCGGTGCGATAGCCGGCCTGCAGCAGCGACAGTTTGGCACGCGCGCTGCCGACGTTGGCCTCGGCCTGCTGCAGCGCGTTGCGATAGGGGGCATCGTCCAGTTTGCCGAGCAGCTGGCCCGGCTGAACGGCATCGCCTTCATCCACCGTCAGCGACGCCAGGCGGCCGTCGACGCGGAAGCCGAGGTTGACCGTGCGGATATCGACGTTGCCGTACAGCGTCAGCGGCTTATCCTGCTGCTGTTGGTAATGCCAGACCGCGTAAGCGGCGGCCGCGATCAGCAGAATTAACAACACGATCAAGGCACTGCGTTTTTTGTTCATAACACTCCCTGCCTGAATTTACGCGCCGTGACGTTGGCGCAGCCCAATAACCAAAATCTCGATATGCTCGCTCAGCACCGCCGCGATTTGCGCCGCTTCACTTTCACCAATCTCTTGCCAGCCGGCCTGACGGCGGATGGTCTCTCGCGCCACGCGGAACGACAGCACCTCGCCGATCAGCGCGTGGGTATGCAGCACCAGGCGAGTGGCGTGCTCGTCAATGCCGGTGGCGGCCGACAGCAGGCGGCACAGCCGCTCGTGCATCGGCGCGATCACCTGGCGGTGGATCAGCGGATAGGCCTCGGTCGGGGCGAGCTGTTCGCGCGACATGATTTTGCTCAGGTTCAGCGTGTGCGGCTGGGTCATCAGCTCGCTGAAGGCCAGCAGGCCACGCTGCAGCAAGCGTAGCGCCGCGTCGGGTGAGCGTTGTTCGGGCACTTCTTGCCCAAAGCGATCGACCTCTTCGGCCAACGGGGCGAACGCCTGCTGGATGAAATCGGCGAGCGACTGCGCTACGGCCAGATACAGCCCCTCTTTGGAGCTGAAGTAGTAGGTGATGGCGGCGATGTTCTGGCCGGCGCGCTGGGCGATATCGCGCGTGGTGGCGCCCTGCAGGCCGAATTCGCCGAACAGTTCGGTCGCCGCGGCGAGCAGTTGCCGGCGCGTTTGCTCGCCGCGCGCCCGGCCGGCGGCCTGATGAGGTACGGAAGCTGGCATGGGTCACGCTCGAAGTTAATCAATCATATGATTAACTTTATGCCAGATTGTCTAAAACGCAACCGCTAACCACAATGAGTTATGTGATCGGCTTCAGACAATGCTGAATTTACGGCAGATTGTGCTCTGGGTGCGTAAAAGTGCTTTTTATTGCGCGACTTCTGTTACAATCGCCGCCTGGTGCACTGCAGTTTGTGCCAATCCCTCGTGGTCATGCTTAATGCCCCGTCTGATCATCCTCCCAGGAAACTGCACCGAACACCGTTAGGTTAGGGGGGATCTGGAGTTTTTCTCTTTATGTCATTTGAAACCCTCGGCTTAAGTGCTGAAATTGTGCGCGCTGTTGAAGAACAGGGCTATCGCGAACCGACGCCAATCCAGCGTCAGGCTATCCCTGTCGTGCTTGAAGGTCGTGACCTGATGGCCAGCGCCCAGACCGGCACCGGTAAAACCGCCGGTTTTACCCTGCCGCTGTTGCAGCTGCTGAGCAAGCATGACCATCCGGTCAAGGGCCGTCGCCCGGTGCGCGCGCTGATCCTGACGCCAACCCGTGAGCTGGCGGCGCAGATCGGCGAAAACGTCGATGCCTACAGCAAACACCTGCGCCTGCGTTCGCTGGTGGTGTTTGGCGGCGTGAGCATCAACCCGCAGATGATGAAGCTGCGCGGCGGCGTCGATATCCTGGTGGCGACGCCGGGCCGTCTGCTGGATCTGGAGCATCAGAACGCGGTTGACCTGTCAAAAATCGAAATTCTGGTGCTGGATGAAGCGGACCGCATGCTGGACATGGGCTTTATCCACGACATCCGCCGCGTGCTGGCCAAGCTGCCGGCCAAGCGCCAGAACCTGCTGTTCTCCGCGACCTTCTCCGACGATATCAAGGCGCTGGCCAACAAGCTGCTGCATAACCCGGCTTCGGTGGAAGTGGCGCGCCGCAACACCGCGTCCGAGCAGATTGAGCAGAGCGTGCACTTCGTCGACAAGAAGCGTAAGCGGGAACTGCTGTCGCAGATGATCGGCGAAGGCGACTGGAAACAGGTGCTGGTGTTTACCCGCACCAAGCACGGCGCCAACCACCTGGCGGAACAGCTGAACAAAGACGGCATCACCGCCGCGGCGATCCACGGTAACAAGAGCCAGGGCGCCCGTACCCGCGCGCTGGCCGATTTCAAAGACGGCCGCATCCGCGTGCTGGTGGCGACCGACATCGCGGCGCGCGGTCTGGATATCGACCAGCTGCCGCATGTGGTGAACTACGAGCTGCCTAACGTGCCGGAAGACTATGTGCACCGTATCGGCCGTACCGGCCGTGCGGAACGCACCGGCGAAGCTATCTCGCTGGTGTGCGTGGATGAGCACAAGCTGCTGCGCGACATCGAACGTCTGCTGAAGCGTGAAATTCCGCGCATTGCGCTGCCGGGCTACGAGCCGGATCCGACCATCAAGGCCGAGCCGATCATCAACGGCCGTCAGGGTGGTGGGCGCGGCGCGCCGCGCGGCAACGGCGGCGGCCAGCGTTCCGGTAACGGCGGCGGTCAGCGCAGCGGTAACGCGAACGGCGGCCAGCGTGAAAACCGTGGCAACGCTAACGGTAACGCCCGCCCGCAGGGTGATGGCCAGCGTCGTTCCGGTGCGCCGTCTTCGCGCCGCCCGCGCAACCGCAAACCGGCCGAATAAGCCTGATTGCTCAAAGAGTAAGCCGCCGATACGGGCGGCTTTTTTTTTGCCTGGCGGAACGGCATTTTCGTACTAGGCTGGACGGTGGCTACCCCTAGATTCCAGGAGACGGAGATGAAATTGAAGTGCGCAATTCTCGATGATTACCAGCAGGTGGCGCTCAAGATGGCGGACTGGTCGGCGCTGGCCGATCGGGTGGAGGTGTCGGCCATCAGCGCGCACTTTACCGATGAAGCGGAGCTGGCGGTGCATCTGCAGGAGTGCGACATTCTGGTCATCATGCGCGAGCGCACGCCGATGACCGCCTCGCTGCTGGCGCGGCTGCCGAAGCTGAAGCTGCTGATCACCTCCGGCATGCGCAACGCCGCTATCGATCTGGCCGCCGCCGCCGAGCGCGGCGTGGTGGTGTGCGGCACCGCCAGCGGCTCGGCCGCGCCGATGGAACTGACCTGGGCGCTGCTGCTCGGGCTGGCGAAGCATATCGTGCCGGAAAGCGTCGGGCTGCAAAACAATGGCCCGTGGCAGCTGGGCTTAGGCGTCACGCTGCAGGGCAAGACGCTGGGGTTGCTGGGGCTGGGCAAGATCGGCGGCCAGATGGCCCGGGTGGCGCAGGCGTTCGGCATGCGGGTGCTGGCCTGGAGCCAGAACCTGACGGCGGAACGTGCGGCGCAAGAGGGCGCTGAGCTGGCGCCGTCCAAGCGGGCGCTGTTTGAGCAGAGCGACTTTGTCTCCATTCACCTGGTGCTGAGCGATCGCAGCCGCGGGTTGGTGGGGCGTGATGAATTGGCGGCGATGAAGCCCACCGCGTACCTGATCAATACCTCGCGCGCGGGCATCGTCGATCGGGCGGCGTTGGTGGACGTCCTGCAACAGCGGAAGATCGCCGGCGCCGGGCTGGACGTGTTCGAGACGGAGCCGCTGCCGGCCGACGACGTGTTTCGCCAGCTGACCAACGTGCTGGCGACGCCGCATGTGGGTTATGTGGCGGACGACAATTACCGCGCCTACTTCACCGAGGCGGTCGAGGACATTGCGGCGTTCCTTGCCGGCCAACCGATCCGCCGGCTGGGCTGACGGCATTTTTAATGCCCGCTGAGGCTTGTCTGGCGCGGGCATTCACCCGTATCATTGCGGGTCTTTTTTTAGCTGGGATTGGTCATGCGCGTATTATTGGCTCCGATGGAGGGCGTTCTCGATTCTTTGGTGCGTGAGTTACTCACCGAAGTGAACGACTACGATCTGTGCATCACCGAATTTTTGCGCGTGGTCGATCAGCTGCTGCCGGCCAAGTCGTTCTACCGGCTGTGCCCGGAGCTGCGTCACGCCAGCCGCACGCCGTCGGGCACGCTGGTGCGGGTACAGCTGCTGGGGCAGTATCCGCAGTGGCTGGCGGAAAACGCCGCGCGTGCGGTGGAATTGGGCTCTTACGGCGTCGATCTCAACTGCGGCTGCCCGTCCAAGCTGGTGAACGGCAGCGGCGGCGGGGCGACGCTGCTCAAAGATCCGGAATTGATCTATCAGGGCGCCAAAGCGATGCGCGCGGCGGTGCCGGCCCATCTGCCGGTCACGGTGAAGGTGCGCCTGGGCTGGGACTCCTCCAATCGCAGCTTTGAAATCGCCGATGCGGTACAGCAGGCGGGCGCCAGTGAGCTGACGGTGCACGGCCGCACCAAAGAGGACGGCTACAAGGCGGATCGCATCAACTGGGCGGCGATCGGCGAGATCCGTCAGCGGCTGAGCATCCCGGTTGTCGCCAACGGCGAGATCTGGGATTACCAGAGCGCGCAGGATTGCCTGCAGACGACCGGCTGCGACGCCATCATGCTGGGGCGCGGCGCGCTCAACGTGCCGAACCTGAGCCGGGTGGTGAAATATAACGAACCGCGCATGCCCTGGCCGCAGGTGGTTGAGCTGCTGCAAAAATACGTCCATCTGGAAAAGCAGGGCGACACCGGTCTGTATCACGTGGCGCGCATTAAACAGTGGCTGGGTTATTTGCGTAAAGAATATGATGAAGCGACTGAACTGTTCAGCGAAATACGCGCGCTGACGACGTCCGGGGATATTGCGCGCGTCATCTGCCGCAGCTGAAAATAAACCCGCGCGTAGCGGGTTTATTTAAATCGGTATTATCAGGCGGCTTTGTCGAGACGGTTCAATTCTATCTCGATATCCTGAATGGTTTTTTCCAGTCCTTCCAGACAGGCGCCCTGTTTATTCAATAGGTCGTTAATGGCTTCGGCGAATGCCTTATTTTTGCATTCCCCCTGATCGAAGGCCAGCCAGTGTGCGGAGAGCGTCTCGATATTCGACTGCGCGTAGTGGCGCATTTCCTTCAGCTGGGAAGCGACATTGCGTAAATTATCCAGCTGCGCCTGTGCATTTGCATTGTTGCTCATGAATTTCTCCTTGAGTTGGCCGTTAAATAATTTCGACTGCGGGATCAAGCTTACCCTATTTAAATAAAAATATCACCCTGAGTGGTCTGGGTGGTTATTTTTGAGTGGGTGTGGCTGTATTTATTCTTCGGCTGAACAAGGACTTGGGTGGAATTGTAAAAATAGATAAATACGGTGTTTTTGGCGATTATTTTCGGCCATCCCATACGGGATGACCGTTATTCTAACGCTTAAGAGTGATGCTTATTATGCCGCGTCCGCCAGCATAAACATGCCGTAGGGGTGAATTTCCAGATAATACTGCTCGCCGACGTTCGGTTGCAGGCGGGTGGCGTTAACCTGCAGCAAAATTTGCTGCCCGTGCCACGCCACCGTTACCTCATACTGCGGCCCCATGTAGGCGACATGTTCGATCACGCAGCGCTGGCTTTCATCGCCATGCTCGCTCAGCGTGATCGCCTCCGGGCGCACGCCCACCGTGCCGGCGCCCTGGGCGGCAAAGTGCGCAGGGCGCGGCAGGCGATAGCCGCTGATGTCGACATGATCGGCGCTGAAGCTGGCCGGGAACAGGTTGGCGTCCCCCATAAAGCTCGCCATAAAGCGCGAGGCGGGCTGCCGATAGAGATCCTGCGGCGAGCCCATCTGCATGATATGCCCCTTGTTCATCACCAGCACGGTGTCGGAGACCGCAAAAGCCTCGCTCTGATCGTGGGTGACGTACAGCGACGTGATATCAAACTGCTTTTGCAGCTCGCGGATCTTTTCACGCATGCTGCGGCGCAGGTTGGCGTCGAGGTTGCTCAACGGCTCGTCGAACAGCAGCACTTTCGGCTTGAGGATCAGCGCGCGCGCCAGGGCCACGCGCTGCTGTTGGCCGCCGGAGATCTGATCGACATAGCGATCGTCGAACCCCGCCAGATCTACCATCGCCAGCGCTTCCTGCACGCGCGCTGTCACTTCGGCGCGCGGGATGCCGAGCATCTTCAGGCCATAGCCGACGTTTTCCCCCAGTGACATATGCGGGAACAGGGCATAAGACTGGAACACCATGCAGATATCACGCTGCTGGATGGAACGATGAGTGACGTCTTCACCATCAATGAATATCTGCCCGTCGCTCGGCTTTTCCAGCCCGGCGACCAGGCGCAAAATGGTGGTTTTGCCGCAGCCGGAAGGGCCGAGCAGCGTCACCATTTGCCCTCGCGGGATGGTGAGCGTGATGTTATCGATTACCGTGTTGTTGCCGAACCGTTTGGAGACGTTGCGCAGTTCAACGAAATTTTTCTGGCTCATCATGGGCTCCATTACGCCTGGTTTTTGGCTTTTGAACGGGAGATGCGTGCCTCGCCGATCAGCCAGTCAAAGAGGAAAATAATCGCCAGCATCACCACGATCAGAATTGAACCGTAGGCGATCGCCACGCCGTATTCGCCGTCTTCCACGCGGTTGAGGATGTAGGCGGTGGCCACGCGGGTATCGGGCGTCACCAGGAAGACGATGGCGCTGACGGTGGTGATGGCGCGCACGAAGCTGTAGATCAGCGCCGACAGGATCGCCGGGCGCAGCAGCGGCAGCAGGATGTGCGTGATGGTGCGCAGCGAGCCGGCGCGCAGGCTGAGCGAGGCTTCGTCCAGCGATTTGTCTATCTGGCCCAGCCCGGCGATCCCGGCGCGAATGCCCACCGGCACGTTGCGCATCACCATCGAGATAATCACGATGGCGGCCGTGCCGGTGAGGTACACCGGCGCGCCGTTAAAGGCGAGAATGTAAGAGACGCCCGCCACGGTGCCCGGCACCGCAAAGCACAGCATGGTGGTGAACTCGATGGTCTTTTTGCCCTTGAACTGCTGGCGCACCACGATCCAGGCGATCAGCAGGCCGAACGCGGCGGTGATCGGCGCGGCGATCCCGGCGTACAGCAGCGTATCGAGCAGCGAAGGCCACGCGCCGTCGCTCATGCCCTGGCCGAACAGCTTGATGAAGTTATCCAGCGTCAGCGTGTAATCCACCCCCCAGTTGACGGTGAAGCTGCCGTAGAAAATGCTGCCGTAAAGCAGGGCGTTAAAGGCTATCCACACCGCCAGCAGCGCGATCACGCTCCATACCAGCGTGACCGGCAGCGGCTGTACGTCGCCGCGATAGGATTTGCCGGACACGGTGACGTAGGAACGCTTGCCGATCCACATATACTGGATGCAGAACACCAACAGCGAGAACAGCAGCAGGAAGGCGCCGAGGGTGCTGGCGGCCTGATAATCGAGCTGTGAACCGGTAATGTAGAAATAGATTTGCGTCGCCAGCACGTCGAAGTTGCCGCCGAGCACCAGCGGGTTGCTGAAATCAGCCAGCGATTGCACCACCACGATCAGAAACGCGTTGGCCAGCGCCGGTTTCAGCAGCGGCACGAACACGCCGTTAAAGGTTTGCCAGCGGCTGGCGCGCAGGGTGTAGGAGGCCTCTTCCAGCGAAGGATGAATGGTCTTGATCGCGCCGTCGAGGATCATAAATGCCATCGGGGTGAACGCCAGCACCTGCGCCAGCCAGATGCCGGTAAAGCCGTACAGCCAGTTGGTGTTGGTCAGGCCGAACCAGGCCACCATCCACTCGGTCACGTAGCCGGAGCGCCCCATCATCAGCGTGACGCCCAGGCCGACGACGAACGGCGGCGTGACAATGGGCAGGATGGAGAAGATGCGGCCGATAATGGCGCTGCGCCTGGCGATGCGGGTAGTGTAAATCGCCAGCACCAGGCCGAAGAAGGTGCAGCCGGCGCCTACCGCGATCGACAGGGCGATGGAGTTGAGGATCACCTGGACGATGTGCGCCTGCGACAGCACGTTCATAAACGCCAGCGGCGCGAAGGCGCCCGTCTGGTCGGTGAACATCGGAATGAAAATCGCGATGCTCGGCCAGACGATGAAGACGCCGATCAGCGCCACGATGGTGACCAGCGCGCCGATAACGAAACGGTCGCCGCCCAGCCAGTCGAGGCGGGTCAGCGCCAATGTCATGATGGCGCCCAGCGCGGTCAACTGCACCAGGGTGGCGTAGCCTAAACCGCGTCCCGCCAGCGTGGCGCTGACGACGATAAAGGCCATGCACAGCAGCGCCCAGCCGGCGTCGAACGCGTGGCGCCGCCGCCGTTCACCGCCCGCCGCAGCGTAAGGGCGCAGCAGCAGCAGGCTCGGCAGCAGGCACCAAAGCCAGCTGATATTGCGATTTGACCAGCCGTAGGCCGCGAGGATCTCTTCGCCGGTGGACTCCAGCAGGCCGTAATCCAGGCTCCAGCTCGGCAGCAGGGCGAACGCCAGCCAGCCGAGCAAAACCCAAAGGAATATCGCATCTCGTTTTTTTACGAGATGGAGTGCATGTGTATGTGACATAAGTTTCCCGGATGTTCAGGCCGGGCAAACCGTGAGGCTTACCCGGCAACAGGCGCAGAATGTGGGCTTATTTACCCATCTTGACTTCGCTGACCCATTTGTTGATCAGCGCCTTGCGGACCTCGGTCGAGCCGTACTTGTCCATGTCGTAGTTGATCAGCTTCAGGTCGTCGAGCTTCAGCGAGTTCGGCGAGGTATCGGCGGTAGTGTTGGTCAGGATCTGATAGGACTTGCCTTTCTTCCACGCCAGCTCCTGCGCCTCTTTCGACAGCACCCAATCCACGAACAGCTTGGCGTTGTCGAGGTTGCGCGCGCCTTTGAGGATGCTGACGCCGCCGATTTCGTAGCCGGTGCCTTCACAAGGCGAGATCAGCTCCAGCGGCGCGCCCTGTTCTTTTTCGAGCGAGTAGTCATGCAGGAAACCGATGCCGATCGCCGTTTCGCCGCGGGCGGCGTTGCGCGCCGGGGCAATGCCGGACTTGGTGTACTGCGAGACGTTGGCGTTCAGCTGCTTGAGGTAATCGAACGCCTGATCGTCTCCCCACAGCTGGGCAAAGGTCGCCAGCGCGGTATAGGCGGTGCCGGAGCTCTGCGGATCGGCGATTTGAATCTCGCCTTTGTATTCCGGTTTGGTCAGGTCTTTCCAGCACTTGGGCACCGGCAGGTTTTTCTCTTTCAGGCGCTGGGTATTGACGCCGAAGCCGAGGATGCCGACGTAGACCGCCGAAGAGTAGTTGCCTTTCAGCTTCGCCGGGTCGCGGAATTGCGTCATCACCTGTTCGAGGTTCGGCGATTTGTACGGCTGCAGTAGCCCCATTTCACCGGCCTGGGATTGCGGATCGAGCGTGCCGCCATACCAGACGTCCGCCTGCGGGTTTTTCTTCTCGGCGTCCACTTTCGCCAGCGTGCTGCCGGAGCCGTTGCGGATGAACGAGGTTTTCACGTCATATTTCTCGCCGAAGGCTTTGGTTTCCGCTTCGCACATTTCATTGGTGGCGCTGCAGTAGACCACCAGGCGGCCCTTGGCGTGCGCGGCGCCGCTCAACGTCGCCAGCGCGATGCCGGAAGCTATCAGGGTAGTGACCCACGTTTTTTTCATTGTTTTATCCTTCTCTCGGTAGAGGTGGTAACGCTCGCCATCAGCAGCGGCATCAGCAATAAACCCATAAGAACGGCGGCGATCGACAGCAAACTGAACATGCCTGACCAGCCGTAGCTTTCGATGACCTGCGACAGCGGCCAGCCCGCCAGTGCGGCCCCCAGATAGGCGAACAGGCCGAGAAAACCGGTGATGGAGCCGGCCGCGCCTTTGTGCCCGCATTCCACGGCGGCGAGGCCAATCAGCATCTGTGGGCCGAAGACAAAAAAGCCCACCGTAAAGAAACAGCCCGCCAGCAGCGCGTAGTGGTGCACCGGCGCCAGCCACAGCGCGGCGACGGAAACCATCAGCCCGAGCGTGAACAGCAAAATCATCGGCGCGCGCTGCCCGCCGAACAGCACATCCGATCCCCAGCCGGCGAACAGCGCGCCGAGCAGACCGCCTGCCTCGAACAGCATCACCGTCGCGTTGGCGCTGAGCAGGTTGACGCCGTGGCTTTCCGTCAGCCAGAGATTGCCCCAGTCGTTCAAGGCGATGCGGATCAGGTAGACCAGCACGTAAGAGACGCCCAGCAGCCAGATCATCGGGTTCTTCAGCATCGTGGTGCGCAACATCCGCCACAGCCCCATCGGCGGGCTTTGCTGTTCCTGACGCAGCTCCAGCGGATCGTGACGCCATTGGCCGACCGACGGCAGGCCTTCTTCCTGCGGCGTGCCTTTCAGCCGCCGAGTGAGCCAGATGCCCAACACCATGCTGACGGCCCCCGGGATCAGCATCGCCGCCTGCCAGCCCCAGCGCTGGGCGGCGAAGGCGCTGATCAGCGGCACGATCGCGCCGCCGAGGTTGATCGACATATTCCAGCAGCCCCACCAGAAGCCGCGCTCGTTGCGCGAATACCAGTGGGTCAACAGCCGCGCGCAGGGCGGCCAGCCCCAGCCCTGAAAGAAGCCGTTCAGCGCCCAGACCACCAGCAGCAGCGGCAGCGATTCGCCGAAGGCGAACGCCAGGTTCAGCAGGCCGGTAGCGAACAGGCCGATCCCCATAAACCTGCGCTGTCCGTGGCCGTCGTGCCACAGTCCGGCGGCGAATTTCGACAGGCCGTAGCTCAGGTAAAACAGCGAGCCGAGCAGGCCGATGTCCCCTTTATCCAGCCCCAAATCCATTTGCAGCGCCGGCAGCACGTAATTCACGCTTTTGCGCGTCAGGTAAAAGGCGGCGTAGCCGATGACCATGTACAGCAGCAGTCGCGGGCGCAGCGCGCGGTAACGATGATCGATTTTAGATGCCGAGCGTGTCTGCATAGCCGTCTCCCTGGTGATGACTATAAGAAGGTGAAAGGGAAAGGGGATGAGAGAAAGTCCGGACTGGCTAAGACTTTTTCCTAGTTAGTCGGCGGTTTGTTGCAAATTTGTGGGCAGGTTAACAATTACCCGCGTGCCGCGCTGCGTGTCCAGCGTCAGTTCGCCGCCGAGCGCGCTGACCCGTTCGCGCATCCCCTGAATGCCGAGGCCGGGCGCCTTGTCCGCCCGGATGCCGATGCCGTTGTCCCGCACCTCGAGGTGCAAAAGTGCCCCCTGTTGATACAAAACGATGGCGACTTCGCTGGCTTCGGCGTGTTTGCACACGTTGTTGAGCAGCTCTTGCAGCAGCCGGTAGAGGGTGAAGCGCACCGTCTCGCCGGCGGGCGTGTCGATGAGCCGGTAGTCGAAACGGCAACGGATGCCCCGTTCGCTGAAGGCGAATTCATTCAGCAGGTGGTGAAGCGCGTCTTTGAACGCCAGCTCGTCCAGCGCGGGCGGGCGCAGCTGGCGCAGCAGCTGGCGCGTGGAGTGATGTATGCGCCGGGCGAGATCGGCTATCTGGTTCGCGGCGGCCTGGGTTTGCGCCGGATCGCGCGCCCGCTTGACCAGCTGCGACTGAATTTGAATCGCGGTGATGTTCTGGCCGATTTCATCGTGCAGCTCGCGCGCCAGGTTCTTTCGCGTGTCTTCTTCGGTGTGGATCAGTTTTTCGGTTAGCGCCCGCCGCGCCGCCAGCTCTTCTTCCAGCCGTCGGCGATAGTGGTGCAGGTTTTGCGCCAGGTGCTGCTGACGGCTGATGGCGATGCCCAGACCGATGCCGAGCAGCGCCTGCGTCGCCAGAAAGATTTCCAGCTCGACCAGATTGCCGAACCCCACGCCGACCTGCCGCGCGAGGGTGATCATCATGCTGCCGAGCAGGCCGGACAGCACGCCGCCCTGCCAGCCGAACTTCCACGCCATCACTACGTTCGGCAAAAACACCACGATCAGCAGCAGGCGTTCGATTTCCGGCGACAGCACCATCTGGGTGCCGATGCCGATAACGAAAAACAGGCTGCACCATATGATTAAGGACGCGCGCAGCGGCGGGTTGCTGGTGTCCAGCCCCAGCAGATGGTAGCGGTGCTGCTGGCGCAGAAATTCAAAAATCAGGTAGACGAACGGGGTCAACAAAACACCGCCGGTAAACGACGCCAGGCCGAGCAGCATCGCCGGGCTGTGTGCGAAAGGCGCAAGCAGGGCGGTATTGAGCAGCGAGGCGGCGGTCACTGCGGCCAGCAGCAGCGTCAGCCGTTGCCAGTAGAGCGGAAAACGGCGCCAGAATCGCTGTGCGAGCGCGGCCGGGAGCAGGGTGATGAACGGCGCGGCCAGCAGGCCGTAGCCGCTCAGCAGGCGTTCGCCGTGCAGCCAGAACAGCAACAGCACCGGCGGTATTATCAGGGCGGGCCAATAGCGCCGCGCCAGCAGGATCAGCAGCGCGAGATAGACGCCGTGAGGCAGAAACAGCGCCGCCTGATTGCCGTTGTGGGTCAGATAGAAACCGAGCGTCCACAGCATCAGCCAGCCGCTGCCCCAGGCCAACAGGATAAACAGCGAGATAACCCAGGGCCGGAAGCGGGGCGACATCAATGCCCCGCCAGCAGCTGATGGTCGAGGGCGAAATGCACCAGTTCAATGGTGCTGCTGCACTGCAGCTTGCCCAGGACGTTGGCGCGATGTACGTGTACCGTTTTGTGGCTGAGATCGAGCTTGAAAGCGATCTCCTTTACGCTGTCGCCTTTGACCAGCAGATCGAAGATCTCGCGCTCGCGCGGGGTCAACGCTTCCAGCGCCGTGGCCGGCTGCTCGCCGCCGCGCAGCGCCCGCAGCGCGTCGGCGCACAGGTAATGGCCGCCCATACCGACGGAGCGCACCGCCTGCACCAGTTCTTCCGGCCCGCAGCGTTTGGTCAGATAGCCGCTGGCGCCGGCATCCAGCGCGCTCTGAACGAAGGTCGGGGAGTCATAGATACTGAGGATGATCGCGCGAAACTGCGGCTTCTGCGCCCGCAGGCGTTTCAACAGGCTCAGGCCGTTTTCATCCGGCATGGCGATGTCCATCACCGCGACGCTGACGTCGTCGCGCAGCAATGCCGGCCAGGCCGCCGCCGCGCTGCTGTATTGCCCCGTCACGTCGATGTCTGCTTCGAGGCTGAGCAATTGCGCAAAGCCGGAGCGCACCACCACATGGTCATCCACCAGTATCACACGGATCATTTTTCGCACTCTGTTGCCGAATCATGATCCTATGATGCCTGCCGCCGCGGTGCTGGCAATCAGCCAAGCGCGGTTATGCAATCGGTGTAACAGAATCGTAATAAAAGGGCGCCGCCGGTGTAATGCTGGTTACTTAAGCCTGACTGGTATTTTTTATCCAGTATCTTTACGTGATGTGCAGGATGAATTGCCGTAAATACCCTGAATTTTTCTGTTACCACAATGAACGGCAATTGGAGGGGCCGAAGGCGCGGCCCCTCCACCCGCGCCTTCGCTTAACACCGTCTGTCCGCTGCGCGGATACCCTCGCAGCGTCTGCATTGTCGGGCGGGTCGGCTGCGACAAACGTCCCTGTTAGTCTCGCCTCAACCGGCCTTCCCTGGCCGGTTGCCCCTGACAATGCTGTCTTGCTCGGCAGCCGGTGATGCGCGCCAAAGGTCAACCCCGTGCTAGCAGCTCCCATCCTTTATGAGGTCATGGCAGAGAAGAGGAATCGGAGATGAGCGCGGTATTGGATGCCCTTGAAGACGCCGAACGCAGGCATAGCGTATTAGGCGAAACCGCCATGGACGGCGGTTTCAGGTGAGACAGGCAGGGACGCCTGTCGCAACCGGCCTCAATGCGGTATGGCGGAGAGAGGGACGTTGGCAAAGCCAACCGTCTGATAGGGCAAAGGCGCGGGTTGCCAGGGGCCGCGCCTTCGGCCCCTGGCTCGGTCGAGGCGTATGAGCCTCATGGCGCATCTCACCTTTATCGACCGAAAACTGCACAAATACGTTCAGAAAAACGCTAACTGATCAGCATTACGCCGCCGGCGGCGTTAACGATCCACATCGATGGCGAAATGCCGCCACAGTACGGCGCGCCGTTCCTCTTCCGAATGCAACGTCGTTTCGTGGCGCTGGTGATCTTCGGTCACGATCAGCTTCATGTCGCTGAGGGTCACCCGGCCGTGCTCCGTCGGCCGTGAACACACCAGACGCTGGGTGAAGTGCGACTGCGGCGAGGTGCTGTGGAATCGGCACATCTCGTCGAACTCAGGCAATTCGCGCGGCTGAACGGTAAAGCGATACAGGGTTTTGGCATGCGAGCGCTGGTCGCCGTTGCGGCGCTCCAGCAGGTAATACTCGCCTTCCCGCTCCAGGTGAAAGGTGCCGCTGGCCTGCGGTTGCGGCTCGGCGACGACGATCTTCAGCGGCGTCAGGAAGGAATCGCCGAAACCGACATCCACCAGCCAGGCCTGCCCCGCCAGATCCACCCGCAGCGCCAGATGGTCGTAGGGCGGGCCGAAATGGCCGTCGCGCGCGCGGATCTCGCCGGAGATAAAGCTCACCTTGAAACCGATCTCCCGCAACAGCAGGGCGAACAGCGTGTTCAGCTCATAACAGAAACCGCCGCGGTTACGCTCGACCACCTTGCTGAACAGCGCTTCGGGCGCCAGCTGAATACCCTGATGATAAATAATGCTCAGGTTCTCGAACGGGACGCTCAGCATGTGGCGATGGTGCAGCTGTTGCAACGTGGGGAGGTCAGGGCGGGCGGTGCCAGCAAAGCCGATATGCTGCAGGTAGCGTTGGGTATCCACAGGGTGTCTCGCATGAGAAAAAGTAGGCATAAAATAGCGGGCTTTGCGGCGTTTGTGAGCGCATTACGTGCTGCGTTGTCGCTGCTGCCGCAAACTGTCACTTGCCGGCGCTAGCCTGTTCCCCTTGAACTCAACTTGGCAGGAGAACGGCTATGCAAGATTTTAAACATCGGGTGGCGCTGGTGACCGGCGCGTCCACCGGCATTGGCGAAGCGATCGCCGCCGAGCTGTTTCGGCGCGGAGCCACGGTGGTGATGACCGGCCGCCACACAGCGCCTCTCACCGCCGCCGCCGCGCGGCTCGATCCCGACGGCCGGCGGGTGATGACGTTGCGAATGGACGTGCGCGACGCGCAGTCGGTGCAACAGGGTATTGAAGAGATCGTGCGGCGCTGCGGCGCGCTGCATCTGCTGGTCAACAACGCCGGGATCACCGGCCCGCACGAGGTGGATATCGATCGGTACGCGGTCGAAGATTGGCATGAGGTGATCGCCACTTGCCTGAGCGGCACGTTTTTCGGCATGAAGTACGGCCTGCCGGCGATCGTCGCCGGCGGCGGCGGGGCAGTGGTGAACCTCTCTTCCGCCAACGGCGTGGTGGGCATTGCCGGGATTGCGCCCTATACCGCCGCCAAGCATGGCGTGCTGGGCCTGACGCGCTCGGCGGCGCTGGAATTCGCTACGCTCGGCGTGCGCGTTAATGCCGTCGGGCCGGGCTATGTGGATACGCCGGCGATGGGGGAACTGCCGGCGTCGGCGCGGGCGCAGATGGCCGCTTCGCACCCGATGGGGAGAATGGCGACGCGGGAAGAAGTGGCGAAAACGGTGGCTTTCCTGCTTTCGGACGACAGCAGTTTCACCACCGGTGCGTTTTACAGCATCGACGGCGGTTATACCGCGTGCTGAGCCAGCGCCTGCAGCCAGCGGAGAAACGCCGCTGCGCCGGGTTTTTCCAGCGTGCGCGGCGGGTAAACCACGTAGTAGGGTTTGCTGAGCGGCAGCGCCGGTTCGGCCAGGGTGACCAGCCGGCCCTCCGCCAGTTCACGGGCGATCAGCCGCCGCTGGCCGAGCAGCACCCCGCGCCCTTGTACGGCGGCGTCGATGGCCAGCGAGGTCAGGTTATAGGTCAGCCCGCGCCGCGGCGGCGGCGACCGATCGGCGGCGGTGAACCACTCGTGCCAGCCCGGCAGAAACTGGCTCTCCTTGCCCCAGTCGACGTGGATCAGCGGCAGCTGCGTCCAGTCGCCGCGATCGCGCAGCGCCGGGCTGCATACCGGCTGCACCCGATCCTGAAACAGCTGCACCTTTTCCAGCAGCGGGTAATCCTGATCGCCGAAGCACAGGGCGAAATCCGCCGCCGAATGGGTGAAATCGACCGCCGCATGGGTCGCGTGCAGCCGCAGATCGCCGTCGGGGCACTGCGCCAGCCAGTCGCCCAGCGCCGGGTTCAGCCATTTGGAGGCCAACGCCGGCAAGGTGAACACCGTCAGCGTCTGCTTGCCGCGCTGGCGTTCGACGTGTTGCTGCGCCACGCGCAGCGTTTCAAACGCCTCCTGAACATAGGCCAGGTAGTCCGCGCCCTGTTCGGTCAGCGTGACGCCGCTTTTGGCGCGAATGAACAATGTGATGCCCAGATGTTGTTCGAGCTGGCGGATCTGTTGGCTGACGGCGGCGGCGGTCAGCGCCAGCGCATCCGCTGCGCGGGCCAGGCTGCCGGTGCGAGCGGCGGTTTCGAACGCCAGAATGGCGCTCAGCTTGGGCAAGCGCGCACGGGACGGTGAGTGCATGAGCAGGGCTTATCGCTAAGAATTCGTTAGCTTATCCATAACGTATTTTTGTTATGGCGGCAATGCGGCATTCGCTACAGTGAGAGGCATCCGGCTTTCGCACACGAGGGGAACGTCATGCCGCCACTTGCCGATATTATCGATCTGTCCGCCCATCCCATCGATGACGCCGCGTTCCGCGCCCGCTGCCGACAAACGCTGGCGCGCGCCGGCGCGCTGGTGCTGCCGGGATTTCTGCGTGAAGCCGCGCTGGCGACGGTGCGGCTGGAGGGCGCTGAACAGCACCATGCGGCGTTTTACGCCACCAGCAAACACAACGTGTATCTACGGCCGCAGGACGACGCGCTGCCGGCCGATCACGCGCGCAACCGGCTGGTGGTGTCGTCCAAGGGGTGCATTACCGACGAGGATATTCCGCCGCAGTCGCCGCTGCGCGCGCTGTACGACGCCCCGGCGTTTCGCGCGTTCCTGTGTGCGGTGCTGGGCGAGGCGCAGCTCTACCCCTACGCCGATCGGCTGTCGTCGATCAATCTGCATTACGCCCATACCGGTCAGGAGCTGGGCTGGCATTTTGACAACTCCTCGTTCGCCATCACACTGCTGATCCAGAAACCGCAGGCGGGCGGGCGCTTCGAATACGTGGAGAACCTGCGCGACGCCGATCGCGGCGAGATGAACTATGCCGGGGTCACGCAGGTGCTGGACGGCGAGCGGGCGGTCAAACGGCTGGCGATGGAGGAGGGGGATTTGGTGCTGTTTCGCGGGCGCAACGCCATGCACCGGGTGACGCCGACCGAAGGCGACACCACGCGCATGCTGGTGGTGTTGGCCTACAATGCGCAGCCGGACGTGATGCTGTCGGAAAGCGCCAGAATGACGTTCTACGGGCGGTTATAGCGGATAAAAAAAACCGCCCCGGAGGGCGGTTTGTCGATTCAGCGTTGGCTCTGTTCTTCGTGAGCCTGCTGTTCCAGCTTCACTTCCTGCGCGCGTTTGCGCAGGCCGAACCAGCCTAGCGTCAGCAGCACCGCCAACACCGGAATGGTGGCGATGGTCCAGGTGCCGTTCGGGTAGTCGAAGGCCATCATCACCACCACGACCAGCAGGAACGCCAGCGTCAGCCAGGAGGTGAACGGCGCGCCCGGCATTCTGAACGAGACCGGCTGCGCGCGGCCTTCGCGCACGGCTTTACGCAGGCGCATCTGGCAAACGATGATAAACGCCCAGGAGGCGATGATGCCCAGCGAGGCGATGTTCAGCACGATCTCGAACACTTGCGCCGGCACCAGGTAGTTGAGCACCACGCCGATCACATAGATGCCGCAGGTGACCAGGATGCCGGCGTAAGGCACCTGCTGGCTGCTCATTTTGGCCATCAGCTTCGGCGCGGAGCCGCCCATCGCCAGTGAACGCAGGATGCGGCCGGTGGAGTAGAGGCCGGAGTTGAGGCTGGACAGCGCGGCGGTCAACACCACGATGTTCATGATGGTGCCGATGTAAGGCACGCCCAGCTTGCTGAAGAAGGTGACGAACGGGCTTTGGCCGGCCTGATAGGCGTTCCACGGCAGCAGCAGCACCAGCAGCACCACGGAGCCGACGTAGAACAGGCCGATACGCCAGATCACGCTGTTGATCGCTTTAGGCATCATTTTGGCCGGATCTTTACACTCGCCGGCGGCGGTGCCGATAAGCTCGATGCCGGCGAAGGCGAAGATCACCCCTTGCACCAGCACCAGAGCAGGCAACAGGCCGTGCGGGAACATGCCGCCGTTTTCGGTGATCAGGTGCATGCCGGTGGTGTGGCCGGCGACCGGGGTGCCGGTGCCGAGGAAGACGACGCCGACAATCAGGAACAGCGCGATGGCGGCGACCTTGATCAGCGCGAACCAGAACTCCATCTCGGCGAACCACTTCACGCCGATCATGTTCATGGTGGCGACGATGCCGAGCGCGCCGAGGGCGAACAGCCACTGCGGCACGTCGGCGAAGGTGCCCCAGTAGTGCATGTACAGCGCCACGGCGGTGATGTCGACGATGCCGGTCATCGCCCAGTTGAGGAAATACATCCAGCCGGCGACGTAAGAGGCTTTTTCACCGAGGAATTCGCGGGCGTAAGAAACGAAGCTGCCGCTGGAAGGGCGATGCAGCACCAGTTCGCCCAGCGCGCGCAGGATGAAGAAAGAGAAGATCCCGCACACCAGATAGACCAGCGCCAGCGCCGGCCCGGCCAACTCGAGACGGCCCCCGGTCCCGAGGAACAAGCCGGTGCCGATGGAGCCGCCGATGGCGATCATTTGGATTTGCCGGTTGCCCATGCTTTTGTGATAACCGGATTCATGAGAGTCTAGCCAGCGTCTTCTGGCGGCGTGTTTGTCATCCGCCGACTTTTTTTGTGAGTGCATTATCCGTCCTGTTTACCTGTCTATGTTAACCCTGCTCTTACCGAGAGCAAACGATTGCTATGACCAATCGTCATGAGAATGAGGTCGTGGCATCATTCCGCTGTTTATTGTGTATACAGCCATCATTAAAATAACGGCGAAGCATGCTACCTTTTCTCCGTAATGGTGGCAAAAAATACTGCGCATAAAACGTGAACAAGTGTGTTTATTTTTTAATCCAAATATAAAAGAATATATTATTCAAAAAGATGTGATGTTTTATCAAGACGGAAATATCGAGGAATAAAAAGTGATTAAAATCACAAAATAATAATTACCGTGCAAATTACAGGGTGTTGTTCTTATATTTCGCGGTGAGAAATAAGGGGGGAAGGAAATGGCGACCCGCGCAGAAAATGGGATAAAGCAGCGGGTCGGTTGGCGCGTAACGAGTCTTAGGCCGATTCACCGGCCGGCAGTGCCGATGCGGGCAGACCGAACAGCTTGTCGAACGCCCAGTTAAACAGGAAGGTGTAGCAAGGAATGATGACGATCAGCGCCATATCCAGCAGCAGCGCCTGCCACAGCGTGATGCCCATCCACCAGGCGATCAGCGGGATCAGATACACCACCAGCGTTAGCTGAAAGCCGACGGCGTGCAAAATGCGGCGTTTGAGCGTGCGGGTGCGCGACACCTGGCGGCTTTCCCACCACTCGAATAAATAGTTGTAAATAAAGTTCCAGCTGACCGCGATGGTGGTGATCACCACCGCCAGCGGCCCGGTGCTGCTCGGCGCATGGCCCGACAGCAGCGCCAACCCCAGCGCCGAGATCGCCATGCCGATGATTTCATAAGCGGTGACATACACCAGTTTGCGTTTGACGCCTTGCATCGTTTTCTCCCGATCTGTTTTTAGTTGCCTCTGTGGCGACGGCGGCTAAGATAACGTCAACCACATTGATAGAAAAAGTCAGGAGTTGTCAGTTTTACTGACAGATAAAACAATGAATTTCTCCAGTGACAATATCGAACTGTTTTTGGCGGTGCTCGATCGCGGCTCGTTTTCCGCCGCCGCCCGCGCGCTGCGGCGCGTGCCCTCCGCCGTCAGCATGGCCATCGCCAACATGGAGGCGGAGCTCGGTTTCGCCTTGTTCGACCGTTCTCACCGTGAACCGACGCCGACTGCGCTGGCGCTGGCGCTGGCGCCGCACGCCCGCCTGATCGCCGGGCAGCTCAAGCAGCTGCAGGTGCACGCCATCGAACTGTCCCAGGGGCTGGAGAGTCGGCTTTCGATCGGCGTGGCGTCGGATATCAACGGCGCCGGCCTGCTGGCGGCGGTGAAAACGCTGTCGCAGCGTTATCCGCTGCTGAACATCGAAGTGCTCAGCGCGCCGCAGGACGACGTGTTGCACATGCTGCACGAGGGGCGCATCGGCGTTTGTCTGGCGTTCGGCGGGCTGAACGTTAACAGCGCGGAACAGTTCCACTTCGTCGGCGCGGAGTCGCTGGTGGCGATGCTGTCGCCGCAGCACCCGGCGCTGGACGGCGCGGCGGGCGAGCTGTTTCTCGAGGATCTGGTCAACGTGCGGCAGATCATGGTGGCCAGCCGCGATCTGCCGATCGGCGATCTGCGTCCGCAGGTGGCGGAGGCTTACTGGCGCACCGACAGCCTGCCGATGGCGCTGAACATGGTGGAAGCGGGCCTGGGGTGGGGCAATTTTCCGCTGTCGTTGGCCGAGCCGCTGCTGGCGCAGGGGCGTCTGGTGCGGCTGAAATTCAAAAACACCAAGAACGAGCTGCGCTTGCCGATGCATTTGATCTGGCTGAAGAACCGCCCGTTGGACAAAGCGGCGCGCGAGCTGGTCGAGCTGATGCGTGCGGCGCCGCAGGAAAGCTGACGCCCGCTGCGTTTGCTTACTCCGGGTGGCGTTTACGCCACCAGAAACGCACCAGCAGGATAGCGGCGATCGCCAGCGCGACAAACAGCAGGCTGGAGAGCTTTTTGTCGAAGCCGGTAACGAAGCGTTCGATCGCCTGGCCGCCAAAATAACCGAGCATGACGAAGATCGTCGCCCAGAGAATGGCGCCGAGGATATTGAGCGGTACGAAGCGCGACGGCGGCAGGCGGCTGGCGCCGATCAGCACCGGGCCGATGATGCGGAAACCGTACATAAAGCGCACCCCGATAACGAACAGCATCGGGTGGCGGGCGATCAGCCTTCTGGCGCGCGCGATGCGCTTTTCCTGCCCCTTGAGCCGCGAGATGACTTTGCCTTCGAACCGGCGGCCGGCGAAGTACAACAGCTGGTCTCCCATCATGCCGCCGAGCGCCACTACTGCGATCACCCACGGCCAGTGCAGCAGCCCTTCATGGGCGGCGATGCCGCCCAGCAGCGTGATGGTTTCCCCCTCAGCCAGGCAGCCGATAAACAACGCCCAGTAGCCATAGTCCGTAATGTAGTGGGCCAAATCGGTCATTCCTTACTCCTTATGTGACTGACGCATAAGGGCAAGTATACGCCCGATCGCTAGCCTTGGGCGATCTGGGCCACCAACGCTCTGCGCTGCGCCAGACTTTCCGCCATTTGTGCCTGTACCCTGGCGTAAATGTGCGGCGGGGCCAGTTCCGGCGTGCCGCCCGTGAACGGCGGGGCCGGGGCGTATTCCAGATAGAGTTGGATCGTTTGGGCAGTGTCTTCGCCGTGCAGTTCGGCGATCAGCGCCAGCGCGAAATCGATGCCGGCGGTAACGCCGCCGCCGCTGATCACGTTGCCGTCGCGCTCTACGCGTGCAGCGCTGGGTATGGCGCCGAACAGCTTCAGGCTGTCGCGCATCGACCAGTGGCAGGCGGCGCGTTTGCCCGGCAGCAGGCCAGCGGCGGCCAGGATCAGCGAACCGGTGCATACCGAAGTCAGATAGCGGGCATCGGCGCCCAGCCGCCGGATTTGCTGCATGAATGCTTTATCCTGCAGCGCCTGGGTGCAGCCGCTGCCGCCCGGCACGCACAGCACATCGCAGCGTGCGATCTCCGGCAGCGGGCGCAGCTGGGTGAAGTGCAAGCCTTCCGACTCGACATCCGCGCCGTCTACTGAAGCGACGATGATTTCCGCGCCCGGCATGCGGCGCAGAAACTGCAGTGGGCCAGTGAAATCGAGCTGGGTGACGCCTTGATAGATGGGAAATACAATCACGAGTGGTTCAGACATGACATTCGCCTCATTTTTATCGTTGGACCTGAGCCATAATAGCCGCCCTGCATTTGGCTGATATGACAGATAACCCTCAAAAAGCGCCATCATGAAAACGATCGGTTTTGTGGTTTTTCCCGGTTTCAACCTGCTGGACTTTGCCGGCCCGCTGGCGGCGTTCGATAACGTCAACCAGTTCACTGACCCGCCGGCCTACCGCTGCGTGGCGATCTCGCCGCAGGGCGGCATGGTCGCCAGCTCGGCCGGGGTGGAAATCGCCACGCAGCCGTGCGGCGACGAGCGTTTCGATACGTTGGTAGTGGCCGGCGGCAGCGGCAACGTGATGGCGGCGCAGTCACCGGCGCTGGTTGCGTTCCTGGCCAACCAAAGCCGACGAGCGCGGCGTATCGCCAGCGTATGCACCGGGGCGTTTATTCTGGCGGCCTGCGGGCTGCTGGATGGCAAACGCGCCACCACTCACTGGTATCATGCGGCGCGGTTGCAGCAGAGTTATCCGCGTATCCGCGTCGACAGCAACCGCATTTTCATCCGCGACGGCGATATCTGGACCTCGGCGGGCATCAGCGCCGGCATCGATCTGGCGCTGGCGCTGATCGAGGACGATCTGGGCGCCACCCTGGCGGCGGCCGTGGCGCGGCAGCTGGTGGTCTATCACCGCCGCCCCGGCGGGCAGTCGCAGTACTCGCTGCTGCTGGCGTTGAACCCGTCGTCGGATCGCATGCGCGCCGCGCTGTCGTACGCGCGTGAACATTTGCACCAGCCGCTGTCGGTGGCGGATCTGGCCGACGCCGCCTGCCTGAGCGAGCGGCAATTCGGCCGGCTGTTCCGCGCTGAAACCGGGCAGACGCCGGCCAAGGTGGTCGAGCAATTGCGGGTAGAGGCGGCCAGGGTGCGCATCGAAGAGAGCGCCGAGCCGCTGGAAGCGATCGCCCGTTCGGTGGGGTTCAGCGATCCGGAACGCATGAGGCGGGCGTTTATCCGCGTATTTGGCCTGTCGCCGCAGGCGATCCGCCGGCTCGGCCGCGCGGGATAACTTTTTTGCCACGCCTGGCGGCGGGGCACACCAGAGGAGCAACGGATGTATCAGGATTTTGACAGTGAATTGAGCTGGGCGATGCGTCATATGCCGCGCACCCGGGCGGCGGTGGCGGCGTTGCCGGACCTGCACGGGGTGCGGCTGGCGTGCAATATGCACCTGGATCTGAAAATGGCGCCGCTGGTGGCCGGCCTGCTGGACAAGGGCGCGGCGATCTTTCTGACCACCTGCAATCCCACTACGGTGCAGGACGACGTGGTGGCCTGGCTGGAACGGCGGGGCGCGCAGGCCTATGCCTGGCGTGACATGAGCGCCGGCGAATGGTCGGAATCTTTCGATCGCGCGTTGGCCTGGCAGCCGACCCACCTGTGCGAAATGGGAGCGGATTTGACCACCCGTTTGCACCAATCGCCGAACGGCCCGCAGATCGTCGCCGGGCTGGAGGCCACCGGATCGGGCATCAATCGGTTAAACGGCGTGGCGCCGCGCTACCCGATCTTCAACTGGGACGATCTGCCGGTGAAAGAAGGGCTGCACAATCGGCATATGGTTGGGCTGACCGCCTGGCACACCTTCTTCCAGACCACCCATTTGACGCTGCACGAGAAGCGCGTGCTGGTGATTGGCTACGGCCTGGTCGGGCAGGGGACGGCGGCCGCGGCCAGGGCCTACGGCGGCCAGGTGATGGTGGCGGAAATCGATCCGGCGCGTGCGCTGCAGGCGCGTTATGACGGCTGGCAGGTGGTGGATCTGGCGAGCGGGGTCGCGCAGGCGGACGTGATCGCCACCGCGACCGGCGCGAAAAACGTGCTCTCGGCGCAGCATCTGCAGCAGGCGCAGGACGGCGTGTTTATCCTCAACGTCGGCCACGTGGCGGAAGAGATCGACGTCGGCTTCCTCAAAGGCCTGCCGCACCACGAGCCGATGCCTTATGTGAACGCTTACCAACTCAATGAGAAGACGGTCTATTTGCTGGCCAACGGTTCGATGTTCAACCTGACCGCCGGCTACGGCGACAGCCTCAACGCCTTCGACGTCACGCTGGCGGTGATGGCGGCCGGCATCGGCCATATCGTCGGTGCAGGGGCGCGGCAAACGCCGGGGTTGTACCTGTTGCCGCAGTCGGCCTGGCAGCTGGCGCTGTAACTTTTTCTACGCGGGCGTTCATCCCAGAGCGCCCGCGGGCTGTGCCGATTTTCGGCCGACAGAATTTGTCACAAATCCGCCCTATAATCCCAGTGCCAAGCGCTGAACCCTCACATATAATTCGCTGAGTTCAAGCCCCCATTTCAGAGTAATGCCTGTGAAAATACGTGTTTTGGTTCTGACCCTGCTCGCTTTGCAGGCGGGCGCAGGCTTTGCGCCGCGCGCGCTGGCCAGCGACAACGCTGCCGCCCTGCACGCCACCCAGCCTGAGCTGGCCTCCGGCAGCGCGATGGTCGTCGATATGCAAACCCATAAGGTGATGTACGCGCGCAACCCGGATGAAGTGGTGCCGATCGCCTCGATCACCAAGCTGATGACCGCCATGGTCACGTTGGACGCGCACCTGCCGCTCGACGAGATGCTGTCGGTGGACATCCACCAGACGCCGGAGATGAAAGGGGTGTATTCACGGGTGCGGCTGAACAGCGAAATCAGCCGCAAGGATATGCTGCTGCTGGCGCTGATGTCGTCGGAAAACCGCGCGGCCGCCAGCCTGGCGCACCACTATCCGGGGGGCTACAACGCCTTCATCAAAGCGATGAACGCCAAGGCCAGGGCGCTGGGTATGACCAACACCCATTACGTGGAACCGACCGGGCTCTCTATTCATAACGTGTCGACGGCGCGCGATCTGACCAAACTGCTGATCGCCACCAAGCAATATCCGTTGATCGGCCAGCTCAGCACCACCACCGAGCGCATGGCCAGCTTCAAGGATCCGAACTACACGCTGCCGTTCCGCAACACCAACCATCTGGTGTACAACCCGAAATGGAACATTCAGCTGACCAAGACCGGCTTCACCAACCAGGCGGGCCACTGCCTGGCGATGCGCACCATGATCGGCAACCGCTCGGTGTCGCTGGTGGTGCTGGACGCTTTTGGCAAATATACCCACTTCGCCGACGCCAACCGTCTGCGCAGTTGGATTGAAACCGGCAAGGTGACGCCGATCCCGGCCGCCGCGCGTGACTATCGCCGCCAAAAAGACGCCCGTCTGGCGAAGAACGACAGCGAATAACCCGCCTGGCGGTCCGCCCGTTTGCGGCGGGCCGCTATCGGCCCTCGGGCCGTCTGATGACAAATCCCCGCTCGCGATCGCCGTCGAAACCCGCTTTGAGATAAAGCTGGTGCGCGCCGGTGCGTTGCTGCCCCGACAGCAGCATCACCTTGTAACAGCCTTTACGCCAGGCCAGCTGCAGCGCGTATTCAATCATGGCGAGCGCTACGCCGTGGCCGCGGTAGGGCTCCGCCGTCACCACGTGTTCGATGACGCCGAACGGCTGCGCCTGATGCGCCAGCCCCGGGATCAGCGCCAGCATGCAGGTGGCGATCGGCTGTTCCTCGTCCGCCGCCACCACCAGGCGGATCGCCGGATCGTCCAGCAGGCGTTGCAGGGTGCGGCGCGCGTCGTCGGCGCGCAGCGGCGCGTCCTGCGGGCGCAGCTCGCGATACAAGGCTAACAGGCCGTTGAGATCGTCCGCCTGCGCCAGGCGATGAATGATGCTCATGATTGCTCCTTTCTGCCGCTTCAACGGTAATCCGCTATCCTCCATTAATACCACAACGATTGTCGGAGGGGATGTTATGAGTCAGGTTTCGACCTTTGTCATGTTCCAGGGAGAGGCGCAGCGGGCGATCGACCTTTACAGCCAGGTGTTCGAGCGTTTTCGGCTCATGCAGGTGCAGCATTACGATCCGACGCCGGACGGCCGGCGGTTGATCAAGCATGCGTCCATCGATTTTGATCGGCAGAACCTGGTGTTTACCGATAGCCCGATCAGCCATGACTTCAGCTTTACCCCGGCGGTGTCGCTGTTCATCAACCTGCCTAACGAAGAAGCGTTGGAGCGGGCGTTCCACCGGCTGGCGGAAGGCGGCAAGGTGCTGATGCCGCTCGATGACTACGGCTTCAGCGCCCGGTTCGGTTGGCTGAACGATCGTTTCGGCCTCTCTTGGCAGCTCAATGTGCCGGCGGGGGATCTGCCCTGAGCTCAGCGCGCGGCGTGCAAAAGGGATGGTAGCGCCTGCGGTTGTTTCATATGCTTATCGCCATGGCTGCAGGGCTCTCTGCCGTGGGCAATTCCGACAACATCATGGAAAGGTGCGCTTTGATTGATTTTGACCGCTATGTTGAGCAAGCGAAGTCTTACGGCGAGTGGCCGGGCGGGCATGTGGACATGTCGTCCGGTTGCGTCGAGGGGTTGAGCTATCGCCTGTATCGGCACGCTGCCGAGAGTGAAGACGCGATCGTGGTTTATCACGGCGGCGGGGTTAACAGCGCCGCCGGGTATGACGTTCTTGCGCGCCAGCTGGCCGCCGAGCCAACGCTCGCGGTGTGCCTGGTCGATATTCGCGGACATGGCGATTCCACGGGAGAGCGGGGGACGGTTGAGCGGCCTGAGCGTATTTGGCGCGATGTCGATGTCATCCTGGCGGAAATGCGCCGCCGGTTTCCGTTGGCGCGCAGGCATCTGCTGGGCCATTCCAGCGGCGCCGGGATGTTGCTCAACTACCTGACCCGTTACCCTGGTGAACAGCAGGCGGACAGCCTGATCATGCTGGCACCCGAGCTGGGGCCATTTTCCGGGATGGCCCGCGATCTGGCGGCGGCGGCCCGTTTTGCCCAGGTGCGCCAATGGCCCTTTGTGGCCAATGCGCTCAGCGGTGGGCGATGGTTCGGGCAATCTCGGGCGGTCAGCCTGAATTTTCCCCCGGCCGTACTGGCCGTCGCCCCCGATTTTGTCTGCCAATACAGCGTCAATATGGCTAACGCGTTGACGCCTCGCGCCCCGGCCAGGCAACTGGCGGCGCTGCGATTACCGACCTTGCTGCTGGCGGCAGCGCAGGATGAGTTGTTCAATGCGCAAGCGATGCAGCGCTTCGTCGAACAGCATGGCAACGCCCAAACCGCCTTTGGTTTGCTTGAAGGCAGCACGCATTTATCGTGCGTATTTGATGCCCATCGCCTTGTCCTTCAACATATCTCGCGTGTGGCCGCTACCGGATCCGATTAGGGGCTGGCGGGCGAGGGGGCTTAACGCCCGCCCGGCATTTTCCGCGATCCTCCCATATCCTTTCATGACGCTTTACCGCTATGCTAAACATAGAATGGCCCGTGAATATGAAAAGGATGAATCATTTTGGCAGGAAGTAGCTTACTTACCCTTATCGACGACATCGCCTCGTTGTTGGACGATGTCTCTTTAATGAGCAAGATGGCGGCGAAAAAAACCGCCGGGGTGCTGGGGGACGATCTGGCGCTCAACGCGCAGCAGGTCACCGGCGTTAAAGCCGACCGCGAGCTGCCGGTGGTGTGGAGCGTCGCCAAAGGCTCGCTGATCAACAAGGCGATCCTGGTGCCGTTGGCGCTCTTGATCAGCGCCTTCGCGCCCTGGGCGATTACGCCGCTGCTGATGGTGGGCGGCGCCTACCTGTGTTACGAAGGGTTCGAAAAGGTGTTTCACAGCCTGAGCCACGGCAAGGCGGCGCAGGAGGAAAAATCGGACGGGCCCGGCGCCAATGAGGATGCCGCAGCCTATGAGAAGCGCAAGGTGAAAGGGGCGATACGCACCGATTTTGTGCTGTCCGCCGAGATTATCGCCATCACCTTGGGCACGGTCGCCGGCGCCACCTTCAGCCAGCAGGTGATCGTCTTGTGCGGCATCGCCGTCGTGATGACGCTCGGTGTGTACGGCATTGTCGCCGGCATCGTCAGGCTGGACGATCTGGGGCTGTATCTGAGCCGCAAAGGCAGCGCGTTGGCGCGCGCCATCGGCAGCGGCATCGTGCGCGCCGCGCCTTATCTGATGAAAACGCTGTCGATCGTCGGCACTGTCGCCATGTTTATGGTCGGCGGCGGTATTCTGACCCACGGTCTGCCGCCGGTGCATCACCTGTTCGAAGATTGGGCCTCGTACACCACCGTGGTGCCGACGTTTGGCTATCTTTTGCAGGGTGTGGTTCCGGCCTTGCTGAACGTGGCGTTCGGGCTGGTGGCCGGCGGCGTGGTGCTGGCGGTGGTATCGGCGCTGGGGGCGGTACGAGCGCGTTTCAAGGCATGATGAAAAGTCTCGCCCCGGAAGGGGCGGGACGTATTAAGCGCATTAAAAGATCAGTTTGAGAACGCCGGTAATCGTCAACAAACCCACGATAAAGATGATGGCGACTATCCACAGAATAATTTTCATTTGATTCTCCCTTACCGGTTAAAGGTGGCGTGCGATTGGCGCTAACTCAATGAAATCACTCTTCACTATAGACGCTAACTCCCTATCGTGCGTCGCCATGCCTTCAAGGATGCTGATTGTCGCCCGCGCCCAGCGCGCGCTGCATGATGTGGGTGTCGCGCCATTCCCCCAGCTTGAATCCCACGGCCTTTAACGTCCCGACGCTGGTAAAGCCGAGCGACTGGTGCAGCGCCAGCGAGCCGCGGTTGGCGGCGGAATCACCGACGATCGCCAGCATCTGGCGCCAGGGGCCTTGCTCGCAGCGGGCGATCAGTGCGCTCAGCAGCGCCTTGCCGACGCCTTTGCCCTGCTGCCCTTCGGCGATGTACACCGAGTCTTCCACTGTAAAGCGGTAAGCCGGCCGGGGGCGATACGGCGTGGCATAACAGTAACCCACAATGACGCCTGCGCTTTTCGCCACCAGCCAGGGCAGGCCGGCCTCCCGCACCTTGCTCAGACGCAGCTGCATTTCCGCCCGCGTCGGCGGTTGTTCTTCAAACGAGGCCGCTCCGTGCAGCACGTGGTGGGTGTAAATATGCTGCACGGCGGCCATATCGTCCGGTGTGGCGTCAAGGAGGCTGAGTACGGGAGCGGAGAGCGTCATGGCGGGTCTGTTTACCTTGAAAATCAGCGGATAAACGCCATTATGCGCGCCGCTTGCCGCCGGGGTAAATCGGGTTTTCTTATGGTGAGATAAGAAAATCCTATGGGGTCGTCAACCGCGCATCAGCCGGGGTAGAAAGGCTGAGGGGGCAAGAGCGGAAAGATAAGAAATCGGTGGGCGCTTGATAGGCAAAAGCCCAGCTGGATGGCTGGGCTTCGCAGGTCCCTGAAAGGGAGGGTATAGCATAAGGGCCTTTATCGGCTACGGCGACAATTTCACCTGATTTGTCTGTTTTGTCAACAACAGCGTACTGGTCAGAACAGCATATTTTTGGCGTTGATCGACTTAATGACGGCGCGTTGTATGTCAGCAACAAGCTCGCGCGACAGACACTGGGTAAGAAAGCCTCTCTCTTTACGGGCTCTGTTCAGCCGTTGGCGGCTGACTTGCTGCACCAGATCGCCCTTTGCCCAGCGCGTTTGCGGATGAAAAAATCTCATATCTTCGATGAGTTCACGCGTAATTTCGATGTGCAATCCCCGTTCGATCTTGTTCGAATCTCTGGTGGTCGACAGCGGTACGATAATGCAGGCGTTGCCGTTAATTTTGCCATTTAACACAACAACTAAACGGTTCTTCACCATTTCTGGTGGAATGTGGCCATCATAAAAGCCGGCTTCATGCGGTTGGCAGACTGATAGGGGATAGTTGCCATAGTTGCACTCAAGAATTTCCCCGACCTTGGGGGCAAATTTGATCGGCATCGAGGACACTCCTTTGTTGTGAACAATCCGTGTTATGGAGGAATGAGCATGCGGGCGTTTTGCTTTTAGAGAAAGGTGTGGCGTAAGGAAACGGGGAATGAAAGTGAAATATTGCGGATTCGTACGCAGAATCCGCCTTGATGGTGGCCGAATTTACCAGCCTTTCACCGCGCCGCCGTTGAAGATTTTTTCGGCGGCTTTGGCCACTTCATCCGACTCATAGGCCTTGATGAAGTTCTGCACGTTCGGCGCGTCCTTGTTGTCTTCGCGCGTGACGATGATGTTGGTGTACGGCGAGTCTTTATCCTCGATGAAGATGCCGTCTTTGGTCGGCGACAGGCCGGTCTGGTTGATGTAGGTGGTGCTGATGACGGCGACGGTGACTTTCGGATCGTCCAGCACGTGCGGCAGCTGCGCGCCTTCCAGCTCCATGATCTGATAACGATGCGGGTTGGCGCTGATGTCCAGGGCGGTAGGCAGCAGCCCCTTACCAGGCTTCAGGCTAATCAGCCCGGTTTTTTCCAGCAGCAGCAGGGCGCGCCCCAGGTTGGTCGGATCGAGCGGGATGGCGATCACCGCGCCGTCCGGCAGTTCTTTCAGCGATTTTATCTTTTTGGAGTAGCCGGCCATCGGGAAGACGAAGGTATTGCCGACCGCCACCAGCTTGTAGCCGTGATCTTTGTTTTGCTGTTCGAGGAATGGGCGGTGTTGGAACACGTTGGCGTCCAATTCGCCCTTGTCGGTGGCGTCGTTCGGCAACAGCGAGCCGCTGAAGCCGACCAGCTCGACGTCCAGCCCATATTTCTCTTTCGCCACCTGCCTGGCGACTTCCGCCACGTCCTGTTCCGCGCCGTTGATGACGCCGACTTTGATATGGTTTTGGTCGGTTTTTTGATCGCAGCCCTGCAGCGCCAATACGGCGGCGAAGGCTGCCGCCAGAGGGGTGATACGCCAGCGTAAGGTCATCGAAGTCTCCCTGAAAAGAACAATAAAATCAGTTGGTTTTTGTTCTTACAGCTAAGCCTGAACCGCCGATGAAGTCAAACGCTCGTTCAGCATAAACGGCTATAGCTTATAGCCGTTATGCGATGGGGGATTATCGGCTGAGTGAACGCAGCACCACGATGCCCGGCGTAGCCATCACGTAATCCATAAAGGGCGAATCGACCACCCGCATGTTGGCTTTGCGCGAAGAGGCGTTGCGCAGCACCGGGCCGTTGTCGGTCATCACGAAGATGCCGGTGTGGGTCACGTCCAGCCCGGCGAGGTTGGTGTAAATGCCGATGTAATCGCCGGTGCGCAGTTGGGCCAGCACCTTGTCGTCGACGCGGTCGCTGGGAATGTAGGTCACGCTGCGCTGCACGACGGGCAAGCCGGGCAGGTAGCTGCCGCCGTCGGCTTTCTGATTGAGGTTTTTCACGAGGTTGACGGCGTGCGGGCTGAGCTGGGCGGTGATGTCTTCAGCCACTTTTTTCGGCCGCTGCGCCCAGTCGGTGAAGAAGTGTTTGCGCTGCGGGAAGGCGATGTTGCCGTCGACATAGCGGATGTCCACCAGACGCTGAACGAACTCGCCCTCGCTGCGGGCGGTGCTGAGCGCTTCGACATAATCGATGTAGGTGAAGCAATCCAGCCCGCGGAAGTCTATCACCAGCTGCTCGGGCGTGCTCTGCGAGCCGATCAGGCGATTGGCGAGGTAGGGGGTGCCGAGAAACTCGCGCGAAATCAAATCGACGGTGCGGCCATGTGACTGCGCGGCGGGCCAACCGGCGCGCAGCGTGAGGATCTCACGCAGCTTGCTGCGGGTGCTGGCGTCCATCTCCGGCTGCACGCTCGGCGGCGCAACGGTGACGTCGGTCGGCGGCGTTGCCGGGGTGGGGCGCTCGGCGCATCCGCTCATGGCGATAGCTAACATCAGTAAAACAACCTTGTTCTGGTTCATACGGCCCTCCATGGGTGTCGCTGGCTTATCAGAGTAAGTGATAACAGTTCTCATCCGATGGTAGGGGTTAAAAAGTAAACATAGCCTCAATGGCAATCGATAAATCAGTAACCGATTTCGCTATTGAACGGCAAATACCAGAACAGCGCGATTTCGTGATCGGCGATCTCCGGCTCGGCGCGGTACAGCAAACGATCGATGCCGCCGAGAATAAACCCGTAATGCTGGTAGCAGCGGCAGGCCGCCAGATTGTTGTTCTGCGTTTCGAGCATCATACCCGAGGTTTCCTGCTGCCGCGCCCACTGTTTGGCGCAGTCCAGCAGCGCCCCGGCGATGCCCTGGCGGCGCGCGTCAGCGCTGACCGCGATCTCGTCGATCAGGGTGTAGCCGTTCCAGTTTTTGCTCAGCGTAATATGGCCAACGGCGTCGTCCTGGCGATACGCCAGGAAGGTCACGCTGTCTTCGTTGGCGAACGGCGCCAGCGGATACTGCTTGCGAAACGGCGCCACCGGGCGGGTTGGCCAGCTGTCGACCGGGCTGTCGAACTGCGGCAGGGCGTAACAGGCGATGGTAAAGCCGAAATCGCCGCGCGTC
This sequence comes from Serratia sp. FS14, assembly GCF_000695995.1. NCBI lineage: Bacteria > Pseudomonadati > Pseudomonadota > Gammaproteobacteria > Enterobacterales > Yersiniaceae > Serratia > Serratia sp. FS14. The sequence continues at coordinate 4,725,593 of NZ_CP005927.1, read as the reverse complement.
AGGTAATCATCGGGCAGCGCCTCAATGGCCGCGATGCGGATGGCCGGGATCATTACGGCAGCTCCCGCAGCAGGCGCGCCGGGTTGCCGGCATAAATCCCCTTGCGGGTGATGTCGCGGGTCACGACCGCCCCGGCGCCGATCACCGCGTCGCTGCAGATCTCCACCGCCAGGATCGTGGCGCCGGAACCGATGGACACCCGATCGCCGATGCAGGTGCGCCCCCAGCTGGCCGGATCGGCATTGGGCGCGCCGTCTTTGAACAGATCGTTGGCGAAGGTGACGCCGTGGCCGACAAAGCACGCTTCGCCGAGGGTGACGTATTCGCAGATAAAGCTGTGCGACTGAATTTTACTGCGCGCGCCGATGCTGACGTGGCGCTGGATCTCGACGAACGGGCCGACGAAGACATCGTCGCCGAGCCGGCAGCCGTAAAGATTGCAGGGTTCGATCACGGTAACGTTGCGCCCGGCTTCGACGTCGACGATCCCCGCCTGGCGGGTGATGATAGCGGATGACATAACCTTCCTCACAGCCTGGGTTTAATGGGGGGAGTATAAGACAAAGCGCCGCGGCGTTGCGCTTTCCGCACGTTTTTTCGCCGAAAGACTATAATGAGTACAGGGGAGAGAGCCCCGTGGCCGCAATCCTCGCACGGGTAGCAGTCCGTCAGAGGTGTGAAATTCGTTCGCCGATCGCGGCCTACGGCGAGATTGGAGGTGTCTCATGGTCAGTCATGTTTGGGGACTTCTGGCGCATCCCAGCGCCGAGTTCGAACAGATCAAAAGCGAGAATGAAAGCGTCTCGCACCTATACACCCATCACGTGTTGCTCTTGGCAGCCATCCCGGTGGTCTGCGCCTTTATCGGCACCACCCAGTTGGGCTGGCTCTCCGGCGAGGGACATGCCATCAGGCTCGACATGTTTACCGCGCTTTATACCGCCGTGGCGTTCTACCTGCTGATGCTGGCGGGCGTAGCGGCCATGGGGAAAGTCATTCACTGGATGGCGCGGCGTTATGAATCGCGCCCCAGCCTGCACCGTTGCATGGTGTTCGCCGGCTATGTGGCGACCCCGATGTTCCTCAGCGGGATTGTGGCGCTCTATCCGGTCGTCTGGCTGTGTCTGTTTGTCGGCATTATCGGCCTGTGCTATTCGGGCTATCTGCTGAATCTGGGGATCCCGCACTTCCTGAATATCGACAGTAAGGAAGGGTTCATCTTCTCCAGCTCGACCTTCGCTATCGGCATCCTGTTGCTCGAGCTGCTGCTTGGGGTGACGGTGCTGCTGTGGGGGTACGGTTCCTGGTTATTCTGAGTTAACGGCTGTTGTTGTCGCCCCCGCGCCGGTGGAACGGCGCGGGGGCTTTTGCTTTTATGCGCGGCGGAAAACCAGCATCACGCCGAGCACGATGCCCGCCATCCCCAACAGGCTCAGCGCGGCCAGCGCGTGGCCGAGCAGCAGATAATCCAGCAGGGCGGTCACCGCCGGGATCAGATAGAACAGGCTGGTGACCTGCACCAGGTTGCCGCGCTGGATCAGGCGATACAGCAAGAACGTCGCCAGCACCGAGATCACCACCGCCATCCACAGCAGCGGCAGCACGAACTCAGGCCGCCAGTCGACCCGCAGCGGCTCAAACGGCAGCGCCAGCGTACACATCAATAGCCCGATGGCATACTGCAGCGGCAACACCGCCAGCGGCGGCTGCGTCATGCCCTTTTGCAGCAGGGTGCCGGCGGTCATGCTCCCCAATGCGATAAAGGCGAACAGCATGCCGCTCAGCGAGAAATGGGCCACCATCAGGCTTTGGTACACCACCAGCGTCAGCCCCGCCAACGCCAGCGCCAACCCGAGCGCGCGCAGCCCGGCGCAGCGCCGTTCGGTAATGAACTGGGTCAGGATCGGCTGTACGCCGAGCAATGTGGCCAGCACGCCGGGCGTAATGCCCTGTTCCAACGCCAGCAGATAGCAGATCTGATAGCTGCCGATCATCAACACGCCGATCAGCGCGACGCGCCGGCGGGTGCCGGGGGCGGGCAGGCACTGGCGCCGCCACAGGCCGATGGCCAACAGCACCGCCAGCGCGATGGCGCAGCGGAAGAACAGAAAAGCGAAGGCGGAGGCGTGCTCCAATCCCCAACGGGAGATGATCGCGCCGCTGCTCCAGAGCAGGACGAACAGCGTAGCCAGGCCGGCATTGGCCCAGAGAGAAGGTAATCGCATATCAATTTCACCTGTCGTGAAAATTACAGGCTCCGGCGCGTGCGGCGGTCTACGCCTGAACGCAACAGATCACTAAGCCGGAGGTAAAAAGTCGGTTTGGCTTAACGCACAACCACAAGGCGTGGCGGGTAAGCGGCAACCGCAGAAACGACAGAAGAAACGGCGGGTGGGGCGGAGGAAGCACACAGCAAAACGACGGCCGGGACGGTCGCGTTTGTCGGATCTGTACTGTGCGCCAGATAGGTCATGTGAGTTCCTGAAAACCGTGAATGAAACCAGTCGCTTCAAACATAACCAAGTTCAGCGGGGCGTGCAATCGGAAATCACAGAGACATTAATGATAATGAAAATCATTATCATTAATAAAAAGGTGTGCTATGTTGCTTTAACCACGCCGTTTTGACGCAGGGCGCGGCTTGCCCTCTGCCTTGCTTCACGCAGCGCGTGCGGCATAAGAGTTTGCGATTCGCTTTTGCAGAAGGCGAGCAATCGTGGTAAAAACACTGATATGTTATAATATAACAATTTATGCATGATGAATTCAGCTCACGACATCCTCCATGTTGATGGAGTTAGCCTGACCGGACACGGCGGGGCATTGATACTCGACAACATCCATTTCGCGCTCCGCGCCGGTGAGAAGCTGGCGGTGATCGGCCCCAACGGCAGCGGCAAGTCCAGCCTGTTGCGCACCCTGATCGGCGAAACGCGGCCGGACAGCGGCGGCATTTACTGGCGAGGGCGCGCCTTGTCCGCGTGGCCGGCGGCGGAGCGCGCCAGAAGCATCGCCTTTCTGGCGCAAAACGATCTGCCGGATTTGCGGCTGTCGGTTGAGGATTACGTGGCGTTGGGCCGTTTACCGCATGGCGAACGCTCTGCGACGGGAAAGCGCATCGTTGATGAGGCCATCGGGGAAACCGGGCTGGCGCCGCTCAGGCACCACCCGTTAGGGCGGCTCTCGGGCGGCCAGCGCCAGCGCGCCGCACTGGCCCGGGCGTTGGCGCAGTCTCCCGACTTGTTGTTGCTGGATGAACCGACCAATCACCTCGATCCGCCCGGGCGTTCGGCGTTGCTGTCGTTAGTGAAAAATAAAGATATCGCCGTGATTGCGGTGCTGCACGATTTGCCCGTGGCGGAGGCGTTTGCCGATCGGATCCTGGTGCTCAACGAAAGCCGCCAGGTAGCCTGTGGTACGCCCGAGGCGGTGTTGCAGACCCCGGTGATTTTGCCGGTGTTCGGCATGAATAGTTTCAAGGTGGCGCACCCCGTCAGCGGGAAAACGCTGCGTATTTTTGACGTTCCCCATTGCGCTTGATAAACCAGAGAGAAATATGAACACACGCGTATTCCCCCTGCTCCTACTGCTGGCCGGCGGGGCGGCGGCGGCCGAAAAATTTCCCGTCACCGTAGACAGCTGCGGTTCGCCGATCGCCTTCAACCAGGCGCCTCAACGCGCCGTCATCAACGACATCAACATGGCCGAGATGGCTTTTGCGCTCCATCTGCAGGATCGCATTGTCGGGCTGACCGGCATCACCGGCTGGTACAAACTGACGCCTGACTTCAAGGCGGCGATGGGCGCCATTCCCGAACTGGCGCCGAAATATCCCGCTTTGGAAACGTTGCTGGCTGCGCAGCCGGATTTCTTCTTCGCCGGCTGGAATTACGGCATGAAGATCGGCGGCGACGTCACGCCGGAGAAGCTCGCCCCGTTCGGTATAAAAACGCTGGTGTTGAGCGAGAGCTGCGTGCAGGCCGGCGGGCGGCCGCAGAAGGCCGATATGAACCTGCTGTATGACGATGAGCTGAAGCTCGGCAAGATTTTCGGCAAGCCGCAAGAGGCCGCCGCGCTGGTTGAAGGCTGGCGGCGCCGGTTAGCCGCGCTGCCAGTCAGGCCGGCGGGTCAGACGCCGCTCAAGGTGTTCGTCTATGACTCGGGGGAGGAGAAGCCTTTTACCAGCGGCAAATACGCCATGCCGACGGCGATCATCGAAGCGGCGGGCGGCCGCAACGTGATGGACGATTTACCGGCGAGCTGGACGACGGCGTCCTGGGAGGCGGTGGCGGCGGCCGAGCCCGACTTCATTATTCTGCTGGATTACCAGACCGGTTCGGGGGCCGATGCGCTGCGGCGTTTCCTCGAGTCTCATCCGTTGATGAAGTTGACGCCTGCGGTACGGCACCACCGTTATCTGAAACTGCAGTATGCGGAGCTGACGCCGGGGCCGGCCAACATCGGCGCGGTGGAAAAGCTGGCGCGGGCGCTGTACGCGCCGGAGGCTGAATGAACTCGCCGACCCGGCGATTTATGCTGCTCGCGCCGTTGGCGCTGTTGACGTTGTGCGGATTAATGGTCTGGAGCCTGCAGCTGGGCAGTGTTGCGCTGTCATGGCGGCAGGCGTTGGCGGCGTTAGGGCTCGGTTCGGCACCCCTCTCCGGCATGCTGGATACCATCGTCGTGCAACTGCGAATGCCCAGAGCCCTGTTGGCGGCGTTGACCGGCGCCGGGCTGGCGATGACCGGCGCGTTGCTGCAGACTACCACCCGCAATGAGCTGGCCGATCCTTTTCTGTTTGGGCTCTCCTCCGGCGCCTCCGCCGGCGCGGTGCTGGTCATCACGCGCTTCGGCGATGCGCTGGGCGCGCTGACGTTGCCGCTGTCCGCTTTCGCCGGCGGCATTTTGTCCGCGATGGCGGTGATGATCCTGTTTCGCGTCAGCCGGGTCAGGCGCGCCGAGCAGCTGATCGTCTGCGGCCTGGCGGTCTCGTTTTTGTTCAGCGCGCTCACCAGCTACCTGGTGTTTTCCGGCGATCAGCGGGCGGCCAGCTCGGTGTTGTTCTGGTCGCTGGGCGGGCTGGGGCTGGCGCGTTGGGATAATCTGTTCATTCCGTTGGCGAGTTTCGTGCTGCTGGCCGGGTTTACGGCGCTGCGTTGGCGGGCGCTGGACGCGCTGCTGGCGGGCGAGCACACCGCCCATTCGATGGGGGTCAACGTTGCGCGCTTGCGCACCGAGACCTTTCTGTGCTGCGCATTGTCTACGGCGTTTCTCGTTTCGCTGACGGGCGTGATCGGTTTTGTCGGGCTGATGGTGCCTTATCTGGCACGGCGCCTGGTGGGCGTGCGCCACCGCTTGTCCGTGCCGATGTGCGGCCTGCTGGGGGCGATGCTGCTGACCGGCGGCGACATGCTCAGCCGCAGCCTGATCCCCAATCAGGAGCTGCCCATCGGCATCATTACGGCGGGGCTGGGGGGCGCGTTCATCGTCTCCTTGCTGCTGCGTGCGGAACGCTGAATGGGCCATTGAAGGTCAACAGGAAGGTGAGGTGGCCCGCCTCGGCAGGCCAATCGGGCGCTCTTAGCGGGGGTCTTCGGCCCAACCTTTGCGTTTGCTGGTTTTGCCGATGCCGGGGTTGAAGCTGTTGGTCGGATCGGCGGTGCGGTAGAACGCCTGCAGATCCGGTTTGGCGTGGTACAGGTGGCCGACGTTATGCTCCGCCGGGTACTCGGCGCCGCGCCGGTTGAGGATCTCGAGCATCTTTTCTTTCAGTGCATGGCTGTCCACGCCTTTTTTCACCACGTAGTCCTGGTGGAATACGTGGCACATAAAGTGGCCGTAATACAGCTTATGCACCAACTGACTGTCGATCTCCGGCGGCAGCGTTTCGAACCAGTCGGTGTCGTTGCGGCGCAGGGCGATGTCCAGCGCCAGAATATCCTCCACCTTGTCGGCGTGCACCGCGTGGTAGCGCACCGCGGCGCCGGCGGCGGCGAAGCGGTGCAGGAAGGCCTTTTTGCCTTCGTCAGGCGTGCAGGCGAAGAAGGCGCCTTCGGCCTGGGCGAAATAGTCGGTCAGGTAGCGCTGCGCTTCGTCTACGCCGGGGCCGGCCATCTTCAGCAGCAGGTGGTGTTCGAAACGTTCGCGGTATTCCTTCATGCGCTTCGGCAGGTGGCTCGGCGCCAGATGGCTCAGGCCCTGCATCAGCCGATCGGTCAGGTTGTGCGGCAGCAGCGGCAGCTTGTTGAGGCTGGCGTCCATGCGGCCTTTCAGGGTGAAGAAGCGCGGCATCTGATCGGTGCCGAGCTTGTCGATCATCATGAAGGTGTCTTTGCCGTACACCTCGGCGATGTCGAAGATATCGCGGTGCATGTATTCACCGGCCACCGGCAGGTTTTCGAATTTGCTCAGCATGTGGCGGCGCAGTTCGGTCAGCACCGCGGTGTCGTTGGTGCCGATATAGAACACCTGCTCTTTGCCCTCTTTCTCGAAGGTGTCAAGCCGCACCGCGAACACTGCCAGCTTGCCGGCGCAGCCGGAAGCTTCGTACAGGCGGCGTTTGTCGGCGTTGAAGCGGGAAGGGGTGTCGGCATCGACGTCGCGCACCCGGCTGGCGTATTCGTTATCCGAGGCGCGCAGCTCGCCGTATTCGACGTCGCTCGGGCGATAGTCGCCTTTTTCCAGCCGGGTGAGGATCTCTTCCGGCGTGTCGCCAAGCCGGATGCCCAGATGGTTCACCAGGCGCAGCTGGCCGTCTTCCCCTAGCTGGGCGTACAGTGCCATTTCGGTATAGGCCGGGCCGCGTTTCACCAGCGAGCCGCCGGAGTTGTTGCACACGCCGCCGATCACCGAGGCGCCGATGCAGGAAGAGCCGATCACCGAATGCGGTTCGCGGCCGTAGGGTTTGAGCAATTTCTCGAGGTGGTGCAGGGTGCTGCCGGGAAAACCGACCACCTGCTTGCCGTTGTCCAGCACCTGAATATGGTCGAGGCGCAGGGTGCTGACGATGACGATATCGCGATCATAGTCGTTGCCGCTGGGGGTTGAGCCTTCGGTCAGGCCGGTGTTGGCGGCCTGCATGATGACGATTTTATCGGCGGCCACGCAGGCCTGCAGAATGCGCCACAGCTGCAGCAGGCTGGTGGGAAACACCACCGCCAGCGCCTGGCCTTCGCCGGAGCGGAAGCCCTTGCGATAACGCTCGGTGTTGCGATCGCCGGTCAACAGCTGCGGGCCGCCGACGATGTCCTTGAGCTGATTGATAAACGTCTGATTGCCTGACTGCATGCTGCCTGTCTCCCTGTCATCCCCGTCGCCTTAACCGCGGCGCCGGTGCCGCGCAATAAGCTAAGAGGCTATCAATTAAATAACTTATTAAGCTATCGGCTTATTAAGCTATCAGCTTATTAAGCTAATGGCTTGTGGGTTTAGTAGCGCTCGGCGTAGCCGGCCCGGCGCTCTTCGTCGCGCAGCGTCAGGATCTCCACGCCGTCGGCGGTGACCGCCACGGTGTGCTCCCACTGCGCCGACAGTTTTTTGTCGCGCGTCACCACCGTCCAGCCGTCTTTCTTCTGCTTGATGCGGCGGTCGCCCTGGTTGATCATCGGCTCGATGGTGAACACCATGCCTTCCTGCAGCGCCATGCCGCTGCCGGGTTGACCGTAGTGCAGCACCGCCGGCTCTTCGTGCATGTCGCGGCCGATGCCGTGGCCGCAATATTCCCGCACGATGCTGTAGCCGGCCTGTTCGGCGTGTCGCTGGATGGCGTGGCCGATATCCCCCAGAGTGGCGCCCGGTTTGACCGCGCGAATGCCTTGCCACATCGATTCATAGACGTTGTTCACCAGCCGTTTGGCCAGCGGCGTCACTTGGCCGATGCAGTACATTTTGCTGGAGTCGGCGATGTAGCCGCCGTTTTCCAGCGTGATATCCACGTTGACGATCATGCCGGAACGCAGGATTTTGCTGGCCGACGGCACGCCGTGGCACACCACGTCGTCCACGGAGGTGTTGAGCACATAGGGGAAATCATACTGCCCCTTGCTGGCCGGGCGCGACTTCAGCTCTTCGACGATAAACGCCTCGGCGCGGTCGTTGATCTCCATGGTGGAGATGCCTTCGACGATGACCTCATCGAGCATAGCAAACACTTTAGCCAACAGAGCGCCGGAATGGCGCATTTTGGCAATCTCTTCCGGCGTTTTAATCACAATCTGTTTCACCCGACAATCTCCTTCAGCGTCAGCGCGTTATCTTTCATCATTTTTTTACCAGTTGCGGGTAAGTCAGTTCCGGATGGAACTCCGCCAGCATGCCGATCTTGATCCAGTACTCGGCCTGCGCGTTGATCGAACGCGTCATGGTCAGGCTGGCGAGGCGCAGATCGTCATGCAGCGCGTCCGAAATTTTTACGATGCCCATCGGCGTCTCCATAAATGAACAATATACGAAGTGTATACGTTTTGGATGGTCGCGATGTGGCATTCTGTGGCGTAAGAAGATTCTGGCAACAACGATTGCCGCCGCCAGGCAATGCGTTTATTGTGATAAACGACTTTTTTGCCATGATTTTTCAGAAGGATTTAAGGCGTGACTAAACTACGTGTTGGGGTGATTTTTGGCGGTAAATCGGCGGAGCATGAGGTGTCGCTGCAGTCGGCCAAAAACATTGTGGATGCAATCGACAAAGAGAAGTTTGACGTCACGCTGCTGGGGATCGACAAACAGGGGCAGTGGCACATCAACGACGCCTCCAACTATCTGCTCAATGCCGAGAACCCGGCGCTGATCGCGCTGAACCGCTCGAACAAGAACGTGGCGCTGATCCCGGGCCAGGAAAAGCAGCAGCTGATCGAAGCGGGCAGCGCCGGCGCGCTGGGGCAGCTCGACGTCATCTTCCCGATCGTGCACGGCACGCTGGGAGAGGACGGCTCGCTGCAGGGGTTGCTGCGCATGGCCAATATGCCGTTCGTCGGCGCCGGGGTGCTCGGCTCGGCGGTCAGCATGGATAAAGACGTGACCAAACGCCTGCTGCGCGACGCCGGGCTGGCGGTGGCGCCGTTCGTCACCCTGACGCGCGCCAACCGTGCCGGGTTCACGTTTGAGCAACTGAGCGAGCGCCTCGGCCTGCCGCTGTTCGTCAAGCCGGCCAACCAGGGCTCGTCGGTCGGGGTCAGCAAGGTGGAAAACCGCGCCGAGTTTGACGCGGCGGTGGCGCTGGCCTTCAGTTTCGATCACAAAGTGCTGGTGGAGTCGGCGATCGTCGGCCGCGAGATCGAGTGCGCGGTGCTGGGCAACGACGATCCGCAGGCCAGCGTGTGCGGCGAGATCGTGCTGAGCGACGCTTTCTACTCCTACGACACCAAATACATCAATGAGCAGGGCGCTCAGGTGGTGGTGCCGGCGGCGATCGCGTCGGAAGTGAGCGACCACATCCGTGAGGTGGCGCTGAAGGCGTTCCGCGCGCTGGAGTGCTTCGGGTTGGCGCGGGTGGATGTGTTCCTGACGCCGGACAACCAGGTGGTAATCAACGAAATCAACACGCTGCCGGGCTTCACCAACATCAGCATGTATCCCAAGCTGTGGGCTGCCAGCGGCGTCAGCTACCAGGCGCTGATCACGCGCCTGATCGAATTGGCGCTGGAGCGCCACCAGCAGGATCGCGCGCTGAACAGCTCGGTGTTCGATCGCTAAACGCGGCAGGGGGCGGCGGTGCCGCCCCCGTCCATCACTTCACCGTCACGTCGATGTCGCCGAAATACTTCTTCGACAGCGCCGCCACCGTGCCTTGCTGTTTCACTTTGGCGATGGCGGCATCCAGTTTCTTCTTCAGCGCCTCATCCCCTTTGCGCAGGCCGAAGGCAATGCCTTCACCGAGGATTTTGTCGTCGCGCACCGCCTCGCCGACGAAGGCGAAGCCCTTGCCGTCCGGCTGCGACAGGAAGCCGCTTTGCCCCGACGGCGCCATCACCAGTGTGGCGTCGAGCCGACCGGCCGCCAGATCGAGATAAACCTGATTCTGATCCTGGTAAGACACCACATCCACGCCCGCCGGCGCCCAATGGGTTTTGGCGTAGATCTCCTGAATTGAGCCTTGCAGCACGCCCACGTGTTTGCCCGCCAGCGCTTTGGCGTCCGGCAGCAGGCCGCTGTCGGCCTTGGCGATCAGGCGGTTCGGCACCTGATAGATGGCGTCGGTAAAGGCGATCGCCTGGCGCCGCTGTTCGGTCATGTTCATCGCCGAGTTGATGGCGTCGAACTTGCGCGCCTGCAGCGCCGGGATCAGGCTGTCGAACGAGGTTTCCACCCAGCTGCATTGCAACTGCGCGGCGGCGCACACCGCATCGCCCAGTTCAATGTCGAACCCTTCCAGTTTGCCGCTGGCGGATTTGGATTCGAACGGCGGATACAGCGCTTCCAGACCGAAGCGCAGGCTGTTTTCCGCCGCCAGAGAAGAGCCGGCGGCCAGCAGGCATCCGGCGGCGAACAGCGTTTTCAAAGCTTTCATAGGCAGTGCCCCTTTCCCATGGTCGGACAAAAAATTACACCTGGCTCAGGCGGCGCGCGCCTTCCAGCAGGGTCTCGTTATCTTTGGAAAAACTCAGCCGAATAAGGCCGGTATCGGTGCCGTCGCTGTAGAACGCCGACAGCGGGATCGTCGCCACCTTCGCTTCGCGGATCAAGCGCACGGCGAAATCATTGTCGCTTTCGTGACTGAAGCCGCTAAAGCGGGCCAGCATGAAGAAGCTGCCGCGGCTGGGCAGCAGCTCAAAGCGCGAATCCTGCAGGGCGCTGGCCAGCAGATCGCGCTTTTGTTGGTAAAACGCCGCCAGCCCCAGGTAACTCTGCGGGTTGGCGAGCGCGGCGGCGAAGGCGTGCTGCATCGGCGTATCGGCGGAGAACACCATGAATTGGTGCACCTTGCGGATCTCGTCCATCAGCGCCGCCGGCGCCAGGCAGTAACCGACGCGCCAGCCGGTGACGTGGTAGGTTTTGCCGAACGACGACACGATCACGCTGCGTTCCGCCAACTGCGGGTAGCGCGCCATGCTGTGGTGAATATCGCCGTCGAACACCACGTGCTCGTAGACCTCATCGGACAGGAGCACGATGTCGGTGTCGCGGGTCAGGGCGGTCAGGCGTTCGATGTCGTGCTCGTCGAACACCGCGCCGGTCGGGTTGTGCGGCGTGTTGACGATGATCATGCGCGTTTTGCCGTTGATGGCGGCGGCCACTTCGTCCCAGTCGACGCGAAAGTCCTGCAGCGACAGTTTGATCGCCACCGGCGTGGCGCCCTGCAGGCGCACCATCGGCGCATAGCTGTCAAACGCCGGTTCGAAATAGATCACCTCGTCGCCGGGGTGCACCAGCGCGCTGATCGCCGAGTACAGCCCTTCGCTGGCGCTGGCGATCACCGTGATTTCTTCGTCGGCGTCATAGCGCGCGCCATACAATCGTTCAGCTTTTTCCGCCAGGGCAGCACGTAACGCCGCCACGCCGCTCATCGGCGCGTATTGGTTATGACCTGCGCGCATGGCTTGCGCCGTTGCCTCGATCAGCTGCGGGTCACCGGCGAAGTTGGGCGCACCCTGCGACAGGTTGAGGGCCTGATGTTCGGCGCTGAGTTGGCCAATGACGGTGAAGATAGTGGTGCCGACGTCCGGCAGCTTCGAGCGGGATAAGCAGGCGCTCTGCATGATGGGCTCCAGGCAAACAGGGAAGTGTTGAGCGATTAAGCATCAGCCGGCGTAGGCGGACAAGGGAAAGTTTGTCATACTTGCCATGCACTGTGATCATAGCTAATCGAGGCTCGCTATGCCGATATCCCTGCCGTCGCTCGACGTGTTGAAAACCTTTGTGGTGGTGGCGCAACGCCTTAACTTTACCCATGCCGCCCGGCAGCTGCACCTGACGCAGGGGGCGGTCAGTCGGCAAATCCTCGGGCTGGAACAGCGTCTGGGCTATCCGCTGTTCAGCCGCCAGGCGCGCGGTCTGGCGCTGACGCCGCAGGGCGCGCAGCTGCTGGCGCCGGTACAGCAGGCGCTGGGGCAGTTGGATGAAGCCCTGACGCGGGCCGCCGCTCCGCCGGGGGCGCTGCGCATCAAATGCCCGACCTGCGCCATGCGCTGGGTGCTGCCGCGCATCATTCGCCTGCAAAATGAACGGCCGGACATGCATATCGAGCTGACCGCCTCGGTGTCGCACGGCCTGGATTTCAGTACTGAGCAGTTTGACGCCGCGGTGGTATTCGGCCGGCCGCCGGGTAAAAAGCTGACCGCGCACTTGCTGTTCGATGAAATCCTCACGCCGGTCTGCACGCCGACGTTCCTGCCGGCGGCGGCCCGGTTGACGGACTTGACGGACAAAACTCTGCTGCACCCGACGCGCGATCGGCGCGACTGGCTGCGCTGGCTGAAGGCGGCGGGCGCCGATGCGTTGCCGTCCGGTAAGGCCCAGCATTTCGATACCCTCGATCTGGCGATGAGCGCCGCGCTGCAGGGATTCGGCATCGCCATCGGCGATCTGTGCCTGCTGGAGGAGGATATTCAGGCGCAGCGCATCGTCACGCCGTTCCCGCTCTGCGTCAGCAGCGGCGCGGCCTATTATTTGGTCTATCCTGAACGCACGGTGGCGCCGCCGACGTTAACCGCGCTGGTCGATTTTCTGGCGGCGGAGGCCGCCGACAGCCGCGCCCGGCTGCAGAATTACCTGCCGATAACCTGTAATGCTTTGTAAACATTAGCGATGCGAATTCCCTTGGCGATGAAACAGAGTGTGGCAAACTGTTTCTTCACTCCGATTAAACTCCGCGGCGTTGGCGGCGGAAACACGCCTGAGATAAAACAAGATGAAATGGCTTTGTGTGGTGAGTATGTTGTCCGGTCTGGCCCTCAGCCCGGCTTTTGCGCAGGAAACGCCGATAACGCAGGGCATTCACGCCCAGCAGCGCGATGCCTTCGTGTCCCATTTGATGAAGCAGATGACGCTGGAAGAGAAGATCGGCCAGCTGCGGCTGATCAGCGTCGGGCCGGATAACCCGAAAGAAGCGATCCGCGAGGGGATCCGCAAAGGGCAGATCGGCGCCATCTTCAATACCGTCACTCGGCCGGATATCCGGGTGATGCAGGATCAGGCGATGCAGCTCAGCCGCCTGAAAATCCCGTTGTTCTTTGCCTATGACGTGGTGCACGGCCAGCGCACCGTGTTCCCGATCAGCCTGGGGCTGGCGGCCAGCTTCGATCTGGAAGCCATCGCGCTCAGCGCCCGCGTGGCGGCGCAGGAGGCCAGCGACGACGGCCTGAACATGACCTTCGCGCCGATGGTCGATATCACCCGCGATCCGCGCTGGGGCCGGGTCTCCGAAGGCTTCGGCGAAGACACCTGGCTGGTGTCGAAAATCGCCAAGGTGATGGTTGACGGTTTCCAGAACGGCGATCCGGCCAAACCCGGTTCGGTGATGGCCAGCGTCAAGCACTTTGCATTGTACGGCGCCGTCGAAGGCGGCCGCGATTACAACACGGTCGACATGAGCCCGCTGCGCATGCATCAGGACTATCTACCGCCTTATAAAGCGGCGGTGGACGCCGGCAGCGGCGGGGTGATGGTGTCGCTCAACGCGATCAACGGCGTGCCGGCCACCGCCAACCCGTGGCTGCTGAAAGATCTGCTGCGCGAGCAGTGGGGCTTTAAAGGCATCACCATCAGCGACCATGGCGCAATTAAAGAGCTGATTAAACACGGCGTGGCCGCCGATGCGCGCGACGCGGTGCGCCTGGCGATCACCTCCGGCGTCGACATGAGCATGAGCGACGAGTTCTACGACAAATACCTGCCGGGTCTGGTGAAGGACGGACTGGTGTCTGAAAGCGATATCGACCGCGCCTGCCGCGACGTACTGAACACCAAATACGACATGGGGCTGTTCTCCAATCCTTACGTGCATCTGGGCCCGGCGGGTTCCGATCCGCAGGACACCAACGCCGAAAGCCGTCTGCACCGCGCCGAAGCGCGGGTGGTGGCACGCAAGACGATGGTGCTGCTGAAGAACGATAAACAGACGCTGCCGTTGAGCAAGCAGGCGACCATTGCGTTGGTCGGGCCGATGGCCGACAGCCAGCGCGACGTGATGGGCAGTTGGTCGGCCGCCGGGGTGGTCAAGCAGTCGGTCACCCTGCGCGAAGGGCTGGAGCGGGCGGTGGGCGATAAGGCGCGCATTCTGTACGCCAAGGGCGCCAACGTCACGCAGGATAAAGGCATCATCGACTACCTGAATGAGTATGAGCCGGCGGTGGCGTTCGATACCCGCTCGCCGCAGCAGATGATCGACGAAGCGGTGCAGGCGGCGAACAAGGCCGACGTGGTGGTGGCGGTGGTGGGGGAATCGCAGGGCATGGCGCATGAGGCCTCCAGCCGCGCCGACATCACGATCCCGCAGAGCCAGCGTGATTTGATCGCCGCGCTGAAAGCCACCGGCAAGCCGCTGGTGCTGGTGCTGATGAACGGTCGGCCGCTGGCGCTGAGCTGGGAAAGCGAGCAGGCGGACGCGATGCTGGAAACCTGGTACAGCGGCACCGAGGGCGGCAACGCGGTGGCGGACGTGCTGTTCGGCGATTACAACCCGTCGGGCAAGCTGCCGATGACCTTCCCGCGCTCGGTCGGCCAGATCCCGATGTACTATAACCACCTGAACACCGGCCGGCCGTTCGGCAAGGAGAACCCCGGCAAGTACACCTCGCGCTACTTCGATTCGCCGAACGGCCCGCTGTATCCGTTCGGTTACGGCCTGAGCTACACCACTTTCAGTCTGTCGGATCTGAAATTATCCAGCCCGACGATGGCGCGCAACGGCAAGCTAACCGCCAGCGTTACGCTGAAGAATACCGGCAAGTACGACGGCGCCACGGTGGTGCAGCTGTACCTGCAGGACGTCACCGCCTCGGTCAGCCGGCCGGTGAAGGAGCTGCGCAACTTCAAGAAAGTGACGCTGAAGGCCGGCCAGTCGCAACAGGTTGAGCTGCCGATTAGCGAAGAGGATCTGAAGTTCTACAACGCCAGCCTGAAATGGGAGGCGGAGCCGGGCAAATTCAACGTGTTCGTCGGCCTGGACTCCGACAACGTGCAGGCGCAAAGCTTTACCCTGAAGTAACCTTTCCCCCTCTTTCACTGCGGTGGGAGAGGGGGCATCCATCCCTTTCCGCTAACGTCACCGGAGCTTGCCTCATGAAACGGTATCTGGACTGCAGCGCCAGCGATCTGGCCGATATCGGCAAAGCCGATCTGCTCTATGCCATCCGCGCCAGTGAAGGGCGCATTCTGGTCAGCGAAACCATTGCGGTCACTCAACCGCTGCTCAATAACGTCACCAACGCCGAGCTGGCGGCCAGCCAGGGCGCCGATCTGCTGCTGTTGAACCTGTTCGACGTCGATCGTCCGCATATCGCGGGCCTGCCCGCCGACGTGCCGCCGCAGGAGGCGCTGCGCACGCTGCAGCGGCTGACCGGGCGGGTGATCGGGGTGAATCTGGAGGCCGTCGATCCGGCCTTCGCCACCGAACATAACGATTTCTGGCAGATGACGGCGGGCCGCGCCGCCACCGCCGAGAATGCGCGCAAGCTGTATCAGCTCGGCGCGCGCATGCTGGTGCTGACCGGCAACCCGAACAACGGCGTCAGCAATCAGGCGATTGCCGCCGCGCTGAAAGCGATTCGCGAGGAAGTGGGCGACGAGATGGTGCTGGTGACCGGCAAGATGCACGGCGCCGGCATCGTGCGCGAAAGCGGCAGCCAGCTGATCGGCGAGCGGGACATCGCGCTGTTTGTGGAGAACGGCGCGGACATCGTGCTGTTGCCGGCGCCGGGCACCATTCCCGGCATGTCGCAGGAGAAAGTGGCGGCGCTGATCGCCTTTGCCCAGCGGCAGGGGGCGCTGGCGATGACGGCGATCGGCACCTCGCAAGAGGGGGCCGACGTGCAGACCGTGCGGCAGATTGCGCTGATGAGCAAAATGGCCGGGGCGGACCTGCACCATATCGGCGATACCGGCTATCTGGGGTTGGCGCTGCCGGAAAACATCTTCGCCTACAGCGTGGCGATCCGCGGCGTGCGCCACACCTACAGCCGCATGGCGAGATCGGTGAACCGCTAAGCCTGGGGTTTTTGCGCCGTGACGATGCTGAAATAGCCGAGCGACGGCAGCACCTGAGCGGGCCCGAAGCCGACGTCGCGCAGCAGGTCGCCGATTTCCTTGCCGGAGTATTGGCGGCCCTGCGTCCATCCCATCATCATCAGGCTGTACCCCGCGGCGGCAGGTGGGCCGTCGCCGTCATCGTTGTACAGCACTTCGTGGATCACGATCCTGCCCCCCGGGCGGGAGGGCCGCATAGCTCTTTTGCGCCAGGAAGCGGTTCTTGTTCATCGGCCAGTCGTGGAAAATATTGGAGTACAGGTGCAGATCCGCCGCCGGGTAGGGATCGCGCCACATATCGCCGCTGTGGGTGCCGATGCGCTGACTGAGGCCGTGATCGTGCGCGTAGTCGGCGGCGAGCGGGCACACCTCCGGCAGATCGAACACGGTGCACGTGAGCGCCGGCCAGTGGGTCGCCAGACTGATGGCATGGGCGCCGGAGGCGCCGCCGATATCCAGCGCCGTGCGGCAGGCACCGAGGGGCAACAGCGTAGGCCAAACGCTGGCCGAGCCCATGCTCAGGCTGTGCATGGCGTGGGTAAACAGCCGCATTCTGTCGGCGTCGAGCGTATGGGTTTCAAACAGCTCCTGCTCGCCGTACACCTGCGAGGCATTCTTTCTGATGGCGCTTTCCAGGTTTTTCAGCGTGAAAATCTCGCTGTTTTCAATCATCAAATCCCAAAAATAGCCGAAATAATGCGGGTTGTTTTTTAACAAAAAGGTTTCCGCTTCCGGCGTCAGAGAGAATGTTTCGCCGTCTCTGTCTATCAATTTCAATGCCACTAGCGCCATGACCAGCGTCTCTGTCGGGCGTCTTTCCACATTGGCCTGAGCGCATATATCGGTCAGGTTGCGGGGGCGCAATGCAATAAATTCAAAGATGCCCAGGCGGTGCGCAATAAGCGCCGCCGGATAGAGATATAAATTCATCGTGATATCGAGAATGGTTTTGTTGTCGCATGGCGGCGGCCGGACGGAATGGTTCATGTGAATCCCCTCCCACTAAGGCATGGCGCGTCTTAACAGGCTATGTTACGCCTGTGGTTTTAGCAAAGGGCGGGGGCGCGATTGACCGCAGGCCAACGCTTACGTTGTAAATAATTCCCTGGTGAGACTATTTTAAAATTGAATTGGGTGCGGTTAATGTCGAACGTAAAAACTGACGTCGGGCGGAGTAATAACCCCATCATGCATTTTTATCTTACTGGAGGTTAACTTAATCACAGTTATTAACGCATTAGGGTTGTGTTAATCTGAGCCGTCGTTATACCGTACCGACGTTCACATTATTTTTGTGAATAATTCAAAGCTAAATAATTCATTATTAAAACGAGATAACAATGAAAAAGAGCATTCTGACCGGCATGATTGCCGCGACTCTGGGCCTGTTCAATACCGCTAATGCCGAAGGGATGGACCCTGCTGCATTGAAAAACGTCTATGACATTACGCGTAATACCAGCGGGCTGATGTCTTATTGCGTCGATAAAGGTTTTCTGAAAGCGGACAGTATCGACAACGCCAAGAAAATGGTGGCCTACGTGGCCGCCATTCCCGGCGGTGTCGACACCCGCGACGGTGACAAGCGTGAAGCGATGGGCCGTGAAGGCAATGTGCTGAACGACGACGGCAAAGTGGTTGCGTTGGAAAAGGAAGCGCCACAGGGTCTGCAGACATGGTGCCAGCAGGCTGACGAAGGGATCCGCCAGGGTCTGACGTCTATCGGCCAATAAACGCCGGATGTAGCCTCCCCCTCCCTAAGGCTTCGTCTGAAGGGAATCTCCGGGCCTGACGGCCCGGAGAATCTCACCAAAACAGCGGGGTGGTGTTTTCAGCCAAAAACGCCAGCAGCGTTTCGTTGACCGCCGTCGGGTTTTCTTTGTTGCTGATATGGCCGGCGTTGGGGATCAGCACATGCCGACAGCCGAGAAGATCCGCCATGCGCTGGCCTTCCGTCGGCGGGCGCGGTTTATCCTGCGCACCGGTGATGACGATGCTGGCGGCGGTGATGTTTTCCAGCAGCGCCAGCTTGTCGGGGCGGCCGAAGATCATCCGGCCCAGCGGCACGATGCTGTCGCGCAGCCGATCGGCGGGCAGGCTTTGCAGATGGGCCAGCAAAGGCTGCGACAGCGCAGCGGGCACTTCGTCGGAATAGAACTGCGCGGCGATATATTCCAGCAGCGGTGACGTGATGGCGCCGGCCTGTTCCACGGCGGCCAGCATGCCCATGTAGCGCTGCCGCGCCTCCGGCGTTTCGTCGCCCAGGTAGCTGTCCAGCAGCGCCAGCACTTTCACCCGCTCCGGCGCCAGCGCCGCCAGTTCCGCGCCCCACATGCCGCCGACGGACAGGCCGACGATGCCGAACTCTGCAATATCCAAATGATCCATCAGCGCCAGATGATCGGCGGCGATATCCGACAGGCTGTTTCGCCCAGGCGGCAGCGCCGGGGAGTCGCCGTGGCCCCAGAGATCGGGCACGATCAGGCGGTAGCGTTTCGCCAACGCCTCGAACTGCGGTGCCCACATGTTCAGATCGAACAGATAGCTGTGGCCCAGCAACAACGGAAAGCCTGAGCCTACGTCGAGATAATGCAGGGATTTGCCCATCGTTGGCATCTTGTCGGTTCCTTATATAAAGAGAGTTCGGCTGCTTATATCACACTCATATTCAACCCACGGTATTAA
This sequence comes from Serratia sp. FS14, assembly GCF_000695995.1. Lineage (NCBI taxonomy): Bacteria > Pseudomonadati > Pseudomonadota > Gammaproteobacteria > Enterobacterales > Yersiniaceae > Serratia > Serratia sp. FS14. Next base: position 4,706,726 of record NZ_CP005927.1, on the reverse strand, counting down.
TTTACTTTAAATTACTCAGGTGGACGCGGGTTTTTTAATTTGCATTGCTAACAAGACGTCAATAAAAGGTGACGCTAAGGCCAATATTTTGGTGGTGAGCGGAGCCTTGGTTTATGCTGTCGCTCCTTTCGGTATGGAATAGATAAACAGGGCGTCGCGATGAAAAGACTTTTCAGACTATTAATTATTTTGCTTGTCATTTTTCTGCTGGCGGCGGTGCTGTGGTGGTTCTTCGGGCGCGGCAATCCGAATGCGCTGTGGCAAATCGTCAGCCAACAGTGCGTGCCCAATCAGCAGCAGAACAACGATCCGGCGCCCTGTTTAAAGGTTGATTTAACCGAGGGTTATGTGCTGTTTAAGGACAGCAAAGGCCCCTATCACGATCTGGTGATGCCGACCGAAAAGGTCAGCGGTATCGAGAGCCCGGCATTGCAGACGGAGCACGCGCCGCCTTATTTCGCCCAGGCCTGGAATAACCGTGAACATATATCCGGCGAGCTGGGTAAACCGTTAAAAGATGCGTGGATTTCTCTGGCGGTCAATTCGAAATATGGTCGCTCTCAGAATCAGCTGCATATTCACGTTGCCTGCTTGCGCCAGGATGTCTATAACGCGCTGGGGCAGCAGACGGAACAATTAGATCAACAGTGGCGGCCGCTGGCGGTGAAATTGCTCGGTCACCAATATCTGGCCAGAAAATTGGCGGGCACCGATTTAACCCAGGAAGATCCTTTCCGTTTACTGCAGAACTATGTGGTCGAGCAGGGCGACAGCATTGGCAATTACGGCCTGGCGCTGGCGGTCAGCCCGCAGGGCGAGATGCTGCTGTTGGCGAACCGTTTGAAGCTGACCGATCTGAACCTGGGCTCGGCCGGCGAAATTCAGGACTACCGGTGCGAGGTCGCGGGGAACTCAAGATGATAACGGCCCGCCGGCGTGGTCAGCCGGCGGCTGCCGTGCGGTCAGAGTTTTTTCAGCAATGCCAGCAGCTGCGTTTCGCTTTTCTCCGCCAGCCCGTCGATGGCGAGCTTGATGATGTCGGAGCGGGTGATGCGCACGATGCCGTTGCGCGCCGCCTGCACGATCACCTCATCGATGGCTTCGATGTGGTTGTCCGTCAGGCTGACGGAAATCGCCTTATAGGTGCGCTTGCGGCCGGCCGGCTTGGCTTCCGGCGCGGGCGCCGCAACCGGCAACGTATGCGAGGTGGCGCTGTTGATGAATTCGTCTTCCGACATGCGGTGGGTGGGGGTGCGCTTCTTCACAGGATCACCTCTTTCACCAGGCATTCGATCTCGGCCTGCGCCTTTTCGTTGTTCGCCTCATGCACGGTGATGGCTTCGCCCCAGGCGTCGCGGTAAATTTTGCGATCGCACAGGCGGTGGCTCACCAGGGTGAACTCCGGATATTCGCTCAGCACCTGCGCCGCTTCGTTGGCTTCATTAATGAAGATATTGGTCGGGCACATGTTCAACACAATGTAGCCTTTGACCTTCTCGTTGTATTCCTGCGCGGTGGAGAACATCTCCGACAGGTAGCCGATGGTGTCGAGATCCATCTGCGAAGGGCGCAGCGGCGAGAGGAACAGATCGGCGGCCAGCAGGCCGGAGCGCAGTTCGGCGCTGTCGCGGCCGGCGGTGTCGACGATCACGTAGTCGTAATGGCGATCCAGCTCCAGCAGCGTTTCCTTGATTTTGCCCGACGCGGCCACCACCGGAATGTGCGGCAGCCCCTCGACGTTCTGACGGTCGTTGTACCAGGTCATGATCGATTTCTGGTCGTCGGCATCGACGATGATCGCCGTCTTGCCTTGCTTAAGAATCAGATACCCGGCGATATTCACCGCTTTCGTCGACTTGCCGACACCGCCTTTTTGCGAGCCAATCAGAACAATCATGCTGCCATCTCTCAAGTTATTAAGCAGGTAACTTATTAAGTTAATGTGCTTATTAGGTTGATAATCAAACAGGTTAACAAGAACAACTCGCGAACAATATGCACCAACTGCGGCGGCTTGCCAAGCCAGTATGTCGTTAACTGTGCAGCTTATTTTGCGCTGGATGGCCCGGATGGGTAAGTAGGAATTCTCTGGGAAGTGGCGATGCGGAGGGTGATTTTATTAATTTAACAGCTTAATAAGTTAGTGGCTCATTAAGCTGTTGTCGACATTATTTCTTCATCATCGCCTTCAGGTTGGCGAACGGGTTGTGGGTGGCGACGCCGATATCTTTTTGCGCATCTTCACCGGCCACCACCGTCGAACCGTATTGATCGGCCTCGGTGTATTTCGAGTGTTCGTGGTCGTGGCAATACAGGCACAGCATTTCCCAGTTGCTGCCGTCTTCCGGGTTGTTGCTGTGATCGTGATCGATATGGTGCACCGTCAGCTCGCGCAGGTTGGAATAAACGAATTCGCGTGAGCAGCGCCCGCATACCCAGGGGAACAGTTTCAGCGCTTTTTCGCGGTAGCCGGTTTCCAGCTTCGCATAGTTTTTGGGGATATAGGCCATGGTGGTCGTCCGTCGGGAATCAATATGCGGCCAATAATACCACAGTGCGTGCGGCTACAACGTGCGGCTCATCACCGTGACGGTTTCACCGGCGACCTGGCGTTGCTCCAGAGGGCGCCAGCCGAGTTTCTGATACAGCGTCTGCTGGTCGGGCGTGTACAGATACAGTTCGCTGATGCCCTGGGTTCGGCCGTGCTCGATGCAGCGCGCGATCAGGTTGCAGGCGATGCCTTGGCCGCGGTGCTGCGGGTGGGTAAAGACTTCGCTCAGCCAGTATTGGCGCTCCGGTTTATCTGTCAATTCATACCGCGTCAAACTGGCGGTGCCGACGATCTGTTGCTGCGGCGACAGCGCCAGCAACACGACGCCTTGGCTCTCGGGCGCACAGCGTTCAGCCAGCCGCCGGCTGATGGCGTCGCGGTTGCTCCACTGCGCAAAGGCGCCCCATTCCTGATGCAGTAATTCGGCCAGTTCGTCAATGCGCTGACGATGTGCAAGCAGCGGTTCGATATGCATGGTTTGCCTGTTTTTATTGTCCGTAAGAGAAGCCACTATAGCCGGGGCGATCGGTTAATGAAACGTCTCCACCGCCCAGTCGATGAACGCCCGCAGCTTGCCGCTGAGGTGGCGATTGGACGGGTAGACCACGTACATCTGCTCCGGCGGCGGCTGCCAGTCGTGCAGCAGGCTGACCAGCTCGCCGCGCTCGAGGTGTGGCTGCGCCATAAACCGATAAATCTGGATGATGCCTAATCCGGCCAGGCTCGCCGCCAGCAGCGCGTTGCCTTCATTGATGCTGACCGGGTAGCGCTGCTGGATGGCGATCTCTTTGCCGCGCTCGACATAGCGTTGCGGATGGATGCGGTCGTTGACCGGATGGCGGTAGTGCACCATCGGAAAGCCCTGTTCCAGATCGCACGGGTGGCGCGGGGTGCCGTGGCGCGCCAGATAGGCCGGGGTGGCGCAGCTGACCCAGTCCAGATCGAACAGACGCCGGGCGATCAGGCTGGAGTCGGCCAATGGGCCGCTGCGGATCACGCCGTCGGCGCTGTCGCTGATCAGATCGATAACGCGATCGCCGATGCTGAGATCGATTTGGATTTGCGGGTAGCGTTCCAAAAAGCCGGGCAGCGCCGGCAACAGCAGTTGGCGAGCGGTGCCGCTGCCGGTGTCGATGCGCAGCACGCCCTGCGGAGAACTTTGCGACTCGGTCAGGCAGCCCTCCATCTGCTCCAAATCCGCCAGCCATTTCACCGTATTTTGGTAATAGCATTCGCCTTCGCGGGTGACCGACACGCTGCGAGTGGTGCGCTGAAACAGCTTGGTCTGCAGGTGATCCTCCAGATTTTGGATCAGCTTGGTGACCGTCGCTTTCGGCATGCCCAGCGAATCGGCGGCGCGGGTAAAGCCGCCGGTTTCCACCACGCGGTTAAATACCCGGATAGCGAGCAAATGATGGTCCATAGGGTTCTCAACGCCATGCCCCGGCGGTGACCGGGGCATGTTTCTGCAGATAGATAATGATTAACACTGTTTAGCGCCAATCGCGCCGGCGCGCAAGCTGAGGCCGAACACCAGCGTGGCGGAGAGGATCAGCGCGCCGCCGAACAGCATGGCGCTGCTGACGCCCTGCCAGTCCACCACCTCGCCGCCCAGCAATGCGCCGGAGGCCAGCGCGATTTGGACGACGCACACCAGCAGCGCCTGGCCGGCCTCCGGCGCCTGCGGCACCGCGGCGAACATCCAGTTGGTGGCGCACACCGGCACGGCGCCAAAGGCCAGCCCCCAGACCATCACCATCAGCGTGGCGCCGCCGAGGCCGCTGAGCAGCGGTGAGACGATCAGGATGCCTGCCAACATGGCGGCGATCAGGATAAAGGTGGCGCGCAGGCTGTATTCCCCCAGGCGTTCGCCGAGGAACGTGCCCAGCAGGCCGACGGCACCATAGGCCAACAGCTGCAGCGAGATGGCCGACGGGCTGAGCACGAACACCTGCTGCAGCAGGGGGCGCAGATAGGTATAGGCGGCGAAGTGGCCGATGAACAGCAGCACGATGGCGATAAGGCCGATGCGCGCCATCGGCAGGCGCAGCGGCAGCACCAGATCGCGCGGCGTGACCGGCCGGGACGGCGGCACCGACGTCAGTAAGCGCAGCTGCGCCAACAGTACGCCGACCGCCAGCGCCGCGCCGCCGAAGAAGGCGGCGCGCCAGCCGAACAGATCGCCGACCAGTGCGCCAATCGGCACGCCGCACACCGCGCCGACCGAAACGCCGCTGAGGATCAGCGCGGTGGCTCGCCCCTGGCTGGCTTCCGGCACCAGATGGCGGCCATAGTTGGCGGCGAACGACCAGAAGCCGCCGACGCAGACGCCCAGCAGCACGCGGCCGAGCAACATCATCGGAAAGTTGACGGCCAGCGCCGCCACCAGATTGGATACCACCAGCAGCAACGATAGCCCCAGCATCAATAAACGCCGATCCAGGCGGCCGGACATCAGGCTCAATGCGGGGGCGGCCACCGCCGCCACGATGCCGGGCATGGTGACCATCAGCCCGGCGCTGCCGGTACTGACGCCGAGCGAGGGGGCGATGTTGGTCAGCAGACCGATCGGCAGAAACTCGGTGGTGACCATGACAAAACAGGCAACCGTCAGCGAGAAGATCGCCAACCACGGGGATGATGCAGGGTTATCTTTATGATTCAGCATAATGCCGCTCTTCTCAGGTGAATGCGCAGGCCGCGCGCGGGGCGCAGCGTGACCGAAATCACAATTTACGGCAGGCGAGAGCGGCGGATAAATCCATCTTCGGTGGTTACACTGTTTCTGAGGGGGAACAATCGCGGCAGTGAGTTAAAGCGCGGCTTGCGCCGCGCCGAGGGGAAAGGAATAAAACGGCATAAGGTTATGACCGAATGCCGCGCGGCGCTTACAGCCCCGGCGCTTTCCACAGCGAGGTGGTCAGGCCGTTGTCCACCAGCGTCAACTGATCGGCGTAGATCCGCCGCCAGGTTTCTTTCTGTTCCTGATACAGCGCGTGGTGGGTCATGTCCGGCTGATGCTCGCGCTCCCAGCGCACCAGGCGCTCGCCGGTTTCGGCCAGCGATGCGTACAGCCCGGCGCCGACGCCGGCGGCGATCGCGCAGCCCAGCGCGGTGGCCTCTTTCACCACCGGCACCCGCACCGTCAGCCCTGTGACGTCGCTGAGGATCTGGCTCCACAGCTTGCCCTTGGCCCCGCCGCCGGCGAACACCAGCGAACGGGCCTGCACACCGGAGAAGGCGGCGATTTGTTCCAGATTGCAGGCGGAGACGATGGCGGCATTCTCCTCCAGCGCGCGAAACAGCGTCTGTTTGTTGCAGCGCTCCGGGTCGATCGACATGTTGATGAACGACGGCGCTGCGTGATACCAGGTTTTGAAATGCATGGCGTCGGAGAAAATCGGCATCACGCCGTAGGCGCCCGGCGGCACTCTGGCCGCCATCTCTTCCAGCAGGCTGTAGGCGTCGACCCCCAGCCGCTCCGCCAGCAGTTTTTCTTCCGCGCAGAAGGCGTCGCGGAACCAGCGCATGGTCAGGCCGGTAAAGAAGCTGATGGATTCTGCCTGCGCCATGCCGGGAATGACGTGGGGGTTGATGCGGATGTTCATCTCCGGATCGATGGCCGGCTCCGGCAGGTTGACGATTTGCTGCCAGAAGGTGCCGCCGAGCACCGCCGTCTGCCCGGCGCGCACGATGCCGAGCCCCAGGCTGCCGAGCTGCACGTCGCCGCCGCCCATCACCACCGGGGTGCCGCGCAGCAGCCCGCTCTCCTGCGCCGCCTGTTCGGTGACGCGCCCCAGCACGCTGCCGGTCTCTTTCACCGGCGACAGAATATCGGCGCGCAGGCCGGCCATGTCAAGCAACGCCGGCCGCCAGTCGCGGCTGGTCAGATCCAGCATGCCGGTAGTGCCGGCGTTGGAAGGATCGACCGCCAGTTCGCCGCTCAGCATGTTGGCCAGCCAGTCGCTGATCATGGTCAGCGTCGCCGCCTGGCGGTAGATGTCCGGCCGATGGTGCGCCAGCCACAGCAGGCGCGGCATGGCGCTCAGCGCCAGCGTCTGGCCGGAGTGCTGGTACACCTCGCGTTCGAAGCCGTGGTTGTGCAGCTCTTTCAGCTCGCTGACTTCGTGGCTGGCGCGTGCGTCGACGTTGGCGCAGGCCCAGATCGGCACGCCGTTGCGGTCGTACAGCACGATGCCTTCACGCATCGAGCAGCAGGCCACCGCGCGGATCGCCTGAGCGCTCAATCCTGCACGTTGCATCGCCTGGCGGATGCACTGGCAGGCCAGCTGCCAGTTGCGGCTGAGGTCAAACTCCATCGAGCCGGGCACGCCCGGCACCGCGAGGTGTTGCCACTCCGCCTGGCCGTGCGCGATCTGGTTACCCGCCAGATCGAAGATCACCGCGCGAATGCTGCCCGTTCCTGCGTCCAGCGCCATCAAGTAGTTATCCATAGCCTATGCTCTCAGGGGGAGGAATGTTAACTATAGATGCCGCCGCCTTACCCCGCCGGGGGAGGAGTGGGCGTCGCCGACGCGATTTGTGAGCCAGGCGGCAAAATTGCCGTTGCGGCAGGGCAATCGACGGGAATAAACCTATGGTTGGAAAGCGCCATGTTACGGCGCGCCGTTTAAACAAGGAGTTGCCATGCACGTCACATTGGTTGAGATCAACGTTAAACAAGACAAAATCGACGAATTTATCGATGTTTTCCGCGCCAATCACCTGGGCGCGATCGAAGAGCCGGGCAACCTGCGCTTCGATGTGCTGCAGGATGAACAGATCCCGACGCGGTTTTACATCTACGAAGCCTATCGCGACGAGCAGGCGGTGGCGGCGCACAAGCAGACCCCGCACTACCTGCAGTGCGTGGAGAAGCTGGAAGCGCTGATGACCGGCCCGCGCAAGAAGACCACCTTTATCGGCCTGATGCCTGAATAATCGCCGGCGTTTGCCGGTGTCCATGCGCCCGGTTTGGTTGTAACCTGCAAGGCAAAGCGAATTTTCAATGGGATAAGCGGGGCGAGGATGACATTGCGCGATCGGCTGTTGGCGCTGTTGGTGGTGGTGATCTGGGGCGTGAATTTCGTCGTGATCAAGTTCGGTTTACAGGGTATGCCGCCGTTTCTGCTGGCCGGGATGCGTTTTTTACTGGTGGCGTTGCCGGCGATCTTCTTTATCCCGCGCCCGACTATTCCGTGGAAATGGCTGCTGCTGTACGGCATGACCATGAGCTTCGCGCAGTTCGCGTTTTTGTTCGTCGCCATCAAGGTGGGCATGCCGGCGGGGCTGGCCTCGCTGGTGCTGCAGGCGCAGGTGTTCTTCACCCTGCTGTTGGGCGTTGTGCTGATGGGAGAAAAGCTGCGGATCAACCATTTCGTCGGCATCGCTATCGCCAGCGGCGGCATGCTGGTGCTGGCGCAGGCCAGCCTGCATAAGCCGGGCAGCGGCGCGGTCCCTCTGGCGGGCCTGCTGTTGACGCTGGCGGCGGCGTTTTCCTGGGCGCTGGGCAACCTGACCAACAAGAAGATCCTGGCCGGTTTCCCGCAGCGTAATATCTTATCGCTGGTGGTGTGGAGCGCGCCGATCCCGGTCGTGCCGTTCCTGGCCTGCAGCTGGCTGTTCGACGGCCCTGAGGTGGTGCTGAGCAGCCTGAGCCATGTGCAGGTTGGCACCTGGCTGGCGGTGGCCTATCTGGCGTTCGCCGCCACGCTGTTCGGTTATTCGGTGTGGGGCAGCCTGCTGGGGCGCTATGAAACCTGGCGCGTTGCGCCGCTGACGCTGCTGGTGCCGCTGGTCGGGCTGTTCGCCGCCTGGCTGTTGCTGGACGAAGCGTTGTCGCCGGCGCAGTTCGGCGGCGCATTGCTGGTGCTGGCCGGCATGGCGGTCAACACCTTCGGGCTGCCGCGCCGCCGGGCCGTCGCCGTGCGCTAAACCGAATAGGGTAATTCTGTTCAATACGCTGTCGGCGGCGGTCGGCATTCTGGCGCCTGTGAATATTTTCTCAGGTGTCCATCATGAATATCTACCTTTCCATGGCCGCGTTTGCGCTGGTGGCCTCCATCACTCCCGGCCCGGTCAACATCGTCGCATTGAGCGCCGGGGCGCAATTCGGCTTTGGCGCAACCCAGCGCCATGTGTTCGGCGCCACGCTGGGGTTTACCCTGTTGCTGGTGCTGCTGGGATTGGGCATGCACCAACTGCTGATCCTGTGGCCGGGGCTGACCCGCTTGATCCAGTGGGCCGGTGTGGCCTTTCTGCTGTTTATGGCCTATCGGCTGGCGTTTGACGACGGCAGACTGGGCAACGGCGCGGCGCAGGCGCCTTCCTGTTGGTACGGCGCGCTGATGCAATGGCTGAATCCCAAGGCATGGCTGGCGTCGGTGGCCAGCCTCGGCGCCTTTGTCGGCGACGGTGACATTCGGCTGCTGTGGCAGTTCGCCGGGCTCTACTTCGTGATTTGCTATGCCTCGGTAGCCTGCTGGGCCTATGTCGGCGCGATGCTGCGCGGCCTGCTCAGGCAGGCGCGCAACGTACAGCGCTTTAATCGCGCGATGGCGGCGTTGCTGGCGGCCAGCGCTTGCTATCTGTTGGCGGAGGGTTTTTGATACTGGCCGGGCGTGGCGGCCAACAGCTGTTTGAAGGTGCGCTGAAAGTGCGCCTGATCGGCAAAGCCGCTTTCGCTGGCGGCCGCAGCGATCGGCAGGCCGCTTTTCAAGAGCCGATGGCCGTGCTGTACGCGGCGGTTGACCAGATAGGCGTGCGGCGTCATGCCGTAACGCTGGCGGAAGGCGCGGATCAGGTAAGAAGGGGACAGCGCGGCGGCGCGGCAAATGTCGTCCAGCGTCAGCGGCCGGGTGCAGTGCGCGTCGATAAACGCCGCTGCCGCCTCCAGCCGGGTATGCGGTGGCGTCTCCGGCTGGCGGACATCGCCCAGCCCGAGCTGCAGGGCGCTGAAATACTCCACCATGGCGATCTGTTTTTCCAGCGCGCTGCACAGCGGATCCGTCAGCAGCGCATAAAGCCGGTTCAGCCCGTGGAACAGCGCCGGATCGCGGCTGAGCGGCTGGCTGAACGGAACAAAACGGTCGCCCTCGCCGCCGAGCAGCTCCTGCTGCAGCGCGCCGAGCCAGGCGAGATCGAGATAGAACATGACGTACGACCAACGGCGATCGGCGATGGGGTTGCAGGCGTGCGCCTGCTGCGGGTTGATGACAACCAGATCGCCGGCGCTGACCTGCATGCGCCGTTCGCCGTTGACATAGGTGCTGACGCCGCCGGTGATGGCGCCGATGGAAAAGAATTCGTGGCTGTGCAGGCTGTAGCACACCTGGCGGCCATCCGCGATGGCGCGGGCTTCGACGAACGGCAACTGCGGATCGCGCCAGAACTGCGGCGTTTTTTCACTCATACGCTTTCCTTTTCACTGCGGCGGCATCACAGTGTTATAGCCTGAAAGCGACGAGTGGGGGAATGGCGGATGATGATTTTTAACGTGTTCGGCCGTCTGCTGGGCGTGAAGCGCATCGGGGACGAATGGCGGCTGTTCCGCGTGACGCTGCCGGAGCGCAAATATGCTCCCAGCTACGATATCGTGCTGCCGGCGGATCTGCGCGAAGAGGAGATCGCCGGCTATCTGGGGGATATTTATCACGAGGCCGCGACGCCGCAGCGGCCGGAGGTGTTTCGCGTCGAGTAGCGCGGGCGTTACTCTTCCGTATTGCGCGCCATGAGGCGGCGCTGATGTTCCTCGCTGGCGGCCTGGATCTCTTCCAGCACCGAGCCGACGTCGGCGCGCTTCTGGATTTCGTTGAATCGGCCGCTGAGGGCGCTGTCCGGCGTCAGGTTGCCTTCCTGATACAGCGCCCAAATCTCTTTGGCGTATTGGCTGTCGCGCAGTTCCGGCGCGAACTGGCCGTAAAATTCGGCCAGATTGCCGATATCGCGCTCGAACATGCTTTTGGCGTGGTTGTTGGCGGCGGCGTCCACCACCTGCGGCAGATCGATGATCACCGGTCCGTCTTTATCCATCAGCACGTTGAATTCCGACAGGTCGCCGTGCACCAGCCCGGCGCACAGCATGCGCACCGCGTAGTTCATCATCAGGGCGTGATCGGCGCGCGCCTGTTCCGGCGTCAGGATGACATCGCTCAGGCGCGGCGCCACCAGGCCTTCTTCGTCGGTGATCAGCTCCATCAGCAGCACGCCGTCCAGGCAGATATCCGGCTGCGGCACCCGCACCCCGGCCTTGGCCAGCAGATACAGCGCGTCCACTTCGGTGTTTTGCCAGGCTTCTTCCTGCTGCTGGCGGCCGAATTTGGAGCCTTTGCTCATGGCGCGTGCGTCGCGGCTGTTGCGCACCTTGCGCCCTTCCTGATAGTGGACGGCCTGCTTGAAGTTGCGCTTCTCGGCCTCTTTGTACACTTTGGCGCAGCGGATCTCATCGCCGCAGCGCACGATAAACACGTCGGCTTCTTTGCCGCTTTTCAACCGGCGGATGACGTCGTCGATTAACCCGTCATCCACCAGCGGCTGGAGTCGTTTTGGAATTTTCATGCAGCCTTGTACCCTATTTAGGCTCCGGTGTGAATGGCTTGCGCAGTTGATAGCGTAAGTTAGACCCGAAAGGCAAACATTAGTTTTGCCGCCGCGTCATCATTACGCGGCGGCGGGCGATCAGAGGCTGGCGGCCGGCACCCAGACGCTGACGCTGCCGGCGTTAACCGGGAAATGGGCGCTGCCCTGGTCGTCGGCGGTGATTTCCTCCGGGCGGTTGCCGAGGAAATCGCGCCAGGCGGTGTGCGCGAGATCGGCGCCGAGCGTAACCGTCTTGCCGCTCTCGCCGCCGTTGGTCAGCACCACCACGCAGCCGGGAGCCTCGGCAGTGCCGGCGCGGCTGAAGGCCACGCAGTGGCTGTCGTCGAAGTAGTCGGTTTGCGGGCCGTTGGCGAAGCGCTGGCGCGCGGCGATCAGCTTCTCCAGCTCCGGGATCGCCGGCATGTCGATCTGGTATTCACCGCCGTCGCGCCCCTTGTCGCGGTAGCTGGCGCCATACAGGTCGGGGTAAAACACGCAGGGCACGCCCTGTTCGCGCAGCAAGATCAGCGCGTAGGCCAGCGGTTTGAACCAAGGTTCCACCGGCGCTTCCAGCGATTGCAGCGGCTGGGTATCGTGGTTGGCGACCAGCGTCACCGCGTGGGCCGGATCGGCGGCGGTCAGGGTATCGGTGAAGATCTGCGCCATGTCGAAGCCGTCGCCTTGCTTTGACGCCTGATGAAACTTCAGGTGCAGCGCCACGTCGAACAGCATCACCTTGCCGTCCACCAACTCGATGTATTGTTGCAGCGCGCTGAGATCGTGCGACCAGTATTCGGCAACGATAAACAGGTCGCGTTGCGCGCTGCCGCGCACGTGATCCGCCCACTCTTTGAAGAACCAGGCGGGAATGTGTTTGGCAGCGTCGAGGCGGAAGCCGTCGCACGGCAAGGTTTCCAACAGCCAGCGCGCCCAGTACTTGAGCTCCTCCGTCACGGCGGTATTGCGGAACTCCACGTCGGCGCCCATCAGATAGTCGTAGTTGCCTTTCTCGTCGTCGACCTGATCGTTCCAGCCGTCGTCGCCATAATCGTTGGCGATTTTGAACACCCCTTTGTCGTCCGGCTGCTCTACATAGTCGACGCCGCTGAAGCATTTGTAATCCCAGATAAATTCGGAATGCACGCCCTGGCGGCCGGGGAAGGTGAAGCGGGTGTAGGCCAGCGCGTCGAAGCCCTGATCGTCAATGTCGTTGCGGTTGTTGGCGTCCACCTTGAACACGTGCACCCGTTCTTTCTCGTCCGCGCCGAGCTTGTGGTTGAACACCACATCGTAAAGCACGCCCACGCCGTGTTCGCGCAGCGTATTGGCGGCATGTTCCAGCGCCGCCTTGTCGCCGTATTTGGTCGCCACGCTGCCTTTCTGGTCAAACTCGCCCAGATCGAACAGATCGTAAGTATCGTAGCCGACGGAGTAGCCGCCGGAAGCGCCCTTGCAGGCGGGCGGCAGCCACAGATCGGTGATGCCCAGTTCGGCCAGGTGCGGGGCGCGCTCGGCGGCCTCCTGCCACAGTTTGCCGCCGTCGGGGTAGTACCAGTGGAAGAATTGCAGCAGGGTGGTTTTTTTCGTCATGAGCCAGCGTCCCGGTTAGCCAGAAGGAGAGAAGCAGTTAAAGCATGGGCTACTTTTGGCAAAAGGGACAATGGCGCAGGGAAGCGCGCGAAGGCAGGCGTAAATATGTAACCGACGTTGACGAGGTAGCGCTTGAGTTGTTGCTATCAAGTTTTTACGTTTTAAATTTTATCTTTTAAATTTCAAATGGATATTTGTTTTATTTTTGTTTTACCCACTTTTGCCGTTTTTATGCTCACTTTTATTGGGTTTTTATTTCAACTTTAAATCTTAGTGTGATTTTTAATTTTATTAATTTGTTTTAAATTGGATTTAAATACTATTATATGAAATATTTTGACATATTCAGGTGCCGGATTGGTTATTCATTCGCAATTGTTTATGCGTTATCGTTATGTTCAAAATTAGATAACACTATCAACCAATAACCCATCCAACGTAGCCTGAAGGTGGGAGAACAGGGGAGCATAACGCCGTGAACATCAGGGATTTCAGAGCATTGGCGCGCAATTTGGTCAGAGAATTCGGCATGTTGAACAAGCAGAGCAACGGCTCGCGCTTTTCGCCGCTGCAGATCCATCTGATGATCGAAGTCAGCGAGCAGCCGCTGGGCGTCACCGAGCTGGCGGCCCGGCTTTGCATCGACAAGGCCAGCGCCAGCCGGGCGCTGCGCAGCCTGGTGGCCGCCGGCGTGATAGAAACGGTGGATCATCCTGATGACAAGCGGCACAACCTGCATCGGCTGAGTAAACAGGGCGGCAAGACGCTGGCCGGCATCGAGAGCGACGCCGACGGTTTTATGCAGGCGGCGCTGGCGCAGTTGGACGACGATGAGCTGGCGAGCACCACTGCGGCGATGAAAAAGATGACCGCGGCGCTGCGCAGCGCGCGCAAACAGCGCGACGCCAATCTGCGGGTGCGGCCGATCGCCGAGCGCGACGATGCGGCGATGGCGGCGATCATTCGCGACGTGTTTCGCGAGTACGGCATGGACAAAATGGAAGGGGTCAGTCTGCACGATCCGGATCTCGATCGGCTGACCGGTCTGTATCGCGACAACGGCGGCCACTACTGGGTGCTGGAGCGGGACGGACAGGTGGTGGGGGGCGTCGGCATGGCGCCGCTGGCCGGCGAAGAGCCCGGCTATTGCGAGCTGCAAAAACTGTTTTTCAAACCCGGCGCGCGCGGGCTGGGCATGGCGCGCCATATGGTGGTGCAGGCGCTGAAGGCGGCGCGGGCGGCGGGGTATCGCTACTGCTACCTGGAAACCACCGAACAGTTGAAAGAGGCGATCGGGTTGTACTATGCGCTGGGGTTCACGCTGTTGACGGAACGGCGCGGCAATACCGGCCACCACGGCTGCAACGTATGCATGCTGAAAAATCTCCAGAGCGACGATATGTGAGCGGTTTCAAGGTTAGCGCCCGCGCCTTGTGTCACCCTGTTAACCGTTTGATAACAATCACAACGTTTTATCAGGGAGGAAACTATGTTGGGGGATCCGATGGCGCTGCCCGCGCTGGTCACGCTGGTGGTCATCGCGCTATGGGCCAGCGCCCGCTTGCCGGAGTATGTGGTCGCGCTGCTGTTCTTTACGGCGGTGATGGTATTGCAGCTGGCGCCCGCCGCGGTGACCTTTTCCGGTTTCGCGTCTTCCGCTTTCTGGCTGGTGCTCAGCGGTTTCGTGCTGGGCTCCGCCATCCGCAGCACCGGTTTGGCGGATCGCCTGGCCAACCGACTCTTGCCGCATCTGGCCGGTTCCTGGCCCCGGCTGGTGGGCGGCGTGGTGGCGATAAGCTACGCGCTGGCGTTTGTCATGCCTTCCAATATGGGGCGGATTACGCTGCTGATGCCGATCGTTATGGCGTTGGCCAATCGCGCCGGTCTGGCGGAAGGCTCGCGCGGCCGCATCGGTTTGGCGCTGGCGGTGGGGTTCGGCACCTTCCAGCTCTCCGCCAGCATCCTGCCGGCCAACGTGCCCAATCTGGTGATGAGCGGCGCGGCGGAAAGCGCCTATGGCAGCCATTTCGCTTATCTTTCTTACCTGCTGTTGCACGCCCCGGTGCTCGGGGTCGCCAAAGGCGCGCTGCTGACGCTGTGCATCTGCGGCCTGTTCCGTGCGCGGCCGCAGCCGGTGGCGGCCGAGGCGGCGCAAACCCCGCTCAGCGCCGCCGAATGGCGGCTGATCGCGCTGTTGGGCGCCACGGTGTTGCTGTGGATGACCGACAGCTGGCACGGCATCGCTCCCGCCTGGGTGGGGTTGGCGGCAGCGTGTTTCTGCCTGTTGCCGCGTATCGGGTTTCTCAACGGCGAGCAGTTCGCCGTCGGGGTTAACGTGCGCACCTGTATCTACGTGGCGGGGATCCTGGGGCTGACCGCATTGGTCAGCCACTCGGGGCTCGGCGATCGGTTGGGCGGTGCGCTGCTGGCGATGATGCCGGATCTGCATGACAAACCGTTCGCTGCGTTCGGTTCGCTGGTGGGGATCACCGCGTTGCTGAATTTCGTGGTGACCGCCAATGGCGTACCGGCGCTGTTTACCCCGCTGGCGGAGGCGCTGTCGGCGGGCAGCGGTTTACCGCTGCTGACGGTGCTGATGACTCAGGTGATCGGCTATGCCACGCCGCTGCTGCCGTATCAGGCTGCGCCGATCGTGGTGGCGATGGGGATGGGCAAAGTGCCGGCGCGCGAGGGGCTGAAGCTATGCCTGCTGTTGGCCGCGCTCAGCTTTGCGCTGCTGGTGCCGTTGGATTATCTGTGGTTCAGACTGCTGGGGTGGATCCCGTAAATAGCCCTGCGCCGCCGGCAAAACAATCTTCGTCCAGCGTCAGAGTGGCGATTTTATGCACCGGTCCGCGCATGCTGACCTGAAAATCGCCGCTGAAGGCGATCTGCAGCTCGCCGCCCGGCATCCGCACGCTAACCCGATCGCCGACTCGTCCCAACTTGCGCATCACGCTGGCGGCGGCGCAGCTGCTGCTGCCGGAGGCGAGGGTAAAACCGGCGCCGCGCTCCCAGATGCCGATGCGTAGCGTCTGGCGATCGACCACTTCCACCAGTTGTACATTGGTGCGTTTCGGGAACAGCGGATGGCGTTCAATCTGCGGTCCGAGCCGATGCACCTGCGCCAGATCCAGTTTTTCCACCGGCACCACGCAGTGCGGGTTGCCCATCGACACCAGCGAAACGCTTAACGTCTCCTCCCTCAGGGGCAGCGGATAGTTCAGCGCCTCCGGCAAATCGATCAACGTCGGCAGCGCCGCCGGGCTGAAATTGGCGCGCCCCATTTCCACCGTTATCTGATGCGCGTCTTGCGCCACCTGGCAGCGCACGTCGCCGCCGGCGGTGTGCACCAAAAACGGTTGATGCCCCACGCGGCCGCTGTCAAACAGATAGCGCGCGTAGATGCGCAGGCCGTTGCCGCTCTTCTCCGCTTCGGAACCGTCCGGGTTGATGATGCGCAGGGTGGGATTGACGGCGTCGCCGCTGTCGATCAGCAGGCCGTCGGAACCGATGCCGTAATGCGGGTGGCACAGCAGGCGGATCTGTTCATGGCTCAGCCGATCGGCGACCGAACGGTGGCATACCAGGTAGTCGTTGCCCAGACCGTGATATTTGTGGAACAGCAGGGGAGTCATGGCGTTGCTCGGCTCAGCGGAAAAAGGTCGCTACAGCTTACAACAGAACGTTGGCGTTAAAGCAAGCAAAAGGCGGCCTGAGCCGCCCTTTTGCACGATTGCCGATCCAGCCATTAATTGTAGATGATCGCGGTGCCGTGCAGTTTATTGTCACCGGTGGTGGCGATGATCTGGAAGGATTTTGCGCCCGCCGCATCGGCTTTGGCCGCCAGTTTGTTTTCCAGGCTGCTCAGGTCGGACGCGCCGCTGACAGTGACGACGCCGGCTTTTTGCAGGTCGGCGGGTTGTGCGTTAACCAGTTCGGCGGCGAAGCTGCCGAAGGAGACGGAAGCCAGTGCGATGGCGGCGATGGTCATTTTCAGGTTTTTCATGGTCTTATTTCCTATCTTTGTTCTTTACGATGTTTGTTTTGTAAGGTCGTTAAATTAATTAACGATCGATAATTTAATGTTAGATGCCGGTTTGACGGATTGCAAGTATTTTTTTAATGCTCGTTAATTAATTTTTTTGACGCCCTGGCGTCGGGAGCAAAACTTATCGCGATCCGCTGGTTTAATTCATTGTTATTGATATATTTCTGCGGTGCCGTGCAGCTGGTTGTTACCGCCGGCGCCGATGATACGGAAGGATTTTGCACCGGCCTGATCGGCTTTGGCGGCCAGGCTGCTTTCCAGCGAGGTCAGATCGGATGCGCCGCTGACGGTAATGACGCCCACTTTCTGCTGGTCAGCCGGTTGGTTCTGGACCAAATCAGCGGCGAAGCTGCCGAAGGAAATGCTGGCCAGAGTGAGGGCTGCTAAGGTTAATTTTAAGTTTTTCATAATGTTAATTCCTTTCCGATAACGGTGAATAGAGGGGTTTAATCCGCTTCGCTAAATTATCTTAACGATCGATAACTAAATGCTAATCGGTTCTCGACGAGGGCGCAATATTTTTTTATAATGATCGTTAAGTTATTTGTGCTAACCCTGCTGTGGAGCGGGACAGGAGAGAATGATGAGCATCAATGAAGAGGTCTGCGGCAAAAAGAGCCGTGGCAGGCCGAAACAATTTGATCGCGATCGGGCGCTGGAAAGCGCGCTCGATCTGTTCTGGCGGCACGGCTATGAAGCCACCTCGCTGGCCGATCTGGTGGAAGTGACCGGCGCCAAAGCGCCAACGCTGTATGCGGAATTCGGCAACAAGGAAGGGATGTTCCGCGCGGCGGTGGAACGCTATCTGCAAAAATACACCACCTGCACCAACCAACTGTTGGAACAGGCGTTGCCGGTAGCCGAGATCGTCGAGGCCTACGTGCGTTCTTCCGTCGAAGTGTTTACCGATCCCGATACGCCGTCAGGTTGTTTTATGGTGTGCGCCTCCGCCGCGCTGTCGTCCGCGTCCGACGACGTCGCCCAGATGCTGCGCAAAAAACATCATGCCCAGGAAGCGGCGCTGAAAGCCTGTTTCGATCGCAAGGTGCAGCAGGGGGAACTGCTGGCGAAGACCGACACCGCGCTGCTGGCGAAATACGTCATTTGCACCATTGAAGGCATGTCGGTGCAGGCGCGCGAAGGGGCAAGCCGCAGCGATCTGCTGCGGTTGCTGGAGGCGTTGATGCTGGTGTGGCCGCGGCTCAGCCAGATTGGCAATAAGGTGTGACAACCGGCCCGGCTTTTACCGGGCCGCGTAACCCATTACTGATTGACCGGGATCACCGCGCCCTGGTACTTCTCGCGGATAAAGTCCTGAATCGGTTTGGAGTGCAGCACTTTGACCAGCGCCACGATCTCCGGCTTGTTCACGTCGGCTTTGTGCACGGTGATGATGTTGGCGTACGGGTTGTTTTCGCCGCTTTCGACCGCGATCGGATCCTTGGTCGGATTCAGCCCGGCGTCGATGGCGTAGTTGGCGTTGATCACCACCGCGTCGCCTTCGTTGTTGTTATACATCTGCGGCAGCAGGGCGCCCTCAACGTTGGCCTGGAACTTCAGGTGTTTCGGGTTTTCCACCACGTCGGTGATGCGCGCGTCCACTTTGCTCACCCCCGGCTTCAGCTTGATCACGCCTTCCCGTTCAAAAATAGACAGGATGCGGCCTTCTTCCGCCACCGCGTCGCGCATGATGATTTTGCCGTTTTCCGGCAGATCTTTCAGGCTCTTGTACTTCTTCGAGTAGATACCGATAGGCTCAATATGGATCGCACCGGCGCTGACGAAGTCGTAGCTCTTGTCGTCGGCGTGGTCTTTCAGCACTGAGTTCAGGTAAGGCACATGCTGGAAATAGTTGGCGTCAATGTCATGGCTGGCCAGCGCAGTGTTCGGCAGGATGTAGTCCTGGAAGCGCTTGATCTGCAGATCGATGCCTTCCTTTGCCAGTATCGGTTTAGCCTGTTCGAGGATCTCGGCGTGCGGCACGTTGGAGGCGCCGACCACCAGCTTGGTCGCCGCGGCGGCGCCAAAAGAAGCCAGAGTGGCGACGGAGGCGAAAGCCAACATCAATAGGTGCTTTTTCATCATCATTTTCCTTGGTTAATTAACGTTTATCGAGCGTTCTTGTCAGGGTGTCGCCAATGAACTGAATGACGAAAACGATCAGCAGGATCGTCAGCGTCGCCACCAGCGTCACGTCACTGTGGTTGCGTTGGAAGCCTTCCAGATAGGCCAGATTGCCCAGGCCGCCGGCGCCGATCACCCCGGCCATCGCGGTGTAGCTCACCAGCGCGATCAGGGTGACGGTGATGCCGGAAACCAGCGCCGGCGAGCTTTCCGGCAGCAATACGCGGAAAATCAGGGTGCGGTTTTTGGCGCCCATCGAGCGCGCCGCTTCGATCACTCCTTTGTCGACCTCGCGCAGCGCGATCTCCACCAGCCGGGCATAGAACGGCGCCGCGCCGACGATCAGCGCCGGCAGGGCCGCATCTGCGCCGAGAATGGTGCCGATAAGCGACTTGGTGAACGGGATCAGCAGCACGATCAGAATGATGAACGGAATGGAGCGGAAGACGTTGACCAACACGGAGATCAGCGAGTAGACCGCCCGGTTCTGCAACAGCTGGCCCTTCGAGGTTAAAAACAGCAGCACGCCGAGCACGATGCCCAGCACCAGCGTGGCCAAACCGGCGATGCCGGTCATGTACAGCGTTTCCCAGGTGGCGTCCCACAGTTGGTCCAGACGCAGGTGGGGGAACAGGGATTCAATCATGTTGGATAACCTCGACGGCGATGTTTCTTTCGTTCAGCAACTTGAGCATGTCGGCGACTTGTTGTTCGTTGCCTTCGGCGTGGATGTACAGTTCGCCGAACGAACCGTTGAGGGTGTGGCTGATCTTGCCGTGCAGAATGTTGATGGTCAGGGCGTAGCGCCGGATCACTTCAGAAATCACCGCCTGATGGGTTTGCACGCCGACGAAGGTCAACTTGAAAATCGCCCCCGGCAGGTGGGCGGTGAGCTGCGGGTTGAAGCTCTCTTCGGTGTCCGCATACTGCGACACCTGTTTGACGAACTGCCGGGTGATCGGCTGCTGCGGCCGGGTGAACACGTCGAGCACCGGGCCCTCTTCGACGATGCGGCCGTTTTCCATCACCGCCACGCGGTGGCAGATTTTGCGCACCACGTGCATCTCGTGGGTGATCAGCACGATGGTCAATTTCAGCTGACGGTTGATGTCCAACAGCAGGTCGAGAATGGCGTCGGTGGTCTGCGGATCGAGCGCCGAGGTGGCCTCGTCGCACAGCAGCACGCTCGGGTTATTGGCCAGCGCGCGGGCGATGCCAACGCGCTGCTTTTGGCCGCCGCTGAGCTGCGACGGGTAGGCGTTTTCGCGCCCCTGCAGGCCGACCAGCGCGAT
Source organism: Serratia sp. FS14 (assembly GCF_000695995.1). Lineage (NCBI taxonomy): Bacteria > Pseudomonadati > Pseudomonadota > Gammaproteobacteria > Enterobacterales > Yersiniaceae > Serratia > Serratia sp. FS14. The sequence goes on along the minus strand of NZ_CP005927.1, from coordinate 4,686,541 downwards.
CAGTTCCGCCACGCGCGGCGCAATCTGCGCCTTGGGCACGCCGGCGATCTGCATGGAAAACGCGATGTTCTGGCTGACGGTGCGCGACCACAGCAGATTGAAGTGCTGAAACACCATGCTGATTTTCAGCCGCGCCTGGCGCAGATGGCTGCCTTTGGCGCGGGCGATATCGAAGCCGCCGACGTCGATGCGGCCGCTGGTGGGCGTTTCCAGGCCGTTGAGCAGGCGGATGAGGGTGCTTTTGCCGGCGCCGCTGTAGCCGATGATGCCGTAAATTTGCCCGGCCTCTACCGCCAGGCTGACGTTGTCTACCGCTACGACGCGGCCCTGTGTGCTGTCAAAAGTTTTGCAAACGTTCGAAAGAACGATCATAGCGAAGCGGATCCTTATCGATACATCACAGCATTCCGTCCAGAGCGCGGTGCGCCGGACAGAGATCGTTCGGCTTTTCGGCTGACGGAACCTCTGTTGCGGGTGAATACCGGGCAATCCTACCGAGGGTTGATAGTGACAGGAAGAATGTAAAATCTATTACTTATTCTGATTTGATATATAAGGCGGCGGGGGAGGCGGGGGAAGAAAACCGGCCGCAGGGCGGCCGGCGAGATTGATGACAAACCTTATACCCTTGCCGGGTTGGCAGAGAGCACCGAATAAAAAACAAGGAAAATCAATTTATTGATTTTCGGCTGCTCACCACAAAGAGGGGAAAAACCACGCTTTTTCCCCTCTTTGTCAATAGACTGACCGGCCGCAGGGCGGCCGGCGGAGGGCTAGCGTTTGTCCAGCTTCATGTGCAGCAGCGGAAACGGGTTGCCCTGGCCGTCGAGCGGCGAGCGGCCGGTGATGACAAACCCGTAGTGGCGGTAGAAGCCGCTGGCCTGCGGATTTTGCTCGTTCACGTCCAGCTGCAGCTCATCGTGCAGCGTTTCCGCGTGGGTCAACAGCGCTTTGCCCACGCCTTGGCCGCGCTGATCGGCGTCGATAAACAGCATCTCCACCTTGTTGCCGTTCAGGCCGATAAAGCCGCAGGGATGCCCCGGTCGGTCTTCGGCCACCCAAACGTTGACCGCCGGCAGGTAGTCGTTCAGCACCAGCGGGAACAGCTGCGCGATGTTGTCTTCGGTTAAAAAATGGTGGGTGGCGCGCACCGAACGCAGCCAGATATCTGCCAATTGCGCGTTGTCTTCCGCCGCGCGTGCTCTGATGGTAATCATCGAACTCTCTGCTATCTAAGTTGAAGGAAAAGAAACTAGATAGAGGTTTTGTGGGGTTAGTGCCGAATTAACGTGGGTTAACGCCCTGCAAAGCGCCTCTGCAGTGGATCGAATAGGCCCGCCTTCTCGCAAGCGGTATAACAACTGTAATTCAGCAAGTTAATGCTTTCAACCGCCGCAGGGCGCAATGAGGCGTTCGTCGCGTGATACACTGGCCGCTGAACCAGCAAGAGGGCGGCAGGATGGAAGCGGTACGCGCAGCGATAGAAAAACAGGTGCTCAGCCTGACCGGGCTGGCGCTCGGCGGCGTTGATTTTGAGAACCCGCCGGGCGATCCGGGCTTGTTCGGCCCGCAGTCTGTCATCTGGCAGGTACATCGCGACTTCACCCCGATGCTGTGCGGCGGCGTCAGCGCCTTGCTGCTGCAAATGCTGCACCCGCTGGCGCTGGCTGGGGTGTGGGATCACTCCAATTTTCGCGAAGATATGATCGGCCGCCTGCGCCGCACCAGCCAGTTCGTTTCGGTCACCACCTTCGGCCCGACCGCCGAGGCGCAGCGGCTGATCGCCAAAGTCAAAGCCATCCATCTGCGGGTGACCGGCATCGGCAGCGACGGCACGCCTTATGCCGCCAGCGATCCGGCGCTGCTGACCTGGGTGCACGTGGCGGAGAGCAGCCGTTTTCTGGCCAGCCACCTGCGCTACCGCAACCCGCACCTTTCCCGCGATTTGCAGGATCAATACTATCGTGAAGCGGCGCGCGTGGCCGCCGCGCTGGGGGCGACGGCAATTCCTCAGTCCTGCGCGGAGGTCGAAGAATACCTGCAGGCGATGCGGCCGCAGCTGGTGTGTGATGAACGCACGCAAGAGGTGGCGCGCATTCTGCTGAAGGCGCCGGCGCCGAGCGCATTGGCGCGCCCCCTCGGCGGGGTGGTGATGCAGGCGGGCATCGATCTGTTACCCGATTGGGCGCAGCGGCAGTTCGGTTTTCATCCGGGCGCGCTGCGGCGGCGGCTGGTGCGAACGGGCGCCGCCGGTTTGGGCAAGGTGCTGGGCGCGTCGATGCGCAACGGTTCCTATCAGCGTGCGGTGCGGCGCATCACTCAGCCGTCATGAGCCGCAGCCGCTATAATTAGCCTTTGTTTATCTTCGTTTACGGCCGTTTTTGAGACTTTTACGGGTGATCCGGCCAGTAATGCGTTTTACACTTGGGGCAAAGCCACATTCCATTTTTGGCGCGCAGCCGATTCTGCCGCGCCCTGACCCTATTGAGGTGATATGAACGAGTCATACGTACTTGCTGAAGTCAGCAATGAGAACCAGACGCTGGTCGCGGTGGTTCAGCAAGATCACCGGGCAGCCTATTTTTACATCTATCCCGCCGAAGCCTACAGCGATCGCTATCAGGTGCGCGCCTGCTGGCTGCGCAACCTGGCCGCCGCGCCGCTGCAGGAAGATCGCGCCGCGCTGGAACAAGGGCAGCCGCCGATGCTGGCGGCGGAGTATTGCCGCAACCTGGAAGGCGAAGCGCCGCTGAACCCGGAAGGGCTGATGGTGGTGTGGAGCGAAAGCGACGACGGCGCGGCCCTGTGGTATTACGGCCAACTGTTGGCGGTGATCCCCGGCTGGAGCCTGTATATCGATCATTCGGTGTGCTATTCGGCCAGCTGCATCAAGGAGAGCCCACTGGCCTATCCGCTCGGTTCGGCCTCGACCAACACCCAATATGCGCTGGCGGAAAGCACCCGCCAGTTTTGGCGCAGCTGGCAGCGTGAAGAGGGCAATCCGTGGCCGAAGATGCAGCGCGATTTTCAGGCGCGCTATGAGCCGCATTTCGGCCCTTCGGTAAAATACTACGCCATCGATCAGGGCAAGTGGCCGCCGATGGCCATCACCCAGCACGAACGCGACGGCATCTATTACTTCCTCACCATGGGGGTCAGCATCCGGCCGATGCCGTGGGTGGAGATCCTGTTCAACGACGAGGCTTCGCGCTATCGCCGCATGGAGATGGCGATCGCCATCGACAGTCAATACATGACCGAAGACAACGCGGTGCAGATGGCCAGCGCGCTGGCCGGTTTCGCTCATGCGCCGTGGGCGCGGCTGACCTGGATCGGCGAAGGGCATACGCTGGAGTCCGACGTGGCGCCGCTGGGCTATGAGGGCTATATTTTATCGTCGTCCTTCTACCCGCATCACGCGCACCTGGCTCTGCCGCAGCAGTATGGCGATCCGGTTAACCTGTTCTGGGCCAGCCCGGTGTTTACCGCCGAGCGCCAATTGGCGCACGCCACGCCGAATGGCGGGCACGATCTGGTGAACAGGCTGCGCGAGCAGGGCGTCGACCATATTTTCCGCCCGCGTCAGCCGGTGTGCTGACGCGCTTATCTTTTCTTCAGGAGCCGCCATGACCACCGCGCTGTTGATTATCGATGTGCAGGAAGGGTTGTTTACGCCGCCGCCGGCGGATGCCGCGGGCACCGTTGCGCGCATCAATCAGCTGAGCGAGCGCGCCCGCCGGGCCGGTGCGCCGGTTGTCGTCATTCAGCACCATACGCCGGACGATGAGTTGTCGCACGGCAGCGCCGCCTGGCAAGTGCTCGCGGCGCTGACGGTGGCGCCGGGCGACCATCGGGTGGAGAAAACCACGCCGGACTCGTTCCTGCGCACCTCGCTCGGCGCGTTACTGATCGCCAACGGCGTATCGCAGCTGGTGGTGTGCGGCTACTCCACGCCGTTTTGCATCGATACCACGGTGCGCAGCGCGGCGGCGCGCGGCTATCCGGTGACGCTGGCGGCGGATGCGCATACCTGCCACGACAAATCCTATGCCGATGGCCTGCTGATCCGCACCCACCATAACGAGACGCTGTCGAACATCGACAGCTTCGGCGTGCCGATCCGCGCGGTGCCCGCGGCGGACATCGTGTTCTGAGAACGGAAAACGGGGGCCAACGCCCCCGTTCGTTATTTCAGGCCCGCCCGCCGCGCCGCCACCTTGGCCAGCGCCGCCCAGTCCAGATCCGCATCCCCCTGCGCCATCGCGTCGAGGAAGTTGTCTTTCAGCACCCCGGCGAACGGCATCGGCGTATGGCTGTCGGCGCCGGCGGTCAGCGCCAGCCCGACGTCCTTCAGCCCCAGCGCCAGCCGGAATCCGGCGGGTGAATATTTCTCGGCGGCGATCAGCGCGCCATAGCCCTGATAGGCCGGGGCGGCGAAGACGGTGCTGCTCAGCATCTGCAGGTAGTCGGCGCCGGACACGCCGTAGTTGCGCACCAGCGCGCTGCCTTCCGCCATCGCTTCAATGGCGCTGGCCAGCGTAAAGTTGGTGGCGATCTTGACCACGTTGGCCTGCGCCGGATCGGCGCCGAAGTGCCAGGTTTTCTGGCCAAGGGCATCGAACAGCGGCTGCGCTTGCTTCAGCCGCTCGCTATCACCGGCCGCCAGAATATTCAGCTTGCCGGCGGCGGCCACGTCGACCCGGCCCAGCACCGGCGCGGCGAGATAGCCGATGCCGTGTTCCGCATGCAGCGTCGTCAGGCGTTTGGCGAGTTCGACCGAGATGGTCGCCATATTGATATGCAGCGCGCCCGGTTTCATCCGCTGCAGCAATCCGCTGTTCACCACCACCTGTTGCGTGGCGGCATCGTCGGCCAGCATAGTGATCAGCACGTCGGCATCGGCCAACTGTTCCGGCCGTTCGGCCTGCCGCGCGCCGGCGCTCACCAGCGGCTGCGCCGCCTGCGGCGAGCGGTTCCATACCGTTAAGGCGAAGCCCGCCTGCAACAGGTTGGCCGCCATGGCGCTGCCCATCCCACCCAGTCCGGCAAATCCGATCTTCATCATGCGCTCCTTTTTCAGGTTGAAGGTTTTACCCTAGCGCGCCGGGCCAGGAACGCAAATGCCGGAGTGTAACGTCGTCTTACGCATCGGCGGCGGGTTATTGACGCGCTGCCGCAGCGGGTATACCTTGATGCCATGAATATATCGATGCACTCCACCCACAATCAGTCATGGTGGCGCCTCTTCTGAGGCGGCACGAGTATTCACATCTCTTTTTAATGCCGCCGGTTTGGCGGCATTATCTTTTGTGGCGTTGATCCGGCGGTCTACAGACCTTCAGGAGCACTGTCATGAGTTACACCATTCTTACCGGCGATCGCGCCACCGGCCCACTGCATTTAGGTCACTTCGTCGGCTCGCTGCGCCAGCGCGTGGAACTGCAGCACCAGCATAACCAAACGGTGATGGTGGCGGATCTGCAGGGCCTGACCGACAACGGCAACAACCCGCAAAAAATCAGCGCCAACGTGCTCAACGTGGTGGCCGACTATCTGGCGGTCGGCATCGATCAGCACAAGACCACCATTTGCCTGCAGTCGGCGCTGCCGGCGTTGGCCGAGCTGACGATGTACTACCTCAACCTGGTCAGCGTGGCGCGGCTGGAACGCAACCCGACGGTGAAAAGCGAAATCGCCGAGAAGGATTTCGCCCGCAGCCTGCCGGCCGGCTTTTTGATCTATCCGGTCAGCCAGGCGGCGGACATCACCGCCTTCGGCGCCACCCACGTGCCGGTCGGCGAGGATCAGCTGCCGATGCTGGAGCAAACCAACGAGATCGTGCGGCGCTTCAACCACATCGTCGGCCAACCGGTGCTGACGGAGTGCCAGCCGCTGCTGAGCAACGTCGGGCGTCTGCCGGGGCTGGACGGGCAGGGCAAAATGTCGAAATCGTGCGGCAACGCCATCCCGCTTGGCGCCGGCGCCGACGAGGTGCACAAGGCGGTGATGAGCATGTTCACCGATCCCGGCCATCTCAACGTCAGCGATCCCGGCCGGGTGGAGGGCAACATGGTGTTCACCTATCTGGACGCCTTCTGCGAAGACGCCGCGCTGGTGGCGGAGCTGAAGGCGCACTACCGGCGCGGCGGATTGGGGGACGTGAAAATCAAACGGCTGCTGGAGGATTGCCTGCAGAGCCTGCTCGAGCCGATCCGCACCCGCCGCGCCGAATTCATCGCCGATAAAGGCGAGCTGACGCGCATCCTGCAGCACGGCACCCGCCGCGCGCATCAGGTCAGCCGGCAGACGCTGCAGCAGGTCAAGGCGGCGCTGGGGCTGGACTTCTTTAGCCTGGAATGATGCGCACGCCGGGGCGGCACGCGTCACGCCCCGGCCATAAAACCATCATCCCACTGTCATAAACTTATCCGTTAATAGGTGCCCATAATGATTAGCCACTGAAACCAGAGAAATCATATGGCTCAGGCACTGTTAAAATTGGCGCAGCACGAGTTCCCAGGGCAGCACGCCGCCGCATCCCGCAAAGTGTTATCGGTAAAGGGGCTCGGTAAGGCCTACAAAGCGCAGCAGCGCGTGCTGGATGACATCAATTTCGATCTGCACGCCGGCGAGTTCGTGGCGGTGATCGGCCGCTCCGGCGCAGGCAAGTCCACGCTGTTGCACACCCTCAACGGCACCATTCCTTCCAGCTGCGGCGAGATGCTGCACTTCGAAGACGATGGCGCAGCGCAGGATATCGCCCAGCTTGCCGGCCGCCAGATGCGCCAATGGCGCGCGCGCTGCGGCATGATCTTCCAGGACTTCTGCCTGGTGCCGCGGCTGGACGTGATGACCAACGTGCTGCTGGGGCGCCTGAGCCACACCTCCACCCTGAAATCCTTCTTCAAACTGTTCGATGACGCCGACCGCGCTCGCGCCATCGAGCTGTTGCAGTGGCTTAACATGCTGCCGCACGCGCTGCAGCGCGCCGAGCACCTCTCCGGCGGCCAGATGCAGCGCGTCGCCATCTGCCGCGCGCTGATGCAAAACCCGCAAATCCTGCTGGCCGATGAGCCGGTGGCGTCGCTCGATCCGAAAAACACCCGCCGCATCATGGACGCGCTGCAGAAAATCAGCGAAGACGGCATCGCGGTGATGGTGAACCTGCACTCGGTCGAACTGGTGAAAGAGTATTGCTCGCGGGTGATCGGCATCGCCCACGGGAAGATCGTGTTTGACGGGCATCCTTCGCAACTGAACGAGCGGATCCTGCACCAGCTGTATGGCGAAGAAGCCAATCAGATCCATTGAAGCACTTTTGACCTTTACCCTTTACACACAAGGCACACCTAATGAAAAAAGTATTGAGTCTGACCACCCTGATGGCCGGCGCGATGATGGTATTTAATGCTGCCGCAGCGGATGCGCCGAAAGAGCTGAACCTGGGCATTCTCGGCGGCCAGAACGCCACCCAGCAGATCGGCGATAACCAGTGCGTGAAGCAGTTCCTGGATAAAGAGTTGAACGTCGATACCAAGCTGCGCAACTCGTCCGACTATTCCGGCGTGATCCAGGGCCTGCTGGGCGGCAAGATTGACCTGGTGCTGAGCATGTCGCCGTCGTCGTTCGCCTCGGTCTACATCAAGGATCCGAAAGCGGTGGACATCGTCGGCATCGCGGTCGACGACGTCGACCAGTCGCGCGGCTACCACTCGGTGGTGGTGGTGAAGGCCGGCAGCCCATACCAGAAACTGGAAGACCTGAAGGGCAAGGCCATCGGCTTCGCCGATCCGGACTCCACCTCCGGCTTCCTGATCCCGAACCAGGCGTTTAAAAAGCTGTTCGGCGGCACGGTCGACAACAAATACAACAACACCTTCTCCAGCGTCACCTTCTCCGGCGGCCACGAGCAGGACATCCTCGGCGTGCTGAACGGCCAGTTCGAAGGCGCAGTGACCTGGGCGTCGATGATCGGCGACTACAACACCGGCTATACCAGCGGCGCGTTCACCCGCATGATCCGCATGGATCATCCGGACCTGATGAAACAGATCCGCATCATCTGGCAGTCGCCGCTGATCCCGAACGGCCCGATCCTGGTGAGCAACTCGCTGCCGGCCGACTTCAAGGCCAAAGTGGTCACCGCCATCAAGAAGCTGGATAAAGACGATCACGCGTGCTTTATCAAAGCGATGGGCGGCAAACAGCACATCGGCGACACCACCCTGGCGGAATACCAGACCATCATCGATATGAAGCGCGAGCTGACCAAAGGCGACCGTTGATTCCCGGCTGCCTTGGCCGCCCGAATGAAGGGGTTCAGCATGCTGAACCCCTTGTTCCATAACGATGGAAGACCTGTTTTGAATACCGATTTCGCACACTATTACCAACGGATCCGCAGCAAGCAAAAGCGCGAAGCGCTGCTGTGGTCGCTCGGGCTGGTGGTGCTGTACCTGGGCGCCGGCAACCTCGCCGAGTTCAACCTGCACACCGTCTGGGTGTCTATTCCGCACTTCTTCGACTATCTGGCCGAAACCGTTCCGACGCTGCACTGGCACCTGCTGTTCGCCGACGGGCGCACCGAAGGCTCGCTGGCCTATTGGGGCTATCGCCTGAACATCCAGTTGCCGCTGATCTGGGAGACCCTGCAGCTGGCGCTGGCGGCGACCATTTTTTCGGTGCTGGTGGCGACCGTGCTGGCGTTTCTGGCGGCCGGCAACACCTATACCCCGGCCTCGGTGCGGCTGGCGATCCGCACGCTGGTGGCGTTTCTGCGCACCATGCCGGAGCTGGCGTGGGCGGTGATGTTCGTGATGGCGTTCGGCATCGGAGCCATTCCCGGCTTCCTGGCGCTGGCGCTGCACACCATCGGCAGCCTGACCAAGCTGTTCTACGAATCGATCGAAACCGCCTCCAACAAACCGGTGCGCGGGCTGGCGGCCTGCGGCGCCACGCCGCTGCAGCGCATGCGCTTTGGCCTGTGGCCGCAGGTGAAGCCGGTGTTTCTCTCCTACAGCTTCATGCGGCTGGAGATCAACTTTCGCCAGTCGACCATTTTGGGGCTGGTGGGGGCGGGCGGCATCGGCCAGGAGCTGATGACCAACATTAAACTCGACCGCTACGATCAGGTCAGCATGACGCTGCTGCTGATCATCGTGGTGGTTTCCGTGCTCGACTATGTGTCGGGCGAGCTGCGCAAGCGCGTGGTGGAGGGGGCAAAATGACAGCGGGCACTCCGGCGTCGGCGGAAACGCTGCGCCAGCTAAAACAGCAGCATCCGGCGATCTTCGCGCAGCAGGGGCGTTACCTGCGCACCGTCGGCCTGATCGCCTTGGCGATCGTGCTGTACTACGTGTTCTTCTTCCTGGTCTTCGGCATTAGCTGGCCGCAGTTTATCAACGGCTGCCAGCAACTGGGGCGCTATTTCCTGCGCATGTTCGTCTGGCATGACTTCGCCAACTGGCCGTTCATGTACTACTTCCAGCAGATTGGCATCACCATCGCCATCGTGTTCGCCGGCACCATCACCGCGTCGCTGATCGCGCTGCCGCTGTCGTTCTTCGCCGCGCGCAACGTGATGTCGACGCCGCTGCTGCGGCCGATCTCCGTGCTGGTGCGCCGCTTGCTGGACGTGCTGCGCGGCATCGATATGGCGATCTGGGGGCTGATCTTCGTGCGCGCCGTCGGCATGGGGCCGCTGGCCGGGGTGTTGGCTATCGTGATGCAGGACGTCGGGCTGCTGGGCAAACTGTACGCCGAAGGGCACGAGGCGGTGGACAAGTCCCCGAGCCGCGGCCTGACGGCGGTAGGCGCCAACGGGTTGCAGAAGCACCGCTACGGCATTTTCACCCAGTCGTTCCCCACTTTCCTGGCGCTCAGCCTGTACCAGATCGAGTCCAACACCCGCTCTGCGGCGGTGCTGGGCTTTGTCGGCGCCGGCGGCATCGGCCTGGTGTACGCGGAGAACATGCGGCTGTGGAACTGGGACGTGGTGATGTTCATCACCCTGATCCTGGTGGTGGTGGTGATGATCATGGACAAGGTCTCGTCGCTGCTGCGCAACAAGTACATCATCGGCGAAGACATCCCGCTGTATCAGCAAAAAAGCCAAATCGATTGAGAAACCCCTTGCCGATCCCTATACTGCCGCACATTCAAGGTGTGTGGCAGCCATTTCGTTTCGCAATGTGCGCACGTCCCCGTTAGACAAATAAGGCAATGCAATCCCATGATGAACAACGACGTGCTGCGCAGCGTGCGCTATATGCTGAGCATTAACAACGCCAAAATGGTCGAGATTATCAAACTGGACGATTTCGAGGTGGCGGTGTCGGCGATGGACGCTTACGTGATCAAAGAAGGCGAGCCGGGCTACGAGAAGTGCCCGGACGAAGTGATGGCGCACTTCCTCAATGGCCTGGTGTTCTTCAAGCGCGGCAAGGACGACAAGTTCCCGGCGCCGGCGGTTGAGCTGCCAATCACCAACAACCTGGTGCTGAAAAAGCTGCGCGTGGCGTTCGAGCTGAAAGACACCGACATGCACCAGATTTTCACCGCGGTGGACTTCCGCATCTCCAAGCCGGAGCTGAGCGCGCTGTTCCGCAAAGAGGGCACCAAGAACTACCGCCCATGCGGCGATCAGATGCTGCGCTACTTCCTCAAAGGGCTGGCGCAGCGCGTTCGCGGCGAGTAACGCGCAGCGTTCACCGAACATCAGGCGCAATCGCAAGGTTGCGCCTTTTTTATTGCCGCTCTCCCGCCCGCCGTTGTTGTACAGGCCCTCAGCCATCCGTCATCGATGGAGGGCGTGCCGCCTATCCGGTTACTTTTTCATGGTCAATTCAATCACCCAAACCATGAGGAAAGCAGGATGCCAACCATCACGAAAACCCAATCACTTTACACGTTGACCCGGCCCGTCTGGCTGGATGCGGCAGGCATGAGCAAAGGCATCGATCACGATCGCCAGCACCTGGGCATTATTCTCGCCGCCGGGCAGGTGCTGCGAGTGCGCCAGACCAACGCGGCGTTTACCGGCAAGCTCACGCTGCGCTTGCTGAATGACGACAGCAAAACGGAGGCGGAATTCAGCGTTGGCGCGAGCTGGGTCGAGGCCCAGGTCAATGCCGTCTCGGTGCCGTTCATCGATACGCCGTATGGGCAGGGCGAGCCGGTGCTGGAGTTCGAGTACCCGGACACGGCGAAAGCGCTGCCGGTTTATCGCCGTGGCGAAAACGAAGCCGCGTTCTTTGCCCGCTGGGACGATCGGGACGCCGAGTTTGCCCTGGTCGATGCGGAGTACGCAGTGTTGCTGGTGCCGAAAATCAGTAAACCGGCGCTGAAGTCGCTGGGCGACGCGAAAAACATCGACGGGCTGATCGCCTACTACGATCGCATTTTCACTTTCTACAATGCGCTGACCGGCGTCTCGTTCGAGGCTGAACACGAATCCGATCGCAATATTCGCAACCGCTATTTTATGAAGGCCGATAAGCACGGCGCCGGCGCCGCGTATTACGGCGGCCGCTGGACGGCGGAAACCAGCAACTCGGTCAGCAGCTTCTGGCTGACGCCGAAAGACAGCAACTGGGGCAGCCTGCATGAGATCGCGCACGGCTATCAGGGGCACTTTATGGGCGACAAATATTTCTCCACCGGTGAGATGTGGAACAATATTTATGCCGCTTGCTATCAGGACGTGATGCTGGGGGAACGCAAATACCAGGAGGGGTGGCTGTATAACTACGGCAACGCGGCCGGCGTCGAGAAGAAAATCATCGATCTGATCGCTCAGGGCACGCCGCTCAACCAGTGGGATCTGCGCTCCAAGCTGTTCTTCGCGATGCTGATGGTCGACAAGGCAGGCAAGAACGCCTTCACGCACTTTAATCAGCAATATCGTCAAAGCTGCAACACGCCGGGCTTCGTGCCGTCGGAACATGCCTTGCTGGATCTGCTGTCGGCAAGCTTCGCCGCGGCCGGTGAGCAGATCGACGTGACGCCGTTCGTCGAGCTGACCGGCGGCGTGATCACCCAAGCGCAGCGCGATCGCAACGCGTTCAGCCACGCCAAGGCGGTGTATCCGCTGTATCAACTGGTGGACGCGCAGAGTCTGCCGGCGGTGCAGGCGCAGCTGAAACTGGATTCCTCGCTGCGGCTGGTCGACTCCTGCCAGCTCAAGGCCAGCGGGCTGAAAGGCGACGTCACCCTGAGTCTGGATATCGATGACTTTGCGCAGATCTACGGTGAAGACCTGATCCTGATGGAAGGGGCGCGCTATGCCCACAAAGTCCGTATCGACACGCCGACCTTGGCGCTGACCGCGCTGCCGGTCGGCGTGTATACCTTGCGGTTGCCGACCGGTAAAGATCGTAAATATCGGCCGACGGCGGAATACCTGACGGTGAAACAGGGGAAAAACGCGGTGACGCTTCGCTTTGAGCGCAAAGCCGCTTCGCCGATCGTTTCTCAGGAGATCAATCTGTTGGGCCTGAGCGATGCGGTCTTTGCCACCGTGGTCGTCGATCGCGCCAAAGGAGCGGTGGTGGTTGACGTGACCAGCACCACGCCGCACGCCTACTTCCCGGGTGAAACCTATGCACGGGTGACGCTGCGCGATCGGCAGGGCGCGGTGCGCTTCAGCAAGGAGATTCAGGGCACTCAGGCTACCTTAAGTCATGACGAGCTGCCGTTTGCCGAGGGCGATGACATCGAGATTTACCATGTGGAGCCGAGTCGGGTGCGCCTGAATCCGGCGGCGACCGGGGTTATCGATAATAAAAACAAAACCAACGTGCTGCGTATCGAAAAAAGCGGACTGAAAAACCCGGCGCTGTCCGGCGATCCTGAACAAGCGCTGCTGGCGCGCCTGGAACAGGCGGCGCAGCGTTTGCGCCATCTGCTGCCGGCTTACTATGCGCCATCATCGTCGTTCAAAGATGATATTTATCTGGCGATCGGCGCCTTTGCCGAGCCGCAGCGCGAGTCACTGTTGGCGACCTATCGGGATTGCCTGCCGGCCGACAATACGCCGCCGGGTGCCAACGTCGGCAATGCGTTTACCGTGGCTGCCAAAGGGATCGGCGATCGCCAGTTCCTGACCGGCGCCATCGATCTGGTGAAGAAAACCGTTACTGTCACGCTGGCGGCGGGGATTGCTCACCACTACTTTGCCGACAGCTACGCCTTCCTCAGCGTGACGGATGCGGACGGCAATGTCTTGCTCAGTTACGACGTCATCGGCAGCCAGAATCAACCGGCCAAAACCTGGGTGTTGCCGCTGTCGGGTTACGGCGGTGAAGTGATTCAACTGCGGCATGAAGAGCCGGACAACCGCTTGGCGATCGTCAACGAAATGCAGCACCTGCGGCTGACGGAGAAGGGCAAGCAACAGACCTACTGCATTACGCCGGTCGGTTTGAAACGCATCAACGACTGATCCCCATCGGCCTGCGGGGCGGCGAGTGTCGCCGCCCCGTTTTTTCCTCTGCGTCATCCCGCCATTGCACTCTTTTTGTTCTCCCGCTGCGCGCCGCTGGTGCAGCCCGTTTGCCGCTGCTGTCATAAGTTTTAATTATAATTTATTGAAATCATGAGATTAAAAATTGGCACGACGGTTGCTCTGTTGGATCCCATCTTGTGTACCAGATGGAATTCAGCCGATGAGCGAACCTGTTGAAGCGTGCGGTTTTACCCTCAGTGAATGGCAGCACCATTATCAAACCCGTCCGGCGGGCGAGCGCCTTGCCTGCGTCAGTGTGACGATCGAAACGCTGGTCGCCAGCCTGAACCCGGACGATAACGCCTGGCTGTATCTCGCCACGCCGGCGCAGCGCGAGCAGCAGTATCGGCAGCTGGCACAGAGGCTTGAGGCGGTCGCCGGCGATCTCAGCCGCCTGCCGCTGTTCGGCGTGCCCTTTGCCATCAAAGACAATATCGACGTCGGCGGCTGGCCGACCAGCGCCGCCTGCCCGGCGTTCACCTATCAGGCCGCGGCGGACGCCACCGTGGTCGCCCACCTGCGCGCCGCCGGGGCGATCGCCCTCGGTAAAACCAACCTCGACCAGTTCGCTACCGGGTTGGTGGGCACCCGCTCACCTTATGGCGCGGTGGTCAACAGCTTCGACAGCCGCTACGTCAGCGGTGGTTCCAGTTCCGGCTCCGCTTCGGTGGTGGCGCGCGGCCTGGTGCCGTTCGCGCTGGGTACCGATACCGCCGGTTCGGGGCGCGTGCCTGCCGGGTTCAACAACATCGTCGGGCTGAAGCCGACCAAAGGGCGGTTGTCCAACCGCGGCGTGGTGCCGGCCTGCCGGTTGAACGATACGGTGTCGGTCTTCGCGTTGACGGTGGCCGATGCCGCGCAGGTGGCGGAACTGGCGAGCGGCTTTGACGCGGCAGACCCGTATTCTCGTGCCGATCCGCATACAGCGCCGGCGGATATCCCCGCCGCGCCGCGTTTCGCCGTTCCCGCCCAGCTGGAGTTTTTCGGCGACGTGCAGGCCGAGCGGGCGTTTCACCGAGCGCTGGCGCAGCTGCAGGCGGGCGGCGCCACGCTGGAACCCCTCGATTTCGCGCCGTTTCGCACTCTGGCGGAACAGCTGTATTACGGCCCCTGGGTAGCGGAGCGCACGGTGGCCATTGAGCAGGTGCTGGAAGCGAGCCCGCAGGCCATCGATCCGGTGGTGCGCGGCATCGTTGGTAACGGCCTCGGCTACAGCGCCTGCGACGCCTACAAGGCGGAATACCTGCGCGCCGAGCTGGCGCGGCAGATCGCCCAGCGGCTGGCGCCGTTCGACGCGCTGGTGGTGCCGACCGCGCCCACTATCCGCACCCTGGCGGAGATGGCGCAAGAGCCGGTGCTGTTCAACTCGCAATTCGGCACTTACACCAATTTCACCAACCTGGCCGATCTGAGCGCGCTGGCGCTGCCGGGGCCGCTGCGCGAAGACGGGCTGCCGGCGGGCATCACCCTGATTGCACCCGCCTGGCATGACCGGGCGCTGGCGGCGTTTGGCCTGCGCTGGCAACGGCAATGCGCCTTGCCGCTCGGCGCTATCGGCCGGGCATTGCCGCCGCAGCCGGCACCGGCCCCGTCTTCGGGACACGTACGTTTGGCGGTAGTGGGCGCTCACCTTAGCGGTATGCCGCTCAACGTCCAGCTGACGCAGCGCGACGCGGTGCAGGTGGAGCAAACCGTCACCGCCCCCTGTTATCGCCTCTACGCGCTGGCCGATACCGATCCGCCGAAGCCAGGGTTGGCGCGCGTGGCGCAGGGCGCGGCGATCCGTCTTGAGCTGTGGGACATCCCGCTGGCGCGTTTCGGCGAGTTTGTGGCGGAAATTCCGGCGCCATTGGGCATCGGCACGCTGCTGCTGGCGGACGGCCGGCGGGTGAAGGGGTTTATCTGCGAAGCCTGGGCGCTGGAAGACGCGACGGATATCACTGAGTTTGGCGGCTGGCGCGACTATCTCGCCAGCGTTAAGGGGGCATGAACATGTTTACTACCGTACTGATCGCTAACCGCGGCGAAATCGCCTGCCGCGCCATTCGCACCCTGAAACGCCTGGGCGTAACCAGCGTGGCGGTCTACTCCGACGCCGACCGCAATGCGCCGCACGTCACCGAGGCCGACAGGGCGGTGGCGCTCGGCGGCGACAAGGCCGCCGACAGCTACCTGCGCATCGACAAGATCCTCGCGGCGGCAGCGGCCACCGGCGCGCAGGCGATCTACCCCGGCTACGGCTTTTTGTCCGAGAGCGCCGAGTTTGCCGACGCCTGCGAAGCGGCGGGCATCGCCTTTATCGGCCCGACGGCGGCGCAGATGCGCGAGTTCGGCCTCAAGCACCGGGCGCGCGAGCTGGCGGCGTTGGCCGGGGTGCCGATGACGCCGGGCACCGGCTTGCTGGAGAGCGTTGAGCAGGCGGTCGCCGCCGCTGCGCGCATCGGCTACCCGGTGATGCTGAAAAGCACCGCCGGCGGCGGCGGCATCGGCCTGACGCGCTGTGACGACGAGGCGGCGCTGCGCGACGCGTACGACAGCGTCAAACGGCTGGGGGAGCAGTTCTTCCGCGACGCCGGCGCCTTTATCGAACGCTTCGTCGATCGGGCGCGCCACGTCGAGGTGCAGATTTTCGGCGATGGCCAGGGGCAGGTGGCGGCGCTCGGCGAGCGCGACTGTTCACTGCAGCGCCGCAACCAAAAGGTGGTGGAGGAAACCCCGGCGCCGCATCTGCCGGCGGCGACCCGCCAGGCGCTGCATCGGGCGGCGGTGGCGCTGGGCGAGTCGGTGAATTACCGCAGCGCCGGCACGGTGGAGTTCATTTACGACGCCGCGCGCGACGAGTTTTATTTCCTGGAAGTGAACACCCGCTTACAGGTAGAGCACCCGGTTACCGAGATGGTCACCGGCCTGGATCTGATCGCATGCATGCTGCAGGTGGCGGCGGGCGACGCGTTGGATTGGGCAGCGTTGCGCCGCGCGCCGCAGGGCGCGGCGATCGAGGTGCGCCTCTACGCCGAAGATCCGCTGAAAAACTTCCAGCCCAGCCCCGGCGTGTTGACCGAGGTGCATTTCCCTGACGACGTGCGCCTCGACGGCTGGGTGGCGACCGGCAGCGAAGTTTCGGCGTTTTACGACCCGATGATCGCCAAGCTGATCGTACACGGCGCGGATCGGGCGCAGGCGCTGGAAAAACTGCGCGTGGCGCTGGCGGCGACCCGTTTGCACGGCATCGCCACCAACCTCGACTATCTGCGGCAGGTGATCGCCACGCCGCAATTTCAGCGCGGCGACGTCTGGACGCGCCTGCTGGACGATTTGCGTTTCCAGCCGCACTGCCTCGAAGTGCTGCAACCCGGCACCTACAGCAGCGTGCAGGATTATCCCGGCCGCCTCGGCTATTGGGACATCGGCGTGCCGCCGTCCGGCCCGATGGACGACTTCGCGTTTCGGCTGGCCAACCGCATCGTCGGCAACCACCCGGCGGCGGCCGGGCTGGAGTTTACCCTGCAGGGGCCGACGCTGCGCTTTCACTGCGACGCCACCATCGCGCTGACGGGCGCCAGCTGCCCGGCCGATCTGGACGGCGAGGCGGTTGCGTATTGGCGGCCGATTACGGTGCGGGCCGGGCAGGTGCTGACGCTGGGGCGCGCTACGCACGGCTGCCGTACCTATCTGGCGGTGCGTAACGGCTTCGACGTGCCGGTATATCTCGGCAGCCGCTCTACCTTCGCGCTCGGGCAGTTCGGCGGCCACGCCGGGCGCACCTTGCGCGTGGCGGACATGCTGGCGATCGCCCAACCGGCGCTGGCGGCCAGCACCACCCCGGCGCCGATCGCCGCGCCGCAGGCGATGGACGACAGCCTGATCCCGCACTACGGCGATCAATGGCACATCGGCGTGCTGTACGGGCCGCACGGCGCGCCGGACTTTTTCACCGCTGAATCGATAGAGGCCTTCTTCGCCACCGACTGGCAGGTGCATTACAACTCCAACCGCCTCGGCGTGCGCCTGGCGGGGCCGAAGCCCGAGTGGGCGCGGGAGGACGGCGGCGAAGCCGGTTTGCACCCTTCCAACGTGCACGACTGCGAGTACGCCATCGGCGCGATCAACTTCACCGGCGACTTCCCGGTGATCCTGACCCGCGATGGGCCGAGCCTCGGCGGCTTCGTCTGCCCGGTGACCATTGCCAAGGCCGAACTGTGGAAAGTGGGGCAGGTGAAGCCGGGCGACCGCATCCGTTTCCATCCGATCGGCTTCCGGCAGGCGCAGTCGCTGGAGCAGGCGCAGCTTGGCAGCATCGAAGCGCTGGCGGCGGTGAAGGCCATCACCCTGCCGCCGCCGGATCTGGCCCCGGCGGAGACCGTTTCCGCCGCGGTGCTGGCAGCGCTGCCGGCGGCGGAGGGGCGCCCGGCGGTGGCGTATCGCCAGGCGGGGGACGGCTACATCCTGATGGAGTACGGCGACAACGTGCTCGATCTGGCGCTGCGGCTGCGCATTCATCTGCTGATGCAGTCGCTGCGTGAGGAGGCGATACCGGGCGTGGCGGAGCTGGCTCCGGGCGTGCGTTCGCTGCAGATCCGCTACGATAGTCGGCAGATTAGCCAGGCCGACCTGCTGCAGCGCCTGCTGGCGCGCGAACGGGCGCTGGGGGACGTCAGCCGCCTGAAGGTGCCGACGCGCACCGTGTGGCTGCCGATGGCGTTTGAGGATTCGGCCACGCTGGGGGCGGTGGATCGCTATCAACAGACGGTGCGCGCCTCGGCGCCCTGGCTGCCGAACAACGTCGATTTCATTCAGCGCATCAACGGCCTGAGCCGACGCGAGCAGGTGCGCGACATTCTGTTCGACGCCAGCTACCTGATCCTCGGGCTGGGGGACGTGTACCTCGGTGCGCCCTGCGCGGTGCCGCTCGATCCGCGCCATCGCCTGCTGAGCTCCAAATACAACCCGGCGCGCACCCACACCGCCGAAGGGACGGTTGGCATCGGCGGCATGTACATGTGCATCTACGGCATGGATTCGCCGGGCGGTTACCAGCTGGTGGGGCGCACGCTGCCGATCTGGAACAAATTCCTCAAAAACCCGCAGTTCACCGCCGGTGAACCCTGGCTGCTGCGCTTTTTCGATCAGGTGCGCTTCTACCCGGTCAGCGAGCAAGAGTTGGACGAGCAGCGCGAAGCGTTCCGCGAAGGGCGCATGCAGGTGCGAATCGAAGAGAGCGAGTTCGACTTCGCCGCCTACACCCGTTTCCTGGCCGACAACGCCGGGGCGATCGCCGATTTCCAGCATCGTCAGCAGCAGGCGTTCAGCGCCGAAGTGGCGCGCTGGCGCAGCGATGACGACGAGGCCGAGGCGCAGCTGTTGCCGCCGGAGGAAGAAGACGCCATCGACGGCGATCTGGTCAGCGCCGATCTGAACGGCAGCGTGTGGAAGATCCTGGTGGAACCGGGGCAGGCGGTGGCGGCCGGGCAGCCGCTGATCGTGGTCGAGGCGATGAAAATGGAGCTGGCGGTCACCGCGCCGCGCGCCGGGATCGTTAAGCGCATCAGCTGCCGGCAGGGGCGGCCGGTCGGGCCGGGCGACGCCCTGCTGTGGCTGGAAAAGGCGGTCTGAACGGAGGAGCGATGATGCAAATCACCAACGGAGAGCACAAGGCGCGCCCGGAGGGGCTGGCGGAGCGCATTTATCTGCAGCTCAAGGCCGACATCTTCGAGTTTCGCCTGCTGCCGGGCGATCGCTTCAGCGAAAGCGAGGTGGCACAGCGCATGGCGGCCAGCCGCACGCCGGTGCGCCAGGCGCTGTTTCGGCTGGAGCGCGAAGGCTATGTCGAGGTGCTGTTTCGCAGCGGCTGGCAGGTGCGGCCGTTCGATTTCGCCTACTTCGAAGAGCTGTACGACCTGCGCATCGTGCTGGAACAAGAGGCGGTGAAACGGCTGTGCGAACGCCCGGCCGGGGAAACGCCAGGCGCGCTGGCGGCGCTGAGCCGTTTTTGGGCCGAAGCGCCGCGACTGGCGGACGGCAAGGCGGTGTCGCAGCACGATGAGCAGTTTCATCAGGCGTTGGTGGCCGCGGCGGGCAACGGCGAAATGGCGCGCATTCACCGCGAACTGACCGAAAAGATCCGCATCATTCGCCGGCTGGATTTCACCCAGCAGGCGCGGGTGGACGCCACCTACCGCGAACACGCCGCCATTTTGCAGGCGATCCTGCGGCGGCAAAGCGGGGCGGCGCAAACGCTGCTCGGCGAGCACATCGCCGTCAGCAAGGCAGAGGTACGAAAAATAACGCTGCACATGTTGCACCAGGCGCGGGCTCAGCAGCCTGCGCGCTCGGCGTAACGATTTTGATTTCACACACATCAGGAGTTTGAACTATGCAACGTCGTCGTTTTATCAAAGCTTTTGCGCTGTCCGCCGCTGCGATCGGCCTGGGCCTGGCCTGGAGCGCGCAGGCCGCCGACACCATCAAGGTCGGCATTCTGAGTTCGCTCTCCGGCACCATGGCGATTTCCGAGACGCCGCTGAAGGATGTGGCGCTGATGACCATCGACGAGATCAACGCCAAAGGCGGGGTGCTCGGCAAAAAGCTGGAGCCGGTGGTGGTGGATCCGGCCTCCAACTGGCCGCTGTTCGCCGAAAAGGCGCGCCAGCTGCTGAGCCAGGACAAGGTGGCGGCGGTGTTCGGCTGCTGGACTTCGGTGTCGCGCAAGTCGGTGCTGCCGGTGTTTGAGGAGCTGAACGGACTGTTGTTCTATCCGGTGCAATACGAAGGCGAAGAGATGTCGCCGAACGTGTTCTACACCGGTGCGGCGCCGAACCAGCAGGCGATCCCGGCGGTGGAATACCTGCTGAGCGAGGACGGCGGCGGCGCCAAGCGCTTCTTCCTGTTGGGCACCGATTACGTCTATCCGCGCACCACCAACAAGATCCTACGCGCCTTCCTGCACAGCAAAGGCGTGCAGGACAAGGATATCGAAGAGGTCTATACGCCGTTCGGCTACAGCGATTACCAGACCATCGTCGCCAACATCAAGAAGTTCGCCGCCGGCGGCAACACCGCGGTGATCTCCACCATCAACGGCGATTCCAACGTGCCGTTCTACAAAGAACTCGCCAACCAGGGCGTCAAGGCCACCGACGTGCCGGTGATCGCCTTCTCGGTCGGCGAGGAAGAACTGCGCGGCATCGACACCAAACCGCTGGTGGGCAACCTGGCGGCCTGGAACTACTTCGAATCGCTGGATAACCCGACCAACAAACAGTTTGTCAGCCAGTGGAAAGCCTACGCCAAGGCGCACAACCTGCCGAATTACGCCACTGCGGTGACCAACGATCCGATGGAAGCCACTTACGTCGGCCTGCACATGTGGGCGCAGGCGGTGGAAAAGGCCGGCACCACCGACGTCGATAAGGTGCGCGCGGCGATGGCCGGGCAAACCTTCGCCGCGCCGTCGGGCTTCACGCTGACCATGGACCAGACCAATCACCACCTGCACAAACCGGTGATGATCGGCGAGATCGAGGGCAACGGCCAGTTCAACGTGGTGTGGCAGACCGAGGCGCCGGTGCGCGCGCAGCCGTGGAGTCCGTATATCGCCGGCAACGACAAAAAGCCGGATTACCCGGTGAAAGGCGGCAAGTAACGTCACTCAGCGCCGGCGCGGCTCGACGCGCGCCGGCCCAACAGAAGAGGCAGCTGATGCAATCTCCGTTTTTATCCTCTCTGCGCGCCGGGCTGTGGCTATTGTGTGCCTGGCCCCTGCTGGCGCAGGCCGGGCCGGCCGATGAGTTCGCGGCGGCCACTCGCGCGCAGCAGGCCAAACTGCTGCAGGCGTGGGCGGCCGAGCCGGACGCCGCGCGCCTGCCGTTGCTGCAGGGGCTGCAGCAGGAAACCGTGGCGCTCGACGGGGCGAAACGCGCCTTTATCCGCCAGGGCGATCGCTATTTGCCGCTTGAAGGTGAGGCGGCCCCGGTTGGTGAACCGAAGAAGGTGTGGCTGAACAACCGGCTGCGCATTCTGATCGCCAACGCGTTGTCGGCGCAGCGGCTGGTCAGCGCGGATGCGGCGGTGCGGCTGCAGGCGGCGACCGCGCTGCAGCGCGAGGCGCAGGGCGAGCAGTTGCCGCTGTTGACCCGGCGGCTGGCGCAGGAGCAAGACCCGCAGGTACGCGACGCGCTGAGCATTGCGCTGGCGAACCTGCAATTGGCCGACGCCAGCCCGCAGGTGCGCTTCAATGCAGTGCGGCTGCTGGGGGAATCGGGCGAGCCGGAAACCCGCGCGCGGCTGCAAGCGTTGACCGACGCGGCCAATGAGCCGGACGCCGCGGTGCGCGCCGAGGCGCAACGCAGCCTGCAGCGCGTGCAGCATCGCCTGATGATCGGCGATATGCTCGGCCAGGCGTTCAGCGGCCTGTCGCTCGGTTCGATCCTGCTGCTGGCGGCGCTCGGTCTGGCGATCACCTACGGCCTGCTCGGCGTCATCAATATGGCGCACGGCGAAATGCTGATGCTCGGCGCCTATTCGGCCTATCTGGTGCAGGGGCTGTTTCAACAGTTTGCGCCGCAGTGGCTGGCGCTCTATCCGCTGGCGGCGCTGCCGGTGGCGTTCGCCATCACCGCCGGGATCGGCATGACGCTTGAGCGTACGGTGATCCGCCACCTGTACGGCCGGCCGCTGGAAACCCTGCTGGCCACCTGGGGCATCAGCCTGGTGCTGATCCAGCTGGTGCGGGTGTTGTTCGGCGCGCAGAACGTCGAGGTCGCCAACCCGGCGTGGCTGTCGGGTGGCGTGCAGCTGTTGCCGAACCTGGTGTTGCCGTGGAACCGCATCGCGGTGATCGCGTTCGTGCTGCTGGTGCTGGCGTTGACCTGGCTGTTGCTGAACAAGACCCGGCTCGGCATGAACGTGCGCGCGGTGACGCAAAACCGCGCGATGGCCGCCTGCTGCGGCGTGCCCACCGGCCGGGTGGACATGCTGGCCTTCGGGCTGGGATCCGGCATCGCCGGGCTCGGCGGGGTGGCGCTGTCGCAGTTGGGCAACGTCGGGCCGGAGCTGGGGCAAGGTTACATTATCGACTCGTTCCTGGTGGTGGTGCTCGGCGGCGTCGGCCAGCTGGCGGGGACGGTGGCGGCGGCCTTTGGCCTCGGCATCGTCAATAAGATCCTCGAGCCGCAGATCGGCGCCGTGCTGGGCAAGATCCTGATCCTGGTGCTGATCGTTCTGTTTATTCAAAAGCGTCCGCAGGGGCTGTTCGCCCTCAAGGGCAGGGTGATTGACTGATGAGCCAACCATTGACCGTAACCGGCGTGCAGAAAGCGCCCCGGCTGGCGTTGAGCATCGGCGCGCTGGCGTTGCTGGCGCTGCTGGTGATGCCGTTCTTGACGCTGTTGCCGGCGGATCATCCGCTGGCGGTGTCCACCTATACCCTGACGCTGGCGGGCAAGATCCTGTGCTACGCGGTGGTGGCGGTGGCGCTCGATCTGGTGTGGGGCTATGCCGGGCTGCTGTCGCTCGGCCACGGGCTATTCTTCGCGCTCGGCGGCTACGCCATGGGCATGTACCTGATGCGGCAGGCGGCGGGCGACGGGCTGCCGGCATTTATGGCGTTCCTCTCCTGGAATGAGCTGCCGTGGTTCTGGAGCGGCACCCAGCATTTCGCCTGGGCGCTGTGCCTGATCGTGCTGGTGCCGGGCCTGCTGGCCTTCCTGTTCGGCTACTTCGCCTTCCGCTCGAAAATCAAAGGGGTGTATTTCTCGATCATGACCCAGGCGCTGACCTATGCCGGCATGCTGCTGTTCTTTCGCAACGAAACCGGCTTCGGAGGCAATAACGGCTTTACCGGTTTCACCACGCTGCTCGGCTTTCCCATCACCGCCGCCGGCACGCGGGTGGCGCTGTTCCTGGCGACGGTGCTGCTGCTGGCCGCCAGCCTGGCCATCGGCTTTGCCCTGGCGCGCAGCAAGTTCGGCCGGGTGCTGACCGCGGTGCGCGATGCGGAAAACCGCCTGACCTTCTGCGGCTACGACCCGAAGGGCTTCAAGCTGTTCGTCTGGACGCTGTCGGCGGTGCTGTGCGGGCTGGCCGGCGCGCTCTATGTGCCGCAGGTCGGCATCATCAACCCTGGCGAAATGTCGCCGACCAACTCGATCGAGGCTGCCATCTGGGTGGCGCTCGGCGGGCGCGGCACGCTGGTGGGGCCGCTGCTCGGCGCCGGCATCGTCAACGGCGCCAAGAGCTGGTTCACCATGGCCATTCCCGAATACTGGCAGTTCTTCCTCGGCCTGATGTTTATCGTCGTCACGCTGTTTCTGCCCAAAGGAGTGATCGGCCTGCTGCGGCGGAGGAAAACCTCATGAAGGCGATGCAAGTGACCGACGAACTGTTTACCCATCCGCTGCCGGCGGACAAATACCGGCAGCAAACCGATCCGGTGCTGCAGCTCGACAACGTCAACGTCAGCTTCGACGGTTTTCGCGCGCTGACCGATCTGTCGCTGCGCATTGGCGTCGGCGAACTGCGCTGCGTGATTGGCCCCAACGGCGCCGGCAAGACCACGCTAATGGATGTGATCACCGGCAAAACCCGGCCGGACAGCGGCAGGGTGTTTTACGACCAGACCGTCGATCTGACTCGGCTGGCGCCGATGCAGATCGCCCACGCCGGCATTGGCCGCAAGTTTCAAAAACCGACGGTGTTCGAGGCGCTGACGGTGTTCGAAAATCTGGAGATCGCCCAGAAAACCCGCAAGTCGGTGTGGGCCTGCCTGCGCGCTCGCCTGAGCAGCGAGCAGCGCGACCGCATCGACGAGATGCTGAAGACCCTGCGGCTGGGGCATGAGCGCCACCGGCCCGCCGGGTTGTTGTCCCACGGGCAGAAACAGTTTCTCGAGATCGGCATGCTGCTGGTGCAGGAACCGCACCTGCTGCTGCTCGACGAGCCGGCGGCCGGCATGACCGACGCTGAAACCGACTACACCGCCGAACTGTTCCGCGAGCTGGCGGGCAAGCATTCGCTGATGGTGGTGGAGCACGACATGGGGTTTGTGGAAACCATTGCCGATCGCGTGACGGTGCTGCATCAGGGACAGGTGCTGGCGGAAGGATCGCTGGCGCAGGTTCAGGCCGATGAACGGGTGATTGAGGTATATCTGGGGCGCTGAGGAGGCGTAATCATGCTGCAGGTAGAGGAATTGAATCAGTATTACGGCGGCAGCCACATTCTGCGCGGCCTGTCGTTCGAGGCGCGCATCGGCGAGGTGACCTGCCTGCTGGGGCGCAACGGCGTGGGCAAGACCACGCTGCTGAAATGCCTGATGGGGCTGATCCCGGCGCGCAGCGGCAGCGTCCGTTGGCAGGGCGAAACCATCACCGGTAAAAAGCCGCACCAGCGGGTGCAGGCGGGCATCGCCTATGTGCCGCAGGGGCGGGAGATTTTTCCGCGCCTGACGGTGGAGGAAAATCTGCTGATGGGGCTGGCGCGCTTTTCCGGCGCCGACGCGCGCGCGGTGCCGGATCCGATCTATGACCTGTTTCCGGTGCTGCGGCAGATGAAGGATCGGCGCGGCGGCGATCTCTCCGGCGGGCAGCAACAGCAGCTGGCGATCGGCCGGGCGCTGGCCTGCCGGCCGCAGCTGTTGATCCTCGACGAACCGACGGAAGGGATCCAGCCTTCGGTGATCAAGGAGATCGGTGCGGTGATCAAACAGCTGGCGGCGCGGGGCGATATGGCGATCCTGCTGGTGGAGCAGTTCTATGACTTCGCCGCCGACCTGGCGGACAGCTATCTGGTGATGTCGCGCGGCAGCATCGTGCAGCGCGGCGCCGGCAGCGCTATGGAACAGGACGGCGTCCGCGCGCTGGTGGCGATTTGAACGAAAAAATGGGAGCCGCATGTCTGAAAGTCGTGCCGTTGTTTTTCCTTGCTGATGTTATGGATTAATCTAAAAGGCGTTCTTTATTAATCCCTTGCCATGGATAGCTAACATCATCATGAACGAAATCACTGTGTCACGCCTCGGTTGCATCGTCCTGTCCCTGTTTCCGGCCCTGTGGGGGCTGTTCAGCCTGTTGAACAATACGGCGGATTTCGCCGGCACCGCGCGCAATGCGGTGGGGCCGCTGCTCGCCATGCAGGATACTTATCAAACGCCGGGGCTGATGTGGCGCGCGATCAGCGCCGACTGGGCCTGCATGTTGGGGTTGGCGGTCATCACCGCGCTGGAAACGCTGGCCGGCCTATTCGCGGCGGCGGGCGTGGCGCTGATGATCGGGCGATTGAAAGGCTCTTACGCCGCTTTCGCCAAGGGCAAAGCCTGGGCGATGCTGGGGGCGCTTTGCGCGATAACGGTGTGGGGCGTCGGCTTTATGGTGGTCGCCGGCGACTGGTTCATGGCCTGGCAGGCCAAAGAGAACCCGCTGGCGGTGCAGCTGGGGGCGCTGATCTACCTGGCGCCCAATGCGTTTGCCTTGCTGTTCCTGATGCTGCAGCGGGAGCCGCGCTAACGAAGGCGGAGTGGGGCGCGGTTACAGCGCCTTGCTCATATACCAGATGCCTATCGAGCCCTGGGCGCTGGTGTAGCAGGTCTTGCCACACATGCTCAATCCCTGGCGCTGATAAAAACGTTGGGCGCGGGTGTTGCGTTGCAGCACCTCCAGCCACAGCGTTTTTTGCCGACGGTCGATAGCCCGCTGCTGCACCTGTTCGAACAGGTGCTGGCCATAGCCGTTGCCGGCATGGCCCGGCAGGAAATAGATTTTCTGCAGCTCTGCGCCGATTTGTTCGGTTGGTGCCAGCAGGCTGTCGAAGTTCACCCGCGCATAGCCGACCAGGGCGTCATTCTCATAGGCCAACAGCCAGCACACGTCCGGCTGGCGCAGCGTCTGTTCCAGCGCGGAGACGGAAAAATCCTCCGCCAGAAAGGCCTCCAGCTCGTGCGGGTAGCGCCACAGCTCACCGAAGTGGGCGTGATAGGTGCGGATGCCGATATCGCGCACCAGGGTTAAATCTTCCAGCAATGCCTGACGGACGGTGAACATGAGTGAACCTCATCGAAGCGAGAACCGATGAGTATAGCGGGTTAATTTTCAAGATGCCGCGGCGTTTCGCGGCGAAAGCCCAGGCCGATGATGCGGCCGAACAGGCGCGGCAGCCAGCGGCTGTTGCCGACGCGGGCGATCAGGCGCGAGCCGCCGGCGGCGCGGCGCTGACCCGGCTTACGCTGACTCATTTTGATCTGCAAAAACTGGATGGCGCGAGTGGGGAATTCGCGCCGGCGCTGCACGCTCAGCAGATGCTTCAGCTGCAGCCGATGCTGGCGCAGCGGCGGGATCAGGGCGTTGGCGGCGGCCACCGCGTCCTGAATCGCCAGGTTGACGCCCACGCCGCCGATCGGCGACATGGCGTGCGCGGCGTCGCCGATGCACAGCACCCCCGGTTTGGCCCAGCGATCCAGACGATCGATGCGAATGCTCAGCAGTTTGACCTGATCCCACTCGACGATCTCCTGCAGGCGATCGTCCTGGAACGGCGCCACCTCGGCGAGGTGCAGTAAAAATTTCTCCAGCCCGCTGCGGCGGATCGCATCGAAGCTGCCTTTGTCGATCGAGTAACCGCACTGCCAGTAGTCGCCGCGATCGATCATGATGAAGTTCTGTTTCGGCCCGGTATGGCCCATCGACCAGGCCGGATCGCCCGGCTGCTTGCTGAGCTTCATCCACAAGACGTCGCGCGGCGCGCCGAAGGATCGGCTGCTGAGCGCCGCCTGTTCGCGCACCACCGAGTTGCGGCCGTCGGTGCCGACCACCAACTGGCTGCGCACGCGGATCGGGCCTTCCGACGTATCGGCCAGCACGCCGCACACCTGGCCGCGGTCGTACAGCAGCTGGTGAACCTGCGTTGAGGTCAGCAGCCTGAAGTTGGGGAAGGCGGCGGCCTGCTGGGCCAAAAAGTTGAGGAACTCCCACTGCGGCATAAAGGCGATAAATTTGCAGCGCGTCGGCAGGCGGGTGAAATCCGCCAGTTTGATGTCGCGGCCGGCGACTTCGGCGTGCAGAGATTCCGCGCGCTGATGCGGCAGCGTCAGCAGTTCGTCGAGCAGGCCCAGTTGATGCATGACTTCCAGCGTCGACGGGTGAATGGTGTCACCGCGAAAATCGCGCAGGAAATCGGCGTGCTTCTCCAGCACCGTTACGTCGATCCCCGCCCGCGCCAGCAGATAGCCGAGCATCAGCCCGGCGGGGCCGCCTCCCACGATGCAGCAGGTGGTGGCGTAAGGTGTGATTGGTGATGACGACATGACGGTTGACCCCGGAGAGCGGCCCGCATCCCGCGAGCCGCAAGTGAATGTTTAATGTTGATAATGATTATCAATATCAAGTTTAACTGTCAACCCGCGGCGCAGTGTGGTCAAAGGGGGCGGACAGATGGCCGACGCGGAACAGCTGGCCGTTTTGCGGCCGTGCCTGCGGCGGTTCACGCCATAAATCCAGCCGCACTAACCGCCACTCTGCGGGGTCGAACGCCACGATGGAGGCCAGCGCGCCGGGCGCCGCCTGATGTTGCCGACGCAGCGCAGGCAGATCGCTGTAGGGGATGATGGCCTGTTCCTGACAGGTTGCCCAGGCGGCCTCGGCCAGATGAGGGCGATCGAAATGCGTCAGCCACGGCAGCCAATGATTGACGCGCGGCCAGCCGAACGCCTGGCTGAGGCCTCTGAAACCTTCGCCGGCCAGGAAATCGTTCATGCCGGCGCTGCTGTTCCACAGGTAGAAGGGAGCGTAGAGATTTTCGGCGCTGCCTTCGCTGCGCTGTGCGTACAGATAGGCTTTGACGATCAGCTGCGGGCAGGCGTCGAGCCGATGGCCGAAATCGGCGATGCGGCGGCGGACGATCGCCATGTCGTAATCGGCGGGCAGGGTGAAACGGTATTGCATCGCGAGCATAAGGATTCTCCGCAAAGACATTGACCGGGAGAGCGTGACACGCCATCTTTATCAGTAAAATCGGTATTATTTTGATTGATGGTTCAGAAAATCAGGATGGTCAGCATGGGGCGAATCACGTTCGATCTCGAGGATTTGCGCAGCTTCGTCACCGGCGTCGAGCTGGGCAGCTTCGCCAAGGCCGCTGAACGGCTGGGGCGTTCGACGTCGGCGGTCAGCGCTCACCTGAAAAAGCTGGAGCAGCAGGTCGGCGCGCCGATCCTGCGCAAGGCCGGGCGCGGCATGGTAATGACCGAGGCGGGGGAAACTCTGCTCGGTTACGCGCGCCGCCTGCTGGAGCTCAATGACGAAGCCGCCGCCGCGGTGCGCGGATTGGATCTGCAGGGCACGGTGCGGCTGGGGCTGCAGGAAGATTTCGGCGAGACGTTTCTGCCGCAGGTGTTGGGCAGCTTCGCGCGCGCCAATCCGAAGGTGCGCATCGAGGCGCGCATCGCCCGCAATGCTGAGCTGATCGACTGGGTGCTGAAAGGCCAGCTGGATCTGTCGCTGGCGTGGGACGGCGGTTTGAGCACGCCGTTTCATCAGGCGCTGGGGCAGCGGCAGTTGCACTGGATCGCCTCGCCCGGCTTCGCGCTGGCGCCGTGGCGAGAAGGGGATGAGCCGTTGCCGTTGGTGATGTTCGACGCGCCCTGCCTGATGCGCAGCGCGGCGACGC
Organism: Serratia sp. FS14; assembly: GCF_000695995.1. Classification (NCBI taxonomy): domain Bacteria; kingdom Pseudomonadati; phylum Pseudomonadota; class Gammaproteobacteria; order Enterobacterales; family Yersiniaceae; genus Serratia; species Serratia sp. FS14. The sequence goes on along the minus strand of NZ_CP005927.1, from coordinate 4,657,383 downwards.
AGGCGCTGGATCGCGCCGGCATTCCCTGGCGCATCGCCTTTACCAGCCGCAGCCTGAACGGCGTTTGGGCGGCGGTGAGCGCCGGGTTGGGCGTCACGGTGCGCACGGCGGCGGGCTTGCCGCCCGGCTTGTCACCGTTGGCGCCCGAACTGCTGCCCGTTCTCGGCCAGCTCGGCGTGGTGCTGCACCGCGCCGAGGATCAGCCCTCGGCGGCCGTGCAGCGGCTGGCACAGATCGTGGTCGAGCGGATCGAAACCTAATCTTTGGCGATGGGCTGTTTGCCGCTCAGTTGGCCCCATTCGCTCCAGGCGCCGTCATACAGTTTGACCTGCGGGGCGCCGAGCGACAGCAGGCCGAACGCCAGCACCGCCGCCGTCACGCCGGAGCCGCAGCTGGTGATGATCGGGCCGTTGATATCCACGCCCTTGTCGCTAAAGGTTTGGCGCAGCGCCTCCAGCGATTTGAAGCGGCCGTTTTCCAGCAGCTCGCCGTACGGAATGTTGATGCTGCCGGGAATGTGGCCGCGGTGCAGGCCGGGGCGCGGCTCCGGCGCTTCGGCATAAAAGCGCGGCGCGGCGCGCGCGTCGAGAATTTGCACCGGCGTGCCTAACGCCTGTTCCACTTGCCGCATATCCACCACCGCGTCGGCGTTGAACCGGGCGTTGAACACCTGTGGTTCAGGCTGCGCCGGGCCGGTGGCCAGCGCCTGGCCCTGCGCTGTCCAGCCGTTCAGCCCTTCGTCCAGTACGTAAACATGCTGGGCGCCGAAATTGCGGAAGGTCCACCAGCCGCGCGGCGCGGAGAACTGGTTACCCTCATCATAAATCACCAGGGTATCGCGCTCGCTGATGCCCAGCTTGCCCACCGCCGCGCCAAACTCCGCCGCCGTCGGCAGCATGTGCGGCAGCGCGGTGTTTTTGTCCGCCACTTCGTCAATGTCGAAATAGACCGCGCCGGGGATATGGCCGCGTTCGAACTCGGCAAGCATGTCCTTTTTCGGCGTTAGCCCCACCGGCGACATCCGGACGTCGATCACCACCAGATTTTCATCGTTGATATGTTGCGCAAGCCATTGAGGGGTCACCAGAAACGGAGAGTTCATCGTTATTGTTCGCCTGTTGTGAAAACGGATTTTCACTATACACCAGGCCGCGCGGGGATGAAGTATGATGTTCAGTCAAAGGCAATGGGCAGGGAGCGGAGAAATCATGACGGACGAGGCGTTTGGCGGGGCCAAGATCGCGCTGCTGTGCGATGGTTTCCTGTTGGTTTACCAACGGGACGATAAACCGGGCATTCCGTGGCCCGGCCTGTGGGATCTGCCCGGCGGCGGGCGGGAGTACGGCGAAACGCCGCTGCAGTGCGTGCAGCGGGAGACGCAGGAAGAGTTCGGCGTGGCGATCGCCGAACGTCAGGTTGTCTGGCGGCGGCGCTACGACGGCATTTTGCCCGGCTATCCGCCGACCTGGTTCATGGCCGGGATGATCACTCCGGCGCAGATCGCCGCCATACGTTTCGGCGACGAGGGGCAGCGTTGGCGGATGATGCCGGTGGAGCAGTTTATTCACCATCCGCAGGGTATCGAACACCTGCGCCGCCGGGTGGCGGAGTATTGGCGGCAGGGCGGTTAACTCCGTTGTTCAGGATGCCGCCAGCCGGTTGATCTGCGCCGGTTCGATGATGCGCAGCGCGCTTTCCCGTCGCGCCACCGCCAGCATCGCCCGCCCGATTCGTTCGGTGCTGCTTACCCGGGCGGGAAACAGCCGCAATGCGCCGAGCCACAGCGGCTTGAACAGCCGATAGGCCAGATCGTAGAGGCGGGTTTTGGAGCGAATGCCGTGCAGCGGCACAATGGCGCCGGGACGGAACATCACCGCGTGGAACGGCAGCGCCAGCAGCGCGTTTTCGGTGGCGCCCTTGACCCTGGCCCACATGCTGCGGCCGCGTTCGCTGCTGTCGGTGCCGAGGCCGGAGACGTAGACGAAGACCATCGACGGATTCAGCGTCGCCAACGGGCGGGCGGCGGCTAGCGTCAGATCGTAAGTCACCGCGCGATATTCAGCTTCACTCAGGCCGGAGGACGAAATCCCCAGGCAGAAGAAGCAGGCGTCGTAGCCCGCGAGCTGCGGCTCCAGCGCCGACAGATCACGCAGATCGGGCACAGAAAGCTGGCGCAGTTTGGCGTGGCTCTGGGCCAACGGGCTTCGGCCGATGCTGAGCACTTCGCTGACGCGCGGATCGTGCAGGCATTCCCGCAGTGCGCCCTGGCCCACCATGCCGCTGGCGCCGAAAATAATCACTTTCATGCTCTGTTCTCCCACTGGCCGGCGGCGCGCTGCGTGCGCCAGCGGCTGGGCGTCAGCGTTTCCCACTGAATAAAGGCGCGGCTGAACGAATTCAGCTCTTCGAATCCCAGCACAAAGGCGATTTCGCCCGGTTCAAGGTCGGTTTCCGCCAACAGCCGGCAGGCGGTGCGGTGGCGGGTTTTGTCCAACAATTGCTGGTAGCTGTAGCCGTGCTGTTGCAAGCGGCGCTGCAGCGTGCGCGGGCTGAGATAGAGTTCAGCGGCCACGCTGTTGACGCTGGGGCGCTGGCCGCGCATGCTGCGGCTGAGGATCGCCATCACCTGCGTGGGCAGATCGTGCGCCGGCTGCGATTTGGCCAGTTCCGCCTCCAGCCCCGGCAGCAATACGGCCAGCATGTCCTGATTGTAAGTGATGAACGGTTGGTCTATCAGCGCGCGGTCAAACACCAGCACGTCCTGCGGGGCGTTGAATGTCACCGGGCAGCCGAAATAGCGCGCCAGCGGCGAGGCGGCGTCCGGCCGCCGGGTCAATTCGATCGCCTGCGGCTGCAGGGGCAAGCCGGTGCCGCGCCGACACAGGGCCGTGATGGCGGCGAACATGGCGTCGATCAGCAGCGCCGGCGCAGGGGCTTCGCTCATGGTCCAGCGCGTATGCAAGCGGATGCTGTCGCCGTCTTCTTCCAGCATCAGCTCTTCCGGGCAAACCAGTCGTTTATAGCGCGCCACCTTTTGCAACGCTTCGCCCAGCGTGGCGGAATGCAACGCGGCGACCAACGCAATGTCATAGTGTTCCGGCGGGACCTCGCCGCCCAGGCGCAGGCCGAAGGCGGGATCGTCAGTCAGCTGCGGCAGACTGCGCCAAAGAGAGAAGAATTGTTGCGTGGTGAGTTTAATCTTGTCGCGCCGCGCGCCGAACAGGCCGGCAGGTAGCCCGGCCAGGTGGCCGAGCTGCTCGATATCGACGCCCTGCGCCGCCAGGTGTACCGCCAGCGCGCCGGAAACCGGGATTTGATCGCTGCTCAATGCGGGCTCCTTAGGGTTTTCCCGTCACGACTGCCGCGATGGCGGCGTGATCCGGCGAGCTGTCGTCGTGGTCGGTGCTGAGACTGAGGGCGCGAAACGCGGCGTCCTCCGCCTGGCGTTCTGCCAACACCTGCGCCGCCATATGCACCGCGTCGCTGCCGAGCAGCAGGCGTAGCGGAGGGGCTTCCAGCGCCGCCAACTGCAGGATCGCCTGCGCCGCCTTGGCCGGATCGCCGGTTTGGCTGCCGTTATGCTGCTGCAGGAAGGCCAGCATCGGCCCCAGCGTCGGCTGATAGGCTTCGCCGATCGGCGCAATGGTCATTGAAGAACCGGCCCAGTCGGTGCGGAAGCCGCCGGGTTCGACCATCGTCACCTTGACGCCGAAGGGGGCCATCTCTTTGGCCAATGATTCGGAGAACCCTTCGACCGCCCACTTGGCGGTATGGTAGGCGCTGAGGCCGGCAATGCCGAGGCGAGCGCCGATGGTGGCGATCTGGATGATATGGCCGCTGCCCTGCCGGCGTAATATCGGCAGCGCCGCGCGGGTGACGTTGAACACGCCGAAGAAGTTGGTTTCGAGCTGCGCGCGAAAATCGGCTTCATCGGCTTCCTCCACCGGCGCGATATTGCCGTAGCCGGCGTTGTTGACCAGCACGTCCAGCCGACCAAAGCGTTCAATCGTCGTGCGCACCGCGCGTTCGGCGGCGGCGGCGTCGGTGACGTCGAGCGCGATCGTGGCGACCCGATCGCCGTAGCGTTCCACCAGCGGCTGCAGCTGTTGCGGCTGACGGGCGGTGGCGACCAGACGGTGCCCGGCGGCCAACACCGCCTGCGCCAGCTGTTGGCCCAGGCCGCGGGAACTGCCGGTGATTAACCATACCTGTGACTGAGACATCATGACCTTCCTGATTGCGAGTGGGTGTGATGCCACTTTAGAGCGACGGGCAGCGCAGCGATAATCCGATCGCGTCAAGATTTAATCCGATTACGCCAAACTGTCGGCCGGCATCAGCCGCTGGATGGTGGCGCCGACCTTCTGTACTGCCAGCTCGATCTCTGTCGTCAGCGTCGGCGCATAGTTGATGCGCAGGCAGTTGCGGTACTTGCCGGCGGCGGAAAAGATGCTGCCGACGGCGATTTGTACGCCTTGCTGTTCAAGATGGCGGTTCAGCCGCAGGGTGTCGAACGCTTCGTCCAGTTCGATCCACAGCATAAAACCGCCGCGCGGCCGGCTGACGCGGGTGCCGGCCGGGAAGTGTTTCAGGATAAGATCGGTCATGCGGTCGCGGTTCTGCTGGTAGCGTGCGCGCATGCGCCGCAGGTGCTGCAGGTAATGCCCGCCGCGGATAAATTCGGCGATCGCCAGCTGCGGCTGGGTGGCGGTGGCGCCGGAGCCGATGAACTTCATGTGCAGCACCCGTTCCAGGTAGCGGCCGGGCGCGATCCAGCCCACGCGCAGCCCCGGCGCCAGCGTTTTGGAAAACGAGCTGCACAGCAGTACGCGGCCGTCGTCGTCGAATGACTTGATGGTGCGCGGCCGCGGGTAGTGATAGGCGATGTCGCCGTAGACATCGTCTTCGATGATCGCCGCGTCGTGACGCTGCGCCAGCGTCAGCAGCCGCTGTTTGTGGGCGTCGGGCATGATGTAGCCCAGCGGATTATTGCAGTTGGGCGTCAGCAGGATAGCCTTGACCGGCCACTGTTCCAGCGCCATCTCCAGCGCCGCCAGGCTGACGCCGGTGAGCGGATCGGTGGGGATTTCCAGCGCCTTGATGCCCAGCCCCTTCAGCGTCTGCATGGTGCCGTGGAAGCAGGGCGAATCGACCGCCACGATGTCGCCGGGTTGGCAAACGGCGCGCAGCCCGGCGGAGATTGCTTCCTGACAACCGGTGGTGATCAGCAGCTGATCGGGGCCGATTTGGCAGCCGGAGTCCAGCAGCAGACGGGCGACCTGTTCGCGCAGCGCGGCCACGCCCTGAATGCTGTCGTAATACAGGCTGCGTAGGTCGCCGTGGCGGGCGGCGTTGCGCAGGGCGACGATCAGCGGCTTCATCGTCGGTTCTGCGATATCCGGCATGCCGCGCCCCAGCTGGATCAGGCCTTCGCGCGGCCGGCTGCGCACCAGTTCCAGCACCTGCTCCCATTGCGAAATGTCCACCGGCCGCTGCACCGGCGCCGTCATGGCGGGCAGCTCGGCCTGCGCGCGCCGCGTATGCACGAAGTAGCCCGACTTCGGCCGCGCTTCCACCAGGCGCTGTTCCTCGAGCAACCGGTAGGCTTGCTGCACCGTGCTGATGCTGACGCCGTGCTCCTGGCTCAACGCGCGCACCGAAGGCAGGCGATGGCCGGCCGGATACAACCCTTGCTGAATGCGTTGGCTGAGAATGGCGGCCAGCGTGGCGTAGCGTGTCATACAGAGGCCTCTCATCGGGGGTCAGGATTAAAAAAACCGGTACAGATACGTTCAAAATAAACCATTCAGCGGGTTTTTTGGCGCAGCTGTATGAAAAAAATAGCGCCAGCGTGAATCTGTATTGTTTTTTGCCTGGCGCGCATCATCACTGCCAGGCGAAAACATCAGGGGGGATAATAAGATGGCTCTGTTTGATGGCATGACGATGTGGCGACGGGTAGGCTGGTCACGCTGGCGTTGGTATTTGTTGCGTCGCAGAACGCGCAGAGAGTTACTGCTGCTGAACGACAGGCAGCTGGCGGATATCGGCCTGACGCGGGCGGAAGCCTGGAGGGAAGGGTATAAACCGTTCTGGAGAGAATAAGGAAAGTCAATGCTGAAATTATTGGGTAAAGCCTCATCGATCAACGTGCGCAAGGTGTTATGGACCTGTCAGGAGTTGGGGCTGACGCTGGAACGGGAGGACTGGGGCAGCGGTTATCGCTCCACGCAGGAGCCGGCGTTTTTGGCGCTGAATCCCAACGGCCTGGTGCCGGTGCTGATCGACGGCGAGCGGGTGCTGTGGGAGTCGAATACCATTTGCCGCTATCTGGCGGGGCGGGAAGGGCGGCAAGATCTGCTGCCGCAGGCACCCGGCGCGCGCGCGGCGGTGGAGATGTGGATGGACTGGCAGGCTACCGATCTGAACGGCGCCTGGCGCTACGTGTTTATGTCGCGGGTGCGTGGGCATGCGGATTATCAGGATGCCGCCAGCCTGGCAGCCGCCGAGCGCGAATGGAACCGGCTGATGGGCTTGTTGGACGCACATCTGGCGCAGCACGGCCCTTATGCCGCCGGCGCCGCCTTCACGCTGGCGGACGTGGTGCTGGGGCTGTCGCTGAACCGCTGGCTGATGACGCCGTTCGAGCGGCCGCATTATGCGGCGCTGGCGGCCTATCAGCAGCGCCTGTTGCAACGCCCTGGCTACGTGCAGCACGGTGCTAACGGTTTACCGTGATATGAAATAAACGGTTCATTTCATCTTGTCCGGATACGCCCCGCCGTGTCCGGACTTTCCTCATTACATCATCCCGTCAACGTTTCATGAACGGCATCACGAATATGAACTTTATTTTCCTGTGTGCTTATTATTGAAATTTATATTCCATATAAACCCGTTATCAACCGGCGCGTTTCATTGAGCGACGCCTGGTTCTACGCAGAATTTCGGTCACGGGAGAAAATGATGAAACAGGTACGCGTTGGGTTAATCGGCACCGGTTATATCGGGCGTTGTCACGCTATCGCCTATGCGCAGGCCGCCACGGTCTTTCCTCTGAAAGGGGAACTGGTGCTGGAGATGCTGGCGGAAGTGACGCCCGAGCTGGCGGCGCAGCGCGCGGCCGAATTCGGCTTTGCGCGCTCGACCGGCGACTGGCGGCAACTGGTGGCCGATCCGGCGATCGATGTGGTGGACATCTGCGCCCCCAACTTTTTGCATAAAGAGATGGCGCTGGCGGCGATCCGCCACGGCAAGCACGTGTATTCGGAAAAGCCGCTGGCGCTGGACGCCGCCGACGCGGCGGAGATGGTGCAGGCCGCGCGCGCCAAGGGGGTGAAAACGCTGGTCGGTTTTAACTACATGAAAAACCCCACCAGCCAACTGGCGCGCGAAATTATCGCCAACGGCGAAATCGGCGAGGTGGTGCATTTTTACGGCACCCACAATGAGGATTATCTGGCCGATCCGCGCACGCCGATCGACTGGCACTGCCGCCGCGCCAGCGCCGGATTAGGCGCGCTCGGGGATCTGGCGGCGCACATCGTCAATATGGCGCACTACCTGGTGGGCGATATCGTGGCGGTTTCCGGCGATATGCAGACCGTGATCAAACAGCGCCCGGATCCGCAGGACCCGACGCGCCTGCACCCGGTGGAAAACGAAGATCAGGCCAGTGCGTTGCTGCGTTTCGCCGGCGGCGCGATGGGCACTATCGAAACGTCGCGCATCGCCTGCGGGCGCAAGATGGGGTTGACCTATGTGGTCACCGGCACCAAAGGCACGCTGAGCTATACCCAGGAGCGGATGGCGGAGCTGAAGCTGTATCGGCACGATGAACCGGCGGAGCGGCAGGGGTTCAAGACGTTGCTGGTGGGGCCGAAGCACCCGGACTATGCGGCGTTTTGCATCAGCGCCGGGCACGGCATTGGTTTTAACGATCAGAAGACGGTGGAGATCCGCGATCTGGTCAACGGCATCGCCGCGGGCGATCGCATGTGGCCGGACTTTGAAGAGGGCTGGAAGGTGTCGTGCGTGCTGGACGCGATAGCCGCCTCCGCCGAACAGCGGCGCTGGCTGGAGATCAACCGCGATTGAAAATGAAATGGCGCTCTCCCGTGGACAGCGCCATTAATTTATTACGTTGCCAGCTCAATAGCTTATTAAGTTAACTTTATAATAAGTTATTGGCTTGATAACTTAGAACGAGAAACACGAACAGCCGAACGCGCCCCAGAAGGCATTCTCGTCCGACACCGGGATGCTGGAGCGGCGCGCGATGTCATGCTGGTGTGCATGCACGCCGCACGGGCCGCAGCATTGATGCGCCTGGCTCACTACCCCGACGCGGGCCGCCGCCGACGGCGGTGCGGAGCGGTAATGGCCCGGCACCTGGGTGACCGGCGACCACTCCGGCAGCACCGGCAGCGGCGGCGGCGCCAGCGGTGAGAAGCTGCCGGCGGCGTAGACCACTTTGCCGTCCACCACCGTCATCACCGACTCGATGCCTTTGATCTGCTCTTCCGGCACGCTGAAATAGTCCTGCGACAGCACCGCCAAATCAGCCAGCTGACCGACCTTGATCTGGCCTTTCTTGCCCTGCTCGGTGGAGAACCAGGCGCTGCCCTGCGTCCACAGCATCAGCGCCGTTTCGCGATCCAGCCGCGCGCTGTCGTCGTACATCGCCATGCCGCCGACGGTGCGGCCGGAAACCAGCCAGTACAGCGCCGTCCACGGGTTGTAGCTGGCGACGCGGGTGGCGTCGGTGCCCAGCCCGACCGGCAGCTCGGCCGCCAGCATTTTCGCCACCGGCGGCGTATGTTTGGTGGCTTCGATGCCGTAACGGTCGGCGAAATACTCCCCCTGGAACGCCATGCGGTGCTGCACCGCAATGCCGCCGCCCAGCGCCTTGACGCGCTCGATATTGCGCTCGGTAATGGTTTCGGCGTGGTCGAACAGCCAGTGCAGGCCGTTGAACGGAATGTCGCGGTTCACCTTCTCGAACACGTCCAGCATGCGGCTGATGGATTCGTCATAGGTGGCGTGCAGGCGGAACGGCCAGCGGTGCTCGACCAGATGGCGAACCACTCGCTCCAGTTCGTCTTCGGTGCCCGGCGGCAGATCCGGGCGCGGCTGCAGGAAGTCTTCGAAGTCGGCGGCGGAAAACACCAGCATCTCGCCGGCGCCGTTGTGGCGATAGAAGTCGGTGCCCTGGCCCGGTTTGAGCATATCGGTCCACAGCTCGAAGTCTTCCAGCTCCTGTTTAGGCCGCTGGGTGAACAGGTTATAGGCGATGCGGATGGTCAGCTGCTTTTTCTCGTGCAGCTCGGCGATCACCTGATAATCCTCCGGGTAGTTCTGGAAGCCGCCGCCGGCGTCGATGGCGCTGGTGAGACCGAGGCGGTTCAGCTCACGCATGAACTGGCGGGTGGAGTTGACCTGCTGCTCCAGCGGCAGCTTCGGCCCTTTCGCCAGCGTGGCGTACAGGATCATGGCGTTGGGTTTGGCGATCAGCATGCCGGTCGGGTTGCCGTTGGCGTCGCGCTGGATCTCGCCGCCCGGCGGGTTCGGCGTGTCTTTGGTGTAGCCGACCACCTTCAACGCCGCGCGGTTGAGCAGCGCGCGATCGTAGAGATGCAGAATAAATACCGGCGTGTCCGGCGCCGCCTGGTTGATTTCGTCCAGCGTCGGCATGCGGCGCTCGGCGAACTGGAATTCGGTCCAGCCGCCGACCACCCGCACCCATTGCGGGCTCGGGGTGCGCAGCGCCTGTTCTTTTAACATGCGCAGCGCGTCGGCCAGCGAGGGCACGCCTTCCCAGCGCAGCTCCAGGTTATAGTTCAGGCCGCCGCGGATCAGGTGCAGGTGCGAGTCGTTCAGGCCCGGAATGGCGGTGTGGCCGTGCAGATCGATCACCTGGGTTTCCGGCCCGGCGTGCTGCATGACTTCGCTTTCGCTGCCGACCGCCAGAAACTTGCCGTCGCGGATGGCGACCGCTTGCGCGGTGGGGTGTTGGCGATCGACGGTGTGAAACTTGCCGTTGGTGATGATCAATGAAGCGTGGTGGTTCATAACATTCTCCCGGCGAACCGCCTAACGGCGGGTCAGCCATTGATGAAAAACGCGAGTCACGATAGGCATCCACAGGTACACCACCAGGGCGACCACGGTGGCGTCATTGAGAAAATGGCCGAGCAGCGAGCCGTCCAGCTGCGGCAGCACCCGTCCCCAAAACCAGGGCACCAGATTGGTGGATGGAAAGATCACCAGCAGGGTGATGATGAACTGCTTCCACTGGGGCGGCTGGCGCACGCTGGGGTTGGGCGGGGTAAACCAGAACTCTGCGCCGGGGCGGATCTCGATATGGTCGTTCTCCAGCAACAGCGGAGTGACTTCTTCGATGTATTGCTTGCGCTGCGGCGAGTTGAGCCAGCGGTAGAGATTGTCGAGATTGTCGAAGCGGACCAGCACCGTATAGGCCTGTTCGTCGCCGGAAGGGCGAATCACGTTGACGCCTAAATGGCCGGTGAAGCCCGCGGCGTCGGGCATGATGCGGTTCAGCCAGGCCTCATAGGCCTGTTCGTTCCCCGGCGCCAAACGGTGGGTGATCACCAGCGTGACATGCTGCGGATGGGCCATAAAACCGACTCCTGAAAATACCCCGGCGCGAGGCCGGGGCAAGGGGAATTATTTCACCGTGCGGGCCGGTGCGTGGTGCACCATGGTGTAAGCGTAGTCGACGCCCATGCCGTACGCGCCGCTGTGTTCGCGCACCAGCGCCATCACCGCGTCGTAGGTATCTTTGCGCGCCCAGTCGCGTTGGTACTCCAGCAGCACCTGCTGCCAGGTCACCGGTACGGCGCCGGCCTGCACCATGCGGTCGATCGAACGTTCGTGCGCATCGACGGAGGTGCCGCCGGAGGTGTCGGTCACCACATACACTTCATAGCCGGCTTCCAGCGCCATCAGCGCCGGGAAGGTCAGGCACACCTCGGTCCACAGCGCGGAGATCACCAGCTTTTTACGGCCGGTGGCTTCCACGGCTTTAACGAAGGCCGCGTCTTCCCAGGAGTTCATCGAGGTGCGTTCAATCGGGGTGATTTCAGGGTGTACCGCCAGCAGTTCCGGCCAGATATAGCCGCTGAAGCTTTCGGTTTCGACCGAGGTGAAAAGGGTGGGAACGTTGAAAATCTTGCCTGCCTTCGCCAAACCAACAACGTTGTTTTTCAGTTGCTGACGATCAATATTAGCCACGCCGAAGGCCATTTGTGGTTGATGATCGATAAAAATCAGTGCGGAATTGTCTTTATCAAGCAGTTGAAACTTGGACATAATTTACCTTCCCAGTGATATTTCGGTTGAACATCTGATGAGTGTAACGCCGATAAAACCCATGGTAGGCAGAGGGCGATTTCAAAGATACCGCAGAATTTTTGCCGACTTGTTGAGTTTTTTTATACACGGGAGAAAACATGAGATTAAACCTGGAAGCGCTGCTGATTTTGGATGCGCTGGACCGGCACGGATCTTTCGCCGCCGCGGCCGCCGCACTGTTTAAAACCCCTTCGGCACTGAGCTATATGGTGCAAAAGCTCGAGAACGATCTCGACATCACCCTGCTCGATCGCTCCGGCCATCGGGCGAAGTTCACCGATACCGGCAAGCTGATGCTGGAAAAGGGGCGGGTGCTGCTGCGCGCGGCGCAGGATCTGGAACAGCAGGCGCGCTATGTCGAAAACGGCTGGGAAAGCGAGATCACGCTCGGGATTGACGCCTCCTTCCCGTTTGCCCGCCTGTTGCCGCTGATAGAAGAGTTCTACCAACAGCATCACCATACCCGGCTGCGCTTCAGCCACGAGGTGCTGGCCGGCTCCTGGGAGTCGCTGGTTTACGGCTGCGCCGACATTATCATCGGCGCCATCTGCGAGCCGCCGTCGCGTGTGGGTTATGCGTTCAGCCGCCTGGGGCAGCTGGACTACGTGTTCGCCGTCGCGCCGCAGCATCCGCTGGCGGCATTGCCGGAACCCTTGCCGAAGGACGAAATCCGTCAGCACCGGGCGGTGGTGGTGCGCGATACTTCGCGCGTCAACGCGCCGCAGAGCCTGAATCTGCTGGAAGAGCAGGATACGCTGACGGTCTTCGGTTTCGACGCCAAGCTGCAGGCGCAGCTGGCTGGGCTGGGCTGCGGCTATCTGCCGCGTTCTTTGGCGGAACCTTACCTGAACAGCGGCGAACTGGTGGCGAAACGCGTTGAATCGGAACGCTGCAGTGACATCGCCTATTTCGGTTGGCGGGAAAGCGCCAGCGGCCTGGCGGCCAAATGGTGGCGCGAACGGCTGCAGCGCTACGCGGACGACGGCGAGGCCTACCCGGCGGCGCAGTGAGGGTCGCTCGATAAGGATAAATCCCCCAATAAGGACATCGGGAATGAAAAAGACACTAAGCCTGTTGGCGTTGTTGCTGCTGAGCGGCTGCGGCGCCGGGCGTGAGGCCGGCATACCATTGCCGCAGGCCCCGGCATTGGCCGCAACGCAGCTCAGTTACCCGGAGAGGGTGCATAACGCGGTGAGCCGCGAGCTGCGCTTGCCGGAACATGCGCACGGTCAGCGTTGCACCCTCGCTATCCGTTTGCAGCCGGACGGCAAGCTGGCGAGCAGCAAGATCGTAAGAGGCGATGCGCCCCTGTGCGCAGCGGCGAGCGCTGCGGTGCAGCGCGCGCAGTTTCCGCCGATGGCCAGCGCTACCGAATACGCGCTGTTCAACGCCGTGGTGCTCGATTTCGTTCCCTGAAAGCATGTGAGCGACGGGCCGCTTGCGCGGCCCGTTTTTTCTCGTTTCGCCGTTTACATCTTCGCGCTTTTCCGCCAATAGTGTTCTCCGGGCATGCAGCAAGGCGATTTTTCATTGGCCGGCCAACGGGAGAAAAAGGTATGAAAGGTGAGCATCATTATCAGGTGGCGGTCACCTGGCAGGGGAATTTGGGGGCAGGCACCGAGGATTACCGCACCTATGGGCGCGATCACCTGATCGGCGCGGTGGGCAAGGCAGACATCGCCGGTTCAGCCGATCCGGCCTTTCGCGGCGACGCGACGCGTTGGAACCCGGAGGATTTGCTGGTGGCTTCGCTCAGCGCCTGTCACAAATTATGGTATCTGCATTTATGCGCTACCTCGGGCATTTCCGTACTGGCCTATCAGGACAACGCCGTCGGGGTGATGCGCGAAGATGCGGCGCGCGGTGGCTTTTTCACCTCGGTGACGCTGCGGCCGCAGGTCACGGTGCGCGACGGCGACGATCTGCAGCTGGCGCAACAGCTGCACGAGCAGGCGCATCACCTGTGCTTTATCGCCAACTCGGTGAATTTCCCGGTGGCGTGCGAACCGCAGACCGAGTACGCAACCCGCTGAATTTTCACTTAGCTTTGCCATTTTCGTTATTTTGAACGTCACTGCGGCTCACCGATACTGGGGGAAAATCCCCAACCGCGAGCCGCAGCATGTCCCACGCCCACTATTTGCACCCTGAACAACGCGACCGCATCCGGCGGCTTCATCGGCGCTGGCACTGGCGGCTGGAGTTGCCCACCTGGGGGATCATGGCGGCAGTGTACGGCGGCTGGTTCGGCGTGGCGCATTATTGGCAGGCGCTGGGCCCGTGGCTTGGCGCGCCGCTGCTGATCCTGCTGACCACCGGGTATATGTCGCTGCAACACGAGCTGATCCACGGCCATCCGACGCGCTGGCCGCGCGTCAATCAGCTGTTCGGCCTGTTGCCGCTGGCGGTGTGGTATCCCTATGGGCTGTATCGGGATTCGCATCTGCGCCACCACCGCAACGACCACCTGACCGATCCGCATGAAGATCCCGAAAGTTACTACTTCAGCGCCGCGCAGTGGCGGCGTTATCCCCGCCTGCTGCCGCTGTTGGCCGCGGTGCGCAATACGCTGATCGGCCGGGTGCTCCTCGGCCCGGCGCTGGATATCGTCACCACGCTGTTCGGCGCAGTGAAGACGCTTGCAGCGGGCGATCTGTGCGCCTGGGCGATGTGGCTGGCGCATCTGTCGCTGTTGGCGGCGTTGCTGCACTGGCTGCAGATGCAGGGCATCGGCGCGGCGTTTTACCTGTTGGCCATCAGCTACCCGGCGCTGGCGCTGACCAAGGTAAGATCGTTTTTTGAGCATCGCGCCGTGGACGCACCGCAGGCACGTTCTATTATTAATGAGGCGGGCTGGCCGTGGCGGCTGCTGTTTCTCAATCTGAACTACCATTTAGTGCATCACGATTTGCCCGGCTTGCCCTGGTATGGCCTGCGCGAAGTCTATCTGGCGGAACGCGAGGCGTATCAGCGCCGCAGCCAGGGATTCGTCGCGCAGGGTTATGGCGAGTGGCTGCGCGATTACGCGCTGACGCCGATCGACGTCGGCGTGCATCCGCTGAGCGCCGGCGAACGGCGGGAGGAACGCGATGTCTTGCCGAAGAAAAAACTTATTGCGCGCTGGAAGCGCGTTTCTCAGGATTTTCCAACCGAACTGGCCCATGAGCCGGAAAACATATAACCAGAGGAAAAGTATGGCAATCACCTTATCACGCGGACGTTCCTTTGCCGTCGCGCTGGCTCTGCTGGCCGTCGGCGGTCTGGCGCAGGCGGCCGACTCGGTGCGCGTCGGCTCCAAGATCGATACCGAAGGTTCGCTGCTCGGCAACATCATCGTGCAGGTGCTGGAAGCCAACGGCATCAAGACCACCAACAAGCTGCAGCTCGGCACCACCAAGGTGCTGCGTGGCGCCATCACTTCCGGCGAGATCGACATCTACCCGGAATACACCGGCAACGGCGCGTTTTTCTTCTCCGATGAGAAAGATCCGGCGTGGAAGAACGCCCAGGCCGGCTTCGAGAAGGTGAAGCAGCTCGACTACGACAAAAACAAAATCGTCTGGCTCGATGCGGCGCCGGCCAACAACACCTGGACCATCGCCATTCGTCAGGACGTGGCGGACGCCAACCATCTCAAAACGCTGGCGGATCTCGGCAAGTGGATCAACGGCGGCGGCAAGTTCAAGCTGGCGGCCTCGGCGGAATTTATCGAGCGGCCGGATGCGCTGCCGGCGTTCCAGAATGCCTACGGCTTCAAGCTGAATCAGGATCAGCTGCTGTCCCTGGCCGGCGGCGATACGGCGGTGACCATCAAGGCGGCGGCGGAGCAGACCTCCGGCGTCAACGCGGCGATGGCCTACGGCACCGATGGCCCGGTGGCGGCGCTGGGGCTGCAGACGCTGGCGGATCCGAAAGGCGTACAGCCGATCTACGCGCCGGCGCCGATCGTGCGTGAAGCGGCGCTGAAGGCGCACGCCAATCTGCCTGAGCTGCTGAAGCCGGTGTTCGCCTCGCTGGACGGGCCGACGCTGCAAAAACTCAACGCGCAGATCGCTGTGGAAGGCCAGGACGCCAAACAGGTGGCGGCCGCTTACCTGAAAGAGAAAGGGTTTGTTAAGGGATAATGCCGAGGTGCCCCCTTTGCCGTCGGGAGAGGGGGTAAACCGAGGGAGCCGGAGCGTTTCTTTGACTATCGCCGTAAAACATCGCGTCTTGTTGACGCTGTTCATGCTGTTGCTGCTGGCCGCGTTCGGCCTGCCGTTCCTCAGTTATGCCCCCAATCGCCTGTTGTCAGGCAAAAGCCTCTCCTTGTTCTCCCTGCTGCACGGCCCGGCGCTGTGGCTGCTGTTGCCGCTGGCGGCATTGGCGATCCTCAGCCTGTTGCCGCCGACGCGGGGGCGGGCGCTGCTGGCGGCGCTGGCCGCCTGCGGGGTGCTGACGCTGGCGTTCTGGATCAGCGGCCAGGCCGCCGGGCGTCTGGCGCAGGAGGGATCGCGCCTGGCACGCACTTCCTGGGGCAGCGGCTGCTGGTTGACGATGGCGCTGAGCCTGCTGATCGCCGCCGACGCCATGGCGCGTCTCACCGCGTCGCACCTGCGGCGGATGCTCGGCAACGCGCTGGTGCTGGTGCCGCCGGCGCTGCTGCTGTTCGGCCATCAGCTCGATCAGCTGTCGCTGCTGAAGGAGTACCACAATCGGCAGGAGGTGTTTGACGCCGCGCTGTTGCAGCACCTGACCATTCTGCTGGCGACGATGGCGCCGGCGCTGGCGATCGGTGTGCCGCTCGGGGTGCTGTGCTTTCGTTCCGAGCGCTGGCAGCGGCCGATCTTCTCCGTGTTGAACATTATCCAGACCGTGCCGTCGATCGCGCTGTTCGGCCTGCTGATCGCGCCGCTGGCGGGGTTGGCGGTGGCGGTGCCCTGGCTGGCGGAACACGGCGTCAGCGGTATCGGCATGGCGCCGGCGATCGTGGCGCTGGTGCTGTACGCGCTGTTGCCGCTGGTGCGCAGCGTGGTGGCGGGGCTGCAAAGCGTGCCGGCCGGCGTGATTGAGTCCGCCACCGGCATGGGGTTGACGCGCGGGCAGATCTTCCTGCGCGTGCAGCTGCCGTTGGCGCTGCCGCTGTTCCTGACCGGCGTGCGCATTCTGGCGGTGCAGACCGTCGGCATGGCGGTGGTGGCGGCGCTGATCGGCGCCGGAGGTTTTGGCGCCATCGTATTTCAGGGTCTGCTCAGCAGCGCGCTGGATCTGGTTCTGCTGGGGGTGATCCCGGTGGTCATGATGGCGGTCATCGTCGATTCGCTGTTTAAATTTTGGGTTTCAATCCTGGACGTATCGCGCCGATGATTCACTTTGAGCAAGTCAGCAAAATTTTTCAGGGCAAGCCGGCGGTGGACGATCTCACGCTGCACATCGCCGAGGGCGAATTCACCGTGTTGATCGGCACCTCGGGTTCCGGTAAGTCCACGACGTTAAAAATGATCAATCGCCTGATCGAACACGATCGGGGCAAGATTCTCTTTGCCGGCGAAGAGATCCAGTCGTTCAAACCGCAGGATCTGCGGCGGCGCATGGGCTATGCGATCCAATCGATCGGCCTGTTTCCGCACTGGACGGTGGAGGAGAACATCGCCACCGTGCCGCAGCTGCTGAAATGGCCGCGCGCGCGCATTCGCGATCGGGTGACCGAACTGTTGGAGCTGCTGCATCTGGAGCCGGATCTGTTTCGCCGCCGCTATCCGCACCAGCTGTCCGGCGGGCAGCAGCAGCGGGTGGGGGTGGCGCGCGCACTGGCTGCCGATCCCGAGGTGTTGCTGATGGACGAACCGTTCGGCGCGCTGGATCCGGTCACCCGCGCGGCGCTGCAGGCGGAGATCGCGCGCATCCATCAGCTCTCCGGCCGCACTATCGTGCTGGTGACGCACGACATCGACGAAGCGCTGGGCCTGGCGGATCGTCTGGTGCTGCTCGATCAGGGGCGGGTGGTGCAGCAGGGCACGCCGCTGACGCTGTTGACCGCCCCGGCCAACGATTTCGTGCGTGATTTCTTCGGGCGCAGCGATCGCGGCATCAAGCTGCTGTCGCTGGGGACGGTGGCGGAGCGGGTGCGGCCCGGTGTCGCCGGGGGCGAGCCGATCGCCGCCGCCATGAGCCTGCGCGAGGCGCTGTCGGTGTTTGTGGCGCGCGGCAGCGACTGTCTGCCGGTGGTGGATGAACGGGGCGAAGCGTTGGGGGTGTTGCACTTCAACGATCTGATCGCCGGGCAGGCGCTGTCATGAGCGGGCGCATCGGGCGCCTGCTGCGCGATCCTTTGCCCTGGACGCTGGCGCTGCTGTTGGCGCTGGTGTTCGGCATGGATCATCTGCGCGGCCTGTTCGCCGCCTGGTTCCCCGATCTGGAGCGGCCCATTTATCAGCAGGACAGCTTTATCGCGCTGGTGGGGGCGCACCTGTCGCTGGTGGCGATCTCCAGCCTGATCGCGGTGGCTCTCGGCGTGGCGGCAGGCGTGGCCGTGACCCGACGCAGCGGCCGGGAGTTTCGTTCGCTGGTGGAAACGGTGGTGGCGGTGGGGCAGACCTTCCCACCGGTGGCGGTGCTGGCGGTAGCGGTGCCGGTGATGGGCTTCAGCGAACAGCCGGCGATCATTGCGCTGGTATTGTACGGCCTGCTGCCGATCTTGCAGGGCACGCTGGCGGGCATCGAATCGGTGCCGCCCGCCACGCGCGAGATCGCTCGCGGCGTGGGGATGAGCGCCTGGCAAATTCTGTGGCGGGTTGAACTGCCGCTGGCGGCGCCGGTGATCGTCGCCGGGATCCGCACCTCGGTGATCATCAACATCGGCACGGCGGCCATCGCTTCCACCGTCGGCACCAAGACGCTCGGCTCGCCGATCATTATCGGCCTGAGCGGGTTTAACACCGCCTATGTGATCCAGGGCGCGGCGGTTGTGGCGTTGTTGGCTATTATCACCGATATGCTGTTCGAACGTTGGGTGCGTTATCTCACCGCCTGGCGTCAGCAGACGCTGGCGCCCACTTCGGCGGGGTAAGGGGGAAATGATGCAGGTGTCTCTACCGATGTACGGCGTTGGCCGGGAGCAGGCCGAATCCTTCTGGCAGGTGTTGCGCGACAAGCTGCTGCGGCTGGGGTTGCCGGCGGCGCCGGAACGGCTCAGCTGGCCGGACGATCTGGCGCAGCACTGGCGACGCGAGGATCTCTTGCTCAGCCAAACCTGCGGTTATCCGTTGGTCAGCAGTCTGCCGCAGATACAGTTGATCGGCACCTATCATTATCGGGTGGAAGGGTGCGACGGGCCGAATTACCGCAGCTGGCTGGTGGTGCGCGCGGACGACCCCGGCGAGCGGCTGGCGGATTTTCGCGGCCGAACGGCGGCGTATAACAGCACCGATTCCCAGTCCGGCTACAACGGCCTGCGCGCGCTGATCGCGCCGCTGGCGCAGGACGGGAAATTCTTCGGTGCGGCTATCACCTCCGGCGCGCATTATCAGTCGCTGCAGCTGATCCGCAGCGGGCAGGCGGATATCGCCGCCATCGATTCGATCAGCATGGAACTGCTGCGCCGCGCGCAACCGCAGGCGCTGGAGGGGCTAAAAATCATCGGCCGCACGGCGGCGGTGCCGGGCCTGCCGTTGATCACCGCAGCCGGCACGCCGCCGGAACAGGTGGACATCCTGCGCGCCGGCGCCCGAGCGATGCTGGATGAGGCGGTCAGCGACCGCCTGCTGATCGGCGATTTCAGCCTGGTGCCGCGTTCGGCCTACCAGATTATCACCGTGCTGGAACAGCAGGCCGCCGCGCAGGGCGTGACGGCGCTCTAGCCGCCGTTACAGCAGGCCGCCGCCGTCGATGTCGATCACGCTGCCGGTGACGAAGCCATTCTCCATCGCCAGCAGATACCCCGCCGCGACGTCAGCCGCCTGCCCGACCCTGCCGACCGGCAGGCTGACGCCAACCCGTTCGAACAGCGCCTGACGCTGTGCGGCGCCCATGCCGTCGTAGGCTTCGGTGGCGGTGATGCCGGGGCTGACCACGTTCACCCGCCGCGGCGCCAGTTCCTTCGCCAGCTGTTTGCCGACCGCCTCCAGCGCGGCGTTGATGGCGGTTTTGACCAACTGACCGTTGAGGTATTTGCGCGACAGCTGGCCGGAGGTCAGGGTGATCGAGCCCTGCGGCGCCAGCGTCGGCAGCGCCGCCTGCACCGCGCGCAAACTTCCCCAGAATTTGACGTTGAAGTCGGCCTGCGCCTGTTCAAGGGCGGTCTCCGCCAGCGGCTTCGCGTCCACCAACGGCCCGGCGGTGATCACCAAATGGTCGAAAGCGCCGACGGCGGCGAACAGCGCATGCAGCGACGCTTCATCGGTCAGATCGGCCTGCATCAGGCGCAGCGCGTCGTTCTTCTCCCCGGCGTGAGGGAGACGACGCGAAGCCAGCACCACTTCAGCGCCGCGCGCCGCCGCCGCGTAGGCCACCGCGGCGCCAATGCCGCTGGTGCCGCCCAGGATCACCAGCTTTTGTCGTTTCAGGGGGGAGTCGGGAATCGTCATGTCAAGGCCTCTTTTTAGGTAAGTTTCAACGGGATCTATCTTTCCTGATTGAAAATGAGGAAAAAAGCCCGCCTAATAGCAAACACTTGTAAATTAATATTAATAATTGATTGGGCTAAAAAGAGGGGGAGCAGATGACCTCATTTGTCGATCTCGAGGTGTTTGTCCGCACGGTGGACGGCGGCAGTTTTTCCGCCGCGGCGCGCGCGCTGGATATCACGCCGGCGGCGGCCAGCATTGCGGTGAAAAGGCTGGAGCAGCAGTTGGGCGCGCGGCTGCTGGTGCGCTCCACCCGCAGCCTGAGGTTAACGGAGGAGGGCGCGCGCTATCTCGACAGCGCGCGCCTGGCGCTGGGCGCGTTGGCCGAAGGAGAGCAGGCAATCCGCGAGAAGCATCAGGGGCTGTCCGGGGTGTTGCAGATTTCCGCGCCGTCGGATTTCGGCCGCAATCTGCTGCTCGGCTGGCTGGATGAGTTCCGCCTGCAGCATCCCCACATTCAGCTGCAGCTTCTGATCAACGATCGACAGGCGGATCTGTTCCGCGAACCGGTGGATGTGGCGTTGCGCTTCGGGCCGCTGGCCGACTCTTCGCTGGTGGCGCTGCCGATCCTGCCGCAGCATCGGCGGCTGATCTGCGCCAGCCCGGATTATCTGCGGCGGCATGGCGCGCCGCAAACGCCGGCCGATCTGGTTCGGCACAGCATTCTGGTGTATCAGCCCAGCGGCAAACGGCAGGTGGAATGGCGGCTGTGGCGCGGTGAGGAGCTGGTCGAGCTGCCGCTGAACGGCAGCTATTTTACCGATGACGGTGAGGTCGCGCGGCGCTGGGCGCTGGCCGGGCACGGCGTGGTGCGCAAGTCGGCGATCGACGTGGCGGCGGATATTCGCGCCGGGCGGTTGGTGCAACTGTTGCCGGAATGGCGCAGCGACGCGGTGCCGATCAATCTGGTCTGCCCGCATCGTTCGCAGGTGTCGGAGCGCGTCAGGCAACTGCAGCGCTTTTTACAGCAGCGCTGCCAGCGCTGGATGGACGATCACTTGGCCTGAAGGGTTTCGGTTTGCGCCGGCGTGGCGGTGTTATCCCCGGCAGGCGCGCTTTCTTCGTGCGGGGTGGTGGAACGGGTGTAGATGTTCAGCCCGGCGAGGAATACGCCGCCCAGAGAACCGAAGGCGCATAGGGCGATGACGATGACGAACGCTTTTTTCAGCATAGGAATAATTTCGCAGGTTGCTTGGAACAGCGGGAATTATAGCCCCTTCGCCGGGTGAAACAAGAATCGTTTTTAACGGCGGCCCGCAGACCGCCCTTTGTGATCACCGCCGTTCGCAGTCGATGGCCTGTACGTTGGCCGGGCGGGCGAACAAGTATTTTCCCAGCGTCACCAGCACCACCGCCGCCACGATGATCACCAGCGCCAGCCACTCGCGCGGCGCCAGCGATTCGCCGGCAAAACCGATGCCGAGCAGCACCGCCACCACCGGGTTTACGTAGGCATAGCTGGTGGCGACCGCCGGGCGCACGTTCTTCAACAAGAACATATAGGCGCTGATCGCCAGCATCGAACCGAAGACGATCAGATAGCCCAGCGCCAGAAAGCCGCCGGTGCTCGGCATCTGAGTGAGGCGCTCGCCGCTCAGCTGGCTGGCTGCCAATAACACCACGCCGGCGACCAGCATCTCCGCCGCGCCGGCCATCGGCCCGGCCGGCAGCGAGATGCGCGATCCCAACACCGACCCAAAGGCCCAGCTGGCCGAAGCCAGCAAAATCAGCAGCGCGCCGGTCGGGTTGCCCACCAGGTTGTTGCCGGTGTTGAGCAGCACGATGCCCACCAACCCGAGCGCGATGCCGGCCCATTCCAGTTTGGTGTTGCGCATGCCCCACAGCAGGCTGAAGCAGAGGGTGAACAGCGGCACCGTCGCCACCATCACCGCGGCAATGCCGGAGGGCACATGTTGGTGTTCCGCCACCGTCACCAGGCCGTTGCCCACCGCCAGCAGCAGAATGCCGATGGCGCCGGCGGCCAGCCACTGCTTCAGCGTCGGCAGGGCGTGGCCGCGCCAGGCCAGGAAACTGAACAGCACGATACCGGCTGTCAGAAAGCGAATGCCGGCCATCATCAGCGGCGGCCACTGCTCGACGCCGAGGCGAATGACGAAATAGGTGGAACCCCAAACGATATATAACGTGAACAACGCCCCGATCAACGGCAGGACGCTACGGCTTTGTTGGCTAAGCATAGGATTGTATTTTGCGGGAATGATTATTATTAGAACGCTCAGTAAACCCGATCGGGCAACCGATAAGCAATGGCCTTCGGCATTATTTTTCCGGCGGCTGAAAGCCGTTCAATGGCCTTGCTGTTTCCACTGCAACCAGCTGACGGCCGGCAGGTAAATCGACCAGCCGACGGCCAGCAGCAGCAGCATGAACTCGGGCGGCACGCCGGGCAACAAGGCGTCCAGCTTCCAGGACACGGCGTAGGCGAAGGGGCCGACGGCGGCGCCCAACACCGCCAGCGGCCAGGGGGCCGCTCTGACCACGTCCAGCAACCAATACCACCAGCAGCCGAAGCCGATCCACAGCGCGATGGTCCAGAGCGGCAGGCCGTGTTGCCCGCTGTAGTGCAGCACGCCGCTGTAGCTCCACAGCCCATCCATGCCGATACCGCCCAGGGCGGCCAGGGCCGCGCCTTTGCGGCGGGCTGCAGGGGTAAAGATCAGCGCCAGCGCCGCGCCGGCCAGCAGTATGCCGTTGAGCCGATCGCGAGTCAGCAGCGCCAGCAGCCAGCAAACGCCCAGTCCCAGCGTCGCCAGCCAGAATCCGGCATGCGGCTTCTTCATCGTTCAACTCCCGTGGGGTTACTCTGCCGCTGCGCTAAGCGCCGACGGATTTGCCAGAGCGGGCGCGAGGCCCGCTGTTTGCCTGAATGTTCGTTAGTTCAACCTTAGAAGGGAAGGTGCGGGGTGCACAAGCAGAATAATCTGTACCGGTTGAAAACGTGGGCAAAAACCGGTGTTACAGGCGGGAAATCCGGTAGGCGCAGCGGCGCGAGCCGGCCAGAATGTGTTCGGCGCGCTCCACCTGCGCCTGCAGCACTTCGGTGAAGATGCTTAATTCCGCCCGGCAGAAGCCCTGGCAGACGGTGGCGGCGGCGCAGATCGGGCAGTGGTTTTCCACCAGCAGATAGGAACCGTCCTCCTCCTGGCGCCATTCGGCCATATACCCTTCGCGGCAGCGGATCTCGGTCAGGCGCGCCACGCGTTCGCGCAGCTCGGTGGCGCCGATCATCGCCTGCTTGTAGTTGATGCGGTTTTCCTGCTCGCGGGTCTCGATCAGCACGTCGATCGCTTGTTCGCCCAACTTGTCGCGCACGGTGCGCAGCAGCTGCACCGTCAGATCCGCATGGGTATCGGGAAAGCGCGCGTTCCCGGCAGAGGTCAAATGCCACAGCTGCACCGGGCGGCCAACGCCGCGCGTTTCCGCCACCGCTTCGACCAACCCCTCTTTCGCCAGCTTGACGAACTGCTGGCGGGCCGCCTCACCGGTGGTGCCGAGCACTTTTCCTGCGTCAGAAGCTAGCTGCGGGCCGCGGGTTTTCAATAACGTCAGCAAGCGGTCACTGACCGATTGTGCGGTGCTGCCGCTATTTTCCAAGTTTATTCTTGACATATTTCTCCGCCTCGCCCTAACTTATTCCAAGATAACTCTTGTTAAATTTAACGCAATCTTATGACCAACTCAATGCCATTCCTCTGAAAACAGGACGACAACCGTGATAACCCATGACGATAGCCGCTGGAGCGACCTTTTCTCCGGCAAAAATGCGGCCAGTGCGATTGCGCTTTCGCTCGGCGTGGCGCTGCATGCCATCAATATTCTGGTCGCTACCACCATTCTGCCCTCGGTGGTGCAGGATATCGGCGGGCTGGATCTCTATGCCTGGAACACCACGCTGTTCGTGGTGGCGTCGATCCTCGGCTCCGCGCTGTCGGCCCGATTGCTCAGCGGCTATGGCGCACGCAGCGCCTATCTGGTGGCTTCGCTGTTCTTTATCGTCGGGGCGGCGCTGTGCGCGCTGGCGCCGAGCATGCCGGTGATGCTGATCGGTCGCACGGTGCAGGGCTTCGGCGGCGGGCTGATCTTTGCGCTCTCCTACGCGATGATCAACCTGGTGTTCGAGCAGCGATTGTGGCCGCGCGCCATGGCGCTTATCTCGGCGATGTGGGGCATCGCCACCCTGGTGGGGCCGGCGGTGGGCGGCATTTTTGCCGAGCTGCACGCCTGGCGTTGGGCCTTCGGCATTCTGCTGCCGATCATGGCGCTGTACGGTGCGTTTACCTTCCTGATCCTGCCCAAGGGCAAGGCGCAGCAGGCGGCCGCGCCGTTGCCGACTGCGCAACTGCTGTTGCTGACCGTGGCGGTGCTGGTGGTGTCCGCCGGCAGCCTGGCGCACAGCGTCTGGATCAATTTGGCGGGCATCGCGCTTTCGCTGGTGCTGATGGCCTGGCTGATGAAGCGCGAGGCGCACGCACGCGCGCGCCTGTTGCCGCATGGCTCGCTGCGGCGCGGCTCATCGCTGGCGGCGCTCTATATTACGGTCTCGTTGCTGGTGATCGGCATGACCAGCGAAATCTTCGTGCCCTATTTCCTGCAGCTGTTGCACGGCCAGTCGCCGCTGATCTCCGGCTATATCGCCGCCACCATGGCCGCCGGTTGGACGTTGTCCGAAATCCTTAGCTCCGGCTGGCGCGGGGCGGGCATTCGTCGGGCGATCGTCAGCGGGCCGCTGTTCGTGCTGGTGGGGCTGCTGGCGCTGGCGAGCCTGATGCCGACGCCCTCCGGCGGTGACTGGCAGGCGCTGACGCCGATCGTCATCGCGTTGTCGCTGGTGGGGTTCGGCATCGGCTTCGGTTGGCCGCATCTGCTGACGCGCATTTTGCAGGTGGCGCCTGAAGCGGACAAAGATATCGCCGGCGCTTCAATTACCACGGTGCAGCTGTTCGCCACCGCATTCGGCGCGGCGCTGGCCGGGATGACCGCCAATCTGGCGGGGCTGAACGATCCGGGCGGCGCGGCGGGCGCGGCATCGGCGGCGCGTTGGCTGTTCCTGGCGTTCGCGCTGGCGCCGCTGCTGGCGGCATTCAGCGCCTGGCGCTGCGCCGCGATCGCGCCGCCGGGCGCAGAGACGGGCAATTTTGTACAAACTCCGCCCTCGCGCGAGTGCTAGAACGCTTCTCCTCATTCGGCGATGTTTGCGGTGATCCTGGCGTTCTTCCTGCGCGATATTTTTTAAAATCCGCTTGCTATATCTCTTATTTGAGATTATTTCTCTTATATGGGATTTTTAAGCGGAGTGTGAGCGGTGGATAACGGTTTGGAGACTGCCGACCTGAGGTTGGCGCAGCGGCTGGCGGATTTGCGCCAGCAGCGGGCGTGGTCGCTGGAGGAATTGGCGCAGCGCACCGGTCTTAGCCGGGCGACGCTCTCGCGGGTGGAGCGCGCCGAGACCAGCCCGACGGCGTCGTTGCTGAACCGGCTGTGCGCCGCCTACGGGTTGACCATGTCGCGCCTGTTGAGCGAAATCGAAGACGAGCCGCCGGAGCTGCTGCGGCCGCAGCAGCAACCGGTGTGGGTCGATCGCGCCAGCGGTTTTCACCGTCGCTCCGTTTCTCCCCCCGCCGCGCTGTATAAGGCCGAGTTTATCGAAGCCCGGCTTGATGCCGGCGCGCAGATCGATTACGACCTGCCGTCGATTCCGGCGCTGGAACATCACCTCTGGTTGCTGTCCGGGCAGTTGGAATTGACCCTGGAAGGGCGCGTTTTCCGGCTGTCGGCCGGCGACTGCCTACGCTACCGCCTGTTCGGTGCCTCCCGTTTCCATGTCCCCGGCGATGAGCCGGCTCATTACACGCTCGTTATCTGTAGGCCATAGCCATGATTGAATTGCAACAGTGGGATGCCGCTGCGGCGCAAAGCGCCATTGCCGACTTGGCCGAGATGCTGCACGCCAGCGTGGCGCACGGCGCCAGCATCGGTTTTGTCATGCCCTTTACGCAGGAACAGGCGCAGGCATTTTGGCAGGGGGTGCTGCCGGCTCTGGCGCGGGGAGAGCGTGCGATGCTGGTGGCGCTCGCGAACGGCCGACCGGTCGGCACCGTGCAACTGCTGCTGGCGATGCCGGACAACGGCCGCCACCGCGCGGAAGTGGTCAAGCTGATGGTGCACCCGCAGGCGCGGCGGCAGGGCGTTGCCCGGCTGTTGATGCAGGAAGTGCAGGCGCTGGCGGCGCGTCATCGCCGCAGCCTGTTGGTGCTGGACACCCTGAGCGGCAGCGCGGCGCAGGGGCTGTACCGCCAATTGGGGTTCGAGGTGGCGGGCGACATCCCGCAATACGCCCGCGCCAGCGACGGCGGGGCGTTGGAGGCCACCTGCTATATGTACAAACTGCTGTGAGGCTTAGCGCCCGCGCCAGGCCTTGAGCGCCTGTTGGCGCACCTGCAGCTTCTGTTGCGGCGTCAGCTTGTTGTAGTCGCGAGCCAGGCCGCTCTCCCAATCGCCGTACAGCGGGTTGGGCAGCACGATGAATTCGGTGCCGAATTTGTTCTGGTTCTCGCTGACAAACGCCCGGCGCTGCGCATTATCCTGGTGGTAGGTCGCGGCGCCGAAGTCGTTCAGGTTGTCGCCCGCGTACACCACGATGTCATAGCCGGCTTGTTTGATGGCGTCGAAGCGCGCCTGCTTATTGGACGTGTCGGTACTGAGCAAGACGGTTTTTTCCGACATGCCGGTGAAACCGAGCTTCTGCATGTTGGCCACCGTGGCGGCATATTCGCTCTGTTTGCGGTTCGAGACGTAGAACATCGTCCCCTGGTGGGCGTTAACGTAACGGGCGAACGACACTGCCCCCGGCACCGCGCCGGCCTGTTCGGCCTGCGTCCATTGGGCCCAGGTGGCGCCGTCATACGGCTGGCCCTGCTGCGCCTGCCAGGCGGAGTAGGCGCTGTTGTCCAGCATGGTTTCATCCAGATCGACCACCACCGCCTTTTTGCGGCCCGGCGCGGCCTTGGCCCGATCGAAGGCGCGTTGCGCGCTGTTGAACGCTTGGTGGGCCAGCGCCTGGTATTCGCCGGACTGTTGGAACCAGTTCACCGCCAGCACCGACTGATCCGCCAGCCGCTGCTGGGCCTGGGCGTCGGTGTGCGGCGGCTGCGCGCAACTGGCCAACGTCAGCAGCGCGACGCCAACCGCCGCGCCGAGGGTGAGTTTCCTTGCCTGTTTTCCTGCCATCGTTATCTCTCTCGGTTTTATTTTTGTGGGCTGTCCAGCAGCATATCCATCTCGAACTGGCGCAGGGGATCCTGCCGCCAGCCAAGATGCGTAAAGAAGGGGGCGGCCACCTCGGGCACAAAAACGTTGGCGGTCAGCGGCAAAGGGGAGAACTGCGCTTGCAGGGCGGCCAGCAAGGCGCGGGCATGCCCCTGGCCGCGGTGCTGCGGCGGCACGTAGATCAGGCGCAGCCAGCAGTGCTCGGCGCCGGGCATCACCACGGCGTAGGCCTGACGATTGAGCGTATAGGCTTGCGGTGTGCCTGGCAGCTTGAACAGCGATTCGGGAGCGATCAACCAGGGCAGATCGGTGGCGCCTTCCGCCGTCAGGCGATGGCTGACGGTCAGCGGATCGACCGCCTGCAGCGCCGCCGTGCCTGGCGGCACTTCTGCCGGCGCCTGATGGCCGGTCAGGGTGCGCACGATGCGCAGCCCGGCGCGGTGGTACAGCGCCAGCGCGGCGTCGTTGCCTTCGATCACCTCCAACGACAGCCGCCGATCGCCGCGCTGGCGGGCATCCGCCACCAGCCGCTGCATCAGCGCCTTGCCCAGCCCCTGGCCGCGCATCTCCGGGCGCACGGAAAAGGCCGCCACCCGGCTGTGCCGGCCGCGGCGGGCGATCAGCGCCACCGCCACCGGTTCATGGTGGTGGGTGACGATCAGGCTGTCGTTCAGGCTGAGATCTTCGGCGCCGAAGCGGGCGGCGAAGGTTGAACCGTCGAGCACGAAACGCACGATGTAGTTTTCAAAACAGTGGTTGAGGATGTTGGCCAGTTCGTCGCTGCTGTAGCGCAAGGCGTTGTGGTAGTCGAAGCGTCCGTCGTTATGCATGGCTGATTCCGCTCGGGGGAAAGCTATACATGTAGACCCGTTTGTTTTGCAAGGCAAGCGGAGGGATTTGCCGGCGGGGAAAATAAAACAAAAAGCCGGACGCAGCCGCCCGGCGAAATAAAACTCTGGGTATCAAGTGACGCTAAAGTTTGCAGTGGTGGTTATTCATTCATCACATCAGAACTGGTAGGTCAGGGCGACAACAACGACGTCGTCGTTTTTCAGACCCAGCTTGTTGTCGTCATCAAGCTGGTTGATTTTATATTCGACATAAGTGGACATGTTTTTGTTGAAGTAATAGGTCGCCGCCACGTCGAAATATTTCACCAGATCGACGTCGCCGATGCCTTCAATATCTTTGCCTTTCTGCTGAACGTAACCCAGCGATGGGCGCAGGCCGAAGTCGAATTGATATTGCGCGACCAGTTCAATCCCTTCCGCTTTATTGGCGAAGCCGCTGACGGAGGTCGAGTTATTATTGATGGTGGCGGTGCCGGAAATAGGCGCGATATTGCGGCTCTGCGAATAAGTCGCGGCCAGGTAGACATTGTTGTTGTCGTATTTCAGACCGCCGGCCCAGATATCGGCCTTGTCGCCTTTACCGAAGGTGCCTGCCTTTTGCGTGGCGGTGCGGTTGGAAGATGCATAGGCGGCGCCCACGCTCAGGCCGTCGATGATTTCATAGCTGGAGGAGAGACCCCAGCCGTCGCCGTTTGCCTTGCTGGCGGAGCGGCCGTCGTTTTCGTTCTTGCCCTGGTACTGCACGGCAAATTTCAGGCCGTCAACCAGACCGAAGAAGTTGTTATTACGGTAGGTGGCGACGCCATTGGTACGGCCGTTCATAAAGTTGTCGGTCTTGATATAAGCATCGTCGCCGAATTCAGGGATCATATCCGTCCAGGCGCCTACGTCGTAAATGATACCGTAGTTGCGACCGTAGTCGAAGGAGCCGAGGTCCTTATATTTCAGACCGGCGAAGCCCAGACGCGTTTTGGTGTCTTTGGTGCCGTCGGATTCAGAATGGTTGGCGGCGATCTGATATTCCCACTGGCCATAGCCGGTCAGCATATCGTTAATCTGAGTCGCGCCTTTAAAGCCGATACGGACGTAGGTTTTATCACCATCATTGCCGGCATCATCAGAGAAATAATGCAGGGCTTTCACACGGCCGTAAAAATCGAGTTTGTTGCCGTCTTTATTGTAGATTTCTGCTGCCTGTGCCGCTTGCGCAAGTAAAAGTGCCGGAATAATAACGGCCAGAAGATTACGTTTCATGGGTTACCCTGCTTTATTCGATTGAAAGACGCTTATCATCAGTTGCATTGCTGTTTTACTGTGCCGCCTGATTGTTGGCGGCGGAGAATTTTTACCGTAGTAATGTGATCTATTTATGACAAAAAATTCATTTTCATGTCGAACGATTAAAAAAGTCGCGCAAAGGGTGAATTTTTTCTTCAGCCGATGGTCTGCGGCTGGTCTACAGTTACCGATACCTTGTTCCGCTGCGGGAGGAATCATGCACGATACTTATACTTTGTTCGGTACGCAGGGCTGCGGTTCGACCATCGTGGCCGCCGCGTTGGCGTTGACCGCTTTCCCCTGGGGCTATGAGGAGGTGGATTACACGCAGGACGGCCCGGAACGCGATCGCCTGTTGGCGCTGAACCCGCTGGGTCAGGTGCCCACCTTAGTGCTGCCCAATGACGAAGTGATGACGGAGAGTGCGGCGATTATCCTGCTGCTGCACGATCGCGCGCCGCATGCCGAGCTGGCGCCGCCCGGCGGTTCGCCGCTGTTGCCGCGTTTTCTGCGCTGGCTGCTGTTCATCAACGCGGAGATTTACCCCACCTTCACCTATGCCGACCATCCGCAGCGCTGGCAGCCGCAGGCGGCAGGGGCGGAACAGCTGAAAAACGCAGTAATGGATTATCGTGAGCGTTTATTGCGGCAGTTGAACGCCGCCGCAGGGGCGTCTGGCCCGTGGTTTCTCGGCAAGAGCTTCAGCGCGTTGGATCTGTACGTGGCGGTAATGTGCAACTGGCGGCCGGGCCGCGCGTGGTTCCGGCAACACTGCCCGCGGCTTTACGCCATTGCCGAACGGGTGGAGCGGCGGCCGGAGCTGAATGCGCTGCTGAGCGCCCATTTCGACGGCGTTGCCTCGCTGGAACCGTGAAATCGCCCCGCCGTCTGGCGGGGAACCATCCCGTTTTTCTGAACTGAGAGTGCCGAAAATCCCGATTTTCACTCGCCTCGGCGGCGGGTAGCGTAAGGCTATCCGCAACTGACAGGAGAGTGTGATGCCATCAAAATCCCAGGCCGGGCAACAGGCGTTCGGCGATATCGCCCCCAAGCTGGCGCAGCTCAGCGACAGCGCCTTGTTTGACGATGTCTGGCAGCGGCCAGAGCTGAGCCCGCGCGAGCGCAGCCTGATCACCGTCGCCGCGCTGGTGGCGCTCAACCGCCTGGAGCAACTGCCGTTTCATCTGCAGCTGGCGCAGCGCAACGGCGTCGATCGCCCGCAATTGGCGGAGCTCATCACCCACCTGGCGTTTTACGCCGGCTGGCCCGCGGCGGCGTCGGCCGTGGCGCGCCTGCGCGAGCTGGAACCGGAGGCGCCCCATGCCGTTTAGCCGCATCGCCCTGCATCAGGGCAAGTCCGCCGACTATCTGCAAACCTTGTCCGACAGCCTGCATCAGGCACTGGTGGAGGCCTTCGAGGTGCCGCCGGCGGACAGGTTTCAGGCGATCGATCAATACCGCCCCGGTGAGCTTATCTACGATCGCGACTATCTCGGCGGGCCGCGCAGCGCGGATTTCGTGCTGTTTTACATCACCGCCGGGCGGCCGCGCGACAGCGACACCAAGCGGCGCTTCTACGGGCGGCTGGCGGCGCTGCTGGCGGAAAACCTGCGGCTGAACCCCGAGGATGTGATGGTGGTGATCGCCACCACCCAGCGGGACGAGTGGTCATTCGGCGGCGGGCGCGCCTCAATGATCGATCCGCAGACGTAACTCGGGCTGACGTCGTCGGCGGTCTGTGGGACAATAGCGCCATCATTTCGTTTAGATAAGAGTTGAATGGCGCTCTCCTCCGCAGTTAAAGATCAGATTGGCCAGTGGTACAAAGCCCTGCAGCAGCAAATACCGGATTTTATTTCCCGCGCGCCCCAGCGCCAGATGATCGCCGAGGTGGCCAAGACGCTGGCCGGCGACTACCCGCGCCATCTGGCGATCGAGGCGCCGACCGGCGTCGGCAAAACGCTGTCTTACCTGATCCCGGGCATCGCCGTCGGGCGGGCGGAGAGCAAGCCGCTGGTGGTGAGCACCGCCAACGTGGCGCTGCAGGATCAGATTTACAGCAAGGATTTGCCGCTGCTGAAGAAGATTATCCCCGATCTGAAATTTACCGGCGCCTTTGGCCGCGGGCGTTACGTCTGCCCGCGCAACCTGGCGGCGATGAGCACCGACGTCAGTCAACAGGGCGATCTGACGCTGTTCCTCGACGACGAGCTGGCGCCGTCCAGCGGCGAAGAGCAGGCGCTGTGCCAGAAACTGACCAAGGCGCTGGCCCGCTTTGAGTGGGATGGGCTGCGCGATCACTATCAGCAGAGCATCGACGATCCGCTGTGGGCCAAGCTGAGCACCGACAAGGCCAACTGCCTGGGGCGCAACTGTCACTACATTCGCGAATGCCCGTTCTATATCGCCCGCAAAGAGATCGAGAGCGCCGACGTGGTGGTGGCCAACCACGCGCTGGTGATGGCGGCGCTGGAGACGGAATCGGTGCTGCCGAACCCGAAAGAGTTGCTGCTGGTGCTGGACGAAGGCCACCATTTGCCGGAGGTGGCGCGCGACGCGCTGGAGATCGACGGGGAAATCACCGCGCTGTCGACCAACCTGCAGTTGGACATGATCGTGCGCCAGGTCGAACAGTGCATGACGCAGTACCGGCCGAAGAATCCGCCGGGGCTGGCCAACAGCGAACGGCTGAAAAACCATTGCGAGGAGCTGCGCGAACTGGTGCAGATCTTCGAGCATCAGGTCAGCGCCTACCTGCCCGGCGACAGCGTGGCCGCCGAGCACCGTTTTGAAATGGGCGAGCTGCCGGCGGAGATGGTGGAGAGTTGCGCGCGGCTGTTTAAACTGACCGATGCATTGCGCGGGCTGGCGGAGTTCGTGCTTAACGATCTTACTGAGCAGACCGGCAAGCACGACATCATGCGTCTGCACCGCTCGATCATTCAGATGAGCCGCACGCTGGGCTATCTGGAAGCGATGAGCAAGCTGTGGCGGCTGGCGGCGCTCGACAAGTCGTCCAATGCGCCGATCTCCAAATGGGTCACGCGCGAACTGCGCGATAACGTCACCCATCTGTATTTGCACTGCGTCGGCATTCGCGTCAGCGATCAGCTGGAAAAGCTGCTGTGGCGCAAGGTGCCGCACGTGGTGGTCACCTCGGCCACGCTGCGTTCACTGAACAGCTTCGCGCGTTTGCAGGAGATGAGCGGGCTGAGCGAGAAGGCCGGCGATCGCTTCGAAACGCTCTCATCGCCGTTCAATCACGTCGAACAGGGCAAGATTGTCATTCCGCAGATGCGCTATGAACCGGCGCTCGCCAATGAGGCGGAGCACCTTGAGGAAATGGCGCGGTTTTTCCGCGCCGAGCAGGCGAGCGGCAAGCACAAAGGCATGCTGATCCTGTTCAGCAGCCACCGGGCGATGCAGACTTTCCTCAGCTACGTGACCGATCTGCGGCTGATGCTGCTGGTGCAGGGTGACCAGCCGCGCTACCGGCTGGTGGAAGAGCACCGCAAGCGGGTGGAGAAGGGCGTCGCCAGCGTGCTGGTGGGGCTGCAATCGTTCGCCGAAGGGCTGGATTTGAAAGGCGAACTGTTGACCCAGGTGCACATTCACAAAATCGCGTTCCCGCCGATCGACAGCCCGGTGATCATCACCGAAGGCGAGTGGCTGAAATCGCTGAAGCGCTATCCGTTCGAAGTGCAGAGCCTGCCGAGCGCCTCGTTCAACCTGATCCAGCAGGTCGGCCGTCTGATCCGCAGCAACCAATGCTACGGCGAGATCGTGATCTACGATCGCCGGTTGCTGACCAAAAATTACGGTTCGCGGCTGTTGGCGTCGCTGCCGGTGTTCCCGATCGAGCAGCGCGCGGTGCCGGAGGCCGACAAGGCGCATCTGGCGGCGCTGAAATCCGCCGCCGACGCGGCCAAAAAAGAGAAGAAGCGCGGCAACCCGTTCGCCCGCAAGCGGCGGCGTTAATCAGAGCAGCGGCGGCAGGCGGCGCTTGACCGGCGTGGTTTTCACGATCGAGGTGTTGCTCTGCGCATGCTCGGCCAGCCGATCGAGGGTGTGGTCGAGCTGTTCCATCGAGTGCGCCACCAGCCGCACGATAAAGCAGTCTTCGCCGGTCACCTTATCGCATTCGACCACTTCCGGGATCGCCTGAATCAGCTGCTCGACCTTCTTCAGCATGCCCGGCAGCGGCTTGATGCGCACCAGCGACTCGAAGGCGTAGCCCACCGCCTGCAGATTGACGTTCAGGGTATAGCCCTGGATCACGCCGCTTTCCTCCAGCCGCCGCAGTCTTTCCGACGTGCTTGGCGACGACAGGCCCACCTGCGCGCTCAGCGTCTTCAACGATGCGCGCGCATCGTCCGCCAGAATGGTCAGGATTTGGCGATCGATATCATCCATAACGCCTCCGTTAGGTATTTTATTTATTATAGCTGCGAGAAAAAGGCAGTTAAGCATATCTGCCTTTTTTATGCTATGGAAAGCCGCCCGGCGAAGCCGCAAGCTATGTCTCTGGGCAAGCTTCGAGGAACGCAGAATGAATGCAGAGATAAAACGCGGATCGCTGGAGATGGCGGCGGCGATGTTGATTTCCGGCTCCATCGGCTGGTTTGTGTTGATGTCCGGCCAGCCGGTTATCAACGTGGTGTTTTGGCGCTGCGCGGTAGGCGCGCTGGCGCTGCTGGCGGTGTGCGGCGTATTGGGGCAGCTGCGACGCGATGCGCTGACGCGCGCCACGCTGCTGCTGGCGATCGCCGGCGGCGTCGCGCTGGTGATCAACTGGCTGCTACTGTTCGCCGCCTATTCCTATGCGTCTATCTCCATCGCCACCGCGGTGTACAACACCCAGCCGTTTATGCTGGTAGGGCTGGGGGCGCTGTTTCTGGGGGAACGGCTGACCGCCCGCAAGCTGCTGTGGCTGGGGCTGGCGTTCGGCGGCATGATGCTGGTGGTGCTGGCGCAACCGCGGCAGGCGGGGGAGCAGAGTCATTATCTGGCGGGCATCGCGCTGGCGCTCGGCGCGGCGTTTTTCTACGCCCTGATGGCGCTGGCGGCCAAGCGGCTGAAGGGCACGCCGCCGCATCTTATTGCGCTGATCCAGGTGACGGTGGGGGCGGTGATGCTGTTGCCGCTGGTGGATTTCCACGTTTCGGCCAGCGTTGGGCAGTGGGGGATGCTGGCGACGCTCGGCGTGCTGCACACCGGCCTGATGTACGTGTTGATGTACGGCGCCCTGCAGAAGCTGCCCACCAATCTGATCGGCTCGCTGTCGTTCATTTACCCGATCGCCGCCATGCTGGTGGATCGCCTGGCGTTTGGCCACCGGCTGTCTGTGTGGCAGCTGCTGGGCGCGGCGATCATCCTGCTGGCGGCGGCGGGCATGAACCTGCTGGGCGAGCGGCGAGCGCGACTGCTGCCGGCCTCGGACGGCCGGCGCGCCGGCTGATGCTCAGCGCGGTTTTTTCAGCCGGCGCCATAAAGTGGTGCGGCTGATCCCAAGCAACCGGGCGGCGGCGGCGTGGTCGCCTCCGCACCGCGCCAGGGCTTCGTGGGCGGAGATGGGCGCCGCCGGCGTCTCGGGCGGCGGCGCCACCGCCAGCTCCGGCAGCAGCCACTGCAGGGTCTCGCCGCTCGGCGCAGCGCCGGTGCTCAGCATCAGCGCCACCCGCTCCATCATGTTGCGCAGCTCGCGCAGGTTGCCGGGCCAGGCGTAATGACTGAGCGCGGCGTAACAGCCGGCCAGGGCGGTGCGCAGCGGCTCCGTCAGCGGCACGTCGAGCGCCGCCAGCGACTGTTTCAGAAAGTGTTCCGCCAGCATCGTGATATCGTCGCCGCGCGCCCGCAACGGCGGCAGCTGCAGCCGCAGGGCGCTCAGGCGGTAGAACAGATCGGCGCGAAAATCGCCCTGTTGAATCGCCTGCTCCAGGCGATTGTGGGTGGCGCTGATAACGCGAAAATCGACCGCCACCGGCTGTTGCCCACCGACTCGGGTGATGGTTTTTTCTTCCAGCGCCCGCAGCAGCCGGGTTTGCAGGTGCAGCGGCATTTCGCCGATCTCATCCAGAAACAGGGTGCCGCCGTTGGCGGTTTCCAACAGCCCGCGTCGGCCGCCGCGCCGTGAGCCGGTAAAGGCGCCTTCCTCATAGCCGAAAAGTTCCGCCTCCAGCAGCGATTCGGCGATGGCGCCGCAGTTGATGGCGACGAACGGCGGCGTCGCGCCGCGCCGGGAAAAGTATTCGCGGTGGATCGCCTGCGCCGCCAGCTCTTTGCCGGTGCCGGTTTCGCCTTCGATCAACACCGCCGCCGGCGATCGGGCGTACAGCATGATGGTGCGCCGCGTCTGTTCCATCTGCGGGGAATCGCCCTGTAAATCGCTCAGCCCATAGCGCGGCTGCAGGGTATTGCGCGCGGCGTAGTCGCCGCCGCGTTTGGCGCCGCCCAGCATCAGGCGCGTCACGTCCAGCGCGTCGCTGAAGGCGGCGCGCAGGGTGGCGGCGGAATAGAGAAAAATGGCGGTGAGCCCGGCCTCTTCCGCCAGATCGCTGATGAGGCCGGCGCCGACCACCGCCTGAATGCCGGCGGCTTTCAGCTCGGCGATCTGGCCGCGCGCGTCCTCTTCGGTGACGTAGCTGCGCTGCTCCAGCGGCAGATCGAAGGTTTGCTGGAACTCCAGCAGCGCGGGCAGGGGCGTTTTGTAGGTGATGACGCCGATTCGATCGGCGGTTCTGCGCGCCTTGCTCAGCGCCTGCAGCAGGTCGAAGCCGCCGGGTTTGACCAAAATGACCGGCACCGACAGGCGGCTTTTCAGGTAGGCGCCGTTGGAGCCGGCGGCGATGATGGCGTCGCAAGGCTCGGTCGCCAGGCGAGCGCGGATATGCTGCACCGCCTCCTCAAAGCCGAGGCGGATCGGGGTGATGACCGCCAGATGGTCGAACTCGAGGCTGATATCCCGGAACAGATCGAACAGGCGGGTGATGGAGACGGTCCAGATCACCGGTTTGTCCGGCGTGCGGGACGGCGTGATGTGATCGCTCATGGTGGGTTACCGAATGAAAGTGGCTGCATTAGGTGTAGCCTTGTTTCAGTCATGTTTCAAATATGCCGAATGAAACCGCGATTGAAACGTTAACTGAAACGTTTTTTATCGCTTGGTCTGCCCAATGGCGACGCGAATTTTATAACTCACTTATTTTTATCGCTTTTAATTTTTTCCCCGCCAAAGTGCAACCTGGCCCGCCCCTTGCTCTGTCTGTTCCATCTAGCTAATCGGAGAGAACGTCATGACGCTGCGCTCACCCGGGCTCGCCTTTCGTCAGGCCCTGAGTAAAGAGAAACCCCTGCAAATCGCCGGCGCGATCAACGCCAACCATGCCCTGCTGGCCCAGCGGGCGGGGTTCCAGGCCATCTATCTTTCCGGCGGCGGCGTGGCGGCCGGTTCGCTGGGGCTGCCGGACCTGGGCATTTCGACGCTGGACGATGTGTTGACCGATATTCGCCGCATCACCGACGTCTGCCCGCTGCCGCTGCTGGTGGATGTCGACAGCGGTTTCGGCGCATCGGCGTTCAACGTCGCCCGCACGGTGCGCTCGGTGAG
Source organism: Serratia sp. FS14 (assembly GCF_000695995.1). Taxonomy (NCBI): domain Bacteria; kingdom Pseudomonadati; phylum Pseudomonadota; class Gammaproteobacteria; order Enterobacterales; family Yersiniaceae; genus Serratia; species Serratia sp. FS14. The sequence continues at coordinate 4,620,385 of NZ_CP005927.1, read as the reverse complement.
CAAGGCCGGGGCGGCGGCGCTGCATATCGAAGATCAGGTCGGCGCCAAGCGCTGCGGCCATCGGCCCAATAAGGCCATCGTTTCCACCGAAGAGATGGTGGATCGCATCAAGGCGGCGGTGGATGCGCGCAGCGATCCGGACTTCGTGATCATGGCGCGCACCGACGCGCTGGCGGTGGAGGGGCTGGAGGCGGCCATCGAGCGCGCTCAGGCTTACGTGGCGGCCGGGGCCGACATGCTGTTCCCGGAAGCGATCACCGAACTGGGCATGTACCGCCGCTTCGCCGAAGCGACGCAGGTGCCGATCCTCGCCAACATCACCGAATTCGGCGCGACGCCGCTGTTCACCACCGACGAGCTGCGCAGCGCCCGGGTGGATATGGCGCTGTATCCGCTGTCGGCCTTTCGGGCGATGAACCGGGCGGCGGAGCGGGTGTACCGCGCCCTGCGCGAGGAGGGCACGCAGAAAAGCGTCATCGACACCATGCAGACCCGCAACGAGCTGTACGAAAGCATCAACTACTATTTGTTCGAAGAGAAACTCGACGCTCTGTTCGCTCGCCAGCGCGACGAATAAGCGCCATTCACGCAGAAGCCAAATGAGGACAGTATGAGCCAAGCGATCCCCCCGCAAAGCCCGACTGGCGTTAAGCCGAAAAAATCCGTGGCGTTATCCGGCGTGCCCGCCGGGAATACCGCGCTGTGTTCCGTAGGACGCAGCGGCAACGATCTGCACTACCGCGGTTACGACATTCTCGACCTCGCGCGCCACTGCGAGTTTGAAGAGGTCGCCCATCTGCTGATCCACGGCAAGTTGCCCAACCGCGACGAACTTCATGCCTACAAGCAGCGGCTCAAAGCGCTGCGCGGCCTGCCCGCCAGCGTGCGCACGGTGCTGGAGGCGCTGCCGGCGGCATCTCACCCGATGGACGTGATGCGCACCGGCGTTTCGGCCCTCGGCTGCACGCTGCCGGAAAAAGAGCAGCACGGCGCGGCCGGCGCGCGCGACATCGCCGACCGGCTGCTGGCGTCGTTGGGATCGATGCTGCTCTACTGGTATCACTACAGCCACAACGGCGAGCGCATTCAGCCGGAGACCGACGACGACTCCATCGGCGGCCACTTCCTGCACCTGCTGCACGGCGCAGCGCCTTCCACCAGCTGGGAGCAGGCGATGCACGCGTCATTGATCCTGTACGCCGAGCATGAGTTCAACGCCTCGACCTTCGCCGGCCGGGTGATCGCCGGCACCGGATCCGACGTCTATTCGGCGATCGTCGGCGCCATTGGCGCGCTGCGCGGGCCGAAGCACGGCGGCGCCAACGAGGTGTCGCTGGAGATCCAGCAACGCTATGAAACGCCGGACGAAGCGGAAGCCGACATTCGCCGCCGCATCGACAACAAAGAGGTGGTGATCGGCTTCGGGCACCCGGTGTACACCGTCTCCGATCCGCGCCATCAGGTGATCAAAGAGATCGCGCGGCGCCTGTCGCAGGAAGCGGGCGCGATGAAGCTGTATGACATCGCCGACCGGCTGGAAAGCGTGATGCGCGACACCAAAAACATGTTCCCCAACCTCGACTGGTTCTCGGCGGTGTCTTACCACCAGCTGGGGGTGCCTACCGAAATGTTCACGCCGCTGTTTGTCATGGCGCGGGTGAGCGGCTGGTCGGCGCACATCATCGAGCAACGGCAGGACAACAAAATCATTCGCCCGTCCGCCAACTATACCGGGCCGGAAGCGCGGGCGTTCGTACCGCTGGATCAGCGCTGAGCGCCGATCGTTATCGTGTCGTTTTCACTATGGAGCCTTTGGGGATCATGATGCTTGAGTCTGCCAACACCGGCCGTCCGCCGTTCGATCGCGAGATGGTCGATATCGTCGATTATGTGATGAAAGAGGCCGTCGATACCCCGGCGGCGTACCGCACCGCCCACTATTGCCTGCTCGATACCCTCGGCTGCGGGCTGGAGGCGCTGAGCTACCCGGCCTGCAAGAAACTGATGGGGCCGGTGGTGCCGGGCGCCGAGGTGCTGAACGGCAGTCGGGTGCCGGGCACCCGTTTCCAGCTGGATCCGGTGCAGGCGGCGTTCAATATCGGCGCCATGATCCGCTGGCTCGATTTCAACGACACCTGGCTGGCGGCGGAGTGGGGCCACCCGTCGGACAACCTGGGCGGGATCCTGGCGGTGGCCGACTGGCTCTCGCGTCAGGCGGTGGCGGCGGGCAAAGCGCCGCTGACCATGCGGCAGGTGCTGATCGCCATGATTAAGGCGCACGAGATCCAGGGCTGCCTGGCGCTGGAAAACGCCTTCAACCGGGTGGGGTTGGATCACGTGCTGCTGGTTAAGGTGGCGTCCACCGCGGTGGTGGCGCAGCTGCTCGGCCTGAGCCGCGAGGCGATCCTGAACGCGGTGTCGCTGGCGTGGGTGGACGGGCAGTCGCTGCGCACTTATCGCCATGCGCCGAACGCCGGCACCCGCAAATCCTGGGCGGCGGGGGATGCGACCGCGCGCGCAGTGCGGCTGGCGCTGATGGCCGCCACCGGCGAGATGGGCTATCCCTCGGCGCTCACGGCGCCGACCTGGGGGTTCTACGACGTCTCGTTCAACGGCGAACCTTTCCGCTTCCAGCGGCCGTACGGCGCGTATGTGATGGAGAATGTGCTGTTTAAAATTTCGTTCCCGGCGGAGTTCCATGCCCAGACCGCCGTGGAGGCGGCCATGACGCTGCACCGCCAGATGCAGGCCGCCGGCAAAACCGCCGCCGATATCGCCAGGGTGAGCATCCGCACCCACGAGGCCTGCCTGCGCATTATCGACAAGCAAGGGCCGCTGGATAACCCGGCGGATCGCGATCACTGCATTCAGTATATGGTGGCGATCCCGCTGCTGTTCGGCCGGCTGACGGCGGCCGATTACGAGGATCGGGTGGCCGAGGATCCGCGCATCGACGCATTGCGCGGCAAGATCCACTGCCATGAAGATCCCGCCTTCACGCGCGATTATCACGATCCGGAAAAACGCTCGATCGCCAATGCGCTGACGGTGGAGTTCGCCGACGGCAGCCGTCTGGATGAGGTGGCGGTGGAGTATCCTATCGGCCATGCGCGGCGGCGCGAAGAGGGCATCCCGCTGCTGATCGAGAAGTTCAAAACCAACCTGGCGCGCCAGTTCCCGGCCCTGCAGCAGCAGCGCATTCTCGAGGTGTCGCTGGATCGGCAGCGGCTGGCGCAGATGCCGGTCAACGAGTACCTCGATTTGTGGGTGATCTGACGCGAGCGGCGCTGACAAGCCACGTCGGCGTCGCTATGATGGAGGCTCCATCCCCGTCCGTCTTCTTATCAGGTGATTCATGATTGATGCCGCAACGCTGTTGTTGTTTTCCGGCGCCTGCGTGGCGCTGGCGCTGACCCCCGGCCCGGATATGCTGCTGATCGCTTCGCGCAGCGTCAGCCAGGGGCGGCGCGCCGGTTTCGCTTCGCTGGCGGGCATCCAGCTCGGCACGTACTGCCACGCGCTGGCGGCGGCGCTGGGGTTGTCGCAACTGTTCGTCGCCGTACCCCTGGCTTACGACGCGGTGAGAATGTTGGGCGCGGCCTATCTGCTCTATCTGGCGTGGAAAACGCTGCGATCCGGCAGCAGTCTGCAGGCTTCCGCCGGGTTGCAGGCGGTGCCGACGGCGCGCATTTTCCGTCAGGGATTGTTCACCAACATCCTCAACCCGAAGATGGCGCTGTTCGTGCTGGCGCTGTTCCCGCAGTTTATCGATCCGCGCGCCGGCTCGGTGGTGGTGCAGATGCTGGCGCTGGCGACGGTGCTGAATCTGGTCGGCTTGCTGATTAACGGCGGGGTGATCCTGGCGGTCAGCGGCATGAAAAGCCGTTTCGCCGGCCGCCGCTTCAGCGCCCGCTGGCCGAACTACCTGCTGAGCGGCGTATTCGCCGGGCTGGCCTGCAAACTCATTTTCGACAGCCGTCGTTAATCTTCGCGCAGCAGCGCTTCAAACGCCGCGCTGGCCGGTTCGTCCGGCAGCGCGCTGTACATCACCAGCCGCAGGTGGTTCTCTTCGTCGACGATGAAAGAGGCGTGGTCAAAGGTGACCGGGCCGATCTCCGGGAGGGTGAAGCTGCGCCGCCCCTGGCAACGGCCGTGAATATCATGCTGCCGCCAGAGCTGGCGGAACTGCGGCGATACCTGCTCCAGCGCCTGTACCCGTTGGCGCATCACCTCATCCTCCGGCGCACGGGCGTAGTCGCGGCGGAAGCTGGCCAGGATTTGCGGCGCCTGCGCCCGCCACTCCAGCAGGCGCGCATTGAGCTGCGGATCGGCAAACAGCATCCACAACATGTTGCGCTCTTGCGCCGGGCGCTCGCCGATGGCGAACAGCCGCTGCGCCGCCGGATTCCAGGCGATGATGTCCCAACTGAGGTTCATGACGTAGGCCGGCCGCAGCGTCAGGTCGTCCAGCAGGCGCCGCACCAACGGCGAAACCTGGCACCACTGATGGCCGACCGGCACCGGCGGGCGCTGATGCGCCAATAAAAACAGGTGGTAGCGGCCGGTGGCATCGAGCTGCAGCACCCGCGCCAGATTTTCCAAAAACGTCACCGACGCATTGATTTCCCTGCCTTGCTCCAGCCAGGTGTACCAGGTGAGGCCGACGCCGGCCAGCGCCGCCACCTCCTCGCGCCGCAAGCCCGGCGTGCGGCGGCGGCTGCCGCTCGGCAAGCCGACTGCCTCCGGCGACAGTTGTTCTCGCTTTTGCCGCAGAAAATCCCCCAGTTCGTGGCGGGTGCGTTCGAGGGTGCGTGGGGGCATGTCGGCCGTCCTGTTGCTGTCAGTAATAGTATAAATGGCTATATAGTAACAGTTTAAACTCTATTCCATACTGCGACCATCATAATCTCTGGAGGTGGTATGGAACATTCATTATCTGTTGAACGGCGGGGATTACCCGGCCTGCCGGTGCTGCTGTTGGGCGGTTTCGTCACGGTGTTCGATCTGTTTGTGGTCAACGTGGCGGCGCCGGTGATCCAGCGGCAGTTCGCCGCCGATTTCGCCGGGGTCGGTTTGATCGTCGCCGGTTATGAACTGGCGTTTGGGGTGCTGTTGATCGCCGGTGGGCGTCTGGGCGATCGCTTCGGGCGTCGGCGTCTGTTCAGCCTCGGCATGCTGGGATTCACGCTGAGTTCCCTGTTGTGCGGACTGGCGGGATCGCTCAGCCTGCTGATCGCCGCGCGTATCCTGCAGGGGGCGGCGGCGGCGCTGTTGTTCCCGCAAATTTACGCCTTGATGCGGGTGCTGTACGCGCCGCAACAGCGGCGGCGCGCTTTCGCCTGGCTGGGCATGACACTGGGGTTGGCGGCAATCTTCGGCCAGATCCTCGGCGGATTTATCATTGAGGCCAACCTGTTCGGCAGCGGCTGGCGCATGATCTTTTTGATCAATTTGCCTATCGGCGCGCTGGCGCTGTGGGCGGCGCGGCGCATTCCCGAATCGCGGGTGGCGCAGACGCAGCGGCTGGACGGCGTCGGCCTGTGGCTGGCGGCGGCCGGCCTGTCGCTGTTGCTGCTGCCGTTGCTGGAAGGCCCGGCGCGCGGTTGGCCGTGGTGGATCGCGCCGATGTTGGCATTGGCGCTGCTGACGCTGTGGGGCTTCCTGCGTTGGGAACGCCGCCTGGCGCAGCGCGGTGATGATGCGGTGCTCGATCCGGCGCTGTTCCGCCAGGCGGGCTTCGCGCCGGGTATGGCGGTGGTGCTGGCGATTTATGCCACCGCTTCCTCGTTTTTCTTGTGCTTCGCGCTGCTGCTGCAGGCGGGGGCGGGGCTGACGCCTTTTCAGGCGGGTAGCCTGTTCGCCCCGGCCAGCGCGGCCTTTATGCTGGCCTCGATGCTGGCGCCCCGGCTGACGCTGCGTTGGGGCAACGGCGTGTTGAGCGTGGGCGTGGCGATTTACGCCGCCGGGTTGGCGCTATTGATGGCGCAGGCGCTGTGGGGGGCGGCGCTGGCGCATCCGCTGCGGCTGCTGCCGGGGTTGGTGGTGTTGGGATTCGGCCAGGCGCTGAGCATGACGCCGCTGCTGAATCTGGTGCTGGGTTTGGCGCAGGAGCGGCAGGCGGGCATGGCGGCGGGTCTGGTGGCCACCGTGCAGCAGGTGGGGGGCGCGCTGGGTATCGTGGTCAGCGGCGTCGGTTTTGTGCCGCTGTTGGCGAGCGGCGGCGCGGCGGAACGCTATGCCCAGGCCTTTGCCGGTGCGATGCTCTGTAATTTGGTGGCGATGGGCGTCGCCCTGATCTTGTTAAACCGGATCACTCGAAATACTCAGAAAGCGGATCTTAAGTAGGCCGCCGGCGGGTGCTTTACTGTCGTCATCATGAGAGCGCGATAAGGAGCCACACTGATGTTTCAACCCGCCGCATTTCGCGAAGACGATCTGGATGCCCAACTGGCGTTGGTGCGCGCCCACCCGCTGGGGCTGTTGGTCAGCCACGGCGAGCAGGGATTGACGGCCGATCCGCTGCCGTTTCTGGCCGATGTCGAACAGGGGCAGATCCGGCTGCGGGCGCACCTGTCGCGCGCCAACGAGCACTGGCGACGTTTGCAACAGGCGGCGGAATGTCTGGTGATTTTTCAGGGCCAGGAGGGCTATGTGTCGCCCGGCTGGTACCCGAGCAAGCGCCAGACCGGCAAGGTGGTGCCGACCTGGAATTACAGCGTGGTGCAACTGCATGGCGTGCCGACGGTGACGGACGACCCGGCCTGGCTGCGCCGCCAACTGATCGATCTCACCGCGCAGCAGGAAGGGCGGCGTCCTGAACCCTGGCGGCTCGAGGATGCGCCGGCCAACTACATCGCCGCACAGCTTAAAGGCATCGTCGGTATTGAGATCGCCGTCACCCGGCGCGAAGGCAAATGGAAAATGAGCCAAAACCGCAGCGCCGAGGATGCCGGCGGGGTGATCGCCGGGCTGCGCGATGGCGATGAAGCGCAGCGGCGACTGGCGGCGGAGGTTGAGCGGCGGCGCGGATAGGGTATGCTAACCGAAGAGTGAGCTGAGGGAACCTTCGGATGGATTACACCAAAATTATCAAAGAAATAGGCCGCGGCAAAAACCATGCGCGCGACCTGGACCGACAGACCGCCTTTGAGCTGTATCAGGCGATGCTGGCCGGGGAGGTCCCCGAGCTGGAGCTGGGCGGCATTCTGATCGCGTTGCGCATCAAGGGCGAAGCCGAAGAGGAGATGCTGGGGTTCTACCAGGCGATGCAGCAGCAGGTATTGTCGCTGCAGGCGCCGCAGGGGAGGCCATTGCCGGTAGTGCTGCCGAGCTACAACGGCGCGCGCAAGCAGGCCAACCTGACGCCGCTGCTGGCGCTGCTGCTGGCGAAAGTGGGCCTGCCGGTGGTGGTGCACGGCGTGCTGGACGACAGCACCCGCGTGACCAGCGCCGAGATTTTCCGCGCGCTTGGGCTGCCGTGGTCGGAACAGGCCGCTCACGCCCAACAGCGTCTCGATAACGGCGAGGCGGTATTCATGCCGGTTTCCACGCTGTCGGCGCCGCTGGCGCGGCAGCTCGGGTTGCGTTGGCGCATGGGGGTGCGCAACAGCGCCCATACGCTGGCCAAGCTGGCGACGCCGTTCGGCGAACAGGATGCGCTGCGCCTCGCCAGCGTTTCACACCCGGAGTATGTCGGCCGGGTGGCGTCGTTTTTCCGCCAGATTGGCGCCCGCGGGCTGCTGATGCACGGCACGGAAGGCGAAGCTTACGCCAACCCGCTGCGCTGCCCGCAAATTCACCACATCGTCGGCGGCGAACAGCGCATATTGCTGGAGCGCACCTTGCCGGATGAAACGCCGGCATTGCCGGCGGCGAAAGACGCGGAAACCACCGCGCGCTGGACTGAACGCTGTCTGGCGGGCGAGGTGGCGATACCGCAGGCCATCCAGCGGCAGGTCGCCTGTTGCCTGGTGGCCGCCGGCGAGAGCGAGACGCTGGAGCAGGGGCTGAAACGCCTGCATCAGGCCTAAGCGCGACTATACTGGGATATTTCCTCATCGGCTGAGAAGGACGGTTATGCAACAGGCTCTCGATTACTTCAATCAATTGAACCAGGATTACCTCGACGTACACCGCGCCAAAGAAGAGCTGTTCTGGCAAAACTACATGGGCACCGGCGGTGAAGACGTCTCGGCGCGCTTTTCCGCCGCGGAAAGCGCCTATAAGCGCTTTATCGCCGAACCGCGCCGGCTGGCGGAGATCCGCACTCTGCTGGCCGGATTGGAAGCGTTGCCGCAGGAGGCGCAGCGCGATGCGCTGATCCACGGCCTGCAAGGTTGGCTGCGTTTCTTCGACTGCAACGCCATTGAAGACTCGCAGGCGCAGGCGCTGTTGGATCAAATCATCCACGCCGAGTCCGATCTCTACTCGCGCCGCAAGGGCTATCAGGTCACGCACCTGAACGCCGACGGGCGGCGGGTGGCGGCCTCGCTCGGCGAGCTGTTGACCAACCAGGCGACCAACCCGAACGAAGACTATCGCCGCAGCTCGCAGCAGGCGCTGCGCGATCTGGAGCAATGGCTGCTGCATAACGGCCTGCCGGAGCTGATCGGCCTGCGCAACCGCTTTGCGCGCCAGATGGGCTATCGCAACTATTTCGACTACAAGGTGAACAAAACCGAGCGCATGACGCCGGAGCAGCTGTTCGCCATTCTGGATCGCTTCGAGCGGGAAACCCGCGAGGCCAACGCGCGCAGCCTGCAGCAGCTGGCGGCCGACAAGGGCGACCAGGCGCTGGAGCCATGGAACGTGCGCTTCGCCAGCGCCGGCGACGTCACCCGCCAACTGGATCCTTATTTCCCGTTTTCCCGTTCGTTGGAACGCTGGGTCGACAGCTTCAAACGTCTGCACATCGGTTTTGGCGGCGCCGAGATGAATCTCGATCTGCTGGTGCGCAAAGGCAAGTATGAGAATGGCTTTATGCACGGCCCGGTGCCGCCGTTTGTGCGCCAGGGGGAATGGGTGCCGGCGCGCATCAACTTCACCAGCCTGGCGCAGCCGGGGCAGGTGGGCAGCGGCGCTTACGGGCTCAACACCCTGTTCCACGAGGGCGGCCACGCGGCGCACTTCGCCAATATTCGCCAGAATGCGCCGTGCTTCTCGCAGGAGTTCCCGCCGACCTCGATGGCCTATGCCGAAACCCAGTCGATGTTCTGCGACAGCCTGCTGGACGATGCCGACTGGTTGAAGCGCTATGCGAAAAACGCCGCCGGCGAAGCGGTGCCCGATGCGCTGATTGAGGCCGGCATCGCGGCGCGCCAGCCGATGCGCGCGTTCAACGAACGCCATATCCTGCTGGTGCCGTACTTCGAGTGGGCGTTGTATCAGTGGGATGACGAGCAGCGCACGCCGGAAGCCATCACCGCGCTGGCGCGCGAGGTCGAGCAGAAGATCCTCGGCATCAGCGGCAGCCCGCGCCCGACGCTGGCGATCCCTCATCTGCTGTCGCTGGAGTCCGCCTGTTCCTACCAGGGCTATCTGCTGGCGATGATGGCGGTGGAGCAAACCCGTCATTTCTTCCTGCAGCGCGACGGTTACCTGACGGACAACCCGGCCATCGGCCCGGATCTGGCGCAACACTACTGGTTGCCGGGCAACAGCGTCAGCCATGACGACACGCTGCGCAGCCTGACCGGCGAAGGGTTTAATCCGGACTATCTGGCGCAGGCCTGCAACCAGACGGTGGCGCAGGCGTGGCATGAGGCGCAGCAGACGATGGCCGCCGCCGCCGCCCGCCCGCAGCCGCCGGCGGATTTCGATTTGCAGGCGCATATTCGGGTGGTGGATGGCGAGACGGTATTGGCAGACAATGCCGACGGTGACGAACGGATGTGCCGCGACTTCGCTGCGGCGATAGAGGCGCGTTTGGTTTAAGGCTGACAATAAAATCCACGCGGAAGCGTGGATTTTATTTAATGGTTAAAACCAGGCGTGATTTTATTCGAAATAGACGTCGGGATTATCGGCCAGAGACACGAAGCTCTTGGTGTTTCTATCCAGCGTGCGAATTTCGCCGCTTTCGATGTCGTACACCCAGCCGTGCAGGCGCAGCCCGCTGTTGCGCAGACCCACCGCCACAGAAGGATGGGTTTTGATATTATTTAGCTGAGCAATAACGTTCTCTTCCACCATAGCGTTAACTTTGTCTGTTTCGCTATTCCAGGTTTTCTTCTCGACCACCGCTTTTGCCGCATCGGCATAGTGCAGCCAGTGAGCTACCGCAGGCATAGGGTCGAGGCACTGGCAAGACGCGATAGCCTTCATGGCGCCGCAGTTCGAGTGGCCACAAATCACGATATCGGTAACTCCCAACGCCACCACTGCATACTCGATGGTCGCAGAAACCCCGCCCGGCTCCGGGCCGAAGGAAGGGACGATGTTGCCGGCGTTACGGATAACGAACAGTTGCCCTGGTTCTTGCTGTGTGACCAGCTCAGGCACTAAACGGCTGTCAGAGCATGAGATAAACAGCGCTTTAGGATTTTGGCTGGAGGCAAGGCTGCGAAACAGTTCCTTACGCTGTGGGAAAATCTCTTTCTGGAAACTGAGGAAACCTTCAATGATATGTTGCATACAACGCTCTCTGCATCTGTAGTCTGCGTAACATGATAATCATCCTCTCCCGTTAGTCCAGCCATGGGCAGGTAAAAAAATGTGTGTGCAAGCCCCACTGAATACAGGGTTTCTGCCTGTTGGCGACAGAATTTTCCGGCTCGTTGGCGCGTGGGGGATAATGCGGACGGCAAAAAACTCTTTGTTTTAGTTATTTAAAGAATAAATAGATTTTAGTGAGTACATCATAAATTAGAATTGGTGTCGCAATAACGAGAGGATACCATCAATTTTTCCGGGAGAATTATCCCAAACTATCAGGGCATTCCCGCACAAGGTGGCTATTTATGCTAGGGTATTCTTTCACTTGTTAATGGAACTGACGATATGACTACGGCTAAAGGAATGGCGCGAAAGCTCACCGTCGGTGAGATAGGAATAGCCCAGATCATTTTTAAGAATGCTATCGATTACTCGAGAGTGAGTGTGCATAACGCGGGTTATTTCCCTTTAGGTTTGCAAAATGATAATACGGCCGTTACACCGAACGGCGAAATTTATTTCACTCCAAAGAATTTTCGTGAAGATTATTCAAGAGAGGGCGCGGGTTTTCAACATTGGTTTATCCATGAAATGGCGCATGTTTGGCAGTATCAAATGAAAATGAATGTGTTGCTCCGAGGTACCATGAGCTGGGCGGCAACTTATGAATACTCTCTTCCCAACTATAACACTCTCGCTGATTACGGAATGGAGCAGCAGGCTTCCATCCTTGCTGATTACTTTTTACTTATTCGTTTTAGTCGAGAAGAGTGGCGTCGTAACAAACGGATGACTGGCTTGGAAGGGCCAGATCTTAAAACTCGCTATGAAACCGTGTTACGGTTGTTCCTTCGAGAGCCGCGTAATCCTAAGGCAATGAAATGAAAAAACTGACTTTTTTATTGGCGCTGGCATTGCTGAGCGGCTGTGTGCAGGAACGTCCCTGGTTCTATCCGGCAAACGTCAGCGTTAAAAACAATCGCGTATGCATTAGCGTGCCGGACGATATTGACGGAAAACGCGAGCTGGTGGGCATCGGAATTTATCAACCGGGGGCCGGAGGGAAGGCTGAATGGTCCACTTCGGTTGCGCCGGGCCAGCAACCGATAGCGGTCATGCCAGGCGAATGCCTAACGGAGGCTTTCGACGGGTTCCAGATTGGGCATAGCTATTCGGTTGAGATTGCGACGGTCGGCAACGCGTCAAATGAGGCGCCGCGCAAATATTGGACTGAATTTACATTAGTTGCTGACAAAGCGGACGGCAAGAAATTCGCTGTCGTACCCATTCAGCGCTGACGCACGCGAACATAAAAAAAGCCCGCCGGGGTGATAGCCGGCGGGCTTTTTGACGTCTGGGGCGGCGATTATTTGTAGATAACCGCGGTGGCGTGCATCAGGTTATTGCCGCTGGTGGAGGTGATGGTGAAAGCCTTGGCGCCCGCCGCATCGGCTTTGGCGGCCAGCTGAGACTTCAGGCTGCTCAGGTCGGTTGCGCCGCTGGCGACGATCACGCCGGCTTTTTCGAATTGGGCGGCATCCTGCGCGCTGACGTGTTCAGCGGCGAAAGTGGTGAAAGAAACGGTAGCCAGGGCGATAGCGGCAGCAAAAGTTTTGATGGTTTTCATGTGGGTCATTCCTGTCAAAGTGAATTAGGGAGAAAGGGGTTTGCCTTTCGATGGGAGGATTATTGCGCAGTGACAGGCGGGATGAAATCGGAGAGTGTTGACAGTTTTGTTCAAATTTTTTGATTGTTAATTCCCCCGTTCATCTTCTGCATAAACAGGGGGAGACGATCAGCGCGTTGGGCGCGCCAGATCGAAACGGTGCTGTTCGGAAATGCCGTAGTAGGCGCTCGGGCCGCCGGCGCGCAGGATAGGTTCGGCAGCGGCGGTCTGGTAGACGCCGTGTTCGTCCAGCAGCGCCGGATCGAGGTGCACCGCCACCACTTCGCCCAATATCAGCCAGGTCTCCACCTGTTCGCCGGCGGCGGTTTGCAACTGAATGCATTGGGTCAGCCGGCATTCGAAGTTCACCGGGCTTTCGGCCACGCGCTCGGCTTTGACCCGGCGCCCGGGCAGCGGCGTGACGCCGGCGAAGGCGAATTCGTCCTCACCGCGCGGCAGGTTGATGGAACTGTTGTTCATCGCTTCCGCCAGCGGGCGTGTCGCCAGGTTCCAGACGAACTCACCGGTTTCCACGATATTCGCCACGCTGTCTTTCCAGCCGGTGCTGGCGAAACCGATGATCGGCGGGCGATAGTTGAAGCAGTTGAAAAAGCTGTAGGGCGCCAGATTACGCAAGCCGGCGGCGCTGCGGGAAGAGATCCAGCCGATGGGGCGCGGGCCGACGATGGCGTTCAGCGGATCGTGCGGCAGGCCGTGGCCGGCGGCGGGTTCATAATAATAACGAGATTCACGGCTCATGGGGGCCCCTGTGGCAATCGATGAAGCTTTCATTGTGCCGGGTTTCCCGCCGCTGCGCCATTGCGGGCCGGATGTGTTATCTTACGCGCCGGAAATCCCTTCAAGAGAGCCCGTCACGGTGGAAAAAAAGAAAACCTTCCCGCAGCAGAAAAGCGGCCTGCATCCGCGCAACCGTCATCGTTCGCGCTACGACTTCCCGGCGCTGATCGCCAGTTGCCCGGCGCTGGCGCCGTTCGTAAAACCGAACGCCTGGGGCGATGTCTCGGTGGACTTCGCCGATCCGGCGGCGGTGAAAATGCTCAATCGTGCGTTGCTGCAACACTTTTACGGCATCGAACACTGGGATATTCCGGCTGATTATCTGTGCCCGCCGATCCCCGGCCGCGCCGACTATCTGCATCACCTGGCGGATCTGCTGGCGACCAGCAACGGCGGCGAGATCCCGCGCGGCAAGGGCGTGGCGATCCTCGACGTCGGCGTCGGCGCCAACTGCATTTACCCGATCGTCGGCCTGCGCGAATACGGTTGGCGTTTCACCGGCTCCGAAATCGATCCGGTGTCGCTCAACTCGGCCAAGATGATCGTCGAGATGAACCCGACGCTGCGCAACAGCGTGCGCCTGCGGCTGCAAAAACAGCCTGAGCTGATTTTCAGCGGCATTATCGGCGCGGCCGAGAAATTCGACGCCACCCTGTGCAACCCGCCGTTCCACGCGTCCGAGCAGGAAGCGCGCGCCAGCACCCGCCGCAAGCTGCATAAACTGGGCAAAGGGGAAGTGGCCGACAAGCCGGTGCAAAACTTCGGCGGCAAGAACAACGAGCTGTGGTGCGAAGGCGGCGAAGAAGCCTTTGTGCGCAAGATGGTGGCAGAGAGCGTCGGCAAGGCCAACAACTGCCTGTGGTTCACCTCGCTCATCTCGAAAAACACCACGTTGCCGGCCATTTATCATGCGTTGAAAGTGGCGGGCGCGGCCGAGGTGCGCACCATCGAGATGGCGCAAGGGCAGAAGATCAGCCGCTTCGTCGCCTGGACCTTCCATAACGCCGAGCAACAGGCCGCCTGGGCAGCCGAACGCTGGCGCTAGGTCTTCAGGTGCCTCGGTATGGGAGCAAAGTCCCATACCGAGAATCGGTTCTCCCCGTTTTATTGACTTATCGCATCAGCATTTCTTAACTGTAGTCATACCTATAAAAACCCCTCCAGGCAGTGTGCAATGTCTCTCTTCGCGATGTAGGAGACAGGCCGCGGCGCAGCCATGCCGCGAACTTAGTCCATTACACTGACGGGATTTATTATGATTCCTTTAGCTACGCAACAAGAGGTCGGCGCCTTAATCATCGGCATTTTCGGGCGTTTGCCGACGGCGGCGGAAATCGATTACTACGACAGCGCATTTGATATCGGCAGCCAGCCGCCCGCCTATATGGCCAGTATTTTAATGAGCCAACCCGATGCCGGTTGGATGAGCGGCCAAAGCGAATACGACATTCTCAGCCAGGTTTATTTCTCCGTTTACAATACCGCTCCCGATCCGGATTACATCAATGCCTTACTGCAACAGGGGCATTTCAACAGCGCTGTCGCCAGCGTTGTTATCGACCTCTTCAACTATCTGGGGGACGACCCGGTGATGCTGGCGCAGCGTGATGCGCTCGATCAGCGCATTGCTGAAGGTTTGTACCCCGGCACGGCCGCCGATGCCGCCGGCGGAAGCGGCGACGCGCAGGCGATGTTTTATCTGCTGCGAGCGCCCTGGCAGACCGATGAAATTGCGCATGACGGCAAGCTGCTCAATCAGGGGGGCGATCTGGCTGCGTTGGCGCAGAGCAAGATTGCCACCCTGCCGCTTAACGACCTTTCCGATCATGACTTCATTTTGCATCTGTTCGCTCAGGGATTCGAACGGCCGCCGACGGCACCTGAACTGGCCGCTTACCAGCAACGGCTGGCGGAAGGCGCGACGCGTGGCGATCTGCTGGTGGATATGATCGCGCAGTTGCGCGGGGTGGTGGCGCCGGAAGATGCGGCGGCTCAACAGCATTTCAATGCGGCGGGCCAGGAATATTCGCCGGGCGAACTGCCGGCGACCGAGTATCTGGAGCAGATAGCGGCGCTGTTCCGTGCATTGCCCGAGCGGGCGGTGGACAGCGTCTCGCTGGACAATTGGAGCAAGACGCTGGCCTCCGGTACGTTGAGCTATACCGAATTGGTCTCGGCCCTTCTGGCTACGCCGGAATTTCAGGCGCAGCTCGGTGGTTTGCAGGGGGACGACTTTATTCAGCACGTCTATCAGGCGGTGCATGGCCGGGCGGCGGATGAACAGCAGTTGGAACACTATCGGGCGTTGGGCGGCGACAAGGCACTGGTCACGCAGGCGGTGATCGCCGATCTGATCAATGCGCCGCCGGCAGGTGACGTTCAGTATGAACAGTGGATGTTCGCGCGTGATGTCGGCGCCAGCCTGGCGTATAAAACGACTGCTTCTCTCGCCACCAGCGAGGGCGGCGGCAACGCGTCGGGTACGGTGAATACGCATGCTCACCATACGCTGAGCAATGCGGAAACTGCCGTGCTGTTCAGGGTATTCCTGGATGCTGACGCGGACGTTACGGTTGACCTGAGCTATGCCTCGCAGCTTTCTTACCTGATCGTCAATGGCGACGCTGCGGCGGATATCCGGCTGCATAATAACCCTGCGGCTCGGTATGGGGTGGAGATGACGGTAAACAATGCCAATGTGACAGTGCATGGCACCTATGGCGACGATCGGGTGCAGCTCACTTCGCAGGCCGATCTCGCCGCCGCCCAAGGGCACTTTTATCTGAACAACGGCAATGACAGCCTGCTGTGGGGAGGCAATGCCGATGGCGGCGCCAATCATGTGGGGTGGATATTCAGCGCCGATGGCGGTGACGGGCACGATATTTTGTCCGCCAACCTGATCGTCAAAATGACCTCGACGCTCGATCTTTTTGGCGTGCGCATCAGTACGGTGAGCAGCAATGCCGCCAATTTCAGTCATTTCGAACAGATAGATATGGCGGGTTACATCGGTCAGGCGGAGGCTACGCTGACGCAAATCGGTTGGAACGGTTACAGCACGAAAGCGCTGGCGACGAGTGCTCATGTGTTTGACTACGGGGTGCTGAGCGGCAACGCCACCGTAGAGGGAACGGACGGAGGGACGGTCGTGCAGAGCCGGGCGGCGCAGGCGCTTGGCCGTGAGGGATTGTTGCTGTCCGGCCGGGCGGATAACGTCAAGGTGATCAACGCCAATGCCGATGCGGCGCGCCTTGAAATCAGCGGCATCGGTGATCATGCGGACAGCCGGCTGGAGATAGCCTTCCTTGAGAATGCCACCGATCGTTTCGACCTGTTGTTCTCCGGGCGCGGTAATGCCGGCTCGTTGGCGCTTGACTCGCATGGCGATGAAAATCCATTGACATTGGTTGCCATTAACACCGGCGGCTGGGGAAATGGCGCCTTGACGCTGACGGGGCAAAATGATCAGGTGCAAGACATTACGTTGTCCGGCGGCGCGAATTTCAACCTGACGCTAACGGAGGGGTACACTCAGGTCCGCCAGGTTGACGCTTCGGCCTTTGCCGGTAATGGGTTCACCCTGACGTCCTCTCATGGCGGCAGCGGTGACGGCACGATCATTCAAATGTTGGACTTGCTGCCGTTAAGTGGTGGCGCGCAGGCCAAATTGGCGCCGCTGCTGGAAGATCTTGGGCTACAGGGCGAACAGCTGTTGGTCAAAGGCGGAGGAGGCAGCGATCAATTTAACGTGCAGGGAGACACGACGATCGTCGCCGGCGCAGGGAAAAGCCACGTTACGCTGCAGAGCAGCACGGCGGCGTCAGGCGTGACGTTAAAAGACTTTTCGCTGACACAGGGCAGCATCGATGATGTGCTTTCAGGTCTGCGGATCGTTCAGGGGGCCGGCGGTGGGAAGCTGGCGGATTATGGCGTCAGCGATGCGCAAGGCGTGGAGGCGAGAATCGGTGCCCTGACGGCCGAACAGGGCAGCAGCGCCAGCCAGCTGTTGGCCGCGTTGCTCGATCTCGGTCAGCCTGGAGCATTGAGCGCCAAGGTCGGGGTCAGCAGCGTTCTCGGCGAGCAAAACAGCAGCTACCTCATTGTCGATAACAATGATGACCACCGTCTGGATGCCGCGGACAGCGTCATCCTGCTCTTGGGGCAGAACCATCAAAGTTTGCTCAATGAACTGCGCTATGTGCCGGAAATCATGCTCAACGGTACGGTGGTTGAGCCGGAGCCGCTGGTCGCGTAAGAGGCGATGTGTTAGCTCAACGGCGCCGGTTATCCTGCCGGCGCCGACAAAAATCCGCATTTTACCTTTCAATTTTCATCACTTACGTTATTCTCATTACGCATTTAATAATAAAAATCTTAGGTTGTTGGTTTATTTAAATTCGAATAATTACTTTACTGAATAAATAAATTTAATCCGGTTAATAGCAATAACCAGAAGGTTCGGCGCTGCCCGTTCCTTCCGCGATGGCACGTCTGCGTGTGGGCGCGGCATGTGGCCAGACAAAATAAGAAAAGCGCCATCATCTGCCACAAGGACTACACCTTATGCTGTTACGATTCAGTCAGTTAACTACCCACAAAGGCGCCGAGCTGGGCGCGATAGAACACGCCGTTCCCATGATCGTATTCTCGCCCGACGGCACGGTCTTGCGCGCCAACGATCTCTTCCTCAACACGCTGGGATTTCAACGCGATGACGTGATTGGCCGGCATCACCGTATTTTCTGCGATCCGAACTATGTCGCCAGCCCGTTGTACCGCAAGCATTGGGAGACGCTGAATAAGGGGCAACCCATCACGGACACCCTAAAACGCATTGCGAAAAACGGCGAGACGGTATGGCTGCAGGGCACCTACGCGCCGGTGCTGAATAAACAGGGTAAGGTGGTGGAAATCGTCAAGATCGCCAGCGAAGTGACCGAGCGAGCGATCCAGGCGCAGGAACACCGCAGCCTGCTGGCGGCGCTGAATCGATCGATGGCGATGATTTCTTTCACGCCGCAGGGCGACATTGTCAGCGCCAACGACAATATGCTGGCGCTGATGGGCTATCGGCTGGATGAGGCGTGCGGGCAGTCGCATGCGGTGCTGTGCCCGCCGGCGTTCGCCGCTTCCGACGACTATCGGCGGCACTGGCAGCGTCTGGCGCGCGGCGAGTTCATCACCGGGCGTTTTGAGCGCGTCAACCGGCGCGGCGAACGGGTATGGCTGGAGGCCAGTTACAACCCGATCCTCGATAATGAAGGCCAGGTGGTGAAAGTGGTGAAAATTGCCCAGGACATCACCCGATTGATGCAACAGCAGCAGCACGAAGAAGAAATGGTGCGCAACGCGCATCATCTGTCGCTGGATACTGACCGGCAGGCGGCGCAGGGCGCGGTCATCGTGCAGCAGGCGGTGAAGGGCATGCAGCAGGTCGAAGCGGCGGCGCGCGAAACCTCGGACGTGGTCACCGAGCTCGGCAAGTGCTCTCAGCAGATCGGCACCATCGTCGAAGCCATTCGTAAAATCGCCTCCCAAACCAACCTGCTGGCGATTAACGCCTCCATCGAAGCTGCCCACGCCGGTGAGCACGGGCGCGGTTTTGCGGTGGTGGCCAACGAGGTGCGCACGCTGGCGGAACAGTCGCGCAAGGCGGCGACCGAGATCGAACGCATGACCAAGTCTATCCAGCAAGGCGTGGCGGCGGCGATCGCCGGCATGGCGACCTGCGTGGAACAGGCCGGCGGCGGTGTGGCATTGACCCATGACGCCGGAGAAGTGATTAACCAGGTCA
This sequence comes from Serratia sp. FS14, assembly GCF_000695995.1. Lineage (NCBI taxonomy): Bacteria > Pseudomonadati > Pseudomonadota > Gammaproteobacteria > Enterobacterales > Yersiniaceae > Serratia > Serratia sp. FS14. The sequence continues at coordinate 4,601,471 of NZ_CP005927.1, read as the reverse complement.
ATATCGGCATGCATGACGTCGTGAAGCTGATGCAGGCCTTTACCTCGGTGAAGCAGGGGGATGCGCTGCACTGAGTCTGCCGGACGCCGCCTCTGAAAACGAGGCGGCGTTTGCCTCCCCCACCGATTCCTGCGCCGTTGAGCTGCGGTTCAATTTTACCGGTCTATGCTAGACTTGATGTGAACGAACGTTCGTTCATTAATTAATATCAATTTATGGCGCCAGGCGCCCCCTTCACCGTTTCGGGAACTGACGATGGGAAACCGAGAAAAGATTGTCGAGGCCGCGCTGCACAGCTTTACCCATCAGGGATTTCACCAGACCAGCATGCGGGATATCGCGCAGGCGGCGGGCGTCAGCGTGGGCAACCTCTATAACCATTTTTCCGGCAAGGAGGCGCTGATCGGCGAGATCGCGCTGCTGGAAAACGGCGTATTCGCCGAGTTCGCCGCCGGATTATTGGCCGACAGAAAGCGGCCGAAACAGGCGCTGTCGATTTTTTTCACCGCCTATCATGCCTTTGTCGCCGAACCGGCCAATGTTCAGCTGTCGGCGGAGATCGTGGCGGAGGTGGCGCGCAACCCGGCGTTGGCCGAGCCGTTCAGCGCCAACCAGCGGCAGCTGATTGAGGCGCTGGCGACGGTGATCGCCGAGGCTCAGCAAACCGGTGAAATTGCGGCGGCGATAGCGCCGTTACCGCTCGCGCAGCTGGTGCTGGACGTGATCGAAAGCCAGGCCTGGCGGCAGGCGATCTTTGCGTCGCCTGCACCGGAGGAGACCACGCCGGTGCGGCTGTTGGAACAACTGCTCTACCGGCATCCCTAGTCGAGGTGGATATGCTGCACATTGAGCCTTATCGCGACGCTGACCGCCTGCAAACGGCGGCGCTGATCTACGCCGCGTTCTGCGACAAGTTCCAGCGCGCGCGCCGTTTGAGCGCCCGCCGGCAGTGGCGTCTGTTTTATCGGCTGTGGAGTTGGCAGCAAAGCGGCAGCCGGGAGCGTAGCTTCGTAGTGAAACAGGATGAGCAGGTGGTGGCGGCTTTTGCCCTCAATGCGGCCGAGGCAGAGGGCGACGGCGGGCTGCGCCCGCGCGCCTTGCCGATTTGGCGGCTATGCCGCCGCTACGGTTGGCTGAACGTTTGGCGCATGTATCTGCAAATTGTGGTATTGCAGCATACTCCGGCGGCCGATGAGCTGTATCTTTCCTACCTGGCGGTGGCGGAAAACCAGCGCGGCAAAGGGATGGGCAGGCGGCTGTTGCAGTGGATGAACGACTACGCCGCCGAACAGGGCGCAGGCCGGCGCCTGAGTCTGCACGTCAGCCGGCGCAACGTCGATGCGCAGCGCCTGTACCGGCGCTGCGGTTTTCTGGTACGGCGCGAAGAGCACTACGCCTTGCTGGGGGTGCTGTTCGGCCAGGCCGATTGGGTATTGATGGAGAAACGCAACGGGGAGGCGATGTGCGCAAAATAGGGCTGTGCCTCGTGGCGCTGGTTTTGGCGGCGCTTGGCTGGGTGATTTACGTCAACGACTTTCGCTTTGTCACCGAACCGGTCACGGTGACCGCCGGCGGCAACCGGCTGAGCGGCACGCTGGTGCTGCCAGAGCATGCGCCGGTCAAACCCGGCGTGGTGGTGTTCATACACGGCGATGGGCCGGCCAACGCCAGCCGCGACGAAGGCTATTACGGCATTTGGGAGGCGATAGCGCAGCAGGGCTATGCGGTTTTATCCTTCGACAAGCCGGGCGTAGGCGGTTCCAGCGGCAACTGGCTGCATCAGACCATGGCGGATCGCGCGCGGGAAACCGCTGAGATCATCGACTGGGCCAGACGGGACGGGCGCTTCGATGCGCGCTGCGTGGGGCTGTGGGGCGCCAGCCAGGCGGGATGGGTGATGCCGGAGGTGGCGCGTTTACGGCCTGACATTGCTTTCACTCTTGCACTCTCGCCGGCGATCAACTGGCTGCGGCAAGGGCGCTATAACACCCGGGCGGCGATGGCGGCGGCAGGGGACGATGAAGCGCAGATCCTGGCGCGCGAGGCGCATTGGCGCCATATCCAGACCCTGCTCGAGCAACCGGACGGCTACGCGCAGTACCGTCGCGAGTCTGGCGCCGCCGCATTGAGCGCCGACCGCTGGCGTTTTATCCGCGCCAACATGGCCAGCGACGCGACGGCGGGATTGCGGCATTTCGCCACGCCGGTGCACCTGATCCTGGGCGGGCGCGACGTCAACGTGGACGCGGACGAAACCGAGCGCGTGTATCGGCAAACGATCCCGGCCTCGCTGCTGACGGTGACGCGCATCGACGAGGCCGATCATGTGATGGTCAAGCCGCTGTTCGCGCGCCATCCGTGGCTGATCAACGTGGTGGGCCTGTTTGCCCCGCGCTCGGTGCAATACGACGCCTACCGGCGGGACGTGGCGGCCTTCCTGGCCGCCCATCCTTGCGGCCAGGGGCGTTAGCCTCAGCTCGCGGCAGGCGGCGGCTCTTCATGCGGCTGCGGCGCGCGGGAGATCTGCATCGCCTGCTGCGGCATGCCGATGCCGGCCCGATCGAAATGGATTTTCACCAGCCGATCGAGGGCGTATTGCACCACCCACTGTTTCAGCGCCTGTGTGCGCACCGTCACGCGGGTGGTGAACGAGCGGTCTCCCAGCGCCACCACGCCGTTGAAGACCGGCTCGCCAATCAGGAAATGCTTCACCTGTTCATCTTGCTTCAGCGCCGCGATGGCCTGATGCAGCACCTCATTGACCCGATCGATGTCCTCGTCGCGGCTGACGGTGTAGTTGGCGCGGTATACCCCGAACTCACGCGCATAGTTGGCCAGCGTGGTGATCGAGGAGTACGGCACGATGTGGTAGACGCCGTAGTCGTCGCGCAGGCCGATCGAGCGGATGGTCATGCGCTCCACGGTGCCGGTGATGCCGCTGACGGTGACGTACTCGCCGGTGTTCATGCCGTTTTCGAACTGGATGAACACGCCGGTAATCACGTCTTTCACCAGCGTCTGGGCGCCGAAGCTGATGGCCAGCCCCAGCGCGCCGGCGCCCGCCAGCAGCGGCGCGATGTTCAATCCCACCTGCGACAGCACGATCATCACGGTAATGGTGCTGATAACGATAGCCAGCACGTTGCGAAACAGCGTCAGCAGCGTGCGTTCGCGCGCGCTCGGCCGCACGCCGTTGCTCAGCTCCAGCGCCAGACGGTGCTCGATGATGCTGGCCATCAGCGTCCAGCTGAACACGGCGATCAACAGGATCAGCAGGATATGCACCAGCCCGCCGAGCGTCCGCTGGCCATTTTCGCTGCCCGCCCACTGGTACAGGTTGATCAGGTGCCAGGCATCGAGCAGGAACAGCGTCACCGCCAGCACCACCATCACCCGCAGTATCTTCAGCCCGTTGGGGATGTAGGAGTTGATGCGCCGCTCGAGCATCGGGTAGCGCAGATTGACGTCGGTCGGCAGTGAAATGCGACGGAAAATCCAGCGGGTCAGCATGCCGGACAGCAGCGCGCCGACGCCGACCACCAACAGGCTTTTCACCGTGGCGCTCATCATAAAGCGCAGGCTGTTGCCGATGTCGAACTGGGACAGCACGAACAACACCAGAAAATAGGCGATCGCCAACAGATGCCAGATATGCCCCAGGCCGCGCAGGATCACGCTGAAAAACGCCATCGACCGCTCGGCCAGCAGGTTGATCTGTTGCTGTATCGGCTTGCGGTTGTGCAGGATCAGCCAAATGGCGTACAGCGTCAGCGCCAGCATCACCACCAGGTTGACGGTGGCGGCGGCCGGGTAGCTTATCTGTACCGCCACCACCGGCACCACCACCATCAGGCCGTAGCCGATCAGGCCGCTGAGCCAGGCGAGGCGGGTGTTCCAGTAGTGCGCGCTCCGGTCGCTGAAGGGGAAGGGGCGCAGATAGTCGAAGCGGGGGGCGAAAATCAGCCGCAGCACCGCCTTGAAAAATTCAATCACCGCGAAGGCGCTGAGAAACAGGGTCTGCAGCCGCAGAATGGTGGCGCTGTCGGCGTGGACGTGGCGGGCGAACAGATTGCCCGCCGCCAGCGCCAGCAGCAGCACCAGCAGATCGATGGCGAAAGCGCCGAGAATGGCGGCGGGGCGTTTATACCACGGGCCGTGCTGTAGCCGCGCATTGTGTCCCCAACTGCCCATGCGTTTGTACAGCGGCGCGATCAGCCGCCGGATCAGGTGGAACAGCGCAAAGGTGACCGCCACCGTCAGCAGAAAGTAGCCCAGCGCGCGGAAAAAGCCGGCGGGATTGAAAACGCGCTTCGGGCCGGAGTCGATCAGCTTTTGCAGCGCGCCGAGCTTTTGGTTAAAGGTGCCGATGCCTTCCTGCGCCAGCGAGTTCAGGCTGTCGCTCAGCGTAGCGGGCGTCGATTCCTCCGGCGTTGCCGGCGCGGCGGCGGGGGCGTCGCCGGCGGTCTGTTTCAGGTGGTTGATGAGTTCCGCGCGCGCTTTGTCGTCTTGCAGCAGATCGGCCAGCGCGGCGTAGGCGGCTTTCTGCTGCTCGCTCTTGTCGGCGGGCGCGGGCGGCGCATTTTGCGCCAGCGCCGGTGGTGCGAAGACGTTCAGGGTCAGCAACAGCAGCAGGAAAAGCAGGTGTTCTCGCAGATGAGAACCTCGTCGGGAGTCTGCGTTTGGCGGCATGGTTCCTCTCTTTGGCGTTCTGTGATCGGCGGATGTAAAAGCAATACGATGAAAAACAATGAATATAGTAGGAAAGGTGGCGCGACGGGGCGTGGGAGAGCGTGCGGAATGAAAGCGGCGGGCGCGTGGTGCGCCCGCCGTTAAACCGCCAGGATCAGGACACGTGCTGCAGGAACTCCTGCAGACGCGGGCTTGGCGGATGATTGATCAGATCGTGCGGGTTGCCGTCTTCGGCAATCCGGCCCTTGTCGATAAAGATCAGGCGCGACGCCACTTTTTCGGCAAAGCCGACTTCATGGGTAACGATGACCATCGTCATGCCTTCCTCGGCCAGATCCTGCATCACCTTCAGCACTTCATGGCGCAGCTCCGGATCGAGCGCGGAGGTCGGCTCGTCGAACAGCATCATTTTCGGCTTCACCGCCAGCGCGCGCGCGATCGCCACGCGCTGCTGCTGGCCGCCCGACAGTTCGGACGGGTAATGGTGGGCGCGCTCCGCCAGACCGACCTTGGCCAGCAGTTCGCGCGCCAGCTTTTCCGCATCGAACTTCTTCGCGCCGCGCACGCGGATCGGGCCGAAGGCGACGTTTTCCAGTGCCGTCAGGTGCGGGAACAGATAGAACTGCTGGAACACCATGCCGGCTTCCTGGCGGATCAGCCGATCGTCCACTTTCGGATCGTTGGCTTTCAGGCCGTCGACGATCAGATCGCCGCTGGTGACTTCTTCCAGCTTGTTGATGCAGCGCAGCAGGGTGGATTTGCCGGAGCCGGACGGCCCGATGATCACCACCACTTCGCCTTTGTCGATCTTCAAATCGATGTTGTGCAGCACCTGGGTTTGGCCAAAATGCTTGGAGACGTTTTTAAATTCAATCACAGGATTTTCATCCTTCTTTCCAGACGACGCAGCACGAAGCTCAGCACCAGGGTAATAATCAGATAGATAACCGCCACGGCGCTCCAGATTTCCAGCGCGCGGAAGTTACCGGCAATAATTTCCTGACCCTGACGGGTCAGCTCCGCCACGCCGATCACGATGAACAGCGAGGTGTCTTTGATGCTGATGATCCACTGGTTGCCCAGCGGCGGCAGCATGCGGCGCAGCGCCAGCGGCATAATGACGTAGCGGATGGTTTCGCGGCGCGACAGGCCGAGCGCCAGGCCGGCCTCGCGGAAACCGTTATGGATAGACAGCACCGCGCCGCGGGTGATTTCCGCGATGTAGGCGCCGGAGTTGATCATGATGGTCACCACCGCCGCGGTGAAAGGATCGATGCGCAAATCGGTGAACGCCATCGGCAAGGCGAAGTAGATGAACATCACCTGCACCACGATCGGCGTGCCGCGGATCACTTCGATAAACACCAACGCGATGTGGTTGGCTATCCATCCGCCGTAGGTGCGGGCAAAGCCGGCGACGAGGCCGATGATCAGGCCGCCAATCAGACCGAGGACCGAAATCCACAGGGTCATTTTGGCGCCCTCTAACAAGATAGGAATGGCGGGCCAGATGGCGCTCCAGTCGAACTGCATGATATTTCTCCCGGTGATCCCAAACGTGGGTATCAGATACAACAAAGCGCAGGGGGTTAAGCGCCCCCTGTGCTTAAGTTAATCGCTTGCCAAATTCACAGCTTACTTAGGTTCGGTGCCGAACCACTTCTTGTAAATCTCGTTATAGGTGCCGTTCTCGCGCAGCGTTTTCAGCGCGCCATTCACCTTCTCGCGCAGCTCGTCGCTGCCTTTAGGGAAGGCGATGCCATACTGCTGCGCTTCCAGCGAATCGCCGACGGTTTTGAACTTGCCGGCGCCGGCCGTCTTAATGAAGTATAGGATGTTTGGCGTGTCGTGCAGCACCGCGTCGGCGCGCTTGGTGCCCAGTTCCATGTAGGCGTTGTCGATGTTAGGGAACTGACGCAGATCCTTGGTTTTGATGTGCTGCTTGGCGTAATCCACCGAGCCGGTGCCGCTCTTCACCGCCACCACTTTGCCGTTCAGATCGTCGATGCTTTTCACGCTGTTGTTGTCGGCGTTGACCATCACCAGCAGGCCGCTCTTGTAGTAGCCGTCGGAGAAATCGATGGCTTTCTTGCGCTCATCGGTGATGGTGATGCCGGCCAGCGCCAGATCGACGTTTTTGGTCTGCAGCGCCGGAATGATGCCGCCGAAGTCCATTGGTTTCAGGGTGTAGTCCAGCTTCAGCTCTTTGGCGACGGCGGCCCACAGGTCGATGTCGAAGCCGACGTATTTGTCGCCTTGCTTGAACTCAAAAGGAACGAAAGCGGTGTCGGTGGCGACCACCAGTTTGTCTGCTGCGTGGGAACTTACGGCAAAGGCCAGGGAGAGTGCGGCCAGGGAGACTTTAAAAATCGACTTCATGAGAGGAATTCCTGTACAGGTTGCGGATTACCCATTTTTTATATTGCAGTTGGTGCCATGAAAAAATCGTGCCATGTTTTCAACTAATATAAAAACAAAGAGTTACTGCGTGATGTTGTGCCGTGACGGCGAATAGTTATGGTTATGCACCACAATGAGGCACCGAAATGGTGCGTAAGAATTATCTTGGTGCACGGGGCTATCATTAACCAAATTTTGGCTGTGAAACAACCGTTCTTTAACGTTTTTGCTTCAATATTGATAACTAACTCTAACTTTCATGATCCATTGACGGTGCAAGGGTGACTGCGAGAGGGGCAAAAAGGGAGCAGATAATGCTAACGCAACTGGCTGTCTTTGCTGCCGCGCCGGTTGTACAGGCTGGTGGCCGCGTGTTTTTTGTCTTGTTCGGCCTGGCAGGCGACGCAAAAACGCACGCCCTTCAGCGCCTTGCGGCGCGCCTCGGGGATCGGTTCTCCGCATTCCTGGCAATAGCGTTCGCTCTCGCCGTGCCCGAGCGCTTCACGCGCGCGCTGCACCGCATCGTCGACGGTGGAATCAATCTGATCTTGTACGGCGCCGTCCGCCGCCCAGCCGCTGGCCATCATCACCTCCTGACAAGGGAAACCTACCGTTTAATATGGGCCGTTTTTTGTACAATGCAACGGTCGCGCAAAAGAAAACAGGCCGGGCAAAGCCCAGCCTGCGCTGCCCGGAACGACGGGCGATCTGCAACGCTTTCGCGTTATTCGATATTGGATTCGATGAACCACAGGAATTTGTCCAGATCGCGCGAGGCGGCGGTGAACATATCGGCGGTGTCTTCGTCTTCCACTTCGGTAATGGCTTTGCGGATGTCATTCGCGACCGCGCCGTAGCGATCGGCCAGCGCTTTCAGGTGCTCTTGCACGCTGTGGATATTGGTCGGGTAGCTTTTCAGCGGCGTGCGGTCGTTGACCACCTGTACGGTGCCCAGCGCCACGCCGCCCAGCTGCACCACGCGCTCGGCGAAGGTGTCCTGATGCTCGATGATGGCGGTGCGGAAGCCGTCCAGCATTTCATGGACCGCGATGAAGTTCGCGCCGCGCATGTTCCAGTGCGCCTGTTTGGTGATCAACGAAAGATCGATGAATTGCACGACCTGATGGTTCAGCGCCTTGATGGCGGCCAGTTTAACTTTTTCGTCCAGATCGTTACGGGTATACAGCAGATCAGAAGATTTCGTTTTCACCAGTTTAGCGGTACTCATATCAGATATCCTCTTGATTAGTCGTTGTCCTATTTTCGTTACGGGATTAATTATAGCAGGGATGTTTATTTTTGCCGCACGAAAATGGCTATTGCACAAATAGGGGGGGCCTAATGACAATATTTTTATTTGGTTTTTGTCTATTGTGTAATTTTATGAATTTTATTGTTATTTTGTTTTTATTATTATTTTTGTCAGTGACAATTTATCCCCGTTATCTTATTTTCTGCGGGCGCGCAGGTTTGGTTAAATATCCACTTTGTTATCGTGGTGTTAATGCCAAGCCTATTCAGATTGATAGGCGTAATTGATACGGCTAAAGTATGGAAATTATCCCAGTCTTTATTGGCGAGTGATGAAAATTAACGTCGTCGGCACCAGCGGCAGCGGTAAAAGCACCCTGGCTCGTCAACTGGCGGAACGTCTTGACGTTCCCTATATCGAGATGGACAGACTCTATTGGCGGCCCGAGTGGCAGGGGACGCCCGATGGCGCGTTTCTGGCGCGGCTTGAGCAGACGCTGGCTGAAGCGGGAGGAGGCTGGGTGCTGGACGGCAACTACAGCCGCACGCAACCGATCAAGTGGCGCGAGGTCGATTATATCCTGTGGCTGGACTACGGTTTCTGCCGCACGCTGTGGCAGGCCGCGCGCCGCGCGTACCGCCGCGCGGCCGGCAAAAGCGAGCTGTGGCCGGGCACCGGCAATCGGGAAAGTTTCCGCCGTTCTTTCTTTAGCCGCGAGTCGATCGTGCTGTGGACGATCCGCACTTACTCGAAGAACCGGCGAAAATACCTGGCGGAGATGGCCCGTACCGATATAGGGGGCCGTTTCAAGCGCTTGCGCTCTCCCCGCCAGGCCGCCGATTTTCTACGGACGCTGCCGCAGGCTCACAGCAGCAGGCGGTGATGGATCCTCACCACCGCTTTCTTGATGTGCTGCGGCCGCTGCCACAGGCAGCCGGTCTTATGCGGTTCCATCTGGAAAAAGATCGCGAACATGCCGTGCGTCATGTGCAGGGTTTGCGGGTGGCGTTTGATGTCCAGCAGCAGCAGATCGCTATTTTCTGCATGCGGATGTTCGCGATGCCCGTCGCCCGCCAGGCCGTATTCGATGCGTTCTTCGCCGCTGATCAGCAGATGCAGCGCGATATACTCCTGATGCATTTCGGCGCGCTTCTCCGCCGCCGGCGCGGTGGTCAGCGTCATCACGTCCATAAAGATGTTGTCGCCGTCGATCGGGTGATGGCCCAGCGCCAGTTCGGGCAGGTCGCATCGGCGCAACTCGGTCAGGGTTGAAACCAGCGCCGGCGTGAGTCCGCGGCCGAAGCGTGGGTTGAACAGGCTGTTGTGAATCACTGTTATTCTCCATGTGAGCGAAAGTCCAAAGAGCCTGCGATACAGGCTAAGGGGAAGTATGCCGATTTGTCACGAGGAAAACAGTTAACCCGCCTGCATTCCGGCGTTGCGGACGGCAGGCGAGTCAGGCGATCAGGAAAGGCTTTCGAGGCGCGGTTTGGGGCGAATGGTCAGGGCGGAACCCATGGAGGCGGCGATAATCGCCGCCAGCGCCAACCATTGCACGCCGCTCAGGTGTTCGCCGAGGAACAGCATGCCGGACAGCGCCGCCATCGCCGGCTCCAGGCTCATTAAGGTGCCGAAAGTGCGCGCCGGAATTTTGGGCAGCGCGATGATCTCCAGCGAATAAGGCAGCGCGGTGGAGAGGATCGCCACCGCCAGCGCCACCGGCAGAATATCGAGGTTGAACAGCACGCTGCCGGTTTGCCAGGCGCCGATCGGGCAGAACACCAGCGCAGCGATCAACGAACCGAGCGCCACCGTGCCGGGGCCGTGATCGCCGCCGGCCTTTTGGCCGAAAATGATATAGACCGCCCAGCAGGCGCCGGCGCCGAGCGCACAGGCGGCGCCGAACGGATCGATCCCGCCTACGCCGTGGCCGAGCGGCAACAGGAACCACAACCCGGCGATCGCCAGCGCCACCCAGAGAAAGTCGATCGGCCGCCGCGACGAGAACATGGCCACCGCCAACGGGCCGGTAAACTCCAGTGCCACGGCGATGCCGAGCGGCACGGTGCGCAGCGAAAGGTAGAACAGGTAGTTCATCGCGCCGAGCGACAGGCCGTAAATCAGCAGCGGCAAGCGGCTGCCGGCGACGATGCGCATACGCCACGGGCGGAAGATAATGAACAGAATCAGGGTGCCGATGAAAAGACGCAGCGTCGTAATGCCTTCCGCGCCCACGATCGGGAACAGGCTTTTGGCCAACGAGGCACCGCTTTGGATAGACACCATGGCGATGATTAACAGACAGATGGGCAGCAGCGCGGAGGGCGCTCTGCCGGAAGTAGATAACGACATCCTTAACGGGCCTTTTTTGCGCCGTTCCTCAGCCTTGAGAAAACGGTCGAAACGGGGATGCGAGCAGTGTAAATGAAATGGCGAAAATCTGTCTGAGAAAAGCGCGCATCGCGGTGAAATCCGCCGATCCTCGGATGAGATGTGGCGGATTTGGTCAAAAAGTGCGCTTTTTCTTAAGAATTATCTGGATATTAAATTGGTGATTTTTGTCACAGAAAGCCGTAGAATACGGCCGAAAATAGAGCGAAAAGAAGCAGATACACTGTTCTTGAAATCTTCTGTTACACGATATAAAGCATTAGACACTCATTTCAAGGCAGAGTTTCACGCTAATTTTTGTTATATTTTCAAAGCATGAACAAATGGATGTACTTAATAATAAAACGCGTTTGAGGTGGTTATGAAAAAAATTGCATGTCTTTCCGCAGTAGCAGCTTGCGTATTAGCAGTTAGCGCAGGTACCGCATTCGCTGGTCAGAGCACCGTATCCGCTGGCTATGCGCAGGGTGATCTCCAAGGCGTTGCTAACAAGGCCAACGGTTTCAACCTGAAATACCGTTACGAGTTCGACAACAACCCACTGGGTGTGATCGGCTCCTTCACCCACCTGGAAAAAAATCGTTCTGAAAGCGGTTTCTACAAGAAATCTCAGTACGATTCCATCACCGCAGGTCCAGCTTACCGCTTCAACGACTGGGCGAGCATCTACGGTGTGATCGGTGTTGGCTACGGCAAAAACATCGACAACGCCCAGGCTGGCGGTAACAAAGGTGGCAACAGCGACTACGGCTTCACCTACGGTGCAGGTCTGCAGTTCAACCCAATCGAAAACGTTGCCCTGGACGTTGGCTACGAGCAGAGCCGCATCCGCAGCGTGGACGTTGGCAGCTGGAACGTTGGCGTAGGCTACCGCTTCTAAGATTTCTTCATGCCTGCGGGCGTGAATGCGCGGCACAGGTTGCCGCGCGGATAAAAAATCCGCCTTCGGGCGGATTTTTTTTATCTGTCATTAGCTGCTGCGCCCCGTCGGCTGCGTCGAAAAGCACGCGCTGCGGGCATCGCGCTCATAGCCTTGCGGTTCGGTCAGTAAACCGTACAGCTCGGGGCGGCGTCCGTAAATCCAGCGGCGTCCGGTACTGAGCGGGATCAGCGTCAGATCGAGCTCGGCGCTGACCATCCGGTCTTCCGCCGCCCAGGTCTCCGCTACGATGCGGCCGTAGGGATCGAGGATCATCGCATTGCCGGTGCGTACCTCATCGTCATCGCGGCCCACGCCGTTGCTGAATAACAAAAACAGCCCGTTGTCATGAGCGCGCGAGGGCAGCCAGCGCATCAGCCAGCCGCGGCCGTGTTCGCCGCGAAAGGCGGCCTCTATCGCCTGCGGATCTTCCGCTCGCCGCTGCCACAGCACCTGTGGGATCGGCTTCATGCCGTGCGGGCTGCGCGAATGGGTGCCGCCGGTCTGGTGCGGGGCCATCAACACCTCCGCGCCCAGCAGCGCCGTCGCGCGCACATTCTCCACCAGATTGTTGTCCCAACAGATCAATACGCCCACGCGCACGCCCCAGGGAGTGTCGAACACCGTATAGCGATCGCCGCTGGCGATAGCCGGGTGTTCGAAGGCGTGCAGTTTACGGTGCACATGCAGCGCGCCGTCCGGCAGGCATACGGCGTAGGCGTTGTAGCAACGGCCGTCGTCGCCCAGTTCGATCAGCCCGACGCCGATCGCCATATTGTAACGCTCAGCCAGCGGGCGAATGCGCGCCAGCGAAGGGCTGGACGCGATCGGTTCCGCCAGCGCCCGCACTTCGGCGTCGGACAGATGGCGCACGTGCCAATAGCCGGTGATACACATTTCCGGGAAGGCCAGCAGCTGTACCTGCTGCTCGGCCGCCTGAGCGATAAAGCGCTCGATAGTCGACAGGTTGTAATTCTTATCGTTGGCGCGATGCTGGAATTGCACCGTGGCGGCGCGTAATGAGATGGTCATGGTGTCTCTCCGATTAGGGTCTGCGTTGATTACAGCAGGTGGTTTGATTACTGTATAATCAATTAAATTCCCTATTCGATAATCTAATGGAATGGATATAAAACAACTGCGCGCCCTGGTGGCGCTGGCTGAACAGGGCAACTATCGGCAGGCGGCGAGCCGGCTATGCATCAGCCAACCGGCGCTGAGCAAGCAAATTCAGGCGCTGGAAACCCAGCTCGGCATTCGAGTGTTCGAGCGTGGTCGACAGGGGGCGGTGCTCACCGCCGGCGGGCAGCGGCTCTACCCGGAAGCGCAGGCGCTGGTGGAGCAGTACCAGCAGTTTCAGCGGCGCGCGCGGCGGGTGGCGCTCGGGGAAGCGGGGCGGCTGGCGCTGGGGTTTGGCCTTTCCAGCTTTCATCTGGCGCCGCAGCTGGTGGCAGCCTTTCGCCAACGGTTTCCCGAGGTGGCGATCGGCCTGGAGGACTTGCCGTCGGAACGCCAGTATCAGCTGTTGCTGCAGGGAGAGTTGCAGGCGGGGTTCGTGCGCTTGCCGGTCAATACGCCGCTGTGCGGCGTGGCATTGCTGAGCGATCGGTTGGTGCTGGCCGCGCCGGGCGCGCTGGCGCTGCGCGCCGACGATCTGATGGCGCGTTTCAATCAGCTGCCGCTGTTGCAGTTGACTCCCAAACGCGGGCGCGGGCTGAGCGATCAGTCGCTGCGGTTTATCGCCGCCCACCGGTTGACGCCGAACGTGGTGCAGCAGGCCGGCGATATCCAGACGTTGCTGGCGCTGGTTGCCGCCGGCGTCGGTGTCGCGCTGCTGCCGCACAGCATCACGCATATCGCGCCGGCCGGCATCGACATTTTACCGCTGAGCGGCGAGGAGACGGAGTGGCAGGTCGGTATCGCCTGGGATCCGCAGCGCGCCGATGCGCTGCGGGACAACTTCATTCAGACGGCGTTGGCGGCGCAACGCGCTTAGGCATTCAAAGCGGGCAATGCATCACGACGATCGGGCTCTGGTGATACTCGCTGCGGTGGCTTTCGCTAAAGCCGACTTTTTTCGCCAGCGCCAGCGAAGCCTGGTTTTCCGGTGAGATGATGCAGACGGTTTGCTTGCCGGGCAGGTGCGTTTTACCCCAGGCCAGCGCCGCCCGCAGCGCCTCGGTGGCGTAGCCTTTGCCGTGCGCCGAGCTCACCAGCGTCCAGCCCATTTCCGGCGCGTCGAGCGCCGGGGTGATGTCGCGCAGGAAGTTGGAGAAGCCGATGCTGCCGAGATACTCGCCGCTCTGTTTGTCACGCACCGCCCAATACCCGTATCCCAACAGCGCCCAGTGGCCGACGTAGCGCATCAGGCGCCCCCAGGAGTCTTCCCGGTCGCGCGGCGTGCCGCCGATATAGCGCACCACCAGCGGATCGGCCCACAGCGCGGCCAGCGAGTCGAAGTCGTCCAGCGTGTGCGCGTCCAGCCGCAGGCGTTCGGTGATAAGCGTTGGCGCGGTGTTGATTACGGTCATGTTGCTGCTCCTGCACAGGGTGAAAGGCGATGAAAAACAACGGCGTTCAGTATGCCAGAGAAATCACACCGCCAGCCACAACAGCCAGGTGAACAGAAAGCCGCTCAGGCCGAGCAGGGTGGTCAGCACCGTCCAGGTCTTCAGGCCATCGGCCACCGACAGCCCCAGATAGCGCGTGACGATCCAAAAACCGGAGTCGTTGACGTGAGAAAGCCCCAGCCCGCCAAAACAGGTCGCCAGCGTCACCAGCACCAGCTGCAGCTGATTCAACCCGCTGACCGCTTCCGACAACAGGCCGCCGGTGGTCAGGATCGCCACGGTGGCGGAACCCTGCGAAGCGCGCAGCGCCAGCGAAATGATAAACGCGGCGGGCACCAGCGGCAGGCCAATGGCCGTCAGCACTTCGGCCAGCGCCTTGCCGACGCCGGATTCCACCAGCACCTTGCCGAACACGCCGCCCGCGCCGGTCACCAGGATCACCACCGCGGCGGTCGGCAGCGCGGCGCCCATTACGTCACCGGTGTGTTGCAGGCTCCAGCCGCGGCGCAGCGCCAGGAAGTAGAAGGCCAGCAGCAGGGCTATCATCAGCGCCACCGCCGGCGACCCCAGCAGCGACAGCGCATCGCGCAGCGCCGAGCCTGCCGGCAACAGCGTGGCGGAGACGGTGCCGAGCATGATGATGGCGATCGGAATGACGATCAGCGCCGCCACCAGGCCGGCGCCGGGCGGGTTGATGCGATCGCTGAGCGGCGCTCGCCCTTCCGGCCGCGGCTCCGGCGCCGCCAGCTGCAGCTGTTCCAGCACCTCTATCGATAACGGATAGGTTTTGCGGTTGAGGTAGTTGGCGGCGAAATAGCCGATCGCGCCGACCGGAATACAGATCGCGAGGCCGATGATGGTCAGCCAACCGATGTCGGCGTTGAGCAGGCCGGCGGCGGCGACCGGGCCGGGGTGCGGCGGCAGCGCGACGTGTACCGTTAACATCACGCCGGCCATCGGCAGGCCGAACTTCAGCGGCGACACTTTGGCGACCTTGGCGAAGCCGTAAATAATCGGCGCCAGAATGATAAAGCCGACGTCGAAGAATACCGGAATGCCGAGGATAAATGCGGCGAGGGTCAGCGCGGCGACGGTATGTTTCGGCCCCAGCCCCTGGCTGAAACGTTGCGCCAGCGACTCGGCGCCGCCCGAGTGTTCGATCATGCGCCCGAGCATCGCCCCCAGACCGATGATGATGGTTACCGAGCCGAGCACGCCGCCCATCCCGGCGGTCATCACTTTCATCACTTCACCGGTCGGAATGCCGCTGGCCAACGCCACCAGCAGACTGACCACCAACAGCGCGACAAAGGGTTGCACCTTCGCCTTAATCACCATCAATAACAGCAGCACCACGCCGAGTACGGCAATCAGCAACAGCAGAGAGGTAGACATGAAAAAAGCCTTTCGTTGGGTAAGCGTTGGGCACCGCGATCGCCGCGTGGCGATACGGGTGCGTTTCATTGTTATAAAATCGTTTTCCTGGTGTCGGCGTGCGACGTTAGCGGTAAGGCTTCAGCCAGCCGAGCCCGGCGGCGGTGTCGCCGCGCGGCCGGTATTCGCAACCGATCCAGCCCTGATAGCCGAGCGCATCCAGCCTGTCGAACAGCCACGGGTAATTCAGTTCACCCTCGTCCGGTTCGTGACGATCCGGCACTGAGGCTATCTGGATATGCGCGTAGCGCCCGGCCAGCGTCTCCAGCAGCCCGCTGATATTGCCGTCCACTAACTGCGCGTGGAAAAAGTCGAACTGAATGAACACGTTCGGTCTCTCGATCGCCGCCACCACCTCCGCCGCCTGATGTTGACTGGCGAACAGGTAGTCGGGCTTGACCGGTGGGCTGAGCGCTTCGATCAGCACCTTGACGCCGTGCGGGGCGAAGGCGTCGGCGGCATAGCGCGCATTGGCGATAAAGGTGTCGAGATAACGTTGCCGATCCGCGCCCGCGGGCACCACGCCGGCCATCAGGTGCACGCAGGGACAGGCGATGGCGATGGCGTAGGCCAGCGCGCGGTCGATATCAGCGCGCGCATCCTGCTCGCGGCCCGGCAGCGCCGCCAGCCCCCATTCGCCGGCAGCGACATCGCCGGGCGCGGTATTGAACAGCACCTGTTGCAGGCCGTGCTCGCGCAGCTTTTCGGCCAACAGCTCAGCGGGATGCTCGTAAGGGAACAGGAATTCCACCGCGCTGAAGCCTTGTTCGGCAGCGGCAGCGAAGCGCTCTAGGAACGGCACTTCGTTAAACATCATCGATAAATTGGCGGCAAATTTAGGCATGGGTCAGCTCCGTAATTCGGCAATTTCATCATCGGTCAAATAGCGGATAGGACGATCGCCGAGGGTGAAGATCAGCCGCGCCGCATCTTCCATCTCTTCGGTATTGTCCGCCGCCGCTCGCAGGTCTTTACCGGTCACCACCGGCCCGTGGTTGGCCAGTAAAAAGGCGCGGTGGGCCGGCGCCAGGCGCGCCAGATCCTGCGCCAGCCTTTCGTCGCCAGGGCGATAGTAGGGCACCACCGGCACCTTGCCGACGCGCATCACCACATAGGGGGTGAACGGTTTGATGGCGTTGTCGACGTCCAGCCCTTGCAGGCAAGAGAGCGCCGTGAGGTAGGTGCAATGCAGGTGCACCACCGCTTTGCATTCCGGATTGTTCAGATACAGCGCTCGGTGAAAGCTGATCTCTTTCGACGGCTTGTCGCCGGACAGCCAATCGCCGTTCAGGCTCACTTTAGACAGGCGATCGGCCTGCAGCTCGCCCAGGCAAGAGCCGGTCGGCGTCGCCAGCAGCGCCCCGTCCGGCAGCAACAGCGAGAGGTTGCCGGCGGAACCGGTGGCGTAGCCGCGTTGGAAAAATGAGGCGCCGAGGCGCACCATCTCTTCGCGCGCTTGCTGTTCGGTCGTCATGCTCATACTGGAAACTCCGTTTGCGCGCGTGAGAAGAAGGCTTCATCGCCAAAATTGCCTGATTTCAGCGCCAGGGAAATCGCCCGATCGCTGGCGCGCACCCAGGGAACGCCGGGGGAAATGCCGGGGCCGATATGGAAGCCGCGAATGCCCAGCGCCTGCGTGACCACGCCGGAGGTTTCTCCGCCGGCGACGATAAAGCGGCTGAATCCCAACTGGCGCAGTTGCACCACCAATTCGGCGAACAGCGCTTCCACCGCTTCGCTGGCGGCGGCGCCGTGCTGCCGTTGCGTTTGCTGCAGCGCTTCCGGCGGCGCAGTGGCGTAGATCAGCGGGGCAAGCGCTTCCCCGGCGTGATGCTGCGCCCAGTGCGCCAACTCGGCGGCGTAGGCGGCGCGTGCCTGTGGTTCGAGGCAACGGCTGATATCGATGGCCTGCGCCGAAGCGCGCTCGCGGTAGTGCGCCACCTGCCGGTTAGTCATCACAGAACACGAGCCCGACAGCACTGCCGCCTTTTCCCCCTGCGGCGCGCCGGCTGCCTCAGCCGCACAATCGCCGCTTTGCGCCCATTGCCGCGCCAGGCCGATCGCCAGGCCCGAACCGCCGGTCACCAGCTTCATCGTTTTCAACGCTTCACCCTGGATGAGCAGATGCCGCTCGTTGAGCGTATCCAGCACCGCGTAGCGCACGCCTTCCTGCGCCAGTTGGCGCAGCTTCTCGCTGACTGCCTCGGCGCCGCGATCCATTTCCGCCGCCGTCACCAGCCCACAGCGTCCGGCGGCCTGGGATTCCATCAGGCGAAGCAGGTTGCTGTCGGCCATTGGCGTGACCGGGTGATGACGCATGCCGGACTCAGACAGCAGCTGTTCCCCGACGAACAGGTAGCCCTGATAGACCGTGCGGCCGTTTACCGGCAGCGCCGGGGAAACAACCGTGAAATTTTCCCCCAGCGCGGCGAGCAGGGCGTCGGTCACCGGGCCGATATTGCCCTGTGCGGTGCTGTCGAAGGTGGAGCAGTATTTGAAGTAGAACTGGCGGCAACCCTGTTTTTGCAGCCAGGCCAGCGCTTGCAATGCCTGTTCGATCGCCTGCTCTGCCGGGCAGGAGCGCGATTTCAGGCTGATGACCGCCGCCTGTGCGTTTACCTGCGTTTCGTCCTGCGGCACGCCGTTCAGCTGCACCGTCGGCAGGCCGTTTTGCACCAGAAAACTGGCGATGTCGGTCGCGCCGGTAAAGTCATCCGCGATTACGCCAAGCAGCATCAGAGCGCCTCCTTTTTTTGCGGCAGATCGATGCCGGCAAAGATTTTGATTACCGCACTGTCGTCTTCTTTACCGTAACCGGCGTTGCTGGCGGCGGTAAACATGGTGAAAGCGGTGGAGGCCAGCGGCAGCGGGAAGTGCAGCGCCCTGGCGGTATCCGCCACCAGCCCCAGATCCTTGACGAAGATATCCACCGCCGATTTGGGCGTATAGTCGCCGTCGACCACGTGGCGCATGCGATTTTCGAACATCCAGGAGTTGCCGGCGGCGTGGGTGACCACGTCGTACATCACGTCCAGCGGGATGCCGGCGCGGGCGGCCAGCGCCATGGCTTCCGCCCCGGCGGCGATGTGCACCCCGGCCAACAGCTGGTGGATGATTTTTACCGTCGCGCCCAGGCCGATGGTTTCGCCGATGCGGTAAACCTTGCCGGCGATGGCGTCCAGCACGGGTTGCAGGCGCGTGAAGGTGGCGTCGGCGCCGGCGGCCATCACCGTCATCTGGCCTTCTTCCGCCTTGGCCGCCCCGCCGGAAACCGGCGCATCCAGCATCGCCAGGCCGTAGTCCAGCAGCCGTTGCTCGATCTGTTTGGCGTCATCGGCGGAAATGGTCGAAGACACCATCACCGCCGTGCCCGGCTTGAGCTGCGGCGCCAGGCCTTGCTCGCCGAACAGGATTTGCTTCACCTGTGCGGCGTTCACCACCAGCAGCAACACGGCGTCCAGCTCGGCGGCGAAGTCGCAGGCGCTGGGGGCCGTTTGTTTCGCGCCGGCCTGTTGCAGCGCCGCCAGCGCCTGCGGATTGAGATCGGCGCCGTAGGTGGTCAATCCGGCGCGGAGGCATGAACGCGCGGCGCCCATGCCCATCGCCCCCAGCCCGATGACGCAAACGGCATAATTCCCTGGGTGTGTCATACTGCACTCCTGTTAATTTTAGTGATAATTTGTTTTGTTGTGTTAAATGTAAGCGCTTGCCGGCCGATTATCCGCGATCGTTATCACAATAATTAACAATGCGTGAAACGGATTTTTCGTGCGATTTCTGGCCTGAAGCAACATTACTATTATGTTTTTAAATAAGTTTGTGTTTGGCTGGCCTAACTGCGCTCGCCGTCACGCCGCGAGAAATTAGGGCTATCGGCGAACGAAAATTGACGTAAAATCACAATTATTATCACCGCAGCAACGAGAGGGAACCGTGATACCTGTAGAACGCCATCAACAAATTCTTGCGCTGGTATCCGAACGCGGCGTCGTCAGCATCGCCGAGCTGACCGAACGGCTGGGGGTGTCGCATATGACGATCCGCCGTGACGTGCAAAAACTGGAAGAGCAGGGGGCGGTGCAGTCGGTCTCGGGCGGCGTGCAGGCGCCGGAACGGGTGGCGAGCGAACCTTCGCACCAGGCCAAAGAGGGGATGTTCGGCCGGCAGAAAATCGCCATCGGTCGGCTGGCGGCGCGGCAAATTCCCGCCAATAGCTGTATCTATCTGGATGCCGGCACCACCACGCTGGCGCTGGCGAAACAGATCGGAGAACGTGACGATTTGACGGTAGTGACCAACGACTTTGTCATCGCCGGCTTCCTGATCGAACACAGCCAGTGCCGAATCATCCACACCGGCGGCACCGTGTGCCGGGAAAACCGCTCCTGCGTCGGCGAAGCGGCGGCGCAGGCGCTGCGCGGTCTGTTTATCGATCTGGCGTTCATCTCCGCCTCTTCGTGGGGCATGCGCGGCCTGTCGACGCCGAACGAAGATAAGGTGATGGTGAAGAAGGCCATCGTCGAGGCCAGCCGCCGCCGCATTCTGCTCAGCGATACGTCCAAATACGGCAAAGTCGCCACCTATCTGGCGCTGCCGATCGCCGCCTTTGACGCCATCATTACCGATGAGGGGTTGCCCGCCGCCGCGCGGGAGGCCATTGAGCAAGCGGGGATTGCATTGCTGACGGCGGAAGAAGAAGAATAAGAATAAGAACGAACCTGCATTAGGATGAAAGTTCGGTATCGATGCCAAGTGCGGGCGCTTCACTGGCTTCAACGCCGCCGCGTTCACGCCATTCGCGGCGCCTTTGTTCCCACCACTCTTCGTGGAAGGCTTGCATCTCTTTCAGGCGCTGTTCCTTAACGTGCTGTTGGTAAGTATGGGATGCTATGGGGGCTACGTGGGATTTCGATGACATAGAGGCCGTCCTTTATAAACTCTATTTTGTATAAATAATGCCCTTTGTGCGCATATTTTTTCAACAAAAAATCATAAATTTTAGCTAATGCTGGCCTTAACGGTGCACTTAAGATGATCCTGGCATGATACTGATAGGCAAATTTGAGAAGAGTTTCCCCGATGCCAACAACGAATAAGCGTTCGCGTTGGAGAAGGGTATAATGCATTGCGGTATAGGTATCGAAAGCTGAGCGCCGATGCCTGTTTACGTCGCTCAACGCCTTAACATCATAAAACTCCAGAGAGAAAGCCTTATTGAGGAGAGCAGTGTCCACATACACTGGGGCAAACCAATGGTGCATGTTTTGCCCAATTCTCTTGAAATCCAAATGATAGATGGCCGATTTACCATCACCTTTTCTGACGGCAATCTGATATCTGTATGTGTCTGCTATTCCAGTGTGTGACTCCCTCACATCAATATCCATGATAAAATCCTTTTTACTATTATTTTTCCTATAGTTATCCCCTTTATGACGAACAAATTATTAACCGCGGCGGAGACGATCCTCCAGCCGCCGATGAAGGTTGTGCGCAGCGCCGCGCAAAACTAAATGCCGCTGAACCAGTTGTAGCCCTGATCTTCCCAATACCCGCCTGGATTGACGTCGCTGACGAAGATGGCGGCGATATGTTTGGCGTTTTTGAACCCCAGCTTGGTCGGCACGCGCAGCCGCAGCGGATAGCCGTAGTCTGCCGGCAGCGCCTTGCCGCCGAAATCCAGCGCCAGGATGGTCTGCGGGTGCAGCGCGGTGGCCATATCGAGGCTGGCGTAGTAGCGATCGGCGCATTTGAAGCCGACGTAACCGGCATTCAGATCCGCGCCGACGTGCTGCAGAAAGGTGCGCAGCGGCACGCCTCCCCATTGGCCAATGGCGCTCCAGCCCTCAATGCAGATCAGGCGCGTGATCTGGCTTTGCTGCGGCAGCCGCTGCAGCTGTTCCAGCGTCCAGGGCGCTTTTTTCTCCACTTTCCCCGCGACCTCAAGCCGGTAGCCGGCGAGATCGATCTCGGGGACGTTGTATTCCGGGTAAAATGCGTTAAAGGGGAAAGGGTGGGTGATCTGGTCCGGCCGGTAAGTTTGCGCCAACCGCTGGCCGCTGAACAGCCAGGCCTGCACCCGGTCGTTCCAGCGCGACATAGCCCACAGCACTTTATCCACCCGATCGCCGTCTTGCAGGTTGCAACCGGTAAGCATGGCGATGCCGCCCAGCGTCAGGCCGGAACGCAGCATCAGGCGGCGCTGCAGATTGACCAACTGTTTTTTTTGGTCCGGTTCCAGTTTTGGCGCGGTTGCCCGCGGTTTTTTCTCATTCATGTTTGCCACCCGTTATCATCGCCCACAGCGTTTTGGGCACGACGATCACCATGAAGATGTGGATCGCCACAAACAGGCCGATGCCGGCCATGGAGAAGAAATGCACGTAGCGCGCGAAGTCGAAGCCGCCAAACAGCGCGACCAATCCCTGCAGCTGAACCGGTTTCCAAATCGCCAGGCCGGACAGCACCAGTAATAGCCCCAGCGCCAGTACGCCGAGGTACATCAGTTTCTGAATGGCGTTATAGTGGCCATGCCGGTGGCGCAGGCGCAGCGTCAACGCCAGCCAGATATCCTGCCGCAGCGCGCCGATGCGAAGCGGCAACAGATCGCGGCGAAAATGACCGCTGAACAGGCTCCACAGCAGATAGCAGACGGCGTTGAGCGCCAATAGCCACATCACCGCCAAATGCCAACCAATCGCGCCGCCCAGCCAACCGCCCAGCGTCATCTGCGGCGGAAAGCGGAAATCGAACAGCGGCGAGGCGTTGTAGATTTCCCAACCGCTCATGAACATGCACACCATGGCGAACAGGTTGATCCAATGAGTGATGCGAACCGGCCAGCGATGCACCGGCGGCGACGCGTTGGTCTTCATGGCATTCCTCCGGTTACATCGGCGGCACGGTGCCGTCTTTGCCGGCGGAAATGCGCGTGGCGACGCGCTCGCCCTTTTCGTTGGCGGCGGAGAACAGCACGATGTGCACGCCCGGTTTCAGCAGGCTCAGATCGCCCGGATCCAGCGTCACGATCGGCACGTCTTCCGGCACGACAACGGTTTTCTGCTGGTTGCCGTAGGTGACGGTCAGGGTACGGCCGTTGGATTTCACCAGTTTGCCGACGGTGCCGTTAGTCATGGTGTCCACTTTGCCGTCGGCGGATTCCCAGGCAGAGTGCCCTTCGCCGGTGCCGCGCAGGCTGGCGGCGAACACGTGCACCTCCAGCGCTTTGAGCGTGCCGTCCGGCTGCGGCACGGCGGCGGTGCCGATGAAGCTGTCCGGTTTGATGTCGTCCAGCGTGGCTTTGGAGACGCTGAGCACTTTGGTCTGATCGTTCAGCTTGACGCTGAGGGTCTCGCCCTTGCGATCGGTCAGCTGCAGATTGCCGTCGGCAACCTGGCTGATGGTGCCGCGCAGCGGCGCAATCACCTTGCCCGGCGGCTGGGCGGCGGCGGCCAAGCCGCTGGACAGCAGCAAGGTGGATAACAGTAAACCGGCTATACGATGACGGGTAATCATAACGTTCTCCTGAAATGAGTTTGCCGGTTAAGCATGGTTGAGCCATTGGGTCAGCGCCATGGCCGTTTGATGACATTAATGTCATCAAGTTTGTCCGCCGAAGCTGCTAGTATTTTTGCAGACGTAACGAGGTGGCGAGCATGCGAATACTGGTAGTTGAAGACGATATCGGCACAGGGGATTACCTGAAGAAAGGACTCGGGGAAGCGGGCTACGGCGTCGATTTGGCGCGCACCGGCACCGACGGGCTGTTTCGCGCGTTGGAGCAGGATTACGATGCGATCGTGCTCGACGTGATGCTGCCGGGGCTGGACGGCTGGCAGATCATCGAGGTGTTGCGCAAGAAAAGCGACGTGCCGATCCTGTTTCTCACCGCCCGCGACGGCGTACAGGATCGCATCCACGGTCTGGAGCTGGGCGCGGACGACTATCTTATCAAACCCTTTTCCTTTACCGAGCTGGTGCTGCGTTTGCGCACCTTGCTGCGCCGCGGGCCGGCGCGCGAAGCCGATCATTACGCCATCGCCGATCTGCAGTTGGACGTGCTGCGCCGCCGGGCGGTGCGCCAGGATCAGGTGATCCCGTTGACCAATAAAGAATTCATGTTGCTGCATCTGCTGGTGCGGCGCGAAGGTGAAGTGCTGTCGCGCACGCAGATCGCCTCCCAGGTGTGGGACATGAATTTCGACAGCGACACTAATGTGGTTGATGTGGCGATCAAACGCCTGCGCGCCAAAATCGACCGGCCGTTCGACGTCAAGCTGATCCACAGCGTGCGCGGCATCGGCTATGTTTGCGAGCCGCGCTCGTGAACGCCCGCGCTTCACGTCGGCCGGTGTCGCTGACGCTGCGCACCGCCATGCTGTTCGCGCTGGTGGCCGCCTGCGTGGTGAGCGGGGCGGGCTGGTATCTGTTCGGCGCCATGCGTCAGGAAATGACGCTCCGCAGCGATCTGCAGGTGACCGGGCGCGTAGAGTATTTCCGCCATTTACTGGGGCAGCGCTTTCCTTTGGCGCGCCTGACCGCCAATAACGGCCTGTTCGAAAACATGCTGGGCAATGAACAGGACGTGCTGATTTTCCAAATGCCGGGGCAAAAACCGCTCATCAATGTGAATCCGGCCAGGGTGGCCCTGCCGCCAATCGCGCCGACGCCGCCCGAACAGGCGCATACGCTGGCCGCCGTGCGCGGCGGGGAAACGGCGCAGGGGGTGCCGCTGCGTGCGGCATCGGCAATGGTGCGCCTGGAAGACGGCAGTTTGCTGCAGATCTCCGCCGCGCACGTGATGGTCAACGAACAGAAGATGCTGGCGCGCTACCTGTGGCGTATTGTCGCGGCGGTCGTTGTGGCTTTCCTGCTGATTGCGCTGCTGGGCTATGGGGTCATGCGCCGCGGATTGCGGCCGCTATGGCGCATGGCGGCGCAGGCGTCGGAGATCGCGCCCAATACATTGTCGACGCGCCTCAGTGAACAGGGGGCGCCGAAGGAGTTACAGCAATTGACCTGGGCGTTTAATGCGATGCTCGATCGGTTGAATGAAGGCTATCAGCGGCTGACGCAGTTTTCCGCCGATCTGGCCCATGAGATCCGCACCCCGGTGGGCGCGTTGATGGGCCAGTGTCAGGTGGCGCTGTATCAACCCCGCAGCGTGGAGGAGTACGAAACCCTATTGTCGAACAATATGGATGAGCTGGAGCGTATTTCGCGCATGGTGGAAAACATCCTGTTTCTGGCGCGCGCCGGTGAGGCGCAGTCCGCGCTGAACTACAGTCGTCTGGATGTGGCGGTCGAGCTGCGGCGGGTGGCTGATTACTTCGAAGGGCTGGCGGAAGAACGCGGCATCGCGCTGAACTGCGAAGGGGAAGGCGAGCTGAAGGCGGACGCGATGTTGTTCCAGCGGGCGCTGAGCAATCTGGTGGCCAACGCGGTGCGCTATGCCGATGAAAACAGCCTGATCGTATTGCGGGCTGAACGGCGCGCCGATGCCTGGTGGGTGCAGGTCATCAATCAGGGGCCGCCGATCGCGCCGGCACAGCTGGAAAAACTGTTCGATCGTTTCTACCGCGCCGATCCCGCGCGCAGCGCCGGCAGCCATGCCAGCGGTCTCGGGCTGTCTATCGTACGCGCCATCATGACGCTGCACGGCGGTGAGGCGCGCGCCGAATGTACCGGGCGCGCGTCTGCCGCCAGCCTCATTTTCAGCCTGCGGTTCCCGTTAGCGCAATAACCGTTAAGCCGGATTAACGCGGCGGAATGGCAAAGCGGAAGCAGGCGCCGCTTTGCGGTTGTTCGATCAGCTGAATATCGCTGTCGTGCAGCTGCAGAATGCGCCGCACGATCATTAACCCCAGCCCGCCCGCAGGGCGCCGGGCGCCGCTCAGGACAGACGGCCGCACGAACAGATCGGCGCGCAGCGTCTGCGGAATGCCGGGGCCGCTGTCGCTGACCTGCACCATCACCCGATCTTCCTGCCGCCACAGCCGCACGCCGATGTCGCCGCCGGGCGGCGTATGGCGAATGGCGTTGTCCAGCAGGTTGGTCAGCACCCGCTCAATCATGCTGAGATCGGCGAACACCGGCGGCACGCCGGGGGCGATGTCGGCATGCAGCCGCTGATTACGCGCCTCCGCCGCCAGCTCGAACTTTTGGAACACGTCCTGCAACAGCTCGCTGAGGGAGAAGGGCTCTTTCTGCGGTTTCACCACGCCGTACTCCAGCCGCGCCAGCTCGAACAGCTCCTGCGCCAGCTTGCCCACTTTGCGGCTCTGCGCCAGGGCGATCTCCAGATAGCGCCGCCGATCGGCGTCGCTCAGGGTGGCGGCCTTGACCGACAGCGTTTCCAGATAGCCGTGCAGCGAGGTGAGCGGGGTGCGCAGATCGTGCGAGACGTTGGCGATGAATTCGCGCCGCAGCCGATCCTGCTGCGCCAGCGTTTGCCACTGTTCGGCGAGGCGCTGCGCCATGCGGTGGAAGGCCTGTTGCAGCTGGCTCACCTCGTCGCGCCCGGCCGGCACCGCCGGCAGCGCCGCGTAGGCCTGCACCGCCTCAATGCCGCCGCTGTCCAGCGCATTGACCTGGCGGGTCAGGCGCCGGATGGGGCGAGTGACCCAGTAGAACGCGAAACCGCCGGCCAGCAGGCTGAACAGCACCATCACCCCGGAGGTCCACAGCGCCATGCTGACCGCCGAGTTGAACTGGGCGTTGCTGGCCAGCGCCGTGTACTCTTCACCGAGCAAGACCACATACAGGTAGCCTTCGAGCCGGCCGTCGACCTTCAGCGGCGCAACGCTGAACACCTTGCGCCCGTCCGCGCTGCGCGGATCGTCGCCGTACACCGGCATCTGCGCGCCATCGAGCAGCGCCTGCAGCGGCGCCAGCGCGACCCGCTGCCGCTTCAGATGCCCGGCCGGCGCGGCGTTGCCGATAATCGTGCCCTGTTTGTCGAGCAGGTAAACCTCAACGCTGGGGTTCACCGCCATCAGCTGATCGAACAGGGTATGCACCGCCTGCAGATCCGGCCCGTTCACCCCCAGCAGCGGATTGCTGTCGGCGATATGCTGCGCCAGGTTGCCGGACAGGCGCTGGATCACCGCCTGGCTGTACTGGGTATTGCTGCGCACCTGCATCCAGCCGGAAAAGGCGCAGCCGATGACGATCAGCAGCGCGAAGATAATCGTGAGGCGTTGCGCTAATGTAAGGTTTTTCATGGCTCACTCTTGCGGCGCGGCCGCGAATTTATAGCCCATGCCCCACACCGTGAGGATGCGCTCGGGTTCCGCCGGATTGCGCTCAATCTTGATGCGCAGCCGGTTGATATGGGTGTTGACGGTGTGCTCATACCCTTCGTGCTGATAGCCCCAGACCTGATTCAACAGGCTGAGGCGCGAGAATACCTGGCCCGGGTGGCGGGCGAAAAAGTACAGCAGGTCGAATTCGCGCGGCGTCAGCTCGATCGGCTGTTGGTGCAGGCGCACTTCGCGGGCGATGGGATCGATGGTCAGATCGTTGAAGCTGAGTGCGCCGGCGTCCATGCGCAGGTTGCGGCTCATCGCCTCCTGGCGGCGAAACAGCGCCTTGACCCGCGCCACCAGCTCCAGCATGGAAAAAGGTTTGGCCAGATAGTCGTCGGCGCCCAGTTCCAGCCCCAGCACGCGGTGCACCTCGCTGGAGCGCGCGCTGGTGATGATGATCGGCGTGTAGCGCGTCATGGTGCGCGCCCGGCGGCAAATCTCCAATCCGTCTACGCCCGGCAACATCAGATCGAGGATCAAGGCGTCCCAGCCGCCCTGTTCCAGCATCGCCATGCCCTGATTGCCGTCGGCGGCGTGGCTGATGGCGTAACCCTCGTCACGCAGATGCAGCTGCAGCAGATCGGCGATGTCGCCGTCGTCCTCGACGATCAAAATTCGTTTTGGCTTGTCCATTCTCATTACCGCTGATTAGCCCGATTCTCTCTGAAGTCTACACAACCGCCACCGGCGGAGTTATCACATTTTATTTAACTTTGCGTGAGGTCTTGGGGAACAAATCCGGGGAATACTGGGCTCATCGCATCGTTAGCTGGCAGGAATCGCTATGAGCTTCACCCTCACCCCGGAACAACGACAGACGGTACATCCTCTCTGGCTGCGGTTGACGCATTGGCTGAATGCGCTGGCGATGCTGATCATGGTCACCAGCGGCTGGCGCATCTATAACGCCTCGCCGCTGTTCAACTTCAGTTTTCTCAACGAGCTGACGCTTGGCGGCTGGCTGGGCGGCGCGCTGCAGTGGCACTTCGCCGGCATGTGGCTGTTTGGCGTCAACGGGCTGTGCTACCTGCTGCTTAACCTCGCCAGCGGGCGTTTCAAACGCAAATATTGGCCGCTCAGCCCGAAGCAGTTTCTCGCCGATGTCGGCGCGGCGCTGCGCGGCCGGCTGCAGCACGCCGATTTGCGCCATTACAACATGGTGCAGCGCGTGGCCTATCTGTCGGTGATGCTCCTCGGCGTGATAAGCGCGCTGTCCGGACTGGTGCTGTGGAAATCGGTGCAGTTTCCACTGCTGCGCACGCTGCTCGGCGGCTATGAAGCGGCGCGCTATATCCACTTTTTCGCCATGTCGGCGCTGGTGGCCTTCGTCGCGATCCATCTGGTGATGGTGGCGCTGGTGCCCCGCACGCTGCTGGCCATGCTGCGCGGACGTTAAGGAGTTCACGATGAAAAAGGATAAACAGACCATGACGATCGTTGAAGGGCAGGCGATCGTCAAAGAAGCGCAGCGCTTGTTGACCGCGTCGTCCCGCCGCCGCTTTCTGCGCAACGGTCTGACGCTGGGCGGCATCGCCATGCTCACCGGCTGCGATCTCAGCGGCAACGCCAACGTTGAACAGGCGCTGAGCCGCATTTCGCGCCTCAACGATCGGGTGCAGGGCTGGCTGTTCAACGGCGATCGCCTGGCGCCGGTCTACCCGGAATCGATGATCACCCGGCCATTCCCGTTCAACGCCTTTTACGCCGAGGAGGACGCGCCCGACATCAACGGCGACGACTATCGGCTGGAGGTGGCGGGGCTGGTGCAGGACAAGCGCGCCTGGAGCCTGCCGCAGCTGCATCGGATGGCGCAGGTCAGCCAGGTGACGCGTCATATTTGCGTCGAGGGTTGGAGCGCCATCGGCAAGTGGGGCGGCGTGCCGTTCGCCACCTTTCTTAAGGTAATCGGCGCGGATCTGAGCGCCCGCTACGTCAGCTTCAAATGCGCCGACGACTACTACACCAGCATCGATATGGCCACCGCGCTGCATCCGCAGACGATTATCGCGCTGACCTACGACGGCCAGATCTTGCCGCGCAAGTACGGCTACCCGATGAAGCTGCGCATGCCGACCAAGCTGGGCTACAAGAATCCGAAACACATTCAGGTGATCGAGGTCACCAACCGCTTCCCGGGCGGTTACTGGGAAGACCAGGGCTACAACTGGTTTGGCGGCAGCTGAGGCGGCCGCCGGCCATTCTCCGGCACTCCGGTGCCTTTGACATGACGGAAGGAAATACCATGAAAAAGTTATTCGCAATGATGATGTGCAGCGCGCTGATGCTGGGCGTGGCCGGCGCCAACGCCGCGGACGGCATGAGTAAAGACGCGATGAAAAAGGACGGCATGAGCCAGATGTCGCACGACGGCATGGCGAAAGATGGGATGAAGAAAGAGTGCATGGGCAAGGACTGCATGAAGAAAGACAAAATGGGCAAAGACGCCATGAAAAAGGATGGCATGGCGAAAGACAGTATGGCCAAAGACGGCATGAAGAAAGACGAGATGAAAAAGGATGCGATGGGGCACTAAGCCGCCTCACCCCGCGGCCGCAAGCGGCAAACCGCGGCGGCTGCGGGCAGCATAAGGAGAGAGGATGATGTTGGCGACATGGCTGCGGCGCTTTCAGCGCTCGAACGGGGACGTTATCTTTATGCGCGCGGCGTTGGTGGTGATTTTCGCCGCCTTCGGCTACGCCAAATGGTTTGATTACGAGGCACAGGGGCTGGTGCCGCTGATCGGCAACAGCCCGCTGCTGAGCTGGATGCATCAGGCGTTCGGCATTCGCGGCGCCAGTTATGCATTAGGCGTCGCTGAATGGAGCTTCGGTTTGCTGCTGTTGGCGGGATTCTGGTCGCGGCGGTTGGGGTTGCTGGGGGCGATCGGATCGACGGTGACCTACCTGACCACGCTGACGCTGATCTTTTCTACGCCGGGCGCCTGGGAGCCCTCCGCCGGCGGTTTTCCCGCCATGGCCGGCGCCACCAGCTTTTTAATCAAGGATCTGGTGTTGTTGGCCGGCTCCCTGGTGCTGCTGAAGGCCGATTTGCCGGCCGAGCAGGCATAAAAAAGGGCGTAGCCTGGCTACGCCCTCTGGTTATTGATTGACCGTCACATATCCGGGAAGGTCAGGGTGCCCCCCGGCGCTTCGCGATGAATGTGCAGGAAGTTCAGGTGCTTCTCGTACTGGTCGAGAATATCGCCAATCACCTGTTCCTTGCTGTAGTCCATCAGGTCGTTGCCCTGGGTGCCTTCCATCAGGAAGGTTTCCAGCCGGTAGTAGTGCGACTTGCCGGAGCGGGCGCGGTAGGTGAAGCCCGGCACCGAGTAGCGCATCGGCCAGATCTGATAGATGAAGTTCTGTTCCTCGCCCAGGTGTACCAGCAGCTCCAGGTGGTTCAGGCGTTCGTCTTCGGTCGGCGGCACTTCGCTGAACTCCACTTTCGCGCCGCGCAACTCCAGTTCGCGCGCCACGTCCTGCATCGCCGGGCGGCAAACCGTATCCAACATTTTCTGCGTGTACTGCGTGCCCGGGTAGTTCATCACCCGCGACAGGCGCTGTTTCCAGTTGAGCACGTCGTGGCTGGAAACCGGCACCGGCGCCAGGGTGCTGAGCGCGCTGGCCTTGCGGTAGTCCTCCACCCGCAGCGATTTATACAGCCCGGCCATCACGAAGAAGATCACGAAGCTGAACGGCAGGCCCATGATCACCGTGGTTTTCTGCAGCGCCGGCACGCCGTCGGTCATCAGCATGCCGATGGTCAGCAGGCCGATGGCCACCGACCAGAAAATCCGCAGCCAGTTCGGCGCATCATTATTGATGTCGGCCAGGCGCGAGGTGAAGTTACCCAGCACCAGCGAGCCGGAGTCCGCCGAGGTGACGTAGAACAGCAGGCCGGTGATGGTGGCGACCGAGGCGCTGAAGGTGAAGCCGGGGTATTGCGCCAGCAGGCTGTAGAAGCCGCGCTCCGGGAACTGCATCACTTCCTGAGCAAACTCGGCGTTGCCGTGGATGATCTGGTACAGCGCGCTGTTGCCGAAGATAGACAGCCACAGCAGGGTGAACACGAACGGTATGATCAGCGTGCCGACCACGAACTGACGAATGGTGCGCCCGCGCGAGATGCGCGCCAGGAACAGGCCGACGAACGGCGACCAGGCCACCCACCAGGCCCAGAAGAACAGCGTCCAGTTGTTCATCCACTCCACCGGCCGATCGAAGGCGAAGCTGTTGAGCGTCATGCCCATAAAGCGGTTGACGTAATCGCCGACGTTAAGCACCAGCGCGTTGAGCAGGAACTCGGTGTCGCCGAAGAACAGCACGAACAGGATCAGGCCCAGCGCCAGCAGCACGTTCAGCTCGGACAGGATGCGGATACCCTTGTTGACCCCCGAGGTGACCGAGATGGTGGCCATGATCACCGACAGCAGGATCAGCGAGCCCTGCACCGTCAGGTTTTCTGGGATCTCGAACAACACCTTGAGGCCGTAGTTGAGCTGCACCACGCCGATGCCCAGCGTGGTGGCGATGCCGAAGATGGTGCCGAGCACCGCGGCGATGTCCACGCTGTGGCCGATCGGGCCGTTGATGCGTTTACCGAAGATTGGGTACAGCGCCGAGCGGATGGTCAGCGGCAGATTGTAGCGATAGCTGAAGTAGCCGAGGGCGATGCCCATCAGCGCATACATCGACCAGCCGGTCAGGCCGTAGTGGAACAGCGTCCAGACCATTGCCTGGCGCGCGGCCTCCAGCGTTTGCGCGTCGCCTTCCGGCGGCATCATGTACTGGGTCACCGGCTCGGCGACCGAAAAGAACATCAGGTCGATGCCGATGCCGGCGGCGAACAGCATCGCCGCCCAGCTCATCAGGCTGAACTCCGGCTTGGACTGCTCCGGCCCGAGCTTGATGGAACCGAAGCGCGAGGCGGCGATAAACACCACGAACACGATGTACAGCGTCGCCGCCAGCAGGTAGTACCAACCGAAGGTGGTCGACACCCAATTCAGCGTGCGGGTGATCCACTGCCCGGAGAAGTCGGTGAAAAAGATGGTCATCAGCGAGAAGGCCAGGATCAGCCCCGCCGAGGTGAAGAAAACCACAGGGTTGAGGCGGTCCTGCTGCGGTTTGGAGGAGGTTTCGCGTGTTGTCATCGTCATCCTCTGAACTGAGTAAAATCGTGCCGCTCCGCATTTCGGGGCGCGCTGGCGCCGCCGGAAAACGGGCGAATGAAGGCGGCGACCATCCCCATGGGAATGGCCTGAGTAACGCCGCTTTCGCCTGTTGCCGAAGCACCGGAGCGCTTCGCGGTGGGAACCGCTTACAGCCACTGATTTTGGTCAGATTCGTTAATTACCTCACAAAAATCAGCCAGTTCCACAACCAGATAGTACAAATTTTTAACCAGGCGGCAATAAAATATATGCAATTTTTATTGAACGTTCAATCAAAAAAAGTTTAATAGTCCGCATGATGACCTGAATCACGGGCGAAACGGCAGTGAAATTTGCCCGCTGAGATAAGGCCGAAGTCGGTTTTGTGAGAGTCGAAATATGCCAAAGGTAGGAATGCAGCCAATCAGAAGGCAGCAGTTGATTGATGCCACGCTCGCCGCGGTAAACGAAGTGGGAATGCATGACGCCACCATCGCGCAGATCGCGCGGCGCGCCGGCGTTTCCAACGGCATCATCAGCCATTATTTCAAGGACAAGAACGGCCTGCTGGAAGCCACGATGCGCTATCTGATCAGCCACCTGGGCGAGGCGGTGAAGCTGCGGCTGCAGGCGCTGACCGATAACAGCCCGGCGGCGCGGCTGCAGGCGATCGTCGCCGGCAACTTCGACGACAGCCAGATCAACAGCGCGGCGATGAAGACCTGGCTGGCCTTTTGGGCCAGCAGCCTGCACCAGCCGCAGCTCAACCGGCTGCAACAGGTGAACGGCCGCCGGCTTTATTCCAACCTGTGCGCCGAGTTTCGCCGCGTTATGCCGCAGCCGCAGGCGCGGTTGGCGGCCAAGGGGCTGGCGGCGCTGATCGATGGGCTGTGGCTGCGCAGCGCGCTGCGCGGCTCCGCGTTCAATCAGGCGCAGGCGCTGGCGCTCACGACCGAATACATCACGTTCCAACTCCGGGGGCAGACGCCGCCCGGAGGATAACTCAAGGAGATCCTATGTCCCGTTTTGGCTTGCAGAAGCTCTATATTCATGGCGCCTATGTAGACAGCACCGCTGGAAAAACCTTCAACGCCATTAACCCGGCGAACGGCGAAGTTCTGGCTGAAGTCCAGTCCGCCGGCGCTGAAGACGTCGATCGTGCGGTGGCCAGCGCGGCCAGCGGGCAGAAGGTGTGGGCGGCGATGACGGCGATGGCGCGTTCGCGCATCCTGCGTCGCGCGGTGGATATTCTGCGCGAGCGCAACGATGAGCTGGCGGCGCTGGAAACGCTGGATACCGGCAAAGCGATGTCGGAAACCACCGCGGTGGACATCGTCACCGGCGCCGACGTGCTGGAGTATTACGCCGGCCTGATCCCGGCCATTGAAGGCGAACAGATCCCGCTGCGCGATACCTCGTTCGTCTACACCCGCCGCGAACCGCTGGGCGTGGTGGCCGGCATCGGCGCCTGGAACTACCCGATTCAGATCGCGCTGTGGAAGTCCGCGCCGGCGCTGGCGGCGGGCAATGCGATGATCTTCAAGCCAAGCGAAGTCACGTCATTGACGGCGCTGAAGCTGGCGGAAATCTACACCGAAGCCGGCCTGCCGGACGGCGTGTTCAACGTGGTGACCGGCAGCGGGGCGGAAGTGGGGCAATACCTGACCGACCATCCGGGCATTGCCAAAGTCTCTTTCACCGGCGGGGTGAAAACCGGCAAGAAGGTGATGGCCAACGCGTCGGGTTCGACGCTGAAGGAAGTCACCATGGAACTGGGCGGCAAGTCGCCGCTGATTATCTTCGACGACGCCGATCTGGATCGCGCCGCCGATATCGCCATGATGGCCAACTTCTACAGCTCCGGCCAGGTGTGTACCAACGGCACCCGCGTCTTTGTGCCGGCGGCGCTGCAGGCGCAGTTTGAGGCGAAAATTCTCGAGCGCGTGAAGCGCATTCGCCTCGGCGATCCGACCGATCCGCAAACCAACTTCGGGCCGCTGGTCAGCTTTGCGCACATGGAATCGGTGCTGCGCTTTATCGAGAGCGGCAAAAACAGCGGTGCGCGCCTGCTGTGCGGCGGCGAACGCGTCACCCACGGCGAATTCGGCAAGGGCGCTTACGTGGCGCCGACGGTATTCAGCGACTGCCGCGACGACATGGAAATCGTGCGCGAAGAGATCTTCGGGCCGGTGATGAGTATTCTCAGCTACCAGAGCGAAGAGGAAGTGGTGCGCCGTGCCAACGACACCACCTTCGGCCTGGCCGCGGGCGTGGTGACCCACGATCTGGCCCGCGCGCACCGCGTGATCCACCAGCTGGAAGCCGGCATTTGCTGGATCAACACCTGGGGCGAGTCGGCGGCGGAAATGCCGGTCGGTGGCTACAAGCAGTCCGGCGTCGGCCGCGAAAACGGCCTGACCACGCTGGAGCACTACACCCAGATCAAATCGGTGCAGGTTGAGCTGGGCGATTACGCCTCGGTATTTTAACTATCCCCGTCGTCTTTCGAGCCGCAGCCGGGTTGGCTGCGGCCGACACTCCCCGAGAGCCAAATACACCGCCTGTTGCGGATCCGCGTTTCGCGTTTTCGTCTCATGCAGGCCAATAAAGTAAGGAGATAATGAATGGAATTTGACTACATCATTATCGGTGCCGGTTCCGCCGGCAACGTGTTAGCCACCAGATTGACCGAAGACGCCGACGTCAGCGTCCTGCTGCTGGAAGCCGGCGGCCCGGATTACCGGATGGATTTCCGTACCCAGATGCCGGCCGCGCTGGCGTTTCCGCTGCAGGGCCGCCGCTATAACTGGGCGTATGAAACCGATCCTGAGCCGCACATGAACAACCGCCGGATGGAATGCGGCCGCGGCAAAGGGCTGGGCGGTTCATCCCTGATCAACGGCATGTGTTACATTCGCGGCAACGCGATGGATTTCGACAACTGGGCCAAGGCGCCGGGTCTGGAAGACTGGACCTATCTGGACTGCCTGCCGTATTTCCGCAAGGCGGAAACGCGCGATATCGGCCCGAACGATTACCACGGCGGTGAGGGCCCGGTGAGCGTCACCACGCCGAAGGCCGGTAACAACGAACTGTTCCACGCCATGGTGGAAGCCGGCGTGCAGGCGGGTTACCCGCGCACTGACGATCTGAACGGTTACCAACAAGAAGGCTTCGGCCCGATGGATCGCACCGTGACGCCGAAGGGACGCCGCGCCAGCACCGCCCGCGGTTATCTGGATCAGGCGCGTTCCCGGCCGAACCTGAAGATCGTCACCCATGCGCTGACCGACCATATCGTGTTCGACGGCAAGCGCGCAGTGGGTGTCAACTATCTGCAGGGCGACAGCAATCAGCTGACCCATGCCAAAGCGCGCCGCGAAGTGCTGCTGTGCGCCGGCGCCATCGCCTCGCCGCAAATTCTGCAGCGTTCGGGCGTCGGCCCGGCGGCGCTGCTGAAAAGTCTGGACATCAACGTGGTGCACGATCTGCCGGGGGTGGGGGAAAACCTGCAGGACCACCTGGAGATGTATCTGCAGTACGCCTGTAAGAAACCGGTGTCGCTGTACCCGGCGTTGCAATGGTTCAATCAGCCGAAAATCGGCGCGGAATGGCTGTTCAACGGCACCGGCGTCGGCGCCAGCAACCAGTTCGAGGCCGGCGGTTTCATCCGCAGCCGCGCAGAGTTCGCCTGGCCGAACATTCAGTATCACTTCCTGCCGGTGGCGATTAACTATAACGGCAGCAACGCGGTGAAAGAGCATGGCTTCCAGGCCCACGTCGGTTCGATGCGTTCGCCGAGCCGCGGCCGGGTGCAGGTGAAATCGAAAGATCCGCGTCAGCATCCGAGCATTCTGTTCAACTACATGTCGACCGAACAGGATTGGCAGGAGTTCCGCGACGCTATCCGCATCACGCGCGAAATCATGGCGCAGCCTGCCCTGGACGAATACCGCGGCCGCGAGATCAGCCCAGGGCCGGAGGTGCAGACCGACGAGCAGCTGGACGCCTTCGTGCGCGAGCACGCCGAAACCGCCTTCCACCCGTCCTGCTCGTGCAAGATGGGCGAAGACGAGATGGCGGTGGTCGACGGCCAGGGCCGGGTGCACGGCATGGAAGGATTGCGGGTGGTGGATGCGTCAATCATGCCGCTGATCATTACCGGCAACCTGAACGCCACCACCATCATGATCGCCGAAAAGATCGCCGACCGCATTCGCCAGCGCGCGCCGCTGCCGCGCAGCACCGCCGACTACTACGTCGCCGGCGATGCGCCGGTGCGCAAGCAGTAACCGACACGCCCTCTCGCCGTTGAGGGGGAGGGCCGCCGTAGCAAGCAACCCCTCTCCATATGCTCTTCCCCAAGGCGAGGGGGCAACTCTCTTTTATCCCTTATCCCATCATGCCGCCGGCAGCGAGATCGCCTGATCGAAACTGGTGGGCGTCGCCATGCGCCACATGCGGGCGTAGAACTCGCTTTTGATCTCCGGCTGCAGCAGCGCGCCCGGCTCCAGATAGTAATAGATATCGGCGTACACCTTGATCTCGGTCGGCGTGATGCGGCGCAGCATATGGTGCGAGGTCAGCTGCTCCGGGCGGCTGACGCCGGCCGCCGCCAGCATGTCTGCCAGCGCTTTCACCGTATTCTGATGGAAGTGGTAGACGCGTTCCGCCTTGTTCGGTACCACCAGCGCCTTTTGCCGCAGCGGATCTTGCGTCGCTACGCCGGTCGGGCAGTGGTTGGTGTGGCAGCTTTGCGACTGGATGCAGCCGACGGCGAACATAAAGCCGCGCGCCGAATTCACCCAGTCGGCGCCGAGCACCAGCACGCTGGCGATGTCAAAGGCGCTGATGATCTTGCCGCTGGCGCCAATCTTGATTTGGTCGCGCAGGCCGCAGCCCACCAGCGTGTTATGCACGAACAGCAGCCCTTCGCGCAGCGGCATGCCCATATAGTTGGAGAGTTCGAGCGGCGCGGCGCCGGTGCCGCCCTCCTTGCCGTCCACCACGATGAAGTCCGGCAGAATGCGGGTGTGCAGCATCGCCTTGACGATGGCGACGAACTCCCACGGGTGGCCGATGCACAGCTTGAAACCGACCGGTTTGCCGCCTGACAGCTCGCGCAGCTGTTGGATGAACTGCATCATTTCCAGCGGGGTGGTGAAGGCGCTGTGCGAGGCCGGCGAGATGCAATCCACGCCTTCCGGCACGCCGCGGGTGGCGGCGATTTCCGCATCTACCTTCTTCGCCGGCAGAATGCCGCCGTGGCCCGGCTTGGCGCCCTGGCTGAGCTTGATTTCAATCATTTTCACCTGCGGGCTTTGCGCCTGTTCGGCAAAGCGGCGCGGATCGAAATGGCCGTCGGCGGTGCGACAGCCGAAATAGCCGCTGCCCAGCTCCCACACCAGGTCGCCGTTGTTTTCGCGGTGATAGCGGCTGATGCTGCCCTCACCGGTGTCGTGGTAGAAGTTACCCTTGGCCGCGCCGAGGTTGAGCGCGCGGATGGCGTTGGCGGAGAGTGCGCCGAAGCTCATGGCCGAAATGTTGAAGATCGACGCGGAGTAGGGCTGGCGGCAGTCGGCGCCGCCGATGATGATGCGGAAACTGGTTGGGTCGGCGGCTTCCACCGGCCGCATGGAGTGGCCGATGCACTCATAGCCGGTTTGATACACGTCCAGCAGGGTGCCGAACGGTTTGTCACCCATCTCGTTTTTCGCCCGGCGATACACCAGCGTGCGCTGGGTGCGCGAAAACGGGATCTCTTCATTATCCTGCTCGAGGAAATACTGGCGCAGTTCCGGACGGATGAACTCGAAGAAGAAGCGCAGGCGGCCGATGATCGGGTAGTTGCGGCAGATGGCGTGGCGCTGCTGCGTGAGATCGTAGATACCCAGCACCATCAGGCAACCGCAGGCCAGGGCCGGCAGCCAGAACCACGGATGGTTGTGCATCATGATCAAGAAAACCAGGGTGAGCAAGATGCTCAGCACAAAGCAGGTATAGCGGCTGAATAAGGACGACTTCATAACATCTCCTGATGTTTATTTTAATCCACACGACATGACTCACGGATAATCCGTGTGCAAATCGTAACCAACAGGAGAGGATGTTGTGTGTCTGTTGCTGCTTTGTCGCCGGTTGTTACATTAATTTAACCTGGCGGAAGGGAGGGGTTGCCGCGCGGCGTGCCGCGCAACAAGCCAAGATGTTTATTTGCCGGCGACGAAGATGGTGCTCATGCTGCGCAGCCGCAGCTTTTTCATCGCGCTGTATTTCTGCGAGAAGATGGTTTTCGGGTGCGTGCCGCGTTTTTCCGCGATATGCAGCAGGCTGTCGCCGCGCAGCAGATTGAAGATCACGTCGCTTTCCGCCGGGCTGAGCTCGCGGGTTTTCTGCACCCGGATACCGCCCGGTTCTTTGCTTTCCAGCAGCCGCTGGATTTTTTCCTGCAGCGAATAAAGCGGAATGCGGGTAGAGACCAATTCAACGGAAATCCCCAGGATCGACAGCAGTTTCACCACGCGCTCGTCGTCATAGAACACCAACAGGCGCGTCTTGCTGTTGTATTGCTGGTGCAGGGACACCAGGCTTTCGATCACGTTGACGCTCTGTTCCAGGTTTTGCGAGGTGAAAATCAGCGCGATATCGTGCTTGGTGATCTTCTCTGCTTTGGCGCCGCCGTGCATGAAATCGGAAAACAGGCGGATATCGTACGCGCCGTAATGTTTCTTCAGCAGCACCGACAGGCCAACATAGCTGTACTTACACTCACTAATCACAAGAACGTTGTTTTTAGACATAGGGCAAACACCAATACCGAGTTAAAAGTATTCAGCTGTAAGAAGCGAGTTCAAATCCTTGATGCTGGATTCCTTCCACAGCTTTCCCTGCAGTGCGTAATATGGCATTTCATCCAGCCATTTCTTGTGTTCGGGAGTTTCAACTCCTTCGATAATTACCTTGTAATGATTAAGGTAAAAGAAGCGCAGTAACGCGCGCATCAAGCCCTCGCCGCCGGACTTTTTCATAAAGTCCCAGAGCAGAAAACGATCGAGCTTAACGAAGCGGAACTGGCTGTTGTACAACGCGGAAAAACCCGCATAGCCAGAACCAAAATCATCGAGCCAAAATGAATAACTATTCAATGACGGATCGCCGTGCACGCGATCTTTCACCAGCCGGGTTGAATTCTCGCTGATCTCAAAATGAATACAGCGCAGGGCATTAATTCTCTCGGCAAAGTGACTATTCGCCAGCGATTGCAGGGAATAATCGTCAACATTCAAAGTGGCTATCACTTGGTTTTCATGAAACCAGTGTTTGTATTTATCGATCAGATTGATCTGATCCATCAAAATCTCAATCCGGGTGGCGCTGTCGGCGTGACGAAAGAACTGTTCAGGAGAAAAATGGGCATATTCGCTATTAAACGTAAAGCGAGACAGACATTCAACGGCCAGCAATTGTCCCGACTTCGCGAAC
Organism: Serratia sp. FS14; assembly: GCF_000695995.1. Taxonomy (NCBI): domain Bacteria; kingdom Pseudomonadati; phylum Pseudomonadota; class Gammaproteobacteria; order Enterobacterales; family Yersiniaceae; genus Serratia; species Serratia sp. FS14. Next base: position 4,561,876 of record NZ_CP005927.1, on the reverse strand, counting down.
ATTGGCTGAAAAACATAATTAATGCCGTTATTTTTCTCTCTGAAAGAACCGCTCATTTCCCAATCCTTGGATTGATATTTAACTTGTTGATTTTAAATGATTAAAAAGAAAGTTACTCCAGGTTTATTGGTAAATTTCTTATTTAAAGCGTCAGGATGGCCGAAACGTGTCGACAGACCATTAAACGCGTAATTCGTGCCAAAGTCCAAACGTCGCAATCTGTTACTAAATGTAAATATTCGGGATAATATTCTGATTTTCAGGCCTTAACGCAAAATCTTGAACTCTGCAGCTTTCCCAAACACAGATTATTCCTATTCATATGAATCGTCAACATCGATCGATAGGTATCCGCCGATAGTTTATTCCTATCAAGAGGGGGCTTATGAATGTTTTAAACGATTTAACATTAAGAATATGCTTAGTCTATATTTCGTCCGGCAATGAGTTCATCGAGGCAACGCTCCTTTTCAGCAAGGGAGTGCTATCGCTGAGTGTATGCTCAGTGGCGGCAATATATATATAAGCCCGCCACTGAATCGATTATTTTATTGTTCTATGGAGCTGGAAATGAAAAAAGTATTATTGCCTTTGGCTGCCCTGGTATTGTCTGCAACTGCTTCCAACGCAATGGCAGCAAACGGCAACGTTAAATTCACCGGTGAAATTGTACAGTCCACCTGTAAAGTTGTTGATAAAGACCAGAATAAAGAAGTTTACCTGGGTAAATATCCTACCACCGCTTTCCCAACTGCCGGTTCTACCAGCGGTGCTAAAGCTTTCGATATCAGCCTGGAGAAATGTGAAGCGGGTAACTACACCCTGCGTTTCGACGGTAACACCCCAGCTGGCCACCCAGAGCTGTTGGCTGTAACTGGCGGCGCGACTGGCGTTGGCGTTGAAATTCTGGATAACAACGGTTCTACTCTGCCAATCTCTCAGGAAGTGGCTACCCCAGCTACCGTAACTGTTGCTGCTGATGGCGATAACCCAGGCGCTGCGACTTTCAACCTGCGCGCTCGTTACAAATCCTTCCAGGATCTGGTAACTGCCGGTCAGGCAAACTCTAACGCTACCTTCACCATCGAATACAAATAATTCGCTGGCAGGATAGATAGAGTTATTGGCCAAGGATGGCTAAATTTTGAGAGTTGAGACATTCCGATGAAAAAAATTCTGACTGGTATTTTATTCGCATTCTCTGTTAATGCCTTTGCCGGCATTCAGGTTGATGCGACGCGTGTCATCTATAACAGCGCAAGTAAATCCGCATCGCTCTCAATCAGCAATGACAGCGACGATACCTACATGGTGCAAACCTGGCTGGATACTGGCGATGCAAGCCAGATGCCTAAGAATTTGCCGATCGTGGTGACGCCACCCATTTTGAAGCTGGCTGCCAAGAAAGACGCCATTTTGCGTTTTATCTATTCCGGCAGCGGTTTGCCGCAGGACAGAGAATCTCTGCTCTGGGTCAACGTACAGGAAATTCCGCCAACGCCTAAGCAAGATAACGTGCTGCAGGTGGCGATCCGTACTCGTATCAAACTGTTCTATCGCCCGGATTCGTTGAAAACCAACCTGCAACAGCAGGCGGAAGCGCTGAAGTGGAAGCGCCAGGGCGGCAATTTAGTCGTGACTAACGATGGCCCGCTGTTCGTCACGCTGGGCGTGTTGAACCTGAAGAGCGGCGGCAAGAGCTGGAAAGTGAACGCCGACATGGTCAAGCCACACGACAGCCTGCGTATTTCCCTGCCTCAGGGGGCGCAATCAGCCAACAATATGTCGTTTACCTATATCAACGACTATGGCGGTCACACCGAGATTAAAAACGTCGCACTGAATTGATTTGAAGCACTTCAAGGAATGAAAGAAATGGCACACAAAAGAATAACAACCCTCGCGCCAAAACGTTTGGTGAAGCTGATTAATGGTGTAATTTATTTTTCTGCTGTGCCTTTTTCATTCTCACATATGGCCATGGCGGAGGAGCAGTTCAACACCTCCTTCATCCATGGCGATGACAATATCGCCCAGGTGGCGTCGTTGGCCAGCGGGGATGACATTCTGCCGGGTAAATATCCGTTTGATATCTATCTCAACGGGCAGCGTATCGATCACCGCGAAATCGAGTTCAAGAAAGAATCCAAAGACTCTCCGGTAGCGCCGTGCCTGACCGCCGCGGACTATCAGGATTACGGCGTAAAGCTGCCCGGCGATCTGACCACCGCCGGTGCCGCGCAATGCTACGCATTGCCACAACAGATCTCCGGCGCCAAGCTGAGCTATGACGCCGCCGTACAGCGTATGGATCTGGAAGTGCCGCAGGTATTTCTGATCCCGCGCCCGCAAGGTGCCATTTCGCCGAAAGTTTACGATCGCGGCATCAATGCCGGCTTTGTTAACTATAACTTTAGCGGCACTCATAACCGCTACGGCAACAATCAGAACGACAAGACTTCCGACTATTACTTCCTGAGCCTTAACAATGGCCTCAATATTGGCGATTGGCGCCTGCGCAACAACTCGACGTTGAACCAACAGTCGGGCGCCGGTACGCATTGGAAGAACATTTCCAGCTGGGCGGAAACGGACATCGTTTCTCTGCGCAGCCGTCTGGTGATCGGCCAGACCAACACCAATAACAATGTTTTCGACAGCATTCAGTTCCGCGGTGTGCAGATGTCCAGCGCCGACGACATGCTGCCGGAAAGCCAGCGCGGCTATGCGCCGGTGGTGCGCGGTGTGGCGACGACCAACGCGCGCGTTGAAGTGCGTCAGAACGGCTATACCATTTACAGCACCAACGTGCCGCCAGGGCCGTTTGCACTGACGGACATTTTCCCAAGCACCCTGAGTGGTAACCTAGACGTGACGGTTATCGAAGCCAACGGTTCGAGAACCTCTTTCGTCGTGCCGTTCTCCTCGGTGCCGAACATGCTGCGCGAAGGGATTTGGAACTATCAGCTGACCGCCGGTAAATACCACGACGGCACCAGCCGCTATCAGCCCAAGTTTGTCCAAGGCACCTTGTCGCACGGTATGGCGTATGACATCACGCCTTACGGTGGCGTGCTGGTGGCGGAAAACTACCGTTCAGCGGTCGTAGGCCTCGGTAAAAACCTGGGGAACTGGGGGGCTGTCTCTTTTGATATGTCCTATTCCGACACCAACCTGGTGAACGGCGATGACAAGCAGGGGGAGAGTTTCCGTTTCCTGTATTCCAAGTCGCTCAACGATTGGGGGACGGAATTCCGCATTGCCGGTTACCGTTACTCGACCTCCGGCTATTATGATTTCTCCGATGCGGTTGCCGAGCGCGAACGCTATGAGAACGGTTATTACCGTAACGATTACTACGATCAAAACGATCGCAACCTGGGCGTGCCGGACTGGGCGGAATCTCGCCGTCGCAGCTATTACACCAGCCGTTTCAACAACAAACGCCAGCGCGTTGAGCTGTCTGTCAACCAGCGCATCGCCGGTAATTCGACGCTGTACGCCAACCTCAGCAACCAGTCTTACTGGGGCGGATCCGGTGAAGACCGTACCGTACAAACCGGTTTTAACAGCAGCTATAAAAATATCAGCTATGGCGTCTTTTATCAGGACAGCCGCAGCAACTACGGCTATAAAGACCGCAGCGTCAACCTGACCGTATCGATTCCGTTCAGCTTCTTCAGCAAGGATTCGTCGGACATGACTGCCAGCTTCAACGCCGGCCACAGCAAGCAGAGCGGCAACACCTACAGCGCCGGCCTGAGTGGCACCGCGCTGGATGACAACCGCTTGAACTATGCGGTGCAAAGTGGCCATGATCGTTATTCGGGCCAAACCAGCTCGGCCAACGTCGGTTATCAGGGCAGCATGGGGACCATCAATGCCGGTTATAGCTACAGCAAAGATTATCAGCAGTCTTCGTTGGGCGTGGCGGGCGGTATCGTCGCACACTCCGGCGGCGTGACGTTGACCCAGCCGCTGCAGAATACGTTTGTGCTGGTGGAAGCCAAAGACGCCAAGGGCGTTCGTATCGAAAACCAACCCGGCGTCGCCATCGACCGCTTCGGTTACGCGGTGATGACCTCTGCGTCGCCATACCGCCATAACCGCGTGGCGCTGCGCACCGAAGATATCGGCAACGGCCTGGATATCCCGATGGCGGCAAGAGACGTGGTGCCGACTTACGGCGCAATCACCCGCGTGAAGTTTGAAACGCACACGGGCCAAAGCCTGTTGGTACACAGCAAGATGACCGACGGCAGCGTACCGCCGATTGGTGCCAACGTCTTCAGTGCGGACGGCAAGAACAACGGTACTGTCGGTACCAACGGCGATATTTATATCTCAGGTGCCTCCGCAGGGGATCGTCTGCTGGTGAAATGGGGCAACGACGCGGGCGAAAGCTGCTCACTGGTGGTGCCGGAATTGAAAGCGGCGACCGAACAGTTGATGGGTTATCAGGAACTTTCGCTGACCTGCGGAAAACCGTAAAAGGAAAGGATATGTCTTCTTTGTTAAAGCATAAGAATCTCGGATTGGCGGCTGGGCTGCTGGTCACGCTGGGCGGGTTTTCGCAGAGCAGCTATGCGTTGTCGTGTAAGCAGAACGGCAGCATTCGCCAGGATATCGTGCTGGATAAGGCCATCAAGGTGTCGACGGCTAATACCGCTCCGGGGGCATTGCTGTGGCGTTCGCAGCCCTTTACCTCTACGTTCCAGTGCTCTGATACAGACAATATGCCGAAAGGCGAAGACGCATTTTTGTATTGGGATCCGCAGAATAAAATGCAAAACATCCACAATTCAATCGAAGTGGGTGTGACATTTAAAGGGATTGACGTCAAGCCGGTAAAGAATCAGCGTGAGAATGTTGGTCCGGGTACAGTATGTAGCAACCCGCCACGTTGTAGCAGGCCGGCGACGAGCCAAAGCGTCACCGTAACATACTCTATCTACATTAAAGCGACCGGCAAGGCACCGCCGGCGGGCGGAAAAATCACAGACAATAATGCCTATTCGGTGTTCCAGGTTGATGGCGTCGGCGGTTTGAACAGCCGTCCGAACAGCAACTTTAACGCCTACATTTCCGGGCTGGGTAATATTCAGTTTATCTCCTGCAACCCCAAAATCACCGTGGTGGCCAACAACGGTTCGACGGTGAACTTTGGCACCATTCCGCGTCAGAATGCGGTGGTGGGTAAAATCGAGAAGCAGGTGCCGTTCTCGGTCGCCGCCAATATGTCCGATCCAACGACCGGTCAAGACTGCAAAGGGGAAACGCTGCAGGCCAGCTTCAGCACCACCTACCCATTGCAGGATAACAGCGTGATCCTGCCGACCAGCGACAGCGGCTTCGGTATTTTGATCTCGCAGGCGGCGACGCCAAATACGCCGATCATGATGAACAGCCCGGTCGATCTGGGCCTGGTCAACGGCACCATCGTTGAAAAGAACTTTATGGCCAGCCTGAAATGGTTGAGCACCAACCCGAAGGTAGGGCCGTTCAGCGCATCGGCGAATATTGACGTCACCTTCAAATAATTCGGTGTCTCGTCAATAGAGAAAGGGTTCAGTTCTCGCGAACTGAACCCTTTTTTGTGCCTTATACCGCGCTGATTAACGCAGCCCCATCCAGCTGGTGCAAACGCCTTCCGGCGGCTTGCCGGCGTACCAGCGGGGCAGCGTGGGGGCATCGTGGCGCGGTTCGGCCTGCATTTCTATCGGCTGCGCCGGCCATTCTGCGACGTCCCAGCGGGTGGTGCGGCGATAGACCGCCGGGGTTTTGCCGAACTGTTTCTTGAAGGCACGCGAGAACGAAGGCTGAGAGTCGAAATGGTATTGCAGGGCGATATCCAGGATCGGTCGTGGAGTGGAGCGCAGCGCCTGCGCCGCCTGCGAAAGACGCCGCTCGCGGATATAGCTGCCGAGCGCGTGGCCGGTGGTGCTGCGGAACATGCGCTGCAGGTGCCATTTAGAGTAGCCCGACTTGGCGGCGACGTTGTCCAGCAGCAGCGGCTGATCCAGATGAGTTTCAATCCAGTCTAGTAAATCGTGAATGATATTGACGCGATCCATGGTTTTAGTTCTCCCGCAAAAACGACATTCAGGTCACAGTGACTTAGCTTAATTATCCAAGAATATGCTTTGATAATAGGCGTGACTACGCCGTTACGCAAGGGTAAGCCGGGGATAAAAAGGTGGCCAAAAATGCTCTTTGAACGGCAGGGGAATAAAAGAAAGGCCGCATAAAGCGGCCTTTTCAGTAGGAAGTGACGGAAAATCAGTTAGTTTCCGGTTTCACTTCAATGTAGTTCAGACCCAGCACGCTGCTGGTGTAACCGCGGATCTTGTTGGTCATCTCGATATCGCCGTTCAGCTTGTGGCCGTAGGACGGGATGATCTCTTTCAGCTTGCTCTGCCATTCCGGCGTCGCCACTTTGTCTTTGAACACGGTTTCCATCAGGTGCAGCATGATTGGCGCAGCGGTGGAAGCGCCCGGCGAAGCGCCCAGCAGAGCGGCGATGCTGCCGTCTTCAGAGCTGACGACTTCGGTGCCGAACTGCAGCACGCCGCCTTTATCCGCGTCTTTCTTGATGATCTGTACGCGCTGGCCTGCGGTCCACAGCTTCCAGTCTTCCTGCTTGGCGTCCGGGAAGTACTCTTTCAATGCGGCGAAGCGATCGTCGTCGTTCATCATCAGCTGGCCGACCAGGTATTTCACCAGATCGAAGTTATCCAGACCGACGTGGGTCATCGGCATCAGGTTCGAGGTGCTCAGCGAGTGCAGCAGATCAAACAGCGAACCGTTCTTCAGGAACTTGCTGGAGAAGGTGGCGAACGGCCCGAACAGCAGCACGCGCTTGCCGTCCAGCATGCGGGTATCCAGGTGAGGCACGGACATCGGCGGCGAACCTACGCTGGCCAGGCCATACACTTTGGCCAGGTGCTGGTTGGCGATCTCCGGGTTGGTCGTGACCAAGAACTGGCCGCCGACCGGGAAGCCGCCGTAACCGTCGGCCTCAGGGATGCCGGATTTCTGCAGCAGGGTCAGGGACGCGCCGCCTGCGCCGATGAACACGAACTTGGCGTTAACGGTGGTTTCTTTACCGTCGCGGTTCAGATCGGCAACGGTTACGCTCCAGGTCTGGTCGGCGTTGCGCTTGATGTCGCGCACTTCGTGGCTCAGGTTCAGCTTGAACTTGTCGCTGGCGCTCAGTGCGTCAACCAGCTGGTGGGTGATCACGCCGAAGTTAACGTCGGTGCCCAGCGGCATGCGGGTCGCGGCGATTTTCTGCGCCGGATCGCGGCCGTTCATCACCAGTGGCGCCCACTGTTTGATTTGCGCAGGGTCTTCGGAGTATTCCATGCCGCGGAACAGGGTGCTGTGCTGCAGCGCCGCGTAGCGTTTACGCAGGAAGTTGACGTTGTCGTCGCCCCACACGAAGCTCATGTGCGGCACGCTGTTAATGAAGGATTTCGGATCTTTCAGGACATTGTTTTTCACCTGATAAGACCAGAACTGACGGGAGATTTCGAAAGACTCGTTGACCTTCACCGCCTTGCTGATGTCGATGGTGCCATCGGCTTTTTCCGGCGTGTAGTTCATTTCGCTGAAGGCGGAGTGGCCGGTACCGGCGTTGTTCCAGCCGTTGGAGCTCTCTTCCGCCACGCCGTTCATGCGCTCGTACATGTCGATGGTCCAGGTCGGCTCCAGCTCATGCAGATAGGTACCCAAGGTGGCGCTCATGATGCCGCCGCCGATCAACACCACGTCGACGGTTTTATTCTTCTCTTCAGCCGCCGCCTGTTGCGTAACGCCAAACAGGCTGAGACTGAAAATCAGGACGAGTAATTTTCTCATTGAATTAAATCTCTTGTGTGTAAATTCTACTCATTGCAGGTGAAAGAATTTAGCGGGAGTTACCCTGGAAATAATGAAGCCGACCGCCCGGCGTGAGCCGATAGGCAGCAATAATGCCTTTTTGTTAATAGGGTTTTTAACGAAAAGTGAACTATTGCAGGCCGTCCGGGTGCAAATTGATCGGTTCACGTTACTGGCGGGGTATTATTGTTTGCGAGAATGTTAAAAACTACTTTTGTAACTAAAAAAATGAATATAAGCAAAAATAGGCCGGTTGCTGTCGCAGTAATAAACAAAGAGGGAAGAAAGGTCGTATAACCGCGTTATTTTCGGGGGTTAATTGTCGCGCAATTAAACGTTATTTCGTTATCACACAATAATTGCGGTTAAATTGCAAATGCCCATCGGTAACCAATAATAAATGGCCGCCGTTGCGGGCGGCCATCGTGCAGAAGGCGGTTACTTGATGCCCATCGCATCGCGCATGGTGAAGAACAGATCGGTCTGATCGGTCAATCCCACCACGTTGGCGGCGTGCGGGCCGTAGGCCGCGACGCGCAATTGGGTGCCGGTGTGCCCCTGCGACTCTTCTTCCGAGTTGCCGTAGCTGAGGGTCATCGGCGCGCCGTCTTTGGTGGTCAGCATCTGGGTCAGGCCCGGCGCTTTGGCGTCGGCGGCGACGATCTGACTGGAGTGCGCATGGTCGGCGGTAACGATCACCAGCGTGTTGCCGTCGGCGCGGGCGAAGGCCAGCGCTTTTTGCACCGCTTCGTCCAGATCGACGGTTTCGCCAATCTGCCCGCACGGGTTAGCGGCGTGATCCTGCTTATCGATCGACGCGCCCTCTACCTGCAGGAAGAAGCCGTTCGGGTTGTCTTTCAGCAGTGCGATCGCTTTTTCGGTCATCGCCGCCAGCGTTGGCGTGGCCGCGGTGCGCGCCGGGTTGTTTTCGCAGGTTACCGCCGGCTTGTCGAGGTTGCCGTGATAGCTGGCTTTCGGCCCCAGCCAGCGCACCGGCATGTTGCCGTCGGCGAACAGACCCAGCAGCGGTTTTTGCTGGTTGGCCAGCGTAACGGCCTGCAGCTCATCCGCGTTGCTCACCCACTGGTAACCCTGCGCCGCCGCCTGATCTTTCAGCGATTTTCCTTGCCATTCGCCGCTTTTCGCCAGCTGGTTGAAGGACTTCGCGCCGCCGCCCAGCGTGACGTCGGCGCGGGTTTTCAGCAACTGCTCGGTGATGGAGCCGCGGCCGCCGTTTTCCAGCGCGTTAGCGGCGCATTTCTCGCTGGTTTCCTCCGGGCCGTAGCATTTGCGCGAGGTGACGTGCGACACCAGCGCCGCCGGCGTAGCGTCTTGCAACTCGGCGGTGGAGACGTTGCCGGTGGCCTTGCCGGCCGCCTTGGCGATCTCCAGCAGCGTCGGCTGATCTTTGCCGTTCACGTCCACGCCGAGCGCGCCGTTATAGGTTTTCACCCCGGTGGTCCAGGCGGTGGCGGAGGCGGCGGAATCGGTCACGTAATCCGGCTTGTGGGTTTTCTTGTCCAGCGAGTAGTGGGTGTATTGCCCGGTCAGCGGCAGGGCGTCGATGCCCTTGAAGTAACCGCCTGCGCCTTCAGCGTAGTTGCGCGCGGCGGTGATCTCGGAATCCCCCATGCCGTCGCCGATCAGCAGAATCACGTTTTTCGCCGTTTTGTCCGACAGCGACGCCTTCAGCGCGGCGGTCTGATCGCCGGCCAGACGACGGGCGCCGCCCGGTTCGGCGAGGTTGCCGCGCGCGGCGCGTTCGGTCAGGCCATCGGCATTGGCCGAGGTTTCCGCCGCGATGGCGGAGGAACAGAGCAGGGCGGACAGCACGGCGCCGGCGATCAGGGATACAGCAGGTTGCATGGGGTAAGCTCCTTGTCGTAATACAACAATGTAAATAACATCAAATTGTTACGAAAGGAGAGTAGAGCAGAGGGATGACAATTTTATGACAATGAAAGACGGGATGGCCCGGCGGCCACCCCGTTTGACGATCAGGCCGCGCGCGCCGGAATAGCCAGCCCGCGCTGCACCGCCGGCCGCGCCAAACCGCGCTCCAGCCACTGCGCGACGCGCGGGAAACTGTCGAACGCCACCAGCTCGCGCGCCTCATAAAAGCCGATCAGGTTACGCACCCAGCCCAGCAGCGAGATATCGGCGATGGTGTAGTCCGCACCCATGATCCAGTCGTGGCCTTCAAGGCGCGTTTCCAATACGCCGAGCAGCCGTTTCGATTCGTTTTTGTAACGCTCCAGCGGCCGCTTGTCTTCATATTCGCGTCCGGCAAACTTGTGGAAGAAACCGAGCTGGCCGAACATTGGGCCGACGGCGGCCATCTGGAAGAACACCCACTGAATGGTCTCATAACGCTGCGCCGGATCCTGCGGCAGGAAACGGCCGCTCTTTTCCGCCAGGTAGAGCAGAATGGCGCCGGATTCGAACAGCGGCAGCGGCCGGCCGCCGGGGCCGTCGGGATCGATGATCGCCGGGATCTTGCCGTTCGGGTTCAGCGCCAGGAATTCCGGCGTCCAGGTCTCGTTGTTGCCGATGTCGATCAGGTGCGCTTCATAAGGCAGGCCGATCTCTTCCAGCATGATGGGCACTTTGACGCCGTTCGGCGTCGGCAGAGAGTAGAGCTGCAGCCGTTCCGGGTGCTGAGCCGGCCAGCGTTTGACGATCGGGAATTGAGTGGAATCGAGCATGGAAACTCCTCGGGTTGGCGGGGTCGCTTAAGCGTACCCCTTGAGTATTGCAGTAAAACTACCCCGCCGCCGGGTTACACCGTGAGGTCAAAATGTGCGGCCAGCGCTTTTTTACCGGCGGGGGGCAGCTGCAGTTCGCGGCTGTCGAGCCGGCGGACGATCCAGCCGCGTTGGATAAAGGCGGCTAACAGCGCGGCGCCCAGCGCGCCACCGAGGTGAGAGCGGCGTTCGCTCCAGTCCAGGCAGCCGCAGGCGAAGCGGCGGCGGGTGGGAGCGGGGGAGCAATCGACGCCCAGCCGCGCCAGCGCGGCCTGACCGATGTCGCTTAACCGGTAGTCTTCCTCGCCGGTCAGCCAGTTCAGCGCATGCAGCCGATCGTGCAGCTTCACCGCCACCTCGCCCGCCATATGGTCGTAACAGGTGCGAGCATATTGCAGCGAGGTGGGCGTGCTGCTTTTCACCGACGGGCGCGGCACGCCCGCCAGCGCCATCAGGCCTTCCAGCGCGGCGGCCACCGGTTGCCCGGCCAGCCGAAAATAGCGATAGCGCCCCTGTTTGAGGCAGGCAATCAGCCGCTGCTCCAGCAGCTTCGCCAGATGTGCGCTGGCGGTAGACGGGGCAACCTCGACCGCCGCGCTGAGCTCGGTGGCGGTGTAGGCGCGCCCGTCCATCAACAGGCACAGCATGCGCGCCCGGGTGCGGTCGGCGATGGCGGCGCTCAGCGCCGCTAAACGATCTTCTATCTCGATGTTATGCATACTTCGATGTTAGACGAAGTATGACGGCGCGTCCATCGTTAGCCTGTGGTTATCGCATTCTGGTGCTGTGCGTCCGTGTCCGTTGGATATTGATGAGCGGGCGTTGAAATCGGTGCAGTGGCGCCGTTCGCTGAATGCGCGCGTGCCGGAATTTTACCGTTGAGAGGAGACGAGGATGATTGCCGTGATGTTTGAACTGCAGGCCGCCGATGGGCAGCGCGATACCTACCTGACGTTGGCGGCGGAGCTGAAGCCGCTGCTGGCGCAGATCGACGGATTCATTTCCATCGAGCGCTTCCAAAGCCTGGCGGATCCTGCGCGCCTGCTGTCGCTCTCTTTCTGGCGCGACGAGGCGGCGGTGCAGCAGTGGCGCAATCTCGAACAGCACCGGGCGGCGCAGGCGCGCGGCCGTGGCGAGGTGCTGGCGCAGTATCGGCTGCGGGTGGCGGAGGTGGTGCGGGACTACGGGCTGGAAAGTCGCGACCAGGCGCCGCAGGATAGCCGTTGTTATCACCGTACCTGAGAAAAAGCCCGCCGGCGGGCTTTCACCCGCTATTTCGCCTCGCTGCCCACCTTCATCGCTCCGGCGTAGCTGGCGCCCATTCCCCAGGCGGCGCCGTGGTCGCGGGCGATCTGCAATACGCCTCCCGCCGTGGCCTTGCGGCTCCAGTCTTGCTGCCATTCCAGCATCAGCGCCACCCAATTGATGGGGGTAGCGCCCGCTTGCACCAGGCGCTGCATGGCGTTGTTTTGCGTGTCTGGCGTAATATCGCCGGTGACGTCCGACAGGATATAAACCTCATAACCCCCGCCCAGGGCGGACAGCGCCGGCAGCATCACGCAGCTGGCGGTCCACAGCCCGCCGATGATGGTTTTCTTGCGGCCGGATTGTTTGATCAGATCCACCACGCGCCGATCCTGCCAGACGTTGATGGCGGTGCGGTCGTACACCTGCAGGTCTGGGCGTGCCTGCGTCACCTGCTGGAATACCGGCCCGGCGAAGCTTTTGGCGTTGGCCGAGGCCAGAATGGTCGGCACGTTGAACACTTTGGCGGCCTTGGCGATGCCGGCGGCGTTATTCACCAGATTGGTTTGATCGATAGAGGAAATGGTCATGCCGAACATGTCCTGCAGATCGACCAACAGCAACAGGCTGTTGTCGGCGGTCAGCGGCTGCACATAACCCGCCTGGCGGCTATCGGCGGCGGGGGATTGCGCCAGCGCGGCGACGGGGGCGGTGGCGGCGCTCAGGCCGAGCATCAGGGCGAACAGGGTCTTTTTCATTATTAACTCCATTATTATCAGTAGATTAAATTCACTTACCACTCAGGGAAGCGGTTGGATAAAGCCTACTTAGGTTGTTGGGGTTAATAATCTGTGGTTTATTTAATTTATAATTAACCTCTAGGACATAATATGGACGTGCTACTGACGATGCGCGCCTTTCGCCGCGTGGTTGAGCGCAACAGTTTCTATAAGGCGGCGGAGGATCTGGCGATCACGCCGGCGGCGTTGAGCAAGCAGATTAAGCAGTTGGAAAGCCGGATGGGGACGCTGTTGCTCGTGCGCACCACCCGCAGCATGAGCCTGACCGAAGCCGGGCAGATCTATTACCAGGAAGCCTGTCGGTTGCTCGGCGAGTTCGACGCGCTGGAACAGACGGTTGCCGCCAGCGCGCAGCAGGTCTCCGGCACGCTGCGGGTCAATGCGCCGCTCTCATTCGGCCTGACGGTGCTGTCGCCGCTGTTGCCGCTGTTTATGCAACGTTACCCGCAGTTGCAGGTGGAACTGACGCTGGACGACAGGGTATTGGACGTAGTGGCGGCTGGTTTCGATATTTCCTTGCGCATTCGCCGACGGCTGCCGGACTCTTCCCTCAGCGCCCGGGCGCTGGGTGAAGTGCACCAGCGAATTTGCGCCGCGCCCGGCTATTTGGCGCAGCACGGCATGCCGCAAACGCCGAATGAATTACAGCGACACAGCTGTCTGGCCTATTCCCTGGCGGAAAGGCCGGGGCAGTGGCAGTTCACCGCCGGCGAGGAGAGCCTGAGCGTGGCGTTCACGCCCCGGTTGATCGCCAACAACAGCCTGATGCTGCGGGATATGTTGGTGGCGGGATTGGGCATCGGTTCGCTGCCGTCGTTCGTGGCGGATCCCGAGATCGCCGCCGGCAGGCTGGTGCGGCTGTTCCCTGAACAGATTGCCGACGTGCATCAGGTCTTCGCGGTTTACCCGACGCGCCGGCATGTGCAGCAGAAAGTGAGTTTATTCACCGAGTTTGTGCGAGAGCATGGATTGATGACGGCGAATTGACAACGGCGTACGGTTGTCATATTCATTAGCTATGAAAAAATCCTACCGCCCATTCGCGCAAATTATTATCACCCTTCTCCAAAGGGTGGGATAGCGCGTGTGTCGCCAATAAAAACCCGCCGGCAGGCGGGTTTTTTTATCCCCTTCCGGCAACGACCGGAGAACGTCATGAAAACCTACCCTGCAGTTTTACACCTGATGTGCGGCAAGGCCGGCGCAGGCAAATCGACGTTGGCGCAGCGTTTGGCCCAGCAGCCGCAAACGCTGTTGCTGAGCGAAGATGCGTGGCTGGCGACGCTGTATGAACAGGAGATGGCCAGCCTGCAAGACTACGCGCGCTGCTCCGACCGGTTGCGGCGGGCGCTGGGCGGGCACCTCGTTCAGCTGCTGCGCGGCGGTTGGTCCGTGGCGCTCGATTTCCCGATGAATACGCCGGACAGGCGGCGCTGGGCCAAAGCCTTGGCGGAGGAGGCCGGCGTCGCGCACTGCCTGCACTTTCTCGACGTCAGCCATGCGCAGTGCCTGAACCGGATAACGCTGAGAAATGCGCGCGGCGAACACCCGTTTACACTGAGCGAGGCGGAGTTTGAGCACCTGGCGCAGTATTTTGTTCCCCCGGCGGAAGAGGAAGGGATGACTATCTTGCGTTATGGCGAACGGGACTGAAAACCGGCGCCATGACGGCGCCGGCAACAGGGTTACGCTTTGGCGTTAAACGCAGCGTGGAATGCGACTTCCGCGCACGGCAGCGTGCCCTGGAAGGCGATGGCGCGGAAGTAGTCTTGCGGCACGCCCGGCAGGGTCAGCGCGTCCTGCGCCTGGAAGCCGAAACGGCCGTAATAGTTCGGCTCGCCCAGCACCACGCAGCCTGCGGCACCGCGTTCCTGCAGCTCGGCCAGCAGCCGGCGAATAAGCCGGCTGCCGATCCCCTGGTTCTGACAGGCCGGCAGCACCGATACCGGCGCCAGCCCGTACCAACCGACGGCGCCGTTGCTGAGTGCGACCGGCGAGACGGACGCGTGCCCGATCGGTGTGCCATTGCGTTCGGCGACCAGCGACAGGGTGAGTGCTCCCGCCGCGCGCAGCGCATTGACGATAAACTGCTCGGTGTGGCTGCTGTGTTCGGCGTGCAGGAATGCGGCGGCTGTCAGGGTGGCGATGGCGCCGACGTCGGCCGGCGTTTCGTGGCGTAACGTGATGTTCATGGTTGTATCCTGATTCAATAAGGCTGAGCCGACCGGGCTGCCTGCCCGGCCGGTATCGATGATTAACGGTTATCCAGCTGCGCCCGCACGGCCTTGAGCCCGGCGAAGGTGACGCGATAAGGGCGCCCCTGGCGAGAGAGGATCAGGCGTTTGGTTTTGAGCTTGGTGAAAACGGCCAGCGAGCAGTCGGCCAGGCCGAGCCCTTCGCGGGTGTAGCATTCGACGTGGGTGACGCGACCGGCGTCGTTGCGGGTGAAGGCGATATAGCCGCCTTTGGCCAACACGTGCAGCACGCGTTGTTCCGCTTTGGAAATGTTCATGTTGGGAGATCCTGTAATAACCCCAGATACGCGCATCCCCGCGCAAACGCGCGTCGGATACGTCAGAGTCCCTCGCCATGCGGCAAGGAAGCGACTATCGGGTGGTTACAATCTCCAACATACAGGCCTCGGGCAGTGAAAAACGCCAGGACGGCGTTTAAGCGCAGTTAATGTAGCCAATGGCCGGTTGGCTGTCAATTTGCCGGCGACGCGGGCCGCCGGCGCAAGGCCAATCAGAAAGGTTTGGTCGGCAGGTATTTGCCGTCCAGGGTGATCACCGCGCGTTCGCCGCCGTCCGGATCGGCGACCTTCTTGATATCCAGCTTGAAGTTGATGGCGCTGATGATGCCGTCGCCAAACTGCTCGTGCACCAGCGCTTTCAGCGTGGAGCCGTAGACCTGCAGCATTTCATAGAAACGATAAATGGTCGGGTCGGTCGGCACGCCGCCGGGAATGCTGCCGCGCAGCGGGATGGTTTGCAGCAGCTGTACCGCCTCTTCATCCAGCCCCAGCTTGGCCGCCACGGTGCGTGCCGCCGCCTCCGGCAGCGCATGCTGCCCCAGCAGCGCGGCGGTGACGAACGCCAGGCTGAGACCGGTGCCCTCGGCCAGCGCTTCGAACGTCAGGTTATGGCGGATCTTGGCGGCCATGATGGTGTCGGTGAGCGCTTCGCGCGGGGCGGCGTTGTGCAGAGAGTGTGTCATGTTGGCTCCTTTTGTGGGCTTAAAAACGGGCGATCGCCGGCGTGGCGGTCACCTCGGGATGGGTGGCGAGCGGCACGAAGCGGCGGGTTTCGCCGTCCAGCGCCTCGATAGCGCCGCTGGCGATGTCATAGACCCAGCCGTGCAGCGTCAGGCGGCCCTGTTCCAGCGCCAGGGCGACGGAAGGGTGCGTTTTGATGTTGTTGAGCTGGGCGATGACGTTTTCGCGCACCATCGACGCGACCCGCGCTTCGTCGCAGGCGTGCGGATAAGCCTGATTGACCGCCTTGGCGGAATCGGCGTAACGCAGCCAGCCGGCGACCGTTGGCAGGTGATCCAGACATTGGCAGGTGGCGATGGCGGTCATCGCGCCGCAGTCGGAATGGCCGCAGATCACGATATCTTCCACGCCCAGCGCGGCGACGGCGTACTCGACCGAGGCGGTCACCCCGCCGGGTTCGGGGCCGAAAGAAGGCACGATGTTACCGGCATTGCGGATAACGAACAGATCGCCCGGCTCGCGCTGGGTGACCAGCTCCGGCACCAGGCGGCTGTCGGAACACGAGATAAACAGCGTGCGCGGATTTTGGCGGGTGGCCAGCCGCTGAAACAGCGCCGTGCGTTCAACAAAGGCTTCGCGCTGGAACTTCAGGAAGCCCTCAATCACCTCTTTCATTGTTTTTCTCCCTGGGGGGTAAGCGATGACGGCATGATGAACGCTTCTGGCTATAGGGTCTAAGACCCATTTATAATGATGGCTATAGGTATTACTAATAGTTGGGGCGCTATGCTGCTGCGACATATCCGTTATTTTCTGGCCGTGGCCGAACAGGGCAATTTCACCCGTGCCGCCGAAGCGCTGCACGTCTCGCAACCGACCTTGTCGCAGCAGATCAAACAGCTGGAGGATGCGCTGGGAGCGCCGCTGTTCGATCGCAGCGGCAGAAGGGTGCAGCTGACCGACGCCGGTGAGGCCTGGATGCGCTATGCGCGCCTGGCGCTGCAGGATCTGGACGCCGGCGCGCGGGCGATCCATGACGTGGCGACGCTGGCGCGCGGCCATCTGCGGCTGGCGATGACGCCAACCTTCACCGCCTATCTGGTGGGGCCGACGATCGATGCGTTCTACCGCCGCTACCCGGGGATTACGCTGAGCATTGAGGAGATGGCGCAAGAGCGGATTGAGGCGCTGCTGGCGCAGGATCGGCTGGATCTGGGCATCGCCTTTGAGATGGCGCAGTCGGTGGAGGTGGAAGCGACGCCGTTGTTCAGTGAGACGCTGGAGCTGATGGTCGGCGCCGAACATCCCCTGGCGGCGCGGCGCCGGCCGCTGACGCTGGCGGAATGGCGGCATCTGCCGCTGGCCTTGCTGAGCGGCGATTTCGCCACGCGCCAGTTTATCGATCGCTACTGCACGCAGCTCGGTTTCCGGCCGCAGGTGGCGGTGGAGGCCAATGCGCTGGGCGCCATCGTCGAGATCGTGCGGCGCGGGCAGCTCGCCACGCTGCTGCCGGCCGCCATTGCGCGCGAGAACCGGCAGTTGAAAAAAGTGGCGTTGGCCAACGCCATGCCGGTGCGGCAGGCGGTATGGCTGCAGCGCCAAGGCGCTTACCGCAGCGCCGCCGCGCAGGCGTTTATCGCCGTCTTGCAGGAACAGGGCGTTACGCCAATGCACTCCAGCGCTGCGTCATCCCCAGCAGATGCACCAGCCCGAAGCCGAGGCAAATCAGCGAGCTGACGGCGATAAAGCGTTGGCTGCGGCCGGTGTCGCTCAGGGCGAAAGGGCCGGCGACGCCGCGCAGCAGGTAGATAAAGGTGATGATAAACAGCGCGGGCCGCAGCAGCGGCAGCGGCGCGATCAGCCCGGCGCCGGACAGCGCATACAGCGCCCAAATAAACAGCACCAGCGCGATACCGGCGGTGACGACGGCCGGGAACTTTTTACCCGCTTCCGCCGCCTTAATGAAGCGATCGCCGGCGCCGCACAGCCGATAGCCGCGCGGCCCGGCGGCGATCACCCAAATATGCAGCAGGGCGGCGATGGCGCTCAGCGCGGCACCGATCAGCAGCGCGGTGTTATAGAGGTGTGGCATGGTTCAGCATCCTTGTCCTAAATCAGTCTGGTATCAAGCGTAGACCAGAATGGGTAAGTCAGGCCGGGGGGAGCTCAACGGCCGACATTTGCAGCGCGTCTTCAGGCACCACGCGGGCCTGCGCATCGATAAATGCCAGCTGCACCGGCAGCCCGCTGCGTTTATCCACCAGTTGAACGTGGGGGTTGTCATGCAGAATATGCCGGTGGCCCCACGCCATCAGCGCAACCAGGATGGGCCCCAGGCTGCGCCCCTTGTCCGTCAAGACATATTCATGTCGTTCGCGCTCGCCCGGCTCCCGGTAAGCGCGTTTGGCCAACAGTTCTTGTTCTACCATGGCATTCAGACGGTTGCTCAACGCCTGGCGCGAAGCGCCGATATTCTCGCGCAGCTCTTCAAAACGGCGAACGCCGTAGAATGATTCGCGCAGGATCAGCAACGTCCAGCGATCGCCAAGCAGGTCCGCAGCCTGCGCCAGCCCGCACAGGGCAAGAGAAACGGTAGGGAGATCGGGAGATTTTGACATGGGCATTTTCCTTCGCTAGTCTAAGTCTTGTTTTTAGACTTATCCGTATTCAAGGAGAGTATAATGCCATTTGTTAATGTGCAAACGGTGAAAGGCATGCTGGATGAACGGCAAAAAAGCGAATTGCTGTCCCGCATTACCGATCTGTTGGTGGAGATAGAAGGGCGAGGCGATCCGGCGTTCAGACAGTCGGTTTGGGTCAGAATCGATGAACATGCGCCCGAACAATGGAGCCTGGGCGGTGTGCAGCCGACGGCGGCGATGATTGCCGCGAAGTTCCCGCCGCGTTAATTCAACTATGCCGCCTGCGAAAAGGATAGGATGCCGCAGGCGCTCAAAATATCACCGAAACTTCCCGCGATCTCTGCACCCCGTTGTGGCATAATGCGCGCCAAATCACATTCCCTATGTATAAAGAGCGAGCGCTGTGTTAAGCACTAACAACATCACCATGCAGTTCGGCAGTAAGCCGTTGTTTGAAAACATCTCTGTCAAATTCGGCGGCGGCAACCGTTACGGCCTGATCGGCGCCAACGGCTGCGGCAAGTCCACCTTTATGAAAATCCTCGGCGGCGATCTGGCGCCGAGCGGCGGCAACGTGTTCCTCGATCCGAACGAGCGCCTGGGTAAACTGCGTCAGGATCAGTTCGCCTTTGAGCAGTACAGCGTGCTGGATACCGTGATCATGGGCCACACCGAACTGTGGGCGGTGAAGGAAGAGCGCGACCGCATCTACGCATTGGCGGAGATGAGCGAAGAAGACGGCTATAAAGTGGCCGATCTGGAAGTGGCCTACGGCGAAATGGACGGCTACAGCGCCGAAGCGCGCGCCGGCGAACTGTTGCTCGGCGTGGGTATTCCGGTTGAGCAGCACTATGGCCCGATGAGCGAAATCGCGCCGGGCTGGAAGCTGCGCGTGTTGCTGGCGCAGGCGCTGTTCTCCGATCCGGAAATCCTGCTGCTCGACGAACCGACCAACAACCTGGACATCGACACCATCCGCTGGCTGGAAAACGTGCTCAACGAGCGCAACAGCACCATGATCATCATCTCGCACGACCGTCACTTCCTGAACATGGTCTGCACCCATATGGCGGATCTGGACTACGGCGAACTGCGCGTTTACCCGGGCAACTACGACGAATACATGACTGCCGCCACCCAGGCGCGCGAGCGTCTGCTGGCGGACAACGCCAAGAAGAAGGCGCAGATCAATGAGCTGCAATCGTTCGTCAGCCGCTTCAGCGCCAACGCCTCCAAATCCAAGCAGGCCACCTCACGCGCTCGCCAGATCGACAAGATCCAACTGGAAGAGGTGAAAGCCTCCAGCCGGCAGAACCCGTTCATCCGTTTCGAACAGGATAAGAAGCTGTTCCGTAACGCGCTGGAAGTGGAGGCGCTCACCAAGGGCTTCGACGAAGGCCCGTTGTTCAGCAAGCTGAACCTGATGGTGGAAGTGGGCGAGAAGGTCGCGGTGCTGGGCGCCAACGGCATCGGTAAAACCACCCTGCTGAAAACGCTGGTGGGCGACGCGCAGCCGGACAGCGGCACCGTCAAGTGGTCAGAAAATGCCCGTATCGGTTACTACGCGCAGGATCACGAATACGAGTTCGACGACACCCTGAGCGTGTTCGACTGGATGAGCCAATGGAAGCAGGAAAAAGACGACGAGCAGGCGGTGCGCAGCGTGCTGGGCCGTCTGCTGTTCAGCCAGGACGACATCAAGAAGAAAGTGAAGGTGCTGTCCGGTGGCGAGAAGGGCCGCATGCTGTTCGGCAAGCTGATGATGCAACGACCGAATATTCTGGTGATGGACGAACCGACCAACCACTTGGATATGGAATCCATCGAATCGCTGAACATGGCGCTGGAGATGTACGAAGGCACGCTGATCTTCGTCTCCCACGACCGTGAGTTCGTCAGCTCGCTGGCGACGCGCATTCTGGAAATCACCCCGAACAAGGTGATCGACTTTACCGGCAACTACGAAGACTATCTGCGCAGCCAGGGTATCGTGTAACCCTCGCGGCAACGCATCAGGGCGGGAATTATCCCGCCCTTTTTTTATCCGTCATTCCCCGCCGCACACCTCGCAGTGCGGATCCTTCGGCAGCTTCATCTCGCGGAACTGCAGGCTCATCGCATCGAACATCAACAGCTTGCCGCGCAGCGGCTGACCATAGTCGGCCAACAGCTTGATGGCTTCCATCGCCTGCAGGGTGCCGATAGTGCCGACCAGCGGCGCCATCACGCCCGCTTCGACGCAGGTGAGGGCGCTGTCGCCGAACAGCCGGCTCAGGCAGCGGTAGCAGGGCTCGCCCGGCTGATAGGTGAACACGCTGAGCTGGCCTTCCATGCGGATCGCCGCGCCGGAAACCAGCGGTTTGCGCTGTGCGTGGCACAGGCGGTTCAGCGCGTCGCGCGCCGCCACGTTGTCGGTGCAGTCCAGCACCAGATCGCAGGCGGCGATCTCTGCCGCGACCGCGTCATCTTCCAGACGACCGTCGATGGCATCGATGCGGATATGCGGATTGATGGCGCTCAGCTCCTGTCTGGCGGAGGCGACTTTGCTCTGGCCGATGCGATCGTCGCGGTGCAGGATCTGGCGCTGCAGATTGGAGAGCGAGACGGTGTCGAAATCCACCAGCACCAGATGGCCGACGCCGGCCGCCGCCAGATAAGGCGCGGCGGCGCAGCCCAGCCCGCCCAGCCCGGCGATCAGCACGCGGGCGGCCTTCAGCTTCTCCTGGCCGTCGAAGTCAAAGCCGCGCAGGACGATCTGGCGGTTGTAGCGCAGCGCTTCGGCGTCGGTCAATTCCGGCAGCATGCTCAGCTCCTCAGCAGGGCGTTGAACGGCTCAATCTCCACCGTTTCACCCGCCGCCACCGAACCGCGTTCGCGCTCCAGCACAATGAAACAGTTGCCCTGGCTGTAGGAGCTGAAGACGTGCGAGCCCTGGTGGCCGGTGGTGCTGACCTCCAGTTCGCCCGCGGCGTTGCTGCTGAACACGCCGCGCTGAAAATCGAGGCGGCCCGGCGATTTCTTCAGCGGCGTCAGCGCCCGCGCGCGCAGGCGCGGCGGCAGGCGCCAGTCGCTGTGGCCGGCCAGCTTCGCCAGCAGCGGTTGCACCAGCTGGTAGAAGGTCAGGGCGGCGGAAACCGGGTTGCCCGGCAGGCCGCAGAACCAGGCGTGGCCCAGTTTGCCGAAGGCGAACGGTTTGCCGGGTTTGATCGCCAGCTTCCAGAAGCTGACCTGGCCCAGTTCGTCGAGCATCTGTTTGGTGTAGTCGGCTTCGCCGACCGAGACGCCGCCGCTGCTGATCACCACGTCAGCCTGGCTGTCCGCCTGTGTAAAGGCGGCGCGCAGCGCGTCGCGATCGTCGCGGATAATGCCGAGATCGAGCACGTCACAGCCCATCTGCTCCAGCATCAGGCGCACCGCGAAGCGGTTGGTGTCGTAGATCTGGCCTGCCTGCAGCGGCTGGCCGACCGGCTGCAGTTCGTCGCCGGTGGAGAACACCGCAACCTTCAGCTTACGCATCACCTGCACTTCGGCGACGCCGAGCGAAGCCAGCAGCGGCAGCTGCGCGGCGCCCAGCTTCACGCCGGCCGGCAACACGCTCGCGCCCCGGCGAATGTCTTCGCCCGCCAGACGGATATTCTGGCCGGCTTCTACCGGGGCGGTAAAACGCACGCCCTGGTCGCTCACTTCGGCCTGCTCTTGCATGACAACCGCTTCCGCCCCGGCCGGGATCGGCGCGCCAGTCATGATACGCACGCAGCTGTTGGCCGGCCATTGGCCGTCGAACGGCGCGCCGGCGAAGGCTTTCCCGGCGATCGGCAATGGCGCATTGGCCGCCAGATCGGCGAGGCGTACCGCATAACCGTCCATCGCCGAGTTGGCGAATGGCGGCACGTCGAGCGGTGAGACCACCGGCGCGGCGGTGATGCGGCCGGCGGCGGCGGTCAGCGCGACGGATTCGGTTTGTTGCAGCGGTGCGATCTGCCCGAGCATTTTTTCCAGCGCTTGCTCCAGGGAGATGAGATCGGAAGTATGGCAATGATCCATAAGGGGAACTCCGTAATCAGGGTGCGCATTGATAGCGACAAAGTGCGGGTATTATGGCAGAGAACGCCGGGGGGGAGAACGGGTTATGCCCGCCATCTTTCGCACTGCGCCGGAAGCGCGAACGGGTATAAACTGGGTAAAACACAGGAGAATCATGATGCATAAACAGGTTATCGAGTTCTGGTTCGATGAGATCGAACCAATCATGTGGTTCAAAAAGGACGATGATTTCGATCGTCTGCTGCACAGCCGCTTCGGCGAAATCTGGCGGGCGGCGGCGGCGGGGGAGCTGGCGCACTGGCGCGACACCATCGAAGGGCGGCTGGCGGAGGTGATCGTGCTCGATCAGTTCAGCCGCAACCTGTTCCGCGGCACGCCGCAGTCGTTCGCCTGCGACGGCATGGCGTTGATTCTGGCGCAGGAGGCGATCCGCAGCGGCGAGTGCGAACGGCTGAGCCGCGAGCAGCGCGGCTTCCTTTATCTGCCGTTCATGCATTCGGAATCGCCGCTGATTCACCAACAGGCGCTGGTGTTGTATACCGAGCTCAATAACGGCGATCAGCTGGAATTCGAACTGCGTCATAAGGCGATCATCGATCGTTTCGGCCGTTACCCGCATCGCAATGCGATATTGGGGCGCATCAGCACGCCGGAAGAAGAGGCCTTTTTACAGCAACCCGGTTCCGGTTTTTAATCGCGGATTATCTTCGCCCGGCCGGGAAAAAAACGGCAGGCCGGGCGTCGAAATAATGATTATTCAGCGTGAACGTTTATTTCATTACCCCATGCCGCTATTTCCTCTCGCGAAATTATCAATAATCCCAGCCGCACTGTCAGCGGTTTGCTGCTTTTTATAACCTGCTGTTTTTATTCCAATAAGCTATTTCAAGGTGCGAAACGGTCTAAGCGGACTACGCTAAAAGTGGGGCGTGGACGTTATGCTGTACTTCCACAGTCGGGCTAAATAGCATCGAAAAAAGACTGAATAATAATGATACCGCGCTCAGCTTATTCGCTGTGCTACGGCGGGATTAACACAGGGTGTCAGGCAAATGAGCAAACCAGTGATTGCCATTCATGGCGGCGCGGGCGCAATTACCCGGGCGGCGCTGAGTGCGGAAAAGGAACGGCAGTATATTCAGGCGCTGTCCGAGATCGTGGCCGCCGGGCAGGCGGTACTGGCGCAGGGCGGCAGCGCGCTGGACGCGGTGACCGAAGCGGTGCGGCTGCTGGAGGAATGCCCGCTGTTCAACGCCGGTAAAGGCTCGGTGTTTACCCATCAGGGCACCCACGAACTGGACGCCTGCGTGATGGACGGCCGCACCTGCGACGCCGGCGCTGTCGCCGGCGTCAGCCATATCCGCAACCCGGTGCTGGCGGCGCGCGCGGTGCTGGAAAACAGTGAGCACGTGCTGTTTGCCGCCGAAGGCGCCGAGAAGTTTGCCGCCGCCCACGGCCTGGAAATGGTTACTCCCGACTTCTTCTTTACCCAGGAACGCTTTGATCAGCTGCACCGCGCCCAGGCGGAGCAGGGCCGGGTATGGCTCGATCACGACGGCGCGGCGCAGGCCGGCGATCCGCTCGATCCCGATCGCAAATTCGGCACCGTCGGCGCAGTGGCGCTGGATGCGCTGGGCAACCTCGCCGCCGCCACTTCCACCGGCGGCATGACCAACAAACAGGCCGGTCGGGTGGGCGACACGCCGATCATCGGCGCCGGCTGTTATGCCAACAACGCCACCGTGGCGGTCTCCAGCACCGGCACCGGCGAAATCTTCATGCGCAGCGTGGCGGCTTACGACGTCTCCGCGCTGATCGAATACGGCGGCCTCAGCCTGCAAGAGGCCGGCGATCGGGTGGTGATGGAGAAGCTGTCGGCGCTCGGCGGCAGCGGCGGCATGATCGCCGTCGATCGCCACGGCAATATCGCGCTGCCGTTCAACTGCGAGGGGATGTATCGCGGTTTTGGCTATGTCGGCGATGCGCCGTCCGTCGGGATTTATCGCTAATCGTTCACCGGGAGGGTGCATGACCGACGTTTCATTCCAGCCCACCGGCGGCGGCGGGCTGTCATTGCCGCCGCAGCGGGTGCTGTCGGTGCGCGATCTGAGCATCAGTTTTCCTCAAGCGGACGGCGCCGTGGAAGCGGTGCGTAACCTGTCGTTCGATCTCGATCGCGGCGAGACGCTGGCGATCGTCGGCGAGTCCGGCTCCGGTAAATCGGTGACTTCGCTGGGGTTGATGCGGTTGGTGGAGCAGGGCGGCGGGCGCATCGTCGGCGGCGCCATGACGCTGCGCCGGCGCGACGGCGCGCTGCTCGATCTGGCGCGCGCCTCGCCGCGCACGCTGCGCACGGTGCGCGGCGCCGATATGGCAATGATCTTCCAGGAGCCGATGACCTCGCTCAACCCGGTGTTTCCGGTCGGCGAGCAGATCGCCGAATCGCTGCGTTTGCATCAGGGCATGGATCACCGCAGCGCGCGCCAGGAGGCGCTGCGCATGCTCGATCTGGTGCGTATTCCGGAGGCTAAAGAGGTGCTGGGGCGCTACCCGCACCAGCTTTCCGGCGGCATGCGCCAGCGGGTGATGATCGCCATGGCGCTCTCCTGCAAGCCGGCGCTGTTGATCGCCGATGAGCCCACCACCGCCCTCGACGTCACCATTCAGGCGCAGATCCTGCAGCTGATCCGCGTGCTGCAACAGGAGATGCAGATGGGGGTGATTTTCATCACTCACGACATGGGGGTGGTGGCGGAGATTGCTGACCGGGTGCTGGTGATGCGCCGCGGTGAGCAGGTGGAGCAAAATCGGGTGCGCGAGCTGTTCGCCACGCCGCAGCAGGCCTATACCCGGGCGCTGCTGGCGGCGGTGCCGAAGCTGGGGGCGATGGCCGATCGGCCGCTGCCGGCGAAGTTTCCGCTGCCGGGGGGCGAGGAGGATGAAGCGCCGCAGGATACCGTGCCGCCAGGTGCCGCGCCGATCCTGCGGGTGGATCATCTGGTCACGCGTTTTGATCTGCGCGGCGGGCTGTTCAATCGGGTCACTCGCCGGGTGCACGCGGTGGAAAACGTCAGTTTCGATCTTTACCCCGGCGAGACGCTGGGGCTGGTGGGCGAGTCCGGCTGCGGCAAGTCCACCACCGGGCGTTCTTTGCTGAAACTGGTGGACAGCCAGAGCGGCACCATCACCTTCGCCGGGCGGCGAATCGATCGGTTGAAGGGGCCAGCGCTGCAGCACCTGCGGCGCGATATTCAGTTCATCTTTCAAGATCCTTACGCCTCGCTCGATCCGCGCCTGACGGTCGGTTTTTCCATCATGGAGCCGCTGCTGGTGCACAACGTGATGCGCGGCCGGGAGGCGGAACGGCGGGTGGCCTGGCTGTTGGAACGCGTCGGCCTGTTGCCGGAACACGCGCGCCGCTACCCGCACGAATTTTCCGGCGGCCAGCGACAGCGTATCTGCATCGCACGCGCGTTGGCGTTGAACCCGAAAGTGGTGATCGCCGACGAGGCGGTTTCGGCGCTGGACGTGTCGATTCAGGCGCAGATCGTCAATCTGTTGCTCGATCTGCAGTGCGAGTTCGGCATCGCTTTTCTGTTTATTTCACACGACATGGCGGTGGTGGAGCGGATCAGCCACCGGGTGGCGGTGATGTACCTCGGGCAGATCGTCGAGATCGGCCCGCGGCAGGCGGTGTTCGACAATCCGCAGCATCCCTACACCCGCAAGCTGATGGCGGCGGTGCCGGTGGCCGATCCCGCTCACGCCCACAAACGGCAGCCGCTGCCGGCCGATGAGATCCCGAGCCCGGTGCGCGCGCTGGGCGATGAACCCGTTACCGCACCGCTGGTGCAGGTTGGCGCCGGGCACTTTGTCGCCCGCCACCCGATCGCCGGTGCTTTTTAAAGACCTCAGGAGAGACAAGCGACATGAAGCACACATTCAAACGCAATGCGCTGTTGGCCGCCGTACTGCTGGCGGCGGGAACCGGCCCGGTCTGGGCGGCGAAGGACGCGGTGATCGCCGTGGCCTCCAATTTCACCACCCTCGATCCTTACGACGCCAACGACACGCTGTCGCAGGCGGTGGCCAAGTCTTTCTATCAGGGGCTGTTCGGCTTTGATAAGGACATGAAGCTGGTGAACGTACTGGCGGACAGCTATGAGGTCAGCAAAGACGGCCTGACCTACACCGTCAAACTGCGCCAGGGCATTAAATTCCACGACGGCACCGCGTTCAACGCCGAGGCGGTGAAGGTCAACCTCGATCGCGCCAGCAACCCGGACAGCCACCTCAAGCGCTACAACCTGTTCAAGATGATCGACAAAACCGAAGCGGTGGACGCCAATACGGTGAAGATCGTGCTGAAGGCGCCGTTCTCGGCGTTCGTCAACAATCTGGCGCACCCGGCGGCGGCGATTATCTCGCCGGCGGCGCTGAAGCAATACGGCAAGGAGATCGGTTTCCACCCGGTCGGCACCGGGCCGTATCAGTTCGTGACCTGGAACCAGACCGATTTCGTCAAGGTGAAGAAGTTCGACGGCTACTGGCAGCCGGGGCTGCCGAAGCTCGACAGCATCACCTGGCGCCCGGTGGTGGATAACAACACCCGCGCGGCGATGCTGCAGACCGGCGAGGCGACTTTCGCCTTCCCGATCCCTTACGAGCAGGCCAAGGTGCTGGAAGGCAACGCCAAGCTGGACGTGGTGGCCGCGCCGTCGATCCTGCAGCGTTACATCAGCATGAACGTCACCCAAAAGCCGTTCGACAACCCGAAGGTGCGCCAGGCGCTGAACTACGCCATCAACAAGGACGCGCTGATCAAGGTGGCGTTCGCCGGTTACGCGGTGCCGGCGGAAGGGCCGGTACCGCCGGCGATCGATTTCGCCGCCCGCTATAAGCCGTGGCCGTACGATCCGGCCAAGGCGCGCGAGCTGCTGAAAGAGGCCGGCTACCCGAACGGCTTCACCACCACGCTGTGGTCTTCCCACAACCACAGCACCGCGCAGAAAGTGCTGCAGTTCACCCAACAGCAGCTGGCGCAGGTGGGGGTGAAAGTGACGGTGACGGCGATGGATGCCGGGCAGCGCGCGGCGCAGGTGGAGAGCGTCGGGGTGAAAGACACCGGCGTGCGGCTGTTCTACACCGGCTGGTCGGCCTCGACCGGGGAAGCGGACTGGGCGCTGTCGCCGCTGTTCTCCACCCAGGCGGCGCCGCCGAAGCAGTTCAACACCGCGTTCTACAGCAATCCGCAGGTGGACAAGGATCTGACCGACGCGCTGGCGACCACCGATCGCGCCGAGAAGCAGAAACTGTATCAGGACGCGCAGGATCGTATCTGGGCCGACGCGCCCTGGATCTTCCTGGCGACCGAACGTCTGTTGTCGGCCAACAGCAAACAGCTGAGCGGTTTCTACGTGATGCCGGATACCTCGTTCAACTTTGATAACGCCGATCTGAAATAAGGCGCCCATCCCCGCCTGCGGCCAGACGGCGGCGGGCGGGGGAAGGAATGAGATGCTCAATTATTTTCTGAAACGACTGCTGGGCCTGATCCCGACGCTGCTGATCGTGGCGGTGCTGGTGTTCCTGTTCGTCCACCTGCTGCCGGGCGATCCGGCGCGGCTGGCGGCGGGGCCGGAGGCCGACGAGGCGGTGGTGCAGCTGGTGCGCAAGGATTTGGGGCTGGATAAGCCGCTGCCGCAGCAGTTCGCGCACTTTTTCGTTAACGCGCTGCGGGGTGACTTCGGCATCTCGATGGTGTCCAAGCGCCCGGTGAGCGAAGAGATCGCCTCGCGCTTTCTGCCGACCTTCTGGCTGACCGTCACCAGCATGCTGTGGGCGGTGGCGTTCGGCCTGGCGATCGGCGTGGTGTCTGCGGTGTGGCGCAATCGCTGGCCGGATCGCCTCGGCATGACGCTGGCGGTGTCGGGGATCTCGTTCCCGGCCTTTGCGCTCGGCATGCTGCTGATGCAGGTGTTCTCGGTCGAGCTGGGGTGGCTGCCGACGGTGGGCGCCGACAGCTGGCGGCACTACATTCTGCCTTCGGTAACCCTGGGGGCGGCGGTGGCGGCGGTGATGGCGCGCTTCACCCGCGCTTCGTTCGTCGAGGTGCTGCAGGAAGACTACATGCGCACCGCCCGAGCCAAGGGCGTGCGGGAAAGCGTGGTGGTGATGAAACACGGCCTGCGCAACGCGATGATCCCGGTGGTGACCATGATGGGGCTGCAGTTCGGCTTCCTGCTCGGCGGTTCGATCGTGGTGGAGAAGGTGTTCAACTGGCCGGGGCTGGGGCGCTTGCTGGTGGACTCGGTGGAGATGCGCGATTACCCGGTGATCCAGGCCGAGGTGCTGCTGTTCTCGCTGGAGTTCATCCTGATCAACCTGCTGGTGGATATGCTGTACGCGGCGATCAACCCGGCGATTCGTTACCAATGAGGACGCGGCATGATTAAGCATTGGCGGCGCAACGCCGCACTGAAGGCGATGCCGCTTATTGACCCCAACGCGGTACGCACGCCGTGGGGTGAGTTTTGGCGGCGTTTTCGCCGCCAGCGGGCGGCGCTGGTCGCCGGTCTGTTGGTGCTGCTGCTGATCGCGGCGGCGCTGCTGGCGCCTTATCTGGCGCCGTTCGATGCGGAAAATTACTTCGATTACGACCGGCTGAACGAGGGGCCTTCGCTGATGCACTGGCTGGGGGTGGATTCCCTCGGGCGCGATATCTTCAGCCGTATCCTGATGGGCGCGCGCATTTCGTTGGCGGCCGGGGTGTTCTCGGTGCTGGCGGGCGGGGCGATCGGCACCCTGCTGGGGCTGCTGGCCGGTTACTATGAAGGCTGGTGGGATCGCCTCACCATGCGCGTCTGCGACGTGCTGTTCGCGTTTCCCGGCATTCTGCTGGCGATCGGCGTGGTGGCGATCATGGGCAGCGGCATGGCCAACGTGATCGTCGCGGTGGCGATCTTCAGCATTCCGGCCTTCGCCCGCCTGGTGCGCGGCAATACGCTGGTGCTGAAGCGCCTGACCTATATCGAGTCGGCGCGCAGCATCGGCGCCTCGGACTGGACCATCATTCTGCGGCACATTCTGCCGGGCACGCTGTCGTCGATCGTAGTCTATTTCACCCTGCGCATCGGCACCTCGATCATCTCCGCCGCCAGCCTGTCGTTTTTGGGACTGGGCGCCCAGCCGCCGACGCCGGAGTGGGGGGCGATGCTCAACGAAGCGCGCGCCGATATGGTGATCGCGCCGCACGTGGCGATCTTCCCCAGCCTGGCGATATTCATCACCGTGCTGGCGTTCAACCTGTTGGGGGACGGATTGCGCGACGCGCTCGATCCGAAGCTGAAGGGGTGATGCTTTAACGTATGGCGCACATTTGAACGGGCTCACATGACCTCTCAGTGCTATTATCCGTTCAATAAGCCGTGTTGTTTGCACGAAGATGAGTGAGAGAGGTGCCGATGCCAGTAAAACAACGAACGACGCAAAGTGTGACCATGACGCTGGAACGCAGTTTGTTGAGCCGTGCGCGTGAGGTGGGGATTAATCTCAGCGCGACGCTGACTGCTGCTTTAGATGCTGAGTTGCGTCAGCATGAGAGGAGAAAATGGCAGGAAGAAAACCGAGAGGCACTTGAAGCGCTTAACCGATTTAATGATGAGCATGGTTGCTTTAGCGACGAATACAGGACGTTTTAGCGATGCAATTTACGGTGTATGCGAATAGCGGGAACAGCGCGGTTTACCCCCTGCTGCTTGATGTGACGAGCGATATCATTGGGCAATTAAATCGCCGAGTTGTGATCCCTTTGTTGCCCGTTGAAAAATACCCGGGGAGTACGCGACCGGAGCGCTTGATCCCGTTGATCAGATTGATTGATGACAACGAGTACGCCGTGATGACATATGAAATGGCCAGCATCCCGGTTCGGGCTTTGGGGGCCGAATTTTGTGATGTTTCCCAGTATCGGAGCAGGATAAAAGCCGCCATCGACTTTCTTCTTGACGGTATTTGAAGAAATCCGGGCGGTTTAACCGCCCGGATTTTTTTATCAGCGGAACAGGTGCTCGGCGTGGAAACGCAGGTGATCTTCCACGAAGGTGGCGATGGTGAAGTAGCTGTGATCGTACCCCGGCTGAATGCGCAGCGTCAGCGGCCAGTCGCGCTGGCGCGCCAGCTCGGCCAGCCGCGCCGGCTGCAGCTGATCGGCCAGGAACTGGTCGTCGTCGCCCTGATCGATAAGGACCGGCATTTTCTCCGCGCCGCTGGCCAGCAGATGGCAGCTGTCGTACTGCAGCCACTGGCTCTCGTCGCTGCCCAGATAGGCGGTGAACGCCTTGCGGCCCCACGGTACCTGGCACGGGTTGACGATCGGCGCGAAGGCCGATACCGAGCGGAAGCGCTGCGGGTTGCGAAACGCCATCATCAGCGCACCGTGGCCGCCCATCGAGTGGCCGAAGATCGACTGACGATCGCTGACGCTGAAGTGCTGTTCGATCAGCGCCGGCAGTTCGGCGCTGATGTAGTCGTACATGCGGAAGTGACGATCCCACGGCGCCTGGGTGGCGTTCAGGTAGAACCCGGCACCCTGGCCCAGGTCGTAGCCTTCGTCGTTCGGCACTTCGTCGCCGCGCGGGCTGGTGTCCGGCATCACCAGCACCAGGCCCAGTTCGGCGGCGATGCGCTGCGCGCCGGCTTTCAACGTGAAGTTCTCGTCGTTGCAGGTCAGCCCCGACAGCCAGTACAGCACCGGCGGCGGGTTGTCATCGCGCGGCGGCGGCAGGTAGATGCTGAATGTCATGTTGCAATTCAGGCTCTGCGCCGCGTGGCGATAGCGCTGTTGCCAGCCGCCGAACATGCGGTGCTCTTCGAGAAGTTCCAATGACAACGTCATCTCTGCCTCCTGGCTTATTTGTCGAAGTGGATGACGGAACGGATCGATTTGCCTTCGTGCATCAAATCGAACGCTTCGTTGATCTGCTCCAGCCCCATGGTGTGGGTGATAAAGTCGTTCAGCGCGAATTCGCCGTCCAGATAACGCTCGACGATGCCCGGCAGCTGCGAACGGCCCTTGACGCCGCCGAATGCCGAGCCGCGCCAGACGCGGCCGGTGACCAGCTGGAATGGCCGGGTCGAGATCTCTTCGCCGGCGCCCGCGACACCGATGATCACCGATTCCCCCCAGCCCTTGTGGCAGCATTCCAGCGCGGAACGCATCACGTTGACGTTGCCGATGCACTCGAAGGAGAAGTCGACGCCGCCGTCGGTCAGCTCGACGATCACCTCCTGAATCGGTTTGTCATAGTCTTTCGGGTTGATCAGATCGGTAGCGCCCAGCTTGCGCGCCAGATCGAACTTGCTGGTGTTGATGTCGATGCCGATGATGCGGCCCGCGCCGGCCATCTGCGCGCCGATGATCGCCGACAGGCCGATGCCGCCCAGGCCGAAGATCGCCACGGTGTCGCCCGGTTGCACTTTGGCGGTGTTGATCACCGCGCCCATGCCGGTAGTGACGCCGCAGCCCAGCAGGCACACTTCCTCCAACGGCGCTTCCTTGTTGATTTTCGCCAGTGAAATTTCCGGCACCACGGTGTATTCGGAGAAGGTGGACGTGCCCATGTAGTGGAAGATCGGTTTGCCGTCCTTGAAGAAGCGGGTGGTGCCGTCCGGCATCAGGCCTTTGCCCTGAGTGGTGCGGATCGCCTGGCACAGGTTGGTCTTGCCGGATTTACAGAATTTGCACTCGCCGCACTCCGGGGTGTAGAGCGGGATCACGTGGTCGCCGACCGCCACGCTGGTGACGCCTTCACCGACCGCTTCCACCACGCCGCCGCCCTCATGGCCGAGGATCGCCGGGAACACGCCTTCCGGATCTTTTCCGGACAGGGTGTAGGCGTCGGTGTGACAAACGCCGGTGGCGACGATCCGCACCAGCACTTCGCCTTTTTGCGGTGGCATCAGATCGACTTCTTCAATCTTCAGCGGCTGGTTCGGGCCCCAGGCAACGGCGGCGCGGGTTTTGATCATCTCCATCATAGTCTCCTCAGTGGTTTTCTTTTAAATCAGGCGATATCGCTAACGTCTGATAAATCGTTGGGGGTGCTTTCATCAACAGCGGCGGTTTCCGTCTGTTCAATAATCAATTCTTTCAGCGCGCGCACGTTCGGCCCGAACGCGTCGCGGCGCCACAGCAGCCAGGTGGCGGTGTCGGCCACGTCCGGCGGCAGGGTATGAACCCGAACCCGCTCATGGCCCGGCAGCAGGCTGAGCACCGAATGCGGGATCATCGCCAGCCCGGCGCCGCTGGCGACGCAGGCCAGCATGGCGTGATAGGACTGGATCTCCATGATCTGCCCCGGCCGCGCGCCTTCGCGCTTGAACCAGGCCTCCAGCCGCAGGCGGTAAGAGCAGCTGGCGCGAAAGGCGAACAGCGTCTCGCCGTTGGCGTCTTTGGCGCTGTGGATCGGCGCGTGATCGAGACAGGAGATCACCACCATATGTTCAGGATAGGCGATACAGCCGTTCAACTCGTCATAAGGCACCGGGCCGTCGACCAGCGCCGCCGCCAGCGTGCCGGCGCGCACCCGATCGGCGATTTCGCCGGAGGTGCCGGTGGTCAGCGACAGTGAAACCTGCGAGAAGCGCTGGTGATAAGCCGCCAACAGCGAGGGCAGGCGGGTGGCGGCGGTGCTCTCCATCGAGCCGAGGGCGAAGTTGCCCGCCGGTTCGCCGGCGTGGGTGATGCTCATCGCCTCGTCGCTCAGCGCCAGGATGCGGTTGGCGTAGCACAGAAAGTTATGGCCCATCGGCGACAGGCGCAGGCGCTGTTTTTCGCGGATAAACAGATCGGCGCCCAGCTCCTGCTCGAGCTGGCGCAGCCGGGTGGTCAGATTCGACGGCACGCGGTGCAGCTGCTCGGCGGCGCGGGCGACCGAGCCGGTTTCCGCTACGCAGCAGAACATGCGAAGCTGGGTCAGATCCATAATGTTCTCGTTTCGTGATGAACTTGATTAGTATTATTCAGTTTTTGTGAGTTTAATGCTGCGGCATGATACTGGCAACTTTCTTTTAACCTTTTGGATGCCGATATGGCTTTACGTATTGCCTTGAGCGGGTTTGCCGCGCTGATCGTGGCGATGGGCATTGGCCGCTTCGCTTTCACCCCTCAGGTGCCGCTGATGATCGCGGAACATCAGTTCAGCCTGACCGGTGCCGGGCTGGTGGCGGCGATCAACTATTTGGGCTACCTGTGCGGCGCCTACGACGCGATGCGCGCTACGCGCCACGTCGAGCGGCGCCTGTGGCTGGGCGTATGGGGCGCGATGGCGCTGACGCTACTGTCGGCGCTGGCGCAGGATGAATGGACGCACGGCGCGCTGCGCTTCGTCATCGGCTGGGCCAGCGGCTGGGCGATGGTGCTGGTGGCGGCCTGGACCAACGAGCGGTTGGCGCACTACGGCCGGCCGGCGCTGAGCGCGGCGGTGTTCGCCGGACCGGGCGCCGGCATCTTTCTCAGCGGCATGCTGGCGGTGGGTATCAACGCGCTGGGGCTGACGGCGGCGCAGGCCTGGTTGGTGTATGGCGGGCTGGCGCTGGTGCTGGTCGGGGGGATTAGCGCCTTTCTGCCGCGCAGCGGCGAGCTGCATCGCCCGGACGTGGCCCCGGAGCCGCTGCTGCTGACGCCGGCGCTCAAACGCCTGGTGTGGAGCTACAGCCTGGCCGGCTTCGGCTACATCCTGCCGGCGACCTTCTTGTCGCAGATGGCGGCGGCGCGCTTTCCCGCCAGCCTGTTCGCGCAGTTCGTCTGGCCGGTGTTCGGCGGCGCGGC
The DNA here is from genome assembly GCF_000695995.1 of Serratia sp. FS14. Lineage (NCBI taxonomy): Bacteria > Pseudomonadati > Pseudomonadota > Gammaproteobacteria > Enterobacterales > Yersiniaceae > Serratia > Serratia sp. FS14. Next base: position 4,527,476 of record NZ_CP005927.1, on the reverse strand, counting down.
GGTGCTGGGGATTGTCATCGGCATTCTGACCCGCCATCGGCTGACCACCCAGACCCGGCTGGCGATCACGCTGTGGATACAGGCGCTCGGCGTACTGAGCGCCGAAGTGGTGCCGGGCGTGGCCGGCCTGGCGCTCGGGGCGTTGCTGACCGGCGGCGGTTTCCTTTGCGTGGTGCAGCTTGCTCTTCAGCACGGCCGTGAGCTGGCGCCGCGTCATGCGCGTTACATGGCCGGATTGCTGACCACCGGTTATGCGATCGGCCAACTGGTCGGGCCGATGCTGTCGGCGCTGTCGACCGCCTTGACCCATCGGCTGGAGCCGGCGCTGTATGTGGCGGTGGTGGCGCTGTTGGCGGCCGGAGGGCTGGTGGTGAATACCCCGGCGCGGCGGTTGGCGCAAAAAACGGCGACTCGGTGATTAAAATCCATACAAAACGCATGGAAACCCGCAGCCGGCCTGATTGTGCTAAATGCGAATATTTCACCTGCGGATGAAGCACTATCGCTGGATAATCGCCGCGCTCTCATCTACAGTGGGGGCAAAATCTTGACCGGGTTCACGTTATCCACCACGAAAACTCTGCCGTCACGAGAGCAAGCAATTCGCCGGCCGCACGCCCTATCAGGCCGCCGGCGGGTTCCGTCCGCAGGAGAACAAATACATGACATCATTAAGTAAAGAAGCCGCGCTGGTGCATGCGGCACTGGAAGAGCGTGGTCTGGAGACACCGCTGCGCGGGGAAGTGCTGGATCGCGAAACGCGCAAGCGTCGCATCAAAGAGCACATGACCGAAATCATGCAGCTGCTGAATCTCGATCTGTCCGATGACAGCCTGGCGGAAACGCCGCATCGCATCGCCAAAATGTATGTCGACGAGATCTTCTCCGGGCTGGACTACGCCAACTTCCCGAAAATCACCGTCATCGAGAACAAGATGAAGGTGGATGAGATGGTGACGGTGCGTGATATCACGCTGACCAGCACCTGTGAACACCACTTCGTGACCATCGACGGCAAGGCTACCGTGGCCTATATCCCGAAAGACTCGGTGATCGGCCTGTCGAAGATCAACCGCATCGTGCAGTTCTTCTCCCAGCGTCCGCAGGTGCAAGAGCGCCTGACCCAGCAGATCCTGGTGGCGCTGCAGACCCTGCTCGGCACCAATAACGTGGCGGTATCGATCGATGCGGTCCATTATTGTGTCAAGGCGCGCGGTATCCGCGACGCGACCAGCGCCACCACCACTACCTCGCTGGGGGGGCTGTTCAAGTCCAGCCAGAATACCCGCCAGGAGTTCCTGCGTGCGGTGCGTCACCACCAGGGGTGATGGCGTTGCGGGGCGACCCGCAAGACGACAACAGGCGCCTGCGGGCGCCTTTTTCATGAGCGGAAGACAGCGATAAAAAATGAACAGTCATCCTCTGCCGCGCATTGCCACGCTGGACTGCGTGCGCGGCATCGCCATCCTCGGCATTTTATTGCTGAACATCAGCGCCTTCGGCTTGCCGAAGGCCGCCTACCTCAATCCGGCCTATCTGGGGATGCCGTCATCGCGCGATGCCTGGACCTGGGCGCTGCTGGATCTCTTCGCCCAGGCCAAGTTCCTGGCGATGTTCGCGCTGCTGTTCGGTGCCGGGCTGCAAATGCTGCTGCGGCGCGGCAAAAGCTGGATCCGCGCGCGGCTGTCGTGGCTGGTGTTGTTCGGCCTCGCGCACGCCATCTTCCTGTGGGACGGTGACATTCTGCTGGCCTACGGGCTGATCGGCCTGGTGTGCTGGCGCATGATCCGCGAGGCCAAAGAAACCTTCCAACTGCTGAAAACCGGCGTCGTGCTGTACCTGATCGGCGTGGCGGTGCTGCTGCTGCTCGGTTTTGTCTCGCACGGTGAGCCGGGCAGCTTCTGGCAGCCGGGCGTGGCGGAGTTGCAGTACGAGAAGTTCTGGAAGCTGCAGGGCGGTTTCGAAGCCTGGCGCAGCCGCGCCGATCTGCTCTCGTCCAGCCTGCTGGCCATCGGCGCGCAGTATGGCTGGGAGCTGGCGGGGCTGATGCTGTTCGGCGCCGGGCTGATGCGCAGCGGCTGGCTGCGCGGCAGCTATTCCTCCGGCTATTACCTGCGGCAGGCGGCGTGGCTGCTGCCGCTTTCGGTGCTGATCCAACTGCCGGCGGTGGCGCTGCAATGGCAGGTGCATTGGGATTATCGCTGGAGCGGTTTCCTGCTGCAGGTGCCGCGTGAGCTGGGCGCGCCGCTGCAGGCGATGGGCTATCTGGCGCTGTGTTACGGTTTCTGGCCCGCGCTGTCGCGCCTGCGCATCGCCCGTTGGCTGAGCCAGGTGGGGCGTATGGCGTTAAGCAACTACCTGCTGCAAACGCTGATCTGCACCACGCTGTTTTATCGCTTTGGCCTCTATGAGCAGTTTGACCGGCTGCAGCTGTTGGCGTTTGTGCCGCTGGTCTGGTTGGTCAACCTGGTCTTTTCCGCACTGTGGCTGCGTTACTTCGAACAGGGGCCGATGGAATGGCTGTGGCGCGAATTGACGCAGATGGCCGCCGGCGAAGCGGAATCCAAAGCGCTGAAGTGAGCGCCCGTCGGCAGGTTAAAAAAATGTATGTAAACGTTTTCTTTCCTGTGACGTAATTCACGCAGAGCAGCGGGCCAATCGGGGTAGGATAGCGCCACCGGCCACTACCCCGATTTCAGGATCCCGCATGCCTCCAGTTCATCCGATCACCATTCGCGACGTGGCGAAACGCGCCGGGGTCTCCGTGGCGACCGTCTCCCGCGTGCTGAACCACAGCGCGCTGACCAGCAAAGAGACGCGCGAGCAGGTGCTGCAGGCGGTGGCGGATCTGGGCTATCGCCCCAATGCCAACGCGCAGGCGTTGGCGACCCAAAGCAGCGATACGTTGGGCGTGGTGGTGATGGACGTCTCCGATCCGTTCTTCGGCGCGCTGGTGAAAGCGGTAGACACGGTGGCGCAGAAACACCACAAGTATCTGCTGATCGGCAACAGCTATCATCAGGCGGACAAAGAGCGCCACGCGATCGAAGTGCTGATCCGCCAGCGCTGTAACGCCCTGATTGTTCACGCCAAAGCCCTGAGCGACGCTGAGCTGATCGGTTTTCTGGAGCAGGTGCCGGGCATGGTGCTGATCAACCGGATTATCCCCGGCTATGAGCCGCGCTGCGTCGGGCTGGATAACGTCTGCGGCGCAGAAATGGCGATGCGTCTTTTGCTCTCGCAGGGCCATCGGCGCATCGGTTATCTGGGCTCCAATCACCCGATCGAGGACGGGCCGCTGCGTCAGCAAGGTTATGTTCAGGCGATGGCCGCCGCCGGGCTGGCCACGCCCGACAGCTGGCGTGCGTACGGTTCGCCGGATCTGCAGGGCGGCGAGGCGGCGATGGTCGAGCTGCTGGGGCGCAACTTACAGCTGAGCGCGGTGTTCGCCTACAACGACGCCATGGCCGCCGGCGCCATGGCGGTGCTGAAAGAAAACGGTATCACGGTGCCGCAGCATTTCTCGCTGATCGGCTTCGACGACATTCCCATCGCGCGCTACACCAGCCCCAAACTCACCACGGTGCGTTACCCGATCGTTTCGATGGCCACGTTGGCGACCGAGCTGGCATTGCAGGGCGCAGCAGGCCTGGCGGAGCCGCAGGCCGCTCATCTGTTCATGCCGACGCTGGTGCGGCGCCATTCTGTCGCCCCCTGGCAAAGTGAGGCGACGGTCACTCTCTGACGATTTAATCTTGTGTAACCGTTTTCAATCTGTGAGAAAATTCACAGAATATTAACATCGCGCCGTCTATGCTCTAGGCGTTTTCCGGCGCAAAGGCCCTTGCCGCTGCAACCTTTATCTCGCGCTGACACAGCATTTCTCGGAAATAACAAGATCCACGGACGACAGGTGTTGAGTGGAAATCGCCAGGCCTGGGGTGTACGCACTGCCGGTGACCATTGGCTCAAAGACGAGTAATACCCTACACAGAACCGGAGACTGACAATGAATAAGAAGGTTTTCACCCTGGCCGCCATGGCCGCAGCCATGATGTTTGGCGCCGCAGCCCATGCTGATACCCGTATTGGCGTCACAATTTATAAATACGACGACAACTTCATGTCGGTGGTGCGTAAGGCGATCGAGAAAGACGCCAAGGCTTCACCGGACGTTACCCTGTTGATGAATGACTCGCAGAACGACCAGTCCAAGCAGAACGATCAGATCGACGTGCTGCTGGCCAAGGGCGTGAAAGCGCTGGCGATCAACCTGGTCGACCCGGCCGCTGCGCCGGTGGTTATCGATAAGGCGCGCGCAAACGATATCCCGGTGGTGTTCTACAACAAAGAACCTTCCCGCAAGGCGCTGGACAGCTATGACAAGGCATATTACGTCGGCACCGACTCCAAAGAATCCGGCGTGATCCAGGGCGAACTGATCGCCAAACACTGGCAAGCCAACCCGGCCTGGGATCTGAATAAAGACGGCCAGATCCAGTTCGTGCTGCTGAAGGGCGAGCCGGGCCACCCGGACGCCGAAGCGCGCACCACCTACGTGGTGAAAACGCTGAACGAAAAAGGCATCAAGACCCAGCAGCTGCAGATGGATACCGCGATGTGGGATACCGCGCAGGCGAAAGACAAGATGGATGCCTGGCTCTCCGGCCCGAACGCCAACAAGATCGAAGTGGTGATCGCCAACAACGACGCCATGGCGATGGGCGCGGTGGAAGCGCTGAAAGCGCACAACAAGACCAGTATTCCGGTGTTCGGCGTCGATGCATTGCCTGAAGCGCTGGCGCTGGTGAAATCCGGCGCGATGGCGGGCACGGTGCTGAACGACGCCGACAACCAGGCGAAGGCCACCTTCGAGCTGGCGAAAAACCTGGCGGCGGGCAAGCCGGCCACCGAAGGCACCCAATATAAAATCGAAAATAAAGTCGTGCGTATTCCTTACGTCGGCGTAGATAAAGACAACCTGTCTCAGTTTGTTAAATAAGAATTGAGATCCCGCTAAGACCCCGCCTGCGGCGCCAACACCAGGGATACCGCCGGCGGGGATGTTTACGACTGCAAGATCGTTAAGCCAGGTGTATTTATGGCCGATAGCTCACGCGAATTTTTGCTAGAAATGACGGATATCTGTAAGTCATTTCCCGGCGTCAAAGCCTTGGACAATGTCAATTTACGCGTCCGTCCGCACTCGATTCACGCCCTGATGGGGGAGAACGGCGCGGGGAAATCGACGTTGTTGAAATGCCTGTTCGGCATTTACAAAAAAGACAGCGGCAGCATTGTATTTCAGGGCCGGGAAATCGATTTCAAGAGCTCGAAGGAAGCGCTGGAACACGGCGTTTCGATGGTGCATCAGGAGCTGAACCTGGTGCTGCAACGCACCGTGATGGACAACATGTGGCTGGGGCGCTACCCGACCAAAGGCCTGTTCGTCGATCAGGACAAGATGTTCAAAGACACTCAGGCGATCTTCGACGAGCTGGATATTGACATCAACCCGCGCGAAAAGGTGGGCAACCTGTCGGTGTCGCAGATGCAGATGATCGAGATTGCCAAGGCGTTCTCCTACGACGCCAAAATCGTCATCATGGATGAACCGACCTCTTCGCTGACGGAGAAAGAGGTCAATCACCTGTTCACCATCATCCGCAAGCTGAAAGAGCGCGGCTGCGGCATCGTCTATATCTCGCACAAGATGGAGGAGATCTTCCAGCTGTGCGACGAGATAACGGTGCTGCGCGACGGCCAGTGGATCGCCACCCAGCCGCTGGAAGGGCTGGATATGGACAAGATCATCGCCATGATGGTCGGCCGCTCGCTGAGCCAGCGTTTCCCCGACAGGCAGAACACGCCGGGTGAGGTGATCCTCGAGGTGAAGAACCTGACGTCGCTGCGCCAGCCTTCGATCCGCGATGTGTCCTTCGATCTGCACCAGGGCGAGATCCTCGGCATCGCCGGGCTGGTGGGCGCCAAACGCACCGATATCGTCGAGACGCTGTTCGGCATTCGCGAGAAGGTGGCGGGCACCATCAAGCTGCACGGCAAGGCGATCGACAACCACAGCGCCAACGAAGCGATCAACCACGGCTTTGCGCTGGTGACCGAAGAGCGGCGATCCACCGGGATTTACGCCTACCTCGACGTGGGTTTCAACTCGCTGATCTCCAATATCCGCAATTATAAAAACAAGCTCGGCCTGCTGGATAACGCGCGGATGAAGAGCGACACCCAGTGGGTGATCGACGCCATGCGGGTGAAAACGCCGGGGCATCACACCCATATCGGCTCGCTGTCCGGCGGCAATCAGCAGAAGGTGATCATCGGCCGCTGGCTGCTGACGCAGCCGGAGATCCTGATGCTGGATGAACCGACGCGCGGCATCGACGTGGGCGCCAAGTTCGAGATCTATCAGCTGATGACCGAGCTGGCGAAAAAGGGCAAGGGGATCATTATCGTCTCGTCCGAAATGCCGGAGCTTTTGGGGATCACCGACCGCATTTTGGTGATGAGCAACGGCCAGGTTGCGGGCATCGTTAATACCAAGCAGACCTCGCAGAATGAAATCTTACGTCTCGCCTCCCTGCACCTTTAAGGATTCGAATTATGAACGCGCTAAATAAAAAACCTTATTTACCTATTTCAAGGAAGGCGGCATTTACGTGGTGTTGCTGGTGCTGTTGGCCATCATCATCATTCAGGATCCTACCTTCCTCAGCCTGATGAACCTGAGCAACATCCTGACGCAGTCTTCGGTACGCATCATCATCGCGCTGGGCGTGGCGGGGCTGATCGTCACCCAGGGTACCGACCTGTCCGCCGGGCGGCAGGTGGGGTTGGCGGCGGTGGTGGCGGCCACGCTGCTGCAATCGATGGATAACGTCAACAAGGTGTTCCCGCATATGGAAACCTGGTCGATTCCCCTGGTCATCTTGCTGGTATGTGCGGTCGGCGCGGTGATCGGCCTGGTTAACGGCCTGATTATCGCCTATCTCAACGTGACGCCGTTCATCACCACCTTGGGCACCATGATCATCGTCTACGGCATCAACTCGCTGTATTACGATTCGGTCGGCGCGTCGCCGGTCGCGGGCTTTGATCCGAAGTTTTCCACCTTTGCCCAAGGCTTCTTGCGCTTCGGCGATTTTAAGCTGTCGTATATTACCTTCTACGCGCTGATTGCCATCATTTTCGTCTGGATCCTGTGGACCAAGACCCGCTTCGGCAAGAACATCTTCGCCATCGGCGGCAACCCGGAAGCGGCCAAGGTCTCCGGCGTTAACGTACCGCTGAACCTGATCATGATCTATGCGCTGTCCGGCGTGTTTTATGCCTTCGGCGGCCTGCTGGAAGCGGGGCGCATCGGCAGCGCCACCAATAACCTCGGCTTTATGTATGAGCTCGACGCCATCGCCGCCTGCGTGGTGGGGGGCGTCTCGTTCGCCGGCGGCGTGGGTACGGTGTGGGGCGTGGTGACCGGGGTGATCATCTTTACCGTCATCAACTACGGCCTGACCTATATCGGCATCAACCCGTACTGGCAGTACATCATCAAGGGCAGCATCATCATCTTCGCCGTGGCGCTGGATTCGTTGAAATACGCCAAGAAGAAGTAGGTTTACCGCAGCAGAGACGACAAGGCCGGCAAAATATGCCGGCCTTTCTTTTTGGGCGTTTGCCGCATCAGGGCTGTTTGGCTTTCTGCTTCTCTTCTTTCAGCTTGTGCTCCAGCTCCACCAACTGTTCCGGCGAGACGGCGGGATAACCCTGGGCGTCTTCCGGCACGGTGTGCATGGCGGAGATCGGGATCAGCGGGCCGAGGAAGCGCGGCTCGCGCTTGAGGATGTACAGATCGGTCAGCGCGCCCAGACGGGCGAAGATCTCGCGGGCGCGCACCGTCATCATGTCTTTCGGCGACGGCACCGCGTAACACTGCGCCTGAATGCCCATATGCAGGGCGATAAACAGCGCGCGCTCGCAGTGGAAGCGCTGGGTGATGATGATGAAATCGTTGGTGTCGAACACCTTGCGGGTGCGCACGATGGAATCCAGGGTGCGGAAGCCGGCGTAATCCAGCACGATATCGCTCGGCGCCACGCCGGCGGCGATCAGATCGCGGCGCATGGTCATCGGTTCGTTATAGCTTTGCTGGGCGTTGTCGCCGCTCAGCAGCAGGTATTTCACCTTGCCGCTGTTATAGGCGTTGATCGCTCCCTGAATGCGGTAACGGTAATACTGGTTGATCACGCCGGTGCGGTAATACTTGGCGGTGCCGAGCACCACGCCGACCTGGCGATGCGGCAATTCCTGCAGTTCGTCGTAGACGTAAGGCGCGGTTTTCCAACTGATCCAGCGATCGAGCGCAATAGCCGAACCCATCAACACCGCAATGATGATGAACAGGCTGATGATCAGGCGTTTCCACATGTTGTTGCCTTACGCGCGCCGGGCTGAAAAAGATGGATCAAGGCTACTTTACCTGACCGACCGACGCAAGACGCGAACCGCCTGAAGCACGCGCGCCGCCGCATTTTTCGGCGGTTTTGCCGTACAAAAAAGCCCGGCGGAGCCGGGCTGGGTCATTTCAGCTCACCATTCAGAACGAGGTGCGCTTGTAACTGCGGTACTGCGGCCGCCAGAAGTTGTGCTCGATGGCTTTCGACAGCGCATCTTCGGAGGTGACGATCGCCACCCCCTGCAGCTGGGCGGCTTTACCCACTTCCATGGCGATGCACTTCGACACACCCTGAATATCGTCGATATTTGGCAGCAGCGCGCCGTGGCCGTCGGTAGCCAGCGGCGAACAGTCCGCCAGTGCGCGGCTGGCGGCCATCAGCATGGCGTCGGTGACGCGAGTGGCGCCGGAGGCCAGCACGCCCAGACCGATCCCCGGGAAGATGTAGGAGTTATTGCACTGGGCGATCGGGTACAGCTGCTCTTTGTAGCTTACCGGCGCGAACGGGCTGCCGGTCGCCACCAGGGCGGCGCCGTCGGTCCAGTTGATGATGTCTTCCGGACGGGCTTCCACGCGCGAGGTCGGGTTGGACAGCGGCATCACGATAGGGCGTTCGCAGTGCTTGTGCATCTCGCGGATCAGCTCTTCGGTAAACAGCCCCGGCTGACCGGACACGCCGATCAGAATGGTCGGCTTGGCGTTGCGCACCACGTCCAGCAGCGAGATGGCGTCGCTGGCGGTTTCCCAGCCGGCCAGGTTGTCGCTCTTCTGCACCAGCTTGCTCTGGAAGTCGAGCAGGTTCGGCAGTTTGTCGGTCAGCAGGCCGAAGCGGTCAACCATGAACACGCGGGCGCGCGCTTCGTCTTCGCTCAACCCTTCGGACTTCATCTGCGCGATGATCTGCTCGGCGATGCCGCAGCCGGCGGAACCGGCACCGAGGAAGGTGACGGTCTGATCGCGCAGCTGGCTGCCGGCGGCGCGGCTGGCGGCGATCAGGCTGCCGAGGGTGACCGCGGCGGTGCCCTGGATGTCGTCGTTAAAGCAGCAGATCTCGTCGCGGTAGCGGTTCAGCAGCGGGGTGGCGTTGTTCTGCGCGAAGTCTTCGAACTGCAGCAGCACGTTCGGCCAGCGGCGTTTGACCGCCTGAATAAACTCTTCGACGAAGGCGTGGTACTCCTCGCCGGAGATGCGTGGATGGCGCCAGCCCATGTACAGCGGATCGTTGAGGCGCTGCGGGTTGTTGGTGCCGACGTCCAGCACCACCGGCAGCGTGTAGGCCGGGCTGATGCCGCCGCAGGCGGTGTACAGCGACAGCTTGCCAATTGGAATCCCCATGCCGCCGATGCCCTGATCGCCCAGGCCGAGAATGCGCTCGCCGTCGGTGACCACGATCACCTTAACGTTCTGCTTGGTGGCGTTTTGCAGCATGTCATCGATGCGATCGCGGTTCGGGTAGGAGATGAACAGCCCGCGCGCGCGGCGGTAGATATCGGAGAAGTGTTCGCAGGCCTCGCCGACGGTCGGGGTGTAGATGATCGGCATCATCTCGCTCAGGTGCGAGTCCAGCAGGCGATAGAACAGGGTTTCGTTGGTGTCCTGGATGTTGCGCAGATAGATGTGCTTATCGTTATCGTTCTTGAAATCCTGATACTGACGGTAGGCGCGTTCCACCTGTTCTTCGATGGTCTCCACCGCTTCCGGCAGCAGGCCGTGCAGGTTGAAGTGGCTACGTTCTTCCTCGGTGAAAGCGCTGCCTTTGTTCAGCAGCGGAAATTCCAGCAGAATCGGGCCGGCGTAAGGGATATAGAGCGGGCGTTTGCTTTCGTATTCTAGTTCCATCAGTTTTACTCTTCACGTATCAGATAACTTTATTGCCGACGATCCTAAGAGATAAAGAGAAGATGTACAGCATTTGTTGCCAGATGATGAACCAGGTTGGCGTAATTATCGACAATCAAATGATTTTTTAACTAAAGAAAGTGTCTCTGGCGGCGTCGGGGCATTGTATTTGGCGGGCGGGGCTGTTAACGGCGGAACCGGATGGCCCCGCCGTGGCGCTTAGAAGGCGGCGCGGCTGACGTTCTGGCAGCCCAGCGCCGCCAGGGTGGCGCGGGTGGCGTCCCACTGGCTGAGGATCGCCTTCTGCGGCTCGGCCAACACGGCGCGGCGGATGTTCAGGCAATCGCCGCCGGAGAGGTTCAGCAGGATCAGCGCAGCCTGCAGCGGCGGCAGGCTCGGGTTGAAAGCGGCGTTTTCCGCATAGCGGCCGGCGTAGAGGCTGCCGTCCTGCGTTTCCAGCGCTACGCCGCTGTGGGCGTTGCTGTACGGAGCATGGCTCTGATTGGCCGCCGCCAGCGCCGCCTGCGCCAGCGCATCGTCCAGCGCCAGCCGGTGGCCGTGATCGACCTTGTCCATCAGCAGCGAAGCGATATCCAGATCTTTCGGGCCGAAGGCGTCCGGCAGATAGTCCGCCAGCGTGGCCGGCGCGCGGCCCGGCAGACGGATCTGCAGCTCGCCACCGCTGTTCAGTTCATTCATAAACTGGCGGCAATGGCCGCACGGCGTGTAGTTGACGGTGACCGAGGCCAGCGCTGGCTCGCCGCGCAGCCAGGCATGGGTAACCGCGCACTGCTCTGCATGCACGGTTTGCTGCAGCGGCGCGCCGCTGAACTCCATATTGGCGCCGAAATAGAGGTTGCCGCTTTGCCCGCGCGCGATGGCGCCGACGTGAAAGTGCGATATCGGGGTTAACGAGCAGGCCGCCGCCAGCGGCAGCAGCGCGAATGCCAGCGCATCATCGTCCAGCCCGCAGCCTGTGCGGATCGCCGCCGCTTGCTCGGCCGTGAACATCGCCGGAAAGTCTGGCGCGTCCAGATAAGGCCGCAGGGCGGATTGCAGTGTCGCGGGCAGTGCGCTGAAAGCGGTGTGAAAACGCGGATGCATAGAAAGTCTCTCTACGGGTTAACGGGATAACATTCTAGGCAGGCCAGAGACATTAAAGTGTGATTTATGTCTCTTAATTGATGAAATTAATGCAATGAAATGCATAAATGCGAGATGTATCGCAAGTTTCACCCTGTTCAGCCGAACAGGCGCAGCAGCACCGGGAACAGGAACGGTGCCAGCAGCGAGGTGATGATGCCGCAGATCACCAACGCCAGCGAGCCGAAAGCGCCTTCCTGGTAGTCCATCTCGGCGCAGCGTGCGGTGCCCAGCGCGTGGGATGCCGTGCCCATCGCCAGGCCGCGCGCCGAGTGGGTGGTGATTTTCAACAGGTTGAACAACGTATGGCCGAACACGGCGCCGAGGATACCGACGAAAATAACGCAGACTGCGCTGATCGCCGGAATGCCGCCGAGCGAGTCCGCGACGGCCATGGCGATCGGCGTAGTGACCGATTTCGGCAGGATAGAGGCGGCGATTTCCGGCGTGGCGCCCAGCCACAGGGCGATGGCGCCGCCGCTGATCATGGCGGTCAGGCTGCCGATGAAGCACACCGCGATAATCGACTTCCAGCGCGCGCGGATCTGGTGCAGCTGCTCATAGAGCGGGAAGGCCAGCGCGACGACCGCCGGCTGCAGCAGATCGTTGAGGATTTTGCTGCCCTGAAAGTAGCGTTCATAGGGAATACCGGTGAGCAGCAGCAGCGGGATGATCACCGCCATGGACACCAGCAGCGGGTTGAGCAGCGGCATATTCAGCTTGCGCGCCAGCCAGCGCGCGGCGAAATAGACCGCCAGCGTCAGCGGCAACGACCACCAGATTTCATGGATCATGAATTGCCCTCCGTGTCGTCGGGCTTGCCGGCGATGCGGCGCTCGCGATGAAAATAGTGTGAGGTATAGCCGACCACCACCAACACCATCAGCGTGCTGATGAGGCAAGAGATAACCAGCGGGCCCAGATGCGCGACGATCTGGTCGTAGTATTTCATCACCCCGACGCCGATCGGCACGAACAGCAGCACCATATAGCGGATCAGCAAATGGCAGCCGGGTTTAACCCATTTGGCCGGCATAATCTGGGTAGAGAGCAGGGCGAACAGCAGCAGCATGCCAATGATGCTGCCGGGAATGGCGAACGGCAGCAGCGCCGCCACCGCGTTGCCGACGAACAGACACAGGTAGATAAGGAGCAGGGCCCTCAGGTATTTCCAGCACAGTGTGAGCACGTTGGCCATTGTCTTTTCCCGTTTAACTGATGTATTCATCATACAATTAAACTGTGAGCCATGCCACAGATCGCACCATGAATTCTCGCTATGGGTGCTATGCCCGAGCGGCGGGTTGACAGCCCGTATAGGCCGCTGCCTGCGGGATCAGCGCGCGTCTTCGGCCGTTGCCGCAGAACGTTCCGCCAGCCGGTGGCCGAGGAAGAAAAACAGCAGGCTGAGCAGGGCGGCGACGATCAGCATCACGAACATCAACGGCGGCGCGGCATAGCTGAGCAGCACCCCGCACAGCACCGGGTTGATGGCGCCGCCCAGCGCGCTGAGGTTTTGTACTCCATAGTAACTGCCTTTCAGGTGCGGCGGCGCAATAAAGTCGATGAACATGTATTCCACCGGGATAACGATGATCTCGCCTAAGGTAAACACCGCCATCGCCGCCAGCCACAGCCAGACCGCCTGGCCGGCCGCCATGAAACCGAGCAGCCCGACGATGAAAAACAGCGTGCCCAGCACCAGCCAGCGCAGCATGTTTTCCTGGCGCATGCCGCGGCTGAGCAGGTATTGCAGGGCGATGACGATGCCGGCGTTGACGATCATCACCAACCCAATGATTTTGTAGGCGAACTCGGCGCTGGAGACGGTGATCAGATACTGCGACAGATAGCCGGTGAACTGACCGAACACCACGGCGCCCAGGGTGCTGCCGAGGGTGAAGTAGATAAGCCGCCGATCGTTTCGCAAGATGGTCAGCGTCTGACGGAAGTTGGGGAGTGCCGCCGGTGCGGCGGCGGTTGTTGTCGGGCGCTGTTCCCGGCCGCGCAAGCGCAGGCTTAGCGCCGTCACCGTCGCCAGCGCCAATCCCCCCGACAGGTAAAACGGCAGCAGCGGGCTAAGCCCGGCCACCAGAACGCCGAGCGCAGAGCCGATCGCCCAGCCGACGTTGACCAGCGTGTAGTTGATTGAGAAAGCCTTGATGCGCTGCTCGACCGGCAGCCAGTCGGCGAAGCAGGCCTTTATGGTGATGCTTAACACCGAATAACAGGTATGCAGGATCGCCAGCACCACGATCACGCCGCCGGGGCGCGGGATCCAGGGAATGGCGAAGAAACTCAGCGCGAACAATAAAATCGACAGCAGGATCAGGCGGTTTTTGCTGAATTTGTCCACCAGATAGCCGCCGTACAGGCTGGCGATGATGCCGAGGGTCAGGCTGACGCCCAGGATCACGCCCACGCTCTTCGGCAGCAGATGGAAATGTTCGGTGAGGTAGATGGTGATGAACGGCAGCGTAACGCCGCGGCCGATGGTCAACACCAGCGAACTGGCCAGCAGTACGTTGATCAGCGAGGGGAATCCCTTCATTTGAGGCCTGTTTATGCATACAGTTATTGGGCGATGCAGATAACATAGCGCATTTTGGCGGGGACGGAAGGGGAAAGCCGATAATTAGTTTAAAAACAGAGGCTGCGTCGGCAGCCTCGTGAAAAACAGCATTATTTACCGTGTTTGGCCTGCAGCGTGGCGAACCATGGCTGAACGAAATCGCTGCTGGTGCCCCAGCCGGGGATGATCTTAGCCAGCCCGGCGACGTTGACCGGCCCCGGCTGCGCCAGCAGCAGCGCCTGCGGAATGACCGCCGCTTTGAACTGATAGTTGTCCGGCGTGCTTTCCCCGGCGATCTTGTTGGCCACCAGGCGCAGGTTGACCGCGCCGATCAGCTTCGGATCCACCGCCACGCTGACCTGCCACGGGCTGCCGGCCTCGCGCATCAGCTGCAAATCCTGGTTGGAGATATCGATGCTGTACAGTTTGATTTCGGTGCGGCCGTTCTCTTTCAACGCCTTGTAAGCCCCTTGGGTAAAGGCATCCCAGGTGCCCCAGATGGCGTCAATCTTGCCTTTCGGGTATTTCGCCAGCACCGCGCCCACTTTATTGGCGGTATCTCCCTGCACGTCGGATGAAACTGCGCCAATCGATTCCAGCTCGTGAATGCCCGGATGCTGTTTCAGCAACTGCTGGTAAGCGGCCTGGCGGCGCTCCATCGGCGGGAAGCCTGCCACCCAGAGTTTGATGATGTTGGCCTGGCCGTTGAAATCCTTCACCAACTGGCCGAACGAGGCGTTAGCCAGCGAAGCGTCGTCCTGCTGCGAGACGGTGACGCCGGGAACGCGGCCGCTGACGTCGGTATCGAAAGCCGCGACGGCGATGCCGGCCGCCGCGATGCGCTTGACCAGGTCGGTGGAATAGGGAGCCCGCCCCTGCGAGAGAATGATGCCGTCATATTTCTGGCTGATAGCCTGGTTGACGAAGTCCTGAAAACGCGCGTCGTCGCCGTTGCTGAGGAAGGTGTCCACCTTGAAGCCCAGCTTGCGCCCTTCCTGAATGGCGCCCGCCAAAAATTGCGTGGTGTTGTCGTCGGATCCTAGGTTGCGGATCACCGCGATGCGCACCGGCCCCTGATGTTGAGCGATGGCGGCCGGCACGGCGGCGTTTTCCGCCGCCTGCAGTGGCAGGGCAGCCAGCAGACTGAGGGCGAGCAGCGAAGTCTTGAGGTTTTTCATTATTATAGGCTCCAAAAAAGCAGGGAAACGATCCCGGTGAAGGTCTGTTATAGCAGTCTTTCTGTCTGGACGTCTATTTTGGGTTTCGGAGCATCATAGCTGGATGCGGCGGGCAGGGGAATCAGGGCGGTTATGACTTTTTCTTCATGCTTATAACGTGGGGGTTGGGGCAATAAAAAAGGGCCGAGCAAGCTCGACCCTCCCTATGCCACGCATCTGCGCGGTTACTTGACCTGCATGCCAGGCTGCGCGCCGCTGTCCGGGCTCAGCAGGAAGATTTCTTTCCCGCCTGGGCCCGCCGCCATCACCATGCCTTCTGACACGCCGAAGCGCATTTTACGCGGCGCCAGGTTGGCGACCATGATGGTCAGACGGCCTTCCAGCGCTTTCGGGTCCGGGTAAGCGGAGCGAATGCCGGAGAAGATTTGGCGCGATTCGCCGCCCAGATCCAGCTGCAGCTTCAGCAGCTTGTCGGAGCCCTCGACAAAGTCGGCGCTCTTGATCAGCGCGATACGCATGTCGACCTTGGCGAAGTCGTCGAAGGTGATGGTTTCCTGGATCGGATCGTCAGCCAGCGGGCCGGTCACCGGCTTGGCGGCGGCCATGTCTTCCTTCGAGGCATTGACCATCTCGTTGACCTTGTCCAGATCGATGCGGTTGAACAGCGCTTTGAACGCGTTCACCTGATGGCCCAGCAGCGGCTGCGGGATCGCGTCCCAGCTCAGCTCGGCATTGAGGAACGCTTCGGCGCGCTCGGTCAGCGAAGGCAGCACCGGCTTCAGGTAAGTCATCAGCACGCGGAACAGGTTGATGCCCATTGAACAGATGGCCTGCAGATCGGCGTCGCGGCCTTCTTCCTTCGCCACTACCCACGGCGCCTGCTCATCCACGTAACGGTTGGCCAGATCGGCCAGCGCCATGATTTCGCGGATCGCGCGGCTGAACTCGCGGCCGGCGTAGGCTTCGGCGATGCTCTGCGCCGCGTCGACGAAGGTCTGGTACAGCGCCGGATCGGCCAGGCTGTCGGCCAGCTTGCCGCCGAAGCGCTTGTTGATAAAGCCGGCGTTGCGTGACGCCAGGTTCACCACCTTGTTGACGATGTCGGCGTTCACGCGCTGCACGAAGTCTTCCAGATTGAGATCGATGTCATCAATGCGTGAAGAGAGCTTGGCGGCGTAGTAATAACGCAGGCAGTCGGCGTCCAGATGCTGCAGGTAGGTGCCGGCCTTGATGAAGGTGCCGCGCGATTTTGACATCTTGGCGCCGTTCACCGTCACGTAGCCGTGCACGAACAGGTTGGTCGGTTTGCGGAACTGGCTGCCTTCCAGCATCGCCGGCCAGAACAGGCTGTGGAAGTAGACGATGTCCTTGCCGATAAAGTGATACAGCTCGGTGGTGGAGTCTTTGCGCCAGAACTCGTCGAAGTCCAGATCGCCGCGCTTGTCGCACAGGTTCTTGAAGGAACCCATGTAGCCGATCGGCGCGTCCAGCCAGACGTAGAAGTATTTGCCCGGCGCATCCGGGATTTCGAAGCCGAAGTAAGGTGCATCACGGGAGATGTCCCATTGCTGCAGACCGGATTCGAACCACTCCTGCATCTTGTTCGCCACCTGCTCTTGCAGCGCGCCGGAGCGCGTCCACGCCTGCAGCATTTCGCTGAAGGCCGGCAGATCGAAGAAGAAGTGCTCCGAGTCGCGCATCACCGGCGTCGCGCCGGAAACGACGGACTTCGGATCGATCAGTTCCGTCGGGCTGTAGGTGGCGCCGCACACTTCGCAGTTGTCGCCGTACTGGTCCGGCGATTTGCATTTCGGGCAGGTGCCTTTCACGAAACGGTCCGGCAGGAACATGCCTTTCTCCGGATCGTACAGCTGAGAAATGGTGCGGTTCTTGATAAAACCGTTTTCTTTCAAGCGGCTGTAAATCAGGGTGGACAGCTCACGGTTTTCATCGCTATGGGTCGAATGATAGTTGTCATAGCTGATGCCAAAGCCGGCGAAATCCTGTTGGTGCTCCTGGCTCATCTCCGCGATCATTTCTTCCGGTTTAACGCCCAGTTGCTGCGCTTTCAGCATGATCGGCGTGCCGTGCGCGTCGTCCGCGCAGATGAAATGCACTTCGTGGCCGCGCATTCGTTGGTAACGCACCCAGATATCCGCCTGGATGTGCTCGAGCATGTGGCCGAGATGGATGGAACCATTTGCGTACGGTAGCGCGCACGTCACCAATAATTTTTTCGCGACTTGAGCCATAGTGAGAACTTGCTTTCTGTAATGAATAAAAGGGCCTTCGATGTTAACCGATCGCGCCCTTCGCTGCTAGGGCGGTTTCTTACAGGTTATACGCGCCAGCCGCCGCGCAGTTCTGGTATGCTTAGCCGGAAGCTACCCATTCAAAATCAAGGAGCCGGGATGAACGCAAAATCCCCTGAGCAGACCAACCCCGAAGTTCTGCGCGCCCTGGTGACCGGTGTACTGGCCGCCTTTGAACACCCGACGTTGAAAAACAACCTGACTGCGCTGAAGGCTATTCATCACTGCGCATTATTGGACGACGTACTGCATATCGAACTGACGATGCCGTTTGCCTGGCAGAGCGGTTTTGAAGCGCTGCAGGCGAGCGTCGGCCCTGAGCTGTTGCGCGTGACCGGCGCCGCCGCCATCGACTGGAAGCTGAAACACGATATCACGACGCTGAAACGCGCCAACGGCCAAGCCGGGATCAAAGGCGTGCGCAACATCATCGCCGTCAGCTCCGGCAAAGGCGGGGTGGGGAAATCCAGCACCGCCGTCAATCTGGCGCTGGCGCTGGCCGCCGAAGGCGCCAAGGTCGGTATTCTGGACGCCGACATTTACGGCCCGTCGATCCCCAATATGCTGGGCACCGAACATGAGCGGCCGACTTCGCCGGACGGGCAGCACATGGCGCCGATCATGGCGCACGGCCTGGCGACCAACTCCATCGGTTATCTGGTGACCGACGACAACGCCATGGTGTGGCGCGGCCCGATGGCCAGCAAGGCGTTGATGCAGCTGCTGCAGGATACGCTGTGGCCGGATCTGGATTACCTGGTGCTGGACATGCCGCCGGGCACCGGCGACATCCAGCTGACGCTGTCGCAGAACATTCCGGTGACCGGCGCGCTGGTAGTCACCACGCCGCAGGATATCGCCCTGCTGGATGCCGCCAAGGGCATCGTGATGTTCGAGAAAGTGCATGTGCCGGTGCTGGGCATCGTGGAAAACATGAGCGTGCACATCTGCAGTAACTGCGGCCACCATGAACCGATCTTTGGCACCGGCGGCGCCGAGAAGTTGGTGCAGAAATATAACAGCCGTCTGCTGGGGCAGATGCCGCTGCATATCTCGCTGCGCGAAGATCTGGATCGCGGTACGCCGACGGTGATCAGCCGCCCGGACAGCGAATTCGCCGACATGTATCGTCAACTGGCCGGCCGTGTGGCGGCGCAGATGTATTGGCAGGGAGAAGCGATCCCGACGGAGATTGCCTTCCGCGCGCTGTAATCTATTTGCGGCAGTGAAAGAACCCGGCTTAAGCGCCGGGTTTTTTTATCGGATGGGGGTAGGCTTGTGCAGGTCGGCACGGGTATAAGGGCGTTCGATCTGCGCCAGCGTTTTGGCGATATGCTCCAGCAATCCCTGGGTGGGGGCCGGCTGCCGCTGCCCCATCAGCGCCAACGGCAAGGCCAGCGCGATGGCGAAGTGTGGCCAGGAGAGATGCGGGCGCGTTTTGCTCCGCTGCAACCGTAGGAACAGGGCGCTGGCCAGGTAGCCTAGAATCAGCCCGCTGATCACCTCGGATACCGAGTGCACGCGAATTTCCAGCCGCGAAACGCCGATGGCGAAAGGCAATATCCACCCGGTCAGCAAAGCGATGCTACGTATCGGGTGGGAAAATCGGCCGGTCAACGTCCAGAGCAGAGGCGGCCAGATGCAGGCCGCGAGGGCGGAATGACCGCTGAATCCGGTGAAATCATAGCGCTCGCTGCCGATGCCCCAGCCCATAAAGGCCAGTTTAGACAGGCAGACTACCCCGCCGGTGAACCCGAAGAGCAGCGCCCACTGCCAACCCGCCGCGCGGGTGGCGGGAGACATGAGCAGCAATAAAAACAGAATCAGCGCGCAGGGCAGCAGCAACATGCTGTCGCCGAAAAAAGTCAGAAAATACCAATCCAACACATCAATCTCCGATGAAAGGGGGGCGGGGAGCAAAAGTCAGCGCCGGGGAGTGTAACCCGTTACGGTGCGTTGCCCTAGCTGCGAGATTCTTAAAATGCCGCGTGCCCGTGGCGTGGCAGCCCGAATTCGCCCGCCGCCGCGCAATATCAATATACAGTGGCGCAATCCCCGGCGACTCCCTATAATTGTCGCGTTTTAGTTCCCCCCTTCACACTATGAAATCAGGTCTTTAATTTTATGACTGACAATCCGCATCAGTGCGTCATTATTGGTATAGCTGGCGCATCTGCCTCCGGAAAAAGCCTTATCGCCAGCACGTTGTACCGCGAACTCCGCGAGCAAGTCGGCGATGAGCACATCGGCGTTATTCCAGAAGACAGTTACTATAAAGACCAGACTCACCTGACCATGGAAGAACGGGTCAAAACCAACTATGACCACCCGAGCGCCATGGATCACAACCTGCTGTTCCAGCATCTGCAGATGCTGAAGGCCGGTAAGGCGATCGAGCTGCCGCTGTACAGTTACACCGAACACACGCGCAAGAAAGAAACCGTCCACCTGGAACCTAAAAAAGTGATCATTCTGGAAGGGATCTTGCTGCTGACGGATATCCGTTTGCGCCAGGAGATGAACTTCTCGATCTTCGTCGACACGCCGCTGGATATCTGCCTGATGCGCCGCATGAAGCGCGACGTCAACGAGCGCGGCCGCTCGATGGATTCGGTGATGGCGCAATACCAGAAGACCGTGCGCCCGATGTTCCTGCAGTTTATCGAACCTTCCAAACAATACGCCGATATCATCGTTCCGCGCGGCGGCAAAAACCGCATCGCGATCGATATTCTGAAAGCCAAAATCAGCCAATTCTTTGAATAATGCCGCTTAATGGCCGGAAATGCGCATTTCCGGCCGACGGCCAACTATTTGCACCCCGGCGTAGACCTTTCGCCCGTTGTGTGGCAATTTTTGTTTAGTTACGCGTTTTGATGGAGAAGAAAGACATGAGACTGTGCGACCGCGATATAGAAGCCTGGCTGGATAGCGAGAAACTGGTGATTTCGCCGCGCCCGCCGCTCGAACGCATCAACGGGGCCACAGTAGATGTCCGTTTGGGCAATCAGTTCCGCGTGTTCCGCGGCCATACCGCGCCGTTTATCGATCTCAGCGGGCCGAAAGATGAAGTCAGCGCCGCGCTGGATCGCGTGATGAGCGACGAGATTGTCCTGCCAGAAGGCGAGGCGTTCTTCCTTCATCCCGGCGAACTGGCCCTGGCGGTGACGTTCGAATCCGTGACGCTGCCGAACGATCTCGTGGGTTGGCTCGACGGCCGTTCTTCTCTGGCGCGTCTGGGGCTGATGGTGCACGTGACCGCGCACCGGATCGATCCGGGCTGGCACGGGCGCATCGTGCTGGAGTTTTACAACTCCGGCAAGCTGCCGCTGGCGCTGCGGCCGGGGATGCTGATTGGCGCCTTGAGCTTTGAGCCGTTGTCCGGCCCGGCGGCCCGGCCATATAACAGCCGGCAGGACGCAAAATATCGCGATCAGCAGGGCGCAGTAGCCAGTCGAATCGACAAGGACTAACGGCGCGAGATGCACCGTCGGTGTGGCGCTGACAAGAGGGTGGCATGAGAAGATTACTGACGACATTGGCGATTTTACTGGTGGTCGTGGTGGCGGGAATGTCCGCGCTGGTACTGCTGGTCAATCCGAATGATTTTCGCGGTTACATGGTCAAAAAGGTCGAGCAGAAGAGCGGCTACCAGCTAACGCTTGAAGGCGACCTGCGTTGGCATATCTGGCCGCAGCTCAGTATTTTGGCCGGGCGCATGACGCTGACCGCGCCGGGCGCCAAGACGCCGGTGGTGAGCGCGGAAAACATGCGCCTTGACGTCAAACTGTTGCCGCTGCTGTCGCATCAGCTGTTTGTGAAACAGGTGATGTTGAAAAATGCCGTCATTCGCCTCACGCCCGACAGTGAAGAGCACTCGCAAGTGGACGCCCCGATTGCGCCGGCCGGCAGCGGCGCTGATGCTGCAGACACGGCCTGGAAGTTCGACATCGATAACTTGCGCGTCGTGGACAGCTTGCTGATTTGGCAGCGCGCCGACAACGCGCAAATCAATGTCCGGGACATCAATCTTACCCTGCAGCAAACGGAGAAACGGCAGGCGCAGCTGGACATTTCCAGCCGGGTCAACCGCGATCAGCGCGACCTGGCCTTCAGCATGGCGGCCGATATCGATCTGCAGCAGTTCCCGCACCAGATCGGCGCCAAGGTGACCCAGTTCAATTACCAATTGGTGGGAGCAGATATTCCGAACGGCGGTATTCAAGGCGAGGGGAATGCTCAGGTGGTCTATCAACAGACGCCGGCGCACATTGCCGTCACCCAGCTGAACGTCAGCGCCAATAACAGCCAGTTGACCGGCGATATCAGCGCCAGCCTGGGAGCGGTGCCCGGCTATGTGGTGAACCTGAATTCGGCTAATCTCGATCTCGACGCGCTTTCCGGTTGGCAATCCAGTACCAATACCGCCGAACAGCCCGCCGTGACCGCCGCGCCGGTGATCGCCAGCCAGGTCGACGATCGGCAGCAGAACCTGGAAGCGCTGCGCGATTTCAATGCACAGTTGAATCTGCAGGCGGCGCAGTTGACCTACCGCGGTATGAACGTTACCCAGTTAGCCGTCGCGGCAGATAATCAACGCGGCCTGCTGACGCTGCATAAACTTGCCGGGCAATTGGCCGGCGGTGATTTCTCTTTGCCGGGATCGCTCGACGCACGCGGCAATAAACCGGTGATAAACGTGCAGCCGACCCTGAACCAGGTTGAGCTCGGCGCGGTGCTCAAAGCCTTCGAGATGCCGCAGATGCTGACCGGAAAATTCAGCATGAAAGGGGATTTGACCGGCGATCGTCTTTCTTCAGAGTCATTTGAGCACCGTTGGAGCGGTACGGCGCAGCTGGCGATGCAGGATGCGCAGCTGCACGGCCTGAACATTCAGCAATTGATCCAACAGGCGGTGGCGCGTAACGATAACAGCGTGCGCGGGCAAGACAGCTATCAGCGCTATACCGAAGTCAAAAGCGTCTCGGCGCGGGCCAGCCTGAGCCAAGGCACTGTCAAGCTCAGCAGCCTGACGGCGGATTCGCCGTTGCTGGCGCTGACCGGCGCCGGCAGTATCGATATGCCAGGAAAACAGTGCGATATGGCGCTTAATGTGCGCGTCACTGGCGGTTGGCAAGGGCGTGGCGAACTGATCGAGCAACTGCAAAAAACGCCGATCCCGCTGCGGGTCTATGGGCCTTGGCAACAGCTGAATTACCAACTGCAGGTCGATCAGGTGCTGCGTAAAACGCTGCACGATCGGGCCAAAGATGCGCTGAACAAATGGGCTGAAAAGAACAAGGATTCACGCGAGGGTCAGGATCTGAAAAAGCTGCTCGACAAGCTGTAATCCCTCCTGACGCGGGCCGTCTTGCGGCCCGCGTCAGTATCGACGTTTCCCGCGATAATTTCCTTCCGTTACCTTGATGAAGGTCATGAAGACCCGCGCTCAATTTGTGCAGAGTAAGGGCGCATTCTGCTATGACTATGCGCCTGAGCGCGAAAAAATGACGAGTTGAGGAAACATGATAGAGCTTCTTATTGGCGCGGCGGTGGCGGCGGGCGTGGGCCGTTACATCATCAAAGGGTATTCCGCCACGGGCGTCTTGATGGTGGGAGGGCTGCTGCTGCTTGGCATCAGCGCCCTGATGGGAAAAACGCTGTTGCCGTCCGGCGCCGCATCTACCGGCTGGCGCGCGACCGATATGATCGAGTACGTCAAGATTTTGCTGATGAGCCGCGGCGGCGATCTGGGCATGATGATCATGATGCTGTGCGGTTTCGCCGCCTATATGACGCATATCGGCGCCAACGACGTGGTCGTCAAGCTGGCCTCGCGCCCATTGCAGATGATCAATTCGCCTTATCTGCTGATGGTGGCGGCCTATTTTGTCGCTTGCCTGATGTCATTGGCGGTCTCTTCCGCTACCGGGCTCGGCGTATTGCTGATGGCGACGCTGTTCCCATTGATGGTGAACGTTGGCATTAGCCGCGGCGCCGCGGCGGCCATTTGCGCTTCGCCGGCGGCGATTATCCTGGCGCCGACTTCCGGCGACGTGGTACTGGCAGCCAAGGCGGCGGAAATGCCGCTGGTGGACTTCGCGTTCAAAACCACGCTGCCTATCTCGATTGCCGCCATCGTCTGCATGGCCGTGGCGCACTTTTTCTGGCAGCGTTATCTCGATAAGAAGAGTGATGAACAGCACCACATTATGGACGTCAGCGAGATCAAAACCCATGCGCCGGGGTTCTACGCGATATTGCCGTTTACGCCGATCCTCGGCGTGCTGATCTTCGACGGCAAATGGGGCCCGGAGCTGCACATTATTACCGTGCTGGTAGGGTGCATACTGTTGGCGGCAGCGATCGAGTTTGTGCGCAGCTTCAGCGCCAAACAGGTATTCAGCGGCCTGGAAGTGGCGTATCGCGGTATGGCGGACGCTTTCGCCAGCGTGGTGATGCTGTTGGTGGCCGCGGGTGTCTTCGCGCAAGGGTTGAGCTCCGTCGGCTTTATCAGCGGCTTGATCGGGTTGGCGCAGTCGTTCGGTACCGGCGGTTTGATCATGATGCTGGTGTTGGTGGTGATCACCATGCTGGCGGCCATGACCACCGGCTCCGGCAATGCGCCGTTCTATGCGTTTGTCGAACTGATCCCGAAACTGGCGGCACAGATGGGCGTGAATCCTGCTTATCTGGTGATCCCGATGCTGCAGGCCTCGAATCTCGGCCGCACGCTGTCGCCGGTCTCCGGCGTGGTGGTGGCGGTCTCCGGTATGGCGAAAATCTCGCCGTTTGATGTGGTGAAGCGTACTTCAGTGCCGGTAATTGTCGGGTTGGTGGTGGTGATCGTGGCGACGGAGCTGCTGGTTCCCCAGTAAAAGGAAGGCCGGGCGATGCCCGGCCTCGATGTTAAACCTCGTACTCCTCCGGTGGAGGAGGCGGGGTGATCTTCACTTTCAGGATGCGGTGGCTGTTGACCTCCAATGGTTCGAACAGGTAGTCACCGATCTTGATCTGTTCTCCTTCTTGCGGCACGCGCTGACTGTGTTCCATCAACAGCCCCGCCAGCGTGTGGTATTCGCGCTTGTCTTCCAGCGGCATCGGCAGGTACAGCACCAGATCTTCCAGCGGCATATAGCCGTTGGCGATCCAGCTGCCGTCTTCGTTTTGCTGAATGTCATGGCGTGCGTCCACCTCTTCGCCGGCCTCCGGCAGGTTGCCGGCGATAGTTTCCATCACGTCCGTCAGGGTGACGACGCCTTCGACGGAGCCGAACTCATCGACCACGAAGGCGAAGTGCGTCTGCGCCTGGCGGAATTGCTCCAGGGCGCTTAACAGCGTGAGCTGCTCCGGGAAGATCAACGGTTGGCGTATCAGCGCACGCAGATCCAGCGGCGCCTGCGCCAGTTGCTGTTTGAGAACGTCGATGGTGTGGATCACGCCCAGCGGTTCGTCGCTGGCGCTGCTTTCCACCACCACGATGCGCGTGTGCTGATTACGTTCCAGCAACTGCGTCAGCTTTTCCTGCGGATCGTTCAGCTCAAGGTATTCGACGTCGTGACGCGAGGTCATGATGCTACTGACCGTGCGCTGCGCCATGCCGAGTACGCGTTCGATCATGCGCCGCTCTTGCTGATTGAAGATCTCGCCGTTTTCGCTGTCGCTGTCCGCCAGCAGGTTGGCGGAATGGCTGTCGACTTCCGCTTCTTCATGTTTGCCGCTCAGCATGCGCAGCACCGCTTCGGCGGTGCGTTCACGTAGTGGCCGGACCTTCGACAGAAAGCGACGGCGGTTGAACTGCGCCAGCTGGTTCAGCGCTTCGATCATGACCGAGAAGCCGATCGCCGCGTAGAGGTAGCCTTTAGGGATGTGATAGCCGAAGCCCTCCGCCACCAGGCTAAAGCCAATCATCAGCAGGAAGCTCAGGCACAGGATAACGATAGTCGGGTGCGCGTTGACGAAGCGCGTCAGCGGTTTGCTGGCCAGCAGCATCAGGCCGATGGCGATACAGACCGCGATCATCATCACCGCCAGGTGATCGACCATCCCCACCGCGGTGATCACCGAGTCGAGCGAGAAAACGGCGTCCAGCACCACGATCTGCGCCACGACCGGCCAGAAACGTGCGCCTTTGCGCGCGCCGTGCTGCTCTTCGTCCTTGCCTTCCAGCCGCTCATTGAGCTCCATGGTGGCTTTGAACAGCAGGAATATCCCGCCGACCAACATGATCAGATCGCGGCCGCTGAAGGGGTGCTCCGCGACGATGAACATCGGTTTGGTCAGCGTCGCCAGCCACGAGATGGAGGCGAGCAGCGCCAGACGCATGACCAGCGCCAGCAACAAACCGACGACACGGGCCTTATCTCTTTGTTGTTTTGGTAATTTGTCCGCCAGAATGGCGATGAAGACAAGGTTGTCTATACCCAGCACGATTTCCAGCACGACCAAAGTGGCCAGGCCGGCCCAAATTGTTGGATCAGCGATCCATTCCATACGCCCAATTTCACCTGTAAGTTCTACGGCTTATGCCGCACGGGAATGATGGGCGTTGAGGCGGCAAAATTCAACTTTAATCGGGAGGATGTGGTTCAGAACAGGAGGATTGCCGTAAACATCGATCGGCGCCGAGCGGCCAAAGGAATCAAGGGCCTGGGGAGAAAATATCTACCGGGATGCCATACGCTCAGAAAAGAAACGCCTTATTAAATTTATTTAAATCAAAACATTAAAACAATTTTCTTTGGCTATGATTCTTATCGGTATGTGGCACGAGTAGTCTTATTCTGAAAACGGCTGACTAGGGGGATCTAAGGCTTGTATCACTTAGACATTAGTATAAGAATCTTAGTCATATAACGGCAGTAACTAACATTGTTTGGTTATAAAGGCACCGTTTTTTTATTTTTTGTGAACAGCATGACAGTTCAAACGAAGAATGAGTGCCGCTTTGCATAAAAATTGCCTGGCTCATGCAATGACGTGGGGGGATACGCCATTAACAGTACTTTGGTAGCTGCAAGCCAAGGGCGGTAGCGTGCCCGATTGAATCCCCTTGTTCACGCTGCACAGATGAATGCAGCGCTACGATGAATTGGAATGAAAATGCAAACAAGACTTAAGGCAGTGATCCCCGTTGCGGGCTTGGGAACCCGTATGTTGCCGGCGACCAAGGCTATCCCTAAAGAAATGTTGCCCGTGGTCGATAAGCCCTTAATCCAGTACATTGTTGCTGAATGCGTGGCGGCGGGGATTAAAGATATCGTATTGGTCACGCATTCATCGAAAAACGCGATTGAAAACCATTTTGACACTTCGTTTGAGCTGGAGGCGATGCTTGAAGCGCGCGTGAAGCGCCAGCTCCTGGCTGAAGTGCAAAGCATTTGTCCGCCGGATGTCACCGTGATGCAGGTGCGTCAGGGACAGGCGAAAGGGTTGGGGCATGCGGTGCTGTGCGCCAAACCTATGGTAGGTGATTCTCCTTTCGTGGTGCTGCTTCCGGATGTTTTGCTGGATGATGCAACGGCGGATCTGCGCAAAGAAAATCTGGCTAAAATGATCCAACGTTTTGGCGATACGGGTTACAGCCAAATCATGGTTGAACCTGTGCCGGAACAAGATGTGTCCAAATACGGTGTGGTAGATTGCGCAGGCGCGACGATCGCAGCGGGAGAAAGCGCACCGATGACGGCGGTGGTTGAGAAGCCGGCCCGCGAGGATGCCCCTTCCAACCTGGCCGTCGTCGGCCGGTATGTGCTTGCCGCCGATATTTGGCCGCTACTTGAGAAAACCCCTCCCGGCGCGGGTGATGAGATTCAACTGACCGATGCGATTGCGATGCTGATGGATGAACAAACGGTGGAAGCGTTCCATATGAGCGGTAAGTCCCATGATTGCGGTGACAAGCTTGGCTATATGAAGGCGTTTGTGCAGTATGGGGTGCGTCACGGTTCCGAAGGCGAAAACTTCACCCGCTGGTTGAAGCAGACGTTGGGAAAGTAACAGGCTGTCGCCACTGCGGCTGAAAGCGATCACGAGATTGAATGAGGTCTACCATGACGAAGTTGAAAGCGGTTATTCCCGTTGCCGGATTGGGCATGCGTATGCTGCCGGCGACCAAAGCGATTCCGAAAGAGATGTTGCCAATCGTTGATAAACCGTTGATTCAATACATTGTCAACGAATGCGTCGCGGCGGGGATTAAAGAGATCATCCTGGTGACGCATTCTTCCAAGAACGCCATTGAAAACCATTTCGATACCTCATTCGAGCTGGAGGCGATGCTGGAGGCACGCGTGAAACGGCAACTGCTGGATGAGGTACAGTCGATAACGCCAAAAGGCGTAACGCTGATGCACATTCGCCAGGGGCAACCAAAAGGACTGGGACATGCCGTTCTCTGCGCTAAACCGTTGGTCGGTGATTCTCCGTTTGTCGTTCTGTTGCCGGACATCTTGCTGGATGACGCAAAGGCCGATTTGAAGAAAGACAACCTGTCACACATGATTGCGCGCTTTGAGCAGACCGGTCTGAGCCAGGTTTTGGTGCAAAAGGCAGACGAACACGTGCTGCATGATTATTCCGTGGTTGAGTGTGAGGCCAGCAATCTGAAACCTGGCGAAAGTGCCCGTATCACATCGATTATTGAAAAACCGGCACCGGAAACCAAGTTGGAATCCAACTACTCTGCGGTAGGGCGCTATGTCTTGTCCGCCGATATTTGGCCGCTGCTGGAGACCACGGAACCGGGAGCCTGGGGGCGTATTCAACTGACCGATGCGATTGCAGAATTGTTGAAACGCAAACCGGTCGAGGCGACAGAGCTGGTGGGTGAATCGTTCAACTGCGGTGAAAAACTGGGTTACCTTCGCGCTTTTGTCACTTATGGGTTGCGTCACCCAACCCAAGGCAAAGCTTTCCGTGAATGGGCAGAACGGCTTTCATTATAAATACGTTTGGCTGGAACGTTGTGCCCAGGCATAGCGCTTTCCAAAATCACCTCTCTCTGTGCGTATTGAGGTAATCGTGCGCTATTGCGAGGTAATTGTGTAATAATGCTTTTAGGCCATTTCCAGCATAGCGTATTGGGATTCAACGTGGGCTCAATGAAAGTTTAATCAGTATTGAAACCCATCGACAAATTCTTTTCCGAGTACAACGGCCTGTGCCAGGGTTGGCCGGGAGGGCTCAGTACAGCAAACTTTTTACTTTGATAGTGATGATAATTCGATGGCAAATAAACAGTGGAAACTGATACCGCTCTTGGTATCGATCAGTGTAATCAGCGGTTGTACAATCGTGCCTGGTTCTCACCTTTCAACTAGTGGGAAAGAGGTTGTAAAACAGCAAGATAGTGATTTCGATATCGACAATCTGGTTAATGTCTATCCAATGACGCCTGGTTTGGTTGAGAAAATGAGGCCTAAACCCGTTGTCGCGCAACCAAACTCGTCATTAGAGCGTGAATTGCAAAATTACGAATACCGGATTGGTATCGGCGACGTGTTAATGGTGACTGTCTGGGATCACCCGGAACTGACTACACCGGCGGGGCAATATCGCAGTGCCAGCGATACGGGTAACTGGGTGAATTCAGACGGTACAATTTTTTATCCGTATATCGGTAAGATAAAAGTTGCCGGTAAAACGATGAGCCAAGTCAGAAATGAGATCGCAGGACGATTGGCGCAATACATCGAAAGCCCGCAGGTTGATGTGAGTATCGCCGCTTTCCGCTCTCAAAAAGCGTATGTGACGGGGGAAGTAGCAAAGTCGGGACAGCAACCGATCACGAACGTTCCCCTTACTGTGATGGATGCAATCAATGCGGCTGGCGGGCTTTCAGAAAATGCAGACTGGCGTAATGTCATTCTGACACATAATGGGAAAGAACAGCGAATCTCCTTGCAAGCCTTGATGCAAAGGGGGGATTTGACGCAAAACCACCTACTTTATCCGGGCGACATCCTCTACATTCCCCGTAATGACGATTTGAAAGTTTTCGTTATGGGGGAAGTGAAAAAACAGACTACGTTGAAAATGGATCGCAGCGGTATGACACTAACGGAAGCATTAGGTAATGCTGAAGGAATGGATCAGAACTTTGCCGATGCGACGGGGGTGTTTGTCATTAGACCATTACGTGGTATGGAAGGTAAAAAGCTGGCCAATATCTACCAACTTAATGCGTCTGATGCTACTGCGATGGTAATGGGGACTGAGTTTCACCTTCAGCCATATGACATTGTATACGTAACTACCGTACCGATTGCTCGTTGGAACCGCGTCGTCAGCCAATTGTTACCGACTATCGTTGGTTTCAACAACCTGACCGAAGGTACACAGCGT
The DNA here is from genome assembly GCF_000695995.1 of Serratia sp. FS14. NCBI lineage: Bacteria > Pseudomonadati > Pseudomonadota > Gammaproteobacteria > Enterobacterales > Yersiniaceae > Serratia > Serratia sp. FS14. The sequence goes on along the minus strand of NZ_CP005927.1, from coordinate 4,497,617 downwards.
ATTCATAATTGGTAGTTAAGGTAAAAGATGATGTTTGATTCTATTCTGGTCGTTTGCGTCGGCAACATATGCCGTTCTCCTACAGGAGAACGGCTGTTGAAGGAAAAACTGCCACATAAGAAAATTGCCTCTGCCGGGATTTCTGCCTTGGTTGGCAAGCCTGCTGATGCTCAGGCTGCAGAAGTGGCTAGAAAGCATGATTTATCATTGGATAATCACCAAGCACAACAGCTGACAGCTGCATTGTGCCGTGAATATGATCTGATATTAGTCATGGAAAAGGGACATGTTGATGCTGTCTGCAGGCTAGCCCCTGAAGTCAGAGGCAAAACAATGCTATTTGCCCATTGGCTGGGTCAACAAGATATCCCAGATCCTTATCGCAAAAGTTCTGAGGCTTTTGAATTCGTCTATAGCCTACTAGCTGAAGGTGCTCAGAAGTGGGCGCTAGCATTAAATCGCTAAACAGAGATTACAATGATTGATAAAAACCGAACGAGTTCCTTGGCAAGTAAGGAAAATGACGAGATCGATTTTGGACGGCTGTTAGGGACGCTAGTCGATCACAAATGGTTAATTGTTAGCATTACATCGTTATTTGCCGTCATCGGCATTATATATAGTCTTTTTGCGACACCTATATACCAGGCTGATGCAACTGTTCAGGTCGAGCAAAACGAAGGTAACATGCTGGTAAGTAACCTGTCCCAAATGTTGCCTAACTCTTTGCCAGCATCATCTACAGAGATTGAACTGATTTCCTCTCGCATGATCGTGGGGAAAACTGTCGAAGATCTCCATTTAGATACTGTCGTCACTCAGAAATATTTTCCGATTTTTGGCCGCGGTTGGGCAAGGCTCATGGGTAATAAACCGGGGCAGGTTGCCTTATCCAGGCTCACTGTAGCTGAGCCTCTAGTCGAGAGTGCTATCGAGCTAGAAGTTATTGATGATCAAAACTACGTCGTTACCGTAGATAAAGATAAAATCTTTCAAGGCAAAGTTGGGCGCTTAGAGAATGCAAGCGGCGTTTCTATGTTGGTTAGCGAAATCTCAGCGAAGCCAGGAACAGTGTTTAATGTCAAAAAGCTCACAACGCTGGCAGCAACGGTACAACTTCTTGACGATCTTACAGTAGAAGACAAAGGTAAGGACACGGGGGTTCTTTCACTAACCCTGATGGGGGATGATCCTGTTCTAATCAAAAGAATTATTGAAAGTATCAGCAATAATTACTTGATCCAAAATGTTGAGCGAAAATCAGAAGAAGCGGCCAAAAGCCTTGCTTTTTTGAAGGAACAATTACCGCAGGTTCGCGATTCTTTAAATACGGCTGAAGACAAATTAAACAGTTTCCGCCAAGCGAACGATTCTGTTGATCTGTCTTTGGAAGCAAAGTCTGTTCTTGATACTATTGTCGGGGTTGAGGCTCAGCTTAATGAGTTGACTTTCAAAGAGTCTGAAATTTCGAAATTATACACAAAAGAGCACCCTGCTTATCGTGCTTTATTGGAAAAAAGAGCAACCCTGCAAAAGGAAAAAGATAAGTTAAACCAGCGAGTCAGTAAGATGCCGCAAACACAGCAGGAGATCTTACGCTTAACTCGTGATGTTGATGCTGGTAAAGAAATTTACATGCAGTTACTCAACCGTCAACAAGAGCTTTCGATAACGAAAGCGAGCACCGTGGGTAATGTCAGAATCATTGATACCGCTGTCACTCAACCGAAACCGGTTAAGCCGAAGAAGACGTTAATCGTTATCATCTTTACGTTGCTTGGTGGGATCGCTTCCGTTGCCGTAGTACTGCTGAAAAGCGTTCTGCATCGAGGTATTGAAAGCCCAGAACAGCTGGAAGACCAAGGCATCAACGTTTATGCAAGTATTCCGTTGTCTGAGTGGCAACAGAAAAAAGACATAGAGACGTTGATGCGCGGCAATAAAAAAACCAACACGCGTTCAAAAACGTTGTTGGCCGTTGGGAACCCTGCGGATTTGGCGATCGAGGCAGTACGAAGCTTAAGAACCAGTTTGCATTTCGCTATGCTCGAAGCTAAAAATAATGTTCTGATGGTCTGTGGTGCAAGCCCAAATATTGGTAAAACTTTCGTCAGCATCAACTTGGCCGCGGTCATTGCTCAGGCTGGGCAACGTGTTTTAGTCATTGATGCTGATATGCGTAAGGGCTATTCACACTCATTGTTGAATACCGATTGGCATAATGGTTTATCTGATATCTTATCTGCTCAGACCACGATGGCTAACAGTGTCCGCAAAACAGAAATTGAAAACCTGGATTTTATTCCGCGTGGACAGATACCGCCAAATCCTTCAGAGTTGCTCATGGGGGCACGTTTCAATGAGCTGATTGATTGGGCGAGTAAGAATTATGATATCGTGATGATTGATACGCCACCTATTCTAGCAGTTACTGATGCTGCTATTATAGGGCACAGGGCGGGGACTAGTCTGATGATCGCACGTTTCGCATCCAACACGGTCAAAGAAATAGAGGTGAGTATTCGCCGCTTTAATCAAAATGGCATCGATGTTAAAGGCGTTATTCTGAATGCTGTTGAGAAACGGGCCAGCAGCTACTATGGTGATTATGGCTACTATCAATATGAGTATCGTTCAAACGATAAAGCATAGTTGTTAGCAACACATCAGTGCCATACCGGGAAACCGGTATGGCATATGTTCATATATTTGCTATTTGTAATAAGAAAAATGGATGTAATCGGCAAATATATGCATTTATAAATACATTCGATTTTTTTAAATTTGTCTTCATTTTGAATGATTTTTGATTACCATTCAGACAACAGTCAAATGTAAATATAGAATATTTAAGGTGTATAAAAAATGAAGATAATGATGATCAATACACTTTATCATCCTTATAAGGTTGGAGGCGCAGAGGTATCTGTGCAGCTATTAGCTGAAAAACTCGCTAATATGGGGCATACAGTAAGTGTTGTTACATTGCATAACAAATCAGAACGAGAATGTAAAACCATTAATAATGTAATGGTCACTTATTTGCCTCTCAGTAATGTCTATTGGCCATATGGCGGAGAGAATGTGTCGCCATGGAAGAAAATAGTATGGCATGCAAAAGATCAGTACAATTTCTCAATGAAGCATGCGGTGAAAGAGGAAATAAAAAACTTTCTTCCAGACGTTGTGCATACTAATAACCTGGGCGGTTTTTCAATTTCTGCGTGGGATGCGGTGAAAGAGTGTAAGGTGAAACTGGTTCATACCGCGAGAGATTACTATCTCTTTCATCCTAACTCGACCTTGTTCAAACATGGCAAGGTGATGAGTACGTCAGAATTGAGTGTGAGGTTTTTCTCATTTTTTAAAAAGTGGAAGAGCAAAGCCGTTTTCAGTTTTGTTGGAATCAGTCGTTATATTTCTGATTTGCATACTACAAACGGATTTTTTAATGAAGATAGATGTTCGGTTATCTATAATCCGATAGAACCGCTTCGCTTTGAAGATAGAGAAAGTTCAACTTTTAGAGTCGGATTTATAGGTCGCCTTACTAGCGATAAAGGATTCGATGAATACTGTCGCCTTGCAGATGAATATAAGAATAGGGCAGATGTCAAGTTTTATGCGGCAGGTAGGTTTAATGGCGATGAAGGTAATGCCATGAAAATTTTGGCGGAAAAGTCAAATGTTGAACTGCTTGGTTTTATTGCGGTAGAAGAATTTATGGCAAATGTTGATGCAGTTATACTGCCAACAAAATGGAATGAACCATTTGGGCGTTCAGTTGCGGAGTGTGCGCTTTCTGGGAAGATTGTCTATACTAATTTCATGGGGGGGATTTCAGAAATAGCAGCCATGAGTAGTAATGTTAGGCCGCTAAACTCTTTCAAAGTTGAAGATACACGCACACGCAAAGAACGCAGCGTCGTGGAGAGTTTTGATATTGATAATATCGCGAAACGATATGTAGAGGTTTACAATAACTAAAATGAACACATCAACCTCAAAGATATTTATATTTTTTATTCTGACCTACCTGGCATTAGCTTCATTAAATGGGCTGGTTACAATTTTTGCTTATAATACTACTCGTTTGATATTGCTCTATAAAGATTTCTTCTCGATAGTATTTCCGTTGTTGATGATTTTCTTTTTTGTTGCAAATGGATATAAGGCAGGTAGGCAGTTCACCACATTGATGCTAACGCTTTTAGCGATTTGTTTTTTTATTCTTTCATATATTTTGGCGACCTTACTCTTTTCAAAATTTGATATGACAAGGATTGCTATACAGTTTCGAGTTGAACTCTTCGCAATTTCGGCAATATTGATCGCAGCGTTAGCTAGTATGTTTAGCACTGAAGAGAAAAAAACATAGTATCTGTTTTTATTAAGTTTTATATTATTTTTTGTTCGATTAATGCGTTAGCCACTATTGCTGAGTTCTTCTCGGCAGAGCTTATTTTCCAGGTTCTGGGGTTCAATCCTGGCCCGATGTTAACCGCGTTTGGTAAAGACAATGGCCTTGTTTTACGCACTACAGATGGTTATTTAAGAGCTCTGGGTCTATTGACAACACCTTTCAGCCTCAGTGAATATCTTTTCTTTGGCCTCGCTCTTGCCTCATTTGTTTCAGCCAAGCGAAGAACGCTATTTACATTCTTAATGATCGCAGGCATTCTTTGTTCTACATCAAAAACAGCTTTCGTGATGATGGTAATTTATGTTCTTTATATGAGTATTAATAGACTTGTCTCGAATCAGAGAGCGTTGAGATTCATTACTTGGATTACTGTTGTTGTTTCCATTGTTTTTTTCCTTTCCGTTACTAACACATTTATATATGAAGTGTTTTCTTCAAAGGAAAATACATACGCCGAAAACAGTATTTTCTTGCGTATTCTTTATATTGAGCAAGTGTTAGATTCAGCCTACTCTATTTACTTTGGCTCTGGTTATGCTGTGAACGGTAGTGGTATGGTTGGGGTTGAAGATAATACAACGGCGATTCCGCTAGACAGTTTGTACATTTACCTTCTCTCAAATTATGGATTTGTTGGTGTACTGGTATTTGCTTTCGGTGCTTTTTTACTGTTGGTTAGTTTGTATAAGAAGACATCTACCGTATTACCACACGGTGTCTATTTGTACTGGTTGATATCATTGCTAACAAACTTTGCCTATAATAATCCATTTACCAACTATCCTGGTTATATATTCCCGATAATAATAACTGCGCTTTTAGTTTCACTTAAACCGGAAGAATACTCCGATGAGGAGGGCAGTGCTAATCCAGTTTATACAAAAGTGAGTTAACGATCGTGATCTATGTTAATGGCCGTTTTTTAACGCAAGAGGTGACAGGCGTTCAACGCTTTGCTATTCAAATCTTACTTAATTTGATCAAGATCCGAGATGATATTGTTGTGCTTTGCCCTAAAACTACGCCAGATAATGAGATTACTAAGGCGTTTAATATAAAGAGAATCGGGTGCCTATCCGGACAGTTATGGGAGCAAACGGAGTTATTTCTCTTTATGGTGCGAAATGGAAATGTGCTTTTAAGTTTTTGTAATACCGCTCCAATAGGGTTCTTTAACAATATCATTGTTCATCATGATATAACTTATCGAGTTTATCCAAAAAGTTACTCACTAGGTTTTAGATTTTTTTATAGAATTTTTTCACCGTGGCTTTTAAAAAGAGGGAAAAAAATCATTACTGTCAGTGATTTTTCTCGAAATGAAATAGAGCGGGCCTACGGAATTGAGAATATTGATGTTGTCAATAATGCAGCTACTGAGGTTTTTTTTCCACGCAAAATTACTGAGCCAGACAATCCATATATTCTATGTGTATCTTCTCCAAGCGTTCATAAGAATTTTAAACTGATAATTGATAGTTTTCAAAAAATAAATAAGAGTTTAGGTTTGGAGTTAAAAATTGTCGGTGCATCGAATAGAAATTTTTCAACAGTTACCTATTCTGCAGTGAGTAATAATTCATATATAAAGTACTATGGCCGAGTTACTGATGAGGAACTGGCAGTGCTTTATTCAGGAGCCTTTGCTTTCGTTTTCCCATCCCTCTATGAAGGTTTCGGAATTCCATTGCTTGAGGCTCAATCTTGCGGTTGTCCTGTTATTGCATCTAATACAGCATCAATGCCGGAAGTGTTGAACGACAGTGCGCTTTATTTTTCGCCAACTTGTTCTGAAAGTTTAATTTCACAGATAGAGAAACTATACCATGATGGTGGTTTAAGGGATTCACTGATTAAACGAGGTTTTGAAAACGCTAAGCGATTTAATTGGTTGGCGTCGGCTAATAAAATAAATAATATACTTGAAGGCTACGCAAAAGATAAGCCCTGGAGTGATTAGTGAAAATATTGCATGTCGCCGAAACAATAAAGGGTGGTGTTGCGACAATCATGCGACAACTGGTTATGGAACAGCAAGATAATGAAGATGAGGTATTATGCATTGTTCCGAGACAACAGTTATCTGAACTGGTTGGTGTTAGAGAACATGTGCTTTCTCCATTCAATAGAACTGGAAGAAATACCATGTCATTATTTTTGCTTCTGTTTTGTTTTCTGCGAGTGGTTTTAAATAAAAAACCGGATGTAATTCATTTACACAGTAGTTTTGCTGGCTTTTTATGCCGTTTGGCTTTGCCTATAATATTTGTTTTTTATCACCCCAAAGTGATTTACTGTCCGCATGCCTTTGCTTTTTTAATGGATATTCCTGTTTATAAAAAGCGAGTCTACGCATTTATTGAGCGCATGCTAGAGAAAGTGACGGATAAAACTATTTGTGTCAGTGAATATGAATATAGGGAAGCCATAAAATGGGGGCTTAATCCAGAGCGTTTAGTCATTATCTATAATGGTGTTCAAGATCCTTTGATAGTAACGCAAAAAAGCCCTTATAAATACGCGAATAAAAAGAATATTCTCTTTGTTGGACGGACGGATCACCAGAAAGGTTTTGATCACGTTCTAAATATAACCAATTTGCTTTCTCAAAATGAGGATATACATATCACTGTGATCGGAGACTATGTTATAGAGTATAAGAGTCTTCCTGTATATGGTGAAAAAATAACGTACATAGGCTGGTTGAAGTATGAAGATATTGCACCTTATTTTTTCCATGCAACAGTCTTACTGATGCCAAGTCGTTGGGAGGCCTTCGGCCTTGTTGCCGTAGAGGCGCAAAGTTACGGTTTACCCGTTCTGGCTTTTGAACGAGGTTCACTGCCAGAAATTATTATAAATGGTGTCACAGGTTTTTTAGTTGAATATGGGGATATAAAAGGTTTTTCTACCGTTATTTGCGATAAAAATTTGGATTTTTGGAAAACGATGAGCGAAAGAAGTTATGATAATTACAGTAAAAACTTCAAAAGCTGTTTTATGACACAGAAAGTAAGTTCACTTTATCGTGAAGTTATAAAATAAATATCTAGCTTATCTAATTCATATGAAATTAATTTGACTCACTGTTCGGTAATTACCTGTCTCTATAACGTGTTGAATTTTATAAAATAGTATTCGGGATGCATAATGAAAAAAACAAATGTTTTTTTAGGCGATTTTACGACAAAACTAATGCTAGCATTGTCAGATATTTTCTTTTTTAACATATCGGTCTATCTTTCGTATTTCATTCTTTACAAGTTATTTGATGGGTTAAATAATTATATACCTCAGGATGAGTTTTTTATTCGTTCTGTTGCGCAGTTTGTTATATCTGTAGTGTGTGTTCTTTGGTTCTGGACAAGGCTTAGACACTACACATATAGAAAGCCATTTTGGTTTGAGCTCAAGGAAGTTCTCAGAACGCTAGTTATTTTTGCTGTTCTTGATTTAGCTCTAGTTGCATTTTCTAAGTGGAACTTTTCTCGTTCAGTTTGGGTGTTATCATGGATGTTGATAATTATTTTAGTGCCGTTGGGGAGAGCATTAACAAAAAAAATCCTTAACAAGATGGGGGTGTGGAAAAAACAAACCATAATCATTGGCTCGGGAAGAAATGCCTTTGAAGCCTATGCAGCATTGCAAAGTGAAGAAGTTCTTGGATTTGAAGTTGTTGCCTTTGTGTGTACGGATAAACCATGCGAAGATAATTATTTTGGCATCCCGGTCATTAATTCGGAAGAAGAGCTGTGGCGTTGTGTCAATGTTGAGAGTACGCAATTTATCGTCGCACTTGAATTTGAACAACATGCGTTACGTGATTGGTGGTTGAAAGATCTGGCTAAGCATAATTGTCGGTCGGTTTCTGTTATCCCAACTCTTCGTGGTGTTCCTCTTTATGGCACCGATATGTCATTTATTTTTAGTCATGAAGTAATGATTCTGCGGGTAAGCAATAATTTAGCCAAGCGTTCATCACGCTTCATTAAGCGCACATTTGATATTATTGGCTCATCTCTTATTTTGGTTGCACTTTCTCCCGTGCTGATTTTCTTGACTTACAAAGTTTCAAGAGATGGTGGTCGTCCTATTTATGGGCATGAGAGAGTGGGGCACAATGGAAAGAAATTTAAATGCTTAAAGTTCAGATCGATGGTTCTAAATTCTCAGGAAGTACTTGCAGATTTATTGGAGCGAGATCCTGAGGCCAGAGAAGAATGGAATAAAGACTTTAAATTGAAAAACGACCCACGTATTACAAAGATTGGCGCTTTTATTAGAAAGACAAGCCTGGATGAGTTACCTCAATTGTGGAATGTACTTCGTGGTGAAATGAGTCTAGTTGGCCCAAGACCGGTTATTGAAAAAGAATTGGAACGTTATGCAGGTGATGTCGATTACTACTTCATGGCGAAGCCAGGAATGACAGGATTGTGGCAGGTCAGTGGTCGTAATGATATTGATTATGACACGCGCGTGTATTTTGATGCATGGTACGTTAAGAATTGGGCGCTTTGGAATGACATTGCGATTCTATTTAAAACTATAGGTGTTGTATTAAAGCGTGATGGCGCATACTAACTTTATAATAGTTTATTTTATGGGAATGGATAATGAGAATCGCACTCGATAGCCGATTTATGCAAAAGGTTAGTCAAGGGACTGGAACGTACACAATAGAATTGGCGAATAACTTGATTTCGTGCATAAATCGCGATGATAAGTTATTGCTTCTGGCGGACGATCCTGCCATTGTTTTAACTAAGCAGGCTGGGCAACCTTTCTTAAATGATAATCGTGTAGAAATAAAGAAGTTGATATCAGGTTGGACGCCTATGAACCTTCTCGGCGGATTTGCACTTGCTGAATGGCGCAATAAATGCGATCTCTTGCATACAAATTATTTATCGCCCTTGGTTACAACCAGAAGTACGAAACATGTTGTGACTGTTCATGATGTCATGTTCCGTACGCACAAACAGTACTTCAATCCTAAGTTGACTAAAGGATTGGAAATTTTCACGCCGCCTAGTTTACAAAAAGCAGATCATATAATTGCAGTTTCTCATTATACGAAAGATGAGATAATCAAGAACTTCGGTGTTAATGAAAATAAAATTACGGTTGTGCACGAAGCTGCGAGCAAGCAGTTCCACGTGAAAGATAAAGTAAAATCTAATGATGTAATCGCTAGTCTGGGTGTGACTAAGCCATATTTTCTTTTCGTCGGGCGGTTTGCCGCGATTAAGAATATTGATAGTGTTATTGCTGCATTCGAGAGACTTGCCGATGCTGATGTGCAATTAGTTTTGGTTGGCGGGTTCGATCCGGCATTTCCTAATCCTGCCTTGGAAAATAAAATATTTAATAGCCCGGATAAAATAAAAGTTCTTCGAGGTGTCTCGAATGAGGACCTTGTTCATTTGTATAACAACACGCTTTGCCTGGTATTTCCAAGTTTTGCCGAGGGATTTGGTTTGCCTATTCTAGAAGCGATGTCTTGCGGGGCTCCTGTCATCACCTCTACCGCAGGTTCCTGCCCGGAAATAGCTGGTGATGCAGCATTATTGGTTAATCCAAATGACCTTTCTCAGTTAGTTAGTGCTATGGAGAATGTTTTTAATGATGCTCAGTTACGTGCCTCTTTGTCAGAAAAAGGTTTAAGAAGAGCTGATACTTTCAGTTGGCAGCGATGCGCAACGGAGACTTACTCTGTTTATGAAAATATCATAGGAAAGTTTTGATATGAAAGTTATTACGGCTATCGGCAAAGATTTCGATTCGTTATGTGATCGGTTGTCTAAAGAAATAATTAAAGAATTTTCCCCTGATGTTATTATTGGTGTTGCCACTGGTGGACGCTATGTCGCTGAGGAAATTGGGAAAAAAATTAATGTTCCGCTTGTTATAATAAAAAGGCAGCGAAATTCTACTAAGAAGAAGTCCAAGTTCAGAATGGCTTCTTTTTTGCCTTTCCTCCCAAGGCAGATAAATGACTTATTGAGAATAGCGGAAATAAAATTCAACGAACGTAAGTTCAGAAAATCCGGAAGAATATTGTCAGTAGGAGCTGTGGCACATATCTCCGGGGACTTGGAACACCTGCGAAAAGGTAAGAGAATTCTAATTGTTGATGATGCCGTTGATAGTGGTGGTACGTTTATTGATTGCATCAATTTTCTCCAACCGTTTCTTTCATCGGATTCGGTCGTTAAAACTGCTGCGTTAAATGTCACATTTGACGAGCCTGCTTTTATTCCAGATTTTTATCTTTATAAGGGCTATCTTATTCGTTATCCCTGGGCTAGTGATGTTAGGAGAAAAGGTTGAAATCCGTATATGATCTTGATGGCACACTTGTGCCATTTAACACTTTTAAAGTATGGGTTGTTCTGTCTTTTTTCATCTCTATTTTTTTCCTTAGATGGTATTTTTTATTTTCTATTATTAAATTCGCCATATGCAGGAAAATTGGGAGAATGGATCGCGTTGGATTTAAGGTGGCTTTATTAGCGATTCAGCAACGCACCAAGTTTTGGCCCTATGTCGGTAAGAAGTACGGAAAATGGTTGGCCCGCCATTCTCTCCGAAAGGATTTACTCATTCTAGGTGATAATTCGATTAAGTGCTTGGCAACTGCAGCGCCGGATATTTATGTGTCCTCTTTCTCTCAGGAAGTTAATGATTTTGATGTCACTATATGTGCACATTTTTGCCACTCAGGTGAATTTGTCGAAACATTAAATGTAGTGAAGCTTAAATTCGTTCGGGAGCAGTTTTCTGAGGAACCAGATCTTTTCTTTACTGATCATTATGATGATATCCCGTTAGCTATGGCTGCTAAGTTTACCTATATTGTTTCACCATCAATAAAGTCCGAGAGATTATTTTCCGACATGCTCAATGCAGGGCGTTATACGATAGTATAACGGTACTATTTTAAAAATGATAAAAGCGAGACTGTGTTTATCGTCTCGCTTTTTTTCGCCTTTAAACCACCTCCAAGGGAGTCCAAAGGAGGTGATTTTTCATTTGGTTTAATGCGGATTTACTCGTTGCCGAATGTTATCACTGGCGTGTCTGCACTAACCGCTGGTTGACTTTTTTGCGTTGGGTCTTCAATTACGAGAGCCGTAATTTTCTGCGAAGATGGTTTACTACTCGTCATGAGCGACATTATTCTTCCCGTTGTGGAATTCCTTCCCTCCTGCGTATCATTCTTTTTCCAACTAACCCTGGCTTCTTTTTTTCCATTGCTAAAGATTAAATTCACTTTACCATCGGTTGTCACATTGTAATTTTTTACCGAGTAATTTTTTATTAAATCGGCAATTTTCTCGTATGACTCCATGCTTGGCTTTTTACTCCCATTTTTCCTGAGCAATCCAAATCTATGCTCTATATTTTGGTTGTTATCACCATCATCGCTTAAGTCATACCACCAAACTCCTTTTATATATCCCCTGGCTTTTGCAAGAAGAGTATATTTGACAACATATTGGGCTACATAGTCCTCGCTGTATCCAAATTTCCCCGCATTGGTTGGTACGCCAATTTCAGTGATGTAAATAGGGACCTCTTTGCCTACGAGCCTCTTCAGTTCTTCTTGATACCCATCGATTTTTTCAATGTTTCCTTCCGGGGTAGTCAGCGATTTATCACTGGATTTAAAGCTATACGGATGTATTGATATCCCATCTATATAATTGAGCATGCCCAGCTTTATCAAGTCATCGGACCATTTTAATCCATCGTTTCCTAAAGGATCGAAGGAGCCCGCAAGCACGATAGCTCCGGGGTCCGCCCTCTTTATCGCCATAGAGGCCTGCTTGATGAGTTTGTAGTAGATCTGAGCTGGAGGAGGGGCTGGTGATTTATTATGCGTGCCGGTGCCAACACTCCACTCATTCCAGATCTCATAATACTTGACCTTTCCTTTAAATCTTTTTGCTGTCCAGTATGCATAATTTGCATAAGCTGCGATAGATTCATCGTTGCTGGCATATCCACTTTTATCATAGAGATCATTGCCATAGGCTAGAACGGCAATGGGGTTCATACCATAGTTTTTATTTGCAACTAAGAGAGACTTATCTACACGTATAAGTTTATCTACTGGTTGATAGGTGCCTTTCTGTTGTTCAACTAACCCCCAAAGGTAATCATCACGAAAGGAATTAAAACCATAGTTACTTATCAAGTTCAAATAATGATCTTGCTCTTCTGGATACCAGCGCAGGTGTGTGTTAATGCCAATCTCGAAGGCATAACCGATTTTCAGAGGCAGGGTAGCAAGAAGTGTGCCGAGTATAAATTTGAGAGAGAAGGGGGGCAGTTTCATGAACGTCATCGTCTTATCTCGCTGAGGTCAGTGTGAAAATAATAGATTGGTTTTACAGGTATTTTTACGCTTTCAAGCGCGAAAGTAACTAAGGTTATTCCTAATGTTAGCTAAGCAATCACTCGTTAACTAAATGCAGGAAAGATTAGTATCAATCTGCGCTATTAGGATTATTTTTATATTTTCTTTCTCATCTTGACATCATTGAATTTAGATACTTTCTTTGTATGTATCTACTGCTTTAACCATAGGAGTATTGAAACTGACGAATCATTGATTTTCATGCATTTTTGTTTTGCTTGTTCTTGCTTTGTTCTTCAGCGGCAAATTGCTGTCTGTAACGTTTTTTGAATGGCTTCTCTAGGAGAATACACATGTCATCTCTTGTCTCACAGCAGACTGGTGCTGCGCTTTACTATGCTGTTCTTGGTAAAGCAGCATCCGCGGCGACGTTCGATAGTGCCGGGCAACTTCTTGAAAATGGTGGAACTTCAGCGCAATATGTCGCTCAGATTCTCTCTTCCAGTGCAGGTCAGGCGTTATATAGCGGGAAGAGTACTAGCGATATCGTGAGTGCGATATATACCAACGTTTATGGCTCAGCACCTAGCGCCGGTGTTTTAGCTGCTTTGCTTGCTGGAGGGCAGCCCGCGGCAAATATCGTTGGCGGTTTAGTCAGTGATCTCTTAAATTACAATGGCTTTGATTCAACCATACTTTCTCAACAAACTGCATTTGATAATAAAATCGATGCCGTATTGTATCCTTCGGCGAATACTGCAGCCGCGGCCGGTAATGGCGCTTCTGATGTATTAGCGATCTACTATGTTCTTGGGTCCGTGCAATCAGCTGCGGGTGTCAACTATTGGGGGGCGGCAATTAATGATGGTTCCAGAACATTCTCCGTCGCCGCTCAGAGTTTTGTTAATGAGCGCAGTTATATTAACACTTTGAGTAATCAGGATTTTATTACCAAGCTCTTTACTCAAGGTTTTAAACGGCCGCCAGATAGCACCGAGTTAAATACTTACTTGACGGAACTGCAAGGCGGAGCAACGCGTGGTGATGTTATTGTTGATTTCATCAACTCGTTGCGTGGCAGTGTCAGCAGCTCTGATGCCGCCGCTAAACAGGCGTTTACACTGGCGACAACTGCTTACACTGCTGGCAGCTTACCTGGCTTGAATTACCAGGAACAGGCTGCTGCTGTGTTCCTGGCCGTGCCGGAGCGCGGCATTGACGCCGTAGGTTTGGATAGCTGGAGCAAGTATCTGGCATCTGGTGCGGCATATACTAAGTTTATTACCAGTGCATTAGCTTCTGATGAATTCCAGCGGAAAGGCGCACAGCTGACTGGTGATAACTTTATCCAACATGTTTACACCGCTGTTCACGGTACTGCAGCTACGCCGGCTCAGCTGGCGCTTTACAGTGCTTTGGGGACTGATAAATCGGTTATTACCCAAGCCATCATTAATGACCTGCGGACTTCAACGGCTACTGACGCGGTTACCGTCACTCAGCAGCACGCATTTGAGTTTGATATCGGTACCAGCCTGTTGTACAAAACCGCGGCTAGCCTGACGACTACAGCCGCCGGTGGTAACGCTACGGGTACTGTGAACACCGGTATTTCTCATCAAATCAGCAACGCCGAAACAGCGGTACTGACGAATGTCCAACTGAACGCCAATGCCGCCAGCACCGTGAACCTGAAGTTCGCCGACCATCTGGCGAATCTGACTATCAACGGCACCAGCGCAGCAACGGTCAACCTGTCTGACAACGGCGTTAATCCAGGCGTAGATATTACCGTCAATAACGGCAACGTCATCCTGAATGCCAGTTCGGGTGCGGATGACGTAGTCGTCACATCGACGGCAAACATTGCGGCCGGCACGGCGCAGTTTAACCTTGGTGCCGGCAATGATAGCCTGCACTGGGCAGGGAACGGCGTTTCCGGCGGAGCTAACACTGTCGCCAACACCGTCAAGGCTGACGGCGGCACGGGGACGGACTCCATTTCCGCCAACTTCATCACCAAAACCGTGGTGACCAACCAAAACGCCTTGGGCATTCGCTCCAGTACTGTTTCGAGTAATGCCAACAACTTCTCGAACTTCGAGAAGATTGACCTGACCGGTTATATCGGTAAGTCAGTCGGCACCCTGATCACTACGCCAGCAATTGGTTCACCGACCACCACTACCGTTACTACGCCAACCCACACCTTTGACTTTGGTCTGACCAACGGCACATCTACAGTTGAAGGCACCACGGGCGGCACGGTTACGCAGAACGCAGCTGCCACCAATCTGGGCACGCAAGGATTTGTGATCTCCGGTTTGGCTAACGTCAACGTCATCAACGCCGCCGGCGGCAACGCCGCGCAGCTGGAAGTGAAAGGGGACGCGACCTCCGCCAGTACGCTGAACTTCACCTTCGTGCAGAACGCTACCGATCACTTCAATATCAACTTCGATGCGGTGAGTTCCGCCAATGTGAATGCCGGTGCCATCACCCTGAACAGCAGCAGCAGCGTCCTGTTGGGTACCGCGCTGAGCACGGTGAACGTGGCTTCAGGCGGTACCGGCAGCTTTGACAACATTCTGTCATTGGCTGGCACCAATGCGCAGGTTCAGACCATCAACGTGACCGGTGATCACGCGCTGGATCTTACCGTTGGCAGCGGTTTCAGCAACGTACGTGATATCAATGCGTCCACCAATACCGCTGGTCTGAATCTCGACTCCAGCCATGGCGGTACCGGTGACGGTATCATCGTTCAGTTGCTGAACATTCTGCCGCTGAGCGTCGTCACCACCAACCTGTTGGCGCCGGTGCTGTCGGCGTTGGGCCTGAACGGCTACCAATTGACCGTGGAAGGTTCCAGTGCTGCCGATACCCTGGGCGTGATTGGCAACACCACGCTGACCGGTGGCGCAGGTGCCAACATCTATGACATCAAGGCGAGTAACACGCAGGCGGGTGTGACCATCAAGGACTTTAGCAGTCTCAAAGACAAGATTGTCGATGTTAACCATGGCGGCCTGACTATCTCCAATGACGCCAGCGGCACGGCGGTTGCGGACTACGGCACACGTTCCGCAGACACATTGGATGCGCTGTTGGGGACTCTGGTGGGCGGTTTGACCAACGGCGTTATCGGCCTGCTGGGCGGCATTCTCGGTCTGGACAGCAGCAACTCGCTGACGTCGAAAGTGGGTGTGGCATCCGTAGTATTCAGCGGTGGCGGTAATACTGCCAGCTCTTATGTGATTATCGACAACAACGATAACCATGCGCTGGATCTCAACGATACCGTGGTATACCTGACCGGGCAGAATCACCAGCAATTGGTGGATACTTTGCACTACGCGTAAGTACGGGTTCCAGTGGGAAATAATTCCCATTGAAACTGTTAGCCAATAAATAATACGGGGTGTGTGAACACCCCGTATTCTTTGAATTTTGTGAACCACGTCATTATCTCTGGTTTATTCCCTTTCGTACTAAACTCGCTTTGCCCTGTCTACTATTTACCCTACTGTTTTCATTTGTTTTTTTCTGTGGTTCGTGAGGCGATTTTTTTTGCTTACGGCCTTGCTGATATCCGCTTTCTCTACCTATAGTTAGAAAAAGTATCTGCAGTCTCGAGCATGTCTGGGGTGGGGGTTCTTTAGGATTTATTTTAGTTTTTTTCCTTTTTAGGATTTTCCTTATAAGAGTCCAATGCGGATTTTGACTGACAGTGCACATGATGTAAGGGCAGAAAGTGAATCAATTTATACCGCGCAATGAAATTGCGGATGTTATACGGACTCGCAGTAAGGTTTTTTGGACCGTTGGCATATTCACCGCATTTATTAATCTATTAATGTTAGTTCCTTCTATCTATATGCTCCAGGTTTATGACCGGGTGCTTCCTTCGCGTAATGAAATCACGTTGTTAATGCTGACGCTGATCATGCTGGGCATGTTCGGCATGATGTCGCTGTTGGAATACGTGCGCAGCATGGTGGTGATCCGTATCGGCAGTCAGCTGGATATGCGTCTCAACACGCGAGTCTACACTGCGGCCTACGAGGCGAATCTGAAAAACGGTTCGTCTGACGCCGGCCAGATGCTGAGCGACTTGACCAATCTGCGCCAATTCCTTACCGGCAGCGCGCTGTTCGCTTTCTTTGATGCGCCGTGGTTTCCGATCTATCTGTTGGTGATATTCCTCTTTAACCCTTGGTTGGGGCTTTTCGCCCTGGTCGGTGCGCTGTTGCTGATCGCATTGGCGGTGATCAACGAAATGGTGTCGAAAAAGCCGCTGGCGGAGGCCAGCAAGCTGTCGATTATGTCCGGTACGCTGGCCAGCACCAATCTGCGAAATGCCGAAGTGATCGAGGCTTTGGGGATGTTGCCTAACCTGAAACGCCGGTGGTTCGGTCTGCACCAGCGGTTTTTGAACAGTCAGCGCATCGCCAGCGAACGCGCATCGCGGGTTACATCGATCACCAAGTTTGTGCGCATGTCGCTGCAATCGCTGGTGCTGGGGCTGGGGGGCTGGCTGGCGATCGATGGGCACATTACGCCCGGTATGATGATCGCCGGCTCCATTCTGATGGGGCGAACGCTGGCGCCGATTGAGCAGGTTATTAACGTCTGGAAGAGCTACAGCGCGGCGAAGCTTTCTTATGGCCGGTTGGTCAAGCTGCTGGAAACGCACCCGCAACGTGGTACCGGTATGTCCTTGCCGCGTCCGGAAGGGGTACTCGCAGTAGAAGGCGTCACCGCCACGCCGCCGGGCTCCAAAGGCGATGCGGTATTGCATAACGTGAGTTTTGCCATCCAGCCCGGTGACGTGCTGGGGATCATTGGCCCGAGCGCGTCGGGGAAATCGACGCTGGCGCGTTTGCTGGTCGGCATTTGGCCGGTCAGTGAAGGGATTGTTCGGTTGGATAATGCCGACATCTATCAGTGGAACAAGGATGAATTGGGGCCGTATATCGGCTATCTGCCGCAGGACATTGAGCTGTTTGCCGGGACTATCGCCGAGAATATCGCTCGCTTTAACGATATCGACTCAGAGAAAGTCATTGAAGCCGCTAAGCTGGCCGGCGTGCACGAACTGATCCTGCGTTTCCCTAACGGCTACGATTCGGTGCTCGGCAACGGCGGCGCTGGGTTGTCCGGTGGACAGAAACAGCGTATCGGCCTGGCGCGCGCCTTGTACGGCGATCCTTCGCTGGTGGTATTGGATGAGCCTAACTCCAATCTGGATGATGCGGGCGAGAAAGCGTTGAACCAGGCGATTATGTTCCTCAAGCAACGTAATAAAACGGTGGTTCTGATTACCCATCGCACCAATTTGCTGTCGATGACCAGCAAGTTGTTGCTGTTGGTGAATGGCAACGTCAACGCGTTCGGCCCGACTCAACAAGTGCTCCAGGCGTTGGCCAATGCGCAAAAAGCCCAGACGCAACAGCCTCAGCAAGCGGTGAGGGCGGTAAATTCTGAGCCGGATGAAGGCAACATCCCAAAAACGCAAATTAATTAAGCCGTGAATTGCCTGATGGCTTTATTGCCATCCGCAGTTTAAAGGAGTTGGTATGTCGACGCATATTGGCGAGCCGCAAGACTCGTATATTGAAGAGATCCCGCAGGACGAACGGCGGTTTACCCGGATGGGCTGGCTGGTAGTGGGAATTGGTCTGTTCGGATTTTTGGTCTGGGCAGCGTTCGCGCCTCTGGATAAAGGGGTGGCATCACCGGGATCGGTAACCGTTTCCGGCAACCGCAAAACGGTGCAGGCCCCGGCCAGCGGCATCATCAAGAATATCGCGGTGAAAGACGGCGACAAGGTGAAAGCCGGTGAGGTTCTGGTGCAATTGAGCCAGGTGCAGGCACAGGCTCAGGTTGATTCGCTGCGCGATCAGTACTACACCACGCTGGCCACCGAAGGGCGTTTACTGGCTGAACGCGATGGTCTGAGCAAGGTCACTTTTTCCCCTGTTTTCACCCAGGTTAAGGATCAGCCGCGCGTGGCCGAAATCATCGCGTTGCAAACGCAGCTGTTCGCCTCTCGCCGCCAGGGGCTGCAAAGTGAAATTGACGGTTATAAGCAGTCGATGGATGGGATCCGCTTCCAGTTGAAAGGCCTGCAGGATTCGCGCGCCAACAAGCAGATCCAACTTTCCAGCCTGCGTGAGCAGATGAACAGCATGAAGCAACTGGCGGCGGACGGTTATTTGCCGCGCAACCGTTATCTGGAAGTCCAGCGCCAGTTCGCTGAGGTGAACAGCAGCATCGATGAAACCATCGGGCGGATTGGTCAATTGCAAAAGCAGCTGCAGGAATCTCAGCAGCGTATCGATCAGCGCTTCGCCGACTATCAGCGCGAGGTCAGGACGCAACTGGCGCAAACCCAAATGGACGCCAGCGAGTTCCGCAACAAGCTGCAAATGGCCGACTTCGATCTGGGCAACACTGCCATCACCTCTCCGGTGGATGGCACCGTGGTCGGATTGAATATTTTCACTCAGGGGGGCGTCGTGGGAGCGGGGGACCACCTGATGGACGTTGTACCCAGCCAGGCGACGCTGGTGGTGGATTCTCGCCTGAAAGTCGATTTGATCGACAAGGTGTACAACGGGTTGCCGGTGGATCTGATGTTTACCGCCTTCAACCAAAACAAAACCCCGAAAATTCCGGGGACGGTCACGCTGGTTTCCGCCGACCGCCTGGTCGACAAAGCCAATGGAGAACCTTACTACCAGATGCAGGTCACGGTTTCGCCGGAGGGCATGAAGATGCTCAGTGGCGAGGACATCAAGCCGGGGATGCCGGTCGAGGTGTTCGTGAAAACGGGCTCACGCTCGCTGCTGAGTTATCTGTTTAAACCTATTTTGGATCGCGCTCATACTTCATTAACCGAGGAATAATTTTGATTCAATCAAAACGACAGGCTGCCGGTCTGGTTATCGGCACCCTTTTGTTTGCGATATCTGCGCCGGTTTATTCGATAGGGATTTTAGACGCATATTCGCTGGCATTAGAAAAGGACCCGACCTACCGGGCGGCTATAAAAGAGAAAGAAGCGGGAGATGAGAACGAAAACATCGGCAGGGCGGGGCTGCTGCCGAAGGTATCGCTGAACTACCAGAATTCGCCGCGCAACTGGCAAACGCAAAAGTACCCGCAGAGCGACTTTTTCGGTAATGTTTCGGAGGTTACCCGGCGGCAGCAATATCGCAGTTATTCCAGTTCGATCACGCTGACGCAGCCGCTATTCGACTATGAAGCGTACGCCCGCTACAAAGCCGGCGTGGCACAGACGATGATGTCGGACGAGCGCTATCGCGGCAAGTTGCTGGATCTCGCTGTTAGGGTGATTAACGCCTATGTTGAAGTCGCCTATTCCAAGGATCAAATCGCGTTGGCCGAAGCGCAAAAGGCGGCTTACAAGGAACAGCTGACCTTGAACGATCGCCTGATGAGCGCGGGTGAAGGCACCATTACCGACGTATCGGAAACCCAGGCGCGCTACAGCCTGGCCGAAGCGCAGGTAATTGAAGCACGCGACGCGCTGGACGCCGCACAGCGCGAGCTGGAAGTGATTATCGGCATGCCGCTGAACCAACTGGATGAATTGCAGGTTTTGCGGCCGGGCAAGTTCAAGGTGGCACCGCTGATCCCGTCCAAGTTCGAAGATTGGCAGAAGATCGCGCTGGAGAACAACCCGGTGCTGGCCGCGTCGCGTCATGGCGTGGATGCCGCCAAGTATGATGTCGAAAGGAATCGTGCGGGCTTTATGCCGCAGGTTCAGCTGTATGCTTCGCATTCGGAAAACGATTCCAGCAGCGATAATACGGTTAACCAGAAATACCGTACCGACAGCATCGGCGTGCAGGTCAGCATGCCTATTTATTCCGGCGGCGGCGTTTCGGCGTCGACCCGGCAGGCGGCGGCGCGCTATGGCCAGGCGATGTATGAAATGGATGCACAGACGGGCACAACGCTCAACGATCTGCGCAAGCAATACAATTTGTGCATCAGCAGCCGCGCCAAGGTGGCGGCCTATGAGTTGGCGGTGCAATCGGCTACTACACAGGTGACGGCGACTCGGCAGAGCGTGCTGGCCGGGCAACGTGTCAACGTCGATGTGCTCAACGCCGAACAGCAGCTCTATAGCGCCCAGCGCGATCTGGCTTCCGCCAAGTACGCCTACATCAAATCATGGATCACCTTGCTGAGCGACTCCGGTACGTTGGATGAAAAAGATGTTATGCGGGTCGCGCAGTATTTTGCCCGCAGTCGCTAGCAACATATTCACTATGAGCATTAATCTGAAAGAGCAGCGCTATGCTGCTCTTTTTTTGTTAATACGTTATGTTATCGGCAGGTTGTTCCTCCTGTGTTTTTACTCGCCTGGTTTATTTCTGAACATAATTCCTGGCAAAGGGCGGTAGGTTAGGGGAATTTATACTTTAGCAAAATGTAGCGATTGGTCGACGATCGTACGAATTTTAGAATGATGCTGCTGATGAGTGGCGTCGTCCTTATAAGAACGATGACTGAGTAAAGGGTAGATAATGTCCAAACTAATCCCTGTGGTTATGGCCGGCGGTACTGGGAGCCGTCTGTGGCCGATGTCGCGAGAATCGTTCCCTAAACAGTTTCTTTCTATTGATGACAGTGGGATGAGCCTGCTGCAACAGACGTTACAGCGCTTGTCGGGGCTGGGCGGTATTGAAATTGCCGCTCCTTTGGTCATTTGCAATGAGGAACATCGTTTTTTGGTTGCCGAGCAATTGCGTGAAATCGGACAATTAGCGACCAATATCATTTTAGAGCCCGTAGGGCGCAATACCGCGCCGGCAGTGGCGTTAGCCGCTCATCTGGCAGCGGAAGAAGACGAAGACAGCATGCTCTTGGTGCTGGCTGCAGATCATCTGATCACGAAGGTCGATAATTTTCACGCGGCGATCCAGACGGCTATCTCGTTTGCAGGCAATAACCATCTGGTCACGTTTGGCATTATTCCGGAACATCCGGAAACCGGGTACGGCTACATCAAACGCGGCAGTCACCTGTCCAATGATTGTTTCAAGGTTGATTCATTCGTGGAAAAACCACGTTTGGAGAAAGCGATCGAATACCTCGCCAGCGGAGATTATAGCTGGAACAGCGGTATGTTCATGTTCAAGACCGCCAAGTTCCTGCAGGAACTGCGGCAGTTTAGTCCTGAAATTTTCAGCACAACCCAGCAGTCTGTGGGTAAGAGCCAACGCGACATGAATTTTATCCGGGTTGAGCAAGACATCTTCAAACACTGTCCAAGTGATTCCATCGACTATGCGGTGATGGAAAAAACGCGTGATGCCGTAGTGATTCCCATTGATGCCGGCTGGAGCGACGTCGGCTCCTGGTCTTCACTGTGGAACGTTTCCGAAAAAGATCCGTTGGGCAATGTCAACGTGGGTGACGTTATTTCGATCGACTCCAGTGACAATTACATTTCGTCGGAGTCTGCGTTGGTGGCAACCATTGGGTTGGAAAATCTTATCGTGGTCAACACCACTGACGCCTTGCTGATCGCTCACAAGGATAAAGTACAGGATGTAAAGAAAGTGGTTGATGAGCTTAAAAAGCGCAATCTTCATCACTTTCGCCAACATTCCACCGCCTACCGGCCCTGGGGCAAGATTTGCGACATCGACAGCGGCACGCACTTCCAGGTGAAGAAAATCATTGTGCGGCCAGGGGAGGGATTGTCGGTGCAACGCCATCTCCACCGTGCCGAACATTGGATCGTTGTGAGTGGGACAGCAAGAGTTAACGTTGATGATCAAGAGTTCTTCTTGTCGGAAAATCAGTCTACCTTCATTCCTGCGGGCAGTGTCCATACGCTAGAAAACCCGGGAAAAATCGATTTGGAAATGATCGAGGTCAGGTCGGGGCGCTATCTGGAAGAAGATGATATTGAGCGTTTGCAAGATCGCTATGGCAGAATTTAACAGGGTTTGGTAATGCAAAAATTGACGTGTTTTAAAGCTTATGACATCCGGGGAAAGTTGGGTGAAGAGCTGAATGAGGACATCGCGTATCGTATTGGACGTGCCTATGGCGAGTTTTTGAAGCCCAAACGGATCGTGTTGGGCTGCGATGTGCGGTTGACCAGTGAAAGCCTGAAACTGGCGCTGGCGAAAGGGTTACAGGATTCAGGCACTGATGTGATAGACATCGGTTTAACCGGTACCGAAGAAATCTATTTCGCCACAACCTATTTAAAAGCCGATGGTGGCGTGGAAGTGACCGCCAGCCATAATCCTATCGATTACAACGGCATGAAGTTAGTGCGCGAAGGCTCTCGCCCAATCAGCGGCGATACCGGGCTACGAGCGATTCAAGAACTGGCGGAGAAAAATCACTTTCAGGCGCCGGCAGCAACGCGCGGTAGCTATGTCCGCCAGGACGTATTGGGGGCTTATGTAGAGCACATACTGTCTTACGTCGACGTGAAAAACTTCAAGCCGTTGAAGCTGGTGCTCAACTCGGGCAACGGTGCGGCAGGGCATGTGATTGATGCCATCGAGGCGCAACTCAAGGCGCGGGGCGTGCCGTTGGAGTTTATCAAGGTGCATCACCAGCCGGACGGGGCTTTCCCTAACGGTATTCCCAACCCTTTGCTGCCTGAGTGTCGCGCGGATACCGCCGATGCGGTGCGTGAGCATGGCGCTGATATGGGGATCGCGTTCGACGGCGATTTCGATCGCTGCTTCCTGTTCGATGAAAAAGGCGATTTCATTGAGGGTTATTACATCGTCGGCTTGCTGGCGGAAGCCTTCCTGCAGAAACAGCCGGGAGCGAAGATCATCCACGATCCGCGTCTGAGTTGGAATACCGTCGATGTGGTCACCGATGCGGGTGGCGTGCCCGTGATGTCGAAAACCGGCCATGCTTTCATTAAGGAACGCATGCGTGCAGAAGACGCCATTTATGGCGGTGAGATGAGCGCCCACCACTATTTCCGTGATTTTGCTTATTGTGACAGCGGCATGATCCCGTGGCTGTTGGTTGCCGAACTGGTCAGTGTGAAAGGACAAACTCTGGGGCAACTGGTACAGGATCGCATTGCCGCCTACCCGTCTTCCGGTGAGATCAATATCAAACTGGCACAGCCGGCCGTGTCCATTGAAAGCGTCAAGCAATACTATTTGGCTCAAGCGGATGAGGTAGACTATACCGATGGCATCAGTATGTCGTTCGCAAACTGGCGTTTCAACCTGCGTTCCTCCAATACGGAACCTGTGGTGCGTCTTAATGTCGAATCGCGAGCCGATGTTGCGCTGATGCAAGCGAAGACCGACGAGATTTTGGCGTTGCTCGGTGCACAAATTTAACGCTTAATACATTGAATAGTCTAGGGTGAGAGCGGTTTTACCGCTCTCTCTTCATGGTACGCCCAGAAGGTTGTATGATGCGCTCAGTATCGATGAGGGCGTTTTTGTCGAATCAAGAATGTTGCGAAGTATAAGGGGGGGATATGGCAATTTTAGTTACCGGTGGTGCTGGTTACATCGGATCGCACACCGTGCTATCGCTCCTGGAGCGTGGCGAGGACGTCGTGGTGTTGGATAATTTGTCCAACTCATCTGCGGAGTCATTGCAGCGGGTGGAGAAACTGTCGGGGAAAGCCGCAGAGTTCCATCAGGGAGACGTTCAGGATGCCGAATGCCTGCAGCGCATCTTTGGCGCTCATGAGATCACTGCCGTGATCCATTTCGCCGGTCTTAAGGCGGTAGGGGAGTCAACGCGCAAGCCGCTGGAGTATTATCAGAATAACGTTACCGGCACGCTGGTGTTGTTGGATGCTATGCGTCGTGCCGGCGTGCACGACTTTATCTTTAGCTCTTCTGCCACTGTCTATGGTGCCAATTCGCCGGTACCTTATGTAGAGACGACACCGATCGGCGGGACAACCAGCCCTTATGGGACATCAAAGTTGATGGTGGAGCAGATCCTGCAAGATTTCGCTAAAGCAGAGCCTCAGTTCTCGATTATCGCCTTGCGTTATTTTAATCCGGTAGGTGCTCACGAGTCCGGTTTGATTGGTGAAGATCCCAATGGTATTCCCAATAACCTGCTGCCGTACATCTCGCAAGTGGCTATCGGCAAGCTGGAGAAGCTGGGTATTTTCGGTGGGGATTATCCGACAAACGATGGAACGGGAGAACGCGATTACATCCATGTCATGGATCTGGCCGAAGGCCACCTGAAGGCGATGGATCATCTGCCAAAGATCAATGGATTTAAGGCCTACAACCTTGGGGCTGGCGTAGGGCATTCGGTGCTGGCGATGGTTCAGGCGTTTGAGAAAGCGTCAGGCGTAACGATCCCCTATCAGATCTTGCCACGTCGCGATGGCGACCTGCCTGCTTTCTGGGCCAATGCCGATCTGGCTTATCAGGAGCTGGGATGGAAAGTCAGCCGAGGCATTGATGATATGATGCGCGATACTTGGAATTGGCAGCGCACTAATCCACAAGGTTACCAAAAGTAATACCTTACAGATAAGCTCCCTCTCTTTGTTAGATCATGATTGCGGTTTGCGATCGCAATCATGCATCCCACCAGGATACACATTCTTTAAATATTATAACGTATTTAACAATGCGATCGCGATTGTTACACGGGTTAAGCCCTTTTCGGGCGCTGAGTGAGCGTTCATCTCAGATAAGCCTGAAAAAGCGGATAATCTACAGGTGTTTTGATGGCTAAGGTGGTAGCATACGCAGCAAAAATATTTATTATATCCGTCCCCCTATACCTGACAGGGGGGGACACGAGTATGGCTTTTCGTGCCATATGCGAGGTACAACAGTGTGGCGAGTTTTGGCCATGGATAAAATTCAAAAGCAAGATCAGTCGGTTGGTAGCTGTTGAGCCAAGGGCGGTAGCGTGATTTTTGCAGGCCTTCGTCACCGTGAGAGGTTGAGTAATCTCCTGTATTATCACTGCCAGCGAAATGCCCTTCGTTGCTGTTTGGCCTTCATCTAAGCACTGCATAAGGCAACAGTAAGCGCGATAATTGAACGTTATGTATTGGTGTGACCTAACTTAACATATTGTATTTAAAGCTTTATATATTTTTAGCGTCATAAGGACAAAAAATGTTATTACCTGTAATTATGGCAGGCGGTACTGGTAGCCGTTTATGGCCGATGTCACGAGAACTCCACCCTAAGCAGTTTTTGCGCTTGCACAGCGTAAATTCAATGCTTCAGGAAACGTTGAAACGACTCGATGGCGTGGAGATCGGTGAGCCTGTTGTAATCTGCAACGAAGACCACCGTTTTATGGTGGCTGAACAGCTGCGTCAAATTGATATGTTGTCACACAACATTATCCTGGAGCCCATTGGCAGAAATACTGCGCCAGCGATTGCTTTGGCTGCATTGAATGCTACCGCAGCAGGTAACGATCCTATCATGCTGGTATTGGCAGCAGACCATATCATCAAGGATGTTAATGTTTTCCACCAGGCGATCGAAGCAGCATTGCCTTACGCAGCGGAAAAAAGCCTGGTTACGTTTGGTATTGTGCCGACAGGTCCAGAAACTGGTTATGGTTACATCCAGCGTGGAGAGTGCTGCGATGATAAAGCGGTGGCCGCTAACGTAAAACGTTTTGTTGAGAAACCTGATCTCGCAACCGCTCAGGCCTATGTCGACTCCGGTGAATATTTTTGGAACAGTGGTATGTTCATGTTCCGTGCCAAGCGTTACCTGGAGGAACTGGAGGCATTCCGTCCCGATATCCTGGCTGCCTGTCGCCGCTCGCTGGATGATACCGAATGTGACAAAAACTTTATCAATGTCAATCGCGACGCCTTTGCGAGTTGCCCAGACGAGTCGGTCGATTATGCGGTAATGGAAAAAACACAAGATGCGGTCATGATCCCGCTGGATGCCGGTTGGAGTGATGTCGGCTCATGGTCTGCATTATGGGAAGTCAGCCAGAAAGATGGGGCTGGTAATGCATTGACCGGCGACACTTTCCTGCATAATACCCGTGATTGCTATATCAATACTGATGAAAAATTAGTTGCGGCTGTTGGCGTAGATAATCTGGTTATTGTTAACACTAAAGATGCCGTTCTCGTGGTTGATAAGTCGAAAGTTCAGGACGTTAAAAAAGTTGTTGAGTATCTGAAAAAACATAAGCGGAGTGAATATCGAAGACACCGCGAGGTTTATCGACCATGGGGTATTTGCGATATTTTGGTTGCTGAAAAGCGTTTTAATGTCAATCGTATCACCGTTAATCCCGGGGAAGCATTTTCTCTGCAAATGCACCATCACCGCACGGAACACTGGGTGGTTCTTTCTGGTACGGCTAAAGTAACAACGGGGGATAAAACGTTCTTACTTACCGAAAATCAGTCGACATTCATTCCAATTGGGGTTGTCCACCGTTTAGAAAATCCCGGAAATATTCCTTTGGAGCTGATTGAGATTCAGTCAGGCTCTTATTTAGGTGATGATGACATTATCCGTATTAAAGATCATTACGGTCGTTGCTAATTTTTGAGGTTTTAATGAGTGCCTTAACTTGTTTTAAAGCGTATGATATCCGTGGTCAACTAGGTGAAGAGCTGAATGAGGATATTGCCTATCGTATCGGCCGAGCTTATGGCGAATACCTGAAACCTCAGCGCGTTATCGTAGGTGGCGATGTACGGCTGACCAGCGAGTCTCTTAAAGTGGCTCTCGCCAACGGATTGCAGGATGCTGGTGTTGACGTATATGACATTGGTATGAGTGGCACTGAAGAAGTCTATTTTGCTACTTTCCATTTGAATATGGATGGCGGCATTGAAGTTACTGCTAGCCACAATCCAATGAATTATAATGGTATGAAACTGGTTAAGGCAAATGCTCAGCCGATTAGTGGTGATACCGGTTTATTTGCGATTAAAAAATTAGCGGAAGAAAATACGTTTCCTGCGGTAGTGAAGGATAAACGTGGTAGTTATCAACAAATATCCATTCTCACCGATTATGTAGATCATTTGCTGAAGTATATTGATGCAACAGCATTGAAGCCAATGAAATTGGTCATTAACTCTGGAAATGGTGCTGCAGGCCATGTTATCGACGAAATAGAGCGACGTTTCCAGCAAGAAAATATTCCCGTTACCTTTGTAAAGGTTCATCATCAACCTGATGGGAATTTCCCTAACGGTATCCCTAACCCGTTATTACCTGAATGTCGGGATGACACAGCAAAAGCCGTGCTTGAGCATCAGGCGGATATGGGAATTGCTTTTGACGGTGATTTCGATCGTTGTTTCCTGTTTGATGAGAAGGGCGCTTTCATCGAGGGCTACTATATCGTTGGCCTATTGGCAGAAGCTTTCCTGCAAGCCAACCCTGGCTCCAAGATTATTCATGATCCTCGTCTGTCATGGAATACCATCGATATCGTTACCCAAGCTGGTGGCATCCCTGTTATGTCCAAAACGGGGCATGCCTTTATCAAGGAGCGCATGCGCAAAGAAGATGCTATCTATGGTGGCGAGATGAGTGCGCACCATTACTTCCGTGATTTCGCTTATTGTGACAGCGGTATGATTCCATGGCTATTGGTAGCGGGTTTACTTTCAGTTAAAGGCAGTGTGTTGAGTCAGCTAGTGAAGGATCGTATGGAAGCGTATCCAGCATCTGGTGAGATTAATCGCAAATTGCCTGATGCTAAAGCTGCCATTGAGCGTGTTTTAGGCGTTTACAAAGATGATGCCGTGGCTTTTGACATGACAGATGGTATCAGCCTTGAATTCAATGAATGGCGTTTTAATCTGCGGACATCGAATACTGAACCTGTTGTACGTTTGAATGTTGAGTCAAAAGGGGATGTTGAATTGATGCAGAAAAAAACTAAAGAGATTCTGGCGCTCTTAGGCGGAGAATAACGATGAAAGAAATGTTATTAGCCATCTATGGTTACCGGGGTTTTATTTGGAGCAGTATTAAGCGGGACTTTCAGTCCCGTTACCAAACCAGCATGTTGGGAGCTTTATGGCTGGTATTGCAGCCGTTAGCGATGATTTTGGTATATACACTGGTATTCTCAGAAGTGATGAAGGCACGGATGCCTGATAATTCAGGTCCTTTTGCCTATAGTATTTATCTTTGCTCTGGGGTGCTGACGTGGGGATTATTTACTGAAATTCTTGATAAAAGCCAAAGTGTCTTCATTACTAATGCTAACTTAATAAAAAAGCTCAGCTTCCCAAAAATTTGCTTACCGGTCATTGTGACCGCGTCTGCGATTTTAAACTTCGCCATTATATTTAGCCTGTTTTTAATTTTTCTTGTTTTTACCGGAAACTTTCCCGGGGTTTTATTCTTCTCCGTCTTACCCGTTTTGGCTCTGCAAGTTCTGTTCACCGTCGGTCTGGGTATGACATTGGGCGTGATGAACGTTTTCTTCCGGGACGTTGGGCAGTTTGTTGGCGTATTATTGCAATTCTGGTTCTGGTTCACACCCATCGTTTATGTATTAAATTCGCTGCCTGAATGGGCCAGAACATCGCTGATGTACAATCCAATGGCCCGAGTTATGCAAGCATACCAGTCAATATTTGCATACCAACAGCAACCTAACTGGTACTCATTATGGCCAGTATTGGTTCTGGCCATAATTTTCTGTGCGTTTGGTATGAGATTGTTCAGGAAACACGCTGCAGATATGGTGGACGAGTTATAATGAGTTACATAAAAGTACATAATGTTGGCAAGGCATACAAACAGTATGCCTCTAAGACAGGGCGTCTGCTTGAGTGGATTTCGCCATTTAACACCGTCAAACATAAACTAAAATGGATCCTGCAGAACATCAGTTTTCATGTTGAGCCTGGTGAGGCGTTAGGCATTATTGGTATTAACGGTGCCGGTAAAAGTACATTACTGAAATTGATTACTGGCACAGCGAAACCAACCTGCGGCGAAATTGCTCTCGACGGTCGAGTTGCGGCATTATTGGAGCTCGGCATGGGCTTTCACTCGGATTTTACCGGGCGCCAAAACGTTTATATGTCAGGGCAACTGCTGGGTATGTCCGTCGAAAAAATTACGGAACTTATGCCGGAAATCGAGGCGTTCGCTGAGATCGGTGATTATATCGATCAACCGGTTCGTGTTTACTCAAGCGGTATGCAAGTTCGATTGGCATTTAGCGTTGCAACAGCGATTCGCCCGGATATTTTGATTGTTGATGAGGCCTTATCTGTTGGTGACGCTTATTTTCAGCATAAGAGTTTCGAGCGGATACGTGAGTTTCGCAAGCTAGGAACCACCCTCTTGCTCGTGTCACATGACAAACAAGCGATCCAAAGCATATGTGATAGAGCTATTTTGCTTAACAAAGGCAGAGTAGAAATGGAGGGTGAGCCTGAAGCAGTAATGGATTACTATAATGCCCTACTCGCTGATAAGCAAAATGTGTCGATTCGTCAGGTTGAAAATAATGGAAAATTGCAGACGCTCTCTGGCTCAGGCGAGGCAACTATTACCGATATTAGTCTTCTTAGTACCGAAGGTGAAAGTATTGAGGTGGTAGCGGTAGGGCAACCTGTCAACCTTCAGGTGAAGGTGCATGTCAATGAGGCTGTTCCTGAACTTGTCGTGGGATATTTGATTAAAGACCGATTGGGACAGCCGGTTTTTGGTACCAATACTCATCATCTGAAACAGCCATTATTCGATTTGAAAGAGAATGAATCGAGAACCTTTTCATTTGCGTTCTCTGCCAATTTGGGGGTTGGGTCTTACTCGGTTGCCGTAGCGTTACATACGGCAGGAACTCATGTTGGAAAAAATTACGAATGGCGCGATCTGGCGGTTGTTTTCAACGTTGTTAATTCAAACGAGAAAGATTTTATTGGAGTAGCTTGGTTGCCCCCTAAGTTGGAGATTTTTGAATGAGTGGTAATTTTTATCGCGTTTTTGAGGAAAAACATCGGGGGAGCGTGCAAGATATCAAACAACGCTTATCTGTATATCTTCCTTTTATTATGGCGTTGGCAAAAATTTACCCTTCAGCTGAAGTTGTCGATGTTGGCTGTGGGCGTGGAGAATGGCTCGAGATCTTGCGAGATAATGCTATTCCTGCCATGGGGGTTGATCTCGATGATGGTATGCTCGAACGTGCTTTGCAGGTTGGGCTGAACGTGAAGAAAATGGACTGCCTGGATTTCCTCCAGCAGCAGGAGGACGGCAGTCTACTGGCCATCACCGGTTTTCATATCGCAGAACATCTGCCCTTCGAGTTTTTACAGTCTTTGGTGAAAGAGGCGTTGCGGGTGCTTAAACCCGGTGGTTTGCTGATTCTGGAGACGCCAAACCCCGAAAATGTAAGCGTTGGAACCTGTTCTTTTTATATGGATCCGACGCACAACCATCCGCTGCCTCCAGCGTTGCTCGAATTCATTCCGAACTATTACGGTTTTCTGAGAACTAAAATACTGCGTTTGCAGGAAAAAGCGGCACTGAGAGACGAAGGGACATCGGTATATTTGGTCGATGTGTTGAAAGGTGTCAGCCCAGACTATAGCATGATTGCCCAAAAAGAGGGTGAGGCATCGATTGTCGGTGAGTTGGACGCCTATTTTGATAAAGAATATGGGGTTACTCTCGACGGCTTAAGCGATCGCTATGACCTACGCTTGAATAACGAGTTTAAGCGAATGAACACGGCGTTGCGTGCGCAGACAGTGAAGTTCCACGAAGTGAGTAACCAATTGGAGCGTTTTCAGCACCAATTGGACAAGTCACATCAAGAGCTGATGGCTGTACATGCTAATAATCAAAGCCTACAGCAGCAGCTCATTGACGTACATGCTAACAATCAGAGTCTGCAACAACA
The DNA here is from genome assembly GCF_000695995.1 of Serratia sp. FS14. NCBI lineage: Bacteria > Pseudomonadati > Pseudomonadota > Gammaproteobacteria > Enterobacterales > Yersiniaceae > Serratia > Serratia sp. FS14. The sequence goes on along the minus strand of NZ_CP005927.1, from coordinate 4,465,932 downwards.
GCTTTTTGATGCGCATACCAGCAATTCCTGGCGTGTGACCTCCCCATTGCGTTGGGTTTCATATCAATTTAAAGCGGTACGTGAGCAAGGCGTTAAAACTCGAGCTCGCAAAGCAGCCAAAAAGGTTTTGAGAAAGGGAATAAATACGGCTCTGGCTTTATTCCATGAACATCCTAAATTCAAAGCATTCATTCTTTCCAGCGCTAGAAAGCTGGGTGCTTACCGATTTCTGCAATCTGTTTTCAGACGGGTTTTAATTTCCGCACCTGACTATCACGCCGATCTTATGGTGAATGAACGTCATGTTGTGTATAAGGAAAATATGACGAGCAGAGCTATCGATATATATGAGCAGCTAAAGAGAATAAATAATAAGAAACACGGGGATTCATAATGCGTATTGTTATTGACCTGCAAGGAGCACAAACGGAAAGCCGTTTTCGGGGTATTGGCCGTTATACTCTTTCGATTGCAAAGGCAATCATCCGTAATAACAGTCAACACGAAATTTTTATTGCTTTGTCTGCGCTGTTTCCCGAAACCATCGCTGAACTTAAAGCGCAATTTGCTCGCTTAGTGCCGGCCGAAAATATCGTTATCTGGTATGCGCCTGGCCCTGTCAGAGCGATGGATAGAAACAATGCTTGGCGCAGTGAGTGTGCAGAATATGTGCGTGAAGCCTTCTTACATAATCTTAAACCTGATGTCGTTTTTATAACCAGTTTGTTCGAAGGGCATGTAGATAATGCGGTGACGTCGATCGCTAAATTAACGCCAAAAACTAAAGTGGCGGTGTTGCATCACGATCTAATCCCTTTGGTACAAGCGGATGTTTACCTGCAAGATGACGTTTATAAAGATTATTATTTAAAGAAAATCAATTGGTTGAAGAACGCGGATCTGCTGCTGACCAACTCGGACTATACTTCTTCGGAGGTGATTGAGTGGTTGGATATTCCCGAAAGCAAAGTGTGCACGATTTCGGCGGCGACCGAAGAACATTTTGATATCAGCGAGATTTCCGCTAATAATTTTTCTGAATTAAAAGAGAAATATGGCATTACCCGTGATGTCGTACTTTATGCTCCTGGCGGTTTTGACTCCCGTAAAAACTTCAAGAGGTTGATTGAGGCTTACAGCAAATTAACGCCTGAATTGCGTGAAAAAAATCAACTGGTTATCGTTAGTAAGCTATCGGACAGCGATCGCAGTTATCTGCATTCCATCGCGCGTAATCAACAACTGCGTGATGACGAGATGGTTCTGACTGGATATGTATCGGAACAGGATCTGGTCGTGTTTTATCAGTTGGCCAAGTTGTTTGTCTTTGCTTCGTTGCATGAAGGCTTTGGATTACCGATTCTGGAGGCCATGACGTGCGGTGCGGCGACAATCGGTTCTAACGTCACCAGTATCCCGGAAGTGATCGGTTATGCCGATGCGCTGTTTGATCCCTATTCTGTTGAGTCAATAAGCGACAAGCTTCAACAGGCTTTAAGCGATGACGTTTTCCTCGCTCAATTAAAGAAACACGCTTTGGAGCAATCCGCCAAGTTTTCGTGGGATAAGGCGGGAACTATCGCCTTGTCTCGTTTTGAGCGGTTAGTTGCTGAGGCCGGAGATGTGGAGTTTGAATCGGTAACGTCATCGCAATTGATCTCCGCCGTTTCCTCGATCAAATGTCGTGAAGAGCCTTCGGATAACGATCTGCGGTCAACCGCTGAGGCGATGGATAGAAATGCCAAAAGACTCGAGTTGCAAGGCATTGCGCTAGAGTCTCTCTCTTGGCGCGTTGAAGGACCTTTTGACAGCTCCTATAGCCTGGCTTTGGTAAATCGAGAATTCGCGCGAGCACTCAGTCGCGACAATGTTGACGTTCTGCTGCATTCAACGGAAGGGCCTGGCGACTTTGCTCCAAATGAAACCTTCCTAAGTGATGAAAGTAATGCGGATTTGAAGGCATTCCATTCGCGTTTGCAGCAGCGGAGTGAGCAGCAGGTTAATGTATTGAGCCGCAATATCTATCCGCCACGTGTCAGCAACATGGCTGCGGATGTGAAGCTTTTGCATTGCTATGCATGGGAAGAAAGTGGCTTTCCACAAGGTTGGATCAATAATTTCAACCGTGAATTGGATGCGATCCTTTGCACTTCAGAACATGTGCGCAAAGTATTGATTGATAATGGTACTAAAGTTCCCGTTTTTAATGTCGGGAATGGTTGCGAGCACTGGGAGCGGATTCAGTCAGCCAATCCTCCGCAACTGAACGCCAAAGCATTCAAATTCCTGCATGTTTCTTCGTGCTTCCCGCGGAAGGGGGTTCAGGCGATGCTGGCGGCCTATGGCGCCGCTTTTACCGGAGAGGATGATGTTTCCCTGGTCATCAAAACTTTCCCTAACCCGCACAATGAAATTCAGGCATGGCTAACGCAAGCTCAGAAGCGGCACGTCAATTATCCCCATGTCATTATTATCGAGCAGGATATGCCGGAACAAGAGCTGAAAGCGCTCTATGAACAGTGTGATGTCTTGGTGGCGGCAAGCTGTGCTGAAGGATTTGGTTTGCCGATTGCGGAGGCGATGTTGAGCGGTTTACCCGCTATCACCACTGGTTGGAGCGGGCAGCTTGATTTTTGCACGCAGGAAAATTCATGGCTGGTTGATTATCGTTTTGAACGCGCGAAGACCCATTTTGGCCTGTTTTCTTCATCATGGGTGCATGCCGATATTGATAAACTGGCCGAGGCGATGGCGCAGGCGGCGGCGACTGACAAAAAGCAACTATCGGCAATGGCAGCAAAAGGGCGTGAACTGATACTTAGTCAGTTTACCTGGAGCTCGGTTGCGCGCGATCAAAGGCTGCGGTAGGCGAATTGCGTAAGCATTTTGACGTCGCTCAAGTGGAACCCCGGATTGGCTGGCTCTCGACGTGGAATACCAAATGCGGCATTGCCACCTATTCCCAACATTTGGTAGCTGACATGCCCAGCGACCAAATTGTGATTTTTGCACCGACAGCAAATGACCTGGTACATGCGGACGAAGGTAACGTTCTGAGGAGTTGGGTTGTTGGAAAAGAAGACAATTACCTTGATGCTTTAGATACTCAAATTGAAACCCTGAATCTGAACACCTTGGTCATCCAGTTTAACTATGGATTCTTTAACCACCGCGAGTTATCTGCCTTTATCAAAAGGCATCACCAGGCGGGACGGGTTATCGTTATGGCCATGCATTCGACGGTTGATCCGATCGAAAAAGAGCCGTATTGGAATTTCCGTTTATCAGAAATGACTGACGCGTTGAAAATGTGTGACCGTTTGCTGGTTCATTCTATTGCTGATATCAACCGTCTGAAGTTGCTTGGACTAGTCAATAATGTCACTCTGTTCCCACATGGCGTGATTAACTATCCCGCTCTGGCATCGACTGCTCATCGCAATCTGCCGCCTTTGGTTGCCAGCTATGGTTTTTGCCTGCCGCATAAAGGGTTGAAGGAACTTATCGAAGCCGTGGCCTATTTGAAAAAAGCGGGGAACCCTATTCGACTAAGGTTGGTCAATGCGGAATACCCCGTCAGTGAATCCACCGCTTTGGTTCGTGAGCTTAAAGAGACTGCGGCTAATTTGAAGGTTGAAGATCTGGTTGAGATGCATAATGATTTTCTTGATGATAAAGAAAGCTTACGTCTGCTCTCTGACGCCGATCTGCTGGTTTTCGCGTATCAAAATACCGGCGAATCGGCCAGTGGTGCCGTTCGCTACGGCATGGCGACGCATAAACCTGTGGCAGTGACGCCGCTCGCTATTTTTGATGATCTTGGTGACGCTGTCTTCAAATTGAAGGGAACCTCCGTAGTGGATGTTGCTGAAGGTATTGCAGATATTATTTCTGAGATTGTTAAAAACTCTTCGAGTGCAGTTGAAACGCAACGACGTGCTGATGCGTGGTGCGAGCAGCATGATTATCATGCCGTTGCCAGACGGCTAGAAAACATGTGTGCGGGCTTGTTAAGAGCAAAACATTTCAAATAACCTCCTCTAGCTATAGCCTTATTCAATGCAGTAGGTGTGATTTCTACTACTGCATTGAATCTACTATGTTGAAAGCATAGATATTCTATGGAATGTGATTTTAGATGAAAATAATTCTTTCCGTTGAGCCTATCAAGTTCCCGTTGACTGGCATAGGGCGTTATACCTATGAGTTGGCAAAAGGCTTGCAAAGCCACAACGAAATTGAAGAACTAAATTTTTTCTCCGGTACCCGTTTTTTATCTAACATACCTACGGCAAAAAATACATCTGATAGTAGTCACTGGTTGAAAAAAATTGTGCAGAGCAATTCATTGGCTATTGAGACCTACAGATTGCTTATGCCACAACTAAAAAAGAAGGCGCTGCGTGGCTACGAACGTTGCCTTTTTCATGGGCCTAATTATTTCCTCCCTCCTTTTGACGGCCCTGCAGTGGCAACGTTTCATGATCTTTCTCCTTTTAAATGGGAGCACTGTTTCGATCCTAAAAGGAATCGTTATACCAAGAAAGAAATGATGAAAGCATTGTCGAGGGCGAATGGTCTCATCACGGTCTCGAACTATATTCGTAAAGAGATTCATGAATATTTCGATTATCCAATTGAGAAAATCCACACGGTTCATCTGGCAAGCTCGCCTGATTTTTACCCTCGTCAGGTAGAAAACGTATCTGGAGTTTTAAAAAAATTTGATTTAAGCTATAAAGCCTTCACCTTATTCGTTGGTACCATTGAGCCGAGGAAGAATATTCTTTCCCTTATTCATGCTTATAGAAAACTGCCTGACGGATTGCGTGCCCGTTATCCATTAGTCCTCTCCGGCTATAAGGGATGGCGCAATGATGACATTATGCAGGAAATAGAGCGAGGACAGCGTGAGGGATGGCTTAAGTATCTGGGATTTGCGGCTGCAGAAGAATTGCCATTATTGTACTCTGCAGCCAGGCTGTTTGTTTTCCCATCACACTATGAAGGCTTTGGGCTTCCGGTATTGGAAGCGATGAGCTCGGGAACTCCGGTGATTTGTTCCAACAGTTCATCTTTGCCGGAAATCGCAGGTGATGCGGCATTAACTCACTCTCCTGAGGATGTCAGCTTATTAACGCAGCTTATTATCAGAGGGCTGACAGATGAAGCGTGGAGAAAGGATGCAATTGCATTAGGTTTGTCACATGCAGCAACGTTTTCCTGGAAAAATTGCACTAGCCAAACTTTAAACGTTTATCAAAAATTGACTAATAATGATTAAAGTACTCCATTTTTATAAAACCTATTATCCTGACTCATTTGGCGGCATTGAGCAAGTGATATACCAACTCGCTGAAGGTGGGGTAGAGAAGGGTATATCGACGGATGTTTTGTCCGTAACGCCTGCAGATAAGGATAGTTGCGAAACTATTTCACAGCATACAGCTCATAAAGTCAGACAAGATTTCAGCATTGCATCTAACCCATTTTCATTTCGTGTCATAAAGAAATTTAAAGAGCTCAGCGAGCAAGCGGATATCATCCACTATCATTTCCCATGGCCATACATGGATCTTGTACACTTCCTCTCGGGAGTGAATAAGCCGACAGTAGTTAGTTATCACTCTGATATTATCAGGCAAAAAAACCTTCTTAGGTTATATAAGCCACTGATGCACCTGTTCTTGCGTAAAATAGATTGCATCGTAGCAACATCACCGAACTATGTGGCCACCAGTGACGTATTGGAAACGTTCAAAAATAAAGTCTCTGTGATTCCGATAGGTCTGGATAAAGAGACATATCCGGTGCCAGAGCCGAGCCGCTTGGAAAAATGGCAGCGTCAGCTCGGCCAACCATTTTTCTTATTTATTGGCACGTTACGCTATTATAAAGGGTTACATATACTGCTAGAGGCGGCTATCGGTGCAAACTATCCTATCGTGATCGTAGGGGCCGGGCCGATCGAAAGTGAATTGCGTGAGCAGGCTCAGAACTTGGGACTGAAAAACGTTCATTTTCTTGGCGCATTGCCGGATGAGGATAAATCGGCACTACTGACGCTGAGCTATGGTATTGTATTTCCGTCACATTTACGCTCGGAAGCGTTTGGCATTTCGCTACTGGAAGGTGCCATGTACCGAAAACCCATGATTTCAAGTGAAATAGGGACAGGAACTACCTTTATCAACGTCAATGATCAGACGGGACTGGTGATCCCTCCATCGGATCCTTCGGCATTGAGAAAGGCAATGGATAAGCTTTGGGAGAACCCCAAGTTGGCGGAGACATTCGGTAATAAGGCGTATGAACGCTACGAAGAGATGTTCACCTCCAAACAAATGGTCGAGGCATACGCGAAAATCTACGAATCCCTGCTGGGAAGGCATAATAAGCCCGATTGAATGGTCTGGCAGGTTACTGAAAATTTAGACGAGTTATGTGACCTATCGCACCAATCACTACCCACCCGGCTCAATCCTGAGTTAACATGTGTGCCACATCACAAAACCTGCTGGCCGACGTTGCCGGCAGGGTCATCCTCAGACAGGAGTTCCTAAATGTCCAAGCAACAAATCGGCGTTGTCGGCATGGCGGTAATGGGCCGCAACCTCGCGCTGAACATCGAGAGCCGTGGTTACACCGTTTCCATTTTCAACCGTTCTGGCGACAAAACTGACGAAGTGATCGCTGAGAACCCGGGCAAGAATCTGGCGCCGTATTACACCGTTGAAGAGTTTGTCGAATCACTGGAAAAACCGCGCCGCATCCTGCTGATGGTGAAAGCGGGCGAAGCAACGGATAAAACCATTGCCTCGCTGACTCCGCACCTGGACAAGGGCGATATCCTGATCGACGGCGGCAACACCTACTATCAGGACACCATCCGTCGTAACCGCGAACTGTCCGACCAGGGCTTCAACTTCATCGGCACCGGCGTTTCCGGCGGTGAAGAGGGCGCGCTGAAAGGGCCTTCCATCATGCCTGGCGGCCAGAAAGAAGCTTACGAGCTGGTGGCGCCAATCCTGGAGAAAATCGCTGCGGTTGCGGAAGGCGAGCCTTGCGTGACCTACATCGGCGCAGACGGCGCCGGCCACTATGTGAAGATGGTGCACAACGGCATCGAATACGGCGACATGCAACTGATTGCCGAAGCCTATTCTCTGCTGAAACAGGCGCTGAATCTGAGCAACGAGCAGCTGGCCGAAACCTTCGCCGAGTGGAACAAGGGTGAACTGAACAGCTACCTGATCGACATCACCAAAGACATCTTCACCAAGAAAGACGAAGAAGGTAAATACCTGGTCGATGTGATCCTGGACGAAGCCGCCAACAAAGGCACCGGCAAATGGACCAGCCAGAGCTCGCTGGATCTGGGCGAACCGCTGTCGCTGATCACCGAATCGGTATTCGCACGCTACCTGTCCTCGCTGAAAGATCAGCGCGTTGCCGCGTCTAAAGTGCTGACCGGCCCGAAAGTGGCGCCGTTCACTGGCGACAAAGCTGAATTCATCGAGAAAGTGCGTCGCGCGCTGTATCTGGGCAAAATCGTGTCCTACGCGCAGGGCTTCTCTCAGCTGAAAGCCGCGTCTAAAGAAAACAACTGGGATCTGCACTACGGCGAAATCGCCAAGATCTTCCGTGCCGGCTGTATCATCCGCGCCCAGTTCCTGCAGAAGATCACCGACGCTTACGCAGCGGACGCCGATATCGCCAACCTGCTGCTGGCGCCATACTTCAAGCAAATCGCCGACGAGTACCAGCAGGCGCTGCGTGACGTGGTGGCCTACGCCGTGCAGAACGGTATCCCTACGCCAACCTTCTCCGCTGCGATCGCCTACTACGACAGCTACCGTTCAGCGGTGCTGCCGGCGAACCTGATCCAGGCGCAGCGCGACTACTTCGGCGCGCACACCTACAAACGCATCGACAAGGAAGGCGTGTTCCATACCGAATGGATGGAATAACCCCGCCCGTTGAGCGATAAAAAAAGCCGCCGAGGTTAACGCCCGGCGGCTTTTTTATTGCGCGTGGTTTAACGTCACGCTTTTTTCTGATGCCGCTCGCGCAGCCGGCCGATCACCGCGCTCAGATCCAGATCCTGGTCCTGCAGCAGCACCAGCAGGTGATAGATCAGGTCCGAAGCTTCGTTGGTCAGCTCTTCGCGATCGTTGACCGTGGCGGCCAGCGCGGTTTCCACGCCTTCCTCCCCGACTTTCTGCGCGATGCGCTTGGTGCCGCTGGCGTACAGGCTGGCGGTGTACGAGCTGTCCGGGCTGGCGTGCTTGCGCTCCGCCAACAGCTGTTCCAACTGATAGAGGAACGTCCAGTCGCTGGCGGCCGGATGGAAGCAGCTGCTGTTGCCCAGGTGGCAGGTCGGGCCGATCGGGTTGGCCAATACCAACAGCGTGTCGTTATCGCAGTCCGGCGTGATGCTGACCACCTTGAGGAAGTGGCCGGAACTTTCGCCTTTGGTCCACAGGCGTTGCTTGGTGCGCGAGAAGAAGGTGACGTTGCCGCTCTGCTCGGTGGTCGCCAGCGCTTCCGGCGTCATGTAACCCAGCATCAGCACTTCGCCGGAAACGGCGTGCTGCACGATGGCCGGCATCAGGCCGTCGGTTTTTTCCCAGTCCAGCTGGTTTCTCTGTTGTTCTGTCAGCACACGCGAATCTCCACGCCTTGTTCGACCAGGAACCTTTTCAGTTCGCCGATATTGATGATTTGTTTGTGGAACACCGATGCCGCCAGGGCGCCGTCGACGTCCGCATCGCGGAACGCTTCCAGGAAGTGCTCCATCGTGCCCGCGCCGCCGGAGGCGATCAGCGGCACTTTGCAGACCTCGCGCACCTGGCGCAGCTGCTGCAGATCGTAACCGTTGCGCACGCCGTCCTGGTTCATCATGTTCAGCACGATCTCACCGGCGCCGCGGCGCTGCACTTCCTGCACCCAGTCGAGGGTTTCCCACTGGGTGACGCGGGTGCGGCTCTCGTCGCCGGTATATTGATTGACGTGATACTTGCCGGTTTCACTGTCGAACCAGGTGTCGATGCCCACCACGATGCACTGCACGCCAAAGCGATCCGCCAGGCGGCTAATCAGATCGGGATCGGCCAGCGCCGGCGAGTTGATCGAAATCTTGTCGGCGCCGAAAGACAGGATCTGGCTGGCGTCCTCGGCGCTTTTAATGCCGCCGGCGACGCAGAACGGAATATCAATCACCTCCGCCACGCGCGACACCCAGCTTTTGTCCACCACCCGGCCGTCGCTCGAGGCGGTGATATCGTAAAACACCAGCTCGTCCGCGCCTTCTTGCGCATAGCGCTGCGCCAGCGGCACGATGTCGCCGATGATTTCGTGGTTGCGGAACTGCACGCCTTTCACCACTTGCCCGTCTTTAACATCCAGACACGGGATTATCCGTTTTGCCAGCATGCAATCGCCTCCTCAACGCTAAATTTACCTTCCAGCAGGGCGCGCCCCACGATCACGCCGGCAACGCCGCTGCCGCGCAGCTGGGCGATGTCGTCCAGATTGCCGATGCCGCCTGAGGCCTGGAAGGCCACTTGCGGATAGCGGCGGCTGATCTCCTGATACAGCGCCACGTTGGAACCGGCCAACGTGCCGTCGCGTGAAATGTCGGTGCACAGCACGTGTTTCAGCCCGTAGGGCAGGAACTGTTCCACCACCTGTTCAAGCGTGGCGTCGGAGTCTTCCTGCCAGCCGCTGATGGCCACGCGCTTCACGCCCTGCGCGTCGATGCGCACATCCAACGCCAGTACCAGCGCGTCGGCGCCGTAGCGTTCGAACCAGCTTTGCACCAACTGCGGCTGTTTCACCGCGGTGGAGCCGATCACCACGCGCGTGGCGCCGGCCTCCAGCAGGGCGCTGACGTCTTGCTCGTTGCGGATGCCGCCGCCGACCTGCACCGGGACGTTAACCCCCGCCAACAGCTTGCGCAGCAGCGAGATCTGGCGCGCCGCCGGATCCTTGGCGCCGGTCAGATCGACCAGGTGCAGCACCTGGGCGCCCTGTTGTTGATAGTCCTGCAGGCGCAGCAGCGGATCGTTGCCGTAGTCGCGCTGTTGGCCGTAATCGCCCTGATGCAAACGCACCACGTTGCCGTCGATCAAATCCAAAGCCGGAATAATCATGCTGCCTACATCTCCAGAAAGTTTTTCAACAGTTGCGCGCCGGCCGCTCCAGATCGTTCTGGATGAAACTGCACGCCGAAGAAGTTGTCTTTTTGCACGGCGGCGGTGAAGGGCTCGCCGTAGTTCGCCTGGGCGATGGTGCTGGGGCATATCGGCATCGCATAGCTGTGTACGAAATAGAAGTAGGCGCCGTCATCGATGCCGCGGAACAGATGGTGACCCGCTTGCGCGGATACCTGGTTCCAGCCCATGTGCGGCAGCGGCAGGCCGAAGTCGGTCATCTGCTTGACCGGCGTATCGATAAGGCCGAGCGTGGTCACGCCGCCGTTCTCTTCGCTGCTGGCCGCCAGCAGCTGCATGCCGAGGCAGATGCCCAGCACCGGCTGAGTGCAGGCCCTGATCAGTTCGATCAGATCGCGTTCGCGCAGCTGATCCATCGCCGCCTGCGCAGTGCCGACGCCCGGCAGGAACAGCTTGTCGGCGCGCAGCACGATCTCCGGATCGCGGCTCACCTCCGGCTGATAGCCCAGGCGCCGCACCGCATAGGTGACGGAGGCCAGGTTGGCGCAGCCGGTATCCAAAATCACCACGTTCATCACAGCACTCCTTTCGAACTCGGCAGGGTATTGCCCTCGACGCGGATCGCCTGGCGCAGCGTGCGGCCAAACACTTTGAACAGGCTTTCGACCCGGTGGTGGTCGTTTTTGCCTTTGGTCTTCAGGTGCAGCGTGCAACCCATGGTGTAAGAGAGCGAACGGAAGAAGTGCTCGACCATTTCGGTGCTGAGATCGCCGACGCGCTGATAGTTGAACTCGGCCTTGTACTCCAGGTGCGGGCGGCCGGAGATATCCAGCGCGCAGCGCGCCAGGCATTCGTCCATCGGCAGCACGAAGCCGAAGCGGGCGATGCCGCGCTTGTCGCCGAGCGCCTTGTTCAGCGCTTCACCCAACGCCAGGCCGGTGTCCTCTACCGTGTGGTGATCGTCGATATACAGGTCGCCTTTGACGTCGATCTCCATGCGGAAGCCGCCGTGGGTGGCGATCTGATCCAGCATGTGATCGAAGAAGCCGACGCCGGTTTTGATCTTGCTGCCGCCTTCGCGATCCAGCCAGACGTTGACGTCGATCTGCGTCTCTTTGGTCACGCGATTAACCCGCGCGTGACGGTCGCGCAGGGTCAGCTGGCGCACGATCTCTTTCCAGCCCAGCACGCCGCGCTGGTAACGCAGCCCCTGGATGCCCATGTTTTCCGCCAGCTGCACATCGGTCGGCCGATCGCCGATCACGTAACTGTGCGCGGTATCGAGCACGCCGGGTTCAAGGTAGCCTTTCACCAGCGCGGTTTTCGGCTTGCGGCAGTCGCAGTTGTCCGCCGGCAGGTGCGGGCAGATCAGCACATCGGCGAACTGAATGCCCTGCGAACTGAGGATCTGCATCATCAGGTTGTGCGGCGGATCGAAGGTCTCCTGCGGGAAACTGGCGGTGCCGAGCCCATCCTGATTGGTGATCATCACCAGCTGATATCCCGCCTGTTGCAGCGCCAGCAGGGAAGGGATCACGTCTGGCTCGAGCGCCAGCTTGTCCAGACGGTCAACCTGGAAATCTTCCGGTGGCTCGGCGATCAGCGTGCCGTCACGATCGATAAAGAGGATTTTTTGGCTCACATTGGCTCCTGGCGAGTCTGGTTGGCGCCGGGCAGGGCGGACAACGCGTCCACCACGCGTTGACATTCGTCGCGGGTGCCTATGGTGATGCGCAGGCAGCCGGACAACCCGGGCTGTTTGTTTTGGTCTCGTAAGATAATGCCCTGATCCCACAAGCTTTTAAACACATTACTTGAGGCGGTGAAGCGAGCCAGCAGGTAATTGCTGTCGCTGGCGAAAACCTGCTCGACGCAGGCGCATTTCTCCAGCTGTTGCTGCAGCCAGCTGCGGGTGGCTGCGATGTCGGTGACGCGCTGGCGCATGGTGCGGATACCTTCTTCGCTCAGCGCCTGCGCGGCGATATCCGCCACCGGCGTCGAGAGCGGGTAAGGGGCGATCACCTTCAGCAGCAGGGCGATCAGATCTTCATTGGCGAGCGTAAAGCCGCAGCGCAGGCCGGCCAGCGCAAAGGCCTTTGACAGCGTACGCAGAATAGCCAGGTGCGGGTAGTCGCTCAGCCAACCGGCCACCGAAGCCTGCGGGCAAAACTCGATATAGGCTTCGTCCACCGCGACGATCGCTTTGCCTTTGGCCAGCTCCAGCAGACTGCGCAGAGAGTCCGGGTCGATCAGGTTGCCGGTCGGGTTGTTCGGGCTGCAGACGTAGATCAGCTTCACGTTATCCAGGCTGTCCGCGATGGCCGGCAGATCCAGTTGCCAGTCCTCTTTGGCGGCCACGGTGCGGCGCTCCACGCCAAAGGTTTCGGCGCTGACGGCGTACATGCCGTAGGTCGGCGGGCAGAACAGAATGGCGTCTTTGCCCGGCTCGCAGAAGGCGCGTATCAGCAGCTCGATGCCCTCGTCGGCGCCGCGGCTGACCAGCACCTGCTCTTTCTTCACCCCGGCATAGGCGGCGTAGCGTTCGATCACCTGCGCCGGCTGGCACTCCGGATAGCGGTTGAAGGTTTGCGCGCTCAGCTGGAATTCCGGGGCGATCGGGTATTCGTTGGCGTTCAGCCATACGTCGCCCTTGCCGCCGAGGCGGCGCGCCGATTGATAAGGGGTCAGCTCGCGAACGTTGGCGCGCGCCAGTTTTTCGATGCTCATGCTTGCTCCTTCAGGGCGGCGACGCGCAGGGTCACGGCGTTCTTGTGGGCGATCAACTGCTCGGCGGCAGCCAGCGTCTCGATGGTGGCGGCCAGGTTGCTGAAGCCCTGCGGCGTCAGCTCCTGCACCGTCATGCGTTTTTGAAAGTCGGCCAGCCCAAGGCTTGAGCAGGTGGCGGTGTAGCCGTAGGTCGGCAGCACGTGGTTGGTGCCGGAGGCGTAATCGCCGGCGGACTCCGGCGACCAGTCGCCGAGGAACACCGAACCGGCGCTGGTGATGCCGTCCACCAGTTCGCGCGCATTGCGGGTCTGAATAATCAGGTGCTCCGGGCCGTAGCGGTTGCTGATGGCCACGCACTCAGCCAGATCGCGCGCTACGATCAGGCGGCTGCTCGCCAGCGCCTGACGGGCGGTCTCGGCACGCGGCAGCTCGGCCAGCTGGCTTTCCACCGCTTCGGCCACCGCCTGCGCCATTGCCGCGTCCGGCGTCAGCAGGATCACCTGCGAATCCGGGCCGTGTTCGGCCTGCGACAGCAGATCGGAAGCGACGAACGCCGGAGTGGCGCCGGCATCGGCGATCACCAGCACCTCCGAAGGGCCGGCCGGCATGTCGATGGCCGCGCCATCAAGGCGCTGACTGACCTGCCGCTTGGCTTCGGTCACGAAGGCGTTGCCTGGCCCGAAGATCTTCGCCACGCGCGGCACGCTCTCGGTGCCGAACGCCAGGGCGGCGATCGCCTGCGCGCCCCCGACCTGAAACACTTCCTGCACGCCGCACAGCTGCGCCGCATACAGGATCTCATCGGCGATCGGCGGCGGCGAGCACAGCACCACCCGGCGGCAGCCGGCGATGCGTGCCGGCGTCGCCAGCATCAGCACGGTGGAGAACAGCGGCGCCGATCCGCCGGGAATATACAGGCCGACCGAGTCGATGGGGCGGGTCACCTGTTGGCAGCGCACGCCCGGTTGCGTTTCGACGTCCACCGGCGGCAGTCGCTGCGCGTTGTGGAAGGTTTCCACGTTGGCGACGGCCACCGCCATCGCCTGTTTGATGTCGTCGCCCAACCGCGCGGCGGCGGCGGCGATCTGCTCGGCGCTGACGCGCAGCGCCGAGACTTCCGCCTTGTCGAAACGGGCGCTGTAGTCGCGCAGCGCCCGATCGCCGTTGGCCTTCACGTTGTCGAGGATCTCGCTCACCGTGCGGGTGATGCTGTCGGAGGCGGCGATGGCCGGGCGCATCAGCAGCTCGGCCTGGCGTTCGGCGCTGCTGGTCGCCCAATCGATCGGCGTGTTGAAGGTCGACATGGCGTTACTCCATCATCTTTTCAATCGGCAGCACCAGAATCGAGCTGGCGCCGAGCGCTTTCAGTTTTTCCATGGTTTCCCAGAACAGGGTTTCGCTGCTCACCATGTGCATCGCCACGCGGTTCTGCGCGCCGGCCAGCGGCAGAATGGTCGGGCGCTCGGCGCCCGGCAACAGCGCGACGATCTCGTCCAGTTTCTCGCTCGGCGCATGCAGCATGATGTATTTGGATTCACGCGCCTGGATCACGCCCTGAATGCGGGTCATCAGGCGATCGATCAGCTGCTGTTTGGCTTCCGGCATTTCGCCGTCGCGCTGGATCAGGCAAGCCTTGGAGCGGTAGATCACTTCGACTTCACGCAGGCCGTTGGCCTCCAGCGTGGCGCCGGTTGAGACCAGATCGCAGATGGCGTCGGCCAGACCGGCGCGCGGCGCCACTTCCACCGAGCCGTTCAGCAGGCAAGATTTGAAGCGCACGCCCTGCTTGTCGAGGTATTGCTTCAGCAGGTGCGGGTAAGAGGTGGCGATGCGGGCGTCCTGCAGGCTTTGCGGGCCGGCGTATTCGGCATCGAGCGGGGTGGCCAGCGACAGGCGGCAGCCGCCGAAATCGAGGCGGCGCAGCGTGAAGTAACGCGGGTCTTCGCCCTGGGCGCGGCGGCTGAGCAGCTCTTCTTCCAGCACGTTTTCGCCGATGATGCCGAGATCGACCACGCCGTCCATCACCAGGCCCGGAATATCGTCGTCGCGCACGCGCAGGATATCGATCGGCATGTTCTCGGCGAAGGCGATCAGACGCTGCTGCTGCAGGTTGATCTTGATGCCGCAGCGCGCCAGCAGTTCCTGGGATTCATCGCTCAGGCGGCCCGACTTCTGCATTGCGATCCGTAAACGTGTCTTGTCCAGCATGGTAACCTCTGTTTAATCTGTAATTTTATGAATTTATTGTAAAAACTATTCTTTCTGTCTGTCCGGAGCCAAAAAAAAACCCTCGGAAGAAATCTTCCGAGGGCTCTCTCTTGCGTTCTGCGCGCCACTGGAAGATTAACAAACCGTCTTCCAGCACTCATCGCCTGAAAGACTAGTCAGGGTGATGGTGATGATGGTGGTTGAACTGAACGCGTGTCATGGTGTTTTTCTCTAATCAAAAGCCGGTAAAAACCGTATGCCAATTAAGCTAAACTATCCGCTGTCCACCGCGCAACCCTTTTTTAACGTCATAAATTTAATTTATTGAAACAGGTTAGGTTATTAGCCACAGACAGCTTTACCTGACCTTAAGCCGGGCAGATTGTATCGCCGCGCGCAGTGGCGTAGCCTTAGAAGTAGAGCGCTGCATTCTTCAGGAGAGGAAGAGGATGAAAAAGGTAGCCATTATTGGCCTGGGTTGGTTAGGCATGCCGCTGGCGTTGTCGCTGATGGGCCGCGGGTACGATGTGGTCGGCAGCAAAACCACGCCGGACGGCGTCGAAGCCGCGCGGATGAGCGGCTTCGAATGTTATCAGTTGGAGCTGACGCCGGAGCTGGTGTGCGATCCGGACGATCTGGCGTCGCTGCTGCGCGTGGATGCGCTGGTGGTCACGCTGCCCGCGCGCCGCACCGTCGAAGGCAGCGAAAACTATTTCAATGCGGTGCGTATGCTGGTGGACAGCGCGATGGCCTTTGGCGTGCCACGGGTGATCTTCACCAGTTCCACCTCGGTGTACGGCGAAACCGCAGGCACGCTGCGCGAAGAGTCACCGTTGCGGCCGGTCTCGCCGTCAGGGCGGGTGTTGGCCGAGCTGGAACGTTGGCTGCATGAATTGCCGAACACCTCGGTGGACATTCTGCGCCTGGCGGGGCTGGTGGGCGCCGATCGTCACCCCGGCCGCTTCCTGGCGGGCAAGCTCGACGTGAAGGGCGGTTCGCAGGGGGTGAATCTGGTGCACCAGGACGACGTCATCGCCGCCATCCAGCTGTTGCTGAAGCTGCCGAAGGGCGGCCACGTGTACAACCTGTGCGCGCCGCGTCATCCGGCCAAGCGCGAATTTTATCCGGCGCTGGCCGAGCAGTTGCATCTGGAGCCGCCGCAGTTCGCCGACGAGGCGGAGCAGGACGAGCGGCTGGTGGACGGCAACCGCATCTGCAACGAGCTGGGTTTTGAATACCAGTATCCCGATCCGGCGCGCATGCCGGTCAGTTAACGTCCGTCAGGCCCCGCGCATGCGGGGCTTTTTTTCGCCGGCGCGCGCCAAATCCTCCAGCAGCGCGTTCAACGCCTCGTTGGGCTGGACGGGGCGGCTGACCAGGCTAAGCGTGGCGCGATAAGAGAGCGCCGTGCCGCCCAACTGCCGCAGCAGCCCCTGTTCCACCCAGCGCGCCGCGTAGTGGGTGGGCAGATAGCCAAGACAGGTACCGCTCAGCACCAGATGGGCGACGCTTTCCATATGGTGAGCCACCGCCGCCAAGTGAGGCGGCGCGATCGGGCACAGCTGCTGCGCCAGTAGGTAGCCGCGCTTGACCCAGCGCGCGTTTTCAATCTGCTCGCGCTCGGGTTCTTCCACCGCGAACAGCGGGTGATCCGTGCTGCAGTAGATCGCCTGTATTTCCTCCAGCCACGGCTGATAACGTAACTCCTCCAGCTGTTGGCCGAAGTAGCCGATGCCCAGATCGAGCTGCTGGTGCAGCAGCCCTTGCTCAATCTCGTTCGGCGAACAGATGCGGCACTGCAATTGCACGTCCTGATGGCGCCGCTGAAAGTGCTTGATGGCCTGGCTGAACGGATTGCCCGGCAGCGAAACCAGATTGTCCACCAGACCGATTTGCAGATCGCCGGTCAGCAGGCCGTTCAGCGACTGGCTGACCCGGGTGAAGTCGCGGGCGGCGTTGAACAGCGAACTGCAGGCGATCAGCATGCGTTCGCCCTTGGGCGTCAGCCGGAAGCCGGAGCGCCCGCGTTGGCACAGGCGAAAACCCAGTCGGGTTTCCAACGAGGCCAGATGGGTGCTGATGGTGGATTGGTTCATCAGCAGCGCTTCCTGCGCGGCGCTGACGCCCTGGGCTTCCGCTACCGCGACGAACACCCGCAGCAGTTTCAGATCGATATCGCTTAGGTTGGTGAGCATTCCCCCTCCGCAGAACGTCGGCCGGTTAACCCATTTTTAACATCGAAGAAATAGGTGCGGCGCTGAAGATATGGCCTTCCTTATGGCATGAAGTTGAAATAAAAATCAATACTTCAATAAGTTAGTTGCATCGTGTTTTCCGATGTTTACATGCAAAAGCGGGAATGGTAGCCGAGGTGGCCAACGGGGTAGCCTGCGAATGTTGCTCAAATGTTTCGATCCATCGCAGATAACGACAAGGAAACGCCATGCTGAACCAACCCCAAAGCGGTAACGATATGCCGCGCTTTGCCGGCCTCCCCACCATGATGCGCCTGCCCGCGGCAGAACAGGCGCGCGGTCTGGACGCCGCCTTTGTCGGCATTCCGCTCGATATCGGCACTTCCAACCGCAGTGGCACTCGCTATGGCCCGCGCCAGATCCGCCAGGAATCGGTGATGATCCGTCCTTACAACATGGGCACCGGCTCTGCGCCGTTTGAACGGCTGCAGGTGGCCGATCTGGGGGATGTCGCCATCAACCCCTACAGCCTGGCGGACAGCGTGCAGCGCATCGAGGCGGCTTACCACGAGATCCTGGCGCACGGCTGCACGCCGTTGACGCTCGGCGGCGATCACACCCTGACGCTGCCGGTGCTGCGCGCCGTCGCCCGTCGTCATGGCCCGGTCGGGCTGATCCACGTCGATGCGCATTCCGATACCAACGAGGAGATGTTCGGCGAACAGCTGGCGCACGGCACCACCTTCCGCCGCGCGTTTGAGGAGGGGCTGCTGGCGCCGGAAAAGGTGGTGCAGATTGGCCTGCGCGGCAGTGGCTATGCGGCGGATGACTTCGACTGGTCACGCCGCCAGGGCTTTCGTGTGGTGCCGGCTGAGGCCTGCTGGCACCGGTCGCTGACGCCGCTGATGGCGGAGATCCGCGAACAGATGGGCGAAGCGCCGGTTTATCTCAGCTTCGATATCGACGGGCTGGATCCGGCCTTCGCACCGGGCACCGGCACGCCGGAGGTCGGTGGGCTGTCGGTCTGGCAAGGGCTGGAGATCGTGCGCGGCTGTCATCGGCTGAACCTGGTCGGCGGCGACGTGGTGGAGGTGTCACCGCCTTACGATCGCTCCGGTAACACCGCGCTGCTGGCGGCCAACCTGCTGTTTGAAATGCTGTGCGTGCTGCCGGCCCGTTGAGGCCGGCGCACTGACTCTACCGGCGGAGCGGTTGCGTCGGGGCCCCTGATAACAATAACTACGGAGTGGAGGTACCCATGAATCTCGATCTGCTGGTCGTGGTGTTTTACTTTCTGGTGATAGGTGCGGTGGGGTGGATGGGCATTCGCCGCGCCAATTCCAAAGAGGCGTATCTGGTGGCCGGGCGCAACCTGGGGCCGGGGCTGTATCTGGGCACGCTGTCGGCGGTGGTGCTCGGCGGCGCGTCGACCATCGGCAGCGTCAAGCTCGGCTACACCTACGGCATCTCCGGCGTCTGGCTGTGCGGCGCGCTGGGGCTGGGTATTGTGGTGCTGAGTCTGGTGCTGGCCAAGCCGCTGCTCAAACTGAAGCTGTATACCGTCAGCCAGGTGCTGTCGCGGCGCTATCACCCGGCGGCGCGGGTCACCAGCGGCGCGATCATGCTGGCGTATGACCTGATGGTGGCGGTGACCTCGATCATCGCCATCGGCAGCGTGATGCAGGTGATGTTCGGCCTGTCGTTCAGCGCGTCTATCCTGCTCGGCGGCGGGCTGGTGGTGCTGTATTCGACGCTGGGGGGCATGTGGTCGCTGACGCTGACCGACATCATTCAGTTCATCATCATGACCGTCGGCATGATGCTGGTGCTGATGCCGATGAGCATCGTCAAGGCCGGCGGCTGGGAGGCGTTCACCAGCCTGCTGCCCGCCGGTTACTACCAGCTGTCGTCGATCGGGCTGGACACCATTCTGGTGTTCTTCCTGATCTACTTCTTCGGCATTCTGATCGGCCAGGACATCTGGCAGCGGGTGTTCACCGCCCGCAGCGCCAATGTGGCGCGCTTCGCCGGGCTGGGGGCGGGCGTCTATTGCGTGCTGTACGGCGTGACCGGCGCGCTGATCGGCATGGCCGGCAAGATCGTGCTGCCGTCGCTCAGCAACACCGACGGCGCCTTCGCCGCCATCGCGCAGGCGGTGTTGCCGGTTGGCGTCAGCGGGTTGGTGGCCGCCGCGGCCCTGGCGGCGCTGATGTCCACTGCCAGCGCCTGCCTGTTGGCGTCTTCGACCATCGCGCTGGAGGACGTGCTGCCGGCCATCCGCCGTAAACCTTCCGGCGGGCTGGCCGCCGGGCGCTTCACCACGCTTTTCATGGGCGCGGTCATGCTGGGGCTGGCGTTTGTGGTGCGCGACGTACTGGCGGCGCTGACGCTGGCTTACAACCTGTTGGTGGGCGGCATGCTGATCCCGCTGGTGGGGGCGATCTTCTGGCCGCGCGCCACCAGCGTTGGGGCCATCGCCAGCATGCTGACCGGCAGCCTGTGCGTGGTGGGGCTGATGATCTGGCACGGCATCGACGCTAACAGCCCGATCTACGGCGGTCTGCTGGGCGGCGGCGTCGCCTTCGTGCTGGGCAGCCTGCTGAGCCGCCCGACGCCGCAGCTGCAGGCGCAAACTGAACGCTGAGGCGCGATCCGGGCTTTTATCACGGCGCCTTTACTGATTTACTGAGGAGCAGGGCGCATCGCCGCCCTGTCGGTTTAACGGTGAGGGTAAGGAGAGGGTGAGTCATGGGTAAAATCAGCGTCGCATGCTGCCAGTTAGCGCTGCGGGTAGGGGAAGCAGAGCATAATCGGGCGCAGTCCGCTCAGGCGATCCGTCATGCGGCGCAGCGCGGCGCCAACGTCATCGTGTTGCCGGAATTGGTGAACAGCGGCTATGTGTTGCGCGATAAGGCGGAGGCGTGGGCGTTGGCCGAGACCGAAGACGGGCCCAGCCTCAGCCTGTGGGGGGCCCTGGCGCGTGAGTTGGATGTGGCGATCGTCGCCGGTTTCTGCGAGCGGCTGCCCGATGGCGGGGTGGCCAACAGCGCGGCATTGATCGATGCGCAGGGCGTGAGGGCGATTTATCGCAAGGCCCACCTGTGGCATGAGGAGAGCACGATCTTTACCCCCGGCGATCGGCCGCCACCGGTCGTCGAGACCCGCTTTGGCCGGTTGGCGGTGATGATCTGCTACGATCTTGAATTCCCCGAATGGGTGCGGCTGCCGGCGCTGGCCGGCGCTCAGCTGCTGTGCGCACCGGTTAACTGGCCGCAGGCGCCGCGTCCGCAGGGCGAACGGCCGGCGGAGATGGTGAAGGCGCAGGCCAACGCCGCCGTCAATCGGCTGTTCATCGCGGTGTGCGATCGCTGTGAAACGGAGCGCGGCGTTGCGTGGATCGGCGGTTCGGTGATCGTCGATGCCGATGGCTATCCGTTGACGCAGAGCCTGGCTGGCGAAGGCATGGTGCTGGCGGAAATGGATATCAGCACGGCCGATGACAAGCGCATCGGCCGCTACAATCATGTGCATCGCGATCGGCGGCCGATGCTGTATTGAAGCGGCGGGGCAGTCGGCGGATCCGGCTGCCCCGCCGATCGTTTCTCCGGCGGGAAAATCCGCCGTTTTGGCGCTTACAGCCAGCCTGATTTCTTCAGCTTCTGATACAGGAAAATACAGCCGACGGCGGTCGCCCCCAGCGTGGCGTGATAGGCCCACGGGAATTTCAACTCCGGCATGTCGGCGAAGTTCATCCCGTACAGGCTGAAGATCACCGTCGGGATAGCCAAAATCGCCCCCCACCCCGCCAGCCGTTTCACCACTTCGTTTTGTTTGACCGTCACCAGCGCCAGATTGACGTGCATGGCGTTGGTCAGCATTTCGCGCATGTCGTCGATGTTGCTGACCACCTGATGCGCGTGATCCTGCACGTCGCGCACGTAGGCGCGCAGCTCTTTCGGGATCACTTCTTCGTGCAGACGGATCAGCTGGTTGCAGATTTCATCCATCGGCAGCGCGGCGTTGCGCAGCGCCAGCAGGTGGCGGCGCAGAGTATAGACGTTCTCGATCGCCGCCTGATCGAACTCCGACTGAAACATGTTGGCTTCGATGTTCTCGATGGTGCTCTCGAAGCGCGTTACCACGCTGCGGTAGTTATCCACCACGAAGTCCAACACCGAATAGAGGGCGAAGCCCGGCCCGCGGCACATCTGCTTGCGGTTCTCCTCCGCCCTGGCGCGGATCGGCGCGTAGCTGGGCGAGGCGCCGTGGCGCACCGTCACCAGAAAGTTTTTGCCGACGAAGAAGTGGGTCTCGCCGTATTCGATTTCGTCGTGCTCGCCCCACTGTGCGGTTTTCACCACGATGAACAGCGAGTCGCCGTAGGTCTCCAGCTTCGGCCGCTGGTGCGCACACAGCGCGTCTTCGATCGCCAAATCGTGCAGGCCGAACTCCTCCTGCACCTTGCGCATAAACGCCGGTTCCGGCTGCCGCAACCCCAGCCAGACGAAGGTGTCCGGTTGTTTGACCACCTCGCTGATATCGTCGATGGTCACTTCGCCCAGCCGTTGGCCGGCTTTGTACGCCACACAGTTCACCACCATGCTTTTGCTGTCCATCTGTCCATCCATCAATCAGTCAGGGTTTTGGTAAGAAAGTAGCACTCATGTTCCACCGGATACGCTTTCAGCGTCATTTGCAGCTGATAGCCGAGCTTTTCGTAGAACGGCCGCGCCTGGAAGCTGAAGGTGTCGAGGCGGGCGTAGCGGCAGCCGCGCGCCTGCGCCTCGTGCTCGGCGGCGCGCATCAGTCGGCCGCCTAGGCCGCTGCCGCGCTGGGTATCCGCCACCCACAGCCACTCGACGCTCAGCCAGTTACCCCAGGTTTCGGCGGTCAGGCCGCCGATCACCGCGCCGGCTTCGTCGCGCGCATAGACGCTGAGCGGCTTGCGGTGGCTGGCATCGATATGCGGCAGGTTGTAAGCGCGCAGGCCTTGCCTGATCGCATCGAGGGTTTGTTCGTCGATCGCGTCGGTAACGGTAATGTCCATTTTTCCTCCTGGGTAATGGATTAACTTAAGCACATGGCGGCTAAAAGGCAACCCGTTGAAATGTAATACAAACGACCGCTTCTGCTGAGTGGGCTACACTAAACGGGTCATTTTATCTTCAGGAGGACGCCATGCCCCGATTGACTCTGCTGGCCGGTTTGCTGCTATGCAGCGGCCTGGCGCACGCCGCGCCGACGGTCAGCCAATTGCAGGACGGCCTGGAACACCCTTGGTCGCTGGCCTTCTTGCCGGCGGAACAAGGCCTGCTTATCACTGAACGGCCCGGCCGGCTGCGGCTGTGGCAGCAGGATAAAGGGCTGTCGCCGCCGATCGCCGGTGTGCCGCAGGTCTACGCCGAAGGGCAGGGCGGCCTGCTGGAGGTGCTGCCGGCGCCCGATTTCGCCGCCAGCCGCCGGGTGTATCTCAGCTTCGCCGAACCGGGCGAGGGCGGCAAAGCCGGCACGGCGGTCGGCTATGGCCGCCTGAGCGACGATGACGCGCGGTTGGAAAACTTTAAGGTGATCTTCCGTCAGCAACCCAAGCTGTCGGTCGGCAATCACTTTGGCGGCAAGCTGGCGTTCGATCGGCAGGGCTACCTGTTTATCGCGCTGGGCGAAAACAACCAGCGGCCGACGGCGCAGGAGACCGACAAACTGCAGGGCAAGCTGGTGCGGCTGACCGCCGAGGGCGCGGTACCACCGGACAACCCCTGGGTCGGCCAGGCAGGTAAACGCCCGGAGGTTTGGTCTTACGGCCACCGCAATCCGCAAGGGTTGGCGCTGAATCCGTGGAGCGGCGCGATCTGGGAGCATGAACACGGTCCGCGCGGCGGCGATGAGCTCAATATCCCGCTGCCGGGTAAAAACTACGGCTGGCCGCTGGCCACCTATGGCATCAACTATTCCGGCCAGCCGATCCCGGAGGCCAAAGGAGAACGGGTGCCCGGCACCGAACAGCCGCTGCACTATTGGCGGGTTTCGCCCGGCCTCAGCGGCATGGCGTTTTATGACGGGCAGCGTTTCCCCGCCTGGCGGCATTCGCTGTTCATCGGCGCACTGGCGCAAAAGGCACTGATTCGCCTGACGCTGGAGGGGGACAAGGTGGTGGCGGAAGAGCGGCTGCTGGGCGATCGCGGCGAACGCATCCGCGAGGTGCGAAGCGGGCCGGATGGCTACCTGTATCTGCTGACGGACGAACGGGACGGCAAGCTGCTGAAGGTCGGGGCGTCGTAACGCCCCGCACGCGTCAGGTGAGTGCGCTCATCACGCCGCGCTGGTAGGCCGGGCGTGCGCGCAGTTGCTGATACCAGCGCTCCATGTTCGGCCGCGGGCGGCGGGCGATCGGCATTTCGAACCAGGCGTAGGCGAAGCTGCCGAGCGGGATATCGCCGAAACCGAACGCGCCGCCGGAGAGGTAAGGCTGGTGCGCCAGCGTCTGTTCGATGACGTCGAAGTGTTTTTCCAGCGTGGCGATCGCCGCTTCGATTTTCGCCATGTCGCGCAGCTCCGGCGCGGTGCGGATCAGGCCCCAAAAGACGATGGTGAAGGCCGGAACAATGGTCGAAGTGGTCCAGTCCATCCATTTCTCGGCGGCGGCGCGCGCCTGCAGATCTTGCGGATAAAACGTCGCGTCGCCGAATTTCGCCGCCAGGTAGCGCACGATGGTGTTGGACTCCCACAGCACGAAGTCATCGTCCTGCAGCAGCGGCACCAGGCCGTTCGGGTTCAGCGCGCGGTAACTCTCTTCGTTGACCTTGCCAAACGCCCCGCCGGCGTTGATGTGGGTATAGCTCAGCCCCAGTTCGGCGGCGCACCACAGCACCTTCCTGACGTTGTTCGAATTCTCACGACCCCAAATGGTCAGCATGGGATAACTCCGTTAGCGGATTAAAGACCCTTAATACCTATGCCACAATGCGCTTTTTGTCACACCGCAGGGCATTTTTTGTCTGCCGCTCAACGCTCCCAGCGGCACACTTCCCAGCCGCGCTCCGCCGCCAGCGCGCTCAGTTCGCTGTCGGGATTGATCACCGTGGCGCTGTCGACGAATTGCAGCATCGCCTTGTCGTTGAGAGAGTCGCTGTAGCCGTGGCTGTGCTCGAACTTCAGGTGCGGGTGGTGCGCCAGCCAGTGCTGCAGGCGGATCACCTTGCCCTGTTGATAGGTCATGGTGCCGTAGGTGTTACCGGTGAAGCGGCCGTCGCTGATTTCCACGCCGATCGCCAGCGCGTCGTCGGCGCCGAGCTGTTCGGCGATCGGCGCCACCAGGTGTTCGCCGGTGGCGGAGATCACCAGAATGCAGTCGCCGCGCTCGCGGTGCCACTGCAGGCGTTCACGGGCGGCGGGATAGACGCGCGGCAGGATGTCGCGCCGGATGTAGCGTTGCACCCAGCCGGCCACGGTTTGCACGCTCAGGCCGGTCAGCGGCGCCAGCGTGGCCTGCATGTAGTCCTCCATCGACAGCTTGCCCTGATAATAGAGCTGCATCAGCTGCTGCTCCTGCAGTTCCAGCTCCGCCGGCGCGAACCCCTGGCCGACCAGCCAGCGGATCCACAGGCTGGCGCTGTCATCGTCAATCAGGGTTTCATCCAGGTCGAATAAGGCTAAATCCATCAGTATTTCTCCGGCAGGCAGGGTATGAGGTCGTTTACAGGATAGCGGATAGCGCACGTCGCCAGCCAGCGGCGTCGGCGAAATTGCGCAGAGCATAAGAAACATTGATGACGGTTTTGCGACAGTTTGTTGAACGTTTGCATAACTTAGAACGCAACAATATTGGCCGCCCCGGCGAGCGCGGTGGTAACTATGGGGCAAATGCAGCTACCCGCTGGGGAGTAACAATGTTGATTATTCGCCTGTACGGCAGCCCGATCGTAATCGGGGAAGAAGAGGAACCGCATGATGACGCATCTGACGACGCTGAAGACGTTGCCGCTGCTGGATCTTTCGCAGCTTGACGGTGATGCGCGCCGGCGGCGCGCTTTTCTTGACGATTTGCGCGCGGCGGCGCGCGACGTCGGTTTCTTCTATCTGCGCGGTCACGGCGTGGACGGCGCGTTGAATGCGCGGTTGCAGCACGCCGCGCGACAATTTTTCGCCCTGCCGGAAGCCGACAAGCTGGCGGTGCAGATGGTGCATTCGCCGCACTTTCGCGGTTACAACCGGGCGGCGGCGGAACTCACGCGCGGGCAGCCTGACTGGCGCGAGCAGTTCGATATCGGCGCTGAACGCCCGGCGCTGACGCTGGCTGACGACACGCCGCGCTGGGCGCGTCTGCAGGGGCCAAACCAGTGGCCGGCGGCGCTGCCGGCGCTGAAACCGCTGCTGCTGGAGTGGCAACAGGCGATGACCGCCATGTCGCTGCGGCTGCTGCGCGCTTTCGCGTTGGCACTTTCGCTGCCGGAGCAGGCTTTCGATCGCTTATACGGCGAGAAGCCCAACGAGCACATCAAACTGATCCGCTACCCGGGGCGGGACGCCACCGCCAGCGCACAGGGCGTCGGCGCGCACAAGGACTCCGGTTTTCTCAGCTTCCTGCTGCAGGACGCGCAAAAAGGGCTGCAGGTGGAGGTCAGCGAGGGGCAATGGATAGACGCGCAGCCGCGTGAAGATACCTTCGTAGTGAACATCGGCGAGCTGCTGGAGCTGGCGACCAACGGCTATCTGCGCGCCACGGTGCACCGGGTGGAAACGCCGCCGGCGGGGAGTGACAGATTATCGATCGCGTTCTTCCTCGGCGCGCGTCTGGACGCGGTGGTGCCGCTGTACCAACTGCCGCCGCAGCTGGCGGCGCAGGCGCGCGGCCCGGCCAGCGATCCGCTCAATCCGCTGCTGCGCGATGTGGGGTATAACTACCTGAAAGGCCGCATCCGCTCTCACCCCGATGTGGCACACCGTTTTTATCAGGACGTCATCGGCCTCTGAACGCCGGGCGTAAAAAAGCCCGGCGCGTCGGCCGGGCTGATCGAGCGCTGATGCGGCGATTATTCCGCCAGCGCCTGCTGCAGATCGGCGATCAGATCTTCCACATCCTCAATCCCCACCGACAGGCGCACCAGCTGCGGCGTGATGCCGGTTGCCAGGCGCTGTTCCAGCGGAATGGAGGCGTGCGTCATGCTGAACGGCTGGCTGATCAGGCTTTCCACGCCGCCCAGGCTTTCCGCCAGGGTGAACAGGCGCGAACGCTGGATGACCCGGCGCGCATAGGCGTCGTCGCCTTTCAGCCGTACCGAGATCATGCCGCCGAAGCGCGTCATCTGGCGCGCCGCCAGCTCGTGCTGCGGGTGGCTCGGCAGGCCGGGATAGTAGACGTTTTCCACCTGCGGCTGGCTCTCCAGCCACTGGGCGATGCGCAGCGCGCTGTCGCTGTGACGCTGCATGCGCAGCGCCAGGGTGCGGACGCCGCGCAGCGTCAGGAAGCTGCTGAACGGATCGAGAATGCCGCCGACCGCGTTTTGCAGGAAACCGAGCTGTTCCGCCAGCGCCGGGTTATCGCCCACCGCCGCGACGCCGGCCACCACGTCGGAGTGGCCGTTGAGGTATTTGGTGGCGGAGTGCACCACCACGTCAAAGCCCAGATCCAGCGGGCGTTGCAGATACGGCGAGGCGAAGGTGTTGTCCGCCACGCTGATGAGCCGATGCTTTTTGGCGATCGCGGCGATGGCGCTCAGATCCGCCAGCTTGAGCAGCGGGTTGGTCGGCGTTTCCACCCAGATCATTTTAGTGTCCGGCTCGATCGCCTGTTCCAATCCGGCGAGATCCGCCGGCGCCACGTAGGTGACGCGCAGGCCGGCGGTGCGGCTGCGCACTTTTTCCAGCAGGCGATAGGTGCCGCCGTACAGGTCGTCTACCGCGATCAGGTGGCTGTCTTTATCGAGCAGCTCCAGCACCGTGGAGCAGGCCGCCAGGCCGGAGGCGAAGGCGTAACCGCGGCTGCCGCCTTCCAGTTCGGCGATGGCGCTTTCCAGCGCGGTGCGCGTCGGGTTGGCGCTGCGGGAGTATTCATAGCCGGTATGTTCGCCCGGCGCCGGTTGGGCGTAGGTGGAGGTGGCGTAAATCGCCGGCATCACTGCGCCGGTCGCGTCCGGGGTGTAACCGGCGTGAACGGTCAACGTATCAAACTTGGCCATAATGGGTCCTTATTAACGTAATTTTTGGCGCCAGGCGTTAAGCACGTCTGTGCGGGTAATCAGGCCGAGGAAGCGCTCGCCGTCGAGCACCACCGCGACGTGGCCATGGTTGAAGGTGGCCTGTAATTCCTCGTAGCCGGCTTCCTTTTGCAGCGTATGAACCTGTTTGGTCATCGCGCTGCCGGCCGGCAGGCTGAAGTGGGCGGCGTCGGCCTGGACGGCGTTCAGCAGATCCCACTCATCGATCAGACCGACCACCCGATCGCCTTCCAGCACCGGCAGCTGCGAGATGTCGTACAGCCGCATGCGGGCGTGCACGATCGCCAACGTGTCGTCCGGCGCGGCGGAAACGGCGGCGCCCTCATCGTGGCGGTAGGCGATCAGATCGCGCAGATCGCCGTGCTGTAGCTTGCTCAGCAGGCCCTGTTCCAGCATCCAGTGATCGTTATACATTTTAGACAGGTATTTGTTGCCGCTGTCGCAGACGAAGGTCACTACCCGCTTGGGTTCGGTCTGTGCGCGGCAGTAACGCAATGCGGCGGCCAGCAGGGTGCCGGTGGACGATCCCGCCAGCACGCCTTCCTTGCGCAGCAGCTCGCGCGCGGTGGTGAAGGCTTCGGCGTCGCCGATGCGGTAAGCGTTGCGCACCTGGTCAAAGTCGCTGAGCGGCGGGACGAAGTCTTCGCCGATACCTTCCACCAGCCAACTGCCGGCTTCGCCGATTTGGCCGTGGTCGAGATAGTCCGCCAGAATAGAGCCGGCAGGGTCAGCCAGCACGAATTCCGTCTGCGGCGAAACCTCGGCGAAATAGCGGCTCAGTCCGCCCAGCGTGCCGCCGGAACCGACGCCGACCACGATGGCGTCCACGTCATGCTCCATCTGCCGCCATAGTTCGGGCGCCGTGGTGGTGGTATGAGCCGCCGGATTGGCCGGGTTGTTGAACTGATCGATATAAAAGGCGCCGGGGATCTCTTCCGCCAGGCGTTTGGCGTAATCCTGGTAGTAAGCCGGATGCCCTTTGCCGACGTCCGAACGGGTCAGCAGCACTTCCACCCCCAGCGCGCGCAGGTGGAAGATCTTCTCGCGGCTCATCTTGTCCGGCACCACCAGCAGCAGCTTATAGCCTTTCAGCGCCGCCACCAGCGCCAATCCCAGGCCGGTATTGCCGGCGGTGGCTTCGATGATGGTGCCACCCGGCTGCAGTTTGCCGTCGCGCTCGGCCTGTTCGATCATCGACAGCGCCACGCGGTCTTTGATCGAACCGCCGGGATTTTGGTTCTCCAGCTTGACGAACAGCCGGCATGGGCCGGTATCGAACTGGGTCAGTTCCAGCATCGGGGTATTGCCAATCATCTCGATGACGGAATGGGGGATCGCCATGACTCATCTCCAGGATTATTCGGTATAAAAGTCGTTGTGCGGATGATAGCGCTGAGGATAAGCGCTTTAAAAAGAACAAATAGCGGTTCTATATGCCATTATGGAATATATTAATCTTTTTTGGACGTATGGATGCGCAGATGTTTAGCGGTGCAGATGCTTGGCCGTGTAGCCGTGGGTAGATGCGAAAATGCGCGTCCCGATGCTTTTTTGAACGATAAGTGCGTGCCTGCGTACAGTTATGTAAAAATGCTGAAAATTCACGCTAAACCCTGCAAAAATAAGATAAATCACATAAACTCACAGCAAGGGCATTTTCGGTGCGTTGCGTTACCCATTACGGGCGCCGCAGGGGGTTGCGGCCGGCACGCGCGCACCGGGCCACTCTCGCTGGTTGGCTTAAAACGTGAACATGTTTGAAAGTTAACGCTATTTCAATGGTTTTGAATGGACACTCTGGCGACGTCATGATGAAAAAAACTTATCCACTTCCCTGAAAAAACTGACCTTCAGCGTAGGCATCCTGTTGCTGGCCGCCCCGGCCGTGCACGCGGCCGAGCCGCCGGCGCCGCCGCAGGTAGACGCCAAGGCCTTCATTCTGATGGATTACAACAGCGGTAAGGTGCTGACCGAAGGCAATGCCGATACGCGTCTCGATCCCGCCAGCCTGACCAAGATCATGTCCAGCTACGTGATCGGCCAGGCGATCAAGGCCGGCAAAATCAAGCCGGAAGACATGGTCACCGTCGGCAAAGACGCCTGGGCGCCCGGTAACCCGGCGCTGCGCGGCTCTTCGCTGATGTTCATCAAGCCGGGCGATCAGGTGCCGGTGCTGGAACTGAATAAGGGCATCGTGATCCAGTCCGGCAACGACGCCAGCATCGCGCTGGCGGACTACGTGGCGGGCAGCCAGGATTCGTTCGTCGGCCTGATGAACAACTACGCCAAGTCTCTGGGGCTGCAGAATACCCACTTCCTGACGGTGCACGGTCTGGATGCGGAAGGGCAGTACAGCACCGCGCGCGACATGGCGCTGCTGAGCCAGGCGCTGATCCGCGACGTGCCTGACGAATACGCGCTGCATAAAGAGAAAGAGTTCACCTTTAACAAAATCCGCCAGATTAACCGCAACCGTCTCCTGTGGAGCAGCAACCTGAACGTCGACGGCATCAAGACCGGTTACACCAGCGGCGCCGGCCACAACCTGGTGGCGTCCGCCACCGACGGCCCGATGCGTCTGATCTCGGTGGTTTTAGGCGCGCCGAGCGATCGCGTGCGCTTTAGCGAAAGCGAAAAGCTGCTGACCTGGGGCTTCCGCTTCTATGAAACCGCGACGCCGATCAAGGCCGATAAGCCGTTCGTCACCCAGAAAGTGTGGTTCGGCGACGTCAGCGAAGTGCCGCTCGGCGTGGCGAAAGACGCCTCGGTCACCATTCCGAAAGGGCAGATGAAAAACCTGAAGGCCAGCTACAAGCTGACCCAACCTACGCTGGAAGCGCCGCTGGCGAAAAACCAGGTGGTCGGCACCATCGATTTCCAGCTGGACGGCAAAACCATCGAGCAGCACCCGCTGGTGGCGATGCAAGAGGTGAAAGAGGGCAACTTCTTCAGCCGCATCTGGGATATGGTGATGATGAAGCTGAGCCAGTGGTTCGGCGGGATCTTCGGCTGAATGCCCTGACACCGCTGCCGCATCGTCGCGTGCGGTTCCTGAAAAAGCCGCAACCTTCCGTTGCGGCTTTTTCATTTTCAGCATCCGTGGCGTTTCAGAAATAGTCCACCAGCATGGTGGCTCCGCTGGAGAAGTCACCTTCCGCCAGGGTGACGGCGCTGTTTTTCACCGGCACCGCATCAAGCGTCGGCGGATTGGCGTAATCGATGTTCAGCGGCGTATTGATGGCGAAAGCCTTGCCGTTGGCCAGCAGTTTGATGCCCAGCCCATTGACGCTGCTGTTCAACACGCTGCTGTCAAAGGCCGCCGCGCTGCCCATGATCTTCATTTTCAGCTGGCGGCTGTTATCCAGAAACTCACACTTGATGCTGTAATCGATGCGTTGCATATAGCGATTACCGTCGATACGTTTGATGCCGACCTTGCCAAAGTCGATATCGATGGTGCGCCCGTCGTTGATCACGCAAGGCGGAGGCGCCACCACGGTGGCGGTGATACTGACCTTGGTGCCCTGGTCGGCGGCCTGGGGGGCGGCGCTGATCACACCCAGCGTAAACAGCAGAGCGCAACGCGTTTTCCTCGTCATGTTCATTCTGGCTCCCGTCTCAAGGTGCGCTGAAGATCAGCGTGGCCGAGCCTGACATCGGACCGGTGGCGATGCTGGTGTAAGGCACATTGTTCTTCACTGGTACAAAGGTGACGGTGTCGTTGCCCAGCCCGTTGACGATGCGCGTTCTGAACGTATTGTTGGGTTTCACCACCGCGCCATTGTGCACCATGGCTACGCCGACATTAGGATTGGAGGTCTTGATGAAATCGCTGGAGAAGCCGCTGGCATCGCTGACCATGCGAACCAAAATGTCTTGTGTCGCGCTCTGATCGTCACACCGGTAGCTGAGCGCCTTGTCCTGTTTGATTTGGGCGTCGATGGCGCTCTGCGTGAGAAAGTCCTGGCGGATCTGACCGAAGTCGACGTTAATCTGCTGGCCGTTGTTGATAGTGCAACTGGTGGTGACGAAGTAGGCGTCGTTGTCGGCGATCAGGCGCCACCTGTAAGGCCCACATTTTGGGCAACCTGACTGGTCATTTTTTTGTTCAAAGTTGATTTGGCCGATGACGTCGCCCTTGTTCACCTTGATATCCTGCGTCGGCGAACGGTTGAGCACGATGTAAACCCTGATGGAAATGCTGGCACTGTTTAGGCCGGTAATCGTCATCACCTGGATACCTGATTGGATCGGGGATAAGTAGTCGGTGCCGTTGATTGTCATACCGTTGGCAAGCGTACCGAAAATGGCGGTGTTCATCGTCAACGCCGGGCTGCCGGTGAGTAAAATATCTTTCCAGTTGGCGACGTCGTTTTTACAGGTCACCTGGCTGACGTTGACGATTTCATTTTTCCCGATGGACAATTCAGGGCCTATCTTTACCCTGACGTCGACCGGCGTCATTGAACCACCCTGACCAATGTTCCCGCCGTCGGAGGTTTTACAGGTAAATGCATTGGCGTTACCAATGAGGACGAAAAAACATAATGCCAGGCAGTGTTGTAAAAATAGGATGGTTGTTTTTCTCACAATAATATCCCGATTATATAGTGTCATTTGGCTAGGTGCCGCCACGAAATAGGGCTAATTAGGCTGACTGTGCCGGCGTTATTCCGTTAAATGAGAATAAGGCGCATCTATTCCTGGTATTTCCTTGTTGTCAGCTGGCAGTAGGGCGGTGGGGTACCACCTCAACGAGTTGTTGATGGAGCCGTCCGTTACGAGCACTTCTTGTTTGGCGACGAGTTCCAACAGCAGTAGCCGGGCGCGGTAAACGCCGACGTTGACGGCGTTGGCCAGTTGCCGGGTAGACAACCACAAATGCTGAGGTGGCAGTCCGGTGTCGGGACATTGACGGGGCGACTGCGCGAATAATGTTTGCAGCAGATCGTGCTGCAATTGCCGTATTTCCTTTTGTTTTGGAGATAACGCTTCCATAGCACTTCCTCTGTATTTCGATTGCTGTATTCCTAAGAAAAAACAAAGTTTCACTGCCTACCAATAACGAGGTAAATCGCGAATCAAGAAAAATCCTATCTATTTATCAGGATTGAAAAAAAGGGGTTTCCCACTCCGTTTCTACCTGTTTGCAGGCTGGGGGAGTGTCACGCAGAAACCTAAAGTTTTGGTTTATTATATTCACAAAGAGCGGCTTTGCGATCTGATTAATTGTGAAACAGAGAAAAACAGGATATTGCACTATAAAAGTATTTTTTACGATCTATGAGCCTAAAAATAACACTAAATTAACTTTAATTAGGAAATAAATTGCGAATGTTCGTCTTGATCAAAAAAAGACTTTTTTTGCTGGTGGGCATTTGCCAGAATATTCACCGCCAGACAAGAAGGGCGGATTAGAAAGTATTGGTCTCTGCTTGTTGTGATTTCGTTTATTTTTATATGACGAATTCATTAATGGGTAGACCGCTGCAGACTTGCCGTTATCGACGTATCTATTGTCGGTTTCTTTGGTTTTGGCAGTTAACCAACCAGCAAGATGCTAAAGAATCAGGGCTGCGCATATATAAGCGCGAGCAGATTTCCTGTTGCTCTTTTTCTTGATTGGAATATGCATTTTTTCTTATAAGGAATATAGGTTCTATGAAACTTAACAAAATCATGATGGCTGCAGTGATTGCATTTGGCGCAAGTTCTTTTGCACAGGCAGCCGATCAGGGACACGGTAAAGTGACCTTCACGGGTTCTATTATTGATGCGCCATGCTCTATTGCACCCGAGTCGATCGATCAGACCGTAGATCTGGGCCAGGTTTCTAACGTGGCGTTGAAAAACGGCGGCAAATCCAACCCGCGTCCGTTTGAAATCAAGCTGGAGCAGTGTGATACCACTACGCTGAAAACCGTTAAAACCACCTTCAGCGGCATTGCGTCGTCAACCAACAAAGATCTGTTGGGTATCGCGGGGACCGCCAGCGGCGCCGGCGTAGCAATCACTTATGGCGGCCAGCCGATCAAACTGGGTCAGGCGACTGCGGCACAGACGCTGAATACTGGCAACAACAGCCTGAACTTCGCCGCTTACCTGCAGGGTGAAGGCGCCTCCGCAGCCATCGTTCCGGGCGATTTCACCGCCGTAGCCGACTTCACTCTGGCTTATCAGTAA
Source organism: Serratia sp. FS14 (assembly GCF_000695995.1). Lineage (NCBI taxonomy): Bacteria > Pseudomonadati > Pseudomonadota > Gammaproteobacteria > Enterobacterales > Yersiniaceae > Serratia > Serratia sp. FS14. The sequence continues at coordinate 4,432,230 of NZ_CP005927.1, read as the reverse complement.
GTGAGACCGCAGGCTTAATCAACCAGGCATGGGGCACGCCGCATGCCTGGTGACTCTCTGTGTCAAAGGAATGTCGCGATGTTTTTTTCAAGGAATCGGGCGAGTGCCGTTCTTTTGGCGTCGTTGGCGTTTGCGCCCGGCAGTGCAATTTCCGCCGCACAGGGGTGGGGCAAAGTCAGTATGCACGGCGCCATTATCGACACTGCCTGCGCCATTGCCGCCGGCAGCCGCGATCAGACAATCGATATGGACACGCTTCCTATCGGACAGATCATTCGTGACGGCCAGGGAATGACTAAACCTTTCAGTATTGAATTGGTTAATTGCATTTTGGAACGTCCGGAAAACAAGCCTGATTGGAAATTCTTTCAGGTCACATTTGATGGTTTGGCGGAAGGCGCTTTGTTTGGCGTACAGGGCGATGCGCGCGGCATCGCATTGAAGATAAAAGACAGCCGCGGCAGGCCGGTTATTCCAGGGGAGCCGTTGCCGATGGAGGGAATAATACCGGGCAACCGAGTGCTGAATTATTCCATGACGTTAATGCCGAATCACCAGCCGTTGAAGGTGGGAGCGTATTTTTCCACAGTGCGTTTTAAGCTGGATTATTTTTGATTTTTTTCGTACTGACGGTTAATTCGTTATTGAAAGGACTTTATTATGCTTTCACCGGCAGGGAAGTTATTTCGTCTTCAGGCCTTGGGGCTCTGTGTCGCCCTTTCTCTGGGAAATCCGATCGCGTTGGTTTATGCCGCCGACGTTATTCAATTCAATACTGACGTCTTGGACATCAACGATCGTAAAAATATCGATCTGAGCCAATTTACGCGCAGCGGCTACATCATGCCGGGCGTTTATACCATGGTGGTGCACGTCAATAAGAACGATCTGGCGGAACAGCCGGTGACGTTTATGGCGCCCGAGAACGATCCTAAAGGCAGCGAAGCCTGTCTTTCGCCGGAGTTGGTCAACCAACTGGGGCTGAAAGAAAAGCTGTTAAGTACGCTGAACTGGACGCACGGCGGCCGTTGCCTTGACGCCTCCAGCCTGGCAGGGATGGAAGCCCGCGGCGATCTTGCCAGCTCCTCGCTGTACCTCAACATTCCTCAGGCCTATCTGGAATACAGCTCGGAAAACTGGGACCCGCCTTCGCGCTGGGATGACGGTATTCCCGGGCTGCTGTTTGACTATAACGTCAATGCTCAAACACAAAAACATCAGAAAGGCGGCAGCAGTTACAGCCTGAGCGGCAACGGCACCGGCGGCGCCAATCTGGGCGCCTGGCGTCTACGCGCCGACTGGCAGGCTAATCTCAGCCATCAGACCGGTTCTTCTCAGTCGACCGACAAACAGTTCGACTGGAGCCGCTATTACGCCTACCGGGCTATTCCGGCGCTGCGCTCGCGGCTGACGATGGGGGAGGATTATCTGAACTCCGACATTTTCGACAGCCTGCGCTTTACCGGCGTCAGTCTGCGATCCGACGACAGCATGTTGCCGCCCAACCTGCGCGGCTATGCGCCGGAAGTGACGGGCGTGGCGAAAACCAACGCCAAGGTGGTGGTCAGCCAACAGGGGCGCGTGCTGTATGAGACGCAAGTGGCGGCGGGGCCATTCCGCATTCAGGACATCAACGACGCGGTTTCCGGCGAGCTGGACGTACGCGTCGAAGAGCAAGACGGCAGCGTGCAGACGTTCAAGATGAATACCGCCAACATCCCTTATCTGACGCGACCGGGTACGGTGCGTTACAAGCTGGCGACGGGCAAGCCGTCGGAGTGGGGGCATCACCTGCGCGGGCCGATGTTCGGCACCGGTGAGTTCTCCTGGGGCATCAGCAACGGCTGGTCGTTGTACGGCGGGGGCATCGCCGGCGGCGATTACAACGCGCTGTCGCTGGGGATCGGGCGCGATCTGATGGCGCTGGGGGCGTTGTCGTTCGATGCCACGCAGTCGCGTGCGCGCTTGCCGCAGGAGGGCGCTCTGACCGGTGGTTCGTACCGGTTGAGCTATTCGAAGAACTTCGACCAGTACGACAGCCAGATCACCTTCGCCGGCTACCGCTTCTCCCAGGAGGACTTCATGAGCATGGGGGACTACCTCGATGCGCGTTACGAAGGGGGACGCAGCGGCAAGAGCAAGGAGATGTACACCATCACCTTCAACAAACAGTTCCGCGATCTGGGGCTCAGCACCTATCTCAACTACAGCCACCAAACCTATTGGGATCGGGCGCCGAACGATCGTTACAACCTGATGGTATCGCGCTACTTCGATATCGGCGATTTCAAGAACGTCAGCGTATCGCTGTCGGCCTATCGCAACCGTTACAACGAGCGCAATGACGACGGGATGTACCTGTCGCTGTCGCTGCCCTGGGGCAGCGCCGGGACGCTCAGTTACAACATGACGCTCGATCGCGAAGAGAACGCCCATCGGGTCGGTTACTACAACCGGGTCGATGAACACAACAACTATCAGATCAGCGCCGGCGCAGCGCGCAGCGGGGCGACGGCCAGCGGCTATTACAGCCATCAGGGCGATATGGCGCAGATCAACGCCAACGCCAGCTACCAGGCCGGCCGTTACAGCGCTGTCGGCATCGGCGCGCAGGGGGGGCTGACGATGGCGGCGGAAGGGGCGGTGCTGCACCGGGTCAATACGCCGGGCGGCACGCGCTTGCTGCTGGATACCGAAGGCGTCGCCGGCGTGCCGGTGCGCGGCTACGGCAGTACGGTGCTGACCAACCGTTACGGCAAAGCGGTGGTGGCGGATGTAAACAGCTACTACCGCAACAAGGCCAGCATCGATCTCAACAGCCTGAGCGACAACGTCGAGGCGACGCGTTCTGTGGTGCAGGCCACGTTGACCGAGGGGGCCATCGGCTACCGCAAGTTTGAGGTGATAGCCGGCGAGAAGGCGATGGCGATCGTCAAACTGGCGGACGGCAGTGAGCCGCCGTTCGGCGCCACGGTGCTGAATGCCCGCAAACAGGAGACCGGCATCATCAATGACGGCGGCAGCGTTTACCTGTCCGGCCTCAACCCCGGCGAGCGCATGCGCGTGCATTGGAACGGCGCGGCGCAGTGTGAAATCCAGCTGCCGGTGCCGCTGCCGGCCGAATTGCTGATGAACACGCTGCTGCTGCCTTGCCGTCCTCTGGCCGGCAACAAGCCGGCGGCTGACGCCAACTGACTTACACCCGGCGGAGTGCGCTCCGCCGCTAAACCGCCGGGGCGGGATTGCCCGCCTTCGGCCGACTGGAACCGTGAAGACATGATGAATCTGACTATGACCAGAAAGACCGTTTCCCTTGTGGGCCCGCTCGCCGCCGCATTGACGCTCGGCGCGGTCGGCCTGCCCGCTCATGCGGCTATCGCGCTGGATCGCACGCGCGTGATTTTCGACGGCGACCTGAAAACGGTCAGTCTCAACATCAGTAACCAGAACAAACAGTTGCCGTATTTGGCGCAGGGATGGATCGAAGACGATCGCGGCAACAAGATCCAAAGCCCCTTCACCGTGCTGCCGCCGGTGCAGCGGGTGGAGCCGGGCAAACCGAGCCAGGTGAAGATCCAGTCGCTGCCGGCCGCGCGTCAGCTGCCGCAGGACCGGGAGACGCTGTATTACTTCAACCTGCGGGAAATACCGCCGCGCAGCAATAAGCCGAACACGCTGCAGATAGCGTTGCAGACCCGCATCAAAATGTTTTATCGCCCGGCGGCGCTCGCCCCGAAGAAGAACGCGGCGCCGTGGCAGGAGCAGCTGACGCTGACCCGGCAGGGTGACAAGTATGTGGTGAACAACCCGACCCCTTATTACGTGACGATCGTTGAGGCGAGCGCCGGCAAGGGCGGCAAAGGGGCGGCCGGCTTTGAACCGTTGATGGTGGCGCCGAAGGCCAGCGCCCCGCTGAACGTGCCCGCCGCGAGCCTCGGCAACGGTCCGTCGCTGGCGTACATCAACGATTACGGCGGGCGGCCGCAGTTGAACTTCCGCTGCGCCGGCAGTGCCTGCCAGGTCGTGCCGGTCGCCAAATGACGAGCCGCGCGCAAGCAGGGAAGACCGAGTCATGAACACAGCGGAGTGAACGAATCATGCAACGAAAGATCCCCATGCTGTTGGGAAAGGCCTATGAACGTCATCAGCGACGCACTATCGGCCTGACGGTGTTGGCCGCGCTGATGGTGCCGCTGACGGCGGGCACGATGCTGATGCTGATGCCGCCGGCCCGCGCGGTGGACAACTGGGACGTGGAGGGGGCGAACGGCACGCTCCACGTTTACGGCGCGTTGACGGAAAGCGCCTGCAGCCTGGAAATGACCACCGCTCGTCAGGAAGTGTGGTTGGGTGAGACGGGAACGGCGCACTTCCAGCGCCCGGGCGATCGCGGCACGCCGGTGGCGTTCGAGCTGACGCTGAAAGACTGTCTGCGGGCGCCGGCGAGCAACCGCGACGCCTGGACCGGTGTGCTGGCCTGGAGCGGCAGCCAGCCTGCGGTGTCCGTGGCGTTTGCCGCGCCGACGGATGACGACGCGCCGGGGTTGGTCAGGGTTGCCGGCGTCACCGGGTTGGGGTTGCAGCTGACGGATGCCAGCGGCCTGCCTGTGCGCCTCGGCGCACGTAACAAACCGGTATTGCTGACGCCGGGACAAAACATCCTGACGTATACGGTGACGCCGGTGCGCACCCCGGCGACGCTGAGCGCCGGCGCTTACCGTGCGGCGATCGATTTCCGGCTTTACTACGACTAATACGCCGCTTGCGCCCGGTCGGCGCAAGCACAACCAAAGGGAGTGGCGTCATGCGCGCGACAGAGACGAACCGGCGCCGGAGCGCGCTGTTGGGGGCTGGCATGGTCATGGCGGCCGGCATAATGGCGCAGTCGGCGACTGCGGCGGAAAACATGCGCTTTCACGGCACGCTGGTGGCCGAGCCGTGCGTCATTCAGCCAGGGGATGAGGACATTCCGCTGGATTTCGGCACCATCGTCGACAAATACCTGTATCTGAACACCCGCTCCCACAGTCAAACCTTCGCATTGCACCTGACCGAGTGCGATCTCAGCTTGGGCAATACGGTGGCTATCACGTTTACCGGCACCGAGAACGCCAAACTGCCCGGCCTGTTGGCATTGGATGCCGGCAGCCTGGCGTCGGGGATCGGCATCGGGCTGGAAGACAGCCGCGGCAAGGCGCTGCCGCTCAATCGCGCCAGCGATAAATTCCGCCTGAGTGCCGGCAACACCACGCTTACGCTGCAGGCCTATGTGCAAGGGGAACCGGAGGCTATCCAGAAGAAGTCCATCGGCCGCGGCACCTTCAGCGCGGTGGCCACTTTTACGTTGGAATACGAATAAGCGTCTACAAGGACAAGAAACGCAATGATGAGAAAGCACGTCAATCACGCCCTGCGCATGGGGCTGCTGTGCCTGTTGGCGTTGAGCGCCGCCGCTTGCCAAAGCCAAAAGTCGGGCAAGCCCGCCGTGAACACTAAAAATCAGGTTGTGCAACCTCCGTCAGAAGAGGCTTTGCGCAAGCAGCGTGAGGCCGAACAGCTGCAGCAGTGCCAGCAGCAACTGGGCGCATTGCGCGCGATCGACGAGAAACAGTATCAGCGCTATAAGCAGGCCTTCGACAGCCTGATGAGCGGCGCCTCGCAGTACGCCAGCCTGCGCGCCAGGGTAAACGGCGACACGCAGGAGACGGTGGATGCGCTGTATCGCTACAAGGTCAACTATCTGTGCGCCGGGGTGAATCAGGCGGTGTTGACCGGGCTGGCGGATCGTGGGGAGCAGATTAAATGAGGCTGCGCCTGCTGGGCTGCGTCGCTCTGCTGTTCTCCGGCGTCGCGCTGGCGGACGACGGCGTGCCGGCGCTGCTGCAGTTTGCCGAGCAGTATCAACGGCAAAACATCGTGCCGACGAACGAAAAAGCGACGCCAGTCGACCGCGAGTCGGGGCAAAAAAAGCGTGAACCCGCGAAGCGCCCGTCGGACAACAATAAGCCAGCCTCACCGGCCAAAGCTTTTACGCTGACCCAGGAATTATTGGCGCGTGACCAACAGCTGGCGCGCCAGCGAATGGAACTGACGATGTTGCGCCAGGAACTCGCCGCGCTACGGGCGGAGAAAGCGACGCCATCCGTCGCGACGTTGCCCGATTCGTCAACGCTGCAAAAGTGGATCGCCGGGTTGGGCGCCGCCTGGCGCGGCTCGCCCGACGCGCAGCGCGCCGAGGCGTTGCTGCGTCAGGCGACGCAGGAAACCGCCCAAAGCAGAGCGACGGCGGCGCAGGCCGAACGGCGCGTCACCGAACTTGAGTCTGCCGCGCAGGCATCGGCACAGACGCTTGCACAACGCCAACGCGAGCACCAGGAGGCGTTGCACGCTCTGCGCGCCGCGTTGAAAGAAAGCGAGCAGAAGCGGGCCGGTGAGCAGAAGGCGACTCAGCAGGCGCGCGAAGACCTGCTGGTGTTGCGTAAGCGGCTGCAATGGGAGATGACGCCGGAGCAGTTGAAGGATGATCGCAAGCGTCTGTCCTATGCGGCGGGCAGTGCGCTGGGGCGGGACATTCAGGGGGTAGTGGCGGAGCGTCAAAGTTGGGGCGTGCCGGTGGATCGCGACAGCCTGTTGGCGGGCGTCATCGATAGCGTCTCGGGGCGTTTGCGGCTGCCGCCGGATGAACTGAATGCGCTGACGGCGCAAGCGGATGCCAACGCCGTGGCCGCGCGTGAGAAACGCGTTAACGAACAGCGGCGGCGTGATGAAGATTACCTGACGCAGTTCAGTCAACAAAAGGACGTAAAGCAATCGGCGATGGGCTTCTGGTATCGGGTTGATTACGCCGGGGAGGGCGCGCTGGCGCCAACGACGGTGGTTGATGTGGTCGTGAAGGAGACGTTGACCGACGGTACGGTGATCCAGGATATGGAACTGAGCGGCAAGGTGCTGTCGCAACCGTTGTCCGAGTATCCGCCGCTGTTTCGGGAGGCGATAAGCCACCTGCACAACCACGGATCGCTGACGATGGTCGTGCCGCCGGCGCTGGCCTACGGCGAAACCGGCTATCCGCCGAAAGTGCCACCTAACGCCACCATGATTTATGAATTACGCATCGACAACAGTCAGGCGCCGGCAAAGGGTGCTCAGGCGGTTAAACGGGAAGCCGGAACGGTGGGGAGGCAGGGATGAACACGATGATAAAAATCGCGCTATTTGATGAGAATCGATACTTCAGCGCCGGTTGGCAAGAGGCTCTGGCGCTGCACTTCAGCACTTACGGCAAGCGCACGCTGTTAGTGGATGCGCGGCAGGTTCATGAAGCCGATCTGGTGTTCTGCTATTTTCCTCCCGGCGTGCAAAGCTGTTTTTGTCACCTCTCTGAGGCGCAGCCCGTGGGGCGTAAAACGCTGTATTTCTCGTTGCGAACGCCGGAGGGACGGCATAAACGCACCGTCGGTAACCGCTGCTCGCTGGAGGCCGGCGTCATCTACCACGATATGCCGTTGGTTTCGGCGCTGTATCAGGTGAGCGCCGAGCTGGAGCGGCGCAGCAAATGGCCGGGCAGACTGAGCTGTGGCAGGAACTGCGCATGCCAACACCGGGGCTTGACGCTGCGCGAACAAGAGATCATGCGCTGCATGACGCGAGAGATGGGAGTCACGCAAATCGCCCGGATGCTGGATATTAGCGTGAAGACGGTCAGCAATCACAAGATGAGCGTCATGCGCAAAATGGGATTCCGGCGTAATGCCGAACTTTACGGCTGGCTGCGGCACAGCGCTCGTCCCGGGGCTGTGGGGCTTCGCGCGGGCATTCAGCCCGGCGTTGCGGCAGGAAAGGATCGCTATTGAAACGGCGCCGGCCAAGTCACACCGGCCGGCGCCTTAAGTACCTTGCCGTGGCGATCAGTTGCAGGCCACGACCTTGATCGCCAGCCCGCCCTGTGAGGTTTCGCGGTATTTGGCGTTCATGTCTTTGCCGGTCTCGTACATGGTTTCGATCACCTTATCCAGACAAACCCGCGGCTCGCTGGTGCGGCGCATCGCCATGCGCGCGGCGTTGACTGCCTTGACGGCGGAAATGGCGTTGCGTTCGATGCACGGCACCTGAACCTGGCCGGCGAGCGGATCGCAGGTCAGCCCCAAATGGTGCTCCATGGCGATCTCCGCCGCGATGCATACCTGCGCCGGGCTGCCGCCCAGCAGCTCGGTCAACCCGGCCGCCGCCATCGAACAGGCGACGCCCACTTCCCCCTGACAGCCCACTTCGGCGCCGGAGATCGAGGCGTTCATCTTGTACAGCGCGCCAATCACGCCGGACGCCAGGAAGTAGCGGGTGTAGGAGTTGGCGTTCACCGGGCGGATGAACTTGTCGTAGTAGGCCAGTACCGCAGGGATGATGCCGCAGGCGCCGTTGGTCGGCGCGGTGACCACGCGGCCACCGGCGGCGTTCTCTTCGTTGACCGCCAGCGCGAACATGTTGATCCAATCGACCACGTTCATCGGGTCGATATTGTTCTTGTCGCCGGTCACCAGAATGCGGCGCAGCGCGGCGGCGCGGCGCGGCACCTTCATCGGGCCGGGCAGCAAGCCTTCGGTGTTGATGCCGCGTTCGATACCGGCGCTCATCACCTGCCAGACGTCGGCGAAGTGTGCGTCGATATCCGCCTTGCTGCGCAGCGCCAGCTCGTTCTGCATCACCAGGCCGGACAACGACAGCCCGGTCTCTTTGCAATGCTGCTGCAGATCGTGCGCCGATTTGAACGGGTAGGGCACCGGCGTTGCGCCCTCGGCGGATTGGCCGAAGTGCTCTTCGTCGACGATGAAACCGCCACCGATCGAGTAATAGGTTTTGCTGTGCAGCAGGCGCTCACCGGCGAAGGCGCGGATGCGCATGCCGTTTTCGTGCAGCGGCAGGTTGTCGCTGTGGAAGTTCATGCCGCCGTGCAGCGGGAAATCCACCTCGTAATGGCCGTTGGCCAGCGGCAGGCGGCCGCGCTGTTCGACGTCGCGGATAAAGCCCGGAATGCTGTCGATGTCCACGTCGTGCGGCAGGTTGCCGGCCAGGCCCATGATGATGGCGATGTCGGTGTGGTGGCCTTTACCGGTCAACGACAGCGAACCGTACACGTCGACCACCACGCGGGTAGTGTCCTGCAGCTGCTGGTGGGCGATCAGATCGTCGACGAACTGTTTGCCGGCCTTCATCGGGCCAACGGTGTGGGAACTGGATGGGCCGATGCCAATTTTGAAAATATCGAAAACGCTGACCATGGTCTCGCCTCCTTCTTCAGGTTTCAGGCGGTGAATACGGGAAATGGGGGCAGTGCGGGAGGGCCGGCGCGCAGCGGCGCCGGCCGGACGTGATTAGCCGAGCAGGCTGAACACGATAGCAGAGATGGCGATCAGACCCATCACAACCACAAACACGTTGCTGATGTGGCCGCTGTACTTGCGCATGGCAGGCACTTTACGGATGGCGTACATCGGCATCAGGAACAGCAGCATGGCGATGATTGGGCCACCCAGGGTTTCGATCATGCCCAGGATGCTCGGGTTCAGGGTGGCGACGATCCAGGTGGTCACCAGCATGAAGATAGCGGTCATGCGGTTCAGCTTGGCGGTGCTGACGGTTTTGCCGCGGCTCTTCATCGACTTGGCGACCAGGCCGTTGAAGCCTTCACGGGCGCCCAGGTAGTGGCCAAGGAACGATTTGGTGATGGCGACGAAGGCGATAACCGGCGCGATGTACTCGATCATCGGGTTGTTAAAGTGGTTAGCCAGGTAAGACAGAATCGAGATGTTCTGCGCCTTGGCTTCCGCCAGGTTTTCCGGCGTCAGGCTCAGCACGCAGCTGAACACGAAGAACATCACGGTCAGCACCATCATGATGTGTGCGTAAGCCAGAATGCGGGAGCATTTCTTCTCGGCGTCTGCGCCGTACTCTTCGCGTTTGGCGACGGCAAAGGCGGAGATGATCGGCGAGTGGTTGAAGGAGAACACCATCACCGGGATCGCCAGCCACAGGGTCATGATCAGGCCGTGACCCATGCCGGTACCGCTGCCGGACAGCGACACGTTTTCGAAGATGGCGCCGGTCCAGTTAGGGATCAGATACACCGCCAGCAGCATCAGCACTGCGACGAACGGGAAGACCAGGATGCTCATCGTTTTCACGATGGCCTGCTCACCGAAGCGCACGATGGTCATCAGGCCGACGATCAGGATCAGCGACAGGATGGCGCGCGGCGGCGACGTCATGCCCAACTGGTGGGTGATGAAGCTGTCGACGGTGTTGGTGATCGCCACGCTGTAAACCAACAGAATCGGGTAGATGGCGAAGAAGTACAGCAGGGTAATCAGTTTACCGGCGGTGATGCCGAAGTGCTCTTCTACCACGGCGGTGATGTCTTCACCGGGATTTTTGCCGGACAGAACGAAACGGCACAGGCCGCGGTGGGCAAAGAAGGTCATCGGGAAAGCGATGATGGCCATGATGATCAGAGGAATCAAACCGCCGATGCCGGCGTTGATGGGCAGGAACAGGACGCCTGCGCCGATGGCGGTGCCGTACAGGCCCAACATCCACATGGTATCCGTTTTACGCCAGGTAGTGCTGGAACCCGAAGCCGCAGAGGCAATTGTGCCGGTCTGTGTAGTGTCCATAAATATCTCCGAAGTGAACACGAATTTAAAATTAAAAGGCAAAACTTAAGGTTAAACCGTCAAACGTCCTATTCAGGCAACGCTTGCGGTAAGAATCAGGTGTTGCTTGCGGGGATGTGTTGGCGTCCCCCTGGTTGTTTATTGTGTTCATTACCAAGGCACAGCGCCGGGTAATTCACTAAAGACTTTTCACCGTCGCGGGCGATAAAAGTCATTACCGCTGCCGACAGGTCTTTGCCTGTCGATTTTTGTTGGCGGCAAGATAACGATTTACAGTAGAAACAACCGTGATCCTGCTCTCAAATGCGCAATATGTGCAGTTATCAGCTTTTTTATCGATTTTTCGCGCATTTGTTGCACATTTGTGTAAGATTTTGTGCTGAGAACGCTCTCATGAAAGTTTCTGCGATTATGCGGCTTGTACAATAATTAGCCGGATAAAGCGCTGTGCTCAGCAGCAAGCCGAGCAATATATTTTATGCGTGGTTTTGGATCTAGCGAAAAACCCGGATTAAGCAGTTTTAGTGATGTAGATCACATTATGTTTTTAAGGCAAATAACTTTTATCTTTTTGTTTTATTTTGTTTTTGTTGAAAAACACCGCTAGTAACGAAGGGAAATTACTTACGTGGTTAGCGGATAAAAATGCGTAACCATTCATCATATAAATAACAGATACCTAACAGGTATTGGCGAGATTTGCTGCAATCGCGTAAACCGTCGTTTATTTAAACTTCCTGGCCTTTGGCTCGATTTATCATATAAAAGCCATAAATAGCCGTTAATTCACCCAACCGACCGCGTGGTTAGCCTGCGAAAAAATAATCACGCGGGTGAGCTGTTGCATTTTATTAACCTGATGTTGCGTGCGGATAAGCGAAAAACGCGAATTGATTGCGCATTATTTGTTCATTTTTCGGCGGGGAAAGAGGGATATCGAAGCGGTGCGCCGTCGGTTATGACGGCGCTGAAGGCGGACTAATAGCGGATAGCGATGGCGTTATCGTTGAAGAACGCCATGAAGTCGGCGTCCGGCTGGCGATCGGTGATCACCCGATCGAACTGCGTCAGCGGGCCGATGCAGGCCGGCTTGGTTTTGCCGAACTTGCTGTGGTCTGCCACCAGGATCTTTTGCTGCGCCATCGCCATGGCGCGATGCTTCATCTCCAGCTCGTCGAAGTTGAAGCAGGTGGCGCCGTGCTGCAGGCTGAGGCCGGCGGCGGAGATAAAGGCGATGTTCGGGCAGATGTGATCGAGCTCGTTGCGGCCGCCGAGGCTGGAAAAGATGTAGTTGTTCGGCTTGAACTCACCGCCGCACAGCACCACTTTGCAGTTCGGTTTGTCCTGCAGCGCCAGGAAGGTGTTCAGCGAATGACACACGGCGGTGAAAGCCAGCTCGTCGGCGATGGCGTCGATGATCGCCGGCGTGGTGGTGCCGCAGTCGAAAAACACCGTGTCGTTTTCATTGATCAGCGGCGCCGCCAGCAGGCCGATGCGCCGTTTCTCCGTGACCTGTTTGGCTTTTTGATCGGAAACGAAGTAGTTGGTCACGCCGTTGCTGCGCGGATCGGTCACCACGTAGCCGCCAAGCAACACCACGGCCGCCGGTTCGGCGCTCAGATCGCGGCGAATGGTCATCTCCGAGACCCCCAGCAGCACGGCGGCTTCTTTCAGGTGGATCTTGTCAGCGCGTTTTAACGCCTGAACTAACCGGTTGATACGTTCTTCGCGCCGCGTTTCCATAGATCCGTCTTCCCACAGGTAGTAGAGATAAAAGGCGAGCCGGCATTTCCGGCGCTAAACAGAACGATGCGGGGCAATATCGGGCCGCATCAACCGCCCGTATTGTCCCGCATCGGAGTGTATTGGCTATGCCCCTCAGGGCATACCGACGATCAGTAGCTGCCCGCTGCCGCCTGAGCGCCGGAGACGATGGCGACGCCGGAGCTGGTGCCGATACGCGTGGCGCCGGCGTTGATCATCTTCTCGGCGGTGGCGCGATCGCGCACGGCGCCGGAAGCTTTCACGCCCATTTCGCTGCCCACGGTCTCGCGCATCAGTTTGACGTGCTCTTCCCGAGCGCCGCCGGTGCTGAAGCCGGTGGAGGTTTTCACGAAGGCGACATCGAGTTCGCGGCACATTTCACAAACCTGGACGATCTGCGCATCGCTGAGCAGGCAGGTTTCCAATATTACCTTCAACGGGATCGCCGCGCAAACCTCGCGCACGGCGGCGATGTCGGCTTTCACTTCGTCCAGCAGGCCGCTCTTCAGCCAGCCGACGTTGATCACCATGTCGATCTCTTGCGCGCCGGCGGCGATCGCCGCTTTGGCTTCAAAGGCTTTGGCGACGGTCAGGCCGGCGCCCAGCGGGAAACCGATCACCGAGCAGACTTTCACCGTGCTTTCCTGCAGCAGCTGGGCCGCCAGCGGCACGTAGCCGGAGTTGACGCATACCGCATAGAAGTTGTGCTGCTGCGCTTCTTCGCACAGTTTGGCGATCTGCATTTCGGTGGCGTCCATGGCCAGCAGGGTGTGGTCAACATAGCTGGCGTAATCGATGTTTTCGGTGGTCATCGCGGTTCCTTAGTGAAGTTGAGAAAAGAGCATGGATAGATAATGTGAAAATAATAACATTGCAATGTCGATAAACCTAGCGGGATTTGAAAAATGTCGACGAGATCATAGTTACTTCACTGTTATATGTATAACTTAGAGGAGGGTTGTTTGTTATTTAAATAACATTTTCAGTGGCCGCTCGCGGCCTGCGCGGGCGAAACGTCGAGGGAAAAAAGATGAATATCAACATCGACCTGGCTCCTGAAGCTTTCGGGACGTATCGGCAGGAACTGTTCCGCAACGCGGATTTCGCGGTGAGCGCGCATCGCTGCGCAGAACGCGGGCCGATGCTGACGCTGGCGAACTGCCGTGGCGCGCTGACGGTTTTGCCGTATCAGGGCCTCGCGATCTGGGACGCCGAGTTTGACGGACATTCGCTGAAATCGGGCCGCCGCAGCGTGCGGGGCGCCGGAAGAAAGCGCGCTGACGACGCCGCGTTCTGTCCCGCCTGGCCGAGTCACGATGGCGCGCCGCTCCAGATGCAACGCGTGTGGCTGCAGCTGGCGGGCGATGAGCTGACGTTGCACGGTGAAGGCGAGCGGTTGGGCGGGCGTTGGCGCATCGGCCCGGCGCTGCGTCTGGAGGCCCAGAGCGCGCAGTTCGCTATAGAGATGAAGGTTACCAACCTGGCCGATCGGCCGCAGCCGCTGCGCTATGTGTGCCGCCTCAACTACGATTGCATTCCCGACGCGGTGTTCCGCCAGAACCTGCCGACGCCGGCGCTGTTGGGAGAGGCGCTCGGGCAGGAACTGCTGTGCTCCGACGATCTGACGCGCTACGTGGATCAGGCCGAGTTCTTTATGCTGGCGCCGCAAGGCCGCCGCTATGTGACGCGTTTTGCCACCGGACAATTCAACTATGGCCTGCGGCGCATCGCTGTCCAGGGCAACAGGCGGCTGCTTGCTTTTATCCAGCCGGCAAACTGCCGGCCTAATGCGCCGGAAGGGGAGGCGGGAGTGATGCTGGGAGCGGGAAAAACGCGGGCATTTTGCGTGACCACCGGCGTGGTGTGAAAGCAGGGGCGGTAACGCCCCTGTCATGTTATGCGGTTATTCTTTCACCCAGCCGCGGCGAATGGCGAAGGCAAACAGAAAGCGATACAGACGCGACAGCCTGTCGGCGAGGACATCGCCGAACAGATTCCATACCAGCTGAGCGAACAGGCAGCCGACCAGGCCGAGCAGGAAACCGCCGACCATATCCAGCGGCCAGTGCACGCCGAGGTAAACGCGTGACCAGGCGATGCCGACGGCGACAATCATCAGCAGCGCGCCGGACCAGACCCGGTGCCAGAACAGGAACGCCAGCGCAAAGGTAAAGATGGCGGTGCCGTGATCGCTGGGGAACGAACTGTCCGGCACGTGCGCCAGGAAGGTATAACCCACGCCGGCGACGAACGGGCGCTCATGCGGCAGCAGCGCGCCGATAGCGGAGGCGGCAAGCATGGCGAACAGCAGCGCGATCGTGGTTTTCGCCACCACTTCGCGCTGCGAAACCAGCTGGCTGCGCGGCCCCCACAGCCACAGGCCGACGATCAGCAGCGGCACGATAATGATAAGATCGCGCGCCAGAAAGGTGGCGAAATCGATCATCCATTCGGGAGATGCCGGGGTCGCATTGATCCAGGCGAAAAGAACATGGTTTAACTGCTCCATAACCGTTACCTCGTCTTGCGGCGCCAATAGCCGCTAACTATCCAATAAATTGCCAACTGGCTTAACCAAACCCACCAACCTGCCCACAGGTTATGGGTAAGAAAATGTGCGCCGCGCATGATCTGACCAAAGCCCATCAACATGCCGAGCGCAATACCGCCACACCAGCAGCACCAGGCCAGGCGCGGGCGCTGCGGATAAAACAGGAAAAACAACGCCATGACCGCGAAACCGCTCGAGGCGTGCCCGCCGGGGAAACAGCGACCGGGGCCCGGCAGCGCCGGTACCGCGCCGAACAACGGGAAGGACATCGCCTTGCCGCCGTACTCGATCAGATCCCACGGACAGGAGTGCGCGCTGGTGGCCTTGAGAATGCCCACCACCAGCGGGCCGATGCCGAGAAGCAGCATGCTGACAATCAGGCGCGCGCTGCGGCGATAGATGCCCCAAAACAGCGTCAGCACCGCGCCCACTATCACTATCTGCTTCAACAGACGGTGATTGATCAGATCCAGCCAGTAATTGTTTTGCCACGGGAAATGCCCGCTGGCGGCATCGTACCAATAGTTGCTGATCGCCCAGTCCAGCTGTTCGTTGCGGGAGAGCCACAGGAACACCAAACCGCTGATCAGCAGGCCAAAAACTTGCCAACGGTAAAAGGATGTCGGCAGGGAGTAAAGGGTGGTTGTCTTAATTTGCTGTGCCGTTGAGGATTGATTTAATGACGATTGTGGATTCACGCGCAGGCTCGGTGACAGTATTGAATAGCGCCACTGTAATAATTCTGTCTTAAGAAAACCTTAGTCCGCCGGCAAGAAAACCCTCTCTGATACACCCGGTTGTGCGCAGATCATCACCTGTTTATCTCGTCTTAATCGGCGGTTTTTTCTGGGGTATTGCTCCGGATAACGGGGAATGCCAGGCGATTGTCACTATTTATCGCCTATTGTAAAGAAGATTAAACCTGTGGCGAGCTTGGCGGTAGTGTATTAGTTTATAGGCGGATTATTTAACAAAAAGTGTAGGGATAAACATGAACAAGGCATCCGTTGTATTTTCCGGCCTGCTGATGGCCGTTTCCGCCAGCGCCATGGCGGCTACCTCTGGCGATGACGCGGATATCAGCAAACAGCCGCTGGAAAAGGTCGCGCCTTACCCGAAAGCCGAGAAGGGCATGAACCGCCAGGTGATCTACCTGCCGAAGCAAGAGCACGAAGAGAACTATAAGGTAGAGCTGCTGATCGGCAAGACGCTGGAAGTGGACTGCAACCGCCATATGATTGGCGGCACCCTGGAGACCAAAACGTTGTCTGGCTGGGGCTACGACTACCTGGTGCTGGAGAAGCTGTCCGAACCGGCCTCGACCATGATGGCTTGCCCGGATAACACCAAGACCAAGAAATTCATCGCCGCCAACCTGGGCGACGCCGCGATGCAGCGTTACAACAGCCGCCTGCCGATCGTGGTGTATGCGCCGAAAGACGCGGAAGTGAAATACCGCATCTGGAAAGCCGAAGATACCGTAAGCCAGGCTGAATCAAAGTAATCCGCGATTAGCGCTGTGAATACATGATCTTGTACAAAACCGTTTGAAGAGCATTTTGCGATGATATGCGGCTCTTCAGGCGGTTTTTTATTTTCAGGTAGGAGAGCCGGGTGCTTAGCCAAATTTTTTCAACCTACAGAGGGAAAATGGAAAGTGACTCAAGCTAACAAGGTTAACATCCTTGGTTTAAGGGCATTTTTTAATTCTCACTCGCAATATCCTCATTTTTTATCTCCCTTCATCCCTGATTATATTATTGTGAGTTGCAATTATTTTGGTAATAACAAACCGTCTCGGTTACATAAATAAAAATATTCTTATTAATCATTTTATTGTTGTTTTATTGATTTTATTTAATGGCGAAGGAATGGAAATTAATTATTGTGCTGCTAGATTCATCAATGTAATTAGCTCCACGGCAATTACATTGTTCGCTAATTAATATCTAAAAAAACTTACGAGGATATTCCAATGGCTGATTGTAAATGCAATGAACAAGATCCGCAGGCTCAAAATGAACATGTTGCTGATTTTACTGCGGTTGGATTTTCGCAAAAAACACCGGCGCCGGTACCTGTAGACCTTAAGCAGCAGGGCGTGTTGGCGCTTAAACTTTCGGTTTGCGTTGGGGCCAGTTATAACCCTGCAAACAACCAAATCTGTTTTACCATTCCTGTCTACGGTGACTTTTGCGTTTCTTCGCCGATTCCAATTCCCATTGGTGGGCAGCTTAAAGTGTGCGCAGAGACCTGTGGTTCCTTTATTCCTACGGGATTGAAGGCCACTATTTATCTGAACGGTTCCGTTCTGTTCTCTGTCGTTCTTTTTGGCGCTTGCTAATGTAAAAAGAAAAGCAAGGCACCGTAGGTGTCTTGCTTTTTTTGATATTAAGATATTGATAAGGCCGTTGTTGAGTTCAGCCCCACTTGCTAATTAATACAGTTACTCCGCTCTCATTCCTTCTGAAATCAAACCTTGGGAAATCATTGTCTGATAGCCGACCGCCCGACACTAAACGTTAAGAGAAACGATGTTTCAGGAAGGAGCGGACGCGGCGCTGTACGTCGTCAGTTGAGGTGTTGCTGCCATCTGATGGTGGTCCCGCGGGCGGTGGAGTGCAGGCAACAAAAAACCCGATAATCTTGAACCTAAAAGGCGGGATTATCGGGCTCCACAAAATGGGGACATCAAAGAAAAGCAGTGGCACTAATTCAGACTGCGGCCCCCAACGAAAGTTCTGGCCGGCGACAAAAAAATCAAAATATTTTTATCGCCGATCCATCTCTCCCGCTAATCGATCAGCCGAGTATGCCCGGCCATAGCACTACGATGAGCGAACCCGCCAGCGTTAACAGCACGTTAGCGATGGCGTAGGTGCCGGCGTAGCCCAGCGCCGGGATGTTGCTGCGTGCGGTGTCGCTGATGATCTCCATCGCCGGCGCGCAGGTGCGGGCGCCCATGATGGCGCCAAACAGCAGGGCGCGGTTCATGCGCAGCACGTAGGCGCCGAACAGGAAGCAGATAATCACCGGCACCAGGCTGACGATAAGCCCAGCGATCAACATCTGGCCGCCGACCGCGCCCAGGCTGTGGCCGATGCCGGCGCCGGCGCTCAGGCCCACGCCCGCCATAAACACCATCAGGCCGAACTCTTTCACCATGTTCAGCGCGCCCTGCGGAATGTAGCCGAAGGTCGGGTGGTTGGCGCGCAGGAAGCCGAGCATGATGCCGGACATCAGCAGGCCGGCGGCGTTACCGATGCCGAACGAGAAGTTGCTGAACTGAATGGTGATCTGGCCGATCAGCAGGCCGATGATGAAGAAGGCGCAGAACGCCAGCAGATCGGTCACCTGGCTGTGGATCGAGATAAAGCCAATCTTCTCCGCCACGCTCTTCACCCGGCGCGCGTCGCCGCTTACCTGCAGCACGTCGCCCTTGTTGAGCACGATGCTGTCGTCGATTGGCATTTCGATCTGGCTGCGGATCACGCGGTTGAGGAAGCAACCGTGGTCAGTCAGCTTCAGCTGGCTCAGGCGTTTGTTCACCGCGTTGCTGTTCTTCACTACGATCTCTTCGGTCACGATGCGCATGTCGAGCAGATCGCGGTCGAACACTTCCTTACCGTTGCGGAAGCTCGGATCCAGCCGCGCGTGGGCGTCCGGATAACCGACCAGCGAGATCTCGTCGCCTACCTGCAGCACCGCGTCACCGTCCGGGTTGGCCAGAATGCCGTTGCGGCGGATGCGTTCAATGTAGCAGCCGGTCTGGCGGTAGATGCCCAGTTCGCGCAGGTTCTTGCCGTCGGCCCAGGCCACCAGCTCGGGGCCGACGCGGTAGGCGCGGATCACCGGCAGGTAGACCTTGCGCTGGCTGTCGGTGTCCAGGCCGCGTTCGCGAGCGATTTGCTGGGCGGAGGTGGACAGATCCTGGTGCTGCAGTTTTGGCAGGTAGCGCGCGCCGAAAATCAGGCTGACCAGACCGATCAGGTAGGTAAGGGCATAGCCAAGGCTCAGATGATCCTGCGCCGCCAGCAGCGCCGGGCCGTTGACGATGGTGTTGCGCAGCGTATCGCCGGCCCCCACCAGCACCGGCGTGGAGGTCATCGAGCCGGCCAGCATGCCGGCGGTCAGGCCGATGTCCCAGTGGAACAGCTTGCCTAGACCGATGGCGATCACCATCGCCGAACCGACCATCACCAGCGCCAGCATCAGGTAATTTTTGCCGTCGCGGAAGAAAATCGAGAAAAAGTTAGGCCCGGCTTCCACCCCGACGCAGAAAATAAACAGCATGAAGCCGAGATTCAGCGCCTCGGTGTTAATGGCGAAGTGTTGCTGGCCGAGCAGCAGAGAAACCACTAAAACGCCAATGGAATTACCGAGTTGGACGGAGCCCAGACGGAGTTTACCGAGGCACAGCCCCAGTGCGAGTACCACGAACAGTAACAGAATGTAGTTACCGTTTAACAAACTAGCGACGTTTATGTTCACGGAGGATAACTTATTGTTTACCAGTAAGTGCTTGATATAGATAACTATAAGAGATAAATTCAGCCTTAAAACGACATCATAAATCACCACCAGCGTAAGGCGAAGCGAACCATCGTTCGGCGGCGTTCATTCTAGACGCTATGACCGATGACAGCCAGCACAGAAAGCTGATTTCCTGCGCCGCCGTGCGCATTTAACTCTCTTTTGACCAAGGAAAAAATTCGGTTCAGCGTTACCGCACGGGTGACCGGGCCGATTTCTATTGATGCGGTAATTGGGCGGGGGAGAATTCGCATGACGAGTTATAGATATTGGCTGGGCATTCTCAGCTGTTTTCTGTTGTTCAGCCTGGTGTTTCTCGGCCAGCAAACCGGCCTGTTCGGCAGCACGGATCATGAGCACCACGGTGAAACCGGCCTGCTGCTGTTTGTGATCCCCGGCGCGATCGCCAGCTATTTGTCGAGCCGCAAGCGGCTGCTTTGCCCGTTGCTTGGCGCGCTGTATGCATTGCCGCTGTGCCTGCTGATCCGCCACTTCTGGCTGACGCCGTCCTCGTCGTTTTGGCAGGAACTGGCTTACGCCACCAGCGCGGTGTTCTGGTGCGTGTTCGGCGCGATGCTGATGCTGTTCGCCCTCGGTTTGTTGCACACGCTCCAGCAGTTGCACCGGCGGCAGCGGCAATAAAAAAAGGCGCATTAAGCGCCTTTTTGTCGTTCAAAAACTTACTGGAACAGGTTCAGGTGTTCTTTAGCGTAAGCTTCAAAATCGGTGCAACCGCCGATGTGCTTCTCATCCAGGAAGATCTGCGGCACGGTTTCAACCGGTTTGCCGACGGTTTTTTCCAGATCGGCCTTGGTGATGCCTTCCGCGTGGATGTCAACGTAACGGAAGTTGAAATCGTCGCGTTCTTCAGTCAGTTTTTCCGCCAGTTCTTTAGCGCGGACACAATAAGGACAGCCAGGACGCCCGAAGATTACTGCAAACATGCAACGCTCCTTAATTGGATTTTCGATAAATTATTCGCGATTGCAACGACATCCCGTCACCGAAAAAGTCATTACCTGCGTCAGATGGCGCCTACTATGCCCGTTGAGGCGGTGAAAAAAAAGCAGGAATTACCTGTTAATCTGATTCATGTAACCAATTAGTCTGCCGGGGCTGTCGCCGTCGGCGGGAATTCACTACACTGGGGGCAGACCTTCTGGAGAAGAAAAATATGCGTTCATTCGGTGACTTACCGCGCCCGGTGCTGGTGTTGGAAGGGCTGGGCATCGTGATGCTGGTATTGGCCTACCTCAGTATTCACGGCCACCTGCAGCTGCCGGGCTGGCTGGCGTCGCAACAGGCGGCGGTCGGCATGATTTTCCTCGGCGTGGCGCTGATGGTGCCGGCGGCGGCGTTTCTGGTATGGCGCGTGGTGCAGGGGTTCGGGCCGCTGATGCGCGGCGGCTTGCCGCCGGAAAACGATCGCCGCAAACCGCAAGATGCAGACGCATCGAAAGATAATCAGGATCGCGATCCGCGCGCCTGAGCGCCGCGGCCGCTAACTCGCCTGCCGGGCAGGCGTTGGCTTTTGGGGTGACGAGTGAAAATTGCCATTCTTTCTCGCGACGGATCGCTCTATTCATGTAAGCGGCTGCGTGAAGCGGCGGAAGATCGCGGGCACAGTATCGATATCATCGATCCGCTCTCCTGCTATATGAACATCAATCCGGCGGCGCCGACCATTCACTATCGCGGCCGTCAGCTGGAACGTTACGATGCGGTGATCCCGCGCATCGGCTCTGCCATTACCTTTTACGGCACGGCGGTGCTGCGCCAGTTCGAGCTGCTCGGCAGCTACCCGCTAAACGAATCCGTGGCCATTACCCGCGCCCGCGACAAGCTGCGTTCGCTGCAACTGCTGGCCCGGCAGGGTATCGATCTGCCGATCACCGGTTTCGCCCATTCACCGGACGATACCGGCGATCTGATCGAACTGGTCGGCGGCGCGCCGCTGGTGGTCAAGCTGGTGGAAGGCACGCAGGGCATCGGGGTGGTGCTGGCGGAAACTCGCCAGGCGGCGGAAAGCGTGATCGACGCCTTTCGCGGCCTGAACGCCCATATTCTGGTGCAGGAGTACGTGCGCGAAGCGCAGGGCCGCGACGTGCGCTGCCTGGTGGTGGGCGGCCGGGTGGTGGCCGCCATCGAGCGGCAGGCGAAGCCCGGCGAGTTTCGTTCCAACCTGCACCGCGGCGGCACCGCCCGCAAAGTGACCATCACCGCCAGGGAGCGGGTGATTGCGGTCAAAGCGGCGAACACGCTGGGGCTGGACGTGGCCGGGGTGGATATCCTGCGCGCCGAGCGCGGCCCGCTGGTGATGGAGGTCAACGCCTCACCGGGGCTGGAAGGGGTGGAAACCACTACCGGGCTGGACATCGCCGGCATGATGATTGAATACATTGAGCAGCGCGGCCGGCCGGGCTTCCGCCTGAAATCGGGCGGTTGACGGGGCGGGCGGTGCGCCTTTCCCGCCGTGCAATATCTGAATTAGTGAATTAAGCCGCATTGATCGTGGCGTATCGGGTGAATATTCCGTAAGCTATGCGCCTTTTCGCGTATTGAATATTGTGAGGCTGGTTATTATGGATTCACTCATTGTCCCCGATTTGGCGCTGTTGCGGTGCTGGCTGGATCAGTCGGGCATTTCTTTCTTTGAGTGCGATTCCTGCCAGGCGCTGCACCTGCCGCACATGCAGAACTTCGACGGCGTGTTCGACGCCAAGATAGATCTGGTGGACAACGTCATTCTGTTCTCCGCGCTGGCCGAAGTGAAGCCGACCGCGCTGATCCCGCTGGTGGCGGACCTGAGCCAGATCAACGCCAGCTCGCTGACCATCAAGGCGTTTGTTGACATTCAGGACGACAACCTGCCGAAGCTGATCGTCTGCCAGTCGCTGAGCGTGGCGGTCGGCATCACCTACGAGCAGTTCACCCACTTCATGCAGCAGGGTGAAGAGCAGGTCTCGATGGTGATCCTCGAGGCGCGGGCGAACGATCTGCTGTTTATGGGTGACGAAGAAGAGATCCCCGCTGGCGCCGTGCGTCAGCCGATGCTGCACTGATCCTCGCTGTACCTTAAGCATGCCGTCGCTCCGGCGGCATGCTGCCGTGACTCCCCTCCGCAATAAAATATTCTGCACTTTGGCCTTTGCCGCCCGATCTTTCTCGCCTTTTGTACCGTTAATGGCGTATCACATAGAGAAAACTGCATAAAAAATCGATAAAAGGCGTTTTTTACCCTGGGGGCTGGCGGGTTGCGATGGCAGCGGCTATGCTGCTGATTCTGCAAAGGGCTTGCGATTTCCCTTGTAACCACGCGAGCAGGGCAGTGTAAAAAGGCGCATGCAATCATATGCATAGCCATTCATTTCGCGGTTGCAACGATTGCGCTCAATCAGGAAAGGTTTTGTATCGCTGCAGATACAAGTTCAATTCTATGATTCACCCTGTTTTGGAGGAAGTTACGGATGGTCACCCAACGTAAAAAGTGGTTATCGGGTGTGGTTGCCGGCCTGTTGATGGCCGCGTCCGTCAATGCGTCAGCCGAAGAGAAAACGCTGCACGTGTATAACTGGTCCGACTATATCGCGCCGGATACCCTGGCCAAATTCCAGAAAGAAACCGGTATCAAAGTGGTGTACGACGTCTTTGACTCCAACGAAGTGTTGGAAGGCAAACTGATGGCGGGCAGCACCGGTTATGATCTGGTGGTTCCTTCATCCAACTTCCTCGAACGCCAGTCGCAGGCCGGCATCTTCGAACCGCTCGACAAGAGCAAAATGCCCAACTACAAGAATCTCGATCCCGAGATGCTGAAGCTGGTTGCACACAACGATAAAGACAACAAATACGGCATCCCATACCTGATGGTGACCACCGGCATCGGCTATAACGTCGACAAGGTGAAGGCGGCATTGGGCAAAGACGCGCCTGTCGACAGTTGGGATCTGATCCTCAAGCCGGAAAACCTCGAGAAGCTGAAAAGCTGCGGCGTCTCCTTCCTCGATGCGCCGAGCGAGGTTTACGCCACCGTGCTGCACTACCTGGGCAAGGATCCCAACAGCACCAATGCGGCGGACTACACCGGCGCGGCCAACGATCTGCTGCTGAAACTGCGGCCGAACATTCGTTACTTCCACTCTTCTCAGTACATCAACGATCTGGCTAACGGTGATATCTGCGTGGCGATCGGCTGGTCCGGCGACGTGATGCAGGCGGCCAACCGCGCCAAAGAGGCGAAGAACGGCGTGAACGTGGCCTACGCGATCCCGAAAGAGGGAGCGCTGACCTACTTTGACATGTTCGCCATGCCGGCGGACGCCAAGAACAAAGACGCCGCGTACCAGTTCCTGAACTTCCTGATGAAACCTGACGTGATGGCGGGCATCAGCAACTATGTCTATTACGCCAATGCGGTGAAAGACTCCACGCCGCTGGTGAACGCCGAAGTGCGCGAGAACCCGAACGTCTATCCGCCGGCCGATCTGCGCGCCAAGCTGTTCACGCTCAACGTGCAGTCGCCGAAGCTGGACCGTGTCATTACCCGCGCATGGACTAAAGTTAAAAGCGGGAAGTGATGATGGGGGGGATCCCCCCCATCGTCGGTAAACCGGCAGGCGGGCGCTCCCCGCCTGCATTGCCGTTTTGGGCCACGGCGCTCGCCGTGGTTTTGTGCCGCTTTACGCCGGAGAGCACCCCGATTGAACGACGCTATTCCTCGTCCTCAAGCCAAGTCGCAGAAGGTTTTCACCCCTCTGCTGGAAATCCGTAACCTCACCAAAACCTTCGACGGGCAGAATGCGGTCGAAGATGTCAGCCTCACCATCTACAAGGGCGAGATCTTTGCGCTGCTTGGCCCGTCCGGCTGCGGCAAGTCCACCTTGCTGCGCATGCTGGCCGGCTTTGAACAGCCGACGGAAGGGCAGATCGTGCTCGACGGGCAGGATATGTCGCATGTGCCGCCGTACCAGCGGCCGATCAATATGATGTTTCAGTCGTACGCGCTGTTTCCGCACATGACCGTGGAGCAGAACATCGCGTTTGGCCTGAAGCAGGACAAAATGCCGCGGGCGGAGATCGCCGAGCGGGTGGCCGAAATGCTGGCGCTGGTGCACATGCAGGAGTACGCCAAACGCAAACCGCACCAGCTTTCCGGCGGCCAGCGGCAGCGGGTGGCATTGGCACGCAGCCTGGCCAAGCGGCCGAAGTTGCTGCTGCTGGATGAACCGATGGGCGCGCTGGACAAGAAGCTGCGCGATCGCATGCAGCTGGAAGTGACCGACATTCTCGAGCGCGTCGGCGTGACCTGCGTGATGGTGACGCACGATCAGGAGGAGGCGATGACCATGGCGGGGCGCATCGCCATCATGAACCGCGGCAAGTTCGTGCAGATCGGCGAGCCGGAAGAGATCTACGAGCATCCGAATAGCCGCTTCAGCGCCGAGTTTATCGGTTCGGTCAACGTCTTCGACTGTGTGCTGCTGGAGCGCCACGACGATGCGCTGATCCTGCAAAGCCCTGGGCTGCGTCATGCGATCAAGGTGGATCCGGATGCCTCGGTGGTGGACGGTGTGCCGATCCAGGTGGCGCTGAGGCCGGAAAAGATCCTGCTGTGCGAACAAGTGCCGGAAGACGGCTGCAACTTCGCGGTGGGGGAAGTGGCGCACATTTCCTACCTGGGCGATCTGTCTATCTACCACGTGAAGCTGCACAGCGGGCAGATTATCAGCGCCCAGCTGCAAAACGGCCATCGTTTCCGCAAGGGGATGCCCACCTGGGGCGATGAAGTGCGTCTGTGTTGGGAAACCGACAGCTGCGTCGTGTTGACGGTGTAGTAGAGCCGGTGAGGAGTAACCCGTATGACCCTGCTTTCTGAACGCACGCCGGAACCGCCGGCCAAAACGCCCTCCACCCTCAAGGCCCTGTTCCATCGCCTGCTGATGGCTCACGGCCGCAAGCTGGTGATCGCATTGCCGTATTTATGGCTGACGCTGCTGTTTATGCTGCCGTTCCTGATCGTGTTCAAGATCAGCCTGGCGGAGCTGGCGTTGGCGGTGCCGCCCTACACCGAGCTGATGAGCTGGGTGGACGGCAAGCTGAACATTGCGCTCAACTTCGCCAACTACCTGCAGCTGACCGACGATCCGTTGTATATCGATGCCTACCTGCAGTCGCTGCGCGTGGCGGCGGTCTCGACGCTGTGTTGCCTGATCATCGGCTATCCGTTGGCCTGGGCGGTGGCGCACAGCAAGGCGTCGACCCGCAACATTCTGCTGTTGCTGGTGATCCTGCCTTCCTGGACTTCGTTCCTGATCCGCGTCTACGCCTGGATGGGGATCCTGAAAAACAACGGCACGCTGAATAACTTTCTGATGTGGCTAGGGGTGATCGATCAACCGCTGGTGATCTTGCACACCAACCTGGCGGTGTATATCGGCATCGTTTATTCCTATCTGCCGTTTATGGTGCTGCCGATTTACACGGCGCTGATCCGGCTGGATTACTCGCTGGTGGAGGCGTCGCTGGATCTGGGCGCCCGGCCGCTGAAAACCTTCTTCAGCGTGATCGTGCCGCTGACGCGCGGCGGCATCATCGCCGGTTCGATGCTGGTGTTCATTCCGGCAGTGGGGGAGTTCGTGATCCCGGAACTGCTCGGTGGGCCGGACAGCATCATGATCGGCCGCGTGCTGTGGCAGGAGTTCTTCAATAACCGCGACTGGCCGGTGGCCTCGGCGGTCGCCACCATCATGCTGCTGTTGCTGATCGTGCCAATTTTGTGGTTCCACAAACACCAGAACAAGGAAATAGGGGGGCAGGAATGAACAACTTGCCGGTAGTGCGTTCACCGTGGCGCATCGCCATCCTGACTGTCGGCTTTACCTTCCTGTATGCGCCGATGCTGATGCTGGTGATCTACTCCTTCAACAGCTCCAAGCTGGTGACGGTGTGGGCCGGCTGGTCCACGCGCTGGTATAGCGAACTGTTCCACGATTCGGCGATGATCAGCGCGGTGGGGCTCAGCCTGACCATCGCCGCCGCCTCCGCCACCGCCGCGGTGGTACTGGGGGCCATCGCCGCCGTGGTGATGGTGCGATTCGGCCGCTTTCGCGGTTCAACCGGCTTCGCGTTTATGCTGACCGCGCCGCTGGTGATGCCGGACGTGATCACCGGCCTGTCGCTGCTGCTGCTGTTCGTGGCGATGGGGCATGCCTTCGGCTGGCCGTCGGAACGTGGCATGTTCACTATCTGGCTGGCGCATGTCACCTTCTGTACCGCTTATGTGGCGGTGGTCATCAGTTCGCGTCTGCGCGAGGTGGATCGCTCGATTGAAGAGGCGGCAATGGATCTGGGGGCGCCGCCGCTGAAGGTGTTCTTCGTCATCACCTTGCCGATGATTGCGCCGGCGCTGATCTCCGGCTGGATGCTGGCGTTCACCCTGTCGCTGGATGACCTGGTGATCGCCAGTTTCGTTTCCGGCCCGGGCGCCACCACGCTGCCGATGCTGGTGTTCTCCAGCGTGCGCATGGGGGTGAACCCGGAAATTAACGCGTTGGCCAGCCTGATCCTGCTGGTGGTGGGCATCCTCGGCCTGATCGCCTGGTGGTTTATGGCGCGCTCGGAAAAACAACGATCGCGTGAATTGCAGCGGGCGGCCCGTAGCTGAATCGTAACAAACCTGCTATTTTTGCAATCAATAAGTATTGCAACTAACTACCTGACTTTACATGTGCCACCTGTATAGGTGGCGCGTCGTAGCGGAACACGGATATGTCAGACATGCTGAAAAGCGGGCAGGGAATGGGATCGACTTCGGATGCGCCGGTGCCGGTGATGGTGGCGGGCACCGCCATGGTGGCGATCAAGTGTATCAGCGTGGTGCTGCTGCTGGGTGAGCTGGGCGTCGACGGCGCGCAGGAGTTCGTCAACACCAGCGCGCAGGCGTGGGATTCCACCTTTATCTTTCTGGCCGGCCTGATGCTGCTGTGCCTGCAAATCAGCTGCGGCTTTGCGGTGATGCGCGGCCGCAATTGGGGGCGCTGGGGCTATGTGGTCTGCCAGTGCATCGTGGTGCTTTACCTGCTGTTGGCCACCATCGGCAGCCTCTTCCCCGAGGTGTTCACCGTGGAGGGGGAAACCAGCGGCCAAATCCTGCACGTTCTGATCCTGCAAAAGATCCCCGACGTGGTGATCCTGGCGTTGCTGTTCGTTCCTGCCGCCAGCCGCCGCTTCTTCACCGCGCGCAAGTGAGATTTTAGGCGCGCGGAGTGGTAAACTCTGCGCCCTTAATTCGTCATCCTGAACTTCACGGTAATCTTCATGCATTGCGCTTTGTATACGGCGGGCACCTGCCGTTCCTGTCAGTGGCTGGAAAAGCCCTATCCGCAGCAACTGGCCGACAAACAGCATCACCTGCAATCGCTGCTGGCCGGGCGCGACGTCGCGCAGTGGCTGCAGCCGGTGGCGGGGGAACTGAGCGCATTTCGCAATAAAGCCAAGATGGTGGTCAGCGGCAGCGTGGAGCGACCGCTGCTCGGCATGCTGCACCGCGACGGCACGCCGGTCGATCTGAGCGACTGCCCGCTGTACCCCGCCGGCTTTGCGCCGATGTTTGCTGTGCTGAAAAGCTTTATCGCCCGCGCCGGCCTGACGCCGTATAACGTGGCGCGCAAACGTGGCGAGCTGAAATACCTGCTGCTGACCGAAAGCACGCTCGACGGCGGCGTGATGCTGCGTTTCGTGCTGCGCTCGGAAACCAAACTGGCACAGCTGCGCGCCGCGCTGCCGTGGCTGCAGCAGCAGCTGCCGCAGCTCAGGGTGATCTCCGCCAATATTCAACCGGTGCATATGGCGATCATGGAAGGGGAGCGCGAGATCGCGCTGACCGAACAGCAGGCGCTGGAGGAACAGTTCAATCAGGTGCCGCTGTTCATCCGCCCGCAAAGCTTCTTTCAGACCAACCCGCAGGTGGCCGCCGATCTGTATGCCACCGCCCGCGACTGGGTGCGCGCGCTGGGTATCGACAGCATGTGGGATCTGTTCTGCGGCGTCGGCGGTTTCGGCCTGCACTGCGCGCAGCCGCAGACGCGCCTGACCGGCATCGAAATCAGCGCGGAGGCGATCGCCTGTGCGCGCCAGTCGGCGCAGCGGTTAGGGTTGTTGCAGGTAGATTTTCAAGCGCTCGATTCCACCCGCTTCGCCACCGCCGAAGGCCAGGTGCCGCAGCTGGTGCTGGTCAATCCGCCGCGGCGCGGCATCGGCCAGGCGCTGTGCGACTATTTGAGCCGGATGGCGCCGGACTATATTCTGTATTCGAGCTGCAACGCCGAGAGCATGGCGAAAGATATCGAGATGTTGCCGGGGTATCGCATCGAACGGGTGCAGCTGTTCGACATGTTCCCGCATACCTCGCACTACGAAGTGCTGACGCTGCTGGTGCGGATTTTATAAAACATAAGGCCCGGATAACCGGGCCTTATTGCTTACTGCGGGAACCACTTGTCGTTGATGGCTTTGTAGGTGCCGTCGGCCTTGATGGCGTCCAGCGCGGCGTTCAGCTTGGCCAGCAGCGCCTGGTTGTCTGGGCGCACCGCGATGCCGAGACCGGTGCCGAAGTATTGCGCATCGGTGATGTGCTCGCCCACCGGCGCCAGCTGCAGGTTGGTTTTCAGCCATTCGTTCACCACGGCGGTGTCGCCGAACACGCCGTCGATGCGGCCGTTTTTCAGCTCCAGAATGGCGTTCTGGTAGCTGTCGTAAGAAACGGTGTTAATCTCCGGATGCTTGTCCTGCATGTATTTCTGGTGGGTGGTGCCGTTTTCCATGCCGAGCTTTTTGCCTTTCAGATCCGCCAGCGAGCTGAACTTGCCTTTTTGCGCGATCACGATCGCCGAGTTGGCGTAGTAAGGCTGGGTGAAAGCGACCTGCTTGCTGCGCTCCGGCGTGATGTCCATACCGGAAATCACCGCATCGTATTTCTTGAATTTCAGCGCGGCGATCAGGCTGTCGAACGCCTGGTTGGTGAAGGTGCACTGCGCCTGCATCTGCTTGCACAGCGCGTTGGCCAGATCGATATCGAAGCCGACGATCTGGTTGTTGGCGTCGAGCGATTCGAACGGTGGGTAGGTGGCGGAGGCGGCGAAGCGGATGGTTTCGGCCGCGGTGGCGTTAAAGGTCATCCCGGCTAACATCGTCGCGGCAAGCAGCAGTTTTTTCATGCGTAGAGCTCCTGTCTGGATCCTGAAAGTGATTATTCGCTATCGTTTGTTTTTACTGGTAATCGCCAGAGGTTTTTGCGCGAATGCCTGTTGTTAACCCTGCCATTGAGTGAATTAAAATGCAATATAAATGATTAAGTATTGTCTTGAGGGGTAAAAAAAGCCCCGCACAATGGCGGGGCTCATGGGGGCGGCGGCCTCAGTTGCGGCGTTCAAACGCCAGCGCGCGGCGCTCCACCAGGCGCATAAGCAGCGTCAGCAGGCCGTTGACGCACAGGTACACCAGGCCGGCGGCGCCGAACACCATCACGTCGTAGGTGCGGCCGTACATCAGCTGGCTGTAGCCCATCACTTCCATCAGCGTGATGGTATAGGCCAGCGAGGTGCTTTTGAACACCAGCACCACTTCGTTGGAGTAAGACGACAGCGCGCGCTTGAAGGCGAACGGCAGCAGAATGCGCAGCGTCTGCCGGCGCGACATGCCAAGCGCTTCGCACGATTGCCACTGCCCGGCGGGAATGGCGCGCACCGCGCCGTAGAACAACTGCGTGGTGTAGGCCGCGCTGTTCAGCGCCAGCGCTATCATCGCACACAGCCAGGGCTGCGACAGCAGGTTCCACAGCCAAGGGTAGTCGCGGATCGCCGGGAACTGGCCGGGGCCGTAGTAGATCAGGAAGATCTGCACCAGCAGTGGCGTGCCGGTGAACAGCGTCACATAGGCCTTGACCAGCGGCGTCAGGATCGGCGTTTTCAGCGTCAGGATCACCGTCAGCAGCAGCGACAGCACCAGTGCGACGATCAGCGCGGCGACGGTCAGCGTCAGGCTGGTGTGCAACCCTTTGAGGATCTCCGGCAAATATTCAATCATCAGGCCGGCCCCCGCTCAAAGCGCGTGGCGCGCAGCTCAATGCGTTTGATGACGTATTGGCTGAACAGCGTCACCAGCAGGTAGATGGCCGCGGCGATCACATACCAGGTAAAAGGCTCCTGGGTGCGGGTAGCGATGCTCTTGGTTTGCAGCATCAGATCGTTCACGCTGATCAGCGACACCAGCGCGGTGTCTTTCAACAGCACCAGCCACTGATTGCCGAGGCCGGGCAGGGCGTGGCGCCACATCTGCGGCATGATCAGGCGAAAGAAGATCGCCGCCTTACTCAGTCCAAGCGCCTGGCCGGATTCCCACTGCCCCTGCGGCACCGCTTTGAGCGCGCCGCGCAGCGTCTGCGAGGCGTAGGCGGAATAGAGCAGAGCCAGGGCGATCACCCCGCACAGGAACGGGCTGACTTCGAAATTGTCGATCGCCAACTGAATCGGCAGCTGGAACAGACCGAGGTTGAGGGTAAAGCCGTCGGAGAGCATCAGCAGCAGCTGCGACGAGCCGAAATAGATAAACAGCACCACCAGGATTTCCGGCAGGCCGCGCAACACGGTCACCCAGGCGGTGCCGAGCCAGCTGACCGCTTTCCAGCGGGACGATTCCCATACGGCGAACAGCATCGCCAGAATCAGCCCGAGGATCAGGGCGCAAACGGCAAGGCCGACGGTCATGCCGGCGGCGCTTGCTAAAGGTTGTAATTCATTCATTTGGGCGTATTACTGCTGGAACCATTTTTTGTAGATGGTTTCATAGGTCCCATCCTGCTTGATCTTGTCCAGAGCGGCGTTGAACTTGCCCTGCAGATCGGTGTTCTTCTGGCGCACCGCGATGCCAAGGCCGGTGCCGAAGTAGTCTTTGTCGGTCACTTTGGCGCCCACTGCCGCCAGCGCGTCATTCTGCTTCAGCCACTCGTTGACCACCGCGGTATCGCCGAACACCGCATCAACGCGGCCGTTCTTCAGATCCAAAATGGCGTTCTGATAGCTGTCGTAAGGCACGGTGGTGATTTCCGGGTGCTTGTCGGTCAGGTATTTCTGGTGGGTGGTGCCGTTTTGCACGCCGACTTTCTTGCCTTTCAGCGCCGCCACGTCGGCAATTTTGCCTTTCTGCGCGATGAACAGCGCCGAGTTATCGTAGTAAGGCTTGGTGAACAGCACCTGCTTCTCACGCTCCGGCGTAATGTCCATACCGGCCATCACCGCATCGAAACGCTTGAACTTCAGGCTCGGGATCAGGCTGTCGAACGCCTGGTTGGTGAAGGTACACTCGGCCTGCATTTCTTTGCACAGCGCGTTGGCCAGATCGACATCAAAACCCTGAATCTTGTTGCCGGCGTCAATAAATTCAAACGGAGGATAGGAGGCTTCGGTAGCGAAACGGATGGTTTCGGCTGCGGAGACGGAAACGCTGATGCCGGCCAGAACGGCGGCGATTATTAGTTTTTTCATCGCAAACTCCCCAAATTACAGCAAGTTAATTGTTAGTGTGATAAGTAATTAGCAAACTCGGTGGTCCGCGGCTGCGTGAAGTGGCTGCTGTCGCCTTGCTCCACTACGTGGCCGTTTTCCATGTACACCACGCGGCTGGCGGTTTTGCGCGCCACTTCCACTTCGTGGGTGACGATCACCTGCGTGATGCCGGTGCCGGCCAGTTCGCGAATGATGCTGACGATCTGGGCGGTGATTTCCGGATCCAGCGCTGCGGTCGGTTCATCGAACAGCAACACCTGCGGCTCCATCATCAGGGCGCGGGCGATCGCCACGCGCTGCTGCTGGCCACCGGAAAGGTGCAGCGGGAAGCGATCGGCGAAGTCGGTCAGGCGCAGACGCTTGAGCAGCTTGTCGGCGCGCTCCATCGCCTGAGCCTTGGTCAGACCCAGCACGCGGCAAGGTGCCTCGATCAGGTTCTGAACCACGGTGAGGTGAGGCCACAGGTTGTATTGCTGGAACACCATGCCGACGTTTTGGCGCAGTTCGCGAATGGCTTTCTCGCCCGGCGCCTGCCTGAAGTCGAATTGGTTGCCGGCGATCTGCAGTTGGCCCGAACGCGGCATTTCCAGCAGGTTCAGCACCCGCAGCAATGAACTTTTCCCGGCGCCGCTTGGGCCAAGCAGCACCAGGGTTTCCCCGGCTGGACATTCCAGCGTGATGTCAAACAGCGCCTGGTGAGCGCCGTAATAGCAATTGATACCGTTAAGTTGAATACTCATGCGCCAGAATTGAATAGACATTGATGCCGCAAATGTTAACTTCCACAGAATACTTATGCAATCTTTGTGCGTTAAAATTTATGAGTGTGCGGCGGGACAGTAAAAGATTAGCACAAGATACCGCGACTCAAGCCGAGGGAGGGGATTTGTGGCGCAGGCTGTGAGATCGGTAGCGAAATTTTTTCTATTGGACGAAATTCGAGCGGTAGACGGGCGGCGGGATGACCGACGCGGCAAGCCCGCGTCGGCCGGGGGAAGCGGGTTACTGGTTTTCCAGCACCTGGCGTACGCTGCCGTTGGTGGCGTGCGCTGGAACATTCAGGTAGCGAATATCATCAACCACCCAGCAGGTGCCTTCGCGCACCATCAGCACTTCGTCCTGCCAGTTCACGGTGCTGTTGGCGTCTTTCTGGTAGCTCAGGTCAACGCGCAGCGGGATGTTCTTCGCATCGGTGTTAGGAATGGTCGAGGCGCTGGCGACGGATGCGCTGCTTGGCCCCTGCGCATTGCCGGAGAACAGATCGCCGGTAATCTGATGCTTGCCCGGGTTTTGAGCGGTGCTGACCAGATCCTGATACAGCACTTTGCTCAGATAAGGCTGCAGCTGCGCCAGGCGGTTGCTGTCCGGCAGGCCGGCGCCCTGCTGGATGCGCAGGTCATAGAACTTTTGCGCGACCGTATCCGGGCCGCCTTCCACACAGCTGCCGCTGCGGGTGCCGATTTCCTTGTATGCCGGTTCCACCGTGGTACAGGCACTCAGCAACAGCGCTAAGGGTAAAACAGCCGCAATCGTTTTTGTTTTCATCTTATTACCTTATGTGAAAGTCTCTACCATGAAGACCGATAGCTTACAGTATAAATGCGTTTTTTGGCCTTGCATTCGTACTGCGTGCCATTGATTAAGCGAACATAATGTCAATCTTCTGGTCATAGATACGTTGAATTAATCAAACAAGGAGTTCTGATGCAGCTTTCAACTACCCCGACCCTGGAAGGGTTTACCATCACCGAATACTGCGGCGTCGTCACCGGCGAAGCGATTCTCGGCGCCAACATTTTTCGTGATTTCTTCGCCGGCGTGCGCGATATCGTCGGCGGCCGTTCGGGCGCTTACGAGAAAGAGCTGCGCAAGGCGCGCCTGATCGCGTTCGAAGAGCTGGAAGATCAGGCGAAAGAGCTGGGCGCCAACGCGGTGGTCGGCATTGATATCGATTATGAAACCGTTGGTAAAGATGGCAGCATGCTGATGGTGACCGTCAGCGGCACCGCGGTGAAAGTCGGCCGCTAATCCCATGCCTTAACGCCCTGGCTCACGCCGGGGCGTTTTTACTTTGTCGGCGGGTGGCTTCCGTGGCGACTATTGCTTAGCGTTAACGCTAGACCAAATCATCAAACCACAGGGAGGATGAGTGAAAATTTGGCCAGGGATCATCGCCGCCGCGCTGTTGGCGGGATGCCAAAATCCGCAGCAAGACACGCTCGTCGATCGTGGCGCTTACCAGCTCGAAACCTTGCATCAGGCGCAGGGCGCCGATCGGCGCATTCGGTTTCTGGTGATGCACTATACGGCGGAAGATTTCCATTCATCGCTGAAAACGCTGACCGACGAACACGTCAGCGCGCACTACCTGTTGCCGGCGCACCCGCAGCGCGAACACGGCAAACCGACGGTGTACCGGTTGGTGCCGGAGGCGATGCGCGCCTGGCATGCCGGCGCCAGCGGCTGGCGCGGGCGCAGCAATCTCAACGACACCTCGATCGGCATCGAAATCGTCAACAAGGGGTTCACCCGCAGCATGCTATTCACCCACTGGCAGCCCTACACGGCGGAGCAGATCGCCGTGCTGATTCCGCTGAGCCGCGACATCATCCAACGCTATGGCATCCAGCCGCAGGACGTGGTGGGGCACAGCGACATCGCACCGCAGCGCAAACAGGATCCCGGCCCGCTGTTCCCCTGGCGACAACTGGCGCAGGCCGGCATCGGCGCCTGGCCGGACGAGGCAGACGTGCAGCGACTGCTGGCGGGGCGCGATCGTCATGCGCCGGTGCCGCTGGCGCCGCTGCTTGATAAGCTGGCGCGTTACGGCTACGCGGTTGATTCGTCATGGGATGCGCGGCAGCAGCGCAATGTGCTGGCGGCGTTTCAGATGCATTTCCGGCCCGACGATGTTCGCGGTGAACCGGATGCAGAGAGTGAGGCGATTATCGATGCGCTGCTGTTGAAGTACGGCGCGTGGCGTTGATTACAGGCCGTGCAGTTTGCCGTGATCTTTCAGCCAGCGGGCGGTGCGCGCGATGCCTTCTTCCAGCGAGACGATCGGCTGATAGCCCAGCTCTTGCTGCGCGCGGGTGGTATCGAGCGTGAGGTCGAAGTTGAGTTTGGCGACGCCGTAATGGGTCAGCACCGGCTCCTTTTCGCTTTTGCTGCCCAGGCGCTCCATGCCGCGAGCCATCATGTCGAGCATCGGATAGGGGACGGAGCGGATGCGGCACTTCATGCCCAAATCGTCGATCAGCTGCTGCACCACGGTGCGCAGCGGGCGCGGCTGCTGGTTGGTGATGTTGTAGGCGCGGCCGGACGGCGTGTCTTCTTTTAGCGTCGCCAGCCACATGGCGTGCACCGCATTCTCCAGATAGGTCATGTCCACCATCGCCGCGCCGCCGCGCGGCAGCAGCAGGTTGCCGTAGCGTTTGATCATCTGCAGCAACCGCGGCAACATCACCTTGTCGTGCGGCCCGAACAGGCCCTGCGGGCGCAAAATGGTGAAATGGGTCTGCGGATTGGACAGTGCCAATTGCTGGATCACCTGCTCGCCGGCGGCCTTGCTGCGCGCGAACTCGTTGGCGTAACGCTGCGGGCGAAAGTCTTCGGTCACGTTGCGGTGATGGTGGTAGTCGAAATAGATCGCCGGGGAAGAGATGTGAATGAACTGCGCCACGCCATAGGCCGCCGCCCATTCGCCGAGGCGGCGGGTAGCGCGGACGTTGGCCAGTTCGAAGGCTTCTTCGGTGCCCCAGGGCGAGGTAAAGCTGGAGCAGTGCCACAGCACATCGACGTCCGCCAGCATCGCTTTGGCCTGCGAAGAGATCAGGTTGGTGAGATCGGCATGAATGAACTCCGCGCCCATTTTTTCCAGCAGGCCGCCCATCGCCTGGTTGCGGCCGGTGGCGCGCACTTTGATGCCCTGGCGGCGCAGATATTCAACGGCGTTACGGCCTAACCCACTGGTTGCACCGGTGACCAATACCTTCATAACGGACTCTATTCTCACCCAAAATCGGAATACCGGCGGGCGCTTGCGGCGCTCCCAGCAAATAAGATGCCATTCTTCCGTGATTTCGTGCGCTATGCAATCGGAAAGCCCCGAAGCACAGCGGCAAACTGTGCGGTTGATCGACAAATGAGCGCCGTTCAGCGCTGTTGGCGGTCCAGATTCTCGGCAAGCTCGGCGATGCGCTTCGCCATGCCGCGAAAAATAAACAGATGCGCGGGCATCATGGCGAACCAATACAGCAGCCCGCTGAAGCCGGCCGGGTGCCACCAGGCGCGCACGTCCAGCGTGCGGCGATCGCCGTGATCGGTGATGGTGAAGCTCAGCCGCCCCAGGCCGGGCGCCTTCATGCCGAACAGCAGCGCCAGCTGCCGCAGCGGCTTCAGCGTGATGACTTTCCAGCCGTCGATCTCGTCGCCCAGCGCCAGGGCCGCGCGCGCCGGGCGGCCATAGACCACGCCGTTACCGATCATGTCGTCCATGCGGGCGCGGATCCGCCACAGGATATTGGCGTAGAAATAGCCTTCCTCGCCCCCCAGCTGCTGCACCGTTTGCCACAGGGCCTGGCTGGAGGCGGCGGTGTCGAGCGAACATCCCGCCTGTTTCGGGTAATAGCCGTAGCCGGGGCGCCAGCGGGCCCGCGCCGCCGGATCGTAGCCCCAGTCGGCGGAATCGACCACCTCCAGTTCGCGCTGCAGCGTGGCGGTGACCGCCTGATCGAAGGTGTGCAGACGTTGCGGGATCAGGGCCTGCAACGGTTTGCCGTCGGCGGGCAGATCGTGCTTCAGGCCCTGGATCAGCGCGCGCGCGATCAGCGTCGGCACCGAGGTGATCAGGCTGATGAACCACACTGAAATCAGCCGCGTCGGCAGGGGGATCGGGATCAGCCAGCGCCGCTTGCCGCTGATGGCGATAAAGCGTTTGAACATATCCTGATAGCTGAGGTATTCCGGCCCGGCGACGTCAAAGATGCGGTGTTCTTGTGCCGGGTGCGCCAGCAGATCGGCCAGGTAAACCAGCAGGTTCTCCAGCGCCACCGGCGAGGACTTCGAGCGCACCCAGCGCGGCGGCGTCAGCACCGGCAGGTTATAGACCATGTCGCGCATCACTTCGAACGCCGCCGAGCCGGGGCCGACGATGATGCCGGCGCGCAGCTCGGTCACTGGCACGCCGCTCTGGCGCAAGATCTCGCCGGTCAGGCGGCGGGCCGCCAGGTGCGGCGAACTGTCGTCGTTCGGCTGCAGCGCGCCGAGAAAGATCACCTGCTTGACGCCGGCATTGCGCAGCGCGTCACGCAGATTTTCCGCCGCCTGGCGCTCCTTTTCGATAAAGTTGTCGCCGTCGCCCATCGCGTGCACCAGATAGTACAGCGTATCGATCTCCCACAGCGCCGCGCTCAGGGTGTCCGGGCGGTACAGATCGACATACAGGCAGTTGACCTGCGGCCAGTTCTGCTCCTGCAGCCACTCGATGCGCCGCGCGGCGGCGGTAATCTGGTGCCCCTGTTCGATCAGGTGCGGGATCAGGTTCTGGCCTATATAGCCGCTGGCTCCAAGAACCAGTACGCGTTGGGGTGTCATCGGGCCGCCTTGTGCGGTGAAAGAGTCGCAGAACGACAGGATGCCAAATTCAGGATTTAAATGCACTTTTTGTATGGGTATAAGCCAGTTGCATCCGCCGCGGCGCAGGTTCACACTACGCGCCCCTTATCGAACGAAGACCGGATGTCATGAAGCTCAATGTGATTTGTTACGCCCTGCTGGGCCTGGCGCTGATCGCCAGCCTGTTCTCGCCGCATCCGGTGTGGATGGGGTTGCTGCTGGCGAACCTGCTGACGTTTCTGATCTACGGCGGCGATAAGCTGGCGGCGCGCAAGGGATGGCGACGGGTGCCGGAGACGACGCTGTTGCTGTTCGGCGCGCTGGGCGGCTGGTTGGGCGCGCTGCTGGCGCAGCAGCTGTTTCGCCACAAGACCCAGAAGCAGCCGTTTAAAACCTGGTTCATCCTCAGCGTGGCGCTCAACCTGGCGGCGGTGCTGGGGCTGTGGTACTGGGTTTACGGCCGCTGGATCTTCTGATTACAGCAGCAGCGGCAGAGTCGCGCTGGCGGTGGTCTGCATCGCCTGAGCGTAGGCGGGATCGCGCTGAGTCAGTTCGGCGATCATCAACTCCACCAGCAGCATGGCGCCGACCTTGGCCGGCAGGGCGCCAGCGGTCAGCGGCCCTTCCGGTTTGGCCGCCACCAGCAGCGTATCCGCCATCTTGGCCAGCGGGCTGCGTTGGGTATTGCTGACGGCGATCACGCGTGCGCCGCGCCCTTTGGCCAACGTCACCGCATGCAGCACGTCCTTGGTTGAGCCGGAACTGGAGATGACGATCAGCAGATCCCGCTCACTCAGCGAGGCTGCATTCATCGCCGCCCGGTGCATGTCGCTGAACAGCTGCGCCGGTTTGCCGAGGCGCAACAGCTTGTAGTGCAGGAAGTCGCCGATGATGGCGCTGGCGGCGACGCCGTAAATCTGCACCGAAGCGCAACGTTGCAAGCTGTCCGCCGCCTGTTGCAGCGCCTGCGGATCCAACAGCGCGCCGGTATCCCGCAGCGCCTGTACGCTCTCTTCCACCAAATTTTCCGCCGCGCTTTGCCGCGTCGCCGCTTCCGGCTGGCTTTGTTGCAAGCTGAGGGCCAGCGCCATTTTAAATTCGGTATAGCCTTTGCAGCCGAGATGGCGGCACAGCCGCGTGACGCTGGCTTCGCTGGTGGCGCTTTCACGCGCCAGTTCGGTGATGGTCAGGTAAACGGCGCGGGAGGGCTCCGCAAGAAGATAGTTGCCGAGCTTTTGCAGCGTGGGGCTGTACCCCGCCAAATCCTGCCGCAGCCGCAATAACAAGTTGCCTGTATTCATCACGTTACCTTTCTGAGTATTCCCGTTTCTATTGTGGCGGAAAGACGCCGCGGCTCGCCAGTGAAATCGACGGATTGTGAAGCCGATCATCGTTATGAATAAATTTTTCATTGAAACTATTTTTATGTGGTAAAAATTTTTATCATAAAAATGATGTCGGGGGAAAATTTATGTCAACACCAGAATTGCCGCGCTCCGGCGGCTGGTTCGAAAAAGCCCAGCGGTTCGGCAAGTCGTTCATGCTGCCGATCGCCGTGCTGCCGGCGGCCGGCCTGCTGTTGGGGATCGGCGGTGCGCTGTCCAATCCCAATACCGTCGAGGCGTATCCCTTCCTCGACGTCGGCTGGTTGCAAAGCATATTTACCGTGATGGCCAGTGCCGGTGCTATCGTGTTCGCCAACCTGGCGGTGTTGTTCGCGGTCGGCGTGGCGGTGGGGCTGACCAAAAGCGACAAGGGCACGGCGGGGCTGGCCTCACTGATCGCCTATCTGGTAATGAACGCCACCATCAATGCGCTGTTGAAAATCAACGGCACGCTGGCCACGCAGAACGCGGGCGCGGTGGGGCAGGGAACGATTCTCGGGATCCAGACGCTGGAGACCGGGGTGTTCGGCGGGGTGGTCATCGGTTTGGTGACCTGGTATCTGCATGGCCGCTACAACAAGATCGCGCTGCCGCCGTTCTTGGGTTTCTTCGGCGGCTCGCGCTTTGTGCCGATCGTCAGCTCGCTGGCGGCGATGGCGGTCGGTGCCCTGATGACGGTGGTGTGGCCGCATTTCCAACAGTTGATCTTCGGCATGGGCGGGCTGGTAGACGCCAGCGGCTATCTCGGTACCTTTATCTACGGCTTCGTATTGCGCATGCTCGGGCCGTTCGGCCTGCATCACATCTTCTATCTACCGTTTTGGACCACCGCGCTTGGCGGCAGCGAAGTGATCAACGGACAGCTGGTGGAAGGCACACAGCGCATTTTCTTCGCCCAGTTGGCCGACCCGAATACTCAGCAGTTCTACATCGGCACGGCGCGTTTCATGTCCGGCCGTTTTATCACCATGATGTTCGGCCTGGTCGGCGCCTGCCTGGCGATGTACCAGAGTGCGCGTCCCGAGAACCGCAAACGCGTCGGCGGACTGTTGCTGTCGGCGGCGCTGACCTCGTTTCTGACCGGCATCACCGAACCTATCGAATTCTCGTTCCTGTTTGTCGCGCCGGCGCTGTACGTGGTGCATGCGCTGTTCGACGGCCTGGCGTTCATGATCGCTCACATCCTGCATATCACCATCGGCCAGACATTCTCCGGCGGTTTTATCGATTTCATGCTGTTCGGCGTGCTGCAGGGCGAAGCGAAAACTCACTGGATGTACGTCCCGCTGGCGGGGGTGCCTTGGTTCTTCCTGTACTACTTCACGTTCCGTTTCCTGATCCTGCGCTTCAACTTTAAAACGCCGGGGCGCGAGGCGGAAACCGCGCCGGAAGCGGTGATGACGGGCACCGAACGCTCGCAGCAGGTGCTGGCGGCGCTGGGCGGCAAAGAGAATATCGTCGAACTGGATTGTTGCGCCACGCGGTTGCGCGTGACGGTGAAACAGAGCCGGTTGCTGGACGAAAGCGGGCTGAAGGCCAGCGGCGCACGGGCGGTTATCGTTCGCGGCAACGGTGTTCAGGTGATCTACGGCCCGCACGTCACCATCATTAAAAACGAAGTCGAGGAGTTGTTGGATTTATGACGCTTTCCATTTTACAGCAGATTGAGGGGCGCCTGGTGGTGTCTTGCCAGGCGCTGGACGACGAGCCGCTGCACAGCGATTTTATCATGTCGCGCATGGCGCTGGCGGCCGAGCAAGGCGGCGCGGCGGCGATCCGCGCCAACGGCGTCGAAGACGTCAACGCTATCATGCGCACGGTGGCGCTGCCGGTCATCGGCATCATAAAGCGCGATTATGCGGGCAGCGACGTCTACATCACGCCGACCCTGCGTGAAATCGATGAGTTGATGGCGGCGGCGCCGCAGATGATCGCGCTGGACGCCACCGGCCACCCGCGGCCGGGGGAGTTGCAGCTGGCGGCGTTGGTCGCCGCGATCCGCGCCAGGTATCCCCGGCTGTTGCTGATGGCGGATATCGCCACCCTGGAGGAGGCGCAAGGGGCCGCCAGGTTGGGCTTCGACTGTGTGGGCACCACGCTGTACGGCTATACCGCCGAAAGCCGGGGCGCCCGACTGGCGGATAACGATTTCGGCTTTCTGCGTGCGGTGCTGGCGGCGGTATCGGTGCCGGTCATCGCTGAAGGCAATGTCGAAACGCCGGCGATGGCCGCGCGCTGCCTGAGGATGGGGGCGCATGCGGTGGTGGTGGGCGGCGCCATTACGCGCCCGCAGCAGATCACCCGCCGCTTTGTCGACGCCATCGGCGGGCGATAAGAGACTCCCGGCGTACCAGGAGGGGAAATCAGGCGTGCTGCTGAAGAAACTCCCGCCACAGTTCGACCACCCGCTGCAGATCCTGACGGCTGACGTCGAGGTGGGTCAGAATGCGCGTCAGCGGGCCGCTGCTGATCAGCACGCCGCGTTCGCGCATCCACGGGCCGAATTTGGCCGCCAGCGCCGGCGGTTGGTGCAGGTACAGCACGTTGGTCTGCGCGCCGGGAGCGGCGATCTCCACGCCGATCTGCCGCAGCTGTTGCTCCAGCCAGGCCGCGTTGTCATGGTCTTCGCGCAGCCGCGCAACGTTATGCTCCAGCGCGTAGAGGCCGGCCGCCGCCAGGATGCCGGCCTGACGCAGCCCGCCGCCGGTCATCTTACGCCAGCGCAGCGCACGCTGAATGAAGGCCTCGCTGCCGCACAGCAGCGATCCGACCGGCGCGCCCAACCCTTTCGACAGGCAAATGGTGAAGGTGTCGCAGTATTGCACGATCTCTTTCAGCGGCAGGTTCAGCGCCACGGCGGCGTTGAAGATGCGTGCGCCGTCGATATGCAGCGCCAGCTGCCGCTCGCGGGTAAACTGCCACGCCTGCTGCAGGTAGGCCTGCGGCAAGACTCTGCCGCTGATGGTGTTTTCCAGGCTCAGCAGCCGGGTGCGGGCGAAGTGGATGTCGTCGGGTTTGATGGCGGCGGCGAGCTTGTCCAGCGGCAGCGTGCCGTCGGCGTCGGCCTCGATCGGCTGCGGCTGAATGCTGCCCAGCACCGCTGCGCCGCCGGCTTCGTATTTGTAGTTGTGCGCCTGCTGGCCGACCAGATATTCATCGCCGCGCTGGCAGTGGCTGAGCAGCGCCACCAGGTTGGCCTGGGTGCCGCTGGGCAGAAACAGCGCCGCTTCTTTGCCTGACAGGCGCACCGCCTCGGCCTCCAGCGCGTTGACCGTCGGGTCATCGCCGTAGACGTCGTCGCCGACCTCTGCCTGAGCCATCGCCTGGCGCATGGCGGCGCTGGGGCGGGTAACGGTGTCGCTGCGTAGATCGATAAGCATAGGGTTCCTGGAATGTAAGGGAGAGGAAAAGGGTACATGGCATCATATACCCTTTATTTTATCGGGGCAGCTTGCTTAGCGCAGCCAGTTGGTTTTCGCCAGTTCAACCACTTCGTCGCCGCGGCCGTTGATGATAGCGCGCAGCATGTACAGGCTGAAGCCTTTCGCCTGTTCGAACTTGATCTGCGGCGGCATTGCCAGCTCTTGCTTGGCGGTGACCACGTCCAGCAGCGCCGGGCCGGGATGCGCCAACATCTCCTGCAGCGCGCCGTCCAGATCGGAGGCTTTTTCCACGCGGATGCCCTTGATGCCGGCGGCGTTGGCGATCGCCGCGAAGTCCGGATTATGCAGATCGGTGCCGTCGGTCAGGTAGCCGCCGGCCTTCATCTCCATCGCCACGAATCCCAGCACGCTGTTGTTGAACACCACGATTTTCACCGGCAGCTTGAGCTGCGCCAGCGACAGGAAATCGCCCATCAGCATGGTGAAGCCGCCGTCGCCGCACATGGCGATCACCTGTTTATCCGGCGCGGTGGCCTGAGCGCCGATCGCCTGCGGCATGGCGTTGGCCATCGAACCGTGGTTGAACGAACCGAGCAGGCGGCGCTTGCCGTTCATTTTCACGTAGCGGGCGGCCCACACCGTCGGCGTGCCGACGTCGCAGGTGAAGATGGCGTCGTCGCTGGCGTACTGGCTGAGCTGCTGCGCCAGATACTGCGGGTGGATCGGTTGGTCGTCGTTGGCGGTCGCCAGCCCGTCGAGATCCTTGCGCGCGTTGCGGTAATGCTCCAGCGCCTTGTCGAGGAACGCCCGGTCGCGCTTCGGCTCCAGCTGCGGCAGCAGAGCGGTGAGGGTGGTGTGGATATCGCCCACCAGCGCCATATTGACCGGGCAGTGTGCGCCGATGCTGCCGGGGTTGATGTCGATCTGAATGATGTTGGCGTTGGTGGGGTAGAACGCGCGATAGGGGAACTGGGTGCCGAGCAGCACCAGCGTGTCGGCGTTCATCATCGCGTGGTAGCCGGAGGAGAAGCCGATTAGCCCGGTCATGCCGACGCTGTACGGGTTATCCCATTCGATATGTTCTTTGCCGCGCAGCGCGTGCACCACCGGCGCCTGCAGCAGTTCGGCCAGCTTGACCACTTCATCGTGCGCGCCGGCGCAGCCGCTGCCGCACATCAGGGTGATGTTCTTCGCCTTGTTCAGCGTCTCCGCCAGCTTGTTCAGCTCGCTCATCGGCGGCTGCACCAGCGGCAGCGCCGGGGTATGCCAGGTCACGGCCGCGTCTTCCGGCGCCATGCGCAGCGCCACGTCGCCCGGCAAGACGACCACCGACACGCCGCGATTGAGGATCGCCTTGCGCATGGCGATCTCCAGCACGCGCGGCAGCTGTTCCGGGTTGGAAACCAGCTCGCAATAGTGGCTGCATTCACGGAACAGCTCCTGCGGATGCGTTTCCTGGAAGTAGCCGCTGCCGATTTCGCTGGAAGGGATATGCGCGGCGATCGCCAGCACCGGCACATGGTTGCGGTGGCAGTCGAACAGGCCGTTGATCAGGTGCAGGTTGCCGGGGCCGCAGGAACCGGCGCACACCGTCAACTGGCCGGTAAGCTGGGCTTCGGCGCCGGCGGCGAAGGCGGCAACCTCTTCATGGCGGGTGCCCAGCCATTCGATGGTGCCCATGCGGTGCAGGCTGTCGCTAAGGCCGTTGAGCGAATCGCCGGTCACGCCCCAGATGCGTTTTACGCCGGCTTGATCCAGCGTTTTGGCGATCAGTGTGGCTACGGTTTGCTTCATGGTTCCCCCAAACATGGTTTGAAAAACGATGTGGACTCGATCCGGTGAGTGGCAGCAGAACAACTGCAAGCATAGCTTACCGGCTGTGGACGAGATGCGGTCAGGAAGGGTAAAGAGCGTAGGACGGGGAAAAGTGTAACCGGGCTGAAGAGGGGGAACTTGCCGATAAATGCCCCATCGCGGCGATGGGGCCAGGGATTACGCCAGCGTGACGTCGCCCTGTAGTTGGCAACTGCAGGCCAGCACGTAGCCCTGCGCGATTTCTTCCGCGCTCAGCGTCATGGTGCTGGTGGTGGTGTAGTCGCCCTCGAGAATGCGGGTTTTGCACGA
The DNA here is from genome assembly GCF_000695995.1 of Serratia sp. FS14. NCBI lineage: Bacteria > Pseudomonadati > Pseudomonadota > Gammaproteobacteria > Enterobacterales > Yersiniaceae > Serratia > Serratia sp. FS14. The sequence continues at coordinate 4,387,647 of NZ_CP005927.1, read as the reverse complement.
ACCGCATACCCCGGCGCGGCAGGCGGCGTTGACCGGCAGGGCATTGGCCTCCATCGCCGCCAGCAGGGTGCTGCCGACCGGCACGCGGAATTCGCGCAGCGGGCGGGCGGCGCGCAGCGTCAGCCCTTCGGTGGCGTCGGCCTGCGCCGCCGGCGTGTGGAACTGCTCCTTATGGAAACGCTCGGCCGGCACGCCGAGCCGGCGGCAAAGTTGCTCCACCTGATCCATGTAGGGCGCGGGGCCGCAGGTCATCACCGTGCGTTCGGCGATATCCGGCGCCGCCTGCCGCAGCGTCTGTTCATCGATGCGGCCGCTGAGGTAGCCGGGCTGCAGATCCCGCTCGGCCATCAGCGTCAGGCGCAGCTGCGGATGGGCGGCGCACAGTGCGCGCCACTGATCGGCGAAAATCGTGTCGGCGGGGGTGCGCACGTTAACGATCGCGGCGATATCGCAGGCCGGACGGTTGGCGGTCAGCCAGCGGCACATCGAGACGATCGGCGTCACGCCGCAGCCGGCGGCCAGCATCAGATAACGATCGGCCGGGTGGCGCTCGCAGCTGAACTCGCCCTGCGCGTCGGACAGCCACAGCGTGTTGCCGGGCTTGACCTCTTGCGTCAGCCAGCGCGATCCGACGCCGTCCGGCAGGCAGCGCACGCTGATGCTGAGAAAGCGGCTCTGGCCGGGCGAGGAGGAGAGCGTATAGGCGCGCAGCGTCTCCTCGCTGTTGCGGATGCTGACCAGCGCAAACTGGCCGGCCTGGTAAGGATAGAAAACGTCGCAGATCAGGTTCAGCGTCCAGACGTCGGCGGTTTCACGCCGGATGGAATGCACCTGCATGCGGTTCGGGCAAAGCGGAGTGGGTTGAGTCATCGGGCACCTCAAAAAGCAAAGGGGCCGGCGCAGGCGGCCCCATAACGTAACGGCATCAGGCGAGCAGCGCGGTGATATCCTGCTCGACGGTGGTGATCGGACGCAGGCCGAATTTCTCGTTGAGGATCGCCATCAGGTTGTCGGTCAGGAAGCCCGGCGCGGTCGGGCCGGTGACGATGTTTTTCACCCCCAGCGACAGCAGCGTCAGCAGAATGACGATCGCCTTCTGTTCAAACCACGACAGCACCAGGCTGAGCGGCAGCTCGTTGACGCTGCAGCCGAGCGTATCCGCCAGCTTGACCGCCAGCATGATGGCGGAGTAGGCGTCGTTGCACTGGCCGACGTCCAGCAGGCGCGGCAACCCCTCCAGCGTGCCGAAGTCCAGCTTGTTGAAACGGTACTTGCCGCAGGCCAGCGTCATGATCAGGCAGTCTTGCGGCACGCTGCGGGCGAAGTCGGTGAAATAGCTGCGTTCGTCGCGGCTGCCGTCGCAGCCGCCCACCAGGAAGACGTGGCGCAGTTTTTTCTGCGACACCAGGTCGATGACGGTGTCGGCGGCGTTCAGCAGCGTCTGGCGGCCGAAGCCAACGGTGATCAGGTGTTCGATCTCGGTGTAAGGGAAGCCGTTCATGCCCTGTGCCTGGCGGATCACGGCGCCGAAGTCGTCGCCTTCCAGATGGTTGACGCCCGGCCAGCCGACGATGCTGCGGGTCCAGATACGCTCGCCGTAGTTGCCGACGTTAGGATCGATGATGCAGTTGGAGGTCATCACGATCGGGCCGGGGAATTTGGCGAATTCCGTCTGCTGGTTTTGCCAGCCGCTGCCGTAGTTGCCCACCAGGTGCTTGAATTTTTTCAGTTCCGGATAGCCGTGCGCCGGCAGCATTTCGCCGTGGGTGTAGACGTTGATGTTTTGCCCTTCGGTTTGTTCGAGCAGCATGCGCAGATCTTTGAGATCGTGGCCGGAAATCAGAATGGCTTTCCCGGCCACCGGGCGCACGTTGACCGTGCTGGGCTGCGGATCGCCGTAGGCCTGGGTTTCGCCGCGATCGAGGATCGCCATCACGTTGAAGTTCATCTTGCCGATGCCCATGGCGTTGTTCAGCAGGGTGTCGACGTCGCGCGGCCAGGTGCCGAGCCAGGCCATAAAGGCGTGGTAGTCGGCATAGAGTTGCTCGTCGAATTGGCCGAGCACGTGCGCGTGTTCCATATAGGCCGCCGCGCCTTTCAGGCCGTACAGGCACAGCAGGCGCAAACCGTGTATGTCGTCGCCCACCTCGGCCTTGTCGCTGTCGAGGGCAAACTGCGCCGCCTGTTGCAGCAGCGCAGGCATATCGTCGCCGGCCAGCTGCAGCGCCGCCATCGGGTGATCGACGCGCACGCCGGCATCCAGCAGCCGGCAACGGGCGGCCAGCGAGTCGCGCAGCAGCAGGGTTTCCCGCGCGTAGCCGATGATGCGCTGGGAATCGAAGTTAACGTTGGTCAGGGTGGCGAAGAAGGCGCGCGGGGCGAAGCTGTCGATTTCGTGGTCGACGATGCCCAGCGAACGCGCCTGCAGCGCCCAGGCGGAGAGGCCCTGCAGCGCCGCCACCAGCAGATCCTGCAGATCGGAGGTTTCCGCCGTTTTGCCGCACATGCCCTGAGCATACGCGCAGCCGTTGCCTGCCGGGGTTCGAATGGTTTGTTCACATTGCACACAGAACATAGTCGCTTCCTTTTATTTTTAAAGTTGCATTTATAATGCTTGTTTAAAAGCATAGATCGGCGATCGGGGTTGCAAAAGGCTTTTGTGCGACTACTGCGGGCAAGTTTGATTTAGCGCAATTTTGCGGTGCGGATGGGAATGATTACGCTTTGGGGGCCAGGCGGCCCCCAGGGGGAAAGGATCAGGAGAACAGGGCGATCAGCACCGGCGCCAGCAGGCTCAGCAGGAAGCCGTGCACGATGGCGGGCGGCACCATGTCCAGCCCGCCGCTGCGCTGCAGCACCGGCAGGGTGAAGTCCATCGAGGTGGCGCCGCACAGGCCGAGGGCGGTGGAGCGGCTGCGGCGCACCAGCGTCGGGATCAGCATGATCGCCACCAGCTCGCGCGCCAGATCGTTGAAGAACGCGGCGCTGCCCATCACCGGGCCGTAGGCGTCGGTGATCAGAATACCGGACAGCGAGTACCAGCCGAAGCCAGAGGCCATCGCCAGCCCGGCCTTGACCGGCAGCCCCAGCAGCTGCGCCGCCAGCGCGCCGCCGGCCAGAGACGCGATGACCACCGCCAGCGCCACCAGCGTGCCGCGGCGGTTGAGCACGATCTGGCGCAGCGTCATGCCGCTGTTGCGCAGCTGAATGCCGACCAGCAACAGCAGGAAGATCAGCGCATATTCGCTGCCTTTATGGGCGAACTGCAGCCATTGCCACTGCGTCAGGCCGAGCAGGAAGCCGCCGAGCACCACGCCGCACAGCTTGAGCGACTCCAGCGCCATGTGCACGCGCGAAGGCAGCTTTTCCTGTTTATGGCTGCTGCGCCACGGCATGCGCCGCTCCAGCAGCGCCAGCAACAGCAGGTTGGCGCAGAGAATGCAGAAGAAAAACACTGCGCTGTACTGGAAGATCAGCATCAGATTGCTGCTGAGATTATCCATAAACGCCAGGCTGATGCCCATGAAAAACAGGATCACATACACCATCCAGCTCAGCAGCCGGTTGATCAGCACCAGCAGCGGGCGATGGCGTAAGGGAATGAGGTAACCGACAATCAGCGGTAACAGAATAATCAACAGTCCTGAGTACATGGTGCAACGAGTGTCCTTGAGTTTTGAAGCGCGCCGAACGCCGACGAGGAGCACACGCTAACCAAAAGCCCGGCCGGAGTAAAGCGGCAGATTTGACGTTGGCCGCTTGACCTGCAAGGGGTTTTTTGACCATGCTCTGTGAAGGTCACCTCATTGAAGAGGCGACGGCGCGCACGGGAGGCGGCGGATGTTCTTGGAGCGTATCGAAATTGTAGGTTTTCGCGGCATTAACCGGCTGTCGCTGATGCTGGACGACAACACGCTGTTGCTCGGCGAAAACGCCTGGGGTAAATCCAGCCTGCTGGATGCGCTGACGCTGCTGCTGGCGCCGGAGCAGAAGCTGTATCGGTTTGAAGCGCACGACTTCCATTTCCCTCCCGGGGAGGAGGCGGCCAAAGAGCGCCACCTGCAGGTGGTATTCACCTTCTGCGAAAAAGACATCGGCCATGCGCACCTGCCGCGCTATCGCCATCTGACGCCGCTGTGGGTCAAGGGCGAAGATGGCCTGAGCCGCATTCATTACCGCTGCGAGGGCGAGCTGGCCGACGACGGCACGGTGTGCACCTGGCGTGGTTTTCTCGACGCCGACGGCAACGCCTTTCAACTGCACCATATCGAACAATTGGCCCACGCCATTATCCGCATCCATCCGGTATTGCGCCTGCGCGACGCGCGCTTTATTCGCCGCCTGCGCCCCAGCAGCCTCGGCGATGAACGCAAACCCGATACCCAGGCGCTGGCGCAGCAGTTGGATCAGCTGACGCGCGAGCTGGTGCGTAATCCGCAGAAGTTGACCAACGGTGAGCTGCGTCAGGGGCTGGCGGCGATGCAGCAGCTGCTGGAGCACTATTTCGCCGAGCAGAGTTCACAGGTGACGCGGCCGCGCCGCCGCGGCGGTGAACCGGAGCAGGACGCCTGGCGCGCGCTGGACGGCATCAACCGCATGGTGGCCGAGCCGAACAGCCGCAGCATGCGCCTGATCCTGCTGGGCATGTTTTCCACCCTGCTGCAGGCCAAGGGCGACGTCAAGCTGGATCCCCATGCCCGGCCGCTGCTGCTGGTGGAGGATCCGGAAACTCGCCTGCATCCGATCATGCTGTCGGTGGCCTGGGGGCTGCTCAATCAGCTGCCGCTGCAGCGCATCACCACCACCAACTCCAGCGAACTGGTGTCGCTGGTGCCGGTGGAGCACGTCTGCCGGCTGGTGCGCGAGTCGGGGCGGGTTGCGACCTATCGTCTCGGGCCGCGCGGGCTCAGCGCCGAAGACGGGCGGCGCATCGCGTTTCACATCCGTTTCAACCGGCCGTCGTCGCTGTTCGCCCGCTGCTGGCTGCTGGTGGAGGGCGAGACCGAAGTGTGGCTGCTGAACGAACTGGCGCGCCAGTGCGGCTACCATTTCGAGGCGGAAGGGGTGCGGGTCATCGAATTCGCTCAGTGCGGTCTGAAGCCGCTGCTGCGCTTTGCCCGCCGCATGGGTATCGAGTGGCATGCGCTGGTGGACGGCGATGAGGCGGGCAAAAAGTACGCCAACACCGTGCGCAGCCTGCTGGACAATCATGAAGACAACGAACGCGATCGGCTGACCGCGCTGCCGGCGCCGGACATGGAACACTTCATGTTCCGCGAAGGGTTCGCCCCGGTCTATCACCGAATGGCGTCGGTGCCGATCAACGCGCAGATGCCGGTGCGCAAGGTGATCCTGAAAGCGGTCCACCACTCGTCGAAGCCGGATCTGGCGATCGAGGTCGCGATGCAGGCCGGCGAATGGGGCACGGACTCGGTGCCGCCGCTGCTGAAGAAAATGTTCTCACGGGTGATCTGGCTGGCGCGTGGCCGGGCGGACTGACGGCCCGCCGGGCGTTATCGGGCGCAGAAATGCGCCGCCAATCCCTGTTCCAGTTCGTCCAGCAACTGATAGCGGCGGCGATACTCGGCGCGCTTCTTGCTGGCAATCTCTTCGATCGGCTTGCGGGCGATGCGATCGGGCAGCAGGAAATAGCCGCTGTCGAGCGGTTTGGCGCCCATCGACAGCCAGAACTGATCGTAGTCGGCGTGCAGTTGGTCCTTCTTCTTACTCTGGTAGCGCCAGTTTTGATAGATATGGGTGGCGTTGCCGACGGCTACGATCCGGCGGATGCCGAGATGCCGAGCCAGCGTGCAAACGCCTTCCAGCACCAGACGTTTAGGGAACAGGCCGTGACACTCTTTGGTGGTGTGCTGGATCTCGGCGTGCGGCACGTCATGGTTCGCGCCCTGCAGGCCGCCGATGAACAACGTCGGCTGCTGCTGATAATGCATCAGCGCAAAGGTGATCTCCGCCAGCATCACGCCGTTGGCGTTGCGCAGCAGCAGCGTGGCTTCCCCTTCCTTATTCAGTTTGTCGATCGCCGCCAGTTCCAGCGAGATCGGCGCTTCGTTTTTGCCCATCGCGCGGGCCAGCACGAAAGGCTGTGGGCCGAGGTGGCCGAGACGCATCTTCAGCGGCATGCGCTGCACGATGAGATCGTAATGATCGCGCAGGGCGAACAGGCATTCGATCTTGCTCATGTTGGCCGCCAGGTAGGGACGATGCAGCTTGCACGGCAGGTTCGGCTGCGCGTTCAGGATCTCTTCCAGCAGCGGGTTGCTGGCCAGGGTGCTGAGCAGGCCGCTGGTGGTGCGCCAGTTGAGCAGCGAACGGCCGAGAAACTTCAGGCGAAACGAGGTTTTTTTCCAGGCGTTGCTCGGTGCCTTTTCGCCATTGATCAGCGCTGTCATCAGTTGCCAGCCGTTAAGCGGCCGGGCGGAGGCGAGTGGGTAGCTGAGCTGTGACATGATGAAATCCTTGGCTGTGTTGAATGGCGCTATTTCATCAAGGCTTCACTAAACGGGAGTTCAATGCCGAACTGTAACCAAGCGTGTCTCCACATTGTGTTGAGCTAAGGTTTAGTTATTCCCTACGGTGCGTGCTAATTTAGCTCCGCCGCCGCAATGGGCGGTCGATATTCACAAGCACAGGCAGGTCAATTTTGACAGGGTTTAAAGGACATAAACGCCGCTGGATACTCGCACTGGCGGTGATTGCGGCGATTGCCGCGGCGGCCGTTTGGCACTTCCGCCATCCGGCGCCGACCGATTTCAAAACGGTAAAGGTCACCCAGCGCGATCTGCAGCAGAACGTGTTGGCGACCGGCCAGCTGGACGCCGTGCGCAAGGTTGACGTCGGCGCGCAGGTCAGCGGGCAGTTGGAAAAGCTGTATGTCGAGATCGGCGACAAGGTGAAAAAAGGCCAGTTGCTGGGGGTTATCGATCCGCAGCAGGCGCAGAACAGCATCCGTGAAGGCGAGGCGACGCTGCGCGAACTGCATGCGCAGCTGCTGCAGGCGCAGGCGGAACAGCAGCTGGCGGCGGTCACGCTGCAGCGCAACCAGGCGCTGGCCAGGCTGCAGGCGGTGTCGCGTCAGGATTTGGATCAGGCGGCGACGCAGCTGGCGGTGAAGAAGGCGCAGGTGGGCACCATCAATGCGCAGATCGCGCGGAATCAGGCCAGCCTGGACACCGCCAAGATCAACCTGGCCTACACCCGCATCGAAGCGCCGATGGATGGCGATGTGGTGCAGATCACCACGCTGCAGGGCCAGACGGTGATCGCGGCGCAACAGGCGCCAAACATTCTGACGCTGGCGGATCTCGGCACCATGCTGGTGAAGGCGCAGGTCTCGGAGGCCGACGTCATTAACCTCAAGCCAGGTCAGAAGGCCTGGTTCACGGTGCTGGGCGATCCGACCCGGCGCTTCGACGGCGTGCTGAAAGACATTCAGCCGACGCCGGAAAAGGTCAACAACGCCATCTTCTATTACGCGCGTTTCGAAGTGCCTAACCCGGAAAGGCTGCTGCGCTTACAAATGACGGCGCAGGTGCACATTCAGCTGGCCGGCGTCCAGCAGGCGCTGGTGATCCCGCTGGCGGCGCTGGGCGATCAGATCGCCGACAATCGCTACCACGTTTCGGTGCTGAAACAGGGCAAGGAAGAGAAGCGTGAGGTGGCCATCGGCCTGCGCAACAATATCGATGTGCAGATCCTCAGCGGGCTCGAGGCGGGCGATGAGGTGATCGTCAGCCGCGGCGGCGTGGAGGCCGGCTGATGGCGGCGCTGTTGCAGCTGAACGGCATTCGCCGCAGCTACCGTTCCGGCGAGCAGACGGTGGAGGTGCTGAAGGGGATCAGTCTGAGCATCGACGCCGGTGAAATGGTGGCGATCATGGGGGCTTCCGGCTCCGGCAAATCGACGCTGATGAACATTCTCGGCTGCCTGGACAAGCCGAGCGCCGGCGTGTATCGGGTAGCCGGGCAAGATGTGGCGATGCTGAGCGACGATGCGTTGGCGCAGCTGCGGCGCGAGCATTTCGGCTTTATCTTTCAACGCTATCATCTGCTGCCGCACCTGAGCGCGGCGCACAACGTCGAGGTGCCGGCGGTGTATGCCGGGCTGGGCAAAGCGGCGCGGCGCGAACGGGCGGAAGCGCTGTTGCGCCGTCTGGGGCTGGGGGAGCGAGTCAACTATCGGCCGAGCCAGCTTTCCGGCGGCCAGCAGCAGCGCGTCAGTATCGCCCGCGCGTTGATGAACGGCGGGCAGGTGATCCTGGCGGATGAGCCGACCGGCGCGCTCGACAGCCATTCCGGCGAAGAAGTGATGGCGATCCTTAAACAGTTGTGCGCCCAGGGGCACACGGTGATCCTGGTGACTCACGATCCGGCGGTGGCACGTCAGGCTGAACGGATCATCGAGATCCGCGACGGCGAGATTATCGCCGACTCGCGGCCGGCACCGCAGGAGAATGCGCAGGCCAAGCCGCTGGCGCTGGCCGCCGCGGCGCCTTCCTGGCGGCAGATGGGCGGCCGCTTCCGCGAGGCGCTGATCATGGCCTGGCGCGCGATGGCGGCCAACAAGATGCGCACCGCGCTGACCATGCTCGGCATCATTATCGGCATCGCCTCGGTGGTGTCGATCCTGGTGATCGGCGACGCCGCCAAGCAGATGGTGCTGGCGGACATCAAATCCATCGGCACCAATACTGTCGATATCTATCCCGGCAAGGATTTCGGCGACGACGATCCGACCTACCGGCAATCGTTGAAATACGGCGATCTCGATGCGCTGCGCGAACAGCCTTACATCAGTGCGCTGTCGCCGAGCATCAGCAGCAGCATGCGGCTGCGCTTGGGCAACGTTGATGCGGCGGCCAACGTCAACGGCGTCAGCGAGCAGTTCTTCCGCGTGTACGGCATGAGCTTTACCCAGGGCGTCGGCATCGATCCGATGCAGGTACAGTCGCAGGCGCAGACGGTGGTGATTGACGCCAATACCCAACGGCGGCTGTTCCCGCACCAGAAGAACGTGGTGGGGGAAGTGATCCTGGTGGGCAACATGCCGGCGACGGTGGTCGGCGTGGCCAAGGAGAAGCAGTCGATGTTCGGCAGCAGCAAGACGCTGAACGTGTGGGTGCCGTACAGCACCATGGCCAACCGGCTGATGGGCAACAGCTATTTCGATTCGATCACCGTGCGCATCCGCGACGGTTACGACAGCAAGGAAGCGGAGCAGCAACTGTCGCGCCTGTTGACGCTGCGCCACGGCAAGAAGGATTTCTTCACCTATAACATGGATAGCCTGGTGCAAACCGCGGAGAAAACCACTCGCACGCTGCAGCTGTTCCTGACGCTGGTGGCGGTGATTTCGCTGGTGGTGGGCGGCATCGGCGTGATGAACATCATGCTGGTGTCGGTGACCGAGCGCACGCGCGAGATCGGCATCCGCATGGCGGTGGGCGCGCGTTCCGGCGATGTGTTGCAGCAGTTTCTGATCGAGGCGGTCTTGGTCTGCCTGGTGGGGGGGGCGCTGGGGATTACATTGTCGTTCGCTATCGGTTTGGCGGTGCAGCTGGTATTGCCGGGTTGGCAGATCAGTTTCCCGCCGGCGGCGTTGCTGAGCGCGTTCCTCTGTTCCACCGGCATCGGCGTGGTGTTCGGCTATCTGCCGGCGCGCAATGCCGCGCGGCTGAATCCGATCGATGCGCTGGCGCGCGAGTAAGTCACAGACATAAAAAATGCCAGTCACACGGCGGCTGGCATTTTTATCGCAGTCAGAGTCAGTGCAGCGCGACGCTGCCGGAAGCGTTTAGGACAGCGCCTCGCTTTCCACCGGCACAATCAGACTGGCATGGTTCCCTTTTGGCCCTTGATGCACGTCGAAGCTGACCTGCTGGCCCGCCTTCAACGTTCTGTAACCATCCATCTTGATTGTGGAATAATGCGCGAAAATATCTTCGCCGCCGCCGGCTGGGCAGATGAAGCCAAAACCTTTGGCGTTGTTAAACCATTTAACAGTACCCGTCTCCATGCTTTTACATCCCTCGCAACGCTATTTTAAGTGAGATGAATAACTGAATTCGCACCCGCCGTGGGCGGGTAGCAGGGTGGACAAGGGGTGGTTAAAAGACCACCAGCCACGAATTTACACTCTAGAGCAAATGATCGGGGCGTCAAGGGATCGGCTTTTGTCGGCGGGGAGCAGTTCACCAAAGTTTGAAGCAGGTAACGCTATTGCCACGATTCAGTCACAATTGGCCCGTTTTTTTGCGCACGTTACAGTGCGGCGGGACGATGGCGAAGATGATAAAATAGTAACTATCCCCACTTTGAATAACCGAAACCTGTCCCCATATCATTGGGCAGAGCAGAGAAGATGAGCAGCGATGGGCAATAACAACGACTGGCTAAATTTTGAACACTTGGCCGAAGAAAAACAAATCGATGCGGTAAAACCGCCGTCTATGTATAAAGTTATACTTAACAACGACGATTACACACCGATGGAATTTGTGATTGACGTTCTGCAAAAGTTCTTTTCTTATGATATTGAACGCGCAACGCAACTGATGCTCACGGTCCACTATCAAGGCAAGGCGATCTGTGGTGTTTTCACCGCCGAGGTGGCGGAAACCAAAGTCGTCCATGTGAACCGGTACGCAAGGGAGAACGAGCATCCGTTGCTTTGTACGCTGGAAAAAGCCTGAATAAGGCAATCTATTGGGGAGGTGCTTATGCTCAATCAAGAACTGGAACTCAGTCTCAACATGGCTTTCGCCAGAGCGCGTGAGCACAGACACGAGTTTATGACCGTGGAGCACCTGTTGCTGGCGTTGCTGAGCAACCCTGCCGCGCGAGAAGCGCTCGAGGCATGTACGGTGGATCTGGCCGCGTTGCGCCAGGAGCTGGAAGCCTTCATCGAACAAACCACACCGACGCTGCCCGCCGGCGAAGAAGAGCGCGACACTCAGCCGACGCTCAGCTTCCAGCGCGTGCTGCAGCGCGCGGTCTTCCATGTGCAATCTTCCGGCCGCAGCGAAGTCTCCGGCGCCAACGTGTTGGTGGCCATCTTCAGCGAGCAGGAGTCGCAGGCGGCCTATCTGCTGCGCAAGCACGACGTCAGCCGTCTCGACGTGGTGAACTTCATTTCACATGGCACGCGTAAAGACGAGCCGGGCCAAGCGCCGAATGCGGAAAACCCGGTGAACGAAGAGCAGTCCGGAGGGGAAGACCGTATGGAAAACTTCACCACCAACCTCAATCAGTTGGCCCGTGTGGGCGGCATCGATCCGTTGATCGGCCGCGATCGTGAGCTGGAGCGCGCGATTCAGGTGCTGTGCCGCCGTCGTAAAAACAACCCGCTGCTGGTCGGCGAATCCGGCGTGGGCAAGACCGCGATCGCCGAAGGCCTGGCCTGGCGTATCGTGCAGGGCGACGTACCGGAAGTGATGGCGGACTGCACGCTGTATTCGCTGGATATCGGTTCACTGCTGGCCGGCACCAAATACCGCGGCGACTTCGAGAAGCGCTTCAAGGCGCTGCTCAAACAGCTGGAACAGGATCAGAACAGCATCCTGTTTATCGATGAAATTCACACCATCATCGGCGCCGGTGCGGCTTCCGGTGGGCAGGTGGATGCCGCCAACCTGATCAAACCGCTGCTGTCGAGCGGCAAGATCCGGGTGATCGGCTCGACCACCTACCAGGAGTTCAGCAACATCTTCGAAAAGGATCGCGCTTTGGCGCGCCGCTTCCAGAAGATCGATATCACCGAACCGACGGCGGAAGAGACCGTTCAGATCATCAACGGCCTGAAGGCCAAGTATGAAGCGCACCACGACGTGCGTTATACCGCCAAGGCGATCCGCGCCGCGGTGGAGCTGTCGGTGAAATACATCAACGATCGTCATCTGCCGGACAAGGCGATCGACGTGATCGACGAGGCGGGCGCCCGCAGCCGGTTGATGCCGGCCAGCAAGCGCAAGAAAACCGTCAACGTGGCCGATATCGAATCCGTGGTGGCGCGCATTGCGCGCATCCCGGAGAAAACCGTGTCGGCCAGCGATCGCGACGTGCTGAGAAATCTGGGCGATCGCTTGAAGATGCTGGTATTCGGCCAGGATCAGGCAATCGAGGCGCTGACCGAAGCGATCAAGATGAGCCGCGCCGGTCTGGGCCACGAGCGCAAGCCGGTCGGTTCCTTCCTGTTTGCCGGGCCGACCGGGGTCGGCAAAACCGAGGTCACCGTACAGTTGGCCAAGGCGATGGATATCGAGCTGCTGCGTTTCGACATGTCCGAGTACATGGAGCGGCATACCGTCAGCCGCCTGATCGGCGCGCCTCCGGGCTACGTCGGTTACGATCAGGGCGGGCTGCTGACCGATGCGGTGATCAAGCATCCGCATGCGGTGGTGCTGCTCGATGAGATCGAGAAGGCGCACCCGGACGTGTTCAACCTGCTGCTGCAGGTGATGGACAACGGCACGCTGACCGACAACAACGGCCGCAAGGCGGATTTCCGCAACGTGATCCTGGTGATGACCACCAACGCCGGGGTGCGGGAAACCGAACGCAAGTCGATCGGTCTGGTGCAGCAGGACAACAGCACCGACGCGATGGAAGAGATCAAGAAGGTGTTTACGCCAGAGTTCCGCAACCGTCTGGACAACATCATCTGGTTCAACCATCTGTCTACCGAGGTGATCCAGCAGGTGGTCGACAAGTTTATCGTCGAACTGCAGGCGCAGCTGGATGCGAAGGGCGTCTCGCTGGAGGTGAGCGACGAAGCGCGCGATTGGCTGTCGGTGAAGGGCTACGACCGTGCGATGGGCGCTCGTCCGATGGCGCGCGTCATGCAGGAAAACCTGAAGAAACCGCTGGCCAACGAGTTGCTGTTCGGCTCGCTGGTGGACGGCGGTTCCGTGAAGGTCGAGCTGGACAAGGACAAGAAACAGCTGACCTACCACTTCCTCAGCGCCGCCAAGCGCAAAGCGGACGAGGGCGCGGTGCACTAAGGCCGCCTTCAGGCAAAGAAAAAGCGATGCTTCGGCATCGCTTTTTTTATGGGTGAGATTCACCGTACAGCAGAAACGAGTGAGCCCTCTCAGTTTACCTGCGCACCTGCAACCCGTTGTGTAACGTCGCTGCGGGGGTAAACGGAAAGGGCTCCCGAGGGATATTACATCCTCGATGCCGCCAGCGTGTGGCGCGCGGTGAGCCGATTAACGGCTACGGAAGACAATGCGGCCTTTGCTCAGGTCGTACGGGGTCAGCTCTACAGTGACTTTGTCGCCCGTCAGGATGCGGATATAGTTTTTACGCATTTTACCGGAGATGTGTGCGGTTACCACGTGCCCGTTTTCCAATTCAACGCGGAACATGGTGTTCGGCAGCGTATCAAGAACGGTGCCCTGCATTTCAATATTGTCTTCTTTGGCCATCGAATCCTCTAGGTCTAACTACCTTAGTTTTTAACCGGCAAGATAATGCCGAAAAACCCCCATTATGTAAAGATGTGTCGGTGAACATTGCACCGTTTCCACCAATTAGTTTGCTGGGCAGGGCGGTTCAACCGGCTGTGGGGATATGACTTGCGGCGCCCAGCACGCCGGTGCCAAAGGCCGCCGTTGAAGGGTGCTGAGCTGCTGCAAAAATTGACGGCGCGGAATTTCACGCGCGCCAAGGCGGGCAGTGTGAGCGTTCAGCACCTGGCAGTCAATCAATTCCCCGCCATAAGCGGCAAAATGGCGGCAAAAGGCCATCAATGCGCATTTTGAGGCGTTGGTGACGCGGCTGAACATCGATTCGCCGCAGAACAACGCGCCCTGCGCCACGCCGTACATGCCGCCGACCAGTTGATCATCCTGCCATACCTCCACCGAGTGCGCGTAGCCGAGGCGATGAAGATGTTGATAGGCGCGCTGTACCTCCGGGCCGATCCAGGTGCCTTCATCCGGCCGGTGGGCGCAGGCGGCGATCACTGAGGCGAAGTCGTGATTAAGCGTGATGCGAAACGGATCGTGGCGCAGAAAGCGTTTCAGGCTGCGGTTGAGATGAAACTCGGCCGGGAACAGCACCGCACGCGGATCGGGTGACCACCACAGAATCGCTTCCCCCGGCGAGTACCAGGGGAAGATGCCGCGCTCGTAGGCTGCCAGCAGCCGTGGCGCCGTCAGGTCGCCGCCGATCGCCAGCAGGCCGTTGGGATCGCGCAGGGCGCCCTCAGGCGAGGGAAACGCCAGCGACTGAGGGGAAAGCTTAACGATGCGCATACAGGGTTTCTGCGTCCTCTACGGGCCGATTACGGCGCCAGGTTGCTGATACGGTTGCGAAAGCGGGCATAGCGGCCCTGCTGGCGCATTAGGGCGGCGTGATCGCCCTGTTCGACAATTTGGCCGTCATCCATTACGCAAATGCGATCGAGATGCTCCAGGCCGTACAGGCGGTGCGTCACCAGGATCAACGTCTTGCCCTGACAATGCCGGCGCAGCAGCGCCAGGATCTGCTGCTCGGTCTCGGCGTCCAGCCCTTCGGTGGGTTCGTCAAGCAACAGCAGCGGGGCAGGGTGCAGCAGCGCGCGGGCGATGCCCAGCCGGCGCTGTTCGCCGCCGGACAGCTGCCGGCCGCCTTCCCCCAGCCAGGCGTTCAGCCCGCCGTCGCTGTCCAGCAATTTGCCGAGCCCCACCTGCTGCAACACCTCGCTCAGGCGAGCGTCGCCGGCATCCGGTGCGGCCAGCCGCAGGTTTTCCCGCAGCGTATCGCTGAAGATATGCACTCGCTGGCTGACGACCGTGGTCATTCGACGCAGCGTGGTTTCATCATAATCTTCCAGCGGTTCGCCGTTGAGCAGAATTTTTCCGCCGTCGGTGCGCCAGGCGCGGGTCAGCAGCTGCAGCAGGGTGGACTTGCCGCAGCCGGTGCGGCCGAGCAAGGCGATGTGTTCGCCGGCTGCCACCTCGAGCGTGACGTCGCGCAGCACCGACTGCGGCTGATCGGGGTAGGTGAAACTCAACTGCCGCAGGCTAAGCTGAGCCCGGTCGGCGGCGGCCGGGCCGACGGCCGGGAAGGAGACTTCCGGTTGGCGATCGATGATCTGTTTGACCCGCGTGGCGGAGGCGATCACCTGGCCGAGGTGCTGGAAGGCGCCGGCCACCGGCATCAGCGCTTCGAACGACGCCAGCGCGGCGAAGACAAACAGCGCGATCAGCGCGCCGGGTTGGGTATCGCCGCCGATGCCGGCGGCGGTCAGCCACAGCAGCAGCGTCACCGTCAGCCCGCTGGCGAGGATCATCAGCGCCTGCGCCTTGCCGCTCAGCGAGGCCTGCTGCCACTGGCGGCGTTGCCACAGCTGTTCGGTGGCGGTCAGCGTCTGGCGGAAGTCGTTGACGGCGCCGAACACCACCAGCTCCGCCTGCCCCTGCAGCCAGGCGGTCAGGTCGGTGCGGTATTGGCCGCGCAGGGCGGTGAGTTGCCCGCCGATCGGTTTGCCGGCGCGATAGAACACCGGCGGCACCAGCAGCAACAGCAGCAACAGTATGCCGCCCAGCGTCAGGGCGAGCGCTGGATCCAGCCAGCTCAGGCCGTAGGTGACCACCAGGATCACCACCGCCGCGCCTACCAGCGGCGAGATCACCCGCAGATAAAGGTGATCCAGCGTGTCCACGTCCGCCACCAGGCGATTGAGCAGGTCGGCCTGGCGGAAACGGGCGATGCCGCCAGGCGTCAGCGGCAGGATCTTGCTGAAGGTGAACACCCGCAGGTGCGACAGCACGCGGAAGGTGGCGTCGTGGCTGACCACGCGCTCGGCGTAGCGCCCGGCGGTGCGGAAGATCGCCGCGCCGCGCACGCCGGCGGCCGGCAGCATATAGTTGAAGGTCAGCAGGCCCGCCAATCCGGCCAGCGAAGAGGCGGCCAGGAACCAGCCGGAGAGCGCCAGCAGGCCGATGCTGGCCAGCAGGGTGACGATCGCCAAAAGGATGCCCAAGCTAATCAGCAGGCTATGGCGGCGATACAACGCCAAAAACGGCAGCAAAACGCGCATGATTAAAGCTCCCCGCGGCGATGGGCGATCAGAGTGGCGAACAGGCCCGGCTGGGCGCTGAGGGTGGCGTAATCGCCCTGTTGCACGATGCGCCCGTTATCCATCACCCAAATCTGATCGTAGTCTTCGGTATCTTCCAACTGGTGCGTCACCAGCAGGGTGGTTTGCTGATGCGAAGCGGCATTCAACGCCTGCATCACCCGTTGTTCGCTATGGGCATCGAGGCTGGCGGCCGGTTCATCCAGCAGCAGCAAGCGGCGCGGGCCGATCAGCGCCCGGGCGACCGCCACGCGCTGCGCCTGGCCGACCGACAGGCGGGCGGCGTTGTCGCCCACTTCGGTGTCGAGCCCCTGCGGCAGATACGGCAACAGTTCGCTGACGTAGGCGTGTTCCACCGCCTGCTGCAGCTGCGCTTCGTCGGCCTGTGGGCAGCCCAACAGGATATTGGCGCGCAAGGTTTGCGCCGGCAGGTGCGGGTTCTGCCCGACCCAGCTGAGCTGTTGACGCCAGTTCTCTGCGGACAGTTCACGCAGCTCGACGCCGTTGACGGTCAACGACCCACGGTAGGGCAGGAAGCCGAGCAGCAGATTGAGCAGCGAGCTTTTACCGGCGCCGCTCAGCCCGACCAGCGCCACGCGCTGCTGCGGTTGCAGGGTGAAACTCAGCGGCCCGGCCAGCAGCACGCCGTTCGGCGACAGGATTTCCAACGCGTTCGCCTGCAGCGTCAGCGGTTGATCGGCGGGCAGCTGCCGCGTGCCGTTGCCCATCTGCTCGCCTTCGGCGCTGAGGAAGGTTTCCAGCGCCTCCGCCGCGCCGACCGCCTGTGCTTTGGCATGGTAGAAGGTGCCGAGATCGCGCAGCGGTTGGAAAAACTCCGGCGCCAGAATCAGCACCAGAAAACCGGAAAACAGCGTTACGCCGAGGCCGTAGCTGCCGAAATTGAGTTCGCCGAGGTAGGAAAAACCGAAGTACACCGCCACCACGGCGATGGAAATCGAGGCGAAGAACTCCAGTACGCCGGAAGAAAGGAAGGCCATGCGCAGCACTTCCATGGTGCGGCTGCGGAAGTCTTCGGAGGATTTGGCGATTTGCGCGGTTTCGGCCTGCGCGCGGTCGAACAACCGCAGGGTGTCCAGGCCGCGCAGGCGGTCGAGGAAGTTGCCGCTCAATCGCGCCAGTGCCACGAAGTTGCGGCGGTTGGCGTCGGCGGCCCCCATACCGACCAGCGCCATGAACAGCGGGATCAGCGGCGCGGTCGCCAACAGAATCAAACCGGCGGCCCAATTGATCGGGAAAACGGCGATCAGGATCAGCAGCGGGATGAAGACCGCCAGATACATCTGCGGCAGATAGCGCGAGTAATAGTCCTGCATATCCTCGATCTGCTCGACGATGATGCTGGCCCAACTGCCCGCCGGTTTGCCCTGGATCCAGGCCGGGCCGAGCTGCTGCAACTTATCCAGCACCTGCTGGCGCATGCGCTGACGGATCACCTGGCCACACTGGAAACCGACCCGCTCCCGCAGCCAGCTCAACAGCGCCCGCAATGCGAACGCGGCGGTCAGCCAGATAAACGAAGGGAGCAGCTGTTCACGTGGGGTATGTTCGATGATCAGGGCGTGCAGCAGGCTGGCCAGCAGCCACGCCTGCGCCACGATCAGCAGGCCGCTGAACAGCCCCAACAGCATGGAAAGGCGCAGCCAACGCTGCGCCAACGAACTCTGGGTTTTAAGCCAACGGGTTAACTGTTGCTGTCTGGTTTTTTTCATCAGATATGCGTCTGCGTCGCCGGTGCCCGTTTGTTACAGGCTGGGTTAACGTACTGTTAAATAATAGTGTTTGGCGCAATCGGCGACAAACAAGCGAGGTCCCATGTTACCTCGTCACCCGGCAGACTGAAAATAATAAAGCGGCCAAATGTGGCTATAACAGACGCGGGAAGGAGAGTGCGGAGGGGGGAAACAAAAAAAGCGGCCCGAGAGCCGCTTTTTGCTGATGACGAGAAAGTCTTAGCAGACTTCTGCGCCGGCGATGCCGTCCAGGTAACGTTCTGCGTCCAGCGCCGCCATACAGCCGGTGCCGGCGGAAGTGATCGCCTGGCGGTAGACGTGATCCATCACGTCGCCTGCGGCGAAGACGCCGGGGATAGTGGTTTGGGTCGCATTGCCGTGAATGCCGGACTGTACCTTGATGTAGCCGTTTTCCAGCTCCAGCTGGCCGCCGAAGATGCCGGTGTTCGGGCTGTGGCCGATAGCGATGAACACGCCGGCCAGTTCCAGTTCACGGGTTTCGTTTTCCGCTTTGGTGCTGCGGATGCGCACGCCGGTCACGCCCATTTCATCGCCCAGCACTTCGTCCAGCGTATGGTCGGTGTGCAGCACGATGTTGCCGCTTTTCACTTTTTCCATCAGCCGGTCGATCAGGATCTTCTCCGAGCGGAAGCTGTCGCGACGGTGGATCAGGTGAACCTCGGCGGCGATGTTGGACAGGTACAGCGCCTCTTCAACGGCGGTGTTGCCGCCGCCGACCACCGCGACTTTCTGGTTGCGGTAGAAGAAACCGTCGCAGGTCGCGCAGGCGGAAACGCCTTTGCCCTTGAAGGCGTCTTCGGAAGGCAGGCCAAGGTAGCGGGCGGAGGCGCCGGTCGCGATGATCAGCGCGTCGCAGCTGTATTCGCCGCTGTCGCCGAACAGGCGGAACGGACGCTGCTGCAGATCGACGCTGTTGATATGATCGAAGACGATTTCAGTCTGGAACTTCTCCGCGTGCTCGCGCATGCGCTCCATCAGCGCCGGGCCGGTCAGGCCTTCGGCGTCGCCCGGCCAGTTTTCCACTTCGGTAGTGGTGGTCAGCTGGCCGCCTTGCTCCAGACCGGTGATCAGCACCGGATTCAGGTTGGCGCGCGCCGCGTAGACGGCGGCGGTGTAACCGGCCGGGCCGGAGCCCAGAATCAGTAATTTGCTATGTTTAGCCGTGCCCATGAATAACCTCTTTATTCCACAATGGCGGACAATGAAGCCGATTGTAGGGAAAATGGCGCAGTAAAAAAAGCGCCGGGCGACGTTGTTAACGATTTGTATGATAGTTGTCGCCTATTAATGCACCCGCTGTCGGCAAATCGTACGCCGAACGCAGAAATTTACCTTATCAAAGCCGCATTCGGCCGCTGAATCGCCAACCGCGCAAAAACGGCGCATTCTGCGACTTCAGCCGCTCCCCGCCGGGGTTTATCTGCCAGCGATTCATAACCAAAAATGGGATGCAGACTTTTCGTGACGGTACGTTGTTCTGATTTTGCTTCTTTTACTTTGACAATCCGCTGCGCATTTGCGAAAACATCATAGGAAGAAGAAATTATCCCCGTAACACCAGCAAATCGTACGTATTTGCGCCGCGAGGCGGCAATGCGCGATGGGTGTGCGGAGCAGAGCGCGCAAGCGTTTGCTGATTTTTTCTCGACCTAAACGTCGTTACCTGCATCGCGCGGAGTTGGACAGACAGGCTGCGCGGCGTGGAATGATGGTAGTGAAGAAGCATATGACAGGCATCGGGTCTTCGCTTGGAACGAACCCTTACACATTGACGTTGGCTAGGGTGTGGCAAGTGCACGGAAGAAAATAAGAGAGACAATAATAATGGCAGACAACAAGAAACGCCCGGGTAAAGATCTTGACCGTATCGACCGCAACATCCTGAATGAGCTGCAGAAGGATGGGCGTATTTCGAACGTCGAGCTTTCGAAGCGCGTGGGGTTATCCCCGACACCATGTTTGGAACGCGTGCGCCGTCTCGAGCGCCAGGGTTTCATTCATGGCTATACCGCATTGCTTAACCCGCATTATCTGGATGCGTCCCTGCTGGTTTTCGTGGAGATCACGCTGAACCGCGGCGCGCCGGATGTGTTTGAGCAATTCAACTCGGCAGTGCAGAAGCTTGAAGAGATTCAGGAGTGTCATCTGGTTTCCGGCGATTTCGACTACCTGTTGAAAACCCGCGTACCGGACATGTCGGCTTACCGCAAATTGCTGGGCGAAACCTTGCTGCGTTTGCCGGGGGTTAACGACACCCGTACCTACGTAGTGATGGAAGAAGTGAAACAGAGTAACCGTCTGGTTATCAAAACACGGTAAGGTGCAGGTGCAAAACCTGATTAAATTGGTTACACTCCTGTTTATTCATACAGTTTCGGCGCCGGGGCAGTTTCTCGGCGCTGTTGCTATGTCAGCTAACAGGAACCTGGAGAGCCTTTCTTGAGCCAGGAATATACAGAAGATAAAGAAGTTACCCTGAAAAGACTCAGCAGTGGCCGGCGTTTGCTGGAAGCTGTGCTTATCGTGGTAGCGATTTTTGCCGTTTACCTCATGGCTGCGTTGGTCAGTTTCAATCCGTCTGACCCAAGCTGGTCGCAGACCGCGTGGCATGAGCCGATTCACAATCTGGGCGGCGGTGTCGGGGCCTGGTTGGCCGATACGCTGTTCTTCACCTTCGGGGTGCTCGCCTACGCGATACCGCCGATCATGCTGGTCCTGTGCTGGGCGGCTTATCGCCAACGCAGTAACAGAGACTACATCGACTATTTCGCGCTTTCCCTGCGCCTGATCGGCACCCTGGCGTTAGTGCTCACCTCCTGCGGGCTGGCGGCGCTGAACGTCGACGATCTCTATTACTTCGCTTCCGGCGGCGTGATAGGCAGCCTGCTGAGCAACGCCATGTTGCCGTGGTTCAACGGCATCGGCGCTACGCTGGCGCTGCTGTGCGTATGGGCGGCGGGGTTGACGCTGTTTACCGGCTGGTCCTGGCTGGTGATCGCCGAGAAGATCGGCGGGGCGGTGCTGGGCGTCGCGACGGTGATGACCAATCGCTCACGTCGCGAAGAGCGTTATTTTGAGGATGACGAGCGTTACGTCGACGACGAGCCTGAGCAGGCAGGGAAGGGCGCCGCCGCAGCGGTTGCCGCGACCGCCGCCGGAGCCGCGGCCGCCGATGACGACGTGCTGTTCTCCGCGCCTTCGGTCACCGAAAGCGCCAAAGCGGCGGCGGAAGACGCCGCCGATCCGTTGCTCAGCGGCCTGCGCGCCGACGATGGCGAGCTTGAAGCAGAAGCCGCATCCATCGCGCCGGCGGCTTCGCCTGCACCGGCGGTGAAGGCAGAGATCCACGAGCCCGTTGCAGCGCCGATCGCCACACAGGCGCCGTCGGTGACGGTGGCGCCGGCCGCGCCGGCCTCTGTCAATCAGCACCCGGTGAGCGCCCCGGCGCAAGACGCTACGCCGCCGCTGTATTCCTTCGAGATCCCGGAAGAAACGCCCGCGCCTAAGGCGACGCGTCCTGTCGATCCTTATCAGGATGACGATGAGCCGCGCCTCGGCAACTGGCAAGAGCCGGCCGCGCCGCAGCCGCCGGCGCGTTCTCCCTTTGATTTTACCGCCGCACAGCGTGACAGCGTCGACATCGGCAGTTCGAGCGGTTTCAGCGCCACCGGCGCCAAACCGCAGCCGGATACGGCGGCAGCCGCTGCTGCTGCAGGTGCCGCGGCGGCGACCTTTATGCCGGCCTTCACGGCGACCAGCGACGGCAATCCGCAGGTTAAGCAGGGCATCGGCCCTGAACTGCCGCGGCCGAATCCGGTGCGCATCCCGACCCGTCGCGAACTGGCTTCCTACGGCATCAAGCTGCCTTCGCAGCGTGCGGCCGAACAGGAGCAGCGCCAGACAGAGGCGGAGCCTCAGCAGCCGGCGGTGGTGAACCCGCAGGAAGAAGAGGCGCTACAGGAAGCCGCGCTGCGTCAGGCGTTTGCCGAGCAGCAAAGCCAGCGCTATGGCGAAAGCTACGCGTCTGAGCAACAAGATGACGAGAGCGCATTGCAGGAAGCCGAGCTGAGCAAGGCGTTTGCCGAGCAGCAGCACCAACGCTACGGCGAAGGCTATCAACAGGACGACGAAGAGGCGCAGCAAGAGGCCGCGCTGCGCCAGGCGTTCGCCGAGCAGCAGCAGGCGCGCTACGGCCAGCAAGCACCTGCTCCGCAGGCACCGGCCACCAGCCCGATCGATACCCGCAATGCTTTCAGCTTCTCGCCGATGGCGGATCTGGTGGACGATGGCCCGAGCGAGCCAATGTTCACGCTGTCCCCGCAGCTTGAAGAGCGCATTGAACAGCAAAGCGAGCAGGAGGACGATGTGCCGTTCGGTCAGTTTGAGCCTGTGGCGCCTGCGGCTCAACCTCAGCAATCGCATCAGCCGCCTCAACAATACCAACAGCCGCAGCCGCAGCAATACCAGCAGCCGCAGCAACAGCAGTATCAACAGCTGTCGCAGCCGCAATATCAGCCGTCGCAGCAACCGGCGCAGCAGCAGCCTCAGCAAGCTCAGGCCGAGCAACATCCGGCGATGGACAGCCTGATTCACCCGTTCCTGATGCGCAACGATCAGCCGCTGCAGAAGCCGACCACGCCGCTGCCGACGTTGGATCTGTTGACCGAAGCGCCGAAAGAGGTGGAGCCGGTCGATTCCTTCGCGCTGGAACAGAAGGCGCGCCTGGTGGAGGCCAGCCTGGCCGATTACCGCGTGAAAGCCGACGTGGTGGACATCCTGCCGGGGCCGGTCATCACCCGCTTCGAGCTGGATCTGGCGCCGGGCGTTAAAGCGGCGCGCATTTCCAACCTGTCGCGCGATCTGGCGCGCTCGCTGTCGACTTCGGCGGTGCGCGTGGTGGAAGTCATCCCCGGCAAGCCTTATGTCGGTCTGGAGCTGCCGAACGCCAAACGGCAAACGGTGTATCTGCGCGAAGTGCTGGATTGCCCGGCTTTCCGTGACAATCCGTCGCCGCTGTCCATCGTATTGGGTAAAGACATCTCCGGCGAACCGGTAGTGGCCGATCTGGGCAAAATGCCGCACTTGCTGGTCGCCGGTACCACCGGTTCCGGTAAGTCGGTCGGGGTCAACGCCATGATCCTGAGCATCTTGTATAAGGCCACGCCGAAAGAAGTGCGCTTTATCATGATCGACCCGAAAATGCTGGAGCTGTCGGTTTACGAAGGCATTCCACACCTGTTGACCGACGTGGTCACCGACATGAAAGACGCCGCCAACGCGCTGCGCTGGTGCGTGGGTGAAATGGAACGCCGCTACAAGCTGATGTCAGCTCTGGGCGTGCGTAACCTGGCCGGCTACAACGAGCGCGTCGATCAGGCCGAAGCGATGGGGCGTCCGATCCCGGATCCATTCTGGAAGCCGACCGACAGCATGGACATCACGCCGCCGGTGCTGGAGAAAGAGCCGTACATCGTGGTGATGGTCGACGAATTCGCCGATCTGATCATGACGGTGGGCAAGAAGGTCGAAGAGTTGATCGCTCGCCTGGCGCAGAAAGCGCGTGCGGCGGGTATCCACCTGGTGCTGGCGACCCAGCGTCCGTCGGTGGATGTGATCACCGGCCTTATCAAGGCCAACATCCCGACGCGTATCGCCTTTACCGTGTCGAGCAAGATCGACTCCCGCACCATCCTCGATCAGGGGGGCGCCGAGTCCTTGCTGGGCATGGGTGATATGCTTTATCTGGCGCCGAACTCCTCGATCCCGGTGCGCGTACATGGCGCATTCGTGCGCGATCAGGAAGTGCATGCGGTGGTCAAGGATTGGAAAGCGCGCGAGCGGCCCCAATATAAAGAGGGCATTCTCAGCGGCGGTGAAGACGGCGAGGGCGGTGCCGGCGGCGGCATGGACGGTGACGAAGAGCTGGATCCGCTGTTTGACCAGGCGGTGGATTTCGTGGTGGATAAACGCCGCGCCTCCATCTCCGGCGTACAGCGCCAGTTCCGTATCGGCTACAACCGCGCGGCGCGCATCATCGAACAGATGGAGGCGCAAGGCATCGTCAGTGAGCAGGGGCATAACGGCAACCGCGAGGTGCTGGCGCCGCCGCGGCATGACTGATGGTTTAGCCGTTGCAATTCAATAAGAAAGGGCCGCTTAAGCGGCCCTTGTGCAAAGAAGCGTAAACCCGTTTCTTCTCGGAACATTGGCCTACCGGCCGATCGCCGGCTTCAGGTAAAGTAACGGGAGTAAAGGGTTGATTGACCCGCACGGCGTCGCCCTGCGGTTAACGCATTTCATAAGGTATCTGGAATAATGAAAAAACTGTTAGTTGCCTGCTGTCTGCTTTCGGGATTCGCTTCTACCTCCGTGCTGGCCGATGCCGCACAGGATCTGCAAAGTCGCCTGGCGAAGGTGAACAGTTTCCACGCCAGCTTCTCGCAAACCGTGACCAGCGCCGAAGGCGCCGCGGTGCAACAGGGTGAAGGCGAGCTGTGGGTGAAGCGGCCGAACCTGTTCAACTGGCACATGACCTCACCCGATGAGAGCGTGCTGGTCTCCGATGGCCAAACCCTGTGGTTTTACAACCCGTTCGTCGAGCAGGTGACGGCGACCTGGTTGAAGAACGCCACCGGCAATACGCCGTTTATGCTGATCACCCGCAACAATGCCAGCGACTGGAAACAGTACAACGTGAAGCAAAAGGGCGATGATTTCGAGCTGACGCCGAAATCCGCCAGCGGCAACCTGAAGCAATTCGCCATCAGCGTGACCAACAGCGGCACCATCCGCAGCTTCGCCGCGGTGGAGCAGGATGGCCAGCGCAGCGCTTATACGCTGAAAAGCCAGCAGAACGTTGCCGCCGATCCGGCCAAATTCAAATTTACCCCGCCGAAGGGGGTGACGCTGGACGACCAGCGCCAGTGAGGTGCAAGTGAGTAATAATCTGTCGCTCGATTTTTCCCAGAACGAGTTCCAGCCGTTGGCCGCGCGCATGCGGCCGACCACGCTGGCGCAGTATATCGGCCAGCAGCATCTGCTGGCCGCCGGCAAGCCGCTGCCGCGCGCCATCGAGGCCGGGCAGCTGCACTCGATGATTTTATGGGGGCCGCCGGGCACCGGGAAGACGACGCTGGCAGAGCTGATCGGCCGTTATGGTCAGGCGGATGTCGAACGGATCTCCGCCGTGACCTCCGGCATCAAGGAGATCCGCGAGGCGATCGAACGGGCGCGGCAAAACCGCGACGCCGGCCGCCGCACTATTCTGTTCGTCGATGAAGTGCACCGCTTCAACAAAAGTCAGCAGGACGCCTTCCTGCCGCACATTGAAGACGGCACCATCACCTTTATCGGCGCCACTACCGAAAACCCGTCGTTCGAACTGAACTCGGCGCTGCTGTCGCGCGCCCGCGTGTATCTGCTTAAGGCGCTGACCGCCGAAGATATCGGCCAGGTGCTGGATCAGGCGATGAACGACAAGGCGCGCGGTTTTGGCGGCCAGAACGTCGAGCTGCCGGCGGAAACGCGCCGCCTGCTGTCGGAGTTGGTGGGCGGCGATGCGCGCCGGGCGCTGAACAGCCTGGAAATGATGGCGGACATGGCGGAGCTCGACGCCAAAGGCGTGCGGGTGCTGACGCCGCAGCTGCTGAAAGAGGTGTCGGGCGAGCGCAGCGCGCGCTTCGACAACAAGGGCGACCGTTATTACGACCTGATTTCCGCGCTGCATAAATCGGTGCGCGGCTCGGCGCCGGACGCCGCGCTGTACTGGTATGCGCGCATCATTACCGCCGGCGGCGATCCGCTCTATGTGGCGCGCCGTCTGTTGGCGATTGCCTCTGAAGACGTGGGCAACGCCGATCCGCGCGGCATGCAGGTGGCGATCGCCGCCTGGGATTGTTTCACCCGCGTGGGGCCGGCGGAGGGCGAACGCGCCATTGCGCAGGCGATTGTTTACCTGGCCTGCGCGCCGAAAAGCAACGCGGTTTACACCGCGTTCAAGGCCGCCATGCGCGACGCCAGGGAGCAGGCCGATTATGACGTGCCGGAGCATTTGCGCAACGCGCCGACCAAGCTGATGAAGGAGATGGGGCTGGGGGCGGAGTACCGTTACGCCCACGACGAACCCAACGCCTACGCCGCCGGCGAGAACTACTTCCCGCCCGAAATGGCCCATACGCGCTACTACCAACCGACCTCGCGCGGGCTGGAAGGGAAAATCGGCGAAAAGTTGGCATGGCTGGCTGAGCAGGATCAAAATAGCCCGACAAAACGCTACCGCTAGCGTGGCCGTTGCGGTAAGGTTAGCGGGTATCACTCTTCTTTTATGCGGCTATAAATCAGCCGCATAGAACAACAACACTTCTTTCAATAACAACAAGCACAGGATTAGCATGCTCGATCCCAATCTGCTGCGTAATGAGCTAGACGCAGTCGCCGTCAAACTGGCTCGCCGAGGCTTTAAACTCGATCTGGATCTGCTGCGTTCGCAGGAAGAACGCCGCAAAGTTCTGCAGGTAGAAACTGAAACGCTGCAAGCGGAACGCAACTCCCGATCGAAATCCATCGGCGCGGCCAAAGCGCGTGGGGAAGACATCGAGCCGCTGCGTCGCGAAGTGAACGAGCTGGGTGACAAGCTGGATGCCGCCAAGGCGGCGCTGGATGCGCTGCAAAGCGAGATCCGCGATTACGCCCTGACGCTGCCTAACCTGCCGGACGACGCGGTGCCGGATGGTAAAGACGACAGCGAAAACCTGGAAGTCACCCGCTGGGGCGAACCGCGCCAGTACGACTTCGCGGTGCGCGATCACGTCGATCTGGGCGAAATGGCCGGCGGGCTGGATTTTGCCGCCGCAGTTAAGCTGACCGGTTCGCGTTTCGTGGTGATGAAAGGGCAAATCGCCCGCATGCACCGCGCGCTGTCCCAGTTCATGCTGGATCTGCACACCGAGCAGCATGGCTATCTGGAGGCCTACGTGCCTTATCTGGTCAACCACGCCACGCTGTACGGCACCGGCCAGCTGCCGAAGTTCGGCGAAGATCTGTTCCATACCCGCCCGTTGGAAGAAGAAGTCGACAGCAGCAACTACGCGCTGATCCCAACGGCGGAAGTGCCGCTGACCAACCTGGTGCGCGACGAGATCGTGGAAGAGGAATCTCTGCCGCTGAAGATGACCGCACACACGCCATGCTTCCGTGCGGAAGCCGGTTCTTACGGCCGCGACACCCGTGGTTTGATCCGCATGCACCAGTTCGACAAGGTTGAAATGGTGCAGATCGTCCGTCCGGAAGATTCGATGGATGCCCTGGAAGAGCTGACCGGCCACGCGGAAAAAGTGCTGCAGCTGCTGAACCTGCCTTACCGCAAGGTGCTGCTGTGCACCGGCGACATCGGCTTCGGCGCGTGCAAGACTTACGATCTGGAAGTGTGGCTGCCGGCGCAGAACACCTACCGCGAGATCTCGTCCTGCTCCAACATGTGGGACTTCCAGGCGCGTCGCATGCAGGCGCGCTGCCGCAGCAAGGCCGACAAGAAACCGCGTCTGGTTCACACGCTGAACGGTTCCGGCCTGGCGGTCGGCCGTACGCTGGTGGCGGTGCTGGAAAACTACCAGCAGGCCGACGGCCGCATTCAGGTGCCTGAAGTGCTGCGTCCTTATATGGGCGGCCTGGAATACATCGGTTAAACGGCAAAGCATTTGAAAAAAGCGCCTGCGGGCGCTTTTTTTATGTCGGAAATTCAGTCTGTCGCCAGCGCGTAGGCTTGTTTAATGTAGTCCGCCAGGTGCTTGCTTTTCACTTCGGCGGGCGAGTGGAGCTTGATGTGCCGCCGATACTGGCCGTTGCCCTCGAGCAGGTGATAACGATCTTCCAGGCGGTAGCCCTGGCCGAACTCTACCGTGACGTGGCTGCGGTAGGCGAAAACGCCGCAGAAAAATTGAGTATGCGAGAACATGATGCCGCCGTATTTGACCGATTCGGTGATGCCACTGCCGCTCGCCGCAGCGACCCGGCGCACCTGTTGTACGATCTCCAGCAGCTCGCCGTGCGTGCTGCCGATGTCTGCCAGCAAGGTCTCGACCGCCGCATTATTTGCCTGACTCATCTCGCTTCTCCGTCGTTAAATCCGCTCTGCGCTGAGCATAGCGCTTTTTCAGCCGCTTAGCCGGAAACAAATCGTGCGCTGGAATGATAAGAGGCGATTGACTTTTTTATCGCCAGTGGCATGATGCGCGCACTCTCATTGCGCGTTCGGTCACAATTTCACTATGTCCGCATACTCCCGCCCAGTGCTCCTGTTGCTCTGCGGCCTCTTGCTGCTCACGGTATCCATTGCCGTTTTGAATACGTTAGTGCCGCTTTGGTTAACCCATGCTCAGCTGTCGACCTGGCAAGTGGGAATGGTCAGCTCCTCCTATTTCAGCGGCAACCTGTTGGGCACGTTGGTGGCGGGCAAACTGATCCAGCGCGTCGGCTTCACCCGCAGCTACCATCTCTCCTGTTTGTTGTTCGCCGCCGCGACCGCCGGTATGGTGCTGTCGATCGATTTCTGGAGCTGGCTGGGCTGGCGCTTCTTCGCCGGCGTCGGTTGCGCCTGGATCTGGGTGATTGTGGAAAGCGCGCTGCTGCGCAGCGGCAATCTCAGCAACCGCGGCCAGCTGCTGGCGGCCTATATGATTGTCTATTACCTCGGTACGGTGACCGGCCAATTGCTGTTGAGCATGACCTCGACCGAATTGCTGCACGTGGTGCCGTGGGTGACCGCCATCGTGATCAGCGCCATGCTGCCGATGCTGTTCGCGCGGGTCAACCGCCATGAAGACGAGCCGCAGCAGGCGGCGGTGTGGACAATGTTGAGACGCCGCAGCGCGCGCCTCGGCATCAACGGCTGCATCATCTCCGGCATCGTGCTCGGTTCGCTGTATGGCCTGATGCCGCTGTACCTCTCTCATCAGGGCATGAGCGACGCTAACGTCGGCTACTGGATGGCGCTGTTGGTCAGCTCCGGCATCGTCGGCCAATGGCCGGTCGGGCGCCTGGCCGATCGTTACGGGCGCCTGCTGGTGCTGCGCATTCAGGTGTTTGTGGTGATCCTCGCCAGCGTGGCGATGCTCGGCAACTACGCCATGGCGCCTTCACTGTTCATCCTCGGCTGCGCCGGCTTTACCCTGTATCCGGTGGCGATGTCCTGGGCCTGTGAGAAGGCAATGCCGCACGAACTGGTGGCGATGAACCAGGCGCTGCTGATGAGTTACACCATCGGCAGCTTGCTGGGCCCATCGATGACGGCGCTGCTGATGCAGAACTATTCCGACCGCGTGCTGTTCGTGATGATCGCCGCCGTGGCGCTGGTTTACCTGCTGATGCTGCTGAAAAAGCAGAAGCCGGATCGCCATCACACGCCGTTCGCCGCTGCCTGAGCATAAAAAAACCGGCCATGAGCCGGTTTTTTCTTTGGCGCTGCGTCAGTCAGTAGATCACTTTGTGGCCGTAGCTTTCCAGGATGCCTTTGACGCGGTCCATGGTCTCGGCCTTCGGCGGATGCACGCCGTCCAGTTTGTACTCTTCCCCCATCGCTATCCATTTGTGCTTGCCCAGCTCGTGGTAAGGCAGCAGCTCGATTTTCTCGATGTTGGTCATGTCTTTGGTGAACTCGCCCAGCAGGTGCGCCGATTTATCGTCGTCTGACCAACCCGGCACCACCACGTAACGGATCCAGGTGCGCTGGTTGCGTTTCGCCAGGTAGCGGGCGAATTCCAGCGTGCGATGGTTGGAAACGCCGACCAGATTCTGGTGGATCTCATCGTTCATCTGTTTCAGATCCAGCATCACCAGATCGGTGGTGTCCAGCAGCTCGTCGATCACCGGATCGTAGCGGCGCACGAAGCCGTTGGTATCCAGGCAGGTATTGATGCCTTCGGCGTGGCAGGCGCGGAACCAGTCGCGCACGAATTCAGCCTGCAGGATCGCTTCGCCGCCGGATGCGGTCACGCCGCCGCCGGAAGCGTTCATGAAGTGGCGGTAGGCCACCGCGTCTTTCATCAGCTCTTCGACGGTCACTTCTTTGCCGCCGTGGGTATCCCAGGTGTCGCGGTTATGGCAATAGAGGCAGCGCATCAGGCAGCCCTGGAAGAAGACGATAAAGCGGATCCCTGGCCCGTCGACGGTGCCGCAGGATTCGAAGGAGTGGATGCGACCAGTTACTGACATTGCGGGGTTTTCTCCAATATTGACTGTCAAACGCAGTCTAAAAATAGGCGCGTGGCCGCCGGCCAGGTATCTGCGATGCAGTGGCGGAGTGAGCCCGCCACCGGGGGTAATGATGCCTGTCGGCCGGTCAGTTGCCGGATAACTGTTTTGCCGGCTATCCATTCAGTATAGATGTCCGGCAAAACAGACTCGTACAGAGTCAGGGGAGAGCGGTGGGAGAAAAGGGCCGGCAGAACCGGCCCTGACGTTGCTACCGGGCGGTTTCCCGCCCGGCTGGCGCATTACATCGTTTGAGTGAAGGTACGAGTAATGACGTCCTGCTGTTGCTCTTTGGTCAGCGAGTTGAAGCGCACGGCGTAACCGGAGACGCGGATGGTCAGCTGAGGGTATTTCTCAGGGTTTTCCATCGCGTCCAGCAGCATTTCGCGGTTCATTACGTTGACGTTCAGGTGCTGGCCGCCTTCGATGGAGGCTTCATGGTGGAAGTAACCATCCATCAGGCCCGCCAGGTTGGCTTTACGCACGTCGTCGTCTTTACCCAGCGCGTTAGGCACGATGGAGAAGGTGTAGGAGATCCCGTCTTTCGCGTAGGCAAACGGCAGTTTGGCTACCGAGGTCAGGGAGGCGACTGCGCCTTTCTGGTCGCGGCCGTGCATCGGGTTGGCACCTGGGCCGAATGGTGCGCCGGCGCGGCGGCCATCCGGGGTGTTACCGGTTTTCTTACCGTACACCACGTTGGAGGTGATGGTCAGTACGGACTGGGTCGGTACCGCGTTGCGGTAGGTGCGCAGTTTCTGAATTTTCTTCATGAAACGCTCAACCAGGTCGCAGGCGATGTCATCGACGCGGGCGTCATTGTTACCGAACTGTGGATACTCGCCTTCCACTTTGAAGTCGATAGCCAGGCCGTCTTCGTCGCGAATGGTGGTGACTTTCGCGTACTTGATGGCGGACAGGGAGTCGGCCGCCACGGACAGACCGGCGATGCCGCAAGCCATGGTGCGATAAACGTCACGGTCATGCAGCGCCATCAGCGCAGCTTCGTAGCTGTACTTGTCGTGCATGTAGTGAATGATGTTCAGCGCGGTCACGTACTGCTTGGCCAGCCAATCCATAAAGTGGTCCATGCGGGCCATGACTTTGTCATAGTCCAGCACTTCGTCCATCATCGGCGCTTCTTTCGGGCCGACCTGCATTTTCAGTTTTTCGTCAACGCCGCCGTTGATGGCGTACAGCATGGTTTTCGCCAGGTTGGCGCGGGCGCCGAAGAACTGCATTTGTTTGCCGACGATCATCGGGCTGACGCAGCAAGCGATGGCATAGTCATCGTTGTTGAAGTCAGGGCGCATCAGGTCGTCGTTTTCGTACTGAACGGAAGAGGTGTCGATGGACACTTTCGCCGCGAATTTCTTGAAGTTCAGCGGCAGCTTCTCAGACCACAGGATGGTCATGTTCGGTTCCGGAGACGGCCCCATGGTGTACAGGGTGTTCAGGAAGCGGAAGCTGTTTTTGGTGACCAGGGTACGGCCGTCGACGCCCATACCGGCCAGGGACTCAGTCGCCCAGATTGGGTCGCCGGAGAACAGCTCATCGTACTCAGGGGTACGCAGGAAGCGCACCATACGCAGTTTCATCACCAGGTGGTCGATCAGTTCCTGCGCTTGCTCTTCGGTCAGTTTGCCCGCCTTGATGTCGCGCTCGATGAACACGTCGAGGAAGGTGGACACGCGGCCGAAGGACATGGCGGCGCCGTTCTGGGATTTCACCGCGGCCAGGTAGCCGAAGTAGGTCCACTGCACCGCTTCTTGCGCGCTGGTGGCTGGGCCGGAGATGTCGTAACCGTATTTGGCGGCCATCTCTTTGATCTGAGCCAGAGCGCGATGCTGTTCAGCGATCTCTTCGCGCAGCTGGATGGTCATTTCCAGGTCTTCGCCGTTTTCCAGTTTTTCCTGCAGCGATTTGAACTGGTTCAGCTTGTCGGCCATCAGGAAGTCGATACCGTACAGCGCAACGCGGCGGTAGTCGCCGATGATGCGGCCGCGGCCGTAGGCGTCCGGCAGACCGGTCAGCACGCCGGATTTACGGCAGTTCAGGATGTCTTTGGTGTAAACGTCGAATACGCCCTGGTTGTGGGTTTTGCGGTATTCGGTGAACACTTTTTTCAGCTGCGGATCCAGTTCGCGGCCGTACACTTTGCACGAACCTTCGACCATTTTGATGCCGCCGAACGGGATCAGCGCGCGTTTCAGAGGGGCGTCGGTCTGCAGACCCACGATGGTTTCCAGCTCTTTGGCGATGTAACCCGCGTCGTGAGAAACGATGGTTGAAGCAACGTTGGTGTCGAAATCAACCGGCGCATGAGTGCGGTTTTCCAGTTTGATCCCTTCCATAACCTTGTCCCACAAGGTGGTGGTGGCTTGAGTAGCGCCAGCCAGGAAGGATTCGTCACCCTCATAAGGCGTGTAGTTTTTCTGGATGAAGTCACGAACGTTGACTTCATTCTGCCAGTCACCCTTGCTGAAACCTTCCCAAGCGTTGGCTAATTTCTCGTTAAGTTCGGTCATTGTACACCTACCTTTGATTGTGGATTTCTAACTCTGCGCGCGGTTACTCACAGCTTAGTGCTGCTCGCGGCCCCCGCGCAGATAAATTACCCAGTAAGTCAACCCAACCAGCAGACCGCCGCCGATGATGTTACCGAGGGTGACCGGAATCAGGTTGTCGATGATGAAGTTGCTTACTGTCAGATGAGCGAATTGCTCAGGTACCGCCCCTACGGCTTGCCAGAATTCCGGCGTGGCGAAGTGTTTGACCACGATGCCCATAGGGATCATAAACATGTTGGCGATGCTGTGTTCGAAGCCGCTGGCGACAAACATCCCGACCGGCAGCACCATGGCGAGCATCTTGTCGGTCAGGGTACGGCCGGAGTAGCTCATCCAGACCGCCAGGCAGACCATCAGGTTGGCCAGAATGCCGAGGCACACGGCTTCGATGAAGGTGTGATGCAGCTTGTGGTCTGCGGTTTGCAGGACATTCAGGCCCCACTGGCCGTTGGCGACCATATACTCGCCGGAGAACCAGATCAGCGCCACGAAGAACAGCGCGCCGACCAGGTTGCCGAGATAAACGTTCAGCCAGTTGGCGCCCAGCTGGCCCCAGCTGATGCGGCCGCTGGCCTTGGCGATGACGATAAGCACGGTAGAGGTGAACAGGTCGGCGCCCGACACCACCACCAGCATTAACCCGAGAGAGAAGCAGATGCCGCCGACCAGTTTCGCCAGCCCGAAAGGCACGCCGGCGGTGCCGGTGGTCGCCGTGATGTAGAAGACGAAGGCGATGGAAATGAAGACACCGGCGGTGATCGCCAAATAAAACGTTTTCAGCGGATGTTTGGTGGCTTTATACACGCCGGCATCTTCAGCGATTTTCGCCGTTGCCGCAGGTAAAATCAGATCGAAGGGGCTGTCAGTTTTCAAACTAACTCTCGCTCTTAAGGGTTAAAACAACGCAATGAGATACTAGCAAAGCAGTATAGGGGAAAATTTGATTTGGATCATAAGGCGGGGAAGTAGAGCGGTGAAATGGCGTGTTTTTTGTGTGGTTTTTATGGTTAATTTATTGATTTTTAATCAAAAACATTTTTTTAATGTTTGCAAATTTTTTTGAATCCACCGAGTGGTCGGCGTGGAGTAAAGTTAAATTTTTAGGCGTTTTGTCGCCGCGCGGCGTTGAAAGTTTAATTATCGGTTAATTATTATTTCACCGTCCGGCAACAATTGACGGTTTATTTATTTTTATGGTCGTTTAACCACCTATTTCCCGGCGAAAAAATAAAACCGAATGCGTTGAAATAAACCGCAAAATTGAAAACGCCGCAACGGAGTGCGGCGTTTGGCAACAGGGGTACTCCCAAAGTGGCAGTATCCCCTGATGATGCTTAGGCCTTGGCCCAGTGGCGGCGTTTGGCCGCCTGCAGCTTCTCGTAAGCCGCCAGCAGCGCCTGATGGGCCGGCAGCGCCTTCAGATCGGCATCGACGGCGAACAGCCCGTTGAAGCGCTCTTCACCGCTGATGGCGGCGGAGGCGGCGTCGACCGCTTCCTGGCCGTACATCTTCACGAACGCGGTATAATACTGCGCCGCTTCGCGTTCAGGCTCCTGCGCCAGCAGCAGCAGCGTTTGCAGGCAGCGGTAGTAGTTGCTGCGCGCCGGGCTCAGCACCGAGGCGTTGAAGTCCTGCGTCCATTCGGTCCAAATCAGCGCCTGATCCAGATCGCCGCCCGCCAGCGCCAGCATCGATTTCAGCTCGCCCACGCGCAGGGTATACCAGGCGTTGTCTTTGCCGCTGGCAATGCCCAGCAGTTCGCGCACGCGGGTGAAATCGTCCAGCCCTTCGTCGTCCAACTGCTCGATCAGCGCCAGGTATTCTTCCGGCTCCCACTCGCTGCCCGGCAGCGCCAGCAGCGTATCGCGCAGGTGCGCGCCCATGCTGTTGTTAGCCAGCAGCAGGTCTTCCGCCGGGTAGATATCGGACATGCCCGGCACGATGATGCGGCAAGCGTAGACGCCCAGGTGCTCGTAGTCGGCGATGTACACTTCCGCGTCTTCCTTGTCGAAGATGCTCATCAGGGTGGCGAACTCTTCCTGCGTGCTGCCGCTGAAGTTCCAGTCAACGAACGGGTAATCGGCATCCTGTTTGAACAGATCCCAGGAGATCAGACCGCTGGAGTCGATGAAGTGCGTTTCCAGGTTGGTGTGTTCCGCCACTTCTTCGTCATCGAAGGTCGGCGCGGTGAACACGTCGAGATCTTTCAGGCTGCGGCCCTGCAGCAGTTCGGTTACCGTGCGCTCCAGCGCCACGCCGAAGTCCGGATGCGCGCCGAATGAAGCGAAACAGGTGCCGTTGGTCGGGTTGAACAGCACCACGCAGATCACCGGGTAGTTGCCGCCCAACGAGGCGTCATAGGAGAGGGTCGGGAAACCTTCCTCTTCCAGCTTGGCGATAGCTTCCACCACGCCCGGGTAGCGGTTCAGCACCTCGTCCGGGATCGCCGGCAGGCTGATGGATTCGGCGATGATGCGGTTTTTCACATAACGCTCGAACACTTCCGACAGGCCCTGCACGCGCGCTTCGTTGGCGGTGTTGCCGGCGGACATGCCGTTGGAAACATACAGGTTGCCGATGATATTCATCGGGATGTACACGGTTTGCTGGTCGGACTGACGGGTAAACGGCAGTGCACATACCCCGCGATCGGCGTTGCCGGACTGCAGATCGACCAGATCGCTGGCGCTCAGCTCTTGCTGCGGATCGTAGAAGGCGTGCAGACGTTCGTCGAGGATGCCGGCCGGCAGCGCGTCGTCTTCAGGGATCGGGAACCATTTCTCATTCGGATAGTGCACGAAGTCGCCTTCGGCGATCTGCTTGCCCAGATAGAAATCGGCGAAGAAGTAGTTGGTGGACAGGCGCTCGAAATATTCACCCAGCGCGGAGGCCAGCGCGGCTTTTTTGCTGGCGCCTTTGCCGTTGGTGAAGCACAGCGGGCAATCGCGATCGCGGATGTGCACCGACCACACGTGCGGCACCGGGTTCAGCCAGGAGGCTTCTTCGATGTTGAAACCGAGATCGCTCAGTTTCTGCTGGAAACGGGAGATGGAGTCTTCCAGGGCGGCGTCTTTACCGGGGATAAAAGTTTGCGTCATTGTCTTCACTTTTTGCGCGTACTAAAAACGCGCAATGATACGGGGTTTTACGCTGGAGCTCCACGTATTCCTAAAGCGGTGGCAAAGTCACAGTTTTTTTAAGGATAAAGACCATAATTCAGCAAGTTATCTGTCACGGAGAAATCTAATGAAATCAGTGAAACTCAGCGCGTTAACCCTCTTGTTGACCGGTGTCAGCGCCTCGGCGCTGGCGCTGCCCAACATCACCCTGCTGGCGACCGGCGGCACTATCGCCGGCGGCGGCGATTCGGCGACGAAATCCAACTATACCGCGGGCAAACTGGGCGTCGAGGCGTTGGTCGATGCGGTGCCGGCGCTGAAAGATATCGCCAACGTGCAGGGGGAACAGGTGGTGAACATCGGCTCGCAGGACATGAACGATCAGGTCTGGCTGACGCTGGCGAAGAAAATTGACGCCGACTGCGGCAAAACCGACGGCTTCGTCATCACTCACGGCACCGATACGCTGGAAGAGACGGCCTATTTCCTTGATTTGACGGTGAAATGCGACAAGCCGGTGGTATTGGTGGGGGCGATGCGGCCGGCGACGGCGATGAGCGCCGACGGCCCGTTCAACCTGTATAACGCGGTGGTGACGGCGGCGGATCCGCAATCGGCCAACCGCGGGGTGCTGGTGGCGATGAACGACACCGTGCTGGACGCGCGTGACGTCACCAAGAC
Organism: Serratia sp. FS14; assembly: GCF_000695995.1. Classification (NCBI taxonomy): domain Bacteria; kingdom Pseudomonadati; phylum Pseudomonadota; class Gammaproteobacteria; order Enterobacterales; family Yersiniaceae; genus Serratia; species Serratia sp. FS14. Next base: position 4,351,182 of record NZ_CP005927.1, on the reverse strand, counting down.
CAATACCACCGCCGTGCAGACCTTCCAGTCGCCAAACTACGGCCCGTTGGGGTATATCCACAACGGCAAGATCGATTATCAGCGTTCGCCGCAGCGTAAGCATACCCGGGAGACGCCGTTCGACGTCAGCAAGCTGAACGAGCTGCCGAAGGTCGGCATCGTCTACAACTACGCCAACGCCTCCGATGCGCCAGCCAAGGCCCTGATCGCCGAAGGCTATCAGGGCATCGTCAGCGCCGGGGTCGGCAACGGCAACCTGTATAAAACCGTGTTCGACACCCTGGCGACGGCGGCGCACAACGGCGTGGCGGTGGTGCGTTCTTCGCGCGTGCCGACCGGCGCCACCACCGAGGATGCGGAAGTGGACGACGCCAAGTACGGCTTCGTGGCCGCCGGCACGCTGAATCCGCAAAAGGCGCGCATTCTGCTGCAGCTGGCGCTGACGCAAACCAAAGACGCGAAGCAGATCCAGCAGATGTTTAATCAGTACTGATCGTTTCTTCTCCTGCGGGGGCCATCCGGGCTCCCGCAGCCATGTTGGCTGAATACAGCATAAAACACCGCGTTAACCCGCTGAATTTCCCCATGTCACAGGGTTTTATCGTCCAAACAATCGCGACGGCCGCAGAGCCTGTCATCACCCGGCACGGCCGTTTGCCGCCGACGGGCGAATAAGCGTTGCAGCCATGGGGCGTGAGTGATAAAACCGGAGGGTTGGTTAACGCGAGCGTTAACTTCGGGCGTCTTTTCGACAGGTCGCTTTTCTGCGGCGAACAGTGAATGTGGTGAGGGGAAATGACTCAGGTTTATAATTTTAGCTCTGGCCCGGCGATGCTGCCGGTGGAAGTGTTGCGTCGTGCGGAACAGGAACTGTGCAACTGGCACGGCCTGGGAACGTCAGTGATGGAGATCAGTCACCGCAGCAAAGAATTCATCGCCGTTGCCGAGCAGGCGGAACAGGATCTGCGCGATCTGCTGAAAGTCCCCTCCAACTATAAAGTGCTGTTTTGCCATGGTGGCGCGCGCGCGCAATTCGCCGCGCTGCCGCTGAACCTGCTGGGCGACAAGGCTACCGCCGACTATATCGACGGCGGCTATTGGGCGCACAGCGCCATCAAGGAAGCGGAAAAGTATTGCGCTCCGAACGTCATCGACGTGAAAACCCGCATCGACGGCCTGAGCGGCATCACGCCGATGAAAGAGTGGCAACTGAGCAACGACGCGGCTTACGTGCATTATTGCCCGAATGAGACCATCGACGGCGTGGCCATCGATGAAACGCCGGACTTCGGCGACAAAGTGGTGATCGGCGATTACTCCTCGACCATCCTGTCCCGCCCGCTCGACGTCAGCCGCTTCGGCGTGATTTACGCCGGCGCGCAGAAAAATATCGGCCCGGCCGGCCTGACGCTGGTGATCGTGCGTGACGATCTGTTGGGCAAGGCGCGTAAAGAAGTGCCGTCGATCCTCGATTACACCGTGTTGGCCGAGAACGATTCGATGTTCAACACCCCGCCGACCTTCGCCTGGTACCTGTCCGGGCTGGTGTTCAAATGGCTGAAAGAACAGGGCGGCCTGGTGGAGATGCAAAAACGCAATCAGGCCAAGGCCGAGTTGCTGTATGCGACCATCGATAAATCCGACTTTTACCGCAGCCAGGTGGCGATCGACAACCGCTCGTGGATGAACGTGCCGTTCCAGCTGGCCGATGCAGCGCTGGATAAGGTGTTCCTCAGCGAAGCCGAGGCCATCGGCCTGCAGGCGCTGAAAGGTCACCGGGTAGTTGGCGGCATGCGCGCTTCTATTTACAATGCGATGCCGCTGGCCGGCGTACAGGCGCTGACCGACTTTATGACCGATTTCGAGCGTCGTCACGGTTGATCCCGTCAGCTCGCCGGGCGCGGGCTGACCAGGCTGTTGTCCTTTTGCATTAAAGCGGCTCCGGCATTATTCCGGAGCCGTTTCGTTTATCAGAATTGGAGAGTTTTGTTCACATGGTGGATTCCCTGACGTTACAACCGGTCGCCCTGGTCAATGGCACCGTCAACTTACCCGGCTCCAAGAGCGTTTCCAACCGTGCTCTGCTGCTGGCGGCGCTGGCGGAGGGAACGACCCGGCTGACCAACTTGCTGGATAGCGACGATGTGCGTCATATGCTGAATGCGCTGCAGGCGTTGGGCGTGAACTACCGGCTTTCCGCCGACCGCACCGTGTGTGAAGTCACCGGCGTGGCCGGGCCGCTGGTAGCCGACCAGCCGCTGGAACTGTTCCTCGGCAACGCCGGCACCGCGATGCGCCCACTGGCGGCGGCGCTGTGCCTCGGCGAAGGCGACGTGGTGCTGACCGGGGAACCCCGCATGAAAGAACGTCCGATCGGCCATTTGGTGGACGCGTTGCGCCAGGGCGGGGCGCAGATTGATTACCTCGAACAGACCGATTATCCGCCGATTCGCCTGCGCGGTGGCTTCCAGGGCGGCGACGTCACCGTCGACGGCAGCGTCTCCAGCCAGTTCCTGACCGCGTTGCTGATGGCCGCGCCGCTGGCGCCGCAGGATACGCAGATCCACATCAAGGGCGAGCTGGTTTCCAAGCCGTACATCGACATCACGCTGCACCTGATGCGTACCTTCGGCGTATCGGTGAGCCACGACAATTACCGGGTGTTCCACATTCAGGGGCGCCAGACGTATATCGCGCCGGGCGACTATCTGGTTGAAGGCGACGCTTCTTCCGCGTCCTACTTCCTGGCGGCGGCGGCGATCAAAGGCGGCACCGTGCGCGTGACCGGCATCGGCCGCAAAAGCGTGCAGGGCGACACCAAATTCGCCGATGTGCTGGAGAAAATGGGCGCGCGCATCACCTGGGGTGACGATTTCATCGAGTGCAGCCGCGGTGAACTGCGCGGCATCGACATGGACATGAACCACATTCCCGACGCGGCGATGACCATCGCCACCGCAGCGCTGTTCGCCGAGGGGCCGACCACCATCCGCAATATCTACAACTGGCGGGTGAAGGAGACCGACCGTCTGGCGGCGATGGCCACCGAGCTGCGTAAAGTGGGGGCGGAAGTGGACGAAGGCGAAGACTACATTCACGTCGTGCCGCCGGCCAAACTGCAGTTCGCCGAGATCGGCACCTACAACGATCACCGCATGGCAATGTGCTTCTCGCTGGTGGCGCTGTCGGATACGCCGGTCACCATTCTCGATCCGAAATGCACCGCGAAGACCTTCCCGGATTATTTCGAACAGCTGGCGCGCATCAGCCAGCCGGCGTAACCCGTCAAATCGTTTATTTTAAGGCCCCTTTGCGGGCCTTTATCGTTTTTAACCTTTGGCGACCGGCGTTTCTTCTATACTTTTTCGCGGTTGTGCGCTTATTTTCAACAACCGGATAGTTCCAGGGTAACAGATCGCCGTAGGGCAGCGTATAATACGCCACCGTATTTGCCCCTGATTGGGCAGGTGACAGAGCTCACGGGCTTCGAGTCGAAGCACGCCGTGTCTCTGTGAGGTTTTCTACCTGAAGGAGAGAGAAATGACGGCTACAGCCCCGGTGATAACCGTTGATGGACCAAGTGGCGCGGGCAAAGGCACGCTGTGTAAAGCGTTGGCCGAGTCCCTTGGTTGGCGTTTGCTGGACTCCGGCGCGATCTATCGCGTGCTGGCGCTGGCGGCGTTGCATCATCAGGTGGATATCACTTCTGAGGAAGCGCTGGTTCCGCTGGCCGCACATCTCGATGTTCGCTTCGTTGCCCAGGACGGCAAGCTGCAGGTGATTTTGGAAGGTGAGGACGTCAGTAATGAGATCCGCACCGAAACCGTCGGCAACACCGCGTCGCAAGCGGCTGCGTTTCCGCGCGTGCGCGAGGCGTTGCTGCGCCGCCAGCGCGCATTCCGTGAGGCGCCCGGCCTGATTGCCGATGGCCGCGACATGGGCACGGTGGTGTTCCCTGACGCGCCGGTCAAGATTTTCCTCGACGCCAGCTCGGAGGAGCGCGCGCACCGCCGCATGCTGCAGTTGCAGGAGAAAGGCTTTAATGTTAACTTTGAACGTCTTTTAGCCGAGATAAAGGAACGGGACGACCGTGACCGTAATCGGCCTATCGCGCCTCTGGTGCCCGCTTCTGACGCCCTCGTGCTGGATTCTACCAGCATGTCGATCGAAGAGGTGATCCGGCAGGCGTTGACGTATGCACAGAAAGTGTTGGCGTTGCCGCAGCAATAAGCGCGGCGGCGCTATTGGCTTTTTGTCATATTTGTCATAGCGGTATCGCAATATATCGGGTAAAATTTTACCCCTGTAACCTTAAACCCTGTCGGCATGGAGCCAATGGCGGGGTATGTGAAACAACCCCATTCGGCGGGACGCTAAATGGACGTTAAACTAAAGAACCCTGAAGATTAACAACATGACTGAATCTTTCGCTCAACTCTTTGAAGAATCCTTAAAAGAAATCGAAACCCGCCCGGGTTCCATCGTTCGTGGCGTCGTTGTTGCTATCGACAAAGATATCGTACTGGTTGACGCCGGTCTGAAATCTGAGTCTGCCATCCCGGCTGAGCAATTCAAAAACGCCCAGGGCGAGCTGGAAATCCAGGTTGGTGACGAAGTTGACGTTGCTCTGGATGCTGTTGAAGACGGCTTCGGTGAAACCCTGCTGTCCCGTGAGAAAGCTAAGCGTCACGAAGCTTGGATCACGCTGGAAAAAGCCTACGAAGAAGCTGAGACTGTAACCGGTGTTATCAACGGCAAAGTGAAGGGTGGCTTCACCGTCGAGCTGAACGGCATCCGCGCGTTCCTGCCAGGTTCCCTGGTTGACGTGCGTCCGGTACGTGACACTCTGCACCTGGAAGGCAAAGAGCTTGAGTTCAAAGTCATCAAGCTGGATCAGAAGCGCAACAACGTTGTCGTTTCTCGCCGTGCGGTTATCGAATCCGAGAACAGCGCTGAGCGCGATCAACTGCTGGAAAACCTGCAGGAAGGCATGGAAGTTAAAGGTATCGTTAAGAACCTCACTGACTACGGTGCATTCGTTGATCTGGGCGGCGTAGACGGCCTGCTGCACATCACTGACATGGCTTGGAAACGCGTTAAGCACCCAAGCGAAATCGTCAACGTTGGCGATGAAATCACTGTTAAAGTGCTGAAGTTCGACCGCGAGCGTACTCGTGTATCCCTGGGCCTGAAACAGCTGGGCGAAGATCCATGGGTTGCTATCGCGAAACGTTACCCAGAAGGCACCAAGCTGACTGGCCGTGTAACCAACCTGACTGATTACGGCTGCTTCGTAGAAATCGAAGAAGGCGTTGAAGGTCTGGTACACGTTTCTGAAATGGATTGGACCAACAAAAACATCCATCCGTCCAAAGTTGTTAACGTGGGCGACGTAGTGGAAGTGATGGTTCTGGACATCGATGAAGAACGTCGTCGTATCTCCCTGGGCCTGAAGCAGTGCAAATCCAACCCATGGCAGCAGTTCGCAGAGACCCACAACAAGGGCGACCGCGTTGAAGGTAAAATCAAGTCTATCACTGACTTCGGTATCTTCATCGGCCTGGACGGCGGCATCGACGGCCTGGTTCACCTGTCTGACATCTCCTGGAACGTTGCAGGCGAAGAAGCAGTACGTGAATACAAGAAAGGCGACGAAATCGCTGCGGTTGTTCTGCAAGTTGACGCAGAGCGCGAGCGTATCTCCCTGGGCGTGAAGCAACTGGCTGAAGACCCGTTCAATAACTACCTGTCTATGAACAAGAAAGGTGCTATTGTTACTGGTAAAGTCACTGCAGTTGACGCCAAAGGTGCTACAGTTGAATTGGCAGGCGGCGTAGAAGGTTACCTGCGTGCATCTGAAGCCTCTCGCGACCGCATTGAAGATGCAACTCTGGTTCTGAACGTAGGTGACGAAGTTGAAGCTAAATTCACCGGCGTTGACCGTAAGAACCGCGTTGTAAGCCTGTCCGTACGTGCTAAGGACGAAGCTGACGAGAAAGACGCCATCGCAACTGTTAACAACAAACAGGAAGAAGGCAACTTCTCTAACGCAATGGCTGAAGCTTTCAAAGCGGCTAAAGGCGAGTAATGACGGGGGGCGGTCGCTGGCCGCCCCAATACGGTAGTTTAGCTGCAAAGCTTGGAGGTACTATGACCAAGTCTGAACTTATTGAAAGACTTGCTGGCCAGCAATCTCATATTCCGGCGAAGGCCGTTGAGGATGCAGTGAAAGAGATGCTTGAGCACATGGCCGCTACGCTGGCCGAGGGCGAACGCATTGAGATCCGCGGATTCGGCAGTTTTTCTCTTCACTACCGTGCCCCGCGTGTAGGCCGCAACCCGAAAACCGGTGACAAAGTTGAGCTGGACGGCAAGTACGTTCCTCACTTCAAACCAGGCAAAGAGTTGCGTGACCGCGCCAATATCTATGGCTAGTCGCTGACTGATCATAGCGTTGTTGCTTGTAAAGAATATAAAACGGTGCCTGTAAGGCGCCGTTTTTTTTCGCCTGCGATTCTCCACGATACGCTTGTGAAATGCGTACTGCGCCGCATTTGCGGTGTAGTTGCTGCATAAACCTCTCTTACCCTGGCGTGCTCGCCGCATTCTCGCTAAAGCCCGCTGGTCTCGGCATGCCGCTTGACTCATCCTGTTTGCCTGCCGTAACGCGCTTGTGCGCGTGGCGGGTGCGATGGGAGAAGAACGATCAAAATTTCGCTGGATCTGGCGATATTCGCCGTTATCTGCGGCATCTTGCCGCTGCTGATTTTACCGCAGTTGCCAGAACTATGGCTGCTGTGGCCGATGCTGTTTGTCGGCTGCTTGCTGTTGCGCGCGCGTTGGCCGTTCTGCCGCTATTTGGCCTGCCTGGGATTGGGATTCACATGGGCGGTTTTCAACGCCGGAAGCCTGCTCGGGCAAATGGAGCGCTTAACTCGCATGCCGGACGTGACGGCGGTGGTGCAGGTGAGCAGCGTCGCGCTGGAGCCCGCCGCCAGTAAACAGACGCTGATGCGCATCGAGCGGGTCGACGGTCATTGGTTGGCGCCTGCGCTGGCGTTTACCACGACGTGGGCTCCCGAACGGCAGCGGCTGTGCGCCGGGCAGCGTTGGCAATTGAAACTGCGCCTGCGGCCGGTACATGGCAAGCTCAATGAAGGCGGATTTGACAGCCAACGTTGGGCGATTGCCCAGCGCCAGCCGTTGACGGGGCGGGTCAGGCAGGCTCGTTTGCTGGATGGCGATTGCGGGCTGCGCCAGCGCATCATCAGCCATGCGGAAACCAACATCGGTGAATTGCGTTACAAGGCGGTATTGCTGGCGCTGGCGTTTGGGGAACGAACCGCGCTGGAGCAGGCTTTGCGCACGCTGATGCTGAAAACCGGCATCGCTCACCTGATGGCCATTTCAGGGTTGCATGTGGCGATGGTCGCCATTTTGTTCTGGGCCGCGTTGCGAGCGCTGCAGTTTTTTCTTCCCGCCCATTTGATTGGCTATCGCTTTCCATTGGTCGCAGGCTGGGTGGCGACGCTGATCTATGTTTGGTTGGTGGGCGCCCAACCGCCGGCGGTGCGTACCGCGTTGGCGATGACGCTGTGGATGCTGCTGCGCTTGCGCGGCGTTCATTGTTCTTCCTGGCAAGTGTGGCTGTGGTGTATCGGGCTGATTTTGCTGTGCGATCCGTTGGCGGTTTTGTCAGACAGTTTTTGGCTGTCGGTGCTGGCGGTGGGGTGTTTGATTTTTTGGTTTGAATGGGCACCGCTCAGCGAGCGATTTCGCTCGGCCTGGTATTGGGCGCCGGTACGCTGGCTGCATATTCAGTTGGGCATGACGTTGTTGCTGGTGCCGATGCAGGTCGCGCTGTTTTTAGGTCTGACGCTGACCTCGCTGCCTGCCAATCTTTGGGCTGTGCCCATCGTCTCATTGGTGACGGTGCCGTTGATTTTGCTGGCGGTGATCGGCGGCGTCTTCCCCTCGCTAAGTTACGGGCTTTGGTGGTTGGCTGATTTCACGTTGAGCGGGGTGTTTGTGCCGCTGCATTACCTGCAACGCGGTTGGGTGGATTTGGGGGCCGCCTCGCTGCTGGCCAGCATAGCGGGATGGCTTATCGTTATCTGCTGGCGCTTTCATTGGTGGTGGCGCTATGCACCGGGGCTGGCGGCGGTGGCGATATGCTGCGTGTTGTGGCGTGGCAAAGCGCCGGACTATCGCTGGCGCGTCGATATGCTTGATGTCGGGCACGGGTTGGCGGTGGTTATCGAGCAAAACGGCAAGGGGATACTGTACGATACCGGCGATCGTTGGCCCACGGGCAGCGCTGCCGAACGGCATATCTTACCGATGTTGAACTGGCGGAATATTGAACTGGAGCAGATCATTATCAGCCATATTCACCTCGATCATATCGGCGGGCTGCCGGTGATGCGGCGGGCGTTTCCGCAGGCGACGGTGCGCAGCCCGATACGCGGGGAAGGACACTTGCCCTGCATCGCCGGGGAGCGTTGGCGCTGGCAATCGCTGCAATTCGAGGTGCTGTGGCCACCGAAAACGCGCAAAAGGCCGGTCAATGACGACTCCTGCGTGATCCGCATCGACGATGGGCAATTCAGTTTGCTGCTCACCGGCGATGCGGAAAAGAAGGCGGAGGCGCAGCTGTTACGGTTGCGGCGTGATCGCTTGGCGGCTACGGTGTTGCAGGTAGGGCATCACGGCAGCAAGACGTCCTCGACGCCGCCGTTTCTGCGCGCGGTCAATCCCGAAGTGGCGCTGGCCTCCGCATCGCGTTACAACAAATGGCGATTGCCGGCGCGGAAAGTGGTCGCCAGATACCGGGCAAATGGCATCCAATGGCGCGATACGACGCGCTCGGGTCAGTTATCGGTACTTTTTTTCGACAACGATTGGCAAATTAAAGGCTTTCGCGAACAATTAATGCCCCGTTGGTACCATCAGCGGTTTGGCGTAGAGGGTGATAATGAGTAAAATAGGCCGCTATTTCTTCCGATGCTGGTATTTGCATGATGAATGATAAAGATCTCTCGACCTGGCAGACGTTCCGTCGACTCTGGCCGATGATCACTCCTTTTAAGACCGGGCTGATTGTGGCCGCCATTGCGTTGATTATGAACGCAGCGGGGGACACGCTGATGCTGTCTCTGCTTAAACCGCTATTGGACGATGGGTTTGGAAAAACCGACAGCAGCGTGCTGGTATGGATGCCGTTGGCGGTGATTGCGCTGATGTTGATGCGCGGCGTGACCAGTTTTGTTTCAAGCTACTGCATTTCCTGGGTTTCCGGCATGGTGGTGATGCAGATGCGCCGCCGCCTGTTTGGCCACATGATGAGAATGCCGGTGGCCTTCTTCGATCAGCAGTCCACCGGGACTTTGCTGTCGCGCATTACCTATGATTCCGAGCAGGTAGCTTCCTCCTCTTCCAGCGCGCTGGTGACCGTGGTGCGTGAAGGAGCCTCGATCATTGGCCTGTTCATCATGATGTTTTACTACAGCTGGCAGCTGTCGGTGATCCTGATCGTGCTGGCACCGATCGTCTCCATCGCCATTCGCCTGGTGTCCAAGCGTTTCCGCAACATCAGCAAGAACATGCAGAACACCATGGGGCAGGTGACCACCAGCGCCGAGCAGATGCTGAAAGGCCATAAAGAAGTGTTGATCTTCGGCGGCCAGCAGGTGGAAACCGAGCGTTTTAACTCGGTGAGCAACCGCATGCGCCAACAGGGCATGAAACTGGTCTCCGCGTCTTCCATTTCCGATCCGATCATTCAGCTGATCGCTTCGCTGGCTCTGGCGTTCGTGCTGTTTGCCGCCAGCTTCCCAAGCGTGATGGAAACCCTGACCGCCGGCACCATTACCGTGGTGTTCTCGTCGATGATCGCGCTGATGCGTCCGCTGAAGTCGCTGACCAACGTCAATGCCCAGTTCCAGCGAGGGATGGCGGCCTGTCAGACGCTGTTCTCCATTTTGGATATGGAACAGGAAAAAGACACCGGCACCCGCGAAGTGAAGCGTGCGAAAGGCGATATCGAATTCCGCAACGTCACCTTCTACTACCCGGCCAAAGAAACGCCGGCGCTGCGTGATATCAACCTGAAAATCGCCGAAGGCAAAACCGTCGCGTTGGTGGGCCGTTCCGGTTCGGGTAAATCCACCATCGCCAACCTGCTGACGCGCTTCTACGATATTCAGGAAGGCGAAATCCTGATGGATGGCCACGATCTGCGTGAATATACCCTGGCCTCGCTGCGCAATCAGGTGGCCCTGGTTTCACAAAACGTGCACCTGTTCAACGACACCATCGCCAACAACATCGCCTATGCGCGCGAGAGCGAATACAGCCGCGAGCAGATTGAGAAAGCGGCGGAAATGGCGTACGCGATGGACTTCATCAACAAGATGGAAAACGGTCTGGATACGGTGATCGGTGAAAACGGCGTGATGCTGTCCGGCGGCCAACGCCAGCGCATTGCCATCGCGCGTGCTTTGCTGCGCGATTGCCCGATCCTGATCCTGGATGAGGCGACGTCTGCGCTGGATACCGAATCCGAGCGTGCCATTCAGGCCGCGCTGGACGAGCTGCAGAAAGACCGCACTTCGCTGGTGATCGCACACCGTCTGTCGACCATTGAGAAGGCGGACGAGATCCTGGTGGTGGAGGACGGCCGCATCGTCGAACGCGGTGAACACGCCGAGTTGCTTGAGCGCCAGGGCGCCTATGCGCAGCTGCACCGCATGCAGTTTGGTCAATAATGATTGAGCGCATCTGGTCCGGCGGTTCGTTGCTTTATCTGGCGCTATTGCCGCTCTCGTGGCTTTATGGCTTGTTCAGTTGGCTGATCCGTCTCAGTTACCGCTGCGGCCTGCGTAAAAGTTGGCGTTCGCCGGTGCCGGTAGTGGTGGTGGGTAACCTCACCGCCGGCGGCAACGGTAAAACGCCGATGGTGATTTGGCTGGTGGAACACCTGCAACAACGGGGCTATCGCGTTGGCGTGGTGTCACGCGGCTACGGCGGCAAGTCGGCGGTTTATCCGCTGGTGCTCGGTCAGAATACGTCGACCCGCGAGGCGGGCGATGAGCCGGTGCTGATTTATCAACGTACCGGTGCGCCTGTGGCGATCGCGCCCAAGCGAGCTGAGGCGGTGCAGGCCCTGCTGCGACAACAGCCGCTGGATGTGATCATCACCGACGACGGCTTGCAGCACTACGCTTTACAGCGTGACTTCGAGCTGGTGGTCATCGACGGCGTGCGTCGTTTCGGTAACGGCTGGTGGTTGCCGGCCGGGCCGATGCGTGAACGTGCCGCGCGGCTTGGCAGCGTCGATGCGCGCGTCGCCAATGGCGGCGTGGCGCAGGCCGGGGAAATTGCCATGCGTCTGCAGGCGCGTGATGCGGTGAACTTGCTGAGCGGTGAGCGTCGCCCGGCGGCCGAGCTGCCGCGCGTGGTGGCGATGGCGGGTATCGGCCATCCGCCGCGTTTCTTCGCGACGTTGGAAAAGTTGAACGTCGAAGTCGTGCAGGAAGTGGCGTTTGCCGATCATCAGGAATATCAGCAGGAACCGCTGGCGGCGTTGGTTAATGCAGATCAAACGCTGTTGATGACGGAGAAGGACGCGGTGAAGTGTCGCGCCTTTGCCCAGCCCAATTGGTGGTATCTACCGGTTGATGCGGTGCTACCGTCCGCTCAGGCTGAGCAACTGCTGCAGGATATCGAATCTCTGCTGACTAAGTAATCTCAGGATGCCAGCGTGGCAAGCCCCAGGGCTTGCGCGCAGGCTTCCAGCGAACGCTGCTGGGTTTGCTGATACAGTGCCAGTTCGTCGATCACCTCACTGCCCAACGCTTGTTCAAACGCTGCCCGGCTGGAAACCGCGTTGTACTGCGCGTGGCGGCTGTCCCCCAGATTCGACTGGAAAATCCCCGCCGCGCTGACCGGCAGGAAATCTTCATATACCAGAGGCTGGAAGCGAACGTGTTCTTTCTCGATCAGTTGTTCCAGGGTGCTGTGCTTGTCCAGCGACTCTTTGGCCGCCAGGCCGCATTCGGTCGGAAAATAGCGGAACCAGGCCAGCTGTTGCTCACGCAGCGTGGCGTAATCATCCGGAAACGCCCGGAAGTTTTCCTCCAGCAGTTGATAGTAGCGCTCGGCATTCTTCTCGCTTGGCGGCGCCTGCAACGCATCGTTGGTCGCCTGCAGCAAACGGTCGTAAAGTTCGCGTCCTTTAGGCGTTAGCGCCACGCCGCGTTGTTCGATCTCGCCGAAGCGCGCGGTATGGTGACCGGCGATGGCGTGGCCGTCGTGCTCAACGAAATCGACGCTTTCTTCCAACGCTTTGAAGCTGGTTTGGCGCAGCAGGATCGCGCGGCGGCGGCGCGGCGGGCCCTCGATGACCGCTTTGGGCGTAATACCGCGGCCGGGCATCGCTTGCTGAACGCGATCGATATCCAGCGTACGTGGTGTCAGATGGTTGATATGCGGCCCTTTAAACGCCACCACGTCGGCGATCAGGCGATGCTGATCGTGCAGCTGCCGGTATTCTTCGGCGCTGACCGTCGCCTGGTTATGCCAGCGGAAGGTTTCCAGCGCTTGTTCGACAAATTCTTGCGCCTGCACTTCATTCAGCCCGCCTTGCGCTTCCTGCAGCGCCATCAGCTCCAGCGCGCGATCGGTAAAGATACGGCGGCGCGCCAGCAAGCGCTCGGCCAGCGCACGCAGCGCGGGATCTTCTATCAGTTCCAGGCGTAGCAGGGAGGTGAACACGCGGAAAGGACTGATCTGCAGCGCGTCTTCGTGTATGGCGCGAAAAGCGGTGGAGTGCACCGGAACGCCCGCCACCGACAGGTCATAGTAACCGACCGGCGCCATGCCCATCACCCGGAACAGGCGGCGCAGGGTGGCCAGTTCGTCCGCCGTGCCGACCCGGATCGCGCCGTGGCGCTCCATGGCCAGGCGTTCGATCTCGCCGGTGATTTGCAGTTGATGAGCCAGTGCGGCATCTTCGCGTAGAACCTGCCGGTTGGTTTCCGCCACCAGCTCCAGCAGATCGCCGTACAGCGGTACCTCTTTTTGATACATGTCCGACATCGCGTGAGAGAATCTGGCGCGGATTTCATTAGGTGAAACGAACTGCTGGGCGGTCATGCGCATAGCTCCTTGATTCAGCATAATCTGAAAAATCGTGTTTTTAGCGGCAAAAGTGCTGGCGAAAAAGCCGTCTGCCTTGTTTTCCCCTCAAGTTTAGCCATCTGATTTGGGATTTGTTATAGCGGCGTCAAGCATATTAGAGTTTTATGCGTTAGCTCTCATTTGCAGCGCTCAGACGGGCAAATGATGCCCCGGTGAGGAGAGGAACGCGCTGGATCGGCTGCGGCGAGCGTTAAATTAAGTCATGTATATTCATGGGGATAAAAATAAATTCGGCGTAATGATGAATTTATTGCAATAAACCTCTTGTGCATTCACCATTTTTATGAGTAAATGCAAGTCGGCCTGTAATCCAGACCTATTTATGTTCGAGTTTAGAGTTAAGCAGTTCCTCCAAAAACGTTATCATCCGATTCCGCTTCAAAGACGAACCTTCTAAGTACCTCCCATAAGTAATGTTTCTGAAATGGCCGCAATTGCCTCTTATGGCAGGTTTTGTAAATATATTTAAAGGTAAAAGTAATGTCTAAGAAGACTGGTCAAGTTAAGTGGTTCAACGAAAGCAAAGGTTTTGGTTTCATTGAGCAGCACGACGGCGGCAAAGATGTATTCGTACACTTCTCCGCAATCATGACCGACGGTTTCAAGACCCTGGCTGAAGGCCAGCGCGTCGAGTACACCATCCAGGACAGCCCGCGCGGGCCGGCTGCCGCCAACGTAGTTGCTCTGTAAGAAGACAGGGAACGCGTATAAAGAGATCTTAATACAACCATGGTGACGCTTCAGCGCTGAGTCATGCGGAAGATATTAAGTTCAACAAGCCCGCCTTAGTGCGGGTTTTTTATTTTTTTGCTCACGAGAGGTTTGTTACGAAAAACTTTAGGATGGGCTGGTAGCGTCCAGACAATATAAAAAATGACGTTGTCAAGGATGCTCAAGTAAAAGGATATAAGTTATGTTTAAAAATACTGTGTTAAAAATGGGTCGTGTGAAATGGTTTAATCAGGCCGAAGGCTATGGTTTTATTTCACCGGTAGATGGCAGCGACGAAATCTATGTCAACCGCAACGCTATCGCCAACACCAAAAATAAGTCGTTGAACGAAGGTCAGAACGTTGAGTTCTCGATCTATCGCAGCTCGCATGGGCTGTCCGCGGCAGACGTTATCGCGTTCTGATCGCATCCTCCTTCCTCGCCAGTGCCGGTGTCGCCACCCGCAAGCACTGGCGAAGATAAATCCCGCGATATCCACTATTATCAGGCCATTGCCTACTCGCCATGGATATCAGGATGACCACCCCGACCATTTCCCTTACCGCCGCTCGCGCACTGCACCTTGCCGCCCAGGGGCTGCTTTCTCCGCTTAAACGCCAGGCTCGGCCCGATGATGTCGTGAGCGCGATCCAGCGCATGGGGCTGTTACAAATCGATACCATTAGCGTCGTCGCCCGCAGCCCGTATCTGGTGCTGTTCAGCCGTTTGGGGGCCTATCAGCCGGAGTGGCTGGAACAGGCGCTCGCCGGCCGCAAGTTGTTCGAGTATTGGGCACACGAGGCCTGTTTCCTGCCGATCGAGGATTTTGGTCTGTTGCGGCATCGCATGCTGGCGCCGCATGATATGGGCTGGAAATACTCGGCCGACTGGGTGCAGCAGCACCAGGCGGCGATGGACAACCTGCTGCGGCATATCGAACAACAGGGGCCGGTGCGTTCCGCCGATTTCAGCGCCGAGAAGAAAGGCAACAGCGGGTGGTGGGACTGGAAACCGGAGAAACGGCACCTGGAGATCCTGTTTACCGCCGGCAAGCTGATGGTGGCCGAGCGTCGTAACTTCCACCGGGTTTACGATCTGACCGAAAGGCTGCTGCCGGCCTGGGACGATGCGCGTCATGCGCTGCCTGCGGAGCGGGCGCGCCGGCAGATGTTGCATCGCACCTGCCGCTATCTGGGCATTTTCCGCGCCGAGTGGTTGGCGGATTATTATCGGCTGAAACGCGTGGCGCCAAAAGCCTTGCTGGCAGAGCTGCAGGCGCAGGGGGAAATTTCGCCGGTGCAGGTAGAGGGGCTGGAAGGGCAGTTCTATGTGCATGAATCACTGGCGGAACTGCTGCCGCTGGCGGAGCAGGGCAAACTGAAATCGACGGTCACCAGCCTGCTGTCGCCTTTTGATCCGGTGGTGTGGGATCGCCGCCGGGCGCTCGAACTGTTCAACTTTGACTATCGGCTGGAGTGTTACACGCCGAAAGAAAAACGTCGCTATGGTTACTTCACGTTGCCGGTGCTGCATCGGGGCGAACTGGTGGGGCGGATTGACGCCAAGGCGCACCGTCGCCAGGGCATCTTCGAGATCATCAGTTTCCATGCGGAGCCGCAGGTGCGCTTCGGCAAACAGCGAACGCAGGACATCCGGCAGGCCATCGCGCACACGGCCAAATGGCACGGTGCGCAACGCGTCGCGCTGGGCGACATTCCGGCCGCGTTGGCCGCGGAATGGGGTGCCGGCTGGGAAGTGGGATAACGAGCGACGCCGTCGGTGGGGTAAAACGAAGTGAAGCGTCGCTCGTTACAAAGGGGCTCAGTGGCTGAAGTTAGCGAACAGAGCGATGATTTTATGCAGGCGTTTGATCATGTATCACGGCTTTCTTTTGTGATTTGTGTCACAAAATTCTACGCCGGGATGCGCCGTAGTTCAAGCTGTCGCGCTGACGCAGTGAGGAAATATCGGCGGCTTGGCGCCGCCGATGATTAACCTGAGGCCGGGCGTTATGCTATCCTCACTGCCTTTCCCAGATGACCTATCCCCTAGCGGAGGATGCATGGACCACCGTTTACTCGAAATCGTTGCCTGCCCGGTATGCAACGGCAAACTCTATTTCAATAAAGAAAACCAGGAACTGGTGTGCAAAGCGGACGGGTTGGCTTACCCGCTGCGTGATGGCATTCCGGTGCTGTTGGAAAATGAAGCGCGTGCGCTGTCGCTGGATGAGAAGCACGCATGAGTTTTATCGCTATTATTCCCGCCCGCTATGCCTCAACCCGTTTGCCGGGCAAACCGCTGGCCGATATTCACGGCAAGCCGATGGTGGTGCATGTGATGGAGCGCGCCCGTGAGTCCGGCGCCAGCCGCGTCATCGTGGCGACCGATCATCCTGAAGTCGCCAAAGCGGTGGAAGCCGCCGGCGGCGAAGTGTGCATGACCAGCCCGGATCACCATTCCGGCACCGAGCGTCTGGCGGAAGTGATCGCGCACTACGGCTTTGCCGACGACCAGATCATCGTTAACGTGCAGGGCGATGAGCCGCTGATCCCACCCGTTATCGTGCGGCAGGTGGCGGAAAACCTGGCGGGCAGCCAGGCCGGCATGGCGACGTTGGCGGTGCCGATCGAGAGCGCCGAAGAGGCTTTCAATCCCAATGCGGTGAAGGTGGTGATGGACGCGCAGGGCTACGCGCTCTATTTCTCACGCGCCACCATTCCGTGGGATCGCGAGCGTTTCGCCGCGTCGAAAGAGAGCATCGGCGACAGCCTGCTGCGTCATATCGGCATCTACGCATACCGCGCGGGCTTCGTGCGCCGCTACGTCAGCTGGGCGCCGAGCCAACTGGAGCAGATCGAGCTGTTGGAACAGCTGCGCGTGCTGTGGTACGGTGAAAAGATCCACGTGGCGGTCGCGAAAGCGATCCCGAGCGTGGGGGTCGATACGCCGGAAGACCTCCAGCGCGTGCGCGACAGCATTCAACCCTGAGCCTGATTTCGTCGGCGCGCCGCGCAACGCGCCGACGATGCAATACCCCCATTATTGATCCCCGTTTTGTTGATCTGCGTTGAAGAATTTTTCCGCTCGCCGTTCGATGATGTTACGCATCCCCCCTAATTAGCCTGAGGTGAATGCCTTATGGAGCAGTTACGCGCCGAACTGAGCATTGTGCTGGGTGAGTCCATCAGCCGGCTGGAGCGGGTGAGCGAACAGCCTTATGCGCATATGTATTCGCTGTACGATCGGCAGGGCAACGCGATCCCGCTGATGGCGAAAAGCTTTATCTGTCGGGGCATCGCCCAGCAGGAGGCGTACAAGCTGTCGATGCTGGCGCGCGACGGGGATATTCGCCTGCCTACGGTGTATGGCGTGGTGTGTACCCACCAGGCGCCGTATACGGAAATCCTGCTGATCGAGCGCCTGCGCGGCGTGTCGGCTGAGGCGCCGACGCGCTCGCCGGATCGCTGGAATATGTTGATGGAGCAGATCGTTGACGGGATATTGGCCTGGCACCGTATCGACAGCCACGGCAGCGTCGGCAGCGTTGACAGCACGCAGGAGAATGATTGGTTTTGCTGGTATCAACAGCGGGTCGAAGTGCTGTGGGCGACGGTGGTCAATCTCACCACCCCGCAGTTGACTATGGCGGATCGGCGTTTGCTGTACCGCACGCGCGAAGCGCTGACCCATTTCTTCGTCGGCTTCGATGATCCCTGTGTTCTGGTGCACGGTAACTTATCGCTGCGCAGCATGCTGAAAGATCCCAAAAGCGATCAACTGCTGGCGATGCTCAATCCCGGCGTAGTGCTGTGGGCGCCGCGCGAATACGATCTTTTCCGCCTCTGCGAGGCGGGCATGCCCAGCCAGCTGCTGTTCAGCTATCTGCAGCGGGCGCCGGTCGCCGACGCTTTCCTGGCGCGGCGCTGGCTATATGTGGTGTGGGAAGCGGTAGGGCGTTTGATCCATACCGGCAAGCTGGAGCGGCGGCCGTTCGACTATGCGTCGCAACAGCTGCTGCCCTGGCTGGCCGGTTGAACGAGCTTTACTCTGCGCCGGCGCTATCTGCGCCCTTCAGCCATTGCCACAGACTACCCAGCGTTTCATACCAGGCGCGCTCGGTATGGCCGAGGAACATTGACGACGGTGTGGCGCGATCCCAGATATTCAGCGGCGAGTCGATCGCCAACTGGTTGGCCGGCGCCGGGATCGGGTGCAACCCCTTAGCCTTGAAGAAACGCATGGCGCGCGGCAGATGGTTGGCGGAGGTTACCAGAATGAACGGTTGCTCGCCGACCAATTTGGCGACCTGAGCGGCCTCTTGCTCGGTATCGCGCGGTTCCCCCAAGATCACCATATCACTGCGCGGCACGCCCAGGCTTTCGGCCACCAGCGCCGCAGTGGCGGCGTTGCTTTGCATGGGGCCGGCGGACGCGCCGGTGAACACCATCCTGGCGCCGGGATGTGCAAGGTAGAGCCGCACGCCTTCCGTCACGCGCGGCAGACTGTTGCCGAGCAGGTTTGAACTGGGCGCCCAATCGGGATTGTAGGTATAACCCCCGCCCAACACGACGATGTAGCTGACCGGATCGTTACCGCGATAAGTCTGGTATTCGGCCTCGATCGGCCGCAGCAGCCGGTCGGCCACCGGTTGCAGGCTGAAAAGCAGTAAAAACAGCCAGCTCAGCGTGAAAATCGTCTTACCGCTTTTTTGCCAGCGGGTGAACCACAGCAGCAGCAGCGCCAGCCCCATCAGCAGCATCAACAGCGGCAGTGGCATCAGCAGGGCGCCAAAGAACTTTTTCAGGTTGAACAGCATCGAAAATCAGATCCTTTTGGGTGAAAAAGCGGCATCCAGGTATAAACAGGCCGCAAGAAGATACATTCTAAGTCAGTCTGTGCCAAAATAGCAGGTTTGAATGGGCGTGCGCTTTGCCGCCGACAAGAATGAGATCAGCGGAGCCGTTGTCCATGCAGGATCGCAATTTTGACGATATTGCTGAAAAATTTGCGCGTAATATTTACGGCACCACGAAAGGAAAAATCCGCCAGGCGGTGGTTTGGCAGGATCTGACCGGGCTGCTGGCGCAGTTGCCGCAGCGGCCGCTGCGCATTCTCGACGCCGGGGGCGGTGAAGGCCATATGGCCTGCCAACTGGCAGAATTAGGACATCAGGTGTTGTTGTGCGATCTTTCTGGTGAGATGATCCAGCGCGCCGCGCAGCTGGCGGAGCAGAAAGGTGTGAGCCAGAACATGCAATTCGTACAAAGTTCTGCGCAGGATATCGCTCAACATTTGGAACAGCCGGTTGATCTGATATTGTTTCATGCAGTGCTTGAATGGATCGCCGAGCCCGAAGCGGCGCTGCAGGCGTTGTATGACTGCCTGACGCCGGGTGGCGCACTGTCGCTGATGTTCTTCAACGCCAACGGCCTCTTGATGCGCAACGTGGTGTTGGGTAATTTCCAACTGGTGGATCCCGAGGTCAGACGGCGCCGCAAGCGTTCGCTGTCGCCGCAATATCCGCACGATCCGCTATTGGTCTACGGTTGGTTGGAACAGCTGGGCATGCGCATCGGCGGCAAAACCGGCGTGCGGGTGTTCCACGACTATCTGCAGAGCAGACAGCTGCAAACACAAAAATTTGAAGAGTTACTGGCGCTTGAACAGCACTATTGCCGGCAGGAGCCGTACGTGAGTTTGGGGCGCTATATTCACGTCATGGCGCATAAACCAAACCTGAAGGACGAACTATGAGTGAATTTTCCCAGACAGTACCCGAACTGGTCGCCTGGGCACGGAAAAATGATTTCTCTATTTCGCTCCCTACGGAGCGTCTCGCATTTCTGCTCGCCATCGCCACCCTGAACGGCGAACGACTGGACGGCGAGATGAGCGAAGGTGAGCTGGTTGATGCATTTCGCCATGTCAGCAAGGGTTTTGAACAGACGCATGAAACGGTGGCGATGCGCGCCAACAATGCGATTAACGACATGGTGCGCCAGCGCCTGTTGAACCGCTTTACCAGCGAGCTGGCGGACGGCAACGCGATTTACCGCCTGACGCCGTTGGGTATCGGCATTACCGATTACTATATTCGCCAACGCGAATTCTCCACGCTGCGCCTGTCGATGCAGCTGTCGATCGTGGCGCAGGAACTGAAGCGCGCCGCCGACGCCGCCGACGAAGGCGGCGACGATTTCCATTGGCACCGCAACGTGTTCGCGCCGTTGAAATATTCGGTGGCGGAAATCTTCGACAGCATCGACATGACCCAACGCGTGATGGACGAACAGCAGCAGAGCGTGAAGAACGACATCGCGGCGCTGCTGAGCAAAGATTGGCGGGCGGCGATCTCCAGCTGCGAGATGCTGCTGTCGGAAACCTCGGGCACCCTGCGCGAGCTGCAGGATACGCTGGATGCGGCGGGCGATAAGCTGCAGGCCAACTTGCTGCGTATCCAGGACGCAACCCTCGGCAACGTGGAGCTGGGTTTCGTTGACAAGCTGGTGTTCGATCTGCAAAGCAAGCTGGATCGCATCATCAGCTGGGGGCAGCAGGCGATCGACCTGTGGATCGGCTACGATCGCCACGTGCATAAATTTATCCGTACCGCTATCGATATGGACAAAAACCGCGTGTTCGCCCAGCGCCTGCGCCAGTCGGTGCAAACCTATTTCGACCACCCGTGGGCGCTGACCCATGCCAATGCCGATCGTCTGCTGGACATGCGCGACGAAGAACTGGCGCTGCGCAGCGATGAAGTGACCGGGGAACTGCCGCCGGATCTGGAGTTCGAAGAGTTCAGCGAGATTCGCGAACAGCTGGCGGCGATGATCGAAGAGGCGCTGAAGGTGTACCAGGAACAGCAGATGCCGCTCAACCTTGCAGCGGTGATGCGCGATTATCTGGCGCAATATCCGCGTGCGCGTCATTTCGACGTGGCACGTTTAGTGGTCGACCAGGCTGTGCGCCTCGGTGTGGCTGAAGCAGATTTCTCAGGGTTGCCGGCGGAATGGCAGGCAATCAATGATTACGGAGCCAAGGTCCAGGCCCATGTCATCGACAAATATTGAACAAGTAATGCCAGTCAAGCTGGCCAAGGCGCTGTCCAACTCGCTGTTTCCGGCATTGGATAGCCAACTGCGTGCGGGTCGTCACATCGGTATCGATGAGCTGGACAACCACGCCTTTTTAATGGATTTCCAGGATGAGCTGGAAGAGTTTTACAACCGTTACAGCGTCGAGCTGATTCGGGCGCCGGAAGGTTTCTTCTATTTGCGCCCGCGCTCCACCACGCTGATCCCGCGTTCGGTGCTGTCCGAGCTGGATATGATGGTGGGTAAGATCTTGTGCTACCTGTATCTCAGCCCCGAGCGCCTGGCGCACGAGGGCATTTTCAGCCATCAGGAGCTGTACGACGAGCTGCTGAGCCTGGCCGATGAGAACAAGCTGCTGAAGTTCGTCAACCAGCGCTCTACCGGTTCGGATCTCGATCGGCAGAAGCTGCACGAAAAGGTGCGCACCTCGCTGAACCGTCTGCGCCGCCTCGGCATGGTCTATTTCATGGGCAATGACAGCAGCAAGTTCCGCATTACCGAGGCGGTGTTCCGCTTCGGCGCCGACGTACGCAGCGGCGACGATCCGCGTGAAGCGCAGCTGCGCATGATTCGCGACGGCGAGGCGATGCCGGTTGAAACCAGCCTGTCGCTGAACGATGAGAATGACGCTGAGGATCAGCAGGTTGATAACGCTCCTGACGGTGCAGAGGATGAACAGGAATGATTGAACGCGGTAAATTTCGCTCGTTGACGCTGGTTAACTGGAACGGCTTCTTCGCCCGCACCTTTGATCTGGATGAGCTGGTGACCACGCTGTCCGGCGGTAACGGGGCGGGGAAATCCACCACCATGGCGGCCTTCGTCACCGCACTGATCCCCGACCTGACGCTGCTGCACTTCCGTAACACCACCGAAGCGGGCGCCACCAGCGGCTCGCGCGACAAGGGCCTGCACGGCAAGCTGCGCGCCGGCGTGTGTTACTCCACTCTTGACGTCGTCAATTCACGCCACCAGCGCGTGGTGGTTGGCGTGCGTCTGCAGCAGGTGGCAGGGCGCGACCGCAAGGTCGATATCAAACCGTTCACCATTCAGGGGCTGCCGACCGCGGTACAGCCGACTGAATTGCTGACCCAGACCGTGGGTGAGCGCCAGGCGCGCGTGCTGTCGCTGCAAGAGTTGAAAGAGCGCGTGGAAGAGATGGAGGGCGTGCAGTTCAAGCAGTTCAACTCCATCACCGATTACCACTCGCTGATGTTCGATCTGGGCGTCATCCCGAAACGCCTGCGTTCGTCCGCCGATCGCAGCAAGTTCTACCGTCTGATCGAAGCGTCGCTGTACGGCGGTATCTCCAGCGCCATCACCCGCTCACTGCGTGATTACCTGCTGCCGGAAAACAGCGGCGTACGCAAGGCGTTCCAGGACATGGAAGCGGCGCTGCGCGAAAACCGCATGACGCTGGAAGCGATCCGCGTCACCCAGTCGGATCGCGACCTGTTCAAGCATCTGATCTCCGAGGCCACCTCCTATGTGGCGGCGGACTATATGCGTCATGCCAACGAACGCCGCATCCATCTGGACGGCGCGCTGGCGCTGCGCAGCGATCTGTTGGGCAGCCGCAAGCAGCTGGCCGCCGAACAGTATCGCCATGTGGAAATGGCGCGCGAGCTGAGCGAACAGAGCGGCGCCGAATCCGATCTGGAAACCGATTACCAGGCCGCCAGCGACCACCTGAATCTGGTGCAGACGGCCATGCGTCAGCAGGAGAAGATCGAACGCTATGAAGCCGATCTGGAAGAGCTGACCTACCGTCTGGAAGAGCAGAACGAAGTGGTGGCCGAGGCGAGCGAGCAGCAGGCCGAAAACGAAGCGCGCGCCGAAGCGGCCGAGCTGGAAGTGGATGAGCTGAAGAGCCAGCTGGCCGACTACCAGCAGGCGCTCGACGTGCAGCAGACCCGCGCCATTCAGTATCAGCAGGCGCTGCAGGCGTTGGAGCGCGCGCGCGCGCTGTGCCAACTGCCGGATCTGACCGCCGACAACGCCGAGCAGTGGCTGGACACCTTCCAGGCCCGCGAGCAGGAAGCGACCGAAGCACTGCTGATGCTGGAACAGAAGCTGAGCGTGGCCGACGCCGCGCACGGCCAGTTCGAGCAGGCCTATCAGCTGGTGGGTAAAATCGCCGGTCAGGTCAGCCGCAGCGAAGCCTGGCAGTGCGCGCGCGAATTGCTGCGCGACTGGCCTTCGCAGCAACACCTCGCCGAGCGCGTTCAGCCGCTGCGCCTGCGCCTGAGCGAACTGGAACAGCGCCTGCGCTCGCAGCAGGACGCCGAGCGCCTGCTGCAAGAATTTTGCAAACGCCATGGTCAGGAGTACCAGCCGGACGATCTCGACATGCTGCAGCAGGAGCTGGAAGAGCGCCTGGAAGCGCTGTCGCAGAACGTCAGCGAAGCCGGCGAACGCCGCATGGAGATGCGCCAGGAGCTGGAGCAGATCCAGCAGCGCATCCGTGAGCTGACGGCGCGCGCCCCGGTGTGGCTGGCGGCGCAGGACGCCCTGAGCCAGCTCAGCGATCAGAGCGGAGAGCCGCTGGAAAACAGCCAGCAGGTGACCGAATACATGCAGCAGCTGCTGGAGCGCGAGCGTGAAACCACCGTCGAGCGCGACGAGGTGGCGGCCCGCAAGCGCGAAGTGGAAGCGCAGATCGAACGTCTCAGCCAGCCGGGCGGCGCGGAAGATCAACGCCTGGTCACCTTGGCCGAACGTTTCGGCGGCGTGCTGCTGTCGGAAATTTACGATGACGTTACCATCGACGACGCGCCTTACTTCTCGGCGCTGTACGGCCCTTCGCGCCACGCCATCGTGGTGCCGGATCTGTCGCTGGTGCGCGAGATGCTGGAAGGGCTGGAAGATTGCCCGGAAGATCTCTACCTGATCGAAGGGGATCCGCAGTCGTTCGATGACAGCGTATTTGCCGTCGAAGAACAGGACAAAGCGGTGGTGGTGAAGATCGCCGATCGCCAGTGGCGTTATTCCCGCTACCCGGAAGTGCCGCTGTTCGGCCGCGCGGCGCGCGAAAACCGCCTGGAAGTGCTGCATGCCGAGCGTGAAACGCTGGCGGAACGTTATGCCACGCTGTCGTTCGACGTGCAGAAAACCCAGCGTTCGCATCAGGCCTTCAGCCGCTTTATCGGCACCCATCTGGCGGTGGCGTTTGACGCCGATCCGGAAGCGGAGATCCGCGGCCTGAACGCCCGTCGCGGCGAGATCGAGCGTGCACTGAACAATCACGAAGCGCAGAATCAGCAGCAGCGTCAGCAGTACGACCAGGCCAAAGAGGGCATTTCCGCGCTCAACCGCCTGATGCCGCTGGTGTCGTTGCTGAACGATGAAACGCTGCAGGATCGCGTCGACGAGATCCGTGAAGAGCTGGAAGAAGCACAGGACGCCGCGCGCCACATTCAACAGCACGGGGTGTCGCTGACCAAACTGGAGCCGCTGCTGTCGGTGCTGCAGAGCGATCCGCAGCAGCATGAACAGCTGCAGCAGGACTACGCGCAGGCGCAAAGCGTGCAGCGTCAGGCCAAACAGCAGGCGTTCGCGTTGACAGAAGTGGTGCAGCGTCGCGCGCACTTCAGCTATACCGACTCCGCCGGCATGCAGAATGCCAACAACGATCTGAACGATAAGCTGCGCCAGCGTCTGGAACAGGCGGAAGCCGAACGCGCCCGCGCCCGTGAGCAGCTGCGTCAATATCAAACCCAGTTCACCCAATACAGCCAGGTGCTGGCCTCGCTGAAAAGCTCGTATGACGCCAAGCGCGACATGCTGAAAGAGCTGAGCCAGGAGCTGGTGGATATCGGCGTGCAGGCCGACGCCAACGCCGAAGCGCGCGCGCGTCAGCGCCGCGACGAGCTGCATGCGGCGCTGAGCAACAACCGAGCTCGCCGCAATCAGCTGGAGAAACAGCTGACCTTCTGCGAAGCCGAAATGGATGGCCTGCAGAAGAAACTGCGCAAGCTGGAACGCGACTACCATCAGCTGCGCGAGCAGGTGGTGACCGCCAAGGCGGGCTGGTGCGCGGTGATGCGTCTGGTGAAAGACAACGGCGTGGAACGCCGTCTGCATCGCCGCGAGCTGGCGTATATGGATGGCGACGAGCTGCGCTCGATGTCGGATAAGGCGCTCGGCGCGCTGCGTCTGGCGGTGGCGGACAACGAACACCTGCGCGACGTGCTGCGTCTGTCGGAAGACCCGAAGCGGCCGGAGCGTAAGATTCAGTTCTATATCGCGGTGTACCAACACCTGCGCGAGCGTATCCGCCAGGACATCATCCGTACCGACGATCCGGTCGAGGCCATCGAGCAGATGGAGATTGAGCTGGGCCGTCTGACCGAAGAACTGACCGCGCGCGAGCAGAAGCTGGCGATCAGTTCGAAAAGCGTGGCCAACATCATTCGCAAAACCATTCAGCGCGAGCAGAACCGCATTCGCATGCTGAACCAGGGGTTGCAGGCCGTTGCTTTCGGCCAGGTGAAGAGCGTCCGTCTGAACGTCAACGTGCGCGAAGCGCATGCCACTCTGCTGGACGTGCTCTCCGAGCAGCAGGAACAGCATCAGGATCTGTTCAACAGCAACCGCCTGACCTTCTCCGAAGCGCTGGCCAAGCTGTATCAGCGCCTGAATCCGCAGATCGACATGGGGCAGCGTACGCCACAGACCATTGGCGAGGAGTTGCTGGACTACCGCAACTACCTGGAAATGGAAGTTGAGGTGTACCGTGGTTCCGACGGCTGGTTGCGTGCGGAAAGCGGCGCGTTGTCTACCGGTGAAGCCATCGGTACCGGGATGTCAATCCTGGTGATGGTGGTGCAGAGCTGGGAAGAAGAGTCCCGCCGCCTGCGCGGTAAAGATATCTCGCCGTGTCGCCTGCTGTTCCTCGATGAAGCGGCGCGTCTGGATGCCAAGTCGATCGCCACGCTGTTCGAACTGTGCGATCGTCTGGAGATGCAGCTGATCATCGCGGCGCCGGAAAACATCAGTCCGGAGAAGGGCACCACCTATAAACTGGTGCGTAAGGTGTTCCAGAACCACGAGCATGTGCACGTGGTGGGGCTGCGCGGTTTCGCCGGCGAGCCGCCGGCGCTGGGCACTGCGCCGGTTGAGACGCCGTAACGCAGAAAAACGCCCTAAAAATCCGAAAATAGCCGCCGCAGGGTGGCTATTTTTTTGTGCGCGTGGATGATAGTCCTGCTTTTTTATCCGTTGAAAAGCGGTTAGTTTAATCACATAAACAGTTATTCGACGCCCGCAGGGCGAAACGGCCTTTCTGTTTGTATACTGAAACTATATGCAGTTTTTGACGTTTTTTTTTGTGAGCATACAGGGGGCAAGGGATGTTGCTTAAAAAGGGAAACTCTCTACGACGTTTGGCGCTGAGTGGCGCTATCGCCTGTAGTCTTGTGTCGTCGTTTTCCGCCTTGGCCACCGTAACGGCGTTACCGGTGGCAACAGCAGGCATGTCCGTTGCGCAGAGTCGTTCTGAACTGCTGGCCGCGTTGCCGCGCGGTATGGATCTGCACTACCTTTCCACGCTGGCGCCGCTGTATGCGGCGAATCATATGCAGCCGATGTGGCAGGATCGCGAGGCCGTTCAGCAATTTCAACAGCAGCTGGCCGAACTGGCGATGTCCGGCGTACAGCCGCAGTTCACCCAGTGGGTGAAGATGTTGACCGATCCGGCGCTCAGTGAAGCGGGCCGCGATGCGGTGTTGTCCGATGCGATGCTGGGCTATTTGCAGTTTGTATCCGCCATCGGCGCCAACGGCAACAACTGGCTGTACAGCAATATTCCTTACAAGCTTGGTTTGCCGCCCACGGCGGTGATCAATCAATGGCAGCTGGCGGTGCGCCAGGCGCGAACCCTGAGCTACGTGAATTCGCTTGCGCCGCAGCATCCGCAATACGCCAAGATGCATCAGGCGCTGCGTGACATGCTGGCGGATAACCGCCCCTGGCCGCAGGTGGGCAGTGGCCCGAGCTTGCGCCCAGGCCAAATGAGCAACGATATCCCGGCGCTGCGTGAGATCCTGACGCGCACCGGCATGCTGGCCGCCTCGGCACCGGAAGCGGAGCCGGAACCGGCGGTGGTCTCGGCGAAGAGCAATGAACCCGACGACGGCGGGCTGACGGTAGACGAAGAGAAAAGCCGCGTGACGGTCAGCCCATCGGCAGCGCCGGTGACGGAGTTGACCGCGGAACAGACGCCGCCGCAGATCGGCAGCGTGGTGAGCGACAACCTCTATACCAACGAGCTGGTGGAGGGCGTCAAGCGTTTCCAGAAATGGCAGGGGTTGACGGCGGACGGCGTGATCGGCGTGCGCACCCGCGAGTGGCTCAACGTGTCACCGAAAACCCGCGCCGCGCTGTTGGCGCTGAATATCCAGCGCTTGCGCATCTTGCCGGGGCATGTCGGCACCGGCATTATGGTGAACATTCCCAACTACTCGCTGACCTACTATCAGAACGGCAACGAAGTGTTGTCCTCCCGCGTTATCGTCGGGCGGCCAAGCCGCAAGACGCCGTTGATGAGCAGCGCGTTGAACAACGTGGTGGTCAACCCGCCTTGGAACGTGCCGACTACGCTGGTGCGTGAGGATATTGTGCCGAAGGCGATGCGCGACGGTAACTATTTCCAGAAACACGGCTATACCGTGCTGTCAGGCTGGAGCAACGATGCGGAAGTGATCAACCCGGCGATGATCGACTGGAGCATGGTTTCTGCGCGCAACTTCCCGTATCGCGTGCGCCAGGCGCCTGGCGCCACCAACTCGCTGGGGCGTTTCAAGTTCAATATGCCGAGCTCGGATGCCATCTACCTGCACGATACCCCGAACCACAGCCTGTTCCAGAAAGACATCCGCGCGCTCAGCTCCGGCTGCGTGCGGGTGAACAAGGCTTCCGATTTGGCGAATATGCTGCTGCAGGATGCCGGCTGGAACAATAGCCGTGTTTCCTCCACGCTGAAAGAAGGCAATACCACTTATGTGAATATTCGCCAGCGTATTCCCGTAAAACTGTATTATCTGACCGCCTGGGTTTCGGATGATGGCCAACCGCAATTCCGTACAGATATTTACAATTATGATAATACGGTGAGATCGGGCGCACAAATTTTGGCTCAGGCCAAAAAATTAATGCAGTAAATGCAGTAATTATAAATAAATAACGGTCAGAATGTTTGGCTATACCGCAGGCCCTCGTAGCCGGGGGCCTGTAAACCTAGGCGTATCGCGGGTTGACTCAGCATACGCAGGCGGTTATGGTTCGGACAGTGCGCTGCTTTGTGCATTTATTTTGACATTCTTGCCGGGTTTAACAGAGTCATGGACAAAATTGATCATCATCGCCGTAAATGGCTGGCGCTAGGTGGCGCCGCTATGGGCATAGCGCTGCTTCCAGGGCAGGCATTTGCCAGTCTTTCCACCGCTCGACCGCGTATTTTAGTGCTGAATAACCTGAATACCGGTGAATCTATTAAAGCCGAGTTCTTTGACGGCAAAGGCTACAATAAAGAAGAGTTGGTTCGGCTAAATCATCTGTTCCGCGATTATCGCGCCAACAAGGTTAAATCGATCGATCCCAGCTTGTTTGATCACCTCTATCGCCTGCAGGGGCTGCTGGGTACCAGCAAGCCGGTGCAGCTGATCTCCGGTTACCGTTCCGTAGATACCAATAACGAATTGCGCGCGCACAGCCGCGGTGTGGCCAAGCACAGCTACCATACCAAGGGCCAGGCGATGGATTTCCATATTGAAGGTATCCAATTGAGTAATATCCGTAAAGCGGCGTTAAAAATGCGCGCTGGTGGTGTAGGATATTACCCACGTAGCAACTTCGTGCACATCGATACCGGCCCGGTTCGGAGCTGGTAATCGCGGTGCCCTCAGTGAATAACGCCGCTCCTTGCGGAGGCGGCGTTATTGTCGTTGGAGCCTTATGAAATACCATCTTATTCCCGTTACCGCCTTTAGCCAGAATTGCAGCCTGATCTGGTGTGAAAACACGCAGCAGGCGGCGTTGGTCGATCCCGGCGGCGAAGCGGAAAAAATCAAAGCGGAAGTGGCGAAACAGGGTGTGACAATCACGCAGATTTTGCTGACGCACGGCCATTTGGATCACGTCGGCGCGGCGGCTGAGCTGGCGGAACATTATCAGGTGCCGATTTACGGCCCGGATAAAGAGGACGCTTTTTGGCTGGATGGTTTGCCGGCGCAGAGCCGGATGTTCGGGCTGGAAGAGTGTGCGCCGCTGACCCCGACCCGTTGGTTGTCGGAAGGCGATGAGATGCAGGTGGGAGAGATGACGCTCAAGGTGTTGCATTGCCCTGGGCACACACCGGGCCACATCGTCTTTATCAATGAGCAGGCGCGTTTGGCGCTGGTGGGTGACGTGCTGTTTAACGGCGGCGTGGGGCGCAGCGACTTCCCGCGCGGTGATCATCAGGCGCTGATCGCCTCTATTCGCACCAAGCTGCTGCCATTGGGCGACGATATGCGCTTTATTCCCGGCCACGGCCCGATGTCGACCTTTGGCCACGAGCGCCAGACCAATCCGTTCCTGCGCGAAGAGCCGGCGGTGTGGTAACGATTATTTCCCGGCCGAAATAATCAAGGGCGCATAGAGCGCCCTTTTTTTATGATTTATGACCTGCGTCGATGCTTTAGAGCACGGCGACGATGGCTTCACACAGCGGTGCCATGTTGTCCGGCGTCATGCCGGCCACGTTCACCCGGCCCGAGTTTACGGCGTATACGCCGAACTCTTCACGCAGACGCAGCACCTGTTCTTTGGTCAGGCCGCTGAATGAGAACATGCCGTTCTGCTGGATGATAAAGCTGAAGTCCTGTTGTGCGCCTTTCTCCTGCAGGGTGTTCACGAACAGCTGACGCATGCGGTGAATGCGCTGGCGCATGTCGGTCAGCTCCTGCTCCCACATCGCGCGCAGGGCGTCGTTGCCCAGAATGGTGGCGACAACGGCCGCGCCGTGCGACGGCGGGTTAGAGTAGTTGGCACGAATGGCCGCCTTCACCTGGCTGAAGGCGCGATCGGCGGTTTCGGCATCGGCAGCTACAAGGGTGCAAGCGCCGACGCGCTCATTGTACAGGCCGAAGTTTTTCGAGTAGGAGCTGGCGACGATCAGCTCTTGATGTTTGGCGGCGAAAATACGCAGACCCTGCGCATCCTCTTCCAGACCGTTGGCGAAGCCCTGGTAGGCGAAGTCGAACAGCGGCAGCCAGCCATTGGCGGCGGAAAGCTCAGCCAGCTGCGCCCACTGTTCCGCCGTTGGATCGATACCGGTCGGGTTATGGCAGCAGCCGTGGAACAACACGACATCACCGGCCTGAGCCTGTTTCAGGCTGTTCAGCAGGCCGTCAAAATCCAGCGCGTGGTTGGCTGCGTCGTAGTAGGCGTACTCCAGCACTTCCA
The DNA here is from genome assembly GCF_000695995.1 of Serratia sp. FS14. Lineage (NCBI taxonomy): Bacteria > Pseudomonadati > Pseudomonadota > Gammaproteobacteria > Enterobacterales > Yersiniaceae > Serratia > Serratia sp. FS14. Next base: position 4,320,727 of record NZ_CP005927.1, on the reverse strand, counting down.
GGCCAACGGCGCTAAAGACGTTCTTGTGGTTCGGCCAGCTTGGGTTGCTGATCCAGATGCGCTTGGCGCTGGTCTGGTTGGCGATAAAGTCTGCCGCTACGCGCAAGCCGCCGGTGCCGCCTGGCGTCTGTGCGGTGCGTGCGCGACGATCGGTGACGATCGGGCTCTCTTTACCGAACAGCAGCTCTTGCGTGCAGCTGGCAAACGCCGGGATGCCTTCAATGCCGAGATAGTTTTTGGTGGTCTCGTTTTCCAGCAGATACTGTTCAGCTTTTTTTACGCTGGTCAGCACCGGGGTTTTGCCGGTTTCATCTTTATAAACGCCAATGCCTAAATTGATTTTATTCGGGCGGGCGTCGGCGCGGAAAATGTCGGTCAGGCCCAGGATCGGGTCGGCGGGTGCGGCGGTGATTTTTTCAAACATGTCAGGTGCTTCCAAATCTCGGAGTTAAGCAGACAGAAGCATCAGGGTAGCGCCAGTTATCGGCTTTGCCAACCGTTTGCGATAAAAACACCGCGATCTTGTGAACGGGAAGGATTCGACAGAAAAAATGAGGGATAAGGGGAAATCTGCAGGATAAAACGTTACCGGCAGACACAAATAAAAACAGGGCCGAAGCCCTGTTTTTTAACTTAGCCGACGGTGAACCGCCGTTAAGCGAGACAACTTAGAACTGGTATACCAGACCAACAGCTACGATATCGTCGGTAGCGGTGCCGGTTGCTTTGGTGAACTCGTTGTCATCCAGCAGGTTGATTTTGTAATCAACGTAGGTGGACATGTTCTTGTTGAAGTAATAGGTGGTACCAACAGAAACATATTTAACCAGATCCTGGTCAGAACCCACGCCTGGGACGTTCAGGTTTTTACCTTTAGACTGCAGGTAAGACACTTCTGGACGCAGACCGAAGTCGAACTGGTACTGAGCAGTCACTTCGAAGTTCTGAGTTTTGCTCGCGAAGCCGCCGCACTTGTCATCGGTAGCTGCACAGCCAGCACCGAAGTTACCGCCGCCGAACGGAGTCATGTTACGGGTTTCTGCGTACATCGCCGCCAGGTAAACGTTGTTGGCGTCGTATTTCGCGCCCACGGTCCATGCGTCAGCCTTGTCGCCACGCTCGTTGGAACGCAGTTTTTGGTCGTCGGTACGGTTAGAAGATGCGTATGCAGCGCCGAAGCTTACGCCTTCGCCGATGTCATAAGTAGAGGAGATGCCCCAGCCGTCGCCGTTTTGTTTCTTGACGTTACGGCCGTCGTTCTGGTTTTTGCCCTGGTACTGAACGGCGAAGTTCAGACCGTCAACCAGACCGAAGAAGTTGTTGTTACGATAGGTCGCAACGCCGTTGGTACGGCCGGTCATGAAGTTGTCGGTGTAGGTGTAAGTATCGCCACCGAACTCTGGCAGCATATCGGTCCAGCCTTCCACGTCGTACAGTACGCCGTAGTTACGGCCGTAGTCGAAGGAGCCGTAGTCAGCGAATTTCAGACCCGCGAAGCCCAGACGGGTTTTGGTGCCTTCGGTGCCCTGAGATTCGGAGTGGTTAGCCTGGACGTTGTATTCCCACTGGCCGTAACCGGTCAGTTGGTCAGTAATCTGAGTTTCACCTTTGAAGCCGAAACGAACATAGGTCTGATCGCCGTCATTACCTTTGTCGTCGGAGAAGTAGTGCAGACCGTCAACTTTGCCGTACAGATCCAGCTTGTTGCCGTCTTTGTTGTAGATTTCAGCTGCGTTTGCTGCACCAGCAGCCAACAGAGCCGGGATAACCACTGCAAGAATGTTGCGCTTCATCATTATTACCCTCATTGGTGTTATTCGGACACCTTTGCCACTGCCGCCAATAATTCCTTGGGAACTATTGTTGATAGATTGGTGTCGTCCTGTGTCTGAACGCAGTGTTCCATTCACAGGCGGGTTAATCTAGGACGAAAATGATACCAATGTCGCAATGAGGTTGCAAAAGGAAAGTATGTGTAACCAAATGTAATTTTTCGGGAACTTTGTGACGTGCGTCAATATTAAAAAATGCGAAAGGCCAGCGAGGCTGGCCTTTGTTTTGTAACGAAATCGTTTAAAAAACGTGTGATCGTATAAATTAGAAGCTTGCGTTACGTGGGGTGCGTGGGAACGGGATCACATCGCGCACGTTTTGCACGCCGGTGACATAGGCGATTAAACGTTCAAAGCCCAGGCCGAAACCGGAGTGCGGCACGGTGCCGTAACGACGCAGATCGCGATACCACCAGTAGTCTTCCTTATTCAGGCCCATCTCTTCCAGACGCTGATCGAGCACGTCGAGACGTTCTTCACGCTGAGAGCCCCCGATGATTTCACCGATGCCCGGCGCCAGCACGTCCATGGCCGCGACGGTTTTGCCGTCTTCGTTCATGCGCATATAGAACGCTTTGATGTCTTTCGGGTAGTTTTTCACCACTACCGGCGCCTGGAAGTGTTTCTCCGCCAGATAACGCTCATGTTCGGAAGAGAGATCGATACCCCAGGAGACCGGGTTTTCGAAGGTTTGGCCAGAGGCCAGCAGGATCTCAATGGCGTCGGTGTAGTCTACCTGGGCGAAATCGGAAGAGACGAAGCGCTCCAGACGCGCGATAGCGTCTTTATCCACGCGCTCGGCGAAGAATTTCAGATCGTCGGCACGTTCATCCAGCACAGCCTGGAACACATACTTCAGCATGCTTTCGGCCAGGCCGGCGACGTCGTCCAGCGTAGCGAAGGCCACTTCCGGCTCGATCATCCAGAATTCCGCCAGGTGGCGGCTGGTGTTTGAGTTTTCGGCGCGGAAGGTTGGGCCGAAGGTGTATACCTTGGACAGCGCACAGGCGTAGGTTTCGCCGTTCAGCTGGCCGGAAACGGTGAGGAAGGCTTCCTTACCGAAGAAGTCTTCGCTGAAATCGACGGCGCCCTTGTCGGTGCGCGGCAGGTTTTCCAGATCCAGCGTGGAGACGCGGAACATCTCGCCGGCGCCTTCGGTGTCGGAGGCGGTGATCAGCGGGGTAGATACCCAGAAATAGCCATTTTCATGGAAGAAGCGGTGGATCGCCTGCGCCAGGGTATGACGCACGCGCGCCACGGCGCCGATCAGGTTGGTGCGCGGGCGCAGGTGGGCCACTTCGCGCAGGTATTCGATGCTGTGACGTTTGGCCGCCATCGGGTAAGTATCCGGATCGTCGACCCAGCCGACCACTTTGATCGCGGTGGCCTGCAGCTCGAAGCTCTGGCCTTCGCCCGGTGAGGCGACGACCTTGCCGGTAACTTCAACCGAACAGCCGGTGGTCAGGTGCAGCACTTCATCTTGATAATTCGGCAGAGAATTATTAACGACGGCCTGTAACGGATCAAAGCAGGAACCGTCATAGACGGCCAGGAAGGAGATACCAGCTTTTGAATCTCTCCGGGTACGTACCCAGCCGCGTACGGTGACTTCACTGTCAACCGCAGCACGACCTTGCAGTACGTCGACTACAGGCACTACGCTCATAGATTTCTCTCTTTAATAATTTGGTTTAGAAATAGCTTACAACCCAAGAATATGGGGGTAATGGCTATGTTACTTGCCGCGGTGCAGAGCACAAGCAGAAATCATCGGATTGGCGCAACATTTATCGCGGCTGACTGAAAAGAGGGCGTTCGGGATAAAAACAAAAAAGCCGGCGCGTGAACCGGGCCGGCTTTCTCTCTTTATATAAAGAAGGCTCAGCTGGCTTTCTTCACCAGCGGCAGATCGAAGGCCTTGCGCAGAGCCCTGACGAACGCCTGGTCCTGGCAGATGGTCTTGCCGGGGCTGTCGGAGAGTTTGGCCACCGGCTTGCCTTTGCACTCGACCAGCTTGATCACGATATTTAACGGCTTAACGCCGGGAATATCGCAGGTCAGGCGCGTGCCGATGCCGAAGCCGAGATTAATGCGCTGATAGAAATGGCGATAGAGCGCCAGCGCTTTTTCCAGATCCAGATTGTCCGAGAACACCAGCGTTTTGCTCAGTGGGTCGATGCCCAGTTTCTGATAGTGGGCAATGGCCTTTTCACCCCACTCGACGGGATCGCCCGAATCGTGGCGAAGCCCCTGATAACGCTCGGCGAACTGCGGGCCGAAGTCGCGCAGGAAGGCATCCATGGTGATGCAGTCGGTGAGCGCGATGCCAAGCTGGTCCGGATATTCATCCAGCCAGGCCTGCAATGCGGCGCGCTGGCTGTTGGCCAGCACCGGGCTTATCTGCTGATGCGCCTGGAACCACTCATGCGCCTGCGTGCCGACCGGCGCCAGACCCAGCTGGTGCGCCAGATCGTAATTGCTGGTGCCCGACAGGTACGGGAATTCGGCCTGCAAGGTGCTGACGATGGCCTGTTGCACGCCCTGAGAGAAACGGCGGCGGGTGCCGAAGTCCATCAACTTGAAGCGCGAAAGATCCAGATCGCCCGCCAACGTCTTGAACTGCGCCAGCTTGGTTTGCAGATGCGCCACCGCCTGTTCCGGCGTCGCCAGCGGCGAGCGCCGGCGGTGCACCACTTCGCTGATCACCGCCAGCAATGGGACTTCCCACATGATCACTTCACGCCAGGGGCCGGCGATGCGGATTTGCAGCTTGCCGTCGCGGTTGTCGATGGTGACCTGCTGCGGATCGTAGCGGAACGTTCGCAGCCAGTTCAGGTAATCTTGACGGAAGAAGGGCAGGCCCGAAAGATAAGCGAATTCGGCGTCGGTTAGCGCCAGCCGGCTCATCAGCGCCACCTGCGCGCGGATCTCGTCGGCATATTCGCCCAGCAGTTCGTCGCCGCGGCAGCGGAATTCCGCCGCCACGCTGATCGCGGGATAGCGATGGAACACTGCTTGCTGCATATGAAGCTTATAAGCATCGGTATCAAGCAGTGATGTCAAAATCGGGGAAGCGTATTGAGTCATAGCGCGTTACAGCATCCTCGTCAGGCGCGTGTCCAAATCCGGATAATCATAAAAGTGGGGGTGGAGTATACCCGGATTATCCTGTTATTGAAGCTGCATCACACCATAAATCACCGAAGCGGGTCGAGGATTAAACGTGCCTTTATGGCAGCCGGATAGCGGCGGAGAGGAAAAAAAGCCAGATATGCCTGTAAGGTGAATGACTTAGCCTAATTAGTCATAAAAATTATAATGTTAATTATTTTAAACAGCGAATCAGATAAAGCCGGCCTGGGTATGCACGCTGACCCGATCCTTGCCGTTCTTTTTGCAAAAGTAGAGCGCTTCGTCCGCCTGTTTGATCGCCGCCTGCAGCGCGGTGAACGCGCTGACTGGCGCAATGCCGCAGCTGGTGGTGAAACGCACTTGCCGTCCGTCGGCCAGATTTAGCGTCAGGCGATGAGTACGGGCGCGCAATTGCTCCATGATGTCCCGCGCGTTGTCCAACGAACAGTTGCCCAGCAGCACCGCGAACTCTTCGCCGCCATAGCGGCAGAAGATGTCGCTGGCGCGGAACGCGCGTTGCAGCAGGTGGCCGAAGGCCACCAGCGCCCGGTCACCCACGTCGTGGCCGTAGCTGTCGTTGAGTTGTTTGAAATTATCGATGTCGATCAGGCAAAAGGCCTGCGGGTAGCTGGCGTTGCCCAGCAGTTGACATTCAAGGAAGAATTTACGGCGGTTGTAGATATTGGTGAGCGGATCGAGGAAGGAAGAGGCCTCGAGCTCTTTAATCAGCAGTTGTTTCTCGCTCTCCAGCGAGACCTTGTCCAGCTGATATTGCCTGAGCTGCTGAATGGCGTCGCTGATGGCGATCAATTCCTGGCTGTAGAAGGCGTCGTTGCGATCGATATTCATCTCACCGCGCGACAGCCGCACGATATTGTTGTGGGTCTTGGTCAGCCAGCGGTTGATGCTGGTGCAGAACACCAACGCCGGCAAAATGAACAGCAAAACCACCAGGCCGGCCAGCGCGATCATGCCGTAAATGGTCGTCTGGCTGTCGTAAATCTTGTGGCGCGAGGCGAGGGTTTCCAATTCGAAACTGCGTTGATACAGCGCCTGCGAAAGCTCGCTCACATCGTCGACATAGCGCGAAATAAGCGCTGTGGGGTAGGGCTTATGGGTATCGATAGCGGTATACAGCCCATTGGTAATCTGCTGGAGGCGCTCAGCGGACACTTGGGCGAGCAACGCATTGACGATGTTAGTGATTTGTCCATCGTCGTAGTTGATCTTCATGAAGATCAATCGGGTGCTCAGCGCGTTCAGCACGCCGGTTAGCTGAATGGACTTCAGATAGGCATCTTTGCGAACGAGCTGGCTGACGTTGACGTCGATAATCTGATCGCTCAATTCCGTCAATGACATATTTAGCCGGTTATTGAGGCGGATGGCCTCGAGAAACATAAAGGAGTCGGTATCCACCATCCGGGTATCGTAGGTGTAGCGGTAATAACTCTTGCTGGTTTGCGAGATGTAATAGGCGCTGTTGATGTTGAACAGATTGGCGTTGGTGTTATTGACCTGCGAAAGCTGCAGGTTGTCATTATCCAGCAGCTGTTCCATCAAAGCGATCATCGACAGCGCGGCGATTTTTTGCTGAACCCCGAGCTGTCTGGCGACCTCATCGTCCAGATGTTCGCGGATCCGGGTGATTCTCTCGCGCGCTACCCGATCGGCGGCCAAACATTGCGCACGGGTGATTTGCGGATCGATCAGGCTCAATCGTTTGAGGCGATGAGCCAGCAATGCAGCCTGAAAAGCTTCGGAAATTTCTTTGGTGCGATCAATTTTGTACAGGTTTAGCTGGTTGTCGCGGTAGTCGGTATGGGCTTCGAGCAGCTCATCGACGATGAACAGAGAGAAGGAAGTCATCAGGCACAGGGTGAAAAAATAGATTGCGTATTTAATCTTCATAATGCGAGCCATCCCTGAACCTGATGCCGCAATTATACCACTATGCCGCCGGTGTCGCCTCAACTATGCCGGCGCGCCGCGATGGCGGTTTTTTAGCATTAAATGCTGATTTTTATTTGGCCATTGGTCACCCGCACTGCCGCCTGCCGGGCGATTTATGATTTGCCTCTGATTTCTCTCTCCTGGTCGCCCTGCGGCTCTGGGCTTTTCGGCCAGCTGTGATACAGTTTATTCACAATTCAGGCTCACCGCGCGCCGCAGGGGAACATACCGGCTGCGGTACGAAGGAGAAGAGCAGCCTGGCACCTATAACTCACTGAGACGTTTAAGGGTTTTTATGACACAACAGCCACAGGCAAAATACCGCCACGATTATCGCGCGCCCGATTACACCACGACCGATATCGATTTGGACTTCAGTCTGGACGCGGAAACCACCCGCGTGACCGCCGTCAGTAAAATCAAATGTCAGGGGGCGGCCGGTGCACCGCTGGTGCTGGATGGCGAAGATTTGACGCTGGTGAGCATTCAGGTGGACGGCCAACCGTGGAGCGCCTACCGTCAGCAGGATAACCAGCTGATCATCGAAGAGTTGCCGGCACAATTCACTCTTACCATTGTCAACGATATTCACCCGGCGAAGAACACCGCGCTGGAAGGGCTGTACCTGTCCGGCGATGCGCTGTGCACGCAATGCGAAGCCGAAGGCTTCCACCACATTACTTATTACCAGGATCGCCCGGACGTGCTGGCGCGCTTTACCACCCGCATCGTGGCCGACAAGACGCGCTATCCGTTCCTGCTGTCGAACGGCAACCGCATCGGCCAGGGCGAATTGGCCGATGGCCGCCACTGGGTGCAATGGCAGGATCCGTTCCCGAAACCTTGCTACCTGTTCGCGCTGGTGGCGGGGGATTTCGACGTGCTGCGCGACAGCTTCACCACCCGTTCCGGCCGTAAGGTCGCACTGGAGCTGTTCGTCGATCGCGGCAACCTGGATCGCGCCGACTGGGCGATGACTTCGCTGAAGAACTCGATGAAGTGGGATGAGACCCGCTTCGGCCTGGAATATGATCTCGACATTTATATGATTGTGGCGGTCGATTTCTTCAATATGGGCGCGATGGAGAACAAAGGGTTAAATATCTTTAACTCCAAATATGTGCTGGCGAAGGCGGAAACCGCGACCGACAAGGATTACCTGAACATCGAAGCGGTGATCGGCCACGAATACTTCCACAACTGGACCGGTAACCGCGTGACCTGCCGCGACTGGTTCCAGCTCAGTCTGAAAGAGGGGCTGACGGTGTTCCGCGATCAGGAATTCAGTTCCGATCTGGGATCGCGTTCGGTCAACCGCATCGACAATGTGCGCGTGATGCGCGGCGCGCAGTTTGCCGAAGACGCCAGCCCGATGGCGCACGCCATCCGACCGGACAAAGTCATCGAGATGAACAACTTCTACACCCTCACGGTGTATGAAAAGGGTTCCGAGGTGATCCGCATGATGCATACCCTGTTGGGGGAGGAGAACTTCCAGAAAGGGATGCAGCTCTATTTCGAACGCCACGACGGCAGCGCCGCTACCTGCGACGATTTCGTGCAGGCGATGGAGGATGCGTCTAACGTCGATCTGTCGCGCTTCCGCCGTTGGTATAGCCAGTCCGGCACGCCGCTGTTGACGGTGCGCGACGAGTACGATGCGGAAACTCAGCAATATCGCCTGCATGTCAGCCAGAAAACTGCGCCGACCGCCGATCAGCCGGAGAAGTTGCCGCTGCATATTCCGCTGGATATCGAACTGTACGACAGCGAAGGCAATGTCATTCCATTGCAAAAAGGCGGCCTGCCGGTCAACAACGTGCTGAACGTCACCGAAGCGGAGCAGACCTTCGTGTTCGACGGCGTGGCGCACAAGCCGGTGCCGTCGCTGCTGCGTGAATTCTCTGCGCCGGTGAAACTGGACTATCCGTACAGCGATCAGCAACTGACCTTCCTGATGCAGCATGCGCGCAATGAGTTTGCGCGTTGGGATGCGGCGCAGAGCCTGCTGGCGACCTACATCAAACTGAACGTGGCGCGGCACCAGCAGAAGCAGCCACTGTCGCTGCCGCTGCACGTGGCCGATGCGTTCCGTGCGGTGCTGCTGGACGAAAAACTGGATCCGGCGCTGGCGGCGCAGATCCTGACGCTGCCGTCGGAGAACGAAATCGCCGAGCTGTTCGCCACTATCGATCCGGAAGCGATCGCCGCGGTGCACGAAGCGATCGTACGCTGCCTGGCGCGGGAACTGGCCGATGAGTGGCTGGCGGTGTATCACGCCAACAAGACCGACGGCTACCGCGTGGAGCACGCCGAGATCGCCAAGCGCGCCTTGCGCAATGTGTGCCTGGGCTATCTGGCGTTCGGCGAAGATGTGGCGCTGGCGGACCAGCTGGTGAACGAACAGTATCGCCAGGCGGACAACATGACCGACTCGCTGGCGGCGCTGTCTGCCGCGGTCGCGGCCCAGCTGCCGTGCCGCGATGCGCTGCTGGCGGCGTTCGACGAGCGCTGGCATCAGGATGGCCTGGTGATGGACAAATGGTTCGTGCTGCAGGGCAGCAGCCCGGCAGCAGACGTGTTGAGCAAGGTGCGCGCGCTGTTGCATCACCGTTCGTTCAGCCTGAGCAACCCGAACCGCACCCGTTCGCTGATCGGCGGCTTCGCTTCCGGCAACCCGGCGGCGTTCCATGCCGCGGACGGCAGCGGCTATCAGTTCCTGGTGGAGATCCTCAGCGATCTCAACCAGCGCAATCCGCAGATCGCCGCGCGCCTGATCGAACCGCTGATTCGCCTGAAGCGTTACGATGCCGGCCGCCAGGCGCTGATGCGTAAGGCGCTGGAACAGCTGAAAGGGTTGGAAAACCTGTCCGGCGATCTGTACGAGAAGATCAGCAAGGCGCTCGACGCCTGATTTTTTCGCGCTAGAGACATCAAGGGACGGCCTGGGCCGTCCCTTTTTCATTCAATTCGCCGCCCGGCGCGCGGCGTCCGTCGCGGCAGGCGGCGATAACACCCGTTCCAGCACTTCGGCCTCCAGTTCCGCCAGCCTGGCCGAGCCTTTGCGGCGCGGCCGCGGCAGATCGATGCTCAGATCCAGCCCGATATGCCCCTCTTCAATCAGGATCACCCGATCCGCCAGCGCGATGGCTTCGCTGACGTCATGTGTGACCAGCAGTACGGTAAAACCGTGTTGTAGCCACAGCGTTTCTATCAGCCCTTGCATCTCGATGCGCGTCAGGGCATCCAGCGCTCCGAGCGGTTCATCCAGCAGCAGCAGACGGGGGCGGTGGATCAGTGCGCGCGCCAGGGCGACCCGCTGTTTTTGTCCGCCGGACAGCGCCGCCGGCCAATCGCGGGCGCGATCCGCCAAACCGACCGCTTCCAGGGCTTGCAACGCCGCGTCGCGCCACTGGCCGCGCAGCCCCAGACCCAGACCCAGACCCAGACCCAGACCCAGACCCACGTTATCGATCACCGTTTTCCACGGCAACAGGCGCGCATCCTGAAACATCAACCGGGTATCCTCTTTAGCGGCGGCGAGCGGCGCGTTGCCGCTGAGCAAAGCGCCGCTGCTGGCCTGTTCCAGGCCGGCCAACAGGCGCAGCAGGGTGCTCTTGCCGCAGCCGCTGTGGCCAACCACCGCCACGAACTGCCCGGCGGAAATGCGCAGCTGAATATTGTCCAGCACCGTGCGGTTGCCGTAACGTTTGCCGATAGACTCCAGCGTCACCGGCGTGCCTTGCGCAAGGCGAGCGGGAAGGGTCATAGCGCTTCTCCCTGTTTCAGTTGATAGGCCGGATGCCAGCGCAACCAGACGCGCTCCAGCAGCTGCGCGCCCACGTCCGCCAGCTTGCCGAGCAGGGCGTACAGCACGATCGCCACCACCACCACGTCGGTTTGCAGAAATTCACGCGCGTTCATCGCCAGGTAGCCGATGCCCGAATTGGCCGAGATGGTTTCGGCGACGATCAGCGTCAGCCACATGAAGCCGAGAGCGAAACGCACGCCGACCATAATCGACGGCAGCGCGCCCGGCAGCACCACCTGTGTAAACAGGCGAAAACCGCTCAGGCCGTAGCTGCGGGCCATCTCCAACAGGCCGCGATCGATGTTTTTGATGCCGTGATAGGTATTGAGATAAATCGGGAACAGCGTACCGAGCGCCACCAGAAAGATCTTGGCGGATTCATCGATGCCGAACCACAGGATCACCAACGGGATCAGCGCCAGATGCGGCACGTTGCGGATCATTTGCACCGAGCTGTCCAGCAGGCGTTCGCCCCAGCGCGACAGCCCGGTAATAAAGCCGAGTATCAGTCCGATGCTGCCGCCGATGGCGAAGCCTAACAACGCGCGCTGGCTGCTGATGCTCAGGTGCTGCCACAGTTCGCCGCTTTGGCTCAGGCGCCAGAAGGCGGCCAGCACCGCACTCGGCGCCGGCAAAATGCGGTTGGAGAGCCAGCCGGTTTCGACGGCGATTTGCCAGATGATCACCAGCGCCAGCGGCAGCGCCCAGGGGGCCAGCCGGTACAGGATGCGTTGTACGTTATTTGCCATCGAGGCGCTCCTCAGCTCTGCGATACTTTTTGCGGAACATAGATGTTGGCCACCACTTCGCCCTGCGGACGCACCGGCTGAAGGCGAGCGGGCGTTTCCTCCTGCGCCAGATCGAGGTGCGGGAACAGCAATTCGCCGACGCGGTAGGCCTCTTCCAGATGCGGATAGCCGGAGAGAATAAAGGTGTCGATGCCCAGATCGGCATATTCCTGCATGCGCGCCGCGACCGTCGGGCCATCGCCCACCAGCGCGGTGCCGGCGCCGCCGCGCACCAGGCCGATGCCGGCCCACAGGTTCGGGCTGATCTCCAGATTATCCTTTTTGCCGCCGTGCAGCGCCGCCATGCGCCGTTGGCCGACGGAGTCGAAGCGCGCAAAGGCCTGCTGCGCGTTGGCGATGGTTTCCTCATCGAGGTGGGCGATCAGCCGGTCAGCGGCGCGCCAGGCTTCTTCGGTGGTTTCCCGCACGATGACGTGCAGCCGGATGCCGAAACGCACCTGGCGGCCTTTCGCCGCCGCTTTGGCGCGCACCTCTTCGATCTTCGCCTTAACCTGCGCCGGCGGCTCTCCCCAGGTGAGATACATTTCTACCTGCTCGGCGGCCAGATCCTGCGCGGCGGCGGAGGATCCGCCGAAATAGAGCGGCGGGCGCGGCTGTTGCACCGGCGGGAACAGCAGTTTGGCGCCTTTCACCTGAATATGCTTGCCGTGGAAATCGACGGTTTCCCCTTCCAGCACCCGGCGCCAGATGTGGGTGAACTCGGTTGAGGCTTCGTAGCGTTCTTCATGGCTAAGGTGCAGCCCCTCGGCCGCCAGCTCTTCCGGATCGCCGCCGGTGACCAGATTGAACAGGGCGCGCCCGTTGGACAGGCGATCCAGCGTCGCCGCCTGGCGCGCCGCCAGCGTAGGGGAGATGATGCCCGGCCGCAGCGCGACCAAAAATTTCAGCCGCTGGGTGACCGGGATCAGCGAGGCGGCCACCAGCCAGGAGTCTTCGCAGGAGCGGCCGGTGGGGATCAGCACGCCGCCGAATCCCAGCCGATCCGCCGCCTGGGCGATCTGCTGCAAGTAACCGTGATCGACGCTGCGCGCCCCTTGTGCGCTGCCAAGATAGTGGCCGTCGCCGTGGGTGGGTAAAAACCAGAAAACGTTCAGGCTCATCGTCAATGCTCTCCCGTATTTATTGCGCGCTAGGGCGCCAGATGCGTTGCGAGATGTCGACCTTCACCGGCACCAGCCGGTTGGCGTAAAACAGGTCGGCGGTTTGCTGCTGCGCGGCGATGGTATGCGCATCGAGCGGTGTGATGGCGGTCGGGGGGCGGTGATCCAGATAGCTGGCGATCACCGGTTCCGGCAGCCCCATGGCGTTGGCCAGCAAGGTCACGCTTTGCGCCCGGTCGCTGCGGGTGAGCGCATCGGCCTGGGTCAGCACCGTCAGGACCTGGCTGATAAAGGCGCCGTTGGCTTCGACATAAGGGCGCGCCGCCAGATAGAAGGAGCCGGTCTGGTTCAGATCGGTGCCGTCGCCGAGCACCCGCACGCCGCCCTGCAGCAGCGCGGCGGAATAATAAGGATCCCAGATCGCCCAGGCATCGACGTTGCCCTGTTGGAATGCGGCGCGCGCATCGGCGGGCGTCAGATAGGCGGGCTGGATATCCGTAAATTTCAGTCCGGCTTTTTGCAGCGATCGCAGCAGCAGGTTATGTGAGCTGGATCCTTTCTGGAACGCGACCTTATGGCCTTTCAGATCGGCGACGGTTTTGATCGGGCTGTTTTCCGGCACCAGGATCACTTCCGCCTTCGGTTTGGGCGGCTCAACGCCGACATACAGCAGATCGGCCCCGGCGGCCTGCGCGAAGATCGGCGGAATATCGCCGGTGCTGCCCAGATCGATGCTGCCGACGTTCAAGGCCTCCAGCATCTGCGGGCCGGCGGGAAACTCGATCCAACTGATGCGGGTGGCGGGGAAACGTTCCTCCAGCAGCCGGTGGCTCTTCGCCAGCACCAGACTGACCGATCCTTTTTGGTAGCCGATGCGGAACTGCGCCGGATCCTGAGCGACGGCGGCGTTGGCCCAAACCAGCGACAGCAGGCCGGTGAAGGCGGCGGCGCTCAGCCAACGCCGCAAAGCGATGCGTTGTTTCATTCAGGCTCTCCTTTTCTAGGCGTTTCAGGCGGTTTGACGCGCCGCCAGTGGCGAGGCGACGCGCAGCGCCGGCGGTTTGCGGCGGCCAAGCGCCAGATAGAAACTGGCCAGTGCCTCTTCCAGCCGGGCGGCCACGGCGTCGGTGAGCGTGGCGCTTTCGTCGGTCAGCTGGATCTGGCTGTCGTCGGCGAACACGCCGTGCAGCACCTCTTGCGCTTTCAGCGCCGCCAGTACCGGTTTCAACGCATAGTCCACCGCCAGCATGTGGCCGATCGAACCACCGGTCGCCAGCGGCAACACCACCTTATGATCCAGAGCGCGTTCCGGCAGCAGATCCAGCAGGGTTTTCAGCGCGCCGGAGAACGACGCTTTATAAACCGGCGTGGAAATCAGCAGGCCGTCGGCCTGCGCCAGCTGCTCGGCAAACGCCTTGATCGCCGGACTGTTGAAGTTGGCGTACAGCAGATCTTCGGCGTCAAAGTCGTGCAGGGTATAGGCCGTCACTTCCACCCCTTGCTGCCGCAGCCAGTTCTGACTCAGCGAGAGCAGCGCGGCGGAACGTGATGGGATGCGTGGGCTACCGGCCAGTGATATAACGCGCATTGCCACTCCTTATAACTAAAAGTTAGGTTTAATTAGAAAATCAATAGGAAGTGTTTTAAACCTACCAGCAACCGGGCGCGTTTTTTAAATCTCATTTTTTGATTTGGATATGCGCAAAAGCGGATTAGCGCCGATTTGGCGGTGAAGAGGGAAAACGATTGCGTAAAAACGGCTTTTTTTGCCTTTAATCAATTCCAATTAGGCGGGGGATACCGGATAATACGCCCCCGGTTTGCAACCGGGAAATCAGGAGAGTCCATGTACTACCCCCTCATCAGGAAAGCGTTGTTCCAGCTCGATCCGGAGCGCGCGCACGAAGTGACCTTTCGTCAGCTCAGCCGTATTACCGGCACCCCATTAGCGTTTCTTGTCCGTCAGTCCGTGCCGACCAAACCGGTCAACTGCATGGGGCTGTCGTTTAAAAACCCGCTGGGATTGGCCGCCGGTCTGGATAAAAACGGCGAATGCATCGATGCGTTCGGCGCGATGGGCTTCGGCCATGTGGAAGTCGGCACCGTGACGCCGCGTCCGCAACCGGGCAACGACAAGCCGCGCTTGTTCCGCGTGGTTGAGGCGGAAGGCCTGATTAACCGCATGGGGTTCAATAACCATGGCGTGGACAATCTGGTTGAAAACGTTAAGAAATCCCATTTCGGCGGCATTCTTGGGATCAATATCGGCAAGAATAAAGACACGCCGGTCGAGCAGGGCAAAGACGATTATTTGATCTGCATGGATAAAGTTTATCCGTATGCCGGATATATCGCGATTAACATCTCTTCACCGAATACGCCGGGGCTACGATCCTTACAGTATGGCGAAGCGCTGGACGATCTTTTGGCTGCGATTAAAAATAAGCAGCAGGAATTACATGCGCGTCATCACAAATATGTGCCGGTGGCGGTAAAGATCGCGCCGGATCTTTCAGAAGAAGAATTGATCCAAATTGCCGATAGCCTGGTGCGGCATAATATCGATGGCGTGATCGCCACCAATACCACGTTGGATCGAAAATTGATCCAGGGGTTGAATTACTGCGAACAAGCGGGCGGGTTAAGCGGGCGTCCGTTGCAATCACGCAGCACCGAAGTTATCCGTCGTCTCTCCACCGAACTGCAGGGGCGCCTGCCGATTATTGGCGTAGGCGGCATCGATTCGCTGACGGCGGCGCGCGAAAAAATGGAGGCCGGCGCGAGCCTGCTGCAAATTTATTCCGGATTTATCTATCACGGCCCGCGTTTGATTAAAGATATCGTTACCCATATCTAATATTTTTCCTCTCATTTTATTCCGGGGGTTTATTTCTGCCCCCGGCTCGTCTATATTTTGTTCGTTAGCTTAAATATCGTTCGCGGAATTATCCGATGTTTAAGCGATTTCATCGGTGATAAAATCGCCTTTTAGGGTGAGTGCGGCGTTGGCATAGGCAGCGAGAAGGATACGAAATGAAGATAAAACCTGACGATAATTGGCGTTGGTATTTTGATGCCGAACACGATCGGCTAATGCTGGATTTAGCTAATGGTATGATCTTTCGTTCACGTTTCCCGGCCAAAATGTTAACGCCGGACGCCTTTGATGAATGTGCTTTTTGCGTGGATGACGCCGCCCTTTATTTCACCTATGAAGAACAGTGCAAGCAGGTCAAGCTTAGCCATGAACAGCGCGCCGAGCTGGTGCTGAATGCGCTGGTCGCCTATCGCTTCCTGAAACCGCTGATGCCAAAGAGCTGGCATTTCTCGCAGCAGCATTACCCGCTGCAGCCGAAAAACGGCGAGCTGGCGGCGGTGAAAGTGATGGAGAGCGGCGCGGAAGCGCGCTTGCTGGTGGTGGAGGCCGGGGATAACGCCAGCCTGTGCCTGCTGGCGCAAAATCAGCTGACGGTCGCTGGCCGTACCATGGTCTTGGGCGACGCCATCAAGGTGATGCACGATCGGCTGAAGCCCTGCGCACAGGATGAAAGCGCCGCCCCGGCTTACGACAGGGCGGTATAAGGCGGTTTACGCCAGGGTCAAATCACTTTTCGGGATGCAGCTGCAGCACAGGATGGTGCCGTTGTCGCCCAGCGCGCTTTTCTTCAGGGGCGCGACTTCACCGTTCAGCAACGTAATGCGGCAACTGCCGCAAATCCCGGCGCGGCAGGAGTAAGGTACGCGGATGCCTTGCTGTTCCAACTGTTCGAGCAAGATCTGCTGGTTGTTGCCGGTAAACACCTTTCCTTCATATTCGATCGTGACGCTGTGCGCGCTGTCTTGCGGCGCCTGCACGCTCTCCACCACTTTGCCTGCGCCATAAGGGCGCGGCGGCTTGGTCGACAGCACTTCCACCGTATCGCCCACGCGGATGATGCCGCTGTTGCGGGCGATCATATTCTGGCCGAAATCGATATCGCCGTTGTCGGCGGAGCGGAATTTTTGCAGCGTGCTGAGCGGCTCGCCGCTCGGGTGCTTGCGGCCGCGCTCGGTGCTGACGGTGGTGAGCACGCAGCGGCTGCAGGGTTTCACCAGATCGAACATCACGTCGCCGACGCGGATCACCTGCCAGCCGTCCTCGGCCCAGGCGGTGGCGCCGCTCACCACCAGATTGGGGCGGAACTGCTCCAGCTTGATGCTGCCGGGGCAACGCTGCTGCAGATCGTTAAACGAAGCCTGGTTAATCAGCAGATAAGGATAGCCGTCCGCAAACGTCAGTGGGATTTCGGGGTGCTTCTTCACCCGGCGGGTCAGCTCCGGCCCCAGCCAGCGCAGCTGCACGTCGCGCTGGAAATAGCCGCTTAGCCAGCGGTTGATCTCATCTGGCGCGATCAGCGCGGTGAAATGGTTGCCCCACACCTCGGTCGGCTGCGGCGCGGCGGCGAAGTCGCTGAAGCGAATGGCGGCGCTTTCGCCGTCCGGCGCGGTCAGGAATAGCCCGTCCGGCAACAGCGCCGGCGTGAACAACACCATCTGCGGGTATTGGCGCGCGGTAATAAAGGTGCCGTCCGGCTCGGTGATCATAAAGTTGCGGTCGAAGGCCAGACCGCTGCTGCCGACCTGGGCGTAGGAAAGCTGCAGGCCGCGCAGTGATTTAACCGGATGGACGTAGAGTCTGGAAAGCGTGATCACCCTTATCTCCGTGCGATGATTAAATAGAAGGGAGCAACTTTATGACAAGCGGTGCGGATTAGCTATAATGCGCAACAATTTTCTTTTTGGTGATAAGTACGATATGAACTCTCTGTTTGCCAGCACGGCGCGTGGATTGGAAGAACTGTTAAAAAGCGAGCTGGAAGCGCTTGGCGCTCACGACTGCAAAGTGGTGCAGGGCGGGGTACATTTTCAGGGTGACGATCGTCTTCTGTACCAAAGCCTGCTGTGGAGCCGCCTGGCTTCGCGCATTCTGTTGCCGCTGAACGAATTCCGCGTGCACAGCGATCTGGATCTGTACCTCGGGGTGCAGGCGATCGACTGGCCGAGCATTTTTGGCGTGGATAAAACCTTTGCCGTGCATTTCAGCGGCGTGAACGAAGAGATCCGCAACAGCCAGTATGGCGCGCTGAAGGTGAAAGACGCCATCGTTGACAGCTTCACCCGTAAACTCGACCAACGCCCGACGGTCGCCAAGCAGCAGCCGGACATTCGCGTTAACGTCTTCCTGCAGCGCGATATGGCCAGCGTGGCGCTCGATCTGAGCGGCGAAGGACTGCATCAGCGCGGCTACCGCGATCTCACCGGCCAGGCACCGCTGAAGGAAAACCTGGCGGCCGCCATCGTGTTGCGTTCCGGCTGGCAGCCGGGCACGCCGATGCTCGATCCGATGTGCGGCTCCGGCACGCTGTTGATCGAAGCGGCGATGATCGCCGCCGATCGCGCGCCGGGCCTGCACCGTCAACACTGGGGCTTTAGCGCCTGGAATGGCCACAACGCCGAACTGTGGCGTGAAGTCACCACCGAAGCGCAGGTGCGTGCGCGTCGCGGCCTGCAGGAAACCGCCTCTCGCTTCTTCGGCTCCGATATCGATCGCCGGGTGATTGAAATGGCGCGCGGCAACGCCCGCCGCGCCGGCGTCGCCGAGCTGATCACCTTCAACGTCGGCGACGTCGCGCGCTTGACCAACCCGCTGCCGGAAGGCCCGCACGGCACGGTGATCAGCAACCCGCCTTACGGCGAGCGTCTGGAAAGCGAACCGGCGCTGATCGCGCTGCACAACATGCTGGGGCGCGTGATGAAAAACGCCTTCGGCGGTTGGCAACTGTCGCTGTTCAGCGCCTCGCCGGAGCTGTTGAGCTGCCTGCAGCTGCGCGCCGAGCGCCAGTTCAAGGCGAAGAACGGCCCGCTGGAGTGCGTGCAGAAAAACTATCAGCTGGCGGCAAGCCCGGCCGGTAGCGCCACCGGCGGCGTGCAGGTGGCGGAAGATTTCGCCAACCGTCTGCGCAAGAATTTGAAGAAGCTCGACAAGTGGGCGAAGCAACAAGGCATTGAATGCTACCGCCTGTACGACGCCGATCTGCCAGAATACAACGTCGCGGTGGACCGTTACGGCAGCAAGGTGGTGGTGCAGGAGTATGCGCCGCCGAAAACCGTCGATGCGCAGAAGGCGCGTCAGCGCCTGTTCGATGTGATCAACGCGACGCTGGCGGTGCTGGAATTGCCGTCGAATCAGCTGATCCTGAAAACCCGCGAGCGCCAGAAGGGCAAAAATCAGTACGAGAAACTGGCGCAGAAGGGCGAGTTCCTGCTGGTGGAAGAGTATAACGCCAAGCTGTGGGTCAACCTGACCGACTATCTCGATACCGGCCTGTTCCTCGATCACCGCATCGCGCGCCGTATGCTGGGCGAGATGAGCAATGGCAAGGACTTCCTCAACCTGTTCGCCTATACCGGCACCGCCAGCGTGCACGCCGGGCTGGGCGGCGCGCGCAGCACCACCACGGTGGACATGTCGCGCACCTACCTGGAATGGGCGGAGAAGAACCTGCGCGCCAACGGCCTGACCGGCCGTCAGCATCGGCTGATCCAGGCCGATTGCCTGTCTTGGCTGAGCAACGCCAATGAACAGTTCGACGTGATCTTCATCGATCCGCCGACGTTCTCCAACTCCAAGCGGATGGAGAACACCTTTGACGTGCAGCGCGATCATCTGGCGCTGATGAAAGATTTGAAACGGTTGCTGCGCCGCAACGGGACCATCATGTTCTCGAACAACAAGCGCGGTTTCCAAATGGATATGGCAGGGCTGAGCGCGTTGGGTCTGGAGGCGAAAGAGATCACCGCCAAGACGCTGTCGCAGGATTTTGCCCGTAACCGTCAGATCCACAACTGCTGGCTGGTGACTCACGCCGGCGAAGGAAAATAATTACTATGTCGTTAATCAGCATGTCCGGCGCCTGGCTCTCTTTCAGCGATGCGCCACTGTTAGACAACACCGAAATTCATATTGAAGACAACGAGCGCGTGTGTCTGGTCGGGCGCAACGGCGCCGGCAAATCCACGCTGCTGAAGATCCTCGGCAAAGAGATCCCGCTGGACGACGGCCGGGTGATCTACGAACAGGATCTGATCGTGGCGCGTCTGCAACAGGATCCGCCGCGCAATATCGGCGGCAGCGTGTTCGACTTCGTGGCGGAAGGCGTTGCGGAGCAGGCAGGACACCTGAAGGCCTATCACGCGATCTCCCACCTGGTGGAAAGCGATCCGAGCGAGAAAAACCTGGCGCGCATGGCGCAAATCATGGAGATCCTCGATCACCAGGGGCTGTGGCAGCTCGACAGCCGCATCAGCGAAGTGCTGCTGCAGCTGGGGCTGAACGGCGACGCCGAGCTTTCCTCACTGTCCGGCGGCTGGCTGCGTAAAGCGGCGCTGGGCCGCGCGCTGGTGAGCTCGCCGCGCGTGTTGTTGCTCGACGAACCGACCAACCACCTGGATATCGAAACCATCGACTGGCTGGAAGGTTTCCTGAAAGAGTTCGACGGCAGCATCGTCTTCATCTCGCACGACCGTTCGTTTATCCGCAACATGGCGACGCGCATCGTCGATCTGGATCGCGGCAAGCTGGTTTCCTGGCCGGGCAACTACGATCTGTATCTGCAGAGCAAAGAAGAAGCGCTGCGGGTGGAAGAGCTGCAAAACGCCGAGTTCGACCGCAAGCTGGCGCAGGAAGAGGTCTGGATCCGTCAGGGAATCAAGGCGCGCCGCACCCGCAATGAAGGCCGCGTGCGCGCGCTGAAGGCGCTGCGCGTCGAGCGCTCGCAGCGCCGCGAAGTGATGGGCACCGCCAAGATGCAGGTGGAAGAGGCGACCCGCTCCGGCAAAATCGTGTTCGAGCTGGAAGACGTCAATTATCAGGTTGGCGAAAAGGTGCTGGTGTGCGGTTTCTCCGCCCAGGTGCAGCGCGGCGACAAGATTGCGCTGGTGGGGCCGAACGGCTGCGGCAAAACCACGCTGCTGAAACTGATGCTCGGTCAGCTGAAAGCCGACAGCGGCCGCGTGCACTGCGGCACCAAGCTGGAAGTGGCCTATTTCGACCAGCACCGCGCCGATCTCGATCCTGAGCGCACGGTGATGGACAACCTGGCGGAAGGCAAGCAGGAAGTGATGGTCAACGGCCGTCCTCGCCACGTATTGGGCTATCTGCAGGACTTCCTGTTCCACCCGAAACGCGCGATGACGCCGGTGAAGGCGCTGTCGGGCGGTGAGCGTAACCGCTTGCTGTTGGCTAAGCTGTTTCTGAAACCGAGCAATCTGTTGATCCTCGATGAACCAACCAACGATCTCGACGTCGAAACGCTGGAGCTGCTGGAAGAGCTGATCGACGGCTATCAGGGCACCGTGCTGCTGGTCAGCCACGATCGTCAGTTCGTTGACAACTCGGTGACCGAGTGCTGGATCTTCGAAGGCAACGGCGTGATCAATGCCTTCGTCGGCGGTTACTACGATGCGCATCATCAGCGCGCGACGGCGAAACCGATTCGTCAGGCGGCGCCGAGCGCGAGCAAACCGGCGGCGGAGAAAAAGGCCGAACAGCCGAAGAAAACGGCGGCCAAGCTGAGTTACAACCTGTTGCGTGAGCTGGAACAGTTGCCGCAGCGGCTCGAACAGCTGGAAGCGGAAATCGAAGCGCTGCAGGCGCAGATGAGCGACGCCGACTTCTTCACGCGGCCGCATAGCGAAACGCAAGAAGTGCTGACGGCGCTGGCTGATGCCGAGCAAGCGCTGGAACAGGCTTTCGCCCGTTGGGAAGAGCTGGAAGCGATGAAAAACGGCTGACCGTTGCGATGCCGCCCGCGCGCTGCTGCGGGCGGCATCGACGTGCCGGTGAGCGACGTTATTTAGGAGGAATATGGTGTGTTCCCACAACAATCATCAGCAGCATAGTCATTCCGCACCCTCGGCGGCGCAGCAGGATAACCTGATGCTGTGTCCGCAGTGCGACATGCTGGTGGCGCTGCCGCCGCTGGCCTATGGCAGCAAAGCGGTATGCCCGCGCTGCAAAACCACGCTCAGCGCCCGCTGGGACGAGCCGCGCAAGCGGCCGATCGGTTACGCGCTCAGCGCCTTGTTCATGCTGGTGCTGGCCAACATTTTCCCGTTTATCAACATGCGCGTCGCCGGCCTCGGCAACGAAATCCGGCTGATCCAAATCCCGGAAGTGATGGTGGCGGAAGACTACGCCAGCATGGCCACCTTGTTTATGGTGTTCGTGCAGCTGATCCCGGCGTTTTGCATGGTGGCGATTATCCTGCTGTGCGCCAGAGTGCGCTTGCCGCTGGGGCTCAAAGAGTGGATGGCTCGGGTGCTGTTCCAGTTCAAGACCTGGTGCATGGTGGAAATTTTCCTTGCCGGGGTGCTGGTCAGCTTCGTCAAGCTGATGGCCTACGGCGATATCGGCATCGGCAGTAGCTTCGTGCCTTACTGCCTGTTCTGCCTGCTGCAGGTGCGCGCCTTCCAGTGCGTGGATCGGCGCTGGCTGTGGCAGGATATCGAACCGGCGCCGCGACTGCATCGCCCGCTGACGGTGGGGCGCACCGGCATGCGCCAGGGCGTGCGCTCCTGCGCGTGCTGCACGGCGATCCTGCCGGCCGATCAGGTGCGCTGTCCGCGCTGTCACACCAAGGGCTACGTGCGGCGTCGTCACAGCCTGCAGTGGACGCTGGCGCTGCTGGTGACCTCTGTCATGCTGTATATTCCGGCCAACCTGATGCCGATCATGGTGACCGAGGCGCTGGGCAACAAGATGAACTCCACCATCATGGCGGGGGTGATCCTGCTGTGGGGGGACGGCTCTTATCCGGTGGCGATGGTGATTTTCATCGCCAGTATCATGGTGCCGTCGCTGAAAATGTTGGCGATCGGCTGGCTGTGCTGGGATGCGAACGGCAGGAAGAAACCGCGCGCCGACAGCGAGCGTATGCATCTGATTTATGAAGTGGTCGAATTCGTTGGCCGTTGGTCAATGATCGACGTGTTTGTGATCGCCGTGTTGTCGGCGTTGGTGCGAATGGGGCAGTTGATGAGCATTTATCCCGCGACGGGCGCCGTGCTGTTCGCGCTGGTGGTGATCCTCACCATGTTCGCCGCCATGACATTTGATCCCCGGCTGACCTGGGATCGCGCAAGTGAAACAATCAACAAGGAGCCGCAAGGTGACGGAAAATAATCATAGCGTCGCAGACGTTGAGAAGATCAAACGCTGGTCGCCGGTGTGGATCATTCCCATCGTGACCGCGCTGATCGGCGCCTGGATCCTGTTTTACCACTTCAGCCATCAGGGGCCGGTGGTGACGCTGGTGACCACGACGGCGGAAGGGCTGGAAGCGGGTAAAACCAAAATCAAAAGCCGCAGCGTTGACGTCGGGGTGGTGGAAACCGTCACGCTGAGCGATGACCTGAGCAAGGTGATGGTGCAGGCGCGTCTCAATTCCGGCATGGAGAAATTGCTGCGCCAGGATTCCGCCTTCTGGGTGGTGAAGCCGCAGATCGGCCGTGAAGGCGTCTCCGGGCTGGGCACGCTGCTCTCCGGCGCCTATATCGAACTGCAGCCGGGCAACAAAGGCAAAGACGGCAAAGACAACTATCAGCTGCTCGATGCGCCGCCGCTGGCTTCCCCGGATGCCAAAGGGTTGCGCATCGTGCTGGACAGCGAGAAATCAGGCCAGCTCAACGCCGGCGATCCGGTGCTGTTCCGCGGTTATCGCGTCGGGTCGGTGGAAACCAGCTACTTCGATCCTAAAGAACGCGCCATGCGCTATCAGCTGTTCATCACCGCGCCTTACGATCAGTTGGTCACCACCAACGTGCGCTTCTGGAAAGACAGCGGCGTGGCGTTCGATATGTCGGCACAGGGCATGCGGGTGGAGATGGGCTCGTTGACCACGCTGTTCAGCGGCGGGGTCAGTTTTGACGTGCCGGACGGTTGGGATCGCGGCGAACAGGCGAAAGAAAAGGCGGAATATCAGCTGTTCGACAACCAGCGCAGCACGCAGGATTCGCTGTATACCGTGCATAAAGACTACCTGCTGTTCTTCTCCGACTCGGTACGCGGCCTGCAGCCGGGCGCGCCGGTCGAGTTCCGCGGCATCCGTCTGGGTACGGTGGCGCAGGTGCCGTTCTATAAAGACGGCATGGCGCAGCGTCTGGATAACGATTACCGCATTCCGGTGCTGATCCGCATCGAGCCGGATCGCTTCCAGAAACAGCTGGGCGGCAACTTCGATATTGAAGGGCACCTGAAAGATGCGGAATCTCGCGGCATGCGCGCCTCGATGAAGTCCGCCAACCTGCTGACCGGTTCGCTGTACATCGATCTCGACTTCTATCCGCAGGAAAAACCGTGGAAAGGGCCGCGCGAGCTGTTCGGTTACCCGCTGATGCCGACCACCAGCGGCGGTCTGGCGCAGATCCAGCAGAAACTGATGCAGACGCTGGATAAGATCAACTCGATGCCGATCAATCCGATGATCAACGAAGCGACCAAGACGCTGGCGGAGAGTCAGAAAACCATGAAGTCGACGCAGCAGACCATGAAGTCGCTGAACGACATCATCGCCAGCAAAGAGATGCAGGCGCTGCCGCAGGACATGCAGAAAACGCTGTTGGAACTGAACCGCAGCATGAAAGGGTTCCAGCCTGGTTCACCGGCTTACAACAAGATGGTGGGCGACATGCAGCGCCTCGATCAGGTATTGCGTGAGCTGCAACCGGTGCTGCGCACCCTGAATGAGAAGAGCAACGCGCTGGTGTTTGAAGCCGCCGGCAGCACTGACCCTCAGCCGAAGAAGGCCACGAAATGATGAAATGGATCCCGGTAGCCCTGGCGCTGTTGCTCAGCGCCTGCAGCAGTTCGCCACAGAAGACTTACTATCAGTTGCCGGCGCTGGGTGCGCCTGCTGCGGCCAGCAGCAACGGCGCTTCCACGCGTCAGCTGTGGCTGGAACACGTGAGCGTGGCGGATTATCTGGCGCAGAGCGGCGTGGTGTATCAGACCAACGACGTACAGTATGTGATAGCCCAGAACAACCTGTGGGCCAGCCCGCTCGACCAGCAGCTGCAGCAAACGCTGGTCACCAACCTGAGCAGCGCGCTGCCGGGCTGGGTGGTCTCTTCGCAGCCGATGAGCAGCGATCAGGATGTGCTGAACGTGACCATCAGCGGCTTCCACGGCCGTTTTGACGGCAAGGCGATCATTCGCGGCGAGTGGGTGCTGAATCGCCAGGGGCATTTGATCAAAAGGCCTTTCAACCTGGAGCTGAAACAGGGTGAAGACGGCTATGATGCCCTGGTGCGCACTCTGGCGCAGGGATGGCAGCAGGAAGCTCAGGCTATCGCAGCACAGATGGGCGGCATTTAGTCATAATTTGGTCTAAAATCGTCTAATCCCTGTCGGCGTGAAAATCCGTTTTTTCTCGCTGGCAGGGATTTCTATTTAATTTCAAACAGTTAACCACTTTCCCGGCAGATCAGCCACTTAGCACTTTCCTCGGGCGTAGCTCACAAATATGACATTGGCGTGAATTTTGCGCATTGATCTTCTCTTCTTTTAGCGCTATTGATTACTCGTGGCTGCGCAAAAAGCAGCCATTGTTTTCTTTCCACCAGACCAAAATGAGGGAAACGAGGCATGAAGAGACAGAAACGCGATCGTCTGGAAAGGGCGCATTCGAGAGGGTATCAGGCAGGTATTTTAGGGCGTTCCAGGGAACATTGTCCCTACCAATCATCGGTGGACGCCCGGTCTCAATGGCTGGGAGGTTGGCGAGAAGCCATGGAAGACAGGGCTGTGACCGCTTAAGCGGCTCCCTGTCAAATAAAAGGAATAACCTCCGCCCTTGGCGGAGGTTTTTGTTTGTGCCGTTTACTCGTCCTGCCAGCGTTTCAGTAGAATACTCGCATTCACGCCGCCAAAGCCGAAGCCGTTCGATAAGGCGTAGGTTATGTTCATCGATTCAGCCCGTTTCGCGACCAGGTGTAAACCTGCCGCCGCCGGATCGGGATTGTCCAGATTCAGCGTCGCGGGGGCGATCTGATCGCGCAGCGCCAAGGCGGTAAAGATGGTTTCCAGCCCCCCGGCGGCGCCGAGCAGGTGCCCGGTGGCGGATTTTGTCGAGGTTACCGCGACGCTTCCTGTCGTGCCAAACAGGTGTTTGATGGCATTGATTTCGCCCAGATCCCCTACGGGTGTCGACGTCGCGTGTGCGTTTAAATGCTGAACCTCTTCTGGGGCGATGTTCGCCTGCCTCAACGCGATTTTCATCGCCCGATAAGCACCGTTGCCGTCTTCGGCACCGGAGGTCATGTGGTAGGCGTCGGCGCTGGTGCCATAACCGACGATTTCCGCGAGCGGGGTGGCGCCGCGCGCCAGCGCGTGTTCCAGCGTTTCAATCACCAGCATGCCGGCACCTTCCCCCATGACAAATCCGTCCCGTGCACTGTCGAAAGGCCGGGAAGCCTGCCTTGCCAACTCGGCCGGAGCGGTGGACATGGCGCGCGCGGCGGCGAACCCGCCCAGGCTGACGGTATCTATAGCGGCTTCGGTACCGCCGCACACGGCGATATCGGCTTCATCATTGCGGATCATACGCACTGCGTCGCCAATGGCTTGCACGCCGGCGGCACAGGCGGTGACCGGCGCGCCAATCGGCCCCTTGAAGTGGTGTTTGATTGAAACGTGGCCGGCCGCCAGATTGACCAGGAATGAGGGGATGGTGAACGGCGACAGCCGCTTGGCGCCGCGGCTGTCGGTGGTGCGCACCGCCTGGGCAATCGCCGGGAAGCCGCCAATGCCCGAGGCGATGACGGTGGCGGTGCGCTCTTGTTTTTCGTCCGTATCGGCTATCCAGCCGGCCTGACGAACGGCTTCATCCGCCGCCGCCATAGCAAACAGGATAAAGCGGTCCATTTTCTTTTGGTCCTTGGGGGCGACGGAGGCGTCGGGGTTGAAGCCCGCTTCAGCATCTTGCGCCAGCGCCGGGACCTGTCCTCCGACCTTGACCGGTAAATCTGCACCGATCTCGTCAGGCAACGCCCGAATGCCGGACTCTCCTTTTAACAAACGTTGCCAGATGGCTTCAACACCGCACCCTAGCGGTGAAACGGCGCCCATGCCGGTAATGACGATACGACGATTGCTCATGATGGCTCCTTGGTAAATTCGGGTAAATCGGCGAGGCGCCGTTGCCGCATCAGTGCGGCGCGTTGATGTATGCCTTCATTTGCCGCAGGCCCTGGTGCCAACGTAATAAACTGCGGCGGCACCTGCTGTTGGGTATCGACATTGACCAATTGGACCTGGATCGGCCGATCGGTGCGGCCGTCGACTAACAAGGCGCTGATGTCACCATCGATCAAATGGCGATTGCCCCATTCTGAGAGAGCTGCCAGCACGGGGAGAAAATCGTTGCCGCGTTCGGTGAGCAGATACTGATAGCGAACCGGCCGCGTTTGATAACGTTGCTTATGCAGAATGCCGTGGGCTACCAAATCCTTCAGTCGCCGGGCCAGGAGAGTCGGTGACATCCCCAGACTTTGTTGGAATTCGTCGAATTTGGATAACCCCTGAAAGGCATCACGCAGGATCAGAATGCTCCACCATTCTCCGACACGATCTAATGAACGTGCGACGGGGCAAGGTGCATCGCTAAAGCGGGTTTTTTGCATATCGGCCCTTAGTTGGTACATTTATTGTAGTTACATGGGTGGCTATACTAGGTGATTTTAAGGGGCAAGAAAATAACCGGATGCAAAAAACGCTATCGTGTCGATAGCTGGCTGTGGGAGGGGGCGCTCAAATTGGCCTGTGGCTTTGACCGTTTCGGGTAGGAAAAGGGTAGAGACAGGAGGGATAAATCGGTTCGGTAGCGGGCGATTAAAGGAGGTAGGTAGTCTTTAAACGGTAAGAGAAAGAAATGCCATCACGCTGGGCGTGATGGCATGCGAAGAGCATTAGCAAAGAAGACGATGGCCGCCCTCTCGTCTGCGTGATTAGAACGCTGTGGTATCCTTGAACAGACCCACTTTCAGATCGGTGGCGGTATAGATCACTTCGCCGTCAACCAGCACTTCGCCATCGGCGACGCCCATGATCAGCTTACGGGTGATGACGCGTTTGAAGTTAATACGGTAGGTCACTTTTTTCGCGGTTGGCAGCACCTGGCCGGTAAACTTGACTTCACCAACGCCCAGCGCGCGGCCTTTGCCTTCGCCACCCAGCCAACCGAGGTAGAAACCGACCAACTGCCACATCGCATCCAGGCCCAGACAGCCTGGCATGACCGGATCGCCGATAAAGTGGCAACCGAAGAACCATAGGTCCGGATTAATATCCAGCTCCGCTTCCACATAACCTTTGTTGTGAGTCCCGCCGTCTTCGGTCATCTTGACCACGCGGTCCATCATCAACATGTTACCTGCCGGCAACGGTGGGCCACCGGCGCCGAACAGCTCGCCACGGCCGGATGCTTCGAGGTCTTCTTTCGTATAGGAATCGCGTTTATCTACCATGTTCTCAGTAAGCCTTATTTTAATGAAGGACGCAGGTTAGCTAACACGTGTACGCTGAACAAGTCCGATCAGCCGTGGTTGAACCAGTTGAGCCAGCGCAGCGGCCACGGACGACGGCGTTCCTGCAGGCTCACCTGCGCAATCCGTTCCTGAATGGCCGCCAACAAATTCGGCTGTTGTTCGTCAGAGTAGAGGCAACCTGTGAGTAAAGGCAAGGCTTCCGCCGCGCTCTCTACCGCCCACAGATGGAACTGCCCCTCGCGCACCGCGTCGACGATATCTTGACGCAGACACAGATGGCGCACGTTGGTCACGGGCAATACGACACCCTGTTTGCCCGTCAGGCCGCGGCGTACACAAACCTCGAAGAAACCTTCGATCTTTTCGTTAACGCCACCTATCGGCTGTACGTTGCCGAATTGGTCGACGGAGCCGGTGACGGCGATCTGCTGGGTGATCGGTTGCTGTGACAGGGCGCTGACCAATGCGCATAGCTCAGCCAGCGAGGCGCTGTCACCATCCACTTCACCATAAGATTGCTCAAAGACGATGGAAGCGGAGAAGGGCAGCTGCTGATCAAGATCCAGTTCGGCGATCAGAAACGCCTGCATGATCATCATGCCTTTAGCGTGCAG
This sequence comes from Serratia sp. FS14, assembly GCF_000695995.1. Lineage (NCBI taxonomy): Bacteria > Pseudomonadati > Pseudomonadota > Gammaproteobacteria > Enterobacterales > Yersiniaceae > Serratia > Serratia sp. FS14. Next base: position 4,291,894 of record NZ_CP005927.1, on the reverse strand, counting down.
GTTGCCGCCCAGTTCGGCTTTGCGCTCGACGTCGGTGAACTCGCCGTCGCCGAGATGCACAACGCAACTGATCCGTGACGGTTCGCCAAAGCTGCGTGGATGACCGGGATAATCCAGGACAGACAGACCGTTGATCTGTCCGACCACTTCACCCTCGGTCTCAATCAGGATCTGACCCAACTCAATCTCATCCTGCATACGCTCGGCCAGATAGCTTTCGCGCCATTCTCGGGCATTTAACGCCGCCTCGAACGCTTTGGCCGTAATGCGATCTTCTTCGGCATACAGTGCGGCTTCGGATAGCTGCTGGCCAAGCCAAACCGGCGAGAGTGGCAGAATGCCCTGATCGCCACTGTAACGCACAGCCTGGACGATCAGCGGCGGCCAGGCGTCGTTCGCCAGCATCGGCAATTGCTGGTCGGCAATCACGCCGTTGACGTAACCGCACCACTGCGTCATATCATCAACTTCAGTCAGCTGCAGATCGTCTTCGAATTCACCGTAGATCGCTTGTTCACTCAGTTCCGGCTCGATATCGTGAAAATCGGCCAGGCCGTGACGATCGCCGACTACAATCAGCCGCAGATCCAGCGGCATCGGTGGAATGGCTACCGGCAGCGGGCGGGTTTCGTCTGGCGAAACCCAGTGGAACTGACGCTGGCCGATCATTTGCTTCAGCCGCAGCCACAGCAACGGCTGAGCAAGCAGCGCCCGCGCCGACAGAATCAGAATGCCGCCGTTGGCCTGGTGCACCAGACCCGGCTGCAGGGTAATGTCGCCATTGTGGATCCGTACGCAGCCAAACAGCTGTTCCGGTTCAATCCACTCCTGGAACAGACAAGCGCCGCCGGCGGCAAAAGGTTCATCGCCACGGCTGGCTGGCTCGACGCTGACCTTGCCATCCTGAATGACATAGTGGCTGCCGCGGCATGCCGTATTTTTCGGCAGCAGTGGTTTGACGGCGTGAGCGATCAGTTCCAGATACTCTCGCGTTTCTTGCGCTTTCAACAGCATGAAACGCGGTGGCGATTGGGGGTGGCAAAATAGCGTCAGGGCATTTTCCAGCCGAGGCTGAATGGCGGAAAAGGGCACGGGTGCCAACTGAGCGGCGGTATCAAATATCGCCTGATAAGGCGTTACGTCCGGCAATAAAGATTGCCATTCAAGTCGGTTATTGGTCAAAGTGTTAGATGCAATCGTTAAAAAGGGAAAGGGCGATTATACAAGAATAACGGCGGCTTGATACATGTGGAGTGCCAGTTGGCATCAGGGAGTTTGACATCGCGCGGTGACTGTGCAAAAAACAGTCTAAAAGACGGTTTAATTGCCGGGGAAATTCGGCGCAAAGCTGTTATGCTTATTTGAAGTTACGCGGTCACTGAAGAGCTCAAGATGAAATATCAGCAACTGGAAAATCTGGAGAGCGGTTGGAAATGGAAGTACCTGGTGAAAAAGCATCGGGAAGGGGAACTCATTACCCGCTACATTGAAAACAGCGCTGCTCAGGAGGCGGTTAACGAGCTGCTGAAGCTGGAAAATGAGCCGGTAAAGGTACTTGCATGGATTGCCGCTCATATGAATCCGGAACTGGATAACCGGATGAAACAAACGATCCGCGCCCGCCGCAAACGTCATTTTAACGCAGAACATCAGCATACGCGTAAAAAATCTATCGATCTGGAGTTTTTGGTTTGGCAACGATTGGCTGCCCTGGCGCGCCGCCGTGGCGTTACGCTGTCGGAAACCGTCGTGCAGCTTATCGAAGACGCTGAACGCAAAGAAAAGTATGCGAACCAGATGTCGTCGTTGAAAGAAGACTTGAAGGCGATTCTTGGCAAAGATCCCAAGTAAGCGCGTGAGAACGCCCCTATGGCGCCAGGCATTGAATGTTCTGGCAACAAGAGGACGAAAAAAAACCCCGCATTGGCGGGGTTTTTTATTAGGCGAGTAAACTTAGCCCTGAGGCTGAGTTACAACGTCTTTGATACCTTTAACTTCGATCTCTACGCGACGATCTGGTGCCAGGCAAGCGATCTGAGCTTTGGTTGCGCGGCCAGATTTGTAGCCACAGGTGTTGCCTGTAACTGCATCTGCTTCACCCATACCACGTGCAGAGATTTTGTCTGACGGGATGCCTTTGGAGACCAGGTAGTCAACAACGCTCTGTGCGCGTTGTTCAGACAGTTTCTGGTTGTACTGGTCAGAACCAACGGCGTCGGTGTAACCCAGAACAACTACGGAGCCGTCTTTAGGATCCATGGAGCTCAGCTGGGTGTACAGCTGATCCAGAGCCTGCTGGCCTTCTGCTTTCAGAGTAGATTTGTTGAAGTTGAACAGCACGTCAGACTTCAGAGTGAAACGCTTGGTTTCAACAACTGGAGCTGGAGCCGGAGCTGGTGCTGGAGCAACTACGTCATCCTGACCGAAGCGGTAAGAAACGCCCAGGCTCAGCATGGTGTTGTCTGGACGTGCGCCAACGGTACCTGCGTCACCGATGTTGCTTACGAACTGGTAATCCAGGCGGGTAGCCCAGTTTTTGGTCAGTGCGTATTCAACACCAACAGCAGCCAGCGGAGAAACGCCGGTGTCGTGGTCGCTCAGACGCTGACCAGTACGGCCGTAGTTAGCTTTGGAGTCTGCACGCCATACCATACCACCCAGACGAGTGTAGATGTCCAGATCGTCAGCAATTGGGTAGCTCAGTTTAGCGGCCAGTTGAACGCCCTGCGCTTTGAAAGCACCGTTGTTCACGCTGCCTTTGTAAGGCATGCGGCCGAGCCAGTCATAGCCCAGCTCGAAGCCCAAGTATTGGTTTGCCTGGTAGCCCAGGAACGCGCCGGCACCCAGCTGATCTTTGTGGGTTGGGCCGTTGCCGATACCGTTCTGGTAACCGTTACCGTAGAAACCAGTGTCGTGGTACTGGGACCAGCCCAGTTTAGCACCGGTGTACCAGGTGTTATCTTTTGGAGCGGCTTGCGCTACGGTAGCGAAACCTGCCAGTGCCACTGCTAATGCGATAGCTGTCTTTTTCATTTTGCGCCTCGTTATCATCCAAATAGGCAATGAGCTTTAAAGCTGTTTAAGCCCTTGGTTAAATTCCTTCGCCAAGGTTTAAGCCCTCGTTTGTTACTCGCCAGTTTTTCTGACGTTATAGAGCAACCTTGGCGATGTAAAGTCTACAACGTGGCGCGAAAGTTACAAGTGTGATGTGATAAGGCTCTAAAAAAAACGCGGAATCGTACATATTTGCTAACATTCTTAGCCTAAAAAAGCGGCGATTCATCGAGCGTTTTTGCCTGCCAAACCGCAGCCGGACTCGCTTTTTGCCTTCCCCCACAAAGGTTCCGCTTAGGGGGTGCGAAAATGATGGGAAAAATCCTAAATTTACTTAATGATACAAAGAAGAGTGAATTTTTAGGGTAGAACAGTGTCCGTGAGTCGGGCTAATGTCACGTTGAGGGCGCATGATAAACCCATAGGCATTACCCAATTCTGCCGCACGTCTTAATTTTAGACGATCCTCCTCCGTTAGCTCGGGCAACCAGCCGAGAACCACGCTGTAATTTCCCGTTTGCAGCGCTTTTTCCATCGCCTCGACCGTATTCACCGGGCTGATCTGGCTCAGTTGCACCATTTTATCTACAGGCAGACCGGATTGCTGCAGCCATTGCTTGCTTAATTTTTGCTGCGGCGTCAGCCACAGAAGCCAGCGAGACTGCTTGCCCAATTGCAGCAGCAGGGGCAACAGTAATTGAGCCACTGCGGGCTGGCGCTCGTTGTAAACAAGTTCACTGATCAAGCCATTCTCTTTGCCGATATCCGTGTTCTTCGCAACATTGCGCGTTGTATAAGAGCCATGGCCGAAATGAGGTTGGTAGAGTGATTGAGTACGCATAAAGTTCCCGCCCGTCGTGTTACTGTATGTTTATACAGTATCTCTGATTTAGGATAAGATCAACCCAAATTTTCGTAGCGGCTCGCATAATTGCGATCATTTTTTGTACTGGCGGTTTTTGTGATTGGCAGGCGGGCGGATAGTGCGTATTTTTCTAATTAGTTGTTCACGTTACTTTTTTCATTGATGAGAGAAATAATACGGCCAGAACCTAAAAAGGAGGAACGCTATGAAAAGGATGTCGACGAGAAGGATCGCGCAGGCTAAAAATTGCTTTGCGGCGCTGGGCGCCATCACAACACGATCACAGTTTGGCGGCTATGGGCTGCTGGCTGAAGGGGTAATGTTTGCGGTGGTAGCGGAAGGTGAATTGTACTTGCGGGCTACGGCGAGCATGGAACCGGCCTTTCGTGCCCGGGGCATGGTCAATATGGTCTATTCCAAGCGCGGTGTGCCCATCACCTTGCGCTATTACTGGGTTGACGAGTCGCTGTGGCGGGAACGCAACGAGCTGGTAGGGCTGGCCTGGCAGGCCATCAGGGAAGCACGCCGAGAGCAGCGGCTCAAGGCTGGCGATCACGGCAGATTGAAGGCGTTGCCAAATATAGATGTCAACATGGAGCGCTTGCTATGGCGAGCGGGTATTCGCAATGCCTATGACCTGCGGCTGCATGGCGCCAAACGTAGCTATCTTCGCCTGCTGCAACAGCAGACCAATCTGGGGTTGCGCGTGCTGCTGTCGCTGGGCGGCGCGATAGCCGGCTATCATCAGGCGGCATTGCCGACCGAATTGCGCAACGAACTGGTGCGCTGGTTCGATCATACGATGGCTATGCGCCGCCATGGGCATGAGCCAGTAGTTCAGGGCCCATCGAGCGGGCCCTGAAGAATTAGGTTGCCTTATTGATTTGGGTATGGAGTGCGGTGAGTTCCGGCAGCAGCTCGAGCATTAGCCCCACCTGCTGCAAAACCAACTGTTCTTTGCTTTCAGGTTCCGGAACGGCTGTGCGAATGCGCTCCGCCAGCTGTTCCAGCGCTTGCGCAATGCGCTGGCTGTTCCGTTCTTCTTGATGTAAGGCGCCGTCCACGTAACACACGGCATCATTGAGCAGATCGAGTGTGGCAGGGGTATTCAACCGCTCGCGGTGCGCCCCCAACGCCGAGATATAACTCAGGAGAGTGTGGTTCAGGCAGAGCAGACGGAAGGCGGCTTCTTGCAACGCCTTGTCGGCCTTGGGATCGGCGGACATGTTGGAGATGACCGAAGCCAGTTCAGCATCGCTGTTGTGGGCATCTCGCCGCGCGATGCGGTAAGCGAGCCCGTTATCCTTACCCTGATGATATTGCACCAGAATGGCGTCCAGATAGCGACAGTTGGCATTCAGCGTTTTATCCACTATCGCCGGCAGTTGGCGGAACTTCCAGTCCGGCCAGATAAAGCTGACCGCCGCCCAGGCGATGGCGCAACCCAACAAGGTATCGTAAACGCGCGGGGCTGCTACTTCGAAACCTTCACCCAACAGGTTAAAGCACAGCAACACAAGCAGCGTAATGAACATCGTTGCATGGGCATACTGCACGGTGCGAAAAGCGAAGAACAGGACACCGGTGATGACGATCAACACCAGTTGTCCTTCCACGGAAGGCACGAAATAGAGGATTGGCAGGCCGATCAGGATACCGGCCAGAGTGCCGATGATGCGCAGCGCCAGGCGCCGGCGGGTTGCGTTGTAGTTCGGTTGGCAGACGAACAGGCTGGTCAACAGGATCCAGTAACCGTGTTGCATGCCGGTGAACTGGATGAAGGCGTAACCCACGCACAGCACTACCGACATGCGGATCGCATGGCGGAACAGGGCCGACTGCGGCGTCAAATGGCGGCTGATGCGCAGTCGGATGTCGCTCCAGCCGGTTAAGCGATCGTCGGCCAGGCTGTTCTCTTCCGCCTGCCCGCTGGCCAGCGTCTGCTCTGACTCGATATTGGCCAGCTGCGCATCGATCGCATGCAGGTTTTTCAGCAGGTGCGCCAGCGCTTTGGTTTGCTCTGAATTGCCCTGGGTTTCGGTTATGCGTGCCAAGGCATCCTGAATGCGGCTGAAGGCTGGCTCAAAACGCGGGTTGTGCTGGTATTTTTGCCGCAGCAGGATCGATTGTGCCAGCTGGCGGCAGGCGCGCGCCTGCATGCTCAGCAAACGCTGGAAGCGGAATAAAATATCGCTGTGACGGAATTGCCGGCTGAGCGCGTGGTACTGAACATGGGAAGAGCTGGCGCGTTCGTGGATATCCTGCGCGACAAAATAGTAGTGCAAGGTGCGGCGGGTGCCGCGTTGGCCGCGATCGCCTTTCAGGCGCGTCAGCAGCGAGGCTTTGGTCTGGTTCAGCAACGCGACCAACGCGCTGTTGGCCATCGCGACATCCATCCATGGCAGGTCGGCGTCGCGTTCGGCGTCGGGATCGAACAGGTTGGCCTTGGCATCCAGATAGTTGGCCAGCTGCTCGTAGCAGCGTGCCAGGTTCTCTTGCAGCGGCCGGATAGGGAACAGCAGGTGGCCCGCCAGCGTCAGCAGGTTATACCACAGCGCGCCGATCACCAGCAGCAGCGGTTGCTGATACCAGGCATCGTACATGGCGGTGCCGAGCATGGTGTAAACCGCGATCAGCAGCGCGCCGAAGGCGATGGTGGCGTAACGTTGCCCTAAGGCGCCCAGCAGGATAAAACCGCAGGTTGAGGTGGTTAAGCCAAGGGCGAACAACCAGGGATAGGGAAACAGCAGTTCGATTGAAGCGGAGGCGACAAAGAAGCACACCAACGTGATCAGCAGGTTGCGTAACCTGCCGGCCAGGCGGTCGTCCAAATCGGTCAGTGCCGCTGCCACCACGCCCAGCGTCAGCGGGATAGTCAGCTTGGGAATGCCCAGCCACCAGGGAACGGCGGTGGTGCCGATCAGCGCAATAAGAATGCGCAGGTGGTACAGCAGATTGCTGTTGTAGGTATAACGACGTACTGCGGGTGCAAAAGAGAGCACAAAAAACTCCTCAAACGGAGAAAAAATTAACGCTGATGATAGTGGCGGCGAGCATTCTCAATACGCGCTTGCTGAGCCATTTCTACCGAGACGACGCGGCGCCCCACCGGCCACAGCGCGATGGCGGCTATTTTGAAATTGGCGATACCGACCGGAATGCCGATGATTGAAACGCATTGCACGATACCGGCGGCGATGTGCGACAGGCACAGCCACCAGCCGAACAGCACCAGCCAGATAATGTTGAGCAGTGAGCCGCCGGCGGAGAGCAGCGCATTGCTTTTCTCCGGGTACAGTTCATCGACATGTATCGCCTCGTTGCCAAACGGCACCAGCGACAGCTTGGTGATTTCCCAGCAGGAGCGAGTGAGCGGCAGCGTGATGACCAGCAGCACGCTGAACACTGTCGCAATGAGCCAGCCTAGCGTGGTGAAGAAACCGCCCAACACAAAATTAAGAATATTCAGTACAGTACGCATAGACGTCATTCTGCTCTAATGATAGCCAAACCGCGATGCGGGCGTATTCACGATAAAAACGCAAAATCTATTCTACCCTTTTTTTAGCGCTAGAGTGCCACTGCTTATCGCAGGTAAACTGGCAGATATCCGTTATTTACTCTCAACATAGTCATGGCGCGACGATATGGAACTTAAAGCGACATCGCTGGGGAAACACCTGGCTCAGCACCCTTATAACCGCGTGCGGTTGCTGCACGCCGGCGTTGAGGTGAGCGGGGAAAAACATGAATACCTGATCCCCTTCAATCAACTGATTCAGGTCAGGTGCAAGCGTGGCATCGTCTGGGGCGAGCTGGAATTTGAATTGCCGGACGAAAAAGTGGTGCGGCTGCACGGTACCGAATGGCAGGAAACGCAGCGTTTTTATCACTATCTGCAGCAGGCGTGGCAGCACTGGAGCGCCGAAATGAGTGAGGTCAGCGCCGGCGTGCTGCAACAGCAGGTGGCGCAGATTCAGCGCATTGAGCAGCAAGATAAATGGTTCAAAAAGTCTGAGCTGGGCAAGCTGCAGCAGCAAATTCGTGAGGCTTTCTCCGCGCTGCCGATGCCGGTAGCGCGCCTGGATGAATTCGATAACTGCCGGGCCGATTACCATCTGTGTCTGCAATGGCTGCAGCAGGGGCAACGCAGCGTTGAACAACGCAACCGGCAGTGGACCGATCGCATGCTGGAGCAACATCACGACTTCTTCCAGACCGTCGAGAGCTCGCCGCTCAACGACGCCCAGAGCCGGGCGGTGGTCAATGGCGAGGATTCCGTGCTGGTGTTGGCCGGCGCCGGCAGCGGCAAAACGTCGGTGCTGGTGGCGCGCGCCGGCTGGCTGCTGCGCCGTCAGGAGGCGGAGCCGGGGCAAATCTTGCTGTTGGCGTTCGGCCGCCAGGCCGCCGGCGAGATGAACGACCGCATCAAAGAACGTTTGGGCGATGTCGGCATTCAGGCCAAGACCTTCCATGCCTTGGCGCTGCAAATCATTCAACAAGGCAGCCGCAAAGCGCCGGCCATCAGCCGGTTGGAAACTGATGCCAACGCGCGCAAAGCGCTGCTGATTACCCATTGGCGCCAACAGTGCGCGGAGAAGAAAGCCCAGGCCAAGGGGTGGCGTCAATGGTTGGCCGAAGAGCTGGAATGGGAAGTGCCGGAAGGCGACTTCTGGCAAGATAAACGCCTCGCGGATCGCCTGGCGGGCCGGCTCGAGCGGTGGCTGGGGTTGATGCGCATGCACGGCGGCAGCCAGGCGGAAATGATTGAGCAGGCGGATGAAGAAATCCGCGATCTGTTTTCAAAACGCATCCGGCTGATGGCGCCGCTGCTGAAAGCCTGGAAAAGCGCCTTGAAAGAGGAAGGGGCGGTAGACTTCTCCGGCCTGATCCATCAGGCAGTCAACATTCTCGACAAGGGGCGCTTCGTCAGCCCGTGGAAACATATTCTGGTCGACGAATTTCAGGATATCTCACCGCAGCGTGCGTTATTGCTGGCGGCATTGCGCCGACAGAACAAGCAGACCTGCCTGTTTGCGGTGGGGGATGACTGGCAGGCGATTTATCGCTTCAGTGGCGCAGAGTTGACGTTAACCACGGCTTTTGCCACCCACTTCGGCGAAGGGGCGCAGTGCGCGCTGGACACGACTTATCGCTTCAACGAACGTATCGGCGAGGTGGCCAACCGGTTCGTGCAGCAGAATCCGCACCAGCTGAAAAAACCGCTCAACAGCCTGAGCAAGGGCAATAAAAAGTCGGTGGCGATCCTGCCGCACGAGCAGTTGGAACCCTTACTGGACAAGCTGAGTGGCTACGCCAAGCCAGATGAACGCATCCTGGTGCTGGCGCGTTACCATCATCTGAAACCGGAAGCGTTGGCGAAAGCGGCCACCCGCTGGCCTAAACTGAATCTGGAGTTTATGACCATCCACGCCAGCAAGGGGCAGCAGGCGGAATACGTCATCATTGCCGGTTTGCATGAGGGGCGTGACGGTTTCCCCGCCGTGGCGCGCGAGTCGGTGTTGGAAGAGGTGCTACTGCCGCGGCCGGAGGATTTCCCGGATGCCGAAGAACGCCGTCTGCTGTATGTCGCGTTAACTCGCGCTAAACATCAGGTATGGCTGTTGCAGGATCGTGAGCACCCTTCGGTATTCGTTGAACACCTGCAGGATCTTGGCGTACCGGTGCAGAAAAAACCGTAAGCTCGGGCCTGGCGGCAGCCAGGCCGTGAGGACTACTTCAGGCGGTCTTGCAGGTAGCGCTGATAGTCGGGGATAGCGATCTCCACCTCGCTTTTGAACAGCGGAGAGTCGATCAGAAAGTCCGCGGTCGAGCGGTTGGTGGCCACCGGAATATTCCATACGGTCGCCAGCCGTAGCAGCGCCTTCACGTCCGGATCGTGCGGCACCGCGTTCAACGGATCCCAGAAGAAGATCAGCATGTCTATCTTGCCTTCCGCAATCAGTGCGCCAACCTGCTGATCGCCGCCCATCGGCCCACTCAGCATGCTGGTGACGGGAATGCCGCTGGCGCGCTGTATCAGGTTGCCGGTCGTACCGGTGGCGTACAGCTGATGCTGCGCCAGAATAGTCTTGTGGCTTTCTACCCACTCCAACAGGGCCTGTTTGCGGTGATCGTGCGCCACCAGCGCAATGTGTTTGCGCGCGGCGATAGCGCGAGTAGTCAATTCCATCTCGGTGTCCTTCGCTAATCAGGGGGATGTGCGACAGATTACTGAAACTGTTTTTCACTGCCTAGCGTTTGCGCTTGAAAATGCGAAGAAAAGGCGCCTTTGCGGGGAAAGACGCCGGGAGGGATCAGCGAATCGGTTGTTTATTGGCCCAGCGCAGGAAGCGCTTCTGTGTTTCCTTGTCGGCCTGTTGGAACCAGTATTGCAACATCTGTTCCGACACGTTTTCACCTTTCAACGTCACCGTCGGGGCATTCAGCGGTGCGCCGGCCAACGCGGGGGTTGAGGGATTGCCTGCGTTCGCCTGCACAAAGGTCGGAACGGAGGCTGGTCGGTTCTGGCGGTTGTAATCGGTCATCACCTTTTCCAAATCGGTATTGAAGGTGACGCTGTCGGGATGCAGCGCATCATGCCGGAATGGCAAGGCGTTGCCGTCTTTATCGACCACTAGATAATTTAACGTTCTGTCAAAGCGTTGCGCATCACGATCGTTCTCGATGCGCGGCAGTTCGATCGCCACTTGGCTGATCTTTTGCGTATTGAAGCTGGCAACCAGCGGCAGGGAGGTATAGGCCTGTGTATGCTGGCCGGAACGTACGGTTTTGGTCACTTTAAACAGCAACTGGTGCTGTCCGCCATCCAGTTCAAGGCTGTCGGCACCTTTTAACAACGAACCTGTCATTTTCTTGCCGTCGACCACCAGCAGGTCGATGTCCGGGGAGAGTTTCAGGGTCGTAGCCGCGGCAGGCATACTGATGCTGAGCAACGCCGCAACCACCAGACCAAATTTCATCATTATCTCCTTATAAAGTGACGTAGCTCTAAGTGTTGAACACGGCATAGGTTGTGTCAAAATTTTTCAATCGGGTATTTTGTTTACATTTTTACATATTTTATCGCGATTAGACACGGCCGTGCGCAGCTGAACCGCGACAGCCTCTGACCATAAGATTGCGGTGAAGTTTCCTTCGCATTAGCGTTTAACCGAGCGAATGCCGATCGGTTACACTCGAAATGGAAAGTGACGAAGTGATAAACGGGAGTTGAAGATGCAAGATCAAGAGATTGTTGAGCTGTTGCAGCAGGTGAAAACCATCGCGCTGGTCGGCGCCAGCGATAACCCGTCGCGGCCCAGTTATGGTGTGATGGCATATCTGTTGGCACAAGGGTATCAGGTGATCCCGGTCAGCCCAAAACTGGCGGGGCAGACGCTGCTGGGGCAGCAGGTTTACCCTACGCTGGCCGCTATCCCACAGCCGGTGGATATGGTTGACGTGTTTCGCAATTCGGAGGCGGCTTACGGCGTGGCGCAAGAGGCGATAGCGATCGGCGCCAAGGCGCTGTGGTTGCAGATAGGGGTGATCAACGATCAGGCGGCAGCGCTGGCGCAACAGGCTGGGCTGCGCGTGGTGATGGATCGCTGCCCAAAAATAGAAATCCCGCGTTTAGGGCTGGAGCGCTAAATAAAAAAAGGGCCTGGCGCGATGCCGGGCCCTCTCGGGGTTTCTCAGGTCTTGGCGCGGTCAATTGCGCAAACGTGGCGCCTGTAACTGGTGACGGATGGATTCCGCCAGTTCATCCAGCGATGGTTGCTCGGGATGCGCCTCCTGGGGCTCACCATCCAGCTGCGCTTCCGCCAGATAGGTGTGCACCGGTTGGCCTTCCTCGTCTTCCATCACCACGTGGTACCAAGGGGCGGAACGCAGTTCGTCGTTCGCCGCTATCTCGTCAGCTTTGGGTTGTTCTAAAGAGTATTCCGGGTCGATATCGATAACGACCCCCAAATACCCCAGCAGCTTATGCCTAACCTGTTGTCCGATACCGAATTTGCTGGCAATCATGATGACCTCCTGAGAAACAATGCCTTGCTCATATATGGGGGCAAGGCAGCGCATTTCAAGTTACATCACCCGACAAGCGAAGCCTTTCAGATACAGCCCCTCAGGATACGTGGCGATCACCGGGTGATCGGCAGCCTGGCGGAACTGCTCTATAAATTGTACATCACGTCCGGCATCTACAGCGGCATCGGCCAAAATTTTCTGGAACAGGTCGGTCGGCATCAGGCCGGAGCAGGAGAAGCTGAGCAGAATGCCGCCTGGATTCAGCAACTGCAGCGCCAGCATGTTGATGTCTTTGTAACCGCGGCAGGCGCTGGCCAGCTGATTCTTGTTCTCGACGAACTTAGGCGGATCCATGATGATCAGATCGAATTTTTCGCCTTGAGCGCGGTAGTTGCGCAGCAGCTGGAACACGTCATCGCGAACGAACTCCGCCTTGTTCAGATCAAGCTTGTTGAGTTCGACGTTCTGTTTGGCGATGTCCAGCGCCGCCTGCGAGGTATCCACGCTGATCACCTGCGCGCAGCCGCCCATCAGAGCGGAAACGGCGAATGCGCCAGTGTAGGAGAAGCAGTTCAGCACTCGGCGGCCGGCAGAGTAGTTCCGCGCCGCCAGGCGGCTGTCGCGTTGGTCGAGGTAGAAACCGGTCTTGTGCCCTTGCTGAATGTCCACCAGCAGCTTCATGCCGTGCTCGGTAATAGGCAGCAGTTCCGGCGGCAAATCGCCCAGCACCGGGCCCTGCGCCAGCGGCAGGCCTTCTTTTTTACGCACCGCAACGTCGGAGCGATCGTAAATCGAACATTCCGGGTAGCAATGCTGCAGGGCGGAAAGCAGGGCCGGGCGCTGGTATTCGGCACCGGCGGACAGCAGCTGCAGCACCAGGAAATTCTGGAAGCGATCGATAGTGATGCCCGGCAGGCCGTCGGACTCGCCGGCGATCAGGCGGTATCCGTCCAGACCGTCACGCTGCGCGACCCAGTCGCGCCAGCTTTGCGCTTGCTGCAGGCGGCGAATGAAGAAATCGATGTTAATCTCTTCATCCTGCTGGAAAGTCCAGACGCGTGCGCGGATCTGCGACTCGGGCGAATAGGCTCCGCGCGCCAGCCACTTGCCCTGGCTGTCGAGGATATCGATGGTTTCACCGGAGAGGGCTTTACCCTCAACGCGTTGAACGGCGCCGGAGAACACCCAAGGGTGGCGACGGAGTAAGGACTTTTCACGTCCTTTGGCGAGAAACAGGCGTACGGTCATAATTAATAATGCTGCCAGCTAGGATAGAAAGAGTGACACGGCGGTGCAAAGGCACGGCAATGCCATAATGAAAACTGAATTAAGGGGGCGATTATGACACAAGTTTGCATTGCTGCGTATGTGTATGGCGTGGTGCAGGGGGTAGGGTTCCGCTATTCCACTCAGCGGCAGGCTGAGGCGTTGGGGGTGACCGGCTATGCGCGCAATCTCGATGACGGCAGCGTTCAGGTGGTGGCCTGCGGCACACAGGCGCAGGTGGATAAGCTGGTGGAGTGGTTGAAACAGGGCGGCCCGCGCAGCGCGCGCGTCGAACGCGTGCTGGTGGAACCGCAGGGGGTGGCCGATTACGCCGGGTTTGGCATTCGCTATTAAATGCTCGCCTGCAGCGGCGCTGCGGGCGGCGCGGTCAGATGCATTTCACCGGTTTCGGCAAGCCGGCGATTTTGGTGGCTTGTTTGGCTGGCCCTTTCGGGAACAGGCGATACAGATAGCGGCTGTTGCCTTTTTCTTCGCCGTATTTCTGCGCCATGGCTTTGACCAGCATGCGAATAGCCGGCGACGTATTGAATTCCTGATAGAAGTCGCGCACGAAGCGCACCACTTCCCAGTGTGCTTCGGTGAGCACGATCTCTTCCTGCGCGGCCAGCAGCGGCGCCAGGCCCTCATGCCAGTCGGCGCTGTTTTTCAAATAGCCCTGCGCGTCAGTGTCGATAACCTGACCTTCAAACTCCAACATACTGCCTCGATAACGGATAATTCGGAACGGCCGCCAGTTTAGCAAATTTTTTCGGCCGCAAAAAACAAAGCCCCGCCGGAGCGGGGCCTGGAAGACATGCGTAACGCGCGATCAGTTGCTGCGGGCGAAGCCCAGAATGCTCAACAGGCTGATGAACATGTTGTAGAGCGACACGTACAGGCTAACGGTGGCGCGAATGTAGTTGGTCTCGCCGCCGTGAATGATGTTGCTGGTTTCCCACAGGATCGCGCCGGCGGAGAACAGGATGAACAGCGCGCTGATAGCCAGGTGCAGAGCAGGGATCTGCAGGAACAGGTTGGCGATCACCGCCACCAGCAGCACCACAAAACCGGCCATCATCATGCCGGACAGAAACGACATGTCTTTACGAGTGGTCAGCACATACGCCGAGCAGCAGAAGAACACCGCGGCGGTGCCGCCCAGCGCCAGCATGATCAGATCGCCCGCGCCCGCGTTCAGGAACGAACTGAGGATCGGGCCGAGGGCGTATCCCATGAAACCGGTCAGCGCGAAAGCCGCCAGAATGCCCGCCGGGCTGTTGGCCAGTTTATGGGTCAGGAACATCAGGCCGTAGAAACCGACCAGCATCAGCAGCAAGCCTGGTGCAGGCAGACCCAACATTGTACTGGCGGTCGCGGTCAGGGCTGAGAAAGCCAGGGTCAGGGATAACAGGAAATAGGTGTTGCGCAGGACTTTATGCGTGCTGAGCAGCGAGTCGCGCGAAGAAGATGAGACGACAATGCGGTCCATAATGCTCTCTCTTATCAGGCCATCACAAAATAATCCCGATGATAGGCAGCGCAAGGGCTTGATTAAAGTTTGTTTACCAATCTTTACCCTTAGTTATCATTATGGCAACAGCGGGGTGGGTGTTCGTTTGATCGCCGTTTGCTTTGCCTGCGGCGATTTTTCGCGCGGTTGAACGCGTTCGGGCTTTACAAGCGAATAAGGTCTGTTTATAGTGCGCGTCGTTGCGGAGGGGTGGCCGAGTGGCTGAAGGCAACGGTCTTGAAAACCGTCGACGGGAAACCGTTCCAGAGTTCGAATCTCTGCTCCTCCGCCATACATTCTGACCCCGTGCTCTCTGAGCACGGGGTTTTTTGCTTTTGCGTGCGGATAAACCGGGGCGCTTTTGCAGGAAACGCGATCGGCTATTGATAAGGGCCATGCGTCGGTGAGATTATGCACCTATCAAGGCCGGCCGCTCGGCTGCCTGCTGTTGCCAGGCGTTACCGGTGCGACAAGCAACGCCGCCTTATCAATTTCGTTTAATGCTCTTATGGAGACAGAGATGAACTGGTATCAAGTCGCCTTATGGACCATGATCTTTTTGAAGTCCGGCGCTTTCCTGGTGTTCGTATGGTGGTGGATGTTCAAACGCGCGACCAAACCTTATGTCCGCCCGCAAGACGTCGTGGTTGACGATACGCCGTACGATGAGAACCTCACCATGGAAGAGGTGATGAAAAACCATGGCATCGTCCGCACGGATATGTCGGTAAAATAGTCCTCCCGCCTCCCCAACCGTTATCTGGGGCGTGTTTGCCAAGAGCGCGCCCCCTTGTGTTTCTTCGCTGTCTCTTTATGGCATTCTGCTTTCACGTTAACGGCATAACGTGACCGGGAAAAGCACGCCATGAACGATGTACGCATCCTGTCGCACTTTACGCATCGAAAAAACGCCGTTCTTAATGCCGAGAGAGATCATGGGGATTTCTTTGGTCAGCTCATCCGGCGCGTTATCGTCGGGGGCTTTGCTGATTTCTCGGTGGGTGGTCATGTAAAACCCGTGATCCAACCTCTTTATATCAAAGTTTATTTTTCTATCCAGGCTGTAGGTTTTTCCTCCCACGGTAATGTCCCCACGTTGAACGATCATGGCGCGATGCTCGTCATAGATGAATAAACTGCCCGTCACTTTTAGTTCCAGGTCATCGCCTGAAGCTAATCGTTTTTTTGTGATCGTATCGGCTTGGCAATTCATATGTACAGGTGCGTCGGGTGTGAAAACGCGAAGCAGGACAATGAAGAGAATCACTGCCAAAAATCCGATAATCAGTATTTTTGGGTTGCGCAATGCGGCCATTTATTTTCCATTGAGAATTTTGTAGGTAACACACTGGGTATATCGACCTTGCGAGCCGAGATAGCATACACCGAGGACGGTGTTATAAATCAACGTATGTTTTTCGGAGGAAAAATAGATATCCGCCTTACTGGCTAGACAATCCACACCGCTGCCTTCTAATGCCTGGTTGACCATGCGCTTTTCCAGTTCGTCATCAATATGTTTATCTGCATCCAGAGAATATAAGGTGCAATTTTCTTTTTTCCTAACGCAACTAAATTCTCCCGAGGTTGATCAGCAGGTTCGATAGGATAAAGCGTCGCTACGATCAACAGAGGAATAAATACGCAGCAGACAGTGGCAACAGCGCTAACCTTTACCTTTTTCTGCGGCGGCACCAGGTGTGGTTCGGCAACAGGTGCCAGGGGCGAAAGCGGCTCTGAAGCATAAGAAGGCGGCGTTTCGCTGACGGTTACCTGCGGTGGCGGATAAATTTCAATCATAGCGGTGAAACAAAACCCGACTTTCGCCAGGGTTTTTATTGGGGAGGTCTCTCTACCCAGAAGCTTGAATGCTTTCCTTATTTCACTGACGGCTACATTTAGACTGATCGATGAGCCTGAAAAACCATACTCTTCCCATACCTTTTTTATCAACATCTCACGTTTCAATGGGATATTGGGGTGAGTCAGCATTTCAATTAACAGGCGTGAAGCCGGGTTGGATATCCGTATCGATGACTCATCATTATCAATGAGTTGGAGACGACACGCGTTTGCGTCATAGATCACGCAGAGGTCGATAATATATTTCATGTATTCAGGTTTTTATAATGATATAGGCTTCCAGTTCGCGGCTAGTATTTAGTGAAACTTCGGGTAGGTCAAGGTTCTGGGCGGAAAACATAAATAATCAAGGACGTTTTTTTATTTTCTCGGCGAACGGAAAACGCAGTCCTTTGCCGTTTTTTATGTCATTTTTGGAGTTAAATTCTAAAAAAATTAGTTTTTACAGATTATAATAATTAAAATTTAGGTTAATAAAAATAATGTTCCTGTCGTTAATGATTTGATGCAGAATTATCTTAGTGTTTACGGCGCTTGTTTATGTGCCAATCGCTTATTGTTTGCTCCCGAACGGCAATGTGAGTTTTCCAAGGAAAAGACAGGTATTTAGTGCAAAGTATCGACGTTGTCTTTGGCCATGGATGGAGGAAGTATGCTCAGTATCGGTATCGTATCTGAAAACATTTTCTTCAGAGAGGCGATAAAAAGAATATTGATGCCAAGGATTTTTCATAAAGATCACGTTATTGCCTACTATGACGATCTGCCTTTGGCTATGGGGCGAAATTGCCACGATATTCTGATCGTCGATGATGCGGTAAAAAGCATGTTGCGTTTCAGTATGGCTGTGGCGTTATTGGCTGCTATTCATGGTGTAAAGATTTTTTTGACGACGGAAGAGAAGCGCCGTCTGTTATTTCGTTCTGTCTCGCATGATGTCGTCGTGCTCGATAAAAAAGGCAGTGTCCCCGGTATCAGTAAAGAGCTGTCTTTTCTGATGGATAATATCTCGCAGCGCCCTGCATTGAATGGAGGCGTTGCGAGTGGAGTGGGCCGCCATACGAAAAGTTGTCTGACGGAAAGTGAAGTGGAAACGCTCCATTTGCTTTCCTTCGGCTATACGGTGACTCAGGTTTCCAAGATTCTTGATAAAAGCGTAAAAACGGTCAGTACGCAGAAATGCAGTGCATTACGCAAAATGGGATTGAAGAATCGGGTGCACAACTTACTGGAAATCTCATCCGGTTTCTCGGAGGTTCCCTAGAGATTCGTTATTTTCATCGTTTTTATTGTCGGGTGATTAATAACGCTATTGCTTGATTTTATAAAAACAGGAATGTGTTCATCCTTTTGCCTCTGTATTACGGGGAGGGGTTTCTTTATCCCGCCGGCAGCGGCTGATTTTTATTTATTCTCTTAAACCAAACTGTTATGGAGTTTTATCTCATGATGAAGAAGATGTTTTCTGTTGCAATCATGGCGGCTGCGGTCGCTGCGCCAACGGCTTTTGCTGAAGACAATTCCGCCGGTGGCATCATTAACTTTACCGGTGCCATTACCGACACCACCTGTACGATTAACGGCGGAAAAAGCGCGGATTTCACCGTTGCGCTGAGCCCGATCTCGGTGACCGACGCGGGTAACGCCGTTGGGCCAATCACCAAGAACAAGAAGTCCTTCTCGCTGACCTTCTCCGGCTGTTCGCCGGCGGCCGGCACTGCAGGCACCCCGCTGAAAATCTACTTCTCCTCCGCGGATAACATCTCCACCGACGGCAAATATTTGCTGAACAACTCGGTCAACGAGAACGACGCTTCCGTTGCGAAGAACGTGGGCTTCTCTCTGGCTGAAACCGGTTCTTCCACCCCGATCCAGCTGAACGTGCCTTATGTCACCGACATCATGGGCGATAAAGCGGCACCGGATTCAGAAACCCTGACGCTGGACGCGTACTACTACAAAACCAACGCTGAAGCGGCAAAAGTGGGCGCTCTGAGCTCCAACGTGACTTACACCATTTCTTACCTGTAATCGCGCTGAAAGCCAGGCCCTTGATGGGCCTGGCCACCCGGGGGAACGATGAAAAAATATATGATGATAGCGGCGCTGTTGCTCGGTTCCGTTGGCGCGCAGGCCAATGTGGTGGTTAACGGTACGCGGGTGATCTACCCGGCAAACAACAAGGATGTGATTGTCCAACTGCTGAATAACGGTGCCGATCCCTCACTGGTTCAGGCCTGGATCGACGACGGCGACATCAATTCCACCCCGGAAACCGCCAACGTACCGTTTTTGCTATCGCCACCGGTGGTGAAAGTGAACGGCAACAGCGGGCAGCAGCTGCGCATTCAGAAAGTCGGCGCCGCGTTGGCGGCGGATCGTGAATCGGTGTTCTATCTCAACGTGCTGGATATCCCGCCGACGCCGGAAAACCTGCAGGGTACCAATACGCTGCAGCTGGCGATCAAATCGCGCATCAAGCTGTTCTACCGCCCGCAGGCCTTAACCCGCGGCGTAGAAAACGCATTGGAAAAACTGACGCTGCAAGCCAATGGCAAGGGGTTCAACGTCATCAACAACAGCCCGTATTTCATCACGGTAGCGAATATCGGCCAGGGTGAGGACAAGCATCTGCTGGTTGATTCGCTGATGGTTGCGCCGTTTTCCACCCAGTTTGCTGCCAGCAAACGATCGGTCAGTAAAAACGCGCGTTATGACCTGATGTATATCGACGATCTGGGGGCTTACAAGTCTAAAGCCATCACCGCACACTAACCTGAAAGAACAACAATGAAGCTGAATAAAAAAGTCCTCTCGCTGCTGACCGCCTCTTCATTCTTGTTGCCGGATACGGCCTGGGCGGTGACGTTCGATACTTCGCTGTTGGCCGGCGAATCGCGCGATTCCGATCTTTCGCGTTTTTACCTCAACAATGACATGCCTGCCGGCCGGCAGGAGATCGATGTGTATGTCAATCATGACTGGAAAGGGCGCTACGCGCTGCTGTTTGGCACGCAACGCGACGATATTCAAATTGCCTACCAGGATGCACAGCGGTTGGGCATCGATCTGAGTCAATTGCCGACACCTCAGGCGCCCCAGACGACGCTGTCGATCGCCTCGCTGGTACAGGGCGGGCGGTTCGATATGGACGTCGGCGCGCTGAGCCTGCGGTTGACGGTGCCGCAGGCGCGGGTCAACCGATCGGAAGCAGGGTACGTGGATCCGGCTTTCTGGAATCGTGGCATCTCCGCGTTGACGCTGGCCTACAACGCGACCTACTACCACGCCGAGGCGCGTGGCGAAGGCAATCGCAGCAATAATGACGATTTTTATACCGGGCTGGAGTCCGGGATCAATCTGGCCGGCTGGCAATTTCGCGACAGCAGCAGCTTTCGCCACGGCAGCGGGCGGGGGAGCCAGTGGCAAAACAACACGCGTTATCTTCAGCGCGGGTTCGCCGACATCAAATCCAACCTGACCGCCGGTGATTTTTATTCGCCGGGGGAGCTGTTTGACTCGGTACGCATTCGCGGGGTGGCGCTGGCGTCGGATATCAGCATGCGGCCCAACTCGCAGCAGGGGTTTTCACCGATTGTGCGTGGCGTGGCGCAATCCAACGCCCTGGTGAAAGTGGTGCAGAACGGCAACGTGATCTACCAGGAAAACGTGCCGCCGGGCGCCTTTACCCTCGACAGCATTCAGCCGACCGGTTCGGCGGGCGATCTGTGGGTGACGGTCAAAGAGGCTGACGGGCGCGAGCAGTCGTTCAGCGTGCCGTTTTCAGCCGTACCCAACATGTTGAAACAGGGTGTCAGCCAATACAGCGTACTGGCCGGCAAGGTAAACGAAAGCAATACCGATTACGAACCCGGCTTTGTACAGGGCACCCTGCAGTACGGTTTCAACAATCTGGTAACGGGTTATGCCGGCAGCATTTTGAGCGACGACTATCAGGCCTGGCTGCTCGGCAGCGGCTGGAACCTGCCGATAGGGGCGGTGTCCATTGATCTGACGCATGCCGATACTCGCCTGAAAAACCGCCGTGAAAGCGGGCAGAGCTTCCGTATCGCCTACAGTAAATTTCTCGATGTCACCGCGACCAACTTCACGCTGGCTGCCTATCGCTACTCCACCCGCGGTTACTACAGCTTTACCGACGCCATTTACTCCAATGACGGCTATCGCCAGCTGGAGCGTCAGTTTGATCGCTGGCGCGACGAGGAGGGCGTGTCCGAACTGGATATGAACACCTGGGATGCGCTGCGTTCGGCTCGGCCGAAAAATACCTTTACGCTCAACCTGAACCAGCGTCTTAACGAAGGGTGGGGCACGCTGTTCTTCTCCGGCTCCCAGCGTGATTACTGGACGGCCAATGCGAAAAGCCGCGAATACCAGCTGGGGTATTCCAACAATCTGGGGCGCGTCAGCTACTCCGTTTCCGCCAGCCGGGTGCGCAACAGCCAGCGTGAGGAAGAGACGCGCTATTACCTGTCGTTCAGCCTGCCGCTGTCGGTGTTCGATAACAACGCCTACCTCAGCACCGGCCTGTCTGCGACAGACTCTCACTATCAGCAAAGCACGGTCAGCCTGAGCGGCAATGCGCTGGAGTCCAACCGCCTGAGCTACTCGCTGAGCGGCAGCAATCGCAGCGGCGGTGACAATATGGCCAGCGTCAATGCGGCCTATCGCGCCCGCGCCTCGACGCTGGGCGTCTCCTACAGCGAAGGCAACGATTATCGTCAGAGCGGCCTCAGCGCGCGCGGCAGCCTGGTGGCGATCCCCTGGCATCTGCTGGCGTCGAACGAGATCGGCAACACCATGACGGTGGTCGAGGCGCCGCAGGCCGAAGGGCTGATGGTCAACGGCGACGAAAGCATCGTGACCAATGCGCAGGGTTTGGCGCTGGTGCCTTATGCCACGCCGTACCGGCAAAACTCGGTCACGCTATCGGATACCGGCCACAGCAGCGGGGCGGAAATCAGCGGCAACGTCGCCAACCATGTGCCTTACTACGGCGCGGTCAGCTACCTGAAATTCGAGACCGATCAACGTCGGCCATTCCAGCTGCGTGCGCAGCGCGCCGATGGTGCACCGCTGCCGTTCGGCGCCGAAGTGATGGATGAAAACGATCGGTCGGTAGGTTTTGTCGGCCAGGCCAGCGTGTTGTACCTGCGCGCCGAACAGCCGCCAACGGCGTTGACGGTGCAATTGCGCGACGGCAGTTGCCACATTGCCAAACCGAATCTGGCGCTGGATGCGTCGCCCGGCGTTTGCCGCTAATACAGGATAACCGAATCTATGATCAGGCTGATTTTTTTGCTGCTGCTGTCCGGGTTGTTCAGCGGCTATAGCTATGCTTCCTGCTATGGCAAGGGCATTGAGTACGCCCCAGCGCTATTTGTAGACCTTTCTGACAAACTGAGCGCCGCTAACCCGGTCTGGGAATACCAGACGTCTACCCAATATAGCGGGACCTTCCGATGTTCAGGCCGCAAATTCGAATTTTCCTATACGCCGATGCTGTCACCGAAAGATAAATATGCCACCTATATCGGTTTCAATGATGGCAAGCAGTGGGTACGCGCTGAAATCACCAATGACATCAAGAATATTACGTTAAGAGGGGCGGGAAGCCATTCGGCCAGCGAACTGAATACAATGATGACGGTGCGATTTTCGCTGGTGCAAAAACCCAAAGACGGGTTGTTGGTCAATGGCGATAGCTATCCGTTTGAAGACGTGCTGTTCGTCAGTGATATGAGCGGTATGTCATTGGGAGAGATCCTTGGCTGGCCGTTAAAAATGTTGAGCAAACTCCTGTCGTGGATCGCGAGCGGTTTTCGAAAATGGCCTTATGACGACCGTGATATGTACGGTCAACCGATGACGGTGAGGTACGCGCCGAAAACCACCACCTGTCATTTCGACAATGCCGGCCTGACGGTCAGGTTGCCCAAAATGGGCGTGGCGCAGGTGCTGAATAACAATCAACCCGGCTACACGCCGTTCTCGCTGAACATCAGCTGCCAGAACATGCAGCAGGAAGGCATCGCCGATCGCGCCGTTGAGATGTTCCTGTCCAGCAATAACCTGCTGGCCTCTGACGCCAGCGTGTTGACCAATGCCAATGCGGGCGGTGCGCAAGGGGTGGGGCTGCGCCTGGTCAAGCGCGACATGCCGAGCTCGCCGGTGGTATTGTCACCTTCCAACGTCGATCGCGGCAGCGCCACCTCACTGTTTCACGTCGCCGCCGGCGGCAGCCTGAACAGTCATTTCATCATCGGCATGGGCGCTTATTATTACCCTTATCAGCGCGATGGCGTGACGCAGGGGGAACTCAACACCTCGGCCACGTTGAACATCATCTATCCCTGAGAGGTTCGGGAGAACCGGTGCGCAACCTGTTTCGTTCACCGGTGTTCCGTCGGGTGTTCGAAAATATGCGCGCCGGCGCCCTGTTGGCCCAAAATATCGTTTGGGTTGCGCAGCGGGCAGTCGGTGAGCGACAGGCAGCCGCAGCCGATGCAGCTGTCGAGATGGTCGCGCAGCACCGTTAGCCGTTGAATGCGCTCATCCAGCGTTTTGCGCCAGGCGGAGGACAAAAGCCCCCATTGTTCTGAGGTCAGCTTGCTGCCGGCGGGAAAGCGGCCCAGCGTGGTGCGGATCTCCTCCAGCGGAATGCCTGCGCTTTGCGCGATCTTGATCACCGCGATGTAACGCAGCACCACCGGCATGTAGCGGCGCTGGTTACCGGCGTTGCGCGTTGCCTGAATCAACCCCTTGCTCTCGTAAAAGTGCAACGCGGATACCGCCACGCCGCTGCGCTTCGCCACTTCCCCAACGGTCAATAGCCGATAGGTGTTAATCGGTTCATTTCTTGCCATTCCACGTTCCTCGGCTTGACCTCAAGTTAACCTGAGGTTTTATAGTGCAGCCAGCCGGGCTTGGCAACCGGCATCTTTCGTCACCCGCCTGCGCTGCGTCGGGGGAAGGGTGGCTTTGGCTGTAAAATCAGGAAGAAACCGTTACATGATGAAACGATACCTCATTATTGCCGCGCTGCTGGCGGCGCTCGCCGTCGCTGCGGTAGCGATGCGATCCACCGCCCGGCAAAGCGAAGGCGCGCCGGCCTATCCGCCGGTGAAAGTGGCGCTGGCGCCCGCCCTGCGTGAACAGGCGGCGCGCAGTTACGCCGGCGTAGGCGAGCTGGAGGCGGCCAGTCAGGTGGAAGTGGCGGCAGAGACCAGCGGCCGCATCACGCGCATCCTGTTCGAATCCGGCCAAACGGTACGGCAGGGGCAACTGCTGGTGCAGCTCAACGATGCGGTCGAGCAGGCTGAGCTGGTGCGCCTGCAGGCGCAACTGCGCAATGCCGATCTGCTGCTGGCGCGCATGCGCAAGCTGATGAACCTCAACGCCACCGCGCGGCAGCAGTTGGACGATGCGCTGGCCGAACGGGATATGGCGCTCGGTGCGGTGCAGGAAACGCAGGCCAAAATCGCGCAAAAGGCGATCCGCGCGCCGTTCTCCGGCGTCATCGGCATTCGCCGCGTGCATGAAGGGCAATACCTCAACGCCGCCGAGGCGGTGGCCAACCTGGTGGACGCCGATACGCTGCGGGTCAATTTCTCGCTGGACGAACAAAGCAGCGCCGGGTTGGCGTTGGGCCAGGCGGTGTCGGTGCAGGTCGGCGCCTATCCCGAGCGCGCTTTCCCCGCCGTTATTACCGCTATCGATCCGATGATCGGCAAATCCCGCACCGTACAGGTGCAGGCGACGTTGACTAACCGCCAGGGATTGCTGAAGGCCGGCATGTACGCCGGCATTCGCGTCACGCAGCAACAGCGCGTGGCGGTGCTGACGGTGCCGGAAACGGCGCTGACCTATACGGCGTACGGCGATACCGTGTTCGTCGCGCAGCAGGGTGAAAAGGGCATGACGGTCAAGCGCGTCTCGGTCACCGTGGGCGAACGCAATGACGGGCGCGTCGAGATCGTCAGCGGCCTGCAGGAAGGCGACCGGGTGGTGACTTCGGGCCAGCTCAAACTGAGCGACGGCATGGCGGCCGAGCCGGTGGCGCAGGATGCTCTGAGCGCCGCCCAGGCCGGTTCCTGAGGAGAGACCGATGACATTTACCGATCTGTTCGTGCGCCGGCCGGTGCTGGCGCTGGTGGTCAGCACCTTGATTCTGCTGTTCGGCGCGCTGGCGCTCAGCAAACTGCCGATCCGCCAATACCCGCTGCTGGAAAACTCTACCATCACCATCAGCACCGACTATCCCGGCGCGTCGTCCGAGCTGATGCAGGGCTTTGTTACGCAGCCGATCGCCCAGGCGGTGTCCTCCGTCGAGGGCGTTGACTACCTTTCTTCCTCCTCGGTGCAGGGGCGCAGCGTGGTGACGGTGCGCATGGCGCTGAACCGCGACTCCACCCAGGCGCTGACTGAAGTGATGGCCAAGGTCAACCAGGTGCGCTATAAGCTGCCGGAGCAGGCTTACGATCCGGTGATTGAGCGTTCCGCCGGTGAAGCCACCGCCGTGGCCTATGTCGGTTTTTCCAGTAAAACGCTGTCCACGCCGGCGCTGAGCGAATACCTGACGCGGGTGGTGGAACCGATGTTCACCACCATCGACGGCGTCGCCAAGGTTGAAGTGTTCGGCGGGCAAAAAATGGCGATGCGCCTGTGGCTGGACAGCGATCGGCTGGCCGGCCGCGGTCTGACCGCTGCCGACGTGGCCGATGCGGTGCGGCGCAACAACTACCAGGCGGCACCGGGCAAGGTGAAAGGGCAGTATGTGGTTGCCAACGTGCGGGTGAATACCGATCTCACCAGCGTAGAGGAGTTTCGCAATCTGGTGGTGCGCAACGACGGCAACGGTCTGGTGCGCTTGAAAGACGTCGGCACCGTGGAGCTGGGCGCCGCAGCCACGGAAACCAGCGCCTTGATGGATGGCGAACCGGCGGTGTTCCTTGGCGTCTTCCCTACGCCGACCGGCAACCCGCTGGTGATCGTCGACGGCATTCGCCACCTGATGCCGGCGATCGACAAGATGCAGCCGCCGGGCGTGAAGATGGCGCTGGCGTTCGAGACCGCGCGCTTTATTCAGGCCTCGATCGATGAAGTGGTGCATACCCTGCTCGAAGCGCTGGCGATCGTTGTGGCGGTGATCTACCTGTGTCTGGGGTCGCTGCGCACCGTGTTGATCCCGGTGGTGACGATTCCGCTGTCGATACTTGGCGCCGCCGGGCTGATGCTGGCCTTCGGCTTCAGCGTCAATTTGCTGACGCTGCTGGCGATGGTCCTGGCGATCGGTTTGGTGGTGGACGACGCCATCGTGGTGGTGGAGAACGTGCATCGCCATATCGAAGAGGGGAAAACGCCGCTGGCGGCGGCGATGATCGGCGCACGCGAGGTGGCCGGGCCGGTGATCGCCATGACCCTGACGCTGGCCGCGGTCTATGCGCCGATCGGCCTGATGGGCGGGCTGACCGGCGCGCTGTTTCGCGAATTCGCGCTGACGCTGGCCGGGGCGGTGGTGGTGTCCGGCGTGGTGGCGCTGACGCTGTCGCCGGTGATGAGTTCACTCCTGCTGCCGGCCAAACAGAGCGAAGGGCGCGTGGCGCACGCCGCCGAGTGGTTCTTCGGCGGCCTGACGCGGCGCTATGCGCGCGCGCTGGATTTCTCGCTGCATCACCGTTGGCTGACCGGCACGCTGGCGCTGCTGGTGATGATCAGCCTGCCGCTATTGTACCTGATGCCGCAGCGCGAGCTGGCGCCGACCGAGGATCAGGCCATCGTACTGACCGCCATCAAGGCGCCGCAGCAGGCCAACCTGAACTATGTCGAACGCTTTGCCTACAAGCTGGACGAGGTTTACAACCGCATGCCGGAAACCGAAAGCCGCTGGATCATCAACGGCAGCGACGGCACGGCGTCCGGCATCGGCGGCATCAACCTGACGCTGTGGCAGGCGCGCCAGCGCTCGGCGTCGGCGGTGCAGGCCGATCTGCAACGGGCGGTGAACGATGTTGAAGGCACCAGCATTTTCGCCTTCCAGCTGCCCGCCTTGCCAGGCTCCACCGGGGGGCTGCCGGTGCAGATAGTGCTGCGTACGCCGCAGGACTACCCGCAGCTGTACCGCACCCTGGAGGAGGTGAAACAGAACGCCAGAAACAGCGGCCTGTTTATGGTGGTGGACAGCGATTTGGACTACAACAACCCGCTGGCGGAGGTGCACATCGATCGCGCCAAGGCCAACAGTCTGGGGATACGCATGAGCGACATCGGTGAATCGTTGGCGGTGCTGGTGGGAGAGAACTACCTCAACCGCTTCGGGATGGACGGGCGCGCTTATGACGTTATCCCGCAGAGCCTGCGCGAACAACGGCTGACGCCGCAGGCGCTGGCGCGGCAATATGTTCGCGCCCAGGACAATACGCTGGTGCCGCTCTCCACCGTGGTATCGGTGGCCGTTAAGGTCGAACCGAACAAGCTGACTCAGTTCAACCAGCAGAACGCCGCCACCCTGCAGGCGATTCCCGCGCCCGGCGTTTCGATGGGCGAAGCGGTGGCTTTCCTCGAACGGCAGGCCAATGCGCTGCCGGCCGAATTTAGCCACGACTGGCAGGGGGATTCGCGCCAATACACCCAGGAGGGCAGCGCGCTGGCGTTCGCGTTCCTGGCGGCGTTGGTGATCATTTACCTGGTGCTGGCGGCGCAGTACGAGAGTCTGAAAGATCCGCTGATTATCCTCATCACCGTGCCGCTGTCGATCTGCGGCGCCTTGCTGCCGCTGGCGCTGGGCTACGCCACGATGAATATCTATACCCAGGTCGGTCTGGTGACCCTGATCGGGCTCATCAGCAAGCACGGCATTCTGATGGTGGAGTTCGCCAACGAGCTGCAGATGCATCAGGGGCTGACGCGGCGCGCCGCGATTTTGCAGGCGGCGCAAATTCGTCTGCGGCCGGTTCTGATGACCACCGGGGCGATGGTGTTCGGTTTGATCCCGCTGCTGTTCGCCAGCGGCGCCGGGGCTGCCAGTCGCTTCGGCCTGGGGCTGGTGATCGTCTCCGGCATGCTGGTGGGCACGCTGTTTACCCTGTTTGTGTTGCCGACGGTGTATACGCTGTTGGCGCGCGATCACGCGGTAGCCTCACCTCGTCAGCGTGAGTTGGCCGCCGCGCAAAAGGCGCTGACGGAATAATCCGCCGGCGCCCGCGTGAAGAATAAACCCGCTTCGGCGGGTTTTTTCGTCAGTTTTTGCAGCCCATCAACTCCGGCAGAACGCCCGGTTTGCTCTTCAGCGAAGCCTGCACGTCGTCCGGCAGACCGGCCCAGATGATCAGGCCGGTGCGTTTCTCGATCTCGTCCACCGTCACGCGGAATTGGCAGAAATCGGCGCCCTTCGGCGTGTTCTGGTCGAACAGGAAGGCGGCATAGTGGTTCACCGCCGGGCTGTTGTTGATGAAAATCACCTTCCAGTAGGCGCTGGGGATGGTGTGCGCTTTCTGGGTGCCCGGCAGTTTGCCCATATCGCGCTCATACAGCGGCCCGGTCACGGTATAGACCGAGGATATATCGGCGCGATCGATCAGCTTGCGTTCCTGATCTTCCAGCCGCGCCCAGGCGCCCTGGTTCAGATCGGACTTTTGCGGCGTGATGTTGGACAGGTAGTTCAACGATTCCCAGTCGGAGACGCCCGCCAGCGAGGCCAGCGGCGCCTGATGACCGCGATCGACCTTCAGCGCGGCGTTGGCGCCGGTGTAATCGGCGGGCGCCAACGTGTCCGCCGGGTTGAGCGCCGGATCGGTTTTCCAGTTGCGCGTCTTGCCGCTGGCCGGCGTGTCTTTGGTGATGTGATAGGCCACCCAGTTGGCGAACTTGGTGGTGCTGTTGTTGTTCAACGTATAAGCATGACGCACGATAGACACGTTGCTGCTGCCGCCGGTCGGACAGCCGACCGCGCAGTTGTCGATGGATTCGAGCGTGTCGGCCGACGCCTGCGCGGCGAACAGCAGGGCGGCCAAGGCCAACATCTTGTTGTTAAAGCGCATATTCATATCCTCAATAAGTTAAAAAGCACTGTACATATTTACAGTAAATTAAACTTATCGCAGTGAAACGAATACAACAATGCAACATATTCATGTTGTGAATGTGTCAGTCATGGCAAAACGGAACGGCATCCTGCGCATTGTTAGGCGGATCAAAAACGCCAAAATGCGCGTGAACAAAGGATCAACATCGGGTAGATCTCGAGGCGCCCGAGCAGCATGGCGGCGCACATCAGCCATTTCGCCGCGTCGTTCAACGTGCCGAAGCCAGCGGCGGTTTCCCCGTATCCCAGCCCCATATTATTGATGCAGGCGGCGACGGTGGCGAAGGCGGTGACCAGATCATAGCCCATTAGATTCAGCAGCCAGATAAACAGGCAGGTGAACAGCACGTAGAGGAAGAAAAAGCTCCAAACGGAGCGCAGCATCCGATCCTGGATAGGCGCATTACCGACCTTGATGGTGTACATGGCGTTAGGATGCACCAGCTGGTTGATCTCGAGCCGGCTTTGCTTGTACATGATCAGAAAACGCAGCGCTTTAATGCCGCCGCAGGTAGAGCCGACACAGCCACCGAAGAAACTCGCCGCCAGCAGCAGCATGATGGTGTGGGACGGAATTTGGGTGTAATCGGCGATGGCCAGACCGTTGTCAGTCATCATCGAACTGGTGAGGAAAAAACCGTGCACGAAGGCGTCCTTGACGCCGTACATGCCCGAGCGATACAGCTCGACGCACACGATCGCCACGACGATGGCCAGCACCAACAGGAAAAAGCGCAACTCGGGATTCCGGTACATCGGTTTCAGGCTGCGGCGGCCGACGGCGACGAAATAGAGCGTGAAGTTCACCGCCGCCAGAACAGAGAAAATGCCGCCGACCATTTCCACCGCCGAGCTGTCGTAGTATCCCAGGCTTTCATTGCGGGTGGAAAATCCGCCGAGCGAGACGGTAGAGATGCCGTGGCACAACGCATCGAACCACGGCATGCCCGCCAGGCGGAAGGCGACGGTGCAGGCCAGCCCCAGTCCAAGATAAATCAGCCACAGGTTTTTCGAGGTGTCGGCCAGCCTCGGTGTCAGGCGTTCCTCTTTGAATGGACCGGGCATTTCCGATTGATAAAGTTTGGCGCCGCCGATACCCAGCAGCGGCAACACGGCCACCGCCAACACGATAACCCCCAGACCGCCAATAAAATTGAGCTGCGAGCGATAGTAGAGGAATGATTTGGGCACGTTGGAGACGTCGTTCAGCACCGAGGCGCCGGTCGTAGTAATGCCGGAGACGCCCTCAAACATCGCGTCCACCAGACGGACGTTCAGCGTGTCATCCAGCCACAGCGGCAGGGCGCTGATCGCGGAAAACAACAGCCAAAACATGACGATGATCAGGAAACCGTCCTGGGTGCGCAGCTGTACTTTCGACTGCCGGGTGCCGAACCAGCCCAATCCGCCGAGTGTGGCGGCGAGCACCAGGGTATAGAAAAACGAGAAGGCGCTTTTTTCTTTATACAGCAGGCCCATCAACAGAGGCGGGATCATTGAAAGGCTGTAAAGAAGGACTAAAAAGCTGCAAAGATGAATAACGACCAGGATTTGTTTGGTTTTGACCATGCTGTTGCTCGGAGTGCCCGCCGACGATGCGTCAATTTATTGAAGTGTATCAAGCATAAAGCAGGCGATATAAAAATAACGTAAAAATTCATATCGCCGAATACGCATGGCGTGGAGGGGGAGAACGCTATTCCAGCAGGTCGTTGACCGTGCGGCGAACGTAGTGCGTCATCTGCGCCAGATCGCCCGGTGACACCGGGCCGCCGCCGGCGCGCACCACTTGCTGTTCGATCTGGGCGATTTCCTGTTCGACCTTGTTGGCGATCTGCACTTTGACTATCTTGTCCACCGAAGACAGCAGCACCTTCAAGACGACTTTCAGCGCGATGTTTTCGCAGAACGAGTCGTAGTGATGAACCGGCGGGGCCGGAGCCGGCTCGGGCGCGCGCGGAGCCAGAGCCTTGAAGCTGTCTACATTTTCAATAATAAGATCCATGTCTCTTATTAGTTCATCAAAATCTTTAGACACTGACTTATTCCCTTCGCTGTGCGCAAAAAACAGAACGCCCGTCCTCGGGCTGAAAGCGGATGAGCGACGGGCAGAACGAATTCGGGCCTGGCCTTCAGACGTTGAATGGCCGGGGGAGGGGCATTCTAACCTTGCGGCGGGTCGGCAACAAGATGGGGCCGTGCGAATGCGCGGCCCTTTGGATCACGAGGCTGGAGGGCGCTTAACTTTTCAGCTTGGCGGTGATTTTGGCCACGTGTTCGCCCTGATAACGGGCAATGGTCAGCTCTTCGTTGCTCGGCTGCCGCGAACCGTCGGCGCCGGCGATGGTGGTGGCGCCATACGGGGTGCCGCCGCGCACCTGTGAAACGTCAAACAGCTCCTGCGTCGCATAGCCGATCGGCACGATGATGAAACCGTGGTGTGCCAGCGTGGTCCAGGTCGAACTGATGGTCTGTTCCTGGCCACCGCCGGTGCCGGTGGAGGAGAAGACGCTGCCTACCTTGCCGTACAGCGCGCCGGAAGCCCACAGGCCCCCGGTCTGATCGAGGAAGGTGCGCATTTGCCCGGCCATATTGCCGAAGCGGGTCGGCGTGCCGAAAATAATGCCGTCATAGTCCGCCAGCTCTTGCGGGGTGGCGACCGGCGCCTGCTGGTGTTGCTTGCCCCCGGCCTTGGCGAAGGCTTCCGGCGTCATGGTTTCCGGCACGCGTTTGACCGTCACGTCCACGTTATCGACCCGATTCGCCCCTTCGGCCACCGCCTGCGCCAGGCGTTCGATGTGGCCGTACATTGAGTAATAAAGCACCAACAGTTTCGTCATGTTCCGTACTCCCGCTCAGATGATTAACAAAAACCCCTGATAAGCATAGAAGCGAATGACGAACTTGGCGTTACGACGTTACCTGATGTCGGCGATCGCCAGCAGGGCGCCAAAGGCGATCAGCAGCCCGCCAAAGGTACGATCGATGCCGCGGCGCAAACGCAAAAAGCGCGCATTGACGCCCGGTGCGGAAAATAGCAGCGCGACGGCGGCAAACCAGAAGATATGGACGGCGGCGATAAAAAGACCATAGCCGATTTGCACGCCGAGCGGGGTGTGCGGAGAAACCACCTGCATGAACAGGCTGACGATGAAGATGGTGGTTTTCGGGTTTAACGCGTTGGTGAGAAAGCCGGTTTTCAAGGCGGCGAAATCGCTGATGGCGGCCGGCGCTGTTGTGGGGGCTGCATCATGGTGCGCCGCGTTGCGCAGCAGCGTAACGCCGAGGTAGATCAGGTAGGCGGCGCCGATGGCTTTAAGCAGGTTAAACAACCAGGGCGACTGTTGAATCAATACGCCGACGCCAATCAGCGTATAGCTGACATGGACCAGCACCCCGGCGCCAATGCCGCAGGCGGTCAAGACGCCGGCGCGGCGCGAAAGCAACAGGCTATTGCGCGAGACCATGGCAAAGTCCGGCCCCGGGCTTATCACGGCGAGTAAAGTAATGGTGACGACAGCGATGAGTTCAGTCATAGTTATCCTTGCGATGTTTATCAATAGAGTGACTGATTTATAAGAGTAATTTTTCTCGGTGACAAACGATGAATAGTGACAGTATCGGTGAGAAAAACTCACGCAAAACCGGCAGGCCGTTGCCGTTGGGCGGGCTGCGTTGCTTCGAGGCCGCCGCGCGGCTGGAAAGTTTTACCCAGGCGGCGCAGGGGCTGAATTTGACGCACGGCGCCGTAAGCCGGGCGGTGCGGGCGCTGGAAGAGGAACTGGGCGTGGCGTTGTTTGAGCGCCGCCATCGGCGGGTTCTGCTCACGGCGGCGGGGCGCAAGCTGTTTCAGGCGACGCAGCAGGCATTCGGCATTCTGGATCATACCGCGCTGGAACTGCGCCAGCAGGCGCTCGACGCGCCGCTGGTCTTGTCCTGTGAACCGACCTTGTTGATGCGTTGGCTGATCCCGCGCCTGCCGGCTTTTCAGCAGGCGCACCCGGATATCAACTTACAGCTGGTGGCCGGTGGCGGGCCGTTTTCGTTCCATGACGGCATTACGGCGGCGATCAGGCGCAATGACTTCGATTGGGGAAAGCAGGTGCATAGCCTGGCGCTGTTCAGTGAAAAGGTTGGGCCGGTGTGCCAACCCGAGGCGTTGGCAAGGATGACGATCGCCGAGGGCAGCCTGCGGAGTTTACGGCCCGGCACTAAACTGCTGCATTCCGCCACCCGGCCGGATGCCTGGCGGCACTGGGCGCAGCAGCAGGGGATGACGTTGGCAGGACATTCGGAGCAGCGCTTTGATCATTTCTATTTCAGCCTGCAGGCGGCGGTCGCCGGTCTTGGCATCGCGATCGGCCCGTGGTTGCAAGTGCGAGACGATCTGGCCGCCGGTTTGTTGAGTGCGCCGTTCGGTTTTACGCCCGACGGCAGCGGCTATTACCTGCTGTCGCCGCAGGCGATCGTGCCGGGCAGCGCGTTGGCCCGGCTGGCCGAGTGGCTAACGCTCACGGCAGACGCCTGAGTTTTTGCGCCAGCCGCTGTTCCTGCCAGCGGCTGAAGACGTTGCGCAGCAGCAGAGTGCGCACCGCCCGCATGACCAGCGCGAGGCTCATGCCGCCGATCGCCCACAGCGACCAGAGATAGTGCGGGTGAGTAAACCAATTAATGGCGAACAACATCACGCCAATCACGGCGAAACGCACCGCCATGCTCAGCAGTTTGCCTTCTGCCGCGACCTGGCTACGAAGGCGCTGTTCGTCAGGCTCCTCCTCCTCCATTGTCTGTTGCGGCTGTGCGTTGAGATCGCGGACCTGCACGCCCAGCGCGGCGGCGATTGCGGTCAAGGTTTCCAGGCTGGCCTGTTCGCCGTTTTCAATCCGCTGTACGGTGCGGGTGCTGAGGCCGGCGATGGTCGCCAGCTGCTCCTGCGACCAGCCTTTTTCCAGACGTAACGGCCTGATGCGGTACTTTTGCATGATGCACTCCCGAGTTCGCTGTCACTGTCATCCAGTGTAGGAGGCGCGGGGTAGCGGCGCCACGACAGCAGCACGACAGCGACACGACATCCGCCGCCGGCGCGGGCTGGCGGGCAGTCAGAAGGCGACGTTGCGAATAAAGCGCAGCGGGAGATCGCCGTGGTTGGCGTAAGCGTAACGTTGATCGCTGTTGAAGGTTTGCGCGGCGCCGGCGGAAAGGGTCAGCGTGCCTTGTTCCAGTTCCAGCGTCAGGGTGCCGGCAATCACGTAGATCATTTCACTCCAGCCTTCGGCGTCCGGCGCCGAGTCATAGCGCTCACCCGGCATCAGCGTCCATTCCCACAGCTCGGCCCGTTGGCGCGCCGGCACGCTGGCGGCGAACAACGCCTGGCTGCCCGGCTGTGCGCCTTGCCAGGCCAACTCTCCCACCAGATGGCTGCCGCGCGCTTCCGGCGCCTGAATCAGATCGGTAAAGGAAATCGCCAGGGCGGCGGCAATCTTGTCGAGCACCGCCAGGCTGACGTTGCGATCGCCGGCCTCGATGCCCGCCAGCATGCGGCGGCTGACGCCGGAAAGTTCGGCCAGCGCCATCTGGCTCAGGCCCGCCTGTTGGCGGTAGCCGCGCAGATTGCTGCTCAGGTACTGCAGCACTTTGGGGGGATCGGTTTTCGCGTTATGCGCCGTATTGCTCATCGCCGGACTTTATCTCATACTGGCAGGATCTGTGCATTATATTGCACTCAGCAGGAAGGGCAAGCCGGTGTCAGCAGCAAAAAAATCCTTTATTTCCGCCGTGGTTCCGCAGATCAGGCTGCCGGAAGCGGTGTTGATTTTCATCACCATGATCTGGGGTGGCACCTTTTTGGCGGTGCACCACGCGATGCAAGTCAGCGGGCCGTTCTTTTTTGTCGGCCTGCGTTTCGCCACCGCCACGCTGGCGTTGACGCTGTTTTCGCTGCGTGTGCTGCGCGGCCTGACCCTGTATGAACTGAAGGCGGGCGTGCTGATCGGGCTGGCGATCATGTTCGGATATAGCATGCAAACCGTCGGCCTGCAGACCATCACCAGCAGCCAGTCGGCGTTCATCACCGCCATGTATGTGCCGATCGTGCCGCTGTTGCAATGGTTGGTGCTGGGGCGGTTCCCCGGCATCATGTCGTGGATCGGTATTCTGCTGGCCTTTACCGGCCTGATGCTGCTGGCGGCGCCGAGCAGCACCGACATGACGCTGAGCCTCGGCGAAATTCTGACGCTGGCCGGCACGCTGGGCATGGCGGCAGAGATCATCCTCATCGGCGCTTTCGCCGGCAAGGTGAATATCCGCCGGGTGACCATCGTGCAGCTGGCGACCGCCTCGCTGGCCTCGTTTTTGATGATGGCGCCGACCGGCGAGTCGCCGCCGCCGTATTCGGATTACCTGCTGTACAGCGCCATAGGGCTGGGGCTGGCCAGCGCGTTGATTCAGCTCACCATGAACTGGGCGCAGCGCAGCGTTTCACCCACGCGCGCGACGGTGATTTACGCCGGCGAACCGGTCTGGGCGGGCATCGTCGGGCGGCTCGCCGGTGAGCGTTTGCCGGGCGTGGCGTTGTTGGGGGGCGCGTTGATTGTGATCGGGGTGGTGGTCAGCGAGCTGCGCGTACGGCGCAAGGATAAAGCGGCGGTGGCGACGGAAGCGGATTAGCGCAGAGGCGTAAAAAGAAAGGGGCGGAGAGATCCGCCCCTTTTTGCATCACGCGATTTTCTTCTTACGCAGGAACACGTAAGACAGGCCGAGCACGATGAACCACAGCGGGGTGACGATCAGTGCCTGGCGGGTGTCTTCGCGCAGCGACAGCAGCACCAGCACGAACACGAAGAACGCCATGCACACCCAGCACATCAGTTTGCCGGCCGGCATTTTGTAGATCGATTTCTGGTGCAGCGCCGGGCGCCGTTTGCGGTAGACCAGATACGAACACAGGATGATGGTCCAGACGAACATGAACAGAATCGCCGATACGGTGGTCACCAGAGTGAAGACCGTCATCACGTTCGGGATCAGGTAAATCAGCACCACGCCGCCCAGCAGGCAGATACAGGAGAAGGTGAGGCCGTTGGCCGGCACCGCGCGCTTGGACAGGTTAGCGAACGATTTCGGCGCGTCGCCTTCCTGCGCCAGCCCGAACAGCATGCGGCTGGTGGAGAACACGCCGCTGTTGGCGGAAGAGGCGGCGGAGGTCAGCACCACGAAGTTGATTACGCTGGCCGCGGCCGGCAGGCCAATCAGCACGAACAGCTCAACGAACGGGCTCTTGTCAGGCACCACGGAGTTCCATGGCGTCACCGACATGATAACGATCAGGGCGAACACGTAGAACATGATGATGCGGATCGGAATCGAGTTGATGGCGCGCGGCAGCGACTTCTCCGGATCCTTGGTTTCCGCGGCGGTGGTGCCCACCAGCTCAATGCCGACGAAGGCGAATACCGCGATCTGGAAGCCGGCGAAGAAGCCGCTGATGCCTTTCGGGAACATGCCGCCGTCATTCCACAGATGGGTGAATGAGGCTACGGTGCCGGTCGGCGACTGGAACTGCATGGCGATCATCACCAGCCCGGCGACGATCAGCCCGACGATGGCGACGATTTTAATCATCGCAAACCAAAACTCCATTTCGCCGAACATTTTCACCGTCGCCAGATTAAGGCCGAGCAGCAACAGCACGCACAGCAGTGAAGCGATCCACTGTGACAGCTCGGGGAACCAGAACTGGGCGTAGGCGGTGATCGCCACGACGTCGGCGATGCCGGTGACCACCCAGCAGAACCAGTAGGTCCAGCCGGTGAAGAAACCGGCCCACGGGCCGAGCAGATCCGCGGCGAAATCGCTGAACGATTTGTATTCCAGATTGGACAGCAGCAGCTCGCCCATGGCGCGCATCACGAAGAACAGCATAAAGCCGATGATCATGTACACGAAGATGATCGAGGGGCCGGCCAGGCTGATGGTTTTACCGGAGCCCATAAACAGACCGGTGCCGATGGCACCGCCGATGGCGATCAGTTGAATATGTCGGTTAGTGAGGTTTCGCCGTAGATGATCTTCTGAAGCGGGCGTCGCGTCAGTCGCTATTTTAGAGTGATCTACCATCTGATGATGTCCTGTTTTACCTGTCATTAGTGAAGTCGCGAGCTCTGAAGTGGCTCTTTTTTATACATTTATCCGGTTGGTCCGGCTTTAGTAAGGTAGTGCAATAACGCCACCTTTGTGCAACATGTTAACAACATTTATACGCGGGATAAAAGTCGATCAATCTTTACACGAGAGGAGGCAAATCGGACGTTCAGGGAGCGGAAGATTACTCTTCAAACGGTGGGATTAACAGACCTTATGCGGCTTATCTCGTTGATTAAACAAAGGGTTGTAAAATTCGCATGAGAAAAAGTAATGGGTGTAAGCGTTTGACAGCGCCTCCGACGAGGAGGACAATTTACCGCGTTGGGTCGTTAGCTCAGTCGGTAGAGCAGTTGACTCTTAATCAATTGGTCACAGGTTCGAACCCTGTACGACCCACCAACCAAATCAGCGTGTTACGCTCAGACTTTTCTTCGTTTCTTCCCGCATTGCGCCGTTTTAAGCGCGCTTTTTGTAAAAAAATTCGCATTTTTCGACTGATGTTCAGAAAGGTGATCTGGCGCAAACTGCAATGTTGCACCGGACTTTATACGGCAAGGAAGGCTGTGCGCTGGCGCAACCTCGGCGTAGGGGAGAGCCATTTGCCCAAGAATCTTTCAGGTCAGGAAACGGGGAATAAATGCGCAGCCGACATCAAAAGCAGCGCCCAGACGGCGGCCGAGAGCGCGGCGGTGGCATAGACGCGCCGCGCCGGCAGTTGCAACATGCCGGCCATCAGCGGCACGGTGTAACGCATCACCGCCAGAAAACGCGAGGCGAACAACAGCGGTAGCCCGCGCTTTTGCAAGGAACGTTGCGCTTTGTGCAGCGGGGCGTGACAGCGTGCCGGCAGCCGGCGGCCAAGATCGCGACGGCATAGCAGCGCGCCGAAGTGGAAAGACAGGATCGAGCCCAACGCGGCGCCGAGGGCGATGGCCGCCCAAACTGCGCCGAAGGGCAGCGCGTGCTTGCCCGCCACGATGCCCATCAGCAGCGTCACCGAGGCGGGCGGCAGGGCGGAAGACACCACGATCACGGATTTACCCAGCGCAAACAGGAAAATCAGCAGCAGCAACATCTCCGGTTCCGGACTGTATTTGGCGATAATGTGCGTCAATTCATCCATTTAACACCTGCGGGCGAGAGGGCTGAGTGCCAGTGTCCCATCCGCAGGTTCAATAAGGGTTAAATAACGCGCCGCTATCCGGCGATCTCCGCGTCTTGCTTGCTCACGTCGGTACGCCGGTTTCTGAGCGCCCACAACAGCGTGGCGCAGAGCAGTGAAAAGGCGGCCAGCACCAACGGCCC
The DNA here is from genome assembly GCF_000695995.1 of Serratia sp. FS14. NCBI lineage: Bacteria > Pseudomonadati > Pseudomonadota > Gammaproteobacteria > Enterobacterales > Yersiniaceae > Serratia > Serratia sp. FS14. The sequence continues at coordinate 4,253,752 of NZ_CP005927.1, read as the reverse complement.
GGCATGCGGGCTGTGAAAACGCTGTTCCGCCTGGGTGCGGATCAGCGGGGCTAAAAAGCTGAATGCGGCGCCAAGCGTGGTGCAAAAACCGATGCCGGCCGCCAGCGCCGGGCCGGTCAGCACCTGGGCGGGAAACGTCCAGAAAATCGGCTGTACCGCCAGGAAACTCACTGCGCAACAGCTCAGGGCGACGATGGCGAGCAAAGGGCCGGCATAGGAAGACACCACCAAACCCAGCGCTGCCGCGACCATGCAGCCGACGGCGATCGGTAATCGTCTGGCGGTTTTTCTGTCGGCATAGCGCGGCAGGAAATAGACGCCCAGCGCGGAGAACGCCCAGGGAATGGCGGCCACCAGCGAGGCCTTGAAGCCAAGATGGGTGCCCATCAGCGAGGCGACCTGCGACGGCAGGAAAAACATCAGGCCGTATACGCCGATCTGCAGGGTGCCGTAGATCAACGCCAGATGCCAAACTTTGCCGCTGCTCATCGCCGCTTTGACGCTGCTGGTTTCGGTCTGCTGCTGTTCATCGGCCAATTGTGCCACCAGCGCCGTGCGTTCTTCCTCGCTCAGAAAGCGGGCCTGCCGTGGATTATCGTCGAGATAGAAAAAGGCGAAAACGCCGAGGACGACGGCCGGCAATCCTTCCAGCACAAACATCCAGAACCAGCCGGGTTTACCCAACACGCCGTGCATCTCCAGCAATGCCCCCGATAGCGGTGAACCGAGCGTCAGCGCCGCCGGCACGCCGAGCACGAAAATGCCAATCACCGAGGCGCGCACCTTATTGGGAAAATAGATCGACGCCAGCAGCAGGATGCCGGGGTAAAAGCCGGCTTCGGCGATCCCCAGCAGAAACCGCAGGACGATAAATTGCTGTTCATTGGTCACCAGCCCGGTGCAGGCCGACAGCGTCCCCCACAGCGCGGTGGTGGCGCTGAGCCAGCGTTTGGCGCCCCAGCGGTTCATCAGCAGGTTGGCCGGGATGCCGAACAGCGCATAGGCGGCAAAAAATATCCCGGCGCCCAGGGCAAAGGCGGATTGCGACAGCGCGATATCGATGGCCATCGCGTCCTTGGCAAAGCCGACATTAACCCTGTCGATAAAGGCGATGAAGTACATGGCGAACATCAAGGGCACCAGTCTGCGCCAGGTTTTGCGAATGGCGGCGTTGAGCGCAGGAGCGGCATAGGTGGCGTGATTCACTGGCGGTAACCTCTCTTCTGAGAATGACAAGCGTCGGTCATAAGGACCGTCCTGGCGCCGTTGCCCTCAACACGACGGTAACAGCGGACCTTTTTCGTAAACCCTAAAGGTCTAATGGTCAGGCCTTTTAGAGTGAAAAAAATGCCGCGTATCGGGTCGGCAGATTGATGCAGACATCACCATGGTGAATGGTATGTTGCTTTTTTGTTAATCAGACGTTCACACAGGGCCAGGGCGCGTTCAAGCGCTTTGATCGAGATCTGTGTGCGCTATCACCGAATTGGCAACCCGGTGTTAGAGCTGGAGTGTGGCGCTTTCATCTCGGGAGTGAGGACGATAAGGTGAGGCACGGCAAAACAGAATGCAGGAGCGCAACATGCTGAAGGTCATCGCTGAAGATTTTATCCACCCGGAACACATTGACACCGTTATGCCGTGGTATCGCGAGCTGGTGGAGAAAACCCGTCAAGAGCCGCTGTGCATCAGCTATGAACTGTGCATCGACCAGCAGGATCCCGGGCATTTTATTTTTATCGAAAGCTGGCCGGATCGCGCCGCCCTGGATGTGCATTGTCAGACCGAGCATTTCACCCGGCTGGTGCCGCAGATCAATCAGTATCAGCGCAAGCCTTGCGCCTTCCTGTTTATGCAGGCGTTCCCTGAAACAGGCGATAAATAGGCGAAAAAATCCCCGCAGGGGGCGGGGAATGGCTTCTCAACACTATCTTGTTGTGATTAAAAAATAGGCTGATAATGATTTTCATTCTCTAAGAATGCTCTTAAATTAATCAATCTGGTGAATGATTCGCCGTCTGCTTTTCGCTGGCGGTTTTAATGGCGCGCAGCATGCGGCGTCTTATCAATCCACTCACCAGGCGAATCGCATACCAGTAGGGGGTAAACCGCCGCCGGCTGGCGCTGTCGGGGCAGAAGATGCGCGTTTCCGTTACCAGGCGGCAGCGCCCGCCCTCCAGCGGGCTCGCGGCATACCCCAGCGCCAGTTTGGCGACGCCGGGCTGAGCGAAGGCCTGAAAGTCTGCCCCGTCAGCGACCGTCACCAAACCGTATTCCGCCTGCCAAAACCGGCCGATCAGGCCATAGACCAACGCGGTTTCATCTTGCTCAAGCAGGCAAAAGTTTTGCAGGCCAAACGGCGGAGGACGAGGCTTATCGCGTGGCATCAGTCGCGCGGGCAATTCGCGCAGCGCTATCATGCTGCGGAAAAAACGATCGTGCCTGGGATCATAAGCGGCCACGGCCTCCAGGATCCGCGCCTGCGGTGCGGCGATGGCGATCGCATGCCGCTCCGAGAACTGGTATTGCCCAAGGTATTTATTCAGTAGCGTCATGCTTTGCATTCTCCCGCCATTCGCTTTGCAGCAGGGCGAAACCGAATTCGTCGCCCCATGCGCCTTTGAAAAACACGTTTTGCCGCCAACAGGCCTCACGGCGAAAGCCCAGCTTACTGAACAACGCGGCGGCGCGAAGATTACGCGCGTCTACCACCGCAGTAATGCGGTGTTTCGCCAGCGGCCCGAACAGCAGGGCGATGACGGCGCTTAGCGCCTCGCGCGCTTGTCCTTGCCGCTGATGAACCGGATCGAAGGTCACGCCCAGTTCAGCCTGACGCCCTTCATCGAAAAAATGCACCGCGACATCGCCCAGCAACGCGCCGTCCTCGCGGCGCTCGACCGCCAGTTGAAACCAGCTGTCGTCACGGTTGAATTCGAGCTGCCGTTGCTGTGCGAAAAAAGGCCTGTGCCTCGGCGGCGCTGTAGTCGCTCCAGCTTTGATAGCGCGCCACGTCAGGATGGCTGCGGTAGGCGGTAAAGTGGGGCAGATCGTCGGCGGTGAACGGGCGCAGGATCAGTCTGGGGGTCTGTAGAGGCAAATGGCGCATTGTTTTTCCTTATCAGCGCATTAGGGCTACCGGCAGTGTAGCCCAGCGCCGACAGGCAGGCTGTGTAAAATGAGCGGTGGAGGACAAACGGGAAATGCCGGTTCAGGCGAACCGGCAGGGGCATTATCGGCGGGCGGCAGCCTGACGCAGGCGCTCGACCGGGCCTTGTTGAAAATCGAATGAGGGGGCTTCTTGCCGCGCCAGCCCCTGACGCACGATGGCCTTAACCGCCTGGCTGGCGGCAAGATCTTTTCCGGCGATCTGTTCGGCGATACGCAACGCTTCTTCCCGGGCCGAACTTGCGCTGATGCGGGAAATGGCGCCGTATGACAACGCTTCCTGTGCGCCGACGGTTCTGCCGGTCAGCAGCCAGTCGAGCGCGACATAGGGGGAAATACGCGCCGGCAAGCGCGCGCACCCGCCTTGTGCGGCGACTAACCCGAGCCCGGTTTCGGGGAAGCTGAAGCGTGCGTTCTGGCCGGCGACGATCAGATCGCACGCCAGGGCCAGCTCAAATCCGCCCCCGTACGCGATGCCGTCAACGGCGGCGATGATCACCTTGGCGATCTGTGCATGGATCAGCCCGCCAAACCCCTCCGGCGTGACGATGGGCAGTTCACCCTGATGAAAGGCGTTGATATCCATGCCGGCGGAAAATACCGCCGGTTGACCGGCCAGGACGATCGCTCGCACCGAGTCATCGTTATCTGCCTGCCGCAGGTAGGTGCGGATCAGCTCGGCCATCTGCAGGTTGATGGCGTTCTTTTTTTCCGGCCGATTGAGGGTGATGACCGCAACCTGCGCGCCATAACGTTCGTAAAGCACCGGCGGTGATTCACTCATTGCTGGCCTCCCCGCGGAAAAAGATCAGCGTCAGCAGCAGGGCGATGGCGCCGAGCGGCAGCGAAAACAGCGGCAGGTAATAGGCCGGCAGCGCATAGAGCGCCAGGCCGCCCAGCATGCCGCCCGCCGCGATGCCGGCGTACAGCACCGAGCTGTTGAGCGATACGGTCAGCGCGCCAAAGCGTTTCGATAGCGACAACAGGTGATGCTGGATCGGCACCAGATACATCCAGCCGGTGATACCCCAGACCAGAAAGATGGCCAGCACCCACCAGGGGGAAGTGACATAGAAGGCCAGCAGAAACAGGGACAGCGTCTGGATCGCCACGGAAAACAGCAGCACGAACTTGCTGCCGAGGGCATCGGTTAACGCGCCGGAGGCAAAATTGCCGATCACCGCGCCAATGCCGAATACCAGCAGCGCGAGGGGCAGGATCGCCTGCGGGCCGAACTGGGTGTTTTTCAGCAACACGCTGACGTAGCTATAGACGATGTGTTCCGAGCAAACGGCAAAAAAGGTGATCAGTAGCGTGGTCAGCACCGCCTTTTGCCGCAGCGGGGCGAGTCGCTCTTTCAGCGAATGCTTGCCCGGTGGCGCAATGGCCCGCAGCGCCAGCGACAGGCCCAGCAGCGCAATTGCCCCCAGCAGGGCGATGAACAGGAAGATTTCTCGCCAGCCGATCAGTTTGGCGAGAAAGGTGCCGAACGGAATACCGAGCGCAATAGCCAACGTCATGCCCCCATAGACGATGGAAATGGCCAGGCCGCGGCGTTTTTCCGCCACCAGCCCTACCGCGGCGGCGGCGGCCTGCGGCGTGTAACAGGCCGCCCCCAATGCCGCCAGCACTCTGCCGAACGAGATCTGCAGGTAGCTGGTGGCCCAGGCGCAGGCCAGGTTGCCGGCGATGAACAGCACCAGCGCCAACTGCAGGATATGCTTGCGGTTGACGTTGCCCAGCAGCCAGGCGGTGAGAGGGGCGAACAGCATATAAGCCAGCGCGAATACCGATATCAACTGCCCCGCTTGCGCGGGGCTGACGGCAAAGGTACCGGAAATGTCGCTGAGCACGCCGGCGACGATAAAGGCGTCGGTGCCGATGGCGAACGTGCCGGTCGCCATCAGACAGAGCGTGATCAGATGGCCGTTATAATCCGCTAACTTCATCCCGCCCTCCGCAGATCGTTCGCCGCCCAGACTCGTCCCAGCGCCGCCAGGAAGGTCTCCACGTCGGCATGGGAGTGCGCCGAGGTCGGCGTCACCCGCAGCCGCTCGCTGCCTGCGGGCACCGTCGGTGCATTGACCGGTTGCACGTAAATATCGTGTTCATCGAGCAGCACTTTACTGATGTGTTTGTTGCGGTGCGGATCGCCGACCAGCAACGGCAGGATATGGCTGTCCGCCGACACCAGCGGGATGCCGGCGGCGCGCAGGCCGGTTTTCAGGTGATCGACGATCGCCAGCAGGTGTTTGCGTTGGGTGTCATGCTCGAGGTTGTATTTAAAACTGGCCAGCGCGGCGGCCACCACCGGCGCCGGCGACGAGGTGCTGAAGACGAATGCCGGGGCCCAACTGCGCACCGCCTCCACCACCGAACGGGGCGCGGCGATATAGCCGCCCGCCGCACCGTAAGATTTGCCGAACCCGCCCTGAATAATGGTGATTTTATCCAGCAGGCCCAGTTGTTCGGCGTAACCCAGCCCCCGTTCGCCATAGACGCCGGCGGAGTGGATCTCGTCGAGATAGGTCAGCGCCTGGTACTGCTCCGCCAGCGCCACGATCTGCGCCAGGGGGGCGAAGTCACCGTCCATGGAATACAGCGACTCGAAAGCGATCAGCTTTGGCCGCGCCGGATCGGCGGCCTGCAGCAGCTCGGCGAGGTGTGCCACATCGTTGTGGCGGAAGATTTTTTTCTCCGCTTTGCTGTAGCGGATACCGTAAATCATCGAGGCGTGATTCAGCTCGTCGGAGAACACGATCAGATCGGGAATGGCGTCGCACAGGGTGGATAAGGTGGCGTCGTTGGCGCCGAAACCGGTGGTGAACAGCAGCGCCGACTCTTTGCCATAGGCGCTGGCCAGCAGCGTTTCCAGCTCGCTGTGGTAGACCGAGGTGCCGGAAATGCTGCGGGCGCCGCAGGTGCCCAGCCCGACCCGGTTAACCGCATCGGTGGTGGCCAGCAGCACTTTGGGGTGGTGGCTCATCGCCAGATAGTCGTTCGAGCACCAGACGTTGAGACGGCGCTCACCGTGATGGCCGTGGCTGGTGGCCCAGGGTTTGTCCTGCACGCCGCGCTCAAGGTTGAGGAACTCGCGAAAACGCCCCTGTTTTTTGGTTTCCGCCAGCTTTTCTTCAAGAATGTTCAGTACGCTCATCGTATGTTCCTTGTGTTAAACGGCTTTAAGGTTTAATGACAGCCCCTGACCGACGCCGACGCACATCGTCACCAATGCGTTGTTCGCCTGTTGGTCGCGTAATTCCAGCGCTGCCGACAGCACCAGGCGCGCGCCGGACATCCCCAGCGGATGACCGAGTGCGATGGCACCGCCGTTCGGGTTGACCCGCGCGTCGTTGGCACCGATACGCCAGTGTTTCAGCGCCGCCAGAACCTGTGAGGCGAACGCTTCGTTAATCTCGATGATGTCGAAGTCGTTCAAGGTGAAGCCGCCGCGCTGCAGCAAGCGCTCGGTGGAGGCGATCGGCCCCAGCCCCATCAGCGCCGGTTCAACGCCGGCGGCCGCGCTGTCGCCGATCTCCGCCAGCGGTTGCCACCCCTGGCGCTTCACGTAGCGACCGGAAGCCAATAGCAGCGCGGCGGCGCCGTCGTTGATGCCGGAAGCGTTGCCTGCCGTGACCGAACCGCCGACGGAGAATGCCGGTTTCAGCGCCTGTAGCTGTTGCAGCGTGCTGAGCCGGGGAAATTCATCCTGCGCGAATGTGCGGGTCGTTTTACGATCGGCCGGCACGTCCACGGGCGTGATTTCCCGCGCCAGCCGGCCGCTGTCGATCGCCCGGCGGGCCTTCTGCTGCGAGGCCAGCGCGAACAGGTCCTGTTCCTCGCGTGAGATATGTTGCCGTTGGGCTACGTTTTCCGCCGTGATGCCCAGCGGATCGCTGCCGTAGCGCTCCGCCAGCCGCGGGTTAACAAAGCGCCACCCCAGCGTGGTGTCGTACAGCTTCACGCCTTTGTCGAACGGCGTTTCGCCTTTGCTCAGCACATAGGGCGCGCGGCTCATGCTTTCCACACCGCCGGCCAGAATCAGTTCGCTGAGGCCGCTGCGGATTTTCGCCGCGGCGTAGATCACCGCATCCAACCCGGAGGCGCAAAGGCGGTTGAGGGTGATGGCAGGCACCGACGGATCCAACCCGGAAAGCAGCGCCGCCATGCGGGCGACGTTGCGGTTGTCTTCGCCGGACTGGTTGGCGCAGCCCAGGACCACTTCGTCCAGATCTGCTTCCGCCGCCGGATGGCGCTGCAGCAGGCCGCGAATGATCGTCGCCGCCATGTCGTCGGGGCGGGTATGCGCCAGGCTGCCGCCATAGGCGCCGATCGCCGTGCGCGTGCCGTCGATCAGATAAACGCCGTCATCTTTAATGCTCATCATGGATCCTTAAGGCGTGGTCGTCAGCGCCGGTTGCGCGGCGTGCAGAAGGGTGTAATGCGGCGCATAGCGCGCCGCGTGCAGCAGCTGTGCCAGATTGCTCAGCGTCGTCCTGACGTTTTTCTCCCCCAGTTTGCCGAGCCAGTCGAAAATGCCGCCGGCGTAGTTAACGCCCGCGACGGCGGCGACATCGATGTCTTCCCGGCTGCAGACGCCGCTTTCCACCATGATCACCGACTCATTGATCAGGCTGCTGAGGACGCGGGCGACGATAAGCGCCGGAGAGTCCTTGATAAATTCAACCTGTGGGATTGCCGTGTGCAGCAGGCGTAAAAACAGCGCCTTATTGGCCGCAGAAGCGTGGCGACTGTGCGCCGCCACCAGGTACGTGGTGTCGGCGTAGTTCAGGGCGACATCGACCACAAAGGCATCCGCTGCCGTCTGCTCGGCCAGTTGGCTCGCCGTGCGGCCATCGGTGATGCTGACGGTGAAAGCGTCATTGATCTGGACGGCCGCTCCCAGCCCCGGTAATGCCGGCCGTTGTTCCACGCGCAGCTGTGGCCACTGAAGCGCGGCTCGCTGCTGCAACAGGGTAAAAAAAGGATGCTCGCCGTAAACGCGCAGCGTCTCGACGTCTGCATTGTTGGCGGCCGTCACCGGCGGGGCGGTTTCTTCGGCGGCAAAATAGGAGCGGCCGTTCTTTTTCCCCAACAGACCGGCATCGACCAGTGAACGCTGCAGATGACCAGGGGTATAGCGCGGGTCGTATTGCATGTCCTGCCAGATTTGCCGGCTGACCTGATAGTTAATGTCTTGGCCGATAAAATCGGTCAGCTCGAGCGGCCCCATGCGGAAGCGCCCGCCGGCCTTGAGGGCGCGGTCGATCTGCGCCGCGCGCGCCACATGTTCTTCCAACAGGCGGAACCCTTCCAGGTAGTAGGGGCGGGCCATGCGATTGACGATGAACCCCGGCGTGGCCTGGCAGACGACATCGCGTTTCCCCAACGCCGCCACCAGTTGGCGGCAGCGTTCCGTGGTGGCGTGCGCGGTAAAGTAGGCCGGAATGATTTCAATCAGCTTCATCAGCGGAGCGGGGTTGAAAAAATGTAAACCGATAAAGCGCTCGCTGTGCGTCACCGCAGTTGCCAGCTTGTTAAGCGACAGTGAGGAGGTATTGGTGGCGATCAGCGTGTCGGGCTTGACCACCGCGGCGATGGCCGCCAGCACCTCAAGTTTGGTTTGTTCTTGCTCGGCGATGGTTTCTATCACCAGCTCGCTGTCGGCGATGGCCTCAAACACGGAAGTGAACATCAGATTGGCCAGCACCGCGTCTTTATCCTGCAACGCGATCTTGCCCTGTTCGACTTTCTTGTTCAGGTCTTGCGCGATATATTCGCGAGCTTGATTGAGGGTATTGCCGTTGCGATTATAAAGCATCGTGGGAATGCCTTTTTGCGCGAAAAGATAAGCGATGCCTCTGCCCATCGTTCCCGCGCCGATAATCGCAGCCGATTGAATTGCCGCATTACTTTCTGCCATAGAAAATCCCCGTCACTGTATGCCATGCGAAATTCGCAAATGCTTATTATCTCTTTGGATTTACGGCGGCACTGGGTGCCTGTCTGGAAAGTAATTGGTGGTGTCCTGGCTGTCTAACGGTAGAAATGACAGGTTTACGTGCCGAGGAGAGTATGCTATTCGCGTAGTTTTCCTGTTCGGCGCAATAAAAAGGCTTATTTTAAGGGGAATAGCTGTTTTCGTTATAGCGTTGGTATTTTTTATTATATGAAACGGCTACTGGCGCCGGGCGGCGATATTCTATAGTGAATCTGACCTATCGATAAATCGGCATCGCTATCTGGAGAATCTGCGTTATGGATACCCGCACTCAACGGCTCATGGCGGAGGTGATTGGCAGCCTGGCCGATCGCGAATGCTTTCTGACGCAGCTGGGGCCCTGCGCCGAGGCGTTGGGGTTTGATTATTTCTCCTACATCGTGTTTTCCTGTTATCCGGCCAGCAGCCCCAAGATGCTGATCGAAGGGAATATTTCAACGAACTATCTCGAGGATTATCGGCGGCAGCGGGTATATTTGCAGGATCCGGTTATTGAGCGTGCTCACCATTCCACGCTGCAGTTTCAGTGGGACGAAAGCTTTTATCATGAGCGGCCGACGCTTTGGCGGCGTATGGCGCAATTCGGCTTGTGCGCCGGTTGGTCGCAGTCGGTCAAGGATTGCTATGGCAGGTTGGGGATCCTGACGTTTGCCGGTAAAGCGCTACCTGAGCAAACGCCGCAAGCGCGTGCGGCAAATGAAACTTTTTTCCTTTGGCTGGCGCAAACCGCCCATAAAACGCTGCGGGAGGCCTTGATATCGGTGAATGATGACGCGATAAAAGATGTGTTGACGCTGCGCGAAAAAGACATTTTACGCTGGAGCAGCGAAGGAAAAACGGCGGAAGAGATCGCGTTGTTGATGGGGGTGAGCGAGCGCACGATCAATTTCCACATCGGCAACTCGATTAAAAAGCTTTCTGTCGCCAATAAGACCGCCGCTACCGCCAAAGCGGTTTATTTACAGCTAATTTAATCTCGAGTAATAAATAATTAATCGCCTATCCGTTATCGGTGTAATGTTTATATTTTGTTAAATTAAAAACTATCCTTGTCAGTATTTACCCCTCGATCACAAAAGCGTGATAAAGCGATTCACCGCGCCCGTGCGCGGCAGTATTCTGTTGGCACCCGGTTTACATAGAAAGGACGTGATATGTACAAGACTATTTTAGTGCCGATCGATATTGAAGAGGATCTGTTGACCGAGCATGCGCTGAAGCATGTGGAATATTTGGCGAAGATGTCCGGCGCTAAAGTGCATTTCTTCCATGCGCTGCCGGATGCCTCGGCTTTTGTTACTGCCTATTCGTTCGGCCTCAAGGAGTTTGAGAATCAGGCGGAGGTGAAGGCGGTGGATAGACTGAAGAAAATCATGTCGGAAATCGATCTGCCGTTGGATCGCCTCAATTACACCGTCAGCTTCGGTTCTGCACGCGATCAGGTGTTGGAACTGGCGGAAGAGATCGACGCCGATCTGATCATCATCGGTTCGCGTCGCCCGAGCGTGAAAACCTATCTGCTGGGGTCCAATGCCGCCGCTATCGTTCGCCATGCCAATATTTCGGTGATGGTGGTCAGATAATTCATCTTAAACTCACCGTTTTCGGGCACGTTCTGCGGTTACCGGCCGGCTGCAGAGCGTGCTTTGCGTTTTATTGCCATCCCAGTCTGAACTGCTACGATTTTAGCTGACGTTTTTATGCCAACCGGGCCACCGGCCTTGCGCATATTTTTCATTTCAGCCAGAAGAGGGGCAGCTATGCCATTAGAAGTCGATGGGATTATCAGAGGCGATCGGGGCAGTGAACCGAGCCGTTGGCAACATGCGTCAACCAAACCGCTTATCACGCTAACCTGGCACCACACCATTCCCTGGAACTGTTTGCGTAATGTCTGGAATGGTTTGGTGGCGGGGCAGCATTGGAACGCGCTGGACGAGTTTATGAATCTGATCGGTGTGCCAAACCGCGCCGCGGTGCTCAAACAGATCCAGAATAAAAACCTGCAGGATCGCGATGAATTACACACTCTGGTGACCTGGCAAGGATGGAATATCGTCGAGGGGCCAGGTAATGAGTATCGCGCGCAGGGGGACGATCCCGGTGAAAACTTCGACGGTTGGTCGGGTAAGGGGATGAGCACTAATCAGCAAGCGACGCTGCAGCAGGTCAACGTGTTGTATCAGGTGATGGCGCCGCTGGGAAGCCGTGCGCTGGACGCCGCCAGACAGGCGCCGCCCATTACTGCGGAAGAAGCAGACGTCTTGCAACGGACGATTAAACAGACCCGCCCAACGTTGCGAGGAAAGGAACCGATCCGGTGGCAAGAAGACATGTGGCATCAGGTGCAGCCGGGTAAAGAGGCGAAACACTTTGCACGCTGGGACACCAAACCGGTATGGCGCAAGCGCCTGCACAGCGACATGGCTCAGGCTGGATAAGCCTCTCCCCGCGCCGGGTTGCCGGCGCGGGGCATAAATCCAGCGTTAATCGCACAGCGCCACTATTTCGTCGTACAACGCCTTGGGGATTTCCACGCCGTATTGCTCGCTCTGGCGCCGTTGCCGATAACGGCGTTCGCCGGGGATGCGGGCGCCTTGCGCCTGCATATCGGCAAACATCGCCTCCGCTCCGACGAAATATTTCGCCTTATCCGCACCGAGAAAACGCTCGGGATCCAACGCGATGACCAGCTCACCACCGTAAGGCGACGAACCGGTGCCATCGTCATAGGCCAGCGATTCCTTGCTGGTCATATCGCCGATCAGCGGCCCTGCCAGCAATTCAACCATTGCCGCCAGCGCCGAGCCCTTATGCCCGCCGAAGGTCAGCATCGCGCCCTCCAACACGCTGGCGGCATCGGTGGACGGGTTGCCTGCCTTATCAATGCCCCAGCCTTCAGGCAGCGGGGTGCCGGCGCGGCGGTGTAATTCGATTTCGCCGCGCGCTGCCGCGCTGGTGGCCATGTCGAACAAAAACGGCGGCCGATCCGGACGCGGCCAGCCGAAGGCGATGGGGTTGGTGCCGAAGAGCGGTCGCGAACCGCCGGCCGGCGTCACCCAGGCGTGGCTGGGCGTGCAGGCCAAGGCCACCAACCCCTGCTCGGTCAGCGGTTCGATATCGGCCCACAGCGCGGAGAAATGCACGCAGCGGTTGATCGCCAGCGCGGCGACACCGTTGGTGCGCACTTTCTCGATAAAGGCCGGCAGAGCGGTGCGGTAGGCCAGCAGGGAAAACGCACCGCCGGCGTCGGCGCGCAAGATGGCCGGCGCCTGGTCGAGCAATCTGGGCATCGCATCGGCAGAAACCTTGCCTGCCCGCAGCGATCGCACGCAGCCCAACAGCCGGTACAGCCCGTGAGAAGCGCAGCCGTCGCGTTCGCCCTGGGTGACATTTTGCGCCACCGCCTCGGCATGCGCCTGATTGAAACCGTTGCTGCGCAGCGTACGCAACGCCAGTTGATAAGCCTGTTCCAGCGACAGCACATGCATGGATGTCATTTCGATCTCCTCCCTGGGTTCATTCTTCTTCATCGCCGATAAAATTGGCCTGGGGTAAACAGGTATAGGCGCCCCAGTAGTAAATCGCCAGCGCAATCACCGCCATGGTGAGGGTGTCCCATGGATGAGCAATAGCGCCGATGCCGCCGAAGCTGCTGAGGTAGGAAAGCCCGATCACCAGCGCATAGAAGACGATCAGCCACAGCGAGGACCAAATTTGCTGCCTGAGGCTAACGGCGTGGGTCGGCACCTGATTCTTGAACAGGATGTAGATGAAGAACATCAGGATCTGCAAGCCGAGCAGCCAGGAGACGGTGTCCCAGCCGGACCAGAAGACGATCAGCGCCGAAATGATAAACGACAGCGGGCCGAGCACGCAGAAACCGCGGACCCGGAACGGACGCGGCATATCGGGCGCATTGCGCCGCAGCCCGGCGGCGGTGACCGGGGCGATGGCGTAGCTCAGCACCAGTGCGGCGGACACCACACCGATCAGTTTTTCCCAGGATGGGAACGGCAGCGTCCAGAATACCGAGAGAGCGAAGGTCAGCCACAGCGCCGGGCGAGGAATACCTGACTCGCCATCCACCCGGGTGAACAGTTTGAAGAAGGTGCCGGCGCGCGCCCAACCGTAGATCACGCGGGGCGTGGCGTTCATATAGATATTGCCGGTGCCGCTCGGCGAAACGATCGCGTCGCTGACCACCAGAAACGCCAGCCATCCCATGCCCAGCGTGATGGCGATGTCGCGGAACGGCAGGGAGAACTGTTGGCTGATGCCGGCCCAGCCGCCGCTCAGCATCTCGCTGGGGATGCTGCCGAGAAACGCTATCTGCAGCAGCACATAGATGATGGTGGACAGCACCACCGACAGGATCAGCGCGATGGGAATGGTGCGCTGCGGCCGTTGCACCTCGCTGGCGACCGAAATGATCGGCGTCAGGCCGAGGTAGGCGAAGATGATGCCGCCGGCGGAAATGGCGGCCTCAACGCCGGCGGAACCGAAGGGAGCAAAGCCCTGGCTGTGCAGGTTTTCCGGTTTGAAAAAGCTGAACAACACCACGATCACCAACAGCGGCACCAGAAACTTCAGCACGCTGATCAGGTTATTGGATTTGGCGAAGGTTTTGACGCTGTAATAGTTGAGCGCGAAGAAAAAGCACAGCAGCGCCAGCTGCACCAGCCAGCCGATCGCGGTTGGATCGCCGGAACCCGGCTGACTGAGGAACGGGAACCAGGCGGCGGCGTACTGCCGGGCGGCGACGACTTCGATGGCGATCAGGCTGGAGAAGGCGATCAGCGTGATAAACCCCAGCAGATAACCCATCAGTTCGCCGTGCGAGAATACCGGATAGCGAATGATGCCGCCGGCGCGCGGCAGGGCGGCGCCCAGCTCGCAGTAAACGATGCCGAGCAGCAGCACCGCCAGGCCGCCGATCAGCCAGGAATAGATGCCGGCCGGGCCGGCGATGGAGGAGACATGGCTGGCGGCGAACAGCCAACCGGAGCCGAAGATGGCGCCCAGACCGATGAACGTCAGGTCGGTGAGCGTAAGCTGCTTCTTGAATTTGCCTTGGGTTGTCATGGTATTACCCTTTTGTTATTGAGTGGCAGGCAGATGCGGCCGGGCTAATGTTGGGCAGGTGAAACCAGGGGGGCTCGGGTGTAAACGCCGTTAACCAGCCGCAGCAGGTTGAGCGGGTTGGCGTCCTGCAGCGCCGGCGGCAACAGCGCCGCAGGGGTGTTTTGCAAACAGACCGGCCGCAGGAAACGCTCGATGGCCAGCGTGCCTACCGAGGTGCCGCGTGCGTCGCTGGTGGCCGGGTAAGGGCCGCCGTGCACCATGGCGTCGCACACTTCCACCCCGGTCGGATACCCGTTGAACAGCACCCGACCGGCTTTGCGCGCCAACAGTGTCGTCAGACCGGCGGCCACATCGAGATCGTCGTCGTCCGCCAGCAGCGTGGCGGTTAACTGGCCTTGCAATGCCGTTAGCGCCGCATGCAGCTGCGTTTCGTTATCCACCGCCACCAGGATGCTGACCGGGCCGAAGACCTCTTGTTGCAGCAGCGGGTCAGCCTGCAGCAACAGCGCCTCTTCCGCCTGATAAAGCTGCGCCGCCGCCCGAAGCGTGGGCGTTTCGCTTCGGCCTGCGAGACGCCGCATACCTGGATGGGCTTCGAGGGCAGCCAGCCCGTGACGGTAGTGCTCCAGCGTGCCGGCATTCAGCATCGGCTGCGGCTCGGCGGCGTTGACCAGGGCGCTCATCGTTTCGGTTAACCGATCGAAGGCGGCGCCGCGCAGCGCGACGATCACGCCGGGCTTGGTGCAGAACTGACCGCAGCCGAGTGTGAAGGAAGAGACCAGTTCCTGCGCAATGCGCTGCCCGCGCCGCGCCAACGCCTTGGGCAGGATCACTACCGGATTGATGCTCGACATTTCTGCGAAGACCGGTATAGGTTGAGGGCGTTGCATCGCCAGATCGAAGAGCGCCCGGCCGCCCTGCAGCGAGCCGGTGAATCCCACTGCCTGAATCGCCGGATGTTGTACCAAATCGGCCCCCACGCGGTTGCCGAAGATCATGTTGAAGACGCCGGCGGGCATCCTTGTGCGTTCCCGAGCGCGCTCGATCGCCTGAGCGGTCAGCTCGGCGGTGATCATATGGCCGCTGTGCGCCTTGAATACGACCGGGCAACCGGCGGCGAGCGCGGCGGAGGTATCACCGCCCGCGGTGGAAAACGCCAGCGGGAAGTTGCTGGCGCCGAAGACCGCCACCGGGCCGAGCGCCGTGCGGTATTGACGCAGATCGGGGCGCGGCAGGGGGGAACGCTGCGGCAGCGCGCAGTCGATGCGCACGCCCTCGACGTCACCGCGCCGCAGCAGCGTGGCGAACAGCCGCATCTGGCCGCTGGTTCTGGCGCGTTCGCCGCTCAACCGCGCAGACGGCAAGGCCGTTTCCTGCATGGCGAAGGTGAAGAAAACATTATCCAATGCGTCTAACTCTTCGGCGATGGCGTCGAGAAAGTTCGCGCGTTGTTCTGCACTGAGCTGTGAATAGGGCGCAAAGGCTGCTGCGGCGGCTTCTGCGGCGGCGGCGGTTTCTGCCGCCGTGGCCTGGTGGAAGCGGTAGCCGGTTGGCTGACCGTCGTCGGCGCGCAGGCTACACAGCGACGCTTCCCCTTCGGCGCGGCGTTGGCCGCCGATAAATTGTTGGCCGCTGATGGCGGCGTAGCGATCGTTGGGCATCGGTTCCCCCGGTAGATAAAGCATGACGCCCGGCATGGCCGGGCGATGAAGGCGTCACAGGCCGACGTTCGGCAGCGCAGGGCGGGTGGCCAGCGCTTTATCGATCACGGCGTTGATCTCGGTGAGCGTTTCTCCCTGCAGCGCCAGGCGCGGAGGGCGAGTGACAGCGCTGCCGCGGCCGACCCGCTGTTCGCAGAGTTTGATGCACTGCACCAGATCGGGGCGGGCATCGAGGTGCAGCAGCGGCATAAACCAGCTGTATAGCGCCAACGCTTCCTCATAGCGTTTTTCCTTCGCCAGCCGGAACAGGGTTTCCCCTTCGCGCGGGAAGGCATTGGACATGCCGGAGATCCAGCCTTGCGCGCCGACGGCGATGCTTTCCAGCACCACATCGTCCAATCCGGCGAACAGCACGAAGCGATCGCCGACTTCATTGCGCAGGTCGATAAAGCGGCGGGTATCGCCCGACGAGTCTTTGAAGCACACGATGTTCTCGCAGTCGACCAGCGAGGTCAGAATGTCGGGCGTGACGTCATTTTTGTAAATGGGAGGGTTGTTGTAGACCATTATCGGCAGATCGGTCGCGCCAGCGACGCTGCGGAAGTGCGCGGCGGTTTCGTGCGGTTTGGCGGAGTAGACCAGCGCCGGCATCACCATAATTCCGTCGACGCCGGCCTTTTGCGCTTCACGCGCCATGTTCTGCGCGAAGGCGGTGGTGAACTCGGCGATGCCGGCGATCACCGGCACTTTACCGTCGGCGGCGTCTTTCGCCACCTCGATCACCGCCAGCTTTTCCTGCACTGTCATCGAGGTATTTTCACCGACGGTGCCGCACACCACCAGGCCGGAGACGCCGTCGCGCACCAGGTTTTTGATCACCGTATGGGTGGCGTCGAGATCCAGAGAGAAATCGTTGCGAAATTGGGTCGTCACCGCCGGGAATACGCCGCTCCAGCTTAGGGTTTTATGGCTCATCGTGTTTGTCCTGTCGTCCGAAAGTGTTAATGAAAAGTGAATCTTTGGTAAGGCTCACCGACAGATTGACCGGTATTGCGCAGGGAGGCTTGACGCTTTTCGCCGATTGCCGCGACGAAATTGGCACAATAGCGGCGGAAATCGGGCGTGAAAAATCGGGCGTCGGTACGCCGTGAGAAGAGAGGGTTAACGGGGTAAATCAGTGCGTTAAGCGGAAAGCGTCAGGCGAAAATCGCGCGGCGTGGAGCCGGTCATCGCTTTGAACTGACGGCTGAAGGCGCTGTGATCGGTATAGCCGCACTGCAGCGCGATGTCCGTGATCGGCAGATCGCCGGCCAGGAGTTCCGTGGCCTTTTCCAGCCGCACTTTGTGGATCATCTGGCGCGGGGTGAGGTGGAAGATACGTTTGCAGTAGCGTTCGATCTGCGCCACCGATAACCCGGTCAGCGCCGTCAGCTCTTCAAGCGCGATCGGTCTGGCGTAGTGGCGGCGGATATGCACGTCGATCGCCGCCAGCCGCTGGTAGGCCGGGTGATTGGCTCTGGCCTCCTGCAGATCGTGAGAAATACCCGCCATACCGATGATTTTTCCCTGCGCGTCATACAGCGCCAGCTTTTGCGTCAGGCACCAGCCGGTTTCTCGGCCGTTGTACAGGTGCATTTCCAGCTGATCCTGGATCAGCACGCCGTGGCGCAATACCCGCAGATCCTGCTCGGTATAGCCGGATCCGAGCTGAGCGGGAAAAACATCGGCGGAGGTTTTGCCCAGCAGCGGCGTCACGGTTTTGAAACCGCAGCGCCTGGCCAGCGTCAGGTTAGCCAGCAGGTAGCGAGCCTGGGCGTCTTTGATAAAGAACACCACGTTGGGGATCGCGTTCAGCAACGGCGCGATCAGCGCCAGCGTATTCAGCAGATCGCGCAGGTTGTTCGGGCGCTGCTGCGCCAGCCCGTCGCACAGGCGCGACAGATGTTCGACGGCAAAAACGTCCTCCTGCTCCGGCAGCCCCACAAGCGAAGGCGGCGAGAGCGAAACCGGAGGCGGGTAGTCTGAAGTGGATCGCATAACAGTCCCTTTTCGGTCGTTAGCCGGAAAAACAGGCGAGCCAGGTTGGCGCTTTCGCATCAATATTAACTTTTTTGTAACGAAGCAAGCGCTATTTCCGGCGGGCTGCCAAATATGCGGATTGCCGCATACTTTTGCCGGACGGTGTTTGGCGGTTGCTTGAAAACTGCGGCGTTTCTCGCTACGCAAGGGTTTAGCATAAAAATAACGACATGATAAATAAGTCATTATTATGACAACCGTTAAACTCATACCCGCGACGCGTCAGGCCTGACGTTTGTCACTGTGCTGATTTCTTCATTCGCTGCGCCGAAACGCATCAAGCCGTCATGCTCACATTCGTTCAGGCTAATGCCATTGGTAACATCTCATTAACCCAGGAGACGCCGATGGCACTTTCTGCGCATATCACCGCTTTGCGGGCGATCGATTCTCACACCGGCGGAGAGCCGACCCGCCTGATCGTGGAAGGTTTTCCCGATCTCGGCGAGGGTAGCATGGCGGAACGGCGGGCGCGTTTCGCACAACATTATGACGATTGGCGCTGCGCGGTGATGCTCGAACCGCGTGGCAATGACGTGCTGGTGGGGGCGTTGCTGTGCCGCCCCTGCTCGCCACAGGCCACCGCCGGGGTGATCTTCTTTAACAACAGCGGCTATCTGGGCATGTGCGGGCACGGCACTATCGGGCTGATCGCTTCGCTGGCTCATCTGGGGCGCATCCACGCCGGGCGCCATCTGATCGAGACCCCGGTCGGCCCGGTAAGCGCCACGCTGCATGATGACGGCAGCGTCACGGTGGAGAACGTGGCGGCTTATCGCTACCGCCGCCAGGTGCGGCTTGAGGTTGCCGGTCACGGGCCGGTGACGGGTGACATCGCCTGGGGGGGCAACTGGTTCTTCCTGATCGGCGAGTCACCGTTGCCCATCGATAAACACAATCTGGAGGCCTTGACCGCGTTCACCTGGGCGGTGCGGCAAACGTTGGAACAGGCGGGCATCCGCGGTGAAGACGGCGGTGCGATAGACCATATCGAACTGTTCGGTGACGATCCGCAGGCCGACAGCCGCAGCTTCGTGCTGTGCCCCGGCAAAGCCTATGACCGTTCTCCGTGCGGTACCGGCACCAGCGCCAAACTGGCGTGTCTGGCGGCGGACGGCAAACTGCCGCCGGACACGCAGTGGCGGCAGGCCAGCGTGATCGGCAGCGAATTCCAGGCCTATTATCGTTGGAACGGCGATCGCATTGCCCCCTTTATTCGCGGGCAGGCCTATGTGTGCGCCGATAGCCAACTGCTGCTCGACGAACGCGATCCCTTCGTCTGGGGGATACGCTGATGGGCGCCGAGCGGGGAGCCGATGTCATCGTGGTCGGTGCCGGTATCATCGGCGCCGCTTGCGCCTGGCGGCTGGCGCGGGAAGGGTATCGTGTCTCGGTAGTGGACGATCGCCGCGCCGGCGCCACCGCCGCCGGTATGGGGCATCTGGTTTGCATGGACGATAATCCTGCCGAGCTGGCGTTGAGCGCTTATTCGCTGGGGTTGTGGCGCGAAGTGACGGGGCACATGCCGGAAGCCTGCGCCTGGCGTGGCTGCGGTACGCTGTGGTTGGCGGATCAAGCGGATGAAATGGCCATCGCCGAGCAAAAGCGGGCGCGGCTGGCGGAGCAGGGCGTGGCCGCGGAACTGCTGACGGCAGAGCAGCTCGCCGTCATGGAGCCGATGCTGCGGCACGGCCTGGCCGGCGGACTGCGGGTGCCGGGCGACGGCATTCTGTATGCGCCGCTCGCGGCTCGCTGGCTGTTGGCCGACCGTGGTGCGGCAATTGACGTCGTGCATGGTGAAGCGACAGCGTTGGAAGAGGAAGCCGTGCGGCTGGCGGACGGCAGACGTCTGGCCGCGCCGGTGGTGGTCCTGGCCTGTGGCCTTAGGGCCAATAGCCTATTATCGCAGACTTTGCTTCACGCCAAGAAGGGCCAACTGGCGATCACCGATCGCTACCCGCCGCGGGTGCGGCATCAACTGGTGGAGCTGGGGTATGGCGCCAGCGCGCATGCCAGTAACGGCACGTCGGTGGCTTTCAATGTGCAGGCGCGGCCCACCGGACAATGGCTGATCGGCTCTTCCCGCCAGTTCGACGCCGTCGATTCGGCGTTGGACATGCCGCTGTTGGCGGCAATGCTTACGCGTGCGCAGCATTTCTTGCCCGCACTGGCGCAGATGAACATCATTCGCTGCTGGACCGGGTTGCGCGCCGCCTCTGCCGACGGGCTGCCGCTGTTGGGCGTGCATCCGCAGCATTCCTGGCTGTGGCTGGCGCTGGGGCATGAGGGATTGGGCGTCACGACTGCGCTCGGCAGCGCTGCGCTGATTACTGCGCAAATTGGCCGGCAAACGCCGGAGATTGACGATTCCCCGTATTTGGCTGCGCGGGCGTTTGCCGCCGAGGAGTTGCCTGTATGAATGAAAGACAAAATACGATCGCGTTGAGCATCGATGGAGAACACCGGCGGGTGCCGGTTGGTCTCAGCGTTGCTGCGGCGCTCAGCCTGTGCGGCGACGATCGTTGTCGGTTGTCGGTTTCACGCCAACCGCGTACTCCCTTTTGTGGCATGGGCGTTTGTCAGGAGTGCCGGGTGACCATTAACGGCCTGCGTCGCCTGGCGTGCCAAACGCTGTGCCAAGCCGGCATGCGCATAGAGAGGAACGATGATGAGTAACTTCAGTTGTGAGGTGCTGATCGTCGGTGCCGGGCCGGCCGGCATGGCGGCGGCGCTGGCCGCTGCGGAAAGTGGTGGCCAGGTGCGAATGATTGATGATAATCCGCATCCCGGCGGGCAAATCTGGCGCGATGGACCGCAGGTGGCGTTGCCTGAAACGGCGAACCGCTATCGGCAGGCGGTGGCGGCGCGGGAAAATATTGCGCTGCAGTCTGGCTGCAAGCTGGTGGCGCAGTGTGGCGCTAACCGATTGGCATATGAAGACGCCGAGGGCTGCGGCGTGATTCGCTATCAAAAGCTGATTTTATGCAATGGCGCGCGTGAACTGTTGTTGCCGTTTCCCGGCTGGACGCTGCCGGGGGTGACCGGCGCCGGTGGTCTACAGGCGCAAATCAAGCAGGGGTTGGCGATCCGCGGCGAGCGAGTAGTGATCGCCGGCAGTGGTCCGCTGCTGTTGGCGGTGGCCGACAGCGTGAAACAGGCCGGTGGAGAGGTGGTCATGTTGGCGGAGCAGGCGCCGCTGTGGCGGTTGGCGGCTTTCGCCGGCGGCCTGTGGCGCTGGCCGGCCAAGCTGCGTCAGGCGTTTTCTTTGATGCCGCATCGTTACCGTGCCGGTAGCCGGGTGCAGGCGGCGTTGGGGCAAGCACGTTTAACCTCGGTGCGTGTCAATAACGGCGGGCGGGAAAGAACGATCGCCTGCGACAGGTTGGCCTGCGGTTTTGGTCTGGTGGCGAACATTGAGCTGGCGATGCTGTTGGGGTGTCGGATAGAACATGACGCCGTAGCGGTGAATCATTGGCAGCAAACCAGCCAGGTGCAAATTTTTGCTGCCGGGGAGTGTACCGGCATCGGCGGCAGTGAATTGGCGCTCACTGAAGGCGCCATTGCCGGCTATGCCGCCACCGGGCAGCGGGAAAAGGCAGAGCGCCTGGCGGCGCAGCGGCGGCGGTGGCGGCGTTTCGCCACGGCGGCGGCAAATGCCTTCGCACTCGATGAGCGCTTGAATTCGCTGGCCAATCCGCAAACGTTACTGTGCCGCTGCGAAGACGTTACGTTGGAACAGGTACGCCATCAGCCGGATTGGAACACGGCTAAGATGAGCAGCCGCTGTGGTATGGGGGCATGCCAGGGTAAAGTCTGCGCAACGGCGGCGAGGCAGCTTTTGGGCTGGCCTTTGCCGTCGCCGCGTGTGCCTTTAACGCCGGTCAGGACGGAAACGCTGGTTGCGCTGGGGCTGAACCGATG
The DNA here is from genome assembly GCF_000695995.1 of Serratia sp. FS14. Classification (NCBI taxonomy): domain Bacteria; kingdom Pseudomonadati; phylum Pseudomonadota; class Gammaproteobacteria; order Enterobacterales; family Yersiniaceae; genus Serratia; species Serratia sp. FS14. The sequence continues at coordinate 4,231,840 of NZ_CP005927.1, read as the reverse complement.
TGATGACGATGGTTGAATGGGTTAGCGGCATCTCGCCCCAGGCAAACGCCGCCACATTACCATTGCGGCCAATAGTAGGTTTTCTCCCGCCAGCCTTTGCCGTACATACAGGCTTCGATGGTGGCGTCTCGGGCGGACTGATTGCGATCGGTCTGCACTGTTTTAATCGACGGCTCCTTGTCGTAGCGGTATCCCGATGGACAGTCTTTCTTATTCTTCTCGCAAGGAATGTATTTGTTTTCGTAGCTGAACTCCACGTCCCGCACCACGTCCGGGGGGAAGCGATCGTATCCGCGGCTGCGGCATTCGGCATATTCGGCATTCCGGGTACTCTCAACTGCGCCAGGCCTTTCCCATTGGGTGCAGGCGGTCAACATCAATAACGGCAAAACAATCAAACAACGGCAATTCTTCATGGTGTCCCTAACTCTTTCTCTATCCTGAGGCTCGCAGCCTAGGAATGTTCCTAACTGACGAGGTGGGAAAGTGTAATAAACTGGCGGAACAATTGGAAATGATAATGGTTATTGTTTAGGTGTGATTGAGGAAGTGCCGCGTTGAGAGAGGATGTGGCGCATTGAGGGCAGTCTGTAAGGATCAGCGACCTCACGGCGAGGGCTGGACGATGTGGCATTGATTTTATTCATTCTCTTTATGCCGCAATGATCCGACCGCAATTGCATCGTTTTAATGAGGGAAATAATATGCAAGCTAAGTATTTTCTTATCTGGTATGACTATTATTTTTATTTAGGATATTTACCCATGCCAAGGATTTAATGCTCAGTATTAATACCTTAGTTTTTTATTTCTGTTTTTTTATTGGGGTTTTATTTTCAGGTTTTTTCTGGGGAAGACTTTTTAGTTACAGGGAATTCATTTGCATTTTAAATTTGGATTTTTTAAATTCATTTTAGAGGAAGGATAACCGTACGCGATAGAGTCAAAAAAGGAGTTTATTTTGTCTGGGATAAAGAAAACGCCTGAAAGTCATGACGGTTTACCTTCACCATCAGAGGATTATGATACTTTTAAGCACCTCTCCGATGTTGGCGCCGTGTTGGGATATGGGCGAACCCGCTTTTATCAGTGGTGCCGTGGGCGCGGATTTCTAACCCCGATGAACGTTCCGTCCCATGAAATGATCAGCCTGGGATATATGGTGGCGGTGTTATCAGAGACCGGTCATACCCGGGTTTATGTCACGCAGGATGGTTTCAGTTACGTCAGTGGTGCTTTTGCGGCAGATATCCAACGTGGCATGATCAAGTTTTAAATCTGCAAGAATCGCCTTTATTTCAATGGCTTTAATGCAGAATCTTCTTATCCCTGCAGGTTCTTGAGAGGAGTGGGAAGTTATCCGATTTTTTCGTCTCTGCGGTATGAATGCTACTGGAGAAAGCTATTCTCTTGCTACGATAAGCATTATTTTCTTCAGGAGCCAAGGATGAAGCATTACGCCGCGTTGTTATTTGCCTCTGCACTGCTGACGGGGTGTGCGACTCAAGCCGTACCGCCGCAACAGGCTGAGTTGCCCCCCCCAAGCCGTCTGATGCTCTATCAGAATATCCCGGATACGCCTTACGCTACGGTGGTCGTGGTGCGCGACAGCGGAATGCTGGCGGGCAGCTGCCGCACTGGCGTCTATGTGAATGGGGAGTTTGCCGCTTCACTCGAGGCAAAAGAAAAAGCAGAGTTTCGCGTGCCGCCAGGCAATATTTCGGTCAGTATCGGGCAAGATATGATCGAGAACTCTCTATGTATTTGGCGTGAAACCAGCGGCAGCGTGCCGATGACGCTGCGCGCCGGTGAAAGCCGCTATCTGCGCATCGCCGGCGATCGGCAGCGAGGCTTCGTGTTGCAGGCAGGGCGGCCGTAACAGCCCAGGCAAGGGCGTTAACGCCCTTGCCACCATCCCCACAGCGTAATTAATAGCCACGCCGCCGCAATCCAGCACAGTACCGCCGCCCCCAGCGCTAACGACAGCCGCAGGCTGTTAATCAGGAAATACAGCGAAATCAAATATACCAGGTAGGGCAATACCGCCCACATGCCGAAAATCAGCGTCGTTTTCAGTGCCGCAATTGAACGTTCGCTGCCGACAATGTAATGCGCAATCAGGGCGAAAGTGGGAAAGAGCGGGACTAAACCGGCGATATAATAGTTGCGCGTTTTGGCCAGCAGGCCGATTAGAACCACGACCAGCGCGCCGATCAGCGCTTTGACAAGGATGCCCATAACGGTCTCGGGTGTGGGGGAGAAAGTCAACACACTGCCCGAAAGCACGTGCAAGATCAATGGAGTGTGGCGCAGCGTGGTGAAAAGCAGACCCACAAGAAGTGCGGGTCTGGGGCGCAACGCTTACTGACGGTAAGCGTGCTTGATTTGCTGAATGCTGTTCTTGAAGATTTCTGCCTGAGTCGGATCTTCAATCTGCGCGATGAAACGTTCCATGTTGATGATGACTTTCCCGGCGTCGGCCTGGCCGATCGACTTCAAGATCAGCGTCAGCGTAGCTTTGAGGCAGGCAACCTCGGTCGCCAAGATTTCCGGGTTTGCAGACGTAGTGAAATCAACGTTGCTCATTTTCTCTCCTGATTTTTTGAGGCCGTAGCCTGATACAAGCTGCTTTGGCGCACCGCGCGCGGGCTAAAAAGTAGCCCCGGGCGCGGCGGCGAATTTAACTGGGCGCGGAGTATAGCATAGCATGAGTCTGTCATCTGCACCGGGCTTGCTCAGGTCTCGCGGGTGGGCAACGTTCGCTCATTGCCTGTCTGAATCATCTACTCTCGGCAAGTTATTTCGAGGTGGTTAACAAGTATTTTTCCGGTACGTTATTGTTGAACAATCGGGGTTATTATAATTATTGGGGGCGGAGGCGCCGATTTTACCGGAGTTTGCCGGGAATAATAGTTTCGACCGAGGGTTGCCGGACCCACGTTGGCCGCAGATTTTGTTACGCCTTTAAATATCAAATGATTACAAACAGCCAACAGCCGTGTTAATATTATTCATGTCGTGATTGCTTACACAGATTTCTCCCTCGCGGCATGATTGTCGCGCTATCCTGTGTCAGACGCAGCGCGACGAAATTATTTTCGTCGCCCGATCTTTTCCGACGTGACGATTTATCGGCGGCATAGACGGCTAAAATTGAAAAATCAGCTCTGCTCCGCAAAGTTATTCGGAAGTATGTATTAATCTGTGTTCATTCTTGTCTGAAAAACAAGTAATATCTCTGGCGAAAACAGAGGCCGATTGCGTTACTCCCTTTTTTTGGAGATTTTTCCTTGATTAGCGTTCTTCTTGTTGATGACCACGAACTGGTGCGCGCAGGGATACGACGCATTCTTGAAGATATCAAAGGTATAAAAGTTGTCGGTGAGGCTCAGTGCGGTGAAGACGCCGTAAAATGGTGCCGTGGCAACGCTGTCGATATCGTGCTGATGGACATGAATATGCCGGGCATTGGCGGGCTGGAAGCCACGCGCAAGATTGTGCGTTATGCACCCGACGTCAAAGTCATCATGTTGACCATCCATACTGAAAACCCTTTGCCCGCGAAGGTGATGCAGGCGGGTGCCGCCGGTTACCTGAGCAAGGGCGCCGCGCCGCAGGAAGTGATTAACGCCTTGCGTTCCGTGCATGCCGGGCAGCGCTATATCGCGTCTGATATCGCACAGCAGATGGCCCTGAGTCAGTTGGAACCGCAGGCTGAAACGCCGTTCAGCTGCTTGTCTGAACGCGAGTTACAGATCATGTTGATGATCACCAAAGGCAAAAAAGTGAATGAGATCTCGGAGCAACTGAGTCTCAGCCCGAAAACGGTGAACAGCTACCGTTACCGCATGTTCAGCAAACTGAATATCAGCGGCGACGTCGAATTGACTCACCTGGCCATCCGACATGGATTGTTCAATGCGGAGACGTTGTTAAGCAGTGAATGACCGTTTTGATGCCAAAGCCTTCCTGAGTACCGTCACCAGCCAGCCCGGCGTCTACCGTATGTATGACGCCACGGGTACGGTGATCTACGTCGGTAAAGCCAAAGACCTGAAAAAGCGTCTCGCCAGCTATTTTCGGCAGCAGGTCAGCAGCCGTAAAACCGAGACGCTGGTTAAAAATATCGCGCAAATAGACGTAACGGTTACCCACACCGAAACAGAAGCGCTGTTGTTGGAACATAACTACATTAAATTGTACCAACCGCGATATAATGTTCTTTTGCGAGACGATAAATCTTATCCGCTGATTTTTCTCAGTGCGGATACCCATCCCCGTTTGGCGGTGCATCGCGGCGCCAAACACGCCAAAGGCGAATATTTCGGGCCTTTCCCCAACTCTTACGCCGTGCGCGAGACGCTGGCGCTGCTGCAGAAACTGTTCCCAATCCGCCAGTGCGAAAACAGCGTGTATCGCAACCGTTCGCGTCCGTGCCTGCAGTATCAGATCGGCCGTTGTCTGGGGCCTTGTGTTGCCGGCCTGGTGAGCGAAGAAGAGTACCGGCAGCAGGTGGACTACGTGCGGCTGTTTCTTTCTGGCAAAGATCAGCAGGTATTGCACCAGCTGATTGAGCGTATGGAAGAAGCCAGCAAACTGCTTAATTTCGAAGAGGCGGCGCGCATTCGCGATCAAATTCAGGCCGTGCGCCGCGTCACCGAACGGCAGTTCGTGTCGGGCGACAGCGACGATCTGGACGTGATCGGCGTGGCGTTCGATGCCGGTATGGCGTGCCTGCATGTGCTGTTCATCCGTCAGGGCAAGGTGCTGGGCAGCCGCAGCTATTTCCCTAAAGTGCCGGGCGGCACGGATATGGGCGAGGTGGTGCAGACCTTTGTCGGCCAGTTCTATCTGCAAGGCAGCCAGGCGCGTACGCTGCCCGGCGAGATCCTGCTGGATTTCAGCCTGCCGGAAAAAGACCTGCTTGCGGAATCGCTCTCCGAGTTGGCGGGGCGCAAGATCCAAATTCAAAGCAAACCGCGCGGCGATCGCGCCCGTTATCTGAAACTGGCGCGCACCAACGCGGCAACGGCGTTGACCACCAAGCTGTCGCAACAGTCGACGATCCATCAGCGGCTGGCGGAATTGGCCAAAGTGCTGAACCTGACGGAAATCAACCGTATGGAGTGCTTCGATATCAGCCATACCATGGGTGAGCAGACCGTGGCTTCGTGCGTGGTGTTCGACGGAAACGGCCCCGTGCGAGCGGAGTATCGGCGTTACAATATCAGCGGCATCACTCCTGGCGATGACTACGCGGCGATGACGCAGGTGCTGAAGCGCCGTTACGGCAAAGCGCTGGAAGAGAAAAAGATCCCGGATGTCATCTTCATCGACGGCGGTAAAGGGCAGCTCGGCATGGCGATCGACGTATTCAAATCGCTGAATGTTACCTGGGACAAAAATAAGCCGCTGCTGATCGGCATCGCCAAAGGCGCCGACCGTAAGGCAGGGTTAGAAACGTTGTTCTTTGTGCCGGAAGGTGAAGGGATTTCTCTGCCGCCGGATTCGCCGGCGCTGCATGTGATCCAACACATCCGCGACGATTCGCACAATCATGCCATTACCGGTCACCGGCAGAGAAGGGCGAAAGTCAGGAATACCAGCGCATTGGAGCTGATTGAAGGCGTAGGGCCGAAACGGCGCCAGGTGCTGTTGAAGTATATGGGCGGACTGCAACCTTTGTTGAACGCCAGCGTGGAGGAAATTGCAAAAGTGCCGGGTATTTCACAAGCATTGGCAGAAAAGATCTACAATGCATTGAAACACTGAGGGCAATGTAGCAACATACTCTTAATTTCCACTCTAGCCAGATAGTTACCGTAGCATTATGCAATTGAATATACCGACTTGGCTTACCCTGTTTCGCGTAGTTCTGATCCCATTCTTTGTGCTGGCGTTTTATCTGCCGTTCAACTGGGCTCCGATGGTTTGCGCCGTTATCTTTGTGTTTGCCGCCGTCACCGACTGGTTTGACGGCTTCCTGGCACGTCGCTGGAAACAAACGACGCGCTTCGGGGCGTTTTTGGATCCGGTCGCGGACAAAGTGATGGTGGCGGTGGCGCTGGTGCTGGTGGCTGAGCACTACCACAGCTGGTGGATCACGCTGCCGGCGGCCACCATGATCGCCCGTGAAATCATCATTTCGTCGCTGCGCGAGTGGATGGCGGAAATTGGCAAACGCAGCAGCGTGGCGGTGTCCTGGATCGGCAAAGTGAAAACCATGGCGCAGATGATGTCGCTGGTGGGCTTGCTGTGGCGGCCGGATCGTTCCGTAGAGTATGTGGCGATTGGCTTGTTGTATATCGCGGCGGTGCTGACTTTCTGGTCGATGTTCCAATATTTGAACGCGGCACGCAACGATTTGCTGGAACCGTGATCGATACGCTGCAAAAAGCGGCAAACGATCGTGGTGTGCCAACAATTTTATTGACTCATCACGTCAGGTAAGTAGAATGCATCGCATCAGACGACAACGATGAATTGCCGAAAGATAGCAAAGAAATCAGTCAGTTCTGGTAATGCGGGAATAGCTCAGTTGGTAGAGCGCAACCTTGCCAAGGTTGAGGTCGCGAGTTCGAGCCTCGTTTCCCGCTCCAAACATTAGCCTGTTGAATCTTCGTGATTCGGCAGGTAAGAAAAAGGGGCTTCGGCCCCTTTTTCGTTTTCTATTCCTTTGCCGTCCGGCGAAACCTTTCTTCATCTTCCTGCATCGATTCTTGTCCCTATATCTCCTGCCATTTTCATACCGCAGGATACCTCCTGAAAACAGGCACATTTGATTGGATATCATGTCGATGCTCTGTGGGGTATTGATGCCGAGCCATCGTGCGGCGTACAACGCGATGTGAGTCTCCAGTTCTGCAGTTGCGTTGGTCGTTCAGGGCGGTGGCACCGAAGATTGCGCGATGTCCCCATGATGATGCTTTGCCCGGTACCCCATGATCATAAGCAAATGAAAAGCCGGGGAGGGCACGGGTAAGCGATTCCTGTCGAGAAAAAAGATCCGATTTGCCCGTGAATCCCTAAGCCGATGCATATAAAATCAACATTCCGCTTGCCTTTCCGTTGGCATTGTGAACAGTGCGCCCACAAAATAAGCAGTTGAAAGCGTTAGAGAACTTTTTGCTATTTCGGGGGGTTGCCAAGGTGGGGGGTTTAGTCCATAATGCAGTCCATCGATTCGGCGGTAACGAAATAAATTACTTAAGAATCAGATGATTAAGATGAGCGATTTCAACATCGCGATTGAAAAGAACAAAACGAAGTGGGTGAATCACCGGCTTTGGCCTGAAAAGGCAAACAGAATAAAGGCGCGTTAACAAAGCGGTTATGTAGCGGATTGCAAATCCGTCCAGTCCGGTTCGACTCCGGAACGCGCCTCCAACTTTCCCGAGCCCGGGTGGTGAAATCGGTAGACACAAGGGATTTAAAATCCCTCGGCTTATGGCTGTGCGGGTTCAAGTCCCGCCCCGGGTACCAGGGAACAAAAATACCGAATAATCAAAGCAATAAGTAGTAATGTCGTAACCGCCGAGAGGCGGTTTTTTTGTGCCTGAAATTCGCATTACGCCTGCATTTTTCCCTTTCTTGTCATGCCGCTACCCTGCCTGCAGGGAGCCCCGCAGGGCTCCACAGTACAGATCATAAGAAACCGAACGCCGCGGCGAGGATCCAGCCGAAGACGCAGGAGACGCTGACGCCGATCAGGCCCGGTAGAATGAAGCTGTGATTGATCACGAAGCGGCCGATGCGGGTGGTGCCGGAGCGGTCGAACTGAATTGCCGCCAGATCGCTGGGGTAGGTCGGCAAAATATAATAACCGTAGCAGGCCGGCGCTGAAGCGACGATATAGGCCGGGTTGACGCCGATCGCCAGCGCCACCGGCACCAGCGCCGCCAGCGCGGCAGCCTGCGAATTGACGAATTTCGACACCAGCAGCAGGATCAGCGCATAGGCCCAGGGGTACTCTTTCACCAGCACGCCCAGCGTGGCTTCTATCTGCGTCAGGTGCGCGCCGAACATGGTTTCCGCCATCCAGGCGACGCCATACACCGCCACGATGGCAATCATGCCGGAACGGAACACCTCGTTTTTAGAGATAGACGCCGGGTTGGTGCGGGTGATGATAACGATCAACGCCCCGGCCATCAGCATGCACATCTGGATCACCAGAACCATGGAGAGCGGCTTGCCGCCGAAGCTGGGCCGCAGGCCGGCAAAGGCCCCCAGCACCGCCACCAGGGCGATGGTGGCGAGGAAAATCCACATGGCGATCCAGTTGCTGCGCGGCAAGACCCGATCCAGCAGGGTAGCGGCGTCGCCGTAGACATAGCGATGGTTCTCCGGCACCGAGATGAACTTCTGGAACTCCGGATCTTTGTCCAGGTCTTTGCCGCGGAACCAGCTGAAGATGCCGATCGCCAGAATGCCGCACAGCGTCGAAGGGATGGTGATAGACAGCAGATCGAGGAATTCCAGATGGCGGCCATTGAAGGTGTAGCTGCTGAGCATTGCCACCAATGACACCACCGCCACCGAGACCGGGCTGGCGATAATGCCCATCTGCGCGCCGATCGAACTGGCCGCCATCGGCCGTTCCGGGCGGATATTATTTTTGATCGCCACGTCATAGATGATCGGCAAGATGGTGTACACCACATGGCCGGTGCCGCACAGGATAGTGAGAATGCAGGTGACGAAGGGGGCGATGATCGAGACATAACGCGGGTTGCGCCGTAGCATCCGCTCGGCGATCTGCAGCATGACGTCCAACCCGCCTGAGGCCTGCAGGGTGGCGGAGGCCGCCACCACCGCGATGATCACCAGCATCACGTCTACCGGCGGTTTGCCGGGCTGCAGGTGAAAGCCAAACACCAGGATCATCAAACCGATACCGCCCAGTAACCCCAGCGCAATGCCGCCCTTACGCGCCCCATACAGCAGGCATGCCAATATAACCGCTAATTGCAGAAAGAAATCCATGATAGATACGCCTTAATAATGTTGAACTTAACTGCGTTCAGTTTCCGGCGGTGTTTACAGTAGAAAGTTGTTTTAAATCTAAAGGCGCTAAAAAATTGTGGTTATTAGCTCTAAAGAGTGATGACGGTCACGTTCAGAGGATCTGAAGAGCAGGCGGCTGACGACATCAGCACGAAAAAGCAAGTTAAGAGGTCAGACCTCTTCTATATAACCGGTTTACCACCAGAGGAGAGAGCAATGGATCCGACAAAAATGACCGGGCTGGCGTTATTACAGGCTGCGATGGCTGGCAAGATCCCACCGGCCTCGATCGCTGAAACCGTGCCCATGAAACCGGTCGAGGTGGAAGAGGGGTATATTCGCATCGCGGCGCGGGCCGACGGGCGCCATCTGAATCCACTGGGGGGCGTACATGGCGGTTTCGCCGCCACGGTTTTGGACTCGGTGACCGGTTGCGCGGTGCACAGTACGCTGGGCGCGGGGATTGGCTATGGCACCGTCGATCTGCAGGTTAAAATGTTGCGCCCTGTGCCGAAGGAAACTGATCTGATCGCTGAGGGGCGTCTGGTCTATGCGGCGAAGAACGTCGCTTTCGCTGAAGGCACGCTCAAAACGGCGGAAGGGAAGCTGCTGGCTTCGGCAACCGCCACTTGCTTTATTATTCGCCCCACCGAACAAGCACCGCAATAACCTGCTTTTTTATCGGGCTTCGGGTTATCAACCCGGAGCCGGATGCATTTATCTTCGGCTGCATACCTTGCTGCGCTACGATGGCAGGCGCGATACGCCATTGTGGTCTAGTATTCTTGGGTGAAAATTTATCGGGGTGATTATGCAGCCGTATAAAGAGGTTGAGTTTGATCATGAGCTTTGTCTGGCGATCGGCAAAGCCGTATTAGACGTGGTGGCGCAGGGGGAAGAAACCAGCGCTCCGGCGGTGATGAACGCGATTGAGCGGTCGGTGGCGCAGGGTCTGAATGACGACGAAACCGCCATCGCCGACGACGCCCTGGATGTGATGGCTCGTCTCATCCACGGTTTCAGATTCATTAATCTCGCGGGTGAAGAGGATACTCCCCATGCATTGGTTGAATTTCAAGCGCTACAAGAGTGACGTTGCCAAACAGGCCGTGCCGCCGCATTTGAATGCGGCTGAGTTTGCGCGGCATTACGCCGACAAGCCGCAAGCCGATACGGAAGAGTACCTTTCGTTGAGCGGGGAGATGTGCTGGGATGCGGTGGTGCTTTGCGCTCACCGTTCAGGCGCGCTCAGCAAGGCGAAATACAAGCAGCTGTGGCTGACGGTGTTCGATAAGCAATATAAACATTTCGTCAGCCCTGATGATACCGAGATCCGCACCATGGCGGATATGCTGCGCGCGCCGCAGGGATGTTTTATCGGTATATTTTCCATGCGCGATGCGGCGGCGCCCCGATTGCTGCATGCCATGATCGGCACCGGTGCGGGATTTGCCGCGGGCAATAAAAATCTTTGCATCGGCGTGGGCGGCGCGGTCGGTTGGGAAAATCTCAATCTGGCGCGCGATCTGCGCTGGCAGCCGGAAGGCGGTTTTTTACGCCAGGGCGACAACGAAGTGCTGCGCATTTTTTATCGGCCTTTCCCCGCCTGAACCACCGGCCGCAGGCTTTTTAGGATAAAAAACCGCCGCCCGGCGGTTTTTTGTTGCTTACTTAAACCCGCCGTTGCGTATGAACTCGAGACCGGCGGTGGTGATCCGCGTTTGGTGCGGATCGATATCATAGTTGTTCTCGTCGATGTCGCTCATCACATAGGCTTGTATCAGCCCCTTGGTTTTAAGATAGGCGAAGGGATCGGCGAAGGCGTGCGGGCTGGTGGCGTCCTGCTTCCACAGTTCGTAGGTTTTTTCATCCAGCGTGCCGGGGTGATTGGCGGCCAGGTGGGTCAGGATCTGATTGTAGAACTCATAGTCGGTCATGATGCGGTCCTCTTTATCGCGAGCGACAGTCTCGGAAAATGGCGTAACGTCTATCAATCATAGCCGAAGTTTCCCACCGCCTGCGGCGGCGTCGGGTTAGCCGCGTTGGCTTTCAATCCAGTGAAACAGACGTGAAATGCTGAAGGTGATATCGCCAATGTTGAAAAGCGCGCCGAGCCACAGGGTCAGCATCACCAGGATGCCGATGATGATGGGAAGGTCCATTTTGCTCATGATCATGTTCTTCATCAATAAAGAGTGTGCGGCAAAGCGTACCACCAATCCTGATTGTCATAAAAATGCGCTGCGCATTATTTCTTTTGAAATCAAAGTAAAAAAGCCACCCAAACGGGTGGCTTTCAGCGGCGATCAGTCCAGCTTGGGGTGCTGGTCTATCAGGATCTGCTTTTTCTTTTCCAGCTCGGCGATCTGCGCGTTGATGTCCTCGACTTTCTGTTCGATGTTGTCGTAGGTCTCCTGCAGCAGTTCTTTCGCTTCGGTACGGTCAGAAGCGGCCGGCGTCGCGCCGCGCAGCGGCTTGTTGGCGGTCTCTTTCATGTACAGACCGGTGATAAGACCGATTACAGCCACAACCATCAGGTAGTAGGCCGGCATGTACAGGTTGCCGGTCGCTTCGACCAGCCAGGCAGCGACGGTCGGCGTTGCACCGGCGATCAGTACCGAAATGTTGAACGAAATCGCCAGCGCGCTGTAGCGGATGTGCGTCGGGAACATTGCCGGCAGAATCGAGGCCATCACCCCGGTGAAGGAGTTGAGCAGCACCGCCAGCACCAGCAGACCGACGAAGATCAGGCCGATGACGTTGCTGTTGATCAAAATGAAGCACGGGATCGCCAGCGCCAACAGGCCGATGCTGCCGCCGATGATGAACGGCTTACGACCGATACGGTCGCTGGTCAGGCCGATCACCGGCTGCACGAACAGCATGCCGATCATGATGGCGATGATGATCAGAACGCCGTGATCCTCCGAGTAGTGCAGGTTATGCGACAGGTAACTCGGCATGTAGGTCAACAGCATGTAATAGGTCACGTTGGTGGAAATCACGATACCGACGCACACCAGCAAACTTTTCCAGTGTTTGGCCGCGATCTCTTTGAACGAGGTTTTCGGCGGATTTTCGATGGCGTTGCGATCTTCTTTCTCCATCTTATCCACGTGCTGCTGGAACGCCGGGGTTTCTTCCAGCGCATGGCGCAGATAGAGACCGATCAGACCCAGCGGCGCGGCGATGAAGAACGGAATGCGCCAGCCCCAGTCGAGGAAGTTGGCTTCGCCGACGATGCTGGAGATCAGCACCACTACGCCTGCGCCCATCACAAAGCCGGCGATGGAGCCGAAGTCCAGCCAGCTGCCCATAAAGCCGCGTTTGCGGTCCGGTGAGTATTCGGCGACGAAGATCGCCGCACCGGAATATTCACCGCCGACGGAGAAGCCCTGCGCCAGTTTGGCCAGCAGCAGCAGGATCGGGGCCCAGATGCCGATCGACGCATAGGACGGGATCAGGCCGATACAGAAGGTGCTGACCGCCATGATGATAATGGTGACCGAGAGAACTTTTTGCCGGCCGAACTTGTCGCCCATAGCGCCGAAGAACAGGCCGCCGAGCGGACGCACCAGGAAGGGCACGGAGAAGGTCGCCAGCGCGGCGATCATTTGCACGCCGGGAGAGGCGCCGGGGAAGAAGACCTGGCCAAGCGCATAGGCGACAAAGCCGTATACGCCGAAGTCGAACCACTCCATCGCGTTGCCCAGGGCCGCCGCGGTGATCGCCTTCTTGAGTTTGCTGTCATCGATGATGGTGATGTCGTTAATGTGCATCGGTTTATGTCGTTTTTTTCTTAACTTCATATAATCATCCCTTAATGAATTATTCGTTGTTCGTGAAAGCGTCATCTCCGTTCACTGTTGTTTTCGAGTTATCAAATCGGCTAATCGAATCGCGATTCAAAACGATTCATTATCCACATTTAAGTTGGGATGTGGATCACAAAATATCGTCGTTTATGCCAAGGTTATGTCATTTAGGTGACTAATTATTTTGCATCTATAGCTTAACGTTATATCTTGCGGCGATCAAATTAAGCAGTTTAACTTAAGTATTTGCACCGATTTGGTGCGAGAATAGTCTAATAATTGTGCTATTTGACGGTTTTTCGTCTGATTGATGATGTTTCAAGTATAGAGAGTACGGGAGATAAAACAGGAAAAATTGATGTGTTCGTCGCTAAAAAAACGCCTGACCAACTGGCCAGGCAGTTTGGATTAGGGCGCCGACGAACCGCCGAACTCCAGATAGATTTTCGCCAGGTTCTGGTACTGCGCGAAGCGGTTTTCGTCTACCGCCAGTTCCGCCTGACGGCGTTGCTCCTGAGCGTTCAGCCAGTCGGTAATGGTGACGGCGCCCTGCCGGTAGCGCACCTCGTTCAGCCGCTCCGATTTGCGCGCCAGCGCCAATGAGGCGCGCAACTGCGTCTCCTGCGCCAGCAGCTGCGTGCGCAGTGACAGCGCATTGTTCACATCGCCCATCGCTTTGTACAGCGCCTGCTTGAAGGCCAGAACTTGCTGTTCATAGTCGTTGCGGGCGATCTTGATCTCCACGCCCATTTGCCGCCACTGCAGGAACGGCAGCGTCAGGCTGGCGCTGAGGCTGCCCGTCGGGTTGCGCAGGAATTCCAGCAGCGCGCTGCTGCTGGCGCCCAGTGAACCGGTCAGGCTGAACTCGGGATAGTATTGCAGACGTTTTTCATCGACGTTGGCCAGGGCGGCGCGCAACCGCAGCTCTTGAGCGCTGAGATCCGGGCGACGGCTCAGGACGCTGGCGGGAATGCCGGTGTTGATCTGCGGCATCGCCGCCGTCGGCAGGCGTGCGGGCGCGATGGTGGCCTGGCCCGAAGGCGCACCCAGCAGCACCGCCTGTTCGTTCAGCGCCTGTTGGCGTTTGTGCTGCAACGCCAGCAGTCGGCTTTCCTGCGTCAGCAAGCTTTGCTCCGCGTTCACCACGTCCAGCGCCGAGATGCTGCCGGCCTGATAACGGGCGTTGGCCAGCCGTAGCGTCGTTTTGGCATAGGCGATGCTCGCCCGGCTGACGTCGATCTGCTGATTGAGGAAGCCGATGCGCCAGTAATTCGTGGCGGCGTCGGCCAGCAGCGTCAGGCGCGCCGTTTGCAGATCCTGCTCGGAAGCCTGGCTGGCCCACTCGGCGGCGTCGCGCTGGCGCGCCAGTTTACCCCACAGATCGACTTCATAGCTCGTAGAGAGTGTCGCGTTGCTGGTTTTATTCCACGCGGAGGACTCGGACAGCGGGCGATTAATGCCGCTGCCTAATGAGGCGCTGACGCCGGGCGCGGTGCTGATGCCGACGCGTTCCGCCTTGAGCCGCGCGCGGTAAACGCGCAGCACGGCGGCGGCCAGATCGTTATTGCTCGCCATCACCAGTTGCAGCCAACGATCGAGCTCGGGATCGTGGAAATCGCGCCAGTCGAACGGCGTCGGCGCGGCGTTGTCGGCAGCGTATTGCCACCCCGCAGGATAGTTGACCTGCGGCGCCCGGTAGTCGCTTTTCAGGGCATTACCGCAGCCGGCGGTGAGCAGGGCGGCGAAGCTTAACGCCAGGGGAGATAAAATTTTCATGGGTTACTCGCTGGCCAATGAAACGACCGGATCCATCCTTGCCGCTTTGCGGGCGGGGAGATAACCGAAGATCATGCCGATTAAGGTTGAACAGAAAAATGCCGTGGCGGCGGCTTGCCAGGAATAGATGGCGGTGAACATGCCGCCCGCCAGCGAGGTGAACAGCGACCCGGCGGCGAACGATAGCGCGATGCCCAAAGCACCGCCGATCAGACAGACCAGCACCGCCTCTATCATGAACTGTTGCATGATGTCGCTGCGCCGCGCGCCGACCGCCATGCGCACGCCGATTTCGTGGGTGCGTTCGGTCACCGAGACCAGCATGATGTTCATCACGCCCAGGCTGCCGATCACCAGCGCGATGGACGCCACCATCAGGATCAGCAGGCTGAAAGTCATTGACGTGCGTTCGATGGACTTTCGGATTTTATCGAAGTTGTACAAACGGAAATCTTTTACGCCATGGCGTTGGGTCAACAGCTGTGTGATAGCGGTGACGGCCGATTCGCTGGCGACATTGTCCTTTAGCCGAACGGTGATGCCGCTGAGCGTCGGTTTGCCTACCATGCGATACATCACCGTGCTGTAGGGCATCCAAACAGTAATGCGATTGGGCGCGTAGTTGCGATTGCTTTTCGCCACACCGATCACCCGTGCCGGCACCGAGCCGAGAAACACGATCTGGCCGAGCGGCTCGACGCCGAAATCGCCGAACAGCGCCTGGCGCGCATTGTCGTCGATGATCACTTCCTGCAGCGCATTACGATCGTCGCGGAAAGTCACGCCTTGTAACAGCTCGACGCCGTTAACGCGGAAATAGTCGCGCCCGACGCCGGTGATCGAGGCGGTGGCGGATTTGCTGCGAAAACGGATGCTGTCGGAAGCGTCTACTTCCGGGCTGACGCTGTCGACGAAGCTTTGCTGCGCCAGCGCGTCGGCATCGGCCGGCACCAAGGTGCGGATGCTGTCGATGGCGTCGTCGAAGAAATCGCGGCCCGGATAGATGCTTACCACGTTAGTGCCGAGATCTTTGAGGTTTTCCAGCGTGCGCTGTTTGGCGCCTTCGCCCAGCGCCACTACCGTGACCACGGCGGCGATGCCGAAGATGATGCCGGTCATGGTCAGCGCGGTGCGCAGACGATGAGCGTTCATCGCTTTCAGCGCCATGTGCAGCGATTCGCGGGTGCGGTCAATCAGGCGTTGCCAGCCGCTTTGCCGGCTGCGGTTCGGCGGCGGCAACGATGGGCCGGACGCCGATTTGCGGCCGCTGTCAGCGATGATCTTGCCGTCTTGCAGTTCGATGACGCGCTGCGCATGTTGCGCCACTTTCATATCGTGGGTGACGATCACCACGGTATGGCCGCGCTGATTCAGTTCGCTCAGGATCGCCAGCACTTCCTGGCCGGATTGGGTGTCCAGCGCGCCGGTCGGTTCGTCCGCCAGGATAATTTCGCCGCCGTTGATCAGGGAGCGGGCGATGCTGACGCGCTGCTGTTGGCCGCCGGAAAGCTGGCCGGGCTTGTGGTCTTCGCGTCCCTCCAGGCCTAACCGCGCCAGCAGTTGCGCCGCCCGCAGCCGCCGCTGATCGCGCCGGGCGTTGGCGTAGATGGCCGGGATTTCGACGTTGCCCAGCGCGCTGAGATCGGGCATCAGGTGATAGCGCTGGAAGATAAAACCGATATGTTCGCGGCGCAGGCGGGCCAGTTCGTCCGGCGACAGGTGGGCGGCGTTCTGGCCGCTGATGTAGTAATCGCCGCGATCCGGCACATCGAGGCAGCCCATGATGTTCATCAGCGTCGATTTGCCGGAGCCGGAAGCGCCGATGATCGCCACCAGCTCGCCGGCGGCGATGGTCAGATCGATGTCTTTCAACACCGTTAACGCTTGACCGCCGTTGGTGTACGTTCGGCTGATGCCTTTTAGTTCGATGATCGCGTTCACAGGAAGATGCCATCCTCAGCCGATTTGGCGGCGGGCTGCGACAGCACCACGGTTTCACCGGCTTTCAGGCCGCTGAGGATCTGAATGTCGACATTGTTGGTGATGCCGGTGGTCACTTTGCGCGTTTCCAGCCGCTGGTCCTGGGTCAGCACCTGCACCTGCTGCATTTCTCCTTCGGTTTTATGCACCGCCTGGATCGGCACCAGCAGGGTGTTCTTCGCGTCGCCGAGCAGCAAGGACACCTGCGCGGTCATGGCAATGCGCAGGCGGTTCTCCGGGTTGGGTACGTCCAGCAGCGCGTTGTAATAGACCGAGGCGTTCGAGGTGCCGGAGCCGGAAGCGGAGCTGGTGCCGGCGAGCGAATCGTCTTTCATCACCGATTCCGGCGCCAGCTCGATGGTGCGCAGCGTGGCGTCGTACCGTTTATCCGGATCGGAGAAAATAGTGAAGTACGCCTTTTGCCCCGGTGAAATGCGGGTGATGTCGGCTTCGGAGATCTGCGCCTTGATGGTCATCATATCCAACCGCGCCAGCTTGACGATGGTCGGCGCGCTTTGGCTGGAGTTGACCGTTTGCCCCTGCTGCGTGACCACGGCGATAACGATGCCGTCCATCGGCGCAACCACGCGGGTATAGCCCAGATCGATTTTTTCTTCTCGACTTCGATCTGCGATTGCACCAACTGCGCATTGAGCGCCTGCAGATCGGCGCGAGTGGTGGCGAGCGAGGCTTCGGCGGTTTCGAAGTCTTCCCGCGAACTGGCTTCGTCGTTCAGCATGCGGCGCTGGCGTTTGAAACGCGACTCCGCCTGTTTCAGCAAGGCCTGTTTGGCTAACATATTGGCTTTGACTACGTTCAGCGCCGCCTCGGCGTTGCGCAGATCGTTGCGCTGTTGCAGATCGTCGATGTCGGCGATCGGTTGCCCTTTGGTAACGCGATCGCCCAGCTTGACCTTCAGCGATTTGACTTCGCCGGAGACGCGGGCGCCGACGTTGACGCGTTCGATAGCATCCAGCCGCCCGGTGGCCAGCACGGCGTTTTCGATATCGCCCAGGCGGGCCGGCGCAGTAACGTAATCCTGCTGCGGCGGGCGTTGCCAAAAGATGGCCAGCGCGACGGCGACGGCGATGAAAACGATGGCGGCGATCAACGCCAGACGGCGGGAGGGGAGTTTCAGTGATGACATACCCAGGTTTTCCATAACGATAAAAGCGGCGGTTCCAGTCTGCCATCATGGCAGCGCCAGCTTGAACTGGCGCTAAACGTGAGGCGCTTTCCCGCTGGAAAGGGGATAGTAAAGTCTTTCCCGCTAAAGATCACGGTGAGTTATTATCCGCCGGGTGTGCAACCGGCTGCAGGGCGCGTTATACTGGGTAAAAAACCAGTATTCATTCATCAGCAGGATAATGCCACCGCCATGATGCCAAACCGCCTCGAGCCGGAACTCGACATTTATCAATACCCGGAGCACCTGCGCGCCTGCCTGGCGCCGTTGCCCAAAGGGCCGGGCGTGTATGTGTTTCACGGTCAAAGCGAGAGCCTGCCGCTTTACATCGGTAAAAGCGTCAATATACGCAGCCGGGTGATGGCGCACTTCCGCGCGCAGGACGAGGCAAAAATGCTGCGCCAAACCCGACGCATCAGCTTTATCGAGACCGCCGGTGAGTTGGGCGCATTGCTGCTGGAGGCGCAGTTGATCAAACAACAACAGCCGCTGTTCAACAAACGTCTGCGGCGCTCGAAACAGCTGTGTGCGCTGCGCTTGCAGGCAGATGTGGTGACGATTGCTCACGCCAAAGAGATCGACTTCGCCGTCACGCCCGATCTCTACGGGCTGTTTGCCAATCGCCACGCCGCGCTGGAAAAGCTGCGCGCCATCGCCGACGAGCATCGTTTATGTTACGGCAGGCTGGGGATCGACAAGCTGCCGGCGGGGCGAGCCTGCTTCCGCTATAGCCTGCGCAAGTGCGCCGGCGCCTGCTGTGGCGTGGAGTCGGCGCAGGAACATGCTCTGCGGCTCAGCGCGGCGCTTGAACAGCTACGCATCGTCTGTTGGCCGTTCGCCGGGCGCGTGGCGCTGGAGGAGCAGGGCGAGGCGCTGCGTCAGTACCATGTGATCCACAATTGGTTTTATCTGGGATCGGTCGGCAATCTGGCGCAGGCGAAGTTGCTGCAGAGCGCGGCCAGCCACTTTGACAGCGATGGCTACAAGATTCTGTGCAAGCCGCTCATGGCCGGCGATTACCGGATTATTGCGCTGCCTTAATGCCAGAACGCTATCGATTACCTAAGACTTATCCGTAAATGCATGACATTATGCTAAAAAAGCTTGAGTCCATAATGTTGTTATGGATAATGTCGCCCCGAAGCGAAGGAACGCGCTATTAACTCAGTTGGCAGAGTGATTGGTTTTATAATGGCTTGTTTTGGCTTGAAAATTGATAGACGCGGGTTCGAGTCCTGCATAGCGCGCCAGCTTTCTTTCCTTCATCTCACCGCGCTTATCGTAAAGCGCACCCGGGTTGATTTGCACTATCGGCTCCTCGTTGGGATTTTCGGGTGTGCTTTACCGTAACCGCTGGCTTTCCTTCCTCTTTCTCTTTCGATCCTTTGCTAAACTGTAATCAGGCAGGCTTGCTGCCCGGCAACAGGAGGTCGATATGTCTCACTCCGAGCAACTGCAGGAGCTCTTGCAACGCGTCGCCGCCCTTGAGGCGAGAGAGAAAGCGCTGACCGCCGCATCCAACGCTTATCAGGCGATTATCACCACCATGTTGGGCAATATGGAGAAGGTCGAACGTGACCGGATCATCGCCATGATCGATCAGGCCCATGAAATCGCCTACGCCCGCGCCATTCAACGCAGCAACGAACCGCAAAAGCAAAAAATCAAACAGGCCGACGACGTCGCCCAGCGCATGTTCATGTTTGCGCAAGGCAAAGCCGCTCAGCCGCGCTGAAGCCGAACTATAACAGTTGCCGCCATTAAGTTGGCTAACTGATCTACCCGGCAAAACTGTACTTGTGTTACTTTTAGCGGTGAGATTTGATGGCAATGCTGTTTCCAGCATAAGGTTGTAACGATGGACGCGATTAAAAGCATCTTGGTTAAAGAGATTGAACAGATCAATCGGCGCGAGGGGCGCGACGGCAAGCCGCGTTTCAACAGCGAATTCGCCCGCACTCACCGCTATTTGTGCCTTGCCATGTTCGCCGGTTACTTCGCGGTGATCGCCGTGATGTATCAGGTGCCGTATATGGGGATGTATGCCTTCCTGGGCTTCACCGCTTTCGTGCTGTTCATGTTCGCCATGCTGCTGATCGAGATCCGGCCGGTGTATCGTTTCGAGGACATCGGGGTGCTGGATTTGCGGGTTTGCTACAACGGCGAATGGTACTTCACCCGCGCGCTGTCGCCTTATGCGGTGCAGCAGCTGCTGGATGAGCCGTCCATCGGCGCCGCGCTGAAACAGAAGATGCGAATCATCATCGGCAACAAGGGCGAAATCGATTTCTACGACGTGTACGACATGGCCTACGGAAAAAAGCCGCAGGATGAGCCGTCTCAGCTGGCGGCGGCGAACTGAAAGGTTTCCGGCCGGCGGCTTGTCGATTATACTCAGCGTTTGAACGCGAAGCAGAATGAGGACCAAGCGATGAGTGATGATATTTTCGATTTTGATATCGATGCCGAACTGGCGAAAGCCGAAGAAAAAGCGGCGCAGAAGGTAAAAGAGGTCCCCGAGTTCCTCGAAGACGAAGCGGACTGCGAAGGTTGCAAGATCTGATCGCCTGCCCCATAAAAAAAACCGCGCGCGGTTTTTTTTTATGTCTGAGCGTCGCGCGGCGTCAATCCAGCACGAATCCCCAGATCAGGAACGCCGCCACCAGAATCAGGCAAAGCGCGGACACCGTCACCAGTATTTTCCCCAGAATGTCTTTTTCTTGTTCCTGCTGCGTCACGTTGAAATTATCCAATTAAAAGTCTATGGACCAAACCGGCGATGCCGAGATCGAGCACCGCTACGCCCAGCGCCATGATCACTATCACCGAAAGAAATCGAGTCTTGCCGTTCACTTCCCTAATCCCTATCGGCGCCGTTATATCAAAGGGATATAATTTGGCGGCGCCGTACTGCATACATCGTGATAGAGATTAAGAGCGTTCTTAAGGCCAGAAGTTCCCTCATCTGATAGGCCGGCGCCTGAGCGGCAGCGTTAGTCGGTCACGATCCGCACGCCTATCTTGCTGACTTGATTGCCGTCCATTTCGGCGATGGTCCAGGTCAGACCGTCCCATTCCACCTGGTCGCCGATCACCGGTTCACCGCCGATCAGCTGAATGACGAACTGCCCCAGCGTCTGCTGCTCGTCCACGTCGTCTTGCAGATTGAGGCCATAGACCTGCGAGATATCGCTCAAACGGGCATCGGATTGCAGTATAAAGTCGCCGAAGAAGCGCTCGTCGAGCGTCACGGCCGGCGCCTGGCTGAACAGCTTGCCGAGGATCGGCAGATCGTGCTCATGGCCGATGACGCACAGAATATCGTTCTCTCGCAGCCGGGTGCTGCCGCTCGGGTGCAGCAACTCTTTGCCGCGGAACAGGGCGGCGATGCGGGTATTGGGCGGCATTTTCAGCTCACGCAGCGCCGCGCCGACGCACCAGTTTTCCGCCGAAAGCTGATACACGAACTGTTCCCACTGGTTTTCCGGGTGCACGTCCAGCCCAACGCGGGAGATCGGCGTTAGCGCCGGCGGCACGATCACCTTGGCTTTTTTGGCGGCAAACGACAGCGTGGTGCCCTGCAGCAGCAGGGAGACCAGCACCACGAAGAACGCCACGTTGAAGAACAGCTGGGCGTTGGGCAGCCCGGCCATCATCGGGAACACCGCCAGGATCACCGGCACCGCGCCGCGCAGGCCGACCCAGGAAATAAAGCCGCGCTCGCGCAGGGTAAAGCTGCGGAACGGCAGCAGGCCGATAAACACCGACAGCGGGCGGGCGAACAGGATCATCCACAGCGACAGCAGCAGGGCAGGGATGGCGATCGGCAGCAGCTCGTGCGGGTTAAGCAGCAGCCCGAGCACCAGGAACATGCCGATCTGGCTGAGCCAGGCGAGGCCATCGAAGGTTTGTACGATGCCGTGACGGTTGCGGATCGGCCGGTTGCCCAGCAGCAGGCCGCACAGATACACCGCCAGAATGCCGCTGCCGTCCAGCGCGGTGGTCAGCGCGAAAATAAGAATACCGCCGCTTACCGCCAGCAGCGGATAGAGGCCGTCCGCCAGTTTGATGTGGTTGATCAGCGTCAGCAGCAGCCAGCCGCCGCCCAGACCGAAGACGATGCCCATGCCGAACTGCTGCATCAGATGCAGCGGGAAGGTCCAGCTCAGTGCGGTTTCCCCGGCGGCGATCATCGCAATCAGCGTGATGGTGAGAAACACCGCCATCGGATCGTTGCTGCCGGATTCGATCTCCAGCGTGGCGCTGACGCGTTCGTTCAAACCTTTGCCCCCCAAAAGAGAGAAGACCGCGGCGGCGTCGGTGGAACCGATGATGGCGCCGATCAGCAGCCCCTGCAGCAGATCGAGATTGAACAGCCAGGCGGCGGCCATGCCGGTCAGGCCGGCGGTGATCACTACGCCGACGGTGGCGAGAGAGAGTGCCGGCCACAGGGCGACGCGGAAAGAGCTGACCCGGGTACGCATGCCGCCGTCGAGCAGGATCACCGCCAACGCGAGGTTGCTGACCAGATAAGCGACCGGGTAATTGCTGAAGACGATGCCGCCGGGGCCATCGACGCCGGCCAGCATGCCGATCGCCAGGAAGATCACCAGGATCGGAATGCCGAGCCGGGAAGAAAATGAGCTGAGCAGAATGCTTGCCCCCACCAGCACGGCACCGATGACGAACAAACTGTTAATGGTGCTGGCATCCAAAATATCGCTCTCCTGAGGCTGGGGGATAGGGGCACTGCGCTGGTGTCGATGATAACGTGTTTAGTGGGTAAAACGCCAAGGCTGATTGCGAAAACAACCGATCAATTATTGCCCTTTGGTGCGATTAACCGAATAAAGTGAGGGGAAGAGGGAGAATGCTGTCTTTTATCCAACATTATCAGGCTGCTGTATTTCTGCTTTGGCAACAATGCCGGGTTTGCACGGTGGGAAAAACCATTAAGCCCGCGCAGGCAGGCTTAATGGTTTGCAGGCGCGGTAGGATTAATGATCGAGCGATTCCAGCGCCCGTTTGATCAGCTCGGTGGCCAGCTTGCTTTCCGCTTCAGAAATGCCGTCGAGATTGAAGTTGGAAAGCTCAGCGACCAAAACGCTGCGTTCTTTGCCGCTGATCGAAGCGTCCAGCGCGGACAGCAACCTGCCGAGGATCTTCAGCAGGGTGGCGTTTTCCGCTATGGCTTCTTGAGCCGGGGTGTTCTTATCGGTCATTCAAAATCCTCTCTGTCGTGACGGAAGGGAGATGCAGCTAACGCCACCGAATAAATTAAACGATCGCGCAGCCCTTCGGGGGTGTTGAGCCCAATCACTACCGTAAGGCAGGGATCCGGATTTCTACTTATGCATTGCAGTTATAACGGCTAGGTTATCTATGCAGCCGTATCACTTTGCCTTAACGGTCGACGCCAGGCTGAGCAATGTGTGCTCTGTATGCAAACCACCAGTATAGGCTTTTTACACGGCGGCAATATGACAGAAGCCCCCTGCAAACGGTCGGGTTTACAGGGGCAAGGTTATTGCGGTTTGCCGGAGAACAGGAAGCGCAGCACCGGAATGCGCTTGTGCAGTTCATATAGCGCGAAGGCCAGAGAGAACACAAACAGCAGGCCCAGCAAGAATCCCAACAGGTTGTTGCCGATATACGGCGTCACGAAAGCGCCATATATCAGGGTCAACGGATGGTGCACCAGATATATAAACAGCGAGGCGTTGACCAGATAGGTGATGCGCGGCGAGTGATAATTCAGCAGGTTATGCCCGAAAGAGAACACGACGTTGGTCATCAGGATCCCCATTAGGGTTTTGATCACCACTTCCAGCTCGAACATATAGCTGCTGTGCGCCAACAGCTTTTGGTTCAGCATATATGCGATAAACAGCAGCAGCGAACCGAGCAGCGCCAGCGGCGAACGGCGCAGAAAAATCTCCTTAAGCCACACATACTTAAACGCATAGGCGCCGAGGAGGAAGAACGGCAAGTAGAACATCGTCTCCATCACCACGAAATTGAACAGGCCGTTGGATAATAGCTGCGGGGCGAAAATTAAAATAATGCGGTGCGCGGCCGAACAGCATACCGCATAAATAAAGAAATACAGTGAGATGTTTCCTAATCCACGCATTCTGTTTATTAGCGTTGGAATATATTCACGAGTTTGACGCTTGATTTTACGGAACAGATAAAAACAGGCGCAGGTTAACAATGACAGCGTCAATAAGAACCACAGATGAGAAACCAATTCCCAAACTGTTACATTTATTTTCTGATAGAGAGAAAATTCATCCCAGCCGTTTAATTTGTCGGTGAAATATTTCAGCATGAAAAACTGCGGCACCGTGATCAGCGGGATGGAGCTCAACAGCGGGATCGCTACCCGCTCCAGCCTGACCTTCAGCCACTGGTGGCGCTCGTAGCGCTCGTAAAGCATGTAGGAGAAGTAGCCGGATATCACGAAGAACACCTGCATGCGGAAGGCGTGGATGAAGTCGTTCAGCACCGTGAGCGAAAAGGAGGGCGACGCGCTGTTCACCGCCCAGGCGTGGCTGGAATAAATCAGGGAGAGGTGAAACGGGATGCCGAGCAACATCAAATAGGCTCTGATGGAGTCGAGGAAAAACTCGCGCTGTTTGCTGCCTTTAGTCATAGATTACCGCTGGTGATTTAATCGAGAGTTCATTAACACGCTTAATAAGTCGTCAAACGTTAAATTGTTATCCGGAACCCTACTATAGCCCCCCGCATTTTTCCATAGCGTCTTGTTGCGCGGCTTGCTACGCTGGTGTTCCATCAGCTGCTTAAACAATGAGCCGTAAACATGAACCATCCATTTATCATGTTGTCGGAAAGCTGAGTAATCCATTAATATGGATTTAAATGCTTTGAGCACACGAATAGGGGGGGATGTGCTAGTTAATATATTATCCGGACAACCACGCGCCGCGAGCGTTCGTTGGTTAGGTGCGACCGTATTGTTCACGCTGTTCAGTTCGCCGGCTTGGGCCTTTTCTATTGATGATGTCGCCAAGCAGGCGCAGGATCTGGCGGCGAAAGGTTTCGAAGCCCCGAAAAGCAACCTTCCTTCTCAGTTCCGCGAGATGAAGTTCGCAGACTATCAGCAGATTCAGTTCAATCACGATAAAGCCTATTGGAGCAAGCTGAAAACCCCTTTCAAGCTTGAGTTTTATCATCAGGGGATGTACTTCGATACGCCGGTGAAAATCAACGAAGTCACCTCCACCAGCGTAAAACAGATCAAGTACAGCCCGGATTACTTCAACTTCGGTTCGGTCAAACACGACCCTGAATCGGTGAAAAACCTCGGCTTTGCCGGTTTTAAGGTGCTTTATCCGATCAACAGCGCCGACAAAAACGATGAGATCATGAGCCTGCTGGGCGCGAGCTATTTCCGCGTGGTGGGTAAAGGACAGGTTTACGGGCTTTCCGCTCGCGGCCTGGCTATCGACACCGCTTTGCCGTCCGGCGAAGAGTTCCCGCGTTTCCGCGAATTCTGGGTTGAGCGTCCGAAGCAGGGCGACAAGCACCTGGTGATCTATGCGCTGCTGGATTCCCCGCGCGCCACCGGCGCTTACCGTTTCACGGTGATCCCGGGCCGCGACACCACCGTGGACGTCGAGTCTAAAGTGTTCCTGCGCGACAAGGTGGGCAAACTGGGCCTGGCGCCGCTGACCAGCATGTACCTGTTCGGGCCGAACCAGCCGTCGCCGACGCTGAACTACCGCCCGGCGTTGCACGATTCCAACGGTCTGTCTATCCACGCCGGCAACGGCGAGTGGATCTGGCGTCCGCTGAACAATCCTAAACACCTGTCCGTCAGCACCTATACCGTCGAGAATCCGAAAGGCTTCGGTCTGCTGCAGCGCGGCCGCAACTTCAAGGATTACGAAGATCTGGACGATCGCTACGATCTGCGCCCGAGCGCCTGGATCGAACCGAAGGGCGACTGGGGCAAAGGCAAGGTCGAACTGGTGGAGATCCCGACGGCGGATGAAACCAACGACAACATCGTCGCGTTCTGGACGCCGGATACCTTGCCGGAAGCCAAAAAGCCGCTGACGCTGAGCTACCGTTTGAACTTCACCCGCGATGAAGACAAACTGCATTCGCAAGATATCGCCTATGTGGCCCGTACCATGCGTTCGACCGGCGACGTGAAGCAGTCCAACCTGATCCGCGAGCCAGACGGCAGCGTGGCCTTCCTGGTCGACTTCGTTGGCCCGGTGCTGAAAGGGCTGGACGCCAATACCCCGGTCGCCTCTCAGATTAGCATCGGCGACAACGGTGAGATGGTAGAAAACAACGTCCGCTATAACCCAGTGACCAAAGGCTGGCGCCTGACGGTGCGTCTGAAAGTGAAAGACGACAAGAAGCCGGTAGAAATGCGTGCGGCGCTGGTCAATGGCGATAAGACTCTGTCGGAAACCTGGAGCTATCAGCTACCTGCCAATGAATAAGCCTACTCAACCCGCCCAGGATTATCTTGCGGCGCTGCCTCTGACCGCCGAGCGGTCGGAGGCGCTCAACCCTCAAACGGCGGATGGCGCTCAGGCACTGGAGGCGCTCCATCGGCAGATGGGCGCCGCCGACGCCAACGTTAATAGCCTGTCGGCGGATGACGTGGCGCTGGCCTCGGTCAAACCGCGTATCGAAAACGCCTGGCCGGATGCGGTCAGCGATGACGACTTCGATACCGACGCCGAAGGGCGCGCCATTCTGAAGGCGACGCCGCCGATCAAACGCACCACCATGTTCCCGGAAGCCTGGCGCACCAACCCGGTGGCGCGCTTCTGGGATTCTCTGCTGGGGCGGTCGCCGCACAATCGGCACGCCACCAAAGAGGAGGCCGAGGCCGAGAACCGCTGGCGTACCGTCGGCTCCATGCGCCGCTATGTGCTGCTGGTGCTGATGCTGGTGCAAACCGGCATCGCCACCTGGTACATGAAAACCATCTTGCCTTATCAGGGCTGGGCGCTGATCGATCCTATCGCCATGCTGGATCAGGATCTGATGCAGTCGGTGTTGCAGCTGCTGCCGTATGTGCTGCAAACCGGCATTCTGATCCTGTTCGCCGTACTGTTCTGCTGGGTCTCGGCCGGTTTCTGGACCGCGCTGATGGGCTTCCTGCAGCTGCTGATCGGCAAGGACAAATACAGCATTTCCTCCACCATCAAGGGCGATGAGCCGATCAACCCGGCGCACCGCACTGCGCTGATCATGCCGATCTGCAACGAAGACGTCGAACGCGTGTTCGCCGGCCTGCGTGCGACCTATGAGTCCGTCGCCGCGACCGGTCAGCTGGAACACTTCGATATCTACGTGCTGAGCGACAGCTACGATCCGGACATCTGCGTGGCCGAGCAAAAGGCGTGGATGGAGCTGTGCCGCGATGTCGATGGCCACGGCCGCATCTTCTATCGCCGCCGCCGCCGCCGCGTCAAACGCAAGAGTGGCAACATCGACGACTTCTGCCGTCGCTGGGGCGGTGAGTACAGCTACATGGTGATCCTGGATGCCGACAGCGTGATGAGCGGCGAATGCCTCACCGGGCTGGTGCGCCTGATGGAAGCCAACCCGAACGCCGGCATCATCCAGTCGGCGCCGAAGGCGTCCGGCATGGATACCCTGTATGCGCGCGTGCAGCAGTTCGCCACCCGCGTTTACGGGCCGTTGTTCACCGCCGGCCTGCATTTCTGGCAGCTGGGCGAGTCGCACTACTGGGGGCACAACGCCATCATCCGCGTGAAGCCGTTTATCGAGCACTGTGCGCTGGCGCCGCTGCCGGGCGAGGGCTCTTTCGCCGGGTCTATCCTGTCGCACGACTTCGTTGAAGCGGCGCTGATGCGCCGCGCCGGCTGGGGCGTGTGGATCGCTTACGATCTGCCGGGCAGTTATGAAGAGCTGCCGCCAAACCTGCTGGACGAGCTGAAGCGCGACCGTCGCTGGTGTCACGGCAACCTGATGAACTTCCGCCTGTTCCTGGTGAAAGGCATGCACCCGGTGCACCGCGCGGTGTTCCTTACCGGTGTCATGTCCTACCTGTCGGCGCCGCTGTGGTTTATGTTCCTGGCGCTCTCCACCGCATTGCAGGTGGTGCATACGCTGATGGAGCCGCAATACTTCCTGCAGCCACGGCAGCTGTTCCCGGTCTGGCCGCAGTGGCGGCCCGAGCTGGCGATAGCGCTGTTCTCCACCACGCTGGTGCTGCTGTTCCTGCCGAAGTTGCTCAGTATTGTGCTGATCTGGGCCAAGGGCGCGAAAGAATACGGCGGGGCGTTCCGTCTGTTCATTTCGATGCTGATGGAAATGCTGTTCTCGGTGCTGCTGGCGCCGGTGCGCATGCTGTTCCATACCGTGTTCGTGGTGAGCGCCTTCCTCGGTTGGGAGGTGGTGTGGAATTCGCCGCAGCGTGACGATGATGATACGCCGTGGGGCGAAGCGTTCCGCCGCCATGGCTCGCAGATGTTGCTGGGCCTGGTGTGGGCCGGCGGCATGGCGTGGCTGGATCTGCGCTTCCTGTGGTGGTTGGCGCCGATCGTGTTCTCGCTGATCCTGTCGCCGTTTGTGTCGGTGTTGTCGAGCCGCGCAACGCTGGGCATGAAAAGCAAACGCGCCAAGCTGTTCCTGATCCCGGAAGAGTACAATCCGCCGCGTGAGCTGTTGGCGACGGAAGAATATCTGCATCTCAACCGCAACCGCGCGCTGACCAACGGCTTTATGCATGCGGTGGTCAATCCATCCTTCAACGCGCTGGCGACGGCGTTGGCGACGGCGCGTCACCATCTGCGCGCGACGCTCGATCGCAATCGTGAGGAGCGGGTGAACGAAGCGCTACAGTTAGGGCCTGAGAAGCTGGTGAAGGGCAAACGTCTGGAGCTGCTGAGCGATCCGGTCACGCTGGCTCGTTTGCATCAGCGCGTCTGGCTGTTGCCGGAAGGCGCCGCCTGGCGTGAGCATTATCAGCAGTTGCCGCACAACCCGCTGGCGCACCCTACGGGCCGGCGTTAATTGCTAATCGGCAACGCTCAGACGGGGAATGCGCATGGCGCATTCCCCGTTTTTTTACCTTTTGCTTACGTGCGCCGGTACCGGTGGAGAAAGGGAACTGTGATAGACTGCGGCCGATGCGTTGTTCACTCGCGAAACAACCCCTTGCTCAGAGTCAATGTCGTGAAGCTCTCTTCCTATCTTCGGCTGGCCGGCGTGATGACACTCACCGGCTGCGGCAGCATTATCAGCCGCACCGTGCCCGGTGCGGGGCATGGCCACCAGTACTATCCCGGCGTGCAGTGGGATCTGCGCGATACGCCCTGGCGCTACGTCACGGTGATAGACGTGCCGCTGTCGATGGTGGTGGACACCTTTATGCTGCCGTTCGATGCGCAGCATGGCCCCTACGAGTAACTTCGTTCAGCGGGTGGCGAACACCACCAGCTGATAGCCTTGCTGCCCGCAATGGAAAGGCGCCAGCACCGTCATCCCCAGCCCTTGCACGTGAGCGGCCAACGAATGCGGATTGTCGTCGTCGATAAACAGTGCGCCCACGTCGTAATCATGGCGGGTGTGCGCTTTGACTGCGGCGTAGAGGCGCTTTAATACGCCTTTGCCGCGCCAGGCCATGCCGAGGCAGACCGGGCCGTAGAGAAATACCCGCTGCTCACGCAGCGGCCGTCCGGCGAATGAGTGCGTGGCGAGCGTCGCCAGCATCGCCTCCACCACCGGCGGGCGCGGTTGCACGTCGGCGGGCATCAGGCAAACAAACCCCGCCAGTTGGTTCTCCTGTTCGGCCACCCATATGCCGATGCCGCGGTTGATCGCCGCCAGCTGCGCCTCATTCATGCGCGATACGATAAATCCCTGCCGTTTTTGGCGCTCGTCGAGCGCTTCCGGCACGTTTTCCCCCTGCAGCTGCAAAATGGCGGGGTAGTCGGTAGGGCGGGCCCGGCGAATAATCATGCGGCCTCCTTGGCGATGAAAGCGTGGTGCGGGTTAACGTTCATCCCACTCATCGGCTGCGGCCTGGCCTTCTTCGGTATCCAGCGGCGGTTCGAGCTGAAAGTCGCCTTCCTCCCATTCGTAAAGGGTGTTTTCATCTATCCACTCGGCGGTAATTTCCACCTCGTCGTAGTCACCGTCGAAGATCGCCTGCGCCGCCGCACCGCTGCGCAGCGTCAGGCATTCCACCGCCTCGCCTTCTTCTTCGAAGAACTCCGCCTGCCACATCGTGTCGCCATCCTGCATCACGTACTTTTGCAGATTGAACTGCTGGGGCACCGGCGGTTCGTCACCGCTGCCGCCTTCGGCGGTGTCGATAAACTCTTCGCGTGCGGCCTCGATGGCTTCTTCCAGGGTTGCATACAGGCTCATGTTCGCCTCCGTTGACAATGAGAGTAAAGCGTCCGGCGCATTGCCGGTGCGGTGGGGGAAACGTCAAAACTAATTGTTGTCTCACTGGCGCAGGATGCAAATTTTTTTGTTGTCCGCTTTGCGACGATGGTTGTCCGCAAAGCGGGAGAAGAGGAGGCGATGGCGGGAAATAATGACGCGATCGTTCACTCTGGCGTCAGGAGAAGCCCATGTTAATCGACCCTTCAAGCAAATACCGACCTTTCCCGCCGGTGGCGTTGCCGGACCGCCAATGGCCTGCGCGTACGTTGCGGCAGGCGCCGCGCTGGTGCTCCAGCGATCTGCGCGACGGCAACCAGGCGCTGGCGGAGCCGATGGATAACGCGCGCAAGCGCGAATTCTATCAATTGTTGTTGCAGTGTGGTTTCAAAGAGATCGAGGTGGCGTTCCCTTCGGCGTCGCAAACGGATTTTGACTTTGTACGCGCGCTGATCGACGAGCGGCTGATCCCGGACGACGTTACGATCCAGGTGCTGACGCAGTCACGTGACGATCTGATCGATCGCACCTTCGAGGCGCTGCAGGGGGCGCCGCGGGCTATTGTGCATCTGTATAACGCCACGGCGCCGATGTTTCGCGATATCGTGTTCCGCCAGGATAAGGCGGCGACCGTGGCGCTGGCGGTGAACGGCGCGCGGCGCATTCGCCGGCAGTGCGAGGCGCAGCCCGATACCGCCTGGTGCTTCGAATATTCGCCGGAAACCTTCTGTTTTACTGAGTTAGAGTTTGCGCTGGAGATCTGCGAAGCAGTGGCGGAGGTTTGGCAGCCGGGGCCGCAGCGGCCGATGATCATCAACCTGCCGGCGACGGTGGAAGTGAGCACGCCCAACGTGTATGCCGATCAGATCGAATGGTTCTGCCGTCACTTCAGCCGTCGCGCCGATGTGGCGATCAGCGTGCATCCGCATAACGATCGCGGCACCGGCGTGGCCTGTGCGGAGCTGGCCTTGCTGGCCGGCGCCGATCGGGTCGAAGGCTGCCTGTTCGGCAACGGAGAGCGCACCGGCAACGTCGATCTGGTCACGCTGGCGTTGAATCTCTATACCCAGGGCGTGGCGCCGGGTCTCGACTTCAGCCGCCTGAAGCAGGTGGTGGAGGTGGTGGAGCAGTGCAATCAGCTGCCGGTGCATCCTCGCCATCCTTATGCCGGCGAGTTGGTGTTTACCGCCTTCTCCGGTTCGCATCAGGATGCGATCAAGAAAGGTTTCGCCGCACAGCGGCAGCGGCAAGATGGCCGCTGGCAGGTGCCATACCTGCCGCTCGATCCCGCCGATGTCGGTTGCAGCTATGAGGCGGTGATCCGGGTCAACAGCCAGTCCGGCAAAAGCGGCGCCGCCTGGCTGTTGGAGCAGAATCATGGGCTGGCGTTGCCGCGTGGTTTGCAGATTGATTTCAGCCAGGTGGTGCAGCGCGCGACCGACGATAGCGGCAAAGAAATGAGCGGCGCGCAGCTGTGGCGCTTATTCCGCGATACTTACGGGCTGGTGGAGCAGCCGCGTTTGCAGCTGTTAAGCTACCAGACGGAAAGCCATGGGGTAGAGGCCTACAGCTTCAACGCGCGAGTTGCCTGCGAGGGAGAGCCGCTGCGTCTGCAGGGGGCCGGCAACGGTCTGCTGTCCAGCGCGGTGGATGCACTGCGTCAGCGCTTCGGTTTGCCGCTGGCGATCGAGGATTACCACGAGCATACGTTGGGGCATCAGAGCGATAGCCGAGCGGTGGCCTATATTCGCTGTACGCTGCCGCAAGGTGAGGCGACTTATGGCGTTGGCATCGACGTCGACTCCGCCAGCGCCTCGCTGCAGGCACTGTTCAACGTCGCCGGGCGCTATCTGGCGCCAACGTCGGCGCAGTCCGACTGAAATAGTCGCTGGGTGCTACTCCCAGCAGCCGGCGGAACATGGCGCTGAACGCGCTGGGGCTGTCATAGCCGAGATCCAGCGCCACTTCCAACACCGAACGACCGGTCGCCAGCGCGTTTAATGCCGCCAGCAAACGGGCGCGTCGCACCCAGTCGCTAAAATGTAGCCCGGTTTCTCGCAGGAAGCGCCGCGACAGGGTGCGTCCGCTGACGCTGAGATGAGCGGCAGCCTGTTCCAGCGTCCAGGGCTGCGCCAGCGTGGCCTGGATATGGCGGCACAGGGCGAGCAACGAGGCTTCGCGAGGTTCCGGCAGGTGCAGCGGCAGGATCGGCAGCATTCGCAACTCATCCAGAATCAGTTCCATCACGCGCTCATCGCGCCCGCCGCTGGGGTAGCCGGGCGCAATCTCCATCGCACAGATAATCAACTCGCGCAGCAGCGGGGAAACCTGCACTACCTGGCATTGGGCCGGCAAATCGGCGCGCGCCAACGGATCGACGAACAACGTCCTGGCCGCCACCTGGCCGGTGATACGCAGGCTGTGCACCACTTTCGCCGGCACCCAGACGCCGCGGCCGGGCGGCACCACCCAGCTACCGAGCCGGGTCGTGACCTGCACCACGCCGCTCAGGCTGTGGATCAGCTGCGCGCAGTTATGGTAGTGGCCCGGCTCGCTGTCGCCGTGGCGATAATCCCTGGCTAATGGCCGGACAGGCCGATCGGGCGGCAGAACGTCGTGAAAAAGCAGCATCGTAAGCAGGCTCCGCGCGGCAAAAGGGGGAGGACAGCATGCCATGCGTCGCTGTTTCACACCAGTCTGTGGCGCGGCATGGTAAAATGGTTTATAAAATTATATTATATAATTTTATAAACTGAAGGAGGGGCAATGGATATTGATGCGATGCGCAAGGCGGCGGCGCAGGCCGGTGCGATGCTGCGTACCCTGGGCAACGAAGATCGGCTGCTGCTGCTGTGCCGGCTCAGTCAGGGCGAGATGGCGGTGAGCGAACTGGCGCAGGCGCTGGATATCCGCCAGCCGACGCTGTCCCAACAGCTTGGCGTGCTGCGCGAGGAGGGGTTGGTCTCCACCCGGCGAGCCGGCAAGCAGATTTACTATGCGGTGGCCGATGCCAAAGCGCTGGCGCTGCTCGCGACCCTGTATCAACTGTATTGCCCACAGCCGGAGAACCGCGATGACCATTGACTGGCAGCACTTCACGCCGTATTCCGCGTTGACGGGCGGGGCCATTATCGGCGGCGCGGTAGCGCTGCTGCTGTTGTTCAACGGCCGGATCGCCGGTATCAGTGGCATTACCGGCGGTTTATTGAGCGCGGGTGGCCTGGAGCGGGGCTGGCGCGCCGCATTTATTGGCGGGTTGCTGCTCTCCCCGTGGCTATATGCTGCCGCTGCGACGTTGCCATCCGGTGAGATCTCGGTTGGCAACGGCTGGCTGGCGGCCGCAGGGCTGTTGGTGGGCTTGGGTACTCGATTGGGCAGCGGTTGCACCAGCGGGCACGGCGTGTGCGGCGTCGCGCGGTTGGCGCCGCGTTCACTGGCCGCCACGGCGTTGTTTATGCTGCTGGGCTTTATGACCGTGTGGCTGATGCGCCATACGTTGGGGGGGTGAAAATGCTTAAAACGCTGTTGGCGCTGCTGAGTGGCGTCATTTTCGGTCTGGGGTTAATTATTGCCGGCATGGCCAATCCGGCCAAGGTGTTGGCGTTTCTCGACGTTACCGGCCAGTGGGATCCCTCGTTGGCGCTGGTGATGGCTGGGGCGATCGCGGTGGCGGCGCCGGCCTTCCTGTGGGCGCGGCGACGCGAACGGAGCCTGTTGGGGGAAACGTTGCAGATCCCGGCCGCCGGGCGTGTGGATCGCCGTTTACTGGCGGGCAGCGCGCTGTTCGGCATCGGCTGGGGCATCGCGGGTATTTGCCCTGGCCCCGCCTGGGTGTTGGCCGGGGTGGAGATAAGCCGGGTATGGCCGTTCCTGCTGGCGATGCTGGCGGGCATGGCGCTGTATGACGTTATCATGAGGAGGAAGAGTACATGTCGATAGCCAAAGCGGTGTTGCGCATCGCGCGCCCGACCGATCGGTTGCAAGAGATTGCGACGCTGTATTGCCGCGGGCTGGGTTTCGAAAAGCTGGGCGAGTTTGTCGATCATCAGGGGTTCGACGGCATAATGATCGGGCATCCGCAGCATGCCTACCATCTGGAGTTCACGCAGCATCGCGGGGTACGGGTCGGACAGGCGCCGACGCAGGATCATCTGCTGGTATTTTATCTGCCGGATGAGAGCGAATGGCGGGCCGCGTGTGAGCGGATGCGGGCGGCGGGGTTCTTGGCGGTCGCCGCCTATAATCCTTATTGGGATCGGGCGGGGCAAACCTTTGAAGATCCCGATGGCTACCGGGTGGTATTGCAGCATCAGGCCTGGCAAGCATAAAAAAACCGGCGCATCGAGCGCCGGTTTGCGAGATAAAACGGGCTATCCGTCAGGCGTTAGTCGCCGGTTTTTGCGCGTTCTTGGACTGGGTATTTTCCAGCATGCGGCGAATCGGCACGATCAGCACGATCAGCACGGCGGCGCAAATCAGCAACGCGACTGAGCAGCGGGCGAACAGATCCGGCAGCATATCCAGTTGGTCGGCCTTGACGTGACCGCCGATCAGACCGGCCGCCAGGTTGCCCAGCGCACTGGCGCAGAACCACAGCCCCATCATCTGACCGCGCATTCTCTCCGGCGCCAGCAGCGTCATGGTGGCCAGCCCGATCGGGCTCAGGCACAGCTCACCCAGCGTCAGCATCAGGATACTGCCCACCAGCCACATCGGCGATACGCCGGTGCCGCCGTTGCTCAGCACATTCTGCGCGGCCAACATCATCAGGCCGAAACCGCCGGCGGCGCACAGGATACCGATCACGAACTTGGTGATGCTGCTCGGACGCACGTTATTGCGTGCCAGCGCAGGCCAGGCCCAGCTGAACACCGGCGCCAGCAGGATGATGAACAGGGCGTTGATCGACTGGAACCACACCGCCGGGATCTCGAAGCCGCCAATCATGCGATTGGTGTAATCGTTGGCGAACAGGTTGAACGAGGTCGGTTTTTGCTCAAACGCCGACCAGAAGAACGCAGCGGAGATCAGCAGGATGAAGCACACCAGCAGGCGTGCGCGCTCTTTGCGGCTCAGGCCGGCAAAGGCGAACAGATAGATGAAGTACAGGGTGACCGACGCAGCGATCACGTACACCAGCATGCTGGCCACTTCGACCGGATTGATGACGATGGTGCCCTGAGCGATCAGCACGATGACGGCCACCAGGATGACCGCCAGCGCCAGCAACCAGGCGCCGACGCCTTTTTTCTTCGCTACCGGGCTGTTCCAGGTTGAGTCCAGGCCCACTTCGCGGTCATAGCGTTTCATCGCCGGGACGGCGAACACCCGGAAGATCACCAGCGCCACCAGCATCCCGATACCGCCGATGCCGAAGCCCCAGTGCCAACCGTGTGACTTGATCAGCCAACCGGAGATCAGCGGAGCGATGAACGAGCCGATGTTGATGCCCATGTAGAACAGCGAGAAACCGCCATCGCGGCGCGCATCGCCTTTTTTGTACAGCGTGCCGACCATCACCGAGATACAGGTCTTGAACAGGCCGGAACCGAGCACGATGAACATCAGGCCGATGAAGAACAGGTTGGTGCCCATCACCGCGGACAGGGCGATCGACAGGTGGCCGAGCGCGATCAGGATCGAACCGTACCAGACGGCCTTGCGTTGGCCGAGCCAGTTGTCCGCCAGCCAGCCGCCCGGCAGTGCCGCCAGGTACATGCTGCCGGCGAAGATGCCGACGATCGCCGACGCGTTCTCGCGCGCGAGACCCAGACCGCCGTCGTACACGGTGGCGGCCATAAACAGGATCAGCAGCGGACGGATGCCGTAGAACGAGAAACGCTCCCACATTTCGGTGAAGAACAGAGAACCCAGCGGATAGGGATGGCCGAAGAAGGTCCGGCTTTCTGACTTATTGACAGAGGATTGCATAACGATTTCCCAATAAAAGGCGCTGCAAGGCTGCAGCCCGTACTGTGGTATGTATGTGTATTTAATAAAGGCGATCCGCCCAATGCGGATTACCCGACAAACACCGTGGCTGCAACGCTGATAAACCGTGGAAAGTGTGCTGACCTTTTCTTCACTTGGCCGATGTTTCACATCTGGCGTGATATTATTTAACCATTTGATAACTGGTCGTTGGTTTTGTCTAGTACCTGTATCCCATTTTTTAGACGAAAAGTCGACAAGCATCTCCTTTTCTGGTTTTTCTGTTGGTTGTGACAGGAATATGATTGACAGCGGGTTTTATGTGCTGAAAGTTATTTTTTGTTGATAAACAAAATGTTGAGATAAGAAAATTCTGGGTGGGACGAAAAATCGCCGGCCCGAAGGAGGCATTATTAAAAGTGGGGGAAATACGCCGTTGATCCGGCCAACGGAGGAAGCTGGCGATAAATGCAGCTATTGTTCTTCCTGCAGCGTGTCTTCCCGCAAATAGCCCGGCCGCCGTCGCAGACACCACCAGGAATAACCGGCGTTGAACAGCACCACTAAAGCGGTGACGGCGAAGACCGCGCGGAAACCGTAGCCGGCGGAGACTGCAGCGCCGAGCAGCGGACCGCTGACGTTGCCGACGTCGCGGAACGATTGGTTGTAGCTGAAGATTCGGCCGGCTACCTGATTGGTGCAGTTATAAATCAACAGCGTCTGTACCGCCGGCAGCAGCGCGCCGTCGGCCGCCCCCAGCAGAAAACGCAGCACCCCAAGCTGCCACGGCGTTTGCACGAACGCCATCGGGATCAGCAGCAGCACCGAGACGATCAGCATAAACACCAGAATGCGCTCCGGGCCGATGCGATCGCCCAGCTTGCCCAACCGTGGGGCGCTCATCAATGCCGCGACGCCGGGCACCGAGGCAATCAGCCCGCTGATAAACGCCAGGTTATGGGTGGCGCCGGCCAGATCGCGCACATACAGCGTCAGGATCGGTGCGATCGAGCCGGTGGCGATCTGAATGATCATGGTGGTCACGAACAGGCTGAGCACCAGCTTCGGGTTCTTCAGCGAGGCGAACACCTGTTTTGCGTGCAGCATGTCGCGTTTTTGCACCGGGGTGAATTGCTCTTTGACATACAGCAGCGTCAGCACGAAGCAGACGAACAGCACCGCGGCGGTAATATAAAACACCGGGCGCAGACCATAAAGGTCGGCCAGCAAACCGCCGATCAGCGGGCCGACCAGCGCGCCGCCGACGCCGCCGGTTGACAGGGTGCCCAGCGCCCAGCCGCTGCGGTTGCGCGGCACCTGGGGGGCGATCAGCGCGTTGGCATTGGGGATGAACCCGCCGAGCAGCCCCAGCACCGCGCGCAGCGCGAGAAACTGCCAGACCGTTTGCGCCATGCCCATCAGCACCATGACGATCGCCATGCCCAGGGCGGAGCGCAGCAGCATCAGTTTACGGCCGCGTCGGTCGGCCAGGGCGCCCCAAAACGGCGCGGCGATAGCGGAAAACAGGAAGGTGATGCTGAACAGCAGACCGGACCACATGTTGAGCGCCTGATGGCCGGTTACGCCCAGCGTCTCTACGTACAGCGGAAGAAACGGCATCACCAGGCTGAAGGCGGCGCCAGTGAGAAAACATCCCAGCCAGGCGACGAAAAGATTGCGTTTCCAGTTAACGGGTTCTGCTGCCGAAGCCATAAATGTCCACTGCCGAAAGGTGACGCGTTTTGCCGGTGGCGAGATGATGGGCAAAACGTGAAAGTTAGCGTGGTAAGTATGCGCCGCCTGCGTGGCAACGGCAAACCAGAGGACGGAAATAGGGCGAAAAATGAAATAAAGTTTTAAAAATGGCGTTTAAACCTTATTCCGCGCTTAGCGCGCGGAATTTACAGCGTTTTATAAGCCGGCCAGCGCCTCGAAACCGGCGGCGGTGGTGGTCGCGCTAAAGTCGATGACCTCGTAGTGGGCCACGGCGTTGAATGGATCTTCGGCCAGGATGGCGTCCAGCTGCGCACGCTCAATGCCCTTGGCCAAGATCACGCCGCCGGTGCGGGGATTCTTGCGGCCGGAAGCGACGAAGGTGCCGTCCTGAAAATATTTCTTAAGCCAGGCGATGTGCCCGTCAAGGTGGCTGTCGACGTCGGCGATCGGGCGATGGTAGGTCAGGCTGACAATGTACATAGCGGCTCCTGGGGTGTCGGCAAAGGCATTACCATCCCACCCTCGCCAGCGATTCTCAAGAGGCACGCAATAAAAAACCCGCCGACGGCGGGTTGGTTTTATCAGTAAAGCGAAGGCTCGCCTTCCGGACGGGTCTTGAAGCGGCGATGCAGCCACATGTATTGGTCCGGCGCCATCAGGATCTCTTTTTCCACCACTTTATTCATGAAGGCGGCGGCGTCGAGTTCATTATCCAGCGGGAAGTTTTCCACCGCCGGCTGCATGATCAGCTCATACCCTTTGCCGTCCGGCAGGCGACGCGGGGTGAACGGAATGATCGCCGGTTTACCCATCCGCACCAGCACATAGCTGCCGGTGGTGGTGGCGGCTTTGTCCACGGCGAACAGCGGCACGAAAACGCTGCTGCGCGGGCCGTAGTCGTGATCCGGTGCATACCAGATGATATCGCCCTGTTTCAGGGCACGGATCATGCCTTTGACGTCCTTGCGATCCAGCATCGACTTGTTGGAACGCATGCGCCCCCAGGTTTGCAGCCAGTCCATCAGCTTGTTGTCGTGCGGGCGGTAAACGCCGATGCCCGGGTTGTGAATGCCGAAGATGCGCGCGCCCAGCTCCAGCGTCAAAAAGTGCAGGCCAATCAGCAGCACGCCCTGCTGGTTGTCGCGCGCTTTTTGGATATGCTCCAGGCCGCTGACCTTGAACCAGCGCTCGATGCGCCAGTTGGGCCAGAACCACGCCATGCCGGTTTCAAACAGCCCCATGCCGACCGATTCGAAATTCTTTACCACCAGCGCATCGCGTTCGGCCTGCGGCATGTCGGGAAAACAGAGCTCGAGGTTGCGTTGGGCGATAGCGACGCGCCGCTTGAGAAAGCGCATGGAAAATCGCCCAATCGAGGTGCCGAGCCAGTAGATGACGGGGTAAGGCAGCAACACCAGCAGATACAGCAAGCCGATGCCGACCCAGGTCAGCCAGTAGCGCGGGTGCAATAAGGAGCGATTGAAAGTAGGAACTTGAGTCATGGGTTCTCTATTTGAATACGGTTGTTTAAGTGTAATGACAGCGTCATCGCACGGTCTGGCTGCCGGGTGAACTCGGCGGCAAGGTTCGTTTCTGCCGTTTGTTTGCGACTATTGTGGCATTTTTCTGGCGATCCGGGAAAACACAACGCATTAAAATCCCTTTTGGGGCGTTAAATATGCATCGAATGCCGAATTTTTCCACAATCTTTCCTGCCAAAGATAATGGCAATATTATTGTCGGTAATTATTTAGAGGGTAAATATGTTGGCATCATGGATCAGTGCGGGGCTGCTGGTGTTGGGTGCGGCGGTCGGCAGCGTCGGCGCACATCTGCAAATGAACGCGATATTGGCGCTTGCCGGCGTGATGATGGCGCTCGGTATGGTGGCTTCCGCGTTTACCGAAGGTGGCGGGCGCTGAACGGGGCGCTGCGCCAGGGCTGCGCGGCGGCGGTTTTTCGGGTATGATGTGCGCCGCGCGTGGGCCTGCTGGCTGCGCGCGGTAATCAGTCACCTCCCGAAAGACAGGAAAGTACACCATGCCAGTGTTACATAACCGAATTTCTAATGAGGAACTGAAGGCGCGCATGCTGGCGGAAACCGAGCCGCGCACCACAGTTTCTTTTTACAAATACTTCTCCATCGACGATCCCAAGGCGTTTCGCGACAGCCTGTACGTTCAGTTTGAAAAACTGAAGGTGTTTGGCCGCATCTACGTGGCGAAAGAGGGCATCAACGCGCAGATCAGCGTGCCTCAGCATAACTTCGACGCGTTCAAAGCCGCGCTGTTCGCCTCGCACCCGGCGCTGGATCAGGTACGCCTGAATATCGCGCTCGAAGACGACGGCAAATCCTTCTGGGTGCTGCGCCTCAAGGTGCGTGAGCGTATCGTGGCCGACGGCATCGATGACGAAAGTTTCGATCCGAGCAACGTCGGCGAGTATCTGCAGGCCGAGCGCGTCAATCAGATGATCGACGATCCGAATACGGTATTTGTCGATATGCGCAACCACTATGAGTACGAAGTCGGTCACTTCGAAAACGCCATCGAGGTGCCGTCGGATACCTTCCGCGATCAGCTGCCGATGGCGGTGGAGATGCTGCAGGACAGCAAAGACAAGAATATCGTCATGTACTGCACCGGCGGCATTCGCTGTGAAAAAGCCAGCGCCTATATGCTGCACAACGGTTTTAAAAACATCTACCACGTGGAAGGCGGGATCATCGAGTACACCCGCAAAGCGAAAGAACAGGGGTTGCCGCTGAAGTTTATCGGCAAAAACTTCGTGTTCGATGAGCGCATGGGCGAGCGCATCTCCGACGATGTGATCGCCAACTGCCACCAGTGCGGCGCGCCGTGCGACACTCATACCAACTGCAAGAACGACGGCTGCCATCTGCTGTTCATTCAGTGCCCGAGCTGCGCCGCCAAGTTTG
Source organism: Serratia sp. FS14 (assembly GCF_000695995.1). Classification (NCBI taxonomy): domain Bacteria; kingdom Pseudomonadati; phylum Pseudomonadota; class Gammaproteobacteria; order Enterobacterales; family Yersiniaceae; genus Serratia; species Serratia sp. FS14. The sequence goes on along the minus strand of NZ_CP005927.1, from coordinate 4,191,082 downwards.
AAGGATGCTGCAGCGAGATTTGCCGCGAAGAGCTGAAGCTGCCGCGCGAAGAGCAGCGCGCGCGCCGTGCCGGCCGTGAAAATGGCGTCAAGATCTTCAATAAGTCGAAAGGCTTGCTGCAGACCACGATGCACATTCCGGCACCGGAAGAAGAAGGCCCAGCCCGCTGAGCCTGAGGAAATGAGAAGCCCGGCCGCCAAGCCGGGCTTTTTTTTATTTCTCGCGCACGCCTTCTACGGAGATGATCAGCTCAACGTCTTGCGACGCCGGGCCCAGATCGGTGGTGATGCCGAAATCTTTCAGCTTGATCTTGCCGTTGGCTTCAAAGCCGGCGCGGTAGCCGCCCCACGGATCGTTGCCCTGGCCAATCAGTTTGGCATCGAGCGTAACCGGTTTGGTGACGCCGTTCAGCGTCAGGTTGCCGACCACCGCATAACCGTCGCCGTTTTTCTTCACTTCGGTGGATTCAAACTTGGCCTGCTTGTTCTTCTCCACGTTGAGGAATTCGGCGCTGCGCAGGTGCTTGTCGCGCTCGGCATGGTTGGTGTCGACGCTGGCGGTATTGATGGTCACGTTGACCTTGTCCTTCGAAGGATCTTTTTCGTCGAAGGTGAAGCCACCGTCGAAGTCTTTAAAGCTGCCGTACAGCCAGCTGTAGCCCAGATGCTGGATGCGGAACTCGATAAAGGCGTGCTGGCCCTGTTTGTCGATCTTGTAGTCCGCCGCCAGTGCGGAACCGGCGCTCAGCAGCAGGGCGCCTGCGGTCAGGCCCAATACGGTCTTTTTCAACATAGCAATCTCCATAAATCCAAAGGTTAATCGGCGCTGCTACCCAGCATCCGTTTCAAAGTGACATCACGATCGATAAAGTGATGTTTAAGCGCGGCCAGCCCGTGCAGTACCGAGAGCACTACCACGGCCCAGGCCAGGTAAAGGTGTATGGCGCCGGCGGTGTCGGCCTGTTCCGCCATGCCGGTCACGGTGGCGGGCACGTTGAACCAGCCGAACACGCTGATCGGTTGACCGTCGGCGGTGGAGATCAGATAGCCGCTGATCAGAATGCCGAACAGCACGGCGTACAGCGCCAGATGCGCGAGGATGGCGCTGACGCGAGTGAGGCGGCCATAGCTGGCCAGAGGTTTGGGCGGCGGTGAGACAAAGCGCCAGATCACGCGGATCACCATCACGATGAACAGCAGCGTGCCGATGCTTTTGTGGATCTCCGGCGCCTGGTGATACCAGACGTCGTAATAGCCCAGCGTGACCATCCACAGGCCGAGCGCGAACATGCCGTACACTGTCAACGCCACCAGCCAGTGGATCAACACTGACACATGGCCGAAACGATCGGCGGTATTTTTCCAGAGCATCCTGTTTCCTTCGATTACCGATTGGCTGGCTGCAATAATTAAACTTTAGGAAACATAAAATCAATAATAAATTTAACTATGTTACTTCTTAGAAATATTAGTCAGTGAATTTGTTTGAGATGTTCGGGAACCTTCAGATAAATCGTTGAAGATGATATTGTTTCTCTCGTCCGGTGATTGTGCTAGTTGTTGAAAATTAGGCTTATTATCTATTAATGTCAGCTTTTGTCATTTTACGTAAACCTCGCGTGAGTTGCCCGGTGAGATTATTTGTTGGCAAAGGTTATGCCTATTTTTTGCGGCGCAGAGCAGGGCGGAAAGATTAACATTGTCGAACGGTTTCGCTAAATCCCCTGCGGTGCAGCGGCGGATTTTGCTACCATTAGCGCCAAGAGACGGCCCCATGAGGCCGGTTAACCCAGTGAAATAACAAGGAAACGTCATGGGCCGAACCCGCGTGACCGACAGCAGCCTGCGTCTGGCCGTCCTGCTGGCGATGTTGGTGATCATTTTGGCCGGGGTGAAAGCCGCCGCCGACATCGTGGTGCCGTTTTTGCTGGCGGTATTTCTCGCTATGGTGTTGAACCCGCTGGTGGCGATGCTGGAACGCAAGCGGGTGCCGCGTATCGTCGGGGTGACGCTGCTGCTGACGGCGGTGATCGTGGTCGTGATGCTGTTTATCGGCATGCTGGGTGCTTCGCTGAACGAATTCGCCCGCTCGCTGCCTCAGTACCGCGGCATGATGATCGAGAAGCTGCGCGAGCTGCAGCATTACGCCGAACGCTTCAATATCAGCCTCTCCAGCGAAGCGATGCTGCAGTATGTCGATCCCAGCGCGGCGATGAATCTGGTCACCCGCATGCTGGGGCACCTGTCTGGCGCCATGACCAACGTCTTCCTGCTGCTGATGACCGTGGTGTTTATGCTGTTCGAAGTGCAGCTGCTGCCTTACAAGCTGCAGCAGGCGCTGGATAAGCCGAACGAGGGGCTCGCCGCGATGCGGCGGGCGCTGGACGGCGTGACGCGCTATCTGGTGATTAAAACCATCATCAGCCTGGCCACCGGGGTGATCGTCTGGATCTTCCTGGCGGCGGTCGGCGTGCGTTTTGCCTTTATCTGGGGGCTGCTGGCGTTTCTGCTCAACTATATTCCCAATATCGGCTCGGTGTTGGCCGCCATTCCGCCGCTGATTCAGGCGCTGCTGTTCAACGGATTGGGGGATGCGCTGGTGGTGGCGGGCGGCTTTATCGCTGTCAACATGGTGATCGGCAATATCCTCGAGCCGCGCGTGATGGGGCGCGGGCTGGGGCTGTCGACGCTGGTGGTGTTCCTGTCGCTGATCTTCTGGGGCTGGCTGCTCGGCCCGGTGGGCATGTTGCTGTCGGTGCCGCTGACGATCGTGGCGCGCATCGCGCTGGAGACCACCGAGGGCGGCTATCGGCTGGCGGTTATCCTGGGGGACGGCCGCCCGCCGCGCCAGCCTCCGGCGGCGCCGGAGTGAGGAAGATTTTTCCGCTCACGCCAGGTTGTGCGGCATGCTGCAGCGCCGCTGCGTACTGATGCAAAGGATAAATCGCGGCGGGTGGGCGCAGCGCCAGCTGGCCGCGCCGCAGCAGCTGGAACAACTGATAAAACGCCATTTGCCATTGCGCTGGCGCCGCCTGTGCGTTCCATTTGCGCAGGTGGAACAGCGAAGCGCGCAGCTTTAACTCGTCCACCACGCGCCGCCAGTCTACCTGGCGGCCGCTCAGCAGGCCCAGCGCCACAAAATCGCCGCCGGAGCGCACCGCCCGCGCCAATTGCAATCCGTCTTCTCCTCCGATGCAGTCGATGGCCGCACGGGCGCCAAAATTCGTCATTTCCACCAGCTGCGGCGCTTCGATAACGCGCCAGGCGCCGGCGGCCAGTAAAGCCTGGCGATGAGCGGCGTTGCGCACCACGACCGCCAGACGAATGCCGCGCAGCGCCGTCAGCTGCGCCAGCAGCAGGCTGACAGCGGAGCCGCCGCCGTTGAGCAGCAGTACGTCGCCGGCGTTGAGCGGCAGCCATTGCGTCAACAGCACCCAGCAGGTGAGCGGGTTGATATAGATTTGCGCTGCGCCAGCGTCGTCGATGTCGTCCGGCACCCAGATCACCCGATCCTCAGGCAGCGTGACGAAGGTTTGCCAACTGCCGTTACCCGCTACCGCCAGCGCGCGTCGGCCCGTTGAATGCCCATTCTGCGGATTGACGATGATGCCTACGCCTTCATATCCCGGCACCTGCGGCAGGGCGATGCGGTGCGCGTATTGGCCGTGGATCGGGATCAGATCGGAAGGGTTGATCGGGGCATAGCGCATCTGCAATAACCGCTGCCCGGGGCGCAGCAGCGGTCTGCTCATCTGCTGCAATGCCAGCACCTGGGTGGGATCGCCGAAGCGGCTGAAGCTCAATCGGGGAAATAACGGCGGCATGGCTTACATGACGAAGAAGAAATAGACATCCAACGCCAGCAGCACCAGCCACAGACAAAGGTAAAGCACCAGGTGCTCCCGCACATTGTTGACGATAGCCGCCAGTATTCGGTTTAACATTTCAGCCGCCTGAAGAGAAGGACCCTTGATTATAGTCCTTTTCTCGGCGTCTTTTACAGCGCGCCGCGCGTGAGTGCTGGAAGAACGGCGATAAAAAAGCCTGCGTTATCGCAGGCTTGATGTTATACCGCCAGCAGCGCCAGCGGCGTCGAATTGGTTGGCGTGCTCGGTGGGTAGAAATAGCGCAGCACGTTATACAGCGAGTAGAACTCCAGCCGGTTGCGCGCGTTGATCTTCTCCGTGATGTGACGCTTGTGCACGTACACCGTATGCGAGCTGATCTGCAGCTTTTTCGCGATGCGGTAGTTGGGCATTTCCGCCATCCAATATTTCATTACCGTCAGTTCTTGCGGGCTGAACAGGGAACGCTCTTCGCCGTCATCGGCCAGCGCCAGCGGATTTTCGCGCAGCGTGCGTAAGGTGAGCGGCAGAATGCTTTTATTGAACAGAAAGGCATTATCGGCAATGCGCATTGGCGCTTCGCTGTAAGGATAAGGTGTATCGAGATAGATAAACAGCAAGGCGGACTGGCTGGCTTCCATAAATGCCTGCAGCTGTGCGTCCGCTTCGTTATAGCGGCATTGGTTGCTGAGGTTCACCAGAATGTGGCTCGGCTGAAAGCTGTCCAACAGCGGCGTAGCGTATTCAATGCTGTGGCAGCACTTGATCGTCGTAATCCCACTATCAGCAAAGTAGCTGGCTATACCGACCCGGGTGAAGCAGCATTCGTCCACGACAAGTAGTTTCATGGTGACGTCCTTGTTGAAAGCCGATGGAGCATATCTTCTGTAAAATAGGACTTACACTGCAAGTGTTCAATTCGGAAATTCAAATGCTGAATGCAAGAAATTTCCGTTATTAGAATTTTTACTTGGTATTTAAAAGAGTTAGCAGGTTAATAAATTGTAACCGGCAGATTTCGCTGTCCAGGGAGCGACGGGAACGTGGACAGCGAAATCCTTCGCTTAGCTGAATCGCTTCAGACCAAAGCTGGAGAGGTCAACCGGCGGCGCTTTGTCCTGCGCGAACAGCGCGGCGATCTCGCCCAGTGCGCTGGCGAACTTGAAGCCGTGGCCGCTCAATCCGCTGATGACCATCAGGCGATCGCAATCCGGCAGGGTATCGATAATAAAATCTTCGTCGGGGCTCATATCATAACTGCAGGCTTCGCCGTGTAAACATACGCCTACACCCGGCAAAAATTGCCGCAGGAAGGAGAAAACTTCCGTGCCGTCGCTGGCGTAGCTGCCGAAGGGTTTGCGCTGTTCGGGGGCATCCATCGGCTGGCCGCCGTCGTGTTTGCCCACTTTCAGGCCATCGTTATCCGCCGGGAAGCCGTAATAGTGCGTGCCGTCCTGCGCTTCGACGGTAAAGGCCGGGAAGCGATTGTTCACGCTGTAGCGGCCGTCCGCCTGATGCCAGGAGAATACCTTGCGCAATGGCGCGATAGGCAGCTGCGGCAACAGTGCTTTCACCCAGGTGCCTGCGGTGACCACCGCTTTTCGCGCCGTGAAACGCCCTTCGCCGGTGACGATCTCAACGCCGCCATCAATGGGGTTCACCGCGCTGACCGGGCAGTTGAACAGCTGGCTGCAGCCGGCCTCTTTCGCCAGTTTGATCAGGCTGGCAACCGCCTGTTCGGAGCGCAGGAAGCCGGCGTCTGGCTCGAAGACGCCGACGTAACCTTCCGGCGCGCGGAATTCCGGCCAGCGTTGAGCGATCTGTTCGGCGCTGAGGGTTTGCGCATTCAGGCGAAACTTTTGCGCGCTCTGCTGAGCATTGCGAATGAATTCGGAGTGCTGCGGCCCCAGGTTGAGTACGCCGCACGACTGGAACAGTTCTTCACCGGATTGCTGAATCAGCGCATTCCACAGCGCCTGCGCACGCAGCACCAGCGGCACGTACTTTTCACCTTCGCCGTAAGCGTGACGAATGATGCGGGTATCGCCGTGATGGCTGCCGTTGCGGTGTGGAGGAATGGCGCTGTCGATCATCAGCGCTTTCAAGCCGGCCCGGGTAGCGTAATACCCTGCCGCCGCGCCGACTGAACCGCTGCCCACCACGATCAAATCATATTCCACGTGCCCACCCTCTCTGATAGCAATTGCTTATCGCCCCATGATAAAAGGTTGGCGAGCGCAATGCACTGATTGAACGGTGAAAGGCAAAGAAAAAGGCGCCGGGAACGGTCACGGCGCCTTAGGGTTAGGGGACGATGAATCAATGTTTTCTGCGATCAAGATCCTGGTAATCCGTAGCTTCAATCTTGGCGATGCCGGCCTCTAAAATATTGATTAATTGACGGGCGACATCTGTAGTCAGCCAAAGCGTTCGGTCTACTTGGGCTTCTTCGGGCGTTTGGTCTAGTGAAGACAGGTAATGAAGGCGTATCATCATGGCGTCGTAAACGTCGACAGTACTGATATCCCAACCGACAAGCGGGTGCGTCTGAATTACTTCATCATTTCTGTCCATAAAGACCCCTTATTGAGTAGTAACTACCGTGAGTGACTAACGAGGATCAATGCGGCTCATCATCATGAGAGCAATTACAGTATACGCATCCGCTTTCAACGGTGGAGAGGGTTGTCACCGAAATTTGCAAAATAAATATTTATTTGAACAATTATTCTACAAATTTGTATGTGCAGTAGTGGATGAGCAGAGCGCAGCGCGTTATTCCGCGTCGGCAGGCGGCGATGCGCCATGCAGACATTTTTCCAGCTCTTCGGCCAAATGGGCGAAATGCTTTTGCGTTTCGGCATCGCGATTCTGGCTGTGCGATTCCAGCTTCAGGCTGTGGATCAGCCGTTGGTTGGCTTTGTCATCCAGGCTGAAGGCCAGATAAGAAAAAGCCACTTCCAGTACGTTCAAGCGCCTTTTCTGATCGGCTATCAGCGCCAGCAGTTCGCCAAACGTCATCGCGTCTTCGGATTTCACCTTGTCCGGGGCCATGCTTACTCCTTTGCGTTAAATACAGCGCTGAGGCGGATTTTGTTCCAGAGTAAGGGTAAGCGATGAATGGGCAGGGCGCCAGAAACAAAAAAGCCGGAGAGCGACCCCCGGCAAAAACAGCATTGCAGTGTTATTCTGCGCTAAACCATTCGTCTGCGCTTTCCCAGGTTTCCTGAAGGATTTCCTCGATCAGATCCCGGTCGGTTTTGGCGCCCCCCAGCACGGAGAGCCCGTTGGCGCCGGCATAACGTACGTGCACGACGGCGTCTGGAAACTGGCGGTTGACCCGCTTGCCCAGTTCTCCGGTCAGCGCCTCAATGGCGCCCGCCGGCAGCGGCCGGGTTTTATCTATAGTGACTTCAACACGCATAATTGCCCCCGAAGCGATTTACTGTTTATTTATACAGTTAACCGAGTGCGGGGGCAAGAGGGCGAAGCAAAAATATCAGTCTTTCAGCGACCAGTTCAGGGTTTCACCCGCCAGGAAGGGGATCACGGATTCATTGCCGAGGGCGATCTCTTCCGGCTGGGTGGTTGGCACGCGCTGCAGTTCGATGAAGTCTTCGTTGAGCGGCAGGCCATAGAAGCGCGGGCCGTTGAGCGAACAGAAGGCTTCAAAGTGTTCCAACGCGCCGAGTTGTTCGAACACGGCGGCGTAAGCCGGGATGGCATTCGGCGCGTTGAAGCAACCGGCGCAGCCACAGCTGGACTCTTTACGGTGCTTGAGGTGCGGCGCGGAGTCGGTGCCAAGGAAGAAGCGGTCCGAGCCGCTGGCCACCGCCTGACGCAGCGCCTCCTGGTGGACATTGCGCTTGAGGATCGGCAAGCAGAACAGGTGAGGGCGAATGCCACCGACCAGCATGTGGTTGCGGTTGAACATCAGGTGCTGCGGCGTGATGGTGGCGCCGAGGAAACGATTGCCTGCCTGCACATATTGCGCCGCTTCCTTGGTGGTGATGTGCTCGAAGACGATCTTCAGCTCAGGGAAATGCTGACGAATCGGTTCCATCACCTGTTCGATAAAGCGCGCCTCGCGGTCGAAGATATCGACGGCGGGATCGGTCACTTCGCCGTGGATCAGCAAAGGCATGCCGATTTTTTGCATCTGTTCGAACAGCGGGTAAATACCGGTCACGTCGCTCACGCCGTGGCTGGAGTTGGTGGTGGCGTTAGCCGGATACAGCTTGGCGGCAGTAAACACCCCTTGCTCGAAGCCGTTGACCAGTTCACTGGCCGCCAGGGAGTTGGTCAGGTAGCAGGTCATCAGCGGAGTGAAGTTGTGCCCCTGCGGGACCGCCGCCAGAATGCGATCGCGGTAGGCGCGCGCGGCGGCCACGGTCGTTACGGGCGGAACCAGGTTCGGCATCACGATCGCCCGGCCAAATACCTGACTGGTATAGGGCACCACCGTTTTCAGCATTTCATCGTCACGCAGGTGGATATGCCAGTCGTCTGGGCGGCGGATTTTCAGAACTTGAGGTTGTGCGGTCATCTAGCTAGGCTCCGGCGGTCAAATACGTCTAATGAAAAGCGAATAATGGGTTTATTCACGCCGGGGTGTAAGGATAAGCGGAAAGTGCCGCAGATGCATCTGTTTGTTGGCGACAAGTTGAAATCAATAGCGCGGCGGGCGCATAGTAACCGGGATTTCAACGATGCCGACGCCAATACCGTCGACCTTCATCAAGTGGAAAGGGAGAAAGCAATGGAAGTACGCGTTATCGCCACCCTGCAAGCGAAAGCGGGATTTGAAGCCGCCGTCAGCGAAGCGGTGCACGACATTATCGAGCCGAGCCGCCAGGAGTTGGGCAACCTGCAATATGACTTGCATCGCGATCTGGAAAAGCCGGGTGTTTTCGTGTTCTTTGAGCGTTGGGCCAGCAGTGAAGCGCTGGATAAGCATAATGAGACGGCGCATTTTCAGCAGTTCGTCAGCCGGCTTGACGGCAAGCTGGATGTTCTGGACATCAAAAAACTGAAGAAGATCGCCTGAGTATTTTACAGGCAAGAAAAAACCCGCCGATGGCGGGTTTTTTTAGGGGTGCAGATTAACTTATTCGTTAACCGGCTGCGGTTTGGTGGCCGGCGCGGTTGCCTGGCTCACCGCCGAATGGCCGCCTGCGGATCCTTTGCCTTCGAAGTTGAAGGAAGGGCGCTGCCAGTCGCTGTGCTTGCGTTCTTCCGGTACATAGGCTGGTGCCGGCGCTTTGGTCATCGGCGCAGTGGCGATGTGTTTGTACAGCACGTTCTGCACGGCTTTCACCGGCGCCGGCTGCTGAGCAACCACTGGCGCAGGGGCTGTTTCCACCGGAGCGGCTTCCACGGCTGCCGCCGCAGGTGCAGCTTCTACCACTGGCGTTTCTTCCGCTGGCGTGGCTTCTACCGGCGCAGTTTCGACCACAGGCTCGTCCTCCACCGATTTAGCTTCAACCACAGGCTCTGCAGCAACGGTTTCAACTACCGGCTCGGCTTCCACTGCCGGGGCAGTCTCTTCCACTTTCGGCTCTTCAACCGCGGTTTCCACCGGCGCCGGGGTTTCCTCGGCCGGGATAGCAACGACAGGCGCTACGGCTGCAGCTTCTTCCGTGACGGTGACGGCGGCAGTTTCAACGGCGGCTTCTGGTGCCGGTTCGTTGACGCTGGCCGCGGCCTGGGTTTCTTCCACGGCAACGTTGTGTTGTTCAACCGCTGCGGCGACAACCGGTGCCTGCTCTACGGCTTCGGTCTGCACTTCGGCTTCTTCAACCTGAGCGACCGGGTAGCTTACCCAGACTTTGCCCGATGCCATTTCCGGCGAAGCGAAGGCACCCGCCAGCGGCATTGGAGATTGCAGCGGGTAACGCTCATCGCGGTAACGACGGCGGCGCTGGCCGCTGACGCGCAGGTGGCGCGGTGAACGGCGGGAGCGGCGCGGCATGCCTTCGCCGTTGCCGCGGCTTTCGCCCTGGGCATCGTCTTCCGGCTGTGCGGCAACGGTTTCCGGCAGCAGCTTGACGCTGTCGTCGGCGGTCGGTTGCACGTCTTCGGCTTTCGCTACCGGCGCTTTCGGCGCCAACAGCTCTTCCGCTGCACGCTGCAGCTCTTCTTCCGCAGACAGGATACGCACTTTCTGCGTCAGCGTGCGGCGCTGACGGCGCTGCATGTTCTGCTGCTGGCGTTCTTCCTGCTCTTCGTCGGTGCTCTCGACCGCTTCAACGCTTTCCAGCGCTTTCACTTCCTGCTGAGCCTGACGTTTCTCTTCCTGACGGCGACGCTGGCGTTCAGCACGCTGCTCACGACGCTGCTGCTGATCTTCGCGCGGCGCTTTAGCGCTTTCTTCCGTTGCGGTTTCCTCCGCTACCGGCGCGTTCTGCTGCTGGTTGCGGCGGTTACGGCGCTGCTCATCGCGGGATTCACGCGATTCACGGCCTTCACGGTTCTCACGCGGTTCACGGTTGTCGCGCTCGCGATTGTCACGGCCTTCACCGCGCTCTTTACGCTCGCCGCGTTCCGGACGATCGCCACGCTCACCGCGCTCTTTACGGCCGGTGCCTTGGCGGCGCTGACCGCGACGATCCTGACGACGGTTTTCACCGTTGCCTTCCGCTTTCGGCGTTTCGGCCGGTTTGGCTTCTTCGACGGCAGGTTGTTCTTCACCGGCGAACAGGCTCTTCAGACCACCGAACAGGCGGCCCAGGAAGCCCGGATTGGCGGCGACCGGCGCTGCGGCTTTCGCCTTGGCGGCGGCAGCGACAGGTTTGGCCACGGCGACGGGCTCTTCAGCCGGCGGCGGCGCATCGGCGGACAGCGAGAAGGAAGCCAGGGCCGGTTGCTCCGGACGCTTGCGTTCCATCGGCGCATCTTCCAGCGGGCGCTCCATGTCTTCTTCGTGCAGCTTCGGCAGCAGGTAGCTGAGGGTAGAGGTTTCCTCGCCCTTGCGCACGCGCAGCACCGAGTAGTGCGGGGTTTGCATCTGATCGTTCGGCACGATGACGGCTTTCACGCCGCCCTGGCGTTTTTCGATCGCGCTGACGGATTCGCGCTTTTCGTTCAGCAGGTACGAAGCGACCTGAACCGGCACGATAGCGTGAACTTCTTTGGTGTTTTCCTTCAGCGCTTCTTCTTCGATCAGGCGCAGAATGGACAGCGCCAGCGATTCGTTGTCGCGAATGGTGCCGGTGCCGTTACAGCGTGGGCACACGTGGTGGCTGGACTCGCCCAGCGACGGGCTGAGGCGCTGACGCGACATTTCCAGCAGGCCGAAGCGGGAGATGCGGCCGATTTGGATGCGCGCGCGGTCTTGGCGCACGGCGTCACGCAGGCGGTTTTCCACTTCGCGTTGGTGGCGTACCGGCGTCATGTCGATGAAGTCGATGACGATCAGGCCGCCGAGGTCGCGCAGGCGCAGCTGGCGAGCGATCTCGTCCGCCGCTTCCAGGTTGGTGTTGAACGCCGTCTCTTCGATGTCGCCGCCGCGGGTTGCGCGTGCGGAGTTGATGTCGATGGCGGTCAGCGCTTCGGTACTGTCGATGACGATCGAGCCGCCGGACGGCAGGCGCACTTCGCGCTGGAAGGCGGATTCGATCTGCGATTCGATCTGATAGTGGCTGAACAGAGGAATTTCACCGCTGTACAGTTTGATTTTGCTGCTGAAATCCGGGCGACCCAGCGCAGCGATGTGCTCTTTGGCCAGATCGAGAATTTTCGGGTTGTCGATGAGGATTTCGCCGATGTCCGGGCGCAGGTAGTCGCGGAAGGCGCGCACGATAACGTTGCTTTCCTGGTGGATCAGGAATGGCGCAGGGCGGCCTTCGGCGGCTTTTTTAATCGCTTCCCAGTGCTTCAGACGGAAGGAAAGATCCCATTGCAGCGCGTCGGCAGATTTGCCTACGCCCGCGGTGCGAACGATCAGGCCCATGCCGTCCGGCAGCTGCAGCGAAGAGAGCGCTTCTTTCAGCTCGGTGCGATCGTCACCCTCGATGCGGCGAGAAATACCGCCGGCGCGCGGGTTGTTCGGCATCAACACCAGATAGCTGCCCGCCAGGCTGATGAAGGTGGTCAAGGCGGCGCCTTTGTTGCCACGTTCTTCTTTGTCTACCTGAACAATGACTTCCTGGCCTTCGCGCAGCACATCTTTGATGTTCGGGCGACCATGGGAAGAGTAATTGCTAGGGAAGTATTCGCGGGCGATTTCTTTAAGGGGGAGGAAACCATGTCGTTCTGCGCCGTAATCCACGAACGCTGCTTCAAGACTTGGTTCAATGCGGGTGATTTTGCCTTTGTAAATATTCGCTTTTTTCTGCTCATGACCCGGACTTTCGATATCCAAATCATACAGCCGCTGTCCATCTACGAGGGCAACACGCAACTCTTCCTGCTGAGTTGCGTTAATCAACATTCTTTTCATCTTAACTTACTCGTTATTTTTACATTATCGACAAAGCTGCGGGCAAAATAACCTCATGGCCGGAGTTAAACCGAAAGCCCCGTGTCTTCTCGCAAAGTCGTCAACCTCACGGTTGTCGCCTGCATAGGGGCGCATTATCTCGGTAAGCCTGCTTTTCTTTGTGAAAGACAGCACTTTTACTAGGGGAATAGCCTCTGATTTACGTCGACAGATCTGATTCCATTTGCCGGCCAAGCTGCAACCCGCAGCCCGCTAATTGTTTGATTTCGCATTACGTCTTACGCCATTGCTGCGTTTTTGCGCGATCAGACAAATTTTATAATTCCACCGTTTTCCCTGTTTAACGAGAATCAACGCGGAAACTGACTGCATTATTCCACTGCTGATGCCGTTATAGCAAGGTGACTTTTCCTTAACTGCGGAAGAAATCGCAAACGTTCAAATCGGCTTGCTGCCTTATTGTCCGCTGGGGTTTCGCCCGCCGTCAGAGAGACAGTTAAGCACAGAAAAAGATGTGGCGCTATTCACGCGCTCTATTTAGAATCCCGCACCATGAAAACGAACAATCCAGCAGTACAATTCATCACGATTTCCGACGACGAAGCCGGTCAGAGAATCGACAACTTTCTGCTCGCTCGCCTGAAAGGCGTGCCGAAGAGCATGATTTATCGCATCGTGCGCAAAGGCGAGGTGCGGGTTAATAAAGGGCGCATCAAGGTCGAATACAAATTGGCGGCCGGCGACGTGGTGCGCGTGCCGCCGGTGCGCGTGGCCGAGCGCGAAGAGGCGCCGGTGTCGGCGAAGCTGGATAAGGTGGCGGCGCTGGCCGACTGCATTCTGTATGAAGATGACCACCTGCTGATCCTCAACAAGCCTTCCGGCACCGCGGTGCACGGCGGCAGCGGCCTGAGCTTCGGCGTGATTGAAGGGCTGCGGGCGCTGCGCCCTGAGGCCCGTTTCCTGGAGCTGGTGCATCGGCTCGATCGCGATACCTCCGGCGTGCTGTTGGTCGCCAAGAAGCGTTCCGCGCTGCGTTCGCTGCATGAGCAACTGCGGCTGAAGGGCATGCAGAAAGATTATCTGGCGCTGGTGCGCGGCCAGTGGCAATCCCACTGCAAGGCCGTACAGGCGCCGCTGCTGAAAAACATTCTGCAAAGCGGCGAACGTATCGTGCGCGTCAACAGCGAAGGCAAGCCTTCGGAAACCCGCTTCAAGGTGGAGGAGCGTTACGAATTCGCCACCCTGGTGAAGGCCAGCCCAATCACCGGGCGTACCCACCAGATCCGCGTGCACACCCTGCATGCCGGGCATCCGATCGCCTTTGACGATCGCTACGGCGACCGCGAGTTCGATCGTCAACTGGCGGGTACCGGCCTGAAGCGTCTGTTCCTGCACGCCGCGGCGCTGCGCTTCGAGCATCCGGCCACCGGCGAAACGATGCGTATCGAAGCGCCGATGGACGAAGAGCTGCGTCACTGCCTGCAAGTGCTGCGCCGGCAGGCCGCCAAATAATCCGCGTCACACCAGCGGGTTGATGCCTTCAGCCCGCAACATCTCCAATAGCGCGATCAACGGCAGGCCGACCAGGGCGTTCGGATCCCGGCCTTCCAGCCTGTCGAACAACGCGATCCCCAACCCCTCGCTCTTGAAACTGCCCGCGCAGTTCAGCGGCTGCTCCAGACGCACATAGGCGGCGATCTCCGCTTCGCTCAGCGCGCGAAAATGCACGTGGAAAGGCTCGCACAGGGCCTGCAGCTGCTTGCTGCGGCCGTTGTACAGCGCTAGGCCGGTATAGAAGGTCACGGCCTGGCTGCTTGCCTGGCGCAGCTGCGCGCGGGCGTTTTCCTCGGTATGGGGCTTGCCGGTGATGCTGCCATCGATCACGCAGACCTGATCGGAACCGATGATCAGATGCTCGGGGTAGGCGAGGGCCAGCGCCTGAGCCTTCGCTGCCGCCAGGCGCAGCACCAGCGCTTCGGCGCCTTCGCCCGGCAGCGGGGTTTCATCCACCTCCGGCGCGGCGCAGTCGAACGGCAACTGCAGTTTCTCCAGCAGCATTTTTCGATAGGGGGAGGTGGAGGCTAAAAGCAATCTCTGCATAATTTTTTTCGCAAACCGTAGCGTAAATGGGTACGGCATTTTAAACTGTCGGCCGCTGTGGAAGCGAATATTGGTGAAAGGAGCCGTTTTACGGCCTTTTTCTTTGACTCTATGTCGTTACAAAGTTAATATGCGCGCCCTATGCAAAAGGTAAAATTACCCTTGACCATTGATGCGGTACGTACCGCTCAGAAACGCCTGGACTATGCTGGTGTCTATGCGCCTGAGCAGGTTACTCGTGTTGCCGACTCCGTGGTCAGTGTGGACAGTGATGTTGAGGTGTCGTTGTCGTTTAATATCGACAATCAACGCCTCGCGGTGATAACAGGGCATGCGGACGTCACGGTAACGTTGATGTGCCAACGCTGTGGAGTCCCGTTCGAACATCAGGTTCACACAACATATTGTTTTAGCCCGGTCGTCAATGATGAGCAGGCTGAGGCATTACCGGAAGCGTACGAACCGATCGAAGTTGACGAGTTTGGCGAAGTCGATCTGTTGGCAATGATTGAAGATGAAATTATTCTTTCACTGCCTGTCGTTCCGGTACATGAATCTGAACACTGTGAAGTGTCCGAAGCGGACATGGTATTTGGCCAACTGCCTCCCGAGGCAGAGAAACCGAATCCGTTTGCCGTATTAGCCAGTTTAAAGCGTAAGTAATTGAGGAGTAAGGTCCATGGCCGTACAACAGAATAAACCAACCCGTTCCAAGCGTGGCATGCGTCGTTCTCACGATGCTCTGACCACGACTACTCTGTCTGTAGACAAAGTATCCGGTGAAACTCACCGTCGTCACCACATCACTGCCGACGGTTTCTACCGCGGTCGCAAGGTTATCGGCTAAGTAGCGATACCTTGACTCGTCTAACCCTGGCGTTAGATGCAATGGGCGGGGACTTCGGTCCCTGCGTCACAGTGCCTGCTTCGTTGCAGGCACTGGCCTCTAATTTACAGCTTCATCTCTTGCTGGTCGGTAATCCCGACGCCATCTCCCCTTTGCTTGCCCACGCCGATCCGGTTCTTCTGGAGCGTCTGCAAGTCGTGCCCGCCGAGTCTGTGATCGCCGGCGACGCCAAACCCTCACAAGCGATACGCGCCAGCCGCGGCACGTCGATGCGCATTGCGCTCGAACAGCTCAGCAGCGGCAACGCGCAGGGCTGCGTCAGCGCCGGCAATACCGGCGCGCTGATGGGATTGGCGAAGCTGTTGGTCAAGCCGTTGGAGGGCATTGAGCGCCCGGCGCTGATGACGGTGATCCCGAACCAGCAGCGCAGCAAAACCGTGGTGCTGGATCTGGGCGCCAACGTCGAGTGCGACAGCACCATGCTGGTGCAGTTTGCCGTGATGGGCGCGGTGATGGCGGAAGAGGTGATCGGCATTGCGCAACCGCGGGTGGCGCTGCTGAATATTGGCGAAGAAGAGACCAAAGGCCTGGATAATATCCGCGAAGCGGCCGCGGTGCTAAAAAATACTCCGGCAATCAACTATATTGGTTACCTGGAAGGAAACGAACTGCTCACCGGCAAGACCGATGTGTTGGTCTGCGACGGCTTCGTGGGCAACGTCACGCTGAAAACCATGGAAGGGGTGGTCAGGGTGTTCTTATCGCTGCTGAAATCGTCCGGCGATGGAAACAAGCGAGCCTGGTGGCTGAAATTATTGGGCCGTTGGTTGCAAAAACGGGTGGTCAAGCGGTTCGGCCACCTGAACCCCGACCAGTATAATGGCGCATGTCTGTTAGGATTGCGCAGCACCGTAGTCAAGAGCCACGGCGCTGCGAACCCTCACGCGTTTGCAGTCGCAATCGAACAGGCTGTGCAGGCGGTGCAGCGGCAAGTCCCGGAAAGGATTGCTGCGCGCCTTGAGGCTGTATTACCTAAGAGTGACTGATCGTACATGTATACAAAGATTCTCGGTACGGGGAGTTATTTGCCCGTACAAGTGCGCACCAATGCTGATTTGGAAAAAATGGTGGATACCTCTGACGAGTGGATCGTCACGCGTACCGGTATTCGCGAACGTCGCATCGCCGCTGCGGATGAAACCGTCGCGACGATGAGCTTCCAGGCCGCTGAGAAAGCGCTGGAAATGGCAGGTGTGGCTAAAGAAGACATTGGGCTGATCGTCGTGGCGACCACCACGACGACTCACGCGTTCCCGAGTGCGGCGTGCCTGGTGCAGCAAATGCTCGGCATCAAAGACTGCGCGGCGTTCGATCTGGCTGCGGCCTGCGCCGGCTTTACTTATGCGCTCAGCGTGGCCGATCAGTACGTGAAAAACGGCGCGGTCAAACATGCGCTGGTTATCGGCGCGGACGTCTTGTCGCGCACGCTGGATCCTGAAGATCGCGGCACCATCATTCTGTTTGGCGATGGCGCAGGGGCGGTGGTGCTGGGGGCTTCTGAAGAGCAGGGCATTCTGTCTACCCACCTGCATGCCGACGGCAGCTACGGCAGCCTGCTGACGCTGCCTTACAAGGATCGTCAGAATCAAGACAAGCCGGCCTATGTCACCATGGCGGGCAATGAAGTTTTCAAGGTTGCGGTCACCGAACTGGCACGCATCGTCGATGAGACGTTGCAGGCCAACAACATGGACCGCAGCGAGCTGGATTGGCTGGTGCCGCACCAGGCCAACCTGCGCATCATCAGCGCAACGGCGAAAAAACTGGGCATGGGGATGGACAAAGTGGTGGTGACGCTCGATCGTCACGGCAACACCTCTGCCGCCTCGGTGCCTTCCGCACTGGACGAAGCCGTGCGAGACGGGCGAATTCAGCGCGGCCAGCTGGTGCTGCTGGAAGCCTTCGGCGGCGGCTTTACCTGGGGCTCGGCGCTGGTTCGTTTCTGATTTGAACAGGAATAAAAAATGACGCAATTTGCTTTTGTTTTCCCAGGCCAGGGGTCGCAGGCCGTTGGCATGCTGGCCGAATTGGCCGCACAGTTCCCGATCGTCGAAGAGACTTTCGGCGAGGCCTCTTCCGCGCTGGGTTACGACCTATGGCCGCTGGTGCAGCAAGGCCCGGCGGAAGAGCTGAACAAGACCTGGCAGACCCAACCGGCTCTGCTGGCGGCTTCCGTGGCGATTTTCCGCGTGTGGCAGCAGCAGGGCGGTAAAGCGCCCGCATTGATGGCGGGCCACAGCCTGGGCGAATACTCGGCGCTGGTCTGCGCCGGCGTGCTGGACTTCAAGGCGGCGATCCGCCTGGTCGAGCTGCGCGGCAAGCTGATGCAGGAAGCGGTGCCGGAAGGCACCGGCGCTATGTACGCCATCATCGGCCTGGACAACGACGCGATCGCCAAGGCGTGCGAAGAGTCCGCGCAGGGACAGGTGGTTTCTCCGGTCAACTTCAACTCGCCGGGCCAGGTGGTTATCGCCGGCAATAAAGAAGCGGTTGAACGTGCAGGCGCCGCCTGTAAAGCGGCCGGCGCCAAACGTGCGCTGCCGCTGCCGGTGAGCGTGCCTTCGCACTGCGCGCTGATGAAACCGGCCGCCGACAAGTTGGCCGTGGCGCTGCAGGACATCACCTTCAACGCGCCTCAGGTGCCGGTGGTGAACAACGTCGACGTACGCACCGAAAACGATCCTGAAGCGATCCGCAGCGCGCTGGTGCGTCAGCTGTACAGCCCGGTGCGTTGGACCGAAAGCGTAGAATTTATCGCAGCACAGGGAGTGACGTCGCTGCTGGAAGTGGGGCCGGGCAAAGTGCTGACCGGTCTCACTAAACGTATTGTTGACACCCTGACGGCTGCGGCGGTGAACGACACCGCCAGCCTGTCGGCGGCGCTTGAACAATAAAGAGGAAAATGATGAGCTTCGAAGGTAAAATCGTTCTGGTCACCGGCGCGAGCCGCGGTATTGGCCGAGCTATTGCAGAAACGTTTGTGGCCCGCGGCGCCAAAGTGATCGGCACCGCGACCAGCGAGAGCGGCGCTGAAGCGATCAGCGGCTACCTGGGCGCAAACGGCAAAGGGTTTATGTTGAACGTTGTTGATGCGCAATCTATCGACAGCGTGCTGGCATCGATTCGCGCCGAATTTGGCGAAATCGACATTTTAGTGAATAATGCCGGCATTACGCGTGATAACCTGCTGATGCGTATGAAGGATGATGAGTGGGAGGATATCCTCGACACTAACCTGACTTCCGTATTCCGCCTGTCAAAAGCGGTAATGCGCGCTATGATGAAAAAGCGGTTTGGCCGTATCATCACCATCGGTTCCGTTGTCGGCACCATGGGGAACGCAGGGCAGGCGAACTACGCGGCGGCTAAAGCCGGTCTGATTGGTTTTAGCAAATCTTTGGCACGTGAAGTTGCTTCTCGTGGCATTACGGTCAACGTCGTGGCACCTGGCTTTATTGAGACGGACATGACACGGGCGTTGACAGATGATCAACGCGCAGGCATTTTGTCATCAGTTCCAGCCAACCGGCTGGGCGATGCTAAAGAAATCGCCAGCGCTGTTGCATTTTTGGCCTCTGATGAGGCCGGCTATATCACCGGTGAAACGTTACATGTCAATGGCGGCATGTACATGATTTAAAAAATGTGAAAACCATTTGCGTTATTTGAGGCAAAAACCGCAAAATAGCGTAAAATCGTGGTTTGACCAGCCGGGATTTAGTTGCATCTTTTTCAGCATTTTATACACTACGAAAACCATCGCGAAAGCGAGTTTTGATAGGAAATTTAAGAGTATGAGCACTATCGAAGAACGCGTTAAGAAAATCATTGTTGAGCAACTGGGTGTTAAACAGGAAGAAGTTTTGAACAACGCTTCTTTCGTTGAAGATCTGGGCGCTGATTCTCTTGACACCGTTGAGCTGGTAATGGCACTGGAAGAAGAATTCGACACCGAGATTCCAGACGAAGAAGCTGAGAAGATCACTACTGTTCAGGCAGCTATTGATTTCATCAACGCTAGCCAGCAGTAAGAGAACATATCTAGGCGGTCGTTCGACCGCCTAAGTTTTTTCTATCCCTAGTGTCATATTTTTCCCTCCCTGGAGGACAAACGTGTCTAAGCGTCGAGTAGTTGTGACCGGACTGGGCATGTTGTCTCCTGTCGGCAATACGGTAGAGTCCACGTGGAACGCTCTTCTTGCCGGTCAGAGTGGCATCAGCCTGATCGACCATTTCGATACCACTGCCTATGCGACCAAGTTTGCTGGCCTGGTAAAGAATTTTAATTCTGAGGATTTCATCTCTCGCAAAGATGCGCGCAAGATGGACGCCTTTATCCAGTACGGTATCGCTGCCGGCATGCAAGCCATGCAGGATGCAGGTCTGGACATCACCGAGGCTAACGCCAGCCGCATTGGAGCCGCGATCGGTTCCGGCATCGGCGGCCTGGGTTTGATTGAAGAAAACCACAGTTCACTGGTTAACGGTGGCCCACGGAAAATCAGTCCGTTCTTCGTGCCTTCCACCATTGTGAATATGATTGCAGGTCACCTGACAATCATGTACGGCATGCGTGGCCCAAGCATTTCCATCGCCACCGCCTGTACTTCAGGTGTACACAACATCGGCCATGCCGCGCGTATCATTGCTTACAATGATGCGGACGTGATGCTGGCCGGTGGGGCAGAGAAAGCCAGCACCCCATTGGGCGTCGGCGGCTTTGGCGCAGCGCGCGCCCTGTCCACCCGTAATGACAACCCGCAGGCGGCGAGCCGTCCGTGGGATAAAGACCGCGACGGCTTCGTGTTGGGCGACGGCGCCGGCATGATGGTGCTGGAAGAGTACGAACACGCGAAAAAGCGCGGCGCGAAAATCTACGCCGAAGTGGTTGGCTTTGGGATGAGCAGCGATGCTTATCACATGACGTCACCACCGGAAAACGGCGCTGGCGCCGCGTTGGCGATGGAAAATGCCCTGCTTGACGCCGGTGTGACCCCATCACAAATCGGTTACATCAACGCACACGGCACCTCTACGCCGGCGGGTGACCAGGCGGAAGCGCAGGCGGTGAAATCCGTGTTCGGCGCCGATGCAGAGCGCGTGCTGGTGAGCTCGACCAAATCGATGACCGGCCACCTGTTGGGTGCGGCGGGCGCGATCGAGTCCATCTTTACCGTGCTGGCGCTGCGCGATCAGGCGGTACCGCCGACCATCAACCTGGATAACCCGGATGAAGGTTGCGATCTGGACTTCGTGCCTCATGAAGCGCGCCAGGTCAGCGATATGGAGTACACCCTGTGTAACTCCTTCGGCTTCGGCGGCACCAACGGCTCGCTTATCTTCCGCCGAGTGTAACTCGCGAGGTTGTTCGCTGATGAAAAGCCCGGTTTTTTAACCGGGCTTTTTTACGCCTGGCGTCCGGCCGTCAGCAGGGCTGCGTATTGCCTCGCCGCCTGTTATTCTGCGAGCGTAATGAAATCACCCGGCAACCGGAGGAAGCATGTACTGGATTAACGGACAACGCCACGATGCGCTGGCGCCGAGCGATCGTGGTCTGCAGTTCGGCGACGGCTGCTTTACTACCGCCCGGGTTATCGACGGTAAAATCGAGCTGCTGCCCTGGCATCTGGAGCGGCTGCAGCAGGCGGCCCAACGGCTGATGCTGCCCGCCACCGATTGGCCGGCTTTCGAGCGCGAGATGGCGCAGGCGGCAGAATCAATTTCGCTCGGTGTGGTCAAAGCGATACTGACGCGCGGCAGCGGTGGACGAGGTTACAGCCCGACGGGGTGCGAAAACCCGACGCGCATCGTCGCCCGCAGCAGCTACCCTGCGCACTATTTGCAATGGCGCGAGCAGGGCATCACGCTTGCGCTCAGCCCGGTGGCGCTGGCGCGCAATCCGCTGCTGGCGGGGTTGAAGCATTTGAACCGCCTGGAGCAGGTGCTGATCCGCGCGCATCTTGACCAGACGGCCGCCGACGAGGCGCTGGTGCTTGACACTGCCGGTATGCTGGTGGAATGCTGTGCGGCTAATTTGTTCTGGCGTAAGGGAAAAGCGGTGTTTACCCCGGATCTGAGCCAGGCGGGCGTCGCGGGCCTGATGCGGCGACGGGTGATCGCGTTGCTGGCGGGATCGGAATACCGTCTGCACTGCGTCAGCGAGCCGCTGGAGACGCTGGCCGATGCCGACGAAGTCTTGGTGAGCAACGCGCTGATGCCGCTGCTGCCGGTAAACGTTGCTCAATCATGGCGTTATCATTCGCGCCAGCTGTATGATTTTTTGCGTCCACACTGTTAACCATGGCTGATTGATGAAGAAAAGAAAGCTGAAGGTCCTGTCTGTTATTGTTGTTCTGGCATTGGCGCTGCTGTTTTGGGGCTACCAGAAGATCGAACGCTTTGCCGATACGCCGCTGGCTATCCAGCAAGAGACTATCTTCAAACTGCCTGCCGGCACTGGCCGGGTGGCGCTGGAAGGGTTACTGGTGCGCGATAAACTGGTGCGCAGCGGCCGCTGGTTCCAGTGGCTGCTGAAACTGGAACCGGAGCTGGCGGAGTTCAAGGCCGGAACCTACCGGTTCACGCCGGGCATGACGGTGCGCCAGATGCTGAAACTGTTGGCCAGCGGCAAAGAGGCGCAGTTCACCGCGCGCTTTATCGAAGGCTCACGCCTGCGTGACTGGCAGCAGGTGCTCCAGCAGTCCAAATACCTGAAACACACTCTGGCGGGCAAAAGCGACGCGGAGATCGCCGCCGCGCTCGGCATTGCTGCAGGAGAAACCCCGGAAGGGCGGCTGTACCCGGATACCTACCAGTATACCGCCGGCATGAGCGACATCGCGCTACTCAAACGCGCCCACGTCCGCATGAACAAAGCGCTGCAGGCCGCCTGGGACGGCCGCGACACCAGTCTGCCGTACAAAACGCCGGAAGAGCTGCTGACCATGGCATCGATCGTCGAGAAAGAGACCGCCGTGCCGGAAGAGCGCAGCAAGGTGGCGTCGGTGTTCGTAAACCGTTTGCGCATCGGCATGCGTCTGCAGACCGATCCGACGGTGATCTACGGCATGGGCGAGCGCTATAATGGCAACATCACGCGCAAGGATCTGGAGACGCCGACGCCTTACAACACCTATGTGATCGCCGGCCTGCCGCCAACGCCGATCGCCATGCCGGGCGAGGCCTCGCTGCAAGCGGCCGCCAATCCGGCCAAAACGCCATATCTCTATTTTGTCGCCGACGGCAAGGGTGGGCATACCTTCACCACCAATCTGGCGAGCCATAACCAGGCGGTGCGCGTGTACCGTCAGGCGTTAAAGGAAAAGAATGAAAAGTAAATTCGTTGTAATCGAAGGGCTGGAAGGCGCGGGCAAAACCACCGCGCGCGACACGGTAGTCAATGTGCTGCGTGAACATGGCATCAACGACATCGTTTTCACCCGCGAGCCGGGCGGCACTCCGCTGGCGGAGAAGCTGCGCGACCTGTTCAAGCGCGGCATCGACGGCGAATTGCCGACCATCAAGGCCGAAGTTTTGATGCTGTACGCTGCGCGCGTGCAGCTGGTGGAAACCGTGATCAAACCCGCCCTGGCGCGCGGCGCCTGGGTGGTGGGCGATCGCCACGATCTCTCTTCACAAGCCTATCAGGGCGGCGGCCGTGGAGTGGATCCGCAGCTGATGACCTCGCTGCGCGACACCGTGCTGGGGGATTTCCGCCCGGATCTGACGGTCTATCTCGATCTGCCGCCGCTGGTCGGCCTGCAACGCGCGCAGGCGCGCGGCCAGTTGGATCGCATCGAACAGGAGGCGCTGCCGTTCTTCGAACGCACCCGCGCTCGCTATCTCGAACTGGCGGCGCAGGACGAAACGATCGTCACCGTCGACGCGGCCCAGCCGCTGGAACAGGTGACTGCGGCGATCCGCGACTGCGTCAGCCACTGGCTGCGGCAGCAGGAAGGCGCATAATGAACTGGTACCCGTGGCTGAATGGCCCTTATCGCCAGCTGATTGGGCAGTACGCCGACGGCCGTGGCCATCATGCGCTGCTGCTGCATGCGGCGGCGGGCAACGGTGACGATGCGCTGGCCTACGGCCTGAGCCGTTGGTTGATCTGCCAACAACGCAACGGCGAAAAAAGCTGCGGCGAGTGCCACAGCTGCCGGCTGATGCTGGCGGGCAATCACCCGGATTATCACGTGCTGGCGCCGGAAAAGGGCAAGAGCAGCCTGGGCATCGAACCCATCCGCCAGGTGATTGAAACGCTGTACGCCCACGCGCAGCAGGGCGGCGACAAGGTGATTTGGCTGCCGCAGGCGGAACAGCTGACCGAGGCGGCGGCCAACGCGCTGTTGAAAACGCTGGAGGAGCCGCCGGAGAAAACCTATTTTCTGTTGGGTTGCCGTGAACCGTCGCGGCTGATGGCGACGCTGCGCAGCCGCTGCCTGTACTGGCATTTGGCCAGCCCGGATGAGCAGCTCAGCCTGCAGTGGTTGGGCCGGCAGGCGGCGGGCTCTCAGACAGACCGAGTCACGGCGCTGCGCCTGCACGACGGCGCCCCCCTGGCCGCCGAGCAGCTGTTGCAACCGCAGCAGTGGCAACAGCGCGGCGCCCTGTGCGCCGCATTGAGCGCCGCGCTGCCGCAACGCGATATGCTGTCGCTGTTGCCGGTGCTAAACCATGAAGACGTCGCCGAACGCCTGCATTGGCTGTGCGCGTTATTGGTGGACGCAATGAAGTGGCAACAGGGCGCGCATCACTATGTATTGAATCAGGATCAGCAACCGCTGGTGCATCAGCTGGCCAGCCTGCTGAGCAGCGCTTCGCTGCAACAGATTGTGCAGCAGTGGCTGAACTGCCGTCACCAGCTGCTCAGCGTGGTGGGCGTCAACCGCGAGCTGCTGCTGACCGAACAGTTACTTCGCTGGGAACAGATGCTTGGTGCCGCCGGCTATTCCCAACCTCATTCGCTGTAAAGTAAAAGAGTTAAAAATTATGTTGTTAGTCGATTCTCATTGCCACCTTGATGGCCTGGATTACCAAACGCTGCACCAGAATGTGGACGACGCGCTGGCCAAGGCCAAGGCGCGCGACGTTGGCTATGTGCTGGCGGTCGCCACCACGTTGCCGGGTTACCGTTCCATGACCGAACTGATCGGCGAGCGCAACGATGTGGCTTTCTCCTGCGGGGTGCATCCGCTTAATCTGGAAGAGGGCTATGATTACGCCGAGCTGCGTCGCCTGGCGGCGGCGGAGCGGGTAGTGGCGCTGGGAGAGACCGGGCTCGATTACTTCTACCAGAAAGACAACCTTGAGCTGCAGCAGGACTCTTTCCGCGAACATATCCGCATTGGCCGTGATCTGAACAAGCCGGTGATCGTCCACACCCGCGAGGCGCGCGCGGACACGCTGGCGATCCTGCGTGAAGAGAACGCGCAAGACTGCGGCGGCGTGCTGCACTGCTTCACTGAAGATTTGGCCACGGCCGAAGCCTTGCTGGATCTGGGCTTCTACATCTCCTTCTCCGGCATCGTCACCTTCCGCAATGCTGAACAGCTGCGCGAAGTGGCACGCTACGTGCCGCTGGATCGCATGCTGGTGGAAACCGACTCGCCTTATCTGGCGCCGGTGCCGCATCGCGGCAAAGAAAACCAACCCGCCTATGTGCGTGATGTGGCTGAATACATGGCGGTATTGAAGGGCGTCAGCCTGGAACAGCTGGCCGAAGCGACCACCGCCAACTTTTCACGCTTATTTCACCTCGAACTGTGATCTTTGGCCTAGGCTATAGCGGTAGGTCATTGTCTGCGTAATTTTTTTTAAGCTCGTAATTAATCACTGAAACGGGTAAGGTTCGCTCCCGTTTCAGGGTGATTGGCGCGCGTTTTTTGCTCTGTTTT
Organism: Serratia sp. FS14; assembly: GCF_000695995.1. Lineage (NCBI taxonomy): Bacteria > Pseudomonadati > Pseudomonadota > Gammaproteobacteria > Enterobacterales > Yersiniaceae > Serratia > Serratia sp. FS14. The sequence goes on along the minus strand of NZ_CP005927.1, from coordinate 4,165,895 downwards.
GCCAAAAAAACGCCGGTTTATGCAAAGTTGTCGCGGCTCGATCATCGAAACGTGATTGTCATCAAACATTGCGCAGGCTATTTATTTTACTCTGCGTAATAAATTCAAGGGGTGCTCAGACACCCTGAATTGCAGGGGTTTTTCTCCCCCCCTTGCAGCGCGACCAATCGCGACAAGAAGTAGCAAAGCATTATTACTCAGGAGCACACTCAACTATGTTCAAGAACGCATTTGCAAACCTGCAAAAAGTAGGTAAATCGCTAATGCTGCCGGTGTCCGTGTTGCCTATCGCAGGTATCCTGCTGGGCGTCGGTTCCGCCAACTTTAGCTGGCTACCTGCGGTAGTCTCCCACGTGATGGCGGAAGCGGGCGGTTCGGTCTTCGCCAACATGCCGCTGATTTTCGCCATCGGCGTCGCCTTGGGCTTCACCAACAACGACGGCGTTTCCGCGCTGGCGGCAGTGGTGGCTTACGGCATCATGGTGAAAACCATGGCGGTGGTTGCGCCGCTGGTGCTGCACTTGCCGGCTGAAGAAATTGCGGCCAAACACCTGGCGGATACCGGTGTGCTCGGGGGGATTATCTCCGGCGCCATCGCGGCCTATATGTTTAACCGCTTCTTCCGCATTCAACTGCCGGAATACCTGGGCTTCTTTGCCGGTAAGCGTTTCGTACCGATCATTTCCGGTCTGGCGGCGATCGTTCTGGGCGTAGTGCTGTCCTTCATCTGGCCGCCGATCGGTACGGCTATCCAGACCTTCTCGCAGTGGGCGGCTTATCAGAACCCGGTAGTGGCCTTCGGCATCTACGGCGTGGTTGAGCGTGCTCTGGTGCCGTTCGGTCTGCACCACATCTGGAACGTCCCGTTCCAAATGCAAATTGGCGAGTTCACCAACGCGGCGGGCCAGGTATTCCACGGTGATATCCCTCGCTACATGGCGGGCGACCCGACCGCGGGCAAACTGTCCGGCGGCTTCCTGTTCAAAATGTACGGTCTGCCTGCTGCGGCCATCGCCATCTGGCACTCGGCCAAGCCGGAAAACCGCGCGAAAGTCGGCGGCATCATGATCTCCGCCGCGCTGACCTCGTTCCTGACCGGTATCACCGAGCCGATCGAGTTCTCCTTCATGTTCGTCGCGCCGATCCTGTATGTGATCCACGCTATCCTGGCCGGCCTGGCGTTCCCAATCTGCATCCTGTTGGGCATGCGTGACGGCACCAGCTTCTCGCACGGTCTGATCGACTTTATCGTACTGAGCGGCAACAGCAGCAAAATCTGGCTGTTCCCAATCGTCGGCATCGTCTACGGTCTGGTGTACTACACCGTCTTCCGCGTGCTGATCGCCAAGCTGGATCTGAAAACGCCAGGCCGTGAAGACACCGCTGCCGAGCAGTCTGCGCAGGGCGGTTCCGAAATGTCCGCGGCGCTGGTTCAGGCCTTCGGCGGCAAAGAAAACATCACTAACCTGGATGCTTGCATCACTCGTCTGCGCGTCAGCGTGGCCGACGTGTCCAAAGTTGACCAGGCGGGCCTGAAGAAACTGGGCGCAGCCGGCGTAGTCGTCGCTGGCTCCGGCGTGCAGGCCATCTTCGGCACCAAGTCCGACAACCTGAAAACCGATATGGACGAATACATCCGTAATCACTGATTCAGGCAGGGGAGTTACCAAGGGAGGCGAAAGCCTCCCTTTTTTATTGCCTGCTTTCAGGCGCCAAGGCGCTGTTCGAGCTCGGCGAGAGAAGGGAGGAACCAGACCTGTTCGCCGCGATTGGCTTCACGCACAAAGTCTTGCAGCGCGTTGCTTTGTGCCAGCCAGGGAGTGATATCGCCCAGCAGCGCCACACGCAGGCGGTAGTTGATGAATTTCTGCAATATGGCGCCGGCCACGCCGCTCCTCAGCTGGAAAAAGGCGGCGTCCAGGCGGCTGACGGGGAGGACGATCATCCCGGCCTCGTGTTCAAAGGCGGGCGCGATAAACAGGCTGACGTCATTTTCATCTTTCAGCATCGGCCCGGCCTCGGCGAAAACCACCAGGCGCAGATCATGAATTTGCTGCACGGCGTAGCTCATCGGCGCTCCGGGGCTCAGGGTTTGGCGTGCTGCTGCAGGTAGTGCTCGAACACCGCCAGCGTTTCGTCCGAGATATGGTGTTCAATCCCTTCGCTGTCCAGCTCGGCGGTTTCGCTCGGCACCCCGAGGCACATCAGCAGATCGACCACGATGCGGTGACGGCGGCGCACCTTCTGCGCCAGCTGCTCGCCTTCCTCGGTTAGAAACACCCCGCGATAAGGGCGCGACTCCACCAGCCCGGCGCTTTTCAGCCGCGCGATATTTTTGATCGCCGTCGGGTGAGACACGCCGAAACGGCGCGCGATATCGGTGGTTCTGGCTTCGCGGGTGCTTTGCAGCAAATCGGCGATCAGCTCAACGTAATCTTCGATCAGCGCATTGGACTGCGCTTCGCGGGCGCGGCTAAAACGCAGGGCGTGCTCGGCCTCGTCCGGCATGTCGGTCAGGGCGGAGCGGTCGGCGTTATCTGGCGCGCGGGTAACCATAGCGTGGGGCGTCCTGTAAGCATAAAAATGGCGTCTCCCGGCAATGCGGGGAGGGTTGCCCTAAGTTAGTCCAAATAGCACACATTATCAATTCGATGCCACGCATTGTGGTAGTTAGAAATATCTCTACACAAAGCCAATGAATTTCGCCTGTTGCATAAAGTGTAGCCGATGCTACATTGTCAGCATGATCGGTGGAAAAATAACCAGCAAAAGATTAAGGGCAATTCATGCGTGACGCGGCAACCCCCTCATCGTTAACCGAACGGACCAACATCGCGATTGGCGCCGCCCTTGCCGGACGCAAGCGCGGTGCCTTCACGCCGTTGCTGTTCGCCGGCCCGGCGGTGATTGCCTCTATCGCCTATATGGATCCCGGTAATTTCGCCACCAACATTCAGGCCGGGGCGAAATACGGCTACAGCCTGCTGTGGGTGGTGGTGATGGCCAACCTGATCGCCATGCTGTTTCAGGCGCTGTCGGCCAAACTGGGCATCGTCACCAACCGCAATCTGGCGGAAATGTGCCGCGACCAGTTTTCACGGCCGGTGGTGATCGGCATGTGGCTGCTCAGCGAAGTGGCGGCGATGGCCACCGATCTGGCGGAGTTTCTCGGCGGGGCGATCGCGCTGGCGCTGCTGTTCCATATGCCGCTGCTGGCGGGGATGGGGGTGACGGCGGTGATCACTTATGCGCTGCTGATGGTGGAGAAAAAAGGTTTCCGCCCGGTCGAGCTGATGATTGGCGGTCTGGTGGGCATCATCGCGCTGTGCTACCTGGTGGAGATGTTCATCGTACCGGTGGACTGGCAGGCGGCCGGCCTCGGCATGGTGACGCCGCAGTTGCCGGATGCCCAGGCGCTGACCATCGCTGTCGGCATTATCGGCGCCACCGTGATGCCGCACGCCATTTTCCTGCACTCGGGATTGACTCAGCACCGCAGCCCCGCCAGCGGCAACGGCGAGCGGCGCAAGCTGCTGCGTTTTTCCAATATTGAAGTGGTGATCGCGCTGGCGCTTGCCGGGCTGGTGAATATTGCGATGGTGATCATGGCCTCGAGCGCCTTCCACGCCGGTAACAGCGACGTGGCCGAAATCGGCACCGCCTACCATACGCTGACGCCGCTGTTCGGCGCGGCGGCGGCCGGCATCTTCCTGGCGTCGCTGATCGCCTCCGGCATTTCCAGCTCGGTGGTGGGCACCATGGCCGGGCAAATGATCATGCAGGGCTTCGTCGGCTTCCGTATCCCGGTGTGGGTGCGCCGCTTGGTGACCATGGTGCCGGCGTTTATCGTGGTGGCGATGGGCGTCAATGCCACCGACGCGTTGGTCTACAGTCAGGTGGTGCTGAGCCTGGCGCTGCCGGCGCCGATGATCGCGCTGGTGATGTTCACCCGCCGCCGCGACATCATGGGCGAGTTCGCCAACGGCCGCTGGACCAGTCTGGCGGCGGTGACCGGCACGGTGGTGATCGTGCTGCTCAACGTGGTGTTGCTGCTGCAGACTTTCGGCGTCGATATCCCTGGACTGGGGTGATCTTGCGGGCCGCGCGGGGCGCGGCCGCGTCGCTAAATTATAAATTCCCCACGCCGCCGTCCATTTGCAGCTCGGCACCGACCATAAAGGCCGACTCATCCGCCGCCAGAAACACCGCCGCTTTGGCCAGCTCCAGCGCGCTGCCCATGCGGCCGATCGGCACCAGCGCGCGGATATCGTCGCGCAATGCCTGCTCGTCCGCTTCCGCCAACCCCAGTTTACCCAATGCCGGGGTTTCGGTCGGGCCGGGGCTGAGGCCGTTGACGCGAATGCCGCGCGCGTGCAGCTCGCCGGAGAGCGTTCTGGCCAAAGATAGCAAACCGGCTTTGCTGGCGGCGTAGGCGCTGCTCTGCGGCAGGCCGATATGGGCGCTGACCGAACCGCACAGGATCACCGAAGAAGGGTTGGCCAGCAGCGGCAGCAGCGCCTGGATCAGAAAGAACGGCCCCTTCAGGTTGATGTCCATCAGCCGCTGATAGCTTTGCTCATCCCACTCCTGCAGCGGGCGGTGCGTGACGTCGCCGGCGTTGATGTACAGCACGTCCAGCCGCGGCCAGCGCTGCTCCAACTGCTGCGCCAGCGCGCGCTGCTGTGGGATGTCGCCGGCGTCACTCAGCAGCAACAGCGCCTTGTCCGCCAATGCCTGGCCCGCCGTGTCCAGGGCGCGTTGGCTGCGGCCGGTGATCGCAACCAAAGCGCCCTCGGCGATGAACTGGCGGGCGGTTTCCAGCCCGATGCCGCTGGTGCCGCCGGTAATCAATGCGTATTTGCCTTGCAGTCGTGACATAACCGATTCCTCTTTAGCGTCAGTTGCGGCATTATTTGCGCTATAGTTCCTTTTGCATAGTAGGCACCTTTTGGATACTAAAGGACGAGGAGGGATGAAATGACGGCGCAAGCGCCCTTAGCGGCGGAAAATAATTTGGCGGCGTTGCCGACGGCGGGCGAACCCTGCCCGATGGTGGACTTCGTCAATCTGGTGTCGGGTAAATGGGCGATACCGATATTGTACCGGCTGATCATGATCGACGGCCCGGTGCGATTCAGCGAGCTGCAGCGGGCGGTGGCGCCCATTGCGCAGAAAGAGCTGACGCGCCAGCTGCGGCTGTTCGAACAGCGCGGCCTGGTGACGCGGCAGGTGTTTCCCGAAGTGCCGCCGCGGGTGGAGTATCAGGTCACCGCGCTGGGCAAATCGCTGCGGCCAACGCTGGACTCGCTGGCCGAGTGGATGCGTCGGCATGCGCCGCAGCTGATCGGCGGCTAGTCGCCGATGCCCGGCGGGTTGATGGTTGAACGCTCGACCTTTTCGTCGCCTTCGCCCCAGCGTTCCAGCACCTGCGCATATTCGCCGCTGACGATCGCGCCATTGATCGCGGCGTTGACGGCGTTCACCAGCCCGTTGCCTTTTTTGGTGGTGACCGCGACATAGGCCACGTTGGGGCCGATGCCGACCATTTTGGTTTTGCCGGTCAGCGCCGCCTTGTAGGCGCCGGTGGAGTGGGGGCCGAAGAACGCATCGGCGCGCCCGGACTGAATGCTCAGGTTGGTGGCGGCGTCGTCGGTCACGTAGATCGGCTGTACCGGCGGCAGCCCGGCGGCGCGATTTTGCTTATCCCATCCCAGCAGAATGTTTTCCTGATTGGTGCCGGATCCGACGATGATCCGCAGCCCGGCGACGTCCTGCGGCCGATTGATAGAGGCGATCTTGCTGGTGGATTTGACGTAAAAGCCCAGCGTGTCCATCCGGTAGGTGGCGAAGTCGAATTTGGTTTTGCGCTGTTTGGTGACGGCGATGTTGAAGATCGCCGCGTCGTATTTGCCGGCGCTGATGCCCAATGGCCAATCCTCCCAGGAGGTGGGCACTAGGTTCAACTCTAGCCCGAGGCTGTCGGCCACCAGGCGGGCGATGTCCGGATCGCTGCCGATCAGCGTTTTATTGTCTTCGGCGAACAGCGCCAGCGGCGGGGAGTTTTCGAACGCCACCGCCACCGTCAGCTTGCCTGGCACCGCGAAGTGAAAGTTCGCCGGGATCAGCGCGATAGCGGCGGGATTCTTCTCTGCGTGTATCGGCTGTCGGTTAGCCTGCAGGTCGATACCGCCCGTCGTGGCCGCCTGCACGGCGGCGCTCAGCAACAGCGCGCACAGCGCCGAAATTCTCGGTAACATAACGCCCTCTATCCTTTGTTAATCATGGAGTTACTATTGGCGGCGGCGCGGGGCAAGTAAAGCAACAATAGTGAATAACCAAAGTGAAAAGATGCACAAGCGGGGGGCCGGGCTGCGCGAATCTGCAGCACTCGACGTGGAAAGTGCGCAATCAGGTTGAAAGCAGTAGAATTTGTCACTCATACTGCGTACAGCTAATTGTGTAAAACAAGGAACGCCAGATGGCCGAAGAAACGATTTTCAGTAAAATTATCCGCCGCGAAATCCCTGCTGATGTGGTTTACCAGGATGAACTGGTGACCGCTTTCCGTGACATCTCCCCCCAGGCGCCTACCCATGTGCTGATCGTGCCCAACGTGCTGATCCCAACCGTCAACGACGTGACCGTGGAGCATGAGGCCGCGTTGGGCCGCATGATCACCGCCGCGGCGAAAATCGCCGAACAGGAAGGCATCGCCGAGGACGGCTACCGTCTGATCGTCAACTGCAACCGCCACGCCGGTCAGGAGGTCTATCATATTCATATGCACCTGGTCGGTGGCCGCTCGCTGGGGCCGCTGCTGTCACGTTAAGCGAGGAAATCATGCGCGGTAAAAAAACTCTGCGTTGTCTGATGGCGTTGGCGCTGCCCGCCGCGTTGCTGATGGGGTGCAGTTCGCCATCCGGCATCGCGGTTAACCGGGGGCAAACGGTGGTGATGGATCCTTCGGTGCTGACCGCCGGCATTTTTGCCGATACGCCCTCTGTCTCGAACGCTTCCGGGCGGGTGATGGCGACTTCGGTGCTCAATAACAGCCAACCGACGCCGGTCACCGTGCATTATCGTTTCTATTGGTACGACGCGCAGGGGCTGGATATTCGCCCCTTCGAGAAACCGCGTGAGATCGTCGTGGCGCCTAACTCGGACGCCAAAATCTACTCGATTAACGGTAATCTGGAAGCTAAAAGCGCGCGTCTGTATCTGTACCTGTAAGCGCTTGCCAGGTTTGGAGAGAAAGCATGAAAAAGTACGTCTTAGTGGCGCTGGCCGCATTCACCCTGAGCGGCTGTCTGTCGCGTCCGCCTGAGCCGGATCAGCCGTTGCCGCCGGTCACCGCCGAACCGGAACAGCCGACGCCGCCGGTCGAGCAGCCGCAGCCGCCAACCACCGAGCCGGTGCCGCAGCCGCCGAAAATCCAGCAGCTTGACTGGCTGGGCAGCGTTCAGCCGCTGGTGAATCAGATGCTGAAGGCCGATGGCGTCACGGCCGGCAGCGTGCTGCTGCTGGACAGCGTCAAGAACAACACCAACGGTTCGCTGCAGATGGGCAAAGCCACCGCGGCGCTGTATAAGGCGCTGGCGTCGAACTCCACCTTCAGCGTGGTGCCGGAAGCGAAGCTGACCAGCGCCAGACAAACGCTGGGCCTGTCGGCGGATGACAGCTTCGGTTCGCGCAGCAAGGCGATTGGCCTGGCGCGCATCGTCGGCGCGCAGTACGTGCTGTACAGCGACGTCAGCGGCGACGTGAAGTCGCCGGCGCTGGATATGCAGTTGATGCTGGTGCAAACCGGCGAGATCGTCTGGTCGGGCAATGGCGCCGTTAAACGCTGAGGCCGCGCTGCGACAACTGATGGAAACCAGACTGCCGGCGGTGAATACCGCCGGTTGTCATTTCAGCCCGGTGCAGGGGCTGACCGGCGAGAGCTGGCGCATCGACGGATCGGGCATCACGCTGCTGGCGCGGCAAAACAGCGCGGAGAAACGCGCGCTGGGCGTGAGCAGACGGCGGGAAGCGCAGGTCTTGCGTCGCTGCGCGTCGGGGCTGGGGCCACGGGTTTTCGCGCAGAATAATCAGTGGCTTGTCCTCGAATGGCTCGAAGGTGACATCGTCACAGAAGCTGAGTTTGACGCGCTGAATCAGCGCGGCGAGCTGGCGGCGATGGCGACGACGCTGCATCGGCGGCCGCTCAGCGGTTACCGGCTGGATCTGCGGCGGCAGTTCCTCCGCTACTGGCAGCAGCTGGATACGCGGCGTTTAACCCCTGCCTGGCTGCGTTGGCAGCGTCATTTCTTACGCTGTGCGCCGCCGCGGCCATTACGCCTGGCACCGCTGCACATGGACATCCATCCGGGCAATTTGCTCGCGACCGGCGAGGGGCTGCGGCTGATCGACTGGGAGTATGCCGCCGATGGCGATGTGGCTCTGGATATCGCCGCGCTGTTTCGCGGCAACGGCTGGGCGGCCGAGCCGCAGCAGCGCTTTTTGCAGCACTACGCGCGTCAGGGCTATCACGATGTCGCCCGGCTGCAGGCGCAGGTGTGCCGCTGGCTGCCGTGGGTGGATTATCTGATGCTGCTGTGGTTTGAAGTGCGCTGGCAGCAGAGCGGCGACGTTGAATTTTTGCGCTGGGGCGCGGCGCTGCGCCGGCAATTCTGTTTATCATCATCCGAATTCTGAATGAACAATATGAAGTGAGGTACCCGTGGGCCCAGTAATGCTAGATGTCGCCGGCTACGAGCTGGATGCAGAAGAACGCGAGATTCTGAAACACCCGCTGGTTGGCGGATTGATCCTGTTTACCCGCAATTTCCACGATGCGGAGCAGCTGCGTGAGCTGGTGCGCCAGATCCGCGCCGCTTCGCACGATCGGCTGGTGGTGGCCGTGGATCAGGAGGGCGGGCGCGTGCAGCGCTTCCGCGAAGGCTTCACCCGCTTGCCGGCGGCGCAATCGTTCGCCGCCTTGAACGATGCGCAAGAAGGCGGCCGCCTGGCGCAGGAGGCCGGCTGGCTGATGGCGGCGGAGATGATCGCGCAGGATATCGACATCAGCTTTGCGCCGGTGCTGGACATCGGCCATGCCAGCGCGGCGATCGGCGAGCGTTCGTTCCACAGCGATCCGCAGCAGGCGTTGGCGATGGCGGAGCGCTTTATCCTCGGCATGCGCAGCGCCGGCATGAAAACCACCGGTAAGCACTTCCCGGGGCACGGCGCCGTCAGCGCCGATTCGCACAAGGAAACCCCGCGCGATCCGCGGCCGCTGGCGCAGATCCGCGAGCATGACATGGCGATCTTCCGCGAGCTGATCAATCGTCAATTGCTGGACGCCGTCATGCCGGCTCACGTCATCTATACTGAAGCGGACCCGCGTCCGGCCAGCGGCTCGCCGTACTGGCTGCAGCAGATCCTGCGTCAGGAGCTGGGCTTCGACGGCGTGATTTTCTCCGACGATCTGTCGATGGAAGGCGCCGCCATCATGGGCAGCTACGCCGAGCGCGGCCAGGCGGCGCTGGATGCCGGTTGCGACATGATCCTGGTGTGCAACCACCGCGAAGGTGCGGTCAGCGTGCTGGATAACCTGTCCCCGGTCAAAGCAGAGAAGGTGAAGCGGTTATATCATCGCGGTCAGTTCACCCGTCAGGAACTGCGCGACTCCGAGCGCTGGCAGCAGGCGCACAAGGCGCTCAGCGCGCTGAGCGAACGCTGGGAGGAGCACAAGCAGCGTTCGCAAGGGTGAACCCAGGCGCCGCATCGCGGCGCGGAGCGGAAATGATGAGGGCCGCGCCCGCGGCCCTTGGCTTGTTGCGAGGATCCACATGATTATCTATTTGCACGGCTTCGATTCCACCAGTCCCGGCAATCATGAAAAGGTATTACAGCTGCAGTTTATCGATCCGGACGTGCGCTTTATCAGCTACAGCACGCTGCATCCGCGTCACGACATGCAGCATCTGTTGAAGGAGGTGGACAAGGCGGTGCAGCAGGGCGGCGATGCGCACCCGTTGATCTGCGGGGTTGGCCTCGGCGGCTTCTGGGCGGAGCGCATCGGCTTCCTGTGCGGCATTCGCCAGGCGATGTTCAATCCCAACCTGTACCCGGAAGAGCACATGCACGGCAAGATAGACCGGCCGGAAGAATATCGCGATATCGCCACCAAGTGCGTGGAGGATTTCCGCGAGAAAAACCGCGATCGCTGTCTGGTGGTGCTGTCGCGCCACGACGAGGTGCTGGATAACCGGCGCAGCGCCGAATTGCTGCATCACTACTACGAGATCGTGTGGGATGAACAGCAGACGCACAAGTTCAAAAACATCTCTCCGCATCTGCAGCGGCTCAAGGCGTTCAAGGCGCTGGGTTAACAGTTTCATAACGCTGCCGCGAGCCGCGCGCCCCGTTTTTCACCGGCGGAAAGTGCGGCTTTTTTGTACGTCAAAGCAAGATTCCGTGTGGCAATCGGCAAAATTTAAAACTGTGACTCAGCGCTAACTATTTGAATCGCAATCCCCAAAAAATCCCCGCGTCCAGCCTTTAACCAAAAAAATTTGATGTACATCAATTTTGGTATGACCAAATAACCTCACATGCTATTCTGGCTGCAGAGAGCCGATTTATTTTAAGCGAACCCTATGTATTCTAAGGATATTATTTATTTACCCTGGGATAACAAATGGTTCACATTTAGGGGGTTATTTTGACAACGCCAAAGAAGAAAATCGTTATTGTTGGCGGCGGCGCCGGTGGTTTGGAGCTGGCGACCAGCCTGGGCCATAAACTTGGCCGCAAGAACAAAGCCGAGATCACGTTGGTGGATCGCAACCACAGCCATTTGTGGAAACCGCTGTTGCACGAAGTGGCGACCGGTTCCCTCGATGACGGCGTAGATGCGCTCAGCTACCTGGCGCATGCGCGCAATCACCATTTCAGCTTCCAGCTGGGGTCGTTGACCAACATCAACCGTGAGACGCAAACGCTGCAGCTGGCGCAGATCTGCGACGAGCAGGGCGGCGAGCTGGTGCCGGCGCGCGAATTGCCGTACGACATTCTGGTGATGGCGCTGGGCAGCACCTCGAACGATTTCGGTACGCCAGGCGTGAAAGAGCACTGCATCTTCCTCGATAACCCCCATCAGGCACGTCGTTTCCACAACGAAATGCTCAACCTGTTCCTGAAGTTCTCGGCGCAGCCGGGGCAAAAAGAGCGGGTCAACATCGCTATCGTCGGCGGCGGCGCCACCGGCGTTGAACTGTCCGCCGAACTGCACAACGCGGTGAAGCAGTTGCACAGCTACGGCTTTGAAGGCCTGGACAACAGTGCGCTCAACGTGACGCTGGTGGAAGCCGGCGAGCGCATCCTGCCGGCGCTGCCGCCGCGCATTTCAGCCGCCGCGCACCAGGAGCTGATCAAACTGGGCGTGCGCGTGCTGACCAACACCATGGTGACCAGCGCGGACGCCAAGGGGCTGAACACCAAGGGCGGCGAATTCATCGACGCCGATCTGATGGTGTGGGCGGCCGGCATCAAGGCGCCGGACTTTATGAAGGACATCGGCGGCCTGGAAACCAACCGCATCAACCAGCTGGTGGTGGAGCCGACGCTGCAGACCACGCGCGATCCGAACATCTTCGCCATCGGCGACTGCGCTTCCTGTCCGAAAGAGGGCGGCGGTTTCGTGCCGCCGCGCGCGCAGTCGGCGCACCAGATGGCTTCGCGTTGCGCCACCAATATTCTGGCGCTGATGAACGGCCAGACGCTGAAGCCTTACGTGTATAAAGATCACGGCTCGCTGGTGTCGCTGTCGCGCTTCAGCACCGTCGGCAGCCTGATGGGCAACCTGATGCGCGGTTCGATGATGGTGGAAGGGCGCATCGCGCGCTTCGTCTACATCTCGCTGTATCGCATGCACCAGGTGGCGCTGCACGGCTACATCAAAACCGGCCTGATGATGCTGGTGGGCGGCATTAACCGGGTGATCCGCCCGCGCCTGAAGATGCACTGATCCCGCCGTTGTCGATCAACCCGCGCCGGTTCGCCCGCGCGGGTTTTTTTTATGGCGGCGCGAGGCTAACGGCGGCGGTTGCTTGATTCTTCAGCATAAGCTGTCGCCGACATGGGTAAAATTCTTAAGATTCCTCCTAAACAACGGCAAAATGGCCGTTTTCCCGCATTTTTGGTCCCCTTGTCTTATTGCGAGCCCTCAAATCATTGTGCAGACTTTACCTCGTTTACAGACGGCGCGTCGCGCACGCCGTAAACCGGGATACCGCCAGCCGCCCATGCGCAAAATAATAAGCGCGGTGCCAGCCGGTAACAGACCCCGGAAAAAATGCGTGGTAACACTTTCAGGAGGTTTCCTGTGAACAAGTCAATGTTAGCCGGTGTTGGAATTGGTATCGCTGCCGCTCTGGGGATTGCCGCGGTAGCCAGCCTGGACGTCTTTTCTGCCGGTCCGCAATATGCGCAGGTGCTCGCCGCCACACCGATTAAAGAAACCATCAAAACGCCGCGTCAGGAATGCCGCAACGTCACCGTGACGCACCGCGCACCGGTGCAGGATGAAAACCGCATCGCCGGCTCTGTGCTGGGCGCAGTGGCGGGCGGCGTGATTGGCCACCAGTTCGGCGGCGGTCGCGGGCGCGACGTGGCGACCGTGGTCGGCGCGCTGGGCGGCGGCTACGCCGGCAACCAGGTGCAAGGGGCGATGCAGAACAACGACGTCACCACCAGCGTTCAGCAGCGTTGCAAAACGGTCTACGACAAGTCCCAGAAAATGCTGGGCTATGACGTGACCTACAAGATCGGCAATCAGCAGGGCAAGATCCGCATGGATCACGATCCGGGCACGCAAATCCCGTTGGATAAAAACGGCCAGCTGGTGCTGAACAGAGCTTGATCGCCACATTCGAATTAAACCCGCGGGCAGTGTTAGTTCTGATCGTTTAACCCGGTTAAGCGAGCGGCGTTAACATTGACGCGGGTTTCTGTTTTCTGCCTGCCCAAAAGTTTGCGATCGTTCTAATGTCTGCGTGCGATATCGCTGGGCGAAACTTCAAAAAAGCCCCTGCGTTTGTTATATTATTGTGCAATTAAGCGGTGTTATCGGCGCCAATCGCCACACCGGCCAAACCCGAGTATTTCGTCTCGCAGAGATAACGACATGTTAGATTTTCGCTTTCCGACAGCGTTGCAAATGGTCCTTAGCGTCGCCGTAGCTGAGAAGCAGGGCATGCGTTCGACGAGCGCCACCCTCGCCGCCGCTCTGGAAGCCAACCCCAGCTTTATCCGCAAACTGATGGTGCCGTTGACCAAAGACGGCATCATCGTTTCCACCTTGGGCCGAAACGGCTCTATCCACCTCGGCCGCCCGGCGGAAGAGATCACCCTGCGGGACATCTATCTGGCGGTAATCGACGACAAGCGCATCTGGGCTTCCCGCCCTGAAGTGCCGGCTCGTTGCCTGGTGAGCGCCAACGCCTGCTGGTATTTCAAATCGGTGGTGAACGAGGCCGAGCAGGCTTCGCTCGCGGTGCTGGCGCGCCACACCGTGGCCGACTCGCTGGCCGAGCTGGAGCGGGGCGACAAGCGCGCCTGCGCGGAATACGCCGCCGAGCAAGAGGCTGAAGCCGCCGGTAAATAATGCCGGATGGAGCGCATAAAAAAGGTCGGGCATTGCCCGACCTTTTTGCATTTCAGGATGATGATTACGCCGTCTGCGGCTGCGCTTTGCGCGCCACCAGGCGCCGCAAGGTGACGTAGAACACCGGCGTCAGGAACAGCCCGAACAGGGTGACCCCCAGCATGCCGGAGAACACCGTGATGCCGGTGACGCCGCGCACTTCGGCGCCGGCGCCATGGCCAAGGATCAGCGGGATGGTGCCGGCGATGAAGGCGATGGAGGTCATCACGATCGGCCGCAGCCGCAGGCGGCAGGCCTCCAGCGCCGCTTCGACGATGCCTTTGCCCTGCATTTCCAGTTCGCGGGCGAACTCGACGATCAGAATGGCGTTTTTGCAGGCCAGCCCCATCAGAACGACCAGCCCGACCTGCACGAACACGTTGTTGTCGCCGCCGGTCAACCACACGCCGAACAGCGCCGACAGCATGGTCATCGGCACAATCAGGATCACCGCCAGCGGCAGCGTCCAGCTTTCGTACAGCGCCGCCAGCGCGAGGAACGCCAGCAGCACCGCCACCGGGAACACCACCAGCGCGGCGTTGCCCTGGGTCGATTGCTGGTAGCTCAGATCGGTCCACTGGATGTTCATGCCGTTCGGCAACAGCTTGCCGGCCATTTGCGTCAGCGCGCTCATCGCCTGGGTAGAGGAGAGGACGCGCGGATCGGCGTCGCCGATCAGGTCCGCCGCCGGGAAACCGTTGTAGCGGATCACCGGATCCGGGCCGTAGGTGGTGCCGATGCTGACCATACTGCCGATCGGCACCATTTCGCCTTTGTCGTTGCGGGTACGCAGGTTGGCGATGTCTTCCACGCTGTCGCGGAACTGGCCGTCGGCCTGCGCCATCACCTTCCAGGTGCGGCCGTAACGGTTAAAGTCGTTGATGTAAGACGAACCGAGGTAGGTCTGCAGCGTGCTGAACAGCGCATTGAGCGGCACCCCCTGGGCCTTGGCCTTGTCGCGATCGATTTTGGCGTCCAGCTGCGGCACGTTGGCCTGATAAGAGGAGATCGGGAAACCCATGCCCGGCGTTTGCATAATGGCGCCGGACATCGTGTTGATCGCGGTCTGCAGCGCGCCGTAACCCAGCCCGGCGCGATCCTGCACGTACAGTGAATAGCCGGAGCCCTGGCCGATGCCGAGGATCGGCGGCGGCATGATCGAGAAGGCGAAGCCTTCCTGGATCTGTGAAATGCGCGCGTTGATCTCGGCGTTGATCTGCGCCGCGGTGCGGGTACGGGTGCTCAATGACTCCAGCGCGAAGAACACCGTGCCGGTATTCGGCGTATTGGTGAACTGCAGCGCATTCAGGCCGGGGAAGGCCACCGCATCGGTGACGCCGTCCACGCTCAGGCCGATGGCGCTCATCTTGCGGATCACCGCATCGGTGCGCTCCAGCGAGGCGCCTTCCGGCATCTTCACGCCGCCGATCAGGTATAGCTTGTCCTGCGTCGGGATAAACCCGCCGGGTACGGTCTTGAACATCACGCCGGCGGCGGCCAGCAGCAGCAGGTAGACGACGAACACCGCGCCGCGTCGGCCAAGCACGCGGGATACCCCGTGCTGATAACGCTGCGAGCCGCTGGCGAAGAAGCGGTTGAACGGCCGGAACAGCCAGCCGAACAGCCGGTCGATCAGGCGCGACGGCAGGTCTTTCGGCGCGCCGTGCGGTTTCAGCAAGCGCGCCGCCAGCGCCGGCGACAGGGTCAGCGAGTTGATGGCGGAGATCACCGTCGAGATGGCGATGGTGACGGCGAACTGCTTGTAGAACTGGCCGGTGACGCCGGAAAGGAACGCCATCGGCACGAACACCGCACACAGCACCACGGCGATGGCGATGATCGGTCCGGAGACCTCGCGCATCGCCTGGTGCGCCGCCGCCAGCGGCGACAGCCCCTCTTCGATGTTGCGCTCGACGTTCTCCACCACCACGATGGCGTCATCCACCACGATGCCGATCGCCAGCACCAGCCCGAACAGGCTAAGGGTGTTGAGCGAGAAGCCGAGCAGATACAGCGCGGCGAAGGTGCCGACCACGGAGATCGGCACCGCCAGCAGCGGAATGATCGAGGCGCGCCAGGTCTGCAGGAACAGAATGACCACCAGCACCACCAGGATCACCGCTTCCAGCAGGGTGTCCACCACCGCGCGGATCGAATCACGCACGAACACCGTCGGATCGTACGGCGATTTCCAGCTCATGCCGTCCGGGAAGCGCGTCGCCAGCTCGGCCATTTTGCCGCGCACCGCGTCCGACAGCTCGATGGCGTTGGCGCCCGGCGACTGGAAGATGCCGATGCCGACCGCATCCTTGTTATTAAGCTGGGCGCGCAGCGCGTAGCTGCCGGAGCCCATTTCGATGCGCGCCACGTCGCGCAGCCGCACGATCTCGCCGTTATCACCGCTCTTGAGAATGATGTTGCCGAACTCTTCTTCGGTTTGCAGGCGCCCCTGGGCGTTGATCGACAGCAGATAGTCGCTGCGCGTCGGCATCGGCTCCGCGCCAAGCTGGCCGGCGGAAACCTGCACGTTCTGCTCCTGCATGGCGCTCACCACGTCGGAGGCGGTCAGCCCGCGCGCGGCGACCTTGTTCGGATCGAGCCAGATGCGCATCGCATATTCGCCGGCGCCGAAGATCTGCACCTGGCCGACGCCCGGCAGGCGGGCCAGTTCATCCTTGACCTTCAGGGTGGCGTAGTTGCGCAGGTACAGCGAGTCGTACTTGCCGGAAGGCGATACCAGATGTACCACCAGCGTCAGCGCCGGTGACTGTTTCTGGGTGGTGATGCCCTGGCGGCGCACGTCTTCCGGCAGGCGCGCTTCGGCCTGCGCCACGCGGTTTTGCACCTGCACCTGCGCCTGATCGGGATCGGTGCCCGGGCGGAAGGTGACGGTGGTCACCAGCACGCCGTCGGAACCGGCGACCGATTTCATGTACATCATGTTTTCGACGCCGTTGATCGCTTCCTCCAGCGGCGTGGCCACCGTTTCAGCGATCTCTTTCGGGTTGGCGCCCGGGTATTCTGCACGCACCTGCACGCTGGGCGGCACCACGTCCGGGTACTCGCTGATCGGCAGCAGCGGGATGGCTATCACCCCGGCGACAAAAATCAGTATCGACAGCACCGCGGCGAAGATCGGCCGGTCGATGAAAAAGCGGGAAAAGTCCATGGGTCAGAAGTCTCTGCTGGGAGCTTAGTTAAGCGTGGAGGCGATAGGGTTCATGGCGACGGCTTTCGCGTCGACCGGCATGCCCGGCATAAACACTTTCTGCATGCCGTCGACGATCACCCGATCGCCGTTTGCCAACCCTTTCTGCACGATGCGCAATCCTTCGGCCATGCGGCCCACGTCAATGTCGCGGCGCTGCGCCTTGCCGTCTTTATCGACGATGTAAACGAACTTGCGGTTCTGGTCGGTCATCACCGCTTTGTCGTCGATCAGCATGGCGTTGAACTCGGCGCTGCCGGGCATCTGTACCCGGGCGAACAGCCCCGGCGTGAAGCGGCGATCGCGGTTGTCGAGCAGGGCGCGCATGCGGATGGTGCCGGTCCCGGCGTTCAGTTGGTTATCGGTGAAGTCCACCAGCCCCTGATGCGGAGTGCCGTCTTCGCCTACCAGGCCGACTTTCACCGGCAGGCGGGCATCGTGCCGGCCTTGCTGCTGATAGCGCAGGAAGGTGGCTTCATCCACGTCGAAATAGACGTAGACCTTGTCGAGCGACACCAGCGTCGTCAGCACGCTGGCGCTGTCGCCGGCGGTGACCAGGTTGCCGGCGGTGATCATCGCGCGGCTGGCGCGCCCGTCAATCGGCGCGGTAACGCGGGTAAAGTCGAGATTCAGCTGCGCCATATCGAGCTGGGCCTGCGCCGCCAGCACGTTGCTTTGCGCCTGCGCGGCGGATGACCGGCGCTGCTCCCATACTTCCTGAGAGATGGCCTGAGTGCCGATCAGTTTCTCGGTGCGCGAGGATTCGCTGCGCGCCAGGGCGGCCTGATTGCGCGCCCGCACCAGCTCTGCCTGCGCCTGTTCGCGCGCGGCGCGGTAGGTGCGATCGTCGATAGTGAACAGCACCTGGCCTTTTTTCACCTCGTCGCCTTCGGTGTAGTTGACCCGCTCGATGTAACCAGAGACCCGTGGGCGCAGTTGCACGCTTTGCACCGCTTCGACCCGGCCGTTGAAGGCATCCCACTGGCTGATTGGCTTGACCACTACGCTGGCGGCGCTGACCACCGGCGGCGGTGGCGGGGCGTTGTGCGCGACGCTGTTGTCGCACCCGGCGAGCAGGGCGGCCAGCAGCGCCACCCCGGAGAGCCGCTGACCCAGAGCGACGGCGCGCGTGCGGCCGCCGGCGTTGAACGATGAGTTTGGTTGATTTGCCATTATTTTTATTCCGATAAGTAAGCGCGGTCAGGCCCCATACCCGGCCCTGTTCTCCGGGATTCGCCCCCGCGCCGGCGTGCGGTGAGGGGGCGGCTGCACCGTGCAGCGGCGCAACGTTAGGTTTTGAAACATATTGGTGTCACATTAATGTATCAATATCGGTTACATTAATTGGGTGGAGTATAGAGGCGGCCTTCTGTTAAATGCAATAATAAAAATTGCATTTAAAGCGAAACTGTTGCAACGTATGCGCACTGGGCAGTGATTGACCCTGCCGACATGATGGGAGCATCAGCATGAACACGACGGGTTTCATTACCGATTTGAAGACGTGGATCGACAACAATCTGGAAGAAAAACTGGATATCAACACCGTAGCGGACCGCGCGGGCTACTCCAAATGGCATCTGCAGCGCATGTTCAAGCGCCAGACCGGCTATGCGCTCGGGGAGTATATCCGCATGCAAAAACTGAAGGTGTCGGCGGAGCGCCTGGCCAACAGCGGCGAGCCTATCGTCAGCGTGGCGATCTCGCTCGGCTTCGACTCACAGCAGTCGTTCAACCGCAGCTTCAAACGCCAATTCGGCCAAACGCCGGGCGATTGGCGCCGCGCGCTGGCGCAGCCGGCGTCAATGGGGCGCACGCACCACTGAGCGGTTGGCGAGTGGGGATAAAAAAGCCTGAATTTGCGTTCGGGCTTTTTTGTCTATGTGGAACGAGGGATAGATTCGCTGCGCTCACCCTGCGGGCCGCCATTGGCGGTCCAAAACGCAGGCGTTTTGTCGAACCCTGTCGAGGGTTCTCACCCTCCCGATCGGTGCGATATACATACAAAAAAGCCTGAACTTTCGCTCAGGCTTTCTCGTTAGAATATGGCGGTGAGGGAGGGATTCGAACCCTCGATACACTTTCGCGTATACACACTTTCCAGGCGTGCTCCTTCAGCCACTCGGACACCTCACCATATTTTTTTTGTTGCGAAATCATCGCTGCAACGGGGCGCTACTATAGGGAGTGGGGCCGATCCGGTCAAGAATAATTTCTGTGTTTTTGTTCGTCCGCTCAAGCCGTGTTCACTTTGCTGAAAACTGCGGCGAACGGCAGGGCGGAAGCCATGAAAGAGCGAGAACATCAGGGGTAAGGTTCGTGGATAACCGGCGGAAATGGGAATCACGGTCACAGAGGGAGGGAGATGCGCTGCGCACGCCCCTCTCGGCGGTGCGCCATGCAAAAAAAAGCCTGGACGCGAATCCAGGCTTTCTCTTTGAATTTGGCGGTGAGAGAGGGCTTGATTCGCTGCGCTCACCCTATGGGCCGCCGTTGGCGGTCCAAAACGCAGGCGTTTTGTCGAACCCTGTCGAGGCTTCTCACCCCTCTCGGCGGTGCATCATGCAAAAAAAAGCCTGGACGCGAATCCAGGCTTTCTCTTTGAATTTGGCGGTGAGAGAGGGGTTCGAACCCTCGATACACTTTCGCGTATACACACTTTCCAGGCGTGCTCCTTCAGCCACTCAGACACCTCACCGTTTTGTTGTCGAAAACGCTTTGCGCTGTCGACGGGCGCTAATGTAGGAGAATCTGATCTCAGCGTCAACCCTCTTATTTCATTCTCATGACTGTTTAGCCAAACTTGCAGCAATTTGCTGATTTACCGAACGATATTCCCACTCTTGGCCACCGGCGGGCAGGGCGGACTGCGTTCAAAACGCGTGAAAGATGATTGTTTGACCTTTTTCTGTACGAGTGGCTCAATATATCGCCAATGAGATCGGTCTATTTGCTGTTATATGCATTAATACTGGATTATTAGTCAAATGTGTCGCTAAATGGAATTATGTCGGCGCGGCGTTTTTGGCAAGGAACATCACGGCGCCGCGCAGATTGCCGGGAGACAGGCCGGCGATATCGCAGACAGGGACAGACTCATTACATAATAATGCAGTAGAGGTTCGTTTTGACTCCTTCAGATGCCATGCCGGCGCCGCAAGCGCGCCATGCCATTCCCCCCGGTGCGGGGGCGCTGTTCTTCATCCAGATCTTCGCCACACTGGGCTTCGCCGTGCTTTACTCCACGCTGGTGCTGTACGCCACCAAGCGATTGGGCTTCAACGAAAGCAGCGCCAACGCCATGATGGGCGTGTTCGGCGCCTTCAACTATGGTCTGCACATGTTCGGCGGCTACCTCGGCGGCCGTTTCCTCAGCAACCGCAACCTGTTCGTGCTGGGCATGGTGCTGCAGGTGATCGGCTGCGCGCTGATTGCCGTCGCGGGCGTGTGGGGGCTGTACTGGGGGCTGGCGATGTTCCTGACCGGCAGCGGCCTTAACGTGACCTGCATTAATATGATGCTCACCCAGCGTTTCAAACCGGACGATGACCGGCGCGAATCGGCATTCCTGTGGAACTACGCCGGCATGAACCTCGGGTTCTTCGTTGGCTTTACCGTCGCCGGGTATTTCCAACTGACGGAAAACTATCGCGCGCTGTTCCTGTTCGCCACGCTGGGCAATGCGGCGGCGATCATCGTCGCCGTCTGCCGCTGGCGGATTCTGGCGGATCTCAATACGCCGCTGCACGATGCCAGCCGCAGTCAATACCGTTGGCGCATGCTGGTCGGGCTGGCGGTGCTGGTGGCGCTGGTGCCGATTATCCGCGTGATGCTGACCCACGCCGAGTTCAGCGGCCATTTCGTGATCGTGCTCGGCGCGCTGATCTTCCTGATGCTGTGCGTGGTCACGCTGCGCCACCATCCGCGCGATGAGCGCCGCAGAATGGCGGCCTATCTGATCCTGGCGCTGGGGTCGCTGGTGTTCTGGGCGCTGTATCAGCTGGCGCCGATGGGGCTGATGCTGTTCTCCGAGCACAACATCAACCTGAACGTTTACGGCATTCAGGTGGCGCCGCAGTGGATCCAGAATATCAACACGCTGGTGATCGTGGTGGGCGGCCCGCTGCTGGCCTGGTGGTTCAACCGCCTGCGCGCCCGCGGTTGCAACATCGACATTCCGCTGCAGTTCTCCGGATCGCTGTTCTGCATCGGGCTCGGCATGCTGGTGCTGCCGCTGGGCATCAGCATGGCCGGCGGCGACGGGCTGGTGGCGTTTAAATGGATCGTCATCAGCTATGTGCTGCAAAGCGTCGGTGAATTGATGATCTCGCCGATCGGTTACGCGATGATCGGCAAGCTGGCGCCGCCGCGCTATCAGGGCGTGATGATGGGCTGCTGGATGATGGTGACCGGCGTCGCCTCGGTGCTGGCGGGCTACGTCTCCGGCCTGATGCCGGAAAACAGCGGCAGTACGCCGCTGCAAACCAATCCCGGCTACAGCGAAATCTTCAGCGCACTGGGCTGGGGGGCGACGGGCGTCGGCTTGGCGATGCTGATCCTCATTCCGCTGTTGCGGCGCCTTATCCGGCGCGACGGTCCGTCTGCCGCCTGATTTGGCGAGAATACACAGCAGCCCCACTGGTCGGGGCTGTTTTTATTTTGGGCTTTAACGCTTGCATCCGGCGGCGAATCGCGGAAGGCTGAAGGAAAACCAATAAAAACAAACCGGAGCCCGCAGTATGAACATCATCTATTACCACCCCTTGTTTAACGCCCAGGAATGGCTGACCGGCATCAAGCAACGCCTGCCGCAGGCCGAGATCCGCGAATGGCAGCGCGGCGACGAGCGGCCGGCGGATTACGCGCTGGTATGGCGCCCGCCGCACGAAATGTTAGCCAACCGCCGCGATCTGAAAGCGGTGTTCGCCCTCGGCGCCGGCGTCGACGCCATTCTCGATCAGGAGCGCAAACACCCCGGCACACTGCCCGCCGGCGTGCCGCTGCTGCGGCTGGAGGATACCGGCATGGCGCAGCAGATGCAGGAATATGCGCTGAGCTATGTGCTGCGCTATTTCCGCCGTTTCGACGAGTATCAGGCGTTGCAGCAGCGGCAGGAATGGCAACCGCTCGATCCGCACTCGCTGGATGATTTCACTATCGGCATCCTCGGCGCCGGCGTGCTGGGGCAGAGCGTGGCGCGCAAGCTGACCGAGTTTGGCTTCAGCGTACGCTGCTGGAGCCGCAGCGCCAAACAGATCGACGGCGTGCAAAGCTTCGCCGGAGAGGCGCAGCGCGGCGCTTTTCTCGACGGCGTCAAACTGCTGATCAACCTGCTGCCCAATACGCCGGAGACCGTCGGCATTCTCAACCGCGAGCTGTTCGCGCAACTGCGGCCGGGCGCTTACCTCATCAACATCGCGCGCGGCGCGCATCTGGTGGAGGCCGATCTGCTGGCGGCGCTGGAGCAGGGGCAACTGGCCGCCGCCACGCTGGACGTGTTCGCCCGCGAGCCGCTGCCGCAGGATCACCCGTTCTGGCGTCATCCGCGTGTCACCATTACCCCGCATATTGCTGCCATCACGTCGCCGCAGCAGGCGATGGATCAGATCGCCGCCAGCATCCGCGCGCTGGAGGCGGGGCATGCCCCGGCCGGCGTGGTCGACAGGCAACGGGGTTACTGAGCCTTCAGCCGCCGTTCGGTAACTGATAAGCTGTTATCGTCATCGCGCCTGCCCGTACCTTTGCGGGCGGGCCCTCTGGAAGGAGAAACAATGTACCCCGTTGATTTGCATATGCACACCGTCGCCAGCACCCACGCCTACAGCACGCTGCACGATTACATCGCCGAAGCCCAGCAGAAGGGCATCAAGCTGTTCGCCATCACCGATCACGGCCCGGACATGGCCGATGCGCCACACTATTGGCACTTCATGAACATGCACGTGTGGCCGCGCCGGGTGAACGGCGTGGGCATTTTGCGCGGTATCGAAGCCAACATCAAAAACCTGCAGGGCGATATCGACTGCACCGGCCCGATGCTGACGGCCACCGACGTGATCATCGCCGGTTTCCATGAGCCGGTGTTTGCGCCGCAGGATAAAGCGTCCAATACTGAAGCGATGATCGCCGCGATGGCGCAGGGAGACGTGCATATCATCAGCCACCCCGGCAACCCGCGTTACCCGATCGATATTCCCGCCGTCGCGGCGGCGGCGGCCAAATACGAGGTGGCGCTGGAGCTGAATAACTCGTCGTTCACCCACTCCCGCAAGGGCAGCGAGGCCAACTGCCGGGCGATCGCCGCCGCGGTGCGCGACGCCGGCGGCTGGCTGGCGCTGGGTTCGGATTCGCACGTCGCTTTTTCACTGGGTAATTTCGAGCACTGCGAGCGCATCATCGAAGAGGTGGGCTTCCCGCAGGAGCGCATTCTCAACGTCAGCCCGCGCCGGTTGCTGGATTTTCTCGAGCGGCGCGGCAAGCCGGCGATTGCGGAATTGGCCGATTTGTGACATCGTCCCGGCAAAATTTTCCGTATTGTATAAGGCATTATCATGAATGAGTTTTCCATTGTCTGCCGCGTGCTGGGTACGCTGTTCTACCGCCAGCCGCAGGATCCGCTGCTGGTGCCGCTGTTCGCGTTGATCAAAGAGGGCAAGCTTCAGCAGCACTGGCCGCTGGAGCAGGATGACCTGCTGAAGCGCCTGCAGCAGGGCTGCGACGTCAACCAGCTGGCGACCGACTTTAACGCGATGTTCGTCGGCAGCGAATGCAGCGTGTCGCCGTTCCGCTCCGACTACGTCGAAGGAGCCAGCGAAGCGGAAGTGCGCACCTTCCTGCAGCAGCGCGGCATGCCGCTGGCGGAGGCGCCGGCCGACCATTTCGGCCAGCTGCTGCTGGCCGCTTCCTGGCTGGAGGATCAGTCGCAGGAAGATGAAGCGCAGGCGCAGATCGCGCTGTTCGACGAGTTTCTGCTGCCGTGGTGCGGCCGCTTCCTCGGCAAAGTGGAAGCGCACGCCACCACCGGTTTCTACCGCACGCTGGCGCTGATGACCCGCGACGCCATCCAGGCGATGCGCGACGAGCTGGCGGAGTACGAGCAGGACGACGAAGCGGGCGACGAAGACGCGTAACGCTGCAGCCATCCAGGCGGGCCGCCCGGCCCGCCGATCCGCTAAACACAGGTTTGCATCCCCCAGACGTAAATTGACAAAAGATCCCCTAATCTGGCGGTTTACCGTCGGTTCGGCCGCGCCTGCGCGCCGCGCTTTTTCACGCAAGGGGTAGATGATGAAAAGTAACTGGATGCAGCAGATTCAAACGTTGATCGGGCAGAAGGCCGGCGCGATGGGCGGGGCGGAAGGCATCGGCAAGCTGCTGGCGCCCACGGCGCTGGGCGGTTTGGTCGGCGTGCTGTTGGCCAACAAATCCTCGCGCAAGCTGGTGGGCAAGTTCGGCAAGAATGCGCTGATTATCGGCGGCAGCGCGGCGGTGGGCGCGGTGCTGTGGAACAAGTATAAGCAGCGGGTGAAAGAGACCCATCAGGACGAACCGCAGTTCGGTTTGCAAACCACGCCGGTGGATCTGCGCGCCAAGCGTTTGGTGCAGGCGTTGGTGTTCGCCGCCAAGAGCGACGGCCATATCGATGCCGACGAGCAGCGCGCCATCGATCACAGCCTGTCGCAGCTGCAGGTGGGGGAAGAGGCGCAGGCCTGGGTGCAGGAAGCGCTCGATCAGCCGCTCAACCCGGAATTGATCGCCCGCAGCGTGCAAAACGAAGACGAGGCGCTGGAGGTTTACTACCTGAGCTGTCTGGTGATCGACGTCGATCACTTTATGGAGCGCGGCTACCTGGATGCGCTGGCGCAGGCGCTGAAGATCCCGGTGGACGTCAAGCAGGGCATCGAGAGCGACGTCAACGAGAAAAAGCGCGAGCTGGCATAGCGCCGCTTGGCAAGCCGGGGGGAATCGTGTCACTCTTGCCGCAATCTATGTAAGCGGATGATTTAGCAATGATGACCCCACCGAAAGCGGAAAAACGCCCTTATCCCATCACCATCCACGGCGACACGCGCGTGGATGACTACTACTGGCTGCGCGACGACGAGCGCGCAGACCGCCAGGTGCTGGACTACTTGCAGGCGGAGAACGCCTACACCGATGCGATGCTGAAGCCGCAGCAGGCGCTGCGCGAAACCCTGTACGAAGAGATGGTGGCGCGCATTCCGCAGCAGGAACATTCGGTGCCTTACGTGCGCCACGGCTATCGTTATCAGACGCGCTACGAACCGGGCAACGAATACGCGATTTATGTGCGCCAGCCGCAAACCGAGAGCGAGCACTGGGAAGTGCTTATCGACGGCAACCTGCGCGCCGAGAACCACGAGTTTTACACCCTGGGCGGGCTGGACGTCAGCCCCGACAATCAGCGGCTGGGGGTAGCGGAAGATTTCCTGTCGCGCCGCCAGTATGACATTCGCTTCAAGAACCTGGCCGACGGCAGCTGGGCGGACGAAGTGTTGGAAAATACCTCCGGCAGCTTCGAGTGGGCTAACGACTCCTCGACGGTGTACTACGTGCGCAAGCACGCCAAGACGCTGTTGCCGTATCAGGTCTATCGCCACGTGGTGGGCAGCGATCCGCGGCAGGATGAGCTGATTTACGAAGAGCTGGACGATACCTTTTACGTCGGGCTGGAGAAGACCACCTCCGAGCGTTTTATCCTGATCCACCTGAGCAGCACCACCACCTCGGAGATCCTGCTGCTGGACGCCGATCGTGCGGACGCCAAGCCGCAGCTGTTCGTGCCGCGCCGCAAGGATCACGAGTACGCCATCGATCACTATCACCAGCATTTCTACATCCGCTCCAACAAGGACGGCAAGAACTTCGGCCTGTACCAAAGCGAGCAGGCGGACGAAGCGCAGTGGCAGACGCTGATCGCCCCGCGCGCCGACGTGATGCTGGAGGGCTTCAGCCTGTTCCGCGATTGGTTGGTGGTGGAAGAGCGCAATGCCGGCCTGACGCTGCTGCGCCAGATCCACTGGCAGACGGGCGAAGAGAAGCGCATCGCCTTCGACGATCCGACCTACACCACCTGGCTGGCGTATAACCCGGATCCGGAAACCGCGCTGCTGCGCTACGGCTATTCGTCGATGACCACCCCGACCACGCTGTACGAGCTGAACATGGACAGCGGTGAGCGGACGATGCTCAAACAGCAGGAGGTGAAGAACTTCACGCCGGAAAACTACCGCAGCGAGCGGGTGTGGGTGAAGGCGCGCGACGGCGTCGAGGTGCCGGTCTCGCTGGTGTATCGCCAGGACAGCTTCCAGCGCGGCGCCAACCCGCTGATGGTGTACGGCTACGGCTCTTACGGCAGCAGCATGGATCCGGCGTTCAGCGCCAGCCGCCTGAGCCTGCTGGATCGCGGTGTCGTGTTCGCGCTGGCGCACATTCGCGGCGGCGGTGAGCTGGGGCAGCTGTGGTATGAAGACGGCAAACTGTTCAACAAGCAGAACACCTTCAACGATTTTATCGACGTGACCGAAACGCTGATCGCCCAGGGGTACGGCGACGGCAAGCGGGTGTTCGCCATGGGCGGCAGCGCCGGCGGCCTGCTGATGGGCGCGGTGATCAATCAGGCGCCGCAGCTGTTCCACGGCGTGGTGGCGCAGGTGCCGTTCGTCGATGTGGTGACCACCATGCTGGACGAGTCGATCCCGCTGACCACCGGCGAATACGACGAGTGGGGCAACCCGAACGAGCAGGCCTATTACGACTACATCAAACAGTACAGCCCGTACGATCAGGTGAAGGCGCAGGCATACCCGCATCTGCTGGTGACCACCGGCCTGCACGATTCGCAGGTGCAGTATTGGGAGCCGGCCAAGTGGGTGGCCAAGCTGCGCGAGCTGAAAACCGACGATCGGCAGCTGCTGCTGTATACCGACATGGATGCCGGCCACGGCGGAAAATCCGGCCGCTTCAAGGCCTATGAGGATATTGCGCTGGAGTACGCCTTCATTCTGGCGCTGGCGGAGTAACGGCGAACAGCGGGCGGCCTGCGCCGCCCGCTGTGCTAGCCAATCAGATAGTATTTCAGCGTGTGTTTCATGTCCGGGCTCAGATCGTCGATGGATTTCAGCATCCAGCGCAGATAGCCGGGATCTTCCTGGGCGATGCGATCGATTTCCTG
This sequence comes from Serratia sp. FS14, assembly GCF_000695995.1. Lineage (NCBI taxonomy): Bacteria > Pseudomonadati > Pseudomonadota > Gammaproteobacteria > Enterobacterales > Yersiniaceae > Serratia > Serratia sp. FS14. The sequence goes on along the minus strand of NZ_CP005927.1, from coordinate 4,138,805 downwards.
CCCGCGATACTTACCGAATTTGAACTTCTTCAGCAGCACCGGCTGTTCGGTGATCTGCACCATTTGCTCCGGCGTCCAGCCCGAATCCTTGATGATGCGTTGCAGCAGCGCGGCGGTGACGTAGCAGTCGTACAGCGCGCGGTGCGGGTACAGCGTGGCGTCTGCCGGCAGCTGCACGTCCAGGTTCAGCGCGTAGCGCAGATACTGGTTGCCGTACTTGATGTCCGGATACAGCGTGCGCGCCAGCTTGAGGGTGCAGATCCAGGCGCCGTTCATCTCCGGCAACACCCCGCGATCAAAGGCGGCGTTGTGCGCCACATAGTAGGGGCTGCCCTGATAGCGGCCGATCGCCACCGCAATGCGCGGTTTGCCTTCCACCATCTGTTCGGTGATGTGGTGAATCGCCATCGCGTCGAGGCTGATGGGGCGGTCCGGGCTGACCAGGTCGCTCATCGGATTGGTTAACTGGCCGTCGAGCAGATCGAGGGAGGCCACTTCCACCACGCCGCCGTCCAGCCCGCAGGTCTCGGTATCTATTACGCGTAACGTCATGCTTTCCTCCGCGTTGCCGTCAGGCTTCAGCTTAACCGGCACAGGCGACCGTGCCAACCGTCGGAAGTCTTGCCGGCGATGATCAGCCCAGGAGCGTCATCCGGCGCGGCAACCAGAAGCTCTCCCGTATTATCCCAGATGGCGCTGCGGCCTGCCGGGATCCAGCCGCCGGTCGGCGCCGCATGGTTGGCCATCAGCGTGACCATGCCGTAACGCCGGGCATAGCCTGCCAGCGCGGCGCTGTCTTTCGCGTAACCGGCTTCAGATACCAGCACGCCGGCAGCATAAATCTGCGCGCCCGCCTGTGCGGCGGCGCTTGCGTGGCCGGGCTCCGAAGTATCGGCGCAGATGGCCAGCGCGATGCGTTGCTGCTGTATTTCCAGCAGCGTGCCGCCATCGCCGGGCAAGAACCGTTGCCGTTCCTCGCCGTGCAGATGCTGCTTGGTATAGGTAGCCAATGTGCCGTTGGGGTGAAAGATCAAGGCGGCGATATGCAGCGCCTGGCCGCTGCGTAAGGGCGCGCCGACGACGATCGTCATCTGATGCGATTGCGCCGCCGCAGCGAGCGGTTGCAGACGCGGATCGCCCAGCGTCAGCGCCAGTTCGGCAGCATCAGCCAGTTCATAGCCGCTTAGCGACAGTTCGGGAAACACCAGCAGCTGCACCTGCTGTTGGGCTGCCTGCGCGACAAATTCAAGGTGACGTTCAAGGTTGCAGGCGATATCGGCCGCAGCGGCGGGGTATTGGGCGGCGGCGAGGGTGAAGCAGGACATCGGCCATCTCTCCTGTGAGGCAATAAAAAACCCGCCTTGGCGGGTTTAATGACGGATGGAAGGACGCTTACTCACCAGACGGATGCGCTTTTTTGGCGCGTTTCTCCGCACGTTTCTCTGCTGGGGTTTTCAACGGCTTCTTCTTCGCATTTTTTTTGCTATCCATTCCCTTACTCATGATGGCCTCTCGTTACCTATGATTGGGTGGCTTGCTCAGCCATTAACCGCCTAAAGCCGGCAGGATGCAAGCGACAAAGTGCGAATTGCACTTAACCGGCTGTTTGCACGTGAAATTTTGTTTTTGGATGACCGGGTGATAAAAATAATTATTATGTTATAATATTACACTTTCAATATTCGGAGAACGCAATGACTGTGATGGCATTACCGGATGCGCAGCAACTGCTGGCCATGCCGGATTCTGATTATATGAACTCGGTTCAACGGGCGTTTTTCCGTCAGCTGCTGCAGGATGAGCGGCAAAAGCTGCTGCTGCACATCGATGAGCTGAAAAAAGAGATCGATGGCGGCGAAGCGACGGGCGATGAGGCCGACAAGGCGGCGCGCGAAGAGGATCTGCGCCTGTTGTTCCGCCAGCTGGATCGCGAAAGCCGCCTGCTGCCGAAAATCGATGCGGCGCTGGCGCGCTTGCAGAACGGCGAATACGGCTACTGCCGGGAAACCGGCGAACCCATCGGGCTGGCGCGCCTGCTGCTGCGTCCGACGGCGGAACTGAGCATCGAGGCGAAAACCGCGCAGGAGATGCGTGAGCCGCATATGCGTAAAGGCGGGTAAGGTCTCAGCCGCCGAGCGTATCCACCAACAGATCGAGAAAGCGCCTGATGCGGGGTTCCAGCAGGCGCTTATTCGGATAGAGCGCCACAATCCTGACTTCTTCACCCGCCACGGCGCGCAACACCTGCCGCAGACGGCCGGCGGCCAGGTCCTCCGCAATCATAAACTCCGGCAGATACGCGATGCCCAACCCGGACAGAGCGGCGTCGCGTAACGCTTCCCCACTGTCCAGCCGCAGGCGGCCGCGCACCGGGGCCTTGACCCATTCGCCGCGCTCGTCGCGCAGCCGCCAGGGCTGTTTTTGGTTGCGGCTGCTGAACAGCAGAGCCTCATGCCCGGCGAGCGACTCGACGGTTTGCGGTTCGCCACGGGCGGCGAGGTAGGCGGGGGAGGCGCACAGCAGGGCGCGATACCTGGCGAGGGTTCTGGACACCAGCCGGGTATCCGGCGCCGTGACGCCGATCCGCACCGCTAAATCAAATCCTTCTTCCACGATATCCGCCAGGCGATCGGAAAAACTGATCTCCACCTGCACCTCAGGCCAGGCGACGAGAAATTTCGGCACCAGCGGCAACAGGATCCGTCTGCCGAAGGCGGCGGGAGCGGTCAACCGCAGCACCCCGCGTGCGGTGCCTTTGTCGCCGGCCACGCTGGCCTCGGCGTCGTCGACCGAAGCGAGGATCTGCAGACCGCGCCGATAAAACTCTCGCCCCTCGTCGGTCAGGCCAAGCGAACGCGTGGTGCGATGCAACAGCCGCACGCTCAGCCGCTGCTCCAGACGCGCGATGGCTTTGCCCGCCGCCGAGCGCGACAGCCCCATCGTCTGTCCGCCGGCGACAAAACTGCCGGCGTCGACGACGGCCATGAAAACCTGAATGTCATTGAGATTCGCCCGCAACATGCCGCCCCCCGAGATTCGATGATAAGATAATTAATTTAATATATTCAATGAATTAACTGCATATCCAATGTCGTTTCAGTGACGACGTCCATTCGCCAATCAAACGATTATAGTCGCCATGGAAACGATAAACGGTTGGAGAAGCAGCATGAAAAACGGCATCACGCACTACCATCACGGGGTCATTTGGGAAGAGGAGAATGGCGTGTCCCAAGGCGTTCGCGTCAAAGACACCCTCTACATTTCAGGGCAGTTTTCCCATGATATGCAGGGTGAGTTTATCGGCGCGGGCGATATCGAACGGCAAACCCAACAGACGTTGGACAACCTGGATCGGGTATTGGCGGGATTCGGCGCCGAACGTTCGAACCTGGCGTATGTGGAGATCTATCTGACTGACGTACAAGCGCATTTTGAACCCTGCGTTGCGTTGTTCAAACGCTATGTCGGCGCTCACCGGCCCGCCGGTTCGCTGATCGGCGTCACCGGGCTGGCTTCGCCCGAGCAGTTGGTGGAGATCAGCGCGATTGCGCACCTGAACTGATCGGGCCTGTGGGCGTTTTGCAAGCAGGTCGTTGTGATTTTGAGCAAACGCGCGCCGAGTTCCCGGCGCGCGTTCGAGTTTTCGGGTTTTACCGTTGACCTGCCGGGCGGCTTCCGCTTTGATGAAAGCATGACTCACAGAGAGACGGAAAGCGCCATGGAACAATTACGAGGTTTGTACCCGCCGTTAGCGGCATACGACAGCGGTTGGCTGGACACTGGGGATGGCCACCGGATCTACTGGGAGCTGAGCGGTAACCCGAACGGTAAGCCGGCGGTTTTCATTCACGGCGGGCCGGGCGGCGGCATCTCCCCGCATCATCGTCAGCTGTTCGATCCCGAACGCTACAAGGTGCTGCTGTTCGATCAGCGCGGCTGTGGCCGCTCCCGTCCGCATGCCAGCCTGGACAACAACACCACCTGGCATTTGGTGGCCGATATCGAACGGCTGCGGGAAATGGCCGGCGTCGAACAATGGTTGGTGTTCGGCGGTTCCTGGGGATCGACGCTGGCGCTCGCCTATGCGCAGACCCACCCGGAGCGCGTCAGTGAAATGGTGCTGCGCGGCATCTTCACCCTGCGCAAGCAGGAGCTGCATTGGTATTACCAGGACGGCGCTTCGCGCTTCTTCCCGGAAAAATGGGAGCGCGTGCTGTCCATCCTCTCGGATGACGAGCGTAAAGACGTGATCGCCGCCTACCGGCAGCGGCTGACCTCGGCCGATCCGCAGGTGCAGATTGAAGCGGCCAAACTTTGGAGCGTGTGGGAAGGGGAGACGGTCACGCTGCTGCCGAGCCGCGAATCCGCTTCGTTCGGCGAGGATGATTTCGCGCTGGCGTTCGCCCGCATTGAAAACCACTACTTCACCCATCTGGGCTTCCTGGAGAGCGACGACCAACTGCTGCGCAACGTGCCGCTGATCCGCCATATTCCGGCGGTGATCGTCCACGGCCGCTATGACATGGCCTGCCAGGTGCAGAATGCCTGGGACCTGGCCAAGGCCTGGCCGGAGGCGGAGCTGCATATCGTGGAAGGGGCGGGGCATTCGTATGATGAGCCGGGCATTTTGCACCAGCTGATGATCGCCACCGACCGGTTTGCCGGCAAGTGACGCAAAAAACCCGCCGTAACGGCGGGTTTTTCTATTTAGCCTTCGGCTCGTACGGCAGGCGCGAAAACTTGTGGGATTCCGCGCGGTAGTGCGCCACGCGCTCGCGAAAATAGTCGCGCAGCGCTTCCGGTTGCTCGCGCTCCACCACTTCCGGGATCACCGGCATGTTGTAGCGCTCTTTGTACGCCACGCCTGAGGCGGCGAGATCCACATTCACCCTGTCCATTTCCTCTTTGGGCAGCTCGGCCAGATTGTAACCCACGCTATGCTCCTTACTTACTTTGCCGCATTGAATCTGCGCAGAAGGTAATCCACCCGACGGCGCTTGGCAAGCCCATTACGCCGTTGCCGGGAACGATATTTATCCGAGAGTAATGCAATCTATTTATTCTTTTAAATAAGAATGATTCGCTTTTTGATTAAAATAAAAGATGAAAATAATTATCATGTGAATTCTCAATGTGGGTTTTATATTTTAATTTATTGATATTTATGATTTTTATAATTAATGTTTGCTTGGTGTGAATAATGTGTTTTTATTTTTACGGCAGCAAGGCATAATGCGCGGAAATTAAATTCATGACCTGCAAAATAAAAGGAATCATTATGCTGACGCAAGAAATGACTCAAAAGCTGAATGAGCAACTGAATCTGGAGTTCTACTCCGCCAACCTGTATCTGCAGATGAGCGCATGGTGCAGCGATAAAGGCTTTGAAGGCGCCGCCGCATTTCTTAAAGAGCATTCTCAGGAAGAGATGCAGCATATGCAACGTTTGTTCGACTATCTGAGCGACACCGGCTCTCTGCCGCTGCTGGGCACCATCGCCGCGCCGCCGGTGGCGTTTGAGTCGCTGGCGGACGTGTTCCAGCAGACCTACGAACACGAACAGCTGATCACTCGTCAGATCAACGAACTGGCGCACGCCGCCATGACCGCACACGATTACTCCACCTTCAACTTCCTGCAGTGGTACGTGGCGGAGCAGCATGAAGAAGAGAAACTGTTTAAATCCGTGCTGGACAAGCTGGCGCTGGTGGGCACCAGCGGCAAGGGCCTGTTCTTCATCGACAAAGATCTGAAGAAAATGGGCGCGATGGGCCAGGGCGGCAACGATCAGGCCTGATCTGCATCAGAACATCGAAAAACCGCGCGCGGGCGAGCCTGATGCGCGGTTTTTTTACCCTGCGTTTATCGCGGTTATGCGGCGATACGTGCTGCCGGATCGCAAAATGCCAGTGATGCGCTCGACTTGCCGCGGCGTGGTCGTTATGATTTACCGCGATACGCTACAGGGATGGTAGAGTCAAAACAGCGGGTTAGCCGATACAACCCGTTTTTCTGTTTACCCGTGGCGCAATCATTGCGGTGGGTTGGGGCCGCTGATACATCGCCTTGGCTGTGGCCTTAACCCTTATGACCCTCTTTATATTGTTAAGGGATACCACTGTGATCGGTAAAATTCGTTCCTCCTGTCGCCTGCTTTCCACCGTTTTCGTTCTGTTCGTTGGCCTGTCTTCGCAGCAAGCGCTGGCGCACGCTCACCTGAAAGTGGAAACGCCGAAGGCCGACGCCAGCGTCAGCCCGGCACCGAAGGCGCTGACCCTCAGCTTCTCCGAAGGCATCGAGCCGAACTTCAGCGGCGTGAAAATCACCGGCCCGGACAACGCCGTGGTGAAAACCGGCAAGCTGCAGCTCGATCCGAACAACAACACCCAGGTCAACGTGCCGATTGAAGGCGAGCTGAGCGCGGGCAAATACAACGTCAGCTGGCATGTGGTGTCGGTCGACGGGCATAAAACCAAAGGCCAGTACAGCTTCACCGTAAACTGATCGTGACTCTGGCGACCCTGTTCGTTCTGTGTCGCTTGGTGCACTTTGCGGCGGTGATGCTGATGTTCGGCATCAGTCTGTTCACCGCCTTATTGTCACCGCAGCGCCTCTCCCCGATCCTCTCCCGCGATGTGCGTCCGCTACTGCTTGCCGGCACCTGGATTGCCGGGCTTTCCGCCGTGGCGCTGCTGGCCATTCAGGCCGGGCAGATGGGCGACGGTTGGGAAGACGCCTGGCGGCTGGAGGTCTGGCGGGCGGTGCTCGGCACCACCTTCGGCGAAGTGTGGCGCTGGCATCTGGGCCTGTCGCTGCTGGCGATCCTGGGCCTGCTGCTGCCGGAACGGCCGCGCGCGCAGGCGTTGGCGCTGTGCTCAGCGCTGCTGCTGATGAGCCTGGCGTTCATCGGCCATGCGGCGATGCATGAAGGCGCGTTGGGCGCGCTGCACCGCGCCAACCATGCGGCGCACCTGCTGGCCGCCGGCTACTGGTTCGGCAGCCTGGCGCCGCTGCTGGTTTGCCTGCGTTACCTGCAGCCGCCGCAGTGGCGCAGCGATGCCATCACCACGCTGATCCGTTTCTCGCGCTGGGGGCACCTGGCGGTGGCGGCGGTGATCGTCACCGGCATCGTCAACAGCCTGATCATACTCGGTGGTTGGCCGCTCAACCTCGGCTCGCCTTATCAGCGCCTGCTGCTGATCAAAACCGCGCTGGTGGCGCTGATGGTGATGGTGGCGCTGGCCAATCGCTACGCCATCGTGCCGGCGATGAGCCGCGTACCGGCGCTGGCGCAGCGCGGGGTGGTGCTGGCCTGCTGGCTCGAAGTCGGGCTGGGGATGGCGGTGCTGCTGCTGGTCAGTTTATTTGCAACCTATGCGCCGGTATGACATTTCAGCTTGCCGCAACTGGGCAAGCTGCGGGAAAATCGGCGCGAATAGCAACCTTAAGGCCATCACATGAAATCGGTATTACTCGGCATTACGCTGCTGGCAACCGCGACCGGCGCGCTGGCGGCAGACAAACTGGTGAACATCACCAAACTGGAGTACGGCAAACAGTGGGCGTTCACCAAGGAAGAAGTGACGCTGCAGTGCCGCAGCGGCGGTGCGCTGTTTGTGCTGAATAACAGCACTCTGATGCAATATCCGCTCAACGACGCGGCGGAGCAGCAGGTGAAGAAGGGCCATCAGCGCGCGCAGCCGCTGGAAGTGATCCTGCTGGACGACCCTGCCGAACCGGGGAAAAAAATGAGCATGGCGCCGTTTATCGAGCGCGCCGAGAAGCTGTGCGCTGACTAACCGCTTGTTTGCCAACGCCTTGCCCAGCGTGCGCAGATTGATGCGCATTTGCCGCTAGTTATTTCGTCACGAAACTATCACGCGGCCGCCGGGCGGCTGGCAAAACTGGCGCGGTAGGCTACTCTTAAAGTGCACGGCTGAACAAGCCCTGCATTAAATGCCAACTTTTAGCGCACGGCTCTCTCCCAAGAGCCATTTCCCTAGACCGAATATAGGAATCGTATTCGGTCTTTTTTTGTGTGATTGATTTATAAGGAAATTCCACTTAAGACGCCAATAAATTTCTGGTTTCTCTTTCCAGTCGTAACACCTCAGCCCGATCTCCGGCTCCACACACCCACCGCACCTATCGCTAATTTAGCCGCACCAAAAGTCATTACGTCATTTATGGCGCTGATAAGCTCCGTTAGTTGTTCCCATTATCGGTTTAACGAGAGTGGCATTATGCAGAATATCAAGGCATTAGGCGTTGTAAAAGGAAACCTGCGTTGAACGATCGGCTGAATCAGTTGAAGAGGGCGCTACCCGGCTATCTCAATGCGTGGCGTGAGGGGGCCTTACCCTCTGACTGGGGGCTGGTGGCTAACCCTGAAGTGGTTGCCGCCCTGTTGGCGGAGTGGGAGGCGCTAAGCGAGTTGGTGTCTCGGTTCGAAACCGCCACTAAAGCCCCCTCCGAACCGGCCGCCTTTTGGCAGGCGCGCGCCGAGCTGATGGCGCAGCGCAATCGTGAGCTTATGGCCCAACTGGCGACGCCAGTCCGTTTGCCCGGCGCACGGGTGGCCTTTTTTGGCTATGTGAAAACGGCCGTGATGGACGCCAGGCAGGTTAAGGCGGCGATTCGCGATGCCGGTTTTATCGTTGCGGGCGGCGCCCCCAACGAGAACACGGCTTAACGCGGTTTCTTCTCAAATTTCTCGGCAAAAAAGAACCGCAGCAATTTATGGGTCCACAGCAGGATGGCGCCAACCACCACCAGCGAGACGACGAAATGCGACAGATTTTTAGGCGCGGCGTAGCCGTGGGTAAAGGAGACCCCCGCGCCGCTGAGCAGCAGGGTGGCGATCCAGAAGCTGAGCAGCAGGCATAAGGTACGAAACAGTTTAAACATGGTTATCACCAAAAATACGGAAAGCACCGACCGAACGGAGAGGCTCAGCCGGGGCTTTGATTAATTAAAACCGCTTAGCGCGAACAGGTATTGCCGCCTTTATTGCTATTGCAGTTGCTGCCGCTGTTTTTGTTGCCGCCTTTCCCCATGCCGACGTTGCCGCCGCCTTTGCTGCCCTCCTTGAAGCAGCCGCCGTTGAGCGCGCCCACAGCCAGGCCGCCAAGGCCGCCCAGAGAACCGGTGATCACGCCGTTAACGCAATCCGGCGAGGTGTGCTTGCCGTAGAATCCCTGATTGGATGACCCGCCCCCGTTCTTGTTGCCGCCGTTGTTGTTGACGCGGCCATTGCTGCCGCGGTTGTCGGCAAAGTTACCGGCACCGGCGATCAGGTGAAAGTGTTTGGCATCGATCTCTTGCATAAAATTCCCTCTTTATCGATTCAGTTAAATTCAGTAAAGCTTGCGCAAGCCAGCTGTTTTTAACAGAAAAAATAGCGGGGGTAATTACCGGTTCGGATAAGAACAGGGGGTTTATTTTGTGATATTTTCCAGACTGATAGAGTACCGAGGAATGATATTTTGGGCGTGTGGATCCGTATCGCTATCCGTTCTCTTGAGCCGGTTAATTTGTTAGCATGGCGCCCCTGGATGACTATTGGTGCAGTACATTGAAAATTAAAGCGTTGTTATTTGTTGCGTTGGCCGCGCTGGCCGGCTGCAGCCAGGAAGGAACCTCGATGAATCAACCCGTAAACGCGAAAGAAGGCCAAACGGAAGTGTTGCTGGTCAACAGCGCGCTGGTGGACTGCGTGGGCGTCGGCCCGATGAAGTGCATGCAGGTGCGCCGCTCCGCGCAGCAGCCGTGGGAGTTGTTCTATACCGGCATCGAGGGTTTCACCTTCGAACCTGGCTATCAGTATCGGCTGAAAGTGCGCGTCACCCCGGTGGAGAACGTACCGGCCGACGCCTCATCGCTGCGTTACACGCTGATCGAGCAGTTGGAAAAGCACAAGGCATGACCCTCAACAGGCCGGGCAATAGCAACCTGGCCTGCTATCATTATCCCTTGCCTGTGTCGCAGGGCCGTTGACTGGTCTGTTCACTGCGCTTGTTTTCGCACTTTCTTAAGTATATCGAGAAAATCAGGTATATTGTCCTTCGGTTTTTAGCTACCAAGAAAAAATTACTATGATTATCAAACCTAAAATTCGTGGTTTTATCTGCACCACCGCTCACCCGGCAGGCTGTGAAGCCAACGTCCGTGAGCAAATCGCCTACGTTAAGTCGCGCGGCGAACTGAAAAACGGGCCTAAAAAGGTGCTGGTCATTGGTGCATCCACCGGTTACGGTCTGGCCTCGCGCATCAATGCCGCTTTCGGCAGCGGTGCGGCCACCATCGGCGTATTTTTCGAGAAGCCTGGCAGCGAAGGCAAAACCGGTTCCGCCGGTTGGTACAACTCCGCCGGTTTCGACAAGGCAGCTAAAGAAGAAGGCCTGTACGCGAAAAGCATCAACGGCGACGCATTTTCCAACGAGTGCCGTCAGACCGTGATCGATCTGATCAAGAAAGACCTGGGTCAGGTTGACCTGGTGGTTTACTCGCTGGCTTCGCCGGTGCGTAAGATGCCGGAAACCGGCGAAGTGGTGCGTTCCGCACTGAAGCCGATCGGCGAGCCGTACAAATCCGTCGCGCTGGACACCAACAAAGACGTGCTGGTTGAGGCCGTGGTCGAGCCGGCCAACGAGCAAGAAATCGCCGACACCGTGAAGGTGATGGGCGGCCAGGACTGGCAGCTGTGGATGGACGCGCTGGACGAAGCGGGCGTGTTGGCGGATAACGCGCAGTCTGTCGCTTACTCCTACATCGGTACCGATCTGACCTGGCCAATCTATTGGCACGGTACGCTGGGCAAGGCGAAAGAAGATCTGGATCGCGCGGCGCACGCCATCAACCAGAAGCTGCAGGCCAAAGGCGGCGCGGCTTACGTTGCGGTGCTCAAGTCGGTGGTGACGCAGGCTTCTTCCGCCATTCCGGTGATGCCGCTGTATATCTCCATCGTGTTCAAAATCATGAAGGAGCAGGGCATTCACGAAGGCTGCATCGAGCAGATCCAGCGTCTGTTCGCCACCAAGCTGTACAGCGGTGCGGCGCCGGATACCGACGAGAAACACCGTCTGCGCCTGGATGACTGGGAACTGCGTGACGAAGTGCAGGAAACCTGCCGTAAAATCTGGCAGCAGCTGAACGACAGCAACATCAACGAACTGACGGATTACCAGGGCTACAAGGCGGAATTCCTGCGCCTGTTCGGCTTCGGTCTGCAGGGCGTTGACTACGACGCCGATCTGAGCGGCGAAGCCAATTTCGATGTGATCGAGCTGGTCTAAGCGCGTCGAGCGGTCAAACAAGGTCGGGTTAGCCCGGCCTTTTTTATTGCCTGCGAATTATCGGGTGGCTAAGCGAAAATGTTTATTTCGGGTTAACAGAGGAACCGGGTGGTTAACATCGGCAGTCGGATGGTGAAATAACGGCGGTTATTAAACTAAAGAAAGTCATTTTTTATTTACCCTTGCCGCCGGCTGCGGGTATTTTATTTCCTTTAAGGAGAAAACCATGACATGGCGTTATTGTGCCACGGTATCGTTGTTTTTGTTGGGCGGCTGCAGCGCGATCCAGCCAACGTCGACGTCCCCGGACTGGTCTCAGCCTCAGCCGGCCACGCGGGAACAGCGGCAACGCATCATGGCGGGTGAGTCTGCCTCGTCGGTATTGCATGAAGGTAATATCGGTATTGGCGGCACGTTAGATGGGTCGAAAATATTCGATCGTTAAACCGCTAAATATATTCAGCCAAATTAATGCGCGCATTCTGCCGATATTGTCGGAGGGTTTACCTTTCCTGCGTTATTCTGCCGTGGCTTGACCATTCATTGCGTTAGCAGACAATTCGTTTTCCTTATAGGGAACCGCCGGTTTATTTCGGCGTAATCAAAGGAGTTGCCCATGACGAAGAACATGGCCGCGATCTTTCTCTTGCTGTTGCCGCCGCTAAGCCAAAGCGCCGGCGCAGCGCGCTACGACAGGCCGTGCGAAGGAGTGTCGCCGGTGCTGTTTCAAAAGCGCCTGAAAGCGCTGGCGCAGGATCTGCGGCAGGAAATGAGCGAGGAAGCGCCGCCGACAGAGCGCGATGCGGAAGAGCTGGCGCGGTTGGCGGAGTGCGCTATCGAGCCCGGCAAAGCGCCCGTCACCGGCGGGCAGCGCGTCTCCCGTTCAGAGGAAAAGCCGACGGCATCGCAGAACGGTTGCTGAGCCGGCGTGCGCGCAGAGTCAAGCGATGTAATGTAAAAGGAGTCATTGATGAAAAGGATCGTGTTGGCCGGCGTGGCCCTGTGTTGTTCCAGCTTCGCGCAGGCGCGGGTGGATCTGGAATACCATGCGGCGGCGCCGAAGGACAGTAAGGTCACCGAGGAGTACCAGAAAAAGCGCGACGCATTGCGCCACAAGGTGTGGAATGTCGATAATCTGACGCTGGCCAACGAGCAGGCGATTGCACGCGAACAGCAGCGCGAAGCCGCAGAGACCGCCGAGCGGCAGCAGCGGAACCTGGAACAGCAGCAGAAAAAGCAGCGCTGCCTGCGCAGACACTCGAAAGATCCTCATCCCGAGGCTAAGTGTTACATGCACAACTTCTAACCTTCAACGTCCGGGCGCTTTCTGCGCCCGACGTCGTTTAGGCCGGGCGGCAATGCTCTTTCAGCATGGCGATCGCGTCCGGTTTCAGCTGATACAGATAGACCGGCCGGCCGGTGGCGCCATACAGAATACGGGTGCCGAGGATGCCGCTTTCCGCCAGATAGATGAGGTACTTGCGGCAGGACACCCGCGAAATGCCAATGGCGTTGGCCAGATTGTCGGTAGAGAATTCGCTGTCGTGCTGTTGTTCGATCCACTCGCACACCGTGCTCAGGGTGATGCTGGTCAGGCCCTTCGGCAGCTTTTTGCTCTCCTGGCCGCCGGGCTGGCGGCGCAACAGGCTGTCGACGTCGGCCTGCGAAAACTCGCGTTGCGCCAAGAGCTGTGACTGTTGCCGGTAGTGGCTCAGCGCCTCCTTGAAGCGGCTGAACTGGAACGGCTTGATCAGATAATCCACCACGCCGTAGTGCAGCGCTTTTTGCACCGTGTTCACGTCGCTGGCGGAGGAGATGATGATCACATCGGTCTTTTCGCCGAGTTCGCGCAGGCCGGGCAGCAGATCCAACCCATTCTCCTGCTGCATGTAGATATCCAGCAACACCAGATCGATGCTGACGCTGGCGTCGGCCAGCAGGGCGCGCGCCTGGCTCAGGGTCGCGACCGTCGCCTGGCAGTGAAAACCGCCGACCTGGCTCAGGTAGTATTTGTTCAGCTCCGCCACCATCGGGTCGTCGTCGACAATCAGTACGTTAATCATGGGCTCTGCTCTTGGCCTGATAGGGAAGGTGCACGAAAAATTGGGTCAGCTCGCCCGGTTCGGATTCGAAATCGATGCTGCCGCCCAGTTTCTCCAGATGGCTGCGGATCAGCGCCAGGCCGATGCCGCGTCCCGTTCCCTTGGTGGAAAATCCGTGTTCGAAGATGCGCGCGCCGATCGCCGGATCGATGCCGGGGCCGTCGTCGCTGACGATACAGTGTAATTGATCGTCGTGATGATGGAAGCTCAGGCCGATCTCGTGGCCCTCAACGCCGTCGATGGCGTCGATGGCGTTTTCGATCAGGTTGCCGAGCACGCTGATCAGCACGTGGGTGGTTTCCGCATCGTCGGTTTCCGGCAGCAGGCTGTTTTCCTCGATGGTCAGTTCGATGCCGGCCTCGTGGGCGCGGCTGATCTTGCCGATGAAGAAGCCTGCCACCTCCGGCGAATGGATCTTGCGCAGCAGCGCGCCGATCTCTTCCTGGTAGTTGCTGGCGGTGTTGATGATGTAGTTTTCCAACTGCTGATAGGCCTTCATATGCAGCATGCCGAGTATCACATGCAGCTTGTTCATAAATTCGTGCGACTGCACCCGTAGGGCATCGGCGTAGTGCGCCATGCCGCTCAGCCGCTGCAGCAGGCGGCTGATCTCGGTCTTATCGCGGAAGGTGGCGATGGCGCCGGTCACCTGGCCGTTGACGATCACCGGCACGGTATTGGTCAGCAGTTCGCTGCCGTTGAAGCTGATCTGCCGATCGCGCAGCGGTTCGCCGCTGGCCAGCACCTCCGCCAGATGCAGCTGCGCCGGCCAATGCTTGCTGGCGGCTTCCAGCAGCAGGTTTTCCACCGGCCCGCTCTGGCGCAGCAGGCGCTTGGCTTCGTCATTGACGATGGTGATGCGGGATTCATTATCGACCGCGATCACGCCTTCTTTAATCGATTGCAGCATGGCGTTGCGCTGTTCGAACAGGTTGGATATTTCGTAAGGCTCGAAACCCAGCATGATGCGTTTGAGCGCAGAGACCAGGAAAAAGGTGCCCAGGCTGCCGACCAGGGCGGCGAAGGCGATGGTCCAATAGATGATCCATCGGCTTTCCGCCACCACCCGCTGCACGGTGTCCAGCGCGATGCCGAGCGCCACCACGCCGATTTGTTTTTCTGATCGTCATACACCGGCACGAACACCCGCAGCGCCGGAGCCAGCGTGCCGCGGTTGATGGCGCTGTTGACGTTGCCTTGCAGCGCGGGCGCCAAATCGTCGCCGATAAAATGCTTGCCGATCAGCCAGGGTTTAGGGTGCGAATAGCGGATGCCCTGCATATCCACCACCACCACGAACAGCAGCTCGTTTTGATGGCGCACCTGCTCGGCGAAGCGCTGAATGGCGCCGCTGTGATCGTGCCGCTGCAAGCCGTCGATCACGGTGTTGGAGAGCGCCAGCGTGTTGGCGACGGCGATGGCTTTTTGCTGCAGCTGATCTTGCCCCTCGCGGCTCATCTGCACGAAAAACAGCGCGAACACCACCAGCAGCACCGAAGCGATGATGGCGGACACCATCAGCGTGATGGAGGTGCTCAGCTTGAGCGGCACCCGTTGTTTTGGCATGGCGGTTCTCCGAATGGCGATATCACGGCGTATTCTAGCGAGGAATGCGGCAAGCTGCAGTTACCGGCAGCAGGTTATAGCACGCTGCCGGGGTGCGGAGGGGTTATTTTAGTTACAAAAGCGGGTCACTGCTGGTGGTAGATCTCCAGCGCCTGTTGGCCGCTGGCGCCCTGGTGGATGATCGCCATCAGGGCGCGCACCACCTGCGACGGGTTGCTGTGTTGATAGACGTTGCGGCCATAGACCATGCCGGAGGCGCCCTGGGCCATCAGCGCGGCGGATTTCTCCAGCACCGGGCCCAGCTCTCCCTTGCCGCCGCCGCGCACCAGCGTCGGGCAGCGCGCCGCTTGCACCACGCGGTGGAAATCTTCCACCCGATCGGTCGGATCGGCCTTGATGATGTCGGCGCCCAGCTCGCGCGCCAGCCGCACCAGCGGCACGATCTTCTCCACGTCACCCAGCGATCCGTAGGCGGCACCCTGGCCGGCCGGGGCCATCACCAGCGGTTCGATCATCAGCGGCATGGCGTAGCGATCGCAGGCGTGGCGCAGGCGGCCGATGTTTTCTACGCACTGGCGGAAAATGCCGGGTTCATCCGGGATCATATAGAGGTTGACCACCACCGCGGCGGCGTCCATTTGCAGCGCGGCCAGGATCGGCGCTTCCGGGTTGTGCAGCACCGCCCACATTTCGCGGTGGCGTGCGGCGTTGTAGGCGTTGCCGACGTCGGTGCGCATCACCAGCGCCGGTTTTTTCGCGCTGCGGCGCGCGCTGCAGCAGATCCGCCTGCCCGTAGTTGACCTGAATCGCGTCGGGGCGCGCGGCGATCAGGTTGCCCATCACCCGTTCGATATCTTCCAGCCCGATTAAAAAATCCGGTTCGTTGGCGATGCCGTGATCGATCGCCACATCCAGGCACTTGCCGTTGTTGAACAGGCGGTTCATCCGCACCTTACTGCTGAGCTGCATGTCAGGTCCTCCTGAGATAGGGATATGTCCATTATTGCCGAGTAAGGATGGTCGGGAAACGCGGAAACCGCAAACTGCGCGCCCGCTCGCAGTTTTTGCCGGCGCACGAAAGGGGAATGCTCGCGGGCGGCTTTCATTTCATTTGTTAGATCCGTGTCATGTTTTTGTTAATAAGCCATTCCAAAACGCATGTTTCGCTTGTTTGGGTTAAAAAGTTTCAATAGTCTAAATTATGAAATAAACATTTAAAAAAGCGGCGAAGACGCGGCTTGCTCCACCAGGGGTTTATTTCAATTGATTGTTTTTAATCTATTTTGAGATATCGATCACCATTTTGTTCACGGCCTTAATACGGCGATAACGCGGTAATTTCGCCGTATCAAAGGGATAATACCGACCGTATTGTTGTTTGAATGTAAAAAATATTTTTCATTAGCTGTCAACCAACAGACCTCTTCATTCTAACGATTAAAGGGTAACGAACATGAAGCTGAAGAAATTGATCGCCGCCTCGGTACTGATGTGCATGCTGCCGGCCAGCGTGTTGGCGAAAGACATCAAGATCGGCGTTTCCATGGCTTACTTCGATGACAACTTCCTCACCATTCTGCGCCAGTCGATGCAAAGCAAAATGAAGGCCGACGGCAACGTCAGCGGCCAGTTCGAAGACGCCAAGGGCGACATTGCGCAGCAAATTCAACAAATCGAAAACTTCGTCAGCCAGGGCGTCGACGCCATCATCCTCAACCCGGTGGATACCCAGGGCGTCAAGCCGATGATCAAACTGGCCGAGAGCGCCAAGATCCCGCTGGTGTTCGTCAACCGCAAGCCGGAAGTGACGCTCCCGGCCGGCATGGCCTACGTCGGCTCCGATTCCAAGCTGGCCGGCAAACTGCAGATGGAAGCGTTGGCCAAGCTGATGAACGGCAAGGGCAACGTGATGATCCTGATGGGGGAACTGTCGAATGAATCGACCCGCGACCGCACCCGCGGCGTGGAAGAGGTGGCGGCCAACTATCCCGGTATCAAGATTGTCGATAAGCAAACCGCCAAGTGGACGCGTAAAGATGCGGTGGATATCACCACTGACTGGGTGCTGACCGGCCAGCAGATCGACGCTATCGCTTCCAACAACGACGAAATGGCCATCGGCGCCATCCTGGCGCTCAAGCAGGCTAAAAAGTCCGGCGTGCGGGTGGCCGGCGTGGATGGCACGCCCGATGCGCTGGAATTCATCAGAAAAGGCGATCTGGCGCTGAGCGTGTTCCAGGACGCCAAAGGCCAGGGCGAGGGTGCGGTGCAGACCGCCGTTCAACTGGTGAAAGGCGAGAAAGTGGAGAGCAACGTGCTGATCCCTTACCAGCTGATCACCCAGGCCAATTACCAGCAATTCGCCGATAAAAACAAGAAATAAGCCTTGAAGCCCGCCGCGGGCGCCGGTGTGGGGCGAACGCGGCGGAAAACGTGGGTCAGTGCGGAGGTAAGCGGTATGTACCCTTATGTTCTTGAGGCCGAAGGCATCAGCAAGCAGTTCCCCGGCGTCAAAGCGCTGGATAAGGTCTCGATTAAAATCAAACCCGGCAGCGTGCACGCGCTGATGGGGGAAAACGGCGCAGGCAAATCGACGCTGATGAAATGCCTGATCGGCATCTACCACCCGGATGAAGGCTCGATAAAAATCAAAGGCCGGCCGGTCACCTTCAGCGACACGCTGCAGGCGCTGCATTCGGGCATTTCCATGATCCACCAGGAGCTGAACCTGGTGCCTTATATGACGGTAGCGGAAAACATCTGGCTGGGGCGCGAGCCGGCGCGGTTGGGGTTCGTCAACCACGAGCAGTTGAACGAGAACACCCGCGAGCTGCTGGCGCGGCTGAACATCAAACTGCAGCCGGACACGCTGGTGGGTGAACTGAGCATCGCCAACCAGCAGATGGTGGAGATCGCCAAGGCGGTGTCCTACAACGCCGACGTATTGATCATGGACGAACCGACCTCGGCGCTGACCGAAGGTGAAGTGGTGCACCTGTTCGCCATCATCCGCGAGCTGCGCGAGCAGGGCAAAGGCATCATCTATATCAGCCACAAGATGGACGAGATCTTCGCCATCACCGACGAAGTGAGCATTTTCCGCGACGGCACCTTCATCGCCTGCGACAAAACCGAAAATCTGACCAAACAGTCGCTGATCACCATGATGGTGGGGCGTGAACTGACGCAGATGTTCCCCAAATTCAACAACAATATCGGCGAGGAAGTGCTGCGGGTGGCGGGGCTGCGCCGCAGCGGCTGGTTCCACGACGTGTCGTTCAGCGTCAAACGCGGCGAGATCCTCGGCGTCGCCGGGCTGGTGGGCGCCGGGCGCAGCGAAGTGATGGAAAGCCTGTTCGGCATGCACCCGGCGGACGGCGGCGAGATCTTTATCGAGGGCCAGGCGGTGAAGGTCGATTCCCCGGCGAAGGCGATCGAGAGCGGGTTGGCCTTCCTCACCGAAGACCGCAAAAAATCCGGCCTGTTTTTGGTGCTGTCGGTGGTCGAGAACATGAGCATCGTCAACCTGTCGGAATACATCGGCAAGAACGGTTTCGTCAGCCACGTGCAGATGGCCAAAGACTGCATGGATCAGATCAAAAAGCTCAACATCAAAACGCCGACCATGGATCAGATCATCAATAACCTCAGCGGCGGCAACCAACAGAAGGTGCTGATTGCGCGCTGGCTGCTGGCGCAGCCGAAAATCCTGATCCTCGACGAACCGACGCGCGGCATCGACGTGGGAGCCAAAGCGGAAATCTACCGCCTGATCAGCGAGCTGGCCAACCGCGGCGTCGCCATCATTCTGGTCTCCTCCGAGCTGCCGGAGATCCTCGGCATGAGCGACCGGGTGATGGTGATGCACGGCGGCCGCATCACCGGCATTTTGGACAAAGACGACGCGGACCAGGAAAAGATCCTGGCGCTGGCCTCAGAATAACGAAGGGTGAACATCATGAGTAACGTAAAGATTGAGAAGCCGCTCTCCGCCGATTCAACGAGCAAGGGAACGCTGTTCTCCGGGCTGAGCGGCAAAATGCCGAAGGATACCGGCATCTTCATCGTGATGCTCGGCATCGCGCTGGTCTTCGAAATCCTCGGCTGGTACATGCGCGATCAGTCGTTCCTGCTGAACCCGAACCGCCTGCTGCTGATCGTGCTGCAGGTGGCGATCATCGGCATCATCGCAGTGGGCGTCACCCAGGTGATCATCACCACCGGCATCGATCTCTCCTCCGGTTCGCTGATTGCGCTGACTGCGGTGGTGGCGGCCAGCCTGGCGCAGACCTCGGACAGCATTTCGCCGATGTACCCGGGGCTGCTCGATCTGCCGGCGGCGATCCCGATCGGCGCGGGGATTGGGGTGGGCATTGTCTGCGGCTTTATCAACGGCTTCCTGATCACCCGCACCGGCATTCCGCCGTTCATCGCCACGCTGGGGATGATGGTATCGGCGCGCGGTCTGGCGCAGTACTACACCAAGGGTAACCCGGTCAGCTTCCTGTCGGACGGCTTCACGTCAATCGGCCAGGGCGCGATGCCGGTGATCATCTTCCTGGTGATTGCGGTGATCTTCCATATCGCGCTCAAACACACCCGCTACGGCAAATACATCTACGCCATCGGCGGCAACATGACCTCGGCGCGGGTCTCCGGCATCAACGTCAACAAATATCTGGTGACGGTTTACACCATCGCCGGCGGGTTGGCGGGACTGGCGGGCGTGGTGCTGGCGGCGCGCGTCAGCAGCGGCCAGTCGAGCATGGGGATGTCGTACGAGCTGGACGCCATCGCCGCGGCGGTGATCGGCGGCAGCAGCCTGATGGGCGGCGTCGGGCGCATCACCGGCACGCTGATCGGCGCGGTGATCCTCGGCCTTATCAAAAGCGGCTTCACCTTTATCGGCGTCGATTCTTACATCCAGGACATCATCAAAGGCGTGATTATCGTCGCTGCCGTGTCGATCGACATGCGTCGCAACCGCAAGAAACACTGATTGCCGTGAATTGCCGCCGGCGCCAGGGTTGGCCGGCGGTGTTTTTTTACCGGGGGGCACATCATGAATTACCTGAAAGGGCTGTGGCTGGCGGTGGCGCTGTGTGCGTCCACCCCGGCATGGGCGCAAACCATCGGCGTATCGATGGCCTATTTCGACCAGAACTTCCTCACCATTATCCGCCAGGCGATCGACAAGGAGGCCAAGGCGCGCGGCATTACCGTGCAGTTCGAGGACGCGCGCGGCGACGTCGGCCGCCAGACCGACCAGGTGCAAAGCTTTATCAGCGCCGGGGTGGACGCGATTATCGTCGATCCGGTCAACTCGGCCAGCACGCCGGTAATGACCAAAATGGTGCAGGCCGCCGGCGTGCCGCTGGTGTACGTGAACCGCACGCCGGGCGACGCCAAACTGCCTCAGGGCGTGGTGTTCGTCGGCTCCGACGAGCGGGAGTCCGGCACGTTGCAAATGGAAGAGTTGGCGCGGCTGGCCAACTATCAGGGCAACGTGGCGGTGATGATCGGCAACCTGACCGACGCCGGCGCGCTGCAGCGCACCAAAGACGTGGAGCAGGTGGTGGCCAAATACCCGAACATGAAGGTGGTGCAGAAGCAGAGTGCCAACTATTCACGCAGTGAAGGCATGGATTTGATGATGAACTGGCTGACCAACGGCGAAGCGATAGACATCGTCGCCGCCAACAACGACGAGATGGCGATCGGCGCGATCATGGCGCTGCAGCAGGCGGGCAAGGCGGACAAGAAAGTGCTGATCGGCGGCATCGACGCCACGCCGGACGGCCTCAAGGCGCTGGCCTCCGGCAAGATGCAGGTCACGGTGTTCCAGGACGCGATCGGCCAGGGCAAGGCCTCGGTCGAGGTGGCGCAGCGCATGATCAACGGCGAAAAGCTTGAACCGTATTACTGGATCCCATTCGAGCTGGTGACGCCGGCCAATCAGGAGAAATACGCGGCCAAACCGTGAGTTCGCCGTCGGATCCGCGTTGCCGGGGCGCTGCTTGCAGCGCCTTTTTTATTGCGCCAATTGCATGTCCGCTTGCGGCCAGCGCGGCGTCGAACCTTGCCTCACACTGAGGATCTTTAAACAACGTGAGGATGAGCGATGAACGCATTAAACGGCAAGGTGGCGGTGATCGGCGGCGCCAGTTCAGGGATCGGCAAAGCGGCGGCGCTGCTGTTCGCCCGGCAGGGGGCGGCGCTGGTGTTGGGCGCCCGGCGCGCGCCGCTGTTGGCCGAGCTGGTGGAGGACATTCGGCGCGAGGGCGGCCGGGCATTGGCGGTAGTGGGTGACGTGCGCGATGAAGCCTTCGCCGAACGGCTGACGGCGACGGCGGTCGACGAATTCGGCGGCCTGGATATCGCCTTCAACAACGCCGGCACGTTGGGGCCGCTGGGGCCGTCGCTGGCGCTCAGCGCGTCAGAATGGCGCGAGGTGCTGGAAACTAACCTGTCCAGCGCCTATTACGGCGCCAGGCATCAAATTCCCGCCATGCTGGCGCGCGGCGCGGGCTCGGTGATCTTCACCTCCACGTTCGTCGGCCACACCGCGGCGTTTCCCGGTACGGCGGCCTATGCGGCCGGCAAATCGGGGCTGATCGGCCTGACGCAGGCGCTGGCGGTGGAGTTTGGCGGGCGCGGCATTCGGGTGAACGCGCTGCTGCCGGGAGGCACCGATACGGCGATGGGGCGGCAGATGAGCAATACCCCGGAAGCCTTGGCGCAGGTGGCCGATCTGCACGCGCTGAAGCGGCTGGCGATGCCGGAGGAGATCGCGCAGGCGGCGCTGTATTTGGCGTCTGACGCTTCCTCATTTGTCACCGGCACCGCGATGCTGGTGGACGGCGGCGTGTCCATCCAGCGCGGCTGAGGCCACGGGCGCCCGCGGCTTCAGCGGGCGTCAGAAAGTGGACAGGTGGCGGCGTACGATCTCGCGGCCGATCTCCAGCGAGGCGGTCGCCGCCGGGGAGGGGGCATTGCACACGTGCAGCGAGCGTTTTCCCTGTACGAAGTGGAAATCGTCCACCAGCTTGCCGTCGGCGGTCAACGCCTGGGCGCGCACCCCGGCCGGCCCAGGCCGGATATCCTGCTCTTGCAGCGCCGGGATCAGCCGGCGGGCGTTGTCGGCGAAACGGCGGCGCGACAGCGAACGGCGCATTTCCGCCAGCCCTTCGCCGAGGTAGTTGCCGGCGATTTTCCAAAAGCCGCGATAGCCGAGCACCTCGCTCAGATCGCGCAGGCTGAAGTCGCACTTGCGGTAGCCTTCGCGTTTGAAGGCCAGCACCGCATTGGGGCCGACGTCGCGCTTGCCGTTGTACATGCGGGTGAAATGCACGCCGAGGAACGGGAAGTCCGGGTTGGGCACCGGGTAGATAAGATGGTTGACCAGGTGGTTTTTCGCCTCGTCCAGCACATAGTATTCGCCACGGAACGGTACGATCTTCATGCCGGTTTCGTAACCGGCCAGTTTGGCGATGCGATCGCTGAACAACCCCGCGCAGTTGACCAGCACCCGTCCTTCGAAGGTGTCGCCGGCGGCGGTGATGGTGACGCCGGCGGCGTGCTCACGAATGGCCTCGACCTGATGGCCGTAAGCGATTTCGCCACCGTGCCGCACAATGATCTCCGCCAGCTTGGCGGCCACCTCCGCGTAGTTGACGATACCGGCGTCGGGCACCAGCAATGCCTCGAGGCCGTTAACGTGCGGTTCACGCTCCCGCAGCTGCGCCTGCGACAGCCGGGTGACCTGCAGGCCGTTCTGCAGGCCGCGCTGATAGATATTCTCCAGCCGCTCCAGCTCGTTCAGCTGGGTGGCGACGATCACCTTGCCGCACTGGTCGTGATACAGGTCGTGTTCGCGGCAAAAGGCGAACATGCTGCGGTTGCCCTGTTTTGCCAACTGCGCTTTCAGGCTGCCGGGCGCGTAGTAAATGCCGGAGTGCACCACGTTGCTGTTGTGGCCGCTTTGGTGCGCCGCCGGGCCGCGCTCTTTTTCCAACACCAGAATGCGCCGCTGCGGATCCGCTTCCTGCAGCGCATTCACCACGCCAAGCCCTACCAGGCCGGCGCCGATCACGATCGCGTCGTACATCACGGCTTTTGCTCCTCGTTTTCCAGGCGGCGTAATTTGCCGCGCACGTTGTTCAAATGATTTTGCATGGCGGCGGTGGCCGCCGCCGCATCGCCGTCGCGAATGGCGATAAACACCCGTTCATGCTCGTCGATCACCCGCTGGCGCTCGGCCTGCCGCCCCCGATTTTTGCTGAGCGAGTACACCAGCACCCCCAGGTACAGCTCGTGCATGTTATCGAGGATTTGCACGAAAAACGGGTTATGTGACGCCAGCATGATGGCGCGGTGAAACAGGTAGTCCTGCCGATAGCCGATCTGGCCGTCGTTCAGCGTGCAGTGACGAAAGGTGAGGTGCGCCTGTTCGATCGCCTGCAATTCCTGTTCGGTGCGGCGCTCGGCGGCCATGCGCGCCGCCTGTTGCTCCATGACTTCGCGCATTTCCAACAGCGCCTCCACCTCACGGCGGTCGGCGATTTCCATCACCAGCGGCTCGTATTTGCTCAGCAGCGAATGCTGTTCCACCCGATGGCCGCCGCCCTGGCGTGAGGAGATGATGCCGCTGACCTCCAGCACGCCGAGCGCCTCGCGCACCGGCACCCGGCTGACGCCGAACGCGTCCGCCAACACATTTTCCGACGGCAGCTTCTCGCCGACCGGAAAGGTGCCGTCGTTGATGCCGGCTTTCAGCTGCGCCAGCACTTGATGAGAGGCTTTCTGGCGCGTCACTTTGCGGATCATGACGCGCCCCCTGGCAGTGCGGCGCGCTGCTTATAGCGCAGCAGGTGCATGGCGGCGGCGGCGGCGATCAGGGCCGCGCCGCCCAGATCGGTCATCAGGCCCGGTTTGATCAGCAAAATCGCCGCTGTGGTAAACAGCACCCGCTCCAGCCAATGGGTTTTCATCAGCCAGAAATTGGCGCTGGCGATCGACAGCGCGTAGATCCCCACCAGCGCGCTGATCACCATATGCAGCACCGATAGCGGATTGAGATCGTCGCCCTGCATCAGCAGCATCGGGTTGTAGACCAGAATGAACGGAATGATAAAGCCCGGCAGCGCCAGGCGCACCGCATCCCACGAGGTTTGCATCGGATCGGCGCGGGCGATGCTGGCGGCGGTGTAGCTGGCCAGCGCCACCGGCGGCGTGATGTTGGACAGTGCGCCGAACCAGAAGACGAAGAAGTGCGCCGCCAGCGGCAGCACGCCGGCCTTGATCAGGATCGGCGACACGGTGACTGCCACCACGATGTAGAGCGCGGTGGAGGGCAGCCCCATGCTGAGCACGATGCACACCAGCATCACCACCAGCAGGATCATCCACAGGGTGTTGTCGGTCATAGCGACGATGTTGAACGCCAGCGTCGAGCCGATGCCGGTCATGGTCACCACGCAGATGATCACGCCGATGGCGGCGCAGGCGATGGTGACCTGAATCGAGCCGCGCGCCGCGTCGTTCAGGGCCAGTGCGATTTTTTTCGGCGTCATGCGTACCGAGCTGTCGGGGGTGAGCCAGCTGGCGATGATGATCGAAATGATGCCGAGAAAGCCGGCGTAGATCGGCGTTTTGCCCAGCAGCAGCGTGCCGATGACGATGACGAGCGGCAGCAGCAACAGCCCGCGCGCCTTCAACACCGCGCGCACCTGGGGAATGTTCTCTTTGCTGATGCCCTTCAGGCCCTGTTTCTTGGCTTCCAGATCGATGGCCATGATCAGCGCGGCGTAATAGAGCAGCGCCGGCACGATGGCGGCGATGACGATGGTGGTGTATGAGATGCCGAGGAAGCCGGCCATGATAAATGCCGCCGCGCCCATGATGGGGGGGCATGATCATGCCGCCGGTGGAGGCGGTGGCCTCAACGGCGCCGGCGAAGCGAGGCGACAGGCCGATGCTTTTCATCAGCGGAATGGTGAAGGTGCCGGTGGTGGCGACGTTGGCCACCGCGCTGCCGCTCAACGAGCCGGTGAGCGCCGACGAGATCACCGCCACCTGGGCCGGGCCGCCGCGGCGGCGTCCGGCGGCGGCCAGCGCCAGATCGTTGAACAGCGCGGTCGCGCCGCTGACGCTGAGAAAGGCGCCGAACAGAATAAACACCACGATGGCGGTGGAGGCGGTGGACAGGGTGATGCCGAAAATCCCTTCGCTGGTCATAAACAGCCGGTACAGCAGGCGCTCCACCGAGAAGCCGCCGTGGCCGAAAATGCCCACGAAATACTGGCCGAACAGCGCATAAACGATGGCGAAAGTCGCCAGGCCGGGAATGAAATAGCCGGTGGTGCGGCGCGCGGCTTCGAACAGGACGCCGATGCCGATCGCCGCCATGACGTAATCGGTGGTGTTGGGAATGCTCTTGCGCACCACGTGCAGATCGACATAGTTAACGTAGAAATAGCCGTAGCTGACCAGCGTCAGGATGATGAACAGATAGTCCCAACGGTTGAAGCTGCGGGTGGCGTGGCGAGCTGAAAACGGGAACAGGATAAAGCCCAGGATCAGAATGCCGCTCAGGAAGGTGGTGTTGCGATAGAACTCTTGAGTGTTGGACAGCGCGTTGGCGTAGATGGCGTAGGCGGAAATGGCGATCGCCAGGACGGTCGCCAACTGCAGATAGACGCCGCTCAGCGGCCGGCTGCCGGCACCGGCTTCCTTGTCCAGATCGACGGCGGGCTGCGGTGAAGAAGAGTGAGTGCTCATACGTCCTCCTGGATTATGGGTTGGCGGCCAGCGCGGTGGCTTCCGGCGGGATCAGATAATCGGGTATCTCGACGCCGGCTTCGCGGTAGTAGCGATAGGCGCCGAGGTGCAGCGGCACCGAAACGCCTTTCAGCGCGTTTTCCAGCGAGATGTATTTGGCCGAGCTGTGCACCTGGTGCACTTCCGGTAGGTTCTCGAACATCGTTTTGGTCAGGTCGTATACCAGCTTTTCGTCGAGCCGGCTGAGGGCCACCAGAATGTTGGGCTGCGCGATGGTGGTGACCGCCTTGGGCTGGCGCGGGTAGGTATCCGCTTTGATGTCGAACCGAAACCAGGAGTTGGCGATGGCGTTGATGCTGGCCAGCTGCTCGTCGGTGACTTCCAGGATGCGCGCCGGCACGCCGCTGGCGTACATGTCGGTGACGGCGGCCGCCGGCACCCCGGCGGGCAGGGCGCCGCCGTCCAGGCGCCCGTCGCGCATCGCGGACACCGTATCGCCGTAGCCGAGGTATTCCGCCGACAGCGATTTTTTGCTCAGCTTGACGCCCTGCAGGATGATCATCGTCGACTGCTCGGTGCCGCTGGCCTGCGGCCCGACGGAAAAGCGCGTGCCGGCGATATCGTTCAGCGTGCCGTCTTTCACCCGGCTTTCCAGCATCACGAAGTGTTCGACGTTGGGCCACAGCATGGAGATGGATCGCAGCTCGCGGTCGGCGCGGCCGTTGAAGTTGCGCACGCCCTGATAGGCTTCAACGGCGATCAGGCTCTGTAGAATCGCCAACTGCGCCTCGTCTTTTTGCAGCAGGTCGATATTCTCGATCGAACCGGCGGAGGACTGACCGGTCACCTGGATCCCCTGATGCTTCAGCCGGTTGCTCCAGACGTTGGCCAGCCCGACGCCCATCGGGTAGTAGGTGCCGCCGGTGGAGGCGGTGGCGACGGAGAGGAAGGTTTTGTCGGCGTTTTCCGCTTTACCGGCGATGGCCAGCAACGCGGCGCCGACCACGGCGCAGGTAACAAGCAACGTTTTGATTTTTCTATTTTTCATTATTTTCCCCAGCGGTTTTTTGAAACAAATAGAAAACATTTACGCAAACTTGTATACAACATGGCAGCTTTATTCACCTAAAGCGCAGTGTTTGATTTGTGATCTGGGTGGGTGAAAAGTGAACGGGGCGGCGGAGGGGAAATGCAAAACCCGTGGCCTGGCGCCACGGGCATACGGGAGAGGGTTACCAGCCTTTGACGGCGTCGCCTTTGTAAATTTCGGCGGCGCTGGCCGCCACTTCGTCGGTCTGATAGGCCTTGACCAGTTCCTTCACTTTCTCGCTGTCTTTGTTGTCGATGCGGCTGGCGAAAATGTTGACGTAAGGCGAGTTTTTGTCTTCGACAAACAGCCCGTCCTTGGCCGGCGACAGGCCGATCTGGCTGGAATAGTTGGTGTTGATGATCGCCAGCGTCACCTGTTGGTCGTCCAGCGCGCGCGGCAGCTGCGGTGCTTCAATCTCGACGATCTTCAGCTTTTTCGGGTTGCTGACGATGTCCAGCGCGGTCGGCAGCAGGCCGACGCCGTCTTTCAGGGTAATCAGCCCCTGTTTTTGCAACAGCAACAGCGAGCGGCCCAGGTTGGTGGGATCGTTCGGCACCGCCACCTGCGCGCCGTCCGGCAGCTGGCTGAGTGCGGTTATCTTCTTCGAATAGCCGGCGATCGGGTAGACGAAGGTGTTGCCCACCGCCGCCAGCTTGTAGCCGCGCTCCTGCATCTGCTTGTCCAGATACGGTTTGTGCTGGAAGGCGTTGACGTCCAGATCGCCGTTGTTCAGCGCTTCGTTCGGCAGCACGTAGTCGTTGAAGGTCACCACCTCCACGTCCAGATCGTATTTCTGCTTGGCGACCTTTTGCACCACCGCCCACAGCGACTGATCGATGCCGGCGCTGATGCCGACCTTGATGTGGTGATCGTCCTGTGCGGTTGGGCCGCAGGCGGTCAGCAGCAGCGTGCCGGCGGCGGCCAGCGCCAGGGTGAGGTTTTTCAGCGTAAATGTCATTTTCCCAGGGTCCTTGTCAACATTGCCTGCTAATTTTGGCGGGCAGAATAGTGGCAGTGACTGTAGGTAATCGCTGGGCTAAAACAAAATACTGATTCACTATGACTCATAGCGATTAGCTATGAGCGGCCGCCGCTCCGCGCGGTGCGGATTGTTTTGACGGCGAATCGGCGGGCTTATTATGATAGCCGATGGCCCGCGAGGGCAGACTGGGTACTGAAACGAAGGAAAAGACAATGCGATTGAACACTTGGAGCAAGGCGCTGCTGCCGCTGGTGGTGTTGGCCTGCGTCTCGGCGACTCAGGTTCGGGCGGCGGAAAGCGATACCGGGCCGATCCCCAAACAGCTGATGGGCAACTGGCGCGTCAGCAAGATCGTGCCGACCCAAACCACCGGCTGCTGGGATCAGCAGCAGGCGCAGAGCCTGATCGGCGGCAAAATCAGTTATAAAGCGGACGCCTTCAGCTGGAACGGCACGGCGCTGAAAAGCGAAGGGGCCACCGTCAGCACCGTAGAAGCGCAGGAGTTCGTCGAGGACAACGCCGGCAGCAGCTCCTACATCGATTTCCCGATGCTGGGCATCAGCACGCCGTCGGTCGAGCGCGTGGCCATTCAGCACGCGGATACCGTCATCAAAGGCATCACCGATCAGGGCACCGATGGGGTGCCCGGCGATAACGTGCTGGTGAAAGACGCCAACACGCTGATCCTGTCGCTGTGCAACGTCTGGTTTGAGGCGCAGCGCGAGAAATAATTTCTGCCTTCAGCCCCGGCGACGGGGCTTTCCCACCGCATCACCTCCCGCCACGAGCGCCATTTCTGAACTAAAATTAATCATAACGATATGACCCCGGCGTGATATCGGAGCCTCGGCTCAACCGAGTCCATGACAGGAGGCGCTATGTGTTACCACCATATTGTCATCGCCACCGATCTGAGCGATGACGGCAAACGGCTGGTCGAAAAGGGGGCGTTGCTGGCGGAGGCGCTGCAGGCCAAACTCTCGCTGATCTATGTGGACGTCCACTACGACACCTACCACGCGGCGATCGGCTTTTCGGAGCGCAGTTATGACGGCGTGCCGTTCGAAGAGAAGATCCGCAAAGAGCTGGAACCCACCACGCAAAACGTCAATTACCCGATCGCGGAAGTGATTATCGGGCGCGGCGGCTTCGTTGACGAACTGCGCACGGCGGTCGTGGACAAGAACATCGATCTTCTGGTGTTCGGCCATCACCACGATCTGTGGAGCAACCTGTTTTCTTCTACCCGCAACGCCATCAACCAGCTGAATATCGACGTGCTGGTGATCCCGATCCGATCATAAACGCGGGCCACCGCCGGGCAACGATGGCGGTGGCCGCCGCGGCTTATTGCGTGAAGAAGTCGTTATACAACATGTACAGATGCGCCGCGCTCCAGGAGAAGTTCGGCGCGCCTTGCTGTTTGCCGGTGAGCGGGTTGTAGTTCTCGCGGATCGGCCCGTCGGCGACCAGGCCGTCGGCGTGGCGGAAGAAGGCCTGCGCCATCGCTACCGCGTCGTCGCGATAGCCGTAGCGTTCCATGCCCTTGAGGCCGAAATACAACTGATCGACCCACACGCGGCCGCGCCAGTAGATGTCCGCGCCGAACGCCGGGTTGGTCAGCGCCGCGGTGCCGAGCGGCACGTAGGTATTGAACTCGCGCGGATCCTTCATCACCCTGACCACCGCATCGGCGTGCGTCTGGCTGGCGGCGCCGTTGAACAGCGGCGACCAGCCTTCCGGCCCTTTGCCGCGTTCGACGATCGGTTTGCCGGCGCAGCCGTTGGCCAACGGCCGGCTTTCGATGCGGATGTCGTAGAAGAAACCGCTCTGCTTGTCGAACATGCAGGTGTTGATGTAGGCCGCCAGCTTATCGGCTTTGGCGCGGAAGGACTCGGCCTCGGCGCCATGGCCCAGAATATCGGCCATCTCCGCCAGGTAGCGGTTATCGCTGTACATATAGCTGGCCTGATCCACCGACTCCTGCAGCAGCGAGTAGCCGAGCAGCGTGCCGTCCGGCGCGCGGTTTTCGGCGAATTTCACCTGCCAGTCTTCGCGTTTGCCGCCCTGCGCCACGTAGCGCGCCAATTGATCCGGATCGATAAAGCCGAATACCGCCGCATCGTCACGGCCCGACTCCCAGGAGGCGGCGGTTTGCGCCGGGATCGCGATGCTGTCGTAATGCCCCTCGCGCACGATGCGATCGTAGTTGTCGAGGCCGGCCAGCGTTTGCTCGCGTTGCCCGCGTTTGACGGTAAACAGCATGCGCCCGTCGGGCGTATTGTGCGCTTTGTCGCGGGTGGCGCCGTACTCCGGCACGCCGTTGCCGTTGTGATCGCGGTTACGCAGCCACCAGTCATGGTAAGCCACCAGCTTCGGATACATCTCAGCCAGCCAGCCCTTATCGCCGGTGACGCGATAGACCTCCATCACCGCCCAGGCCGCCAGGCTCGGCTTGGTGTTGCGTTCGTTCCAGTTGCCGCCGTCGCCGCCGCGCTCCGGGCTGGGGTTGTAGGCGATAAGGTCGGGCAGGAAACCGGCGTCCCACGGCCGCAAAGCGTCGCCCGGCCGGATCTGGTAGGCGAACACCGCGCGAATGTTGTCCTTGGCCACGTCCGGGTTGAAGTGCGCCATGGCGTAGGCCTGTTTCCAGGTGTCCCACGGCCAGGTCTGGTTGCCGGAGAACCAGCGCCCGGTGACCGACGGGGTGACCGAGTCGAACTTCATCGCCCCGGCGGCGCCGCGCCAGTTGCCGTTCAGCGTTTCTATCGCTTTGACCGCCACACGCGTTTGTTCCGCCGTGGCGTGCGGGTTGCGGAGCCCGGCGGCGAGATAGCGTTCCCAACGCTGGGCCGATGCGGCCATATAGCGCTGCGGGTGAGCGAGGATGTCGGCGATAGCGCGCTGTTCGCGCTGCGCCTCGTCGGCGGTGAGCAGGTGCGAATAGGTGGTGTACAGCGTGGTGGTGCCGGCGATGCGCGCCGTGGCGCGGAAGCGGTGGCCGTCGACCGTGGTGCGCTGCGGCAGCGATTTATGGATCTGATACTCGGACTGGCCGGAGGTCATCAGCTGCGACGGCGCACGCACCTTGCCGAAGGCGACGCGCAGGCCGTCCGCCGTCGGCACAATGCGGCGCGTGTAGTCCGGAAAGGCCTGTTCGAGGGTCGCCGGCGGCTGCGGTTTTTGCTCTTTGGCCGCGTAGCGCTCCAGCAATTCGCCATCCCACACCAGCTCCAGCGGCGCATCGGTGATAATTTGCGTCTCCAGCAGCGAGGTGCGCGCACTGGCGAAGCGCAGCGTCAGGTTGACGGTAACCCCCGGCGCGCTGAGCCGTTGCACCAGGGCGCCGGGCAGGCTGTAGGCCGTCATGGTGAAAGACACCGGCTTGCCGTTGCGATACACGCTGAGCCGATCGAAATTGTTGGCCATAAAGTTGATGTATTCTTCGGTCAGCAGTGCCGGGCCGGGGAAGCCGCCCATGCCTTCCGGGCCGCTCGGCAACAGGTGGCCGTGCCAGGCGCCGAGATCGAAGAACGGGTTGAAGCGTTGATGATCGTCGAAGTCATAATCGAGCATAAAATGCGGCGCGCCGTGGCGATCGATAACGTTTGGGTAGCGTTCGGCCAGTGGGGCAGTGGGCGTTTTCGGCGCGCAGCCCGCCAGCGTCAGCGCGAGGGTGAGGGCGGTGGCCAGCGGCGTCAGGGGAGTCATGTTCATCGTAGGGGCCTCAACGGTTACCAATAGAAATATTGCATCAGAAACACCGAGTTGCTGGCGCCGGTGCTGTCGTTGCGCATAAAGAATTTGCTGTCCAGCGCGGTGGCCAGCTTACCGCCGGCATATTCGTACCAGATGCCGAACTGGGCGTAGGAGGTGGCGGTATCCGCCGCGTTATCAAACCGGTGGCGGGCGTAGCTGTAGGCGGTGGAGAGGTACAGCCCTTTGGCGGTTTCCGTCATCGCGCTGAGCATCAGGCCCGATTCGCTGCCGGGATGGCCGCCGCTGTCGCCTTTGCCGGTGTGGTGCCAAACGCGGCCGGCCAGGTGTTTGCCTCGCAGCCCCAGCAGAAACAGCTGCCCCAGGCCGTCGGTCACCTCCAGGCCGTTCAGCAGCGTCAGACCGTCTTGCAGATCGTACTGGGTGTAGCCGTTGATCATCGCCCGGTAGGTGTATTTGTCGGAGTAGCGGTCGTATTTGCCGAAGTGCAGCAGCGCCTTGCTCTCGTCGATGCGGCTTTCCGGCGCCGCCGTCACGCTGTAGCGAAAGCGCCCGGTCAGGTTTTGCAGCTTGGCGGCGTAGCTGAGATCGCGGGTATTGGGGATCACGTAGCCGTACTCCGGCGTGAAGTCGCCCCACCATTGCAGATCGTCGAGCGATGAGTCGTTGCGTACGCTGAGCATCATCTCGGTGCCGTCATCGGTGCGGTAACCGCCGTAGAAACGGTTCAGGCCCCCCTCGAAGCCGCCCCAGCCGTGTCCGGGCGTCCAGGCGTGGCCCTGGCTGTCGGCCTGCACGGTCCAGCCCTCGCCGTAAATCAGGCCGAACCAATGGCCCTGTTTGATCTCGAGGCCGCCTTCGATGTAGGTGCCGTCGCTGTATTTATGTTGATGTTCGCCGTTCAAATAGACGCTGCCGCCGATGCCGAGCTCGCCGTAAAAGCGCAGGGCGGTCGCGGCGGTTTCGGGCAACGGCGGCGGCGGCAGCTGATTGCGCTCCGCCGGGGTAACGGGTTCCTGCGCCGCCCAGACCGGCGCGCTGAGTATCAGTAACAAGGGCAACAGGGCGTGATGATTTATTGATGTCATGGGGCATGTGCCTGGTGTTGGATGGATCGGCGCGTCAGTCGAACGGCGGCTCACGCAAGGTCGCTCCCGGCTCCTTGGGAGAAGAGATAAAGTCCGCCCGGTCGCGGGCGGTAAACGGCAGGTATATTAGTAAAATATTTAGTAAAAAATACGCTTTAATCAGTAAATCGTTAACTTGATCACAACGGGTGAAATGGGTATCTTTCGCTGCAGGCGCCCGGCAACGATTTGCATGAGCGAGCGCCGGCCCGGTCTGGGAAGAGAGGAGCGGGCGGCACTGTACGTTGCGCCGCTATCCGATTAAGCTACCGTTTTTCGTCTGTGCATTGGGACTCTATGGCCACACTGAAGGAAATTGCTGAAGCCGCTAATGTGTCCGTCGCCACCGTTTCGCGCGTGTTGAATGACGACCCCACCCTGAGCGTGAAGGCGCAAACCCGCCAGAAGATCCTGGAAGCGGCGGAGCGCCTCGAATACAAGGTGGCGCCCTCCAAACGGCAAAGCGGACATCGCCTGCAATTCGCCGCGCTGTTCACCTATACGCAGGGTGTGGAGATCAACGATCCCTATTACCTGGCGATGCGCTACGGCATCGAAACGCAGTGCGAAAAACTGGGCGTGACGCTGAGCGCCGGTTACGACTTTACCGGCGACAAGGCGCTGCCGGCGGCCGACGGCCTGCTGGTGATCGGCCGGCCACAGCCTGCGCTGTATGAGCAGCTCAGGCAGCAGGAAACGCCGGTGGTGTTTATCGACGGCGTGGTGGACGATGAGCGTTTCGACTGCGTCAATGTCGACCTGTACAAGATCAGCCGCAAGGTGATCGATTACTTCATCGGCCGTGGCTATCAGCGCATCGGCTTTATCGGCGGGCGCGACCATCCGGCCGGCATCGACCAACGCGAGCAGGCGTTCGTCGAGTATGGCCGGCAGCAAAACGTGGTGCGGCCGCAGGATATTTACCACGGCGATTTCAGCAGCCAGTCGGGCTACCAGTGCGCCAAAGCGATGTTGCAGAGCAAGAATGGCTATCCGCCGGCGCTGCTGGTGGCGACCGATTCGATCGCCATCGGTGTGCTGCGCGCGCTGCATGAACACGGCATTCAGGTGCCGGGGCAGATCGCGTTAATCAGCGTCAACGACATTCCCACCGCCCGCTTTATTTTCCCCGCCTTGTCCACGGTGCGCATCCCTTCGGAAACCATGGGCGCACAGGCCGTCAACCTGCTGGCGGAGCGGCTGCGCGATGAGCGCGCCGTCCCGCTGTCGATCTTCGTTCCCAGCTCGCTGCAGCTGCGTGACACCACCGTCGCCTGACCGGCCCCCGCCTCGGCGGGGGCGTTGGCGCTCAAAATTAACGTCATGATAAAAAAAGGCATTTGAGATTTATTGTGATCCTGTCGTCATTTGGTAAATATAGACTGTAATTTTTACTAAATATTTACTATCGTTTCCGCATTGCACAGGTGTCGGGAGACGTGACGTGAATAATTGGGAAAACATTGAAAAACAGTCGGAGCACCGGTTGGCGCCGCGCGCGAGCTTCTTCAGCTACGCGGACGCCGGGCAGGCGCTGAGCTTCGATCGCAACGCCAGCCGGCGTTTCCAGCTGCTGAGCGGCCGCTGGCGCTTTCGGTTCTTCGAGCACCCGGCGCAGGTGCCGGCGGCGTTTTACCGTGAGCCGATGAGCGACTGGGGCGATATGGCGGTGCCGGGCATGTGGCAGCTGGAAGGGCACGGCCACCTGCAGTATACCGACGAGGGCTTCCCGTTCCCGATCGACGTGCCTTACGTGCCGACCAACAACCCCACCGGCGCCTATCAGCGCCACTTTACGCTCGACGCCGGCTGGCGGGACCAGCAAGTGCTGATCAAATTCGACGGCGTGGAAACCTACTTCGAGGTGTACGTCAACGGCGGCTATGTCGGCTTCAGCAAGGGCAGCCGACTGTGCGCCGAATTCGACATCAGCCCCTATGTGCGGCAGGGCGAGAACCTGCTGTCGGTGCGGGTGATGCAGTGGGCCGATTCCACCTACATCGAAGATCAGGACATGTGGTGGATGGCCGGCATCTTCCGCGACGTTTATCTGATCGGCCAGAGCGCCACTCACCTTCACGACCTGACGCTGGTCACCACCTTCGATGAGCGCTATTGCGACGCGCAGTTGGCGATCGACGCCGAGCTGCGCCATCTCGGATCGCCGGCCGCCGAGGGCTGCCGCCTGCAGGCGCAGCTGTTCGACGGCGATCGCTGCGTGGCGGAGCAGTGGCGCGACGATCTGCGCATCGAGCGGGCGCTGATCTGCCGTTTCGAGCTGCCGGTCAGCCGCCCGCAGCAGTGGAATGCGGAAAATCCCTATCTGTATCAGCTGTTGCTGAGCCTGTATGACGGCGCCGGCAACCTGCTGGGCGTGGTGCCGCAGCGGGTGGGCTTCCGCGAGATCGCGGTGCGCGACGGGCTGATGTACGTCAACGGGCGTTACCTCAAACTGCACGGCGTCAACCGCCACGATCACGATCACCGAAAAGGGCGCGCCGTCGATATGGCGCGGATGGAGCGCGACATCGTGCTGATGAAACAGCACAACATCAACTCGGTGCGCACCGCCCATTATCCCAACGATCCGCGTTTTTACGAGCTGTGCGATCTCTATGGCCTGTTTGTGATGGCGGAGACCGATCTGGAGAGCCACGGCTTTGCCAACGTTGGCGATCTGAGCCGCATTACCGACGATCCGCGCTGGGAGCAGGCTTACGTCGAGCGCATCGAGCGCCACGTGGCGGCGCAGAAAAACCACCCGTCGATCATCATCTGGTCGCTCGGCAACGAATCCGGCTACGGGTGCAACATTCGCGCCATGGCCCGGCGCTGCAAGGCGCTCGATCCGACTCGCCTCATCCACTACGAAGAAGATCGCGACGCCGAAGTGACCGACGTGATCAGCACCATGTATTCCCGCGTGGCGATGATGAACGCCTTCGGTGAATACCCGCACCCCAAACCGCGCATTCTGTGTGAATACGCCCACGCCATGGGCAACGGCCCCGGCGGGCTGTTCGAATACCAGTCGGTGTTCAACCGTCACGCCAGTTTGCAGGGGCACTATATCTGGGAATGGTGCGATCACGGTCTGCTGAGCCACGACGAGCAGGGGCGCGAGCGCTACCAGTACGGCGGCGATTACGGCGACTACCCGAACAACTACAACTTCTGCATGGACGGCCTGATCTACCCGGACCAGCGCCCCGGCCCCGGCCTGCGTGAATATCAGCAGGTGCTATGCCCGGTGGAAGTGACGGCGGAAGAAGGCGCAGGCGACGTGCTGCGGGTGAAAAACCGCTACTGGTTCAGCTCGCTGGCGGACATCACGCTGAAGGTCAGCGTCAAGACCGACGGCCGCAAGGTGGCGAGTTACGAATTCAAGCTGCCGCATCTGCAGCCGGGCGAGAGTGAAGACATGCACCTGCCGGTGCTGGCGCTGGGGCAGGGGGAAACGCTGATCGACGTGGCGGTGCATAAAGACAGCGCCACCCGCTACAGCGAGAGCGGCCAACTGCTGGGGCATTACCAGCATCTGCGCCAGGCGGCGACGCGGCTACCGGCTCCACCGTTGGCCGATGCGCCGGCGCTGCAATGCCGCGAGGAAAATCATCAGCTGCTCGTCAGCGGCGGCCGGTTCCAGCTGGCGTTCTCGCTGCTGAGCGGCGAACTGCTGTCGTGGCGGGTAGACGATGAAGAAATGGTGGGGCGCGCGCCGCGCATCACCTTCTTCAAACCGGTGATCGATAACCATAAACAGGAATATGAGGGGATTTGGCTGCCGTATCACTTCCCCATCATGCAACAGCATTTCCGCCGCCTCAGCCGACACTGGCAGGGGGAGGACCTGCTGATCGAGGTGCACAGCCTGATCGCGCCGCCGGTGTTCGACTTCGGCATGCGCTGTACCTATCGCTGGCGCATCTCTCCGCAGGGCTGTGTCAGCCTGGATCTGGCCGGCGAGCCTTACGGCGATTTCCGGCAGGTGATCCCGAAAATCGGTCTCGATTTCGGCATCAGCCGCCGCTTCGAACAGGTGGAGTACTACGGCCGCGGGCCGGGCGAGAACTACCGCGACAGCTGCCGGGCCAACCTTATCGGCCACTACCGGCAGCGCGCCGACGCGCTGTTCGAACACTATCCGTTCCCGCAGGACAACGGCAACCGGCAGGACGTGCGCTGGCTGAGCCTGCAGGACGCGGCGGGCAAGGGGATCTTCATCCAGCCGCGGCGGCCAATCAACTTCAGCCTGTGGCCGTACAGCGCCGAGATGCTGCATCAGGCCCAGCACATCAACGAGCTGGAGCCTGACGATTGCCTGACGCTGAACCTGGACGATCAGGTGCTCGGTCTCGGCTCCAACTCCTGGGGCTCCGAGGTGCTGGATACCCACCGGGTCTATCTGGCGCCGTTCAGTTACGGCTTCACGCTGGTGCCGTTCGACGGCCGGCAAACGGACGGCGCCACGCTCGCCGGTTATGACTTCGCGCCGGCCCCTCATCACCCGCAGTCTGCGGAGGAAAACGCATGATCATTCTCGAATCCCTGACGGAGTTTCAGCGCATTTATCACAGCGGCAAGAAATGGCTGCGCTGCATGGAGGCGATCGCCAATGTCGATCGCATCAGCCCGAACGTGTGCCATTCGATCGGCGACTCGCTGACCTATCGGCTGAGCGTCGGCGCCGGCCGGCAGCACGGCTGGCTGGAAGGCAACCGCCGCTACTTCGACGTGCACTACTACCTCGAGGGAGACGAGATCGTCGAAGTCGCCGACAAACGGGCGCTGACGACGGTGGCGCCCTATCAGGACGAAACCGACCGCGAGTTTTTCAGCGGCGAAGGCGAGAGGCGCCGGGTTGGCAAAGGCAACGTGGTGATCTTCGAAAACCACCAGGCTCACCGCTTCAAAGAAAGCGGCAAGGTAAAAAAAGTCATTTTAAAAGTGACGGTGGAAGACAGCTATTTCATCAACAAATAGCGCGACCGCCGATCGATAACAACAAACCGAAGTCCCCTACACCATTCGGAGAATCTCTATGGCTGCGTCGAACAGAAACACCATCGGCAAGTTTGGCCTGCTGTCGATGACGTTTGCGGCAGTGTTCAGTTTCAACAACGTGATCAACAACAATATTCAGCTCGGCATCGCCTCGTCGCCGGTATTCCTGGTGGCGACGATCATTTACTTCATTCCCTTTTGCCTGATCATCGCCGAGTTCGTCTCGCTCAACCGCAACTCCGAGGCCGGCGTCTATGCCTGGGTCAAAAGCGCGCTCGGCGGGCGCTGGGCGTTTATCACCGCCTACACCTACTGGTTCGTGAATCTGTTTTTCTTCACCGCGCTGCTGCCGCGCGTCATCGCCTACGCTTCTTACGCGTTTTTAGGTTACGACTACGTGTTTACGCCGCTGACCACGGCGATCATCAGCATCTTCCTGTTCGCCTTCTCGACCTACATCTCCAACAGCGGCGCAAAACTGCTGGGGCCGATGACCTCCGTCACCTCGTCGCTGATGCTGCTGCTGACGTTTTCCTACATCATCCTGGCGGGCGCGGCGGTGCTGGGCGGCATCGAGCCGGCCGATCCGATCAACGTGCAGGCGATGACGCCGAACTTCAACTGGGCGTTCCTCGGCATTACCGCCTGGATCTTCCAGGCGGCGGGCGGGGCGGAATCCGTGGCGGTGTACGTGAACGATGTGAAAGGCGGCAGCCGCGCCTTCGTGAAGGTGATCATCGTTTCCGGGCTGTTCATCGGCGTGCTGTATTCGGTGTCATCGCTGCTGATTAACGTATTCGTGCACCGCACCGACCTGCATTTTACCGGCGGTACGGTACAGGTGTTCGAAGGCTTGTCGGCGCACTTTGGCCTGCCGACGGTGCTGATGAACCGCTTTGTCGGCATCGTTTCCTTCACCGCCATGTTCGGTTCGCTGCTGATGTGGACGGCGGCGCCGGTGAAAATTTTCTTCACCGAGATCCCGAAGGGCATTTTCGGCGAGAAAACCATCCGCCTGAACCGGCACGGCGTGCCGACGCGCGCCGCCTGGATCCAGTTCTTCATCGTTATCCCGCTGATGCTGATCCCGACGCTGGGCTCCAGCAGCGTGCAGGATTTGATGAACACGCTGATCAACATGACCGCCGCCGCCTCGATGCTGCCGCCGCTGTTCATCATGCTGGCCTACCTGAATCTGCGGCTGAAGTACGACCGGGTGGCGCGCGATTTCAAAATGGGCTCGCGCCTGCAGGGCATCGCCATCGTCAGCGTGCTGATCGCCATCTTCACCGTCGGCTTCTTCGCCTCGACGTTCCCGACCGGCGCCAGCATCATGACCATCGTGTTCTATAACGTCGGCGGGCTGGTGGTGTTCCTCGGCTACGCCTGGTGGAAGTACAACCGCTACTCAAAGACTCTGAATGCCGAGGCGCGCTACCACGAAGACATGCCGCTGGCGCGTCTCGCGCTGGAAGCGCAGGAGGGGGCGCCTGCCGGTCAACCGGCGCTGACCACGCCCGCATGCAATAAACCGCTGTAATTGCTCACCTCTCGACTCCGCGCCCCGGCGCGGAGTCTCGCCTTGCGAAAAAAATCTGCCTCTGCGTTTGCATAATACATAAGTGAATACTAATGTGTTTGTATGAACGAAAATGACATCTTCAAGGCGTTGGCCGATCCGACCCGCCGCAGCATCTTCGACAAACTCGCTGTCGCCAGCATGAACGCCAGTGCGTTGCGTGAAGGGCTGCCCATCAGCCAGTCGGCGATGTCGCAACACCTGGCGGTGCTGCGTAACGCCGGACTGGTACGCGAGACGAGGCAGGGGCGCTGCGTCAATTACCAGGTCGACCCGGAAGGGCTGGCGCAGATCGCCCAGTGGCTGGCGAAGTACCGCGCCTACTGGCCGGCGCGCATCGACGCGCTGCAAACTTTGCTGAAGGACATGGATCAATGAACAAACAGGCTGAGCGGCCGCCGCGCGACCGGCTGGTGTTGGAATATTCGCTCGAGGCGCCGCCGGAAAAAGTGTGGCGGGCGCTCAGCGTTCCCGAATTGCGTGAGCAGTGGCTGCCGACGGGGGATCTGGCGCAGGCCGAGCCGCTGGCCGCCACGCCGGGCGAGGCGGTGAGCTATCGCTTGCGCGACGACCAACCGCCGTTTCTCGAAAGCGTCGTCACCCTGCAGATCGTGCCGGACGCCGGCGGCGGCAGCCTGCTGCGGATTATCCACCAGCTCGATGCCGCCAACGATGGCCCGCCGAC
This sequence comes from Serratia sp. FS14, assembly GCF_000695995.1. Classification (NCBI taxonomy): domain Bacteria; kingdom Pseudomonadati; phylum Pseudomonadota; class Gammaproteobacteria; order Enterobacterales; family Yersiniaceae; genus Serratia; species Serratia sp. FS14. The sequence continues at coordinate 4,098,877 of NZ_CP005927.1, read as the reverse complement.
GGTGATGCGCGCCGCCTGACGCGTTAAACACATTTCCCTTTGTTGCCAACCCAGGAGTTCACCGATGCGTGAGAAGATGATGCTCGTCCCGATGGTGGTGGAACAGACCAGCCGGGGAGAACGTTCCTTTGATATTTATTCGCGTCTGCTGCGCGATCGGATCGTGTTCCTTAACGGCGAAGTCAACGACGACGTGGCCGAAATGCTGTGCGCCCAGCTGCTGTTTCTGGAGGCGGAAAACCCGGAAAAACCCATCCATCTTTATATCAACTCGCCGGGCGGAGTGATCACCAGCGGGTTGGCGATTTACGACACCATGCAGTATATCCGCGCCCCGGTGCATACGCTGTGCATGGGCACCGCGCGCTCGATGGGCTCGTTCCTGCTGATGGCCGGCGAATCGGGGCACCGCATGGCGCTGCCTAATGCCAGCCTGCACGTGCACCAGCCGCTGGGCGGCTTTCAGGGGCAGGCCTCCGACATCTTGATCCACGCCGAAGAGATGAAGCGCACCAAAGACACGGTGATTCGGTTGTATGCCCAACATTGCGGCCTAAGTTATGAAGAGGTGGAGCGGGTGTTGGATCGCGATCGCTTTATGACCGCCGACGAAGCGGCGGCCTGGGGGCTGATCGATCGGGTGCTGCGGGCGCGCTAAAGGGCTCAGGAGTGCGTGGCGGATTGTAGCGTTTGCCAAACCCGTTCAAGTCCGAATTCGACCATCGTGAAATAGAGACTAAAATAGCGCTCCGCCATGATGAAGAACGAACTGTTGAGTTCGATCACCACATTATTGGTGGTGGTCAGTAGGCCGGATTTTTCCGCCGCCTGCAGAATGCGGTTCACGTGCGCGCGTGAGACGGAGCAGGACTTGGCGATTTTCGCCGAGGAGAGCAGCAGAAAGGGGGAGTCCTGTCGGATGCTTTCGATAAACAACATCAACAGCACCATGTGGCCGGCATCTTTGCTGATAAACAGCGCGGATTGCGGCACCAGGTCGATCAGGTAGACCTCCTTGAGCATCAGTTGCCCGTAGGCGGCGAAAAAGGTGGACAGAAAGTCGGGCGCCGCCAGCAGCGCCGCGATGGGCATCTGTGGCGCCAGCGCCTGATAAGGGCGCGCCATTGAGGCGATCAGCGCCTGGGTTTCCGCCAGCGCGTGCGGCGTAGGCTTATAGCGTAACTGGCGTTTGTCATGCTCGCAGGGTTTGACCTCCAGCCGGCGCCCGACCCGTAAAAAGAACAGAAAGGAATCCAGGGAATTCTCGCTGATCATATTCTTCCCTTTGAAAAAGGCTTTGATGTCTTTCAGCGCGGCGGCGTGCTGGTGGTAATAAATGGACAGGATGGTGGAGCAGATGATGAACCGGCTGTTCCTGAAAATGATTTTGTAAAACAGCGGATGCTTCTTGTAGGTCTCCCTCAATAATTCCCCGTGTTTGACGATGGCGGCGTGGAACGCCGGTGACTGCCTGATGATGTTGGCCTGTTTCTCCAGGTGAAACTGTAGCTGGAATCTGCTTAGACTCATTTTCCCTATTTCCTGTACTTAAAAAATGTGCTGCTTTTTATCGTTATGGGTTTGCTGTGTATGGCTTGACGATCTGTTGGCCCTGGTCGTTGATGAGAGTGGCCTGAACGGTGACCGGAGAAGGGAGTGTCGGCGCTGCAACGCCGTCCAGGTGATAATCTCGCGTGCTGAACGGCGCGGTCATCATGTCGCTTTCTTGCCGCACCGGGTAATCGCGCCTGTCGGCGTGCACGGCGATGCGCGCGAACGAGAGATAAAACGCCGATCGGTTTTGACAGCGCAGCAGATAACCGTCCGGCGATTTTTGCAGCGTGAATGAGACGGCCTCGGTCGCGTTCTCGGCTTTGCCCTGCAGCGCTCTGGGCCGGTAGAAGATCTTCATCTGGGTGTTCATCGCCAGCGTCACGCGCGACGCCAGCGGCGGCGTGGTCGGCGGGTTAGGCGGGATCTCATACAGGTTGAGCCAGAATACCGACTCCCGGTCGGCGGGCAGGTTAGCGCCGGCAAACAGGATGCGCAGCCCTTTCAGCGCAGAAGGCGGCAGGGCGAAAACGCTGGGCAGGGTGACAAACGGCGCGCGGGACAGTTCGGGGGCGGCGTTGACGTCACCGTTATCGACCCAGGTTTGCGCCACGATCGGGTAGCCGTTGGTGTTGAGCAGCATCAGGGTTTTTTCCGTCTCGCCCTCATGAAAGATCACCCGCGTGGCGGAGGCGATGATGCCCGCCTGCGCGCCGATGGAAGCCAGCGCCAGCAGCAGGGCGCATCCCATCGTCAGATATTTCTTTCTCATCATTGCACCTTAACCCAGACGTAGGCCCTGGCGTCCACCTTGCCGGCGGTGACGGTTTGCCCGGGCAGCCGGGCGAGCGTGGCGGTGAGCTGGGTGGTGTAGTGGGTAAACCCCGCTGCGGTGCTGCCGCCGCCGCTGGCGCCGTTGAGCACCGGGTACCAGCCGGCGTCGTTGCCCTGCGGGCATTGCCCGGCGCTGCAACGCGTCCAGCCGACAAAGTTCATCGGCGCGCCGTTGCCGGCGTTGGCGAGTGCGATGCCCACGCCGGTGGCGATGCTGCTGTCAGTGCCGTAGCCGCTGGAGAGCAGGTAGCTCACGCCGCCGTTGGCGCTGACCAGCCCGAGCTGCTGCGCCGCGACATAGCTTTCATACGGTACCTGCAGGCCGAGGGCGGTATTGTTGCTGCTGACGCCGGACACGGCGGCGTTGTCGCATTCGATATTGATAGTGAACTGCGCCTGTGAGGTTTGCCCGGCGGTCAACTGGCTGACGGAAATGGTCGGCAGGATCACCAGCGGCGTGACGTTGCGCGCCACGCAGGTGGCGGTATAGGTCAATGAGGAGATCGGTGCGGTGCCCATGCCCATCGCGTTCCAGCGCCCGGTGCCCCAGGTGGCGTAGTTGGTGGCGGAATCGCTGCCGATAGGATCCGAAGCGATGCCGGGCCCCTGAAAGGTGACATAGCCGTTCGGCTGCGTGCAGGTATAGTTCGAATTGCCGGTGGTCGACGCCATGCCCACCAGCGGGTTGCCGGCGCTGTAGCCGCAGTAGTTGCTGGCGCCCGCGCCCGGCAGCGAGCTGATGCGGATCAGATCGGCGCGGATGGCGCTGAAGTCTTTCACCCGGATCTGGATTTTGTTGCCGACGGTGGCGTAGCGGGTAATCGGCGCCGACTGCCAGTAACGGGTAAAAACCTTGCCGGAATCCAGGTGGGTCAAACGGATGCCGACGTAGGGGAAGTAGGTGGCGTAATAGTTGGGGTTGCCGTCCTGGGCGCCCAGATCGTAATAGCCGCCGACGCGATCGTCGCCGTTGGTGGCGAAGACTTCATAAATTTGCCCGACATCGCCGGCATCGCATTCATACAGCACCTTGTTGGGATCGGGATAACGGGTGCCGGAGGTCAGATCGAACACGCTGGTGCCGAGCGGCGTGCCGACGGGCTGCAGGTAAGTGCTGGTCAGGTTGACCCGGCCCAGCGCCGTGCCCACCCCGCAAGGATCGCAGCCGGAGTCGATCCAGGGGGTGACGCGCGTGCATTGCGCCAGCGCCGCGGGGGCGCCGAACAGCGACAGGGCGAACAGCGCCGGGGCGGCGACCAGATAAGAAATGTGTTTCATCGTCTCTCCTGAGATCAGTTAAACGGGCTAGCGGCATGGGGCGCTGAGCCGCTGAATCGGGCTGTCTTCCGCGGCGGGCTGGCGATAATGCAGCGTGCACTGCTGGCCGGGCGCGTCGCCCCAGTTCAGCGTCAGTTCGCCGGCGCTCCGATCGCTGCGTAGGTACACCTGGCTGGCCTGGCCGACCATACCCACGCTGTTGCCTGCCGCGTCAAGGACGTTGGCGCCCATCGGGATCGGTGCGTTATCGGGCCGCTGTGCGGTGATCAGCAGCGCCTGGCCGCGCACGGTGTTGAAGTGCAGGCGCACCGTGGCACCGGCATAAGGAGCCACGCGCCGCTGGCCGTCTTCCAGTTCCGTTTTGTCGTTCATGCCCTCGGGGTTCAGCGCGACGGTGTTGTAGTGATAGGGCACCAGCGACGGCGCCAGGGCATAGCCGAAGCGATCGACGCGCGCGCCCTGGCCGTCCATCACCCGTGCGCCGCTGGCGCCGGGCGCTTCGATCAGGGCGAAGGTGTCGCCGACATACGGCCCTAATGTCACGCCGCCGCGGTGCGCCACCACCGCGCCCTGCAGCGACAGGGAGCCTTGTCGGTACTGGCGCGCGGTGGAGAACGAGCCGGTGACGTTGGCGTAAGGCAGGCGGGTTTGCAGGTTGCCGCCCCAGACGCTTTGTTGGCGATCGTCGTCGGTGGTGAAGTTCAGGCCGTAACTGACCGGCTGTTCGTCGCCGACGCTGCCCGACAGCGCAGCCTGATAGTTGCCGCCCTGACCCTGGCTGTGGTTGGCCAGCAGCGAGACGCTGGGGGCGGATGATGAACGCCCGAGCGGGAAGCTCAGCGACAGGGCGGTGACGGTCTGCGCGTTCTGCGCCAGCGGCGCGCTGTAGACGTTATCCAGCGGCCCGTAGCCGCGGTAGTCGCCGTTGCTGTAGCCCAGGCTGCGGGTGCGGGTGACGGAGAGGTTAAGCGCCACGCCGTTGCCGAAGGTTTTCCCCCAGCCCAGCTGGAGCTGATTGTCGCGGCCGCGCTGATCGCGGTAGTCCTGAGTCGAGCCGGACATCGTCAGGCTGCCGAACGCGCCCATGCCCTGATTGACGGCCACCTCGAAACGCGAACGCTGGCGGTAGGAGTCGGACTGCCAGTTTTGGCCGGTAACGGCGGCGCGCCGCACGCCGAGCACGTCGCTGAGATCGCGAAAGCCTTCGGTAGAGTAGCGGTAGCCGGCGATGGATAGCGTGGTGTCCGTCGGGCTGAAAGTTCGGCTGTAAGAGAGGTGCAGCATCCAGCCGGAGGCGCCGCCGTCCGGCAGGCTGGCGTGGGAATAGGTGGTATCCATGCCGAAGGCGCCCAGCCAGCTGCTGTACACGCCGCCCAGCATCATCGCCTGATAGCCGTCCGCCAGCTGATTGCCGAGGTTGAAGGTCAGGGCGTTGGTCAGGCCGTGCTGCCAGGTCACTTCGCTGAACAGATCGTTGTCGCCGACGTAGCGGGAACGGCCGACGATGGCGGAGTAGCGCGACTGGCCGGGGCGAATGGATTCCGGCACCGCGGCGAACGGCACGGTGAAGGTGCTGACGCTGCCGTCGGCTTCGGTCACCACCACGGTCAGATCGCCGGCGTAGTTGGTGGCGTACAGATCGTTGATGGCGAACGGCCCCGGCGCCACGGTGGTTTCGTACAGTGTGCTTTTACCCTGCAGCACCGTCACGCGCGCGTTGCTTTTCGCCACGCCGCGCACCACCGGCGCATAGCCGCGCTGTGAATCCGGCAGCATGCGATCGTCCGAGCTGAGCTGAATGCCGCGAAAGCCCAGGCCGGAGAAGAAGTGCCCGTCGGTAAAGCCTTCCCCTAACAGCATTTCGCTGCGCCAGGGCAGGATTGCGCGCTGCACGTAGCGGCGGCTGGTGTCCAGGTGACCGCCGAACTCCCGATCGTAGCGGTAGCTGGACTGCTGGCGGTAGCGCCAGAGCCCGAGGTTGAACCCGCCGTTCAGGTTGGCGTAGGTCGAATCGAGATCGCGGGTTTGCCCCTGCCGGTAGCTGACGTGGTACTGGTTGAGGTTGTAATTGACGAAGGCCATTGATTCGCCGCTGTCCAGGCTGGCGGGATTGACGCTGCCGCGCGGCCGGCCGTTCAACAGCGCCTGCGGAATGCTGAGATCCAGCCGCAGCCGCGAGATATCGGCGTTCACCATGATGTCCTTCAGATCCCGGCCGGGCAGCAGGCATGCCGTTTTGGCCGCCGGCGGATTTTTCAGCCCGAAGCGCGTCAGCTGCGGCCGATCGAAACAGGGCAGCACCTGCTGGCCTGCGCGCACGAAGCGAATTTGATCGCGCTCGAGAAACTGGCCGTTGAGGTACAGATCGATCTGATAGCTGCCGGGGGCGACGGCGTCCTGCTGGTTGAACTGGCTCAGGGCGCTGTTGCTCAGCACGCTGCCGCGCAGCAGCGCGGGATCGAAGGTGTAGCCGTCGGCGGCGGCGCAGCCCAACGGCAGCGCCAGCAGCGCGCAGCACCAGCGTGCGGGCAACGGCGTCGCCTTGCGGACATCGAACATGAAAACCTCCCTGTCTGGTTTCAGCGCGCGACGTTCAGGGTGCGCGTGATTTCCACCCCGTAGTCATTGATGACGCGCAGCGCGACCTGCCGCACTTCCCCGTTCACCGGCCAATTGGCCTGTGAAAACGGCGGGATCAGATCCGCCTGCGGAATGGCGCTGCGCTTCGCGCCGCTCAGAATTACCGCCTGGCTGACGTTGGCGTAGTAGCCGGTCGGGTTGTCGACGCGCAGCGCGTTGCCGACCTGGCGCAGGCTAAGGCGATCGATGACGTGGTTGGCGTCGCCGGCCAGCGCGGCCGGGCGGTAGAACACCTTCAGCCGGTTGGTGACCACCAGCAGCAGTTTGTTCTTGTCGCTGTCCGTCTGACGCACCGCGGGGACCTGCAGGAAGTTGAGGTAGAACAGCGATTCGCGATCGCGCGCCAGCGGCTGGCCGACGAACGACAGCCGCACCATTTGCCCGCTGTGCGGATCCATGCGGAAGATTTGCGGCGAGGCGACAAAGGGCGCATCGGCGTTTTCCGGCGTGGACTGCGGGTTGTTGATGTCGAGCCAGATCTGCATCAGCGCCGGGGCGCCGTCATCGTTGGTGAACTGCAGCGTTTTCTCCCGCGCCTCGGCGGGGTAGATCACGCGGTTGCCGAGCAGCGTTACGCTGGCCAAGGCGTGGGTGGCGGCAAAACTCATCAGGCAAAGCGACAGGGCGGCCCATCGGCGGGCGGAACGGGATATCTGCGGCATAAACGTGAACCGATAAAGGAGCGAGTCATTCAGCGCCGTCCGCTAAGGAACGGCGCTGGCATCAACAGGTATGGCGCCTGACGCCGGCTTATTTGTAGCTAATGGCGAACTGGGCGGTGGCGATCACCGAACCGGCCGCCACGCCGGTGTCTTCCGCGTAGTAGCGGGCCACCAGGTTCTGCGAGGTGGAGGTGGCGTCTTTCGCTAGCGTCATCGCCGACGTGGTGACGGTCGAACCGCTGGCGAACGACAGCGGCGTGGTGGCGTCGCTGTCCAGCAGTTGAATGGACACCTTGGCCGCATCGCCCGCGTTGCCCAGGTTGCCGTTGGTGGTCGGGTTGTTGCCCGCCAACACGGTTTTGATCGCCGTATCGCTGGTCGCCGCCGCACAGCCCGTGACGTTAACGGTAAAGGTGGTGTCGCCGGCGGTGGCGCCTTTGGTGGCGAGCTGGCTGGCGGCGACGGTCGGCAGCAACACGACCGGGTTGGATTGGTTGCCGTTAATATTCACCGAACAGGTTTGCGTGCTGACTTCGCCTTTGAATTGCACGGTATTGGACGAGGCGGCCGCACAGGCGCCGGAGAGAGCCAGCATGGATAATGCGACTAATTTAACATTCATGTGAAATACCCTTTAATTAACTTTAGAGAAAAGCTTTCCTGACAGTAATAAATTACTGACGTGCGTTTGTTGATTAATCATGTTGCGCAATTGTTTTTTAAACGCGTCGGCAAACATGGATTTTCATCCTAACAAACTAAGAATTTTCCCTATAGGTGTTTTCCGTATGGTAATAAGTTGGTGGTGCGGGTTGTTACATTTATTTTCATTTTTGCTTATATCATACAAAATGGAAAATAGATCTATATCATTGCGTTGCGTTTTTATTGGATCGTCGGTTTTTGTTTATGAAATAATTTGAAACATTCATGCCTTTTTTGCGTATTAATCAAAGTGCTGGCTGTTGCGTGATTATTTGAAAAACATGTTATCAAGATGTTTTATATCGGTGTGCTTTGCAAGCGAATTACCCCAAAAAAGAACAGCGACAAGCTGCCTAAGGTGTGGAAGCATGTTTTCATGCTGATAAGGAGAATTAAAGTGAGAGTGATTTATATCGACGGTTCGTCGTTGTGCCGGTTAGGTATGAAAACATTATTGGGGGGTGGGGTGATAACCTTATCTGCGCCTAATATTAACATCGTTAAAAATATAAGCCCGGCGCCTGATTTAATTATCATGGATTTTCCCCATGAAATCTATCGGTTCGAAGCCTATTTGAGGTTTGTTGACCTTTGCCGCGCTGAATATAAAGACGTCCGGATACTGTTCTTCGTCGATAAGACTTCGCCGCTGATCCTGGCATTTATCGCGGCGGCGCGGCCGGATGCGATTTTGCACAAACGGGAAGCGCTGCAGGTGGTGTGGGAAACCTGCGCGGCGCTAGTCCGCCGTGAAGCGGCGGGCGAACGGCGCGTGGTGAACCGGCATCGGGCGGCGGCGATCACGCCTGGCGAGGCGGCGGTACTGTGTGAAACCGCCCGCACCGAAGATATCCGCCAGACCGCGCGGCGGCTGAATTTGCACCCGAAAACCGTTTATTCGCACCTCAACAATGCCGGCAAGAAGTTCGGCATCCGTAATCGGGTGGAACTGCTGAAGATGATTGCGCTGCTGTAGCGCGCCGTTAACGGGCCTGGCCTACGGCCAGCCGCCATCGCGTGATCTCATCGGCGCCGGGCCCGGCGGCCAGCGCCAGGCTTTGCGGCGGCAGAGATTCGCCGGTCACGGCATCTACCACGCGCAGGGTGGCGGGGTGGCCGGTTACGCGGTCAACCACGCGCAGCGGCGGCCCGGCCAGCTCGGACAGATTCCATTTGTCGCCAATCTGAATCATCGCCATCACCAGCAGCCCGAGATCTTTTCCCTTCTCCGTCGGCAGATACTCGTAGCGATCGGGACGCGTCTGGTATTGCCGCTTTTCGATAAGGCCGTGGCTTTCCAGGGCCTTGAGGCGATCGGTCAGCGTATTGTTGGTGATGCCGGTCGATTGGCGCAAATCGTCATAGCGCGAGAGCCCCAGCAATAGATCGCGCATGAGAATCGCGCCCCAGCGATCGCCCAGTGCCGACAGCACGTGCGCCACCGAGCACGTCATACCTTCAAACCCTTTTGCCTTCACGTTGCCTTACCTCCGCTTGCCGCCTGATTGCCGAGAATGTTATCGCCTCGGCTTGATAACTTCAATAATTGGAGTTATTACTCTTATTATTGGAGTTTGTCATTAACAGCGGCTGATGGCTTGAACGCCGGCCGGAAAACCTAGGAGATAACGCGATGCCACTGTGGCAGATTTACCACCCGGAGCCGGCCTTCAGCGCCGCCGATAAACGCGCGATCGCGCAGAAAGTCACCGCCCTGTATCAGGACTTTTTGCCGCGTTTCTACGTCAACGTCTTTTTCCACGCGCTGCCGCCAGGATCGGCGTATCTCGGCGGCGAACCGGCCGATGATTTCGTGCGGGTGGCCATCGACCATATCGCGCGCGCCATGGACAACGACGCGGAGCTGCAGCAATTTCTGGCGGCCTGCACCCGCATCCTGCAACCCTACATCGCCGCACGCGGGCTGCGCTGGGAGCTGCACGTGGACGAAACGCCGTTCTCGCTGTGGACGATAGACGGATTGAAACCGCCGGCGCGGGGGACGGCGGCCGGGGAGAGGTGGCGCAAGGAGAACCGGCCTTCGGCGTGGGAGGGGTAGCGGCGTCTTCGGAATGCCCAATGCTTAAAGGCAGCGATGAGTGTCGGTTTTGATCTTCGCGTTCAAAGAGGGGCGAGATTAAGCGTGGGGGGAGGAGAAATCGACGAAAGTCATAGATTACTTTTTACATCTGATATGAAGGCATTAACGATGGCGGATTTTTCATTCTCACGATAGATGAAAAAAAACTCAGTCACGTTATCGACACCGGGGATCGCTCTGTAGGTAATGTTAGGCAGCTTGATTGAGGATAGTGTAGAAGGAACGATAGCGATGCCCAGGCCAGAAGCCACCATGGCGAGCACGCTTAGTGTGCTGTCCAGCCGATAGGAAACCTGGACGTCTTCTTCAAGAAGGGCTTTCAGGATACGAAGCTGGCCATCGTCTCCGCTGTTTTCCGAGTAGATGATAAAGTCTCGTCCCGAGAGGTCTTCTTTTTTCAAGGTCTCTTTTTTCGCCAGATCGGAGTCTTCCTGAATCACGACGACCCAGTCAAACTTTTTAATGGGTATAAGGCCGAGCCCCGGTGGGATTTTGAGATCCAGATTGGGGCAGTAGCTGACGTCGATATTTCCGTTGACGATCTCATCGATTTGTTTCCAGTAAGACATCTCTTTGGCGCGGAAGTTAACGCCGGGATGCTCTGCTTTAAATCGATGAATATCGGCGGTGACTAATCCCGCCGCGACGGCATTGCCGACAAATCCGATGCGCACATTGCCATTCTCACCTTTCGCTGCTGCTTTGGTTTCGTCAAGCGCGCTTTTTATTTTTTCATAAATATCCGGTGCATTTTTTAAAAATATCTCTCCTACTTCGGTAAGTTCGACATTGCGGTTGGTGCGAATAAAAAGTGGTGCACCAATTTCTTCTTCCAGCGCTTTTATCTGCATGCTGAAAGCCGACTGTGTAACATGAATTCGCTTAGCCGCCTTGCCGAAATGTTTTTCTTCAACGAGAGCCAGGGATGCCTGGATATGGCGAAAATTCATGGATTAGATTCCTGCATCAGTTGTTCAAAAAATGAATTGGATATATAGCGACCATGAAAATACCCTCTAATAGAACTCACGTTAAAGTGTAGATTATTTCTGGAATGCGGGTTAGTCAACAATACTCAGCATGTTGCTATCTGTTTCAAAGACCGAATATATGCATAGTGGAGGCGTTAAATGAATTCATTAGCCAGAATCGATGTTCATACTCACCTGGTCCCACCTTTTTGGGGCAGCGCGCTGCCCAGCCACGGCGGCGATCCATCCGGTTGGTCTCTGCCCAAATGGACGGCGGACGACCATCTGGGCTATATGGACAAACAGCAAATAGCGACCAGCGTCCTGTCGTTAACCGCGCCGAGCGTGGTTGGCTGGGAAGGCCAGGCGCGCCGCGATATGGCCAGAAAAGTCAATGAGTATACGGCGGATCTGGTGGCGAAATACCCTACGCGGTTTGGTAACTTCGCGACAGTGCCGTTGCCGGACGTTGAGGGGGCGGTGCTGGAAGTGGAGTATGCGCTGGATGTGCTGAAAGCCGATGGCGTGGTGTTATTAACCAACTATGAAGGGGTTTATTTAGGGGATAAAAAGTGGGCTCCGCTTTGGGCTGCACTAAATCAACGCTCTGCCGTTGTTTTCATTCACCCTGGTCATCCCATCATGGATTTGCTGGATGGCGTTCCGGGTCCCTTGGTTGATTATCCGTTTGATACTGCCCGCAATGCCGTCCATATGGTGTTGAACGGCATTATGGACAATTATCCTAACGTGAAAATTATTCTTTCGCATGCCGGCGGATTCCTGCCTTATGCCGTTCTGCGCTTTACATTGCTGGCGGAATCGCTTAATCCAAATGGGCCGTCAGCTCAGGAATTGAACGATAAATTTAAGCGTTTTTATTTTGATACCGCATTGTCTTCCGGCCCGAATGCATTTTCCAGCCTACTGACGTTTGCGAATCATAACAATATTCTGTTCGGCAACGATTATCCTTATGCACCGGAGTCCGTCGCCGCTAAGTTTAATCATATTCTCGACGCCGAAACAAACCTGACGGATGCGCAGAAAGTAAGTTTCAACCGGAATAATGCTCTTGCACTTTTCCCGCGGTTAAATAAATAAGGATTTCTGCTGGGGCGATGCCGCACTGCTTCAAGCGCTGGTGGGTTCCTTCCCGAAAACAAAAAATCCACGCCGAAGCGTGGATTTTTCCGTTTCCGGCAGCGGAGAGAAACGCTGCGGGGAAGGGGTTAGACGTTGAACAAGAAGTTCATCACGTCGCCGTCTTTGACGATGTAGTCTTTACCTTCGGAGCGCATTTTGCCGGCTTCTTTGGCGCCTTGCTCACCCTTGTAGGTGATGAAGTCGTCATAGGAGATGGTTTGCGCGCGGATAAAGCCTTTCTCGAAGTCGGTGTGGATCTTGCCGGCCGCCTGCGGGGCAGTGGCGCCGACCGGGATGGTCCAGGCGCGCACTTCTTTCACGCCGGCGGTGAAGTAGGTTTGCAGGTTCAGCAGCTCGTAACCGGCGCGGATCACGCGGTTCAGGCCCGGCTCTTCCAGGCCCAGCTCGGCCATGAACTCGTCGCGCTCTTCGTCTTCCAGCTCGGCGATGTCGGATTCCACGGCGGCGCACACGGCAACCACTACGGAGCCTTCGGCGTCGGCGATTTTACGCACGGTGTCCAGGTACGGGTTGTTCTCGAAGCCGTCTTCGTTGACGTTGGCGATGTACATGGTCGGCTTCAGCGTCAGGAAGCTCAGGTATTTGATCGCCGCCTTGTCTTCTGCGGTCAGATCCAGCGCGCGCAGCATGCCGGCGTTTTCCAGGTGCGGCAGGCATTTCTCCAGCGCCGCCAGCTCGGCCTTGGCGTCTTTGTCGCCGCCTTTGGCTTTTTTCTGCACGCGGTGGATAGCGCGTTCGCAGGTGTCCAGGTCAGACAGCGCCAGCTCGGTGTTGATGACGTCGATATCTTCGGCCGGATCGACCTTGTTGTTGACGTGAATGATGTTGTCGTTCTCGAAGCAGCGCACCACGTGGCCGATGGCTTCGGTTTCGCGGATGTTGGTCAGGAACTGGTTGCCCAGGCCTTCACCTTTAGACGCGCCTTTCACCAGGCCGGCGATGTCGACGAATTCCATGGTGGTTGGCAGAATGCGCTGCGGCTTGACGATCTCGGCCAGCTTATCCAGACGCGGATCGGGCATCGGCACCACACCGGTGTTCGGTTCAATGGTGCAGAACGGGAAGTTGGCTGCTTCAATGCCCGCTTTGGTCAACGCGTTGAACAGGGTGGATTTGCCTACGTTAGGCAGGCCGACGATACCGCATTTGAATCCCATGTTGTAATCACCTTAAATATCTTAACTATCAGCTGGTTAGATTTAACCGACTGCATAAAGGGCAAAATAATGCCGCCATTATACACGTAATGGGCGTTTATCTCGATCAGACTTGCTTGGCCGGGGCGAACGCAGCGCGGACGGCCGGTTTTTATTTGAGATTTGGATCACATTTACCCATACTGGCCATTCCGATTAACCGACAGGAAACGTGCCGGATGTATTTCTTGCCTACGCCACCCTGAGCTGTGCCCGCCTGCACTCTGCCGCGCCTTGCGGTACCCCATACCCGCTACGCGGGGAGATGATGTCATCTGTCATAAGTGAATAATGCATGTTTAACCTGAGTAACGTCAGGATCGCGGACGTTAAAAATGAAGTCCTGGCGGGCTTTGTGGTGGCGGTTTCGATGATCCCCGAGGCGGTCGGCTTTTCGCTGGTCGCCGGTCTTTCGCCGATTGTCGGCTTGCATACCGCGTTTATTATTGGCCTGGTCACGGCGCTGTTCGGCGGCAAACCGGGCATGGTTTCCGGCGCCGCCGGCTCCATTGTGGTGGTGCTGATGAGCCTGGCGGCGCAGTACGGCATGGGTTACGTGCTGTGGGCCACGCTGTTTGCCGGGGCGATTCAAATCCTGATCGGCGCCTTCCGGCTGGGCAAGTTCATTCGTCTGGTGCCGCTGCCGGCGATCCACGGCTTCGTCAACGGCCTGGCGATCGTCATCATGCTGGCGCAGCTGAAGATGATCGCCGGGCAGGGGCCGCTGATGTACGGCCTGGTGGCGCTGGCGATTGCGGTGGTGGTGCTGTTCCCGCGCCTGACCAAGGCCATTCCGTCTTCGCTGGCGGCGCTGCTGGTGGTCTCGGCGTTGGCCATCGGCCTCAACCTGCACACGCTGCGGGTGGGCGTTCTGGCGGACATTTCCGGCGCGCTGCCGCACTTTAGTCTGCCGACGGCGCCGTTTACCCTGGAGATGGTGCGGGTGGTGCTGCCCTATGCGGTGGTGATCGCCCTGGTCGGTTTGATTGAATCGCTGCTGACCATGACGGTGCTGGATGAAATGGGCGGCAAGAAGGGCAACGGCAATCGCGAGAGTATCGCGCAGGGCGCCGGTAACGCGGTATGCGGCCTGTTCGGCTGCTTCGCCGGCTGCGCGATGATCGGCCAGTCGATCATCAACTTCACCTCGGGCGGGCGCGGGCGCATCTCCGGCACGGTGGGCGCCATCCTGCTGATTCTGTTCGTGGTCAGCCTGTCGCGCTATATCGGCCTGCTGCCGGTGGCGGCGCTGGCCGGGGTGATGCTGGTGGTGTGTTACAACACCTTCGAGTGGAGCTCGCTGCGCCGCTTGCGCCGCATGCCGAAAGCCGACGCGCTGGTAATGATCGTCGTCACGCTGATCACCATCTTTACCGATCTGGCGGTGGCGGTGATCAGCGGGGTGATTATCTCGGCGCTGGTGTTCGCCTGGCAGCAGGCGCGTATCCGCGTGCGCCAGCGGCAGGTAACGGGCGACGTGGCGGTGTATCAACTGGATGGCCCGCTGTTCTTCGGCTCCGCCGCGGCTTTCGCCGAGCTGTTCGATCCGCAGCGCGATCCGCAGAATGTGGTGCTGGATTTTGCCGGCACCCGGGTGATGGATTCCAGCGGCGTAGAGGCGATCGATAAGCTGACGGCGCGTTATCTGGCGGCGGGGAAAAGCATTCGTCTGCGCCACCTGAGCGCTGACTGCGTGCGCCTGCTCAAACGCGCCGGGCCGTTCTGCAGCCATGAGCTGGACGATCCGCAGTATTACGTGGCGGAAGAGGGCTTCACCTCCGATGAGCGCCGGGTGGGCGAGGAAACCTTCAACCCGCGCGGCTAAAAGCAAGCAGCGGGCAGGGCGCCCGCTGCGGCAAGGATCAGGCCTGCGCCTTGAAGCTGTGCAGGCGCTGAACGGTTTTTTCCAGCCCGTCCTTCATCAGCATTTCGGTGCAGCGCAGCGACTCGTCGATCGCTTCGTCAATCATCTTCTGTTCGCCGGCCGGCGGCTTGCCGAGCACGAAGCCCACCACCTTGTTCTTGTCGCCCGGATGACCGATGCCGATGCGCAGGCGATAGAAGTTCGGGTTGTTGCCGAACTTGTTTTGGATGTCTTTCAGGCCGTTGTGGCCACCGTTGCCGCCGCCGAGCTTGATTTTGGCCACGCCGGGCGGCAGATCCAGCTCGTCGTGCGCCACCAGGATCTCGCTGGGTTCGATGCGGTAGAAGTTGGCCATCGCCAGCACCGCTTTGCCGCTCAGGTTCATGAAGGTGGTCGGCACCAGCAGGCGCACGTCGTTGCCCGCCAGGTTCAAACGGGCGGTGTAGCCGAAGAACTTGCTCTCTTCTTTTAACTGCTGATTGTGGCGCTGGGCCAGCAGATCGACGTACCAGGCGCCGGCGTTGTGGCGTGTCTGGGCGTATTCCGCGCCCGGGTTGGCGAGACCGACTATCAATTTAATACTGCTCACTGGGAGATTCGCTATGATCAGGGTAATGGAAAGGGCCTTAGTCTACCTGTCGGGGCGATGAATGACAAAACCCGATCTCTGCCGTCACCCTGGGTAAGAAAGACGAATGATTCATTAGCTGAATAATTCAATTTGTCCGCTAATTTTCAGCGCCGTGTTAAGAAGTGTCAATAATTCTTTACCATTTGTGATCGCCTCCGCAATCCCCTTGCCGCAACAGGGACTATACTTAACTTATCAAAGTGGGTTAACAAGTTGCAGCGTTATCCCGGTTGGCACATGGCAATCATGGAGGTGGCATATGAAACGTAGAAGCGCGGACAGAGTGGGCAACTTTTTTATGGGGCTGGGGCTGGTCGTGATGATCGGCGGCGTCGGATACTCAATTATTGCTGAAGTATCCCAGTTCAATCTGCCGCAATTTTTCGCCCACGGCGCCATCATGAACATCTTCGTCGGCGCGCTGTTGTGGCTGGTGGGCGCACGTATCGGCGGCCGCGAACAGGTGGCGGATCGCTACTGGTGGGTAAAACACTTTGATAAACGGTGCCGCAACGATCAACATCGTTCGTCGCATTGATTAAAAAAGCAGAAGGGAAGCAAGAGCGGGGCAAGGGAACATCTGCCGTGCATTAAGGTTTGAGGTCATGTCGGACTACAAGTAGAAAACCCGTTGTTGCTCGCGCACCAACGGGTTTTTCTTTTCTGCTGTCGGGCTCGCTATCTTTCCGGCGCAGTGGGCGCCGCACCGGAAAGACGACGAAATTAATGCTCGAACATCGCAGAGATCGACTCTTCGTTGCTGATGCGGCGGATGGCTTCAGCCAGCATGCCGGACAGGGTCAGAGTGCGAACGTTTTTCAGTGCCTTGATTTCCGGCGACAGCGGAATGGTGTCGCAGACGATCACTTCATCAATCACCGAGTTCTTGATGTTGTCCACGGCGTTGCCGGAGAAGATCGGGTGCGTCGCGTAGGCGAATACGCGCTTGGCACCGCGTTCTTTCAACGCTTCAGCCGCTTTACACAAGGTGCCGCCGGTGTCGATCATGTCGTCGACCAGCACGCAGTCGCGGCCCGCCACGTCACCGATGATGTGCATCACCTGAGAAACGTTCGCGCGCGGGCGGCGTTTGTCGATGATGGCCATGTCGGTGTCGTTCAGCAGTTTGGCGATGGCGCGGGCGCGCACAACGCCGCCGATGTCCGGGGAAACCACGATCGGGTTTTCCAGGTTCTGCTGCAGCATGTCTTCCAGCAGGATCGGGCTGCCGAACACGTTGTCTACCGGTACGTCGAAGAAGCCTTGAATCTGCTCAGCATGCAGATCCACCGTCAGAACGCGGTCAACCCCTACGCTGGAGAGGAAATCGGCAACCACCTTGGCGGTGATTGGCACACGCGCGGAACGCACGCGGCGATCCTGGCGGGCATAGCCGAAGTAAGGGATAACGGCGGTAATACGACCTGCGGAGGCGCGACGCAGGGCGTCGACCATCACAACCAGTTCCATCAGGTTGTCGTTGGTCGGGGCACAGGTGGACTGGATGATGAAAATATCACCGCCGCGTACATTTTCGTTGATTTGCACGCTCACTTCGCCGTCGCTAAAACGACCTACAGCGGCGTCACCAAGGCTGGTGTACAAACGGTTGGCAATACGTTGTGCTAGTTCCGGGGTGGCGTTACCAGCAAAAAGCTTCATATCAGGCACGAGAAGAACCTCAGGCTTGCGTCCAGAGAAGATATTGTCATACGACCTCGCCAAGGAGCAGTCGGCGACGCCGGCGCAATATACATACGGGTATGTAAAACTAAAATTGAGATCGCAGGCAGCGCAGGGATAACAGGGCCAGGTGTGCATGACCCTGCGCAGCGAAACGTTGAGCTACGACTCAAACCGCCCGGAACGAATGCGATGTAGTGGGGAGACGTTAACGCCGCGCGCTACAAAACCACACAACCACTCCGGGGCTTGATTTAACACCTGACGGGCGGCGATTTCTGTGTCGAATTCAGCAAACACACAAGCACCTGTGCCAGTCAGGCGTGACGGGGCGTATTCTAACAGCCATGAAAGAAGCTGTTCAACCTCGCGAAAACGTTTTCTTGCGATCGGTTCGCAATCATTTGCGTACGGCGCCTGCAACAGCTCACTTAAGGAGCGAACCGGGGTGTCCCTTTTCAATTCGGCGTCGCCGAAGATAACCGGCGTCGGGATGCCGACGCCGGGATGCGCCACCAGATACCATTTTTCCTGCGGCTCGGCCGGCTGCAGGCGCTCGCCGATGCCTTCGGCGAAGGCGGCGTGGCCGCGCACGAACACCGGCACGTCGGCGCCAAGGCTGAGCCCCAGCTCTGCCAGTTGGTCGTCGTCAAGGCCGCAGCGCCACAGTTCGTTCAGCGCCACCAGCACGGTGGCGGCGTTGGAGGAGCCGCCGCCCAAACCGCCGCCCATCGGCAGGCGCTTGTCGATGCTGATGTCGGCGCCGCGCGGTGCGGTCTGCAAGCCCTGTTCATCACAATAGCGCTGCAGCAGGCGGGCGGCGCGCACGATCAGGTTCTGCTCGTCCGGCACGCCGTCGACCGGCGTCAGCAGGTGAATGCGATCGTCCTGGCGCGGGTCAATGGTCAGGGTGTCGCCGTAGTCCAAAAACTGGAACAGCGTCTGCAGCAGGTGATAGCCGTCTTCACGACGGCCGGTAATGTACAGAAACAGGTTGAGCTTCGCGGGGGAGGGCCACTGGCGGATCATTTGAGCGTCCAGTTATCCATTTTCAGTT
Source organism: Serratia sp. FS14 (assembly GCF_000695995.1). Lineage (NCBI taxonomy): Bacteria > Pseudomonadati > Pseudomonadota > Gammaproteobacteria > Enterobacterales > Yersiniaceae > Serratia > Serratia sp. FS14. The sequence continues at coordinate 4,080,537 of NZ_CP005927.1, read as the reverse complement.
TGATGCGTTGGTCGCCCTGCTGCAGCTCCAGACGGTTCGGCAGCGTCGGCTGCACCTCGGTGCTGTAGCTCTGGTAATCCACCTTCCAGGTTTGACCGCCTTGCTGGTAGGTCAGTTTGCTCAGGCGATATTGGTCATCCAGCGCAAAATCGCTGGCTTCGCCCGGCAGGCCGACCATCCACTGGCGCAGGTTGTTCAGCGGGATCGCCATCCCGGTCAGCTTGCGGATCATCTCTTCCGGGTTGTCGCTGACGTAGCGTTTGCCCTGGTTGTCGGTCAGCTGCACCACGTTTTTCTGTACGTTGAGATCCATTTCCGTGCTGCCCAGCGGGTTAGTCAGCAGCAGGCGGTAGCGCTCCGGCGAAAACTGCTGCCAGAAGAAGCGGGCATAGACTTTTTTCTGATCAGACAAGTAGGCGAAGGAGCCGCGGGTCTGATAGGTGCTAAGCTGCTGCACCGCCTGCTCATGGGCGCGCCACTGCGGTGAGGTCGGGCTGGTGGCCGGGCCGGTTGGCTTGGTGGTGGTACAGGCGGCCAGCACCAGGCTGGCCAGCGGGATCAGACGGAGCAAACTAACTTTGCGTATTGGCATAACTTTTTCTTGTCCTTTTGTCCTTGCGGGCATGCGCGACGAAACCCGGATTCAGCGCTCACGCTAACGGGGCGGCGGCGGCGCGTCAATTTTTTGCTGCATCGCGTTGAATCTTGCCGTGTTTATCGGCGTAGTGCCAACGCGGTGCGCGCGTTGGGGTTGCCATTAAGCGTAACACAATCGCCTGAAGGCGGGGGAGGCGCTCCCGATAAGCGGTGCAGAGTTGCGCAAACGCCGCCGTTATGTGCGCCGAATAGCGTGCGCGTCTTCGCAAACTGCGCTAAAATTTAAACCATCAACCCACCCTTTGACTATTTATCCCGCTGTATTTATTACTTATTCATTAATTGATGTCGTCTATGACAGCGATTGAACGGAAGATGCGGTTGTTACTTTTATTGATCCCGCGCATCAAGTAGAATGCCGCTCAACGAGAACCCGTACCAACAGAAGTATTACTCGAAGCAATGACCCTGCTGGCGTTAGGTATAAATCACAAAACCGCTCCGGTTTCTCTGCGTGAAAGGGTGACCTTCTCGCCAGAGTCCATCGATGAGGCGCTGACCAGCTTGCTCCAACAACCGTTGGTGCAGGGCGGCGTCGTGTTGTCCACCTGCAACCGCACCGAGCTGTATCTCAGCGTGGAGCAGCAGGAGCACATGCACGAGCAGCTGGTCGCCTGGCTGTGCGCCTACCACAACCTGCGTCCGGAAGAGGTGAAGAAAAGCCTCTACTGGCATCAAGGCAACGATGCGGTCAGCCATCTGATGCGGGTGGCCAGCGGGTTGGACTCGCTGGTGCTGGGCGAACCGCAGATCCTCGGCCAGGTGAAAAAGGCCTTCGCCGAGTCGCAACGCGGCCAGTCGCTGTCCGGCGAGCTGGAACGCCTGTTCCAGAAATCCTTCTCCGTCGCCAAGCGCGTGCGCACCGAAACCGAAATCGGCGCCAGCGCAGTTTCCGTTGCTTTCGCCGCCTGTACGCTGGCGCGGCAGATTTTCGAATCGCTGGCCGATCTCAACGTCTTGCTGGTGGGCGCCGGTGAAACCATCGAGCTGGTGGCGCGCCACCTGCGCGAGCACAAAGTGCGGCATATGATCATCGCTAACCGCACCCGCGAGCGCGCGCAATTGCTGGCGGAGGAAGTCGGCGCGGAAGTGATCACCCTGCCGGAGATCGACGAGCGTCTGGCGGACGCCGACATCATTATCAGTTCCACCGCCAGCCCGCTGCCGATCATCGGCAAGGGGATGGTGGAGCGGGCGCTGAAAGCGCGCCGCAACCAGCCGATGCTGCTGGTGGATATCGCCGTACCGCGCGATATCGAGCCGGAGGTCGGCAAACTGGCCAACGCTTATCTGTACAGCGTGGACGATCTGCACGCCATCATTCAAAGCAATCTGGCGCAGCGCAAAGCGGCGGCGGTGCAGGCGGAGTCGATCGTGCAGCAGGAAAGCACCAACTTTATGGCCTGGCTGCGTTCGCAGGGCGCGGTGGAAACCATCCGCGACTACCGCTCGCAGGCCGACCAGATCCGTGCAGAGATGGAGGCCAAAGCGCTGGCCGCCATCGCGCAGGGCGCCAACGTGGAGCAGGTTATTCACGAGCTGGCCCATAAACTGACCAACCGTCTTATTCATGCCCCTACCAAATCCCTCCAGCAGGCCGCCGGCGACGGCGATGTGGAGCGGTTGCAGTTATTACGCGACAGCCTCGGGCTGGATCAGCATTAGTTTTCTCTATTAACAGGGTTTATTACCACGCATGAAGCCTTCTATTGTTGCCAAACTGGAAGCGTTACAAGAGCGCCATGAAGAAGTGCAGGCGCTGCTCGGCGATGCCGGCGTTATCGCCGACCAAGACCGGTTCCGCGCGCTGTCGCGAGAATACGCGCAGCTGACCGACGTCAGCCGCTGCTTCCTGGAATGGCGTCAGGTGCAGGAGGATCTGGAGACGGCGGAAATGATGCTGGACGATCCGGAAATGCGCGAGATGGCGCAGGAAGAGCTGAAACAGGCGCGGGCGAGCAGCGAAGAGCTGGAACAGCAGCTGCAGGTGCTGTTGCTGCCGAAAGATCCGGACGATGAGCGCAGCTGCTTCCTCGAAGTGCGCGCCGGCACCGGCGGCGATGAGGCGGCGATCTTCGCCGGCGATCTGTTCCGCATGTACAGCCGTTACGCCGAAGGCCGCCGCTGGCGCGTCGAGGTGATGAGCGCCAACGAAGGCGAACACGGCGGCTTCAAAGAAGTGATCGCCAAAGTTTCCGGCGACGGCGTGTACGGCCAGCTGAAGTTTGAATCCGGCGGCCACCGCGTGCAGCGCGTGCCGGAAACCGAATCCCAGGGGCGCATCCACACCTCCGCCTGCACCGTGGCGGTGATGCCGGAAGTGCCGGAAGCCGAGCTGCCGGACATCAACCCGGGCGATCTGAAAATCGACACCTTCCGCTCCTCCGGCGCTGGCGGCCAGCACGTTAACACCACCGATTCGGCGATCCGCATCACCCACCTGCCGACCGGCATCGTGGTGGAGTGCCAGGACGAACGTTCACAGCACAAAAACAAAGCCAAGGCGATGTCGGTGCTGGGCGCGCGCATTCGCGCCGCCGAGATGGCCAAGCGTCAGCAGGCCGAGGCGTCCACTCGCCGCAACCTGCTGGGCAGCGGCGATCGTTCCGATCGCAACCGCACCTACAACTTCCCGCAGGGGCGGGTGACCGACCACCGCATCAACCTGACGCTCTACCGTCTGGACGAGGTGATGGAAGGCAAACTGGACATGCTGATCCAGCCGATCGTGCAGGAGTATCAGGCCGATCAGCTGGCGGCGCTGTCCGCCGAGCAAGAGTGATGGATTATCAACACTGGCTGCAAGCCGCCGCCGCGCGTTTGACCCACAGCGACAGCGCCCGGCGCGACGCGGAAATCCTGTTGGGTTTCGTGACCGGCAAGGCCAGAACCTTCCTGATGGCGTTCGGGGAAACCCTGCTGACGCCGCTGCAGCAACAGCAGCTGGAGACGCTGCTGGCGCGCCGCGAACGCGGTGAGCCGGTGGCCTATCTGGTGGGCGAGCGCGAGTTTTGGTCGCTGCCGCTGTCGGTCTCGCCCGCAACGCTGATCCCGCGCCCGGATACCGAATGCCTGGTGGAACTGGCGCTGGCGCGCCTGCCGCCGCAACCCTGCCACTTCCTCGATCTCGGCACCGGCACCGGCGCCATCGCGCTGGCGCTGGCCAGCGAGCGCCCGGATTGTTCGGCTATCGGCGTCGATGTGCAGCCGGAGGCGGTTGCGCTGGCGCAGCACAATGCGCACAAGTTGAAGATCGATAACGTCCGGTTCTTGCAGGGCAGCTGGTTTACGCCCGTCGCGGGGCAACGCTTCGCGCTGATCGCCAGCAATCCGCCCTATATCGACGCCGCCGATCCGCATTTGTCGCAGGGCGACGTGCGCTTCGAGCCGGGCAGTGCGCTGGTCGCCGCCGAGCATGGCTTGGCGGATCTGGCCGCCATCGTGCGCCAGGCGCCGCACTATCTGCAGCCGCAGGGCTGGCTGCTGTTGGAACATGGCTGGCAGCAGGGTGAGAGCGTGCGCGCGCTGCTGCAGGCCGCCGGATTTTCCGCTGTCGCCACCCACCGTGATTACGGCGACAACGACCGCGTGACGCTCGGCCAATGGCCGGGATAAGCGCCCTCATAATAACGACGCCCGAGCCATTTAAGGGAGCATCATGACTGCATACACCGCGTTGAAACATTTCCATTTGCTGACGGTCGCCATCAGTATTACCTTGTTTGTGCTGCGTTTCTTTTGGCAGTGGCGCCGTTCGCCGATCATGGGGCGTCGCTGGGTCAAGATAGCGCCGCACCTGAATGACACGCTGCTGTTCGTCAGCGGCATCGCGCTGGTGGTGACGTTCGGGTTTTATCCGCTGCTGGGTATGGACTCATGGCTGACCGAGAAGCTGTTTGGCGTTATTATCTATATCCTGCTTGGCTACGTCGCATTGGGCAAGAAGACCAAAAGTCAGCGGCTGCGAACCGTGGCGTTCGTGCTGGCGTTGGGCTGCCTGTACCTGATAATTAAACTTGCCACGACGAAAATACCGTTTCTGATGGGATACCTATGAGTAGCATTGCTGATTTTGAATTTAACACCTCGCCGCTGAGCGAAGGGGTGATCCTGGTGTCGCAGTCGGTGCGGCGCGATTTCCCGGCTGCCGACGTGGAGCGCAAGCTGCAACAGCTGGTGGACGAAGCGCGCGCGGTGGTGCCGGCCGATATCACTCAGGAGCAGCAACTGGATGCGCTCATTGAACTGTTCTACAAGACCTGGGGATTCGGCGGCGCCAGCGGCGTGTACCGCCTGTCGGACGCCATCTGGCTGGACAAGGTGCTGGAGGGGCGGCAGGGCACGCCGGTTTCGCTCGGCACCATCTTCCTGCACATCGCCAACGCGCTGGATCTGCCGCTGCTGCCGGTGATTTTCCCCACTCAGCTGATCCTGCGCGCCGATTGGCTGGATGAAGAGCTGTGGCTGATCAACCCGCTGAACGGCGAAACCCTGAGCGAACACCAGCTGGAAGTGTGGATTAAGGGCAACCTGGGCTTGGGTGCCGAGCTGGAAGACGACGATCTCGACGAATCCGAGAACATCATGGTGGTGCGCAAGATGCTGGATACGCTGAAGGCCGCTCTGATGGAAGAAAAGCAGCTGGAAATGGCGCTGCGCACCAGTGAAACGGTGTTGTGCTTCGATCCGGAAGATCCGTACGAGATCCGCGACCGCGGGCTGATTTACGCCCAGCTGGAGTGCAACCATATCGCGATTTCCGATCTCAACTATTTTGTCGAGCAGTGCCCTGAAGACCCGGTCAGCGAAGTGATCAAAGTGCAGATCCATTCGATTGAGCCGAAACAGGTGACGCTGCATTAATTTAATGACTCCGTGCAGTTTGCAAGGCGACGGTTACAACCTTAACAAAGGCGAAAGCATGAAACAGAAAGTGGTTAGCATTGGCGACATCGACGTAGCAAACGACCTGCCGTTTGTGCTGTTTGGCGGTATGAACGTGCTGGAATCGCGCGATCTGGCGATGAGCATCTGCGAGCACTACGTCACCGTGACGCAAAAACTGGGCATCCCTTACGTTTTCAAAGCCTCTTTCGACAAAGCCAACCGTTCTTCCATCCACTCGTACCGCGGTCCGGGCCTGGAAGAAGGGATGAAGATCTTCGAAGAGCTGAAGAAAACCTTCGGCGTGAAAATCATCACCGACGTGCACGAAGCGGCGCAGGCGCAGCCGGTTTCCGAAGTGGTTGACGTGATCCAACTGCCGGCCTTCCTGGCGCGTCAGACCGATCTGGTGGAAGCGATGGCGAAAACCGGCGCGGTGATCAACGTCAAGAAGCCGCAGTTCGTCAGCCCGGGGCAGATGGGCAATATCGTCGACAAGTTCAAAGAGGGCGGCAACGACCAGGTGATCCTGTGCGATCGCGGCAGCAACTTTGGTTATGACAACCTGGTGGTCGACATGCTGGGCATCAACGTGATGAAGAACGTGACCGGTGGCCATCCGGTGATCTTCGACGTGACCCACGCGCTGCAGACCCGCGATCCGTTCGGCGCCGCGTCCGGCGGCCGTCGCGCTCAGGTGGCCGAGCTGGCGCGTGCCGGCATGGCGGTTGGCCTTGCAGGGCTGTTCCTCGAGGCGCACCCGGATCCGAACAACGCCAAGTGCGACGGGCCGTCTGCGCTGCCGTTGGACAAGCTGGAACCGTTCCTGGCGCAGATGAAAGCCATCGACGACCTGGTGAAGAGCTTCCCGGAGCTGGATACCAGCAACTAAGCGCTCATCGCCAAAAAAAAGCCCGACGCGTCGGGCTTTTTTACGTTTAGGCGCCGGTGGCCGCCAGCGCTTCCGGCAGCGTCGGGTAGAACTGCAAGCGGCCCTCGATCGGCTGCACCCGCGCGCGCGCCAGGGTTTTCAGCGGCTGGAACGGCACGTCGGTGATCACCAGCTTTTTATCCGCCGGCAGCGCGTCGATAAAGCGCCGCAGGGCGCTCAGGCCGCCGGCGTCGAGCACCGGCACCGCATCCCACTGCAGCACGATCGTCCGGTAATCCTCGCTGCGCGCCAGCAGTTCGCTAAAGATGCGCTCGGCGGCGGCGAAGAACAGCGGGCCATTCACTCGCAGCACCAGGCGGCCATCGTCGGCGCTCAGCTCGCTCAGCCGCGTCATGCGGGCGATGCGACGCATAAACAGCAGCGACGCCAACACGATGCCCACGGTAATGGCGATCACCATGTCGAACAGCACCGTCAGCGACATGCACAGCAGCAGCACCAGAATGTCGTCCTTCGGCGCCCGGCGCAGCAGGTAAATCACTTTGTGCGCCTCGCTCATGTTCCAGGCGACCATCAACAGCAGCGCCGCCATCGCCGCCAGCGGCAGATAAGAGAGCCACGGCGCCAGAACCAGCAGCGCCAACAGCACCAGCAGCGCGTGGATGATGGCGGAAACCGGCGAGGTGGCGCCGGCGCGCACGTTGGCGGCCGATCGGGCAATCGCAGCGGTCGCGGTGATGCCGCCGAAGAACGGCGCGATGATGTTGCCCGCACCCTGGCCGATTAATTCGCTGTTCGAGTTATGCTTCTTGCCGGTCATGCCGTCGAGCACCACCGCGCACAGCAGCGATTCGATCGCCCCGAGCATCGCCATCGAAAACGCCGCCGGCAACAGGGCGGAAACGGTTTGCCAACTCAGAGTGAACGGTTGCCCGCCGCCGCCCGGCAGATCCCAGGGCAGCAACAGCTGCGGCAGGATCGGCGGAATGCCCTGGCCGCTGCTGCCATCGGCCAGCAGGTAGCTGAAGCGGGAGCCGATGGTCGCCACCGGGTGGTCAAACAGCGTCAGCAGCCCCATCAACGCGGTGCCCGCCAGCAGCGCCGGCAGGTGCCCGGGCACCCGCAGGCCGAGTTTGGGCCAGAAGATCAAAATCAGCAGCGTCACGGCGCCGATCAGGGTATCGCCGATATCCAGCGTCGGCAGCGCCTGCAGCAGGGCATACAGCTTGCCGACGTAATTTTCCGGCGTGTGCGTCAGCTGCAGGCCGAAGAAGTCCTTGATCTGCATGGTGGCGATGGTGATGGCGATGCCGGAGGTAAAGCCGAGCGTCACCGGCAGCGGAATGTACTCGATCAGCCTGCCAAAGCGCGCGAGCCCCATCAGCAGCAGAAATACCCCGGAGATCAGCGTGGCGACCAGCAGGCCGGCCAGGCCGAACTGCTGCGAGACCGGATAGAGGATCACCACGAAGGCGGCGGTGGGGCCGGAGACGCTGTAGCGCGAACCGCCGCTGACGGCGATGACGATGCCGGCGATGGCGGCGGTATACAGACCATACTGCGGCGGCACGCCGCTGGCGATCGCCAACGCCATCGCCAGCGGAATGGCGATAATACCGACCGTCACCCCGGCGATAGCGTCTTTCAGCAACCGCGCCAGGTTATAAGGTTCCCGCCAGCAGGCGTCTATCAGCGCGCTGAAGGGGCGAATTTTGTTTATTTCATGCGTTTTCATCTACGGTGCGTACCAAATCTTCAAAAGTGAAAGGAATGGCGGGCCCGATGAGGTCCGTCTTGTCACGTGACAGATACCATACGCCTTTTGTTCAGCGGATTACCAGACCTGTATCAATTTGGCGCAGGAAATCAGAGAGTCGCCCTTTTGTTCGGCGCTAAATTTCGATAATAGAGACGTCAGCCGCAGATTCTGCGGCTGACAAGAAAGGTGACAGTCAAGGTTTTAACGGTTATTGCAGGGCGGGCAGGGATAAGCCGAGAAAATGGGCTAAAGTGCTCACCAGCAGCTGATGATCTTCCTTCTGCGGCGCGCCGGAAATGCTGATGCTGCCGACGCAGCCGAGGCCGGTCAGGGTGAGCGGGAAGGCGCCGCCGTGCACCGAATAGTCACGCACGCTCAGCCCGTAACGCTCCTCCAGCGACGTTTGCCGCTGCTGCAGGCGCAGGCCGATGGCGTAAGAGCTTTTGTGAAAATGGTTCACCAGATTGCGCTTGCGCCGCACCCAGTCGGCAATGTCCGGCGTTGCCCCCGGCATGGCGTAATAAAACAGCGTCTGCCCGGCCAGTTGGATCTCGATGGCGATGCTCAGGCCGCGCCGCTCGGCGGCGGTTTTCAGCGCCGCGCCCAGTTCCCAGGCGGTGGCGGCGTCAAAATGGGTAAAGGCCAGCGTCGCTTCCTGTTCGCTGAGCGCTTGCAGTTCGTCGTCGATATTCATGCGGTTCTCCCCCGATAACACAACGCACAGAGTAGCCTGAAGCGGGCGTCGTGAGATAGACGGCTTGGCGATAAGATAGAACTGCTACTCTATTAATAGACTGTGTAAAATGGCCGCCGCCGAAGCGGAGACGACAGGGATGCGTTATTCAACGTCTGCACATTACCCCCTGGCGATCCCGAGGAGCGCGCTGACTATTTATGACTTACATTGCGTCCATTTCTACCCTTTACAGCGACGCCTGCATCACCTACGCCACGCTGTCGATAAGCTATTTCCTTCTCAGCAAGAATGCCCCTTTTTCTTATCAATCCGCACTGTGGAAGCGGGTTGTTTTCGGCCTGCTGGCCGGGGTGGCGGTGCTGTATTTGAGCCAGGATCGGCTGGAGCTGACCGATAAGGTGCATTACAGCTTTGCGATGATCCCGATGATATTGGTGACTTTCTTCGGCGGCGGCGTCAGCGGGCTGGTGAGTTTTCTGTTCGCCATGACGCTGACCGGCGGTTTCACCGTCGATAACCTGTTCATCGCCTCGATCGTCGCGCCGCTGCTGTTGTCGCGCGTGTGGCTGAAAAAATCCCACCGGACGTTTTACCTGACGATCGGCATCATCGCGCTGTATCGCATCGCGGTGGTGTGGCTGCTGGTGGACATGAGCGGGCTGTGGCCGGATGTGTTGCTGTACCAGGCGGTTTCCGCGCTCTGTCTGGCGATTTGCTATCATGCGCTGAATTTCAAAGAGCGCCATATCTACGCCTATTTCGCGATGCGCGCGCGCGCCACCACCGACAGCCTGACCCACATCAACAACCGCGCCAGCGTCGATTATCAGCTGATGCTGCAGCGTGCCGAGCGCCGCCCGTGCGGGCTGATGATCCTCGATTTGGATAACTTCAAAAGCATCAACGATACCTACGGCCATCCGGCCGGTGACGTGCTGCTGGCCAGCGTCGGCCGGCTGCTGCAAAACAGCGTGCGCAATGAGGACTTCGTCGGGCGCTACGGTGGCGAGGAGTTTATGGTGATCACCGCCAGCTACGATCCGCAGGTCATCGGCGGGGTGGCGGAGCGCATTCGCAGCGCGGTTGAAAGCTCGACGTTCTTGCTGAATGCGCACGACGAAGCGCACATCACGCTGTCGATCGGCGTGTCGCTGTATCTGCCGGGCATGAGGCTGGACAAGGCGATCGCCATGACCGACGAGGCCTTGTATGAGGCGAAGCGCAGCGGCAAAAACCGGGTAGTGACCAGCCGCGTGATGCAGCTGGCGCCGCTGGGCGCCGGATTCCCGCGCGAATAAGCCGCCCCCGCCGCCACGGCGGGGCATTGGCTCAGACCGCCAGCGTGTGTTCGCGGAAGGCGTTCAGCAGCTCTTCGGTGAACGCCAGGCGTTTTTGGCGATCGGCCAGATCGAGCGTGAACTTCAGCTTGCTCGGGCCGTCCAGGCGGTAAACCTGCGGATTGCCCTGCAACAGGCCGATCAGATAACCCGGATCGACGCGGTTGTTGTCGCCGAACTCGATAAAGCCGCCGCGCTCGTTGCTCTCGATGCGTTTGATCCCCAGTTTCTGCGCGTGCAGGCGCAGCGCCGCGCACTGCAACAGATTGCGCGCCGCATCCGGCAGTTGACCGAAGCGGTCGATCAGCTCGACCTTCAGCTCGTCAAGCTCACCGTCGTTCTTCGCGCTGGCGATACGCTTATACAGCGACAGGCGGGTATTGACGTCGGGAATGAAATCTTCCGGCAGCAGCGCCGGCATGCGCAACTCTACCTCGGTCTGGTTGCTGGTGAGATCTTCCAGCGACGGTTCGCGGCCGTTTTTCAACGCGTCGACGGCGCTTTCCAGCAGCTCCATATAGAGCGAGAAGCCGACGGTGGTCATCTGGCCGCTCTGGTCTTCGCCCAGCAGTTCGCCGGCGCCGCGGATCTCCAGATCGTGAGTCGCCAGCGCGAAACCGGCGCCGAGATCTTCCAGCGACGCGATGGCCTCGAGCCGTTTATGAGCGTCGGTGCCCATGGCTTTCGGGTTTGGCGTCAACAGATAGGCGTAAGCCTGATGGTGCGAACGCCCGACGCGGCCGCGCAGTTGGTGCAGCTGCGCCAGGCCGAAGCGATCGGCCCGCTCGATGATGATGGTGTTGGCGCTGGGGATATCGATGCCGGTTTCGATGATGGTCGTGCACACCAGCACGTTGAAGCGCTGGTGGTGGAAATCGTTCATCACCCGTTCCAGATCGCGTTCGCGCATCTGACCGTGACCGATGGCGATGCGCGCCTCCGGCACCAGCTCAGCCAGGCGTTGCGCCGCTTTCTCGATGTTTTCCACGTCGTTGTAGAGGTAGTAAACCTGGCCGCCGCGCAGCACTTCGCGCAGGATCGCCTCGCGCACCACCAGACTGTCGTATTCGCGCACGAAGGTCTTCACCGCCAGCCGGCGCGCCGGCGGAGTGGCGATGATCGACAGATCGCGCATGCCGCTCATCGCCATGTTCAGCGTACGCGGGATCGGCGTGGCGGTCAGCGTCAGGATATCGACGTCGGCGCGCATCGCTTTGATGCGCTCCTTGTGGCGCACGCCAAAGCGGTGTTCTTCATCGACGATCAGCAGCCCCAAATCCTTCCAGCGCAGATCGCTCTGCAGCAGTTTGTGGGTGCCGATGATGATGTCCACTTTGCCCTCAGCCGCGTCGTCCAGCACCTGCTGCTGCTCTTTGGCGCTGCGGAAGCGCGACATCATCTCGATGCGGATCGGCCAGGTGGCGAAGCGATCGCGGAAGTTGTCGAAGTGCTGCTGCGCCAGCAGGGTGGTCGGCACCAGCACCGCCACCTGCTTGCCGTTTTCCACCGCCAGGAAGGCGGCGCGCATCGCCACTTCGGTTTTGCCGAAGCCGACGTCGCCGCACACCAGGCGGTCCATCGCCAGCGGCTGGCACATGTCGCTCAGCACCGCGTTGATCGCCTGTTCCTGATCCGGCGTGGTTTCGAACGGGAAGCTCTGGCAGAACAGCTGGTATTGTTCGCGGTTATGCTTGAAGGCGAAACCGGCCTTGGCGGCGCGCTGGGCGTAAATATCCAGCAGCTCCGCCGCGACGTCGCGCACCCGTTCGGCCGCTTTTTGCCGCGCGCGTGTCCAGGCGTCGCCGCCCAGTTTGTGCAACGGAGCGTTTTCATCCGCGCCGCCGGCGTAGCGGCTGATCAGATGCAGCGAAGACACCGGTACGTACAGCTTGTCCTCACCGGCGTAGGAGAGGATCAGGTATTCAGCCTTGATGCCGCCGGCTTCCAGCGTGGTCAGGCCGACATAGCGGCCAACGCCGTGCTCCAGGTGCACCACCGGCTGGCCGGGATGCAGCTCCGCCAGGTTGCGGATCAGAGTATCGGTGTTGATGGTGCGCCGGTTGTCCTGCCGGCGGCGGCTGACGCGCTCGCCGAGCAGATCGCTTTCGCAGATCAGTGCACGCTGGCGCAGGCCGTCGAGGAAGCCGTGTTCGGCGGCGCCGACCATCATGTAACGGCCCGCGGTTTCCGCCTGATCGAGACGCTGGATCAGCGCCGGCGCCAGCTTGATGCGGCCGAGCAGATCCTGCAGCGTTTCACGCCGCCCCTCGCTCTCGACGGAGAAAATCACGCTGCCGTCGAAGCCTTCGATAAAGCGCCGCAGATTATCCAGCGGGGATTTATGCTGCGCCTGCACCGCCAGATCGGGCAGGGCATGGTAATCCAGATTGGTATTGCCGGCCTTGGCCGGCAGCTCATCGGTTTTCAGCGCGATGCGCGGCCAGGCTTTCAGCTCGCCGAACAGCGCGTCAACGCGCAGCCATAGCGTATCCGGCGCCAGCAGCGGGCGCATCGGATCGACGCGGCGGCTTTCGTAACGCTGGTTGACGTCCTGCCAGAAGCGCTCGGCGGCGCCCTCCAGATCGCCGGTATTGACGATCAGCGTATTGGCCGGCAGGTAGCTGAACAGCGACGGCAGCGGCTGGCTGAAGAACAGCGGCTGCCAGTATTCGATACCGGCGGGCCAGGCGCTTTTGCTGACCTGCTGATAGATGTGCTCGGCGTCGCGACGCACCTCAAACTGCTCGCGCCACTGGCTGCGGAACAGCTCGATGGCGTTCTTGTCGGTGGGAAACTCGTGGGCCGGCAACAGATTGATGGCCTCGACTTCGCTCAGCGTGCGCTGGGTATCGACGTCGAAGATGCGCAGGCTGTCGATTTCGTCATCGAAGAAGTCGATGCGGTAAGGCTCATCGCTGCCCATCGGATAAAGATCGAGCAATGCGCCGCGGGTGGCGAATTCGCCGTGCTCCATCACCTGATCGACGCTGCGGTAACCGGCCTGTTCCAGCTGCGTGCGCAGCTTGTCGCGCGACAGGCGCTGGCCTTTCTTCATCACCAGCGCGTGGCCGTGCAGGAATTCGTGCGGGCAGACGCGCTGCATCAGGGTGTTGACCGGCAGAATGATCACGCCGCGCGCCATGGTCGGCAGGTGATACAGGCTCGACAAACGATCCGAGATGATTTCCTGATGCGGCGAGAAGCTGTCGTACGGCAGGGTTTCCCAGTCGGACAGTGTGGTCACCATCTGATCGGTGAACTGCTGGATCTCGTCGCGCAGCCGCAGGGCGTTTTGCATATCCGGCGCGATCAGCATCACCGGGCCAGGGTGGCGCTCGACGATCTCGGCGCACTCCACGGCGCAGGCCGCGCCGGTCAGTTGCCCCAGCTGGCGCAGATCGCCCGCGCGTTCGGGCAGAGAATAACGGGGGGATGAGGAACGGTTACGGCTATCGGAAGTGCTCATTCAGGTATCTTTAATCAATGTGTTAGAGGGCGTCCCGGCACGGATAACCCAGTGCTTTTATGCTGTTTATAGTAGCCCAGCGGCCGGCAAACTGACACCGATAAAAGTGCCCTATCTCGTTAGTTATCGGGGCGACGATGCACGCAAGCGCGACGCCAACAAGGCGTCGCCGGGAGGAAAGATAGAACGCCAGTCAGCGCAAGATTAGCGCTTTTGATATTCGTCAAAGGACAAGTAATCCGTATTCAGCACAATTGACTCTTTGCGCGAAATAATCTTGGCCGGCATGCCTGCCACGATGCAGTTTGGCTCAATGTCACTGGTGACAACGGAGTTGGCGCCAATCGTAACATTGTCACCGATAGTGACCGGACCAACGATCTTGGCTCCGGCAGCAATGGTGACGTTATCGCCGATAGTGGCGACGTCTTCACGGCTTTTGAAGAGGTTGTTGCCGATGGTCACACCTTGCAGGATGGTGCAATTTTTACCAATCTTCACGTTGGGATGGATAACGATGCCGCCGAAGTGCGGAATAAGCAGGCCTTCACCGATACTGGCCTGATGGGGAATTTCGATGCCATATTTTATCTGCAGGCGCTTGAGATTTTTCACCAGTAGACGAAAACAAATTCTCTCAAAGATATTGCGTTTTTTGGCGTGAAAATCACTGTGCAGCCGCAAGGTGAAAATGTAGTTAAAGCCGACGTAGTTCTGTTGGAAAAGGGACTTGATTAGCCTTGCGATGCCGGACTTTCTGCTCGCGCGAAAGAAGTCGGCATAGATTTTATATTTTGTTTCCGTTCTCATTGATTGCCCTTGCGTTTAACCGATAACTATCATCAACTTTGTCAATGTTGGCAGATAGTAGCATAGGGTGAAATCGCTGGCGATCCTGCGCGCAGAACCTTGAGTGAAACCCGCTTGGCCGGCGGCGTGTTGCAACGGTGGGAAACGGCAATGTGGCCAGTGCCTGGTGAGTTACAGAGGCAAACGCGATATCGCAGGTCTCACTATCATTTTCAGAAGAAACTGAGGCGGAACGCCGCAAGTATTTTGCCGATTCACTAAAAACAGTTAAGTGTAAACAAGGGGTTATCCGAGATGGGAAGGCCGGATTCGTACTGCTGTAAGAATCGTAAAAATCTTTATTTTTCATTTAATTGTTTTCAGGGCGACGATATAATCCATGGTCACTTTGCTTAAGCCACGGCTATCAAACGGATTTCATGTATCAACCTGTCGCGTTATTCATTGGCCTGCGCTACATGCGCGGGCGAGCCTCAGACCGCTTCGGGCGGTTTGTTTCCTGGCTTTCCACCATCGGCATTACGCTGGGGGTGATGGCGTTGGTCACCGTGCTGTCGGTGATGAACGGATTCGAAAAGGATCTGGAAAACAACATTCTCGGCCTGATGCCGCAGGCGTTGGTCACCAGTCCGCAAGGATCGGTCAACCCGCAGCAGTTGCCGGCCTCCGAGGTGCAGAAGCTGCAGGGCGTCACGCGCGTCGCGCCGCTGACCACCGGTGACGTGGTGCTGCAAAGCGCCCGCAGCGTGGCGGTCGGGGTGATGCTCGGCGTCAATCCCGACGAGGCCGATCCGCTGACCCCATATCTGGTCAACGTCAAGCAACAGCAACTGCAGCCGGGCCAGTACAACATCATCATCGGCGAACAGCTGGCGGGGCAACTTGGCGTCAAGCGCGGCGATTCGCTGCGCGTGATGGTGCCGAGCGCCAGCCAGTTTACGCCAATGGGCCGTATTCCCAGCCAGCGCCTGTTCACTCTCATCGGCACCTTCCACGCCAACAGCGAGGTGGACGGCTATCAGCTGCTGGTCAACCAACAGGACGCTTCGCGCCTGATGCGTTACCCGGCCGGCAACATCACCGGCTGGCGCCTGTTCCTGCAACAGCCGCTGACGGTCGATACCCTCAGCCAACAGGCGCTGCCGGCGGGCACCGTCTGGAAAGACTGGCGCGATCGCAAGGGCGAGCTGTTCCAGGCGGTGCGCATGGAGAAGAACATGATGGGGCTGCTGCTCAGTCTGATCGTGGCGGTGGCGGCGTTTAACATCATCACCTCGCTCGGCCTGCTGGTGATGGAGAAGCAGGGCGAAGTCGCCATTCTGCAGACTCAGGGGCTGACCCGCCGCCAGATCATGTCGGTATTTATGGTGCAGGGCGCCAGCGCCGGCATCATCGGTTCGCTGCTCGGCACGCTGCTCGGCGTGCTGCTGGCTACCAATCTGAACAATCTGATGCCGATCCTCGGCGCCTTGATCGACGGCGCTTCGCTGCCGGTGGCGGTCGATCCGCTGCAGGTGACGATCATCGCCGTGGTGGCGATGGCGGTTTCTCTGTTGTCCACGCTTTATCCTTCATGGCGCGCTGCCGCCGTACAACCCGCTGAGGCTTTACGTTATGAGTAACCATCTTTTGCTGCAGTGTGACAACCTGTGCAAGACCTACCAGGAAGGCAATCTGCACACCGACGTGCTGCGCAATGTTAGCTTTGCCATGCAGCAGGGCGAGATGATGGCGATCGTCGGCAGCTCGGGTTCCGGCAAGAGCACCCTATTGCACCTGCTGGGCGGGCTGGACTCGCCGACCTCCGGCGAGGTGATCTTCAAGGGCGAATCGCTGAACGCCATGTCTTCGGCGGCCAAGGCCGAGCTGCGCAACCGCCAGCTGGGCTTCATCTATCAGTTCCACCATCTGTTGCCGGACTTCACCGCGCTGGAAAACGCCGCCATGCCGCTCTTGATCGGCGGCGCCAAGCCGGCGCAGGCGCAGGAGAAGGCGCGGGAGATGCTGGCGGCGGTCGGGCTGGAAAAACGCAGCAAGCACCGCCCGTCCGAGCTCTCCGGCGGCGAACGTCAGCGCGTGGCGATCGCGCGCGCGTTGGTCAACAACCCGGCGTTGGTGCTGGCGGACGAACCGACCGGTAACCTGGATAAACGCACCGCGGACAGCATCTTCGATCTGCTGGGCGAGCTGAACGTGCGCCAGGGCACCGCTTTCCTGGTGGTGACGCACGATCTGCAGCTGGCCAAGCGCCTGAGCCGCCAGCTGGAAATGGCCGACGGCCACCTGCAGGCGCAACTGACCCTGATGGGGGCCGAGTAATGGCGGGAGCCTCACTGTCCTTCCTGACGGCCCTGCGTTTCAGCCGCGGCCGTAAACGCGGCGGCATGGTGTCGCTGATCTCGGTCATCTCCACCATCGGCATTGCGCTGGGGGTGGCGGTGCTGATCGTCGGGCTGAGCGCGATGAACGGCTTTGAGCGTGAGCTGAAGAACCGCATTCTGGCGGTGGTGCCGCACGGCGAGCTTGAGCCGGTCAATCAGCCGTTCAGCGGCTGGCCGTCAATTCTGCAGCGGGTGGAAAAGGTGCCGGGCATCTTGGCCGCCGCGCCGTACATTAACTTTACCGGCCTGATGGAAAACGGCGCGCAGCTGCGCGCGGTGGAAGTCAAAGGCGTGGATCCGCAGCAGGAGAGCCGGCTGAGCGCGCTGCCGCAGTATGTGCAGGGCGACGCCTGGGCCAACTTCAAGCCCGGCGAGCAGCAGGTGATCCTCGGCAAGGGCGTGGCCGACGCGCTGGGCGTCAAGCAGGGCGCCTATGTCACGGTGATGATCCCCAACAGCGACCCGGAAATGAAGCTGCTGCAGCCGAAGCGCATTCGCCTGCACGTGACCGGCATTTTGCAGCTCAGCGGCCAGCTCGATCACAGCCTGGCGCTGGTGCCGCTGGCCGATGCGCAGCAGTATCTCGACATGGGTGACAGCGTCACGGGCATCGCTCTCAAGATGAACGACGTGTTCGCCGCCAACAAGCTGGTGCGCGACGCCGGCGAAGTGACCAACGCTTACATCTACATCAAGAGCTGGATCGGCAAGTACGGCTATATGTACCGCGACATCCAGATGATCCGCGCCATCATGTATCTGGCGATGGTGCTGGTGATCGGCGTGGCCTGCTTCAACATCGTCTCCACGCTGGTGATGGCGGTGAAAGACAAAAGCGCCGACATCGCGGTGCTGCGCACCCTGGGCGCTAAAGACGGCTTTATTCGCGCCATCTTCATCTGGTACGGGCTGTTGGCCGGGCTGCTGGGCAGCCTGAGCGGCGTGGTGATCGGGGTGATCGCTTCGCTGCAGCTGACCAACATCATCCGCGGCATCGAGAAACTGGTCGGTCATTCCTTCCTGTCGGGCGATATCTACTTCATCGACTTCCTGCCTTCCGAGCTGCACTGGCTGGACGTGCTGATCGTACTGGCGACCGCCATCGTGCTGAGCCTGTTGGCCAGTTGGTATCCGGCGAGGCGCGCCAGCCGCATCGATCCGGCGCGGGTGCTGAGCGGACAATAACACCGACGGGGAGGCAGCGATGCCGCCCCGTTTTTTTAGCCTGGGGATGGGTTATGTACTACGGTTTCGATATGGGCGGCACCAAGATTGAGCTGGGGGTGTTCGACGGCAACCTGCAGCGCATTTGGCAAAAGCGGGTGCCGACGCCGCGTGAAGACTACCGGCAACTGCTGGCCACGCTGTGCGATCTGACCCTTGAGGCGGATGCGTTTTGCGGCCGGCGCGGCAGCGTCGGCATCGGCATACCGGGCCTGCCCAACGACGATGACGGCACGTTGTTTACCGCCAACGTGCCGGCGGCGATGGGGCGGCCGCTGCCGCGCGATCTGGCGGCGCTGATCGGGCGCGAGGTGCGCGTCGATAACGACGCCAACTGCTTTGCGCTGTCGGAAGCCTGGGACGACGAGTTCCGCCGCTACCCGACGGTGCTGGGCATCATCCTCGGCACCGGCGTGGGCGGCGGCCTGATCGTCGATGGCAAGACGGTGCCTGGGCGCAACTATATCGCCGGCGAGTTCGGCCATTTGCGCCTGCCGGTGGACGCGCTCGAGGTGCTGGGGCGTGATGTGCCTCGCGTTGCCTGCGGGTGCGGCCATCAGGGTTGCATTGAAAATTACATATCGGGCCGCGGTTTCGAATGGATGTACGCCCATTTCTATGGCCGGCGCTTGCCTGCCACCGAGATCATTGCGCATTATCAGGCGGGCGAGCCGCAGGCCGTGGCGCATGTCGATCGCTTTATGGACGTGCTGGCGATCTGCCTGGGTAACCTGCTGACGGTGCTGGATCCGCACCTGGTGGTGATCGGCGGCGGGCTGTCGAACTTCGACGCTATTTACCAGGCGTTGCCGCAGCGGCTGCCGGCGCACCTGCTGCGGGTGGCTCGGCTGCCGCGCATCGAGAAGGCGCGCTATGGCGACGCCGGCGGCGTGCGCGGCGCAGCGTTCCTCAATTTGGCGCGCCCAACGTAATGGGCGTTGAGGCAAGGCGTGAATGTATGCGGCCAACAACGCCGCAACGTCCAGTAAGAAGGGTAAACAGGGAAAAGTAAGGAGAGAGTTAATGCACACTCGCCATCGGCTGTGTCAGTTTCGCAAGAGTAAGCATGTGCTGCATCAGCGCTTTCGTTCACGCATTTTTCACCGTGACACCATGGCGGCGGCCGAGCTGAAAAAGCCGTTTGTGGTGGTGTTGACCGGGGCCGGCATTTCGGCCGAGTCGGGTATTCGCACCTTCCGCGCCGCGGATGGGCTGTGGGAAGATCACCGGGTGGAGGACGTCGCCACGCCGGAAGGTTTTCAGCGCGATCCGGCGCTGGTGCAGGCGTTTTACAACGAACGCCGCCGCCAGCTGCAGACGGAGGACATTGCCCCGAACGCCGCGCACCGCGCGTTGGCGGATTTGGAAGAGTGGTTGGGGGACAACTTCCTGCTGATCACGCAAAACATTGATAACCTGCATGAGCGCGCCGGCAGCAAGCGGGTGCTGCACATGCACGGCGAACTGCTGAAGGTGCGTTGCACCCAGTCGGGGCAGGTGTTCGAATGGCCCGGCGATCTCAGCGTTGACGATCGTTGCCATTGCTGCCAGTTCCCGGCGTCGCTGCGGCCGCACGTGGTGTGGTTCGGTGAGATGCCGCTGGGCATGGACGACATCTACCAGGCGCTGAGCAAGGCCGATTTCTTCGTCGCCATCGGCACCTCCGGCCATGTCTACCCGGCGGCCGGCTTCGTGCATGAGGCGCGGCTGGGCGGCGCTTACGCCATGGAGCTGAACCTGGAACCGAGCCAGGTAGAGAGCCAGTTCGATGAGAAACACTACGGTCTGGCCAGCGAAGTGGTGCCGCGTTTTGTGCACAAGTTCCTGGTGGGCAAGGTGGCGCGGGCCGACCGGCCCTGAGAAAGGCATCAGGGCGCAATGCGCCCTGATGGGATGGCGGGCGTATTAGCGCCCGGCTTTCAGCTTTTGGAAGTAGCTTTCGTACAGCGTGCTGGCGTCGCCGACGTCGTTTTGCCACTCGCCGTGCTCAATCACCGCCTTATCCGGGTAGAGCGACTTGTCGTTGGCGATCTCCGGCGACAGCAGCTTCTTCGCCGCCAGGTTCGGCGTCGGGTAACCGATGGTTTCCGCCACCTGCACCGCGATTTCCGGCCGCAGCAGGAAGTCGATCAGCTTCAGCGCCCCTTCGACGTTGCGCGCGTTGGCCGGAATGGCCAGGCTGTCCATCCAGAAGATCCCGCCTTCCTTCGGCCAGACGATCTCCAGCGGCGTGCCGGCCTGGCGCGCCACAAAGGCCGAGCCGTTCCACACCATGCCGACGTTGACTTCCCCTTCCATAAACGGGTTGCCCGGGTTGTCGGAGTTGAAGGCCAGCACGTTCGGCATCAATTTCTGCAGTTCGTGATAGGCGGCTTCGATCTCTTTCGGGTCAGTGGTGTTGCCGGAATAGCCCAGCTTGAGCAGCGCCATCTGGAACACTTCACGCGCGTCGTCGGTCAGCAGCAGGCGGCCTTTGTACTGCGGTTGCCACAGATCGGCCCAGGCGGTGACGGTGGACGGATCCTGCGCGTCGCTGTTGACGCCGATGGCGGTGGCACCCCAGATATAAGGAATGGAGTAGTCGTTGTTGGGATCGAACGGCTTGTTCAGCAGGGTGGGATCGAGATCCTTGAAGTGGCTGAGCTTGCTCTTGTCGATTTTTTGCAGCATGCCTTCCTTGCTCATCTTGGCGATGAAGTAGGTGGAAGGCACCACCAGATCGTACGCGCCGTCTTTGTAGGTCTTCAGCTTGGCGTACATGCTTTCGTTGGATTCATAGGTGGAATAGATCACCTTGATGCCGGTTTCTTTAGTGAACTGCTCCAGCAGCCCCGGCGGGACATATTCAGTCCAGTTATAGAAATACAGCGTTTTGCCGTCAGAGGCGTTTGCAGAGCAGAAACTCAGCGCCATCATCCCGGCTGCGAGCAGATGTGACCACTTTTTCATGCAGCGTATCCTTCAGCAGTAGTGAGCCGAACCCGTATGGGCTGCCGTTTTCGGCCGCGCCATACCCCAGAAAGGGGCCATTATAGGGGGCGGGGCGGGGTGGGTAAAGGCGGTTATCCCGCTGGCAAATCAAGGGGTTCAGCGCCTTAAAGCGCATCACAATTTGTGTGTCTCGCGCTGGACAGGCGGTGAAGCGCGTGCGAAACAATAATTTTGTCGAATAAACGAGGGCAGCGATGAATTTCAAACAGGTCTTCAGCCAGGCTGAGCTCAGCAAGACGGATCTGACGATTTTGCACTGCATTCTCGACAACCCGGACGCCTGCATCGACGACGGCATCCGTGCGGTGTCCGCACGCTGCTACAGTTCCCCCTCGACGCTGGTGCGGCTGGCTAAAAAGCTGGGCTTTCGCGGCTATCTCGAACTGGTCTATTTCATCAAATTCAACCTGACGATGGCGCCGGCTTACCAGGCGGAACGCGCTACGTCGGCGGCACCGCCGGCCCAGCAGGCGCAGTTTCTCGATCTGCTCGACAACGGCAAGATCCTGATCCACGGCAGCGGTTTTTCGCAGCTGGTGGCTCAATATATGTACAACAAGTTTATGACGCTGGGTGTAGACAGTTATCTGTCGCTGTGGCCGGATTTCGACATTCTTGACCGTGAGACGCGCTTTCGCTTCGACATGGTGATCGTGATTTCAAAGTCGGGCAACAGCGGCTCGGCGCTGAGCTGGAGCGAGGCGGTGAAGCGTAACCGCATCCTGCTGGCGGCCTTCTGCGGCGACGGCGACAGCCCGCTGGCGCAGCAGGCCGACATGACCTTTCTGTTTGAGGACCGGCAAAAATACGATCACGATATCTACTATCCCAACCCGTTTTTCGGCCACTGTCTGTTGGGATTCGAGAATGTGATCACCGCCTGGTTTGAACGACGCGGCCGCTGACGGCCGCACCGTTTAGCGCCAGTGCCCGGCATACGCGCGGTGGGCCTGCAGGTACTCCTCCACCAGCGTTTTCGCCAGCGAGTAGGAGTTGACCAGCGGGTGCACCATCAGCGCCTTGATGGCCAGTTGGCGGTTGCCGGTCAGGATCGCCGCCACCGCCAGCCGTTCGTACTCTTTCACCTGCGAAATCAGGTTTTTCTGGGTGTCGGGAATATCGCGCATTTTGACCGGCTGAATGCCGGCGCTGCTCAATTCGCAGCTGATTTCGATCACGTCTTCCGGGTGCAGAAAATCGAGCGTGTCGCGGTTTTGCATCGACACCACCACGCGTTTTTGCCGGCCGCTGTTGACCGCCTCCAGAATGTCGATCGCCACCCCGGCATAGCCGCCGCTGTCCGGCTGCTCGATAAACTGTTGCAGCGTCAGCATCTCGCGCGTTTTCACCTTACCCTGGTTGGACTCGCGCTGCATGTAGGAGTTTTCGCGCTGCAGATAATGGCTGAAATAGACAGAGAAGGCGTGTTCCAACTGGTGGGGGATGTCCAGCTCGCCTAACTCTGACAGCATTTGGCGGTTGATCGCCGCGATTTGTTCGCCGCGGGTCTCGCCGCCCGCGACGATGGCGGCGATCGCCTGCTCACGATAGTAGTAATAATAGAGATACTCGTTGAGCATCAAATTGTCCGACAGCGCCACCAACTCCGGCGAGAAGTATTTCATGCAGGTATCACGATACAGGCGCGGATCCGCCAGCAACCGTTCCGTGACCGGTTCGCCGTTGACGCGCGCATTGCGGAACCAGGAAAGATGGTTGAGGCCGAAGCAGTCGACGCTCAGTTGGTCTTCGCGGCAGCCCAGCAGCTCGGCCAGTTCGCGGATAAACTCGCTGGGGGCGTCGCAGATGCCATAGACCCGGCGCTGGAAGCCGGATTTGATGATCGCCTCGGTCACCATGCCGGAAGGATTGGTGAAGTTGAACAGGACCGCGTCCGGTGAGGAAACCTGTTCGATCAGGCGGCAATAGTCGAGGATCGCCGGAATCGAACGCATCGCCATGGCGAAGCCGCCGGCGCCGGTGGTTTCTTGCCCGAGCAACTGGTGATTGAGTGCGATGCGCTCGTCATGGATGCGGCCTTCCTCGCCGCCGATGCGCAGGGTGGTGATGATGTAGTCGGCGCCTTGCAGCGCCTGGCGCGGATCGCTGCTGAGGCTGAAAGCAATGTCGCCGCGAATGCGCTGGAATACGCCCTGCGCGAGGGCGCCGTAGATCGCCAGATGGCGCTCATCGGTATCCATAAACACCACTTCGGTAATGCCGATGCGATGGGCGTTATAGGCGATGGATTTGGCGAGGAACGGGGAACGCACGCCGCCGCCGCCGAGAACGGTTAATTTCATTCGATATCTCCCATTAATAAAGCGTTAGAGTGTCGCTAAATATTTTTCTACCTGATTTTTGACCTTGCCGACCGTGACGCCGTAAATTACCTGCACTTCACGGCGATTCTTCACTACGCCTTTGGCGCCGGTGCTTTTTAACGCGGCTTCATCCACCCGCGTCATATCCTTTAATTCCACCCGCAGTCGGGTAAAACAGTTATCGACGGAAATAATGTTTTCCTTGCCGCCCAGCGCGCGAATAATGATGCCGCTCGGCTCGTCCGGGGTATTTTTGCGGTTCCGGTAATCCTGTTTGGAATAGAGTCTGACGTCCTGATCATCTTCACGGCCCGGCGTCTTCAGATTGAGCTTCAGCACCAGCGTTTTGAACACCAGGTAATACACCGCAAACTGCACCAGGCCGATGACCACGTACAGCGGCCAGCGGGTGAGGGAAACCGGCAGCGGCAGGTTATAGGCCAGGAACTCGACCAGCCCGCTGGCGCCCCAGGGGCGCACCTGGAACAGGTTGCAGACCACCTGCGACAGCGCGGTCAACACGGCGTGGATCACCCACAGCAGCGGAGAGATAAACAGGAAGGTGAACTCTATCGGCTCGGTGATGCCGACCAGGATCGAGGTGGTGATGGCCGGGATTAGAATCGCCTTGGCCAGCATTTTCTTTTCCGGCTTGGCGGTGTGATAGAAAGCCAATGCCGCGCCCGACAGGCCGAAGATGGTCACCATCCCTTGCTGCGAGAAGCGCAGCGCTTCGTTCATCAGCGGCGAGATGCTCGGGTCGCGCATATAGGCCAGGAAAATCGCCTGCGAGCCGGAGACGGTCTGGCCGTCCTGCACGATCGAACCGCCGATGCTGGTGAGCTGGAACGGCGACCAGATAAAGTGGTGCAGCCCGGTAGGGATCAGGAATTTCTCAAAGAAGCCGTAGACGAATACCCCGAGCGAGCCGGCGCTTTTCATAAAGCCGGTCAGCGCGATCAGGCCCTGTGAGATCGCCGGCCACAGGTAGCTGAAGGCGACGGCGTACAGCATGATGATCGGCGTCATGGCAATCAGCACCAGCTTGGCGCCGCCGTAGACCGAGAACACGCCGTTGAGTTCGACGTTGCACAGGCGGTTATGCACCCAGGCGATGGTGACGCCGAGGATAAGACCGAGGAAAATGCCCATATCCACCACGGTAAAACCCAGCAACTCCGTCTGCCCGGTGCCGTAATATTCGCCGTTGATCTTGGCCGCGACATGGCCGCTGAATTGCAGATAAGAGGCGTTGGCGCCGAGGAACATGATAAAGCACATCACGGCGACCAGCGCCGCTTCGCTTTTCTTGTCTTTGGCCAGGCCGTAGGTAATGCCGATGCAGAAAATCAGCCCGAGGTTGCCGAATAATGGCCAGAAGGTATCGCCGATCATTTTACCGATAGAGAAGACGGCGGAATGTTCATTGATTAATGTGGCATTGGTGAGAATAGAACTGAGCGCCAGGATCAGACCGATTACCGGCAGGAAAAATATCGGCCCCATCATGGCTTTGGAGAAAAGCTGCAGCTTGCTTAAGATATTATCGATAATACCTTTCATGGCAGTTCCTTTTTATATTTTAATGGATGACGACGTTGCTGAATAAACTCCCTGGAAGCGAGAAAAAAATAAGGCACCTTGCCTGAGTTCAGTTATAGGGGGAAGTTTTCGCCGCTGCAATCGGCGGGGCGGAAATAGGCACCGATGGTCAGGGAGTGACAACCGGTGCCGGTTGTGAAGGGGATCACAACCGGGCGCCGCAGCGCCCGGCGGGAAGGGTTACTCGGCCTTGGGCGAGCGATCGCGCATCACCCACTGGCTGGCGATCACCAGCACCAGCGACAGCAGCAGCAAAATGGTGGCCAGCGCGTTGACCTCCGGCGAGACGCCGACTTTCACCATCGAGTAGATCTTCAGCGGCAAAATCTCGTAGCTCGGCCCGGTGACGAAGGAGGAGACCACCACGTCGTCCATCGACAGGGTGAAGCTCAGCAGCCAACCGGCCGCCACCGCCGGCAATGCCAGCGGCAGGATGATTTTGCGCAGGATGGTGAACTCGCTTGCGCCGAGATCGCGCGCGGCTTCCAGCATCTTCACGTCGAAGCCTTTCAGGCGCGCGTAGACGGTCACCACCACGAACGGCAGGCAGAAGGTGATGTGCGAGAACAGCAGCGACCAGAAGCCGAGCGAAATGCCCAGCAGCATGAACAGCACCAGCAGCGAGATGGCCATCACGATATCCGGCGACATCATCACCACGAACAGCATGCCGCCGACAAACGGTTTGCCGCGGAAGCGGTAGCGGTACAGCGCCACCGCGGTCAGCGAGCCGATCAGCGTGGCGAAGGTGGCGGAGAGCACCGCCATGGTCAGCGAGTGGCCCGCGGCCTGCAGCAGGCTGTCGTTATTCAGCAGGGTGCTGTACCACTTGGTGGTAAACCCTTGCCAATTGATGCCGAAGCGCGAGGCGTTGAAGGAGTTGACGATCAGGATGACGATCGGGATATACAGATAGGCGTATACCAGCGTCATAAAGCCGCCGCGCAGCAGACGTCCGATCATGCCAGATCCTCCTTCTTGTTCAGCAGGCGTGCGGCCCGGTAATAAACCAGCAGCAACAGCCCCATCACCAGCGTCAGGCAGATGCTGGTGGCCGCGCCGAACGGCCAGTCGCGGATATTGAGGAACTGGCTTTTAATCACGTTGCCGATCAGCAGGTTTTTGGCGCCGCCCATCAGATCGGCGACGAAGAACAGCCCCATCGCCGGCAGCACCACCAGCAGACAGCCGGCGATAATGCCCGGCATGGTCAGCGGCACGATGATGCGGATAAAGGTTTGCAGCTTGCTGGCACCGAGGTCGCGCGCCGCCTCCAGGCAGGACTTATCGAGCTTTTCGATGCTGGAGTAGAGCGGCATCACCATAAACGGCAACAGGATATACACCAGGCCGAGGACGACCGCTTCCGAGGTGTACATGATGCGCAGCGGCTTGTCGATGACGCCGATCCACAGCAGCGCGTCGTTGAGATAGCCGCGGGTGCTGAGAAACAGCTTCAGGCCGTAGATGCGGATCAGCGAGTTGGTCCAGAAGGGCACGATCAGCAGAAACAGCAGCAGCGGCCGCACTTTCTGCGGCAACCGCGCCAGGATAAAGGCGAACGGATAGCCGATCGCCAGGCAGCACAGGGTGGCGATCAGCGCCATGTTCAGCGAGTGCAGCAGCACCTGGGCGTACAACGGATCGAACAAGCGCCGGTAGTTGTCCAGCGTGAACACCATCTGCACCAGGTTGGCGTCGTCGCGGGTCAGGAAGCTGGCGCCGATGATCATCAGGTTCGGCATGAACACGAACAGCAACAGCCAGGCGACGACGCCGACGATCACCACATTCTGGAAGACTTTACGCGATTTCTTCATCGGCCAGCACCACCTCCCAGCTTTCAACCCAGGTTACCGCCATCTTCTGATTGAGCGAGTGATCGACGTCCGGATCGTCTTCGTTGAAGAACTCGCTGACCATCACCGTTTTGCCGCTCTCCAGCTCGACCACCGATTCCAGCGTCATGCCTTTGTAGTTGCGCTCGCGCACGTAGCCGATCAGCCCGTCGTGCTGCGCGCTGTCGTTCACTTCTTCCACCCGCAGATCCTCCGGGCGCAGCAGCACCTTCAGCTTTTGGCCCGGTTCCACCGGCAGATCGGCGTAGATGTCGCACTCGCGGCCCTCGACGTTGGCGCGCACCCGCTGCGGATCGAGGCGTTGCAGGACCACCGCGTCGAAGATGTTGATCTCGCCGATGAAGCTGGCGACGAACAGGTTCTTCGGCTCTTCGTAGATCTCACGCGGCGTGCCGTCCTGCTCAATGCGGCCTTCGCGCATCACCACGATGCGATCCGACATGGTGAGCGCTTCTTCCTGATCGTGGGTGACGAACACGAAGGTGATGCCCAGTTTGCGCTGCAGCGCCTTGAGTTCGTTCTGCATCTGCTTGCGCAGCTTGTAGTCCAGCGCCGACAGCGATTCGTCCAGCAGCAGCACTTTCGGCTTGTTGACCACCGCGCGGGCGATGGCCACGCGCTGCTGTTGGCCGCCGGAGAGCTGGCCTGGCCGCCGCTTGGCAAAGTCGTCCAGCTGCACCATGCGCAGCGCCTCTTCGACGCGCGGCGTCAGTTCCGCCGCCGGCACCTTTTGCATGCGCAAGCCGAAGGCGACGTTGTCGAACACCGACATGTGCGGAAACAGAGCGTAGCTTTGAAACACGGTGTTGACGTGGCGATGTTCGGCCGGAATGGCGGTGATGTCCTGGCCGTCGAGCACGATACGGCCCACATCGGCGTCTTCCAGACCGGCGATCAGGCGCAGCACCGTGGTTTTGCCACAGCCGGAGGGGCCGAGAATGGTGAGGAATTCGCCGTGGTTAATCGTCAGATCCAGATCGGCAATGATGGTTTTGCCATCGAACGCTTTGCTCAGGGCATGCAGTTCAACAAGGGGGGGCGGAGAGGATGTCTCAGTCATTTATCGTATTACTCTATCCCGTGGGCTAATGCAGATAGAACCGCAACTGGAAAAGACTGCCGGAGCTTGCGGGAATGCCCGCTGATCAAATGAAGCTCAAACCAGTTACGCCAATGGAAATTTTTCGAGCGCGCATGATAGACGCTGAATGCCGGAATTGAAAGCCGATCCGGCCCAGATGCCGCGTTTTTCATCATGATAGCGACAAATGACCCTGTGATGACAGCATTATTCCCCTCAGAAATCATCACAAAGATTAATGATATTGGCGAATTCTGGTTAAAAATGACCTGACGCAATATTTGATCCTGATCGGTTCCGCATAATGAAACGCGATATTCTGAGGGGCCGCTACCATGGACAAATTACTTGACCGCTTTTTCAACTACGTCTCTTTCGACACCCAGTCCAAAGCGAACGTAAAGCATGTGCCGAGCACCGACGGGCAGTTGAAGCTGGCACGTGCATTGCAGCAGGAAATGATCGCGCTCGGCTTCGAGCGGGTGTCGCTCAGCGAACACGGCTGCGTGATGGGCACCTGGCCGGGTAACGTCGCCTGGCCGGTGCCGGCGGTCGGTTTCATCGCCCATCTGGATACTTCGCCGGATTTCAGCGGTAAACACGTCAATCCGCAGATCGTCGAGAACTATCGCGGCGGCGACATTGCGCTCGGCATCGGTGATGAAGTGCTGTCGCCGGTGATGTTCCCGATCCTGCACCAGATGCTGGGGCAGACGCTGATCACCACCGACGGCAAAACGCTGCTGGGCGCCGACGACAAGGCGGGCATCGCCGAGATCCTCACCGCCATGGTGCGCCTGCGCGCGCGCAAGATCCCGCACGGCGACATCCGCGTGGCCTTCACTCCGGACGAGGAGGTGGGCAAGGGGGCGCAGCTGTTCGACGTGGCGGCCTTCAATGCGGAATGGGCCTACACGGTGGACGGCGGCGGCGTCGGCGAGCTGGAGTGCGAAAACTTCAACGCCGCCTCGGTGACGATCAAAATCCTCGGCAACAGCGTACACCCCGGCAGCGCCAAGGGGGTGATGGTCAACGCGCTGTCGCTGGCGACCCGCATTCATCAGGCGCTGCCGGCGGACGAAGCGCCGGAGACCACCGAAGGCTACCAGGGCTTTTATCATCTCAGCAGCATCAAGGGCAGCGTAGAGCGAGCCGAAATGCACTATATCCTGCGCGACTTCGAGCGCGAAGGGTTCGAGGCGCGCAAGCGCAAGATGGTGGACATCGCCCGTGAGGTCGGCAAAGGCCTGCCGCGCGATTGCTATATCGAAGTCAGCATCGAAGACAGCTATTACAACATGCGCGAACAGGTGGCGGAGCACCCGCACGTGATCGCGCTGGCGCAGCAGGCGATGCGCGATTGCGACATCGAACCGGTGATGAAGCCGATCCGCGGCGGCACCGACGGCGCGCAGCTGTCGTTCCGCGGCCTGCCGTGCCCGAACCTGTTCACCGGCGGCTACAACTACCACGGCAAGCACGAGTTTGTGACGCTGGAAGGCATGGAGCAAGCGGTGGCGGTGATCATGCGCATCGCGGCGCTGGCCGCCGAGCGGGCGCGGTAAACACTTTCGTTCCTCTGCCGGCTAGCGCCGGCCCGACTATCCTTTTCTGAGCCGCCCGGCGGGGCCCAGCGCGCCCGCCGTTATCTTCTTCTTCTGTTCTCTTTATGGTTCCCAGTCTCATGGTTGTTTCGTTCACTACACAACCCGCGGTGAGGGAATCCCATTATCCTTCGAGATAAAGTGCTGTTTATGCATACAGTGTGGCTGTGTGCTTAACCGGTTTTACAGCTTCGGTGCGGTGAGCCCAGTCGCCAGGGGATGCTGGGGGAATGAGCGCTGTTAACCGCCATCAAACAGGACGTAAGAGGGTAACAATCATGGCAGAAGAAAAGAAAAATGCTCAGGTGATTAACGGCGTTAACGACGATATTACCGAACTGAAATCGCTGTCTACGCTGCGCCAGCGCGTGGTCAGCGACGGTGAAATCGTCTCCAAATCGGCCAATGGTTTTCGGCTGGCAAATGGCAATACCGGCGTGATGCTGCGTAATGATGGCCGCGATTTTTACGCGCTGGCGACGCCGGGCGGCCAAGCGCTTAACGGGCAGTGGAACACCTTGCGCCCGTTCTCATTCAATTTGGCGTCTGGCCGGGTTGCGATGCGCAATGGAGTGGATATTTCCGGCGGTGCGGTGGTGTCGCACAACGCGGGTATCTCCACTTCGACCACCGGCCCGACTCCGCTTATCAATGGTCAGGTTTATGATGCGGCTGCCATGCATACTAATTTTACCAGCGGCAACGTCACTACGGTGATGTTAATGGGCTCGCGGATTGTCGCTGGTAAAGAAAATTATGGATTGCTCTCTTATCGAGACTGGCAGGGTAACTGGAACGAACTGCAGGTAAGGCCCAACGCCGAGCTTTCTGTAGGGCAATTGACTAAACGCAACCCCGATGGATGGATTTGGGCTGCTGGGAACCGTAGTGTTGACAATGATAAGGGACGTATTACCAATGGATTGCATTTGCAGGGGCGATACGACCTGTATGCCAACCTTTATCATCATGAATTTGTCGGCTCTCACCATTCGCTGGTGCTGAATGTCGCCAACGGTGGTGGGCAAGGCTGGTACGAATTCCGTAATGATGGTAACGCCTACACCAACGGCGCCTGGCACAGCAGCTCCGATGCCCGCATGAAAACGGACATCACCCAAATTGCCGGTGCATTGGACAAGCTGGCCAATATTGGCGGCTACACCTACCTCAAACAGGGCGTGCCGGAGGCCGGGGTGATCGCTCAGGAAGTGGAGAGCGTATTGCCGCAGTCGGTGACCCAAACCGAATTGAAACTTAATGACGGCAGCGTGCTGAAAGATGCGCGGGGCATCAATATCAACGGCGTGGTGGCGTTGCTGGTTGAAGCGCTTAAGGAAGAGCGAGCGGCCCGAGAAACGCTGGAATCGCGGTTGGCAGCGTTGGAAAAAGCGATTACGTGCGCCTGAGTAATAACAATTTTTGTGGGTAGCGCAGAGTATTAACCGATAGTGCTGCTGGCGATAAGCACTTAAGAATTTACTCTGCTGCCACATCAACGAAATAAAAGGACTGGCATATGAGTGGCGGAGATGGAAAAGACAGCCGTGGCCCAACTGGTGGAATTAAAGGGGGGGCTTCAGGCCAGGGACCCAATGTAGGGCACGGTGGATCTATGGATATAAATATTCCTGGCATGGGGGATGTGCATATCGATGGAGTACATGGTTTAAATCCCGGTAAAGATAACAGTACCAACTGGGATGATGGTAAAGGGAACGGTAATGGCGGCAGGGACAGTAGCAGCAGTGGAGATTCCCAGGGGGCAGCGATACGGCGGCAGGTTAACGCTATCAAAAATGACCCTAAAGTTAATAATATACTGAAAGATTTACAAAAAAAGGTACGTGCGGTTACAACTTATGCAAAGGTAGCTTTGAAAAGTGTTGAGGCTGACGGAAAAATACAGGTGCAGGTTGGTGAAATTCGTACAACCGATGAAGCCGCCGTCAGCAAGGCTATTACCTCTGTCTCACAAGTTAAAAATGTACTTGGCGGGGGGTTGCCTGCTCAAGGCGGGATCGTGTTCGCCGGTAATATCGATACCCATCATAGAATCGGTAATTATCAGAACATACCCAACGGCAACAATAACGGCAACAATTCTGCCGCAGAGGATAAGGCGTCATTAGCCACCTATTCCGAGGTGCTTAATGGAAAAATCCCACCGGGTTTCTGGCTTGATAATAATAGGGTGATGACTGAAATTACGGAGCAATATGAAATCAACGGCGGCGGCAAAGGGAGCGATCGCACAGGTTACCGGCAACGTAACGCCGAAGTGCCTTCTTTGACATCGGCCTATCAACAATTTAAGCAGGTAGAACGAGAAGTGGCCGAAGAGGCCCGTAAAGCTGAAGAGGCCCGAAAGGCGGAAGAGGCTCGCAGAGCCGAAGAAGCTCGTAAGGCCGAAGAGGCTCGCAAAGCCGAGGAAGCCCGAAAGGCGGAAGATGCACGCAAGGTAGAAGCAGCCAGAAAAGCGTTGTTCGCCAAAGCGGGTATTATGGACGCTCCGGCGTATACGCCGGAAAAGCTAAAAGCGGCCAATGCGGCGCTGGCGGCAGCAGGTGCCATGGTGCTCAACCGTGCGCCCGCGATGCTGCAGACGTCGGTAATCGGGCAAGGCGTGATGACGACCACGAGCGAACTGGCCGGTTGGGCAGCGAGCGCGTCGTGGCGGGCAGCCTCCGAAGTCGGCAGTATACGCGCCGGCACTGTGGTCGCTGCCGGATCGGTGCTGGGGGGCTTTTGCCCTTGGTTTCTACCCGACGGAGGCCGGTGCAGGGAGCGACCGGGTACCCGGGCGGGATGTCAATTTGTTTGCCCTCCAGGCGAGCCTGGCGGCGGCGGGCCGGGCGACCATCCAGCCCGGCATGACCTCGGTCGATTTGCCGGTGCGCGGGTTTATCACCACCGACGACGACGGGAGACAGAGCGTCAACTTCGTCAGAACGGGGGTTGGCGGCGTATCGCCGAGTGTGCCGGTATTCAGACCCGTTCGCGATGAGCTGACAGGACTGGACAAAATCACGCTGCCCGCAATGGCGGGGGTACCGGCCAGGACGATACTGATCAACCCGGTACCGACCGGGCCGGCAGCGCCGGCGCATACCGGCAACGGCTCACCGGGGCCCAAATCGCCAGTGCATACCGGCACCGGCATCAGGCAGGCGGACAGCATCGTGGTCACCACCTTCCCGGCGGATGTGGTGCAGGATCTGCAAGACTTTATCCTGTGGCAGCCGGATGCGCTGGAAACCGGGGTTGAAGCTGTCTATGTGATGGTCAGTGATCCGCTGGACTCGGGGCGTTTTACGCGTCAGCAACTGGATAAAAAGTACAAGCACGCGAGTGATTTTGGTGTTGCGGACACCAGAAAAAACAGAGAGACTCTGACTCAATATCGCGATGCGCTCGAGGCCCATTTGAATGATAAAGATACGGTAGAGAGGGGGACTTACATAAGAGAAAAAGACTCCAAAGTCTTTTTTAACTCAAGGACCAATAATGTTGTTGTAATTAGACGTGATGGATATTTCTCGACGGGAATGAAATTAAGCCTTGGGACGCCACAGTATAAAAACTATATGGAAAAAGGAGTACTGTTATGAGTATGAGGTTGATTGAAATCGCGCAGGAATTACTCGACTCTAAATTAACCGCTGATGAGTATGAGTCACAGTATCTTCATGTGTGGAGAAAAGAACGCGATGACGGGACATTAAGAAATGATAGTAATGATGTTGGGTATTGTGCAGCAGAGCTTTTCAGCTTGGCGGATTGCTATACATCTTCCCCAAATCGGGATGGTAGCGATTTGGATGAGAATGAACTCAAGATAGAGGTAAAAAAAACGCTCGAGAAGTATAATTTTCTCAAAAAAGAGTAAGTTCTATATGTTTTATAAATGAATACGCACACTCTGCCATCACGATGATGAGAAAGAGGGGGTTCTTCGCACCCAGTAAAGAAAGTTTATTGGGTGTTTTTACCTACTCATGTTTGCCTATGGTGAGCATCAGTATTGTAGTCAGATATTCTAATATTGCTGATTTAGATGTGTCGAGACGTTAGCTTATCTGGAAATCTGCTGCGATAGATGCTGTCAGGCCGGAAAGAATGCCCTTTTAACATAGCGCATTTTTTTGCACTAATACCCCCAGTGCATACTGGGGAGGTAGTGACATCACATATCGATAAGGTACAGCGATGCAGACGGCCAGCATCACCTGGTTATTCACACGATGGAGTTTTTTTAGGATACACTTGGCCTTACTTATAACCACTCGAATTTAATGGGGTGGTTAACCGCCTGCTATACAAAATGCAGTAACCAGGTCTGCAACGCTCCACTCTTTGGTATCTGATACCTGGCCATCGCCTATTTCGATTAGGCGCAATTCGCCATTGGCATTTTTGGCGATATCGATCGAATAAAAAGGCGTTTTAATACGCGATGCGATCTGATGAACGATGTCAGGTATTTCACCGTCGGCGGAAAAAACCTGGCCGTTAATCGAAAAGTATCGGCGCTCACTGTCGTCAAACAAGTTTTCAAAGCGTCTTAAGCTAACGCCGCCTTCAAGCTCCCCTCTGTAATGCATAATCAGTTTAAGAACCTCTCTGATTTCAGCGGCATTGTGAGCTACCGAGCCTCGGGATGTGGTCAGCGATTTCACATAATCCTTAACAAAGTAGGCGGGCCAACAAAGTTGGGTGACCAGAGTGTCGAAATCTGTATCAGCCGTGGTAAGCACGGTCTCTGCGGTATATGACTTACATGGCTCATACCAGCCGGTTATATGGTGATTACGCAAATACTCATCCGGGGACTCAAGCATTTCCCCTCCATTAGCCGTTACCGCACGGTGCAACTGGCGATATTCCTCTGCATTCAACATCCAACCACGCCAGATTACCGGTACGCCTGGTTCAAAGCGGCCCGAAAAACGGGTTTTTCCTAATGCTGCGGCTTCTGAGGAAAGTAGAAAACAGCGTATTCCTCTATTTTTGGCGCAGGTAAATTCTTCGGCAAAATTTTCATCCGGTCTGCCTTGGTTTGAATAATCATCAGGATAAATAATTTGCATGGATAACACCTTGTATTAATTAGTATTGTAAGTAATTCAGTGAATGGCCTTAAAAATAACGTCAGTGGGACTGAGAAGCAATGGTTTGTTTGATTTCATGTGGTATGCATTACTTTCAAAATAATAATGATAGGGGCATTTGTGTGGTGGATAAATTGAGGTCTCGATAGAAACATATTGTTGAGGGCGGGCCAGCTTTTTCCACCCTAAAGAAAAGGCCCGCATAAGCGGGCCGGTAGACATGTTCAACAGAGGCCACAGCCCCGAGAACTCAGTCGTTAAAGTACCAATAGCCGCTGTTGACCAGCGCGGTCAGCAGCGCCAGGAACGACGGATCGTCCACCGCGTCGCCGAGCAAAGTGGCATCGACGCTGAAGTGCTGGCACAGGGCGTCTGCGGCCTGCAGCTGGTCGGTGTCGATCAGTTCACCGTTGACGAAGCAGCGATCGCCGATGCGCAGCACGCGCAACCCACCCAGGCGCTGCAGCGCTTCACCCTGTTGCAGCAGTTCGTAGATTTCCCCGGCCTGATACGGCGGCTCCGGCGGCGCCAGATCCAGCTCGTGGCGCGACTGGGAGATAAACTCGCCGAACCAGTGCTGGAAGTGTTCCGGCTGTTGCACCAGATCCAGCATCATCTGCCGTAAGGCGTCCACTTCCTGCGGCAGGATCTCCGCCGGGTGTTCGCGCAGTTTAACGTCCGGATCGCCGTAGCGTTTGCTGCCGAGCTCGCGCGCCAGCACGTAATCGGCGAAGCCGCTCACCAGCTCGCGGCCGTTCGGCGCGCGGAAGCCCACCGAGTAGTTGAGCGCGTTTTCCAGCGCGTAGCCTTCATGCGGGAAGCCCGGCGGAATATAGAGAATGTCGCCCGGCTCCATCTCTTCGTCGATGATGGCGTCGAACGGTTCGACCTGCAGCAGATCCGGGTGCGGGCAGTGCTGTTTCAGCGGCGTTTTTTCCCCAACGCGCCAGCGACGGCGGCCGGTGCCCTGAATGATGAACACGTCGTACTGATCGAGGTGCGGGCCGACGCCGCCGCCCGGCACCGAGAAGGAGATCATCAGGTCATCCATCCGCCAGTCCGGCAGTTGGCGGAACGGGCGCATCAGCGCGGCGGAAGGCTCATGCCAGTGGTCCACTGCCTGCACCAGCAGCGACCAGTTGTTTTCGCTCAGGTGGTCGAAGCTCTCGAAGGGGCCGTGCGCAACCTGCCAACGGCCGTCCTGGTGGCTGACCAGACGGCTGTCCACTTCGTTTTCCATCGCCAGCCCGGCCAGCTCATCCGGGGAGATCGGATCGATAAAGTTTTTGAAGCCGCGCTTCAGAATCACCGGACGCTTTTGCCAATAACGTTGCAAAAAATCGTTCCAGTCCAGATCTAATTGATAATCCATGTTCT
This sequence comes from Serratia sp. FS14, assembly GCF_000695995.1. Lineage (NCBI taxonomy): Bacteria > Pseudomonadati > Pseudomonadota > Gammaproteobacteria > Enterobacterales > Yersiniaceae > Serratia > Serratia sp. FS14. The sequence goes on along the minus strand of NZ_CP005927.1, from coordinate 4,044,481 downwards.
ATTCCAGGATAGGGGAGTGAGCCTGAGTGCGATTATAACGGAAGTTTGGCCCCGTGGATCGGGGCCGCAGCGGCATAATTTACTCGTTGTGGTGGGTGTCGTGCTGGCGGGCGAAGGTGACCTGCATGCGCGCGCCGCCGAGCGGGCTGTCGCTGATGACGATTTCGCCGTCGTATTGCTCGATGATCTCCGCCGCCACCGACAGGCCAAGGCCCTGACCGGGACGCAGGGTATCCACCCGCTGGCCGCGCTGGAAGATCAGCTGGCGCTTGCTTTCCGGGATGCCCGGGCCGTCGTCGTCGATAACGATGGTGAGGTTTTTCTCGGAGTGCAGCGAGGTGATTTCCACGAACTCGAGGCAGTATTTGCAGGCGTTTTCCAACACGTTGCCCATCACTTCCATAAAGTCGTTCTTCTCGCCCATAAAGGTCACTTCCGGCGAGATGTCCAGCGTGATCACCACCCCTTTGCGCTGGTAAACCTTGTTCAGCGCCACCACCAGGCTGTCGAGCAGCGCCGGCACCGAGTGGATCTCGCGCGTCAACACCGTCTGGCCGGAGTTGATGCTGGCCCGGTGCAGGTAGTAACCGATCTGCTGCGAGATGCGCCCGATCTGATCCAGCATGATCGGCTCGGCTTCTTCGATGGTGGTTTGCTTGCCGCTGCGCAGCGAGCGCAGGGTGCTTTGCAGCACCGCCAGCGGCGTTTTCAGGCTGTGGGTCAGATCCGACAGGGTGGTGCGATATTTGGTGTAGCGCTGGCGCTCGTTGCGCACCAGAATGTTCAGATTGCGCACCAGCCCGCGCAGCTCGCTGGGTGGATTTTCGTCGAGCTGATCGCGCTCGCCGTTCTCCAGCTCGCCCACCTGATTGACCAGCGCCTTGATCGGCCGCAGGCTCCAGTAGGCCGCCAGCCACAGCAGCGGCACCACCAGCAGCAGGTTGGCCAACAGCACGTAGCTGAACCACTCCCACACCACGTCGGAGCGCTGCAGCTCCTGCGGAATGCTGTCGACCACCACGATGGTCAGCGCCGGCAGGCGAGGCGTGGCGGCATAGGTGTTGACCGCCACCGAGTGGGTCAGCGCGTTCTGATCGGTATCGTCGTAATTCTTCAGCTGATCCTGCGCTTTGGGGTTGTCCCCCAGCACTTCGCTACTGACGCGGGTGTCGGTGTCGATTTCGTAGAAGCCGGACTCCTCCAGCCATTCCTTGTTGATCAGCTTCTCGAGCTCCGGCACCTTGCGCTGGCTCCACAGCAGATTGCCTTTATCGTCGTAGATAAATACCAGCGTCGGGAAGTTGAGATCGAGATCGGGGGGAATGGCGATGGTGAGCTTGTTGTCTTTCCACTGCGCCAGGCTGAAGAACAGGTTGCTCTCGCCGCGCAGCAAACGGAAGGCGGTTTTGTCGAAGCTGACGATATAGCCGACGACCGCCACCAAACCGTAAGAGAGCGACAGCGCCAGGATCACCCCGGCGGTCGCCATCAGGAAGCGGGCACGCAGCGAAAACGGTTTTTTATTCTTGTTGAACATCATGTTCACTTCGCGTCAAAACGATAGCCCTGGCCACGTACCGTGGTGATCACTTCATGCGGGTATTCCGCCTGCACTTTCTTGCGCAAGCGGCCCATCAGCACGTCGATGGTGTGGCTTTCACGCAGTTCGGCGTCCGGGTAGAGCTGCAGCATCAACGAATCCTTGCTCACCACCTTGCCGGCGTTGCGGATCAGGGTCTCGATGATGGTGTATTCAAAGGCGGTCAGCTTGATCTGTTGATCGTTGACGCTCAGTTCGCGGCGCGACAGATCGATCTGGAACGGCGGCAGCACGATCACTTGCGAAGCCAGGCCGCTGTTGCGGCGCATCAGCGCCTGCATGCGGGCGATCACTTCTTCCAGGTGGAACGGCTTGGTGACATAGTCGTCGGCGCCGGCTTCCAGCACCGCCACTTTGTCCTGCCAGCTTTCGCGGGCGGTCAGCACCAGGATCGGCAGCTTGGTCTGATGGGCGCGCCAGCGGCGGATCAGGCTCAGGCCGTCTTCACCCGGCAGGCCGAGATCGACGATGGCGATATCCGGCGCGTGTTCCTGCAGGAAATAATCGGCTTCCTTGGCGTCTTCGGCCGCGTCGACCTGATGGCCCATCTCGCGCATCTGAACGGAAAGGTGGTGACGCAGCAAACCATTATCTTCAACAACCAGTACTCGCATGGCGAACTCCTGTGACTATGCGGGTGAACGTCCTGTCACCCACGCGATAAAAGGGAACACGCTCTGCGGCGTGTCAGGGAATAACGCGGCCACCTGAACCATTTTGACAAAAAGTGCTGAGGCTATGGTAGGTATAACCCGCCCGGCTCGCAAGAGAGCCGAAGCAATGTATTAAAATAAGCGTTATCAATTTGTTCGCCGACATTATCGACAAGCTCTGATAAACGTCGGATAAACAGCGGCGGGGCAACATTAAACGCAACTTAAACGCCCCGGGCATTGCCCGCGAAAGGGAAGTGTGAGCCGGGGCGCTTGATAAGCTTTAAAGGTACTAATAAGGTATTATTGAGGCAACGGTACATTTTCTCAGGAGCGACGGATGAAGCAGTTAACCCAGGCAGAACGCATAGCGGGCGCACTTTACGGACAGATGCTGGGCGACGCGCTCGGCATGCCTTCCGAGCTGTGGCCGCGCGAGCGGGTTAAGCGCCATTTCGGCTGGATAGACGGCTTTCTCGATGGGCCGGCGGAGAACACCGCCGCCTGTTACTTCAAGGCCGGGCAATATACCGACGATACCGCGATGGCGTTAGCGCTGGCCGATGCGCTGCGGGAAGCGGAAGGCGAGGTGGTGCCGGAACTGATCGCCCGCAACGTGATCCGCTGGGTGGACAGTTTTGACGCCTTCAACAAGAACATTCTCGGCCCCAGTTCCAAACTGGCGTTGAGCGAGCAGAAAGCGGGCACGCCGATCGCCGAGTTAGAAAACAACGGCATCACCAATGGCGCGGCGATGCGCATTTCGCCTTTGGGCTGCGTGCTGCCGTCCGCGCCGCTGGAGGATTTCTGCCAGCAGGTGTGGCTGGCCTCCAGCCCGACGCACAAATCCGACATCGCCGTCGCCGGTGCGGTGGCGATCGCCTGGGCCGTCGCGCGGGCGGTAGAGGGCGCGGACTGGGCCTCGATTCGTCTGGCGCTGCCGGGCGTGGCGGAGTATGCCCAGCGCCGGCAGGAGACGACGTTCAGCCCCTCGCTGGCGGCGCGCATCGAGTTGGCGTTTCAGGTGGTGGATGAGGCCGCCGATCCCGAGCAGGCCTCTGAGCGGATATATCAACTGATCGGCGCCGGGGTGAGCACCATCGAGTCGGTGCCGGCGGCGCTGGCGATGGTGCAGCTGGCGCAAACCGATCCTACCCGTTGCGCGGTGCTGTGCGCCAACCTGGGCGGCGATACTGACACCATCGGCGCGATGGCCACCGCTGTCTGCGGTGCGCTGCACGGTGCAGAAGCGATCGAACCCGGATTGCTGGCGGAGTTAAAACGGGTGAATCCGCTGGACGTTGAGGCGTATGCCCAGGCGTTCGTGCGTTTTCGCCGCCGCCGGCAGGGCGAGGCGTGAGCCGCCGCAAGGTGCAACGGGTCAGCTTTCGCTGGTAAATTCGTACATGTCGCTGCGGCAGAAGCTTTCGCTGTATTCGACAGGCTTCTTGCGGTGGTCGAACAGCGTCTGGCGCACGATCAGCAGCGGCATCGGTTCTGATAGCTGCAGCGCCTGGCGGATATCGTCGTCGGCCATCGCCGCGCTGACCTGGCTGCGCAGCGAGCCCATCTCCACATTATTGCGCCGGAAGTAATCGTAGAGCGAGATGCCAATCTCGTCGATGTTGGCAATCGCCGCCGCCACCACGTAGGACACCGCCACCGACATCGGCCGCCGATCGATAAAGTGAATGCGTTTGAGTTGGTAGATCGGCGCTCCAACCGCCAGCTGGAGCCTTTCCGCCAGTTCGGCGCTGGCCGGCACCCGCTCGCGGCTGATCCATTGCGTGTCCGGCTGACGCCCCTGTTGCGCCGCCTCGCGCGAGAACCCTTTGATGTCCGCTAAGGAATAGCGCAGCTTCGGCGCGGGCCGTTGCGGCTGGATGAAGGTGCCGTAGCCGCGTGAACGGCCAATGATGCCGTCTTGCTCAAGGCAGGCCAGCGCTTTGCGCACCGTGATGCGCGAGATGCCGAGCCGTTCGGTGAACAGGCGCTCGCTGGGCAGGAAATCCCCCGCGCTCAGCAATCCTTGCTCGATAGCCTGGCGCACCGAGGCGTTAAAGCGCAGATACAACGGCATCGCGCCCGCGCTGGCCAGATCCTGCAGCAGTTTTTCCAGCAGACGCTGGTTGATCTCCTTGCTCATAGCTGACGGAAGTCCTGTAGCCGCAATGCGATGGCTTATTTAAGGGGATTTCGCCGGGCAGCGCAACTGCCGCCGCCGCTGGGAGAAAATGAGGTAGAGTAGTGTGCAATCGCCCCAGGCTCGGAGAAACAGACTGCCCATGAGTGACACCCCACGACACGCGGACGACGCGGCAATCCTGGCAGCCTTCACCCAGCAGCGTCAGCAGGGGCTGACCCGACGTTCGGCGCTGCACCAGGCCCTGTTGCGGCTCATCACCGCCGGGGAACTGCCGTGGCGGGCGAAGCTGCCGCCGAGCCGCGCGTTGGCGGCCCGGCTGGCGGTGGCGCGTGACACGGTGGAACAGACCTACGCGCGGCTGGAGGCGGAGGGGTTCATCAGCCGAACGGTGGGGCGCGGCAGCTTTGTGCGTTATCGCTGCGATACGCTGCTCGGCCGTGAACTGCTGGCGACGCAGGCAGGCCAGGAGGCGCGGCTGGCGGAACGCGAGTTAAGCGATCGCGGCCGGGCGTTGCTGGCGGTCAGCCATACGCCGCACACCAGCCGCCAGGCCTCGTTGACGCCCTCGCTGGCGGATCTGCGGGCGTTTCCCATCGATTCATGGCTGCAGTGGGAAAAGCAGGCGCTGCGGCGGCACGGCGAGCGGCTGTTGGGGTATGCCGATCCGCAGGGCTTGCCGGAGCTGCGTGCGGAGATCGCGCACTATTTGCAGCGGGAGCGGGGCGTCAAGGCGACGGCGGAGCAGGTGATCGTGGTCACCAGCTCTCAGCAGGCGCTGGCGCTGTGCACGCAGGTGCTGTTCGATCCCGGCGATGCGGTATTCGTCGAAGAACCGGGTTACCAGGGGGCGAAAAAGCTGGTGCAGTCGGCGGGGCTGCAGGCGCGGCCGATCGGCATCGATGAACAAGGGCTGGACGTCGGGCAGCTGATGCAGGCTGCGGGCGGCGGGCGGGGCGTTTACATCACGCCGTCCCATCACTACCCGCTGGGATACTCGCTGAGCCTCGAGCGGCGTCTGGCGCTGTTGCAGTGGGCCCAGCGTCGGCGGGCCTGGATCATCGAAGACGATTATGACGCCGAGTTTAACTACGATCGACAAACCAAGGCGGCGCTGCAGGGGCTGGACAGCGGCGGGCGCACGCTGTACATCGGCACCTTCAGCAAGACGCTGTTTCCGGGGCTGCGCATCGGCTTCATGATTGCGCCGCCGCAGCTGGTGCGGCCATTGGTCGCCGCCAGGCAGTTTCAGGACGGCTACACGTCGGCGCTGGCGCAGATGACGCTGTTCCACTGCCTGCACGAGGGCGGCTACGCCGAGCATCTGCGCAATATGCGCACGCTTTACAAGGCGCGGTTGGATGTGCTGTACGACGCGGTGCAACGCCATCTTGCGCCCTGGACGCGCCCGGCCTTGCCGCAGGGCGGGCTGCAGCTGGTTTGCCCGCTGGCGGATGCGGCGACGGAGCGGCGGCTGGTGGTGGCGGCGGCCGAACGGGGCATCCGGCTGTACGGCCTGGCGGACTTCTACACCGGCGCGCCTCAGCGCGGGGCGCTGGTGCTCGGTTTCTCGGCCTATACGCCGGACGAGATCGTGCGCTTTATCGCCACGCTGGCTCAGGTGTTCAGCGCGCTGCCGCAGGAAAACGGCGGTTAAAATTGGTCTGCCCGGCGTTTTGAATTGGTCCGTATTACGCCGTCGCTGCGCGGTGTATTCTGCCGCTATTCGGTTATTTCCCTAATGGAAATAATATCTTAACCCCGTGAGGCGCTATGAACCCATCAAATCGTGAAGTGACCATCCGCAGAATCAATGGCGACGACAGAGCGCAATGGCTGGCGTTGTGGCAGGGCTATCTCGACTTCTACCGCGCCGAGGTGGCGCCGCAGGTGACCGATCGCACCTTCGAACGCTTGGGGCAGGATGAACAGGTGTACGGGCTGGTGGCGGAGGATGCCGACGGCCGGCTGCTGGGGCTGATGAACCTGGTATTCCATCCGTCCACCTGGAGCGCGGTGGGCTATTGTTATATCGAAGATCTCTATGTGTCGCCGCAGGCGCGCGGCCATAAAGTGTCGGAAAAACTGTTCGAACAGGCGTATCGGCTGGCGGAGGCGCGCGGCAGCGATCGGGTCTATTGGATGACCCAGGAGTACAACGCGCCGGCGCGTTCGCTGTACGACAAAATCGGCAGAAGAAGCTCGTTTATCGTGTATACCCGTTAACCGCAGGAGGCGCGTATGGCAATGAATCGTTATGGTCAGCCGATTGGCGAACCGATGCCGGATTGGCAGCCGGCTCGCCGCCCGGGCGGCGCAACGCTCGGCGGGCGTTTCTGTTCACTGGCGCCGCTCGATCCGCAGCGGGATTACGCCGCGCTGTATGACGCTTTCCAGCTGGCGCCGGACGGCCGCGACTGGACCTATCTGTCTATCGAACGGCCCGACACGCCGGCGGCGATGTTGCAGCACCTGGAGACGCTGCAGGCCAACCCGACGCTGGTCAATCTGACGGTGTTCGACGCCGCCAGCGACGCGCCGGTGGGGACGGTGGCGCTGATGCGCATCGACGAGGCCAACGGCGTGCTGGAGATCGGCCACGTCAGCTGGTCGCCGTTGATGAAACAGCGCTCCAGCGCCACCGAAGCCATTGCGCTGCTGCTGCGTTATGCCTTCGACACGCTGGGCTATCGCCGCTGCGAGTGGAAGTGCGACAGCCATAACGCGCCATCGCGCCAGGCCGCGCTGCGCTTCGGCTTCCGTTACGAGGGCAACTTCCGCTTTGCGGTGATCGTCAAGGGGCGCAGCCGGGATACCGACTGGTTCGCCATCACCATTGACCGTTGGCCGGCGGTGCGGCAGGCGCTGGCGCGTTGGCTGAGTGCGGACAACTTCGATGCGCAGGGGCGGCAGATTGCCCGGCTGCAGGTGTTGCGCGGCGAATAATAAGCAAAAAGGCGGCCCGTGGGCCGCCTTGTCGTTGTGGGTCTAACGCGCTTACTTCAGCTCGTCGACCATGGTGGTGGCGCGGCCGATATAGTTGGCCGGGGTCATCGCCTTCAGACGGGTTTTCTCTTCTTCCGGCAGCGCCAGGCCATCGATGAACGCCTGCATGCCGGCAGCGTCTACGCGCTTGCCGCGGGTCAGCTCTTTCAGCTTCTCGTAAGGCTTCTCGATGCCGTAGCGGCGCATCACGGTCTGGATCGGCTCGGCCAGCACTTCCCAGTTGTGATCCAGTTCGTCCAGCAGGTGCGCCTGGTTGACTTCCAGCTTGCTGATGCCCTTCAGGGTGGCCTGATAGGCGATCAGCGCGTAACCCAGGCCCACGCCCAGGTTACGCAGCACGGTGGAGTCGGTCAGGTCGCGCTGCCAGCGGGAAACCGGCAGTTTGCCCGCCAGGTGGCCCAGCACGGCGTTGGCCAGCCCCAGGTTGCCTTCGGAGTTTTCGAAGTCGATCGGGTTGACCTTGTGCGGCATGGTGGAAGAACCGATTTCGCCGGCGATGGTCTTCTGCTTGAAGTGGTTCAGGGCGATGTAGCCCCAGATGTCGCGGTCGAAGTCGATCAGAATGGTGTTGAAACGCGCTACGCAGTCGAACAGTTCGGCGATGTAGTCATGCGGTTCGATCTGGGTGGTGTACGGGTTCCAGGTGATGCCGAGCGAGGTGACGAACGCTTCGCTGAACTGATGCCAGTCCACTTCCGGGTAGGCGACGATGTGGGCGTTGTAGTTGCCGACCGCACCGTTGATTTTACCCATGATCTCCACGCGCTCCAGTTGGCGGTACTGGCGCTCCATGCGGTAAGCCACGTTGGCGAACTCTTTGCCGACGGTCGACGGGGTCGCCGGCTGGCCGTGGGTGCGCGACAGCAGCGGGATATCGCGGTATTCCTGCGCCAGCCCTTTCAGCGCGTCGATGATCTTGCGCCAGTAAGGCAGCACCACGTCCTGACGGGCGCTTTGCAGCATCAGCGCGTGCGACAGGTTGTTGATGTCTTCGGAGGTGCAGGCGAAGTGGATGAACTCGGACACCGCGTGCAGCGCAGGCACCGCCGCCACTTTTTCCTTCAGGAAATACTCGACCGCTTTCACGTCGTGGTTGGTGGTGCGCTCGATGGTTTTGATGCGCTGTGCGTCTTCTTCATTGAATTCCGCGACGATTTTGTCGAGGAAAGCGTTTGCGTCGGCGTCAAAAGCGGGAACTTCCTTGATTTCTGCGCAGGCGGCCAGTTTTTGCAGCCAACGTACTTCAACCTGTACGCGGAATTTCAGCAGACCGTATTCGCTGAAAATGGGGCGCAGTGCGCTGACTTTATCACCGTAGCGTCCATCAACGGGGGAAATGGCGGTCAGTGAGGATAATTCCATCGGTAGCAACTCCTGGGATCGATTAACAATGAGCAACGATATTTTGCGCCTGCTTGAACAGACGATTACGGGAAAACATTAACTGCAGGCGGCTGCCGCCGACCTGTTGCCACAGCACGGCGGCGCGAATGCCGGCCAGCAGCGTGGCGCGAACCTTGGCCTGCACCTGTGGGTTCTGCAGGATGGCCGGCGAGCCGGTCACCTGGATGCGCGGCCCGAGCGGGCTGACCACGTCGACGTAAATGCCGGCCAGCGCGCTGATGATGGTGTCCGATTCAAGATCGAAGTGCGCCAGCTGGCGTTCGAGCTGGCCGAGGCGTTCGCCGAGCGTGTTCATCGCCTGTTTGTTGGCGTTGAGCTTGCGCTCCAGCACCATCAGGCTGATGGTGTAGCGGGTCAGTTCCGCGCCCGGCCCTTTGTTGTTGGCATTCAGCACGCCCATCAGGGTTTCGAGGCCGACCATCAAATTGCGTTCCTCGCCGCCGAACACCGCCAGCGTGGAGGGCGGATCCATCTGCAGCAGGCTTTTCAGCGAGGTCTGAAACGCTTCGCGGTTGCATTGCCCTTCATGGGCCAACTGCTGAACCAAACGCGCCGACTGGCTGATGCCCGCCATGGCCAGCGTGATGTCATAATAATTCTTCGCCACGATGACTCCTGTAAACGCGGTGAACGGTACATGGCTTACTGCATAAGGTTGTGTGTATCGCAGGGGTAACGGCGGCGGCCGCGAACGGTAACGATCGGGCGTGGCTGTAACAACGATGACAACGAATGCCGCGGATCATGCCACAAAATCGAGGGTAAACCCAGCGTCTAATACGTCTGCGGTGAGGCGGAGGCGCCGTGCGGCGCAGAACTGCGCAAATAGGCGACGAAAATCGCCGGCGCGGCGGCGCGAACTTATTGTTGCTGCGGCAAATAAAGTGCGGCGGCTGCATCTATACTGCCAACGTGAACCCTCAAATAAAGACCTTTATATGCACGTAAAAAACAAGCAGCCACTGCCGGCGGTGACGCTGGCGGCCATCGGCGTGGTGTACGGCGATATCGGCACCAGCCCGCTGTATACCCTGCGCGAATGCCTGACGGCGGAGGAGGGCATCACCCTGACGCCGGCCTCGATTTACGGCTTTTTATCGCTGATTTTCTGGCTGCTGACGCTGGTGGTGTCGATTAAATACATTTGTTTCGTGATGCGCGCCGACAACGACGGCGAGGGAGGCATTCTGACGCTGATGTCGCTGGCGATCCGCAAGCTGGATGCGCGCTGGGTGCCGGCGGCGGTGCTGATCGGGCTGGTGGGCGGCAGCTTCTTTTACGGCGATGGGGTGATCACCCCGGCCATTTCGGTGCTCTCGGCCATCGAGGGGCTGCAGATTATCGCCCCCGAGCTGGACAGCTTTATCGTACCGCTGTCGCTGCTGGTGCTGACCGCATTGTTCGCGATCCAAAAACGCGGCACCGGCAGCGTCGGCAAACTGTTCGCCCCGGCGATGGTTATCTGGTTCCTGACGCTGGCGCTGCTGGGCCTCGGCGGCATTTTGCATCACCCCGGCGTGCTGCGGGCGCTGAACCCTTACTGGGCGGTGAATTTCTTCCTCGAATACAAGGCCGTGTCGTTCTTTGCGCTGGGCATGGTGGTGCTGTCGGTCACCGGCGCCGAAGCGCTGTACGCCGATATGGGCCACTTCGGTAAAAAACCGATCCGTCTGGCGTGGTTTACGCTGGTGGCGCCGGCGCTGGTGTTGAACTACTTCGGCCAGGGGGCGCTGCTGCTGGCCAACCCGGCGGCGATCAATAACCCGTTCTTCCTGCTGGCGCCGACCTGGGCGCTGATCCCGCTGCTGGTGATCGCTACGCTGGCGACGGTGATCGCCTCGCAGGCGGTGATCTCCGGCGTGTTCTCGCTGACGCGGCAGGCGGTGCGGCTGGGCTACCTGCCGCCGATGCGTATTATCTATACCTCCGATCAGGAGTCCGGGCAGATCTACATTCCGGTGGTGAACTGGCTGCTGTTCGCGGCGGTACTGATCGTGATCGTCAGCTTCAAACACTCCAGCAACCTGGCCTCGGCCTACGGCATCGTGGTAACCGGCACCATGCTGCTGTCGTCGATTCTGCTGAGCATCGTGGCGGTGAAAAACTGGGGCTGGCCGCGCTATCTGGGCGGGCTGATGCTGCTGGTCATGCTGTGCATCGACGTGCCGCTGTTCGGCGCCAACCTGATCAAGCTGGCGACCGGCGGCTGGCTGCCGGTGGCGCTCGGGCTAATCATTCTGCTGATCATGCTGACCTGGAAGACCGAGCGTTCGCGCCTGATCCGCCGATTGCGCGACAACCAGGAAGGGCTGAGCGCGCTGATCGAGTCGCTGGAGAAGGCGCCGCCGAAGCGGGTGCCGGGCACCGCGGTGTTTATGGAGCGCACGCCGCATGCGGTGCCGCTGGTGCTGTTGCATAACCTGAAGCACAACAAGGTGCTGCACGAGCGCGTGGTGCTGCTGACCATCGTCACCACTGACATGCCGTACGTGCACAACGTGCAGCGGGTGGCGATCGAACAGCTGTCGGCGAGTTTCTGGCGGGTGGTGGCGAGCTACGGCTGGCGCGAGACGCCCAACGTGACGGACATTCTTTACCGTTGCGGGCTGGAGGGGATGAGCTTCACCATGAATGAGACCTCGTTCTTCATGTCGCGCGATACGCTGGTGCTGGGCAAACGGCCCTGGTATCTGCGCGTGCGCGGCAAGGTGTTCCAGCTGTTGCAGCGCAACGCGCTGCGGGCGCCGGACCTGTTCGAAATCCCGCCGAACCGGGTGATCGAGCTGGGGGCGCAGGTGGAATTTTGAATAAAAAACGCTGCGGTAAACGCAGCGTTTTTCTTGGGCGGCAGGCGAATTACGCCAGGCGCTGTTCGATGATGCCGCCGCCGAGGCAGATTTCGCCCTGGTAGAATACCGCCGACTGACCGGGGGTGACGGCGGAGACCGGCTCGTCGAAACGCACTTCGATGCGTTCGTCGTCGAGCGGGGTCACGGTGCAAGGGATATCCTGCTGGCGATAGCGGGTCTTCACCGTGCAGCGGAACGGGCCGCTCAGCGGCAGGCGATCCACCCAGTGCAGCTGCTGCGCGATAAGGCCTACGGACATCAGGCGCGGATGATCGTGCCCCTGCGCGACGACCAGCACGTTGTTGGCCACGTCTTTATCCACCACGTACCACGGATCTTCGCTGCTGTCTTTCAGGCCGCCGATGCCCAGCCCTTTGCGCTGGCCCAGGGTGTGATACATCAGGCCCTGGTGTTCGCCGACGGTCTGGCCGTCAACGCTGACGATCGGGCCCGGCTGCGCCGGCAAGTAGCGGCCGAGGAAGTCGCGGAACTTGCGCTCGCCGATAAAGCAGATGCCGGTAGAGTCTTTCTTCTTGGCGGTGACCAGCTCCAGTTGCTCGGCGATGCGGCGCACCTCCGGCTTCTCCAGCTCGCCGACCGGGAACAGGCTCTGCGCCACCTGCTCGTGGCTCAGGGTGTAGAGGAAGTAGCTCTGATCTTTGTTGCCGTCGACGCCGCGCAGCAGGCGGCTTTTGCCGTCCACGTCCTGGCGGCGCACGTAGTGGCCGGTGGCGATAAAATCGGCCCCCAGATCTTCGGCGGCGAACTCCAGGAAGGCTTTGAATTTGATCTCTTTATTGCACAGGATGTCCGGGTTCGGCGTGCGGCCGGCCTTGTACTCTTCCAGGAACAGCTCAAACACGTTGTCCCAGTATTCCGCCGCAAAGTTCACCGTGTGAAGTTCGATGCCCAGCTTGTCGCAGACCGCTTGCGCGTCGGCCAGATCGGTCGCGGCGGAGCAGTACTCTTCGTCGTCGTCTTCTTCCCAGTTCTTCATGAACAGCCCAGCGACCTGATAGCCCTGTTGCTGTAACAGATAGGCGGTAACGGAAGAGTCGACGCCGCCGGACATACCGACGATTACTTTTTTCTGGCTGTTGTCTGACATGGGGATCTCACGAACTTGAACACGAACCGTGCTGATAAAAACAAGCGCAGGATTTTACCACGTTGGCCGCGCCGGCGCACTGTTCATCTTGTGCTGCCCGGCGCGCTTAATGCGGCCAGGCGAAGCTGCCGACCAGCGACAGCGGGTAACGTTCCGGCTGCTGATAGCTGCGAATGCTCTCCGCCACCAGCGCGGAACGCAGGTTGGGCGCCTGCAAAATCTCGTCGGCGCTCAGCCACAGGCAGCGATCGATGTCGCTGTCGTGCGGCTCGGTCGGCAGCGGCTCTTCCAGCTCGATAACGAAGCAGAAGCGCAGAAACGGCGTGCGATCCGGCGCGATCCACTGGTGCAGGCGCAGGAACGCCTGCGGCGTGGCGCGGATGCCGGTCTCTTCCCACAGCTCGCGCTCGGCGGCCTGCACCAGCGTCTCGTCGGCCTCCAGATGGCCGGCCGGCTGATTCCACAGCGCTTTGCCGTTGATGGTTTCTTCGACAATTAAAAATTTGCCGGCGGCGTGCACCACGCAGGCGACGGTGACGTGCGGTTTGAACATGCGGTCTCCTTACAGCGGTTTGTCGATGCGCCGATAGATATCGTCCAGCTCGGCGATGCGGGTACGGTAGCTTTTGAGCAGACAGGCGGTGTCACCGCCGCACCGCTGGCGTTTTGCCAGCCAGGCCTGCTGGCTGTCCTGCATCGCGCCGCGCGCGCCCATGGCGAACAGGCCGCGCAGGAACTGGTATTTGGTGGCCATTTGCACGTCCAGATCGTTCAGCGTGCGGTCGGCGCAGATGGCGCGTTCATCGCTGCCTGCCGCCTTGGCGCAGTCGAAGCTGGCGGCAGGGGCGGCGAACGGGGCCGCCAGAGCGGCGAGCAGCAGCGCGATCGGGGTAGATTTCATGGCGCCTCCATCAGTTATCGGTCTACAGGGAATCGATGATTTTCCATTCACCGGGCTGCAGTGAACCCAGCGAAAGATTACCCATACTGTAGCGAATCAGGCGCAGGGTAGGGAACCCGATATGCGCCGTCATGCGACGCACCTGGCGGTTTCGCCCTTCGAACAGGGTGATTTTCAACCAGCTGGTGGGGATGGATTTACGCTCGCGGATCGGTGGGTTGCGCGGCCACAGCCACTGCGGCTCGGCGACCAACTCCACCCCGGCGGGCAGCGTGGGCCCGTCTTTCAGCGTGACGCCGCTGCGCAGCGGCGCCAAATCGCTCTCCTGCGGCGCGCCCTCGACCTGCACATAGTAGATTTTGCCGGTGCGCTTGCCCGGCTGGGTGAGCTGCGCCTGCAGCTGGCCGTCGTTGGTCAGCACCAGCAGCCCCTCGCTGTCGCGATCCAGGCGCCCGGCGGCGTAAACGTCGGGGAAGGGGATGTACTCTTTCAGCGTGGCGCGGCCGGCTTCGTCGGTGAATTGCGGCAACACGTCGAAGGGCTTGTTGAATAACACAATGCGGCGCGGCCCCTTCGGCGCGGCGGGTTTGGCGGCATTCGGCTTGCTGAATCGTTTAACTTTGTGATTTCTAACAGAGAATTTTTTCATAACGGTTGAGATTACGGATGATAAGCGCATTATAACCGAATCCGTTTCGGATTGGCGCGGACCGAATATTCAAGTAGTATCTACACGCATCTTACAAAGCATTAACAAAATTGCGCTTGAAGGAGAGGTTGATGGAAAGCAAAGTAGTTGTTCCGGCAGAAGGTAAAAAAATCACGGTTGACGCCCAGGGTAAACTGGTTGTTCCTCATAACCCGATCATTCCGTTCATCGAAGGCGACGGCATCGGCGTTGACGTGACTCCTGCCATGATCCACGTGGTTGATGCGGCCGTTAAAAAGGCTTACCACGGCGAACGTAAAATCTCCTGGATGGAAATCTACACCGGCGAAAAATCTACCCACGTTTACGGTAAAGACGTGTGGCTGCCGGACGAAACTCTGGACCTGATCCGCGACTACCGCGTCGCCATCAAAGGCCCTCTGACCACCCCGGTCGGCGGCGGCATCCGTTCTCTGAACGTGGCCCTGCGCCAGCAGCTGGACCTGTACGTGTGCCTGCGCCCGGTGCGTTACTACCAGGGCACCCCAAGCCCGGTGAAACAGCCTGAGCTGACCGACATGGTGATCTTCCGCGAAAACGCCGAAGACATCTACGCCGGCATCGAGTGGAAAGCCGGCTCCGCCGAAGCGGACAAAGTGATCAAATTCCTGCGCGACGAAATGGGCGTGAAGAAAATCCGCTTCCCGGAGCAGTGCGGTATCGGCGTGAAGCCATGCTCCGAAGAAGGGACCAAGCGTCTGGTGCGTGCGGCGATCGAATACGCCATCACCAACGACCGTGACTCCGTGACCCTGGTTCACAAAGGCAACATCATGAAGTTCACCGAAGGTGCCTTCAAGGATTGGGGCTATGAGCTGGCGCGCGAAGAGTTCGGCGGCGAGCTGATCGACGGCGGCCCATGGCTGAAGATCAAGAACCCGAACACCGGCAAAGAGATCGTGGTTAAAGACGTGATCGCCGACGCCTTCCTGCAGCAGATCCTGCTGCGCCCGGCGGAATACGACGTGATCGCCTGTATGAACCTGAACGGCGACTACATCTCCGACGCCCTGGCGGCCCAGGTCGGCGGCATCGGCATCGCGCCGGGCGCCAACATCGGCTCCGACTGCGCCCTGTTCGAAGCGACTCACGGCACCGCGCCGAAGTACGCCGGCCAGGACAAAGTGAACCCAGGCTCCATCATCCTGTCTGCAGAGATGATGCTGCGCCACATGGGCTGGTTCGAAGCGGCTGACCTGATTGTTAAGGGCATGGAAGGCGCCATCGCTGCCAAGACCGTGACCTATGACTTCGAACGCCTGATGGAAGGCGCTAAGCTGCTGAAATGTTCAGAGTTTGGCGACGCTATCGTTAAACACATGTAAGTGTGTTTTAGCGCTTGAATGAGAGCGGGAGCCTAAGGGCTCCCGTTTTTTATTGTTCCAATTGCATGGGTTATTGCGCTGCCGCAATCCGGCGCCGGAGCCAACAGAGCAGGGCTGTTATGCAATTGCGCGAGATTGATATCAGCTCGAACAAGGGGAGAGTTACCTCATTATTCCCGGACAGACGGCTGATGGAATCGTGGTGAAAACCTCTACATGGCACGCTGTGCGAAGGCTGGATTTGTACTGATCTCAGGAAAGTTGCTGATCGGCGACGTCATCATAATGTCAGTGAGAGCGGATGAACTGAACCATGCCGGTGCGTACTCTCTGGGGGCGTGATGCTCCATCACATGTACGGTCAGCTAAGTAATCGTGTCCCTTACGAGTGATATTGGCAGGAACGAACAATCACGATTTTGCGTTTTAACGGGTGAACTTCTTGACTTCAACTGTTAACATTAAAGGGGATTATTATTCTATAGGAAAAGGATTAAATGAGAGAGTTTGGGTTTTTATTGCTGGCAGTAGGTGTCGTTTGGCTGCTGATAGCTTTTAACATGGACACCTATGTTTTTACTGGGTATGGTGAACGTGTCAATAACATTGGTTTGATCGCATCTAAACAGAATCACTTGCTGATATCATCAGTTATTTCTATTTGCGCCATTTTGATGATCATCTTTGGGAAATCGTCGTCTAAGGCAACCAATGTATATGTAAAATGCCCGTTCTGTGCTGAAGAAATAAATCCTGAAGCAATAAAATGCAAGCATTGTGGTAGTGATGTATCGGTTCAGTTGAAAGTACAGAAAGAAAACAAGTTCTCATTTTATGGATTTGATCATAATTTATTGCTATCAGAAGATGATAGTCCAACACTAAATGACAGTGAGGTGATGGAGTTAGCTAATAAAATCAAGTCAATATCAAAGTCAAGTCGTGATTCTTATATTTTTGGTGAGCATCAATCAGATATCACATACATTAAATACAAACTCCCTAAAGCTGTTCAAGATGAGTTTGTAAAAAGGTTAAAATACTGGCTTGCTAAATAAAAATTATTCGTCAAGAAAGCCGCGCTATGCGCGGTTTTTTTATGGGGCGAGTATGCCTTTTAAGATTCCTGAAATTAAATGTATTTGCCTCTAAGGTATTCTGAAAGCGGGGGCTGGGAGAGTTTGCCGTTTATTCTCCGGAAGTCCAATTTAAACATTAAAAGCCCTTGCTGCAATTCTACCTGATTTACAAAAATTTATGCTGGAAAGCTGGGGGGCAATTATTCTTGGGAGGCTATAGTCTGAAGGAAACCCATGCCGGTATATTCCAGCTTACTCACCACAAGTAAGCTGGAAATTACCTATATGGGTTTATACAAGAGTTCATCACATGTGTTCTGTCGTTGCAAATACCACCAAGTCTGGACACCGAAGTATCGACTTCAAATAATTTGCGACAAGGTGGGGAAAGAGCTCTATTGAACAATTTCCATCCTCTGCAACATGAAGGTCTGTGAGGTTTTGGATCTAAATATTCACCAACTCACGAGCATTTGTCCCACCGAAGTTATCGACTTATACGTTGATGGACGTCCTAAAAGGATGCAGTGCAATCCGCCTTTACAGTCGTTTTCCGCACATACGCAAGAAGCTGTGAGGCAACCATTTTGGGGCAAGGGAATACGGTAAGGATAAACGAGGAAATTATCAGAGATACGTAAAGCATCAGGATGAGAGAGACCAGGAGATCGAACAGCAGATGGAGTTGTAGCAGGATTAACTCGAATATTGCCCCCTTTTAAGGGGCTTCATGTAAAGCCACCTCCTCAGGAGGTGGTCTTTGACTGTCTACTGTCCGAATGCATAAGGTATCGGACAAGATCACCGCGCGGCGTTAGCCGATTCACGCACCACCAGCACCGGGCAATTTGCGTGGCGGACGACGGCGGTGGCATTGGAGCCGAGGAGATAAGTGATCGCAGAAGGGCGGTTGGAACCCATCACGATAATCTCCGCGTTGAGCGCATCGGCGAGCTCCAGGATCTGATCTTTAGGATCGCCGACGGCAACGTGCGTGGTCACTCTATCTTCAGGCACGCTGAATTCTTTGGCCGCTTTTGCCAGCCCCTCGGTTGCTACCGCAATGATTTCGTCTTTGGTTTCTATCGCCGCCGTGGCGGCAAAGCCGAAAGCGGCATAGGTGGCGCGCGACGGGATCACCGCCAGGAAATGGACGTGGGAGTCTTCGAGCCTGGCGAGCGCGTTGACATGCGGGATGACCTGCTGTGTTAATTCCGGTTCGGTAATATCCACGGGAACCAAAATAGTTTTGTACATACTCCCTCCTTATCGTTTTCAAAAAACTCCACTTTTTGGATTATAGCTGCTTAACGCAGGGAAAGGGGAGATCCAGGTGGCAGAACTAAAGAAATTGGCCGCCAACAATCGGAGATAATCGCTACCTTGGTTATAGAGTATAAACAGAGAATATCAGATGAACTAAGGGATAAACAGCAAGAAAAACTAAATAATTATTTTTATTCAATGGGTTATGAGTGCGTCTGGATAGTCAATACAAAAACAGTTTTGCTAAATTAGCAATACTAATCGAAAGCTTGCTACTGGACGATTAGTCTAACACTCTACTACCTGGGGGTGAGGTTTACCTGGACGTTAGAGGCATAGAAGGTGCTAATTTGCTGAAATGTTCAGAGCTTCGTGGTGCTACCTTTAGGCATATTTAATACGTTCGGTGTTTTAATGGAAGACAAATCTCAGCGTGTTCGTCTTGATGCATATGTAATAATCATTGACATAATTCCGTAAGGTGACTTTTTAATGATTCGGAAAAATAATGTACCTGAATATAGGCATTTTTCGGTTGTATTATTTTAACGTTTTTATGATTTTTATTAGTATTGAGGAATCTATTTTTAGGTCAAAATAGACTATCGATCTTCTATGGGTTATGGCTTGCCGATATGGTTTCTATGGCTTTTTTTTGATATAGGTATAGATGATTATGCAGGAACTTAACCCACCATGTTTTTACATTTTCTAATAATACCTAATTGAACTGTTTTGTTTGAAATAATTTGATGGTTTAGTGTTATAGATAATAGTTGCCTTTAACATAAATTTTTAATGACGATCAAGAGGTGCATAATGAATTTTAGTTTGATACTTTACAGATATAATACTGCTCTGGATAGAGGCAGAAAAACAGTACAATTATCAATTGCAATAATGACTATTTGGATGGCGTTATGTGTATTCGTTTTTAAAATTGTTGATCTTTCATTCAATAAGGGTGACTTAAACGCCAGTATTCATGTTGACTTTGACTGGGATGTGTTTTCTTCATGGGGGATCGTGATATTTATTACATTGATTGGTGCCGTGTTCCATGGATTCCATGCGTCTAATGCTGAATTAAAAAATGCGAATGCAATAATAGACGACTTATTTATATCCGAAGATAAAGATATGGACAAAAAGTTAACCAGTCTGAACAATATCGCCAGCGAGCTTGAGCGTTATTGTATCAAAGCATCTGCGCTGAATTTGATTTCATTTATGCTTATTTTCTTCAGTTTCCTTCATGGTTATCTATCAATTGGAGAAATAATCCAAGGGCTTAGGGAGAGTAATTACCTGGCTTTGATAGTCGTGTCTGTATTTATATTGGCTTTTGTTGCATATTATCATGATGTGATTGTTTTTCTTAATGACCGAAAACGAAAACGCAACAAAGAAAAGGTATGAATTATTAATGATTTCAGTATGTTGATTGTTAATGGGGATTGATGTGCCTTATCGCTATATACATTTTTTTCATTTTTTTAAATTGAGAGTGTATTTGACATGTGAAGAAAATATGCGTTTAACCTTAAGGGAGAGGGCTGTTTCATCGAAACTCTCGTCTTCTACGCTGACGGCTGCTTTTTATGAGTCTTACATCACTTTTCGATTGTGAATATTGAGCTGCTATTGTTATTGTTTTTCAACTGACAACATCCATAAGGACAGGGATATGAAAATAACGCATTCAGGCTATAAAACCGGCGTTGCTACAGTATTGGCGGCGATGACCGCGCTGGCATTAACGGGGTGTGCCAAGAGCACGGCCCCCAGCCAAACCGATCCGGTAAATAAAGAGGTTGACGATCTTTTCACCAACCTTGGCGACCCAAAGACGCCGGCACCGGGAAAAGAGAAAGAACACTATATCGCCCAGTTGCAGGCCGCGATTCAAAGCCATTTGAAAGATGCCGAAGCCTACTCAGGCAAGCGTTGCACATTGAGCATCAAGCTGGCGCCGGACGGTATGCTGATCAGCATTCAGGCTGAACAAGGGGAACCGGAACTTTGCCAGGCCGCGATCAAAGCAATCGCCAATGCGCGTCTGCCTAAGCCGCCAACGGCCGCGGTTTACGAAGCGGTCAAAAACAGCACGTTGGAATTTCGCCCGCAGTGAATAAACAATGCTGTTTCCGTGCAACGCTATCCCGGTCAAGGCCGGGATTTTTTATTGCCGTCACCCTGCGTTAATGGGTGAAAATCACTAAAGCCTTTGATGAATGGTGACGATAACCCTTAAAACTCCTGATTATAAAAGAGTGGCCATGCGTTTTTTCTGGGTCAACATCGGTGGCAGCGTCGCGGAAGTTTTGAAGGGCGAATTCTTGTGGGCGCCGCAATATGGAATAAATAAGACTGGGAACATGTTTAAACCTGCCGGGTGGGAAACGGTCAAAAAAGTCAAAGAGGGTGACCTGATTTTTTGCCACAAGGGTAGGAAGATTATCGGCGTGGCGACAGCGGTACGCGATGCTTACTCTGCACCGCGGCCTGAGCATCGGGTCGCGGGACCGCCGCATATTGCGGGTACCCAAGTCGATTTGGAACTGACGCGTCTTGAACTCCCTATTGATGTTTCCCTTTTTAATCAGGCGTTCATACGCATGCACAACCAGGCTTGCCTTCCGCGCGTTTTTAATAAGAAAGGCGGATGCACCGAAAACTATATGTGCGAGATCCCCGTGCCGGCAGCCGCGTTGATCGCCGGTTTTATCTCGGAAAATCTCTCTATCAACCTCCATGCGGATACCGTCGAAATCACCAGAGAGGTCGGTGGTGAGCAAGAAAGGGTGATTCAGGCGCGGATTGGGCATGGTCCCTATCGCGATAAAATGTTTAAGCGGTGGGGAAATCGGTGTGCGGTCACGGGGATTGCTGAGCCGTCCATTCTCATTGCCTCTCACATCGTTGCCTGGTCGATTGCGACCCCAGAAGAGAAAGTGGATCCGCACAATGGTCTGCCGTTAATCCCCAATCTGGACAAGCTGTTCGATCGCGGCACGATCAGTTTTGCCGATGACGGACGTTTGCTGTATCCACAGACGAAGAGCAGCTTGTTAGATGAGTTAAAGATCCCGCTGGATGCGAACATTAGCGGGTTGTCTGAAAAGAACAGAGCTTACCTACGGCGGCATCGAGCGAGATGGGGTTTTGAAGTAGAGCCCTGATGCAGGTTTGCCAAATCAGGACAGGGGCTCTTACCGATACATCATCGCGCTCACGCGCTCGCTTCGGTCTTTAAAACCGTTGCTGCGCATCGTGACCACATAGTAGCGATAGTGATGTTTCTGTGCGTATTCGCGCACCAGATCTTCGGCGAACAGGCCGCTGAAGGTGACGGTGGTGACAAACGTCAGCCCTTTCACTTCGTAGGTGCTGATCTCTTGCGGGGTGCCGATATACGGCGGCGGGAACACGGTTTTGTGGAACTGGCAGCCCGCCAGCAGCAGGGTAAACAGCAGGGCGGCGGGTATTTGCGGTATGCTCATCGGGAAAAGCTTTCCTTCCTTGGCGTGTGTTTTAGTAACTCTATAATAGGATTACAAAATTCGGCGGGGATGTAAAAATTATCCCGCTTCGGTTGCCGTTTCGTTGAAGCGGTGTCGCCGCCCCTCATCAGAATGAAGGGATAAACATGTTTGTTCGTCTTGCCACTGAAACCGATGTCGCAGCCCTGATCGCCCTCGACAGCGTCGCCAAACACGAACCGCAGCGCGCGGCGCAGATCCGGGCCTGGTGCGGGCAGGGGGATTGCTATCTTGCCGAGGAACAGGACGTGGTGATGGGCTATGGCGTACTGCACTATCACTTCTTCGGCTGCGGTTTTATCGAGATGCTAATGGTCGGCGAGCGCTATCGCCGCCGGGGCGTCGGGCAGGCGTTGATTACGGCATTGAAGTCCCATTGCCGACACCCGAAGCTGTTCACTTCCACCAATCGTTCCAACCTGCCGATGCAGCGGCTGCTGCTGAACGCCGGATTTGTCGCCAGCGGCCAGATTGACAATCTCGATGACGGCGATCCGGAGCAGGTCTTTTTTATCCCGCTGCGCTAATACAGTCGGACATCGACCGCCTGCTGTTGCAGCCAGGTGCTGACGTAGCCATAAGCGGCATAGAAGGCCAGCAGCGCGAAGATCAGCACCGAAAGCGAGGCCAAAAATTTGACGTCGCCGTGCTTCGAAAGCTGGTAAGCGCAAGAGATAAAGGCCAGCAGGCACAGCAGGGTGAAGGCGATGGCCAGCGTGGCGTAGAAAATAAGCATAACGAAACCCGTTCTTCCTTGTGAACCTGGCAAGGATACCACAGACAAAAAAAGGGGCCCAAACGGGCCCCTGCGTGATTCGCTGCGGGAGGTTTACTCCACCGCGTCGGGATGGTTTTTGCCTTCCTCGATAAATTCTTCGTCGATCTCTTCGATATTCTCCTCGCTGTCGCGGCCGGACAGGATGTTCCAGCAGGCGATGAACAGCGCGGCGATCAAGGGGCCGATAACGAAGCCGTTGATGCCGTAGATCTCCATGCCACCCAGGGTGGAGATCAGGATCAGGTAGTCCGGCATTTTGGTGTCTTTGCCCACCAGCAGCGGGCGCAGGATGTTGTCCACCAGGCCGATCACCACCACGAAGAACACTACCAGGAAAATGGCTTTCCACAGCATGCCGGTGGCGAAGAAGTAGATCACCGCCGGCACCCAGATGATGGCGGAGCCCACGGCCGGGATGATCGACAGGAACGCCATCAGCGCGCCCCACAGCAGGCTGCCGTCGATGCCGGTAAAGTAAAACGCCAGCCCGCCGAGCGCACCTTGCACCACGGCGACCACCACCGTGCCCTTGACGGTGGCGCGGGAGACGGCGGCGAACTTGACGAACAGATGGTGTTTCACGTGCTGGGAGAGCGGCAGCGCTTCGAGCGCCAGGTTCACCAGATAGGGGCCGTCTTTCAGCAGGAAGAACAGCAGATAGAGCATCACGCCGAAGCCGACGACGAAGTTGAAGGTGCCCTTGCCGATCAGGAACACGCTGCCCGCCAGATATTGCCCGCCCTTGAGCGCCACCTCGGAAAGCTGCTTTTGGATCTCGGCGGCGCTGTTGAGGTTATGCTCCGCCAGGAAGCGCTGCGCCCAGCCGGGCAGGTGGCGCATAAAGTCCGCCAGCATGGTCGGCAATTGGCTGTTGTTGGTCTGCAGCTTGGTGTAGATCACGTTGAATTCCATCGCCAGCGACGAGGCGATGATCGCCAACGGCGTGAACACGATCAGGCAAATCAGCGCCACCGTCAGCAGCGACACCACGCCGTTGCGTTCGCCGACGTACTGCTTCAACTTCTTTTTCACCGGATGGAAAATCACCGCCAGAATAACCGCCCACAGCACCGAGGAGTAATAAGGCCCCAGCACGTCGAGAAAAGCGGCGGTAACGATGAACAGGATCAGAATAAAGAATCCCTTGGAAATGCCTTTAGACATCATAGTCGTCCCTCAAAAGATGAATTTTCAGCATAGATGAACTGAATGAAAACAACACTATCATCACCTTTGCTTAACCGGTAGGGGATTTTTAGTGGCGTATTCCATAGGGTTATTA
Organism: Serratia sp. FS14; assembly: GCF_000695995.1. Taxonomy (NCBI): domain Bacteria; kingdom Pseudomonadati; phylum Pseudomonadota; class Gammaproteobacteria; order Enterobacterales; family Yersiniaceae; genus Serratia; species Serratia sp. FS14. The sequence goes on along the minus strand of NZ_CP005927.1, from coordinate 4,020,836 downwards.
AGGGCAAGGCGGGCGCCGCACGGTGAACAGGTGGCGGCGTGAGAAAAGAAAGAGGGCTAAATAATTAACAAAATTTATTGATTGTGTTTCATTTTGTGAGCCGCGCTTGCCGCCTGCGCCAGGCTTTCCTAGTTTTTAGGAGGGCGGCCGTTCGCCCGATACCACGAAGGAGTATGCAAATGACTGAACACAAACGACTTGCCGTTATCGAAAAGGTGCTGCTGATCGCTTTCGCCGGTGTGCTGGTTTATCTTGCCGCGACCGGCGCCTTGTCATTATCGGGTCTGGACCATCACTGGCCTTATCCTTCGCGCTGAGCGTGATTGATCTCACCACGCAGACCCGATAACGATAACTAGCAGCTGTACCCTACGACACTGGATCCCCAGAATAAATCGCCCGTCATTCGCCTCGTTCTTTGGCGCGCAGGGCGGTGACGCTCTCTCCGCCGACGCCCCAGTTGTCGGTGGCTACCTCGTCAATCACCACGAAAGTGGTGTGGCGTGGCTTATTCAGCACCTGCTCCAGCAGCGCGGTGGCTCCCTCGATCAGCATGCGCTTTTGCGCGGCGCTGACCCCTTCGTCGGTCACTTTAATGTTGACGTATGGCATGGCGTTTCTCCCCGGTTTCACCAGACGCCGGCGGTGGCGCCGCCGTCAACCGCGAGCGCCGCGCCGGTAACGAAATTGGCGTCGGTCAGATACAGCACCGCATCGACGATGTCCTGCGGCTGGCCGACGCGGCCGGTTGGCGCCAGTTGCCGCATCTGCGCCAGGCTCTGTTCATCATTTTGATGCATCGGCGTGGCGATGATGCCGGGCGCCACGGCGTTGACCATCACGTTGTACGGCGCTAACTCCAATGCCAGCTCGCGCACGGCGTGGTTAAGGCCGCCTTTAATCAGCACCGGCAGCAAAGCGGGCACTTTGCTGTTGGGCTGCATGGCGATCGACGCGGTGATGGCGACGATGTGGCCGGCACCGCGTTGCTGCATATGCCGGGCGGCGGCCTGCGCCGGGTAGAAGAAGCCTTTCAGATTGGTTGCCACCATCGCGTCGACCTCCTCCGGCGTATAGTCGGCGATCGGCTTGGCGATAAATATGCCGGCGTTATTGATGAGAATATCTACCTGACCAAAAGCCTGTATCGCCAGGCTGAACAACCGTTCGGCGGTTTCCGGCAGCGCGATGTCTCCCGGCGCCAGCAGCAGATTGGCCGGGCGGCCGAGTTTGTCCGCCGCCGCCTGCAGCCGTTCAAGCGAACGGGCGTTTGCGACAACCTGATAGCCGCGCGCCAGGTAGGCTTGCGCGATGGCGAAGCCCAAGCCGCTCGATGCGCCCGTGACGATGACCGTTTTTACTTTGCTCATTTTCTCTCCTCGACAGGATAGGGATTGATCGTACGTGAACGGTAATCCATACCTGATGATTGAAAAATGAGGGGGAAAGAACTTTAATTTATACCTTATGTAATGAATTAGCAGGGAGAGACATGCAACGCCATTTTGACGACGTTCAGGTGGGCAGAATCGAGCTGTTTTGCCTGACGGTAGAAACCGGCAGCTTCACCGCAGCGGCCAATGCCGCCGGGATAACCCCTGCGGCGGTCAGCCGCTCGGTCGCGCGTCTGGAGACGCGATTGCAGGCGAAGCTGTTTATCCGCACCACACGCCAGATGCGCGTCACGGATGCCGGCCAGCGTTATTACCTGGAATGTCGCCGGGCGCTGAGCCAGCTGATGGAGGCCGAGGCGAGCATTTCCGGCGAACGGGACAAACCGGTGGGCACGCTCAGCATCAGCGCGCCGACGCTGTACGCGCATTTTAGGTTGTTGCCGCGTTTGCCCGAGTTTGCGCAACGCTATCCCGATCTCAAGCTGAATCTGCACGTCAGCAATCAGAATATCGATTTCTCCGAAGATAAATTCGACGTCGCCATTCGCGGCAGCGAGCTGAACGACTCCGGCCTGGCGGCGCGGCGTCTGGAGGAGGCTGAACTGATCGTGGTGGCGACGCCGGGCTATTTGCAACGCCACCCTGCGCCGCTCACGCCGGCGGATCTGGCCCGGCACGATTGCATTCAGTATGCGTTGCCCAGCACCGGCAGAAAAACCGCCTGGACGTTTAAGGTTCAGGGCGAAAACAGCAAAGTGGAAACTGCCGGGCGCTGGCTTTGCCAGGAAGATTACCTCGCTACGCTGACGCTGGTGAAAAGCGGCGCCGGACTGATGCAGGTGTATCGCTTTACCGTCGAACAAGAGTTGAGCAGCGGGGCGCTGGTCGAGGTATTGAAAGATTACGCCGGCGCCTCGCGTCCCTTCATCCTGCTTTACCCCTATGCGCGCTTTGTCCCGCTGAAGGTGCGGAAATTCATCGACTTCCTGACGGAAGCGTAGCCGCCAGCGCCAATACCGCTCCAGACACCGCCGCCGCCAGCACCAGCCACGCCGGGGCCGCCCAGCCGGCTGCGGCCACGATGGCGCTCAGCGCGACCGGGCCGATCACCTGGCCGAGGTAGTTTCCCTGCATCACCAGCCCGAGGCTCAGCGGCAGCAGCGTCGGTTCCGGCGTCGCCGCCGGCGTGGCGGCCAGAATGGTGGCGGGCAGTATGCCGGCGATGGCGCAGAACAGGAAACACAGCGGGATCAGCAAGCCGTTGGGCGTCATCGGCAGGAAAATTCCGACGCCGAAGACCCCGATCAACAGGCTGGTGGCGGCGAGCAGCGTTCTGGCGGGCAGCCCGCGCGACAGCAGCACGCCGGCGGCGAGGTTGCCGATGATGTTGGCCGCCACCGCCGCCGCGCTGATGCCGCCGGCGGCCGCCAGCGACAGGCCGATGCGCTGCATCAGAAAGATCGGCAAAAAGGTCATTACCGAGAAAAACTGCAGGTTGTAAGCGGTGAACATCAGCGCCAGCAACAGCGGCTGGCGCGCCCGCAGCATCGCGCCCAGCGCTTGTCGCAGCGGCAACGGCGGAACGTGCGCCTTGGCGGCGCGGCGGGACGTGGTCAGCGGCAGCAGCAGGGCGGCCAGCAGCGTCAACGCCGCACCGGCCTGCCAGCTCTGCTGCCAGTCGGCCAGATGCGGGCCGAAAAACAGCGAAATGGCGATGCCCGCCGGCATGAAGGTGCTCCAGATGCCAAAAACCAGGCTGCGCTGCGCCGGGGCGACGATGCGGTTCAGCACCGCCGGCGAGGCAACCACCACGATCACGAAGCCGAGGCCTTCGACAAAGCGGCTGACGATCAGCCCGCTGAAGTCGTGCAGCGTGGCGCCGGCGAAGCTGGCGGCGCTGATGATCAGCAATCCCAGCGCCAGCAGGCGCCGGTCGCCCCAGCGGCGCACCAGCAGCCCGGCGGCGATGCCGCCGAACACCCCGACGAAAGGAAACGCCGAGATGACCCAGCTTAGCGTCTCCAGCGAGCGGCCAAACTCGGCCTGCAGCGCCGGCAAGGCAATGGTGGCCTTGCCCACGTGCAGCGCCGCGGCGATGCCGGCGAACAGCACATTGATGACGGCCAGCCAGGGCGTGGCGGCGGGGGAAACGCGGTCAATGGCGTCCGGTTTAATCGCAGTCATAACACTCTCCAGTGGCGGTAACGCCCTCACTATGCGTCTGCGCTACGACAGAAGTCGTTCAAATGCTGCGCTGTCACGCGGGGAAATTATTCATTTCGAGCTTTATTTTGCGCGCCTCGTTGTTTGGTTCGCCAGCGTGCCGCCCTGCGTGGACGCGGGTGCCCCTGCAACGGTTTACTGTTCCGGCACGCAGCGAGCGTGTCCGATCAATTTTATTTATAAGGAGCAGTGTATGTCAGAGATGATGAATGAAAACGGAGCGCCGGTGATGGAGTGGAGCTACGGTGGCCGTGGTGACGATATCAGCAGCAGCCTGACCTTCGACACGGTTGAGGAGCAGCCGCAGGGTTTCCTGATGACGGTCGATCGGCCGGTGCAGATCTTTACAGAGGCGCTGTCGCCGCTGATGGCCTTTGTCACGCTGCTGCGCCCGCTGTATGCGAAGACGGGCGAGGGATTCCAGTTCGTGCCGGTTTCCAACCCCTGGACCGATGTGCAGCGCCTGCCGCCAAGTGCGGGCTATCTGGGCGTGCAGGTCAACGCCGGGTTGTTCTTCCACGGGGCCAAACCGACGCACTATAAAGATCGCGACGGCCAGATGAAGCCTATCGACGGCGGCACTCTTTTGCAGAACATCACCGTGCTGCATCAGGTGGCCCAGCCGCTGGGGCCTGGCGAAGGCGCGGTCTGAGCCGGCCGTGCTATCACGGGGCCGGACGCGGCCCCTTATCGCGCCTTGAAACCGTGCGCCGGTTGGGTAAAACTGGCTGTCTATTCAAGGAGAAGAGTATGTACAGCGACAACGAGAAAAAGTTTTATATCATCCTCAACCGCAATCACGAACCGGCCACGCTGTTTAACGCCTCTTGCCATCTGACGGCGGGCATCACCGATCTGATCGAGCAGCGCGAGTTTCACCACTATCCGAGCAGCCTCGACGGCGTCAGCGCCAATATGAGCCACTACCCGATCGTCATCCTGCAGGCTAAAAACAGCAGCCAGCTCAGCAACCTGATCCTCAAATGCAAGGAGGAGGGCGTGCTGTCCAACTTCTTCACCACCACCATGCTGTCGCACTCCGCCGAGCAGCAGATCGCCGACACTGCCAATACCCCTTACGAGCAGCTGGATTTCGTGGCGGTGGCGCTCTACGGTGACACCGAGCAGCTTAAGCCGCTGACCAAGAAGTTCTCCGTCTACCGTTAATCGCGAACGGCATCACATCAGGGGCGGCAACGGCTATGATATTTTTCCATCAAATCGTTGATGGAGATGAACATGAGCGGCAAGAAAACCACCATGGCGGCCATCGCCAGAGAGGCGCGGGTCGGCATCGCCACCGTCGATCGGGTAATCAACCAACGCGCGTCGGTGCGGCCCGCCACCCAGCGCCGGGTGATTGAGGCGGCGAAAAAGTTGGGGTTCGCGTTGGAGAAGTCCCACTGCCTGTCGGCGGTGCTGGGCAGGCCGGAACGCCGCCTGAGAATGGGGTTCATCCTGCTGCGGCGCGAACACTCTTTCTATGCGCAACTGGCTGATGAACTGATGGCGCAAGCGGCGCCGTATCATGAGCCGGGTCAGCCGCCGCAGTTCATCTTCCACTCTCTCAATGCCATCGGCGACACCGCAGCCGCCATTAGCCAATTGAGCCGCCAGGTGGAAGCGATCGGCGTGCTGACGCTGGATCACCCCCTGATCCACTATGCCGTAGAAGAAGCCGCCCAGGCGGGCATCAACGTTTTCGCGCTGCTGTCGGATTTATCGGTACCCAGCCGCGCCGGCTACATCGGTCTGGATAATCAAAAAGCGGGCCGCACTGCCGGCTGGGCAGTGGATCGTCTGTGCCGGCGGCAGGGCGACGTCGGCGTGATCATCGGCGACAACCGTTTTACGTGTCAGGAGGCCTGCGAGATCGGTTTCCGCTCTTATCTGCGTGAGCAGATGAGCGGTCAGCGCGTGCTGGAGCCGGTGCGCAGTCATGAGGACGCGGAAACGGCGCGCCGGGTCACGCGTGAACTGCTGGCGAGCCACCCGGAGCTGGCGGCGCTTTACGCGCCGAGCGGCGGTGTGGAAGGCATTATTCAGGCGTTGCGAGAGAGCGGCCGGCAGCATGACATTACGCTGGTGTGCCACGGCCCGGTGCAGGGCGGTGAAATGGCGCTGCTCGACGGCACGGTGGATCTGCTGCTGTGCCACCGCATTCCCGAATTGGCCGCCACGATCGTCGAGACGTTACTCGCCGCCGATGAACAACCGGGATTACGCCACATCATTAATCGCTTCGATGTGATCACCAAAGAAAACCTCTGACGGCCGCTGAGTGGTGTTTGCCGAGGTCAGGGCGCAGCCAGGCGCCGCCTGTATTTGATTAAAAACCATCAAATATTTTATCAAAAATAGCGCGATCTCTATCAAAAAATAAAATTTTCATTATTGATGGTTTTGGAATTTTTGTTTGATACTGCCGGCATTCCCTGCAAAAAAGGAGCCGTCGCCATGACTTTGCCTATCGCCAATGCGCCCTGCAGTTGGGGCGTGGATGATCCGAACAACCCCCATTTGCCGCCCTATGCCACGGTTCTGCAAGAAGCGTCGGCGGCCGGTTACCGCAGCATCGAGCTGGGGCCGTGGGGCTATCTGCCGACGCAGAACGAGGCGCTGTGCGCCGCGCTGGAGCAGCATCGCCTTTCGCTGGTGGCCGGCACGATTTTTGACGATCTGGTCAGCGAGGCCAACATTGAGCGCCTGCTGGATCTGACGCATCGGATATGCCGCAACCTCTCGCGGGCGCCCAGGGCGGGGCCGAGCGAGGGCGATCGCGCCGCGCCGCCGTTCCTGGTGATTATCGATTTCGGCAATCCGCAACGCGCCAGGTTCGCCGGGCGTTCAGATTTAGCGCCGCGTTTGTCGCAGGCGGAGTGGCAGAGGATGATCGGGCACATTACGCGCATCAGCGAACTGGCCTGGCGGGAATACGGCGTGCGGCCGGTGGTGCATCCGCACGCCGGCGGCTGCATCGAGTTCGCCGACGAAATCGACCGGTTGGCGGCGGACATTCCGCATCACACCGCCGGATTGTGTCTGGATACCGGCCATCTGTATTACGCCGGGCTGGACCCGGCTGCCTGGCTGAGCAAGCACTTTGAGCGCCTCGATTATCTGCACTTCAAAGACGTCGATCCGCAGGTGTTCCGCGAGGTGCTGGCGCGCGGCGTCGATTTCTTCACCGCCTGCGCTGAGGGCGTCATGTGCCCGTTGGGCAGCGGGGCGATCGATTATCCGCAACTGCGCGCGCTGTTGGCCGAGCGCGGATACCGGGGCTGGATCACTATCGAGCAGGAGCGCGATCCGCGCAATGTGCAGGGCAGCCTGCAGGACGTCACCGCCAGCTTGCGCTACTTGCGCGGCCTCGGCTTTTAATCAGGAGAAACACGATGATCAACGGCAGCAAACCTTTGGCGAGATCGTTGCGCTGGGGCATGGTCGGCGGCGGCGGCACCAGCCAGATCGGTTACATCCACCGTTCGGCGGCCTTGCGCGACGGCGCGTTTACTCTGTTGGCCGGCGCGTTCGACATTGACGCCGAACGCGGGCGTGATTTTGGCCGGAGTCTGGGCGTGGCGGCGGCGCGCTGTTATGCGGATTATGCCGAGATGTTCCGCGCCGAAGCCGCGCGGGCGGACGGCATCGAAGCGGTCTCGATCGCCACGCCGAACAACACCCATTACGCCATTTGCCGGGCGGCGCTGGAGGCGGGATTGCACGTGGTGTGCGAGAAGCCGCTGTGTTTCAGCGTCGAAGAGGCGCAGGCGCTGGCGGCGCTGTGCGAGCGGCAGCGCAAAGTCATCGGCGTGACCTACGGCTATGCCGGGCACCAGATGATTTTGCAGGCGCGACAGATGATTGCCGATGGCCGGCTGGGGGAAATTCGGCTGGTGAATATGCAGTTCGCCCACGGCTTTCACGCCGCGCCGGTGGAGCAGGATAATCCCAGCACTCGCTGGCGGGTTGATCCTCGCTTTGTCGGCCCCAGCTATGTGCTGGGCGATCTGGCGACCCACACGCTGTTCCTGGCGGAAACCATGGCGCCGCAGCTGAAGATCCGGCGGCTACTCTGCAGCCGACAAAGCTTTGTGCCGTCGCGCGCGCCGTTGGAGGACAACGCCTATGTGCTGATGGAGTATCACAACGGCGCCATCGGCTCCGTGTGGGCTTCGGCGGTCAACTGCGGTTCGATGCACGGCCAAAAGGTGCGCATTGTCGGTGAAAAGGCCAGCCTGGAGTGGTGGGATGAACAACCCAATCAGCTGCGCTTCGAAGTGCAGGGCGAGCCGGTGCGGATCCTGGAGCGCGGCATGCCGTATCTCGCCGCGTCGGCGCTGGCGGACGATCGCATCGGCGGCGGCCATGCGGAGGGGCTGTTTGAAGCCTGGTCGAATCTCTACCGCCGCTTCGCGCTGGCGATGGACGCCACCGATCGGCGCGACGCGGCCTTCCTGGCCGACTTCTGGTACCCGGACGTGCAGGCCGGCGCGCTGGGCGTGAAGTGGGTGGAGCGCTGCGTGCAATCCGCCGAAACCGACGCCGGCTGGGTCGCCTTCGACTGAGCGCGCGATTCGCTCAGACGCTGGCCCCGTCGTAGCTGTGGATCTGTAACGCATCGAGCGCGACGTCAGGCACGCAGCGCAGGTTGACGGCGCACATCGCGGCGCCGTCCGGCGCGGTGCCGTAGGCAAAGGGCTGGGCGCCGCAGACTCGGCAGAACTGATGGCGGATCTTGTGCTGATTGAAGGTGTAGGTGCTGAGCCGGTCTTGGCCGCTGCTGAGCGTGAACGCGCTGATGGGAAAGAACGACAGCAACAGCCCCTTGCGGCGGCAGATCGAGCAGTTGCAGCTGAGGGCTTCGGTCGGCAGTTCGGCGTCTACGGAGAAGGTGACGGCGCCGCAGTGGCAGCTTCCCTGGAATGACATGGCGATGATCCTGTAACAGGGGAGAGTGTTTGCCCAGTATAGTGCAATTTATCGCCATTCGGCCGCACCGGGCGGGGTTTCCTTAATAAATGCGCGGTTTTCTGGTAGGTTAAGGTTTAACGTCATCAAAAGGAGATCGCGATGTTAGAACATTACTATCCGGCCAATATGGGCGCTGAACCGGTCACGGACGAACAGCACAAACGGCTGGTGGCGGTGCAGGCGGCGCTGGAACTTATCAAGGCTACGCTGTCAGACACCAACGATGGCAACGGCGTGGACTTCCAGCTGAAGGCGGCGGAGAAGCACATCGGCCCGATGGCCGATGCCATTCAGGAAGCCCTGAAGTAACGGTTCGCCGTCACGTCAACCGCCCGTCTCGGGCGGTTTTTTTTTGCGCCGATTACTGCGATTTTTTTAGTGGCGCATTGCCTTTTTCCCGGCTGGTGCCATGAGCGGCGCGATCCTACTCTAGCGATCCGAGTCCTCATCAGGGTCATGCTCATGTTCCGCTTCAGCTTCTTTTCTTTCTTATTGCCGTGCCGCCGATGCGTCACCCAGTTGGCCGGCGCTGCGCTGTTGCTCTGCGGCGTTATGCAGGCGCAGGCCACGCAACGCATCGAGTTTTCACCGGACCCCGCCGGCGCCTACCCTGAGGGCATTGCCTGGAATGCACGCGCCGGTGCGTTCCTGATCTCCTCCCTGCGCGGCGGGCAGCTTGGCCTGGTCTACCCGGATGGCCGCTATCGGCGGTTTTCCACCGGCACGGGGCTTATCACCACCTCCGGCATGCTGGTGGACGCCGAGCGCAACCGGGTGCTGGTGTGCAACGAAGACGTGGGCGTGTCCCGCAACTCTGCCGCCGGCACGCGCAATCGCGTGGCGCAGGTGCTGGAGTTCAATCTCGATACCGGCGTGCTGCAGCAGACGTACGACCTTTCATCGCTAAGCCATGGGCCGACGCTGGCCAACGATCTGACGCTCGACGCGCAGGGCAATATCTACGTCACCGACAGCTTCCAGCCGCAGATTTACAAGATCGACCGGGCAACGCACCAGGTATCGATTCTGGTGCGCTCAGCGCGCTTGATGCCGGCCGACGCACCCGCCGCTGCGCAGGGCACGCGGCCCTATCTCAATGGCGTCGTGTATCACCCGGACGGCTTCCTGATTGCGGCGGACTACACCCGCGGGCTGCTGTGGAAGGTGACGCTGGATAACGCGCCTGCGGTAAGTGCAATCAGGTTGCCGCAACGCTTAAAAGGGCCGGACGGGTTGCGGCTCAAAAACGCCCATGAATTGGTGATCGTACAGTCTTTTCCGGGTGAAAAGGGGAGCATGTCCGGTGACGTGACGCTGCTCTCCTCGACCGACGGCTGGGCGAGTGCGCGTATCGCCGCGGTCGCCGCGCCGCCGGGATTGGATGGGCCGACCGGCGCCGCGCTGCGCGATGGCGAGGTGTGGGTCGTCAACTCCCGTTACCCCCGGCTGTTTGCCGACGTCGCTCAGGCGGAAAGTACCAAGACGTTCAGTATCGTCAAGGTAGCGTTCGAACCGGTCGCAGCGGATGGCCGCTGATCGACGGCGATTGCCATCCCTGCCGGAATAGGATTAAATGCGCACTGACTGTATAAATAAACAGGTGCGCTGCGATGAGTCTGATGTTGAAGGGTGAAAAGATTGACCGTAACCGCTTTACCGGCGAGAAGATTGAAAACGGCAGTTTTATGCTGTGCGATTTTTCGGGCGCCGATTTGACCGGCACCGAGTTTATCGGCTGCCAGTTTTACGATCGCGACAGCCGACAGGGCGGCAATTTCAGCCGCGCGATACTGAAAGACGCCAGCTTCAGAAGCTGCGATTTGTCGATGGCCGATTTCCGCCATGCCAGCGCGCTGGGGGTGGAGATCCGCGAATGCCGCGCGCAAGGCGCCGATTTTCGCGGCGCCAGCTTTATGAACATGATCACCAGCCGCACCTGGTTTTGCAGCGCCTATATCACCAAAAGCAACCTGAGCTATGCCAACTTCGCCAAGGTGGTGCTGGAGAAATGCGAGCTGTGGGAAAACCGCTGGCACGGGGCGCAGGTGCTCGGCGCCAGCTTCAGCGGCTCCGATCTGTCCGGCGGCGAATTCTCCGGTTTTGACTGGCGCGCCGCCGATGTCACCCAGTGCGATCTGAGCAACGCGGAACTGGGTGAGTTGGATTTACGCACCACCGATCTGCAGGGCGTTAAAATGGACAGTCACCAGGCCGCTCAACTGCTGGAGCGGCTGGGGATCGCGATCATCGGCTGAGTAACTGCCGCAGTCCCAGTGCGATGATCAAGGTGCCGCAGGCGCGATCGATCCAAGCCTTGCTGCGGCGGTAGGCGCCGGCGACAGGCGCGTGCGACAATACCAGCGCCACCAGCCCGTACCACAAGCTGGCTATCACCGCGACTTCCAGCAGCATGGCGAGAAAAGTCGGTGTAGAAACATGGGCGGGCGCCGCTGATGAGAAGACGGCGGCGTAAAACGCAATGGATTTGGGGTTGGCGATGTTGGTGGCGATACCCTGTAGAAAGGCGGCGCGAAAACCGCTTTTTCCGGTGGCCGCTGGGGTGCCGGAAGAGGGCGCCGCCTGGGCGATAAGCCGATAGCCGAACCACATTAAATAGCCAGCGCCGGCGACTTTAATCGCCATAGCCAACCAGGGGAACAGGGCGAAAACCACGCCGATGCCAAGAAGGGCGCTGCTCGCCCAGAACAGATTGACCAGCACGATGCCGGCCACCAAGGCAAACGCCTCTGTCCGGCGTGCTGAAACGGCTTTGTGAGCGACAGCGACGAAATTGGGGCCGGGGATCACCACGCCGACAATATACACGGTGAAAACGGCGAGTACGGCGGACATATCGATCATGGAAGATTGCCTGTTACAACAAGAGTACCGTTAGTTTTATAACGAATCCCGCACAGAATCCACCCGACCGATCGCGCCGCCGCTCCGATGACGGCCGGGAAGAATTACGCATGCGGCACATTCCGGTGAATGTCTGGGACACCGAGGCGATGGCGCTCGTCGACCGTTTGCCGAGGGGGCAGGCGAGCGGCCCGGCGCTGGGCTAAACTTAAGATGCATAAGAAACATGCGGCAAGGAGCGCCATCCTGTTTACGGATCTGACGAGGAGGGCCGCCATCATGGCTTACCGGCATATCGTTGTCGCCACGGATCTCAGCGAAGACGCCGAGTTCCTGCTGGGCAAGGGCGCCAGACTGGCCGCCGCGCTCAATGCCAAACTTTCCCTGATCTATATCGACATCCACCGCGCCGGCTATTACGTCGATCTGGGCGTGGGCGATTACAACTACACCGATCGCACCTTTTCGGAGCGGGTGAGGAATATGCTCAATGCGATCAAAGGGCAGTCGTCGTATCCGGTGGAAGAGGTGATCGTCAGCCGCGGCGCGTTGACAGAAGAGCTGAACCGGGTGGCGAAGGAAAAAGGGTTCGATCTGGTGATCTTCGGCCATCATCATGATGTCTGGAGCCGACTGGTCTCTTCGGCGCGTCAGGCGATCAACGAGCTGAACGTTGATCTACTGGTTGTTCCCATCGAGAAAAAATAGTCGCGGCCGCCTGCGGGCGGCTGCCGTTTTCCATTCGCATCGCTTATCTCTGGGTGAAGATAACTGCATACCTGCAATAATTCCGCTTGCTGACAATCCGCCCGAAAAATAGTGACTGCCTGGAATTTTATTTTCTCCATCAATATGTTGGCCAAAACCCGATAAAGGTTAATCCAGCGCATTGAAATCACTGTCATACCTCCTTTTGGTTAATAAACCGCACGTTTTGACTGGCTCTCAGGGAGCCTGAGTCTTATCCTCGGAGCAATGAGATTTGTATGACTTATATAAATGCGTTTACATGGAGGAGGTCTCATGCGTTTTGACAATAAAGTCGTGGTTATCACCGGTGCGGGCAATGGCATGGGGGAAGCGGCGGCGCGGCGTTTCTCCGCCGAGGGTGCTATCGTGGTGCTGGCCGACTGGGCCAAGGAAGCGGTGGACAAGGTCGCCGCTTCGCTGCCGAAGGGCCGGGCGATGGCGGTGCATATCGATGTGTCCGATCACGTCGCGGTTGAAAAAATGATGAACGAGGTGGCGGAAAAACTGGGCCGCATCGACGTCCTGCTGAACAACGCCGGCGTACACGTGGCGGGCAGCGTGCTGGAAACCAGCGTCGACGACTGGCGTCGCATCGCCGGGGTTGATATTGACGGCGTGGTGTTCTGCTCCAAATTCGCCTTGCCGCACCTGCTGAAGACCAAGGGCTGCATCGTCAATACCGCGTCAGTGTCCGGCCTGGGCGGTGACTGGGGCGCGGCCTATTACTGCGCGGCGAAAGGCGCGGTGGTCAACCTGACGCGCGCCATGGCGCTCGATCACGGCGGTGACGGCGTGCGCATCAACTCGGTCTGCCCGAGCCTGGTCAAAACCAACATGACCAACGGCTGGCCGCAGGAGATCCGCGATAAGTTCAATGAGCGCATCGCGCTGGGGCGCGCGGCGGAGCCGGAAGAAGTGGCGGCGGTGATGGCGTTCCTGGCCAGCGATGATGCCAGCTTTATCAATGGCGCCAATATTCCGGTCGATGGCGGGGCGACCGCCTCGGACGGCCAACCGAAGATCGTTTAAGCGTTAACGCACAGGCCCGGCCATCATGACCGGGCCTGTTGTTTTAGACGCCGATGCGGTCGCGCAGCGTGTAGTAGGCCGCGCCGATGGCGGTGAACGGGATCTGCAGGTTGCGTCCGCCGAAGAACGGCAGGTGCGGCAGCTTGGCGAAGGCGTCGAAGCGTTCGGCGTCGCCGCGCATCAGCTCGGCGATCAGCTTGCCCGCCAGATGGGTGCAGGTCACGCCGTGGCCGCTGTAGCCCTGCATGTAGTACACGTTATTCTCCAGCCGGCCGAACTGCGGCATGCGCGACAGCGTCAGCAGGAAGTTGCCGGTCCAGCGATAGTCGATACGCACCCCTTTCAGCTGCGGGAAGGTCTTCAGCAGCTTTGGCCGGATCAGGTTGTCGATGTCGTCCGGATCGCGCGCGCCGTACACCACGCCGCCGCCGTACAGCAGGCGATGATCGGCGGTGATGCGGTAGTAATCCAGCAGGTAATTGCAGTCTTCCACGCAGTAGTTCTGCGGGATCAGCGCCTGCGCGATCTCCGGCGCCAGCGGTTCGGTGGTCACCACCTGAGTGCCGCACGGCATGCTGCGCTTGGCCAGCCGCGGCTCCAGCTTGTCGCCCAGGTAGGCGTTGCCGGCGACGATGACGAAGCGCGCCTTCACCTGGCCGTTGGCGGTGCTGATGAGCGCCGGTTCGCCGTGGCGGATGTTCGTCACCGCCGATTGCTCGAAGATGCGTCCGCCCTGCAGGCGAATCGCCTCGGCCTCGCCCAGCGCCAGATTGAGCGGATGGATGTGGCCGCCGCTGTGATCGAGCAGCGCGCCGACATAGCGATCGCTGGCGACCTCCTGGCGCACCCGGTCTGCGTCGAGCAGCTCAAGCTGGGTATTGCCGTAGCGCTCCCAGTTGCGTTTTTGCTCGATCAGGGCATGGAACTGCTTGTTGTTCAGGGCGGCGAAGATGCCGCCGGGGCGGTAGTCGCAGTCGATGGCGTAGCGGCTGATGCGGCTGCGAATGATCTCCGCGCCTTCGAACATCATGCTGCCGAGCAGGCGGGCGCTTTCCGCGCCGTAGCGCTCTTCAATCACATCGATGTCGCGGCTGTAAGAGTTGACCAACTGGCCGCCGTTGCGGCCGCTGGCGCCGAAACCGATGCGCGCCGCTTCCAGCACCACCACGTCGTAACCGGCTTCCACCAGGAACAGCGCGGAGGAGAGGCCGGTATAGCCGCCGCCGATCACGCAGACGTCGCACTCGAGAGATTCATTCAATTGCGGATAGGGCTGATGTGCATTGGCCGTGGCCGCATAATAGCTTTTTACGTGTTCAGTCATGATGTAAGCCCTTATTCCAGCGAGATCCAGGTGGTTTTCAATTCGGTGAATTTGTCCAGCGCGTGCAGCGATTTGTCGCGGCCGTTGCCGCTCTGCTTATAGCCGCCGAACGGCACGGTCATGTCGCCGTCGTTGTAGTTGTTGACGAACACCGTGCCGGCTTTCAGCTGGCGCGCCATGCGGTGCGCCCGCGCCAGATCGCGGGTCCAGACCGCAGCGCCGAGGCCGTAGTCGCTGTCGTTGGCCAGCTGCAGCGCCTGTTGCTCGTCGTCGAAGGCGGTCACCGCCAGCACCGGGCCGAAGATTTCATCGCGCGCCACGCTCATGGCATTGTCCACCTGGGTGAGGATGGTCGGCCCCAGATAGCCTGCGTGGTCGCCCTGTGGATGGTCGCGCCCGTCGAGGAACAGCGCGGCGCCCTGGCTCAGCCCCCGATCGATATAGCCGGCCACTTTCTCGCAGTGGCCGCTGTCGATCAGCGTGCCCATCACCGTGTCGGGATCGAGCGGATCGCCGGGCACGAAAGCCGCCGCGTGTTTGCGCAGCGCCTGCAGGAACGCTTGCTCAATGCTCGCTTCGACCAAAAGGCGAGTGCCGGCGATGCACACCTGACCCTGATTGTAGAAGATGCCGGCGGCGGCGCTGCGGGCGGCCTGATCCAGATCCGGGCAGTCGGCGAAGACGATGTTGGCGCTTTTGCCGCCGGCCTCCAGCCAGACGCGCTTCATGTTCGATTCGCCGGCGTAAATCATCAGCTGTTTCGCCACCAGCGTAGAGCCGGTAAAGGTGAGGGCGTCGACGTCGCGGTGCAGCGCCAGCGCCTTGCCGGCGTCGTGGCCGTAGCCGGGCACCACGTTCAGCACGCCGTCCGGCAGCCCGGCCTGTTGCGCCAGTTTGCCGAGCAGGATGGCGCTCAGCGGCGACTTTTCGGAGGGTTTGAGCAGCACGCTGTTGCCGGCGGCCAGCGCCGGGCCGAGCTTCCAGCAGGCCAGCAGCAACGGGAAGTTCCAGGGCACGATGGCGCCGACCACGCCGATCGGCTCGCGTTCGATCAGCGCCAGCGCCTCGCGACCGGTGGGGGCGATTTCGCCGTACACCTTATCGATCGCTTCGGCGTACCAGCGGATGCAGCGGATAGCGCCCGGCACGTCGTCGCGCAGGCTGTGACGAATCGGTTTGCCGGTGTCCAGCGTTTCCAGCAGCGCCAGCTCTTCGTGATGCTGTTCCATCAGATCGGCGAAGCGCAGCAGCGTGGCTTTGCGCTGCGCCGGCGCGGCCTGCGCCCAGTCGCCGCGTTCAAAGGCGGCGCGCGCCGCGCTGACCGCCCGATCGATGTCGGCGGCTTCACCGCGCGCGACCTGCGCCAGCTCACGGCGGCCGGCGGGATCTTCCACGGCGAAACGCTTCCCCGCGGCGGCCGGTTGGTAGCGGCCGTCGATAAACAGCTGGTGCTCAATCTTCAGGGCCTGCGCCCGTTGTTGCCAATACTGCAAATGGTGAAAGTTCATGCCTGGCTCCGTTGATCAGAATGTCGTCGGCGTATGGGCGCTGATAATCCGGCAAATGCGCGCCGACGTGTTGCTGAAGCTGTGGGGAATGCCGGTATTGATGGCGTAGCTCTGCCCGGCCAGCAGGTGATAGCTCTGGCCGTTGACCTGCAGCACCACTTCGCCCTCCAGCAGCGTGCCGATCTCTTCCCCTTGGTGTTTGATGCGCTCGCCGGTGGTGGTGCCCGGTTCGTAGGTCTCGATCATCATTGCCAGCGTGCGGTTCGGATCGCCGTTGTGGATCAGCTTCATCGAAACGCCCTGGCTGCCGATTTCGATCAGATCGTCACTGCCTATCACGATCTGCGGTTCTGCCGGTTTTTCCGGCTCGGCGAAAAACGCCGACAGCGACAGACCGTATACCGTCAGCAGCTTTTGCAGCGTGCTGATGGCCGGGCTGACCTTGTCCTGCTCGATAGTACTGATGGCGCTGTGGGTTAACCCAGACAGTTCGGCGACCCGGCGCTGCGACAACCCCAATTGTTGACGGATCTGCGACAGACGTTTTCCCGGTGCCAAGCTGACGTCGCTCATGGGCGTTTTTCCTTTTGATAGTTCCGACAGGCGGTGATGAAACCATCAAACAACAGGCGCGACAGGGCGTACTCGTCGCTGTTCCACTCCGGGTGCCACTGCACGCCGAGCGCGAAGGGCTGATCGCGCACGCTGATCGCCTCCACCAGCCCGTCGGCGGCGTGCGCCTCGACGCGAACGCTCGCGCCCAGAGTTTTGGCGCCCTGGCCGTGCAGCGAGTTCACCCAGAATCTGTTGCAATCCGGTATCAGTTGCGAAAGTAGCCCCCCTTCCTGAACGATGACTTCATGGGCGGGGGCGTATTGCTGTTCCAGCGGCAGGTCGTGATCTTCACGATGCTCCAGCAGCTCGGGCAGTTCGTACAGGCGGCGATGCAGGGTGCCTTGGGTGGCGACCACCATCTCCTGCATGCCGCGGCAAATGGCGAAAAGGGGAATGCGCCTGTCGAACGCCTGGCGGAGCAGCGCCAGGCTCAACGCGTCTCGGCCAGGATCGGCGTCAGGCTCATCGCCGTTTTCACCATAAAGGTGCGGCTGCACATTACTGGGGCTGCCCGGCAGCAAAATGCCGTCGAGGCGCGGCAACAGTTCCGCCAGCATTTCCGGCTCCGCCAGCGCGTGCGGCAGGGCGATCGGCAAGCCGCCGGCGGTGATAACGGCATTCAGGTACTTTTCTTGCAAGGTCTGTGTGAGGTGCCCGTTTAACCTATACCTGCACATGACGACGCCGATGACTGGTCTGTTAAATATATTGTCCATGCTATCCCCTTGGTACGTTCGAAATTATGAACGATAAGCTTCTCCACCGCCGATTTCGTTCAATATTCTATAAATCTAGCAGTCGATTGGGCAATATTCAAACCAAAAGTAACACTTGCAAAACAAATTTGTTTCATCTACGTTTCATTTGTGGGCATTATATTGAACAAGACGGTCAATAAGCATCGACGACAGCAAAACACAAACGGCGGGTGAACCATGCAGACCAACATCGTAGAAGTGGAAAACTTTGTTCAGCACAGTGAAGAGAGACGAAGTAGCGCGTTCCAGCGCGAAGTGAAGAAGTATTTGGAACGTTATCCGTTAACCCAACATGTCGACGTACTGCTGACCGATCTGAACGGCAGCTTCCGCGGCAAACGCATCCCGGTCGGCGGCCTGAACAAACTGGAGAAGGGCTGTTATTTCCCTGCGTCGGTATTTGCAATGGATATTCTCGGCAACGTCGTAGAAGAGGCCGGGCTGGGGCAGGAGTTGGGCGAGCCGGATCACGTGTGCGTGCCGGTGCCGGGCACGCTGACGCCGTCGGCGGCGGACCCGCAATATATCGCGCAGGTGCTGCTCACCATGCTGGATGAAGATGGCACTCCCTTTGACGTTGAACCGCGCAATGTGCTGAACCGAGTGTGGCAGCGTTTGCGTCAGCGCGGGCTTTCCCCCGTGGTAGCGGTAGAGTTGGAGTTCTATCTCATCGATCGTCAACGCGATGCGGAGGGCTATCTGCAGCCGCCTTGCGCGCCGGGAACCCAGGAGCGCAACACCCAAAGCCAGGTGTACTCCGTCGATAACCTGAACCATTTCGCCGATGTGCTGAGCGAAATCGACGAGCTGGCCCGTTTGCAGGGCATTCCGGCGGACGGCGCGGTGGCGGAAGCGTCGCCGGGGCAGTTCGAAGTCAACCTGCACCATACCGATGATGTGCTGCAGGCCTGCGACCATGCGCTGGCGCTGAAACGGTTGGTGCGCATGGTGGCCGAGAACCACAACATGCAGGCCACCTTTATGGCCAAGCCGTATGAGGAACACGCCGGCAGCGGCATGCACGTGCACATCAGCATGCTGAATGCGCAAGGCGACAATGTGTTCGCCGATGACGACGGCGAAGATTCGGCGCTGCTGAAACAGGCGCTGGCGGGCATGATCGCCCTGATGCCGTCCTCGATGGCGCTGCTGGCGCCGAACGTCAACGCCTATCGCCGTTTCCAGCCCGGCATGTATGTGCCGACCCAGGCTTCCTGGGGGCATAACAACCGCACCGTGGCGCTGCGCATTCCCTGCGGCGATCGCGACAACCACCGCGTGGAGTATCGCGTGGCGGGCGCCGACGCCAACCCTTATCTGGTGATGGCGACCATTCTGGCCGGCATTGTCTACGGCCTGGAAACCGCATTGCCGCTGCCTGAGCCGGTGACCGGCAACGGGCTGGAGCAGGACGGGCTGCCGTTCCCAATCCGCCAGAGCGACGCGCTGTACGAGTTTGAGCATCAGCCGGTGCTCAATGCATTGCTGGGCGAACGCTTCAGCCATGTCTACCTGGCCTGCAAAACCGACGAGCTGGTGCAGTTCGAGCGCCTGATCACCGAAACCGAAATCGAGTGGATGCTGAAAAACGCCTGATCCCGCTCACCTAACGACTACCGCGCGCGTCCGGCGCATTTCATCGGCTCTCCTGTGGCCGGTGAGGCTGCGCGCTGCGGTACAGAATTTCTTCTATCACGGCGTACAGGACGCCGACGAGGAAATAACCATGACTCAGTCATCCCCATGCGCAGGCGTCTGCCTGTGCCGCAGTGCCTACGGGCCGGTCGCCGGCCGCCCGACAGTGACCCAAAATCGTTTTTCCCGCCGCCTGAACAGCAGTTTCCCCGCGGCCTCTCTGAATGACGTTGCACGGTTGACAGCAGAGGACCAAAAGGGGAACTGCCATGACGATTAAAGCCATCGACAGCGGCCCGGCGGGCAAACCGCAGCTGCGCAAATCCCTCAAGCTGTGGCAGGTGGTGATGATGGGCCTGGCCTATCTGACCCCGATGACAGTGTTCGACACCTTCGGCATTGTCTCCGGCCTCACCGACGGCCATGTGCCGACCTCCTATTTGCTGGCGCTGGCCGGCGTGTTGTTCACCGCCATCAGCTACGGCAAACTGGTGCGCCAGTTTCCTACCGCCGGCTCTGCCTACACCTATGCGCAGAAGGCGATCAACCCGCACGTCGGTTTTCTGGTGGGGTGGTCGTCGCTGCTGGATTATCTGTTCCTGCCGATGATCAACACGCTGCTGGCGAAGATTTACCTGACCGCGCTGTTCCCGGAAGTGCCGCCCTGGGTGTGGGTGGTGGGCTTCGTTATCCTGATCACCGCCATCAACCTGAAAAGCGTCAATCTGGTGGCCAACTTCAATACCCTGTTCGTGCTGGCGCAGGTGGCGATCATTCTGGTATTTATCTACCTGGTGGTGCGCGGCCTGCACAACGGCGAGGGGATGGGCACGGTGTGGAGCCTGCGGCCGTTCCTCAGCGAGAATGCCCACCTGCTGCCGATCATTACCGGCGCGACTATCCTGTGCTTCTCGTTCCTCGGTTTTGACGCGGTCACCACGCTGTGCGAGGAGACGCCCGACGCCGCCAAGGTTATTCCGCGCGCCATCTTCCTGACTGCGCTGTACGGCGGGGTGATCTTTATTAGCGTTTCGTTCTTTATCCAGCTGTTTTTCCCGACCATTCAACGCTTTCACCAACCCGACGCCGCGCTGCCGGAGATCGCGCTGTACGTCGGCGGCAAGCTGTTCCAGTCGATCTTCCTGTGCGTGACCTTTATCAACACGTTGGCCTCCGGCCTGGCGTCGCACGCCAGCGTGTCGCGCTTGCTGTATGTGATGGGGCGTGACAACGTGTTCCCGGAGAAATTCTTCGGCTATATCCACCCCAAATGGCGCACGCCGGCGCTGAACGTACTGATGGTCGGGCTGGTGGCGTTGTCGGCGCTGTCGTTCGATCTGGTGACCGCTACGGCGCTGATCAACTTTGGCGCGCTGGTGGCCTTTACCTTCGTTAACCTGTCGGTGATCAGCCACTTCTTTATTCGCGAAGGGCGCAACAAAAGCTGGAAGGATCGCTTCAACTTCCTGTTCCTGCCGCTGGTGGGGGCGTTGACGGTGGGGGTGCTGTGGCTGAACCTGGAGAAGAGCTCGCTGACCATGGGGCTTATCTGGGCGACGCTGGGTTTCGGCTATTTGGCCTGGCTGACCCGACGTTTTCGTCAGCCGCCGCCGCAGCTGGAGCGGCAACCGCAGCAATAAATTCACAGGCGGGAGTTTCCCGCCTTTCTTTTTAGCGCGTGCGGCAGTAGAGTGAAAAACCTGATAAAAAATAACCTATTGGACCTGCCTTATGCCCGCTTTGCCCTCGCGCACCCGCGCCACGCTGTTCGGTTTGTTGGCCATCGTGCTGTGGAGCAGCGTCGTCGGCCTGATCAGAAGCGTCAGCGAAGGGCTGGGGCCTGTCGGCGGCGCGGCGATGATCTACAGCGTCAGCGCGGCGTTCTTGCTGGTGGCGCTCGGCGTGCCGAAATGGCGCAGCTTTCCGCGGCCTTATCTCATCGTCGGCAGCCTGCTGTTCGTCAGCTACGAGATCTGCCTGTCGCTGTCGCTCGGCTACGCCAATAACCGCCTGCAGGCGATAGAAGTGGGCATGATCAACTACCTGTGGCCCTGTTTCACCGTGCTGATGGCGCTGGCGCTCAACGGGCAAAAGGCGAAATGGTGGCTGCTGCCGGGGCTGTTGCTGTCGCTGTTCGGCATCGGCTGGATCATGAGCGGCGAGGGGGGCTGGTCGCCGGCGCAGATGGTAGCCAACGTGCGCAGCAATCCGCTCAGCTATACGCTGGCGTTCAGCGGCGCGGTGATTTGGGCGCTGTATTGCAACCTGACCAAGAAGATCGCCCGGGGCAGCAACGGCGTGGTGCTGTTTATCGTGCTGACCGCGCTGGCGCTGTGGCTGAAGTATGCCTTCAGCGCGGAAAACGGCATGCAGTTCAGCGTCGGCGTGACCGTGACGCTGCTGTGCGCCGGGGTGGCTATGGGGGCGGGGTATGCCGGCTGGAACGTCGGCATCTTGCACGGCAACATGACGCTGCTGGCCACCGTCTCCTATTTTACCCCGGTGCTGTCGGCGGTGTTCGCCGCGTTGGTGTTGCACACCTCGCTGACCGTCAATTTCTGGCAGGGCGTGGCGATGGTCACTCTCGGTTCGCTGATCTGTTGGCGGGCAACTCGCGGAAATTAACGGAAATTATCCGCTGTCGTCGCAATGTTGAACTAGAATTTAACTAGCCATGTTGCCTGAAGGAACGACGACGATGAGAAGCGACATTCAATTTATTCAACAGCCTGAAATCGACGTGCATCACTATGAGCGCGGCGATACCGTTCGCCTGACCACGGCGAATTTGCGACATGAATATCAGCTCGACGTTTATATTTTGCGTCGCGACGACAAGCTGATTTACGGCTCGGTCGTCGCGGCTGCGCCCAAGACCGATATTCCGGTCGCCAGTTGGGAGGTGAAAAACGGTGAAGAGGTGGCGTTCCGCCAGGAAAACATCGCCAAAGCGGTGCCGGCGGTGAACTGATTTCACGTTCCGTACTTTCTCCTGATGCTGATGAAGGCCGGCGCTGGCGCGTCGGCTTTTTCTTTTCCACCTCGCGATGACGCCCTGATGTCATTTGGCTCAAAAACTGCGCTAAAAAACGCGGTGCATGACAAAAATCACAGCGAATGTGAATTTGCATGAAACATAATTTGACAAATGTGAACGCAATCGATTACCTATTCGCGAAATGCGTAACTGGATCACAGATTCTTACAGTCAGTGGTTTCTATAATGCGCGCGTCATCCGAGTTTCTGTGTGAAGACAACGCCAGGTGTCGGCAGACTCATTGTCATCTTTTCTAAACGGGCAGGAAATGGCCCTTTAAGCATGTGGTAATAAAATGAAAAAAATAGCTCTCGCAGCAGGTGTACTGCTCGCAGCGTCTTACAGTGCATCATCAATGGCTGATAGCAAAGACAGTCAATATGTCTCCGACTGGTGGCACCAGAGCGTTAACGTGGTGGGCAGCTACCACACCCGTTTCGGGCCGCAGCTGAATAACGATGTGTATCTCGAATACGAAGCCTTCGCCAAGAAAGACTGGTTCGATTTCTACGGTTACGTTGACGTGCCGAAGTTCTTCGGCGTAGGCAACACCCCGGATCGCGGTATCTGGGACAAAGGCTCCCCACTGTTTATGGAGATTGAACCACGTTTCTCCATCGACAAACTGACCGGCACCGATCTGAGCTTCGGTCCGTTCAAAGAGTGGTACTTCGCCAACAACTACATCTATGATCTGGGCCACAACGCCGACGGCCGTCAAAACACCTGGTACATGGGTCTGGGCACCGATATCGACACCGGCCTGCCGATGAGCCTGTCGATGAACATCTATGCCAAATACCAGTGGGAAAACTACCAGGCTGCCAACGAGAACAGCTGGGACGGTTACCGCTTCAAGGTGAAATACTTCGTACCGCTGACCCAGGTGTGGGGCGGCAACCTGAGCTACATCGGCTTCACCAACTTCGACTTCGGTTCCGATCTGGGCAAGGACAGTGGTAACGCGATCAACGGCAAACAGGTGCGCACCGGCAACTCTATCGCCTCCAGCCATATTTTGGCGCTGAACTACGATCACTGGCACTATTCTTTCGTGGCGCGTTATTTCCATAACGGCGGTCAGTGGCAGGATGGCGCGGATATCGGCACCCCGCAGGGCCCGATCAAGTCTACCGGTTGGGGTTATTACCTCGTGGTCGGCTATAACTTCTGATTTTCCGTGCTATCAGAAACAGAAAACCCCGCCTGGCGGGGTTTTTTTTTCGTCATCACTGGGCTTGTTCAACCGGGAGATGCTTCACCGGCATAAACAGTCTGCCTTTGATCACGTGACATTCATTATTTATCCAACTAATGATTTGTTCACGGCTGACGCCTTCCGACTGCGCGTACTGATGAAGATCGCCGTTAAAGTGCCGAGTGATGTATTCCATGAGGGTCATTTGCACGTCTTTTGCTCCTGAACGCCCACCCGTTGCCAGCCTGGCCACCGCGGGAGGTTGAGGTTTCTCAGACAGCGAATGTAAATTATCGGCAACGAAATCTCAACATAAAGCACCAGATTGGGGCGACAGCGGCGGGAAAAAGAATCCCGCACGGAGAGGCGGGAAATGTTCGCTATTATCATTATGGATGATAAGAATAAGATTTGAGGTGCGACGAAAAAGAGCACACTAACTCTTTTTTGTTACCTTCCCACGCTAGCGTAAGGCTTATTTTTCTTCAAGAAAAATCTGAGACAAGCATCGGCATTTTCGAGGCGTTTTGCGTTAAAACAAGAGAGTGGCGCGAATGCCGTAAAACCGCACTGTCATCTCGGAGTTTTCCTTATACTTTGTCTGGAAAAGGCCAGCTATAGTCAACAGAGTCATCCACGCAGGAATACACAACATGAACAAACGTCGTACGACTCTCACGGTGTTGGCGCTGATTGCATCGCTGGGGTTGTCATCCGCCCCGGCCTTGGCCGACAAAGGCGGCAATGGTAACGGCAACGGAAACGGCCATGGCAACAGCGGCAATCACGGCAATAACGGTAACCATGGCAACAACGGTAACAACGGCAATCACGGCAACAAAGGCAATAAAGATAAAGGCGGCTATAGGAACGACGATAATCTGGTATCCGTCAGCCTCTCGCGCGACCGCGCCCGTTCGCTGGCGCACAACTATGGCCTGACCGGCTACAGCTCGCTGCCACCGGGCATCGCCAAAAATCTGGCGCGCGGTAAACCGCTGCCGCCGGGCATCGCCAAAAAAGTGGTGCCTTACTCGATGCTGCGTGAGTTGCCGCAGTACCCGGGTTATGAGTGGCGTATCGCCGGCGACGATCTGGTGCTGGTCGCACTCAGCACCGCGATTGTGGCCTCCGTGATCAATGGCGTTTTCGACTAACGTTTGTCGAGCGTTATCGGGCCTCGCTGCGGCGGGGCCTTTTTATTTGCCAGCGCGGGGCGGACGTGATGAACTTTGGGCCTTACGTTTTCACTGCATCATAAGGGAGGCGCCATGTTCAGGGCGTTATTGATAGCCTGCTGTTTGACCAGTTTTCCCGCGTTGGCGGGCGGCGCCGCCGCCATCGGCGAGCTGGTGAACCAACGGCTGTCGTTGATGAAAGACGTTGCCGGTTACAAGGCGCAGCAGCATTTACCGATCGAAGATCTGGCGCAGGAGGCGAAGGTGTTGGCCAGCGCGCAGGCGGAGGCGGGGCGTTTGGGGCTGGAGCCGGCGTCGGTACGGCCTTTTATCACCGCGCAGATGGACGCCGCCAAGGCGATTCAGTACCGCTATCGTGCCGACTGGTTGGCGAACCCGGGATCCGGCTGGAAGCCGCGCCCGTTGGCGCAGGTGCGCCCGCAGATCGCGCAACTGAGCAGCCAGATATTGCAACGGTTGGCGGAGCGGCTGCGTGCCGGCCCGCTCGGCGAGGCGGATCGGGCGGCGTTTATGGCGTCGGTGGATCAGGTGAATCTCAGCGACGCCGACAAACGGCGGCTGGCGGATGCGCTGCTGGCGGTCAAAACCGGCAGCGCACGCTGAGCGTCAGTCGCGGCCGACGGTGCTGCGGCGGAAGGTCAGCATCCGGCTGCGGTTGGCGATGAGATCCACGTTGTAACCGCGGAAATAGAGGCAAAAGCGTTTTAACCACGGGCCGTCCTGGCACTCCACCAGCATGCGGCCCTGGCCGAGCGGGCTGAGTGTGCCGGTCTGCGCCGCCGGGCCGACGCCGATATGCACCCGATTGCCGCGAATTTCAAAGGCAGTGCGATAGTGCGGGTGATACCACAGCCCCTGCACATGCTTCAGGCAGTCGCCGTTGGCCGTCACCGGCAGGAAACGGCGCGCCACATGCCCGACTTCGCCCTCGATCGCTTCACCGGTCCATTTCAATTTGATCGGCATATGGGCGGACAGCGACACCGCGTACCCATCCTCGCCCTGATACAGCGGCTCACCGCTGCCCAGATAGGCCAGATTGCCGTCTTTGACCTCCAGCCAGTGCGGCTCCGCCAGGGTGGCGTAGAGGCCATCGGGGATCGCCGCGCTGCGCTGCGGCAACGGTTCGCCCAGCAGCGTCGCCATCACCTGTAAGACCATGCCGAAGCTGTCGCAGTCTTCGCGGTTGGCCACCAGCGCGACGCCGGCCTGACGGTCGGGCGCCAGCAGGAAATAGGTTTTGTAACCGGCGTGGGAACCGCCGTGGCCGAGCAAGCGGCGGCGGCCCAGCGGGGTTTGCGCCAGACCCAGGCCATAGGCGCTGAGCTGGCCCTGATTAAGGCGGCGCGGTGCGCCGAGTTGCGCCAGCACGCCTTGGCCGGGGCCCTCGTCGGCCAGCAGCGTCTGCAGCCAGCGGGTGAGGGCGTTGAGGCTGCCGGTCAGGCTGCCGGAGGCGGAAAGGTGCAGGCCGGCGCTGGCGTGTTGCCAGCCCTGCGGCGCACGCCAGTAACCCGGCACCAACCCCGGCACTACGTCGAACCAGCTTTCCGGCGCCCGCATCTGCACCTGCAGCGGCCGGGCGATGTGCTGTTGCACCAGTTGGTCGAAATCATACCCTTTGCTGCGCAGCGCGGCCTCCAGCAGCCGATAGCCGGTATTGCTGTAGGCGATCTCGCTGCCGGCTTCGTAGTTCAATTTCTCCAGCCCCTCGACGAACTGCATCACCGGCTGCGCCTCGCTGACGGCGTGCAGCGAGATGCCCAGCAGGCCGAGCGTCTCGCGCACGTCGGGCAGGCCGCCGGTCATGTCCAGCGCCTGGCCGACGGTAACGTCCGCCAACGCGGGCTGCAGGGCGGGGAGCAGTTCACCCAGGCGTTGCTCCAGCCGAATGGCGCGCTCGGTGGCGTTCAGCGCCAGCGCGGCGAAGATATGCTTGGTCACTGAGGCATAACGCACCACGCTGTCGGCGGTGAAGGGGGTGTTCTGCGCCAGATCGGCCAGGCCGGCGCAGGCGGTGGCGCGGCGTTGTTGGGCGTCAAACAGGGTGATGGCGCCGCCGGGTTCGCCATGCCGTTGCCAGCCGGCCAGCAGTTGTTCGGCCAAGGCGCCGGCAGCGCGCCAGTTTAACGGTGTTACAGACATAGGGCCTCCAGAGAGTATTCGAAACGGGCCAGCTCGGCCACACGCGCCCGGCGCTGAGCGCGGGCTTTTGGGCTGATTGTGGCGCAGTGCGTTTTTCGTCGGCCGCCGTTTTGTGCGCTGTTTAGACCAGTTAGCGGGGAATCACGCGAAACTTTGATATAGCGCGCAGATTGCTGCTGGCGTTGCGGTTAGAGGCAGGAGAAAAACAGGCGCCCGGCGGCGCCTGTAAAGGGGGATCAATTCAGTCTGGCGGCACCCTCCAACAGGCTTTCAATCATCTGCTTGAGCAGGCGCTGCAGCGAGGCGGCGCGCTGGGGCTCGAACGCAAAAGGATACTGTTCGGACATGTAGTTGACCTGCGCCAGTTCGAGCTGGATCGCATGCTGTTGCTGCTGCGGTTGACCATAGGCGCGGGTGATATAACCGCCCTTGAAGCGGCCATTCAGCACGTGGGTGTACTGCTGTTGCTGCTCGCAGCAGGCGACCAGCCGATCGCTCAGCGCCTGGGCGCAGCTTTCACCGCCGTTGGTGCCGAGATTGAGATCCGGCAGCTGGCCGTCGAACAGCCGTGGGATCACCGAGGCGATCGAGTGCGCGTCGAACAGCAGCGCATAGCCGTGGCGCGCTTTGAGGCGCGCCAGTTCGTTCTGCAGCTGCTGATGATAAGGTTGCCAAATTTGCTGCAGGTAGAGGGCGCGTTCTTCGTCCGTAGGCGCTTTGCCCGGCAGGAAGCTTGGGCGACCGTCGAACAGCACGTCGGGATACAGGCCGGTGGTGGCGGTGGTGTACAGCGGCTTGTCGTCCGCCGGGCGGTTCAAATCGATGACGAAGCGCGAGTAGTTGCCGACCAGTACGCTGGCGCCCATCGCCCGGGCGAAGTCGTACAGCTGCGGAATGTGCCAGTCGGTATCGGGCAGCGGGCGAGCGTCGTCGGTCAGCCCGGCTTCGACCGCCGGCGTCAGTTGTGTGCCGGCGTGCGGGATGCTGATCAGCAGCGGCAGGCTGCCGGTCTGGAAGCTAAAAGGATCGCGAATGGTCATTGACGTACTTCTCCTCGGAAAATCACCGTACAGGGCAGCTGGCCGCCCAACCAATAAGCCAGTTCCGCCGGCCGCGACAGCGGCCAGTGAACGAAGTCCGCCACCTTGCCGGTTTCCAGCGTGCCGTGGCTGTGCTGCAGCCCCAGCGCTTTGGCGGCGTGGGTGGTGACGCCCGCGAGCGCCTCTTCCGGCGTCAGGCGGAACAGCGTGCAGGCCATGTTGATCATCAGGCGCAGCGACAGTGCCGGCGACGTGCCGGGGTTGGCGTCGCTGGCGATCGCCATCGCCACGTGGTGTTTGCGGAACAGCTCTACCGGCGGGCATTGGGTTTCACGCAGCAGGTAGTAAGCGCCCGGCAGCAGCACCGCCACGGTGCCGGCGTCGCCCATGGCGCGGGCGTCTTGCTCGGTAGCGTATTCGAGATGGTCGGCGGAGAGCGCGTGATGGCGCGCCGCCAGCGTGCTGCCGCCGAGGGCGGAGAGCTGTTCGGCGTGCAGTTTGACCGGCAGACCGGCGGCTTCGGCGGCGGCGAAGACGCGCTCCACCTGCGCCGGTGAGAACGCCAGATGCTCGCAGAAGGCGTCGACCGCATCCGCCAGACCGGCGGCCGCCGCCTGCGGGATGATGGTGTCGCAGACCAGATTGATGTAGTCGTCGGCGCGGTTGGCGTATTCCGGCGGCAGCGCATGGGCCGCCAGACAGGTGGTTTTCACCTCGACCGGCAGCAGCTCGCCCAACTTGCGCGCCACCCGCAGCATTTTCAGTTCGCTCTCCGGGCTGAGGCCATAGCCGGATTTGATCTCCACGCAGGTGACGCCTTCCGCCAGCAGCGGCCGCAGGCGGAACAGCGCCTGCTCCAGCAGCAACGCTTCGTCGGCCTCGCGGGTGGCTTTCACGGTGGAGATGATGCCGCCGCCCTGCGCGGCGATGTCGGCGTAGCTTACGCCGTTCAGCCGCTGTTCGAACTCGCCGCTGCGATTGCCGCCGAACACCAGGTGCGTGTGGCAGTCAACAAAGCCGGGGGTGATGATGCCGCCGTCGAATTTCACCGTTTCGTCCGCGATAAGATCGGGCGGCAGCGCCGCATGTTCGCCAATCCAGACAATCTTGCCGTCGCGTACGGCGATCGCGCCGTCGGTCAGGGTGTGATATTTACCGTCGCGCATGGTGACGATATCGGCGCCGTGCCACAGGCTGTCACAGTGGATCTCAGACGTCATTGCTTTCCTCCGCCGGAGCCGCAGCTCCCACATGGTTGTATATACAATTAAAAATAACCTAACGCATTCACCGGGATGTCACAAGAGGCGGGCGAGATTTTGTTATCAGGATGTGATCGACAGCGGAGATGCGGGCGCAGGGCGCGCCCGCCGGGGTTCAGACTTCGCTGGTGAAGCGGCCGAACAGCTGATAGCGGCTGCCGGGGTACAGCAACCGCGCCGAGGTCACCACGGTTTTGCCGGACCAGGTGCGGCGATGGATCAGCAGGCCGGGTTCGTGATCCTCCAGCTGCAGCAGCTCGCGCTCCCGCCGGGTGGGGATCACCGCTTCGACGATGTGTTCGCCGGCGGTCAGCGGCGCGGCCTGCGTCAGGTAGGTGTAAGGGGTGACGCGGTCGAAATCCTGCTTCAGGTAATCCGGCGCCACCAGCGGGTTGACGCAGCGGTCTTCCACCTGCACCGGCACGTCGTTTTCGTAATGCACGATCTGGGAGTAGAACAGCCGTTGGCCGGGCTGAATGCCCAGCGCCGTCGCTTCTTCCTCGCTGGCCGGGCGGGCCTTCAGCTCGAGGATTTTACTGCTGTGGCGATGGCCGCGCGCGGCGATCTCATCGGCGATGTTGTGCACTTCCAGCAGTGCGGTATGCGCCTTGGCTTCGGCGACGAAGGTGCCGACGCCCTGCATGCGGATCAAAAAACCTTCGCTGGTCAGCTCGCGCAGCGCGCGGTTGATGGTCATGCGGCTGACGCCCAGTTCCGCCACCAGTTCACTTTCGGAGGGCACGCGCTGGTGCGGTTGCCAATGCCCCGCACGGATTTGATTCACGATCGCCTGTTTGACCCGTTGGTAGATCGGGGCGGGGGCATCGCTCATTGCAGCCGCCAGTTGTAACACGGTCTGTTGTTCAGCCACGACGTTAACCTCGTCAAATAAAAAATAATAACACCAGTTTACTGTTGATGTCGGCGTATGTATATGTATATACAACTAGTGGCCGTCGCGCCAGAAACTTGCCGGCGGCCGCCAAAAAATTCCTGAATGCGCGCCATCGCCGCGCCTCATTCACCGTTACATCAACCGTGGAATACTGCCATGCCTGCTTATTTTGCCCCACGCGCTTTGCTCCCTGAGGGCTGGGCGCATAACGTCCGGCTGGACGTCGATGCGCAAGGTTACCTGACTCAAGTTACCGCCGACGCTGAACCGCAAGGCTGCACCCGGCTGCACGGCGACGCGGTGCCGGGCATGCCGAACCTGCACTCCCACGCTTTCCAGCGCGCGATGGCGGGGCTGGCGGAAGTGGCGGGCAACCCGCAGGACAGTTTCTGGACCTGGCGCGATCTGATGTACCGCCTGGTGCAGCGTCTGACGCCGGAGCAGGTGGAGGTGGTCGCCCGTCAACTGTATATCGAAATGCTCAAGGGCGGATACACCCAGGTGGCCGAATTCCACTACCTGCATCACGACGCCGACGGCAAGCCTTACGCCGATCGCGGTGAGATGACCGGCCGGCTCAGCGAGGCGGCGCATCAGGCCGGCATCGGCATGACGATGCTGCCGGTGCTGTACAGCTACGCCGGTTTCGGCGCGCAGCCGGCCCAGCCGGGGCAGAAACGTTTTATCCAGGACACCGAAAGCTATCTGCATCAGCAGCAGGTGATTGCCCGCCAGCTGGCGGATCGCCCGTTGCAGAATCAGGGGCTGTGCTTCCACTCGCTGCGTGCGGTGGAGCTAGGGCAGATGCAGCAGATTTTGGCCGCGTCGGATCGCACCTTGCCGGTGCATATTCATATCGCCGAGCAGCAAAAAGAGGTGAACGATTGCCTGGCGTGGAGCGGGCAGCGCCCGGTGGCCTGGCTGTATGACCATCTGCCGGTGGATCAGCGCTGGTGTCTGGTGCACGCCACCCATCTGGATCGCGACGAGCTGGAAGCGCTGGCGCGCAGCCGCGCGGTGGCCGGCCTGTGTCTGACCACCGAAGCCAACCTCGGCGACGGTATTTTCCCCGGCGACGCGTACCTGCAGCAGCAGGGGCGCTGGGGCATCGGTTCCGACAGCCACGTTTCGCTCAACGTGGTGGAAGAGCTGCGCTGGTTTGAATACGGCCAGCGGCTGCGCGATCAGCGTCGCAATCGCCTGACGACGCCGGAACAGTCGGCGGTGGGCGATGTGCTGTACTCGCAGGCGCTGCAGGGCGGCGCGCAGGCATGCGGCGCGCCGATCGGTCGGCTGCAGAGCGGCTATCGCGCCGACTGGCTGGTGCTGGACGGGGACGATCCGT
Source organism: Serratia sp. FS14 (assembly GCF_000695995.1). Lineage (NCBI taxonomy): Bacteria > Pseudomonadati > Pseudomonadota > Gammaproteobacteria > Enterobacterales > Yersiniaceae > Serratia > Serratia sp. FS14. The sequence continues at coordinate 3,989,645 of NZ_CP005927.1, read as the reverse complement.
ATCTGGCGGCGGCGCCGGACGCCTCGATCCTTAACCGCTGGCTGTTCGCCGGCGGCAAAGAGCAAATTCGCGACGTATTCGTCGGCGGCCAGCAGGTGATCGAGCAGGGACGGCACGCGCTGCAGCAGCAGAGCAGCGCCGAGTTCCTGCAGGTGCTGAAAGCCTTTCAGCAGGAGGCGTAATGGGCCTGACCCGTTTTAACTTTGCCGCGCTGCCGGTCAGCCCGTGGCGCAACGGCGGTGGGGAAACCCGTGAAATCGTCAGCTGGCCGCCGGGCGCGCAGGATTTTGACTGGCGCGCCAGCATCGCCACCATCGCGCAGGACGGGCCGTTTTCCGCCTTTGCGGGCATCGATCGTTCGATCACCCTGCTGGAAGGCGACGGCGTGCGGCTGTTCAGCGCTGGGCATATCGACCATCAGTTGGCGCGCGTCGGGGAGCCGTTCGCGTTTTCCGGCGACGTGGCGCTGGAAGCGACGCTGCTGGGCGGCGCCAGTCAGGATTTCAACATCATGACGCGCCGCGGTCGGCAGGCGGCCGAGGTGCGGCGCAGCACGGCGCCCGTCACCCTGCTACCCAACCGGGCGGGCGTGCTGTATGTGCTGAGCGGGGTCTGGTCGCTGCCGGGGGGCGGCGAGCTGTGGGCGCGCGAAGGCGTCTGGTGGGCGGCGCAGGCGGTGAGCGGCGAGGTGAAGCCGCTGACGGCCGACGGCGCTATTCTGTGGGCGGACATCACAGCCTGCTAACGCGGAGTAGAGTCCTGCGCCTGGTTATGGGATTATTCACTTTTCCTCATTAATCATAAAGAAGGGCGCATGGCTTCGCTGAAAGACGTCGCAAAACTTGCCGGAGTCTCGTTGATGACGGTGTCCCGCGCCATCAATGAGCCCGGCAAGCTGCGGCCGGAAACCTATCGGCGCGTCAAACAGGCTATCGACCAGTTGGACTATGTGCCGGATCTGTCGGCGCGGCGTATTCGTGGTGACGGAAATCGCGTACAGACGCTCGGCGTGCTGGCGCTGGACACCGCCACGACGCCGTTCTCGGTGGACATGATCCTGTCGATTGAGAAAACCGCCCGCGAGCGCGGCTGGAACAGCTTCGTCGTCAATCTGTTTGCCGACGACAACGCCGAACAGACCGTCGATCTGCTGCTGGCGCATCGCCCGGACGGCGTGATCTTCACCACCATGGGGCTGCGTCAGGTGGATGTGCCGGCCAAACTGTTGGACAAAAGGCTGGTGCTGGCCAACTGCGTCAGCCCGGCGCATGCGATCGCCAGCTACATTCCTGATGACGAGCAAGGTCAGTATGACGCGATACGCACGCTGATCGCCAAAGGCTATCGTACGCCGCTGTGCATTCATTTACCGGCGGATACGCTGGCGGCGGGGCTGCGCCGCCGCGGTCTGGAGCGCGCCTGGCGCGATGCAGGGCGCGATGTTGAACAGCTGCGGCAGTATCATCTCGATCTGAGCGGCGGCGATCAAGGCTATCGCGACTGCGTCGCGCTGCTGGCGCGGCATTTCTCTGCCGGCCGGCGCGATTGCGATGTCGTGGTATGCGGGAACGATCGGATAGCCTTTTTGGTGTATCAGGTGTTGCTGGCGCAAGGATGGCGGATACCGCAACAGGTGGCGGTACTGGGCTACGACAACATGGTTGGCATCGGCGAGCTGTTCCTGCCGGCGTTGACGACGGTGCAATTGCCGCACTACGAGCTGGGCCGCCTTGCGGCGCTGCATGCGATCGAGCAGCGGGAACAGCGTGATACGGTGAAAGTGCCTTGCCCGCTGTTGGAGCGTGGTTCGCTGTAACCGCACCGGGTGCGTCGCTGCGCGCCCGGTGCTCATTCCCACTATCCCCAGATGCTAGCCAACTGCCATCCTGTGATGGGTTCGAACTCTGCCCGTCCGCCCTCGGCAAACAGGCTGAGGCGGCGATCCTCCTCCGTCGGATAAATGCGGCTGGTCAGGCAGGCCAATCCCTGATTAACGAAAATCTCCAGCGATGAACGGTCGATAAAGATCCGCAGCGACAGGATGTCACCCTCCGGCAGCGGCACGCTGCGGCAGGTGCTCAGGGCGGGGTTTTCATGAAAACGTTCCAGTACCAGTCGGTGCGCCTGATTATCGACGAACAGCCGCGCTGCACTCCCGATGGCCAGCCCGTAACGCTCGGCGTCGTTGTCGGCCGGTCTCAATGTCAGAGTGAGTTCCTGCACATCGTTCGCCAGCGGCAAATGCTGATTGGTGAGCGTCTGCGCCAAAAACGAGTGCGATTCTCGGCGCAGCGCCGCCAGTTCACGCGCCGGGTTCATGCGAACGCTGCCGTCGGCGGCCAGCGTCAGCTCGCGCGGTAGGGTGAGGGCGCCGGCCCAACGGTGCGCTTTGCTGGGCATCGGTGATTCCCACATATCCATCCAGGCAAACAGCAGCCGGCGGCCATCGGCGGCGGTGAAGGTCTGCGGCGCATAGAAATCGTGGCCGGCATCCAGCTCGCAGAAGGGCTGCGTTACCGTAAAGTCGCCGTCCGGCCGCCAATGGCCGAGCAGATAGCCGCTCTGGAAGCGATTGCGGTAGCGGTAGCCCTGCGCCGCCAGGCCCTGCGGCGAGAACAGCAGCAGGTGTTGTTCCCCCAACGGGAAGAAATCCGGGCATTCCCACATATACCCTTGATGCGCCGTTTGCGCGCCAGCCAGCACCCGATCGAAGCGCCAGGCGCGCAGGTCTGCAGAACGGTACAGGCGTACCTGGCCCAGGCCGTTTTCTTTAGCGCCGACCACCAGCCACCATTCGCCGTTCTCGCGCCAGACTTTCGGATCGCGGAAATGCTGAATGCCGTCCGGCGGGGCCAGCACCGGCCCGTGCTTGACGAAGCGTAAGCCGTCTTCGCTGGTGGCCAGACATTGCACTTCCCGCACCTGGCTGTCGTCGCCGGGCTCGCCCAGCCACACGTGGCCGGTGTAAATCAGCGTCAGCACGCCGTTGTCATCCACGGCGCAGCCGGAAAAACAACCGTCTTGGTCATAGGACGCATCGGGTGCCAGGGCGATGGGCTGGTGCTGCCAGCGGATCAGATCGCGGCTGGTCGCGTGCCCCCAGTGCATGGGCCCCCAGTGTTCGCTGTAGGGGTGATGCTGGAAGAACGCATGATAGACGCCGTCAATACAGATCAGGCCGTTGGGATCGTTGATCCAGCCGGCGGGCGGCGCGAGATGGAACTGCGGGTAGTAATCATCTCGGCGCTCTGCGCGCAGGGCCTCGACCGCATGGTCGGCTTGAGCTAAGGCAGTGTTCATTGGACAGACTCACTTGATTTAATGGCGGGTGGAAAGGGCACTGCCGTGGCGGAACGTTCGCCGCGCAGCAGGAAACAGGAAACAAGCGTGGTGGCGGCGACCGCGCAGCCCATCAGCAGATAGGTGTCGGCAAAACCGATGCGGTCATAACCGTAGCCCGCCAGCGGCGACAGGAAGCTGGCCATCACCTGGGTGATGAACTGAAAGCCCACCAGGTACAGCGTGGAGGAGAGGCGGCTGTCGAAGCGGCTGGCGATGTATTTGAAGATAGCGATCAGCAGGATCGGCAACTCTACGGCGTGCAGCAGTTTCATGGCGGAGATCATCAAGGCGCCGCTGACCAAGCCGGAGCCGAACATGCGCAGCGCCATCACGCTGCCCGCCAGCAACAGCCCCCGCTTGGCGCCGATGCGGTTCACCAGCAGCGGAGCCAGAAACATACCGCCGGCTTCGAGGAAGACCTGCAGCGAGTTGAGAAAACCGTACATCTCGTTGCCCTGTTCGCGTGACGCGAACTGTGAGGCGAAGTAGACCGAAAATTGCTGATCGAAAACGTTGTATACGCTGATGCCGAGCACAAACACCACCAACGCCCAGAAGCCCGGCATGCGCAGCAGCGCCAGCGCGTCCTGCAGCCGCAGGTTCTCCGGTTTGCCAAACGCCAGGCCGGCCATGGCGTTCGGTTTCAGCTCGCGCACCTGGCTGAGCAGCAACAGAAACACCACGGCGGCGGCGGAGGCCAGCCAGAAATTGATGTTCGGATCGATATTGAAGATAAAACCGGCCAGAAAGGTGGCGCTGGCCCAGCCGAGCGAGCCCCACATGCGGGCGCGGCCGAATTCGAAACCGCTGATGCGGCTGACGCGCTCGGTATAAGATTCCAGCGCGCCGATGCCGGCGAAGAAAGTGGCACCGATGAACAGCCCGCCGACCAACGCACCCAGCGGCAGGCTGCTCGCCAGCAGCGGGGCGTAAACGTAGATAAAGAACGGGCCGGTCAGCAGCAGCATCACGCCGAGAAACTGCAGCAGGTGCTTGCGCAGCCCAAGTTTGTCCTGAATAAACCCGTACAGCGGCTGTGCGCACAGCGCCACCAGCGAGATAGCGGAGAAGATCAGGCCGGTCTCGGCGCCTTTAAGACCGATCTTCTGATTCAGCCAGAGTGAGATCAGTGAAAAGCTGGAAGACCAGGTGAAGAAAAAGAAGAACAGCAGGCCGCTGAGCAGCACGTAATATTTTTTCGTTTCGCGGTTCATGGATAAGGTCCCGGTGAGTGAAATCAGCTTTATTGTTAACGTTAACTCGCGAAGGGATGAAGCTGTCCGATATCACACATGCGATGTTAATCACAAAAGTTAACGTTAACATTACTGATTTGTGATGTTTCTCACGCAGAGACGCGGATTAACGAGCGTGGTTACTCATCCTGCGGGGGGACATGAAACGGCGGCGATTGGCTGGCGGCCGCAAAGCGGGCGATCAAGAAATCCAACAGCAGGCGCACGCGCGGCGGCTGATAGGGCGAGCGGCGAAACACGGCGTAGATCCCGGCTTCATGCGGGGTGAAGTCGGGAAGAATGACGTTCAGACGCCCGCTGCGGATATCGTCCGCCGCATCCCAGATGGTTTTACGCGCGATGCCGTGCCCCGCTAAAGCCCACTGGCGTGCCAGCGCGCCGTCATTGGTCTCCCAGGCGCTCTCCAGCGGCACCGTGTGGCTCCAGGCCTGGCCGTTCAGGGAGAAATGGAACGTATTCAGCGGGCCGGCTGCGGTCACCAGTACGATAAAACGATGGCCGGTGAGATCGGCCGGCGTGCGCGGCTCGCCATATTGCGCCAGATACGCCGGAGAGGCGCACAGCACGCGTCGGCTGGCGGCCAGGCGCCGCGCGATGAGCGTTTCTTCGCGCGGCGCGCCGAAACGAATGGCGATATCCAGATCGTCCTGCAGCAGGTTGGATAGGGAGTCCGACAGTGTCAGCGCGATCTGCAGCCGGGGGTGTTCGGCGCAAAATTCTTCAATCCACTGATTGAGAAGGTTGCGCCCGAAATCGGCGGAGGCCGAGAGGCGAAGTTTACCGCACACGCCGCTTTGGCTGGCCTGCAGAGCCGCCTCGCCGTCGGCAATCGCCTGCAACGCGAGGGTGCAGTGTTGCAGATAAATGCGCCCTTCTTCAGTGAGACGCAGGCGGCGAGTGGTGCGATCGAAGAGTTTACTGTGCAGCGCCGCTTCCAGCTTGAACAACCGCGCGCTGGCGGCGGCGGGGGAAAGGCCGAGTTTGCGGCCGGCGGCAGAAAGGCTGCCCGATACCGCCGCTTCGGCAAATAAACGCATGTCACCCAGTCTGTCCGTTGCCATTTTTATCAATCTGGATTTGAAAATAATTCAAATGGTAGGCCAATTATCAATCCGTATGCAAGGTGAGACGCTGATGACTCTGCAATTGACCATGGGAGTTGTTGGTAATGAATGTTCACTCTGTTTCCACCGATAGCGATAATGCGCATGGCGCGCTGCCGCCGCTGAAAGCATTGCTGGCGCTGACGATGAGCAGCTTCATCGCGACCGCTAATGAGACTGTGCCGGCCGGCATGCTGCCGCAGATAGCCCGAGGCATGAGCATCAGCGAGGCGTGGGCGGGGCAAATGGTGACGTTGTGCGCGCTGGGCGCCGGGGCGGCGGCGATCCCGCTGACGTTGGCGCTGGGCGGGTGGCCGCGTCGCCGACTGCTGCTGTTGGCGATCGGCATCTTTTTGATCTGCAACGCGGTGACGGCGTTGTCACCCTGTTTTGGCGTGACGCTGGGGGCGCGCTTTTTGGTCGGCATCGCTACCGGGGTGACGTGGAGTCTGCTCGCGGGTTACGCGCGCCGCCTGGCCATCGTCTCATTGCAAGGGCGGGCGATGGCAATCGCCATGCTGGGGATCCCGCTGGCGTTGGCCTTGGGCGTACCGATGAGCGCCTGGCTTGGCGAACTGTTGGATTGGCGCTGGATTTTTGCCGTGCTGGCGAGCTTGAGCGCGTTGCTGCTAGTGTGGATCCGGCTGACGCTGCCCGAATTTTACGGTTGCCGAACGCCAGGCAATGCGCGTTTGCGCGAGGTTTTCTGTCTTCCCGGCGTGCGGCCGATCCTTGCCGTATTGGCGTGTTGGATCCTGGCTCATTACACGCTGTATACCTATCTTGCGCCCTATCTTGCCGCGCGCGGCCTGGCGGCCAGGGTGGATTTGGCGCTGTTGGCGTTCGGCATCGCCGCCGTTGCGGGCATTGCGCTGACCGGCTTATGGGTGGATCGCTGGCTGCGTGCGCTGGTGCTGTTCAGCCTGGCGGGCTTCGCGTTGGTGGCGCTGGCGTTTGGCGTGAACGGTTTGCCCGTCGGGGCGGTTTACGTTGGCATGGCGGCATGGGGATTGAGTTTCGGCGGTGCGCCAACGCTGTTGCAGACATCACTGGCGGATGCAGCGGGTGAGTATGCCGATCTCGCCCAGTCGCTGCTGGTCACTTTCTTTAATCTGGCTTTTGCCGTCAGCGGCGCGTTGGGCGGAATTTTGCTGGCAAACGTCGGCGCTAACGCCATACCGTGGATGGCTTTTGTCCTGTTGCTGGTGGGGTGGAGCATTGCCTGGGGCAGTGCAAAGCGCGGCTTCAGCGCCGAACGCCGCGCCGCGGCGCGCTGAGGGGGCGGCGTCGCCCCCTGTAGCGAGATTAACGTTCGTTCAGCGAACGCAGGTGATCGTCACGGCGCAGCGTCATCAGCGCAAACAGGCTGACCACCGACGTGGCGACCACGTAGTAGGCGGGAATATCGATATTGCCGGTCTGTTTGATGAGGCCGGTGATAATCAACCCGGCCGAGCCGGAAAACACCGCATTGGAAAGTGAGTAAGCCAGCCCCAAACCGGTATAACGCACCCGGGTCGGGAACATCTCCGCCAGCATCGCCGGGCCGGGACCGGCCAGCAGGCCGACTACGGCGCCGGCGATCAGCACCGCCAGCCCTTTGACCCACAGTGAACTCTGCGCATCCTGCAACAGGTGCAGCAGCGGAAAGGTGAACAGGATCACCGCCGCCACCGCCGTCAGCATCACCGTTTTTCGTCCCAGCCTGTCGCTGATGATGCCCGCCGGCAGAATGGTCAGGGCGAAACCGACGTTGGCCAGCACCGTCGCCACCAGCGCCTGTTGGAAGGTGGCGTGCAGCGAGGTTTGCAAATAGGAAGGCATCACCACCAGGAAGGTATAACCGGCGGCCGACCAACCCATCATGCGGCCGATGCCGATCAGAATGGTTTTCACCACGCCGCCCAGCTTCGCTTCCGGCGGTGGGGCGGCGTGTTCCGCACGTTGCTGCGCCTGGGTGAACGTGGGCGTTTCCTCGAGCTTGAGCCGCAGCCACAGCGCCACGGCGCCCATCGGCAGCGCCAGCAGGAAGGGAATACGCCAGCCCCAGTCATGCAATTGCTGTGCGCTGAGCAGCGCGGCCAGCAGCGCCACCAGTCCGGCCCCGGCCAGCAGGCCGAGCGCGACGGTCAGCGATTGCCAGGCGCCGAACAGCCCGCGCTTGCCCTTGGGAGCAAACTCGGTCATCAGCGATACCGCGCCGCCGAATTCACCGCCGGCGAACAACCCCTGAAACATGCGCAGCAGCGTCAGCAGCAGTGGGGCGGCGACGCCGATCGAGGCGTAGGTCGGCATGACGCCGATCAGCGCGGTGGCCAGCGTCATCAGCAGCAGAACCGCAATCAGCGTCGGCCGGCGGCCGATGCGATCGCCGATGCGGCCGAAGATCACCGCGCCGATCGGTCGGCAGAAAAACGCCAGCGCAAAGGCGGCGTAGGTGAGGATCAGGCTGGTGATTTCATTTTCACCCTGCAGGGTGAAAAAATTGGCGGCGATAACGGTGGCCAGGAACCCGTATACGCCGAACTCATACCATTCGATAAAGTTGCCGACCGAGCCGGCCAGCAACGCCTGACGCGAGCGGCGCGCGTCTAGAGTCTGTTGAGTCATCCCCGTTCCCATACATTTGAATTATTGTTCGTCAGTTCTAAATTTATACGACAAAACAATCAATTGATTTCAGCGGGAACTGTGAGGCGCGATTCACCAGAGCAACGGCGCCGGCTCACGGCCATTTTCGGCGTAGTACAGCGACGGCAGGAACTGCGCCAGATAGCTGAACTCGTTGTAGCAGTGGCGCATCAGGTTAAACCCGATGTCGTCCGCCAGTTCGTCGTGGGCGTTGGCGCAGGCTTTACCCAGCAGGAAGCGGCTGCGCAGCACGCACCCATAGGGCGTATCACGTACCAGATGCAGCATCTCGCCGTCACAGGGATCGCCGTTGTCATCCAACGCCACCTGGTCGCCGAAGCCGATGCGCGCGCACACGGCGGCGGAGAGCGCCTGCGCATCGCGCGCCTGGCGCAGCGGCTGCGGTGCGAAGAAGTCCTCGGCGGCGTGAAACTTGAGGCGCGCCGCAACCGGCGGCAGCTCCGCCAGCCATTCGACCGCTTCGATGCTGGCGCCGACGTAGCTTTCCCCTTTTTTCCAATGGCGGTCCCAGCCGCGATGTTCGACGTGATCGTGCGGGTGCCACCAGTTGATGTGCTGGGTGTTCTCGAAGAAGGTGAACCACCAGTCCAGCATGCGCCCTTTACAACCGTGCAGATCGGTTCGAACCGCTACGGTGAGCAGGCCGTCGGCGCTGCGGCTCAGCCCCATTTCCAGCCGCAGCGGCTCGGGCCTGAGCAACTCGTTGATATCGTTGACGCCCCAGGGCGCCAGCAGGGAAGGATGTGTCATAATGGGTTCCTGTTTTATTTTGGAAACGAAATTCGTTTCAAAAATAAAGCTATGCCGTTATGCTGAGTCTGTCAACGCTTGTGAGGAACAATTATGGCGAACCCGAATGAAGAACCGCTGCGCGCTCGCGGCCGGCCGGCCACGCCGGAAACGGCGCTGCGCGCCGCGCTGACGCAGGCGACGCTGGCGCTGCTGCTCGACGGCGGATACGCCGCGGCAACGGTGGATGCGGTGGCGAAACGCGCCGGGGTAGCTAAAAAAACCCCTGTATCGCTTTGCCGCCAATCGTGATGAGCTGGTGGCGCAGGCGGTGAGCGGCTGGACCGAGGCGTTTCAGCCGGCCTTCGCACAGGATGCCGGGCGGCGGGAGGCGGTTGCGCCGCTGTTGGAAAAAGGGCTGAAGGCGGTGGCGCAGCAGGTGCTGAGCGCCGAAGCGGTGGGCATGTTTCGGCTGCTGCAGAGCGATTTCCCGGGGCGCGAGGCGCTGCTGGACAGCTATCAGCGCAACGGCATTCAGCGCGGACGGGCGACGGTGGCGGACTGGCTGCGGCGCCAGCAGCAGTGCGGGTGGCTGCGTGAGCGCGACTGGGCGCAAACCAGCGATCTGCTGCTGGCGATGGCCATCGCCGAACCGCTGCGCCAGATGACGTTGGGGCTGCTGCCGCCGGGCAGCGCGATCGACGAACGCATCGCGGCGGCGGTGGCGCTGGTGATGCAGGGGCTGCTGCGCGGCGAAAACGCGGAGTGCGCCACATTGTGAGCCGTGTTCATCTGTGGCATGTTGATTGTTCAATCCATATCACTTTTTCGCGATGCCCACATGAATGCTGCTTACCCGTTCAAGCAGGGCGATCTGTTCGCCTTGACCGTTTTTCTTGCCGTTGCCAGCCATCGCAGCTTTCACGCGGCGGCGGTGGAGCTGGAGGTGACGCCGTCGGCGGTCAGCCACTCGATAAAAAACCTGGAACAGCGGCTCGGGGTGAGGCTGTTCAACCGCACCACGCGCAGCGTGGCGCCGACCGAAGCGGGTGAGCGTTTGGCGGCGCAGCTGCGCCCGGCGCTGTCGTCTATTTCGCAGGCGCTGCATGAAGTGGATGAATGGCGCGCCACGCCGAGCGGCACCGTACGCATCAACGCCAGCGAAGGGGCAGTCAGGCTGGTATTGCGTCCGTTGCTGGCCGATTTCCTGCGCGAGTACCCCCATATCCACCTGGATATCGTCTGCGACGGCAAGCTGAGCGATATCGTCGCCGAGGGGTTTGATGCCGGCATTCGGCTGGCGGAAGCCGTACCGCAGGACATGATCGCGATGCGCGTCAGCCCGCCCGTGCGTTTCGCCGCCATCGCCGCGCCCGGCTATTTCGCCGTCCATGGGCGCCCGGCGACGCCGCAGGATTTGCTGCGTCATAACTGCATCCGCTTTCGCTTCGACAGCGGCACGATTTACCGCTGGGAATTCGAACGTGATGGCGTGAGCGAGTCGATCGGCGTTACCGGCTCGCTGACGCTGACCGATCAGCCTCTGATGGTGGACGCCGCCATCGACGGTATCGGCATCGCTTTCGTTCCTGAACATTTGGCGCTGGAAGCGCTGCACGATGGGCGCCTGGAGCGCGCGCTGGACGCGTGGTGTCCGGCTTATCCGGGGCTGTGCCTCTACTACTCCGGCCATCGCCACGTGTCGGGCGCGCTGAAGGCGTTGATCGAGTATCTGCGCGCGGCGCAGTCCTGATGCGTTCGCGTTCTGCTTTTGGCTACGCCAATTAGTGAGCCGCCTTCATCTCCACAGTGAGGTTCGCCTGCATTGTTGCGGCGTGGAGCCTGCCTTACGCTCATGAGGAGACGCCGGGCAACCGCCGGGCGCCACCCTGCTGCGAGGAGTTGATGATGGAAAAGAAGATGAAAGCGGTGGTTATGACCGGCGCCAATCGGCCCTGGGAAGTCAGGCAGGTGCCGATGCCCCGGGCGGAACCGGGGCAGGTCCTGGTCAAAGTGCACGCCTCGGGCATGTGTTATACCGACGTATGGGCGACGCAAGGATATGGCGGCGATATTTATCCGCAAACGCCCGGCCATGAAGTGGTGGGGGAAGTGGTTGAGGTGGGGGCCGGCGTGCATACGCGGCAGATTGGCGATCGCGTCGGCACCACCTGGGTGCAATCGGCCTGCGGCCGCTGCCCGTACTGCCGCGAGAATCGGCCGCTAACCGGGCAAACGGCGATGAACTGCCCGGCGCCGCGCACCACCGGTTTTGCCGCCCAGGGCGGCCACGCCGAGTATATCGCCATCGCCGCTGAAGGCACGGTGTTGCTGCCGGACGGGCTGTCTTACATCGACGCCGCTCCGATGATGTGTGCGGGGTATACCACCTGGAGCGGCCTGCGCGACGCGGCGCCGCTGCCGCATGAGACGGTGGCGGTGTTAGGCATTGGCGGGCTGGGGCACGTCGCGTTGCAACTGTCGAAAGCCTGCGGTTTCGATACCGTTGCCATCACCCATTCGCCGGACAAGCACGCGCTGGCGAAGCAACTGGGCGCCGATCGCATCGTCGCCTCCGGGCAGGCGCTGCGGGAGAACGGCGGCGCGGACATTCTGCTGGTGACCACCAATGACTTCGACGCCGCGCAGGAGGCGATGAGCGGCTTGCGGGTAGATGGCCGCGTGGTGCTGTGCGGGCTGGACTTCAGTAAACCGTTCGCGATCTCTTCGGAAGGGGTGCCGTTCCATATGATGCGTCAGCGGGTGATCGGATCGACCCACGGCGGGCAGCACTACCTGAGTGAGGTGCTGAACCTGGCGGCGAAAGGCAAAGTGAAGCCGATGGTCGAGACTTTCACGCTGGATCAAGCCACGGAGGCTTATGAGCGGCTTGCCTCCGGCAACATGCGTTTTCGCGGCGTTTTCGTGCCGTCGGCGGCGTGAGAAAAGGGCCGAGGGTTCGGCCCTTGCAGACAGGTATGAAGGGCGCTGCGGCGCCCTGGTTGCTTTACAGCTTAGGCCCGGCCTTCACCAACTTTTCGCCCGCCGGGGTGACGGTATATTTGGCGAAGTTGTCGATAAAGCGCTGCGCCAGATCCTGCGCCTTCTCCTGCCACAGCGATTCGTCGGCGTAGGTTTTGCGCGGATCGAGGATCGACGGATCGACGCCCGGCAGTGCGGTCGGCACGTTCAGCCCGAAGATCGGCAGCGTGAAGGTCTCGGCCTGCTCAATATCGCCATTCAAGATGGCGTCGATGATGCCGCGCGTATCTTTGATCGAGATACGCTTGCCGCTGCCGTTCCAGCCGGTGTTCACCAGGTAAGCCTGGGCGCCGGCGGCCTCCATGCGTTTCACCAGCACTTCGGCGTACTGCGTCGGGTGCAGCGTCAGGAACGCGGCGCCGAAGCAGGCGGAGAAGGTCGGCGTCGGCGCGGTGATGCCGCGTTCGGTGCCGGCCAGCTTGGCGGTGAAGCCGGACAGGAAGTGGTATTGAGTCTGCTCCGGCGTCAGGCGCGATACCGGTGGCAGCACGCCGAAGGCGTCGGCGGTCAGGAAGATGATTTTGCGCGCGTGGCCGGCTTTGGACACCGGCTTGACGATGTTCTCGATGTGATAAATCGGGTAAGAGACGCGGGTGTTCTCGGTTTTGCTGGCGTCGTCGAAGTCGATGCTGCCGTCGGCCAGCACGGTGACGTTTTCGAGCAGCGCATCGCGGCGGATCGCCTGATAGATTTCCGGCTCCGCCTGCGGCGACAGCTTGATGGTTTTGGCGTAGCAGCCGCCTTCGAAGTTGAACACGCCGTCGTCGTCCCAGCCGTGCTCGTCATCGCCGATCAGCTGACGCTTAGGATCGGTGGAGAGGGTGGTTTTGCCGGTGCCGGACAGGCCGAAGAATACCGCCACGTCGCCTTGCTCGCCGACGTTGGCCGAGCAGTGCATCGACGCGATGCCCTGCAGCGGCAGCAGATAGTTCATGATCGAGAACAGGCCTTTCTTCATTTCGCCGCCGTACCAGGTGCCGCCGATCAACTGCATGCGCTCGCTCAGATTGAAGGCGACGAAGTTCTCCGAGTGCAGCCCTTGCTGCTGCCAGTCCGGGTTGGTGCATTTGGCGCCGTTCATCACCACGAAGTCCGGCTCGAAGTCAGCCAGCTCTTCGTCGCTCGGGCGGATAAACATGTTTTTCACGAAGTGCGCCTGCCAAGCCACCTCGGTGATGAAGCGCACTTTCAGACGCGTGTCGGCGTTGGCGCCGCAGAACGCGTCCACCACGAACAGACGCTTGCCGGAGAGCTGATTGCCCACCAGCGTCTTCAGATGCTGCCAGACTTCCGGCGAGAGCGGCTGGTTGTCGTTCTTGCCGGTGCCGTTGTCCGACCACCAGACGGTATCGCGCGTGGTGTCGTCGCGCACGATGTATTTGTCCTTCGGCGAACGGCCGGTAAATTCACCGGTCGCGACGTTGACCGCGCCCAGTTGGGTGAGGGTGCCGCGCTCCAGCGGCGGCAGGTCGGCGCGGGTCTCTTCGGCGAACAGCAATTCATAACTGGGGTTATAGACGATGTCGGCGGCCTGATGGATGCCGTAGCGAGCGAGGGTTTGTGGGGTAACAGCGCGTGAAGACATATTCTACTTCCTTATGAGTCATATTATGCCTCTTTCCCGTGCGGTGCCGCGCGCAGGATTGAGATTCGGATCAAGCTGACCGGATTCAGCTAATGCGTTTCCGGTTCTTTATTAATAAAACAGGGGGCTTTTTCGCCCTCCTATAGCATAGCAGCGAATTTAAGCCTGCTTACTTTAATTACAAAATGCTGACGATAATTAATTAAAACCAACCTTGGCGGAGGGTCACAATATTGAATTTCGCCGGCGTAATTTAGTTTTGCATTTTTATTTTTTATCATATTGTCAGGGCTGTCTACTGTTTTATTTCTTATTAGAAAAAGCGAAATCCACAATAGGATTTTTCGTAATCATTTGTTTTTGCTTGGCTATGGCAGAGTTTTTGCGCCAGGTGAATCTAACCGTACTGTACGCTTGTCAGCAGGGTGAATAATGAAACAGATAAATGCAGAACTGGCCTGTGATAAAAATACGGCATCGTCCGAATCCTCAGGGTTAATTAATCAACTTCGTCAAATGGATATCGGCGCGGTACCGATCGCCTTGTTTATCACGATTTGCGCGATCGTAGCGATTTCCGCCTACGCCAACTTCCTGCCGAAGAATATGATCGGCGGCCTGGCGGTGATAATGACGCTGGGCTTTGCGCTGGCGCAGTTGGGAAAAAGTATTCCCGTGCTGCGCGATATCGGCGGGCCGGCCATTCTGTGTTTGATGGTGCCGTCGGTGCTGGTCTATTTCAATGTCTTCCAGCCTAACGTCATGGGCACCGTCCATCTGCTGATGAAAGACGCCAACCTGCTCTATTTCGTCATCGCCAGTCTGGTGGTCGGCAGCATTCTCGGCATGAACCGGGTGATCCTGATCCAGGGGATGATTCGCATGTTCGTGCCGCTGGTGGTGGGCACGATCACGGCGGTGATCACCGGGCTGCTGGTGGGCAAGCTGTTTGGCTTTACCTTCTATCACACCTTCTTCTTCATCATCGTGCCGATCATCGGCGGCGGCATCGGCGAGGGGATTTTACCGCTGTCGCTGGCCTATTCGGCGATCCTGGGCTCAACGCCGGACGTCTATGTCGCGCAGCTGGCGCCGGCGGCAGTGCTGGGCAACATCTTCGCCATCGTGACCGCCGGGGTGCTGGCGCGCATCGGTATGCAGCGCAAGGCGCTGAGCGGCGACGGCATGCTGATCCGTTCGGCGCAGGAGAACGCGATGTTCGCCATCAAGGAGCAAGGCGGCAACGTCGATTTTCAACTGATGGGCGGCGGGCTGCTGGTGATCTGCGCCTTCTTTATCGTCGGCGGCCTGTTCGAACACATCGTGCATATTCCCGGCCCGGTGCTGATGATTCTGTTCGCGGTGCTGTGCAAGTACTGCCGGGTGATCCCTGCTTCGATGGAAACCGGTGCGCACAGTTTCTACAAGTTCGTTTCCACCGCGCTGGTGTGGCCGCTGATGATCGGTCTGGGCATGCTGTACGTGCCGCTGGAAAGCGTGGTGGCGGTGTTCTCGGTCGGTTATGTGGTGGTCTGCGGCTCGGTAGTGCTGTCGATGGGGCTGGTCAGTTTCCTGATTGCGCCTTACCTGAAGATGTTTCCGGTGGAAGCGGCGATTGTCACCTGTTGTCACAGTGGCCTGGGCGGCACCGGTGACGTGGCGATCCTGTCGGCGTCGAACCGCATGGGGCTGATGCCGTTCGCCCAAATCGCCACGCGCATCGGCGGCGCTTCCACGGTCATCGGCGCGACGCTGCTGCTTGGTTGGTTAGTCTGAGTCCAGAGTATCTTATGGATAACCGGGGTTGGATTGCCCCGGTTTTTTTATGCGTTTTTTTCGCTTATCGTGATAGTGCTGATTATTGCCTTGAAAATCATTCGTGTGGCGCAAATGCATAGCCGTACTTTATCTAAGAAAATTCTGTAATCGGTGAAAATGTGTCTATTCTTTTCTCTTAAGGGATTATCGTTCTCATTCAGAGTGCCGAGGGAAGGCGCCATCGCATTACCGATATCCCCGTATTGATTCAACACCGGGCCGCTGCCGTTCAGGCAATCCGCCAGTTGGGGCATCCCCCCGATTGAATTGACGAATATGGAGATAAGGTTATGTCATCAAGCAATGCTTCCGTTAAGGCCGAAGGCGTATTAGCCCTGCTGGGCGCTTATAAACCCGATGAAGACGACACCATTACCGTGCTTCATCCGTCGAAAACGTTCGAAAACGCCGGCCTGGAGCTGGTGCGCGGCGATCGCAGTTGGCACGACAAGGGCGTGACCGACACGCCGGTCTCTCTGACCTACAGCTTCTGGGAAAAGGCGCCGGGCAACATGTCGAGCATGGGCATCAGCGGCTTCAGCAGCTTTAACCCCGAACAGCGCGAGCAGGCTAAACTGTCGCTGCAGTCATGGTCAGACGTGGCTAACATCACCTTCACTGAAACCAGCAACACCGCCGCCGCCAACATCAAATTCGGCCTGTTCGACTACAGCTCGCGCGGCTCCTATGCCTTCGCGTATAACCCGGACACCTCGCCTTCGGTCGCCGGGCAGACCTGGTATAACGCCAAGAACCACACCTTCGTCAACAACCAGATCCATGAGAACGAGTACGGTCGCCAGACCTTCACCCATGAAATCGGCCATGCGTTGGGGCTGCAGCACCCGGGCGACTATAACGCCGCACCGGGCGTCAGCATCACCTACGCTAAAGACGCGACCTACTTTGAGGACAGCCGCGCGCACAGCCTGATGAGCTATTTCAGCGAAAGCAACACCGGGCAGGACTTTAAAGGCGCGTACTCTTCCGGGCCGTTGCTCAATGACATCACGGCGATCCAGCATTTCTACGGCGCCAACATGACCACCCGCACCGGTGATACGGTTTACGGTTTCAATTCCAACACCGATCGCGACTTCCTCACCGCCACCGGCGCGCAGGACAAAATAATCTTCACCGCCTGGGACGCCGGCGGCAACGACACCTTCGATTTCTCCGGCTTTGGCCAGAATCAGCGCATCAACCTGAATGAAAAGGCGTTCTCGGACGTCGGCGGCCTGAAAGGCAACGTGTCTATCGCTGCAGGCGTAACGATTGAAAACGCCATCGGCGGGTCGGGTAACGATGTGCTGGTGGGCAACGCCGCTGATAACGTGCTCAAGGGCGGCGCGGGCGATGACGTGCTGTACGGCGGTAAGGGGGCGGATCAGCTGTGGGGAGGCGCCGGCAAGGACACCTTCGTCTATTTCGCGGCGGAAGAGTCAACGGCGGCGGCGCCGGATTGGATCCGTGACTTCGTGCGTGGCGAGGACAAGATCGATCTGACGCTGTTCAACACCGGCAGCGCCGACGGCATCCGCTTCGTCGATCAGTTCAGCGGCAAGGCGGGCGAGGCGACGCTGAGCTACGATGCGCAAAATCACGTCAGTGACGTGGCGATCAACCTGGGCGGCGCCTTTGACGGCAGCGATTTCCTGGTGAAAGTGGTGGGACAGCCGCTGGATACGGGTGATTTCGTGCTGGCCTGATGCAGGCAACAAAAATAGGGCACTTTGGGCAAAAACCCGACAATTCCTATTAATTACGTCATATTAGCGTGACATAGTAGCGCGCAGAAGGCCGGGCTTGCATACCTCGGGCTTCTGTCGGATCGCCAACCTTCTTCGGTTGGCGATTCATTTTCCGCCTTTCAGCATGTTGATGGCGGCGCCGAGCAGGATGCGCCGTTCGATATCGTTACTGTCCGCCAGCTGCCGCGCCAGATGTTTTTCCAGCGTTTCCACCGACAGCGCTTCGCCGCGATGACGCAGCTGCATCACGCCGTCGCCGATCAGGCGTGCGACCTCATCCCATACGGGTTTAATCTCCTGTTCCGAGAACGTCATGGTCTACCTCGGCTGGTTGATTTTTGCTCAATGTAGCAGCTGAGCTGCGGCTTCGCTACCCGCCGCCTAAAACAGGAAGCATAAAAAACAAGCCATCAGTATTTCTTCTGGTTTTTACGCTCAATACTTGCGGTGTCGAAAAGCAGGAGAAAACATCATGAACTGGGCCGAAACCTTGGCGGAGTACTACCGCCTGAGCCGCACGGGTGAAACGCAGCATTGGTTGTGTCGCCGCTGGTTGCTTCAGGGGGAGGCGCGTTTGGCCTATTTGCGGGAGTTGCTGGAGCCGACCGCGCCACGGCGGCGGTGAACAGGGCGCCGGCGTTGCCGGCGTCATTTCGCGGGATCAACCGAAGGCGATCGCCGCCCAACGCAACAGCAGCAGCGCCAGGCAGATCAGCAGCAGCACCACCACCATTTTACCGAGCTTGTTGCCCATGCGTTTTGTTGCCACGCTGCCCTCCCTTTTAGCTGAAATACCACCCGCCGGCGAGGAGGATGAGGAAAAGCGTCACTAACGCGACGCCGTTGAGTAAGTCGCTGAACGTATCGTCAGCATCGATGTCATTTTGCCGCATGTTACCGCCTGGCGGACGCCATTGGGTGAATAATGTTCACAGTATGCGCCCCGCAGCGCGACAGGCACAGCGAAGAACGGTAAAAACGCGTAAAGGTGGCGGTGGCGGAACGCGCAGTCGCGCCTGCGACGGATGCAGACGGCCGGCAATACGTTGTACTATCCTGTCTGCATTGAGGCATTTTTCCAAAAGGTATAATCATGGCGACGGCAATTCCACAGAAATACGAACACCTTGAGCGTTGGGCATTCGGCGATACCGAGCAGCAGGCCGATGAAGTGGTGCAATTGATCCTCAATGGCACCAAAACGGCCACCTGTTCCAACCTGGACGGCGAGGGGATCCCGCAGGCCGGCGATCTGTTCCTGGTGGTGGACGGCAAGGGGGAGCCGGTCTGCGCGGTCGAGCTGACCGCGGTGGAAATGAAAACTTACGATCAGGTCGATGAAGCGCACGCCTTTGCCGAAGGCGAGGGCGATCGCTCGCTGGCGCATTGGCGCAAAGAGCTGCAGCGCTTCTTCGAAGCGTACGATCTGTTCTCGCCGGACATGACGCTGGTGTTGATGAATTTCAAAGTCGTCGACAAATTCTAATCTTATGCGCGCCGTTCCCTACGAGTGCCAGTGGGCGAGCCCGGAGTTGGCCGCCGATCTGATAGCCGGCCGCGCGACGCTGGCGCAAGACGAAAATTGGGCGCGCAGCGGCGCCCGCGATCGGGCAGAGTACATCGAGTGGGCCAACCACGTGTGCGGCATGGCCTGCCTGAAAATGGTGCTGGGCCATCGCGACGGCGAAACGCCGCCGCTGCTGGAACTGGCGCGCCGCAGCCTGCCCTACGGCGCCTATGTGCGCGAGGGTGAACGGATAAAGGGCCTGATTTACGCGCCGTTCGTCGAGTACGTGCGCGAGCAGTTCGCGCTGCAAGCGGAGGTGAAGGTGGGGCTGGAAGCTGCCGACGTGCCGGCGCTGCTTAGCGAATGCCGCTACTTTATCGCTTCGGTGCATCCCGCCATTCGCCGGCCGGAGAGCACGCCGCCGCACAGGGGCGGGCATCTGGTGCTGATCACCGCCGCCGATGCGCAAAGCGTGACCTTCCACAACCCTTCGGGCGACAGTCCGGCGACGCGCGAGCGGGTATGCCTGCCGCTCAGCCGCTTCGCCCCTTTCTTTGCCGGCCGCGGCATCGCCATCGCATAAAAAAACGCGCTGTTTCCGATGAAAACAGCGCGTCGTCAGCCGTTCTGATGCACTATCATGCCAGCCGCATCACCCAGGCGTCCGCCTGCCGATCGTAGTGTTGCTTGTACAGCAGCGACTGTTTGCCGTCGAGGATCGCCGGGATGCTGGTGTGTTCATCCCAGCCGTCCAGCTGCATGCACAGATCCGGATCGGACTTGCAGGGAATGCTCAGGGTGCCGGCACGGTCGGCGCCGGCGTGAAGATGCGCGTCATCGACCTCGAAGCTGCCAATTTTTACGACGGTTTTGCTCATGGGAACTCCTTGCTCAATGGTGTGGTAGGAGGTTAGACCAGTTTGGTCATCGGTAAGAGCATAGCCAAATGAGCAAAAAATGCCACATAAAAATTACATTTTGGAAACAATTTCCACGCCGGCAAAACACAACGCCTAGTACTCCACCACAAAACTGAGGTTGTCTTGATAGCTGCCGACCGCCACTTCCGTCTGCGCCGCATTGACCGCCGCCTTATACGGGATGCTTTGCGCCAGCCCGGTGCCGGCGCCGCTCTGTTTGTTGGTGCTATCCCAAACGGTCGTCGTGTTAGGCAAGTAAATCTGGTACTGCATGAAGTTGCTGGTGCCGCTTTTCATGCGCCGCCAACCGGTGACCGGGTTATTGCCGTTGGTGAAATAGGTGTTGTATCCCTCGGTTTTGGTGCAGGTCAAGGTGATGCTTTGATTGACGGGATTGAACTGCCCGACCAACGCCATGCTGCCGAAGTTGACGTTGGGCGCGGTGCCGATCAGGCAATCTTTGGTGATGGTGACGCTGACGCTGACCGTGCTGGGTTTGTCGACGCCGTCCCACCAAACGCACAGGCCGAGCACGCCCAGACCGCAAATATGGTAATTCCAGATCAGGTTGATGCTGTCGGTATAGGTTCCTGCGCGCACGTTGGCGCCGGCGGTGGTTTTGATATACAGCGGAAAGTTGACGTTGGAGGAAATCAGGATCAGCGACAGCAGGTTGAGCGAGCTGTAGTCGATGGTTTGGCCGATGCTGTAAGGATATTGGTAGTTGGCGTCGGGGTAGATCAGGTAAGCGATTTTATCGCCGGAACCGTCGGTGTTGGCAACCGCCATATTGTTGGTGGTGGAGGCGATTTTGACCGTGACGGTGTTTTGCGACAGCAAACTGAGCCCGAGCCCGGTGCAGTTGAGGCCGGCAGTGCCCTGGGCGTTAATCTGCCCGTTGTAGACCACGAAAGAGCTGCTTCCCGGTAAGGTGACGGTGCCGTTGGTGGTGGCGCAGTCGGCGAATGCGCGCTGACAGAGCAGCAGCGAGAGGGTTAGCAATAAGGCTTTCAATCCCCGAAACATAGTGACTCTCCGTCGTTGAATTAGCGGCAGACAACCGGGCCGACGCGCTGGATGCCCTGAGGCTTCGCCAGACTGAATTCCGCCTGACACGGCGGGCCGCCGTCGGCCGGGATCACGCTCAGACGATTGTGTTGTTGCACCGGGTCGATATAGGTCATGCCGTCCCAACCGACATAGCTTTGCTGATTGCCGCCAACCACCGCCACCTGGCTGCCGTTGGCCAGCGGTTTGCCTTGCTCGTCAACCAGTTCGATGTCGGCGGCGGAGATGGGTTGGATGGGGAACTCAACCAGAAAACCGCTGTGATCGCGAATGGCGACGGTTTTTTCGACCGTCGGCAGCGCAACGTCGGCGGGCAGGCTAAGCGGATCAATCTGGAATTTCGCATGGTAGTAAGAGGTGACGGTCGGCACCAGTAAATAGCCCTGGGCATCGGTCTTGCCGATCGGCTGGTTCTCATAGCTCACCGGAATGTCGGCGTATCCTTGCGTGGACACCAGCGCAAAGGCATCGTTGATGGTGTTGGTGGCGTATACGCCGCCGTTCATCGCCACCAGCGAACCGCTGATTTCGCCCCAGTGGTTGGTTTCATCGCGGGTGCCGTATACGCCCGCTCGGGCTTCGAGTCTGCGGGTTCGCCAGGTCAGATCCGCCTGGCGGTAATCGCCGCCGCTCGGGTTATTGGCGTAGGCCAGATTCCAGCCGAAACCGCCATCGGTCGGCGCGGCGCGGCTGTAGCTGACGCGTTCGCTCCAGCGGTTATTGTTGTCGCGCGCGGCGCTGAGGCTGGCCGTGCCCCAGCTGTCAAACGGAATGGAGAGCTGCAGTTGGGCGCTGTAACCGCTGCTGCCGATTTCCCGGTTGAGGGAGGCGTACAGGCTGCTGTTGCGCCAAAGCGACACACTGTAGGACAGGTTCACCAGGCGGGTCCGTTGAGCGATGGCGTCGCGAACGTCAAAATAACCGGCGCCGAGGCTGCCTAGCCGGCCCAGGCTGACGCTGCCGGTCAACTGATCGGTGCGACGGCTCAGACGGTAGTCGCTTTTATACACGGAAATGTCGCCAAAATCGGCGCTGCGCAGGATGCGTTGCGCGTTGAGGCTGAAACGTGGGTTGCTGTAGGTATAGCCAAAGCTGCTTTGATCGCCGTGGTTGCCGGTGTAGCGATAGACGGGCTGAGGATCTGGCTGCTGCAACGGCCTGCCGGTCAGCGGGTCATAATAGGCGGGGGATGGTATCGGCCGGCCGCCGTTAAACGCGTCGTCGCCGGCCTGGCTGACGCTGTAGGACGCGTTGAGAACCCCCCATTGTCCGACGCGAATGTCGGCGCCGCCGCCGCCGACCGCCAACTCGGCTGCGCCTTCGGCGCGTCCTTCCAGGGTTAACCAATCAGTGACGCCGTAACGTAAACTGGCGCTGCCTACCCATTGCCCGTAATCGGCAGAATTCAACCCGTAGTTGCGTCGCAGCAAGCCGGTGGAAATGCTGAAATCGCTCATGCCGGTCTGCAGCAGGTTGCTGGCCACGTAGAACGGTACCGTGGTGCTGACCTGGCGGCCGAGGGCGTCGGTGGTGACGACGGTGGCCTGACCCGCGCCGTTAATGTAGGGCACGCTGTTGAGGGTAAACGGGCCGGGATTAATGTTGGTGGTGCTGTTTTTATAGCTGTTGATGTATAAATCGACGCTGCTGGGCAATGCCGCCTGGCCGGAAAACTGCGGCAACGGGTAGGTGATAAGATCCGGGCGCACCGCGAAATTGCGCGCCAATTGCAAGCCGCCGATGCGCACGGCGCTGCTCCAGGGGAGCGAGCCGGTGGTAAGGTCACCGGCGATCACACTCAGCATCCGTTGATCATCGTTGAAACGCCAGTAGCTGTCGTACCGAATATAGCGGCCGCCATCGTCGTTTGGCCCGCCGTTAAACCCGCTGCGGTAGATGCCGGTGTTGGCGACGACGCCGAACCCGTCGAACAGGCGCTGTTCGCTCCACGCTGACAGGTAGCCCGGCCGGCCATTGCCGTTGCTTTGGCTGGCGTAGATGTCGTAGTTGAACAGCAAACCGAGGCTGCTTTGCGCCGGCAAGCGCTGCAACGGTGAACGGGCGCCGATGGTTTGCTGTGGCAACCAGTCGTTGGGCACGTTGATCAGCAACTGCTGGCTCTCGCCGCTGTAGCTGACATCCACCTTCTCCAGCCGATCGACGGCGATTTCTTTCGCCTGTTTATCCGCTACCGGCAGCCCGGCGTCGAGCAGTTGTTGGGGTGTCATGTAGTAATGGCCGCCGCGGTAGTTGACCGGCACGACGTTGCCGGTTTGGCGCCCGTTGACGACCGGCTCCAGATACAGCGTGGTGTCCGGCATGCTGACGGCACTAGGCGGCGGCGGTAGATCGTCGCCGAGCGCAAACGGCAGCCAGCCGCCGGCCGCCATGCTCAGCATGGCAAACGCCAGCGGCTTAAGGCTGAAGCGCCGCGTCGATAGCCTCCCTGTCGGCTGCACCTGGGCCTCAATAAGACGGAATGGCTATGGGCTGTTTGTTGTCATTGACCGTGGCCATCAGCTTGCCGCTGCTGAAAGCGCCTGCGGGCGGCAAGGCGAAGCGCATCTGTGAACCGGGCAGCACGTATCCCATCAGGCCGGGATTCAGGCTGCGGCCTTGCAGCGTCACTTTCGAGATACGGGCATGCACTGCGCCTTGGTTTCGCACCTCCAGCCAGCGTTCGCTGCTTTGCTGCTGTAGACGATAGCTGAGCTGGGGTTGGCTGGCGGTCGCGTAATCGCGCGGTTTTTCGCTGTCCTGTTTGGTCCAAATGCCTTTGCCGCTGACGAACAGCGGCACTGAGTAGCGCATCTGGAATTTCAGCCCCATCTCCGCGCCGCCGGGAGCGGCGCTCGACGCGGGTTCTTTCACCGGCACTTCATCGACCAAAATGCGGTAGGCGCGCTCCTGTCCCGCCGCCGGGGCCGACTGTTTGATCAGGCGTATCAGTTGGCGTTTGCCTGGCGCGATCGACGCCACCGGCGGGCTGGCGATCACGTCGCTTTGGTTGCTGTAATCGTCTTTGCCGGCGGTTTGCTGCCAACCCAGCACGCGAATTTGCATATAGACCGGTTTGCTGTCGCGATTTTCCAGCCACAGCGCGGTGGCCTGCTGTTGATCTTCAATCACCGGATCGATCGGCCAAATGAGAATGGAAGCCGCGGCCAGGGCGTGCTGTTGGCTTGCCAGGAGCAAGGCTGCCGTTAACGGCAGTCGGAAGGGTATGCGCATAACTCAATCCTTATTGCAAAAAACTTAATAAGTGACCGTCAACAAGACCGTATCGCTGTAAACGCCACTGGTGGGCAGGGTACTGGTCGAAAACAGACGGGCGTAAACCTTGATTTCTTGCGTGCTGCCGGTGGCGGCGACGGTCTGCGCCGCGCCGCCGTTGGCACCATCTCCCCAAAGGGTGGCGTAGTTGCTGTCTTGATAAAGTTGATACAGCAGCGTTTCCGACGTGACGGCATTTTGTAATTTTCTGCCGCCGGCGATGGATCCGGTCACGTTATTGCCGACGCCGAGGGCCAGCGTAACGCTCAGCCCCGGGTTGCAGCGAAACAGCACCGAACCGGCACCGCTGCTGGAGACGATGCTGACTGCGTTGCTCAGCGAGGACAACTGGCCGAAGTTCAGGGTGCCGAAGGTGGTCACGTCACTGACGCCGCTGCCCAAT
Organism: Serratia sp. FS14; assembly: GCF_000695995.1. NCBI lineage: Bacteria > Pseudomonadati > Pseudomonadota > Gammaproteobacteria > Enterobacterales > Yersiniaceae > Serratia > Serratia sp. FS14. Next base: position 3,965,196 of record NZ_CP005927.1, on the reverse strand, counting down.
ACGCAGCCTTTTACCACGGTTGCATTGACGGTGAACGGCTGGCTTTTGGTCAAATCGTTGACGCCGGTATCGCTTTGGGCCGGGAAAAGCGGCAGGCAGAACAGCAAACCGCAAATGGAAGCGCGCATCGTCATTACCAATTGATCGTGACCTGTACCGTATCAGTGTAGCTGCCTGTCGGGGGTGTGGACTGCGCCGGGATCATGCCATAGACCGGCAGCCAGTTGTCCGTACCGTTGGCGGTTTGTGACACGCCCGTCAGATTATCCCAAATGGTGCTGTGGGCGGCGTTGGTGTACAGGTTGTAATTCACCCGTTGGCCTGCCGCGCTTTGCAGGTAGCGGGCAGCGGTATTGCCGCTTTGCCCGCCGCCAAGCAGAACGCTGTAGCTGGTGCCATTGGTGCATTTCACCCGAATGGCGCCGGCGTTTTGCTGCCCGGCGACGCTGGTTGCGGTGCTGAGAAAATACAGCGTGCCGAAATTCAGCGTGCCGAAGCTGACGTTGCCACCTGAGCTGCTGCCAGCCTCACAGGCGCTGAGCAAGGTCGCGCTGACGCCGAGGGTCGCGGTTTTACTGTCGGCCTGCGCCAACAGACTGCACGCCCATAATCCGCAGCAGCAAAGCGCGCACCGCACCGTTACCAGGTGACCGTCATCGTGACGGTGTCGTTATAGGTGTCCGCCGCCGGGGTAGATCCGGCCGCCGGTACGCGGCCATAGACGATCAGCGGAACGGCGGCGCCGGTGCCGGTGCCGGTCCGCGCGTTGGCGCCGCTGCCCCAGGCGGTGGTGCGTGCGGCATCCTGGTACAGGTTATAACTGATGAATGCGCCTGCCGTGCTGGCCATGCGGCGTTGGGTGCCTGAAGTGACGTGGAGCCCGTTGTCCAGCGCCACCGTGTAGTCTGTGCCGGTGGTGCAGGTCAATGACAGCGTACCGGCCCCCCCTGCGCCGGTGGCGCTGGCGTCGATGATGTTGGCCAGTGAAGAGTAAGTGCCGAAGCTGATGGAGCCGAAGTCGTTGACGGAACCGCTGCTGTTGCCGCCTCCCACGACGCAACCGGCGCCGATGGTCAGCGTCACGCCTAACGTGCCTTGAATGGTGCCTGCTGCGTTAGCCGCGCCGTTGGCGCACAGCAGGGTTGCTACCGAGGTCAATGCCATCAGAGTTTTTTTCATCTTATATTCCTTGCCGTATGAGAGAAAGCCCGCAAAGACGCCACCCAGAGGTGGGTTGAACGTATTCATTTAGCTGCACTTTAATTAATAGAATAAGAATCGGGAATTGTCTTGATGAAAACGAGAAACTTTTTACTCTCATTCCGCGGCTGGCGGGCCTTTCAGGCGAGGTATACCGATAAAGTGAAATGATTAGAATAATAACGAACGGCGATGGGAATATTATTAGCGTTATTTTATCGCCGGGGAGTTTCATTCCCCGGCGCGGTATTGTTTACAGGTGGAAATCCAGGGCGCCATCCCGCACCAGCTCGCGCGGCAGGTTATTCTTGATACGGCTGCCAATGCGTTTGGCGATGCCCAGAGGTTGCCCCTGATAGGTGACGATGCACTCGTCGCCCGCCGGCGGCTGCTCAGGGTAGAGATCGCGGCCGTGATACCACTCTTGGGCCAGCGCGGCGTCCAGCTCGAAATGCTGTTTGCCGTCGGCGCCCGCGAGGGCGATCGCCGCTTCGTGCTGCCAACGGAACCCTTTCGGGAAGCGCTCCGCCAGCTTGAGACCGATACGCGAGAAGCGCACTTTGCCGAACAGCGGCTCCAGCTCGGCCGGGAACAGCCAGATTTCCTTATCGCGCTCCCACAGCCGGCTGTCATCGCCCCAGGTTAAGCCGGATGCGGCGGCGGCTTGGGCGACCAGCGCCGCCTCTTTGCCGGACAGTTGGCTGAACGGAAACTTACCGACTTTATAGGTCGGTTTCGGCAACGGTGCCACGGCGTGCTGTTTGCGCAGACGGGCGACGAAAAACCCTTCGCTGTCGTAAATCTGCGGGAAGACGTGCAGAAAACCTTCGGCGGTCAATGCCTTGTCAGCGCCGGGAAACAGCTCGCCCAGCGGTTCGACGCTGACCGCGTCGCCGTAGCTGTCCAGCAGCCAACGCACCACCTGCTGATTTTCCTGCGCATTGAGGGTACAGGTGGAGTAAACCATCACGCCGCCTGGCGCCAGCGCATGAAACGCGCTGTCGATCAGCTCGCGTTGGGTGGCGGCGATTTCGGTCACGCTTTCCGGCGACCAGTTGCTCATGGCGTCCGGATCCTTGCGTACCACGCCTTCGCCGGAGCAGGGGGCATCGAGCAGAATGGCGTCGAAGCTCTCCGGCAGCGCGGCGCCGAACACCCGGCCGTCGAAGTGGGTCAGTGCGGTGTTCTTCACGCCGCAGCGGCTGATATTGGCGTGCAGCACTTTCACCCGGCTGGCGGAGTATTCGTTGGCGACGATGCCGCCCTGGTTGCCCATCAACGCGGCGATCTGGGTGGTTTTGGATCCCGGCGCCGCCGCCACGTCCAGCACGCGATTCGGTGCCGCGTCGCCGGCGAACAGCGCGCTGACCGGCAACATCGAACTGGCCTCCTGAATGTAGAACAGACCGCTCAGGTGTTCGGCGGCGCTGCCTAATCGCAGCTCTTCATCGTCGCGTTCGATCCAGAACCCTTCCGCGCACCAGGGAATGGGCTCCAGTCGCCAGTCGTAATCCTGCACCAGCGCCAGGAAGTCGGCGACGCTGATTTTCAGCGTGTTGACGCGCAGACTGCGGCGCAGCGGGCGCTGACAGGCGGCGATAAAATCTTCCATCGCCAGCTCGGCGGGCATGATGGCGCGGGTGGCGTCAAGGAAAGCGGGGGGCAGAAAAACGGCGGTGGATTTGGCCACGGGGCGAACTCTCAGGGTGCAATAAAGACAAGGGCGAGAGTTTATCACAAAGCGGAAAAAAACAGGGCCCGGCATTGCCGGGCCCTGAGGGAAACGCGAAAGTTAATCGCGCGGAATGGCGGTGCCCCAGGTTTTCCAGTCCTTCGGCTCTTCCGGATTCAGCAGGAAGTGCTTGTTCGGCGTCGCTTTCGGCGCCAGCGGAATAGTCGGCGGGGTGGCGAAGGCGATACCGCCGCGGATGAACTGCTGGAAGGTGCCGCTCTTGATCACGCCGCCGGTCAGGCCGAACTGCAGGTTGTAACCCGACGCCAGCCAGAACACGCTGTTGTTGCGCACCAGATGCTGATACTTCTTGCTGATGCGCAGCGCGACGTGCACCCGGTCGGACATGGCGCCAAGGTAGAAACCGGTGATGGTGCCGACCTCCACGCCGCGGAACAGCACCGGCGTGCCGATCTGCAGCGAGCCGGTTTCGGCGGCGTCGAGCACCACGCTCAGGCCGTCCAGATAGCGCGAGTCGGTGATGCTGGCCTGCTGCAGCTCGAAGGTGCGCAGCTCGCGGCCGCGCCCCGGCTCCACGTTGATATAAGGCTGGAGCAGGGTATCGAGGTTGCTGACGCCGGCGGCGGAGATCTCCGGCGAGACGATCGAGAAGCGGCTGCCGAGGCGCGCGAAGGTCTGCACGTATTCCGGATACAGCACCGCCTTGGCCAACACTTCGTTGCGCTCCGGCGCCAGCTGCAGCGACTCCACCTGGCCGACGTCGATGCCGAGGTAGCGCAGCGGCATACCCGCCGACAGCTTGCTGGCGTCGTAGGTTTTCAGCGTGATTTGGCTGCCCACCGCGCGGGCGGCGGTTTCGCTGGCGTACAGCACGCGGTTGGCGCCCTTGTTCAGCGTCACGCCCTGTAGATTATCGAAGCTGATGGCACCTTTCAGCGCGCGGTTGAGCGGCGAAGCCTGCACCGTCAGGCCGCTGCCGTTGAGCTGCACCTTGGCGCCGCCTTCGGCCCAGAAGATGCTTTCGCGGGTGAGCAGCTTGCGGTATTCCGGGCTGATGTAGACGTCCACCTCAAACTCGTTGGCCTTCGGCCGAACGTTGACTATCTCGCCCACCTGGAATTTGCGATACAGCACTACCGAGCCGGCCTGCACGTCCGGCAGGCTGGTGGCGCTGAGGGTCAGGGTGGTGGCGGGGGCGTTGCCGACGATGCCTTCCTCGGCTTTTTCGCTGTTGGCGTACAGCGGGTATTGGCCGCCAGGTTCCCCCTTGCTGCCGGGAATAATGCGCACGCCGCCGTCTACCCACTCCTGCGCGCTGGCACCGAGCACTTCCATGCCGTCGATGCCTAGCTTGACGTCGAGGCGGCTGTTGACCACGAATTTGCTGTCTTTGTGCAGCAGGCCGCGATATTGCGCATCAACGGCGGCGGTGAACACCACGCCGCCGGCGGTTAAGGTGCGGCTCAGGATTTGGCCGACTTTCACGCCGTGCACCACCAGCGGCTGCCCGACGTCGATGCCGTAGCTTTGCGGCGCCGTCAGCGTGACGGTCAACACGCCCGGCTGTTGCAACAGCGTTTCGCTGCTGTCCAGCACGTTGAAGCGCTGCTGCGGCTCGCCTTCGCCCGGTACCAGCTCCAGCGTGGTGCCGGTCAGCAACTGGCTAAGCTTGGCGTCGTTGAGGCTGATGCGCGGGCTGCGCATCACGATGCGGGTGCCGCTGCGCATCAGATCGACCACCGAAGGATCGATGGTCAGTTCACCGACCACTTTGCTGTCCTGTTGCAACGTCAGCTTGGTCAGGGTGCCGACCTGCAGCCCCTGGTACATCAGCGGCGTGCGGTTTTCGCTCAGGCTGTTGCCGCTCGGCAGATCCAGCAGGATATTGACGCCGCGCTGGCTGTGGGCCAGATCAGGATACAGGGTATAGCTCTGATCGCCCTTGGCCTGCTGGCCATCGGCCGGAGAATCGAAGGCAATGGCGCCGTTGACCAGCGCCGCCAGGCTCTCCATCTGCACCGTGGCACCGGACAGGCTGAAATCGCCCTTGAAGCCGGAAACGTTCCAGAAGCGGCTGTTGCTCTTCACCAGGTTGGCGAAGCGGCGGTCGATCAGCACGTCGATGGTTACGCCCTTGTTGCCTTCGCTGATGGTGTAGTCATACACCTTGCCGACCGGGATTTTACGGTAATAGACCAGCGAGCCGCTGTTGAGCGAGCCGAGATCGTCGGCGTGCAGGTGAATCATCAGCTCGCCGGTGTTCAGGTGGTACTTCGGCTGGGTATCGAGCGCGGTGAAGTGGGTTTGCTCCTTGCCGCTGCCGGGCATCATGCCGATATAGTTGCCGCCGACCAGCGCATCGAGCCCGGATACCCCGGCCAGCGAGGCCTTGGGCGTCACCAGCCAGAACTGGGTGCCTTCGCGCAGCGAGTCTTCCAGATCGCTCTTGATGCTGGCTTCCACCACGATGCTGCGCAGATCTTTGCTCAGACTGATTTTTTGCACCGTGCCGACCTCCACGCCCTGGTAGCGCACCGGCGTGCGGCCGGCGACGATGCCCGCCGCCGATTGGAAATCGATGGTGACGGTGGTGCCGCGTTCCTGGAAATTGTTATAGACCAGCCACCCGGCGATAAGCAGGGCGATGAACGGCAGTAACCAGAACGGTGAAATGCGGCGCTTGTTCTTGACCCGCGCTTCAGTCGGTGTAGTCGGCGTTTCCTGTTGCATGTGCATCCCAAATCAATCGGCTATCCAGCCACTCTACGGCAAGAATAGTCAAAATGACCGCCGCGCCAAAGTAAAACGCGGCCGGCCCCATAGTAAAAGATAACAGTTGGTCGCGGTTTACCAGCGACATCATCAAGGCGATAACGAACAGATCGAGCATCGACCAGCGACCGATCCAGGTGACCAGGCGCAGCAGGCGAATGCGAGTCTTCAGGCTGTGCGAAGTTTTGAAGTGGATGCTCAGCAACAGCGTGATCAGCACGATCACCTTGGTGAAGGGCACCAGCACGCTGGCAATGAATACGATGGCGGCGATCGGCACGTTGCCGGAGGTGGCCAATGAGACCACGCCGGAGAAAATGGTGTCTTCCAGCCGCGTGCCGTTGGCGTAAATGATGGAAATCGGCAGCAGGTTGGCCGGTATCAGCAGGATCATCGCCGCGATCAGCGCCGCCCAGGTTTTCTGCAGGCTGTAAGGCTGGCGGTGGCACATCGGCACATGGCAACGCGGGCAGCGGCCGCGCGCGTCAGGGTAGCCGGTATAGTGGCAGGACAGGCAAATATGCAGCGCCGTCGGCGGGCCTTCCGGCTGTTCCTGCGGATAGTAACGCTCCCACAGCTGCTCCAGGTTAGCGTGGATCAGCGTCAGGATGCTCAGCACCGTCAGCGACAGGTAAGCGATCAGCGCGCTGCCGGGCTGAATGTCGGCGTAATCCTGCACTTTGATCGCCGCCACCGCCATGCCGATCAGATAAATGTCCAGCATCACCCACTCTTTTAGCCGCTCCAGCATCAGCAACACCGGGCGCAGGTTCATGCCGAGCGCATGGCCGAAGCGCAGGTACAGCAGCGACAGCACCAGCGTCAGCGGGGCGCCGATGGTGCAGAATGCCACCATGCTGGCGGTGAGCGGATCGCCCTGGCGGCTCATCTGCCAGATGCCCTCCAGCAAACTGGCGTCGATGCGCGTGCCGAGCAGGCGGATGCTGATCAGCGGTTCGGTGAAGGCGAACGGCATCAGCAGCAGCATGGTGATCGCCATGGCGGTCAGACGCGTCATCGACCAGTCGCGGCCGTGCACCACCTTGGCGTTGCAGCGCGGACAATAAGCGGCCTGATTGCCGCTGAGCGGCGGCAGCACGAACAATAGATCGCACTCGCAGCAGCGTTGGTGGCGCGCTTTGGAAAGGGGGGCGGTGATCGCGTGTATTTTCATCTTTGACAAGTAGCTGCCCTTGAGCCCGCCGGAACTGTCAGCGTAGCTGAAAAATAAACCGGCCGCGTCACCGGCGGTCGGGCGCCGGACGGTAAAACGAGGTAAACCGGGATTCTGAGCGGCAAACATACCCCGAGCGACGGGGTTTTGTGAAGCAACAGATGATTAACCTTGTGGCTATACGCATTTAATGCTTATTTTATAGGGCCTAAGCTTTGGGCTTCTGGCCATCTTCACTGTTTCAATGGTTATCACATGACAAAAGAACAATTCTACGCGGAATTAAAACGTGACCTGAGCGCGTTGCTCGGCGGGGAGACCAACTTTATCGCGGCGCTGTCCAACGCCAGCGCCTTGCTCAACGAGCGTCTGGATGACGTGAACTGGGTCGGTTTCTATCTGATGGATGGCGACCAACTGGTGCTGGGGCCGTTCCAGGGCAAGATCGCCTGCGTGCGCATTCCGGTGGGCAAGGGCGTGTGCGGCACGGCGGTGGCGGAAAATCGCGTGCAGCGCGTCGGCGACGTGCATGCGTTCCCGGGCCATATCGCCTGCGATGCGGCCAGCAACGCGGAAATCGTGCTGCCGCTGGCGGTTGGCGGCCGAGCGATCGGCGTTTTGGATATCGATAGCACGGTTTATCAACGCTTCGACGAACAGGACGAAGCGGGCCTGAAAGCAGTGGTGGCGGGGCTTTGTGAGCAACTGGAACAGTGTGACAGTGCGAAATATGTGACTGTGGCGGCAAGTTGATCGACGGTTAACGTGGCAATTACCGATGGCGTCATTATAATGACGCCTGTTCATGCCTGTGGCTTGTTGGCAATACCGTTGTAATCAGGAAATTTCATGGAAAATCAACCTAAGTTGAACTCTAGTAAAGAAGTCATTGCTTTTCTTGCCGAGCGTTTTCCGCTCTGCTTTAGCGCCGAAGGCGAAGCTCGTCCGCTGAAAATCGGTATTTTTCAGGATTTGGTAGAGCGCGTGCAGGGGGAAGAGAATCTCAGCAAAACGCAATTGCGTTCTGCCCTGCGCCTGTACACCTCAAGCTGGCGTTATCTGTACGGCGTTAAAGTCGGCGCGCAGCGCGTCGATCTGGACGGCAATCCGTGCGGTGAACTGGAACAGCAGCATGTCGATCATGCTCGCCAGCAGCTTGAAGAAGCCAAAGCGCGCGTTCAGGCACAGCGTGCCGAACAAAACGCCAAAAAACGTGAAGCCGCCGGTGAATCCGCCGATGCCGCTCCTCGCCGTCCGCGTCCAGCCGGTAAAAAGCCCGCTGCGCGTCGCGAAGGCGGAGCCGCGCCGGAAAACCGCAAGCCGCGCCCACAAACTCGCCCACAGCCCGCTCGCCAACCTCGTGCAGCCAAAGAGGAAAGCCAGCCGCGTTATGCGCCAGTCACGGATATCTCTAAACTGCAAATTGGCCAGGAAATCAAAGTCAGAGCAGGCAAGAGCGCGATGGATGCTACCGTACTCGAAATCGCTAAAGATGGCGTACGTGTGCAGCTCTCTTCCGGTCTGGCGATGATTGTGCGCGCAGAACACTTGCAGTTCTGATACGGAGGCCAACCCAGGCATGAACAAATTCGTCAGATTAACAGCGATTGCAGGGCTGCTGTGGGCGGGTGTCAGTTACGGCGCGGAAACAGCCAACATCCGCATCGGCCAACTGCCCCAACTGCAACAGGAACCCCAGCACGCTACGGTGAGTGAGCGCGTTACCTCGCGCTTCACTCGCTCTCATTACCGCCAGTTCGCCCTTGACGCGGAGTTTTCAGGCAAGATCTTCGATCGCTACCTGAACATGCTGGACTACAACCATAACGTATTGCTGGCTGCCGACGTGGCGCAGTTCGCCGGCAAACGCAATCAGGTTGGCGAAGAGCTGAAAACCGGCAAGCTGGACACCTTCTACGCGCTGTTCAATCTGGCGCAGAAACGCCGTTTCGAGCGTTATACCTATGCGTTGTCGTTGCTGGACAAGCCGATGAACTTCACCGGCAACGGCACTATCGATCTCGACCGCAGCAAAGCGCCGTGGCCGAAAGACAAGGCCGAGCTGGATAGCCTGTGGGATGCGAAAGTCACCTATGACGAGCTGAACCTCAAGTTGACCGGCAAGACCGACAAAGAAATCCACGACACGCTGACCAAACGCTATCAGTTCGCCATCAAGCGCCTGACGCAAAGCAACAGCGAAGACGTCTTCCAGCTGGCGATGAATGCCTTTGCGCATGAAATCGATCCGCACACCAACTATCTGTCTCCGCGCAATACCGAGCAGTTCAACACCGAGATGAGCCTGTCGCTGGAAGGCATCGGCGCGGTGCTGCAGATGGATGATGACTACACCCTGATCAACTCGATGGTGCCGGGCGGCCCGGCGGCGAAGAGCAAGGCGATCACCGTAGGCGATCGCATCGTCGGCGTCGGCCAGGCCGGCAAACCGATGGTGGACGTGATCGGCTGGCGTCTGGACGACGTGGTGTCGCTGATCAAAGGGCCGAAGGGCAGCAAGGTGCGCCTGGAGATCCTGCCGGCCGGCAAGGGCACCAAAACCCGCGTGGTCACCTTGACCCGCGAGCGCATCCGCCTGGAAGACCGCGCGGTGAAAATGACCATCAAGACCGTCGGCAAAGAGAAGGTGGCGGTGTTCGACATCCCTGGCTTCTACGTCGGCCTGACCGATGACGTGAAAGTGCAGCTGCAGAAGATGGCCAAGCAGAACGTCAAGAGCGTGATCATCGATCTGCGCACCAACGGCGGCGGCGCGCTGACTGAAGCGGTGTCGCTGTCCGGCCTGTTCATTCCGAGCGGCCCGGTGGTGCAGGTGCGCGACAACAACGGCAAAGTGCGTGAAGACGCCGACACCGACGGCGTGACCTACTACAAAGGCCCGCTGGTGGTGCTGGTCGATCGCTTCAGCGCCTCCGCCTCCGAGATCTTCGCGGCGGCGATGCAGGATTACGGCCGCGCGCTGATCGTCGGCGAACCGACCTTCGGTAAAGGTACCGTGCAGCAGTACCGTTCGCTGAACCGCATCTACGACCAGATGCTGCGCCCTGAGTGGCCGGCGCTGGGGTCGGTGCAGTACACCATACAGAAGTTCTACCGCGTCAACGGCGGCAGCACCCAGCGCAAGGGCGTGACGCCGGATATTCTGATGCCGACCGGCGTCGATCCGGCGGAAACCGGCGAAGCGTTTGAAGACAACGCCATGCCGTGGGACAGCATCAATGCGGCGACCTACAGCAAGACCGGCGATATGGCGCCGTTCGAGCCGGAACTGCTGAAAGATCACCAGCAGCGCATCGCGCAGAATCCGGAGTTCCAGTACATCGCGCAGGATATCGCGCATTACAAGGCGCTGAAGGATAAACGCAACATTGTGTCCCTCAATCTGGCGGTGCGCGAGAAAGAGAACCACGATGACGATGCGACCCGTCTGAAACGCATCAACGAGCGTCTGGAGCGCGCGGGTAAGAAGCCGCTGAAATCGCTCGACGATCTGCCGAAGGATTACCAGGAACCGGATCCGTACCTGGATGAAACCGTGCATATCGCGCTGGACCTGGCTCATCTGGAAAAGGATCAGCCTGCTCAGCAGCCAACGCCGGCTAAGTAAGGCCACGGCTTTGCCTGTGAAAAACGCACCCTCGGGTGCGTTTTTTTTTGGTTGCGGCAAGCCCGGCTTAAGCCGGTTTCTTGCGGTGACGCAGCCCGAGCTGAATGCAGGAAACCACCACCAGCAGGCAGCCGAACAGCGACAGCAGCAGCGGGATCTCATGCCAGAACAGCCAGCCCCAGGCGATGTTGAATACGATGCCGATATAGCGCACCACCGAGACCACGATCAGGTTATCGGAAGAGAAGGCCTGGGTTAAGACGACCTGCCCCAACAGCGACACCAGGGCGATGGCGAGCAGAATGGCGAACTGATAGGCGTTGGGCCAAACGAACGCGTTCCACATCAGCGGCAGCGAGATCAGCGTTGCGATGAACAGGAAGTAGAACACGATCTCGTAGTTGTGGTGGCGCTTGCTGAGTTTGTTGACCGACAGATAGGCGATCGAGGCGAACACCGCGCTCATCACGCCGACCAGCGACGCCAGGGTATAGGCCGAAAAGTGCCACGGCCGCACCAGCAGCACCGCGCCGATGATGACCATCGCCAGCCAAAACGCGGTATTGGCGTTGACCCGTTCACGCAGCACCAGCAAGGAGAGCAAAATGGAGAAAAACGGCGACAGATAGGCCAGCATGCTGGCGTCGGCCAGCGTCAGATGGGCGATGCTGTAAAAATAACAAATGAGATACAGCCCGCCCATGGTGCCGCGCAACACCAGCAGCGGCCGGTCTACGCGGCTGAAGGCGATGCGGTGGCGGTACATCAGCAGCAGAACCAGCAGACAGCCGATGCTGCTGCGAAAAAACACGATTTCACCGGTGGGAATAGCGTCGGAGATGGTTTTAACCAGCGCGTTCATGACGCTGAAAATCAACGAGGCAAAAATGGCCAGTAACGCACCCTGATTCATGCTTGCCTCCGCCATTGTCGGTAAATGATGTCCGCCTGCTCGTCGCAGGTATCGTCCAGCAACGAACGATGGCAATGCTCGGCGCCGTTCCGGGTGACGAAGCGCTGCAGCGCCTGCTGAAAGCGCGCCAACAGACGCTGGGCGGCGGGCATCTCGACGTCAAGCCGCTGCGCCAGCAAGACCAGGACGCGCAGTTTGCGCACGTCCTCTTGCGGCACGCGCGGCAGGCGCCAGCGCCCCTGGGCATCCTGGAAGACGCGGGCGACCCTGACGGCGGAAAAATCATAGTAGCGGCCCTGCGCGTCCGGCTCGGAATAGGGATCGACCAGCAGCGCGGTATAACGCGTAAACAGCGCATAGCATTGCTCCGTCGGCGCGAGCTGCGGGAATTGGTCAATCCAGCGGCGGCTCACCATGCGGGGCGGAACCGGGTAGTTGTCGTCATTCAAAAAGCGCAGCAGGTTAATGGCCTCGATGCCGAGCCGGTTGAGCAACTGCTGGTAATCCTGCGAGAGCGCCAGCATGTCGGCGATCGCCTCGGGACAGATGGGGCCCTCGGGGTGGGTTTTATACAGGTACTGGATCGGCGCCTGCGGCTGGAATATCGCCTGCAGCGTGGTTTCGGCCAGCGCCAGCGGAGGATGAACATAATTGGTGATGCTGAAGCGCTCGGCGGCGAGCAGGCTGTTGCAGCGTTGGGCGTCAATGCCGTGACGCGCCAGCAGCGAGCAAAGCCAGTCGAGTTCGGCGCAGTCTGACCTTGCGCCTGCGCCGGCCAGATAAATCCGCTGCTTGAACGCCTTGGTGTAGGCGCGGTAAGGCTGTTCGGCGTTCTGGTACTTGGTGTCGGCGTAGTAGCTCGACAGGCTGATGACCTCGACGTGGGATTGCCCGGCGTCCTGCAGCAGGCTTTGCGCCATCAGGCCGGAGCCGATGGAGGGAGAGAGCAGGATCAGTGAGCGCAGTTGGGGCAACGCCGCCCATGGCACCTGTCGCAGCACGTCATGGTATTGATCGGCGGGGACGGCAAGGATCAGTCGGTGCCAGTCGCCGCCGACCAGTGACAGATCATCGTAATAGCGATCAATCGTCACTTGCGCATCGTCTTGGGTGCGCTGCGCCTTACCGGCGCCCGTCAGCCACAGGCTGGGCGTGTGCGCCAGATGTTGCTCCAGGCGGCGCCCTTTTTCGCTGGGGCGGTTGTACAGGCCGATGCGCGCATTGGCCGCGGCCTTGATGTCCGCAGCCAGTTGGATCGCCGCCGGGCCGGCGCCGAGGATCAGGGTGGGAAAGGCATTATTCATGGCGGTGGGGCTCCAAAATCAACAGATCGTACAGCGGGGTGGCGAGCGGTTTACCGCTGACACGCCAGGGCGAGCCGGCGGCCTGGTGGTGGTAAGGGCAGTTGAAGATCGACTTGAGGCCGTTGCCATAGCGCACCAGCAATTTGCCGCACTGGGGCAGCAAAGGCCGCAGCGCCTTCAGCAAACCCTGCTTGTCCGCCACCAGAGAGGCGATGATGATGTGATCGATATCGTTGCGCGTCAGGCCGTTCAGCTTGTCGATGCAGGGCATCTGCTGCACCAGCCCCAGGTGGCGCGTGAGCCGGCGGGCAAAACGCTGGGCCGCCGGATCGCAATCGTAGCAAATGACGGTGGCGGAGAGCCTGGCGACCAGCGCCAGCGCCGTGGTGGGTAATGCGCCGCTGCCCACCAGCAGCACCCGTTCGCCGGGTTTAATGTCGGCGGCCGCGATCTCCAGCTGCAGCGCGCGGTCGAAACTGTTCAGGTAGGCGTTGGTTTGCGCCGGTTCCCGGCACAGCGCCGAGACGCGATGTTTCTCGTAGTCGCACAACGCGGCGTTGGCTGTCGCCCGCAGTTGGGCGATCTGCGCCGTGATCAAACGGTCGTTTTCCAGCTTTTGACGATAGGCCTGCAGCTGCGGTTCGTCGTTAAAGGCCTGCAGGCGGCTGAAACGACGTTCCAGCAGGGAAAAATGGCGCCGATCTTGCCGGGCGGAACGGTGAAGCTGGTGAATTTCCTGTTGCAAGCCGGCGAGTTGCGCCAGCATGTCCGCCTTGGTCAGAGTGTACATGGGGATTCTCCGTGTGCGTGTAACAGCTGTGTCGGCAGCAGATAGGGGTAGCCCTGCGGGCTGACGCCGTTTTCGATGCCGATGCCAAATACGCGAGACACCATCGGATGTCCCATCATCTGATGGGTATCGCCGTGGCAAATGACGCGTCCGTGCGCGAGCAGCGTGAGTGAGTGGCAATAGCGCAGCGCCAGCCCCAGATCGTGGATCACCAGCAGCGTGATGCAGCGATGACGCCGGCCGTAGTCGGCGATCTGATTGAGCACGCGCAGCTGGTGGTGGATATCCAGCGCGCTGGTGGGCTCGTCGAGCAAAATGAGCTGCGGCTGAGAGACGAAGGCCTGAGCCAGCATCACCAACTGTCGCTGGCCGCCGCTGAGACGGTTGAAGGGGCGATCGGCGAGCGCGGAAATGCCGCATTCCGCCAGCGCCTGTTCGACCGCATCGGCCTGGGCGGCGCTGACGCGCCAGCTCAACTGCCGTACCTTGCCCAGCAGCACCATGTCAAAAGCGGTCAATGCCGAATCGCAGCGATTAAGCTGCGGCACATAGGCGATACGGCTGGTTTTCGGATCGAGAGGGCGTTCGCGGTAAGCGATCTCGCCGCTGCACGGCACCATGCGGTTAATCGCTTTGAGCAGCGTCGATTTGCCGGCGCCGTTGGGGCCGATGATGCCGCCGAGCTGCGCCTCCGGCCAGCTCAATGAAACGTCTGTCAACAGCGAGCGGCGATGCAGCGAGACGCCGACGCGGGTGAGGGTCAGTTGAGTCATGGGCGTTTAACCTGTCGAGTGACGAAGTAAAACAGCACCGGCACGCCGATCAGGGCGATAACGATGCCGATGGGCACCACGCCGTTCGGCATCACCAGCTTGGCGACGATCGAGGCGCACAGCAGCAGCAGGCTGCCGCAGAGGGCGGAAATGCAGATCAGGTAGCGCTGATCCTCACCCACCAGAAAGCGGGCGAAATGCGGGGCGATCAGCCCGACGAACCCGATGGTGCCGACAAACGAGACCGAGGCGGCCGTCAGCAAGGTCGCCAGCAGAAAGGCCAGCTTGCGCAAGGCGCTGACATTGATGCCCAGCCCCTGGGCCTGCTCTTCGCCGGCGGACAGCACCGTCAGCCGCCAGGCGAGCCGCAGACTGACGAACAGCGCGCACAGCAACACGACGCCGGTGATCGCCACGCCGTGCATATTGGCTTTGAGCAGGCTGCCAAACAGCCAAAAGACAATTTGCTGCATGGCTTCCGGCGAGGCCAGAAACAGCAGCAGCGATTGCAGCGACTGAAAGAAAAACAGCACCACGATGCCGCTCAACACCAATATTTGCGGCGTCATGCCGCGGCGTTGTCCCAGCAGATAGATAGGCACGCAGGCGAGCAACGCCATCAGCGAAGCCAGCAGCGGCGTGCCCAGCGCCAACGCGCCGCCCAGGCTGAAGCCGGTGAGGATCGCCAGCGCCGCGCCGAACCCCGCCGCGGCAGAGATCCCCAGCGTATAGGGGCTGGCGAGGGGATTGGCCAGCACGGTCTGCATCAGCAGGCCCGCCAGCGCCAGGCTGGCGCCGACCACCAGGGCGGTGAGCGTCATCGGCAAGCGAATCGACCAGAAAACCACCTGATGCAGCTCGTTGCCAGGCGCAGAGCCAGGCCAAAGCATCCGCACGATATCCGTGAGGCCAAGTTGCGCGGCGCCGACGGTGAGGTCGATGGCGGTCGCCGCCAGCAGCGCGCCGAGCAGCGCCAGCGTCAATAGCCCGCGGCGCAGCCTGCGCCGTCGCAAAAACGCACGTCCTGTGTGGGTCACGGTTATTCTCCTTGCCAGCGTTGCAAGAAGACGCCGTCCGCCTCTATCGGCAAATATTGATGGTAGAACTGCGCCAGATTGCGCGCGGGATCAACATCGGCAAACGCGGCGGGATAGAGCGCTTTCGCCAGATACTGGACAAAGATAAAATCGTATATCGTGCGCGCGCCGCCATGGTAAAGCGCATAAAGACGCTGATTTTTTACCGCCGGCAGCTGCGGCCATCCCGCCCGCCGGGCGTATTGCGTCAGGCGCGCCTGTAGGGGGGCTGCCTGCGTGCCGTAGCCCATTGGCACGGCGTTCGGCATGTTTTCCCAGTCGCCACCGGCGAGAAAAATCACCTCGGGCCGTTGGGTCAGGACATAGTCGGCGCGCAAGGGGGAAGGGCTGCCGACGACGCCGGCGGCGATATTGTCGGCGCCGGCCAGCTGCAGCAGCGGCCCCCAGATCGAGGCGCCATAGCTGCTGCCGTACTCGCCGGGGCCCTTGTCCCCCAGCTCAATGTAGGTGACCGGCGGCGGCAGCTGCGCCTGGCGGATGCGCCGCCGGGTATCCTCGAGGCTTTGGCGATATTCTTCGGCCAGCCGTTCCGCTCGCTCGGCGTGGCCCATCGCCTGGCCCATCAACCGGATGCTGGCGAGCTTGACTTCAACGCCCTGATTGAAGTCGACGACGATGTAAGGAATGTTGAGCTGTTGCAGCACCGGCAGGAAGTTGGCGAAGCCGTCGAGCTGCCACTTCGCCAGGATCAGTAGGTCTGGTCGCGTGGTCAGCAGGCGTTCAAAATCGAAGCTCTGGTTATAGAGCGAACCGACATCGACCAGCTGAGCGAGCCGTGGCAGCGCCGCCTGATAGCGCGCCCATTGGCTGGCGCGCAACGCCCAGTCGCTTTTGGAGAAGGCGACGACCTGTTGATAACTCTCCGGGCCGTTCACCGCCAGAAAATCTTCGTAGTAAAAGCCGATATAGGCGCGCTGTGCGGGGGCGGCCAGGGTAACCTGGCGTCCTTCAACGTCGGTGAGGTGAATTTCCGCGTGCGCGACCTGGCAGCAAAGCAGCCACGTCGCCAGCATCCAGACGATACGCGATAACATGATTGACATCCCTTTACGATTAATTGTGATGTTATAATGTAACAATTAATCGCGAGATTCAAACTTTCGTCGCCGCTGAATCAGGCGGGGCATGATGAAGCGCGCCGAGCGAATATTGGCCTATAAAGCGTGAGGATAACGTTTCTCGTTGTCATGGCGTGCGGGCAAAGAATTTTTTGTGAGAAATCCCTCCGCCTTGCGCAACAATCGTTTACAATTTGCCAAATCCCGGTCGCGCGCCGTTTTTGTAAAGTTTCGTATTTTTAGTAGGTTAATGACGCGCGACTCTTGAAACTGTGACGAATGCCCATACGATCCAGGGTATCTGGACAGTGTTTTGTTAACATTTATGAGGAAGTAAACATTTTATGATGCGTATAGCTCTGTTCCTGCTCACCAACCTGGCGGTGATGTTGGTTTTCGGGCTGGTGCTCAGCCTGACAGGAATCCAATCCAGTAGCGTTCAGGGCCTGATGATCATGGCCGGTCTGTTCGGCTTCGGCGGCGCTTTCGTGTCGTTGCTGATGTCCAAGTGGATGGCGCTGCGCTCCGTCGGCGGGGAAGTGATTGAACAACCGCGTAACGAAACCGAAAACTGGCTGCTGGAAACGGTGCGCCGTCAGTCGCAGCAGGCGGGCATCGCCATGCCGCAGGTCGCTATCTACCACGCGCCGGACATCAACGCCTTCGCCACCGGCGCACGCCGCGACGCCTCGCTGGTCGCCGTCAGCACCGGCCTGCTGCAGAGCATGAGCCGTGACGAAGCGGAAGCGGTCATCGCGCACGAAATCAGCCACGTCGCCAATGGCGATATGGTGACCATGACCCTGATTCAGGGCATCGTGAACACCTTCGTGATCTTCATTTCGCGCCTCATTGCGCAGGTCGCTGCCGGTTTCCTCGGCAACCGCGACGGTGATGGCGAAGGGGAAGGCAACGGCAACCCGATGATTTACTTCGCCGTGTCGATGGTGCTGGAACTGGTGTTCGGCATCCTGGCGAGCATCATCACCATGTGGTTCTCGCGTCACCGCGAGTTCTATGCCGACGCCGGCTCCGCCAAACTGGTGGGCCGCGAGAAGATGATCGCCGCCTTGCAGCGTCTGAAAACCAGCTATGAACCGCAGGAAGCGGGCAGCATGATGGCGTTCTGCATCAACGGTAAATCCAAGTCGTTCAGCGAGCTGTTCATGTCGCACCCGCCGCTCGACAAGCGTATCGAAGCGCTGCGTACCGGCCAGTACCTGAAGTAATCGGCTGAATGAAATGAAAAACCCCGGCTTGCCGGGGTTTTTTTATGGCATGCCTGAACCGCTTTTTCAGCGTCGGCGGGGGTTAACGCGGTGCAAGAGCCCCCCGAAGTCCATAAAGCCCGCCTTCGAATAACGTCTGTCGGCCTCTCTGTGCGTTTACCGCCGCGGAGCGAGACGACCATGAAAGAGGGTAAGCCGCATCCTGGCTGAGTGACGACCGGCTGTTTGGCTTTGGAAGCGCATGTTATATGCTTTGGCGCAATGACATTTGTCCCTGAGGCCCTATGAAAATCAACCACCTTCCCTTGCTCAACGGTGATGAGCTACCGGCGCGCCTGGCGGAATTGACAGGCGGTATCGCCGATGCGGTTGCGGAACTGTTCAACCGGCATGATGACGATGCTGAACGGCCAGCGATTCGCTGGCATTCAGGCGATCTTCACCTCCCGGCATTTTTCCCCGACGAGCACGACAGCCACGATTACGATTACCTGATCGTGGACGGCGATATGATCGTGGAAGGGTGCCTGGCGGTATCGCCGCAGTGCGAGGACGGCGGCATTGTTGTGCTGGGGCGGCTGCAGGCGGATACGCTGATTTGCTGGGGCGGACTGGTCGTGCGTGATGATGTCCGCATACGCCATGCCTATTGCAGCTCAGGAAACGACGGTGCGTTCGTGGTGGGGGGAGATCTGACCGCGCTCACCCTGGTAGAGACGGGGGAGTTTATCCATGTCCATGGCGATCTCGATGCGCGGTGTCTCGCTTCGTTGCAGAACTTCGTTCAGGTTGACGGAAACACGCGCTGCGATTGCCGCATCGACAGCGCTCAGGCCGAAGATCTGATCAAGCGCATGTTCGCCCCTGGCTTACTGAAGGGCTTCGAGGGGGTGGATAACGACGGCCAACGCATTGTTGGCTGGTATCCGGATGACGACGCCTATTTAGCGTGTCTACGACAGGGCCGCAGCCCTTTGAGGAGCGGCGACTGACGCCAGGCCTGCATCGCACTCGACGTGGCCCGGCTCAGGCAGGCCACATCGGATTGGGGCCCGGCTCTTTCTATGCCCTCTATTTCACCTCGCGGCTGGGCTGCGCCGTTTGCGTCGTCGGTTGAGTGATGCGCAGGCTGCTGACCGCCGCCGCCAGGGTGGCGAACACCCCAGCCAGGATCAGTGAAGCGTGGGTGCCGGAGGCCGGGAACAGGTTGAACATCAGCGCCACCAGCGCGGCTCCCGAGGTTTGCCCCAGCAGGCGAGCGGTGCCCAGCATGCCGCTGGCGCCGCCGCTGCGGTTGCGCGGTGCGGCGGAGATGATGGTGTGGTTGTTGGGCGACTGGAACAGACCGAAACCGGCGCCGCACAGCACCATGCGCCAGATGATGTCCATATTCGACGGCGCCGCGGGCAGCAGCGCCAGCGAGAACAGCCCGAGCGCGAACACCGCCAGGCCAATGCAGCCCAGCAGGCCGGCGTGCACGCGCTCCACCAGCCGGCCGGCGATCGGCGCCATCACCACGATCGCCAGCGGCCACGGCGTCAGCAGCAGCCCGGTCGCCACTTCGTCGCGGCCCAACGCGCTTTGCAGGAAGAACGGCAGCGACACCATCGCCAGCATTTGCGCGGCGAACGAGCAGATTGAGGTGCCCATCGACAGGGCGAAGATCGGGATGCGCAGCAGATCGACCGGCAGCAACGGAAATTCCTGGCGCAGCTGGCGGCGCACGAACACCGCGCCAATCGCCAGCAGCGCGGCAATCTCGCTGAAGATCAGCGTCAGGCTCTGGCCCTGGGCGAAGCCGCTGATGGCGGTGATCAGCAGGCCGAAGGTCAGCGCGTTCAGCACGGCGCTGGTGGGATCGAAACGGCGGTTATCGCTTTTTTGGCCGTTGGCCGGCAGGAACTTCATCCCCAGCAGCAGCGCGACGATGCCGATCGGCAGGTTGATGGCGAACAGCCACTGCCAGGACGCGACCGACAGGATAGCGGCCGCCACCGTCGGCCCGGCCGCCGAGGAGCAGGCGACGATCAGCGAGTTGATGCCCATGCCGCGGCCGAGAAAACGCTGCGGGTAGATGATGCGGATCAGCGCGGTGTTGACGCTCATAATGGCGGCGGCGCCAAAGCCTTGCAATACGCGGGCGATGGTCAGCGTGAGCAGCGAGTCGGACAGGGCGCAAAACAGCGAGGTGATGCTGAACACCAGCAACCCGGCCTGATAGATGCGGCGATAGCCGACCAGATCGCCGAGCGAGGCCAGCGACAGCAGAGAGACGGTGATCGCCAACTGATAGGCGTTGACCACCCAAATGGAGCTGGCCGGGCTGGCGTTAAGATCGCGCGCGATGGTGGGCAGCGCCACGTTGGCTATCGCGCCGTCGAGCACCGATACGGTAATGCCGAGGGCGATGGCGAGGATCGCCCCATAGCGTTGCGGGACGGGGAGGCCGTCGGAACAAGGACGCATGTTGGTCTCAGCGGTATTTATTCAGGGGAGTATTATCATGCTAATCATATTCGCCCGTGATTGCATGCCCGTTGCCCGCTTAATTGTAAATAGCGGTGAGCAGGCCGGGGTTATCCATTTGGCTTCAATCGCTTAGCGTTCAGCCGCGTTGCGCGCCGCGATCTGTTCCGATTATACTGAAACCCTTGTTTAAATTTCCTGAAACAAAACCGTTAAGTAGGGCATTCACCATGGCTAACGCAGATTCAGACAAGCAACCGGATGCCGTCTCATCCGTGATGAAGGTGTTCGGCATTTTGCAGGCGCTTGGCGATGAGCGCGAGATTGGCATTACCGAACTTTCCCAGCGAGTGATGATGTCCAAAAGCACCGTCTACCGTTTTCTGCAAACCATGAAAGCGTTGGGCTACGTCTCGCAGGAAGGCGAGACGGAAAAGTATGCGCTGACGCTCAAGCTGTTCGAACTGGGCGCCAAATCGTTGCAGAACGTCGATCTGATCCGCAGCGCCGACGTGCAGATGCGTGAACTGTCGAACCGCACCCGCGAAACCATCCACCTCGGCGCTCTGGATGAGGACGGCATTGTCTATATCCACAAGATCGACGCGATGTACAACCTGCGCATGTATTCGCGCATCGGTCGCCGCAACCCGCTGCACAGCACCGCCATCGGTAAAGTGCTGCTGGCCTGGCGCGATCGGGAGGAGGTGGCGCAGATCCTGTCGCAGATTGAATTTACCCGCAGCACCGAGCATACCCTGACCAGCGCCGCCGAACTGTTGCCGGTGCTGGAGCGGGTGCGTGAGCAGGGATTCGGCGAAGATGTCGAAGAGCAGGAGGCGGGGATCCGCTGCATCGCGGTGCCGGTCTTTGACAGGTTCGGGGTGGCGATCGCCGGGCTGAGCATCTCTTTCCCGACGCTGCGCTTTTCCGACGCGGCGCGGGAGGAGTACGTGGCGTTGCTGCACGTCGCCGCCCGACGCATTTCCGAACAGCAGGGCTATCACGACTACCCGTTCTGACCGTGGTATCGATGAGCGAGGCGCTGCCATGGCAGCGCCTTGTTGTTATTTCGCGCCGGGCGTCAGCCGCTGAGAAATCCGCTCCAGCACCAACATCAGCAACAGCGTGGCCGCCACCAGGATCATGGTCAGCGTCGCGCCGTTGGCGATGCTGCCGCGATCGGTCAGGCTGAAGATCGTGACCGGCAGCGTCGCCCAGCTCGGTGGGTAGATCATCATGGTCGCGCCCAGCTCCCCCATCGACAGCGACAGGCTGAGTGCGAAGGCGGAGATCATGTAGGGGGCGATCATCGGCAGGGTGACGTGACGCAGGCGGAACAGCGGCGAAGCGCCCAGGCTGGCGGCGACGTTCTCGTAGTCGCCAGGTAGCCGGGTCAGCCCGGCCATCACGTTGCCGAAGGTAAAGGCGGAAATCAGCACGAAGTGGGCGGCGGGCACGATCAGGAAGGTGCCGTTCATCTGCAGCGGCCCCTGGCTGAACGCCACCAGCATCCCCAAACCGATAGAGACCGAAGGCACCGCGCTGGGAATGAAAAACAGCGTGCCCAGCAGCCGCTGGCCGCGCCCCTGATGGTGGCGCAGCGCCAGCGCCGCCCAGGTGCCGCACAGCAGCGCGAACAGGCTGGCGCTGAAACCGATAGCCAGACTGGCGACCAGTGCGTCCCAGGAGGCGCCGCTGAACGCCTGGCGGAAGTGGTTGAGGGTGAAGCCGCTCGGCAGCACGCCGTTCCACTGTTCACTGAGGCTGGACATCAGGATCACCGCCAGCGGCAGGCAGAAGAACAGGGCGAACAGCGTGACCGCCAGCGTGCAGGTCAGGGTGCGGCTGGTGCGAGACCAAATCAACATCGTCAGTTCCTCAGCCCGGCGCGCGCCGCGGCGTAGCGGTAAAGGGAGAACAGCCCGAGCGACAGCGCGATATTCACCACGGCGATGGTGCAGGCGACGGCGTAATCCGCCTCCAGAATCGCTTTGGCGTAGACCATCATCGGCAGCGTGGTGACGCCCTTGGCGCCGATAAACAGCACGATGCCGAACTCATTGGTGGTCAACAGCAGGCACAGGCTGCCGCCGGCCAGCAAGGCCGGCAGCGCGGCCGGTAAAATCACCTGGCGCACCACGCGCCCCGGTCGGGCGCCGAGGATGCTGGCGGCCTCGAGCTGGCTGCGGTCGATCTGCGCCAGCGCCGCCATCAGCGGGCGCATCACCAGCGGCGTAAACACGGTGATTTCCGCCAGGATCACCCCCCAGATGGAGTAAAGAAAGTCCACCGGCGGCAGGGTGAAACCAAAGGTCGCCATCAGCGTGCCGTTCAGCAGGCCGGCGGAGCCGTAGATAAAGGTGAAGGCCAGCGTGATGAGGAAGGTCGGCATGGCGATAAAGGTATCGATCACCCGGGCGATCAGTCGGCTGCCGGGGAACGGCGTGAATACCAGCAGCAGCGACAGCAGGGTGCCGAGCACCAGGCAGCCCAGCGTCGCCAGCAGCGCAATCTGCAGCGTGTTGAGCAGAGCGCCGACAAAGCGGCGGGATTCGAACACCTGTTGCAGCGCGGCGGCGCTGAATAGCCCCTGATCGTCGGTAAACGCCTGTTTGACGATCAGCGCCAACGGGTAGAAAAACAGCGTCGCCAGCACCAGCAGCGGCAACAGGATCCACAGGCGGCGCGGCAAACGCAGCCGCAGGGCCGGGCGAATAAGCGTAGAGTCGGTCATGTCAGTCCTCGATCAGTACCGCATCGTCGGGGGCGAAGTAGAGCGGCACGCGCTCGCCGATCTGTGGCATCCGGCTGCGATGAGTGGTGACCACGCGCAGCGGATGGCCTTCCGCGTCGAACTGCAGGTGCGTCAACTCTCCCTGCCAATGAATATCATGCAGCGTGCCGATGATGCAGTTGCTGCGCTGGGCATCGGCATCGAGCGCAATGTGCTGTGGCCTGATGCACAGCAGCTTGTCGAAGCCGCGTTGTGCGCCGTAAGTGAAACAGCCGATCACTTTGCCGGCGCAGCTGACGGTGGTCATGCCTTGCTGCGCGGTAGTTTCCAGGGCGGTAGCCGGCAGCAGGTTGGCGCGGCCGAGGAACTCGGCGGCGAAGCGGTTCGTCGGATGGTGGTACAGCGCGCGGGTTTCGCCGTGGGCGATGAGATGGCCGTCGCGCATGATGCCGATCTTGTCCGCCAGCGTCAGCGCTTCACCCTGATCGTGGGTGACGTACAGGATGGTCAGATCCGGCAGCTCGCGGTGCAGGCGGGCGATCTCTTCCACCATGCTGTGGCGGATTTGCGCGTCCAGCGCCGACAGCGGCTCATCCAGCAGCAATACTTTGGGGCGCACCGCGATGGCGCGAGCGATCGCCACCCGCTGTTGCTGGCCGCCGGAAAGCTGGTTGGGATAGCGCTTGGCGTAGGCGGACATGCCGACGATGGCCAACGCCTCTTCGACGCGTTCGGCGGTCAGGCCGCTCGGCTTGCCCTGCGCGCGCAGGCCGAACGCCACATTGTCCTCGACGCGCATATGCGGAAACAGCGCGTAGTTCTGTACCACCATGCCCAGGCCGCGCTCATAGGGCGGCACGTCGGTGACATCGACGTCACCGATGGCAATACGCCCGGCGGAGGGCTGCACGAAGCCGGCGATCGCTCGCAGCACGGTGGTTTTACCCGAGCCGGAGGGGCCGATCAGCGCCAGCACTTCGCCGGGGGCGATGGTGAGCGTCAGGGGTTTCAGCACCTCGGTGCCGCGATACGACACGCTGACGCGGTCGAGCTGAATGCCCGACGGCCCGGCGATGTCGAGGCTGCTATCCCGCGCCTCGGCGCGGGAAGTGAGGGTAGAAGGCATGGTCAGCGTCATTCTGTCACCTTGTGCCAGCGGGAGATATCGGCGGACAGGCTGCTCACCACCTGGTTCCAGTCCGGCGCCCAGATCTCTACACCCTGCAGCGCGGCCTGCGACTGCCTGAAGTTATCGTCGGTCGGGGTGACATCCTTACGCACCGGCATGCCGTAGGAAATGGCGCTGACGCTGCTCTGGGCTTCTTTGCTCAGCAGGAAATCGATCAGTTTTTTGCCGTTGGCGCTTTGCGGCGCGCCTTGCACCAGGCCGATGTAGTAAGGCAGCACCAGCGTGCTGCGTTTGCCGTCCGGCCCGGCCGGCCAGAACACCTTCACGTTCGGGTTGCTGCGCATCTGCGCCAGGTTCATCTGCAGATCGCCGTTGGCCACCAGCAGCTCCCCCTTATTGACCAGCGCGGTCAGCTTGCCGGTGGAGGCCGAAGGGCCGACGTTGTTGCTTTGCAGCTTGCCGAGGTAGTCGAAACCGGCATCTTTGCTGCCGAAGCTGTGAAACGCCTGCAGCATCACTGCGGTGCCGTCACCCGCCTGGCCCGGCGTGGAGTACTGCAGCTTATTGCGGAACTGCGCGTCCAGCAGCTGTTGATAGCTGGCAGGCGCCTGCGGCAGCAGTTTGGCGTTATAGATGAAGCTCAGGTAGTTGTTCACCAGTGGCACGAACTGCGGCTGGGCGTCGGCGATCTGCGCCGCATCCTGCGGGGTGAAATCCTGCAGCAGTTTTTCCGCGGCGGCGCGCTGGATGAACGGCGGCAGCGTCACCAGCACGTCGGCCTGCGGGTTGCTGCGCTCCTTCGACAGGCGCTCCACGATGGCGCCGGAGCCGCCTTCGACGTACTGAACTTTGACGCCGGTCGCCTGGGTGAAGGCGTCGAACTGGGTTTGATACCAGCTGTGATCGCCGTCGTGCAGACCATCGGCGGAGTAGACGGTCACCACCGCATCGGCGGCCCAGGCCGGCGCGGCGCCGAGTGCGATGGCGGTCATCACGACCAGACGAGAAAATTTCATAGCTTCAGCCTCACTGTTGCGGGTTAATGCGAAACTGGTATACACCAGATATGCGGCCAAGCTAATCGGCAAATATGACAAAAAAATGAAAGCGGCAAAATATATTTGCCTTAAAAGGGGGATCGAGCGTGGGTGAGGAAGGCGGGGCGGCGGGCGCCGGCCCCGTGATAATCGAGGTTAGAGCGTATCGACTTCGATGCGCAGGCTGTCGTGGCGCCAGTATTCAATATCGAAATCGAGGATGCGGCCGTGTTGATCGTAATTCAGTCGACGCAGCAGCAACGCGGGCAGGCCGACCATGGCACCGAGCGCGTTGGCGGCGCGGTAAGGCAGGGCGGTCGGGTAGAACGACAGGTGCATGTTGCTGTAAATCAAATCGTAATGCTGTTGATAAACCTCGGTCAGGCTGCCGTTGAGATCGTGACTGAGCAGTTCCGGCACCCGCTGCGGCAGGCAGTGGTTCTCGCAATAGCAGATGGCGCGGCCGTCGGCATAGCGCACGCGGCGCAGCAGATACACCTGATCGAACGGTTCGAGCGCCAGCGGCTGCATGACGTCGAGCGGCACCGTGGTTTTTTCGCCGGACAGCAGCGCGGTGCGCGGCGTGCGCCCTTGCTCCTGACAGAGACGGTGGAAGTTGGTGTTCTGCGTCGGATCCAGCCACAGCCGTTCCGGCGTGACGAACCAGCCGCGGCGATCGGCGCGGTAGATGGCACCGGTGGCTTCCAATTGCGCCAGGCTTTCGCGAATGGTGACGCGGGTGGTGGAGAAGATTGCGCACAGCTCGCGCTCCGAAGGCAGCTTATCGCCGGCCTGCAGCGCGCCGCGGGTGATGCGCGCCTGGAGCTGATCCTTGATCTGCAGGTAGTGAGGCATATCGCCCTGATGTTCTTTCATTTCATCTCGCTATGGCATCGGCCCGACATTCCGGCACGCGCTTATTATACATAGCCAGATGAATTTTTTGTTTCACCGCGCTTTGTCGTTTGACCGGGGCAGGAATTTGCCGCCACAATGATCGCAATCTGGTATAGACCAATAGGTGAATAACATGTCCGATCGTAACTACCTGCTGTTGACCCCCGGCCCATTGACCACGTCGAAAACGGTGAAAGAGGCGATGCTGTATGACAGCTGCACCTGGGATGAAGATTACAACCTCGGCGTGGTGCAGCGCATTCGCCAACGGTTGGTGGCGCTGGCGACGCCGTCTGCCGGTTATACCTCGGTGCTGCTGCAAGGCAGCGGCAGCTTCGCGGTAGAGGGCGTGCTGGGCACGGTCATCGGCCCGCACGACAAGCTGCTGATCGTCAACAACGGCGCCTACGGGGCGCGGATGATCGAAATGGCGCGGCTGATGGATATCGACCACCATGCTTTCGACTGCGGTGAGGTGAATGAACCGGACGTGGCGGCGATGGAGGCGGTGCTGAAAAGCGATGCGCGTATCAGCCATATCGCCATGGTGCACTGTGAAACCACCACCGGCATGCTCAATCCGCTGCAGAAGGTCGCCGGTCTGGCGGCGCGCAATGGCAAGACCTTTATCGTCGACGCCATGAGCAGCTTTGGCGGCATCCCGTTGGATGTGGACGCGCTGGGCATCGATTTTCTGATCAGCTCCGCCAACAAATGCATTCAGGGCGTGCCGGGCTTCGCGTTCGTCATCGCCCGCCGCAGCGAACTGGAAAAATGCGCCGGCCGTTCACGCTCGCTGTCGCTGGATCTGTACGCCCAGTGGCGCTGTATGGAAGACCAGGCCGGCAAATGGCGCTTTACGTCGCCGACCCACACCGTGCTGGCCTTCGCGCAGGCGCTGAAAGAGCTGGAACAAGAGGGCGGCATTGCCGCGCGCCACCACCGCTATCAAACCAATCAGCGGCGGCTGGTGGCGGGTATGCGCGAGCTGGGTTTTGAGACCCTGCTGGACGATGCGCTGCACTCGCCGATCATCACCGCGTTCTATTCGCCAAAGGCCGACACATACCGCTTCGCCGAGTTTTATCAGCGTCTCAAGCAACAAGGCTTCGTGATTTATCCCGGTAAAGTGTCGCAAAGCGACTGCTTCCGTATCGGCAACATCGGCGAAATCTATCCGCAAGATATCGAACGTTTGCTGGCGGCCGTCGGGCAGGCGATGTACTGGAATCAATAAGGATTGACCATGAAACAGATCAACGCAGTGATCCTCGACTGGGCGGGCACCACGGTGGACTTCGGCTCCTTTGCGCCAACGCAGATTTTCGTCGAGGCGTTCAAGCAAACCTTCGATATCGACATCAGCCTGGCGGAGGCGCGCATTCCGATGGGGCTGGGCAAATGGCAGCACATCGAGGCGCTGGGCAAGCTGCCGGCGGTTGACGCGCGCTGGCGGCAGAAGCTGGGACGCTCGATGAGCCATCAGGACATTGACGCGCTGTATCAGGCGTTTATGCCGCTGCAAATCGCCAAAGTGATCGACTTCGCCGATCCCATCGAGGGTGTGCCGCAGGTGATTGCCGGGCTGCGCGAACAGGGCATTAAAATCGGTTCCTGCTCCGGCTATCCGCGCGCGGTGATGGAGGTGCTGGTGCCCGCCGCCGCGCAGCGCGGCTACGCGCCGGATTACTGGGTCGCCACCGACGATCTTGCAGCCGGCGGCCGACCGGGGCCGTGGATGGCGTTGCAGAACGCGATCGCGCTGGGCATCGATGCGGTGGCGCATTGCGTGAAGGTGGATGACGCGGTGCCGGGCATTGCCGAAGGGCTGAACGCCGGGATGTGGAGCGTCGGGCTGGCGCTGTCCGGCAACGAGTTCGGCGCCACCTGGCAGGAGTATCGCCGGATGACGGCGGGCGAGATAGAGCGCCGCCGCGCGGCGGCCGCCGATAAGCTGTACGCGGCGGGCGCGCACTATGTGATAGACACGCTGGCGCAATTGCCGGCAGCGATCGCCGACATCAACCGGCGGTTGGCCAACGGCGAGCGGCCGTAACGACCGAACGCGGGGCATAAAAAAACCGGGGATCATCCCCGGTTTTTTCGTTCGCGGAAGGCGTTAACGGTGAGCCAATTCGACTTCGTCTTCGCTGTCCATCACGGCTTTGTCGGTTTGCTTCATCAGCTGGCTGGTGATGGTGCCCGCCGCCATGGAACCGTTGACGTTCAGCGCAGTACGGCCCATGTCGATCAGCGGTTCGACCGAGATCAGCAGCGCGACCAGCGTCACCGGCAGGCCCATCGCCGGCAGCACGATCAGCGCAGCGAAGGTGGCGCCACCGCCCACGCCCGCCACGCCGGCGGAGCTGATGGTGACGATGCCGACCAGGGTGGCGATCCACAGCGGATCCAGCGGGTTGATGCCGACGGTCGGCGCCACCATCACCGCCAGCATCGCCGGGTAGAGGCCCGCACAGCCGTTCTGGCCGATGGTGGCGCCGAACGATGCCGAGAAGCTGGCGATGGATTCCGGCACGCCCAGGCGACGGGTCTGCGCTTCCACGTTCAGCGGAATGCTGGCGGCGCTGGAGCGGCTGGTGAACGCGAAGGTGATCACCGGCCACACCTTGCGGAAGAACCTCATCGGGTTAACGCCGGTGAAGGCCAGCAGGACAGCGTGAACCACAAACATGATGGCCAGGCCGATGTACGAGGCCACCACGAAGCTGCCGAGCTTGACGATATCGTGAATGTTGGAACCGGCGACCACTTTGGTCATCAGCGCCAGCACGCCGTACGGCGTCAGCTTCATGACCAGACGCACCAGCTTCATCACCCAGGCCTGCAGGGTGTCGATAGCCACCAGCACGCGCTCGCCTTTCGGCTTGTCGTCTTTCAGCAGCTGCAGCGCCGCCACGCCGAGGAAGGTGGCGAAAATCACCACGCTGATGATCGAGGTCGGGCTGGCGCCGGTCAGATCGGCGAACGGGTTTTTCGGGATGAACGACAGCACCATCTGCGGCACGGTCAGATCGGCCAGTTTACCCACGTAGTTGGTCTGGATCGCCGTCAGGCGCGCGCTTTCCTGCGCGCCCTGCACCAGGCCTTCGGCGGTCAGGCCGAACAGGTTGGTGACCAGCACGCCCACCAGCGCCGAGATCAGCGTGGTGAACAGCAGCGTGCCGATAGTGAGGACGCTGATTTTGCCCAGCGAAGAGGCGTTATGCAGCTTGGCCACCGCGCTCAGGATCGAGGCGAACACCAGCGGCATGACGATCATTTGCAGCAGTTGCACATAGCCGTTACCGACGATGTTGAACCAGCTGATGGATTCTTTCAGTACCGGGTTATCGGAGCCGTACACCAGCTGCAGGCCCAGACCGAACACCACGCCGACCACCAGGCCGACCAGCACTTTTTTCGCCAGGCTCCATTGCTTGTGGCGGGTTTGCGCCAGCAGCAAAAGGAGCGCGACAAACACCAGCACGTTAATCACGAGCGGAAGATTCATCCCCAATGTCTCCAATAATCTTTCTTATAAAAACGACTACGCATCACGTATGTCGCGATGTAAATATCGTAACAGTTTGCTGAGTGGCCTACTTATATCCAAATGGAATTTGATATAGCTTTTTGTGTGTTTTTGTTCGTTTTATATACTTCAAGGTGATAGGTTAGGCGGTTTTTTGTGATCAGAGTCTGATATTTCTGATTTGCTCGACATAGGATTGCACCGGCAGGGTGAAATCACCTTGCCAGCAGATGGCAAACGCCACCAGGCACAGACACAGCACCCGCTCCAGCTGGTTGCCTTTTTGCGAGTTGAGCAGCGGCAGGCGAAAACGCCAGCGGCATGGCCACAACAGCGGCACGCCGGCGGGGGTGAGCATATCGGCCAACAGATGGCTGAAGTAGCCGATGATCATGGCGTGCAGCGCATCGGCCGGGATCGGCCAGCTGCGCGGTACGTCCAGTTGGAACAGCGCCATGCCGCCGGCGATCGCCAGCAGGCTGTGGGTGAAACCACGGTGGCCGAAGGCGCGGGCGATGGGCAGGGCAATCCAGCGCAGGCGCTGGCCCAGCACCGACTTGGGGTGATCGATGTCCGGCAGCAGCGAGGTCAGCAGCGCGGCGGGTATGATGTGCCACCAGTCGCCGGTAGCCAGCTCTGGCGTCACTTCCGCCTTCTTGGCGAAGATCGCGCAAGCGACAGAGAATATAAGGTGTCCTTCCGCGGTCATGCTGTTGCGATTCCGGCTGGTAAACTGTTAATTTATCCAGTATATGGGAAAATTCCCAGTAGTGGAAGCAGTTACCCTGTAACCAATTGTTTATTTTCCCCTGTTTTACAACGGCTTGTTACGGCAATGGGTAACAAATCATCGATTTTGACGGGCGAGAACAAAAAGCGGGCAATGGGGGGAGTGAAACGGAAAGCAACGAGCGCGGTTTTACGGTGTGTGGCGGGAGGAAGCGGCGGCCTTGAATCGCGCTGCGTGGCAGTGACAACGCGCCGCGGGCCGTCGCTTTCCCTGCCATGCAGCATAATGAGAACGTCACGCCAATTCAATAAAATGAAACGGTGTTTCGTTTATTCCGCGGTGCGGATCCCTTTTATGACGCAGAGCGGCAAACCCAGGGCGCCGATGGCCGGCGCCGCAGGTCAGGCAAAGTGGGCGGCGGTGAGCTGTTCCAGGGTGTCCAGCTTGTGGTCCGCCAGCGCCCAGCGCGGATCGTGGCGGTATTCGGCGGCCGGGATCACGATGGAACGCATGCGTGCGGCCTTGGTAGCGATCATGCCGTTAAACGAGTCTTCCAGCGTGATGCAGCGCAGCGGATCGCTGCCCAGTCGTTCGGCGGCGATCAGGTAGACCTCCGGGTGCGGCTTGCTGTACGGCAGGTATTCGGCGGAAACCAATTGATCGAAGTAGCCTTCAAGATCGAACATCTTCAGCACCTGCCGTTGCATGTGCAGCGGCGAGGCGGAGGCGAGACCGATGTTCAGTCCCTGGCTGCGGCACAGCTCCAGCGCCTGCCGGACGCCAGGCAGCAGCGGGCGCGTCTCGTGCACCAGCTCGATGGCGCGCTCGATAATCCGCGCCGACACCTCTTCAAGCGTAACCCCTTGCCACGGCATCGCCTGGTACCACATTTTCACCACCAGATCGATGCGCAGCCCCAGCGTGTCCGGCAGCTTGTGACGGTCGGACAGATCCAAGCCCAGCGCGCCGAAGATATCCAGCTCGGCCTGCAGCCACAGCGGTTCTGAGTCGATCAACAAGCCGTCCATATCAAAAATTGCGGTTTCAATGCGTTGCGAATAAGCCATTAGCGGTTAACTCCTGCCGGCGCGGGTGAATGTGCCCGACACTTTATCATCGCCGGTGACGAGACTAAAACCTTTGCCTGCGCGTTTGGCTTTTGCCAAAACGCAGGATATTCCACACTTCGCGCAGTTTTAGCCACCAACGCTGGTGTTGACGCTCGGTGACCTGTTGCAACATGCGCGCATAGTCCAGCACCAACCCCGGCGTCCAGGTCATGCTTTCACCGCGGCTGCGCAGTACCGCCAGCATCCACAGGTTGGGATCCAGCACCAGCAGCAGAAAACGGCGCCACAGATGTTTATCGCCCAGCACGCCTTCCAACGCGCTGTCGAGCGCGCCGATGACCGTGGTGGAGCAGTTGCGCCGGGTCAGATTGTAGGTGGCGTCCTGCCGATAACGCAGCCAGAATGCGCGCAGCGCCGCCGGGTTATAGCGGTAGAATTGAATTTTCTTGTCCGGTGGGCACCAGGCGGCGATCTCGCCCGCCAGGTCGGGCAGGAAACGCCCGTCGACGTTGTTCTGTTCGCCT
This sequence comes from Serratia sp. FS14, assembly GCF_000695995.1. NCBI lineage: Bacteria > Pseudomonadati > Pseudomonadota > Gammaproteobacteria > Enterobacterales > Yersiniaceae > Serratia > Serratia sp. FS14. The sequence goes on along the minus strand of NZ_CP005927.1, from coordinate 3,933,443 downwards.
GCATGCAGCAACTGACGGAAATCCTGAACGGAATGGCTGATGTCGTTGAGCGGGTAGTGGCTGATATACACGTCCGGCGCGAGCGCCAGGGCGGCGTGACCGGTGGAGATATTGCCGCCGCCGTCGACCGCCGCGATGTATCGGTCGACGATGTAACGCCGGCGCGGATCTTTAGCCGCGCCAATCGGTGTCCAGACATACACCGTGAGCGGCGTGGTTTCATCCGCCGTGGAGGATGGCTGCCGCGCGGGGTGCTGATTCAGAGAGAAGTTTGTCAGTCTGCGGGCGATACGCAATAGAGCCCAGCCGGAAAGCACCATCATCACGCCGAGGCAAAAGGGCACCGTCATCCGGTGCGGCGCCGGCCAGCCGACAAAAATCATCAACGAAAGCAGGATCTCGCCGCCGCCCGCCAGCGCTACGGCTTTCCATCGACTGTGCTGAATCACCGTGGAGGAGGCGATGCGCACGGCGCCGTCAAGCAGCAGCGCGCTGCCAAACACCACGGTGGCGACGATGTTATCGTCTGCGGGCACGTCCAACGTTAAAAAGGCCATAAACACGAAGCCCAGCCCCTTCAGCAGCACCGGCCTGCTGGCCGAAGAGCCGATCACCAGCGCGGCGGATATCGCCACCAGCCCCTCCAGCGCCAGGATGACCGCCAGCGCATCCAGCGCCAGCACGGACCGGCCATCCTGCAGTATGTCGAACAGCATCAGCGCCCCTGCGGCTATCCACAGCCAACCGAACAGCACCAGCAGGCGGCGCTGGCCGTGCAGCGCCTGCGCGCCCAGCAATAAGATAATCAGTCGAATCATGGCGGCCTCTGGCTAAACGGATAACGTTATCTCTTCAATGATAGTGCCCGGATGTCGTTAAGCAGTTGATTTCGGCGAATTCGGCTAAGCTTGTAGCACAGCGGGAATGAAGAAAACGGTGGGCGAGTTTCGCCAACTGCAGGTAGACTTAGCCGATTCGGTTACGTCGCTAACAAGGGGAACACATGACGTATCAACAGGCCGGGCGTATCGCCATTTTGAAACGCATTCTCGGATGGGTGGTTTTTATCCCGGCGTTGCTGTCGACGCTGATTTCCGTGCTGGGCTTTATCTATCAGCACAGTGAAAAAACCAAGGGCATCAACGCAGTGATGCTGGATTTTGTCCACGTGATGGTGGACATGGTGCGTTTCAATACGCCGTTCCTGAACCTTTTCTGGTACAACTCGCCGGTGCCGGACGTGGATAAAAGCCTGTTCAGCGGCGCCAATTTGATGTTCATCATCATCTATATATTGATCTTCGTCGGGCTGGCATTGCAGGCTTCCGGCGCGCGCATGTCGCGTCAGGTCAAGTTCATTCGCGAAGGGCTGGAAGATCAGATGATCCTGGAGCAGGCCAAAGGCAGCGAAGGGCACACGCGTCAGCAACTGGAGGAACGCATCACGCTGCCGCACCACACCATTTTCCTGCAGTACTTTCCGCTGTACATCCTGCCGATCGTGATTGCGGTGATCGCCTGGTTCGTGATCCGCCTGTTGGGGCAGTTGGCCGGCGCGGCCTGAACCATGAACGGGGCGCCGAGCGGCGCCCCGGAACGTTATGACGCTTCCGGCTGCAACAGCGCCTCCACCGCACGTTGCGCAGCCACCAAATGCTGGCCGCCGAACAGGTTGCTGCGGTTGAGCAGGTAGTACAGCTGATACAGCGGCTGGCGCTCGATAAATCCGGCCCCCAGCGGCCACACGCTCTGATAGCCGTCGTAGATCTGCGGCGGCAGCTCCGGATACAGCGGCAGCATCGCCAAATCGCACTCTCGGTCGCCCCAGTAGCTGGCCGGATCGAACAGTATCGGCCCGTGGGCGGTCATCGCGCAGTTGCCCGGCCACAGGTTGCCGTGCAGCAGGGAAGGCTGCGGTTGGTGGTGCTGCAAGCGCAGATACACCCGATCGACGATGTCGTCGATGTCGCCGAAGGTCATGCCTTTTTCCGCCGCCAGCTGCAGCTGCCAGCCGATGCGCTGCTCGGCGAAGAATTCCGACCAGCGGCGTTGCCAGGCGTTGGGTTGCGGGGTGGTGGTCAGATCGCTGTCGAAGTCGAGACCGAACTGCGGTTGCTCGCTCCACTGGTGCAAATGCGCCAGCTGCTGGCCCAGGCAGTAGGCGCCGTGAGCATCGAGGGGTTTCAGCTGCTGATACTCCAGCAGCAGGAAGCTGTAATCGCGATCGCTGCCGACGCCGTACACTTCCGGCACCCGCACGCTTTTGCTGCGCGCCAGCAACGCCAGCTGATCGGCCTCGGCGGTGAATATCGGCAGTTGTTCACGGGCGTCGCATTTCACGAACACCTCGTTGTCACCGTAACTCACGCGCCACGCCGGGTGAATGTCGCCCCCGGGCAGTTCAATCCTTTCGCGTATCTCTGCGCTGCCAAGATGTTCACTTAACAGACGGCTAACGGCTTGCCACATGGTATGTCCCCCTCTGTGCTGCCTGATAATTCATTAGGTTAGCGTCTTTCCCGTGGTGAAAACACGACGCGGCGCACAGCCGGCGTCAAAGGCGGCGATTTTTTCAGCGCCTCGCCAGCTCAAAGTATATACCCTATTGATTAATTTAAGCGCAATACCGATTGCAACTTGATGACAACGACGGAATGAGCGGGGGGAATGTGATGCGGCGAGTAAAAGGCTTCGCCGCATCGGGGGAATTAACCGCCGGTGAGCGCGCTTTGGTTACGCTGTAACGGGCGTAATTTACTGTACAACAAGGCGATCACGAACAGCACGGCCTGCACGATGACGATGCAGGGCCCGGTGGCGCCGTCGATGTGGAAGCTGATCAGGGTGCCGAGCACGCAGGAGAACACCGACACCACCGTCGCCACCATCAGCATGCGGTCGAAGCGGCGGCACAGCATAAAGGCGATGATGCCGGGGGCGATCAGCATGGCGATCACCAGGATCACCCCCACGGCCTGCAGCGAGGCGACGATGGTCATCGCCAGCAGGCACAGCAATCCGTAGTGCAGCAGCTTGACCGGCAGGCCAATCACCCGCGCATGGTGCGGATCGAAGCAGTACAGCATGAAGTCTTTGCGCTTGAGCAGCACCACCGCCAGGGTGATGCCGGCGATCAGCAGGGTTTGCTTCAGTTCGCCGTCGGTAATGCCCAGCATGTTGCCGAACAGAATGTGGCTCAGGTGCTGGTCGGTATCGATGCGCGAGAACAGCACCAGGCCGAAGGCGAACATGCCGGAAAAGACGATGCCCATCACCGTGTCCTCTTTCACCCGGCTGTTCTCTTTCAGGTAGCCGGTGGCTACCGCGCAAAAGATGCCGGAGAGGAAGGCGCCGATCGCCAGCGGGATGCCGACCACGAACGCCACTACGATGCCGGGCAAGACGGCGTGCGAGATGGCGTCGCCCATCAGCGACCAGCCCTTGAGCACCAGATAGCAGGAGAGCACGGCGCACACCACGCCGGTAACGATGGCGGCGACGATCGCCCGCTGCATGAACGGGTAGGCGAAGGGTTCGCTGAGCAGTTGATACAGGGTGTCCATCAGCGGCCTCCGGTTTGCGAATGTGCCACGCGGCGCCGGGATGCCAGCAGGCCGTGTTTCGGCGCGAAGAAGAACGCAGCCAGGAATACCAGCGTTTGCAGGGTGACGATCACCCCGCCGGTGGCGCCGTCGAGGAAGAAACTCAGGTAGGCGCCGATGCCGCTGGTCAATGCGCCGATGATGATGGCGATGATCACCAGCCGGCTGAAGCGGTCGGTCAGCAGGTAGGCGGTGGCGCCCGGCGTGATCACCATGGCGATCACCAGAATGGCGCCGACGGTTTGCAGCGCGGCGACGGTGCAGGCGCTGAGCAGGGTGAAGAACAGGATCTTCAGCTTCAGCGGCGACAGGCCGATCGACACCGCGTGGCTTTCGTCGAAGAACACCGCCAGCAGATCTTTCCACACCAGGCACAGGATCAGCAGCGAAACGCCGATGATGATTTCCACCTGCAGAACGTCTTCGTCGGCGATGCCGAGGATATTGCCGAAGATGATCGACTGTACGTTGACCGAGGTGGGGTTGAGCGACACGATCAGCAGGCCGACGGCGAAGAAGGTGGAGAAGATAAAGCCGATGATGGCGTCTTCGCGCAGCCGGGTGATGTGGCGCACCAGCGTCATCGCCAGCGCCGCCAGCATGCCGGTGAAGAAGGCACCGGCGGCGTAGGGCAGGCCGAGGGCGTAGGCGCCGGCCACGCCGGGCACCACCGAGTGCGACAGCGCATCGCCCATCAGCGACCACCCTTTCAGCATCAGGTAGGCGGACAGGAACGCGCAGGCGGCGCCGACGATGGCGCTGACCCAGATGGCCTTCACCATGTAGTTGTAACTGAAAGGTTGCAGCAGAAGGTCCAGCATCAGGATTGTTTCTCCCTGGCCTGGCTGTTGGCCGGCGGATCGCTTTTGGTGTGGCCGTAGAACACCGCCGGGCGTTCATCGTCGGTCAACACCGTGACGGTGCGCGGATCGTTGTCGTCGTGCAGATCCGGGCCGGAAAGGTTGATATGGCGCAGCACGCCGCCGAACGCCTGCTCCAGGTTGCTCTGGGTGAAGGTGGTCTCGGTCGGGCCGGCGGCCAGCACCGTGCGGTTGATGAGGATCACCCGATCGCAAAATTCCGGCACGCTGCCGAGGTTGTGGGTGGAGACCAAAATGAGATGGCCCTCGTCGCGCAGCGCGCGCAGCAGCTCGATAATCGCATTCTCGGTTTTCACATCCACGCCGGTGAAAGGCTCATCCAGCAGCAGCACCGTGCCCTGTTGCGCCAGCGCGCGCGCCAGAAATACGCGCTTCTTCTGGCCGCCGGACAGCTCGCCGATCTGCCGGCCGCGCAGCTCGCTCAGGCCGACGCGCTCCAGCGCCTTGTCGACCCGCAACCTGTCCACACGCGACGGAATGCGCAGGAAGTTCATCTTGCCGTAGCGGCCCATCATCACCACGTCTTCCACCAGCACCGGGAAGTTCCAGTCGACGTCTTCGGTCTGCGGCACGTAGGCGATCAGGTTCTTTTTCAGCGCGTCCGCCACCGGCTTGTCGCTCAGCGACACCTGGCCGGCGGTGGGCCTGACCAGGCCCATGATGCTTTTGAACAGCGTCGATTTGCCGCTGCCGTTGACGCCGACCAATGCGCAGATCGAACCGCCGCTCAGGGTGAAGCTGGCGTTGTGAATGGCGGTGTGCCCGTTGTTGTAGGTTACGGTGACGTCGTCCACGTTCAATTCAGGGCGGACAAACGGTTCATGGGTCATTGATCGAATCCTTTGGCGATGGTTTGCACGGTGGTGTTAAGCAGGTCGATGTAGGTTGGCACCGGGCCATCGCGGGTGGACAGCGAGTCCACGTACAGCACGCCGCCGTATTTGGCGCCGGTTTCTTTCGCCACCTGCCTGGCCGGCTTGTCGGAAATGGTGCTCTCGCTGAACACCACCGGAATATGGTGGGCGCGCACGGCGTCGATCACCCGGCGCACCTGCTGCGGCGAGCCTTGCTCATCGGCGTTGATCGGCCACAGATAAACCTCTTTCAACTGATAGTCCTGCGCCAGGTAGCTGAAGGCACCTTCACTGGTCACCAGCCAGCGCTGTGCGGCCGGAATGCGCGCCAGGCGTTCGCGCAGCGGGGCGTCCAGCGCGCCGATTTTCTCTGCGTAGGCCTTGGCGTTGCGGTTATAGGTTTCCGCATTGGCCGGATCGTGCTCCACCAGCGCCTTGCGGATATTCTCGATATACACCAGCGCGTTGCTTGGCGACATCCAGGCATGCGGGTTCGGGTTGCCGTTATATGGCCCTTCGCGGATCGGCAGCGGGGTAATGCCTTCGGTGACTACCGCCGCCGGCACCTGTTTGATGTTTTCGAAGAAACGCTGGAACCAGCGCTCCAGGTTCATGCCGTTCCACAGGATCAGGTCGGCGTGCTGTGCCTTGACGATGTCGCGCGGAGTCGGTTGATAGTCGTGGATCTCGGCGCCCGGCTTGGTGATGGATTCCACCACGGCGGCGTCACCGGCCACGTTCTGGGCGATATCCTGAATGATGGTGAAGGTGGTCACCACGCGCAGCTTTTTTTCCGCCAGCGCGTTTTGGCTGACCAAGGCGGCGCCGAGCAGCAGGCAGGCGAGCATGAAAGGGCGTAACAATGCGGCAGAGCGGGAAGGGCGACTGCGACGAAAAGCGCAACTTATCAATGGCATGATGACGTCTCCTGGTTCAAATGAAAATGATTATCAATATCAATTGAAGCGAAGTCAAGCGCCACTTGCCCACCGCCGGCGGGGTATTTCTCCAACTGAAAAAATAATACCGTCCGGGGAGTTATAGCATTTTATGTATCAGTATGTAACCGCTGAAGGTAGTCCTCACAGCTGCATATCGCCACCTCCGGCTGTTTTCCCAATGCCAACTGCCCGAACCCCTGCGCCAGGCGCAGTACATCCTCTTGATCCAGCACGGTTATGAACGCAAAACTGTTGCTGCCGAGTTCGTGGTGAACGCCATTTTCGTCTGTCACCGACGTGACAAAACCCTCGCGCGTCAATTGCCCGGTCAGCTTCGCCAGGTCGGTTAATCCCTCTTCCTGATAGCGAAAAGTCACCACAAAGCAGCTTGTTGCAGATTGACTCATAAATCACCTCTTGGTATATGGATAGCTTGAGATTAGCCCAAAAAATTACTGCAGGTGTCCTTACAAGTTGTATATGCTACGCAACTCATTGAAAGGAGTGAGGGATTCTGTGAAAACAAAAATAGGTTGCCTTACGGCAATTTTACTTTTGTCGGGGTGCGCCAAAGACCCGCAAACGGCAAGCAATATTTCAGGCAGTGGCACAACGCGCGGCGGTTGGTTAAAACCCCCTCCGCAGGCACCGGTAAACCGCACGGGCACCCCGGTTGCTTATAACGATTACATTCGTCAGGCGGCCAGCAACTATGGTGTTGACGAAACGCTGATTAAAGCGATTATTCAGGTGGAGTCCGGGTTTAACCCGAACGTGGTCAGCACCTCGAACGCAGTGGGATTGATGCAGCTTAAGGCTTCTACCGCCGGCCGCGACGCCTATCGCATGAAGGGACGAAGCGGGCAACCCAGCTCGCGTGAGCTGAAGGATCCGGCGGTCAATATTGATCTGGGAACGGCCTATATCAATATTCTTCAAAGCCAGCAGCTAGCCGGGATCAACAATCCACAGACTTTGCGTTACGCCACTATCGTTTCGTACGTGAATGGGGCGGGCGCCATGTTGCGCACTTTCTCCTCGGACAAGCGCGTGGCGGTTAATCGCATCAATCAGATGAGCCCGGATGAGTTTTATCAGCACATCCAGAAAAAACACCCGGCACCGCAGGCGCCGCGCTATTTATGGAAAGTGACCACCGCCTATCAGGCGATGTCGCAGTAATCCTCTCTTTTGTCGAATCGGCCGCTGAACGCGGCCGATTTTGTTTTCGGCACCGTTCCAGCGCGCGACCCACCTCTCATTTTTCGTTATTTCCTCACCGCTTATCGGAAAAACCGCACAAAAAGTTAAATTTACGTTAGCAGATAAATCTTTACGTTCATTCAATAAGTTACCGGTAACATTTTTGCTTTTGTACGCATTCTGGCCTTCAATAAATATACAAATAAGTAACAAATTATTTTAAAAACCCGTATCGAACGCAAGGTTGCGGTTAAATAGTTGTGACTATCTTTGGATGGAATGTGACATGTCGAATCATAAAACCAACAATTCGCGGCGCGATTTCTTGTTGAAATCGATGACCTTAATTCCTGCGGCGGTAATTGGTGGCAGCGGCGTTGGCGCGCTGACGGCACCGACACCGGCGGTCGCAGCCTCGAACACCTCAACGCAGAACGATTACCAACCGAGCTTTTTCACCCCGGAAGAGTGGGCCTTCATCAAGGCCGCCGTCGCGCGCCTGATCCCGGCCGACGATCGCGGCCCCGGCGCGCTGGAAGCCGGCGTGCCGGAGTTTATCGATCGCCAGATGAATACCCCGTACGCCACCGGCTCCATCTGGTACATGCAGGGGCCGTTCAACCCCGATGTGCCGAAGGAGATGGGCTATCAGCTGCCGCTGGTGCCCAAGCAAATCTACAACCTCGGCATCGCAGACGCCGACGCCTACAGCAAGAAAACCGCCGGCAAACCCTTCGCTGAACTGGATGGCGCGCAGCAGGACGCTCTGCTGCAAAAGTTCGAGTCCGGCGAGGCGGAGTTCCAGCAGCTGCCGTCGAAACTGTTCTTCTCCTATCTGCTGCAAAACACCCGCGAAGGTTTCTTCAGCGATCCTATCCATGGCGGCAACAAAGACATGGTGGGTTGGAAGCTGATTAATTTTCCGGGCGCGCGCGCCGATTTTATGGACTGGGTTGAGCGAGGGGAGCGTTATCCCTTCCCGCCGGTCTCGATTCGTGGGGAGAGGGGCTAACCATGGCAACGGTAATGAAAAAAGTAGACGCGGTGATCGTCGGCTTCGGCTGGGTGGGCGCGATCATGGCCAAAGAGCTGACCGAGGCCGGCCTCAACGTGGTGGCGCTGGAGCGCGGCCCGATGCGCGACACCTATCCGGACGGTTCTTACCCGCAGGTGATCGACGAGCTGACCTATAACATTCGGCGCAAGCTGTTCCAGGATCTGTCGAAAAGCACCGTCACCATTCGCCATAACAGCAGCCAGACCGCGGTGCCTTACCGCCAGCTGGCGGCGTTCCTGCCGGGCACCGGCGTCGGCGGCGCCGGCCTGCACTGGTCGGGCGTGCATTTCCGCGTCGATCCGATCGAACTGCGTATGCGCAGCCATTATGAAGAGCGTTACGGCAAAAACTTCATTCCGAAGGACATGACCATCCAGGACTTCGGCGTGACTTACGACGAGCTGGAGCCGTTCTTCGACAAGGCGGAGAAAGTGTTCGGCACCTCCGGCACCGCCTGGACCATCAAAGGGCAGAAAGTGGCGCAGAAGGGCGGTAACCGCTTTGCGCCGGATCGCTCCGACGACTTCCCGCTGCCGGCGCAGAAAAATACCTACTCCGCTCAGCTGTTCGAGAAAGCGGCGCTGGAGGTGGGTTACCACCCTTATAACCTGCCGTCCGCCAACACCTCGGACTCTTACACCAACCCGTACGGCGCGCAGATGGGTCCGTGCAACTTCTGCGGTTTCTGCAGCGGCTACGCCTGCTACATGTATTCCAAGGCCTCGCCGAACGTCAACATCTTGCCGGCGCTGCGCATGGAGAAACGCTTCGAGCTGCGCACCAACGCCAACGTGCTGAAGGTCAACCTGACCGATGACAAGTCCCGCGCCACCGGCGTGAACTACGTCGATGCGCAGGGCCGCGAGATTGAACAGCCGGCCGATCTGGTGATCCTGGGCGCGTTCCAGTTCCACAACGTGCACCTGATGCTGCTGTCCGGCATCGGCAAGCCTTACGATCCGGTGACCGGCGAAGGCGTGGTCGGGCGCAACTTCGCCTACCAGAACATGACCACCATCAAGGCGTTCTTTGATAAAGACGTGTTCACCAACCCATTCATCGGTGCCGGCGGCAACGGCGTGGGCGTGGATGACTTCAACGCCGACAACTTCGATCACGCCAAAGAAGGTTTCGTCGGCGGTTCGCCGTTCTGGGTCAACCAGGCGGGCACCAAGCCGATCTCGGGCCTGCCGACCCCGCCGGGCACCCCGGCCTGGGGCAGCAAGTGGAAAGCGGCGGTGGCGGATGCCTACACCCATCACGTCTCGATGGACGCCCACGGCGCGCACCAGTCGTACCGCAATAACTATCTGGATCTCGATCCCAACTACAAGAACGTGTTCGGCCAGCCGCTGCTGCGCATGACGTTCGACTGGCAGGAAAACGACATCAAGATGGCGCAGTTCATGTACGACAAGATGGCGCCGATCGCCAAGGCGATGAACCCGAAACTGATCGCCGGCAGCCCGAAAAACGCCAACAGCCACTTCGATACCACCAGCTACCAGACCACCCACATGAACGGCGGTGCGGTGATGGGGGAAGATCCGAAGACCAGCGCGGTCAACCGCTATCTGCAGAGCTGGGACGTGCACAACGTGTTCTCGATCGGCGCATCGGCCTTCCCGCAAGGGCTGGGCTACAACCCGACCGGCACCGTGGCGGCGCTGGCTTACTGGTCTGCCCGCGCCATTCGCGAGCAGTATCTGAAAAACCCAGGCCCATTGGTGCAGGCATAAGGACGGCGAACGATGAAAGCATTTGTACCGGCACTGGTTCTCAGTGCAGTGAGTTTTTCCGTTTGGGCGCAGGACGCCACCGTCAGCAGCGAGCTGATCAAGCGCGGCGAGTACCTGGCGCGCGCCGGTGACTGCGTGGCCTGCCATACCGATGGCAAGAACGGCAAAACCTTCGCCGGCGGCCTGGCGATGGAGACGCCGATCGGCACCATCTACTCGACCAACATCACGCCGGACAAGAAAACCGGCATCGGCGATTACAGCTTCGAGGATTTCGACAACGCGGTGCGTAAGGGCGTAGCCAAAAACGGCAGCACCCTGTACCCGGCGATGCCGTACCCGTCGTTCGCGCTGGTGAAAGAGGACGACATGCGCGCCATGTATGCCTATTTCATGCACGGCGTGCAGCCGGTGGAGCAGGCCAACAAGGACTCTGACATCCCGTGGCCGCTGTCGATGCGTTGGCCGCTGAGCATCTGGCGCGGCATGTTTGCGCCGTCGCCGGCGGACTTCGTTGCCGACGCCAAGGCCGATCCGGTGATTGAACGCGGACGTTACCTGGTGGAAGGCCTGGGCCACTGCGGCGCTTGCCATACCCCGCGCAGCATCACCATGCAGGAAAAAGCGTTGAGCAACAGCGAAAGCGACGACTACCTGTCCGGCAGCAATGCGCCGATCGACGGGTGGGTGGCTTCCAGCCTGCGCGGCGACCGCAAGGATGGCCTGGGCAGCTGGAGCGAAGCCGAGCTGACCGAGTTCCTGAAAACCGGCCGTAACGACAAGGCGATCGTGTTCGGCGGCATGAGCGACGTTGTGGAGCACAGCCTGCAATACCTGAGCGACGACGATCTGACCGCCATCGCGCGCTACCTGAAATCGCTGCCGCCGAAAGACGGCAAGCAGCAGGCGGCGCCGGTCGAAGACAGCGTGGCCAAGGATCTGTGGCGCGGCGACGACAGCAAGCCCGGCGCGGCGCTGTATGTCGATAACTGCGCGGCCTGCCACCGCACCGACGGCGTGGGCTACAAGCGCGCCTTCCCGTCGCTGAAGGGCAATCCGGTGGTGCAGACCGAGGACGCGACCTCGCTGATCCACATCGTGCTGACCGGCAACACCACGCCGGCGGTGCAGGGCGCGGTGTCCAACATCACCATGCCGCCGTTTGGCTGGCGTTTGAACGATCAGCAGGTGGCGGACGTGGTGAACTTCATCCGCTCCAGCTGGGGCAACAGCGCCAAACCGGTGAGCGCCTCCGATGTGGCCGACGTGCGTAAAGATCGCTCGATGATCCGCGATGAGAAGGAGATGGGCAGCGCCGAGGTGCCGGACCATCCGGACGCGAAGAAGTAAACCGTTTAAGGGCTCCGCAAGGGGCCCTTAGTTTTCTGCTGTCGCCTGCTTTTTCAGCAGATTGTGTTCGCAAATCGTTCATTCAGCCGATAAAACATAGACCCGCAGCGGATTTTTCATTATCCTTTGCCGTCCTTTCATCAGGCGTAAGTATGAAATATCGCTTTAATTCACTGATTATTATTAAAAAACTCGCGGAGAAGGATATCCCGTTAGGCGCAATCGTTGTCGCCGCAGATTAAGGTAGACTGTCTCATGAGTACGATTTCTCCCGATTCAGGCACGCTGACGGCCGCTCAGCCTGCCAAATGGAACAAAACCGACACCGTCTGGATGTTCGGTCTCTATGCGACTGCGGTGGGCGCCGGTACGTTGTTCTTGCCGATCAACGCCGGCCTGAACGGCCCGCTGGTGTTGCTGTTGATGGCGCTGTTCGCTTTCCCGCTGACTTATTTGCCGCACCGCGCGCTCAGCCGCTTCGTGCTTTCCGGCTCCAGCCGCGACGGCAACATTCACGATGTGGTGGTGGAACACTTCGGCGTGCTGGCCGGCAAAATCATCATGATGCTGTATCTGATGGCGTTCTTCCCGATCGTGCTGGTGTACAGCATTTCGATCACCAACGCGCTGGACAGCTTCCTGATCCATCAGTTCCACGTGGCCCCGCTGCCGCGCATCTGGCTGAGCCTGGCGGTGGTGGTGGTACTCAATCTGGTGCTGCTGCGCGGCAAAGACAGCATCGTGGCGGCGATGGGCATGCTGGTGTTCCCACTGCTGGTGTTCCTGATGGGCATTTCGCTCTATCTGATGCCGAGCTGGAATACCGCCAACTTCGTGCACGGCCTGGCCGCCACCCGCTTCGACACGCCGGGGTTGTGGCATTCGCTGTGGCTGGCGGTGCCGGTGATGGTGTTCTCCTTCAGCCATGCGCCGATCATCTCTTCCTTCGCCTCGACCCAGAAGAGCCTGTACGGCGACAAGGCGGAACGCCGCTGCGCGCGCATCATGCGCTATAGCTATGTGCTGATCTGCGTTACCGTGCTGTTCTTCGTGTTCAGCTGCGTGCTGAGCCTGTCTCATGAAGACATGCTGCAGGCGAAAGAGCAGAACATCACGGTGCTGACTACGCTGGCCAACAAGTTCTCCAACCCGCTGATCGCCTACCTTGGCCCGGTGATGGCGATGCTGGCGATGGCCAAATCCTATCTCGGCACTTCGCTGGGGGTGACGGAAGGGGCGACCAGCCTGATCGACGGCGTCACGCGCGCGGTCGGCAAGCCGCTCAGTTCGCGCATGACGCACCGCATCTCGGCGGCGTCGCTGTTCCTGCTCACCTGGGCGGCGACGGTGTGGAACCCCAGCGCGCTGCACATCATCGAAACCATCAGCGGCCCGCTGATTGCCGCCATCCTGTTCATTCTGCCGATGTACGCCGTGCGTGCGGTGCCGGCCATGCGCCAGTACCGCGCGGCGAGCAACGTATTCGTGCTGGTGATGGGCCTGATTGCGCTGTCGGCGTTGATCTACGGCCTGATGTGATCCCCTGGGCGCGCCGTTTCGGCGCGCCTCTTATCCTTCCTTTACACATCCCTTTGCAATTAATCGCCGACATGCCGGGCGTTATCTTTGATAATGCAAGCCATTCTCATTAGTATTTTCTGAATGTATTCATGACTAAGGAGTTTTTCGTGCACCGTCGAATCATTTTGCCGGCGCTGGTTTGCGCCGCCTTGCTCGCCTCTCCGGCGATGGCCACTACCTATCCGTTGACCCTGACCGACACCTCCGGCCAGACGGTTACCCTCCAGCAGGAGCCGAAACGCATCGTTGTGCAGGACGGGCGCGACATTCTTACGCTGGCGCTGCTCGATCGCGCTAACCCGTTCGGCCGGCTGGTGGCCTGGAATAACCTGCTGAAGAAAAGCGATGCGGCGACCTGGGATATCTTGCAGAGCAAATGGCCGGGGGCGAAAAACATCATCGATATGGGATTCAGCGATAAGGGTGAAGTGAACCTGGAGAGCGTGATCGCCAAGCGGCCCGATCTGATGATCGCCCAGCTGCGCTCCAAGCCTTCGCTGAGCCAAACCGGCGTGCTGGATAAGCTGAAGGCGCTGAACGTGCCGGTGCTGTTCATCGATACCATGCTCAAGCCGGTGGAAAACACGCCGAAAAGCGTGACGCTGCTGGGGGAAACCCTCAACCGCGAAAGCGAAGCCAAGCAATATACCGATTATTATCAGCAGCATTATCAGGCCATTCTGGCCAAAACGCAGGAGGTGGAACCCAAACCGCTGGTGTTTTTCGAAGCCAAGGCTGGCCTGAATGGGCTGGAGTCCTGCTGCTTCACCCATGCGCACGTCGGCTGGGGCGCGCTGGTCGAGGCGGTCGGCGCGCGCAACATCGGCTCTGCGCTGTTGCCGGGGGCGACCGGCGACGTGGCGCTGGAAAAAGTGATCGCCATGAAACCGGACGCCTACATCGTTTCCGGCTCACAGTGGGCCAGCAAGACCAACGCCGCGGTGCCGTTCGGCTATGGCGTGACGCAGCAACAGGTGGATGAGGCTTTCAACCGCATGAAACAGCGCCCGGGCTTCGCGCAGGTGTCGGCGGTGAAAGAGTGGCGGTTCTACGGCATCTACCATAATTTCTACAACCATCCGTACAACATCGTGGGGCTGGAGTATCTGGCGAAGTTTATCTACCCGGCGCAGTTCCCGGATCTGGATCCGGCCAAGACCTACAGCGAGATCCTCAGCCGCTTTACCGAAGTGCCGGAAGGCAAGGGCATTTTGGGCGCGCAGGCGCCGATGGGGAAATAACGGCAACGGGCGCGACAATCGCGCCCGTTTTGTGTGATCAGGCGGCCGGCGTATAGGTGGAGATGATCTCCAGCACGCCGTTGATAATGAACTGTACCCCCATGCACACCAGCAGGAAGCCCATCAGGCGCGAGATCGCCTCGATGCCGCTTTTCCCCACCAGGCGCATGATGGCGCCGGAGCTGAGCAGGCAGCCCCACAGGATCACCGCGACCGTCAGGAAGATGGCGACCGGCGCCACGGCCAGCACCCAGGGTTCAAAACCCAGCGTGTTCGCTTTGACGCTCGACGCCGAGCTGATGATCATCGCGATGGTGCCCGGCCCGGCGGTGCTCGGCATGGCCAACGGCACGAAGGCGATGTTGGCCGATGTCTTGTGGCGCAGCTCGTGCGACTTGCTCTCCACCTCCGGCGCCTCATCGGCGCTTTGTTGCGGGAACAGCATGCGGAAACCGATGAAGGCGACGATCAGGCCGCCGGCGATGCGCAGGCCGGGGATCGAAATACCGAAAGTGTTCATCACCACCTGCCCGGCGTAAAACGCCACCGTCATGATGCAGAACACATAAACCGAGGCCATCAGCGACTGCTGATTGCGCTCTTCGCGCGTCATATTGCCGGACAAGCCGAGCAGCAACGCCACCGTGGTCAGCGGGTTGGCCAGCGGCAACAGCAGCACCAAACCCAGTCCGATGGCCTGGAATAACTGCAAAATACCCGTCATAAAGTAGACTCCCTGTGCAACGTTCAGGCCGCCAGGCGGCGGCCTACGAGCTAAACAGCCTAGCCTGCCGCGTGCCTGGCGGCAATGGGGATAGCTCGTAACGTTAATTAACCGTCGGCCGGCGTTTCATCATTGCCGTTGCACTCGCCGGCGAGCTCAGGTTCATCCTCACATCCCAACGGGGCGTCGTTGACCGCAATCGCCCGCGGCGCCGAACGCGCACCAAAATGCATCAGCCTCTATAACGTCGTTAATACCGCGTACCCATGATGAGCGCAGGCTGAAAAACGAGCGGCGCTCAGAAAAAATGCACAATTTTTGTGTTTTATGGCCTTTTTCGCCGCAATTGGCCGGTAAAGGCCGACGTTCAGCACCAATTGCTACACCCCGCAGGCTCAGCTGCCTACCATAGGCGCGCTTTAAAACGATAATGAGATTGATTATGCAAGACGAGTTGAAACTTTTACTGGGGAAAATCAGCGCATTCGCGCTTTCCGCCGCCTTCATGGCGGCATTGGTCGGCCTGGTGTTTATCGATGTGCACTGGTTGCATAACTTCGTGCATGAAACCTCGCTGACCGAAGCGGCGCAGGAACTGTTGCTGCTCGCCATCGCCGGCGGTTTTTTTCGCCGCGGCCTGGCGGCAGGCGGAACGCCGCTCCGCCTGGATGCTGGTCGGCGGCTTCTTTCTCTGCATGCTGATCCGCGAGATGGACTTCGCTTTCGATGCGTTGTGGCACGGCGCCTGGGTGTGGTTCGCGCTGGCGGTCGCCTTGGTCTGTCTGTACCATGCCGCCAGGCACATTGCGGCGACGGTGCGCGGCCTGGCCGATTTCGTGACGCATCCCGGCTACGGCATGATGTGCGCCGGTCTGCTGTGCATTCTGGTGTTTTCACGCCTGTTCGGCATGAGCGCGCTGTGGCAAACGCTGATGCTGGACGGCTATAACCGGGTAGTGAAAAACATGGTGGAAGAGGGCTGCGAACTGTTGGGCTACGGCCTGTGCCTGCTGGCCACCCTCAGCTACATGAAGACCGTTTTTGCGTCGAATGAAGCGAAAGTGTGAGGGCGACGGCGCTTTATTTATCCGGAACAATTTTAGTGATACTATTCGCTTAGCCGAATGCGGCTGAGAAGGTATGCGTTCCATTCTGTATACCCAGTGAGGTTTCAATCTGGCAATTGTGGGCGAGATCTGAAACCTGGCTGACCAAACCCAAAATCCAATTTTCGTACTGCATGTGATCTGTCGTGTGGGTCACCACTGTAGATAAGGAATTATTAATGCCTGTTATTACTCTTCCTGACGGTAGTCAGCGTCATTTCGACCACCCCGTTTCCCCGATGGATGTCGCGCGCGATATCGGCCCTGGCCTGGCGAAAGCCTGTATCGCCGGTCGCGTCAATGGCGAACTGGTTGATGCCAGCGATCTGATCGAATCGGATGCGCAGCTGGCCATCATCACCATCAAAGACGAAGACGGTCTGGAAATCATGCGCCACTCCTGCGCGCACCTGCTGGGTCATGCGATCAAGCAGCTGTGGCCGGATACCAAAATGGCGATCGGTCCTGTTATCGACAACGGTTTCTATTATGACGTGGATATCGACCGCACCCTGACGCAGGAAGACCTGGATCTGCTGGAAAAGCGGATGCACGAGTTGGCCGATAAGGATTACGACGTCATCAAGAAGAAGGTCAGCTGGCAAGAAGCCCGCGACACCTTCGCTGAGCGGGGCGAAATCTATAAAGTGGCGATCCTGGATGAGAACATCAGCCATGACGATCGTCCTGGCCTGTATCACCACGAAGAATACATCGACATGTGCCGCGGCCCGCACGTGCCGAACATGCGTTTCTGCCACCATTTCAAGCTGCAGAAAACCTCCGGCGCTTACTGGCGCGGTGACAGCAAAAACAAAATGCTGCAGCGTATCTACGGCACCGCCTGGGCAGACAAGAAGCAGCTGAACGCCTACCTGCAACGCCTGGAAGAGGCGGCCAAGCGCGATCACCGCAAGATCGGCAAACAGCTCGATCTGTATCACATGCAGGAAGAAGCGCCGGGCATGGTGTTCTGGCACAACGACGGTTGGACTATCTTCCGCGAGCTGGAAGCCTTCGTGCGCATGAAGCTCAAAGAGTACCAGTACCAGGAAGTGAAAGGTCCGTTTATGATGGACCGCGTGCTGTGGGAAAAAACCGGCCACTGGGAAAACTACAAAGACGCCATGTTCACCACCGCGTCGGAAAACCGCGAATACTGCATCAAGCCGATGAACTGCCCGGGTCACGTGCAGATCTTCAACCAGGGCCTGAAGTCGTACCGCGATTTGCCGCTGCGCATGGGCGAATTCGGCAGCTGCCACCGCAACGAGCCGTCGGGTTCCCTGCACGGCCTGATGCGCGTGCGCGGCTTCACGCAGGATGACGCCCACATCTTCTGTACCGAAGAGCAGGTGCGCGCCGAAGTGAACGAATGCATTCGCATGGTCTATGACGTGTACGGTACCTTCGGCTTCGACAAGATCGCCGTCAAGCTGTCCACTCGTCCGGAAAAACGCATCGGTACCGACGACATGTGGACCCGTGCGGAAGAAGACCTGGCCGCCGCGCTGACCGAGAACGGCATTCCGTTCGAGTACCAGCCGGGCGAGGGCGCCTTCTACGGACCGAAAATTGAATTTACCCTGCATGATTGTTTGGATCGCGCATGGCAATGTGGTACCGTGCAGCTCGATTTCTTCTTGCCGGGCCGTTTGGGCGCCTCGTACGTTGGCGAAAACAACGATCGCGTCGTGCCGGTAATGATTCACCGCGCCATTTTGGGCTCCATGGAACGCTTCATCGGTATCCTTACCGAAGAATACGCCGGGTTCTACCCGACCTGGATCGCTCCGGTGCAGGTGGTGGTGATGAATATCACCGACAGCCAGTCTGATTACGTCCAGCAATTGACCAAAAAACTGCAGGATGCAGGTATTCGCGTGAAAGCGGACTTGAGAAATGAGAAGATTGGCTTTAAAATTCGCGAACATACTTTACGTCGAGTCCCTTACATGTTGGTGTGCGGCGACAAAGAGGTCGAAGCCGGCAAAGTTGCCGTTCGTACCCGCCGTGGCAAAGACCTGGGAAGCCTGGACGTAAACGAAGTCGTAGACAAGCTGCTGAAAGAGATTCGCAGCCGTAGTCTTCATCAACTGGAGGAATAAAGTATTAAAGGCGGAAAACGAGTTCAACCGGCGCGTCCTAATCGCATTAACAGAGAAATTCGCGCGCAAGAAGTTCGCCTAACCGGCGTCGATGGCGAGCAGATTGGTATTGTCAGTCTGAATGAAGCTCTTGAAAAAGCTGAGGAAGCGGGCGTTGATTTAGTAGAAATCAGCCCAAATGCCGAACCGCCAGTTTGCCGAATCATGGATTACGGCAAATTCCTCTACGAGAAGAGCAAGTCGACGAAAGAACAGAAGAAGAAGCAAAAAGTTATTCAGGTCAAGGAAATCAAATTCCGTCCTGGCACCGATGATGGCGACTATCAGGTCAAACTACGCAACCTGATTCGCTTTCTGGAAGATGGCGATAAAGCCAAAATCACCCTGCGTTTCCGTGGGCGTGAGATGGCGCACCAGCAGATCGGTATGGAAGTGCTTAACCGCGTCCGTAAAGACCTGTGTGAAGATATGGATCTGGCAGTGGTCGAATCCTTCCCTACGAAGATCGAAGGCCGCCAGATGATTATGGTGCTCGCTCCTAAGAAGAAACAGTAAGGCTTACAAGTAATGGAACCCGCGCGGCGCTTGCGCTGTGTGGGTTTTATTCGCCCAACTGATTCGTTGTTTAACAATGCGAAGTGGATTTAATTAAAATGCCAAAGATTAAAACTGTACGTGGTGCAGCCAAGCGCTTCAAAAAAACCGGCAGCGGTGGTTTTAAGCGTAAACATGCCAACCTGCGTCATATTCTGACCAAAAAAGCAACCAAGCGTAAACGTCACCTGCGTCCGAAAGGCATGGTGTCTAAAAACGATCTGGTCCTGGTTACCGCGTGCCTGCCGTACGCATAAGCCATTTTTTTTGAATTTAGAATAAGACTTTAGGAGAGAGCATATGGCTCGCGTAAAACGTGGTGTAATTGCACGCGCACGTCACAAGAAAATCATGAAGCAGGCGAAAGGTTACTACGGTGCCCGTTCGCGCGTATATCGTGTTGCCTTCCAGGCAGTAATCAAAGCAGGTCAGTATGCTTATCGTGACCGTCGTCAACGTAAGCGTCAGTTCCGTCAGCTGTGGATTGCACGTATCAACGCAGCTGCTCGTCAGAACGGTCTGTCTTACAGCAAGTTCATCAACGGCCTGAAAAAAGCCTCGATTGAAATTGACCGTAAGATCCTGGCTGACATCGCAGTCTTCGACAAAGTGGCCTTCGGCGCACTGGTTGAGAAAGCGAAAGCAGCTCTGGCGTAAGTCAGTAGAAGAGGGAGCTTGCTCCCTCTTTTAATCTTTGTTTTCAGCGACAAATATTGACTTTCATTGGCCGCCGCTATATCACTGGTGGACAATCATCGACAAGGTACCGCAATCATGCACGCAGCTCTTTTTCGTTTCTTTTTTACTTTAGCGCCTGATTTCAGGAGGCTTTGCGCGTAAGAAAAGAAACGAAAAGTAGCGCCTAAGCCTCCCTCGTGGAGGCTTTTTTGTTTTTGGCCATCGTCTCGCCTTGCCAGGCGTTGCGGTGAGGGCGGCAGACGCAACGCGGGCCATGCGCCGCGCAGGCGAGCCGGCCGGCCGGCAACGTATTGAAAAGTCTTTGAATAATGGTCAAAGGCGTGTTCGAATAATAGATAACAATTACTTAGGGCCATCCCGGCCAGAGGAAGAGGAAAGCAATGCCACATCTCGCAGAGCTGGTTGCCAATGCCAAGGCAGCCGTAGAAGATGCCCAGGATGTTGCCGCGTTAGATTTGGTGCGCGTCGAATATTTTGGCAAGAAAGGTCATTTCACCTTGCAGATGCAGTCTCTGCGCGACGTACCGGCGGAAGACCGTCCGGCGGCCGGCGCGGTGATCAACCAGGCCAAGCAAGAAGTACAGGACGCCCTGAACGCGCGTAAGAACGCGCTGGAAAGCGCCGCGCTGAACGCGCGCCTGGCGGCTGAAACCATCGATGTTTCCCTGCCGGGCCGTCGCATGGAGAACGGCGGCCTGCATCCGGTGACCCGCACCATCGACCGTATCGAAACCTTCTTCGGCGAGTTGGGCTTTTCCGTTGCCACCGGCCCGGAGATTGAAGACGATTACCATAACTTCGACGCGCTGAACATTCCAGGGCACCACCCGGCGCGCGCCGATCACGATACCTTCTGGTTCGACGCCACACGCCTGCTGCGCACCCAGACTTCCGGCGTGCAGATCCGCACCATGAAGAACCAACAGCCGCCGATCCGTATCATTGCGCCGGGCCGCGTTTACCGTAACGACTACGATCAGACTCACACCCCGATGTTCCACCAGATGGAAGGGCTGATCGTCGATAAAGACATCAGCTTCACCAACCTGAAGGGCACGCTGCACGATTTCCTGAACAACTTCTTTGAAGAAGACCTGCAGGTTCGTTTCCGTCCGTCCTACTTCCCATTCACCGAGCCGTCCGCTGAAGTGGACGTGATGGGCAAGAACGGCAAGTGGCTGGAAGTGCTGGGCTGCGGCATGGTGCATCCGAACGTGCTGCGCAACGTCGGCATCGATCCGGAAGTTTACTCCGGCTTCGCCTTCGGCATGGGCATGGAGCGCCTGACGATGCTGCGTTACGGCGTCACCGACCTGCGCGCATTCTTCGAAAACGATCTGCGTTTCCTCAAACAGTTTAAGTAAGGCGGGAATATCACATGAAATTCAGTGAACTCTGGTTGCGCGAGTGGGTAAACCCGGCCATCAGCAGCGAAGCATTATCCGATCAAATCACCATGGCCGGCTTGGAAGTGGACGGCGTGGATCCGGTTGCCGGCGCGTTTAACGGCGTTGTGGTGGGTGAAGTGGTCGAGTGCGGTCAGCACCCGAACGCCGACAAACTGCGCGTCACTAAAGTTAACGTGGGCGGCGATCGCTTGCTCGACATCGTTTGCGGCGCGCCGAACTGCCGTACCGGCCTGAAAGTGGCGGTCGCCACCGTGGGCGCGGTGCTGCCGGGCGATTTCAAAATCAAAGCCGCCAAGCTGCGCGGCGAGCCTTCGGAAGGCATGCTGTGCTCGTTCTCCGAGCTGGGCATTTCCGACGATCATGACGGCATCATCGAGCTGCCGCTGGATGCGCCGATCGGCACCGACATCCGTGACTATCTGAAACTGAACGACAACACCATCGAGATCAGCGTTACCCCGAACCGCGCCGACTGCCTGGGTATCATCGGCGTCGCGCGCGACGTGGGCGTACTCAACCAGGTGGCGCTGACCGAGCCAGACATGAGCCCGGTGGCCGCTGCGATTGACGCCACGCTGCCGATCCGCGTTGACGCGCCGCAGGCGTGCCCGCGCTATCTGGGCCGTGTGGTGAAAGGCATCGACGTCAAGGCGCCAAGCCCGCTGTGGATGCGTGAAAAGCTGCGTCGCTGCGGCATCCGCTCCATCGATGCGGTGGTTGACGTCACCAACTATGTGCTGCTGGAGCTTGGCCAGCCGATGCACGCTTTCGATCTGAGCCGCATCGACGGCGGCATCGTGGTGCGCATGGCGGAAGAAGGCGAAACGCTGAGGCTGCTGGACGGCAGTGAAGCCAAACTGAACGCCGACACCTTAGTGATCGCCGATCATCAAAAAGCGTTGGCGATGGGCGGCATCTTCGGTGGCGAGCATTCTGGCGTCAACGGGGAAACTCAGGACGTGCTGCTGGAATGCGCCTTCTTCAGCCCGCTGTCGATCACCGGCCGCGCGCGTCGTCACGGCCTGCACACCGACGCTTCTCACCGCTATGAGCGCGGTGTCGATCCGGCGCTGCAGTACAAAGCGATGGAACGCGCTACGCGCCTGCTGCTCGATATTTGCGGCGGTCAGGCCGGCCCGATTATCGACGTGACCCACGAGAACGAACTGCCGAAGCGCGCCACCATCACGCTGCGCCGCGAGAAACTGGATCGCCTGATCGGCCACGTGGTGCCGAGCGATCAGGTCAGCGACATTCTACGCCGCCTGGGTTGCCAGGTGACCGAGCAGGGCGACAGCTGGCAAGCGGTCGCGCCAAGCTGGCGTTTCGATATGGAGATCGAAGAGGATCTGGTGGAAGAAGTGGCGCGCGTTTACGGCTACGACAACATCCCGGATGTGCCGGTGCGCGCCGATCTGGTGATGACCCAGCATCGCGAAGCCGATCTGACGCTGAAGCGCGTGAAGACCATGCTGGTCGATCACGGTTATCAGGAAGCGATCACCTACAGCTTCGTCGATCCGAAGGTGCAGGCGCTGCTGCACCCGAATGAAGAAGCGCTGATCCTGCCAAGCCCGATTTCGGTAGAAATGTCGGCGATGCGCCTGTCGCTGTGGACCGGCCTGCTGTCTGCGGTGGTGTACAACCAGAACCGCCAGCAGACGCGTCTGCGTCTGTTCGAAAGCGGCCTGCGCTTTGTGCCTGATAGTGCGGCAGATCTGGGTATCCGTCAGGATGTCATGCTGGCGGGCGTGATCGCCGGCCATACGCACGATGAACATTGGGATCTGGCGCGCAAGCCCGTCGACTTCTATGATTTAAAAGGGGATCTGGAGTCCGTCCTCGAGCTGACCGGTAAATTATCCGAAATTCAGTTCCGGGCGGAAGCCAATCCGGCCCTGCATCCAGGGCAAAGTGCGGCGATTTATTTGCACGGCGAACGCGTAGGTTTCATCGGTGTGGTTCACCCGGAACTTGAACGTAAACTGGATCTTAACGGCCGCACCGTGGTGTTTGAACTGGAGTGGAACAAGCTTGCGAGCCGCGCCGTGCCTCAGGCGCGGGAGATTTCGCGCTTCCCGGCAAACCGCCGTGATATCGCCATTGTGGTGGCTGAAAACGTCCCCGCAGAAGATATTTTGGCCGAGTGTAAGAAAGTTGGCGCAAATCAGGTAGTTGGCGTAAACTTGTTTGACGTGTACCGTGGCAAGGGCGTGGCAGAAGGTGACAAGAGCCTGGCTATCAGTCTGGTATTGCAGGATACCGCTCGTACACTGGAAGAAGAGGAGATAGCCGCTACCGTTGCAAAATGCGTAGAGGCTCTAAAACAGCGATTCCAAGCATCCTTGAGGGATTGAACCTATGGCGCTTACTAAAGCTGAAATGTCAGAACACCTGTTTGAGAAGCTTGGGCTTAGCAAACGGGACGCCAAAGACCTGGTGGAACTGTTCTTTGAAGAGGTCCGTCGGGCTCTTGAAAATGGCGAACAGGTAAAACTGTCGGGTTTTGGCAACTTTGATCTGCGTGACAAGAACCAACGTCCGGGGCGTAACCCGAAGACCGGCGAAGACATTCCGATTACGGCGCGCCGTGTGGTGACCTTCCGTCCGGGGCAGAAGCTGAAAAGCCGGGTAGAAAACGCCAGCCCGAAAGGGTGAGTGACGTGACATCAAAAAAGGCCGCTTGCGCGGCCTTTTTCTTTTCTGAGACAAAATTCAGTTTATTCCTAATAGGCAATGCATGAATTAAAATTATTCATTAAATCACCTCGGTGAAAATTTATTTAATCTCAATTACGGAGTATTCTTATATCTTATTTTGTGTGGTGAGCAGCCATATTTGTTGTTTCAATAACGGCCGTAATAATGGCCAGGGCCGTCGCCGCGGTGGCCACCGCCCCCGTGCGGGCCCCAGCAGCAGGCGCTCAGGGTTGAGGCCAGGGCTACAACGGTTAGCAGCATACCAATACGTTTAATCATCTTATAATCCTCCGGTGGAAATCCATTTAACTATAATTGCCGCGCCGCTTGAGAGACGTCAGTTATTCGTTAAATCTTGTCAGTGGTTATGATAATTAAAGGTGGCGGCAAACAGTGTAGGGATTGTGTAAGGCCGTCGAAAACAATCTGAAAATAGGCATCGGTGAGATAGTCGTTAAATAAGCACGCTGATATAACCACTGCAGCAAGAAAATAGAGTGAGAAGGTGAAATGAAAAAGATCCTGTTGCTGGTGTGTTTTCCGCTGTTGCTGCCGCTGGCGGCACAGGCCGATGTCTCCGTCGATATCAACGTGCCGGGCGTTTCCCTGCATTTGGGGGATCAGGACCGCCGTGGTTACTACTGGGATGGCTACGACTGGCGTCCCCCGCAATGGTGGCATGCACACCAGGGCCGCGGTTTGGGGGAGCGCAATGCGCGCGGCCTGTACTGGGACGGCGGGCGCTGGCAGCCTTCGCCGCCGCGCGGCTATGAGCATCGCGAGCCGGCGCGCAGCGGCAATCCTTTCCACGGCGATCGCGATAATCGTGATCATGATGGCCGCCATGAGGATCGCGGCGACCATGACCGGCGCGATGACGGCCGCGGCCGGCCCTATCCGCAGGGCAACCCCGGTCAGCATCGTTAACCCCTGAGTTTATCGGCGGCTGGTTTTGCCATCATCCTGGCGATGACGGGCAGGGCCAGCCGCTGCTTTCCTGTGCCATCGCTTACGCAAGGCTTCCCCTTGCGGCGTTAACCCCCTAATATTTGACTCAGACGTCAATTATCCGGCCACGACAGCGGCCGGCAGGGAATCGCCGCGCCATGCCAACCAGCCGTACCTTCACCTTACTGTTGCAACATCAACGCTACCGCGATAAACGCCAGCTCAGTCTGTTGGCGCTGGGCGTGGCGGTGGCGTTGCTGGTCAGCCTTTGCGCCGGCGACCAATGGATATGGCCGTCAGAGTGGTTCAGCGATCGAGCGCAACTGTTTGTTTGGCAACTGCGTTTGCCGCGCGCGCTGGCGGTGATGCTGGTCGGCGCCGCCCTGGCGGTGGCGGGCGCGGTGATGCAGGCGCTGTTTGAAAATCCTCTGGCGGAGCCCGGTCTGCTGGGCATCGCTAACGGCGCCGGCGTAGCGCTGGTGCTGACGGTGTTGTTGGGGCACGGTTTGTTGCCGGTGGCGCTGATGAGCGCCGCCGCGATAGCCGGTGCGCTGGCGATGACCTTCTTATTGTTGGGCTTCGCTCGCCGGCGACGTCTGACCAATGCTCGGCTGTTGCTGGTCGGCGTAGCGCTGGGCATCGTGTGCAGCGCGCTGATGACCTGGGCGGTCTATTTCAGCACCAGCCTCGATCTGCGGCAGCTGATGTACTGGATGATGGGCGGTTTCGGCGGCGTCGACTGGCGCCAAAAGTGGCTGGTGCTGGCGCTGCTGCCGGTGTTGCTGTGGCTGTGTGGCCAGGGCCGAGCGCTCAACCTGATGGCACTGGGCGAGGTGCAGGCGCGCCAGCTCGGGCTGTCGCTGCATGTGTGGCGTAACCTGCTGGTGCTGGCGATCGGCTGGCTGGTTGGCGTCAGCGTGGCGCTCGCCGGGGTGATCGGCTTCGTTGGGCTGGTGATCCCGCATATTTTGCGGCTCACCGGCCTGACAGACCAGCGCTATCTGCTGCCGGCCTGCGCGCTGGCGGGAGCCGGGGTGTTGCTGGTGGCCGATGTGATCGCCCGCGTTGCGCTGCTGGCGGCCGAGCTGCCGATCGGCGTGGTGACAGCCACGCTGGGGGCGCCGCTATTTATCTGGTTACTGACCCGGACAAAAGGCGTAAGGTAGTTTTCTTCATTCACCTGCCATTAAAAAACCAAAGGATGACAACCGATGAGCAAGCCAATCGACAACCTGCCGTTACAAACCATCGAAAATCAGACGACCACGCTGGGTGCCTATCAGGGCAAGGTGCTGCTGGTGGTCAACGTGGCCTCGGAGTGCGGCCTGACCAAGCAGTACGAAGGGCTGGAAGCGCTGTACGAAACCTATCGCGAGCGGGGGCTGGAAGTGCTGGGGTTCCCGTCCAATGAATTTCTGGGCCAGGAGCCGGGCAGCAACGAAGAGATCCTGGCGTTTTGCCGCGGCACCTTCGGCGTGCAATTCCCAATGTTTGCCAAGATTGAGGTGAACGGCGAACACCGTCATCCACTGTACCAAGCGTTGATTGCCGCACAGCCGGAGGCCGTCGCGCCGGAAGGCAGCGAGTTCCTGGCGCGGATGACCAGCAAAGGGCGTGCGCCGAAGCATCCCGGCGATATTCTGTGGAACTTTGAGAAATTCCTTATCGCGCGCGACGGCACGGTGATCCAGCGCTTCTCGCCTGACACCACACCTGAGGATCCGGCGCTGGTGGCGGCGGTGAAACAGGCGCTGGCAGGGTAATACGGATGCTGCAACTCGTTGAGGTTGGGGTGGCGGGGCGCCTGGCGCCTTTTTCGGCACAGATTGACGGCGGGTTGCAGGTTCACCTGATCGGCCCAAATGGCGCAGGGAAGAGTACCCTGCTGGCGCGGGTGGCGGGTATGCTGCCGGGGCGGGGCGAAGTCTGCCTGGACGGACGCGCGCTCTCCGATTATCCGGGGAGCGAGCTGGCGCGCCGACGCGGTTATCTCAGCCAGCAACAGCCGCCGGTGTCGCTGATGCCGGTGTTTCAGTATTTGGCGTTGCACCGGCCTGCCGGCGCGGCGCAAACCGAGGTGGAACACACCATCCTCTATCTGTGCCAGCGGTTGAAGCTGGTGGATAAACTGTCACGCATGCTGACACAGCTTTCTGGTGGAGAATGGCAACGGGTGCGGCTGGCGGCGGTATTGCTGCAGGTGTGGCCCAGCGTTAACCCGCACAGCCGATTGTTGTTGCTGGATGAACCAACCAATAGCCTGGATGTGGCGCAAAAGGTCGCGCTGGATCGCCTGCTGCGCGAATTCTGCCAAAGTGGGCGCAGCGCGCTGGTGTGCGCACACGATCTGAATCATACCCTGCAGCAGGCCGATCGGGTTTGGTTGCTGCACGCTGGGCAGTTGGTCGCGCAGGGCATCACCCGTGAGGTGATGGCGCCCGCACTGTTGTCGCAGATCTATGAAGTGGATTTCCACCTGCAATGGGTGGGGAACCAGCGTTGGATCATGACCCGCACGGCTTAATTCGCCCTGGGGTATAAATATAAACGAAAACTAAACGTAGTGAATATAAATAGCCGGGTAATCATCGGCTATTATTGTGCTGCCTCTCATTTTCTCGTGAGTTTTCTTGAAAAACGCCAATGACGTGCTACGCTTGATTCGGCAAAAATAAAATACGTAAGTAATTATTAAAAAATATAAGAAATTGATTTGCATAATAAAATTAAATTAATGATGACGGCGCCTTCCTATCAGTTCTCCCACTGATGACAAGTCTCGTCTTAAGGTTTAGTTAAGCTTGCGGCCTTACATTGGCAGTTAATCCACGGAAACGATTCTTCTCTGGCGTTTAATATTCGTTAAACGAAAGGGATTTACAGTGTCATCAAAAGCAGTCCGATACGTTTGGGGTTAACTATGGATCAATTTTTGCCTTTCTCTCGTCCAGCCATCGGCGACGAAGAAATCGCCGCGGTAGAGAAAGTGTTGCGTTCCGGTTGGATCACCACCGGCCCGCAAAATCAGCAACTGGAAAGCGACTTCTGTTCCACCTTCGGCTGTAAGCACGCCATCGCCGTCAGTTCCGCCACAGCGGGCATGCACATCACTTTGATGGCGCTGGGCGTGGGGCCCGGCGATGAAGTCATCACCCCTTCGCAAACCTGGGTTTCCACCCTCAACATGATCGAACTGCTGGGCGCTACGCCGGTGATGATCGACGTTGACCGTGAGACCTTGATGGTCAGCGCCGCCGATGTCGAGGCTGCCATCACCCCCAAAACCAAAGCGATTGTTCCGGTGCATTATGCCGGTGCTCCCCTGCAGATGGATGCGCTGCGCGCCGTGGCCGAACGCCACCGCTTACCGCTGATCGAAGACGCCGCCCACGCGGTCGGCACGCGCTACAACGGCGAATGGGTCGGCGCACGCGGGACGGCGATTTTCTCTTTCCATGCGATTAAAAACGTGACCTGCGCCGAAGGCGGTCTGATCGCCACCGATGACGATGCGCTGGCGGATCGCCTGCGTTGTCTGAAGTTCCATGGTCTGGCCGTCGATGCCTTCGATCGCCAGCAGCTAGGCCGCAAACCGCAGGCCGAAGTGGTGGAGCCGGGTTACAAGTACAACCTGTCCGACATTCACGCGGCGATCGCCGTGGTGCAACTGTCGCGCTTCGCCGAGCTGAACGCACGGCGTAAGGCGCTGGCGCAGCGCTACCTGAGCGCGCTGGAAGGCTCGCCGTTCCAGCCGTTGGGCGTGCCGGATTATCCGCATGACCACGCCTGGCACCTGTTTATGGTGCGCGTCGATCCCGAGCGCTGCGGCCTCGATCGCGACCAGCTGATGGAGCGCCTGAAAGAGGTTGGCATCGGCACCGGGCTGCATTTCCGTGCCGCGCACACCCAGAAATTCTACCGTGAGCGCTATCCGCAGCTGTCGTTGCCGAATACCGAATGGAACTCGGCGCGGCTGTGCACCTTACCGCTATTCCCTGATATGACCGACGCCGATGTGGATCGCGTGGTCAATGCCTTGTCTTCTGTTGTGGAGTCTTTACGTGTCTCGCGTTGAACCGATCAAAAAAGTGTCGATAGTCATCCCGGTATACAATGAGCAGGAAAGCCTGCCTGCGTTGCTGGAGCGCACTACCGCCGCCTGTAAGCAGTTATCCCAACCTTATGAAATCATTCTCGTCGACGATGGCAGCAGCGACAACTCCGCTGACATGCTGACCGCGGCGGCCGAAAAGCCGGACAGTCACGTGATTGCCGTCCTGCTTAACCGCAACTATGGCCAACATTCGGCGATCATGGCCGGTTTCAATCAGGTGACCGGCGATCTGGTGATTACCCTTGACGCCGATCTGCAGAACCCGCCGGAGGAAATCCCTCGGCTGGTCAGCGTGGCGGAAGAGGGCTATGACGTGGTGGGCACCGTGCGCGCCAACCGTCAGGACTCCTGGTTCCGCAAAAGCGCTTCGCGCGTGATCAACATGATGATTCAACGCGCCACCGGCAAATCGATGGGGGACTACGGCTGCATGCTGCGCGCCTACCGTCGTCATATCGTTGAGGCGATGCTGCACTGTCATGAGCGCAGCACCTTCATCCCGATTCTGGCGAACACCTTCGCCCGTCGCACGACCGAGATCGACGTGCGTCACGCCGAGCGCGAGTTCGGCGACTCCAAATACAGCCTGATGAAGCTGATCAACCTGATGTATGACCTGATCACCTGTCTGACCACTACGCCGCTGCGTTTGCTCAGCGTGGTCGGCAGCATCGTGGCGCTGTCCGGGTTCGTGTTGGCGCTGGTGCTGATCGCGCTGCGTCTGCTGCTCGGTCCTGAATGGGCCGCCGGCGGCGTGTTCACGCTTTTCGCCGTCCTGTTCACCTTTATCGGCGCCCAGTTTGTCGGCATGGGGCTGCTGGGTGAATACATCGGCCGCATCTATACCGACGTGCGCGCACGTCCTCGCTATTTTGTTCAGAAAGTGGTCGGCGTACAGCAAGACCACAATACTCAGGAAGAAGAATGATGAAAGCTATTGTATTTGCTTACCATGATATTGGCTGCGCAGGTCTGAAAGCGCTGACTGAGGCGGGTTATGACGTGCAGGCTGTGTTCACGCACACCGACGACCCAGGTGAGAACAACTTCTTCTCCTCCGTGGCCCGTTTGGGCGCCGAATTGGATCTGCCGGTCTATGCGCCGGAAGACGTGAATCACCCGCTGTGGGTTGATCGCATTCGCGAACTGCAGCCGGACGTGATCTTCTCGTTCTACTACCGTCACATGCTGAGCGACGAGATCTTGTCGCTGGCCCCGTTGGGCGGTTTCAACCTGCATGGTTCGCTGTTGCCGCGCTACCGTGGCCGCGCGCCGGTGAACTGGGCGCTGGTGAATGGCGAAACCGAAACCGGCGCCACCCTGCACAAAATGGTGAAACGCCCGGACGCCGGTGACATCGTCGGTCAGCAGAAAGTGACCATTGCCGACAACGACACCGCGCTGACGCTGCACAAAAAAGTGCTGGAAGCCGCGCAGGCCGTGTTGAAAGAGCAGCTGCCGAAGCTGAAGAACGGCACCGCCACCTTCACCAAACAGGATGAGTCTCAGGCCAGCTACTTCGGGCGCCGCACCGCGGCGGACGGCGAGATTTTGTGGCACAAGTCCGCCAAAGAGATCAACAACCTGGTGCGCGCCGTCACTGAACCGTACCCGGGGGCATTCAGCTACCTCGGCCAGCGCAAGCTGATCGTCTGGCGTTCCCGCGTGCTGGATACCCAACACGATAAACAACCGGGCACCGTGCTGAGCACCGCCCCGCTGGTCATCGCCTGTGGCGAAGGCGCGCTGGAAATCGTCGCCGGGCAGAACGAAAGTGGCCTGTACGTGCAGGGCAGCCGCCTGGCGCAGGAAATGGGCATCGTCACCGACGTGCGTCTGGCCGCCAAGCCCAACGCCGTGATGAAACGCCGCACCCGCGTGCTGATCCTCGGGGTTAACGGCTTCATCGGCAACCACCTGACCGAGCGCCTGCTGCGCGATGACCGTTACGACATCTACGGTCTGGATATCGGTTCCGACGCCATCAGCCGCTTCCTCGACAACCCGCGTTTCCACTTTGTGGAAGGCGACATCAGCATCCACTCCGAGTGGATCGAGTATCACATCAAGAAATGCGACGTGGTGCTGCCGCTGGTGGCGATCGCGACGCCGATCGAATACACCCGTAACCCGCTGCGCGTGTTCGAGCTGGACTTCGAAGAGAACCTGAAGATCGTTCGCGACTGCGTGAAATACAACAAGCGCATCATCTTCCCGTCCACATCTGAAGTGTACGGCATGTGCGACGATAAAGAGTTCGACGAAGACCATTCGCGTCTGATCGTCGGGCCAATCAACAAGCAGCGCTGGATCTATTCGGTCTCCAAACAGCTGCTGGATCGTGTGATCTGGGCTTACGGCGCCAAAGAAGGCCTGAAGTTCACGCTGTTCCGTCCGTTCAACTGGATGGGGCCGCGTCTGGATAACCTGGACGCCGCGCGCATCGGTTCTTCCCGCGCCATCACCCAGCTGATCCTCAACCTGGTAGAAGGTTCGCCGATCAAACTGATGGACGGCGGCGCGCAGAAACGTTGCTTCACCGACATCAACGACGGCATCGAAGCGCTGTTCCGCATCATTGAGAACCGCGACGGCCTGTGCGACGGCCAGATCGTCAACATCGGCAACCCGACCAACGAAGCGAGCATTCGCGAGCTGGCGGAAATGCTGCTGGAAAGCTTCAACAACCACCCGTTGCGCGATCGCTTCCCGCCGTTTGCCGGCTTCAAGGACGTAGAGAGCAGCAGCTACTACGGCAAAGGTTACCAGGACGTCGAGCACCGCACGCCGAGCATCAAAAACGCTCACCGCCTGCTGGGTTGGCAGCCGACCATTGAGATGAAGCAAACCGTCGCCGATACGCTGGACTACTTCCTGCGCACAACCGTTCAGGAAGGGAACGGTGCATGAAGAAAGTCGGTCTGCGGGTTGATGTAGATACCTTCAGCGGCACCCGTGAAGGGGTGCCGCAGTTGCTGGACCTGTTCGAAAAGTACGACATTCAGGCCAGCTTCTTCTTCAGCGTGGGACCGGACAACATGGGGCGCCATCTTTGGCGCCTTTTGCGTCCGAAATTTCTGTGGAAAATGCTGCGCTCGAACGCCGCTTCGCTGTACGGCCTGGATATTCTGCTGGCCGGCACCGCGTGGCCGGGGCGCAACATTTCACGCGCGCTGGGGCCGCTGATGAAGCGCACCGCCGAAGCCGGCCATGAAGTCGGGCTGCATGCCTGGGATCACCAGGGATGGCAGGCCAACGTTGGCAAGTGGAGCGAGGCGCAGCTGACCGAACAGGTGCAGCGAGGCGTCGATGCCCTGAGCGCCAGCACCGGCCAGCCGGTGAAATGCTCCGCCGTGGCGGGGTGGCGTGCCGACACGCGCGTGCTGGAGGTCAAGCAGCGCTTTGGCTTCCATTACAACAGCGATTGCCGCGGCACCCATCCGTTCCGTCCGGTGTTGAGCGACGGGCGTCACGGTACGGTGCAGATCCCGGTGACGTTGCCGACCTTCGACGAAGTGATCGGCAGCGAAGTCAGCATGGCCGACTTCAACGACTATATTCTGCGCGCCATCGAGAACGATCGCGGCGTACCGGTGTACACCATTCACACCGAAGTGGAAGGCATGTCGCAAGCGGCGATGTTCGAACAGTTATTGCAACGCGCACGGCAGCAGGGCATCGAATTCTGCCCGCTGAGCGCGCTGTTACCGCAAGATTTGGCGTCACTGCCGTTGGGCCGCATCAAGCGCGCTCCTTTCCCCGGCCGCGAAGGTTGGCTGGGCTGTCAAACCGATGTGAAGGACGTTACATGAAGGCGCTAAAAGGATCCTGGGCCATTCTGCTGGCCGTTTTTTTTGCTCTGGTCTATCTGATCCCGCTTAACGGTCGCCTGCTGTGGCAGCCGGATGAAACGCGTTATGCCGAGATCAGCCGTGAGATGCTGCAACGCGGCGATTGGGTGGTGCCGCACCTGCTGGGGCTGCGCTATTTCGAGAAGCCGGTAGCGGGTTACTGGTTCAATAACATCAGCCAATGGCTGTTCGGCGAAAACAACTTTGCGGTGCGCTTCGGCTCGGTGTTCAGCACCGGCATGACCGCGCTGCTGGTGTTCGCGCTGGCGATGCTGATGTGGCGCAATGCGCGGCGCGCCAGCCTGGCGGCGCTGATGTTCCTGTCGATGGTGCTGGTGTTCAGCATCGGCACTTACAGCGTGTTGGATCCGATGATTTCGCTGTGGCTGGCGGCGGCGATGGTCAGCTATTACCTGACGCTGAAGGCCTCCTCGGTCAAGGGCAAGCTGGGCGCTTACGCCTTGCTGGGCCTGGCCTGCGGCATGGGCTTTATGACCAAGGGCTTCCTGGCGCTGGCGGTGCCGGTGATCGCGGTGATCCCGATTGTCATTCAGCAACGTCGCATCAAGGATCTGCTGTGCTACGGCCCGGTGGCGATCGTTACCGCCACGTTGCTCAGCCTGCCGTGGGCGCTGGCGATCGCGCAACGTGAGCCCGATTTCTGGAATTACTTCTTCTGGGTCGAACACATTCAGCGCTTCGCCGAAGATAACGCCCAGCACAAGGCGCCGTTCTGGTATTACCTGCCGGTTCTGCTGGCGGCGGTGCTGCCTTGGCTGGCGCTGCTGCCCGGCGCGCTGCTCAAAGGTTGGCGCGAGCGCGTACAGCGTCCGGAGCTGTTCTTCCTGCTGAGCTGGGCGCTGATGCCGCTGATCTTCTTCAGCATCGCCAAAGGCAAGCTGCCGACCTACATTCTGCCGTGCATGGCGCCGCTGGCGCTGCTGATGACCGCCTATGCGGAAGACTATGCCGCCACGCTGCGCGCCAGGCTGTTCAAGGCCAACGCCTGGTTGAACGGCCTGTTCGGGCTGATTGGCATCGTGGCGCTGGTGGTGTTGAGCTCCGGTCTGCTGCCGAAAGCGCATCTGTTTACTCCCCAGGAGTGGCCGAAAGTGGTGCTCGGCCTGATCGCCTTCGGCGGCTGGCTGCTGTTCGCATTGGTTTCTGCGCGCGATAACGGCCGCCAATGGCGCTGGGCGGCGGCTTGCCCGGTGCTGCTGTGCCTGGTGATCGGTTACGCCATTCCGCAACAGGTGACCGATTCCAAACTGCCGCAAAACTTCGCCCGCGCCACGATGGCCGAACTGAGCGACAGCCGCTATGTGTTGAGCGACAGCGTCGGATTGGCGGCCGGCTTGGCCTGGGAACTGAAGCGCAGCGACGTGCTGATGTACAGCCAGAAAGGCGAGGTGGCCTATGGTCTGGAGTATCCGGACGCCAAGGGGCACCTGATCAGCGATGCCGACTTCCCGCAGTGGCTGGCGCAGGCGCGCAAGCAGGGCAATGTGTCGCTGGTGTTGCAGCTGTCCCGTGATGAAGCGCTGCCGCAGGAGCTGCCGGCCGCAGACAAGGTGGATCGTATGAACCGCTTGGTGCTGATGTGGTATAAACAGCAACCATGATCGGTTTTTTGTTGGTGATAGTGGTCAGCCTGCTCACCTGTGGTGGGCAGCTGTGCCAGAAACAGGCGGCGCACTGCTGGGAACGGGCAGACGAGGCGCGGCTGAAACAGACGCTGCGCTGGTTGGCGCTGGCGGTGTTGCTGTTGGGGCTGGGCATGGCGGTGTGGCTCAATGTGTTGCAACGCCTGCCGCTCAGCCTGGCTTACCCGATGCTCAGCCTGAACTTCGTAATGGTGACGCTGGCGGCGCGCTGGCTGTTTCATGAGCCGACAACCGTTCGCCACTGGTGCGGCGTGGCGTCGATTATGCTGGGGATCCTGCTGATGAGCGTGCATTCATGAGGGGTTATGCCTGGGGCGCCGCCAGCGTGTTGCTGGTGACGCTGGCGCAGTTGCTGATGAAGTGGGGCATGGTGCAAATCCCGCTGATGTCGTTCGCCGACGTCTCGTTGGCGCTGATCGGCGACTACTGGCTGCCGCTGCTGGCGGTGGGCGGTGGCATCTTCGGTTATGCGCTGTCGATGCTGTGTTGGTTCTTTGCGCTGCGCCATCTGCCGTTAAACCGCGCTTATCCTCTGCTGAGCGTCAGCTATGCGTTGGTTTACCTGGCGGCGGTGATCCTGCCGTGGTTTAACGAATCCGCTACGCTGCTGAAAACGTTGGGCACGCTGTTTATTCTGTTCGGCGTCTGGCTGATTAACAGCAAATCCGAGACCAAATCGCCGCAATAGGGCCAAAACCGGCGATCCTGCTATTATCTCCCTCATGGCGCTTGCCTTTTTCACCGTGCGGGAGATAAATTAACGCCAAATGGCGCTCTCCTTACGTGATGCCGACTTTGCCTCGCAGGCGGTGTGGTGGTGTACCGGATGGCATAATGCGGCGACGTGTTCAATGAAGGGATATTATGCGGATGCGTGTGTGGTTTTTATTAGCCAGTTTAATCCTCGCCGGTTGCAGCAGCCATGCGCCGCCACCCAGCGGCCGCCTGGCGGATTCTATCGTGGTGGTAGCCCAGCTCAATGAACAACTGCGCCAGTGGTACGGCACGCCATACCGTTACGGCGGCCTGGATCGTGGCGGCGTGGATTGCTCCGGGTTTGTTTACCGCACGTTCCGCGATCGCTTCGACATGCAACTGCCGCGTTCGACCGAAGAGCAAACCTCGCTGGGCACCAAGGTCTCGCGCGATGAGCTGATGCCGGGCGATCTGGTGTTTTTCAAAACCGGCGGCGGTGAGAACGGTCTGCACGTCGGCATTTACGATACCAACGACCAATTTATCCACGCGTCGACCAGCCGCGGGGTGATCCGCTCCTCGCTCGATAACGTCTACTGGAAGCGGGTGTACTGGCAGGCGCGGCGCATTTAGCCTTAACCCGTTGATTTGGTGTATCATGGCGGCATCACGTGTTTTGAACGGTGCCTGCCATGAACAGTTTGCGTTTACTGATCTCCGACTCCTACGATCCCTGGTTCAACCTGGCGGTGGAAGAGTGCATCTTCCGCGAAATGACCACGCAAAAAATCCTCTTCCTGTGGCGCAATGCCGAAACGGTGGTGATTGGCCAGTCGCAGAACCCCTGGAAAGAGTGCAACACCCGGCGTATGGAACAGGATGGCATTCGGCTGGCGCGGCGCAGCAGCGGCGGCGGGGCGGTATTTCACGATGTGGGCAATACCTGCTTCACCTTTATGGCCGGCAAACCGGGCTACGACAAGAGCGTCTCGACCGACATCATTCTGCAAGCGCTGCGGCAGTTGGGCGTCACAGCCGGCGCGTCGGGGCGCAACGATCTGGTGATGGAAACCGCCGACGGGCCGCGCAAAATATCCGGCTCGGCCTATCGAGAAACGCAGGATCGCGGTTTCCACCATGGCACGCTGCTGCTGAATGCCGATCTGGAACGGTTGGCGGACTACCTTAACCCGGATCCCAAAAAGCTGCAGGCCAAGGGTATCACTTCGGTGCGTTCGCGCGTCGCCAACCTGGCGGAGTTTTTGCCGGGCATCAGCCATGAGCAGGTATGCGACGCCATCGTGCAGGCCTTCTTCGCCCACTATGGCGAAACGGCCGAGCCGGAGATCATTTCGCCGGATGTATTCCCCGATCTGCCCGATTTTGCCGCGCAGTTCGCCAAACAGAGCAGTTGGGAATGGAATTTTGGCAAGGCGCCGGCGTTCAGCCACTTGCTCAACGAGCGCTTTGTCTGGGGCGGCGTAGACCTGTTCTTCGATGTGGAGAAGGGGGCGATCGTTCGCGCGCAGGTGTTCACCGACAGCCTGAATCCCGCCCCGCTGCAGCGGTTGGCGGAGATGCTGGTGGGCTGCGCGTATCGAAGCGAGCCCGTTGCCGCTTGCTGTGACCGGCTGATGGCGGACTATCCTCAGCAGGCGGCCGAATTAGCCGAGCTGCGGCAATGGCTGAGCGAAACAATCCGCTAGCGCAGGCCTGGTGATGAAGGGATGAGCGTGCTCATCCCTTTTTTTATCGCTGAAATCGACGTTTTGCATGGTGGTAGCGCAGATTTTCTGAAAATCAAGGTGGGCATTTTTTTACGTTTTCAATGCCACGAATAACGGGCGGAATTGATGCGTTATTAAATTTAATCAGTCGTCGTTAACGGCAGGGAAAATTGGCGTTAAGAATGAAAGATTATTTTACTTTATTTGGGATTTTTCTTAAATAAAACAAAGGAGATAAGTCAAATTTAGCCATAAATCCATTCAACTTAAGTCAAATACCTTTTCGCATAACGCGTTTGACGGCTACCTTGGCATAAGTCTGGCTGCTTTTCTTTGCGCCTTTTACGATTGTCGTATAGCTTTAATCTATCAATTAAATGATATTTCATGGGTATTTACATTGATATTTCCGATTAATCCCAGAGGGATTGATCGATAAAATGTATTGATATACGATGATACGCTAGCCATTCATCCTGTGGCATTAAAATGAACATCCAACTCGAAGCTGACTTTATTAGTAGCTATGTTTTTCAACCTGTTTACTCAATGGAGGGCGGGCTGTTGGCGGTGGAAATGTTGAGCCGTTTCAACAGTCTCGACGGTGATTTAGCCATGCCGGCCGAAATTGGGATTAATTTATTGGCGCCTGAACAAAGGATTGAGTTATTTAATGAGCAACTGAAACTTGCGGAGCAGCATGCGGCTTGGTTTACCGATAACAACGTACAGTTGACCATCAATATCGAAGAAACCATCGTTGAGCTTATTCTTTCCGATTCGGCGTTGTGCCAAAGGATCGGGCAATATCCTTTTATTGCATTTGAAATGAGTGAGAGTTTTCCGAATCTTTCGGCCGGTAAGAACAACCCGAGCGTGCGGCGATTAAGCGAAATGTTTACGCTGTGGCTCGATGATTTCGGTTCCGGTAAGGCCACGTTGACCGCGTTGTACGATGGTTTGTTTGACTACGTAAAGATAGACAAACGTTTTTACTGGCAGCTGTTTACCCATCAGGGGTATGACGTGGTCATTGACTCGTTGTTAAAGAATATCAACCTGTTATGTAACGGCGTGATCGTCGGAGGAATAGAGAAAAAAGAGTATTTTAATAAACTCAGATACGCCGGTGTTTTAGGCCTGCAAGGTTTTTTATGGCCCAGCGTTGGTGTGGATAATCTGCAAGCTTTGCTGACGATGCCCAGCGAGTTCAATAATTAAGAAGTGATACAAAAAAACTACACACAATGAGGTAAATAAGCGACGGGGTGATGTTTAGCGTGATTCAGTCGCCGTTATTCCCCCACGTTTTGCTGATAACCGCGTTTGTCAGCTGACGTTCAGCGCGTTTCCTCACGCGAAACCTCCCGCATCCGTTCTGGCGACAGGCGGATGCGTTCTCCCTGCATTCCTTCGGTGTTAATCCGCCCGTTCACGCTCTACACTACGCTGAAACGGAGGGCCTATGCCGCAGTTCGATAACGCTTACTACCAACAGTTACCTGGTTTCTACACCGCTCTGAATCCGACGCCGCTCAAGGATACGCGCCTGCTGTACCATAGCGAGCCGCTGGCGCGCGAGCTGGGGCTGGATGAAAGTTGGTTTACTCAGGATAAAACCCCGATTTGGGCGGGAGAAACGCTGCTGCCGGGCATGCAGCCGCTGGCGCAGGTGTACAGTGGCCACCAGTTCGGCGTGTGGGCCGGGCAACTGGGCGATGGCCGCGGCATTTTGCTGGGCGAACAGGTCATGGCGGACGGCAGTCACCGCGACTGGCACCTGAAGGGCGCCGGGCTGACGCCGTATTCACGCATGGGGGATGGCCGCGCGGTGCTGCGTTCGGTTGTCCGCGAGTTTCTGGCCTCTGAGGCGTTGCACCATCTGGGGATCCCCACCACGCGTGCGTTAACTATTGTCACCAGTCAACAACCGGTATACCGCGAGCAGACGGAACGCGGCGCGATGCTGCTGCGGGTGGCGGAAAGCCATGTGCGCTTCGGTCACTTCGAACACTTTTACTACCGCAAACAGCCGGAGCAGGTGCGGCAGCTGGCGGATTTCGTCATCGCCCGTCACTGGCCGCAGTTGCAGGATCAGGCCGATCGTTACCTGTTGTGGTTTACCGACGTGGTCGAACGCACGGCGCGCCTGATCGCCCATTGGCAAACCGTCGGATTCGCCCACGGCGTGATGAACACCGACAACATGTCGATTCTCGGCATCACCATCGATTACGGCCCTTACGGCTTCCTCGATGACTATCAGCCCGGCTATATCTGTAACCATTCCGACCATCAAGGGCGTTATGCCTTTGATAATCAGCCGGCGGTGGCGCTGTGGAACCTGCATCGCCTGGCGCAAACCTTGTCTGGGCTGATGACCACCGAACAGTTGCAGCAGGCGCTGGCGGCGTATGAACCGGCGCTGATGCGCGCTTACGGTGAACAGATGCGCGCCAAACTGGGCTTCTTCACGCCGACGGCGCAGGATAATGACGTGCTCACCGGTCTGTTGAGCCTGATGGCGCAGGAAGGGCGGGACTATACCCGCACGTTCCGCCTGTTGAGCGAGACCGAACAGCAGCAGGCGCAGTCGCCGCTGCGCGACGAG
This sequence comes from Serratia sp. FS14, assembly GCF_000695995.1. Taxonomy (NCBI): domain Bacteria; kingdom Pseudomonadati; phylum Pseudomonadota; class Gammaproteobacteria; order Enterobacterales; family Yersiniaceae; genus Serratia; species Serratia sp. FS14. Next base: position 3,894,043 of record NZ_CP005927.1, on the reverse strand, counting down.
TTTATTGACCGTGCGGCGTTCGATGCCTGGTATCAGCAGTATCGTCAGCGTCTGCAGCAGGAGCAGGTCAGCGATGCGGAGCGGCAACGGGCGATGAAGGCGGTGAACCCGCGGCTGATCCTGCGCAACTACCTGGCGCAGCAGGCGATTGAGGATGCGGAGAAAGACGACGTCGGCCGTTTGCGGCGGTTGCATCAGGCTCTGCTGCGGCCGTTCGACGATGCGCCGGAGTATGACGATCTCGCCGCGCTGCCGCCGGACTGGGGTAAACATCTGGAGATTTCCTGCTCCAGCTGAGATGAAAAAAGGGCGCCTCATGGCGCCCTTGAACGTTTCATTGTCGCAGATAGACCTGCGGCAACGACACTTCGGGATGATGAACCACGCCGAGATCGGCCTGGTACCAGCGGGTGAGGATTTCCGTCTGCAACACTTCCTGCGGTGTGCCGCTCGCCACCAGGCGCCCCTGATGCAACAGCAGGATACGATCGGCGTACAGCGCCGCCAGATTGAGATCGTGCAGCACACAGCAGACGCCCAGCGGCTGTTGGCGCGTCAACGAGCGCAGCAGGCGCAGGGTATGCTGCTGGTGGTAAAGATCCAACGCCGACGTCGGCTCGTCGAGGAACAGCCAGGCGGGGGACGGCTGCGGCTGCCACAGCTGCGCCAATACCCGCGCCAGTTGCACTCGCTGCTGTTCGCCGCCGGACAGCTGACGATAGTCGCGTTGCGCCAGCGCCAGGCAATCGGTCTGCGCCATCACCTGTTGGATCGCCTGGTGCTCGTCGCGTTTGCCGTGCGGCGCCCGCCCCATGCTGACCACTTCTTCCACGCTGAAGGGAAACGCCAGATCGCTGTACTGGCGCATCACGGCCCGGACTTTGGCCAACTGTTGCGGCGCCCAGTGTTCCAGCGGGCGGTCAAGCAGCCGGCATTCGCCGCAGTCCGGCGTCAAATAGCCGGTCAGCAAGCGCAGCAGCGTCGATTTTCCGGCGCCGTTAGGGCCGATAATCGCCACCATTTCACCGCCGGCGAGGCTGAGCGAAACGTCGTTGATCAGGCGGCGCGTACCGAGGCTGTAGCGCAGCTCCCGGGCCGTGAGGTTGGCGGCGTTATCCACCGGTTCGCTCCCGCTGGCGCATCACCAGCCACAAGAAGTAAGGACCGCCGATCAGGCTGGTCATCAACCCCACCGGCATTTCGGCCGGCGCCACCAGCGTGCGCGCCAGCGTATCGCTGACCAGCAACAGGCAGGCGCCGCCCAGCGCGGAGCAGGGCAGCAGCCAGCGGTGATCGCCGCCGAGGCGCATGCGCACCAGATGGGGCACCACCAGACCGACGAAGCCGATCACGCCGCTCATCGCCACCGCCGCGCCGATCAGCAGGGCGCTCAGCAACAGCAGCTGCAGCTTGGCGCGCTGGACGTTCACCCCGAGGTAGTGGGCCTCTTCATCCCCCAGCTGCAACAGGTTCAGCCGGCGTGCCTGCAGCAGCGTCAGCAGCGCCGTAGGCAGGATCAGCGAGGCGGAAACGGCCAGTGTCGGCCATTGCGACTGGCTGAGGCTGCCCATCATCCACAGCGAGAATTGGCGCAGCTGTTGATCGCTGCTGATGTAGGAGAGCACGCCGATGGCCGCCATGCACAGGGCGTTGATCGCGATGCCCGCCAGCAGCAGTCGCGAAAGATTGCCGTGCCCGCTGCGGCTGATGCCGTAGATCAGCAGCGATACCAGCAGGCTGCCGAGGAACGCCGCCAGCATGTGTCCATACAACGCGATCGTCACCGGCAACGCCAGCGGCATCACGATGAACAGCGCGACAAACAGCGCGCCGCCGCTGCTGATGCCCAGCAGGCTCGGATCCGCCAGCGGATTGCGGAACAGCCCCTGCATTACCGCGCCGGATACCGCCAGCGCACAGCCGATCACTACCGCCAACAGCACGCGCGGCAGACGAATGTTGAGCCAGATGTGCCAGGCGGCGTCGCTAAAGGGTTCGCGCCACAGGGTGCCAAACGACAGCGTCAGCGCGCCCAGGTTAGCGGCGACCAGCGCCAGCAGCGTCAGCAGCACCAGCAGGCCGATGATGGCTAACTGAGGCGAGGTGCGACAGCGCATTACTTTTGCTCCGCCGCGTGGCGCAGCTTGGCCAGCGCCGCCGGCGTTTCCAGACCGAAGCCCAGCAGCGCCATGTCATCGACGATCAGCACGCGACGCTGCTTGCCTGCCGGCGTCAACGCCAGACCCGGCAACGTCCACAGCTGCTTTTCGCCGCCGAGGGTGCGCACGCCGTCGGTGGTGACCAGCAACAGGTCCGGCGCGCTGGCGATGACGCCTTCCTGCGACAGCGGACGGTAGCGGTCAAAGCCTTGCATGGCGTTTTTCAGTCCGGCGGCGGCGATCACCGCGTCGGCGGCGGTGTGTTGCCCGGCCGCCATCGGCGTAATGCCGCCGTGGCTCATCACAAACAGCACCTTGACCGGCAGCGGAGTGGTATCGACCGCCGCCAGCTGCTGTTGATAGCGCTCGCTCAACTGCTTGCCTTGCTCATCACGCTGCAGCGCGGCGGCGATCGCGGCGATCTTCTGCGGCACCGCCTGCAGGGTGGTGTCACCCGGCACGCTGACGACCTTGACGCCGCTGTCCGCCAGTTGTTTGAGCACCAGCGCCGGCTGCGCCAGCTCGGTTGTCAGCACCAGCGTCGGTTTCAACGCCAGAATGCCTTCGGCGTTCAGATGGCGCATGTAGCCGACGTCCGGCAGCTTTTTCACCGCTTCAGGATGCAGACTGGTGCTGTCGCGGGCGATCACGTCGTCGCCGGCGCCGAGCGCAAAGGCGATTTCCGTCACGTCGCCGCCGATCGAGACGATGCGCTGCGCCGCGGCGGCGGTGAGCGGCAGCGTCAGCGTCACCATCAACGCCAGGCGGCGGATCAAGGAGGATTTCATGCGGCGATGTCCTTGGCGGCGAGCGCGGCGACCTGCTCGCGCCACTGGGTTTGTTCCGGTTGGCCTTCGGTGCGCTGGCCATACAGCTGCGCGATCTGCGTGCCATCTGCGGCGAACAGCTCCAGGCTGGTGACGATGCCGTCTTTGGTCGGTTTACGGGTGATCCAGCTCTCGGCGATGGCGCCTTCAATCAGATGCAGCGTGAAGCGGCGGTTGAACACGTTGATCCAGCCTTCCTGCGGCATCAGACGTTCGATCTGGCCGGTGAAGATCTGCACGCAGCCGCGGTTGCCGACGAAGATCATGATCTCGTTTTGCTGCTGCTGCGCCGCTTCCAGCAGTTGCGACAGCGCGCTGTTGTCTACCTGATAGGCCAGATCGTCGCCGACGGCGCGGAAGGCCTGTTGGCGCGTGAGCTTATTGCGGCTCAGCAGCTGGAAGAACTGGTGAACGTCGGTCATCGCACGCCATTCAGCGTCGATTTTGGCATGATCCTGCGTCGTTTCATCCGCGGTGCTCGCCTCGGCGGGCTGCAGGGCCAGCGCCGGGTTTTCTTCGCTCAGATGGCGCTCCACCAGCGCCATCCAGGCCGGCAGATCGGTTTCTTCGGTGGTATAGACCTTGTGCAGCGCATCGCCCTGTTGGTCGAAGAACTGAATGCTGTGGCGCACGCCGCGCTTGTTGGTTTCGCTCATGGCGAAGACGCTGGTCCAGTGGTTGAGGAACAGGCGCAGATCCAGCTCGCGCGGGTTGAGGATCAGCCCGGCGTGGCCGTTTAGGTGCTGGTTGCGGTAGCGGCCCATCTGCTCATGTACCGCATAGCTGTTGCGGGTGATGGACTTGGTGACGCCCACTTGCTCGAGTTCGGTCAGCAACGTGCGGGCGTCGGCCTGCAGGCGGCGGGCGTCGTGGCCAACGCGGGCGTGCGTTAGTTCCGCTTCGCTGACGCCGAGGATCGCCGCCAGATCGCGGGCGTATTTGCCGGGGTGGTCGATTTTGGCCTGTTGGTAGCGTTCGTATAGGGTGTTGCTCATGCGGGATTCTCCTGCGCTGTAATGCGAACGGCGGACAACCGGGTTGTCCGCCAGATAGTCAAATGATTACCACTGGTAGCTGACCAGCAGTTTGGCGTTGCGGCCATCCTGCGGGATGCCCGGCGGCGAGTAATATTCTTTGTCGAAGGCGTTGCCCAGCACCACGGTTGTGGTGACGCCCTGCAGGCGGTCGCGGCCCTTATAGCTCAGATAGAAGTCGTTGACGCCGTATCCGCCTTGTTCCGAGTAGGTGGCGGGCACTCGCTTGGCGCGCTCGGCGAAGGTGGCGACCCAGCCGACGGACAGACCGGTTTCGCCCAGTGGCACGTCCAGCGAGCTGGTGACGGTATCCGGGTTGATGTCGGCCAGCCATTCACCGGTCGCTTCATTTTTGCCACGGGTGCGGTTATAGACCAAGTCCCAGCCAAACCACGGTGTTTTATAACTGAGTGCCGCGTCCCATCCCCAGATCTTGGCGCGATCGACGTTGGTTGAAAATGTGGTGCAGCTGATGCAGTAAGGCCCGCGTGGCCCACGTCCTATCTCCATGGTGTAATCGGGAGTGATGTAATCCTTAGCCTTGGTATCGAAGTAGCTGGCTTTGAACTGCAGGCTATCATCGGCCAGCATCAAATCATCGAAACGCAGACCAAATCCGTACTCTTGGGTTTCGTTGGTTTCTGGTTTCAAATTTGGGTTAGGCACCCAATAGTTGGTGAGGGTGGTAGGCCCCATGGGTATCGAAAAGTGTTTGGAGTCGTTGTACATCTCACCCATCGTCGGCGCGCGGAACGCCTGAGAGTAGGAGCCGAACAGCATCAACCAATCGGTGGGGGTAATGCTGACTGCGCCGCGTGACGACCACTTGTCAGCATTGACATCGGCATAACCGTCGCTTGAACCTTTGTAATTGTCATAGCGGGTGCCGGCGAGCAGCGTGATGGGCAGATCGCGCAGCGTAATTTCATCCTGCAGCCAGCCGGAGGCGAAGTTGATCTTGGCTTGCGGGAAGCTGGTGGTGGCGCCTCCCGGCTGCTGTTTCTGTTCATACACCTCGGAGCCGTAGGTCAGCAGGTGTGACGCAAAGCTGTCGGCGAACAGGCGCGTGCGATTTTCCAGCTTGCCGCCGTTGGTGGTCTGCTTGCGGAATTCGTCGGTCGCGCCGGCGTTGTGCGCATTGATTTTGACTTCCGAGGTGTACAGCTTGACGGTGGCGTCCAGCCAATCCTGGCCGACCGGCTTGAGCTTATAGCTCAGAGCGGCGTCGCGCTGAATGGTGGAACGGTTGGTCTTCGGGTTGCTGCTCGAGCTGTCCGGCGTCTGCGGGTTTTTCGGCTCTTGGGCGTCGTTGTTGTAATAACGCAGATCGCCGCTCAGCGACTGATTGTCGTCGATCTTCCAGGTGCCTTTGGCCAGCACGTTGCTGATGGTTTCGTCGTTAGGCGCATCGAAACCGTTGCCCTGACGCAGGTTGCCGACATCGCGGGTGCCGAACGACAGCAGGCCGTCGAGGTTATCGGTCTTGCCGTAAGCGCTGGCGCCCATGCCCAAACTGTGATCGCCGGTGCCGGCAGTGCCGTAGACGCGGAACCCGCTATCGCGGCCCGGCAGCAGCAGATCGGCGGCATCGACGGTCTCGTAAGCGATAACGCCGCCCAGCGCGCCGCTGCCATACAGCAGCGCAGAAGGGCCGCGCACGATTTCAATGCGTTTGACCAGCGCCGGATCGAGGAAGGTGCCGCCGATGTGGCCGGTATCGGTCCCCTGGCGAATGCCGTCGACCAGCGTCAGCACGCCGTTCTTGCCATAGCCGCGCATCGTCACATCCTGGCCGTTGCTGCGCCCGGTGCCGTTGACGGTGATGCCCGGCACGCGCCGCAGCATATCGGCGGCGGAGGTGGCGGTCTGGCTTTCCGGCGAATTGCCTTCGATGACCGTGACCATCATCGGCGCTTCAAAGCTGCTGCGTTGGTTGCCGGTGGCGACCACGGTCATGGTCTCGTCGGCGGCTTTGGCTTTTTTCGCCTGCGCCGCGTTGGAAGGGGATGTTGTGCTGGTGTTTTGTGCCAAGGCCACCGTAGGCAGAGCGCAGGCAATCGCCAGACTCAAAGCGGAAAAACGCAGCCGGGTGGAAAATGTCAGAGGCATGGTGCAACTCTCCGTATGTAATAAAACATATCAATAGATTTGCTGGCTGCCTGGATCAAACGATCGGGGTGGCTGGCGTTTGAGGATTCTGTGGTTATTTGGTCAGGATCAATTTCCCGGCTTTGGTCTGCCGCAGTTGATAGCGCTGGCCCTGATGGGTAATGAACGCGATGCCGTCGGCGCCGAGCAGCTGTGCGCTGTCGTAGCTGGGCGGCGCGTTTGCGCTGTGCTCGTTCGGGGCCGCGGCGGCGGGGGTTGGCGTGTTGGCAGTATCCATCATCATTGTGCTTAAAAAACAGATCATTAAATGGTAATTAATATCAAACTGATAATCATTATCATGTGAAGGAAAGGTTACATCAAGGAAAATTTTCTTACCGATGGAACCTTTTTGTCGAACGGGCATCCGGCGGCGGGCCGAGCGCACTCGGCCCGTAAAAAAGGGGCGTTATTTCAGCAGGGTTTCGATGCGGTCAAACAGGCGTTCGGGTTTGGTGAGCGGCGCAAAACGCGTGACGCGCTGGCCGTCGGCGGTGAGCAGGAATTTGGTGAAGTTCCATTTGATGCGGCGGCTGCCGAGAATGCCGGGCGCCAGGCGTTTCAGCTCATTGAACAGCGGGTGGGCGCCGGGGCCGTTGACCTCTATCTTGCTGAACAGCGGGAAACTGACGCCGTAGTTAAGGCTGCAAAAATTGGCGATCTCCAGCGGGCTGCCCGGTTCCTGAGAACCAAACTGGTTGCAGGGGAAGCCGAGCACCATCAGGCCACGTTCGCGATAGTATTGCCACAGATTTTCCAGCCCGCGATATTGCGGGGTGAAGCCGCACTTGCTGGCGGTGTTGACCACCAGGTAAGCGCGCGCCGGGAAATCGCCCAGCGTTTTTTGCTCGCCCTGCAGCGTGACGCAGGGAATGGATAACAGAGAGTGAATCATGCCGGGGCTCCCAGTGCATTTCGGCGGGTGCTAAAGCGTTGCAATCAGTATAGATGAGCAGGGCGGGATGAATAAAGCCGGGGCAAGGCCCCGGCCTGTGCTGCGTCAGAAACGGCTATCGACCGCATCCGCCAGCATCGCCAGCAGCTGTTCGCTGTCGGACCAGCTCAGGCAAGGATCGGTGATCGACTGGCCATAGGTCAGCGGCTGGCCGGCGACGATCTTCTGCGTGCCTTCCACCAGGAAGCTTTCGGCCATCACGCCGGTGATGGCGGCGGAGCCGGCGCGGATCTGCTGGCAAACGTTGTCGGCCACTTCCAACTGGCGGCGGTGCATTTTCTGGCAGTTGCCGTGGCTGAAGTCGATCACCAGGTGTTCAGGCAGATCGAACTCGCGCAGGCTGTCACAGGCGGCGGCGATATCGCTGGCGTGGTAGTTTGGCGTCTTGCCGCCGCGCATGATGATGTGGCCGTACGGGTTGCCGCTGGTCTGGTAGATGGTCATCTGGCCATGTTTGTCCGGCGACAGGAACATGTGCCCGGCGCGCGCCGCGCGAATGGCGTCGATGGCGATGCGGGTATTGCCGTCGGTGCCGTTTTTGAAGCCGACCGGGCAGGAGAGCGCCGAGGCCATTTCACGGTGGATCTGGCTTTCGGTGGTGCGCGCGCCGATGGCGCCCCAGCTGATCAGGTCGGCGATATATTGGCCAACCACCATGTCCAGGAATTCGGTGGCGGTCGGCAGGCCGAGCTGGTTCACTTCCAGCAGCAGGCGGCGCGCCATTTCGATGCCGCGGTTCACCTGGAAGGTGCCGTCCAGCGCCGGATCGGAGATCAGGCCTTTCCAGCCGACGACGGTGCGCGGTTTTTCGAAGTAGGTGCGCATCACGATCTCCAGGCGATCCTGGTAACGTTCGCGCAGGGCGTTCAACCGGCCGGCGTAATCGACGGCGGCGTCGAGATCGTGAATGGAGCAGGGGCCGATCACCACCAGCAGGCGGCGGTCTTCGCCGGTGAGGATTTTTTCAATGCGTTTTCGTGACGCTGTCACGTTATCGGCGACGGCCGCCGAGATCGGCAGTTTGTCCGCCAACACTTGCGGCGTGACGAGGCTGTCGATGCGCGCGGTCCGCAGTTCATCTGTTTTGTACATGTTGTTCCCTGGAAACTGTTCTTCTCTGCGGCAGGAGTGCCGGGAAGTGATGGCGATCACAATAACGCAAAAAGCGCTGAATTCAACCGTAGAGATTGCGTTCTGTTGATCAAAGCCGCGAAAAAAAGCACAAAAAAATCAGCTGCTGCTGAAATAAACGGCAGACGGCGGGGCACAGCGGCCCCGCGAGGAAAAGATCAAAACATGCGGCGGCTCATGCCAAGGATGTCGAGGATTTTGGTGGAGATCTCTTCGACCGAATAGTTGGTGGTATTGAGGTAGCGGATCTGATTTTTGCGGAACAGCGCCTCGACCTCGGCGATCTCCATGCGGCACTGGCGCAATGAAGCGTAGCGGCTGTTTTCGCGCCGCTCTTCGCGGATCGCCGCCAGGCGCTCCGGATCGATGGTCAGGCCGAATAATTTATGCTGAAACGGTTTCAGCGAGGCCGGCAGGTGCAAATTGTCCATATCGTCGGCGATAAACGGGTAGTTGGCGGCGCGGATGCCGAACTGCATCGCCAGATAAAGGCTGGTGGGGGTTTTGCCGCAGCGCGACACGCCGAGCAGGATCACCTGCGCCTGATCGAGGTTGCGCAGCGAAATGCCGTCGTCATGCGCCAGGGTATAGTCGATGGCGGCAATGCGCGCGTCGTACTTGCCGAGGTTGCTGGCGGTCAGGCCGTGGGTGCGGTTCGGCACCGGCGTCGGCTCCACCTCCAGCTCACCCTGCAGCGGGCCGACCAGCGCCTGCACGATATCCTGACAGAAGCCTTGGCTCTGAACGATCACGTCGCGCACTTCCGGCGAGATGATGGAGTAAAACACCAGCGGCCGTACACCGGTTTCATTATAGATATCATCGATTTGTTGGCGAACTGCGCGTGCGCGCGCCTCGGTTTCGACAAACGGCAAGGTGTACGTGGTCGCCGTGACCGGGAACTGCGACAGCACCGCGTGTCCCAGCACTTCGGCGGTGATCGCCGTACCATCCGAAATATAAAAAACGCTTCTTTCCACCCGAGGCTCCTTACCTGAAAACGGTGTTCCTGCTGTCATCACTGCCAATATCATGAGCCGCAGACGATCCGCCGGTAAAGGGGCGAGGGAAAAAATTGTGACGGCGGGGCGGTAAACCGCCTTGCGGCGGCGCGCGAAGAAAAGCGCGCTTTGGCGGCGGCAGAAATCGCGGCGCAGCGACGCTGTTCGAGCCGAAACGTAAATTTGCCGCTATTTTCACCAAAAACGATAGCGTTTGCGTGGTCATTAAAACAGAATTTTAAAAAGAGCGTAATTTGTTGAGAACTAAGCTTTTCGTGCGATTGGGAACGGTTCCCAGGCAAATCAGCCGGTTAGGACATTCTCTTAAAAACCACTTTCTTCAGTGGGTTGATCGATTCACCTTTCCATTTTCCCCGGATCAGTGTGCTAGTCTGATTCGGCTCCGTGTTAACGGTGCCGTAAAGCAAGCGAATTAAATCCGTCTTTACCCTACTGATAGCAATAAGGATTGTCTCGATGTCCAACAATGGCCCAGACTTGCGTAATGTGCTTTGGTACAACCAGCTTGGCATGCACGACGTTGACCGTGTCGGCGGCAAAAATGCCTCCCTCGGTGAAATGATCACCAATCTTTCCGATTTGGGCGTGGCCGTGCCTAACGGTTTTGCCACCACCGCACAGGCGTTTAACGATTTCCTCGAACAAAGCGGTGTTAACCAGCGCATCTATCAGTTACTGGATCAGACTGACGTTGACGACGTTGCCCAACTGGCCAAGGCCGGCGCCCAGATCCGCCAATGGGTGATCGACACGCCGTTCCACGCCGAGTTCGAGCGTGAAATTCATCAGGCTTACCAACAGCTCGCCGACGGCGAACCGGAAGCTTCCTTTGCGGTGCGCTCCTCCGCCACGGCGGAAGACATGCCGGACGCCTCCTTTGCCGGTCAGCAGGAAACCTTCCTCAACGTGCAGGGCATCGACGCCGTAATGGTGGCGATCAAGCACGTGTTCGCGTCGCTGTTCAACGATCGCGCCATCTCTTATCGCGTGCACCAGGGCTACGATCACCGCGGCGTGGCGTTGTCGGCCGGCGTACAGCGCATGGTGCGCTCGGATCTGGCCTCCTCGGGCGTGATGTTCACCATCGACACCGAGTCCGGCTTTGATCAGGTGGTATTCATCACCTCCGCTTTCGGCTTGGGTGAAATGGTGGTGCAGGGCGCGGTGAACCCGGATGAGTTCTACGTGCACAAACCGACGCTGCAAAACGGCAAGCCGGCGATCGTGCGCCGCAACCTGGGTTCGAAAAAGATCCGCATGGTATACGCGCCGTCGCAGGATCACGGCAAGCAGGTGCGCATCGAAGACGTGCCGGAAGCGCAGCGCAGCCGTTTCTCGCTGACGGATGAAGAAGTGCAGGCGCTGGCGCAGCAGGCGATCCTGATCGAAAAACATTATGGCCGCCCGATGGATATCGAGTGGGCGAAAGACGGCCATACCGGCAAGCTGCTGATCGTGCAGGCGCGCCCGGAGACCGTACGCTCCAACGAGCAGACCATGGAACGCTACCAGCTGAACGGCACCAGCCCGGTGCTGGTGGAAGGCCGCGCCATCGGCCACCGCATCGGCGCCGGTCCGGTGAAAGTGATCCACGACATCAGCGAAATGGATCGCATCCAGCCGGGCGACGTGCTGGTGACCGACATGACCGACCCGGACTGGGAGCCGATCATGAAGAAGGCCGCCGCGATCGTCACCAACCGCGGCGGGCGCACCTGTCACGCGGCGATCATCGCGCGTGAGCTGGGCATTCCGGCGGTGGTGGGCTGTGGCCACGCCACCGACGTGTTGAAAGACGGCCAGAAAGTCACCGTCTCCTGCGCGGAAGGCGACACCGGCTTCGTTTACAGCGACATGCTGGACTTCAGCGTGCAGAGCTCCGAAGTGACCGAGCTGCCGGATCTGCCGCTGAAGATCATGATGAACGTCGGCAACCCGGATCGCGCTTTCGACTTCGCGCGTTTGCCGAACGAAGGCGTGGGCCTGGCTCGGCTGGAATTTATCATCAACCGCATGATCGGCGTGCACCCGCGCGCGCTGCTGGAGTTCGACCAGCAGACGCCGGCGCTGCAAAATGAAATTCGCGCGCTGATGCAGGGTTACGATCACCCGGTCGAGTTCTACGTCGGTCGCCTGACCGAAGGCATCGCGACGCTGGGCGCCGCCTTCTGGCCGAAGCGCGTGATCGTGCGTCTGTCCGACTTCAAATCCAACGAGTACGCCAACCTGGTGGGTGGCGACAAGTATGAACCGCACGAAGAGAACCCGATGTTGGGCTTCCGCGGCGCCGGCCGTTACGTGGCCGACAGTTTCCGCGATTGCTTCGCGCTGGAGTGCGAGGCGGTGAAACGCGTGCGTAACGATATGGGGCTGACCAACGTCGAAATCATGGTGCCGTTCGTGCGCACCGTGGCGCAGGCGGAAGCGGTGGTGGCCGAGTTGGCGCGTCAGGGGCTGAAACGCGGCGAAAACGGGTTGAAAGTGATCATGATGTGCGAAATCCCGTCCAATGCGCTGTTGGCGGATCAGTTCCTCGAGCACTTCGACGGCTTCTCCATCGGCTCCAACGACATGACTCAGCTGGCGCTGGGGCTGGATCGCGATTCCGGCGTAGTGTCGGAACTGTTCGACGAGCGCAACGAGGCGGTGAAAGCGCTGCTGTCGATGGCGATTCAGGCGGCCAAGCGCCACGGCAAATACGTCGGCATCTGCGGCCAGGGCCCGTCTGACCATGAAGACTTTGCCGAGTGGCTGATGGAGCAGGGCATCGACAGCCTGTCGCTTAACCCGGACACTGTGGTGCAGACCTGGATCAATTTGTCGAAAAAGAAATAATGTCTCGGCCTCACTGAGGCATTAACGTCGGGCCGCAGTTAACGCTGCGGCCTTTTTATTTCCGAATGTAAATAACGGCGCGTAAAATAATCAATTCGACGAAAAAAGAATAAAAAAAGCCCACCGTAGGAGATGGGCAAAGACTACACACAGCAATTCACATGTATGGCATTACATTGTTCAGAAAGGTTGCTTTAAAATCAGTGATTTGAAGCAATAGATGGCCATAATACTAGATTTTTGAACGCGACTAGTCATTAAGAATCATCCTAATCGATAGCGGCATCACATTTTATTTGCGGGAGTTATCTCTTTTTTCCGTTTGCAACAAACAGGGATTTACATTGCACCTTTCATTCGCCGTACCGTAATCAATATAGGGCGGCATTATATTGGGCGGAGATATTACTCGAATGAGGTAGGAATAATGACGGGCGCGAAAAGTTCCGCCCGACGGTGCGGGCGGAAGGGGGAATTAGCGTTTTTCCAGATCGTCGATGACTTGCTCCGGCGCGGAGGTCGGCTCCGGCGCTTCATCCATCCAGGCGGTCAGCAGGCGATAAGACACCGCCAACACCACCGGGCCGATGAACAGGCCAATCATGCCGAAGGCCAGCAAACCGCCGATAACGCCGGACAGGATCAGCAGCAGCGGCAGATCGGCGCCCATGCGGATCAGCACCGGGCGCAGCACGTTATCCAGCGTGGCCACCACGCAGCTCCAGACCAGCAGCACGGTGCCCCAGGTGGTGTCGCCGTGCCAGTACAGCCAGATGATGGCCGGCACCAGCACCAACAGCGGCCCCAATTGCGCCACACAGCAGATGAAGATCAGCATCGTCAGCAGGGTGGCGGCCGGAATGCCGCTTACTGCCAGACCGATGCCGCCCAGCACCGACTGCACCAGCGCCGTCACCACCACGCCCAGCGCGACGGCGCGGATCGCCTGGCCGCCCAGCAGCACCGCCGCATCGCCGCGCGCGGAACCGAGGCGCACCGCAAAGTGGCGGATACCCAGCGCCACCTGCTCGCCGCGTGCATACAACAAGGCGCTGAACAGCAGCATCAGCGCGCAGTGCAGCAGCAGACGGCCGATATGCGCCGCCTGCGCCACGAACCAGGTGGCGGTTTGGCCAAAGTACGGCTGCACCTTCGCCAGCAGCGCGGCGCCGCCGGCGTTAACCAGCGTGTGGTAGCTGGTATAGAGTTTGTCGCCGATCATCGGCACGGACTGCAGCCAGGCGAGATCGGGAATATGCAGTTTGCCCGGCGAACTGGCCCAGGCGATCAGCGGCGCGCTGTTATCCACCACGCTGCTGATCAGCAGTGAGATAGGCAGAATGAACAGCAGGATCAGCAGCAAGGTCATGACCAGCACCGCCAGCGAACGGCGGCCCCACAGCAGCTTTTGCAGTTTGAGCAGCAGCGGCCAGGTGGCGATCACCACCATGCCCGCCCAGGCGAAGCCGAGAATAAACGGTTGGATCACCCAAAAACAGGCGACGATCATGATGGCGATAAACAGCACGCCGAAAATAATTCGCGGTAAGTCGTAACGCGATTGCGGGAGTGGCATCAGTGGGTTCTCATCCTGGTCAATTAAATCCCTGGCACCGGCGAATCGGGGTGCCTGTCGGTCGGTTTCTCACCGCCGGGCGGCCGCCTGTGGCGGCGCTCGCAGGGCGGTAATAATGTGAATGCCTTCACTAAACGAGTATGTTAGTTTTTAGTGTCACTAAAAAATAGGGTGGGTCTGAATTAAAGGCCCGATTCAGCGTACATCAGCGCATAAAAAATAGACGGACAGGGTCAAAAAAGCGAATGATCCCACAGATTTCTCAGGCGCCCGGCCTGGTTCAACGGGTGCTCGACTTTTTGGAAGCACTGAAGCAAAACGGATTCAACGGCGATACCGCCACCAGCTATGCCGACCGGCTGACGATGGCCACCGACAACAGTATCTATCAGCTGCTGCCCGATGCGGTGGTGTTCCCCCGTTCCACCGCCGACGTGGCGCTGATCGCCCGTCTGGCCGGAGAAGAGCGCTTCAATACGCTGACCTTCAGCCCGCGCGGCGGCGGCACCGGCACCAACGGCCAGTCGCTCAATACCGGCATCGTGGTCGATATGTCGCGCCATATGAACCGCATTCTGGAGATCAACGTCGAACAGGGCTGGGTGAAAGTCGAAGCCGGGGTGATCAAGGACCAGTTGAATCAATACCTGCGGCCGTTCGGCTACTTCTTCTCGCCGGAACTGTCCACCAGCAACCGCGCCACGCTGGGGGGAATGATCAACACCGATGCCTCCGGCCAGGGCTCGCTGGTGTACGGCAAAACCTCCGATCACGTGTTGGGGCTGCGGGCGGTGCTGCTGGGCGGCGAGATGATCGATACCCGCGCCATGCCGACGGCGCTGGCGGAAACGATTGCTCTGGAAGAGACCGCCGAAGGGCGCATCTACCGCACGGTGCTCAACCGCTGCCGCGAGCAGCGCGCGCTGATCCTGGAGAAATTCCCCAAGCTCAACCGCTTCCTCACCGGTTACGATCTGCGCCACGTGCTGAGCGACGATCTGCAAACCTTCGATTTGACGCGTATTCTGACCGGCGCCGAGGGCACGCTGGCGTTTATCACCGAGGCGCGGCTGGACATCACGCCGCTGCCGAAAGTGCGCCGCCTGGTCAACGTGAAGTACGATTCCTTCGACTCGGCGCTGCGCAATGCGCCCTTTATGGTCGAGGCCAAGGCGCTGTCGGTGGAAACCATCGATTCCAAGGTGTTGAACCTGGCGCGTGAAGACATCGTTTGGCACTCGGTGAACGAACTGATCGCCGACGTGCCGGATAAAGAGATGCTCGGGCTGAACATCGTCGAGTTCGCCGGCGACGATCGGGCGCTGATCGACGGCCAGATGGAGGCCCTGTGCCAACGGCTGGACGAATTGATCGCGCAGCGGCAGGGCGGCGTGATCGGGTACCAGATCTGCGGCGATCTGGCTGGCATCGAGCGCATTTACAACATGCGCAAGAAGGCGGTCGGGCTGCTGGGCAACGCCAAAGGGCGCGCCAAGCCGATTCCGTTCGCCGAGGACACCTGTGTGCCGCCGCAACATCTGGCGGACTATATCGTCGAATTTCGGCAACTGCTCGATGACCACAATCTGAGCTATGGCATGTTTGGCCACGTCGACGCCGGGGTGCTGCACGTGCGCCCGGCGCTCGACATGTGCGACCCGCAGCAGGAAGTGCTGATGAAGCAGATCTCCGATCGGGTGGTGGCGCTGACCGCCAAATACGGCGGCCTGCTGTGGGGGGAGCACGGCAAGGGGTTCCGCGCGGAATACAGCCCTGAATTCTTCGGAGAAACGCTGTATGAAGAGCTGCGCCGCATCAAGGCGGCGTTCGATCCGGATAACCGCCTGAACCCAGGCAAGATCTGTTCGCCGCTGGCGGTGGATGCGCCTATGATGCAGGTGGATGCGGTCAAACGCGGCACCTTCGATCGCCAGATCCCGGTCGAGGTGCGCACCTCGTTCCGTGGCGCGCTGGAGTGTAACGGCAACGGCCTGTGCTTCAACTTCGACGTGCGCAGCCCGATGTGCCCGTCGATGAAGATCAGCGGCAACCGCATTCATTCGCCGAAAGGGCGGGCGACGCTGGTGCGCGAGTGGCTGCGTCTGTTGGCCGAGCAGGGGGTCGATCCGCTGGCGCTGGAGAAACAGCTGCCGCAGCAGCGCCTCAGCTTGCGCGGCCTGATCGAGAAAACCCGCAACAGCTGGCACGCCGGCAAGGGTGAGTATGACTTCTCGCACGAAGTGAAAGAGGCGATGTCCGGCTGCCTGGCCTGTAAGGCCTGTTCAACCCAGTGTCCCATCAAGATTGACGTGCCGGGATTCCGTTCGCGCTTCCTGCAGCTTTACCACACTCGCTATCTGCGCCCGGTAAGCGACTATATGGTCGCCGGCGTGGAGAGCTATACCCCGTTGATGGCCCGCGCGCCGAAGGTGTTCAACTTCTTCTTCCGCCAGCCGTGGCTGCGGGAGATGAGCCGCAACGCCATCGGCATGGTCGATCTGCCGCTGTTGTCCAGCCCGACGCTGCGTCAGCAGCTGTCCGGCCACCGCGCGATCACGCTGACGCTGGAGCAGTTGGAAGGGCTGAACGCCGAGCAGCGCGCAGAACACGTGTTGATCGTCCAGGATCCGTTCACCAGCTATTACGACGCCAAAGTGGTGGCGGACTTTGTTCGGCTGGTGGAGAAGCTCGGCTATAAACCGGTGCTGCTGCCGTTCTCGCCGAACGGCAAGGCGCAGCATGTGAAGGGCTTCCTGACGCGGTTCGCCCGCACCGCGCGCAAAACCGCCGATTTCCTCAACCGCGTGGCGCAGCTAGGCATGCCGCTGGTGGGCGTCGATCCGGCGCTGGTGCTGTGTTACCGCGACGAATACCGCGAGATCCTTGGCGCCGAGCGCGGCGATTTCCAGGTGCAGCTGGTGCATGAATGGCTGCAGCAGCGGATCGCGGATCGCGTCGAACAGCCGGCGACCGGCGAACCCTGGTATCTGTTCGGCCACTGCACCGAAACCACCGCGCTGCCGGCCAGCGGCCAACAGTGGGCGGCGATCTTCGCCCGTTTCGGCGCCAAACTGGAGAACGTCAGCGTCGGCTGCTGCGGCATGGCGGGCACCTACGGCCATGAAGCCAGGAACCTGCAAAACTCGCTCGGCATTTATGAGCTATCATGGCATCCGACGCTACAGCGTTTGCCGCGGCAGCGCTGCCTGGCGACCGGCTATTCCTGCCGCAGCCAGGTGAAACGCATCGAGGGCAATGGCGTGCGCCACCCATTACAGGCACTTCTGGAGATGATTGAGTGAAATTGTGGAAACGTGAAACATCGCTGGAGCAGCTGAACCGCGCCGGTGACGGCTGCATGGTCAGCCATGTGGGCATCGAGTTTACCCAACTGGGCGAGGATTTCCTCGAGGCCACCATGCCGGTCGATGGCCGTACCCGGCAGCCGTTCGGGCTGTTGCACGGCGGGGCGTCGGTGGTGCTGGCGGAATCGATGGGATCGATGGCCGGCTATCTGTGCAGTGAGGGCGAGCAGAAAGTGGTGGGGCTGGAGATCAACGCCAACCACCTGCGCGCGGTGTTCGATGGCCAGGTGCGCGGGGTGTGCCGCGCACTGCACGTCGGCCGTCGTCATCAGGTGTGGCAAATCGAGATCTTCGACGCGCGCGATCGGCTGTGCTGCACCTCGCGTCTGACTACGGCGGTCATCGACTGATCCCCGCCGCTTTCCGCAGGCGCTCGGCCTGCGGAGCCTTTCGCTTTACAGCTGAAACGGCACGCGTTTGACGAAGTCCTTCTGAAACGCGTTCGCCTTCTCCCAGGTGCCTTCCATTGCATATTTTTGGCAGATCAGCGTCAGCGTATGGCGGGCGAAGTGGTAGCTTTGCACCCGAAACAGCTGGCAACGCTGTGGGTTGTTGATCTCGACGATCAGCCGGTTGTGCAGCTTGCTGAGCGCGTGCAGGTAGCTGTCGTCGTCGCCGTTCTCCAGACACAAATTGGCCATGGTCAGGCTGACGCTGTTGTACCGCTTCAGGTGGTCGATATTGCATTCCGGGCGCCGTAGCGCCGCTTCGGCCATGTAAAAGTCCACCGTGGCGTCGCGCACGCTGAATTTGTAGTCATCAATCTTGCCCAGCAACCATGCGTTGATCGAAAGAGTCATTGGCTTCGCGCTCAAATTCAAATTGAATGATAATCATTATCATATAAACTGCCGCGTTGCCGATCAATCCCCGGCGTGGCGTTTTTTCATTGCGCGGGGTGTAAAAGGCCGCCGACGACCCAACTTGATGCTGAGCGACTAAACTTTAACCTGAGGGCGCGCGCTTGCGCTGCGCCACGAAATGCCGATAAACGCACATTTACGACAGACAGAATGCAGAAATAGGTATTTTCTATGAATGTTTAGATCGGCAACGTACCGCGGCGCTGTAACGCTGACGGGCCACCGGGGAGTGCGGTACGGTGATGCAGGATAAATAACAAATTCATAGGGATAGCATGCACACCTTGCCGCCAGACGCCGCAAGCCGCCACGGATGTCCCGCTGGCTTGCCGCACGCCGCAGCGAAAAACCGCGCTTGCGGCGGATACCCCCGCAAAACAAACGGTTGAAGTGATAATCGTTATCACTAACATATAAGCAACCCAGATTGGCTGTGGCCAAACACGAGTGTGAGGTAGACCCTATGCAAACGGAAAATGTCGGCACTTTTTCTCTGGATGAAAATGTCTGGCAAGGCATTTCGCTCAGCGACAGCGCCGTACGACAAATAACCAAACTGATGCAGCAGGATCCGCAGGTGAAAGGGCTGCAGCTAGGGGTGAAACAATCCGGCTGCGCCGGCTTTGCCTATGTGCTGGATCTGACCCGCGAACCCGCCGATGACGATCTGCTGTTTGAGCGCGACGGCGCCAAACTGTATGTGCCGCTGAAGGCCATGCCGTTCATCGATGGCACCACGGTAGATTACGTCCGCGAAGGGCTGAATCAAATATTCAAATTCAACAACCCTAAAGCTCAGCATGCCTGCGGGTGCGGCGAGAGCTTTGGCGTTTGAGCGATGCAATCAACATGACACGAAGCAATGTAGAAATGCCTAATGAAGTGCAGGCTTGGGTCAGCGAAGGTCGCTACAAAGAAGGTTTCTTCACCCAGCTGGCAACCGATGAGTTGGCCAAGGGCATCAACGAAGAGGTGGTGCGCGCCATCTCGGCCAAGCGCAACGAACCCGAGTGGATGCTGGAATTCCGCCTCGAGGCTTATCGCGCCTGGCTGCAGATGGAAGAGCCGCACTGGCTGAAGGCCAATTACGAACGCCTGAACTACCAGGACTACAGTTACTATTCGGCGCCGTCCTGCGGCAGCTGCGACGATGCATGCGGTTCGCAACCCGGCGCCGAGCAGCAACCGGGCGCGGCGACGGAAAAAGATTACCTGACCAGCGAAGTGGAGCTGGCGTTTAACCAGCTCGGTGTGCCGGTGCGCGAGGGCAGCGAGGTGGCGGTGGACGCCATCTTCGACTCGGTCTCGGTCGCCACCACCTACCGTGAAAAACTGGCGGAGAGCGGGGTGATCTTCTGTTCGTTCGGCGAAGCGATCCAGGAATACCCGGATCTGGTGCGTCAATACCTGGGGCGCGTGGTGCCGTCCAACGATAACTTCTTCGCTGCGCTGAACGCCGCGGTGGCCTCCGACGGCACCTTCGTCTATGTGCCCAAAGGGGTGCGCTGCCCGATGGAGCTGTCGACCTACTTCCGCATCAACGCCGCCAAAACCGGCCAGTTCGAGCGCACCATCCTGATCGCCGACGAAGGCAGCTACGTCAGCTATATCGAAGGCTGTTCCGCCCCGGTGCGCGACAGCTACCAGCTGCACGCGGCGGTGGTGGAAGTGATCCTGCATAAAGACGCCGAAGTGAAATACTCGACGGTGCAGAACTGGTTCTCCGGCGGCGAGAGCAAGGGCGGTATCCTCAACTTCGTCACCAAGCGCGCGCTGTGCGAAGGCGCCGGTTCGAAAATGTCCTGGACCCAGTCGGAAACCGGCTCGGCCATCACCTGGAAATACCCGAGCGTGATTTTGCAGGGCGACAACTCGATCGGCGAATTCTTCTCGGTGGCGCTGACCAGCGGCCATCAGCAGGCGGATACCGGCACCAAGATGATCCACATCGGCAAAAACACCAGGTCGACCATCATCGCCAAAGGCATCTCCGCCGGCCACAGCGAGAACACCTATCGCGGCCTGGTGAAAATCCTGCCGGGGGCGGAAAACGCCCGTAATTTTACCCAGTGCGACTCGATGCTGATCGGGCCGGACAGCGGTGCCCACACGTTCCCTTACGTTGAAGCGCGCAACAACAGCGCTCAGCTGGAGCACGAAGCCACTACCTCGAAGATCGGCGATGACCAGCTGTTCTACTGCCTGCAGCGCGGCATCAGCGAGGATGACGCCATTTCGATGATCGTCAACGGTTTCTGCAAGGACGTTTTCTCCGAGCTGCCGCTGGAGTTCGCCGTCGAGGCGCAAAAACTCCTGGCCATCAGCCTGGAACACAGCGTGGGTTAATCGCCGCATTTTTAGCGCCGTCGGCGCTATCTGAGGACACAGCATGTTAAGCATCAAGAATTTGAAAGTCAGCGTGGAAGGCAACGAGATCCTCAAGGGATTGGATCTGGAGATCAAACCGGGCGAAGTGCACGCCATCATGGGGCCGAACGGCTCGGGCAAGAGCACGCTGTCCGCCACGCTGGCCGGGCGTGAAGAGTACGAAGTGACCGAAGGGGAAGTCACCTTCAAGGGCAAGGATCTGCTGGAGCTGGATCCGGAAGATCGCGCCGGCGAGGGCGTGTTCCTGGCCTTCCAGTACCCGGTGGAGATCCCCGGCGTCAGCAACCACTTCTTCCTGCAGACGTCGGTCAACGCGGTGCGCAAATACCGCGAGCAGGAGCCGCTGGATCGCTTTGACTTCGCCGATTTCATCGAAGAGAAAATCGCGCTGCTGGATATGCCGGCCGATCTGCTGACCCGTTCGGTCAACGTCGGCTTCTCCGGTGGTGAGAAAAAGCGCAACGACATTCTGCAGATGGCGGCGCTGGAGCCGGATCTGTGCATTCTCGATGAAACCGATTCGGGCCTGGACATCGATGCGCTCAAAATCGTCGCCAACGGCGTCAACTCGCTGCGGGACGGCAAGCGCGCCTTTATCATCGTCACCCACTATCAGCGCATTCTGGACTACATCCAGCCGGATTACGTACACGTGCTGTCCCAGGGGCGCATCGTCAAATCCGGCGATTTCTCGCTGGTGAAACAGTTGGAGGAGCAGGGCTATGGCTGGCTTACCGACCAACAGTAATTCAAACGCGCTGCAGCAGCTGTATCGCCTGTTCGAAGGGCGCGGCGGCGAGCGTTCGCCGCATGCGCTGGCGCACTGGCAGCAGGCGCTGCGCCTCGGCTGGCCGACGCGCAAGCATGAAAACTGGAAATACACGCCGCTGGAGAGCCTGCTGGAGCAGCAATTCCTCGAGCCGCAGCCCGCCCCGGTGAGCGCAGAGCAGCTCGATGCGCTGGCGCTCGGCATCGATGCCTGTCGGCTGGTGTTTATCGATGGCCGCTACAGCGCCGCGCTGAGCGATGGCGACCTGGGCGACTACCAGTTCGAATTGACCGCCTATGGCACGCCTCAGGCGTTGCCGGAGCCGATCCAGCCGGAGATTTTTCTGCACCTGACCGAAAGCCTGGCGCAGGAAACCAGCCTGATTCGCTTGCCGGCCGGCAAGATCCCTGCACGCCCGCTGTATCTGCTGCACATCAGCAGCGGACGCGCCGCCGCCGGGGAAGTGAACACCGTGCATCACCGCCATCATCTGGAGATCGGGCGCGGGGCTGAGGCGGAAGTGATCGAGCACTACGTCAGCCTGGGCGAGGCCGCACACTTCACCGGCGCGCGCCTGACCGCCAATGTGGCGGACAATGCCGGGCTGTTGCACTGCAAGCTGGCGTTTGAGAGCCAGCCAAGCTACCACTTTGCTCACAACGATCTGGTTATCGGCCGCGACGCGCGGGTGAAAAGCGACAGCTTCCTGCTGGGCGCCGGCCTGACGCGGCACAACACCAGCGCGCAGTTGAACGGCGAAGGCGCGAATCTGGTGATCAACAGCCTGGTGCTGCCGGTGGGCAAAGAGATTTGCGACACCCGCACCTATCTGGAGCACAACAAGGGCTATTGCGAAAGCCGACAGCTGCATAAAACCGTGGTCAGCGATCGCGGCAAGGCGGTGTTCAACGGCATGATCAAAGTGGCCAAGCACGCGATCAAAACCGACGGCCAGATGACCAACCATAACCTGCTGTTGGGTAAGGTGGCGGAAGTGGATACCAAGCCGCAGCTGGAGATCTACGCCGATGACGTCAAGTGCAGCCACGGCGCTACCGTGGGGCGCATCGATGAAGAGCAGCTGTTCTATCTGCAGTCGCGCGGCATCGACAAGCACGCGGCGCAGCAGATGATCATCTTCGCCTTCGCCGCCGAGCTGACCGAAGGCATCGCCAACGACACCATCCGGGAACGGGTGCTGGCGCGCATCGCCCAGCGCCTGCCGGGGGAGGCTGCATGAGTTATCCGATTGAACGCGTACGCGGCGATTTCCCGCTGTTGGCGCGTGAGGTGAACGGCCAACCGCTGGCCTATCTCGACAGCGCCGCCAGCGCGCAGAAACCGCAGGCGGTGATCGACCGCGAGCTGGAGTTCTACCGCCACGGGTATGCGGCGGTGCATCGCGGTATCCACACCCTGAGCGCCGAGGCGACTCAGCAGATGGAAGCGGTGCGGGAACAGGCGGCGCGCTTTATCAATGCTGCCTCGGCGGAAGAGATGGTGTTCGTCAAGGGCACCACCGAAGGCATCAATCTGGTGGCCAACAGCTTTGGCCGCCACCTGCTGCAGCCGGGCGATGCGATTCTCATCACCGAGATGGAGCACCACGCCAACATCGTGCCGTGGCAGATGCTGGCGCAGGAGCGCGGGTTGCAGCTGCGGGTGTGGCCGCTGCAGCCGGACGGCACGCTGGATCTGGCTCGGTTGCCGGAACTGGTCGACGCGTCCTGTAAACTGCTGGCGCTGACCGAGGTCTCCAACGTGCTGGGCACCGTCAACCCGGTGCGCGAGATCATCGCCCGTGCCAGAACCCTGTCACCGGATCTGACGGTGCTGGTGGACGGCGCGCAGGCGGTGATGCACCAGCGCGTCGATGTCCAGGGGCTGGACTGCGATTTCTACGTGTTTTCCGGCCATAAGCTGTATGGCCCTTCCGGCATCGGCATGCTGTATGGCCGCCAGGCGTTGTTGCAGCAGATGCCGCCGTGGGAAGGGGCGGCTCGATGATCCGGCAGGTCAGCCTGACGGCGGGCACCACCTTCGCCGATCCGCCGTGGCGCTTCGAGGCCGGTTCGCCGAACACCGCCGGCATCATAGGGCTGGGCGCGGCGTTTGATTACGTCGAAGCCTTGAGCCTGAATGCGATCCACGATTATGAACAGTCGCTGATGCATTACGCGCTCGAGGCGCTCAAGCAGGTGCCGACGCTGAAAATCTATGGTCCGGCGCATCGCGCCGGGGTGATAGCCTTCAATCTGGGAGAGCACCACGCCTATGACGTCGGCAGCTTCCTCGATCAGTACGGTATCGCCATTCGCACCGGCCATCACTGCGCGATGCCGCTGATGGCGTTTTATCAGGTGCCGAGCATGTGCCGTGCTTCGCTGGCGTTATATAATACCCGCGAAGAGGTGGACCGGCTGGTGGCCGGGCTGCAACGCATTCATCAGTTATTAGGTTAGGCTGGGGCGTGTCCCCGGCGGTACAAAAGGATCCCCATGGCGAATTTGCCGGACAAAGATAAATTGGTGCGTAATTTCTCCCGCTGTCTGAACTGGGAGGAGAAATACCTGTACGTGATTGAACTCGGCGCTAAATTGCCGCCGCTGTACGAGGCGGAGCGGCAGGCCGCCAACCTGCTCTCCGGCTGTCAGAGCCAGGTGTGGATCGTGATGCGCCGCGATGAGCAGGGGCAGGTCGAGTTTCACGGCGACAGCGACGCGGCGATCGTCAAAGGGTTGCTGGCGGTGGTGTTCATTCTTTATCGCCAATTGACGCCGCAGCAGATCGTCGATCTCGATGTGCGGCCGTTTTTCACCGAGCTGGCGCTCAGCCAACATCTGACGCCTTCGCGCTCGCAGGGGCTGGAGGCGATGATCCGCGCCATTCGCAGTAAAGCGGCGCAGCTGGCCTGATCCATAACGCCTTCATCCTCAAGACTCATTGATACCTTTGCTTTGTCAATGAGTCTTTACAATTCACAATTTTCCTCCGGGCAACGCGCCCAATTCAGTGATATTTCAGCAGCTTAACTGTTGACGTTTCGTTGACAATCAATGACGGCGATTACGTTATAACGTGTTGATTTTTAGAGGACTTATTGCCTTTGATACCAGCGTTGCTAGTATTAATCAGGTATTGTCTGATTTACCCTCCACCTGGCGCTCGTTAGCCTTGTGGGCGAACCGTCATAAAAAATATAGGGATGATAATGAAACGTGCGTTGAGTTTAATGGGCATGGTCTTCGCCACCGTATTGGCCGGCACGCAGGCCGCCAGTGCGACCGAGTACCCGCTGCCGCCGCCGGACAGCCGTCTGATCGGCGAAAACACCACTTATACCGTGCCAAACGACGGCCGCCCGCTGGAAGCCATCGCCGCTGACTACAAGATCGGCCTGCTGGGCATGCTGGAAGCCAACCCCGGCACGGATCCGTTCCTGCCCAAGCCGGGTACGGTGCTGACCATTCCGACCCAAATGCTGCTGCCTGACACCAAGCGTGAAGGGATCATCGTCAACCTGGCCGAGCTGCGCCTTTATTACTACCCGAAAGGCGAGAAAAAAGTGATCGTCTATCCGATCGGCATCGGCCAGACCGGGATGCACACGCCGCTGGAGGTGACCTCCATCAGCCAGAAGATCCCTAACCCGACCTGGACGCCCACCGCCAACATCCGCAAGCGCTATCAATCCCAGGGCGTGACGCTGCCTGCGGTGGTGCCGGCCGGCCCTGAGAACCCGATGGGGCTGTTCGCCCTGCGTCTGGCGATGGGGCGCGGTGAATACCTGATCCACGGCACCAACGCCAACTTCGGTATCGGCATGCGCGTCAGCTCCGGCTGCATTCGCCTGCGTCCGACGGATATCGAGGCGCTGTTCAACATGGTGCCGCGCGGTACGCGGGTGCAAGTGATCAACGATCCGGTGAAGATTTCCGTTGAGCCGGACGGCAAACGCTATGTGGAAGTGCACCAACCGCTGTCGCGGGTGGAAAGCGACGATCCGCAGACCATGCCGATCGCGTTGTCTAAAGCGGAGAAAGCCTTTGCGGCCGATGGTCAGACCGATCGCGCCGTGTTCGATAGCGCGGTTGTACGCCGTTCTGGCATGCCGGTGCTGGTCAACGTAGGGGAGAGTCCGTCTGCGGTGAGTTTGACGCCTGCGGCGGCTCCTGCGGCGAATAAGAGCCCATTCAAGGCAGCGCCAATCAGTTCGGTGAACTAAGTTTGCAGGATTGAGCGGTCGAAGAGGGGTTCAGCGTGCTGAACCTCTTTTTTTTGCCTGCCGTGCAGGAACCCCCCTGGCTGGCGAACAGACAAAAAAAAACGGCGCACAATGTGCGCCGTTTTCAATAACCAAAGCTATCTTACTTTTTGTAAGCGTGAGCTTGGTTGTCCAGACGCTGGTTAGCGCGTGCTGCGTCGTCTTTAGCAGCTTGAACGTCAGAACGCATTGCGTTCACGTCGTTGCTCAGCTGATCAACTTTAGCGTTCAGAGTCTGAACGTCAGAAGACAGTTGATCGATTTTAGCGTTGCTAGAGCAGCCAGCCAGCAGAGTGGAACCCAGGATTACCGCGCCCAGTACCAGTTTAGTACGATTCATTATAACACCCTCTAGATTGAGTTAATCTCCATGTAGCGTTACAAGTATTACACAAACTTTTTTCGAAAGAGAATAATTTTTTAGTGTTGAGGTGCTTTATTTTGATCGTTCGCTCAAACTTGCATCTGGTTTTACAAATTAGTTAAAAAAACGAGGGAAAACAGCCGGCTTCCATGGGACTACTCCGATTCTTTATTAGCTAAATAATGAGCGGATCGCGGTTGCGTTTTGAGAAAAATAGTTTACTGCTGATAAAAAAAACGCCGCAAAGCGGCGTTTTGATCAAGACAATTATGTCACGTTTTATATTACAGCACGTGTACCGAGGCCGTGTTGGTGGTGCCGCTCGGCACCAGCGCGCCAGAGACCATCACCACGACGTCGCCTTTCTGCGCCAGGCCGCTGGCCAGGGCGGCTTCTTTACCGATGCGGTAGAAGTCGTCGGTGGAGGCGATTTCCTTGACCATCTGCGGGATGACGCCCTTGCTCAGCACCAGCTGATGCGCGGTAGTCTCATTGGTGGTCAGCGCCAGGATCACCGCGTTCGGGAAGTATTTACGCACGGATTTTGCCGACTTGCCGCCGCTGGTGGCGACCACGATCAGCGGCGCGTCCAGTTTCTCGGCGGTTTCAACCGCGCC
Source organism: Serratia sp. FS14 (assembly GCF_000695995.1). Classification (NCBI taxonomy): domain Bacteria; kingdom Pseudomonadati; phylum Pseudomonadota; class Gammaproteobacteria; order Enterobacterales; family Yersiniaceae; genus Serratia; species Serratia sp. FS14. Next base: position 3,867,726 of record NZ_CP005927.1, on the reverse strand, counting down.
GCGGCACACCGCTTCGGTGATGCGCAGCTTGCGACGATCGTTCAGGGTGTCGATACGGCTTGGCATCACGCGATCGGTACGCTCGCAGATGGTCGCCATGATGTTGACCGCTTCCAGCGGGTATTTGCCCTTGGCGCTCTCGCCGGACAGCATGACGGCATCGGTGCCGTCCAGGATGGCGTTGGCAACGTCGCCGGCTTCCGCGCGGGTAGGGCGCGGGTTTTTGATCATGGAATCGAGCATCTGGGTGGCGGTGATGACCACTTTACGCGCACGGTTGCATTTCTCGATCATCATCTTCTGGGCGAAGATCACTTCTTCTACCGGGATTTCAACGCCCAGATCGCCACGGGCAACCATGATGCCGTCGGACGCTTCGAGGATTTCGTCGAAGTTGTTCAGGCCTTCCTGGTTTTCAATCTTGGAGATGATCTGGATCTGCTCGCCGCCGTGGGCTTTCAGGTGCTCGCGGATCTCCAACACGTCGGAGCGTTTACGGATGAAGGACGCTGCCACGAAGTCGACGCCTTGCTCGCAGCCGAAGATCAGGTCGCGTTTGTCTTTCTCGGCCAGCGCAGGCAGCTGGATGGACACGCCCGGCAGGTTAACGCCTTTGTTCTCGCCCAGGTCGCCGTTGTTCAGCACCTTACAGATGACTTCGTTCTCGGTCACGTTGGTGACTTCCATGCCGATCAGGCCGTCGTCAACCAGCACGGTGTTGCCGATCTTCAGGTCGGCGGCGAAGCCGGCGTAGGTGACCGCCACGCGCTCGCTGTTGCCGATCACGCTCTGGTCAGTGGTGAAGGTGAAGGTTTGGCCGGCGACCAGCGAGGCGTCTTTGCCGCCTTCCAGCTTCATGGTGCGAATTTCCGGGCCTTTGGTATCCAGCAGGATGCCGGCGTTGATACCGGTTTTCGCCATCACGGCGCGCATGTTCTTGATGCGGTTGCCGTGCTCTTCATAGTCGCCGTGAGAGAAGTTGAGACGCATCACGTTCATGCCCGCATTGAGCAGGTTGGTCAGCATTTCTTCCGATTCGGTTTTTGGACCGATGGTACAAACAATTTTGGTCTTTTTCATGGCGGAGTTTTCTACAAGTTGTGATGGATAAAAAAACGAATTTGACCGGCGCGGTTTACGCCGGTAGGGAATTTGGGCCGTGCCTGGTGGTGAAAAACATAGTTAAGGATAGGTGACGACAGTTGAAGTGGGGCGGAAAAATTCAGCCCGCGCGGGGGCGCGGGGATGCTGCGCAACGGGGTAAGATCACATCGTGTTGTTATTGCGTTTTCGCAGATCAAGGGCTGAAACCATTCAACTGATAGACGTTGCGCATTATAAAGGCTAAGCGGCGGGAAACAAAATAAAAAACCGCGGCGGTGCGGCGGATAGAGCAAAACGGGGCTAAATGTGGCGCAAATGCAACGCGTTGCGGGCCGCTTGTTGCGCAAATAACCTTGCTGTAAATGCAGGTTTAACGCGTTTGGGGAATTTCCAGCAGCGTGCCGGCGCTCAGGCAGAAGCAGCCGCTGGCGACGTTGGCCGGCAGGGTAAGGCTCTCACCGGCACGTACTATCCGGGTGTCGCCGCCGAGGGTGAACTCGAATTCGCCGGATATCACCCGGGTTTGCAGCGCGTGCGCGGGCTTTTGCAGCTGGCCGAAGGCGCCGGCCTCGAAACGCACTTCCGCCGCCGGCGAACCGTCGCTCATCACGCCTTCACGGCGGGCAAGGCCATTGTCGAGCGGCAAAAAGGCGGTTTTGGCGGTGAAGGTGGTCATGTGGCGTTCCTGATGGCTGATGGCGGTAGTTCGGCGCAATCGACATGAAAAATCGAACGGTCGGGCAGAGACGATACAACGGGAAGTATAACGTGACAGGGAGAGATGAATCAGCAATATGGTGCGTCCGAGTGGACTCGAACCACCGACCCCCACCATGTCAAGGTGGTGCTCTAACCAACTGAGCTACGGACGCACTGCGCTGCTTCAGGAATTTGGTGCGTCCGAGTGGACTCGAACCACCGACCCCCACCATGTCAAGGTGGTGCTCTAACCAACTGAGCTACGGACGCATCTTTTCCTGTCTGTCATGGCTGACAGCGGGGACGAATATTAACGAGCTACCCGCGCGCTGGCAAGGGGAAAAGCGCAATTTTATTCGGTATTTCACGCGATTGCTGAGGTTGTGCGCAGTCCGGCGTTTTTTTCCGCAAACCGCAGCCCGGCCGGGGAGGAAACCGGCCGGGCTGCGGGTTCAGCGCGTGGATCGCTGCAGGATGACGGTGGTCGGCTGTTTCTGCAGCCAGCGCATGCGCAGCGCCATCATGATGGCGGCGAAGGTCAGTCCGATGATAAAGCCGATCCAGAAACCGCTTGGCCCCATCGCCGGCACCAGCGCATCGGTTAACGCCAGCAGATAGCCGCTCGGCAGGCCCAACACCCAATAAGCGATAAAGGTGATGAAGAAGATCGCGCGGGTATCTTTATAACCGCGCAGCACGCCGCTGCCGATCACCTGGACCGAATCCGAGATCTGGTACAGCGCCGCCAGCAGCATCAACTGCGAGGCCATCGCCACCACCGCCGGGCTGTCGTTGTACAGCAGGGCGATCGGTTCGCGGAAGGTGGCGGTAAACAGCGCGGTGCAGACGGCCATGGTGATGCCGACGCCGATGGCGGAGTAAGCGGCGACGCGCGCGCCTTCGACCGAACCTTCCCCCAGACGATAACCGACGCGGATGGTGGCGCCGACGCCCAGCGACAGCGGCAGCACGAACATCAGCGCGCTGAAGTTAAGTGCGATCTGGTGGCCGGCGACCGCGACGATCCCCAGCGGTGAAACCAGCAGCGCCACCACCGCGAACAGCGTGACTTCGAAGAACAGCGCCAGCGCCACCGGCATGCCGATGCCGATCAGGCGCCTTAGCGCCGCCCAGTCCGGGCCGCCGAGATCGCCGGCCTGGCGTTTGATGTCGCGCTGCGACGGCGCGCGCTTCACGTACCAGCGCATCATCAGGAACATGATCCAGTAGACGCTGCCGGTGGCGACGCCGCAGCCGACGCCGCCCAACTCCGGCATGCCGAACTTGCCGTAGATAAAGATGTAGTTGATCGGGATATTCACCAGCAGGCCGAGGAAGCCGATCACCATGCCGGGTTTGGTTTTGGACAGCCCCTCGCACTGGTTGCGCATCACCTGGAAGAACAGGTAACCCGGCGCCCCCCACATGATGGCGTGCAGATAGCCGACGGCTTTATCCGCCAACTGCGGATCGATGTTGTGCATCATGTCGATGACGAACTTGCAGTTATACAGCACGACGATCAGCAGCACAGAGACGCCGAAGGCCAGCCAGAAGCCCTGACGCACCTGATGGGCGATGCGATCGCGACGGCCGGCGCCGTTGAGCTGGGCGATAACCGGGGTCAGCGCCAGCAGCAGGCCGTGGCCGAACAAAATGGCCGGCAACCAGATCGAGGTGCCGACCGCCACCGCCGCCATGTCGGTGGCGCTGTAAGCGCCGGCCATGATGGTATCCACCACGCCCATGGCGGTTTGTGATATTTGCGCGATGATGACCGGGATAGCGAGAGCCAATAAACTACGCGCTTCAATTAAGTACTTCTGCACGCATACACCTTTTCTATTTATATATGTGGGAGGGAGGGCTGCCGCGAGAGGACAACAATTAAAATAGCGGAATTTTGTCAAAAAGATTGTACCTGCTCGGCGTCGTTAAGCAAACGCCGCAGATAAATAGTTATTAAATGCGCAGCCATTCTTTTTTTACCGTCGCGGATTTGGTTTTCAGCGCCAACTGGGGCAAACTGCCGGTAGAGTTTTAACCTATTTAGCAAGAAGAGGCACATATGTTCACCGGTATCGTACAAGGCACCGCGCCGCTGGTCGCCATTGATGAGAAACCCAATTTCCGCACCCACGTGATCGAAATGCCTGCCGAGCTGCTGCCGGGGCTGGAGCTGGGCGCGTCGGTGGCCCATAACGGCTGCTGCCTGACCGTCACCGCGGTGGAAGGCAACCGCGTCAGCTTCGATTTGATCAAAGAAACGTTGCGCCTGACCAACCTCGGCGATCTGGTGCTGGGCGACATCGTCAATATCGAGCGCGCGGCGAAGTTCAATGACGAAATTGGCGGCCATTTGATGTCCGGCCATATTATCTGCACGGCGGAAGTGGCCAAGATTTATACCTCGGAAAATAACCGCCAGGTATGGCTGCGCATGCCGGATGCGGAATTGATGAAATATGTGCTGCACAAAGGTTTCATCGGCATCGACGGCATTAGCCTGACCATCGGCGAAGTGGTGAATAACCGTTTCTGCGTGCACCTGATCCCGGAAACGCTGGATCGCACCACGCTGGGTAAAAAACGCCTCGGCGACAAGGTGAACATCGAGATCGATCCGCAAACGCAGGCGGTGGTGGACACCGTAGAGCGCGTGCTGGCCAATCGGGAAGCGACGTTGGCCGCGGCGATGGCGCCGGCGCACAAAGACTGACAGCGATTCTGGCGTGACCGCCGGCATCGAATCATAAGCAGAGAGGAGAAACGCGTGAAGTTTTATGGGAAAACGTTGTTGTTAACCGCGTTGCTGGCGCTGAGCGCTTGCAGCAGTTCGCCTGAGCAGGGCGCGGGCGCGCAAATGGCCGATGCGGACGATACCTGCGGCGCTTCGCAGTATCAAAATTTTGTCGGCAAACCGATGACCTCGCTGGAAGGCGTGCGGATCGACGGCAAGGTGCGAGCCATTCCGTACAACTCTGCCGTCACCATGGATTTCAACCTGCGCCGTCTGAACTTCCTTGGCGACAGCGACGATAAAATTATTCGCGTTTATTGCGGTTAACCCGCAGGGTTTCGAAAGAGCAAAAAAAAGCCCCGGCGAAGATGTTGCCGGGGCTTTTTTATCGGGAAAGCGTTCAGCGGGCGACGCGAATGCCGCCTTCAACGCCTTTCGGGCTGAACACCACCTGCCATAACTGCAGATCGCGCGCCCGGAACGCGCCGGCGCAGGCGTTCAGGTAATAGCTGAACATCCGTTCGAAGCGTTCGGAATAGCGCTCGGCGAGCTGCGGCCACGCCTGTTTGAAGCGCTCGAACCAGGCCATCAGCGTGCGATCGTAGTCGGCGCCGATGTTGTGCCAGTCTTCCATCACGAAATGGCCTTCGCTGGCCTCGGCGATATGCCTCACGGAGGGCAGGCAACCGTTCGGGAAGATATATTTGTTGATCCAGGGATCGACGTTCATGTCGGTCTTGTTGGAGCCGATGGTGTGCAGCAGGAACAGGCCGTGCGGCGCCAGATTGCGCTCCACCACGTCGAAATAGGTGCGGTAGTTTTTCGGCCCGACGTGCTCGAACATGCCGACCGAGACAATGCGATCGAACTGCTGGTGCAAATCGCGGTAATCCTGCAACAGGATCTGCACATCCAGCCCGGCGCAGCGCGCCTGAGCCAGCTTCTGCTGTTCGGCGGAAATGGTCACGCCGACCACCGACACGCCGTAATTTTTCGCCGCATAGGCGGAAAGGCCGCCCCAGCCGCAGCCGATGTCCAGCAAACGCATGCCCGGCTGCAGCTGCAGTTTCTCGCAGATCATCCGCAGCTTGGCTTCCTGCGCTTCCTCCAGCGTGGTGGCGTCTTTCCAGTAGCCGCAGGAATACTGCATGTAAGGATCGAGCATCAGGGTAAACAGATCGTTGCCGAGATCGTAATGTTCTTTGCCGACGATCCAGGCGCGCTTTTTCGATTGCAGATTGGTCAGGCGCGCGGCGGCGATACGCAGGGTATCTTTCAGGTGGTGGGGGAGTTTCTTCTCCAGCCCGGCGCTGACCACGCGCTGGAAGAACATATCCAGCCGCTCGCACTCCCACCAACCGTCCATATAGCTTTCGCCCAGGCCCAGTGACCCTTGCTGCAAAACGCGTTTAAAGAATTCGGGATTTTTAACCTGAATATCGAAAGGGCGCGATCCGTTGATTTCGATACCGGCCAGACCGAGCATTTCGTGCGCGATACGGTACCACTGGTTATCCTGGATGCTCAGATCTTCTATACACGATGAACTCATAGCTTCTCCATCACCTTCTTCTGACTGATGACCCGTTAGGAAACAGCTTAGACAATTTCTGCGGGTGCATACCTATACCAACGGGAAATAAGCCCGCGGCGTCTGATATCCGACTATGAACAGAGGAAATTTAAAGAAACGGCCCGACGCAAACGGCGCAGGATAAACGCCCCTTTAAAAAAAGAGTGTGACGCAAGGCGCGTACACAATAGCTGATTGAGATATAGAGATTATAAGGTGTTACTTTACAAGGTTGTTTTTGAGTATAGGCGTGCCGAGGCGTTGACTCAACTGTAAATCGCACTCGGCACACATATTCTTTAAGTGATTATTAATCTTGGCAATTATGACGCTGAGTTAGCATGTTCCCGCTGTGCCTTTTGCTGCGCATCAGCCGCTTTTCCCCGCTGCAGGAAATAACCCAGCGCGGCCAGGACTACCGTAGATACCATCACCGTCACCGTCGCCAACAGCGGCTGGGCAATAAACGCCGACACCAGCATGCTTGCCACAAAACACAGCCCCAGTTGCAGCGTATTTTGCAGCGCGGCGGCTTTGCCGCTGCTTTCCGGGAACGGCATCAGCGCATTCGCCACCATGATCGGGTAGCCGGCGCCGTTGACCAGCGCCATCACGCAGAATGGGATCAGCAGCGTGGTGAGCGTCGGATTGGTCAGGGTCGCCACCAGATACAGCGCCACCATGCTGACACCATAAGCTACCAGCAGCCACGGCAGCAGAGTTTTGCCATTGATGCGCTTAAGCGCGGCGCGGCAGCCGTAGCCGCCCAGCAGGAAGGCCAGCGTTTGCGGCACATAGCTCAGACCGATGTCGCTCGGGCTATAGCCCATATCGCCGAGGATGAACGGCGAACCGGTCAGCCAGGCGAAGAAACCGGCCGAGCAGGCGGCGTACATAGCGACGTTGCCGCTGAACACCGGAGATTTCAACAGTTGCCAGAAGCTGACGCCGTTTTTCGGCGCGTCGGCGGCGGGGTGCGTTTTGGCGCGCTCTTTGAGCAGCAGCGTCGGCAGCAGCAGCAGCGCGGTGATCACCAACAGCGCGGCGAAGATCGCACGCCAGCTGGCGTGGTTCAGCAGCCAGGCGCCAAGCAGCGGCGCCAGCGCCGGTGACAGCGCCACCAGCGGCATGATGGTGGCGAACACGCGGTTGGCCTGGCCTTCGCGATAGCGGTCGACCACCAGCGCTTGCCAGATGGCGGTGGCGGAACAGACGCCGACGGCCTGAATAAAGCGCAGTATCCAGAGCTGCACGGCATTTTCTACCCACAGCATGCCCAGGCAGCCGAGCGCGAACAGCGTCAGGCCAATCAATAATACCGGTTTGCGGCCCAGTCGGTCGGAGAGGGGCCCCCACAGCAGTTGCGCGAAGGCGAAGCCGGCCAGAAAGATGCTCAGGCTGGCGCTGACCGCGCCGGCGGAAATTTGCAGTTCCTCCCGCATGGCGCCGAAGGCGGGCAGGTACATATCGGTCGCCAGATAACCCAGCATGCTCAGGCCGGCGAGGTAGAACATAAAGCCAAAAGAATTTCGCATGGTATTTCTCGTTAATATTTTAGTGTCGCAGGTTTTTAGCGCCGGCCAGTGTATCCGGCTGGATCTCTGCTTGTGAAACGGTAATATTTGCAAAGTGCTGTTAAAAAAATTGAAGGCAAAGCGATGTGGTCTGAATATTCTCTTGAAGTTGTTGACGCGGTCGCGCGCACCGGCAGTTTCAGCGCGGCGGCGCAGGAGCTGCACCGGGTGCCGTCGGCGGTGAGCTATACCGTGCGGCAACTGGAACAATGGCTGGCGGTGCCGCTGTTTGAGCGGCGTCACCGTGATGTGGAGTTGACGCCGGCCGGCGCGCTGTTTATCAAGGATGCGAGAGTTGTTATCAAAAAAATGCTCGACACCCGTCGCCACTGTCAGCAGGTGGCCAACGGGTGGCGCGGCCAGCTGAATATCGCAGTCGACATCATCGTCAAACCCCAGCGCAGCCGCCAGCTGGTGCTGGATTTCTACCGCCATTTCCCCGATGTTGAACTGATGCTGCAACCCGAAGTGTTCAACGGCGTTTGGGATGCGTTGGTGGACGGCAGGGTGGACATGGCGATCGGCGCCACGCGCGCGGTGCCGGTCGGCGGCGGCTTTGCCTTCCGCGATATGGGCTACATGAACTGGCTGTGCGTAGTCAGCCCACAGCATCCGCTGGCGCAGCTGGCAGGGCCGTTAAATGACGATCGGTTGAGGCCGTACCCTGCGCTTTGTCTGGAAGACACCTCGCGCAATCTGCCCAAGCGCGTCACCTGGACGCTGGATAACCAGCGGCGGCTGGTGGTGCCGGACTGGACATCGGCGCTCGACTGTCTGTGCGCCGGGCTGTGCGTCGGCATGATGCCGGCGCATCGGGCGCTGCCGCTGGTGCAGCGCGGTGAGCTGAAGGCGTTGCAGCTGCAGCAGCCGTTTCCCGCCAGCCCTTGCTGCCTGACCTGGCAGCAGGATAAACCGTCGCCGGCGATGAGTTGGCTGCTGGCGTATCTGGGCGATGGCGAGACGCTGAATCAGGAGTGGCTGAGCGAGGCGGCGCCGGAAGCCGTGCAGGCTTCCGGCTCAGGGGATTAGCGGCGGTAGTCGATGAACGGACCGTCGGCGACCGAACGGCGTTCCACCAGCTTCGGATGCACTTCGATCACCTGCGATTCTTCGCGCTTGCTGATGATGCGATCCAGCAGCATGGTGAAGGCCATTTCTCCCAGGCGCTCTTTAGGCTGGTGAATGGTGGTCAGCGCCGGGGTGAAGTAGCGGGCGTTGCGCACGTTGTCATAGCCGATCACGGAAATATCCTGCGGCACTCGCAGCCCCAGCTCGTCAGCGGCGCAGATGGCGCCCATCGCCATGATGTCGCCGCCGCAAAATACCGCGGTCGGCCGCTGTTTTTGCGACAGGATTTGGTGCATCGCCTTGTAGCCGGACTCCGGCTCGAAGTCACCCTGGACGATCCACTCTTCGCGAATGTCGATATGCGCTTCCTGCAGCGCCTTCATAAAGCCCTGATGACGGCCGCCGCCGGTGTTGCGCGACAGCTGGCCCGGGATGGCACCGATATCGCGGTGACCGCGCTCGATCAGGTAACGGCCGGCCAGATAGCCGCCTTCGAACGCGTTATCGATGATGGTGTCGGTGAAGTCGCCGCGCGCGGCGCCCCAGTCCATCACCACCATCGGGATATTACGGTAGTCCTCCAGCATGCCCAGCAGTTGATCCGGGTATTCGGAACACATGACCAGCAGGCCGTCGACGCGCTTTTGCGCCAGCATCGCCAGGTAGGCGCGCTGCTTGTCCAGATTGTTGTGCGAGTTGCACAGGATCAGGGTGTAACCTTTGCTGTAGCAGCTGTTTTCCACCGCCTCGATCACTTCGGCAAAATAGGGTGCTTCGCTCGAGGTGGCCAGCAGACCGATAGACTTGGTGTGATTGACTTTCAGGCTGCGCGCCACGGCGCTCGGCGAGTAGTGCAGCTCTTTGATCGCGGCCCACACGGCCGCTTTGGTCTCTTCGGCGACGAAACGAGTCTTATTGATGACGTGCGAAACGGTGGTGGTGGAAACGCCCGCGCGTTTGGCCACATCTTTAATCGTTGCCATGTAAGGAATGACTCCTGAACTCACATGTTTACAGCATGTAAGTGTGATGTTAATCGTTTGCCTACGTAGATCCTTCTCCAGAGAAGCGAAAACTGAGTTTTTAGTGTGTTGAAGTCTTCAGCGCTTAATCAGGAGGGGCATGGATGCCGGTACGCAGTTGTGAACTGCGAATTTTGTCGCATATTGAACAAAAGTGGAAGAGGTAATCGAGATTATAAACCGGGAAATGATAACAAGATTTTATCGGCGAACTGTGGGAAAATGATTTGACGTACTAATTGTGCGCCTTTTATCCTTAGGAAAGCCCATTTTAAAGGAGTTGTCATGGATACCGATCTGAAGATGTCTCTGTTCACTACCGTCGGCGCGTTGGCGATGATCATCGCTTTCAGCTTTGTCGCCGCGTTGAACTGATTTCCCGCCAGTTATAAAAAAGGCGCAGCCTGGCTGCGCCTCATCACTTAGGCAAGGCCTGCGTTTACGCCAGGTTTTCCGCCGCAAATGTCCAGTTGACCAACGCCCAGAAGTTTTCCAGGTATTTTGGACGCGCATTGCGGTAATCGATGTAATACGCGTGTTCCCACACGTCAACGGTCAGCAGCGGTTTATCTTCACCGGTCAGCGGAGTTGCCGCGTTGGAGGTGTTGACGATCGCCAGCGCGCCGTCCGGTTTTTTCACCAGCCAGGTCCAGCCGGCGCCGAAGTTTTTCACGGCGGCATCGGTGAACTGCTCTTTGAACGCAGCGAAAGAGCCGAAGGATTTGACGATCGCCGCCGCCAGTTCGCCCTGCGGTTCACCGCCGCCCTGTGGCGACAGGCAGTGCCAGTAGAAGGTGTGGTTCCACACCTGCGCGGCGTTGTTGAACACGCCGCCGTTGGAGGTCTTGATGATCTCTTCGAGCGATTTGCCCTCGAACTCGCTGCCTTTCACCAGGTTGTTCAGGTTAACCACGTAGGTATTGTGGTGTTTGCCGTAGTGGTATTCCAGGGTCTCGGCGGAGATGTGCGGCTCGAGCGCGTTTTTCTCATACGGTAATGCAGGTAATTCAAACGACATTGCTTCCTCCTTTACAGCGCCACTTTCTTCCCGCCCAGGCGGGAGCCAGATGGGCCGTTTTTTATTGTGGTCATTCAATCTTAACAATTTTCATCATAAAAAACAGGAGGAAAAGCGAGAAATGCGCGTGGGGGAGTGCGATGGGCGATAGCTTGAGCAGGCGGTTGTGACCGGGGCCGCAACCGCGCAGAACAGGGAATTAACGAATGGTTTTCGGCGTCACTACGCGGCGTGCGCCGATGTAATGGTTTTGCCAATAGTCGTTGTCGAGCTGGCTGATGCGGATCTCTTCGCCGGTGCGCGGCGACTGGATGAATTTGCCGTTACCGAGATAGACGCCGACATGGTCCGCCACGCCGCGGTTGTTGATGCGGAAGAACACCAAATCGCCGCTTTCCAGTTCGCTTTTCTTGATCGGCGCCGCGTCGCGCAGGTGATACATTTCGTTGGCGGTGCGCGGCATCTTGATTTTCACCACGTCCTTATAGGCGTAATAGATAAGGCCGCTGCAGTCGAAGCCGGTGCGCGGCGAGCTGCCGCCCCAGCGGTAAGGCTTGCCCATCTGATCCATCAGCTTGGCCATCGCGGTCTGTTTGGCATGCTGGTAACGTTTTTTGTGCGCCGGGCTGAGTTTTAACGGCTTTTCTTCACGCGCCAGTTTGGCGGTGGCCATACCGGCGTCGCGGTGGCGGCCATAGCCTTTTTTATAGCCCTTTTTCGGCGGGGTGACTTTAATCTTGGCGGTTTTCTGCGCTTTGGCCTTGGGTTTGGCGCTGACGATCTTTTTCGCGCTTTTCTCGCTTTTGGCCTTGGCGGTCTTGGTTTTTTTCTCGGGGGCCGTCACTTTGGCTTTTTTGGCGGCTTTATCCGCTTTCTTTTTTCTGCGGTCATCGGGCCGCGCTTCATTAGCATGGCTTTTACGCTGCTCGGCGGCAACGCGCGCCTGTGGCGCAGCGTGCGCCAAATTGAAGAAGAGCTGCGTAAACAGCAGCGCAAAGAGCGTAAGAATTAAACGCATGTCGACGTCACCAACCTTGGCCCCGAAACGGATATCGAAAGAGTTACAGTATTCCCGAACTTCACCATATAAAACAGCGAAGAACTCATAAATAATAATCCATATTGTGAGAAAACGTTAATGACATTTTTTTTGGTTTAAAATCAGCCTGTTGATGTATAAAAAAGCGCCAGGCGACGGTGGCGGATATAATTAAGCCGCGCCGGCATCGCGGCGCAATATATTAGTGAAATGGTCGGATTAAAAATGTTATTCTCAACGTATGTTTTGACCGGAATGACGTGGCCGGTGAAACGCGATCGGCGGCGGGCGAATATCCTTGCAAAAGATGGCGTTTTCTTGCGACTGTTCCAGCCGCTACAATAGCCCGCGTGATGCATGTTGTAGCCATGAAATGTGGCTTGAGGAAGCAATAAATGACGACGACACTTGAAAAAATTCAGCACCAGATCGCTGAAAACCCGATTCTGCTGTACATGAAAGGTTCGCCAAAGCTGCCGAGCTGCGGCTTTTCCGCGCAGGCTGTGCAAGCGCTGTCCGCCTGCGGCGAGCGTTTCGCCTATGTGGACATTTTGCAGAACCCGGATATCCGCGCCGAGCTGCCAAAATACGCCAACTGGCCGACGTTCCCGCAGCTGTGGGTAGATGGTGAGCTGGTCGGCGGTTGCGATATCATCATCGAGATGTATCAGCGCGGCGAACTGCAGCAACTGATCAAAGAAACGGCAGAAAAGTATAAAGCGCAGGAAGACCAGCAGTCTTAATCGACGGGCTTGCGATTATCGCGTAACGGGCGGCGCCAGTGCAAACTGGGCCGCCTTTTTTGTTGGTTTTATTCGGCGAGATCGCCGGCGGGCAGCGGCCAGCCGCCGAGACGTTTCCAGCGGTTAACCAGCTCGCAAAACAGCAGGGCGGTTTGCTCGGTGTCGTACAGCGCGGAGTGAGCCTGGCTGCTGTCGAACGGCATGCCGGCGGTGATGCAGGCTTTGGCCAGCACCGTTTGCCCCAGCACCAGGCCGCTCAGCGCGGCGGTGTCGAAGGTGGCGAACGGATGGAACGGGTTGCGCTTCAGGCCGGCGCGTTCGGCCGCGGCCATCAAAAAGCTGTGATCGAAGTTGGCGTTGTGCGCCACGATAATGGCGCGATTGCAACCGCGATCCTTGAGCCCTTTGCGCACCGCTTTGAAAATGGCGTGCAGCGCGTCATATTCGCTGACCGCGCCGCGCAGCGGATTGTGCGGATCGATGCCGTTAAACGCCAGCGCTTCCGGCTGCAGGTTGGCGCCCTCGAAAGGCTCCACGTGGAAGTGCAGGGTTTCGTCCCGCTGCAGCCAGCCGTCCTCATCCATTTTCAGCGTGACGGCGGCGATCTCCAGCAACGCATCGGTATTGGCGTTGAAGCCGGCGGTTTCAACATCTATTACTACGGGATAAAACCCACGAAAACGACCACTCAGGGCGTTAAGATCACTTTTCTCGGCCATCAGTTTCTTATCTTCATCGAATGCAGCGCGCATTATGGCAAATTTTGCGCCCGGTTGCAGGCGCTATCGCGCGGAGAATCAGCAGGGCGCCAACGCGCCCTGAAGGGGAGGCTTAGTGGCCGAGGCCCTGACCGGCGTGTTTGTTTTCGATCAGCTCGATTTTGTAGCCGTCCGGATCTTCGACGAAGGCGATAACCGTGGTACCGCCTTTCACCGGGCCGGCTTCGCGGGTGACTTTGCCGCCGGCGCGACGGATGCTGTCGCAGGTGGCGGCAACGTCATCCACGCCCAGCGCCAGGTGGCCGAAGGCGGTGCCCATATCGTAGCTGTCGGTGCCCCAGTTATAGGTCAGTTCGATAACTGCGCCTTCGCTCTCTTCCGTATAGCCGACGAAAGCCAGGGAGTATTTGTACTCCGGGTTTTCGCTGGTGCGCAGCAGGCGCATGCCTAATACCTTGGTGTAGAAGTCGATGGCGCGTTGCAGGTCACCGACGCGGATCATGGTATGGAGTAAGCGCATAATTCCTCTGAATTGACTGTGCCGTGGCAGACGGCGGGTGGATTGAAGCACAAGCGAGTATAGCCTTGTCCCGCAAGGGAATTCAACGTGACGAGCTGGTGACAATGTCACTTTGTGGTCTCGCGTTGCGGGTGTCTAAATATTGATCGAGTGTACCGATCGATACAGAGTAATTGATCTGCACAATCAATTATCTATTCCAGCGGCGATCGTGTAAAAATCGAACGGTAATAAAGATCAACACCAGGGAACAGCGGCCCGCCTCGTGCGGGCCTTTTTGCTTTGCGCGCGACGCATAAAAAACGGCCATGCGATTGCGTGGCCGTTGGGGTCAGGACAGATTACTTCGCCAGAAACGGATAGTCGGTATAGCCTTCGGCGCCGCCGCCGTAGAAGGTTTCCGGCTTAGGTTCGTTCAGCGGGGCGTGCTGGCGGAAACGCTCTACCAGATCCGGGTTGGCGATGTAGCTGCGGCCGAAGGCCACCGCGTCGATGAAACCTTTATCGATCAATGCTTCGGCTTTTTCGGCGGTGTAGGCGCCGGCACCGACAATCACCCCTTTAAAGTGGGCGCGCACCGAGTCGCGGAAGGCGTCGGAATACGGTTTGCCGCCGGCCCAGTCAGGTTCGGAGATGTGCAGGTAAGCGATATTGCGCTTATTCAGCTCTTCCACCAGATACAGCGCTGCTTCTTCCTGATCTTCGCCGTTGTCCAGCCCGTTGAACGGCCCCAGCGGCGAGATACGGATACCGATGTGTTCGGCACCCCATTCGGCGATGGTGGCGTCGACCACTTCCAGCGTCAGGCGGGTGCGATTCTCAATGCTGCCACCGTATTGATCGGTACGTTGGTTGGAAGCCGGTGACATGAACTGGTGCAGCAGATAGCCATGGGCAGCATGCAGTTCGATGAAGTCGAAACCGGCTTCGCGCGCGTTGGCGGTTGCCTGGCGGAAATCGTTGATGATGCCCGGGATCTCGCTGGTTTCCAGCGCGCGCGGCGTGGAGGTCGGCACGCGCACCCAGGCGCCGGTTTCATCACGCACGGTGGTGCGGGTTTCGGCGTTGATGGCCGAAGGTGCGACCGGCGCTTGCCCGCCTGGCTGCAGGCTGGCGTGGGAAATGCGGCCTACGTGCCACAGCTGCACGGCGATGTGGCCGTTGTTGTCATGCACTGCCTGCGTGATGTTTTTCCATGCGGCGATCTGCTCCGGCGTATGCAAACCGGGCGCGCCGGCGTAGCCTTTCGCCTGGAAGGAAACCTGGGTCGCTTCGGTCACGATCAGGCCGGCGCTGGCGCGCTGTGCGTAATATTCCGCCATCAGCGGCGTAGGAATATCGCCCGGCTCGATGCTGCGCAAACGCGTCAGCGGAGCCATAAACACGCGGTTGGGCAGGGTGATGGCGCCAACCTTCAGCGGAGAGAGCAATTTTTCAGTCTTCATAGTGCATCCTGTATTTAATAGACCGGTCGTCTAGTAATGGGCGATAAAAAACCATGAACTGCATTTTTTCAATAAAATAAGTTGTTACCGTTACGGTTGCGGCGGGCGCAGCAGCAACTCGATGCTTTCCAGCGCGCTGGTCAACGGCGCCAGCGAGTGACGGATCTTGGCGCGCAGCGTGGCGCCGAGCCACAGTGAATACAGCGTTTCTGCGGTTGCCGCCGGGCTCATGGCTACCGACAGCGAGCCCTCGGCGATACCGCGCTCGATGGCCTCCTGAAGGTGGCCGATCACGCGAGCGGTGCCCGTTTCCAGCGCATGGCGCATCGGTTCCGACAGATCGCTCACCTCGGCGGAAAGCTTCACCGCCAGGCAGGCGTTGTGGCATTCGCTGCGGCAGTGGTAGCTGATAGCCTGGGCGTAATAGCCGAGCAGCTGGTGGCGGGCATCACCGCGTCTGTCGGCAAACAGCGCCTGCATTTCTGCATCATAATGCGCGAAATAGCGCTGCAGCATCGCTTCGCCGAAGGCTTCCTTCGAGCGAAAATAGTGGTAGAACGAGCCTTTCGGCACGCCCGCGGTGGCCAGCAGTTCGCTCAGCCCCATGCCGGTAAAGCCCAGGCGCAGGCTGAGGGTTTCGCCGGTGGCGAGCAGATGTTCACGTGTATCCACGTTGCAATGCGTTGATTTGGTCATCATGGTGCCGAGCATAATAGACCGATTGGTCTAGGTCAATGGGAATAAAAAAACCGGCGCACAAAACGCCGGTTGTCTGCAAACTATTGTGCCCCAGCGGCACGCGGAAGTTAAGCGCTACGCCGCGTTGCGGCAGCGTTGCAGGATATCCAACTGGGATTGATATTCGCGGGTTTGTACGTTCAGCATACCCAACAGGGTGTGGAACAGGTTGTCCTGCGAAACCTCGTCCTTTTCTGCCAGCGTATTCAGACACTGGCGATCGATGCCGAAATTGCGCTGATAGTCGGCCGACATCCACATCAGGAAAGGCACGTGCGTTTGCTGGCTCGGTGCGAAGACATAAGGCGTGCCGTGCAGATACATGCCGTTTTCCCCCAGCGATTCGCCATGATCGGACAAATAGACCAGCGCGGTATTGAAACGGTCGTCATACTGCCGCAGCAGCTTGATGGTGGCATCGAGCATCGCGTCGGTATACAGGATTGAGTTGTCGTAGGTGTTCACCAATTGTTCATGGCTGCAATCCTGGATCTGATTGCTGTTGCAGGTCGGCGAAAACGCCTGGAATTCTGGCGTGCTGCGGCGGTAGTAAGCCGGGCCGTGGCTGCCCATCTGGTGCAGCACGATCACGCCGTCGTCTTTCAGGCTATTGATGTAGTCGTTCAGCTTGTACAACAGCACGTTGTCCATGCAAACCTCGCCGTCGCAGTCCTGCTGCGGTTTCAGCTTGGTCATGTCGATGTGCGGCACCCGGTCGCAGGCGCCTTTGCAGCCGCCGTCGTTATCGCGCCACAGCACATTGACACCGGCATGCGCCAGCACGTCGAGCATGCCTTCCTGGTGCGTCGCCTGAGTCGCGTCGTACTCCTTGCGTGGCATGTTGGAGAACATGCAGGGCACGGAGATCGCCGTTTCGGTGCCGCAGGAGCTGGCGTTTTTGAAGTAGACCACGTCGTCCTGCTTCAGGCGCGGGTTGGTTTCGCGTTCATAGCCGCCTAGGGAGAGGTTTTCGGCGCGGGCGGTTTCTCCCACGACCAGGATCACCAGCGTTTTCTTGGCCTGCCTGGCGATCAGCGGCCCTTTACGCGCATCTTCGCCGATCTTGACCAGCGGCAGATTGCGGGTGAAGTAACGCTGTTCGGTAAACTTGATGGTGCCGGCCACGAAGTTGGAAGGCGTCAACATCTTCACCACGCTTTTATTGTTGCGGATCAGCGAAGCGTAGTCTTTGTAGAACAGCGCGGCGACGATCAGGATCACCACCAACGACAGCATGACGTTGGCGGCGCGCAGTCCGACCATGTACCACCAGGGGCGAGTCTGGCGAATTTGGGTGAAGCAGACCGCCACCGCCGGCAGAATGCCGAGCAGCGTCAGCCACAATCCCATGCGCGGCGTCAGCAGCGCGGTCGCCTCCTGAGGGTTGGTTTCGAAGGCGTTTTGCATCATGTTGCCGTCGATCACCACACCATAGCTGAACATGAAATAGTTGGCTGCGGCGCTGCCGAGCAAGAAAAAGACGATCAGCGGTTTGCGCAGGTAGGGCACGGTCAACACGCTGAAGATAATATTCAGCGAACAGAAGATCACCACCGGCATGCTGGCGGCGAATATCACGCTGTGGACGCTATCGAAGGTGATATACGACCAGGCGCGATGCAGGAATAACGCGTTTTGGAACAGAGTGAAGAACAGGGCGGTGGCGAGGATAAAACCGAGGCTGTTGCACCGTAAGCGTTGACGTAACCACATTGCCAAATCTGGATCCTGAGAGTAGATAATGCCTTGAAATCTACCGGATGAAACTTAAGAAAACCTTAGAAACTCAGATTACTGGCGGCGAAGAATACGCGGAAAACGCCAGGCCGAGCGGCCTGGCGGCGGGGCGGTTTAGTAGGCGGCGGTGAATTGCGCACGAATAAACTGAGGCTTTTCAATCTCATCAACGATAGCGACCGCCAGGTCTTCCACCGAAATGCTGGCCGGCGCTTCGCCGTTCATCAGCAGTTGCGTGGTGCCGAGGCGGAACTGGCCGGTGCGTTTGCCCGGCTCCAGCAGGGCGGCCGGCGAAAGATAGGTCCAGTCGAGTGCCGACTCGTTACGCAGTTTGTTGCGCAGATCGCGCACCGCCTGCGCGCCGGGGCGGATATTTTCCGGGAACTGCGGCGTATCCACCAGTTCAACGCCCGGCGCCACTTCCAGGCTGCCGGCTCCGCCGACCACCAACAGGCGTTTGACGCCGGCCTGCTCGACCGCGGTGAGGATCTGCTGGGCGCCGCGGGTGGTTTTCTCATACAGGTTGTCTTCGCCCCAGCCGGGGTTGTAGGCGCTGATCACCGCGTCCTGGCCGCGCAATTGTCCCGCCAGCCAAGCCGTATCGGCGACGTCGCCCAGTGCGACGGTCAGATTGGCGTGCTCCGGCAACTCTTTTTTCTGGCGCGCGATTGCCGTCACCTGAATACCGCGAGCCAGCGCTTCATCCACCACGCGGCGGCCAACAAAACCGGTTGCTCCAATAATGGCTACTTTCATCTGTATGCTCCTTCGGGGATAGGTTCAGTATCGTGAGGCAGGCCGAGGTGCCTGCCGCGTGGTTTCTACTCTAGTCCTTAACAATAGCCGTGATTAGTGCCATATTCATGCTTTCTTGATTAAGTAAAACTTCATAATCGTGGATAAACTCAATCGAATGGCGGTATTCGCCACCGTGGTGGCGGAGGGCTCGCTGGCCGGTGCGGCACGGCGGCTGGGCATGACGCCGTCGGCGGTCAGCCAGCACATGCGCTCGCTGGAGAAGGCGCTTGGGGTGCCGTTGCTGCATCGTTCCACCCGCCGTCTGGCGCTGACCGAGGCAGGAGCGGCGTTCTATCCCGGCTGCGAGGCGATGCTGCAACAGGCGCTGCAGGCGGAGCAGCGGTTGGCGGAGCTGCGGGATACGCTGGTGGGGGAGCTGCGCATCGCCACCCCGGTCGGCATCGGCGGCCGATCGCTTGCGGAGGCGTTGTCGCCGCTGTTGCAGGCGCATCCCAAGCTGACGCTGCGAGTGCTGGCGGACGATCGCATCGTCGATATGATAGAACAGCGGGTCGACATTGCGCTGCGGGCCAACCGGCAGCTGGCGGACGCCAATATGATTGCGCATCCGCTGACGGCGTGGCCGATGGTGCTGTGCGCCGCACCGCGTTACCTCAGCCAGCATGGGGTGCCGGAAAAACCGCAGGATTTGGTACAGCACCGCTGGATCTCCAGCGGCTACAGCGGGGCGCATCTGGATTTGCAGCACCAGTCCGGCCAGCAGGTCAAGCTGCGGCTGGCGGAAGGACAGATCGTCAGCGAGAGCATGAACGTGATGCGCGCCTTTACCCGCGCCGGGCTAGGCATTTCCGTTCAGCCGCTGTATGAAATTGGCGACGAACTGCAGCGCGGCGAGCTGTTGCTGCTGTTGCCGGAGTGGCGGCCGGCGCCGCTGCGGCTGCACGCGCTGACGCTGGAACGCACTATGCCGGAGAAAAGCCGCCAGGCGCTGCGCTATTTGCGTGACTATTTTCGCCGCAAAGGAGAAAAGGGACTTGCCAGCGGCGGCGATGGCGTCTTCAATTAGCAAGAGAACGCAGGAGGAGCCCCGTGGCGCAGCAGCTTGAGTTTTTCGACATCCCCAGCCCGTGTCGCGGCATTTGTCAGGCCGACGATCGTGGGTTCTGCCGTGGCTGCCTGCGCAGCCGCGAGGAGCGTTTCGGCTGGATGAACATGAGCGATGCGCAAAAGCGCGAGGTGTTGCGCCTGTGCCGTCAACGCTTCCTGCGGCTGCAGCGCGCCAATAAAGCGCCTGACGAGCCGCTGCCGGAGCAGCCGTCGTTGTTTTAACCTTTCCTGATCTGCCGCACGTTCGTGTGGCTTACCGCTTCCCTGTGCCTCACCGGCTTGTGTATGCTGGCTGACAACTAATGTCATGAGGTTTTCGCAATGGTAGAACGTATTCGTCTCGCGCCGCAGGGGCCTGAATTTTCCCGCATGATTTGCGGTTACTGGCGGTTGATGGAGTGGGGCATGTCACCGCAGCAGCTGCTGACGTTCATCGAACAGCATGTCGAACTGGGCGTCACCACCGCCGATCACGCCGATATCTACGGTGGCTATGCCTGCGAACAGGCGTTCGGCGACGCGCTGCGTCTGAAGCCGGCGCTACGCCAGTCGCTGGAATTGGTGACCAAGTGCGGCATCGCCACCACCGCCAAGCCCGGTAACCCGATTGGGCATTACATCACCGACCGCGATCATATCGTGCAGAGTGCGGAACAGTCACTGCGCCATCTGCATACCGATTACCTCGATCTGCTGCTGATCCACCGCCCGGATCCGTTGATGGACGCTGACGACGTAGCCGAAGCCTTCGTTGCGTTGCACAAAAGCGGCAAGGTGCGCCATTTCGGCGTATCCAACTTTACGCCCGCGCAGTTCCAACTGCTGCAGTCGCGTCTGCCGTTCACGCTGGCGACCAACCAGGTGGAGATCTCGCCGATTCACCAACCGGCCATTCTCGACGGCACGCTCGACCAGTGCCAGCAACTGCGCATCAAGCCGATGGCCTGGTCCTGCCTGGGCGGCGGGCGCCTGTTCAACGACGCCGAGTTTCAGCCGCTGCGCGACGAGTTGCAGCGGGTGGCGCAAGAGATCGGCGCGGAGACCATCGAGCAGGTGGTGTACGCCTGGGTGATGCGCCTGCCGTCGTCGCCGTTGCCAATCATCGGCTCCGGCAAGATTGAGCGGGTGCGTTCGGCGCTGAAGGCGCAGAAACTGGTGCTGAGCCGCCAGCAGTGGTTCCGCATTCGCAAGGCGGCGCTGGGGTATGACGTGCCTTAAGGCGGGCAGAAAGAGGAAAGCCGGGCGGCGAAAGCGCCCGGCTTTTTTTATGCCGATCTTTAGGCCAACACCACCTGATCGGTGCTGATGTGATCGAGCGAGACGCCGATCAGCGTGACCTGGCTGTGGCCGAAGGCCAGCACCAGATCGTCGTTTTGCTGCGTGGCGTAGTCGCGGATATTGCCGCTGGCGCCTTCGGTGCCGATAAATACCAGTTTATCGCTGGCGTTGAAGCCATACAGCTGGTCGCGGCCGAAATCGCCGCTGAACAGGAAGGTGTTGCCGTTGCCGACGCCCTTCAGGATGTCATCGCCGCTGCCGCCGACGAAGGTCAGGTTGCCGCCGGCGTGGCCGATCAGCGTGTCGTTGCCGGCGTTGCCGAACAGCCAGGCGTCGTGGCTGCGAGCCTGCAGCACGTCATCGCCGTCGCCGCCGGTGGCGGCGGCGGCATAGGCTTTGAGGCCTGAGTCCGATTTCAATCCGGCGGCGGTTACCTGATGATCCACTTCTTTGTTGAAGATAAGCCAGGAGGTTTCTTTGCTGCGCAGGGTGCTGATGTCGTCCGCCAGCGTAATGCCGCCCTTGGCGTCGCGCAGGTAAAGCGTGTTGCCGTCGTAGGCGACCTCGGTATTCTTCAACGCCTGCTGGGTATCGAAGATATTGTGGCCTTTGCCGCCGGCGATCAGGTTATAGCCGCCGGCGTCGCGGAAGATATCGTCGCCGTCGCGGCCCTCGAGATAATCGTTGCCTTTGCCGCCCTTGATCAAATCATTGCCGTCGCTGCCGATGATAAACGTCGGCCCGCTGTGCGTTTCCGCGTTGCGGTTCAGGTCTTCCACCCAGGTACTGCCGCGCGTCACGTTCGACAGGTTGGAGACGATGATGGTCGAGTCTTTGTCGGTCAGCGAATAAAACTCGGAGTTCAGCACCCGCATCAGGCCATCCTGATAGAAGAACGGCAGGTGGGATAGCCAGGTCGGAATGTTGAGAATGGAGAACGGCAACAGATTCCAGGCGTCCGACGCGTAGTGGTCGTTGAAGTTGACGATATTGTTGGTGGCGGAGGTATGCGGCGCATCGTGAACGCCCAATGACGGCAGGGTCAGCGAGGTGCCGTCGAGCGCGCGAAACACCGGATCGTTCTCATAACCGATGTTGATCACCTTGCCGCCGGCTTCGTACTGGGTCGGCGAGGCGAAGGCGACATAGTTGGACTGCGCGTAGAAGCCGCCCCAGTTGGCGTCGCTCTGCGCCGCCATGCTGTTGACCGCCAGCCCGCCGAGGCTGTGGCCGCTGACCACCACGTCCTCGCCGCTCAGCCCGTGGGCCTGCGCGAATTTCGCCACGTCGCCCAGCAAGTTGCCGAACGCCTTCAGCGTGTAGCCGTCGGCGTAGCCTTTCGGCCCAAACCCGGCCAGCAGATCGTTAATCACATCGCCGATGGTATCGCCGATCAACGACTCGCGCGGGCCGCTGGTGCCGCGAAATGAGATGCCAATGGCGGTGAGATTGCCTTCGCTGTCATATTTGCCCAGCACCTCGGCCTGCGCGGTGGTGTAACCGGCGGTCTCGCCGTAGTAGGTGCCGCGCGCATCGGTTTTGCCGGCGTAACCCAACTGCGTGGCATCGATCACCGACCAGCCGGCATTATTTACCGCTTCCTGCGCGGCCTGTTCGGAGTCGGGGTTCCAGGGCAGGCCGGGCAGGCCGCCCTGCGACTGGGTGCTGCCGATGAGCGCCGTGATCAGCGTCAGCGGCAGACCGAGCCCGAAACCGGTCTGGTGATAGCCTTCATCGAAGCCGTTATCGATATTGTGGTAAGCGTAGGTAGAGATGGCCAAGGCGTCGGAAAACAGCGCCTTTGACGCGTTTTCGTCCAGATCCTTATAGCTAAAGATGCCCATATCAGTTCCTTATGAAGTATGCCGCCTGGCCGGGAAGTGAACTCTCGCGCGTCGGCGGTGGAAACAGGGAAACAACGTTAGCCGAACGACAGCTGGTCAGAGGACCAACATCGGTAGAATTATTATTGGTGCTAAATATTAGGCCCGCGAATCAAATTGGCGAGATTGTGCGTTGGTTAACAGTGCTGGCGTTGGCTCTCCTATACTGATAACTCGATATAGTCATTAAGGAGACTGATTGATGAAACGTTATTGGTATGCGGCGCTTGGCCTGATGGCCTGCGGGGTCGCTCAGGCGGCGACGGTCGACGTTGAGATGAATTTGGTGACCGGGCAGGGTATCGGTCAGGATATCGGCAAAGTGGCCATCAGCGAAACGCCTTACGGCTTACTGTTCACGCCGAGCCTGAAAGCCTTGCCGGCCGGGGTGCACGGTTTCCATGTGCATGAGAAAGGCAGCTGCGAGCCGGGCATGAAGGACGGCAAGGCGGTGGCGGCGCTGGCGGCTGGCGGGCATTTTGATCCGCAAAAAACCGGGAAACACCTCGGACCCTATGCCGACGGGCATCTGGGCGATTTGCCGGCCATCTATGTGACCGCCGACGGCATGGCGAACGATCCGGTGTTGGCGCCGCGGCTGAAAAAAATCAGCGAAATTGAGGGCAAGGCGCTGATGGTGCACGCCGGCGGCGATAACCACTCGGATCATCCACAGCCGCTCGGCGGCGGCGGTGCGCGCTTCGCCTGCGGCGTGATCAAGTGATCACCCGCCGCTAACGGCCGGTGCGGCGGTGGGCTGGCCCATCGCCTGTTGCAACTGCTGCAGCGAGCAGTAGAGCCGCCAAATCAGGCCGGCCAGATCGCGCGCCGCCTGTTCCGGGTGGTGCGCCAGCGCGTTGCTCATGCGCAGCAATTCCTGCAGCGTGGCGTCCAGCGAACTGTGCTGCACGCCTTTCTCCGTCATGATGCCGCGCAGGCAGTGGATACAGACGTTGCGCACCGCCGACAGCGGATCTGATCGGGTTTGCCAGTCGCGCAGTTGCCAGACGATATGGCTGCAGTTGAGCAGCACCACGCCCCAGCGCAGTAACCAGGTGCGCGCCTCCTGATCCTGACTTTGATTGAGCTGGCTGATGCGATGGTAGATCAGCGATTCAAACTGGCTTTCGCTCTGCTGCGGCCGTTTGCTCAACTGATCGATAAAGTCGCGCCGCAGCGCGCGGATAATGCGGCGGCTTTTGCGTTTGTCCGAGCTGGGGCGCAGGATCTGAAACGCCAGCCCGGCCAGCAGCACGCCGACGACTTTAGCGATGTTGTCATTGATAAAGGACTGGTAGTCATAGCTCGGCGGATTGCTGACGGTCAGAAACGAGCCCATAAAGACGATCAGCTGCCCCCAAAGCGCGGCATAAGGCGGGTTCTGCAGCTTGAGCATCTGCATGGTCACCAGGATCGGGAACAGGAAGGCGCAGAACACCCAGAAATCGTCAATCTGGATCATCAAACCGAATTTCACCACGAAGCAGGCGACCGAGAGCAGCAGCACCGCCTTGAGCAAGGTGCTGACGCTGTTGATCGGCGAAGGCGTGGAGGAGTAGAGCACGCAGCTGATGGCGGTGAGCGTCAGCGCCGCGCTGCCGGCGTCCCATTGCGTGTTGATCCAGTAGGCGCAGCCGATCACGATGCACAAAAAGGTGCGCAGGCCATTGTAGGCGGCTTCATAGCTGTCGGTATGGCGCGCCAGCGAAGTGGCGCGCGGCGGTTGGAGATCGCTGACCGCCGTGGCGCTTTCCAACCGCCGCAGCCAGCGGCTGCAGCGCAGGTAAAGCCAACAGAAATCGCGCAACCGCAGCCAGAAGGCGCGATGGCGATAGTCCGCGGGATCGTGCGGCGCGATCTGCTGGAGCAGGCGCGCCAAGCGATATTTATCGGTGGCGGGGTCGCGCAGCTCGTCCAGCAGTTGCGTCAGCACCGGCATCAGATTGACGGGGCGATCCGGCCAGTTCAGCAGCATGCGGCGCAGGCTGGAGATGACGCTGGTAATGCGCAGCTGCTGGTGCAGCAGATAGTTGAGCAGGTTATTTTGCCGCCGCAGCCGGTAGTGGCTCCAGAATGCCTGAATGCGCAGCAGGTTCATGGTCAGGATCTGGCCGATGACCCCTTCGTGCGAGGTGCGCATCTGCGCGGTGACCTCCGGCTGCCACAGCATGGCGGCGTGCTCCAGCAGGCGCAGTTGCATGCGCCGCAGCGAGGTCATCAGGGCTTCGCCGTCGGAGGTGCTGGGCAGGATCATCATCATCAACCCGCCGCACAGAATGCCGGTGATCACTTCGCAAACTCGCGCCTGGGCGATGTCGAAGATCTGCTGGGTATCGGTGACGTTGACCGTGCCGAAGGCGATGATGGCGGCGGTATAGCCCGCCAGCGCGAAGGCATAAGAGACGTTGTTTTGGTAATGGTTGGAGACGTAGGTGCACAACCCGATCCAGGCGGCGATGAACAGCGTAAACAGCCAGGGATCGTTCAGGCAGTGGCCGGCGATCGCCACCGAGGCGGCGGCGCCCACCAGGCTGCCGAAGATGCGGCCGATGCTTTTGCTGATCACGCCGCCGATGGTGGGGAAGCTCACCACCGCGGCGGAGGTAAGCGCCCAATAGGGTTCGTCGAGTTCGAGCACGAACGCGACCCACAGCGCCAGACACATCGCCAGCGAGTTGCGCAGCGCATAGCGCCATTGGCCGCCGGTCGCCTTACCCCAGGGGGCACGGCTCCACTCCAGAAAGGGCAGGTTCACACTTTAGTTCCGCTGATGAATCGAAATGGTGCAGGTGGTGCCGGCAACCAGCGTCAAATCGGCGGGCACGTTGAGCAATTTTATCCGCACCGGCACGCGCTGAGCCAAACGCACCCAGGGAACATTGGGCTTAACGTCCATTAATAGATCGTTGTTGCTGTCAACGCTCTGATCGTAAATGGCGCGGCCGATACTCTCTACTTCTCCCTGCAGCGGGGTGTTGCCGTTATATAAGACAATATCGGCTTTATTGCCTTCTTTTATATGTTTCAGCTTGGTTTCTTCGAAATAACCGAGTACATAAAACGAATGGACATCCACCAACGCGACCAAAGGCGTGCCGGCGTTGGCGTAGTTCCCGACCCGCGCCTGCAGATTGGTGATATAACCGTCGGTCGGCGCGTAAATTTTAGTTTTGCTCAAATTCCATTTGGCCTGTTCCAGGTTGGCCAGGGCGGCTTTATAGGCGGCCTTCATTGCCTGAGCGGCTAAATTGGACTCGTCCAAATCTTCAGCGGAAATAACGTTGCGCGGCAACCCGCGGCGTCGGGCGGCTTCGTGGTCTGCCTTGGCCAGATCCGATTGCGCTTTTGCCACCGCGGCCTCGGCATTGTCCAGCGCGATCTGGTAGGGCACCGGGTCGAGGGTAAAAATCAGACTTCCCGCAGGTACGAACTGATTGTCATTCGCGCTTATTTTCTCTAATCTTCCAGAGACTTCAGGGGTGATATTGACGAGTTCGGCGCGCACTTTTCCATCACGGGTCCATGGGGATTGCATATAATAATTCCAGAGCCACCAACCGGCGCAGACGGCAATGGCGCAGACGATCACCGTAGAGAAGTATTTTAATGTTTTATGCTGCATGGGTTACCAACTCGCTAAAATCCATAAGGAACCGCTGACGGTCAGAACGAAAATGGACAGGTCCATCAACATGGGATGCCAGATTTCACCGGAATACATCCAGTCTCTCAGCAGTTGATGAATCAGCAGCCATAAGACCAGTCCTAGTAAAAAAGCTTTAAATATAGGTGGAAAATAAAGCGATGCCCCCAGGACCAAATCGGGTAAGGGGGATGAGGTGTGTAACCATGATGTATTCACATTAACAATCCCTAAGGGTGAATATGTTGAATGTTTGCATAACGATTAAACGATAACGGCCGAAAATAGTGGCTATTTCCACAATATACATTATATACATTTGTGTTTTTAAT
The DNA here is from genome assembly GCF_000695995.1 of Serratia sp. FS14. NCBI lineage: Bacteria > Pseudomonadati > Pseudomonadota > Gammaproteobacteria > Enterobacterales > Yersiniaceae > Serratia > Serratia sp. FS14. Next base: position 3,840,985 of record NZ_CP005927.1, on the reverse strand, counting down.
GTGAGTTACCCAAAATAGTCTAAACTCTGGGAGGTAATGTTAGCATGCTAATTATAAGGAGGGGGAAGTGGAGTCAACATTAGGTTCAGATTTAGCACGATTAGTTCGTGTTTGGCGCGCGCTCATCGATCATCGGCTCAAGCCGTTGGAGCTGACCCAAACGCACTGGGTCACTTTGCACAATATCAATCGTTTGCCGCCGGAGCAGTCGCAAATCCAGTTGGCCAAGGCGATCGGTATCGAGCAACCGTCACTGGTTCGCACGCTGGACCAATTGGAGGAGAAGGGGCTGATCACGCGTCACACCTGTGCCAACGATCGCCGCGCGAAGCGCATCAAGCTGACCGAAGCGGCCGATCCGATCATCAGGGAAGTGGACAGTGTGATCACGTCTACACGCAGTGAGATTTTAAGCGGCATTACCGCCGACGAAGTGCATCTGTTGGTAGGGCTGATTGGCAAGTTAGAACAAAATATCACCGAACTGCAGAACAAATAATAATATTCTTATTTTTCTACGATTACAGTTTCACAGCATCAGAAATAAAACCGGAGGCGATTGCCTCCGGTTTGCCGTGTGCCGCCTGCTGACTTACAGCGGAGAGACGGTGATGGTGTCGCCCATGCGCGCCATGCGCACGCGCTGACCCGGGCTGAACTTGGTGTCACCTGCTTTCTGCACCACCACGATGTTCTCTTTCTGGTCGGTTTTGATTTCCAGCTCGTAGCCTGAGGTACGACCGGCCACTTCACCGATGCTGTTGCCCGCCGCGCCGCCGGCGATAGCGCCCGCCGCGGTAGCCAACGTACGGCCGGTGCCGCCGCCAACGGTGTTGCCCAACAACCCACCAATTACCGCGCCGCCGATCATCCCCAAGGCGTTGGAGCCTTCGCCGCCCTGAATTTTAACCGGACGCACGGAAACCAGCGTCCCGTAAGTGACGTTCTGCACCTGCTTGGCCTGCGAGGACGAGTAGACATCGCCGGACATGGATTCATTGGCACACCCAGCCAACGTAACGGCGGCGACGGCAACGACGAGAAGACGCTTGATCATATAAAACTCCTGATGGTAGTAGTCCATAACCTGGCAATGCTCACCAGGCAAGATTCAGTGAAAATGATAGACAAAGTATGGCTGAAAGTTGATACAGCGCCATGCCTCATCGCTGCACGCAGCTTAACTTTTCTCTGTTCAACCAATAATAAACCGCGGTTTACCTTTATGACAGCCTCACCGACATTCCGTTGCCGGTTAACGCACGGTTTAACACATAAAATGTGCCACAGAGACGCATCTGGCTCACGGTGCGTAAAAAAAGCATCATAATTCATGGCGTTAATTCGTCAATTCTGGTTTATTTGTCAGGATAAAATTTGCTTACCGTGCGGGTTAGAGGATGTTGCTATGAAGTCAGGCCGCTATATAGGCGTCATGTCCGGCACCAGTCTGGACGGAATCGATGTGGTATTGGCCGCGATTGACGATCGCATGGTGGCGCAGCAGGCCAGCTATAGTCATCCGATGCCGATCGCGCTGAAAAAAGAGATCCTGGGGATGTGCCAGGGGCAGCAAACCACGCTGGCCGCCGTCGGCCGGTTGGACGCACAGCTGGGCACGCTGTTTGGCGAGGCGGTGCTCGGCCTGCTGAAGCAAACCGGCATTGACGCGGATCATATCACCGCTATCGGCTGCCACGGCCAGACGGTATGGCACGAACCGGAAGGCGACGTGCGTTTCTCGATGCAGCTCGGCGATAACAACCGCATCGCCGCGCTGACCAATATCACCACCGTCGGCGATTTCCGCCGGCGCGACATGGCGTACGGCGGGCAGGGCGCCCCGCTGGTGCCGGCGTTTCATCAGGCGCTGCTGGGGCATCCCGTCGAGCGGCGTATGGTGCTGAACGTCGGCGGCATTGCTAACCTCTCTCTGCTGTTGCCCGGTGCGCCGGTGCGCGGTTTCGACACCGGGCCGGGCAACATGCTGATGGACGCCTGGATCTGGCGCCACCGCGCGCAACCTTACGATCAGGACGGCGGCTGGGCCATGCAGGGGCGCGTCTGTTTGCCGCTGTTGCAGCAGATGCTGGCGGACCCTTACTTCGCGCTGCCTGCGCCGAAAAGCACCGGCCGCGAGTATTTCAACATCGCCTGGCTGGAGCGTCAGCTGGCCGGACTACCGGCGATTGCGCCGGTCGACGTGCAGGCCACGCTGACGGAGCTGACCGCCGTCAGCATTAGCGAACAGGTGCAGCTGGCCGGCGGGTGTGAGCGCCTGCTGGTCTGCGGCGGCGGGGCGCGCAACACGCTGCTGATGGCGCGCCTGTCGGCGCTGCTGCCGGGCACTGAGGTCGGCCTGACCGACGATTGCGGCGTCAGCGGCGACGACATGGAAGCGCTGGCCTTCGCCTGGCTGGCGTTTCGCACGCTGTCCGGCCAGGCCGGCAACCTACCTTCGGTGACAGGCGCCAGCCGTGAAACGGTGCTGGGTGGGATTTATCCGGTTTTGCCATTGGGGGGCCGTTAGCTCTGTTAGGATAGCCTGTGAAGGATTTTTCTAAGGAGCAACAGCATGAAAAAAGTCATTTTCGTCGCCGGCGCGCTGGCGCTGTCCGGCTGCAGCTACATCCTGCCGCAGAGCAGCCAGACGATGCACTACCAGTGCGGCACTACGCCGCTGACGGTGGCGCTCGACGGCAAGGCGAGCGAAGTCAGCCTGCTGATGGATGGCGAGCAGCTGCATCTCAAGCAGGTGCTGGCGCTGACCGGCGCCAAATACAGCGACGGCAAATACACTTTTTGGTCGAAAGACCGTAACGCCTATCTTGAGCGCAACGGCAAGGTAGTCATGAGCGACTGCGTGTTGACGGAGTGACGGTCAGCGGCGGCGTCGGAGCGATTGAGTTCCTGGCGCCGCAGGCGCAGAATGTAACGACGGATTTTTCAGTTGGTCGATAACCCAGATGATTGAAAAGAATGAGTTTGATGTTGCGGACCTGCGCCGTGAATATACCCGGGGCGGCCTGCGCCGCAACGATCTGACCGCCAATCCGCTCGAGCTGTTCGAGCGTTGGCTGAAACAGGCCTGCGACGCGCGCCTGGCCGATCCGACCGCCATGTGCGTCGCCACCGTCGACGAACGCGGCCAGCCGTATCAGCGCATCGTGCTGCTCAAGCATTTCGATGAGCAGGGGTTGGTGTTCTACACCAACCTCGGCAGCCGCAAGGCGCAGCAGCTGGCGCAAAACCCGCATATCAGCCTGCTGTTCCCCTGGCACATGCTCGATCGTCAGGTGATTTTCCTCGGTCAGGCGGAGCGCCTGTCGACCCTCGACGTGCTGAAGTATTTCCATAGCCGGCCGAAGGACAGCCAAATCGGCGCCTGGGTGTCGCAGCAGTCGTCACGCATTTCCGCGCGCGGCGTGCTGGAAAGCAAATTCCTCGAGTTGAAGCAAAAGTTCCAGCAGGGCGAGGTGCCGTTGCCGAGTTTCTGGGGCGGATTCCGCGTGAAATTCGACTCCGTCGAGTTCTGGCAGGGTGGCGCCCACCGCCTGCATGACCGTTTCCTGTATCAGCGGGACGGGAATGACTGGAAAATTGACCGACTGGCACCCTGAAGGCGGAAAATCCTCTCTAAGCGCTGGTGCTGATGCCGCCGGCGCTTTATTCTATGCGTTACCCTGAATTTTTATTTCGCCACTGGGCGAAAGGCCGTGTACCGGTAAAGGTGCATTCGTTTATACATGGAGTCATTGATGGCAAGCAGCAACTTGATTAAACAACTGCAAGAGCGGGGCCTCGTTGCCCAGGTTACGGATGAGGAAGCGTTAGCGGAGCGACTGGCGCAAGGGCCAATTGCACTGTATTGCGGTTTCGATCCGACCGCTGACAGCTTGCATTTGGGCCATCTGGTTCCTCTGTTGTGCCTGAAGCGCTTCCAGCTGGCCGGCCACAAGCCGGTAGCGCTGGTGGGCGGCGCCACCGGCCTCATCGGCGATCCGAGCTTCAAAGCGGCGGAGCGCAAGCTGAACACCACCGATACGGTGAACGAGTGGGTCGAGAAGATCCGCAAACAGGTTTCCCCGTTCCTCGATTTCGACTGCGGCAGCAACAGCGCTATCGCGGCCAACAACTACGACTGGTTCGGCGGCATGAACGTGTTGACCTTCCTGCGTGACATCGGCAAGCACTTCTCCGTTAACCAGATGATCAACAAGGAAGCGGTCAAGCAGCGTCTGAATCGCGACGACTCCGGCATCTCCTTCACCGAGTTCTCTTATAACCTGCTGCAGGGCTACGATTTTTCCGAGCTGTATAACCGCCACCAGGTGGAGCTGCAGATCGGCGGTTCCGATCAGTGGGGCAACATCACCTCGGGTATCGATCTGACGCGCCGTCAGCACCAAAAGCAGGTGTTCGGCCTGACCGTGCCGTTGATCACCAAAGCCGACGGCACCAAGTTCGGTAAAACCGAGGGCGGCGCGGTCTGGCTGGCGCCGGAAAAAACCAGCCCGTACAAGTTCTACCAGTTCTGGATCAACACCGCCGACGCCGACGTCTACCGCTTCCTGAAGTTCTTCACCTTCATGAGCCTGGAAGACATCAACGCGCTGGAAGAAGAAGACAAGAACAGCGGTAAGGCGCCGCGCGCCCAATACGTGCTGGCGGAAGAAGTGACCGGCATGGTGCACGGTGCGGAAGGCCTGGCGGCCGCCAAGCGCATCACCCAGAGTCTGTTCTCCGGAGCGCTGCACGACATGACCGAAGCGGACTTCGCCCAGCTGGCGCAGGACGGCATGCCGACCATCAAACTGGACCGCGACGCCGATCTGCAGCAGGCGCTGGTGAATGCCGAGCTGGTGCCGTCACGCGGCCAGGCGCGCACCATGATCGGCTCCAACGCGGTAACCATCAACGGCGAGAAGCAGTCCGATGCCGAATACCGCTTCAGCGATGCGGATCGTCTGTTTGGCCGTTACACGCTGTTGCGTCGCGGCAAAAAGCATTACTGCCTGGTGGATTGGCAGTAAATAAAATAGTCCCATATGAATGGCCCGAAATATTTCCGGGCCATTTTTTTAAGCAAAATAGTCCGGCGCAAAACCGTTAAGATCAATTGTAGGAGCTTGATAATGAAGAGTATTTGCTAATGAATAGATATTTTCATTTGCGATAGAAAAAACAGTATCATTTTCGTCGAATTTCTGATTGTGGTTTTTGTCGATAATAACATAGATGTTGTCACCCATTCCCACTGCGCCCACCTCAGCTAAACTATTTTCACTGGCACCTTTGGTGATTTTTGACATTGCCTTGGCTAAAACATCAAACGCACGATCAGTGTTATTTATTGCCAATGAATTAAATAACGTATTAATTTGATTAGGTTGACTAATGTTACCATAAATTTCAATGTTACCTTTTTCATTCGGCCCAAAATTCCACTTTCTATCAGCTGACCCAGCATGTATTTGATCGTAACTGTATCTATTTAAGGTGACTAAATCATCTATTTTACTATTTTCGAAGGATACGTTTCGCACGCCAGTTGTTGAGTTTCCAATGATTGTATTGCCATGTACCGTAAAGTTACCGCCGTTGAAGGTTTCTATATCCAATAAGTTACCAAAAAGACTGCTAATGACATGCTCGTAAGGGGATGTGTTGTTTAGAGAAGACAGAAGCGAATAGAAAGCGCCACCACCACTACCACCTTTCTCGAGGAAAAGATCAATGACGGCATTGTGGCGTGGATCATTTTCAGGTAATTCTATGGATTGCAGCGTATCACTAAAATCCTCTTTAATGGTTAGGTATAGTCGTGTACTGGCGGTAACTGTGATATTTGATATATTGTTATCGCTTCCCCCGAGTGAAATTGTATTTATTGTGTTTCCACTTGACTCTAATTTCAGGCTTTCTTGAGTCGTTTTATCTTGGCTAATTATATTTATTTTCCCTGCATTAATCCATCCGCCATTATTAGCGCCTATGTTGATTTTGAAAGCATCATCGACGAGGTGTTTTGCCATTTCAAGCGTCAATTTACTGCTAGCAGAGGCATCCCCATTTATCGTAAGCATACTGGACCAACTGGTATTAATTACCTTTACATCATCAGTCATACCGGACAAGATTAATCCCGAAGAGCCAGTGGCTTTACCTCCATCGGTAGGTGTTTTCGGTAGTTCACCTTGAGCCAGAATCTTTATTGGTTGAGGATAAGTGCCATAGACCTTGGCAGTTTGGTTTAATAGACCGAAATCAAAAATATTTTTTCCCTCGGTTGATATTAACTCACCGTTAAGATAGATGTTTCCTGTACCACGATAACCACCAAGTTCTATACCGCCAAAATACAAAAACTGATTTATATTACTTATAATTTCGGCGTCATATCCATTGCCGCCGTTAGATGTCAAGTATACGTTTTTGCTGATAAAATTAGCAGAAATACTGCTCTGCGAAGAAGAAGACTTGGCTAAAAACGTTGCCAGAAACTCTTTATCGATAGCGTTTGCTCCCCCTGCAATACTGTTGCCATTCCATAGCAATCGAGTGAGTTCGTTTCCACTGAGACTCATATTTATTTTCGAGTCGGCAATATTGAGTTGATCGGCTATCAATCGGCTACTGGCAAGTTCGGTGAGCTCAATGATATTGTCTGCATTTAACAGATTGTTTTTGTTGAGGTAAAGAGTTATCGACCTTCCACTCAATGAGTTAATAACAATGGCATTGGCGGCGTAATCGCCTTGTAATGTTAAGTTTTTTAATGATTTTGCAAATCTAAGATCGATTGCGCTGGCATAATTAACATCCAGAGAAGCAGAGTTAAGGACGCCAATTTCGGCATGTGATAATCTATGAATGCTCCCTGAGTTAATATCGCCAATCAATGCGCCGTCTCGATCCAGTGTGATTTTTCCATTCTCCTGGTAACCTAATTTTTCGCCTATCTGTTGTTCAAGTGTGGCAATGTCTTTGGTTAGCGGGAGAGGGCCATCATTCAATGGTGATTTCCCATTGCGATATGCCTCTATAATATTTAATGTCGCCTGTAAGGCGTTGTTCTCCGCTTGTTGCAATATAACGTTTTTTTGCTCATTAGTTAAAGCTTGGCCATATAGTTTGATATAAAGTGAACTAAAGTCTGAGGCGGAACTAAAATGTGAGGTAGACTGCGTAAGAAGTGTCAATAATGCTAGTTCAGATTTTCCGCTGTCTAACATTCTACTAAAACTGTCAAGTCCTCTGGCATCTAATCCGGTAGTTGTCGTCAGTAGCTGGAATAATACCGCTACATTTTCTTGCATCTTTAATGGCGTAAATTCTCCAGAGCCATAGACGTGCGTGGCTTTTAGAAAGTTTTGTTTGGCAATACTGTTATCTACATCATTGCGAACGTCGGTCATTAAACGGATGATGACGTCACCTCGTGTTTCGCTATTGTTATTTAGACCTGAGCTGTATTTAGCTACGGTTGTAGTATCGGGGTTTAAGTCGTAAATGCACTTGTATATTCTCTTGACGAATTCGTCATTATTCAATGAAAGCAACCATGCTCGTGATTCTACAAAGTTATTAGCGACATAATTGACACTAACCCGTCCATCCGCAATAGCCTTGCTCCAATAATTGACGCCATCAGCATTAAATAGACTGCCAATAGTATAATAAATCCCTTGTACGTCAGCTGCAGCACTAGTAGCCGAGGTCGCTGGTGTTGGATATAGCGTAGCGTTAATAGTCTCGAACATGTGTTTTTGCTGAGCGGTTGTAGTGGGGTCGTTGCCGATGTAATGACGAGTGTCGTTGATTAAGTTACTGACTAACTGACCTAAAGAGAGTCCCGCGTTGACTTGATTGACTAACAAGTCCAACTTGGTAGGTGAAGGAGATTGGCCGGTCGCATTATGATAGATATATTCTACTTTTTGCACAGTAGTTAAGCCGTTATAGCGAAGATGGCCACTGGGAGAGTCAATAAGCTGGTTAGCCAAATATACATTGTCGTATAACGCTTTCTCGATTTGCCTTGTAAAGTATGTCAATTCTTGGTTATCTGCATATCGGCCCATGATTGCATAGAAAATAATGGCTGTATCTTGTTGTAATGAAATGAAATTCATTTTTGCTCCCCAAATGCAAGACTCAGTGAACTTTAAGTACAGCCAAGAATGACAAAAAAGCAAATCGGTTGTTTTGAGTGCACATACGCCGTTGGTACGGTTACCTGTAGGATATGCGCTTTTTTTGCCGATGTGTTTTCGCTACAATATGCCGCCGTCGAAAGCATAAAAATTCCTCTTATTTCTTGTTTTTAACAGCGCCGGCATGACGTTTTCGCGTTGTGCACCCATTATCATTTCGCCGCGGGCTGATGCACACGGCATGGCGAGGTCAGTTGTTCCGATGAAAAACATTCTTTCTATCCAGTCGCACGTGGTGTTTGGTCACGCCGGCAACAGTGCGGCTGAATTTCCGATGCGCCGTATGGGCGTCAACGTCTGGCCGCTGAATACGGTACAGTTCTCCAACCATACGCAATACGGCCAGTGGACCGGCTGCGTCATGCCGGCCAATCACCTGACCGAGATCGCGCAGGGCATCGCCAATATCGATCAACTGAAGCGCTGTGATGCGGTGTTGAGTGGCTATATCGGTTCGCCGGAGCAGGGCGACCATATTCTGGCGATCGTGCGCCAGGTTAAGCAGGCGAACCCGAATGCCTGGTATTTCTGCGATCCGGTGATGGGACATCCGGAAAAAGGCTGCATCGTGGCACCGGGCGTGGCCGAGTTTCACTGCCGCCAGGCGTTGCCGTGCAGCGACATGATGGCGCCGAACCTGCTGGAGTTGGAGATGCTGAGCCAGATGGCCGTCGCCAACGTGGCCGATGCGGTGCAGGCCGCCCGCGCGCTGATCGCCAAAGGGCCGCGGCTGGTGCTGGTCAAGCATCTGGCCCGGGCCGGCTATCACGCCGACTGTTTTGAAATGCTGCTGGTGACGGCGGAGGAGGCCTGGCACATCAGCCGGCCGCTGGTGGACTTCGGCGCGCGTCAACCGGTCGGCGTCGGCGATTTGACCAGTGGTCTGCTGCTGGTGGATCTGCTGAAGGGCGAGGCGCTGGATAAAGCGCTGGAGCACGTGACCGCCGCCGTGTATGAGGTGATGCTGACCACGCAGGCGATGGGCGAGTACGAACTGCAGGTAGTGGCGGCGCAGGATCGGATCGTGCAACCGCGCAGCGAGTTCAAAGCGGTAAAACTGTAAGTGCAACGGGCCCCGGCGATAGCCACCGGGGCCGAATGTTTACTTCAATCCTTCGGCGTTCAGCGCCGCATCCACCGCCGGGCGCGCCGCCACGCGATCGAACCAGGCCGCCAGATGGGCGTGTTTGCGCACGTCGAACTGCAGGGCGAACGCCCAACGCAACACGGTGAACAGATAGGCGTCGGCCACGCTGAAACGGTTTCCCAACAGGAAGTGCTGCTTCGCCAGCACCGAATCCAGATAGCTGAACTGTTGCTCCAGCCTGGCGCGCGCGATGGTTTTGTATTCCTCGGGCGTTTTCGGGTTGAACAGCGGGCTGAATCCTTTGTGCAGCTCGGTGGCGATGTAGTTCAGCCATTCGATCGCGTGGTAGCGCGACAGAGTGCCCGCCGCCGGGATTAGGTTGCGATCCGGCACACGGTCCGCCAGGTATTGCACGATCGCCACGCCTTCGGTCAGCAGGCTGCCGTCATCCAGCAGCAGCGCCGGGACCTGTCCCTTGGGGTTGATGGCGAGGTAATCGGCGCCGCTCTCGGTTTTCTTCTGCGCCAGATCGACCTTCTCCGCCGTAAAATCCAGCCCTGCCTCACGCAGCACGATATGCGGGGACAGCGAACAGGCGCCGGCTTTATAGAACAGTTTCATCGGAAGCTCCTTGTTGATGACGAATGACGGGCATGCTTAACCTCTCATCGTAGTCCCATAGCACCAAAATTACAGCGGCTTAGCTAACAAATTTAACCGACGATCGCCTCGGCGGGCTGCAGCTGCGCCAGCGTCGCGGCGATCTGCTGCTGCAGCGCCGGCGGCGCCACCTGCATCGGCGAACGCAACTCGTTGGCGATCAGCCCCTGCTGGGCCAGCACCGTCTTGACCGGCGCCGGATTCGGGAAGCTGAACATCTGGTGGATCATCGGCAGCAGCTCATAGAAGTTGCTGCGCGCCGCAGCCAGATCGCCGGCGGCGACCTGCTGCACCAACTGGACGAAACGTTCCGGGTGAACATGCGCGGCGGCGGAGATGGCGCCGGTGCCACCGAGGCACAGCGTGGTGAGGATCAGATTGTCTTCCCCGGTCATCATATCGATTTCGCCATCGGCGATCAGCGCCATGGTGGTGTCAGGGTTGCCGCCGCAGTCCTTGATGGCGGTGATGCGCGGATGGCGTGCGAGCCGGCGCAGCGTGGCCAGCTCCATGGCGATGCCGGTGCGCTGCGGAATGTTGTACAGGATCACCGGCACGGTGGAGGCGTCGGCCAACTGGGTAAAATAGTCGATCAGGCCGCATTGCGAAGGGCGGATGTAGTAAGGCGCCGGGATCAGCACGCCGGCGATGTCGCGCAGCTGAATGGCCTGCTGCATCTGCAGCGTGGCGGCCATGTTATTGCCGGAAAGGCCCATCACCACCTGGCGTGCAGGCGCCACTTCCAATACGGCGTCGAGCACCGCCAGCTGTTCTTCTTTGCTCAGCGCGGCGGCTTCACCGGTGGAGCCGCAGACCACCAGACCATCGATGCCGGCGTCGAGCAGGTGCCGCGCCAGGCGTTGCACCGCCGGCAGGTCGACGGCGTCGTGATTGAAAGGGGTAACCATCGCCACCCAAATACCCGAAAATGAGGCCATAAAATATTCCTTCTGTGTGACCGACAGAGAAGCCAGATGAGAAAATTGAAGGCGGGGCGTTGCGTGCCATCCAGTCAGCTCATCTGACGGGACAGCGCGCCCCGGTCAAATGAGCGTCTGTTTCTTTGATGTAACCGCCGCCAAACCGCCAAGGGGCAACGCAGGCGTCATCAGAATATCAGCGTTGCGTGGGTAGGCCATGGCAGTCTCGCGAAAAGGGGAAGTGGGGTGATAATGAATATTCTTCATCAGGCTGTCAATTTACAACAGATTGATAACATTGTTATTCATGATTCGCCGGTGAGGATGAGTTTGGCTAATAAATAAAAATCCCCGCCGCGGCGGGGAGGGTTGGCTCAGCGCGGCGGGCGGGAGCCGATGGTGGCAGACCAACTGAAAGTGTCGCCACTTGGCCGGTAGCGGTTGGCTTTGCGTTCTGCACGCTCCGCCTTGGCGAGCTTCGCTCTGGCGGCCATGATGCGCGCCACCGCCTCATCCTTGACCTTGTGCTGTTCGGCGTTGGTCAGCGGCCTGCCATGGCTTTTACGCGCCTTGTCCAATTCGGTTTTCACTTCCCGCTGTTCGCTTTCCGTCATCTCTTTCAACGTCAACTTTTTCATCTGTGCCGCCCGTTCGGTGAAGTTGACTTACAGTTTAGCGGCGTTATATGACCGAAAATGTTATGGGCATAACGAAAATGCCCCGTAGGCCGGCATTACACCTCCTCCAGCAGATCGTCGACAAAGCGCCGCATGCGTTCGGTGCGCTGTTCGGCCATCTGCCGCCCGGCGGCGGTCTGGAAGCCGTCTTGCAGCTTGAACAGTTTGGTTTCGAAGTGGTCGAGGCAGAAACGCTTGTCGTCGTATTGACGATGTTCGGCCCGCGGATCGGCGGCGTCATACAGCGCGCTGCGCATACGGCCGCCGATATAGAAGCAGCGCGCCACGCCGATAAGGCCGATAGCGTCGAGGCGATCGGCATCCTGCAGGATCTTCGCCTCCAGCGTTTGCGGCGGGATGCCGGCGGAAAAACTGTGCGCTTCAATGGCGTGAGCCACCGCCGCGATGTCCGCCGGCGCCCATTCCAGCCGGGCCAGCGTCAGCGTGGCTTGCTCTGCCGCCATGCGCGAGGCCAGATGGCGCTGCGGCGAATTCTTTTCCACCGCGACGGCGTCGTGCAGCAGCACCGCCGCGCAGAGAATGCGCCGGTCGCCGCCTTCCAGCTTGCTGATCCGACGGCAGTTCTTCCAGATCCGGTGCAGGTGCGCGACGTCATGCGAACCGTCGTCCGACTCGAGGGTGAGCGGCAGCAACGTTTGTGCCAGCGCCTGGTAGGGGGAAAACGGTTGTAACAGCTCTTGCGTCAGCGAGGGTAAAGACACGTTCAGCTCCTGTTGGGGGAAATCGGTCAATCAGCATAGCCGTGCCGGATGCCGGGAGAATGACAGTAAAACGGCTATTGTTTACTAAAGTGCAACCCACTATTGTCATAACTGCGGTTTTTGCAGCGAAACAAGCAACCTAGAATAGCCGAATTCCGCCGTCTCCGCCTGGTGAGAGCCTGTGTCCGCGGGGATGGCCGGAATATCCTCATCAGCCATGGGAGAAGAGACATGCCAACCCCTCTTGAAATAGTGCGCGCAACCTATGAAGGCAGCTCCGAAGAAAACGGCCGCAATCTGCTGGCGGCGCTGGCCCCCGATGCCGAGTGGACCGAAGCCGCCGGTTTCCCTTACGCCGGTACCTATATCGGCCCGGAGAACATCATCAAGAACGTGCATCAGCGCCTGGGCAGCGAATGGCAAGGTTACCGCGCCGACGTCGATCACTTTTACGACGCCGGCGACAACGTGATCGCTCAGGGTTTTTATCACGGCACCTACCGGGCCACCGGCAAATCCTTCAGCGCCTCTTTTGCGCATATTTATACGCTGCGCGCCGGAAAAATCGTGAAGTTCGTGCAGATCGTCGACAGTGCTAAAGTGCTGGAGGCGATGCAGCCTTAATCGCCGCTGCGCTTGCCGAATTTGCGGTCAAACTCGCGCCGGTAACCCCGGGCCTTGTTGCGATCGCGGATCCACAAATAGCCGCACACCAGCGCAACCGCTCCCGAGAAGGTGACGTTGCGCATATCCCGGTCATACCAAAACACCAACAGCGCATCCAGCGCCGCAATCAGCGCGATCCATTTGTACATATGGGATTGGCGCCGCGTGGCGGCGTTGAGTCGTTTTAACTGTCTGGCTTCGTCCAACACCGGTTTTTGCTGCATAGCGTTTCGTTATCGTCAGGCTGTTCACGCTAAATTAGCAGAATTTCCCTCACCGTCGCAAAGATTAACGCGCGGCGTCATGCGGTTTTCACCGCCCCTGGCGCGGCGCAGAAAATTTATGCGTGGGCGCTTGAATTGTTCATTGGGTGTGATAGGTTATTTATTCGTTATTTTTGGGTTTTTATTCATAATTCGCCGTGTCATCAAGCTGTAGCACTGGGCGGTTAACGTGATGGGTTCGACGCATGCGGCGGTTAACTTCGGCAGGAGGATGTGATGAACGATAAAACGGCACGCCCGCAGGATGTGGTTCAACAACAGCTTGACGCCTATAACGCCCGCGACATCGAGGCCTTTATGGCCTGCTGGGCGGACGATGCCCAGTATTACGAGCATCCAGACACGCTGCTGGCCAGCGGCAAGGCGGCGATCCGTGAACGGCATCTGGTGCGTTTCCAGGAGCCGAGTCTGTATGGCGAACGGATAAAACGCATGGCGGTAGGCAATATGGTGGTCGATCAGGAAGTGGTGACGCGCAATTTCCCGCAGGGGCGCGGCAAAATGGATGTCATCGCCATCTATGAAGTGGAACAGGGGCGGATCGCCAAAGCCTGGTTCAAGATCGGCCCCTGCGTGCCGGATGAGGGCGCGCTCTAGCCGCGCATTACTGCAACGCCATCACCGCCTCTATTTCCACACACACCGCGGGTGAGAACAACGCGCTGACCGCCATCAGTGAACAGGCCGGCAGCGCGCCATCGAAATAGTCAAACAGCACCGGGCGCACGCCCGCCAGATCGGCGATGTCGGTCAGGAACACGCTGATTTTAATCAATGCCTTGAGGTTGACGCCTTCGCTGGCGGCAATGGTGGCCAGCTGTTCGAGGATCTCCTGCGTTTGATCCGGCGCGCTTAACCCCTGAGCGTCGGTGGCGAAGGCCGTCAATCCGGAAACGTATAAGCGATCGCCGTGGCGCACCGCATGCACATAGGGGCCGCCCGGCGTCGGCAACTGCGGATAATTCGTGCGTTTTAATGATGTCATGGTCAAACCCCGCGCAAGACCGGTTAATAAAATCGACAAACTTGGTTAGGATACTGAAGAAACGGCGGCCAGGCGCCGCGCACCGATGATATTTGAGAGTATCATCCCTCTTTATTTTATACGTCGTCTTCACCCGAATGTGACAGTGCGGCGCAGCTCGGCCACAAGGACGCATGAGACGATGAACCCGATTTTTACTCCCTACCTGCAACGCTGGCAACTGGAACAGGATGGCAAAGCCTTCGAAACCCACAGCAGTCTGCTGATGCCGGTGCGTTACCGGGGCGAGGCCGCCATGCTGAAGATCGCCCGCGAGCAGGAGGAGCGCTTCGGTGGCCGGCTCATGTGCTGGTGGCGCGGGGAAGGCGCCGCGCTGGTGCTGGCGTGGCACGACGACGGCATTCTGCTGGAGCGCGCGCAGGGCGAAGGTTCGTTGGCGCAGCTGGTGCGTGATGGCAACGATGAGCAGGCCACGCAGATCCTGTGCCGGGCGATCGCCGCCTTGCATGCGCCGCGAGAGGCACCGCTGCCCGAATTGATCCCGCTGCAGGAGTGGTTCAGCTCGCTGTGGCCGGCGGCGCAGGCGCACGGCGGCATGCTGCGCCTCAGCGCCACAACGGCGGCGGAATTGCTGAGCAGCCCGCGAGAAGAAAGCGTGCTGCACGGCGATATCCACCATGACAATGTGCTCGACTTCGGCGAACGCGGCTGGCTGGCGATCGACCCCAAGCGTTTGTACGGTGAACGGGGCTTCGATTACGCCAATATCTTTTGCAATCCCAACTACGGTATCGCTACCGATCCGGCCATTTTCCAGCGCCGCGTGGAACAGGTGTGCCGGTTGGCCGGGTTGGATCGCCGGCGCTTGCTGCAATGGATCCTGGCCTGGTCGGGGCTCTCCGCCGCCTGGTTCATGGAAGACGGGCAGGCGGCTGACATTGACTTTCGCGTGGCCGAACTGGCGGCGCGCGCGTTGGATATCCCGTTGCCGGACGGCGATTCAGGGTTCATCCTGCCAATAATCGAGCGAGGTTGAAGGGCGCTGCAGGTAGCGCACCTGCTCGCCGTCTGCGCTGCGCGCCATCGCCTGGTATTTGCCGGAATCCGGGTACATCACCAGCTCCGGCTGTTCGCGCGTGCTGACGGACAGGTACTTCAGCGGCGCATCGGAAGTGTTGATGATCTGGTGCGGGTATTCTGGGCCCGGCGGAATGAAAATGACATCCCCGCTGACGATCGGCAGCATTTCTCCGGCCACTCGCAGCGTACCGCTGCCCTCCAGAATGATGAACATTTCCTCCTGAGCGTAGTGAAAATGGTAGGGGCAGGAACGCATGCCCGGCGCCACACAATCGAAAGAGGCGCCCAGCTTGTCGGCGGCGGTGCCGGTGCCGAGACGGGCGCCGACGCTGTCATACAACGGCGGCCGCCGGTCATGTTTCATCTCTACCTGTTCGACATTGCGTATCAGGCGCTGAGCCAACAGCGCGGCTTTCTCAGTCATAAGCTTCCTTGGTGACGGCGTCACTTATTAGGTGAATTGACAGTCAGACGACAGAGAAAGTGAAGGCGCCACGGCGTCGCTTGTCAATGTAGACCGCCCGTTACGCCTCGGAGGTTCGCCGCGGCAGCGACAGCAGCAGATGAGCGATGGCGCCGCCGACAATGCCCCAGAATGCCGAACCGATGCCGAGCAGCGTGACGCCGGAGGCGGTGATGAGGAAGGCGATCAGCGCCGCGTCGCGCTGTTTTTCATCATGCAGCGCGCGTTGCAGGCTGCCGCCGATGGTGCCGAGCAACGCCAGCCCGGCGATGGTGTGGATCAGGGCGACCGGCAACGCACTGAACAGCAGGCCGATGGCGCCGCCGAACAATCCGGCCAGCAGGTAAAAGCCGCCGGCGGCCACCGCGCCCATATAGCGCCGCTGCGGGTCGGGATGCACGTCCGGCCCCATGCAAATGGCGGCGGTAATGGCGGCGATGCACACCGAGAAACCGCCGAATGGCGCCAGCAGCAGCGCGGTCAGCGCCGTCCAGGCGATCAGCGGTGAGGTGGGGACACGGTAACCCGCCGCCTGCAGCGTAGCGATCCCGGGGGCGTTCTGTGAAGCCATGGTCACCACGAAGAAGGGCACGCCGATGCCGAGCAGCGTCGGCCAGCTGAAATGCGGCGCGATAAATTCCGGCACGGCGAACGCCGGCGTCTGTTGCGTCAGCTGGATATCGCCCTGCAGCACGGCGATCGCCAGCCCAATCGCCAGCGTCAATACGATGGCGTAGCGCGGCAGGTAACGGCGGCTGAGCAAATAGGTCAGCCCCATACCGGCGCTGAGGAGGAAATTGAGCTGCAGCGAAGCGAAGGCGTCCAGCCCGAAACGCAGCAGGATCCCCGCCAGCATCGCGGCGGAAATCGCCTGCGGAATATAATCCATCAGGCGAGCGAACAGCCCGGTGACGCCGCACAGCAGGATCAGTCCCGATGCGAAGATAAACACCCCGATCGCGTCGTTGATCGGCGTGCCGGGCAGGCTGGTGACCAGCAGCGCCGCGCCGGGCGTTGACCAGGCGGTGAGGATCGGGGTGCGGTAGTAAAGCGACAGCCCGAGGGAAGTGACGCCCATTGCGATCCCAAGTGTGCTCAGCCAGCCGCCGATCTGCGCCGGCGTAGCGCCTGCGGCGGCGGCGGCCTGGAAAATGATGGCGGCAGAGCTGGTGTAACCGACCAGAACGGCGACGAAGCCGGCCATGACGGCGGGCAGGGTCAGATGACGCAGGGTGACGGCAGGGCGCATGAGCAGCTCCAATTGGTGGTTGTGCGTTATAACGCACGGCAAGAAATCAGCATAGCACCGTGCGCTATAGCGCACAAGCGGGTATAATCGGGCTCGACACGCAGAGGAGAACTGGATGCAGGAACTTGCCGGCCATTTGGCGCACACCCTTCGCACGCTGCGCGCACAGCGCGGCTGGAGCCTGACGCAGGCGGCGGAATACACCGGCGTCAGCAAGGCGATGCTCGGGCAGATTGAACGCGGCGAGTCCAGCCCGACGGTGGCGACACTGTGGAAGATCGCCACCGGTTTCAACGTGGCGTTTTCCGCCTTTCTTGAGGCCTCACCCGCGCAGCAGCAGGCGACGTTGCACCGCTATGGCGATCTGCCGGTGTACGATCAGGACAACGCCGACATGCGCGTGGTGCCGCTGTTTCCCTACGATCGCCAGCTGGGTTTCGATATGTTCGTCATCGATCTCGCGCCGGGTGCGCTCAGCGAATCGTCGCCGCATGAGCCGGGCGTGATCGAACATGTGATCGTGATCAGCGGCCGGTTGGAATTGGCGATAGACGGCGCGTGGCACAGCCTGGCGGCCGGCGAGGCGATGCGCTTTCAGGCCGATCGGCCGCATGCCTACCGCAACGCCGGTTCACAAACGGTGCGTATCCACGATCTGATCCACTATCCTCAATCCTGACTCAACGCGGCGGCCGTGGGCTTTGACTCCGCGCCGCCAAACGCCTACCTTGTTGAAAATGACTCTTATTTCACAGGCTGTCGCCCATGACGGGGCGGCGTTGCAGCCGACTCAAAAGGAGCTTGATTTTGCCGGTCACCAATCGACGTCAGTTCATTAAACTCAGTGCGCAAACCGCAGGAGCCGTATTCGCGATGACTTCATTACCCAACAGTATCCGCCTGGCGATGGCGGCGGAGGGCGGCGCGGCCGCCGGCGATGAATTCCTGTGGCTGGAAGAGCTGCAGGGTAAAAAAGCGCTGCAATGGGTGCAGCAGGAAAATCAGCGCACCGTGGCACGTTTCGGTCAGGGCGAAGACTTTCAGCGCATTGAGCGCGAAGTCCTGGATATCCTCAATAAAGACACCCAGATCCCGTGGGTGAGCAAACGCGGCAAGTACTATTACAACTTCTGGCAGGATCAGGCCAACCCGCGTGGCCTGCTGCGGCGCACCACGCTGGACGAGTACCGCAAGGCCAAACCGGCCTGGGAGACGGTGCTGGATATCGATGCGTTGGGCAAAGCCGAGGGCAAGGATTGGGTTTATCAGGGCTCGCAACCGCTGGCGCCGGAATACCGTTATTGCCTGATGCAGCTGTCGCCGGACGGCGGTGACGCCACCGAAATCCGCGAATTCGATCTGGTTGCCAAACGTTTCGTCAAAGACGGTTTCAACGTGCCGGTGGCGAAAAGCCGGGTTTCCTGGGTCGATCGGGACACGCTGTTCATCGCCACCGACTTCGGCCCCGGCTCGATGACCCAGTCCGGCTATGCGCGCATCGCCAAACGCTGGCGGCGCGGCACGCCGCTGAGCGCCGCCGAAACGCTGTACGAAGCGCAGCCCGAGGACATGGCGGTCTTCGCCTATCACGATCGCACGCCGGGCTTTGAGCGCGATTTCGTCGGCCGCAGCCTGGACTTCTATCGCCGTGACTATTTCTTGCTGGCTCAGGATGGTCGGCAGAAAAAAATCGACATCCCGGCCGACGCCGAGCTGGACACACATCGGGAATGGCTGCTGATCAAACCGAGCAGCGACTGGGAAGTGGGCGGCAAGCGTTATCCGTCCGGCGCGCTGCTGGCGGCCAACTTCGATGACTATCTGGCGGGCAAGCGCGAGCTGCAGCTGCTGTTTACCCCGACGGCGGAGCAGGCGCTGAGCGGCTACAGCGGCACCCGCGATCACCTGATCCTCAGCATCATGGATAACGTGGTCAACCGGCTGGAGGTGCTGACGCCGCAGGGCGACAGCTGGCAGCGTCGTCCGCTGGGCAACCCCGGCGCCATCAGCACCCTTTCCGCCGGCGGCATCGACGAAGAGAGCAACGCCTATTTCCTGACCGTCAGCGGGTTCCTGCAGCCGACCTCGCTGTATATGGGCAATCTCGACGGCGGTGAGGCGACGTTGTTGAAACAGGCGCCGCAGGACTTTGACGCCGCCGGCTATCAGGTCAGCCAGCATTTCGCGCGCTCCAAGGACGGCACCCGCGTGCCGTATTTCCAGATCGCCGCCAAAGATCTCAAGCTGGACGGCAGCACGCCGACGCTGCTGTATGGCTACGGCGGATTTGAAGTGCCGCTGTTGCCGGGCTATCTCGGCGGCAAGGCGCCGGCCTGGCTGGAGCGCGGCGGGGTGTACGTGGTGGCCAACATCCGCGGCGGCGGCGAATATGGCCCGGCCTGGCATCAGGCGGCGCTCAAGCAGAACCGCCATCGCGCCTATGAGGATTTCGCCGCCGTGGCCGAAGATCTCATCGCACGCAAGGTGACCTCGGCGCCGCATCTCGGCGCACGCGGCGGCAGCAACGGCGGCCTGCTGGTGGGCAATATGCTGACGCTGTATCCGCAGCTGTTCGGCTGCATCGTCTGCGAAGTGCCGCTGCTGGACATGCAGCGCTATACCCAGCTTTCCGCCGGCGCGTCGTGGATCGCCGAATACGGCGATCCGAGCAAGCCGGAGGAGTGGACCTACATCAAGACCTTCTCGCCATACCACAACATTCAGGCGCAGACGGCCTACCCGCCGGTGCTGTTCTATACCGCGACCAGCGACGATCGGGTCAACCCGGCTCACGCCCGCAAAATGGCGGCGCGCATGCAGGCGATGGGGTATCAGCAGGCCTATTTCTATGAAAATACCGAAGGCGGGCACAGCGCCGCCGCCGACAAGCAGCAGGCGGCGTTCCATAGCGCACTGGTAAGCGAATTCATGTGGGCCAACCTGAGCGGCAAACCCAAGTCAGCGTAAGCCTTTTTCTTGCGGCATAAAAAACACCGGGGCGTTAACCCCGGTGTTTTATTTACGCTCAATCCGCCGGCGGTCAGCGAGCCGCAGTGGCTTCCTGCGCTTGCTGATTGGCGTCTTCGGTGGTGTCCAGCGTCATGCGGTACAGCTTCGGCGCAGTCAGCATCATCAGGATAGCGATGACGGCGGTGACGATGCCGATCTGCATAAACACATGGCTGTAGATGGCCAGCGAAGCGTGCGCGTCGTTGATGTCGCTTGGCACGGCGGTCAGACCGGCAACCTTACCGGCGATCAGCGCGGCGGCGGCGGTAGTCAGGAACCAGGAGCCCATGATGAAGCCCATCAGACGCTGTGGCACCAGCTGTGCCACCATCGCCAGACCCAGGCCGGAAATCATCAGCTCGCCGATGCTCTGCAGAGCGTAGCTCAGGATCAGCCAGTTGACCGACACGATGCCCTGTTCGTTGGCGAAGCTGGCGCCCCATGGCAGCACCAGGAAGGCGCAGGAGCAGAGGATCATGCCGAAAGCGAACTTGTGCGGCATCGGCAGGCGATCGCCCATTTTGTTATACAGCGCGGCCAGAATCGGGCTGGCGAGCATGATCCAGAACGGGTTCAGCGCCTGATACTGCTCCGGCTCGAAGGCGACGCCGAAGATGCTGTGTTCCACGTTATGGATGGCGAAGAAGTTCAGCGAGGTTGGCATCTGGCTGTACAGCACGAAGAACACCACCGCTTCCAGCATCAGCAGGAAGGCGACGATCATCTTGCGGCGTGCGGCGCCGTGCAGGGCGAAGGTTTCCTTGGCGAACACCAGAACGATACCGGCGGAAACGAGGGCCAACGCCCAGCGCGCGATCACCTGGTTGTGCAGCAGCCAGCTGGACACGGCGATCAACGCCACGATGCCGACCAGCACCATCAGCAGCTTCGGCAGATGCAGCGGCTTGAAGTCAGGTCTGGAGCCGTTTTCCTTCACCCACTTGTGGCACATCATAAAGTTGACCAGGGTGATCAGCATGCCGACCACGCTCAGGGAGAACGCCACGCTCCAGCCGTATTTCGCCGCCAGCCACGGGGTGGCCAGCATGGAGAAGAAGGAACCGATGTTCACCGACATGTAGTACATGGTGAAAGCGCCGTCGATGCGCGGGTCATCTTTCTCATAGCAGGTGGACAGCAGGGAGGACGGGTTAGCCTTGAACAGGCCGCTGCCCACGGCGATGGTCGCCATGCCCATGTAAACCCAGAAGATGTCGTGGCCGGAGTAGGCCACCATGGCGTAACCGGCGGCCAGCACCAGTGCGCCGAGCACGATCACGCGTTTGGCGCCCAGCACCTTGTCGCCCAGCCAGCCGCCGATGGCGACGAAGCCGTATACCAGGGCGCTGAAAGAAGAGAACAGGGTGATGGAATCGGCTTCGCTCATGCCGAGCATCTTGACCAGATAAACCGCCATGATGCCCTGCAGGCCGTAATAGCCGAAACGCTCCCACAGTTCGATCGAGAAGATCAGGTAGAACGCTTTCGGTTGTTTGAACGCGTTAAGGCTAACGCTCTCCGGGTGTTGGTTGTTTGCTGTTGACACTGGTACCTCTGTTTTTTCGCAGCCCGTCTTTGGAGGACGGGAAAGTACAAAAGTTGATGCGGAACGGCATCCTTTTGCGTTGTTATAGGATGGGGACGGCGGTTAATGTTCACTATCTTTGTCAACGTGGCAAGCAGTTTGTCATATTCGGTTACATTTAACGCTCGCAGGATTATGCTGCGATGTTGCAAATGTTATGCAGTATTAACTTTCGAGTTTTAATGGTTTGCCGATTTTTTGTTTTGATTAAAAGCTATACGAATTTTAAACAGTGATATATTCTGCTGAATTGCTATTTTTTAGCGCATCAGTGTATGTGTGGTTGTTAATCCATTGGAATGTTGTGCATATGCGGCATTTTGTAAAATTATAGAAATTTAGGAAAACGGGGCTGGCATTTGTGAACGCCTTGTGATCCTGAAAGCGTGACGTTCACCGCAATTTTTGACTAATTTTTCGCTTGAAAATAACGCGGCACTGAGTTTTTCACTGAAAACCGTGATAACGCCGGGGTTACTGCTGCGCGATATCACATTTCCGATAAAAAAGAGGCGCTGGCGGGGGGAAGTGGCGGCGACGGGGGCGGTTTGCCGCACCCGTCAGATTCAGGATTCCGGATAAACCTTCTCTTTATACTCGCACAGGTCTTCGATGATGCAGGAGCCGCAGCGCGGTTTGCGCGCGATGCAGGTGTAGCGCCCGTGCAGGATCAGCCAGTGGTGGCAATCGACCTTGAATTCGGCGGGCACCACCTTCAACAGCTTCTCTTCCACCTGATCGACGTTCTTGCCCGGCGCGAAGTGGGTGCGGTTGCACACCCGGAAGATGTGGGTGTCCACGGCGATGGTCGCCCAGCCGAAGGCGGTATTGAGCACCACGTTGGCGGTCTTGCGGCCGACGCCCGGCAGCGCTTCCAGCGCGGCGCGATCTTCCGGCACTTCGCCGCCGTGCAGCTCCAGCAGCATACGGCAGGTTTTGATCACGTTTTCGGCCTTGCTGTTGAACAGGCCGATGGTCTTGATGTACTCCTTGACGCCATCAACCCCCAGCGCCAGCATGGCGGCGGGGGTGTTGGCGACCGGGTAAAGTCTGGCGGTCGCCTTGTTGACGCTCACGTCGGTGGCCTGCGCAGACAGCAGCACGGCAATCAGCAGTTCAAACGGCGTGGTGTACACCAGCTCGGTGGTCGGGTGCGGGTTGTTGTCGCGCAGCCGGGTCAGAATTTCCAGTCGCTTCTGCTTGTTCATCAGGCCTTCTCAGCACGTCCTTGTTCCAGCAGCGGTTCCGCCGCCACGGCGCGGACTTTGCGCGCCTTCATTTTTTCGTCGATCAGATATTTGACCGCCAGCAGCAGCCCCAGGCCGATAAAGGCGCCCGGCGGCAGCATCGCCAGCAGGAATGGGCTGTCGAAATGCACCACTTCGATGCGCAGCGACTTGGCCCAGCCGCCCAGCAGTTGGTCGGCGCCGTCGAACAGCGTACCGTTGCCCAGCAGTTCGCGCATCGAGCCCAGCGTCACCATGACGCCGGTGGCGCCAAGGCCGATGGCCATGCCGTCCAGCGCCGAGAGGCCGACCGGCTTCTTGGCGGCCACCGCTTCGGCGCGGCCGACCACGATGCAGTTGGTCACGATCAATGGAATAAAGATGCCGAGCGACTGATACAGGCCGAAGGCATAGGCGTTGATCAGCATCTGCACGATGCTCACCACCGCGGCGATGATCATCACGTAGATCGGAATACGCACTTCGCTCGGCACCCAGCGGCGCACCGCGGAGATGGAGGCGTTGGTCAGCGTCAGCACCAGCGTGGTGGCCAGCCCCAGGCCCAGCGCGTTGGTGACGGTGGAGGTCACCGCCAGCAACGGACACATGCCCAGTAACTGCACCAGGGCGGAGTTGTTTTTCCACAACCCCTGAACGATCAATTCTTTGGCTTCACTCATTCGGCGGCTCCACACGCAGGTAAGCTTTCAAGTTTAGGCGGCAGCGTTTCCATATACAACGCCGTGCGGCGCACCGCATTGACCACCGCCCGCGGGGTAATGGTGGCGCCGGTGAATTGGTCGAACATGCCGCCGTCTTTCTTCACCGCCCAGCGCTTATCGTCCGGGCCTTCGATTTTCTTGCCGCTGAAGAAGGAAATCCAGTCGGAAATGCGCAGTTCGATCTTGTCGCCCAGCCCCGGGGTTTCATGGTGTTCAATCACCCGGGTGCCGAGTACCGTGCCGTTGAAATCGGCGCCGACCAGCAGCTTGATGGCGCCGGAGTAACCGTCCGGCGCGGTGGTTTCCAGCGCCGCGGCGGTCGGTTGCCCGTTTTTGCGCGCCAGATATAAACGGTGTGGCGCGCCGTCGCCCAGCGCCGGATCGCTGACCAGGAAGCATTCGTTCTGCATGACGTTGTCGTAATTTTCCGGCGGCACCACCTGATCGAGCAGCGCTTTTTGCTGCAGCGCCGCCTGATGGGCGATGGTGGTTTTCGTCAGGGCGTAAACCACGGCGGTCAGGCCGGTGGTGACCGCCGCAAACACCGCCAGCGTGGTGCCGTGCTTTCTCATGGAATTCAGCATGGCGGCTCCTTAGCGATGGCCGTACACGCGCGGCTGCGTGTAGTGGTCGATTAACGGGACGGTGATGTTGGCGAGCAGCACGGCGAAGGCCACACCATCAGGGTAGCCGCCATAGACGCGGATCAGCCAGACCAGCACGCCGATCAGCGCGCCGTAGATTAAGCGGCCCTTCGGTGTGGTGGAGGCGCTGACCGGATCGGTGGCGATAAAGAACGTACCCAGCATGCTGGCGCCGGAGAACAGGTGGATCAGCGGTGAAGCCTGATGCGCCGGATCGATCCACCAGGCCAGACCGGAACAGAAGGCGATGGCGGCCAACATGCTGAAAGGGATTTGCCAATGGATCAGGCGGCGCGCCAGCATAAACAGGCCGCCGGCCAGGAAACCGAGGTTGACCCACTGCCAGCCGATACCGGCCAGCGCGCCGCCGAACAGCGGCTGCTGCAATACCTGTTCCACGCTGTGGCCGCTGCGCAGGCCGGTTTTGAAGCCGTCGAGCGGCGTGGCCTGGCTGATGCCGTCCACGCCCATCTGCAGTTCATGCAGCGTCGCGCCCTGTGCGGTATGGCCGCTGAAAATCGCCAGCAGCGTGTCGTGGAGCGACAGCGCGGTGGCGCGCAGTTCATCCGGCGGCAGCCAGCTGGTCATCTGCACCGGGAAGGAGATCAGCAGCACTACGTAACCGACCATCGCCGGGTTGAACGGGTTCTGCCCGAGGCCGCCATACAGCTGTTTGGCGATAACGATGGCGAAGAAGGTGCCGATGACGATCATCCACCACGGCGCCAGCGGCGGCAGGCTGATGCCGAGCAGCAGTGCGGTCAGCAGGGCGGAGTTATCCGCCAGCCGGCTGCGCACCTGCAGCTTGCGCAGCCTGAGGATCGCGCCTTCTGCAGCCAGCGCGACGATCGCCGCCAGCGCCACCTGAATCAGCACGCCGTAGCCGAAAAACCAAATCTGCGCCGCAATGCCGGGAATGCACGCCAACATGACCCACAGCATAATGCGGCTGGTGCTTTGCTGGTTGTGGGTGAAAGGCGAGCTGGCGATGTGTAAGCCTTTGGCGGCTGTGGGTGATACCGGCCTGAACTTCATAGATTAACGATACCTTCTGCGCCGCGCCTGCGGCAGTTTCGATGCGCCATACTGCGGGCGCGGCAAAAATGATAGCCGAGCATTCTACCTGATTCGATGCGAGGGTAATACGCCTTAATGATAGGGGTATTCGGCTTTCCGCACATCTGGCGATCGGGGTGGCGCGATTTGATTTTTTTTGGCCGGGAAATGGGCTAACGTGAGGAATTGTCAGTGGAACTTGTGCCGCCATCGACCGCGGGAAATGGGGTAAACGTCTGAATGAGATATCATTTCTCTCCAGATTTCCGCACAAAATAACAACTTTCACATAATCCGTGTAGGTTACTATCGCGAACATTATTGAGTCAGTGAACCCATAATAATGACAAATGAAGACATTTTTTTTATTGAAGAGCTAATTGAGTGGGTGGAGATACATCTGGAGAAACGGCCAAACCTGGATGAAGTCGCGCGTATTTCGGGCTATTCCAAGTGGCACCTGCAGCGTAAATTCAAGCGTATTACCGGCATTCAACTCGCCACCTATATCCGTTCGCGCATCCTGACGCGCGCCGCGGTGGCGTTGCGCATTACTCGTCGCTCCATCATCGACATCTCCGATGAGCTGGGTTTCGACTCTCAGCAGACCTTTACCCGCATGTTCAAGCAGCGCTTCGGCACCACCCCCAATCGCTACCGCTCGATGGAGCACTGGGACGTGAAAAACCTGATGCCGCGCTTTAACTTCGAAGCCAGCTACGGCGCCGGTTATTACCCGGAAGTGAAGCGGCTGACGCTGCCCGACATGCAGCTGGTCGGCTTCACGCGCCGGCTGGATTTCGCCTCCGAACAGGAGCTGGAGTACTCTTCCTGCATGGCGATGAAGGACGAGATTTTCAACGACTTCTTCAAGGGGCTGCACGTCGACTGTCGGCGGATTTACAGCATCTACTCCCCTCATGCCGGGGAGGGCGACGAGCTCTCATCCACGCTGGTGATGGCAGTTGATCCTGAACACAGAAAGGATATTCTTTCCAACCATCAGATAGACACCTTCCATTTGCCGAGCCGCGAGTTTATCTCTATCAACCATAAGGGGTCGGCGAAAGAGTGTTTGCAGTTTTTCGGCTATCTGATGTCGCATGTGATGCCGGGGTTGAAGGATAAAGTGCGCGGAAGTATGGAAATGGAGATCATTCAAACCAAAGAGTGGAATCCTGAATCCAAACTGCGTCAGATTGAAGTGGATTACACCTACCTGATTTCTATCGATTAAATGGCGCCTGGCGTCAGCCAGGCGCCGCTATCATTATTTGTCTTCCGTTTCCGTCGCCAGCGATTCTCTGGCGGCTTTTTTTGGCTTTGGCGCGGGCGATAGCCGCCGCGACCGCCGCCTTGCGCGGATCTTCTTCGGCTGCAGCCGGCGCCGTTTCCGTCGGTGCAGGGTCATCCGCCTGCTGCGCCGCTTTCTTGGCCTTGGCGCGGGCGATAGCCGCCGCGACCGCCGCTTTGCGCGGATCTTCTTCGGCTACAGCCGGCGCCGGTTCCACCGATGCAGGAGCATCCGCCTGCTGCGCCGCTTTCTTGGCTTTTACGCGCGCCAGTGCCGCCGCGACTGCCGCCTTGCGCGGATCTTCTTCGGCTGCAGCCGGCGCCGGTTCCATCGGTGCAGGGGCATCCGCTTGCTGCGCCGCTTTCTTGGCTTTTACGCGCGCCAGTGCCGCCGCGACCGCCGTTTTGCGCGGATCTTCTTCGGCGGCAGCCGGCGTCGTTTCCGCCGGCGCAGGGGCATCAGCCTGCTGCACTGCCTTTTTGGCCTTCACGCGCGCCAGGGCGGCCGCAACGGCCGCTTTACGCGGATCGTCCTCTGTTGCCGCCGGGGCGGAGCTGTCTGCTGCCGACGCCTCTTTGCGCGCTTTCACGCGGGCCAGCGCCGCGGCCACGGCGGCTTTACGCGCGTCGTCGCCGGCGGTCGCCGGTGGCGCTTCCGTTTCCACCTCGGCAGCCAGCTGGGCACGACGTTCGCGCGCCTGCGCTTTACGTGCTTCGCGGGCAGCGATCATCTCGCTGTTATCCGGCTGCTGGCCGTTGACCGGCGTTACCGCCGCTTCGGCATTCTTGCTGCGCACGCGCGCCAGCGCGGCCTGCACTGCGCCCTGATCGTCGTCGGTCAGTTTGACGGCGGCCTTTTTATGTCGCTCTTCACGCGCCAGTTTTTCACGCTCCAGACGCGCCAGCTTGGCCTCGTAACGCGCCTTGGCCTCGGCGGTGCGCGCCGCTTCCAGATCGATAGCCTTGATTTCGGCCTTTTCCTGCCGGTAGTACTGTACCAGCGGGATATTGCTGGGGCAGACGAACGCGCAGGCACCGCATTCGATGCAGTCGAACAGGTTATGGTTGCGCGCCTTGTCGTGCTCCTGCCCGCGGCTGAACCAATACAGCTGTTGTGGCAGCAGCCCGGCAGGGCAAGCGTCTACGCACAGGCCGCAGCGGATGCAGGACTGCTCCGGTTCCTGTGGCGTCATTTCATCCACCGTCGGTGCCAGAATGCAGTTGCTGATCTTGACGATCGGCACGTTCAGCGCGGGCAGGGTGAAGCCCATCAGCGGGCCGCCCATGACCACCATCTGCTGCGCCTGCGGGCGGAAACCGACGAAGTCGAGCAGGTGCTGCACCGGCGTGCCGATGCGAGCCCACAGATTGCCGGGGCGCTCGATCGCCTCGCCGGTCAGGGTCACTACGCGCTCAATCAGCGGTTCGCCGTCGACGATCGCTCGCTTGATGGCGAAGGCGGTGCCGACGTTTTGCATCAATACGCCGATAGCGGAGGAGTGCTTACCGTGCGGCACTTCCTTACCGGTCAAAATTTTGGTCAGCTGCTTGGCGCCGCCGGACGGGTATTTGGTCGGGATGACGCGCAGCGCAATGCCGGGCTGGCCGCGCAACGCCTGTTTCAGCGCCGCGATTGCCTCCGGTTTATTGTCTTCGATGCCGATCAACGTGAGCTTGGGTTGCAGAATGTGTTGCAGGATCTGCGTGCCTTCAATGATCTGATCGGCATGTTCCTGCATCAGACGGTCGTCGGCGGTAATGTAAGGCTCACACTCGGCGGCGTTGAGGATCAGCGTTTCCACGCCGTTCATGCCGCCTTGCAGTTTGCTGGCGGTCGGAAAACCTGCGCCGCCCAGACCGGCGATGCCGGCCTGATGAATACGCTGAATCAGCTCCGCGGCGGGCGATTGGCGGTAATCCGCCACCGGCTCGCGCTCGCACCAGCGGTCTTCGCCGTCTGCCTCGATAATCACGCACAGTTCCGACAGCCCGGAAGGGTGAGCGGTGATGTGCGGCGTGATGGCGCTAACGGTGCCCGAGGTCGGGGCGTGCACCGGTACGGTGCGCCCGCGGCCGACGGTCAGCGGCTGGCCTTTCAACACCCGATCGCCGGCGTTGACGCACAGCTCGCCTTCCGGCCCCAGATGCTGCTGCAGCGGAATGATAAAGGTCTTGGGCAGAGGGGCGACACGCAGCGGCGCGCCGCTCGACTGAGTCTTCATTTCCGGTGGATGGATCCCGCCGTCGAAATCCCAGATCCGGTCTTTTTTAAAGGCGGCGAACAGATTAAGCATGTTGCTCCACGTGGATCACTTGCACCGGGATCGTCTTCATGTCCCACTTCCAGTTGGCGGTGGTGGTGGCGACCGGTCTCATTTCAATACAATCGGTAGGGCAAGGGGCGACGCACAGATCGCAGCCGGTACAGAGGTCGGTAATGACGGTATGCATGGCGCGGGTGGCGCCGACGATGGCGTCAACCGGGCAAGCCTGAATGCACTTGGTGCAGCCGATGCAGTTGGCCTCGTCGATATAGGCCACTTTACGCTCCGGCTCGGCGGCGGCTTCGCTGCCCAGCGGCTGCGGCTCCACGTTGAGCAGCTCCGCCAGTTTCAGCATCACCTGTTCGCCGCCCGGCGCGCATTTATTGATCATCTCGCCGTTGGCCACCGCCTCGGCATAGGGGCGACAGCCGGGGTAGCCGCACTGGCCGCACTGGCTCTGCGGCAGGATTGCGTCGACCTGCTCGGCGACCGGATCCTCTTCCACCTCAAAACGGCGCGCGGCGTAGCCCAGCACCAGTCCGAACAGCAGCCCGAGCGCGCTCAAAGCCGCGATAGCTATCCACAACGCAGTCATTAGAATTTCACCAGCCCGGTAAAGCCCATAAAGGCCAGCGACATCAGCCCGGCGGTGATCAGCGCGATCGAGGAGCCGCGGAACGGCGCCGGCACGTCGGCCACCGCCAGACGTTCGCGAATGGCGGCGAACAGCACCATCACCAGCGAGAAACCGGCGGCGGCGCTAAAGCCGTAAACGGCGGACTGCAGGAAGTTGTAGCCGAGGTTGACGTTAAGCAGCGCCACGCCCAGCACCGCACAGTTGGTGGTGATCAGCGGCAGGAAGATGCCCAGCAGGCGGTAGAGCGCCGGGCTGGTTTTGCGCACGACCATCTCGGTGAACTGCACGACGACGGCGATCACCAGAATGAAGGAGAGCGTGCGCAGGTACACCAGATCCAGCGGAACCAGAATAAAGGTGTTGATCACCCAGGCGCTGACGGAGGCCAGCGTCATGACGAAGGTGGTGGCCATTCCCATGCCGATGGCGCTTTCCAGCTTCTTGGAAACGCCGAGGAACGGGCACAGGCCAAGAAACTTCACCAGAACGAAGTTGTTCACCAGTACGGTGCCGACAAACAGGAGCAGGTATTCGGTCATTGCGATGCCTAAAAAATAAAAGCCGCCTATTATCGGGAATCGGCGGCCGGACGACAACATATGAATCGCAGGGGTATTGCCTTTTTTGGCGAAAATTTACACAAAATACCCGATAAAACGTGCTGCAACCGCCTTTAACGTTCGGTAAAGGTGCCTTTGACCCGCTGCGAGCGCTTGATGTAAGGCACCAGCAGCGCCGCCATCAGCAGCGGCCAGCCGAGGCTGCGCACCGCCACTTCATCCGGCACCGGCGCGAAGGCGAAGGCTTTCACCGCCAGGATCACCGTGATCAGCAGCCATAACAAGAACAGTTTAGGGAAGCGCTGCGACCGCTGGCAGAACAGAAACACCAGCCACAGGGTAAAGCCCCACATCAAGAGCGTGGTCAGCACCGAAAAGTACCATTGCAGGGTAAACGCCTGGGCGTTGGTCAACAGATAGTCGCGCGACTCGGGCATGAAGATCGCCATGGCGTACAGGAGCAGCATCAGGCTGGCGCTGAGCAGGGTAACGATCAGATAGGCCAGCGGGGCCAGCAACCAACCGCCGATACGAGAGTATTCAGCTTGAGACATAAAACGGCTTCCTGATTGAATCGGGGATCACAGGCGGCATAGCTTAGCGGGTAATATAGGCTTCGTCATCTCTATCAAGCGGATAGCTCGGCATCGCGACGCCGGGCCGCACGTTTGGCTACTCCGGCCTCGCTTTGAATTAACATCTCATTTACTTCTTGTTCCATCCGGCCGCATGGTGTCAAATCGAAAGGGTCTGTCGTGAGCGTGCAAGAGGAAATCCCATGGCTGAAAAAATTCGTGTCGGGCTGGTCGGTTACGGCTACGCCGGTAAAACCTTTCATGCGCCGCTAATCGCCGGTACGCCGGGGCTGGAACTGGCCGCCGTTTCCAGCAGCGATGCCGGCAAAGTGCACGCCGACTGGCCATCGATGACGGTGGTGGGGGATGCGCAAGCGCTGTTCGCCGATCCGACCCTCGATCTGATCGTGATTCCCACCCCTAATGACACTCATTTCCCGCTGGCGCAACAGGCGCTGGCCGCCGGCAAGCACGTGGTGGTGGATAAACCCTTCACCGTGACGCTGTCACAAGCTCGGGCGCTGCAACAGCAGGCGCAGCAGAGCGGTTTACTGCTGTCGGTGTTCCACAACCGTCGCTGGGACAGCGATTTCCTTACCCTTAAGGCGCTGCTGAACGACGGTTCGTTGGGCGAGGTGGTGTATTTCGAGTCGCATTTCGATCGCTACCGGCCACAGGTGCGCCAGCGCTGGCGCGAACAGGGCGGCGCCGGCAGCGGCATCTGGTTCGATTTGGGGCCGCATCTGCTCGATCAGGCGCTGCAACTCTTCGGCAAACCCGACCGACTGTTTGTCGATCTGGGTGAGCTGCGGCCGGGGGCACAGGCGGTGGACTATTTTCACGCGCTGCTGAGCTATGGCGATCGCCGCGTGGTGCTGCACGCCAGCATGCTGGCGGCGGCGGAGAGCCCGCGCTACGTGGTGCACGGCACCCGCGGCAGCTATGTCAAATACGGCCTCGATCCGCAGGAGGACCGGCTGAAGGCCGGCGAGCGCTTGCCGCAGGCCGATTGGGGTTATGACATGCGCGATGGCGTGGTGACGCTGTCACGTGACGATCTGCTGGCGGAGCAACCGCTGCTCAACATTCCCGGCAATTATCCGGCTTATTACGCGGCGGTGCGCGACGCCATCGCCGGCATCGCTGAAAACCCGGTGCCGGCCGCCGACGCCATCGCGGTGATGGCATTGATTGAACTGGGGCTGGAATCGGCCCGGCTGCAGCAGGCGCTGCCGGTGGTTTGATACCGCCCATTTCTCTGTGCCCGGCGCAACGTCGGGCCTTTTTACGACTTTACGTGCAAGGAAATTCGTTTCATGTCCTGGTTGCAGCGTTTGCGCATTGATAAATTTTTGCTGGTTCTGATTTTGGTGGTGATCGTCGCCTCGCTGTTCCCCTGCGAAGGCATCTGGAAAACCTTCTTTGAACACCTGACCACCGCCGCCATCGCACTGCTGTTCTTTATGCACGGCGCCAAGCTGTCGCGCGAGGCGATCGTCGCCGGCATGAGCCACTGGAAGCTGCATCTGCTGGTGTTCCTCAGCACCTTTGCGCTGTTCCCGCTGCTCGGGCTGGCGATGAACCTGCTGGTGCCGGGCATCATGACGCCGACGGTCTATCTCGGCTTCCTCTATCTGTGCGCGCTGCCGGCCACGGTGCAGTCGGCCATCGCTTTTACCTCGGCGGCGGGCGGCAACGTGGCGGCGGCGATCTGCAGCGCCTCAGCGTCCAGCATTCTTGGCGTGTTCCTGTCGCCGCTGCTGGTGGGGGCGTTGATGCATACCCAGGGCGGCAATACCGACGTGCTGCACGCCATTGGCTCAATCATTCTGCAACTGATGGTGCCGTTCGTGATCGGCCATCTGGCGCGGCCGCTGATCGGCAAGTGGATCGACCGCCATCGCAAACTGATTAACCTGACCGACCGTTCGTCGATCCTGCTGGTGGTGTATACCGCGTTCAGTGCGGCGGTGGTGGAAGGGATTTGGCACCGTATCGACGGCTGGTCGCTGCTGACCATCCTGGTGATGTCGCTGGTGCTGCTGACGGTGGTGCTGGTGATCAACACCTACGCGGCGCGCTGGCTGGGCTTCAACACCGCCGATGAAATCACCATCGTCTTCTGCGGTTCGAAAAAGAGCCTGGCGAACGGCATCCCGATGGCCAACGTGCTGTTCCCGGCCGCGGCGGTGGGCGCCATGGTGCTGCCGCTGATGATTTTCCACCAGGTGCAACTGATGGTGTGCGCGGTGCTGGCGCAGCGCTATGCGCGTAAAACCGCCAAACAGCGGGCCGAGGCGGAGGCGCTGGCGGCCAAATAGGTAGCAGGCCGCTAGCGGCGGCCCAGCGCGTCGAGCAGAAAGTCGGCGCGCTCATCGGGTGAGGCGCGCGGCAGCTCTTGCAGCCGATAGCCATAACGGCGATAGATGGCCACCATCGCCCGATAGGTTTGCTCGGCTTCGGCGAAAGACTGTTTTCTCTCGCTGTCCTGCGCATAAATCGCTCGCCACGGCGGGGCGATGAACACCGTATCGGCATAGCGAAAGGCGTCGATCGCCGCCGTTAAGGGGGCGGGGATCGATAATCCGCACAGCGTCAGGTAACCGGCGATATCCGGCAGGCCGCGATCGAAGAACCAGCATGTTGCGCCCGTCGCTTCGCGCCATGAACGCAGTTCCCAATCGAGCATCCGCTCGGCGAAAGCCTGGCGATCGCCCCACGGCAGCGCATTGCCGCCAATACTCACCTGATCCTGAATAATCGCCCGGCCCGCCTCCTGCGAATGCGGGTAACCGCGGCGATGAAGAACGTCGATGAGCGTGCTTTTGCCCGAACCCGGGCCGCCGGTCAGCACGATACGGCGTAGTTTGTCAGACATACGGATCTCCTCTCTTGCAACAGAGTGATGGGGTGAAAACAGCGATAAAGACGAGCAGGCGGAAGAAGACGGGGGATGAGAAGAAGGCGCCGTTTGGCGCCTGGGGAGATTAGCCCTGAACTTTGGCGCGTAGCGCCTGTTTTTCCTGCTCGCTGAGGAAGGCCAGCTTCAGGCCGTTTTCCTGCGCGGTGCGGATTTCTTCCGGCGTCAGCCCGGCCTGCGGCGCGGCGACGCGGTATTCATGCTCGATCTCGATGCCCTGAACCGCCGGATCGTCGGTGTTGATCGACGCCAGCACGCCGTGGCGCAGGAAGGTGGCCAGCGGATGCTGCGCCAGCGACGGCACGGTGCTGGTTTGGATGTTGGAGGTCAGGCAGGACTCGATGCCGATGCCGTGTTCCGCCAGGAAGTCCATCAGCGCCGGATCTTCAACCGCTTTTACCCCGTGGCCGATACGTTCGGCGCCCAGCTCGCGGATCGCCTGCCAGATGCTTTCCGGGCCGGCGGCTTCGCCCGCGTGCACGGTGATGCGCAGGCCGGCGTCGCGCGCACGGTTGAAGTGACTGAGGAACAGGCTGCCGGGGAAGCCCAGCTCATCGCCCGCCAAATCCAGTGCGGTAATGCCGTCGCGGTGCGCCAGCAACCCTTCCAGCTCCTGCAAACAGGCGGCCTCGCCAAAGGTGCGGCTCATGATGCCGATCAGGCGAATGTCGATATCGCGATCGCGGCAGCCCGAGCGGATCCCGTCGATCACCGCTTCCACCACGCCGGCGACCGGCAGCTGATGCTTCATCGCCATGTAGTAAGGGGAAAAACGCAGCTCGGCGTAGTGCAGGCCGGCGTTGGCGGCGTCCTCGACGTTTTCGTAGGCCACCCGGCGGCAGGCGTCCAGATCGCCCAGCACCGCTACGCCCCAGTCCAGTTTCTGCAGGAAGCTGACCAGATCCGGTTCGGCGTGGGTGATCTGCACGTGCGGGCGCAGGCTCTCCAAATCGTTGGCCGGCAGGGCGAGATTGAACTGGCGACCGAGGTCGAGAATGGTCTGCGCGCGGATGTTGCCGTCGAGATGGCGGTGAATGTCGGTAAGCGGTAGGCGGGGATCGATCATGCTGGGCACTCGCTAATTATCGTAGGTAAAGTGCAGAACAGTATAAAAACAAATGAATGAAACTTGCCATCTCGTTGCATAAAAAAGTGACTTGCATCACAAATAATGCGAGGAGTATCGCATTATCGTCGTGAATCAGGCTTTCAACACGCTGACGCCCGCCTGCTGCAACGGTGCGATCAATGCGTCGTCGGTGGCGCGTTCAACGATGATGGTATGCGCCAGCGTAATGTCACCGATCGCATACTGCGAGGCGGCGTTAAGCTTGGCGGCGGAGGCCAGCACTACGGTTTCCGCCGCGCGGGCCGCCAGCGCGCGCTTGATGTAGGCCTCTTCCAGATCGCCGGTGCTCAGCCCCGCAGTGGGGTGCACGCCGGTCACGCCCATAAAATAGATATCGGCGCGAATATGCGACATCGCTTCCACCGCGGCGGCGCCGACGCTGACGATCGAATGCTTGTACAACCGGCCGCCGATCAGGATCACCTCCACCGTGGGATGATCGGCCAGGCCCACGGCGACGCTGGGGCTGTGGGTGACGATGGTGGCGTTCAGGCTGAGCGGCAGCTGCCTGACCAGCTCGGCGGAGGTGGTGCCGCCGTCGATGATCACCACCTGGCCGGGGGCGATCAGCGCCGCCGCCACTTTGGCGATCGCGCGTTTGGCGCCGGATTCCAACTGATTGCGTTCGGCGAAGCTGGCGATGGCGGATGAAACCGGCAGGGCGCCGCCGTGCACCCGCTGCAGCAACCCCTCGGCGTCCAGTTCGCGCAGGTCGCGCCGGACAGTGTCTTCCGACAGCCCGAACAGCTCGCTGAGCTGCTTGGCCAACACCTGGCCGTCCTGAGCCAGTTTCTCCAGGATGATTTTCTTGCGCTGGCTGGTCAACATGGCCATTTTTCCCTCAAATTTGTTTTGCACGAAATATCTTGATCATACACGAAACTGCACGATAGTATCAATTTCCTTCCTCTGGCGGAGTAAACCGATGATAGCCACCAAAGACAGGGTTCGCATTGTCGAAACCCGGGTGTTGTCCGATGACTGGTACCTGCTGAAAAAAACCACCTTTGATTTTCTGCGGCGCGACGGCGTCTGGCAGCGGCAAAGCCGTGAGACTTACGATCGCGGTGACGGCGCGGTGATTTTGCTGTTCAACCGGCAGGCGCAGACGGTGATCCTGACGCGCCAGTTCCGCTTTCCGGTGTTCGTCAACGGTCATGACGGCATGCTGATTGAGGCCGCCGCCGGGCTGCTGGACAACGCGTCGCCGGAGGCGCGCATCAGAGCCGAAGCGGAAGAGGAAACCGGCTATTTCGTGCAGAACGTGGAGAAAGTGTTCGAGGCGTACATGAGCCCAGGTTCGGTCACCGAGAAGCTGCACTTTTTCGTCGGTGAATATCAGGCGGGCGATCGCGTCAACGAGGGCGGCGGGGTGGCGGCGGAGGGCGAGGATCTGGAGGTGATCGAGCTGCCGCTGGCGCAGGCCCTGCAGGCGATTCGTCAGGGCGCGATCGTTGACGCCAAGACCATCATGCTGCTGCAGTTTGTCGCCTTGAACCGGACGTTGGAGGAAGAACGATGAAAGCACAACAAATCCTGATCGCCGGCCCCTATCGCAGCGGCACCGATGGCGATCCGCAGCGTATCGCCGCCAATCTGGCGCGCCTGGAACAGGCGGCGCTGGCGGTTTACCTGCGGGGACACGTGCCGGTGATCGGCGAATGGCTGGCGCTGCCTTTGGCGGCGGCGGCAGGCTCCACTCAGGTTGGCGATGCGGTGAGCGAGGCGTTTCTTTACCCGGTGGCCCATCGGCTGATTGCGCAGTGTCAGGCGGTGTATCGCATCGAAGGGGCATCTGCGGGAGCCGATAACGACGTGCGGTTGGCTAACGAATGGGGATTGACGGTCTATCGTCATCTGGAGGAAATTCCGTCTGTTCAGGCGTAACCGAGGGGCGGGCAGAGGCTCGCCCCCTCGCGTTATTGCTCGCCCAGCACCATCCTCAACCCGGCGATCAGCTTGTCCATTCCGGCCTCCAGCTTGCCGCGCGGGCAGCCGACGTTGAGACGCAGGAACCCGCGGCCTTCCTCGCCGTAGGTAAAGCCCGGCATGATCGCCACCTTTTCGCGCTCGATCAGCGCCTGCTGCAGCGCCCGATCGTCTACGGCCAGCGGCCGCAGATCGATCCAGGCCAGGTAGGTGGCCTGCGGCGGGCGCCAGCCCAGCGCGGGAAACGCCTGCTCCAGCCGTTCGGCGACGTAGCTCAGATTATCCTGCAGATAGTCGCGCAGGGCGTCCAGCCAGGGTTCGCCGTGGCGATAGGCAGCCACGTGCGCCGCCACCGCCAGCACCGCCGGCGAGGAGAGGCCGTCGCGGGATTTGAGCTGCTGGAAGTAGGCTTCGCGGCTGGCGTCATCGCTGATAAAGCCGTAGGCGCCGGTCAGCGCCGGGATATTGAAACTCTTGGAGCCGGAGGTCAGCAAGGCCCAGGCGCCGGTCGCCACCTGGCTCCACGGCGTATGGCGGTGTTCCCCCCATGCCATATCCATGTGGATTTCGTCGCTGATGACGCGCACGTCGTGGCGCTCGCACAGTTCGGCCATCTGCTGCAACTCGTCGCGGCGCCACACTTTGCCGGTGGGATTATGCGGGCTGCACAGCAGCAGGATCTTGGTTTGCGGCCGCGCCAGCAACGCCTCAAGGTGCGCCATGTCGCAGCGCCAGTCGTCGCCGGCCTTGTGCAGCGGGCAGGCCAACAGCTGGCGTTGGTTGGCGAGGATCAACTTGTAGAAGGCGTCGTAGGCCGGGGTATGGGTCACCACATAATCGCCCGGTACGGACCATTGGCGGATCAGCTGCGCCGCCATGTAGATAACGGAAGGGCCGTACACCGCCGTTGCGGTGTCGATGGCGACGTTGAAACGTTGCTGATACCAGTGGCGCAGCGCGCCGAGAAAATCCTCGTGCTGCCAGCGGCTGTAGCCCAGCACGCCGTGCTGCAGGCGTTGCTGCAACGCCTCGAGAATGCACGGTGCGGTGGCGAAATCCATATCGGAGATGGTGAACGGCAGCAGGTCGTCGCTGCCGAAACGATCGGCGATATAGTCCCACTGGGTGCACCAGGTGCCGTGGCGGTCGATCGGGGTGGAGAAATCAAACATGGGTGGCTCCCTGCAGCGCCGCGGCAGGTTGCGCCGTGGCTATCAGTGAGTCTAATTCATCTTTCACCGATTGCACCTGCGGGCCGATCACCACCTGCAGATTATGGTCGTTGAGATGCACTACGCCGATGGCGCGGTTGGCCTTCAGCGCCGCGTCGTCCACCCGGCTCATGTCGTTGACCGACAGGCGCAGGCGGGTGATGCAGTTGTCCAGCGTGATAACGTTGCCCGGGCCGCCGAGGGCCGCCAGAATCGCCGGCACGTTGTAGCCGGATTTGCCCACCGCGCCGCTCGGCGCGCTTTGGCTGACGGCGCTGTCGCTCTCACGACCCGGCGTTTTGATGTTAAAGCGCTGGATGGCGAAGCGGAAAATGGCGTAATAGCCGACGAACCAGACGGCGGCCACCACCGGCACCAGATACCACTTGGTGGCGGTGCCGTGCAGAATGCCGAACACCACGAAGTCGATGATGTTGCCGTCGGTGTTGCCGATGGTCACGCCCAGCAGCGCCATCACGGTAAAGCCCAACCCGGTGAGCAGCGCGTGGATCAGATACAGGAACGGCGCGACGAACAGGAACAGGAACTCGATCGGTTCGGTGGTGCCGCCGACCACGCAGGCTACCACGCCGGAAATCAACAGCCCTTTGATTTTGTGACGATTCTCCGGTTTAGCGCAGTGGTACATCGCCAGCGCCGCGCCCGGCAGGCCGCCGAGGAACGCCGGCATTTTACCCTGTGACAGGAAGCGGGTGGCGCTCTCGGCGAAGCCGGTGGTGGTCGGGCAGGAGAGCTGCGCCTGGAAGATGGTCAGGGCGCCGCTGACGCTGTGGCCGCACACCTCCATCGTACCGCCCGCCTCGGTAAAGCGGATCAGCGCCACCAGAATGTGCTGCAGGCCGAACGGCAGCAGCAAGCGTTCGCCGGTGCCGAACAGCATCGGGCCAAAGGCGCCGGCGCTGTTGATCACCCAGCCCAGCCCGGTGATGCCGGCGGCGAACCACGGCCAGATCAGTGGGATCACCAAGCCGCACAGGCCCAGCACCACGGTGGTGACGATTGGCACGAAGCGCGTGCCGCCGAAAAACGCCAGCGCGTCCGGCAGGCGGATGGTGTGGAAGCGTTCATGCAGGCGATAGACGATGATGCCGACGATCACCGCGCCGAGGATGCCGGTATCGATCGACTGAATGCCGAGGATGTTCTGGATATTGTTGGCTTTCAGCACCAGCGGATCGCTGGTGGGCAGCACGCCGGCGGCGGTCAGATAGAAGTTGGTGCCCAGATTCAGCACAGCGAAGCCGACGAAACCGGAGAACGCGGCGACGCCTTTGTTTTCGCGCGCCATGCCCAGCGGAATGGCGATGGCGAACATCACCGGCAGGAAGCTGAAGGCGAAGGAGCCTACCTTGCTCATCCAGGTGAAGATCAGCTGGAAGATCGGGTGGCCGATAAACGGCATCAGGGTGATCACGTCGCGGCTGCTCAGCGAGCTGCCGATCCCCAGCATGATGCCGCAGAAAGAGAGCAAGGCGACGGGCAACATGAACGTTTTGCCCAGGCTCTGGAAGAACTCCCAGAGGGTGATTTTGGGTTTGTTGGCTGCTGACATAACCGACTTCTCCTGGCGAAAAGACGAGCAAAAAGGGGACTGCTGATTAGGTAAAAAGAAGATAAAACGTTTTACCTAGCAAAAATGCGCCACCAATCACAAATCTGCCGCCCGGTTTTTGGCGACAATGCGGCTGGCAGTAAAACGTTTTACTGAGTTAACGGATTCGGTATACCCTTGATCATTACGGCGCGGGTTGCCCAGGAACGGGTTCGCAGAGACTATGAGCATCAAAAAAATCACCATCACCGATGTGGCGCAGCAGGCGGGCGTGTCGGTCACCACGGTTTCCCTGGTGTTGAGCGGCAAGGGGCGGATTTCGCCGACCACCGTCGAGAAGGTCAATCAGGCGATAGAGCAGCTGGGCTACGTGCGCAATCGTCAGGCGGCGACGCTGCGCGGCGGTGAATCTGGGGTGATCGGCCTCGTTCTGCGCGACATTTGCGAACCCTTCTATGCCGAAATGACCGCCGGGCTGAGCGAAGCGCTGGAGGCGCACGACAAACTGCTGTTTTTTAACCCAGAGCGGGCGCGACGGCCAGGGCTTGCAGCGGGCGTTTGACGCGCTGCTGGCGCAGGGCGTCGACGGTATCGTGCTGGCCGGCGGCATTCGCGCGGCGGCTGGGTTGAAGGAGAAGGCGGCCGAGCAGGGCGTACCGCTGGTCTGCGTGGCGCGCTCCAGCGGTCTCGATGGGGTGGACGTGGTGCGGCCGGACAACATGCAGGCCGCCAAACTGGCCACCGAATTTTTGATCAAACGCGGCCACAGCCAAATCGCCTACCTTGGCGGCCAGAGCGACTCATTGACGCGTGCCGAGCGGTTGGGGGGCTTTTGCGCCACGCTGGTGCAGTACGGCCTGCCGTTTCGCAGCGAATGGATCGTCGAGTGCGATTGCCGGCAGCGTGAGGCGGCGCAAGCGGCGGAACAGCTGCTGCGCCACTATCCGAACATTACCGCTGTCGTTTGCCACAAGGCTTCGGTGGCGCTGGGCGCCTATTTTGGCCTGACGCGCAGCGGCCGCAGCATCGGCTCGGATGGGGTTGACGCTTACTACGGGCGGCAGGTGGCGCTGATCGGCTTCGGCGACGTGCCGGAGGCCGAGCTGACCGAGCCGCCGCTGACCTTCGTCTCCAGCTCGGCGCGGGAAGTGGGGCGCAGCGCCGCCGCGCGCCTGCTGCAGCGCATCGGTGACGCCGACCTGCCGGCGCAGAACGTCATTCTGCCGCCGACGCTGATCCGGCGCGGCTCCGCCTAATCCCGCCGCAGTTCCTCTTCCGCCTCCCGGCGGATCCAGCCGATAAAGGTTTTCATCGCCGGCGTCAGGTCCCGCGACTTCAAATGGGTCAGCCAATAGGCGCCAAGCGCGGCCTCGGCGGCGAACGGCCGCTGCAGCACGCCGGCGGCCAGTTCGCGGCGGAACATGCTGACCGGCGCCAGCGCCACACCGTCGCACTGGATCGCGCCTTCCACCATCAGTCTTGACGAGTCGAACACCGGGCCGTTGATCCGCCACGGCGTCACCTGCGCAGCCGTGAACCAGCGCTCCCATTCATCCTTGCGGTAGGTGCGCATCAGCTGCTCGTGCTGCAGATCCTGCGGCGTGCGCAGGCGCGCGGCGACCGCCGGCGGGCAGAGCACCGTCAGCGGCGCGTCGAACAGCTTGATATTGCAGGTGGCGGGCCAGAGGCCTTCGCCGAAGCGGATGGCGAAATCCATGCCGTCGGCCGACAGATTGACCAGGTTGTTGTGGGTCAGCACCCGTAGATCGATAAACGGGTGCGCCGTGCGGAACGCCGCCAGCCTCGGCATCAGCCAGCCGACGGCGAAGGTGCCGACCACCGCCACCGTCAGCACCTCGTGGAAATGCCCGCCTTCGAACTGCTGCAGCACCGCCTCGATGCGGTCGAAGGCGTCGTTCAACACCGGCAGCAGCGCCTGGCCTTCTTCGGTCAGATCCAGGCCGCGCGGCAGGCGGCGGAACAGCTGAATGCCCAGCTGTTCTTCCAGCATGCGCACCTGCTGGCTGACGGCGGCCTGGGTGACGCGCAGCTCCAGGCCGGCGCGGGTGAAGTTCAGGTGGCGGGCGGAGGATTCGAACGCCCGCAGGGCATTGAGGGGAAGTCGATTGCGCATCGTCGATAGCCATAAGTTTTTCTTTATGCTGGCTGAAATTATTATCGCTTGTCAACCCGGCGGCAAAATCCGATATTTGGCGCGGCTGCTGAGAGCGTCGCGGCAGCCGTAAAGGAATGACATCATCA
Organism: Serratia sp. FS14; assembly: GCF_000695995.1. Taxonomy (NCBI): domain Bacteria; kingdom Pseudomonadati; phylum Pseudomonadota; class Gammaproteobacteria; order Enterobacterales; family Yersiniaceae; genus Serratia; species Serratia sp. FS14. The sequence continues at coordinate 3,799,381 of NZ_CP005927.1, read as the reverse complement.
ACCAGGGAAAGCGCCGTGCATAACGCCAATAAAAACTTTTGGCCGCGGCCGATGCCCTGCAACCTGAGAGCTTCTATCATGACGAAAATGAACCGCCTGGCGACCGCGTTGATCGCCGCGCTGATCCTGCCGACCGCACAGGCCGCACAGCAGCAGGATATCGACGCCGTTATTCAGCCGCTGATGAAAAAATATGGCGTGCCGGGCATGGCGATCGCCGTGTCGGTTGACGGCAAACAGCAGATTTACCCGTATGGCGTGGCCTCGAAGCAGACCGGCAAACCGATCACCGAGCAGACGCTGTTCGAAGTGGGCTCGCTGAGCAAAACCTTCACCGCGACGCTGGCGGTCTATGCGCAGCAGCAGGGTAAGCTGTCGTTCAACGATCCGGCCAGCCGCTACCTGCCCGAGCTGCGCGGCAGCGCCTTCGACGGCGTCAGCCTGCTGAATCTGGCGACGCATACCTCCGGCCTGCCGCTGTTCGTGCCGGACGACGTGACCGACAACGCCCAACTGATGGCCTACTACCGGGCCTGGCAGCCGAAACACCCGGCGGGCAGCTACCGCGTCTATTCCAATCTCGGTATCGGCATGCTGGGCATGATCGCCGCCAAAAGCCTCGACCAGCCGTTTATCCAGGCGATGGAACAGGGGATGTTGCCGGCGCTGGGCATGAGCCACACCTACGTTCAGGTGCCGGCGGCGCAGATGGCCAACTATGCGCAGGGTTACAACAAGGACGATAAGCCGGTGCGGGTCAATCCCGGCCCACTGGACGCCGAGTCTTACGGCATCAAGTCCAACGCTCGCGATCTGATTCGCTATCTGGACGCCAACCTGCAGCAGGTGAAGGTCGCACAGCCGTGGCGCGACGCGCTGGCCGGGACGCACGTCGGCTATTATAAGGCGGGCGCGTTCACGCAGGATCTGATGTGGGAGAACTACCCGTATCCGGTGAAACTGTCGCGTTTGATCGAGGGCAACAACGCCGGGATGATCATGAACGGCACGCCGGCTACCGCCATCACGCCGCCGCAGCCGGAATTGCGCGCCGGCTGGTATAACAAAACCGGCTCTACCGGCGGTTTCTCCACCTACGCGGTGTTCATCCCGGCGAAGAATATCGCCGTGGTGATGCTGGCCAACAAATGGTTCCCGAACGACGATCGGGTCGAGGCGACTTATCGCATCATCCAGGCGCTGGAGAAGCGCTGACAATCAAGGGCGCCGGCGGGGCGCCCCTACCACCGATGCTGCCGTTCACGTTGCTCGCGCATGAAATCGATAAAGGCGCGCAGTTTGAGCGGCAGATGTCTGCCGGCGGGGAAGTAGATGAAAAATCCCGATGCTTCGCTGGCGTAACCCGGCAGCACTTCCACCAGTTGCCCCTGGGCCAGCTCCTGCAACACCGTGCCCTGAAAACGCTGTGCGATACCCAGCCCCGCCAACGCCGCATCCTTGATCAGCCTGTCTTCGTTAAAAATCAAACTGCCGCTGACGTCCAGCGCGCGTTCATCGTCGCCCAGGCTGAAATACCAGGGTTCCAGTTTGCCGCTGCCGGGAAAACGGTAGCGCAGGCAATGGTGCGCGAGCAGATCGTCCGGCGTGGCCGGCGCGCCGCAGCGCGCCAGATAGTCAGGCGAAGCGACCAGCACCCGGCGCTGGCCGTTATCGATCGGCACGGCGATCATGTCCTTTTGCAGCATGGCGTGCATGCGAATGCCGGCATCGAAACTGCCCAGCACCAGATCGGAAAAGCGGTCTTCGGTAAACAGCTCCAGCTGCACCTCGGGATAGCGTCGCTGAAACGCCGCCAGATGCGGCATTACCAGCAGCGAAGCGGCCAGCTGCGGCAGCGTAATGCGCAGCAGGCCTGCCGGCTGTGCGCCCAGGGCGCGCACATCGTCCGCTGCCACATCGATCTGGCCCATAGCCGGCGACACCTTCTGATAGAACAACCGGCCTTCGTCGCTGAGGCGCACCGAGCGGCTGGTGCGGTGAAATAACCGCACTCCCAGCTGATTCTCCAGCGCCTGAATGTTTTGCGACACCGCCGGCGGCGTGACGCCCAGTTGGCTGGCCGCGCGGGTAAAGTTGCCCAGGCGTGCCACGGCTTCGAAATAGGGCAGCAGTTGCAGGAGTGAACTCATCTATCAATAACCTCTGCTTAATGATTCATTAAATTATGCCTTATTTTAATTTATGAAGAACGTTTTAGACTGGTTTTACTTTCCCTCAGAGAGATTAAAATCATGTCGGCAATACAACAGGCGTTAACAGAACGGATCGCGGCGATCGATCAACAGGCGATGGCCGAAGGGCGCATCGTCGGCAGCGTGGTGCTGGTGGCGCGGCGGGGCGAAATTTGCTACGCCGGGGCGGCCGGCTATGCCGATCGCGAAGCGCGGCAACCGATGCGGCGGGAAACGCAGTTTCGGCTGTCGTCGGTTTCCAAACCCTATACCACGCTGGCGGCGTTGCGTTTGATTGAGCAAGGCAAGCTGAGCCTGGACGATGCGGTCAGCGACTGGCTGCCGTGGTTTACCCCGGCACTGGCGGACGGCCGGCGCCCGACGATCAAGATCCGTCATTTGCTGAGCCATACCGCCGGGTTGGACTATCGGTTGAACCAACCGCCGGCGGGCGTTTACCATCAGTTGGGGATCCAGGACGGCGTGGAGCTGTCGACGCTGACGCTGGAGCAAAACCTGCGGCTGTTGGCGCAGGCGCCGTTGCTGTCGGCGCCGGGGGAGCGCTTCAATTATTCGCTGGCGATCGATGTGCTTGGCGCGGTGCTGGAGCGGGTGACGGGCATGTCGCTGCCGCAACTGTTTGTCGAATGGGTGGCGCAGCCGCTGGGGCTTGGCAACACCGCATTCCATGCGACGGACGCCGCGAACCTGGCGACGCCGTATTACAACACCCCGCAAGGGCCACTGCGCATGTATGAAGGCCTGCGGGTGGCGCTGCCGGAGGAGATGGCGGGGGGCGAGGTGCTGTTTTCACCCGCGCGGGCGCTTAACGCGGAGGCTTATCCTTCCGGCGGCGCGGGCATGGTCGGCGATGCCGACGACGTGCTGAAGCTGGTGGAAGCGCTGCGCAGCGGCGGGCAGGGCATGTTGCAGCCGGACACGGTGGCGTTGCTGCGCAGCCCGCACGTGGGCGCGCAGGCGCAAACGCAAGGGCCGGGCTGGGGCTTCGGCTTTGGCGGCGCGCTGCTGGTGGATCCAGACGCCGCGCAGACGCCGCAGCACGCCGGCACGCTGACCTGGGGCGGCGTTTACGGCCACAGCTGGTTCTTTGATCCACAGGCGCAGCTGAGCGTGGTGATACTGACCAACACCGCGTTTGAAGGCATGTGCGGCCGCTACCCGCAGCAGATCCGCGATGCGGTTTATGCAGCGTAAATAAAAAGGGCCCCGCAGGGGGCCCTTGTTAGGTTTTCAGGCGATTACTGCGCCGGTGCCGGAGCGGGTTCCGCTTCCTGCGCCGGTTCAGCGTCTTCCGCCGGGGCGCCCAGCATGGCGAACTGGCCGATGAACTCCTGCAGCGACATCTTGTTGCCGTTCAGGTCAACCTGATTGTCAGCGTAGTGGAACTTGCTCGCGATCACGCCGTCTTTCTGGGTGGTCAGCTTGAACATCTGGCCCATAGCCGCCAGGCCCTGCACTTGCTGCTGCGCCAGTTTCTGCGCGTCTTCCGCATTATAGCCCTGCAACAAGGCGGTCTTCGCGGTCACTTCGGTAGCCATCGCTTCCGGAATGGTCAGGTTGATATCCAGCTTTTTAACCGCCTGAGCGATCACTTGATCCGGCGACTGTGCCGGGGAGGCGGCCTTGCTCGGATCGGTCATCGCCAGATCCAGCGTGAAGACGCTCTCACCCTTGCTGTTTTTCCAGCTCAGCGGGGCGATGCTGAGGCTCGGGTTGCCTTTCAGCAGCAGCGGCAGGTTCTTTTGCAGCATCTCGGAGGTCTGCTGTTCGTAGACGTCCGGATCCAGGTTCTCGCCCTGCTGCAGCAGCGCCATGGTTTGGCGGTTGTAGCTGTCGGAGAAGTCTTTCAGCGCCTTGCCGTCGACGTTGTCGATTTTCAGCGTCAGTTTACCGGCACCGAAGTCGTTGCCCTGCACCTTGAGCGCGTCCATGGTGTAGTCGATCTGGCCGCCGATATTGCTGCTGCCTTGCTCGCCAAACTTGCTCACCAGATTGAAACCGTCCAACGCCACGGTATCTTTACCGTCGATCGTCAGTTTGAACTGCTTCAGCGTCATTGTCTGATCGCCGAGCTTCACGCCGAACTTGCTTTCGTTGCTGTTGCCTTTCAGGTTGAAGCCCTGGAAGGTGATCTGCTCGTTTTGGCCGAATTCATTCGGGCTGGCGAACACGATAGTGTCGCTATTGGCGTCCAGCGCGAATTTTTTCAGATCGCGTGACACATCGGCGTCAATGGTAGCGCCGCTGAATTTCAGCGAAGATTTATCCTTCTGGTAGTCCAGCGGGATAAAGTCGATGGTGGACGCGGTATCGCCGCTGTACGAGATGCGCGAATCGGCGGTAAACAGCGATTTGCCTTTGGTGGTTTCAAACAGGCCTTTCACCGCCGGGGTGTTTTCCAGCTCGGTATGCACCGACGCCATGCTCGGCAGCAGGTTGAATTTTTTCAGCTGCGCGAACGGGAACGGACCGTGATCGATGGTTTCCAGGAACGCCACTTCTTCACCGGCTTTCAGCGCCGCATTTTCACTGGTATCCGTGCCGTCGGAACGCAGCACATAACGCACTTTACTGCTGAACAGGCCGCGCTGGTAATTTTCATAGCTCAGCTTGACGCCGGCTTTCGGCAGGTAGGCTTTCAGTTGGCCGTTGGCGTTGTCGACGACTTCGCCCATGTGCTGCTCGATCTGTTTCCCGGTGTACCAGGATGCCCCGGTCCATGCTGCGCCAAGAACGACAATGACGCTGACAGCGACTAACGATTTTTTCATAGCTCTGTTTCATCCTTTTTTCTTATCACCCTCCGTTGCATGGGAGGGGCAAATAGGGGCCGACAAAAAACGCCCGCAGGCGTTTAATTGTGGGGGTAGCTCTCGCTTTCAGCAAGCAATTTGCTGAAATTTATCAACGGTTAGGCCAGCTGGTTATAAACCCGGGCGATGCGGCCGCTGCCGCTGACGTTGACCGGGGATTCGAACGCCCCGATAAAGCAGGATTCGCCCGGTTTGAGCGTCAGGCGTTGCCCGGATTTCTCCAGCGTCGCTTCGCCGGCGACGCAGAACACGATGGCGGCGCTTCGCTGTGCCAGCGCCTGTGGTGCGGCGGTCAAATCGTGCAGTGAGAAGGCGAAATCCTCCACCGGGATCGGGAAGAACAGCTCGTTGCCGCGTTGCTCCGGTTGGGTCAGCAGGCCGGAAGCCGGTTGCGGGCGGAACTGCAGGTTGGCCAGCAGCTCGGGCACGTCGATGAATTTCGGCGTCAGGCCCGCGCGCAGCACGTTATCCGAGTTGGCCATCACCTCCAGCGCCACGCCTTTCAGGTAGGCGTGCGGCGTTTCGGCATACAGGAACATCGCCTCGCCCGGCGCGAGCTGCACCACGTTCAGCAGCAGCGGTGAGAACAGACCGCTGTCGTCCGGATAGAAGCCGGCGATAAAGCGCACGGTATCCCAGGGTTCCCCCTGCTGGTTGTTGAGCGCGGCTTTCAGCACGCCGAGCGCCAGCGATTTTTGTTCGCCACTCATCGTCAACAGGCTGGCGAACAGGGTCGCGAGGTGCGCGGTGTCCGGCTGTTGCAGGAAGGCGGCGATGTCGTGGTGCGCGCCCGCGATCGGTTGCAGCAGGGAAACGATATCGGCCAGTTCGCGAAAGCCGTTCATCGCCAGGAACGGCGTCAGGGCAAACACCAGCTCGGGCTTGTGGTTGGGATCTTTATAGTTGCGTTCGGCGGCGCTCAGCGGGATGCCGGCGGCATTCTCTTTCGCGAAGCCGATCTCGGCCGCCGCTTTACTCGGGTGAACCTGGATCGACAGCGGCTGATCGGCGCACAGCACTTTAAACAGGAACGGCAACTCGCCAAAACGGCTGGCGACGTCGGCGCCCAGCTGTTTTGGCTGGTCTTCATCGATAAGAAAGCGCAGCGAACGCAGTTCGCCGTCGGCGCCCGGCACGCGGGAAGGGCTCTTGGGATGGGCGCCCATCCACAGTTCGGCCATCGGCTGATTATCCGGGTTGGCGATGCCGTAAAGACGGGTCAGCGCATCGTGGCTGCCCCAGGCGTAATTCTGTACCGCGTTGGTCATTTTTTGCATGTCGATAAACGTCCTTAACGTCATTGTCACACTGGATGACAATAACCTACTGATTTTATACGGTTAACTAAATCTGTGCCGACGACTATCCTACGCCCGCGTCGGCAGGAAAAATCATGGGCGCGATCAAAAAAACGCCGGATAACGTCGCGCCCGGCAATGGGGCCATAGTATAACGTGATAACGATCGGCGTCTCAATTGGCGCGCAGGTCCCAAGGCGACCCGGAAAACCCGCCGATCGATTATTCTTTGGCACAGCGGAATTATTGCCGTTAGCCTGGTCATTCAACGTCATTATTTATTTTTTCAGCATGTCAAACTATGTCGGCTGAATTTATTTTTTACCGTCTGAGCCATTCCCTTATTATTATTCTCGCGCTGCACCGGGCTATCACACGCTGAGCTTAAACCTGGGCGTCAGACCCCTTTACCGTAACGGCTAACACGTCGATTTAACGAAACAAGAGGTCTGTTGCATGAAAACACTGTTGTTGCTGTTGGGGTTTTGCACCGGCGCAGCCCAGGCGGCGGTGATTGTCGCCTATCCCTACGCGGCGCCGCGCGCCGTGGTGATCGCGCCGGCACCGATCGTCGTTACACCCGCGCCGGTCGCGGCTGTGGCGCATCCGCTGGCACTCACCGCCGGTGCGGCGGCGACCGGGGCGTATCGGCATCATGAACGGCAGGACGCCTACGACGAGATCAATCATCTGCAGCAGCAACGGATCGATGAGCTCAATCATTTACAGGCGCAGCGCATCAATAATTTTAATACGCGTCATCCGCGTTAATGGTTATCCAGATTTTTATTCTCCAGGCTCATTCCCGGCCGTTTATTTCACCGCGGGTTAACCGGCGGAAAATAACCGCGTCGCTAATGGGTAAAAGAGATGAAACGTGCTGTGAGATAACTCTCTTAATGCGAATAGTTATTATGTCACTATACTGGGAGTGCATGCCGACGGGGGGTAGCGCGTCGGCCTAACCCTACAATTTTAGGAATTATGCTAAGGAGATCGTGATGGCAGGCGTTCGTATCGAAAAAGACTCTATGGGCCCCATCGAAGTACCGGCCGACAAGCTATGGGGCGCGCAAACCCAGCGTTCGTTGGCGCATTTCCGTATTTCCTCCGAAAAGATGCCGACCGCGCTGATCCACGCGCTGGCGTTGACCAAGCGCGCCGCCGCGCAGGTGAACGTGGATCTGGGGCTGCTGCCGGCCGAACGGGGCGCCGCCATCATCAACGCCGCCGACGAAGTGCTGGCGGACAGCCATGCCGACCAGTTCCCGTTATCAATCTGGCAAACCGGCTCCGGCACCCAGACCAACATGAACATGAACGAAGTGTTGGCCAACCGCGCCAGCGAGCTGCTGGGCGGCGTGCGCGGTGAAGAGCGCAAGGTGCACCCGAACGACGACGTCAATAAAAGTCAGAGCTCCAACGACGTGTTTCCCACCGCGATGCACGTGGCGGCGGTGATTGCGCTGCGCGAGCACCTGATCCCCGAGCTGAAAGTGCTGCACAAGACGCTGAGCGACAAGGCCGAAGCCTACCGCGACATCGTCAAAATCGGCCGCACCCATCTGCAGGACGCCACGCCGCTGACCCTGGGGCAAGAGATATCCGGTTGGGCGGCGATGCTGGCGCACAATCTGAAACACATCGAGGACAGTATCCCGCACATTGCCGAGCTGGCGCTGGGCGGCACGGCGGTCGGCACCGGCCTGAACACCCATCCGGAGTACGCGGTGCGCGTCGCTAAAGCGTTGGCGGAATTGACCCATCAGCCGTTCGTCACGGCGCCGAACAAGTTCGAAGCGCTGGCGACTTGCGATGCGCTGGTGCAAGGGCATGGCGCGCTGAAAGGGCTGGCGGCTTCGCTGATGAAGATCGCCAACGACGTGCGTTGGCTGGCGTCCGGCCCGCGCTGCGGCATTGGTGAGATTTCGATCCCGGAGAACGAGCCGGGCAGCTCCATTATGCCGGGCAAGGTCAACCCGACCCAGTGCGAAGCGATGACCATGCTGTGCGCTCAGGTGCTGGGTAACGACGTGGCGGTGAACATTGGCGGCGCTTCCGGCAACTTCGAGTTGAACGTGTTCCGCCCGATGGTGATCCACAACTACCTGCAGTCGATTCGCCTGCTGGCCGACGGCATGCAGGGCTTTAACGAGCACTGCGCAGTGGGAATTGAACCGAACCGCGATCGCATCTCCCAATTGCTGAACGAATCGCTGATGCTGGTGACGGCGCTCAATACCCATATCGGTTATGACAAGGCGGCGGAAATCGCCAAGAAAGCGCACAAGGAAGGGCTGACGCTGAAAGCCGCGGCGCTGAAGCTCGGCTACCTGACCGAAGCGCAGTTCGACGAGTGGGTGCGGCCGGAAGCGATGGTTGGCAGCATGCAGAAATAATGACGTCATGCCTAAATGGGGCGCGGTTGCGCCCCGTCTTTTCAAGCCAACATCTCTAGCACCGATAACAGCGCCTGCGGCTCCGGCCGCTGGGTGTAATCGGCGTGCGCTTCGGCGTAGACAATACGGCCATCGCGGGCGATGACGAATCGCGCTGGCAGCGGCAGCGTCCAGCTGTCATCCTGGTTGAACTGCGCCAGATCGAGGCCGAGCCGCTGTTGATACAGGGCGATCAGCGCGTCCGGCAGGCGGTAACGCAGGCCGAACTGGGCCGCCAGACGGTTGCCTGCATCGCTGAGCAACGGAAAGGTGAGATCGTGATCGCGCGCGGCCTGGCGGTTATGCACCGCGCTCTGCGGCGAGACGGCCAACAACTGCGCGCCGTACTGCGTGATGGCGGGCAATGCGGCCTGCAGCGCCTGCAGATCGAGCGTACAGTAAGGGCACCAGATCCCGCGATAGAAACTGACGACCAGCGGCCCTTTTGCCAACAGCGCCGTGGAAGAGCATGGTCGGTTTTCGCTGTCCGACAGTGTAAAGCCGGGCGCGGCGTCGCCGACCTTCAGGGCGCGTTCGGCCACGCCCGACGCGATCTGCGCCTGGATCGCCTCACGCATCAGCGCGTGATCTTGCACCGCGAGTTTGAACGGCAGTTGGTCGGCCTCGAATGCCGCTTTGAAGGCATCGAGTTTGTCTTGCAGTGTCATGCGTTCTCCTGACGGGAATGAGGGGGAGCGCTTATCTTGCCCATTCCAAAATGGCGCGTGTAGACTGCGATAAATGCTAACAGTTATTCCAACAAGGAATGCCATGGGTAAATTTGCCGATTACGAAACCTATGCCTGCGTTTACGAGAGCGGCTCCTTTACCGCGGCGGCGCGGCGGCTGCACGTGGGGCAGCCGGCGGTCTCAAAAGCGGTGGCGCGGCTAGAACAGCAGCTCGGCACGCGCCTGATGCTGCGCTCGACCCACGGCCTGCAGCCGACGGATGCGGGACAGCAGCTGTATCAACGCACCCGGCGTATCCTGAACGAGCTGGCGGAGACGGAAGCGCTGGTGCAGAGCGCCGGCGAGACCCTGAGCGGCCGGTTGCGGGTCGCTTCGGCGGCGGTGTTCGCCCGCATCGTTCCCTTGCCTGATTTGACGGCGTTTATGCGCGCCAATCCACGGTTACACGTTGATTTGCTGCTGGATGACGGCAATCTGTCGCTGATTGAAGAAGGCATCGATATTGCCCTGTGTGTTGGCGAGTTGGAGGATTCCGGTTTTACCGCCCGCAAGCTGGGTGAGGTAAAGCAATGCGTGATCGGCACGCCCGGCTATTTTGCCGCTGCCGGTATGCCGCAGCGGCCGGAAGATCTGTTGCAGCACGAGATGGTGATTTACCATCGCCGTGGCGGCGGCGAGCAGTGGCGCTTCAGCCGCGGAGAAGAGCAGCGCGCGCTGCGGTTGCCGGGGCGCATGCGGGTTAACGCGGCGGAGTGCGTGCGCGAGTTGGTGCTGGCGGGCTTTGGCGCCACCGTCGCCAGCGAAGGCCTGTTTCGCAGCGAGCTGCAAAGCGGGGCGGCGATTGCGGCTTTAGCGGACTGGCAACTGCCGCCGCTGGCGCTGTGGGCGGTGTTCCCCGGCGGCCATTTCGTCTCGGCCAAGGCGCGAACCTTTGCTGATTTTGTCCAAACCGCGCTATGCAGGGAGCCGTGATATGTCGCGCGCACAACGTTTACTCGATCTGATGCAGCTGCTGCGCAACCACCGTTATCCGGTGGCGGGCCATGCGCTGGCGCAGACGCTGGGCATCAGCATGCGCACCCTGTACCGCGATATCGCCACGCTGCAGCAGCAGGGGGCGGAAATCGCCGGTGAGGCGGGCGTTGGCTATGTGCTGCGCCCCGGCTTTATGCTGCCGCCGCTGATGTTCTCGCCGGCGGAGACAGAAGCGCTGGTGCTGGGGATGCGCTGGGTCAGCCGCCGCGGCGACAGCCAACTGGCGAGCGCGGCGGGTCAGGCGCTGGCCAAGATCGCCGCGGTGCTGCCGCCGACGCTGCGGGAGGAGCTGGAGGCCAATACGCTGCTTATCGCGCCGGTTCAGGCGCCGCCGGTGGCGGATGAGATGCGGGTGCTGATCCGAGACACCATCCGCTGCGAGCGCAAACTGCATATCGACTACCTCGATCTGGCGGGGCAGCGCAGCGAACGCCTGCTGTGGCCCTTTGCGCTGGGTTTTTTCGATCAGTTTCAGATGTTGGTCGCCTGGTGCGAGCTGCGTCAGGCCTTTCGCCATTTTCGTCTCGATCGCATTCAGGCCGCCACGCCGCTTGAACAGCGCTATCCGCGTGGCCGGCGGCGGCTGCTGAAAGAGTGGCGCCTCAGCGAGGGCATTGCGGAGCAATAGCGGCACGCTGCTGCCATAAACTGTCAGTCGCGCGCCTTAGTCTGTGCCTATCGGGAACCGGCCGGTTCCCATTACCCAAAGGATAGACCGATGACCCTTCCCAGCATGACCCTGCTTTACGTCGACAACCCGCTCAACAGCGCCGCCTTTTATCAACGCCTGCTGGGGCAGGCGCCGGTGGAGCTTTCGCCCGGCTTTGCCCTGTTCGTGCTCAACAACGGCTTCAAGCTGGGGATGTGGGCCAAACAGGGGGTAAAACCCGCCGCCACGCTGCCCGGGGGCGGCGGTGAACTGGGCTTCTTGTGCCAGGATCCGCAAGAGGTTGAGGTGCGCTATAACCAGTGGCGCGAACTTGGGCTGACTATCGAGCAAACGCCGACCGAGATGGAGTTCGGTTACACCTTCGTGGCGCGAGATCCGGACGGCCATCGCCTGCGGGTGTATGCCCTCAGCGAGTAGCGTCGTCGGTATACAGGTGCAGACGCGGCACCAGCCGCCGCAGCGGCCTGGCGTCGGGTTTGTAACGGTGTTTCACCGCCTCGGCGTCGTAGTTGAGCAGTTCGCCGATCTTCGGCACCGCGGCGCCGCTTTCAACCTGACACAGGGCGATCAGCGGTAGCGGGCAGGGGTGCTGCACCTGTTTTTGCTGCTGCTGATACCACACCCGGGCGATCGGCTGCACTTTTACCGGCCGTTTGATCTTCAGCGTCGCCTGCTGCGGCAGCCGGCTGACGTCGTCGATCTCACGGCTGACCAGGGCGGCCCACTGTTCACGGCTGTGCGGCGGCACCGCGCGGCCGGCTTTCAGGCTTTTCTCCAGCTGCGCCAGAATGTCGTCCCGCTTGACGTTTTTGATGATGTGCTTGTTGGCCCAGCCGAAGCGCACGGAGTCGGGATTGGTCAGGGCGGTGAGGGTGCGATAGGCGCTGAGGGTAATCAGCCCGTGCAGATGGGTGTGCACGAACTCGAAACGCTGCTCCGGCGCCAGGCCGGAATCGACGGTGATAATCTGCTCCAGTTCGCCCTTCAGGCGGTTGATCAGCGCCAGCTGCGTTTGCAGCGCCTGATACTCCGGTTGCTCCACCGCCAGACAGATGACGCCGGGCAGGCGCACGGCGGCCTTGCTGCTGACATTCTCCCGGTTGTGGTGAATGAACAGCCGCTGATAATGCTCCAGCGCCAGATCGCGCGCCGCTTGCCCCACATGCTGCTCGACCGCGATATGCGAAATGGCCTGATGTTCCTGGCCTTTTTCAACCTCCGGCAGGCTGAACACCCGCGCCGCCAGCAACCGCAGTGGGGCGATCTGCTGCTGCAACGCGCCGAGCGCCTGCTCCAGCTCGTTAAAGCAGGCGTTCATTCGGCCAATCACATCGTATCTGCTCATCGCACACCCCCATATTAGTTACAACATACTATAGAAGAGTGGCCGACTGGGGGCAACATCGGCAAACGAAGAGGGAGCGGCTTCACTGGCCACCCGGCTTGCCAGCGAAAAATACGCCAGAGGGCCTTCTACAGCAGGGCGCGAAATAGACTTTGCATTGGTATGGGTTTGATTCATTGATGGATTTTTTCTGTTGGTTGATATTTTGTTTGATCCATTTTCCGTTTGCCGTTGTCCAATCGCTGGAACAAACAGAATGGCAGGACGCTATGAGCCCCTCGGGTTATCTTTTCTTCTGTCATTAACGGGTGCTTTAAACGGAGGTTTACTGTGGATATTAAACAGAAAGTCAAAAACATGACGCTGGAAGAGAAGATCGGGCAAAAAATCATGCTGGATTTTCGCTACTGGGATCAGAACGGTAGCAGCAATCAGGATATGACCGTTCCCGATGCAGCCATTGGCAAGCTGATCACCGATAACCACATCGGCGGGGTGATCCTGTTTGCCAATAATCTGAAAGACAAGCAGCAGATCAAAACGTTGACGGCCTGGTATGCCGCGCTGAAAACCCACGCGGGCGTTCGTTTGTTTATTGGCACGGATAACGAAGGCGGTAACGTTTTCCGGCTGCCGCGCGGCGACTACGCCTCATTCCCCGGCAATATGGCGCTGGCGGCGGCGATCGAGGGCGGTGCGGATAAACAGCTCGCCGTTGAACAGGGCAAACTGATGGCCCAGGATATGCGCGCGTTGCATATCAATACCAACTTTGCCCCGGTCGTGGACGTCAACACCAACCCGTTCAACCCGGTGATTAACGTTCGCGCCTTCAGCGATGATAAGAACACCGTTGCCCGCCTGGCGGAAAACATGGTGGCGGGCATGAAACAGCAGGGGCTGATCACCGCGTACAAACACTTCCCCGGCCATGGCAGCACCTCCACCGACTCGCATACCGGTTTGCCGCGCGTCGATCGTACGCGGGAAGAAGCTTTTGCCATTGATATCGCCCCTTATAAACAGGCCATCGATCGCTGCGCGGCGCCGGATATGGTGATGACTGCGCATATTCAGTACCCCGCACTGGATAACAGCCAGATCGACACCCGCAACGGTGAAAAAATCACGGTGCCGGCCACCATGTCGCGCGAAATCCAGACCCAGATCCTGCGCAATGAGCTGGGTTATGCCGGCGTAACGATTTCAGACGCGCTGGATATGGGCGCGATTGCCGAGCATTTCAGCCAGCAAGCGGCGGCTGAAAACGTCTTTACCGCCGGAGTGGATATCGCCCTGATGCCTGTCAGCATCGCCTCGCCGGCGCAGGCGAGCCTGCTGCCCGAGCTTATCCGCTACATTGCGCAGCGGGTGAAAACCGGGCATCTCAGCGAGGCCGATATTGATGCCTCTGTCGAGCGCATTTTGCGCCTCAAATTGCGCCATCACCTGATGGGCCATAGCGATAAACCCTGTTCCCACGACGTTTCGTCCTCCGCGCATCAGCTAGAGAAACGGATTGCCGATCGTTCCATTACCGTGGTTATCAACCGTCAATGTCTGCTGCCGTTAAAGGACAAAGCGCTGCGCTACTTTATTCTGACTCCGTGGGGCGAGCAGGCCAAAGGCATTGCGAACGTGATGGCGCAGGAGGGCTATCAGAACGTCGTGGCCGCGAAGGAAACGGAACTGAGCGACGCCCAGGTCAGGGAACATATTGCCGGCTGCGACGTGTTCTTGCTTGGAACCCTCTCAACCCGCTTTACGCCTGCCGAGCAGGATGGGGTCGTGACCGCCGCAACCGGGGCGGCTAATGACAGCAGCCCTTACCCGGGCTGGCTGAAATACGCCGCCGAGCAGGGGAAAAAATGCGTTCACCTCTCATTGCGCGCGCCTTACGATATCGTGAACTATGCCGCAGACGTGGATGCGGCTGTCGCCACCTATTCTTACTACGGGTATGACAGCGGCGTATGGCGTGGCCCTTCGATGATATCGCTGGCACAGGTGCTGACGGGGAAAATCAGACCGCGCGGAAAACTGCCGGTTAATACCTGGCATGACTACGATGAGCAAACCAATACCGGCAAGGTGGCGTTCCCTCGCGGGACGGGGCTGAGCTGGTGATGGGATAAGGAGAGGCGTCGTCTGAGAAGGGCGGCGCCGGTCGCTGGATGGCGTTGATAAAGCGGGCGGTTTCTTGCTCCGCACGCCGCGACATGGGATAACCGTCACTCACGGAAGGAGAACATTTATGCCGACAGGCGCAACAAAACTAGGCGGATGGCTGTTGATGGCCGCCATGCTGGGCGTGAGCGGATGCGCCAAACCCCCTGAGCCGGAAAAGCCTCCGCAGCCTGTACCGCCGGCAACGCCGATGCGGGGCATCTGGCTGGCCACGGTCATTGGCTTGGACTGGCCGCCGGCGGCCTCGCTGAAAGCGGAATCCACGCAAGAGCGGGTGCGTCTGCAGAAGCAGGGGCTGACGGACGCGCTGGACGACATGGTGAAAACCGGGATTAACACGGTGTATTTTCAGGTTAAACCGGACGGCACGGCCCTGTGGCGTTCTGACATCTTGCCCTGGTCGGAGGTATTGACCGGCACCGTGGGCCAGGATCCGGGTTATGATCCGCTGGCCTTTATGCTGACAGAAGCGCACCGACGCGGCATCAAAGTGCATGCCTGGCTGAACCCTTATCGGGTTTCCATGAATACCCGACAGCAAACGATTGATGCACTCAATCATACGCTGCAGTCGCCGCCGGCCAGCGTCTATGCGCTGCATCCCGACTGGATACGCACCGCCAGCGATCGCTTCGTGCTCGACCCCGGCCTGCCCGAGGTGCGCAACTGGATCACCGGCGTGGTGGCTGAAGTCGTCAAAAACTACGATGTCGACGGCATTCAGTTTGACGATTATTTCTATTACGAAACGCCGCAATCGCCGCTGGATGATGAAAAGACGTATCGCGCATACGGCAAAGGGTTTGCAGACAAGGCCGACTGGCGAAGAGACAACACGCTGCAATTGATAAAACAGGTTTCCGCCACCGTCAAAGCACTGAAGCCCGCGGTCGCGTTTGGCGTCAGCCCGGCGGGCGTATGGCGAAACAAAGCGGACGATCCTGCCGGTTCGGCGACGCGGGCCGGCGCGCCGTCGTACGATACGGCCTATGCCGATACGCGCCAGTGGGTCAAACTGGGGCTGCTCGACTATATCGCACCGCAGCTGTATTGGCCTTTCGATCGTGAAATTGTTCGCTACGACGTGCTGGCCAACTGGTGGGCCGAGGTGGTGAAAGACACGCCGGTTCGGCTCTATGCCGGGGTGGCGCTGTATAAAGTGGGCACGCCATCGGCCAGCGAGCCGGCCTGGACCGTCGACGGCGGCGTCCCCGAGCTGAAAAGGCAGTTGGATCTCAACGAGAGCCTGCCGGGGATGGGGGGAACCATCCTGTTCCGGCAACGTTATCTGACCGAGCCGCAAACGGACAAGGCGGTGGAGTACCTGCAAACTCGCTGGAAACCCGGTCAATAATCACGGGCTCTGGCATGACGAGCCGCGGCTAACCACCGCGGCTTTTTCCATTCACAGGCGCGCCGCTTCCGGCAGCCGTTTCAGGTAATGCACCACCAGCAGCGCCAGCAATAGCATCAGGCTGATAAACGCCGCCACGCCATTCCAGCCGAAGCTGTGCCAGAACACGCCGCCCAGGGTGCCGGCCACGCTGGAGCCGACGTAATAGCAGAACAGATACAGCGACGACGCCTGGCCTTTGGCGCGGCGCGCACGGCGGCCGATCCAGCTGCTGGCCACCGAGTGGGCGGCGAAGAAACCGGCGGTGAACAGCATCATGCCGATAAAGATCGCCGGCACCTGCGGCAGCGCGGTAATCAGGATCCCGATCAGCATAATCACGATCGACGCCAGCAGCACCGGGCCGCGCCCGAAGCGCGAGGTGAGCGCGCCGGCCTTGGGCGAACTGTAGGAGCCGGTGAGGTACACCACCGACAGCAGGCCGACGATCGCCTGGCTCAGGTGATAAGGATCCGCCAGCAGGCGATAACCGATGTAGTTGAACAGGGTGACGAAGCTGCCCATCAGCAGGAAACCTTCCGCGAACAGCAGCGGCAGGCCCTTATCGTGCCAATGCAGTTTGAAGTTGATCAGCAGGGTGCGCGGGCGCAGCGAGCTGGCGCGAAAATGCCGCGAGGCGGGCAGGATGCGCCAGAACATGCAGGCGGCGGCGAGGGCGAACAGACCGATGACCCCGAGCGAGACGCGCCAGGAGAAGAAGTCGGTCAGCACCCCGGTCACCAGGCGGCCGCTCATGCCGCCGATCGAGTTGCCGCTGATATACAGCCCCATCGAGAAGGCGACGAAGCTGGGGTGGATCTCTTCGCTGAGGTAGGTCATGCCGACCGCGGCGACGCCGCTCAGCGACAGGCCGATCAATGCGCGCATCAGTAAAATGCCGTGCCAGCTGGTCATAAAGGCGCAAATCAGCGTGCAAACCGCCGCCAGCAGCAGCGCCACCACCATCACCGACTTGCGGCCGATGGCGTCGGACAGCGGCCCGGTAAACATCAGGCCGATCGCCAGCAGGCCGGTGGAGACCGAGAGCGACAGGCTGCTTTCCGCCGGCGAGACGCCGAAGTCTTGCGACAGCACCGGCAGGATCGGCTGCACGCAGTAAAGCAACGCGAAGGTCGCCAGCCCGGCGGAAAACAGCGCCAGCGTGACGCGCATAAACTGCGGCGTGCCGCGTTCGATATAGGGGAGTTTATTGTTGAGGGTGGAGCGTTTTACTTTTGGCGCAGCGGCCGCGTCATCATTGGCGGCCAGCGTCGACGGCATCACGGCCGCAGAACGCACAGGGGTTGTCACAGCGTTTCCTTACCGAACTTCGGGGAGATAAACAGACACTTTGCAGATAACAAAATGATAGGTAGCGGCGATTTTTTTGTCTAATATATTAATAATTACAATTAAGACTTTTTAAATATGAATATCGAGTTGAGACACCTGCGTTACTTTATCGCCGTGGCCGAAGAGCTGCATTTTGGCCGCGCCGCCGAGCGGTTGCGCATCTCCCAGCCGCCGCTCAGCCAGCAAATTCAGGCGCTGGAAGAGATGGTCGGCGCGCGGCTGCTGGCGCGCAACAACCGCAACGTCAGTTTGACCCAGGCCGGGGAGATGTTTCTCAAAGAAGCCTATCAGGTGCTCGATCAGGTCGGGCGCGCGGCGGAAAAGGCGGCGCGCCTGGATCGCGGCGAACTGGGGGAAATGACCATCGGGTTTACCTCCTCCGCGCCCTTTATCGGCGTGGTGGCGCGCAGCCTGCGCGCCTTTCGCCAGCAGTCCCCGCAGGTGCACATCAAGATGCGCGAAATCAACACCAAACAGCAGATCGAACCGCTGCTGAACGGCGAACTGGATCTGGGGGTGATGCGCAACACGCGGCTGCCGGAAGCGCTGCACTATCAGCTGCTGCTGCGTGAACCGCTGGTGGCGGTGGTGCCGGAGGGGCATCCGCTGGCGGAAACGCCCGGCGGCGCGCTGCGGTTTCAACATTTGGCGCAGGAGCCGTTCGTGTTCTTCTCGCGCGAAGTGGGCACCGCGCTGTACGACGAAATTCTGCTGCTGCTCGGCAAGGCCGGTATCACCCCGTATATCACCCAGGAAGTGGGGGAAGCGATGACTATCATCGGGCTGGTCTCCGCCGGGTTGGGAGTCTCGATTCTGCCGGCGTCTTTCGCCCGGGTGCGGGTGGACGGCGTGCGCTATTTGCCGCTGGCGGAGCCGGACGCCACCACCGAAGTATGGCTGGTGCACCACCGCCGGCGGCCGTTGACCGCGGCGGCGCAGTCGCTGATGGCGTTGATGCTGAAATGACGTTGAGCTTGGGCAAATAAAAATCAATTCACGCTGAAATTGCGAGGAATTTGTGCAGCAAATCACATAACGAATCAAATAGTTGACGCTGTATGACAAAAGCCCCACCATAACCCCTAGTCTTTATTTAGAAGCGCGAAAAATAGTAGGAGCCGGTTTGTGATTGCGGTTGGGCAGCCTGGGCATATCGATCAAATCAAACAGACCAATGCGGGGGCGGTTTATCGGCTAATCGATCAACTGGGTCCGATTTCGCGCATCGAACTGTCAAAACGCGCGCAGCTGGCGCCCGCCAGCATCACCAAGATCGTGCGCGAGCTGCTGGAAGCCCATCTGGTCAAGGAAACCGAGTACCAGGAGATCGGTAGCCGGGGCCGCCCGGCGGTAGGGCTGGTGCTGGACACCGAAGCCTGGCACTACCTGTCCGCCCGCATCAGCCGCGGCAGCATCACGCTGGCGCTGCGCGATCTCAGCAGCAAGCTGGTGGTGGAGGAACAGCTGCCGCTGGCGGCCGAACATCCCGAACCGCTGCTGAAACGCATCCTGACCGAAGTCGATCAGTTCTTTATCCGCCACCAAAGCAAGCTGGAACGGCTGACGGCGATCGCCATCACGCTGCCGGGCATGATCGATGTCCAGTCCGGCGTGGTGCACCGCATGCCGTTTTACGACGTGCTGGAGATGCCGCTCGGCCCGGCGCTGGAAACCCGGACCGGTCTGCCCGTCTATTTGCAACACGACATCAGCGCCTGGACCATGGCCGAGGCGTTGTACGGCGCCTCGCGCGGCAGCCAGAACGTGATTCAGGTGGTGATCGACCACAACGTCGGCGCCGGCGTGATCACCGGCGGCCATGTGTTGCACGCCGGCAGCCACAGCGTGGTGGAGATCGGCCACACCCAGGTCGATCCCTACGGCAAACGCTGTTACTGCGGCAACCACGGCTGTCTCGAAACCGTGGCCAGCATTGAGAACATGCTGGAGATCGCCCAGCAGCGGCTGAGCGGCTCGATGAGCTCCAGCCTGCACGGCGCGCCGCTGACCGTCGAATCGCTGTGCGACGCCGCGCTGGCGGGCGATCAGCTGGCGCGGGACATCATTCTCGGCGTCGGCCACAGCGTGGGGCGCATTCTGGCTATCATGGTCAACCTGTTCAATCCCGAGAAGATCCTGGTGGGCTCGCCGCTCAACCGCGCGGCGGAGATCCTGCACCCGGCCATCGCCTCCTGCATTCGCCAGCAGGCGCTGCCGGCCTACAGCGAGCAGGTCAAGGTCGAATCCACGCAGTTCTTCAATCAGGGCACCATGCCCGGCGCGGCGCTGGTGAAAGAGGCGCTGTATAACGGTTCATTGCTGGTGCAGCTGCTGCAAGGCTAACATCAGAACCTCTTATTAATTCCGCAAAAGATTGAGCTACCTCAAGCCCCTACGCGGCAGCATCCCCTAGAATTTTTCCGAAAGACTTCTTCGCCGCCGGTGCGGCGATACATTGTTAACGGGGCATTCTGGGGCATTTTATTCATGTTGAAGCGTTTATTTGTGACAGGCACGGATACCGACGTCGGTAAAACCGTGGTTTCCCGCGGGTTGATGCAGGCGCTGGCCGCCGAAGGCCGTTCGGTGGCCGGCTACAAGCCGATCGCCGCGCGCTGCCAGGAAACCAGCGAGGGCATCCGCAATAAAGACGCTTTGGTATTGCAGGCATCTTCAACCCTGCCGCTGTCCTACGAGGAGATCAATCCCATCACCTGCCTGGATGAGGTGTTTCACGCGCATGCGACCGAGGACATCAACTATGGCGTGATGAGCAGCGGTCTGCGGGATCTGTCGGCCAAAGCCGATACGGTGGTGGTGGAAGGCAGCGGCGGTTGGCGGGTGCTGATGAACGATCTGCGGCCTTACGCCGAGTGGGTGGTGCAGGAACAGCTGCCGGTGGTACTGGTGGTGGGCATCAAGCTGGGCTGCGTCAGCCACGCGTTGCTGACCGCACAGTCGATTATCAACGACGGCCTGCCGTTGCTGGGCTGGGTCGCCAACCGCATCAACCCGGGGTTGGCGCACTATGCCGAAACCATCGCGGCGCTGCAGCAGCGCATTTCCGCGCCGCTGCTGGGTGAAATTCCGTATCTGCCGCGCGCGGAGCAGCGCGAACTGGCGCACTACCTCGACATCTCCACGCTGCTGCGCTAGCGCGCTCAGGCCAGCAAAGGGGCCAGCAAACGGGCGGAGACAAACAGCCCCAGGCCGTACACCGTATGCACCAGCAGGCTGATGATGCGGCTACGCGTCGGATTGGGGGTGTTCGCCGCCGCCACGCCAAAGCCCAACGCCGGCTGCATCACGAAGAAGGGCGCCGCCAGGCTCAGCCAGCCGCTCAACAGCGCGACCAGCGGCGTCGGCGCGGCGTACCACGCGATGCCCGCCAAGCCGAGCGAGATAAAGGCGAAGGCGACGCCGATCGCGTAGTGCAGCAGCCATCCCATCGCTTTTTCTCCCCGCCGCACCGGCGCCGCCATGATCGGAGCGTGATAAAACCGGCCGTCGAACAGGCCGATAAACCAGCGGCCGACCAGCGCGTAGTTAAGGGGCGGGATGCCCAGCACGCGCTTTTGCACGATGGCCCACAGATCGGTGCACAGCGTGGCGCCCACCCCGGTCAGCACAATCATCAGTAAAATTTCTGTCGTCATTTTCGTGTCCTTAAAGTCACTCATGGTGTAATGTGCGCACAGTCTGCAACTTAAAGTCGACTTCAAGTCAATGGAAAAAGAACTGGATATTGGCGAGGTGGCGCGTTTGAGCGGCATCGCGCCCTCGGCGCTGCGGCATTACGAGAAAAAGGGGCTGATCGCCTCGATAGGCCGCAACGGTTTACGTCGCCAATACGCCGCCGGCGTGCTGGAGCAACTGAAGCTGATCGCCCTTGGGCGGCTGGCGGGATTCACGCTGGATGAGATCGCCTCGCTGTTTGACGAGCGGGGGCGCATCGCCCTCGATCGCCGGCTGCTGGCGGCGCGGATTGAAGAACTGGATCGCACCCTGCGGCGTCTGGGGCAGGTGCGCGCCGGTTTGCAGCACATGGTCGATTGCCCTGAACCGGAGCACCTGCAGTGCCCGCAGTTCAGGAAGCTGCTGCAGCAGGGCGAGTTTTAAGCCTCGCGTTTGGGCGGCGGCGCGGTGTGGTAGACCGATACCGGCCGCAGGCCGCGCGACACGGTGGTGGCGATCACGCAGGCCAGCAGAATGCCGGGCAGCAGCGCGTATTCGCCGGTCATTTCAAACACCATCAGCGCCGCCATGATCGGCGCATGGGTGGTGGCGGCCAGCAGGGTAGCCATGCCGGTCAGCGCCAGCAGCAGCGGCACCGCCGCATCCATCCCCGGCCACAGGCCGAACAGCTGGCCGATCATCGAACCGAGCGCGGCGCCGACGAACAGCGTCGGGGTGAAGACCCCGCCGGGCGCGCCCGACCCGCTGCTGGCGAGGATCGCCAACAGCTTGCATACCAGGATCGCCCCCAGCAGCAACACCCCCGGCGGCGCGATCAGCAGCGCCTGCACCACGCTGTAGCCATTGCCCCATACCTGCGGGAACAACAGCGAAAGCAGCCCAACGATCAGGCCGCCCAGCGCCAGCTGCAGCGGCGGCTTCAGGCGCAGCGATCGGAACGCGCGGCCGGTGGCGGTCATCAACCATAAAAACAGCGGCCCGCCGGCGCCGGCCACCACGCCGACCAGCGCCATCAGCAGGTATTGCGTCGGCAAGGGGGCGGCGAGCGGCGTCACCAGGTAGAGCGGCGCCTGGCCGCCGTTGAGCAGGTTGGTCATCAGCAGGGCGCTGACCGCGGCGATCACCACCGGGCCGAGCGAGGCCAGCATCAGGGTGCCGAACAGGATCTCGGCGATAAACAGGCTGCCTGCCAGCGGCGCATGATAGGCGCTGGCCATCCCGGCGGCGGCGGCGCAGGCCACCCACAGTTTCCATTCTTTCTCGTGCGTAAAGCGCTGGGCAAACAGCGAGCCCACCAGCGCTGCCAGCAGGATCATCGCGCCTTCTCGGCCGATGGCGCTGCCGCTCGACACCACCAGCAGCGACGCCAGACACTTCACCAGGCTGGCGCCGGTGTCCAGCTTGCCGTTGCCGGTCTCGATCGCTTCCATATAGTCGGTGGGCGCCGCCGGGCGCTGGTGGCGGTAGCGCTGGTGAACATACAGCAGCAGGCCCGCCGCCAGCCCGCCCAACGCAGGCGTCAGGGCGCGCCGCCAGCCGGGCAGCGCGGCGGCGGCGGCCACCAGACTGCCGTCGGCATTGCCGAGCAACAGCCACTCGAGGCCAATCATCGAACGGTGGAACAGCCACACCGCCAGGGCGGCGGCGACGCCGATGAACACGGCGATAAACAGGCTGCGCAGCAGGGCGCGATAGTGGTGCAGGTGGACCAATCTTTTCATGCGTGGGCGGCGTCGTGAGAAAAATCAAAGGGTCATCAGCGCATTGTGCTTGGCGCTCCGGCCGATGACCAGTGAATCTTTATCAAACTGCGGCATGGGCGGGGCGGTCGGCGCCCCGGCGGGGGTTATTGCGGCGTCAGCACCCGGCGCGTGCGGCCGGAGCTGAGGTAGTCGGCGATATAATCCTGCGAGATTTCGCCGCTGTAGCGGCCGTCTTCATCGACGATCGGCATCCAGGACGTATTGTGCTCATACAGCTTCGACAGCACCACGCGCAGGTTCTCTTCCGCGCGGGCGGTGACGCGAAAGCGGTGCAGGCTGTCGGCGCATACCCCCGGCGCACCGCGCGCCTCGCGGCGTTTGACGTAACCCAGCGGTTTGCCGTCGGCGTCCACTACCGTCACCGAACGTGCATCGATATCGTCCATCAATCCGAATGCCTCTGTCAGTGGCGTTTCCCGGCGTACCGTCACCGTCTCTTGTTGGTCTGCCACGTCGCCGGCCTGCACCAGCAGCAGGCGCTTCAGCGTCCGATCCTGGCCGACAAAGGAGGCGACGAAGTCGTTCGCCGGGCGCGCCAGCAGCTCATCGGCGCTGGCGTTCTGCACGATCTTGCCCTGGCGGAACACCGCGATGCGATCGCCGAGCTTCAGCGCTTCATCGATGTCGTGGCTCACCAGCATCACGGTCTTTTTCAGCTGGCGCTGCATGTCGAGAAACT
This sequence comes from Serratia sp. FS14, assembly GCF_000695995.1. Lineage (NCBI taxonomy): Bacteria > Pseudomonadati > Pseudomonadota > Gammaproteobacteria > Enterobacterales > Yersiniaceae > Serratia > Serratia sp. FS14. The sequence goes on along the minus strand of NZ_CP005927.1, from coordinate 3,775,808 downwards.
CGTTCTGGATGGTTTCGCGGTTGATCGGATCCACCGCGCCGAAGGGTTCATCCATCAGCAGCACCGGCGGATCGGCCGCCAGCGCGCGGATCACGCCGATGCGCTGCTGCTGCCCGCCGGACATCTCTTTCGGGTAGCGGTGCAAAAAGCGCTTGGGATCCAGCGCCACCATGCTCATCAGCTCCTCGGCGCGATCGTGGCAGCGTTTTTTGTCCCAGCCCAGCATGCGCGGCACCACGGTGATGTTCTCCTCGATGGTCATGTTGGGGAACAGGCCGATCTGCTGGATGACGTAGCCGATTTTGCGGCGCAGGCTGACGGTATCCAGCGCGCTGGTGTCTTCGCCGTTGATCAGAATGGTGCCGCCGGTGGGTTCGATCAGGCGGTTGATCATCTTCAGCGTGGTGGTTTTGCCGCAGCCGGAAGGGCCGAGCAGCACGCAAATTTCACCTTCCGGCACGTCCAGATTGATGTTGTCGACGGCGTTGAACGGCGTGCCGTTCTTTTGCATGAACTGTTTGGTCAGATTTTCCAATTTAATCATGAGCGGATCCCCTTGGGCGTGAGCGCAATTTGCAAACGGTGCAATAACCAATCGAGGACGATCGCCAGCAGGCTGATCATCACGGCGCCGGTAATCAACTGGCGGATGTCGCTGCTGCTGATGCCGTTGAGCAGCAGCAGGCCGAGGCCGCCGGCGCCGATCACGGCGGCTATCGCCATCACGCCGATATTCATCACCACGGCGGTGCGAATGCCGCCGAAAATGACCGGCAGCGCTACCGGGATCTCCACCCAGCGCAGGCGTTGCCAGAACGTCATGCCGATGCCGCGGCCGGCTTCGCGCAGCCCGCCGGGCAGGTTGTCGAGCGCGGTGTGAGTATTGCGCACGATCGGCAGCAGCGAATAGAGGAACACCGCGGTGATCGCCGGCACGTAGCCGATGCCGTGGCCGATTAAGGAAAACAGCGGGATCATCAGCCCGAACAGGGCGATGGAGGGCACGGTCAGCACCAGCGTGGCCAGGCTCAGCACCGGCGTCGCCAGCCATTTGTGGCGGACGATCAGCACACCGAGCGGCACGCCGATCAGGATCGCCAGGCCGACGGCGATGCCGACCAGCAGCAGGTGTTCCAGCGTCAATCCGGCGATATAGGCCCAGTTTTGCCAGGCGTAAAGTAAGGTATTCATCATGCCTCCTAAATCAGGCCGCGCTGCTTGAGGAACGCGTCGGCGACCTGTTGCGGCGTCTGGTAGTCGATATCCACTCTGGCGTTAAGCTCGGTGATCACCTGATTGTTGAACTGTTTCGACAGCGTGTTCAGCGCCGCTTCCAGCCCCGGCGTGTTTTGCAACACGTCGGCGCGCACCACCGGCGTGACTGCATAGCTCGGGAAATAGCCTTTGTCGTCTTCCAGCACCTGCAGATCGAAGCCTTTCACCCGGCCATCGGTGGTGTATACCAGCCCGGCGTCGACGAAGCCGTCGCGGATGGCGTTGTAGACCAGGCCGGGATCCATCTGGCGGATTTGCGGGCGATCCAGCGGCATGTCGTACAGCGCCTGCATCGGCTTCAGGCCGTCCGAGCGGCCGGCAAATTCCAGATCCAGCCCCAGCAGCCAGTTGTGTTTCGGGTCGGTTTTACGCACCTGTTCCACTTTGGCCACCAGCTGCGACATCGTGCGGATCTGCTCTTTTTCCGCGCGTCGGCGCTGCATGGCGAAGGCGTAGGTGTTGTTCATGTCCGCCGGCTGCAGCCACACCAGGCCGAGTTTGGCGTCGAGCTTTTTCACCGTGTCGTAGGTTTCCTGCGGTGACATGCGCTTATTGATGTGGTTAAAGATGATCAGCGAGGTGCCGGTGTATTCCCAGGTCATGTCGATCTGCTTGTTGATCATCGCGTTGCGGGTGATCACCGTAGCCAGATTGGTCTTGGGTTCGACCTGAAAACCCTTGGCCCGCAGGTATTGCACGGTGATCGCCGACAGAATGCGCTGTTCGGTAAAGTTCTTGCTCGCCAGCGTCAGCGGGGCGGCCCAGGCGGCCGCGCCGGTCATCAGCAAGGAGAACAGCAGCGCGTGGCGGAGTCGTTGTAACCATCGAGTCATCGCGTTTCTCCCATCAGGATGCGGTGTGCGGGCTGAGCCGGCGGCCGAGACCGGCCAGCGCCAGATCGAGCAGCAGGGCGATCAGCGCGGTGGCGGCGGCGCCGAGGATCAGCGTCGGGAAGTCGTTCAGGTAGATGCCGGGGAAGATCAGCTCGCCATAGCTGCTGGCGCCGATCAAAAACGCCAGCGGCGCGGTGCCGACGTTAATCGCCATCGCGATGCGCACCCCGGCGAAGATCACCGGCAGGGCATTGGGCAGTTCGACCTGGCGCAGCCGCTGCCCGGCGGTCATGCCAATACCGTTGGCGGCCTCGACCAGCGCCGGCGGCACCGAACGCAGGCCGGCATAGGTATTGCGCACGATAGGCAGCAGCGAGGCGAGGAACAACGCCACCACCGCCGGCCGGTCGCCGATGCCGATGATCACCATCGCCAATGCCAACACTGCCAGCGGCGGCAGGGTGTTGCCGACGTTAAAGATCTGCATCACGTGCTCCGCCCAGCGGCGGGCGAAAGGGCGGCTCAGCAGGATACCGCTGGGAATGCCGACCAGCAGCGACAGCAGCATCGAACACACCACCAGGAACATGTGCTGCTGACCGAGGTAAATCAAATCTTCCCGGCGCGACTTGAGGGTTTCCCAACCGATGCCGTAAACCAGCAGCGCGATGACGGCGATAAACAGCAGGCTCCCGAGGAGCAGGCGCCGGTATGGCGCTGACTTGTGCATGATGTTGCGTCCTCCGTTGCGCGGAGCGGCCGACAAGACGGCGCATTCCGCTCTGATTGTTACCCACGGCCCGGCGGGCGTGGCGGTACAAAACGGGCGTTTCGCATGAGGTTAGCGACATTGAGCGAAGGGTGCGTTCGGCACAGCGTGCTGAACGTAGGCTCAATACGTGAGTTAATCAGCATAAGATACTGATATTTAAACCCGAGAAAGCACGAAGCCCAAAGGCGCCGGCTAGGGAAGGTATAGCACCCTGTCGTTGACCGTGCCAAGTTTTATGAACAAAATCAGCTGATTGAGTTTGCCCGTATTGGCGCCGCAGCCCGCGTCAGCGCTGGGATGAGGGTAAAGTGAAAAAAATCCACGGCAAAACGTTACGCCGTAACAGTTAGTCCAAATGGTGCGATTCGCCTCCGGCAAAGGCAGGATGTGAGGGCGGATAGACTTGGCGCTGGCGCTTGCTGATATACTCAGGGAAAATAAAAACGCCTGGAAACCTGCATAACGCCATGACAAATAACGTTTCACCCGCACCCATTGCCCACCGCCCGCTGATCCTGATCGCCTGCATGCTGGCGATGTTCATGTCGGCGATCGAAGCCACCATCGTCGCCACCGCCATGCCGACCATCATCGGCGATCTCGGCGGCTTCTCGCTGCTGGGCTGGGTGTTCGCGGTCTATTTGCTGGCGCAGGCGATCACCATTCCCATCTACGGCCGGCTGGCGGATCTCTACGGCCGCAAGCGGGTGTTTTTCTTCGGCGCGACGCTGTTCCTGCTGGGATCGGTGCTGTGCGGCTTCGCCCCCGACATGTATTGGCTGATCGGCTTCCGCTTATTGCAGGGATTGGGCGCCGGCGCCATCATGCCGATCGCGTCCACCATCATCGGCGACATCTACAGCGCCACCGAGCGGCCGAAGGTGATGGGTTACCTGTCGAGCGTGTGGGGCGTATCGGCGATCATCGGCCCGCTGCTGGGCGCGTTTATCGTGCAACACCTGCCGTGGGCGCTGGTGTTCTGGGTCAACCTGCCGATCGGCCTGTTGGCGATGCTCTTCCTCTGGCGCTATCTGCCGGCGCATCAGCAACTGCGGCGGCACGCGCTGGATCTGGCGGGCACCGCCTGGTTGACGCTGTTCGTTTCGGCGCTGCTGCTGGCGCTGTTGCAGATGGAAAGTCTCGGATGGTGGGTGGCGCCGTTGCTGGCGCTGGCGGCGGCGTCGCTGGCGCTGCTGATCCGCCAGGAGCGGCGCGCGGTTGAGCCGCTGTTCCCGCTGGCGCTGTGGCAAAGCCGGGTGATCGTCGCCGGTAACATCGGCGGGCTGGTGATCGGCGCGGCGATGATGGGCATCAGCGCCTTTCTGCCCACCTTCATTCAGGGCGTGATGGGGGGCTCACCGCTGGAGGCGGGCACCACGCTGGCGCTGATGTCGATTGGTTGGCCGCTGGCCAGCACGCTGAGCGGCCGTTTGATGCTGATGACTTCGTATCGCGCCACGGCGCTGTTGGGCGCGCTGCTGCTGGTGGCGGGCGGCCTGATCCTGCTGATGTTGCAGCCGGACGGCGGTCTGCTGTGGGGCCGGGTGGCGGCGTTTATGGTCGGCGCCGGCATGGGATTGTGCAACACGACGTTTTTAGTGTCGGTGCAGAACGCGGCGCATTACAGCATTCGCGGCATCGCCACCGCCTGTACGGTGTTTACCCGCATGGTGGGCTCGGCCATCGGCACCGCGATTTTGGGCGCCACGCTGAACCTCAACCTGCAGTGGCGTTTGCCGGAGATTGACGATCCGGTGCAGCGGCTGATGGAGCCGGCGGTGCGGCACAGCATGGGGAGCGAAGCGCTGGCGCAGCTTATCCAGCAGGTGGCGGCTTCGCTGCATTGGGTGTTCCTGGTATCGGCGTTGGTGTCGTTGCTGGCGCTGGCGGCGGCGATGCTGATCCCGGCGCGTTGTCGGCCGCAAGGCGAAGAGGAAGAGGCGGAGCAGGCGTAAAGGAAAAGGAAAGGGCGCGGCTGTTGCGCGCCCAGGGTAGCCGATGCGGCTTACTGCGCGTTGGAGGTGTCCTGGCTGGTGCCGGTCTGCGCCGCGTCACCGCGATCGTCGCCGTTGTTCAGGCGGGTATAAACGATCTTCTGGGTGTCGTTTTCGCAGTGGCCGACCACCTGGCCGCCCGCTTGATCGGCCTGATCGTTAGGCACGATCTCCAGTTTGAAGCCGGACTCCGGAACGCCGTTATTGACGATTTTTTGCGAAATGTCCGCTTTCACGCTTTCACAGGAGGCCAGAGCCGCCAATGGGGCGCCGGCCAGCAAGACAGCGGTTAATATCAGCGTTTTCTTCATCACGTCATCCTTTTAGACAATGAACTTCCTGTAACAGGATAGCAGCAACGGCGGCCGGGTTTCACGCTTGCCCGCCCGCCGCAGGCGGATTAAGGATTAATCCGACGCCCGGTCTGGCGATCCAGACATTTACGGGTGTCCGGTTCCCAGTACGCGTTGACGTTGTTGCTGTCGTTGCAGCGGTCTTCGTCATCCGCCGCGCGATCGGCCTTGTCGAACTCTTTCTCGACGCGAGTGTTGACCTTGTGGCGCAGGGATTTGGTATCATTCCACTGCTCTTTGCTTTGGCGCGCTTCTTCGGTGCTCATCGCGCCGCTGCCTTTGCCATCGACGGTGACGCAGGTACTGCCCTGCGTGCAGGTGGCGGCCAGCGCCGGCGCCTGCCAGGCGCCCATAACGGCCAGCATGGCGACCGGCAGCATCCCGCGCAGCAGTCGTTGGGTCGAAAATGTTTTCATCGTTTCATCCTTATGAGTGAGTGCGCCTGATGATGGCGACACTGGCGTTACCTCGCCCGCAGGCGTGGTGATAAATATACCACTGCGCTCCTGGAATTCACCAGCCAAGCGCCGATTCGTTTACTTTACCGAGAGAAAACTGCGACCGATGTTAAAAACCACGCTGTTGTTTTTCGCCACCGCCCTGGCTGAAATTATCGGCTGTTTCCTGCCTTACCTGTGGCTGAAGAAGCAGGGCAGCGCCTGGCTGCTGCTGCCGGCGGCATTAAGCCTGATGCTGTTTGTCTGGCTGTTGACGCTGCATCCGGCGGCCAGCGGGCGGGTCTATGCGGCCTACGGCGGTGTGTATGTGGCGACGGCGCTGCTGTGGCTGCGGGTGGTGGACGGGGTGAAGCTGTCTGCGCTGGATTGGGTCGGCGCCGGCGTGGCGCTGGCGGGCATGCTGATTATCGTTTCCGGCTGGCGCGCGGCCTGAGGAAACGCGGCGGGAGTTGCCTCCCGCCGTCGCGGCTCAGGCGCCGCGGTGGATGTTCAGCCCGGCGAAGGACTGGCTGACCGGCATCATTTCCAGCGTGTTGATGTTGACGCGCGCCGGCAACGTGGCGACCCAGAATACCGACTCGGCGATGTCTTCCGGCGTCAGCGCATCGGCGCCTTCGTAGGTTTTGTTGACCTTGCCGTCATCGCCCTTGAAGCGCACGTTGGAGAACTCGGTGCCGCCCACCAGGCCCGGTTCGATATCGGTCACGCGGATGCGCGTGCCGTGCAGATCGGCGCGCAGGCCCAGGCTGAACTGTTTGACGAATGCCTTGGTGGCGCCGTACACGTTGCCGCCGGCGTAAGGCCAGTTGGCGGCGGTGGAGCCGATGTTGATCACGTGGCCGACGTTGCGCTCGACCATGGCCGGCAACAGCGCGCGCGTCATGTTCACCAGCCCCTTGGCGTTGGTGTCGATCATGGTTTCCCAGTCATCGGCGTTGGCCTTGTGCGCCGGCTCCAGCCCCAGCGCCAGCCCGGCGTTGTTCACCAGCACGTCGATCTGGCGCAGCTCGGCCGGCAGTGCTTCGATCGCCTGTTGAATGGCGGCGCGGTTGCGCACGTCGAGCCGCACGATGTGCAGCGCTTGGCCGAGTTCTTCCTGCAGCTCTTCAAGACGCTCAAGGCGGCGCCCGGCGGCGATCACCTGATGGCCTTCACGGATAAAACGGCGCGCGATCGCCTCGCCGAAACCGGAGGTGGCGCCGGTAACAAAAATAATCATGTTGCTGTTCCTCAACTGTTTTTACCCTACATGCCTCTATCATTAGCACAAACCCGCAGGCAGTGGCAGGGGTTATCACGGCGGAAAGCAAAAAAGATGACACCGGGCCGGCGGCCCGATGCTGACTAGCGCTGAGGCGGCAGGTGATACACCACGGCGTCATACTTGATGCGCTCGCAACGGCCGGCCAGCACGCCGCCCAGCGACTCGACGAGGCGGCGACTGGCGGTATTCTGCTCGGCCACCGGGTAGAGAAAGTGCGGCGGCTGAAAGCGCTCGCTGGCCCAGCGCGCGATGCCCTGCACGATTTCGCGGCCGTAGCCCTGGCCATGCAGGCTCTCTTTAACCCAGATGCCCAGCTCCGGGGTGTGGCTGCGCAGATTATGCGCGCCGCCGACGCCGACGAACTGCCGGTCTTCGCGCCGACGGGCGACGAAGATCACTTCTTCGCCTTCGCGCATCAGCGGCAGCCAGCTTTGCCAGACGTTGGCGAAGTCTTCCAGCGACGCTTCCGGTTCAAAGGTCATAAAGCGCGTCAGAGTGGGGGTGATCGCCTGGTAAACATCGTCGGCGTCTGCTGCGGTAAAGGGGGCAATCAACAAACGGTCGGTGTCAACGCGGCACTGCGAAAGGTCATTATGATTCATCTTATTCCCTCGCTTTTCAGGCCAGAATGGCAAAAAAATCCGCGCCCATAAGTTGGGGCGGATCGTCGATATTACGCGCATTGGCGTCAGAAGCGACTTATTTTTCGCCGCTGCGGCGGCGCGGAGGAACGGCTTTATGTGACGGCGTCACGTTGATGAGAAAGACGGCGAGCACGGTTAACCGCGCCCGCCGCTGCGGATTAGAACTTCACCGAACCTTGCAGATAAATCGTGCGCGGCTGGCCGATGTACAGACCCTTGTTGTTGTCGTCATAGGCGCGGGTGAAATACTCGTGGTTGAACAGGTTTTTCACGCCGACGCCCAGATTCAGGCCGGCCATTTCCGGGCCGAAATCATAGGCGGCGCGCACGCCCCACAGCATGTAGCCGGGAATGCGGCCGGTGCTGCCGTCGGCGCTTTCCGCCACGGTGTTGGCGTTGTCGGCGAACTGGCTGGACTGGAACTCGCCGTTAAGGTTAAACGCCCAGTTGCCCGGCGTGTAGTCCAGCCCCAGCGTGCCTTTATGCTTCGGCGAGAAAGGCACCTGGTTGCCCTTGTAGCCGCCGTCTTCACGAATGGTGGCGTTGACGTAGGCGTAGCTGGCGTAGGCGGTCAGGTCGTCCAGTTTCGGCGTCAGCTGCGACAGATCGTAACGCAGGCTGCCTTCCAGCCCGGCGTGGCGGGTTTTGCCGCGCGCGGTCACGCTGTCGGTCACCTGGTTGGAGTCGTACTGGTTGTTGAAGTTGATCAGGAACAGCCCGATTTCGCCGGTCAGCGCATCGCCGGCGTAGCGGGTGCCCAGCTCCCAGGTGCGCGCCTTCTCCGGTTCGATCTTGCCGCTGTCCACCGCTTTGCCCATCTGGCTGTATTGCACGGTGCCGAAGGAGCCTTCGGTGTTGGCGTACAGGTTCCAGTATTCGTTCAGGTGATACATCACGTTCAACGCTGGCAGCGGCGCGTTATAGCTGACGTCGAGGCGGTTGTTCTTGATGTAGTTGTTCTGATACGACTTGATGTATTCGTAGCGCATGCCCGGCGTGATGGTCCAGTCGCCGATGTCGATGCGATCGTCGATATAAAACGCGTGCGCCTCGGTGCCGGACTGGGTGTCGCGATCGTACGGGCTGGCGGTGGACGGCAGCCTGCCGGTGCTGGCTTTGCTGGTGTAGCGCAGTTCGTGGGTGGATTCGCTGACGTAGCGGTAGCCGACGCCGACCTCATGCGCCGAGTCGCCCCAGCGGAAGCTTTGGCTGTAGCGCGGTTCCACGCCGCGCACCCAGTATTCGCGCGGCGACAGCGTCAGGTTTTTACCCTGATCCAGATAGCCGCTGCGCAGGGTGTAGGTGTAGAAACTCTGCACGTCGAACTTGTGCTGCCGATCCGGCTGATACTGGTAGCCGAAGTTCGCCAACTGGCGGCGGCCCCAGAACTTGTCGTACGGGCGCGTCGACTGGAACGGGTTGGCGTTGTAGTCGGCCCGGCTCAGGCCGCCCGGCATGTTCGCTTCGCCTTCGTAGTATTGCAGCAGGCTGTTGAAGGTGTGCACCTCGTTCGGTGCGTATCGGCTTTTCAGCATCACGTCGTCGATCTTGGTCGCGCTGTGCTCGCGCCAGTCGCTGCCGCGGGTGCCGGAGTAAAGCAGCGCCGCGCCGAAGCCGTTGTCGGCGGTGCCGCCGATCATCAGGTTACCGGTGCCTTTCGGGTGATCCTGGCGCGAGGTCGGGCTGAGCTGCCCCTGCATGCCGGCCGTCATGCCGAAGGTTTTCGGGATGGCGCGGGTGACGAAGTTGACCACGCCGCCGACGCTCTGCGGCCCGTAGCGCACCGCGCCGCCGCCGCGCACCACGTCAATCGCGTCCATATTGCCGAGCGAGACCGGCGCCAGCGACAGCTGCGGCTGGCCGTAAGGGGCGAAGGGCACCGGAATGCCGTCCATCAGCACGGTGGAGCGGCTGGCGAGGCGCGGGTTGAGGCCGCGAATGCCGAAGTTCAGCGCCATATCGTGGCTGCCGGTGCCGTTGTTCTCCGGGGCCACCACGCCCGGCACGCGGTTCAACGCTTCGCGCACGGTGGTGGTGCCGGTTTTGGCGAACTCTTCGCGGCGCACCACGTCGCGCGCGCCGGGGTGTTCGAACACGTCGATCTGGCGGCCTTCCGCCAGCCAGTCACCGACTACCGTGATGTCTTCTTCTTTCTGCGGCTGCGGCAGTTTGGCCAGCGTGTAGCCGTTGTTGCCGAGCGCTCGGGCCTGCAGGCCGCTGCCCGCCAGCAGGGCATTCAGGCCGTCATCGACGCCGTAGCTGCCGTTCAGGCCAGGCGAACTTTTACCGGCGGTTAACGCGCCGTCTACCGAAAGCGCGATGCCGGCGCGAGCGGCGAAAGCGTTCAGCGCGCCGTCCAGCTCACCGGCCGGAATGTGATAGGTGGCCGCGGCGCTGGCGGCGCTCGCCATCAGCGGTGCGGCGAAGGCCAGGCCAATGGCCACGGCCAGCGGTTTGGCCCGTTTTCCCCAAAGCGAAGCCGGAGCGACCTTTCCCCAAGCGTTGTTCATACCTTCTCCTGAATCATTTTTATTTATTGCTGCAGTGTTTTCCTGGGAGTCGGATGAGCAAGGCAAAAGGGATAATCAAAAATGCGATTTTTTATCATTTTCATTTAAAAAGTTCAGGCGGGGACGATCTGCAGCCAATAGCGGGTAAAGCTCTGCAGACGTATCGGCAGGGTCTGGCTGAGCAGGGCGAGGGCGCGATCGGTATCGTTGAGCGGGAAACTGCCGCTGACGCGCAGGCCGGCGACGGCCGGATCGCAGCTCAGATGGCCGCGCCGGTAGCGCGCCAGTTCGGCGATCACCCGGTCCAGCCGCCACTGGCTGACGCTCAGCACGCCGCGTAGCCAGCCGTCCTCTTGCGCGGCGGGGTGTTTGTCGCCGAAGGCCGTGGCGCTGAAGCTGATCTGTTCGCCGGCATTCACCCGGCGCGTTTGCCGCGCGTCCTGCGCCAGTTGCGCTTCAACCGCATGCTCCAGCACCGTCAGACGCGTCTCGCCGCCGCTCTCGCGCACTAAAAAACGGGTGCCGAGCGCGCGCATCGCCCCCTGCGGGCTTTGCACCCACAGCGGCCGGGGGTCGCGTCCGGTAATCAGGCTGATTTCCCCAGCGTGCAAGCGGATCAGGCGTTGACGATCGTCGTAATGCACGTCCACCGCGCTGGCGGTGTTCAGCACCAGCTGGGTGCCGTCGCTTAACACAATGGGTTTGATCTCTCCGGTGGCGGTGCGGTAGTCGGCGCGTAGCTCCCGGCCGAACGGCGACTGGTAAAGGAAGCCGCCGCCGCCCACGCCGAGCAACAGCAGCAGGCTTTTCAGCAGGGTGCGGCGATCGATCGCCGTCTGGCGGCCGGCGCGGTCGAGCGCACGGTAGCTGAACTTGCCCGGCACGCCCTGCAGCTGGCTCTGCAGCGCTTCGACGCGCTGCCAGGCCCAGCGGTGATCGTCATGCTGCTGATGCCAGGCTTGCCACTGTTGGCGCTGGCGCTCGGTAACGTGCTCGTCGCACAGCAGCGCATACCAGTGTGCGGCCATTTTCAGCGCCTGGCGCTGCTCGGGGGTGATGGCGTTGCTCATGAGAAAACGTCGTTTTCCAGGCTGAACAGCAGGCAATGTTCGGTGGCTTTGGCCATGTATTTTTTAACTGAGCTGACCGAGACACCGAGGCGCGCGGCGATGTCCGTATAGCCCAGGCCTTCGAGCTGCGACAACAGAAAGGCCTGTTTTACCTTCGGCCCGAGGCCGTCGAGCATGGCGTCGATCTGCTGCAGGCTGTCCAGCAGGCTCTGGCGCTGCTCCGGCGACGGGGCATGGCCTTCCGGGATCAGCGCCAGCATCTCCAGATAGGCGCGCTCCAGCGTTCTGCGGCGGAACAGATCGACCATCACCCGTTTGGCGACGGTGACCAAAAAGTCTTTCGGTTCGCGCAGGGTTGCCGCGGCGTCGCTTTTCAGCAGGCGCATAAAGGTGTCCTGCGCCACATCGTCCGCATCGAACGCGCAGCCCAGCCGCCGACGCAACCATCCCTGCAACCAGGCGTGGTGGGTGGCGTAAAGGCGCGACAGCGCGGCGTGCGGGGCAGAGGCGGTGGCGGACATGGTTTTCGCATTGCTGGTCAAAAAGATGCGCGGATGATAATTGAGAATAGTTATCGTTTCAAGTTTGGCCGTTGCCTCCAGGCTGGGGTTCCGCCCCCGGACGCGGCGTTGAAATAAAGCGGACGGTCGTAAAGAGCGTCGTTTGCCCATTAAAGGTGCAGCGGCGCGGTGTTATTTCGGCAAGCAAACGGTTGCTATTTATCCGCCGTCGAAGACTGAGCGTGGATCTTATTCTCTTTCGCCGGTCTATGCGTTTAGGTTAATTACTAATTAATTGTTTTTATTTAAAAATGTATTTTATCGCCGCCTGTTGGCATACGGCTTGCTATGCTTAAGCCGGTCTTTGCGTTTGGGCAAAAAAGCCTTGTTTCATCGGCGCAGGTTATTTCGCGGGTGAGCTTGGTCGGTCGTCACAAGGAAGAAAATAATGGCACTGCAATTCACCACGGCTATTCGTGGCAATTTTTTTGATATCGCAGCCTGTGTGGAGGCGCCGCAACAGCTCGAGGAACGCCTGCGGCATATTCCCGACGGTTTACTGCTGCTGAACGACGGCGTCATCGTCTGGTTCGGCAGCTGGCGGCAGGGCGAGGCGCTGCTGCCGCCGGGCTTCACGGTCACGGAGTATCGCGACAAGCTGATCGTGCCGGGTTTTATCGATACCCATATCCACTATCCGCAAACCGAAATGATTGGCGCCTATGGCGATCAACTGCTGGACTGGTTAAACAATTACACCTTCCCGACCGAAAGCCGTTATGACTGTGAGCAGCACGCCGATGCGATGTCGGCCTTCTTTTTGCAGCAGTTGCTGAGTAACGGCACCACCACCGCGCTGGTGTTCGGCACCGTGCATCCACAGTCGGTCGATGCGCTGTTCAGCCAGGCGGCAGCGCTGAACATGCGCCTGATCGCCGGCAAGGTGATGATGGATCGCCATGCGCCGGAGGCGCTGCTGGAAACGCCGGCGCAGAGTTATCACCAGACGCGTGAGCTGATTGAACGCTGGCACGGCAAAGGCCGCCTCGGTTACGCCATTACGCCGCGCTTTGCGCCCACCAGTACGCCGGCGCTGCTGGCGCAGGTGCAGCGGCTGCGCGAAGAGTATCCCGACGTTTGGCTGCAGACGCACCTGAGCGAGAACCCGCAGGAAGTGGCCTGGGTAAAAGCGCTGTTTCCGCAGCACCGCAGCTATCTGGATGTTTACCACCGTTATGGCATGACCGGCGATAAAAGCGTGTTCGCTCACTGCCTGCACCTGGAGGAGCAGGAGTGGGACTGCCTGTGCGATACCCGCTCGGCGATCGCCTTTTGCCCCACCTCCAACCTGTTTCTCGGCAGCGGGCTGTTTGACCTGCAGCAGGCCTGGCGCAAGCGGGTGAAGCTCGGCATCGGCACCGACGTGGGGGCCGGCACCACCTTCAATATGCTGCGCACGTTAGGCGAGGCGTACAAGGTCGGCCAGCTGCAGCATTACCGGCTCTCCGCCGTAGAAGCGTTCTATCATGCCACCCTGGGCGGCGCCCGCGCGCTGGCGCTGGACGACAAAATCGGCAACTTCAACGTCGGCAAAGAGGCGGATTTCGTGGTGCTCGATCCGGCGGTGACGCCGCTGCAGCAGCTGCGTCACGCCAACAGCGCCACGCTGATGGCGCAAGGGTTTGTGCTGATGACGCTGGGGGACGATCGCAACATTTATCGCACCTATGTGGACGGTAAGGTGGTTTATCAGGCGGCGCGCTGACGCAGCCGCGCCTGCAGCCAAACGCTGAGCGGCGCGACGGCGACGGCGCTCAGTGCGCACAGCCACAGCAGGCGTTGCAAACTGAGCGGGGTGAGGCCGCCGCTCAGCAGCGCGGAAGAGAGCAAGAAGGCCACCGTGGCGCTCAGGTGTATCAGGGCGGTTTGCAGCGTGCCGAAGGCGGCGCGTTGCCGATTGTCCGGCCAGCGCATGCTCAGGGAAGAAATCGCCACCAGCCGCGCGTAGGCCGCTGCAAGAAACGCAATCATGAACAGTTCGCCGCGATCGCCACCCCACGCCGCCAACCACAGGCTGCCCAACAGCAACAGCGTGGCGCTCACCGTCAGCGTCACGGCGCCAAAGCGTTGCAGCCAGCGGCCCGCCAGCACGGTCGCCAGATAGCCGGCTACGCCGCCGATGAGAAACAGCCAGGCCAAATGCGCGTCGGCCACCTGTAGCCGCTGGGTGAGCAGCGGCGCCAGTACCGGGATCAGCAGCATCGGGCTGAACTGCGTCAGACCGGCGGCGGAGGCGAACAGCAACAAACGGCGATCGAGCGTGACGGGGGCGGCGGCCTGCGGCTGCGGCGCATCCCTGGGAACGAACAGCGCCACCAACACCGCCGCCAGCAGACACAGCCCGCCGATCGCCACCAGCGCAACGCGCCAATTCGCTACCTCGCACAGGTACAACATGCCCGGCATGCCGACGATGCTCACCAGTGAAAAAGATGCGATCACCGTTGCCAACATTCGGCCGTGCAGCGCGGCCGGCGCGGCGTTGAGCAGCAAGCCGATCCCCACGCCCATCGTGGTGCCTCCCAGCAGACCGGCCAGCAGCCGCAGCGCCAACAGCCAATAAAACTGCTGAGTTACGGCGATCAGTAAGGTCGTCACCCCCAGCAGCGCGACGTTGAGCAGCAGAAAACGCCGCTTCTCAACGCCGCCGATCCAATAGAACGCGCCGATACCGGAAATCACCGCCGCCAGCGTATAGGCCGCGCTGACATAACCGGCGTAGCTGACGGGCACGGAAAAGTCGGCGGCCATATAGAGAAATATCGGGTTGAACACCATGTATTCCAGGGCATTGGTGAATTGAATAAAGGCGATGACCAGCGCTATCGCCGTCAGCTTTCTCGTGGGTGTCATAAGCATCCATCGGTTGCAGAATCAGGCCGGCAGTGTAGCGCTTGGCGTTGAGCGGGATTAGGTGGTAGAAATGGCATGGTTTGTTATCAAATGTGGGATAATCATGCGCGCCAAATTGGATTTAAACCTGTTACGCATTTTCGTGGCGGTGGTGGAGCAAGGCAGCTTCGTCGGGGCCGCCCGGGCGCTGGCGATGCCGACCTCCAACGTCAGCCGCGCTATCTCGCAGCTGGAGCGCCAGCTCGACCAGCGCTTAATCGAGCGCAGCACCCGCTCAATGCGGCTGACGCCGAACGGCCAGCTGTTGCATGAGCGGGTTCAGCCGTTGCTGGCGTCGCTCGATCATACCGCGCAAACGCTCAGCGAACGGCAGCAACAGCTGCGTGGGCCGCTGCGCCTGTGCGTGCCGAATGAAGTGGGGCCATATCTGTTGGGCGAGCCGCTGGCGGCGTTCGCCGTGCAGCATCCGCAGATCGAAATCAGCTGCGTCACCAATCTGGCGGGAATGGCGTCCCTGCTTGACGATGTCGATCTGGCGGTGATGATCAGCCGGGGCATGCTGGACGACAGCGACTATGTCGCGCAGCCGCTGGCGTCTTTCCCCTGCATCGTGGTGGCCGCGCCGGCGCTGCTGGCGCAGTGGCCGCCGACGGCGGAGATTGAGCAATTCACGCAATTGCCCTGTATCAGTACGGTGGATGCGCTGAAGGGCATGCCGTGGCAGTTCGTGCGCCCGGACGGCAAGTTCGTTACCGTCCCGGTCAATGCGCGCTATCGCGTCAATAGCGGGGAGATGGCGCTGAAGGCGGCCCTGGCCGGCGTGGGGTTCGCCATGCTCTCCGAGCTCGGTTGCCGGCCGTTTCTGGCCGACGGACGTTTGGTTGAGATACCGCTGGCCTTGCCGCCGGCGCCGCTGCAGCTGTATGCCGTGTATCCCGGCCGCCGCTATCTGCCGGCCAAAACACGCGCGCTGCTGACCTTTCTGATACAGCAGGTTGGCGAGGCGACTAACTTCTAATCACTTGTTTTTGCTCAAACTGCCAACTGCGCCTAAGCTAGGTGATGACTCAGAGGGAGCCATTCCCCGAGACCTTATTCCGTGAACATGGAGGAGTTTCGATTTGATGCGTTTATCCACATTGGTGCTGGCGATCGGCATGGCGCTGGGCTCGCAGGCACAGGCAGCAGAAACCCAACCTCACGCCGACCATAGCGCGCTGCCCAGCGGCCAGGCGAAGGAGGCTACCGTGACCGGTGAAGCCAATCAGCACGACAAGCAAAAGACCCAAAACCCGTTCTTCTATCAAAGCCGTCTGCCGTTCCAGGCGCCGCCGTTCAACCTGATCAAGGAGAGCGACTACGCGCCGGCGATCGCAGCGGGCATCAAGCAAAAGCGGGAAGAGGTGGAGAAGATCGCCAACAACCCGGCCAAGCCCAACTTTAAAAATACCTTCGTGGCGCTGGAGCAGGCCGGTTCGCTGCTGACGCGGGTGATGAACGTGTTCGGCGCCATGACCTCGGCCAACACCAGCGACGCGCTGCAGAAGCTGGATGAAGAGACCTCGCCGAAGCTGGCGGCGCTGAACGACGACATCATGCTCAACGGCAAATTGTTCGCGCGCATCAAGGCCATTTATCAGGATCGCGATGCGCTGAAGCTGGATCCGGAATCGCGCCGGCTGGTGGAAGTGACCTACAAGAACTTCGAGCTGGCGGGCGCCAACCTGTCGGACGCCGACAAGGCCAAGCTGAAAGCGCTGAACCAGGAAGCGGCGACGCTGAGCACCCAGTTCACCAACAAACTGCTGGCGGCGAGCAAAAACGGCGCGCTGGCGATAACCGACCAGGCGAAGCTGGACGGTCTGTCCGAAGGCGAACTGGCCGCGGCAGCGCAGGCGGCCGCCGAACGCAAGCTGGAGAAAAAGTGGCTGCTGGTGCTGCAGAACACCACGCAACAGCCGTTGCTGCAGAGCCTGAAAGATCGCGACACCCGCAAAGCGCTGTTCGACGCCTCCTGGACGCGTGCGGAGAAGGGCGACGGCAACGATACCCGTCAGACCATTTCGCGTCTGGCCAAGGTGCGCGCCGAGCAGGCCAAACTGCTGGGCTACCCGAACTACGCCGCCTGGAAGCTGCAGAACCAGATGGCCAAGACGCCGGATGCCGCGCTGAGCTTTATGCGCAACATCGTGCCGGCGGCCACCGCGCGCGCCGAGCGTGAAGCCAAAGACATACAGGCGGTGATCGATCAGCAGAAAGGCGACTTCAAGGTGCAGGCCTGGGACTGGCAGTTCTACGCCGAACAGGTGCGCAAGGCCAAGTACGATCTGGACGAATCGCAGATCAAACCTTACTTCGAGCTGAACAACGTGCTGAACAACGGCGTGTTCTACGCCGCCAACCTGCTGTACGGCATCAGCTTCAAAGAGCGCAAGGACATCCCGGTCTATCAGCCGGACGTCAAGGTGTATGAAGTGTTCGACAAGGACGGCAAATCGCTGGCGCTGTTCTACACCGACTACTTCAAGTGCGACAACAAGGGCGGCGGCGCCTGGATGAGCAACTTCGTCGATCAGTCGAAGCTCAATGGCACCAAGCCGGTGATCTACAACGTCGCCAACTTCACCAAACCGGCGCCGGGGCAGCCGGCGTTGCTGTCGTATGACGACGTGATCACGATGTTCCACGAGTTCGGCCACGCGCTGCACGGCATGTTCGCCGATCAGGAATACCCGAGCCTGTCGGGCACCAACACCGCGCGCGACTTCGTCGAGTTCCCGTCGCAGTTCAACGAGCACTGGGTCAGCGATCCGAAAGTGTTCAGCCACTTCGCTAAGCACTACCAGACCGGCGAGGCGATGCCGCAGGAACTGGTCGACAAGATCAAGAAGGCCGACAAGTTCAACAAGGGCTACAGCATGACCGAGTTGCTGTCCGCCGCGCTGCTGGACATGCACTGGCATATGCTGACCGCCGATCAGCCGCAGCAGGACGTGGACAAGTTCGAGGCCGAGTCGCTGCAAAAAGACAAGGTGGATCTCAGCTATGTGCCGCCGCGCTACCGCTCCAGCTACTTCCAGCACATCTGGGGTAACGGCTACGCCGCGGGCTACTACGCCTATCTGTGGACGGAAATGCTGGCGGACGACGCCTTCCAGTGGTTCACCGAACACGGGGGCCTGACCGCCGAAAACGGCCAGCGCTTCCGCGACATGATCCTGTCGCGCGGCAACAGCCAGGATCTGGAGAAGCTGTACATCGATTGGCGCGGCAAAGAGCCGAGCATCGAGCCGATGCTGATCAACCGTGGGCTGAAGGACGAGTAAGTTCGGCCATTCCCGGTAAGCAAACAAAAGGGCGCGTTATGCGCCCTTCGTCTTTCTGGCTTGGCCGACAGTCAGCGGTTCACCACCTTGGCCGGCAGGGCCACCACCAGCAGCGAGCTGAGCAGCAGGCAGCCGGCGAAGGCCCAGAGCGCGCCGCCGCTCTTGCCGGTCAGATCCAGCGCCAGCCCCATCAGCGAATTGCTCACCAGCCCGGCGATGTTGGCCAGCGAACAGGCCAGCGCGAAGCCGGTCGCCGCCGCCGTGCCGCGCAGGAAGGTGGCCGGCAGGCTGAAGAACACCGGCACCGCGCCGATGATCGCCGCCTGGGCGATGGAGAACAGCAGCACCGTGGCCAGCGCATTGTGGGTGAAGAAGGTGCTGCCGGCCATCGCCAACGCGCCGACGATAAACGGCACGATGATGTGCCAGCGCCGTTCGCGCAGCCGGTCCGAACTGCTGCCGATCAGCAGCATGCCGAGCAGGGCGGCTACGCTGGGGATCGCCGTCAGGTAGCCGATGGTGGTGATGTCGGTGACGCCGGCGGTTTTGATGAAGGTCGGCATCCAAAAGCCCATGGCGTAGGCGCTGAGCAGAATGGCGAAGTCGATGCCGCCGAGCATCCACACCTTCAGGTTGAAGAAGCCGTCGCGGAAGCTGTGCTTGCCGTGATCGGCCTCGGCGTCGTCGCGCGCCAGATCGTCGGCAATGCGCTGTTTTTCCTCGGGCGTCAGCCACTTGGCCTGCTGATAAGTGTTAGGCAACAGCCAGAAGGTCAGCACGCCCAACAGCACGCTGGGAATGCCCTCCAGCAGAAACAGCCACTGCCAGCCGTGCAGCCCGTGGCGCATGTCGAAATGACCCATGATCCAGCCGGAGAGCGGCCCGCCGATCACGCTGGAGAGCGGCAGGCCGATCATGAACAGCGCGATGATGCGGCCGCGGCGATAGGTCGGGAACCACAGCGTCAGATAAAAGAGCACGCCGGGCAGGAAACCGGCCTCCGCCACGCCGAGCAGGAAGCGAATGACGTAGAACTGCGTCGGCGTGGTGACGAACATGGTGGCGGTGGACAGCAGCCCCCAGGTGATCATGATGCGGGCGATCCACATCTTGGCGCCGACGCGCTGCAGGATCAGGTTGCTCGGCACCTCGAACAGAATATAGCCGACGAAGAACAGCCCGGCGCCCAGGCCGAAGGCCGCTTCGCTCAGCTGCAGCGCGTCGGCCATCTGCAGCTTGGCCAGCCCGACGTTGATGCGATCGAGGTAGGCCGCCAGATAACACAGGCAAAGAAACGGGATCAGTTTCCAGGTGATTTTGCGGTACAGCAGCAGCGATTCTGCGTCCGCTTTCCCCGCCAGCGGGGTGTCGACAATGGCCATGATGTTGTCTCCAGGTGGTGCGTGTTGGCCTCCGCAGGAGGCGCCTGTTGTGTTTGCGTTGCATGGACGCCGCCCTGTTTCGGGCGGTCGCCTGAGGCGCTGTCTGCGCCTTCGTTATTGTCGTTGCAGGTGAATCGTTGATTCATAACCGGTTCAGATAGTCGAGCGCCTCCCGTTTGTGCACTACGTCGCCGTATTTGCTGTCGATGTCGAACAGGTTGGCTTCGTGCGGGCCGGGGTGACGATCGCCGACGCACTCGCGCACCACCATGGCGCGAAAGCCGTGCTGCACCGCGTCCACTGCGCTGGCGCGGATGCAGCCACTGGTGGAGCAGCCGATCATCAGCAGCGTGTCGATCCCTTGCGCCACCAGCAGCGGCGCCAGCGCGGTACCGAAGAAGGCGCTGGCGTATTGCTTGCTCAGCACCACCTCATCGCCCAGCGGCGCCACCGGCGGGCAGAACGCCGCCAGCGGGTTGCCTTCCACCATGTCCTTCATCACCGGCGCTTTCTTGACCCACAGGCCGCCATCGGCAAAATGGCCTGCATGATAGCGGATATGGGTGTGGATCACCGGAATTCCCGTTCGGCGCGCACAGGCCAGCAGCTCGCGGCTTTCCTCGACTGCGCTTACTACGCCCGGCGCGAACAGCGGCGCGCCTTCGGTGGTGTAGGCCTGCATAAAGTCGATCGCCAGCAGCGCCGGGCGCCGGCCGAAGCCGATGCGCTGGCCCCAGACGCCGCGATAGTTGTCGCTGAGGGTGTCGTTCATTCTGCCTCCTCAATAGGCGCCGGAGAGCAGGGCGCCGGCGCCGGGGACGATCGGCTCCAGCTCCAGCGCGGTCAGCATCGCGTAAGTGGTGGCGATGGCGGCGGTGATCACCGGTTTGCCGGTTTGGGCCTCCACCGTCGGGACGGCCGGCAGCGAAGGCATCTGCACGCAGGCGGACAGCACGATAGCATCGACCTCGCGTAAGTCCATCTCGGCGACGATCCCCGGCAGCCTGGCCGGATCGTGCCTGCCGACTTCGAGGTTGTCCGGGATCTCCAGCGCGCGCCATACCTTGACCTCGATGCCTTCGTGCTGGATGTAGTCCACCACCAGCTGGGTCAGCGGTTTCATGTAGGGCGCCACCAGCGCGATGCGTTTGGCGCCGATCACCTTCAGGCCGTTGACCAGCGCGCCGGCGCTGCTGATAACCGGCGCGGCGGCCTGATTGTCTTTCGTCACCTGCGCCAGCCGGGCCTGCGATTCGCGGTGGTAGCCCAGCCCCATCGCCATGATGGCCACCAGGCAGGCGTAGCCGAGCACGTCGACCCGCGCGTCGGACAGCTCCAGCGCGCAGCGATCGGACTCGGCGTCCATCGCCGCCAATTCTTCTTTATTGACGTGTTTCATGCGCATGCGGCTGGAGTGAAAGGTGAAACGCTCCGGGCGTATCAGCTGGCGCGCGCCCAGCATCGCTGGGATCTCGGTTTCCATCGTGGTGTTGGAGCTGGGCACGATCTGGCCGATGCGGTAGTGGTTGCTCATGTCGGTGTTCCTCAGTTAATCCAGAAAATCGCCCAGGGCGCGGAAGAAGCCGTCGAAATCGTCCCACGGGATCATGTGTCCGGCGTTCTCGACCTCGACGATGGCGATCTCCGGCTGCAGCGCGCGGATCTCCGCCCGATCTTCGGGCTGAATGACGCCGCCTTTGCCCGCGGCCATCAGCAGCGTCGGCATGGTCAGCTGCGGGTAGTCGCGGTGGCTGTCCACCTGATGAAAATCGTCGTAGGCGCGTTGGATCGCCGGCTCGTAGCAGGTATGCAGCCATTCGGCGCGCAGCTGGCGCTGTTCTTCGCTCCAGGTTGGGCAAAAGGCGCGCATCTGCTCGGCGCTCATGCCCGGCTGCGACTGCCGGATGGAGTCGGCGTACCACGGCCATTGGCCGGGATAGGCGCGGCGGCCGGGACCGGAAACCGGCGGATCGACCAGCACCAGCCGCCGCACGCCGGCGGGCCGCAAAGCGGCGGCGCGCAGGGCGAAGCGGGCGCCCATCGAATGGCCGAGCAGGGCGTAACTGTCTAGGTTCAGCGCGGCGGCGAAGGCGCTGACGTCCTGTGCGCAGGTCTCTGCGTCATAAGCCAGTTCCGGGCCGCTGGACGACAAACCGCGGCCGCGCACGTCGAGCACGTAGACGTCGTATTTTTCCCCCAGCCGCTCGGCGACGAAGCCCCAGGTGATCGCCGGGCTGGTGATGCCGGGCACCAGGATCAGCGCCGGGCCGTGGCCGCCGTAGCGCAGATAGTGTTGGCGAATGTCGTTGGCGTGAGCGTGGGCGCCGTAGAGGAAGGTGCTCATGCGGCGTTCTCCGATTTCAGCGCTTGCGCATACAGGTCATAGCCGTAAACCCAGGCCGGATCTTCCTGGGTGCGCAGGAAGGTGTTGGCGTTGGACACCGCCTGCACCCTGGAGGCGCGCTCCTTGCGGTTGGCCTCATACAGCTGGAAAGCGGTGCGGTAGTCGCCGAGGCCGGTTTCCTGCAGGCAGCGGGTCAGCATGGCGGCGTCTTCGATCGCCATCGCCGCGCCCTGCGCCATGTGCGGTTTCATCGGGTGGCAGGCATCGCCGAGCAGCACCAGACGGCCTTCGCTCCACAGCGGCAGCGGTTTGCGGTTCAGCAATGGCCATTTGGTGACCTGTTCGCTGGATTCGATCAGCGCCTGCACGATCGGATGGTAGCCGGCGAAGGTCTCGAACATCTCTTCGCGGCTGCTGTCGATGAAGCTGCCCTGGAAATCCCAGGCCGGGTGCGGCACGCCGCTGACGTAGTAATATTCGTCGCGCCGTTGGGTGGTGTAGTAGACCATCAGATGGCGATCCGCCGACCACCACTTCACGCAGTCTTCGAACGTCAGGTTGTATTTCGCCAGCTTCTCGCCGCGGATCAGCGCGCGGTGGGCCACCCAGCCGCTGTAGGTCGGCGCTTCGGCGCCCAGCAGATGCTCGCGGATGCGCGAGTTGATGCCGTCGGCGCCGATCACGATATCAGCGTGGGCCGAGGTGCCATCGACGAAGTTCAGCACCACCTCGTCACCGCGATCTTCAATCTTGCTCAGGCATTTGCCGAAGTGCAGGGTGCCGGGCTGCAGCGCGGAGAGCTGCAACGCCTGCAAATCGCCGCGGTGCACCGTCACATAGGCGGCGCCGTACTCCCGGCGGGCGAAGGCGCCCAGTTCGATGCGCGACAGGTAGTCGCCGCTTTCGGCGTCGCGGCTGAACCAGAAATCGGGATGAGACGCCATCTGCTCCAACCGTTGCTCAATACCGAGACGGCGGAAAATCTTCAGCACGTTCGGCCCCATGTGAATGCCGGCGCCGAGGCGCGAGAACGCCGGGCTCTGCTCATACAGATCGACGGTAAAGCCGGCTTTTTGCAGCAGCCCGGCGGCGGCGGCGCCTCCCAGCCCGGCGCCGACGACGGCGATGCGTGGTTGTTTGCTCATCATGTTTCCCCTGTCTGTTGGCTTTTTTCAGCGTAGGCCCAACGCGTGGTTGGACGATTGATTTATAGTGTATGCACTAGATAACGCAAAGTTGCAAAAGTGTTAAATCAGATCTCGCTCACGCTAATTGACAGCACATTACTGTTAAACTCATGTTAATCACAGGATTGATAAGGCATGAAATAGGACTTTCTTATGATGGCCATCTGTGGCTTGCTTTCTCTTCCTTTTTTGACTTAGATAAAATGAGTGTGTTCACTTTAAATTGTTTGAAAAGTAACCGTCGCCTTGCGGGCGTCGGATACCCTTGACGTGACAGGAGACAGGCCATGGCGGTCAATGAAACCCAGTTGGTACAGCTGTTCGAGCAGGTGCTTACGCTGTCGAAGGTCGATGCTTCGCAGAGCGTGGCGATTTTGAAAAGCCATTATTCCGATGCGCGCACGGTGCGCGCCGCGACCGACGCGGCGCTGCGGCTGGGCGCCAGGGTGTATGCCGTCGAACTGCCGGCGTTCAACCATCCGCGGGCGATGGGCAACGACATGACCGCCTATTGCGGCGATACCGCGCTGACCGGCAACCTGGCGGCGCAGCGTGCGCTGGAGGCCGCCGACCTGATCGTCGATACCATGATGCTGCTGCATTCGCCGGAGCAGGAACAGATCCTGAAAACCGGCACCCGCATCCTGCTGGCGGTGGAGCCGCCGGAGGTGCTGGCGCGCATGTTGCCCAACGCGGAGGACAAAGCGCGGGTGCTGGCCGCCGCCGCCGTGCTGGAGCAGGCGAAGCTGATGCAGGTGACCTCCGCCGCCGGCAGCGATTTCCGCGCGCCGCTCGGGCAATATCCGACGGTGACCGAGTACGGCTATGCCGATGAGCCGGGGCGCTGGGATCACTGGCCGAGCGGTTTCCTGTTCACCTGGCCGAATGAGGAGCAGGCGGAGGGCGTGTTGGTGCTGGAGGTTGGCGATATCTTGCTGCCGTTCAAAAGCTATGCGCGCGAACGCATCACGCTGGAGATCGAACAAGGGTTCGTCACCCGCATTCACGGCGGTTTTGAGGCGGAATACCTGCGCGAATACATGAAATACTTCGACGATCCGGAAGTGTACGGCATCTCGCACATCGGCTGGGGCCTGCAGCCGCGCGCCCAGTGGACGGCGATGGGCCTGCACGATAAGAACGACGGCATGTGCATGGACGCGCGCGCGTTCTACGGCAACTTCCTGTTCTCCACCGGGCCGAATACCGAAGTGGGCGGCACGCGCAAAACGCCTTGCCATATGGACATCGCGCTGCGCCGCTGCGACATTCGTCTCGATGGGCAAACGGTGGTGGCGGACGGGGAAGTGGTGGCGCCGGAGGCGTCGCGCGTGCGCCGGGCGTAATCGTTGCTGCCAACGGCGGGGGTTTGTACTATTCTCGTGGATTCCATAGATGGTGAGAGTAACGCAATGACGCCCCCCGAATACCCGTCAGCCGTGAGCGGCCAACCCGAAAATTATCATTTTACCGAGCAAGTCGGGCACCTGCTGCGCAAGGTTTATCAGCGCCACGTGGCGATTTTCCAGCAAAACGTCGGCGATTCGCAGCTGACGGCGGTGCAGTTCATCACCCTGTGCGCGGTGCGCGATATGGGGCCGAGCTCGCTGACCGAGCTGGTGCAGGTGACGGCGGTGGATCAAGCCACCATCCGTGGCATCGTCGAGCGGCTGAAGGCGCGCGATCTGATCACGGTGACGCCGGATCCGGTGGATCGGCGCAAGGTGGTGGTCGGCCTGACCGACGCCGGCGGCGCGCTGCTGGCGGAAACGGTGCCGCAGGCGGCGAAAATCACAGAATTGACGTTCGGCACGCTGAACCCGGCCGAACGGATAGCGCTGATATTCCTGCTGAATAAAATGCTGGAAGACCCTGCCACCGGCTGATTCGCCCGCGCAACGTCGGTTGCCTGGTGGTCGGTGGCGAGAGGCCAGCCCATAAGACCATCAAGTGCAGGCGGAGACGCAAACAATGGCGATATCTGAAGTGCAATCGCCCAGGGAAGGCGCGAAAACCACGCTGACGGAGCATCCGCTGATGCTGTCGGTGAACGGCGAACAGCTTCATGCGCAGGTGATGGCGGATACGCCGCTCTTGCTGGTACTGCGCAACGATCTGGCGCTCAACGGCCCAAAATACGGCTGCGGCCTGGGCGAATGCGGCGCGTGCACCGTGCTGATCGACGGCGTGGCGGCGCGCTCCTGCGTGATCCCGGCCCTCGGCGTGTCCGGCCGGGCGATCGTGACCCTGGAAGGTCTCGGCACTCGCCAGCGCCCGCATCCGGTGCAGCGCGCCTTTATCGAAGAGCAGGCGGCGCAATGCGGCTACTGTCTCAATGGCATGATCATGACCACCAAAGCCCTGTTGGATCGCAATCCCGCCCCGAGTGAGGCGGAGATCCGTCAGGCGCTGTCCGGCAATCTGTGCCGCTGCGGCACCCATCTTGAAATCCTGCGTGCGGTTCAGCGCGCCATCATTCTCTGCCGCGATGAGGACGCCCACGATCATGACTGATTCCCGTACCCCATCGCCGAGCCAGGCCGAATTGCTGCAGCGCGACGGCGTTCTGTTGATCGTCGACAGCGTGCAACCGCCGCCGGGGCTGGTGCCCAAGGGGCAAACGCCGGTGCTGAAGCCCAAGGAGCAAGGGCTGTTTATCGCCCTGTGCGGCAGCGGTGAAATCTATGCCTTTAACGGCCATGTCGATCTCGGCACCGGCGTGCGCACCGCGCTCGGCCAGATTGTCGCCGAAGAGCTGTACCTGCGCATGGATCAGGTGCAAATGGTGTTGGGCGATACCGAGCGCGCGCCGAATCAGGGCGCCACCATCGCCAGCGCCACGCTGCAGATCTCCGCCGTGCCGCTGCGCAACGCCGCCGCCGAAGCGCGCCGTTGGCTGCTGCGCCAGGCGGCGCAACGTTTCGATGCGCCGGTGGAACAACTGACGCTGGAGGAGGGCATGATCCGCAGCCCGCAGGGGCAGGCGCTCAGCTACGCCGAATTGGTGGCCGGCGGTCATGTCGAGCTGTCGATTTCCGGCGACGCGCCGCTGAAACCGCAGGCGGAATACCGTCTGGTGGGCACCAGCGCCGCGCGCGTCGATATTCCGGCCAAGGCGACCGGCGAAACCACTTACGTACACGATATGCGGTTGCCGAATATGCTGCACGGCCGGGTAGTGCGGCCACCCTATGCCGGTTACGACAGCGGCGAATTTGTCGGCACCAGCCTGCTGGCGGTGGATGAAACCTCGATCGCGCATATTCCCGGCATCGTCAAACTGGTGGTGATCGGCGATTTCATCGGCATTGTCGCCGAGCGCGAAGAGCAGGCGGTCAAGGCGGCGCAGGCGCTGCAAGTCAGTTGGAAAGACTGGCGGCGCAATTTGCCGCAGATGACCGACGTGGCGCAGGCGCTGCGCGACAACCCGCATTCGACCCGGGTGGTGCACGATACCGGCGACGTGGACGCGGCGCTGGCGGCGGCCGACAGGCGTTTCACCCGCAGCTACCTGTGGCCGTATCAGCTTCATGCCTCGATTGGCCCTTCCTGCGCGCTGGCGGACTACCGGCCGGAGCGTCTGCAGGTCTGGTCAGGCAGCCAGAACCCGCACCTGCTGCGCGCCGATCTGGCCTGGCTGCTGGAGTACCCGGAAACGCAGATCGAGATCGTTCGCATGGAAGCGGCCGGCTGCTATGGCCGCAATTGCGCCGATGACGTCTGCGCCGACGCGGCGCTGCTGTCGCGCGCGGTGGGCAGGCCGGTGCGGGTGCAGCTGACCCGCGAGCAAGAGCATGTGTGGGAACCGAAGGGCACGGCGCAACTGATGGAGGTGGACGGCGGGCTGGACGCCGCCGGGCACCCGGTCGCCTACGATTTTCGCACCTATTATCCTTCCAACGGCGCGCCGACGCTGGCGCTGCTGCTGACCGGCCGGGTCGAGCCGCTGCCGGTGGCCTATGAAATGGGCGATCGCACTTCGGTGCCGCCTTATGAGTATCCGGCGCTGCGCGTCAGCATCGAGGACATGGCGCCGATCGTGCGTGCCTCCTGGATGCGCGGCGTTTCCGCCTTGCCCAACACCTTCGCCCACGAGTCTTATATCGATGAGCTGGCCCACGCCGCCGGCGTCGATCCGCTGGAGTATCGGCTGCGCTACATCAATGATGAACGCGCCAGTGAACTGATGCGCAGCACCGCAGAACGCGCCGGCTGGACGCCGCATACCGAACCGATGCAGACCCCGGCGGAAGACGGCGTGCTGCGCGGGCGCGGCTTTGCCTATGCCCGTTACATCCACAGCAAGTTTCCCGGCTTTGGCGCGGCCTGGGCCGCCTGGGTGGCCGACGTGGCGATCGACAAAGCCAGCGGCGAAGTGGCGGTGACGCGCATCGTGGTCGGCCACGACGCGGGCATGATGGTTAACCCGGACGGCGTGCGCCACCAAATTCACGGCAATGTATTGCAATCGACCAGCCGGGTATTGAAAGAGCGCGTGACCTTTGAGGAATCGACGGTCTCCGCCAAAGAATGGGGGGCCTACCCGATCCTGACCTTCCCGGAGGTGCCGGAGGTGGACGTGGTGATGATGCCGCGCCCTTACGATCCGCCGCTGGGCGCCGGGGAGTCGGCGTCGGTGCCCAGCGCGGCGGCCATCGCCAACGCGGTGTTCGACGCCACCGGCATTCGTTTTCGCGAGCTGCCGATCACCTCGGACAAGCTGCGTGAGGCGCTGAACGGGCCGGATGCCGAACGGCAGGCCGCGCCGCCCAAGAAAAAGAAGCGTGGCAAATGGTGGTTCGGCGGCGCGGCGGGGCTGTTCGGCGCCGTGCTGGGCATCGCCGGCAGCGCCTTGCCGTGGCGGGCGGAGATCGCGCCGGTGGCGACGCCCGGCGCCGGCACCTGGTCGGCCGCCACGCTGGAGCGCGGCCGTCAGCTGGCCGCCGCCGGAGACTGCGCGGTTTGCCATACCGCATCGGAAGGGGCGACCAACGCCGGCGGGCTGGCGATGGCGACGCCGTTCGGCACGCTCTACAGCACCAATATTACCCCGGACGTGGCAACCGGCATCGGCAACTGGTCGTTTACCGCGTTCGATCGGGCGATGCGCCAGGGTATCGCCCGCGACGGCCGCCACCTCTATCCGGCATTTCCTTACACCGCCTTCAGCAAAATGACCGACGGCGACATGCAGGCGCTGTACGCTTATCTGATGTCGCAACCGGCGGTGCGCCAGAGCAACCCGGCCAATCAGATGCGTTTCCCGTTTAACCTGCGGCCG
Organism: Serratia sp. FS14; assembly: GCF_000695995.1. Taxonomy (NCBI): domain Bacteria; kingdom Pseudomonadati; phylum Pseudomonadota; class Gammaproteobacteria; order Enterobacterales; family Yersiniaceae; genus Serratia; species Serratia sp. FS14. The sequence continues at coordinate 3,747,702 of NZ_CP005927.1, read as the reverse complement.
CTGATGGCCGGCTGGAACGCGCTGTTCCTGCGCCAGGGGGAATATCAACCCGATCCGCAACAAAGCGCGCAATGGAACCGCGGCGCTTATCTGGTCAACGGGCTTGGCCATTGCGCTGCCTGCCATTCGCCGCGCAACCTGCTGGGGGCGGAAAAGGGCGGTGCGGCTTTCCTGGCGGGGGGGATGGTGGACGGGTGGGAAGCGCCGGCGCTGAATCAATTGGCCAACGCGGACAAACCCTGGACCGAGGAACAGCTGTTTCAGTATTTCCGCAGCGGGCATTCCGCCGAGCACGGCGTGGCGGCCGGGCCGATGGGGCCGGTGGTGAGCGAGCTGGCGACGTTGCCGCAGAGCGATCTGCGGGCGATGGCCAATTATGTGATGTCGCTGAGCGCCAAGTCGACGCTGAACGTGGAACCGCAGGCGCAGTTGGCGGCTCGCGCATTGCCGGCGGTGGGGCAACTTGCCGGTGAGCGGTTGTTTCAGGGCGCTTGCCAGGCCTGCCATAGCGCCGCCGCCGGCGGGCCGCAGCTGTTCGGCGTCAGCCCGGATCTGGCCAATAACACCAACATCTTCAGCGATCGCCCCGATAACCTGATCAAGGTGATTCTGCAAGGGATCCCCAAACCGGCCACCGCCGAATTGGGCTTTATGCCGGGCTTTAAGGACAGTTTTTCCGATCGGCAGGTAGCGGCGCTGGTGAATTATTTACGCCAACGCTATGCCGGCGACAAACCGGCCTGGCGCGACGTGGAGGCGCAGGTTGCGCGGCTGCGCGCAGAGCCGGGCACGCACTGAGCCGCCTCAGGCATGGCGCAGGAACGCCACCAGCCGCTGCGCCGGCAGCGGCAACTGCGCCGGGTCACGCACCGCGATCGACAGGCGCCGGGTCGCCCAATCGTCCGTCAGCGGCAGTGCGCTGTGCCGAATTTCCGGCTGGCGTTGTGCGCTCTCTTCCGGCACCACCGCCAGCCCGGCGCCGCGCAGCACCATGCGGCAGATGGCGTCGAAATGAGCGGCACGCGCCCGCAGCCGCATCGGGCCGCCGCTGCGTATCGCCAATTGCTCAAGATGCTGTTGCAGCGCGCTCTCTTCCGGCAGGCCGATGAAATCAAAAGGCAGGGCGTCCGCAAAGCTGACCTGCCGGCGGCCGCTGAGCGCATGCCCCGGCGGCAGCGCCAGCACCAGACGATCCTGGCGAAAAGGGTAACTTGTCAGCCCGCGCAGATCGGCGTGATCCGCGACGATGCCGATATCCGCCGCTCGTTCGGCGATTGCCTGCGCGATGGCCGGGCTGGGCAGCTCTTCCAGCGCGATATCGGTGTGCGGGTGCAGCATCAGAAAATCCGCCAACAGCTCCGGCAAAAAGGCGTCGGCGGCGACGGTATTGGCGACGATGCGCAGCTGGCTGCGCTGGCCCGGCGCGAACTCGGCCATATCACCGCGCAGCCGGTCGCGCTGCTGCAATAGCACTCGCGCGTGATGCAACAGGCGCTCACCGGCGGGCGTCGCCTGGACGCCGCGCGGATTGCGCGTCAGCAGCGCTACGCCGGCCTGTTGCTCCAGCCCGCGCATGCGGGCGCTGGCGGCGGCCAGCGACAGCCCGACGCGCTCGGCGCCGGCGGTGATGCTGCCGGTCTCGAGCACCGCCGCCAACAGCCGCAGATCGATAAAGTCAAAATGCATGCGTTTTCCCTCTGTCTTTGCCGCAGGCAGGCTCTGTCATTGCCGCATTGTGCCGCGGCGCGGCGCTGGCCACAATCGAGCCGTTGATTCGCCATAAGGATAGACGCATGTCGCTGACGTTACTCGAAATTGTCGCCCTGACGGGCATTTTTACGCTGGCCGGCACGGTCAAAGGGGCGATCGGTCTGGGGTTGCCGACGGTGTCGATGGGGTTGCTCAGCCTGATGATGCCGCCGGGACAGGCCGCCGCGCTGCTGCTGTTGCCCTCGCTGATCACCAACCTGTGGCAACTGCTGTGCGGGCCGACGCTGTGGGTGCTGTGGCGGCGGCTCTGGCCGATGATGCTGTGCGTCACGCTGGGCACATTGTTGAGCGCGGGGGCGCTCACTGCCGGCGACGGCCGCCTGGCGCCGCTGGCGCTGGGCATGTGTCTGATCGGCTATGCGCTGCTGGGATTCACCCGTTTTGATTGGCGCATTTCCGCCGTGGCAGAGCCTTGGCTGGGGCCGCTGTGCGGCCTGGTGACCGGTACGCTGACCGGCGCCACCGGGGTATTCGTCATTCCGGCGGTGCCTTACCTGAATGCGTTGGGCCTGGCGCGCGATGAGCTGGTGCAGGCGCTGGGGCTGTCGTTCAGCGTCTCGACGCTGGCGCTGGCCGCCGGTTTAGCCTGGCACCAGGCGCTGCCCGCCACGCTGCTCGGCGGTTCGCTGTTGGCGCTGTTACCGGCGTTGGGCGGCATGTGGCTGGGGGAGAGGGTGCGTCGTCATTGTCGCCCGCAGCTGTTCCGCCGCCTCTTCTTTATTGGGTTATTAATCTTGGGCGTTGAGATTATTTGGCGATTCAATTAATTGAATCGATAGCATCTGCGTGTAATTAGGTTCGGTATATTATTCTTGTTTTTATTCTAATATGATTGTTTTCAATGTTTAAAATAGACTTTCTTATTGGATTTTTTATGAAATACAGAGTGGTTATGTATTGTTATTAGTGTGTTTTACTTTTTCAACTATAACCCTTTTAAAATGGGATAACCCCAGTGAATGCATAGGGGAACCTTGATGAAGGAAATTTTAAGCAGCCAATTCGATGCGGTGTCGGGGGGATGGCAGGATCGAGATAGGAGTGGAAAAAGAGCGTCTGATAACGGAGATGGGGTATATGATGAATAGATATGTTGTTTTTATAAAGAGTGATGAATCAAAAGTGCTAAGAAAGGAAGTGGTTACACGAGAAATAATTAAAGACATGAAGCAGAAGGGGTTCAGAAAGCATCATATCGAAGTAGAGGCTGATAACGAAAGCGATGCCATTAAAAAATTAAATAAGAACAGCAATGATTATTTGGATTCATTGAGAAATTTTTCAGGTGATTTATTGTTCTGTTCTATTTTTGTTATTGTTATGACGATAGTCTATTTTACCACGATGAAAATGAGTTAGAAGTAGATACTGTAGGATTTAAAAATAAAAAGGCTTGTCGAACTGGATCTCTCTGATTTTTCTCTGGATATGATACTGCCATTGGGTGAAATATACGTTCATAAAAATTTATTGGCGCCAAGATCACTCAGAAGATTTAAAGGTGTTTATTCTAATGGTTTCATATCCTCTCACCAAAATTAACTGACCTTCTGCTTATTTTATTGTCAATACAGTAGCCTGTGAATTTGAATGTTAGCTATCACTAAGGGACGCTGCTCATGTTTCGCCAGGAAGCGATCGAGAATCAGAAAATGAAATGGCGTGGCAGGGCGCTCCTGCTACCCGGTATTCCCGTTTGGGGCACGGCAGGGCTCTGCCTGTTTTTCTTCATCGCCTTTCTCACCTTCGCGATCGCCGGTACCTATACCCGGCGGGTCAACGTGACCGGTGAGATCAGCACCTATCCCCGCGCCGCGAACGTTTACTCCACGGTTCAAGGGGTAGTGGTCAAACAATTTGTCACCGAAGGGCAGGTGATTGCCGCCGGTGCCCCCATTTACCAGATTGACGTCAGTAAAAGCACCCGCAGCGGAGTGGTCAGCGATAACCAGCAGCGGGATATCGATGACCAGCTGGCACGCATTGCGCAAATCATCAACCGACTGGAAAGCAGCAAGCAGGCCACGCTTACCATGCTGGAGAAACAGAAGGCGCAATACACCGCTGCGTTCACCCGCTCCACCGATATCCTCAAACGCGCCCAGGAAGGGATACGCATCATGAAGGAAAACATGGAGAACTACCGGCACTATCAGACCCAGGGGCTGATCAATAAGGATCAGCTCACCAATCAGGTGGCGCTGTATTACCAGCAGCAGAACAACCTGCTGGGCCTGTCCGGCCAGAACGAACAGAATGCGTTGCAGATCACCGCGCTGGAAAGCCAGATCCATACCCAGGCTGCCGAATTCGACAACCAGATCTACCAGATGGAGCTGCAGCGCTACGAGCTGCAAAAGGAGCGGCAAAACATCGATGCCACTGGCGATATTATCGTTCGCGCGCTGGCCGGCGGCCGCATCGATTCGCTGAGCGTCACGGTTGGCCAGATGGTCAACATTGGCGACAGTCTGCTGCAGATTATTCCGCAAAACATCGATCGCTATGCCCTGGTACTGTGGGTGCCCAACGACGCCATCCCCTACATTGCCGCCGGCGATAAGGTCAATGTGCGCTATGACGCCTTTCCGGCGGAGAAGTTCGGCCAGTTCGCCGGCACAGTGTCCGTCATCTCCAAAGCCCCGGCCTCACCGCAGGAAATGCTGACCTACCAGGGGGCGCCCAAAGCGGCGCTGACCGCCGCCGTGCCGTACTACAAAGTGATCGTCATGCCGGAGAAACAGGCCATTGCCTATGACGGTAAACGTCTGAGCCTGGAAAACGGCATGAAAGCGCAAAGCACCCTGTTTCTGGAAAAAAGGAAGATTTATCAATGGATGCTGTCGCCGTTCTACGACATGAAACACAGCGCGACGGGGCCGGTCAATGAGTAAGACCACATTCAAACAACGGGTCAGCCAGCTGGATCTGCGGCTGCGCCACCGGGTTCCGATGGTACACCAGACCGAGTCGTCAGAATGCGGGCTGGCCTGTCTGGCGATGATTTGCGGCTACTACGGCAAAAACATCGACCTGATTGCGCTGCGCCGGCAGTTCAATCTGTCGGCCCGCGGTGCAACGCTGGTTGGGCTGACCGGTATCGCCGAACAGCTGGGGTTGAGCACTCGCCCCTTGTCACTGGAGCTGGACGAACTTGGCGCGCTAAAACTGCCCTGCATTCTGCACTGGGAATTCAACCATTTTGTGGTGCTGGTCAGCGTCAAAGGCCGCCGCGCAGTGCTGCACGATCCGGCGCGCGGGCGGCGGGCGGTCAGCCTGGCGGAGCTGTCGCACAGTTTCACCGGCGTAGCGCTTGAGGCCTGGCCCGGCAGCACCTTTACCGCCGACAGCGTTCGCCACCGCATTCACCTGCGCACGCTGATTGGCAGCGTGCATGGCCTCAAGGGGGCGCTCGGCAAAATCTTTTGCCTGTCTCTGGTATTCGAAACCATCAACCTGGTGATGCCCATCGGCACGCAGCTGGTGATGGATCACGCTATTCCTGCCGGAGATCGCGGGTTACTGTCGCTCATCTGCGCCGGATTGATGCTGTTTATCTTGTTGCGGGCTGCCATCGGCATGGTGCGGGCATGGTCCGGACTGGTTATGTCGACGCTTATCAACGTTCAGTGGCAATCCGGTCTGTTTACTCACCTGCTGCGACTGCCGCTCGGTTACTTTGAACGGCGTAAGCTGGGTGACATTCAGTCACGCTTCGGTTCACTGGATACGCTGCGCAGCACTTTCACCACCAGTATCGTCGGCGCCATCATGGACGGCATCATGGTGATCGGTGTGTTGGTGATGATGGTGCTGTATGGCGGCTGGCTGACCTGGGTAGTGCTCAGTTTCACTGCGCTTTATGTGTTGATGCGGCTGCTGACCTATGGATATTACCGTCAGCTGTCCGAGGAGGCGCTGGTGAGAGAGGCGCGGGCCGGCTCGTATTTTATGGAAACGCTATACGGTATCGCTACCGTCAAGATGCAGGGTATGGCAGAACGCCGCATCGCCCACTGGCTAAACCTTGAAATTGACACTATCAACACGGGTATCCGCGTCACCCGAATGGACATGCTGTTTGGCGGGATCAACACCTTCATAGCGGCGTGCGACCAGATCGTCATTCTGTGGTTGGGAACCAGCCTGGTGATCGATAACCAGATGACCCTCGGCATGTTCGTGGCGTTCGGCGCCTTTCGGGGCCAGTTCTCCGACCGCATCGGGTCGCTGACGGAATTTTTGCTGCAGTTGCGCATGATGAGCCTGCATAACGAGCGCATTGCCGATATCGCCCTGCATCCGCGGGAGGCGCGTAAACCCGATCACCCTTACACGGCGGGGCTGCAACCTTTGGGATTGACGACCCATGCCCTGAGCTATCGTTACGACAGCCAGTCACCGGCTATCTTTGATGGCCTGGACATCAGCGTTGCGCCGGGCGAAAGCGTGGCCATTGTGGGTCCGTCCGGGGCAGGGAAGACCACGCTGATGAAGGTGCTGTGCGGGCTGTTTCCCCCAGATTCAGGGCGGGTTGAGGTGAACGGCGTCGATATCCGGCAGCTCGGCATCAACAACTACCACAAAATGATTGCCTGCGTGATGCAGGACGACAAACTGTTCTCCGGCTCGATCCGGGAAAATATCTGCGGGTTCGCGGACGAGATGGATGATGCCTGGATGAAAGTCTGTGCCCGTGCCAGCTATCTGCATGAGGTGATCATGCGCATGCCGATGGGGTATGAAACCCCGATCGGCGAGTTGGGGGAAGGATTGTCCGGCGGGCAGAAACAACGCCTGTTTATTGCCCGGGCTATTTATAAGAAACCGGCTATTTTGTTCCTGGATGAGGCCACCAGTGCGCTGGATAAGGAGAGCGAAGCTGCCGTGAATCAGGCAATTAAGAGACTCAATATCACTAAGCTGATCATTGCCCACCGTGAAACGACCATTGCGTCGGCAGATCGGGTTATACATTTGGGATAAGGGGGGATATCACCCGCGGCACCGGCCATTTTCACTGTTCCCCCCTAAAAACCCACTAAATGGCGATGGGGCAAGGCTATTTTTGCTGCTCGCTTCGGCTTTCAATTTACGGCGAGGCGCATTGCGCGATATTCTGGTTTTCTGATGGGCTGACGGCGGATGAGGGAACCATGACAGACAGCCAGGCGTTTGAACAACAAAGCCTCGACAATCTGCTGAGCTATTGGCGGCGCCATCGCCGCCTGCCGGGCGCGCGCTATCCGGCCGGCCCGACCGACACCCTGTGCGACGTGCCGGGCGTCAGCGTCGGGCATCACACGCTGGCCGACGGCGAATGCCAGACCGGCGTTACCGCCATCGTGCCGCCGGGCGATCTGTTTAACCAGCCGCTGCCGTGCGGCAGCGCGGTGCTCAACGGCTTCGCCAAGCCTCTGGGGCTGGTGCAGCTGAACGAGCTGGGGGTGCTGCAAACGCCTATTCTGCTGAGCAACACCTTCGCCGTCGGCACGCTGTTCAACGCCATGGTGCGGCGCAGCTGTCTGCGTTACCCGCAGATCGGCCGCGGCAGCGCCACCATCAACCCGCTGGTGCTGGAGTGCAACGACGGCTACCTCAACGATATTCAGGCGATGGCGGTGCGTGAGGAGCACGTCTTCAGCGCGCTGGATAACCATTCCACCCGCTTTGCGCGCGGCAGCGTCGGCGCCGGGCGCGGCATGAGCAGCTTCGGCTTGAAAGGGGGCATCGGCACCGCCTCGCGCTATTGCCCAGGGCTTGGCACCACGCTCGGCGTGCTGGTGTTGGCCAACTTCGGCACCCTCGACTCGCTGACGCTGAGCGGCGTGCGCGTTGGCCAGGCGCTGGGCAAACTGTTGGCGGATCCGCCGCCGCAGGTGGACGCCGGTTCGGTCATTATCATCATCGCCTGCGATCGGGCGCTGGACAGCCGCCAGCTGAACCGCATCGCCCGCCGCGCGGGCGCCGGTTTGGGGCGGGTGGGCAGCCATTGGGGGCACGGCTCCGGCGATATCGCGCTGGCGTTTTCCACCCGGTTGCTGGGGGCGACGTTGCCGGACGAGCGGCTGGAGCCGCTGTTTGCGGCCGCCGCGGACGCCACCGAATACGCGGTGTTGGATGCCTTGCTGAGCGCGGAAGGCGTCAGCGGTTTCCAGCAGCACGATCGTATGGCGTTGGGCCCGCTGCTCGATCGGCTGGCGGCAAATTAAATAACGGGAGTGTGATGTGAAAGTCTTTATCTCTGCGGATATTGAGGGTATTGCCGGCGTGATGCGGCCGGAGCAGTGCAACCCGGCTCATGCTGACTATGCAGCGGCGCGCGAGCTGATGGAGCAGGAGGTCAACGCCGCCATCGACGGCGCTTTTGCCGGCGGCGCCACCGAGGTGACGGTGGCCGACAGCCACGCCATGATGCAGAACCTGCGCGCCGATCGCATCGATGCGCGGGCGCGCCTGGTGCAGGGCAAACCGCGCGGGCTATCGATGGTGGAAGGGCTGCAGCATCAACGTTACGACGGCCTGATGTGTATCGGTTATCACAGCGCCGCCGGCGAACGCGGCGTGCTGGCGCATACCATCAATGGCCGGGCCTTTTACCGCGTCAGCCTGAACGGCGAGGTGGTAGGCGAAAGCGATCTGTATGCGGCGGCGGCGGCCGAGTTGAACGTCCCGCTGTGGCTGGTGAGCGGTGACGACGAGCTGCAACGCTGGATCGCTGAACGTTATCCGCAATCTGGCTATGTTTGCGTGAAACGCGCCATCTCGCAAACCGCCGCCGAATCGCTCAGCCCTCAGCGGGCGCGGGCGGAGATCCGCGAGCGGGCGATGCAGCAGGTGCGCCAGGGCGCCAGACTGCCGGTGGAGCGCCGCTTCATGCCACCTTACCGGTTGACGCTGATGGCGGCCAAACCGGTGCTGGCGGATCTGTTCAGCCTGGTGCCCGGCGTGCAGCGCCAGGACGCGCTCACCGTGGCCTTCGACAGCGACAACATGGCGGCGCAAATCCGCCTGCTCAGCGTCTTCTCCTCTCTGGCGACGACGCAGAGCTGACTCCCGGTGCGGGTTCCCGCCCGCACCGCACGATTCTCCAACAGAAAATCCCTTATCAAGATTAGGCCTGCTGAATAATAGGCTACGCTAATTATTGCTCTGTTGCGCTATGTCACCTGACCGGCGCGGCAAGCCATTCCCATAACAAGAGTTGTTTCGCCGAAGGCAGTGACGCCTTCGGTTTTTTTGGAGTCATGAGCAATGAGCATATCCCAAGTTCCGCTTTCGCGGCGGCGGTTTATCGTCGGCGCCGGGGCGTTGGTGATCGGCGCCTATCTGCCGTCCACCGGCGCGCTGGCGCGCTCGAACGCCCCGGCCGCCTCCGGCACGGCGGCGTTAGACGCCAACGCCTTCGTTCAGATCGGCGCCGACGGCGTCGTCACCGTCATCAGTAAACACACCGAAGTGGGCCAGGGGGTCTATACCGGCATGGCGACGCTGGTCGCCGAAGAGCTTGATGCCGACTGGGCGCAGGTGCGGGTCGTGGCCGCGCCGGTGGATACCGCCGTCTACAAAAACCTGGCCTTCGGATTCCAGGGGACCGGCGGTTCCAGCTCGGTGGCCAATGCCTATGAGCAAATGCGGCGCATGGGCGCCATGGCGCGCGCGCTGCTGGTGCAGGCCGCCGCGCAGAGCTGGAAAACCTTGGCGCAGGAAATCACCGTGCAGGCGGGCAAGATCCGCCATGCCGCCAGCGGGCGAGAAGCGGGCTTCGGCGAATTCGCCGCGCTGGCCGCCACGTTGCCGCCGCCCGATCCCGCCAGCCTGACGCTGAAGGACCCGGCCAATTTCATCCTGATCGGCAAAACGCGCGGTTTGCACCGCGTCGATTCGCTGGCGAAAACCAACGGCAGCGCGCAGTTCTCGCAGGATATCCACGAGCCGGACATGCTGACCGTCACCATCAAGAAACCGCCGCGTTTCGGCGGCAAAGTGGCGACCTTCGACGCCGAGCGGGCGCTGGCGGTGCCGGGCGTGGTGGCGGTGAAACAGGTTGCCACCGGCGTGGCGGTTTACGCCAAAAACACCTGGGCGGCGATCCAGGGGCGGGAACGGCTGAGGGTCACCTGGGACGATGCGCAGGCCGAACGGCGCAACACCGAGGAGATCTACGCCGAGTTCCGCCAGGTGGCGCAGAAAACCGGCGTGGTGGCGAAGAGCCACGGCAAGCCGGACGAGGTGTTCGATAAGGCCGACAAGGTGATCGAGGCTGAATACACCTTCCCGTACGTCGCCCACGCGCCGATGGAGCCGCTGGACGGCTATCTGTTCTGGGACGGCGAGAGCGTTAAGGCGCGCTACGGCTGCCAAATCCAGACGCTTGACCATAAGCAGCTGTGCGATCTGTTCGAGCTGCCGCCGGAGAAGGTGCAGATTGAAACCATTCTGGCGGGCGGCAGCTTCGGCCGGCGCATCGATTTAGGCAACCCGACGCTGGGGCCGGATCTGGCGGCCGACATGGCGGCGGCGGCCAAGGGCATCGGCCCCGGTCACGGCGTGAAGGTGGTATGGACGCGCGAGGACGACATCCGCAACGGCTGGTATCGCCCGATGATCCTGCACCGCCTGCGCGGCGCCATTCGCGGCGGCAAGGTGGTGGGCTGGACCGATACCGTGGTCGGCCACTCCTGGACGCGCCACAGCGCGATGGATGCGCTGGTGGTCAACGGGCTCGATCAAATGATGGTCGAGGGCGCCAGCGAGGTGTCATACACCTTCGAAGCCTTCCGCTGCGATGCGCACATCGTGCCCGGCAAGGTGCCGACCACCTCGCTGCGGTCGGTCGCCAGCACCCACACCGGCCACGCGGTGGAGAGCTTTATCGATCAGCTGTTGCAGGAAACCGGGCAGGATCCGGTTGAAGGGCGGCTGGCGCTGATGGGCGATGCGCCGCGCGCGGCGGGCGTGCTGCGGGCGGTGGCCAAAGCCGCCGGCTGGCAGGGCGCCAAGGTGGTGGACGGGCGCGCGCGCGGCGTGGGCGTCGCTAAGGCGTTCGATACCTATGTGGCGCAGGTGGCCGAGGTGTCGATCGGCGAGGGCGGCATCCCGAAAGTGCATAAAGTGTGGTGTGCGGTGGATTGCGGCGTGGCGGTGAACCCCGACGTGATCCACGCGCAGATCGAGGGCGGCATTGGTTACGGCCTCAGCATGGCGCTATACGGCAATATCACGCTGAAAGACGGCGTGGTCGAACAGTCCAATTTCAATAACTTCCGCCCGCTGCGTATCGATGAGATGCCGGAGATCGAGGTGATCATCGTGCCCTCGACCGAGAAACCGACCGGCGTGGGCGAGCTGGGGGTGCCGACCATCGCCCCGGCGGTCGGCAACGCGCTGGCGCTGCTCGGGCGGCCGCGCACTTCGCTGAGCCTGCCGCTGCATAATCCCACTGCGAATCCGGCGTCTGACAAGGAGAGAACCTGATGATTCATTTAACCGTAAACGATCAGCCGCTGACCTTTGAGGGCGATCCGCACATGCCGCTGCTGTGGTTTTTGCGTGACGAAGCCGGCCTGACCGGCACCAAGTTCGGCTGCGGCATCGCCATGTGCGGCGCCTGTACCGTGCATCTGGACGGCGTGCCGGTGCGTTCGTGCATGACGCCGGTCTCCGCCGCCGTCGGCAAGAAAATCACCACCATCGAAGCCGTGGGCGCCACGCCGGAAGGCAAGACGGTGCAGGAAGCCTGGCTTGATCTGGACGTGGTGCAGTGCGGTTACTGCCAGTCCGGCCAGATCATGAGCGCCAGCGCGCTGTTGGCGCAAAGCAAGGATCCGAGCGATGCGGACATTGACGCGGCGATGGGCGGCAACGTCTGCCGCTGCGCCACCTATGTGCGCATTCGCGCCGCCATCCACCAGGCCGCCAAGGCGTTGGGTTAGGGAGAGATGCGATGAGCAATGCCTTGAAAGGGCTGTTATGGCTGATTATCGCCGTGGTGGTGTTGGCGGGAGGGTACGCGCTGTATACCCTGCTGCGGCCCACAGGCGCGGAACCCGCGGCGCCGGCCGGCATGACCGACAAACTGGCGCGCGGCGAGTACCTGGCGCGCGCCGCCGACTGCGTGGCGTGCCATACCGCGCCGGGCGGCGCGCCTTATGCGGGTGGCTTCGCTTTCAAATTGCCGTTCGGCACCATTTACGGCACCAATATTACCGCCGACAAGGAGACCGGCATCGGCAACTGGAGCGACGATCAGTTTGTGCGCGCGGTGCGTGAGGGCATCGGCCCGCAGGGCAACCTGTATCCGGCGATGCCTTATACCTCGTACACCGGGCTGAGCCGCGACGACGTGCTGGCGATCAAGGATTATCTGTTCAGCCTGCCGCCGGTGAAACAGGCCAACCCGCAAAACGAGCTGTCGTTCCCGTTCAACCAGCGCTGGGGTATGAAATTCTGGAACCTGGCGTTCTTCCAGGAGCAGCGCTTCGCGCCGGATCTCAACAAGGATGAACAGTGGAATCGCGGCGCCTATCTGGCGACGGCGCTGGGCCACTGCGGCGAGTGCCATACGCCGCGCAATCTGGGGTTTGGTCTTAACCAGAGCAAGCACCTGAGCGGTGAAGTGGTGCAGGGCTGGTTCGCCGCCAACATCACGCCGGACAAACAGACCGGCATCGGCGGCTGGAGCGACCAGCAGCTGTCGCAATATCTGGCTACCGGCCATGCGCCAGGGCGCAGCAGCGCCGCCGGCCCGATGGCGGAGGCGGTGGAAAACAGCCTGCAGTTCCTGACGCCGGAAGATAATCTGGCGCTGGTGAAATACCTGCGCGACATCGAGCCTATCGCCGGCGACGGCGCGGCGGCGGTGAACCTGCAGCCGAAGGGCGCGGGGGCTTCCACGCCGATCCTGCCGGGCGGGCAAGACAGTTCGCTTGGGCGCCGGGTGTTCGCCAACGACTGCAGTGGTTGCCACCAGTGGAACGGGCCGGGCCGCCAAAGCGAGTACGCATCGCTGGTCGGCAGCACGGCGGTGAACGATCCGCAGGGGCGCAGCGTGGTGCAGGCCATTCTGAAGGGGACGAGCATCAGCGTCGGCGAGCGGCATGAGATGATGCCGGCGTTCGGCAGCGCCTATTCCGACGAGGAAGTGGCGGCGGTCGCCAACTTTGTGGTCGGCCATTTCGGCGACAAGCAGGGCAAAGTCGCCGCCAAACAGGTGGCGGAGCAGCGTAAGCAGTAAAGAAAAGCGGCGAGGGAGCGCCTCCCTCGCCGTGGCGTCAGCGGCTGCGCCGCGACATCACCCGTTTGTCTTTCGGCCGATCCTGCCAGTCCTCAACCTGATTGTTGAAGTTATCCGCCAGCAGGTAGGCCGGGGTTTTCGCCAGCCAGTCGGACAACGAAATATCCTGATAAATGCCGTTGTCCATCACGATCAAGACCTTCAAATCCTCATCGCCGATGTTCTCGATGTAATGGCCGAAGCCCTGCGGCACGTAACCGACGTCTGAAGGGGCGTACTCTTCCGTCTGCGCGTGGCCGTGCGAGCTGAACACCGTCATTCGGCCTTTGCCGGAAATATAGTATTGCCATTCGTTGGCATTGGGGTGCCAGTGCAATTCCCTGATCGCGCCAGGTTTCACGATCTCGATGATGCCGGTCATGGTGGTGGAGATGGGGAACTCTTTCGACGACACCAAATGGACGCTGCCCGCGTCATTTTCAAAGAACGGTTTTTGCTTCATTAATTCATAACGGTGGGTCAGCGGGGCGTTATTTAATCCGCCGTCGTTTTTCGGCAATGGCAAGGCGGGCGGAACGGCGCCGCCGACAATATAAGCTTCACCCTGTTTGGCCTTGGAAAATACCGCCGCCGGCATGTTGACGCTTTTTTCCAATACCTCTTTCGGCATATGCGCCACCCAATCGGTGATGCTGAAGGTGCCGAATTCGGAGAAATGGCCGTTATCGAACGCCAAAATAAAATGCGCGCCGTCCGCCAACGCCTGAATGGAATGGCCGTAGCCTTTTGGGAAATACCAGACGTCGCCTGGCCCGAAATCCGCCACTTCGCATTTGCCTTCGGGATCGAGGATGGTGATGCGCGCATGGCCCTCCAGCATAAACGCCCATTCGGCGGCGATAGCATGCCAGTGCAGTTCGCGCACGCCGCCCGGCTCCAGCGTCATGTCGACGCCGGCCACGCCCTCGGAGATCGGGAATTGCTCGACGGTGGCTTCGCGCGCCCAGCCGCTGGGCAGGCTGCGCTTTTTGCTGTCGGTGAATTTGTATTTATAGAGATGCTGCGCATCGGCAGGCGGCTGATAGCTGCTGGGGGGCACGATATTGCGATGGTCGTCAGCAGCGGCATTTTTGGCGATGCCGCCAATCATGCCGGCGGCGGCCGCGCTGACGGCGGAGACTTTTAATATATCACGACGCGATAGCATAGCATTTTCTCCAATATAAAGCCGTGCGCCTGCAGAAGCAGGCGACAGGGAAGGCGCGATCGCCATTGAAATGATTTTTGTCATCGGCGGAAATAGGCTGTGACCCTTAAATCCTAGCGGCTGGAAGGTATTGCGTAGGCGCTTATTTGTTTGCGTTTGTTACTAAGTGAGAGCGGGTTTAATTAACCGGAAGTTGAATAGTCATTGGGTGGAATTAATTTTAGTCGCCGGCTAATTTAAATAAATAATAAACGAACGTCATTTTTTATTGGCCGTTCGGGCTATTTTTATGACTGCCCCACGGTCTCCAGCACCAGTTGCCGAAAGCGCTCGACGATCGGCGAGGCCGGACTGCGCCGTAGCGCCAGGTAAAGCGGGGCGCTGAGCTGCGCTTCTTCGGCGAGAGTGCGGTAGACGATGCCGTCGCCGCCCAGCCGCCGCATGGAACCGGGCACGATGGATACCCCCAATCCGGCACCGACCAGGCTGAGGGTGGCCGGCAGGCGCGGCGCTTCCTGCACGATGCGCGGGCTGAAGCCGGCACGGTGGCAGGCGGCCAGAATGGCGTCGTACAGCCCCTGGCCGGCCGGGCGGCGATAGAGAATAAACGCCTCGTGGGCCAGTTCGGCCAACGGCAGCGGCTGCTGCGTCTCATGCGCCAGCCGATGGCCCAGCGGCAGAGCGACGATCATTGGTTCGCTGAGCACCGGCTCGACGCTCAGGCCGGGAATGCCGTTGGCCGGCGAGCGCACGAAGGCGGCGTCGAGGCGCTGTTCCAGCAACGCCTCCATCAGTTCGCCGCTGCCGGCCTCTTCCAACTGAGTCGTGATGCCCGGCAGGATGTCGCGGTAGCGGCGCAGCAGGTTGGGCACGAACGGGTGCAGCGCGGCGGAACTGGTGAAACCGATAGCTATGTGGCCCTGCTCGCCGCGGGCGGCGCGCTGCACCGCTTCGCGCAGGCGTTCGGCGCGCGCCAGCAGGGCGCGGGCTTCTTCGAACAGCACACCGCCCGCTTCGGTGACGCGCACGCCGCGCGGCAATCGCTGCAACAATTTCACGCCCAATTCGTCTTCCAACCCCTGCAACAGGCGGGTCAGCGGCGGCTGCTGGATAAAAAGCCGCTCGGCGGCGCGGGTGATGTTGCCTTCTTCCACCACGGTGACGAACGCCCGCAGGCGACGCAGTTCAATCATAGCCATACCTCAAAGGTATCTTTCGTTGTTCCGGAATGCATTAGACATCATGGCACGGCGGCGCGCATGATACCAGACATCAAAACAAGCGATGTGGAACGGCAATGTCATGTCAGATATCAATACGATAAAACCGCACCCGGCGGCAGCGCCGGGCAACGCGGCGCTGTTTTTGGGCTTTCTGTGGCTGGGGTTGATCGGCTTCGGCGGCGTGCTGCCGATGGCGCGCAGCATGTTGGTGGAGCGGCGGCGCTGGCTGAGCGGCGAACAGTTCACCGAGCTGCTCGGGCTGTGTCAGTTTCTGCCCGGCGGCAACGTGATCAACCTGTCGGTGGCGGTGGGCATGGAGTTTCGCGGGCTGCGCGGCGCGCTGTGCGCCTTGTTGGGCCTCATCAGCGCGCCGACGGCGATTGTGGTGGGGCTGGGCGTGGTGTACGCCCGCTTCCAAAACGATCCTCATGTGCAGCATGTGTTCGCCGGTCTGGCCGCCGCCGCCGCCGGGTTGCTGCTCTCGACCGGGATTAAGATGCTGCTGCCGCTGCGCGGCAAGTGGGCGGCGCTGGCGATTGTGGCGCTGGCGCTGATCGCCATTGCCTGGCTGCGCCTGCCGCTGCTGCCGACCATGCTGGTGCTGGCGCCGCTGAGCATTCTGCTGATGTGGCGGTGGCCGTCATGAGCGGGGTGTTGATGGCGTTGGCGCTGATCTTTACCGAGCTCTCTCTGCTGGCGTTCGGCGGCGGCATGACCATTCTGCCGGAGATGCAGCGGCAGGTGGTGGAAGTGCATCAGTGGATGAGCGCCCAGGAGTTCAGCGCGCTGTTCGCCATGGCGCAGGCCGCGCCGGGGCCGAACATGATGATCGTGCCGCTGGTCGGTTGGCACGTCGCCGGTTGGGCGGGGCTGCTGGTGTCTTCGGTCGCCAAGTTCGGGCCGTCTTCCATCGTTACGCTATTGGTGATGGGGGCCTGGCGGCGCTTTAAGGATCGCCCGTGGCGCCGCATCGTGCAGGCCGGGCTGGTGCCGCTGACCGTGGGGCTGGTGGTGGCCAGCGGCCTTTTGATCGCCGAGGCTTCCGCGCCCAATTGGCGGCTGGCGGCGATCGTGGCGCTGGCGACGGGCTTGAGCATGAGCAAGCGCCTCCATCCGCTGTGGGTGCTGGCCGGTGGCGCGCTGCTTGGCTTGCTGTTCGCCTGAAGGATTAGCGCGGGATCAGCACAAAGCGCGAAGGGCCGTTGCGGTCGATCAGCTCATAGCGCTTCGGCGCGGTCAGGGCCAGAAACGCCACCATGCTCCCTTCGGCGTCGGTCAGCGTCATGCCGTCCGGCGTTGGCCGCCAGGCGACCGGCAGCGCGTGCAGCGCCAGCGGCTGCAGGCATTCGGCTGAGGCGCTGAAACGGAAGGCGTTGGTATTGGCTACCGCTTCGTCGCTCAGCTGCACCTCGCAGACGGTTTTACCGTCGCCGATGGCGGCGAGCTGCCAGTCGCCCTTCAGCGCGGCGGGTTCCAGCAACGGCAGTGAACTGCCCAGGGCACTGCTGCACAATACGCTCATAATGACTCCTGTCAGGCTGGCGCGGCGCAAGGCGCGCATAAGGAAATGGGTTGGCATCGGGTCACTCCTTTCGGCTGTCCGTTCACACCTTAGCACGTTCCCGGCAGGATGATGAGGCAAGGATTAGGTTTTTTAATCCTCGATAATTCTGATCTAACCGGCGATAACATGCCCAAAAAGACGAGTCATTAGCCCGCCGATACGCTTATCTTTCTCATTAATACTGCGCTAATACAAATCGTTATGATTATTTCCGCCTTAACGCCCGGCGCGGTGATGCGCGGCGGCGTGGGCTCGCGCCGTCGGGGTTAATTACTATACTGGTCAATCCTAAGCCTTGGCTTAGATTAGAACGACTGATGAATAGTCTTACAAAGCGAGTGGATTCCTACTGTGTAAAAGGAGAATGCAATGAGCAGTCGCCACAACGACATTTTGCAAGATGACGATGAGTTCACCAGCCTGGCCGCCACATCCCCCAACGATCACAACTATCAGTTTTACTATCACCAGCCCGGCAGCCCCTATGACGGATTGGGCTACGGCGCGCTGTTCACGCTGGACAACGCTAACCTGTACAGCAACCAGCGCGGCGGGGCGGCGATTAATAATTTGGGTAAAATCCGCGATAACTTCAGCTTCGATCGCGCCGCCGATCAATTGACGCGGCCGGGCCTGACGCACAACGGCGACCAGGTGTATCACCAGCCGGTCGCGCTGACCTATTCCTTCCTGACGCAGAGCGTGCTGAACCGCATCGGCCAGACCGGCGACGGCGACAAGGGGCTGCAGCCGTTGACCCAGGCGGCGCAGGCTCAGGCGCTGAAATCGATGCAGGCGTGGGCCGACGTGGCGAACGTAACCTTTACCGAGGCGGCGTCCACCGATATCAACCACCGCGCGGATATTACCTTCGCGTACTTCACCCAGCGCGCCGACGGCAGCACCGCCGCCGGCAGCGGCCCGAATGCCATCAACGCGTACGCCTATTACCCGCCGAGTTCCAAATCGGGCAGCGATAACGCCTTTGCAGGCACGGTGTGGTTCAACAAAAACTTCGCCACCCATAAGGCGCCGGTTAGCGGCGACTTCAGCAGCCAGACCTTTACCCACGAGCTGGGCCATGCCCTGGGGCTGGCGCACCCGGGATCTTATGACGCGTCGCTGGGTAACCCGAGCTACCAGAACGATGCCGCCTATTATCAGGATTCGTTGCAATACTCGATCATGAGCTATTTCAACGCCGGTTACACCGGCGCCGACACCAAAGGGGTGTACGGCTATGGCCCGATGGTGGATGACATCGCCGCGATCCAAAAATTGTACGGCGCCAACATGAGCACCCGCACCGGCGACACGGTGTACGGCTTCAACTCCAACACCGGGCGCGATTTCCTGACCGCCACGGCGGACAACGGCAAACCGGTCAACTTCGCGGTGTGGGACGCCGGCGGCAACGACACGCTGGACTTCTCCGGCTACAGCCAGCAGCAGATGATCAACCTGAACGACGGCGCGTTCTCCAGCGTCGGCGGAGGCACGCAGAACGTCGCCATCGCGCGCGGGGCGATCATCGAGAACGCCATCGGCGGCAGCGGGCGCGATCTGATCATCGGCAACGATCAGGACAACCTGCTGGCGGGCAACGCCGGTTCCGATATCCTGTACGGTGGGCTGGGGGCGGATCATCTGTGGGGCGGCAAAGACGCCAACAACTTCACCGACTATTTCGTCTATCTCAACGCCAAAGAGTCGACGGTGGCGGCGTTCGACGTGATTGAAGACTTCGAGCACGGCATCGACAAGATCGATCTCTCAGGCCTGCGCTTCAACAACAGCCTGAGCGAGCTGCGCTTTATCGACAGCGGCAGCGCCTTCAGCGGCCAGAAAGGCGAGATCCAACTCAACTTCGACGCCTTCAACGGCACTACCGATCTGTTGATGAACACCCAGAGCAACAGCTACGCCGCCGACTTCAAGATCCACGTGGTCGGGCAGGTGGAGCAGAGCGATATTCTGTTTGCCTGAGGGCGAGGAAGGAAAAGAGAAAAGGGCCGAACGGCCCTTTTTTTACGGCTGGGCCGCTGCGCTTTCCACCGTGAAGTCGCCGGTGGCCACCTCGCCGGCGCGGCGGTAGTGGGCCACGATCACGCCGCCGGGCGAGACCACCGATTGGGCCAGCGTGAAGGCCGCCGGCGCGGCGTTGTCATCGAACAGCCGCTTGCCTGCGCCGAGCAGCACCGGGTAGGTGAGCAGGCGCAGTTCGTCCACCAGATCGTTGGCCAGCAGCTGTTGCATCAGGGTGCTGCTGCCCTGCACCAGCAGCACCGGCCCCTGACCGCGCTTCAGCTCGCGCAGCCGGGCGATGATGTCCCGCCCCAGCCACTGGCTGTTCTGCCACGCCAGCGTCTCGCCGTGGTGGGTGGCGACGTATTTGACCGCCTGATTGAACGTGCGGGCGATATCGGCCGAAAACGGGTCGGCCTCGTCGGTGATCTGCGGCCAGTAACCGGCGAAGATATCGTAGGTGCGCCGCCCGAGCAGCAGATCGAATGGCGCTGAGAAAAGATCGCCCATCGTTTCCGCGACGGCGTCATCCCAGTAGGGGGCGGTCCAGCCGCCGAAGCGAAAGCCGCCGCTGCGGTCTTCGTCCTGCCCGCCCGGCGCCTGCATCACGCCGTCGAGGCTGATGAAGGCGCTGGCAATAATCTGTCGCATGGCTGTCTCCTGCAATTGAGTGCCAGCTGAAAGTTTAGCCGCCGTGCAGCGGCCGCGCCAACCGGCCGCTCAGGGTTGCAGCGCCTTGAGCAGCGCCTGATGGAAACGCTCCGGCTCCTCCATCTGCGGCGCATGGCCGAGCCCGGCGAACTCGATCAGCGTGGCGTGCGGGATCAGTTTCGCCGCCTGTTTGCCTAACACGTCATAATGCCCGATCGCGGCCTTGACCGCCGGCGGGGCGATATCGCTGCCGATGGCGGTGGTGTCGGCGGTGCCGATCATCAGCGTGGTGGGCGTTTGCAGATCCTTGAACTCGTAATACACCGGCTGGGTGAAGATCATGTCGTAGATCAGCGCCGAGTTCCACGCCACCAGGCGATGGCCCGGCCCGTTGTTCAGCCCGGCCAGCATGTCCACCCAGCGATCGTACTCCGGCTTCCAGCGGCCGCCGTAGTAAGTGTGCTGCTCATAATTGCGGATGCTCTCAGCGGAGGTGTTCAGCTCGCGCGCGAACCACTGATCGATGCTGCGCCACGGCACGCCTTTCGCCTTCCAGTCCTCAAGGCCGATCGGGTTGACCATCACCAGCCGTTCCACCGCCTGCGGGTACATCAGGCTGTAGCGCGTGGCCAGCATGCCGCCGGTGGAGTGGCCGATGACGATGGCCTTGCTGATTTTAAGATTCTGCAGCAGGCCGTGGGTATTTTGCGCCAGCTGCTGGAAGCTGTACTGGTAATGCGCCGGCTTGGTGGAGGAGCAAAAGCCGATTTGATCGGGCGCGATGACGCGGTAACCGGCCTTGCTCAGCTCCTTGATGGTGTCCTGCCAGGTGGCGGCGCAGAAGTTTTTACCGTGCAGCAACAGCGCGGTGCGGCCGTTGGCGGCGCCTTCCGGCGGCACGTCCATATAGCCCATTTTTAACGGCTGCCCCTGCGAGGTGAAGCTGAACTGTTGCAACGGGTAGGGGTAGTGAAAGCCCTGCAGCTCCGGGCCGAACGTCGGCGTTTCGGCGGCGCCGGCGGCGAACGCGGCCAGCGCGGCGCACAGCAGCGCGCTACGGGTGAATCTCAGCATCCTGATCTCCTGAAAAACGGACGAAAGCCGAGTATAGCCATAATCGGCGCGGCGGCGCGCCGGTGGATTCAGATAATTCTGTAATATGACGGTTTGACTCCCGGCCAGATTCCGGCACCGTTCTTTTGCACAGTGAACGCGGTCACGCCGCGCAACATTCGCCGTATCTGATGGTTTTATTTCAAGGCTAAGTTATGCGATGCTTAAGCATTATTTATGCAAAAGGATCCTCGCATGTCCGCTTTATCCCGCTGCGCTTTCAGCGAAGGCAGCGTCGCTTTGCCGGAAGGCTATGCCGATCGCACGGTCAACGTCCTGTTGGCCGGCGATGATGTTTCCCCCTCAGTCAATATTTCCCGCGATGCGCTGCAGCCGGCGGAGAACCTGGAAAGTTACGTCACCCGCCAGCTCGATGCGCTGGCGCAGGGGCTGAAAGGCTGGGCGTTCAAAAGCCGCGAACCGGCGACGTTGGGCGATGGGCTGGCCGCCGGTGAGTGGGTGCGCGCCAGCTACCTGCGCGACGGCAAACGCATCTGGCAGAACCAGGCGGTGTTCGCGCTGGCGGAGGGGCGGGTGCTGGTATTCACTCTGGCGATGGCGCGCAAGCTGACGCCGCAAGACGACGCGCTGCTGCAGCAGGTGCTGAGCAGCTACCGGGCGGCCTAACGATGAACTCTTTGCGTAAAAGGAACTTACGATGACCGAAGCGGCTCGCGTCGGCGATACCATCGGGCATTCCCATGCCCTGGCCGGCATGATTGCCGGCACCATTGTTGGCGGCCTGATCGCCGCCGCAGGCGCGGTGGCGGCGGGCGCGCTGTTCGTCGCCGGCCTGGCGGCTTCCTGTATCGGCGTCGGCGTGCTGCTTATCGGCGCCAGCCTGGCGGTGGGGTATCTCACCGGGGAGGCAGCCACCGCGGCGCGCGACGGCATTGCCGACGCCGGTGCCGGTAGCCTGACCCCCAAAGGCAATATCGTCACCGGCTCCCCCAACGTCTTCATCAACGGCAAACCCGCCGCGCTCGCCACCAACAGCCAGGTGGCCTGCAGCGACGACGGCCCGAGCATGCAGATGGCGCAGGGCTCCGACAAGGTCAGCATCAACGGCCAGCCCGCCTCGCGCGTGGGGGACAAAACCAACTGCGACGCGCAGGTGATGGAAGGCTCGCCCAACGTATTTATCGGCGGCGGCACCGTCACCACCTTGCCGATCAAGCCCGAAGTGCCGGATTGGCTGTACAAGGTCTCTGACCTGACGCTGCTGTTCGCCGGCCTGGTGGGCGGCGTGGGCGGTGCTGCCGGCAAGCTGGGGGCGCTTGGCAAACTGCTGGGCAAGCTGCCCGGCATCAACAAACTGGCGCGCATCGCCTGCCGCGCCGGCACCCTGATGACCGCCACCGCCGCCGTGGGCATTATCGCCCGGCCGGTGGATATCGTCAGCGGCCAGAAATTCCTCGACGGCGAAGACGATCTCGATTTCGTGCTGCCATCGCGCCTGCCGGTCGCCTGGCAGCGCTATTGGCGCAGCGGCAACCCCGGCGACAGCGTACTGGGCCGTGGCTGGAACCTGTTTTGGGAGAGCAGCCTGCAGCCGTATCAGGACGGCCTGGTGTGGCGTGCGCCTTCCGGCGACTTCGTCGCTTTCCCCATGGTGCCGCGCGGCCACAAAACCTACTGCGAAGCCGAAAAATGCTGGCTGATGCACAACGACGACGGCAGCTGGCAGCTGTTTGACGTCGGCGAACAGATTTTCCACTACCCGCCGCTGGCGGGTGACCAGCCGAGCCGGCTCAGCATGATCACCGACGCCATCGGCAACGCCACCTCGCTGTTCTACGACGACGAGGGGCTGCTGAGCGAACTGGTGGACAGCGCCGGGCAGCGCCTGATGTGCCGCTATGCGCAGGGCCGCCTGCGCGAAGTGGCGCTGCAAACCGCCGAAGGCGAACGGACGCTGGCGCGCTACGGCTACGATGAGCAGGGCCAACTGACGACGGTGAGCAACCGCGCCGGTGAGGTAACGCGCCGCTTCGGCTGGCGCGACGGCCTGATGATCAGCCACCAGGACGCCGCCGGGCTGCTGAACGAATACCAATGGCAAGAGCTCGACGGCGTGCCGCGCGTGACGGCCTATCGCAACAGCGCCGGGGAATCCCTTGAGTTCGGCTACGACTTCGCCGGCGGGCGCCGCAGCGCGGTGCGCGGCGACGGCAAGCGGGCGGAGTGGCGGCTGGATGACGACGACAACGTGGCGCAGTACACCGATTTCGACCAGCGCCGCTACGGCTTTATCTACCAACGCGGCGAGCTGTGCAGCGTGCTGCTGCCCGGCGGCGCACAGCGCCGGAGCGAATGGGATCCTTACGGCCGTCTGCTGTCGGAGACCGATCCGCTAGGCCGCGTGACGCGCTATCAATATTCGCGCAACAGCGGCCGGCTGTTCGCCGTCGCCTACCCGGACGGCAGCAGTGAGGCGCAGCATTGGGACACGCTGGGGCGCCCGACGCGCTATGTCGATGCGCTGGGCAATGCCACGCTGTACCGCTATCCGGATGACGAAGAGAGCCTGCCGGCCGGCGTGATCGACGCACTGGGCGGGGAAGTGAAGCTGGAGTGGGACGCCCGCGGCCAGCTGACGCGCTACACCGACTGTTCCGGCAGCGTCACGGCTTATACCTACGATGCGCTGGGGCAACTGACGACGCAGACCGATGCCGAAGGCCATCAGACGCGCTACCTGTGGGATAACGGCGGCCGCCTGCATACCCTGATCCACCCGGACGGCGGCGAAGAGCGCTTTAACTGGAACGCGCACGGCCAGCTGGCCGAACATCAGGACGCGCTGGGCAGCCTGACCCGCTGGCAGTACAACGCCCTGGGGCTGCCGGTCAGCATCACCGATCGCATCAACCGCACCCGGCGCTATCACTACAGCCCGCAGGGCTGGCTGACGCGCCTGGAGAACGGCAACGGCGGCGACTACCGCTTCAGCTACGATGCGGTGGGCCGCGTGCTGACCGAAGAGCGCCCGGACGACACCCGCCACTATTATCGCTACGGCGCGGCCGGGCTGCTGGAGGAGCACCGCGAGGTCGGCTTGCCGGGCAGCGGGGGCGAGCTGACGCAGCGCGAACAGCGCTTCCGCTTCGACGAGGCCGGGCAGCTGGTCTGGCGCGGCAACGCCAGCGCGGAATGGCATTACCGTTTCGACGCCATGGGGCGGCTGCGCGAGCTGAACCGCCTGCCGACGGCGAGCGGCGCGGCGCTGGGCATCGAGCCGGACAGCGTGCAGATGCGCTATGACGCCGCCGGGCGGCTGCTCGGCGAACAGGGCGTGAACGGCGAGCTGCAATACCAGTGGGATGCGCTGGCCAACCTGCAGGCGCTGACGCTGCCGCAGGGCGATCGCCTGCAGTGGCTGTATTACGGCTCCGGCCACGCCAGCGCCAT
Source organism: Serratia sp. FS14 (assembly GCF_000695995.1). Classification (NCBI taxonomy): domain Bacteria; kingdom Pseudomonadati; phylum Pseudomonadota; class Gammaproteobacteria; order Enterobacterales; family Yersiniaceae; genus Serratia; species Serratia sp. FS14. The sequence continues at coordinate 3,723,502 of NZ_CP005927.1, read as the reverse complement.
CAAATTCAACCAGCAGGTGGTGAGCGAATTCACCCGCGATCGCCTGCACCGGGAAACCGGCCGCAGCCAGGGCGCGCTGCAGCAGCAGCGGCGTTACGACGCCCTGGGCCGCCGCAGCTGGCAGAGCAGCGCCTTCGGCCACGATAAACTGACCCGGCCGGAAGACGGCGTGCTGTGGCGCGCCTATCGCTACACCGGCCGCGGCGAGCTGGCCGGGGTGAGCGACGCGCTGCGCGGCGAAGTGCACTACGGTTACGACGCCGAAGGCCGCCTGCTGCAACACCGCGAACCCAATCAGGGCAAACCGGGCGCGCGGCTGGTGTACGATCTGGCGGATAACCTGCTGGGCGAACGCAGCCCGCAGAGCGACATCGACGCGCACCTGCCGCTGGCGCCGATCGCCGACAACCGCCTGACGCACTGGCAAAAACTGTTTTACCGTTACGACGCCTGGGGCAACCTGATCAGCCGGCGCAACGGCCTGTACGAACAGCACTACCGCTACGACGCCGACAACCGGCTGGTGCAGGCGCACGGCCGCGGCCCGCAGGGCGAGTTCGAGGCGCAGTATCATTACGACGCGCTGGGCCGCCGCAGCCGCAAGGCGGTGCGCTACAAGGGCAAAACCGAACAGACAACCCGTTTCCTGTGGCAGGGTTACCGGTTGCTGCAGGAGCAGCGCGACGACGGCAGCCGCCGCAGCTGGAGCTACGATCCGGCCAGCCCGTGGAGCCCGCTGGCGGCGCTGGAGCAGGCGGGCGACAGCCGCTCGGCGGATATTTACTGGTATCACACCGATCTGAACAGCGCGCCGCTGGAGGTGACCGACGCGGCGGGCAACCTGTGCTGGTCCGGGCAATACGACACCTTCGGCAAGCTGCAGGGCCAGACGGTGGCCGGCGCGGCGAAGCGGCAGGGCGCGCAATATCAGCAGCCGCTGCGCTACGCCGGGCAATATCAGGACGACGAAAGCGGCCTGCACTACAACCTGTTCCGCTACTACGAACCCGAGGTGGGGCGTTTCACCACGCAGGATCCGATAGGGTTGCGCGGCGGGTTGAACCTGTATCAGTATGCGCCGAACCCGCTGATGTGGGTGGATCCGCTGGGGTTGACATGTAGCCATTCTGCTAAAAATCCTAAGCAGGCACATGCGGTCATTAAAGATAAATGGGGGCACGCAATGTCTAAAAGAGATATGCGTGAGCTACAAAACACAGTTGATAGAATTAAATTAAACAAACCTCATTATTCAAATGATGGAACAACATTTAGCAATACGCACTCTATTGGTAACTCTAATAGCCAGCGTCTTAACACTGGTAGTGGACCATATAAAGAATGGACTGTTAAGACACCAGATGTAGGTGGGAATGGAGCGAGGCGTGTGGTAGTTGATACGAAGACAGGTAAAGCTTATTATACTCATGATCATTATGATTCGTTTATAGAGATCGATCTTGGAGGGTGGAAATAATGGAAATAGGGCGGAAAGTCAAAATAGATTTTGCCAAGATAAAAACGCTGGATGATTTTTATACTGAGTTATCTGGTTTATTTGGGTTTCCTGGTTTTTTTGGTAGGAATATCAATGCATTAATTGATTGTTTTTTCAGCTTGCGCTATCCACAAGATGAAATGACGAAGATTCATGTAGCAGCTTCTGAGTATTTATTAATGGAGCTTCATCATTTCTCTTTAGCATCAGCGGAAATAAAGGAAACATTAATATTCACTATTGAAAATGTAAGCTTAAAATGCAAAGAAAAAGGCCAGGAGCCTTCGATTGTTTTATTGTTGAGGTAGCTTGATATAGTCGAAAAGGCTTCACGGCTTCTCGAGTATTACTTAGCGATTAAACGCTAGATATATCTAGATAAAGTGGATTTCATAGGGATGATGAAGCCAGAACGTTCATAGGAATCCTTTATTTGATTAATTAAATTGTGAAAAAATAATACCCTGCTCTTTAAAAAATATATGAAATTAAATATTCCAAGTATTTATTGTAGAGCAGGCAGTCTGCTGTAACACCGCGAACCCAATCAGGGCAAACCGGGCGCGCGGCTGGTGTACGATCTGGCGGATAACCTGCTGGGCGAACGCAGCCCGCAGAGCGACATCGACGCGCACCTGCCGCTGGCGCCGATCGCCGACAACCGCCTGACGCACTGGCAAAAACTGTTTTACCGTTACGACGCCTGGGGCAACCTGATCAGCCGGCGCAACGGCCTGTACGAACAGCACTACCGCTACGACGCCGACAACCGGCTGGTGCGGGCGCACGGCCGCGGCCCGCAGGGCAAGTTCGAGGCGCAGTACCATTACGACGCGCTGGGCCGCCGCAGCCGCAAGGTGGTGCGTTACAAGGGCAAAATCGAACAGACGACCCGTTTCCTGTGGCAGGGTTACCGGTTGCTGCAGGAGCAGCGCGACGACGGCAGCCGCCGCAGCTGGAGCTACGATCCGGCCAGCCCGTGGAGCCCGCTGGCGGCGCTGGAGCAGGCGGGCGACAGCCGCTCGGCGGATATTTACTGGTATCACACCGATCTGAACAGCGCGCCGCTGGAAGTGACCGACGCGGCGGGCAACCTGTGCTGGTCCGGGCAATACGACACCTTCGGCAAGCTGCAGGGCCAGACGGTGGCCGGCGCGGCGAAGCGGCAGGGCGCGCAATACCAGCAGCCGCTGCGTTACGCCGGGCAATATCAGGACGACGAAAGCGGCCTGCACTACAACCTGTTCCGCTACTACGAACCCGAGGTGGGGCGTTTCACCACGCAGGATCCGATAGGGCTACGCGGCGGGTTGAACCTTTATCAGTATGCGCCGAACCCGCTGATGTGGGTGGATCCGCTGGGGTTATCTGTAGAAGGAGTTCCACATGGCTTTAATAGTTTCGGCCAATTTAAACAGTTCGGTGAAGCATTACAGGCAGGAATGAGTAAATTAGGATATCCCGGCACAGTTTCATATATGCAAGGAAGCTCCGTATCGGGGGTAAGTTTCTCTACAGGTCAACCATTTGATGTTGGCCGTGTTAGTGATTTTGACGTTGCTATTTCACATCCTGAGCTATATCAAAAAGCAGAGCAGCTGGGAATAGGAAAAGGAGGGCGCACTGGACCAATTGATATGGGTAGTGAAATGGCTAAGAAATTAGGTATTGATGATACATTGCAAAAATTATCCAAAATGTCAGGAGGTAGACCTGTGAACGCAATGGTCTTTGAGTCTGCTGCTGAAGTTAAGGCTAAAGGAAAGGGAACTAGAATACCTGGTAAATGTGGTGGATAAATTATGAAAAAATTATATTTTTTAAAATATGGTAGTATTATATCAAAAAAAGAAGCGAGCAAATTACTGGACGATAAATGGGATATAACTTGTTCGGAGTATGACAGCTCCTATTTTGGAGTTTACTTTGCATATACTGGCCTTTATGCGGACAAGTTAACCATTACTGATAATTATATTCCTCACTCTAATGAGTGGTTAGAGGAAGATAACAAAGAGTTTAGCACGATAATTAAGGTGTCTTTCACTAATGGGAAGAATCCAGAAAAACTCAGCAGGTACAAATTCTTGAAGAATGCGTTTAATCAACTTGATGGATTATCGATCATAAGTGATGAGTGCATCGAAGAAGAGTGACCGACAAGCTGCGAAAGGATCCTTTCTTTGGGGCTCTTTAGTGTGCAGTATTAAATATGAGATATAAGATCAAAGCTTGAAAAGGAGATATTAGGTTCTTTAAAAATAAAAAGGAAGAGTAAAAACATTAGATTGTTAGTTGCATCAAAGGCCCCCTGCTGCAACACCGCGAACCCAATCAGGGTAAACCGGGCGCGCGGCTGGTGTACAATCTGGCGGATAACCTGCTGGGCGAACGCAGCCCGCAGAACGACATCGACGCGCACCTGCCGCTGGCGCCGATCGCCGACAACCGTCTGACGCACTGGCAAAAACTGTTTTACCGTTACGACGCCTGGGGCAACCTGATCAGCCGGCGTAACGGCCTGTACGAACAGCACTACCGCTACGACGCAGACAACCGGCTGGTGCAGGCGCACGGCCGCGGCCCGCAGGGCGAGTTCGAGGCGCAGTACCATTACGACGCGCTGGGCCGCCGCAGCCGCAAAACGGTGCGCTACCGGGGCAAAACCGAACAGACGACCCGTTTCCTGTGGCAGGGCTACCGGTTGCTGCAGGAGCAGCGCGACGACGGCAGCCGCCGCAGCTGGAGCTACGATCCGGCCAGCCCGTGGAGCCCGCTGGCGGCGCTGGAGCAGGCGGGCGACAGCCGCTCGGCAGATATTTACTGGTACCACACCGCTCTGAACAGCGCGCCGCTGGAAGTGACCGATGCAGCGGGCAACCTGTGCTGGTCCGGGCAATACGACACCTTCGGCAAGCTGCAGGGCCAGACGGTGGCCGGCGCGGCGAAGCGGCAGGGCGCGCAATACCAGCAGGCGCTGCGCTACGCCGGGCAATATCAGGACGACGAAAGCGGCCTGCACTACAACCTGTTCCGCTACTACGAACCCGAGGTGGGGCGTTTCACCACGCAGGATCCGATAGGGCTGCGCGGTGGGTTGAACCTTTATCAGTATGCGCCGAACCCGCTGATGTGGGTGGATCCGCTGGGGTTGAGTGGTGAAAGTGTCTTTATACATTATACGGATAAAAGCGGTTTTGAGAGTATAATGAAAACAGGAGTTCTCGAGGCTAATGCCAAGGGGAAGGTTTATATAACAGATATACTTATGTCACCTAACGATGTCATGCGGGACATTCTTATTAATGATCCTAAGCATGTAGGAAGAGGTGATTATGCTATTATCTTTAAAGCAGATCCTGTGCAAATGAGTAACATAAAACAGGCATCTGCCCTTGAATACATTCATAATGGAAGGTTGAAGTTAAAAGATGTCCTTTACTCTGGGGGGAATCCTTATTCCATAGTATCTAAAATGAATTATGAAACGAGAAGTAAATTAACCTTTAATCAGATTAAGGCAAGGGGGAACTGTGGTGGATGAAAATGAAAAGAAAACAATTGTTACTCAGGCTGAAATTAGTGCGCTGAAGAAGCTTATAATGTATGTTAAGTTTTCTTGTGATGATGTTGAGTCATTAGAGTATGCTGGTAGTTATGCAATCAATAGTTTCTTTGATAAGTTGATTGCTATTGATTATCTTGGAGAGTTTGAGCGAAAATTTTATGACATACCAAACCCGGATAATGAGATTGCAGTAACGAACAAAATTAATAAATATCAACATGATTCTTTAAATAAAATGAGTGACGAGACTATGAGGGAAGTCTTTAAACAATGTCTTCATCCATTTAAACCAAGATAAAGTATCTTAATAGGAGGGTAATACTCTCTCTCTTACTAACCACATAGTTCGAAGGGTTTATAAGCCTCCTGTGGCAGCACCGTCGGTTGTCGCAGGAGTGATGTGACAACGGCGACTTTTCGACGAATATATTCTGGTGTTACATTGATCGGATTAGTGCGTTATTGGAAGTAAGTGACACGGTGTATAATCTAGGTGGGTAATGATTAATATGTTTGAAAATAATAGGTTAATTGACAATCTGGTATTTTTGAATGAATCCAATAAAAATGAAAGTGTCATTATGAATTTTTATTCTTGGGTCCATATTATTTATGGAGTAATTGTTTTTATGGAAGAAAAAGTGAAGAGGAAGCCAGTTACATAATTAACAATACACCTATGTTTACAACACCACCCAAGAATTTCATGGAGGCCTGTATGTTAGGTCATGAGGATGAATATTATTGGGGTATGGTAATGTCACATGGTGATAGATATTTTGAGAAGGGTTTTCCTCGTACAGCACCGGATGATTATTTTGAATGGGAGGATGGCTATATAAAAGATCACAATCTTGAGAGAAATACTCTAGTTTTTAATGATTAAAGTAAGTGATGTTGTTAGAGCCGATAATTCTCAGTCGGTTCTGAATGTTTAGAATGAAAAGTATCGAAACGAGCAGATTTGATAATTTTCAAATATCCATCCGTACACATTGATAAATGATTTAATATTACGGTATCTAACATGATTGATTTTAACGCTAGAATTGTTTCGGGTACTTCTATAGGGAATGTCGTTCTAAATGAAAATATTTCATTATATATTAATGAGATGCACTCCAGATTTAGCGTTAAGATTAAAAACCACTCCCTACCTGACGGGAGTTAGCGAAAGTCATATACGGCCGATAATATCTTATCCGTCATAACTGATAAAGACGGTGTCATTTTGTCACTTGGATGTAATGCTCATTACCAAGGGGGCTACAATGGAATCATATTCCCCGGAATGGAAATAAAAGATATAATCAAGCTGACGATATCACAGAAAATATACAATGGTTCAATAGTTATTAATGATGACTTTGGTATTTCATTTATCCTCCCATGCCCATATGATGAGATTGCTGATGCGATAAACGATATTCCTGGCGGGGTGATAATAAAAGAAATTTTCGTATCTGATTTTTCATTCTGGCGTTAGCTTATGGAACATATGAGTGAATTTAGTGAGAATATAATTAAATATGGGGTGGTGATATAATTGTTACTGGCTACATAAATTCGGATACACAACCGGTTTTTCACCCGATGTATGACAGGGTTTACTTTATATCAGGTGAGGTTATATTTGAATTTTACCTTGATGATGATGGGGTTGTTAATTCACATTTAGTTGAAAACATCTCTCCGTGGTTTGAAGTAGATGTGGATGATCAATTTTACATGATGTCAATCTATTCACAAGCTTTTAAAACTGAACGGGAAGTTAAAATAATTGCAGTGAATTATAGTGAAGAACCGTTCTCAGTGTTCATCGTCAGGTATAAAGATGGTGACAATGAAAATTCACTGTATTTAGAGCCAAAGAGTTTTTTGGCTTTTTGATTTCATAGAAAAAACCATGGAATGATTAGGAGTTCAATGTGAGCAAGGAATTAAAGCTTGATGTTATGAATAACAAAAATGACTTGATTGAAGGGACTTTTTGCTACTCGCTTTTTGAGAGGTCGTTCTTTGATGAAAATCTGTTAAGTGACTTAATAAATAATTCAGGGGCGTTTTTAAAAGAAAACGAATGTGATAAGGATGTTTTAAATTTGCTATCATGGGTTGTCAATGGTGTTGATCAGTGTTTTACTTCCCATAGTGATGAAAATGACTATTATTTAATTGAAAACTACTCTGTGGCATTGGAAAATAGGTGGGTGCTTTTGTGGCGGTCAAAAATTGATAAAATAATTGGCGGGAAGTAAAATGGATATCAAGAAAATACAAGAGAAATGGGTGCGTGGTCAGTTAATTGGAGTGGACCTCATTGCAAGTGAAAACAATACAGCAAGAGAGATAAATATTTACTCTGAAGAAAGTGATGGTTTCAAAAATACTTTTAATAAGGAGTATGGCATTTCATATGGGAGTGTTATTTCGTTAAGCTCACTCATTAAGAAATGTGATGATTTGTGGTCTGAAATTCAAATAAACAACAAGGTATTGCTTCCTGATGGTGACGTTTTATTTTGCGGGGAGGGCGAAATGGGGAGTGATGGTTTTATTGTCAGAGCAGATAAGTATAATAAATTGAAATGGTTCATGTACTCTACGACCTCTAACCCATTTCTTGATGTTATAAGGTTAAACGGTCGGCTGCATATAAAATCCACGTTGGGTTTTTATCTTGACTTCGGTATCGCTGACAATGATATTTTTCTGAGAAATAAATGAGTGATATTTTTCTAATTGACATCATTAGTATTAAGCCTAATAATAAATGAATTTTTAATTTGATGGAGGTTACCAATGATTAACAAATCTAGTCTGGTTGATGGTATCCTTTTTCGGGATGAGAATGACTCGAATGAAACTGTAGTTTTCAATTTTTATACTTGGATGGAAATGCTCAAAGCGATCATTGTTAAATATGCGCAAAAGTCTGAAAGTGACGCGGAGTTATTGGTTTTATCATCGAGCTTAGTGTGCAAGCCTATCAACAGTTATACGGCTGTCTGTCTCAGGAGCCATGAAATTGAATATCATTGGGCAATGCTGATAGCTTATGGTGAACAGTATTGGCTGAAAGGCGTAGAATCCAAACAGCCTGATGGCTACTTTGACTGGGATGTGCAACATAGGAAAGAACATAACTTAGCAGAGGAAAGCTTTGTTTTTAGCAATTCATGAATCGCGACCCGATAGGGTCAAACATCCCTCCAAATGTCCAACGCCTTCCTTATCCTACATCCCCCAAACTAAATACCCAATGTGCCATTAATCAGGGTGCAGCACTGCCCGCCGATCCAGGGCTCGCCGTCAATAAAGCGCACGCTCACGCGGCCATCTCGATTCAGTTGGGTGCCCTGGCGCACCTGGTAACCCTGTGCGGTCTGGCCGCCGTCGGGGAAGCGGCTGGCCTTCAATAAGCGCGCCAGGCAGGCGTTGGCGCTGCCGGTCACCGGATCTTCAATCAAGGCGCCACATTCCACCATAAACGCGCGCATTTCGTAATCGGCCGGTTCGGTTGCGGAGCAGGCGCCATAGATCACTACGCCATCCACATCACAGGCGGTTTGCAGCTGTTTAATCGTGGCCTGATCCGGCGTTACCGCCAGGCAGGACTGCGCGTCCGGCAGGCGCACCATCAGCCAGCGAATGCCCATCTCGGCAATCACCGGCGGGGTGCCTGCTGCAATCACTGCAGGCCGTAAAGCGGCCGTCAGCCGTTCGGTTTCCTCGGCCGCCATGGGGCGGAACTCTACTTCGGGCGCGGCGAACGCCAATGTGCCTTCCGGCTGGATATTGACCGCCACCAGGCCGACGCCGCATTCCTGCATCACCGTTCCAGGGCGTTTAGGCGTCAACCCGGCTTTCAGCAAGGCGTGGGCGGTGCCCAGCGTTGGGTGGCCGGCGAAGGGCAGCTCTTTTTCGGTGGTGAAAATGCGCACCTTATAATCCGCCGCCGGGTGCGTCGGTTTAAGCACAAAGGTGGTTTCCGACAGGTTGGTCCAACGGGCCAATGCCAGCATCTGCTCGTCGTTCAGCCCTTCGGCTTCCAGCACCACCGCCACGGGGTTGCCCTGCAGCGGCGTACGGGTAAACACGTCCACCTGTTGGTAGGCGCGGGGTGTCACATCATCACTTCTGAGCATTTGCCATCATCCGTTATCAACAAAACCTGATAATAACGATATTTGCAATAGCTTCAAAGGGTTGAGTTTTGTTTTGAGATACCCGCCCGTCGCCACTTCAGCCCCGGCTTGGCGAACATCACCAGGTTGCCCAGCAAAATCAGGCACAGGCCCAGCACGGCGTTGAAGTGCCACTGGTAGCCTTCGTAGATCGTTGAGATGGTCAGCGCCACCAGCGGGAACAGTAGGGTGCTGTAGGCCGCCGCGCCGGCGCCGATGCGGCCGAGCAGGCTGAAGTAGGCGGCGAAGGCGATCACCGATCCGAAGATCGCCAGATACAACAGGGATCCGATATAGCGGCTGCTGTACTCCATCTGGAACGATGCGCCCTGCGCCAGGGCGATCAGCGCCATCAGCATCGCGCCGTAGGTCATGGCATAGGTATTGGTGGAAAAAATATCCAGCCCGCGGCGCTGATGGCGCGCGCTGATCATATTGCCCAGCGAGAAGCCGTAGGTGCCGAGCGCGCTCAGGCCGATGCCTTTAAGCAGCTCCGGCGCCATGCGGGTGGCGGCCAGATCTTGCCAGAACAGCGCCACGATGCCGGTCAACCCCAGCAGCGCCGCCGGCAGCAGGTTGGGGCTGGGGCGCTGGCGGAAGAACAGCAGGCTGTTGAGGGCGTTGAACAGCACCGCCATCGAGAAGATCACCGATTCCAGCCCGCTGCTGATATAAGCCGCCGCATGGTAGAAGCAGAAGAAGTTGAAACCGAACACGCAGCAGCCCTGCAGCACGCAGAACAGATGATCGCGCGGGGCGATGCGGCGCAGGCGGCGCGTTAGCAACAGCACGGCGAACATCACCGCGGCGGAAATGGCGAAACGGTAAGCGATCGATACGGGAATGGCCACCGGGCCTTCCTGTTGCAGGGTAATCGCTATCCAGGTGGTGCCCCAAATCAGCACCACGGCGAGGTACAACAGCGCATTCATTCTATTCACTCCGAAAAAACCGATGGCGCAGTATCCGCTTTGGCGCGCGGCGGCGCTTGCAGCGCTTTGCGCCCAGTTGCATATTCTTGCGCTTTTTTTGCCAAAAGCGCGGGGCGGCCGCTGGCATGCCGCGGCGCCACTCTTTACACTGTCAGCATGTCGAACAACGGGGCCGGCGATGTCCAACTATCAGGCGTTTGAAACACTGCGTGAGCACAAGGCGCGGCTGCACGGCAGCGTGCTGCTGGGCACCGGCGTGGAGCTGGCGGCCTGGTCTAACTGCAACGATCGCGTCACGCAGGAAAGCGCCGACCACCATACCCTGAGCCTGTACGTCGCCGACGGCTACGAGTGCTACCAGCAGGTGCCGGGCGGCTGGCGCAACGGCGGCGGGCCGGATCGCTTCTGCATCATGCCGCGCCAGTACGCTTCCACCTGGGATGTGCGCAGCGATCTGTCGTTCGTGCATCTGTATTGCACCGACGGGCATCTGCGCCGGCTGACGGAGCAAACCTGGGATCGCAGCCCGGCGGCGATCAACGTGGAGCCGCGCAGCTTCGGCGAAGATCCGCAGATCACGCTGCTGTATCGCCAGTTTTTGCTCAACTGCGACTGGCGGGACAGCGCCAACCTGCTGGCGCTCAGCAGCGCCTCGAACCTGCTGATGTCGCACCTGATCCAGCGCTACAGCCAGCTGCAGTGGAAGCTGCCGGCGGCGCGCGGCGGCCTGGATCCCGCGGCAGCCAGGCGGGTGCGGGAATATATCGCAAGCCACCTGGATCGGCCTTTGTTGTTGGCCGATCTGGCGGCGCAGGCCGGGTTGAGCGAATACCATTTTGCCCGCATGTTCAAACATTCGACCGGCCTGGCGCCGCACCAGTTTGTGATGCGCGCGCGTCTGCAGCGGGCGGAACAGCTGTTGCGGCATAGCCAACAGCCGATCACCGAGATCGCGCTGGCGTGCGGCTTCAGCTCCGCCAGCCATTTCAGCAACCGCTTCAAGGCGGCCTATGGACTTGCTCCGCTGCAGGTGCGGCAGGGGCGCTAACCGGAAGGGAGTGCAAGCATGGATCAACCATTTGCCGGGCTGGGCGTGTTGTTCGTCGCCGGATTCGGGCCGATCACGCGTGAGAGCGACGAGAGCAAGGCGTTTTATGTCGAGGCGCTGGGGCTGCCGCTCAAGCCGATGCCGGGCAACGAAACCTATCTGCTGGCCGAGCAGGGCGCGCTGGACGGGGTGAAGCACTTCGCCCTGTGGCCGCTGGCGCAGGCGACGCAGTCCTGCTTTGGCGACGATCGCTGGCCGGCGGATCTCGCGGTGCCGCAAGCATGGATCGAGTTCGACGTGGCCGACATGGCGATAGCCACCCAAGTGCTAATCGATCGCGGTTATCGGCTGCTGGTCGCCAATCGTGAAGAGCCGTGGGGGCAAAGCGTTACCCGTTTGCTCAGCCCGGAAGGGTTGCTGGTTGGCGTCACCTATACGCCCTGGCTGCGTTAAACGCCACGCCGTTCGCCGCCGTTTCCCTGCGGCGGGCGGCTTAAGAATAAATACGCATTAGCTTAAAGCGATCTGCGCTATAGACCCATCAAATCCCCGAGTGGTTTCCCTTCCTGAAAGCAGTAATTCCGTTCATTGCGTAAAAACCAATGGCCAGAACGCGCTATTGCCATGCCATTTTACGGCGATTTTTCGCCCGCTTTTTTCGCCGCCAGGTGCCTGATAGGAATAGAGATTATTCTTATATTTCCGCCAATCGTTAAGAAATAATAATGATTCTCGTTTTCAACCACGGAAAGGAGAAGGAACGATGAAAACAGTGAAACGAACGGGCATCGCGCTGGCGATAGCCCTGACTTTCCCCCTGGCATTGCCTGCCGCTTTGGCGGCGCAAACCCCCCCTGACAAACAGTAAGGCGGCGACGATGACGGAAAAACACGGGCAGTTTATTGCGGTTGGTAAAGTGGTGCAGGTGACCTTCGGCGATTTCGCCTTCAAGCTGGATTTTACCGATGACAAGACCATGACCTTCACCGGTATCGGCGAAGCGTCGCAGGGCATCACCGATACCGTGCAGTACACCGCGGTGGAGATTCGGCCGAAGGTCTACATGGTCTATTGGCATGAACCGCAGTCCGGCGACAACGTGACGCATGTCGAGGACTTTGAGCGCGGCGAGGTGTACACCAACATCGCCGCCAGGGACGGCAGCTTCACCCATCTGAAAGGGCAGCTGAAAATCGTAGGTCACTCAGGAAACTAAGGAGCAGTTATGAAAAAGGCATTGATCACCTGTGCGATCGTCGGCGGTTTGCTGGCGAGTTACCCGGCGCTGTCAACGGATCAGGCGGCGTCTTACAAATCGGCCGGCAAGGGCGGTTATCATCATGCCCAGCAGAAGCTGAAGGTGTTGGAAGATCTGTATGCAGGCTTTTTCAACCGTCATGACATCAGCGTGGCGCAAAAGCTGATTGTGGAGAACTACAAGCAGCATAACCCGTTCGTCGGCGACGGCATCAAGCCGTTCCTGGATTTCTTCAGCCAGACCTTCAAAGACAATCCGCAGTACAGCGCCAAAATATACCGCAGCGCGGTCAACGGCGATCTGGTCTACGTTCACGTCCAATACCAAAATAACCCGCAGGATCGCGGCACCGCCAGCGTGGATATTTATCGGGTGAACGATCAGGGTAAAATCACCGAGCATTGGGACGTCAATCAGGATGTGCCGGAAAAATCGGCCAACGACAATACCATGTTCTGATCCAAAAGGGCCGCTGCGGCGGCCCTCCACACGCCCGCAACACTTTATTTACTTACATAAATACCAAACGTTCATCGTGTCGAGTAGGCTACGGCCGCCTTTGGCAGTGGTGGTACGGTTGATGGGCGTCATTGTCCCGCCACTGCTTGAGGCGTTTCCCCACATTCCTCGTTATCCCGCGCGTTTATTTTCCACTTTTTTGAACTGATGCCGCAGCTGCAGCGCATTGCAAAGCACCAATACCGCCGTGACGGCGAACACCCAGCGGAACCCCATCATCGCCGAAATGCCCGATCCCAGCAGCGGGCCAACCACGTTGCCCAGGTACATAAAGGATTGGTTATAGCCGAAGATGCGCCCGGTCACCTGATCGGAGGAATACTTCAGCAGCAGCGCCTGCACCGCCGGCATCAGCGCGCCGTCGGCGAACCCCAGCAGGAAGCGCAGAATGCCCAGCTGCAGCGGCGTATTCACCCAGGCCATCACGGCGAACAGGCCGGTGGTGAACAGCAGCGCGGCGATCAGGATGCGCGCGGTGCCGATGCGATCGCCGAGCCGCCCGAGGCGTGGCGCCGAGATCAGCGCCGCAATGCCGGGCACGGCGGCAATCATACCGCTGACAAAGGCGATATTGCTGACGTCGCCCGACAGTTCGCGGATGAACAGCGTCAGGATCGGGCTGATGGAGGAGTTAGCCAGCTGGATCATCAGGGTACAAACGAACAGCGTGACGATCAGCGTTGGATAAGGCAGCGAACGGAATACCGCCTTGCCGCTTAGCTGATCCGCTTTTTTCACCGTGATGCGCCGTTCTTTAATCAGGAACAGCGTCACCAGGAAGCTGACGAACATCAGCCCGGCGGTGACGAAAAACACCACCCGCAGCCCCAGATGGTCGGCCATCAACCCGCCCAGCAGCGGCCCGGCGATCACGCCGGAGATCTGCCCGGTAGAGAGTGTGCCCAGCGCCCAGCCGCTTTTATCGCGCGGCGCCTGCGAGGCGACCAGCGCCATGGCGTTGGGAATATAGCCGGACGTCAGCCCCATCAGGGCGCGCAGCGCGAACAGCTGCCAGACGTTGGTGGCCAGCCCCTGCAGGGCGATGACGATCGCCATGCCCAGCGAGGCGCGCAGCAGCATCAGCTTGCGGCCTTTGCGGTCGGCGAGGCTGCCCCACAGCGGCGACACCACCGCCGAGACCAAAAAGGTGCCGCTGAACACCAGCCCGGACCACAGGCTGAGGGACTGATGATCGCTGACGCCGAGCTGTTCGACGTACAGCGGCAGAAAAGGGAGGATTTGGCTCATCGCCAGCCCGGTGAAGAAACACCCGAGCCAGACCGAGATCAGATTGACTTTCCACGCTTCCATCGACTTGTCGTACCACTTTGAATTTGGAGGGATTTGTTAAGCAAGATAATAATAACACCGCGAACTGGCCGGCGCGGGGGAAATGCGTGAGAAAACGTAAAGCTCGTCGGCGGCGTTGTTACATTTCGCTATAAATTAATAGCTATATTATCATAGGTATTTATTTTAAGCTACTCCACCAAGCCGCTCAACAATTCGGCGGCGCCACACTCTCTCTACCCATTTCGCCGTGTCGGCGGCAAGGAGACGCTTTCTATGAATACCGCACTGATCGCTCTGGATTACATCGTGGATATCTCCCACCCGGAAGGAAAAATTGCGCGCTCGGCGCAGCAGGTCATTGAGCGCGATGCTATCGCGCGGGCAAATAGCGCATTGTCTCTCGCGCAGCGCAAGGATTGGCTGCGCATATTGGTTAAAGTCGGTTTCGCGACCGGCTATGTCGATCAACCCAAATACTCGCGGATGTTTGGGCAGGCGCATCAATTTGGCGCTATCGCACTGGGCCAGCCGGGCACGGATTTTCATCCTGATTTAGCGTCTGATTTGGGGGAGTTAACCATCGTAAAACCGCGCGTCAGCGCGTTTTATGGCACTAATCTGGATGCGACGCTGCGCGCCCGCCGCATTGAACGGTTGGTGATCTGTGGGGTCAGCAGCACCTGGGCGGTACAGGCGACGGCGCGCGACGCGCACGATCGCGATTATCAGGTGCTGATACTGGAAGAGGCTTGCGCGGCGGCCACGGCGGAAGAGCACCGGATCTCGATGGAAACGCTTGCCACTATTGCCGATATTGTCACGCTGGAACAGCTGAGCGCATTGTGAAGCTGCTGCGTGAAGAAATCGCCTGGCGTCAGCTGCGACGGGGAGCATGGGTGTTGGCGCCGTTGCTGGCCCTGAGCCTGGCGACAGGCAATGCCAACTGGCTGAAGGCTTCGGTGGTCACCATATCGCTGTTTGTCGTTTGTGAGCGCCTTGAACTGGCGCCGCTCGGCGTGGCGCTGCATGCGGCGGCATTGCTGCTGCTCTTTATGGCGCTGCTGTGCGCCATGCACACGCCGGTAATCTTCATTTTGGCGTGCGTGTTGGCAGCGGCGGCGGCGGTTGGGATCTCCGCGTTCGGCGGCAAGCTGCGATCCCTGGGGAATTTTATTTTTATTCCGGCTCTTTATCTGGCGTGTGAAACCGCTGAAGGTGGCGCCGGCGCGCCATTAGCCCAATGCGGCTGGGCGCAGCTCCCTTTTCTGGGGGCAGCCGTCTTGCCGGTGCTGATGCTTGCACTGGCAGAGCATCGGCGGCTAGCGCGGCTGTCGACGAGTGACAGCCTGCATCATTATCTCCAGCTGCGCCGCAGCGATGAGCTTGGCGCTCGCGTGGCCTGCGGCGAGGCTTTGCTCGCCGTAAGTTGTGCCGTTGCACTGTCGGCGGCGATCGTTGAGTGGCAACACCTCGATTACGGGCAATGGGTGATCTGGTCGGCCGTCAGCGTGATCAGCGGCGATATGGCCGCTACGCGCAACAAACTCCGCCAGCGTGCGTCAGGCGCATTGCTGGGCGTGCCCGTCGGTATTTTGCTGGGCAGCCTCATGCCGCATGGCAATGTGGGTTATGAACTGCTGAGCGTGGTGACGATGCTCACTCTGGTGTCTTTTCATCGTTATACCTTGGGGTTTGGCGCCCGTTGCGCCTGCATCGCCTGCGCGTTGGTGATTGCCGGAAAAGCGCCGTCGATCGCCGCAGAAAGGGTGGTCAATGTGTTGCTGGGCGGTGGCATCGGTCTGCTGTTCGCTTTGGCGGTGCATGCGGTGTTGCCGCTCAACGCCGGCACCCGCCAATAGCGAGCTGGCATATTTCGTCCGCCAATTTCGGTTGACCGTTTCCGGTCTCGGTGTGAAAGTACGGACAAATCTATCGTTATCTATTGATGCCAATGAAAAAAGATCATCCTGAAGACGTGACGCTGCTGCGCACGCAATTAATGTCGCTGGTGCGCCGTTTGCGGCGCGAGTCGCGCAGCGACGAAAAATCCTGGGCCCAGCTGATGCTGCTGGGAGCTATCGATCGTCACGGCGGCGAGGCGACGCCGTCGCTGCTGGCGGAGTCGGAGCGCATGCGTTCCTCTAACCTGGCGGCCGCCTTACGGGAGCTGGAGGCCGATGGGCTGCTGGTGCGCACGCCGGATGCTGAAGACAAACGCCGGGTGCGGGTGCGCCTGACGCCCGCCGGGCTGGGGCTGCTGCAGCAAAGCCGCAGCCGGCGCGAGGCGTGGCTGCTGGCGGCGATGGAAAGCTGTTTAACGGAGCAAGAACAGGCGCAGCTGATCGAAGCGGGGGCGTTGATGGCGCGGCTGGCGGCGGCGCCGTCAACGGACGCGGAATAATCGGCGGGGCGGCAGATGCGCCGCCCGTGCAGCGAGGTTACGGCATCGGCCAATCGGCCGGCATGGTGCTGACGACGTCCACGTAGCGATCCCAGGCCGATGACCAGAATTGGGTGAAGGCTTCCAGGGTGAGGTGGATGCCCATCAGGCCCATCACGAACCAGCAGGTGGTAAACAGGCCCAGGCTGCTGAACATGAACGCCATGCCGTTGCGGCTGGTTTTACGGCAAACGACGTTTAACTGGCTGGCGAAGAACATCATCACGGCGCTCAGCAACTCCCAGCGCATCATGACTAAACCGGTGGCAATGGTACTCATCGAACTCGATCCTATGTAACAAAAAAGCCGCATCCGGCAGGGCGCCGACAGGGAAATGCGGGGGAATAACGGGAATAATGTGATTCAGATCACATTGTAGCATTGGGGCGAACGGCGGCTCAATGGGCAGCGCGGTGAAAAAATCGCCGACGGTAACATTCCAATATGCTGAAACAGTTATGCCATTTCATTAGCAACCTTTTCATGGGGCGGTGCGCCCGATAACGCTATGCTTGCCGGCTTTTCAGTTCCCTGATTTTGCGGGGAAATGTGACGCAAAAGGTATCGGCACCGCATGGCCCTGTTAAAAGAAAAAATTCGCGACCACTCTGCGGAAGAGAGGCTGTTTATCCGCCGGGCAGGCGTAGCGCTGGCGCTGGTGGTGGTCTGCTTCGGCGCGCTGATCGTTAACCTCTACCGGCT
This sequence comes from Serratia sp. FS14, assembly GCF_000695995.1. Classification (NCBI taxonomy): domain Bacteria; kingdom Pseudomonadati; phylum Pseudomonadota; class Gammaproteobacteria; order Enterobacterales; family Yersiniaceae; genus Serratia; species Serratia sp. FS14. Next base: position 3,706,055 of record NZ_CP005927.1, on the reverse strand, counting down.
GCAAATCCGCCAGCACGGCTTTTACCAGACGCGTTCCAACCAGAACGACATCAAAATGCTGCCGCTCGCGCCCAGCCGCGGGTTAATCTTCGATCGCAATGGCACTCCGCTGGTGCGAAACGTGACACTGTATCGTGTCGAAATCACGCCCAGCAAAATCACCGACATGGCGGCGCTGCTGCAGGCGCTGACGCCGATCGTCGATCTGACGCCGGAAGACATCAGCGCGTTTCGCGACGATATGCACCACAACAGCCGCTACAAGCCGGTGACGCTAAAAACCGGGCTGAGCGACACTGAGGTGGCGCGCTTTGCCGTCAATCAATACCGTTTCGACGGGGTGACCATCGATACCTATCAGCAGCGTGAATATCCTTACGGCGCCCAGCTGGCGCACGTGCTGGGCTATGTGTCGAAGATCAACGACAGCGATCTCAAGCGCCTGGACAAGGCCGGCCTGAGCGAGAACTATGCCGCCGACCGCAACATCGGCAAACAGGGCATCGAAGCCTATTACGAATCCGAACTGCACGGCACCACCGGCTATCAGGAGGTGGAGGTGGATAACCATGGGCGGGTGATCCGCTTGCTGAAGGAACAGCCGCCGAAGGCCGGCAAAAACATTTACCTGACGCTGGATCTGCCGCTGCAGCAGTACATCGAATCGGTGCTGAAGGGGCAACGCGCCGCGGTGGTGGTGGAAGATCCGCGCGACGGCGGCATTCTGGCGATGGTCTCCAGCCCCAGTTACGATCCCAATCCCTTCGTCAAAGGCATCGGCTATCAGGCCTATAAGGCGCTGCTGGGCAACCCGGATCTGCCGCTCATCAACCGCGTTACCCAGGGGTTGTACCCGCCGGCTTCCACGGTGAAGCCCTACATGGCCGTTTCGGCGCTGTTCGCCGGGGTGATCACGCCCACCACCACCTTTTTCGGCGCGCCGACCTGGACGCTGCCCGGCACCGAGCGGCGCTACCGCGACTGGCTGAAAACCGGCCACGGCATGCTCAACGTCACCAAAGCGATTGAAGAGTCCGCCGATACCTTCTTTTATCAGGTGGCCTATGAGATGGGCATCGATCGCATTCACCACTGGCTGAGCCAGTTCGGTTATGGCCAGTCCACCGGCATCGATCTGAACGAAGAGTACCGCGGCGTGCTGCCGAGCCGCGACTGGAAACTGAAGGTGCACAAAAAGGGCTGGTATCAGGGGGATACGGTCTCGGTGGGCATCGGCCAGGGGTATTGGGTGGCGACGCCGATCCAGATGGTGAAAGCCTTGAGCACGCTGCTCAACAACGGCCGGGTGAAAACGCCGCATCTGTTATATTCGCTGCAGCAGGGCAACCGGGTGACTCGCTACCAGCCGCCGGCGCAAACGGCGCAGATCGGCGATCCCAACTCGCCTTACTGGGGCATCGTGCGCAACGGCATGTACGGCATGGCCAACTTGCCGAACGGCACCGGTTACAAGCTGTTCCACACCGCGCCGTATCAGATCGCCGCCAAATCCGGCACCTCGCAAGTGTTCAGCCTGAAGCAAAACCAGACTTACAACGCCAAAATGATCCCGGTGCGGCTGCGCGATCACATCTTTTATACGCTGTTTGCGCCCTACAAAAATCCCCGGGTGGCGATGGCGCTGATCCTGGAAAACGGCGGTGGCGACGGCGTGGTGGCGGGGCCGACCGCGCGCGCGATCCTCGACCACATTTTTGACCCGGCCAACGCGCCACAGCCCGGCGATACGCCGCAAAGTAAACCGCAGTTAAACGACAGTGCGGATGTGCAACGGTGATGCGGTTTGTTTTTACTTTCTTACAAACTGCAATCTCCTGACCATTTCCGGCAAGGTAGACTGAAATAACACCATAAACTGAATAAAAACGTAGGGTTAACACAACAGTGGCGCCATCGACCAAAAAGAGCGGTAAAACCTATTCCACAGTTCGTTTCGGCTGGATTTGCGCCGGCATGCTGGTCTGTTTTTTTCTGTTGGCGTTCAGGGTCGGCTACCTGCAACTGCTGGAACACCAGCAGTTGGCCAACCAGGCTGACCAGCGTTCGATCCGCACCCAGGTGGTGCCGACCAACCGCGCCATGATCACCGATCGCAACGATGAGGCGCTGGCGGTCAGCGTGTCGTCCAAAGACATCGTGCTGGATCCGAAGCATATTCTCGATACCCAGACCGATACCGGCAACGAACGCTGGCAGAGCATGGCCAACGTGCTGAAGATCCCGCTGGCGGACATCCAGCACCTGATCCAGAGCAACGCGCGCAAACGCTTCGTTTATCTGGCGCGCAAGGTGGAGGACGATAACGCCGCCTACATCAGCAAACTGCATCTGACCGGCGTCAGCACCGAGCAGGATTTCAGCCGCTTTTATCCGATGAGCCAGGACGCCGCCGGGCTGATCGGCATCGTCGGCCAGGACAATCAGGGGCTGGAGGGTATTGAGCTGGGTTTCAACCCGCTGTTGCAGGGCAAAAACGGCCTGCGGGTCTATCAGAAGGACGGCAGCGGCGCGGTGATCGGCGTGCTTAAAAGCGTGGATCCGGTGCCGCCGCCGAACGTGACGCTCAGCATCGATAAATTTATTCAGTACGTGCTCTATGCGCAGATCCGCGACGGCGTGGTGGCTAACCAGGCCGACTCCGGCTGTGCGGTGCTGGTCAAGATCGACACCGGCGAGGTCCTCGGCATGGCCAGCTACCCGTCGTTCAACCCGAACAACTATGGCAGCACCCCGGCGAAGGATATTCGCAACGTGTGCAGCAGCGACAGCTTCGAACCGGGCTCGACGGTGAAACCGGTGGTGGTAATGGTGGGGCTGGAGCATAAGCTGATCCGGCCGGATACGGTGCTGGACACTACGCCGTATCGGGTGAACGGTCACCTGATCAAAGACGTCGGCCATTGGTCGAAACTGACCATCACCGGCGTGCTGCAAAAATCGAGCGACATCGCGGTATCGCACATTGCGCTGGCGCTGCCGGCCACGGTGCTGCCGGCGGTCTACCGCAGCTTTGGCCTGGGGCGACCGACCGAGCTCGGCATCGGCAACGAGAGCAGCGGCTACTTGCCGCAGCATCGCGAACGCTGGGCCGATATCGAACGCGCTACCTTCTCCTTCGGCTATGGGCTGCGCGTGACGCCGCTGCAGATGGCGCGCGAGTATGCCGCGATCGGTTCCTTCGGCATTTATCGGCCGCTGTCGATCACCAAGGTGACGCCGCCGGTGATGGGGCAACGTATTCTGCCGGAGGATACGGTTCGGGCCGTGGTGCATATGATGGAGAGCGACGCCTTGCCGGGCGGCAGCGGGGTGAGCGCCGCAGTGCCGGGCTACCGGCTGGCGATCAAAACCGGTACCGCCGAGAAAATGGGCCCGAGCGGCAAATACGACGGCGGCTACATCAACTACACCGCCGGCGTGGCGCCGGCCAGCGATCCGCAGGTGGCGCTGGTGGTGATGGTCAACAACCCGAAAGCCGGCAAGCACTTCGGCGGTTCGGTGGCCGGGCCGGTGTTCGGCAAGATCATGGCCCAGGTGCTGGAGCACATGAATATTCTGCCGGATGCCCAGCCGCTTAACGTGGTGTCGTCGGTCAAGGGGTAAGGGGGATTAGCGCAATTCCAGCAGGCGCTTCAGCGCCTGCAGATCGGCGTTCACCAGCCCGACGTCGCGGGCGAACAGCGCGTCGTCCATGTCCGGCTGGCGGAACAGGGTGAAGATCACCTCGGCACCTTGTCGGTTGGCGAGCGCGCGCAGCGGCACGTAGACTACGCCGCCGTCCGGCAGCGTCACCCAATGATCCAGCACGCCGAAGGCATTGGGCGCGCTAAATCGAATGCGGATCCGCCCCTGCGGGGTCTCCGCCATCCAATCTTCACCTTCCCGCCGTAAGCTATTGGCTAATCCTTTGGCCCACAACGGGAAGTTTTCCGGGCGGCTGAGAAAGGCGTACACCTCGTCACAGGGGCGGTTGATGGCGACATGCAGCGTTTGCGCGCTCAGCATCATGATTTCTCCGGTTGACGGCGATACTTCAGTGTAGATCCCGCCGCGCTCAGAAGTAGTAACCGATGTTTACGTTGGTGCGAAAATACCATTTATTGCTGCCGGAGGACTGGGTGCCGGTCCAGCCGGTGGCGTTTTCCACGCCGCCCCACGGATTGGCGTTCTGCGCCCAGGTCAGATCCACCCACAGCATCACCGGCATGGCGAACACCTGCACCCCGAGCGTATTCATTTTGGAGTCGGAGCCGCCGTGCCTGTCCTTCCAGAGCACGCTGTAGTCGTTGTAGAAGCGCAGCTTTTTCACCGGTCCCCAGGGCACCTCGACGTCGCGCGCCAGGTTGATGGCGGCAGTGGTGGCCTGCGACGGGATCAGATAGGCCGGCGTCAGGCCGTTGCCGCCCATCAGGATCACCGAATTGCTGGCGCCGGCCGGGCCTTTGGCGTCGTAACCGTAGCGGATCACCTGGCCGGACAGATGCCAGGCATCCCGATTCACCAGCGTATGCAGGCCCGCCGCCCAGAAGCTGCCGTTATCACCGGTCGCCTGGTTGTAGAGCCGCGAGGCCGCCAGCGAACCGCCGAGCTCATTGTCCCAGCCTCCCTGGTGGAAAGCCCGCGTCAGCCGCAGGTTTACCTGATCGCGTTTTTCGTTGCGCTGCAGATGCTGTGAGGCAAAGTTGGTGTTCTTCAGATCGTCGTAGCTGGCGACGTCGGGGGCGTAACGCACGCCGGTCGGCATCATGCGCGGGTAGTAGGCGGCGTCAAAGGCCCAATCGCCCCGTTGGTATTGGTATTTGGCGCCGAGCCCGGTGTTGACGCCAAAGCCGAGGTAAAACGGAATGCCGTACGACCAGCCGAACTGCGGATAGGGCATCAGGCCGAACGGTTTGAACGGCGCGCCCAGCTGCACGGTGGAGCGCTCAGACAGGTGGTAGCCGACATAGGCGCGGTCGATGGCGTATTTGCGCCGATCCTGAAACCAGAATCCGCTATCGAAAAACGCGTCGTTTATCTGGCCGGCGGCATCGATGCGAAAGGCGTCAAAGCGTAAATGCGGCGGATGCCGATAATTGCTGCTGTGCCAGTCTTCATAGCGATAATTGGCGCGCAGCGCGCCGCCGATATCAATATTCTTTTTATTATCCTCGTTTTGCCAATGAATATGCGGAAAGGCCGGGCGGTTTTTTTTTACCGGCGCCACGGTGGCAGCAGCGTCGCTGGGCAATGCGACGGTAGTCGAGTAACTCACTGGTGAAACAAGAAAAAAACAAAGAGTGATCTTGCGCATGCCTGGCCCCTGGTGAATGTTTGGTTTTTATTAAGACGAGCGGGGTTTACCTGTGAATAAGGCGCTGTTGCTCGTTTGTTTTATATTTGAGACGTTTCATTGTGCGTTTCATATATTAAATTCATTTCCGGTTAATATATGAAACTTTGTTTCTTGTTTAATGGGAAAACTATAAATCCGGTATTGAACAAGTCAAGAAATAAAAATTAGCGTTGACGAGAAATTCCGATTATTGGGTCGCCCTGGTTTGCGGGGGCGACACCAAGCAGGCTGAAATAGTCGTGTCATAAATGCGCGTTAGACTCGCGGCATTCTGGCATTACTGACTAAAAATCATGAACATAAAACTGACACTTGGCCGCCGGGTAAAACCTGCGGCAGCGCTGCCGCACGCGTTTGGCATCGGCAAGAGCATGGGCTTATTAGGCGGCGTAATTTGCGTTATTGCGCTATTTTCTCTGCTGCAATTGTTTTCCACCGTATTTATTTCCACTATTCTGCACGACGCCAAGGTTAACCTGGTGACGGGAGACGGGTTGCATCGCCAGCAGGCGACGATGGATCGCGCCAGACTGTCGCTGCTGACGGCCAGCGACACCCTGAACCGTGCGGGCATCTATTATCTGCAGGACAAAGTCACCGGCTCCGACGGCAGTTGGCATAGCCTGCTGGATGAATCGTTGGCGGCGTTGGAGGCTTCAAAGCAGGCCTTTGCCCGGTTCGAGCGCTTGAGCGCGGCTGCGCCCGAAGCGGCGGGCGCCCTGAAAGACAGTTATCGCCTGTTCTATGACGGCCTGAAGGAACAGGCGCAAGGGTTGCAAAGCAGCGCCAGCATCGATGCGTTTTTCGCCGTGCCGATCCAGGCGTTTCAGGCGGATTTCAACGAAAAGTACCTCGCTTATCAGGCGCTGAACGAACAGCATGGCAATGACGTCAACGTGCGGCAATTGGCGGCGCTGGAGCAGGCCAATACCTTTGCGCTTGGCGCATTGGCCGCGCTGGCGCTGATCGCCGTGGGGGTGTGGTTCGGCGTCGCCCGCTGGGTGATAGCACCGCTGCAGCGGGCAATTGTCCACCTCAACGTGCTGGCCGCCGGCGATCTTTCCCGGCCGCTGCCGCCTGAGCGGGCGTTGAACCGCGAGATGCGTCAGCTGCAAACCAGCATTGGCCACATGCAGGGCGGTCTGCAGCGCCTGGTAAGCGAGGTGCGCGATGCGGCGAGCGGGATCCTGAACGGCGTCGAGCGGCTGGCGGACGGCAATCGACAGTTGACGGCACAGTCGGCGAAGCAGGACGGGGAACTGCAGTTGGCGACCGAGCACGTGCAGCAGTTGGCGGCGCGGGTGGAAGAAAACGGCCAATACGCGCTGCAGGCCAGCCAACGAACCGAACAGGCCCGGCAGTGCGCCGGCGCCGGTGAGCAGATGATGCAAACCGTCAATGTTTCGATGCACGGGATCGTCAACCAATCGGCCGAGATGCGCGGCATTGTCGCGCTGATCGACAGCGTGGCGTTTCAGACCCATATTCTGGCGTTGAATGCGGCGATCGAGGCCGCGCACGCCGGCGTTCACGGCCGCGGTTTCGCCATCGTGGCTAAAGAAGTGGGCTTGCTGGCGCAAAAGAGCAGCCATTCGACGCGCGATATTCAGCAGTTGATCGGCCGCTCATTGCAGCAAATCGATCAAGGTTCGCAGGCGGTCGAAAGGCTGACGGGCAACCTGCGCAAAATTATCGATCTGGTGAACAAATGCAGTGCGCTGATGGGGGAAATCTCGCTGGCGTCGTTCAATCAAGGGGAGAGCATCCAGGACGTGACGGCGCGCATCACCGCGCTGAATCAGGTGGCGCAGCAAACCGGCGCCGTGGTGAGCGCGGTGACCGAGGCTTCGCAGTTGCTGCAGGGGGAGTCGGAACGATTGGATAAAGCGATGGCGCGCTTCAGGCTGCCGGTGCAATAAATAACCCTGACGCGGGTTAATGAATAATAAAGCTGCGCTTAATGTTATTCATTATTTCCCTGTGCTGAGGGACGTTATTTCGATAAATAAAAACAGGCCGGCGCTTATGGATTAAAAAAGCGCCGGCCTGCAGAGATTATTTTAACGGGAGGATTAACGGCTGGTCTGGTGGCCGATAATGCCGCCCAACGCTGCGCCGCCGAGGGTGCCCAGCGTGCTGCCGTCGGTCAGCACTGCGCCGCCGACCGCGCCGACGCCTGCGCCGATCGCCGTGTTGCGATCGCGATTGGACATATGCCCACATGCGGTAACGGAAAGCGTTGCCATCACCACCACCAACACACCTGTGGCACGTTTAATATTCATAATCAGTTCCTGGTAAATTGGCTGATTAATGGATTAAAAATAATCCGATTAACCCACCGGTAGAAGTTGGGATGAATGTATTCCTCCGAAAGAAAATCGAACAGGTAAAAATTCTTAATTTTGCGGCGGTGAAAAGCGATTGCTCGCCGAATGTGCGGCCACCGACAAAACCGCTGGTCTATACTGGGAAGACGCCTCGCGGGGGCGGGGCACACACTCTGGAGGCCGCCATGTCCGATCTCGTTTCCGCGTCCGGCAAACCGGTGAAAATCCCCGGCCCGGATCACCCGATCACCTTGACTCGTCATCCGACGCGGGTCGTGGTGCGTGCTGCCGGGAAAACCCTGGCCGACAGTCGCAATGCGCTCATCCTGCAGGAAGCCACCTATCCGCCGGTGTTTTACTTTCCGCGTGAGGACGTGAAGATGGCGCTGTTGCAGAAAAACGAGCACGTCAGCTACTGCCCGTATAAGGGCGACTGCAGTTATTTCACCTTCGCGCTGAACGGCGCACAGGGGGCCAATACGGCCTGGAGCTATGAAATGCCTTACAACGCCGTGGTGGCGATCAAGGATTATCTGGCATTTTATCCCGACAAAGTGACAGAAATCAGTACTGAAGCCTGACCTGCCGCCGCCGCCGGGCGGGGGCAGGTTGACATTCCGCTTATCCCTACTCATTATGTGTATTACTGGAAACTGATACGCTTTCCTTATGTTTTAATCCGACATAAACGAAACTCTGAGCAGGTGCCAAGGTGTCTACCTCTACGCGATTTGCCGTTGCCATCCATATCCTGACCAACATCACGCTGTGTCGTGGCCAGACGGTGCGTTCCGAAGATATCGCGCGCAGCGTCAACACCAACCCGACGGTGGTGCGGCGGATCCTCGGCGCGCTGGCGGAGGCCGGGCTGACCTATTCGCAGATGGGGCAAGGCGGCGGGGCGCTGCTGGCGCGGCCGGCAGAAGCGATCTCGCTGCTGGACGTGTATCGCGCGGTGGAGGAGCAACCCTATTTCATGCTGCACCGCGCCCGGCCTAACGATGCGTGTTATATCGGCCACGCGATTACCCCGGTGCTGGAGCAAGAGTTTGCGCGCGTTGGTCACGCGCTGGAGGCCAGCCTGGCGCAAACCAGCATCGCCGAAATGGCCGGGCAGGTCGAGCGGCAAGCCGGCTATCCTTTTGTCCCTTGTTCAGCGCAATATCAAGCGGATACGCAATAAAAACCCACGCCAATTCCGTCTTCCCGCAGAGCATTTTTTGCATTGCGTTAATGTAATTGTGTAAGTTACATTAGCTCGCATCAAGTGTGATGTGGCTCACGTTTTAGACTGCCTCCCCACGATAATCGATCGATTGGCCGGAAACCTTTTCTTCCGGCGCAGATTCGCTGTGCTTATAAACCAGGAGAGAACGATGTTAGAAATGCTTGAAAGCTTGGCCACCGTGGTGGTCCTGGTGCCGGTAATGGTGGCCGTCTTGCTCGGCGCGATTTACGGCTTGGGTGAAGTGTTCAACGTCTTTTCCGCTATCGGCCGCAAAAATAACGGCTGAATCTATACGCCAGGGGCTATCGGCCCCGGCTATTCACAGTTTCCTTCTTCTCTCATGCTCATGATGATGGATGCGCCGCGGCGGCGGTCATGGTCATCAGCCCGTTGTAACCCATGTCGATACGGCGCATCCCTACGCTATGGTTTTGCGTACGGCGACCAGCGGCAAACTTTCCGACAGAAAATCGATCAGCGCTCGCACGGAAGGCAACATGCCCCGACGCGTCAGAAAAGCCAGATGAAATAGCAGCTCCACTGCTCCCCACTCCGGCAATACCACGCAAAGCTCATGCTTGGCCAAGGCTTTCAGGCAGGCAACGTCCGGCAGCATCGCCACACCGAGATTCTGAATTGCCGCCTGCAGCAGGGTTTCATAATCGCTGCTTATCAGGATCGGCTCATGCACGATGATCTTCTCTTCGCCGCTAACCCTGTGTTTCATCACCCAATTTGGCGAAGCGGCATTGGCGTCATAATGCAAGGTCGCATGCTGCCGCAGATCCTCCGGCGTGGCGATCGGCGCACGACGAGCGAGATACTCTGGGCTGGCGACCAAAATGCGACGGCTGATACCGAGCGGTTTGGAAATCAAATCGGGGTCCTGCAGGATCGGTTCCCTGAGCCGCAGCGCAATATCGATATTCTCGATGCGCAAATCGACAGGGCGGTCCTGTGCGAGAACCTGTACGGATACGTGTGGATAGCGCGCCATAAACTGCGGCAGATAGGGCGCGATATAAACCTGAGTAGCCAGAACGGGGCAACTGATGCGAACCCGTCCGCGCGGCGTTCCGCTGGCCATATCTATTGTTTCTTGCGCCGCCAGAGCCTCGGCCAGCAGCCCGCGGCAGTGCGCGTAAAACTGCGTTCCCACATCCGTCAGCGAAACATGACGAGTAGTCCTTTGCAGCAAGCGCACGCCCAGGCGCTGTTCCAACACTTTTATTCTGGCGCTTAAACGGGATTTAGGGATCGCGGCCGCGCGTTCAGCGGCGGAAAAACCGCCATGCTCCACCACCAGGGCGAAATAGCGCAGATCGTTCAAGTCATCAAAAACCGCCGCCTGTCCATGCATGCCTATTGTCCGAATTTGATTAACAGTGATTTCCAAATTAGCACATAGACGCTTTATTGTCCGATATATAGCCTTAATTCGGACAGCAATCATTCGTTATGAGGTGAAAAAAATGCAAGCAATCGCGGTGGAATCGTTCGGGGCAACGCCGACGTTAATGACAGTTCCTACTCCCCAGCCGGCGCACGGGCAGCTGCTGGTCAAGCTGGAAGCCAGCGGCATCAATCCCATTGATTGGCGGATCGCGCAGGGCATGTTGAAAGATCGCCTGCCTCATGTCTTTCCCCTGATTATGGGGGTGGACGGCGTTGGCACCGTAACGGCGGTCGGCACAGGCGTTCAGCGATTTCGCGTTGGGGACCAGGTGGTTGGCCAATTCTTGTTTGGCCAGGCTGGCAACGGCAGCCATGCCGGCTATGCCGTGCTGAATGAAGAAGCCACGCTGGTGTTGTGCCCTGAAACGGTAGAGGCCGTTCAGGCCGCTGCGCTGCCTACGGCGGGCATTACGGCATTGCAGCTTAGCCAGCGGCTCGATATCGCGCCGGGCGGAACCGTGTTGATTATCGGGGCGACCGGCGGTGTCGGCACATTTCTGACCCAGTGGGCGGTGATGAAGGGGTTGCGAGTCATCGCCACCGCCAATCAGGATGCGCAGGCACATATGCGGGCGCTGGGGGCGGTGGAGACGCTTGACTATCATCAGACGCCGATCGACGCGTGGCTGGCGGCTCATTATCGGCAAGGCGTTGATGCCTTGGTCGATCTGGTCAGCGACAGCGCCGATTTTGCGCTCTACGCCACCCATGTTCGCCGCGGGGGCGTTGCCTTGAGCAGCGTGTGGGCGGCGCAGGAACAAAGCCTGGCCGCGCGTGAGATTCGCGGCGGCAACTTTGAAGTGCGGGCTACTGCCAACGATCTCGGCATCGTCTTGACGGCGGCCGCTTCAGGCAAGCTCAAGGTCACCATCGACCAGACGATTCCTTTGGCGCAGGGGGCCAAGGCGCTCCTGGCCAACCGCGCCGGCGGCGCCCGTGGAAAAACGATTCTGGTGCGCTAGCGCACCATCTTCTTGCCTGGCTGGCAACGCCTTTTCGCCAGCACACCATGACAGACATAAAGGGGAACACGATGAAAATTATCGCCGCCGTGGCTGAACGGCCAAAAGAAGCGTTTATCGTCCGGCCGTTGGAACTGGATACGCCGCGTGATGATGAGTTGTTGGTGAAAATTGTCGCTACGGGCATTTGTCATACCGATCTGGTGGTGCGCGATCAGATTTTGCCGGTACCGATGCCGGTGGTGCTCGGGCATGAGGGCGCCGGTATCGTCGAACGGGTGGGGAAAAACGTCAGTCACCTGAAGCCCGGCGACAAGGTGATTCTTTCTGTGGGGTACTGCGGCCATTGCGCGCCGTGCGCTACCGGCATGCCGGTCTATTGTCACGATCATCAGGCCATCAACTGGGCGGGCAGCCGCCTGGATGGTTCGGTGAGCCTGCATGACGGCGCGCGAGCGGTGCATAGCCACTTCTTCGGGCAGTCGTCGTTCGCCAACTATGCGGTCGTCAATCAAAGCAGCGCCGTCAAGGTCGCCGATGATGCGCCGCTGGCCGCACTTGGCCCGTTCGCCTGCGGCATCATGACCGGCGCCGGCGCGGTGATGAACAGCCTGAAGCCGGAGCCCGGCTCATCGATCGCTATCTTCGGCATCGGCGCGGTGGGGATCGCCGCCGTCGCCGCCGCGCGCGTCATGGGCTGCACCACCATTATTGCCGTGGATGTGCAGGAGGGCCGCCTGGAGCTCGCCAAACGTGTGGGCGCTACACATACCGTCAACAGCCGTGAGCAAGATCCGCTCGAAGCCATTCGGCAAATCACGCAGGGAGAAGGGGTGCGCCACGCGGTGGAATGCTCGGGGATCGCCAGCGTCATGAAAGACGCCGTGAACGCGCTGCAGGAAATCGGGTCGTGCGTGTTGACGGGCGTGCCTGCCCTCGGTACGGAATTGCCGCTGGATATCTTGCATTTGCTGCGTGGTCGCATGGTGCGCGGCAGCATCATGGGGGATGCCGCGCCGAGCGTCTTCTTGCCGAAGCTGGTCGAGCTGTTCCTGGCGGGGCGCTTTCCGGTGGACGAAATGTATCGCTTCTATCCGCTGGAAGAGATCAATCAGGCGATTGCCGATACCCACGCCGGCACCACCATCAAAGCGATTCTAAAAATGCCGCACGTTTAATGCGCTGCGCAACCAACCCAAGGAGAATACTCATGACAACAGCATCGCAACGTTACGATCATATTGTTATCGGCGCCGGATCTTCCGGCTGTGTATTAACCCGACGCCTGTTGGATGCCGGGCGCCGCGTCTTGTTGCTGGAGGCGGGGCCGAGCGATGACAAACCGGAAATTCATGACCCGATGGGTTCCATCGCGCTGTGGAATTCGGACGTCGACTGGGCGTTTACCACCGAACCGCAGATTTACGCCAATGGTCAGCGTTTGCCGTTTCCACGCGGCAAAACGCTGGGTGGCAGCAGCGCCTTCAATGGCATGATTTATGTGCGCGGCGCCCAGCAAGATTTCGACACCTGGTCTTACCTCGGCAATGTGGGTTGGGATTATCAAAGCGTGTTGCCGCATTTCAAACGGTTTGAACAGTTTGCCGACGACAATGATGACGTGCACGGCGTCGCAGGCGAACTGCCCGTCACGCTGAATCCGCGTCCCACGCCGGTCACGCTGGCGCTGCTGGCGGCCGCACAAGCGGCGGGCGTGCCGCTGAATCGCAATTACAATGACGGCCATAACATGTGGGGGGCTTATCACACCTGGATCACCGTCAAAAACAACCGGAGAATGAGCGCCTGGGTCGCCTTCCTGGAGAAGTATCGCCATCATCCCGGCTTGACCGCCATAACCGGCGCGCATGTCACCGACATTGAATTTGACGGCGAATGTGCAGTTGGGGTGCGCTATGTTCAGCAAGGCGAAGTTCACCTGGCTCATGCGGATCGCGACATAGTGCTGAGCGCCGGTTCGCTGTGCACCCCGCAGCTGTTGATGCTGTCGGGCATTGGGCCGGCGACGCACTTGCATGAGATGGGGATCCGCGTGCGTGTCGATCTGCCCGGTGTCGGACAAAATTTACAGGATCACGTGAATGTGCCGCTGGTTTGGCAATCGCCGCAGCCGGTTCCGCTTTCGGGCGCGCAGGGGTTGGAGGCGACACTATTCTGGAAAAGTCATCCGGAGATGATCGTCCCGGATATGCAGCCCATCTTAATCACGTTCCCGTATCCCGGCGCAAATGCGCCTGAGCACGGTTTCACCATCGTGCCGACCTTGCTGCACCCTTATAGCCGCGGCGTGGTTAAATTGCGTTCCGCCGATCCTTTTACGCCGCCGTCTATCGATCCCTGTTTTTTGAAGGATCCGCGCGATCTCGAGCTGCTGGTCAAGCAGGTCGCCTTTATTCGCGACATTGTCGAACGTCCGGAAATGGATGACTGGCGTTTGCGTGAGACGGCGCCGGGCGCGGAGTGCGTCTCGGACGAGGCGGTGGCGGAATTCATTCGCCGCAATGCCGTCAGCGATCACCATCAGGTGGGCACCGCCAAGATGGGCGTCGATGCGATGGCGGTGGTCGATCCCGAACTGCGGGTCTATGGCGTGCGTAATCTGCGCGTGGCCGACGGCTCTATTATGCCGCTGATCGTCAGCGGCAATACCAATGCGGCTTGCATCATGATCGGCGAGAAAGCGGCCTCGTTGATTCTCGGCGGTGAGCGATGAACCGCCAGGCGCCGATCCTGGGGCATCGGCTGCACGGCCACGGCGATCGCGGCGTGATCATGCTGCACGGGTGGTTCGGCGATCATACCGTCTATGAGCCGATGATACCTTACCTCGACGTGGCTTCTTTCACCTATGTCTTCGCTGATTTCCGCGGCTATGGGGCGTCGCGAGAGTTGACCGGCGCCTACACCACGGACGAGATGGTCGGCGATGTCGTGGCGCTGGCCGATGCGTTGGGTTGGCGGCGTTTCGACGTCGTCGGCCACTCGATGGGGGGGGAAGATCGCGCAACTGATCGCCGCGCGCCATCCCGGGCGCGTGCGCAGCGCCATCGGATTAACCCCGGTGCCGGCCAGCGGGCTGGAGGTCGACGCCCAGGCCTGGCGCATCTTCGAACGGGCGACGACCGATGACGAGCATCGCAGAATGCTGGTCGATTTTTCAACCGGCGGTCGGCTGTCGCCGCGTTGGGTCGATATGATCGTGCAACGTTCGCGGGCGGCGTGCGATCAGGCGGTGTTCGCTCGCTATCTCCAAAGCTGGGCGCAGGATGACCGCGCGGCAGAAACTCACGGTTGCCCGGTGCCGTTACTGCTGCTGATTGGGCAACACGATCCCGCACAGACGCTACCCATCATGGAACGCACCTGTCTGACGTGGTTCGACAACGTGCAGTGCACGTTGCTGGAGGGCAGCGGGCACTACCCCATGCAGGAAATGCCAGTCTATCTGACCCAGGTGATCGAGAGCTATTTACGCCATCAGCTCGCCTGACCCAAATGGAGCCGCCGCCTTGCGCGGCGCTCTCTTACTGGAGGTTCATCATGCAAACTGACCATTCATTAGCGTCAGACGTTGACGACAGCGCTAAACCCATCCACGGATTGCATCATTTCGCCTGGCGCTGCCGGGACGCGGAGGAGACGCGGCGTTTTTACGAAGACCTGCTCGGATTGCCGTTGGTGCACGTCATCAGAAACGATCATGTTCCCAGTACCGGTGAATATTGCCCCTATGTGCATATCTTTTTTCGCATGAACGACGGTTCACATATCGCTTTCTTTGACCTTGGTGATGACACCGCCGCGTTGCCGAGCGCCAATACGCCGGCATGGGTCAACCATATTGCGCTGCGTGTCGGCAGCCGGGCGGCGCTGGACGCCATGCACCGCCGCCTGGAAAAATCTGGCGTAGAGGTGTTGGGGGTGACCGATCACGATGGATATCTCGAGTCGATCTACTTTTTTGACCCGAACGGCTTTCGTCTGGAACTGACAACCGAAGTCGCGCCGGCGGCGGCGATCGAGGCGTTTGCACGAAAAGCCCACGATGAGCTGGCAAGATGGCATGCGGAGCGAACCGCACCAACAGCGAAGCGGGAGTAAGGACATGACAACCCATGTTAAGCCCTCTTTACGTTTGGCGACGCGTGACAACGGTCGTCGTGATGGTGAGTTGGTTCTGGTGTCGGCCGACCAACGGCGCTGTCGGGCAATGCCTGACATTGCGGCCACGCTGCAAGATGCGCTGGATGATTGGCGGGCAGTGGCGCCACGCTTGGTGCAGATGACGCATGAACTGGAAGCGACAGGGTGGGCGTCCGGAGACCGTTTTGATGCCGCTGCCTGCCTGGCGCCGCTGCCGCGCGCCTATCAATGGGTGGATGCATCGGTCTACCGACACCATGCGCAGCTGATGTATCGCTGGCGTAATGAACCGATACCTGCGGGGTATGAAGACACTCCGCTGGTTTATCAGGGAGGCTCCGACGTTATGTTGGCGGGGACCGCGCCGATCGAAGCTACGGACACGGCGTTCGACGTCGATTTTGAAGCGGAGATCGCGGTGATCACGACCGATGTGCCGCTGGGGGCCACGCTGCAGCAGGCGATTGACAGTATCGCCCTGGTCGTCTTGTTGAACGACGTATCCTTACGCGGCTTGATCCCCAGTGAGCTGGCGCGTGGGTTTGGTTTCTACCAAAGCAAGCCGGCGACCAGCTTTGCGCCTATTGCGGTCACGCCGGCGGCGTTAGGGGCAGCGTGGCGAGGCGAGATGCTGCACTTGCCGGTGCGTATCGAACTGAACGGTAAATGGTTCGGTTCGCCTGAGGCGGGTGAGGACACGGTGTTTAATTTTGGGCAAATCATCGTGCACCTCGCGCGGACTCGAGCGCTGTCCGCCGGCAGCATTATCGGCGCTGGAACCATCAGCAACGCCGATCCGGCCGCCGGCAGCGCCTGCGTGACGGAAGCGCGTATCCGTCAGTCGCTGGCCGGTATGAGCAAACTGCAACCGTATCTGTCGCACGGTGACCGGGTGAGCATCGAAGTGCTGGATCCACACGGATATTCGCCCTTCGGTGCCATCCACCAGCGGGTGATAATTCGGGATAAGGCGTCGCCAAATACTCCCGATATCGCCATTGTTTGATCGCTGTGCGCCCGGCATGACGCTGGGCGCAGAGACACCCTCACATCAATCGCCTAACCCCGGCGTCCACTTTTGGCCGTAGTGGCCGCCAGGCCTTTTCCCAGGGCATCAATCAACGGACAACTCTCCAGAGTAGGGATGCCCTCGACAGGGCCGGTCAACAGATCGAGAGCCTGTCGCATAGCTATCAGAACCGCGATTTTCTTATCGACCTGCTCTATCTGATCCGCTAAACGGGTGCGAGTTTCGGTACACACGCAAACGCCCGTGAAGCGCAATAATTCAATCACTTCCTCCAGAGAAAATCCCAGCGCCTGTACACGTTTGATAAAGCGGATGCGTTCAACCGTTTCAATCGGGTAGCGCCGTACGCCAATCGGCGGTTTTTCCGGCAAAACCAGCAGTCCACGTCTTTGATAATAGCGAATGGTTTCCACATTCACCTCCGCCTCGCGGGCCAGCTGGCTTATCGTCAATGCTGCGGTCATAAAATCCCCCTTGACTCCGTACTTAGGTACGGAAATATAGTCCAATGCACGGGAAATATTCAACGTGCCGCCCATCGTCGACGTCAACATCGATACTCGATTTTAGGCGGTAACGATCCGGGCGGTTTATGCCGCCGCGTATTTGGAGGTCTACCCATGCAAGCAAAACCATTGGCAGGCAAGATCGCCTTGATTACCGGAAGTGCACAAGGTCTGGGAGCCGTGATAGCTAAGTCACTGGCGCTCGAGGGAGCCGCGGTCATTCTGCACGATCGAGACGAAGCGCGCCTTCAAGCCATTGCCGCAGAAATAGCGCAGGCAGGAGGTACGGTTCAGGAGCTCATCGGCGCCGATCTGTCGCTTGCCGATGCGCCTGAAGACATTGCCAGGCGCCTGAAAGCGCCATCATTGGATATTCTGGTCAACAATGCCGGCATTGCGCCAGTAAAACCCTTCGCCGACGTCGATGAGTCGTTATTCGATACTATGATTGCCGTAAATCTGCGCGCCGTTTTCTTCCTGTCGCAAAAGTTACTGCCGAAAATCAATAATGGTGGACGCATCATCAATGTCTCCTCGTCGCTGAAAAAGACTTATGCCGACGGTTTTATTACGTACGTTGCCATTAAAGGATTCATCGAGGCCTTTACCAAATATCTGGCAGGCGAATTGGGGGGGCGTAGTATTACCGTCAATGCCATTTCTCCTGGCGCCATCAATACCGGCTTGAACCCTTGGTTTGAAAGTGAAGAAGGGCGGAACGCCTTGCTGAAAAATCAGGCGTTGAAGACGCTGGGAGCACCGAAGAATATTGCCGACGCCATGACTTTTCTTGCCGGCCCCAAGGCGGCATGGCTCACCGGCGCCATTGTTGATGTCGATGGCGGTTTTCAATTAACGCCCTGAACCGAGTTTCCTCTTCATTAATCTCTCGCTTATTAACACAATGAGGTGTGACGATGTCTCAAGACGATACGATTTATTCCGGCTCTGATAACCCACGGCAGGTCGCTGAGTTTGTTTGCCATGCGGTCAACGGCTGGACGGAAGACCCGACGCGAATGCTCCCTTATTTTACCAAGGATGGTGGATGGGACTTTCCTTTCGCTCCCGAAGAATTTGGCTTGTTCTTTAAGCAGCTCAGGGGGGCAGAAGCGATGAAAACCTATTTTTCATCACTAACGCCGTATATGGAAAAACTGGATGTAGGGCCTGCGGAAAACTGGGGGGCTCATAAAATCAATGCCCCCTGGACCTATCTCTTTACTTATTCTGGAACCGCAATCATCAAACCGAGCGGTAAGCTTTACAAGCAAGATTATATTTCTGTGGTGACGCTGGAGCACGGGAAGATAAAGAATTACCGGGAGTATTGGAATCCTTATGTCGCCTTGGTTGATTTCGGTTTGGCGGCCCCGGTTGGTCACCCCTGAAATACTTGCTACTTACCGTCTGGTTATCGAGCTTCGTGTGAATAAATTCAAATAAGGTGGTCATGATGAATGCAAAAGAAGTTGTTGCCGCAATGTGGGATACGTTAATGACGGCGGGGGATCCCAATGCTATCGATACTTACGTGGACCCTCATTACCGGCAGCATAGCCCCTATGTAAAAGATGGTCCGGAAGGATTGCGCGATCTCCTCGCCACATTACGGCCGGATTATCGCTACGAGCAGGTGCGCATTATCGGCAACCAGGAGTTCGCAGTGATGCACGGCATACACCATAACTGGTTGAATGGCGTATTTACTGGCGGTGAGGCGGTCGTTGGTTTTGATATGTTCCGGGTTAAAGACGATAAAATTGCGGAACACTGGGATGCCTCCATCCCCAGATTGCATGTCAGCGCGTCTGGACGCAGTCAACTGGACGGGCCGACGACAGTAGATCAGCCGCAACTGATCAACGCCAGTCAATCCGCCGGTGAGGCCTACGTGCAAACGGTGCTCATTGATGGCCACAGAGATAAGCTGTCCATTTTGGTGCGAAGCGACGTCAAACAACATCGCCCAGAGGTCGATGATGGCCTTGAGGCGTTGCAGAACGCGTTGGCGGAAAGCCATCAACATTACGACAAGATCCTGCATGTTATCGCTGAAGGTGAGTTTGTGGCCGTGCACTCCAGTGGTAACGTTCGGCAACAGCCGTACTCTTTCTGGGATCTGCTGCGTGTCGACGATCAGGGATTGATTGCCGAACAATGGCAGGTGGCGGCGGTCTACCCGGACGTTGTCGCTCATGACAACGGCCCCTATTAATCACTGCAGCGGGGCAACGGTGAAGTGCCGGGGCTAAGGGAGATGATTAAACGCCCGATGAGGTTCATCGGGCGTTTCTATTCCAGCGGCCAACTCGGCCGCGTTACGTCGACTCTCCATGCTAATTTTGAAAAAGTCGAGCGCTCAGCGTATCGATAAACACGCGGAGCTTCGGCGTCAGATGCTTGCTTGAAGGCCACAGGACTTTGAAGCTGCCGCTGTGGTGACAATGCTCGCGCAATATCTGCTGCAATCGCCGCTGTTTCAGTGCGCGCTTCACGGCAAAATCCGGCAAACAGGCGATGCCCTGGCCACTTTCCGCCAGATAGAGCAGGGTATCGACGGTGTTGCACACCACGCGGGTCACCAGTTGATCGGCAAGCAGCTTGTCCCATCCTTCGAGTGGCCAGGGCTCCACTTTGCCGGTAGAGGGGAATTTGTACAGCAGGCCGGCGTGCCCTTGCAGATCTGCCGGTTGATGTGGGATCCCGACGCGGTGCAGGTAATCTGGCGCGGCCACCAGCTGCAGATGAAACGAGCCCAGTTGGCGGCTCATCAGCCGTGAATCTTCGGTCTCGCCGACCCGGATCACCGCGTCAAAACCCTCTTCTACGACATCGACCCGCCGATCGGAAAAATCGGTTTCCAGCTCAATCTCCGGGTAACGCCGGACAAATTCCGCCAGCACCGGATTCAGCAGGCCGCCCACCAGCGGCAAACTGACACGCAGCTTGCCGCGCGGCGCGCTGTGCGTATCGCTGATTTCCCGTTCCGCCGCCGCCAATTCCCCGAGAATGCGCTGGCAGCGGTGCAGAAACAGCCGGCCTTCTGCGGTCAGCGTCATGCTGCGCGTGCTGCGGTGGAACAGACGCGCGCCCAGCCGATTTTCCAGGCGGGCGATGCTTTTCCCCACCGCGGAAGCGGAAATGCCGAGCACGCGCCCGGCCTCTACGAAACTCAGCGTCTCTGCGGCCTGCACAAAGACGTTCACCCCAGACAGATTATCCATTGCTTGCCCCATTGCGGACTTGAGTGTCCGCTATGAAAGGAAATCTAGCCTGTTTTTTCGTTAATCACCACGCTCTATGCTCGGTGGCGACAGCATGGGCTGACTACCTGGAGTAATAAAGATGAATGAATACGGATCCTCTGCCAACGCGATTGACGGCGCGATAGAGCAAGCCTTGCGTGAAAAACGATTGGTTGGCGCGGTCGTTTTGGTGGCGCAGGGCGGTGAGATCGTTTATCACCGCGCGGCGGGCATGGCAGATCGCGAAGCGGACAAGCCGATGGCGCTCAATACGCTGTTTCGTCTGGCCTCGGTATCCAAACCGATCGTGTCCACGGCGGCGCTGGCATTGATGGCGCAAGGCGCCATGCGGTTAGACGATCCGATCACCCGTTGGCTGCCGAATTTTCGCCCGCGGCTGGCGGACGGCACCACTCCGTTGATGACGCTACGGCATCTCATGACCCACACCGCCGGACTAAGCTACCGTTTTTTCCAGCCGGAAGGGGGATTCTATGCCCAGCTGGGCGTCTCCGACGGCATGGATGAAGCGTCTGTCAGCCTGCAGGAGAACGTGCGGCGTATTGCCTGCGCCCCTTTGCTGGCTCCGCCCGGCGCGGCGTGGCGCTATTCCATCGCCACCGATATCCTGGGCGCGGCGATCGAACAGGCGAGCGGCCTGCCGCTGGCGCAGGCAGTAAAAAAATGGGTGACCGGGCCGCTGGCGATGACGGATACCGATTTCCTGGCGGTGGATCCCGCACGTTTGGCGGCCGCTTACGCCGATCATCCCGGCGAGCCGCGCCGTTTGCGCCAACCGGATCATTTACCCTTTATCGATGGCAGCGCCGGTTTTCATCTGTCGCCGGCGCGAGCGTTGGATCCGTTGGCTTACGCCTCCGGCGGCGCCGGCATGGTCGGTTCGGCGGAGGATTTCCTGCGCCTGCTGGAAACGTTGCGCCAGGGGGGCGGGCAGGTGCTGCCGGCCGAATGGGTGACGGCACTGACCACCAACCAAATCGGCGATCTGCCGATGCCGTTTTGGCCGGGGCGCGGTTTCGGCCTCGGCATTACCGTACTGAAAGACCCCATCGCCGCGCAAACGCCGGAGTCCGTTGGCAGCTGGCGAATGGGCGGCACCTATGGCCACTCGTGGTTCGTCGATCCCGCCCGGCAACTGAGCGTGGTGGCGTTTACCAACACGGCGCTGGAGGGCATGTCCGGCGCCTTTGTCGGCGAGATTTGTCAGGCGGTCTATGCCGCGACGGGAGCGATGTCATGCGTCTGATGCCACCGATTTTCTTCATCGCGCTGGGGCTGTTCGGCGTTTACTGCATCGAGTTTGGCGTGGTGGGCATTTTGCCGCAGATCATCGCGCGGTATGGCATCTCCACGGCGCAGGCCGGCTGGCTGGTCGGGATCTTCGCCCTGACCATCGCGCTGCTCGGGCCGCTGTTGGTGCTGCTGGCGTCGCGATTCAATCGCAAACGCATGTTGTTGATCGCGTTGACCGTGTTCGCGGCGGCCAGCGCGCTGTCCGCTCAGACGGACAGCTTCGCCATGCTCATGTTGCTGCGCATTGTGCCGGCGCTGTTTCATCCGATCTATTTTTCGCTGGCCATGGTGGCGGCCGCGGCGCTTTATCCCCCGCATCTGGCCACCAAAGCAACCGCCTATGCGTTTATCGGTACCAGCATGGGCATGGTGTTGGGGATACCGTTGACGCAATGGATCGCCGGGCAGTTCAGCTATGAAGCCTCGTTCCGGTTCTGTGCCTGGGTCAATCTCCTCGCGGCGGCGGGATTGCTGATGCGGTTGCCCGACGTCGCCGTTCAACGCCTCAGTTATGGCAAACAGCTGATGATCCTGCGCAGTGGGACGCTGTGGCTGAATATCATCACCTGCGTGCTGATCTTTGCCGCCATGTTCGCCGTCTACGCTTATGCGGCCGAGTACCTCAGCCGTGAAGTCGGCATTGGCGCCGCCGCCATCGGCTTTCTTCTGGTGGTGTTCGGCGTGGGCGGTGTCGCGGGCAATCTGTTGGCCGGCAAGGGGTTGAGCCGCCATCGTGCAGTGACGGTGCTGCTGCACCCGCTAGCCTTGATTGCGGCTTATGCGCTGCTGTATCGCTACGGTAGCGCGAATATCGGTTCGATGACGGCGCTTTGTCTGTATTGGGGAGCGGCGCACACCAGCGGTTTGATCGTGACGCAGATCTGGCTGACATCCGAAGCGCCGCAGGCGCCGGCGTTCGCCACCGGGCTGTATATCGCCTTTATCAATTTGGGCGTGGCGCTGGGCTCACTGGCGGGCGGCTGGTTCATCACCGCGTGGGGGCTACAGGGCAGCCTGCTGTGCGGAGCCTTGTTCGCCGCGCTGGCGGTGATTACGATCGCCGCCAGGCTGCGGTTGCAGCGGCAGACTACCGTTGCGTTGCGTCGATCATCGCCATCACCTGCCGAAACATCGCGCTTTCCGCATCGGCCAGCTCGTTGACCAGCGTAAAGTGATTGCAGTGGCGGTCGGCCAGCAACTGAACGTCGAGGCCGCGCGCCAGACAGGCGTCATAATAGGCCTGCGTCTGGTTTTTGAAGCCTTGCGTTTCCCGCTGGCCGACGTCGAGCAGGATCTGCGGCGCATGCTCTTTCGCTGGCAGCAGAAACAGCGGGCTGAGGGTTTGCGCCTGTTCGGGCGTCAGGTGCAGCCAGTCGTTGATGTAGATATCGCACAGCGGGCGTAGATCGTAGAGGCCACTCAGCGCCAGCGCGCCTTTGATCGCGTCGGGCGGCAGGCGATAGCGTTGCTGCCAGCCGTCGGCGATCAGCATGCCGCACAGGTGGCCGCCGGCCGAACTGCCGCTGACGAAAATGCGCGCCGGATCGATGCCGAAAGGCACCCCATGATGATAAAGCCAGGCGACGGCGCTACGCACCTCGTGCACGATCTCCGCCAGCGTCGCTTCTGGCGCCAGCGTGTATTCCAGCGTGGCGACGGCCACGCCGCGCTGGGCAAACGCGGCGGCCATCGAACAGGCTTCCTCTTTGCGCTGCGAATGCCAGTAGCCGCCATGAATAAAGATCAGCAGCGGGGCGGGCTGCGTGCAAGCCGGGAACAGATCGAGGCGCTCGGCGGCGCTCATGCCGTAACGCAGATCGTAAATGCCGGGCGTCTGTGCCTTGGCGCGCTGGGCCAGCGCGGCGTATTCCGCCATGCAGGCGTCAAAATCCTCCACCGACGCGCGGGCGTTGTATTGCACGGCGCGCGCGTTCAGGTTTTCAAACGTCAGATCGATGTTCATGCCTTTCTCCTGATTGTTATGCGTTCTGCCTCCATCATTGTCCTGGCGGCGAAAAGATGTTTGATCTCCTGTGCGCGCAAATGCGTCTTCTCTGATGCTGTTATCTGCTGTATATTGCTGCTTTATGCTTTTTACTGCGGGAGTGACCCCATGCACAAAGCGGCACGACAGCGCCATTTACTGGATTTGCTCAGCGAACGCGGGCAGGCGGCGGTGGCGGAATTGGCCAGCGCCAGCGGTGTTTCGGTCGATACCGTGCGCCGCGACTTGGCCGATCTCGAGCGGCAGGGGTTGGCGCAGAAACATCACGGCGGCGCGATAGCGCTCGAACCGTCCGGCATGCCGCGCCAGGCGCGCGCTGCGCTGTTGCCGCAGGTCAAGCAGCGGCTTGGCCGCGCGGTGGCCGCGCAGATCCCGCCCGGCAGCACCCTGATGCTGGATGCGGGCAGTACGCTGTTGGCGGTGGCGCAGGCGTTGCGCGGCCCGGCGACGGTGATCACCGCTTCGCTGGATATCGCGCAGTGCCTGAGCGACAGGCCGGAGATCAACCTGATCTTGCTCGGCGGCCAGTGGGATGCGCGCCAGCGGCTGTTCGCCGGCAGCGCCACGCTGGCGTTGCTGGAACGCTACCGCGCGGACATCGCTTTGCTGGGCGCCTGCGCGGTGCATCCTCAGCTGGGGCTGAGCGCCGGCGAAGAGGCCGATGCAGAGGTCAAACGCGCCATGCTGGCCAACAGCGGCGAGCGCTGGCTGGTGGCCGACCATATGAAGCTGGATCGCTGCGAGCCGCATCACGTGGCGGATCTGCCGCAGATCCAACGCCTGTTTACCGATCGCCCGTGGGATAACCTGGACGAGCAATCAATGATTGAACTTTGTGTCGCCGACGACGACCGCTAGAGGAGAACACTGATGAACGATAACGCTCAACCGTTGCAGGTGGCGCTGATTGGCTACGGCTTTGTCGGCAAGGCGTTTCACGCGCCGCTGATCAACGCCGTGCCGGGGCTGGAACTCAGCGTGGTGGCTTCGCGCGATGCCGCCAAGGTACATGCCGATCTGCCGCACGCGCAGGTGATCGCCGATCCGCTGGAGGCCATCCGCCGGCCGGAGGTGGATTTGGTGGTGATCGCATCGCCGAACGACACCCATGCGCCGCTGGCGCTGGCCGCGCTGGAGGCGGGCAAGCATGTGGTGGTGGATAAGCCGTTTACGCTGGATTTGGCGCAGGCGCGCGCGCTGATTGCCGCGGCGGAGAAGCACGGCCGCCTGCTGTCGGTGTTCCAGAACCGTCGCTGGGACAGCGATTTCCTGGGGGTGAAACAGGTGATCGAGCAGGGGCTGATCGGTAAGGTGACGCACTTTGAGTCCCATATCGACCGCTATCGCCCTGAAGTACGGGTGCGCTGGCGTGAACAAAACCTCCCAGGCAGCGGGCTGTGGTTCGATCTGGGGCCGCACATGGTCGATCAGGCGCTGCAGCTGTTCGGTTTGCCGCACAGCGTGCAGGCCAACATCGCCACGTTGCGCCCCAACGCGCAGATTAACGACTGGGCCCACGTGGTGCTGAACTATCCGACGCACCGCGTGATCCTGCACGGCAGCATGCTGGTGGCGGGCGGCGTCTCACGCTTTATCGTGCACGGCGAGAAAGGCAGCGTGGTCAAAGCGCGCGCCGACGGGCAGGAGAGCCAGCTGCTGGCCGGCGTGACGCCGGGTTCGGCGGAGTGGGGCAAAGACGACGACGCGATGAGCCTGTTTATCGGTACGGAGCCGGTGCGCACGCTGCCGACGCCGGATGGCGATCAGCGCCAGTATTACTTCCAGGTGCGCGATGCGTTGCGCGGCACAGGCGCCAACCCGGTTACCGCGGCGCAGGCGTTGGCGGTGATGGCGGTGCTGGAAGCGGCCACCCTGGCGGCGGAAACCGGTGTGACTCAGCCGTTGCCGCTCACCGAGGCGGAAATCGCCGCCTGGTAACGGCTCGCGTCAGATAAGGCGTCAGGCGCATGGATACAGTGCATGCCATGCGTCTTCCGCCATGCTAACCCCTGACATAGGCTTACCGGCAGTCTATGTCAGGAGTGTTCATCATGTTATCCCACCCTTCGCCGCAAGGCGTCCGCGGCATACTGGCCGCTCTTTCTCTGAGCATGCTGCTGTCATCGCTTGGCATCAGCATTGCCAACGTCGGGCTGCCGGCGCTCGCCACTGCGTTCCATGCCTCGTTCCAGGCGGTGCAGTGGGTGTTGCTCTGCTATTTGCTGGCCGTCACCACTTGCATTATCGGCATCGGCCGTTTGGGCGACAGCCTCAATCGTCGCCGCCTGCTGCTGGCGGGCATTGCGCTGTTTACCGCCGCTTCGCTGGCTTGCGCGCTGGCTCCGCAACTGTGGCTGTTGCTGGCGGCGCGCCTGGTGCAGGGGCTGGGGGGCGCAGTCATGATGTCGATCGCCATGGCGCTGGCGGGCGAGGTTCTGGGGAAGGAAAAAATCGGCCGCGCGATGGGGCTGCTCGGCACTATGTCAGCCGTGGGCACCGCGCTGGGGCCGTCGTTGGGCGGCGCGCTGATCGCCGGTTTCGGCTGGCGGGCGATGTTCCTGATCAACCTGCCGCTGGGGCTGCTGGCGCTGTGGCTTGCCTGGCGATACTTGCCGAATGGGCCGCGCGCGGCAACGCGCGCGGAACTGTTCGATCGCGCCGGCACGTTGCTGCTGGGCGGCGCATTGCTCTGCTATTCGCTGGCGATGACCCTCGGGCGCGGCGACTTCGGCGCGCTTTAACCTGGCGTTGATGTTGGGGGCACTGTTGGCGGGGGCACTGTTTATCCCGCCGTGGAACCGCCGCGCCGCATCGCCGCTGCTTGCGCCGTCGATGTTCCGCCATCCGGCCCTGACGGCGGGGCTGGCGGCCAGTGCGCTGGTGATGACGGTGATGACCGCCACGCTGGTGGTCGGGCCGTTCTATCTGTCGCGGGCGCTGGGCTTAAGCGCCGCGCAGGTCGGGCTGGTGATGTCGGCGGGACCGGCGGTGGCGATCCTGACCGGCATACCGGCCGGCTATCTGGTGGATCGCTTCGGATCGCAGCGCATCGCCCAGTTTGGGCTGACGGCGGTGGCCGCAGGCGCGGCGTTACTGTCGCTGTTTAACCGTTGGGGCGTGCTCGGCTATATCGCCCCCATCGCGCTGTTGACCGCCGGCTATGCGCTATTTCAGGTGGCCAACAACACCATGCTGATGAAGGATCTATTTCCTGAACGGCGCGGGCTGATCGCCGGCATGGTGAACCTGTCGCGCAATCTGGGGGCGATCACCGGCGCGTCGGCGATGGGGGCGCTGTTTTATCTGGCTTCGCAGCAGGTCGCGGGCACTGCGACCGCAGCTGCTTACGGCATGCGGGTGACCTACGGCGTGGCGGCGCTGTTGGCATTGGCGGCGTTGCTCATCGCCTTCGGCGGCCGCCACCTGATGCTGCGTTACGGCGCGCGCTGAACCGCGTAGCGTTCTTGCACGAAACCGTTGTCCGATGAAGTGACGGCAAGCAGGCGCAGGCGCTGCTCCTGGCCATCGGCGCCGAATAAGGGGATACCGCCGCCCAGCAGCAGCGGCACGCGCGTAATCGTCAGTTCGTCGATCAAGCCTGCCTGCAGGAAGCGCTGCACGGTCTGGCCGCCGTCGATATACAGGTGACGGCAGCCTTGCTCGGCCAACTGCGCCACGATGGCCGCCGGTTCGCCATTCATCCAGCGAACGTGGCCCGTTGCGTGCGGCGCGGGCGGCTGCGTCGACAGCACCACCACCGGCAGTGCGCCATAGGGCCACTCGGGAAAGGCGCGGACTTTATCATAGGTATGGCGGCCCATCACCAGCGCGTCGATGTCGGCGACAAACGCTTCAAAACTCAACCCATTGAGCAGCGAAACCGCATATTCGGGCCGCAGCAGCCAGTCGATGTCGCCGTCCGGTCCGGCAATGAATCCGTCTACGCTGGTGGCGATGTAAACCGAGCATTTCATCAGGCGAGATCTCCCCGATAAACCACATGCACCTTGTTGCCGTCGGGATCGCGCAGGTAAGCGCCGAAATAGCCTTTGCCGTAGTGCGCGCGCTCGCCGGGCTCGCCTTCACTGCTGCCGCCCGCCAGCAGACCGGCGGCGTAGGCGCGTTTAACCGCCAGCTCGTCGGCGGCGAGGAAGGCCAGCATGCTGCCGTTGCCGGCGCTGGCGGGCTGTCTGTCGAAGGGTTGGTAGGCGTAAAAACGCGGCAGCGTTTGGCCTGGCATCACCCAGCAGCGGGCGGCGGGGCCGCCGTCCGGCGTCACTTCCCGCCGTTGTAAGCCCAATGGCAACAGAATGGCGTCGTAGAACGCGGCGGCGGCATCCAGATCGCTGACGCCGACGGTAATATGGCTGAACATGGCGCGTTTCCTTCCCCAAGAGAGAATAATGAACGCCTAAAACAGTAGCAGCGATATCGCAGGATGGACAGACCGCCGTGGAGGATTCGGATTAGGGACGCGCGCAGGTGTAGCGCGCTTCACGGTTCGCGGGGCAGGCCGCCGTTCAATTGCTCTCGACGCGCGGATTGGCGTGGGTCGGCTGGCTGGGATAATCCACCTGATGCTTGTGCAGATAATCGCGGATCAGCTGACGCACCACCTGAGAAGGGGTGACGTCCTGCTGCAGGCACAGCTCTTCCAGAGCTTTCTTCTTGTCCGGGTCAATCAGCACCGTTAGCCGCGCCGTTTTCTTTTCCATCAGGATCCTCCAGAGAATGATGACTGAATGATAATACCATGTGGACGAAGCGGCCAGCCAGACCGCGTCGCCGCTCGTTCTTAGCGGAAATGCAGCCGTTCTATTTTGCGTGACAGGTAGCCGAGTTCGCAGTTGAACAGCTCGCCGCTGCCGGCGGCCAGCGTGCGCAGCGTGCTGAGCGGCAACGTCACCTGCGCCGGCGTGGCGTAAATGATCACGTTGCCGCTGGGGGCGACGCAAAATAATACGGTGCCGAATATCCGGTGCAGGCTGTGGTACAGCAGGCTGTTTTCATCGGGCAGATCGTGGTAATTGAGCACCAGCCAGCCCCCGTCGTTCAGCCGCGCGGCGCAGTTTTCCAGGAATGTCTGGGTGCCTTGCTGCGGATCCATGGCGAACGCCGAATAGAGATCGGAGAAAATCAGATCGTAACGCGTCTCGGCGGGCGGGCGCACAAAGTCCATGGCGTCGGCGGTACGCAGGCTGATGGTGTCGGTGGCCGGCAGCGTAAAATAGCGGCGCGCGACGGCGATCACCGCGGCGCGCAGTTCAACCACGTCCAGACGCATGGCCGGATCGAGCGCGTGCAGCGCACGCAGCAAGCTGCCGCCGCCTAACCCCAGGATCAGCGCCGAGGTCGGCGGCTGCCAGGCCACCGCCATCAGCATCGCTTTGATGTAGTTGTGGATCGGCTGCGCGGGGTTGCTGAGGCTCATCTTGCTTTGCTCGCAGATGCCGTCAAACCGCAGCGTGCGGTAGTCCTTGTGATCGGAAACGATGATTTCGCCCCAGGCGTCGGTTTCGCGAGCGATCACCTGGCCGCGCGGGGAAAAATCGAGGGTTCTGAGTAAGCTGTCAACCAGAGACATGGTATTCGCAGGTTTCCTTTGGCAAGCGGCCTATTTACGGGCGCACATGAAATCGGCGGTGCAAATGCGCCGGCCATCGATGCTGGCGCGGCCGGTGAAGCGGGCGATCGCGCCCCGCCGGCGTACAAAGGCGACCTCCATCAACACCTGGTCGCCGGGACGGGCGGCGCGATAAAACCGCGCCCGCTGAATGGAAGCGAAGTAGTAATGTTCCCCTTCATTCAACGCCCCGAGATAATAATGCGCCAGCAGCCCGGTGCTTTGCGCCAGCGCTTCCACCAACAGCACGCCGGGAAAACCGGCGAAGTGCGCATGGCCGTTCCAGAACGTCGGCTCATTGGCGGTGATGTTCTTGATGGCGCTCAGCCGGCCTTCGGCAATGCAGGTGCCGGCGGGCAGCACGCGATCGACCAACAGGCAGGGATAACGATGAGGCAGAATCGCCTGAATATCGTTGAATTGCAGGGGGTGACCGTTTAATGGCATGGAAGTGCGTGATCCTGTCTGCGGCGAATCCGGTGCGGTGGCCGGCGTTCGGTCCATAATGAGTGTAATGACATTATAATAAAATTATCATCAGATGTGCCAGATGAAAGACATGACGGCGGTGACGGTTGGGGAACCGCGAAGGAGGGGAAGACACCCGATCCTGACGATCGGGCGTGGTGGCGCGTTTAGTGCTTGGAGCGGGTCACCTTGTCCAAATAACCCATCACGAAGGCGGAGAGCACGAAGGTGAGGTGGATGATCACATACCACATCAGCTTGTTGTCGGGCACGTTCTTGGCGTCCATAAACACCCGCAGCAGGTGAATGGAGGAGATGGCGACGATAGATGCGGCGACCTTGTTTTTCAGCGAGGTGGCGTCCATTTTGCCCAGCCAGCTCAGTTTCTCTTTCCCTTCGGTGATATCCAATTGCGAGACGAAGTTTTCATAGCCGGAGAACATCACCATCACCAACAGACCGCCGACCAGCGCCATGTCGATCAGCGACAGCAAGGTCAACACCAGATCGGCTTCGGTAACGGCAAAAATATTTGGCAGGACGTGGAGAATTTCCTGAAAAAACTTGATCGACAGGGCGACCAGAGTGAGCGAAAGGCCGAAATAAACCGGCGCGAGCAGCCAGCGGGAGGCGTACATCGCGTTTTCTAGCAAGCGTTCCATCATAAAATTGTTTTAAATGCGTAGCAAAAAGGGCGCTCAGTATAGCGCAAGAGGCCTGGGTGAAATCAACCGCTTGCGCCAGCAGAGGGCGCTATCAGGCCACTACGCGCGCCGTTTTGCGCCCGCTGCGGATCCACAGCGCCACGGCCCCCGCCGCCGTCGCCAGCGCCACGACGCCCGGCCAGCCCGCGCTTGCCAGAATGCGGCTGCCGAGGGCGGCGCCGGTCGCCATACCGATGAACACGCCGGTGAACAAGAGGGCGTTCAATCGGCTGCGGGCTGCCGGATCGAGACCGTAAACGATGGTTTGGTGCGCGATCAGCGTAGCCTGGATGCCCAGGTCGAATCCGACGGCGCTCAGCGCAATGAGCGCCAGTTGCGCCGGGAGCGGCAACAGCGGCAGCAGAAACATCAAGGCGAAGGAGGCCAGAACCAGTCCCGCGCCGATACGGGTCACGACGTAAGGGCCGTGCCGATCGGCCAGACTGCCCGCCAACGGCGCCGCCAGCGCACCCGCCGCCCCCGCCAGGCCAAACGCGCCGGCGGCCGCGCTGCCGATCTGGTAGCGCTCCGCCAGCATCAACGCCAGCGTTGACCAGAAAGCGCTGAAGCCCAATGACAGAAAGCCTTGCGCCAGCGTTGCGCGCCGCAGCGCGGGATACTCGGCCCACAGATGTCCCAGCGAGCGCAGCAGCGCGGGGTAACTCAGCGTGTTATGAGGGCGAAGACGCGGCAACATGCGCCAGATCGCCAGCGTGATCGGCAAAACGCCCAGCGCCGCGAGTGCGTAGACGCTGCGCCAGCCGGCGTACTCGGCGAGCGCGCCGCTGAACACCCGCGACAGCAAAATGCCGGCCAATAGCCCGGTCATCACTGCGCCGACGGTTTTGCCGCGGCTGGTCTCCGGCGCCAGCGTGGCGGCGGCGGGGATAATGTCCTGCGCGACGGTGGCGGTCAGGCCTATCGCCAGGCTGCTGAGCAACAACAGCGGGAACGAGGCAGCAAAAGCGCAGAGTAACAGCGTCAGCGTCAGCAGCGCGCCTTTTACCAGAATGATCCGCCGGCGATCGTACCGGTCGCCGAGCGGCGCCAACAGTAAAATGCCCAGCGCATAGCCTAACTGGGTCAGCGTCGGCACCATGCCGGCATCGGCGACGCCGGCGTGGAAATCGGCGCCCATCATGCCAAGCATGGGCTGGCTGTAATAGATTGACGCGACGCTGAGGCCGGCGCCGGCGGCCAGCAAAAATACGACGTTGGCGGACGGTGCGCCGTGGGTGGTGGCGGTGCTCATGGCAAAAATTCCTGTAAGGTGAATGTGCGGTCATTTTTACCGCTTGCTTCATGCCGCTGTAGCCCCCTCGCAGGTAAAACTGTTATACACTCAACGTATGAATAAAATTAACTTACCTAACGGCGACCGCATAACTTTGCTGCATACGCTGGTGCGCATCGTCGAAAGCGGCAGCCTGTCGGCGGCGGCGCAGCAGCTGGGCACTTCGCAGCCGACGATCAGCCGACGTCTGCAGGCATTGGAACAGCTGCTGGGCGCCAAACTGATCCAGCGGACCACCCACGCCCTCAAACTGACCGACGACGGCGAGCGCTGTTACCGCCAGGCGCGGGGGCTGATCGAACAATGGCAAAGCCTGGAAGAAGGGCTTGGCGGCGCGCGCGACGAACCGGTCGGCGTGTTGCGCGTGCGGGCGCCGCACGCATTCGGCCAGGATCAGCTGATCGGTCCGTTGGGCGAGTACTTGCGGCGCTACCCGCAAACTTACGTTGAGTGGACGCTGAACGATCATTCTCCGGACTTTATTCCCGAGGGGGTGGATTGCGCCATTCACGTCGGTGCGGTGACCGATCCGTCGGTCGTGGCGGTGTTGCTGGCGGAGGTGCCGCGCAGCACGGTGGCGTCACCGGCGCTGTTGGCTGAACGACCGGCGATCGTCGATCTCGACGATTTGGCCTCATTGCCGTGGCTGGCGGTAAACAGTTTTTATCGTAATGAGGTCGTCTTGACCCACGCGACCAGCGGTGAACAGCGGCGTTTCGACATCGCGCCGAGGTTGAGCACCGACAGCCTTTATGCGGCGCGCAAGGCGGCGCTGGAAGGGCTGGGCGTCGCGATCGTGTCGTCTTGGGTGGTGAAAGAAGAATTGGCGCAAGGTGCTCTGCAGACGCTGTTACCCCTGTGGCGAGCTGAGCCACTGCCTATTTACCTGTTGTATCCCTACGCCAGCTATTATCCCGCGCGTTTACGCAAATTCATGGAAATGATGAAAGAAACGATGCCGCGCATTCTCGGCGCGCAGCCGCCGACGGGGCGCTGACGGCCTTCAGTGTCTGGCTTTTTTACCGTCGCTGTGGCCGAGAGAACGATCGGGGAAGCTGTGATCGCGCAGCCGCTGCTTTAACTGCGCCGCATCGGGGAAGCCGCCGTCAATCTTGCGATCCCAAATCATCACGCCATCGACGCTGATTTGGTAGACCCCGCCGGTGCCCGGCATCAGGGTGACGGAGGCGAGATCGTCGCCGAAGGTGTTCAGCAGCTCTTGCGCCATCCAGCCGGCGCGCAGCAGCCAGTTGCATTGTGAACAGTAGTGAATCGTAACGGCGGGTGCGTTTTTCATCGTTGATCGACCGGTTAGTGGTGACGGCTTGCATCAGCCTGCGGGCTCGCAAGCGATGGTGGCTGTGTATCGCCAAATAGTCAAGCGCCTGCTGCGGCCAGAGCGACAAGGGGAGCCGAGTGTGCATCACGGCCGCTTGCTTCCGGCAAACCATTCAACCCCGCGCAGCATGCCAGCCCAGTAAAACCGGGGTAAAAACCAGGCTTTCAGCCACCAGGCCATACGGCTGGGCTGGGTTGCGTCGAGCAGTGGAAACGTGGGCAGCAATTTACCGTCATAGCCAAACTCCGCCAGCACAACTTTGCCTTTCTCGACCGTCAATGGACAGGAACCATAACCATCATAATGGGCTGTGAGAGGCGTGCCATGAATACGTGCCGCGACGTTTTCCGCCACCACCACCACCTGCTTTCGCGCTGCCGCCAGGGTTTTGGCGTTTGGCGTTGAGCAACAGTCGCCTACCGCAAAAATATCCGGCCAATGCTTATGTTGCAGCGTCAATTTATCCACATCGCACCAGCCGGCGCCATCCGCGAGTCCGCTTTGCGAAATAAACGCCGGGGCTGATTGAGGCGGCACCACGTGAAGCATATCGAAGGGCAGGGTTAACTCGCGTTTTTCTTCTTCATTTGTCTCCACGGCAAATATCGCTTGCCGATTTTCGCTATCTATACGGATTAAATTATGATTGAAGTTGACCTGTGCACGGTATTTTTCCAAATAGCCGCTCAGCGGGGGGACAAATTGCGGAATGCCGAAAACCGCCGTGCCCGCAAGGCAGAAATTGACGTTAATATTATTCAGAACGCCTTGCCGCCGCCAATGATCGCATGAAAGATATAAGGCTTTTTGCGGCGCGCCGGCGCATTTTATGGGAAGCGTGGGTTGGGAAAATATCGCCTTGCCGCCTTGCATCTCCCGGACCAGTTGCCAGGTGTATTCTGCAAGATCAAAGCGATAATTAGAGGTGATGCCGTTAAATCCTAACGTCTCTTCAAGGCCTTCTATTTTATCCCAACGTAAAACAAGGCCGCAGGCAACAATAAGGAAATCATAGCTTACGCGTTTACCCTGACGGGTATCGATATATTTTTCATTGGGATCAACCCTGACAACGCTGTCCTGGAGCCATGAGACGCCAGAAGGAATAACATCGCGCATGGCGCGCTGCGTTTTATTGATATCAAAGAGCCCGCCGCCCACCAGGGTCCATGCCGGCTGGTAATAATGACAGTCATTGGGTTCAACGACAGTTATATCCGCATCTTTAACTCGCTTCCTTATGCTTGCGATGACGCCGATGCCAGATGAACCACCGCCAATAACAACAACTTTCTTCAGGGTGTTTATTTTTTCTGGTTTCATGCAGGTCTCCTTTCATAAGAAAGTAGGGGGTTGCAGCTCAGATTTAAAGATAATTTATAGAACTTATGGTTATATTAAAAATTTCATATTCGATTTGGCTATATGTAATATCTAAATGTAATAAGTTATTTGACAATCAACGCAAGCTGATCGTTAATAAATGCCATAAATATCGAAAGGGAATTAATGCATTGGATTTTTTCCATTTTACTTTTTATACCCTGACGCTGTTGGTGATAACCGGGGGAATAGTCGGATTTCTCCTGGCTCTGACCGGGGGAGGCGGATCCATCGTCTGCGTGCCCTTGCTGCTGTATATGGTGAAAATCCCGGATACGCACTTGGTTATAGG
The DNA here is from genome assembly GCF_000695995.1 of Serratia sp. FS14. Classification (NCBI taxonomy): domain Bacteria; kingdom Pseudomonadati; phylum Pseudomonadota; class Gammaproteobacteria; order Enterobacterales; family Yersiniaceae; genus Serratia; species Serratia sp. FS14. The sequence continues at coordinate 3,671,354 of NZ_CP005927.1, read as the reverse complement.
CACCAGTGCCATGTCCGTTGCCATTAGCGCGCTGATCAATCTTTTTGTTCATGCCGCCAAAGGAAACGTCCGGTGGCAAACCGGCGTTACCGTTTCGCTGGTGGCGGTGGTGGGAACGCTGGCGGGCTCTCAGGTGGGAAAAATGACGGACGGGCACCATTTAACCCTGCCTTTCTCTCTGCTGATGCTGGTTGTCGCCGGATTGACGCTGAAAAGAAATCATCGGGCAGGCAACGGATTACCGTCCTCCCATCCGACATTTCATCCCGCCATCGTGTGGCCCAGCGTGCTGGCGCTGGGCGCGGTGGCCGGTTTTTTGGGCATCGGCGGCGGATTTTTGGTGGTGCCGGCGCTGCTCTGGTTCTTCCGCTTTTCGCTGGTTGAAGCGGTGGCGACCTCACTGGTCGTGGTTTCCGCCATGGGATTATCGACAAGCGCAAGCTATGCCATGTCCGGCAAGGTGTCGCTGGTCATTACCTACTGGCTCATCGTCGGCGGCGTTCTGGGGGGCGTCGTGGGGGTGGCGCTCACCGAGCGCCTGAAAAAACGCGAGGACATTATCCGTGTGCTCTATGCCGGCATGTTGTTGGCGCTGGCCCTTTATATGCTTTTTAAAAGCCTATAAAACAAAAGGAAAAAATATGCACATCCGTACTTACCATCATCAGCTCTCCTTTTCGGGGGCGCCCGCAGCGAATGATTTCGCCGTCCTGCATCAACAAGGCTATCGGTTTATCGTCAACAATCGGCCAGATGAAGAGCCGGGCGAGTACCTTAACCATCAACAAGAAAAAGCGTTGGCTGAGCAATGGGGAATGGGCTACGTCTATCTGCCTTACACATTCGACACGCTGACCTGGGAGACCGTTTATACCTTCCATTACCTGTTGCGGCGGGGTGAGAAGACCCTGGCGCATTGCAGGAGCGGAGCGCGTTCTGCCTGCCTTTCCCTGCTGTATGCGCTGCGCGAAGGCCAGATAGACGAAGCGCAATTTCGCAGCCAGTGCGCAGAGTATGGCGCCGATGCCGATAAGGCGCTGGGCTGGTATGGCCGGCATCAGGACGTTCAGCCTCACGCGCAAGTGCACGCGTTTTATGAGCCGGAAAGCGGCAGCCTGCAGTATGTCGTCGCCGATCCCGCAGCGCGTCGCTGCGCCATCATCGACCCGGTGCTGGATTTTGATCGCCGATCGGGCACGGTCTCGCATCAGCAGGCCCGCACCATTTTAAGCTTTATCCAGCAGCAAGGATGGGGAGTGGCCTGGGTGCTGGATACGCACCCGCATGCCGACCATTTTTCTGCCGCCACCTGGCTGGCGCAGAAAACCGGCGCCCTCACCGGCATAGGCGAAAAAATTACCGCTGTGCAGGGGCTGTGGCAAGACATCTATAATTTGAAGGAACTGCCTCCCGCCGAGACCCTGTGGGATGCGCTGTTTGCGGATGGGGACGTCTTTTTTATCGGCAACCTGCGTGCTGAAGTCTTGCTGTCTCCTGGCCACACCCTGGCGTCCGTCACTTATCACATCGCCGATGCGGCGTTTATTCACGATACGTTTTTCATGCCGGACAGCGGCACCGCAAGGGCCGATTTCCCCGGCGGAAATGCGGAAGCCCTGTGGGATTCGTTGCAGCGGATCTTGAGCCTGCCAGCGGATACCCGCCTGTTTACCGGCCATGATTATCGCCCGGCGGGGCGTGAGGCCCGCTGGGAAAGCACCGTGCGAGAGCAGCGCGAGAACAACCCCTGGGTGGCCAACATGGATAAAGCCCAATTTATCGCGCAAAGAAAGCAGCGAGACGCCACGTTGCCGCATCCGGAATTGATGCTGATGGCGCTGCAGGTCAATATTCGCGGCGGCGTTCTGCCAGATTGCGAAGATGATGGGCGGCACTACCTCAAAATCCCTGTTAATCGCTTCAAGGGGTAAATCAAGCCGTGGAGGCGCGATCGTTCAGATTGCCAACCTCAAGGCGATCGCGCCGTCTGTTAATGGTTTTTTATGAAATAAGCAGACTGATTCATATTTAATTATTTGTTTTTACACAAAACAGGTGGCACTTGCCCTCACCGAATACAGTCACTACATTAACAACTGTACTTCCCACTCTGCTAAGGAAAACACCATGAAAGCTGCCGTAGTGACGAAAAACCATACCGTAGACATTCAGGATAAAGTGCTGCGCCCGCTGAAGCACGGCGAAGCGGCGTTGAAAATGGAGTGTTGCGGGGTGTGCCACACCGATTTGCACGTGAAAAATGGCGATTTCGGTGAGGTGCCGGGCATTACGTTGGGGCATGAGGGCATCGGCGTGGTCTCCGCCGTCGGTGAGGGCGTCACCTCGTTAAAAGTGGGTGACCGCGCCAGCGTCGCCTGGTTTTACCAGGGGTGCGGCCATTGCGAATACTGCGTCAGCGGCAACGAGACCCTGTGCCGCTCGGTGAAAAACGCCGGCTATAGCGTTGACGGCGGCATGGCGGAAGAGTGCATCGTGGTGGCGGACTACGCGGTGAAAGTGCCGGATGGGCTCGATTCTTTCGCCGCCAGCAGCATCACCTGCGCCGGCGTCACCACCTACAAGGCGGTGAAGATTTCCGATATCAAACCGGGGCAGTGGATCGCCATCTACGGCCTGGGCGGGCTGGGTAACCTGGCGCTGCAGTATGCCAAGAACGTGTTTAACGCCAAAGTGATCGCCATCGATGTCAACGACGGTCAGCTGGAGTTCGCCAAACAGATCGGCGCCGATCTGACCATCAACTCCAAAACGCAAAACGCGGAGGAGATCATTCAGCAGCAAACCGGCGGCGCTCACGCGGCGGTGGTGACGGCGGTGGCGAAAGCCGCCTTCAACTCGGCGGTGAATGCGGTGCGCGCCGGCGGTAAAGTGGTGGCCGTGGGGCTGCCGCCTGAGAGCATGGATCTGAGCATTCCGCGCCTGGTGCTGGACGGCATTCAGGTGGTGGGTTCGCTGGTGGGCACGCGCGAAGATCTGAAGGAGGCGTTCCAGTTCGCCGCCGAAGGCAAGGTGACGCCGAAAGTGACCAAGCGGCCGCTGGGGGATATCAACGCCATCTTCGACGAGATGAAGGCGGGCACCATTCGCGGTCGCATGGTGATCGATCTCGGCATGGCGAAGTAGGCCACGCGAAAAAAGAAGGCCACCTGCGGGTGGCCTTCTTGTCATTACGCCGGATTCAGAACAGGCCCAGCGGCTTGGCGTCGTAGCTGACCAGCAGGTTTTTCACCTGTTGATAGTGCGACAGCGCCGCCTTGTGGGTTTCGCGCCCGATGCCGGAGTTCTTGTAGCCGCCGAACGCGGCGTGCGCCGGGTACAGGTGGTAGCAGTTGGTCCACACGCGGCCGGCCTTGATCGCGCGGCCCATGCGGTAAGCGCGGTTGATGTCGCGGGTCCACAGCCCGGCGCCCAGCCCAAACTCGGTGTCGTTGGCCAGCGCCAGGGCTTCGGCCTCATCCTTGAAGGTGGTGACGCCAATCACCGGCCCGAAGATCTCCTCGCGGAAGAAACGCATGCTGTTGTTGCCGGTAATCAGCGTCGGCTGCAGGTAGAAACCGTTTTGCACTTCGTCGCCGCGCTGAGCAGGCTCGCCGCCCGCAACGATTTTGCCTCCCTCGTTTTTAGCGATCTCGATATAGGACAGGATCTTGTCGTACTGCTGTTTTGACGCCTGGGCGCCGATCATGGTCTCGGTGTCGAAGGGATCGCCCTGGCGGATGGTAGCGATACGCGCCAGCACTTTCTCCATAAACTGCGGGTAGATGGATTCCTGGATCAGCGCGCGTGAAGGGCAGGTGCACACCTCTCCCTGGTTGAAGAAGCCCAGCACCAGCCCCTCAACCGCTTTGTCGATAAACTCCGGTTCCGCCTGCATGATGTCTTCAAAATAAATGTTCGGCGATTTGCCGCCCAGCTCGACGGTGCTGGGGATGATGTTCTCCGCCGCACAGGCGAGGATGTGGCGGCCGACCGGCGTGGAGCCGGTGAAGGCGATTTTTTCGATGCGCTTGCTGCGCGCCAGCGCTTCGCCGGCCTCGGCGCCGAAACCTTGTACCACGTTGAGCACGCCCGGCGGCAGCAGATCGCCGATCTCTTCCATCAGCACGCTGATGCCGAGCGGCGTTTGTTCCGCCGGTTTCAGCACCACACAGTTACCGCCCGCCAGCGCCGGCGCCAGTTTCCAGGCGGCCATCAGCAGCGGGAAGTTCCACGGAATGATCTGGCCGACCACGCCCAGCGGTTCATAGATATGGTAGGCCACGGTGTTCTGGTCGATCTCAGCCGCGGTGCCTTCCTGCGCGCGCAGGCAACCGGCAAAGTAACGGAAATGGTCGACCGCCAACGGCAGATCGGCATTCAGGGTTTCGCGGATCGGTTTGCCGTTGTCCCAGGTTTCGGTCAGCGCCAGCATCTCCAGCCGCGATTCGATGCGATCGGCGATCGCCAGCAACACGTTGGAACGCTCCTGCACGCTGGTTTTACCCCAGGCGTCCGCCGCCGCATGCGCCGCGTCAAGCGCCAGCTCGATGTCTTTGGCGTCGGAACGCGGGAATTCGGCGATCGGCTGGCCGGTCACCGGCGAGGTGTTGGTGAAGTAGTTGCCGGATACCGGTTCGACGAATTTGCCGCCAATGTAGTTGCCATAGCGTTTGCGGAACGAAACCAGCGAGCCAGGCAAACCGGGGTGGACATATTTCATGTTAAGCACCTCTCTGCAGATGAAAAGCGGCGCTATTGGGCTGCGCCTGTGAATGCGGCATGTCGCCGCAGCACAGAGAAGCACGGCGCGTGCCAGATTAGCGACAGAGGTAGCATCCGTAAAAAAAGAACGAGTTATTAAAACCTTAAGCATTGAGAGGGCTGAGAACTTCGGGCGGCGCCGCCGTCGCCGATGATTTTTTGTGTCCCGTGTCGCAACGCCTGGTACACATTTATGATACACATTTGCAACACTCGCGAACGGGGGAGAAACGCATGTTGTCTGACGACCGCTTGCCCGCAGAGGGCGCCAGCTTGCTGACCCAGCCGTTGGCGGAATCCTGGCAACGCAGCCAGGGTTATGGCTTGACGCGCACCGATCAACATATCCCGTTTATCAAAGCCGGATTGCTCGAAGAGCTGCGCAGCCGCAACGATTGGGTGCCGCAGCGGGTACAGCCGCTGATCGAGCAGCTGGGCGCGCAAATTACGCGCCAGCCCGCCATTGTGGTGATCGCCGACGCCGCCGGGCTGGTGCTGGAAACTCGCGGCAATACCGACTTTCTGCATAAGGCGTCGCGCTTTGCGCTGGCGCCGGGCAACCAGTGGGGAGAAGCGGAGCGGGGCACCAACGCCATCGGCACCGCGCTGGCGCTGGGCGCGTTCTGCGAAGTGCGCGGCGACCAGCATTTTCTCAACCAAAATGCCGGATTGAACTGCACCGCCGCACCGATCTATCGGCCGGATGGCCGCATTGCCGGCATACTGGATCTCTCCGCACCCGCGCAGCGCCCGTACCGCGATGCACAGCGCCTGATCATGCAGGCGGTGCGGCATATCGAACACCGCTGGGTCAGAAGCGCGATCGCCGACCGCCACTGGACGCTGCGTTTGCACGCCGATGCCCGCTGCCTGGGCAGCGCGCAAGAGCTGCTGCTGGTGTTTCACGACGAAGTGCTGATCGCCGCCAATCGACTGGCGATGATGGAGTTCCAGCTCTCATCGGCCTCATTCGGCTCCGTTGAGTTCACCCAGCTGTTTCCCGACCTGTTGCGACAGCCTTCCGGGGCACCGCGCCAGACGCTGGCCGGCAATCAACAGCACTATTATTCGTTGCTTGAGGCGCCGCAGCGCCGCGTCAGCGCTCTGCGTTCTGCGCCGCCGGCGGAACGGCACGACGAGCAGCATCAGAAAGCGCTGCGCATTCTCAACGCCGGCCTTTCGCTGTGCGTGACCGGCGAAACCGGCTGCGGTAAAGAGCATTTCAGCCGCCGCCTGTTTCAAGAGAGCCGCTGGCGCAACGGCAACTTCGTGGCGATCAACTGCGCGGCGCTGCCTGAGCCGCTGATCGAATCCGAACTGTTTGGCTATGCGCCGGGGGCGTTTACCGGCGCCAATCCGAAAGGGTACATCGGCAAGATCCGCGAGGCGGACGGCGGCGTGCTGTTTCTCGATGAAATCGGCGACATGCCGGCGGGCGTGCAAACGCGCCTGCTGCGGGTGTTACAGGAAAAAACGGTCACCCCGCTCGGCAGCCGCAGCGCTTATCCGGTCGAATTCGCGCTGGTCTGCGCCACGCACCACGATCTGCATCGGCAGGTGGAAACGGGGGCGTTTCGCGAGGATTTGCTGTACCGCATACAGGAATACAGCCTGCGCATTCCGCCGCTCAGAGAGCGGGCGCAGCTGGAGGCCTTCATTTTGCAGCTGTGGCGAGAGCTGGGCGGCGAGCGGCGCGACATTCGTCTGTTGCCGGAGGCGCTGGCGATGCTGGCGCGCTATCCGTGGCCCGGCAACGTGCGGCAACTGTTGAGCACGCTCAAGGTGCTGCTGGCGCTGGCGGACGATCATGCGGTACTTACCCTGGACGATCTTCCTCAGTCCATCGCGGTGCTGGCGCCACGGCAAGAGAACGCCGATACCGATCTGGGGGCGCTGCAGGCGGCGATCGACAGGGCGGGCGGCAATCTCAGCCGGGCGGCGAAGGCGCTCGGCGTTTCACGCAGCACGCTGTACCGCAAGCTGGGGAGGCAGAAAACGGCGGCGGAATAAGGCGGCGCGATTGAGCGGCGATAAGGCCCCGCTGCGCGGGGCCTGTTGCTCTCTCAATCCCCCAGCCCCGGCGGGTTAATCTCGGAATGGGCAATCTTCTCGTCGCTCTCCGCCCAGCGATCCAGCACCTGCAGATAGCTGCCGTTGGCGATGGCGCTGTTGAGCGAAGCCTGCACCGCGTCCACCAGGCCGTTGCCTTTCTTCAGCGTGACGGCGATGTTGGCGGTCTTCGGCCAGCCGCCGGGCACGATGCCCACCAGCCGGGTTTTGCCGGTCAGCCGCGCCTGATAAGCGCCGGAAACGTTGGGCCCGAAGGTGGCGTCGGCGCGGCCGGACTGAATAGCCAGCGTGGAGGCGGCCTTGTCGGTGACATACACCGGCTGCAGCGGCGCGAGCCCCTTGGCGCGGTTCTCTTTGTCCCAGGCCAGCAGCACCGCTTCCTGATTGGTGCCGGAGTCGACGATGATCTTTTTACCGGCGATATCCGGCGCGGTTTTGATCTGGGTGATTTTACTGTCGGATTTGACGTAGAAACCCAGCGTATCCTGCCGATAGGTGGCGAAATCGAATTTGGTTTTGCGTTCGTTGGTCACGGTGATGTTGTAAACCGCGGCGTCATATTTGCCGGAGGCCACCCCCAGCGGCCAGTCCTCCCACGAGGTGGGCACCAGCTTGAGTTTTAACCCCAAACCGTCGGCCACCAGGCGCGCAATGTCCGCCTCGCTGCCAATCACCGTTTTATTGTCGCGGGCGTACAGGCCGAACGGCGGGCCGCTGCCCAGCAGAGAAATGGCGACCGTCAGCGTGCCGGGTTCCACGAACCGGAAGCCGGCGGGGATTTTGGCCACGGCTTCGGCGCTCTTCACCGTGTGGATCGGCGTTTCGTTGGCGACGAGATCCACGCCTGGTGCGGCGGCGGCGGAAAAACTCAGCAGCGCCGCAATCACTATCATCTTTTTGCTATATATCATTATGTTAATTACCTTCATTATTATGGGTGTCACACGGTCGTTGCACTATCTCTAAAGGCGGCAGATCTGTGAACGAACAAAATCAACTAACCAATCTTGGAAAAATCATGAGGCGCCTCTGGCGGCGCTGAATCGATCGAGGATGCACCATGTCGTCGCGTTTCGCTACGTTGGGCCGCATACCGCGCGGCGTGTGGGTATTGGGTGGCGTGAGCCTGCTGATGGACGTTTCCTCGGAGATGATCCATAGCCTGTTGCCGCTGTTTATGGCGACGACGCTCGGTGCCAGCGTGATCGTCATCGGGTTGATCGAAGGGCTGGCGGAGGCGACGGCGTTGATCGTCAAGGTGTTCTCCGGCGTGCTCAGCGATTACCTCGGCAAACGCAAGGGGCTGGCGCTGCTGGGCTACGGGCTGGGCGCCATCAGCAAACCCTTTTTCGCCATCGCGTCGTCGTCCGGCATGGTGATGAGCGCGCGCCTGCTGGATCGCGTGGGCAAAGGCATCCGCGGGGCGCCGCGCGATGCCCTGGTGGCCGACGTGACGCCGCCGGAGATCCGCGGCGCGGCTTTCGGGCTGCGCCAGTCGCTGGATACCGTCGGCGCTTTTTTAGGGCCGCTGCTGGCCGTCGGCCTGATGCTGCTGTGGCACAATGATTTTCGCGCCATCTTCTGGGTGGCGGCGATCCCGGCGGCGCTGGCGATTGCGCTGCTGTTTTTCGGCCTGAAAGAGCCGGCCGCCGCGATAATCCACAAGCGCACCAACCCGATCACCCGCGTCAACCTGCGGCTGTTGGGGCGCAGCTATTGGTGGGTGGTGAGCATCGGCGCGATCTTTACGCTGGCGCGCTTCAGTGAAGCGTTCCTGGTGTTGAAGGCGCAGCAGGGCGGCACGCCGCTGGCGTTGATCCCGCTGGTGATGGTCGCCATGAATCTGGTCTACGCCTGTTTGGCCTATCCGTTCGGTAAATTGTCCGACCGCATGAGCCATGAAGGATTGCTGAAAGCCGGGCTGCTGGTGCTGATCGCCGCCGACCTGGTATTGGCGCTGAGCGATCATTGGGGCGGGGTGCTGTTTGGCGTGGCGCTGTGGGGCGTGCACATGGGCATGACGCAGGGACTGTTGGCGGCGATGGTGGCGCACACTGCGCCGGCGCACCTGCGCGGCACCGCGTTCGGCATGTTCAATCTGATCAGCGGCGTGGCATTGCTGCTGGCCAGTCTCGGGGCCGGAACCCTGTGGGAACTGTTCGGTTCCGCCTCCACCTTTTACGCCGGGGCGATCATCTGCGTGGTGACGCTGCTCGGCATGAAGCTGGCACCGTTCGGCGAACGGCGGCCGTGAAAGCGGCGGCGCTCAACGCCGCCGCGCGGTTTACGCCGGATGGGCGTCATTCTCGTTGCCGCCAATCGCCAGGTAATCCGTGTAGATTTGCGGCGCGCCGGAGAACGACGCCAGTGTTTTCCACTCGTCGTACATGCGTTCGGTGTCCTGATGCTCGGCCACGAACCTGAGCGCTTGCTCGGTTGAAACATCGAGCTCCGGATGGAACGCGTTGAGCGACGCCAGACTTTCAATGATCAGCATCACCGCGTATTGGTCCAGCCGGTTGCCGCTCTGGCCCTTCAGCAGGTGAAACTTCCAGCCCGGGTAGTCTTCCACGCGGTGGATGTTGTCGATAATGAACCGTTCAAACTGCTCGGGCGAGACCCCCGCTTTAAGCGCCAGGTTATGAATGCCGATGACACGCTGAATGCTTTCCTTCCCCGGTTCGCTGCGGTAATTGGGGCCGGGCGGCAATGAACTGCGGCTATTCTCGGCCACCAGACGGTAACAGGTGTAAAGGGTCGGCAGTTCGGCGAAGGTCGCGAAGGTTTTCCACTCCTCAATCAGCGCGGCGGCCTCCGGACGCTGCCGCCAAAAGGCGTGCGCCTCGTCGGTCAGCTCGCCGTTGCCGTCGATATAGCGCGCGTAGGTGGCGGCGTCTTTAGCCTGATAAACCATCAGGTACTGATTTTCACGCTCGCCGCGCAGGCCGCGCAGCAGCGTCCATCGCCAGCCGGGATAGGCCGGGATGGCGACGCCTTTACGGCGAACGAACGCTTCGAAACGATCCGAGGCGACGCCCCGTTTCAGGTTGATTCCCACGTAGTGCAGGGAGAAAACCGGCGTGGTTGATGCATGCATTAAACGATCCTCGCAAGTTAAGTTAGTGAGATGTGTTCGTCACGGCTTTGGCGCTGATGCTGACCAGCAACAGGCACAGCAGCGTGCAGCCGAACGCCAGGGCCAGGCTGGTGTAATTGGCGATAAAACCGATCAGCGCCGGGCCGGTTAATAAGCCGAGATAGCCGACCAGCGTCACGGCCGGAAACGCCTGGCCAGGCGGCACCTGTTTTTGATTGCCGACGGCGTTGAACAGAATGGGAACGATGTTGGCGATGCCCAGGCCGGCGAGCATCAACCCGCCAAAGGCGGCCGATGCCAGAGGGACGGTGACGGTCAACAGCACGCCTGCCGCAGCGCACAGGCTGCCGAGCAGCAGAGTGCGGAAGCGCCCGACGGCGCCGATCAGCCTGTCGCCATACAGCCGCCCGCAGGCCACGGCGACGGCGTACAGCGTGAACCCGATCCCCGCCTGCGATTTGGCCACGCCGCGCTCGGCATGCAGGAATAATGCCGACCAGTCGAGCATCGCCCCCTCGGTCAGGAACACGAAGAAACAGAGCAGGGCGATAAACAGGATCTTGCCGTGGGCCAGCGCCCACCGCGCGCCGCCCCGTCGCCGCTCGCCGATGCCGCCGTGCGCCAGTAAATCGCCGGCGACGATCAGCAGCAGGATCGCGATGAGGAGGGCGATCAGGCCGATGGCCTGGGCCGGGGCGAGGCCCGCCAGCAGCAACAGACTGACGCCGCCGGCGCCGGCAATGCCGCCAAGGCTGTAGAAGCCATGAAAACCGGACATTTTCGCCTGGCCGCTCTCCCGCTCGACGATTATCGCCTGTGAGTTCATCGCCACATCCATGATGCCGTTGACGGCGCCAAATACCCCCAATGCCGCCCCCATCAACAGCGGAGCATCGAGTAACGCCAACAGCGGCAAGTCGATGCACAGCAAGGCGCCTGCGCCCAGCAACACGGCACGGCACCCCAGTTTGGCGATCAGATAACCGGCGAAGGGCATGATCGCCATGGAGCCGGCGGCGAGGCAAAACAGCAGCAAACCGAGCGCGCCGTCATCGATGCCCAATCGCGCTTTCACGAAAGGGATCAACGGTGCCCAGGCAGCCATGCCCAACCCGGCGAGGAAGAAGATCGCTCGGGTGGCGATTTGCCGGCGATGATTCTCTGCGGCCTCGCCGGTTAGCCAAGGCAGCATCATGACGATCGGCTCTGTGCGACGGACAGATAATCGGTATAAATCTGCGGTGAACCGGAAAATGACGCCAGTTGCTTCCACTCTTCATACATTTGCTTGGTGTCGCGATGCGCTTTGGCGAAGGTTGCCGCTTCGGCGGTGGCGATATCGGGCTCCGGATAGAACACGTCCAGCGCCGCCAGGCTGACGATTTCCATCATCACCGCGTACTGGTCGAGCCGATTGCCGCGCTCTCCCTTCAGCAAGTGAAACTTCCAGCCCGGATAATCCTCAATGCGATGGTGATTTTCGGCGATAAAGCGTTCGAATTGCGCCGGGGTCACGCTTTCGCGCAGCGCCAGATTGTGGATGCCGATAATGCGCGCCTCAGGCGGTTCGCCCGGCCGTTCCCGGTAGCGCGGGCCGGGCGGCACGTCGCTTTTTCTGTTCTCAGCCAGCAGGCGATAATCGCTGAACAGCGTCGGTAGCAGGCTGTAGGTGCCCAGTTTTCGCCACTCGGCGAGGATTTCCTGCGCGGCGGCATGCCGCCGCCAGAATTCGTGCGCGTGCGCCGTTCTCTGCCCGGTGGCGGTGACGTAACGATCGCGCTGCTCGGCGCTGTCAATCTCGTACAGCATCAGGTATTGCCCGACGCGTTCGCCGCGCAGGCCGCGCAGCAACGTCCAGCGCCAGCCGGGATAACAGGGGATATGTACGCCTTGTTCGCGCACGAAGGTTTCAAACTGTTGTGGCGTGACGCCGGCTTCGGTATCGATGCCGATGTAATAGAAGCTGAATACCGGTTTGGGATCGGAGACTGTCGTCGTCATCTTTCACTCCTGATTGGCGAATGCGGCGGAAAATTGGGTATTGATAATGGCTTCGACCAGCGTGACGCCGATGGGCGTGAGCGTCACGCACGGGCCATCGACGGTGACCAGCGCTTTATCTACCAGGATTTTCAACGTGCGGCGGATGACCGGGTTGGCAAACAGGCTGTTGCCGTCAAAGCGCCGTTTAAACACCCGATCGTCCACCGGCAGCAAGGTGGAGAGCGCCATTTTGAAGGCGTTCACTTCACGCTGGATCGGGGAGAAACCGCGGCTTTCCTCGATGGGCAGGCGGTCTTGGTTGAGCGCTTCCTTGTACTTCTTGTAACCGGTGATGTTGATGGCTTCGGATCGCGTCGATTTGGAGCTGCCGCCCAAACCGATCGCCACTTCCGGATACTGCTTGTCGAGATCGGTGATGAGCGCTTTCCACTTTTCCGGCTGTTGATCATTGCGGTGAAAATACATGGTGGGGTGTTCGGTATAGCCGCCATTCAGGTAGTTCTCGACCAGCTCGCGCATTTGGTACTGTTTGCCCAGCCCAGGGAAGCGCAGGTTGTTGATGCTGAGCAGCCCCTTTTTCTGCCACAGGCTTTCGCGCTCGCCCGAGACGCCGGTGCGATTTTTAATAAACTCATCCATGTGCAGCTTGGTGCAGACGACGTGCGACAGATTCAGCTCGAGGGTTTTTTCCATGTCGTATTTCACGTCGTCCACGCTTTGGCCCAGCATGCCGTAAATGAGATCCACGCTGACCCAATCAATGCCGAGCGCGCGCGCGTGATGAATGGTCTCCACGCACTCTTCGGCCGAGTGCATGCGCCCGCAGGCGGTGATGATGTCGTCATTGAAGGATTGGGTGCCGAAACTGATTTTGCTGAAGCCGAGCTCTTTCAGCAGCGCCAGATAGGCTTTGTTCAGGGTGCCGGGCTCCCCTTCGAAGCGCAGGGTGGCGTTGGTGAAGTTAAAGTGGCTGAAGTAGAAGGCCATCATGCGGCGCAGTTCCGGCTCCGGCAGCAAGGACGGCGTGCCGCCAAAGACGTTGAATTCGCCGATCTCCACTTCGGCCAGGCTGGGCACGCGCGCCAGCCACATTTGCGCCTCCTTGATGTTGAAATCGACCAAATCGCGAAATACCGCCTGAGAGGCGGGCGCCTTGGGATTGAGGATCACCGTGGGGTACTGACAAAAATGGCAACGATAGCGGCAGGTCGGGATATAGGCCCAGAGGTGGATTTTGCCCGCCTGGCGAATGTCGGCCTCCATATCGGCAAAAAACGCGGCCAGCGGGTAGTCGACGAGATCGCCGGGGAACACGTGACAGCCGAACGGATCCTTATGGACGTACTCCAGAAAGGCCCGGTTTTCCGGTTGCGCCAGGAACGCGTTCACCCGCGGCGTGGGATAGTTTTCATCGATATCCAGCAATGAGTGCAAGGCTTCGTCGTTCATCAGAATACGCCTCCGTTGCCGAAATAGTTGTGGGCTTCGCCGGACTCGCGGTCTTCACAGAAGTAATAAACAAAGCGGGTGAAATCCTCGTCTTTGATCGTATCGAAGCAGGCCGGCAATGCGGGCGGGAAGCCGATATCGTCACCGACGGCGCGCCGCATGGCGGCAAACAGCGCATCGCGAAATTCGAGGTAGAGCCGATAGGCGGGGGTTTTGTAGGCATGGATCGGTTTGAAATCGATGATGCGCATCTCGTGTTTCAGCTCGTGAATGCGGCGGTAGAGGCTGTCGGCCAGCGAACCGGAGAAGAAATCGCGCACTTCGCTGTTTTCCAACAGCAGATACGGATTGAGCAGCACCGGCAGTAAGATATTCTTTGGCGTGTAGTCCTTGACCGAGTAGTCCCAGGCCAGTTTCGCCTCCGCCGGCGTGGCGTCCGCCAGCGCGGTTTTCTGCCGCTCAACGTCCGGCCGGACGTCCTTCATGATAATGATGCCGTCCTTACCGTAGGCGATGCCGTTGATCACCTCATCGAGAATGGTGTCCACCCGGCGGCTGTTGATCTCAACGTAAGCATGGCGAGCGTAAACCGGCTTGCCGCCGTAGGCGATGACCTTAATGCCGAAGTCCCAGTCGTCGGACAGGTGTTCGACAAAGCGGCCATGGTTGAGCTGGTAGAAGATTTCGATGCCGCCTACCGCGTCATACAGGCTGCGCTCCACCCCGAACCCTTTGCCGTCGGGGAAGCCGCCGAACAGGGAGAACGAAAATTCGCGCAGACGCAGCGTTTTTTGGATCTCGCGGAACAGGTTGGGGCGGTGCTCAAACTCTGCGGGAGGGTAGTAATAGTTGCAGGTGCCCAGGTCGCCTTGTTGCTCGATCATGGTATTCACCAGCTCGTAAAGCCAAAATGCATCCACGGTGCAATCGGCATCGGCGGAAACGATATAGTGCTTGCGTTTATTTCCCAGCCGGCTGTCGCGGGCTTTAGAACGCAGCGACGCATAGTCCATGCCGCGTTTTCTGGCCGAGGAGACACCCTGCACCGTTTCGGCGATAACATGAATGGCCATAGCCGGATGCCTTTCACTAAACGCGTTTATTTTAGCGACGGAATCATCGGTGGAGTTGTTATCAACGACAATCAGTTCGTAAGTGTCGTGGGTGATTAATTCATTCTTGGTGTGCTGATTGAACAGCGAAAGTAAAACCGCCTCAATACGGTCGCTTTCATTATAAACTGGCAGTACGACAGACACAAAAACAGTATCACGCATAGATCCTCCAAGGGCTAATGAAAGTCCACAGTTAGAAATGGCTTGTCTGAAAATGAAATGTCACGTTATTCGATGGTTAGCTGATATTTAAGAACTCCATGACGTTGTTGGATAAAATTCGCTTGCCCAGCGCGTAATTCTTTTCCGCCACGCGCTTCATCTGCTCCTTGTTATTAATGAACCGGTAGACTTCCTGGATGAATTCGTCGTTCGGCGGCCCATCCTGTAACTCGGAGATCGGCATGACGGGCGCTTCAAACCCATGCCGGCCGTAGACTTCGTGATAATATTCGTAGCGAGTGGTGATATAGCAACGGCGGCAACTGATCGCTTCACCGATAGGATTGCCATAGCTATCATAATCATACGAGGTGAGAAAAGAGACCAGGTCGCAAGAGTGATAGAGGTCCTCTATGCAAAACGCGTCGTTTTCCGAGCGCATATCGACATGGGGAAGCATGCCGACGAATTTGACATAGGGGAGAACATTCAGTTCCTGTGCCAATTTGGCGAGTTGCAGATAACATGACGGGTTTTCATATTCATTGCCGGCGATCGCCAAATAGGCGCGTCGAGTGTTGTGGTCGCGGATAAATAAATCATTAAGCCGGCTGATCAGCATAATATCGCGGTCCAATCTTTTCTGAGGGATGATGCGGGTGGTTCTGGCAATGAGAAGATCATTATCGCGAATATTCATCTGCTTTCTGACATTCGTTCTTTCGTGACTGTCCGAGAAGTCATAGGTATTTTTCTTTACCTCGACATGGACATCATGATTGCACCAGGCCTCCAGCTTTTGCTTCAGATCGTGATTGAGCGTGACATAGGTAATGTATTTTGAAGGGATAGGTTTGATGGCGTGAGAATAAGGTGGCGGGCCGTATTTGAGCACCTTTTTTTCGCTGTTCCACATCAGGTCATGATCGCGCCAGATGACGAAACGCGTCAGTCGATAACGTCGGCCATAATCTTCGATCGCCAGATACAGCGCTTTGGTATAGATGATGTTTTCCGGCAGCGTGCCGTTTTCCACCACCACATGGCTGACTGCGAGCGCTTCCCATTGGGCGACGAGGCGATCCGCCAGCTGCCGCGCCGTCAACGCGATGGTATGCAACAAAGCGGCTTTTTCTTGCTCGTCAATGGGCGTTTTCTGGCCGATCAACGCCGCGTGTGCGTAGTCGAGAAAGGCGGGGTGGTAATCTGGAATCGACGTGATGTCGTCCAGGCGGACCAGCGTAAAGACATCGCGGTAGATGTCATGCTCATGCTGATAGGGTTTATTAAAGTTTCCCTTATCAATCTTGATGTCGTATCCCAGATCAAGATAAGAGCGAAATCCACAGGCTTGCAGTCGTTTGGCAATCTTCATTGCTTCCACCGTGATCCCCGAGACCGAGACGGCATCGAACGAAATGAACATTGCATTCTTCTCTTGCCTTTCGTGCATCGCAGTACCTCCTGCTATTATTTGTAGTGCATTGATTTAAATTAACTATTTCTTAACAAGTCTCCGGTAACGTTCCCAATTGAGTGGAAAAAGAATCGTTTTGACGCTCTGGAATACACTCAAATCTGACAGAACGGAAGCTTAACCGTTCAAAAATGTAAAGATACGTTTATGCTTTGTGAGGGCTCTCACAAATATTCCGGTGCGGGAGGCGTGAAACAAGCAGAGGAAAAGAGGGGGGATCAACCCCCCGAATGTGGGGCATGCGATGCCGATTTAACGATTCGCCATGCCGCCTTCGGCAGGCTGAAGTATCGCCTGCAGCAGCGTCGGCACCTGCTGGGACTCCACCGCCCGGCTGAACAGAAAACCCTGGCCGATATGGAAACCGGCTTCGCACAGCGTTTGGCGCTGCTGCTCGGTTTCCACGCCTTCGGCGATGATATCGATCGACAGTTTTTGACCGAGAATGCCGATGCTTTCCACGATCGCCAGGATCGCCGGTTCGGTGTTCATGCGTTGAATAAAGTCGCAGTCCAGCTTAATGCAGTCCAGCGGGTAATCCATGATATGGCTGAATGAGGAGTGGCCGGTGCCAAAGTCGTCCAGCGCGATGCGGATACCCATCTCTTTGAGCATTTGCAGCGCGCGCAGTACGTATTTCGAACCGTGCTTGTTGAACGCGTGTTCGGTCACTTCCAGTTCGATCAGGTGATGGGGAATGCGGAACTTCAGCAGACGTTGCAGGAAGGTTTCGGCATAGTTGTCGCGTAAAAACTCGATCGGCGACACATTCAGCGAAATAGGCCGCACCGCCACGCCGGCCGCGCGCCAGCGGGCGATATCGGCGAAGACTTTCAGCTGCATGGCTTCGCTGATCTTGGTTGCCAATTCGTAGTCGTTAAACGCCTCGCTTACCGTCGCCGGCAGCTGTACGCCGTTTTGCGGGCAGTGCCAGCGCAGCAGCGCTTCAAAGCCGACGATGCTGCCGTCGATCAGGCAGACTTTCGGTTGGTAGCTGGGGCGGATGCAGTTGTCGCGTACGATCTGGCGCGCGTAGTTGAGCTGGCTGGCGCGGGCGCGGGCTTTGTCCATCATCTTGCGATCGAACATGTAGACGCCGCCGCGGCCGCCGTCTTTCAGTTCATACAACGCGGTATCGGCGCATTTCATCAGCTCCGAAGCGTCGCGAGCGTCTTTGGGATAGATGGCGCCGCCGATGCTCATGCCGCAATGCAGCGTCTTGCCGCCGTGGGTGATCGGCGTCTCCAACTGCAGCAGAAACTTGTTGGCGATGCGGAAAATATCCTGCTCGTTTTCGACATCGCTGATCACCACGGCGAACTCGTCGCCGCCGAGGCGGGAGACGAACGAATGCGCATTCATGCAGGCGCTGAGCCTTTTACCCAAGATCCGCAGCAGATGGTCGCCCGCCGCGTGGCCCAGCGTGTCGTTCACCAGCTTGAAGTGGTCAAGATCCAGCAGCATCAGCCCAAGCGACTTTTTGCCGTGCAGGGCGCGCTTCATCTCTTGCTTCAGCTTTTTCTTGAATAAGCGCCGGTTGGGCAGGCCGGTCAATTCGTCATATTCGCTGGCGAGCAACAGACGTTGTTCCATCACGCGTTGCGACGTCACGTCGCGCGAGACGCACAAGATCTCGGCCACGGCGCCGTGTTCATCACTGACCGGTGTGAGAATGTTGTCCCAGTGCTGTTTTTTACCCTGCGGCGTCACGCTCAATCCGGTGAAGCGCGCATTTTTTCCGGCTCTGACGTTGCGCAGCGCCTTGCTGCCGCGGCGACGGATCTCGGGGGACAGCAGCCCCAGCCAGGGCATGCCAAACTCTTTTTGCGCCGGATCAAGACCGAGCGCCAGGCTGCCGGAGCGATTCATGTGGCGCAGCGTGCCGTCGTGATTGATCACTTTGATGCAGTCGACGCTGGCGTCCAGCATGTCTTGCTGGATAGAGAGCGCCTGAACGTTTTGCTGGCGTTGCAGCATTTGCGGATGGATGTCGGTGGCGGTGAGGTACCAGCTGGGCTCCTGCGCCATGCCGTCCTGACGGGCGTTAAACGCCAGCATAAACCACCGGTAGGCGCCGCTGCGCTCGCGCAGACGGGCTTCGCCGGCGAACGAGGAGAGGGCAACGATCGCCTGGCGCCATTGCGCGGCCAGGCGATCGCGGTCGTCGGGATGCAGTGCATCGATCCAGTCTGCGGCGGCGTGCTCACCGGCGATGGCGCCGGTATAGTCGCGCCACTGCTTATTGAAGTAACCGCCAAGGCGGTTGCCGAAGCAAATCAGACCCGGCAAGTCGTCTACGATTTCGCTATAGAGATCAATAGGATTTTTGTTATTACTCTGCTTGGGCAACAGGGTCATGCGGTATTTCCTCGGAAAATTACCCATATTCTTGCTCTATAGCAGAGCCTCTTTCAATATAGTCATTGCCAATGAAAATGGGAATAGCCAGCGGGCGCGGCTAAGAACCAGCCTGGTAGCATGAAATAGATTACGCAAGAACGCATTAGGAATACTCCTGTTATTTATAAGCCCCTCTTATATTGCATCGAAAAATAAGTGCTCCGACCACGATGTTTTACTGTCTGAAAAAGTAATCAATATTGATGTTTCAATGTGGCGAAATGTTTAGCTGCCATGCTGTTGTTGCGCTCGGCATTTTGCTTGCGCTATGCACCAATACTGAAGAAATCCTCGCTTATGGCGGTGATGCTCACCATTTTATGCACGTTTCAACAGGCGCCAAAGCACGGTTCCCGGGCGATGACGAGAAAAGTGATGATATAAATCAAGAAATGTTTTGTTTCATCTGTTGACACTTTGCTGACGTGTGAGATAGCCTCGCGAATGATAATCATTAGCAAAACTGGATGGTGTCGCAAATGCATTCACGTAATGATCCCCAGGTAGCGGTTCGGATGACAGGCAACGTTCATCACACGAGACCACGTCTGCTGTGGTCTCTGGCAACGAGACAATGTATCGAACGGCAGTTGTCATCAGGCCTCTTGGGCGGCATCTTCACTTAGCCTCAACCAGCAGATCTCAGTATTAAGCCATGGCCGGATCAAGGCGGTCTATTATTTCCACGCATTTTTCGCGGATATATCGCGATCTCACGGAGTTGCATACGTTCTCAATCATGGGTAAGGAGGCCTCGGGCGGTTAAAATTAAATTTACTCTCTGGGTGTAAAGGAATTGGCAAAAAGAATGGGGCGTATCGGGTTACCGCTATTCTAAGGACTTTGATTAACCCCAAGAGACATTTCGGATGTCATATTAATACTAGCTTCTTTGTGGAGAAAGCTATGGGTAATACCATGAATGGAAACAAAACAGGTTGGGACAGTGTTAACGATCTTATTCACTACCATGAGCGCGGGAATGGTTTGACGATCAATAATAAACCGTCCTATGACATAAATGATGCGGGGTTGCAGATAGCGCGCAGCGATAAAACCTGGAATGGCGTTCACGTCACGGGCAAAGATGCGACGGTGACCTATTCCTTCCCGGATTGGGAATATAACGAACTGAACCTGGGCCACCGCTCCTCAGAACGCGATACGGGGCTAAGTGCGTTCACGCAACATCAACAAGAACAGGCGAAGTTATCTTTGCAATCCTGGGCCGATGTTGCCAACTTAAAGTTTGTCGAAGTGGCATCGGATCAACCTTCCAATATTACTTTTGGGAATTATGAGGGGAAAGGGCAAGCGTATGCCTTGAAACCATTCTCATATAATGGCAATGACTACAGAGGATACAATTCTGATGGGCAAAGTTGGTATAATATTAAGAACCATTCTGAAAACTTGCACCCTGAGCTGGGTAATTACGGCCGTTTAACCATTACCCACGAAGTTGGCCATACTCTCGGGTTAGATCATCCGGGAACGTATAATGCGGGGCAAGGAAGCCCAAATTATACCAAGGCAGTTTACGCCGAAGATACCCGGCAGTTTAGCGTAATGAGTTACTGGAATGAATCCATTACCGATGCGGATCATGGCCACTACTATGCCGCTGCACCGCTGGTTGATGATATCGCGGCCATCCAACATCTTTACGGTGCCAACATGACCACCCGAACCGGCGACACCGTTTACGGGTTTAATTCAAATACAGGCCGAGACTTCTATACACTCAAGGGCAGCCACGACAAGCTGGTGATGTCTGTCTGGGATGCAGGTGGTAATGATACCCTTGATTTCTCGGGGTATAGCCAAAATCAACGTATCAACTTGAACGAAGGCGCTTTCTCCGACGTCGGGGGATTAAAAGGGAATGTTTCCATCGCTGCCGGTGTCACCATCGAAAACGCGATAGGGGGCTCAGGTAATGACATCATCGTTGGGAATCACGCAGACAATACGCTCAAAGGCGGCGCCGGCAATGATGTTATTTACGGCGGGGCTGGTCAGGATCAATTATGGGGAGGAGACGGTAATGACATTTTTGTCTTCTCTGATCTTAATGACTCGCCTGTTCAGGCACCTGATACAATTTGGGACTTTGAGTCAGGCAAGGACAAGATCGATCTGTCCTTCTTCAACCAAGGCGATAAAGGCAGTGATTTCATTCAGTTCGTCGATCATTTCAGCGGGCAGGCCGGTGAGGCGCTATTGTCCTATGATATCCAGAACAATCTGAGTGAATTGGCCTTCAACATCCAGGGCGGTGCAAATCCAGACTTCCTGGTGCACATCGTTGGACAGGCTGACGTCGCTGTTGATTTTATCGTTTAAAATGGCAACGGTGGGCGATGATGCCCACCGTTTCACATGGGCCACCTATGTATAAATTTATTCTTGTCGGAATAATATTCTTGTTTTCAGGAGTCTCTATGGCAAGCAGCCTGGTTTTACCTTCCGCCGAAACGCTATCCGGGCAGTGGACGGTCAGTGATAAATCAAAATCTTGTGTTGTGCAGCTCAACACGGAGAGTGTGGATTCGGCTGGCGGCTATAGCCTGAAATTCTTGTCTGATTGCACGCCCGACGTATTGCCGCAAGAGCCTGCCGCATGGCGTCCCGCCCCCGATGGCATTGCGCTGTTGGACAAGGATGGGCTAACCGTACTTTTCTTCTCTCAGGAAGACGATCATTACCGTAGTCAAATCTGGGCTGAGACAGGAAAAATCTTGAAGAGAAATAACTAGCCAACAACGCCTTCTTATCCCTCGGCCTCGGCCGGCGCTTCTGAACGCGGTCATCAGGTTTCACGTCGCTCCGCTCACGATTTTCTGAGATATCGTTCCCTTGCTGCGTTTATATTGCGTCGGGTGGACACCGGCGCAATATCAGCCGGCAACGAACAGCCGCTGCTGCCAGTGCAACAGTTGTGTCAGCGTGATTGGCGCAGCGGCAGCAATGGTCGCGCGATTTTCCAACGCAATCTCCCGCGCGCGTTGCAACGGCTCGGCGCTGAGGCGTTGCAAGTTTTGTTGCAGCGCCTGTTGCGTTTGCTCCAGCTCACCAACGCTAACGTGCGTCAGCTCATGATGCATCTGCTGCAAGAATTCGTCGGTTAACTGCCGCAGCTGTTCCGCGGTGAACGTCGGGGATTGCAGCGCGAACAGCAGGCCTTCGACATGGGTGCAGCGGTGGAAGGTGCATTGCACCACGTAGCCCACGTTGCGTTCCACGCGCAGCCGCTGAAAATAGCGCGGCGCGTAAAGCCGGGCCAGCACGCGCAGCGCCCAGCGGCCTTCGGCTTCATCGCTTTGCAGCGGGTAAAACTGCAGCAAAGCGTGTTCGGCGCCGCTTTCCGTCAGCGTGACAGGAGGATGTAAACGCGGCGGCGTTTGCGGCTCAGCCGTTATGGCGTAGGGGAAGTCATACAGCAAATGTGACAGCCGCCGTTTTAACTCGCCATCGCCGCCGACCAGGGTGGCATGCCAGTATGGCGCGGTTGCCGTAGAGACGTTCAACGCCGCCGGCAATTGGGCTAACAGGCGGCGAATGGCGATATCGTTTTGTTGTTTTAACTGCGCGTGGCGCAGGTTTCTCGCCGCTTCGTTGATGATGGCCGGCGGCTGCGCCGTCAGGGCCCGGTTCACGACGTTCAGGCCGTGGCAGATCAGCCCGTGGCTGCCCGCCAGCTGCAACAGCCACACACCCTGGTGGCGTTCGACGCTTAAATGTCCCTCCCGATGCGCTAACTCGGCCGCTTCGGGGCGCAATGCCGCCTGCAAACCACAGGCCTGTTCTTCGCTGAGTGCGCCATGCGACGATGGGCGCAGCAACAGCACCGGCTGCGCTTCGTCGGGGTGCAGATGCCGCAGCGGCGCCTGGCCGGCCGGCAGGGGCGGGATCGGCAGCGCCGCCGAAGCGGAGAAAAAGCGGAAAGGCTCCACTGTAGGCGTCAGTGCGGCGCCGACGAAGGGGCCAAGGGTCAGCGGCAGCCCTTGGATTTCGCGCGTTTCACCGCCCCCCTCGGGCAGCACGGCCAGGCGGCGGCGCGGCGCTGCCATCAGCATAGCGAGTTGCCGTGTCCAGTCGTCATGCTGTTCCGTCGGCGGCAGCCCCAATGCCCTGGCCCGCAGCTGATCGAGCGGCGCCAAACGGTGAAAATCGCGGTTCGCCAGTTGCCCGAAATGCGCAAGCTGGCCCGGTGTCAGCGCGTTCAGCGCCTGCAGCCATGCCAGCAAGGCGCTTTCGATATGGGCGGCCTCAGACGCCGAGCCGTGATTGACGGTGAAAATAAAACTCAGCAGGGCGCTGTTTTCGCCGCAGCGGGCATAACCCAGACGAACGGCGTCGCCCCACGCGTGCGCGCGCAGCCGTGCCAGCAGCCCGCCTGGGGCATCGTCCAGCAATAAACGCTCAAGCCGTCGCAGCCAGCCGCGTGAACGGCAGTGCGGCAGGGTAAACACCAGCCGCAGCTGCGGCGCGCCGGGAAGAGACAGCGTGTAATCTTGTCCGGCGGCCAGCGGCGGCAATGTCTCGGGCGGCGTGGCGCTGCCCGACGGCAAGCCGCCACCGTAGCGCTGTGCCAGCGCATGCAGCTGTTCGAGTGATTGCGGGCCTTGCAGCCACAGCGTCATGTTCGGTGCGCGGTAATAGTGGTGGTGAAACTGCCGCAACGCCTGCTGCAATGCGGAAATATCGCTGCCGAAAGCGGCGCGGCTGCCGATATGAAAGCGATGCAGCGCGTCAAATCCGCTGAACATCTGCCGCTGCGCCGCTTCGCAGCGGGTTTCACCGTCGGCGCGCAACAGGCGGTATTCGGCGTCGATGACCTCGATCTCCTGGGCGATTGCCTCAGCCGCCAGCTGCGGGGCGGCGAGCATATCGCTCAGCCGAGCCAACCCCTCCGCCAGAGGGTCAGCGCCCACTTCAAAGAAAAACGCGGTTTGCGTGGCCTGGGTGGTGGCGTTTAGCCGGCCGCCGGCCGCCTGCGTCCAGCCCATCAGCCCATCTTGCGCGCTGAAGTTCGCGCTGCCGCGAAACAGCATATGCTCCAGCAGATGCGCCAGGCCGGGCCAGGCGGCAGGCGCCTGAAAGCTGCCCGCCTCGATGCGCACCAGCGCGGCGGCGGCCTCGGCGCCAGGGGTGCTTATCGCCCTGACGGCCAAACCGTTATCGAGCTGCCACGAAGCGGCGAGTGTCATCGTCAGCCCTTGAAGATCAGTCGGGAGTTGGTCTGATTGCGAAAGCGCAGCTGATCGATACCGATCTGCGAGCGATTCGCCGCTTCACGCGCCGCCAGAATGGTGCCGTGGTGCGGCGATTTGCCGCACACCGGATCGGCGTTGTCGGCGTTGCCGGTCAGCATGAACGCCTGGCAGCGGCAGCCGCCGTAGTCTTGCTCTTTCTCCGAACAGGACCGGCAGGGCTCCGGCATCCAGTCATAGCCGCGATAGCGGTTAAAGCCGAAGGAGTGGTACCAGATATGCTGCAGATCGTGCTCCAGCACCGACGGAAACGTAATCGGTAACTGACGGGCGCTGTGGCAGGGTAACGCCATGCCTTCCGGCGTCACGCTCATGAAGATGGCCCCCCAGCCGCCCATGCAGCCTTTAGGCCGCTCCTCGTAGTAATCCGGCGTGACGAACAGCAGGTTGGCCAGTTTGCCGTCGGCGGCCATGCGCTCGCGATAGCGTTTCACCACCGCTTCTGCCTCGGCGATCTGTTCGCGGGTCGGCAGCAGCCCTTCGCGGTTCAGGTGCGCCCAGCCGTAAAACTGGCAGGTCGCCAGCTCGACGTCGTCGGCATCCAGCTGGATCGCCAGTTCGATGATGCGGTCGATCTGGCCGATATTATGGCGATGCAACACGAAGTTGAGCACCATCGGATAGCCGAGCGCCTTGACCGCCCTGGCCATCGCCAGCTTCTGCTGAAACGCCCTGGCGGAGCCCGCCAGCGCGGCGTTCAACGTTTCGTCGCTGGCCTGAAAACTGATCTGAATATGATCCAGCCCGGCGTCGGCGAAGGTTTGCAGTTTCTTCTCGGTCAGGCCGATGCCGGAGGTGATCAGGTTGGTGTAAAACCCGAGATCGCGCGCGGCGGCGATCAGCTCGGGCAGGTCTTTACGCACCAGCGGCTCGCCGCCGGAGAAGCCGAGCTGCACGCTGCCCATCGCCCGCGCCTGGCGAAACACCTCTATCCACTGCGCGGTGGTCAGCTCTTTTTCCTGTGCGGCAAAATCGAGCGGGTTGGAGCAGTACGGACACTGCAGCGGGCAGCGGTAGGTCAGCTCCGCCAGCAGCCAGAGCGGCGGATTCACCGCCGGCGCACGTGGTTCAGTCACGGAAGGTCACCCATTTTTGTTCGTAGGCGCGCTGGAAAAACTCCAGCACGTCGTCCGCCAAGCCTTCGGCGCCGGGGAAGCGGGCGTTCAACTGCGCGATGATGCCGTTCAGCGTGGTGTGGCCGTCGACCAGCTGTAAAATGGCGGCGGCGCTGTCGTTCAGTTTGGCCATGCCTTCCGGGTAGAGGATCACGTGGCTGTTTTGCACCGGCTCCCATTGCAGGCGGTAGCCGCGGCGGAAGACGGGGGTGTGTTCAGGATTCAGCGTCATTACACCAGCCTCTGATTGTGCCATACCCGCGCGGTGGTCACGCTGTGGTAAGGCGGGCGGTTCAGGGTATAGGCCATGCTCATGGCGTCCAGCATGCTCCACAGAATGTCCAGCTTGAACTGCAGGATTTCCAGCATGCGCTGCTGCTTTTCTACGGTATCGCAATAGTCCAGCGCCAGCGCCAGGCCGTGTTCCACGTCGCGGTTGGCCTGGCCGAGGCGGCTGCGGAAATAGTCGTAACCGGCGGCGTCGATCCACGGGTAGTGTTGCGGCCAGCTGTCGAGGCGCGA
Organism: Serratia sp. FS14; assembly: GCF_000695995.1. NCBI lineage: Bacteria > Pseudomonadati > Pseudomonadota > Gammaproteobacteria > Enterobacterales > Yersiniaceae > Serratia > Serratia sp. FS14. The sequence continues at coordinate 3,645,906 of NZ_CP005927.1, read as the reverse complement.
CTGGTGGATCTGCGGCGCGAACAGTTCGGTCAGCGAGCTGCAGGCGGCTTCCTGCCAGCAGGCGCGGCGCGCGAAGTTGACGTAGGCGTCCACCGCAAAGCGCACGCCGGGCAGCACCAGCTGTTCAGAAAGCAGGGCGTCGCGCTGCAGCCCAACCGCCTCGCCGAGGCGCAGCCAGGCCTCGATGCCGCCTTCGCTGCCGCCGTAGCCGTCGTGATCCAGAATGCGCTGCACCCATTTACGGCGGGTGTCCGGCTGCGGGCAGTTGGCCATGATCGCCGCATCCTTGATCGGAATGCTGGTCTGGTAGTAGAAGCGGTTGGCCACCCAGCCCTGGATCTGCTCACGGGTCGCTTCGCCGTTGTGCATTGCGATGTGGTACGGGTGGTGAATGTGGTAATAAGCGCCTTTGGCGCGCAGCGCCGCTTCAAATGCCTGCGGCGTCAGGGGGCGTGGTTGCGTCATGGCGATTCCCTACAGTTCGATGTTCATGCCGTCCCAGCTCACTTCGACGCCGGCGGCGGTCAGACTTTGCCGCTCTGCCGAGTCTTCATTGAGGATCGGGTTGGTATTGTTAATGTGGATCAGGATCTTGCGTTTGGCGGGCAAGGTGCTGAGCAGGGCAGCCAGCCCGTGCTCTTCCGCCAGCGCCAGGTGCCCCATATCCTTGCCGGTGTTGCGCCCCACGCCGGCGTTGGCCAGCTCATTGTCGCGCCAGAGCGTGCCGTCGATCAGCAGGCAGTCGGCGCGGCGCAGCCAGGGCATCAAGGTCTCGTCCGGCTCACCCAGGCCCGGTGCGTACAGCAGACCGACCCCGCGCGCGGTATCTTCGATAAACAGCGCCACATTGTGGCCCGGCAGCGGGCGATCGCGGTACGGCGAATAGGGCGGCGCGTTGCTGAGCAATGGAATGGCGGTAAAGCGTACGTTTGGGCAGACCGCCGTGCGGAAAGGTTCACCGGGCGTTACCGGGTGGTGAATCAACCCGCCGTTCCAGTGGGAGAGCATGGGAAACACCGGGAAACCGGTGCTGAGATCGTCATGCACTTCAGGGGTGCACCAGACGTGGTGCGGGCAGCCCTCACGCAGATTGAGCAAGCCCGCGCTGTGATCGATCTGGCTGTCGGTCAGCACGATCGCGCCGATGCCGGTGCCGCGCAGCACGTCGGGATTGTTCAATTCGGGCGAGGCCAGCAGCTGATGGCAAATGTCCGGGGAAACGTTGCACAGTACCCAGTTTTTACCGTCGTCGCTGACGGCGATGGAAGACTGCGTGCGGCGCGTGGCGTTGATGCTGTGGCTGCGAACACCCCGGCAGTTGTCGCAGTTGCAATTCCACTGGGGAAAGCCGCCGCCCGCTGCCGAGCCGAGAACTTTTATCTGCATGTCTGAACCAGAAAAAGAGGGAAAGAAATGCCCGCGCGAAAGGCGGGCAGACGGGCGATTAACGGTTGGAAATGTACAGCGTCACTTCCAGCCCCAGACGCAGGTCAACAAACTCAGGTTTAGTCCAGGTAGTCATAGCGGTGCTCCTTTACATGCATCGTGATAGTTCGAGCCCAATGAGAAATTTTCGCATTAGGCCGGCCCAATGTTGGCGAAATGTGACGAAGATCGCAACCTTTAAAGCGTAACCGGGTTATTCACCCCAGGTGGCGGCGAGCGCGTTCAGCCAGTTGCGCCAGGTCAGCTTCTCCAGCAGCCGGTTATCGAACCCGGCCTGCGCCAGCGCTTGCGTCAGGCGCGGCAGGCCGGCGGCGTCCTCCAACGATTGCGGTACGTTGACCCCATCAAAATCAGAGCCAAATCCCACGCGATCTTCACCAAGTTTAGCGATCAAATACTCAACGTGTTTAACAATTTCTGTTAGGTCGGTCGTTGCACTGTCACGTTTACCGTCAGCGCGCAGGAAGGCGGTGCCGAAATTGACGCCGACTATCCCGCCGCTCTGGGCGATGGCCTCCAGCTGTGCGTCGGTCAGGTTGCGCGGCTGCGGGCAGAGGGCGTGGACGTTGGAGTGGGTGGCGACCAGCGGTGCGCGGCTCAGCGCGGCGGTTTGCCAGAAGGTTTTCTCGTTCATGTGCGAGACGTCGATCATGATGCGGCGCTGGTTGCAGGCGCGGATCAGCGCCTCGCCGGCCGGCGTCAGGCCGGGGCCGGTATCGGGGGTGCCGGGGAACGGCCCGCTGACGCCGGTGCCGAAGGCGTTCGGCAGATTCCAGAATGGCCCGATGCTGCGCACGCCCAGCCGGTAGAAGGCCTCCAACTGCGTCAGCTCCGCATCGATCATGCCGGCGCCTTCGATATGCAGCACCGCGGCCATTTGCCGGTTGAGGCGGCACTGTTCTATCTCGGCGGCGGTGCGGCAGATGCGCAGCCGCCCCTGGGAAGCCTGTTCCAGCTGATAAAGGATAGCGATCTGCCGTTCGGCGATCGCCAGCGGATCGAAGGCGGCCTGCGCCTCCTCCGGCGTTTGATTACGCATCTGGGCGATATAGCTGACCGGGGGAATAAATACCGCAAACAGCCCGCCGCAGAATCCGCCGCGCTGCATGCGGGAGAAATCGAGGTGGCCCGGCGTGACGCGGGAATAAAAGGCGGCGACCGGATCGTCGTCATGCTGTAGCCACAGGTTGAGCAGCAGATCGTTATGGCCGTCGAACACCGGCCAGAGAGGGGGAAGCGTCATGGGCATTTCACTGAGTCAGGCATCGTGAATGCTATGTTCTCCCATCGCGCGAGGGGGAACAACCCTCAGGCTATGGGGGTTTTGCCGTCGGCTGGAGCACTCGACATCAGCAGGGCAAAATTTAGTGACATCGTCACTATTCGCAAAGCGGTTCCTGCACGCGTTGGCGGCAGACCGTCAGCAGTAGCTGCCGCAGCCAGCGGTGATCCGCCTCGGCGTCCAGGCGCGGATGCCACATCTGCGAGACGGTGATGGGCGGCGTTCTTACCGGCAGCTCGAAGACGCGCAGCGGGCCATCGGCAGGTTGAGCCTGCAGGAAAGAGGCGGGCAGCAATGCCAACAGGTTCGAGGCTTGCGCTACCGCCAGCGCGGCGGGAAAGCTCGGCACCACGGCGGCGATATGCCGTGCCAGCCCCAGCTCCGCCAGCGCGGCGTCTACCGGCCCGAGGATGCGCCCGCTGCGCGAGGCCACCACGTGGCCGCAGGCGGCGTAGTCGGCGGCGCCGATCTCGCGCTGCTGCGCCAGCGGATGTGCGGTTCTCATCACGCCGACGAAGCGATCGCGGAACAGCGCCTGCAGGCGAATTTCCGGCCCCATGTCACCCAGCACACCGATCTCCAGATCGACCAGCCCTTCACGCAGGGGGCGGTCGCTTTTCTCCGGCTTGGGCGCAAAGCGCAGCCGCGCCCGCGGCGCCTGTTCGGCAGCAGCGGCGATCAGCGCCGGGCCGAAGGCCTCGACGAAGCCGTCGTTGGCGCGCAGCGTGAAGGTACGATCCAGCGCGGCGGGATCCAATGCTCCCTGCGCCGGGCGCAACACAGCGCGCGCTTCGAACGTCGCGTGCCGCGCCCGCTCGCACAGCGTTTCGGCATAGGGCGTCAGCACCATATGACGGCCGGCGCGCACCAACAGCGGATCGCCGGTGGCCGCGCGCAGTCGGCTGAGGGTACGGCTCATCGCCGAGGGGCTTAAACCGAGACGGCGGGCCGCGCCGGCAACGCTGCCCGCCGTCAGCAGCGCGTCGAGCGCGATCAGCAGGTTGAAATCCGGGTCGGTCATGCGTTTATCCTGTGGCGCTGGAAATAAGGGAAGGCGTTTGCTGCAGTATATCAGCGTAAGCGCTGCGCCACTTGTTCTCTGATGGGCAATAAAAAAGCCGATAACAAACGTTATCGGCTTTACAGGCAGGGGGACGACGTTACGCCGGCAGCTGCTGCGCGGTTTTCTCGACCAGCGCCAGCAACAGCTTGATGTCTTCCAGCGTCACGATCGGGTTCAGCAGCGTCATTTTCAGGCAGGTCACGCCATCGAACTCGGTCACGCCGACGTTGGCGCGGCCCGATTCCAGCAAGGCGTCACCGATGCGCTGGTTGAACAGGGCGACCGCTGCGTCGCCTTTCGCCGCCAGCTGCGCCGGACGGTAACGGAACAGCACGCTGGCCAGCTGCGGCTGCATCACCAGTTCCAGAGATTCCTGGTCGGCGATGTAACGCGCCACCTGTTGCGCCAGCGTGACGCCGTGATCGATGATCTCGGCGTATTGCTTCTGCCCCAGCGCTTCCAGCCCCATCCACAGCTTCAACGCATCGAAGCGGCGGGTGGTCTGCAGCGATTTGGAGACCAGGTTCGGCACGCCTTGCGCTTCGTCGAATTCGGAGTTCAGGTAGGCAGCCTGATAGCGCATCAGCTCGTAGTGGCGCGCGTCTTTCAGCAGGAAGGCGCCGCAGCTGATGGTCTGGAAGAACTGCTTGTGGAAGTCCAGGGTGATGGAGTCCACCAACTCCAGGCCGTCCAGGTAGTCGCGGTACTGCTCGGAGAGCAGCAGCGCGCCGCCCCAGGCCGCATCCACGTGCACCCAAATTTTCTGCTCCGCCGCCAGCCGCGCGATATCGCGCAGCGGGTCGATCGCGCCGGCGTCGGTGGTGCCGGCGGTGGCGACGATCGCCATCACCTGCTCGCCGTTGGCCTTGGCCTGCGCCAGTTTTTCCGCCAGATCGGTCACGTCCATGCGGGCGAAGCGATCGGTTTTCACCAGGGTGACGGACTGGTAGCCGAGGCCCATCAGCGCCATGTTCTTCTGCACCGAGAAGTGGGCGTTTTCAGAACAGAACACTTTCAGCTTGCGCAGATCGCCCACCAGACCGTCCTGCTGCACGGAGTGGCCCTGACGCGCGAAGAACGCATCGCGCGCCAGCATCAGCCCCATCAGGTTGCTCTGGGTGCCGCCGCTGGTGAACACCCCGGCGTCGCCGGGCTGGTAACCGACCTGGGCGCGCAGCCACTCGATCAATTTCATTTCGATCAGCGTGGCCGACGGGCTCTGATCCCAGGAGTCCATGCTTTGGTTGGTGGCGTTGATCAGCACTTCGGCGGCCTGGCTAATCACCAGGCTCGGGCAGTGCAGGTGCGCCACGCATTGCGGGTGGTGCACCGACAGGCTGTCTTTCAAAAAGTACTCGATGGCGCGCTCGATCGCCGCCTGGTTGCCCAGGCCTTGCGGGGTGAAGTCGAGCTGGATGCGCTCGCGCAGTTCGGCAACGCTTTTGCCCTGATACATCTCGGGCTGTTGCAGCCACTGCACGACGGCTTCACTGCTCTGTGCGATCGCCTGGCGGTAAGCCTCGGCGCTGTGCGCCGAGGAAGCCAGAATCGGGTTTAACTTGGACATCGCGGTTATTCGCTCCACTCAGACTGGCTTGACGCCGGCGGCCAACAGCGCCTGCTCAAATTTATCCAGGAAAATACCCAGCTCATCGTTGGTGATCAGCAGCGAAGGCAGCAGACGCAGCACGCAGCCGTTGCGCCCACCGCGCTCCAGGATCAGACCGGATTCGAAGCATTTCTTCTGCAGCAGCGCGGACAGCTCGCCATCGGCCGGGTAGCAGCCCATGTGATCCTGCGCTTCGTTCGGCTTGACGATCTCGATGCCGATCATCAGGCCCAGACCGCGGACGTGGCCGATCACCGGATAACGTTTCTGCAGCTCGGCCAGCTTGCCTTTCAGCCACTCGCCCTGAGCGGCCACTTTGTCGGCGACCTTATGCTCTTTCAGGTACTGCAGGGTGGTCAGGCCGGTGGCCATCGCCAGCTGGTTGCCGCGGAAGGTGCCGGTGTGGTGGCCCGGTTCCCAGGCGTCGAACTCTTTTTTGATGCCCAGCACCGCGAGCGGCAAGCCGCCGCCGACCGCTTTCGACATCACGATGATGTCCGGCTCGATGCCCGCGTGTTCGAAGGCGAACAGCTTGCCCGTACGGGCGAAACCGGCCTGAACTTCGTCGATGATCAGCAGAATGCCGTGTTCCTGGGTCACTTTGCGGATGCGCTGCAGCCACTCGGCCGGCGCCGGGTTAACCCCGCCTTCGCCCTGAACGGCTTCCAGGATCACCGCCGCCGGTTTACGCACGCCGCTTTCCACGTCGTTGATCAGGTTGTCGAAGTAGTAGGTCAGCGCCTTGACGCCGGCTTCACCGCCGATGCCCAGCGGGCAGCGGTATTCATGCGGATAAGGCATGAACTGCACTTCCGGCATCATGCCGTTGATCGCCGCCTTCGGCGACAGGTTGCCGGTGACCGACAGCGCGCCGTGGGTCATGCCATGATAACCGCCGGAGAAGCTGATCACGCCGGAACGGCCGGTGTGCTTTTTCGCCAGCTTCAGCGCGGCTTCCACCGCATCGGCGCCGGACGGGCCGCAGAACTGCAGGCAATACTCTTTGCCTTCGCCAGGCAACAGAGAGAGCAGGTAATCGGAGAAACGATCTTTCAACGGGGTCGTGAGATCGAGAGTATGTAACGGCAAGCCGCTGGTAATGACATTTTGGATGCTTTGCAGGACGTCGGGGTGATTATGTCCAAGAGCCAACGTTCCCGCCCCGGCCAGGCAATCAAGATATTGATTATTCTCAACATCAGTGATCCAAACGCCCTGGGCTTTCGCAATTGCCAACGGCAATTTGCGCGGATAACTCCTAACATTCGACTCAAATTCGGCTTGACGCGCCAAATAGGTTTCATTGTTTCCGTTTAATGAGTTTGCAACTAAAGTATCAATACGGACTTTATCCGTCATCATATCTCTCCTACAACCGAAGGTCTCAAGACGCAACGATTGAATTAATGAATTAGAAAAGTAACTGCCTTGTGAAAAGCGCGACCAATATATGGCTTTTTCGCCTGGGACTCAATAGCCGATTTTGTTTTGAATTGTTTAGTTTTTCTTAGGCTCATCAATATGTTGTTGATTTGTTGACCGTTGGTTTTGCCGGCAGAAAACAACATTTCTTTAACATTGCGTAAAAATCCTTTTCTGCTTTCCTTTGGCTGCTTCTTTAATGCATTTATTATTAAGGTGAATTTCCGATTAATAACATAAATAGAAAATAGCGGCTTATTTTCATCTATTCACCACCTTAAGTCCTATAGCGGTTATATACACAAAATTTGTGATGAATATAAGCGGTCGAGCGTTAAAAGCGCAGTATCCAGAGTGGTGATTTCTTGCAGATTTTACGTAGCGCGATCAAAACAGCGGGATTTTTGTGCGGTGCCGGCATGTCTGCCGGCGCCGCGGTCATTAACGTTGCTGTAACCAGGCATGATAGCGCCGCAGAGTGCGGCGGGTGCGCCACCGATCGATGAGCAGCGACCACAGCGGGGAGTAACGCACGTTACGCGTCCGATCGCGGCTCAGAGCGTGCATGCGGCGCTTGATCAGCGCCATGCGGGCGAGCAGCGTCAGCGTTTTGTCGCGCCATTTTACCGGCGCGGGCAGCGCATGAGGGGCTTCGCCGGTTTGCCAGCGGCGCGGCAGATCGGGAATTTCCGCCATGGCGGTGGCGATGCCGACCACCGCGACGCCGCTGTTCAGCACCCGTTGCGCCACCGTCGGGCGGGTGATGCCGCCGGTGGTCATCACCGGCATGCGGGCTACTGCGGCGAGATCGCGGGCGAAGGTCAGAAAATAAGCTTCACGCGCCAGGGTACTGTCGTCTGCCGTTTCGCCCTGCATCGCCGGGCTTTCATAGCTCCCGCCCGATAACTCCACCAGATCGACCGGCAGTTCGTTGAGCATCAGCAACACCTGCCGGGCTTCGTCCGGCGAAAAGCCGCCGCGCTGAAAATCGGCGGAATTGAGCTTTACCGCCACGCAAAAACCTGGCGAGACCCGCTTGCGCACCGCGCGCACCACCTCCAGCAGCAGGCGGGCGCGATTTGCCAGCTCGCCCCCCCAACGATCGCTGCGCTGGTTGGCCAACGGCGACAAAAACTGAGAGATCAGGTAGCCATGCGCCGCGTGGATCTGCACGCCGGTAAACCCGGCCCGTTCGGCGGCGTGCGCGCTGGCGGCAAAGCGGGCGATCACCTCGGCAATCTGCGCTTCGCTCATGGCTTCCGGCTGCGCGAACGCTTTGCTGTACTTACCCATGGCCATCGGAATGGCGGAGGGCGCCCAGGCGTTGCCGCCCATGTCGGCCATTACCTGGCGGCCCGGGTGGCTGAGCTGCATCCAAACCTGCGCGCCTTCCTGGCGCGCGGCCTTGGCCCAGGTTTCGAACGAGGCGAGCGGCGTATCCTGTTCCAGCACCACGCCGCCGGGGCCGGTCATGGCACGGCCGTCGATCATCACGTTGCCGGTGATGATAAGACCGGCGCCGCCGATACCCCAGTGGCGATACAAGCGCCATAGCGCGGGGCCGGGCAGTTGGCCTTCATCGGCCAAATTTTCTTCCAACGCGGCTTTGGCCAAACGGTTGGTCAGGCGGCTGCCGTTGGGCAGTGTCAGTGGGGTAAACATCGGGTTTGCGCTCCTGTCGCAGGGGGAATGGCGCTATACTAGGTTTAAAGTTAACTTTAAGGTCAATAGGGCATGAAGATCGGAGAATTGGCGGAACGGGCCGGCGTGGCCGCCTCGGCGATACGCTACTACGAGCAGCAGGGTCTGCTGCCCAAAGCGGTGCGCGGCGTCAACGGTTATCGGGTGTATAGCGAAAGCGCGCTGGAACGGCTGCATCTGATCCAAATTGGCCAGAATCTGGGCTTTTCGCTGCAGGCGATCCAACGCGTGCTGGCGCTGCAGGGCAGCGCTTATGAGGATGGGTTGATACAGGGCGTCGAGACCCGTCTGGCGGAAATCGAGCGGATGTTGGTCACGCTGAATGAGCAGCGAGAAGCATTGCTGGCGACCCGACTTACCTTGCTGGAATCCGGCGTGGCGGGGTTATGCCAGGTCAAAAATGAAAAGTTGGCCGGTGCGTGGCCGGCCTGCACAGATTAGCGGCGTTTAAAGGCGGAGCGCCCGGCATATACCGCCGCGGTGCCCAATTGGTCCTCAATGCGCATCAGCTGATTGTATTTTTCGATGCGCTCGCCGCGGCACGGCGCGCCGGTTTTCACATGGCCGGCTCGCATCGCAACCGTCATATCGGCGATAAAGCTGTCGACGGTTTCGCCGCTGCGGTGCGAGATAAAGGCGCCCCAGCCGTTTGCCTGGCAAAGCTGCACGGCGGCGAAGGTTTCGCTCAGCGTGCCGATCTGGTTCAGCTTGATCAGCGCGGCATTAGCCAACCGTTCATCAATCCCGCGCTGGATGTATTTCACATTGGTGACGAACAGATCGTCGCCGACCAGCTCCACCTGGTCGCCCAGGGCGTCGCTCAGAATACGCCAGCCGGCCCAGTCGTCCTCGGCCAAGCCATCTTCAATCAGCACAATGGGGAAATCCTGTACCAGCCGCTGGTAATAGGCCGTCATCTGGGTTGCGTCCAACTCGAGGTTCTCGCTGCGCAGGCGGTATTTGCCGTCGGCGTAGAATTCACTCGAGGCCGGATCCATGCAGATAGCGATATCTTCTCCCGGTCGGTAGCCGGCTTTCTCTATCGCCTGCACGATCAGCTCCAGCGGCTGGCGGTTTGAGGCGACCGCCGGCGCGAAACCGCCTTCGTCGCCGACGCCGACCGACAGGCCTTGTTCCAACAGGATTTGGCGCAGCGCCTGATAGACTTCACTGCCCCAGCGCACGGCCTCGCGCAGCGACGGCGCGCCCAGAGGGGCTATCATAAACTCCTGAAAGTCCGCCCCTTGCCAACGGGCGTGCACGCCGCCGTTGATGATATTCATGCAGGGCACCGGCAGCAGGTTGGCGCCGATGCCGCCCAGATAACGATACAGCGGCAACTGAGACAATTGCGCCGCGAGGCGGGCGGCGGCCAGAGAAACGCCGAGCAGGGCGTTGGCCCCCAATCGGCTCTTGTTCTCGCTGCCGTCCAGCGCGATCAGCCGGCGGTCAATCTCCTGTTGTTGGCGCACATCCACCCCGCGCAGCGCCTCATTGATCGCCGTTTTGACGCTGTGCACCGCCTCCAGTACGCCTTTGCCGCCGAAACGGTGCGGATCGCCGTCGCGGTGCTCCACCGCCTCGCGCGACCCGGTGCTGGCGCCGGAGGGGACCGAAGCCCGGGCCACGACGCCCGCCGCGCTCATTTCGACTTCGACGGTCGGGTTGCCGCGCGAATCCAGGATTTCTCTGGCGGTTACGCTTTCAATCTCATAGCTCATGGGTAGTCACCTCATTCTAGGGAGTTGGCACATGCTTTATCAGCACGTCGATGGACAAATGGTTAATGAACTCGAAGCCGAAGGAGGAAAAGACGCCGAACGGACGGTTCTGATGGCCTAACAGCAACAGATCGACGCCTTCGCGGGCAATCAGGGCTTCGACGTCTTTGAAGCGATGGATACTGACAATTGCGCGCACTTCCAGGGGGATTGAGCAGTCCTCCACCAGACGGCTGAGCATGGCCTTGGCGGCGATCACCTCACTGGACTGGCGATCTTTGGTCAGCGAATCGCTGAGGTAGTCCAGCTCGGCATAGTCGGCGCTGATGTGCGCCACGGTAATGCGCGTATTCATCTGCTGATTGAGGCGTTCGGCATGATGCAACAGCAGCCGGCCGTCGCGTTCATCCTGCACCAGCAGTAAAGCATGTTGGTAGAGCGGCATGACTTATCTCCCTGCGTTAGCGATCTGGCGGGTTAACCACGGTAAAACCTCTTTTTTCCGGCTCGTCATGCCGGGCAGAGACACCTGACGAATGTCGAGCACCCGGTTCGGCGAGAAATATAGGGTGGAGCGACGGCAGGTGATATCGGTGACCAATAGCGCGGCCATCTCCAGCCCGGCTTCCTGCTTCGCATGTTCAAGCGCCTGTTGCAGTGCGGGCAACAGCGGATCGATGTCGCTCATGGTCCGCACTTCTATCTGCGACAGCAGCAGCGAGACGCTATGGATGCGGTAATTCTTGGCGTCGCGGTGCAGCAACTGCGCGGCGGATTGCCCCGAGAGATCGGTTTTGGCGGCGAGCAGCCCGGCGGTGAAGGCGTCATAGTCGACATGAGCAATTGCGCGCAACCGCGAGACCGCCAGCCGATCCTGTTCGGTGGCGGTCGGCGCGCTCAGCGCGACGGTATCGCTCAAAATGGCGCCCAGCAGCAGCGTGGCCTGGGCGGAAGAAAGCGGCATCGGCCTTTCCGCCACCAGGATCTGCAGGATCACGGTGGCGCAACAGCCGACGGCGCGAACCCAGACATCGGGCGGGTTGCGAGTGACTAACGTGCCCAGCCGGTGATGGTCGATAACGCCGACCACATCGCTGTCGGGCAATGAGGCCGGCCCTTGTTCGACGTCGGTAAAATCGACCAGCCAGACTTTACGGTCACGGAGATCTTCTGTCAGCAGCGCAGGCGCTTGTACGCCGGCGGCGGCCAGTATGTAGCGGGTTTCCGGCGTCAGTTCGCCAAGGCGGAAAGCGACGGCCGGTTTGCCAAGGTGATTGAGCCAGTCCGCGACCACCAGCGCGCTGCAGATGCTGTCGCTGTCGGGATTTTTATGGCCGAAAACGTAAAGCGGCATTTCCCGCACGGCGAGATCAGGCTGGGGCAGAAAAGGGGTAAAACGTGAGATTTCATTCATAGCGACTCCTGACATACCTGCCTAAAAAATAAAGCGAAGTTGTATATCAGGCGTCATCATCCGGTTCGAGCGAACGCGGCGGTTGGGAAAGGTGGAACACCATCACCTTGTGAACGACTGTAGCGCAGCGCGGTGACAAACGCAACGCCCGGTATCGGCTTTGAGTCTCATCAGATTATTGCGCCGTAATCATTTAATTGTGTCAAACCAACTTTTAATATAATTAACAATCTCACCATTTTGGTTCGAATTAAAAATAAATTCGGTAAAAAAACGACATTGTAAAAAAAGAGGCTAGAATTTATCTGATACTTATTGCCGTTTAACGAATATATCGTTAAACATCATTCCTGAAAGGAAGTGCAATGAAATCCAAGCAGCCTGTAGCCAATGCGCCGAGCGTTAGCGAATTGAGTGCGAAAATTGAAAATAATCTTAAATATCAACTCTGTGTGACCTTGCCTGCGGCAACTGAAAGCGACGTTTTCAATGCGGTGGCGCTGACCGTTCGTCATTATCAATATGATGATTTTCTAATTTCACAACAAAGACAGCGGGCGGAGAAAAAGAAACGCCTTTATTATTTGTCGATGGAGTTTTTATTAGGCCAGTCATTGCGCAATAACCTGATCAATACCGGCTTGTTGACGAATATGCAGCGTGCGGTCACCGAACTGGGATTCGATTTCGAGCGCATTGTGGATGAGGAACCCGACGCGGCTTTAGGCAATGGCGGTCTGGGGCGTTTGGCCGCCTGTTTCATCGACTCGATGGCCACATTGGATATCGCCGCCTCCGGACACGGCATCAAATACGAGTATGGGCTTTTCAAACAGGCAATCCACGACGGCAGGCAAATAGAACAGCCGGATGACTGGCACTCTACGCGCTCGCCGTGGCTGGTAGAGCATCATGCCCAACAAATGCTGATCCCGATCGGCGGCCTTGCGCGATGTAGACCAGGCTTTCCAATATCAGGGCATTGGTATTAGCGCCGATCACCCGGCTCTGCTGCCCATTGGCGGCGATGATGCCGTCATACCAGCCACGTCCCGGCTCGAACAGGACGCCGGCGCGCCGACGCATTTCGTCACTCCACGACGTACGAAACAGCGCGTACCAACCGAATGCCGACTTGGTCGACAGCTGCAGCGCCGCCTCTTTGATTTCCCCACGCGACTTGTCGATCTGCGCCGGGAATCGACTGATGACCGCGTCGTCGATAAAACGTGGCAATTGCTCTTCATTGTCGGTATTCACATAGGCGTCACCGCCGCGGCTGCGATAGCGGCTTTCCTGTACTTTCATCACTCGCCAGCTGATTTCCGCCGACCGGATGTCGAACCCGACCTCCAGACCGGTCAGTAAATAGGGCATGGTAGTGACGACCGGGTGATCGACCTTGCCGATTTTGGCCTGGCTGTCGTAGGGAATACGCAGGCCGTCAATGCTGATGGTGCGAGGTGATGGCAGTTGGGTGCCGAGAACGATGCCGGCCAGAGGGCTGACGCGGCGCAGTCCGTTGGCGGCGTAAAGCTGGTAACCATAGCTGTCACGATTGCTTTGAGTGACGAGCTGCCATTTTTTTGCCGCCCGGAAATTCAGCGGCTGTCGCTGCTCCTGCTGCATGAACAGGGCGTCGAACTGCCAGGGGGCGATTAAGCGGGCGATCGCGCCGGTCTGTTCCGGGTACAGCCAGGCGACGATATCCAGCGCCATCAACAGACGGCTGAGGTCGACGGCAGACCAATCGGATTGGCTTTCGTTTTGGCCCAGGCTATTCAGCCTGATAGGGCGCTGAGTATGGTAATACAGCGACGGCAACTGACCGTCGGCCAGCGGTAACGAAGACAACGCTGTCAAAACGGCATTCACTCGCGCATTCAGCTCGTCCTGCGTAATGATCCCGAGGCGTTGCGCGCTGATCGTCGCCATCAGATAACTGCCGGTGTCCCACATGGTGGTGTAAGGCTGGTTGTCGATGGCATTCGCCAGCCCGCTGGATTGGGTGTTGTTGACAAAATATTGCCAGGCGATGCGCGCCCAGACGGCCTCGTCGAAGGTCAGCGCACGTGGCGCGGGCAGCGTGGGGAAATCGGCGCTCAGCGTCAACTCGGCGCTTTCCGCCGGGGCGGGGGGCATCTTCATCTCAACATACACTACGACGCCGAAGGCCAGCAGGAAGCCGAGGATGACCGCAATATAGCTGCGCGCCTGCAACAGTGAGTGTTTCCACGCCATGTCTATCCGGCCTCCTGCTGTTCGGAAGGGGGCTCCGACTCAGGGCGCCACAGCGCGGCGAACACCATCGGCAACATGGCCATCACGTTTACGCCGCCCCAGAAGATATTGATCACATAGCCGGCCGGATCGTCCACCTTGCCGAGATACAGCTGCGCGCCGCCCCATAACAGCCCCAACAGCGTCAGGGCGATGATGGCCAACTGCGGTTTGACCAGCGTCAGAAAGTTGCCTTGCTGGCGCTCTTTGGGCGTAACGTGGAACTTGATCTTTTCACCGCGCAGCACCGTATCCAGCGCGCGCAGATTCATCGAGAAAAGCGAGAGGTAGGACGCCTTTCCGTCCCAGGCGGAGATCCCCCAGGTGCCGAACATGAAAGCCAGCTCAGACAGCAGGAAAAACGGTAAAAAGTGCAGGTAAAAGGGCAACGAGTAAGCGGATACCGGCGGAATGCCGGTAAACAGATAGATCAACGGCGAGATCAGGAACACCGTATTCCACAGGCAGGCAAGATATGACCAGAACGTGGTGCCGTACATCAGCTTTTGCGCCAGACTCAGCCTGAAGTTTTTCGCGCTGAAGACTGCATCATGCAGCGCAATGTCCAGCGACCCCGCCGCATATTTGAAACGCTGAATCATCCAGGTCAACAAATCCTGCGGCGACAGCATTTTCGATTCCACCTCGGGATGCATGACGGAACGCCAGCGTCGCTCGGGATCGCCGTGCAGCACGATCGAGGTGTAAATATCTTCCGATACGTGGAATTTATACGGCGTCAATTCGGTATCGAACGCAATCTGGGGTTTCATCGCCTGGCCAAGATCGTCGCGCAGGCCGGCATCCGTGACGTCGCGGGTATAGCGATCGATTTCATTTTCGACGGCGCGCGAATAGCTGCGCAATGCGCTCTGCATGATAGCCTCGCGCCGATGAATTGACGCCGCGCCGCAACAGAAGGCGGCGTTGGCCGCATTGCGGCGGCGCAATATCACGTCGTAAAACATCTTGGGATCGTTGAAAAAGGGATCTTGGCCGACGGTGAGGGGCCCAACCACCCCTTCAAACGCGCGCCCGACGACATAGCCCGGCCGCCCCAGCTTGTCCTTCAGCCAGTGCGGCAAACGCTTTCCGGCGGGCAGATCGTAAAACCATTGCGGCGTTTGCACCCAGGCCACCAGGGGATCGCGAAAATAACCCAGCGTGTCGGTCAAGATGGACGGGAATTTCCTTTCCTGGCGTGGCAATTGATCTACATACTTGGCCTGTGCTGCGGATGGTACAAAGAGGAGATCGCGTCGTTGGCCCGCACTCAGGCAGGCAAGATTGCGCGCTATGGCATGGCGGCGGTGGCGCTGATAATGCTGTTCGTCGCGCAAAACCATACCAATCCCTTTATGCCGCCGGCGTTAATGCTGCACGTGATCCCGGCGGCGGAATTCAATGGGTTTTATCAACACCTGGCCGCCAAGAATGCGTTGGGGCCCGTGCGCATTCTGAATGATTTTTGTCTGATCGCCAGCGTCTATTGGCTGCTGACCGTCTGCTGGCGGCCCATCAACAAAGCCATCGGCTGGTTCCTGATCGTGCTTGGGCAAAACTCATTGTATACCTTCATCATTCACGTCTATCTGGTGCTGTTTATCAGCCAGTTCGTGACCTTCGATCTCTGGACGCAACATTGGCTCTTCAGTACGGCGGTGCATGTGACCGGGCTGCTTGCGCTCTGGGTAATGGCGCGTTACGGCCTGTTGAAGAAGATTGTTCCCAACTAAACGAGCCCGAAGAACGCGGTGGCCAAGGCAATGACCGGCCTGGCGCTCCACGGTCAGGCCTGGTAAGTGCGTAGCCAGGCGGCGAATTTTCTCACGACCTCATCGTCCCGATCGCGCAGCAGCAGGGAGTAAACGCCGGTTCGGATAGTCAACGCCGGGAAAGGCGACACCAGCCGACCGGACGACAGCTGTTTGGCGCAGAACAGGTAAGGTACGACGGCCAGCCCCAGGCCGTCTTCGGCCGCCTGAATGGCGGCGAAGGTATGGTCGAGCGTGAGCGGCGGCGGTGAGGCGTCCAGCGCCGTCGGGTAGGTATTCAGCCAGCTGCGCCATAAATCTTCCCGGGCGCGAATGCGGATGGCGGTATGCTCGCCAAGCTTGTCCGGCGCACTGACCGGCATGGCGCGCAAATAGCTCTGGCTGCAGACCAGCAAGCTGTCTTCCTGCAGGAAAGGGATCGCCTTCAGCCCGGAGAAGTGCGCGGGATCGCGCCGGATCGCCACGTCAAACGGCGTATTGCGATCGACGGCGCCGGTGCTGGTGGTGATATCAACCGCGATCCCCGGATGTATTTCATTGAATGCCGCCAGCTTTGGCATCAGCCAGTGCATGGTAAACGTCGGCAGGCTGTGCACTACCAGCCGCTGCCGGCCGGCGCTCGCTTTCAGCGCGCTTTCCGCTGCAAACAATTCGCTTATCACCCGAGACGCGGTGCGCGAAAAATTCTCACCGGCCGGCGTCAGCCGCACGGACTTGTGTGCGCGATAAAACAGCGTGATCCCCAGCTGTTCTTCCAGGCTGCGAATATGGCGGCTAATTGCGCCGGTGGTGAGAAACAGCTCATCCGCAGCGGCGCTGAAGCTGCCCAGACGGGCGGCGGCTTCGAATGCGGACAGGTGTGGCAGGGAGTGAACTTTTTTCATAGGTTGAGTTTAGCTCAACCAAATGAGGGACGAAAGATCGTTTGTCAGCCGTTGATTTTGCTCACTATTATGGCGCATCCTTCCCGCGTTGCCGAGTGCGCCATGTTAAGTTTCGTCCCGTCAGTTATCCGTGTTAGTCGAGTCATCCTCACCCATCGATGGACTGGGAGGCGGCGCTGAGATGCGAGCTTTCTTTCTGCTTTGCGTAAGCCGGGCAGGCCTCTGCCTGGGCACCATGATGTTCGCCGGCGCGCTGCCGACCATCAGGAGCGAGTGGCAGCTCGACGCCGCTTCGGCCGGCACGGTGCAGACGGTGTTCAGCCTGACCAACGCCCTGGCGTTGCTGGTGGCCTCCTGGTGGTGTGATTCGTTGGGCGCCCGCCGGGTTTATCTGCTGTTCTCCTGGTTGGGCGCCGCTGCGTTGATGCTGTTCGCCGTATTTGCCCATTCTTATCTCGGCGCGTTGGTGTTGATGGCCTTCGTCGGTTTGACGCAGGGCGGGGCTTATACGCCGGCGCTGCTGTTGGCGATGGGGATGAACGGTCCGGCGCGGCGCGGTTATGCCATCGGCATGGTGCTGGCGGCCAGTTCGCTGGGGTATTTTCTGTCGGTTTTCATCGCCGGTTGGAGCGCCATGCGCTGGGGCGCCGGCGTGGCGTTTTCTCTGTGCGCCGCCGGTGCGTTACTGGGAGCGCTGGCGGGATCGTTGGCCCTGGTCGGTTATCGGGAACCGCAACCGCGCACGCTGGGGAGGAAGACGAAACGTGAGAGCTATGCTATCACCTATGCGACCTTGCTGTTGCTGATCGGGTATATCGCCCACAGCTGGGAGCTGCTCGGCAACTGGGCCTGGGCGCCCAGCCTGGTCAGCGAGGCGTTGAGCGGCTTCTCTCTGGATCCGCTCAGCGCCGGATTGATCGTCGCGGCGGTGATCCACCTGGCCGGCATGGTGGCTACATTGATTGTCGGCACCGTTTCGGACTATTTCAATCGCGCGTCGGTGCTGATGTTTATGGGCGCCGCCGGCGCGTTGGGTTCGCTGTTGATGGGATGGTCGGCGAACTGGGGGCCGGGCTGGACGCTGCTGCTCGTCAGCATCGGCAGTTTCTTCATCCTCGGCGACTCCGGCGTGCTGTCGGCTGCGATGGCGGACAACGTGCCGCCGCAACAGCTTGGCAGCGTGATGGGCTGGCGATCGTTGCTGGGGTTCGGCATCGGTTCGTTCGCCCCGTTATCCTTTGGCGTGGTGATGGATACCACCCACAGTTGGGGCGCGTCTTACGCCGTGCTGGCCTGCGGCGGCGGGGTAGCCTGTCTGGCGGCATGGCTGCTTTGGCGACAACATTTGAAATGAGGCACGGGCATCATTAAATGAATGGAACATCATCACGCATTGTTATCGTGGGCGCCGGGATTGTCGGGGCATCGATCGCCTATCATCTTGCGCGTCAGGGGCAGCGCGTTATCGTCGTTGAGCAGGCGTATCCTGCGGCGGGGGCCACAGGCAGCTCGTTCGGCTGGATCAGCGAAGGCGTGCCAGAGGGCGCTCCCGATGCGTTTCTGCGACGCGAGATCGTGGCTGACTGGATGCGCCTGACGCAGGAGATCCCGGAATTGTGGGTGAATTGGTCCGGCGCGCTCAGCTATGGTCAGGCGCCGGCTACGCAAAACCCCGACAATCGGCGTCTGTCCTTAGTCGAGGTGATGGCGCTGGAGCCGGCGCTCGGGCGGCCCGATAGCCAGGCCTATTTTGCAGCGCGCGATGGCGCGGTCGATCCGCAAGAGGTGACACAGCGGCTGCTCGAACGGGTAGGCGCGTTGGGCGGCGAGTTGCTTCTGGGACGTGCGGTCAGCGGATTTCTGCGCGACGCCGGTGGGCAGATAACCGGCATCGTTACCGATGAGGGCGCGATCGCCGCCGAACGGGTCGTGCTCGCCTGTGGTACGGGGATCTCGGCGCTGCTGGACGGCAGCGAATTCTCGTTGCCGATCGAGGCGTCGCCGGCAATTTTGTTGCGCTATCACGCGGCGGCGCAGGCGGTGAACACGCTGATTGCGGGCGACGACATCGAAGTGCGTCATGCACAAAATGGCGATCTGCTCGCGGCGGAGGATTATCCCGCTGGCGGCAATGTCAAACACGTGGAAGAGGACGCGCGATCGGCGATTCAAAACCGCCTGCACGGCTCGGCGCCATTGCAGCTGCAGACGTGTTCGGTGGGGCTGCGCCCCAGGCCGCGCGACGGTTATCCCATCCTCGGGCCGCTGGGCGCCACCTGTCTCTATGTGGCGGTGATGCATCCGGCCGTGATGTGCGCTCCGACGCTGGGTCGGCTGGTCAGCGACGAGCTGCTGCACGGCGTTAATCCCGCCATTCCTCGCGGCTACCGCCCGGCGCGATTCACTGATCGGGCTGCTGGATAATCTTTCCGGCTACGGATTCACACCGTAATGCGCTCAACGTTGCAGCGGTTTTTTGCGCCGTCGGCGAGGCTCTTATATATTTATTAGCATGCCTGAGGCAGGTTAGGCATGAAACGGCGGTCGATCGGGCCGCTGCAAGTACGACAGTTAATCCGTTCGCCAAGAGGCTGCGAGCCTGTGCTTTCGGTAGGGACAGCCGCCAATCGTTTCTACGGCGACCGAAGGCGGAGCAGCTACTCACCGGTCACGAGGACACTTACCATGCATAAGAGAACACTGGCGTCACTGCATTACGAAAACATGCCTTACGATGGGGTACACTTTCACATTTTGAAACGGGAGACGCCTGGCCATACGGCGTTGCTGAAGCTGGATGCGGGCAGCCGGCAACCGGCGCGTTTTCATCCGGGCTGGGTGAAACTGATGGTGCTGAGCGGTGAACTGAAGGTTGACGATCAGACGTTGCACCCCCATGAGATGTTGATCATTCCTGCCAATACCGCTTATACGGTACAGGCCATCACGGAAGTGATTTGTCTGGCGATTTCCGAGCTGGACGGCGCCGAGTTGGCCCGTTGATGAGATAACAACGTTGGATGGAGGAGAGCCTAGGCGCTCTCCCTATCCCTTCAGCAGTAAGCCGTCCCCCAGGCCGAGCTACCTGCTGATTGATGCGTACACCTCCTGATTATGCCACCGCGCTTTCCCTCTCCATCACTTTCGGCCGCGTCGCCCCCGCAACGAGCCGCCATCGCGCAGCGCATGCGCAACGTCATCGCCTCCGTTTTACGCAGAACGATGAAATTTTGGTGTAAATAGTGAGTTTCTTCGCATAAGGCCCCTGGTGTGGCTTGCGAGAACGTCACTATATGGAGGATCATGCGCTCCCTCTATCAAATAAAAGACATTCGCGTTATCAAAAGGGACAAACGATCATGGGATTCGAAGTCGACAACGCCGAAACGAAACGCATTGACCTCAGCAGCCACGAAAATTCCTCGTTCGAGGTGACGGGGCTGGTGAAACACTATCCGGCGGGCTTCGTCATTCCTTACCACTCGCATAAACGCTGTCATTTGCTCTATTCGCAACAGGGCGTTATGGCGGTCGAGGCGAGCAGCGGTCGCTGGATCGTGCCGCCCACCACCGCGGTTTGGTTGCGGCCGGGGGTAGAACATCAGATCGTCATGCAGAGCAACATCTGCGTTTACGGGATTTTGGTCGATGAAATCACCGCCGCGCGTTTGCCGCTGCGCGACGGCGTATTACAGGTTTCACCGCTGTTGCGAGAACTGATCGCCCAGTTGGCGACGCTGGCGCCTGAAGGGGCGGAGACCAAACGCAATGCGCTGCTCAGAGCGTTGTTCCTGGAGGAGCTGAGCCTGCAGCCGCAGCTGGCGCTGCATCTGCCTTGGCCGGTAGAGGCGAGAATGGCCGAAATTTGCCGGCAGTTGGTCATCACGCCGGCCGACGAACGCGGTATTGAGGCCTGGGCCGATTCACTGTCGATCAGCGTAAAGACCTTTCAACGCCATTTCAGCCAACAAACCGGCATCACCTTCGGCCAGTGGAAACAACGCCTGCGGCTGCTGTCGTCCATTCCGCTGCTGCTGGCCGGCAACTCGATCATCCACGCCGCCTTCGAAAGCGGTTACGAGAGTCACAGCGCCTATTCGGTGGCGTTCAAAAAACTGTTTGGCGTTTCGCCTTCGCGCTTTACGCTATAGCCTTATGGCATAGCGCGCTTCTCCTATAGATTGAAGCAACCTAATGACGTATAAAGCAAAGCAGTCAACTTCAGAGGCCGCGTCCCGTGATAAAAATTGTCGTGTATCTGATTCTCGCCGTGACGATCGCCATTATTGCGGCAAGAGTCCTCTTTCGTTTGCCGGATATTTCGCAGCGTCTGCCGCAGGCGGCGTTGCCGGCGGATCCTGCCGCGCTATTGCCGGCGCGAGCCGCCGAACTGATGGCGGCGCATCCCGGCCTGAGCGGCGTGGTGCCGCTGGTCAGCGGCCACGATGCATTCGCCAGCCGCCTGGCGCTGGCGCGAATGGCGGAAAGGTCGATCGACGCCCAGTATTACATCTGGCATAACGATACCTCCGGGCAGATCCTGCTGAAAACCCTGTATGACGCCGCCCAGCGCGGCGTGCGCGTGCGGCTGCTCTTGGACGATAACGGCGTCGCCATGGATGAGACCCTGGCGGCGCTGAACGCCCAGGAAAACGTCGAGATCCGTCTGTTCAACCCATCAACCGTGCGCACGCCGAAGTTGGCCGGCTACGCCTTTGACTTTATGCGCATGAACCGGCGCATGCATAACAAGTCTTATATCGTCGATGGCGCTGTGGCGATCATCGGTGGCCGCAACATCGGCGACGAGTATTTCCAGGTCGGCGACGAAAACTATTTCCTCGATCTCGACGTGTTGAGCGTCGGTAACGTGGTGGCGGAAACCGCCGAGGTCTTCGATCGCTACTGGAACAGCGCTTCGGTGTTTGGCGTTGAGCAAATTATCCGAGGCAAAGGCAATCTTTCTGTTTTCCTGACGCAGGCCACCGCGACTGAAAGCAGTGACCGGGCCCGCAAACTGGCGGTGCAGCTGGAAACCAGTGCGGTGCGCTTTCGCGATGGCGCCGTGCAGCCTGAATTCACCCAGGTCGAGCTGGTGGCCGACGATCCGGCGAAGGGATTGGGCAAAGCGTCGCGCGATCGTTTGATGGTGACGCAGCTCAGCAAGATCATCGGCGGCGTCAACCAGCAGTTGGAGCTGGTCTCCGCCTATTTCGTGCCGGGCCGGGAAGGGGCGAGCTTTTTTGAATCGCTTGCCAAACAGGGGAAATCCATCCGTGTGCTGACCAACGCGATGAACACCACCGACGTGCTGGTGGTCCATGCCGGCTACGCCAAATACCGACGTGAGCTGCTGCAGGCGGGCGTCGAGCTGTTCGAGCTGAAATTGCGCGCCGGCCAACCGACGGGGCGCAAGGAACTCAAACCGCTGGGGCTGTCCGGCGCGGCGCTGCACGCGAAAACCTTCGCCATCGATGACAAACGGGTGTTTATCGGTTCGTTCAATTTCGATCCGCGCTCGGCGCACCTGAACTGCGAAATGGGCTTTTTGATCGACAGCCCGACGCTGGCGGCCGACACCCGCCAACTGTTTGATGGCCCGCTCGAGTATGCCGCCTACCGGCCGACATTGACGCCCAAGGGTAAAATGGTGTGGAACGAAGCCTTCGAAGACGGCCACACCGAGGTGCACCAGCAAGAACCCGGCGCCGGCTGGGTAAAACGCATCGTTCTCACCGTGGCCGGCTGGCTGCCGATCGAGTGGATGTTGTAACGGCGTGGCGGCAGGGGGAAAAGGAGGGTACGCCGGTTTTGGCCGGCGAGCCTTACGAGGTTCAGTAGGCAAGCCTGTCGCGGTGCTTGCGGATAAACGCCCTTAGCCGCATCGGCTCTCTCCCCGCTATCTGAAATATTTTTAACAATTCCTTAGTAATAATCGTCATCTCGTTCGTCAATAAATGCGAGACTTAGCCTATCACCCTCAACAAATTTATTAATCAAACGCTGAATATTATTTCTTTCTGAAATTGGTCTATGTTTTGCCATTTCATATAGAGCCTTAGATGTCGAGGTGATATTATCATGTTTCATATAATACTCTTCTAATAAAAATGTAAAGTTACAACTTTGAGCATAAAGACATAGAGCACCAATCCACCAATCTCTACATAACAATGGTAATAAATCTATACTTCGATTTTCTTTTAGCTCTAATGCAGCCAAGAAAAGGTTAGCAGCCTGATAAAGCCTTGAAGGTGAGGTGAGAAAGGACGGGCAGGATAACCCCGGTGCGTATCCAGTAATTCAATTTAACATAATATACATTATGCGCACCTAGATGCAGGTATGTGGATTATGCCGTCCAGGCCATGATTCATGGGTTTTCACCTGCGGCCAACCAGGCCAGCGCC
This sequence comes from Serratia sp. FS14, assembly GCF_000695995.1. NCBI lineage: Bacteria > Pseudomonadati > Pseudomonadota > Gammaproteobacteria > Enterobacterales > Yersiniaceae > Serratia > Serratia sp. FS14. The sequence goes on along the minus strand of NZ_CP005927.1, from coordinate 3,622,899 downwards.
AACTGCTCGTGCCGTTGAATGAATTCGTTTTTCAACCGGCCATAAGCCGCTGGATTTTGCCGGCAGTCTTCTGCTGCCTGGTATTTGATTGCCCTGAATTGCTGAGCAACATCATAATGCTTGCGCAGATAATCTCTGAACGCCAAATGTCAGATCGCCTGTTCACTTCCTGCTGATGCGTGCGTTTGCCGTTTCCCTTGATGTCGTAACGCCTGCCGGCAATGCCGTTCTCGCCACGCGGCGTATATCTCATGTCACGCATCCTGTCATTCAAGCTATCCAACGCCGGCAGACTTTCAACCTCCAGCAATATATCAATCGTTGGGATCGTGATGATGCGCGCTGACATTTTCCACTCTAATAATGATGACCGGGCATGGTTTCCAATGGCGCATACCTGCCGATATTAGCCAAAAACCCCCTGCTTTTTTGATCGCGCTACGTGAAATCTGATAAAACGTGGCGGCTACGATACTGCAGATTTCTCCCAGACACGTCATTTAAGCGGGCAGTATTTGCACGCCAAATGCGCATTGGCGCGCGCTTCATTGCTTTCGGCGCCCACCACGGCGTTGGCTATACTGAATGGAAACATTCTTCCTCGCTCCAGGAGCCTCTCCATGTTTGATCATGTGAAATTTGGCGTCAGCGACTTTGCCCTAAGCAAAGCGTTTTTCCTCAATGCGCTGGCGCCGCTGGGCGTAAAAATCGTTGCTGAAGGCGAGCCCGGCTATGGCGTCGAACTCTGTCCCGATCGGGGTAATGTGTCATTGTGCCTGTTTCAAACCGACGAAAAGCCGGCGCACTTACACCTGGCATTTGTCGCAAGCAGCCGTGAGCAGGTCGATGCGTTCTACCACGCCGCGCTAAACGCCGGCGGCAAAGACAATGGCGGGCCCGGTTTACGGCCCAATTACCATGCCCACTACTATGCGGCATTTGTGATCGCCCCGGATGGCCATAATATCGAGGCAGTTTGCCACAATCCGATGGAATAGTGTTTTTTCCAGTTAAAACAGCATGTTAATCGCGAGGTAACGCATTGGATTTAACATAACACAATTGTGACATCGTCACTTAAAGTTACCCCGTCACTTCAATCCATTCTGCTCCGGTGATGCTGGCCAGCCGCTGCGGCGCAATTCTCACGCCTGAGTTATCGCTGCCGCCTGCCGGAAGCACTTCACTGTAGCTGCACAGGCTGCGATCGCAGTAAACTCTCACCGTTGCCGGTACGGCAAAGGGGCAAACGCCGCCGGGCAGATAGCCGGTCAGCGCCTCCACCTCCTCCGTCGGCAGCATGCGTGCCTTTACGCCAAAGAATTGCTTGTACTTCTTGTTGTCGATTCTGGCGGTTCCCGCCATCACCAACAACACCACGCCGTCGTTTACACGAAACGAAAGCGTCTTGGCGATCTGCCCGCCCTCCACGCCAAAGGCTTCCGCCGCCAGCGCCACCGTTGCGGTGTTCTTTGCCAGCACCGTCACCGCCGTTTCCGGTGCGTGCTCGGCCAGAAAACGCTGAACGCGTTCTATGCTCATGCCCTGCCTCCTGATATTGCTAAGCCATTGATAATGCCGTAGTGACGGTTTCGGTTTTAACATCGCATGCTAAAAATGAGAATCAAAATTGTTCAAATCGATGAATCTGAACAAAGCTTTAAGGGGCCAACGCCTTTTTTATCTATCATTTTTCATGGAGATAACCGTATGACCACGCAAACGACAGCAAGGCCTTCAGCGGCCGCGGTGGCCGTCTATGAATGGCTCAATCCGATACCCTATGGATTTTTTACCGCAGCGCTCATTTTCGACATCATCTATGCCTGCACGGCGAATATTCAATGGGTCAATGGCGCCAGTTGGCTGATCGCCATCGGCCTGATTTTTGCCATTATTCCCCGGCTGATTAACCTGGTGCAGGTGTGGTTCGGCAGCGGCCGGCTACAGGGCTCATCGGTCAAGCTCCATTTCTGGCTGAATCTGTTGGCCATCGTTCTCGCCATTATCAACGCTTTCGTGCATAGCCGGGATGCGTATGCCGTGGTGCCGCAAGGTCTGGTGCTGTCTGCGATCGTGGTCGCGCTGCTGAGCTTCGCCAACATTCTGCTGGCCGTGAGCGCCCGCGCAAAATAAGGAGGTTTTCATGAAGCTATCATCCATCGCGATTGCGCTTTCGGCCGTGTTGGCGCTGGCCGGCTGCGATAACAGCGCCGTCATTTCTCCGGAACAACAAATGGGGCCGGATCCGGCGTTGCCGGCGGCGCAAGACTTCCTGATGCCGCCGATGCAGGTGCCAAAGGGCGTAGGCTGGCAGCAAAACCAGATGCCGAAAGTCGCCGAAGGCTTGAAAATTGACAAGGTGGCAGACGGTTTGCTGCACCCGCGTCAGTTGCTTACCCTGCCCAACGGCGATGTTTTGGTGGTGGAGGCCAACGGGCCGGGCACCGAAGCGGTCAGCACCCCCAAGCAGCTGATCGCCGGGCTGGTTAAGGGCAAGTCAGGTAAAGGGGGAAAAGGCGGTAACCGCATCACCCTGCTGCGCCCAACCGCCGACGGCAGTTGGGAAAAGCATGTCTTCCTCGAGGGGCTCGATTCTCCGTTCGGCGTTCAGCTGATTGGCAACACCCTGTATGTAGCCAACACCGGCAATATCATGCAGTACGCCTATCAGCCGGGCGAAACGCGCATCAGCGATCCGGGTAAAGAGCTGGCCGATCTGCCGGACACCATCAATCATCATTGGACCAAGGCCCTGCTGGCCAGCCCGGACGGTAAAAAGCTGTATGTCGGCGTTGGATCCAACAGCAACATCACCGAAAATGGCCTGGCCGTAGAGTACCGGCGCGCCGCCGTGTTGGAAGTGGACACCGCCTCCGGCGCCAGCCGCATCTTCGCCAGCGGCCTGCGCAATCCGACCGGGCTGCAGTGGGAGCCGCACAGCGGCAAGCTGTGGGCCATCGTCAACGAGCGTGACGAGATCGGCGCCGATCTGGTGCCGGACTACCTGACCTCGGTGCAGGACGGCGGCTTCTACGGCTGGCCTTACAGCTATTTCGGCCAGCACGTCGATCGTCGGGTACAGCCGGCGCGGCCGGATCTGGTGGCGAAGGCCATCAAGCCGGACTACGCCCTCAGCTCGCACGTCGCGCCGCTGGGGCTGCTGTTCTACACCGCGAGCGCTCTGCCGGCCGATTATCGCGGCGGCGCCTTTGTCAGCGAGCACGGCAGCTGGGATCGCTCGCCGCTGAACGGCTATCGGGTCAGCTACGTGGCGTTTGAGCAAGGCAAGCCGGTCGGTAAACTCAAAGCGGTGGTCACTGGCTTTGTCTCCGACGACGAGAAGGAACTCTATGGCGCACCGGTTGGATTAGCGGTCGATAAAGCTGGCGCCCTGCTGATTGCGGATGATGTGGGCAACACCGTTTGGCGCGTCAGCGCTAAATAACGTTAACGTGCAGGTTCCGAAGAACCTGCACGTGACATTGTCACTCAATGCTTTGCGCTAACCAGACCGTTCTTCCCCCGCAGGCGGGATCTTCCACCACATGATCGACCACGCGGAAGCCGTTCTCTTGCAGCAAGCGCGTATACTCCTCCGGCGCCAGGCTGGCGTGAAACAGCGGCTGGCCTTCGAAATTGCCGATCGCCACGCCGTCTGCAGGGCCGCTGGTGAACATCAGTGCGGCATTCGGCTTGGCGTGCCGTCTGAACAGTAGAAACATGCGGCGCTGATCGTCGCGCGCCAAATGGAAGAAGCTGTCCCAGGCCAGCAGGCCGTCGAATCTTGTCGCCAGATTCAGCTGGCGCATATCCATCTGCCGCCACTCCTGCTGTGGAAAACGCTGCCGGCAGCGCGCGATCATCGCCTGCGCACCGTCGATGCCGGTGACTCGATACCCTTGTTCAATAAAATAGGCGGCGATCGGCGCGCCATTGCCGCAGCCGAGATCGAGCAGCCGCGCATTGGCCGGGGTAAGCTGTAAAAAGCGGTCGAGCCACGGCCGCTCAAACAGCGTGATGGGTCTGAGGCGTTCCCAGGCGGCGGCATGTTCGTCATAAAGCGGAATAATCGTGCTCGCCAGTTTTTCCGTCATTAATATTGCCCCGTCACGTTATTGGCGCAAAAAAATAGCCTTTGGTCAGAGTTAACGCGCTTATCCGATAATATATTCATCAACAGGCCGTTGACCAGAAATAAAAGGTTTTAACATTTCGACATAAACCAGTACAATTCCCTACCCTGTGTTAACCCTTTTTTAGGTTGATTGTGTCGTTAATTCAGCCCCATGCATCGCGAAATCGGGCCGCCGCCTGGTTAGGGATGTTTGCCATTCTGATGTTGTTCATTGCGCCGGTGATCTCGCGATCCCTGGAGCATGTACGCGCCGGAAGTGCTGGAACGACCGTCATGGCGGATTGCGGCATGGATATGCCGATACATCACGAGATGCACTCGCCGCCGCCTGAACCTGAAAAAGCCGCGCAGCCGCTGATGCAGCACGGCGGCGGCCACCACAACATGGCGATGATGATGGACGACAGCGCCTGCGGCTACTGCGTGCTGTTGTTGCATGCGCCGCTGCTGGACGTGAGCCACGCCCCGCTGTTCTGGTCCCTGCCGCTGGCTTCGCGCCCGCCGCCGATCCACTATCTCGTTCCCCTGTTTGCCCACGTCGTTCACACCGAATTACAGCCGCGCGCGCCGCCCGTCTCTTTCCTCTGATTTAACAATAAGCCCATTGCCGTTCTCTGTATTGCCGTTGATCGCTTCAACCCGGCGGAATTAATTCGCCCAATGGTTAATCATCGAGACGACATTATTAGCCCGGTTATTTCCACGTTCAGGGAATTAACCCCCGTATTTACCGATGGTGATTTACGCCAGGCCTCCCCACGCCTGAATAATCCCTCGGCCAAGAACGGAAAAAGTTAGCTTAAGGAAAGATGATGTTTAAACCCGTTTATAAAAAGAACGCCGCCACCCGCGCCATTACCACCGCCATGCCGCTGTTCCTGCTGGCCGGCCACGCGGCGCAGGCGCATCAGCACCCTACCGACGCGCAGGTTAATGATGGCGACGTGATCACCGTCACCGCACCACTCTACTCTCCGCTGACCATCGTGACGTCACCGAAAACTCCGCGCCAGCCGGTGCCCGCCAGTGACGGTTCGGACTATCTGAAAACCATTCCCGGCTTTTCTCAGATCCGCAACGGCGGCACCAACGGCGATCCGGTGTTCCGCGGCATGTTCGGTTCGCGGTTGAAGATCCTCACCGACGGTTCGGAAATGCTGGGCGCCTGCCCATCGAGAATGGATGCGCCCACCTCTTATATCTCGCCGGAAAGTTTCGATCTGCTGACCATCACCAAAGGGCCGCAGACGGTGCTGTGGGGGCCGGGATCGTCGGCGGGCACCGTGCGTTTCGAACGTGAACGCCCGCGCTTCGACAAGCCGGGCGTCAAAGGCAACGCCAGCGTGCTGACCGGCTCCAACGGCCGCTGGGACGAGAATATCGACGCCAGCCTCGGCGCCGAGCAAGGTTACTTGCGGGTGATGGCCAACAAATCCCGCGCCAACGATTATCAGGACGGCACCCATACGCGCGTGCCGTCGCGCTGGGACAAATGGAACGGCGATCTGGCGCTCGGCTGGACGCCGGATGCCGATACGCTGCTGGAAGTCACCATGGGTCGCGGCAACGGCGAAGCGCGCTATGCCGGCCGCAGCATGGACGGTTCGCAGTTCAAGCGCGAAAGCCTGGGCATGCGGGTGGAAAAATCCAACATCGGCGAGGTGCTGGATAAGCTGGAAGCGCAGGTCTACTACAACTACGCCAACCACGTGATGGACAACGTCACCCTGCGCTCGCCGGGCGGCGGCGGCATGGGTGGGCACGGCGGCCATGGCGGCATGAGCATGGGCGGCCATGGCGGGCATATGATGTCCTCCGGCATGACGATGCAGCTCGATCGCCGTACCGTCGGCGGCCGCGTGATGGGCACCTGGCAATGGCAGGACGTGAAGCTGGAAAGCGGTCTGGACACCCAAACCAACACCCACCGCAGCATGAGCCGCGGCAGCTGGGAAAAAGACGCCCAGTTCAACAGCTACGGCGCCTTCGGCGAGCTGACGTGGTCCACCAGCGAGCAGGATAAGCTGATCGGCGGCGCGCGTCTCGATCGCACCCTGGTGGAAAACTTCCGCAGCGGCGGCGATGCGGAGCGTTCCGACACCCTGCCGAGCGGCTTTATGCGCCTTGAGCACACGCTGGCCGAGCTGCCGCTGATGCTGTATGCCGGCGTCGGTTATACCGAGCGCTTCCCGGATTACTGGGAGCTGTTCTCGCCGAAGCTCGGCCCGAACGGCAGCAAGGATCCGTTCTCCAGCGTCAAGAGTGAGAAAACCACGCAGCTCGACATCGGCGCGCAGTACAACGGCAAACGCTTCAACGGCTGGGTCTCCGCGTATGTGGGCCGCGTCGATGATTTCATCCTGTTCAAATACGATCCGCACAATGCGCGTCTCAGCCAGGCCGATAACGTCAACGCCAACATCATGGGCGGCGAAATGGGCATGGGTTATCAACTGAGCGAACACTGGAAAACCGATGCCAGCCTGGCTTACTCCTGGGGCAAAAACACCAGCGACGGCCGGCCGCTGCCGCAGATCCCGCCGCTGGAGGCCCGTCTGGGGCTGACCTATGAGTACGGCGACTGGAGCGGCACCGGCCTGTGGCGTTTGGTCAGCAGCCAACACCGCGTGGCGATCAACGAAGGCAACGTGGTGGGCAAAGACTTTGCCGAAAGCGCCGGCTTCGGCGTGCTCTCCGCCAACGCCGCCTACAAGGTGAATAAAAACGTCAAGCTGAGCGCCGGTCTGGATAACATCCTGAACAAGACCTACAGCGAGCACCTCAACCTGGCGGGCAACAGCGCCTTCGGCTATTCGGCCAACAGCGCGGTGAATGAACCGGGCCGCACCCTGTGGGCCAAGGTTAACGTCACCTTCTAAGCTATTCACCGGGCGATGGATAACCGTCGCCCGGTCAGGCGATATGCGATCCGGTTCTTAGGATATGAGTTTTAAGTTTTCCCATTCGGTTAGGCGGCGATTACTATCATCCTCAGGTTAATCATTGCCCCGGAGGGAATATGCAAAAGCTCACTCGTTTTCTGGCCCTGCTCGGCGAGCTGATGATCGAAAAAGCCGAAGACGCCGCGCCGCAGGCTACTCAGCCAGATGATCGCGACGACGCGTTGCCACCGCGCCTCGAGCGTGGCGTTCCGTTGGCCGACCGCTTCCTGTTCATGTAATTTCCCGCGCTGTTTTTTGTCCCGCACGTTCCGGTATTTCATTACCGGACGCCTGCGTCTATCTTCTTTCGATGGTTCCAGCAGATTCATTACGCCTGAAACCCCTGTGGAGGAGATAGCAACGCAATGAAGATCAGAACGATAACCCCGCAAGACGCTGAAGCGCTGACGCAGTTATTGAATGAGGTGATCAGCGCCGGCGGCACGACCGCGATAGAAACGCCCCTCAGCTCAGCCGAGTTCAGCGAATGGTTCATCAGCGGCGACAATGCGCTGAGTTGCCAGGTCGCGGAGGTGGATGGGTTGTTGGTGGGCTTTCAGTCGCTGAGCGTTGACGATGCACTGCCGCCCGATACCGCAGATATTGCCACCTTTTCCCGCCTGTCGCCGAAGGTGCGTGGCGTTGGCAGCGCGCTGTTTCCCGTCACGTTAGCGGCAGCGAAGTCGCACGGTTTCAAGCACATCAACGCCACCATCCGGGCGGATAACGTCGGCGGCCTCGCCTATTATCAAAAAATGGGCTTTCGCGATTACGATCGTCTGCTGCAGGTGCCGCTCAGCGATGGCACGCCGGTCGACAGAATCAAAAAGCGCTTTTCCGTTTAATCAGCTGCCCCTGAAAGCGCATTTCGCGCCGGGGCAAGACGGTTTCGGCGTTCACATCAAGTAACCGGATGCGCACTCCCTGGCGCATCCGGGGAGTCTCGTTAATTCAGGGCGGCGAGAAATGTCCGATAGTCCTGCGCGCTGCTGTCCAGCTCGTGCTGCTGAACCTGCTCTGCCGCCCCGTCCGAAGCGGCTTCCTTGCCGTAAAAGGCAAAGAACGAAGCATAGTCGGCCCGCACGTAACCGGCGGTGACTTCAAACGGCCGGAAGATTTCCTCCAGCGAGTAGCGATAACGCCCTTCACGCGCGTAATCTTCTGCGCGCACGCCCGCCGTGACCGCCAGCGCCAGTTTCTTGTTCTGCATCTTATAGCCGCTGCGGGAACCGTAGGCCCAGCCGTAGGTGAGCACGTCGTCCAGCCATTTTTTCAGCAGCGGCGGGCTGCTGAACCAGTAAATCGGGAACTGCAGCACGATGTTGTCATGCGCTTCAATCAACTGCTGTTCTTTGGCGACGTCGATCTGCCAGTCCGGATAGGCCTGATGCAGTTCGTGCACGGTATACAGCGCCGGATAGCGGCGCAGTTCCTCCAGCCAACGTTTGTTGACCACCGAGTTCGCCATATCGGGATGGGTCACGACCACCAAGGTTTTCATACTGAGTTCTCCAGTCAGGTGTTTCGACGCATCTTAGGGTATGCTGACAGAATGTAAAATACGCACACTCACGACACATACTTACCCTGGAGAAAGTGTAAATGACCGCAGAATCCCGCTGCAGCCCAACGGGCATCAGCCTCGAAGACACTGGCTATGGCTATACGCTGTCGGTGATCAACGGCAAATACAAAATGATTATTCTTTACTGGCTGGCGCTGTATAAGCCGGTATTGCGGTTCAACGAACTGCAGCGCTGTATCGGCACCATTTCGTACAAGACGCTGAGTTCGACGCTTAAAGAGCTGGAAAAAGATCGGCTAGTGGTGAGAAAGGAGTATCCGCAGATCCCGCCCAAGGTGGAGTACAGCCTGTCCGAGCGCGGGCGTTCGCTGATCCCGGTGATCGACATGATGTGCCACTGGGGGGAACAGCACCGGCCGGAAGCGCCGGTGCCATAAGGGGTTAATTGTCCGCCGCCGCTGAGGTTGCCGGCGCGGGTTCATCGTGCTCGACCAACGCGTCTGCCGGCCGGCACTGGCGCAGCGTGCGCACGCTGCAGGCCACCAGCACGCTGAGCACTGCGGCGAACGCACCGAACGACAGCACGCTCATCAATGGGGTGAACACCCTGCCCAGAACGCCGAGCCCCAGCGCGCCGATCGAATCGCCGGTCACGTCCTGTGCGGTGCCGAGGCTGTTCACCCGCCCCAGCAGATGGTCCGGCGTGTTGCTCTGGATCAGCATGAACTGCAGAAGTGAGGCGATGGCATTGGCATAGCCGTAGCACACCAGCGCCAACAGCGCCGGCGCCAGATGGCTGAACAGCCCCAGCGATGCGATGGCGGTGAACGCGACGATAGCGGCGATCAGGATCAGCACCCCAGGGCGAGGGAAACGCCCCACCCAGCCGCTGGTCAGCGCGCCCAGCATCGCACCGAGCGGCACTGCGGAGTACATCAGGCCTATAGAGGACGCGCCGACGTGGTAAGCGTCCTGCGCCAGCGCCGGAAACAGCACCCTGACGGCGCCGACGATGCTCATCAACATCCCCAGCAACACCACCGAGCCGACCACCTTATTGCGCCAGACAAACTGGAAGCCGCTGGCGAGCGCGCGCAGCGGATGTTCCGGCTCCTGCTGCTGCGGCAGCAGCGTCGGTAAGCGCACCAGCGGGACCAGGGTGCCCAGCGTCCCTGCCGCCGCGACGGCGAAAGCGAGACCGACACCGCCGAACACGATGATAATCCCCCCCAGCGCCGGCGCCAGGATCGCGCCGGTGCGCACCGTCACCATGCTCAAGGCCCCCGCCGCCGCCAGGTTTTCACGCCCGACCAGCAGCGGGATCACCGCCATCAGCGCCGTCATGCCCAGCGCGCCGAAGAAGCCGTCCCAGGCCGCCAGCAGGTAGAGCGCCCACAGCGAAGGCGCCGGGGCGAAGGCGTTCAGACTCAGGGCGACAAAGCCCAGCCCGCAGGTGCCGCGCGCGAACAGGATCAGCTTACGGCGATCGTAGCGATCGGCGAGTACCCCGCCCAGCATCAGGCCGATAAACATGCCCACCCCGTCCAGCGCCACCGCCACGCCCACCTGCAACGTGGAGCCGGTCATCGCCTGGATCTGAATCGGCACCCCCACCGCCAGCATGCCGAGGGAAAACACCGACAGCATGCGGGCGCAGAAAATCGCGCGAAAATGCGCATTGCTTCTCAGCAAACTGAAATCAAGAAAAAAAGAAGGTCTGGCCATAGTGTCCTGCATATCATGTTTTAGTACGGGCCGTGGCGCACGCCCCGGCCCGGTTGCGTTATACCAACCCGTATTGCCGCGTCAGCAGCGAATGCAATAGCGGCCCGAGCGTCTCCAGCGAGGCCGGCGACAGGATGTCTGCGTGTTCGCAGCCTTGGTGATGGCAGATCAACCCATCCAGATACGGCGCCCACACGGCGTTGATATCCATCAATGGCGGCAGCGTCCGGTCGGCGACGAACAGCGTTGCCGTGCCGTGGAAACGCTGACTGCGCGCCTGAGAAAGAAGGCGCACCGCGTCGCGGTAGTTGGCGACAATGCTGTCAAACATCGCCGCCTTCTCCGCCATCAGCGCCGGATCGCCATGATCTTCCGCCATAAACTCGGCCTGTTCCTGCGCCACCTCCTTCTGCGCCTCTTCCTCGGTGGGGCCGGTCCAGTCCTGGCCTTCCGGCGGATAGGTATCCAGCATGCCGAGGAACGCCACCTCTTCACCCTGCTGCTGCAGACGCGCGGCCATCGAATGCGCCAGCGTGCCGCCGAGCGAATAGCCCAGCAGGTAGTAAGGCCCCTGCGGCTGCAGGCGGCGCAGAGTGGCGAGATGACGATCGACCATCTGCTCAATGTCCTCACAGGTGGCGATGACGCCGTCCGGTCTTGGCGACTGCAGGCCTATGATCGGGTAACTCCCCGACAGATACCGGCTCAGCCCCGAGTACTGCCAGGCGAAACCGGAAGCCGGATGCAGGCAGAACAACGCCGGGCCTTGGCCGGCCCGCAGCTGCAGGCATTCGCCGACGCCGCGGCTCTCGGCCGAGCCGGCGGCCTGCACGTCATCAAGCAGATGCGCCATCTTCTCCAGGCTGCGGGCGAACATGATTTGCCCGACGGTCAATGGCCGAGGGACGCGCCGCCGCAATTCCGCCGCCAGACGCATCGCCAGCAGCGAGTGGCCGCCCAGTGCGAAGAAGTCGTCGTCGGCATACACCGTCTCGCGCCCCAGCAGTTCGCCGAACAGCGCCGCCAGCAGGCGCTCGCTGTCGCTGTGCGGCGCGCGGCCGCTCTGCGGGTTCAGCTGCGGCCGTGGCAACGCCTTGCGATCCAGCTTGCCGCTGGCGCTGAGCGGGAAGCTGTCGGTCATGACATAGCTGACCGGCATCATATGCGCCGGCAAACGCGCCTCCAGCGCCTGATGCAGTACGGCGGTATCCAGCGTCACGCCCGGTTGGGCGATCAGCCAGGCGACCAACTGCCGCATATCGGCGCCGCCCAGTCCCGTCGCGCCCTCGCCCAGTTCGATGGCGTGCACCGCCGCTTGCGCTACCCCCGGCTGCGCCAGCAGCGCCTGCTCGATTTCACCCAGCTCGATGCGCTGGCCGCGGATCTTCAGCTGATCGTCGCTGCGGCCCAAATACTCGACGCTGCCGTCCTCCAGCCAGCGGGCGATATCGCCGGTACGATACATGCGCGCGCCGTTGCCGGCGGGATCGGCGACAAACCGCTGCGCCGTTAATCCCGGCCGATGCAGATAGCCGTCGGCCAGCTGAATGCCGCGCAGGTAGAGATCGCCGGCGCAGCCGACGGGCACCGGCCGCAGCATGGCGTCGAGAATGCTCAGTTGGGTGTTCCAGACCGGTTTGCCGATCGGCACGCCGGCGCCGCTCACCGCCGCCAATGCCTCGCCGGACGCCGGTTGATAGGTAACATCGACCGCTGCCTCCGTCGGGCCATACAGGTTATGCAGCGGCGCGGCAACCAATGCCTGATAGCGGGAAGCCAGTTCACACGACAGCGCTTCGCCGCTGCAGAACACGCGTTTCAGGCTGGCGGCGGCGCGCTGCGGCGCCCGTTCGTTCAGCGCCTCAACCCAGATAGCCAACATCGACGGAACGAAATGCAGCGTGGTCACGCCATAGTCGTCGATCAAGGTCGTCAGCGCCTGCGGATCGCGGTGCGCCTCCGGCGGCGCCATCACCAGGCGCGCGCCGACCATCAGCGGCCAGAATAACTCCCAAACGGAAACGTCGAAGCTGCACGGCGTTTTCTGCAGGACCACGTCCTGCGCATCAAGCGCATACTCATGCTGCATCCAGAACAGGCGGTTGACGATCGCCCGGTGGTTCACCACCACCCCTTTCGGCCGCCCGGTAGAGCCGGAGGTATACAGCACGTAGGCGGGATAATCGCCGCTCCTCGCCGCTGGGCGCGGTGCCGGTTCGCGCCCGCTGTCGTCCAGCGCATCGAACCGCAGCGTCGGCGCCAGCGCGGCGAAGCGGGCATCCAACGCGCTCTCGGTAACGATCAGCCGTGGTTTGGCGTCCTCCACCATGTAGGCCAGCCGCTCGTCCGGATAGCCGGTATCCAGCGGCAGCCAGGCGGCGCCGGTCTGCACAATCGCCGTCAGCGCCAGGCTGAGGCGCACCGAACGCGGCAACGCCACCGCGACGATATCGCCCGGCTGAATGCCGGCCGCCGTCAGCCGTTCGGCCAACAGCGCGGCCTGGCGCTGCATGTCACGGTAGCTGAGGCTGTGCCCGGCGTCCTGCAGCGCGATGCGTTCCGGCGTGCGCCTCGCTTGATCGGCGATCGCCTGATGCAAGGTGGTGTCCGCCACCGCCTGCCCGGTGCGGTTGACCGCCGCGACCAGCGCCTGCTCCTGCGGGGTTTGCAATTGCCAGCGCGGCAGCGGCAGATCCGGTTGCGCTATCCATTGTTGCAGCAGCGCCATCAGCCGTGCGGCGAAGCGTTCAGGCTGCGGCACCGAATCGCGGTACTCCATCAGCAGACGCAGGCGCTCGCCCGGCAGCACCAGCAGCGTCAGCGGATAGTGGGTATAGCCTTTGTTACGGATGGCATCGCAGCGCAAGGAACCTGCGCCGCCAAGCAAGGCGTCGTTGTCCGGGTAGTTTTCCACCACCAACAGCGTGTCGAACAGCGTGCCCGCCCCGGCCAGATGCTGGATCTCTCCCAAGCCCAAGTCGTCGTGCTCCAGCAGTTCAATCTGCCGATGCTGCAGTTCGGTCAGTTGATCCGTCAACGAACGGTCATGCTGCAGACGAACCCGCACCGGCAGCGTGTTGCTGAACAGGCCAACGTGTTCCTCAATCCCTTCTATCTGGCCAAAGCGGCCGGAAACCGGCGAGCCGAACACCACGTCCTGATGGCCGCAACAGCTGGCCAGCTGCAGCGCCCAGATGCCCTGCATCAGGGTATTGAGCGTCAGCCCGCGCTCGCGGCACAGGGTCAGCAAGCGCCTTTCCTCGGCCGGCGGCAGCGTCATTTCCAACTCATGCACGCTATCGTCATGCGATTCACCGAACAACAACGTCGGGCGCACATCCTGCAGCGTCTCACGCCAGAGGCGGCGCGAGGCGTCGGCATCCCGCGCGGTCAGGCGGCGCACGATATCGGCGTAGTTCGAGCGCAGCGGCGGCAACGCCTGCTCGCCTTCACGCAGGGCCAGCATCAGATCGTTGAGCACCACCGGCGTCGACCAGCCGTCGACAATCAGATGGTGTGCGTTAAGGAACAGCGTGTAGCGTTCGCTATCGCCGTGTTTGATCCGCAGCGCATGCAACATCGCGCCCGGCTGGTTAAACAGATCGCGCTGCAGCTCTTCCTGTTCCAGTTCATGCAGCGCCTGCGTTTCTTGCTCTTCGGACAGCGGCGGCAGCTTACGGCTGTCCAGCGGCCAATGGCTTTCCTGCGGTATCAGTTGCAGCGGTTCGCCCTCGCGGTTGAACCGGGCGGCCAGCTGCGGATGGCGGCGGATCACCGCATTCAGCGCTTGCTGGAGTTGATGTTCGTCCAGCTCGCCGCAGAGGCTCAGGCGCGTCAGCGAGTTATAGCTGCCGCCCTGCTGCGCCGTCTGCGCATGGAACAGCAGGCCATGTTGCAACGGCAACAGCGGCAGCGCCGCGGCCAACGGCCCGCACTCTTGCTCCCAGGCGCGCACCGTCTCATCGTCAACGTTCGGCTGGGCGATCTCGGCCGCCACCAACGTTGCCGCCGCGCGTTCGGGATGACGCTCGGCAAACTCGCACAGTGAACGCACCGCTTGCTCGATGCCGCTGTGCAGCTGCGCAATGTCGCTCTCGCTGAAAATCGCCTCCAGCCAGCTCCAGTTGATCGCCAGGCAGGCGCCGTCGCGCCGCTCTTCGACAAAGATATTCACCTCCAGGCCATACGACAGCGCCTGTTGCGCATCCTGCGCCACGGCGAAGGCGTCGCGGAAGCGGGTTTGGCTGCGTTGCGGCGTCCAGTGCCCCTCATCCTGGCTGAAACGCCCGAGGTAGTTGAACAAGATCTCCGGCGCATTGCGCTGCGCCAGCGCCGCCAGTTCGTCACGCTGCGGATGCAGATAACGCAGCTGGCCATAACCGACGCCGCGATCGGCCACCGCTCGCGTCGCCCGTTTCACCGCACGCACGGCCTCATTGTGCTCAGCGTCATGCAGTTCAATGTGCAGCGGATACTCCGCCGTCAGCCAGCCGACAGTGCGGGCCAGATCGAGTCCGTCGTCCAGTTCTGCGCGGCCGTGCGACTCCAGAGAGAAACGCAGCGAAGCGGCCTGGAAACGGCGGCGGCAGGCCTGAGCCAGCGCGCACAGCATGATCTCTTCAACCTGCGCGCGGTATCCCTGCGGCAATGTGCCGAGCAGCGCGGCGGTCAGCCGGCTGTCGAGTAACGTGCGTTTTTCCGATACGTCGCCAGTGCGATCGCTAAGCGGATCCAGCGCGCGTCGCCCCAAACGCGGTGCGCCGTCCGCCAGCATCTGCCGCCAGAACGGCAGCTCGGCTTCCCGGCGTTCAGCGTCGGCTCGTAGGCGTGCAGACCACTCATAGAGCGAGGTTTCTTCCGGCGGCAAGGTGATTGGCTGCCCCTGCATGGCGCTGTCGGCCACCTGCCGCAGCTCGTCGAGCAGGATGCGCCAGGAAACGCCGTCGACTACCAGGTGATGGATCGCCAGCACCAGCCCCAGGCTCTGCCCGTCGCGCTGCAACAGGATGCCTTGCATCATGGTGCCTGCAGCCGGTTCGAGATGGTCAAGTGCGGCATCAAACGCCTGTTCCGCCGCTAACTCCAGCTCACCGGATACGTTATGAACCTGCATCAGCTCACCGGCGGCGGCGGTTTCAACCACCAACTGCCCCTCGCGGATCCGCGCGCCCAGCGCCGGGTGCGCCGTACGCAGCTGTTCCAATGCATAACGCAGCTGTTCCGGTTGCAGCTCGGCAGGCACGCGCAGAAAAACGCCGTGCGCGAAGCGACGATGCATATCGCCCGTCTCGGCAAACCAATGCAGGATCGGCAGCCCGTCGATCGGGCCTTGTTGCACGCTGCGCGCAGCCTGAGAGTCTACGGCCAGCGGCTGCATCGCCTGCGCCATGCGCGCGGGGGTGTGCAGCGCGAAGATCTCGCGCGGCCGCAGCAGATACCCTTTGCGCCGCAGGGCGGTGCCCAGCCCCATCGCCGAGATGCTGTCGCCGCCGAGCGCGAAGAAATCGTCGTCGGCGCCGATACGATCCATCCCCAGCAGCTGCGCCATGGCGCCGCAAATCAGCCTTTCCTGCTCGGTGGCCGGCTCGCGAATGCTTTGCGCCAGCGTCTCCTGCGGTTTGGGCAGCGCCTGGCGGTCAATCTTGCCATTCACGTTAAGCGGCAGCTCCGGCATCACCACCAGGATCGCCGGCACCATATAATCCGGCAGACGTTGCGCCAACTGCCCCAGCAGCTCGCTTTGCAGCGAGGGTGAGGCACGGCGCGCGTCATCCTGCACCGAACAGTAGCCGATCAGGCGATAGGTGGCGCCGATCGGCTCGGCGATCGCTACCGCCCGCCCCACGTCCGGCAAGGCGGCCAGCGCGCTTTCCACCTCACCCAGCTCGACGCGGAAACCACGCACCTTGATTTGGTGATCGGTCCGGCCAATGAACACCAACTGGCCCTCAGCGCTCCAGCGCATCAGATCGCCGCTGCGGTACATCACTTCGCCTTCGGCGAACGGATTGGCGACAAAGCGCGCCGCCGTCAGATCCGGGCGCCGCAGGTACCCGCGCGCGATGCCTTTGCCGGAAATGTACAGCTCGCCCGCCGCGCCGATCGGCACCGGCTGCAGGCGGCCGTCGAGCAGCCAGACTTCGGTATTGGCGAGGGGACGGCCAATCACCGGCTGTTCGGCGGCCGTGACCGGCGCGCCGAGGGTATCGACGGTGTATTCGGACGGGCCGTAATAGTTGTGGATCTCCACCTCCGGATGCTGCTGCATCAGGTTCCACAGCGTCGGCGTTGCCGCCTCGCCGCCGATCATCACGAATGCCGGCAGCGGGAACTGCCCCTTCAGCAGGCCGCAGTCCACCAGTTGCGAGAAGAATGACGGCGTGATGTCCAGCAGATCGATCGGCGTCTGTTGGGTTTGTTCGAGCAGCGCCCAGGGATCGCGGCGCAGCTCCTCATCGAAGATGACCAGTTCGCTGCCCATCATCATGCAGAACAGCGGTTCCCAGGAGGAGTCGAAAGAGAACGAAGCGGTATGGCCGGCGCGCAGGCGGCGCCCATGGCGAGCCTGGAATTTTTCGATCGCCGGGCCAAACAGCGAGGCCTGATGCGACAGGAACAGGTTCAGCAGCCCGCGGTGCGTGGACATCACGCCTTTGGGTTTGCCGGTCGAACCGGAGGTGTAAATCATATAGGCCAGATGCGCCTCGTTCAGCGGCGCACGCCGTTCGGCATCCGTTATCGGCGCAGCTTCGGCGGCCGCGCAGCGCGCCAGGCACGCTGCGTCGTCCAGGCACAATACCTGTGGCAGATCCGGCATATTGGCCTGCGTCACGCGGTGGGTCAGCAACATCGCCGGTCGCGCGTCGTCGCACATCAGCGCCAGGCGTTCACGCGGGTAATCCAGATCGAGCGGCATATAGGCCGCGCCGCTGGCCAACACGCCGAACAGCGCGACCAGCGTGTCCACCGAGCGCGGAATGCCGATGGCGACCACGTCTTCCGCGCCGATGCCGCTTTCGATCAGCACTCGCCCCAGCTGCATCACCCGTTCGGAAAGCTGACGGTAGCTGAGGCGCACATCGCCGCAGGCCACCGCCAGCGCCTCGGGCTGCCGCTCAACCTGGCGCTGAAACGCATCCATGATTGACACCATGCCTGCCGGCGGCGTCAGATGCGCGCCGCGCCCCCAGGCCGCGAGCTGCTTTAACTCCCCTTCGCCGATCAACGTCAGTTGACCGTTCGGCTGGTGCGGCTGCCGCGCCAGTTGCTGCAGCCAATGGCCGATGCGCTCCGCGTGGTGATGCAAGGTGCGCGGCGAGTATTTGGCCGGGCTGGCCACCAACGACAGCGTCAGCACGCCGTTGCGAAAGCCGATCTCAAACTCGAGATCGTCGACCGGCCCCATCGCCAGCGTATGGGTAACGGCCGCCTGGCCGTCGAAGGACAAGGCGCTGTGGTAAACCTTGACGTTGATCACCGGGCCGTACAGTTCCTGATGGCCGCCGACCAGGCCGAGATCGCGTTTGATCTGCTCCGCTTCATAGCGTTGATGGCGGCGCGCCTGTTTGATTTGCGCCACGGTCGCCTGGCAGACGTCCGCCAGCGACATCTCCGGCGTCACATTCAGCAGCAGCGGCAGCACGTTAACCACCGGGCCGACCGCCGCCAGCGCCTGGGAGCCCATACGGCGCATGAAAGGAAAACCGAGTGAAAAACGGGTTTCGCCGCTCATGCGCGCCAGATACATCGCCAGCGCCGCCGTGACGATATCGGCCGGTTGCAGCGACTGCAGCGCGCCATCGCGCAGCGCTTCGTCAAACAGCGATTCCGGCAGCACCAGCGCCTGTTTGAGCGGCCGGGCGCCCGGTTCAACCTCCCGACTCTCCGTCGATAACGACAGCGGCGACGGCAAATCGCGCAGATGCTGTTGCCAGAATTCGGCCGCCCGCCGGCGCGCCGGCGACGTTTGCCATTGCTGAAACTCTTCCACCACCTTGCCGAACGGGGTAAACGGCGATGCCGCCGGCGACAGTCCGTGACGCAGCGCGCGATAGATATCGGCGATCCGGCGGGTGATGGCCTCGAAGCTGAAGCCGTCCAGGGTCAGATGATGAAAGCGCTGGTACCAGAACCAGCGATCGGCGCTGACGCGGATCACCGCATGGCGATAGAGCGGCCGTTCGCCGTCCGCCGGCAGATCCTGCGCCAGATCGTTGTTCATCAGCGCCAGCGCCGCCTGCTCGGCGTCCGGCCGGGCGCTGAAATCGAACCACTCCGGCGCCTGCACGCGTGCGGGATCGGCTATCAGCGGTAAACGCTGCACCGGCTGGCCGTCCTGCGCCTCAAAGAATCGCGCCTGAACCGTATCCGCTTCGGCCAGCCCTTGACGGATCGCGCGCTCCAGCGCCGAACGATCGATAGCGCCGTGCAGTTCGGTGTAGTGCGCCACGGCGAAGCTGTTGCGGCGCAGCGCGATTTGGTCGGCGATCCAGATCCCCGGTTGCGCAGCAACCAGCGGATAATCCCGATACTCGACCTGAGTATCCGGTAAAGAAAGCGTTTCTGACATGGTGTCTGTCCTTTCCCTCAAACGGAATATATCGATTGACTGCCAGGCGCTTAACGCGCCGCATCCGCCGCTTTCAGCGCCGCCGGCCGCATGTCCTGCCAGTGCGTTTCGATGTAGTCGATGCACTCGCCGCGCGACGCCGGCCCCATCAGCACGCGCCACCCCTGCGGCGTATCGGCAAACTGCGGCCACAGCGAATACTGCTGCTGCGCGTTGACCAGCACGGAGAAACGGAGGCTTTCGTCATCGAACGGGTTTTGTTGTTCCTGAGTCATTTTCATTACCTGTCTGTCAAAATGTGGGATTACTTCATTGCGGAAAGCAGCCGGCGCACGCCGTCCACCAGACCGCCGCGCCAGCAGAGCGCGTCATGTCCGCCGGAATACACGCGGTATTCGGCGCGGTGCCCGGCCGCCGTCAGCGCCTGGTGCATCTGGCGATTGACGAATTCGATGTCCGCCTCCCGATCGCCGGCCTGTTGGATCACGGTGAGCTTGGGTGCCGCCGCGTTGCGCTGCCGAACCTGGCGTATCAGCCAGCCTTCCTCCAGTTCGTGGCGTTTTTCGAACTGGGTCACAAATTGCACCGTAGGCCACCAGAAGGAGCCGGACTGGCTCAGCACGTGGCCGAAGCGCTCTGGCCAGTGCAAACCGGCGTATAACGCCGCCAGCCCGCCGTAGCTCTGGCCGGCGACCACGGTGCGCGCCCCAGTCTCGCTGAACGCTTCGCGGCGCTGCGCCTGCGGCAGCAGTTCGTCGATCACCGCCTGCCAGAAGACGGCGTTGCAGGGCAGCTCGTTTTCCCGGTATTCACCATCGATCGCATCGATCAGCAACCAGCACGCGGGCGGCAACTGCCCTTTTGCGGTTTCGTTCTCGATCACCGGCAGCAGCGCATGCCTTTCGATCCAGTTTTGGCCGTCGAGCAGCAGCACCAGCGGGCGGTTCGCTTTCACCGCCGCGTCGCCGCTGGCATACAGCCAAACGCGCCGCTGGTTACCCAGCCGTTCGCTGTGCCACTGAAATCGCTGTAGCCGCGCCTCATCCAGCGGCCGATCGGCGGCCTGCCAGGCGCTTTGATCGTCGGCATCCGGCCCTTGCGCCAGGGATACGGACCGCGGGCGATGAGACGGCCCCAGCGAGAGCCGATTCAGCGGATCGGCTCTCGCCAACGGGAACAGCGATACCCACCAGGCACGCTGCTGGCGGTCGCGTAACGTTTCGTCGTCGCTGAAGACGGGGGGGAGATCTCGCTCGGTAATGGGGATCAGGCTGTAGCTGCCGCGCCAGCGGCGATCGATAACGGCCGAGCCGTACCAAACGTCAGTGCCAGGGAGCCTGGTCAGGCTGCTGGGGGACGTGCTGTGGTGATTGGTAATGCCGTTGATATCGGCGTAAACGCGGCATATCGGCGAGTGCCGTTCATCGCCGGCGGGGTCGCGCCATAGCCAGGTCATTTTGACGTGGCGTTTGTCGAGCGCGTCGACGATGGGCGTGCCCTGCGCGGCAACCTTCTGCCACCACACGGATTGCCCTGCCGCCTCTTCACGCAGCCATTGCGCCGCCAATCCCTCAAGGTCGTTTCCTGGCCTCTTTTCCGGCAAAAACTCCATAGCGCCCCTTACATAACATGAGTGATTTTTACAAAACCTGACAATCGTATTGATACTCATTATCATTTTCAATACTATTTGTCGGATTTTTACCGTCGTGCACATACGGCGTCTCCGCGTCGACGGGTGAATACCGCTCGCCGATATTTCGGGGTTTATCAGGGTGGCATAACACACAACGCAGGTATGCAGGAGAGATAATGAAGATTAAAAACAAAGGGATAGCTAACGGGAATGCGGAGGCGATGTCCGCCAGGCATCTGTTGCTGGGATCGGCGCTGGCGTTATTGCCCTTGGCGCAACACGCGTCTGCGGCAGCGGACGAAACGATTTTGGTGACCGCCGACGCGCAAAACAGCGTGACCGCGCCGGTCAAAGGGATCGTCGCCAAAGAGAGCGCCGCCGGCACCAAGACCGCCGCCTCTCTGCGCAAGACGCCGCAGTCCATCTCGGTGGTCACGCGCGAGCAAATGAACGACCAGGAGCCGGCGTCGGTCGCCGACGCGCTGAACTACACCAGCGGAGTGATCACCACCTACCGCGGCAACTCCAACCGCAATGACGAAGTGATCAGCCGCGGCTTCCGCTATGCGCCCAAACTGCTCGACGGTCTGCACTTTGGCCTCTCGAGCCAAAATGGCGGCGCCGGGCAGATCGACCCCTGGCTGCTGGAGCGCGTGGAGATGGTGCACGGCCCGGCCGGCGTGCTGTACGGCCAGGTCAGCCCCGGCGGCGTGGTGGTGATGACCAGTAAACGCCCTACCGCCCAGAGCATTCACGAAGTCAAATTCAGCACCGGCAACCGCCATCTGGCGGAAACGGCGTTCGATTTCGGCGGCAAACTCAACGACGACAACACCCTGTTCTATCGCCTGAACGGTATCGCCAGAACCGAGCACGAGTTCGTCAAAGACAGCAAGCAGCAACGGGTGGCCATCGCGCCGGCCTTCACCTGGCTGCCGAACGAAGACACCAGCTTTACGCTGCTGACCAGCTACCAGAACGATCCGAAAGCCGGGTCGCGCAACTTCCTGCCGCGCGCCGGCACGCTGTTCCCGACCAGCGCGGGTTACGTGCCCTATGACTTCAACGTCAGCGAGCCCAGCTTCAACAAATCGCGGCGCGAGCAGGCGTCGATCGGTTACAGCCTCGAGCACAACTTCAGCGATGCGCTGTCGTTTACCCAGAACCTGCGCTTCACTCACCGCGATGAAGACTATAAATATCTGGTCTATAACGTAAATTCTGACGTTAACGACCACACCGTGACGCGCAGGGCGCAGCATGAAACGCAGATGACCAACGAGTTTGGCGTGGATAACCAGCTGAAGGGCCTGTTCGATACCGGCGAGGTGAAGCACACCGTGCTGGGCGGGCTGGATTACCGCTACAGCCATAGCGATTCGAAGATGTATCGCGATCGCGGCAACGATTACCCGATCGACTGGGCCAATCCGGTTCGCCCCAGCATTGATGGCAGCGCGCTGACGCTGGTTTCCAGCGAATTGAAGACGCTGAATCAGGTCGGGGTGTATCTGCAGGATCAGCTGGAGTGGAATAACTGGAACCTGCTGCTGTCCGGCCGCCAGGACTGGTCGCAGGTCAACACCCGCGATCGCACCGCCGGCGGCAAAGAGCAGACCTACAACGATGCCCAGTTCACCGGCCGCGCGGGGCTGCTCTACGCCTTCGACAACGGCATTTCGCCGTATGTCAGCTACAGCACCTCGTTCGATCCTAACCTGTATCCGAGCGCGCCGGGCGCCGATCCGCTCAAGCCGACCACCGGCAAACAGACCGAGGTGGGCGTGAAGTACCAGATCCCGGGCGGCAATACCCTGCTGACCCTCTCCTGGTTCGACATTACCCAGCGCAATGTGGCGTCCTATAACCGTCTCACCTCCGCCTACGAGCAGATTGGCGAGGTGAAATCCAAGGGGATTGAGGCGGAAGTGCACGCTCAGCCGACGCCGGCGATCAAGCTGACCGCCGCCTATACCTACACCGACGTAGTGACCAAAGACTCCAACTCGGCGGACGAAATCGGCCACAGCCCGGCGGGCATCCCGCGCCACGCGGCGTCCGCCTGGGGCAGCTACAGCTTCCTGAGCGGCGCGCTGAACGGCCTGACCGTCGGCAGCGGCGTGCGTTACATCGGCGATGCGCCGGCCGACGCCACCGGCCAGTACGACGTGCCGCACTACACGCTGTACGACGCCATGGTGAAGTATGACCTCGGTCAGGCTTCGTCGGCGCTGCGCGGCGCGGCGCTGCAGCTCAACGTGCAGAACCTGACGGACAAGAAATACGTTTCGTCGTGCAGCGGCGAGTATGCCTGCTTCTACGGCAGCGGCCGCAGCATTATCGCTTCGGTCAACTACCGCTGGTAACGACAAGGGGCGGCCATCGCCGCCCCTTTCTTCCGCCTTTCTCGCCGCCTTTACTCCTGCTTCAATTCCCGCAGGTGCTTGTACACCGTGGCGCGCCCCATCGACAGCACGTTGGCGATGTAATCCGCCGCGCTTTTGGCCTTGAACGCCCCCTGATGATAGAGATCGCTGACCAGCCGCCGTTTCTGCTCGCGGCTCAGTGAGCCGAGCGCAGCGTTCTCGCGCCGCAGCCAGTCATGCAGGAAGGTGTTGATCTTCTCCTGCCAGTCGTCTTTGAACAGCTGTTGCGGCTGCGGCTGCAATCGCGTGACCGATAAAAACATGTCCAGCGCATTGCGGGCGTCCTCGAACATCGCGGTGCTCAGGTTGATGCACAGCAGATAGCTGGGCTTGCCCTGCTCGTCGCGCGCGGCGATGCTCACCGAACGCATTTTTTTGCCGTCCCAGTTCAGCTTTTCATAGGGGCCGGTCACGCCGGCGCCGCCATCGAGCTCGAAGTCTTCCAGCCCGGCGTCATCGCCCGGTTTGCGCTTCGACAGGTTGTTCGCCAGATAGGCAATCTTGTTGGTGGCCAAATCGTGGATCACCACTTCCGCATTCGGGAAAAACAGCGCGGCGATGCCGTCGGCGACCGATCGCAAAAGGTCGAGTTGAGAAGAAGAGTTCGGCACGCTGGGGGTCTCCGTATAGCCCGGTTTGGTTTGCGGTTCAGCCGCTTAGCATACCGCAGTTGCCGCCGCTTGCCGAGCGGAGCGGCGGCAAGCGGCGTATCCTTCGCCGGTTATTCCGCCTCGGCGCCGCGCCGATAAAACACGTAGCTCTCGCGCGCCACGCTGTCGCGGACCCGATAGCGCCAGATCAGGCCGAGCGTGGTAAACCACAGCGGCATGCTGCACAACGCGATCAGCGTATCGCGATCGAACACCATCAGCACCAGCGTAAAGGCGAAAAATGCCAGCGTCAGCCAGGCCATCGCTACCCCGCCCGGCATTTTGAAGTGGGAAGCGGCGTGCAGATCCGGCCGCTTCTGGCGATACACCAGGTAGGCGACCAAAATCATACCCCAGCTGTAAACCACCAGGATCGCCGCCACGGTAGAGACAATGGTGAACAGCGTCATGACGTTCGGCACCAGTGCCAGCAGCAAGGTGCCGGCCACCATGCAGAAGCAGGAAAACAGCAGGCTGCGGATCGGAATGGCCGTGGTGCGCGACAGAATGCGGAACTGACCGTGGGCATGCTTTTCCATCGACAGGCTGTACAGCATGCGGGTGCTGGAATACACCCCGCTGTTGGCCGAGGACATCGCCGAAGTCAGCACCACGAAGTTGATCACCGCGGCGGCGGCCGGCAGCCCCGCCCGATCGAACAGCATCACGAACGGGCTGCTGTCCGGCGAGATGTGGCTCCATGAGGTGACGGCAATAATGGTCAGCATCGAGCACACGTAGAAGACGATGATGCGGGCCGGGATCGCGTTGATCGCCTTCGGCAGCACCTTCTCGGGGTTTTTGGTCTCCGCCGACATCGTGCCCAGCAGCTCGATGCCGGTGCAGGAGAAAATGGCGATCTGGAAACCGGCGAAAAAGCCGAAGATGCCGTGCGGCATGAAAATGGCGGGATCGGTGACGTTATGCAGCGAAGCGGTCACGCCGTCCGGCGAAGTCCAGCCGCTGAACACCATCCAGGCGCCGGTAGCGATCAACGCGACGATCGCCACCACCTTGATCATCGCGAACCAGAATTCGGCTTCGCCGAACATCTTGACCGACAGCATGTTGAACAGACACAGAAACCCCAGCGTCAGCAGCGCCGGCAACCAGGGCGAGACGTCTGGCAGCCAATATTGCACGTAGCCGCCGCACACCACCACGTCGGCAATGCAGGTTACGACCCAGCTCAGCCAGTAGGACCAGCCGAGAAAAAAGCTGGCGCGCGGCCCCAGGTATTCGGAGACAAAATCGGCGAACGAGCGGTAATCGAGCCGCGTGAGCAGCAGCTCCCCCATCGCTCTCATCACCATGAACATGAAAAAACCGACGATGGCGTAAGTCAGTACGATGGAGGTGCCCGATAGCGCGAGGGTTTTCCCGGCGCCCATAAACAGCCCGGTGCCGATGGCGCCGCCGATCGAAATCAGTTGAATGTGGCGCGCACTCAGCCCGCGCTGCAAGGTTTGGGCACAGTGAGGCCCCTCGGCTGAACCTGGGTTCAGCCGATCGCAGTGGTTTTTTGTCATGGTGTTACCTGTCCGTCGTTAAGGCGATTAAGCAACCGATGCGCGGTTGCAGCAGGAATGAAACGCCCGCGGGCGCTCTAACCGGCAAAAAAATTGAGACCAAACGCTGCCCGCCCCGTTGTGACAGGGAGGTAATAATAATGGGTACCAAGAAAATGCTCTCGTGAGCCGTCGTATCGCCCACGTTTGGCGTACAAAGCCTGAGCGTGGTGGGTAAACACTACAATATCAAATGGTTATACTTTCTCTTGTGCAACAAAAAAACGACGCCGGAGCCGTTTTAACATTAATTTAACTCTGGCGAGGGGAAATGCCATTGTCAACATGGCAGTTAAATAAAATGAAACTTTTTGATCACATTCAAGCTTCTGAAAAATAGATAAAAAGGGTTTTTATGCGCTTTATATGCATAAATTATGCATGTGATCGCTCACCGCCGACAAAAAGTAATTAACTATTCATTTACCGCTCTGCAGGCGGCGAAAAACCGTCCGCTGGCCCGATGAGAGGGGGGCTAACAACCGGCATAATTAGTGGTAAATTTAGCGTCGCAAAGTGTTATGCGCTTGCTAATCCACGGTTAAACGAAATAAATACCTCTAATATATAAAGGTTGGTTATGGAAAAGCTATCCTACGCTTCAGACAGCAGCACCACCGCTTGGGCTACATATCTGCAACAAATCGATCGCGTCGCCCCTTACCTCGGTGACCTGTCACGCTGGGTTGATACGCTGCGTCACCCTAAGCGCGCTTTGATTGTCGATATCCCGCTGCAGATGGACGATGGCACCATCCGTCACTTCGAAGGTTTCCGCGTACAGCACAACCTGTCGCGCGGGCCGGGCAAAGGCGGCATCCGCTTCCACCCTGACGTCGATCTGAACGAAGTGATGGCCCTGTCCGCCTGGATGACCATCAAGTGTGCCGCGGTCAACCTGCCGTACGGCGGCGCCAAGGGCGGTATCCGCGTCGACCCGTTCAAACTGTCTGAAGGTGAACTGGAGCGACTGACCCGCCGCTACACCAGTGAAATCGGCTTCATCATCGGGCCACAGAAAGACATTCCTGCGCCGGACGTCGGCACCAACGCCAAAGTGATGGCCTGGATGATGGACACCTACTCCATGAACCACGGCACCACCATCACCGGCGTGGTCACCGGCAAACCCATCCACCTCGGCGGCTCCCTGGGCCGTGAGAAAGCGACCGGCCGCGGCGTGTTCGTCACCGGCAGCGAAGTGGCCAAGCGTCTGGGCGTGCAGATCGAAGGCGCCAAAGTGGCGGTACAAGGCTTCGGTAACGTGGGCAGCGAAGCGGCCCGTCTGTTCGTCGGCGTCGGCGCGCGCGTCGTCACCATCCAGGACCACTCCGCTACCCTGTTCAACGCCGACGGCATCGACCTGGCCGCGCTGACCGAATACCAGGCCAAGCACAAGCAGATCGCCGGCTTCCCTGGCGCCAGCGAGATCGAGAGCGAAGCGTTCTGGTCGGTCGACATGGACATCCTGATCCCTGCGGCGCTGGAAGGCCAGATCACCCGCCAGCGCGCCGAAATCCTCAGCGCCAAACTGGTGCTGGAAGGGGCTAACGGCCCAACCTTCCCAGAAGCGGACGACATTCTGCGTTCCCGCAACATCACCGTGGTTCCGGACGTTATCTGTAACGCCGGCGGCGTAACGGTCAGTTACTTCGAGTGGGTGCAGGACATGGCGAGCTACTTCTGGAGCGAGTCCGAGATCAACGAGCGTATGGACAAGATCATGACCGACGCGATGGTCCACGTCTGGAACAAGGCCGCCGAGAAAGAGTGCAGCCTGCGCACCGCCGCTTACATCGTGGCCTGTGAGCGCATCCTGACCGCACGTAAAGAGCGCGGCATCTACCCAGGTTGATACCCGTATTCCGGCCTGCCCCGGCAGGCCGGATTTTCCTCAGCGCAAACAGCGTTTCAACACCTTACCGGTACTGGTCATCGGCAAGCGTTCGACAAACTCGACGATACGCGGATACTTGAACGCCGCCAGCCGCTCCCGGCTCCAGGCGATCAGCGCTTCTTCCTCGATCGGTTCTTCCGTTTCCTTCAATACCACCACCGCTTTGATCTCTTCGCCCAGCGAAGGATGCTCGACACCGATCACCGCCACCAACGACACCGCCGGATGGCGAATCAGCGCCTCTTCAATCTCGCGCGGATAGACGTTGAACCCGCCGCGAATGATCATGTCCTTGGCACGATCGACGATAAAATAGAAGCCGTCGGCGTCGCGGCGCGCCAGATCGCCGGTGCGAAACCAGCCGTTTTCCAGCACCTCCGCCGTCGCTTCGGGGCGATTCAGATAGCCTTTCATGATGTTGTAACCGCGCACCGCGATCTCCCCCACCTGATCGACACCGTCGATCGGCTGCCCGGTGACGTCGAGCAAGCGAACCTCCACGCCCCAGATCGGTTGGCCGATGGAGCCGGGTTTGGTCACGCGGTGCGGATGGTTAAAGGTGGCGACCGGACTGGTTTCCGACAGCCCATACCCTTCGAGAATGTTGACGCCGAAGCGGCGCGAGAAATCCTCCAGGATCTGCACCGGCAGGCTGGCGCCGCCGGACACCGCCATACGCAGCGTGCTGCGCAAGCGTTCGATATCCGTGTGCTCATCCAGCGCATTCAACAGCGCCCAATACATGGTCGGCACCCCGGCGAAAAAGGTGATGCCGTGCCGTTGCATCAGCGCGATGGCCTGTGCGGCGTCGAAGCGCTCGACCAGCACCAGGGTGGCGGCGGCGGCAAATCCGGCGTTCATCTGCACCGTCGAACCAAACGTGTGGAACAGCGGCAAGGTTACCAGGTGACGATCGGGATTCGCCTCTGAACCGTCGAACAGCCGCACCGATCCCAATGCGTTGAGCACCAGATTGGCGTGGGTCAACTCCGCACCCTTGGCCCGGCCGGTGGTGCCGCTGGTATAGAGCACCACCGCCGTGTCGCTTTCGAGCGTCGCGGCAGACGCGAACTCAGTGGACTGTGCGGCTATCGCCTGGCTGAAACGCTCCCCCTCGAGCGGCAGCCGATCGCCGATAATAAACACCTCGCGGCATTGTTCCGCCTTCGCCGCCGCCCGCAGCGCCTCTTCCCCCAACGGCAGAGTGCTGCTGCCTTCGAAACAGAACAGCGCCACCGCCGCCGAATCCGCCAGGTAATAGTCGAATTCGGCGCTTTTAAGCAAAATATTCAGCGGCACCACCACGGCGCCGCTTTTGAGGATGCCGTAGTAGATAGCCGGAAACTCCGGCCGGTTTGTGCAGGCCAGCGCCACCCGTTCACCGGGCTGCACGCCGCGCGCGACCAGCAAATTCGCCACCCGGTTGGCCATTTCATTCAGCGCCCGATAGCTGAGCGGGATATCGTCCTGTATCACCGCCGGCCGCTCCGGCCAGGTATGCGCACTCTCTTCAAGCAAGGTTGCCAGATTCAGCATCGGGGATCCTCCCTGGGGTTGAGCGACGAGAAAAGCGCCGCAGTATCACGAGTATAGATAGGCGCTTTGCGGTTCGCATTCCAAGGGGGGCTGGGCTATACCTTAGGCATTCCCCCTCCTGCAGGAGTTGTGATCATGAGCAAGAAAAAGATCCTGATGCTGGTCGGCGACTACGCCGAAGATTACGAAACCATGGTGCCGTTCCAGGCATTGCAGATGATCGGCCATTGGGTGGACGCCGTGTGCCCCGGCAAAGCCGTCGGCGACTATATCCAGACCGCGATCCACGATTTTGACGGCGCGCAGACCTACAGCGAGAAACCCGGCCACCGTTTCACCCTGAACGCCGACTTCGCCGCCGCCAAAGAAGAGCACTACGATGCGCTCTTGATCCCCGGCGGTCGGGCGCCGGAATACCTGCGTCTGAACCCCGACGTGATCGCGCTGGTACAGGCGTTTGACGCCGCGAAAAAACCGATCGCCGCCGTTTGCCACGGTCCGCAGCTGCTGGCGGCGGCCGGAGTGTTGAAAGGCCGCACCTGCAGCGCCTACCCGGCCTGCGCACCGGAGGTGCGGCTCGGCGGCGGTCATTATGCGGAGATCGGCATCGATCAGGCGCACGTCGACGGCAATCTGGTCACCGCCCCGGCCTGGCCGGCGCATCCGCAGTGGCTGGCGAAATTCGCTGAGGTATTGGAGCAGTAATGCGGCGCTAACGGAGCTGCTCGATCAGAAAATGGATGTCGTACAGCCAGCGTTTGGCGCGCGCGGAGCGCACCAGCATAGACACGCACAGCGGCCGGGTGTGTTCTTTACAGGCGGAGGGAGAAAACCAGCGCCCGGTATTGCTCGGCGGCTGGAAATACAGCTCGTGGTTATAGTTGCCGCTGTCGACGCCGAAGGTGTCGAAGTAGCGGCGCATCAGCGTGTTGGAGTCGCTGAACGACAGATTGAGCACGGTGTTAATCTCGGTTTCCGGGGTGATGGCCACGCCCTTCTGCAGCCGCCCTGATGCGTTGAAGGCGGCGATAAGCGCGATGACCTGTTGCTGAATGTCTTCTGCCATGACGACCTCGAGCCGATATGAAGAAAAAGTGAGTGCAATTACCTGTCTGACTCTGCCCGCCGCGGCGAGTTCGGGCCGCCGCGCGGGTTTTCCGTTTCTTTACACTTTCCATAAAAAACGCGCGCAGCCAAACGCCCGGCGCGCGCGGTCGAAGGTTAGCGGCTGAGCGTCGTCTTGTCGGCGATGACGCCATCCCCCTGCCGCTCGGCGGCAACCCCGCCGCCCAACACTTTATACAGGGTCGCCTGATTATCGTACGCCGTCTGCTGCGCGGCGATCAGCGACTGCTGCGCCGTATACAGCGTGCGCTGCGCGTCCAGCACGGTCAGATAGCTGTCCACGCCCTGGCGGTAGCGCAGTTCGGCCAGACGATAATATTGCTGCGCCGCCGCCACATAGCCGGTTTGCGCCGCCAGCTGTTCCCGCAGCGTGGCTTTGCGCGCCAGCGCGTCGGCGGTTTCCTGAAATGCCGTCTGCACCGCTTTCTCATAGGTGGCGACATACAGATCTCTCTGCGCTTTGCTGTAGTTCAGTTGCGACGTGTTATAGCCGCCGCTGAAAATCGGCAGGCTGATGCTCGGGGCGAATGACCAAACGCCCGCGCCGTGGCTGAACAGCGACGAGAGTTCACCGCTGCCCACCCCGCCGCTGGCGGTCAGGCTGATCGACGGGAAGAACGCCGCCCGCGCCGAGCCGATATTGGCGTTGGCGGATTTCAGGTTATGCTCCGCCTGCAGCACGTCCGGCCGCGTCAGCAGAACCTGCGAAGAAACCCCGGCCGGCAGGTCGCGCATGATCCCGCCCAGCGCGTCGATGCCGCCGGGCAGCAGGTTTTCCGGCACGCTTTGCCCCACCGCTAAATCCAGCGCGTTTTTCGCCTGCGCGGCGCTGGTCGCATAGCTGGCGGCGTCCGATCGCGCCTGTTGATAAACGGTCTCCGCCGACGCCACGTCGACCAGCGACGAGATGCCGTGCTGCTGGTTCTTGCGTGTCACCTCCAGCGACCGTTTGGCGCTTTCCATCGTCTGCTGCGCCACCGCCAGATTGCTGCGCTCGGCCGCCACCGCCACCCAGTCGGTGACGATGTCGGCGATCAACGTCAGGCGGGTACTTTTCGCCGCCTCCGAGTTCGCCAGATAGGTTTCGAACGCCGCCCGCGACAGGCTGGCGTTTTTGCCGAACAGATCCAGCTCAAAGGCGCTGACGCCGGCCTGCGCTTCGTAACTCTGGCTGATGGCGGTGGCATTGCCGTTGCCGGTCAGCGAACGCCCGCGGCTGCCGTCGGCGGTGGCGTTGATCGTCGGCAACAGCGCTGCCCGCTGCTCACCGTACAGCGCGCGCGCCGAGGCGATATTGGCGATCGCCTCGCGCAGATCGCGGCTGCTGCTCAGCCCCATCGCCACCACCTGGCGCAGCCTGGCGTCCTGCACATAGTCGCGCCAGGCGACGTCCGGGTAGCTCAACGCCTGCTTGCCGGCGGCCTCGCCCTGCGGCAGGTTGGCGGGCACCGGCGCCGCCGGGCGCTGGTAGTGCGGATCCAGCGACAGACACCCGCTCAGCAGCAGCGGTAAAGTTAACATCATGACTCGTTGCAACACGTTATTCTCCTGCCTGCGACGGCGAGTTGGCGGGCCGACGGGTAAACATGCGTCGCACCAGCACATAAAACAGCGGTACGAAGAAGATCGCCAAGGCGGTGGCGGTGATCGTGCCGCCGATAATGCCGGTGCCGATGGCGATGCGGCTGTTGGCGCCGGCGCCGCTGGATACCGCCAGCGGCAGCACCCCGGCGGTGAACGCCAGCGAGGTCATCAGGATCGGTCGCAGGCGCATGCGCGCCGCGTGGACCGCCGCGCCAATCAGCGTTTCCCCCCGCTGGTGCATCTCCTCGGCGAACTCGACGATCAGAATGGCGTTTTTTGCCGACAAACCGACGATGGTGAGCAGCGCCACCTGGAAGTAGATGTCGTTTTCCAGCCCGCGCAGCGTGATCGCAAGCAGCGAACCGACGATGCCCATCGGCACCACCAACATCACCGCAAACGGAATCGACCAGCTCTCATACAGCGCCGCCAGGCACAGGAACACCACAATGAGCGAAATGGCGTACAGCGACGATGCCTGACCGCTGGTCAGCCGCTCCTGATAGGAGAGCCCGCTCCAGGAATAGCTGCTGCCGGCGGAGAACTTCGCCGCCAGTTTCTCCATCTCGCTCATCGCCGTGCCGGAACTGACGCCGGCGGCGCCCTGCCCGGTGATCTCGAACGACGACAGCCCGTTATAGCGCGACAGGTTTTCCGGGCCGTAGATCCAGTGTGAGGAAGCAAAGGCGGAGAACGGCGTCATGCTGCTGTCGCCCGCCGCGTTGGTGCCGCGCACAAACCATTTGTCGAGATCTTCCGGCTTGGCGCGATACGCTACGTCGCCCTGCATATAGACTTTTTTCACCCGGTTGCGATCGATAAAGTCGTTGACGTAGGTGCTGCCGAACGCGCTGCTGAGCGTGCTGTTGACGTCGCCGGCGCTCAGGCCGAGCGCCTGCAGTTTGCCGCTGTCGATCTCCACCTGCAGCTGCGGCGTGTCCGGCAAGGTGTTGGCGCGCACCGCCAACAGCGACGGATTGCCGGCGGCGGCGGCGACGATCTGATCGCGCATCGCCTGCAGCTCGGCGCGGGTGGTCGCCCCTTTGGCCTGCAGCTCGAAGGTGAAGCCGTCGGACTGACCGAAGCCGTCGATCGCCGGTGGGCTCATGGAAAAGACCTGGGCGTCGCGCAGCGAGGCGAAGTG
This sequence comes from Serratia sp. FS14, assembly GCF_000695995.1. NCBI lineage: Bacteria > Pseudomonadati > Pseudomonadota > Gammaproteobacteria > Enterobacterales > Yersiniaceae > Serratia > Serratia sp. FS14. The sequence goes on along the minus strand of NZ_CP005927.1, from coordinate 3,590,434 downwards.
CGCCATGGCGCGTTTGGCGATGGCGTCGGCGGTGTTTTCGCTGCCGCCGCGCTGGCTCCAGTCTTTGAGGCTGACGAACGCCATGCCGGCGTTTTGCCCGCTGCCGCTGAAGCCGAAACCGTTGATGGTGAAAATGGTGCTGACGTTGGCCTTTTCCTGCTCGAGGAAATAGGCGGTCACCGCCTCGCTCACCGCCGAGGTGCGGGCATTGGTGGCGCCGGCCGGCAAGGTGTACTGCACCATCACCGACCCCTGATCCTCATTGGGCAGGAAACCGGTCGGCAAACGCAGATACATCACGGCGGTGGCGATCAGCAGCAGGCCGTACAGCAGCAGATAGCGCGTCGGCCGGTGGATCACCCCGCCGACCTTGTCGGCGTACTTCTCCTGCAGCCGGTTATAACCGCGGTTGAATTTACCCAGCAGCCCTTTGTCGGTCTGTTCTTCATGCGACGCTTTCAGCAGCGTGGCGCACAGCGCCGGCGCCAGCGTCAACGCCAGCACCACCGACAGCACCATCGAGGAGACGACGGTGATCGAGAACTGGCGGTAGATCACCCCGGTGGAACCACCGAAGAACGCCATCGGCAGAAACACCGCCGACAGCACCAGCGCGATGCCGACCAGTGCGCCGGTGATCTCGCGCATCGATTTCTCCGTCGCCTCGCGCGGCGGCAGCTTATCTTCACGCATCACGCGTTCGACGTTTTCCACCACCACGATGGCGTCGTCCACCAACAGCCCGATCGCCAATACCATGCCGAACAGCGTCAGGGTATTGATCGAGTAGCCGAACGCCGCCAGCACGCCGAAGGTGCCCAGCAACACCACCGGCACGGTGATGGTCGGGATCAGCGTGGTGCGCAGGTTTTGCAGGAACACGAACATCACCACCACTACCAGGACCACCGCTTCGAACAGCGTTTTCACCACCTCCTCGATCGAGATGTTGATGAAGTCGGTGCTGTCTTTCGGATAGGCCACCTTATAACCCTGCGGCATCGCGCTTTGGTATTCCGCCACTTTGGCCTTCACCAGTTTGGCGGTATTGAGCGCGTTGGCGCCCGCCGCCAGCTTGACCGCGATCCCCGCCGCCGGGTGGCCGTTGAGGTGCGCGCTGGCGGAGTAGTCTTCGTTGCCCAGTTCAACCCGCGCCACGTCGCCCAGCCGCACCAGCGCCCCGCTGCTGTCGCTTTTCAGGATGATATTGCGGAACTGTTCCGGCGTTTGCAGCCGCGACTGCGCCTTCACCGTGGCGGTCAGCTGCTGGTCGGCGGCGGCCGGCAGATCGCCTACCTTGCCGGCGGACACCTGGGTGTTTTGCGCCTCGATCGCCGTCTGCACGTCGGAAGGCATCAGCGCATAGCTCGCCAGCCTGGTCGGATCCAGCCAGATGCGCATCGCGTATTCCGAGCCGAATACCTGCACGTCCCCCACGCCCTCGATGCGCGACAGCGGATCCTGCAGGTTGCTGACCAGATAGTCGGAAATGTCGGCCATTGTCGCCTTGTCGGTCTCGTCATACAGCCCGACGATCAGCAGAAAGCTGCTCTGGGATTTCTTGACCGTCACGCCTTGGGCGGTGACCGCGCTCGGCAAGCGGCTTTCCGCCTGCTGAACTTTGTTTTGCACCTGCACCTGCGCGATATCCGGATCGGTGCCCTGATCAAAGGTGACGTCGATGCTGACCGAGCCGCTGGAGCTGCTGGTCGAAGAGAAATACAGCAGGCCATCCAGCCCGGTGAGCTGCTGCTCTATCACCTGGGTGACGCTGTTTTCCAGCGTTTCCGCGTCCGCGCCCGGGTAGGTGGCGGAGATGGAAATCTGCGGCGGTGACACGTCCGGGTACTGCGAGATGGGCAACGAATTGATCGACATCAGGCCGCACAGCATGATGATGATGGCGATCACCCAGGCGAACACCGGCCGCCGGATAAAGAACTGCGCCATATCACTGCTCCCCGCGTTGGTTTTTGTCGACCGAGACTTCAACCGGTTTCACTGCGGCGCCGATCGTCACCTTGCTGGTGCCTTCGACGATCAGGCGATCGCCTTCGTTCAGCCCGCTGCCGATCAGCCAGTTGCTGCCCACCACCCGTTCGGCGCTGACGGTGCGCTGCGCCACTTTGTTTTGCTCGTCGACCACCAACGCGGTGGCTTCGCCCTTGGCGTTGCGGGTGATGCCCTGCTGCGGCGCCAGAATGGCTTTGGGATCGACGCCGTTATCCACCGTGGCGTGGATATACATGCCGGGCAACAGCTCATGTTCGGGGTTGGGGAACACCGCGCGCAGCGTGACCGAACCGGTGGCCTCATCCACCGCCACCTCGGTCAGCTCCAGCTTGCCGGGGTGGGCATAAGACGTGCCGTCCTCCAGCTTGATGGCGACCGGCGTGACCGCGCCGCGCTGTAACGCCGCCTGCTGGCGCCGCAGTTTAAGCAGCTGGGCGCTGGACTGGGTAAGGTCGACATAGATAGGATCCAGCGCGCGGATGGTGGTCAACGCATCGCTTTGGCCGGCGGTCACCAACGCGCCCGGCGTCACCGACGAAATACCGATGCGCCCGGCGATCGGCGCACGCACCTGGGTATAGCCGAGATTGATGCGCGCCGTCTCCAGCGCCGCCTGGTACTGCGCCACCGACGCCACGGCCTGCAGATACGCGGCTTTGGCGTCGTCTGCGTCCTGTTTGGAAACGCCGTTTTCTTTCACCAACGCCGCATAGCGCTGCGATTTGAGCCGGGTGGATTGCACCGTAGCCTGGGCGTTTTTCAACTGGGCGGCGGCCTGATCGTAGCTGGCCTGATAGCTGGCGGGGTCAATTTGATACAATACCTGCCCGGCTTTCACCTCGGCCCCTTCGGTAAACAGCCGCTGCTTGATGATACCGTCGACCTGCGGCCTCACGTCGGAGGTCATGGTGGCGTTGACCCGGCCGGTCAACTCGCTGCTCAGGGTCACTGACTGGCCGCGCAGCGTGACCACGCCGACCTCCCGCTCACCGCCCGCTCCCGCCGGCGCGCCGGCGTTTTGCCCATCGCAGCCGGCCAGCAACAGCGACAGCCCCAGCGCTAAAAGCGTTTTCCTCTGCATTGCAATACGATCCTATTGAGAATGACTATTCTCAATATATCGAATGCCGCAATGCGCTTCTGAAAGGGTTGCGTAAGGATTGCGTAAAATCTTTTCGGGCTGGAAAACGCGCAGCGCGGTGGGTTTACCCTAATCTGCGCGCAAGCGTCAGCGCCAAAACCGTGGCGATGCTGATACCCGCCGCTCCCAGGAAAACGGCGGATGAGCTGCCGGGAATGAACGCCATAAAGGATGACAAGAACTGGCCGGAGAAAATCGCCATCGATAAATAGGCCAGATTTCGCCCCCGGGTGCGGGGGGAACTTTGTTCTACGGTCATATGATTAACCAACGGCACCGAGAAGCCGAACCCGCATCCCATCAGAATGCCGCCGGCAACAAATGCCGCAGTGCCGTGCGCAGAGGCGAAGAGCAGATGCGCTGCGGCATAACAGACAAACGCCGCGCCAAGCGCGCCGTTTTCTCTGAGTAAAGCCACCAACCTGGGCATCAGCGCGGCGGCAAAAACGGCGATAAGCGAGATAAACGACAGGAAGTATCCCGTTTTCGCCGCCCCGATATTCATGTGGTGGAAATGCTGCGGGATGACAATGATCCCGGTGAAGAAGCAGATCATGGAAAGCACAGCGGAAAAATAGACCGCGGTTAATCTGCCGGCGCCGGTGGAAATGGCATCACCGCGCTGAACGTTGTCTGATTCACCCACATCGGACTGGGGTTTGGGCACAAACAGCAACTGCATTGCCAGCAACACCCAGGCGACAAGATACAACAGGAAGGGCCAGCGCCAGCCGAGCGTCGCCAACAGTCCGCCGATAAACAGAAAGATGACGCCGCCCAGCTCGATCGACATGCCTTGCGAAGCGATCATTTTCAAGCGCGCCTGCCCACTGTAAAAAGCAGAAATCAGACCGGTGCCGGCTGACATCACGATCGCCGTGGCGCCGCCAAGCAGCAGGCGGTCGAGCATCACCGGCCAAAAGCCGCGAAGCAACAGCCCCCCCGCACCAAGCAGGCCATACAACAACAGCCCCCAGCTGAGCGCCGCGTAAGCGCCCGCCCTGTCAATAAAACGTCCGGCGAAGGGGCCAAATATCACCACGCCCAACGACGGCACGGTGACCAGCCAACTGGCCGCGGAAGGCGTGCCCAACTGGCTCGCGATCTCCGTCAAACCGGGAACGATCACGCAACCGACCATGATCGTCAGACAGGCCACGGCCAAGAGCGTAAACGCCGCCATTTTTCTTAATTCACGCATAGAGTGCCTCACTGAAATATCCGATATATGGATATAGTATCCACAATTCGGACGGCATTCTTGAGGCTTCTGCCCAACATGTCAACGCGCGAACTGTAAATCGAATGTCAATCCTACCCTGCCAACGTCGGCAACCCCTCAGTTATTACCTGCAATGGCTGGCAGGCGCTTTTTGGCAATCCATGCGCTTTGTCACTCAATGAGCGTTGACATCGCCCACATCCAGCAACAGAATAATAACCATTATACGGATGAATGATCCATCATGCGGATAGTTCAGAATCAATATCAACCACACCACATCTCGCCGCCGTCAAGTCGGCGACAACCTAAGTGAGGATCTCATGAGTAAAGAAATTTCACGTCGTAATATCATCAAACGCATTCCGCTGTTGGCTGGCGGCGCCTTGCTTTCTCAATCCCTGCTGTCTTCCGCCATGGCGGCGCCATCATCCGCCCTACCGGCGGCGACGCGGAAAGGCGCGTTTACTGATGCGGGCGCATCGCTCGATAAGTCATTGATTTCCTACTATCAGGTGCCGATGCAGAAACGCTTGAAGATCAATGAGAAAGGCATTCAGGGCAAGCCCTATGCCGAGTTCTTCGACAGCAATCTGGATGCGCCCGTAGAGATGATCCGCGCGCTGGAACAGGGGCCGTTGGCAAAAGAACACATTCTTCAACCCACGAAAGCGGGCCTGAAAACCCTATTGGAACGTTTTGACGAGTTTCCGGTATCGGGTTACGCCGTCGTTGAGGATGGCGGCCCCTGCGCCTATGCGCAAAGCCGCCATATTTTTCCGGGCGTGACCACGGAGATGTTCAAGTGGTGGTTCTGCTGGCACCCGATCGAGAGCGAACGCTATTATCTGTGGTTCCCGCATGCTCATATCCACAACTCGGTTGTCGATCCCAAGCGTTTGGCGGATACCCGTCTGTCCTACGCTGAGCGGCTGTACGGCAACCCGAACCACATTACCGAGTACATTGGCGATAACTATCTTGACGGCGTTATCCATTTTAATGCGCCGGAAAGCTTCGGCGTCGAGAGCGAGTTGCTCAAAAAGCATCGCTTTACCTTTAACGCCAGCGGCATCATCACGCCTTATGATGCGCAATCAACGCCGCTGGTGCTGATGATTCATCTGGGACGCGACACGCCGCAAGGGATGGAAATGGTCAACCGTTACTGGATCGGCACGCATGAATCCTGGGATAGATTCGACAAGTTCCCGGACGGCGGAAAACGCTCGCGCGAATACATCGCAAAAGCGGGGATGACGAAAGCGTCGCTGGAAGGCTTTGCCTATGAAATGGCCGTCCACGATATGACGGAGTTTTCTTCGCTCGGCCGTTTCCTGCCTGAAATTTATGCCCGGTTCGGCAACAGCTGACTGCCGCCTTCCCCTCGCCAACGCAGCGCCGGGGGCGAGGCATGCTTGCCCATGCGGCGTTTAGCGCCTGCCGGGCCAAACGCCCCGGCTTGTTATGCCAGCATCGCCTCGATTTCCGCTTTGCACTGCATCAGCGAACCGAGCAGATGGTCAAACTTTTCCTCGAAACGCATGGCCGGAACCGCAATGGATATGGCGTAAAGCTCGTTGACGCCGATATTGAGGTAAACGCCGACGCCGCAGACGCCCCGAGCGTGCTCTTCGCGATCGATGGCGTAACGACGGATCCTGGTCTCCCGAATGTCCTCCAGAACGGATGAGACGGTTCTGAGGGTGTTATCCGTTCTGACATCCGGCTGGCCGCCGAGCAGATCCGCAATTTTTTCGTCAGGCAGCTCGGCCAGAATGGCTTTGCCATGCGCCGTGCAGTGGCACGGAAAGGCGGTGCCAACGGCTGATACGACGCGAAGTTCCTGATCGGAAACAAACTGGCCTACCGATACCGCGTGGCTGCCGCGGTAAACGCACAAATCGACGGTTTCACGCGTGCGGCGGCCAAGCGTTTCCATCGCCGGTTTTGCAAGGGTGATCACATCCGTATGCGCGGAAGCCGCCAGGCGGGCGAGCGCCGGCCCTAATTGAACGCCGCCGCTGCCCATGATGAGCAGCTGTTGCGATTCAAGCGAGGTGACCAAACGGTGTACGGTGGTGCGTGGCAGCCCCGTTTCCCGGGACAATTGAGAGATGGTCATGCCCTTCGGTTGAGTTTCCAGCGCCCGCAGCAGGGTGGCGGCCCGGGCAATCACCTGTGAGCCGCTGTTATCCGCGTCATTACTCATCGTGATGTTCCACATTGAATGGGGTCAGGGACGAAAGAATATCACAGGTTGTCCACATATTGGATAGGTGGACAAGATCCATGGAAAATCCCCCGCCTACCTGCCTCATCACAGATACCAGGATTTTTTAGAGCAACACCGTGAGATAAAAGCAATAGCTCCCCCCATGATATTCAGGATGGCCGTCTGCCCATGTTTCATCATCGCGCAGGCGCCTACGCCAACAGCCTCGCGTACCTACGGCTTTTTACGGCTTCGCCAATCTGAACACCGTTTTGGTGTGCCAATAGTAGTCGATCGCCGCCGCGATATTCGGCATCCAACCGTCCGGCTCATAGGGCACGAAGCCGGAAAAACCCAGCCTGCGGGCAGAGACCTGGAACCCCGCGCCGGAGAAAATGCGCGCATAGTCGTCCAGCGAGCGATCCTGCACCACGGTATGCGTCTGTTCAGCGACCCTTGCGCGCCATTGCGGCCACAGCGGGTTGTCGGTGTGGCAACCGGTCACCGCATAGTAAACGCCGCCCGGTTTCAGCGCTCGCAGCATATCGGCGGCATGCTGCGCGATATCTTCGATCAGGTAGATGACTTCATGGCTGAAGGCGATATCGAAATGGTCATCCCAGCCTGTCAGCCGCGTGTCGGTTTGATAATCGATCGGCAGGTTTCCTTTCAGGCGATTGGCGTGTTCGACGGACTGGCGGGCGATATCGACGCCGAGCCCTTCACGAAATGGCCGGATTTGGTGCAACAGACGCAGAAAACCGCCCTGATTGCAGCCGAAGTCCAGCACTCTGACGCCGGACAGTTCGTGTTCCGGCACCAGAGTTAGCAGATGCCGCCAGATAGGCGCATGGCCTTCGGCCATGGCCTGCTCTGCGTGCGGATCGCGATACCAGGTGGGAATGCTCAAGGATGAGTCGTTCATGATGGCCTCCTTATGTTTCCACTCAGCCAACCACAGCCTATGGTGACAAACAACCGTGCGCGCATTTTTTGAACATTCACTGCTCTGGTTTGCCATGCACCGGCAGCTGGCTGGTCACGCAGTGAATGCCGCCGCCGCCGGCCGCGATGGCGTCGATCTCCAACTGCACCACCTTGCGCTGCGGATAGAGCGCCGTCAGCAGCTCAAACGCCGCTTTATCCGCCTGCGGATCGCCAAACTCAGGGGCGATCACCGCGCCGTTGATCACGAAATAGTTGATGTAGCCCGCCGCAAAATCGGGATTGTGGCGGCTGAAACGACTGTCGCGCGGCGCCAGCGGCGGCGAAAGCGTATGCACCTGCAGCTTGCGGCCGTCGGCGTCGGTCGCTGCCTTGAGGATCGCCAGATGCGCCTGGGTAACCGCATGATCATAAGAGGCCGGATCGGTGTCCAGGTTGGCCACCACCACGCCCGGCCGCACGAAACGGGCATAAAAATCGACGTGGGCATCGGTGATGTCCCGGCCTTTAATGCCCGGCAGCCAGATAATTTTGCGTAGGCCGAGCATCGCCTTCAGCTCCTGCTCCACCCGATCGCGGTTCCAGCCTGGATTACGGTTTGCATTCACCCAACTGCTCTCGGTCATGATGCCGGTGCCGCGCCCATCCACCTCAATGCCGCCGCCTTCCCCCACCAGCGCGCTGCGGCGCGGCTGAGCGACACCGTATTTTTTGGCGGCGAACGCCGCCAGACGCGCATCCTTGGCATGCTGCTGCTTATCGCCCCAGCCGTTGAAGTTGAAATCCACCGCGCCCAGCGCACCGGCGTCGTTGATGACGAAATTGGCGCCAATGTCACGCATCCAGATGTCATCCAGCTCGGTGACGACATAGCTGACGTTCTGACTGCCGCAGGTGGCCTCCGCCAGCTGCCGTTCGTGCGCGCGGCAAAATACCGTCAGCGGCTGAAACTCGGCGATGGCGCGGGCGATGCGCCCCTGCGCTGCCTGCACGTCCGCCGTGAACCCGCCCCAGATAGCCTTCTGGGCGCCGAAGGCGAGAAACGCCCGCAGCTGAGGTTCCCCTTCGTCGGGCATCCGCCAGGCCGGATTAAGCGCAGCTTCTGCGTGACCGCGTAATGGAAAGCCCAACGATGCCGTCAAGCCGACGCCGGCCACCGCCGAAAGCTGCTTGATGAAGGTGCGACGCGATGACATAAACGACCTCTTTTAATTAATTTAAATTCAAATGGTTAACCGAATTCTTCACTCTCCGGCATTTGAATCCCATGCTAGTCTTCCCCTGCCACCGCGACAAACGATATATTTAGTGGATATCTGATTAGACAGGCTTATCGATAATGTTAAAACACTGGCCCCCTTTGAGCGCACTGCGCGGTTTCGAAGCGGCGGCGCGCCTGGGCAGTTTTCATCAGGCCGCCGAAGAATTGCACCTGACCCAGTCGGCCATCAGCCAACAGATCCGCAGCCTCGAGGCGTTTTTGGAACAGCCGCTGTTCTTCCGCACCGGCCGCAGCGTAACGCTGACCGACGCCGGCCACGATCTGTTCAGCACCGCGCAGGTGATGCTGCAACAGTTGGCCGTCGGCATTCGCCGTTTGGATCAGTACCGCAAACCCAATCAGCTGATCGTCAACACCACCCCGGCCTTTGCCCGCCACTGGCTCGCGCCGCGGCTGGGCGAGTTCAATCAGCGGCATCCGCAGATCGATCTGTGGCTGTTCACCAGCTTTGAACCGCCGGATATGGCGACGAACAGCATCGATCTGGCGATCCGCGACGATCTCAGCGCGCAGGCGGACTGCACCTTTAACGTTCTCTGTACCGACCGGCTCTATCCCGCCTGCCACCCCAGCCTATTGGTGCTGGCGCCGGAGCAGCGCGTGACCTTGCATGGCGAACGCGAGATGGACTGGAGCCACTGGACGGTGGCGGGCGGCGCGCACGTCGGCCAACGCGACAGCGGGCTGAACTTCTCCGATCCTGGTCTGCTGCTGGACGCCGCCTGCAACGGCCTCGGCATCGCGTTGGTCAGCCAACTGCTGGCGCAACACGCGCGCGACGTCGGGCTGCTGCAACCGTTAACCGAGCAACGCGTGCGCGGCGCCAACTGGGCGTGGCTGCTGCACCGCGACAGCGAACATAATCCGCTCGCCCGGCACTTCTGCCAATGGCTGCAGTCGGCGCTGCCCGCCGGCGCATAACGCGCCACATCACGATTTGCTACTCTGGTCAGGCGGCCCCGCCTGACCGCTGCTACCTTCAATAAAGCGCCGCAACAGCCCGAAGAAAACGCGCTAACCTGCTGTTTCAAAATAATTAGTTGAATTCACCTGATAACTGAACATCGCTAAAAGGATCTTCTATGTCTGCCGGTTTATTGAAAACGATAGCGCTGAGCGTGACCCTTGTTTGCTCCCTTCCCGCCGCCTGTGCCGCCGATCTGACCGCCGGCGCGGTCGCCGCTCCGGATCAGTATGGCGCAAAAGTCGCCGCGCACATTCTGCAGGCCGGCGGCAACGCGGTCGATGCGGCGGTCGCCACCGCCTTTACCCTGGCGGTGACCTACCCTGAAGCCGGCAATATCGGCGGCGGCGGCTTTATGACGCTGTACGTCGACGGCAAGCCCTATTTTCTCGACTACCGCGAAGTGGCGCCCAAGGCCGCCGGCAAAACTATGTATCTGAACGAGAAAGGTGAAGTGATCGAAAATCTCAGCCTGGTGGGCAGCCGCGCCGCCGGCGTGCCGGGCACCGTGCTGGGATTGTGGGAAGCCCATAAACGCTTCGGCAAACTGCCCTGGGCCGAGCTGCTGACGCCGGCGATCGGTTACGCCCGGCAAGGTTTCACCGTAGCGGATCAGCAGTATCAGTACCGTGAAGACGCCAACAAGCTGTTCGCCGGTAAAACCAACTTCGGCGACTATTTCGGCGCCATGAAGCCCGGCACGGTGTTCAAACAGCCGGAGCTGGCCGCCACCCTTGAGCGCATCGCCAAATCGGGCGCCGACGATTTTTATCACGGCGAAACCGCCCGCCTGCTGGTGGCGCAAATGCAGCGCGACAACGGGCTGATCGGCGCGGCGGATCTGGCCGACTACCGGGTGAAATGGCGCGAACCGATGCGCATCAGCTGGCGCGGCAACACCGTGTATACCGCCCCGCTGCCCAGCTCCGGCGGCATCGCGCTGGCGCAGCTGCTGGGGATAAAAGAAGATCGCGCCGCCGACTTCAAGGGCGTGCCGCTGAACTCGGCGCGCTATATCCACCTGTTGGCGGAGATCGAAAAACGCGTGTTCGCCGATCGCGCCGACTACCTCGGCGATCCGGATTTCACTAACGTGCCGGAAGCGCAGTTGATCGCCCCTGATTACCTGCAAAAACGCGCCGCCGAGATCAATCCGCAGGCGATCTCACCGACCGAGCAGGTACGGCCGGGGCTGGAAACCCACCAAACCACCCATTTCTCGATCGTCGATGCCGCCGGCAACGCCGTCAGCAACACCTATACGCTCAACTGGGACTTCGGCAGCGGCGTGGTGGTCAAAGGCGCCGGCTTCCTGCTCAACGACGAGATGGATGACTTCAGCGCCAAACCGGGCGTCGCCAATGCCTTTGGCGTGGTGGGCAGCGACGCCAACGCCATCGAGCCGGGCAAACGCATGCTCTCCTCGATGAGCCCGACCATCATCACCCGCGACGGCGACGTCACCCTGGTGATCGGCACCCCGGGCGGTTCGCGCATCTTCACCTCGATCTTCCAGGTGATCAACAACCTCTACGATTACCACCTGCCGCTGGCGCAGGCGGTGGCCGCCCAGCGCGTACACCATCAGCTGTTGCCGAAAGACACCGTCTACTATGACAGCTTTGCGCCGCTGACCGGCAAACCGGCGGACGAGCTGAAGGCCATGGGCTACACCCTCGAAGACCAGGGCTGGAACATGGGGGATATTCAGGTCATCCGCATCGATGGCCGCACGCCGGAAACCGCGTCCGATCCGCGCGGCCGCGGCGTGGGCCTGGTAGTGAAGAAGTAACGCCCCGGCGGCCCGCCTCAGGTTAGACGGGCCGCTACTTCCCCGCATTGACTGCCGCTGCGCCCTTTCTTACTCATCTATACTGAAGCGACAGGCTCGCGTTTGACGACGGCGGCGTCTGCCTTCCTTCTTAGACAATAACGATAATATTAATTTTAAATCAATCACCTGCATTTATCGTAAGCGGTGTCGGAGGCAATCAACAATGGCGAAAAGACGAGCAGTACCCGGTGTTCATCCCTACGATGGGCCCGCCGGCGGTTGGGGCGCGCTGAAAGCGACGGCCATCGCCGTGCGCACACAGATGGATACCCTGGAAGCGCCGGTGACGCTGATGCGTACCAACCAGCCCGACGGGTTTGACTGCCCGGGATGTGCGTGGCCGGATAAAGAGCATCGCTCCACCTTTCAGTTTTGCGAAAACGGCGCCAAAGCCGTGACCTGGGAAGCGACCAGCAAGCGCGTGACCCCTGAATTCCTGGCGCAAAATACCGTGACCTCACTGCTGCAAAAAACCGATTATCAGTTGGAGGACTACGGCCGTCTGACCACGCCCCTGTTTTATGACGCCGGGACGGACACCCTGCGCCCGCTGGCCTGGGACGAGGCGTTCCAACGCATCGCCGCCGTCTTGCAGACGCTGCCGCCGGAACAGGTGGAATTTTATACCTCCGGCCGGGCGTCCAATGAAGCGGCCTACCTGTTCCAGCTGTTTGCGCGTGAATTTGGCAGCAATAACTTTCCCGACTGCTCCAACATGTGCCATGAGCCGACCAGCGTTGGCCTGCCGCAGTCGATCGGCATCGGCAAAGGCACTGTCTCGCTGGACGACTTTGACAGCGCGGAGCTGGTTATTTCCATCGGGCACAACCCGGGCACCAACCACCCGCGCATGATGGGCACGCTGCATGAGCTGGCGCGCAAAAAAGTGCCGATCATTGTGTTTAACCCGCTGCGCGAGCGGGCGCTCGAACGTTTCACCGATCCGCAAAACGTCATCGAAATGGCGACCTACAGTTCGACCCCGATCGCTTCAACCTACTATCAGGTCAAAGCCGGCGGCGATGCCGCGGCGCTCAAAGGCATCGCCAAAGCGTTGCTGCAGTTGGATGATGAGCATGGCAATGCGCTGGATCACGCCTTTATTGCCGAGCACACTGAAGGGTTTACGGCTTTCGACGCCGATCTGCGGGCCACCCGTTGGGAAGCCATTGAGGCGGAAAGCGGTCTGACGCGTCAGGATCTGGAACAGGTCGCCGCCGCTTACGCGAAATCCAACGCCACCATCGTGACCTACGGCATGGGCATTACGCAGCACAATAAAGGGACGGCCAACGTGCGCCTGATCGCTGACCTGCTGCTGCTGCGCGGCAACATTGGCAAACCGGGCGCCGGCATTTGCCCGCTGCGCGGCCACTCTAACGTGCAGGGCAACCGCACCGTCGGCATCACCGAAAAACCCTCGGCCGAATTTTTGGCGAAGCTGGAAACGGTGTTTGGCTTCACGCCGCCCAAAGCCCACGGTCACGATGCCGTGAAATGCATGCAGGCGATGATCGACGGCGCTTCGAAAGCGTTGATTTGCCTGGGCGGCAACTTCGCCGTGGCGCTGCCGGACCCCGAGCAGAGCTTCCCGGCGATGAAAGCGTTGGAGTTAAGCGTGCATATCGGCACCAAACTCAATCGCAGCCATCTGTTGGTGGCGAAAGAAACTCTCATTCTGCCCTGCCTGGGCCGTACCGAGCTGGATCTGCAGGCCGGCGGACGGCAATCGGTGACGGTGGAGGATTCGATGTCGATGGTGCATGCCTCGTCCGGCAAATTAAAACCGGCGTCGGAACTCCTGCGTTCGGAACCCGCCATTGTGGCCGGCATGGCCAAAACGGTGATGCCCGCCAGCAAGGTGCCCTGGGATGAGTTGGTCGAGGATTACGACGTGATCCGCGATCTGATCGAAAAAACCATCCCCGGCTTCGACAATTACAACGCGCGCATTCGCCAACCCGGCGGTTTTCGCATGCCATTGCCGCCGACAGAACGCCAGTGGCCGACGGCGACGGGCAAAGCGATGTTTTCGGTGTTCAGCGGGTTGCACGAAGACCAGATTGCGGCGGAACAAAATACGCTGCGGCTGATCACCCTGCGCAGCCACGATCAGTACAACACCACCATCTATGCCCTGGATGACCGCTATCGCGGGGTTTTCGGCAGGCGCGATGTGCTGTTTATGAATGACAGCGATCTGCAACGTTTGGGGCTGGAGCATGGCGACGTGGTCGACCTGGAAACGGCGCTGCCCGGCAGCACCCAGCGCCTGGAAGGCATCACGGTGATCGCCTACAACATCTCGGCCGGATCGGTCGGCGCCTACTACCCGGAAGCCAACGTGCTGGTGCCGCTGCATTACATCGATGAGGAGAGCGGTACGCCTTCGTACAAATCGGTGCCAATCCGCGTGAAGCTAAGATCCAAAGAGGTGCGCGCGGTCGATATCGCCTGACGGAAGCGGTTTGAGCCTTTCTCCGCATGGAGAAAGGCTTCTCCCCTTTATACCTGCGCCACCAACACATTAACGTTGGCGGGGAAAACCAATCCTTCCAATGCATTACCGCTGTCGGAGGTCACCAGATAATCGACCTCGGGCCATTTGGCCACCAGCGTCATCGCATGCCCGCGCAGCTTGTTTTCGTCGGCCAGCACAATGCACTTGCGGCTCTGCGCAATCATTTTGCGCGCGATGGCCGCCTCATTGACGTTTTGATCCATCACCCCGGTCTGCACATTAACCGCACCGGCGCCGATAATGGCGTAATCGGCGAAAAACGCTTCGATATTATTCAACGCGATCGCGCCCAGGCACGCCATTTTGGAGTCGATGAACTGCCCGCCGATCAGCACCACGTCGATGGAGTCATTTTCCAGACAGACGTTGGCGATCAGCGGCGAGTTGGTGATGACCGTCAACTGATCCACCGTCGCCAACTGCCGAGCGAACTCCAGCGTGGTGGAGCCGAAATCCACGAACACCGTATCGCCCGGTTGGATCAGCGTCACCGCTTTCTCCGCGATGGCGCGCTTCTCAGCCTCGGCGATTTTGGCCCGCTCATTGAATTCATGCTCGAACTTGAACTGGCTGCTGACCGCGCCACCGTGGATCTTCTTGATCAGCCGATAGTCTTCCAGCTTGTTCAGATCGCGCCGAATGGTTTCCTGCGAAACCTGGAATTTATCCGCCAGCTCATTCACGTAAACCCGGCCATTGGCCTGGATCAGCGCCAGTATTTCATTGCGCCTTTCCACGGAATTAGAGATATCCATTCACATTACACTCGCTGCCTTAAGTAAGAGTGACTGCTTCCGCCGAGACTCGCGGCGTTAACTGACGGAATACTACGGGTTTCAGGGCGTTAGACGCAAGCCGTAGCCGCCGTTCATCCGGTGGGTTCGATGCTGATGTGCAGCGCGTCACGCTCGCCGCCGGGCGGCAAGGCGATATTGCGCAGCAGGATCCGCCGTTCCGGCAGGCAGCGATGCGTTTTGCGGTACAGCACTTTCTCCCCCAGCCGCACCACCACCGAACCGGACACCGGCTGTTCCACGCGCATATTGATCGTGACCGTGGTGGGATTGCCGATCAGCGCCACGTTGGCAGGCGCGGTCAGGCGGATCCGCTCGTCATGCCGCACCGGGAGGATTTGCCGCGCCGGCGGCAGCGTGCGCTGCAGCGAACGGGCAACGGCTTCGCCGACGTGCAGCCCTTCCTGATAACACTGGTCGCCCATGTCTGCCGGATGTAGCATGTTACCGACGGCGAAATAGGCGGCGTCGGAACAGCGGCCGAACTGATCGGTCAGCGGGCAGCCGCTGTCCGGCCGCTGCGCCAGGTGGCTCTGGCGGATCAGCGTATACTCCCCGGTGAAGCGGCCGGTGAAGATCAGGCTGTCGCAGGCGATGCGCCGTTTCTCTCCCTGGCGGTTCTCCACCTCGATGGATTCGACCCGATCGCGGCCGGCAATGTCGGTCACCCGCGAATAATAGTGAATCGGCACCCCCATCAGGCGCGCATAGAGCGCGCTCAGCCGCCAGGCGACGGGCCTGCCGCCGCTTTCAATCATGGCGACGGCGCGCACGCCGGCGTTGCGCAGCGTCCACAGCGCGGAGAAACTGACCAACTCGGTGCCGACCACCACCGGCGCCTTGCCCGGCTGCAGCCCGCGCAAATAGACGAACTGCTGCAGCGCGCCGGCGGTCAGCACGCCCTGCGGCCGCAGGCCGCTCACCAGGCGCGGATGACGCGGCGTCTCGCGCACGCCGGTCGCCAGGATCACCCGCTGCGCTTTCAAGGTGCTGACGCCACGGCGGTCCGTGATGGTCAGCTCACCGTCTGGTTTGATGGCGAGCACCGTCACGCCGGTGCGGATCTCTACCTGCCCGGCGCGCGCCAGTATCTTATCGACATAGGTGGACCCCAGCATCGGCCGGTAAAAAGTCTGCAGCCCGAAGGTGGGATGTCGGCAGTGCCTGGGCACGCCGCCCGCCTGCTGTTCCCGCTCCAGGATCACCACATCCTCGATGCCCGCCTGCCGCAGCGCGGTCGCCGCCGCAATCCCGGCCGGCCCGGCGCCGACAATCGCCACCTGATACTCAGTTTTCATCAATGCTCCCTACGGCCAGCGTTTGGCCAAAACGATCGCCCACCATTTCCGCCACCCGGCTGCTGCAATAGAAACCGTTGCAGCGCCCCATCATCACGCGCGTGCGGCGCCGCAGCCCGCCGATGCATTCCGGCGGCACGGCGGAATCGAACGCCGCCTCTATCTCCCGCTGGGTCACCAGCTCACAATGGCAAACGATGCCGCCGTTGTCCGGGCGCGCATAATCGCGCAGCGCATAGTCGGCAAGCATCGGCATCTGCGGCCAATGCACGGTCTGCGGCGTTGTCAGCGTGAAGCACGGCGTAAAGTGGTCGCGATAAAGCTGCTCCACGTATTGCGCGATGCCGAGCGCCGCCGTCAGGCCGGTGGAGCGAATGCCCGCCACGCAGATCCACTGCCGATCGGGATAGTGCTGAATGCAGTAGTGTTTCTGTTCGGTCGCCGGGCGTAATCCGGCATAGCTGGCGGTCACGCTGTAATTCGCCAGCGTGGGCAGCAGCCGGGTGCCCTGTTCGATCAGCTCGCGCATTTTGGTTTCGTCCACCGTCGCCGTCTCGCGATCCTGCTGCTCTTCGGCGGTCGGCCCGAGCAGCAAATTGCCGAAGATGGTTTTCGACAGCAGCACCCCTTTGGTGATCGCCGTCGGCACCGGCAAGATGATGGCGTTGACCTGACCGGCGGCGGCCTTGTCGAACACCAGGAACTGCCCTTTGCGCGGGCGGATTTCAAACTCGGGCTGATGGCAGAAACTTTCTACCCGGTCGCCCTGATTGCCGGCGCAGTTGATGACGATTTTGCCGTGAAACTCGCCCCGGTTGCTGGTTAGCCGCCAGCCGGTCGGCAAGCGTTCGGCGCCGGTCACCTCGGTATTGAAGCGATAGTCGCCGCCGTGTTTGACACCTTGCGTCAGGTACGCCAGCGGCGTGCTCCAGGGATCGATCACGCTCTCTCCCGGTACCTCTACCGCCGCCAACGCGCCGGGCGCCAGTTGCGGCTCACGGCGATACAGCTCGGCGGCGTCGATCTGCGCCACGTCCAGCACGCCGTTGTCATGCGCCTGCTGCACGATCGCGGGCAGCGCCGCCAGCTGCTGCTCGTCCCACGCCACCACCAACGCGCCGGTAGGCAACAACGGCAAATTCATCCGTTCACGGATGGCGATAAACTCCCGGTAGCCGGCCTGCATGCAATGCAGTTCCAGGCTGCCGCTCGGCGCATCGAAGCCGGTATGCAGCAGCGCGCTGTTGGCTTTGCTGGCGCCGGACAGGATATCGCCCCCCTTTTCCAACAGCAGCGTACGGGCGCCCATCAGGCAGAATTTGCGGAATACCGCACACCCGACCACACCGCCGCCAATCACGACAATGTCCCAATCCGTTTGTTCTTCCATCATGCTGATGTCCCGTTTTGATGTGATAACCACAATAAAACCACACAATAACCGCATTTGAAATGATAAAAACAACACAACTCCCAAAAAAAGGCCGCAAAAGGCGGTGATAAGCAAAAAGTATGAGGTCGATCACGCGGGGTTATTTTATCTTGTGATTTATGTTGCTTTAATGTGTGAAATTGAAGATAGATTATTAAAACAGTCACACAACCAACACCAGGCGCAATAAAAAACAAAACCTATAAGAGAGCGAAGCAATGATGAATCAACGTTATGCCGCGATTGATCAGGGAACCACCGGCACCCGGGTCGTGGTGTTCGGCGAAGACGGCAGGCACCATTCGCCGGCCAGCATGCCGCACAAGCAGATCACCCCCAATCCGGGCTGGGTGGAACACGACGCCCTGGAGATTTTGGCGAATATCCGCCGCTGTCTCAGCCAGTGCGACATGGTGGATGCCATCGGTTTAGGGCATCAGGGCGAAAGCCTGCTGGCCTGGGACGCCGACAGCGGCCTGCCGCTGTACAACGCCATCGTTTGGCAAGATCAGCGCACTGAGCCGGAGATCCAGCGCCTGAAACGCGAAGGCGTCGAGCCGCTGGTGATGGCGAAAACCGGCCTGCCGCTCGATACCTACTTCTCCGCCAGCAAGATGGGCTGGCTGATGAACAACGCGCCAGGGGCCAGGCAGCTGGCGCAACGCGGCCGCCTGCGGCTCGGCACCATGGACGCTTTCTTCCTGTTCCACCTGTGCGGCCGGCACCTCACCGACTATAACTCGGCCTCGCGCACCTCGTTGTTCAACATTCATACCCTGCAGTGGGACGAGGAGCTGTGCCGTTTGTTCGGCGTGCCGATCGTCAGCCTGCCCGAGGTCAGAGACAACATCGGCCACTTCGGCGACGTCGCGCTCAACGGCAAACCGGTGCCGCTGACGGCCTGCATCGTCGACCAGTTTGCCGGCACATACGGCCACGGCTGCCATCAACCGGGGCAGATGAAGATCACCTTCGGTACCGGCGCCTTTTTACAGGCGATCACCGGGCCGCGCCCGATCGATGCCGGCGAGTCCGGCCTGTTGCCCACGCTGTGCTGGAAGCTGCCCGACAGCGAGCCGGTGTATGGCCTGGACGGCGGCGTTTATAACGCGGCCTCCGCCATTAACTGGGCAAGAAAGATAGGCCTGTTCAACGAGTTCGATGAATTCGGCGACTTCCCCTCTCAGCCGGCCATCGCGCGCGGCCTGGCCTTTGTGCCCGCGCTCTCTGGGCTGGCCTGCCCGTACTGGGATCGCTCCGCCGCCGGGATGTGGGCCGGCCTGTCGCTGGAAACCGAACGCAAGGATCTGCTGCAGTCGATCCTCGAAGGCATCGCCATGCGTTCCGCCGAGGTGATCAACGCCATGGATAAACTGAAACCGATCGGCGACAGCATTTCGGTGGACGGCGGTCTGTCCGCCAACCGTTACTTCACGCAGTTTCTCGCCAACCTGATCCAAAAGCGCATCGTCTCTCCCGCCAATAAGGAGATCACCGCCCAGGGCGTTGCGCTGCTGGCGCGTAAAGGATTGGGGATGGAACATCCGCTCAAGGTGCTCAGCCGCTATGAAGTGACGGAACCCGCCGAGGTCGATATGAGGGTCTGGTTTACCCGCTATCAGGAAATCATCGCGCGCTCGCGCGGCTTACGTTCACCGCAGGAGGAACACCATGGCTGAGTTCGGTAATGTCATCATCTATATCATCATGGCCGGCACCCTGATCGGCGCGTTGGCGTCGATCGTCAAGCCGGAAGGCGAGCTGGGGCGTGAGTTCGTCAACGGCATTCATGCCATCGGCCCGGTGTTTCTCGCCCAGGCGGGCATCATGGCCGCGATCCCGATCATCTCTTACCTGATCATGTACAGCATCGGCCCCTTCTTCTCGGCGCTCGGCTCAGACGCCTCGATCGCGGCGCTGGCGGTGATCGCCGTGGACATGGGCGGCTACCAGTTGGCCGACGCCATCGCCGCCAACCGCGATATGTGGATCGTCGCCATGCTGGTGGGTTACACCTCCGGCGCCAGCATCGTCTACCTGATCCCGGTCGGGCTTATCATGCTGAGCCGCGACGACCATAAGTATCTGGCGTTAGGGGCCATGGCGGGTTTGATCAGCATTCCGTTCGCCGTGCTGATCGCCCTGGTGACCATCACCTTCAACAACCTGCCGGTCAGGGAGATCATTTCCACCACCTCGCCCGCCGCGCACTATCTGCAGCTGGACTTGCTGCAGGCGCTGCGGCTGCTGTCGCCGCTGTTCGCCCTGTGTTTCCTGCTGGCGCTGGGGCTGAAGCTGCGGCCGGCAGCGATGGTGAAAGGGTTCCTGATCTTCGGCAAGGCGGCGGATGCCTTTATCAAGCTGGTATTGGCGTTATGCATCATCGAACATTTCACCGGCGTGTTTAAAAAGGTATTCGGCGGCTGGGTATTCGATCCGTTATTTGCCGACAAAGACGAATTATTCCGCGCTATCGAGATCGCCGGCTATATCGGCATTATGTTGGCGGGCACATTCCCCATTTGTTATTTATTCCAGCGCTATTGCCGCAAGCCGATGCATTTCATCGGTAAAAAGCTCGGTTTATCGGATACCGGCGCGCTGGGCTTTATTATGGTATTGGCCAATATCATCGCCGTTTATCACCTGTTCAAAGGCATGCGGGCGCGCGATAAGGTGCTGTGCGTGGCCTTCGGCATCTGCGCGCAGGCCACGTTGGGCGATCACCTGGCGTTTACCGCCAACTTCCAACCTTCGCTGGTGTTGCCGATCATGATGGGCAAATTCCTCGGCGGCATGATCGCCGTGCTGATCGCCATAAAAATTTCAGTGCCGGAGGCTGAATTGCTGGAAAAAGAACAGACGCAAAGGCAATCGACGGCCATCGCCGCCGCCGCTCGCTGAATTTATCCCTAAGCCATAAAAATAAACGGGGCGCCGCCTCACGGGGAAGCTGCGCCCTTTTTTCGTCCCTGACAACAATTATTGAGAGAACAAACGCTAATGAGAAAAATATTTTTGGCCTGCCCCTACAGCCACGCCGACGCCAACGTCGTGCAGCAACGCTTTATCGCCTGCAACGACGTCGCCGCCGCTATCGTGCGCGCCGGCAATGCCGTTTTTAGCCAGGTCAGCATGTCGCATCCGATCAATCTCTGTCTGCAAGATCTCGACAAAACCGCCATCGGCACGCTGTGGGCGCCGATCGACGCGCTGTTCATGGCGGCGATGGATGAATTGATCGTGCTCGACTTGCCGGGTTGGCAAGAGAGCGGCGGCATCAAGCGCGAGATGGACGCTTTCGCGGCGCGCGGTTGCCGCGTCAGCCTGTGGTCCGAGGTCGCTAGCGAGTTCAACTGAGGCGTGCGCCCCGCCGCTTCGCGCGACGGGGCAGCGGCCTATTTGCCGTTGGCCAATTCACCGTACACCACCTGGCCGCGGAAACCGCGCCGCACCTGCTGGAACAGCTCGCGGAACGCCGGGTAATCCTGCGCCTGGCACAGCGCTTCCTTGCCGCGAATGGCATTCACCTGCAGGCGGTGATTGACGGTCACCTGCTGCCCGTCGCGCCGCCATGCCACGCGATAGTCGCCCGCCGCATTGCGGAACTGCCTGTCTTGCGGAATGGCGATAATCGGCACGTTGGCCGGCAGCTGCAGACGGTAGGTTTCGTCGTAGCGCTGCGCGCTGCAGTAGAACGGGGTTTCGTTGCCCGGCGCCGCCGTGGTGGTATACAGCGTGCGGAACGATTTGCCGCCGGGCGGGTTGGGCAAGGTCATGCCGCCCACCACGCCGAAATCGACGTAGTCGTCCGCCTTGAAGCGGAAGCGGTAACCGAACTGCTTTTTGAGATCCAGCGGATCGCTGTTCATCGCCACCTCGCCGCTGCCGTCGATGCCGGATGCGGACATGATCGTCGCTTCGGCCTGCGCCCGGTTCTGGCGGTTGATCTGCGAGAAGTAGCCCCGCAGGTCAATCTCTTCCACTTCGCTCAGCCGGCGCTCGGTTTCCCCCTGCAGGTTGCCCGCCTTGTCGAACACGAAATCGACGCTCAACGCGCTCTTGACCGGCTGCTCGTCGCTGCCCGGGGTGCGCGCCAGTTTGGCGTCACGCGTGAGCAGCACCGGCGCCCCCAGGTCGCCCTCCGGCAGTTGGCCAAACCGCGCCCAAGGGTTAGTGGAGTCCAGGTACAAATTGAACTCGGGCACGTAGGTGATGGCGTGATTAAAGCGGCCGAGCAGCGGCACGTCAGGCAGTATCGGGCCTTCGTCCATGCCGATCAGCACCGGCGAGCTTTCGATGCCCTTGGCGGCGAGCAGCGCCTCCAGGATCACCACGTGATCCTTACAGTCGCCGTAATGGTTATCGAGAATGCTCTGCGCCGAATTCGGCTCCAGCCCGCCGTTGCCCAGGTACACCGCCACGTAGCGAATGTTTTGCGCCACCCAGCGATAGAGCGCCTCCGCCTGCTCGCGCCGATCGCTGATGCCGGCGGTGATGTTGTCCGCCAGCGCCTGAATGCCCGGCGTCACCTTTGCCGCCGCGCCGGCCTTCAGCTGGTAGGCCTTGGCCAACTGCGGCCAATCGCGGTAGGTGCTGGCCATGATGGTCGGGCTGAAGGTCCAGCTGTCCGCCGCCCAGTTTTGTGCCTTCATCGGCACGTTTCGCGAATAATGCCAGCGCCAGTGCGCCTGCCCGTCGCGGATCTGCGGCTGGTCCCCGCCTTCCACGCCGCGCGTGAAGATATGCATCGGCAGCTTGGCCGGCGCCTGTAGGGTCACTTCGGCGTCGTCGAACTGATCGAAAACGCTGAACGTCTCCCACAGGCCGAAATAGTCGGGGAAATACGGGGTGTTTTGCGTGCGGCGCAGCTCATACACCACGCGCGATCCCGGCGCCAGGTTGGAGAACACGATGACGCGCACTTTGCGGTCGGCATACAGCGGCGCCGTGGCGCTGGAGTAGCTCTCCTGGGTGTAGATGCGGTCGGGCGCCACGTCGTGGCGCTGGCCGTCGGCGGTCAGCGTATAGGCGGCGACCACCTCCAGCGTTTCCATTTTTTCGCTGTAGCTCAGGCGGATCTGGCTGAATTTCTCGATCGCCGCCTTGGTCTTCAGCAGCACTTCGTAGCTTTCCGTCTTCACGTTGGTGGCGTTGGCGTTAACGCGATAATCCGCGCGATAGCGCACGAAGCTGAAATCGTTGTTGGCCGTGTCGTTCTGGCCCTGATCCGCCGCGGCGGGCGGTGCAGCGGCCAACACGGTGGCCGGGTGCGTCGCCGTCAAACCGGCGAGTAACAGTATGGAAGGAATAGCGATTTTCATCTTCGGTCCTTGAAGGGCGTTAAGCAGCGACACCGGCCATACGTCCGTCCCGGCGTCAAAACAGGCGGGCACACTAATATAATTGAGAATCATTTTCAATAAACGAACCGTCAACGCCGTGCTAGCCCTGCTCGATCAACATCACGGCGGTGGTCTCCGACTCCAGCGCTTCGAAAATATGCTCGCGATCGGCGGAGTAACTGATGTAATCCCCGGCGCTCAGCACCTGCGGCTGATCCGCCGGGCCAAGGCGCGCCCGTCCACTGCTGATGATCACATGCTCGACGGTGCCCGGCGGATGCGGCCGCGAGCATTTCGTTTCACCGGGTTGCACCCGCAGCCGGTAAATGTCGCGCTGCGCGCCCGGTGGACAAGTGGCCAGCAACGTGGCGGCGTAGTTGCCCTGTTCCGACAGCGCCGGCGTTCCCTCATGGGCGCGGATCACTTGCACCGGCCTGCTCGGCTGTGAAATCAGCCGGCTGACCGGCACATCCAGCGCCATCGCCAGCGCCCACAGCGTTTCCAGGCTGGGGTTGCCGCTGCCGGCTTCGAGCTGCGACAGCGTGGACTTGGCGATACCCGCGCGCTTCGCCAGTTCGGTAACGGACAGATTCAATCGCTCCCGCTCACGGCGGATTGCCGCCGACAAGAGGCCAATCGGCGTGATGTTCTGCATTAAGCTCTCGCTCATTGTTCGTTATACCATTCAATTGTTCGGCTTGACGAACAGCGTCAACCGTGTTCATCATAATGTTCGATTGTTCATTTTAATGATTAAGCGACTTCACCACAAGCACGGTCAGGCCGCGAGGGAAACGACATGAAAACGAAAACGCGCGGCGCAGTGCAAATGATCCTCGCCATGACGATCTCCGGCACCGTCGGTTGGCCGGTACTCGTTTTAGCGCAGCCGCCCGCCACGGTGGTGTTTTGGCGCTGCGCGTTCGGCGCGCTGGCGATGCTGGCCACCTGCGCCGCGCTTGGGCAACTGAAATCAGGCGCCATCAACCGGCGGCAGCTGGCTTTCGCCGTCCTGGGAGGCCTCGCATTGGTGCTCAACTGGACGCTATTGTTTGCCGCCTATGCGCATGCCTCGATCGCTGTCGCCACCGTGACCTACCATGTTCAACCGTTTATGTTGGTGGCGCTGGGAGTGCTGCTGTTCGGCGAAAAACTGACGGCTAATCGGCTGGGCTGGCTTCTGCTGGCGTTCGCGGGGATGGTGTTGATCGTCACCGGCCGGCAAAGCGGTGGCGGCGATGGCGACTATCTGTTCGGCGTGGCGCTGGCGCTGGGGGCGGCCCTGATGTACGCCCTGGCGGCGGCGATCGTCAAACAGCTGGCCGCGCTGCCGCCGCAGCTGATCGTGTTGATTCAGTTGACCGTCGGCGCGCTGGCGCTGGCCCCGTTCGCCGGTCTGGCCCACCTTCCCGCAGATTCGTTCGACTGGCTGCTGCTGGCGACCCTCGGTCTGGTGCATACCGGGTTGATGTCCACGTTGCTCTATGGCGCGATCCAGAAAATCCCCACCGCTCTGGTCGGCGCACTGTCGTTTATCTACCCGGCAGTGGCGATCGTGGTGGACTGGGCGGCGTTCGGGCACCGTCTCAGCCTGTTGCAGCTGCTGGGCACGCTGGCCATTCTCGGCGCGGCGGCGGGCATGAACTTCGGCTGGCGATGGCCGCCCGCCGCGCACCGGGCCGGTAAAATCGGTTAATCCCGCCCGACGGGCAAGCTATGCACAATAAGGCATTCGCCTTGTGTCCGGCGCGGTGCTATTTATTTAAACCGTGTAGGGTAGAAGGAGTGTTCTATGTGGCATCACCGCCTGCAACGGCGCATCCGTTTCAGCTACTGGAACGAACTGTGCGTCACAAAAAAATAAGGGAAGGCGCAAGCCTTCCCTTTTGTCATTCACCGCTCGGGTCAAAAACGGTCGGTTTTCACCACCTCGTCGAACGGCAGCTTGCCGATGCGCGGGTAAGGTTGCCCCGCCGCCTTGCCGATAGCGACCATCAGCGCGATCTGATAATGCGCCGGCTTATTGATAATCTCGCCCACCGCGTCGAAATCAAAACCGTCCATCGGGCAAGAGTCGTAGCCCTGCGCCTTGGCCGCCAGCATCAGCGTCTGGGCGAAGATGCCGCTGCTGCGCATCACCTCGTCGCGCTGCACCTGCGGCTTACCGCGATAATACTGATCGACGGCCGGGATCATGAATTGCTGCACCGGCTCCGCGGCCTCGGCCCAGACGGTTTTTACCTGTGACTCCCAGCTCGACAGATCGCCGCACAGCACGACCAGCATCGACGCGTCGGTCACCTGCGCCTGCCCCCACGCCGCCTCGCGAATTTTCTCGCGCTGCGCGCGATCTTCGATCAGCAGCGGGCGCCAGTGCTGCAGGTTAAACGCGCTGGGAGCGCCCTGCAGCGCGATAGTCAGCAACGCTTTTTTCTCTTCGAGCGTCATCACGTGCTGCGCATCGAACTGCTTGGTGGCGCGGCGCTGGCGGATTGCGTCTAACGTATTCATTTTACTGCCTCTGTCCATGTGAAAAGCTCTATTGTCGCCAACGCGGCGTGGCTGTCCAGCCCCCGGCGGCTATTTCTGCTCGGTTTCGGCGCGCAAGCGGCCGACCTGCGCCGCCAGGTCCGGCCACGGCGCCTGACCGGCGTAATGCTGCCGCAGGTAGTTGAGCAGGATGGCGATCTGTGCGTCATTCAGGTTATGGCGAAAGCCTGGCATATAGCCCAGTTCGGCGTTCGCCGGCCGCTGTATGCCGTCCAGCACCACGCGAATGGCGTTGTCCGGCGCCTCGGCGAACAGGTTGGTATTCAGCGCCAGAGACGGGCGCACCCCCGCCATCTGCGCGCCTTTTTCCTGCGCATGGCACGCCATGCAGGCACCGGAAAACAGCCGCGCCCCTTGCGAACTCAGGGGCTCGACCTGGCGCTCCGCCTGAGCGTTCAAGGTTGCCGCCGCGGCCTGCGCCGCCGCTTCCGGATGATAGCTGCGCAGATAGACGGCGATCGCCTGCAGATCGGCCTGCGACAAGCGCGACAGCCCTTCTTCGATCACCGGCGCCATCGGCCCGGCGGCGACGCCGTGGTTGGCCGAGTAGCCGGTGCGCATGAAATCGACCAGATCCTGCTGCGTCCAGGCGAGCGGCGCGGGCGAGCGGCCGCTCAACGCCGGCGCCGTCCAGCCCTCCGCCACGCCGCCGGCCAGGTGCTCGCCGCCGGTTTTCTCACCGAACAGCACGTTGCGCGGTGAGTGGCAGGCGCTGCAGTGCCCCAACCCTTCGGCCAGGTACGCGCCGCGGTTCCAGTCGGCGCTTTGGGCTGGCTGTTCCGGCAACGCGCCCGGCGTCAGGAACAGCAGGTTCCAGGCGAAGATGCCCTGGCGAATGTTGAACGGAAAGTGCAGATCGGTGGCCGGCGGCCGGTACTTGACCGGAGGCTGCGACATCAAATAGGCATACAGCGCCTGCAGATCGTCGTCGCGGGTGCGGGTAAAGGCGGTATAGGGAAACGCCGGATAGAGATAGCGGCCCTGGCGATCGACGCCGTGGCGCATGGCGCGTTCGAACGCCGCGTAGCTCCAGCTGCCAATGCCGGTTTCCACGTCCGGCGTGATGTTGGTGGTGTAAATGGTGCCGAAGGGGATCTCCATCGCCAGCCCGCCGGCGTTGCGCTCGCCGCCCGCACGGGTGTGGCACACCGCGCAGTCGCCGAGATCGGCCAACGTTTTGCCACGCGCGATCTGCGCCTCGCTGAAACTGTGGGTCGCATCGGCGGCGAGCGGCGCAATCTCCGGCTGCCAACTGGCGACCACGCCGGCGACCACCACGGCGATCACCGTGACGCCGCCCCACCCGACGATTTTTTTCATCTTACTCATCTTTGCTGTCCTTGTTCGTTACGGGGGGTTAATGGCCGGCCTGAGCGCGCAGCGCGGCGAGCACCCGCGCCGGTGTGAACGGCACCTCGCGCAGGCGCACGCCGAGGGCGTCAAACAGCGCGTTGCCGATCGCCGCCGCACTCGGCACCGAGGCGGACTCTCCTGCGCCCATCGGCGCTTCGTCCGGGCGGTCGATCAGCTGGATATCGACCTGCGGCAATTCGTCAAAGCGCAGGATCGGATAGCCGCCCCAGTCCAATGACGTCACGCCCGACGCGTTGAAGGTCACAAACTCTTTCAGCACCCGGCTGGCGGACTGGATAATGTTGCCGTGCACCTGATGGCGCACCCCGGCCGGATTGATCATCCGGCCGCAATCATGCGCCACGAAGATTTTATCGAGCGTGATCTGCCCGGAAAGGCGATTGACGCTGAGATCGCACACCCAGGCCGCCCAGGCGGCGCCGAAGCCGGGAAATTTGCTGTGGAAATAGCGCGCATAGGCGAAGCCGCGGCCGCTCACCACTTCGGCGCCGGCGGCGCGCGACCGGTGCGCCGGGCCGTCTTGCCAGTTCGCCTGGCGCTTCAGGGCCTCAATCAAGGCCACTGCGCGCGGATCGTTCAGGTAACGCAGGCGAAACACGATCGGATCCTCGCCGGCACGCCAGGCCAGCTCGTCGATCCAGGACTCATGGGCGAACACGTTGGGCAGCGCCGAAACGCCGCGCATCCACGAGGCCCGCACGATCGGCGCGGCGTCCTGACAGATCACCCGCATGTGCGGATACTCGTATTGCGGAATGGCGGTGCGATCGCCCATCTGTTGCACGTCAGCCCGGTTGGCCACCTTGCCGGTCAACACCAGCGGCAAGGTCACCGCATTGTTGGAGGGATAGCTGGTTTTCAACTCGTAGGCCGCCACTCGGTTTTGCGCGTCGAGGCCGCCGCGCACCCGGATCAACTGACCGGTGCCCTTTGGCTCCCAGCCGGATTCCTGTTCGCGCATCAGCTGCACCCGCACCGGGCGGCCGGTCGCCCGCGCCAACAGCGCCGCGTCCGCCGAGACGTCGTCGGCGCAGTTGCGGCCATAGCAGCCGGAGGCCTCCATGCGGGTGATATGCACCTGCTCAGGCGCCAATTCCAGCAGCGTGGCGATATCTTTGCGCAGATCGTGCGGGTTTTGCGTGCCGGACCACACCTGCGCCCGCCCGTCTTTAACCTCCGCCACTGCGCAGGAAGGGCCGATCGAGGCGTGCTGATGGTAAGGCCAGACATAGTCCGCCCGCACTTCGGTATGCAGCGATGCCAGCGCGTCGTCCGTGCCCGCATCGTCGCGCAGCACGCGGTCGGTTTTCGGGTTGGCTTCCAGTGCGGCGGGCAGCGCCTCCGGCGACAGGTCCGGCAGGCCGGCCCAGGGTTTCCATTCGGTTTTCAGCCGACGCATGGCGGCGATCGCCTGCTCTTCGCGCTCGGCCACAATGCCGATGAAATCGTTGATCACCACCAGTTTCACGATGCCCGGCAGATGCGCAATCGAACTTTCATCCACCGACAACAGGCCGCCGCCCAGCGGCGCGCTGCTGTCGGCGCCTGCGTAAGGCGGGCGCACCACCCGGCCATGCAGCATGCCGGGCAAACGCAGATCGTGCACGTAGGTCAGCGCGCCGCTGACCTTGGCCGGAATATCGACCCGGGCGACGGCGCGGCCGACATAGCGGTTCTGCTGTTCACCGTTCAGCGGCACGTTTTTATCCAGCGCCACGTGCAGATTCTGCCCGCTCGCCAGCTGCGCATAGCTCAAGGCGTGCCCCGGATTCTTGGTCACAAACACCTGCCCCGCCGCCGCCGTCAGCTGGTCGGCCGGCAGTTCGAAGGCTTTGGCCGCCAGCGCCGTCAGCATATGTCGCACCTGCGCCGCCGCCTGCCGCAGCGGCACCGACGTGACCTGGATGGTGGCGCTGGCGATGGTCGGCCCCTGATCCGGCGTGCGTTGCGTATCGCCAAGAATCATCGTGACGTGCTCAAACGGCACGCAAATTTCGTCGGCGACGATCTGCGCCAGCGCGGTGCGAATGCCGGTGCCGAGATCGACATGGCCATTGAAGGCCGTCACCCGGCCGTCGGCGGTGAGGCTGATAAAACTGTCTACCCTGTCCAGCGGCAGATCGGCAGGCGTTGGGGCGGGCTCGGCGGCGAAGGCGTTAAACGGCGCGGGCAGCAGGCTGCTGACCATCACCACACCGCCGGCCTGCAACAGCTGGCGGCGGGTCAGTTCGAGGCGGCTCATGCTTGCCTCCGTGCAGCCAGCAGCGCGCGGGCGCGTTCGGCGGCGCGCAAGATCTCAAGATGGGTGCCGCAGCGGCACAGGTTGTAGGCCAGCTCTTTCTTGATCGCCTGTTCGTCCGCCTCGGGTTCACGTTCGAACAGCGCGACCAGCGTCATGATCATGCCGTTGACGCAGTAGCCGCATTGCGCCGCCTGCTCATCGATAAATCCTTGCTGCACCGGGTGCGGCGTTTCCGGCGTGCCCAGGCCTTCCAGCGTGGTGACGGACTTGCTTCCTACCGCGGCCAACGGCATTGAGCAGGAGCGAGCGGCGACGCCGTCGATAAGAACGGTGCAGGCGCCGCACTCCCCCAGGCCGCAGCCGTATTTGGGGCCATTCAAGTGCAGATCGTTGCGTAACACGTACAACAGCGGGGTCTCGGGCGAGATATCGCCGAGTGGAACCACCCGGCCATTAACATTGATTTCCATGGTGAAACTATCCCTTAAACAAACGGATTTAATCCGTAACATCACTGCGGCGAATAATTGCGCAGCGTGCTAATAATTATCATCAAAAGACTTGATAATGTTAAGGGAATGTAGCCGCCATGGCTTTAACGAAAAGTGGGTATTTTCTATAAATTTCCGATAGATAAGCCCGGTTTTATGATTGCGTCCCGTGATTATTGGCGTTCGTCAGTCCGGCCTCGGCGCCATCGACCAACAGCCGCACGCCGGCTTCGAACAGCGCATCCGCGCCCTTCTCCTGCAATGTTTCCCAGCCTTGGCACAGCAGCGGATAACGGCGGCGGTCGGCATCATTGAGCGGATCGTCAGGCTGCATTTGCTGTTCCTCCAGCACCCAGCCCACCACGAAACGCCCGACGGCGAACAGCAGGTTTACCGCGCGCTCCGGCGTCAACCCCGCCCGGCACAGCAGCGCCACCTTGGCCTCAATGACGGCGAATTGCGGCTCCTGCGGCCGGGTGCCGGCATGCAGACGCGCGCCGTCGCGGTAAGCCAGCAGCGCCCGACGGAAGTTGCCGGCATTGGTGACAACCCAATCCTGCCAGGCCATATCGGCGGGCAGCTCTTCACGGTGATCCAACATGATGGTTTCCGCCATCGCTTTCAACAGCTCGGCTTTGTTCTTGAAATGCCAATAGAGCGTGGGAGATTGCACGCCGAGATGTTGCGCCAGGCGACGGGTGCTCAGAGCATCGATGCCGATTTCATTCAGCAGCGCCAGCGCTCCGCGCAGGACGGTTTCACGCGTTAAACGTATCGCAGTATTTTTTTCGCTCATATCTCTATCACTGATAGGGTAACTATGGAATACTCAATACTCTATCACTGTTAGAGTCACAATCTTGAAAAAACCTATGCTGGTTATTTTGTTGACGGTGTTGCTGGATGCGGTGGGCATCGGTCTGATCATGCCGATCCTGCCGGCGCTGTTGCGCTCGCTGGGCGGTCTTGACGCCGGCAGCCTGCATTACGGTGCCCTGCTGGCGGCCTATGCGTTGATGCAATTCCTGTTTTCACCGATCCTCGGCGCGTTGAGCGATCGCTTCGGCCGGCGGCCGGTGCTGTTAATTTCACTCGCCGGCGCCGCGGCCGACTACCTGCTGATGGCGTTCGCGCCGACGCTGGCTTGGCTCTATCTGGGCCGGTTGCTGGCGGGCATCACCGGCGCCAACATGGCGGTCGCCACCGCTTACGTTACCGATATTACTCCTGCCGGCCAGCGCGCGCGGCGTTTCGGCCTGGTGGGCGCGGTGTTCGGCGTCGGCTTTATCGTCGGCCCGCTGCTCGGCGGTTCGCTGGGCGAGTGGCATCTGCATGCGCCCTTCCTGGCGGCGGCGGCGATGAATGCCCTCAACCTGGCGATGGCGTTTTTCCTGCTGCCGGAATCGCGTAAACCCCGCACCCGCGCCGCCGAGAAAATCCGCCTCAATCCCTTTTCGGCATTGCGACGGCTGCACGGCAAACCGGGCCTGCTGCCGCTGGCCGGCATTTACCTGATCATGGCGCTGGTTTCACAGGCGCCGGCCACGCTGTGGATTTTATACGGCCAGGATCGTTTCGGCTGGAGCATGATGGTGGCGGGCCTGTCGCTGGCCGGTTACGGCGCCTGCCACGCGCTGTCGCAGGCCTTCGCCATCGGCCCGCTGGTCGCGCGGCTCGGCGAACGCAAGGCGCTGCTGATCGGCCTGACCGCCGACGCGCTGGGCCTGGTGCTGTTATCGATCGCCACGCGCGGCTGGGCGCCCTTTGCGCTGCTGCCGTTCTTCGCCGCGGGCGGTATGGCGCTGCCCGCGCTGCAGGCGTTAATGGCGCAAAAGGTGGACGACGATCATCAGGGCGAGCTGCAAGGGACGCTGGCCAGCATGGGCAGCCTGATCGGCGTCGCGGGGCCGCTGGTGGCGACGGCGCTGTATGCCGCCACGCGCGATGTCTGGCCCGGCCTGGTCTGGGCGTTGGCCGCCGCCCTGTATCTGCTGGTGCCGCCGTTGCTGGCGCGTTCGCGCGAGCGTGACGCGGCATAGCGTAGAGATCCCCTTCTCCCGCTTAAGCTGATTTATGGCTAAGCAAGGCATTATTCAGCATAAGCGGGCGCTTTACACGCCACTGCGCCGCTCATTATCATCGCCCTTATCCCGCCGCAGGAAAATTTGAATGCTGTTTCATGGTGTTACGCCCAGCGCGTATCGCTATTGTTCACTTCGCCTATCGGAAAATCAGGATGAGAAAACTCACAACGCCTCTGATCGCCGCCCTGCTGCTGGGCCTGTTTAGCCTGCCGGCCGGCGCGCAGGATAAACCGCAGCAAATCACCATCGGTTACCAGAAAGCCAACATTTTTGCGCTGCTGAAATACCGCGGCACGCTGGAAAAAGCCCTTGAGCCGCAGGGCGTCAAGGTTCGCTGGATAGAATTCCCCGCCGGCCCGCAGATGTTGGAGGGGTTGAACGTCGGCAGCATCGATCTGGCGGCGACCGGCGACGCGCCGCCGGCCTTCGCGCAAGCCGCCAAGGCCGATCTGGTTTATTTGGCGCATTCGCCGCCCAGCCCGAAAACCGAAGCCATCGTGGTGCCGCAGGATTCGCCGATCCGCTCCGTGGCCGATCTGAAAGGCAAACGCGTGGCGTTGAACAAAGGGTCTGACGTCAATTACCTGCTGGTGAGCGCGCTGGAACAGGCCGGCTTGAGCTACAAGGACATCACGCCGGTCTATCTGCCGCCGAGCGATGCCCGCGCCGCCTTCCAGCGCGGCAGCGTCGACGCCTGGGTGATTTGGGATCCCTACTACGCCGAGGTGGAAACCCGCGCCAACGCCCGCCTGCTGAAAGACGCGGAGGGCCTGGTGCCGCACTATACCGCCGCTTTGCCGAAACCTACCCGGACAGCGCCAAACAGGTGATTCAACAGCTCGGCGCGCTGAGCGACTGGGCCAACGAGCATCCACAGGAAGCGGCGGCGATCCTCGCTCAGAGCACCGGTCTGGATCAGGCCATTTGGGCCAGAGCCATCGCCCGCATGCCGTTCGGCAGCCAGCGCATGTCGCCGGAGGTGTTCAGACAGCAACAGCAGTTGGCGGATAAATTCACCGCCATCGGGCTGCTGCCGGTTAAGGTGGATGTCAACGCCGCCCGCTGGTCCGAAGATAAGCCCGAGGCGCCATAGCCTTTGCCGCGCTTTGGCTTTAGAAAGCAGAAACCGGCATTTTGCCGCCGGCATCAGCTGGCCTATGCTAACCCTGTGTGATGAAACGCGTTTTCATGGCATGTCTTCCGGAACGTTTTGCTTTAATTTGTTCGTCGTGAACCCTGGGCCGCCCCTGACTGGTGCGGCTTTTCTTTTTGTTCAGCAGTGCCGGCGGCGGCGAATTTTGCTATGGTAACCCGCAGATAAATGTCCCGTTTTCAGCCGCCGGATCGACCCATGTTTACCCATAAAGCAATCGCCGAGCTCAACGCCCTGGAGCTGATGGTTTATAACTACGTCAGCAAACACAAAAATCAAGTGATGTACATGACCATCCGCGAGCTGGCCGAGGCCGCCGGCGTATCCACCACTACCGTGCTGCGATTTTGCAAAAAAATGGGTTGCGACGGTTATTCAGAATTTCGCATCCGTTTCAAACTGTATCTGGAGCAAAGCGATGCGCCGCCGGTCGATTCCGGCATCGGCGAAATTCTCAGTTTTTTTAAAAGCGTCAGCAACGACGAATTTAATCAGTTACTCGATGAAGCGGCGCATCATATCGCCGCCGCCGAGCGGATTATTTTCGTCGGCATCAGCACCTCTGGCGCCTTGGGGAAATATGGTGCGCGTTTCTTTTCCAATGTCGGGAAATTCAGCACCCATATCGACGATCCTTATTATCCCGTCAACAGCGATATGTATAAAAACGCGGTGGCGATCATGCTGTCGGTTTCCGGCGAAACCGAAGAGATCCTGCGGCTGGCCAGCCAATTCAGTCTGCACCACTGCAAGATCATCAGCATCACTAACAACGAAACCTCTTCGCTGGCGCGGCTGGCGGACTTTAATCTCTCCTACCACGTGCCGCAGCATTTGATCGGCGGCCATCACAATATCACCACGCAGATCCCCGTGCTTTACATTATTGAAACCATCGGCAAACGGCTTGGGCATATTAATTCGGCAAAAATAAAACAGGCTGTTTTTTATTGTGACAAATCACTTTGTCCGGCGATTTGTTATATCGTGACATTTCTTTTGGTCTTGTTACTCTATTGGCAATGCGAACGTTATTATCCTTCATTAAATAAGATGAGACATTGACGATGAAACAGTTGCCGAAAGATTTTCTGTGGGGAGGCGCGGTCGCCGCGCACCAGGTTGAAGGCGGTTGGGATCGGGGCGGCAAAGGCCCAAGCATCGCCGACGTGCTGTCCGGCGGTTCGCACGGCGTCGATCGCGTGATGACCGACGGCGTGCTCGACGGCTACCGTTACCCCAACCATGAAGCGGTGGACTTCTACGGCCGCTACAAACAGGACGTGGCGCTGTTCGCCGAGATGGGCTTCAAGTGTTTTCGCACCTCGATCGCCTGGACGCGCATCTTCCCGAACGGCGACGAAGCAACGCCAAACGAGGCCGGCCTGCAGTTTTACGACGATCTGTTCGACGAGTTGCTGAAATACGGCATCCAGCCGGTGATTACCCTGTCGCACTTCGAAATGCCTTACCATTTGGTGAAAACCTACGGCGGCTGGAAAAACCGCCGGGTGGTGGAATTTTTCGTGCGCTTTAGCGAAGTAGTGATACGCCGCTACCGCGAGAAGGTGAAGTACTGGATGACCTTCAACGAGATCAACAACCAGAGCAACTACCGCTACCCGCTGTTCGGCTACTGCTGTTCCGGCGTGGACTACACCCAGGAAGACAACCCGGAGCAGGCGCTGTACCAGGTATTGCACCACCAGTTCGTCGCCAGCGCGCAGGTGGTCAAACTCGGCCATCAGATCAACCCGGAGTTCAAGATCGGCTGCATGCTGGCCTGCGTGCCGTTCTACCCTTATTCCTGCAAGCCGGACGACGTGATGTACGCCGTGGAGGCGATGCACCAGCGCTATCTGTACACCGACGTGCAGATGCGCGGCTACTACCCAAGCTATCTGCTGCGCGACTGGGAACGCAAAGGGCTGAAGATCGAGATGCAGCCGCAGGACGCACAGATCCTGCGAGAGGGCTGCACCGACTACATCGGCTTCAGCTATTACATGAGCAACGCGCTGCAGGCCAACGCGGTGGAAGGCAGCGACGGCATGTTCGGCTTCCCGGGCAACGTGCCGAACCCGCACGTCAAGGCTTCCGACTGGGGCTGGCAGATCGATCCGGTCGGACTGCGCTACTCGCTGAACGTATTGTATGAACGTTATCAGAAACCGCTGTTTATCGTGGAGAACGGCTTCGGCGCCTTCGACAAGGTGGAAGCGGACGGCCAGATCAACGATGACTATCGCATCGACTATCTGCGCGCCCATATCGAAGAGATGAAAAAAGCGGTGATTGAAGACGGCGTAGACCTGATCGGCTATACGCCGTGGGGCTGCATTGACTGCGTATCGTTCACCACCGGCGAGTACAGCAAGCGCTACGGCTTTATCTACGTCGATAAACACGACGACGGCACCGGCACGCTCGAACGTTCGCGCAAGAAAAGCTTCGACTGGTATCGTCGGGTGATCGCCAGCAACGGCGAACAGCTGTAACCGCCGCAGCTCAGGGGCGGAGACGCCCCTTCTCGCCCATGCCGCCCGGCATGGGCGTTTTCGCTTATATCGCCGGGAATGGCGCCCCGACATAATTTTCCGCCAGCATCGTCATGGCGCTGCGCGATTTCACCGTGTACTGCAGCTCTGAGAGTTGCAGCCGGTGTTCGAAAGGCGTGTCTTCCCGCCGGGTATGCAGCATGTGGGTCATCCACCAGGAAAAATGCTCGGCGCGCCAGACCCGCTGTAAGGCGGTGTCGCTGTAATCGTCCAGCCGTTGCCAGTCGCCTCGCCGGTAAAACGTCTCCAGCGCCTGGGACAACAGGCAAACATCGGCCATGGCCAGGTTCAACCCTTTGGCGCCGGTCGGCGGCACGATATGCGCCGCGTCGCCCGCCAACAGCAGGCGCCGGTAGCGCATCGGTTCGGTAACGAAGCTGCGCATGCCCACCACGTTTTTCTGAAATATGCGGCCCTTTTTCAGCGTCCAGCCTTCATGGTTTTCCAGCCGCTGATCCAACTCGCGCCAGATACGATCGTCCGACCATTGATCGACCTGTTCCGCCGGATCGCACTGAAAATACATGCGCTGCACGCCGGGCGAACGGGTGCTGATCAACGCAAAACCGCGCGGATGGCAGGCATAGATCAGCTCTTCGCTGGACGGCGGCGCTTCGACCAGAATGCCGAACCAGCCGAACGGATAGGTGCGGGTGTAATCCTGCCGCAGCCCGCCGGGCATCGCCGCGCGGCTGATGCCGTGGAATCCGTCGCAGCCGATGACAAAGTCGCAGCGGAGCCGGCGCGGCTGGTCGCCATGACGGTAGTGAACCTCGGGCTGCGCGCTGTCCAGCGCCCTCAATTCAACCTGCTCCACCTCGAAAAACAGATGGCCCTGCGCCGCCAGACGCGCGGCGATCAGGTCTTTCAAGACTTCATGCTGGGCATAAACGGTGACGGCGCGCTCGGTCAATCCGGCCAGATCGATGCGGTGCTGCCGGCCGCCGAACGCCAAGCGGATCCCCTGATGCCGCGTCCCTTCCCGCCGCATCCGCTCCCCCAATCCGGTCTGCTCGAGCAGATCGACGGTCCCCTGTTCGAGCACCCCGGCGCGAATGGTCGATTCCACCGCCTCCCGGCTGCGCGTTTCCAACACCACCGATTCCACACCTTGCAGGTGCAGCAGATGGGACAACATCAAGCCGGCCGGACCGGCGCCGATGATCACAACCTGTGTGCGCATAGCATGACTCCCTCATAGCATTTTGTTGAGCGGCGCCGGCAGCGCCGGGTAGCCGCCGGAAAGGTGTTTGGCGAGCAGCGCCAGCGCCGCGATCAGCGCCGGGATGGCCAACAGCGTGAAAATGGTGCTGAACGACAGCTGCATCTGCATCAGCACGCCACCGCTCATCGCCCCCAGAATGCCGCCAAAACGCCCGAGCCCGAGCATCCAGGCCACGCCGGTCGCCCGGCTCTGGGTGGGATAGAACCCGGCCGCCAGGGCCGGCATGGATGACTGGGCGCCGTTCATGCAGGTGCCGGCGATGAACACCGTGAGCGCCATCAGCAGCGGAGAGGTATAGACATAGCCGATGATGCCGACGAACAAACCGGTCAGCAAATAGCCGACGGCCACCACCTTGTGCGGGTTCATGCGATCCATCAACCAACCGATAATCAATACGCCAAGCCCCCCGCCGAGCGGAAACAGCGCGGTGATCAGCGACGCCTGCGTAACGGAGGCGCCGGTTTCACGGATCAGCAGCGGCAGCCAACTGGTCAGCAGATAGAAGATCATCAATCCCATGAAGTAAGTCAGACACAGCATCAACGTGCCCAGCAGATAGCGACGCGAAAAGATCATGCCCAGCGGCGACGCTGCCTTTACCTGCCCCTCTTCCTGCAACATGAAGCGCGGCGGCGGCGTCATGCGGATCGGCGCAATGCGCTTCAGCACCCTGGCGATGCGCTCTGCGGCATAGCCGCGCGCGACCATGAAGCGCACGGATTCAGGCAAGGCGGCGATCAGGACCAGCGCCAGCAGCAACGGCATGACGCCGCCCAGCACCATCACGCTCTGCCAGCCGAAATGCGGTATCAGCCAGGCGGAAGAAAAACCGCCCAGCGACGAACCGAGAGGGAAACCGCAAAACATCAGATTCACCATCAGCGCCCGGCAGCGCTGAGGGGCATATTCCGACATCAGCGTGGCGGCGTTCGGCATGGCCGCCCCCAGTCCCAGCCCGGTAAAAAAACGCAGCAGCGTCAGCGTCGAAAGCGAGCCGGCGAAGGCGGTCAGCAGGCTGAAGCCGCCGAACAGCAGCAGCGAAATCACCAGCACTTTCTTGCGGCCGATGCGATCCGCCAACGGGCCGGCGGCCAACGCGCCTACCGCCAGACCGACCAGCGCGGCGCTCATTACCGGCCCCAGCGCGGTTTTGTCTATTCCCCACTCCTGCACCAGCGACGTGGCGATGAAGCCGATAATGGCGGTATCGAAACCGTCCAGCGCGACCGCCAAAAAACACAAAGCCAGTATCAACCACTGGTAGCGAGAAAATGGCTGGTTATCGATAAACCCTCGAATTTCTACGTTGTTATCATGCGGCATGGCTTGCTCCTCAGAGAGTGCGGCAAACCTCACCGCACGGAACAGCCGGCTGCGAGCCGGCGAGAGGGTTAATTTGTGCGATTATCGGAATATAGTCCGTTAATCGACAATCAAATCAAACCACCCCACGGCGAATGCTTCAATATTGTTAAAAAAATAAGCGTGCGATAAACGAACATCAGAAAACGGTAAATAAAATAATTTTATTTACTATTAATTGGATATGGAGATTTAAGCCGTGACTGCGGCGTGGGGAGTTGTGATTTTGTTAACATTTTAAAAGCATCATGAGCGCCCGGTCTGACGTTGACCCTGGGCCGGAGGGAACCGGCGCTTGTCAAACCGCGCTCGCCGCCTAAAAACAGGAAGCGAGCGCAAGCCTCGGCGCTATTGGCTCACGGCGCCGTTTGCGCGGCGGCGAGGTATTTCGCCATTTCCGCCGTCGGCACCATGCCGCCGCCGGTCGCCCATACCAGATGCGTCGCCTGGGCCAGGTGCTCGGCGCTTATGCCCTGCTCGCTGAGTTCCCCCGCATGGGCGGCAACGCGCCACGGCCCGGCCATGCCCGCCAGGGCGGAGGGTTCCAGCTGGATATGCTCGTGCCTGTCCAACAACCCGAGCAACGCGAACATCTCTTCGTCGCTCAGGGTGTAAAACGCGCTCAGCAGGCGCTCCATCGCCCGGCCGACAAAACCGGAGGCGCGCCCCACCGCCAACCCGTCCGCCGCCGTGCGGTTGTCGATGCCGAGATCTTGCACCGCAATGCCGTCATGCAACCCGCTGTAGACGCCGAGCAGCATGCAGGGGGAATGGGTCGGTTCGGCGAAAATGCAGTGAACGTGATCGCCGAACGCCAGCTTGAGGCCAAAGGCCACACCGCCCGGCCCGCCGCCGACGCCGCACGGCAGATAAACGAACAGCGGATGCTGCGCGTCCACCACGATGCCCTGTTCGGCAAACTGCCGCTTCAGGCGGCCACCCGCCACCGCGTAGCCGAGGAACAGGGTTTGCGAGTTTTCATCATCGATAAAGAAGCAACTCGGATCGTTCGCCGCCTGTTTGCGCCCTTGTTCGACCGCCACGCCGTAATCGTCAGCGTATTCCACCACCGTCACGCCATTGTCGCGCAGCTTCTGTTTTTTCCACTCTCGCGCATCCGCCGACATGTGCACGCTGACATCAAATCCCAGGCGGGCGCTGATGATACCGATGGATAATCCCAGATTGCCGGTTGATCCGACGGCGATGCGGTACTGGCGGAAGAACTGACGGAACTCGTCGGAAAACAGCCGGGCGTAGTCGTCGCCGGTGTGCAGCAGCCCCGCCTCCAGCGCCAGCTTTTCCGCGTGCGTCAGCACCTCATAGATGCCGCCGCGCGCCTTGATTGAGCCGGAAATCGGCAGATGGCTGTCCTTTTTCAACAGCAGGCGCCCGCCCAACGTCTGCCCATAGCGCCGATCCAACGCGAGCTGCATGGCCGGGATCGCCACCAGTTCGGATTCGATGATCCCCTTTGTCGGTTGGGTTTCCGGGAAGGCCGCGGCAAGATAAGGCGCGAAACGCGCCAGGCGCTGCTCCGCGTCGGCGACGTCGGCGGCGGTCAACCCGACGTGGGGCAACCCTGCGGCCAGCGTTGTCGCGCGCGGATTGAACCAGGTGATCGGCTCTAGCGCGACCATGCGTTGCAACAGCGGATGCTGGGCGACCCACGATAGGATCTGTGATTTCTGCATAAGTGTCCCTGACTGATGTTGGCGTTGCCGTCACCTTGCCGCGAACGCCGGCGGCTGACAAATGATAAATTCTGAGCTTGAGGTGCACTAGATTGATGCAAGCGCGACGTTAGCCAGCCGTCACGCCAAACAGCATGCCCACGCCGGAAGAAACCGCCATCGCCAGTGCGCTCCAGATAAGGATGCGCGCCACGCCCGGCAAGATCGGCGCCCCGCCGGTTTTCGCGGCGATGCCGCCGAGAACGCCGAGGGAAATCAGCGCCGACGCCACCAGCGCCGGCCGCGTCCAGGCGACCGGCACCCACAGCGCCACCAGCAGCGGCAACAGCGCGCCAAGGGAGAAACTCAGGGCCGACGCCAACGCAGCCTGCAGCGGCCGGGCGCGGGTGGCGGAGGAAATGCCCAGTTCGTCGCGCGCGTGCGCCTCCAGCGCATCATGCGCCATCAGCTTTTCCGCCACCTGCCGGGCCAGCGCCGGATCCAGACCGCGATGCACGTAGATTGACGTCAGTTCGCGAAACTCCCCCGGGTAGTCTTCAAGCAGCTCCGCCTGCTCTTCCGCCAGCGCGGCCTTTTCGGTATCCGCCTGCGACGAGACCGACACATACTCGCCGGTGGCCATCGACATCGCGCCGGCCACCCACCCGGCGACGCCGGCGATCATCAGCGCGGAATGCGAGGCGCTGGCCGCCGCCACGCCCAGCAGCAGGCTGGCCGTTGAAACGATGCCGTCGTTGGCGCCGAGCACCGCCGCCCGCAGCCAGCCGATGCGTTCAATACTGTGCCGCTCTCGATGCATCCTTTCTCTCCTTCGTTCTCTTACCGCTAGCCCCGCGCCGCCGCTTCCAACCCGGCGATGTCGATTTTGCCCATCAGCAGCATCGCTTCCGTGACCCGCCGCACGCGGGCGGCGTCGGGATCGTTCATCAACTCCGTCAGGCGCCGCGGCACAATTTGCCAGCACAGCCCCCAGCGATCGCGCAGCCAGCCGCACTGCTCCGCCTCGCCGCCCTCGCTCAAGGCATCCCATAGCCGGTCGACTTCCGCCTGATCGTCACATTCCACCATCACGGAGAAACTGTGATT
Source organism: Serratia sp. FS14 (assembly GCF_000695995.1). Taxonomy (NCBI): domain Bacteria; kingdom Pseudomonadati; phylum Pseudomonadota; class Gammaproteobacteria; order Enterobacterales; family Yersiniaceae; genus Serratia; species Serratia sp. FS14. Next base: position 3,549,606 of record NZ_CP005927.1, on the reverse strand, counting down.
GAACGGATCCAGCGGCCCGGCCTCGATCGCCGCGTAGCGCTGGTCCCCCAGCGTGAAAGAAGCCAGTTTCACGCTGCCGGCCGGGCCGCTCGGCGTATCCGCCGGCAGGTCGGAAAACCAGTTCACGGATGATCCGGGGATCAACGCGACATAGCAATTCAGCGCCGCTTCCATGTCTTTTTCAAACCACAGATGTTGCGTAATTCTGGCCATCTGCGCCTCCTTTACGCATCTAGGATCGGCGCGAAACCGCCGAAGATCATGCGTTTGCCGTCGAACGGCATCTCACCCAGCGCTTTCATGCGCGGATCGTTCATCATTTTCTCATTGGCGGCGTCGCGCACCGCTTTGGAGGGGTACTCTATCCAGCTGAACACCACCACTTCGTCTTCCTGGGCCTTCACCGCGCCGCGAAAATCGGTGAGCTTGCCATCGGGCACGTCATCGCCCCAGCACTCCACGATGCGCGTGGCGCCAAACTCTTTGAACAGCGGAGCTGCCGCCGCCGCCAACCGGTGATAAGCCTCCTTATTGGCGGCCGGCACCGCCACCACAAACCCGTCTACGTATTTCATTCTGGCATCCTCTTGTCTGATTAAGGACAGTCGGTTCAGCGCGGGCGACGTTGCCTGCGCCCCCTACCAGTTTAGACGGCGGGCGCGCAACCCGGATCGGAAGTTCAGCGCTCAGGATCGTTCGGTGGGTCAGAGTCCGGTGTGGCGACCCGGTTACGGCCGGCGTTTTTCGCTTTGTATACCGCCAGATCCGCCAGCTTCAGCAGGTCGGCCAGGCTTTGGCCGGAACCGCCCGGGCAGGTCACCATGCCGATGCTGACGGTGATCTGCAGCGGATGGCCGGCCGGCATGGTGATCGATTCCGCCTCAATGCGTTGCCGCAGCCGTTCGGCCAGCTGCAACCCTTGCTGTGGCTGGCCGAGCGTCGAGACGATAGCGAACTCTTCGCCGCCCATGCGGCCGAACAGATCATCGACGCGCAAATCGGCGGCGATCGCGCGGGTAAAGGCCATCAGCGCCTGATCGCCGCCGGCGTGGCCGAAACGATCATTGATCGATTTGAAGTAATCAATATCAAGCATCATGACGCATACCAACTCGCCCTTTTGGTCAATCATCCGCTCGCCGCGCTGCATAAACGCATTGCGCGTCAGCACGTGGGTCAGCGCATCGTGGTTCGCCACATGCTCCAGCGTGCGCAGCAGCGCGCTGCGCGCATAGTTCATGCTGGCCACGGCGATGGGCCCCAGCGCCAGCAGTGCGATGCCCAAACGCATCGATACCGCGTTTTGCAACACCTTCATGTCGAGCGTCGTGCTAAGCAACCCGAAATCGATCGCCAGATGGCACCACAGCACATAAATCAGCACCGCAATCATGGTGCAGAACAGTGAGAAGGACATCGCCAGCCACAGCAGCACCGGCATGGGAAAGATCACCGCCCCGGGGCCGCCGATCAGCACGCTGCACACCGCCGCCAGCAACAGCAGCGCCAACACCGTGAGTTTTCGCCCCGCCCGCGGCCATTGGCTGCGCTGGGTGAACATGGCGCCGGCCGCCGCAAGGCGACGTCGCCAATCGCCGGGAAACGCCAGAATAAACGGCATCAGCGTGACGTAATTGGTGAACTCGGACGAGAACCACAGCGCCAGCGAGGTCAGATAGGGTCTGCCGAACAGCCACTGCGAAGTTACGGCGCCCACCGCGCCGGTCGCGGCGGCTGCGGCCAGGCAGATGCCGAACAGGTACATGCTGGACGTGCCGCGTTGCAACATGCGCGCCGGCGGCGACAGCCGCATGAACAACAGATACCCCACCACCACGCCGGTCAGATTGGCGACGTTCAGCAGCAGCGTCTTTTGCAGCGAACTGCCGGCCGCCAGATAGCCCAGCACCGCCATGCCCCAGCCGGCCCGCGTAGCCCACTGTGGCCGACGCACCAAAACGGCCAGCAGTACGGCGTTCACCGGCCAGAATATCGCCAGAAAGCTGCCGGGGCGACTCACGATGCCCAGCAGACACAGGGTGAACACCAACAAAAAAATGATGAGCGCGGGCCAGATTTTCCGGGTATCGGACAACGAGGTGGTTTGCATCTTGGATCCAGAGACTTCCGCTAGCATAAAGTGACAGTCTGTTCGCGTCACAACCGTCGACGATGAGGAGAAGATAAGCGGCCGACCCGCCTATTATTGCCAGTTTTGCCCGCCCGGACACCTGTTTATTCATTAAGGGAAAATATATTTGTGTATCAATATATTGACAGGAATCACCCTTCCAGCGAACAAACTGCCGCGCCCCTCCCGTCACTGCGATCGTTATTGCCATCCATCCGACTTTTTACCGGCAAAATCGCCGCCTTTTTCCCTAATGGCAAAATTAAATCGTGCAATGAAGGGATACCGGCATTCCCCTCTATTCAAAACCTATAAATGATAATTATAATGATAATCGTTACTATTTATTATTTTTTCATGGAATTATATGCACCAGTCAGTTCTTCGCCACCCCACTAAAAGAAATAAAAATCACGTTCTTCGCACACTGCCCCTGATTGCCGGTTTGTTCCCCGCGCTGGCGATCGCGGCCGCGCCCGGCGCAAAAACGGAGGAATCCATTACGGTGACCGCCGCGGCCCAGCCTTCCGGCAGCTATAGCGCCGACACTGCCTCGACCGCCGGCAAGACCGCCGCGCCGCTCGCCGAGGTGCCGCAATCGGTCAGCGTCGTCACCTCTCAGGTCATTGACGACTTCCAGGTCAAAAGCGTCAATGAGGCGATGAAGTTCGTCAGCGGCGTCACCCAGGGCAACACGCTCGGCGGCACGGAGGATGGCTTCGTCAAACGCGGGTTCGGGGTTAACTCCGACGGCTCGGTCTTCATCGACGGCGTGCGCAGCAACCAAGGGCTGAGCATGGACGCCACCACCGATCGCGTCGAGGTCCTGAAAGGTTCCGCTTCGCTGCTGTATGGCATCCTCAGCCCCGGCGGCGTCATCAATCTGATCGGTAAAAAACCGCAGTATGACTGGAACACCCGCATCAGCGGCGCCACCCACAGTTTTGGCGGTGGCAGCGGCAGCGTCGATGTGACCGGCCCGCTGGGCGGCGGCTTCGCCTTTCGCCTGATCGCCGAACGCCAGCACGCAGATTACTGGCGCAATTTCGGCAGCGACGAACACACGCTGATCGCCCCTTCGCTCAGTTGGTTCGGCGACCAGGCTTCCTTTAACATCGCCTACAGCGAATACAAGTACGACATTCCTTACGATCGCGGCACCGCATTTATCGACGGCAAACCGGTCGATGTGCCCTATGACCGCCGCTTGGATGACTACGCGAACCATGCCTGGGGCAAGAACAAACGTCTGAACGCCCATTATGAGTACGCGCTCGATCCGATCTGGACCACCCGCTTCAACTACGCCTGGCTGCAACGCCGTTACGACAGTAACGAAGTGCGCGCCACCGCGGTCGACACCACGACCGGCATCGTCTCGCGCCGCGCCGACGCCAACCGCGGTTTCAATCATCAAACCCACTATTACTCCTGGGATCTGACCGGTTCGCCGCAGCTGTTCGGCATGCAGCACGACCTGCTGCTGGGCGTGGACTACGAGAAGAATCAGACCTACAAGGCCTATTCCTACCGCGGCAAGGTCTCGAAGACCTTCAACATGTACGATCCGGTGTATGGCGAAACGCCGGTCACCGACAGCACCACTTACAGCGACGCGTCAAGCAACCTGCGCGCCACGCTGTTCAGCCGCTCCCTGTACGCCAAGGACAGCATTCATCTCTCCGATCAATGGATCGCGGTGCTGGGCGCGCGCTATCAGTCGTATTACCAGAACAACAGCAACGGTTTCCAGAAACCGAAAAATACGCTCAATGACAAAGACGACCAGTTTTTGCCGCAGGCGGGGTTGGTGTATAAGCTGACGCCGAGCCTGTCGCTGTACGGCAACTACAGCCGTTCATTCACGCCGTCCACCGCCATCGACGACAATGGCGACGTCGCCACGCCGGAAACCGGCACCACCTATGAGGTGGGCGGAAAATGGCAGATCACCCCGGCGTTTGACGCCACGCTGGCGCTCTATCGCATTGATGAAAGCAACATGTCGATCTTTATCAACGGCGTGACCCGCAGCATCCCCAAAGCGCGCTCCACCGGCGTCGAACTGGAGTTGAACGGGGAAGTGGCGCGCAACTGGGATCTCACCGCCAACTACAGCTACGACAAGACCGAAATTGTCGAAGACAACCTCAACCCGGACAACGTCGGCAATCGGCTGGTCAACGCCCCAACCCACATGGGCGGCCTGTACCTCAGCCGCCGCATGACATTGCCGGTGGTGCCCGGCGAGGTGCGCGTTGGCGGCGGCGCGCGCTACGTCGGTCGCCGCGCCGGCGATCCGGAGAACAGTTTCACCATGCCGGCCTATACCGTGGCGGATGCCTTTGTCGCCTGGGACAGCAAGCTGCTTGGGAAACATACCCAGCTGAAACTGAATGTGAAAAACCTGTTCAACCGCGAGTACTATGCCTCCAGCGCCGGTAATTTACGCGTGATTGAGGGGGAACCGCGCAGCCTCAGCCTGCAGGCGACGGTCGATTTCTAACCTGCCGATTGTCGGGCGCCGTTTGGCGCCCGTTTTCATTTCATCCCGCGTCGAAATGCCTTGCGATACATCACAAAACCGGGGCGCTCCGCCACCTTGTCGTACAGCCGCATGGCGATCTGGTTGGTTTCGTGGGTATTCCAATAGACGCGCGGCAATCCCAACTGCTGCGCGCGCTCGTAAACCGCCGCGATCAGCGCCCTCGCCACCCCTTTGCCGCGCACCGCCTCTGCGGTGAACAGATCCTGCAGATAGCAGTTGGGCTGCAGCTGAATGGTGCTGCGGTGCAGAAGATAGTGCGTTAATCCAACGACCTGCCCCTGATGCTCGGCGACCAGCGCGTACATCGGTTCGTAGGCGTCGAAAAAACGCCGCCAGGTGGTCTGTGTCACCTCATCCGGCAGCGCCGTTGCCCCCTCCCGGCCGTAAAAGGCGTTATACCCTTGCCACAGTGCCAGCCAGGCGGCGTAATCCCGTTGTTCCAGCGATCTGACCACGATGCTTTCGCTCATGATGTCCTCTTCGATGATGCCCAAATGCCCCGCCTCCAGCATAGAACAACGAGCGTCAACGCGCAGGCGGCGGCATCACACCGGCGAGAAAATCCAGCAACGCGCGGTTGAACAGCGCGGGCCGCTGCAGCGGCGCGAAATGGCTGACGCCCGGCAGTGTCGTCAAACGGGCGCCAGGAATGCTGCGGCTCAGGTAGGCGGCATGTTCGGCGCGGATAAATTCATCGTGTTCGCTGTGAACGATCGTCACCGGCACGCGAATGGCCGCCAATTCCTGTGCGCGGTAGTCCGGCTGGCTGCTCATCATCAGGCTTACGGCGGAGACGAAGGGAGCGAAATCCTCCGGCGTCGGTGACAAGGCGGCATAGTCCTGCGCATGGCACGCAAAGCAACGCTCGACGAGCGGACTGGACGGCGGCGGTTTAACCCCGCTGGCATCCATATTGCAGCCGAAGAAAAAGACGCCGTCCACCCGCTCGGGCGCCCGATGTGCGGCGATGAGCGCGACGCAAGCGCCGTCGCTCCAGCCCGCCAGCGCGGCGTGGGGGATTTGCAGCGCCGCCATCACCGCCAACAGATCATCGGCCATCCGATCGTAACGATACGGCCGGGCGTCGCGCGTGCTGCGCCCGTGCCCGCGGCTATCGATGAGCAACACCCCGTACCCGGCGGCCAGCAGCGCCGGCAGTTGATACCCCCAGTTGCCGCTGTGGCCCAGGCCGCCGTGCAACAGGATCAGCGTCGGATCAGCGCCATAGGCCGCATACCAGATGTGCGCGCCGTCGTGTTCGACAAAGCCCTGCCTGGAACCGGGCGGCAACGGCGGCGCGCCCTGCGCGGCAAAGCGGGTCAAATCGTCGTCGGTTTGCATCTTTCTCCCCTCATTCGCCGAGGTTGAGCATCAATACGGCATCCAGGGAGTATAGTTCGCAGCGGCAAGCGGTGCCGTTCGCTTTCCCGGCATATACTTAAAGGAGGAATCGCAATGGAGGACGGTGAGATGAAGAAGATAATTCTCGTGTTTTTGACGTTGATGCTGAGCGGTTGTATCGGCGGAGGCGGCGGCCCATCGAATGCGCCTTCGGCATCGCCAAATGAACCTTACACCTGCACCAAATCCAGCGCCAACAGCGACTGCTCGCAATCGGTGGAACCATCGATGTACTAGCCGCGCTCGGCGGGCCGTCGCTTAACGGCCCGCCGCCTCAAACCAGCACTAGGAGGAGTGCTCCTCTTCATTGGCCTGATATCGCGTCGCCTGCTGCTTCATAAATACCACTTCTTGCGGGCTGGACAGGCTCACTTCCTGCGCGCGCAGCAGCTTGAGGATATTGAACAGCAGTTCGCTCTTGGTGGCGCCGACCATGCGCGGGCTCGGCACATAGCCGGTCACGCTCAGGATAATGCCGTCCGGCCCCAGTTGGCTGAAGCGCACGTAAGGCGCCGGCGTGTCCAGAATGGTTTCGTACTCGTTATAGGCGCTGAGCAAGATATTGCGCACCTGCTCCGGATCGATCGAGGTCGGGAACGTCAACGCGATGGTCACCACGCCTTGCGCGTTGCCCATGGTGGCGTTGCGCACGTTCTGCGAGATCAGCTGCGAGTTCGGTACGATCATGGTGGAACGGTCGCTGAGCTGGATTTCGGTAGCGCGCACGTTGATGCGCCGCACGTCGCCTTCCACGCCGCCGATGCCGATCATATCCCCGACCTTCACCGGGCGTTCGGTCAGCAGGATCAGGCCGGAAATAAAGTTCTTCACAATCTCCTGCAAACCGAAACCGATACCGACCGACAGGGCGCTGACGATCCACGCCAGGTTGCTCCACTGGATGCCCAGCGCCGCCAGGGTGATCAGAATCACCAGCACATAGCCGATATTGCTGAATAGCGTCACCAGCGAGGCGCGAATGCCGACGTCCGAAATGGTCTTCGGCAGCAACTCAGAGCCCAGCCAGCGCCGCACCGCGCGCAGGATGTAGATGCCGATCGCCAGGCAGATCACGGCGTTGAGCAGGTTGCCGGGCACGATGTTGAAACGCTGCAAGCCTTCGCCGGTCAGGATCGAGACGATTTTCTCCATCAGCGAGCCCGGCGTGGTGCTGCCGAACGAGCCGTTGAACAACGCGACGATCATCAACAGCAACAGTGAACATTTGGCCAGCGCGGTGGTGATGATCGCCACCTGCTCCAGATGGCGATCCTTGAAGCTGAGCGTTTTCTTCAGCATCTTGCCGCTGACGGTCTGCGGCGAAAACAGCGCGGCGCACAGGTCGGTGGCGAACAGCACCATGAAGTAGAACGCCATCAGCACCAGCACCACCCAGATCAGCTGGTAGGTCAGGAAGCGGGCGAAGGCGATGTAGCCGATAAGCAGGGAAAGCAGGATCACCACCGAACACACCAGGGTGACGATGTGCACCAGCCCGCCGACCAGCGTGCGTTTTTCCAGGTGCGCGCCCTGCTGCTCCAGACGGCGACGAATACGCTGGCCGCGCAGCGGCGCCGCCAGCAGCACCATGCCGATCAGCCCCGCCACCAGGCCGTTGCCGAAGATGGTGGTGGCCAATGAGGCGCTGACGACGTTGTTGATCAGCTCCACAGTACCGAACGCCAGCGCCAGACCGGCCAGCAGCGGCGAGAAATAACGCAGCCCGGCGGCCACTTCATTGTCCAGCGCAGCCAAACGCCAGGACGGGCGATTCAGCGACAGCGCCGCACGCCCCAGCCCGGCGATCAGCGCGCAGAAAATCCCCAGACGGTTAAAGCCTTCGGCAAAGTCTTCCAGCATCACCGGCAGCGGCTGCACGCGGATAAAGACGTAATACAGCAGGTTCAGCGCAATCGAGGTGGTGATCACCGTCACCGCCACGGTGATGATGGCCATAAAGCTGCGGCGCAGGCGCCCGTCCGGCAGGAAGCGAATGCTGACCCAGGCGAGGAAACGCTCGGACAAATAGCGCCCCCAGGACCAGACGATCACCGCCAGCGCCAGCAACGCCAGCGTGCCGTACCGCCATTCGTCCTGCCAACTGGCGTCCCAGGCCGCTTTCATCTCGGCGTTGAACTGGTCCAGCCGCTGCACGTCATCCGCTGACGGCTGCACGACTGGCGTCCAGAATTTGACGCCCAAAATGCTGCCGGTGTTCAGCGCCAGCTGGGTTTTGAACGCCACCCTGCGCAGATCGCTGATCTGCTGGCCCAGATCGAAGGCGCTGGTCTTGATGGCCTGCGCGCGTTTTACCGCATCGTCCAACTGCTTCTTGCTGCTGTTCAGCGCATTGCGCTGCTGGGCGACGGCCGGGGTTTCCGGCAGCGCGCCGGCCGCCGGGGCCGGCCCCAGCACGTCCAGCTGCGCCTGCAGTTTTTCCTGCACCGGCTGCAGATCGGCGGACAATTTATCCATGCTGGCGACCAGATCGTCCGTCGCCAACCGCAGCTTGCTGAGCTGGGTGTCGGTCGTCGCTTTGGAAACCAGCTGCTTCATGCTGTCCAACTGCTTTTGCGCGGCTTTCAGCTGCGTAGCGGGATCGGGCGCGCTTTCGGCGGCGGGATCATCCTGGGTGGCGGCGACGGCGGCGAACGGCGTCAGTTGCATACCCAACAGCAATAATAACAACAGCAGGAACGGGCGAGGCTTTAACATAAATTCAGTGCTCAGCATCATTATCTGATAGACAGACGAACAGGCGGCGGATGAACCGTCGCTTAACCATAAACGCTAATTATAATAGCTGCTTAATGTCGGCCGAAATACAGTAATTATTCCCATTGTGTGCCACGCGCCCGCGCTCGCCTTAGCTTGCTGATAATTCAGGCGCTTTTACACTGGCGATACGGCATGAAGCGCTCTATAATCCAGCCACCGATTAACCTGCAACCAATAAAAGGAGACTTACTATGCTGACGTGTGAATTGGTTTTTCACTCACACTTCTTTGGTAATCGTCGCCGCTCAAGCATTACCGGTATCGCGCTGCGATAACCCAGCTTGAGCGAAGCTTACTAAATCCAGGATCTTCCCTCCGGCTTACCGGGTTGTCGTCAGCAATGTTTGACGATAGGCATTGTCATGCCTGTAACTCTTGAGTAAGCAATGAGCACATTACTGTCTGCACAATCTGTCGGTTACGACAACGCGTTCGGCGTCCTGCTGAGCGAGATTTCCTTCAGCCTGAAAAAAGGCGACCGCATCGGTTTGATCGGCGATAACGGCTGCGGCAAAAGCACCCTGCTGCAAATTCTCAGCGGCGACCTGCCTGCGCACACCGGAACGGTGACATTGTCACATCAATGTCTGATGGCGCGCATCGAGCAGCACCTGCCGCCGGAACTGCACACCAGCACCCTGCTGGATGCGGTTCTGGCGCGGCTGCCTGCGGGCCAACACCTCAGCGAACGCTGGCGCTGCGAAGCGCTACTGGCCGAGCTGGGGTTTGAGCCGGCGAGCTGGACGCTGACCGCCGGCACCCTCAGCGGCGGCCAGCATACGCGGCTGCTGTTGGCGCGCGCGCTGATCCGCCAACCCGATCTGCTGCTGCTCGACGAACCCAGCAACCACCTGGACCTGCCCACGCTACTGTGGCTGGAACAGTTCTTGCGTAACTGGACCGGCAGCTTCGTGCTGGTGTCGCACGATCGCTACCTGCTCGACCAGGTAACCAACTGCACCTGGATCCTGCGCGACAAAACACTGCAGTTCTTCCGTTTGCCCTGCTCTGCGGCGCGCACCGCGCTGGCGGAACAGGACGCCGCAGACGAACAGCGGCGACAGGCCGAGCAAAAGGAAATCGACCGGGTGGAAAAAAGCGCCAAGCGCCTGGCGACCTGGGGCAAGGTCTACGACAACGAAGATCTGGCGCGCAAGGCCAAGCAAATGGAGAAGCGCGTCGATCGGTTGAAGGAAGAACAGACCACCCTGACCGCCGGCAGCCCGTGGCGGCTGCGGCTGCAGGGAGAAGCGCTGGACGCCGATCGCCTGCTGGCGCTGCCGCACTGGGCGGTGCGCCCGGCGCCGGATGCGCCGGTGCTGTTCAGCCTGGAACATCTGCGCGTGAAAAGCGGCGATCGCATCGCCATCGTCGGGCGCAACGGCTGCGGCAAATCGTCGCTGCTGCGCCTGCTGTGGCGCGAGTATCAGCAACAAACGCAGCGCCCGGCGCTGTTCCATCCGCGCGTGCGCATCGGCTATTACGATCAGAGCCTGCAACAGCTGCGCGATGAAGACACGTTGAGCGAAGCGCTGGCGCAGTTTGCGCCGCTGACCGAGGAACAGCGGAAAATGGCGCTGATCGGCGCCGGTTTCCCTTACCTGCGCCACCATCAGCAGATCCGTTCGCTGAGCGGCGGCGAGCGTTCACGGTTGCTGTTTGTCGGCCTGACGCTGGCCAACCATTCGTTGCTGCTGCTGGACGAGCCCACCAACCACCTGGATATGGCGGGCAAAGAGGAGCTGGCGGAAACGCTGCGTCAGTTCCCCGGCGCCGTCATGCTGGTCACCCACGATCGGATGCTGATCGAACAGAGCTGCAACCGCTTTTGGCTGATAGACCAACAAAAACTGGAGGAGTGGCACGATCTGGCGCCGGTATACCAGCGTCTGGCGGGCGAAACGCCGGCGCTGCCGACGGCGCACCAGGCCAACGCAGACGCCCCGACGCCAAACCCGCAGTTGGAAGGCGAAGAGGCGTTGCTGACCGCCCTGTTGGCCCTCGAAAGCAAACTGGAGGCCGACCTGGCGCGTAAACCGAAGCATCAAAAACCGGAGCTTCAGGCGCGTTGGCGCCGCGAGATTGCCGACATCACCGCCCGGTTGCATCTGGGCTAATCCCACAGGCCGCCCCCGGCGGCCTGTCAGGCTATTGACAAAGAGGGGAAAAAGCGTGGTTTTTCCCCTCTTTGTGGCGATCAGCCGAAAATCAATAAATTGATTTTCCTTGTTTTTTATTCGGTGCTCTCTGCCAACCCGGCAAGGGTATAAGGTTTGTCATCAATCTCACAGGCCGCCCGGCGGCCTGTTTTTTCCTCTTTGTAAAAACCGCGTGCCGCCGGCGGTTTGAGACGCGACACGCTGCGCTTTTGTTATCCGCAGCGCTGAGCGACACATTACTTTCATCATTCTCTGGCAGGCTACTGCCATTCTTTTTTTCGTTATCAGGCACTCCATGACGTCACTCTCTCCACGGGACATCGAGGCGCGCTACCGCTTCGCGCGTGAGATCGCCCGCGCCGCCGCCGATCTCGCCTTCAGCTTTTATCAACGCCGGCAAAGTCTGGCCGTCGAGTTTAAACAGGGGCTGCAGGACGTGGTCAGCGAGGCCGACCGCCGAGTCGAGGCGCTGATCCGCCGTATGATCAACCGTCGGTTTCCCCAGGACGGGTTTCTCGGCGAAGAGAGCGGCAGCAGCGGCGATAATGCCGCCTGTATTTGGGTGGTCGATCCGATTGACGGCACCGCCTGCTTCCTGAACGGGCTGCATACCTGGTGTATCGCGATAGGCGTTGTGATCGACGGTGAGCCAGCGATCGGCGTGGTCTACGATCCCAACCACCGCGAGATGTTCCGCGCCTGCCGCGGCCAAGGCGCTTTCCTCAACGGGGAACCGATCGGCGTGCATGCCGGGCGCAGCGTCGCGGATGGCGTGATGGGCGTCGGGATATCACCGCGCGCCTCGGCGGCGGAATTCAGCGGTTTTCTCTGTCGCCTGCTGCAGGCGGGCGGCATGTTTGTGCGCAGCGGTTCCGGCGCGTTGATGACCGCACAGGTGGCCGCCGGCCGGCTGCTGGGCTATTACGAACCGCATATGAACGCCTGGGACAGCCTGCCTGGGCTGGTGCTGACGCGCGAAGCCGGCGGCGTGGCGAATGACTTTATGCACCACAACGGGCTGCGACGCGGCAACCCGCTGCTGCTGGCCAACGCGGCGCTCTATCCGCAATTGGCCGAGCTGATTCAAACGCCGGGCTTGATCGGCTCGACGTGCCCTATCGCGCGTGAGATGGCCGGATAAAGCGCGCGCAGCCGCCGCTCGACCCGATCGACCGCATCGTGCGCGGCGGCGATGGTTACCGCCGGCGACACCCGGCAGTGGAAGTTGACGATGATGCCGCCGTCGGTCCTGCGCGCGCGGATGTTATGGACGTCTTGCACCTTATCCCCCTGCTCCAGCGCCGACTGCAAAATCAGCCGGATATCGGCCAGCTCGGCGGCGGAAACATCCTCGCTGGCCAGCCAGTGCGGCGTCTGCGGCTCCAGATGGGTCTCTATCTCGGTGTCCTCGCCGATCGCCTGACGCAGGATCCCTTCTATCTCCGTGGCGATATCATGCGCCTGCGCCACGCTGGCGTTGGCCGGCACCGCCAGATCCATGCCGATCGCCATGCGCGTCGGCAACTGCTGCAAGGTGACGTTCTGCACCTGCGCGCCGTGATTGGCGGCGATCGCCCGAATGCGCGTCGCCATGTCTTCGTCGCTGCGGGTCTGCGGCACCGCGATGACGGTAAACTCCGCCTTGGCATACTGCTCCCGCAGTCGTTCGACGATTTCTCGCTTGAGCGCATCGATGCGCTCCAGCGGCAATGTGCGGCACACCGCCACCGTGAGCTCGACAAACAGTACGGCGCCGGCGTTGCGAATACGCACGCTGTCGCAGGCCAGCACCGCCGGGAAGCTGTCCAGCGTGGCGTGAATCGCCTCGGTGGCTCCGGCCGGCGCGGCATCCATCAGCGAGTCGAAGGAGCGTTTACCCAGTTTGATTGCCGCGACAAAGATAAAACCGGCGACGATCAGCGCGGCGATGGCGTCCGCACGGCCAAAGCCCAGCAGCACAAACACCATGCCCAGCAGTACCACGCCGGACGAAAGCATGTCGGAGAAGAAATGCAGCGCATCCGCTTCCAGCGCCGCGCTGTCGGTCGCCCTGGCGACGCGGTTGAGCGCCCGCACGCGGAAAAAATCGACGCAGATGGAAATCAGCAGCACCGCGATCACCACCGGCGCCGCGACGATCTCATGCGGCTGCCCAAGCAGGCTGCTGCCCGCCTCGTAGACGATCCAACCGGCGGCACCGAGCAACAGCAACACCTCGAACAGCGCCGCCAGGTTTTCCACCTTGCCGTGGCCGAAGTGGTGATCGTCATCGGCGGGTTTATCGCTGATGCGCACCGCCAGCCAGGTGATGCTGGTGGCGATAAAATCGGTGAAAGAGTGGATCCCTTCGGATATCAGGCCAATACTGCCGGTAAAAATGCCGGCGACGAATTTGCCCGTGGCCAGCAACCCGCTGGCGATCATCGAGTTTCTGGCCACGGCCTGTTTTTCATTTTGCATGATGCTGCTCACATTCGGACGGTGATTTATTTTTTACTTTAGAGGATAATTGCCAGACAAAGGCGATCAGCAGCATACTGCCAGAGAAAGTCAGCATGAGGCTAGTAAGAAAATTGGATTTTCCGGTGGAATAAAAATAAATCTCATTCACCCCCACCGAAATCATTAAAATGGCGTAGAGCAATCCCAGAATAAGAATCGTCATTATTATCAACTCCCGTTTTAGGCTGCGCGTTCAGCGCGCCGCTAAATCCTCCCCATAATAAATAGCGATCACGGGGAGGATGCATCTAGGCGGATCTTTAGCGTTCATTAATCATCCCATTTGGTGCTCATATAGGCCGCCAACAGGCCCAGCGAGCTGATCATTGCCAGGAATCCCATAAAAATAGTCATGTTTCCCATTATTTTGTCCTCAGGTTAAATGTTATCGATAAAATCCCCTTGCGTTAAATATCGGGGTTGGTCGGCATCCATGGTTTTTAACGTCCTCCTCAGGCTTGTCACATTTCCACCCTTTATGGGCGGAGCGGTTTAAATACCCAAAACGTGCTGGGCGATTTTGAAATAAATAATCAGGCCGGTGCCATCGATAAAGGTGGCGATAAACGGCGCCGACACCACGGCAGGATCGATGCCGAGACGTTTCAGCAGCATCGGGATGATCGACGAAACAATGGCGCTCCACACGGTGATCGCCACCAGCGATAGGCTGACCACCAGCGTCACCTCCATGCCGACGCCCATGATCCAGGCGCGCACCCAGGCCGCCAGACCAATGGTGACGGCGATCAGCAGCGAGGTCGTGACCTCCTTGCGGATCACCGCGCCCAGGTTGCGCAGGCTGACCTCTCCCAGCGCTATGGCGCGCACCAGCGTCGAGGTGATCTGGGTGCCGCTGTTGCCGCCGGTGCCGATCAGCAACGGGATGAAGAACGCCAGCGCAATCGCCGCTTCGAGCTGATCTTCAAACGCTTTCAGCACGTTGCCGGTGTAGGCTTCAGCGACGAACAACATCAGCAGCCACACCGAGCGTTTGCGCCACAGCGCCCACGGGCTGGTCTCCAGATAAGGCTTGTCCAGCGGCAGGCTCGCACCCTGGCGTTGTGCATCCTCGGTGTTTTCATCCTCGACCAGCCGGGCGATCTCGCGCTCGCCCAGTACGCCGACCAGCGTGTTATTGGCCACCACCGGCACCACGTCCAAACCGCCTTTGCCCAGCAGATGCGCCACGTCATTGCGGTCATCGTCGGGTGAAACCTGGAAATAGCTGTAATCCATCATTACGCCGACGGCTTTATCCTGTTCTTCGCACTGCAACAGTTTTTTCACCGACAGTGTGCCGCGCAGATGATAATCGTCCGCGGTAATAAATACCCGGCTGGGAATTTCGTCCGTTTTGAGCTGCGAAAGTAAATATTCCCGGGCATGATTGACCGTCATCGTTGCGGGAACGGTAATAAAATCGGCGTTCATATAACCGGCGACCGAAGTCTCGTCGAGAGTTTCAGTCGCGTTCAGCGCCGGAGAAGAAGAGTGTTGATGTGACTTGATCATTTTGTCAGTCCCTATTTCTGTTGTGAACTTCAACAGCGAATCGCATAGGGGCGTAACCACAGAGGGAGTGCAGACTGCCTATCTCCGCGTCCAGGTTTTAGCACTATACAACGTATCCGAGTTGTTGCTCGGAAGTTACTTTGGGCTGAACCTTAATCCGATAAAGCCTGTCTTAACCTTGGGCATCTCTCGATGTCGTCAGATCAGTAACCTGTGTTTGTATAGGAGCCTCGCCAAACGAGATACTGCATATAAACTACCGGCGCAGTATAGGCGTTGTTTTATCCGGCGGGAAGAAAAGATTGCCCGTCGTTTATGGAGTATTTAGGATAATGTTAATTAAACGGCCATTTATAAAAACGGCTGATATAAATCAGCCGTTTTTTATTTTTCAGTGTTCGAGAATGTAGACGTTTTTATCGTATAAGGCGCCCTGACGAGTAAAGTCGATCCCCTTCACGTAAGGTTTGATGAGCGTGGCGTTGGCTTCGTAGTACACCGGCGCGACCGGCGTATCGACGGCCAGCACCGCCTCGGCCTGCTGGAAATACTGCTGCACCTGCTGCGGTGTCGGCGCCGCCGTCGCCTGATGCAGAATGCGATCGTACTCCGGATTGCGGTATTTGGGGCTGTTCTCGCTGCTGTCGGAACGGAACACGTTCAGGAAAGTAGACGGATCGTTGTAATCCGCCAGCCAGCGGGTAAAGGCCACGCCGTACTGCCCGCGGTTGATATTGTCCAGCGTGACTTTGCGCTCCTGGCTTTGCAAGGTGGCCTCTGCGCCGAGGTTCTTTTTCCACATGGCGGCGGCGGCGATGACGATCTTCTTGATGGTGGCGTCATTGCTGTACAGCACGGTAAAGCGCAGCGGATGCTCGGCGTTGAAACCGGCCTGCGCCAGCAGTTGCTTCGCCTGGGCGTGGCGTTGTTCCGGCGTCAAACCGGCCGCGGCGCCGGGCTGCAGGCTATAGCCGCCCGCCCCGGTTGGGGTAAAGGTCCAGGCCGGCTGCTGGCCGTATCCCAACACTTTGCCGGCGATAATCTCTTTGTCCAGCGCCAGGTTCAGCGCCTGGCGCACCCGCACGTCGTTAAACGGCGCCTGGCGGTTGTTGAAGGCGAAATAGCTGGTGGAGAGCAGCGGATAGGTCACCAGCTGTTGCTCGCCGAGCGTTTTTTTCAGCTGCTGATACAGCTCCGGCGGCGTGGTATACCCCAGCTCAACCTCACCGGCGCGAAAACGCGCCACTTCAGGGAAGCCCTGGATCGGCAAGAAGGTGACCTTGTTGAGCACGGTATTGGCGTTATCCCAATACTGCGGGTTACGTTCCACCACCACCTTTTCGTTCACCACCCACTGGCTGAGGCGGAACGCCCCGTTGCCGACAAAGTACGCCGGCTGCGTCCAGTTTTTGCCGTACTGCTCCACCACCTTGCGGTTAACCGGCAAAACCGGGAAATGCACCAGTTGCTTGAGCAGATAGGAATTAGGCTCCGACAGCGTCACCTGCAGAGTGTGCGCGTCCGGCGCCTTGACGCCCAGCTCGCTCGGCGGTTTGCTGCCGGCGTTGATCGCCGCCGCATTCAGCACGTAGGCCGAAGCCAGATAGCTGCCGTACGGCGAGGCGGTTTTCGGATCGGTGAGGCGCCGCCAGCTGTAAACGAAATCGTCGGCGGTCACCGGATCGCCGTTCGACCATTTGGCCTGCGGCCGCAGATGGAAAGTCCAGACGTTGCCCTGATGCTCCCACGTCTGCGCCAGTGCCGGGATCACTTCACCGTCTTTTCCGACGCGCAGCAAGCCTTCGAACAGATCGTTGAAGATGTAGAACTCCACATTGCTTTCGGCCAGGTTTGGATCCAGCGTCGCCGGTTCATACCCGTTGGCGCGCACCAGTTCTTGCACCGCCGCCAGTTTAACGCCTGCCGGCACCTCGGCGGCTTGGGTAGCCGCAGCGTTAAAAGCCAGGAGGATTAAACCAGCCAGTTTCTTGCTATTAAATGAATATTTCACGTCGATATCCCTGATTAGTGTTTTATCGCGTTTAATATGCAATGAGGCAGTGGAATAAATTAAATCATTAATCGCTATGAGTCATAACCAAAAGCGGTGTTGAATTTCTTTCATTATCAAAGAAGTACTGGCGACAGAACGATGAAAAACACGAGGATAAACGCGGAGACCGGCATTCCCGTCAGGAACGCCGTGAACCGGCGGTGACATAAATTCAGGCAATCAATACAGATTATTCCAGCCGAAGCTTAACTTATCCTTAGGGCAATTCATTTTGTGAGCGATCGTCAAAAATAATTTAATACGAATCGTTTTCACTATCATTATTGATGTTCTTGGCTAAAATCGGCCTGCTTGCGCTCGCCAGGCGATATTCGTTTTCTTCATTCGAACGCTAAAAAGGATAACTGCATGAAGCTGCGTATTTCATCTCTCGGCCCCGTCGCCCTGCTCGCCTCCTCGATGATGCTGGCCTTTGGCGCTCAGGCGGCCTCCGCCGACCAGGGCATCGTTATTTATAACGCCCAGCATGAAAATCTGGTGAAATCCTGGGTCGACGGATTTACCAAAGACACCGGCATCAAGGTGACGCTGCGCAACGGCGGCGACAGCGAACTGGGCAACCAACTGGTACAGGAAGGCAGCGCTTCACCTGCCGACGTGTTTCTGACGGAAAACTCCCCGGCGATGGTGTTGGTGGATAACGCCAAGCTGTTCGCCCCGCTGGACGCCGCCACGCTGGCCCAGGTGGAACCACAATATCGCCCAAGCCACGGCCGCTGGATCGGCATCGCCGCCCGCTCTACCGTGTTTGTTTATAACCCGGCCAAACTGAGCGACGCGCAGCTGCCGAAGTCACTGCTGGATCTGGCCAAGCCGGAATGGAAAGGCCGCTGGGCCGCTTCGCCGTCGGGCGCCGATTTCCAGGCGATCGTCAGCGCGCTGCTGGAGCTGAAAGGCGAGAAAGCCACGCTGGACTGGCTGAAAGCGATGAAAACCAACTTTACCGCCTATAAAGGCAACAGCACGGTGATGAAAGCGGTCAATGCCGGCCAGATCGACAGCGGCGTGATCTATCACTACTACCCGTTCGTGGACGGCGCGAAAACCGGCGAGAACAGCAACAACATCAAGCTGTATTACTTCAAACATCAGGATCCGGGCGCCTTCGTCAGCATCTCCGGCGGCGGCGTGCTGGCTTCCAGCAAGCATCAGCAGCAGGCGCAGGCGTTCATCAAGTGGATCACCGGCAAACAGGGCCAGGAGATCCTGCGCACCAACAACGCCTTCGAATACGCCGTCGGCGTCGGTGCGGCTTCCAACCCGAAACTGGTGCCGCTGAAAGATCTGGACGCGCCGAAGGTAGACGCCGCGCAGTTGAACAGTAAGAAAGTTGTCGAACTGATGACCGAGGCGGGCCTGCTGTAAGGCCCGCCGGCAAACCGAGAGTTTTTGATCGTTATGTCAAACCTGAGTACCCACGCCGCGCAGACCGCGCGGCGTTATTCTGTTGTCCCCCGTCACCCGCGGCCAGGGGCGATCGTGGTGGTCAGCGCCGTGTTGCTGTCGTTGCTGGCGCTGCTGCCGTTGGGATTCGTTATCGGCGTGGCGGTTGAAACCGGCTGGCAAACGGTCAAAGCACTGGTTTTCCGCCCGCGCGTGGCGGAGCTGCTGTTGAATACCCTGCTGTTGGTGGTGCTGACGCTGCCGATCTGCGCCGTGCTGGGCGTGGCCCTGGCCTGGTTGACCGAACGCACCACGCTGCCGGGCCGCCGTCTCTGGGCGGTATTGGCGACCGCGCCGCTGGCGGTGCCGGCCTTCGTGCAAAGCTATGCCTGGATCAGCCTGGTGCCGTCGATGCACGGCCTGGGCGCTGGCGTTTTCATCTCGGTGCTCGCTTACTTTCCGTTTATCTACCTGCCTGCCGCCGCCGTGCTGCGCCGCCTGGATCCCGGTATCGAGGACGTCGCCACCTCACTCGGCTCCCGGCCGCCGGCGGTGTTTTTCCGCGTGGTGCTGCCGCAGCTGAAGCTGGCGGTCTGGGGCGGCTCGCTGCTGATCGCGTTGCACTTGCTGGCGGAGTATGGCCTGTACGCCATGATCCGTTTCGATACCTTCACCACCGCCATCTTCGATCAGTTCCAGTCGACCTTCAACGGCCCGGCGGCCAACATGCTGGCCGGCGTGTTGGTGCTGTGCTGCCTGGGGCTGCTGTTGCTTGAGGCGATAAGCCGTGGCCGCGCACGCTATGCCCGCGTCGGTTCCGGCAGTGCCCGCAGCCAAACGCCGCGCCGCCTTTCGCCGCCGCTCGCCGCGCTGGCGCTGCTGCTGCCGATCGCGCTGACTGCGCTGGCGTTGGGCGTGCCTTTCATTACCCTGGCCCGCTGGCTGTGGCTGGGCGGCCTCGACGTATGGCGCAACGCCGATCTGTGGCCCGCGCTGTGGCAAACGCTGTCGCTGTCCGCCGCCGGCGCGCTGCTGATCACCCTGTGCGCCATTCCGATGGCCTGGCTGTCGGTACGCTATCCGGCCCGGCTGTATCGGGTGCTGGAAGGCTGCAACTACGTGACCAGCTCGCTGCCCGGCATCGTGGTGGCGCTGGCGCTGGTGACCATCACCATTCACAGCTTCCGGCCGATTTACCAGACCGAAATCACCCTGTTGCTGGCGTATCTGCTGATGTTTATGCCGCGGGCGCTGATCAATCTGCGCGCCGGTATCGCACAGGCGCCGGTGGAATTGGAAAACGTGGCGCGCAGCCTGGGCAAATCGCCGGCGCAGGCGTTGTGGAACACCACGCTGCGGCTGGCGGCGCCGGGCGCCGCTGCGGGCGCGGCGCTGGTATTCCTGGCGATCGCCAATGAACTGACCGCCACGCTGCTGCTGGCGCCGAACGGCACCCGCACGCTGGCCACCGGCTTCTGGGCGCTGACCAGCGAGATCGACTACGTCGCCGCAGCGCCTTATGCGCTGATTATGGTGGCGCTGTCATTGCCGCTCACCTGGCTTCTTTATTCTCAATCTAAACGCACGGCGGGACTATGAGCACGCTCGAACTGCACGGTATCGGAAAATCTTACAACGCCATCAGAGTGCTGGAACGCATTGACCTGCAGGTTACCGCCGGCAGCCGCACGGCGATCGTCGGCCCTTCCGGCTCCGGCAAAACCACTCTGCTGCGCATCATCGCCGGCTTTGAAATCCCCGACGGCGGCCAGATCCTGCTGCAGGGGCAAGCCATGGGCAACGGCGGCGGCTGGGTGCCTGCGCATCTGCGCGGCATCGGCTTCGTTCCGCAGGATGGCGCGCTGTTCCCGCACTTTACCGTCGCCGGCAACATCGGTTTTGGCCTCAAGGGCAGCAAACGCGAGAAACAGCATCGCATCGAGGCGTTAATGGAGATGGTGGCGCTGGATCGCCGTCTGGCGGCCCTGTGGCCGCATGAACTGTCCGGCGGGCAGCAGCAGCGAGTCGCGCTGGCGCGCGCTCTGTCGCAGCAACCCCGGCTGATGCTGCTGGACGAGCCGTTCTCGGCGCTGGATACCGGCCTGCGCGCCGCCACCCGAAAAGCGGTGGCCGAACTGCTGACGGAGGCCAAAGTAGCGTCGATCCTGGTCACCCACGATCAGAGCGAGGCGCTGTCGTTCGCCGATCAGGTGGCGGTGATGCGCAATGGCCGGCTGGCGCAGGTGGGCGCGCCGCAGGATCTTTATCTGCGCCCGGTCGATGAACCGACCGCCAGCTTCCTTGGCGAAACGCTGGTGTTGACCGCCGAACTGGCGCACGGCTGGGCCGACTGCGCACTGGGGCGCATCGCCGTCGACGATCGCCAACGCAGCGGCCCGGCGCGCATCATGCTGCGCCCGGAGCAGATTCAAATCGGTTTGTCAGATCCGGCACAGCGCGGCCAGGCGGTGATCACCGGCATCGATTTCGCCGGCTTCGTCTCTACGCTCAACCTGCGGATGGTCGCCGGCGGCGCGCAAATCGAGATCAAAACCGTCAGCCGCGAAGGCCTGCAGCCCGGTTCTCAGGTCACTCTCAACGTGATGGGCCAGGCGCATATTTTCGCCGGCTGACTCACTTAAGGCCGGGCTGCTCCCCGGCCTTCTCAGCGGCAAATCTTGTCGCGGCGCGGCTTTTTCGGCGCCAGCAGATAATCCACCACGCTTTCGTCAACGCAGCTGTCGATGCCGTTCAGCGCCAGCGTATGCCCGTCGCGTTCGCGGGTGATCAGCGGGCTTTTAAAGGCGGCGGCCATCACTTGCGCGTTGCGGTACGGGGTGGTCGGATCGTAGCGCTGGGCGACGAACAGCAGCGGCGGCAGCGCGGCGGACGCAGCCGGGGTGTGCGGCCGATCTTTGCCGCGGTACGGCCACAGATCGCACATTTCCAGCGGGTATTCGTGCAGCGGCAGATAGTGGGCATACAAAGCGGCGGTATTGATCTCCTGCCGCTGCCGGCGCAACTGCTGCGGATCGGCCGTCGGGTTGGCGACGTCGGCGCAGGTGATGACGTTCAGGGCGTCATCGGCATCCGGCGAATAGCTTTCGTCGATCAGATCGGAAACCTGCTGCCCGGCGATGCCGGCATCGAGCTGGCGCAGCACGGTGGCCAGCTCATGCCAGCGCTCCGGCCACAGCAGCAGCGAACGCGTGACCGTCAACACGTCGTCGGCGGAGATTTCATAGCCTGCCGCAGTGACGAACGGCTGCTCGTGCAGCTTGCGCAGCAAGGCGTGATAGCGCTGCAGCGCCTGATTGGCGCCGCCGCCCAGCTGACAGCTGTCGGTTTTACCGCAGTAGGCGGCGAAGCGCAGGAAGCTTTGCTGGAAACCCCGTTCCTGGTTCAGCCGCTGGGTGAAATCGTCCTCAGCCAGATCCACCACCCCGTCGAGCACCAGCGCGCGCGTTTTCTTCGGAAAACGCTCGGCATACAGCGCCGCCACCTTGGTGCCGTAAGAGTACGCCACCGCCGTCAGCCCTGGCTCGCCCAGCGCGTGGCGGATCGCATTCAGATCGTTGACCGCTTCGTCGGTGCCGATATGTTGCAGCACGTCCGCGCCGGTCTGTTTGATGCAGGCGGCAATCAGGGCGCGCGTCTGGTTCTCCGCGCCGGCCACGTCGTTGTCGTCCGTTTCAGGGAGTTCGTCACCTTCGGCCAGCTGGCAGGAGATTTTCGGCGTCGATTGGCCGACGCCGCGCGGATCGTAACCGATGATGTCGTAGGATTTACGCAGTCTGGCGACGTGGGCGTCGTTGCCTAAATAGGGGTTGATGCCCGGCAGGCCCGGCCCGCCGCTGATCGTCACCACGCTGCCCTTTTTCGGCCCGGTGGCGGGCAGCAGGGTCAGCGCCAGGCGCACGGTCTGTTCGCCCGCCTGCACGGTATGAGCGGGCGGCGTGGCGTACGCCAGCGGCACCTCGAGATAGCCACAGCGCAGCCCCGGCGGCGGCGCCTCATCGAACCAACGCTGAAAGCCGCTGTTGAGACAAGATTGCCAACGAATGCCGTTTCCGGCCGCCGCCCCGTGGAGCGCAGGCTTAGCCTGAGCGGGCAACGCGGCGGCAGTCGCGGCGAGCAGCGCCAGAATACGCAGTACTGACATGGGGAGTCCTTTCAACTCAACGAATCGGTCAAAGGGTAACGGTACCCGGTTAAACCGCTAGCCAATAGAACACAAAAAGCCGCGCGGGTGAAGCCGTCACCGCGCGCCCGGCAAGACTTTTCTCTGCTCGGATTGCTCTTATAACGCACAGAATGCTGCAAAAAACGTCGTTTGCCTGCTAGGCTTAGAGTTCATTATCCCACAAGGAACAGGAGAGCAGCATGTTTGGAAAAGCGGAAGACAAAGCCAATGAAGCCGCAGGCGCGGTAGAAGAAGCGTTCGGCAAAGCCGTTGATTCGCCGGAGCATCAGGTGCGCGGCGCGGCGCGCAAATACGCCTCCCAGGCCAGCTATGCCGCCCGAGACGCCGCGGACAGCGTAAGAACGCAGGTGGAAGCCAACCCGCTGGCCGGCGTGGCCGTTGCGGCGGCGGTCGGCATCGTTTTCGGCTTCCTGCTGGGACGCAAATAAGCGGCGAACGCGCCGCTCGACAACAGGCCCGTTACGGGCCTTTTTTTCGCCTGTGTGCAAACTTTCATCTATCACAGCCATCGCTTAAAAAAACCAACGCCTTCAACTACGATTAGTTTGTGACCAGAGCGAGGCTCTGCGATCCGACGGATAACCCTATGAGGATTATCACCATTATCCATGCTGTTTAAGCCGCTCTCCTTCACGCGGCTAAGAAAGGTTGATTATGGCTCGCACCACCCCTATCGAACGTTATCGCAATATCGGCATCTCCGCGCATATCGATGCCGGCAAGACCACCACCACCGAGCGGATTCTGTTTTACACCGGGGTCAGCCACAAGCTGGGTGAAGTGCATGACGGCGCGGCGACCATGGACTGGATGGCTCAGGAACAGGAGCGCGGCATCACCATCACCTCGGCGGCCACCACCTGCTTCTGGAACGGCATGCAGCATAACTATCCGCAGCACCGCATCAATATCATCGATACCCCCGGGCACGTCGATTTCACCATTGAAGTGGAACGCTCGATGCGCGTGCTGGACGGCGCCGTGATGGTCTATGACTCGGTGGGCGGCGTGCAGCCGCAGTCGGAAACCGTCTGGCGCCAGGCCAACAAGTACAAGGTGCCGCGGCTGGCGTTCGTCAACAAGATGGACCGCATCGGCGCGGATTTTTTCCGCGTGCGTAAAATGATGATCGAGCGCCTGAAAGCCAACCCGGTGCCGATCGTTATCCCCATCGGCGCCGAAGACCGCTTCAGCGGCGTGGTGGATCTGGTGCGGATGAAGGCCATTCTGTGGGACGAGGCCTCGCAGGGCATGAACTTCAGCTTCGAAGAGATCCCGGCAGAGCTGCGCGATTCGGCGCAGGAATGGCGTGAAAACATGATTGAGGCCGCCGCCGAAGCCTCGGAAGAACTGATGGAGAAATACCTCAACCAGGTGCCGCTGAGCGAAGAGGAGATCGTCCACGGGCTGCGGGTGCGCACCGTCGCCGGTGAAATCCAGCCGATGCTGTGCGGCTCGGCGTTCCGCAACAAAGGGGTGCAACGCATGCTGGACGCGGTGATCGAGCTGATGCCCTCGCCGCTCGATGTGCCGCCGATGGAAGGCCACGGCGAACACGATGAAATCATCACCCGCAAAGCCGACGACAACGAAAAGTTCTCGGCGCTGGCGTTCAAGCTGATGACCGATCCGTTCGTCGGCCAGCTGACCTTCGTGCGCGTCTACTCCGGGGTGCTGGCCAAAGGCAGCAGCGTTTACAACCCGATCAAAGGCAAAAAGGAGCGCATCGGCCGCATCGTGCAAATGCATGCCAACGATCGTAAGGACATCGACGAGCTGCACGCCGGCGACATCGCCGCCTGCGTCGGCCTGAAGGATGTCACCACCGGCGATACGCTGTGCGATCCCGGCGCCATCATCACGCTGGAGCGCATGACCTTCCCTGAACCGGTGATCGCCCAGGCGATCGAGCCTAAAACCAAGGGCGACCAGGAGAAAATGGGCATCGCGCTGCAGCGCCTCTCTTCGGAAGATCCGTCGTTCCGGGTGCGCACCGATGAAGAATCCGGCCAGACCATTATTTACGGCATGGGCGAGCTGCACCTGGAGATTATCGTCGATCGCATGCGCCGTGAATTCGGGGTGGAGACCACCACCGGCAAGCCGCAGGTGTCGTACCGCGAAACCATCCGCAAACGGGTGGCCGACGTGGAAGGCAAGTTCGTGCGCCAGTCCGGCGGTAAAGGGCAATACGGCCATGTGGTGCTGACCGTCGAGCCGAACGAACCCGGCAAAGGCTTCGAGTTCTTCGATGAGATCAAGGGCGGCGTCATTCCCGGCGAGTTTATCCCGGCGGTGAAAAAAGGCGTGCTCGAGGCGCTGAATAACGGCGTGCTGGCCGGTTATCAGGTGGTGGACGTCAAGGTGCACCTGACCTTCGGTTCTTACCATGACGTCGACTCGTCGGAACAGGCGTTTCGCATGGCGGCGATCTTCGGCTTCAAGGACGCCTGCCGCCTGGCGGATCCGGTGATCCTGGAGCCCATCATGTCGGTGGAGGTGGAAACGCCGGAGGATTACGCCGGCAACGTGATGGGCGACCTCTCCTCACGCCGCGGTCTGGTGCAGGGCATGGAAGATATCCCGGGCGGCGGCGGCAAGGAAATACGCGCCAAGGTGCCGCTGTCCGAGATGTTCGGCTACTCGACCACCCTGCGTTCGATGTCGCAGGGCCGCGCCACCTACACCATGGAATTCAGCCACTACGCCGAAGCGCCGCGCAACGTGGCCGAAGAGATCATTCACCACAGCAAGCGTTAACCCTCACGCCCGCCGCTGCGGCGGGCGTCACCTCGGCTTGTCCTCCAGCGCCACCACCACCGGCTGCGGCTTGATGCGCATGGCGTACACCACGCCGGCGATCAAACAGACGATGCCCGCCAGCGTCAGCAACGGCGGCCAGGCCTGGCGCAGCAGAAAGGTATACGCCAGCCCCGCCAGAATTTCGAATACGATGAGCGGCCCCACCAACACCGTCGGCAGCCGCTGGCTGGCTTCGTTCCAGCACAGCGCCCCCAGCCAGGAGCAGAACACGCCGATGATCAGCATCAGCGGAATAAACACCTCGGGGCGTGGGCCGAACGGCAAGGCGAACGCCGGCTCGCTCAGCGCCAGCTGACCGCAGACAGCCAGATAGCCCAGCAGCGCCAGCGGCAGCGTCACCAGCCCCTGCGCCGTGGCCCAGGTGGCCGGCCGCTGCGTCGGATTCTCCCGCAGCCAGCGTGAATTGCGCAGCGGGAACCAGGTCCAGCACGCCACCGCCAACACGGCCAGCCCAAGACCGCTGAGATAGCGCCAGCCGTCGATCGATACCGCATTGCCGCGCAGCTCGGCGACGTTCACGCACGCCAATCCACAGACGATCAGCAGCAGCGCCGGCGCCAGTTTGCCCCAGGCCAGGCGCCCGTCGTGCCGGCCGTAAAACAGATTGGCGCAAATGGCGATCACTACCGGCAAGGTGCCGATGATCATGGTCGAGACCGGTGCACCGGTGCGCTGAATGGCGCTGGCCAAACACAGGTAGTACAGCAGATTGCCGATGGCCGTCAGCTTGAGCGCTTCCAGCCAATCCTGGCGCCGCAGCTTGCGCAGACGACGACGATCAAACCAGGCCAGCGGCAAGGTAATCAGCCCAAAGGCCAGATAGCGCCCGGTGGACTGCAGCGCGGCGGGATAGTCCGGTACCAGCAGCGGGCCGACGAAAATCAGTCCCCACATCAGCCCGGCGGCCAGGGCAAACACAACGCCAATGAACATAACGACTCCGACAAACGGCCGGCGCGGCCAACCCGCCCGGCAAGACAGCGGCAGAGTAGCGAAAACGCGGGGAGGAATTATTGTAGCAGGTTGCTGTTTTAGCCCAATTTCACCTGTTTCTGGAAACGCACCGGCGTGACGCCGTAACGGTTAGCGAACGCGCGCGTCAGATGTGCCTGATCGGTCAGCCCCGCCGCCGCCGCCACCTGTGCGGCGGGTATGCCGCGCTCCAGCATGCGTTTAGCCTGCGACAGCCGGATCGCCATCAGCATCTGCTGCGGCGAGACGTGATATTCGGCCTTGAACTTGCGCTGGAAATGGTACGGGCTGAGCGAGACCAGATCGGCCAGTTGGTGGAGGGTTACGGCCTCGGCATAATTATCGTGCAGGTAGCTTTTCACCACCTCGAAACGGTGCGCCGCCTCGGCTTTCTCTCGCTGCCCGGTACGGATATGCGGGTGCAGCAACTCGACGGCCTCCAGCAGCAGGCCGTCGAGCGTAAGCGGATCCTCGGTTTGCCACAGCATGGCGAGAATGGCGGACAGGCGCTGCGCCGCCCGCGGATCGTGACGCACCGCCTCGGTAAACCACTGGCTCCGATCGCCGGACAGCTGCTCCAGCGCCTCGGGCGCCAGATAGAGCATGCGGTAACACCAACCGCCCGGCGTTTCGGCTTCGCCGGTGTGCAGCTCGTCCGGGTTCATCAATACCAGCGCGCCCGGCGCCGCCAAATGCTGCGCCCCGCGATAGCGAAAACGCTCGGCTCCGGTATCTACGGTGCCGATGGCGAAGGCGTCATGGGTATGCGGCTCGAAGGCATAGCGCTCAATGTGCGCCTGATAGAGTTCGACGCCGGGCAGATGCGACAAATGCCGGAACTGCGCGCAATCCTTCTCGAACGGAAACTGTTGTGGAACCCCTTGCACCCGACCTCCTCATCCGTGCTGACAATCTGCTCAGCATAGCCAAAACATCGCCGATTGAGTAGCCGCCCTGGTCCTTTCGTGCCCCTCGCCTGGACGATCGCCGCCATTCGGCGTAGGGTTAAGATCCCTGTCCCATTCAGGCGCGCCGCATCGCAAAACTCAGCGGCCCCTGACCACTCCGTAAACAAGAGGCAACAATGTATCCGGATACTCAACTGTATATCGATGGACAATGGCGCAACGCGCTGGCCGGGAAAACCCTGCCTGTCACCAACCCCGCCAGCGACGAGGTCATCGGTCAGGTGGCGCACGCCGCCACAGAGGATCTCGATCTGGCGCTGGCCGCCACCGAGCGCGGATTTAACCTCTGGCGCAACACCGCCGCACACCAGCGCGCCAACCTGATGCGCAAAGCCGCTGCGCTGCTGCGCGAACGCGCCGACGCCATCGCCGCCATCATGACGCAGGAACAGGGCAAACCGGTGGCGCAGGCCAAGATTGAAATTCTCAACGCCGCCGACGTTATCGACTGGTTCGCCGGCGAAGCCACCCGCACCTACGGGCAGATCATTCCGTCCCGCGCCCGCGACGTGCAGCAGCAAACCCTGAAACTGCCGGTCGGCCCGGTGGCCGCCTTCACGCCGTGGAACTTCCCGATTAACCAGATCGTGCGCAAGCTGTCCGCCGCGCTGGCGGCGGGTTGTTCCATCATCGTCAAAGGTCCGGAAGAAACCCCGGCCTCACCGGCAGAGCTGATCAAAGCCTTCGCCGACGCCGGTATCCCAGCCGGGGTGATCGCACTGGTGTACGGCACCCCGGCGGAAATCTCGGAATACCTGATCCCACACCCGACCATTCGCAAGATCTCCTTCACTGGCTCCACCCGCGTGGGCAAACATCTGGCGGCGCTGGCCGGCCAGCATATGAAAAAGGCCACCATGGAGCTGGGCGGCCACGCGCCGGTGCTGATCTTTGACGACGCCGATCTCGACGCGGCAGCCAAAGAGCTGGCGCAGTCGAAGTTCCGCAACGCCGGCCAGGTCTGTATCGCCCCGACCCGCTTCCTGATCCAGCAAGGCGTTTACGAGGCCTTCGTGGAGAAATTCACCGCCGCTGTGCGTGAGCTCAAGCTCGGCAACGGGCTGGAAGACGGCGTGACGATGGGCCCGATGGTGCTGGGCCGCAGCGTCGACAATATCGAGGCGCTGGTGCAGGACGCTATCGCCCACGGAGCGAAGGCCAGCACCGGCGGCAAACGCGTGGCGGGCAAAGGCAACTTCTTCGAGCCGACGGTGCTGCGCGACGTGCCGCTGAGCGCGCGCGCCATGTCGGAAGAGCCGTTTGGCCCGGTCGCCCTGCTGCGCCCGTTCGCCACCTACGACGAGGCGATCGCCGAAGCCAACCGCCTGCCGTACGGGCTGGCCGCCTACGCCTACAGCCGCAACATCGCCACCGTCAATGCGCTGGGGCGCGACGTGGAGAGCGGCATGCTGAGCATCAACCACATCGGTTTCGGCCTGCCGGAAACGCCGTTTGGCGGCGTGAAGGACTCCGGCCACGGCACCGAAGGCGGCAGCGAAGCGATCGAATCCTACCTGGAAACGCGCTTTGTCACCGTCGCCGGCCGTTAATCGCGTGTCTGATGAATAGCCAAACGCCCCGCAATGCGGGGCTTTTTTTTCACTCGCCGGCCAGCTGGAACAGGCGCCGCGCCGCCGGGGTCAGCCCCAGCATGTGTATGCAGGCATGCACCATGCCCGGCAACCGTTCGCAGCGTACCGCCACGCCCGCCTCGCGCAGCCGCTGCGCATACTCCTCGGCCTCATCGCGCAGCGGATCATATTCGCAGCTCAGAATGGTGGCCGGCGGTAACCCGCGCAGCGTGGCGGCGTGCAGCGGTTCGCCGTAGGGTTCGCGCCGCTGAGCCAGATACTGCTGCCAACAAAATACCATCGCGTCGCGCGTCAGAAAGTGCCCCTCGGCAAACTCGCGATAGCTCCTCGTCGCCATTTCGCGGCTGAGCGCCGGATACAGCAGCAGCTGACGCTCGATATGCGGGCCGCCGCGATCCCGCGCCAGCAGCGAGACCGCCGCCGCCAGATTGCCCCCGGCGCTGTCGCCCCCCACCGCCAGGCGCTGCGCGTCGATCCCCAACTGCGGCGCCTGTTGCACCACCCAGCAGAGCGCCTGATAGACATCTTCCAGCGGCTGCGGAAACGGATACTCTGGCGCCAGACGATAGTCGACCGACAGGATCACCCGGCCGGTTGCGTTAGCCAGCGCCTGGCAGGGCTGGTCATACAGCGACAGCGAACCGAGGCACCAGCCGCCGCCGTGGGCGAACAGCATCGCCGGTTGTGCGGCAGCGCGCCTTTCCCCCGCCGGTAGATAAGCGCGCAGCGCAATCCGGTGCCCATCGGCGGCGACCACCGTATAGTCCCTGACGCCGCCGCTCGGTGCCGCTTCGCCCTGCAGCAAGCGCAAACCGGTTTCCGTGGCCGTGCGCATTTCCGCCAGCGACGCGGGTGGCAGTGCGTCGACCGATGCCGTCAAAAAGGCGGCGATGCGTTCATCAAGCGGCATGTTGTTCTCCCGCCAGGAACGGCGTAATCAGTGCGATAAACGCCTCATGACACTCCTCAGTGATGAAATGGCCGCAGCCGGCGACCGTTTCGCCCCGCAGATCGCGCGCATTGCCCTGCAGCGTCGTCAGCGGCGCGTCGCCGGTGGCGTGTTCCGCCCCCACGGTCAGCACCGGCATCGTCAATGGCGTGGCGGCGCGCACTCGGTTCTGGCGAACGGTCTCCGGGATCGCCCGGTAATAGTCGAATCCGGCGCGCAAGCCGCCCGGCGCCGAATAGGCGGCGATATAGACCTCAGCCGCCACCCGATCGCGCCGATAAGACCAGCGGTTGAAGATATAGCCAAGATACTCCCGTTCGCGCCCCTGGGTCAGGGTCTCCGGCAAATCCGCCAACTGGTTGAACATGAAATGCCACAGGAAGATGTTCTCCTCCGGCGCGACGAAAATCGGCGGCGGCGGCGCCAGACCGGGGATCACCGCCTCCGTCAGCACCAGGCGCTCCACCGCCTGCGGGAAATCGCTCGCCATGGCGTAACCGACCCACATGCCGATGTCGTGGCCGACCAGTTGGTAACGTTCGTGGCCCAGTTGCGCCATCATCGCGTGCAACGCCGCACCGATGCTGCCGGTGTCGTAGCCGCCAGCGGGCTTGTCAGAGCCGCCGATGCCCGGCGGATCGACGGCGATCGCCTGAAAACCGGCCGCCGCCAAGGCGCGCATCACATGGCGCCAGGTGTACCAGGTTTGCGGCCAGCCGGGGATCAGCAACACCGGCCGCCCTTCACCGGCTATCACGCAGTGGATACGTTGGCCATTGACCTGGGTATAGACGTGTTCCGCCCCGAGATCCTGCAACAGGATCTCGTTCTCTTGTTGTTTCATGGGGTTAACTCCCTGTGGGATCAGGCTCAGCGAATGCCGAGCAACGCATTGATCTGCTGTGGGTTGACCGGCGCACCGGCGAAGTCATCGAACACTTTGTCGGTGACATGGATGATGCGATCGCGAATGAAGGCCGCGCCTTCGCGCGCGCCGTCCTGCGGATTTTTCAGGCAGCATTCCCACTCCAGCGTCGCCCAGCCCGAATAGCCGTACTGCGTCAAACGGGAAAAAATGCCGTTGAAATCGACCTGGCCGTCGCCCAGCGAGCGGAAGCGGCCGGCGCGATCGATCCATGACTGATAACCGCCGTAAATGCCCTGGCGGCCGGTCGGGTTGAACTCGGCGTCCTTAACGTGGAACATGCCGATAACCTCTTTATAAATATCGATAAACTCCAGATAGTTGAGCTGCTGCAGCACCATATGGCTCGGATCGAACAGCACCCGGCAGCGCGGATGGTTGCCGACGCGCTGCAGAAACATCTCGTAGGTCACGCCGTCATGCAGATCTTCACTCGGGTGAATTTCGTAGCACAGGTTGATGCCCTGCTCGTCGCAGGCGTTGAGCACCGGCAGCCAGCGTTTGGCCAGCTCGTTGAACGCGGTGTCAATCAATCCTTCAGGGCGCTGCGGGAACGGGAACAGATAGGGCCAGGCCAGCGAACCGGAAAAGGTGCCCAGCTCGCTGAGCCCGAGCCGCGCCGAGGCTTTTACCGCCAGCAGCATTTGCTGCCGCGCCCACTCGCCGCGCGCGTTGGCATCGCCGTGCAGCGCCGGCGGCGCGAAGCTGTCGCACAGCGCATCGTAAGCCGGGTGCACCGCCATCAGTTGGCCGAAAATATGGCTGGTCAGTTCGCTGACCACCAACCCATGCTCCGCCAACATACCGGTCAGATCGTCGCAGTAGGTTTGGCTTTGCGCAGCGGTGGCCACGTCGAATAAACGCCGATCCCAGGCCGGGATCTGCAACGCGCTAAAACCGGTCTGCGCCGCCCACTCGGCAATGGCGGGCAGGCTGTTGAACGGCGCTGTCTCATCGCTGAACTGCGCGAGATGCAGGCTTGGACCTTTGAGGGTTTTCATCGTAAACTCCTATTGGTTGTCGATTGACAAACAATAGAAGCAAAGCGCGGCGACCGCAAGCGAAATTTATAAAGGCATTGGTATTCCCGCCGATTTAAGCGATCCTATGTCGCTGAATGGCAGGTAAATTGGAGCAGCGAATGGCAGGCAGACCGCGCGAGTTCGATCGCGAACAGGCGCTTTTGAAGGCGCGAAACTTATTCTGGCGGCAGGGTTACGAAGGCACCTCGATGTCGGATCTGGTGGCGGAATTGGGTATTGCTTCCGCGCGCATCTACAAAGCGTTCGGCTCCAAAGAGCAGCTGTTCCGCGAGGCGATCGCCAGTTACGAAACCAAGGAAGGCGGCTTTGCCGATCGCGCCTTCGCGCAGGAAAGCGGCATTCGCCCGGCGATCAAACGCCTGCTGGAAGATGCCGTGCGGCTCTATAGCCGGCCGGATCTGCCGCAGGGCTGCATGGTGGTCTCCTCCGCCGCCAGCGTCAGCGCAGAAAACGACGGGCTCAAAGCCTGGCTGGCAGAGCACCGGCTGCAGCGCACGCAGCAGATCGTCGAACGGCTGCGCCAGGCGGTGCAAACCGGCGAACTGCCGGCCGACACCGACGCCGACAGCCTGGGAGACTATTTCGCCGTATTCCTTCACGGCCTGTCGATTCAGGCGCGTGACAGCGTCACCGAGGCGCGGTTATTGGCGGCGGTAAACGTGGCGCTCAGGGCCCTGGGCAACCGCGCCTAATCGATTCTTGAATGCGGTTCAAACTCCGGCGCGTTTTACCTATGGCTGTGGAGGAACCGCGTTTGTGACAAAATCTGCGACGTGAGGATTGGTATTTTCCGGCTTGTGAATCAAAGCAACCTGATACAGGATCTGTTCTCCACTAAGCCGACAAAAAGAAACGTTTGCCCAGCCGCTTTTTTGCATGAATTCAGGGACCAGACTGACTCCTAATCCCGAAGCAACAAGGCCGACTATCGTTTCCATCTGCACGGCTTGCTGAACAACCTCAGGAGCAAATCCTGCCTTTTCGCAGGCCTCAATGATAGCGCGATAGAGACCTGGCCCTTCCTGCTCGGGAAACAATACCCACGGCTCCCTGGCCAGGGCAGAAAGCGAAAGAACGTCGCTTGTTCCGGCAGGATGTTTACTCGGCATAACGGCAATCAGCGGGCAGCTAAAAAATGGATGGCAAGACAGTTTCGGTATGGCGTATTCAGGAACAGGTAAAACCGCAATGCCAATATCAAGCGTGTCTTCCAAAAGGCTCACAACCTGTCGCGCGGTGGTCATTTCTTTCAGTTCAAGGACGACCTCCGGACAGGAAAAGTGAAAACGGGCGACTATTTCGGGAAGCAGATGTCTGACGGCGGAAGCGACAAAACCGATGCGCAAAGCCCCCGTCATTCCCTGGCCGGCGCGTCGTGTCAGCAACATCGACCGTTCCATCTGCATCAGCGTCGCAGCCGCTTCTTTCTGTAACACTTTGCCTGCCGGCGTCAGCGCCGTTATACGATTAGTTCGTTCAAAAAGCCGGGTGCCCAACGTCTCTTCCATATGACGGATCGCAGCGGTAAGGGGCGGCTGAGCCATATGCAGGCGCTCTGCCGCTTTCCTGATATTCATGGTCTCCGCAACAGCAAGAAACTGGCGAAGCTGACGCAGGGTGAGCATATCGCGATACCTTAAACGTATTAAGAAAGCCTCACGATAGTATTAGACACACAAGCAAGGCCGCCAGAAGATGCTTTCTGTATATATTCGCGGAGCAGAAATAACAATGAGCATACTCAGATCGTTGTCACTGACTTACCGAAGCCTAAATATGTTGCTGGCCCTCCTTGTGATGTCGGCATCACCCACACTGGCTGCATCGAAAGAAAATGAAATCTCCGCGCCGATAAAGCGAACAGACAGGTACATTGTGCTTGCGGACGGAGAGCAACTCCATGTCAGGGAAGTCCGCCTGAAATCTGAAGGCAAGATACCGCAACCGCCTGTGCTGCTGATTCATGGCGCGCGGGTTCCCGGCCTCGCCTCCTTTGACTTGCCTGTCAAAGGCGGCTCTCTGGCGGCAGATCTGGCATTTGCAGGCTTTCGAGTGTACATCCTCGATCTGCGGGGGTATGGGCTATCCAGCCGCCCGGCCGCGATGAATAGCCCCCCAGACCAATCGGCGCCTTTAATCCGCACTGCGGATGCCGTGGCCGATATCGCTCACGCCGTGCAGGCTATTCAGGCGTGGAGCGGCGCCCCTCGCGTTAACCTCCTGGGATGGGCGACGGGAGGACACTGGGCGGGCGCTTATGCGGCCCAATACCCACAGAATGTGGAACGACTGGTGCTTTATAACACGCTTTATGGCGGAACCACCCACCACCCGCTGCTGGGCCAGGGATCGCCGCTGGACGATCCTCAAAACCCGGGACATTTCAACGCAGCCAAATTTGGCGGCTGGAACCTGAGCACGCGGGACAGTCTGTTTGTTGCCTGGGATAACAGCATTCCCGTGGCGGATAAAACACAGTGGCGTGATGAGACAGTTAAACGCGCTTACGGTGATGCCGCACTGGCATCGGACAACACCTCGCAGCGCAGAACGCCACACAGCTTCCGCGCACCGACCGGTGCAATGGCTGACAGCTTTGAACTGGCGATGGGCAGAAAACAGTGGTCGGCAACCGCCTTAACCACCGTTCCCGTATTGGTTGTTCGCTCGGAGCGGGATTTCTGGAGCCGGCCCGAGGATGTTGACGCCATCATGAAAGATGCCCCTTCAGCCGAAAAGCTGGTCATTCCTGAAGCAACACATTTTGTCCATCTCGATAGAGATAACGCCGGCAGACAACGCTTTCTCCAGGGCGTTGTCAGATTTCTGGCGCAGCCTCAGCCCAACGACGGCGCTTGATCTTCCGGCAAATCGACAATCACCAGCGTGCCTGCGCTGCCCGGCAACACGCGGTGCGGCACGCCGGCCGCGGCCTGATACAGCTGACCGGCCCGCACCACCACTTCTTCCCCCGCCACCTGCAGCCGCAGGTGGCCGCTGATCACCAGCAACCCTTCGCTGTAATCATGCACTTCATCCGCAATGCTGCGCGCATCCATGCGCAGCACTTTGATATTGGCCGCACCGACGCGGCCTAGCACGGCAGAGCGCCAGGCCTCAGGCAGTTCGGCCGCCTGCTGGTTTAAATCGAACAGCATCGGAATCCCCCAGGTGCATGAAAAGCGCACTCTAGCCTGATTCTGCGCCGCAGGGAAAGACGCTTTGGTTGCAGGTTATGACCGTTGGTTCTGAGGCGAGACGCGCCGGATGAACGCTTAAGGCAGCAGCGCCGCGGCCTCCCGATCGGCGATAATCAACAGGTCCGGATGCAGCATCAAAATGCTGGCGGGCACTCCGCTCTCCACCGGCCCGCTGACAATGCGCCGCATAATGTCCGCTTTGTGCGAACCGTTGACGAGCAGCACCAGCTTTTTGGCGGCCATCACGCTTGCCGGCCCCAGGGTGACGTAATGATCGGGCAACCATTCAGTGCGGCCGCCCACCTCTTTGAGCAAAATGTCCGCCATATCCGGCCTGGCGGAAACCGGCACCCGACAGGTACGGTCTTCGAAGGCGGTGGTGCCCGGCAGATTGCCGCAGAAATGCCCGTCGGCTCCGACGCCCATCACAATCGCATCCAGCCCGCCATCCTCGGCGATACGCCGATCGTGCTGAAGGTAGTTGTCCGAATTCAAGACATGCAGTTGCCGCTCGGGGATCGCCGCCGGGCCAAAGAACATACGGTGCAGATTCTCCATGGTGACGCCATAGCCCGATCGGCCGGCGTAAGGAATTTCATCGAAATTATAGTAATGCGCGTTGGCGAATTCCGCGTGGCCCTTGACGCGCGGAGCCAACAACTCATACATCCGTTTAGGCGTCGAGCCGGCGGTGATAGCCAGATTGACGCGCTGCGGGCGCAGTATGTAACTCAACAACAGGCTGGCGGCCAACTCACTCATTTCCTGGTAGTCATTAGCGACGACAAGTTTCATTCCCTTCTCCTTTTTGCAAAAAAAACCTAACCGCCCATCCGGCCATGTTCGATGCCGGGAGAGAAGTTAGGTTTTGCCTGATCGCGTCAGTAACAATCCGTTTCTTGTCAGGTTATGGCGGCCAGGAATGAAATGCAATCTGCACGGTGTGATAGGCGCCGCAGTTGTGACATTTCTTTTCTTGCCGGCTATCAAGCCGCGCAAATCGCCGCGCCAGGCTGGGCGGTTCGAAGGTTCCGCGCCGCCATGGCCAAACGGCGCTTAATCCCCTCGGCTTTCCGCCGCCTCACGGCGCAGCCACTGCCGCAGATTTTCGCCTTCCTGCGACAGCTCGCTATCCAGTCGAGCGCACAGGTAATAATCGCGGCCGTCATCGATCGGCAGATCGAACATTTTGATCAACTCACCGCTCTCAAGGTAGTGGGCGATTAACGGTTCACGCATCAACGCGCACCCTAACCCCGCCTGCACCGCCGCCAACGTCAACAATCCATCCTCGAACATCGGGCCGATACTGCGCAGCGGGCGCTTGACGCCGGCCTGCTGAAACCATTGCATCCAGGTATTGCGCTCCTCGTCGTGCAGCAGCGGCAGCGTCGCCAGCTGATCCGGCGTATCGAGCAGACCGTGCAGTTTACTGAATGCCCGGCTGCACACCGGCACCATTTTTCCGGACATCAGCTTCTCGCTGCGATAGCCGGTCCACTGCCCGACCCCGAAGCGGATCGACAGATCGGCGGCGTCGCTCAGGTAATTGCGGTGGTTGGCGTAGACCACATTGATGTCGATATCCGGATTTTCACGCAGAAAACCGCGCAGCCGCGGAATGAACCAGCCCATGCCGAACAGCGGGATCAGGCTGATGGTCACCTGCCGCGACGCGGATTGTTCACGCACGTGTTCGGTCGCCTGGCGCAGCACGTTGAACGCCGAGCGAATCGAGCGGTAGTACTCCCGCCCCTCGCTGCGCAACACCAGGTTACGCCCCTGCCGTTCGGTCAACGGCATCTGCAAAAATGCCTCCAGCGTTTTGAGTTGATGACTGACCGCCGAAGGCGAAATCATCAGCTCGTTAGCCGCCGCGCTGATGCCACCCAGGCGCGCGATGGCCTCGAACGCCCGCACGGCGCGCAGCGGCGGATCGTTCGGCAGCATCGGCAATGGCTCATCGTACTGTTCTGTTTTTTTCATATATTGACTGTTTTTGGGAAATCGAAACTGAAGGAATGGATTTAATATACATAAAAATCAACACATTAAAATCACTCATTTTTTGTATAAGAAAGTATTTTTCCGTATTTTACAATTTTTTAAATTCTCTACTGTGAGCCTCTGACTCATTATCTCCGGACTCTCCTTATGGATACGCTGGTACAGCAAACCGTCAACGGTTTGATGCTCGGCAGCATTTATGCGCTGATCGCGCTCGGCTACACCATGGTGTACGGCATCCTGCGCATCATCAACTTCGCGCACGGCGACGTGCTGATGGTCGGGGCACTGAGCGCGCTGTCGGCGATAAACGTGTTGCAACACCACTTTCCCGCGTTATCGCCCTACGCCACGCTGCTGCTGGCAGCCCTGTGCGCCATGGCGGTCTGCGCCATCACCTCGATGGCGATCGAGCGTCTGGCCTATCGCCGGTTGCGTAATGCACCGCGCCTGGCCCCGCTGATCAGCGGCATCGGCGTCTCGCTGCTGTTGCAAACCCTGGCGATGCTGATCTGGTCACGCAATCCCCTGATGTTTCCGCAGCTGTTGCCGATGACACCCATCGCCCTGACCGCAGGCAGCGCCGAACATGCGCCGGCGGTGATCACCGGCACGGCGATCGTCACGCTGGCGGTGGCCGTAGCGGTGATGGCCGGTCTCTGGCTGCTGGTCGAACACAGCCGTTTCGGCCGCGCCATGCGCGCCACGGCGGAAAACCCGCAGGTCGCCGGCCTGATGGGCATCAGTCCTGACCGCATCATCGTTCTGACCTTCGCGCTCGGTGGCGCGCTGGCGGCGGTCGCCGGCATCATGATGGCCAGCAACTACGGCAATGCCGGTTTCTCGATGGGCTTTCTGCCCGGCATCAAGGCGTTTACCGCCGCCGTGCTCGGCGGCATCGGCAACCTGCGCGGCGCGATGCTCGGCGGATTGCTGCTGGGCCTGTTCGAATCGCTGGGCACCGGCTATCTCGGCGAGCTGACCGGCGGCGTATTCGGCAGCAACTACCAGGACGTGTTCGCGTTTCTGGTGCTGATCGCCGTGCTGGTTTTCCGCCCCTCCGGGCTGTTGGGCGAACGCATCGCCACGCGCGCATAAGGACATCACCATGACCGTTTTGACTCCCCCCGCTCCTCTGGCCAGGCCGCGTCGCGCCGGGCTGGGGCTGACGTTGTTCATTCTCGCCCTGCTGCTGGCGCCCTGGGTGGCGGGTGCCGCCGGCGGCAACTATTGGGTGCGCGTTGTCGACTTCGCCTTGCTGTACCTGATGCTGGCGCTCGGGCTGAACATCGTGGTGGGCATGACCGGATTGCTGGACATGGGCTTTATCGCTTTTTACGCCGTTGGCGCCTATCTGGCCGCGCTGCTGTCGTCACCGCATCTGACGCAGCAGTTCCCGCTGCTGCTGCAGTGGTTCCCCGACGGACTGCACCTGTCGATGCTGTGGCTGATCCCGCTGGCGGCGCTGCTGGCGGCGGCTTGCGGCATCCTGCTCGGCGCGCCGACGCTGCGGCTGCGCGGCGATTATCTGGCGATCGTCACGCTGGGCTTCGGCGAGATCGTGCGCATTCTGATGCGCAACCTGGATCGCCCGGTCAACCTCACCAACGGCCCCAAAGGCATTTCCGGCGTCGATCCGGTCAGCCTGTTCGGCCTGAAGTTTTCCGGCATGCATGAGTGGTTCGGCGTGCGTTTTTCCGGCCTGTACCTGTATTACTACCTGTTCGCCGCGCTGCTTCTGGCGATCCTGTTTATCAGCCTGCGGCTGCAGAATTCGCGCATTGGCCGCGCATGGACGGCGATCCGCGAAGACGAGGACGCCGCGCGGGCGATGGGCATCAACACCCGCAACTTCAAGCTGCTGGCCTTCGCCATCGGCGCCACCTTCGGCGGCGTGGCCGGCGCGCTGTTCGCCGCGTTTCAGGGCTTCGTGTCGCCGGAATCCTTCACCCTGCAGGAATCGATCGCCGTACTGGCGATGGTGGTGCTCGGCGGCATGGGGCACATCCCCGGCGTGATCCTGGGCGCGCTGCTGCTGGCCGCCCTGCCGGAGCTGCTGCGCAGCAGCATGGGGCCGCTGCAGCAGGCGCTGTTCGGCCAGGTGCTGATCGACCCGGAAATCATCCGCCAACTGTTCTACGGCCTGGCGCTGATCCTGGTGATGCTGTATCGCCCGGCGGGCCTATGGCCGGCTCGCCATGCCGGGAGGAACGCCGCATGACGCCGCTGCTCGCTTTAAATCACGTCAGCAAACGTTTCGGCGGCCTGACGGCGGTGGATGACGTCAGCATGAGCATCCGCCAGGGGGAAATCTACGGCCTGATCGGGCCGAACGGCGCCGGCAAAACCACCTGCTTCAACCTGATCACCGGCCTGTATCGCGCCGACGAGGGCGAGTTCAGCCTGTTGGGCCAGCGCTATAAACCGCAGGCCATCGACAAAGTGGCGCAGGCCGGCATCGCCCGCACCTTCCAGAACTTGCGGTTGTTCAATGAAATGAGCGTGCTGGAAAACGTGATGGTCGGCTGCCACGTGCGCACCCGCAACGGCCTGTGGGCGGCGATCGCCCGCCACCGGCGCGCGAAAGAGGAGGAACAGGCGGTGCGCGATAAATCTCATGCGCTGCTGGAGTACGTCGGCATCAGCCAATTCGCCCATTACCGCGCCGGCGATCTCGCCTATGGCCACCAACGCCGTCTGGAGATTGCCCGCGCGCTGGCGACCGAGCCCCGGCTGCTGGCGCTGGACGAACCGGCGGCCGGCATGAACGCCGGTGAAAAAGTAGCGCTGCGCGAGCTGCTGCTGCGCATCCGCGACAGCGGCAAAACGCTGCTGCTGATCGAACACGACGTCAAACTGGTGATGGGCCTGTGCGATCGGCTGACGGTGCTGGATTACGGCAAAGCGATCGCCGAAGGCGAGCCGGCGCAGGTGCGGCGCGAACCGGCGGTCATTCAGGCCTATCTGGGAGGCGGCGCGCATGTCTGAAGCCCTGCTGAGCGTTAAACGACTCAAAGTGTCTTATGGCGGCATTCATGCGGTCAAAGGCATCGATTTCACGGTGAACGCCGGCGAACAGGTGACGCTGATCGGCGCCAATGGCGCGGGCAAAACCTCCAGCCTGCGAGCGCTGACCGGCCTGCAGCCGTTCGAAGGCGACATCCTGTTCGACGGTTGCTCGATTCGCGGCGTGCCGCCGCACCGGTTGCTGCAACGGGGGCTGGTGATGGTGCCGGAGGGACGCGGCATTTTCACCCGTTTGACGGTGCGGGAGAACCTGCAGCTCGGCGCCTATGCGCGGCGCGACAAATCGGCGGTGCGGCAAGATTTCGAACGGGTGTGCGCCACCTTCCCGCGGCTGAGCGAGCGCCTGCACCAACCGGCCGGGCTACTTTCGGGCGGTGAACAGCAGATGGTGGCGATGGGCCGCGCGCTGCTCAGCCGCCCGCGGTTGCTGATATTGGACGAACCCTCGATGGGGCTGGCGCCGATTGTGGTGGAAGCCATTTTCACGGTCATCAAGCAGTTAGCCAGTGACAGTGTCACGCTACTATTGGTCGAGCAGAATGCCCGCCTGGCGCTGGAGTCCACCGATCGCGCCTACGTGTTGGACAGCGGCAGCCTGAGCCACAGCGGCCGTTCCGCCGACATGCTGGACGATAAAAAAATCAAACAGATCTATTTGGGTGAATAACCGTTGTTTCTTTTAACCGCACCAGGAGTATGACATGCAACAGAACATTCGCATCAAACCGTTGGCGCTGGCTGCCATGACAATGATTCTTAGCCTCCCGGCGCTGGCGGCCGACACCGTGCTGATCGGCCTGGCCGGGCCGCTGACCGGCCCTTCCGCGCGCATCGGCAAAGATCTCGAAAACGGCGCGCAACTGGCGATCGCCGACGCTAACGCGCAGAAACCGACGCTGAACGGCAAACCGGTCACCTTCAAACTGGTGTCCGAGGACGACCAGTCCGATCCGCGCACCGCCGTGGCCGTGGCGCAGCGTTTGGTCGACGAAGGCGTCGCCAGCGTGGTCGGCCACTGGAACACCGGCACCAGCATCCCGGCGGCGCGCATCTATCACGACGCCGGCATCGCCCAGGTGGCGCCGGTCGCCACCGGTCACGGCTATACGCAACAAGGTTTTGACACCAGCTTTCGCGTGATGGGCCACGACGACGACGGCGGCAACTACGCCGGGCAATATGCGGTGAAAACGCTGAAAGCCAAGCGCATCGCGGTGATCGACGATCGCACCGCTTTCGGCCAGGGGCTGGCGGACGAATTCATCAAATCGCTGCAGGCCCAGGGCGTGCAGCCGGTCGCCCGTGAATACGTCGATGACAAGACCGTCGATTTCAGCGCCGTGCTGACCACCGTGCGCAGCAAAAACGCCGATCTGATCTTCTTCGGCGGCGTAGATTCCCAGGCGGCGCCGCTGGCGCGCAAACTGAAACAGCTGGGCATGAACGCGCAACTGATGGGCGCCGGCGGCTTTGTCAGCCAAACCTTCCTGACGCTGGCGCAGCAGGAAGGTGAAGGCGTCGTTGCGTTGGAGCCGGGGCTGCCGCTGGAACAGATGCCGGGCGGCAAGGCGTTTGAGCAAGCCTACCGCGATCGTTACCACACCCACATCGAACTGCATGCGCCCTTCGCCTACGACGCCACCCGGGTGCTGATCGCCGCCATTGAGCAAGCCGATTCGGCCAATCCGGCCGATTATCTGCCGAAACTGCGCGCCATACATTATCAGGGCGTGACCGGCGCCATCGCCTTCGATGCGCAGGGCAACCTGCAACAGCCGAGCTTCACCCTGTATCGGGTGGTTGACGGCAAATGGCAGCCGCAAACCGTGTTGGGCGGCGCCAAACCACAATAAATCAAGAGGAGCAAGGCGATGAGCTGTGCAAACAACGAGTTGGGCATTTTGGCCCGCAGAAAAATCGAGGCGGAGATCATCAAACCGATCTACCAGATCCTGGTGCGTGAAATCGGCAAGGCGCGCGCCCAGGCAGTGATCGGCGAGGCCATCGAGAATGCCGCCATCGCGGCGGGCAAGCAGTTCGCCGCTCAGGAACCGAACGGCGCGGATCTGCGCAGCTTCGCCGCCTTGCAGTACCTGTGGGAAAAAGACGATGCGCTGCGCGTCGAGGTGATCAATCAGGACGAACAGCACTTCGACTATAACGTCACCCGCTGCCGCTACGCCGAGATGTATCACGAGATGGGGCTTGGGGAGATCGGCCACCTGCTCTCCTGCGCTCGCGACAGC
The DNA here is from genome assembly GCF_000695995.1 of Serratia sp. FS14. Lineage (NCBI taxonomy): Bacteria > Pseudomonadati > Pseudomonadota > Gammaproteobacteria > Enterobacterales > Yersiniaceae > Serratia > Serratia sp. FS14. The sequence continues at coordinate 3,507,159 of NZ_CP005927.1, read as the reverse complement.
CAGTTTATCGTCGGCTATGCGCCTGACGTTGAACTGCAGCGCAGCCAGACCATCATGTCCGGCGCCCCCTGCTGCGATTTCCGTTACACCGCCAAAACGCCGGGAGAAAAGCAATGACGTATCGGGTCAACGGCGAGCGTCTGTGGCAAAGCCTGCAGACGATGGCGCAGTTCGGCGCTATCGCTGACAACGGCGTCACCCGCCTGGCGCTCAGCGAAGAGGATCGTCAGGCGCGCGACCAGCTGCGCCGGTGGGCGCTGGAGGCCGGTTGCAGCGTGCGCGTCGATCGGATGGGCAACATGTTCCTGCGTCGTGAAGGCACGCGGCCCGAACTGGCGCCGGTCGTCACCGGTTCTCACGGCGACTCGCAGCCCCGCGGCGGCCGTTTCGACGGCATCTACGGCGTGTTGGCCGGATTAGAGGTTATTCGTACCCTTAACGATCGGCAGATCGTCACCGAACGCGCGATTGAAGTGATCAACTGGACCAACGAAGAAGGCGCGCGCTTCGCGCCGGCGATGATCGCTTCCGGCGTGTTCGCCGGGGTATTCGACCTGGAATACGGCCTGACGCGCCACGACGAGCACGGCGTCAGCCTCGGCGAGGCGCTGGAGCGAATCGGCTACGCCGGCGAGTATCCGGTGGGCGGCACGCCGATCCATGCCGCCTTCGAGTTGCACATCGAACAGGGGCCTATTCTGGAAGCGGAGCATCTCGACATCGGCGTGGTGACCGCCGCACAAGGGCAGCGCTGGTATGAACTGGAGGTCGTCGGCTTCAGCGCCCATGCCGGCACCACGCCGATGGACCGCCGCCGCGACGCCCTGCTGGGCTTTGCGTCGCTGGTCACGGCGGTCAATCGCATCGGCTGGGATTTCGCGCCCGACGCGCGCGCCACGGTGGGCATGGCGCAAATTACCCCCAATTCACGCAACGTGGTGCCGGGACGCGTCTTTTTCAGCGTCGAATTCCGCCATCCAGAGGAGTCAATTCTGGAGCAGATGGAGCAGCGCCTGCTGGCGGCGGTGAACGCCGTCAACGACGGCAGCCTGACCGCGCGCGCCGAGCGCATCTTCCAGTATCCCCCGGTCGCTTTCGATCGGGGCTGCATCGACAGCGTACGTCATGCCGCGCAAGCGTTGGGCTATCGCCATCGCGACATGATTTCCGGTGCCGGCCACGATGCCTGTTACCTTAACCGCGTCGCTCCGACCGCCATGATTTTCATTCCCTGCGTGGACGGCATCAGCCACAACGAACGGGAAGATATCACCCCCGCCTGGGCCGCCGCCGGCGCCGACGTATTGCTGAACACCCTGCTGGCGCACGCCGGCGCCTGATCCTTGCCCCGGTTTCTTGCCGGGGCAAAAAAACATTCAACAAAACGGTTGAATATTAGCCCGCCTGTTCTATATTCAACCATATGGTTGAATTATCTTCCTCACAGCTGGACGCCATTTTTCATGCGCTGGCCGACCCGACCCGCCGCTCGATGTTACGCGCGCTGGCCGGCGGTGAACGCAGCATCGGCGAACTGGCCGCGCCGTTGCAGATGTCGTTCGCCGGCGCCTCCAAGCACGTGAAAGCACTGGAACATGCGGGCCTGGTGCAACGCACCGTGCAAGGAAGAAACCATATCTGCCGGCTCGAACCCGAGCCTATGGCGCAGGCCATGCACTGGCTGCAAACCTATGAACATTTCTGGACTGAACGGCTGGATGCGCTCGAACAGGCGCTGCTGCAGCCCGAACAGCTTCCTCCCAAGGAGTGAACCATGAATGATTACGGCATGATTATCGAACCCGGCACGCTACGCATCCAGCGGCTGCTGCCCGGCCCCATCGAGCGGGTGTGGGCTTACCTGACCGAATCCGACAAGCGCGCCACCTGGCTGGCGGCCGGCGCCATGAAGTTGGAAAACGGCGCGCCGCTGGAGCTGGAGTTTCGCAACTCCGATCTGGCGGGCGAGCACGAGCCACCGCCGGCCAAGTACAAACAGCACGGCGGCTGCGTCAGCAACCGCGGCCACATCACCTGCCTGTTCCCGCCGCGCCTGCTGAGCTTTACCTGGGCCGAACAAGATCAGGGCCGCCCTTCCGAGGTGACCTTCGAGCTGACGGAACAGGGAAACGCGGTGCTGCTGACGGTCACCCACCGGCGCCTGGCCAATCGCGACGAGATGCTCAGCGTCGCCGGCGGCTGGCACACCCATCTGGATATCCTGCTGGATCGTCTGCACGATCGGGCGCCGCAGCCGTTCTGGAGCACCCATGCCCGGCTGGAAGAAGAGTACCGCGCCCGCCTGTAATTACGACTCGTCCCTGCGCCTGAACGCCAGATAACCGGCGATCAGCGTAAAACTGCCGACCAGCAACACCAGCAGGATAAAACCGTGGTGATTGCTGGCCAGCGGTATCCCTCCGACGTTCATGCCGAAGAAACCGGCGACGATGTTGATCGGCAACGCCAGCACGGTGATCACCGTCAGGGTGTAGAGCGTACGGTTATTCTGCTCCATCAGCTTGGCGCCCAGTTCTTCCTGCAGCAGCCGGATGCGTTCGGTCAGGCTGGTGAGATCGTTCAACACCACGGTGAACTCTTCGGTAAACTGCCGCAGATCCTGCACCACCTCGCGGCTCAGCCAGGCCGGCGGCCGGTTCAACAGGCGAAACAGCGCGGCCGGTTCCGGCGCCAACAGGCGCTGAAAGCGCAATAACATGCGGCGCATGCGCCCCAGCTCGGCGCGGTTGCGCTTGACGCGGCGGGTCAGCAGGCGATCCTCGATGGTATCGACATACTGGTTAGCCTGCCGCACCACCTGCTCCAGCACGTCCTCCTGCTCTTCCAGCAGGTGCGCCAGCAGTTCGGTGGACGACGCCAGCTGCAGCGCCGTCAGGCGGCCCAGCAACCGCTCGATCAATCGCACCGGTTTATGGCGCACGGTCACCACCAGCCCACGGCGGCAATAGAGCCACAGCGTCGCCGTTTCCGGGTTGTTGTCTTCAGGGTGGAAGATCACGTCGTTGAGCACGGCGAACAGATCGTCGCCCTGCAGCTCGATGCGCGTAGTGTGGGAACCGTGGCGAATTTCGTGAAAGAAAAAATCGGAAATGGCGAAATGGTTTTTCAGCCACTTCTCCGCCGCCGCGTGGTTGAGATTGAGGTGCAGCCAGATAAAACCGTCGCCGGGCGACAATGTTTGGTAAGCCTGGCAAACCTGCTGCGAGTTCAGGCGCGCCGGCGGCTCGCCGGAGCGAAACGCAGGGCCGTAGATCAGCCCGGTCACTTCATCATCAAAATCCAGCTTGTGCATCTTTTCCGCTGCCGTTTGCACCATAACGCCTTATCCTGCCTATGGCCGTTAGCCCAGATCGTCCACGCTGTTATAACAATCTTTATCGCTCGGCGTTAATGATTTTCAACGCTCTTGCTCATTAATATTTTCGTCATAAAAACGTCATTTCATTTTAAAAGTTTTCATCCCCTGCCCGTTCAGCAACCGCACAAACGGGGCCGCATTCGCGGTCGCTTTATCAGCTAAAGAATGGGCTATTCAATAAATCCCAGTTTGAACTGCGCCTTGCCCGCCAGCGACATCAGGCTCGCATCTTCAGGATAGGTCGCCAGCAGCGGGAAAAAGACTGCGCCGCCGATAATGCTGCGGCGCTTTGAATCTGCCGGGCGCAGCCCCCAGATATTCTGGTACGTCATCGGTACAACCTGGCCGTCAACGAGCGCATTGCCGATATACAGCATGATATGGCCCGGAATATAAACCAGCGTGGTGAAGGGTTTGCCGTGATCTTTGAGATAGCGCAGCCGTTCACGGGTGTTCGCTTGAGCAAGATCAACCACCCGGGTGGCCGCCTGTATCTGCGCGGCGGAATTTCTGGGAAGAAAGAGGCCAAAAGGCATCAACAGACTGCGCAGTTCGGCGGAGCAGTCATTATTGAAGTTATAGTTCCCCCAGCCATAAGGCCTGCCGCTCATTGACCGCATCAGTACGGCAAAATGTTCGGGCGTCATTTTCCACGGCATGGCGGCAAATTCCCCCTTCTTGACAACGATCCGGCGCATCTGTGCGCGGCCATCCTCTCGGCGTACCGGCACGGCGACCACAAAAAGACCCTGTCGGTGACGGTAAAATGGCAGGATCGTGCCGTGGCGCACCGTAAAATAAAATTGGCCGCCGGCTTGCACCGAGACCGGCTGTTTAATGAATGCCCCCAGATTTTTCTCCGCCAGCGCCAGCCATTCGGTGACAAACTGCCGATCCACCGCCGCGATGTCTTCGCTATGCACCCATCCGATCACCGTTGGCGACGCGACGTAGTTCCAGCGTTTATCGCGGCTTTGCGTAATAACGTATACAGGCGTACCGGGACGGATAGATGAATCCTGTAAATTATCAAACGGATAACCCTGTCCAGCCAGGCGAGGATCGTCATAAGCCGGATCGGCCGTCGGCAGGATCCTGACCAGCGTTTCCCTGACTGCAATGCCCCTGCCCGCAGGATGGAACGCCTTATCCATGTCGGTCGACGCGTTATCTCTGACTTGCTGTTTCCAGCGGTCAGTGTGAGTCCTGAAGTTTTCCCCCCAGGAGACACTTTCACTTCCCAGGTATTTATCCATTGCGGCATCACGGCGGCTTTGCGCTTCACGGTTCAGGACGGAAGCGATGTAATGCGGATTCCAGGGGGATTGATCATTCGGCCCCATGCCAAAATAGTGGGATTTGAGGGCGGAGAAATGGCGCTGCTGCGCGGCGGCATCCATCACGGGCACCCGCCGTTGCGGGCCATAGGGGATCCATTTATCGACAGATTGCGAGTAGTTACCCAGCGGGAATAGCGATTTGGTCGCATCGATAGGGGTTGTCGCTACGGCGTCTTGAGGTGGCTCTCTGACCGGCGCACTATGGCAGGCCGACAGCAACAGAAGCATCATCAATACAAAGGGTTTTATTCCATTAGGCATTTTTTATCATCTCCGTGACAGGTGAAAATTTCTTCTTCATCCTGACCAGAAGTGATTGCAAATGATACTCAATAACACTATCGATTGACGCCCGGTTGAGGAACAAAACGCAAAAGCAAACCCGCCCGCTTGCTCCTGCGCCCTCACATTCTCACCACGCCAACAGACGTTCCAGCGCCGCCGCCGGCCCTTTACGGCCGATAAGCGCCGCCCGATGCCAGATAGAGTCGCTGTCGCTCACCCACTGCTCGCTTACCCACTGGCGCCGGGCCAGGCTGCGCAGTGCCTGGATGCTGTCGACGGTGTTATACACCAGCCAGGCGCCGAACAATACGCCGGCCAAGGCGATCCACAGATTGACCGTTGCCGCCAGCTGCGCGATCAACAACAGCAACAGCGCCATCTGCAGTAAGGTTTTAGCGGTGAAAGCGCACAGAAAGAAGGTCCGCATTCGGTTTTCCAGCGCAAAACAGGGGTTGGTTAACACCTGGCGGGTTTCCTGTACCGGAATGCCTTGCACATAGACCATCCATTGCAAAGCCCGTCGGGGATTCATCGCCACGCCCTTTTCCGCCAGCTGGTGTAACCGCATCGAAACGGCGACCGGCCAGACGAGCGCGAGCAGCAGGCAATAGAAGAACGCCGCACTGACGCCGCACACGCCCAATCCGATCGCGGCCAGCACCGCCAGCAGAGCCTTGCCGGAGTAAAACCAAAACGGCACCACTTGGTAATTCATAAAGTTCCCTTTTAAGTCCATTAACCAGTCCGATAGATTACTCCCTTATCAAGGCGTTAAACGCGAGGGAACAAAAAATTTTTGCTGTTACGCAGAACGCGATCGGCCCCTCTATCCTGCGCCGCCAAACCTGCTAACCTGCGCATTTTGATTTTTGACAGGAGTCTTCCATGCGCCAACGCATCATTGTCTGCCCGCTGATTGAAAACGATAACGCCTTCCTGCTGTGCAAAATGGCGGCGCACAAGGGCGTGTTTCCCGGCCAGTGGGCGCTGTCCGGCGGCGGTGTCGAGCCGGGTGAACAAATAGAACAGGCGCTGCGACGCGAAGTGCGCGAAGAGTTGGGCGCCGCGCTGATCCTCGACAACATCACGCCCTGGACTTTCCGCGATGACGTGCGCATCAAAACTTACGCCGACGGCAGCCGGGAGCAAATCTACATGATTTACCTGATTTTCGACTGCCATGCCGCCAACCGCGACGTGACGATCAACGACGAGTTCGATGACTACGCCTGGGTGCCGCGCGAGCGTCTCGCGGACTACGATTTGAACGAGGCCACCCGCTTCACTCTGCGGCAAAAGGGATTGTTGTAACAGTTTGAGCGATTATCGCCCTATTTCCTTCACATTTGCCCGGCAGACTCTTTTGATATTTTTTAATCACTTAGGGTCACTATTGCCGCCGTTATGCTTTTATCTCACGCTTTTCTCCGTCTGCCTGTCCGGCGCTTCGGCGCCGCCCTGCTGTTCGTTTTGGCGCCCGTGCATGCCGCTGCACCGCCGCTGGTGCTGAATGCCAAATCGGTGCTGGTCGTCAATCAACGCACCGGAAAGACCCTCTATCAGAAACAGCCGAACCGCGTGCTGCCGATCGCCTCGCTCACTAAACTGATGACCGCCATGGTCGCCCTGGACAGCAAACGCCCGATGGGCAGCAAGCTCAAAGTCACCGCCGCCGATCGCGATTTGCTGAAGAAAACCCATTCGCGCCTGACCATCGGCTCGGTGCTCAGCCGCCGCGACATGCTGCACATCGCCCTGATGTCTTCGGAGAACCGCGCCGCCGCCGCGCTGAGCCGCAGTTATCCCGGCGGGCGCAAGGCCTTCGTGGCGAAAATGAATCAGAAAGCGCGCGCCATCGGCATGAAACGCGCCCGCTTCTACGATCCGACCGGGCTGACGCCGCGCAATGTGGCGACCGCCAACGATCTGCTGAAGATGGTCAATCACGCCTATCGCTATCAGTCGATTCGCCGCTTCAGCACCGACAAGCAGCAGATCGTGCGCCCCGGCCGCGGCCAGTTGGTTTACCGCAGCTCCAACGGCCTGATCAACAACCCCGCCTGGAAGATCCAGCTGCAGAAAACCGGCTTTACCGACGAGGCCGGTCACTGCCTGGTGATGCGCACCACCATCAAAGGGCAGCCGGTGGTGATGATCCTGCTCGGCGCGCAGCCGCGCTACGGCCACTACCGTGACGCCATTCGTCTGAAGGCCTGGCTCGAGGGGTAACATCGCGGCGCTTTACCGTTCTGCGCATATTCAAATCCGTTTTGGATCAATGGAATATCCTATCGCCAATCAGTATTAAGGCGTGCGCCGCCCGCATGGTATTTGTCAGGCATATCTGATGAGGAAAGGAGCGGGAAAATGGCTTATGCCTTGAGCATATTGGAAAAGAGTCCGATCGCCGAAGGGGAAAGCGCCGCGCAGGCGCTGGCGCGCACGCTGCATCTGGCGCAACAGGCGGAACGCTGGGGATATCGGCGTTTCTGGTTAGCGGAGCACCACAATACGCCGCAGCTCGCCTGCCCGTCGCCGGAGGTGCTGATCGGCTATCTGCTCGGCCAAACGTCGCGCATTCGCATCGGCTCCGGCGGCGTGATGCTGCAGCACTACAGCGCCTACAAGGTAGCCGAAAACTTCAACCTGCTGGCGGCGCTGGCGCCAGGGCGCGTCGATCTCGGGGTGGGCAAAGCGCCCGGCGGGCTGCCGCTCGCCACCCAGGCGCTGCAGGCCGCCCATGACCGGCAAAACAAACCGGCCTTCCCGCAGCAGCTGTCGCAGCTGACCGCTTACCTGAACGACGACGCCGAACCGGGCCTGAGCGCCACGCCGTTGCCGCCGCACGCCGCCCAGCGCTTTTTGCTCGGCGCCAGTAAAGAGAGCGCGACGCTGGCGGCTGAATCCGGCTGGGCCTTCGTGTTCGCCGCGCATCTGAACGGCAATCCGCAAGACATTAGAGAAGCGCTGGAGCACTACACCGCACACAGCGGCGGCCGCAAGGGGCTGCTGGCGGTGGCGGCGATCGTGGCGCAGAGCCCGGAACAGGCCGCGGCGCTGGCGGCGGAGATTCAGCAATACCGCGTGCACGTCGCCGGTGAGCAGAGCGTGACCGTCGGCAGCCTGGCGCAGGCCGAGAGTTTCGTGCAACAGGCCGGCGCCACCGACTACCGCATCGAGCCGCGGGAAAGCCATATTCTGCTCGGCACCGCACAGCAGGTGCATCAGCAACTGGCGCAGCTGCAGCTGCAGTACGGCGTGGACGAGTTCATCATCGACACGCCGATCGCCGAACCGACCGCCCGGTTAGCCTCGCTACAGCGGCTGGCGGAGGAAAACCTGACGCCGGCTTAGTTGATCGCCGCCCCGGCCCGCATGGCTTCGGACAGATCCTGCGCCAGCGGCGCCAGCTGTGCCGGCACCACGTTGGCCAGGCTAACGCGGAGCGCCGGGCCGCCCTTCAGGCGGAAAGGCTCACCGCCCTGCACCAACCACCCCCGCTGCGCCATCAGCTGCGCGGCGGCGCTTTCCGACCTCACCGGCAGCCACAGATGCAACCCTTCACCTACCGCCAGCGCCGTGTGATTCAATGCATTGAGCCGCTGGACCAGCTCATCCCGTCTGGCCTGATACGCCTGTTGCGCCCGCTGCAATTGCCCTTCCTGCAAGGCTTGTTCCCACAGTCTGGCGGCGATCTGCTGCAAGATATGGCTGACCCAGCGTTCGCTGATGTACTGATCGGCGCGCATCGCCTGCAGCAACGTCGGGTTGCCGCAGGCCAGCGCGATGCGCAGATCCGGGCTGAGAAACTTGCTCAGCGACAACACGTACAGGCCGCGATCGCCATCGAACGGCAGATGCAGCGGCTGCTGCGACAGCGGCCCCCAGAAGTCGTCGACGATCGCCAGACACTGCGGGTTGTCGCGCAGAAAGCGCCGCCACTGTTGCGCGCGCTGCGCAGAGAGCGAAGCGCCGGTCGGATTGTGAGCGCGCGGCGTCAGGATCACCGCGCCGGCGGCCCCGCTTTCCGGCAGCCGACAGCCCTGTTCATCTACCGCCAGCGGCAGCGGCCGTAGACGCAGATGGCGCAACAGCGTCAATAGCGGCGGCCAGCAGGGATCTTCCACCCACACCGCCGCACCCGGCTGCACATGGCAGCGCAGTGCCTTTTCCATCGCGTCCAGCGCGCCGGAGAACACCGCCGGTTCCCCCAGCGTGACGCCCTGGCGGCTGAGCCACTCGCGTCCCAGACCGGTCAATACCGGCAGATCACCACTGATGTCATAACCATTTTGCTGCGGGAACACCTCCGCCGCGCCCAGCGCCAATGCCGGCAACAATGCGGCATCCAGATTGCCGCTGGCCAGATCGCACATTCCCGCCGGCACCTGACGCGGCGTATAGGCCGCACTCACCGCCGCCAGCGGCGGCTCCAGCACCACCGTTCCCGCCCGCCCGCGCGTCGCCACCAGGCCGGCATCGCGCAATCGGGCATAAGCGCTGGCGACGGTATTCGGATTGACCTCCAGCTCCGCCGCCAGCTGGCGTACCGGCGGCAACAGCTCGCCCGGCCGCAGCGCGCCGTCTTTGATGCGTGCGGCGATCTGCTCGGCAATCTGGACAGCGCCGCCGCCTTTTGCATACAATAAACTCATACATAAATCCTTTTGTACTAGTTTAAATAAGATTAGCAGCTTCCGCGGCCAAAAGTAAGGGGTTCCATGGATAAACATTACGTGCTCGACATTCAGTATGCAGGAAAAGCCTTTGCCCGCCTGGAGATGTTCACTCCCTGGGCAGCCGATCAGCTGGAGCAGGCGTGCGCGCTGTTCCCGGCCGCGCAGGGTTATCAGGTGCAGCTCAGCCAGGTCAGCGAACGCCGCATCGTCTACCAGAGCGGCGCGCAGGGCATCACGGTGCTGGGCGAGTCGCTGGCGCTGACGCCGTTCACCCACGCTCACGAGGTTAAACAATGAAAAAAGCCGTCGCCATTCGACACGTCAATTTTGAAAACCTGGGTATTCTCGGTTCCCTGCTCTCGCTGCGCGGCTATCAGATCGACTATTACGATGCCGGTCGCGATGATATTCGTGCTATCAATAATGAAGAGACCGATCTGTTGGTGGTGCTCGGCGGGCCGATCAGCGCCGCCCGGCACTTTTCCGGTGAGCAGCGCTATGATTTTCTCGACCATGAATTGGCGCTGGTCAAACAACGCCTGGCGCAGCGGCGGCCGACCCTCGGGGTGTGTCTCGGCGCGCAGGTGATCGCCCAGGCGCTGGGCGCTGAGGTTATTTCGCTCGGCGTTAAAGAGATCGGCTTCGCTCCGCTGACCACGCTCGCGGCCCAAGACGACTCGGTGCTGGCGCCGCTGGCCGATACGCCGGTGCTGCATTGGCACGGCGATATGTTCATGATCCCGGACGGCGCCCGCTGCCTGGCCGGCACGGCGATTTGCCCGCATCAGGCTTTCGACTATCAGGGGTTCGCGCTCGGTCTGCAGTTCCATCTGGAGGCGGATCACCGCGATATCGAACGCTGGTTGATTGGCCATGCCTGCGAGCTGGAGCTGGCCGGCATCGCGCCCCAGAGCCTGCGCGAACAGGCGGCGCGCCACGGCGCACAGCTGGAACAGCGCGCGCGGCAGGTGTTCGCCCGCTGGCTGGATAATAACGAACCAAGGATGTAACTCATGCAACAGGCTTCACCCTTGCGATCACCGTCCATCGACGTGATCAGCATTCAATCTCAGGTGGTTTACGGCAGCGTCGGCAACGGTATCGCCTACCGGGCGCTGCTGAAAAAGGGGCTGGAAGCGCTGCAGGTGCCCAGCGTGCTGTTCGGCTGCCCTCCCTATTACGGCAAGCCGCATGGCGGCGTCATCTCCGGCGAGTGGTTCGGCGGCTTTCTCGACGATCTGATCGCCCGCGGCGTGATGAAACGCACCCGGGCGGTGATCGTCGGTTACCTGGGCGACGTGATGCAGTGTCATATTCTGGCCAACTGGCTGCAGCGGGTGCGCGCCCTCAATCCGCAGATAAGGATCTATATCGATCCGGTGATAGGCGATTACGGCGAAGGGATCTACGTGGATGAGCGCATCGTCAATTGCTATCGTTCACCGTTCCTGCGGCTGGCCAACGGCCTGACGCCGAACGGTTTCGAACTGGAGCAGCTGTGCGGCCGCTCTCTGAGCAGCCGGGAGCAGACGCAACGCGCCGCACAGGCGCTGTTGAACGACACCACCGAATGGGTGCTGGTGACCAGCGCGCCGGGCGTGGCACAGCACGAAGACGAAGTGGGTTTAATGTTGGTCACCCGGCAGGAAGCGCAGTGCTTTACCCATCCGAAGGTCAAATCGGCGGTCAAAGGCACCGGCGATCTGTTCACCGCACTGCTGGTGAGCCATCTGCTGCGCGGCGCCGCGCTCGACGCGGCCGTGGTGGCCGCCGGCGGCGAAGTGTGCGACGTGCTGGCCGAAGCGGCGCATTTCGGTTGGGAAGAGATCGGCAGCCTGCGGGCGTTAAAACCGTAAGACCTGCGGAGAGTCAGGGGCAGCATGCCCGCCCCTGATAAATATCAGCGTTTTTTCTTTTGTTGAAATCCAGCTCGAAGGCGAACACCGCGCTCTGAATTTTGCGCTCCATCGCCAGCCCCAGCTTGAGGAAACGGCACGACAGGCGCGAGAAGTGCACCACCTGGTCGTTATCGTCGGTTTCCTGATCGTCGTTGACCACCACCAGCTCCATATTGACCTTGAAGCTGCCGTAGCTGCCCAGATCCAGCTCCGCTTTTTTGAACTGCAGGCCAGGCTGGAAGAAATCCGGCAGCGGGCCGTCGAAACGCAAACCGACGCCGCCGGCGGAGAGATCGTGGATACGCAGTTCATAAGGCGTGCCATCCGGGTATTCGCCGGTACAGAAGAATTGGCGCCAGTGAGGCGTGGTGATGCGGAATTGGCGACGGCGCTGGATATAGACCAACTCCTGCGGCAGCCGGGTCGAGCAGGCCTGGACACCCTGATGTTCGGTCAGTTCTGCCTGACCGACGGAAAACTCGATTTTGGCGTCGTGGCTTTCAATCACGATGGTGCAGGCGCCGTCGATGGCGTTTTCCGCTTCCTCACCGCTAAACACGATATTGTCCGGCCCGACGCTCAATAACAGACTTTGAAACCGGTGCTGCTGATTTTCTACGCGCAGCGGCGTGCGTTGTTTGCAAATTTCACGCAGAATCGCCAGAACTTCAAAACGCTCCCGTTTGATAAACAGTCCGTTATCGCTGTGCTCCACACGTCTCTCCTGACTTTTTTTCTAATGACGTCTTATGTATTCCTTATGGTTATCATCTCTGGGAATATTCCTAAAGTCAAATTTGCCAGCGTTGCCAGGCCTGCGGCAGCAGGCGCGCGAAACGTTTCGCCCATGCCTGTTGCCCGCGTTCGTCGGCGATCAGATCCTGGCGAATTTCGATGCCGACGTAAGGCAATCCGCGCCGTTCCGCGTGCACCGGCAACGTGTAGTCGGTGGCGTCGGTCATTGCATAGGGCTCGTTGATCCCCACCTGCAAATCCCCCTCTTCGCGCAGCAGCTCGGCCAGCAGCCGGGCGAATTCCGGGTAGCGATTAAACAGCAACCCCACCTGCCAGGGGCGCGATTCCCCTTTGAACACCGGTGTGAAACTGTGCATGGCGATCACCGCCGTCGGCAGTTCGCGCAGCTGACGTTGCCCCAAATGATCGTCGATGGCGTGGTGATACGGCAAAAACACCTCACGCTCGCGCGCCAGCGCGTGCTCGGCGTCAATACCGATATTGCCGGGTATCGGCGTCAGTTCGGACAAATGCGGGATCGAGCTGGCGATGCCGGGCGCCCGGTTGCAGTCGATCACCAGCCGTGAATAACGCTGGTGGATCAGGGTGGCGTCCAGCTGACGGCTCAGATGGCGCGACACGCTCAGCGCGCCGATGTCCCAGCCGATGTGGCGTTCGATCTCCCCCGGCGGCAAACCAAGGTCGCCAAGGGATTGCGGTATCGCCTTACCGGCGTGATCGCACAGCAGCAAAAAGGGCGCTTTGCCGCGCGGGATTTCCACGGCGGCGGCAGAGGGTTCATCGGCGGACAATAACGGCGGGATAAACGAATGGGGCATGACGGGCTCCGGCGGTGGAAAGCAAAACGTTTATCGTAGCGCTATCCCGTCGCCGGCCCCAAGGTCGTGCTTAGATCAAAAAGGCATGAGTCAGACTGTAGTCATGCCGTCTCGGCCGGCTGCGGCTGGTGCACCGCGATGTAACGCTGATACCGCGATGGCTTGAGCCGCGTGGTATCCACCAACACCAGCCCGTCGATACAGTTGTTGAACGCCGGATCGGTGCCAAAGTCGATAAACTGTACCCCGCCCGGCTCGCACAGTTCGGTGTACTGCTTGTACAGCGTTGGGATCGAGCAGCCGATATTGCTGAGCAGGCTCTTCAGCCGCACCAGATCTTCCTGGTAGTTGTCCCCGGCAAACTGCGCCAGCACCTGCGGCAGCGACGCCGGATAAGGCCGCCGCGACTGCGCGAACGCGTGATCCGGCGAGAAATAGAGCCGATAGAAGGCGATCAGCAAATCACGTGCTGCCAGCGGCATGCCGCCGGAGATCGACACCGGGCCGAACAGATAGCGGTACTGCGGGTATTTCGACAGATAGGCGCCGATGCCCAGCCATAAATAGTCCAGCCCGCGCTTGCCCCAATAGGCCGGCTGAATGAAGCTGCGCCCCAGTTCGATGCCCTGCGCCAGGATCGGTTCCATATCGCGGTCATAGTGGAACAGGCTGTTGCTGTAGATGCTCTCCAGGCCCTTACGCGCGATTTGTTCGGCGGTGGGGATAAAACGATAGGCGCCGACGATCTCCAGCTCCTCCTCGTCCCACAGCACCAGGTGGTAGTAATCGTCGTCGTAGCTGTCCAGATCGCGGCGGCGGCCGGATCCTTCCCCCACCGCGCGGAAAGCGATCTCGCGCAGGCGCCCCAGCTCGCGCAGGATCGGCGTGCGCGCTTCATCGTGACGGCGATAGAGATAGATGGTTTTGCCGTCCGGCGTTACCCCCAACCGTTCGCAGTTCGCCAGCGCCTTTTTCAGCTCCAGACGATCTTCCGGCAGCGCGATCGGCGATTCGCTGGCGAACAGCCCCGGCTTGCCCTGGCCCAGACGATAGACGTGGCGGCGAAAACGCTCCGCCAGATCCTTGGCGCTGGTGTGGCCGTCGTGCCAGTTGGCGAACGGCACGCGGCCGCCGACGCGGATCTTGATACGCCCGCCCCGCTGCTGGAACATTTCGCGCACCAGCAGCAAGGTCGACAGCGGCCGGTAGACCAGAGAGGTAAAGTAGAACAGGTTGCTGTTGCGTGCGCTGATGTGGATCGGCACGATCGGCGCGCGCGCTTTGGCGGCCAGGCGCAGAAAACCGGTATGCCAGTGGCCGTCGCGGATGCCTTTCGGGCTCATGCGCGACACTTCGCCTGCCGGGAACAGGATCAGCGCCCCCTGGTTGTCCAGCTGCTGCTGCATGCCTTCAATCTGTTTGCGGCTGGTTTTATAAGCGACGTTATCCACCGGCACGAACAGGCTGCGCAGCGGTTCAATGTAGGTCAGCAGCTGGTTGGCCACCACTTTCACGTCCGGACGCACCGCGGCAACGGCGCGCAGCAATACCAAGCCGTCGAGCGAGCCGATCGGGTGATTGGCCACGAGCACCACCGGCCCCTGGCTCGGGATATTTTCCAGATCGCCGTCCACCAGCTCGCAGCTGAGGTTAAAGTAGTCCACCACCTGCTCGATCAGATCGAGCCCTTTCAGATGGGGATAATCGGCGGCGAACTGTTTGAATTCTTTTTCGAAGAGAAGGGTTCTTAGCAGGCTGCGCTGCCAGGCGGGGGTATTGCGGTGTGGAAATGCATCTTGCAACAGAGAATCCAGGCTGAACATCGCGTTATCTCCTGACGTAGTCGCTGCAAACTTAAGCCAGAGCCGTGACTCTGACATGTCAGTTACATGACAATAAAGTGAATCCATCGACTATCAGGTATAGCAAAGTAATGGCGAATTGGGAGCGAAAGACGCATTTTCGCCCCCACTTGCCTTCACATCGGCGCCAGCAACGCTTCGATGCGACGGTTTACCGCGTCGCGCAGGCGCAGCAGCGGCCCGGCCTGGTGCGGATAACGCTTGAAGGTGATGCGCATGCCCAGCTCACTTTCTATAAGCGCTTCCACCGTCGCCCGATCGGTCAAACTCTCCAGCAGCTGCAGCGCGCGCATGTCTTGCAGCCCCTGGTGCAGCACCCGCAGGCGCAGCGACTCCACCGGCTGCAGATCCTCACCGGGGTAGACCACGAACGGATCGCCGGAGGGAAACGCATGGCCGCTGTCGGTCACCGCGTACGGATTGATGCGTTCACGCGAATGGGCGCTGTTATAGAAGTTGAATCCCCAGTGCAGAAAGCCGGCGATGCGGTACAGATACAGCTGCACGCCCAATATGCGGTTGCGCGCCGAAGGCTGAGCGAAGAAGCGATTGGCGACCTCGGTCTTCTGCACGCAGCAATAATAGGCCCACAGCCCGGGCACCCGGTGTTCGATAAAGGGTTCGATATGGTCGGTCGCGGCCACCGGGGTCTCCACCAGGCCTTGCTGATAGAACGCGAAATCCGACAGCGCGTCGAAGGTGCGAAAACCGCCCAGCAACGGCCGCAGCGCGGCGCTGGCACGCTGGTAGGCCGCCAGGTTGTCCAGCGTCGGTTCATCGGAAATGTGGAACCACACCTGCCGTTCCAGCCCCCGTTCGCGAAACCAGGCGGTCAACGCCGGCAGCAGCGCGTGCAGGAAACGCTGATACGCTTCGCCCTGCGCATCGGTGTGCCAGCCGAACAGCGGCAGCGTCTCGCCCTGATCTTCTACCACTATCTTCGGCGCATGCGCCGCGCCCCATTGGGTAAACAGCGGCGCGATCTCGAAATGCTCGATGCCCTCTTCCTGTGCCAGCGCCACCCATTGCGCCAGACGGCTGAAATCGAAGCCGAACCCCTGCGCCGAACGCGTCACTTTCACCAGCTGCACCGTGGTGCGTTCACCGCCGACGGCGGTATCCAGCGGCGGCGTAAACAGCGGCGTCAACAGCATATTGACGCCGGCCTGCACCGCGCAGCGCACAAAGTTGCGCACCGCGCGCCAGTACGCCGGGCTGAACACCGCCAAACGGTAGTAATCCGCCAGGCAGTCGGTGTGCAGCCATTCGGTGTGCAACAGCGTTTGCGGCGGCAACGCCGCGGGCACCAGATGCAGCGTCAGTGTGGCCTCGGCCAGCGCCTCGCCGCTCTGGGCATCCAGCAGCCGCAGGGTCAACGGAAAGTCTCCGGCCAGTTGCGCGTCGACCGGCGGCGTCAGGGTCAACCACAGGCTGCCATAATAGCGGCAGGCGGCAAAAAAACGCCGTTGCGGCAGCGGCATCAGCGGATCGGGAAATAAGCCTGGCTCGGTGGTCAGGTAATTCTCATCGGTCTCGCGATAACAGGGAAAACCGCTCGGCACCGATTGCACCTGGCGCACGCTGATATACTCCGCCAGCGGCCCGTCGAGTTGATAACACAGCTCATGGCGAGTCTCGTTGCCCGGAGTTTGCAAACAGTACACCGCCTGCCAGGACAGCACCTCGTTATTTAACCCGCTCAGCCGATTTTCCACGGCAATGGGCGGCATATTTTGGCGATGAAATACTTTTTCCAGGCAATGCGTAAATACCAGAGACAGGCGCATGATATTTCGCCCTCTTTATTTTGGATGAATAAATGTTGTGAGATTCAGGCTAGCGTCTTTTATCGTCACAAACAATAGCCGGCAATAAAAAACGTTCAAGTGCCCTCCTCGGACAGCCCCAGCAAGATTTTTTTGTTTATTTGCATCACAAAAATGAAAGAAGCTGAAGCTTGCACAATAAAAATATTTTTAATCCCCATTATGGTGCAAGGGTTATCAGTTATTCCTATGCCTGCGAAGGCCGCTAAATGCCGCGCCACCGGGGAAAAACCCCGCTAAAAGGTTAATGAGATGTAAACAGAAACCCCTTTCACTTGGCCGTAAAAGCCTTTCGATTTTAACAACAATGAAACATTGTCGCCCCATTTTTGGGCGTTTGGGGGTGTATTGACACATTGAAAGTTAAGGGATAGAAAGAATTTACGTTGCGAAAAACGCTATTCGTCGCTCACCGAGGGGAAAGCAATGTCACCGATAAAAAATACCGGCCGCCTACTGGCGCATTCTATTCTTGCCAGCGCATTATTATTACCCACACTGCTCCATGCCGCAGATAAAATAACTTTACGCTATGCCGTTTGGGACAGAAACCAATTACCCGCCGAACAGGAGATTGCCAAGCGCTTTGAACAGGCTAATCCGGATATAAAAATAGAAATAGAATTAACTCCCTCGGCGCAATATTTCGTTAAATTAGATTCCGCCGCCGCCGGCGGCGTAGCGCCAGATATATTCTGGATCAATATGCCTTATTTTGTGCAGTACGCCAAAAACGGCATTATGGAACCGTTGGCGCCCTATATTAAGGACAGCGGCCTTAAACTGGACGACGTGGTCGCCAGCTCGGTGAAAGCCTATCAGTACGACGGCCAACAGATGGCCATCCCGCGCGACGTCGATTCCATCGCCGTGTGGTACAACAAAAAACTGTTCGATCAGGCCGGCGTCAGCTATCCCACCAGCGACTGGAGCTGGGACGATCTGAAGAGCAAGGCCGCCGCGCTGAAAAACGGGCTGAAAGGCGCCGCCTTCCCGCTGGTGATGGACCTCAGCATCGACGGCCAGGACAGCTACATGAACCTGCTGTTCCAAAACGGCAATCACATCGTGCCCAAGGATGGCCAGCCTACCGACATCGCCAACGACAAGTCCATCTGGGTCTATCAGCAACTGCAGGGCATGATGAAAGACGGCCTGATGCCGAGCGCCCAGCAGATGAGCGAAGTCAAAACCGAGAACATCTTCCAGTCCAACCGCGCCGCGATGGTCTATGCCGGTTCCTGGCTGGCGGCGCCGTTCGCCAATAACCCGCTGATCAACGACCACATCGGCGTGGTGATGATGCCCAAAATTGAACGCCAGTCCGGCGTGGCCCACAGTTTGGCCTTCGCCATGTCGGCGAAAAGCGCCCACAAGCAGGCCGCCTGGAAATATATCGCCTTCATGAGCAGCGAGGCCTCACAGGCGGAGCTGGCCAAGGTGGTGATCCCGGCCAACAAGACGGCGGCCAAAGTCTGGGCGCAGCAGATTCAGAAAGTCGACGTCTCGCCTTACATCCAGACCCTGGAAGTGACCCAGGCTTACCCCACCGCCGGCACCAATACGCCGAAGTGGCAAAACATGTGGATCGCCAGCCTGAAGAAGATCTTTATGGGCGCGGACGCCAAACAGGAAATGGACAAATCGGTCAAGAAGATCGCGCGCGTCATGGAGCAGTAATCGCCCCGCCGCGGCGCGCTGCCCCGAGCGCGCGCCGCGGTGGACCCACGCTGAACGTCATAGGTGAGGAATGGCAACATGTCTCTGGCAGAAACGGCTACGGTCACCCTGAAACCATCCCGGCGCACCGCCCGCCCCGCGCTCAATCGGCTCGAACGCGCCGAACGCTTCTGGGGCTGGGTGATGATCCTGCCGCTGCTGTTGGGGGTGACGGTGTTTTACCTGATCCCCTTTTTGCAGAACATTTTCTACAGCTTTACCGATCTGAACCAATTCATGCGCTGGAGCAGCATCAGCGTCGATAACTATCTCAACCTGTTTGAAGACGACGACTTCTACACTGCCGCCGCCAACACCCTGTTTTACGTGGTGGTCTGCGTGCCGATCAGCCTGAGCCTGTCGCTGCTGCTGGCGATTGGCCTCAACCAGAACATCCGCGGCAAAGGCCTGCTGCGCACCCTGCTGTTCCTGCCGGCGGTCACCATGCCCGCGGCGGTGGCCATGGTGTGGCAATGGCTGTTCAACAAGGATTTCGGCCTGATCAATCAGGCGTTGGGCCTGCTGCACATTGCGCCGGTCGCCTGGCTGTCCGATCCGGACGTGGTGCGCATCAGCGTGTCCATCATCATCATCTGGTCGTCGCTGGCGCTGAAGATCATCATTTTGCTGGCCGGGCTGCAGAGCATTCCGCGCCAGCTGTACGAAGCGGCGGATATCGACGGCATCCCCACCCTGCGGCGCTTCTTCTGCATCACGCTGCCGATGATGGTGCCGACGCTGTTCTTCGTGTCGGTGATGAGCTTTATCGAGATCCTGCAAGTCTTTGACGTGGTGTTCCTGATGTTCGACCGCGCACTGGTGGAGAACGACGTGATGACCGTCACCAACCTGTTCTACAAGTACGCGTTTTACCTGCAGGAAAAAGGTTACGCCTCCGCCATCACCGTGGTGCTGTTCGCCGTCACGCTGGTGATCACCCTGATTCAAATGGCGATCGGCAAGCGCCTGAAAGTCAGCTGAGGAGCTGCACATGAACGCAAGCAAGAAAACGCTGGTGTACCTGTTTATGGGGCTGGCGGCGCTGGCCTCGGTGGTGCCTTTTATCTGGATGCTGGTGACCTCGCTGAAAACCCAGGCCGAGAGCATTCAGATCCCGCTGACGCTGCTGCCGGCGCATCCCAGCCTGCAGGCCTACGGCCGGGTGATGCACGAAATCCCGTTCGCCGGTTTTTATCTCAACTCGCTGCTGGCGACCTTCTTCACCGTCACCCTGCAGATGGCGATCGCCACCCTGGCCGCCTATGGCTTCTCGCGCCTGCATTTTCGCGGCCGCGACGCGGTGTTTCTGGTGTGCGTGTCGATCCTGATGGTGCCCGGACAGGCGTTTCTGATCCCGCAATTCCTGGTGGTGCAGAAGCTGGGGCTGGTCAACAGCATCACCGGGCTGGTGCTGCCGGGCATTTTCAGCGTTTACGCCACCTTTCTGCTGCGCCAGTTCTTCCTGGCGGTGCCGAAGGAGATGGAGGAAGCGGCGTTGATCGACGGTTACAGCTACTTCGCCATCTTCTGGCGCATCATGCTGCCGCTGATCCGGCCCGGCATTATCGCCTGCGTCATCATCAACGGCCTGTGGAGCTGGAACAACCTGATGTGGCCGCTGATCGTCAATACCACCACCGAGAAGCTGACGCTGCCGGTTGGGCTGGCCTCGCTCTCCAGCCGCGCCGGGGTGGAATACCCGTTGCTGATGGCCGGGGCGCTGATGGCGGTGATCCCGATGCTGATGCTGTTCATTATTTTCCAACGCTATTTCATCCAGGGCATCGCCAGCGCCGGGGTGAAAGGCTAACGCGCAGACAAGGTAAACGACATGGCCGGAATTCAGTTAAACAGCGTTAAAAAAGTGTACCCCAACGGTTTCCACGCGCTGCACGGCGTCGATCTGGACATTGAGGATGGGGAATTTATGGTGTTCGTCGGCCCGTCCGGCTGCGCCAAATCCACCCTGCTGCGGATGATCGCCGGGCTGGAGAGCGTCAGCGAGGGGCAGATCCTGATCCACGATCGCTGCGTCAACGACAGCATGCCGAAGGATCGCGGCGTCGCCATGGTGTTCCAGAACTATGCGCTGTACCCGCACATGACGGTGTACAAGAACATGGCGTTCGGCCTGATCGGCAAAGAGAGCAAGGCCGAGATCGACCGCCGGGTGCGCGACGCGGCGGAAAAGCTGGAGATCACCAATCTGCTGCAGCGCAAGCCGGGCCAGCTCTCAGGCGGCCAGTGCCAGCGGGTGGCGGTCGGCCGCGCCATCGTGCGCAAACCCAAGGTGTTCCTGTTCGATGAGCCGCTGTCCAACCTCGACGCCAAGCTGCGGGTGTCGATGCGCGTGCAACTGATCGAACTGCACAACCAGCTGAAGCAGGAAGGCGCCGCCGCCACCATGGTGTACGTCACCCACGATCAGGTCGAGGCGATGACCATGGGCGATCGCATTTGCGTGATGAACCGCGGCGCCATCATGCAGGTGGATAAACCGATCAACCTGTACCACCACCCCGCCAACCGTTTCGTCGCCGAGTTTATCGGCAGCCCGTCGATGAATTTGCACGATCTGGCGATCGTGCGCGACGGCCAAACGGTGCGGCTGCGTATCGGCCTGCAGCACCAGCTCGATCTGCCGCCTGCGCTGCAACGGCAATTGGCGGACTACCCGCATGCGCGGGTGTGTCTCGGCATCCGGCCGGAGTCCTTGCGGCTGTGCGCGCCCGGCAGCGCCAACTGTTTCCCGGCGCAGATCGTCACTATCGAGCGCATGGGCAACGAAGAGCTGCTGCACTGCGAACTGGCCGATCTGCGCTTCGTGCTGCGCATGGCGTCGCTGCCGGATTGGGAGCCGCGCCTCGGCGAAAACATTCATCTGGCATTCGATCTGACGCGCGCGCATTTGTTCGACGAGCTCAGCGGCCAAAACCTCAAATAACAACAGCGGAGTATCCAGCAATGTCGTCAACACAACCCAACAGCTTTGCCCATCGCCCGGTGCGGGTGCTGGTGGTCGGCGCCGGGGCGCGCGGTGAGATCTACTCGCGCTATGCGCTGGCGCATCCCGATTTGATGCAGGTGGTGGCGGTAGCGGAACCACGTGACGCCTACCGCGAGCAGTTCGTGGCGCAGCATGCCATCGCGCCGGAAAACGTCTTCACCGACTGGCGCCTGGCCGCCGACGCCGGCAAGCTGGCCGACGCGGTGCTGATCTGCACCCAGGATCAGATGCATCTGGAGCCGGCGCTGGCCTTCGCCCGCCAGGGCTACGCCATGCTGCTGGAAAAACCGCTGTCGCCGGACGCCGACGAGTGCCGCGCCATCGTCGCCGAGGTGACGCGCCAAAAGCTGATCTTCTCGGTCGGCCACGTGCTGCGTTACACCCGCTATACCCAAAAGCTCAAGCAGCTGCTGCGCGACGGCGCGATCGGCGATATCGTCAGCCTGCAACATTTGGAACCGGTCGGCTACTGGCATCAGGCCCACTCCTTCGTGCGCGGCAACTGGCGCAACGATCGGCAGGCCGCCTTTATGCTGCTGCAGAAATCCTGCCACGACATCGACTGGATCCGCTACGTGATGGAGCAGCCCTGCGAACAGGTCAGCTCCTTCGGCAACCTGCGCCACTTCCGCCGGGAAAACCAACCGGCCGGCGCGGCGGACAACTGCCTGGATTGCGCGGTAGAGGCAAACTGCCCCTATTCCGCCAAACGCATCTATCTAGGCGACAATCACAAGGCTACGCCCGGTTTTCTGCGGGTGCTGACGCCAGAACCCGACCAGACGACGCTGCGGGCGGCGCTGCGCGACGGGCCTTACGGCCGCTGCGTCTACCGCTGCGACAATAACGTGGTCGACCATCAGGTGGTCAACATGCAGTTCGCCGGCGGCCGCACCGCGTCGTTCACCATGACGGCCTTTACCCGCCACGAAGATCGGCACACCCGCATCTTCGGCAGCCGCGGCTGCCTGGAGGGCGACGGTCGCCATATCCGCATCACCTCGTTCCTCGACGACGGTGAAACGCATTACGACACCGACGCCGGCCAGGATCTGCACGCCATGGCCGGCCACGGCGGCGGCGACTACTACCTGATGCAGCACTTTATCGCGGCCATTCGCGCCAACGATCCGAGCCAGGTGCTGGCCGGCCCGGCGGAAGCGCTGGAGAGCCACCTGATGGTGTTCGCCGCCGAACGCGCACGCCGCGAGGCGGCGGTGGTCACCCTGAGCGGAGCCTAAAGCATGGCGATGAGACAGATGCGTTACGGCTTCGACATCGGCGGCACCAAAATTGAAATGGCCGCTTACGATCGCCGGCTCAATCAGGTGCTGCTCCAGCGGGTGCGCACCCCAACCGGCGATTACGGCGAGTTCGTGGCCTGCATCGCCGGGCTGGCCGAGCAGGCGGATCGCGAACTGCACACGCGCGGCAGCATCGGCATCGGTTTACCGGGGATCACCGATCCCGTCAGCCGCCGCCAGTTAGCGGTCAACGTGCCCTGCCTGACCGGGCATTGCCTGGCGGATGACCTGACGCAGGCGTTGGCGCGACCTATCGCCATCGAGAACGACTGCCGCTGCTTCGCGCTGTCGGAAGCCAGCACGCCGCAAACCGCGCACCTGCCGCTGGTGTTCGGCGCCATCATCGGCACCGGTGCCGGCGGCGGCCTGGTGGTGAACCGGCAACTGCACAAGGGGCGCAGCGGCGTGGCGGGCGAATGGGGCCATATGCCGATATCGGCCCAGCTGGCGCAACGTTACGATCTGCCGCTGTTCAGCTGCAACTGCGGGCTGACCGGCTGCTTTGAACGCTACGTCTCCGGCAGCGGGCTGCTGGCGCTGAGCGGCCATTTCTCCCATCCGGCCGCTGACGTGCCGGCGCTGGTCGCCTGCTATCGTGCCGGTGATGCGCTCGCACAACGGTTGATGACCATGTACGTCGACATCCTGGCCTGCGCGCTGGCCGGCTTACAGCTGCTGTTGGACGTCGATGCTTTCGTGCTGGGCGGCGGGCTGTCCAACGTCGGCGAGCTGTACCGGCTGTTGCCGCCGGCGATGCGGCGCTGGCTGCTGCCTGGCATGGAGCCGGCGGCGGTGTTCCCGCCGGTGCACGGTGACAGCAGCGGCGTGCGCGGCGCAGCGCTTTTAAGCGCGCCGGCATTAAAAAAAACAGTGAAAGCCCGGCGGTTGTCGAGCGATCGCTGCGGCTTTCGGCATCGATGGACTGAATGAATAAGCGCTGGGAATTGGCGACTGAAAAATAACGAATTTGCCGTTTTCACTTTGCGTTAACACCGCTTTCGGTTGCCGCTCAACCGAAAGCAAAATCAAATATAACCAACTGATAGATATAGATATTTTAAAATTAATCGATTGCATTTCAGTGTTTCGTTTGCTGTAATTCGCCACGAACAACTGAAAGCGCTCCGGTCGGTATCGCTGCGGCTTATTAAGCCGCGGTCGGGCACGGCTACAGGTAAATCAGGAGTCTGCATTAATGATCAATACCGCAAAACGCCGGGAATTAATTATCGACCAGCTGTGCCGCGAGGGCACGGTGCGCGTGGAGCAGCTTAGCCAGCAGTTTTCGGTGTCCAGCGTCACCATCCGCAGCGATCTGCGCCAGCTGGAAAAACACGGCTGCGCGGTGCGTGCCTACGGCGGCGCCATGTTGAACAAACAGTTCGCCTTCGACCGCCCGCTGCAGGACAAGGGCCGCATCAATCGCGACGTAAAACACGCCATCGCCTGCGCGGCGGCGGCGCTGATTGAAGACGGCGACGCCGTCATCCTCGACTCCGGCTCCACCACCAGCCAAATGGCGCCGCAGCTGGCGGGGAAAAAGGATCTGGTGGTGATGACCAACGCGCTCAACATCGCTTTCGAACTGGCCAACAACGAGCAGATCGACCTGATGGTGGTCGGCGGCAGCGTGCGCCGCAAAGCCTGGTCGCTGTACGGCCCCGCCGCCGAACAACAGCTGCGCCAGTATCGGTTCGACAAGCTTTTTCTCGGCGTCGACGGCTTCGATCTCGCGAGCGGCATCACCACGCCGGATCCGGGCGAAGCGCAGCTGAACCGGGTGATGTGCGAGGTGGCGCGCGAAGTGATCGCCATCGCCGACGCCAGCAAATTCGGCCGCACCAGCTTTTGCATGATCCGCGACATCGGTCAGATCCACCGCCTGGTCACCGACAGCCGCATTCCTGAACACTATCTGCAGGCGCTGCACCATTTAGGGATCGACGTGATTATCGCCGACCGTTAATCGAGGCTTTTTAAGGAGCTGTCATCATGAACGCGTATTTCTCTTACGAGACGAATTGGCTGAAGCAGCGCAACGCCTGGCATACCGCCGCAGAAATTTGGCAACAGCCGGATTTGTGGGCGACGCTGCATCGCCAACTGCAGGATCAACAGGCGCAGTGGCAGCCGTTCCTGGCGCCGCTGCTGGCCAATCCGCGCCTGCAAATCGTGCTGTGCGGCGCCGGAAGTTCGGCATTTGCCGGCCGCGCCCTGGCCCCCTGGCTGCGCGAACGCACCGGCCGCGACGTGGTGGCTTACGGCACCACCGATATTGTCGCCAACCCGCTGCAGTATCTCGACCCTGACCGGCCGACGCTGCTGGTCTCCTTCGCCCGTTCGGGCAACAGCCCGGAAAGCGTGGCGACAGTGGAGCTGGCCGATCAATTGCTGCCGGAAAGCTATCACCTGATGCTGGTGTGCAACCCGGACAGCCGGCTGGCGCAGTACGCGCATCAGCGTGGCAACGTCTGCTCGCTGGTAATGCCGCATGGCGCCAACGATCAGAGCTTCGCCATGACCTCCAGCTTCAGCTGCATGATGCTGAGCGCCGCGCTGCTGCTCGGCCCAACGTCGCTTGAGGCCGCCCAGGTGCCGTTGAACGCCATGGTGCAGCGCTGCCGCACACTGCGCGAAACGCTGCAACCGCAGGTGAAGGCGCTGGCCGCCGGCGGTTTCCGCCGCTATATCACCCTCGGCGGCAGCTGCTTTACCGGCCTCGCCGAAGAGGCTTCGCTCAAGATGCTGGAGCTGACCGCCGGCCGAATCGTGACACGCTACGACTCGCCGCTTGGCCTGCGCCATGGCCCGAAATTTATGGTCGACGGCCAGACATTGGTGGTGCTGATGTTCTCCCACCACGACTACGCCCGCCAGTATGACCGCGATCTGTGGAACGAACTGCAGCGCGACGGACTGGCAATGCAGCTGGTCGGATTGACCGGCGAACGCCAACCTCTCGCCGATGCCCTGCTGCATATGCACGATGCCGCTGACGATATCTGGCTGCTGTTCCCGTATCTGCTGTTCAGCCAAATGCTGGCCTTCGAGAGTTCGCTGGCGCTGGGGCTGACCCCGGACAACCCTTGCCCGACCGGCGAGGTTAACCGGGTGGTGAAAGGCGTGACGATTTACCGTTTTCCTTCCCCCGAGCTGTAAGGAGATCCCATGTATCTGATAGCCAACCGAGACATGCTGCTCAAGGCGCAGCGCCAGGGTTACGCCGTGCCGGCGTTTAACGTTCACAATCTGGAAACCGTGCAGGTGGTGGCGGAGACCGCCGCCGAGCTGCGCTCGCCGGTGATCATGGCCGGCACGCCCGGCACCTTCAACTATGCCGGCACCGACTACCTGATCGGTATCTGTCAGGCGGCCGCGCACCGCTACGATCTGCCGCTGGCGCTGCATCTGGATCATCACGAAGCGCTGGACGACATCGAGCACAAGGTAAAAAGCGGCATCCGCTCGGTAATGATCGACGGTTCCCATTTGCCGTTCGAGCAGAATATCGCCAAGGTGGCCGCCGCAGTGGCCCTGTGCCACCGCTACGGCGCCAGCGTGGAGGCGGAGCTGGGCCGCCTGGGCGGGCAGGAAGACGATTTGATCGTCGATACGGCGGACAGCTTCTATACCGATCCGGCCGCCGCGCGCGAGTTTGTCGCCGCCACCGGCATCGATTCGCTGGCGGTGGCGATCGGTTCCGCCCACGGCCTGTACCACGGCGAACCCAAGCTGGATTTTGAGCGCCTGGCGCTGATCCGCGAACAGGTGGACGTCCCCCTGGTGCTGCACGGCGCCTCCGGCATTCCGGAAGCGATGGTCAAGCGCGCGATCTCGCTCGGCGTTTGCAAGGTCAACGTCGCCACCGAATTGAAAATCGCCTTCGCCGATGCGGTAAAAAGCTACTTTTCACAGCACCCGGATGCCAACGATCCGCGTAAATACATCGTCCCCGGCAAGCTGGCGATGAAAGAAGTGGTGGCGGACAAGATCCGCATCTGCGGCAGCAGCGGCATGCTGTAATCCCGCTCTCGCCCCCGTTGCTGCCGCCGCGCAACGGGGACGAAAACGGCCCGCCCTTGTCTGACTTTCCTGAGAGAACGATCACAGCCTGTTATCCCGCCTGCGCCTTAAATCATTAACCGGCCTTCACTATGATCCAAATCATGGTTTTACTCATCCTACCTCCCTATTATCAAATTCATTGAATGCGGGCAGTAGGATTTTTGCCCATTCGTTTTTATTTCTCCAAGCGAAATAGCTTATTTGATGAAAACAAGCGCGCTTGTTTTTTAATTGGCAGTGTTTTTACTCTGAAAGGAACAGCATATGAACCATTACTTAGCCGTATTAAGCGCATTGGTCATTCTGCCCTTCGCTCTGCAAGCAAAACCGCTTTCCGGCAGCCAGGTCGCCTCCGGCGTCGTGCGCTTCACCGGCGCCATTACCACGCCGGCCTGCACCGTCAAACATCAGGATGAAAAGCTTATCTCCAGCTGCTTCGGTAAAGTGACGGAATATCAGAACGGATATATATCCTCTTCGTTAAAAGAGATGCCAAAAGAATTAGTTTCTGCCGTCAGCAGTGAGTTGGTGAATAACGATCCCCATTTAAAACGCGTGACTATCAGCTATAAGTAAGCACAAAGCGTTACTGCCTGCTGAAATAATAAACAAGACACAGCTTGTCTTGATGACTTATAAATTTATTTTATAAATTTATCGCACAATAACTCCCCGCCTTACCGTAAGCCGGCTATTCGGGCAACCCTGCGGTTGCCCATCAGCATGTCCGAAATCCGCCATCGCTCCCTCCCAGTTCATGCGATAATCGCCACACTAAACTGAGGAGTGAGCCAGATGCAGACTTTTTTGATTGATCGTACCGCCACGCCGGTGGGAGAACTGGTGCTGATTGCCGATGAACAGGGGCGCCTGCGGGCGATCGACTGGACCGATCACGAAGCGCGCCTGATGAAGCTGCTGAACACCCACTACCGCGCCGAGCGGTTCACCCTGCGCGAACAGCGCGATCCCAGCGGGCTAACCGACGCCATGCAGCGCTATTTCGCCGGGGAGCTGAGCATTATCGATCGGTTGCCGGTGATGACCGCCGGCACCGAGTTCCAGCGCACCGTCTGGCAACAGCTGCGCCAAATCCCCTGTGGCGAGATCCTGACCTACGGCCAGCTGGCGCAACGCATCGGTCGTCCGACCGCCTCGCGCGCCGTCGGCATGGCCAACGGTTCAAATCCGATCAGCATCGTGGTGCCCTGCCATCGAGTGATCGGTTCGCAGGGCGCGCTGACCGGCTATGCCGGCGGCGTACAGCGCAAGCAGTGGCTGCTGCAGCATGAAGGCTACCTGCCGAAAAGTTTGCTGTAGCCGCTGCGATCGGCTTATCCAGCGCCATTGTTTGGCGCTGCTTAATAAAGCACAGTGCCCAACGCCGCGCTCGTGCCCGCAGGGCACTATTAATAACTTGTGTGAATAGAACGCATAAGTCACAAATAATACTCATAACTTCAGTCCGATACAGAATAATCGGCGGCATGTGTGCGCAAAATTCGCACACAATACCCCTATTCATGCTAATGCCACCCTTATCAGCTGCAGCAAAAGATGTTAAAATTGACTCATATCAATTATTGAATGAGCGTAATCTATGATCCCGGAAAAACGCGTGATTCGTCGTATCCAGTCTGGTGGTTGTGCGATCCATTGCCAGGACTGCAGCATCAGCCAGCTGTGCATTCCTTTCACCCTCAATGCTCACGAGCTGGACCAGCTCGACAACATTATCGAGAGGAAGAAGCCCATCCAGAAAGGCCAGACCTTGTTCAAGGCCGGCGACGAGCTGAAATCGCTGTACGCGATCCGTTCCGGGACCATCAAAAGCTACACCATCACCGAGCAAGGTGATGAGCAGATCACCGGCTTCCACCTGGCGGGCGACCTGGTAGGCTTCGACGCCATCGGCGGCCTGAAGCATCCGAGCTTCGCTCAGGCGCTGGAAACTTCGATGGTGTGCGAGATCCCGTTCGAGACCCTCGACGATCTGTCCGGCAAAATGCCGAACCTGCGTCAGCAAATCATGCGGTTGATGAGCGGCGAGATCAAAGGCGACCAGGACATGATCCTGCTGCTGTCGAAGAAAAACGCCGAAGAGCGCCTGGCGGCGTTCGTTTACAACCTGTCGCGCCGCTTTGCGGAGCGCGGCTTCTCACCGCGTGAGTTCCGGTTGACCATGACCCGCGGCGACATCGGCAACTACCTTGGGCTGACGGTGGAAACCATCAGCCGTCTGCTGGGCCGCTTCCAGAAAAGCGAAATCCTCAGCGTGAAAGGCAAATACATCACCATCGAAAACGCCGACGCGCTGTCGGTGCTGGCCGGTACGCCGCGCATCAACGTGACCGTCAACGCCTGATCCCCCCGCCGGATCAACATTTCACCGAAATTGTTGATCCGGCACGCTTCCGTTGTTGTTCTGTTTTTCAATGTTGGGTTACTCTGTAAATTAACAGACTGTTGATTTCAGCTGTAAGGAGGCCCTATGGCGAAGTATCAGAATCTTCTGGTGGCTATTGACCCCAATCAGGACGATCAGCCGGCATTGCGCCGCGCCGTATACCTGGTAAAACGGAACGGCGGGCGCATCAAGGCCTTCCTGCCCATCTATGACTTCTCTTACGAAATGACGACCCTGCTCTCCCCGGATGAAAGAACGGCGATGCGGCAAGGTGTGATCAGCCAACGCGCCGCCTGGATCAACGAGCAGTGCCGCTTCTATCTCAACGACGGCGTGCCGATCGAAATCAAAGTGGTTTGGCATAACCGCCCCTTCGAAGCCATCATTCAGGAAGTGCTGTCCGGTCAACATGACCTGCTGCTGAAAATGGCGCACCAGCACGACCGGTTGGAGTCGGTGATCTTTACCCCCACCGACTGGCACCTGCTGCGCAAATGCCCTTGCCCGGTGTGGATGGTGAAAGACCAGCCCTGGCCGGAAGGCGGCAAGGCGCTGGTTGCGGTCAATCTGGCCAGCGAAGAACCCTATCACGACCCGCTCAATATCAAACTGGTGCAAGAAACCGTCGAACTGGCGCAAAACGTCAACCAGACCGAGGTTCACCTGGTCGGCGCCTATCCCGTTACCCCGATCAACATCGCCATCGAATTGCCCGACTTCGACCCGAGCGTCTACAACGATGCCATTCGCGGCCAGCATCTGATCGCCATGAAGGCGCTGCGGCAGAAATTCTGCATTAAGGAAGAGTTCACCCACGTGGAAAAAGGCCTGCCGGAAGAGGTCATCCCCGATCTGGCCGAACATCTGCAGGCCGGCGTGGTGGTGCTGGGCACCCTGGGCCGTACCGGTATTTCAGCCGCCTTTATCGGCAATACCGCGGAACATGTGATCGATCATCTGAAATGCGACCTGCTGGTGATTAAACCGGAAAACTTCAACTGCCCGATCGAAGCGGATGAAGACGACGAACACGACGACGAAGATTAGGCTTCGCTCATAAAGAAACGGGCCGCTGAAAAGCGGCCCGTTTTTCTTTGGTTGCCCAATTCTACTTCTGCAGCGCCCGCAGAATCGCTTCCACGCTGTCTTTGGCGTCGCCGAACAGCATCTGGGTGTTCTCCTTAAAGAACAGCGGGTTCTGCACGCCGGCGTAGCCGGTGTTCATCGAGCGTTTGAACGCGATCACGTTCTGCGCTTTCCACACTTCCAATACCGGCATGCCGGCGATCGGGCTGCGCGGATCTTCCAGCGCCGCCGGGTTCACCGTGTCGTTGGCGCCAATTACCAGCACGGTATCGGTATCCGGGAAATCGTCGTTGATTTCATCCATCTCCAGCACCACGTCGTACGGCACCTTCGCTTCCGCCAGCAGCACGTTCATGTGGCCCGGCAAGCGCCCCGCGACCGGGTGAATGCCGAAACGCACCTTCACGCCGCGCGCCCGCAGTTTTTCGGTGATTTCCGCCACCGGATACTGTGCCTGCGCCACCGCCATGCCGTAGCCCGGGGTGATGATCACCGAGGTGGAGTTCTTCAACTGCTCGGCCACCTCTTCCGCCGTGGTTTCACGGTATTCGCCCATCTCTTCGGCTTCGCCGGTGGATGAACCGTCACTGCCGAAACCGCCGGCGATCACGCTGATAAACGAACGGTTCATCGCCTTGCACATGATGTAAGACAGGATGGCCCCCGAAGAGCCCACCAGCGCGCCGGTGACGATCAGCAGATCGTTGCTCAGCATGAAGCCCGCAGCCGCCGCCGCCCACCCCGAGTAAGAGTTGAGCATCGACACCACCACCGGCATGTCGGCGCCGCCGATCGAGGCGACCAGATGCCAGCCGAACGCCAGCGCGATCGCCGTCATCAGCAGCAGCGCTATCACCTGCCAGCCCACGCTGTCGGTGCGCACGAACGCCACCAGCAACAGGAACGAGATCACCAACGCCGCCAGGTTCAGCTTGTGGCGATTCGGCAGCATCAGCGGTTTGGAAGAAATGATGCCGCGCAGCTTGCCGAAAGCGACGATCGACCCGGTGAAGGTCACGGCGCCGATAAAGATGCCGAGGAACACTTCGGTCAGATGGATATTCGCCATCACCGGCTCCATCGGCGCGCCGTGATCCAGGTAGCTGTTGAAGCCGACCAGCACCGCCGCCAGGCCAACGAAACTGTGCAGCACCGCCACCAGCTCCGGCATTTCGGTCATCTCGACCTTCTTGGCCAGATAGACGCCGATCGAGCCGCCTATGATCATGGCGATGATGATCCAGCCGACGTTGCCGGAATCCGGCCCCAAGATGGTGGCGATCAGCGCGATCGCCATTCCGGCGACGCCGAACAGGTTGCCCTGCTTCGACGTTTCATGACGCGATAGGCCCGCCAGGCTGAAAATAAACAAAATAGCGGCAACAATGTATGCAGCTGTAACCAATCCTCCAGACATTTGTTACCCCTTAGTTCTTGCGGAACATCTTCAGCATGCGCTGAGTGACGGTGAACCCACCGAAAATATTGATGCTGGCGATCAGCACGGCGATAAAGGAGAGGAAACTCACCCAGCCGCCGTGGCCAATTTGCAGCAGCGCACCGACCACGATAATCCCTGAGATCGCGTTGGTAACCGACATCAGCGGGGTATGCAGCGCGTGGCTGACGTTCCAGACCACGTAGTAACCGACCACGCAGGCCAGCGCGAACACGGTAAAGTGCGACAGGAACTCTTTCGGCGCCGCGTCCGCCAGCCAGCCGAACAGCAGGATCGCCAGGGCCATCAGGCCATACTTCAGCCACGGGGAGGTCGGTTTGGCTTCGGGTTTGGCGGCCGGTGCGGCGGCGGGCGCCGCTTTCGGTTGGGCCGAGACCTGGATCGGCGGCGCCGGCCAGGTGATTTCACCGCTGCGTACCACGGTAACGCCGCGGATCACCGTATCGTCGAAATCGATGTCAATCTCACCGTTTTTCTCTTTCGACAGCAGCTTCAGCAGGTTGACCAGGTTGGTGCCGTACAGCTGCGAAGATTGGGTCGGCAAGCGGCTCGGCAGATCGGTATAGCCGATGATTTTCACGCCGTTGTCGGTCACGGTAATGGTGTCGGCCACGGTCAGTTCGCAGTTGCCGCCGGTTTGTGCCGCCAAATCGACGATCACGCTGCCCGGCTTCATCGACGCCACCATCTCTTTGGTGATCAGCTTCGGCGCCGGTTTACCCGGGATCAGCGCAGTGGTGACGATGATGTCAACCTCCGCCGCCTGCGCGGCGAACAGCGCCATCTCGGCCTTGATAAAGGCTTCGGACATCACTTTGGCGTAGCCGTCGCCGCTGCCCGCTTCCTCTTCAAAATCCAGCTCGAGGAACTCCGCCCCCATGCTCTGCACCTGCTCTTTCACTTCCGGGCGGGTGTCGAAGGCGCGCACGATGGCGCCGAGGCTGCCCGCGGCGCCGATCGCCGCCAGGCCGGCCACGCCGGCGCCGATGATCATCACCTTGGCCGGCGGCACTTTGCCGGCGGCGGTGATCTGGCCGGTGAAGAAACGGCCGAACTCATGCGCCGCTTCGACGATCGCGCGGTAGCCGGCGATGTTGGCCATCGAGCTCAGCGCGTCCATCGACTGGGCGCGCGAGATGCGCGGCACCGAGTCCATCGCCAGCGCGGTGACGTTGCGCGCCGCCAGCTTGGCCATCAATTCGGGGTTTTGCGCCGGCCAGATAAAGCTGACCAGCGTGCTGCCTTCGCGCATCAAGGCGATCTCGTCGTCTTGCGGCGCGTTGACTTTCAGGATCAGATCCGACTGCCACACTTCGCTTTCGTCCACCAGCGCCGCGCCGGCGGCTTCGTAAGCGACGTCTTCAAAACTGGCCAGTTTGCCCGCCCCGCGTTCAATCGCGACGGTAAAACCCAGCTTCAGCAGTTGTTCCACCGTTTTCGGCGTGGCTGCGACCCGGGCTTCATTGGTCAACCGCTCTCTTGGTACACCAATACGCATAATGTTCCCTTCTCACCTGTCTTGGATGATGTTTATTATTTTCCTGCCCATAGCATGGCGCCGTCGGCGAGCGTTGCGTTAACTTGCCCGCACTGATTTCAGGCGCCAACTATAACCTACTGAAAATAAGGTCGATGATCCATAATTGCTTACGCATTCATCCCTGTTTTTACATAAAAACGCCGCGCGCGATATGACAAATCGCAATTTACAGTGAAAAAATCCATACAGAACAGCACATTCTGCGTGACAAGAGGTTTACGCCCGGCGTAACGATTTATGGCCGCGCGCGGCGTAAAAGCATAAAAGTTATCATTTTGTGAATAATTAACATTAATGACACCAAAGCCGTTATTATGGAAACTTATGACGGCGGTGCCATCCGTGCGCCCCGCGTCGCCATCGGCGATTTGTCGCACGGGATAACATAAAATGCTGAGACAGTTTTCAGAATTACATGTAATAATCGACGGCTGAATTACACTTAAACAGTTCAGTACGTTATAAACGTTAATGCGCTAGGCGAAAGGATTTTTTATGAAGCTGAAGACCACGATCATCGCGTCAGCCTTGTTATCACTCACCGCGCTGTCTGCTCATGCGGCGCAAGAGTTAACTCCTGAGAAAGCAGCGGCGCTGAAGCCGTTTGATCGCATCACGATTACCGGCCGCTTCAATGCCATCAATGAAGCCGTCGACGCCGTATCCCGCCGTGCAGACAAACTGGGTGCCGATTCCTTCTATATCCAGGACAGCAACAACAGCAACAACGGCGGCAACTGGCGCGTCACCGCAGACCTTTATCATAAAGATGCGCCAGAAGTGAGCAAAACACCAAAATACCGCGTATTTAACGGCGTGAACGAACTGCCTAAAGAGGAAGCCTACCTGCTGGAGCCTTACGATACCGTGAGCGCCAGCGGCTTCTACCGCAGCCAGCCGGACATCAACGACGCCATCTCCAAAGAAGCGAAGAAAAAAGGCGCCGCTTCGTTCTTCATCGTGCGCCAGGTTGACGCCAACTCCGGCGGCAACCAGTTCGTCACCGCCTACATCTATAAGGCCGATGCGCCGAAACGCCGCGTGCAGAGCCCGGACGCCATTCCAGCCGATTCTGACGCCGGCCGCGCCGCCCTGGCCGCCGGCGGCGCAGCAGCCGCGAAAGTCGAAATTCCTGGCGTCGCGTCTTCCGGTTCGCCAAGCCGCGAAGTGGGCCGTTTCTTCGAAACCCAGTCCTCTACCGGCCAACGCTATACCGTCACGCTGCCTAACGGCACCAAGATCCAGGAAGTGAACAACGTGACCGCCGCGCAGATGGTGCCGTTCGATTCCGTCACCTTCACCGGCCACTTCAACAGCATGACCGATGTCTCCACCGAAGTGGCGAAACGCGCGGCCGAGAAAGGCGCCAAGTACTACCACGTCACCCGCCAGTGGCAGAACAAGAGCGGCGGCAACCTGACCGTCAGCGCCGATCTGTTCAAATAAAATCCGTTTTTAGGTTTACCATCGGGCAGCCCTTGAGCTGCCCGTTTTTATTGCCGCTTTTTCCATCGCGTGTTGAATAGTTTTTTGTAAATTCCGCATATTCAATCATTGCATCTCTAATCATCCCTCCGTAGAATTTGCGCCAATTTTTAGGGCTATTGTCTATTCGCGCAGTGGTTGTTAATACATTGTTGCCGCCAAGCAGTTCCCTTCCAGTTGTTTATTCTGCGTTCAGGATCCGTCATTGAAAAAAAACTCGGTCTTACCGCGCTAACCGCTTTGGTGCTCAGCTCGATGCTGGGCGCCGGCGTGTTCAGTCTGCCGCAAAACATGGCGCAGGTCGCCAGCCCCGCCGCGCTGTTGCTGGGTTGGGGGATCACCGGCGTCGGCATTCTGTTTTTGGCATTCGCCATGCTGTTGCTTACGCGTTTGCGTCCGGATCTGGACGGCGGCATCTTCACCTACGCCAAAGAAGGATTCGGCGAACTGGTGGGCTTCTGCTCCGCCTGGGGTTACTGGCTGTGCGCCGTGATCGCCAACGTCTCGTATCTGGTGATCGTGTTCGCGGCGCTGAGCATTTTTACCGATCGCGGTGGCAACGTTATCCTCGGTGACGGCAATACCTGGCAGGCGCTGATCGCCGAATCCGCCCTGCTGTGGATCGTGCACGCGCTGGTGCTGCGCGGCGTGCAAACCGCCGCCAGCATCAATCTGGCGGCCACCCTCGCCAAGCTGTTGCCGCTGGGGATGTTCGCCGTTCTGGCGGCGATCGTCTTTAAAATGGACGTGTTCACACTGGATTTCAACGGCATCGACCTCGGCAAACCGGTGTGGGAACAGGTCAAGGACACCATGCTGATCACCCTATGGGTGTTTATCGGCGTGGAGGGCGCGGTGGTGGTTTCCGCCCGCGCCCGCAATAAGAAAGACGTGGGCCGCGCCACTATGCTGGCGGTGCTGTCGGCGCTGGCGGTGTATCTGATGGTCACGCTGCTGTCGCTGGGCGTGGTGCCGCGCAGCGAACTGGCAGAGATGCGCAATCCGTCGATGGCGGTGCTGATGGTAGAACTGATCGGCCCGTGGGGAGACGTGCTCATTGCCGCCGGCCTGATCGTTTCCGTGTGCGGCGCCTACCTGAGCTGGACCATCATGGCGGCGGAAGTGCCGCTGCTGGCCGCGCAGCACGGCGCGTTTCCGCGCGTGTTCGGCAAGCAGAACCGCCATCACGCCCCGTCCTCTTCGCTGTGGCTGACCAACATCGCGGTGCAACTGGCGCTGGTGCTGATTTGGCTGACCGGCAGCAACTACAACTCGCTGTTGACCATCGCGTCAGAGATGATCCTGGTGCCTTACTTCCTGGTCGGCGCGTTTCTGTTCAAGGTGGCTTACCGCCGCCGCGACAAACGCCTGATCTTCGCCGCCACCGGCGCCTGCGTCTATGGCCTGTGGCTGCTGTACGCTTCCGGGCTGATGCACTTGCTGATGTCGGTGCTGCTGTATGCGCCGGGCCTGTTGGTGTTCATGTACGCCCGCCGCGGCCATCAGGATATCAATCTGCTGAATCGCCTGGAAAAAGG
Source organism: Serratia sp. FS14 (assembly GCF_000695995.1). Taxonomy (NCBI): domain Bacteria; kingdom Pseudomonadati; phylum Pseudomonadota; class Gammaproteobacteria; order Enterobacterales; family Yersiniaceae; genus Serratia; species Serratia sp. FS14. The sequence goes on along the minus strand of NZ_CP005927.1, from coordinate 3,470,706 downwards.
CAGCATCTTACTGCTGCTGGTGGCCACGCTGCCCGCCGGCTGGTTTATGCTGCACTAAAGTGCCCCGTCAATGCGGCTGCCCGTCAGCCGCATTTTGCTTCCTCTTTTTCCCCTGCTACCGCGTTTCCCCCCTTTGTACAGTCAGCCATGCGCCACGCTTGCGATCTCAAATGCAATTAATTATCATTATCATTTATTGGTCAATGGTAAGACGCGAGTGCCCCTGGCGAGAGGCGTCAGGCGGCGGATGAAGACAGGCTGAAAATGGAAGGCATTTCATGGCTGAGAAACTGCTGCACGCATTACCTTTGTTTACCGCCTGGGAGGCGCTGATCGCTGAGGGCAACACGGCATTCAATCAGCGGCGCGATCGCCTGGCGATGGCGCGCTATCAACAGGCGCTGGAGGGGGCTCAGGCGATCATCGCCGAGAAGCCCTGGCTGAATGCGGAATATACCGCCAGATTTGAAGCGCTGAATATTTTCGAGTCTGCCCTTGCCGCGCTGATCGTCACGTTCAACAACATTACCCATCTGCGCCTGCGGCAGAAGCCTCTTCGCGGCGTCGAGCTGCATGTTCATCAGGCCCGAGTCGCTATCGAGCAACTGTTGGACGATACGTCGCTGTGCGAACAGATGCAGCAGATCGCCGAACGGCACCTGCTGCGTTTCAGGATTGAAACTCTGCACTTGCTGCGCGAACACCGGCTGCCGGAAACCAGCGTCTGCGCGCCGGCGGCCAACGCTTCCGCTACCTTGCATTAAAAGTGACACACCAATCTGAGGGTCATCTGTAATGAATGAATTGAATGACGAGATGAAGAAGATGCTGGCTAAACAGCTGCCTGTGCAGGCGACCAGCAGCCCGAACGGCGTTCCCGATATCGGCCCCAAGCGCTCTTTGCGCCTCTATGATGACCGTACGCTGATTTACAACGAAAATACCGGTGGCCAAACGCTGAAAAACATCAAGGCCGGCTCGAAAATGGCCGTGGTGATCATCGATCGCGAGGCGCTGGACGGTTACCGCTTCGTTGGCACGCCCGAACTGTTTCTGGCGGGCAAGCCGTTTGACGATGCGTTGACGTTTGCGGAAAAAAATGGGATGAAGCCGCCGAAGTACGCGGTGTTAATTCATATAGACAGTATTTATACCCTGCGCTCCGGCCCGAATGCCGGGACCCAGCTCTAGACACCGGCCGTCATGCGGCGTGAGACATCACGTTCATGGTTAGGCCATCGCGGTAAGTCAATTGCCTAACCATGAACGGGCGGCCTGGTCGGTACACCCGGTCAGCTTTTAGGGGGAATGGTGATGGTCATGCGCTCACCCACCAGGGCGATCGCAATGCCTTCCTCGCACTCTTTTTGAATGGCCGCCAGCTGTTGCGCTTCCAGCGCATAGGGCAACTGAATATCAAACACCGTCAGGCCCTGCTGCTGCGCCAGGTCAATCAGGCGCACGATATTGGTTTCATCGCTGACCTGTGTCGACACCACTTGCAGCGCCAGCTCTTTCAACTGCTCTTTGCGCGTTTGTGACGTGGTCACGCGCGATTTCAACACCATGCCGAAGATCGGCATCACACCATAAATAGCATCAACAAAGCGCCAGTGCTTCCTGCACGATGCGGACAGAAAATCCATATAGTCGAAACAGATTTTCTCACTGCGCGCGATGGATGCAAGGTGATTGCTGTTCATCCCCTCATTCCTCTCATGGCCAGTGTTAACCCGTGGTCTTTCAAGCCGCCGCCGGGCGGCAACCTGAAACGCATTGGGGATCTTACATCCAGAAATGGATAATCATGCGAAGCTTTAACGACTTTCCGCCGTATGATGGCATAATTCCCCTATTGTTTGCCAGTCTGTCCAGGAGCTTTAATCAATGGAACACCCCAACTCTGCACCGGTGCTGATTACCGGCGGCGCGCGGCGCATCGGGCTGGCGCTCGCCAGAGCGTTTCTCCAGCGCGGCGTTCCGGTCATCATCGCCTATCGCAGCGAATATCCGGCGATGACCGAGTTGAAAGCCTTGGGCGCCAGTTGCATTCAAGGCGATTTTTCCACGCACGAAGGTATCTACCGTTTCGCCGACCAGGTGCGACAGGTGGCGCCCAAATTGCGCGCGGTGATCCACAACGCCAGCGCCTGGCAGGCCGAGTCGGCGGAAGTGCCGCCGGAGCAAGTGATGGCGGCGATGCTGCAAATTCACGTCTATACGCCCTATTTGCTCAACCAACTGCTCGAATCTTGCCTGACCGGCCAGGGCCAGGCGGGCGCTGACATTATCCATCTGACCGACTACGTGGTGGAAAAAGGCAGCGACAAACATATCGCCTACGCCGCCAGCAAGGCCGCGCTGGACAATATGACCCGATCGTTCGCCCGCAAGCTGGCGCCGGAGGTGAAGGTCAACGCCATCGCGCCGGCGCTGATCATCTTCAATCCGGGCGACGATGAAGCCTACCGCCAACAAGCGCTGGCGAAATCGCTGATGAAGGTCGCGCCGGGCGAGAGCGAAGTGGTCAATCTGGTGAACTACCTGCTGGAGAGCCGTTACGTGACCGGCCGCACCCACGGCGTCGACGGCGGGCGGCCGCTGCGCTGAGGCAAAGATCCGCATGGCGCATCGCTGTAGGCCGCGCTATGCTGAAATCCGCTTTTCTTATTAAAACACGGGCATATGCATAAAATTGTTTTTGTGGAAGACGATCCTGAAGTCGGCAAGCTGATCGCCGCCTATCTGGGCAAACACGACATCGAGGTGCTGATCGAACCGCGCGGCGACAGCGCGCAGGCGCGCATTGAGCGCGAGCAACCCGATTTGGTGCTGCTGGACATCATGCTGCCCGGCAAAGACGGCATGACGCTGTGCCGCGATCTGCGCCCTACCTTCCCCGGCCCGATCGTGCTGCTCACCTCGCTCGACAGCGACATGAACCATATTCTGTCGCTGGAGATGGGCGCCAACGACTATATCCTGAAAACCACGCCGCCGGCGGTGTTGCTGGCCCGCCTGCGTTTGCACCTGCGCCAACACAGCCAGCAGCCGAAAGAAGAGTCGGTTCAGCCGCTCACCCAGCACAACGCGCTGCATTTCGGGCTGTTGTGCATCGATCCGGTCAACCGGCAGGTCACGCTGGGCGAAGAAACGATCACCCTGTCCACCTCGGATTTCGATTTGTTGTGGGAATTGGCGACCCACGCCGGGCAGATCATGGATCGTGAGGCGTTGCTGCAAAACCTGCGCGGCGTAAGCTATGACGGCATGGATCGCAGCATCGACGTGGCGATCTCTCGCCTGCGCCGCAAGCTGTACGATAACGCGCTGGAACCGTTCCGCATCAAGACCGTGCGCAATAAAGGCTATCTGTTCGCCCCTAACGCCTGGGCATCGGTGCAACAATGAGAAAACTTTTCGTCCAGTTCTTCCTGTTGCTGTTCGTCTGTTTTCTGGTGATGGCGATGCTGGTTGGCCTGGTGTACAAGGTGACCGCCGAGCGCGCCGGCCGCCAGTCGATGGACGATCTGATGAAAAGTTCGCTGTACCTGATGCGCAGCGAGCTGCGCGAAATCCCGTTGAAGGACTGGAACAAGACCATCGCCACGCTGGATCTCAATCTGTCGTTCAAACTGCATATCGAACCGCTCGGCAAACAGGCGCTGAGCGAGGATCTGAAAAAACGGCTGCGGCTGGGGGAAATCATCGCCCTCGACGATCAGTACACCTTTATGCAGCGCATTCCGCGCAGCCACTACGTGTTAGTGGTCGGCCCCATTCCTTATCTGTTCTACCTGCACCAGATGCGCCTGCTGGATCTGGTATTGCTGGTATTTATCGGCATGTCGCTGGCGCTGCCGGTGTTTCTGTGGATGCGGCCGCACTGGCAAGACCTGCTCAAATTGGAAAACGCCGCCCAGCGGCTCGGCGCCGGGCATCTGGATGAGCGCACCCACTTCGATCCCACCTCCAGCCTGAGCCGGCTCGGCGTGGCGTTCAACCAGATGGCCGACAACGTCAACACCCTGATCGCCAGCAAGAAACAGCTGATCGACGGCATCGCCCACGAGCTGCGCACGCCGCTTGTGCGCCTGCGCTATCGGCTCGAGATGAGCGATAACCTGTCCGAAGGCGAGCAGCAGGCGCTGAACCGCGATATCGGCCAACTGGAGTCGCTGATCGACGAGCTGCTGACCTATGCCCGCCTGGATCGGCCGCAGGTTGCGCTAAACATTGAACCCATCGATCTGCCAAAATGGCTTGAGGACAAGGTCGATGATATCCGTCTTATTCATCAGGAACGTGACATCCAGCTCGATGTCCCACACGTCGGCGACTTCGGCGGCGTCGATCTGCGCCTGATGGAGCGCGTGCTCGACAACCTGGTCAACAACGCGCTGCGCTATTCCGAACAGCGTCTGCGCGTCGGCCTGTGGTTTGACGGCGACCTCGCCTGCTTGCAGGTCGAGGATGACGGGCCGGGTATTCCGCCGGAAGAGCGTGAACGGGTGTTTGAACCTTTCGTCCGTCTCGACCCCAGCCGCGATCGCGCTACCGGCGGCTGCGGGTTGGGACTGGCCATCGTCCATTCCATCGCCGTCGCCTACCAGGGGCAGGTGTTCGTCGAAGGCAGTTCGCTCGGCGGTGCCAGTTTCCGTTTCTGCTGGCCGGTAAAGCCGACATTCAGTTTAAAAGCCGATCTGGCATAATGCCGCCAGACCTTCTCATTGGAGCCGAATAATAATGACATCTGCACATTCCAACACGTCTGCTTACGATCACCTGCGCGCCCTGTTCAGCCGGTTGTCGCGTTTCGGCCACCTGTCCGCCATCGCCGGTTGGGACATGCAAACCATGATGCCACCGGGCGGCAGCAAGGCGCGCTCCGAAGCGCTGGCCGAGCTGAGCGTGCTGCAGCACCAGATTTTAACGGCACAAAGCACCGGCGCGCTGTTGGATCGCGCGCAGCAAGAGACGCTGGACGAACTCGACCGCGCCAACCTGCGCGAGATGCGCCGCCAATATGAAGACGCCGTGCTGCTGCCGGCGTCGCTGGTCGAGGCCAAGTCGCTCGCGGGTGCGCGCTGCGAACACGCCTGGCGCGCCCAGCGCCCGGCCAACGATTGGGACGGCTTCGCCGACAACCTGCGCGAGGTGGTCAAGCTCAGCCGGGAAGAGGCGCAGATCCGCGCGCAGGCGGCCGGCACAAGCCGTTACGATGCTCTGCTCAACCTGTATGAGCCGGGCATGCGCAGCAGCGATCTCGACCACATCTTCGGCGATCTGAAAACCTGGCTACCGGATCTGCTACAGCGCGTGGTGGCCAAACAAGCTAATGAGCCCTGCCAGGCGCCACAAGGCCCGTTCAATGTGGACACCCAGCGTCAGCTGAGCCTGAGCGTGATGAAACTGCTCGGTTTCAACTTCGACAATGGCCGTGTCGACGTCAGCGCCCACCCGTTCTGCGGCGGCGTGCCGGAAGATGTACGCATCACTACGCGTTACAACGAGAAAGAGTTTCTGACCGCGCTGCTCGGCATCGTGCACGAGACCGGCCACGCCCGCTACGAGCAAAACCTGCCGCGCGATCTGCTTGGCCAGCCGGTCGCCCTGGCCCGTTCTACCGCTATCCACGAATCGCAGAGCCTGCTGTTCGAAATGCAGCTGGCGCGCGGCAATGAATTCCTGAAAATCTTGCGTCCGTTAGTCACCGCGCAGTTTGGCGAACAGCCGGCGCTGGAAGAGGCCAACTTCATTCGCCTCAACCAGCGCGTTAAACCGGGCCTGATCCGCGTCGACGCCGACGAAGTGAGCTATCCTGCTCACGTCATCCTGCGCTACGAAATTGAAAAAGCGCTGATCGAAGGCGATATCGAAGTGGAAGACATTCCGGCGCTGTGGAATGAGAAGATGAGTGCTTACCTCGGCCTCGACACCATCGGCAACTACCGCAACGGCTGCATGCAGGATATTCACTGGACCGACGGTGCCTTCGGCTACTTCCCGACTTACACCCTCGGCGCGATGTACGCCGCGCAGCTGTTCCACAGCGTGCGTCAGGCCCTGCCTTCGCTGAACGAAGATATCGCCGCCGGCAACCTGCAGCCGCTGTTCCACTGGCTGCAGCACAACATCTGGCGCCACGGCAGCCGTTTCCCGACCGAGACGCTGATCGCCAACGCAACCGGCGAAGCGCTCAACCCACGCTATTTCCGTCAGCATTTGGAAAACCGCTACCTGTAATCTCCCCTGGCGCGGCCCTGCCGCGCCCTTTTCCCGCCTGCAAGACCGGATAATGCCTCATAACGCACGTTCTGTGCCGACATCGCCTTGGCTACAGAGTGGCGGGTGGCCACCCACCATTAGTATGTTGTAACTAAAGTAGCAAAAAACGCCGGCATTCCGGCCTCTCATCCCAGTGCATGACGGGCGATCATCGCCGCCAGCTGCGGCCTCAACGAGGCCGGCAGGTCATGCCCCATGCCTGGCATAATATGCAATTTGGCGTTGACGACCGCGCGGGCGATCGCCACCCCACCCGCCTTGCGTACCAGCCGATCGCGATCGCCGTGAATGACCAGCGTCGGCGCGGCTATGCGCCGGCTGTAGCGACGCAGATCGCCGCTGCCGAGCAACGCGGAAAGTTGCCGCTGCACGCCTTCGGGATCCACGCCCCGCTTCAACAACCGATTCACCAATGCATCCAGCTCCGCCTCCTCCGGCGGATAAAACCGGGTACCGAGCGCGCGCAGGAAGGCCTTCATTCCCTCGTGGCGCTGCTGCAGCGTCAAATCGGCCGCCGGCCGGCGCACCAACAGCCACAGCAGCGAAGGCGCCGGCGGTGGCAACAGCGGCTGATTGGTGCTGGAGAACAAGATGCATAACGAGGCGACGCGCTGCGGGTATTCGGCGGCCAACACCTGGGCGATCATCCCCCCCATCGAAGCGCCCAGTACGTGAGCCTGCGGGATGCGTAAATGATCGAGCAGATGCGCCGCGTCCGTCGCCATGTCCGCCAGGGTATAAGGCACCGGCGTTTGCCAACCGAGCTGGGCGCGCAGCATCAGCAGCCACAACGGCTGCGTGCGTTGCGCCTGCGTTTTGCCGGAAAGGCCGACGTCGCGGTTGTCATAACGGATCACCCGAAACCCCTGAGCCACCAGGGCGCGGCAGAAGTCGTCAGGCCACAGCAACAGCTGCGCGCCGATGCCCATGATGAGCAGCAGCGGCGGATGCGCCTCATCGCCCCAGTCCTCATAGGCCAGCGGCACCTCGCCCTGTTCGGTTACGCCACAACGAATCACTATCTCGTTCATTTTCAATCCCTTTTATCGCGCCTGGCGGTCATTATAGCAGCAATCCCCCCGCCGCCGTCGCCCTGTACATTAGGTTACATGCCGAAACCAATCACTCACGGAAAGCCGGGCGCCATTTGCCTACTATCATTTCAACGGCCCCGCAGTGGGGTTGATACCCAAAAGTCATGTTGAGGATTCTACGATGAAAAAAGTATTAGCTCTGGTTGTTGCCGCTGCAATGGGTCTGTCTTCCGTGGCTTTCGCTGCCGAGGCTGCCACCACCGCACCTGCGGCTACCGCAACCACCGCCACCGCTGCGCCGGCTAAAGCTCAGGTGAAACACCACGGCAAGAAAGCGCCGGTACAGAAAGCGCAGGCGGCCAAGAAGCATCACAAAAAAGCCGTGAAGAAAGCCCCGGCGCAAAAAGCCCAGGCGGCTAAAAAGCACCACAAGAAAACCAGCCACAAAAAAGCGTAATGACGTGAGGGTCCCCTCACCGCTTCAGGCTTGACGTGTACGACACCCGGTTCGCCGGGTGTTTTTTCATCGGGGGGTTCTCATTGATGCTGCGCCGCTACCTGTTCGAGATCGTTCTGACCGCCCTGATCCTTTGTGGACTGATCGCCGTCTTTTTTTATCTGTAGCCTGTCGCCTCGCGGCGGGAAATTATTGAAAAATCAGTTATTGCTCATCCACATGGCTGCTAAATCAGTCTATAGTTAGCATTCAGTGTGTTTATGGATGATCCGTATTTGTCAGGCAAGAGATCTATGCGCATATCCGTTTTACTGTTGCTGTGCTCACTCCCGCTCATCGCTGCTCAGGCGGCACGCGCCGACGGCCCGTCCAAGGCCGAGCAAACGCGTCTGTTTTTCGGCAAAGATGAACGAATCAAGGTCACGGATACCGCCGCCCAGCCGTGGCAAGCCATCGGCCAGGTCGAAACCGCCAGCGGCAATCTGTGTACCGCCACGCTGATCTCCCCGCACCTGGCGCTGACCGCCGGCCACTGCGTGCTGGCGCCGCCCGGGCAACTGGATAAAGCCATCGCTCTGCGCTTTGTGGCAGGCGATAAATCCTGGCAGTATCAAACCGGCAATATCGAGACCCTGGTCGACAGCAAGCTGGGCAAAAAGCTGAAGCCGGACGGCGATGGCTGGATCGTCCCGCCCGCTGCGGCCGCTTATGATTTTGCGCTGATCCGGCTGAAAGACAAAAAGCCGCTGCCGATCGCACCGTTGCCGCTGTGGCAAGGCGACAGCAAGGCGCTGACCCAGGCCCTGAAACAGGCCAAACGGCTGATCACTCAGGCGGGTTACCCGGAGGATCATCTTGATGACCTCTACAGCCACCAAAACTGCAAGGTCACCGGCTGGGCCCAGCAAGGCGTACTGTCGCACCAGTGTGATACCCTGCCCGGCGACAGCGGCTCACCGCTGCTGTTGAAAACCGCCGACGGCTGGCAGCTGATCGCCATCCAAAGCTCGGCGCCGGCGGCGAAAGATCGCTATCGCGCCGATAACCGCGCCCTGGCGGTGCCCGGCATCCGCGAAGCGCTGGACGCCCTGGCGGCGGGCAACTAACCCTCTCACAACGGCGCATTATGCGCCGTTGTGCTTTTTCAGCCCCCTTGCATATAGCGCCGCGGCGTGGTGCCGGTGAACTGGCGGAAAAAAGCGATAAACGCGCTGTCGCTGGAAAATCCCAACCGCTGTGCCACCGCGCTGACCGACGGCAACGACGCCAGCAGTTCGATCGCGCGCATCAGCCGCCACTGCTGGCACCACTGCTGATAGCTCAGGCCGGTTTCCCGCTGAAACAGCCGCGTCAGCGTTTTGGCGTGCAGATGCAAACGCTGCGCCAACGCCGCCAACGCCGGCAACTCGTCGCTCTCCGGCAGCGTCGCCAGCCAGGCGGCAAGACGCTTATCCTGCGGCAGCCGCAACTGGGTATTCTCGCGCTGCGCCTCGCCCAACTCATTGATCAGCACCGCCAGCAAATCGCGCGCCTGGGGCTGCGCCAACGCATAGTCCAGCGGCCAGTGCGCGATGCGCTCAACGATCGCCGCCAACAGCGGGTTTACCGCCAGCACCGCTGCCTGTGGCGGCATGGCGGCCGTCAGCGCCGGATCGAAATACAGCGAGCGATACGCGACGCGGCCACGCAACTGCACCCGATGCGCAATGCCGCCCGGTATCCAGACGCTGCGCGTCGGCGGCAGAATCAGCCACTGCTGCGCCAACGTGACCGTCATGCATCCCTGCGGCGCATACAGCAGCTGCGAACGCTGATGCCAATGCAGCCCGGAGTCGTGCTCCACCAGTTCCGCCGCGATGCCGAGAGCCGGTGCCGGCAGCCGATCCGGGTCGAACGGGTGATGCTGTTGAATCAGCGCCATCAGATTGTCCTATACCTGTTGTTTTTGTCCGGATGATTGTAATCGAACAAAATGCGACTCCCTATACTGACGCCTTAACATTTAGGGAGACCCTGCATCATGCAACGCTTATCTTTACCGCTGCTCGTCACCGCCATCATGACGCCGCAGATCCTGGAAACGCTGTACAGCCCGGCGCTCACCGCCATCCGCAGCGACTTCGGCATCAGCGCCGCGCAGGCCGGGCAGACGTTATCCATCTATTTCATCGCCTTCGCCCTCGGCGTCGCCTTTTGGGGAGCCTTCTGCGATCGGTTCGGCCGCCGTCCGGCGATGCTGGCCGGCCTGGCGCTCTATCTGGTCGGCGCCGGCCTCGCCCTGCTGAGCGGCAGTTTCACGCTGTTGCTGGCCGCCCGTGCGCTGATCGCCTTCGGCGCCGCGGTCGGCTCAATCGTCACGCAAACCATGCTGCGTGATGTCTATCAAGGCCCGGCGCTGGGGCGCATGTTCGCGCTGGTCGGCATCGCGCTCTCCATCAGCCCGCTGCTGGGAATGTTTGCCGGCGGCGCGCTGGTCGCCAGGGGCGGCAGCGCGGCGATTTTCACCGCGCAGGCGGCCTGGGCGCTGGTGCTGCTGCTGTGGAGTTACGGCACATTGCCGGAAACGCGGCCGTGGCAAACCGCAACGGCCGCCGCGCCGGGCATTACCCTGGCGACGATGTTGCGCGATCGGCACATCTGGTGTTCGGCGCTGCTGGTCGCCAGCTTCAATATTATGGTGTTCAGCTACTTCAGCCTGGCGCCGTTCATGTTCGAAAGGCTGGGGTTGAACAGCCAACAGTTTGGCTACTCGGGTGTGATGCTGGCGCTCGGCAGCCTGGCGGGGGCGCTGTTGAACCGTCACCTGCTGGCGCGCGGCGTCAGCGCCAAACGTCAGATCCTGCTGGGCGGTTTGCTGGCGGTGGCCAGCGGTGTGGCATTGTTCGGGTGGCAACACAGCCTGTGGATGCTGCTTCCCTGTGCGCTGGTGATGCTGGCGTTCGGGTTGGCTATCCCGAATGTGCTGAGCCAGGCGCTGAGCCGCTACCGGCAGCAACTCGGCACCGCCGGCGCGTTATTCGGGCTGCTGTACTATCTGTTGATCGGCCTGGGGCTGACGATTGCGGCGCGCGGGCAGGATTTGGCCGCCACGCTGCTGCTGTGCGGCCTGTTGAGCCTGTGGTGCGCCGGCCGCTTGCCGGCCGGTGCGCCCGAGCTTAACCCGAAAGCTGCTCGATAGTTTGCAAAATGCGCTTGTCGGAGATCGGGTAAGGCGTGCCCAACTGCTGCGCGAACAGGCTGACGCGCAGCTCTTCGATCATCCAGCGCACCGCCTTCACCTCTTCCTCCTGCTGTCGCTTCGGCGGCAGCTTGTTCAACCACTGCTGCCACGCCTGCTGTACCTGCTCCACCCGCAGCATCTGCGCGCGATCCCGGTGCGGATCGATAGCCAGTTTTTCCAACCGCCGCTCGATCGCCTGCAGGTAGCGCAGCGTGTCCGGCAGGCGTTTCCATCCGTTGCCGGTGACAAAACCGCGGTAGACCAGGCCGCTGAGCTGGGTCTTGATATCCGACAGCGCCAGCGCCAACGACATGTCCACCCGCCCCTTCAGCCGTTTGTTGATGTTGAAGACCGCCGTCAGGATCTGCTCAACCTGTTTGGCCACCTCGACCACCGTGTCGTTCAACTCGGCGCGGATCTGCTCCTGCAGGCGCGCAAAGCCTTCCTCTTGCCAGACCGGGCCGCCGTGTTCGGCGATCAGCTTGTCGATGCCGCACGAAATGCAATCGTCGATCAGCTCCAGCACCTTGCCGTACGGGTTGAAATAGAGCCCCAGTTTGGCCTTGTTCGGCAGCTTTTCATGCAGATATTTGATCGGCGAAGGAATATTCAGCAACAGCAGGCGGCGTGTGCCCTGCCACATCGCCTGTTGCTGCTCGATTTCGCTGTCGAACAAGCGGATCGCCACGCTGTCCTTTTCATCTACCAGCGCCGGGTAAGCCTTCATCGAATAGCCGCCGCGCTTCTGCTCGTAAAAGGTAGGCAGTTGACCAAAGCTCCAGACATGCAGATTGCTCTGCTCCAGCCCATCGTCGGCCACCGCCGACAGCGTCTCCTGCACCTTCTCTTTCAGCTGCAGGCGCAACGCGGCCAGGTCTTTGCCTTCGCGCAGCGTCTGGTTTTTCTCGCCCACCACGCGGAAAGTCATCTTCAGGTGATCGGGCACCTGATCCCACTGCCAATCATCACGTGACACGGTCACGCCAGTCATGCGCCGCAGTTCACGCTCCAGCGCGTCCAGCAGCGGCAACTCCAGCGCCGTTACGCGGCCGAGGAACGCTTCGGCGTAGTTCGGCGCCGGCACAAAGTTGCGACGCACCGGTTTCGGCAGCGACTTGATCAGCGCGATCACCAGCTCACGGCGAATACCGGGGATCTGCCACTCGAAGCCCTGCTCCTCCACCTGATTGAGGATCGGCAGCGGGATGTGCACCGTCACGCCGTCGGCGTCGGTGCCCGGTTCAAACTGGTAGCTCAGCCGCAGCTTGAGATTGCCCTGATGCCAGAAGTTCGGGTAGTCCAGCGCGCTGATCTTGTTGGCGCCGTCTTTGATCAGCATCTCTTTTTCGAAGTTCAGCAGATCCGGCTGCTGCTTGGCGGCATTCTTCCACCAGCTGTCGAAATGACGGCCGGAAACCACGTCGTTGGGGATGCGGCGATCGTAGAAGCCGAACAGCGTTTCGTCGTCCACTAGAATGTCGCGGCGGCGCGATTTATGCTCCAGCTCTTCCACTTCGGCGCGCAGCTTCTGGTTGTCGCGGAAGAAGGCGTGGCGCGTCTGCCAGTCCCCCTCCACCAGCGCATGGCGAATAAACAGCTCACGGCACAACAATGGATCGATGGCGCCGTAATTGACCTGGCGCGCCGCGACGATCGGCAAACCGAACAGCGTGACCTTTTCGCTGGCCATCACCGCCCCTTGCGACTTCGACCAGTGCGGCTCGCTGTAGCTGTGTTTCACCAGATGCTGAGCCAGCGGCTCGATCCATTCCGGTTCGATGCGCGCGGCGATGCGCCCCCACAGGCGGCTGGTTTCCACCAGTTCGGCCACCATGGTCCACTTCGGCGGCTTCTTGAACAGGCCGGAGCCGGGGAAGATTGAGAAGCGGGCATTGCGCGCGCCGGTGTATTCCTGCTTGTCCGCATCCTTCTGGCCAATGTGCGACAGCAAGCCGGTCAGCAGCGCGGTGTGCACGCTGCGGTAGTCGGAAGGCGTGCTGTTGATCGGCAGCCCCAGCTCTTTCACCACCTGGCGCAGCTGGGTATAGATATCCTGCCACTCGCGCACCCGCAGGTAGTTGAGGAAATCGTTGCGGCACAGCCGGCGGAACTGGCTGGAAGAGTTCGCCTTTTGCTGCTCCTGCAGATAATCCCACAGGTTGACGAACGCCAGGAAATCGGAGTCTTTGTCGGCGAAGCGGCGGTGTTTTTCGTCCGAGGCCTGCTGCTTGTCCATCGGGCGCTCACGCGGATCCTGAATCGACAGCGCGGCGGTGATGATCATCACCTCGCGCACGCTGCCGCTCTTCTGCGCTTCCAGCACCATGCGCGCCAGACGCGGGTCAATCGGCAACTGCGCCAGCTGACGGCCCTGCGGCGTCAGCTGATAGTGGCCGTTGTCGGCGGTGGCGATCGCCCCCAGTTCTTCCAGCAGGCGCACGCCATCCTGAATGTTGCGTTTATCCGGCGCTTCGACGAACGGAAACGCGGCGATGTCGCCCAGCCCCAGCGAGGTCATCTGCAGAATGACCGACGCCAGGTTGGTGCGCAGGATCTCCGGATCGGTAAACGCCGGCCGCGACAGGAAGTCCTGTTCGGAATACAAGCGAATGCACACCCCTTCCGATACGCGGCCGCAACGCCCTTTACGCTGGTTGGCGGAAGCCTGCGACACCGGCTCGATCGGCAGGCGCTGCACCTTGGTGCGGAAGCTGTAGCGGCTGATGCGCGCGGTGCCCGGATCGATGACATACTTGATGCCCGGCACCGTCAGCGAGGTTTCCGCCACGTTGGTGGCCAGCACGATGCGGCGACCGTGGTGCGACTGGAACACCCGGTTCTGCTCGCTGTTCGACAGGCGCGCATACAGCGGCAGCACTTCGGTGTGCGGCAAATTGAGGCGGTTCAGAGCGTCGGCGGTGTCGCGGATCTCGCGCTCGCCGCTCATGAAGATCAGAATGTCGCCCGGCCCTTCGCGCCCAAGCTCGTCCACCGCATCGAAAATCGCCTGCAGCTGGTCTCGGTCGGTGTCGTCGCCGTCGTCGATCACCGGGCGGTAACGCACCTCCACCGGGTAAGTGCGGCCGGAAACCTCGATGATCGGCGCATTGTTGAAATGGCGCGAGAAGCGCTGGGGATCGATGGTCGCCGAGGTGATGATCACCTTGAGATCCGGGCGCTTAGGCAACAGTTCGCGCAGGTAGCCGAGAATAAAGTCGATGTTGAGGCTGCGCTCGTGCGCTTCATCGATGATCAGCGTGTCGTACTGCATCAGCAGGCGATCCTGCTGAATTTCCGCCAGCAAGATGCCGTCGGTCATCAGCTTGACCAGGGTGTTTTCCCCGACCTGATCGTTGAAGCGCACCTTGTAACCGACGCTGCCGCCGAGCGGGGTTTCCAGCTCGTCGGCGATGCGGTTGGCGACGGTGCGCGCCGCCAGGCGGCGCGGCTGGGTGTGGCCGATCAGCCCTTTCACCCCACGCCCCAGCTCCAGACAGATCTTCGGCAACTGGGTGGTTTTCCCCGAGCCGGTCTCCCCGGCGACGATCACCACCTGGTGATCGCGGACAGCGTTTAAAATGTCCTGCTTTTTCTGACTGACCGGCAGGCTTTCCGGATAGGTAATGCGCGGGCAAGACGCGGCGCGCGCCAGCACTTTTTGCCGCGCCGCCGCGATGTCGCTTTCCACTTCGGCGGCAACCGCCAGCTGGGCATCGGGATTTTTGATTTTTCGTGCGCCCTGCAGGCGACGACGCAGGCGTTGTTGATCGCGGAGCATCAGCTCGCCCAGTTGGGCCGGCAGTGCCTCGAGCGGAGATTTCACGTTCGGTGTTCCTTGTTTCTTCGCCGCCAAGACCAGGCTTAGCAACGGTTTAATGTTTTTTTAGCGATTTTTTTGCTTTAGCCGCACAGCCTATCACAAACGGCTTTTTCGCCCTACTTCCGCGAGCAAAACCTCGGCATGTCATTCAATAAAATCGAACGAAGATCTCGAAATATTGCGCTATCACTGTTGGAGGAATGTGAATAGCATGTACTTCATGCAAGGGACGCTGAGTCCTGATGTCACTGTCACAACGTAAGGAATTATCGATGAGCAACGTATTGGTTCTGAAATCAAGCATCCTGGCGACCTACTCTCAGTCTAACCAACTGGCCGATTTCTTCGTAGAGCAATGGAGCAACGCCCACAGCGGCGACACCATCACCGTACGCGATCTGGCCGCACAGCCAATCCCGGTGCTGGACGGCGAACTGGTTGGCGCGCTGCGTCCTTCCGATGCGCCGTTGACCCCGCGTCAACAAGAAGCGCTGGCGCTGTCGGACGAGCTGATCGCCGAGCTGCAGGCCAATGACGTCATCGTGATTGCCGCACCGATGTACAACTTCAACATCCCGACCCAGCTGAAAAACTATTTCGATCTGGTTGCCCGCGCCGGCGTGACCTTCCGCTACACCGAAAACGGTCCGGAAGGCCTGGTGAAAAACAAACGCGCCGTGATCCTGACCAGCCGCGGCGGCATCCATAAAGGCACCCCAACCGACCTGGTAGAACCTTACCTGCGTCTGTTCCTGGGCTTCATCGGCATTACCGACGTGGAGTTCGTCTTCGCGGAAGGCATCGCCTACGGCCCGGAAGTGGCCACCAAAGCCCAGGAAGACGCCAAAGCGGCCCTGTCTCAGGTGGTTGCTGCCTAAGACCCTGCGCAGGGGCGCCGTGCCCCTGCCGGACAAAAGGCAAGTCCTGTCAAACCTGCACTACCCTCATAATAATCATCTATCCGTATCATTTAGCGCGCCAGACGGCGCGCTTTTTTTATTTCTTCAACCATTGTCCGTTGATGCCGCGCACATACTCGCCGCTCTGCGCACGCGTCACCAGCTTCTGCCCCGCCATGCGCGCCACTTCGTCGACGGCGATATGGTTGCCGTCCGCCACTTCCTGATACTTCTCGGCGCGGCCGGCGTTGATGCGCTTCACCAGCGCCAGCGTTTCCGCATCCTGTTTCACCGGCGCAATATAGCCGCTCAGGGTTTCGCCCACCCGCCCTTGCTGCTTCGCCTCATCCAGCGTCAGCGCCATCGCCACGCTGCTGAACAGCCAGGCGGCGCCGGCCAGCCACACATAACGTTTTTTCATGTCGGCTCCTAGAACAGACCGCTTTGGGTTTTCAGCAGGTTTTCGACGTCCTTATCCACCTTGATATGAATCTCATGCTCGATCTTGACGTTCATATTGATGGTGATCGGATCCTTCGGCGTCGCCACCTCGATGCGCGGCACGCAGCCGCTCAGCAGCGAAACGCACAGCACCGCTGCCAGCGCCGACACACTCATGATTTTCATTGTTGCTCCCCAGGTTGTGAGAGGGCCTGCTCCAGCCACTCCTGTAAATTGTCGCCGAAGCGCAAACTGCGCCACAGCTGAAACACGTTTTCCTGATGGCGATAGTTCAGGATCACCTCGCGTTTGGCGCTTTTCTGCGGGTTGATACCGTCGATGCGCGCGCTCAGCGTCAGCTCGCCCAGGTTATCGAGATCGACCCGGGCGTGCGAACGGTTGATTTCCATGTAGCGCAGCCAGTCGATCGCCGCGCCGGTCGCCAGGTTATTGCTGCCGATGGCGTCGGCCATGTCTTTGTCCAGCCGCAGCGTCAGGGTGCCGGCGTTGGCGATCCAGCCGTTTTGCACCAGCCATTTCGGGTGATTCAGGAACAGCGGCAGTTCGCCGTCGACCCGGCCGGACATGGCGAACTGCTTCGGTTTCAGGGCGGTGAACAACGCGCTGAGATCGACCTTGTCCAGCTTCAGCACCGCGGCGTCATGCTGCGGCAACCGCAGCGCCGACAGGCTGATATGCCCGTTGAGCATGTCCACGCCGACGTTGCTCAAGGTCAGCGGCTGCCTTTCGCTATAAGGATAGGTGCCCTGCAGATCGGCGGAAATATTCTGCATCTCGAACAGGTTGGTGAAAGACTTGATGCGCAGCGATACCGGCTGTTTAGCTCCCAATTGCCAGTGATGCTGCTTGAACCGGTACGACAGGATGAAATCCAGGCCGCTCATTTCCCCGTCTTTCAGCCACATGCCGCCGTTTTTCACCACCCAGTGGCCACCGGCCTCGAACCCCTGTTCGCGAGCGGCGGAAAACGCCGACTGCGCGTAAAACTCGCCGTCGCGCAGCGTGAGATTGAGATCCGGCGCCAGCAGCGGTTGGAAGACCTTCAGCGACTGTTTCGGCCACCAGCCTTCGCCGCGCAGACGTTCGCCGTCCCAACGGCCGCGCAGCGCGATCGGCCCAATCTGTTGCGCCTGCAGCTTGCCCTGCAGCTGGAAACTGTCCGGCGAACGGCCGTTCACCTGCAGCGCCAGCACCGGCGCCGGCAGATAGCCGCCGTCGCTGAAGCTGACCTTATCCGCCGCCAGCTGCAACTCGCCGTTGAACTGCGGACTTTGTTCATCACGCCGCCAGCGCAGCGGTTGATTGAGGCTCAGGCGCGGCGCGGCGACCGTCACCAGACCGTACTTCAACTTATCGAAGCCGGTGGAGAGTTTATCGAGCACCAACTCACTGTCGCGCCAACGGCCGCTGCCGGCGACGTCCCAGGCGGCCTGCAGCGGCGGCAAGCGGCCATTGCCCCAGTAACGCCATTGCCAGTTGCCCTTGTCCGGCCAGAAATCCTGTGCCTGGCCGTCCAGGTGCAGCTTGAAGCGGCCCCAGTAACTGTCGCTGGCGCTCAAAATCGCCTGCAGGCGGCCGGTGATGCCGGCGGCGGTCACCTTCACGCCCGCCAGCGGTAAACGCGCCTCTTCCAGCGTCATTTCCGGCGTCACCTTGCCCCACAGGCGCAGCAGCGAACCGGGCTGCAGCACCAGCGTCGGGTTGAGAATGCTGCCACCGATCACTCCCGGGATCGACGCGGTAGTGGAAAAGTCGGCCAGATTGGCCTGGCCGGTCAGTTGGAAGCGCAGATCGCTGTCGGTCAACCCCACCTTGCCCGGCCCGAGGGTGAGCACCGCATTGCCCTTGCCGTTGTGACCCGCAGTGATCACGTTCAGCCGCGCGCTGATCTCCGTTTCATCCAGCCCTTTGCTCCAATCGTGCAGCGCGATGCTGAGCCCGCCGTTCAACGGCTGCTCGCTGTACGGCCAACGCCACTCGCCCTGCTTGATGCTGACCCGCTGCGGCGAGACTTCCCACGGCAACACCGCCAGCGGGCGATCGTCGCCTTTCTCGCTCACCGTCAATACGCCCTGCTGCTGTTGCCAGCGCATGTCCAGCAATACCGGTTTTTCCAGATAGGCGGTCTGCATTTCCCCCTGCAACGCGCCCTGCGTCGGCAGGCTGGCCAGATCCAACGGGATGGTTATCTTGCCGGCGAGGTGCAGCGGTTGTGCGCTGTTGGGCGGAACCACGGTCAGGCTGTGCAACGTCAGCTGTTGTTTTTCATCCAGCTGCGCCTCGGCGCTGAGATTCGGGCCCCGATAATGCAGACCTTGCCCGTCGGGGCCGGAGGAGAGCTGCAGCTTGCCGGCATAGCGCTGCCAGGGAATGAGCGTCAGGTCATTAATGGTGAGATCCAGCGGCGGCAGCTGTTGCTGCAGCTGATCGAGCGCCAGCGGCGCACTGTTGGCGTCGCCGCTCGGCAGTTTTGACAAACAGGCGCTATCGATGCTGACCTTATCGCTCGACAGCTGCCAGCGGCCCTGGCGGTAAGCCAGCCGCGTCGGCCCGACGTTGGCCAACAGGCAATCTTGCGCAGTGAAACGCGCCCCCGCCAACGCCAGGCCGCCCTGGCGCCAGTGCAATTTGCCCTGCAATTCCAGGCGGCTCCCCGCCGGCAACCAATGCGATAACACCCCCGGCAGCCAGCGCGGCAAGGTTTGCCACAACGCCAGCACCAGGATTGCGCAGCCCGCCACCGTCCCTATGAATACTTTCAATCGCCTGGTCATTAAATGATTGCTTCGTTCCTGAGTTAGGCATTGGTTAAGTCTATGCCTGAATTGACAATAATGATGGCACGAATTTGACATAGGGTGAAGCCGAGCGGGCTCGCAGAAGCGATTTGCACCTTTTTGGCGCAAACGTGTGCGGGGTTGTAGATTTTCGTTACATATACATCACATAAACAGGACAGTTTTCAGACTTTTGTTATTGTTGTTACCGTTGATGATTAATAGTCTTGCAACCATTCTAATAAAAGTTTAGCTGCTAGCTAACTGTGTACTAGAGAAGCCATTCCCCACACCCCCGTGGGGATTTTTTTGCCGCCTGTCGCCACCGTCGTCTTCCCTCCATCGTATCCAGCCCCACCGCAGCCTTGCAGCAGCGATTTCGGCCATGTCGGAACGGGCTAACCAATTGTCGAATTTACTAAAATCTGTTAAATTGATCACAAAATCACGGTGGAGAAACCACGATGAAATTGGCGATATACAGTACCAAACAGTATGACCGTAAATACCTCGAACTGGTGAATCAGCAGTTTGGCTATGAGCTGGAATTCTTCGACTTTTTACTCAGTAAAAAAACCGCCAAAACGGCCGCCGGTTGCAAGGCGGTGTGCATCTTCGTCAACGACGACGGCAGCCGTGAAGTGCTCGAAGAACTGGCGGCGCTGGGCGTCGAAATTCTCGCCCTGCGCTGCGCCGGTTTTAATAACGTCGATCTGGACGCCGCCAAAGAACTGGGCATCAAGGTGGTGCGCGTGCCGGCCTACTCGCCGGAGGCCGTGGCAGAACACGCGGTCGGCATGATGATGTGCCTGAACCGCCGTATTCACCGCGCTTATCAGCGTACCCGCGACGCCAACTTCTCGCTGGAAGGGCTGATCGGTTTTAACATGCACAATCGCACCGCCGGCGTGATCGGCACCGGTAAAATCGGCGTGGCGACGATGCGCATTCTGAAAGGCTTCGGCATGAAACTGCTGGCCTACGATCCGTTCCCGAGCGAACAGGCGCTGGAACTGGGCGCGGAGTATGTCGATCTGAAGACGCTGTACGCGCAATCCGACGTGATCACCCTGCACTGCCCGCTGACGCCGGAGAACCACCACCTGCTGAATGCCGACGCCTTCGCGATGATGAAAAACGGCGTAATGGTGATCAACACCAGCCGCGGCGCGCTGATCGATTCCACCGCCGCCATCGATGCGCTAAAGCAGCAAAAAATCGGCGCCCTTGGGATGGACGTCTACGAGAACGAACGCGATCTGTTCTTTGAGGACAAGTCTAACGATGTGATTCAGGACGACGTGTTCCGCCGCCTGTCGGCCTGCCACAACGTGCTGTTTACCGGCCATCAGGCTTTCCTGACCGAAGAGGCGCTGACCAGCATTTCGCAAACCACGCTGCAGAACATCAGCCAGTTGGATCGCGGCGAAACCTGCCCGAACCAGTTGAACGCCTGAGCGTAACCTCGGGGCGCCCTTGCGGCGCCCTGTTTATTTGAGAGAACGCGATGAGAAAAACCACGGTAGCCGCCCTTGCGGCGCTGGCCTTAGCGGGGTGCAGCATGAAACCACACACGGCCGTCACGCCAGGCGATCTGTTGCATCACAACTTCGTGTTGCAAAGCGTGGATGGCGAAACGGCAAAATCACCGGCGGGCGGCGGCCTGCTCAATCTGGAGTTCGGCGAGAACCTGCATGTCTCCGGCACGATGTGCAACCGCTTTTTCGGCCAGGGGCAATTACGCGACGGCGTGCTGACGGTGAAATCGCTGGCCACCACGCGCAAGCTGTGCCCTGATGAGCAGCGCAACCGCTGGGATCGGGTGATTGGCACCGTGCTGGAAAACGGCGCCGAAGTGACGCTAAACGCACAGCAGCTGACGCTCACCGGCAGCGGCCACACGCTTATTTATACCCTGCGCGATTGGGTGTATTGATCCTGCAGGCCAGGCGCCGTGGGCTTACCCGGCGCAGCTGCCCAGGCCCAGCGTGCGTTCCTCACACTGCTTGCCGTTCGGCATCTGGCACATGCGCAGCGCTTCACCGTTCAAGTTGTGCGCGATGGTGGTAACGCCGCCGACCGCCGCGCAACCGGCGCTGGTCTGCAACGTATTGATTCTGGCACTGTTGCCCTGCTGTACTGGCTCTTCGTTATTGCTGCTGCAGGCGGCTAAAAGCAGCACGGCGCTGGCAAGCAGCCATTTTGATGTCGTCATTATCCCACTCCTGAACCCGGAACTGCGCTGTGTAAAATCGCCATTGCTGATAACGCGCGTCACTTGGCGGACACGTTTCGCTATCTTTGATGCAAACTTGTTTAATCTAGCTCGATATATAAATAATGAAAATATATTCCAGCCATTATTTGTCGTTTTTTTGCGCCGGCCGAACATTTATTTTGTTTGCAGAATATTTCCGTGACGGCGCCACGCGCTGTCAGGCGCTGGCCGCACGCAAAAAAGTGATAACGTCACCGCTGCCATCGAGGAAGTTTTTCCCGCGACAGCGGTATTAATTATCTTCGTGTGCTTTCATTGCAGCGGCGCATTTTTTTGCTACCGGAGAGAACGATATTTGTGTCTATGCTGGCGGCGCTAAGTAATTAGCATTCCACTATTTTCAGTGAATGATGACTGAATTCTTCAACCGGCGCGACTTGCTGTCACGCCGGCTTTTTTTACATCAAAATAACATTCAGTGCACCGAGGCTTTCGACAGTAAATTAATCACCAGCACGCCGGCAATAATTAATCCCATGCCGACGATCGCCGGCCAATCCAATTTTTGCTGATAAACGAACACCGCGGCGACCGACACCAGCACAATCCCCATGCCCGACCAAATCGCATACACGATGCCCAGCGGCATGCTCTTGACCACCATCGACAGCCCCCAAAACGCCACGCCGTAGCCCAGCACCACCAGCAGCGACGGCCACAGGCGGGTAAAGCCCTCAGAGGCTTTCAACATGGTGGTGGCGATCACTTCCGCGACTATCGCCATCGTCAAATACATAAATGCGCTCATGGTTTTCTTCTGTCAATTTGCCGATGCGCAATTATGACGCGCCGGAAATAAATTGTCTTTAAACGGTGAAAACAATTTATTGCCGCCGGCCCCTAATCGGCGAGGAAATATGCCTTTGACGATTTATCACCCGCCACACAAACGCGATAAAGCCGCGTTCGCCCCCTCTGTTAGACTTTTTTCCATTACTGCGAAAGTGCGCTTTCGCGGCTTTGTGAGCAATGAAAAGGTAACGCCGATGATAACTACAGATGGTAATAATGCAGTCGCTTCCGTGGCCTATCGCACCAACGAAGTGATTGCCATCTACCCTATCACGCCAAGCTCCACCATGGCGGAGCAGGCGGACGCCTGGTCCGGCGATGGCCGGCAAAACATCTGGGGCGATATTCCGCGGGTGGTGGAAATGCAGTCGGAAGGCGGCGCGATCGCCACCGTGCACGGCGCCTTGCAAACCGGCGCGCTGTCGACCTCGTTCACTTCATCGCAGGGTCTGCTGCTGATGATCCCCACGCTGTACAAACTGGCTGGCGAGCTGACGCCGTTCGTGCTGCACGTCGCCGCGCGCACCGTGGCCACGCACGCGCTGTCCATCTTCGGCGACCATTCAGACGTGATGGCGGTGCGCCAAACCGGCTGCGCCATGCTGTGTGCCGGCAACGTGCAGGAGGCGCAGGACTTCGCGCTGATCTCGCAGACCGCCACCCTCAACGCGCGCGTGCCGTTTATCCATTTCTTCGATGGTTTCCGCACCTCGCACGAGATCAACAAGATTGTGCCTCTCAGCGACGATACGCTGCGGCAGATGCTGCCGCAGGCGGCGATCGACGCTCACCGCCGCCGGGCGCTGTCGCCGGATCATCCGGTGGTGCGCGGCACTTCCGCCAACCCGGACACCTATTTCCAGTCGCGCGAAGCCACCAACCCGTGGTATGACGCCACCGGCCAACACGTGATCGACGCCATGGAAGCCTTCGCCGCCCTCACCGGCCGCCGCTATCGGCCGTTCGACTATTACGGCCACCCGCAGGCCGAACGCGTGGTGGTGGTGATGGGTTCCGCCGCCGGCACCTGCGAAGAAGTGATCGACACCCTGCTGACCCGCGGCGAAAAAGTCGGCGTGCTGAAGGTGCGGCTGTTCCGGCCGTTCTCCGCCCAGCATCTGCTCGGCGCGCTGCCGGACAGCGTGCGCAGCGTCGCGGTGCTCGATCGCACCAAAGAGCCGGGCGCGCTGGCCGAGCCGCTGTATCTGGACGTGATGACCGCGCTGGCGGAAGCCTACAGCCGGGGGGAGCGCGCCACGCTGCCGCGGGTGATCGGCGGCCGCTACGGCCTGTCGTCGAAAGAGTTCGGCCCGGACTGCGCGCTGGCGGTGTTCCGCGAGCTGGCCCTGCCGCAGCCGCGACCGCGCTTTACCGTCGGCATCTTCGATGACGTCACCGGCCTTTCGCTGCCGCTGAGCGACGAAATCCTGCCGCAGCGCGCCTCGCTGGAGGCGCTGTTCTACGGTTTGGGCAGCGACGGCTCGGTCTCAGCCACCAAGAACAACATCAAAATCATCGGCAACGCCACGCCGCTGTATGCCCAGGGCTATTTCGTCTACGACTCCAAAAAGGCCGGCGGCCTGACGGTGTCGCACCTGCGCGTCAGCGAGCAGCCGATCAATTCGGCCTACCTGGTCAGCCACGCGGACTTCGTCGGCTGCCACCAGCTGCAGTTTATCGATAAGTACCAGATGGTCGAACGCCTGAAGCCCGGCGGCACCTTCCTGCTCAATACCCCTTACGGCGCCGATGAGGTCTGGTCGCGCCTGCCGCAGGAGGTTCAGGCGCTGTTGCACCAACGCCAGGCGCGTTTCTATATCATCAACGCCGCCAAGCTGGCGCGTGAATGCCGGCTCGGCGCGCGCATCAACACCGTAATGCAGATGGCGTTCTTCCACCTGACGCAGATCCTGCCGAGCGACGTGGCGCTGCAACAGCTGCAGGACGCCATCGCCCGCAGCTACAGCAGCAAGGGCCAGGAGATCGTCGAGCGCAACTGGCAGGCGCTGGGCGCCACCCGCGCCGCGCTGACCGAGATCCCGCTGCAGCCGGTCGACGCCAGCAGCCCGATGCGCCCGCCGGTGGTGTCGGACGCCGCGCCGGACTTCGTCAAAACCGTTACCGCCGCGATGCTGGCCGGGCTGGGCGATGCGCTGCCGGTTTCCGCCTTCCCGCCGGACGGCACCTGGCCGGTGGGCACCACCCAGTGGGAAAAGCGCAACATCGCCGAAGCGATCCCGATCTGGCAGCCCGACCTGTGCACCCAGTGCAACCACTGCGTCGCCGCCTGCCCGCACTCCGCCATTCGCGCCAAGGTGGTGCAGCCGGCGGAGATGGAACACGCCCCCGCCTCTCTGCAGTCGCTGGATGTGAAAGCGCGCGATATGCGCGGGCATAAATACGTGCTGCAGGTAGCGCCGGAAGATTGCACCGGCTGTAACCTGTGCGTCGAGGTCTGCCCGGCGAAAGATCGCCAGAACCCGGAGATCAAGGCCATCAATATGGCGTCGCGCCTCGATAATCTGACGGCGGAGAAAGACAACTACGACTTCTTCCTGCAGCTGCCGGAAATCGATCCGGCGCAGCTGGAACGCATCGACATTCGCACCTCGCAGCTGATCACGCCGCTGTTCGAGTACTCTGGGGCCTGTTCCGGCTGCGGCGAAACGCCGTACATCAAGCTGTTGACCCAGCTCTATGGTGACCGTTTGCTGATAGCCAACGCCACCGGCTGTTCGTCGATCTATGGCGGCAACCTGCCGACCACGCCGTACACTACCAACGCCGAAGGGCGCGGGCCGGCGTGGGCCAACTCGCTGTTCGAAGACAACGCCGAATTCGGCCTGGGCTTCCGCCTGACGGTCGATCAACATCGCGCGCGAGTGCTGCGTCTGCTGAACGCACTGGCGCCGCAGCTGCCGGAGCAATTGGTCAACGCCCTGCAGATGGAAGACGTGGCGCCGGAGCCGCGCCGCAAGCAAATCGCCGAACTGCGCACGCTGTTGGCGAGTTTCGAAGGCGAAGATGCGCGCCAGCTGGCGGCGGACGCCGACTACCTGGTGGATAAATCGATCTGGCTGATCGGCGGTGACGGCTGGGCCTACGACATCGGCTTCGGCGGTTTGGATCACGTGCTCAGCCTGACGGAGAACGTCAACGTGCTGGTGCTCGACACCCAGTGCTACTCCAACACCGGCGGCCAGCAGTCGAAAGCCACGCCGCTGGGCGCGGTGACCAAGTTCGGCGAGCACGGCAAGCGCAAGGCGCGCAAGGATCTGGGCGTCAGCATGATGATGTACGGCCATGTCTACGTCGCGCAGATTTCGCTGGGGGCGCAGCTCAACCAGACGGTGAAAGCGATTCAGGAGGCCGAAGCCTATCCGGGCCCGTCGCTGATCATCGCCTACAGCCCGTGCGAAGAGCACGGCTACGATCTGGCGCTCAGCCACGATCAGATGAAACAGCTGACCGCCACCGGCTTCTGGCCGCTGTACCGCTTCGATCCGCGCCGCAGCGCCGAGGGCAAGGCCGCATTGGCGCTGGATTCGCGCCCGCCGAACAGCAGCCTGGCTGAAACACTGCTGAACGAGCAGCGTTTCCGTCGCCTGAACGCGCAGCAGCCGGAGGTGGCCAGCGCGCTGTATCAGGCCGCCGAGAAAGAGCTGAAGGAGAAGTACGATTTCCTCAGCCTGCTGGCCGGCAAGGCGGAAAAGTCCGCCGCTGAGTAACCTCCCTCAGGGCGCGAGCGATTCGCGCCCTGTTCTTTTACCGCCGACGTAAATCGCAGCAACAAAACCTGCTGGCATTCCGGCGCGCAATCCGTACCATACAGGCCTCGCGTCGGGTGCGTGGCGGCTGGATGATGAATAATGATCAAAATCGGCCGGTTGAATGGTAAACTCGCGGTCTATAACGCCATGCCCCTAGTGCCCCCCATTGAGAATGAGCACGATTTAAATGTCAGAAAAGCAATCCGTTAGCCAAAAAGAGCAGTACAACCTGAACAAATTGCAAAAGCGCCTGCGCCGCAACGTGGGCGAAGCGATCGCCGATTTCAATATGATTGAAGAAGGCGACCGCATCATGGTCTGTCTGTCCGGCGGCAAAGACAGCTACACCATGCTGGAGATCCTGCGCAATCTGCAGCAAAGCGCGCCGGTCAACTTCTCGCTGGTGGCGGTGAACCTCGATCAGAAACAGCCCGGCTTCCCGGAGCACATTCTGCCCGCCTATCTGGAAAGCCTGGGGGTGGAGTACAAGATCGTCGAAGAAAACACCTACAGCATCGTTAAAGACAAGATCCCGGAAGGGAAAACCACGTGTTCGCTGTGTTCGCGCCTGCGCCGCGGCATTCTGTACCGCACCGCCACCGAACTGGGCGCCACCAAGATCGCTCTGGGCCACCACCGCGACGACATTCTGCAGACGCTGTTCCTCAACATGTTCTACGGCGGCAAGATGAAAGGCATGCCGCCCAAGCTGATGAGCGACGACGGCAAACACGTGGTCATCCGCCCGCTGGCCTATTGCCGCGAGAAAGACATCGAGCGTTTCTCGATCGCCAAAGCGTTCCCGATCATTCCATGCAATCTGTGTGGCTCGCAGCCTAATCTGCAGCGCCAGGTGATCGGCGACATGCTGCGCGACTGGGACAAGCGTTACCCAGGCCGGTTGGAAACCATGTTCAGCGCCATGCAGAACGTGGTCCCTTCGCACCTGAGCGATATCAACCTGTTCGATTTCAAAGGCATTCACCACGGCAGCGCGGTGGTGGACGGCGGCGATTTGGCCTTCGATCGCGAAGACATCCCGATGCAGCCGGTCGGCTGGCAGCCGGAAGACTCGGACGACGCGGCGCCTGCGCCAGAGCGTTTGAACGTGCTGGAAATCAAATAAGCCCCCTCGCCGCTTGCCATCCTGCGAGCGGCGACATTTCTCTTTCCCGACGATCTCGATCCTGTTCACAGTTTGCGCAAAATTTGCTGGGCAGTGCCGTTTTTACCCTATACTGTTTATTTATACAGTCATATGGAGATCGCGCAATGAACATCACCCCCTGCCTGTCCCACGTCTCGCTGGGCTCCAACGATTTCGAGGCCGCCGCCGCCTTTTACGATCGTGCGCTGGCCGCTTTGGGTTGCCGACGCGTGCTGGAGCATCCCGGCGCCATTGGCTACGGCCGCGACTACCCGGAGTTTTGGCTGCAGGTGCCGATCGACGGCCGGCCGGCCTCGCCCGGCAATGGCACGCACGTCGGTTTTTTCGCTACCAGTAAGCAACAGGTGGATGAATTCCATCGCCAGGCGCTGCTGGCCGGCGCCGTCGATGAAGGCGCGCCCGGTTCGCGGCCGCATTACGGTGAGGCTTACTACGGCTGCTTTGTCCGTGATTTGGATGGGCACAAGATTGAAGCCAGCTTCTGGGATGAAAGCGCGGCCTGAAGAAGAAGGAAATCGAATAAAAAAATGCCGGTGATTAAACCGGCATTGTACGAATCAAATGTGCTATGCAGTAATTCAAAAATAAGAAAGTAAGACAATTATGGAGCGCAACGCCCATCGCTTGACGTTGCATTCACCTGCGAGAGAGATCATGCCCCATTTCCCCCGGCTAAATGTTGATATTGCTCAATGTTAACCGGGTTTTCGTCATTTTTGCCTACAGCCAGCGGCTGCGCTTCAGCCACCAGGCGACGCCAAGCACCAATCCGACCAGCATCAGGCAAAATGCCGCGAAACCGAAAGGATTACCGCCGCCCGGAATACCGCCAAGGTTGACCCCGAACAACCCGGTCAGAAAAGTGGTGGGCAGAAATACCATCGCCAACAATGACATGGTGTAAGTGCGGCGGTTCATCGCGTCGGCCATCACCGTGGTGATTTCGTCGGACAAGATGGCGGTGCGCGCGATGCTGCCGTCCAGATCGTCCAATCCCCGTCCCAGGCGATCGGCGATATCCTGCATGCGGCGGCGATCGTCATCGCTCATCCACGGCAGGCGGTCGCTGGCCAGCCGCGCGAAGACGTCGCGCTGCGGCGCCATGTAACGGCGCAGCACGATCAGCTGTTTACGGATCAGCGCCAGCTGGCCGCGCTCCGGCACCTGCTGCTCCAGCAAGGCGTCCTCCAGATCGATAATCTTGTCGTGCAGATCCTCGATAAATTCGCTGGTGTGATCGGTCAACGCATCGGAAATTTCCACCAGCCAGCTGCCGCTGTTGGTCGGCCCGGCGCCGCTTTGCAGATCGTTCACCACCTGATCGATGGAATACACCTTGCGGTGCCGGGTGGAGATAATCAGCTTGTCGGTGATATATACGCGGATGGTGACCAGCTGATCCGGCCGGGAATTAGCGTTAAAGTTGATGCTGCGCAGGGTGATCATGGTGCCTTCGCCCTGGCGGCTGACGCGCGGCCGTGAGCTTTCGCCGGAGAGCGCTTCACGCACCGAGTCCGGCAGCAGCGGCGTGGTACTCAGCCATTCAGCGCTGGCCGGGTGCGCGTAATCAAGATGCAGCCAGCACGGCGCCTCGCAGGTGATCTTGTCATCCCGCTCGATCGGCGTGACGCCCCCCTTGCCGTCGAGCTGGTAGGCGTAAACCGCATCGGCGACCTGCAGCTCGCTCCCCTCAATCACATCCATTCATTTATCCCCTCAGTCTTGCTTATGTTGCTGAGTCTAGCGTTAACACCTTGGAGATCAAAGGCCAAGCTGTAACGCCAGTTTTCTCGTTGTCCCATAAACGTGATCTATACTTCTGCCGCAAGGAACGAACGGAGAACCGCAGGAGATCGTCATGCTAAAAACTTTTCTGGACATCGTCGTACCCACCGTAGGCGCCTTTGGCGCGATGTTTTTCGCCCTCGTCAAAATGCCCTTCCGCATTCGGCGGGAAAACCACGATAAGCTGCTAAACCTGCTCGAATCCGTCGAGAAGCCCCAAAGCGCCCCCATACGCCTGTTGCGCTTTCGCGACTATATCGGCAACAGCAGCGCCAGCCTCGCTGCGCTGCAGCTGCTGCTGGCGTTACCGGACAGCGTAGCGGCGCTGGAACGCTATCGTTTCACCGGTGGCCGTCAGCAAATCTTGCACGCCACGCCCGCTGGCTTCGTGTTGCGGCCAAGCGCCAATAACGCTTTCAAACGTTTCCTGCTTTCCTGCCGCTATTTTTTGCTGTATTTGGTGTTCGTTACGCTGCTGGTGCTGTTCCCCGCTTTGACTCAATGGGGACTGCAGCAGTTAGGGGTATTGATTACGCCCCATTCACTCCGCTATCTGCCTAATGCGCGCATCACCGACGGCTGGCAGCTGCTGTTCCCCGGCCTATTATTTATTATGATTATGTTCAGTCTGGCATTCCTGACCTTCAGGCAGCTGGCACGCGCGGGTAACCTCAGTTCGGAACGCGCCTTTTATCGCTACTATCAACGCGCGCGTGAGGAACAACGATGCCGGGAAGTCCTGAGACAAATGCGCACGGTGCTGCGCCGAACCTGACGAGGCTGCGCCGTCTGCGCGGCATCGCCATGGCCACCCTGCTGCTGTTCGGCCAATCGGTTCGCGCAGAACCGGTGTTAGAACATCTCGCCACGCCCTACCACGCGCCGACGGCGGCGGGTTCCCTGCCTTATTTTGTCGCTCGCGCTCGATCCCCCCAGCCGCGTACCGCGCTGGTGGTGATGCACGGGCATCCACGCGACGCCGCCAAGACATTGCAAGCGGCGATCGATGCCGCGCAGGGAGCGGGAGACAACAGTTTGCTGGTCGCCCCGCTGTTCCAGGTTCCGGTGAAACTCGCCGTCCACTGCCATTCCGCCGGTCTGCCACGGCCGCAAGACGGTGACGCTCTCTGGCGCTGCGGCTCGTGGATCGCAGGCGGTTTGGATAATGGCGGGAAAACCGGCTCGTTCAACGCCATGGATAACCTGCTGGCCGATCTGAAACGGCGTTGGCCTTCGCTGCAGTCGATCACCGTGGCTGGTTTTTCCGCCGGCGCCCAATTCGTGCAGCATTATGTCGGCTTTGCTCATCCGCCGAGCGGAGTGCGTATGCGCTATGTCGTCGCCGATCCGGGCAGCTGGCTCTATTTTGACAACCTGCGCCCTCTGCCCACAAGCTGGGGAAGCTGCGGCAGTGAAACAACCTGCCGCTTCCGCTGGCAAACGCTGGACGCCGGCCGCTGCCCGCAGGCCAATCGTTGGAAATACGATCTGGAAGCGCTTCCCGCTCACCTGCAGCGCACTGCAGACGCAGCCCGCCGGCGCTATGCGGCGGCCGATATCACCTATCTGGCCGCCGCCGATGATACCGGCACCGCGCCGGGCGCCTACTATCGGATACTCGACAAATCCTGCGCCGCCCAGCTGCAGGGTTCCTATCGGCTGCAGCGCGCCCTGGCCTATGCCGACTATGACCGACGTTATCTGGCGCCGGATAAGCCGCATCGGTTAACGATCGTACCCGGCTGTGGGCACAACGTCGCCTGCGTCTTTCCGGCTCCGGCGGCCAGGCACACGCTGTTTCCCATTAATGCAGACTAATAATAACGGCAATGAAATAAACCCTTGCCGATAAATCAGACAATATCACCGATAAAGAGCTGGTAATGCCGTTATTATTATGACTTAACATATTGCTATCAATTTTAATTCAAAATGATAATAATAAATCAACACAAAGCTGTTTCAGCGCAAATTTTAGGGGCATATACTTTTCTCACTACGAGGAGGTAGTTATGTTACGCGACCATTTAAAAATAAACGCCAGCGATACGCTGGAAAAAATCAGCAATATTCATTTGCAAAACCAGGGCCAGGAAGAGATCAGTGAGTTCGTGGTGAAAAACGCCGCCGGGCTGCAGATTGGCAAGGTCTCCGTCCACGATCGTTTCAGTACCCGCCGTTCTTATCCCACCAGCTACCGCATTACTCAGACCGATATGAGCGGCCGCGTAGTGGTGGACGCCATGCGGGACTGTCTGTAAGCGTAACCGCGCTCTGAAATAGACAATATTAATGTGATGATGGCAACCCTGTTTATTATTAAACGGGGTTTATCGCGTGGAAAAATTAATTAGCCTCGTAGTTTCGCCGCCGAAAAAAAATAACGCCCCCACATTGCGCGGGGGCGATAAATAAATCGACTCAGTGTTTGATGATATACATCGTTTGGCTATAGGCCACGTCTTCCGGATTGGTGATCGGGTAGCCTTTTACCCACGGTTTGATCAGGCGGCCATTGGTGTATTGATATATCGGCGCGATTGGCGCCTGATCGGCAATGATCTGTTCCATCTTGTTGTAATCGGCGGTCACCGCCGCCGGATTGGTTTCCCGCCCCGCCTGCGCCAGCAGCTTGTCGTAGTCCGCATTCTTGAACTTGGCGATATTGCCGCTGTGGGTGGAGGTCAGCAGCGACAGGAAGGTCGACGCCTCGTTATAGTCACCTACCCAGGAGGCGCGGATCACATCGAAATTGCCGGTATTGCGGCTGTCGATGTAAGTTTTCCACTCCTGATTCTGCAGCTTGACGTCAATACCGAGCTTTTTCTTCCACATCGAGGCCACGGCGATGGCGATCTTCTGGTGGCTTTCAGAGGTGTTATACAGCAGCGTCAGCTTCAGCGGGTTGTTCGGGCCGTAACCGGCCGCCTGCAGCAACGCCTTGGCCTGCGCGTCCAGCTCCGCCTGTGATTGCTGTTGCAGCAAGCTCGCTTCCGGTTTGAACCCGGCGGTCACGTCCGGCGTAAAGTGGTAGGCCGGTTTTTCGCCGGTGCCCAACACTTTTTCCGCGATAATCTTGCGATCGATGGCGTAGGACAAGGCCTGACGCACCCGCACGTCGTTGGTTGGCGCACGCTGGGTGTTGAACGCGTAATAATAGGTGCCAAGCTGATCCGGGGTGTACACCTGCCCCGGGATGTCTTTCAGCAGCTTCTGATACATATTTTTCGGGAAGGATTCGGTGATGTCGATGTCACCCGCCAGGTAACGCTTGGTGGCGTTGGATTCCTGGTTGATCGGCACGAAGGTCACTTTGGTCAGCACGGTGCGCGCATGATCCCAGTAATGGTCGTTAGGCGTCAGCACCAGCTTCTCGTTCACCACCCGCTCCTGCAGTTTGAACGCGCCGTTGCCCACCAGATTGCCGACCTTGGTCCAGTCGTTGCCGTATTTTTCCACCACCGCCTTGTTCACCGGGAACAGGCTGAAGTTGGCCGTCAGGCTGACGAAGTACGGCACCGGCTTATCCAACTGCACCTTGAGCGTGTAGTCATCCGGCGCCGATACGCCCAAGCGATCGGCAGGCAGTTTGCCGCTGATGATCTGCTCGGCGTTCTGGATCCCCGCCAGCTGCGCGAACCAGGCGAACGGCGACAGATTTTTCGGTTCTACCAGCCGCTGCCAGCTGTAGACGAAGTCTTTTGCCGTGACAGGGTCACCGTTTGACCAACGCACGTCTTTACGCAGATGGAAAATATAAGTCTGGTTGTCGCTGGTCTGCCAGCGGGTGGCGACGCCGGGGATCACTTTGCCGTTGGCGTCCTGATTGACCAGCCCTTCGAACAGATCGCGCGCCAGCTGCGCCTCCGGCAAGCCAACCGCTTTGATCGGATCGAGCGAGGCCGGTTCGTCTTTAATGTGGCGCACGATTTCCTGTTTGTCCGCCAGCGCGGTGCCCGGGGGAACCTGCGCCGCCATGGCGCTGCTCATACAGGCGCCGATCGCCGCCGCGCAGAGCGCCAAACGAAAACCCCGTTGCATTTTTTTTCCCGTCATTGTGATTTGTCCCCCGTTAACCATCTGAATTTTTTATCATATAGCACAAGATCCATCCGGCCTAGCGCTCACGGCCGAGAAGTTGCAAAAAGTGCGATTCAGGCGATAAAAAAACCCGTGCGGCGCAGGGCGGCACGGGCGGTGTTTGCAGCGGCGACCGTCAGTCGTACAGGTGGATGCTGTTGATGCGGTAGCTGAACTCTTCGCCCTCTTCTTCATCGAACACGGTGAAAAAGCCTTTCTCGGCCAGCGGACGTGCCGAGATATCGGTTTTTTGCAGCTGACGCGCATCCGCGTCGTCGTAACCGTAGTCGAGGTAGAAGGCATCTTTCTGGTAATCGATATGCAGGGTGAACGGATAGTTCGATTCGTCCCCGCGCCCGTCGTCGTTTTTCACCACGCCGAACCATTCCCCCTGGCGGATCTGGTTTTCAGCGTCTACGCCGCACAGCAGCGTGATGGTGTCATTTTCATTTTCGCTATAGCTGGCGATGATTCTGGCTACTGGCATGTTAAATCCTCTTGCGGGTGATTGGCTTAGCTCTGCCGTTAGTATAACAACAGCCTCAGGCCAGGTGCGGTTTAATTGGCGTTTTCGCCGCTACCGCATCACAGATCGCGCAAACGCCGCACAATTGCGATGGGAAAGAAGTCTCAAAGCGTAATACACTGAATAAAATGACAATGACTCTCGGCCTTTAACTCAGGGACAACACCATGACCGAACATCGACCGCGCAGTGAACGTGGCCAGTTGGCCATCGCAGGAGAGAACTACGGCAGCTCGCTGCTGGGCGCACCGCTGCTCTATTTCCCGGCGGCGGTCAGCGGCCCGCAGACCGGGTTGATCATCGCCGGCACCCACGGCGATGAGAGCGCCGCCATCGTAACCCTGTCCTGCGCGCTGCGCAGCATCGCCCCCGAACAGTTGCGCCACCACGTGGTGCTGGCGGTCAACCCCGACGGCTGCCAGCTGGGGCTGCGCGCCAATGCCAACGGCGTCGATCTGAACCGCAACTTCCCGGCCGCCAACTGGCGCTCCGGCGACACCGTCTATCGCTGGAACAGCGCGGCGCCGGTGCGCGACGTCAGGCTCTCCACCGGCGGACGCCCCGGCTCCGAACCGGAAACCCAGGCGCTGTGTCATCTGATCCATCGCCTGAAGCCGCATTGGGTGGTGTCGTTCCATGAGCCGCTGGCCTGCATTGAAGATCCCGCCAGCTCGCGGCTCGGCGTTTGGCTGTCGCACAAGTTCGAGCTGCCGCTGGTGACCAGCGTCGGCTATGAAACGCCCGGTTCGTTCGGCAGCTGGTGCGCGGATCTGTCGCTGCCCTGCATCACCGCCGAATTCCCGCCGATCTCCGCCGATGCCGCCAGCGAGCGTTACATCGACGCGATGACCGAGCTATTGACCTACCCGGATTAATCCCTACGGGGCGATATCGACGATCGCCCCGCATTCGAACGCCAGGCCCGGTTCAGCGTCTCGCGCCAGCCAGGTCGGGCCGTCCAGATCGACGAAGCGCGCCGCCGGCGCCAGCGGCAAGGCGGCGGATATCGCCCGCGACGTGCACAACATGCAGCCGAGCATGATGGCGAACCCTTGTTCGCGCGCGGCCTGCGCCAGCGCCAACGCCTCGGTCAAGCCGCCGGTTTTGTCCAGTTTGATGTTGACCATCTGATAGCGTTGCGCCAGCCGCGGCAGATCGGCCCGGGTGTGGCAGCTCTCATCGGCGCAGATCGGCAGCGGATGGATAAAGTGCTCCAGCGCGGCGTCGTCACCGGCCGGCAGCGGCTGCTCCAGCATCGCCACGCCAAGATCGGCCAGCAGCTGGCAGCGCGCCGCCAGCCCTTCCGCCTGCCAGGATTCATTGGCGTCGACGATCAGCGTCGCCTGCGGCACGGCGGCGCGGATCGCCACCAGCCGCTCGCTGATATAGTGATCGTCGAGTTTGATCTTCAGCAGCGTGGCGCCCTGCCGCTCCAGCTCACGCGCGGCGAAGGCCATCGCTTCCGGCGTGCCGATGCTCACGGTCTGCGCCATGCGGATCTGCGCCGGCGCCGTCACGCCGCTGCGCTGCCACAGGCTTTTCCCGTGCAGACGACACTCCAGATCCCACAGCGCCGAGTCCAACGCGTTGCGGGCCGCGCCCGCCGGCATCTGCGTCAGCAGCTGCTCGCGGGTGATGCCCTGCGCGATCGCCGGCGCCATCTCAGCCAGCTGCGCCATCACCGATTCCTCGCTCTCGCCATAGCGCGGATACGGCGTGCATTCGCCGACGCCGCGCATGCCCTGCTGTTCGATTTCGACCACCACCACCCGGGCTTCGGTGCGGCTGCCGCGCGCGATCACGAAGGCGGTGTGCAGCGGCCAGGCTTCCGGGTAAAAACGCATGTCTCTCATAACGGCTCCTGAGCGAAAACTGCGCATCCAGGCAGGCTGATGCGCCGGTGATGTTTTATAGAACAGCCTAATATATACAACTATTTAGCAAACTTTGATATCCAATCCGCCCCGCTTGTCATAAACTGGCGCCAGGGTGTGAACCTGATGTTAACAGCCGTCGCCGGCGCGCCGTTCCATCAGGTTCATACCCTTTGTATAAACACCTGTAAAAGGAATCTAGCAATGACTCAGACAGTACATTTTCAAGGCAATCCGGTCAGCGTAGCGGGCAAACTGCCACAGCAGGGCGAACAGGCCAAGGCCTTCTCGCTGGTTGCCAAAGACCTGTCAGACGTAGCGCTGAGCAGCTTCGCGGGTAAACGCAAAGTCCTGAACATCTTCCCAAGCATCGATACCGGCGTCTGCGCGACGTCGGTGCGTAAATTCAACCAGTTGGCCAGCGGCCTGGATAACACCGTGGTGCTGTGCATCTCCGCCGATCTGCCGTTCGCGCAGTCGCGTTTCTGCGGCGCGGAAGGCCTGAGCAACGTGGTTACCCTGTCTACCCTGCGCGGCGCCGAGTTCAAGCAGGCGTACGGCGTTGAAATCGCCGAAGGTCCATTGGCAGGCCTGACCGCGCGTGCGGTCGTGGTGCTGGATGGCCAGGACAACGTGCTGTACAGCGAGCTGGTGAACGAAATCACCACCGAGCCGGATTACGACGCGGCGCTGGCAGCGCTGAAATAACAAAGCCGGCGTTCGCCGGCTTTGGAAACACGCTAAAGGCGCCGCAAGGCGCCTTTCTTATTCTTCGCCCTCGGCGCCGCCTTTACGGCTGCTCAGGCCATACTCGCGCAGCTTGTTGGCGATGGCGGTATGGGAAACGCCCAGGCGCTTCGCCAGCTTGCGGGTGCTGGGATAGGTGCGATACAGGCGCGTCAGCACCGAGCGCTCGAAACGCTTGCTGATGTCGTCCAGCGAGCCGTCCAGCACCTCGTCGCCCAACGACATTTCCACCTCGAACTCCGGCAACACGATATCCTGCGGCCGCAGTTCGTAGCCTTCGGTTTGCGTCAGCGCGCGGTAGATGGCGTTTTTCAGCTGGCGCACGTTGCCCGGCCAGCCGTATTTGCTGAGAAAGCCGCCCAGATCGTTCGCCAGCTTAGGCCGCGCCACGCCCTGCTCATCGGCGAAGCGCGCCACGAACAGTTCGGTCAGCGGCATGATGTCCTGCGGACGTTCGCGCAGCGGCGGGATGGTGATGGTCAGCACGTTGAGGCGATAATAGAGGTCTTCGCGGAATTCGCCGCGCTGCACCAGCTCGGTGAGGTTTTTCTGGGTGGCGCAGATCACGCGCACGTCGACGTGCACCTCATGCTCCTCGCCGACGCGGCGGAAGGTGCCGTCGTTGAGGAAACGCAGCAGTTTGGTCTGCATGCGCGGCGACATTTCGCCGATCTCGTCCAGCAGCACCGAACCGCCGTTGGCCTGCTCGAAGAAGCCTTTCTTGCCTTCCAGCGCGTTGGGATAAGCGCCCGGCGCATGGCCGAACAGCTCGCTCTCCACCACGTCATCCGGCAGCGCGGCGCAGTTCAGCGCCAGGAACGGCTGCTTGCCGCGCGGGCTGCGCAGGTGGCAAGCGCGGGCCAGAATATCCTTGCCGGTGC
Source organism: Serratia sp. FS14 (assembly GCF_000695995.1). Taxonomy (NCBI): domain Bacteria; kingdom Pseudomonadati; phylum Pseudomonadota; class Gammaproteobacteria; order Enterobacterales; family Yersiniaceae; genus Serratia; species Serratia sp. FS14. The sequence continues at coordinate 3,433,848 of NZ_CP005927.1, read as the reverse complement.
CGGTATCGCCCACGATCAGCAGCGGCGCATCGAGCATCGCCAGCTTGCGCGCCTGCTCCAGCACGTGACGCATCTTGGCGCTCACCGCGACGATGTGGTCGAATTCGGTATCGTCGTTCACCGACAGATTTTGCAGTTGGCGGCCCATGCGCGCGGTGGACTTCAACATCACCACCGCGCCAACCGCGGCCGGCTGTTGCTGTTCGTCCTCCAGATAGATAGGCGTAATGTCCATCAGGAAGTCCTGGCTGCGGATCACCACCCGTTCTGAGTGCGGCGCCGTATGCTCGCTCTCCAGCCAGCGGCTGAAGTTATAGCCGCCGATCAGCGCCCCGGCGGTCTGGTTGCGGATCTTGTCTTCGCTCAGGCTGAACAGCGCCAGCGCCGCCGGGTTGGCCAGCTCGACCTTGCCCTTCATATCGATAGAGAACACCGGCTCCGGCATCGACTCCAGCAGCGCACGCAGCGCGCGATGCTCGCGTTCGGAAGGCATAAAGCTGACGGTGCGCACGTCGGTTACGCCGGCGATGCGGCGGATCTCCGCCATCAACGCGCGGAAAGTATCGAAGTCCAGCTGGGAGAAATTGAGGTAAATGCGGCCGATGGGATCGATCTCGATGCCACGTAAGTCAATGCTGCGCGATACCAAAAGATCGAGTAATTCTCGAGTGAGACCGAGGCGGTCTTCGCAAAATACTTCCAAACGCATCAGTGTTGGCCTTATCTCTGCAAGTGCGGGGATCGTTAGCGATGATGATACTCCCTCGCACCGGGCGGTAGAAGCGATCTGTCAGCAAAAGTTGACAGAACTCTGATTTATTGCCGTGGTTGCTGATTTTAAACGCAAGTGAATAACAGCATCGGCGTCATTTTAGCCTGCAAACAGAGAGTTATCACAATCATAATTAATTTTTCAGAGATTTATCACGCAATCACAGGGGGATCGACTGTCGTCAAGTCTCGATTACGTCCGGCGTCGGCACCGCTCAGAAAACGGCGCTCCTGAGAGCGCCGTCGTGGGGTTATTTGGCCTTGCCGTCGCCCTTTTTCAGCGTATCTTTCAACTGGCCGATCAGCTGGCTGCGGAAATCGCCAAGCTTCGGTTTTTCCCCTTCCAGCCACGGCAGCGGGCGGCACAGTTCCATCGCCTTGATGCCCAGCCGCGCGGTCAACAGCCCGGCGCCAATGCCCTGCGCCGCGCGCGCCGACAGCCGCGCCGCCAGATCCTGCGACATCCAGTCCATGCCCACTTCGCGCACCAGCTCGGAAGCGCCGGCGAAGGCGATATTGAGCAGCACCAGCCGAAACAGACGAATGCGGCTGAAGTAACCCAGTTCGATGCCGTACAGCGCGGCGATGCGGTTAATCAAACGGATGTTGCGCCAGGCGATAAACGCCATATCCACCAGCGCCAACGGGCTGACGGCAATCATCAGCGTCGATTCGGCGGCGGAGCGGCTGATTTCGCGCCGCGCCTGATTGTCGAGCACCGGCTGCACCAGTTTGGCGTACAGCTCCACCACTTCACGATCGTTTTGCGTTTCATGCAGCGAGGCCTGCCAGCGCTGCAGCGCCGGATGCCCCTGATCCAGCCCGGCCTGGCGCGCCAACTTCTCGCAGAATTCGCGCCCTTGCCCCAGCCCGTGGCTGTGCAACAGCTCGCGCGCCACGTCGCGCTCTTCCGCGCGCTGGCGCAGCCGATACAAACGCCGCCACTCGGTGACCACCGAACCGACGCCGGCAAACACGATCAGGCCGCCGGCCACGCCGCCGCCCATGGCGATCCAGTCCTGCTGCACCCAGGCGGTATGCACCCACTGCACGCCCTGCGCCACCACGCTGACGCCGAACAGCGCCAGCCCGGCGGTCACCATTTTGCGCCACAGGCTGCGTTTAGGTTTCAGCGCGGCGTTAATGATGCCTTCGGCGCGCCCTTCCTCCTCTTCCTGCTGCAGCTCCGGCGCCGCCGGAAAGAAGCTTTCCGCCTGCTCGGCGTCGAAAGCGACGCCGGCGCGCAACGCCGGTTCCTGCGGCGGTTGCAGCGGCTCGTCAAAGTCGATACGCGGTTTGATCGGCTCGCTCATCGCAATTTGTCTCCCAGTAAAAATTCCATCACCGCATCCAGACGGATATGCGGCAACGGGGTGTCCACGCTCATGGCGCGCGGGCGAAATTCATCGAAGTGGAACCCCTGGCTCTGCCAGAACGCCGGCCCCGGCAGGCGGGCGGGCACTTCGCCGGGGAACACCGTCAGCGGCGCGCCGTCGCTGAGGCGGTTGCCCTTCAGCGCCGGGATACGCTGCCCCTGATGATCGACGATGCCGCTCTCGGTCGCCTGCACCGAGGCCAGGCCGACGCAATCCATGCTGATGCCTTCGAACGCCGCATTCTGCCACGCCTCTTGCACCAGCTGTTGCAGCAAGGACACCAGATTGGCGTGCTGATCGGCGGTGATATGGTCCGCTTTGGTGGCGGCGAACATCAGTTTGTCGATGGTCGGCGAGAACAAGCGGCGAAACAGCGTGCGCTTGCCGTAATGGAAGCTCTGCATCAGTTGGGTCAACGCCAGACGCATGTCGTTGAACGCCTGCGGGCCGCTGTTGAGCGGCTGCAGGCAGTCGACCAGCACGATTTGCCGATCGAAACGGACGAAATGCTCTTTGTAGAAGTTCTTGACGATCGACTGGCAGTAGTAATTGAAGCGAGCGCGCAACATGCCGATGTTGGTATGCTTGTCGGCCTGCGCCAGCTTCGACTCGCCGCTCGCGGCCACGTCAGGCCACGGGAAAAACTGCAGCGCCGGCGCACCGGCCATGTCGCCCGGCAGCACGAAACGCCCCGGCTGAATGAAGTGCAGCCCTTCACTTTTGCAGCGCAGCAGATAATCGGTGTAGGCCTGGGCGATCGCCGCCAGGCGGTTTTCGTCGGCCGGCGCCAGCGGATCGCAGATTTTGCACAGCTCAAGCCAGGGCTTGGCCCATTCGGCGCGTTCGCCCTGCAGCAGCCCGGTCATCTGGCGCGACCAGGCCAGGTAATCCTGTTCGAGCATCGGCAGATCCAGCAACCATTCGCCGGGATAATCGACGATCTCCAGATACAGCGTGGAGGTGTCTTTAAAGTGGCGCAGCAGCGAGTCGTTGGAGCGGTAGCGCAACGCCAGACGAATTTCGCTGACGCCGCGCGTCGGCGTCGGCCAGGCCGGCGGCGTGCCGTACAGCTGCGCCAGCCCTTCGTCATAGGTGAAACGCTGGATGCCGAGATCGCGCTGCGGGATGCGTTTAACGCCCAGCAGGCGTTCTTCGCGCACCGGTGAAAACAACGGCATGCGCGCGCCGCTGTGCACATGCAGCAGTTGGTTAACGAAAGCGGTGATAAAGGCGGTTTTGCCGCTGCGGCTCAGGCCGGTCACCGCCAGGCGCAGATGGCGATCCATTCCGCGGTTGACCAGCGAGGTTAACTCATTTTGCAGTCGTTTCATTGCTCTCCTTGACGTAACGCCCGAAAGCCTTGTTCAGGCCTTTACGGAACAGCGGTTCCAGCACCAGCGCCAGCACGAAGCGCACCGGTTTGCGGCCGACGGTTTTCAACAGCCAGCCGGCAGCGCCCGCCGGGCCATAGTTCAATAACGCTATGATGATGACTTTAGCCAATGTCTTCAACATTGCCGCCGCTCCTCGTTTAAATCCACCCGTTCTGGCGGTGTTCGCGACATCGATTTTATTCATGACAATGCCCTCCGGCACAAGACGATTAAGGTTATTCACGGGATAACGGCGGCGAAGATGCCCGGCCTGCACAGGCCGGGTCTCGCAAGAAGGGTTACAGCTTGCGGAAACGGCTCTGTACGCCGAAGGTGTCGGACGTCACGTAACGCTCGACCTGACGCAGCTGCTGCTCGCCGCTGCCCAGCTCATATTCCAGTTGATCGAGCAGCTGGCGCGGCGTCTTCTGATGCTCGCCTTCGAAGCGGCTGGCCGGCGCCTCGTCCAACACGAACACCAGCGCGATATAGGCCACCAGCGTGAAGAAGAACAGCCCAAAGAACAGCGACAGCACCACCATCACGCGGATCAGGCGCACCGGCACGTCGAAATAGTGGGCCAAACCGGCGCAGACGCCTTTCACCATGCCTTCTTCGGGTACGCGATAAAGCTTTTTACTGCCCAGCGTATTACTCATCAGGACTGTCTCCAGTTCGGGTGTTCCGCATCAAGGATCTCTTCCAGCGCCTGAATGCGTTCACGCATGCGTTTGGCGTCTTCCGCCAGCTGCGCCAGGCGCTGCATTTCTTGCTGACTCAGCTGGATGCCTGTCTGTTGCCGATTGCTGTAATGCAGCCAAAGCCAAATCGGCGCGACAAACAGCACGAAAATTGTCAGCGGAATGGCAAGTAATAAAGCACTCATTGTTATTCCTTCTTATCGGGTCCTGGATTGGCGGCCACCTTCGGTGTGTGGCCGCGGTTCGCCTTACTCTGAGCGGTTCATCTTGGCTTTCAGCGCCGCCAGCTGCTCACTGATGGCGTCGTCGGCTTTCAGCTCGGCAAACTCCTGGTCCAGCGACTTCTTTTTACCGATGCTGATGCTTTCCGCTTCGGCTTCCATGTGGTCGATGCGGCGTTCGAACTGTTCGAAACGCGCCATCGCCTCGTCCAGCTTACCGCTGTCGAGCTGGCGACGTACTTCACGGGAAGAAGACGCGGCCTGATGACGCAGCGCCAGCGCCTGCTGCCGCGCGCGGGTTTCGGTCAGCTTGTTTTCCAGCTCGCCGATTTCGCTCTTCATGCGCGCCAGCGTTTCTTCTACGGTCGCCACTTCCTGCGTCAGCGTGGCGATCAGGTCGGCAACCTTTTGTTTTTCGATCAGCGCCGCGCGGGCCAAGTCTTCTTTATCTTTGCGCAGCGCCAGTTCGGCTTTTTCCTGCCAGTCGCTTACCTGGCTTTCGCCCTGCTCGATGCGACGCAGCAACTGCTTTTTCTCCGCCAGCGCGCGCGCCGACGTAGAACGGACTTCAACCAGCGTGTCTTCCATCTCTTGGATCATCAACCGCACCAGCTTCTGCGGATCTTCCGCCTTGTCCAGCAGGGTGTTGATGTTGGCGTTCACGATGTCGGCAAAACGAGAAAAAATACCCATAATTCACTTCCTCTTGGTTCTGATGGCGTCTGAAGCGCCGCGTTAAGTCGTACAGCTTGCCCAAAGAGATAATCAAAACCCGTGCCAACTTTTATACCATTGAAAAACAACAACTCTTTATTTTTGACTCTCTGTGCGCTTGCTGTAGAGTGATTATTTTCACCAAACATTGGCGAATTTCATCATGAACGAACAGCCAGAAAATTTGTTGGGCGAAGCAAACGCCTTTGTCGAAGTATTGGAGCAAGTCTCCCAGGTGGCAAAGCTGAACAAACCGGTGCTGGTGATCGGCGAACGCGGCACCGGCAAAGAGCTGATCGCCCATCGTCTGCACTACCTCTCCAACCGTTGGCAAGGGCCGTTCATCTCGCTCAACTGTGCGGCGCTGAATGAAAACCTGCTGGACTCCGAGCTGTTCGGCCACGAGGCCGGCGCCTTTACCGGCGCGCAGAAACGTCATCTGGGCCGCTTCGAGCGTGCCGACGGCGGCACGCTGTTCCTCGATGAGCTGGCGACCGCGCCGATGCTGGTGCAGGAGAAATTGCTGCGGGTGATCGAATACGGTCAGCTGGAACGCGTGGGCGGCAGCCAGCCGCTGCGGGTGGATGTGCGGTTGGTGTGCGCCACCAACGACGATCTGCCGGCGCTGGCGGCGGCGGGCAAGTTTCGCGCCGATCTGCTGGATCGGCTGGCGTTCGACGTGGTGCAGCTGCCGCCGCTGCGCCAACGCCGGCCCGATATCATGTTGCTGGCCGAGCACTTCGCCATTCAAATGTGCCGCGAGCTGGGGCTGCCGCTGTTTCCCGGCTTTACCGAACGCGCCAGGCAGACGTTGCTCGAGTATGGCTGGCCAGGCAACGTGCGTGAACTGAAAAACGTGGTGGAACGTTCGGTCTATCGTCACGGCGACAGCGACAACCCGCTGGATGAGATCGTCATCAACCCGTTTGCACCACGCGAGGCCACGCCGCTTGCGCCCGCCCCTGAAGGCGTCGGCGTGTTGCCGTCGCTGCCGCTCGAGCTGAAAAACTGGCAGTTGGAGCAAGAGAAGGCGCTGATCGAGGCGGCGCTGCAGCAAGGGCGATTCAACCAGCGCAAGGCGGCGCAGTTGCTGGGGCTCACCTACCATCAGCTACGCGGTATGCTGAAAAAGCATGCGCTGCTGCAAAACGGCGAAACGGACGAGGAATAGCGGGCAAAAAAAAAGCCAGCACCCGAGCTGGCTTAAAAAACACTGGAAGCAATGTGAGCAATGTCGTGCCTTCCACATCAGAGCCGCAAACTGTGGCCTTCCGTGAACTGCCAGGCGATGATAATAGTTATCAGTATCGTCTGTAAAGCACTTTGTTGAGAATTTTTCTCATTACCACACGAAGATTGCGCAATTACCACTCAGGGAACGGGTCTGCCATCTCCAGCCAATAGTCCACGCCGGCGGCCATTTCGTCGTCGTTCAGCAGGCAGTCGTCCAGCAGACGCACGATCGCCGCCTGTTGCAAGTGCTGGCCGATAAACACCAGCTCCTGGCGCATGTCGCCGAACGGCTCCACCCATTTCTCCTGAATATGCGCCCGCGTTTGCGGATCCTGCGGCCAATTATCTTGCGGGATCGCGCGCCAAAAGGTGCCCGCCAGGCCGTAATGGGCGATGCCGCCGGCCTGGCTCCACTGCCCGGCCTGCCGCGGCCGCGTCGCCAGCCAGAAGAAGCCTTTCGAGCGCAGCAGCTTGCCGCCGCCCCAATCGCCGTTGATCACGCGGTAGAACTTGTCCGGCGCAAACGGCCGCCGCGCCTGATAGACAAAGCTGCTGATGCCGTAGCTTTCCGTTTCCGGCACGTGTTCCCCGCGCAGCTCTTTCAGCCAGCCGGGCGCCTGCTGCGCCTTTTCAAAGCTGAAGCTGCCGGTATTCAGCACCGCCTCCAGCGGCAGTTTGCCCGGCGCGATCGGCACAATGCGGGCGTCGGGATTCAGGCTGGCCAGCAGCGCCATCACTTCGCCCTGCTGCGTTGGCGTCAACAGATCGGTCTTGCTGACCAGGATCACGTCGCAAAATTCAATTTGCTCAATCAACAGGTCCGCCACGCTGCGCAGATCGTCCTCGCCCAGGCTTTGGCCGGCCTCCTGCAGGCTTTGCGCCTGCTGGTATTGCTGAATGAAATTCACCCCGTCGACCACCGTCACCAGCGTATCCAGCCGGGCGAATTGGGACAGGCTTTCGCCCGTTTCATCCTCAAAGGTAAAGGTTTCCGCCACCGGCAGCGGCTCCGAGATGCCGCTCGATTCGATCAACAGGTAATCGAAACGCCCGTCCTGCGCCAGTTCGCGCACCGATACCAGCAGGTCTTCGCGCAGCGTGCAGCAGATGCACCCGTTGCTCATCTCCACCAGCTTCTCTTCCTGGCGATCGAGATGCACTTCATTCTCCACCAGCGCGGCGTCAATGTTCACTTCGCTCATGTCGTTGACAATCACCGCCACGCGCATGCCCTGCCGGTTGTTCAGGATATGGTTCAGCACCGTGGTCTTGCCGGCGCCGAGAAAGCCGGAAAGCACGGTCACGGGAAGTTGTTTCATGGGGACCTCATTAAAATTCATTGCGTAATGCCTGGTAACCGCGCACCAGTTCGACGTTGGTGGCGGCCACTTCTTCCGAAAACTGCAGCGCGCCGCGATCGACCTGGCGATAGCGCGACAGATCGCTGTCGGTGCCCACGCGTTCGGTCGAGGGGGGGGATATAGCGGTTTTCCGGCAGCGTCACGCCGTCCACCACCGCGTTGTAGCGCACCACGCAGCCGGACTGAACGTGGCAGTTGAACAGCACGCTGTTGAAACCGATAAACACCCTATCGCCGATGCGACACGGGCCGTGTACGATGGCGCGGTGGGCGATCGAGCTGTAACGGCCGATGGTGACCGCCGCCCCGCTCTTGGAGTGGATCACCACGCCGTCCTGAATATTGGAGTGCGAGCCGATGACGATCGGCTCCATGTCGCCGGCGGCGTTCAACTCGTCGGCGCGGATCACCGCATACGGGCCGACGTAAACGAAATCTTCAACGATCACCCGGCCGCAAATAATGGCGGTGGGATCGATGTAGGCCAGCGGCGAGACCTGCGGCAGATGGCCGCTGGGATTTTTACGCAGCATGGTGTTCTCCCCGCCAGCTCAGCTCCGCCACCGCATTGTGGGCATGCAGGCTCTCCTGATGTTCGACGCGCAGCGAGAAGGCGCGGTAGTCGCACTGGCTGCGCAGCATGCGATACAGGCGCCGCGCCGCGTCCTCGCAGAACATCAGGTTCTGACCGTTAGCCAGCGCGAAGGCCTGCTCGTCGCGGCGTTTCACCAGCGTTTGCACCGGCGTGCCCAGCGCATGTTCGATGCGGTCAATCAGTTTCACCGGCTCAAACGCCCGTTCATTCTCGGGCGTTACGGTGATCCAGGCCCAGCTGCGCTGGCTGTGGGGCGTGGCCGGCATGCCCTGCTCCAACAGCCACTCGCTCACCTGCCGCTGGCTGACCCGCTCCGCCTCCTGTTCAAAATCAAACTGGAACTGTTGCTGCGCCAGCTGGCGGCTGAGCGCCGCTGAACTCGGGCAGGTGGAGGAATAAGGCACGCCGACGGTCAGCGCCAGCGTCAGCGTGTCCGTCAGGGTGGCCTCGATGCGCAGCGGATAGGCTTTCCAGCCGCGCTGCGGCGACAGCAGCGCCGGGCGCGACAGCAACAGCTCGCCGCTGAGCGTCAGGCTGGCGCGATCGCTGTGTTCCGGCTGCGAAGCCAAAAAGGCCTGCAACGTCCGACCGATGCGCTGTGGCGTCAGCTCTCCCTGCGTCAACTCGTCCAGCGCCAGATACAGCCGCGACATGTGAATGCCGCGTTTCCCCGCCGCTTCGGCGCGCAGGTTGATACCGGCGTCGACCTTCGCCATCAATGGCTTGCCGGCCAGCTCCAGCGGCAGCGCGATCCCTTGCATCCCGACCCAATCGAGCCCGACATCACTCATTTCGCCGCGCCATGCCTGAGCGTCCGGCAGCGAACGGCGTGGTGGAAGTGCAACTTCGTTCATACATCCCCTTGCGTTATGGTGACTTTGCCGGGGAACGGTAACATGATTTTGTTATATTATAACATAACATGAAAAACTTTTTTCTTGCCGCTGAACGGGCTGATTAATCAAGTCGCAGAAAACTCAGCGATTTTGCTCAATGGATTGGGCTGCTGGTCAGAGTGCGATACACTAACGCTATTGCTGATTAACCCATGAGCCTCTATGCGTGGTTTACCCTTTTGGATACTGTCGTTGTGCCTGACGGGCTCTGCCCTGGCCGCGACAACACCGCCCGCGCCCACCGCGGCGCCGCTGCCGGACATTCGCCAAAGCGGCTTTGTTTATTGCGTCAGCGGCATACTGAATACCTTCAACCCGCAAATGGCCAGCAGCGGCCTGACGGTGGATACCCTGGCCGCCCAGCTGTACGATCGCCTGCTGGACGTCGATCCCTACACCTATCGCCTGATCCCCGAGCTGGCGCAAAGCTGGGAAGTGCTGGATAACGGCGCCACCTACCGCTTCCATTTGCGCAAGGACGTGCCGTTCCAGACCACCGCCTGGTTCACGCCCACCCGCAAGATGAACGCCGACGACGTGGTGTTCAGCTTTGCGCGCGTATTCGATCAGAAACACCCGTATCACGACGTGAACGGCGGCGAATACCCCTATTTCGACAGCCTGCAGTTCGGTGATTCGGTGCAGAGCGTGAGAAAGCTCGACGACTACACGGTGGAGATTCGCCTGCAGTCGCCGGACGCCTCGTTCCTGTGGCACCTGGCCACCCACTACGCGCCGGTGTTGTCCGCCGAATACGCCGACACGCTGACGCGCGAAGGCCATCAGGAGCTGATCGATCGCGAGCCGGTCGGCAGCGGCCCGTTCCTGCTCAACGAATACCGCTCGGGGCAATATATTCGCCTGGCGCGCAACGCCACCTACTGGAAAGGCCTGCCGCGCATGCCGCAGGTGGTGATCGACCTGGGCGCCGGCGGCACCGGCCGCCTCTCCAAGCTGCTGACCGGCGAATGCGACGTGCTGGCCTATCCGGCGGCCAGCCAGCTGTCTATCCTGCGCGACGATCCACGCCTGCGCCTGACGCTGCGTCCGGGGATGAACATCGCCTATCTGGCGTTCAACACCCGTAAACCGCCGCTCGACAACCTCAATGTGCGCCAGGCGATCTCGCTGGCGATCAACAACCAGCGGTTGATGCAGTCGATCTATTACGGCACGGCGGAAACCGCCGCCTCGATCCTGCCGCGCGCCTCCTGGGCCTATGACAACGACGCGCACGTCACCGAGTACGATCCGGCCAAATCTCGCGAGATGCTGCGGCAGGCCGGCGTCAGCCAGCTGAACCTGAAGCTGTGGGTGCCGACCGCCTCGCAGTCTTACAACCCGAGCCCGCTGAAAACCGCCGAACTGATCCAGGCCGATCTCGGCCAGGTGGGCATCAACGTCACCATAGTGCCGGTGGAGGGCCGCTTCCAGGAAGCGCGCCTGATGGAGATGAACCACGATCTGACCCTGACCGGCTGGGCCACCGACAGCAACGATCCGGACAGCTTCTTCCGGCCGCTGCTGAGCTGCGCGGCAATCCGTTCGCAAACCAACTATGCTCACTGGTGTGATCCGGGCTTTGACGAAGTGCTGCAGAACGCGCTGCTGTCGCAGCAGCTGTCTCAGCGCATCGACAACTACCGCAAGGCGCAGAAAATCCTCGAGCAGCAACTGCCTGTGCTGCCGCTGGCGTCTTCCTTGCGCCTGCAGGCCTATCGTTACGACATCAAGGGATTGGTGCTGAGCCCGTTCGGCAACGCCTCGTTCGCCGGGGTGTACCGTGAATCCGCGCCGGAGGTGAAAAAGTGATTATCTTTACCCTGCGCCGCATTCTGCTGCTGCTGATCACGCTGTTCTTCCTGACGCTGGTCAGCTTCAGCCTGAGCTATTTCACGCCGCGCGCGCCGCTGAACGGCGCCGCCCTGCTGGACGCCTATCAGTTCTACTTCGTCAGCCTGCTGCACTGGGACTTCGGCGTCTCCAGCATCAACGGCCAGGCGATCAGCGAACAGCTGCGCGAAGTGTTCCCGGCCACCATGGAACTGTGCCTGCTGGCCTTCGCTCTGGCGCTGTTTATCGGCATTCCGCTGGGCATCATCGCCGGCGTGCTGCGCGGCAAGTGGCAGGACACCGCCATCAGCACCTTCGCGCTGCTGGGCTTTTCGATGCCGGTGTTCTGGCTGGCGCTGCTGCTGATGCTGTTCTTCTCGCTGCATCTCGGCTGGCTGCCGGTTTCCGGCCGTTTCGATCTGCTGTATCAGGTGAAACCCATCACCGGTTTTGCGCTGATCGACGCCTGGCTGTCGGACTCGCCGTATCGCGCCGAGATGATCGGCAGCGCCCTGCGCCACATGATCCTACCGATCGCCGCGCTGGCGGTGGCGCCCACCACCGAAGTGGTGCGGCTGATGCGCATCAGCACCGACGACGTGCTGAGCCAAAACTACATCAAGGCCGCCGCCACCCGCGGCCTGTCGCGCTTCACCATCATTCGTCGCCACGTGTTGCACAACGCGCTGCCGCCGATCGTGCCCAAACTGGGGCTGCAGTTCTCCACCATGCTCACGCTGGCGATGATCACCGAAGTGGTGTTCAGCTGGCCGGGCCTCGGCCGCTGGCTGATCAACGCCATTCGCCAACAGGACTATGCGGCGATCTCCGCCGGTGTGATGGTGGTCGGCACGCTGGTGATCACCATTAACGTTCTGGCCGACATTCTGGGTGCGGCAACCAACCCGCTGAAACATAAGGAATGGTATGCCCTTCGATAACGTATACCGCGAGAAAAAGATGCCGAGCCCGCTGCGCTACACCTGGCGGATTTTCTACGGCGACGCGCTGGCGATGATCGGTTTTTACGGCGTGATCGCCCTGCTGCTGCTGTCGCTGTTTGGCAGCCTGCTGGCGCCCTACGCGCTGGATCAGCAGTTCCTCGGCTATCAACTGCTGCCGCCGTCCTGGTCGCGCTACGGCAACGTGTCGTTCTTCCTCGGCACCGACGATCTCGGGCGCGACATCCTCAGCCGCCTGTTGACCGGCACAGCCGCCACCTTCGGTTCCGCGCTGGCGGTGACGCTGGCCGCGGCGTTCTGCGGCGTGATCCTCGGCGTGTTCGCCGGCGTAACCCACGGGCTGCGCTCGGCGGTGCTCAACCATATCCTCGATACCCTGCTGTCGATTCCGTCGCTGCTGCTGGCGATCGTGGTGGTGGCGTTTATCGGCCCCAAACTTGAACACGCCATGCTGGCGGTGTGGCTCGCCTTGTTGCCACGCATGGTGCGCACCATCTACAGCGCGGTGCACGACGAACTGGAGAAAGAGTACGTGGTGGCGGCCCGGCTTGACGGCGCTTCCACGCTGCAGATCCTGTGGTACGCGGTCATGCCGAACATCGCGGCGGTGCTGGTGACCGAGTTCACCCGCGCGCTGTCGATGGCTATTTTGGATATCGCCGCGCTCGGCTTCCTCGATCTCGGCGCGCAGTTGCCTTCGCCGGAATGGGGAGCAATGCTCGGCGATTCGCTCGAGCTGGTGTACGTCGCGCCCTGGACGGTGATGCTGCCCGGCGCGGCCATCCTCGTCAGCGTGCTGCTGGTTAACCTGTTAGGCGACGGTATGCGCCGCGCAATCAATGCCGGGGTGGAATAATGCCGTTACTCGATATCCGCAATTTGACGATTGAATTTATGACCGCCGAAGGGCCGGTCAAGGCGGTCGATCGCGTCAGCATGACGCTGACCGAGGGCGAAGTGCGCGGGCTGGTGGGCGAATCGGGCTCCGGCAAGAGCCTGATCGCCAAGGCCATCTGCGGCGTAACCAAAGACAACTGGCGCGTCACCGCCGATCGTTTCCGCTTCGACGACATCGATCTGCTGCAGCTGAGCCCGCGCGAGCGGCGCAGGCTGGTGGGCCACAACGTCTCAATGATCTTCCAGGAACCGCAGTCCTGTCTCGACCCTTCCGAGAGCATCGGCCGCCAGCTGGCGCAGGCCATCCCGGGCTGGACCTACAAGGGCCACTGGTGGCAGCGCTTCAACTGGCGCAAACGCCGCGCCATCGAGTTGCTGCACCGCGTCGGCATCAAGGATCACGACGACATCATGGGCAGCTTCCCCTACGAGTTGACGGAAGGCGAGTGCCAGAAAGTGATGATCGCCATCGCGCTGGCCAACCAACCGCGCCTGCTGATCGCCGATGAGCCGACCAACGCCATGGAACCGACCACGCAGGCGCAGATTTTCCGCCTGTTGGCGCGTCTCAACCAGAACAACAACACCACCATTCTGCTGATCAGTCACGACCTGCAGATGATGAGCAAGTGGGCCGACCGGGTGAACGTCTTGTACTGCGGGCAAACGGTGGAAAGCGCCCAGTGCGAAGAACTGCTGGCGGCGCCGCACCACCCTTACACCCAGGCGCTGATCCGCGCCATGCCGGACTTCGGCCGCTCGCTGCCGCACAAAAGCCGGTTGAATACGCTGCCGGGCGCCATTCCTTCGCTGGAACACCTGCCGATCGGCTGCCGCCTGGGGCCGCGCTGCCCTTACGCGCAGAAGAAGTGCATCGAAACGCCGCGCCTGCGCCCGGTCAAAAACCACTTCTTCGCCTGCCACTTCCCGCTGAACATGGAGGAGCAATAACATGGAAACGCTGTTGGAAGTGCGCAACCTGAGCAAAACCTACCGCTATCGCACCGGGCTGTTCCGCCGCCAGCACGTCGAGGCGGTGAAATCGGTCAGCTTTACCCTGCGCGAAGGCCAGACGCTGGCGGTGATCGGCGAGAACGGCTCCGGCAAATCCACGCTGGCGAAGATGCTCTCCGGCATGGTAGAACCGACCGCCGGCGAACTGTTGATCGACGATCATCCGCTGGAGTTCGGCGATTATCGTTACCGCAGCCAGCGCATTCGCATGATTTTTCAGGATCCGAGCACCTCGCTCAACCCGCGCCAGCGCATCGGCCAGCTGCTGGACGCGCCGCTGCGGCTGAACACCGATCTTGAGCCCGCCGAGCGCGAGCAGCGTATCAACCAGACGCTGCGCCAGGTCGGCATGCTGCCGGATCACGCCTACTACTATCCGCACATGCTGGCCTCCGGGCAAAAACAGCGCGTCGCGCTGGCCCGTGCGCTGATCCTGCAACCGAAGGTGATCGTCGCCGATGAGGCGCTGGCCTCGCTGGACATGTCGATGCGCTCGCAAATCATCAACCTGATGCTGGAGCTGCAGGAAAAACACGGTATTTCCTATATCTACGTCACCCAGCACCTCGGCATGATGAAGCATATCAGCGACCAGGTGCTGGTGATGCACGAAGGGGAAATCGTCGAACGCGGCAGCACCGCGGAGGTGTTGGCGGCGCCGCTGCACGAATTGACCAAGCGCCTTATCGCCAGCCACTTCGGCGAGGCGCTGACCGCCGATGCCTGGCGGCGCGACGGCGGCCGTTTCTGAGTCACACCTTCACCTACAAACCCGCTGCGGCGGGTTTTTTATCACCTTGCGCGCCTGCCGCTTAGCGAGAAAGCGCACATGCAAATTACATTCTTGTTATATATCCTTATATTTTATTCCTTTCAGTTATTGATTAGTCCGTAACATTATTTTATCTCGCCAGGGCGATCGGTGAGGATATCCCCTACGTTGCACTTCTCATACGACAGGATATCGCACTGATGAACAGCCTTCGCCATCGCCGCCTTACGCAGCTACTGCTCACGCTGGCAGCCGGTTTTTCTGTTTACGGCCACGCCCTCTGCTGTGATGAGCTGCGCTAAATCCGCCTTTCGCCCCGCCTGCGGGCATGTTGCCTCTTTGTCCAGCCGCCGCTGCCGTACGTAGCGTTGGCTGTTGATCATGATTAAGGATTGACCCTATGGAACGACTCCGTCGACAACATAATGCCCAGTGGTATCACGAAACCCAAAGCAGCGTGCGGGGCGATGCGCCGCTGGAGCCTCAGGCGGCTACCCTGCGTGACCGTTTTCTGCTGGGGCTGGGTGCCTTCGCCGATGAAGCCTTAAACAATGCGCTCAGCGCTCGCGCCGGCGTGTTCAGCGCCTCGTTGGCCGGTTACCACGCGCTGTTTCCCGACCAGGTGCCGCTGTCACGATACGTGACATTGTCACCCTACGATCGCCTCAGCACCGCGTTGACCGTCGCTCAGGTGACGGGCGTACAATCGCTTTGTAGCCACTACGCCGCTCGCCTCGCCCCGCTGCACAGCCCGGACGCCTCCCGGGAAAGCAATATCCGCCTCGCTCAGATCACCCAATATGCCCGCCAGCTTGCCAGCCAGCCCACGTTGATTTGCCGCAAAGCGCTGCAACAGCTCGCCGACGTCGGGCTGAGCCCGGCGGATATCGTCACCTTTTCGCAAATCATCGGTTTTGTCAGCTATCAGGCGCGCGTGGTCGCGGGCGTCGCGGCATTGGCCGGCCGGCCGGCGGTGGTGGTGCCCGGCTTTCCTAACGTCGAAGACGCCGATGGCATCGCTTTCAGCGCCGACGAACTGAATTGGTCTACCCGCCTGCCGCCGATCGACACGGAAGCCGCCGCCGCCGAACAGCTTGATGTGCTGGATCAGAGCCACCCGCAGGCGCGCGCCGAATCTTATTATCTGCTGTTGGCGCACGATGCCGCCGCACTGCGCGAGCGTAACGGGGTGTTCAACGGCATCAATGCCGAAGGATATGGGTTATCGAGCCGCCTGAAGGCGCTGGCGACGCTGGCGGTCTCGCGCATCAACGGCAGCCATTACTGCGCGGCCACCGTCGCGCAAGAATTGCAGGATGAGGGATTGGTTCAGGCGCTGTTCGCCGGGCTGCCTCAGGGACTGGCGTATACCGAAGACTCGGTAAAACTCGCGGTGATGCGCACTGCCGCCGAGCTGACTCGCGCACCGGAGAAGTTCACCCCGCAGAGCGTGCAGCCGCTGTTCAACAGCGGCCTGAATCAGGCGCAGGCGCTGGAAGTGATCCTCACCGCCGCGCTCTACGCCTGGGAAAATCGCCTGCGTCAAACGTTGGGCGATGCGGAATCTTTCAGCGCTATCGATTGAATACCTCTACGCGGCTAATTACTGGCCGCAATACATTCTTCCTTCAGATATTTTGCCGCCGCAACCACTCGCTGGCGGCATCGAAAAACTTCTGCGCCAACGGCGTGGCGCGCTCCGCCATATCAACCACCACCGCCGCATGGCGCGGCATGGCGGCGATGGCCACCGGCCGCCGCTGCAGTTCCGGCATCAGCGGCGATTGCAACTGGCCGCGCGGGAACAACCCGCAACCCAGGCCGACGAAAATCCCTTCCAGCAGTTGGAAGATCGAAGCGGTTTCCAGCCGCGGGTGCAGCGTCAACCCGGCGTCGCGGAAATGCTGATCGAGATAGCGGCGAAAATACCGCGTCGGCTCGGCCAGGCACAGCGGCAAGGCGGCCACCGCCTCCAGCGGCAACGGCGTGTCGCCCACCAGCTTAGGAAAGTGTTGCGGATGAAATACCAGCTCAACGCCGGTTTCCACCAGCGGTTGTGATTGAAAATGCAGTTCCTTCAGCGTCGACAGCTCGAAAAAGCCGATGCCGATGTCGACGGTATGCGCCGTCAACGCCTCCAGCAGTTGATCGGCGCTCAGCACCGCCAGCCGGTAATCAAGATGCGGATAACGCTCGCTCACCGCCTTGAGCATTTCCGCCACCGAGATGCTGCACTGCGGCACCACGCCAAGGCGCAGCGTGCCGTGCAAGCCATGCTTGAGCGACTCCACCTCCAGCTTCAGCCCTTGGTAAACCGAGACGATCTCACGCGCCCACGCCAGCACCCGCTCGCCTTCGGCGGTAAAACCGCCGAAATGGTTGCCGCGGTTAATCAGCGAAACGCCCAGCTCTTTTTCCAGGTTTTTCAATCGCATGGACAGCGTCGGCTGGCTGACGAAGCTGGCCTCCGCCGCCCGACCGAAGTGGCGTTCCCGTTCTAAATTACACAGATAAATCAGTTGTTTAATATCCATAGCGCGGCTCAATGATCGGCATTCGCGCTCAGTATACCACCGGGCGTCGTCGCTCGCCCGGTGAGTCAGAGCTTCAGCTTCATGTAATCCATCAGGCGTAAGAACACGCCGCCCTGCGGCACCGCCTGCAGCGCCACCAGCGGCAGGGTTTTCACCACCTGGCCATTATCGCTGATGCGGATCTCGCCAACGGTTTGTCCTTTGTTGACCGGCGCTTCCAGCCGCGCAGCATTGATCACGTACTGCGCCTTCAGTTTGTCCGCCTCGCTTTTCGGTAGGCTGAGCGACTGGTCCTGCGCGCTGCCGACCGGCAAGCGGTGGCTTTCGCCGTACCAGACCGGTTCTTCCCCCAGGCTCTGGCCGGCACTGAACAGGTGCACCGTGGTAAAGTCGCGCAGCCCCCACGTCAACAGCTTACGCGCCTGTTCCTCGCGGCCTTTGGAACTTTTGCCGCCCATCACCACGGCGATCAGGCGGCGATCTCCTTCGGTGGCGGAGGCGATGATGTTGAAGCCGGCCGAGGCGGTGTGTCCGGTTTTCAGGCCGTCGACGTGCAGGGTCTTATCCCACAGCAGGCCGTTGCGGTTCTGCTGCGTGATGCCGTTCCAGGTCAGCGATTTCTCGCTGTACATATGGTATTCCGCCGGCTCGCTCATGATGATGGCGCGCGCAATCACCGCCAGATCGCCGGCGGTGGTGAACTGGCCCGGCGCATCCAGCCCGTGCACCGTTTCAAAATGGGTGTTTTGCAGGCCCAGCTGGGCGCTCTTCTCGTTCATCAGCTTGACGAAGTTGACCTGGCTGCCCGCCACATAGTCCGCCATCGCCACGCAGGCGTCGTTGCCGGAATCAATGATGATGCCGCGGCTGAGATCGCGTACCGTGACCCTGTCACCAGGTTTCAGGAACATCAGCGAGGATCCTTTGAACACCGGGTTGCCCTGCGCCCAGGCGTCTTTCCCCACGGTGACGACATCATCGAGGCCAATCTTATGCTCATCGAGCGCATGATCGATCACCAACCCGGTCATGAGTTTGGTCAGGCTGGCCGGATTGCGGCGCTCGTCGGCATTGCCGGCAGCCAGCACCTGGCCGGTAGTGTAATCCATCAATACGTAAGAGGCGGCGTCTATCGCCGGTGGGGTCATGGTGGGAAAATGGGACGCCGTTTCCGCCGCCTGCGCCGCTAAAGGCAGTAAGATACCGCCGATCACCACTGATACTGAACGCTTCACGCTGTGTTCCTCAGGCCCGCAGGCTAAATAAAATGCCAATATAATCCGCGAGATAGACTGCATGAATTCACTTTCAGGCGAAACCATTACTCTTTTGCAGCGGGTGTCTTTATGCAACCATTTGTTTAGGTCAGCGTCCGCCTGCGATAGATATGCTCTATGCCGCCATTGCCCCATTCGATTAGACGCCTGCCTGCCGCCCCCCTAAACTTGTGACATAAATACGCAAGACGCATAAAAAAGCGTTTACTTTTTAGCTACAACCACCTGCGAAGTGTCACCATGAAATTCAAACCGTCAATCAAGCCTTATACCGGCCCAGCGGGCGGCTGGGGTTCGCTTGAAGCCACCACCCGCTTTGTCCTCGACAGTAAACAAACCCTAAAAAACATGCGCAACCTGATGCGCGTCAACAAGGCGCGCGGCTTCGACTGCCCCGGTTGCGCCTGGGGCGACGATAACCACAGCACCTTCAGCTTCTGCGAAAACGGCGCCAAGGCGGTCAGTTGGGAAGCGACGCGCAGCGCCGTCGAGCCTGAGTTCTTCGCCGCGCACAGCGTCAGCACCCTGCAGCAGCAGAGCGACTATTTCCTCGAATACCAGGGGCGCCTCACGCATCCGATGCGCTACAACGCCGAAACCGACCACTATGAGCCTATTCATTGGCCGGACGCGCTGGCGCTGATCGCCAGGCACATCAACGCAATGGACAACCCGAACCAAATCGAGCTGTACACCTCGGGCCGCGCCAGCAACGAAGCGTCGTACCTTTATCAGCTGTTCGGCCGCATGCTCGGCACCAGCAACTTCCCCGACTGCTCCAACATGTGTCACGAGGCGAGCGGCGTCGGGCTGAAGCAAAGCATCGGCGTCGGCAAAGGCACCATCCGCATCGATGACTTCGAAAAAGCCGACGCTATCTTCGTGTTCGGTCAAAACCCCGGCACCAACCACCCGCGCATGCTGCACAGCCTGAAAAACGCCGCCCGACGCGGCGCGCGCATCGTCAGTTTCAACACCCTGCGCGAGCGCGGGCTGGAAAGATTCGCCGATCCGCAGGATCCGGTGCAGATGCTGACGCCAAAATCCTCGCCGATCAGTTCTTCCTATTACCAGCCGAATCTGGGCGGCGATATGGCGGCGGTGCGCGGCATGGTGAAAGCCCTGCTGGAAACCCACCGCCAGCGGCTGGCCGCCGGTGAACCCGCCCTGTTTGACCTGGCGTTTATCGAACGGCACTGCGTCGGCGTGGAGGCATACCTGGCGCAGGTGGATGCGACCGAGTGGCGGACCATTACCGCACAATCGGGCCTGAGCGAAGCGCAATTGCGCCAGGCGGCAGCCACTTACCAGGGCGCCGAACGGGTGATCTGCACCTGGGCGATGGGCGTGACTCAGCATAAACACTCTATTGCGACGGTGCGTGAAATCACCAACCTGCAGCTGCTGTTCGGGCAACTGGGCAAACCGGGCGCCGGTCTGTGCCCGGTACGCGGCCACAGCAACGTTCAGGGCAACCGCACCATGGGCATTGACGAGAAGTCGCCCAAGGCGCTGCTCGACAGCCTGGAACGCCACTTTAACTTCATCGCCAATCGCGCGGTGGGCCACAACACGGTGGAAGCGATCGAAGCGATGTTGCGCGGCGAAGTGAAAGTGCTGATCGCGCTGGGCGGCAATCTGGCCGCCGCGGCGCCGGACACCGAACGCACCGCCCGCGCCCTGCGCAACTGCGATTTGACGGTGCACATCAGCACCAAACTTAACCGCAGCCACCTGGTGACCGGCAAAGACGCGTTGATCCTGCCGACGCTGGGCCGCACCGAACTGGACATGCAGGCCAGCGGCTCGCAGTACATCACGGTCGAAGATTCTTTCAGCATGGTTCACGCTTCGGAAGGCATCGGCAAACCGCTGGCGGATACCCAACGATCGGAAACGGCGATCGTCTGCGGCATCGCCGACGCGGTGCTGGGCACGCAGCAGCTGGACTGGCTGGAGTTGGCCGACGACTACTCGCTGATCCGCGATCACATCGCCGCCACCATTCCCGGCTTTGAGGATTTCAACCGTCGCTGCGAGCAGCCCGGCGGTTTCTACCTGGGCAATGCCGCCGCCGAACTGCGTTTCGCCACGCCGAGCGGCAAGGCGGAATTCAGCGACGCCGCGCTGCCGGCGACCCTGTTCCCGCAACTGGGCGGCGAGCAAGCGCCGTTTACCCTGCAGACGCTGCGCTCGCACGATCAGTACAACACTACCATCTATGGTCTGGATGACCGCTACCGCGGCGTTTACGGTCAGCGCGAAGTGCTGTTCATTCATCCGGAAGATCTGGCGGCGCTGGGCCTGCAGGATGGCGAACGGGTAGAGATAGAAACCCTGTGGAACGACGGCGTGGTGCGTAAGGTGGATGGATTCAAGCTGGTGAGTTACGACATCCCGCGTGGCAATCTGGCGGCCTACTACCCGGAAACCAACCCGCTGGTGCCGCTGGCGAGCTTCGGCGACGGTACCGGCACCCCGACCTCGAAGTCGATTCCGGTGGCAATTCGCCGCAGCGAGCAGCAACCGTCGCTGCGCATCGCCTGAAAACGCGCGCCCGGTTCACGCCGGGCGCGCCAATATTTCCAGGATAGTCTGCAATTCCTCGGACAGCTGATGCCGCCGCCAGACGAAATAGAGATCGCTCACGCCCTCCTCGCCCATTTCCACCACCTTCAGCCCCGGCGCCGGCAAGATCAGCGGCAGCAACGAACCCGGCACGCAGGCGACACCGCAACCGGCCTGCACGCAGGCTGCCATCGCGGCATAAGATTCCATTTCCAGCGTCATGCGCGGTTTCAGCCCGCGCGAGGCCAGCCAGTGATCGACCTTCAGCCGGAACGAGCACTCGCGGCTGAACGTGTAAAACTCCAGCGGCGCCAGCGTGGCGGCGTCGGGCTGCCCGACATCCGCCGGCATCAGCAGCACCAGCCGTTCGTCAAACGCCTTTTGACTGGCCAGCAGCGGATGTTCAATTGGGCCGTCGGTAATCGCCAGATCGAGATCGCTGTCGATCAGCATGCGTTCCAGCACCAGCGAGTCGCGGCTCAGCACGTTGATGTGCAAATGAGGCTGTAAACGGCGCAGCCGGGCAATGCGCGCCGGCAAGTGACTGACCAGCGAAAAATCCAGCGCGCCGAGGTTTAACAGCCCATGCTGTTGCTCGCCGGCGAACAGCTGCTTGCTGCGCTCGGCCTGCGCCACGATGTCGCGCGCCTGCTGATAGAACAGTCGTCCTTTGGGATTGACGTACAGCCGGTTCTTGTCGCGGAAAAACAGCTCGCCGCCCAGCGACGCCTCCAGCTCGCGCAGCCGCAGCGTGACGTTGGAAGGCACGCAGTGCAGCTCGCGGGCGGCGGCGGCGATGGTTTTGTGTTCCACCACGGTGCAGAAAAACTTCAGCTGACTCAGCTTCATTAATTATTCACTTTTAGTTAGTGTTTTAGTTAAAAACAATCACTTTAGATTAGCATCGATTTCATCTACAGTCTGCCAACACCCTGAGGAGGACCTCTGATGCCACTGAATGACCTACTGACGCTGCCCGGCGTGGCGGCCCAACCGGACGCGGTAACCGACGGTTACGTGTTCAACCACACCATGATCCGCGTGAAGGACCTGACCAAGGCGCTGGATTTCTATACCCGCGTACTGGGCTTTACCCCGGTCTATCTGGAAACGTTCGAAGAAGCCGCTTTCACCATCTGCTACCTGACGCGCAGCCCACGCGAGCAGATCCCGCAGGATGACGACGAACGCAAACGCTGGGCGCTGAGCCAACCGGGCATTCTCGAACTGACCCATAACCACGGCACCGAAAATCAGGCGGATTTCCACTACCACAACGGCAACGGCGAGCCGCGCGGCTTTGGCCATCTGTGCGTCACGGTGCCGGACGTGCGCGCCGCCTGTGAGCGGTTTGAACGCCTCGGCGTCACCTTCCAGAAACGCCTGCACGAAGGCCGCATGAACTACGTGGCGTTCATTCGCGATCCGGACGATTACTGGATTGAAATCCTGCAGCCGACGCCGCTGCGGGACTGATTGCCCCCTCCTTCACCCCGGCCCTCGCGCCGGGGTTTTTCATCTATCGCACTTCGATTGACCATTCTTGCGCAAAATCGCGCGGCAACGCGGGGTTCCGTGACGTTAGGCTTGCTCGCAGCGGGTGATTCGCGTAAAACTGTCAGCCGCAAATCTTGCCACTCACAACCCATTCACTGGACGATATGTTTCAAGATAACCCGCTGCTGGCGCAGCTTAAACAGCAACTTCACTCTCAGACCCCGCGCGTTGAAGGCGTCGTGAAAGGGACTGAGAAAGGCTTTGGCTTTCTTGAAGTAGACGGTCAAAAAAGCTACTTCATTCCACCGCCGTACATGAAGAAAGTCATGCACGGGGATCGCATTATCGCCACCCTGCACACCGAGAAAGAGCGCGAAATCGCCGAGCCGGAAACCCTGGTCGAGCCGTTCCTGTCGCGCTTTGTCGGCCGCGTGCAAAAGCGCGACGATCGTCTGTCCATCGTGCCCGATCATCCGTTGCTGAAAGAGGCGATTCCGTGCCGCCCGGTGCGTGAACTGACCCACAACTTCCAGGCCGGCGACTGGGCGGTGGCGGAAATGCGCCGCCACCCGCTGAAAGGCGATCGCGGCTTCAACGCCGATCTGACCCAGTTTATCACCGACGGTGAAGACCATTTCGCCCCGTGGTGGGTGACGCTGGCACGCCACAATCTGGAAAAAGAAGCGCCGGAGATGCAGGCCCTCAGCGAGCCGGACGCCGCGCTGACGCGTGAAGACCTGACCGCGCTTGAATTCGTCACCATCGACAGCGCCAGCACCGAAGACATGGACGATGCGCTGTATGTGACCGACAACGGTGACGGTTCGCTGCAGTTGACCATCGCCATCGCCGATCCGACCGCCTACGTCGAGCAAGGCAGCAAGCTGGACGATATCGCCCGCGTGCGCGCCTTCACCAACTACCTGCCGGGCTTCAACATCCCGATGCTGCCGCGCGATCTGTCGGACAACCTGTGTTCGCTGCGCCCTAACGAGCGCCGCCAGGTGCTGGCCTGCCGCGTAACCATCGCCGCCGACGGCGCGCTGGGCGACGATATTCAGTTCTTCGCCGCCGAGATCGAATCCAAAGCCAAACTGGTGTACGACGAAGTTTCCGACTGGCTGGAAGGCATTGCCGGCTGGCAGCCGCCGAGCGACGCCATCGCACAACAGATCACCCTGCTGAAACGCGTTTGCGACGCGCGTAACGCCTGGCGCCACCAGCATGCGCTGGTATTCAAAGATCGCCCGGACTACCGCTTCGTGTTGGGTGAAAAAGGCGACGTG
This sequence comes from Serratia sp. FS14, assembly GCF_000695995.1. Classification (NCBI taxonomy): domain Bacteria; kingdom Pseudomonadati; phylum Pseudomonadota; class Gammaproteobacteria; order Enterobacterales; family Yersiniaceae; genus Serratia; species Serratia sp. FS14. The sequence goes on along the minus strand of NZ_CP005927.1, from coordinate 3,409,967 downwards.
CTGGAGATCGTCACCGAGCAGCGCCGCAGTGCCAACCGCATCGTTGAAGAGTGCATGATCGCCGCCAACGTCTGCGCCGCCATCGTGCTGCGCGATCGCCTGGGCTTCGGCGTGTACAACGTGCACACCGGTTTCGATCCCGCGTTGGTTGAGCAAGCGGTCACCGTACTGCAGGCTAACGGCGTGGAAGCCGAAGCCGAAAAACTGCTGACCCTTGAGGGCTTCTGCGAACTGCGCCGCCATCTGGATGCGCAGCCGACTCAGTTCCTTGACAGCCGCATCCGTCGCTTCCAAACCTTCGCGGAGATCAGCACCACGCCGGGGCCGCACTTCGGTCTGGGGTTGGAGGCTTACGCCACCTGGACATCGCCGATCCGTAAATACGGCGACATGGTCAACCATCGCCTGCTGAAGGCAATCATCAACCAGCAATCGGCCGAAAAACCGCAGGATGACGTAACGGTGCAGCTGGCGGAACGCCGCCGCCTGAACCGCATGGCGGAACGCGACGTTGGCGACTGGCTGTACGCCCGCTTCCTGCAGGACAAGGCCGGTACCGATACCCGCTTCAACGCCGAGATTATCGACGTGACACGCGGCGGCCTGCGTGTGCGCCTGCTGGACAACGGCGCGGTTGCCTTCATCCCGGCACCGTTTATTCACGCGGTGCGTGACGAGATGCAGTGCAGCCAGGAAACCGGCACCGTGCAGATCAAAGGTGAAGTGGTTTACCGCCAGAGCGACACCTTGCAGGTCACCATCGCTGAAGTGCGCATGGAAACCCGCAGCGTGATCGCCCGCCCTGTGGCCTGAACGCCAACCTGAAACGGTCGTAACGCAAAACGCCGGCGGTGAGAACCGCCGGCGTTTTTTTCGCCCCGCGTCTGCTAGCGCAGCGGATCGCCGCCGGTTTCACGCAACAGCGGCAGCGCGGCCAGCGAGATCAGCGTCGCCAACATCAGATAGCCGGCGGGCGCCAGCAGCGAACCGCTGAACGCGATCGACTGTGAAGCGATGTATTGGGCAAAGCCGCCGAAGATTGCGACGCCAAGGCTATAAACCAACGCAAACCCCAGCGCGCGCACCCGCTGCGGAAACAGCTCGGAAATCACCAACAGCGTAGGAACAGACCCCAACGTCGTTAGCCCAACCATCAGCGCCACCACGCTCAGCAACACCGCCGGATGCGGCGCCACCGTCAGCAGCCAGAAAACCGGCAACGCCAGCAACAAAATGGCGATCCGCGCCCAGCGGATCAGCGGCAGACGGCCATAGCGATCGCACCAGCTCCCAACCAGCAAACTGCCGCCGAAAGTGATGATCCCGGCCAGCAGCATCGCGGCATAGCCGTAAGTCTGCGCCATGCCCAGATACTTCACCGCAAAGGTACCGAAATAATACATAGAGATGTAAGTGGCGACCGTGGCGCCGATGGTCAACATCACGCCGAGTACCACCGCACGCGAGTGCCGGCGCAGCTGCACAGGCGGCTCCTGAGTGCGCGGCATCGGCGGACGGTCGCTTTCCAGCCCGAGGCGCAGCCAGCAACCGAGCGGAGCAAGCGCCACGCCGATAAAGAAAGGAATGCGCCAGCCCCATTCAGCCATCGCATTCGGTTCGCCCGAAAGCAGCGGCAGCGCGGCGCTCAACCCCAGCGCTGTCACACCGCCAATCACGCTGGCGATGCCCTGCGTCGCCAGTGACCAGCTGGAATAGAAGCCGCGCCGATTAGGCGGCGCCGACTCCACCAGCAACGACATCGACGCCCCCACCTCTCCGCCCGCCGCCCCCCCCTGGATAAGGCGCGCCACCACCAGCGTGATGGTTCCCCAATAGCCGGCGCTGGCGTAGGTCGGCGCAAAACCGATCATCGCCGTACCCAGGCTCATCAGTGAAATCGTCAGGATCATCGCCGGTTTGCGTCCACGGCGATCGGCATAGGCGCCGATCAAAATACCGCCCAGAGGCCGCATAATAAAACTGACGCCGAACGTGGCGAACGCCAGCAGCAACGCCAGATTAGGATCGCTCGACGGCGGAAAGAACAGCACACTAATATAAATGACGAAGAAGTTATAAATGCCGAAGTCGAAAAATTCCAACGCATTACCGAAGGAGGCGGCAAATATCACTTTCTTGCCGCCTGTCTTCGACGGCGCGTTTATTTCTGATTGCGTCACCGCCGTATTTTCACTCATTATTATCTTCCCTGTTATTATTTTTCTGACTTATTTTAAATACGCTTCCGTCAGCGCGCCCCAATAATGGCTGCCCGCCGCCAGACATTCATCGTTAAAGTCGTATCCCGGGTTATGCACCATACAGCTGCCTTCACCGTCGCCATTGCCGATCAGCAGATAACACCCCTGCGGCTGCGCCTCGAGCATGAAGGTGAAATCCTCGCTGCCCATCAGCGGCTTAGCGCCGTAGTGCGCGCGCGCGGCACCAAACTGCTGTTCCGCCACCTGATGCGCGAAACGCGTCATGGCTTCGTCGTTGACCAATACCGGAGCACCGTTGACATGAGTCACGACCGCGCTGGCACCGAAACTTTGCGCCTGCGCCTGAATCAGCGCGGGAATGCGCGATAACAGCGTTGTTCGCCATTCGCGCCCCAGCGCTCGTACGCTGAGCTTCATTTCCGCACTATCAGGGATCACATTGGCCGCCTCACCGGCTTTAATGCTGCCGACGGTGATCACCGCCGCTTCAAGCGGATTGGTATTGCGCGATACGATGCTCTGCAGCGCAATGACAATGTGCGACGCCACCAGTACCGGATCGACCGTCAAATGCGGCATGGCGCCGTGGCCGCCACGCCCCTGTATCGTGACCACAATCTGATCCGAAGAAGCCATAAAGGGACCGTGCTGGAAAAAGAACTCGCCGGCGGGCAACCCAGGCATATTGTGCATGGCGAAAATGGCGTCGCAGGGGAAGCGTTCGAACAGCCCCTGTTCCACCATGCGCGCACCGCCATCCAGCGTCTCTTCCGCCGGCTGGAAAATCACATGCAACGTGCCGTTGAAATTGCGCGTTTGCGCCAGGTAACGCGCAGCGCCAAGCAACATGGTGGTATGCCCGTCGTGGCCGCAGCCATGCATGCGGTTGGCTACGCTGCTGCTCCAGGGTTTGCCGTTGTTTTCCTCTAGCGGCAAGGCGTCCATATCGGCGCGCAGCCCGAGGCTTTTCACGCCGTCACCCACCCGCAGCGTCCCCACCACACCAGTGCCGGCCAATCCGCGGTGCACCTCATACCCCCACGAACTCAAATAATCCGCCACCAAATCGCTGGTACGAAACTCCTCGAAGCCAAGCTCCGGGTGCTGGTGAATATCATGACGAATCGCCGTGAGCTGCGGTAAATACCCTGCAATAACTTTATTTATCATAATTAAATCCCTTTTCTTTCCCTATTATTTATTTAATGAATGAATAAACAGACGGATGAAAATAAGGTATAACACGACGCGCGCCATTTTATTCCGGCACACCTCTACAGATGAAATAATAAGCCGACAAACGCCACACCCAGATAAAAATCGGCGATGATTCGCTGCATGCGCAGTAAAAGTGCAGAATGAAAATCTGTTCGGAAATGCGTGGGCGGTAGCCTGCGCCAACGGCGTTTCATCGCCTTGTTTTTACACCAAAACCCCACCTGCTTCACATTTCTCATCCGACCTGCCGCGGTTCAGCGGCAAAACTTCTACTGTTAAAACGTCATCCCTAATAACAACGTCAATTTCTACCTCTGTACGCCAAGGAGTTGTTTCATGAAAAACATCAGGTCCGGACTTATCTGGCTGCTGGTGGCGTTGGTCGGCGCTTTCGCCTTCGCCATGCTGGCGCTCAGCCGCGGCGAACACGTCAACGCCGTCTGGCTGGTGGTCGCCGCCGTCGCCTGCTACAGCATCGCCTACCGCTTCTACAGCCGGTTCATCGCCGACAAGGTCTTTGAACTGGATGACCGCCGTCTAACCCCGGCCGAACGTCACAACGACGGCCTGGACTATGTACCCACCAACAAATGGGTGCTGTTCGGCCACCACTTCGCCGCCATCGCCGGCGCCGGGCCGCTGGTGGGGCCGATCCTGGCCGCACAAATGGGCTTCCTGCCGGGAACCATCTGGATCCTGGTCGGCGTCATGCTGGCCGGCGCGGTGCAGGACTTCCTGGTGCTGTTCATCTCCACCCGCCGCGACGGGCGCTCGCTGGGGGAGATGGCCAAACAGGAGCTGGGGGCGTTCGCCGGGGTGATCACCATGCTCGGCGCGCTGGGGGTGATGATCATCATCCTGTCGGCGCTGGCGCTGGTGGTGGTGAAGGCGCTGGCCGACAGCCCGTGGGGGCTGTTCACTATCGCCGCCACCATCCCGATCGCGCTGTTCATGGGCATCTACATGCGCTTTATCCGGCCGGGCAAAATCGCTGAAATCTCAGTGTTCGGCTTCGTGCTGATGCTGCTGGCGATCGTTTACGGCGGCAACGTGGCGCAAGATCCCTATTGGGGGCCGTTCTTCACGCTGCACGGCACCACCCTGACCTGGGTGCTGGTGATCTACGGCTTCGTCGCCTCGGTGCTGCCGGTGTGGCTGCTGCTGGCGCCGCGCGACTACCTTTCGACCTTTATGAAGATCGGCGTCATCATCGGCCTGGCCATCGGCATCGTTTTCGCCATGCCGGAGATGAAAATGCCGGCGGTTTCGCGCTTTATCGACGGCAGCGGCCCAGTGTTCGCCGGCGCCCTGTTCCCATTCCTGTTCATCACCATCGCCTGCGGCGCCATTTCCGGCTTCCACGCGCTGGTTTCCAGCGGCACCACGCCCAAACTGGTGGAACGCGAAAGCCACATTCGCTTTATCGGTTACGGCGCCATGCTGATGGAGTCTTTCGTCGCCATCATGGCGCTGATCTGTGCCTCGGTGCTGGATCCGGGCGTTTACTTCGCCATGAACTCACCGGCGGCGCTGATCGGCACCACGGTGGAAAATGCTTCGCAGGTGATTAACAGCTGGGGCTTTATCGTCACGCCGGAGACGCTGGCGCTGATCGCCAAAGAGGTAGGTGAGAACTCCATCCTGTCGCGCGCCGGCGGCGCCCCGACCTTCGCCGTGGGTATGGCGCACATCATCAGCGAGGTGTTCAACAGCCGGGCGATGATGGCGTTCTGGTATCACTTCGCCATTCTGTTCGAAGCGCTGTTCATCCTGACCGCCGTCGACGCCGGTACCCGTGCCTGCCGCTTTATGGTGCAGGATCTGGTGGGCGTGGCGGTGCCGCAGCTGGCCAACAACCGCTCCTGGTTCGGCAACCTGGCGGGCACCACGGTGGCGGTGGCCGGCTGGGGCTTCTTCGTGTATCAGGGGGTGGTCGATCCGCTCGGCGGCATCAATACCCTGTGGCCGCTGTTCGGCATCGGCAACCAGATGCTGGCGTCGATGGCGCTGATCCTCGGCACCGTGGTGCTGTTCAAGATGAAAAAGCAGCGCTACGCCTGGGTCACCATTCTGCCGACCGCCTGGCTGTTCGTGACCTCCATGACCGCCGGCTGGCAGAAGATCTTCCATGAGAAACCGAGCATCGGTTTCCTGGCGCAGGCGAAGAAATTCTCTACCGGCATCGAGCAAGGCACGATCATTGCGCCGGCCAAGTCGCTGAAGGACATGGAGACCATCGTGTTCAGCAACCAGATCAATGCCGCGCTGTGCGGGTTCTTTATGCTGGTAGCGGTGACCATGCTGATCGCCGCCTTCTTCGCGATCCGCCGGGCGCTGTGTTCCGAACAACCGACGGCGCACGAGGTCAGCGCCGCACTGCGGGAAGAAACCGGCCGCGGCTAAGCGGCCCCCCCTCAAGCAAGGGCGCCGCGGCGCCCTTTTTACTGCCCAGGCTTCAACCCAGCAGCGTGGAACCGAACGCCCCCTGCCAATCCTGTTCGAACTTCTCGACCGCGGCCTGCACCGCCGGCGCATTCAGGAACTGCTCCGCGACGTCCACCGGCAGCGTGATGGCCTGACAGCCCGCGAGCAAGCACTCCAGCGCCTGGCGCGGCGTTTTGAAGCTGGCGGCCAGCACCTGCGCCGACGGCGCATGCAGGCTCAACAGCTGCTGCAGCTCGTGCACCATTTCGATGCCGTCGCCGCCCTGCGCGTCCACGCGGTTGACATAAGGCGCCACATATTCCGCCCCGGCCAATGCCGCCAACAGCCCTTGCCCGGCGCCGTACACTGCGGTGCCCAGCGTCGGAATGGACATCGTTTTAAGCTTCTTGATCGCCGCCAACCCTTCGGCGGTCGCCGGGATCTTCACTACCAGCCCCGGTACCCGCTGGCTGAGCAGCGCCGCCTCCGCCACCATACGTTCCGCATCGGCCGCCATCACCTGCGCAAACAGCTTGCCGGTGCCGCCGAGGGCGTCGCGCAGCGCGGGCAGCACTTCCCAGATCGGCTTGCCTTCCTTCGCCACGATGCTCGGGTTGGTGGTGACGCCGTGCAGCGGCAGAATGCGCGCCAGGCGTTTTACCGCGGTCACATCGGCGGTATCGAGATAAAGCTCCATCACGGACTCCTGTGTCATGTTCTGTGGGCGGATTCAAACTCTGATCATCATAGGGCAAAAAAACCGCCAACCTTTGATCAAAATCAATTCAACTTTCATTCGAAACACCTTTAATGGCGAAAGATTCAGCAACGCCAAACGGGTGACTCATGTTCTTTAATCTGCAGCGCTACTCGACCCATGACGGCCCCGGCATCCGCAGCGTGGTCTTTTTAAAAGGCTGCCCGCTGAGCTGCCGCTGGTGTCAGAACCCGGAAAGCCGTTCGCGCCACGCAGACCTGCTGTTTGACGAGCGCCTGTGCCTGAGCGGCTGCACGCTGTGCGCCGAGCGCTGCCCACAAGGCCTGCAACGTGACGAGGAGGCATTGACGCTGCGGCGTGAAGTCATCAGCGCAGACGACTACGCAGCGCTGGCCGCCACCTGCCCGACCGGCGCGCTCAGCCTGTGCGGCAGTCCGGTCAACCCCGACGATATCATGGCCGAGGTAATGCGGGATAAGCCTTTCTACCTGCGCAGCGGCGGCGGTTTAACGCTGTCCGGCGGCGAGCCCTTTATGCAGCCGGAGGTTGCGGCGGAACTGCTGCGGCGCGGCCACGAGGCCGGCATCCACACCGCCGTCGAATCCTGCCTGCACGTTCCCTGGCGTTACATCGCGCCTTCGTTGCCGTGGCTGGATCTGCTGCTGGCCGATCTCAAACACACCGACGAAGCGCGCTTCAGAGCCTGGACCGGCGGCTCCGCCCGCCGGGTGATGAACAATTTCCGCCGGCTGGCGGCGCACGGCGTGCCAATGACCGTGCGCGTGCCGCTGATCCCCGATTTCAACGCCGATCGCCGCTCTGTCCGCGCGATCGTCGACTTCGCCGCCGACGAGATCGGCGTATCGGAGATTCACTTTCTGCCGTACCACACGCTGGGCATCAACAAATATCACCTGCTCGGCGAGCCCTACCGCGCCGCCCGCACGCCGCTGGACGCGCCCGATCTGCTGGCCTACGCCGAAGACTATGCCGGCGCCAAAGGCCTGACCGCCATTTTGCGAGGATAACGCCATGACCACGTTGGATTTGACCACCCTCAGCGCCCGCATTCAGGCGCACAAGAACGCGCTGATTCACATCGTCAAACCGCCGGTGTGCACCGAACGCGCGCAGCACTATACCGAAGCCTATCAACAGCATCAGGACAAGCCGCTGCCGGTGCGCCGCGCGCTGGCGCTGGCCAACCACCTGGCGAAACGCAGCATCTGGATCGCCAACGACGAGTTGATCGTCGGCAACCAGGCCAGCGAACTGCGCGCCGCGCCGATCTTCCCCGAATACACCGTCGGCTGGATAGAAAACGAAATAGACCAGCTAGCCGACCGGCCGGGCGCCGGTTTTTCGGTCAGCGAAGAGAACAAGGCAATTTTGCATCGTCTGTGCCCCTGGTGGCGCGGCCAAACGGTGCAGGATCGCTGCTACGGCATGTTCACCGACGAGCAAAAAGCGCTGCTGGCCACCGGCATCATCAAGGCCGAGGGCAACATGACCTCCGGCGATGCTCACCTGGCGGTCAACTTCCCGCTGTTGCTGGAGCTAGGTCTCGACGGCCTGCGTGAAAAAGTGAACGCGCGCCGCAGCCGCCTGCGCCTGACCGAGTGGGAGGACCTGCACAAAGCGCAGTTTCTCAACGCTATCGACATCGTGCTGGCGGCGCTGAGCGAACACATCCTGCGCTTCGCCCGCCTGGCGCGCGACATGGCGCAAAACGAACCGCGCACTGGCCGGCGTACCGAGCTGCTGGCCATCGCGGATAACTGTGAACAGATCGCCCATCGCCCGCCGCAAACCTTCTGGCAGGCGCTGCAGCTGTGCTATTTCATCCAATTGACGCTGCAGATCGAATCCAACGGCCATTCGGTTTCCTTCGGCCGCCTCGATCAATACCTCTATCCCTGGTATCGGCGTGACGTGGAGCTGGAGCAAAAGCTGGCGCGGGAAGACGCCATCGAGCTGTTGCACAGCTGCTGGCTGAAGCTGCTGGAGGTCAACAAGATCCGCTCCGGCTCGCATTCCAAGGCTTCCGCCGGCAGCCCGCTGTACCAGAACGTCACCATCGGCGGACAGAAGCTGATCGACGGCCGGCCGTGCGACGCGGTCAATCCGCTGTCCTACGCCATTCTCGAGTCCTGCGGCCGCCTGCGTTCCACCCAGCCCAACCTCAGCGTGCGTTACCACGCCGGGATGAGCGCCGATTTCCTCGACGCCTGCGTACAGGTGATCCGCTGCGGCTTCGGCATGCCGGCATTCAATAATGACGAAATCGTCATTCCCGAGTTCATCAAGTTGGGGGTCGAACCGCAAGACGCTTACGACTACGCCGCCATCGGCTGTATCGAGACCGCCGTCGGCGGAAAATGGGGCTATCGCTGCACCGGCATGAGCTTCATCAACTTCGCCCGCGTGCTGCTGGCGGCGCTGGAACAGGGCCGCGACGCGACCTCCGGGCAGATCTTCCTGCCACAGGAACAGGCGCTGTCCAAAGGAAACTTCGCCGATTTCGAGCAGGTCTTAGCCGCCTGGGATCGGCAAATCCGCTACTACACGCGCAAGTCGATCGAGATCGAGTGCGTGGTGGACAGCGTGCTGGAGGAGAACGCCCACGATATCCTCTGTTCCGCGCTGGTGGACGACTGCATCGAACGCGGCAAAAGTATCAAACAAGGCGGCGCCAAATACGATTGGGTTTCCGGCCTGCAGGTCGGCATCGCCAACCTGGGCAACAGCCTCGCGGCGGTGCGCAAACTGGTGTTCGACCAAGGGGCGATCGGCCAGCAGCAGTTGGCGACGGCGCTGGCCGACGACTTCGCCGGGCTGGATGGCGAGCAGCTGCGCCAGCGGCTGCTCAACGCCGCGCCCAAATACGGCAACGACGTGGACGAGGTCGATCGGCTGCTGGTACGCGCCTACCAAACCTACATCGAAGAACTGAAGCAGTATCGCAACACCCGCTTCGGCCGTGGGCCGATCGGCGGTGGTTACTACGCCGGCACCTCGTCGATCTCGGCCAACGTGCCGTTCGGCGCTGCCACCCTGGCCACGCCCGATGGACGTAAGGCGCACACGCCACTGGCGGAAGGCGCCAGCCCGGCGTCCGGCACCGACCACCTGGGGCCGACGGCGGTGTTCAATTCGCTCGCCAAATTGCCGACCGAGGCGATCCTCGGCGGCGTGCTGCTCAACCAAAAGCTGAACCCGGCGACGCTGGACAACCCGCGCGACCGGGAAAAGCTGATGCTGATGTTGCGCACCTTCTTCGAGAGCTACCGCGGCTGGCATGTGCAGTACAACATCGTGTCGCGCGAAACGCTGCTGGCGGCGAAGCAACACCCTGACCAATATCGTGATTTAGTGGTTCGCGTAGCTGGCTATTCCGCCTTCTTTACCGCATTATCCCCTGAGGCGCAGGATGATATTATTGCGCGCACAGAACATACTCTTTAAACCTTTGACTCTTAGCGGCCGCGCCTTGGCGGCCGCATCATCAGGCCGATATGAATTTACGACAACAGACCATATTGCAGTTGGTTAACGATCGCCGGCGGATCAGCGTCAATGAGCTGGCGCGCGCCTCGGGCGTCTCGGAAGTCACCATCCGGCAGGATCTCAACCTGCTGGAAAAGCGCAGTTATCTGAAGCGGGTGCACGGTTCCGCCGTGGCGTTGGAGAGCGACGACGTCGACGCCCGCATGATGTCCAATTTCACCCTCAAGCAGCGGCTGGCGCAATACGCCGCCGCGCAGGTCAACGACGGCGAGACGATCTTTATCGAGAGCGGCAGCGCCAACGCCCTGCTGGCGCGCTACATCGCCGAACACAAGCGCATTACGCTGATCACCGTCAGCCACTACATCGCCAACCTGCTGAAAGAAACCGACTGCGACGTGATTGTGCTGGGCGGTATGTACCAGAAGAAAAGCGAGACCGTGGTCGGCCCGCTGACGCGGCTGTGCATTCAGCAGGTGCATTTCAATAAGGCGTTTATCGGCATTGACGGCTTTCAGGCCGAAACCGGCTTTACCGGCCGCGACATGATGCGCGCCGATGTGGTCAGCGCGGTACTGGCCAAGGGCGTGGAGAATATCGTGCTGACGGACTCCAGCAAATTCGGCCAGATCCAGCCCAATCCGCTGGCGCAGCCGGGGCAAATCAGCCGGGTGATCACCGATTCACGTTTGGCGCTGGAGTATCAGCATCAGCTGAAACGCCAGGGCGTACAGGTGGAGCTGGTCAACGAATAACGCGCCGCGCGGGCCACGCCGCCCGCCGTTTCCCTTGCGCAGCGGGATTTTAAGACTATTTACCTGTTTATCCTTCCCGAGAAACCTATACTCAGCTTCGGTAATTTTTGGGCCGTAACCCGCTAATTATTCGGCCGTTAACAAAAAATGCCATTTTTTATATCGATACCGTATGGGAATCAACAGCAGGCCTGATTTATGGTTAACGCCTATACTTATAAGGCACTTCCATATAGCCAATGCTAAGGAGAAGTCATTATGATGATTATCAATAAACGTTTCGCCACCGCCGCTCTGGCTCTGACTCTGGCGTTTTCACTGAGCGCCTGTTCCAACATGTCCAAACGCGATCGCAACACCGCCATCGGCGCCGGCGCCGGTGCAGTCGGCGGCGCAGTGCTGACCAACGGCAGCGCTTTGGGCACGCTGGGTGGAGCAGCGGTGGGCGGCATCATCGGTCACCAGGTTGGCAAATAACCTGCCCGATGTTCCTCCGCCGACAGGCGGGCAAAAGCGACTTGGCGCTTTGACGTATTAACCAATAACGATGATTTCAGGTCTGTTTTACGTTAAGTCTATGGTTCTTTCGCCGTTAACGGGTTAATCCCCGGAAGCAACAACCTCTAGCCATGCCGCAGCATTGCACTGCGGCATGGCGATTCGCCTCAACCGCCCGCCAGTTTGACCTTCATGCCTTTGGCCTCCAGCAGCTGTTTGAGCAGATCGCGTTTATCGCCCTGGATCTCGATGACTCCCTCTTTCACCGAGCCGCCGCAGCCGCATTTCTTTTTCAGTTCTGCCGCCAGTTTGTCGAGCGCGGCATCATCCAGATCGACGCCGGTAATCAGGCACACGCCCTTCCCCTTGCGGCCGCTGGTCTGGCGCTGGATGCGCACGACGCCATCGCCCTTGGCGCGTTGCGGTTTAACCTCTTCCTGCTTGATGCGACCGGTGTCCGTGGAATACACCAGACGGCTGTTATCGTCATTCATCATCGCTTCCTCAGGCCAAAGAGGCGCGGATCGCGCGCAGCGTCGTGGCCGGATCGGCGGATTGGGTGATCGGACGCCCAATCACCATATAGTCAACGCCGGCGGCCTGCGCCTGCACTGGCGTCATGATACGACGCTGATCGCCCGCCGCGCTGCCTTCAGGGCGGATCCCCGGCGTCACCAGTTGGAAAGCCTGCCCGCAGGCCGCCTTCAGCCGCTGCGCTTCGTGTGCCGAACACACTACGCCGTCCAGCCCGCAGTCGCGGGTCAGGCGCGCCAGGCGCTCGGCGTGTTCCGCCGGGCTGGCCTCGATGCCGATGCCGCGCAGGTCTTCCGCTTCCATGCTGGTGAGCACGGTTACGGCGATCAACAGCGGCGCATCCGTCCCGAATGACGCCAGCGCTTCTTTAGCGGCAGTCATCATGCGCGCGCCGCCGCTGGCGTGGACGTTAACCATCCAAACGCCCAGTTCGGCCGCCGCCGCTACCGCATGCGCAGTGGTATTGGGAATATCGTGGAATTTCAGGTCGAGAAACACGTCGAAACCGCGCCCATGCAGATCGCGCACCAGTTGCGGCCCAAACAGCGTGAACATTTCTTTGCCCACTTTCAGCCGGCAGTCTTGCGGATCGATACGGTCGGCGAACGCCAGCGCAGCGTTCTTATCGGCGTAATCTAACGCCACAACGATTGGAGATGATTTTAAGTCATTGTTATTAGCGTTATTTTCAGACTTCATTTCTTCTACCTTTTGTAAAATGGAGATAATCAGGGACTCACCCGCGAAACTGACCGCCGCATTCTACATGTCGGAGGCCCGAAATCCCAGCCGCAGCGCGCACCTACGCTCTGTCATGTTACCTCCCGCCTTTGTCATGGCGCGTCAATGAACGCCCGTCAGCAATAAACCACGCAGCGTAAAACGCCGTAAAGATGCGTAAATTGTTAATCAGATATTTTGAATGACTTACTCAGCATTATCAGATTTTCAATCGGCACGGATGCTTTATTATTCACCCCATCGGAAGCGAATGGCTTCCTTCCTAAATAAACAGACTGGAGTCACCCATGAAAACCATCAAATATTTTGCAGCCGCAGCCGCTATCGCACTGACCTCTTTCGCCACCTTCGCCGCTGAACCGATCAGCAGCCAGCAGGCCGATAACCTGACCGCCGCCGGCATCGTTTCCGCAGGTCACGCAACCACCCTCAGCAGCCTGGAGAAAAAACTGGCCGCTAAAGCGGATGCCCAGGGCGCCATCAGCTACCGCATCATCTCCGCCGGTGGTAACAACATGTTGAGCGGCACCGCGATCATCTACAAATAATGTTTCCGGTACAGGGCCCGAACGTTCGGGCCCTGCCTCTGTTTGCCGCCTGAAAAAACCGCATTTTCCCCGCCCCGCTTTGTTACAAAAATATTAAATTTTTATTACACACTAGACACCCGATCGTCAGTGGCTTAGCTTGAAGGCATCTTCCTGCAGAAAGGCTTTCAAAATGAGCGAGATATCGACACTTACCATTAAAATTCCTCTGGAACTGAAGGAAAAAATTCGCGCCGCCGCCGCTGAAAACGAATTTTCGTTGAGCGTGGAAGTGTGCCAGCGCCTGGAAAGCAGTTTCAGCGCGCCCGCCACCAAAGCAGAAAAACCGGCCAAAAAGGCGGATGAGCTGCACCACGGCGAGATCGACAATCAAAGCACCGAAGAAGAAATTGAACAGCCACTGAGCCAGAAAGAGCTGAAGAAACTGCGTCAGCTGTTGAAAACCGGCGTCAAAGGCGGCAAGAAAAGTAAGTGATGAACATAAAAAACGGGGCGATTTTCGCCCCGTTTTTTTGCCGCTCCGCCGCGTTATTGTCCATCCAGACCGCGTATCGGTTTGACCGATGACCAGGCGCGGCACGACGGGCAATGCCAATAGAGCGAGTGCGCGGTGAAGCCACATTTGTGGCAGCGGTATCGAGGCTTGGTGCGAATTTGCTCGCCGACCATATCGCGCAACAGCAGCAGACTCTCTTTCGCACGGCCGTCTTCAGCGTCCGCCAGGTGATAATCCATCAGCCGATAAAACACCCGCATAGTGGGATGACGCTGCAGCTGACGGTTGATATAGACCTGCACCACGTCGCGCCCTTCGTGCTGCTCGATGATCTCGGCCAGCATCAGATCGGCGGTGGCGCCGGTGTTCTCTTCTACGCAGCGCTTAAGGAAATCCGCCCAGTTGTGCTGCTGTTCCGGCAGATGCGTGTAGCATTCCTGCAGCATCGGCAGCGTCTCGCTGACCAGCTCTTTATCCTGGCTCAATACGCGCTGCAGCGACTCTGCCGCTTTGGCGTAGTCGTTTTGAGCCATGTAGATGCGCCCGAACATGATGGACACGCGCGCGCACTGTTTATCGGCCGCGTCCGCACGCTTGAGCAGGCTCATTGCCCGATCGAGATCGTCGCTGCCCATTGCCTGCAGCGCCAACTCACAGTAAAAGTGCGCGATCTCGACGCGTTGCTTCTCTTTGCCCAGCTTGACCAGTTTTTCCGCCACGTCGATCGCTTTCTGCCAGTCGCTGGTCGCCTGATGGATCACCAGCAGTTGCTGCAACGCCGAGACACGAAAATCCGCTTCGTCAGTCAACTGGCTGAACATGTCTTCCGCGCGGTCGTAAAGCCCGGCGGCCATATAGTCACGGCCCAGCTGTTGCACCGCCAACAGGCGCTGCTCAAAGGTCAGGGAAGCGCTTTCCATCAAGGCCTGATGGATGCGGATAGCGCGGTCGACTTCGCCGCGCGAGCGGAACAGGTTGCCCAACGTCAGGTGGGCCTCAACGGTGTTGCTGTCCTCTTTCAACATGTCGAGGAACAGATCGACCGCCTTATCCTGCTGGTTTGAAAGCAGAAAGTTCACCCCTGCCACGTATTCACGCGACAGGCGGTTGGCTTCTTGCTGTTTATCCTGCTGAGCGCTTCTGCGCCCCATGTACCAACCGTACGCGGCAGCCACGGGCAGCAACAGAAACAGCAGTTCTAACATAGAGGGTTATTCCTTGCTGACAACGGCCTGAGCCGCCGGTTCAGCGGGCTGCTCAAGCTGCAGCTCCAGCCTTTTGATCTTGCGCTCGGCGCGACCCAGCGCAATACGCGTGCGCAGGTAGAACAGGCCGCAAATGATCCAGCCGAGAACGAAACCGGCACCAAACAGCGTGGCCAACAGGGTCGATACGCGATAGTCGCCCTGCGCAACCAGATAGTTAAAATTGACCACCTGATCGTTATGCGCACCCAAAGTGACGGAAATCACGAAGATCACCAGAACCAACAAAAAAATCAGCAAATATTTCACATTCTTTCCCGCGATGCCGAGTGAATCGGATGAACGATGCCAAAATGTGGCGTCCCTAACCCTTAAGTTAGCATTTCCCGTTGCGGCAGGGAAACCCTGCGGCACGATAAAACCACATATCTGCTGGCATATTCGGCAGTAAACGGCTTTAACGAACAAATTGATGAGAAAGCTTCTCAAAACGTCGAATTTATAAGGATATGGGGGCGACGGCGCGGATTGCAATGGCGGGAAAATGTAAGCGGTTAATGCGGCACCGATCCGATGCCGCCTATTTTGTGACGTGGTCACATAGCGATCATATCTCCGGCTTGCGCGCCGCGATTTCCTGCTGCTCTTGTGGCGGCGGCGTCAGCGGGCCGAACCAGCGCTGCGCCAGCCAGCAGGTGACCACCACCAGCAGCCAACTGATCAGCGTAGCCATCGCCAGATCGCGCGGCCAGTGCATGCCCAGCAGCAGACGGCTGCCCATCACCCCCGTTGCCCACACCATCAGCAACGCAACGGTTTTATAATGGCGGCGCGGCCACAGCAGCCCTACGCCCAACAGCGCCCAGGTGGCGGCGAACATCGTATGCCCCGACGGAAACGCGAAGCCGGTTTCAAACTGCCAGTGCTTGCGCAGCCAGTTCGGCACCAGCGTCTGGTCTTGCAGTTGCTCGCGCACCAGCGCGCTGCGCTCTTTGCGATGCAGCGAATAGAAATATTTTCCGTCCACGCCGTGGGTTTGCTCGAGCCATACCACAAACGGCCGCGGTTCTTGCACCCGATCCTTGATCAACGACTTGACCCCCTGCCCAATCACCAACGCGGCGGAAAGCAGGATCGCCAGACCGATGGCCGCCTTCAGCCGAAAGCGCAGGCACCACAAAAACCAACCGCAAAGGACAGCGCTGGTCAGAATGCCCCACGGCGAGGTAACGGTTTCGGTCACCCAGAACAGCGCTTTGAGCAGCCGATCATTGCCGCCGGGCTGCCAATGCCAGCCGGATGCCCATACCACCAGCGGCATCAACAGCAGCAGCAGCGCGCCGCCCGCCGTACGTTTTGCTATCTCATACATTCCCGTTTTCCTCTGCGTGAATCAGGCTGCAGTGTAACAAGAGTGCAATATTGATAACACGCGAAAAATTAAACAGATAGAAAACCTATCGCAATAATAGGTGGCCAGAAAACGCCATCTGCTGGTTTGCTGAGCACCGCCCGGCAAGAAGTTGTGGCAAAATAGCCGATAATTAACGAAATAGAGATCGGCGTAGCACGTTTTAGTCTTGGTCAATTTACTGAACCGGACTTAGGATGCGCGACAATGATTGAATCGTAGGTTTTTGTGGAGAGTGACATGCAGCTGAAA
Organism: Serratia sp. FS14; assembly: GCF_000695995.1. Taxonomy (NCBI): domain Bacteria; kingdom Pseudomonadati; phylum Pseudomonadota; class Gammaproteobacteria; order Enterobacterales; family Yersiniaceae; genus Serratia; species Serratia sp. FS14. The sequence goes on along the minus strand of NZ_CP005927.1, from coordinate 3,393,438 downwards.
CGGGTGGCAGAGGCTAAACTGCCGACACCTTGGGGCGATTTCCTGATGGTAGGATTCGAAGAACTGGCGACCGGACATGACCATCTGGCACTGGTATTCGGTGATATTTCCGGCGAAGCGCCGGTGCTCGCACGCGTGCATTCCGAATGCCTGACCGGCGACGCGTTGTTCAGCCTGCGCTGCGACTGTGGTTTTCAACTGGAAGCCGCACTGGAGCAGATTGCGGAAGAAGGCCGCGGCATCCTGCTGTACCATCGCCAGGAGGGCCGCAATATCGGCCTGTTGAACAAGATCCGCGCCTACGCCCTGCAGGATAAGGGCGCAGACACCGTGGAAGCCAATCACCAGCTCGGCTTCGCCGCCGACGAGCGCGACTTCACCCTGTGTGCCGACATGTTCAAACTGCTGGGCGTCGACGCGGTGCGTTTGCTGACCAACAACCCGAAAAAGGTCGAGATCCTGACCGAAGCCGGTATCAACATCAGCGAACGCGTGCCGTTGATCGTCGGCCGCAATCCGAAGAACGAACGCTATCTGGCCACCAAGGCCGCTAAAATGGGCCATTTGCTCGACCAGAAGTGATCGCCACCGCCGCGGAAACAATCAGGGCGCCTTACGGCGCCCTTTTTATTGATTAATTACAGCATTTTCCTGATCACATAGTGCAGGATGCCGTCGTTTTCGTAGTAAGTCAGCTCATTGCCGGTATCGATGCGGCACCGGGTGTCGACCACTTCCTTGCGCCCGTCGGCATAAGTGATGTGCACCGGCACCGTCTGGCCCGGCTGCAGCTGTTGCAGGCCGCCGACGCTGATCTGCTCATCCCCGGTCAACCCCAGCGTTTTACGCGTCACCCCTTGCGGGAACTCCAGCGGCAAAATCCCCATGCCGATCAGGTTAGAGCGGTGTATACGCTCGAAGGATTCGGCAATCACCACCCGCACGCCCAGCAGGCGCGGCCCCTTCGCCGCCCAGTCACGGCTGGAGCCGGAACCGTACTCTTTACCGGCGATCACCGCCAGCGGCACCTTCTCCTGCTGATACTGCATGGCGGCGTCGTAGATAGACAGCTGCTGTTGCGAAGGAATATGGCGGGTATAGCCGCCTTCCACGCCCGGCACCATTTCGTTGCGGATGCGAATGTTGGCGAAGGTGCCGCGCATCATCACTTCGTGGTTGCCACGGCGTGAACCGTAGGAGTTGAAATCCTGCGGCGCTACGCCATGCTCGCTCAGGTAACGCCCCGCCGGGCTGTCGCGCTTGATGTTACCCGCCGGCGAGATGTGATCGGTGGTCACCGAGTCGGCCAGAATCGCCAGAATACGCGCATCTTTGATGTCCTGCACCGGATCCGGCTTCACCTTCATGGTGCTGAAGAACGGCGGATGGCGGATATAGGTAGAATCCTCCTGCCACTGATAGGTCGCCGAACCGGTCACCTGGATCGCCTGCCAGTTGGCATCGCCGTCGAACACTTCGCCGTACTCCTTATGGAACATCTCGGTGCGCACTTCTTCCACCGCCTGAGCGATGTCCCGGCTGCTCGGCCAGATGTCCTTCAGGTAGACCGGCTGGCCATCGTTGCCCTCGCCCAGCGGCTCTTTGGTCAGATCGATCTTCATGCTGCCCGCCAGCGCATAAGCCACCACCAGCGGCGGCGAGGCCAGCCAGTTGGTTTTCACCAGCGGGTGGATGCGCCCTTCGAAGTTACGGTTGCCCGACAGCACCGCGCCCACGGTCAGATCGCCCTCTTTGATCGCCTGCTCGATCGGATCCGGCAGCGGGCCGGAGTTACCGATGCAGGTGGTACAGCCATACCCCACCAGATTGAACCCCAACTCTTCCAGATAAGCGGTGAGTTTGGCGCTGTCGAAGTAGTCGGTCACCACTTTGGAACCCGGCGCCAGCGAGGTTTTTACCCAGGGTTTGCTGCGCAGCCCTTTCTTGACGGCATTTTTCGCCAGCAGGCCGGCCGCCATCATCACGCTCGGGTTGGAGGTGTTGGTGCAGGAGGTGATCGCCGCGATCACCACTGCGCCGTCGCGCAGTTCGTGCTGCTGCCCGTCCAGCGTAAAGGTTTTGCTGTCTGTCTTGGCCTTGTGGCCGCCGATATCCAACTCGGTAGCGGCCTTGAACGCCTGCGGCACATTCGGCAGCGCCACGCGATCCTGCGGGCGTTTCGGCCCGGCGAGGCTGGCCTCGACCGTCGACATATCCAGCGCCAGCGAGCTGGTGAATACCGGCTCATCCCCCGGGTTGCGCCACATGCCCTGCGCCTTGGCGTAGGCTTCCACCAGCGCGATTTGTTCGGCGCTGCGGCCGCTGAGCTTCATGTAGCCGAGCGTGACGTCATCTACCGGGAAGAAACCGCAGGTGGCGCCGAACTCCGGCGACATGTTGGCGATGGTCGCCCGGTCCGCCAACGGCAGATCGGCCAGGCCGTCGCCGTAAAACTCGACGAACTTGCCAACAACGCCGTGCTTACGCAGCATTTGGGTGACGGTCAGCACCAGGTCGGTGGCGGTAATGCCCTCGCGGAGCTTGCCGGTCAGCTTGAAGCCGACCACGTCCGGGATCAGCATCGATACCGGCTGGCCCAGCATCGCCGCTTCCGCTTCGATACCGCCGACGCCCCAGCCGAGAATGCCCAGGCCGTTAATCATGGTGGTGTGAGAATCGGTGCCCACCAGCGTATCCGGATAGGCCACGCGGCGACCGCTTTCGTCGCTGTGCCACACCGTTTGGCCGAGGTATTCGAGGTTGACCTGGTGGCAGATGCCGGTGCCCGGCGGCACCACGCGGAAACGGTTGAAGGCTTTCTGCCCCCAGCGCAGGAAGGTGTAGCGCTCGTGGTTGCGCTGCATTTCGATGCGCACGTTGTCTTCAAAGGCATTATCGTCGCCGAATTCATCGACGGTGACCGAGTGGTCAATCACCAGATCCACCGGTGACAGCGGGTTCACCTGGTCGACATTGCCGCCCAGCCGCCGCACCGCTTCACGCATCGCCGCCAGATCCACCACCGCCGGAACGCCGGTAAAATCCTGCATCAGCACGCGTGCTGGACGGTAGGCGATCTCACGGTCAGCATGGCCGGTTTGCAACCAGGCGACGATGGCCTTGAGGTCGTCAACCTGCACGGTATCGCCATCCACATGGCGAAGCAGGTTCTCCAACAGCACTTTCATTGATTTCGGCAACCGGTCGATATCACCCAGCTGCTTCGCCGCCAGCGGCAGACTGTAGTAGTAATATTCGCTATTGAGCGCAACCAGCTTATCCAGACTTGTTTCACGAAGATCGGACGACATAGCTCCTCCATTTCTTATTGTGATTAAAACAGGGTAATCAGTGAGGTCTTGTTTAAAGATACCACAAAGATAAGTTAACGTTTTGATAACAACACGATTTGATCACAGCGATAGGTGAGAACAATCAAGAAGAAGGAAGTGCGAGCGCAGCCAAGGGGTTAGGCTACGCGTCAACGAAAACGCCGCAACGAGGCGGCGTTTTTGCAGGGAAAATCTCGCGGCTTTAGCGGGATTGGCGCACCAGGCGGCGACAGACTGTGAGCACAACTGCAGCAATGATGGCAGAGACACCCAATTTAATGGCAATGACAGCCGAGTCGAAATTATTCATCCCTATTTCACCATCACCGCTAATTTCAATCTTGTTGGAAACGAAGCTGTCGAAAGGACGACGGCTTTTCAGGATGATCCTGAGAAACAAGGAAGGTGCGGGTTTCCGGGCTAAAAAAACCCGGTTTGACAGGCGCCTAACCGGGTTTGATTTGATATCGTCAACGATTACTTGATCGGCAGCTTGATGTCCTTGAACATCGCCTCGATCTCTTCGTTGGAGCGCAGCGCCACCGCGCTGTCGACCACGTCGCGCGTCAGGTGCGGCGCGAAGCGCTGAATGAAGTCGTACATGTAGCTGCGCAGGAAGGTGCTGCGGCGGAAGCCGATTTTAGTGGTGCTGTAGGTGAAGATATCGCGCGCATCCACCGTCACCAGATCCGGATCCTGCACCGGATCCACCGCCATGCTGGCGATCACCCCCACCCCCAATCCCAGACGCACATAGGTTTTGATGACGTCAGCGTCGGTGGCGGTGAAGACGATGCGCGGCGTCAGGCCGGCGCGGTTGAAGGCGGTGTCCAGCTCTGAGCGGCCGGTAAAGCCGAAGGTGTAAGTGACGATCGGGTAAGCCGCCAGCTCTTCAATGCTGATGCTGCTTTTGCCCGCCAAAGGATGATCGGGCTTCACCACCACCGCACGGTTCCAGTGATAGCACGGCAACATGATGAGATCGTCGTACAGGTGCAGCGCCTCGGTGGCGATGGCGAAATCGGCGGTGCCTTTGGAGACCGCTTCGGCGATCTGCGTCGGCGAGCCCTGATGCATGTGCAGCGAGACGCGCGGGTAACGCTCGATAAAGCCCTTGATCACGTTTGGCAAGGCGTAGCGAGCCTGCGTATGCGTGGTGGCGACGTACAGCGAGCCTTTGTCCGGGTAGGTGTGTTCACCAGCAACGGCTTTGATGGCGTCTACTTTGGACAACACTTCACGCGCGATGCGAATGATTTCCTGGCCGGCGGGGGTGACCTGGGTCAGGTGCTTGCCGCTGCGGGCGAAAATCTGGATGCCCAACTCATCTTCGAGCATGCGCACCTGTTTGCTGATGCCGGGTTGAGAGGTATAGAGCCCTTCTGCCGTCGAGGAGACATTCAGGTTGTGGTTAACCACTTCCACAATGTAACGAAGCTGCTGCAATTTCATATCTTATACCATCCTAGGTTAAACACTGCGGCTTACCCGCAGCCAGGTATATCGGTGTCGCCCCGGTATGCTGAAACTCACAAGCCATAAACCCCGTGTTCTACCCTGATGGTGAAGAAAACGCCGTTGTTAATAAGCTTTAATAATAAAAAAAATTTTTATATAACCACTATACCACGATGCAGCTTCAAGTATAGATCCGCGTCACACTATGATAACGATTATTTTGCATGGGTATCAACGTGAAACGGCGGTGTCGGAGGGATAAAAACAGCAAAGGATAGATCCGTTTGCCCCTTTTCATCAATAAAAAAACCAGCCACCAGGGCTGGTTTTTCATCTTGCGGGCAGGACATCGGCCTTACTTCTTGCCTTCGACCCACTTGCCGTCCACGTAGAACGCGGACCAACCGGTCGCCTTGCCGTCTTTTTCAGAGGAGACGTACTGCTGCTTGGTTTTACGGCTGAAACGCACCAGCGTTTTGTTGCCTTCGGCATCCGCCACCGGCGCATCGGCCAGATAGCGCAGTTTCTCCGGCAGACGATCCTTGAAGCGAGCCAGCTCTTCCACCAACGGCGCGCGGGTCTCGCGCGATTTAGGGAAGGTGTTGGCCGCCAGGAACACGCCGGCAGCGCCGTCACGCAGCACGAAATAGGCGTCGGACTTCTCGCACGGCAGCTCCGGCAACGGCACCGGATCTTCCTTCGGCGGCGCGACATCGCCGTTACGCAGGATCTTGCGGGTGTTTTTGCAGTTCTCGTTGGTGCAGCCCATGTACTTGCCGAAACGCCCCATTTTCAGGTGCATTTCCGAACCGCACTTGTCGCACTCCACCACCGGGCCGTCATAGCCTTTCAGGCGGAACTCGCCCTCTTCGATCTCATAGCCGTCACACGCCGGGTTGTTGCCGCAGACGTGCAGCTTGCGCTGGTTATCGATCAGATAGCTGTCCATCGCCGTACCGCATTTCTGGCAGCGGCGGCGGGCGCGCAACGCGTTGGTTTCCGCGTCGTCGCCTTCGAGGATGTTGAGCACTTCCGCTTCAGGCACCAGGTTGATGGTGGTTTTGCAACGCTCCTTCGGCGGCAACGCGTAGCCGGAACAGCCGAGGAACACGCCGGTGCTGGCGGTACGGATGCCCATCTTGCGGCCGCAGGTCGGGCAGTCGATGCTGGTCATCACCATCTGGTTAGGCCGCATGCCGCCTTCTTCCGGATCCTTCTCCGCCGTTTCCAGCTGCTCGCTGAAATCAACGAAGAATTCGTCCAGCACCGCTTTCCACTCGGCCTGGTTGTTGGCGACCTCATCGAGGCCGTCTTCCATGCGTGCGGTGAAGTCATAGTTCATCAGCTCGCGGAAGTTCTCTTCCAGACGATCGGTGACGATCTCGCCCATTTTCTCGGCATAGAAACGGCGGCTTTCCACCCGCACATAACCGCGATCCTGAATGGTCGAGATGATGGAGGCGTAGGTGGACGGACGGCCGATGCCGCGTTTCTCCAGCTCTTTCACCAGCGAGGCTTCGCTGTAGCGCGCCGGCGGCTTGGTGAAGTGCTGACTCGGGATCAGTTTCTGCAGATCCAGCTCACTGCCGATTTCGACGTAAGGCAAGGTGCGATCTTCATCGCCCTTGCGCAACGCCGGCATCACCTTGGTCCAGCCGTCAAAGCGCAGCGTACGGCCCTTGGCGCGCAGCTGATAATCGCCGGCTTTCACCGTCAGCGTAGTGGAATCGTATTGCGCCGGCGTCATCTGGCAGGCAACGAACTGGCGCCAGATCAGCTGATACAGCTTCTGCGCGTCCGCTTCCATGTCTTTGAGCTGCTCGGCGAGCACGTTCACGTCCGAAGGACGGATCGCTTCGTGCGCTTCCTGCGAATTCTCTTTGCTGCTGTACTGATTCGGCGCCTTCGGCAGGTATTTATCGCCGAAGTTGTCGCCGATATAGCCACGCACCATGTTGAGCGCATCCTGGCTCAGGTTGGTGGAATCGGTACGCATATAGGTGATGTGGCCGGCTTCATACAGCCGTTGCGCCATCATCATAGTTTTCTTCACGCCGAAGCTCAGGCGGGTGCTGGCGGCCTGTTGCAGCGTGGAGGTAATGAAAGGCGCGCCCGGCTTGCTGCTGGTCGGTTTGTCTTCGCGATCCAGCACCGTGTAGCGGGCTTTTTCCAGCAACTTGACCGCGGCGTGCGTCTGCTCGCGGTTGACCGGCTTGAACGGTTTGTCGTGCGCATGGGTCACTTCCATCTGCAGCGCGGTTTCACCCTTCGCCAGCAGATCGGCATGCAGCTCCCAGTACTCTTCCGGCACGAACGCCTTGATGTCGCGTTCGCGCTCAACCACCAGACGCACCGCCACCGACTGCACACGGCCGGCGGACAGGCCGCGGGCGATTTTCTTCCACAGCAGCGGCGAGACCATATAGCCCACCACGCGGTCCATAAACCGGCGCGCCTGCTGCGCGTTGACGCGATCAATGTTCAGCTCGCCCGGCTGTTTGAACGCCTGTTGGATCGCGTTTTTGGTGATTTCGTTAAACACCACGCGGCTAAAGCGTTTGTCATCGCCACCGATCACTTCCCGCAGGTGCCAGGCAATGGCTTCCCCTTCGCGGTCAAGGTCGGTTGCGAGATAAATGTGGTCGGCGTTTTCCGCCAACGATTTTAACTCGGCGACCACTTTTTCTTTACCCGGCAGGATTTCATAATGCGCTTTCCAGCCATGGTAAGGGTCGACGCCCATGCGATTTACCAGCGCCGCCTTCTCATCTTTTTTAACTTTTTTCTTGGCTTTGTCTTCGGTTGAGTCAGCGCTCTTTTTGCTGGCTGAGCCACTGGTCGGCAAATCACGGATGTGACCGACGCTGGACTTCACCACGTAGTCACTTCCTAAATATTTATTAATAGTTTTGGCTTTTGCCGGGGACTCAACTATTACGAGAGCTTTACCCATATTTACCTTTACCTAATTTATTTCTTCTAAAAAGAAGTCTTTTATCTCGCCGTGCCGCGGCAATTCGTGTCTCTTTTTTTATATTGCGGCAGTCTGGCAAGAGATCAACAGATTTTTTTCTTTTGGTTGCCCAACAGCTCAACCTGAACGCAAGTTGTTGATCCTGCCTGCTATTCACCCATGCCCCAGAAGTATGGCTGTGTGAGTTTTATTCATGGCGTAAACAAAACCTTCCACCCGACGCCGCAAAATCCCACACTGTACCTGATAAAAACCGTCACGCAACCTAATTAGCATGGAAAGTCCGATTTCGCCAACCGGCGGCCGCCCATGGCCATCCAGACGGCAAATAAACCTTAGTCGGTTTGCGGATAAAAGCGAACCGGCGTTAGAATATGCGCAGAGTTTTTAGTTTGGAGTCTAATAAATGCGCACGAATACTGCACCTATCGGCCGCGAGGCCCTGCTGGCGGAAGCAAATAACATCATCCGCCAACACGAAGATTATCTGCACGGCATGATCGCCACCGACGTTGAACAAAAAAGCGGCGTTTTAGTTTTTCGCGGCGAATACTTTTTGGATGCCGATGGATTGCCCACCGCCAAAACCACCGCGGTATTTAATATGTTTAAACATTTGGCTCACCTGCTTTCGGAAAAATACCACCTGGTCGATTAAGACAAGAAAACGGGGGCACCTGGCCCCCGTTGATTCCCGCTCTCGTTGCCGTTACAACAACGGCTTTTCCCCACGCTGCCACCAGCGCAGTAGCAAACGATCGACGCTTTCCGCCGCGCTGCCGGTGAAGCGATCCATCAGGCGTTTGCGGCGCGTATAGCGCACGGCGATCACTTCGTGGTTATCCAGCTCGGCGATCAGCAAATCATCGCTGGTGCCGATGGCGTCGATCAGGCCCTTCTCTTTCGCCTGTGAACCGAACCAGTGCTCACCGGTGGCGACGCTGTCGATGTCGAGCGACGGACGCTGCTCATGCACAAAGCGCTTGAACAGCTCGTGCGTTTCGTTCAGATCTTCTCGGAACTTCTCGCGCCCTTGTTCGGTGTTTTCGCCAAACAACGTCAGCGTGCGTTTAAATTGCCCGGCGGTGTGCAACTCCACGTCGATATCGTTCTTTTTCAACAGGCGGTGGAAGTTCGGGATCTGCGCCACCACGCCGATGGAACCGATGATGGCGAACGGCGCCGCCACGATGCGATCCGCAACGCAAGCCATCATGTAGCCGCCGCTGGCCGCCACTTTATCCACCGCGACCGTCAGACGAATGCCGCCTTTGCGCAGGCGCTCCAACTGCGAAGCCGCCAGGCCGTAGCCGTGCACCACCCCGCCAGGGCTTTCCAGGCGCAACAGAACTTCATCCTGCGCCGACGCCACCGCCAGCACCGCCGAGATCTCTTCGCGCAGCGAGGTGACCTCGTGCGCGTCCATGCTGCCCTTGAAGTCCAGCACATACAGGCACGGCTTGGCCACTTCCACCGCGCCGGACTTGGCGCGCTGTTTCTTCAATTTGTCATCAGATTTAGTCTGCTTTTTGAACTGTTTCAGCCAAACCTTCTGCTCGGCGGCATCCATGCGCGCCAGGCGCATATCGCGCTGCATCTCGCGATACTGTTCGCCGAGATCGGTCAGCTGCAGCTCCCCTTTCTGGCGGCTCTTGCGTTGCCCCAAACTGACCGCCAGGATGGCCAACGCGGTGATGGCGAGCACCACCGTGGCGACCTTGGCCAGAAACAGGCCATAAACAGATATAAACTCCACAGATTCCGCCTTTATTTACAGGTTGTTAGTATGCTTATTTCCATTTTAGCCAACCGCAGCGGCTGCTGTCGCGGCTAAATGAAAATTCATTGCGCACAGAGCATCACTATGGGGACGATTTACGGCCGAACCAAGCCGCCACCGCCGCGCTTTTGTTACAAAAGAATGCCATTTCAGCCTGCTACGCATTGAAAATGCCCGCGGATTAAGGCATATAACACCCATTATTCATCAATATGATGAGACGGATTCGCTGCGCGGCCCGCAGACGGTCGAGCCTTCGCTCCCGCCCCGGCCGCGCGTTTCACCCTTGCTCCCCGATATCTGCGGGAGAACAGCCACCCAGGCGAGGATTTATCGTGCATTACCAACCCAAACAAGATCTGCTCGAACAACGTAACATTTTGGTCACCGGCGCCGGCGACGGCATCGGCCGTGAAGCGGCGCTGACCTACGCGCGCTTCGGCGCCCAGTTGGTGCTGCTGGGGCGCACCGAGAGCAAACTGCTGGCGGTACAACAAGAGATCGCAGCCCAGGGCGGTGCCCCGGCCCTGGTGGTGACGCTGGACTTGCTGCACGCCACTCAGGAGCAATGCCGGCAGATAGCCGACGATCTGGCGCGCCAGATCCCCCGCCTTGACGGCGTGCTGCACAACGCCGGCCTGCTCGGCGACATCGCGCCGATGGCCGACCTGTCGATGACCATGTGGCAAGAAGTGATGCAGGTTAACGTCAACGCCACCTTTATGCTGACTCAGGCGCTGCTGCCGCTGCTGCTGAAATCCCACGCCGGGTCGCTGGTGTTCACCAGCTCCAGCGTCGGGCGTACCGGCCGCGCAGACTGGGGTGCCTATGCGGTGTCGAAGTTCGCCACCGAGGGCATGATGCAGGTGTTGGCCGACGAGTACAAAAACCGCAATCTGCGGGTGAACTGCATCAATCCGGGCGGCACTCGCACCAAAATGCGCGCATCTGCCTTCCCGCACGAAGACAAGAACAAGCTGAAAACCCCGGCCGATATCATGCCGCTGTATCTGTATTTGATGGGCGAAGACAGCCGCCGCAAAACCGGCATGAGCTTCGACGCGCAGCCGAACCGCAAACCCGGCGCAGCCGAATAATCAGGAGCGTTTCATGGCGGAAGATCGTCATCAACAGCGCCAGCAGCGCCTGAAAGAACAGGTCGATGCGCGCATCGCCGCGGCGCAGGACACCCGCGGCCTGCTGCTGGTGTTTACCGGCAACGGCAAAGGCAAAACCACCGCCGCCTTCGGCACCGTCACCCGCGCGGTCGGCCACGGCATGCGCGCCGGAGTGATCCAGTTCATCAAGGGCGAATGGCCCAATGGCGAAAAGAATCTGCTGCAGCAACACGGCGTTGAATTTCAGGTGATGGCCACCGGTTTTACCTGGGAAACGCAAAACAAGGCCGGCGACACCGCCGCCTGCCAGGCGGTGTGGCAGCACGGCAAACGCATGCTGGCCGACAGCAGCCTGGATCTGGTGCTGCTGGACGAAGTGACCTACATGCTGACCTACGGCTATCTGGAACTGGAAGAGCTGAAGGAAGCGCTCCTGCAACGCCCTGCGCATCAGACGGTGATCCTGACCGGGCGCGGCTGCCATCGCGATCTGTTGGAACTGGCGGATACGGTCACGGAGATGCGGCCGGTGAAACACGCGTTCGACGCGGGCGTGAAGGCGCAACAAGGGATCGATTGGTAACAAAACGTTCTGGCCCCGAACGGGGCCAGAATGGCGGGATTAGCTGCGTTTGCTTGGCTTGCCTGGTTTGCTGCCTGGCGCACTGCGGCGGCCGCTGCCGGCCACCTGCGAGTGGCGCTTGACCGCCCGGCGGATCTGGTTGGCCTTCACGCGGCGGCGCTCACGCTCCACCGGCATTTTGCTGACCGTTTCCGGTTTCAACTCCACCAGCTCGCGCAGGTAGTTGATCGCCGGCAGATCCAGTTCGGCCCAGCCGCCGCGCGGCAGGCCTTTCGGCAGATCGATGTCGCCGTAACGCACGCGGATCAGGCGGCTCACCTGTACGCCCACCGCTTCCCACAGGCGACGCACTTCACGGTTGCGGCCCTCGGTCAGGGTCACGTTGTACCACTGATTGAGGCCTTCACCGCCCTGGAAGCTGATGGTACGGAAGGCGGCCGGACCGTCTTCCAATTGCACGCCTTTGCTCAGCTGCTTCACTTTCGCATCGTCGACCTGGCCGAACACGCGCACCGCGTATTCGCGCTCCACTTCACGGCTCGGGTGCATCAGACGGTTGGCCAATTCACCATCGGTAGTGAACAGCAGCAGACCGGAGGTGTTGACGTCCAGGCGCCCTACCGCCACCCAGCGCGAACCGCGCAGCTTCGGCAGGCGATCGAACACCGTCGGGCGGCCTTCAGGATCGCTGCGGGTACACAGCTCGCCTTCCGGTTTGTAGTAAGCCAGCACCCGGCAAACCACCTCTTCGGACTCTTTGATCGACAGGACATGACCGTCCAGACGAATTTTCATCGCCGGCGTCACTTCAACGCGATCGCCCAGCTTGGCGACCTTGCCGTCGACGCTGACGCGCCCGGCTTCAATCATGGTTTCGATTTCACGACGCGAGCCATGCCCGGCGCGCGCTAAAACTTTCTGTAACTTTTCGCTCATTGAGCAACCTCTAATGTCGCCTTCACAGGCGTCGGGGGGATACCGCCGTGGCCAACCGCCACCACGGTCATAATACGTTTATCAGGATCGAACCGCGTATTATACAGGCTTTCTAAGGTGTTGAAACCCACTTTATCGGCGGTGGCCCCCACAGGCGGCGTTCACGGCGCCAAAAAATCCTCCACTGCCCACAGCACCGCTTCAGGCCGTTCCAGAATACCGAGGTGAGTGCGGGCCTCCCCTAGACGCACCACGGAGAAAAACGGCTGCTCGGCAGCAAATGCCTGCTGTTGCCGCAGGTAGTCGTCGCGGCGATCCAACGAGTAGATGTGCCGGCACGGCGGCGGCGCGCTCATGCCCGCCAGGCGTTGCAGCGGCGAGCCGAATTGCCGGTAGGCCTGTTCGATGGCCACCCCGGCGGCACGCCAAAGCCGGTAATCCTCCTGCGCCATCTCGACCTCCAGATGGCGTTTGACCCGATCGTGGCGGATGCCGCCCTGCCAAAAGTCGAACAAGGCGTCGCGTGCCGCCAGCCACTGCTGCGGCTGCTGCATGCGGCTCACCGCCGTAAAGAACGCCGGCTCCGGCTGCGTCATGATCCAGTCGAGAAACACCATGCCCCGTACCCGTTGCGGCAACGCTTCGGCCAACGCTACCGCCAGCCAGCTGGCGTGCGCCACCGACAGAGTGACCGCGTTATCCAAACGCAGCGCCGTCAGCAGTTGGCGCACATCCTCCAGCAAGTCGTCCGCCGTCAGCGACATCTCCGTGGCTTTTGACGACAGGCCATGGCCGCGCCAGTCGATGCTGATCACCCGATAGCGTTCGGCCGCCAGAGCGATGAACGGCTCAAACACGGTTTTCGGTTCGCACCAGCCGGGCAGCAACACCAACGTGAGCGGCCCTGAGCCGACATCCTGATAGTCGAGTATCATGTTGGCACTGTGAAATGCGGTCATATTACCTCCTGCGCGTCTCTCCCCGACCCGTTCGGGGAATACCGACGGGGATAAGGTGACAGCGCAGCAGGTATTGATCTATTGAAGTTCGTGCGGAAAGCCCCCTGGGCGCACCTTATGAAAAAATGCGCACTAATTGGAATGGGAACTTAATGGCGCACGCAAGGATAGGCGGCACTTAACGCCAGCATGATCACCGACGGTGCGGAATAATGCAGTTGCTCAGGATGCTCGTTCAAATACTGCATCACCGCGTCGGCGGCTACGCCGATGCTCATCCCGGCTTCCGGGCAGATATTGCGATTGCCCTGCATGGAATAAGTATCGAATACGCCGGCGACGTATCCCATGAACATGCCGCCATTCAGCGCTTCGGCCACGGTGGCTTCACCGCTTTTATTTTTTACGTAACCGCTGGATTCCGCCAGCAGACCACTGCCCGAATAAAACCCCGCATTTGCCATTGAGGAAAATAATAAGGCCGCTAAAAAAGAAACCTGTTTAATCATTGCTGCGCATCCTGCCCATTATCAATTCTGAAGTCTTCAAGAATAGCGGCTTTCACGCGAAATAGCGTCGCTTCAGCCGATTTTCAGACAATGGGCAAGGTGGCAACAATTGACATCAACGGAAAGGCGCCGCGTCGCCCGCCCCCTCACGCACCACTTCCGGCGAGGATTCGGTCAGATCGATCACCGTAGTCGGCTGTTGGCCGAGGAAGCCGCCGTGGATCACCAGATCGACCACCTTGCCCAAATGATCGTTGATCTCTTCCGGATCGGACTCGGCAAAATCATTGCCCGGCAGCATCAGGGTGGTGGACATCATCGGTTCGTTCAGCGCCTCCAGCAGCGCCAATGCGATCGGGTTCGACGGCACGCGCAGGCCGATGGTTTTGCGCTTTTCATTCATCAGGCGGCGCGGCACTTCTTTGGTCGCTTTCAGAATGAAGGTGTAGTTGCCCGGCGTATTGTTTTTAATCAGGCGGAACGCCGTATTATCGACGTGCGCATAAGTCGACAACTCGGACAGATCGCGGCACATCAGGGTGAAATTGTGGTTGCCGTCCAACTGACGGATGCGGCAAATGCGTTCCATCGCCGCCTTTTCTTCCAGCATACAGCCCAGCGCGTAGCCGGAATCGGTGGGATAAACGATCACTCCGCCCTTGCGCAGCACCTCAACCGCCTGGTTAATCAAACGCGGCTGTGGGTTGTCCGGGTGAATATAAAAAAGCTGACTCATGACTTGCTCCTAAAATGATGCCCGCGCGCGTTGCCACGCGCGAAAAATCAGACCGCCTCGCCAGGCTGCGGCCAATCGCGCCACACCGGCTCGACCCCGCCCGGCAGCCACAGTTTGCGGCCCAGTTCGATCCACGAACAAGGCTGATGAAAATCAGATCCTTGCGAGGCCAACAGGCGGTAGTCCTGGGCGTATTTCGCCAACTGCGAGCGCTCATGCGGCGCCTGCTGACACTGCGCCACTTCCATGGCGTCGCCGCCGTGTTCGGCGAAATGCGCCAGCAAACGTTTCAACCACTTCGCGGTCAGATCGTAACGGCCGGGATGCGCTATCACCGCCTGGCCGCCCGATTGATGAATCGCATCAATGGCTTGTTCTATTGTACACCACTGCGGCGGCACGTAGCCGGTTTTGCCTTTGGCCAGATATTTCTTGAACACCTGCGCCATGTTGTCCGCTACGCCAATCTCCACCAGGTAACGGGCGAAATGGCCGCGGGTCACCGCACCGGCCCCCGCCAACCGCTGGGCGCCGGCATAGGCGTCGGGAATGCGCGCTTTACCCAGACGCGCGCCGATCTCCTGCGCCCGCCGATGGCGACGTTCGGTTTGTTCCGCCAATAGCGCCACCAGCGCCGGGTGCGCGACGTCCATGCCCAACCCAACGATATGAATTTCATGGTTCTCCCACAGCGTCGAGATTTCCACCCCGTTGACCAGCCGCAGCGGCAACGCCTGCTCCGCAATGGCGGCGGCGGCCTCAGCCAAGCCTGCGGTAGTGTCGTGATCGGTGATCGCCAGCACGCCCACGCGCATCTCTACCGCCCGCAGCACCAGCTGCGTCGGCGTCAGGTAGCCATCGGAGGCGGTCGTGTGGCTGTGGAGATCGTACAGAGTAAAAGCGGTGGATGGGGGGTTACTGTCTGTCAAAACGGCTATCCGGCAATGGCTTGGCTTTCTATCATACCCGCGATCGGCGGCCGGACGGAAATCTATTCTGCGCCAGGCAGACGATGAATAGAATTCACGCTGATCGCTAAAACATTGTGCAAAAAGAGGGTTGACTTTGCCTTCGTGAACCAGTTAACTAGTACACAAGTTCACGGCAACGGCCGTGTCGGATGAGAGTTAACAAAGAGAGTCTGCAAATGAACACATACATTTCTCTTCACGGTTGGTGGCGTACCTCCCTCTTGCGGGCGGTGTAATCGCGCATAGCTGTCATCTGACAATGCAGATTTCCTGAGCCCGCACCTGATGCGGGCTTTTTTATGGACAGAATTCACTGGAACCACCGATGATGAACACCAAACCACAACTGACATTGCTGAAGGCGCAAGCCAGCTACCGGGGCGATCCCACCACCCTTTTCCACCAGCTGTGCGGCGCCCGTCCGGCCACCCTGCTGCTGGAGTCGGCGGAAATCAACAGCAAACAGAATCTGCAGAGCCTGCTGGTGATCGACAGCGCGCTGCGCATTACCGCACTGGGCCACACCGTCAGCGTGCAGGCGCTCACCGCCAACGGCGCGGCGCTGCTGCCGCTGCTGGACGAAGCGCTGCCGCCCGAGGTGCGCAATCAGGCACGCCCTAACGGCCGCGAGCTGACCTTCCCGGCGATCGACGAGGTGCAGGACGAAGACGCGCGCCTGCGCTCCCTGTCGGTGTTCGACGCACTGCGCACACTGCTGACGCTGGTGGACTCCCCGGCGGACGAGCGCGAAGCCGTGATGCTGGGCGGCCTGTTCGCCTATGATTTGGTCGCCGGTTTTGAAAACCTGCCGGCGCTGCGCCAGGATCAACGCTGCCCGGACTTCTGCTTCTATCTGGCGGAAACCCTGCTGGTGCTGGATCATCAACGCGGCTCGGCCCGTCTGCAGGCCAGCGTCTTCAGTGAGCAGGCGAGTGAAGCGCAGCGTTTGCAGCACCGCCTGGAACAGCTGCAGGCTGAGTTGCAACAACCCCCGCAGCCAATCCCGCACCAAACGCTGGAAAACATGCAGCTGAGCTGTAACCAGAGCGACGAAGAGTACGGCGCGGTGGTCAGCGAGCTGCAGGAAGCGATCCGCCAGGGCGAGATTTTCCAGGTGGTGCCGTCGCGCCGCTTCACCCTGCCGTGCCCGGCGCCGCTGGCGGCCTACCAAACGTTGAAAGACAACAACCCCAGCCCGTACATGTTCTTCATGCAGGATGATGACTTCACCCTGTTCGGCGCTTCGCCGGAGAGCGCGCTGAAATACGACGCGGGCAATCGCCAAATCGAAATCTACCCGATCGCCGGCACTCGCCCACGCGGCCGCCGCGCCGATGGGTCGCTGGATTTGGATCTCGACAGCCGCATCGAGCTGGAAATGCGCACCGACCACAAAGAGCTGGCCGAGCACTTGATGCTGGTCGATCTGGCGCGCAACGATCTGGCGCGCATCTGCCAGGCCGGCAGCCGCTACGTGGCCGACCTGACCAAAGTGGATCGCTATTCGTTCGTCATGCACCTGGTTTCCCGGGTGGTGGGCACCCTGCGCGCCGATCTCGACGTGCTGCACGCCTACCAGGCCTGCATGAACATGGGCACCCTCAGCGGCGCGCCGAAAGTGCGGGCGATGCAGCTGATCGCCGCCTCCGAAGGCACGCGCCGCGGCAGCTACGGCGGCGCGGTGGGCTACTTCACCGCCACCGGCGATCTGGATACCTGCATCGTCATTCGCTCCGCCTACGTTGAAGACGGCATCGCCACCGTGCAGGCCGGCGCCGGCGTGGTGCTGGATTCCATCCCGCAGGCGGAAGCCGACGAGACCCGTAATAAAGCCCGTGCCGTGCTGCGCGCCATCGCCACTGCGCACCATGCCAAGGAGGTGTTCTGATGGCCGATATCCTGCTGCTCGACAACGTCGACTCCTTTACCTACAACCTGGTCGATCAGCTGCGCGCCAGCGGCCACCAGGTGGTGATTTACCGTAATCAGATCGCCGCCGAGGTGATCATCGAGCGTCTGCAACAGATGAAACAGCCGGTGCTGATGCTGTCGCCCGGCCCTGGCGCCCCTTCCGAAGCGGGCTGTATGCCGGAACTGCTGCAGCGTCTGCGCGGCCAACTGCCGATCATCGGCATCTGCCTCGGCCACCAGGCGATCGTCGAAGCCTATGGCGGCCAGGTCGGCCAGGCGGGCGAGATCCTGCACGGCAAAGCCTCGGCGATCGCTCACGATGGCGAAGGCATGTTCGCCGGCATGGCCAATCCGCTGCCGGTGGCGCGCTACCACTCGCTGGTCGGCAGCAATATCCCGGCCGATCTCACCGTCAACGCCCGTTTCGGCGAAATGGTGATGGCAGTGCGCGACGACCGCCGCCGCGTGTGCGGCTTCCAGTTCCACCCGGAATCGATTCTGACCACCCACGGCGCGCGCCTGCTTGAGCAGACCCTGGCCTGGGCGCTGGCGAAGTAATATAAGGAACACGACGATGCAACCTATTCTTGAGAAACTGTACCGCGCCGAGTCGATGAGCCAGCAGGAAAGCCAACAGCTGTTCAGCGCCATCGTGCGCGGCGAGCTGGAACCGAGCCAACTGGCGGCGGCGTTGATCAGCATGAAAGTCCGCGGCGAGCGCCCGGAAGAGATCGCCGGTGCCGCCAAAGCGCTGCTGGACGACGCTCAGCCGTTCCCGCGCCCTGACTATCTGTTCGCCGATATCGTCGGCACCGGCGGCGACGGCACCAACAGCATCAATATTTCCACCGCCAGCGCCTTCGTGGCGGCGGCGTGCGGCGCGAAGATCGCCAAACACGGCAACCGCAGCGTTTCCAGCCGTTCCGGCTCTTCGGATCTGCTGGCGGCGTTCGGTATCCGTCTGGATCTGCCGGCGGAAGAAGCGCGCAAGGCGTTGGACGATCTTGGCGTGTGCTTCCTGTTCGCGCCGCAGTACCACACCGGTTTTCGTCACGCCATGCCGGTGCGCCAGCAGCTGAAAACCCGCACGCTGTTCAACGTGCTGGGCCCGCTGATCAACCCGGCGCGTCCGCCGCTGGCGCTGATCGGCGTTTACAGCCCGGAACTGGTGCTGCCGATTGCCGAAACCCTGCGCGTGCTGGGTTATCAGCGTGCGGCGGTGGTTCACGGCGGCGGCATGGACGAGGTGGCGATCCACGCCCCGACGCACGTGGCGGAATTGAACAACGGCGAAATCAGCAGCTACCAGCTCACGCCGCAGTCCTTCGGATTGGAAACCTATCCGCTGGAAGCCTTGCTGGGCGGTACGCCGGAAGAAAACCGTGACATTTTGGCGCGGCTGTTACAAGGTAAAGGCGAGCCGGCGCACGCCGCGGCGGTCGCGGCCAACGTCGCGTTGCTTCTGAAGTTATTCGGACATGAAGACCTGCGCCAAAATGCGCGGCAGGCACTGGATATGATCAACAGCGGGCAGGCCTATGAGCGTGTCATCGCACTGGCGGCAAGAGGATAAATGATGCAGGAAACCGTGCTACACAAGATTGTCCGCGACAAAGCGCAATGGATCGCGGCGCGACAACAGCAACAGCCCCTGGCCGGCTTTCAGAACGACATCGTGCCGAGTGAACGCAGTTTCTATCACGCGCTGCAGGGCACCCGGACGGCTTTCATTCTCGAATGCAAGAAGGCCTCGCCTTCCAAAGGGCTGATTCGCGAGAACTTTGATCCGGTAGAGATCGCCACGGTGTATAAAGATTTCGCCTCGGCGATCTCGGTGCTGACCGACGAGAAATACTTCCAGGGCAGCTTCGATTTCCTGCCGCTGGTCAGTAAAGCCGTCAGCCAACCGGTGTTGTGCAAAGACTTTATCATCGATCCGTATCAGATTTACCTGGCGCGCTACTATCAGGCCGATGCCGTCCTGCTGATGCTGTCGGTGTTGACCGACGACCAGTATCGCCAACTGGCGGCGGTAGCCCACAGCCTGAATATGGGCGTGCTGACCGAAGTGATCAGTGAAGAAGAACTGCAGCGCGCGATCGCGCTGGAAGCGCGCGTGGTCGGCATCAACAACCGCGATCTGCGCGATCTGAGCATCGATCTGAACCGCACCCGCCAGCTGGCGCCGCGCGTGCCGCATGGCGTGACGGTGATCAGCGAGTCAGGCATCAACAACTATGGGCAGATCCGCGAGCTGAGCCATTACGCCAACGGCTTCCTGATCGGCAGCGCGCTGATGTCGGAACCCGATCTGCGCGCCGCCGTGCGCCGCGTGATCCTCGGCGACAACAAAGTGTGCGGCCTGACTCGCCCGCAGGACGCCGCCGCCGCGTATCAGGCCGGCGCCATCTACGGCGGATTGATTTTCGTCGGCCGCTCGCCGCGCTATGTGGATATCGTCCGCGCCCGCGAAGTCATTTCCGGCGCGCCGCTGAAGTACGTCGGCGTGTTCTGCGACGCCCAGCTCGATACCGTGGCGTTGACCGTTGAGCGCCTCGGGCTGCATGCGGTGCAACTGCACGGCGCGGAAGACCAGGCCTATATCAGCGCCCTGCGCGCCCGTTTGCCGGCCGATTGCCGCATCTGGAAAGCGCTGAGCGTGAAAGATCGAGTGCCGGCGCGCGATCTGCAGCATGTCGATCGCTACCTGCTCGACAACGGCGCCGGCGGCACCGGCCAACGCTTCGACTGGTCGGTATTGCAAGGCGAAGATCTGACTAACGTGATGCTGGCGGGCGGCCTGCGCGCCGACAACTGCGTCGAAGCGGCCAAGCTCGGCTGCGCCGGGCTGGACTTCAACTCCGGCGTGGAAAGCGAACCGGGCATCAAAGATCCCGCGCGCCTGGCCTCGGTCTTCCAGACCCTGCGCGCCTACTGAATACGGCTCTATATTAATAACGGATAATAACGGGAACTCTCATGACGCTGCTTAACCCCTACTTCGGCGAATTTGGTGGCCAATACGTGCCGCAAATTCTGATGCCGGCCCTGAAACAACTGGAAGAAGCCTTTGTCAGCGCCCAGCGCGATCCGGCGTTTCAGGCGGAATTTATCGATCTGTTGAAGAACTACGCGGGCCGCCCGACGGCGCTGACGCTGTGCAAAAACCTCACCGCCGGCAGCAACACCAAGCTTTATCTGAAGCGTGAAGACCTGCTGCACGGCGGCGCACACAAGACCAACCAGGTGCTGGGTCAGGCCTTGCTGGCCAAGCGCATGGGCAAAACCGAGATCATCGCGGAAACCGGCGCCGGCCAACACGGCGTCGCGTCGGCGCTGGCCTGCGCGCTGCTCGGCCTGAAATGCCGCATCTATATGGGCGCCAAAGACGTTGAGCGCCAGTCGCCGAACGTCTTCCGCATGCGGCTGATGGGCGCGGAAGTGATCCCGGTGCACAGCGGCTCCGCTACGCTGAAAGACGCCTGCAACGAAGCGCTGCGCGACTGGTCCGGCAGCTATGAAACCGCCCACTATATGCTCGGCACCGCCGCCGGCCCGCACCCGTACCCCACCATCGTGCGTGAATTCCAGCGCATGATCGGCGAAGAAACCAAAGCGCAGGTGCTGGAGCGCGAAGGCCGCCTGCCGGATGCCGTCATCGCCTGCGTCGGCGGCGGCTCCAACGCCATCGGCATGTTCGCCGATTTTATCGATGACGCCGAAGTGGGTCTGATCGGCGTGGAACCCGCCGGCCTGGGCATCGAGACCGGCCAGCACGGCGCGCCGCTCAAGCATGGCCACGTCGGCATCTACTTCGGCATGAAAGCGCCGATGATGCAGACCGCCGAAGGCCAGATTGAAGAATCCTATTCAATCTCCGCCGGGTTGGACTTCCCGTCCGTCGGGCCGCAGCACGCCTTCCTGAACAGTATCGGCCGCGCCGAATACGTGTCGATCACCGACGACGAAGCGCTGGAAGCGTTCAAGGCGCTGTCGCGCCATGAAGGCATCATCCCGGCGCTGGAATCCTCACACGCCCTGGCGCACGCGCTGAAAATGATCCGTGAAACGCCGCAGAAAGAACAGATCCTGGTGGTCAACCTGTCCGGCCGCGGCGACAAAGACATATTTACCGTTCACGACATTTTGAAAGCACGGGGAGAAATCTGATGGAACGTTATCAGCAACTGTTCAAACGCCTGGAAAGCAACAAGGAAGGCGCCTTCGTCCCGTTCGTGACGCTGGGCGATCCTAATCCGACGCTGTCGCTGCAGATTATCGACACCCTGATCGAAGCGGGCGCGGACGCGCTGGAGCTGGGCATCCCCTTCTCCGATCCGCTGGCGGATGGCCCAACCATCCAGAGCGCGACGCTGCGCGCTTTCGCCGCCGGCGTCACGCCAACCCAGTGCTTCGAGATGCTGGCGGCCATCCGCCAGAAGCACCCAACCATTCCCATCGGCCTGCTGATGTACGCTAATCTGGTGTTCCATAAAGGCATCGATGCGTTTTACCAACGCTGCGCCGAAGTGGGCGTGGATTCGGTGCTGGTCGCCGACGTGCCGTTTGAAGAGTCTGCGCCGTTCCGCGCCGCCGCCGCTCGTCACGGTATCGCACCCATCTTCATCTGCCCGCCGAACGCCGATGACGATCTGCTGCGCGAAATCGCTTCGCACGGCCGCGGCTATACCTACCTGCTGTCGCGCGCCGGCGTCACCGGCACCGAAAGCCGGGCGCAGCTGCCGCTGCATCACCTGGTGAACAAGCTGCGCGAGTATCACGCCGCGCCGCCGCTGCAGGGCTTCGGCATCTCCGAGCCCGAGCAGGTGAAGGCCGCGCTGCAGGCCGGGGCCGCCGGCGCGATCTCCGGCTCGGCCATCGTCAAAATCATCGAACAGCACCATGCCAACCCGACGGAGATGCTGACCAGGCTGGCGGCCTTCGTCAGCAATATGAAGCGCGCCACCCGGGCGTGATCCTCTCCAGCGAGCGCCCCGCCGACGCTCGCTTTAACAGCTTGTTTCCCCTCAAAGTTTGTTCCATTTATTTACAGCAAAAATTTGAACAAACGCAGGTCTTGTCTCACAATGAACTTTGTTCGCTATGCATTTCTTCGTTTGATTTGGGGAATGCGCTCGCTGCGGCGAAAAACCGTACGAGTTTCAACCATAACATTGCATGGAGAGTAATTTATGAAGCTTTTTAAAACCCTTTCGGCCTTGTGCATGGCCGCCGTTGTGGCGGTCGCGGTGAGCGCTTGCGCGCCGACGGCGAAATCTGAGGGAACGGGCGGTTATATCGATGACACGGTGATCACCACCAAAGTGAAATCGGCACTGCTGGCGGATAAAAACATCAAGTCACGTGAGATCAGCGTGGAAACCTTTAAAGGGCGCGTTCAGCTGAGCGGTTTCGTGACGTCCAGCGATGACGCCAATCGTGCGGTGCAGGTCACTCGCGGCGTTGCCGGCGTGAAATCTGTTGAAAACGTGATGCAACTTAAATAATACCGACACAGGGAGGCGCAACGCCTCCCTGTTTGTGGCCTTCATCAGAAGCGGTAACCCGCCCCGAACATGAACACCCACGGATCCAGACGCGTATCGAAGCTGTGGTGCCCACCGTTCGCATCGTTGAAGCGAGTTTTGGTTTCGATGTTCATCCACCACACCGACATGTTCAGCATCCAGTGCTCATCCAGGTTGTAATCCAGGCCGGCCTGCGCCGCCACGCCCCAGGAATCTTTCAGATCGAGGTTGCTCAACCCGGCGCTTTTGCCGTAGTCGTTGAATTTCTCGTCAAAGAAAGTGGTGTAGTTAACGCCGACGCCCAGGTAAGGACGCAGCTTATCCTGCTTGTCGCCGAAATAGTATTGCGCCATCAGCGTAGGCGGTAATTGGTGAACGGTCGCCAAATCAGTGCCGCCCAGCGTAACCTTGTGGCGGAATGGCGTTGCGGCCAACAACTCAACGCCGATGTTGTCCGTCACCATGTAACCGAAGGTCAGACCGAGCTGGGTGTTGTTTTTCGCATCCAGCGAACCCAACCCCAGCACGTTGTCCGAACCTGCATTTGGACGCACCGTCGCGGTGCCCGCGCGGAACAGGAAATCACCGGCCTGATGCGCACTTGCCAACATAGGCGCCATCATCGTCGCCAATACCATCAGAGTTGTCTTTTTCATTATCCATTCCATTTGTGTGGTTAATCGCTCGAGGGGGGAATATACCTACTTTCGGGTATTTGTGATCCCATCGAGATCACATCTTATGTGTAAAAATTTAAAATCCTACTAAAAACAAGGTTACCTAACCGTCTAATAAATCAAGGATTGATCTGCATCAAAAAATCGATTTTGTTGCAAATTATCTACATGTTCAAATTTCTGTTGCGGAGAAAAATGCGGCTGAGGTAATTTCATTTTCCGTGTTGGTTTTGGTTGGTGCCGTGAGGAGTCGGTGGGCAATCAAGATGAGCGAAATCCTTAATCCCTGTGTCAGCTGCGGCGCATGCTGCGGTTATTTTCGAGTGTCATTCTATTGGGCCGAAGCCGAAGACGGCGGCGGCACCGTTCCCCTTTCCTTAACAGAGCCTTTGACCCCGTTCCTGCGCTGCATGCAGGGGACCAACAGCAAGTCCCCCCGCTGCAGCGCGCTGGACGGTGAAATAGGTAAAGCCGTTTCCTGCTCGATCTACCTGAATCGGCCCAGCCCGTGCAGGGAGTTCGATCAGTCCGGTGAAAACGGCCTGCGCAACGAAGCCTGCGATCGCGCCCGGGAACGCTACGGCCTGCCGCCGTTGCCGGTGCCCTTGCCGCTTTCGCTGCCTGAGACGACGATCGTTGAAGAAATAGGCGTAGTGCAATTCGCGGGGTGCCACAGCGGCGTGGAACAGGGTACAATCACCCACTGATTTATCTCTGTTTTCCCGACGCCAAGGAGTCTGCATGCCTATCACGGCCAACGCTTTGTACCGTGACAGTTTTAACTTTTTACGCAACCAACTGGCCAGCATCCTGATGCTGGCGCTGTTGACGGCGTTTATCTCCGTGCTGCTGAATCAGGCCTTCAGCCCTGATGCCGAACAGTTGGCGACGCTCGCTGCCACCACCAGCGATTTCGCCTCGTCTACCGGCATGGGCATTCAGGAAGTGATCCAGCAGATGACGCCGGAACAGCAGATGGTGTTGCTGAAAGTGTCGGCGGCCGCCACCTTCTCTGCGCTGGTCGGCAACGTGCTGCTGGTCGGCGGGATGCTGACGCTGATCCGTCTGGTGTCGCAAGGGCAACGCACCAGCGCCCTGCGCGCGCTTGGCGCCTCGGCGCCCGACTTGCCGCGCCTGCTGCTGCTGCTGTTTATCTGCACCCTGCTGATCCAGCTCGGCCTGACGCTGTTTGTGGTGCCGGGCGTGCTGATGGCTATCGCCTTCGCGCTGGCGCCGGTGATCGCCTCCGTCGATAAAAAAGGCGTGTTCGCTTCGCTCAAGCTGAGCAGCAAATTGGCCTTCGCCAATGCGCGCGTGATTGTGCCGGCGATGATGCTGTGGCTGGCGGCTAAGCTGCTGGTGCTGTTCCTGGTGAGCCATCTGTCGGTGCTGACGCCGAACGTCGCCAGCGTGGTGCTGACCGCGTTGAGCAACCTGGTCTCCGCCCTGCTGCTGATCTACCTGTTCCGGCTGTATATGCTGCTGCGCGGCTAACGCCGGCGTAAGCAAAAACCAAGGGGCACGCTTCGGCGCGCCCCTTTTTTGTTTACCCCACCACGGCGGCTTCCGCCTGCTCCTTACTCTGAATCAGCTTCAGCGCCAGGTACAGATCCGGCACCAAAATCAACTCTTTATCGCGTCCTAAGCGGTTGATGCGGAACCAACGCGTCAGTTCGGTGCGACGCCCCGCCAGCACCAGCCTTACGTTACGTTGTAACAGATCGCGTTTCAGTTCATCGATGGCCGCCAGCACGCTGATATCGGCATGGGTAAAACTGGCCACCGCATCCACCACCACCCAACGCGGCTGGAACGGCGTGCCGTCGACCAAATTGAGGATACGGCGTTTGAAATACGCCACGTTGAAATAGGTCAGCGGCGAATTGAAGCGATACATCATGACGCCAGGTACCGCCTTCACCCCATTGTTATTGCCCATGGAATGGATCATACCTTCATCGTTGACGCCCAGCAGTTGTTCCGTCGGCCGGAAGACGGTGCGCAGAAACTGCATCAGCCCCAGCAACACCGCCAGCCCGATGCCGCTGATCACGCCCACCAGCAGCACGCTGAGGAAGGTAAACAGCGCCAGGCGGAACGCCTGCGCGTTGCGACGGCGCAAGATCCAGATGCCGCGAATGTCCAGCAGCGACCAGGCCGCATACATCAGCACCACACCCAATCCCGCCACAGGAATAAACTGCAGCGGCGCCATCAGGAACAGCAAGACAAAGGCGATGACAGCGGCGGCGATGATCGACACCAACTGGCTCTTGCCGCCGTTGGCGTCATTCACCGCGGTGCGAGAATCTGCGCCGCTGATGGCGAAACCTTGCGACAGCGCAGAGACGATATTCACCAGTCCCAGCGCGCGAAACTCAGCGTCGGCGTTCACCTCATAACCGTTTTTGGCGGCGAAGCTGCGGGCGGTGAGCATCATGCTGACAAAGCTCACGACCGCCAGGTTAAGCGCCGGGATCACCATATCGCGCAGTAAACCGGGCTGGAAGTCCGGCCACTGGACGATCGGCAGCACGCCGCTGAAACCGCCCACCGTCACCACGCCATGCTGCTGCAGGCCGCCCGCCCAGGTCACGAACGCCGCCAGCACGATAGCGAACAGCGGCGCCGGCCAATTAGGCCGCCATTTTTTAAATCCAAGCAGCGTCACCAGCGTCAGCAACGACACCGCCATCGTCAGCCAGTCGCTGTGCAGCAGGTTACCGGGCAGCGCGTAGATGCGCTCGATCAACTGTGCCGGGCGCATCGTAAACCCCAACACCTTGCCGATCTGATCGACGATAATGGTGATCGCCACCCCGTTCAGCAGCCCGCTGAGGATCGGCCGCGACAGCAGATCCGCCAGCGCCCCCAGCTTGAACCGGCTGGCCAGCAGGCACCAACCGCCCATCATGGCGGTCATCATGATGGTCAATTGCCAATGGCGTTCCATATTGCCCGCCGCCAGCGGCGTCACCACCGCGGCGATCACCGCACAGGTGGCGGCATCGGGCCCGACGATCAGCTGGCGTGACGAGCCGAACAGCGCATAGGCCACCATCGGCAAGACGCAGGAATAGAGCCCCACCACCGGGCTGACCCCGGCCAACTCTGCGTAGGCGATAGCCACCGGCAACGCCACGGCGGCGACGGAAAGACCGGCGCGAATATCCGGCTTGAGCCAGCTGCGTTGATAGCCCAATAAATGCGTCAAACCAGGCGTCAGGGCCTGGAGAGATTTCCACTGCATGCTGTTTTCCGCGGTAAATTATCTGGTTATTATGACGCTTACTATGCGGCCTGCGGCCCGCGCTGGCAATGCGCCCGCGCTTTCTTGCGTAAGTTTATGCAAATTCCTGCTTTCGCGGCAGAAATCCGCCGGCCAAACGCCGATAATCGGCAACGCCCGGCGGTACACAGAGCTCGCCGAATCCGGTATAGTCGGCCGATGAACAGATGATGGATTGATTTATGAAGCAGTTTCTTGATTTCCTCCCGCTAATTGTCTTTTTCGCTTTTTACAAGCTGTACGACATTTACGTCGCTTCCGGCGCATTGATTGTCGCCACCGCGCTGGCGCTGGTGTTCACCTGGGTGAAATACCGCAAGGTCGAGAAGATGACGCTGATCACCTTCCTGATGGTGCTGGTGTTCGGCACCCTGACGCTGGTGTTCCACAACGATTTGTTCATCAAATGGAAGGTCACGGTGATTTACGCGCTGTTCGCGCTGGCGCTGCTGATCAGCCAATGGGTGCTCAAAAAACCGCTGGTTCAGCGCATGCTGGGTAAAGAGCTGACGCTGCCGGACAAAGTGTGGAGCAACCTTAACCTGGCCTGGGCGGTCTTCTTCCTGGCCTGCGGCCTGGCGAATATCTATGTCGCCTTCTGGCTGCCGCAAAGCGTCTGGGTCAATTTCAAAGTCTTTGGCCTGACGGTGCTGACGCTGGTCTTCACCCTCCTCAGCGGTATCTATATTTACCGGCACATGCCGGAAGAACAGAAAAAATAGTTACAAAATTGTTAATGCCTGCGGCGCTTGCCGCGGGCAGTATGATGTTATTCCCTCCTTTTAAAAGCAGACTGCTATGACACAACAACGACCTTTACCCAGCGGCGAGCTGGTGCTGCGCACGCTGGCGATGCCGGCCGATACCAATGCCAACGGTGATATCTTCGGCGGCTGGCTGATGTCGCAAATGGACATCGGCGGCGCTATCCAGGCAAAAGAGATCGCCGAAGGGCGCGTAGTGACGGTACGCGTAGACGGCATGACCTTCCTGAAACCGGTGGCGGTAGGCGACGTGGTTTGCTGTTATGCGCACTGCATCCGCACCGGACGCAGCTCGATCACCATCAATATCGAAGTGTGGGTCAAAAAAGTCTCTTCCGCCCCGATCGGCCAGCGCTACCGGGCGACCGAAGCGGTGTTCACCTATGTGGCGGTCGATGCGGAAGGCAACTCGCGCGCGCTGCCTGAGGGCAAAATGAATTTCCGCGTCGGCTTCGAAGAATAAACTGACGCTACACTGCAAATGCAAAAAGGGTCGCCGAGGCGACCCTTTCTTTTTGGTATGACCAAACTCAGTTCAATTCGGTCGTGCCGTTCAACTTGAAGCGGATAGTGACGGTGCGATCTTTCGCTTCTTTGGCTTCATAGCGCCATTTGCGCATCGCCTGCTTCACTTCACGTTCAAACATGTTGCGCGGTTCGGCCGACAAGATACGCACGTTGCTGACGCGCCCGTCGCTGTCGATATCAAACTGCACCCGCACGCTGCCTTCGATCTGTAAAGCCTGGGCCCGCGGCGGATAGAGCGGATTGGCGCGGCTGATCGGCCTTGGGCCGAGCTCGCGCGAGTTGCCCTGCACCGGCGCGGCAGGCGCCTGTTTCACCGGCGCTTTGTCTATCGGCTTGGCCGGCGAGTCGTTGTTGAACGGCGACGGTTCGCGCGGCTCGACTTTTTTCGGCTCCGGTTTCACCTGTTTTTCGACCTTCGGCTTCGGCTTGGGTTTCGGTTTCGGCTTGACCGGCTCCGGCTTCACAATCGCCTTCGGCGGCGGCTCCACAATAGGTTCCGGTTCTGGCTCCGGCTCAGGTTCGACCTGCGGCGGCTCCGGTTCGGCCGGTGCCGGCGGCGGCGGTTCGGCCATCGCGGCGGTATTGACCATCATGACGCTGATCGGCGCGTCCTCTGGCTTCGGCAGCTCCACCACTTCTTTTACCGAAGCGTAAAGCAATCCCGCCACCAGGGCGCTGTGAAGGCCTACGGACAAGACGAAAGGCACGGATATACGGCGATTAAGGAACATCTTTTTTAGCGGCATAATGATTCTGTTTCCTCTGGTTCGCCAAGTTTAAATGCAAATAGCAATCATATTCAATAACGAAAGGCAAACTATCGCTTTAATCGTCAGTATGCGCGGCGAAAACCAGCAAACTCATAAGGATATTAACCTGGCCTTTGCTTTTTTACCGCCGGGGCGACACGCTTCATTAACGTTTGGCCAGGCGTCAAAAAGTAAAAACCCGCCGGAGCGGGTTAATTGTGGTGAGTCAGCGTTATTCTTCATCGCCATAGTAAAGCACGCCCAGCTTGATCAGCGGCCGCCCTTGCGCCTTACGGTGCAGGTTGGTGTCGCGCAGCGAATAGACGCAGCCGCAGTATTCCTGCTGATAGAAGCGTTCGCGCTTGCTGATCTCTATCATGCGCGATGAACCGCCCTTCTTGCGCCAGTTGTAATCCCAGTACACCAGATCGGGATACTTTTCCGCCGCGCGGATGCCGCAGTCGGTGATCTGCTGCATGTTCTTCCAGCGCGAGATGCCCAGCGAGCTGGAGATAGTGTCGTAACCATGCTCATGCGCATACAGCGCCGTGCGCTCGAAACGCATATCAAAACACATGGTGCAACGAATGCCGCGCTCCGGCTCATTCTCCATCCCCTTGGCGCGGGCGAACCAGTTGTCGGTGTCGTAATCGGCATCGATAATCGGCACCCCGTGCTGCTCAGCGAAACGGATGTTCTCTTCTTTACGCAGCAGATACTCTTTTTGCGGGTGAATGTTGGGGTTATAGAAGAAAATGGCATACTCGATCCCGGAGGCCTGAATCGCTTCCATCACCTCGCCGGAACAGGGCGCACAGCACGAATGCAGCAGCAGTTTGTTTTTGCCCGCCGGCAAATCGAGTTTTTCCCTTACCAGTTCCGTCATGTCCTCACCTCAATGGCATATCAGTTTAAGCGCGCCGCACTATACGAATAAAAAGTAGCGGCTTCAAGGCATAAGCGCCAATCCGCCGGGAAATTCGCCCTATGCCGTTCCCCTGCCGCGCCTTTTGCGCTACCTTGGTAGCACCGTTTTATAGCCATGATTTTAAAGGTGAAACATGCTTTATCTGATCTACGCGCAAGACGTCCCCAATTCGCTGGAAAACCGTCTGGCGGTGCGCCCGGCACACCTGGCGCGCCTGCAGGCGCTGCGCGACGCCGGCCGTCTGGTGGTCGCCGGCCCTAACCCGGCTATCGACAGCAACGATCCCGGCGCCGCCGGCTTTACCGGTTCGACGGTGATCGCCGAATTCGCCTCGCTGGCGGAAGCCCAGGCCTGGGCGCAGCAGGATCCCTATATCGCCGCCGGCGTCTATGCCGACGTGACGGTGAAGCCGTTCAAACAGGTGTTTTGATATCCACACCGCCCAATACCGGGAACGCCTTGCGATACGGCGTTCCCGGCGCCAGCCACCTCTCTCCGTCACCTTCGTGCTCGATTCGTCTTCCCCACGCGGCCGATATTCATCTTCCCCACCGTAAATACTCACCGATGACGCTTTCCAGCACCGCCACCGCCGGTTGGCTGGCGGCCGCGGCAGAACGGAGCAGTTGCACTTCGTGTGGTGTGACCGACGGCAATTCGTCGAGTATCCGCATCGCCGCCGAAACCCGTGCGCGGTCGAGCAGCGTGACGGCCAATCCTGCCTCGACGGCAGCCGCCACCACGCTGGCCGAAGGGCTGCTCACAACCACTCGCCAATGCCTTTCTGCTCTGGTCAATGCATCGATCATAGCCTCACGATAAGGGCAATCGGCGGCATGCAACGCCAGCGGCAGTGGCCGGTTAGCCTGCAGCGCCAGCGAACGACCTCCGGCCCACACCGGCGCAGTCACCACGAGCGGTGTCTGACACGGTTTCCCCGAGGGTTGAACCACCAGCGCGAGATGCAGCCGATTACGGCCAACTTGTTCCGCCAGCGCCTGACTGGCAGCGGTAGAGACCTCCAGTTCCACCGCGGGAAAACTGTCGGCAAACCGCGGCAAAATATGGCGTATCACATGAGAAGCGTACTCATCAGGCAACCCCAATTTGATATGGCCGCTTAGCGGCGCACCCTGCAGTTCCCGCAGAATATCGTCATGGGCGCTCAGCAGCCCGAGCGTCGAAGCCAGCAGCTTGTTGCCCAGCGGCGTCAACGCCACGGACTGATTGTCACGCTCCAGCAAGCGGCCGCCCGCCACCTGTTCCAGGCGCCGGATATGCACGCTCACGGCGGCGGGGCTGCGATTGACAAATGCCGCCGCCGCGCGAAATTGCCCCAAACGCGCAATAGCGTGAAAAGTGCGCAAGAGATCGATATCCAATGTCGGCCGCATGATTTAACTCCATTAAACAACTGAACGAAAATTATTCGATTTATTAAATTATAGCCACTCACTACCATCGGGCGGAAAGGAGGTGACCATCATGTCCCTACCACCATTTCGCCCCTCTTCCCACCGAGGCAAAGCCGCCCTCTGGCTGGCTGCGGCCGAGGTCCTGCTGATCGTGGCCTGGAGCTCCGGCTTCGTCGGCATCCGCTTCGCCGCCGATTACGCGCCGGTGTTGCTGGTGGCGTTCTGGCGCTGCGTGGTGGTCGCGTTCGCGTTGCTGCCGCTTAGTGTGCGTGCCATCAGGCGCGCATCTCCGCTGACGATAGCTGTTCACGCCGGGATTGGGTTGCTCGCCATGACCGGTTACCTGACCGGCGTCAGCAAAGGCATCGAATATGGCGTGCCGGCCGGGTTGGCCGCGCTCATCGCCGATTTGCTCCCGCTCGGCACCGCGCTGCTGAGCATGCTGTTGCAACGCCGCTTGCCCGATGGCCGCGTTTGGTCCGGGTTAGCCTTGGGGGTTAGCGGGGTAACGCTGGCGACCGGCAGCGCCATCTCATGGGGAGACGCCCCATTGTGGAGTTACCTGTTGCCGCTGGCGGGGATGTTGGCGCTGGCGCTGGCAACGCTGTGGCAGGAACGGTTGCCGCAGACGCAAGCAATGAGTTTGCCAGCCTCGCTGGGGATACAAAGCGCGGTTTCCGCGCTGGCTTTCGCCGCCATGGCCGGCGCGGAAGGCCCGCTGCTGCCAACGGTAACGACGGGGGTTGTGATCGGCGTGCTTTGGACCGCGCTACTGGCGACGCTGGCCGGCTACGGTCTGTACTGGTTTTGTCTAAGGCTCACTTCTGCGTTGCGCGTGACGAGCCTGCTGTTTCTCAGCCCCTTCGTCACCTTCTGCTGGGCAGGGTTAATGTTCAATGAACCCCTTTCCTGGCCCATGCTGCTAGGCGCGGCGGTGGCAGGAAGCGGTTTATGGCTGCTAATCCGTCCCGCCGGGCGGGATGAGCCCAAAACAGCGCAACGCGTTGAAAAATGACGGATAAGGCGAAAGGCGGCGCCGTTATGCGACGAGTTTTCCCCGCACCACCACCTTGCCCGGCTTGATCTCGGGGTCGGCAATACGACGGATCGCCAGATTCAACGCTTGCCAGGCGATCTCTTGCAAGTCGTGTGACACGCACGGGAAATGAAAACCGTAGATCTCGGCATGTGAAACCTCATCGATGCTGAACAGCGACACCTCCTGCATCAACGGCAGCCGGTGTTCGATGCAGGCTTTGATAATGCCCAGGGAGATCTGGTTATTGCAGCCAACGAAAAAGTCCGGGGCGCGGTGATTGGCCAGCCAACGGCTCGTTTCTTGCCAGGCGACATCCATAAAGAAATCGGCATACAACACTTCAAACGACGCCACTTTCCCTTGCAGCGCCGCCTGCAGCCCTGTAACCCTGTCCCGTGCAACGTTGGAGTTCTCCGGCCCGGACACCACCACCACCCGCTGCGCTTTCTGTTCCAGCAGCCAGCGCCCCGCCTGAAGGCCGCAGTCCAGGTTATCGATATACACCCCGCTGCAGTGGCGATTGTCCAGCTCACGGTCGATCAATACCACCGGGATATTCAATGTTTCCAACCGCTTTAGATAGGAAGGCTGGTACAGATGATCGTTGGAAATGACCGAGAGAATGATCGCATCGACGTTGTAGCCAATCAGTTTGTCGATGATTCTGTCTTCGCTTTCCTGAGACTCATAGGAATCGAACACCAGGGTGTCATATCCCATTTTTTGCGCTTCAAGCGTCATCAACCGCGTCAGGCCGCCAAAGAACGGGTTGGCCATATCAGGGTTGACGATGCCGATGGTTCTGCTGCTTTTCGCCCGCAGGTTGCGCGCCGCAGCATTGACCACATAACCGAGTTCGGCAGCGGTCTCCCGAATGCGGCGCAGCGTTTCCGGATGAACCTTGTCCGGCTGTGAAAATGCCCGCGACGCGGTGATTTTACTGACGTTTGCCTGTGCGGCCACGCTAGCCAGCGTCGCTTTCCGTCCTCGCCCCACCGCCAAATGCAGCTCCTTAGCTTAAAGTTATCATTTTGTACCATTAACAACATCATGACAGAACTTTCATCGTGGCGCTAATGGTTTACGCTTGCCAGCCGGTTAATCCGGGGATCGGTAAAGATATCCAGCTCGTCACGGCTCTCGGAAGAGAACTCGGACACCACCGCCCCCCGCTTTCCAGCCTGAAACCAGTGCCGGGTATTGGGCGCGATGGTGTATTGTTCGCCAGGCCGCAAGAGGATATAGCGATTGCAGGTATACCACTGCTCCGCGCCTTCAGGCACCCGGCATACCGGTTCACCGCCGGCGTCATTAAGCGTCAGGTTTTCATCGTCGACAAACAGAAACACCTCACCCCAACGGCAGCGAAACGTCTCTTGCTTGCCGGGCGTGCCGGCAAAAGGAGGATGCAAATGCTCTGGGCAAGTCTGCTCAGGAAACAGCACCAACTCTTTCGCACAATACCGAGGTGAGTTGACATAGGTCAGCAGCTGCAGCCCTGAGACAGGATAGTCGGCCAAGCCAAACGTCGCAATTTCAATACGTTGCTGCTCTTTTTCGGTCAGAACGATGTCCGCCTCACGCAAATATTCCAGCGTAGCGGCTATGGCACGTTGTTGTTTGTTCATCATTTCCCCTGCAAGGTAACGGTATCGATATCAGAATGCTGATATTAAAACCGTCATTACATCGCCGATTTTGTGATCTTCATCCCCATATTGAATAACAACCCACCAGCAAAATTAACTCCCATCGAGTAATTCCAACATCGATCACAGTTTAACCACCCGCTTTGGCCCACTATCGCCGCATTGAAATGATATCGTTACCATAAAAATGATTCACCAGGAGGCAATATGAAAGCATTAGTGTTGGCCAAGGCGGGGGAAATCGCTATCGAGGACGTCCAGCTTGCCGAAACGCTGGGGCCCGATGATGTGCAGATAAAAATTCATTCCGTGGGCATCTGCGGCAGTGATGTGCACTATTACCAACATGGCCGCATTGGCCCGTTCGTGGTTAACGCCCCGATGGTGCTCGGCCATGAAGCTTCTGGCGTGGTGCTCGCGACAGGTAAAAACGTCACTCACCTCAGTATCGGCGATCGCGTTTGCATGGAACCCGGTATTCCGGATCTCAACTCGGCGCAGACGCGCACCGGGATTTACAACCTTGACCCGGCCGTGCGCTTCTGGGCGACGCCGCCGGTGCACGGCTGCCTGCGCGAAACCGTCATCCACCCCGCCGCCTTCACGTTCAAATTGCCGGACAACGTCAGTTTCGCTGAAGGCGCCATGGTGGAACCCTTAGCCATTGGCATGCAAGCAGCCACCAAAGCCGGGATCAAACCCGGCGATATCGCGCTGGTGATCGGCGCCGGGCCGATCGGCGTGGTCACCGCTCTCGCGGCGCTGGCGGGCGGCTGCTCGGACGTCATTATTTGCGACCTGTTTGACGAAAAACTCGCCGTTGCGGCCAGTTATGAGGGGCTGCACGCCGTCAATATCAAAACCGGCGACCTGGCGGGGAAAGTGGCCGCGCTCACCAGCGGCAATGGCGCCGATGTCGTGTTTGAATGCAGCGGCGCAAAACCGGCCATCGCTACGCTGGCCGAACATGCGGCGCCAGGAGCGACCGCCGTGCTGGTCGGCATGCCGATCGATGCCGCGCCGATGGATATCGTCGCCGCGCAGGCCAAGGAAATCACCTTCAAGACCATTTTCCGCTACGCCAACATGTACCCGCGCACGCTGCGGCTGTTGAGCAGCGGCAAATTGCGCGTCCAGCCGTTGATAAGCCAAACCTACAAGTTCTCCGACAGCGTGGCCGCCTTCGAGCGCGCGGCGGCGGGACATGCCTCGGACATCAAAATCATGCTGGAAATGGAGTGATCCTATGGCGCTCTATGCTGGCATAGACTGCGGTACGCAAGGCACGAAAGTCGTGATTGTCGACAGCACACAGGGCGTGATCCTCGGTGAGGGCAACGCCCCTCACCGTCTCATCAGCCAAGCCAATGGCCGGCGCGAACAGGAGGCCGACTGGTGGATCGAGGCGCTGGTCATCGCTTTTCGCCAAGCCGTGACTAACGCCGGTATTGATGCCGGGGAAATTCATGCTCTGGGGGTCTCGGGCCAACAACATGGGTTTGTACCGCTGGACGCAGACGGCAACGTGCTGCACAACGTCAAGCTGTGGTGCGATACCGAAACCGCAGAGGAAAACGAACGGCTCCTGCAGCAGCTCGGCGGTGCCAACGGCTCGCTGGAAACACTCGGCCTGCGGATCGCCACCGGTTATACCGCGTCAAAAATCCTTTGGTTCAAGACACACCATCCTGCGTTGTGGGCAAAACTGCACACCGTATTGTTGCCTCATGATTATTTGAACTTCTGGCTGACCGGAGAGCGCGTAGCGGAATACGGTGACGCTTCCGGCACCGGGTTGTTCGATGTGCGCACCCGTAGCTGGAGCAAAGCCGCCGTCGATCTCATCGACGACAGCGGCCGTCTGTGGCAAGCCCTGCCGCCGCTCAAAAATGCGGAGTGCTGCATCGGCACGGTGCGCCCCGCCGCGGCGGAAAAACTCGGCCTCAGCCCAACGGTGCGGGTATCGACCGGCGGCGGCGACAACATGATGGCGGCCATCGGTTCCGGCAACATCGAGGCCGGCACCCTCACCCTGAGCCTGGGCACCTCCGGCACGCTATTCGCCTGGTCTGCCGCCCCCGTCGCGGCGGAATCAGACATGATTGCCGGCTTCTGCTCCAGCACCAACGGGTGGCTGCCATTGATTTGCACCATGAATGTCACCTCGGCCACCACCGCGGTACAAACGCTGCTGGACGAAGACCTTGCCGGCTTTAACGGTTTATTGGCGCAGGCCTCACCCGGCGCAGGCGGTGTCGAGATGCTGCCGTTCTTCAATGGCGAGCGTGTTCCGCCGTTGCCTCACGCGCGCGCCAGTCTGCATAACCTCGATAGCGACAATTTTACCCGCGCCAATCTCTGCCTGGCGGTGGTCGAAAGCGCCACCTATGGCCTGCGCTATGGCATCGAGCTGTTTCGCCGTCAGGGCATTGAAGCGCGCGAGATCCGCCTCACCGGCGGCGGCGCTCGCAGCGCCGCCTGGCGACAAATCGTCGCGGACGTGATGGGGTGCCCGGTGGTCTGTCTGAAAGCCAAAGAGACCGCTGCGCTGGGCGGCGCCATTCAGGCGATGTGGGCGACGACGTTGGCCGACGATCCGCTGCGGAATGCCGGCGCGTTGCTGTCCGAACTGTGCCAACGTTTCGTTGCGCTGGATGAGGCCACACGCGCACGGCCACATGCCGGCAGACGGGCGCAATACGAGACGCTTTATCAACGGTACCTGCAACGCTTGCAGCAGACCTACCCGGAGGTGCAACTGTGACGCGAGATCCCCATACGCAAGCGCCCGCCTACCTGCTGGAGGTCAGCGGCGTCAGAAAAGCCTTTGGCCCGGTCGTGGCGCTCAAGAATGCGGAGTTTTGCCTGCGGCGTGGTTCCATCCATGCCCTGTGCGGCGGCAACGGCGCGGGTAAATCCACCTTTCTCAGCATTCTGATGGGCTTTATTCAACCCGATGGCGGCGACATTTTTATCAATGGCCAACGCTGTGAATTTCATCATCCCCGGGAAGCCCTCAACGCCGGCATCGCCATCGTGCAGCAGGAACTGAGCGCGATCCCGGATCTGACGGTGGCCGAAAACATTTGGCTGGGCCGTGAGCCGAGACGCCTGGGGTTCGTCGATTTCGCCACGCTCAATCAACGTACCACCCGTCTGCTCAAGGAACTCGATTTCAAGATCGACGCCCGAGAGAAAATGCGCAACCTGAGCGTCGCCGAGCAGCAGCTGGTCGAGATCGCCAAAGCGCTGTCGCATGCCAATGCCGACATCATCATCATGGATGAACCCACCTCGGCGATTGGCGAGGAGGATGCGCAAAAAATCTTTCAGACGCTTCAGCAATTGGCGGCGAAAGGTAAAGGCATTATTTACGTCTCTCACCGTTTGTCAGAGATATTTCAAATTGCGGACAGCTACACCATTTTCCGCGACGGCGCCTATATCCATGAAGGCTATATCGCCGACATTACCCGTGAGCAGTTGATCGAACACATTATCGGCGGCGAGTACGACAGCGAGTTCGCCAAATTCAATCAGCCCGGCGAAGAGGTCTTGCTGGAGGTCAACGGCCTGTGTTGGCGCAGCAAGATAAAGGATATCAGCCTGCAGCTTAAGCACGGTGAAATCCTGGGCATCTACGGGCTGGTGGGATCGGGCCGCAGCGAATTTCTCGATCTTATCTTCGGCATTCAGCATGCCGACAGCGGCACGATCCGTTTGGGCGACAAGACGCTGAACCGCCATTCCCCGCGAGAGGCCATCGACAGCGGCATTGCCTACGTGACGGAAGATCGCAAGGAAACCGGCCTGGTGCTGTGCCGTTCCGTCAGTGAAAACATCAATATCGCCTCTTTTGCCGGCATCAGCCGAATGGGGTTCGTCAGCGAGAAACGGGAGCAGGCGCGAACCCGCGACATGATCCAGCGCTTCAACGTTAAAACCCACGATGGCGAACAGCCCGTGGGCAACCTGAGCGGCGGCAACCAGCAAAAAGTGGTGCTGGGCCGCTGGGCGCTGCTGGATCCGGAGGTGTTGTTGCTCGACGAGCCGACGCGCGGCATCGACGTCGGCGCCAAGAAAGAGATCTATCGATTTATGTCGGAGTTCGCCTTGCAAAACAAGGGGATCATCATGGTTTCCTCCGAGCTTTCGGAAATTATCGGCATGAGCGATCGCATATTGGTGTTTCGTGACGGGCAGTTGGCCGGTGAGCTTTCGGCAGCCGATGCGACCCAGGCAGCACTGATGAAACTTGCGGTTTAACAGAGAGAGAAAAAAAATGAGCAGCGCCCACTCCTTATCACCAGGAATTTCATTTTTCACCCGCAATAAGCGTCGTATGCACAAATACGGCATTATCATCGCCTTCTTCGCGCTGTGCCTGATCGTGGCGCTGATTGGCGAATATCAGGTCGCCCAGGGGGCCTGGAGCAGCAATTATTTTCTCAGCAATGAAAACACCCTGATCGTCCTGCGCCAGGTCTCGATCAACGGCATTCTGGCGATCGGCATGACCTTCGTCATCATTACGGCCGGCGTCGATCTCTCCGTGGGCTCGGTGCTGGCGCTAAGCGGGATCGTCGCCGCCCGCTTCGCCACCAACAACAGCGGATTGGCTATCGGCGACACCGCGACCGCCGTCATGGCGCCGCTGATCGTGGCGCTGGGCATCGGGATCGTCTGCGGCCTGGTGAACGGCACCGTGTTGGCTCGCTACCGGCTGCAACCCTTTATCGTCACCATGGGCATGCTCTCTGCGGCGCGCGGTTTAACCATGTTGACCACCAACGGCAATCCGGTTTCGCAATTGAACAGCGATTTCCGCTGGTTGGGCAATGGTTATGTCGGCGGCGTTCCGGTGCCGGTCATCATCTTCATCGTGCTGTTCGCCCTCGCCTGGCTGGTGCTGAATAAAACCCTCTTCGGGCGCTACATCTACGCCGTCGGCGGCAACCCGAAAAGCGCGCGCACCTCGGGGATTAACGTCACGCGCATCAAAATACTGGTGTATACGCTGTGCGGCGCGCTGGCCGGCATCGCCGGCCTGATCCTCACCGCACGCACCGGTTCGGCGCAGACCAACGCCGGCGCAGGGTATGAGCTGGACGCCATCGCAGCGGTGGTGATCGGCGGCACCAGCATGGCCGGCGGCGTCGGTACGCTGGTCGGCACCTTCTTCGGCGTGCTGATTATCGGGGTGATGAATAACGGCCTCGATCTGCTCGGCGTGCAATCGTATTACCAACAAATTATCAAAGGCGCATTGATCGTTCTTGCCGTCTTGCTCGACCCATCGCGTAAGCAACAGCGCGATTAATAACATCAGACCCAACTCTACCAGGAGAAAACCATGAATAAGACCAAGATAGCGTTGTTTGCCTCTGCCATGATGCTCGGCAGCCTGTCGGCAGCTCAGGCCGCCCCGGTAAAAATCGCGGTATTGATGTACGGCAACAAAGCCGAGTTCGTGCAATTGATGGAAAGGTTCGGCAAGGAGCACCCGGCGGTGAAAAGCGGCGAAGCCGTGCTGACCTTCTACGATGGGCGTTATGATGCCTCGGTGCAAAACGATCAGGCCGCCACCGCTATCCAGACGCGCGCCGATGCCATTATCGTCAACCCGATGGATTTTGAGGCCAATATCGATATCGTCACTAATGCCAACGAAGCCAAAATTCCGGTGGTGGTCACCAACGCGCGCCTGAACACGGACGCGATGACGTCTGAAGTAGTGTCTAATGACGAGTTGGGGGGATACCTGGAAGCCAAAGCCGTCCTGGACAAACTCGACTGCAAGAACCGAAAGGTGAACGTGGTGATTATCGAAGGCCCGAAAGGCGGCAGCGGCGAGATCCAGCGCGGCAAGGGCAATGATAAAGCGATTGCCGAGTGCGGCGCCGGCCAGGTCACAGTACTTGAACGTAAAACGGCCAACTGGTCACGCGCGGAAGCGCAGCCGCTGATGGAAAACTGGCTGCAGAAACACCGGGGCAAAATCAACGGCGTGATCGGCCAAAACGACGAGATGGCGCTGGGCGCTATCGAAGCGATCAAAGGCGCCGGCCTGAATGTGAAGGACTTCGCGATTGCCGGCGTTGACGGCGTTTCCGACGCGATTCATGCGGTGCAGGCCGGTGAAATGGTCTCTATTCTGCAAGATGCCAAAGGCCAGATGCAGGGCTCCATCGACGTCGCGCTGCGCGCCGTGAAAGGGGAAAGCTATCAACCGCAGTCGGAGATCTGGAAGCAATACGCCAAGGATCTGAAATGGGAGGGCGGCACGCAAAAGCATTACTACATTCCGTGGACCGTCGTTACCGCAGAGAACGCCCAGTCGCTGTTGGACGCCCGTAAATAATTTCCCCCGCCCCCTGCCTTCAGGGGGCCCCGCTGGGGCGCTTGCCTGCAAACAAAAAAAAGCCAGCACGGAGTGGCTGGCTAAAAAGTTCTTCGAGGGAATATCTTGTGCGATAAACATACGCCTTTCACTGCGGGCTTTACTAGCTATCAGTGCGATAGGCACCCTCAGTTAAAATCAACGCCTGCATATCGGTGAACATCGCTTCCCATTCCGCCTGATCGATATCCATCAAACCAAAGTAACGCAGCATAAAGGCGCCTTCCGTGGCGAGAAACGCCAGGCGCGCGCGCTTGCCTTCTTCCGTCGTCAAATCCAAACCGGCGATGCGGCTGCGATACCATTCGCGCGTGCTCGCCAGATGCTCCGGCGTTTGAATCAGCGTCGCCATCAGCCCGGCGGCCTTGGCGCTGGCGGTCTGATCCGAGCTTTGCGTCGCCAGCATATGCGCCCGCACGCCGGTCTGCGGTGAAGGATCGTCACCGGCGATAGCGGCGAACAGCGTCTCGTAGGCACTGCCCCAGCGATCGAACATGGCGTCAATCAGGGCGTCTTTGCTGCCGAAACAGTACTGCACCCCGCCCTTGGAGATCCCCATCGCTTTGGCGACGGCGTCGATGGTCAAACCGGCGGCCCCCTGAGTGGCGACGATCTCTTCGGCGGTGTCCAAAACCTTGTCGCGATCGATGCTGCGTTGACGTCCCATTAAGAAACCCTTCTTTTCAATACGAACGTATGGATATATATTATCACCAGTATATCACCCGGCATCGCCGGATGGGTTACCCGAATGGCGGCGCCTTCGCGCCGCCTACTTTAA
Source organism: Serratia sp. FS14 (assembly GCF_000695995.1). Taxonomy (NCBI): domain Bacteria; kingdom Pseudomonadati; phylum Pseudomonadota; class Gammaproteobacteria; order Enterobacterales; family Yersiniaceae; genus Serratia; species Serratia sp. FS14. The sequence continues at coordinate 3,352,424 of NZ_CP005927.1, read as the reverse complement.
CTGGATTATGACTTATGTACGCCAAGAACCGCTGGTTGATCCTGACGATGGTCGCCAGCGCCCTGTTCCTGATCGTCATCGATATGACGGTGCTCTATACCGCTCTGCCGCGTTTAACCCAGGCGCTGGATGCCAGCGCCTCGCAAAAACTCTGGATCGTCAACGCCTACCCGTTGGTGGTGGCCGGTCTGTTGCCTGGCGCCGGCATGCTGAGCGATCGCATCGGCCATAAACGGCTGTTTCTCGCCGGGCTGCCGGTGTTTGCCGTCGCGTCGCTGTGCGCCGCTTTCTCGCCTACCGCCGAGTGGCTGATCGCCGCACGGGTATTCCTCGCCGTTGGCGCGGCAATGATGATGCCCGCCACGCTGTCCATCGTACGCCACGTCTTTACCGACGAACGCGAACGCGCGCTGGCGATCGGCATCTGGGCGTCGGTGGCCTCCGGCGGCGCGGCCATCGGCCCGGTGGTCGGCGGCCTGCTGTTGGAATATTTCTGGTGGGGCTCGGTGTTCCTGATCAATGTGCCGGTGGTGTTGCTGGTCTGGCCGTTGGCATGGAAACTGATCCCGCGCTGCGGCGGCGATAACCCGCGCCCCGCCGACATCGTCGGCTCGATACAGATCATGATAGGCCTGGTCGGCGCTATCTATGCGCTGAAAGAATTGAGCAAGCCGGCGCCTGACGTCAGCGCCTTGCTCACGGCGGCTGCGATCGGCGTGTTGTTCCTGGTGCTGTTCATGCGTCGTCAGCAGCGCAGCGCCCACCCGATGATCGATTTCTCTCTGTTCCGCAACCGGCTGTTCGCCGGCGGCATCGGCGTGGCATTGCTGTCGATGGTGGCGCTGATCGGCGTCGAGCTGGTGCTCAGCCAACGCTTGCAACTGGTACTTGGCCTCAGTCCGCTGCAGGCGGCGCTGTTCATCTTGCCGATCCCGCTGGCCTCGGCGTTGGCGGGGCCGATGGCCGGTTTGCTGCTGCCGCGCTACGGCGAACGCAGCATCATCCTTGGCGGTTTCGCCCTGACCGCCTTCGGCATTGCCGCCCTCGCCCTGCTGTCTCAGAGCGGCATAGCGCCGCAGCTGGTGAGCCTGGCGCTGGTGGGCTTTGGCCTCGGCGGCGTGATCACCGCCGCTTCCACCGCCATCATGCTGAACGCGCCGGAGGAGAAATCCGGCATGGCGGCGTCCATCGAAGACGTCTCCTACGAGCTGGGCGGCGTGCTGGGCGTGACGTTGCTCGGCGGGCTGATGACGGCGGTTTACAGCCACACTCTGGCGCTGCCGGCGGAGCTGCCGGTCAGCGATTTAGCCTACGACAGCATCGACGAAGCGTTGCGCCTGGCGGCCGGAATGGCGGCCGATCGCGCGCAGCAGTTGACGCAACTGGCGCGTCTGGCCTTTGATCGCGCCTTTATTTCGGTACTGATCGCCGCCGCGCTGTTAATGGCGCTGGGCGCAGGTGTGGTAAAACTGGCGCTGCGCAAGTAACCGAGAAAAGCGGCTTTTTTCGCCTGCGGAACCTGCGTAAACTGATTCGGCAATTTGCTCGACGGATTTATCGTCATCGGTTTGAGCGATGGCAATAATGCCTGTTATCGTATTTAACCCTGCGATAAATCCGGTTACTGTAACAGCTATGGAAATTGATTCTGTCTACTATCGGAACAAATAATCAGGAGAAGATTATTATGGCAACGGCAAAGAAAGCAGCGAAAACCCATATCGGCCTTGACAGTAAACAATCGGCAAAACTCGCCGAGGCGCTCAATGCGCTGTTGGCAAACTATCAGGTGCTGTATATGAACGTGCGCGGCTATCATTGGAACATTACCGGCCCGCAGTTCTTTGAACTGCACGCGAAATTCGAAGAGACATATAACGATCTGCTGACCAAGGTAGATGAGCTGGCGGAACGTATTCTGACGTTGGGCTCGCAGCCGCGTCACGCTTTCAGCGATTATCTGAAAACCGCCGACATCAAGGAACACACCAACGTGACCGATGATAAGGGTACGCTGCGCGGCCTGTTGGAAGGGTATTCAATCTTGCTGCAACAGCAGCGTGAGCTGCTGACGGTGGCGGCAGACGCCGGCGACGAAGGCACCGCGTCGCTGATGAGCGATTACATCAAAGAGCAGGAAAAACAGGTCTGGATGCTCAACGCCTATTTGGGCAAATAACTCAGATGCCATAACAAAACAGTCCCTTACGGGACTGTTTTCGTTTTTACCACTCGCAGGATACCGCAAACAGCAGCGCGCGCCGATGCTGATCGTCCAGGCGGCGCCGCACCCGGATAATATGGCGATTGCTGCACGACTGGCGTTCCAGCCAGCGATGCCGCCGACGTTGGCTCTGCCGCAACATGCGCCAGCGGCCCACTTCATTTCTACTGCGTCTCATAATTCCGTCACTCGTTCGTCTAATGCCAACCGCGGGCATTATAGCCCTTTCCGCCCGCGATCCAAGCCGCCGTTATCGGCGGCACAGCGGACGCCACGCGGGCAAAAGCCGCCCTTTCAATTTCGGCAAGTGCCTTAACTTCATCATATTTATGCAACATAAGCGCCGATAAAAGGTTTCGCCTTGCCCGATCTGTGCGTACACTCATCATTGGTGGTTTGCGAACGGGATTTTTCGCCTTTATGACAACATTTTATACCGTAATCAGTTGGCTCATGGTGTTCGGCTACTGGCTGCTGATCGCCGGCGTGACGATGCGCATTTTGATGAAACGCCGTGCGGTTCCCTCTGCCATGGCCTGGTTGCTGGTTATCTATATTCTGCCGCTGTTCGGCATCGTCGCCTATTTATCGTTCGGCGAACTGCATCTGGGCAAGCGCCGTGCCGAGCGCGCCAAGGCCATGTGGCCGTCGACCGCGCGCTGGCTGAAGGAATTGAAAGAGAGCCGCCGCATCTTCGCCACCGAATACAGCGAAGTCGCCGAACCGCTGTTCCAGCTGTGCAACCGCCGCCAGGGCATCGACGGCGTCAAGGGCAACCAGCTGCAGCTGCTCACCACTACCGACGACACGTTGAAAGCGCTGATCCGCGACATCGAGCTGGCGCGCCACAACATCGAAATGGTGTTCTATATCTGGCAGCCCGGCGGCCTGGTCGATCAGGTGGCCGAATCGCTGATGGCCGCCGCGAGGCGCGGCGTACACTGCCGCCTGATGCTGGACTCCGCCGGCAGCCTGCCATTTTTCCGCAGCCCCTACCCGGCGATGATGCGCAACGCCGGCATCGAAGTGGTCGAAGCGCTGAAGGTCAACCTGCTGCGCGTATTCCTGCGCCGCATGGATCTGCGTCAGCACCGCAAGGTGGTGCTGATCGACAACTACATCGCCTATACCGGCAGCATGAACATGGTCGACCCGCGCTATTTCAAGCAGGATGCGGGCGTCGGCCAATGGATCGATCTGATGGCGCGCATGGAAGGCCCGGTGGCCACTACGATGGGCATCGTCTATGCCTGCGACTGGGAGATTGAAACCGGCAAGCGCATTCTGCCGCCGCCGCCGGACGTCAACATCATGCCGTTCGAGCAGGAAAGCGGCCATACCATTCAGGTGATCGCCTCCGGCCCCGGCTTCCCCGAGGAGATGATCCACCAGGCGCTGTTGACCGCGGTCTATTCCGCGCGCGAGCAGCTGATCATGACCACGCCGTACTTCGTGCCGAGCGACGATCTGCTGCACGCCATCTGCACCGCCGCTCTGCGCGGCGTTGAGGTCAGCATCATCGTGCCGCGCGACAACGATTCGATGATGGTGCGCTGGGCCAGCCGGGCGTTCTTCTCCGAGCTGCTGGAAGCCGGCGTGAAAATCTATCAGTTCGAAGGCGGCCTGCTGCACACCAAGAGCGTGCTGGTCGACGGCCAGCTCAGCCTGGTCGGCACCGTCAATCTGGATATGCGCAGCCTGTGGCTCAACTTCGAGATCACCCTGGTGATCGACGACGACGGCTTCGGCAGCGATCTGGCCTGCGTGCAGGAAGATTACATCGCCCGCTCCAAGCTGCTGAACGCCAAAGAGTGGTTGAAGCGGCCGTTCTGGCATCGCCTGGTCGAACGCCTGTTCTACTTTTTCAGCCCGCTGCTGTAAAAGCCGCAGCGAGCGTGCTTTAATAACGCCAAATCATTTGTTATCAGGATTTTTTTATGGATTTGAATAACCGCCTTACCGAAGACGAAACGCTGGAACAGGCCTACGACATCTTCCTCGAATTGGCCGGCGACAATCTGGATCCGGCGGATATTCTGCTGTTCAATCTGCAGTTTGAAGAGCGCGGCGGCGCAGAACTGTACGACCCCTCCGAAGACTGGAGCGAGCACGTGGATTACGACCTGAATCCGGACTTCTTCGCCGAAGTGGTGATCGGTCTGGCGGACAGCGACGGCGAGCCGATCAACGACGTGTTCGCCCGCGTGCTGATCTGCCGCGAGAAAGACCACAAGCTGTGCCACATTCTGTGGAAAGAGTGATTCGCCGCTCATATTTCGGATAAAAAAAGCCCCGCTGAGTCAGCGGGGCTTTTTGTTGCTGGCTAGCGGCGCATTACAGCGGATCGACCTTCAGGCATGAAACCGCATGACGGAAACTGCCCTCCAGCAGCGGACGCGTCTTGGCGCACTCCGGCCCGGCGATCGGGCAGCGGGTGCGGAACACGCAGCCGGACGGCGGGTTGATCGGCGAAGGCAGCTCCCCTTCCAACAGCTGGATCTGCTTTTCCTTCTCCTTGTCCGGATCCGGGATCGGCACCGCCGACATCAACGCCTTGGTGTAAGGGTGCTGCGGATTGTGGTACACCTCGTCATAGGTGCCCAGCTCCACCGCATGACCCAGGTACATCACCAGCACGCGATCGGAAATGTGCTTCACCACCGCCAAATCGTGGGCGATAAAGATCAATGACAGGCCCATCTCGCGCTGCAGCTGCTGCAGCAGGTTTACCACCTGCGCCTGAATCGACACGTCCAACGCGGAAACCGGCTCGTCGCAGATCACCAGCTTCGGTTCGAGGATCAGCGCGCGCGCGATGCCGATGCGCTGGCATTGGCCGCCGGAGAACTCGTGCGGATAACGGTTGATCAGGTTAGGCAGCAGGCCGACCTTCAGCATCATCGCCTTGACCTTGTCCTTCACTTCCTGACGCGGCATTTTCGGGTAGTAAGTGCGCAGCGGCTCGGCGATGATTTCGCCGATGGTCATGCGCGGGTTGAGCGAGGCCAGCGGATCCTGGAAGATCATCTGGATATCGCTGCGGGTTTTGCGCCAGTCGGCGTCGTTCATGCCCAGCAGATCTTTACCCAGCCAGGCGACGCGCCCGCTGGTGGCCTTCACCAGGCCGATGATGGCGCGCGCGAAGGTGGATTTGCCGCAGCCGGATTCGCCGACCACGCCCAGGGTTTCCCCCTCGAACAGCCGCAGCGTAACGCCATCAACCGCCTTCAGGGTTTTCGGCGGCTGCCAAAACCACTGCTTGTCGTCATGAATGTCGAAGTGCACTTTCAGATCGGCCACTTCGAGCAGCACTTTCTTGTCGGTTACCGCTGTCATACCAACGCCTCCACCGGTTTAAAGCAGGCGCGCAGGCGCCCTTCCCCAAATTGCTCCAATGGCGGAGCGCTCGCGCACTGTTCCATGGCGTACGGGCAGCGCGGCTGGAACGGGCAACCTTTCGGCAGCCGCAGCAGGTTCGGCGGGTTGCCGGGAATGGTCAGCAACGCTTCGCCTTCGGCGTCGAGGCGCGGCACCGCGTTCAACAACCCGATGGAGTACGGGTGGCTCGGCTGGTAGAACACCTCGCGCGCGCTGCCGTATTCCATGGTGCGGCCGGCGTACATCACCAGCACCTTGTTGCAGATGCCGGCCACCACGCCCAGATCGTGGGTGATCATGATGATGGCGGTGTTGAACTCGCGCTTGAGCTCATTGAGCAGCGTCATGATCTGCGCCTGAACGGTCACGTCCAGCGCGGTAGTCGGCTCGTCGGCGATCAGCAGCTTCGGCCGGCACAGCAGCGCCATGGCGATCATCACGCGCTGGCGCATGCCGCCGGAAAACTCATGCGGATACATGCGCATGCGCTTGCGCGCTTCCGGCATTTTCACCGCGTCGAGCATGCGCACCGACTCTTCGAAGGCTTCGCTTTTGCTCATTTTCTTATGCAGCATCAGCACTTCCATCAGCTGTTCGCCAACGCGCATATACGGGTTGAGCGAGGTCATCGGGTCCTGGAAGATCATCGAGATCTCTTCGGCCCGCAGCTTGTTGAGCTGGTTTTCCGGCAGGTTGAGGATTTCGCGGCCGTTGAATTTGGCCGAGCCGCCGATGCGGCCATTGCTGGCCAGCAACCCCATCAGGGCGAACGCGGTCTGCGATTTGCCGGAGCCGGATTCGCCGACGATGCCCAGCGTTTCACCGGCGCGCAGATCGAAGTTCAGATCGTTCACCGCCGTCACATCGCCGTCCGGGGTGGAAAACGTGACGCGCAGGTCTTTCACGTCCAGCAGCGGCGACGCTTTAACGCCGACGGCGGTTTGCAGCTCAGGATGTTCAATGGTGCTCATGGTGGCACTCCTTAACGATCTTTCGGGTCGAGGGCGTCACGCAGGCCATCGCCGATGAAGTTGAAACAGAACAGAGTGACAACCAGGAAACCCGCCGGGAACAGCAGCAACCACGGTGAAACTTCCATTGAGTTGGCGCCGTCGCTGAGCAATGCGCCCCAGCTGCTCAGCGGCTCCTGCGTACCCAGCCCCAGGAAGCTGAGGAAGGATTCGAACAGGATCATGCTCGGCACCAGCAACGAGGCATACACCACCACCACGCCGAGCACGTTCGGCACGATATGCCGCAGCACGATGTTGCGCGTGGAGACGCCGCACACCAGCGCCGCTTCGATAAACTCCTTGCGCTTCAGACCGAGGGTTTGGCCGCGCACGATACGCGCCATGTCCAACCACGACACCATGCCGATCGCCACGAAGATCAGCAGGATATTCTGGCCGAAGAAGGTCACCAGCAGGATCACGAAGAACATGAACGGGAAGGAGTTGAGGATCTCCAGCAGGCGCATCATCACCGAGTCGATCTTGCCGCCCAGATAGCCGGACATCGCGCCGTACAGGGTGCCGACGATCACCGCCACCAGCGCCGCCGCCACGCCGACCATCAGCGAGATGCGCCCGCCGATCGCCACGCGCACCAGCAGATCGCGCCCGGAGGAGTCGGTGCCGAAATAGTGCCCCGATTCAACGCTGGGTGCGGCGGACATCATCGCCCAATCGGTATCGTCGTAGGCGAATTGCGACAGCATCGGTGCCAGCACCACAAACAGTGTGATCAGCGCCAGTATGAACAGGCTGCTGACCGCCGCGCGGTTGTGCATAAAACGCCGACGCGCGTCTTGCCACAGGCTGCGCCCTTCCACTTCCAGCTTCTCGCTGAAGTGTTCCAGAGCTTCGCTGTTCTTTTTAGTCAACATCATTCGCGTGCTCCAGATTAATAACGGATTTTCGGATCGATGACCGCATACAGCACATCGACGATCGCGTTGAACAGAATGGTCAGAGCGCCCACCAGAATGGTCAGGCTCAACACCAGGGAGTAGTCGCGGTTCAGCGCGCCGTTAACGAACAGCTGGCCGATCCCCGGCAGACCGTAGATGGTTTCGATCACCATTGAACCGGTGATGATCCCGACGAACGCCGGGCCCATGTAGGACAGCACCGGCAACAGCGCCGGCTTCAGCGCGTGGCGGAAAATGATGCGACGCATCGGCAAGCCTTTGGCGCGCGCGGTGCGGATGAAGTTGGAGTGCAACACTTCAATCATCGAGCCGCGCGTGATACGGGCGATGCTGGCGATATAGGCCAGCGACAACGCCACCATCGGCAAGATGATGAACTTAGGCGCACCGCCGTTCCAGCCGCCGCCCGGCAGCCATTTCAACGTGATGGCGAAGATCAGCACCAACAGCGGCGCCACCACGAAACTGGGTATCACCACCCCGGTCATGGCGAACCCCATCACCGTATAGTCCCATTTGGTGTTCTGGTTCAGCGCGGCGATCACACCGGCGCTCACGCCCAGCACCACCGCCAGCAGAAACGCGGCCAGACCGAGTTTGGCGGAGACCGGGAAAGAGCTGGCCACCAAATCGTTGACCGAATAATCCTTGTATTTAAAGGACGGGCCGAAGTCTCCCTGCGCAAGCTGCGCCAGATAATGACCGTACTGTTTCCAGATCGGGTCGTTCAAATGATATTTGGCTTCGATATTCGCCATGACTTCCGGCGGCAATGCGCGTTCCCCGGTAAATGGACTGCCGGGCGCCAGGCGCATCATGAAGAATGAGATGGTAATAAGGATAAATAGTGTCGGGATCGCTTCCAACAAGCGACGAAGTATAAATTTAAGCATTGCCCTAACCCTGTGCGACAGCCTGATAACGGCTTATTATTCTCAACATGGGCCGGCGGCCAAGCCGCCGGCTCTTACCGTATCAATGCTTGATGATGTACAGGTTTTTGTCGTACACGTTATCAAGCGGGTCTTTGCCGGTGTAGCCACCGACGTAAGGTTTCACCAAACGGGCGTTCACATAGTAATACAGCGGAACGATGGCGGAATCTTTATCCAGCTGAACTTCCGCTTTCTGATACAGATCGGCGCGCTCGTCTTTGGTCTTCGCGGTCAACACGTTGGCCATCAGCTTGTCGAACTCGGCGCTCTTGTAGTGCGGGGTGTTACTGCTGCTGTCGGACAGCATCATGTTCAGGAACGAACTCGGCTCGTTGTAATCGGCACACCAGCCGGCGCGCGCCACGTCATAGGTCCCCTGATGGCGGGTATCCAGGAAGGTTTTCCACTCCTGGTTCACCAGCTTCACGTCCACGCCCAGGTTTTTCTTCCAGATGGAGGCTGCGGCGATCGCCAGCTTCTTGTGCAAGTCGGAGGTGTTGTACAGCAGGGAGAAGGTCAGCGGTTTACCCGGGCCGTAGCCGGCGTCCGCCAGCAGTTTCTTCGCCACTTCGTTGCGTTTTTCCTGCGTCCAGCCGAACCACTCCGGCGGGGTCAGCTTGGCACCGTCGGTGTATGGCGGCGTAAAGCTGTAGGCCGGCAGATCGCCCTGGTTTTTCACCTTGTTGACGATAATGTCGCGGTCCATGCCCAGCTTCAGCGCTTCACGCACGCGCGCATCGGTGAACGGCGCTTTCTGGTTGTTGATTTCGTAGTAGTAGGTGCACAGATAAGGATCGACGTGCACCTCTTTCGGGATCTCTTTCTTCAACTTCTGGAACAGTTCGATCGGCATGTTGTTGTAGGTCATGTCGATTTCACCGGTGCGGTAGCGGTTAACGTCGGTCACTTCCGACGAAATAGGCAGGAACGTCACTTTATTGATGATGGTTTTGGCGTTATCCCAATATTCCGGGTTACGTTCCAGTACGATGCGTTCGTTGACAATCCAGTCTTTCAGTTTGTAAGCGCCGTTGCTGACATAGTTGGCCGGCAGCGTCCACTTCTCGCCAAACTTCTCCACCGCGTCCTTATAGACCGGTTTCATGGCGTAGTGCGGGGTCATTTCAACCAGATAAGGCACCGGCTCGCTCAGGGTCACCTGGAAAGTGTGGTCGTCGATGGCCTTCACGCCCAGCGTCGACTTGTCTTTTTTACCGGCGATGATGTCATCGACGTTTTCCACATGGGCGTACTGCAGGTAGCTGGCGTAAGGCGACGCGGTTTTCGGATCCACTACGCGCTGCCAACTGTAGACGAAATCTTGCGCCGTCACCGGCTTGCCGTTGGACCATTTGGCGTCTTTGCGCAGGTGGAAGGTCCAGATTTTGAAATCCTTGTTATCCCAGCTTTCCGCGACGCCCGGCACGATGGAACCATCCGGGCTGTTGTTCGCCAGGCCTTCCATCAGATCGCGGGTCACGTTGTTTTCCGGCACGCCCTCGATTTTATGCGGGTCAAGCGACTGCACTTCGGAACCGTTGTTTTTGACGATTTCTTGCTTGTCGGCCAGTTGCACGCCTGCAGGAACGTCGGCCGCGAAGGCGGAGGTGGTTGCTGTGATGCCGAGTGCGGCGATGACGCCGGCGGCAATGAGGGTTTTCTTCGTGATGTTGGTCATACTTATCGACTCCAGTTTTTTATTATCACAGGCTCTTCGTGGAGCCTGCGTTGCCCGTAAGCGGACTCTGTTTTCCCGCCGCTGCGGAACGAATGCGGCGGCGGGCCTTCCCCATATTCCCCTGCGGTTCAGCGTGAGGAATACCCCTTTTACTGCTTGATGATGTACAGATTTTTAACGTCGGTATAGTCCAGCGGATCTTTGCCGGTGAACCCGCCAACCGTCGGCTTAATCAACCGCGCGCTGACGCGGTAATACACCGGGATCAACGCGGAGTCTTTGTCCAGTTGCGCTTCTGCCTGCTGATAGAGCGCGGCGCGCGCGGCCTCATCCGGCGCCTTCAGGGTGGCGGCCATGATGGCGTCGAACGCCGGGCTCTTATAAAACACGGTATTGATGCTGCTGTTGGACAGCACCAGGTTCAGGAACGCGCTGGGCTCGTTGTAATCCCCGCACCAGGTGGCGCGCGCCACGTCGTATTGCCCCTGATGGCGGCTTTCCAGCGAGGTCTTCCACTCCTGATTGCGCAGCGTGACGTCGGCGCCGAGGTTCTTTTTCCACATCGACGCGGCGGCGATCGCCTGCTGTTTGTTTTGATCGGAGGTGTTGTACAGCAGCGAGAACTTCAGCGGCTTGGCGTCGCTGTAACCCGCTTCCGCCAGCAGTTTCTTGGCTTCGGCGTTGCGCTGTTCCTGGCTCCAGCCGGCCCAGGCGGGCTGCGTGAAGTTGGCGCCTTCGGTGAAGGTTGGCGTGAAACTGTAGGCCGGGATCTGCCCCTGGCCCATGATCTTGTTGGCGATGATGTCGCGATCCAGCGTCATCTTCACCGCCGCACGCACCCGCGGATCGGTGAACGGCGCCCGCTGGTTATTGAGTTCGTAATAGAAAGTGCACAGATAAGGGTTAACGTGCAGTTGCTCGGGCACTTCGCGTTTCATTTTGACGTACAGGTACGGCGGAATGGCGCTGTTGGTGATGTCGATCTCGCCGCTGCGGAAGCGGTTGACGTCGCTGACTTCGGAAGCGATCGGCAGGAAGGTCGCCTGATTGATCACCGTCTGCTTGTTGTTCCAGTAGCTCGGGCTGCGCTCCAGCACAATGCGCTCGTTCACCACCCACTCTTTCAGACGGTAAGCGCCGTTGCCGACGTAGTTGGCGGGCAACGTCCATTTGTCGCCGAATTTCTCCACTACCGCGCGCTTTACCGGTTTGAGCGACGTGTGGCTCAGCATGCTGATGAAATACGGCACCGGTTCGCTCAGCGTCACCTGCAGCGTCTGGTCGTCCAGCGCCTTGACGCCGAGGGCCTGTGGAGGCTTCTTACCGGTCAGGATATCGTCGATATTGTCGACTTTGGTGTACTGCAGGTAGCTGGCATAGGGCGAGGCGATTTTCGGATCGGCCAGGCGCTGCCAGCTGTAGACGAAGTCTTGCGCGGTCACCGGGCTGCCGTCGCTCCACACCGCGCCGGGGCGCAGGTGGAAGGTCCATTGCCGATAATCCTGGTTTGCCCAGCTCGCCGCCGCCGCCGGCACCACATGCCCGTTGGCGTCGGTGCTCACCAGCCCTTCCAGCAGGTTAAGAATGATATTGCTTTCCGGTACGCCCTCGACCTTATGCGGATCCAATGAAGCCACTTCGCTGCCGTTGTTGATCACAATATTCTGCTGCTGCGCCAACTGAACGCCGGCCGGCACTTCCGCCGCCAAACTGCTATTTATGGCGCCGACGCTCAGCGCGCCGCTAATCAACAAGGTCAAAGAAGTGCGCTTCAGGGTTTGCTGCATAATCGAGGCTCCTTTTCACCGACAAACATCGCTTATCGAAGTTTGTGAAGTGTTTATAAGAATTCTAAATAAACGGATACCAGCAAAAATCATTCCCGTTTTTATGGCGCATTTCAGTTAATTGACCACGGGAAAGTTGCTCGGAAATTAGCAGAAGCCAAATTCCATAGCCAATAAATTTTACGAAAATGTTAAGCAATTCTCTTTTGTCGCACGAAGCCCGATCCGGCCCCCAAGATAGAGGACGCGGAGAAACAAAATCATCGCCATGATTTTAAAGAAAAAAAGACGAAATCATTTCATTTGAAACCATCAACGCAATCTCATTACCGCACAAAGAAACATTCAGTTAACAATCCAGGCATTCAAAGAACAAACACCTGCCTATGGTCGGTTAATCACTAATAACACCTGGATGAAAGTGAGACAAGCCCCACAGAATGATGTGATTAATTTAACAACAGCTTTACCGTTGAGCGGGGGCAAAACGCGCGAAAATGGGGGAAGAAAAGTGTCTGAAATAACGCTTAGCGTTTTTTTTGCACAGCAACATGAGATTTATGCAACATAAGAGTGCAACCGCATAAATTTTATTCATCCTGTGCACTATAATAATGCGAACCAATAAATAATTTAAACTTTAAAATTAATTTTAGCCGCGCCAAGGCGAAAGGTGCGCGGCTAAACAAAGGGTATTACAACAGGCCGGGGAATATCGCCTTAATGCCGGTAACGATAAACTCGATCCCTAGCGCCATCAGCAACAGACCCATGATACGGGTGATCACGTTGATGCCGGTCTGCCCAAGCAAACGCACCAACAGCGGCGCGGCGCGGAACAACAACCAACAGCAAAAGGCGAACAAGGCGATCGCGACCGTAAAGCCGAGCAGGCTTTGCCAGTTGTGATAACGGGAACTCCACACGATGGTGGAACTGATCGCCCCCGGCCCCGCCATCAGCGGCAGCGCTAACGGCACCACGCCGATGCTCTCGCGGATCGCGCTCTCCGATTTTTCCTGTTTGTTCTGTTTGTCTTCTCCCAGCTTGCCGCTGATCATCGACATGGCGATGGTCACCACCAGAATACCGCCGGCGATGCGGAACGAATCGATGGAGATGCCGAACATCCGCAAGATCCCTTCGCCCAGGAACAGCGATGTCCACAGAATAATGGCGACCGACAGGTTGGCGGTCAGGTTGGTTTTATTGCGCCCTGCTTCCGCCTGGTAGCTGGTCATGCTGATAAACACCGGCAAGATGCCCACCGGGTTGACCAGCGCAAACAGACCGACAAAGAACTTGATAAAGCCGGAAAGATCCAACAGAGATTGGCCCACAGATGGCTCCGCGTTAAGTGCTATAAAAAGGTGTGCTGCCTATGCGCGCTAATGTAATGGAATTGCCGCGGGTAATCCATCCGGCCAGAGCAGCATTTTTGACTACCAGCAAGTTAGGCAACAAAACAAATGCCCTTTGTTAAAGTGATGTATGGCCTTTTGATTTTTTATGTTGAAAAAAGAGTCATCGATCACAGTTATTGATAATCACTCTCAACACCGTCAAGCTGAAAGGTGTCAGCTTGCACTTTTCATGATTTAGATCACAAATCAACTACCCAACAGTGGGTAAGCTCTTAGTCGTAGTCAGGGAGTAGAACAAAGTCGGTGGCAATCCAGCCGGTTCCGTTCTCTTCACTGCCTGCCCCTCCGGTTGGCGCAGGGTAAAGCTCTTTAAGCAAATCAGCAGCATGCGAAGAAATAACGCGGGAAACCCCCGGTATTCGAATCACCGTTTATTCCCGTTATGACTATACTAGTGGCTCGCACGGCTTATTTACTGAAAGAGTTTAACATTATCAGGAGAGCATTATGGCTGTAACGAATGTCGCTGAACTGAACGAGCTTGTCGCACGTGTCAAAAAAGCCCAGCGCGAATATGCCAACTTCACTCAAGAGCAAGTGGATAAAATCTTCCGCGCTGCCGCCCTCGCCGCTGCTGATGCCCGTATCCCGTTGGCCAAAATGGCCGTGGAAGAATCCGGAATGGGTATCGTCGAAGACAAAGTGATCAAAAACCACTTCGCTTCCGAGTACATCTACAACGCCTATAAAGATGAAAAAACCTGTGGCATCCTGTCTGAAGATGACACTTTCGGTACCATCACCATCGCCGAACCTATCGGCCTGATTTGCGGTATCGTCCCTACCACCAACCCAACTTCTACCGCGATCTTCAAAGCGCTGATCAGCCTGAAAACCCGTAACGGCATCATCTTCTCGCCGCACCCGCGTGCGAAGAATGCCACCAATAAAGCCGCCGATATCGTGCTGCAAGCCGCTATCGCCGCCGGCGCGCCGAAAGACATCATAGGTTGGATCGACCAACCTACCGTCGAGCTGTCCAACCAGCTGATGCACCACCCTGACATCAACCTGATCCTGGCCACCGGTGGCCCGGGCATGGTGAAAGCCGCCTACAGCTCCGGCAAACCGGCCATCGGCGTCGGCGCCGGTAATACGCCGGTCGTGGTAGACGAAACCGCAGACATCAAGCGCGTGGTCGCCTCTATCCTGATGTCCAAAACCTTCGACAGCGGCGTTATCTGCGCTTCCGAACAGTCAGTCATCGTCGTTGACGCTATCTATGATGCGGTACGTGAACGCTTCGCTTCCCACGGCGGCTATCTGCTGCAGGGTAAAGAACTGAAAGCGGTGCAGGACATCATCCTGAAAAACGGCGGTCTAAATGCGGCCATCGTCGGGCAATCCGCACCGAAAATCGCCGAAATGGCAGGTATCAAAGTGCCGGCCAACACAAAAGTGCTGATCGGTGAAGTGAAGCTGGTCGACGAGTCCGAACCTTTCGCACATGAAAAACTGTCGCCTACCCTGGCGATGTACCGTGCCAAAGACTTCGAAGACGCGGTCGCCAAAGCCGAAAAACTGGTCGCCATGGGCGGTATCGGCCACACCTCCTGCCTGTACACCGACCAGGATAACCAAACGGCTCGCATCGCCTACTTCGGCGATAAAATGAAAACGGCTCGCATCCTGATCAACACCCCGGCTTCTCAGGGCGGTATCGGCGACCTGTACAACTTCAAACTCGCGCCTTCGCTGACGCTGGGTTGCGGTTCCTGGGGTGGCAACTCCATCTCTGAAAACGTCGGACCTAAACACCTGATCAACAAGAAAACTGTAGCGAAGCGAGCAGAAAACATGTTGTGGCACAAACTTCCGAAATCGATCTACTTCCGCCGTGGCTCGCTGCCTATCGCGCTGGAAGAAGTGGCGACCGACGGGGCGAAACGCGCCTTCATCGTGACCGACCGTTTCCTGTTCAACAACGGCTATGCTGACCAGATCACCAAGGTTCTGAAGTCTCACGGCATCGAAACCGAAGTGTTCTTCGAAGTGGAAGCCGATCCGACGCTGAGCATCGTGCGTAAAGGCGCCGAGCAGATGAACTCCTTCAAACCGGACGTCATCATCGCGCTGGGCGGCGGTTCGCCGATGGACGCCGCGAAAATCATGTGGGTGCTGTACGAACATCCTGAAACCCACTTCGAGGATCTGGCGCTGCGCTTCATGGACATCCGCAAGCGTATCTACAAATTCCCGAAAATGGGCGTGAAAGCGAAAATGATCGCCATCACCACAACCTCAGGTACCGGTTCAGAAGTCACGCCGTTCGCGGTCGTGACCGACGACGCCACCGGGCAGAAATACCCGCTGGCCGACTATGCGCTGACCCCGGACATGGCGATTGTCGACGCCAACCTGGTGATGAACATGCCGAAATCCCTGTGCGCCTTCGGTGGCCTGGATGCGGTGACCCACGCGCTGGAAGCTTACGTGTCAGTGCTGGCGAACGAATACTCCGACGGCCAGGCGCTGCAGGCGCTGAAACTGTTGAAAGAGTATCTGCCGGCCAGCTACAAAGAAGGCGCGAAAAACCCGGTTGCCCGTGAACGCGTGCACAACGCCGCCACCATCGCCGGTATCGCTTTCGCCAACGCCTTCCTCGGGGTTTGTCACTCCATGGCGCACAAACTGGGTTCGGAGTTCCACATTCCGCACGGCCTGGCCAATGCGATGCTGATTTCCAACGTCATTCGCTACAACGCGAACGACAACCCGACCAAGCAGACGGCCTTCAGCCAGTACGACCGCCCTCAGGCGCGCCGCCGCTACGCTGAAATCGCCGACCACCTCGGCCTGAGCGCACCGGGCGACCGCACCGCGCAGAAGATTGAGAAACTGCTGGCCTGGCTGGACGAGCTGAAAACCGAGCTGGGCATCCCAACCTCCATCCGTGAGGCGGGTGTGCAGGAGGCGGACTTCCTGGCGAAAGTCGACAAGCTGTCGGAAGACGCGTTCGACGACCAATGCACCGGCGCCAACCCACGCTATCCGCTGATTGCCGAACTGAAGCAAATCATGCTGGATACCTTCTACGGCCGCGAATTCAGCGAAACAGTCGAAGAGGAAGCGACAGCTCCGGCTGCAGCCAAAGCCGCGGTAAAGAAGTCCAAGAAATAACAGTTTCGTGAACCGATAAAAAAACCCGCCAAACGGCGGGTTTTTTATTGCGCCGGAGGCGCTGCATTTCGACTCACGCCGCCAAAACGCCTCAGCGGGCTTTGGCGGCGTTTTCTCCCCTACTCCAGGGAGTGAATCGCCTCTTTATAATGCTTGCGGCAGACGGAGACATAGCTCTCGTTACCGCCAATCACCACCTGCTCACCGGCGTGCATCGCCTGGCCGTTTTCATCCAACCGCAACACCATATTGGCTTTGCGCCCACAGTGACAGATGGTTTTCAATTCCACCAGCTTATCGGCCCAGGCCAGCAAATATTGGCTGCCGGTAAACAGCTCACCGAGAAAATCGGTACGCAGGCCGTAGCACAATACGGGAATGTCCAGTTGGTCCACCACATCACACAATTGCTCAACCTGCGCCTTGGTCAGGAACTGGCTTTCATCCAGCAGTACACAATGCACCGGCTGCTGTTGATGCTCTTGCTGAATCATGGCGTACAGCATCGAGTCGTTGTTATAGAGCTGGGCCTGCGAGGATAAACCGATGCGCGAGCTGACCTTACCTACGCCAAAGCGGTGATCGATCTCCGCAGTGAACACCAGCGTGCGCATACCACGTTCTTGATAGTTATATGAAGACTGTAGCAGCGCGGTGGACTTGCCGGCATTCATCGCAGAGTAATAAAAATAAAGTTGAGCCATGGCCCCGCAACTCCGATGGTATAAGAAATATTCAAATGTCGATTAGGACGGTAAGTGTACCATAAGCCGCCCCCCAGGCTCAGCCCAAAGCGAACGAATATTGCGTTCGCCGTAATAATGCGCTTTCAAGCGAAACATATCGTTCTGTCGGCCCGTTCTTTTTACAGCTATTTACAGGATAATGTATGCCTGTCATCACTATTAATTCTTGCTAATGGTTAACCGCGATCATTTGCCCATTAATGCATAATCACCCTTTCGCCGCGGCGGGTGCCGCAACCGCAACGGCGCGCCAGTCTATTATACACGGGGCCAATACAGGGCATTTAATCACCTCCGCTGTCCCCGACGTTTCCTGACGCAATCTTTACCTATATACCCCTATTGTTTACAATGTCTGCCTTGCCATGACGTGATTAAGCCCACAGAACCCATTGTAATATTGATATAAATTACGGCGATAACTTATCGATGAAAGCCTTGCGACACGCGCCTTTTAAAGCATGCCTGCTGAAATTTTGACTTAAGTGCGACAAGGGTAATAGTTAACAGCCCTTCCTATATTAGTCGGACAGATCCGATTAACGGATTTTTAAAAGGTAAATTTGAGTATTCAAGTCAATTTGGCTATTGCAGAAAAGAAAATAGCGCTCTATTATTATCGAGACGCCCCCCACCAATATAATTTGAGACTAGGACAATGAGCGAAGCATTAAAGATTTTGAACAACATCCGCACTCTGCGCGCCCAGGCAAGAGAATGCACACTGGAAACGCTGGAAGAAATGCTCGAGAAACTGGAAGTTGTTGTGAACGAACGTCGCGAAGAAGACAGCCAGGCTCAAGCAGAAATCGAAGAACGCACCCGTAAACTGCAGCAATACCGCGAAATGCTGATTGCTGACGGTATCGATCCGAATGAACTGCTGCAAACCATGGCTGCCAACAAGGCTGCCGGTAAAGCAAAACGCGCAGCACGTCCTGCTAAATACCAATATAAAGACGAAAACGGCGAATTGAAAACCTGGACCGGCCAAGGCCGTACTCCAGCGGTGATTAAGAAAGCTATCGAAGAGCAAGGTAAATCTCTGGACGATTTCCTGCTGTAATAGCGATTCGGCCCGTATCTGAAAGGCTCCCTGCGGGGGGCCTTTTCATTTTAAAGCTTATCGCCGCGATCCTGCCTCATCCCTTTCCTTTTAGTAAATATCCTAATTCGCATTTTGTTCCTTGCGTGAGGTTCCAGCGATAAAAAAGGGCCCTAAGGCCCCTTTGTCGCATATACCCTCGTTCAATTATTGAACCTGGTAGAATGCCTTATACCAATCAACAAAGCGCTTCACCCCTTCTTCAACGCTGGTTTCCGGCTTAAAACCAATGTCACGATAAAGCTCCGCGGTATCCGCGCTGGTATCCATCACGTCGCCAGGTTGCATTGGCAACATATTCTTGCGGGCAGTTAGCCCCAAAGCCTGCTCCAACGCCGTGATATATTCCATCAGTTTAACGGGGGTGTTATTGCCGATATTATAAACATGATACGGCGCGGAACTGGTCGCCGGCGATCCCTGTTCAACGGTCCATGACGGATCTGCCTGCGGAATAACCGCCTGCAGCCGCACAATCGCCTCGGTGATATCATCAATGTAAGTAAAGTCACGGTGCATTTCACCGTGGTTATATACATCGATACTCTCCCCCGCCAATATGGCCTTGGTAAACTTGAACAGCGCCATATCCGGACGCCCCCAGGGACCATATACGGTAAAGAAGCGTAGCCCCGTCGTCGGGAGACCGTATAAATGAGCGTAACTGTGTGACATCAGCTCATTGGCTTTTTTGGTTGCCGCATACAGTGACACAGGGTGGTCGACCGAATCTTCGGTAGCAAACGGCAACTTGCGATTGAGGCCATAAACAGAACTGGAGGAAGCGTAAAGTAAATGCTCGACCTTATTATGACGGCAGCCTTCCAGAACGTTCAAATGACCGATCAGGTTAGCGTCCGCATAAGCCAACGGGTTGACCAGCGAGTAACGCACGCCGGCTTGGGCACCCAAATGAATGACTCGTTGGAACTGATGCTCGGCGAACAATGTCGCCATGCCTTCACGATCGGCCAAATCCAACTTGATGAAGCGGAATCCCGGCTTATCCGCCAGTCTGTCCAGACGGGCCATTTTCAGGCCCACGTCATAATAGTCATTCAGGTTATCGATGCCGACAACCTGATGCCCGGCGGTCAACAAACGCTCTGCAACGTGATAACCAATAAACCCTGCGGCGCCTGTAACCAGGAATTTCATGCCCACTCCTTAAATAACCGGTTTAATCGAGGCACCGCGGCCAATCGCATAGTAGGTAAAGCCGCGATTCGCCAAACGCTCAGGATCGTACAGGTTACGTCCATCGAAGATCACCGGCTGCTTCAACGCGCCCTTGATCACATCAAAGTCCGGCGCGCGGAAATTCTGCCATTCGGTGCAGATCACCAGAGCATCGGCGCCGTGCAACGCAGCCTCTTTGGTACCCATCAGCTTCAAGTCGTCGCGCTGGCCATAGATGCGCTGAACTTCGTTCATCGCTTCCGGATCGTAGGCCTGAACGGTGGCGCCGGCAGCCCACAGCTGCTCCATCAGCACACGGCTGGACGCTTCACGCATGTCATCGGTATTCGGCTTGAACGCCAGACCCCACAATGCGAAGGTTTTGCCCTTCAAATCGCTGCCGAAATAGTCTTTGATAAAGCTGTTCAGCTTGTCTTTTTGTTGGTAGTTGACCTGCTCTACCGCCTGCAACAGCTTCGGTTGGTAACCGATCTGCTCCGCCGTGCGGATCAGCGCCTGAACATCTTTCGGGAAGCAAGAACCACCGTAGCCACAGCCAGGATAGATGAAGTGATAACCGATGCGTGAATCGGAACCGATGCCCTGACGCACTTTCTCAATGTCCGCGCCCAACATTTCCGCCAGGTTGGACATTTCATTCATAAAGCTGATTTTGGTCGCCAGCATGCAGTTGGCGGCATATTTGGTCAGCTCCGCGCTGCGGATATCCATCATGATCATACGATCGTGATTGCGGTTAAACGGCTCGTACAGCTCGCGAATAGGCTCGATCACCTCTTTATTATCGGTGCCGATCACGATGCGCTCAGGGCGCATGCAGTCAGCCACCGCAGCGCCTTCCTTCAGGAATTCAGGGTTGGACACCACGTCGAACGGCACGTTGCTGCCGCGTTTTGCCAGCGTTTCCGCCATCACCTGACGCACTTTGTCCGCCGTACCGACCGGCACGGTAGATTTGTCGATCACCACTTTGCGATCGGTCATGTGCTCGGCGATGGTGCGCGCCACCGCGGTGACATATTTCAGATCGGCGGAACCGTCTTCATCCGGCGGCGTACCGACGGCGATAAACTGGATATTCCCGTGCGCCACGCCCGCTTTGGCATCGGTGGTGAAATGCAGGCGCCCAGCCTCATAGTTTTGCTGTACCAGCGGCGTCAGGCCCGGTTCAAAAATCGGGATATTCCCTTTTTTCAGGTTCTCGACTTTTCGTTCGTCAACATCGATGCACATAACATCATGGCCAACTTCAGCCAGCACGGCGGCCTGTACCAGCCCCACATAACCAATACCAAAAACTGTTACTTTCATGTGAAAATCCTAGTTTTTCAAATTAAGACGAAAGATCAAATTACTTCTTGTCAGCGGCAACAACCTGTTGCAGCCACTGAGAAAACTCTTTGCCCAGGCTGGCATGACGCATGCCGTACTCCACGAAGGCCTGCATGTAACCCAGTTTGTTACCGCAGTCATGGCTCACGCCTTTCAGGTGATACGCTTCCACCGTTTCCTGCTGCATCAGCATTTCGATGCTGTCAGTCAGCTGAATTTCATCGCCGGCGCCTGGAGGCGTTTTCGCCAACAGCGGCCAAATATCGGCGGACAACACATAACGACCGACAATCGCCAGGTTGGAAGGGGCTTTATCCGGCGACGGTTTCTCAACCACGCTGACCATCGGCGCGCTTTCGCCCGGTTGCAAATCAACGCCCTTACAGTCGGCTACGCCGTAGTTTCCGACATCCTTATGCGGCACGGGTTCAACCATGATCTGGCTGACGCCGGTGGCTTCGAAGCGCTGCAGCATTTCGTGCAGGTTGTCTTTTTTCGGATCGGCGCTGTATTCGTCGAGGATCACGTCCGGAAGCACCACCGCGACCGGTTCATCGCCCACCATCGGGTAGGCACACATAATCGCGTGCCCCAGGCCTTTGGCATTACCCTGACGAACCTGCATCACGGTAACGCCTTTCGGGCAGATCGACTGCACTTCGTCCAGCAATTGGCGCTTGACGCGTTTTTCCAGCATCGCTTCGAGTTCGAAACTGGTATCAAAATGGTTTTCGATCGAGTTCTTGGAGGAGTGGGTGACCAGCACAATCTCGTTAATCCCCGCCGCAATGCACTCATTGACGACGTATTGGATCAGAGGTTTATCAACCAGCGGCAGCATTTCTTTCGGAATGGCTTTGGTGGCCGGCAACATCCGCGTACCCAAGCCTGCAACCGGGATCACGGCTTTTCTGACTTTGCGATTTACAGCAGGCATTATTTCCTCTCTTAAAGCTAAAGCGCTCATTTTATGAGCGTGGGCTCGATATAAAAAAACCTTCGGAGTATACCAGCTTATGCGCGCCGAGCATTAACCAGAACACAAATAGAAAACATTTAGGACTATTACCCGTTCGGATAATCCGGAGAATAAATAAACGGTTTAATTACAGATAAGTAAATAGCTTAAGATCGCGCCGATCGCTGCCTGCTATTCAGCGCTGAGCATCAGTCGCAATCGGCCACCGCTGCCCCATACCTGACATTGCCAGGCGGTACAACGCTGGCTGATCTGATTCATGTAGGTAGCCCCCAGCGTCCCCAGTGGCACGCCGTTGCTCAGCTGGATTTGATTGTCACCGGTATTGACGTTGGCATGCAGCCCGGCGGAAACCAGAATCAGGTTTTTATTTTCGGCGTGATAATATCCCAACAACAGAGGGAATTGACCGTCCAATTTCCCCTGCCGCAATAATTGATTAACCTGCTTTAACAATGCCGACATTTGCGGCAAACGATGCTGTTGATTAGCCAGATGGTCCTGCAGCAGCCCATTAAATAATGCGCGCAACAGCAGCGCCGCCAATACGCCATTATCGCCGGCGCGCGTGACGTCCAGACAATAGAATGCCAGATCCTTTTCTGACAAGGCGGCGATATCCAGCACCAGGCCGGGATTTTCGCCGGTGGTTAACTGTCGATAGTTGATCCGGCAATGCGCAATGTTCTGCTGTACCGGCGGCTGCAGTTGCTTAAGCAGTTTGACGGCTTCGGAAGGATTTTTGCTCAACGCATCCCAATCCTGAAACAGTTCAACCTCTTCAATCGCCTGGGAGGTGAACATATTGGGGTATAAGCACGCCAGCACCGCTTCACGCAGGCGATTGAGATCGGTCAGCGGCTTGAGCAGCACATCCTGCACGCCCAACCGCAGCACCTTGGCGATGTCCGCCATCTTGTCGGTGGCCGAGATCACCAGCACCGGGATCTGCAGCCCCTGCAAACGCAGGTGTTCAACGAATTCGATACCGCCCATTTCCGGCATCGCGAGATCGCACAGAATCAGATCCGGCTTGAAGTCATCGACGGCACTCAGCGCCTGTAAACCGTTGGTCGCCTCGCCGGTTTCAGCGCCCAGCGAGGTCAGATAACCGACCAGCACGGAACGAAAAACCTGTTCGTCCTCAACGATCAAGATGCGCTTGTGAGTGAGTGGTAATGCCATCAGCCGAGCCTCGTCCCTTTCCATAGTGTAATAGTGGCTCAAAAAGGTCACTTATGCTCGTCTGAAACAGACCAACTGCGCATTGCCAACCAAGAACCGAGAATTATCTATTTTTTATCAACGGCAACAACCGATCCAGTTGTTTTTCAACCGCCAGCAACCCCGCCTCGATCGCTTCATCGGCGCGGTGGAAATCCAGCGTTGAGATTTGCGGGCAAAAAGGCTGGATCAAGACATCCGGCGGATCGCTCGCCATCCGGTTGCGCTTCAGGCGATTCTCCAGCATTTGAATCGATGTGCTCATAATCTCCATCGCCGTCGGCGCCGTAGCCGGTTTGCGCTTGCGCATTCTGCCGACGCGTTCCCGCAGACGCCCGCGCCAGGTAGCCGCAGGCGCATCGTCCGGGCTTTCTTCCTCGATACGTATCGAGAACAGATCCTGCTGCATCAGGTGCGCGTCATGCTGCAGATCGACCGCAATGACGATATCGGCGCCCATGGCGCGGCAAAGCGACACCGGCACCGGATTGACCACCGCGCCATCCACCAGCCAATAGCCGTCGGCCCATACCGGCGCCAACAGGCCGGGCATGCTGCAGGAGGCGCGTATCGCCTGATGAATATCGCCTTCGGTCAGCCACAGCTCACGGCCGGTACTGAGATTGGTCGTCACGGCACCGAACTTCAACGCACAATCGGCGATATCATTGATCTTCAGCAGCTGTCCAACGGCGTTAAACACCCGCTCGCCGCGCAACAGGCCGCCGCGCTGCCAGGAAAAATCCATCAGGCGAATCACGTCCCAATAGCTGAACGATCGCACCCACTGCTCCATCGCCGGCAGGCGATGGCTGGCGAACGCGGCGCCCACCAACGCGCCGACAGAGCAGCCGGCAACGATATCGACCTCAATCCCCAGCTTCTTTAACGCATTGATCACGCCGATGTGCGCCCAGCCTTTAGCCGAGCCCGCTCCCAGCGCCAGTCCGATCTTGATTTGCCGCATCGCGTCATCCTCTCGGTAAACGGTGTTCTCTGCTTTCAGGGTAGATTGTCACTGACGAATATTGTTAGGTAACATATGCGCTAAATTCATTTTCAGCCTCGTTTTCTCAGGAGTCATTTTGCCCGAATCATGCCCATGCGGCAGCGGACTGGCGTATAACGCGTGCTGCGCCCCTTTTATCAGCGGCAGTCAACCGGCGCCGACGCCCGGCCAACTGATGCGTTCACGCTTCACCGCCTACGTGAATCATAACGTCGACTATCTGATCGCCACCTGGCACCCCGACTGCGGCGCCGAAGCGTGGCGCAATGCCATCGTCGACAGTTTTAAGAATACCGAGTGGCTGGGCCTGACGATCGTGGAAGAGAAAGCCGGTCATGAGCCGGATGAAGGCTTCGTCGAATTCATCGCCCGTTTCACCGATGGCGAAAGCGGCGAGCCGCAGGCGATGCATGAGCGCTCGCGCTTCCTTCGTCGCGATCAACGTTGGTATTATATCGACGGCACCAAACCCCAGCCCGGCCGAAATGCGATGTGTCCCTGTGGCTCAGGGAAAAAATACAAGAAGTGCTGCGGGCGCTAACCGGCCGGCGCTTCACGTTTACGCCTGCGCAGACAGGCCATTCAGTATCAGACAGGATCCTCAAACCCATGCCACACCAAAATGTACAACGGAAAGTGTTACGCACCATCTGCCCGGACGCCAAAGGGCTGATCGCCAAGATCACCAACATCTGTTACAAGCACGAACTCAATATCGTCCAGAACAATGAGTTCGTCGATCACCGCACCGGGCGTTTCTTCATGCGCACCGAACTGGAAGGCATTTTCAACGACAACACGCTGCTGGCCGATCTGGACAGCGCCCTGCCGGAAGGTTCACTGCGTGAACTGCACAGCACCGGGCGCCGGCGCATCGTGGTGCTGGTCACCAAAGAGGCGCACTGCCTGGGCGATCTGTTGATGAAAAGCGCCTATGGCGGCCTCGATGTTGAGATCGCCGCCGTAATCGGCAACCACGACACGCTGCAAACGCTGGTGGTGCGTTTCGATATTCCTTTCCATCTGGTGAGCCACGAAGGCTTGACGCGCGAACAGCACGACCGCGAAATGACGGCCAAGATCGATCAATATCAGCCGGATTACGTGGTGCTGGCCAAATATATGCGCGTGCTGACCCCGGCCTTCGTGCAACATTATCCGAATCAGGTAATCAACATTCACCATTCGTTCCTGCCGGCGTTTATCGGCGCACGACCTTATCACCAGGCCTACGAGCGCGGGGTAAAAATCATCGGCGCCACTGCCCATTACGTTAACGACAATCTCGACGAAGGCCCGATCATCATGCAGGACGTGATCCACGTCGATCACACCTATTCCGCCGAGGATATGATGCGCGCCGGCCGCGACGTGGAGAAAAACGTGCTCAGCCGAGCCCTGTATCAGGTGTTGGCGCAGCGCGTCTTCGTCTACGGCAATCGCACCGTTATTCTGTAATCGTTCAATAAATCGGTGCATTTCGTTCAGGGATGCACCGCCAAGAATAAAAAAACGGCAAACGATTCATTTTCTGCATTTCAATGCTTTACACATCCGCTTCATTTGATATGATGCGCCCCGCTTACCGAGACAGCGCTCTCGCAAGCAAGGCCAGTTAAATAGCCATGTATATGGTGGGGTTCCCGAGCGGCCAAAGGGAGCAGACTGTAAATCTGCCGTCACTGACTTCGAAGGTTCGAATCCTTCCCCCACCACCATCTTCTCTCTGTTGATGAACTTGAAGCGAAAGCTGAAATATCATTAGACGCCGAGGGGGAGGATGAGAAGCTTCGACAAGGTTCGAGCCGAGCGCAGCGAGACAACGCGCTTTAGCGCGGTAATCCTTAGAAGCGCACAATAGGAATTTAGCCCTTTCCTTAAAAAATCAGCAAATCCATGAATACCATGGTGGGGTTCCCGAGCGGCCAAAGGGAGCAGACTGTAAATCTGCCGTCACTGACTTCGAAGGTTCGAATCCTTCCCCCACCACCATCTTTTGCAGAAAATCCCCCAACCGAATTACAAGCACATCGCCTCATAATGCTCCGCATTGGGGAAGGATGAGAAGCTTCGACCAAGGTTCGAGTCTCACGCAGTGAGACAACGCGCTTCAGCGCGGCCCGCAGGGTGAGTCGCGCAGCGACGAATCATCCTTCCCCCACCACCATCTCTTGCAGAAAATCCCAAAACCCACTTAAAGCACATCGCATCCAACACGTGCATCCAATGTTCTCGTATCAATAAATCAAGTTATCTCCCCTTATTAACCGCTTTCATCCAGCCGTTTTGTTCCTCACTCCCAGCCGTAACTTGAACTCCGGCCGACAATTCGCTATACCACTGGCTTCTTTAGTGCAGTAAGGAACAGGTGGATGCGAAACAATATTTGCGTTTTTTGTGGCGCCAGCGAAGGCGTCAATCCCGCTTATGCCGAGCAGGCTCGTCAACTGGGGCAACTGCTGGCCGCACAGGGGCGCCGTTTAATCTATGGCGGCGGCAAAAAAGGATTGATGGGGATCGTGGCGGACGCGGTGTTGGCCGCAGGCGGTGAAGCGGTCGGCATTATCCCCGAACGCCTGGTTGAAGCGGAAACGGCGCATCGTGGCCTGACTGAATTGGAAGTGGTGCCAGACATGCATACGCGCAAAGCCCGTATGGCAGCGCTGGCGGACAGTTTTATCGCCCTGCCCGGCGGCATCGGCACGCTGGAAGAGCTGTTTGAAATCTGGACCTGGGGGCAAATCGGCTATCACAACAAGCCGGTCGGCCTGCTGAACGTCAACGGATTCTACCGCCCGCTGAGCCAGTTCCTCGAGCACGTCGCCGATCAGGGCTTTATGCGTCACGACTATCTCGGCACCCTTCACATCAGCGAATCGGCACAGACGCTGCTGCAACAGTTTGACGACTATCAACCTAAAAATTACGACCGCTGGGCGAAATAAACCCGCTGCGCAGTCAGCGGTCCTGCCGCTGTCTGCGTTACATTTCCCGCCAAACTCTGCTACTATCACAGCACATTTTTCTCGTGAAAACGGCACCGCTCATGAAGTTTGTCTCTTTTAATATCAATGGACTGCGCGCGCGTCCGCATCAGCTGGCGGCAATTATCGAACAGCACCAGCCCGACGTGATCGGTCTGCAGGAAACCAAAGTTCACGATGACATGTTCCCATTGGAAGAAGTCAGCCAGCACGGCTATCACGTGTTCTATCACGGGCAAAAAGGCCATTACGGCGTGGCGCTGCTGACCAAAGCGGAGCCCCTGGCCGTGCGCCGCGGTTTCCCAACCGATGAAGAAGACGCGCAGCGTCGCATCATCATGGCCGATCTGGCTACGCCGCAGGGCACGCTGACGGTGATCAACGGCTACTTCCCGCAAGGTGAAAGCCGCGACCATCCGATCAAATTCCCGGCTAAAACACGCTTTTATCAGGATCTGCAAAACTACCTGGAGCAGCAGCTGTCGGCGGAATCCCCGGTGCTGATCATGGGCGACATGAATATCAGCCCCAGCGATTACGATATCGGCATCGGCGAAGACAACCGCAAACGCTGGCTGCGCACCGGTAAATGCTCCTTCCTGCCGGAAGAGCGTGAATGGATGGACCGCCTGCTGAACTGGGGCCTGGTCGATACCTACCGCCACGCCAACCCGGGGCGCAACGACGAGTTTTCATGGTTCGACTACCGCTCCAAAGGGTTCGACGACAATCGCGGGCTGCGTATCGATCTGCTGCTGGCCAGCACCCCGCTGGCTTCGCGCTGCATCGCCACCGGCATTGATTACCAAACCCGCGGCATGGAGAAACCTTCCGACCATGCGCCGGTCTGGGCGGAATTCACGCTGTAACCCCATCCCCCGGCGCTCGCCGGGGTTTTATTCTGTGAAGCCGATGAAAATTATCGACGTAGTAGCCGCCATTCTGGAACAAAATGGGCGTATTTTGCTGGCCCAGCGCGGCGCAGGCAGCGATCAAGCCGGCCTGTGGGAGTTTCCCGGCGGCAAGGTAGAAACCGGCGAAAGCCAACCGCAGGCGCTGACGCGCGAGCTGGATGAAGAATTGGGGATTAGCGCCCGTATCGGCAACTATGTGGGCAGCAACCAGTGGCGGCAAGGCGAACGCATCATCCGACTGCATGCCTGGCGAGTCGCGGAGTTCTCCGGTGAACTGCAACAGCGCTGCCATTCGGCGCTGGTCTGGGTCACACCGCAACAGGCGCAGGAATACCCCCTGGCGCCCGCTGACGTTCCACTGCTGGCGGATTATCTCGCCGCGCAAGGCGAGGCGCGCTGAGCGCGGTGACAGGTTACATCGTCACTTCTTTAATCGTACCCAAATCAAGGGGTTGGTGCCGATAGTATTAGGCTCACGCACGCACTGCAGCACTTCCCCTTCGACTTTGAGCACCGCCCCCTCGGAATAGTTCTGATTCTGGTAGACGCAACAACGGCTGCAGGGCTGAGCCGGCGGCGGATTGTCGCCGCTTTTGGCCGCGCCCCAGATCTCCGGCGAAACCGGTAGCACCACGTCCACATCGCCCCGGTTGGCGGCCGCCAGGCCGCAGTACGCCAGGGCAGCGGCAGCCAGCATCCCATTGAGTCCGTGCTTCATTCACTCTTCTCCTGCGCCTTGCCGGCGCTTTTCCTGCGTTTTTTGCCTCCGCTGGAAGGCGGCGGCGGCAACCCACGAAACGCCATGCTCGCCCGGCTCTGCTTAGCCTGATAAATCAGCTCTTGCAGCGTGCCGACCAACGGCTGCATAAAGTCCTGATAACGGCAGGATTTCTCGCTGATTTGCGTCAGCGTGGCCTCCCAGTTGGCCGTCATATCAGGACGCGCAGCAAGATCCGGCAGCGAGTGAATCAACGCGCGCCCGGTTTCGCTGGAGTGAATATAGCGTCCCTTCTTGTACAGAAACGCCCGTTTGAACAGCAATTCGATGATCCCCGCTCGCGTCGCTTCCGTACCTAAACCATCGGTCGCCCGCAGGATTTTCTTTAGCGCTTTATCTTGTACGAAGCGCGCGATGCCGGTCATGGCCGACAACAGACTGGCGTCGGTAAACGGCCGCGGCGGCTGCGTCTGGCGCTCCACCACCTCACCGCGCTCACACAGCAGCTCATCATCTTTAGCCACCACCGGCAGCGGTGCGCCTTCGTTTTCTTCGTCGCGCTCCTTGCTGCCCAGCAGCGTACGCCAGCCGGCTTCCGCCAGGAAACGCGCCTTGGCGATAAATTTGCCGCCGGCGATATCCAGCTCAATCACGCATTTGCGGAATACCGCATCCGGACAAAACTGCATCAGATACTGGCGCGCCACCAGCCCATACACGTTCCGCTCATCCTGCGTCAGATTAATCTTGCCGGCGCGGGCGGTGGGAATGATAGCGTGGTGCGCATCGACTTTTTTATCGTCCCAGCAGCGGTTGCGGCGATCGCTGTCGATCACCGGCTGCGGATACAGCTCGGGCTGGTGCACGCTGATGGCGTTCAGCACCGCGTGGCGGCCGGCGAAATGCTCTTCCGGCAGGTAGCGACAGTCGGAACGCGGATAGGTAATCAACTTGTGGGTTTCGTACAGCCGCTGGCAAACGTCCAGCACCTGTTGCGCGCTGAGGTTATAACGCCGGGCCGCTTCGATTTGCAGCGTGGAGAGCGAAAACGGCAGCGGCGCGGTATCTGATTCCCGTTTATCGTTATAGGACGTGACCAGCGCCGGCTGGCCCTCGATGCGCTTGACCACGTGCTCCGCCAACGGCCGGTGCAGCAAACGCCCCTCTTCGTCCTGATAAGGCTCGCACGACTCGCTGGGCTGCCACAGCGCCACGAAACGCTCTTCTTTCGGCGTAACGATGTGCGCCTTGACCTCAAAGAAGTCTTTTGGCACGAAGTTTTCGATCTCTTCATCACGCCGTACCACCAATCCGAGCACCGGCGTCTGCACCCTGCCTACCGACAGCACGCCGTCGTAACCGGCGTTGCGGCCCAGCAGCGTGTAGGCGCGGGTCATATTGATGCCGTACAGCCAGTCGGCGCGCGAACGCGCCAGCGCAGACACGCACAGCGGGATGAAGTCACGGTTGTCGCGCAGGCGTTCAACCGCGCGCTCCACCGCCTGCGGGTTGAGATCGTTGATCAGACAGCGGCGCACGTTCTGGCGCTTTTCCGCCGTCAAATCCAGGTAGTCCAGCACCTCATCCACCAGCAGTTGCCCTTCGCGATCCGGGTCGCCGGCGTGAACCACTTCATCGGCTTCGAGCAGCAACTTTTTAATGGCGTTGAGCTGTTTGCTGACCGAAGGCCGCGGCTGCAACCGCCATTTTTCGGGAATTATCGGCAGGTCTGCCAACGACCAGCGCGCATAGCGGCTGTCATAGGCGTCAGGCTGGGCCTGCTCCAACAGGTGGCCGACGCACCAGGTCACCACGTCGTTGTTGCCACAGGCGATATAACCGTCGCCGCGGCGATGCGGCTTGGGCAATACGTCGGCAATGGCGCGCGCCAAACTCGGTTTCTCGGCTATGAACAGTCGCATTATTCACCGTTTTTCTGGCTGAACGTCATCAAGAATTCTCTTACTTCTGCATAGTTCCCACGGAAGACGATCCGCTGGGCTTTCTTTTCCAACTGATAGCAATACATCGGATCGTAGTACTGCTGCAACAGGGGCGCCAGCCACTCGCGGTGCGCCTCGCCCTGGCCGCTGAGCCGCTGTGCCCGCAGCGCCGCTTCCAGCCGCTGCGTCAGCTGCTGGAAGCGTTCCAGGCCCAACCGGCGGCGAATGGCGAACAGGCCGTGATGCAGATAGTCGTCGTACTGCCGCCAGCCTTCTTCCACGCCATAGGCCTGTTCGAACTGTTCGCGCATCCCGTCGATATATTCGGCCTGCAGGCGTGCCAGGCGAATATCAAACGGATCGTCGATCACCGCCACCGGCGCCTGCTGCATGCCGTTGAACAACGGCAACGGCAGATTGTTGCTGCCGATGATCCGCCCTTCGTCTTCCAGCACCCAACGGCGGCTGCCACCATGCTGTTTTTTCAGCAATAACACAGCCAGACGATTCTCAAAATCGATCTGTGAGCTTTGCCCCGCCAGCGTTCGGCCAAAAGATGAACCGCGATGGCGCGCCGCGCCTTCCAGATCGACGCCGTCGGCCAGTTCGTTGACCAACAGCGTCTTGCCGCTGCCGGTATTGCCGCCCACCAGGACCATCGGCAATGCCGCGCTTTGTGCCAACACGCCGAGCAGATAATTGCGCAAAGCCTTATAACCGCCAGTGATACGCGGGTACTCGACGCCGGCCTCATGCAGCCATTGCTGCACCAGCTGTGAGCGCAGCCCGCCACGGAAGCAGTAAATATAACCTTCGGGTCGCTGCGCACAGGCCGCCAGCCAGGCGGCGGTGCGCTGTTCGCGCAGTTTGCCGTTCACCAGGCTGTGGCCGAGCGCAATCGCCGCTTGCTGACCATGCTGTTTATAGCAGGTGCCCACCGCCTGCCGCTCGCTGTCAACCATCAGCGGCAGGTTCAACGCCTGAGCGAAGGCGCCTTGCTGAAACTCGATCGGCGCACGCACGTCAATCAGCGGCACGTCCTGCAGGAAAATGCGTTGGTAATCGTCGCTGTCCGGCCTGCCTTGCATCTTGGACACTACACAACCTCGATCAGCGGTTTACCTGCCTGTGCGGCATGCAGCTCACCGATAGGATTGAGCGTGATGCCGTGCTGCTCGGCAATCGCCAGCACCTGCGCCTGCGCCTCCGGCAATACCGCCAACAGCAAACCGCCGGAGGTTTGCGGATCGCACAGCAGCTGACGCTGCAAATCACTCATCTCGCCCACCAGATGGCCGTAACTGTCGAAGTTGCGCCCGGTGCCGCCCGGCACGCAGCCCTCGGCGATATACGCCTCGACATCCGGCAGCTTCGGCACCCGATCGAACCAGACCGTCGCCTGCAGACCGGAGCCCTGACAAACCTCGCTCAGGTGGCCCAACAGGCCAAAGCCGGTGATGTCGGTCATCGCCGTGACGCCCGCCACTTCGGCAAAGTCGGCGCCCGGCTTGTTAAGACGACACATCACGTCCGTCGCCAGCCCTTGATGTTCAGGGCGCAGCTTGCTTTGCTTCTCGGCGGTCGTCAGCACGCCAATGCCCAGCGGCTTGGTCAAATAGAGTTGCGCCCCGGCCTGTGCGGCGCTGTTCTTTTTCACTCGCTCGGTATTGACCACGCCGGTGACCGCCAGGCCGAAGATAGGTTCCGGCGCATCGATGGAATGGCCGCCGGCCAGCGCGATCCTCGCCTGCTGGCAAGCGAAACGTCCGCCGTCGATCACCTGCTGCGCCACCTCCGGCGGCAGTTTGGCGATTGGCCAGCCGAGAATGGCGATCGCCATGATCGGTTTGCCGCCCATGGCGTATACGTCGCTGATGGCGTTAGCGGCGGCGATACGGCCGAAATCGAACGGATCGTCGACGATCGGCATGAAGAAGTCGGTAGTGCTGATGATGCCGACGCCGTTGCCGATGTCATACACCGCCGCGTCGTCGCGGGTTTCATTGCCGACCAACAGACGCGGATCGACAAATTTTTCCCGCTCGCTGTGCAGGATGGTTTCGAGAACTTTCGGTGAGATTTTGCAGCCGCAGCCAGCGCCATGGCTGTACTGGGTTAAACGGATCGCTGGCGATGTCATAGTCCACTCCCTTCGATAACGGCACTCAAGATAACATAGGGTAGCGCTTGCCGAGGGGATTGATAAGAGCGGGCCGCCGATAAGCGAACGGCCTGCTCAGAAACCATGCAATTTTGCGGGGTTTGGCGCATTTTCGCCGCGCCCCGTTGGATAATACTTAGAAATAGCTGACGAAAGGCGTGTTGTCCGGCGGCGTCACTTTAGTGGAGGCCTTCAGCTGCGGCGTGCCCAGATAGAGGAAACCGACGATCTCGTCCTGCTCGCGGCAACCGAAGGCTTCACGCACCAGCGCATGCTCGGTCCAGGCGCCGGTGCGCCAGATGCCGTTAAAGCCCTGCGCCAGCGCCGCCATCTGCATCGCCTGCACGGCGCAACCGGCGGAAACCACCTGCTCCCAGCGCGGCACCTTGGTCTCTTCAGTGCAATGCGCGATGACGGTGATGATCAGCGGTGCGCGGAACGGCGCCTTGGTGGCTTTTTCGATCGCCGCTTCATCCAACTGATCCTGCTTCGCCGCCGCCTGCAGCAGCTGACTGAAGCGCTCCAGGCCCTGATTCTCGATCATCACGAAACGCCACGGCTGCAGCGCACCGTGATCGGGCGCACGCAGGCCCGCGTTGATGATGTTTTGGCGCACTTCCCCCGCCGGTGCCGGTTCCGCCAGGCGCGAAGCCGAGCGACGATTCAATAAAAGATCCAGAGCATCCATCGTAAACTCCTGATAACAATTTTCATTCCGGCCACGTTAACATAGCTAAACGGCGAGTTACAGCCTCGGCGATAGCGTCTGTGTGCCACGATTTAAAGCTGACATTTACCCGGCCGCTCATTAGGATAGCGGAACATTCTCGACTCTTGTTGGAGAGCACATGCGCACATTGTGGCAAATTATTGCCGGCATTTTCCGGTGGACATGGCGTCTGCTGAATTTTATCAGGGAACTGATCCTTAACCTGTTCCTGGTCCTGCTGATCCTGGTTGGGGTCGGCATCTATCTGTCCTTCCAAAGTTCCTCCACCTCGACGGCCCCGGCGCGCGGCGCGCTGTTGGTCGATTTAAGCGGCGTGGTGGTCGATCAGCCTTCGGTAAACAACCGGGTGCGGCAATGGGGGCGTGAACTGTTGGGCGCCTCCAGCAGCCGCCTGCAGGAGAACTCGCTGTTCGACGTGGTGGACAGCATCCGCAAGGCCAAAGACGACAAAAACATTACCGGCATGGTGTTGCAGCTGAATGACTTCGCCGGCGCCGATCAGCCGTCGCTGCGCTATATCGGCAAAGCGCTGCGCGAGTTCCGCGACAGCGGCAAACCGATCTTCGCCATCGGCGACAGCTACAACCAAACGCAATACTACCTGGCCAGCTACGCCAACAAGGTCTTCCTGTCGCCGCAGGGCGCGGTCGATCTGCACGGTTTCGCCACCAACAACCTGTATTACAAGTCGTTGCTGGACATGCTCAAGGTCACCACCAATATCTTCCGCGTCGGCACCTATAAATCGGCGGTCGAACCGCTGATCCGCGACGATATGTCCCCGGCGGCGCGCGAAGCGGACAGCCGTTGGATCGGCGGCCTGTGGCAGAACTACCTGGAGACCGTGGCCGCCAACCGGCAGCTGACGCCGCAGCAGCTGTTCCCGGGCGCAGCCGGCGTGCTGAGCGGCCTGCAGGCGGCCGGTGGCGACACCGCCCGCTATGCGCTGGACAATAAGCTGGTGGACGAGCTGGCGTCGCGCACCGCGATCGAAAATCAGCTGGTCAAGACCTTCGGCTGGGACAAACAGGCGAACGATTTCAACGCCATCAGCATCTACGACTACCAGCCGAAGCCGGACGCCAACCAGGGCGGCAAGATCGCCGTGGTGTTCGCCAACGGCGCCATCATGGACGGCCCGCAGACGCCGGGCAACGTCGGGGGCGACACCACCGCCGCCGAGCTGCGTCAGGCACGTCTGGATCCGGCCGTCAAAGCCGTGGTGTTCCGCGTCAATAGCCCTGGCGGCAGCGTCAGCGCGTCCGAAGTGATCCGCTCCGAGCTGGCCGCCGTGCGCGCCGCCGGCAAACCGGTGGTGGTGTCGATGGGCGGCATGGCCGCGTCGGGTGGCTATTGGGTCTCGACGCCGGCCGATTACATCATCGCCAGCCCGAGCACCCTGACCGGTTCTATCGGCATTTTCGGCATCATCAATACCTACGAGAAAACCCTGGATACGCTGGGCGTACACACCGACGGCGTGGCGACATCGCCACTGGCCGATATCGCGGTCACCAAGGCGTTGCCGCAGGAGTTCTCGCAGATGATGCAGCTGAATATCGAAAACGGGTATAAGAACTTCCTCGATCTGGTCGCCAAATCACGCAAGATGACCCCGCAGCAGGTTGACCAAATCGCACAGGGCCACGTCTGGCTCGGCAGCGACGCCAAGGCCAACGGCCTGGTCGATCAGTTGGGTGATTTCGACGACGCGGTGAAGAAAGCCGCCGAGCTGGCAAAGCTGCAGCAGTGGCAGCTCGACTGGTTCGTCGATACCCCAAGCCTCAGCGATATGGTGCTCAGCCAGTTTGGCGTTTCCATTCACGCCATGCTGCCGGCCGCGATTCAGGCCATGCTGCCCGCCCCGCTGGCTTCGGTCGCCAACGCGGTGAAAGAGCAGCCGGGTTTGTTCAATAACCTGAACGATCCGCAGAACCGTTACGCGATCTGTCTGACCTGCGGAGAAGTCCGCTAACAAATAATTCTGCAGCCCGGCCACCGCCGGGCTTTTTTTCTGCCGCCATGACCCTATAATTCAGCCCATCTTATCTTTGTTAAAATCATAACCATGCAAAAGAAATCCATTTACGTCGCCTACACCGGCGGCACCATCGGCATGCAGCGTTCCGATCACGGCTACATCCCGGTTTCCGGCCACCTGCAGCGCCAGCTGGCGCTGATGCCCGAATTCCATCGGCCGGAGATGCCGGATTTCACCATTCATGAATACGCGCCATTGATTGACTCTTCAGACATGACGCCGGAAGACTGGCAGCACATCGCCGACGACATCAAGCAGAACTACGATCGCTACGACGGCTTCGTGATCCTGCACGGCACCGACACCATGGCGTTCACCGCCTCTGCGCTTTCCTTCATGCTGGAAAACCTGGCCAAACCGGTGATCGTCACCGGCTCGCAGATCCCGCTGGCGGAGCTGCGCTCCGATGGCCAAACCAACCTGCTCAACGCGCTGTATCTGGCGGCCAACCATCCGGTGAATGAAGTCAGCCTGTTCTTCAACAACAAGCTGTTCCGCGGCAACCGCACCACCAAAGCGCACGCCGACGGCTTCGACGCCTTCGCTTCCCCCAATCTGCCGCCGCTGCTGGAAGCCGGCATCCATATTCGCCGCCAGCAAGGCATCGACAGCCCGGCTTGCAACGGCGCGTTGCAGGTGCATGACATCACGCCGCAGCCGATCGGCGTGGTCACCATCTATCCGGGCATTTCCGGCGCGGTGGTGCGTAATTTCCTGTTGCAGCCGGTCAAGGCGCTGATCCTGCGCTCCTACGGCGTCGGTAACGCGCCGCAAAAGGCCGAGCTGATCGACGAGTTGCGTGCGGCCTCTGAACGCGGCATCGTGGTGGTCAACCTGACGCAGTGCATCTCCGGGCGCGTCAATATGGAAGGCTACGCCACCGGCAACGCGCTGGCGCATGCCGGGGTGATCAGCGGTTTCGACATGACGGTGGAAGCCGCCCTGACCAAGCTGCACTATCTGTTGAGCCAGCCGCTGACGCCGGAACAAATCCGCGCCCTGATGCAGCAAGATCTGCGCGGCGAGCTGAGCATCAACGGTTAACCTACTGAACTCTGGAGCGGCGATGAAAACGGCCCTGTTGTTGATCGATCTGCAAAACGATTTCTGCCCCGGCGGCGCGCTGGCGGTCACGGAGGGCGACGCCGTCATTCCGGTCGCCAATCAGGCGATCGCCGCCTGCCTGGCGCGGGGCGAGCCGGTGGTGGCCAGCCAGGACTGGCATCCCGCCAATCACCGCAGCTTTGCGGTGAACTCCCATGCGCAGGTCGGCACCCTCGGCGAGCTGGAAGGTCTGCCGCAGGTGTGGTGGCCGGTGCACTGCGTGCAAGGGAGCCACGGCGCCGATTTTCATTCTCAATTGCAGCGGCAACACATCGATGCCGTTTTTCGCAAAGGGCAGGATACGAGCATCGACAGCTACAGCGCGTTCTTCGATAACGGCCACCGGGCGCAGACCGAACTGCACGATTGGCTGCAATCGCAGGGCGTCCGGCGGCTGGCGATCATGGGCCTGGCGACCGACTACTGCGTGAAGTTCAGCGTGCTGGATGCACTGGCTGCCGGCTATCCGACGCAGGTGATCGTCGACGGCTGCCGCGGCGTGAATCTGCAGCCGGGCGACAGTGAGCAAGCGCTGCAGGACATGGCGCGCGCCGGCGCACAGCTAGTTACCCTGTCACAGTTTCTCGCCAACTAAATCCTCTCGGGCGCCACCGGCGCCCTCTCTACGCAGCGGCGAAATTATCGACGCCGCTCACAATACCACCTTTCTTCTTCCCCAACGGCTTGTGACCGGCAGGCGCTTTTGCTGTTATGGCTGCGACGCTTTTGGCGTCAATCGGTTATACGCATCCGGGGCCCACTGAGCCCGGCTTTATTGTGCCCGCCCCTGGCGGTACGGTCGGCCTTGCCGACCACAAGGAGACAGACATGAAAATAACCCGAAAACTGCTGCCTTTGCTGGCGGCGGTGCAATTGGCTATGGCCGGCGCAAGCACGGCCCAGGCGGCCTATCTCTCCGTCGGCTACTTCAACGGCGGCGGCGACGTTACCGCCGGCCCCGGTGGTGACATCGACAAGCTGGACGTGACGCAAATCACCCATCTCAACTATTCGTTTGGCCTGATCTACAACGACGAGAAAGACGAAACCAATGCGGCGCTGAAAGACCCCGCTCGCCGCCACCAGATCTACCTGTCGCCGAAAGTCACGGCCGATTTGCAACGGCTGCCGGTGCTGCGCAAACAGAACCCCGAGCTGAAAGTGCTGTTGTCGGTCGGCGGCTGGGGCGCACGCGGTTTCTCCGGCGCTGCCGCCACCGCGGGAAACCGGGCGATTTTCATTCGCTCCGCGTTGCAGGTGATCGAGCAGTACGGGCTGGATGGGATCGATCTGGACTGGGAATACCCGGTAAACGGCGCCTGGGGTTTGGTGGAAAGCCAACCGGCAGACCGAGACAACTTCACCCTGCTGCTGAGAGAGCTTCATCAGGCGCTGGGTAAAGGCAAGCTGTTAACCATCGCCGTCGGGGCCAACGTCAAAAGCCCGCAGGAATGGGTCGATGTGAAAAGCATTGCCCCTTACCTCAACTACATTAATCTAATGACCTACGACATGGCTTACGGCACGCAGTACTTCAATGCCAACCTGTACGATTCAAAGCGCTGGCCAACCGTAGCCGCCGCCGACCGCTACAGCGCCGATTCCGTGGTAAAACATTATCTGGCCGCCGGATTAAAACCGGCGCAGATGAACCTGGGTATCGGTTTCTACGGCCGGGTGCCGAAACGAGCGACCGAGCCGGGCATCGACTGGGACAAGCCGGACGCCGCCAAACATCCGGTGACGCAGCCTTATTTCAGTGCGCGAGAAACCGCTCTGTTCCGCACGCTGGGGTTGGATCTCAGCAAAGACACTTACTTTAAATACCACGATATCGTCAGCAAATTGCTCAACGATCCGCAGCAGCGTTTTCGCGAACACTGGGATTACGACGCCAAAGTGCCATACCTGACGCTGCAATCCGCCGAAGGCAAACCGCTGTTCGCCATCTCCTACGAGAACCCGCGTTCGGTGGCTATCAAAGCCGAGTACATCAAAAGCCAGGGATTGGGGGGAGCGATGTTCTGGGAGTACGGCGCGGACGACAATAACCGGCTGGCGCAACAGCTGGCGGAGTCGCTGGGAATAAAAGGCGAGAAACGGTAAATCGACGGGGGCGATGGCGACATCGCCCCGCTTTAGGGACAGCTTACTGCGGTTTAAGTTTGACCAGCGGCTCGGCAACAAACTGCTGCTTCAGTTCTTGCTTGCTCTTCATCACGATCTGCCCGTCGGTGCCGATGCTCATGTGCTGCGGATCGACGTTGTTCATCGACTGCCACAGCATCACCGCCTGCAGGCTGTTTTCCTTCTGCTCAGGCGTCAGCGCCACGCCGTCCGGCCACTTGCCCAGCTCAACCGCCTGCACCAGGCGCTGGTATATCTCGGGCGTCATCGCCGCAATCAGATCTTTCACGTCCATCAGAGCCCTTCTCGCTTACAGATGAATAATTAGCTGAATCGATTTTGTTGATTAAATTACCACTTAACCGGCCGTTTGGTCGCCATTTTCGCCATCGGTGAAACTCAGCGAGGCGGAGTTGACGCAGTAGCGGTCGCCAGTCGGCTGCGGGCCATCAGGGAAAACGTGCCCCAGATGCGCGTCGCAGTGGCCGCAGCGGATTTCAACACGATGCATATTATGTGAATTATCATCAAGATAACGGATTGCATCGGCGGAAACCGGCTCATAAAAGCTCGGCCAGCCGCAGCCGGAATCGTATTTGGTTTCGGAATAGAACAGCGGCTGGTTACAGCACAGGCAATGGTACACGCCCTCGCGCTTGTTGTGCAGCAATTTGCCGCTGAACGGCGCTTCGGTGCCACGCTGTTGCGTCACATAACGTTGGATTTCATTCAGTTCCGTGACCGGATGACCGGGGGTTGTCTCTTTAGCCATTTGTGCTTATCTCTGAATGTGGATAATGTCAACGAAAACAATGATTAATAATAACAAAAAATTAACACCGCTGCAGGGGTTTTTGGCCTAAACTGTAGCCCATAAAGGCCACGTCACGATGATATGTGATAACGATCACACATCTTGCGTATGCTGACTTTATACTTGGCGGCTTGTCCCCATATAACGGATGAGGCCGAGCGCAAATGGACTGTGCAATAAGCGTGCAAAACCACCCTTCCGGTTTGACTTGCCGCAAGTATTGACACGATTCCGCTTGACGCTGGGTAAGGTTTTTGTAATTTTAC
This sequence comes from Serratia sp. FS14, assembly GCF_000695995.1. Classification (NCBI taxonomy): domain Bacteria; kingdom Pseudomonadati; phylum Pseudomonadota; class Gammaproteobacteria; order Enterobacterales; family Yersiniaceae; genus Serratia; species Serratia sp. FS14. Next base: position 3,312,548 of record NZ_CP005927.1, on the reverse strand, counting down.
AACCAACCTTTTATTCACTAACAAATAGCTGGTGGAATATATGACTATCAAAGTAGGTATCAACGGTTTTGGCCGTATCGGTCGCATTGTTTTCCGTGCTGCTCAAGAGCGTTCTGACATCGAGATCGTTGCAATCAACGACCTGTTGGACGCAGAGTACATGGCTTACATGCTGAAGTATGACTCTACTCACGGCCGTTTCAACGGTACGGTAGAAGTTAAAGACGGCCACCTGGTTGTTAACGGCAAAACCATCCGTGTTACCGCAGAGAAAGACCCGGCTAACCTGAAGTGGAACGAAGTGGGTGTTGATGTGGTTGCTGAAGCGACCGGTATCTTCCTGACCGACGAAACCGCGCGTAAACACATCACCGCCGGCGCTAAAAAAGTGGTTCTGACTGGCCCATCCAAAGATGCGACCCCAATGTTCGTTCGCGGCGCCAACTTTGACAAATATGCCGGCCAGGACATCGTGTCCAACGCCTCTTGCACCACCAACTGCCTGGCGCCACTGGCTAAAGTCATCAACGACAACTTCGGTATCGTTGAAGGCCTGATGACCACCGTTCACGCCACCACCGCTACTCAAAAAACCGTTGATGGCCCGTCTCACAAAGACTGGCGCGGCGGCCGCGGCGCATCCCAGAACATCATCCCTTCTTCTACCGGCGCAGCGAAAGCGGTTGGCGTGGTTCTGCCAGAGCTGAAAGGCAAACTGACCGGCATGGCGTTCCGCGTACCGACCCCTAACGTGTCCGTTGTTGACCTGACCGTGCGTCTGGAAAAAGCGGCTACCTACGAAGAAATCAAGAAAGCCATCAAAGACGCCGCTGAAGGCTCTATGAAAGGCGTTCTGGGCTATGTTGAAGACGACGTGGTTTCCACCGACTTCAACGGCGAAGTACTGACTTCCGTGTTCGATGCCAAAGCCGGTATCGCACTGAACGACAACTTCGTGAAACTGGTTTCCTGGTACGACAACGAAACCGGCTACTCTAACAAGGTTCTGGATCTGATCGCTCACATCTCCAAGTAATGGCATGATGTTAAGCTGATAATGAGGGCGACATTTTTGTCGCCCTTTTTTATTTGTATCTCCGGCAAACAATAGGTCATGAAATGAACGAGAAAATTTTCACCCTGCCCGTTTCCGAACAAATTTCTCCTTATATCAGCCAGCGGCAACTCGATGAGCTGGGCGTGGTTGTGGTGTCGCACCCGAAAGTGCGCGCGGCCGTCGCGCTGCAAGGCGCGCATTTGCTGGCCTGGCAGCCCAGCGGTGAGCAGCCGGTGATTTGGCTCAGCAACAACACGCCTTTCGCCACAGGCAAGGCCATCCGCGGTGGCGTGCCGATCTGCTGGCCGTGGTTCGGCCCGGTGGCGCAACCCTCCCACGGCTTTGCTCGCAACCAGCCCTGGAGCCTGACGGCGCACGATGAAGATGAGAACGGCGTCATCCTGACCTTTACGCTGAAAGACAATGAGCAGACCCGCAAACTGTGGCCGCACGCCTTCACGCTGATTGCTCGCTTCAAGCTGGGTGAAGAGTGCGAGATCGAGCTGGAATCGCACGGCGATTATCAAGCCACGGCGGCGCTGCACAGTTACTTCCAGGTCGGCGACATCGATCGGGTCAGCGTGGCGGGCCTGGGCGAGCCTTATATCGACAAGGTGGCGGGCGGCGCAGAGGCGCATCAGACAGGTGAAGTGACATTCATCGGCCAAACCGACCGCGTCTATACCCGCCCGGAAGCTTTCAGCCAGATCCGCGATCCGGCACTCGCTCGCACCATCGAGGTTCACCACCATCATATGAGCGACGTCATCGCCTGGAACCCCGGCGTGGAACTCTCCTGCAGCATGGGGGATATGCCGAACGACGGTTACAAGACCATGGTCTGCATCGAGACCGGGCGCGTCAGCAAACCGCTGGTCGCTGCCGGCGAGCAACCCGCCCGTTTGGGTGTCACCTTCCGCAGTCGTAAGAAGGCCTGAGGAACCGTGCGCGGAAGCGCACTACAGATGTGCAAAAGGGGCGCCAGCGCCCCTTTTTGATGCACGACATGCACGATAGTTGTGCAATGCGTGATTAGAAGGTGTAGCTCACACCCGTCATCAACAAACCGGTGTAAGATTTATCCACCATCGGGCTGTCTTTCACTTCATCCGACAACTTCACATAGCGGCCGACGAAGAAGGCGTTCCAGCTTTTGTTGATCTGATAATTGGCGCTCAGCTCGAGATACGGAGCCCAGCTATCGCCAGGGGTGTAGCTGTCCAGGCCGCTGCGACGTGATTCATTGGCGCTGACGCCGTAGTAATATTTGTTCTGGTTCTTGCTGTTCCACATCACGCCCACGCCCGGGACCAGCGTCAGCGCGTCCAGATCAAACTTGTACAGATAAGCGACATCGCCCACCAGCCCGTTGCTGTTGTTCAGCGTGTCGCCGGTGAACGTGGTACGAAGGGTGCCCCATTCCGCGTTGTGCGAATAGGCCAGGCCGGCCATCAGCGTGCCGCGACGCTTGTCGAGGCGCTTCATGCGATCGTCGTCGCTGTCGCCCGGACGGTAGCCCCATGGCGTGTAGTAACCCATGATGCTCAGCTGGTTTTCTTGATCTTTCCACAGGTAGTAACCGGCGGTCAGAGTACGGAAGTAGAAGTCGTCACCTTCATAGTCGATGACGGGCACCGGATAAACGCGGTCCTGATAACCGCGATACGCGTCCGGACTAACCAGCGCGGCAGCACCGAGTGACCAGGTCCCCGCCTGAGCACTTTGCGCACAAACCATTGCGGAAGCGATAATTGCTAGCGTTTTGAGTTTTGAAATCTTCACTGGTTCTTTTTCCATAAATTACAGGGTTAATAGCCGCGATAGTTTATGTGAAAATTTAGTTGCGCGCCTAATCTTTACAAAGGAAAACGACCAAGATCGAATAACTTATAGCGGAATTATGAATTAATCATGGCGGAACGATGACGTTTTATCCCGCAGGCCGCGCCAGACAAGGCATTTGGTTATCCCGGCAATAACTGAGTCATTGATATGACTTAAAAAAAGCTTTTTCTGCGGCAGGAAATTTTCCGGCAAGCAAACTAAGCTTAAATCAGAAGGTGAATTTATCCTGGGCCCAGTGGCATACAGCGCAACTCGCGATAATAAGCGCACCAAGTTGGCATACGGGTTGCTGTACTCAGGCGTATTCTCATCTTTCGGGAGCCAGAACACTATCACACGCTCTCTTTAACCTGTGCTAATAACGAAAGGACGGGCATCATGAACATATTTGACCACTATCGCCAGCGCTACGAAGCTGCCAAGGACGAAGAGTTCACACTGCAGGAATTTCTTACCATTTGCCGGCAAGATCGCAGTGCCTATGCCAACGCGGCCGAACGTCTGCTGATGGCTATCGGTGAACCTGTGATGGTCGACACTGCGCTAGAATCACGCCTGTCGCGCCTGTTCTCCAACCGCGTGATCGCACGCTATCCGGCCTTCGAAGAATTCTACGGCATGGAAGAGGCCATCGAACAGATCGTCTCTTACCTGAAGCACGCCGCGCAGGGCCTGGAAGAGAAGAAACAGATCCTTTACCTGCTGGGCCCGGTGGGCGGCGGTAAATCCTCGCTGGCAGAACGCCTTAAAGCGTTGATGCAGCGCGTGCCCATCTACACCCTCAGCGCCAACGGCGAACGCAGCCCGGTCAACGATCATCCGCTGTGCCTGTTCAACCCTCAGGAAGATGCCTCAATCCTGGAAAAAGAGTTCAACATCCCAAGTCGCTATCTCGGCACCATCATGTCGCCGTGGGCGGCGAAGCGCCTGCACGAGTTCGGCGGCGATATCACCAAGTTTAAAGTCGTGAAGGTGCGCCCTTCCATCCTGGAGCAGATCGCCATCGCCAAAACCGAACCGGGCGATGAGAACAACCAGGACATCTCGGCGCTGGTCGGTAAAGTGGATATCCGTAAGCTGGAGAACCACGCGCAGAACGATCCGGACGCCTACGGCTATTCCGGCGCACTGTGCCGCGCCAACCAGGGGATTATGGAATTCGTCGAGATGTTCAAAGCGCCGATCAAAGTGCTGCATCCGCTGCTGACGGCGACTCAGGAAGGTAACTACAACGGCACCGAGGGCATCTCCGCCCTGCCGTTCAACGGCATTATTCTGGCGCACTCCAACGAATCCGAGTGGGTGGCCTTCCGTAACAACAAGAACAACGAAGCGTTCCTCGACCGCGTGTATATCGTCAAGGTGCCTTACTGCCTGCGCGTGTCGGAAGAGATCAAGATTTACGACAAGCTGCTGGACCACAGCGAGCTGACTCACGCGCCCTGCGCGCCGGGCACCCTCGAAACGCTGGCGCGCTTTAGCGTGCTGTCGCGGTTGAAAGAGCCGGAAAACTCGAGCATTTACTCGAAAATGCGCGTGTATGACGGTGAAAGCCTCAAGGATACCGATCCGAAAGCCAAGTCCTATCAGGAGTACCGCGACTACGCCGGGGTTGACGAAGGCATGAACGGCCTCTCCACCCGTTTCGCCTTTAAAATCCTCTCGCGGGTATTCAACTTCGATCACGCCGAGGTGGCAGCCAACCCCGTGCACCTGTTCTATGTGCTGGAGCAGCAGATCGAACGCGAACAGTTCCCGCAGGATTTGGCCGAGAAATACCTCGAACATCTGAAAGGCTATCTGATCCCGAAATACGCCGAGTTTATCGGCAAAGAGATCCAGACCGCCTATCTGGAATCCTACTCGGAATACGGACAGAACATTTTTGACCGTTACGTGACCTACGCGGACTTCTGGATCCAGGATCAGGAGTATCGCGACCCCGACACAGGTCAGCTGTTCGACCGCGAGTCTTTGAACGCCGAACTGGAGAAAATTGAAAAACCGGCCGGCATCAGCAACCCGAAAGATTTCCGCAACGAAATCGTGAACTTCGTGCTGCGCGCCCGCGCCAACAACAACGGCCGCAATCCGAACTGGACCAGCTACGAGAAGCTGCGCACCGTGATCGAGAAGAAAATGTTCTCCAATACCGAAGAGCTGTTGCCGGTGATTTCGTTTAACGCCAAAACCTCGACGGACGAGCAGAAAAAACACGACGACTTCGTCGACCGCATGATGGAGAAAGGCTATACCCGCAAGCAGGTGCGCCTGTTGTGTGAATGGTATCTGCGGGTCAGAAAATCCTCATAACGCCTCAGGTAAGCGGCATTATCAGGGCCATGTCCACAGTCATGGACGTTGCAGCGCAGCTCAAGGAGGGGCTTACACATTGCGCTGTCGCGACCGGGACATGAAGAGTTGGCAACGTCGTTTGGGGGAAGTATGGCCTATTTCATTGACCGACGGCTGAACGGCAAAAACAAGAGCATGGTGAACCGCCAGCGCTTCTTGCGCCGTTACAAGTCGCAAATCAAACAGTCGATTGCCGAAGCCATCAACAAGCGTTCGGTCACCGACGTAGACAGCGGGGAGTCGGTCTCCATCCCCACTGACGATATCAACGAACCGATGTTTCATCAGGGGCGCGGCGGCACACGCCATCGCGTTCACCCAGGCAATGACCACTTCGTACAGAACGATCGCGTTGAGCGGCCTCAGGGCGGCGCAGGCGGTGGCGGCGGCCAGGGTAACGCCAGCCAGGACGGTGAAGGCCAGGATGAATTCGTCTTCCAGATCTCCAAAGACGAGTACCTCGATCTTTTGTTCGAGGATCTCGCCCTGCCCAATCTGAAAAAGAATCAGTACAAGCAGTTAACCGAGTTCAAAACCCATCGTGCCGGCTATACCGCCAATGGCGTGCCGGCCAACATCAGCGTCGTGCGTTCGCTGCAAAACTCGCTGGCGCGACGAACCGCCATGACCGCCGGTAAAAGACGCGCGTTGCACGAGCTGGAAGATGCGCTGACCCAGTTGGAAAATACCGAGCCGGTGCAATTGCTGGAAGAGGAGCGGCTGCGCAAGGAAATTGCCGAACTGCGCAAGAAAATCGAAAGCGTGCCGTTTATCGATACCTTCGACCTGCGCTACAAAAACTATGAGCGCCGGCCGGAGCCCTCCAGCCAGGCGGTGATGTTCTGCCTGATGGACGTGTCCGGCTCGATGGACCAGGCGACCAAAGACATGGCCAAGCGTTTTTACATTCTGCTCTATTTGTTCCTGAGCCGAACCTATAAAAACGTCGAGGTGGTCTACATTCGCCATCACACCCAGGCGAAAGAGGTGGACGAACAGGAGTTCTTCTATTCGCAGGAAACCGGCGGCACCATCGTTTCCAGCGCGCTGAAGTTAATGAATGACGTAGTCGAAGAGCGTTATGACCCGGCACAATGGAATATCTATGCCGCGCAAGCGTCGGACGGCGACAACTGGGCCGACGATTCACCGCTGTGTCATGAGCTGTTGGCGAAAAAGATCCTGCCGATGGTGCGTTATTACAGCTACATAGAAATCACTCGCCGCGCTCACCAAACGCTGTGGCGCGAATACGAGGATCTGCAGGCGAAATTCGACAACTTCGCCATGCAGCATATCCGCGAACCGGACGATATCTATCCGGTATTCCGCGAACTGTTCCGTAAGCAGACCGTGTGAATAACGCCGCGTGAATGTCACCACAGCCGGAAAGCACCGTTTTCCGGCTGTTTCTTTTTCGCATTATATATTTGCAAAACCCATGTTTATTTTTTAAACAATGACAACAACAATAATAAGTCAGATTCCCCAGAACGGTCCTCTCTATTATTTGTTCTTCTGAGGTTATTCCTAAACATCCGCCGCTCCCCCCGCACGGCTTGATAGGAATATTCCCATTCAGTTATCGTTACCCCATCGCTTAAGTCTCTTCCTAAGCGAAATTTGCCTCATTTTATTTTTCTATGGCTTCTCAGCCCGCTGCGGCGGGCATTTACCTGTCAGCAGGTTAGACATCATGATCGACTACACCCTCTATGGCCTCAACAAGCACGATGTTGATGAATACCATAAGCAAATATGTTGCCTGCTCGGCAAAAACGTGCTGCTGGTGTTGACCGCCAACAAGCCGATAACCAAACAGAACCTGCTCGCCAGCCTTATCCAGGAGATAGAAAAGCAGCCCGATGATTATTTTCAGCGGCTGCATCGCGCGGCAATAGAAATGATCGGCGTTAACGGACGCTAAGGCGATATGCGTAAGGCAGACCTCTACGCCATTATTGCCGTCGCCGTCGTGTTGATGATGCTGTTATAACGATATCAGCGAAGGGATAATCTGCCGCAGAATGTCGAGCCTTCCTGCCCCTGCTTTATTTCAAACCGGCCGCTTCGTCAATCAAACCCGCCACCTCATCGGCATGGGAAACCAGCGAGGCATGGCTGGCATTCAGCACCATCACTTTCTTGGCCTGCAGCCGCTGCGCCATGCGCCGCTGATTCTCCGGCGCTATCATGCAATCGTCGCTGGAAAGTTGATACCATGACGGCTTATGTTTCCAGGCGGGCTCGCCGATGGTGTTGCCAAAGGTCTCGGCCAGCGGGGCCTTCTGCGCCACCGCCATCACCAATGCCTCGTCGGCGGTCAGATCCTGGCAAAAGCTTTCGTGAAACTTGTCGGTTTTAATCCACAGATAACCGTCGCTGTCCGAGGCCAGATTCTCGACTGCCGCAGGAGGATGCGCTTGCGTAATACCGCCGGCACTTTCACCGGCATCCGGCGCAAACGCGGCGATGTAGACCAGGCCAACCACGTTAGGCTGGTTGCCCATTTCCGTGATCACGGCACCGCCGTAAGAGTGCCCGACCAACAATACCGGTCCCGCTTGCTGCGCGACCATCTTGCGCGTACGTTCCGCATCCTCAGCCAGCGACGTCAACGGCATTTCCACCGCATGAATCGCCGTATATCCCCTGCGCGACAACTCGATGATGACCTTACTCCAGTGCGCGGCGCCACCCCAGAATCCGTGTACCAGCACGATAGTTGGTTTTGTGCTCATTGCCGACTCCTTCATCTCATAGGAAAGCGCCGCAGGCAGATGAACGCCCCCGCAAGGGGCGAGCCTGGCTGCCTTCGACGCCACGCAGTCCCCCTTTTATATAGTCAGCCTCATGGCGTTCAGCAATAGCTACGACGAGTTAACGTCCCCGATTTTCCACCGCCGCCACGGCTTATCGAAGCGGCTTACGCCGCACGGCCGGGAAAAAAAGGATTAAAACTAGGATTTTTACCCATACCGATCTAAAATTTCGCGCAAAAACAAAGAGAAGTAAATTTGGCTCACCGGGAAAAGGAATGAAGTTGTGAAGGAAATGATCTCCATCGTTTTTATGGCATGCCTGCTGGCGCTGCTGTTTTCGTGGCTGTTCGTCTACGGTCTTAACATTCATTAAACCCATAACGACAACCATCCCCCTCCCTGGCGGGCAAGCGGCGTATCGCGACTGATGCGCTAAAACCGGTGCCTGAAGGGTTCACATACCGCCAAACCCGACGCCACCTCACCTGCCGTCCGCAAATACATCATTAATCTTTATGAGTCATAACCCCACCGCGTTTCCCCCTTCACCGACTCTTTTACTACTCAGCGGAGTTCACTCCAGAAGGATGGCTCGCCTGACGCAAAATGTTACCGGTAACTATGCTGTTGATTTCTTTTGGCAATAAACATAAAGCCGCTAATAACCCTACGTTCTTTATAGAAATAAATTATGCATACTTATGGATAAAGGTTTGAATAAAGGGCCTTTGGTCATTGATTATCACCCGCCAAGCTCCTAGAATTCGCGCGTAAAAATACAACTGGGATCGGGTTTCATGTCGCCGCTGTGGGTTGCAACGCAATACTGTTATTTTATTGGTCTGTTAGTTTCTATGGTTTTCACCTACCTGGTTAGCCGGGACACCGTCAAAATTCGCTGTATCAGCGCACTGACCATCGGGTTAACCTGGCCGTTGAGCCTGCCGGTGGTGTTGCTGTTTTCGCTGTTCTAACGCCCCAATGCCGCGCGCTGGCTTTTAAACAGTCATATTAATGAAAAGAGGCTGACCACCGGCGTCATGGTTTTTGGCGTGGGATAAAAAAGTGCCGGCGCAAGGCTGGCATGAAAACGGGAAGCAATGTGAGCAATGTCGTGCCGGATCGGGGGGCTCAGAAGGAGACAACCCTTTTCCCCTCACCGGTGAATAAAATGATAATACGTCTCATTATTGAATAAAAAGTCATTTCCCCAGGCAACTTTCCCCCTTGAGAAACTATCAGCCGCGCGGCGATCGCCAGCGCTGATACAATCGCCCCGCCCCCCACACCAGCAGCCAGAGCAAAGCGTTCAACCCCAACCATAGCATCAGCAAGTAGAAGAAAGTCTGATAGCCGGGTATGCCCCGATCGGCCAAAAACGGGTTGAAGTGAAAAAATTTGACGATCGCGAACGGATTAAGATTGAAACGGTTGAACACGACCGCCGTCAGCAACGGTGGCAACAGCGTATAAAACGCCAGGCTGAACAGCAGCAGGATTTTTGTGCCCGAAGTGTTTTTATAATCTTTCATATCAATAAATTATATCTGTCATCATAGTGCAAAAACCGCCAGGCATTCGTACGCCAATCGACCCCGCGGGCGCAAAAGAGTTCCAGGCCAACGCGGAAATAAAGCCGATCCCGCGTTTAATTGTCATTTAGCGCTCGGGTGATATATACCCTGTGGATTTTAAATTACGATGTCGCCGCGCCGTCTTCAAGCACAGCGTTTACATGGCATCATCAGGAGGCATTAATGAAACCGGACGCACTCTCCCTGCCGCCGACCCCGAAAAAGCTCAAGGTCATCTACGGCTGGTATATTTATGTGATCTATATCCTGCTGGTTTTCAACATTTATATGGCGGTCTACAACGTCTGCGTTCGGCACCCGATCGAGGCCCCGCTGTTGTCGCTGTTTCACAGCCTGTTTCTCGCGTTGATGCTGCAGCAGGTGCTCAAGAAGAACGTCGTTTTCGCCTGGATCTTGCTGAGCTATTTTATTCTGATGCGCCTGTATTACGCCAATGTGCTGCATGTTGAGTTCACGCTGGTGAGCCGTTGCCTGGTGCTGCTGATTCTGACGCTGCTGCTGACCGGCGCCGTAGCCGTCGGGCAACTGGCCACGCCGCCGCAGCGGCATGACTGGCTGGCGCGGCTGGGCGGGCGGCAATGGGGGGCACTCACGGCGCTGGCGGCCATCCTGACACCGCTGATTACCACCGACTATCTGGGATAAACTGGGGGCTATTTGGGAATATGAGGTTCGGAAATGTCTACGACGCGGCATATTTTGGTGTAGTTACCCGCCTTCTCACAGATCTTGTCCGTGACGAACATGCTAAGGTAGCCCAGCAACAGCAAGTAGCCGACCATGCACAGAATAAAGATAAGCGTTCTCACCGATAGCGACCAACCTGACAAGAGTATCACGAGCATCATAACCTGAACGAGGCGCTTTAAAAGGATTTCATGTGCGCACCGGCCGCATCGGCGCACGTTCTGTAGTAACATTAAGCCACCACGCCCACCACCGGAAACGCCGATGCACCATCTGATGTTAGACATTGAAACCCTGGATATAAAACCCAGCGCCGTCATTCTGGTGGTTGCGGCGGTGTTTTTCGATCCCCGGACCGGGGAACTCGGCGCCGAATTCGAGGCCGCCGTCAGCAGTCAGAAAGACCAACCAGGCCGTACCATCAGTCTGGACACGGTCGCCTGGTGGGCGAAACAGTCCGATGAAGCACGCAAACAGGCCTTCGGCGGCACCGAGAGCCTGAAGCGCGTGCTGAGCAGCCTCAGCCGCTTTATCCATATGAACAGCACCGATACGGTAAAGGTCTGGGGGAACGGCAAAGAGTTCGACTGCGCGATCCTCGAACACGCCTTCCAGCAGTTGGAAATGCCCTGCCCGTGGAAGTTTTGGGATACTCAGGACGTGCGCACGGTGATCACGCTGGCGGAACTGCATGGCTTTAACCCGAAAAAGGCTCGCCCGTTCGAAGGTATGCCGCATCGTGCGCTGGATGATGCTCGCCACCAGGCCCGTTATGTGGCCGATACCGTCTCGGCGCTCTATTATCGTCAGGGGGCGCAGCGCTGACCCGCTTTGCCCCTTTTCATTTGCCGCCAGAGTCTCTACTCTAGCCCTCTTTGTCACTCGGACGTGCCTTTTCTGTTATGCAAAAGTTTCTGTTTATGCTTCTCAGCCTGGTGCTGCTCGGCCCATTAGGCATCGATCTTTATCTGCCGACTATTCCCGCTATTGCCGTCGGTCTGGGCAGCAGCGAAGCGTTGATCCAATCCACCATATCGCTATTTATTCTGGTACTTGGCCTCGGCCAGGTCATCGCCGGCCCGCTGGTGGATAACTATGGCCGCAAACCGGTGGCGCTGGCCGGCATTATCCTCTACATGATCGGCGCCGCGATGGCGGCGCTGGCCACCAGCCCGACGATTTTCATCGCTTCGCGTCTGCTGCAAGGGGTGGCGGTTTGCTGCACCGCCGTCGTCGCCTTCAGCGGCGTGCGCGATCGCCTGAATGGCGACGACGCCGCCCGCGCTTTCGGCTTTCTTAACGGCACGCTGAACATCATCCCGGCGCTGGCGCCGCTGCTCGGCGGCCTGCTCGCCGAAGCCTTCGGCTGGCGCGCGCCCTTCTGGTTCCTGGTCGGCTACGCGCTGCTGGTGTTGGCGCTCATCGCGCTGCGCCTGCCGGAAACTCGCCCCGCCGACACCGTGCCGGTCAAGGGGTTGCCGGTGCGTCAATACGCGCGCATCCTCAGCGAACGGCGTTTCCTCTCTTTTGCGGTGGTGAACTCCGGGGCGATGGGCATGGCGCTGACCTACGTTTCTCTGGCACCGAACGTGCTGATGGGCACCGCCGGCCTGACGCCGCTGCAATTCTCGCTGGTGTTCGGCGCCAACGGTTTCTGGATCATGCTGGTCAGCTTCTTCGCCAACCGCATCATCCACAAGGTCGGCCGCCCGGTTTGTCTGGCGACCGGCGGCATGTTGATGGGACTGGGCTGTCTGGGCCTGCTGCTGGGCGTCATGCTGCTGCCCGCGACGGCGCAAACGCACTGGCTGACGTATATGCTGCCAGTCGCCAGCGCCTGCGCCGGGTTGGCATTCGTGATGGGCCCGGCCACCAGCTACGCGTTGGAACCCTACTCCAATGAGGCCGGCGTCGCGTCCGCGCTGGTCGGTTTCGTGCAGATGGCGGGCGGCGCCGCGCTGGGTCTGGTGGCGATGGCGTTGCCGCTGCAACCCAAGCTGTCGCTGGCGCTGGTGATGTTGGCGGGCTGCCTGCTGGCGCTGCACGCACGGCGGCTCAGCAAGCAGATTAAAGGGCAGATCAGAAAAGTCGCCTGAGCCCCGGCTCAGGCTTCGATGGCGACCGGCACTCGCGCCGCTAACGCCGACAGCAGTTCATAGCCTAACGTCCCTGCCGCCGTGGCCACCTCATCCACCGGCAGACGTTTCCCCCACAGCTCGACTTCGGTGCCCAGTTCGACTTGCGGACAGGGCGTCAGATCCACCGCCAGCATATCCATCGATACCGTTCCCAGGGTGCGCGTCAGCACGCCGCCAACCCATACCGGCGTACCGGTCGGCGCATGACGCGGATAGCCGTCGGCGTAACCGCAGGCCACCACACCGATACGCTGTGCGCCTGCGGCGCTGTAACGGCCACCGTAACCCACACGATCGCCAGACTTCAGCTGCTGAATGCCGATGATTTCACTGCTCAGCGTCATCGCGGGCTGCAGCCCCGTCGCCGCAATGTCATTCCAGCAACCGCTCGGCGAAGCGCCATAGAGAACGATCCCAGGACGGATCCAACTGCCGTGGGTCGAAGGGTGCCACAGCGTGGCGGCCGAGTTGGCCAAGCAGCGCGGCAACGGTATATCGTTAGCCGCCGCCTCGATGGTGGCCATCTGCTGCGTCACGCCTTCGGGGCCGTCGGCGGTGGCGAAATGGCTCATCAGCGTAAGCTCGGCAATGTTGGCTACCGCCTGCGCCCTGCGCCACACCTCATGCAGCCGCTCGGGTGCGAACCCCAGCCGATTCATGCCACTGTTCACTTTCAGATAGACATTGAGCGGCGCGTTCAGCGTGGCGTCGGCGATCGCCGCCAGTTGCCAGTCGCTGTGCACCGCCGTCGTCAGGCGATAACGGTCAAGCAACGCCAGATCCTGCGGCTGGAAGAAGCCTTCCAACAACAGGATAGGCCCTTGCCAACCCGACTCGCGCAGCAGCACCGCTTCGGCCAGATCCAGCATGGCGAAGCCGTCGGTTTGCGCCATGCTGCGCCAAACGTGTTTGATGCCGTGGCCATAGGCGTTAGCCTTGACCACCGCCCAGACTTTGGCGCCGGGGGCGAAACGGCGCACCACCTGCAGGTTATTTTCAATCGCGCCGAGATGCATCGTGGCGGTTATGGGACGGGGCATCGCTTCTCCTTGGGGCAGCGTACGGCGGCCACGCGCGCCTGCGCGTGGCCGGGAAAGTCTATGACAGAGTCAACGATTAACGTGCGGGATGCACGTCGTTCAGCGGAACCGCGTGTTGCTGACGAAACCCGGCGCTGTAACGCGCCACCGCCAGGTCATCGGAAGGGATCGCCGGCGTAATGCCGGACATCAGATCGGACAACAACTGCCCGGAGCCACAGGCCATCGTCCAGCCCAACGTGCCATGCCCGGTATTGAGATACAGGTTCTTCAGCGAGGTGCGGCCGACAATTGGCGTACCGTCCGGCGTCATCGGCCGCAGGCCGGTCCAGAACGTTGCCTCTTCCACTCGGCCGCCGTTCGGGTAGAGATCGCGCACCACCATTTCCAACGTTTCGCGCCGTTTTTGCTCCAGCTGCGTATTGAAACCGACGATCTCCGCCATGCCGCCAACGCGAATGCGCTGGTCGAAGCGTGTGATGGCGATTTTATACGTCTCATCCAATACCGTAGAGAACGGCGCCGCCGCTTCGTCGGTGATAGGAATGGTCAACGAATAGCCCTTCAGCGGGTAAACCGGAATGGACACCAGGCCGCGCAGCAGTGCCGTGGAGTACGAGCCGAACGCCACCACATAGCTGTCGGCCTTGAACACTTCCTCGCCGCACTGCACGCCGGCGATCTTGTCGCCCTCCACCAGCAGACGATCGACGCTGCGGTTGAACAGGAAGGTGACGCCCGCCTGCTCTGCCATCTTCGCCAACTGTTGCGTAAACAGCTGGCAATCGCCGGTTTCGTCGTTCGGCAACTGCAGGCCACCGGTCAGCTTGTGCGCCACCTGCGCCAGCGCCGGCTCGACGCTGCCGAGCTGGCCGGCTTCCAGCAATCTGTAAGGCACGCCGGCATCTTCCAATACCGCAATGTCTTTCGCGGCGTTTTCGAACTGTTGTTGAGTGCGAAACAGCTGCAGCGTGCCGCCCTGACGACCTTCGTACTGGATGCCGGTTTCCTGACGCAGCGCCTTGATACAATCGCGGCTGTATTCCGCCAGGCGCACCATGCGGCCTTTGTTGGTCATGTAGTGTTCGGTGTTGCAGTTTTTCAACATCTGCCACATCCAGCTCAGCTGGAAGCTGCTGCCGTCGAGGCGGATGGCCAACGGCGCATGGCGCTGGAACATCCACTTGATGGCCTTCAGCGGCACGCCCGGCGCCGCCCAGGGGGCAGCATAACCCGGTGAAATCTGCCCGGCGTTCGCCGCGCTGGTTTCCAGTGCGGGGCCTGGCTGACGATCGATCACCGTCACCTCATGCCCCGCCTTCGCCAAATACCAGGCACTGGCTACGCCCACCACTCCACTACCTAAAATTACCACTCGCATCGCTGACTCCAGCCCAAGGCTTCACAAAGCATAATCTTCTGCTTACAGGAAATTAACTCAGTGAAAAAATCCGTCCAACAACTTCGTCATCAAACGTGACAATATTCACAATTAATTTATCGTCGATGGGCCATGTATTTGCAATAGCCGTCTGCAAATAGCGATAAGATGCGGTTTAGAGGGGATTATGGCGTCATACCGCCACTGAATTGATATCAACGCTATCAATGATAGCACTCAAAAAAGGCGTAATAAGCAACATTGATTTAACAGAATATAAAAATACCAGCCAACATTTAAACAGAATAAAAATCTAATAAAATAAAAAATACCAACATAACAAACAAAGAGAGCCCCCTCCCTCCGCAGCAGAAAAATCGCGCAAAATTTCAGCTGCCGTTAACCTTGCTTTCAGTGCCGGAATAAAACACCCGAGCCCTTGGCCCGCCCGTTTATGTTGAACGCTGCAGCACGATATGAACGTTAAAGCCAGAAGCAGCGCCTAAAGTTCACACTGTCGCTATTGTGGAGAACGTCTTATGTTCATCGCCATCTACCAGTTTTCAGTCAAACCCGGACACGAGCACGCCTTTCGCCAGGCTTGGCTGGCGTTGACCCAAGGTATCTATCTGCAGCGCGGCAGCCTTGGCTCGCGCCTGCATCGGGATGTGGGCGGGCAGTTTATCGGCTATGCGCAATGGCCAAGCCGAGTCGCATGGGAAAGCGCCGGTGATATTCAGTTGGATGAACGCTACCTGCAAGCCCGGGAACGAATGCGTGCGACCTTGTTGGCAGATAAAACGCTATTTGAAATGGAAGTGACGGATGATTACCTGCAAATCAGACCGTTTGACTGAGCACAAGCCCACACAGGCGGGCGGGCTTGTGGTTGCGGGAACGAGCAGCATCAATGATGCAGCATCTCGTCCACGACTTCTTTGGTTTGCAGTTGGAATGGGTAGTAAGTCGGCCAGTTATCCATCTCTTTCAGCAACGCTTCCTGCGACGTGTTGCCCATAAAGATATGGAAATGCGCCGATTTGCGCGGGCCGATAATGTGATCGCTGAACTGCACGAATTTCGGCGCCAGGCTGCCGGCATCCTGGCATTCAAACAGATAACGCACGCCCTTTTTACCGGAAACATACGTCAGGATCTTATGCCCGGCGTACTTATACTGACAGGCGCTGGATTGGTCACCGAGGTGAAATTCCATGACGCCGTTTTCAATGCCGATGGTATCCACATCGGTGGCATACCCTTTGCGGTAATACGCCTTCACTTCGGCGAAGGTCTTGCGCTTGTCCTGTGCCGCTTTCTTCTTGAACACCGGGTCAAGATCCCCATTGAGCAGATAGGGATACACGGATTGCCACACGCCCTCCCAGTCGGCCAGATCGCGATCTTTGACGTCCTTATCGTCGAACACGCCTCCCTCCGCCTTTTTTTCCGCCTCCGTCAGCGGCTTGCCATGTGAATGATGCCCGTGGGCGCATGCCTGCCCGCTGATAAACAACGCGGCCAGCGCCACCGCCAGTTTGCCAAAATGCCTCGCCAAAATGCGCTCCTTGTCCGTTATCGAGAAAAATCAAAAGTTACAATATAACATAACAATTTTCAATCCTTGTCGTGCAACAGGCATTGTGTTGCGCCCCCCTGCCGCAGGGTTATACTCGAAGAGGAAGTGCGGTGCCGCACCGCCTTCTGCCGGGACGGGCGCCGGATTGACCGCCGTTCGCTCCTTTGCGTACCGGCATTTTTATTTCACTGATTTGCAATGGTTAATTATGACTTGAACTATGCTTGTTACAGGGTCTGCCGTTTGAGCAAGACCCGTGAATAATGAGGGTGCGCTGATGACTACTTCAACACATGAAAAGGTTAAGGATGATAAACGTCTGAGCGATGGACCGGACTGGACGTTCGAACTGCTGCAGGTGTATTTGGAGCAGATCGACCGCGTCGCCAAGCATTACCGACTCGACACCTACCCCCATCAAATCGAGGTGATCACCTCAGAGCAGATGATGGACGCCTATTCGAGCGTCGGCATGCCGATCAACTATACCCATTGGTCCTTCGGCAAGAAGTTCATCGAAACCGAACAGCGCTACAAACAGGGCCAGCAAGGGCTGGCGTATGAAATCGTCATCAACTCCAATCCCTGCATCGCCTACCTGATGGAGGAGAACACCATCACCATGCAGGCGCTGGTGATGGCGCACGCCTGCTATGGTCACAACTCGTTCTTCAAGAATAACTATCTGTTCCGCAGCTGGACCGACGCCAGCTCCATCGTCGATTATCTGCTGTTCGCCCGCCACTACATCAGCCAGTGCGAAGAGCGCTACGGCGTCGATGAAGTGGAGCGACTGCTGGACTCTTGCCATGCGCTGATGAACTACGGGGTCGACAGGTACAAACGCCCGCAAAAAATCTCTTTGGTGGAAGAAAAAGCGCGCCAGAAAAGCCGCGAAGAGTATCTGCAAAGCCAGGTGAATACGCTGTGGAAGACCCTGCCACGCGTCGAGCGCGAAGAGTCGCCGGAGCAGGCGCGCCGGTATCCGAGCGAACCGCAGGAAAATATCCTCTATTTTATTGAAAAGAATGCACCGCTGCTGGAACCCTGGCAGCGTGAGGTGTTGCGCATCGTGCGCAAGGTCAGCCAGTATTTCTACCCGCAAAAGCAGACTCAGGTGATGAACGAGGGGTGGGCCACCTTCTGGCATTACACCATCCTCAACCATCTGTACGATGAGGGCCGAGTGACCGAGCGGTTTATGCTGGAGTTTTTGCACAGCCACACCAACGTGGTGTATCAGCCGCCGTACAACAGCCCGTACTATAACGGCATCAACCCTTATGCGCTGGGCTTCGCCATGTTCCAGGACATCAAGCGCATCTGCCAATCGCCGACCGAAGAAGACCGCTACTGGTTCCCGGACATCGCCGGAAAAGACTGGTTGGACACGTTGCACTTCGCCATGCGCGACTTTAAGGATGAGAGCTTTATCAGCCAGTTCCTGTCGCCCAAAGTGATGCGCGACTTCCGCTTGTTTACCGTGCTGGACGACGATCGCAACAACTATCTGGAGATTGCCGCGATCCATAACGAAGCCGGTTACCGGGCGATCCGCCAGGAGCTGTCAGCGCAATACAACTTGAGCAACCATGAGCCGAACATTCAGATCTGGAACGTGGATCTGCGCGGTGACCGCTCACTGACATTGCGCTACATCCCGCAGGAACGCGCGCCACTGGATAAGAGCCGCCGCGACGTGTTGAAGCACCTGCATCGCCTGTGGGGCTTCGACGTGATCCTCGAGCAGCAAAATGAAGACGGCAGTGTAGAGCTGCTCGATCGCTGCCCACCGCGGCCTACGCCGCTGTAACCGCCACAACGACAAAGGGCGCCGCATGGCGCCCTTTCTTATTTCATTGACTCGCGATTAACGACGCGCTTCGGTCAGATCGCTCGGCATGGTGCCCTGCATGCTCTGCCAAATCGCTCCGCTGTCTTTACCGTAGCTGCGCACGGTATCCATCACCTGGTCGTACAATTTCTCATGGCACAGCGTGGACAGCTTGCTGTAGAAGGCCAGCGCCAGCTTGCGCGCTTCCGGATTGGAGAAGTAGTAACGGCCCACGCGGGTGTACAGCCCTTTCAGACCGTTGAAGATCAGGCCGTAGATCGGGTTGCCGGAAGCGAACGCCAGACCGCGGAAGATCTCGTAATCGAGCAGATTGAAAGCGTCCGCCTGATCTTCTACCTCGGCGGCCTTCGCCAACACTTCCTGGGCCTGCTCCGGATGATTGCGCACCGCGGCGCGAATAAAGATCGACGCGATATTGGTGCGCACGGACAGCAGGTTATCGATCAGCTGAGGGACGCTTTTGTGATCGAGACGGGCCACCGTCTCAAGGATATTGAGGCCGGACGTTTCCCAAAAATTGTTCACTTTGGTCGGTTTACCATGCTGAATGGTCAACCAGCCATCGCGGGCCAGACGTTGCAACACTTCACGTAACGTGGTGCGCGTGACGCCAATCAACTCCGAAAGCTCACGCTCCGCGGGCAAAATAGAGCCAGGGGGGAAGCGATTATTCCAAATACTCTCAATAATGTACTCTTCCGCGAAACCGGCAGGACTCTGCGCCTTTATGACCATGTGTTTGACGTTCCGTTGCGACGATAAAATCAGTAAAAGTAATCAGCTCATCATACCAGATCGTGCTGACATGACATAGCGTGAGCGAAAAACAATAAACGAAAGTGTGCATAACGTGGCAAAAAACGAGCAAAAATACCGGTCGTAGGAATTTTCTCATCGTAAAACAAGCTCAGGTTGCGCACGCCCCCGCCGCATTGTTAGGGTACGTGCTACGACTGATTGAAGGATGCATAGAGCACAATGGAAACAACCCTGCGTAGCGCCCTGCTCAAAAATTTTCTGGGGCAATCTCCCGACTGGTACAAACTGACCATTCTCATTTTTCTGGCGATCAACCCCCTGGTGTTCTTTTTCGCCAGCCCGTTTATCGCGGGTTGGCTGCTGGTGGTCGAGTTCATCTTTACCCTGGCGATGGCGCTGAAATGCTACCCGCTGCTGCCGGGCGGCCTGCTGGCGCTCGAGGCCGTGGCCATCGGCATGACCAGCCCGGCGCAGGTCTCGCAGGAAATCGAACATAATCTGGACGTGTTGCTGCTGCTGATCTTTATGGTGGCCGGCATCTACTTTATGAAGCAACTGCTGCTGTTCGTGTTCACCAAGCTGCTGCTCAACATCCGCTCGAAAACGCTGCTGTCGCTGGCGTTCTGCCTGGCCGCAGCCTTTCTTTCCGCCTTCCTCGACGCGCTGACGGTCGTGGCGGTGGTGATCAGCGTGGCCACCGGCTTCTATTCCATCTATCACAACGTGACGTCGAATCGCCCCGACGGCGACATCGGCGATGACAGCGATTTTACCGGCGAAGAGCGCAAACAGACGCTGGAGCAATTCCGCGCCTTTCTGCGCAGCCTGCTGATGCACGCCGGCGTCGGCACCGCGCTCGGCGGGGTCATGACCATGGTGGGCGAGCCGCAAAACCTGATCATCGCCAAAAACGCGGGCTGGGGTTTTATCGACTTCTTCCTGCGAATGGCGCCGGTCACGCTGCCGGTGTTGGTGTGCGGCCTGTTGGTTTGTTGGCTGGTAGAACGTTTTCGCCTGTTTGGCTACGGCGCGCAGCTACCGGAAGCGGTACGCGACGTGCTGAAAGAGTATGACCGCAAGGCCACGGAGGGCCGTAGCAAACAAGAACGGCTCAAACTGGTGATGCAAGCGCTGATCGGCGTTTGGCTGGTGCTGGCGCTGGCCTTCCACCTGGCTGAAGTGGGGCTGATTGGCCTGTCGGTCATCGTTCTCGCCACCTCCCTGTGCGGCGTGAACGACGAGCACGCCATCGGCAAAGCGTTCCAGGAAGCGCTGCCGTTCACCGCGCTGCTGACGGTGTTTTTCACCGTGGTCGCGGTCATCATCGAGCAGCACCTGTTCAGCCCGGTGATCCAGTTTGTGCTGCGCGCCGAGCCCGCTTCTCAGCTTTCGCTGTTCTACCTGTTCAACGGCCTGCTGTCGTCGGTTTCCGACAACGTGTTCGTCGGCACGGTTTACATCAACGAGGCGCGCACCGCGCTGGAAACCGGCGCTATCGGGCTGAAGCAGTTCGAGCTGCTGGCGGTCGCCATCAATACCGGCACCAACCTGCCCTCGGTCGCTACCCCTAACGGGCAGGCGGCGTTTCTGTTTCTGCTGACGTCTGCGCTGGCGCCGCTGGTGCGTTTGTCGTATGGCCGCATGGTATGGATGGCCCTGCCTTATACGGTGGTGCTGACGGTGGTTGGCCTGCTGTGCGTCCAGTTCACCTTGGAACCGGCGACCGAGCTGTTGACGCAGTGGCATTGGCTGACGCTGCCGTCCATCGACGCCGTCGGCCACTGAGACGGCGCCGGCAGGGTGAACCGACTATTTTTACGCTGAATCCGGCCCAGGTGGCTGGCAGCGAAGAGGAATTGGTTTACACTGCCGGTTCAATTGCTTACTGCATGGAAGAATCTAGATATGTTGCAATTCTTTAACCGCTGTTCACAAGGACGCGGCGCCTGGCTGCTGATGGCCCTGACAGCGTTGGTGTTGGAACTGGTCGCGCTCTATTTCCAGCACGTTATGCTGCTGCAGCCGTGCGTGATGTGCATTTACGAGCGTTGCGCGCTGTTCGGTATCCTCGGCGCCTCGCTGGTGGGCGCCATCGCGCCGAAAACGCCGCTGCGCTACGCGGCGATCTTGCTGTGGATCTACAGCGCCTGGGAAGGCGTACAGCTGGCGTGGAAGCACACCATGATCCAGTTGCATCCTTCGCCATTCAATACCTGCGATTTCTTCGTCAGCTTCCCGTCCTGGCTGCCGCTGGACAAATGGCTGCCGGCGGTGTTCCACGCTTCCGGTGACTGCTCCGTGCGTCAATGGCAATTCCTGACGTTGGAAATGCCGCAATGGTTGGTCGGCATCTTCGGCGCCTATCTGCTGGTGGCGCTGATTGTGCTGATCGCGCAGTTTGTTCGCCCACGCCGCCGCGACCTGTTCGGCCGCTGATCGGCAGACAAACAAAAAACGGCGCCGGAAGGCGCCGTTTTTTTTAGGTATTGCTGCCACATTCCGAGATAAAGCCACCTCAGGTATGTGTAAGGAAGTAAACGAGCACGATCAGCGCTCCAGCTACGGCAAACAGGCGGATCATTTTCATTGTTATACTCTCGAACTTGCGGGAGAGCGGCCAAATTACCCAACTTATCGTTTAAAAAGAAGCATCCCGGCACAATTAAGCGCGTAATTTACATAACATTAAACTTCTGCGATATCGGCGACTAAAAACTGGCCGCTCTGGCTCATTCCTTTCAGCCTTCGAGCATCAATAAATTACCGTTACTTATGAACGACTGCACCTTTGTCACATTCAGAGCACAATATTTTGGTGAAGTTTACCCATAAAATCCTTATAGTATCGGCAAAGTGAGTACTACCGATTTCCCTGGTGTTGTTGTGTGTCTTGCCCCTCATCTTTGCAGGGGCTTTTTTCCCCCTCCTCCCCCGCACAAGCCCTTACCATCCTTAAATAAATTGTTGGAATTTGCCTCTATCCGGCAGCAAGCATCAACGCCATTCGCGCACTAAAGATTAAAATCGTTCGCGATGCTTTCCCTATGCTAAATGACGTGTTGACTTTCACTCTTTCTTCCTGTGAGCCAGGTTTTGGCTGACTACAGCACATCATATGACATCAAGGACACGATACTATGCCGGATACCACATTGCCCCCTTCGTCTCAGCGCCCCTTCCTGCGGCGCATGCTGCTCAAAGCCGGGAAAAAATTCCTGCGCTGGAACGGCGAATTTCAGACTCGCCATTCGCTCATCTCCACCACACCGCGGATCGGTAATCATGAATTTAATTGGGTGACGGCGCTGGAAGCCCGTTGGCCGGCCATTCGCCAGGAGTTGGATCGGTTGCTGGAGCACCCGGAGGATATCCCAGCATTCCACCAAATATCGCCGGATCAGAAACGCATCTCTAAAGGAGATAACTGGAAAACCTTCGGGCTGTTTGTCTACGGGCAACGGGTTGATGAAAACTGCGCCATCTGCCCGCGCACAGCAGAGGCGGTCAGCGAGATCCCCGGCATGCGCACCGCCATGTTTTCAATCCTCAAACCGCACTATCACATCGTGCCCCACAAGGGCCCGACTCGAGCCGTCGTGCGCGCGCATCTGGGATTGATCGTGCCAAAGGATCGGGACAAGCTCTGGATCCGCGTTGACGACCAAATCCTGCACTGGGATGAAGGCAAGGTGATTTTGTTTGATGATTCTTATGAACACGAGGTCCGCAATGATACCGACGAGCTGCGTGCGGTGCTGTTTCTCGATATCGACCGGCCAATGGACAAAGTGGGCACGGCGGTGAATAAACTGCTGTTCAGCCTGATCAAAGCCAGCCCGTATGTGAAGCAGCCGATGAAAAATCTGGCCAACTGGCATCGCCGAGATAAAAAAGCGTGAAGCAAGAGTCTCACGCGCGTAAGCTCAATAGCCAAGAGGGCGGAATGTCTTAACACGCCGCCCTCTGGCATTAAAACTCGTGTTGCCGAGCAACATCTGTCAAGGTATCCGCGTTATCTGGCCCAGTCCGGCTTGTTGAGGATATGATCCTGCCAGTCCACCACTTCACTCTCGCGCACCGCGATATGCCGCACTGTGATGCGCTCGCCGTGCATCGCCGCCTTGGAGCCGCTCAGCAACGGGTGCCAGGGGAACAGCGGTTTACCTTCGCCAATCAGACGATAGGCGCAGGTAGGCGGCAGCCAATCGAAGGTGGTGAGATTTTCGCGCGTCAGTTTGATGCAGTCTTCTTCCAGCTCGAAGCGCCGCTCGTAGTTGCGGCATTGGCAGGATTTGATGTTGAGCTGGTTGCAGGCTACGTTGGTAAAATAAATCTCGTCGGTATCTTCGTCGATCAGCTTATTCAAACAGCATTGCCCGCACCCGTCGCACAGCGATTCCCACTCTTGTTCTGACATTTCCGCCAGCGTTTTCTGTTGCCAAAAAGCGAGTTGTGACATGTTAGCGTCCGGTTTCGGTAAATGGATAAGTCACCTGCGCGCAGGTTCGAGGGGGGACTATATAGACATTTTAGCCACAAGATGCAAGCTTTGCCGCCGACGATGCCGGCGGCAAGGAGAAATCAGATCACCCGGGTGCTGAGCGTTTTGCCGTTCAGGCTGATTTTCAGCATGTCGCCGGAAGCCATCGGGCCCACGCCCTGCGGCGTGCCGGTCAGGATGATGTCACCGGCGCGCAGCGTGAAGAAGCGGCTCATGTAGCTGATAAGCGGCAGGATTGGCGTGATCATGTCGCGCGTATTGCCCTGCTGGCGCAATTGATCGTTGACGGTCAACGACAGCTCGGCGTTTTGCGGATCGCCGAATTCCGCCACCGGGATAAATCCCGACATCGGGCAGGAACCGTCGAAGGCCTTGGCCTTTTCCCACGGCTGGCCGGCCTTTTTAAAGCCCGCTTGCAGATCGCGCAGCGTCAGATCGAGCGCCACACCGTAACCGGCGATCGCCCGCGCAACGCGATCTTCGTTGGCCTGTTTCAACGGTGTGCCGATCAATACCGCCAGCTCCACCTCATGATGCACCGCACCGAACTCTTTGGGGATGGCCACCGGCTGGCGAATATCACACAACGCCGTTTCCGGTTTGATAAACACCACCGGTTCGACGGACACCGCGCTGCCCATTTCCTTGATGTGATCGGCGTAGTTGCTGCCGACGCAGACTACCTTGTTCACCGGGAAATCGAGCAACGAACCCTGCCAGTCTCTATGTTGATACATACCGCTTCTCCCAAACTGTAGAGGCTTGGCGCGCCAAGCCGATTATTGGTGTGCCGGATCAATGCCCGATCGCGTCTGCCATCATACCCACGGCGAGAGCGAAATAGTAAGAGCGATTCCAGTGCATGAGGGTGCGGAAATTATCATAGACCAGGAACGTCCGCCCCTGCAGATCATCCGGCGCGATAATCCAACCGCGCTGCACGGCATGCGGCAACGCACTGCCATCCGCGCGGCGCACGCCGCGTTTTTGCCAGTCGTTGACGCTGCGCGCCTGCGCGTCTTTCAGGCCCAGTTCGGCCCGGTTGAAACCGGCGGGCAATTTGACCTCGCGCCCCCAACCGATGCCGGGCTGCCAACCCTCTTTGGACAAATAGCTGGCTGTAGACGCGAAAACGTCGTCAATGTTATTCCAGATATCGATGCGCCCATCGCCGTCGCCATCCGCCGCATAGCGCAAGAAGGAGCTCGGCATAAACTGGCATTGCCCCATCGCGCCGGCCCAGGAGCCTTTCAGCGGCGTATCGCCGACATGCCCCTGCTCAACTATCTGCAGCGCCGCCATCAGTTCCTGGCTGAAAAAAGCTTCACGGCGCCCTTCAAACGCCAAGGTCGCCAGCGCAGACACCACGTCTTCCCGCCCCTGAATCTTGCCGTAGGCGCTCTCCATCCCCCACAGCGCGATGATATAACGCCCTGGTACCCGATAGCGCTCGCTGGCCCGCGACCATTGCGCATGGCGCAGCCGATACAGTTCGCGTCCCTGGCGCACCTTGGCGGGCGACATCACCCGCCGTAGATAGTCGTCCAGGGTTACCTTCTGCTCCGGCTGATTGCGATCGGCCTTGATCACCCGATCGATGAAATGGATTTGCGCAAACGCGCGATCAAGGGTGGCCTGACTGATGCCCTGTTCCCGCGCCCGGCGCTTAAGTTGATCGACATACGCCGGGAACTGCGCCGGATCGCGGCCGCTCGCCGCCAGCGTCGTCTCCTGCGCCGCCTGCGATGCGCCGGGCATCAGCACCCCGCCCAGCGCCAACCAGGCGGCCAATACGGTCTTTCTCGCCGAACGTGTCATCGCGCCTCCCCTGGCCGTGGCGACTGTCTCAGGCCTTATCGCCCGCCAGATGCTGATTGAGCAGGTTTTCAACCGGCGGCGGGAACTGCAGATAATAGCCTTCGTCTTTCAACGCCTGCTTCACCTTTTCGATATCCGCCGAGGCCAATTTTTTGCGCTCATCGAGCGACAGCATCATGGCGAATTGCGGCACGCCGAAACTTTTCATCAGCTCTTCCGGCACACGAGAGAAATCGTCTTTTTTTTCGACATAAAGATAAGTTTGATCGCGTTTCGGGCTTCTATAGATCACACAAAGCATTTTTTTAACTCTATTTAATTGAGGGAGCGTCTTGCCTGGATATAACTCTGACTATAACATGCTTATAGTACATCGGAATATCGCACCCCGAGTGGTATTCCGGGGATTTAAAGTTGCTGAGACTGAGTCAGGATAGATGTCACAATCGCCAATTGAGCTAAAAGGCAGCAGTTTTACCCTATCGGTTGTTCATTTGCATAATTCGCAGCCCGAGGTAATACGCCAGGCGTTACAGGAAAAAGTTGAGCAAGCGCCCGCTTTTCTGAAAAACGCCCCTGTTGTTATCAACGTCGCAACGCTGGAAGGCGATGCGAACTGGAAAGAACTTCAACAGGCTGTCGCGGCAGCAGGTCTGCGCGTTGTGGGTATCAGCGGTTGCAGAGATGAGCGTCAAAAGCGCGCGATAGCCCGCGCCGGGCTGCCGCTGTTGAGCGAAGGCAAAGGCCAGAAAATGGCGGCGCCGGAGCCTGCACCAGCGCCCGTGGTAGCGGATAACGCCCCCGCCAAAACGCGCATCATCAGTACGCCTGTCCGCTCCGGCCAACAGATTTACGCCCGCAACAGCGATCTAATCGTGACCAGCAGCGTCAGCGCCGGCGCCGAGTTGATTGCCGACGGCAATATTCATGTCTACGGCATGATGCGCGGTCGCGCACTGGCAGGCGCGTCAGGAGACACGCAATGTCAGATTTTTTGCACCCACCTGGCGGCTGAGCTAGTCTCTATCGCAGGGCAGTACTGGTTGAGCGACCAAATCCCGTCCGATTACGTCGGGCAGGCCGTACGACTCAGCCTGTTGGATAACGCTTTAACCATACAACCTTTAAATTAAGCCCTTTTGACAAGGAATCCATTTCATGGCACGCATTATTGTTGTTACATCGGGTAAAGGGGGCGTTGGCAAGACCACTTCGAGCGCGGCCATCGCTACCGGCCTGGCCCAGAAAGGCAAGAAAACCGTCGTGATCGATTTCGATATCGGTCTGCGTAATCTTGACCTGATCATGGGCTGCGAACGTCGGGTAGTTTATGATTTCGTGAACGTGATTCAGGGCGATGCCACGCTGAATCAGGCGTTGATCAAAGACAAACGCACTGAAAACCTCTATATCCTGCCGGCTTCGCAGACGCGCGACAAAGACGCGTTAACCCGTGAAGGCGTTGAAAAAGTCCTCAACGATCTCGGCGAGATGGATTTTGACTTCGTGGTCTGCGACTCACCGGCCGGTATCGAAACCGGTGCGCTGATGGCGCTGTATTTCGCCGACGAAGCTATCATCACCACCAACCCGGAAGTCTCTTCGGTACGCGACTCCGACCGTATCCTGGGCATTCTCTCTTCTAAATCACGCCGCGCTGAGAAAGGCGAATCGCCTATCAAGGAACACCTGCTGCTGACCCGTTATAACCCGGGCCGCGTCAGCCGTGGCGACATGCTGAGCATGGAAGACGTGCTGGAAATCCTGCGCATTCCGCTGGTGGGCGTAATCCCGGAAGACCAGTCCGTGCTGCGCGCTTCCAACCAGGGTGAGCCTGTCATTCTGGATGCCGAGTCAGACGCCGGTAAGGCGTATGACGATACCGTTTGCCGCTTGTTGGGGGAAGAACGCCCATTCCGCTTCATTGAAGAAGAGAAGAAGGGTTTCCTGAAACGCCTTTTTGGGGGATAAACCATGGCCTTATTAGACTTCTTTCTGTCCCGCAAAAAACAGACAGCCAATATAGCCAAGGAACGGCTGCAGATTATCGTCGCAGAGCGTCGTCGCGGGGACAGTGAGCCCCCGTATCTGCCTGATTTGAAACGCGATATTCTGGCGGTTATTTGCAAATACATTCAGATCGATCCTGAAATGCTGCATGTGCAGTTCGAGCAGAAAGGGGACGATATTTCGGTACTTGAACTTAACGTGACATTACCGGAATCGGAAGAAGCAGCTAAATGATTGCGACGCATTAATTACCCCCTGTATATTTTATGCAGGGGGTAACTGTATGTGCATCCAGTTATTAAGCATTATCGACAGCAAAAAATCGATTTTTCCCTTTGGGATAATTCCCAATTAACTTTGCCGCCACCTCGTTTAAAGTAAATTCTGGCCAGATTTACCTTCAACGCATTATTTCCTGCCTATATTCACCCGAGCAGAGTTTCCCTACCCTGCCCTGGTGATAACCAGCGATTAATAATCTTTCAGGATGTCCTGCAACGGCACCATTAATAAATCGCCGCGCCAGCCGCTGATTAATTCAGGGCGACTCTCGCCGTCCTTCAGTTTCCAATGCCAGTTCAACAATTGGTTAATTTGGCGACGGGATGCCAGCAGCTCGCTGCTCAACCCGCTTTGCTCGCTGACGGTAGCGATCGCCGCCTTGATGTCTTTGAACACCTTCTTGTAGCCCGGCTGATCGATAAGGTTGGCCAACGGCGCCGGCAACTCGGACTCGTCCAGCGCTTCGGCCTCCGCCACCAGCGCCAGCAGCGTTTTACCGTGATAACGGATCTCCGGCCCGCTCAGACCCAGCGAATCCAGTTCTCCCAGCGAAGACGGCATATAGCGCGCCACCTGCCACAGGTTCTCCTCACGCACCACAAAGTTCACCGCCAGATCGCGCTCACGCGCCTGGCGCAGCCGCCATTCCGCCAACTTCTGCAGACAACCGAGCTGACGCGGGCGCAGCTGCCAGGCGTTGCTGATTTCGCGGTAGGCCAATGCCGGCGCCAGCGTCTCGCTACGGCGCTGGCACAGCAGCAGGCACTCGTTATTGGCCGCCGCGGTCCAACCGGCCACTTCGGTCTCCTGCACCAACTGTTTAGCCATCGGCAGCAGATAGAACACGTCGGCGGCCGCGTACACGCATTGCCTTTCGGTCAGCGGGCGCGCCAGCCAGTCGGTGCGCGACTCGCTCTTGTCCAGCTCAACCTTCATATACTCCGCCACCAGCGTCGCGAAGCCACAGGAGAGCGGCCGGCCGGTAAAGGCCGCCAGGATCTGAGTGTCGACCATCGGCGTCGGCAGCGTTTTAAAGGCGTTGAGAAACACTTCGAGATCTTCACTGCCGGCATGCAGGAACTTCACCACGGCGGTGTCGGCCAGCAGGTCGACAAACGGCTGCCATTGCTTGATCGGCAGAGGATCGATAAGGGAGAGTTGTTCACCGTCGTAGAGCTGGATCAGGCCCAGCTGCGGATAGTAGGTGCGCGTTCTGACAAACTCGGTGTCCAGCGCAATCTGGGCATGCTTTCTCGCCTGCTCGCAGACCTGCTGCAATCCGGCATCGGTAGTGATCAACTGATAATTCAAAACATCATTCTCTTGTAGGATTCAAACACAACAACGCCGGCATTCACCGGCGTTGTTGATAGTCAGGCGCGAGAGCGACACCTAGGCGGCATCGGCCGGCTTCGGCGTTTTTAGCTCATCGCGCAGTTCTCGCCGCAAAATCTTGCCGACGTTAGACTTCGGCAGTTCATCGCGGAACTCAACAATTTTAGGCACTTTATACCCGGTCAGGTGCCGACGGCAATGGGTCAACAGCTCTTCCTTGGTCAGCGAGGCGTCTTTCTTCACCACGCAGATCTTCACCGTTTCGCCGGAGACCTCGCTCGGCACACCGATCGCCGCACATTCCAGCACTTTCGGATGCTGGCTGACCACGTCCTCGATCTCGTTCGGGTAAACGTTGAAACCGGAGACCAGGATCATGTCTTTCTTGCGGTCGACGATGCGCACGAACCCCTGCTCATCTACGGTCACCACATCGCCGGTCGCCAACCAGCCATCTTTCAGCACTTCGTCGGTGGCGTCCGGGCGCTGCCAATAGCCTAACATAACTTGCGGCCCTTTGACCCACAGTTCGCCCGGTTCGCCCGGCGGTACATCCTGGCCATTGTCGTCCACCAGACGAATGTCCGTCGACGGCACCGGCAGGCCGATGCTGCCGCTGTAGTGTTTCAGATCGTAAGGGTTACCGGCCACCAACGGCGCGCACTCCGTCAGGCCATAACCTTCCAGCAGGTGTTTACCGGTGGTTTTCTCCCACTTCTCGGCCACCGCTTTTTGCACCGACATGCCGCCGCCGACCGAGAAACGCAGCGTAGAGAAATCGAGCTTGTGGAACTCTTCGTTGTTCAGCAACGCGTTGAACAGCGTATTCACCCCGCTCATGGCGGTGAACGGATATTTGCCCAGTTCTTTCACCAGCCCCGGAATGTCGCGTGGGTTGGTGATCAGCAAATTGCGCCCGCCCAGATCGATAAACAGCAGGCAGTTCACCGTCAGCGCGAAAATGTGATACAGCGGCAACGCCGTCACCACCAGTTCCTGCCCTTCGCGGAACAGCGGCGAATAGGCGGCCTTGGCCTGCTCGAGGTTGGCCTGCATGTTGCGGTGCGTCAGCATCGCGCCCTTCGCCACCCCGGTGGTGCCGCCCGTATATTGCAGGAAGGCCAGATCGGCATTAATGATGTCCGGTTTTACATACTGCAGGCGGCGGCCGCGCTGCAGCGCGCTGCGGAAGGAAATGGCGTCCGGCAGGTTGTATTTGGGCACCAGGCGCTTGACGTACTTGACCACGAAATTGACCAGCGTACCTTTGGCGGCCGACAGCTGATCGCCCATGCGCGTCAGGATCACGTGTTTGACCTGAGTGTTGAACACCACTTTTTCCAGCGTATGGGCAAAGTTGGACACGATGACGATGGCGCTGGCGCCGCTGTCGTTCAACTGGTGCTCCAGCTCACGCGGGGTATACAGCGGGTTGACGTTGACCACCACCATGCCGGCGCGCAGAATGCCGAACAGGGCGATGGGGTATTGCAACAGATTAGGCATCATCAGTGCGACGCGGTCGCCCTTCTTCAGGCCCAGTTCATTTTGCAGGTAAGCCGCGAAAGCCCGGCTGCGTTCTTCCAGTTTGCGGAAGGTCATCACCTCGCCCATATTGATAAAGGCGGGCTGATCGGCATAGCGCTGCACGGCATGCTCAAACATTTCGATCAACGACGAATAGCGATCGGCATCAATCTCTGCGGGCACATCTGCCGGATACCGTTTTAACCAGACCTTATCCAAGGTATTACTCCTGAAATCATTACTAATTATCATCGCAGCCCTCAAACTCGCAGCCTAACCATAACAATATTTTAACTCAGCAGACCAGTTCGGGTTTTAAACATTATTCAGGTTGCGATGTACGTCACTAATTGTCGGATATTCCTTATCCCAAAAAACAAAAGGGCGGCCTGAGCCGCCCTGTCAAATGTGTTCACATCAGCGTATGCTACTCGGTTACGATGGTTTGCACCTGTGCCGGGCCAGGGTTGTACCAGCCATAGCCTGCGCCCCAACCGGGTCCCCACGGACCTCCGCGCCAGCCCCAAGGGCCCATCGGCGCCGGCGGCATCACCACCTGCTGCACCAGATGCCAGCGTTTGAAACCGGTCACGTTCATCGTCACGAAGCGATACGGCGTCATGCCGATTCGCCCCTCTTTCAGACCGGTAATGGCGCCGACGACGGTCACCAGCTGGCCTTTGAAATCGACCGGTTCGAGGAAGCCGTTTACCGTGGCCAGCAAGCGGCCGCGCGACGGTTCGCCCAGTATCGGCCGCGCACCGCTGTCGAGCGGCACCGCCGCAATCTCCAGCACCGTGCGCCCTTGTTCGTTGGCGACGTTTACCACGGTGCCGCCGAAACGGGCTTCCGCGCCGGTAAACAGGTTGGGTGCATTTTGTACCGAGGAAAGCTGAGTCACCGGCGTAGGGCTGGAGCCTTTGATCGCATCCGGTACGGTGACGCACCCGGATAAAACCAGTGCGCCGCAGGCGACGGCCAGCAGCGACAGCTTTTTACTTGCAGTGCGGATTAACATGGTCGCAATCTCCTGAAATGGCTGTAACTTTGACCGCGTTTCATCGTTCAAGTTGCAGGCCTTCATCGCCCGGTATCAACATCAGCACAATACGCCGCGATCAGTCGCGGCCCGGCAGTTTTTTCCAGGTGACTTCATTGCGCAGATAGGTCGGCTCGGCGTTTTCCACCGCTACCGCCAGCCCTTCTTGCCAGGCCTGCAGCGCCAGCGGCAGCATGTCTTCCGCCTGCGGCAACAGCATCTGGCCGTCGCGCACGCTCAGCGTGGAACCGTTGACCAGATCGGGGTAGGTTTGCCAGCCGGTGCCGACGTGGGCCCATTCGCCCTGCAGGCGCTGCGCACGCTCCAGCACCTGCGCCGGCGACAGCACGGCCTCGCCTTCGCTTTCCAACCAGCGGCCGTCCGCCTGGCGTTCGAACTGCCCCCAGTAAACTTCCCCCATGCGCGCATCGATCGCCGCCAGCACACGCTCCGCGCCGCTGACGCGCCAGGCGCCCTGCGCCATGGTTTGCAGCGTGGAAACGCCGATCATCGGCAGATCGGCGCCCAGCGCCAGGCCTTGAGCGATGCCGATGCCGATGCGCACCCCGGTAAAGCTGCCGGGGCCACGGCCGAAGGCCAGCGCATCGAGCTGGTTGAGCGCCAGACCGGATTCCGCCAGCACCTGCTGCACCATAGGTAAAATTCGTTGCGTATGCTCGCGTGGGCACAGCTCAAACAGGGCGTGGATTTCGCCTTGATTCCAGACGGCGACGGAACAGGCTTCCGTCGCGGTATCGATCGCTAAAATTCGCGTGGACATGCCAACCTCTGGCGGGAATAATACTGGGTTTTTCATACAGGGCGCGCATTGTAGCACAGCCCCGTAAGCCCTTCATCTTTCACGTGGCCGACGTGTCGGCGGCCTGCAGGAAGGCGATTGCCTGCTTCAGATCGCGGGTGCGCGGCGTGGGCGGCAGGCTATTGAGGAACACCTCGCCGTAAGGGCGCATCACCAGACGGTTATCGCAAATCACCAGCACGCCGCGATCGTCGGTGTCGCGGATCAAACGGCCGACGCCCTGTTTCAGGGTGATGACCGCATCCGGCAACTGCACATCATTGAACGGATCGCCGCCACGCAGGCGGCAATCTTCAATGCGCGCCTTCAGCAACGGATCGTCCGGTGACGTGAACGGCAGCTTATCGATGATCACGCACGACAGCGCATCGCCGCGCACGTCCACCCCTTCCCAGAAGCTGCTGGTCGCCACCAGCAGCGCGTTACCGGCGGCGACGAACTGCGCCAACAGCTGGCCTTTACTGGTTTCCCCCTGCAACAGCACCGGCAGCGTCATCGTGGCGCGAAACTCTTCCGCCAGCTCACGCATCATCTGGTGCGAGGTGCACAAGAAGAAGCAGCGGCCGTTGTTGGCTTCGATTAATGGCCGCAGCATGCGCGCCAGCTGGCGCGCCCCGCCGGGCTGATTCGGCGAAGGCAAAAAGCGCGGCACGCACAGCAACGCCTGTTTGGCATAGTCGAACGGGCTCGGCAGCAGCAGCGTTTTGGCCTTGGTCAGCCCCAAGCGTTCGGTAAAGTGGCCCAGCTGATCGTTGACCGACAGCGTGGCCGAGGTAAAGATCCAGCTGCCCGGCTTCTCGTCCAGCATTTCGCGGAACCGGTCGGCCACCGTCAGCGGCGTCAGCGCCAGCACGAAGTGGCGCGAATTGCACTCATACCAATAGCTGTAGCCCGGTTCCGTCACCGCCTTGAGGCGTTTGAGACGCGCGCGGTACAGCGTGGCGCGCTCAAAGGCGGCGTCCAGCAGCGCCGAACGCCCCAGCGACAGTTTCATGACGTCGTAACACAGCTCCAGCGCGTCATCGAGCAGCAACAAAGCGCGCTGCACGTTCGGTTCGCCGAGCACATCCCGCAGGTTGCCGCGAAAACCCGGCTCTCCCAGATTAAGGCGAAAATCTTGCGTGCTCAGGCTGAGACGATCGGCGCTTTTTTGCAGTTGGGCGGCATCGCGCACCTCGGTGCGGTAGGCGATGGTGATGTCCTTCGCCAGATCCAGCAGTTGGCGGCTGGTGAGCTGCTGGCCGAAATACTGGCTGGCGATGTCGGGGATTTGGTGCGCCTCATCAAAAATCATCACCTCGGCTTCCGGGATCAGCTCGGCGAAACCGCCCTCTTTCACCACCATATCCGCCAGGAACAGGTGATGGTTCACCACCACCACATCCGCATCCATCGCGCGGCGGCGCGCTTTGACCACGAAGCAATCCTGATACAGCGGGCAGTCGCTGCCGAGACAGTTATCATTGGTGCTGGTCACCAATGGCCAGACGAAACTGTCTTCCGCCACTTCGCTGCAGGTGCTGATGTCGCCTTCTTTGGTCTGCGACGACCACTTGCGCAGCTGCACCAAATCGATCAGCGTCTGCCCCGCCAGCTCCCCGCCGGCCATCGACTGTTGCTCCAGCCGCTCCAGACACAGGTAGTTGGAGCGCCCCTTCAGCAGCGCCAGCTTGCCTTTGTACTTCAGCGCCTTGGCGACGGTGGGCAGATCGCGCGCATACAGCTGATCCTGCAACGCTTTCGAACCGGTGGAGATGATCACTTTGCGATCGGCGCGCAGCGCCGGCGCCAGATAAGCGAAGGTTTTGCCGGTGCCGGTGCCGGCTTCCACCACCAGCTCCTGCTTGAAATTGATCGCCTCGGTGACGGCCTGCGCCATCTGCCGCTGCGGCTCACGCGGTTTGAATCCCTTGATAGCCTGCGCCAATGCGCCGTCTGTTGCAAAATCGTCTGTCACGCTGTCTCTCTGCCGGTGTCATTCAGCGGTGATTATGCCAAGCCTGCCGCCCGGCTACCACCCACTTTATCGCCGCGCTTTTTCATCACCGGCTGTGCTACCCTTAGCGGGACTATGATATGGAGATAAGCAAATGAATATCGAAAGAATTGATCCCGATCAGCGCTGGTCCGAAGCCGTGGTGCACAACGAGACCGTTTACTATACCAGCGTGCCGGAGAACCTGGATGATGACGCGACCGCGCAGACCGCCAACGCCCTTGCTGCCATCGACGTGCTGCTGGCGCGCGTAGGCTCGGATAAAAGCCGCATTTTGGACGCCACCATCTTCCTGGCCAATACCGCCGACTTCGCCGCGATGAACGCCGCCTGGGACGCCTGGGTCGTTGCCGGCAGCGCGCCGGTACGTTGCACCGTGCAGGCGCAGCTGATGAATCCGAAATATAAAGTGGAAATCAAAATCATCGCCGCGCTGTAAGCCTGAGCGCAGACGAAAAAAAACCGCAGACGGCAACGCCTGCGGTTTTTTATTGCCCGCTATCAGGACAGTTTAAGGATCACCATCCCCGCCAGCAACAGCGCCAGGCCGATCCAGCCTTTGGCGTTTAACCGCTGGCCGAACATGATCCAGCCCGCGGCGATAGTGGCGGCGATACCGAAACCGCCCCACAACGCATAAGCGATCGACAGATCGATGCCCTTCACCGCCTGCGCCAGGGCGCTGAACGCGCCGAGCACCGACAGCAGCGACAGCAATCCCAGCCAAATTTTACGGAAGCCGTCCGACATCTTCAGGAAGATGTTGGCGATGATTTCCAGCACGATGGCCAGCCCCAGGAACCCAATGTGGTACAACTCAAACTGTTGCATGGTTGTCACCTCGCGGGCTGACCTGTTTTCGCTCTTTGCGGGTACCGGATTTCACCAGCATGATGCCGGCGATCAGCGTAGCCAGGCCCAGTACTTTCAGCGCCGAAATGGGTTCGTCGAACCACAGCACGCTGAACAGGGTGATGAACAGAATGCCGATACCTTCCCACAGCGCATAAGCCACGCCCAACGCCACGCGTTTTACCGCTACTGACAACAACACATAAGACGCGGTGATCATCACGTACATCACGATATGCCCGATCATGCCGCCATTGACGCTGGCGTATTTCATCGACAAGGTACCGATGATTTCGGTCATGATGGCCAAACCTAAAAAGATCCAATAAATCATAATTTTTCTCCCAAACGGCGAATAACACGCGCCAAGGCATATTTATCCCGATTTATCTCGTCGAACGGCCGCAGTACGGCGCGCAAGACGCAGAGATCCCTGGGGATAAACTGACCCAAACGCAAAAAGAATGTTTGCCCGGCTGAACGGTAGAACGAAGGCCTAAGCCCGCTACCCGCACCGGTTAAGGGAGAAAGACGCTATAGCTCGCTGCACCAGTGATGCTCACTGGCAAGGATCGCAGACAGGAAGAGTTGGCACGTAGAGGTTCTGAGGGTAGTTCCGTTAATAGTCATCATAATAGTTCTCTATTATCAGCCGCACACCGTGCGATTTGCCCAATATCCTCATAAAAGTAAAATTTTCAACTGAGATATTTTTACCACAGCCAAAATAAGAAAGCAAACTGCCGTTTTCATCAAAAAACAGAAAAAAACGGGTTAAAAATAAGAAAGTTAATCGCGATAAAAATTAAAAAAGGCTCAACGGAGCGTTGAGCCTTGCGATATCCGCGGGTGAGCAAATAAGCGCCAATCCCAGGCCTGGCGCGGGTTACAACGCGGCGCCGCTGACGGCGCTGCGCGCCAGTTCAGTGATGCGCGCATAGTCGCCTTTTTCGAGCGCGTCCGCCGGCACCAGCCAGGAACCGCCGATGCAAAGCACGCTTTTCAGCGCCAGATAATCGCGGTAATTGTTTGGCGTAATACCGCCGGTCGGGCAAAAACGCACCTGCGGGAACGGGCCGCCGATCGCCTGCAGCGCCTTCACGCCGCCGTTGGCTTCCGCCGGGAAGAATTTGAATTCCCGCAGACCGTGATCCATGCCCTGCATCAGTTCAGACACGGTGCTGATGCCCGGGATCAGCGGGATGGGTCCCGCCGTCGCCGCCTGCAGCAAGGCCTCGGTCAGCCCTGGGCTGATGGCGAACTGCGCCCCGGCTTCGGTCACCTGCCGCAGCTGCTGCGGGTTGATCACCGTACCGGCGCCGATGATCGCCTCCGGCACCTCTTCGGCGATAGCGCGGATAGACTCCAGCCCGCAGGCGGTGCGCAGCGTCACCTCCAATACCCGCACGCCGCCGGCAACCAACGCTTTCGCCAACGGCACCGCCTGCTCCAGCTTGTTGATCACGATAACAGGCACCACCGGCCCCGCCGTCAGGATCTGCTCGGCGCTGGTTTTCCAGTTTTTCATCGTTATTTCTCCATTACTCGCGGTTAACAATGGCACGCCCCTGCCACAGGGCTCCGCACAAATGCGCGGACGTCCGGCCGTACCGTAAGTGATGAGGCCCACGCGCAGATCGCAGGCAAAAAAAAGCCGGCAGACAGGCTGCCGGCATTACGCATTATTCGAACTCGTTCCAGGAGCGGCCGTCGCGGGTGATCATCGCCACCGAGGCCACCGGTCCCCAGGTGCCCGCCTGGTAAGGCTTAGGCGCCTCGTTGTCGGCTTTCCATGCGTCCATGATGGAGTCGACCCACTTCCAGGCTTCTTCCACTTCATCGCGGCGCACGAACAGCGCCTGAATGCCGCGCATGGTCTCCAGCAGCAGGCGCTCGTAGGCGTCCGCCACGTGCTCCTGGTTAAAGGTTTCCGAGAAGCTCAGGTCCAGCTTGGTGGTCTGCAGACGGTGCTTGTGATCCAGCCCCGGCACCTTGTTCAGCACCTGAATTTCGATGCCTTCGTCCGGCTGCAGGCGGATGGTCAGCTTGTTCTGCGGCAACTGCTGGTAAGAATCGCTGAACAGGTTAAGCGGCGGGTTTTTGAAGTACACCACCACTTCCGAACATTTGGTCGGCAGACGTTTACCGGTACGCAGGTAGAACGGCACGCCGGCCCACTGCCAGTTGTCGATATCCACGCGGATAGAGACGAAGGTTTCGGTGCTGCTGCTCTTGTTCGCCCCTTCCTCTTCCAGATAACCCGGCACTTTCTTGCCCTGGACGAAGCCGGCGGTGTACTGACCACGCACGGTGGTTTCCCGGACATTGGTCTGATCGATGCGGCGCAGCGAGCGCAGCACCTTCACCTTCTCGTCGCGGATGCGGTCGGTGGTCAGATCCGCCGGCGGCGACATGGCGATCATGGTCAGGATCTGCAGCAGGTGGTTCTGGATCATGTCGCGCATCTGGCCGGCCTGGTCGAAGTAACCCCAACGCCCTTCGATGCCTACCTCTTCCGCTACGGTGATCTGCACCGAATCGATGGTGCGGTTATCCCAGTTGGAGGCGAACAGCGAGTTGGCGAAACGCAGCGCCAACAGGTTCAGCACTGTCTCTTTGCCGAGATAGTGGTCGATACGGTAAACCTGGGATTCGTTGAAGTACTCCGCCACCTGATCGTTGATCACGCGTGAGGACGCCAAATCGGTGCCCAGCGGTTTCTCCATCACCACGCGCGCCGGCTCATGGTTCAGCTTGGCTTCGCCCAGCCCTTTGCAGATGGCGCCGAAGGTGCTTGGCGGCATGGCAAAGTAGTTGATGGTGGTGCGGTGCTTCTGATCCAGCATTTTACCGAGTTTGGTAAAGTTCTTGCTGTCGTTGACGTCCAGGTTGCAGAAGTCCAGGCGCGCGCTCAGCGTGGCCCAGAGTTCGTCATCCAGTTTTTCCTTCATGAAGGTGCCAAGCGCTTCCTTGACCACTTCGGTATAGGCTTGTTTATCCCACTCCGCGCGGCCGACGCCGATGATCCGCGTATCCGGGTGGATGTGTCCGGCTTTCTCTAACTGGTACAGGGAAGGCAGCAGCTTACGGCGCGCCAAATCACCTTTCGCGCCGAAAATAACCAGGTCACACGCCTGGGCTGTAGAGGTTACCGCCATGTTCATCTCCTCGTTGCAGGATATTTGTAATTTTCTTACATTACTAATGTACTCTGTTTGACTACGGCCAGCAAACCCGGAGCAAAGCAGAAAAAAAGGCCTCAAGATTCCAGTGGAAAGCGCCAATGTACGCCAACGCCCTCACCACGGGCAAAACTGTAATTTTTCGTCTTTTTTGACGCTCTGTTACCATTATGAAAGTTAGACACAGGTCATATTCTGGTGAAAAAACCCTGCATACGCCGTGTCGAGACTGCCAACGGTTACCAGCACGTAGTATATTTTCACTAAACCGGCATTGATTTCTCCTTTGTTTGAAATCGACATACCCTATCGATTCCAGGTTACAGCCGCTCGTTTGGCGTCTGCTTGCACGGCGAACACGGGCGAAATTCGACGCTGTTGCTTGAAAGCCACAGGGATAAAACCATGAGTGACTCTCGTTATATGAATACGCTGGACAAAATCCAGAGCCATCTGGAACGCCTGAGCAAATCTGAAAGGAAAGTCGCCGAGGTGATCCTGGCCTCCCCGCAGACCGCCATTCACTCCAGCATCGCCACGCTGGCGCGCATGGCCGACGTCAGCGAACCTACCGTCAACCGTTTTTGCCGCCGCCTTGATACCAAAGGCTTTCCCGATTTCAAACTGCATCTCGCCCAAAGCCTGGCTAACGGCACGCCCTACGTAAACCGTAACGTTGAGGAAGATGACAGCGTCGATTCCTATACCAGCAAGATCTTCGAATCAGTAATGGCCAGCCTGGATACAGTAAAGGCAAATTTGGATATTGCCGCAATCAATCGTGCGGTTGACCTGCTCACCCAGGCAAAAAAGATCTCTTTCTTCGGGCTGGGCGCCTCCGCGGCGGTGGCGCACGATGCGATGAACAAATTTTTCCGCTTCAACATTCCGGTGGTCTACTTTGATGACATCGTCATGCAGCGCATGAGCTGCATGAACTCCAGCGAAGGCGACGTGGTGGTGCTGATCTCACACACCGGCCGCACCAAGAATCTGGTGGAGATGGCCCACCTGGCGCGGGAGAACGACGCCACGGTACTGGCTATCACCTCGCGCGACACCCCGCTCGCCCAGGCGGCGACCCTGGCCCTGCTGCTCGACGTGCCCGAAGACACCGACGTTTACATGCCGATGGTGTCGCGGATCGCGCAATTAACGCTCATTGACGTGCTCGCCACCGGATTTACCTTGCGCCGAGGGGCTAAATTCAGAGATAACTTGAAGCGGGTCAAAGAAGCGCTCAAAGAATCGCGCTTTGATAAAGGCGTGGTCATTCCCAACAGTTTTGATTCGTGACCCGACGAAGAAAAAATCGCCGTTCAACAGACATTTGAATGACGGCATCAGAGGCGGTACCCTGTTAACATGCTCATACGGGTAACCCGGGTGAAATATCAGTGTTGTAAAATTACATTTCACGCCTGGTTTCGTTATCCGACGTTATCGCAACACCAATATTTGCTTCACCAGTCAACGGAGTAATACATGTCCAGACGGCTCAGAAGAACCAAAATCGTTACCACCCTGGGTCCGGCTACAGACCGCGACAATAATCTGGAAAAGATCATTGCCGCCGGCGCCAACGTAGTTCGGCTTAACTTCTCCCACGGCAGCCCGGAAGATCACCAGGCTCGCGCTGACAAAGTACGCGAAATTGCTGCCAAGCTGGGGCGTCACGTCGCTATCCTCGGCGATCTGCAAGGACCGAAAATTCGCGTATCCACCTTCAAGGAAGGCAAAATCTTCCTCAACGTGGGCGATAAATTCCTGCTGGACGCCAACCTGTCAAAAGGCGAAGGCGATAAAGAAAAAGTCGGTATCGACTATAAAGGCCTGCCAGCCGATGTGGTGCCGGGCGACGTCCTGCTGCTCGATGACGGCCGCGTTCAGCTGAAAGTGCTCGAAGTTCAGGGCATGAAAGTGTTTACCGAAGTGACCGTCGGCGGCCCGCTGTCCAACAACAAGGGCATCAACAAACTCGGCGGTGGCCTGTCGGCCGAAGCCCTGACCGAAAAAGACAAGGCGGACATCGTGACCGCCGCCAAGATTGGCGTCGACTACCTGGCGGTCTCCTTCCCGCGTACCGGTGAAGACCTGAACTATGCCCGCCGCCTGGCGCGCGATGCAGGCTGCAACGCCAAGATCGTGTCCAAGGTTGAGCGCGCCGAAGCGGTGTGCACCGACGAAGCGATGGACGACATTATTCTGGCCTCCGACGTGGTGATGGTGGCCCGTGGCGACCTGGGCGTCGAAATCGGCGATCCGGAACTGGTCGGCATCCAGAAGAAACTGATCCGCCGCGCCCGCACCCTGAACCGCGCGGTGATCACCGCGACCCAGATGATGGAGTCGATGATCACCAACCCGATGCCGACCCGCGCCGAAGTCATGGACGTGGCCAACGCCGTGCTGGATGGCACCGACGCTGTCATGCTGTCGGCGGAAACCGCCGCTGGCCAATACCCGGCGGAAACCGTGGCGGCGATGGCGCGCGTTTGTCTGGGTGCCGAGAAGATCCCGAGCATCAACGTTTCCAAACACCGCCTGGACGTACAGTTCGACAACATCGAAGAGGCGATCGCCATGTCTTCGATGTATGCCGCCAACCACCTGAAAGGCGTCACCGCGCTGATCGCCATGACCGAATCCGGCCGCACTGCGCTGATGATGTCGCGCATCAGCTCCGGCCTGCCGATCTTCGCCATGTCGCGTCATGAGCACACGCTGAACCTGACCGCGCTGTATCGCGGCGTGACGCCGGTTTATTTCGACAGCCACAAAGACGGCGTGATCGCCGCCAATGAAGCCGTCAATCGCCTGCGCGACAAAGGCTTCCTGGTCTCCGGCGATCTGGTGATCGTCACCCAGGGCGACGTGATGGAAACCGTCGGCACCACCAATACCAGCCGTATCCTGCGCGTCGAGTAATCCACGCCGCAGACGACATGCCGGCCGGCTCACGTTGGCCGGCATTTTTTTTGCCCTGACACCGCCATAAACGACGGAGAACGCCATGCTCCACCAACGCAATCCAGCCTCGACCGGTGATGCGCTCGATCTCGATGGGCGCGGTCTGACGCAGCTCGACGAATCGCAGCTAACCGGCCACGCGCTGCGCAAAATCAGCCTGTACGACAATCAGCTGACGGCCTTCCCCGCCTCCATCTTGCAACACCGCAACCTGCAGGTGCTGAACATCTCCTGCAATCAGCTCGACCGCCTGCCGCCGGAGATTGGTCAGTTGCAACAGCTTGAGATGTTCGACTTCGGTCACAACCGCGCAAGCGAACTGCCTGAAACATTGGGGCAACTGCACCGGCTGAAATACCTCTACCTGAGCGATAACGGCTTTAGCGACCTGCCGCGTGCGCTGGCGCAACTGCAGCAGTTGGTTTACCTCAACGCGACCGATAACCAACTGACCGCCTTGCCGCAGGCAATACCGAGTCTGGCGGCATTGCAGGAGCTGCGTTTATACAACAATCGCATCGGCAACCTGCCCGGCGAAATCGGGCAGCTACGCGCGCTGCGCGAGTTGCATATCATGAAAAATGCCCTGACCGCGCTGCCGGCGGAAATGGCTCTGCTCGGCGAGCTTGAGATACTCGATGCGGCCAACAATGCCATCACCGAACTGCCGGCAGCCTTCTGCCGCCTGCCGCGATTGAGCGAGCTGAACCTGCGTTTTAATCAGCTGACGCGCCTGCCGGAAAATATCGGTGAGCTCACGGCGCTGAGAAGCCTGGATCTGCGCGCCAACCGCCTGAGCAATCTGCCGGAAAGCCTCGGTGAACTGAGCCGGCTGCGCAAGCTTGATCTGCGCTGGAATGATTTCACCCACACGCCTAAAATCGTCGACATCCTGCGGGCTCGCGGCTGTAGGGTGCACATCTGAAGAGACGCCGGCCGGGTTGTGGCCCTGCCGGCGTTAGCGGTAGAAAGGATTAACGATACAGATCGTCGCGCGAGTAAGGCTCAATCTCCCCTTCCTTGCGCGTCTTCAACAGTTTGAGGATCCAGGTGTACTGCTCCGGGTTCGGGCCCACCAGGTTTTCCACTTCTTCATTCATACGGCGGGCAATGCGCGGATCGTCCGCTTCGGCCAGATCGTCCATCGGCTCGCGAATATAGATATCCAGCATGCTGGTTTTGCCGTCGTACACCGGGAACAACGGCACGATCGCCGCACGGCATACCTTCATCAACCGCCCGACCGCCGGCAACGTCGCCTTATAGGTGGCGAAGAA
Organism: Serratia sp. FS14; assembly: GCF_000695995.1. Taxonomy (NCBI): domain Bacteria; kingdom Pseudomonadati; phylum Pseudomonadota; class Gammaproteobacteria; order Enterobacterales; family Yersiniaceae; genus Serratia; species Serratia sp. FS14. The sequence continues at coordinate 3,269,886 of NZ_CP005927.1, read as the reverse complement.
GTCGACAAACTCACTGTGCTCAGCGCCGTGATCCTGATCGGGCAGATAATAACCCCAATATCCCTGGCGAACCGAACTGATAAACGGTTTGATGCCGTCATTGCGCGCGTGCATGCGGCCGCCGAATTTACGACGCACGGCATTCCACAGGTAGTCGATCAGCTGATTGCGCTGATTGTGGAACATCGCCGCCATCGGTTGACCGCGCGCGGCCATCAACATCGCCGGCACATCCACCGCCCAGCCATGTGGCACCAGGAAAATCACGTTGCGCCCTTCCGCGCGGATCTTGTCCAACACCTCTTCGCCGTGCCAACGCACACGCTTGAGCACTTTTTCCGGTTTGGTGCAGGCCAGCTCAGCCATCAGCACCATCGACTGCGGCGCGCAGGCGAACATCTGGTCGATAATGTGCTCGCGTTCGCTTTCAGGCAACTCAGGCAAGCAATACAGCAGGTTGATGCGGGCACGACGGCGCGCGCCCTTCGCCAACTTGCCGGCCAGTTTGCCGACCGCACCCAGCACCGGATCGCGCAGGCGCGCAGGCACCAGCGAAATGCCGGCCATCAGACCGGTTCCCAACCACACGCCCCAGTAGCGCGGATATAAAAAGGCTTTTTGAAACTGCGGAATGAACTCTACGTTCGATTTCTTCTCGTTTTGCATGCACATGCTCTTGGCTTAGCGATTCGGCTAATCATAATTGCCAGCACCGATTTTGCAATTAACAACCGCGAACCGCCCAGGTAAAACAGCATCGGCCCGCAATCAGGCCGATGAAATTAACGGCGCCGAAGCGCCGGAAAAAGGGGGCGTTAATCCAACTGCAGCTGAGGAACCACTTCCTTCACCTGCGCCAGATAATCGCTGCGGTCTTTGCCGCCCAGCCCTTCGGAACGCGGCAGTTTGGCCGTCAGCGGGTTCACCGCCTGTTGGCCGGTCCACAGTTCAAAGTGCAGATGCGGCCCGGTGGAGCGGCCGGTGTTGCCGGAGAGCGCAATGCGATCGCCGCGTTTCACCTTTTGGCCTGGTTTCACCAGCAGTTTTTTCAGGTGCATATAGCGCGTGGTGTACTGACGACCGTGGCGGATCGCCACATAGTTACCCGCTGCGCCGCTGCGTTTGGCGATCACCACCTCACCGTCACCGACCGCCAGCACCGGCGTGCCGACCGGCATGGCGAAATCGACGCCCTTGTGCGGCGCCACGCGGCCGGTCACCGGGTTCACGCGGCGCGGGTTGAAGTTGGAGGAGATGCGGAACTGTTTCATGGTCGGGAAACGCATGAAGCCGCGCGCCAGGCCAGAGCCCTGGCGATCGTAGAATTTGCCGTCTTCGGCGCGGATCGCGTAGTAATCCTTGCCGCCGGTGCGCAAACGCACGCCCAACAGTTGGCTTTGCGATTTCTTGCCGTCGAAATGCTCACGCGACATCAGCACGGAGAACTGATCGCCTTTGCGCAGCTTGCGGAAATCGAGCTGCCACTGCAACGCCTTGATCACCGAGTTGATTTCGTTACGGCTCAGCCCGGCGTCGCCGGCGCTGCTGACGAAGCTGCCGTTGACCCGGCCGCTGATCACGTTGTTGCGCCATTCGCCCTGCTGCGCCTCTTTTGACTCCTTGAAGCTGTTGCCGACGCGATCATAGGTGCGAGTTTCGCGGCGGGAAACCTCCCAGGTCAACTGCTGCAAATCGCCTGCGTCGTTCACGGTCCACGACAGCTGTTGGCCGATCTTCAGGTTACGCAGATCGCGGTTTTGCGAAGCCAGCAAGGTGACATCCGACATATCAATGCCGTACTGCGTCAGAATGCTGCCAAGGGTGTCGCCGGTGGAAACCACATATTCATGCACGCCATCATCGCCGGCATCCTTCTGGTCCAGCTCATCCTGCGGGATTTCGTCATCGGGGGTGGGTTGGTCGACATCTATCGGTTCACTGGCTTCAGGGAGCAATGACCGCATCTGGCTGGATTCTAACTCGACGCTCTTGGCGATGGGGTTGTGTTCTGGGTGGTAAACAAAAGGCCGCCAAACAGCGACGGCCAATGTGACGACTGTCAGCGACCCCAGCATGACGCGGTGGGGCCGTGGCAGGTTGTTATACGCCAGAGCGATAGTTCGGACTATCTGCTGCACTCGATATTATCCTCATAAGCTTTACTTCAGGCAGCTCACGTACTGGTTTGACAGCTGAGTCAGGAATTTCCCGTAGCTGTCCTTCTCCAGCGCGATGCCGGTGCCCAGCGGGTCCAGCGTTCCGGAACGCACTTTGGTACCCTTGGCGACGGCATTGATTACGGCCGGCCTGAATTGTGGCTCAGCAAAAACGCATACCGCTTTCTGCTCAACCAACTGTGTTCGAATTTGGTGTAGGCGCTGTGCTCCAGGCTGAATTTCGGGATTGACGGTGAAATGGCCCAGCGGACTCAAACCGTAGTGTTTTTCAAAGTAGCCGTAAGCATCATGAAAAACAAAATAACCCTTACCTTGCACAGGCGTAAGCATGTTACCAACATTTTTGTCAGTTTGCGTCAGCAGATTCTCGAACTGGCGCAGGTTTGCGTCTAATTTGTCCTTATTTTGCGGCATAAGTTCCAACAATCTGTCGTGAATCGCGATCGCGGTCACTTTTGCTATCTCCGGCGACAGCCAAACGTGCATATTGTACTCGCCGTGATGATGCCCATGATCGTCATCGGCATGGTTATGCGCTTCGCCTGCATGTTCATGATCGTCGTCCTCTTCGCCTTTCATCAGCAGCGGCTTCACCGCCGGCAGTTCGCTGATAGCCAGCTTTCGCGTCGCCGAGATCGGCACCAGCGCCTTGGTCAGGAACGCTTCCATGTCCGGCCCGACCCACAACACCAGGTCAGCGGAACGCAGGCGCTGGATATCGGAAGGGCGCAACGCAAAATCGTGTGGCGAAGCGCCGTCCGGCAGCAACACCTCGGTCGGCGTCACGCCGTCGGCGATGGCCGCAGCGATAAAGCCTAAGGGGCGAATCGAGGTCACCACCGCAGCGGAAGCGCTGCTCAGCGGGCCGGCCATCAACAGTGCGCTGGCCAGCAGCGTGCGCTGCAGCCATTTATTTTCTTTGCCATCATCAGTAATCCCATCGTTTTCATCAATAAGGCGTGATATTATAACATCCGCTTCGTTCTGCAACCTGTAATCTCGAGATGTCTACACTGATAACGCTAAAAAATATCTCCGTCGCCTTCGGCAGCCGCAAGGTGCTGTCGAACATTTCCCTCAGCCTGCAGCCCGGCCGTATTCTCACGCTGCTTGGCCCGAACGGCGCGGGCAAATCCACACTGGTACGCGTGGTGCTGGGATTGGTCAAACCAACCGCCGGCACGCTGGAGCGGGAGCCCGGCCTGCGCATCGGCTACGTGCCGCAAAAACTCCACCTCGACGCCACCCTGCCGCTGACCGTTAGCCGCTTTATGCGTCTTAAACCCGGCGTAAAGAAAGCCGACATTCTGCCGGCGCTCAAGCGCGTGCACGCCGCCCACCTGCTCGACCAGCCGATGCAAAAGCTCTCCGGCGGCGAGAACCAACGCGTACTGCTGGCGCGAGCGCTGCTGAATAAACCGCAGCTGCTGGTGCTGGACGAACCCACGCAAGGGGTGGACGTCAACGGCCAACTGGCGCTGTACGACCTAATCGATCAGCTGCGCAAGGAGCTGGGCTGCGCCGTACTGATGGTCTCGCACGATCTGCATCTGGTGATGGCGAAAACCGACGAGGTGTTGTGCCTCAATCAGCATATCTGCTGCTCCGGCGCGCCGGAGGTGGTCTCGATGCATCCCGAATTCATCGCCATGTTCGGCAACCGCGGCGCAGAGCAGCTGGCGGTGTATCGCCACCATCACAACCATCGCCACGACCTGCAGGGAAGAATTGTCTTGAAGAAAACCGGGAGCCACGAAGCATGATCGAATTGTTACTTCCCGGCTGGCTGGCCGGGGTGTTGCTGGCTAGCGCCGCCGGGCCGCTGGGCTCCTTTGTGGTTTGGCGCCGCATGTCCTACTTCGGCGACACCCTGGCGCACGCCTCGCTGCTCGGCGTCGCCTTTGGTCTGCTGCTGGACATCAATCCTTTCTATGCGGTGATCGCCATTACGCTGCTGCTGGCCCTGGCCCTGGTGTGGCTGGAACGCCGCCCGCAGCTTTCGGTAGATACCCTGCTCGGCATTCTGGCCCACAGCGCCCTGTCGCTGGGTCTGGTGGTGGTGGCGCTGATGTCCAACGTGCGGGTCGATCTGATGGCCTACCTGTTCGGCGATCTACTGTCAGTCACGCTGAGCGATATCGTGATGATCGCCGGCGGCGTCGCCGTGGTGCTGTTGGTGCTGTGGTGGCAATGGCGCGATCTGCTGTCGATGACCATCAGCCCGGAGCTGGCGCACGTCGACGGCGTCAATTTGGCACGGGCGCGTACCGTGCTGATGCTGGTCACCGCGTTGACCATCGGCCTGGCGATGAAATTCGTCGGCGCGCTGATCATCACCTCGCTACTGATCATTCCGGCGGCCACCGCTCGCCGCTTCGCGCGCACGCCGGAGCAGATGGCGGGTGTCGCGGTACTGCTCGGCATGGTGGCGGTTACCGGCGGCCTGGCCTTCTCGGCATTTTACGATACGCCGGCCGGCCCTTCGGTGGTGCTCAGCGCTGCCGTGCTGTTCACGCTGAGCCTGTTCAAAAAACAACAGGCTTGATTAAAGCCGGGATATGACAAGGGCCGCATCTGCGGCCCTTTTTTACTGGCGGATTAAAAATTTACTCTTCGCGTTCGAGACCAAAGTGCCGGTAGGCGTGCTGCGTCGCCAGACGGCCGCGCGGCGTGCGCTGGATAAAGCCCTGCTGGATCAGAAACGGTTCAATCACGTCTTCGATGGTTTCGCGCTCTTCACCGATCGCCGCCGCCAGGTTATCCAACCCGACCGGGCCACCGGTAAACTTGTCGATAATCGCCAACAGCAGTTTGCGATCCATATAGTCGAAGCCTTCGGCATCGACGTTGAGCATATCAAGCGCCTGCGCCGCCACTGAACCGCTGATCACGCCGTTGGCGCGCACTTCAGCGAAATCGCGCACCCGGCGCAACAGGCGGTTGGCGATACGCGGCGTGCCGCGCGCGCGGCGGGCCACTTCATGGGCGCCCTCGTCGGACAGCTCCAGCCCCAGGCACCCGGCGCTGCGCGAGACGATGTGCTGCAGATCCGCCACCTGATAAAACTCCAGCCGCTGGACAATGCCGAAGCGATCGCGCAGCGGCGAGGTCAGCGAACCGGCGCGAGTGGTGGCGCCCACCAAGGTAAACGGCGGCAGATCGAGCTTAATCGAACGCGCCGCCGGCCCTTCGCCGATCATGATATCCAGCTGGTAGTCTTCCATCGCCGGATACAATACTTCTTCCACCACCGGTGACAAACGGTGAATTTCGTCGATGAACAACACGTCGTGCGGTTCGAGGTTGGTCAGCATCGCCGCCAAATCGCCCGCCTTTTCTAACACCGGGCCGGAAGTGGTGCGCAAATTTACGCCCATTTCGTTGGCCACGATGTTGGCCAGGGTGGTTTTCCCCAGCCCCGGCGGGCCGAAGATCAATAAATGGTCGAGCGCGTCGCCGCGCTGCTTGGCCGCCTGAATGAAGATCTCCATCTGCTCGCGCACGTGCGGCTGGCCGACGTATTCAGTCAGCAGCTTGGGACGAATGGCGCGATCGAGGATCTCCTCTTCGTTGATCGGTTCGGCGGAAATCAGGCGATCGGCTTCAATCATTATCTACCCCTTTTCGGCCTTACAGGGCGGCGCGCAGCGCGTCGCGGATCAGGGTTTCGCAGTCGGCGCCCGGCTTGGCAATCTTGCTGACCATGCGGCTGGCTTCCTGCGGCTTATAGCCCAGCGCCACCAGCGCCGAGACGGCTTCGGCTTCTGCGTCCGCTTCCGGCGTTTTGTCGGCGGCGGCCGGCAGGCTGATCTCGCTGCTGTTGTTGAACAGATCGCCGTTCAGCCCTTTGAAGCGGTCTTTCATCTCGACCACCAGGCGCTCGGCGGTTTTTTTGCCCACGCCCGGCAGCTTGACCAGTGCGGTGATCTCTTCGCGCTCCACCGCGCTGACGAACTGCTGCGCGGACATGCCCGACAGGATGGCGAGCGCCAGTTTCGGCCCGACGCCGTTGACCTTAATCAGCTCACGGAACAGCGCGCGCTCCTGCTTGTCGTTGAAACCGTACAGCAGCTGCGCGTCTTCACGCACCACGAAGTGGGTAAACACGATGGCCTCTTGCCCCAGTTCCGGCAGCTCGTAAAAGCAGGTCATCGGCATGTGCACTTCATAACCCACGCCGTTCGCCTCCAGTAACACCAGCGGCGGCTGCTTTTCCAGAATATTTCCTCTGAGACGACCTATCATTTACCCTCCTGCAGAATTACCGGGCATGGCGCCCTGCCATGCCGTTGCTGGTAAAGCTTATAACATAAAAAAGGCTGGATGAATATCCAGCCTGAGCAATCATCGTTTCGCGTCAGCGCAAACGCCCGCGCGCCAGGTTCAGCCGCCCTTCGCTCATTCGCAGCACGTTCTGGCTGAGGTGGCAGTGGGTGATGGCGATGGCCAGGGCATCCGCGGCATCCGCCTGCGGGTTTGCCGAGAGTTTGAGCAGCGAGCGCACCATGTGCTGTACCTGCGCCTTTTCGGCCGCGCCGGTGCCGACCACGGTTTGTTTGACCTGCCGCGCCGCATACTCGAACACTTCCAGGTTCTGATTAACCGCCGCCACGATTGCGACGCCGCGCGCCTGGCCAAGCTTGAGCGCCGAATCCGGGTTCTTGGCCATAAACACCTGTTCGATGGCGAAGAAATCGGGCTGAAACTGGGTGATGATCTCGCTGACGCCGGCGTAAATCAGCTTCAGCCGCGTCGGCATGTCGTCCACCACCGTGCGGATGCAGCCGCTGGCGATATAGCTCAACTGACGCCCCTGCTGGCGGATAAGGCCATAGCCGGTGACGCGCGAGCCGGGATCGATACCGAGTATGATCGCCATATCTACATCCACCTTGCATGCACGGCGCCGCCGAACGGCGGCGCCCGTTTTACCGGATTACAGCGTCGCCGCCACTTCGTCGGAGATTTCACCGTTATGGTAAACTTCCTGCACGTCGTCGCAGTCTTCCAGCATATCGATCAGGCGCAACAGCTTAGGCGCGGTTTCCGCGTCCATGTCGGCCTTGGTCGATGGGATCATCGACACTTCCGCCGCTTCGGCTTCGAAGCCCGCCGCGGTCAGCGCGTCTTTCACCGCGCCCAGGCTTTCCCAGGCGGTGAACACGTCGATGGCGCCATCATCATAGGTCACGATGTCTTCCGCACCGGCTTCCAACGCCGCTTCCATTACGCTGTCTTCATCCAGGCCCGGTGCGTAGGTGATCACGCCCTTCTTGGTGAACAGATAAGCCACGGAACCGTCGGTGCCGAGGTTGCCGCCGCATTTGGTAAAGGCGTGGCGCACTTCCGCCACGGTGCGGTTGCGGTTGTCGCTCAGGCATTCGATCATGACGGCGGTGCCGCCAGGACCGTAGCCTTCATAGATGATGGTTTCCATATTGGTATCATCATCGCCGCCCACGCCGCGCGCGATTGCACGGTTCATGGTGTCGCGCGTCATGTTGTTCGACAGCGCCTTGTCCATCGCCGCGCGCAGACGCGGGTTGGAATCCGGATCGCCGCCGCCCAGCTTGGCGGCCGTGACCAGCTCACGAATAATCTTGGTGAAAATTTTACCGCGCTTGGCGTCCTGCGCCGCTTTACGGTGCTTTGTGTTGGCCCACTTACTATGACCTGCCATAAAAAATCTCCGAAAAAAACTACTGGACTGAATTGATCACGAACTCTTCAATCGCCTGCTGATTGCTCCACGACTTGGTCAACTTCACGGCCTCGGCCGCCTCAAGCCATTGGTAAGCGTGATGCTCGGTAATCACCGGATCGCGCTCCTCGGGCAACGCCAGACAGAACCAGTGCTCTTTATTGCGCGTGGTTCCCGGCGCATAGCGATGTCGCAAATGGACAAAGAGTTCAAACTCCACGCAGCGCTGGCAATCGAACAACGGCAGGTGCTCTGCTTCGATATCGATGCCGACTTCTTCCATGACTTCACGCCGCGCGGCATGCGGCGGCGACTCATCCTGCTCCAGACTGCCGGTGACCGACTGCCAGAACTCGGTATCGTCGCGCCGCTGTAACATCAGCACCCGACCACTGGATTTCGCGTAAATCACTACCAGGATAGATTCAGGGCGCTTATAACTCATCACTCGCTCTCTTGTTCCGCACCGGCTTTCTTTACCACGCTGATCGCCAGCTCCTGCAGCGACGCCGGGTTGGCGAAGCTCGGGGCGTCGGTCATCAGACAGGCCGCCGCGGTGGTTTTCGGGAAGGCGATCACGTCGCGGATATTGTCGGTGCCGGTCAGCAGCATCACCAGACGGTCCAGGCCGAAGGCCAGGCCGGCGTGCGGCGGCGTGCCGTACTTCAGCGCGTCCAGCAGGAAGCCGAACTTCTCGCGCTGTTCGTGTTCGTCGATGCCCAGAATGCTGAACACCGTCTGCTGCATTTCGCTGCGGTGAATACGCACCGAACCGCCGCCCACTTCGTAACCGTTGATCACCATGTCATAGGCGTTGGCGATGGCGTTGACCGGCGCGGCGGCCAGCTCTTCCGGGCTCATATCGCGCGGCGAGGTGAACGGGTGGTGCATCGCCGCCAGGCCGCCCTCTTCGTCTTCTTCGAACATCGGGAAGTCGATCACCCACAGCGGCGCCCAGCTGTCGAGTTGGGTCAGCCCCAGATCGCGACCCAGCTTCAGGCGCAGCGCGCCCATCGCATCGGTGACAATCTTGAAACTGTCGGCGCCGAAGAACAGGATGTCGCCGGTCTGCGCGTCGGTGCGCGCCAGGACGGCTTCCAGCACGTCCGCGCTGAGGAATTTGGCGATCGGGCTCTGCACGCCTTCCATGCCCGCGGCGCGGTCGTTGACCTTCAGCCAGGCCAGGCCTTTGGCGCCGTAGATGTTGACGAAAGCGCCGTACTCGTCGATCTGCTTGCGGGTCAGCTGTGCGCCGCCCGGTACGCGGATCGCCGCCACGCGGCCTTTGGCGTCATTGGCCGGGCCGGAGAACACTTTGAACTCGACGTCCTTGACCAGGTCAGCCACGTCCACCAGCTCCAGCGGGTTACGCAGGTCCGGCTTGTCGGAACCAAAGCGACGCATCGCTTCGGCGAAGGTCATGACCGGGAAATCGCCCAGATCCACGCCCTTCACGTCCAGCCACAGTTCGCGCGCCAGCTTCTCCATCACTTCACGCACCTGCTCGGCGGTCATGAAAGAGGTTTCGACGTCGATCTGGGTGAATTCAGGCTGACGGTCCGCACGCAGGTCTTCGTCGCGGAAGCATTTGACGATCTGGTAGTAACGATCGAAGCCGGACATCATCAGCAGCTGTTTAAACAGCTGCGGAGACTGCGGCAGCGCGTAGAATTTGCCCTTGTGCACGCGGCTCGGCACCAGGTAATCGCGGGCGCCTTCCGGCGTCGCTTTGGTCAGCATCGGCGTTTCGATGTCGAGGAAACCGTGGCTGTCCATAAAGCGACGTACGAAGCTGGTGATTTTGGCGCGGGTCTTCAGACGCTCGGCCATTTCCGGGCGACGCAGATCGAGGTAACGGTATTTCAGGCGCGCTTCTTCGCTGTTGACCTGGTTGGAGTCCAGCGGCAGCGGCTCGGAGCGGTTGATGATCTCGAGCGCGTGGGCGAACACTTCCACTTCGCCGGTGGCCATATCTTTATTGATCTGGCTGTCCGGACGCGCACGCACGGTGCCGACGATCTGGATGCAAAATTCATTGCGCAGGTCATAGGCCTTGTCGAACGCCACTTTCTCGTCCGGGTCGAAGAACACCTGCACGATGCCTTCACGGTCGCGCATATCAATAAAGATCAGGCCGCCCAGATCGCGACGACGATTGACCCAACCACACAGAGTGACTTCCTGGCCCACGTGGGACAGATTCAACTGCCCGCAATATTCAGTACGCATACGCTATCCTTTTACACAGCCGATGCCGCGCCGGGCTACTGCGCCCCTGTCGCGCGGCTGTTATCTGATAAATTCTACTTGTTGCCCGGTTTAAAATCCGTCGCATACCAGCCGGTGCCCTTAAGCTGGAAACCGGAAGATGAAATCAACTTGGTCAACGCGGGCTGCCCACACGCCGGGCAGTCTGCCAGCGGCGCATCGGAAAATTTTTGCAATTTCTCTAACCGATGGTTGCAAGCACCACATGCATATTCATAAATCGGCATAGGTCGTTGGATTAAAGAGTGTTGAAAAAAGGGAGTCATTATAAAGGAAATTCATCCGCCCGATAAGTGCGAACACAGCATTGTTACTGCACTAAATGGCGCGTTTTTGTTCGAATCAACACATCGGTTAACAAATTTCCCATTAACCTGCGACAGTTTTTTCACGTAGCCTGATTCTCCCCCGGTTTTGCGCCGAACGCAGCTCGCCCGACGCGCCGAACAGTTTTTATCCACTTCGCAACGAGATGAAATCCATGCTGAAACTTGACGCCCAAACCACCGCTCTGGTGCTGATCGATTTGCAAAACGGCATTCTGCCTTACGCCGGCGGCCCGCACGGCGCCGACCAGGTGGTGGCGAACGCCGCCCTGCTGGCCGCGCGTTTTCGCATGCTGGGCGCGCCGGTGCTGTTGGTGCGCGTCGGTTGGTCAGACTCCTTCGCCGAGGCGCTGAAACAACCGGTGGATAAACCAGCTCCCGCGCCCGCCGGCGGTTTGCCAGCCAGCTGGTGGGAATTCCCCGCGCCGCTGGCGGTCTGCGACAACGATATTCTGATCACCAAGCGCCAATGGGGCGCCTTCTACGGCACCGATCTGGACTTGCAGCTGCGCCGCCGCGGCATCAAATCCGTAGTCTTGGGCGGCATATCCACCAATATCGGCGTGGAGTCCACCGCCCGCGCCGCCTGGGAGCACGGCTATGAGCTGGTGATCGCCGAAGACGTCTGCAGCGCGCAGAACGCGGAAATGCACCGCTTCGCGTTCGAGCACATTTTCCCGCGTCTGGCACGGGTGCGCGACACCGGCGAAATTCTTGCCGCGCTCGAGCGGTAACGTTAAGTTGTAGCCTGATAAGCCAAGCACAAGTAAAGGAAGACGACGCCGTGATCTACATCGGACTGCCGCAGTGGCAACATTCAGCCTGGAACCGTATCGGGCTGCGTGATTTGGCGGATTACAGCCGCTACTTCAACTGCGTGGAAGGCAACACCACCTTCTACGCGCTGCCGAAGCTGGAAATCGTGCAGCGCTGGCGCGACATGACCGGCGACGATTTTCGCTTCTGCTTCAAATTCCCGTCGGACATCAGCCACAAGGCCGCCCTGCGCAACTGCGCCACCGAGCTACAGGCGTTTTACCACTGCCTGAGCCCGGTGCATCAGCGCATCGGCCAGTTGTGGCTGCAGCTGCCCGCCGCCTTCGGTCCCGATGAGCTGCCGCGCATGTGGCAGTTCTTCGAAAGCCTGCCGCAGGAATTCACTTACGGCATAGAAGTGCGCCATCCGGCGTTTTTCGCCAAGGGCGAGGAAGAGCGCGCGTTGAATCAGGGGTTACACCAGCGCGGCATCAATCGGGTGATCCTCGACAGCCGCCCGGTGCATCACGCCGCCCCCAATACCGCCGCCGTGCGCGATGCCCAGCAGAAAAAACCGAAGCTGCCGGTACACGCGCTGGTCACCGCCGACCAACCGTTGGTGCGCTTTATCGGCGGTGACCAACTGGCCGATAACCTGCGCTGGTTCGAAGCCTGGCAACAAAAACTGCCGCTGTGGCAGCAACAGCATCAGCCCTATCTGTTTATTCATACGCCGGACAACGGCGATTCGCCCCAGCAGGCGCAAAAAATTTGGCAGCAGTTGCGCCTGGCGATCCCTGATTTGCCTGCGCCGCCAGACTGGCCAGAACAAGATGCACTGTTTTGACCTATTAATCTGACCAATAACATCAAATATTTCCCCGCGACAGTGAATACAATGACGGCTATGATGCTGGCTGCCAGTTTTGGTTAGGGAACGGAGTTAAAAATGGTAAGCGCGCTTTATGTGGTGCTCGGCGCATTGTTGTTGATCAAACTCTCTTATGACGTAGTCAGATTAAGGATGCAGTACCGCGTAGCCTACGGCGACGGCGGTTTCTACGAATTGCAGACCGCCATACGCGTGCATGGCAACGCCGTTGAATACATTCCTATCGCTGCCGTATTGCTGGTGATCATGGAAATGAACGGCGCGGAAATCTGGATGATTCACCTCTGCGGCCTGATGCTTATGGCCGGGCGGCTGGTGCATTACTACGGTTTACGCAACCGCGAGGTTCGCTGGCGCCGTTCAGGCATGGCCGCGACCTATATCTCTTTGTTGTTGATGGTTCTGGCAAATATCTTCTATCTGCCTTGGGATCTGATTTTCAGCCTGCACTGATCCCGTTTTATCATCAGGCGGCCGCGCCGCCTGCTTCCGCTCCGCTTTTTTGCGCTTTTCTGTTAGACTACGCAGCTTCGAATTCTGAACTGATTTGCCGCTATGCCAAACCGCGATACTCTTTTCTCCGCCCCCATCGCCAAACTGGGCGACTGGACCTTCGACGAACGCGTCGCCGAAGTGTTCCCCGACATGATCCAACGCTCCGTTCCCGGCTATTCCAACATCATCTCGATGATCGGCATGCTGGCCGAACGTTTTGTGCAACCCGACAGCCGGGTGTATGACCTGGGCTGCTCACTGGGCGCGGCGACGCTGTCAATGCGGCGGAATATCAAGGTGCCCGGCTGCCATATCGTCGCCGTCGACAATTCGCCGGCGATGGTGGAACGCTGTCGCCGCCATATTGACGCCTTCCGCGCCGACACGCCGGTTGAGGTTATCGAAGCCGACATTCGCGACATCGACATCGAAGACGCCTCGATGGTGGTACTGAACTTTACGCTGCAGTTCCTCGAGCCGGCCGATCGCCTGCGCCTGCTGGAGAAAATCTATCGTGGCCTGCGCCCAGGCGGCGCGCTGGTGCTGTCGGAGAAGTTCAGCTTTGAAGACGCCGAAGTCGGCGAGCTGCTGTTCAACATGCACCACGATTTCAAACGCGCCAACGGATACAGCGAGCTGGAGATCAGCCAAAAACGCAGCATGCTGGAAAACGTGATGCTGACCGATTCGGTGGAGGCGCACAAGGCGCGTCTGCAACAGGCCGGATTCGAGCATGCTGAAGTGTGGTTCCAGTGCTTCAACTTCGGTTCGCTGATCGCCCTGAAAGCGGGGGATGCGCAATGATCGAATTCGGTGATTTCTATCAGCGCATTGCCAAGAGCCCCCTCAGCCACTGGCTGGATACGCTGCCCGCGCAGCTGAGCGCCTGGCAACGCGAATCGCTGCACGGCAAATTCAAGCAGTGGTTCAACTCGGTGGAGCATTTGCCGACGCTGACCCCCACCCGTCTCGATCTGCTGCACGGCATGCGCGCTGAGATGGAGCCTGGCCTGTCGCCGGGCCAGCGTGAAGGCGTCGAGAAAATGCTGCGCACCCTGATGCCGTGGCGTAAAGGGCCGTTCTCGCTGTATGGCATCGATATCGATACCGAATGGCATTCCGACTGGAAATGGGACCGCGTGCTGCCGCACATCTCCCCGTTGGCCGGACGCACCATTCTCGACGTCGGCTGCGGCAGCGGTTATCACCTGTGGCGCATGATCGGCGCCGGCGCACACTTTGCCGTAGGCATCGATCCGATGCAGCTGTTCCTGTGCCAGTTTGAAGCGGTGCGCAAACTGTTGGGCGGCGATCAGCGCGCCCATCTGCTGCCGCTCGGCATCGAGCAGTTGCCGGAACTGGCGGCGTTCGACACCGTGTTCTCGATGGGCGTCCTGTATCATCGCCGCTCGCCGCTCGATCATCTGTATCAGTTGAAAAATCAGCTGGTAGCTGAAGGCGAACTGGTGCTGGAAACGCTGGTGGTGGAAGGCGATCGCCACCAGGTGCTGGTGCCGGGCGACCGTTATGCGCAGATGCGCAACGTGTATTTCATTCCTTCCGCCGAAGCGCTGAAATGCTGGCTGGAGAAATGCGGCTTCGTTGACGTGAAAATCGCCGATATGTGCGTCACCAGCCTCGAAGAACAGCGCCGTACAGACTGGATGACCAGCGAGTCGCTGGCTGAATTCCTCGACCCGAACGACCGCAGCAAAACGGTTGAAGGCTATCCTGCGCCGCTGCGCGCCGTGTTGACCGCCAAAAAGCCCTAGCGCTTGCTAATTGGGCCGGCCTGCGCCGGCCTCAACTTACCCGTTGCCGGCATCGACAATCCGCAGCTCATACACCATCGTCGCGTTCGGCGGTATCTGCGGCGCATAGCCCGTTTCACCGTACGCCAACGCCGGCGGCACCACCATCGTCAGCGAGCCGTGATTTTTCAGATGGCCGATCGCCTCGCGGAACAGCGGCGGATAGGCAGAGAGCGGCTGTGACATCACCTTTCCACTGCGATCCATATCCTGGATCACGCTGCCGTCGGTCAAGCTCTCTTTCACCACGATGTCTACCCGCGCGTTTTCCGCAATGGTTTCATCCCCCATATAATCGATGCGATACCAGAAGCCGGAAGGCGATTTCTGCGTGCCCTTCTTCTTTTTGAACTCGGCAACAAACGCTTCGCCTTTGCTGGTTTGCGTCTTCGCCGCCTGGCTTCTGGCGTCGTTCACCGCTTTTTCCGACTCCGCCAATGCGCTGGCCAGCTGCGCATCGCTCAACTGGTAATGGCCGTTGAAGGTATCAATTACACCCGCCAGCAGCACAGTTTTATCGGGTGTGATACCCCAATTTTTACGCTCCGCCAGCATCGTTTGAATGTCGCGCCCCAGGGCGACGCCGGCAGCATAGCTCTGTTGTTCCGGCTTTTTCTTCAGCGTTTTCACCTCCGGCAACCATTTGGCCCGCGATCTCAGCCCGCTCAATTCGTCTTGCAAAGCTTGCTGAGCCTGATGGACGGCAGCCAGCTCCACCGCCGTTTTATCCGCCCGTTGCGTCGCTTCATCCCTCTTCTGCGCTGCCTGCACGCTTTCCGCCGTCACCGCCGCCAGACGTTGTTCCAGCGCTTTGGCCTGCACGGTTTGCGTTTTGTTTTTTTCCTGCAGTTGCGCCAACTGCCGCTGCAGTTCCTCCGTCGCTTTGGCGGCTTCTATCGCCTGCTTTGCCAGCGCCGCCTTCAGGCTGTTCTCTTGCTGCTCGGCCTGCTGGCGTTGGCCATCACGCTCTTTTTGCAGCGCTGCCAGTTGCTGCTGAAGTTCCCCCGTAGCTTTGGCGGTCTCGGTCTTTTGCTGCTCCAGCGCCATCTTCAGGTTTTTCTCCTGTTGTTCGGCCTGATGACGTTGAACACCCTGTTCTTTCTGCAGCTGTGCCAGCTGCCGCTGCAGTTCCCCCGTCAACTTGTCGGCTTCGGCCTGTTGCTGCGCCAGCGCTGTCTTCAGGCTTTTCTCTTGTTGCCCCTCCAGCTGACGTTGGACACCCTGTTCTTTCTGCAGTTGTGCCAGCTGCCGCTGCAGTTCCCCTGTCAACTTGGCGGCTTCGGCCTTCTGTCGTTCCAGCTCAGCGGCGGCCGCTTTTTTGTCCTGTTCATAACGCTGACGCGCTTTATCGTTGGCGGTTTGCGCCGCCGCCAGCTTCTCCTCCCAAACCTGCTGCCGAACGTTTTCCGCCGGTTTAGGCAAGGCCGCCAGCCGTTGTTCCAGCAAGGCAATGCGCCGATCTCGCTCCGCGGTTTGTTGCTTTTGCCGCGCTAACGCGGCTTGCGCTTCGGCGATCTGCGCCTGAGCCTTGTGCTCCTGCGGCGTCAGATTCAGCGCCTGTCGCACGCCACTGGCGAAGTCGCTCAAGGCGCTCAGATCGGGAGCAGGTGCCGGTTTATCGGCAGCCGTCAGGGATGACGCAACGCGCAGCGCGGTCAGCTCCTGCTGCAGTGATTGAATAGCGGCTTGCTGTTGTTCCAATCGAGTCTCTTTCTCACGCAGCGCCTTTTGCAACTGCGTCAGTTGCTTTCTCTGCGCAGCCGTTTCACGAATCTGAACCGGCCGGGACGCCGGCTTTTGGGTTTCCTGAGATGGGGTAACCACGGTATCAGCCGCCGGTGCGTCCTGCCGCTGATAACGCTCGGCAAACTGCAATAACGCCGGCACATCGTCATCCGCCGCGGCCACCGCCGGCGCAAACGCCAGCGGTATCATCAGGCTCAGTAATGCCTTTCTTGCACGAGGGGTCATTGGGCGCGTTCTCCGCGCTCAGCCAGGCCGGTCATCATGGCAGAACTGATGTCTGCGCAGAGGCGGCTGGTGCGATAACGATACAGCGCGTCGACGGTTTCCTGCGTGCCCGTGTTGACCCGCAGGCGTACCCCGGCATACTGCGCGGCGCCGCTCATCAAGGTATCGAACTCGCGTTTGAATTTCTGATATTTCTCGTTATCCATGCCGCGCATGGCATCCAGTTCGCGCTGGCACTGTTGCATGCGCTCGGCCTCACGCTGCCGCTTATCTTGCTCCGCAACTTCTTCTGCGCTGGGCGGCTTACTCAATGTAGAAACGGGCCGCTTGGCGGTCTGGCAGCCGGTCAGGGCCAACGTCAGTAAAAGCGCCGCGGTCCAACAGTGTGCCGTTCGGGTCATTATCATTATCTCCTTGTTAAGTCCGCCGCCAACGCGCTCTGCAATCGAGCTGACGGCTCTCCTCATTGATGCTGTGATGTTCCGGCCATCAGCCAAGCTGTGTTCGGACATGAAAATGCAGACGCAGCATTGAGAGGCATGGCGCCAATCATTTACTGCATCAATACATATCAAAAAATCATTTAATGTTATGATATTTAAAGGATTTTAACTCACAAACTTATCAGCAGGACATGACGATCGCAAGAAGATATGGGGGGTGGTCGACCGAGATACCACGTTGAAACGGGCGAATGGTCTTTACAAAACATAAAAAAAGCCCCGGCAAAACGCCGGGGCCTGACTTTACGCTGTATCAGCGTCCTACAAACCTTATCGACTGTTTCAATCGTCCCATCTGATTGACAATCATGTTGCCAACCAACAGGAGAAATTCCATGAGCAATATGATTAGTGTAAATAATATCAGTGAATTGCGTAATCTGACGCCAGTTACAGATGACCAGATTGTCTTTTTAGTTTCTCACGCCGCCGGACGTTTCGCCGGCGGCGGAGAATTCTATTATGCGAAAACGGATACAACCAGTGCGGATAATAACGGCACCGTGGTGGTTACATCGGGAGGAGCCCGCTGGAAACGACTGGAGCAGAAACTTAGTTTCGATCACTTCGGCGCCGATCCCAGTGGTGCCTCCGCCTCGGATGCAGCAATCAGCGCGACATTAAACTATGCCGCGAGTTTAAAAAACAAAGTGGTCTATGCTTCGGAAAATGCTCAATATCTGCTGACCAGTGCTCAACCTATCAACGTCGCTAGCGGCGTCACTGTGAGAGGCTCCCGTCGCGGTATTGCTCAAGGTCCTGCAAGCCTCACAAGCAATGGTCCTAATCGGGCAGGCCTTGCGGACGACAGTGCTTTCATTATCAAAAAACCCGCGGGTACGGTTTGTTTCGCCTGCGATAAGAATGTTGTCTTTGATGGTTGGTCGTTCCTCTACCCGGATCAAAAATATACTGCCACCCAGCCGGAGACATTCGTTCAATACGGTGCCACCATTACCGCAGGTGGCGCTCTGTCAGTCGCCAACTGCCGTTATGTAGGCGCCTATGACTTTGTTGAAGCTCGAGGAGAAGCCAACAACTTTGAGAATATCTACGGTTGGGCAGTCCGCTGCGACTACAGGGTTTATGAAAGCAGGGACATCAACAGATTTACCAATGTTCACGTCAATGCCAATGTCGTGCGTCCGACAGAAAACGCAGTTACTGCCTCTATCGCCGTAGCCGGTTCTTGTGCTTTCAATTTCGATCGCCACGACAATACGTTTATGGTGAATGTATTCTCTTATGGCAAAAAGATCTTTATCAAAACCACAACACAAGGAACTTCCTATTTAGGCGGTCTCAGCCTAAGCAATTTCATGGCAGACAGAAATGGTACCGGCATCGATATCGACTCAGATTCCTCCGCCAATATTCAAATCGCCAACGGTTCCTACATCAATGATTATGGTGATGCCGTTGGGGGATTCCTGGTATTAAGAAAATCCACCAGCCAATCTAATATCACCCCAGTTCAAATCAGTAATGTTAACTTCGCTACCGCCAATGGGCCCAAGGGCACACTGTCGCCCCAGGCTATTCGCTTCGAAGCTAACGCTGGGTATCAACTCTCATTCAGCAACACCGTTATGCCAATGTGGACAAACGGCAGTCTGAACAATGAAGCTGGTTACAACATTCTCAGAGGCACACTGGGCATTGCACAGCGCAGTTATCAGCTGCATGAGGCCCCGCTAAATTATTTGACGAACAGCAATCTGATCGCCATCGGTGCTGACAATCAGCCTACAGGCTGGTTTATCGACGGGAAACTGACGGTAGACAGCAATCTTCTGACAGCCACTGGCGACAACCCGGCCTACAAAGGTTTGGGTCAACGTATTCATCGGAGCATGGGACCGAGGACATTCTGGGCCATCGCATCCTCTATCGGCGATCAATCTACCGCGCAAGCTTCGACTGGCATTTGGGCCCGCTCGTTCAACGATAACTATACCGACACTGTCGAGAGCAATCAGGCTATTCCCTGGATACGCATCGGCAACCTTTACTACGCGCGTTTTGTCATGAACAACAATCGCACTATCCACGATATCTTGGTCAATCCCGGCAGTGGCAATAATACGGTGCGCATTTTAGCCTGCGGCATTAGCCCGGGTGAAATCTTCGACTTCTCGCCTGACACGTTGCAATAGTCTCTCGCGGCATAAAAAAAGCCCCGGCAAAACGCCGGGGCCTGGTACTTGCGTGATCGCCGAGGGCTTCAGTGACACGCAAAGGGGTCTTACGGCCCGGAAACCGGTTGTCAAACGCGGCTAACTGCGTGCTTATGCGCTTTGCGCCAGAGGATCAACCAAGGCCAGCGCGTTTTTCATCGCCTCCACCATTTCGCCATCCACGCAATAATGGCTAAATTCGTCAAACTCGTTATCGGAGCACATGGTGACGCCCGCCTTGCGATAACGCATGGTCGACGGCACCAGATGGCCGGAAGAGCTGTGCAGTTCATGCAGGCCGATATCGACAAACTTGTGCAGATTGCTGAGGCGCACGCCGGCACCCGCCATGATCACCGGACCCTGGCTGGCCTGGCGCAAATCGCGCAGCAACGGCAGGCCAAGTTCGGCGCTCTGCTGCTGGCCGGAGGTCAGAATGCGCGCCACACCCAGTTCGGTCAGTTGCTCCAGCGCCACCATCGGGTTCTGGCACATGTCGAACGCGCGATGGAAGGTCACCGCCATGCCCTCGCACAGCCTCATCACTTCGCGCATGCGCGGCAGATCGATGTGCCCTTCGTCGTCCAGCATGCCAACCACCACGCCGGGGAACCCCATCTCGCGAATTTGGCGGATATCTTGTTTGATCACTTCGAAATCCACCGCGCCGTAGCAGAAATCGCCACCGCGCGGGCGAACGATCGGATGCACCGGGATCGCAACCCGCTCACGCGCCAGACGCAGCGTGCCATAGCTCGGCGTCAATCCCCCTTCGCTCTGGCTGGCGCACAACTCGATGCGATCGGCGCCCGCCCGTTCGGCCGTCAGCGCACAGTCGACGCTAAAGCAACAAACTTCCAGTTTTATCATTGTCACCCCCAGATAACGGCCAACATACGGCGGCAATTGTTCATTTCTTCATTTCTCACGTAGGCTCATGCTTAGGCATAAACCGGCTCAGGGTTATCACTATGGCATTCAATTTTGATCAATGGGTAGACCGCAGTCACAGTGACAGCGTTAAGTGGGATAAATATCGCGGCAGCGACATCATCCCGCTTTGGGTCGCCGACAGCGATTTCACCTCACCGCCGGCGGTGATCGAAGCCTTGCAGCGCCGCGTAGCACACGGCGTATTCGGCTACACCCACCCATCCCCTGATCTTATTGAGGTTTTTACCCGCCGCATGGTAGAGCGCTATGATTGGCACATCAAGCCTGAATGGATCATTTTCCTGCCTGGCCTGGTGTGTGGCCTGAACCTGTGCGTGCGGGCCTGCACCGAAGAACATCAGAGCACGCTGGCCCCCTCGCTCATTTATCCGCCGTTTCGCAAAGCGGCCAAATTCGCCGGGCGTAAACACCTTCCGGTATCGCTAACAGCGGTCAGCCAGCGTTGGGGACTGGATTTTTCCTCGATGCATGATCAGCTCAACGGCAACGAAAAACTCCTGTTGCTGTGCAACCCGCAGAACCCCGGTGGCACCGTGTATCGCCGAGAGGAGTTGTTGCAGCACCATCAGTTCGCTCGCGAACACGATTTAATCGTCTGTTCGGATGAAATCCACTGCGAACTGCTGCTTGAGCCCGGCGCGCGGCATATCCCCTTCGCCACCCTGAATGAAGACGCGGCCCAACGCAGCGTGACGCTGATGTCACCGTCAAAGACGTTTAATCTCGCCGGGCTCGGCGCCTCAATGGCGATCGTTCCCAACGAAGCATTGCGACAAAAGCTGAAACGCGCACGCAGCGGCATCGTGCCGGAGGTCAATCTGTTGGCGCTGGTGGCGGCGCAGGCGGCTTATCAATACGGACAACCCTGGCTGGATGAGCAGTTGATTTATCTGCGCGCCAATCGCGATCGGCTGACAAAACGTATCAACGCCATGCCGGGATTGACGTTGCTGCCCGTCGAGGCCACCTACCTGGCCTGGATAGACTGCAGCGCGCTGCCGGTAGATAACCCGCATCAGTTCTTCGAACGTGCGGGCGTTGGGTTAAGCGCCGGCCTGGACTTCGGCGATCGGCGCTTTGTACGGCTTAACTTTGGTTGCCGATGGGCTCTGCTCGATGAAGCGCTCGATCGCATGGCGCGCGCCTGTGCGGCGCTGCCTGGCTAACCTTGTTCGCTGGCGACGATGTCTCGAATGGAATACGGATGAAACTTGATCGTAACCGTTCCGTCGGTGATGGCCAGCGTCGGGTTCGGTAGCCGCTCGCCCTCGCCTTTTGGCGAGCTTTGCTTCAGCTTGATCCCCGGCACCAACAATGCCTCATCGGCAAGGTGGCTCAACGCCCGAACGTACAGCGTCTGAGGATCGCCACTGAGCACTAATTCGACGTGTTCCCAGCCTTCGTGCGGATAGCGTTTCTCCCCAGGATACGGCAGCTCGATGCAGTCTATCCGCCACGGCCCTACGGCCAGCGGCTGAGACAAATCGAACAGACAGATAGGCCGCCCGTTGATCATCGATTCGGATAGCAGTGTCCCGCACTGCATCAGCCCCTGGCGCCAACGTTCGGCGGTGGCATTCTGGTGACAGCGCAAAGAGATGTGATCGGCGGTGAACGCGGCCAGATCAAGCCGCAATTTGGCGGCAAATTGATGCAGCGCCTGCTCGAAACGCGGCAAATCGAGCTTCAGATCGTCAAGCTCGGCAATGGCCTGCAAGGGAGTGGTCATAGAAACCTCAAAACAACGGAGCGCAAAGTTAAACGCGGTAATTTACACGGTGGCGGCAGCGCTCGCCACCGTTACGACGTTTTTCGGCGGCAGTTCAGAATGATTTTTGGTTGCGGACGGGTAGAATGAAAAAACCAGTCCCTTATTAAGATGACTGCTTATTAAAACAACAGAAAAATAAAAATAAGATTTTTCGCAAGCCATTATACCTTTTCTTCATGACGCTATGATTTAAGTTATTTTGCACAAAACTCTCTGCAGCCCATTGGTCAACTCGATTGAATAGTCTGGTTTAATCAAACCTGATCCACTTATCGAAACCACATAAAACCATAAGCATAACCTATTGTAAAAGAAGGAAATAAACCCCATTAATTGATGGGAATCTAAGGATTATCTTAATTTTCCCCCGGGCAATTGATTCACCAAGACAACTCAGCTACTTTGGAGGAAATTTAAATTCGAGATGATCATTATGTTATTGCTGACGATATCCTTGGTGTTGATAATTATCGCCGTATACGCCATCTACCGTCATTTCAAATCACGCAGCGCCAACACGCTGGATGCCGGTCGCCGAAATAAAAAGCGCTAGCTTCGCAACTCTCCCCTTCGTACATTCTGTTCAGATCATTCTGCTTTCACCTTCCGGCAATCAACGCGCCGCCCTCGACAACTGTTTCATCGCAGCGGCCGCGCCAACTGCTGACGGGCTCCGTCAGATCGGTTACAATTACAGGCTGTTTTGTGGCGGTCGCCCATCGCGCCCGCCACCGTTGAATCCCGCAGGGGCTGGCTTCAGCCCCTCGTTCGTCATTAAGGTAACCCGGTGAATATTCAGGTTCTTCTTTCAGATAAAGTCAGCCAGGCGCTGATCGCCGCTGGCGCGCCAGCCGATTGCGAAGCGCAGGTCCGCCCTTCCGCCAAGGCGCAGTTTGGTGATTACCAAGCCAACGGCGTGATGTCAGTCGCCAAAAAGCTGGGCATGCCGCCCCGTCAGCTGGCGGAAAAAGTGGTGCAACTGCTGGATCTCGGCGACGTCGCCGGTAAAGTGGAAATCGCCGGTCCCGGCTTTATCAACATTTTCCTGAACAGCGATTGGGTCGCCCGCCAGGCCGATCAGGTGCTGAACGCACCGAAGCTGGGCATTGCGCCGGTTGAGCCCCAAACCATCGTTATCGACTACTCCGCACCGAACGTGGCGAAAGAGATGCACGTCGGCCACCTGCGCTCCACCATCATCGGCGACGCCGCGGCGCGTACCCAGGAGTTTTTGGGCCATAAAGTGATTCGCGCCAACCACGTCGGTGACTGGGGCACTCAGTTCGGCATGTTGATTGCCTATCTGGAAAAAATGCAGAACGAAAACGCCAGCGACATGGGCCTGTCCGATTTGGAACAGTTCTATCGCGAAGCCAAGAAACACTACGACGAAGACGCCGAGTTCGCCGAGCGCGCGCGCGCTTACGTCGTGAAGCTGCAGGGCGGCGATCAGTACTGCCTGAAAATGTGGCGCAAGCTGGTCGACATCACCATGGCGCAAAACCAGCTGACCTATAACCGACTGAACGTCACGCTGACCGAAGACGACGTGATGGGTGAAAGCCTGTATAACGCGATGCTGCCGGGCATCGTCGCCGATCTGAAAGCCAAAGGGCTGGCGGTGGAAAGCGAAGGCGCCACCGTGGTGTTCCTCGACGAATACCAGAACAAGGACGGCGACCCGATGGGCGTCATCATCCAGAAAAAGGATGGCGGCTACCTCTACACCACCACCGATATCGCCTGCGCCAAGTATCGCTACGAAACTCTGGGCGCCAACCGCGTTCTGTATTACATCGACTCCCGCCAGCATCAGCACCTGATGCAGGCCTGGACCATCGTGCGCAAAGCCGGTTACGTGCCGGAGTCCGTCTCGCTGGAACACCACATGTTCGGCATGATGCTGGGCAAAGACGGCAAGCCGTTCAAAACCCGCTCGGGCGGCACGGTGAAGCTCTCCGATCTGCTGGATGAAGCCATCGAACGCGCCGAACAGCTGATCGCCGGCAAAAACCCGGATATGCCGCAAGACGAAATGAAGACCGTGGCCCGCGTGGTCGGCATCGGCGCGGTGAAATACGCCGATCTGTCGAAAAGCCGCACCACCGACTATGTCTTCGACTGGGACAACATGCTGGCCTTCGAGGGCAATACCGCGCCTTATATGCAATACGCCTATACCCGTGTGGCATCGGTATTCAAGCGCGCCGGGATCGACGAAAGCAGCCTGACACTGCCGCTGACGCTGACCGAAGAGCGTGAGATTGCGCTGGCTACCCGCCTGCTGCAGTTCGAAGAGGTGCTCACCACCGTCGCACGTGAAGGCACGCCTCACGTCATGTGCAGCTACCTGTATGATCTGGCCGGCTTGTTCTCCGGCTTCTACGAGCACTGCCAGATCCTGAACGCCGACAGCGAAGAAACCCGTCAGAGCCGCCTGAAGCTGGCGCTGCTGACCGCTAAAACGCTGAAAACCGGCCTGGATACGCTGGGCATCGAAACCGTCGAACGTATGTAAACCGCACCGCGCGGAAAGTAAAAAGGTCGCCAAGGCGACCTTTTTTTGTTCTTGCATTCGGCTCAGGCGACGCGGCGCGCAAAATCACGCGGGCGGAAGCCCAACCCGGCCAGCACGCCAAAGTAGGCCACCACACCGGCCACCACCACCGCCGCCAAACGCAGCAAACGTTCCAGCATATTGCCCTGATCCCAGGCCGGCATCAGCCACATCACGCCAATCAGCACCGCAGACATCG
Source organism: Serratia sp. FS14 (assembly GCF_000695995.1). Classification (NCBI taxonomy): domain Bacteria; kingdom Pseudomonadati; phylum Pseudomonadota; class Gammaproteobacteria; order Enterobacterales; family Yersiniaceae; genus Serratia; species Serratia sp. FS14. The sequence continues at coordinate 3,245,328 of NZ_CP005927.1, read as the reverse complement.
CCAGCACGGCGATCACCAGCTTAGTGAGGAACAGCGCCCAACCCGGCTGTGGCTGGAAGATCTTCTGCTTGCGCAGCTGCCAATACAGCAGCGAGGCGTTCAGGCAAGCCGCCAAGCCGATCGACAGCGCCAGGCCGGCATGCTTCAGCGGACCAATAAACGCCAGGTTCATCACCTGCGTCATGAGCAGCGTGATGATAGCGATCTTGACCGGCGTTTTGATGTCCTGCCGCGAATAGAAGCCCGGCGCCAGCACTTTAACCACGATCAGCCCCATCAGCCCTACCGAGTAAGCCACCAGCGCGCGTTGCGTCATCGCCGCGTCAAAGGCGCTGAACTTGCCGTACTGGAACAGCGAGACGGTCAACGGTTTGGCCAAAATGCCCAGCGCGATGGCGCTCGGCAGCGCCAGCAGGAAACACAGGCGCAGCCCCCAATCCATCAGGCGCGAATATTCATCGTGGTTGCCGCTCGAGAAGCTTTTGGCCAGCGACGGCAGCAGGATGGTACCCAATGCTACGCCCAACACGCCGGAAGGAAATTCCATCAGGCGGTCGGCGTAGTACATCCAGGACACCGAGCCGGATACCAGGAACGATGCGAAGATAGTATTGATGATCAGCGAGATTTGGCTGACCGACACCCCAAGGATCGCCGGCCCCATCTGACGCATTACCCGCCAGACTCCGGCATCGCCCAATTTGATGCGCGGCAGCACCAGCATGCCGATCTTGCGCAGGTGCGGCAGCTGGTAGCCCAATTGCAGCACGCCGCCCACTACCACCGCCCACGCCAGCGCCAGCACCGGCGGGTGGAAATACGGCGCGGCGAACAGCGCAAAGCCAATCATGCTGACGTTAAGCAGCGTTGGCGCAAAGGCCGGGATCGAGAAGCGGTTCCAGGTATTGAGGATCGCCCCCACCAGCGACGCCAGCGAGATCAACAGAATATAGGGGAATGTGATGCGCAGCAGCGCCGACGTCAGGGCAAACTTGTCGGGCGTATCGGTAAAGCCCGGCGCGGTGAGATAGATAACCCAGGGCGCGGCCAACATCCCCAGCACCGTCACCACCGCCAGCACCAGCGTCAGCAGCCCGGAGACATAGGCGATAAAAGTGCGTGTCGCCTCGTCGCCCTGCTGGCTTTTGTATTCGGCCAGGATCGGCACGAAGGCCTGCGAAAATGCCCCTTCGGCAAAGATACGGCGTAACAGATTCGGGAGTTTGAACGCCACGAAGAAGGCGTCCGTTGCCATGCCGGCCCCGAACACCCGCGCGACGATCGCATCGCGGGCAAAGCCCAACACCCGCGAAAACATCGTCATCGAGCTGACGGCAGCCAAGGATTTGAGTAGGTTCATGTGGTTGTCTGATAGGTACCGTAAATATCAACGCCTGCAACAGCAGGCGTCAGTGAAACAATCGGCTCAGTTTACGCATCCGGAAAAGAATAGCTACCGCCAGATGTTACATAGAGTTATCCCGCAGCAAACGCTCGACCACCCGCTGGGCAAGCAGCGCCTGTTCGCCGCCGGTTTCCGGCGCGCTCTGATTGGCGACGGCATCAAGGAAATGCCGCACCGCACCGTCGAAGCCGCGTTGCACCAGCGTGCTTTGCCAGCCCGGCACCGGTTGTTCCAACTCGCCCTGCGCATCTTCACGCAGCCAGTGGCGCATATCGGTCAACTGATACAGCGCGCCGTCTGTCACCGCCTGCACGCTTTCGCGCTGGCTGCCGCCGCGGCGATGCATGCTGGTCGTCACCTGCGTATCGCCGCAGGCGAAGTGATGCTCGGCGTACAGCATTTCGCCTGCGGCGTTGGCGCGCACGCTGCCGCTCAGCAGTTGCTCGCCGCCGCCCGCCAGCCACAGCGCCGTGTCCACCACGTGCAGGTAATCATCCAACAGGGTAAAACGCAGATCGTGCGGGCCGACGCTGTCCGCCCGATGTTTATCCATGCGAATGGAGGCCGGCTGGTTCATTTGCTGCTTGAGCTGCCGGTAAAGCGGCGCGAAACGCCGGTTGAACCCCACCATCAACGTTTTGCTTCGCCGCTCGGCCAGCTCAAGCAACTGCTCGCCCTGCTCCAGCGTCTCCGCCAGCGGTTTATCGACGTAAACGTGCACGCCGCGGTTCAGCAGCTCGCCTATTACTGAAAAATGGCTGGCGGTGCTGCTGTGAACAAAGACCGCGTCGCACTGTTCGGCCAGGCTGTCCAGCCGGGAGAAACAGGCCATGCGGTAGCTGTCGCACAGCGGCTGCGCTTTTTGCTGATTGGGCGAAAAACCGCCCACCAGCGTCCAATCCGCCGCCTGGCCGAGGATTGGCAGATAAGCCTTCTGCGCGATACTGCCCAATCCCACCACGCCTACACGCAATTTAGTCATTCGCATCCCTCACCAACAGATGTTGCAACTGCCGTTTCAGTTCCGCCACTTCGCTTTCCAATGCGCTAACCCTGGCGCTCAGTTCGCCGTCGAACTCGGATTCGAACGCCGCCGCCGGCGCTTCATCAATCTGGCCGCTGAACAGATGCATGAATCGGCTTTCGCGCTTGCCCGGCTCACGCGCCAGGCGCACCACGAACGGGCCATCTTCTCGCGTGGCCAGCTGTTGCAACACCTGTTCGACCTCGTTGACATCACTGAACTCGTGCATCCGATTGGTACGGGTGCGCAGCTCGCCGGGCGTTTGCGCGCCGCGCAGCAGTAAGGTGGCGATCACCGCCAGTTCGGCGGGCGTAAGTTTCAGTTGGCCGAACTCGGAGTTGCAAAACCGCTGTTCGTACTTCACTACCCGGTTGCCGAATCCGCTGAGGGTGCGCAATAAATGTTTGCGCAGCAACAGATCGAGCAGCTGCTGCACTTCGCTTTCGCTCAGATCCATCACCGGTTCACGGTTGGTTTTTTGGTTACATGCCAGCGTAATGGCATTCAGCGAAAGCGGGTATTGATCCGGGGTCGTGACCTGTTTTTCCAACAGGCAGCCGATAACCCGAGCCTCTTTGGCGTTCAATTCATATTTCATCGTTTGGCCTCAACGTGGGGGTAGCCACTCTTTATTGGTGTATGCCGTCAAAACGTGGTCTTGCCACTGGCCGTCGATCAGCAGGTAATCCTTGGCGTAACCTTCGCGTTCGAATCCCAGACGCGTCAGCAATGCGCCACTGCGCTGGTTGTGCGGCATATAGTTGGCCATGATGCGGTGCATGCGCTGTTGGCGCAGCATATAGCGGATGGCGGACTGCAAGGCTTCGAACATCAGCCCCTGTCCCTGCCATTTCTCCCCCAGCGAATAACCGAGGAAACAGGCGTGAAACGAACCGCGCAGCACGTTGCTGAAGTTCGCCACGCCGCGCACTTCCTGCTCTTCTGGATCGAGCAGGATAAAATAGTAGGCGCTGCCCTGCTTTTGCATTTCAGCGATCATCCCCAGACGCGCCTGCCAGCCGGAAGGATAACAATGGCTTTCGTCGCGTACCGGCTCCCAGGGTTTGAGAAAGGCTCGGTTCTCGGCATAATAATCCGCCAGACGATAGGCATCCCGTTCATGCACTAAACGGACCACCATCCGGTCGGTAGTAAGACGTACTTTTGGCGATGCAGAGCGGTAGCCGAACATCATTTCCCCCGCAGTCAAAACGGTTCGATAAGAAGTATTTATTGGGAAGCCGCGTGGATAATCATCCGATGCCGATCTGATGGCATGATTTTATTTTGCCAATAGCGCTTCAGAACCGCACTTCCCTGCATTCAATATAACCGTAGCCCGCCCCCGAGGTAAAACCTCGGTCGCTCAGTAAATCGCCGAATACGCGTTTTACGGCGTTTTTCCGCCCATTTTGCAGCACAGGTAACACCTTGACGATAAAAAAATATTATCTACTCCGCCCCTGTCGCCGTCCGGCAATTGGGTAGAGAATGGTGGGGTTGCCTTCCCCCTCTCTCTTAATTGCTCATGGTGATGCATGTCTCTGGTGTCGCAAGCGCGCAGCTTGGGTAAATATTTTCTGTTGCTCGACAACCTGCTGGTGGTTTTAGGCTTCTTTGTCGTTTTTCCGCTTATTTCGATCCGCTTCGTCGATCAATTGGGATGGGCGGCGCTGATCGTCGGCATCGCGCTGGGTTTGCGTCAGCTGCTGCAACAAGGGCTCGGCATCTTTGGCGGCGCCATCGCCGATCGCTTCGGCGCCAAACCGATGATCGTCACGGGCATGTTGCTGCGCGCCGCCGGTTTCGCCACCATGGCGATGGCCGATGCCCCCTGGATCCTGTGGTTCTCTTGCGCACTGTCCGCCCTCGGCGGCACGCTGTTCGATCCGCCGCGCACCGCTTTGGTGATCAAGCTGACCCGCCCGCACGAACGCGGCCGTTTTTTCTCGCTGCTGATGATGCAGGACAGCGCCGGCGCGGTCGTCGGCGCGCTGATCGGCAGTTGGCTGCTGCAGTACGACTTCCACTTTGTCTGCTGGGTCGGGGCGGCGATCTTCGTGCTGGCCGCCGGCTGGAACGCCTGGCTACTGCCGGCTTACCGCATCTCAACCGTGCGCGTGCCGATGAAAGAAGGCATGCTGCGGGTCGTGCGCGATCGCCGCTTCCTCACCTATGTCCTGACGCTGACCGGCTACTATATGCTGGCGGTACAGGTGATGCTGATGCTGCCGATCGTGGTCAATGAAATCGCCGGCTCACCGGCGGCGGTGAAATGGATGTATGCGATTGAAGCGGCGCTGTCGTTGTCGCTGCTCTATCCGCTGGCGCGTTGGGGAGAAAAACACTTCCGGCTTGAGCAGCGCCTGATGGCGGGCCTGCTGCTGATGACGCTCAGCCTGCTGCCGATCGGCCTTGCCAGCAGCCTGCAAGGCGTGTTCACGCTGATCTGCTGTTTCTACCTGGGTTCGATCATCGCCGAACCGGCGCGCGAAACGCTGAGCGCTTCGCTGGCCGATCCACGTGCGCGTGGCAGCTATATGGGCTTTAGCCGCCTTGGTCTGGCGCTGGGTGGCGCGTTAGGTTACACCGGCGGCGGCTGGATGTACGATACCGGACGCACGATGAACATGCCGGAGCTACCCTGGTTGCTGCTTGGGGCAGTGGGCTTCGCTACGTTGCTGGCGCTGTACTGGCAGTTCAGCCCGCGGCGCAGTGCATCGATGATGCTGCGCGGCGGTTAACGCCATAGAAATCCGGCCGAATCGGCAACAGCTGCTATCCTGTTAGTAAAAACCCCCACAGGAGCCCGTCGGCATGAGTGAAGAAGCAAAATTACCGCAACTACTCGAACATATGATACTGAACTTGCGCATGATTTATGCGCGTTCCACCCTGGTGGAAAAGGCCCTGGCCCATATCCTCGCCAGCGACGCCGGCCTGAAAAACGATATTATCAAACAGCTGCAGGTCGTCACCGCCGCCAACGAACGTGACAAAATCGACCTGGAAGAAGCTCGCATTCACCTGATCGATGTGCTCAACTCGGTACCGGCCAAGAAATAACGCCCCCTAGCCCGCGCCGGTGCGCGGGCAATATCGCAATAACGCACCATCCAACACACGCACGTCAAGACAGCCTCGATAAGCTGTGGTAACTATTGCTGTTAAAACCTGACAACCCGGAGCAAGCATGAAACTGTTCATTTACGATCATTGCCCATTCTGCGTTAAAGCCCGCATGATTTTTGGCCTGAAACGTCTGCCGATTCGTCTGGTCACGTTGCTCAACGACGATGAGACGACTCCGTTCAATCTGATCGGCCAAAAAATGGTGCCTATCCTGGTCAAAGACAACGGCGAAGCGATGCCGGAAAGCCTGGATATCGTGCGCTATGTCGATAACCTGGACGGCAAGCCGGTGCTGACCGGCCGCACCAACCCGGCCATTGCCGAGTGGCTGCAGCGGGTCGGCGGGTACAGCGCAAAATTGCTGTTGCCGCGTATTGCGCATGCCGATTTCGAAGAGTTCGCCACCGACAGCGCCCGCCGTTATTTTATCGATAAAAAGCAGGGGTCAATCGGTGATTTCGCCGAGCATCTCGCCAACAGCGCCGATCTGATCGCCCAGCTGGAGGCCGATCTGCAAACCCTGTCACCGCTGATCGTCTCCGCCGAAGCGGTAAACGGCGAACTGTCTGAGGACGATATCCACCTGTTCCCGCTGCTGCGCTCGTTGTCGATCGTCGCCGGGGTTGCGCTGCCGGAGAACGTGGAAACCTACCGCAACCGCATGGCGCAGCGCTGCGAGGTGCCGTTGCTGCTGGACATGGAACAATAACGTTTGAATAACCCAAAGGATAGGGCGTACTGATGCTGAAAATGGTGCTCGCCACCGCTCGCGATCGGGCGCGGCTGAAGGAAATTACCTCCGTTCTGATTCGTTACGGCCTGCAAGACGTTCTGCGTCTGCTGGGCCTGGGGGCTTTGCTGCGCGGCGCCCGCGCTGGATCCGCCCAACAGGACGCACAAACCCTGCCCGAGCGGCTGCGCGAAGCGCTCGAGGCGCTGGGCCCGACCTTCGTCAAATTCGGCCAAATCCTGGCCACACGTTCTGATCTTCTGGATCCGGCCTGGACCGACGAACTGGATCGCCTGCACAGCCAAGCGGCGGTATTGCCATGGGAGACACTGGCGCCGCAAATCATCGCCGATCTGGGCGGCGAACCCGAGCAGCAGTTTGCCGAATTCGATCGCACGCCGCTGGCGGCGGCGTCGATGGCGCAAATCTACCGCGCACGCCTGCACAACGGCGAACAGGTGGTGGTGAAAGTGCTGCGGCCCGGCCTGGCGAAAACCATCCATGCCGATCTGCGGCTGCTGGCCTCGCTGGCGGAAACCGTGGAGCAGCAGAGCCCCGCGTTGGCGCGCTATCGGCCGCGGCAGATGGTCAGAGCGCTGGCGACGGCGCTGAATCATGAGCTGGATTTGACTCACGAAGGGCATAACTGCGATCGCGTCGCCGGGATGTTCGCGCATGAACCCGATGTGGTCGTGCCGAAAATCTATTGGCAATGGTCTTCCCCGCGCCTGTTAGTGCAGGAGTACTTGCCCGGCACCGCGCCGGAGAACCCTCAGCAATTGGCGGCGGCGGGCTTTGACGGCCCACTGCTGGCGCAACGCGGCGCGCGCGCCTTTATGAGCATGGTGCTGGAGCATCGGTTGTACCACGCCGATCCTCACCCCGGCAACGTCATGGCGCTGAGCGGTGACCGCGTCGGCTTTATCGACTTCGGCATGGTGGGCCAACTGTCTGAGCGGCGGCGCAATCAGTTGCTTCTGCTGCTGCAGGCCATTGCCGATCGTCAGTCCGAAGGCATCGTCAACACGCTGATCGCCTGGTCGGACAGCGAACCGCTGGATCTGATGGATCTGGAGCTGGCGGCGCAAAACTTTCTCGACAAACAGGCCGCCGCCACCCTGACGTTGGGCAAGGCTCTGACCGACCTGCTGGTGATGGCGCGTGAACACCAGTTGGCGCTGCCGCCCGATCTGGTGCTGCTGTTCAAGGCGTTAATCACCGCCGACGGCGTGCTGCACCGATTGGATCCCGCCTTCGACATCGTCGCCACGCTCAAACCGATGCTGCAACAAACGGTGCTGCAACGCTATGCCCCTGACGCCGTGCGCCAACGGTTATTGGCCCTGGGCGGGGAAGCGCTCGACGCCGGGGAAGAACTGCCGCAAACCCTGCGGCTGTTGGTGCGCCGCCTAAAACGCGGGCAGCTCAATGCCGATATCAACGTCAGTAATCTCGGCCAGTTGAGCAAAGCGCTGGAACGCGCCGCCGTCACCCTGGCTATCGCCATTGTCACCGCCGCTTTCGCCCTGGGCCTGGCGCCTTATCTGATGCACTCCTCACTGCAGTTGTGGGGCATTCCGCTGTTCCCGCTGTTGGGGGCCGCGGCCTGCCTGGCCGGCGTGATCCTCCTGGCGCTGCGATTGCGGCGCTGACGCTTTCGGCGTTATCCGATAGGTGTCGCCCGTTTTTGCGCGCACTATCCTCTGCACATCGCTGCCTGCCGTTTTCACGCGCAGGCGGAACGTTTATAATGATTAATCAATTATCTGCAGCACTTTTCGCCAGCAGTCGCAATGAGGCATTAATGAAGAAGATCCTGATGGGCGCAGCCGCCCTGCTGTTCGCCGGCGTATTGGCCGGTTGCAATCAACTGACCCAGTACACCCTGAGCGAGCAGGAAGTGAATGATTACCTGCAGAAACATAACGACTATCAGAAGCAGATCGGCGTGCCCGGCCTGGTGGACGCCAACATCGTGCTGACGCAGCTGCAAAGCCAGATCGGCCGCAGCGAGCCGGGTAAAGTCACCCTTTCCGGCGACGCCAAGGTCAACATCACGTCGATTCTCGGCCCGCAGGCGGCGGATCTGAAGCTGACGCTGAAAGCGCAGCCGGTTTACGACCGCGCACAGGGCGCCATTTACCTGAAAGACATGGAACTGACCGATTACAGCGTGCAGCCGGAAAAAATGCAGACGGTGATGAAAGCGCTGACGCCATATCTGAACCAGTCACTGAAGTCTTACTTCGACCAAAAGCCGGCTTATGTGCTGAATCCTGACAACAGCAAAACCGAAGCGCTGGCGAAAAAACTGGCGAAAGGGTTGGAAGTGAAACCGGGTGAATTGGTGATTCCGTTCAGCGACTGACGCCGTCCGGGGACATCAAGCCCGCCGCCAGGCGGGCTTTTTATTGCCAAAAAAGCGTTACTGTGGCGCGCTGTAGGCGATTTCGCCGGTGTTGCAATTAAGCGTCACGTTGTAGGTTTTATCTGCCTTGGTGCCACGCACCGTCAACGGCACCTGCCACACCTGATCCTTGCCGCTGATGGCATCCGGGCTGACCCAGGCGATCGGGGTGGCGGTGCCCAGCAGCTTTTTGTCCGATTCCCAGCGCGTGATGCGGTTCTGCAAGAAGTCGCGCTTGACCTGGGCGGCGATATCCGCCGGCTGCAGACCCGCACACTGCCCCACCTTGGCGGCGCGCTGCTCGTGATCCTGCGCCCACACCGCAGTCGATGCTCCCATCATGGCCAACAAGGCGATAGCCAAACCCGTTTTTTTCATGTCTCCTCCCGTTGTGATTAGCGCTATCCGGGCGCCCATCCCTGGCTCACAACAGGGTTTCGGCAAAGGGTTTACCGTTTGACGAACTCGATGACAAACAGCGCATCCAGGCCCGGATAGATTTCCTTGATCACCTGCTTCAGTTCGCCGAGCGACATGTTCTCCTGCTGTGCGTGGCGTTCAGTCAGCGCGTCCAGGCGCACCGGCGTTACCGACAGCACTTCGATAAAGCAGAAAAATACGCCGTCTTCATTGCGGCTTACGCGCAATACCTCGCCCGGTTCGAAGTGCGACTCACTGGCATCCCGAATGGTGATGGTTTTGCGCCCGGCCAGAATATCTTGCTCAAAGCGGCTGAAGAAAGTTATTTCACGGCTCATTTTAGATCCTTTTTCATCACAACACCGCAACATAAGTCATTATGCCGCTTGCTTTTCTGACGCAGATCCCTCTTTTGAGTTAGAGGCCGCTTTTTTCGCTTTCGCTTCCGCCGGTTTCTTGAGGGTTTCCGCCGGTGAAGCGCCGCGCAAAATCAGACCCAGCGCATCTTTATTCTCTGCCAGGAAGAAGCTCAGCCCTTCACGCTGTTCGTCGTCCAGGTTCAGCGGCGCCTGTTGCAGCCACTCTCCGAGGTTATCCGCCAGATCCAGCATTTTGTCGTAGGCGTCGGCTTCTTTCTTGCTCGCGAAAGTCATTTTTTCCTCACCGTTTCTCACCACCACATATTTAACTTCAACCGCCATGCGTGCGTCCTCAAATACTCAAATAACTGTAATTACATACAGTATAAATAGATAATGGCGGGAGGGCAAACCGCCGCCCGCCTTCGGCTTATTTCAGCAGCCGCACCTTGCAGCTCTTGCCTTTGATTTTGCCCTGTTGCAGCTGTTGCAGCGCCTTGCGCGCGCTGGCTTTACGGATCGCGACGTAGGCATGCACCGGGAACATGTCGATCTTGCCCACTTCCGCCGCCGTCAGCCCGGCATCGCCGGTCAGCGCGCCAAGGATATCGCCGGGACGGATCTTGGCCTTGCGGCCGCCGTCGATGCACAGCGTCACCATCTCTGCCTCCAGCGAGCCGTTGGCCGCCCCGCTCAGCTCGGACACCGGCGCCCAATCGACGGTCATCTGCAGGTAGTCTTCAATCGCATGCGCCCGCGCCATCTCCTGCGGCGTGCACAGGCTGATCGCCAGCCCGCTCATGCCGGCGCGGCCGGTGCGGCCGATACGGTGCACATGCACTTCGGGATCGAACGCCAGTTCGTAGTTAACCACCAGCTCCAGCTCTTTGATGTCCAGCCCGCGAGCGGCGACGTCGGTCGCCACCAACACTCGGCAACTGCGATTGGCGAAGCGCACCAACACCTGATCGCGGTCGCGCTGCTCCAGATCGCCATGCAGCGCCAGCGCGCTGATGCCGCGGGCCTCCAGGGCCTCAAGCACTGTCTGACAATCGCGCTTGGTATTGCAGAACACCACGCAGGACGCGGGTTGATGGTAGCGAATGGCCGACACCAGGAGCGCCGGACGCTGCTCGCGCGTAGTCTCATAAAAGCGTTGTTCGATAGCGGTCTGCGCTTCGTCATCGTCCACTTCGACGCTCAGCGGCTGACGCTGAACACGCTCGCTGATGCGTTCGATGCCCGCCGGATAAGTGGCGGAAAACAACAGCGTCTGACGCTGCGGCGGCGTGTAGCTGATCACATCGTCGATATCGTCGGCGAAACCCATATCCAACATGCGGTCGGCCTCATCCAGCACCAACACCTTCAGCTCGTCCAGCAGCAGCGTTTTCTTGCGCAGATGCTCCTGAATGCGCCCCGGCGTCCCCACCACGATGTGTGGCGCGTGCACCAGCGAGTCGAGCTGCGGCCCCATCGGTTGGCCACCGCACAGCGTCAGAATTTTGATGTTTTGCGTGAAACGCGCCAGGCGACGCAGCTCTTTGCTCACCTGATCGGCCAACTCGCGAGTGGGGCAGAGCACCAGCGCCTGCGTGGCAACCTGAGTAACGACGATGTTATTCAGCAAGCCAATGCCGAATGCCGCCGTTTTGCCGCTGCCGGTTTTCGCCTTGGCGCGCACGTCTCGCCCTTGCAGGATAGCGGGCAACGCGGCGGCCTGCACCGGCGTCATTTTGGCGTACCCCAGTTCGTTGAGGTTGGCCAACTGTTCGGCTGGCAGAGGCAGGGAAGAAAAAGAAACTGTGCTCACGGCGATAACTCTTATATGACGAATGGAATGGCGGCGCGCCCGCAGGTTGGCGCCGAATCAGCGGTAAATGATAACAGAGATGGGCGGCGTTACGGGCAGCGGGCATAAAAAAACCCGCCGGCGGCGGGTTTCTTGGCGGCTCAGTCGTTAAATCGCAACGACGTTGGCTGCAGCTGGGCCACGTTGGCTGTCCTGGATGGAGAATTCAACCCGCTGGCCTTCAGCCAGAGTCTTGAAACCATCGCTAACGATAGCGGAAAAATGAACGAAAACGTCTTTAGAGCCGTCGGCAGGCGTGATGAAGCCGAAACCTTTGCTTTCGTTGAACCATTTAACGTGACCAGTGATCTTGCTCATTTGTGTTTCCTTTACTTGATAAACCTGCCTTGACGGCACGAGACACGAAAACCTTGCTATATATAGGCCTTCTTTCGCCGTCGCTTATTAACGCACAATCGCCCAGGCAGGGCAAATATTTCTGCTTGTTATAAAAACAGTAAGTTAGCAACAAACCTGGCGCGGTGGCTGTGAACGCAATCGTTTTCGTATATACTGCCCGCCGATCATCAATCCGCTTACTTTCACCGATCCAGGTACGAAACTATGTTAACGATTGGAACCGCCCTGCGCCCTTCCGCCACCCGCGTTATGTTGCTCGGCTCCGGGGAGCTGGGTAAAGAAGTCGCCATTGAATGCCAGCGCCTCGGTCTGGAAGTGATCGCCGTCGATCGCTATGCCGACGCCCCCGCCATGCATGTGGCGCACCGCAGTCACGTCATCAATATGCTGGACGGTGACGCGTTGAAAGCCGTTATCGAACAAGAGCGGCCGGACTATATCGTTCCCGAAATCGAAGCGATCGCCACCGCCATGCTGGTGGAACTTGAACGTCAGGGCCACCGCGTGGTGCCCTGCGCCGAAGCCACGCGCCTGACCATGAACCGCGAAGGCATCCGCCGTCTGGCGGCGGAAGAACTTGGCCTGCCCACCTCCAGCTATCGCTTTGCCGACAGCGAAGCGGCTTTCCGGCAGGCGGTCGAACACATCGGCTACCCGTGCATCGTCAAACCGGTGATGAGTTCTTCCGGCAAAGGGCAAAGCCTGATCCGCGCGCCTGAGCAGCTGCAAAGCGCCTGGGATTACGCGCAACAGGGTGGACGCGCCGGCGGCGGCCGGGTGATCGTCGAAGGGTTGGTAAGATTTGATTTTGAAATTACGTTGCTGACCATCAGCGCCGTGGACGGCGTACATTTCTGCGAGCCGATCGGCCATCGTCAGGAAGACGGAGATTATCGCGAATCCTGGCAACCGCAGCGCATGTCAGCCACGGCGTTGAGCCGTGCTCAGGCTATTGCGGAGAAGGTGGTGAAAGCCCTGGGCGGGTTCGGCCTGTTCGGCGTGGAGCTGTTCGTCTGCGGCGACGATGTGATCTTCAGCGAAGTGTCTCCGCGGCCGCACGATACCGGCATGGTTACGTTGATCTCACAGGATCTGTCCGAGTTCGCCCTGCACGTTCGCGCGTTTCTCGGGTTGCCGATTGGCGCCATCCGCCAGTTCGGCCCTTCCGCTTCGGCGGTGATCCTGCCGCAGCTCACCAGCAGCGATGTGCGTTTCAGCGGACTGGAAAATGCGCTGCGCGGGCACAACCAGCTGCGCCTGTTCGGCAAACCGGAGATCGCCGGGCAACGTCGTTTGGGCGTAGCGCTGGCGACGGCGAACACGACGGAACTGGCGGTGGAGCAAGCGAAACAAGCCGCCGCCGCCGTGACGGTCAACGGCTGATACTCACGGGGCCGCTTGCGCGGCCCCGATAACGTCAATAGTCTTCGTCTTCTTCAGCATCGTCATCCCGCGACGCCTCCGGTGCGGCCTCATGTTGCTCGTCTTCGTCATCGAACAATACCGCAACCTGAGCACCCTGATGCTTCTCGCGAATTTCCTGCGCAACGCGAGCAATGGCCTCACCGCTGCTCATGCCCTGCTCCATCAGTTGATGGATGCGATCCGCCGCTTCCTGCTGCTCCGCGTGATTCAGTAATGGCATACCTGCATGCATGTGTCGTTCTCTCCGGCAAAAGGGAGAAGGAGTATACGCGCTAACGCGGCGGATCCCAACGTCTGGTGTGTCAGGCCGGTTGCGAACAGCCGTTATCGTTGCGCCACTGCTTCAGGCGATGCCGCCACAGCATGACATGCCACCCCTGCTTCAGGCCGCGCGCATTGGCGAACATCGCTCTGTCGATACCGCGCTGATAGAACTCTTCGGTGATCTGACTCTGAGCGGCCGGTTCCGGCTCGCGACGAATGCTGTGGCAAATGCCCAGCGCTTCGCGGGTGATTTGCCAATGGAAAGCCGGACGAATGACGATAGTGCCCGCATAGCGCTGGTTGAGCCGCTCCAGCATGTCGACGATTTTCATATAGTGGCGTTGATACTCCACGTTCGCCTTACCGATGCGACGACGATTACTGATCGACTTGTCGTGCACCCGTTGACGGTACAGCGGCGTACTTAACTATTTGACCCGTTTGGCATTAAACATAACTTCTGTCGTCCAGGGAATATCCTGGTGATGTAACCCCGGCTCGAAATAAAGCCGATGCTGGCGAATAAAGTCGAGGCGATATATTGCCAGCCATACAACGTGAATAAACTTTCGCGATTTCAGCGCACGTTCAAACCACTGCACGCCACTGATCACATCGGTGGTACGCAAACGCGCCTCGGGAAAAATCGGCTGCAATTCATCTTGGCTGGTGAAATAGCGCTCGCCATTACATTGCATCACGTCTAATTGGTGTTTTTCCGCCTGTTCCAGCAGCGTGGAATACATCTCCGGCGCCAGCAAGTCGTCGGCATCGGGAAACGCCACATATTTGCCTTGGGCAACGGCAAGCCCGGCATTACGCGCGTTAGAAACACCGGCATTGGCCTGATCGATCACACGAATATGCGGATGTACCGCCGCGTAACGGTGCGCGATATCTCCTGAACCGTCAGTGGAACCATCGTTGACGATGATCACCTCCAACCGTTGCTCGCGCTGGGCCAGCAGCGAGGCCAGGAAAGGCTCCAATAATTCCCCCGCATTGTGCATCGGGACGATCACGCTCAGCATTAACGACATAGTCAGCTCTTCAATGATAATGTAACAAAATAATAATTTTATTTTCTAAAAGACTCATTCGGCCTGCGTAGGCTTGGGATAGGCGTGAAACACTGCAAATTCCCGCGCCGGCTAATGGGACCGAACTGGCCTTTCTTTCTCAAACCCACGCCAGAAAAGCGCTGAGTAATTAAGCCATTAATTCCAAAGGGCGGCGACGTTGCTAAAATCGGGCATAGCAACATCTCCCCCGCTTCTAATAACAAGCAGAAATAATAAATTTATGAAATTAACGAATCTATTTTATATTTCTCGGGTATTGCGCCCTCGATGAATAGGCTTCCAGTGCATTTGACGTTAAATTTTTAACATATCGAAGTATAATCAATGGCGCAAAAAATGCCTTATTTAAGGTTTGTTGAGCTGCTGTTTATGTGAACTGTGCTTCATGTCGCGCATGGCAAAACATGCATGACGTGGCCGTCTATGGCACACTAGCCGCCAGATTATCGCCGTCCTCACAGCCAGGTTTATTGACGTTCATGAGCGTAACCGCCCCAAACATAAAATCTTTGCCCTACAGCCGCCGTGCCCTGATGACGCTTTTCGCCCCGCTTTCATCGCAGCCTTGGGCGATGCTGCTGCATTCGGGCTTTGCCGACCATTCGCACAACCGCTTCGATATCCTGGTTGCACAACCGCGCGTGACACTCACCACCCGGGGTGCCGACACGCAAATCGAAAGTGACGGTGTCACCATTCAGTCGCAGGAAGATCCGTTCTCCTTGCTGCAGCAGCAACTGGCGGCGCAAGGCTGGCAGCCGGCGTTTAATCCGGACCTGCCGTTTCAGGGCGGAGCTCTGGGACTGTTCGGCTACGATCTAGGGCGCCGGGTGGAAACCCTGCCGCAGTTGGCCGAAGCCGACCTCGCTTTGCCGGATATGGCTGTGGGCATTTATGACTGGGCAGCGATCGCCGACCACCAATTGCAAACCCTGACGCTGCTCAGCTATGGCGATGTGGAGCAGCGCTGGCGCTGGCTCAATAGCCAAACCGCACCTACAGAACGCCCTTTCACGCTGCTGAGCGACTGGCGCGCCAATATGAGCCGGCGACAATACGGCGAGAAATTCCAACGTATTCAGCACTACCTGCGCAGCGGCGACTGTTACCAAATTAATCTGGCACAACGATTCTCCGCCGACTATCAGGGGGATGAATGGCAGGCGTTCTGCCGCCTGAGCGCCTGCAACCGCGCGCCGTTCTCGGCCTTCCTGCGCTTGCCGCACAACAGCGTACTGAGCGTCTCTCCCGAGCGCTTCCTGTGGCTGGAGCAGCAGCGTATCCAAACCCGCCCGATCAAGGGCACGCTGCCGCGGCTGGCGGACGCGGAACAGGACGCCGCGCAGGCTCGCCGTTTGGCCGATTCACCCAAGGATCGCGCTGAAAATCTGATGATCGTCGATCTGCTGCGCAACGATATCGGCCGCGTCGCCCAACCTGGCAGCGTACGGGTGCCGGAACTGTTCGCCGTGGAGCCGTTCCCCGCCGTGCATCACCTGGTGAGCACCATCACCGCGACCCTGCCAAACCATACCTCGGCGGCCGAACTGCTGCGTGCCTGCTTCCCCGGCGGTTCGATCACCGGCGCGCCCAAGGTGCGCGCGATGGAAATCATCGAAGAGTTGGAGCCGCAGCGCCGCAATGCCTATTGCGGCAGCATCGGTTACCTGAGCGCCTGCGGCACCATGGACACCAATATCACCATTCGCACGCTCGTCACCGAAAACGGTCGCATCCACTGCTCCGCCGGCGGCGGCATCGTGGCGGACAGCCAGGAGCAGGCGGAATACCAGGAGACCTTCGACAAGGTCGGCCGCATTTTGCCGCAGCTAGGGGAGTATGCCCTGTCGTGATCCCATCGAACTCACCGGCCTCACTGCACGCCTTTATCAGCCGTTTTCAACTGCAGCTGCCACAGGCGACGCAGATTTCGCACCATGTGCGCCCGGCGGCGGTGCTGATCCCGATCGTCTGCCGCGCCGAGCCGACGCTGCTGTTGACCCGCCGTGCCGACTCGCTGCGCAAACATGCCGGTCAAGTGGCCTTCCCCGGCGGCAAAACCGACGCCGAAGACGGATCGGCGATCGTCACGGCGCTGCGAGAAGCGCAGGAAGAAGTGGCGATACCGCCGCAAGCGGTGACTGTCCTCGGCCAAATGGCGCCGCTCGACAGCAGCACCGGATTTCAGGTTACCCCTATCGTCGGCCTCATCCCGCCGGACGTGCAGTTCCACGCCAATGAAGGCGAAGTGGCGGACGTGTTCGAGATGCCCCTGCGGGAAGCGCTGACCCTGTCGCGTTACTATCCGCTGGATATTCATCGCGCCGGCCATACGCACCGCATCTACCTCTCCTGGTATCACAGCCAGTTTATCTGGGGGCTGACCGC
This sequence comes from Serratia sp. FS14, assembly GCF_000695995.1. Taxonomy (NCBI): domain Bacteria; kingdom Pseudomonadati; phylum Pseudomonadota; class Gammaproteobacteria; order Enterobacterales; family Yersiniaceae; genus Serratia; species Serratia sp. FS14. The sequence goes on along the minus strand of NZ_CP005927.1, from coordinate 3,228,480 downwards.
CGCTATCATTCGGCGCCTGGCGCAACAGGTCAGTATTTAGCCCGCATTACGTGATCTGACTCGCAATCTGGCACGGTTGCCGACCTCCGCGGCGGGTAAAGCGATCGCTATCACTTCATTTGATCGCTTTTTCAACTACCGTTCCGTTTGAATGGTTTTAAAAAAACTGTAAACCCTCTCTTAAACCTTACGAAATACCTGTAAAATACCACCGTCCGAGATAAACCACTGTAGAAACAGGGATTAAGCCGGCGGCGTTCAGCACGGAAAGCTGGCGCGATTACCGCTAATGGAGCTTGGGCGAAAGCGGATACCCCGCACAAGGGTTCGCCCCGGGTAATCAGTAAAAAAAGCGACACCACGGATTATTTAATTTCATGCGAAAAAGGCAGCCGAACCCGCACGGCCCTTTTACAATATCGCTGTTCCCTGCGCGGTTTTTGACCGCCGCAGCCATAACAATACGTCTCTTTAAGGAGTTTTAGCGTGATTAGCGTTTTCGACATGTTTAAGATCGGCATCGGCCCGTCCAGCTCTCATACGGTTGGACCGATGAAAGCCGGCAAACAGTTTGTCGACGATCTGGTAAATAAAGGCCTGATGCCTTCTATCACGCGTGTTGCCGTAGACGTTTACGGCTCACTCTCATTGACCGGCAAAGGTCACCATACCGATATCGCCATCATTCTCGGCCTGGCCGGCAACATGCCGGACACCGTCGATATCGATAGCATTCCGGGTTTTATTCGCGATGTAGAACAACGTCAACGCCTGATGCTGGCCAACGGCCTGCATGAAGTCGATTTCCCACGCGACGGCGGCATGGTCTTCCGCAGCGACAACCTGCCGCTGCACGAAAACGGCATGCAGATCCACGCCTTCGCCGGCGATAAAGAAGTGTACAGCAAGACCTATTACTCTATCGGCGGCGGTTTCATCGTCGACGAGGAGAATTTCGGCAAGGCCGCCGAGCAAGAACTGCAAATGCCATATCCGTTCAACTCCGCGCGCGAAATGCTCGACCACTGCCGCGAGACCGGCCTGTCGCTGTCCGGCATGGTGATGCAGAACGAACTGGCGCTGCACAGTAAGCAAGAGATCGAGACCTACTTCGGCAACGTCTGGCAAACCATGCGCGCCTGTATCGACCGCGGTCTGAACACCGAAGGCGTACTGCCGGGGCCGCTGCGCGTACCGCGCCGGGCCTCCGCGCTGCGCCGCATGCTGGTGGCGTCGGACAAACTGTCCAGCGATCCGATGAACGTGATCGACTGGGTCAACATGTTCGCGCTGGCGGTTAACGAAGAAAACGCCGCCGGCGGCCGCGTGGTCACTGCGCCGACCAACGGCGCCTGCGGCATCGTGCCTGCGGTGCTGGCTTACTACGATCACTTCATCGAGTCCGTCAGCCCGGATATCTACATCCGCTACTTTATGGCGGCGGGTGCGATCGGCGCGTTGTACAAGATGAACGCCTCCATCTCCGGCGCCGAAGTCGGTTGCCAGGGTGAAGTCGGCGTTGCCTGCTCCATGGCGGCGGCCGGTCTGGCCGAACTGCTGGGCGGCAGCCCTGAGCAGGTCTGTGTGGCGGCGGAGATCGGCATGGAGCACAACCTGGGTCTGACCTGTGACCCGGTCGCCGGCCAGGTGCAGGTGCCGTGCATCGAGCGCAACGCCATCGCCTCGGTCAAGGCGATCAACGCCGCCCGCATGGCCCTGCGCCGCACCAGCGAGCCGCGCGTTTCGCTGGATAAGGTGATCGAGACCATGTACGAAACCGGCAAAGACATGAACGCCAAGTACCGCGAAACGTCACGCGGCGGCCTGGCAATCAAGGTGCAATGCGACTGACAGACAACCCCGCCACCCGGCGGGGTTTTTTATGGGTAATCAATTCACTGGCCGCTTTTTGTGACAATGTCACCAGAAAAAATCCTGCATTTCTCTCATCGATCCGGTGGTTAGCCTGCAAATTGACCTTCTGTTTTGCCAAATCGAAATAATTTACTGAGTTACCATCAATCTTGTATAACCTCAGGCTAGAATTAGCCGAGCGCAACTTAAGGATCTATGACCTGACCGTGACTCGGGGCTGGATTACCGAACAAGGATTTACCGGATGTTGATGACCCACCTCGCCGCGTCCCGATATCGTTATTACCGTTGGCTGCTGGCCGGAGCGGTGGGCGCGGCTATTCTGTTGGTATCGCTGTATACCCGTTACTATCAAGAGGTCAAAAGTATCGAGCTGAGCCAACAGACATTGGCCACCCGCACCGTCGGCAAGCTCAACCAGTTGTTGACGCCGGCTCAGCTGCAGGCGGAGCGCAGCATGGACATGCTGGACCAGCCCTGCGAGAACGTTTCGTCGACCCTGCGCTTTCGCGCCGCGCAGAATCAGGCGCTACGCGCCATGTTGCTGGTAAAAAACGGCATTATTTACTGCTCCAGCCTGTTTGGTTCCCGTCATTATCAGCTGGCCGCGGTAATGCCGACCTTCGTCAACAGCAACGCCAGGCTGGCGCTGCGCCCCTCGCTGGCAGTGAGCAAAGGCCTGCCCACGCTGGTGATGTGGACGCCATCCCCCCACGATAAAACCAGCGGCGTGCTGCACGTGTTTAATATCGAGCTGCTGTCCAACTTTTTACTCGAGCCGCAGGAGCCTTACGTTCAGCGCGTGGTGCTGAACGTGGCTGACAGCAGCCTGGAATACGGCCGACGCGAAATCCTGAGCCGTGACACCCTGACCAACGATCTGCGCTACACCGCCGGCTCTGCGCTATACCCGTTCTCGATTTCGCTGTTCGGCCCGCAGATCGGCATGCTGGCGCTTTCCGCACTGCCGCGCCATATCCCGCTGGCGCTGCTGATCAGCCTGTTGGCCGCCTATGTGGTCTATCTGCTCACCGCTAACCGCATGAGCCTGTCTTATCACATCGGCCATGCCATCACCCATCGCGAGTTCCGCGTCTATTGCCAGCCCATCATCCATAGCGACACCGGGCGCTGCGCCGGCGTCGAGATGCTGCTGCGCTGGAAAAAGAAGCGGCAAGGGTGGATCTCCCCCGACGTGTTTATTCCGCTGGCCGAGCAGCATGAGCTGATCATTCCGCTGACCCGTTATCTGATGAACACCGTGACGGAAAATCTGCAGCTGTTCCCGCCGCGACCGTCGTTCTACATCAGCATCAACGTCGCCGCCGAACACTTTAAAACGCTCAACATCATCGACGATATCCGCCGGATTTGGCTGCCGGCGCATCCGATGCCGTCACTGATGCTGGAGCTGACCGAACGCACCGCGCTGTCGGCGATCCAGCATGACCAGATCCGGACGCTGAAAGACATGGGGATCATGCTGGCCATCGACGATTTCGGCACCGGCCACAGCTCGCTGAGCTACCTGAAGAACCTTAGCCCGGACGTGTTAAAGATCGACCGCGGGTTTACCGCGGCCATCGGTACCGACGCGGTCAACGCCACGGTGACCGATACCATCATTACGCTGGCGCAGCGGCTGAAGCTGAAGCTGGTGGCTGAAGGGGTAGAAACGGCGGAACAGGCCGACTATCTGCGCTCGCGTGAGGTCAATGCCCTGCAGGGGTATTATTTCGCCAAGCCGATGCCGATCCACGTTTTCCCGCTGTGGTTGCAGCAGTACGAATCGCGCGTCAGGAAAACAGAAGAGAATACGCCGGAGGCCTGAGCCTCCGGCGGGTGGGTTACGAATGCGCCGGTTCGTCGAAGACGACGCGGGTGACACGCACCAACTCGATGCGATAGTCGGAGACCTCGACGATATCGAAACGCAGGTGGTTCAGTTCAATGGTGTCCCCCACCACCGGCATCTGGCCGTAGTGGGCTAACAGCAGCCCCGCCAGAGTGGCGTAGTCTGCGGTTGGGCTGACCAGGTCATCGCAGGCCAGCGCCTGTTCCAGCGAGTGCAGGTCGGTCCCGCCTTTGACCAGCCAGCCGTCGCCTTCCGCCACGATGTCCGGCGTTTCATCTTCGTCCGGGAACTCGCCGGCAATCGCTTCCAGCACATCCAGCGGCGTCACCAGCCCCTGCACCACGCCGAACTCGTTGGTGACCACCACCAGGCGCCCTTTGGCGCGGCGCAGCACCGCCAGCAGCTTGATGACATCCATGGTTTCCGGCACCACGATCGGCGGCGTGCGGGCGGCAAACTCGGCGATATCTTCCCCTTGCTCCAGCGCCACCAACAGATCCTTGGCGCGTACCACGCCGACGATCTCATCCACAGAGTCGCGACACACCGGGAACAGGCTGTGCGGCGTATCCAGCAACTGTGCGCGCACCTCCTCACGGGAGCGCTCGCAGTCGACCCAGGAGATGTCAGTGCGCGGCGTCATCACGCTGCGCAATGAGCGCGAGGCCAGCGTCAGCACACCGCTGATCATATAACGCTCTTCCGCCGCAAAGGTTTCATCCCTCGGCAACGCCACCGCATCGTCCGCCTGCTGCGCGCGCTGCTGCCCCATCAGGCGCATGATCGCTTCCGCGGTGCGCTCGCGCATCGGGCGACGCGCCTGATGCTTGATAAAGTTGCGACGCGCGATCTGATTGAACAATTCAATCAGGATCGAGAAGCCGATCGCGGCGTACAGATAGCCTTTAGGAATATGCAAGCCGAAGCCTTCGGCGATCAGGCTCAGACCGATCATCAACAGGAAGCTCAGGCACAGCACCACAATGGTCGGGTGCGCGTTGACGAAGTTGGTCAACGGCTTGGATGCCAGCAGCATCACCGCCATCGCGATCACCACCGCCGCCATCATCACCGGCAGATCGTTCACCATGCCCACGGCGGTGATCACCGCATCAAGCGAGAACACCGCGTCAAGGATCACGATTTGCACCACCACCGCCCAGAACTTGGCGTAACCGCGGTTGGCGCCATCCTGGTGCGTCTGCCCTTCCAGCCGTTCATGCAGCTCCATGGTGGCCTTGAACAGCAGGAATACCCCGCCGAACAGCAGGATAAGATCGCGGCCGGAGAAGCTGAAATCGCCGACGCTGAACAGCGGCGTGGTCAGGGTTACCATCCAGGAGATCACCGACAGCAGACCCAAACGCATCAGCAATGCCAGCGACAGGCCGATGATGCGCGCCTTATCGCGCTGCTTAGGCGGCAACTTGTCGGCCAAAATGGCGATGAATACCAGGTTGTCGATGCCCAGCACAATTTCCAGCACCACCAGCGTAAGCAACCCCGCCCAAATAGAGGGGTCCATTAAAAATTCCATATCAGACTCCAGAAAAAAGTGGGAATGAGCGCACGCCGCTCAGACATGACGATGCCGCCGCTGCATGGGCGCAGTCGACAATAGCAAAGTGACGGGATGGGATTACCGGGAGATGGCCGAAGGGCCGAACAACATATGCAACGCCAGCAGGTGGCGGGTGAAACCTGGAAAAACAGTTACTTCGGTGACAGTCCATAGGGAGGGCTGAGGCCCTTCACTCCTTGGTGATGAAAGAGGAAATTACTGTATCAGGATTTTTCTGGGGGACAAAGCGGCTTTTTCAACGGCGGTTTAGGGTGACGCCACGCCATATCGTCTGCGACAGCTAAGATTTCTCCGAGCATTCAATAGCGGAGCAGCGTCACAAAAAATATTTTTTCACTCACTAAAATAAATCTCGCGTTCGTGAAGTATCACGCACAGGCATTTGATACTGCGTGAGAAATGTTAGGCGTGCGTTTCTTTTTTTCTACCATAATGTATCTGAACCGCGGAAGTGACTGCCAAGACGGCGCGGAGAAACGACACAAACCGCGTCTGGAGTTCAACGAGGAGGTAGCGAGTGGCAATAGCTATTATCATCGGCACACACGGGGCTGCAGCGGAACAACTGCTGAAAACGGCGGAGATGCTATTGGGCGAGCAGGACAACGCCGCCTTTATAGACTTCGTTCCCGGTGAGAATGCCGAAACGTTAATCGTCAAATACAACGAAAAAATCAGTGGATTGGATACCAGCGGCGGCGTGCTGTTCCTGGTGGATACCTGGGGCGGCAGCCCGTTCAACGCCGCCAGCCGCATTGCGGTCGACAAAGAAAACTATGAGGTCGTCACCGGGGTCAACATCCCGATGCTGGTGGAAACCTTCATGGCGCGGGACGACAACCCCGCTTTCGATGAACTGGTGGCGCTGGCGTTGGAAACCGGCCGAGAAGGCGTGAAAGCGCTGAAAAAAACCGCAGGAAGAACCCGCAAAACCCGTGGCGCCCGTCGCCAAAGCCGCTGCCCCTCAGGCGCCGCTGGGGCCGAACGACCACATGAAAATCGGCCTGGCGCGCATCGATGACCGCTTGATTCACGGCCAGGTGGCTACCCGCTGGACCAAAGAGACCAACGTCAGCCGCATCATCGTCGTCAGCGACGAAGTCGCTGCCGACCATGTGCGCAAAACCCTGCTGACCCAGGTCGCCCCGCCGGGCGTCACCGCCCACGTGGTGGACGTGGCGAAGGCTATCCGCGTCTGGAACAACCCGAAATACGCCAACGACCGCGTGATGCTGCTGTTTACCAATCCGACCGACGTCTGGCGTCTGGTGGAGGGCGGTGTGGATATTCAATCCGTCAATATCGGCGGCATGGCGTTCCGCCAGGGGAAAACCCAGGTGAACAACGCCGTTTCCGTCGATGAAAAAGATATCGAAGCGTTTAAGAAACTGAACGATCGCGGTATCGAGCTGGAGGTGCGTAAGGTCTCGTCCGACAGCCGGCTAAAAATGATGGACCTGATTAACAAACTCAATTAGTGGCGCCTGCCGCTGATTATTTTACTCAGAGCTTTTTTGGTCATAGGAGAAGTGCAATGGAGATCACCACTCTTCAGATTGTGCTGATATTTATCGTTGCCTGTATCGCCGGGATGGGTTCCGTCCTCGACGAGTTCCAGTTCCACCGTCCGCTGGTCGCCTGTACCCTGATCGGCTTCATCCTCGGCGATATGAAAACCGGCATCATTATCGGCGGTACGCTGGAAATGATCGCCCTCGGCTGGATGAACATCGGTGCGGCGGTCGCGCCGGATGCCGCCCTGGCGTCCATCATCTCGACCATCCTGGTCATCGCCGGCGGGCAAAGCGTCGGCGCCGGTATCGCCCTGGCCATTCCGCTGGCGGCGGCCGGCCAGGTGTTAACCATCATCGTGCGAACCCTCACCGTGGCCTTCCAGCACGCAGCGGACAGCGCGGCGGAGCGCGGCAGCCTGCGCGCCATCAGCTGGATCCATGTCGGCGCCCTGCTGCTGCAGGCGATGCGTATCGCCATCCCGGCGGTCATCGTCGCCATCTCGGTGGGCACCGCCGGGGTGCACGCCCTGCTCAACTCGATCCCGGAAGTGGTCACCAGCGGCCTGAACATCGCCGGCGGCATGATCGTGGTGGTCGGTTACGCGATGGTGATTAACATGATGCGCGCCGGCTACCTGATGCCGTTCTTCTATCTCGGTTTCGTTACCGCCGCCTTCACCAACTTCAACCTGGTGGCGCTCGGCGTCATCGGCGTGGTGATGGCCGTGCTGTATATCCAGCTCAGCCCGAAATACAACAAGTCTCAGGTTGTCCAGGCCGGCCCGGCTAACGCGAACGATCTCGATAACGAGCTCGACTAGGAATAGGTGAGAGAAATGGTTGATACAACTGCTCAAAAGAAACTCACGCCGGCCGATATTCGCGGCGTATTCCTGCGTTCGAACCTGTTCCAGGGTTCATGGAACTTCGAACGCATGCAGGCGCTGGGTTTTTGCTTCTCGATGGTGCCGGTGATCCGTCGCCTGTATCCGGAAAACAATGACGATCGCAAACAGGCGATCAAGCGTCACCTGGAGTTCTTCAACACCCACCCTTACGTGGCGGCACCGGTACTCGGCGTGACCATGGCGATGGAAGAGCAACGCGCCAACGGCGCACCGATCGACGACGCCGCAATCAACGGCATCAAGGTTGGTTTGATGGGGCCGCTGGCGGGCGTCGGTGACCCGATCTTCTGGGGCACCGTGCGGCCGGTATTCGCCGCGCTTGGGGCGGGCATCGCCATGAGCGGCAGCCTGCTCGGACCGATCCTGTTCTTCGTGCTGTTCAACCTGGTGCGCCTGCTGACCCGCTATTACGGCGTGGCCTACGGTTACCGTAAAGGGGTGGATATCGTCAACGACATGGGCGGCGGCTTCCTGCAGAAACTGACGGAAGGAGCGTCCATTCTCGGCCTGTTTGTCATGGGGGCGCTGGTCAACAAGTGGACGCACGTGAATATCCCGCTGGTGGTGTCCAAGATCACCGACCAGACCGGGCATACCAACGTCACCACGGTGCAGACCATCCTCGACCAGCTGATGCCGGGCCTGGTGCCGCTGCTGTTGACCTTCGCCTGTATGTGGCTGCTGCGTAAAAAAGTCAATGCGCTGTGGATCATCATCGGCTTCTTCGTCATCGGTATCTTTGGCTATTGGATTGGCCTGCTGGGCCTGTAATCGTTCGAAACGGCCGGGGGGCAACCCCCGGCTTTTTTATGTGTGGAGCAAGAGATGTCACTGACCGACGCCGTACTGATGCTGTTTATCGCCCTGCTGTTGCTGTATTCGCTGTACGACGAATTCGGCATGAATCTGCTGAAAGGCAAAACGCGGCTCAAAGTGCCGCTCAAACGCCGCAGCCGCCTCGACAGCCTGATTTTCGTCGGCCTGATCGCCATTCTGATTTACCGTAACGTCACCGCCAACGGCGCGCTATTAACCACCTATCTGCTTATTTCTTTGGCGCTGCTCGCCATCTATATTGCTTATATCCGCTCGCCCAAAATGGTGTTTAAAGCGCACGGTTTTTTCTTCGCTAATGTTTTTGTCGAATATAACCGCATTAAGGCCATGAATTTATCGGAGGACGGCATTCTGGCCATCGACCTGGAGCAGCGCCGGCTGTTGGTTCAGGTGACGCACCTGGATGACCTGGAGAAGATATACAATTTTTTCGTTGATAATCAATAAATAAAGGAAAATTAATTTTATTCTCGCTCAAACCTTGCGCTGTCTGTGGATAATTAATCGGCAGCGCCATTTCATTTCTGACTATTATTTCTGCAACATTGTTACCCGCGTCTACATTATATTCCCGCATGAACTCAGATTAATGAAAACGAGTCTCAATTAAGAACAAAAATCGCGCCAGAATAAAGTTGTCGGTACCGGAAATAATATGGTATGGTTGCGCCGTCATTGGGGAGTAGCCGGTTTCTGGAGAATAAAACGCCAGAAACGCCCGTATCAACATACTCGTTTCGCCGTATGAAACGTGGTGCGGGCAGCCAGGTAAGGTTGGCGAGACCATAGACACGTAACTCCGTCGTTTGGTTGGGGGTGGGTTACGTGTATATGGAGCCACCCGGCCGAGGCTATTTCACATGAACCTTTCAGCAACGCTTATTCTCGCTTTCGGCATGTCCATGGATGCGTTCGCCGCTTCTATCGGCAAAGGCGCCAGTCTGCATCAGCCGCGCTTTCGCGAAGCGATCCGCACCGGTCTGATCTTCGGCGTGGTCGAAGCAATCACCCCGCTCATCGGTTGGGCCATCGGCCTGTTCGCCAGCCAATACATCATGGAATGGGATCACTGGGTCGCCTTCTCGCTGCTGTTCATTCTCGGCATGCGCATGATTGTCGAAGGGGTGCGCAACAGGCCCGATGAAGAAGAGAAGGTCAAACGCCACGGCTTCTGGATATTGGTGGCCACCGCTATCGCGACCAGCCTGGACGCCATGGCGATCGGCGTCGGTCTGGCCTTCCTGCAGGTGAACATCGTGCACACCGCAATGGCCATCGGCTGCGCCACCATGATCATGGCAACGTTGGGCATGATGATCGGCCGCTTTATCGGCCCGCTGCTGGGCAAACGCGCCGAAATCCTCGGCGGCGTGGTGTTGATCGGCATCGGCGTCAACATCCTGCTGGAGCACCTCGGCTACCTGGCCTGAGGCGACCGAACTGCAAAAAAAACCTGCCGCGGCAGGTTTTTTTTGTTTCTGAGTTCAAGGCCCCTTAAGCGCGACGTCGGTACAACGCCAACACGAAATCCGTCTCGCACACAAACTCGCCGCCCTCGGCCAACCGCTGTTGCACCTCCGGCGTAGCGCGCCAGGCGAACGGCGTCATCTGCAGCAAATTGGCGGCCTGCGCGCCCGGTAGGGTCATCGTATAGGCCAGCGCCTCTTTGCGCTCGCAGTCGAATCCGTCGAACTGTTCATCCTGTTCGGCATGCAGCTGCACCTGCTGGTACACCTGCTCTTTCAGCTGGTACAGATGACGCGGGCCCGGCGAAACCGTCAGCACCACGCCGCCCGGCTTCACTACCCGCGCCAGCTCCTCCGCCTTGCAAGGCGCATAAATGCGCAAGACCGCGTCCAACGCCCCGTCGGCGAACGGCAAACGGTGACTGGAGGCAACGCAGAACGAGACCGCCGGATAACGTTTGGCGCCATAACGGATCGCCACCTTGGCGACGTCCAGCCCATAGACCGCCATATTGCGCTCCTGAGCCAGCCGTGCGGCCACGGCGGCGGTGTAATACCCTTCCCCGCAGCCTATGTCCAATAACGCGCCTGCATCGGCCGCCAGCGCCGAATCCAGCCACTCGGCTACCTGCGCTTGCAACGGCTGATAATATCCACCGTCGAGAAACGCGCGCCGTGCCTGCATCATTTCCGCGCTGTCTCCCGGCTGCTTCGATCGTTTGTGCTGCACCGGCAGCAGATTCACGTAACCTTCTTTGGCTTGATCGAACTGATGATTGCCGTCACAACGCCAGTGTTGTGATGAAAAATGCAGCGGTTGATGACACAGGGGGCAGTGATAAGACATGAATGGGCTTCCAGAAAGACAGGGCGCGGCTAGTCTAAAGAAGGCGTCGGCTTGATGCAAGGCGCATCCCCGCTCGCTTTCGCCGCCAACAACATCTGGTCAAGCGGGGAAAAAGCTGGCTACACTGAGAGTCTGTTTTCTCATGCAGGTGAACATAACTTATGAGCGATCGTTCCGCGCTGCTCGATGCGGTGCCCCACATTCAGCACGGCTTCGGCAGCAAACTCGCGCTGCTGCCCGGGCATCTGCTGCCCTACAGCGCCACGCTGCCGGAAAAAAAACAGGTGCACGGCACCCGCATCGTCGATGTGCTGCAGCCGGCGCAGGCATGCGGCGAGGCCGATGGTTTCTATACTCGCCAGCCCGGCATTCTGCTCAGCGTACTGACGGCGGACTGTTTGCCGGTGCTGTTCAGCCGCCGTGACGGCGGCGCCATCGCTGCGGTGCACGCCGGCTGGCGCGGGCTGCTGGACGGCATTCTGGAACAGATGGCAGCACGCATTCGCCAGGACGGCGACACCGCCGATTGGGTCGTCTCCATCGGCCCTGCCGCCGGCCCGTGCTGCTACGAAGTCGATGAAGCGCTGGTGGAGAGTTTTTAAACAGCGCCTGCCGCTGCCCGCCACGCTGATCAGCCCGCATTACCGGCATCTCGATTTGGCCGCAATTGCCGAATACAAGCTGGCGGCGCTCGGCTTCGCCGCCGTTGACCGCGCCGGCAGTTGCACCATCTGCACGCCGGACGTCGACCCACAGCGGCCGCAGCGCTTCAAATACACCAGCTATCGCCGCAACAGCCACCGGCGCGCGCAGGATCCGACGCATCCGGGGATCAAAGGCCGCAACCAGTACGCCGGCATCATCATCGCCGCCGGATGACGGAAACGAAAAAGCCCGCGCGAAGGCGGGCTTTTTGTACAGCTGACGCTGATTAGATAGCAGTAACGTTTACTGCAGATGGGCCTTTCTGGCCATCTTGGATTTCGAACTCAACGTTCTGGCCTTCAGCCAGGGTTTTGAAGCCGTTACCCTGGATTGCAGAGAAGTGTACGAACACGTCTTTGCTGCCGTCAGCCGGGGTGATGAAACCGAAACCTTTAGACTCGTTGAACCACTTAACTTGACCTTTGATCTTTGCCATCTTGAGTATTTCCTTTGGATTGTTTAAACCGCCCGAGGGCGTTACATAGACAAACTAGAGTCGTTACTGCTTGAGGCACTAAGATAAGGATCGGCAGAGAAGCGGTATTCAACGCTAACGTCTTTACTCAGAACTTCTTTACTGAAAATGCCACACATATACAGAACTGTACCTCGTTTTACCCAGATGCGTTATCACATACTCTGTATGCGATGGCAAGCCATTTTTAATCACTGAACGACATGTCGCACATATTTGAAACGGTCGAGCGCAACATTTGCTTAAATAGGCCAAAAGATGTTGAAGCATCGGCTATTTTCTGCTTGCCAAAATCACTGCGCCAGACCCCGCATTCTGCTGGAGTTTTAACAAAACTTTCATCGTATTGACGCCTTTGCGTCTCATCATTTCCGCTTTTTTGCCGCTTATAGCGTTAAAAAATTTGAATCTTTATGGAATTTGATATGCAACATCTGAATATCGATGAACGGGGGCCAATTTATTCATCGCTCCTCCGACCATTTACCGCCGGAAAGCCCATTCATCATCGGCTTTCCGCCCTGCCGCCAAACGGCGCGGGCGAGAACGGCGCACGGGTCGGCGGCAACGTCTCCACCCTGCACAACGGATGCATAAGCATGCAAAGCGCCGGCACATCTTCCGCTGCCTGTGGTTTCATCATAAATAATCCGAATGTCATTAACCTCAATAGCCGGAATAATCTTATCAATAACGAAAGTTCAACGTTGAATTAAATCCTGAAAATACGGGGGTTATTTGAATCACCACCCGCACTTATCAATTCTGCTAATTACAGCTGCGCTTTCAAACCATTGACTTTATTCATCCCGCTGCGCCGACGGGTGATTAGGTAACGCAGGCGATGAGCCCTGCAACGCGATGCGCTCGCCAATCTTCAGCGGGAGGAATTGATGCTGCTCCAACCCCGCCTCGCTCAGGGCCAGGTTCAGCTGCTGCGGCGGTTCGTCCAGCGATTCATCCGCCAGTTCGAATACTCCCCAATGGATAGGAATGGCTCGCGGCTGATTCAGTTCGCGATACAGCGCCACCGACTGCTGCGGATCCATATGCTGCTCCTGCATAAACCAGCGCGGTGCATAGGCGCCGATCGGCAACGCAGCCACGTCGAACGGCCCCAGCCGTTGACCGATCTCCGCCAGCCGTTCCGAATAACCGCTGTCGCCGGAAAAATAAAACCGTAGCGCCGGATGGTGGATCACCCACCCGCACCACAGCGAGCGATTGCGATCCCACAGCGTGCGCATGCTCCAGTGCCGCGCCGGCGTGGCGTAGACCGTCAGCTCGCCCAGTGACAGGCTCTGCCACCAGTCCAGTTCATGCACCTTCAGCCGGTAGCGGCGAAACCAGCGCTTCAACCCCAACGGCACGATGAACTCGGCCTGTGGGAAACGCCGCGCCAATTGCCGCACCGTGCGCCTGTCGAGGTGGTCATAATGGTTATGGGAGATCAGCACCACATCCACCGCCGGCAGTTGCCCCACCGTCAACGGCGGCGGCGTTCTGCGCTTTGGGCCGTAAAAGCTCAGCGGCGATGCACGTTCGGACAATACCGGATCGATCAGGATATAGCGGCCACTCAATCGCAATAGCATCGAGGCATGCCCCAACCACCAGACGCTGTCGTCGCTGCCACTGAGATCGGCAGGTTGCCACCAGCGCTGGGTAAATTGCGCATAACCCTGCTGCGGCGGCCTGGGCAGCCCCTGCCGCTTGCGTTCATCTTGCCAACGCCGAAGATCGCCCTCCTCACGCCGCGAAGGTTCCAGGTTGCGAAATCCCTCCGGCGTATGATGCGCCTTGGCCGCGTCGTAATAACGGTTGATTCTTTTCATCCTGCCTTTTCTCCCGACCACAGCGCCCTGCACGGGCATGACTTTCAGTGTAACAAACCCGATGAAGCTCGCACTTTGTCAGCCGTGCGCTGCATCTCGGGACCTTTTGCCGTATGCTGTTGTCTCACTCCGGTGGAAAGCCAGGGCCGCCAAGAGCCCGTTAAGACTCTCTTAAGATCTTTGTGATTGACTTGTAGGGCATACAGAAAAGGAGAAGTTATGAGTCGTTCTACATCCCGCAAATCAGGCATCGGCCTGGGGCGTCGTATTCGCAGCGCGCTGCTCGCGCAGAAGCAATACTGGAAAATGTATTTCGCCATGAAGCTGCGCCGGCTGCGCGTGCCTGCACCGTTGGTGCTGCTGGGCGGTTCGCTGCTTGGGTTCTTCATGCTGACTCTGCTGATGCTCAGCGTAGTCGCCATCGACGTCATCAGCACCCTGCTGCTGCTGTGCCGGAAACTGCTGGGGCGGGGTCACGGTGAGGGCCGCGCCTTTATGCCGCGCGGCTAACGAGAAAAGAAGCGGAGGCGGGCAATACGCCTCCGCAGCACGCAGATTAACGCTTGGCGCCTTTGCGGCGCGTCAGCATGAACCCGCACCACAGCATCGCAACCCATACCGGCATCAGCAACACCGAAATGCGGATCCCTTCGCTGAAATACATGATCACCAGAATCAGGCCGAGGAACGCCAGGCACAGGTAGTTGCCGAAAGGATACCACAGCGCCTTAAAGCTGGGGATGACGCCCTGGCGGTTCTTGGCGGCACGGAACTTCAGGTGCGCCAGGCAGATCATCACCCAGTTGATCACCAATGTTGACACCACCAGCGCCATCAGCAGCTCAAACGCCTTGCCGGGCATCAGGTAGTTGATCAGCACACCGATCGAAGTAATCAACGCCGACAGCGCGATGGACAGCACCGGCACGCCGCGTTTATTCACGCGCGTCAGCACCTGCGGCGCATTGCCCTGGCTGGCCAGCCCGAACAGCATGCGGCTGTTGGCATAAACGCCGCTGTTGTAAACCGACAGCGCGGCGGTCAAGACCACCACGTTGAGCACCGTTGCCACCAGATTGCTGTTCAGCGCATGGAAGATCAGCACGAACGGGCTGCCGCCCTCCACCACTTGCCCCCACGGATAGAGCGAAAGCAGCACGGTCAGCGAGCCGATATAGAAGATCAGGATGCGGTACACCACCTGATTGGTGGCTTTGGGAATGCTGCGGCGCGGATCGGCGGCTTCCGCCGCGGTGATGCCGACCATCTCCAGCCCGCCGAACGAGAACATGATCACCGCCATCGCCATCACCAGCCCGGAGAAGCCGTGCGGCATAAAGCCGCCCTGCTGCCAGAGGTTGGTGATGCTGGCCTGCGGCCCGCCGTTACCGCTGGCCAACAGCCAGGCGCCGAAGACGATCATGCCGACAATCGCCACTACCTTGATGATGGCGAACCAGAACTCAGTTTCGCCGTACAGGCGCACGTTCACCAGGTTAATCAGGTTGATCAGCACGAAAAACAGCGCGGCGGAGGCCCAGGTGGGGATCTCCGGCCACCAGTACTGAATGTAGATGCCGACGGCGGTCAATTCCGCCATGCCGACCAGAATGAACATTGCCCAGTAGTTCCAGCCGGAAAGGAAGCCGGCGAAATCGCCCCAGTATTTATAGGCAAAGTGACTGAAAGAGCCGGCGACCGGCTCCTCCACCACCATTTCACCCAGCTGGCGCATGATTAAAAACGCGATAAAACCGCCGATGGCGTAGCCCAGCAGCACGGCGGGGCCGGCCATTTTTAATGGTTTGCGCAATGCCGAGAAATAAACCGGTACCGATGGCGCCCCCGAGGGCAATAAGCTGTATGTGTCTGTTTTTTAAACCGCGTTTTAGCGGAGTATCCTGATGCTGACCGCCCATCTTATCCTCATATGGCGTATACCCTTGCCGCTATCGGCCAAGATTTCACCAATCAATAAATGTATCTGCGGGCGGCTTTTTAACACTTAACCCCGTGAGCATCAAGGAGAAGCGCCCCGAAACGGCAGGCCGGAGCGCGATTTTTTTACCGCGAGAAAGCGGATAACGGCAGCGTTTAGCCAGGCATACCGCACAGTTTGGTCAGATTGCGCGCGCCGATCATCAGCGTGGCGACATAAGATTGGCTACGCGTGACCACTTCCACCGCCACGCGATCGTTTTGATATTTTATCAGGTAGGTCGAGGGCCAGCCCTGACGGCGCTGGCCGAAGCTTTCGGCATGACGATCGATCGCCGCATGGGCAATCACCAGATGAGACAAGTTTTTATCACCTTTGATAATGCGCTTCATAAACAGCCTCCGCCAACGACAGCTCTGTTATTAGAAAAAGGAGAAACTCTTACCAATCACCGGTATTGTTCGACTCAGTTAGCCTGTCGGCTCATCAGGAAGCAGATCATCGCCGCGCGCAGCGGACTGGCGCTGTCCGCCTGCCATTCACCGCCCTGAGTGCTCATGCGCGCCTGCCACTGCGGGCTGTCGCTTTGGTTATCGGGGTTCAGACTGATTTTGTTGGCGCAAATGATCGGCCAGGCATCGGAGGGATTCTTGCAGTAATCTTTACCTTTCACACCACCGTAGGGATACCACTTGTCCGGGTTCTCTCCGGTCAGCAGCGCAATGCTGCGGTTCACTTCGGCATCGCTTTCTTCGTACCATTTAATCATCGGCTTCATCCATCTTTCGTAAGGTTCGCGCCACATTACGATGTCTGTACGACAGTTTTATGACAGCGCCGCCGGTTTTCACATTATCTCTACTAATGCTTTATCCCCTTTATCTTTCCTTAGCGCCTGCGTAAACTTTTCTCCCTGTTCAACGCCCGGAGAACGCATGCATGTTGACCGGCCTTAACCATCTGACGCTCGCTGTCAGCAATCTCGATCGCAGCTTCGATTTTTATCGGCATCTGTTGGGATTTATCCCGCACGCCCGCTGGCAAGGCGGCGCCTATCTGTCGTTAGGGCCGTTGTGGCTATGCCTGTCGCTGGATGAAACGCGCATGCAACAACGTGAGCGCGATTACACCCATTACGCCTTCAGCGTCGCGCCGGAACACATTGAGCAGGTCAGCGAGCGGTTGCGCCAGGCCGGCGTCGAAGAGTGGAAAAGCAATCGCAGCGAAGGTGAATCACTCTATTTTCTCGATCCCGATGGGCATCAATTGGAGATCCATGCCGGCGATTTGGCCAGCCGCCTGGCGGCATGCCGGGAAAAGCCGTATCAGGGCATGGTGTTTTACTGAGGCGCCCCGGCGACGCTGCCGTCGGCCGGGGCATCATGCTCAACGTTCGGGGATGAAACCTTTGAAATCCAGCGCGGGGTTGAGATCGTCGTCAGCAGCAGCGGCGCCGTCTGCGCCGGCGCGGTGCGCCATACGCTTCAACAGCGCCGTTTGCTGGCGTTGTTGCTCGGCAATCTCCTGCAGCAGGCGAATCTGCTCATTGGCGCGCACGCTGGCGCGGTTCACCAGGAACCAGACCCACAGCCCGGCCAGCAACGCCACGGCGGCGAGGGCCAGCGACAACAGGCCGTTCTGGCCAAAACCTAAATCGTACATGGACAACCCTATCTACTGCGAAATTCAGGCCGCCATCTTAACACTCGCGGCGGCCGTGCGAACATCCCTGCCAAAAATTGCTTACCAGGGCACGAAGCGGGTCACCGAACAGATGCCCAACGCAAAATTTCCACCATCGTCGCAATAGCTGTCCAGCGCCAGCAGGTAGAAAAACAGGCAGGCAGCGACGGCCGTCATTATCACGAGGATTTTTTTTCGCAACAAATTTAGCAGCCTCATTGTTATCTTGGTAATCTATCGCGCATGTTATCACAGCGAAGTTAAACGAAGTTTAACTTTCCGTTTAGATTTCTGGCTATCGCCCGGTTTTCAGACTGTTACCCTTGCCCTCGCATAGGCGCCGTGGCTAGATGAACCCTCAGGGATAACGAGGAAATACGATGAGCAAATTGATTAAGTGGGTATTGGTGTTGGCGGTCATTTACGGCGGCTTTTTGATCTCGGGCTACGGCGTGCTGATCGGCAGCAACAAAAACGTTGGCGGGTTGGGGTTGCAGTGCAAATACCTGACGGCGCGCAACGTGGCGATCGCCCAGTACGTGAATGGCGACAACGGTTTCATCGGCGTAGCCGACTGCCCGCTGTTCAAGAAAATCGAAACGGTGGTGGATTAACCGCCACCGCCCGACGCCGCCGCTTTGCGGCGGCCCCGCCTCAGTTGCGGGTAAACTTCATCTCGATCAGCGCAATCGCCTTGTCAATCGCTCGGCGGGTCACCGGATCGGCGCCGGCAGGATGCGTGGAGAAATCGATGCTTTTGAGCTGACCCGCCATCTTGTCGCGCACTTCGGTCGGCGCAATCACGTCGATAACGTCCAGAATCTGTTTGATGACCAGTTGGCAAGCGACCAGATCGGAAGCCAGTTCCTGCTCGTTGCTCAGCATGTCAGACATAATAAATTTCCTTCTTGATTCAAACGCCGCACAGAATAGCATGGCGTCCGCGCCATTGCCCGCACTCCCCGTCTTTTTCCCCATTCTGCGCACCGGCGGGCAAAAGCCTGCGGCGGATTGGCCTATACTTGCTGCATGGCGGTGGTAAAAACCACCCGAAAGCCACAACCAACAGGAGAAAGTTATGGCGAATCACAATGTGAAATCCTGGGCGACAGTGCGTGAAACTTCGGTGGAAATCGCCGAAGCCATTTTTGAGCTGGCAGGGAACGATGAAGTGTTGGCGCAGAAAATCTGGGAAGAAGGCAGTGATGAGGCGTTGGAAAAGGCCTTTGCCAAAACCACCGCCGACCAGCTTTATTGGGGAGAGGAAACCGTCGAGCGGAAAAACGTTTGAGCGGTTACGCAACAAAAAGCCCGGGTTTCTGACCCAGGCTTTCCCGATTAGCGCTCGCCCCGCTCAGCGGCGTGCATGTCTTCTTGCTCTCACGGTTCTTCACCTCCCACACCTTCCGCATTCTTCATGCTCATCACCGGCGTCGCCATAAAAGCGCCGACGCCCACGATTACAACCAGAGTAATAATCACTGTCATTAACATGCGATCACCCCATCAACGTTGAGTTGTTACGGCTGACTCTGTTTTGGCGGTTCTTGCTGCGGCTTTCTTTGCGTCCCCCACCGCGGCGGCGACAGTCTCAGATTAGCCGTTTTTCCTTTCGGCTGACAAGCGGCGATCAAACGGTTTTTCCGAATAATTGCCCCCCGTCACCGGCGGCATTTTTGTCGACGGCGGCAAGTTGTGTATACTTCACCGCTATGTAGGTCTCACACTGACGCACTGATGATACAAGAACACCACCTCTCGTTGGTCTGCGCCCTCAGCAAATGGGTCGAAACTCACCTCGGACGAGTGATCCATCTCGAAGAGCTGGCCGAGTACTCCGGCTACTCGCTGTGGCACATGCAGAAGCTGTTCAAAGAAGCGACAGGGATTTCGCTCGGTAAATACATTCGCGAACGCCGTCTGGCCGGCGCGGTCTATCAACTGCGCAGCAGTGAAGCGTCGATCTTCGACATCGCCCTGGACTTTGGCTTCGGTTCACAGTCCCACTTCACCTACATGTTCAGAAAGCGTTTTAATATCACACCCTATGATTTCCGCCAGGATTTGAGCGTTGATCTGCACATCGATCCGCCGTTGCACGTCATTCACCAAAAATCCGCCTGAAGCCCGCCGCAAGTCGGCGGGTTAACGCGCCCCCCAGACCGCCAGCATCGCGATCGCGGCCGGCAGCGCCTGCACCCACAGAATTTTGCGGCTGGCGCTCAACCCGCCGAACACCCCGGCCGCCAGCACACACCCGAGAAAGAACAGCTGCAGTGCCATATCCCCACGCCAGTAGCTCCATACCAACCCCAACGCCAGAAAGCCGTTGTACAACCCCTGATTGGCGGCCAACACCCGCGTGGCTGCGGCGAACTCCGCCGTTGTGCCAAATGCGCGCCTGCCGAGGGGCGTACGCCACAGGAACATTTCCAGCACCAGGATATAAAGATGGAGCGCTGCGATGAGCAGCAGCAAAATATCGGCAAAGAACTTCATGATGGTTCCAGTCGTTTATTGAAGATGCCATCAATTATAAACGCCTTCGCTCACCTCCCCATCGGCGGAGATAAAAAACCCGCCGAAGCGGGTTTATGCAGGAGTCATTTTTTGAGGTTAGTTTAATACGGCGACCAACAATGCCGCGACAGAGACCCAAAACAGCGCCGTGGCAACCACGACATGGGACAATCTTGCACGATAAAGTACCTGGCTCATAATGACCTCACTGACATCTGACTAACGGGAGACAACCTGACTTCCTGAGGATTATCCTAAACTTCTTCTCACTGTCGTTATATGCGCCAGATCACTTTTCCGCCGAGAAACCTTATATTGTCGTAAAGCTGGAGCCGCGATCACATTAATTACGCCTTATTAGAGCGAAATAAGCCGAATAATCGCGGCGATTATATCCTAACGCTATCAAACATCGTTCCAGGGCAGGCGCGGTGCGGTCATGCGCTCACCAGAATAACCGCTAACCGGCAGGAAACGCGGCGCGCCTTGTTCCCAATCATGCTGAGCCCGAGTAATTTCAGCCTTGGTATGGCCAACGAAATTCCACCAGATAAGGATCTCTTCGTTTAATGGCGCCCCACCGATGAGTAATCCCCGGCTCCCCTTCCGTGCATTTAACCCAATAGAGTTATTCTTTATGCCCAAATAGGCGAATTCATCAGGTGAAAAGGTTTCACCATTAAGTTCAAATGCACCAATAAGGGGCAAAAAGCCGATTTCATAATCATCGCGCAACGGCAATTCGATTCTTGCCGCTTCTTCCCATTCCAGATCAATGGCGATTAATGGCGAAAGAGTGAACACCGGTGAACGATAAGCGCCAAATTCCCCGACCAACAAACGATGATTCACGCCATTATTCTGCCATTGCGGCAAATCAGGATAATGATCGAAGCGTGGTGCCATGTCGGCATGTTCGGCCGGCAGCGCGATCCATAATTGCGCAGCATGCAATCGCCGTTGCTCACCCACCGACTGTTCCGTATGCGCAATGCCGTGCCCTGCGGTCATCAGGTTAACCTGACCCGGACGAATCACCTGCTCACTGCCGAGGCTGTCTCGGTGCAGCACCTCACCTTCTATCATCCAGGTGAACGTTTGCAGCCCGGTGTGCGGATGCGGCCCCACATCCATGCCGGGCGAAGTGCCGTTGAATACCGTCGGCCCGGCGTGATCGAGAAAACACCAGGCGCCGACGGTGCGCCGCTCCCGGGTTGGCAACGCACGGTTGATCGGAATGCCCCCCACTTCGGCGTTACGCACGGCAATACGTTGTATCTGGCGCACGCCGTCAACGACGGGGCACTCGCGTGAAGGTGAAGAGAGCGTAGGACGTGGCTGACTCATCGCAAAGACCTCCTGAATGGCGCCGATTCGCCAAGGGTAACCGCCCAAGCTTAACACAGGACAGCTCCTCCGCAGAGCGGCGACGTGCAGGCACGTTTGCGCGGTTCAGGGGGCTTTGATATAGCAGCTCTTGATGTCTATATCGTCATGCGCGTGCCTGAGATCGGAGAAATAGGTCACGCCAAAGAGAATTGATACCACCAGCAGCACGGACACCAACAGGCCGATGATCGCCAGCAGTTTGGTTTCATCATGGAGATTAGGCTCCATTTTATCTCCCCTAGTTAATCGCGTCAGGTCACCCACAGCGTGACCGCCAGCGTAAAGATAATCAGTGAGCAGGACGCCACCGCCAACACGACGATCGCAAATTGCGCATCACCCAAGGTTTCTCGATAATTTTTATCCGTTGAGGCGTTACGCTCTTGTTTCACTAAATCGGTTTTCACTCGTTCAACTGCTGCATTGCTGTTTGACGGGGCAAAAAGTCCCCTCAGAATAAGGCGCCAACGTCGCTGACTTGGTCGCTCCGGCCTCAACCGGGGGATGACGCTATCAATTTTCCCCATCAGGGTCAACACCGCGCCTGCCGGCGAGCGAGCAAGTACACAGGGGAGATGTAACTGGCATGGAGAGCGCAAGGAAATAAGAGACGCCGATTGCAGAGGGCAAAAAAAAGCCCGGTACGTGACCGGGCCAGGGTAGACCGACGCGTTATTGCGGGATACGCAACACCTGCCCCGGATAAATCTTGTCCGGGCTCGACAGCATCGGCTTGTTGGCTTCGAAAATCTTGTTGTACAGATTGGCGTTGCCGTACATCTCTTTAGAGATCGCGCTCAGCGTATCGCCCTTCTTCACGGTATAGAAGCGGCTCTCGGCGTCGGATTGCGCTACCGCCACCTTGTCTTCCACACCGCTGATACCTGCCACGTTGCCGATAGCCACCAGGATCTTCTCTTTTAACTCCTGGCTGACGGCGTCGCCGGTCACTACGGCTTTACCATCGACCACCTGCACATTCACTTTGTCGGTGCCCGGCAGGCCGCTCTTATCGAGATGCTCCTTGAGTTTGGCGCTTTGATCTTCGGCGGAGGCATTGCCGGTGACTGTATCCCACAGTTTTTCGCCCGCTTCTTTGACGAAGTTAAACAAGCCCATATTCACTCCTTTTGATGGTTGCAGTAATGCGTTTAAGTAAGGCTTGTTAAGCTTAGCATCGACAAAAGGATATGCCATCCGCTCACGGCGTCAGAAACGGGTAGAGTATTCCGAAAGTGTCGTCAGCGGCGTTTCCATGGCGATTAATCGTGCAATGATGCTGAAAAATCGCGCTTTTCTACCTACACTGTTGCAGACAAGGCAACTCGACGAAGGAGGCGTGCGACGATGTACGCATTGGTGATGTTTGTCTGTTATCTGGATGGCGGCTGCAGTGAAATGGTGGTCGATATATTGCGCGACGAGCCGCAATGCCTGGTCGCGATGAAGGAACAGAACTTGCGACACGCCGGCTGTTATCCCATGGAAGAGTTTATCGACGGCTTCTGGTTGCCAGCCAGCGAATATTCGGATTTTTAACCTGCTCCCCGCGCAATGCTGAGGAATTTCTGATTTCATCGGAAACTTCGTCTTCCTCTGAGGCATAAGGCCGCTGTTTTGCTAAATTGCGGCTCCCGAAGAAGAGAGAGACAGAGAAAGGTCATGCCAGCATCGGCTCATTCCAACGAGCAATATGAAACTCTGCTGCGCGACGTCAGCCTGGCGTTAGGCGACGCAGTGTTGCAGTTAATCCAAAAACATAAAAAGGTATCCGGCGGCAATATTCTTTCACAGCTGGTGGACGAAATAGAGCGTGAGCAGGATCAGCAACGTTTCGTCGCACTGCGTTCCGCCATTGAACTGGTCGGGCTGGCGCCCAAAGGCTGAGATCCCGATAAAACAAAGGCAGGGCTTGCGCCCTGCCTGATTACCAATCCCGACACAGGATGAAGGTAATGAAATTGCAGATTAGAAACGATACGTCAGGCTGACGGCAACGATATCATCGTTGGCCAGTTTCAGTTTGTTATCGTCGCTCAGCTGGTTGATTTGATAATCGACGTAGGTGTACATATTTTTGTTGAAGTAGTAAGTCGCCCCCACTTCCACGTATTTCACCAGGTCGGCATCACCGATCCCTTCGATATCCTTGCCTTTGGACTGCACGTAGGCCACGGAAGGACGCAGGCCGTTCTCGAATTGATACTGAGCCACCACTTCGAAGTTTTGCGTTTTATTGGCGAAGCCGGAAGTGCCGTTGACGCTGATCGGCGTCATGTTACGGGTTTCGGCATACATCGCAGCCAAGTAAACCTGGTTGGCGTCGTATTTCACCGCGGTGGTCCAGGCGGTAGCGCTGTCACCCTTGCCATACTGCAGCGCTTTCTGAGCGCTGGTGCGGTTGGAATCGGAGAACGCCGCCGCTACGCCGATGCCGGAACCGCCGATATCCTGGTAGTCCAGAGACAGGCCGTAACCGTCGCCGTTTTGCTTGGTCACGCTGCGGCCGTCACCGTCGTTTTTACCCTGATACTGCACCGCCAGGTTCAGGCCTTCCACCAAACCGAAGAAATCACGGTTGCGGTAGGTGGCCAAACCGTTGGAACGGGCGGTCATAAAGTTATCGGTATAGCTGTAGGAGTCGCCGCCGAATTCCGGCAGCATGTCGGTGTAAGCCTCGGCGTCATACACCACGCCGTAGTTACGGCCGTAGTCGAAAGAACCGTAGTTGCCGAATTTCAGCCCCGCGAAGCCCAGACGCGTTTTGGTGCCGGCGGTGCCCTGCGCTTCGTCGTGATTGGCCTGGACGTTGTATTCCCACTGGCCGTAGCCGGTCAACTGGTCATTGATTTGCGTTTCGCCTTTGAAGCCCAGACGAACATAGGTCATATCACCGTCGTTGGACTTACTGTCGCTGAAATAATGCTTGGCGTTAACGCGGCCGTACAGGTCGAGTTTATTGCCATCCTTATTGTAGATTTCAGCCGCGTTGGCGAAGGAGGTGATCGCCCCGAGGGCGACAGCTAAGGCTAATACACTGCGTTTCATCATTTATTTTCCTAGATATTATAATTAGACCCCTGCCCGTCACGCCCAATTTATAATTTGGGCTGTGATTTTATCTTTTGGTATTTTATGAGCTCCCCTAATGCCGGGGTAATGTGACATTAGCATCATGAATCAAAACTTAAAATCAAAAAGTTCATGAAACAACGAGGAGAAAGCATGTTTATGTGTAACTAAATATTACAAAAAGAAATCACTCAACTCATTGAATATAAGAATTTTTTATCACATAAGTTATAACCAAAATGGTGCAATGCACCAATTTAGTGCATTTTGGTTTCGTTTTGCGTGCTTTCTGCGCGATTCAAAAGTAACAACAAGATTAGCATGGTTATTAAAAACGTTACTTATTTCACATTTTTATCTTAACAAAGTCACCAGGCAATTAAGGCTTTTCGATAACGGCTGAATACGGCCTTTATTCATTCACGTAAAGAAATCCCTATGGGACGAATAAAATTCGATTTATGGCCATTTAAATAGCGGGAAATAGCAGATTAAAATAATGAAAGGAATAACGGCGGCGCGCTGACGGCGCCACCGTGGATAAATCAATACAGCGTAGAGCGGGAAACTTCGCTCAACAACATGCCGGCACGCAGGCCCAACGCCACGCTGGGGTTAGGGAACAGTATCCACGCCCCCTCCTGGCCCACGCGATAGTCCTCTTGCGGCTGCTCGCACAGCAACATACCCGGTTGCAGTTCGGTGAAGTTGGCCGTGTCATCGTCCAGATGCAGTTTGAAATCTTCGCTGTGCTTGATCAACGAATGCATCACACGAAAAACCCGAATCTCGGCGCCCGCACGCGCCGGTAGTGCCCCTTCGCTGACCGCCGCCCGCAGAGCGCGATCGATGGCGGCAAACTGCTGCAGATCGTTGCTGCCGAACGGCCGCGCCTTGCCCAGCTCGAGCGTACAGCTCGCCGCATTGAGATGTTCGCTGGAGTAATGGCTAAAAGTCCCGCCCGGCGCACTGTGTACCACCAACGCATCCAGATCGGCGGCATCCAGCAGCTTCAACATCGGCTCACTGTACGGGCGTTTCTGAAAGGGCAAAATGCCGAAACGTGGCAAACGCGATTCACGGATGGCGGTGTGCAAATCGTAATGGAAACGTGCCGCCTGCTCCCCATCGAAAAAGGCGGCGAGCGCACGCTCCAACTGCTGCGCGCGCACGGTTTCGCCGCTGGCGGCGAAGTTGCGGTAGCGGCCGCCGAACATGCGGTTCATATCGCTGTGCAGATAACGCTTGCCGGCCCGCATCGCCGCCGGGTTGCCCAGCACCACCAACAGTCGCACCGTCAGCGGCAACCGGCCGGCAAGGAGATCGCCGACCAGCTGATTGAGCAGTTCAATCGGCGCGGTTTCATTGCCGTGCACGCCCGCCGACATCACCGTCGCCTGGCGGTAAGGCTGTCGCGGCGTAAGCTCCAGCACCCCTTCCCCCTGCCAGCGCCACCGCAGCTGCGATGTTTCACCTTGCCATTCGACGGGTTCGTTCCCTTCCAGCGTCAGGGGCAGTAGATCGATCATGCTGCCTCCCTTAGCGTTGGAACGGATAAATGGCGCCGAGACCGAGGATCGACGTCAGCGCATCCAGCGCCTCGCGCCCTTCGCGCAGCAGCAGCGGATCGGCCAGGTCATCCTGCGTCAGGCGGTCACGGTAATGACGATCGACCCACTCGTTCAACGTTGCGAACAGCCGATCGTTCATCATCACGCGCGGATTGACCGCTCTCAACTCTTGTTCGTTGAGCGCCACCCGCAACCGCAGGCAGGCAGGGCCGCCGCCGTTGCGCATGCTTTCACGCAGGTCGAACACGCGGATTTCATCGATAGGGCCGCCGCTGCCGACCATGTCGTTGAGGTAACGCCACACGCCGGCGTGCTGACGCGACTCCTCCGGCACGACGATCATCATCTTGCCGTTCGGTTTGGTAAGAATTTGGCTGTTGAACAGATAGGTCGCCACCGCGTCCGCTACCGAGACGCGCTCTGTCGGCACTTCGATCGCCACCAGCTCGCTGTCCAGCGTCGCCATCTTGCGGCGCACTTCATCCAGCGCCTGTTGCTGGCGGTAAAACGCCTGCTGATGATGGAACAGCACGTTCTGGTTGCTGACCGCAATCACGTCGTTATGAAACACGCCCTGATCGATCACCGCCGGGTTTTGCTGCACGAAGACCGTATGCTGTTCATCCAACTGGTGCAGGCGAGCGATCGCCTCACCGGCTTCGCGCGTCTGGCGCGCCGGATAACGCGCCGGCGCCGTTTCGCCGCCGAACTCCTGACGACCATAGACGAACACCTGCACGCTGCGCCTGGCGTAGTCGCCGCCCAAACGGTTATGGTTGGCCGCCCCTTCGTCGCCGAACAACGCCACCTGCGGCAGCGCCTCGTGGTGGACGAAATGCCGATCGTCGCTGAACATCGCCCGCAATACGGCGGTGGTGGTTTCCGCTTCGATGGCGCGGTGGAATTTGTTGTTCAGGTTGGCGGCGGTGAAGTGCACCTTGCCGTCGGCGCTGTCCGCCGAAGGCGAGACGGTGGCCGCATTGGCGGTCCACATGCACGACGCCGAGCTGAGCGCCGACAGCAAGCGCGGCGACTGACGCATCGCCTGCGCCAGCACCGCCTCATCGCTGCCGCTGAAACCCAGGCGACGCAGCATCGGCAAATGCGGCCGCTCCTGCGGCGGCAAGACCCCTTGCTGGAAACCGAGATCGGCCAGCGCCTTCATTTTCAGCAAACCTTGTTTCGCCGCCAGCTTCGGGTTCGATACGCTGTTTTGATGCTGCGTCGACGCCTCGTTGCCGAACGACAGCCCGGCATAGTGGTGCGTCGGCCCCACCAAACCGTCGAAATTGACTTCATATCCTGACATGTTTATCCCCTGGGGATAGCGTGCGGCAGCGCCATCGCGCCGCCGCAGACGATTAACGGAACGACAAGCCCGGCGAGAGCGTGGCCGGCAGCGACAGGCTTTCGCTTTCCAGCGAAGCCATCGGCCAGGCGCAATAGTCCGCCGCATAGAAGGCGCTTGGGCGATGGTTGCCGGAGGCCCCCACGCCACCGAACGGCGCCGCGCTGGACGCCCCGGTCAGCGGCTTGTTCCAGTTGACGATGCCGGCGCGCGCTTCCAGCAACAGCCGCTCGAACAGCTCGCGCTGCGGCGAGACCAATCCCACCGACAGGCCGTAGCGCGTCTGGTTGGCGAGCCGCAG
Organism: Serratia sp. FS14; assembly: GCF_000695995.1. Lineage (NCBI taxonomy): Bacteria > Pseudomonadati > Pseudomonadota > Gammaproteobacteria > Enterobacterales > Yersiniaceae > Serratia > Serratia sp. FS14. Next base: position 3,200,758 of record NZ_CP005927.1, on the reverse strand, counting down.
AGCCTCGTCGAAATCGCGGTAACGCACGATGGTGGTCAACGGCCCGAAGTACTCTTCGTCCGGCACGCCGGCCACGCCGGTCAGCTCGATGATGCCCGGGCTGAGCAGCGAACTGCCCGGCTCCAGCAGACGCATGGCCAGCAGCGATTTGCCGCCCAACGCCAGCAAGCGCTGCTGCGCTTTCAGCATGTTTTCCGCCGCGGCAGCCGACACCACCCCGCCCATGAACGGCTGCGGTTCGGCATCCCAACGGCCGACGCGCAGTTCGCCCGCCACCTGAACCAAACGCGCGATAAAGGCATCGCCTTCCGCCCCTTGCTTCACCAGAATGCGACGCGAACAGGTGCAACGTTGACCGGCGGAGATAAATGCCGACTGGATAGCCAGGTTGACCGCCGCGTCGCGATCCTCGAAACCGTCGACGATCAGCGCATTGTTGCCGCCCATCTCCAGCGCCAGGATCTTCTCCGGCTGCCCCGCCAATTGGCGATGCAGGTGATAGCCGGTGCCAGCGCTGCCGGTAAACAGCAGACCGTCGATATCCGCACTGGCCGCCAAGGCTTCACCGGTTTCGCGGCCGCCTTGCACCAGATTGATCACCCCGTCCGGCAGACCGGCCTGCAGCCACAGTTTCAGGGTCTCCTCGGCGGTCAACGGCGTCAGCTCGCTCGGCTTGAATACCACGCAGTTACCGGCCAACAGCGCCGGCACGATATGGCCGTTCGGCAGATGGCCGGGGAAGTTGTAAGGCCCGAATACCGCCAGCACGCCGTGCGGACGATGGCGCAACACCGAAGCGCCGTCGGCCATCGCCGTCTGGCTAAAACCGGTGCGCGTCTGATAGGCCTGCAGCGAAATGCCCACCTTGCCGATCATCGCCTGAATTTCGGTCAGCGTTTCCCAACGCGGCTTGCCGGTCTCGCGGCTGATGGTTTCCGCCAGCGACTGCTTGTGTTCCTCCAGCAAGGCGGCGAAGCGTTTCACCAGCTGTTCGCGCTGCTCGAACGGCGTGCGCGCCCAGGCGGGGAACGCGGCGCGCGCGGCTTCGCAGGCAGCGGCGACGTCATCGGCGTCGGCGGCGTTAGCGCGCCACAGCGGCTGGTTGCCGACCGGATCGGCCTTGCCGAACTCGGCGCCGCGGCCCTGCCGCCAGACGCCGTTAATCAACAGTGCAGGATGGGACATCATGCTTTCTCCTGTGCAATAAGGGGGAGCACCCGCACCGGGCTGCCCTGTTCGACGCCCAGCGCCGCGGCGGTGGCGGCGTTGATATGCAGGCGGTCGTCATACAGATCGGCATTGACCAACAGTGCGCGGTAATTCTGATAGTTGTCGTTGGCCACCAGATGCACCGGCGCATCGGCGCGCATCGGCGTGTCATCCAGCACCACTTTCACCAGGCGGCTCTGCTTCACCGCGCGGATATGGTCGATCTCCGCTTCCAGCGTCGGGCCGCCGTCGAAGATATCGACGTAGCCCTGATAACTCAGGCCTTCCGCCTCCAGTAGGCGGCGCGCCGGCAGGGTTTGCGGGTGCACTTCGCCAATCACTTTCTGCGCATCTTCGGCCAGGAAATCGACATACAACGGGTGTTTCGGCATCAGCTCGGCGATAAACGCCTTTTGCCCGGTGCCGCTCAGGTAGTCCGCCTTGGCGAACTCGATGGAGAAGAAACGGTGACCGACGCTCTCCCAGAACGGCGAACGGCCGTTTTCATCGGAGAAACCGCGCATCTCGGCGATCAGACGCCGGGAGAAGCGTTCACGGAACGCGGCGATAAACAGGAAACGCACCTTCGACAGCAGCTTGCCGTTCTCGCCGTGGCGATAGTCCGGATCGAGGAACAGCGTGCACAGTTCCGAATGCCCGGTATGGTCGTTGCTGAGGAACAGCGTCGGCACCGATTTATAGACGTTCAACTGTTTGGAGGCGTGCACCTGCGTGCCGACGCGGAAGCTGTACCAGGGTTCCGCCAGGCCGACGGCCACTTCAATTGCGCAGACCCCCACCGCCTGCCGGCGCTCGCTGTCTTCCAACACGAACAAATAACACTGGTCACTTTGCGGAAGTTCGCCTTGCCAGGTTTTTAACGCCCGCTCAATGCGTGCCGACAGGGTATCTTCATTTTGCGGCAGCGACGTGAGACCGATACCGGATTTGCCGGCAAGCGTCAGCAAATCCGCCAAATCGCGGCGCTCTATAGGGCGAATAATCATCATAATGCGAACCTCTTCTGAATCAGGCTGCGCCGGTGAAGGCGCAGCCCGCTGATTAGCTGCAAATGCGCGCCACGGCGCGCGCGAATCGCGCCAGCCCCTCTTTCACATCCTGCTCAGGGATGATCAGCGACGGCGTGAAACGCACCACGTCCGGACCGGCGATCAGCGCGATAACGCCTTCTTCGTTGGCCAGTTGGGTGATCTGCTTCGCTTTGCCGGCATAATCTTTCTTCAGTTGGCAGCCGATCAGCAAACCGCCGCCGCGAATCTCGGCGAAGATCGGATACTGACGGTTGATGTCGTTCAACCCGTCGATGAACCACTGGTGGCGCTGCTTGACGCCTTCCAGCACTTCCGGGGTATTGATGATGGAGAACACTTCCCCCGCCACCGCCGTCGCCAGCGGGTTGCCGCCGTAGGTGGTGCCGTGGGTGCCGACGCCCAGCGTTTTCGCCAGCGCATCGGTGGTCAGCATCGCGCCGATCGGGAAGCCGCCGCCCAGCGCTTTGGCGGTGGTCAGCACGTCCGGCACCACGCCGTACTGCATGTAGGCATACAGATGGCCGGTGCGGCCGACGCCGGTCTGCACTTCGTCGAAGATCAGCAGCGCGTTATGACGATCGCACAGTTCACGCAGCCCCTGCAGGAAACTGGCCTCCGCCGGCAGCACGCCGCCCTCGCCCTGAATAGGCTCGACGATCACCGCGCAGGTGCGATCGTTGATAAGCTCGGCCGCTGCGGCCAGATCGTTATACGGCGTATGGGTGATGCCGCCCGGCAGCGGCGCAAAATCCTGCGAATATTTCGGCTGGCCGCCGGCGGAGACGGTGAACAGCGTGCGGCCGTGGAACGCGTTGTTGAACGCCACAATCTGATCTTTACCGGCGCCGTGCTGGTCGTGCGCGTGTTTACGCGCCAGTTTCAGCGCCGCCTCGTTGGCTTCTGCACCCGAATTACAGAAGAACACCTTGTCGGCGAACGTGGCGTCGATCAGTTTTTTGGCCAGACGCAGTACCGGTTCGTTGGTATAGCCATTGCCCAGATGCCACAGTTTGCCCGCCTGTTCCACCAGCGCCGCCTTGACCGCCGGGTGCGCATGGCCCAGCGCGTTAACCGCGATGCCGCCGGCGAAATCGATGTAAGACTTACCCTGCTGATCCCACACCTGCGATCCTTCGCCACGCACCAGAATAAAATCGGCAGGGGCATAAACCGGGACCATCCAGTCATCGAAAGACTGGCGGGTAACTGCGATTGGCTGTTCCATAGTGACCTCATAATCTCAGCAAAGGCTGAATTTTGACTGTAAGGGCCGCTCAAGCCCGGTTAGACCGCCACAATGCAAAAAAACCGTTGTTCAAAACCGACTTTCGCGGCGGAGAAAATGCTGTCCCTTACCGCTGATTTAGAAACAAATCTGTTACATAAAATCGGTTTTTCACTATTTATGGCGTATATCCGGTCCCTGAGCGGGGAGTAAATGTTAACGAGCAGTTAAAATACATGTCGTTTGATAAAGAGTGTAGAGCAGCTATCGTGCCAAAACGGGATTTTTGCCGGATTTTGCTATTTTTACGTTAAAACAACGGCTTATAATGAATATTTATTCATTTTCTATGCATTGGTAATGCATAAATTAAAAATAAGGCCTAAAATCATCATTGCGTGCGAAATCCTATTCAATTACGAAAAACTTCAGGATTTCTGATCGGGCTCGCAAAAATAATTTCCCCCAATTTGCTCGCTATCACACTTTTTGCCCCCATCGGGTGCAGCGGCGCGCCAGCATGGTGCAACGCGGCAGCGACGCAGAGGCGCCACCCGCCATACTCGCGAAAAAGGAGCCGCGCTGACCGCGATTCGTGCTTTGTACGCCAGCGACTACACTGTGATCCTGACCGCCCCTTCTCTTCTGCGCACAAGGAGCCACCATGCCCAAGAAAACCGTCGATCTCAGCCAGCCGCACGCCCAACACGACATCCGCGCGTTTCTCGACGCGCTGAATGCCGGTGGCGGTAAACCCATGGATCAGATGAAGCCCAAAGAAGCGCGCAGGGTTTTGGAGGACGTGCAACGCAGCGTCGAGGTGCCGCTGCGCGAGGTGGAAATCAGCGAGAAAACCATCCACGTTGAGGGCCAGGATATTCTGCTGCAGTTGGTGCGGCCGGCCAGGGTCAAGGAGGCGTTGCCGGTATTCATGTTCTTTCACGGCGGCGGCTGGGTGCTGGGCGATTTCCCCACTCATGAACGACTGGTACGCGATCTGGTTTACAGCTCCGGCGCGGCGGCGGTATTCGTCAACTACCCCCGCTCCCCGGAAGCGCATTACCCTCAGGCGATCAATCTGGCCTACGCCGCCACGGAATGGGTGGCCGAGTACGGCGAAAAAATCAATGTCGATGGGTCACGGCTGGCGGTGGTCGGCAACAGCGTCGGCGGCAATATGGCGGCGGTGGTCAGCCTGATGGCCAAAGAGAAAGGCATACCGGCGCTGCGTTGCCAGATCCTGCTGTGGCCCGTCACGCACGCCCACTTTGATACCGATTCCTATCATCAGTTTGCCGAAGGCCATTTCCTGACCCGCAACATGATGAAGTGGTTTTGGGACAGCTATGCGCCCGATAAGGCGCAGCGCAAAGAGATCTACGCCTCGCCGCTCAACGCCACGCCGGAACAGCTGCGGGGCTTGCCGCCGGCGCTGGTGCAAATCGCCGAGCTGGACGTGTTGCGCGATGAGGGGGAAGCTTACGCGCGTCTGCTTGACGCCGCCGGCGTCGAGGTCACCGCCACCCGCTACAACGGCCTGATCCACGATTACGGCCTGTTGAATCCGCTCGCCCACGTCCCGGCGGTGCATTCGGCGATCCACCAGGCCGGGCGCGCGTTGAAGCACTACCTGTCCTGACGCTAGCCAACCACGTGGCAAGCCACCTGATGGCCGGGCGCCACGCTGCGCAGATGCGGCGCCTGTTCACGGCATTGCGCCGTGGCCAGCGGACAGCGGGGATGGAAACGGCAGCCGCGCGGCGGGTTGGCGGGATTGGGCGCTTCGCCCCCGGCCACCCACGCCGGCGAACGGTGCGCATCCAGCGTCGGCACCGCCGCCAACAAGGCCTGCGTGTAGGGATGCAGCGGTTGGCGAAACAGCGAATCGCGGTCGGCGCTCTCGACGATCTGCCCCAAATACATCACCGCCACGTCCTGGCACAGATGCTCCACCACGCCGAGATCGTGCGAAATAAACAGCAGCGTCACCCCCTGCCTTTCCTGCAAATCGGAAAACAGATTGATGATCTGCGCCTGAATCGACACGTCGAGCGCCGATATCGGTTCATCGGCGACGATAAATTCCGGTTGCAGGATCAGCGCGCGCGCAATGCCGACGCGCTGCCGCTGGCCGCCGGAAAACTCATGTGGAAACCGCCCGTAATGCTGCGGCGACAGCCCGCAGATCGCCAGGGTATCGAGCACCCGTTCACGCAGTTCCGCCTTGCTTGCCAGGCCATGCTGCAACAGCGCTTCGCCGATGGCGTCGCCCACGCGCAGACGCGGATTCAGCGAGCTGTACGGATCCTGAAACACCAGCTGCATTTTCGGCCGCAGGGCGCGCAGCGCGTCTTTGCTGAGGCTATCCAGCGCCTGCCCTTTGAACATCACCTCGCCGGCGGTTTTATCGTGCAGGCCGAGCAGCGTGTGGCCGACGGTGGTTTTGCCACTGCCGGACTCGCCCACCAGCCCGAAAACGCGGCCCTTGCGAATGCTGAAGCTGACGTCGTCCACCGCCTTCAGTTGGCCGGTGGTTCGCCCGAACAGCCCGTCGCGCAGCGGGAAATATTTCTTTAATCCTTTCACTTCCACCAAGGGTTCAGTCGACATGCAGGCGCCCTCCGGCGTTGAGGAAGCAGGCGGATTGGCGCTGTTGAGTCCCGTACAGCGGCGGGATGCCGTCGCGGCAGCGCGCGGTGGCCTGCGCGCAGCGCTCGGCAAACGCACAGTGTTCAGGCAGCCGCGCCAGATCCGGCACCTGGCCGGGAATGGAGTACAAACGGCGACGCCGCTGCCCCGGCACCGGCCGCGAGGCGATCAGCCCCTGAGTATAAGGGTGCCGCGGTTCGGCCAGCACTTCCCGCATCGTTCCCTGCTCGACGACGCGCCCGGCGTACATCACCGCCAGCCGATCCGCCATTTGTGCGATCACCCCAAGATCGTGGGTGATCAAGATCATCGCCATATTGTGTCGCCGGCTCTGCTCGCGCAGCAACGCCAGGATTTGCGCCTGTACCGTGACGTCGAGCGCCGTGGTCGGTTCATCGGCGATCAGCAGCGCCGGCCGGCACCCTATCGCCATGGCGATCATCACGCGCTGCAGCATGCCGCCGGAAAGCTGGTACGGGTAGCAGCGCATCAGCGCCTCCGCGCGCGCCAACCCCACTTCCTCCAGCAGTTGCACCGCCTGACGCCAGGCCGCTTTCGGCGACAGGGCCAGATGACAAATCAGCGGCTCCAGCAGCTGTTCGCCGAGCGTCAGCACCGGATTGAGCGCGCTCATCGGCTCCTGAAAGATCATCGCCAGCCGGTTGCCGCGCAAATCGGCCATCTGCGCCGCCCGCAGCGACAACAGGTTTTGTCCTTCAAAACGAATCTCGCCGCCGTCTACCTGCGCCGGCGGGTGCGGCAACAGCCCCATCAGCGCCATGGCGGTCACGCTTTTGCCGCAGCCCGATTCGCCGACGATCCCCAGCGTTTGCCCGGCCTGCAGTTCCAGGCTGACCTGCTGCACCGCCCGCACCGGCCCCTGCTCGCCCTGAAACGACACCGACAGTCGGTCGAACACCACCAGCGGTTGACTCATCGTGTTACTCCGTTCATTTTCGGATCGAGCGCGTCCCGCAGGCCGTCGCCCAGGATATTGATCGCCACCACGGTGACGAAGATCGCCAGCCCCGGCGGCATCCACAGCCAGGGCCGGCGCTGAAAGTCGATCAGGCTGTTGGCGGCGTCCATCATGTTGCCCCACGACGGCGTCGGCGGCACCACGCCCAGCCCGAGGTAACTCAGCGCCGATTCGCTGAGAATGGCGTTGGCCACCGCCATGGTGGCCACCACCACCAGAATCGGTACGGTGTTGGGCAGCAGATGGCCGAAGAGGCGTCGCCGGGTGGAGAGACCCAGCACCTCGGTGGCCAGCATGAAATCCCGCTCGCGCAGCGACAGGATCTGGCCGCGCACCAGCCGCGCCAATGACGGCCAGCCCAGCAGGCTCAGCATGATCATCACCATGTAGATGCGGTAGTCCGGCGACACGTCGAGTTCGGTCAGCATCGCGCCCATGATGATCAACAGCGGCAGGCCGGGAATGGTCATCAGCAGATCGGCGAAGCGCATGATCAGCCGGTCCGCCACGCCGCCCAGATAACCGGAAAGCGCCCCCAGCACGTAGCCCAGCGTCACCGACAGCAACATCGACACCAGGCCGATGGTCAGCGATATCCGCCCCGCCAGCAGCAGCCGGGTGCAGATATCGCGGCCGAGAAAGTCGGTGCCCAACCAGTGCGCGCCGCTCGGCGCCTGATTGATAAGCACATCGCCGGCATCGTCGCGCCACGGCGACAACGACGGCCCAATCAGGCACAGCAACGCCAACAGCACCAGCAACGCCAGCGAAATCATCGCAGGCCGGTGGCGGCGCAGCCGTCGCCAGGCCTGCGCCGCGGGTGGTGGCGACAGTTGCGCCAGCGCCGGCAGTTGCGCCTGGCGCCAGCGGCGACGGCGGCCGAAAAACAACGTAGCCAACATCGTGTTACCTCAAGCGAATGCGTGGATCGGCGTAGGCGTACAGAATGTCCGCCAGCAGATTGCCGAGAATGGTCAAGGCGGCCAGAAACAGCGTGAACCCCATCAATACCGGGTAATCACGCGCCGCCAGCGAATCGATATGGATGTGTCCGGCGCCCGGCCAGTTGAAGATTTTTTCGGTGATCAGCGCGCCGGAGAACAATCCCGGCAGCTCGAACCCCAGCAGGGTGATGATCGGCAATAGCGCATTGCGCAGCGCGTGTTTGAGGATCACCGTTTTCTCCCTGAGCCCTTTGGCGCGCGCGGTGCGAATATAGTCCATGCGGATCACCTCCAGCATGCTGGCGCGGAAATAGCGCGTCAGGCTGCCAGCCTGCAGCATCACCAGCGCCAGCACCGGCAACAGCAGGTGCGCCGCCACCTCCAGCGCCCAGGCCAGCCCGCTCGCCTCGCTGCCGGTGCGCAGCATGCCGCCCGCCGGCAGCCAGTGCAGATCGACGGCGAACCATTTGATCAGCAACAGGCACAGGAAGAACGTCGGAAACGACATGGCGGCGAACACCGCCACGGTGATCAGATGATCGAACAGCGAATAGGGTTTCATCGCCGAGATCACTCCCACCGCCAGCGCGATGCCCCAATACAACACCATCGCCACCGCCGCCAGCAGGAACGAATTCCAGATGTATTGGTTCAGCAGCGTGCTGACCGGGATCTGGTACTGCAGTGAAAAGCCGAGGTCGCCCTGCAGCAGCCGGCCAAGCCAGTGCAGATAGCGGCTGAACAACGGCTGATCCAGCCCGTACAGCGCCCGCAGCTCGGCGGCGCGTTGCGCGGTCAGATTGATGTTGCCGTCGATAAAATCGCCGGGCGCCAGGGCGAAAATGCAAAAAATCAGCAAGGAAGCCAACAGCAGCATCGGGATCGTCTGCAGCAGGCGGCGCAGGATAAAATTTCTCATCGCGGGTTCCATCGCCGCCGCCCGGAATGGCGCGGCGGCGTCAGGGCGTTACGGCGCCGGTTTGACGTTCGGCAGGCTGCCGACCAATCCGTTGTAGATATCCGGTTTAAAGCCGGTGACGCGCGCGCTGCTGGCGCTCAAAATCTCGCGGTTGCCGAGCAGGATCACCGGCGGATCGTCTGACAGCGCCTGGTACAGCTGGTGGTACAGCGGCTTGCGCTGCGCGATATCCAGCGTGGCATTGGCTTTGGCGATCAGCCCGTCCACCTGAGGATTGTGATAGCCGGTCTCGCTCTCGCGGCTGATGAAATCGCGTACGCCGTCGTGCGGATCGTTCAGCGTGCTGGTGCTGAGAGACGCCAGATCGTAATTGCCCGCCTTGCGCTGCGCCAGCAGCGCGTTGAAATCCAATACCTGCGGTTTCAGCACCACGCCGAGCCGGCGGTAGTTATCCTTGGCGATCGGCACCAGCGCGTCGTTGATCAGCTTTTTGGTCACCAGCAGCGTCAGCTCCAGCTTTTTACCGTCTTTCTGCCGGATGCCGTCCGCCCCCGCCTGCCAACCGGCCTCGTCCAACAGCTTTTTGGCCTTATCGAGATCGTAAGCGTAAGGATTGATGCCATTCGCGTCATAGGCCCAGGAGATCGGCGAAATCGGCTGGTTGGCGACCTTGCCGTACCCCTGATACACCACGGCGATCAGCTTTTGCCGATCCAGGCCGTAAATCAACGCCTGGCGCACCCGCTTGTCCTGCAGCGCCGGGCGCTTGAGGTTGAAGTCGATGCGGCTGTAATCGCTTGAGCTGTAAAGGTTGATATTGGCGAAGCCGAGCAGCTTGAGCTGTTCGATATCGTCCGGCTTGGCGGTAAAGGCGTCGTAGTCGGTCTCACCGGTCTGGAACAGCTGGAAGTTGGTGGCCGGGTTGGTGACGCGATAGATAAAGCGCGCCATCGGCGGCGGGCCGAGGTAGAAGTTCGGGTTGGCGTGGAAGCGGATCTCCTGCCCCGGCACGTACTTGTCGTAAATATAGGGGCCGTTGCCGAGCGGTTTGCCGTTCAAGGCGCGCACGCCGTCGAGCTTGCCCCGCTGATAGTTTTTGCCGTAGTAAGCCCGCGACAGCACCGGGCCGCCGATCAGTTGCAGCGTGGTAGCGCCCGGTTGCGTGGTGACGATCTGAATGGTGCGATCGTCGATCACCTTCAGGCCGCTGATGCCGGCGGCGGTGCCGTTTTTATACTCGGCGCCGCCCTGAATGTGCGCCGGCGTGATGTCAGTGTCGCCGTCATAGGCCGGATCGTGCAACAGCGTCAGGGTAAAGGCGATATCGTCGGCCTTCAGCGGCGAGCCGTCGCTGTAGACCAGATTCGGCCGCAGCTTGATGGTGTAGGTCAGATTATCGGGACTGACCTGCCAGGACTCCGCCAGGCGTCCTTCCGGCTTGCCCTGGCTGTCCAGGCCGATCAGGCGGCTGAAGATCACGTCGGTGACGTTCTCATCCCAGCCGTTGGTGAACAGATACGGGTTGAAAATCCCCTGCGGTTCCGAGATGCCCGCCACCACGGTGTCTTTGCGCAGCTTGGCGGCGGCCGGCACCCGGCTGACGTCGCTGGCCGGCGTGATGCCTACGGCCAGCGTTTCCGCCTGCGCGTCGGCGCTCAATCCCAGCGCGCAGATCAACGCCAGCGGCGTCAACCGATAACGCAACAGTTTGTTTAGCTTGTTTTTTATTCTACTCACCCACTGCCCCTCGTCTACCCGTTGATAAAAATGTGACAAAATTTATCGCAGAGTAATGGGCGGCTGGAGGGCTGTCTAACAACGAAACCGGCATTCCATTGCCGAAAAAAGCATTATGAATTTTTCTGGGGCGAAGCGGCGTGAAAAACGTGGCTCAACCGGCCGCCGCCAGCCCCCCGGATAAGTTTGGCTAAGGTTTTGATCGCCTCTTCAAAGCGGTCATTCCATTCAAAAGAGGCGTTGAGACGGAAGCAGTGGTTGAAATGGTCGCCGGTGGTGAACATGCGCCCCGGCGCGATGCTGATACCCCGGGAAAGGGCCCGCCGGTACAACTCCATCGACGACAGCGCCGGATCCAGCTCCAGCCACAGGAAGTAACCGCCGTCGGGCTGGCTGACCTTTACCGTCGGCGGGAAATGGTGGGCAATCGCCTGACGCATCGCGCTTTGGCGCTGGGCCAGCAGGCGGCGCAACCGCCGCAGGTGGGTGTCGTAGCCGCCGTGCAGCAGATAATCCGCCAGCGCCATCTGGGTCGGCACGCTGGTGGAAACGGTGCTCATCAGCTGCAAACGCTGGATCTGCTGCGCATAACGCCCCGCCGCCACCCAGCCAACGCGAAAGCCCGGCGCCAGGCATTTGGAAAACGACGAGCAGTGCAGGATCTGGCCGCCGCTGTCGAGCGCCTTGGCCGGCAGCGGCCGTTCGGCGCTGAAGTACAGCTCGCCGTAGACATCGTCTTCGATCAGCGAGATCTGCCGCTCGCGCAGCAGCGCCACCAGACGCTGTTTGTTGGCCTCCGGCAGGGTGGCGCCCTGCGGGTTCTGGAAGTGGGTCATCAGCCAGCAGGCTTTGATCGGATACTGCTCCACCGCCTGCTGCAACGCGTCCAGATCGATGCCGTCCTGCGGATGGGTGGCGATCGCCACCGCCTTCAGCCGCAGCCGTTCCAGCGCCTGCAGCGCACCGTAAAACGCCGGCGACTCGATCGCCACATAGTCGCCCGGTTGGGTCACCGCCTGCAGGCTGAGGCTGAGCGACTCCATCGCCCCGGCGGTGATAACGATTTCGTCCGGCGCGACCTGCATGCCGCTCAGCGCATAACGTTGGGCAATGTGCCGCCGCAGCGCGTCGTTGCCCGGCGGCAGGTTAGCCAGCGAACTGTGCGGCGTGAATTTGCGCGCTACGCTGCTCAGCGCCCGCGCCAGCTTCGGCTGGGCGAACAGCGTGGCGTCGGGAAAGGCCGAACCGAAAGGCACGATGTCCGGATCCTTGCAGGCCTGCAGCACGTCAAAAATAAAGGCGTTGATGTCCACCTGCTCGCTCAGCAACAGTTTCTCGCCGCGCGAAGGCTGAGGCAGCGGCTGCGGACGCGCCGCCACGTAGTAACCCGACTGCGGCCGGGCGACGATCCACCCCTGGCTCTCCAACAGTTGGTAAGACTGCACCACCGTCATCAGGCTTAATCCGGCGCGTTTGCCGCTCTCGCGCAGCGAAGGCAGCTTGTCGCCCGCCCGCCACACCCGGTTCTGGATCTGTTCTCTAATCTGTTGCGCAAGCTGCTCGTATCGGGTCATAACCATTAACTGTTATATGAAAAAGTAAAATAACTGTCACTATTATAGTCACTGTACTTCGTGATTAACTTCACGCCAAGCTTTTCACATAAAAATGACAGCTATACTCAAGAGGTTAATTTATGTTCAACCCTAGGAGGCGCCATGCTGGGTCTTGATGCACTGGAACTCGCCAGAATACAGTTCGCCTTCACCGTGTCTTTCCATATCATCTTCCCCGCCATCACCATCGGCTTAGCCAGCTATCTGGCGGTGCTGGAGGGATTATGGTTGAAAACGCACAATGAAGCCTATCGTGAGCTTTACCATTTCTGGTCAAAGATTTTCGCCGTTAACTTCGGCATGGGCGTGGTTTCCGGGTTGGTGATGGCCTACCAGTTCGGCACCAACTGGAGCTTTTTCTCCGAGTTCGCCGGCAGCATTACCGGGCCGCTGCTGACTTATGAAGTGCTGACCGCCTTCTTCCTCGAAGCCGGTTTCCTCGGCGTGATGCTGTTCGGCTGGAACCGCGTCGGCCCAGGGCTGCACTTCTTCGCCACCTGCATGGTGGCGCTCGGCACGCTGATCTCCACCTTCTGGATCCTGGCCTCCAACAGCTGGATGCAGACCCCACAGGGACACGAAATCATCAACGGCCAGGTGGTGCCGGTCGACTGGCTGAAGGTGATCTTCAACCCGTCCTTCCCGTATCGCCTGCTGCATATGTCCACCGCCGCCTTCCTCTCCTCGGCGTTCTTCGTCGGCGCTTCCGCCGCCTGGCACCTGCTGCGCGGCCGCGATACGCCGGCGATGCGCAAGATGCTGTCGATGGCGATGTGGATGGCGCTGATCGTCGCGCCGGTGCAGGCGCTGATCGGCGATGCGCACGGCCTGAATACGCTGAAACACCAGCCGGCGAAGATCGCCGCCATCGAAGGCCACTGGGAAAACCCGCCGGGCGAAGCCACGCCGCTGATCCTGGTCGGTTGGCCGGACATGCAGCGTGAAGAGACCCGCTTCAAGCTGGAGGTGCCCTATCTCGGCAGCCTGATCCTGACGCACAGCCTGACCGAGCAGGTACCGGCGCTCAAATCCTTCCCGCCGGAAGATCGCCCCAACTCCACCGTGGTGTTCTGGTCGTTCCGCATCATGGTCGGGCTGGGCATGCTGATGATCCTGGCCGGGGTGTGGAGCCTGTGGCTGCGCTGGCGCGGCGGGCTCTATCAGTCGCGCCCGTTCCTGTACTTCATTCTGTGGATGGGCCCATCCGGACTGCTGGCGCTGCTGGCGGGCTGGTTCACCACCGAGATCGGCCGCCAGCCGTGGGTGGTGTATGGCCTGCTGCGCACCAAGGATGCGGTCTCCGCGCACGGCGATCTGCACATGAGCATCAGCCTGCTGGCGTTCATCATCGTCTACTGCTCGGTGTTCGGCGTGGGTTATTCCTACATGATGCGCCTGATCCGCAAAGGGCCGCAGCCGCATGAACACCAAGAAGACAATACCGAGGGCCGCCCGGCGCGTCCGCTGTCCGCGGTCAACGACACTCTGGACGACAGGAGCTGAACATGGGTATCGATCTTCCGCTGATTTGGTTTGTGATCATCGTGTTCAGCACCATGATGTATGTGGTGATGGACGGTTTCGATTTGGGCATCGGCATCCTGTTTCCGTGGGTGAAAGAGAGCGGCGATCGCGATCTGATGATGAACACCGTCGCCCCGGTGTGGGACGGCAATGAGACCTGGCTGGTGCTGGGCGGTGCGGCGCTGTTCGGCGCCTTCCCGCTGGCCTACTCGGTGATCCTCGACGCGCTGGCGATCCCGCTGACGCTGATGCTGATCGGGCTGATTTTCCGCGGCGTGGCCTTCGAGTTTCGCTTCAAGGCGACGCCGCAGAAGCGCCATATCTGGGACAAAGCGTTCATCTGGGGCTCTCTCTTCGCCACCTTCAGCCAGGGGGTAGTGGTGGGCGCCGTGATCAACGGTTTCCCGGTCGAAGGCCGCACCTACGCCGGCGGCGCGCTGGACTGGCTGACGCCGTTCGCGCTGTTCTGCGGGCTGGGGCTGGTGGTAACCTACGCCCTGCTCGGTTGCACCTGGTTGGTGATGAAAACCGCCGGCGATCTGCAGGCGCGCATGTATTACCTGGCGACGCCGCTGCTGGCGATCCTGTTGCTGGTGCTGGCCGCAGTCAGTATCTGGACGCCGATCGCGCATCCGGAAATCGCCGCCCGCTGGTTTACGCTGCCGAACCTGTTCTGGCTGCTGCCGGTGCCGCTGCTGGTGCTGCTCAGCGCCTGGGGCATTCAGCGCGGGGTGAAACGCGGCGCGCACTACTCGCCGTTCATGCTGACGCTGTTGCTGGTGTTCCTCGGCCTGAGCGGGCTTGGCATCAGCATCTGGCCGCACCTGATCCCGCCGGCCATCAGCCTGTGGGACGCCGCCGCGCCGCCGCAGAGCCTCGGCTTTATGCTGGTGGGCGCGCTGTTCATCATCCCGATCATCCTGGTCTACACCTTCTGGAGCTACTACGTGTTCCGCGGCAAGATCAGCCATGAGCACGGCTATCACTGAGGAGGGAGGACGCTATGCAAGATAAAATGGCAGCCGCCGCTCCGGCGCCCTGGTGGAAACGCATCGGTTGGCTGGTGATCATCTGGAGCGCCAGCGTGCTGGGGCTGTTCGTGGTCGCCTCGCTGTTCCGCCTGCTGATGACCGCGGCGGGCATGAAGTCGCATTAACGCGGCGCCTTATCTGGCCGCGCTGTTGGGAAAGTAAAAAGAGACCACCAGCGTGACCAGCGGCAAGGCGCCGATCTTCACCAGCTCGAACACTTGACCGAGCGCTTCGTTTTTGTCCCAATACGCGTGGGCGGCGAATACGCCCACGCTGACCGCAAATATCCCGCACAGTACCTGGCGCGCCAGGCGCAGCCGCTCCATTTCGTCGAAGACCAACACCTGCTCCAGATAAACCTGGCTGGCTTCATCGCGCAGATTACGGCTTTCGATGCTCATGGGAAGATCTCCACGACCCGTCCCACCGCTTCAAGCTGTTCGCCATTCTCTCGTACGATGCCTAGACACGTACCATCCTGCTTCATCCAGTACTTATCGGCAATGGCGATCAGTGCAAACGCCATTTTGATTACCTCGGTTTTTTCCATCCCGTGACGCCGGGCGATATCGTTCAGATCATCATCAATTTTGTTCGATAACCGAATAGGTAAACTCCGCATACTCCACCTCCTGTGGTCGTTGATTCACCGGGGGAAAGTCTACTGGAAGGGTAAATGTCGTTCAATTAGTGAACTGCGTAACGCCTCGCATAACCCGCATGCAACGCTAGTGCGGCTTGCGCCCCATCGCGCTGAGGAAACGCTGCTGCAGGCGCAACAGCTCCTCCAACTCCAGCAGGCGGTAGTCGATGCCGAAACGCGGCGCCACCTCGCCGATAATGCGGCTCAGCGCCGGGTAATGGCGGTGGCTCCAGTGCGGGAACAGATGATGCGTCAAATGCAGGTTCGCCCCGCCGAGCCAGTACCCCAGCCAGCGCGGCCGGGTCAGCCAGTCGAAGGTAGTGGCGAACACATGATGATACCAGCCGTGCGGCATTGCGCCTTGTTCTGGCGCCTGGTAGAAGTTGGCCTTGGCCCAGTGGGTGCCGATGATGAGCATCACGAACAGCAGTGAAGAAAGCATCTGGCTCAGCAAATAGACCAGCAGGATTTGCCCGATGCCGATAGCCGGCGGCAGCAGCCAGCACGGGATCGCCAGCGCCAGCAGCAGGTGCGCCGCCTTCCCCGCCAGAAACCCGATCCAGCCACGCACGCCCTGATGCGCCATGCGCGCCGCCACGCGGGTGCGGCCCGCCCTGTCCAGCCAATCGAACAGCCAGATGTAGTACGGAAAAGTCAGCGCCGCCACCAGCGGCCAATAGTAACGCTGCGCGCGCATAAAAGGCCGCCAGCGCTGGAACGGCGTTTGCCGCAGCACGCCGTTGGCGTCGATGTCGGGATCGTAATGTTCGATATTGTTATGGGCATGATGGAACAGCACGTGCCGCACGCGCCAGCAGTCGGGATCCAACCCCAGCGGCACGCTCACCAGGGCGTTCAACCCGCGGTTGGCCCAGGGGCGACGGAAAAATGCGTTGTGCGAGGCGTCGTGCACCACGTTCACCGTCAGGAACATGCCGATAAAGATAAAACCGAAATAGCAGGCGAAAAACGCCCAGCCGTTCTGCTGTTGCAGGCTCAGCCCGTAACACAGGCCGCACAGCGCCAGCAGCAGCGCGACCTTCGCCAGCATGCCGCCGTCGGCGAAACGGTGATCGCCGTTGGCCGCCAGATAATGCTGGGCGGCCTGCATCAGCGCGCGGTGCAACCCGCTGTCGTCGCGCCGATAGGCTAACGGACGCAGCGGTTTCATGGCTGCCCCATAAGGCGTAAGAAGCGCTGTTGCTGCGCCAGCAGTTCGCGATAGCCGATGCAGCGATACGCCATGCCATGCCGCTGCGCCACCTCTGCCACCGCTGCGGCCAGCGCCGGGTAATGGCGATGATTCCAGCCGGGCAACAGGTGATGGGTCAGGTGATAGTTCAGCCCGCCGGTCAGATGCTCCAGCCAGCGCGGTTCGGGCTGCCAGTCGCAGGCGGTGGCGAAATTGTGCCGATACCAGCCTTGCGGCATGCTGCCGCCCGTCGGCGCCGGGTAAAACTCGGCCTGCGCCCAATGGGTGCCCAGCAGCAAGAACACCACCAGCAGCGAGGCGCACATCTGGCTGAGCGCGTAAGCCAGCAGCACCCAGCCCCAGCCGATGCCGTGCAAGTGGCCCACGACCAGCGGCGCCACCAGCACCAGCGCCAGATGCGCGAGCTTGCACAGCACGAACAGCGTCCAACCGCCGCGCCCCGCCAGCACGCGTTTTTCCCGCAGCGGCGTTTTATCGAGCCGATCGGACCAATCGAAAATCCACGCGATGTAAGGCAAGGAGAGCGCGGCGATCAGCGGCCAGTACAGATGCTGATAACGCATATGCGGTCGCCAGCGCTGGAACGGTGTCTGGCGGAAGAAACCGTTCTCTTCGGTATCCAGATCGTAGTGTTCGACGTTGGCGTAAACGTGGTGGTAATCCACATGCCGCGTGCGCCAGTAGTCCGGATCGACGCCCAGCGGCAGCGTCACCAACCGCCCCACCAGCCGATTGGCCCAGGGCGCACGCAGGAAAGCGTTATGCGAAGCATCGTGGTTGACGTTGACGTTAAGCAGCATGCCCATGGTCACGAACAGGAAATAGCAGAGGAAAAACGCCCAGGGCTGATGCTGCAGCAGGCTCAATGCGTAAAACCCGACGCACAACGCCAGCAACAGCGCGGCCTTGGCCAACCGCGCGGCATCGGCATAGCGATGATCGCCCGCCAGACAGGCGTGGGCCGCGCGCTTAAGATCACGGTGGAAGGCCTGTTCGCCATCGGCGGGAAAACGCAGCGGCGGCAATGATTCAGCCATGCGGTTCCTCCACGGCGGCCGGTGCAGCCACCCGTCCCCAGCCCAGCGCGACGCACAGGGCATGCAACGCCACGGCGGCCATGGCGATATGCCAATAGCGCTGCGGCCAGCCGAGATAGCCGATAAACAGCAGCGGCATGCCCAACGCGACCAGCAACCAGACGGCGATCGCCCAAGGTCGCCCTTCCGTCATGCCGCCCAGCGCCACCGAGCCCAATGCCAGCAACACCAGCAGCGCCATTTGCGGCCAGTTGATGTCGCCGTAGCCGTAACCGTATTGGTAGACGTAACCGACCACCAGCGAGAACAACAGCATGGCGCCGCTGAATACGCTGAGCGCCGAACGGCGGTCGCGTGGCCGGCCCGGCGCCGGGCGCCAGGCCAGACGGAAATAGCGCAGGAACGGCAGATTGCTCGCCCAGAACGGGTTGGCGGACGGCCTGTCGCCGCCGACGCCATAGCTGAACGGCGTGCTCGGCAATGCCGGGCAGAAGGTGCCGAACAGCTTGTCCCAGAAGATAAAGCTGCCGCCGAAGTTCTTATTGGAATAGGCCATGTCCTTGACGTGATGCACCCGGTGATGCGCCGGCGTGACCAGGATTTTTTCCAGCACGCCAAGCTTCGGCGTCAGCGCGTTGTGATTAAACAGCTGGATGCTGTAGTGAAAAATAGAGACCGCAACGAACACCGACAGCGGCACGCCCGCCAGCGCCAGCAGCAAAAAGAACGGGATCGACGTCAACGACGAATACCAGGAGTTGCGTACCCCCAGCGACAGATTGAAATGCTCGCCCTGATGGTGCACCACGTGCACCGCCCACAGCAGGCGGAAACGATGGTGCAGACGGTGCAGCCAGTAGAAACCGAAGTCCCACGCCAGCAGGGCGAACAGCCACATCAGCAGCGGCGGCCAGGCATCCAGCAGCCCCAGGCTGAAATGCGCGGCCACGTAGTCGTAGCAGGTGATCTCCAACCCGCGGAACAGCCACAGCATGATATGGCCGGAATTCAGGTTGAACACCAGATCGTGCCAGTTGACCGGCTCGCGACGTCCCCACTGCAGCGCCACCGCCTCGGCCACCACGATGAACAGCATGAACACTATCGGCAATGCCAGATCGCTCATCCCATTTCTCCTTTAACCACGCGCCGGCGCAGGGTGTTCATACGCAGGGCCAGCCAGCCGGCGAACAGCGCCAGCAGCGCGCCGCCGGCCAAATCGACAAACAAATGGCGACGCAGTTGCAGAATCGAGAACGCGATTGCCGCGCCCCACAGCATCCACAGCGCCGTGCGCACTTTGCGCTCGCCGTCGCTCAGCGCCCACACCGCCAGCACCGTCAGCGCCATATGCAACGAAGGCAGGCAGTTCTGCGGCGAATCCACCTGGGTTAACGCCGCCAGCAGCTGCGCGCTGATCCCGACGCCATCGTTCTGCGGATAGGCCATGGTGGTCGGCCACAGCAGGTAAACCGCCCCGGCGCCCAGCGCGGTGAGCTGCATCGCCCGCGTCAGCCATGTGATCCGCGGTAGCGGCGCCAGCAGATAGCCCGCCGGGACAATGAGGAAGAACGACAGGTAGAGCCATATGGCCGTGGGGCTGAACGGGATCGCCCGGTCAAGCGCCGACGGCGGCAACAGGGTTCCCGCCCCCTGCAGGCGATCGGTCAGACTATACACCACCCCGACCGTCCCCCAGCCGAGCAACATGTGCCCTAGTCTGAACAGCGTATTTTTCATGCTTCCTCCGCCTGGCGCACGATGCGCCGCCGCTTGCGATCGAACTGCGGCAGCACCGCCTGCGCCGTCAACCGCCATTCGAGGCGCTCGGTGGCGATGCCCTGGCGAGCGAACAGCGCGATCAGCTGCGCCTGACAGTGCGCCAACGCCGCCGGGCTGCAATCGGCAATCAATTCCAACCGCCGTTCGCCGCGCTGGATCAGGCGGTAATCGCTGCTCAGCGGCAACGCATTGGCGATCGTTCGGCTGCAGGCATCGGCGAACACCGCCTGCGGTTGCCGCTGCGCATCGGGCAGCATCAGTTGATCGTCGCGCCGCCCCTCGATACGGGCGATCGCCCGCGTCGGCTGCCCGCACGGGCAGGGTTCCTTGCGCAGCACCAACACATCATCCAGCCGATAACGCACGATCGGCTGCGTGCTGCGGGTAAAGTCGGTGATCAACGGCGTAAAACGCAGTTCGTCGATCCACTGCGGTTCGATATGCAAAAACTCTTCGTTCAGATGCAGCGTACCGTGCGCGCAGGTCGCGGCAAGAAATCCTTCGGTGGCCTGATACACTTCGCCGACCGCCGGAAATACCTGCAGCAGCAGGCGGCGGTCCTGCTCTTCAAGCACCTCGGCCACCGAGATCGCTTTTTTGACCGGCAACTTCACCTGCCCGGCCAGCACCGCCAGCGCCAAGGCGCGCAGCACCTGCGCCGGGGCCACGATAATGCTGGGCGCCTGCCGTTCCAATGCGGGCAAATGCTCGCTGAACGGCGCCAGCAGATCGTAAAACGCCAGGCTCAGCCAACGATTGTTCACGCTGTGATAGAGATTATTGTCCGCCCGCAGAAACAGCGCAACGCGCTCGCCGGCCAACAGACCGTCCGGCAGCATCTTCGCCAGCATGCCGCCGGCCCACACCTGCTGTTCGCGCGGGCTGACGACAAACACGCCGCGCTGCCCGGAGGTGCCGGACGACAATCCAACGCTGTAGCGCCCGATCTTCGGCGTGAAATCGCGATCCGCCTCGCTGCGCTGCGCGCAGGCCAGCACCGCATCGCGCTGCAGCCCGGCGGTGTTCATCCGGTCGAACTGCGCCATCATCAGCGCCTTGTCCATCTGCGGCCATTCGGCGAACGGCCGGCGGCTGAAGCCTTGAAAATAGGGGCTCTTGCTCAGCACCCGACGGGCAAAGCCCGCGAGCTGCCGGGCCTGATGCGCCTCCAGCGCCGCACGATCGCCAAAGCGCAGGCGCCGGGCGCGGAAATAGTGCCAAAGGGTCATGAACGGGATCACAGGTCCCCCTCGTGGCACAGCAAAATGTTGACCTGGCCGCCCGCCCACAGCTGGTTGAGCCGCTCCAGCGTGCGGGTGTACGCCACCGCGTCGTCCATCACCAGATTGGCCAAGCGCGAAGGCCCGCGCAGCGTCTGGTAACTCTGCGGCGACCAGGCGGCGTCGCTGGCCAGCAGCGTCCAGCCGGCGTCGGTGAGAATAAAGGCGCCGATATGGCCGGCCGCATGCCCCGGCAGCGGCACCAGCACGATCTGCCCTTCGCTGCCCGGCAGCGCATAGCCGCGCTCGAACGGCGCCAGCAGCGCAGGCAACGCCACCGAGGGAAAAGCTTCCATAAACTGCAGGTTGCTCTCGAAATCTGCCGGGATCAGACCGGGAATAAAGGCGCGCTTCAGCGCCGCGAAACCGCGCAGCCCGCGGGTTTGCTGCCAGCCTTCGCCGGAGCAAATAAAGTCGAGTTGGCTGAAATCCTGCAGCCCGGCGATGTGATCGGCGTGAAAATGCGAGACGATCAGCGCCTGAATATCCCCCTCGGCGTAACCGGCGGCGCGCAGCTGATGCGCCAACGACTCGGCGGGATCGAAATAGACCGGCGTCATGCGGCGATACAGGCTGAACACCCCCGACTGCGTGTGCTGCTGAAAATAATGCGCGTAGCCGGTATCCCACAGCCAGCGGCGCTCCCCCACCTCCAGCAGATAGGCGCGCGCCGGGAATTTGCACACCCGGAACCCGGCTCCGCGCAGCGCCATGCAGCCGATATGCGTGCAATAGCCCACTTCAAACACGGTGACCTTAGCCATGCTGTCCGCCTCCTTGCCGCCGCAACCACTCGCCGGTCAGGCGAATGCCCTCTTCCATCGAATAACGCGGCTGATAGCCCAGCTCTTCGATCGCACGGGTCTGGCTCAGCGTCATGTCAAAATGCACCGCCGCCACGCTGTAGCGCGTCAGCAGCGGTTCCTTGCCGCTCAGCGTCGCCCACAGCTCCATGCCGCCGGCCAGCGTATGCAGCAACGGATAGGGCACGGCCTGCAGCCGGTAGCGCAGCCCCAGTTCCTGACGCAGCAGCGCATCCAGCATCTCCGCCAGCCGCTGCGGCTGGTGATTGGTAATGTTGTAAACGGTGCCGGACGGCAACCCGCGCTGCCGGCTGGCCAGGTCCATCGCGTGCACCACGTTGGGGGCGAAGGTCAGGTCCAGCAGCGCTTGCCCGCCGCCGGGCAGCCGCAGCACGCCGCGATCGCGTTCGAGCTGCTGCAACAGCCGCGGCACGATCACCCGATCGTGCGGGCCAAACAGGCCGCGCGGCCGCAGCATAATGTAGGTGGTTTGCGGGTAGATCTTCGCCTGCGCCAACAGGCGTTGTTCAGCCGCATACTTGCTGGCGGCATAGTGATTGGCGAAGCGCCGGGCGCGGTAACCTTCGTCAAGATCGTAATGCGGCTGAAAATCGAAGTAGATTGCCGGCGTGGAGATATGCACAAAGCGCCGCACGCCGCAGCGCCCCGCCGCCTCCGCCAGCCTCTCCGTCGCCGCGGCGTTGATGCGGTGAAACTCCGCTTTGCCGCCCCAGGGTGAAGACTTGGCCGCACAGTGCCAGACCCATTCGCAGCCGGTCACCAGCTCCCGACACTGCTGCGGCGTGGCCTGCGCCAGATCGAGCGCGCAAAACTCGGCGCCCAGCCGACGCAACGCTGCGCCGGCCCGCTCGTCGCGGCCGGTGGCGCGCACCTGATGTCCGGCCTCCAGCAGCCACTGCGCCGCGTTGCGTCCCAGCCCGCTGGTCGCCCCGGTGACCAGCACCCTCATGGCAGCAACACCATGCCGGCCAGCGCCAGCCCGGCGGCGGTGCCGATCAGCATCACCGGCTGGCCGGGGTTGAAGCGCCCGGTGGTCACGGCGGCATGCAGCGCCGTCGGGATGGACGCCGCCACCTGATTACCATGATGGCGGTAGATATCGACCAGCGCCTCGCTGGAGACGTGCAGCCGTTTGCGCATATGTTCGAGCGACAGATGGCTGGCCTGATGCGGCACAACGGTGGCGATCTGCGCCAGGGTCAGGCCGCTGGCGCTCAGCAGCCGGTCGAGGTAATCCTCAATCAGCGCCGACGCCTGGCGGAACAGCGGCTTGCCTTGCATATGAAACAGGAAGTCTTGCTCGCACATGCCGGCGCGCGGGTTGCGACGCGTGCCGCCGGCGCGGATCTCACACAGTTCGCTGCCGGCGGGGTAGGTTTCCACCAGGCTGGCGAGGATGCCGCTGGCGCCGTCGCCGCGCTCCACGATGGCGCAGGCCGCGCCGTCGCCGAAGATCAGCGACGACTCTTCGTGCTGCCAGTCGATGCCGCGTGAAGCGAGATCCGCCGAGACGATGGCGATGCGTCGATACGTTCCGGCGTTCAGCAGCCCCGCCGCCACCTGCAGCGCAGAGATAAAGCTGACGCAGCTGCTGTTGATGTCGAAGCCCGGCGTGCCCGGCGCCAGCCCCGCCACCTTGAGAATGTGCGCGGCGGTGCACGGCAGCGCCTGCACCGAAATCGCCGAGGCGGAGATCAGCAGATCGATCGAGTCCGCCGGAATGGCGCGGTGAGCCAGCGCATCCTGCAGCGCGGCAGCGGCGAGTTCGGCCTGGCTGGCATCGTCGGCGGCGTGATAGCGGTAAACGATGCCCGAGCGTTTTTCAACGTAGCCGGCCGGTTTCCCCAGCCGAGCGTCGAGCGCAGAGGACGCCACGCGGTTAGGCGGCAACGCGGCCCCGGTGGCGATGATTTTCAGAGGCAGCAGCTCGGATGAGCGTAATTGTGTGGTCATTATTGTTATTGATTAACCTGACTATCCATAAAGCGATTCTCCCGTACGGCGCGAAGGCCACACGGATCATCCCCGGTTTTTATGTCCCAAAATGCCTTTCATCAAGGCGGTATCTCTTGTTATCGGCTACCACAGGCCGACGTCCGTCGGCGCAAGCATAAACGTAACATAACTGAGATAGTGAGTTTACGACAAGGCGACGAGAATGGGCAGACGGCAGGGGAATTATCGGAATAGCGCCGCCGCTGGGGATCAGCGGCGGCGAGGTCAGGCTCAACGGCGGTTGCGCACCAGCTGGTAACGGCGGGTCAGGTATTCCACCGGCGCGCTCCAGATATGCACCAGGCGGCAGAACGGGAACAGCACGAACAGCGTCATGCCCAACACCATGTGCAGCTTGAAGATCAGCGCCACCCCGTCGAGATGCGCAGAGGCGCCGGCGTGGAAGGTCACCACCGCCTGGGCCCAGGCCACCAGCTTCATCATTTCGCTGCCGTCCATATGCTGGGCGGAGAACGGAATGGTCAGCAGGCCGAGGCACACCTGCACCACCAGCAACGTCAGGATCATGATGTCGGCGAAGCTGCTGGTGGCGCGCACCCGCGGGTTGGTTAACCGGCGTTTGAGCAACAGTGCGCCGCCGATCAGCGTCATCAGGCCGCAGGCGCCGCCGGCGATCATCGCCAGCTTCTGTTTCACGTCGATCGGCAGAAAGGCCTCATACATCCAGTGCGGCGTCAGCATGCCGAGGAAATGGCCGGCGAAGATGCCGATAATGCCGATGTGGAACAGGTTGGACGCCAGCCGCATGCCCTTTTTATCCAGCATCTGGCTGGAGCCGGCGCGCCAGCTGTATTGCCCGTAGTCGTAGCGCAGCCAGCTGCCGATCAGGAACACCGCGCCGGCCAGATAAGGGTAGATGTCGAAGAAGAACTGATTCAAAAATTGCATGATTAGCGTCCTTTGGTTCCGGTTAACGCATCCGTCAGGTCCAGATACTGTGGCGCCACCGCGCCGGCGAAGCGCCGCTGGTGCGCCGTCTGCTGGGCGGAGGCGCAGCCCTGTTCGCCGAGAAACTTGACCTGCTCCTCTTCCCACACCGCATCCAGCGCCTGCGGCGTATCGTCGCGCGCCTCTTGCGCCACCTGCGTCTCCAGAGCCTGCGCCTGTACCTCGCTGCCGGACAACGCCAGCAGCAAATCGAACAGCACCGCATACGGGCTTTCACGCTGCTGCAAGCGCGCGCCCAGCAGCGCCAGGATCGGCGCGATGTCCTGCAGCCCTTCGCGCGCCTGCGCCGCGTTGCGGCTGGCCAGATACTCCAGGTACAGCGGCAGGAAATCC
The DNA here is from genome assembly GCF_000695995.1 of Serratia sp. FS14. Taxonomy (NCBI): domain Bacteria; kingdom Pseudomonadati; phylum Pseudomonadota; class Gammaproteobacteria; order Enterobacterales; family Yersiniaceae; genus Serratia; species Serratia sp. FS14. Next base: position 3,175,797 of record NZ_CP005927.1, on the reverse strand, counting down.
GGCAGCTCGCGGCTGTCGATCTCCAGCCCGGCGGCGCGGTACTGCGCCATCAGGTCAACCATCGCCTGGCCGCGATCGCGCGATTCGCCGTGCACGTGTTCAAACAGCAGCAGCGAGGTGGCGCGGCCGCGATCGAACAGTTCGCAATAATCGGCCTGCGCGTCCAGCAACGGGCGCGCGCACAGGCGGCGGATAAACAGAATCAGCTGCGCGCTGTGGTGCAGATCCAACTCGCTGGCCGGCTCCAATGCTTCGATCAGCGCCTGCTGATGGTCAAACAGCGCCTGCTCCGGGTAATCCAGCAGGCGGGCGATCACTTTCAGGCTGATCATGAGGCATCCTCCGGCCGCGCGGTTTTCGCGGTCACGTCGATGGCGTCAATGCGGCGGCTGTTGAACAGGTTGAACTTGCCGTCGCTGCCGTGGCAGCCGTCGCCGAAGCTGAAGCCGCAGCCTTTGCTTTCCGGGAAGGCTTCACGCGCCAGCTCGCGGTGGCTCGACGGCACCACGAAGCGATCTTCATAGTTGGCGATCGCCAGGTAGCGATACATTTCCTGCGCCTGCGCTTCGCTTAACCCAACCTGCTCCAGCGCGCTGGTGTCGACCACGCCGTCGACGGTTTCCGCCCGTTTGTAATGGCGCATCGCCAGCATGCGCTTCAGCGCCAACAGCACAGGTTCGGTATCGCCGGCGGTCAGCAGATTCGCCAGATACTGCACCGGGATGCGCAGGCTCTCGACGTCCGGCAATACGCCGCTGTGCGCCAGTTCGCCGGCGTCGGCGGCGGACTGAATCGGCGACAATGGCGGCACGTACCACACCATCGGCAGCGTGCGGTATTCCGGATGCAGCGGCAGCGCCAGCTTCCAGTCCATCGCCATTTTGTACACCGGCGACTGCTGAGCGGCTTCAATGACGCCCTGCGGCACGCCGTCCGTCAGCGCCTGGGCAATCACCGCCGGGTCATGCGGATCGAGGAAAATATCGAGCTGGCTCTGGTACAGATCCTTGTCGTTTTGCACCGCCGCCGCCTGCTCGATGCGATCGGCGTCGTACAACAGCACGCCGAGGTAGCGAATGCGGCCGACGCAGGTTTCCGAACACACCGTCGGCTGCCCGGCTTCGATGCGCGGGTAGCAGAAGATGCACTTCTCGGACTTGCCGCTCTTCCAGTTGAAGTAGATTTTCTTGTACGGGCAGCCGGTCAGGCACATGCGCCAGCCGCGGCACTTGTCCTGGTCGATCAGCACGATGCCGTCTTCGCCGCGCTTGTAGATCGCCCCGCTCGGGCAGGTGGCGACGCAGGCCGGGTTGAGGCAGTGCTCGCACAGGCGTGGCAAATACATCATGAAGGTGTTTTCGAACTGGCCGTACATCGCCTTCTGCAGGTTGTCGAAGTTCTTGTCCTGCGAGCGTTTTTCAAATTCCCCGCCGAGGATCTCCTCCCAGTTCGGGCCGCTTTCGATCTTGTTCATGCGCTGGCCGGTGATCAGCGAGCGCGGGCGCGCCACCGGCTGGTGCTTGCCCTGTTTGGCGGTGTGCAGATGCTGATAGTCGTAATCGAACGGCTCGTAGTAGTCGTCCAGCGCCGGCACGTCCGGGTTGGCGAAGATTTTCGCCAGCACGCCGACGCGGTTGCCCATGCGCGGCTCCAGCTTGCCGTTGATTTTACGGATCCAGCCGCCCTTCCATTTTTCCTGATCTTCCCAGGCGTGCGGATAGCCGACGCCGGGTTTGCTTTCCACGTTGTTGAACCAGGCGTATTCCATGCCTTCGCGGCTGGTCCAGACGTTCTTGCAGGTGACCGAACAGGTGTGGCAACCGATGCACTTGTCCAGATTCAGCACCATGCCGACTTGCGAACGAATTTTCATTTGTGGTTCTCCTGCTGACTGCCCTGCGCGTAGTCGTTGCCTTCATCGTCCAACCAATCAATACGGTTCATCTTGCGCACCACCACGAACTCGTCGCGGTTGGAGCCGACGGTGCCGTAGTAGTTGAAGCCGTAGGCCAGCTGCGCATAGCCGCCGATCATGTGGGTCGGCTTCGGACAGGCGCGGGTCACCGAGTTGTGGATGCCGCCGCGTTGGCTGGTGATCTCCGAGCCAGGCAGATTCACGATGCGCTCCTGCGCGTGGTACATCATGGTCATCCCCGCCGGGATACGCTGGCTGACCACCGCGCGCGCCGTCAGCGCGCCGTTGGCGTTGAAGGCCTCGATCCAGTCGTTGTCCGCGATGCCCAGATCTTTGGCGTCGTCTTCGCTCAGCCAGACGATCGGCCCGCCGCGCGACAGCGTCAGCATCAGCAGGTTGTCGCTGTAGGTGGAGTGGATACCCCACTTCTGGTGCGGCGTCAGGAAGTTCAGCGCCTTCTCCTTGTTGCCGTTCGGCTTGCTGTTGAGCAGCGGCTGGGCGGCGCGGGTATCGATCGGCGGCCTGTACGCCAGCAGGCTTTCGCCGAAGGCGCGCATCCACTCGTGGTCCTGATACAGCTGCTGGCGGCCGCTGAGCGTGCGCCACGGAATCAGCTCGTGCACGTTGGTGTAGCAGGCGTTATAGGAGACATGTTCGTCTTCCAGGCCGGACCAGGTTGGGCTGGAGATGATTTTGCGCGGCTGCGCCTGAATGTCACGGAAGCGAATTTTCTCGTCTTCCTTGTTCAGCGCCAGATGCCGGTGATCGCGGCCGGTGGCGTTGCTCAGCGCTTCCCAGGCTTTCACCGCCACCTGGCCGTTGGTTTCCGGCGCCAGCGACAGGATCACTTCCGCCGCGTCTATCGCGCTCTCGATCTTCGGCCGCCCCGCCGCCGGGCCGTCGGCCTTGACGTAGTTCAGCTGCTTGAGGAAATCGACCTCGGTCTGGGTGTTCCAGCTGATGCCCTTGCCGCCGTTGCCCAGTTTGTCCAGCAGCGGCCCCAGGGAGGTAAAACGCTCGTAGGTGGCCGGGTAATCGCGTTCCACCGCGATGATGTGCGGCGCGGTTTTGCCCGGGATCAGATCGCATTCGCCTTTCTTCCAGTCCTGCACGCCGTAAGGCTGCGCCAGCTCGGCGGCGGAGTCGTGCTGAATAGGCAAGGTCACCACGTCGGTTTCCTGGCCCAGATGGCCGACGCACACCTCGGAGAAGGCTTTGGCGATGCCCTTGTAGATTTCCCAGTCGCTCTTCGAATCCCAGGCCGGATCGACCGCCGCCGACAGCGGATGAATGAACGGGTGCATGTCGGAGGTGTTCATGTCGTCTTTTTCGTACCAGGTGGCGGTCGGCAGCACCACGTCGGAATACAGGCAGGTGCTCGACATGCGGAAATCGAGCGTCACCACCAGATCCAGCTTGCCTTCGCCGCCCTGCTCGCGCCATTCCACTTCCTGCGGCTTCACGCCGCCCTGCTGGCCGAGATCTTTCCCCTGGATGCCGTTCTCGGTGCCCAACAGGTATTTGAGCATGTATTCATGACCCTTGCCGGAAGAGCCCAGCAGGTTGGAGCGCCAGACGAACAGGTTGCGCGGGAAGTTCTGCGGATTGTCCGGCTGCTCGGCGGCAAAGCACAGCGCGCCGCTCTTCAGGCTGTCGACGGTAAATTCGACCGGCGATTGGCCGGCGGCGCGGGCCTGCTCCGCCAGGCGCAACGGGTTAGCGCCCAGCTGCGGCGCCGACGGCAGCCAGCCCATGCGCTCGGCGCGCACGTTGAAGTCGATCAGGCTGCCGCCGAAGCGCGATTTGTCCGCCAGCGGCGACAGCAGCTCATCGGCGCCGACGGTTTCATAGCGCCATTGGCTGGAATGGTTGTAGAAGAACGAGGTGCTGTTCATGTGGCGCGGCGGGCGTTGCCAGTCGAGGCCGAACGCCAGCGGCAGCCAGCCGGTTTGCGGCCGCAGTTTTTKCCTGGCCGACGTAGTGCGCCCAGCCGCCGCCGCTCTGGCCGACGCAACCGCAGAAGATCAGCATATTGATCAGGCCGCGGTAGGTCATGTCCATGTGATACCAGTGGTTGACGCCGGCGCCGACGATGATCATCGAACGGCCGTGGGTCTTCTCGGCGTTTTGCGCGAATTCGCGGGCAATGCGGATGATGTTATGGCGCGACACGCCGGTGATCTGCTCGGCCCAGGCCGGGCTGTAAGCCTTGACCTCGTCATAGTCGGCGGCGCAGTTGGCGTCGCCCAACCCGCGCTCCAGGCCGTAGTTAGCCAGCGTCAGATCGTACACGCTGGTCACCAGCGCTTCGCTGCCGTCCGCCAACTGCAGGCGTTTCACCGGCAGTTTGTGCAGCAGGATCTCGTCCAGCGCCACGCTGTTGAAATGCTCGCTGTCGGCGCCGCCGAAGTACGGGAAACCCACCTCGGCAACGTCGTCATGCATGCCCAACAGGCTGAGTTGCAGCTCGACTTCCTGTTGCGACTTGCCTTCGCGCTGCTCCAGGTTCCACTTGCCCTTCTCGCCCCAGCGGAAGCCGATGGAGCCCTGCGGCGCCACCAGCTCGCCGCTGCGGCTGTCGATAGCGACGGTTTTCCATTCGGGGTTGTTTTCCTGGCCCAGCCCGTCCACCAGATCGGCGGCGCGCAACAGGCGGCCGGCGGCGTAGTGGCCGCCTTCACGCGGCTCGAGCAGCACCAGCATCGGCATGTCGGTATAGCGACGCACATAGTCGCGGAAGTAGCCAACTTCGCGATCGAGATGGAACTCTTTCAGCATCACGTGGCCCATCGCCAGCGCCATCGCGCTGTCGGTGCCCTGCTTCGGATTCAGCCAGTGGTCGCACAGCTTGGCGACTTCGGCATAGTCCGGCGTCACCGCCACGGTTTTGGTGCCCTTGTAGCGCACTTCGGTAAAGAAATGGGCGTCCGGGGTACGCGTTTGCGGCACGTTGGAGCCCCAGGCGATAATGTAAGAAGAGTTATACCAGTCGGCGGACTCCGGCACGTCGGTCTGCTCGCCCCAGGTCATCGGCGAAGCCGGCGGCAGATCGCAATACCAGTCGTAGAAGCTCAGGCAGGCGCCGCCGATCAGCGACAGGTAGCGGGCGCCGGCGGCGTAGGACACCATCGACATCGCCGGGATCGGCGAGAAGCCGATAATGCGGTCCGGGCCGAAGGTTTTGGCGGTGTAGACGTTGGCGGCGGCGATCAGTTCATTGACCTCTTGCCAGCTGGAGCGGACGAAACCGCCGCGGCCGCGCGCCACCTTGTAGCTCTTGGCTTTTTCCGCATCGCCGACGATAGAGCCCCAGGCTTCGACCGGATCGCTGTGCTGCGCTTTCGCTTCGCGCCACAGCTTGAGCAGGCGCTTGCGCATCAGCGGGTATTTCAGCCGGTTGGCGCTGTACAGGTACCAGGAGTAGCTGGCGCCGCGCGGGCAGCCGCGCGGTTCATGGTTGGGCAGATCGGGGCGGGTGCGCGGATAGTCGGTTTGCTGGGTTTCCCAGGTCACCAGACCATTCTTCACGTAGATCTTCCAACTGCAGGAACCGGTGCAGTTCACGCCGTGGGTGGAACGCACCACTTTGTCGTGTTGCCAACGGCTGCGGTAGCCGTCTTCCCAGTCGCGGTTGGTGTTCAAGGTCTGGCCGTGATCGCCAGAAAAAGGCTCCGCCAACTGCTTGAAATAGCGGAAACGGTCTAAAAATTTGCTCATCCGGAATGCTCCTGAAGGCTCTTGTCGTTATAAGAAGACATGCTCAATCTGCCGCCAGCCTACTGACGGCCAAGAGGCGGCAAATTGATTGCGATCAAGAGAAAGCGGGAGGCACCGCGCGCGTCGGCTGAGAAATACCACCAAAGTATAGGTGTGAAAGATTAAGTTAATTGATTGAATTAAAACGAGTAAAACAGAATATAGAGATAAAGGTGGGCAGGCGGGAGGCAAGGCGGGGTATTTGGGGGTAGGACGCGGGAGAAACCTCCCGCGTCAGACTGTTGACAAAGGGGGAAAAAGCGTGGTTTTTCCCCCTTTGTGGTGAGCGGCCGAAAATCAATAAATTGATTTTCCTTGTTTTTTATTTGATGCTCTCTGCCAACCCGGCAAGGGTATAAGGTTTGTCATCAATCTCACGCGGGAGAAACCTCCCGCGTGATGCTAACTCGATGCTTTCAGCGTTGGAGCCACAGCGTCGCGGTGCCCACTGCGGGCAACGCCAGCGCGATCTCCGCACCCGCGCCCTGCTGCCGCCAGCCCGCCGGAAGGCGCAAGCGGGTGCTTCCCTCCCGATAGTAAGGATTGGCTACCAGCAGCAAGGCGCGATCGCCCAGAATAAACATCCGCGCCGGCATTTGCGGGTCGCTTCCCGCCAGCGGCGTCGATTTTCCCGTCAGCAGATAAGGGGTGAAGGCGGCGATTTGCTGCGACACGGCAGCCACACCACGCCAGGTGGCGTCAAACTCCCGTTGGTCGAAGCGGCCGGTTTTGCGTTTGTAAAACAGATCGGTATAAGAATAAAACAACAGCCCCTTGGCGCCGCCGATCAGCGCCTGCCAGGCCTGATTGCGGATTTCCGCCTCTGACGGCGGATGTGGCTTGCGGCGGGCGTCATAAGCGGCGTGATCCATGATTTGCATCACCACCCAGGCTCCGCGTGCCTGGCGGGCGGCCTGCACCGTCAGTGCGGTATAACGCGTGGTGCGCGTCAGATCGCTATCGTTCCCCACCGGATAAGGGTCGGTCGCCAAAATGTCGCTGCTGTTGAAGTGAGCGTCCAACTCCCCGGTTTTGTTCAGCACCTGGAAAGTCGGATGATCGCCGTCAAGTCGCTTTATTTGCAGGTTTTTTTCCTCGATTTTATCGAGATATTCCGGCCCCAGCTCATCGTTGATGTACCAGGCAAGCAGGTTGGGCTGAGAGCGCAAACGCTGCACGTACCAGGCAGTCAGCGCCGCGTAGTCGCCACCGCGGACGGCCGGCGCGAAGCGGCTGCCGCGGTACTGATCTTTGACGGAGTAAATGACCAACAGCCCGCGCTTGCGTGCGTTGCGGAAAAAGGCGTATGGATCTTTCTTTTCCCCGTAATCATAGTTCAGCACCGTGTTGAATCCCGCCGAGGCGATGCGCGCCAAATGCTCATCGGTAGCCACGTTGGCGTAAATGCCCAACGGGAAAAGCCGTTGACCGTCGCGCAGGGTAAAACCTTCGCTGTCGATCGCCACTTTGGCCGCAGGCTGCCCGACGCGAAAAGACAGCTCGCTGCCCTGAGCCTGGCGGGATTGTGGACCGGTAACCTGCTGACGCAGGCGGTATTCACCCTGGACCAGGCCGGCCGGCGGTTGGTATTCGATACGGCGTTGTCCCTCAACCTGATAACGGTCGCGGCTACTGTGAACAACCTGCCCCTCGGCATTGAGCAATTCGCTGTCGACCTGCAAATGCTGCGGCTGCGAAGTGACGACCAGCGTGTCAACCTTCCCCTGCGCCGACGCGCCGAGCTGATATAACGCCGGCATAGACGCTCGAGCACAGGCATAGGCGTCGTCAAACCAGGCGGTACCGGTGCTCCCCTTACGCAGATAAACGCCAAAAGTGATTCGCGCCGCCTGCGGCGGCACGGTATAGCTGGCGTTCACCTGCCGCCAGCCGCTGTCGCCGGTTACCCCAGCCGGATAGCTGCCTTCCAGAAAGCGCCCCTGCGCATCAAAGCTCTGCAGATAAACCCCAGCGCCGCCGTCGCGGCTTTGCCCGCGTACGCCGCGAGTCTTGAGCCAGACGCCGAAATCTATCGTCTGTCCGGGCACAACCTGCAGCGCCTGGTTGAAGGTACGGTATTGCGCTACATCTGCATTGTCATAACGCAGACTCCCCCTGCCACTGTGCGTATCGCCGTCGGCCTGCGCGCCCTGCGCTCGCCAGCCGCTGAGCCCCTGCTCAAAGCCGGGGTTGGTCAACAGATTGGGTTGGCAGTTCTGCGCCAGAGCCGCTGCGCCCCACAAGGCGCAACAGCCCAGAGCCGCCCGCCGATACATCCCCCTCATGGTCATTTCCTTTTCACCACGGCATTGAACAGATAGGTGGCGAACAAATAGCAGGATTTCTGGTACGACAGCCCCAAATGCTGACGGTAAATCCGCCATTGCCAGTCCGCAGCGCGGATTTTGTTGCCCGACAGCGAATGAGTAGACAATCGGTAACAGGCCAGCGGTTCGGGAATGCAGTAGGCCAGGCCGTTACGCGCCTTCTGCAGCACCGCCAGCCACATCAAATAGTCCTCATGCCCCACTTTTTGCTGATACACCTTACCGATGCGCTTCTGGTTATAGATGCCGGTGAGATTGCCGATCCAGTTGCTTTTCAACATGTCCTGATAGCCGATAAGCTCATCCGCACCACGGGTGTTTTTGATCAACTTCAGATCGTCTTCGAAGGTGTAATAATGGGAACACACCACGTCATAGCGGCGGGTTTGCAAAATGCTCGCCTGGCGCGACAGCTTGTTGGGGAGCCATACGTCATCACTGTCGCAGAAAGCGATATAATCCCCGCTCGCCGCCTCAATACCGATGTTGCGCGTTTCCGCCACGCCCTGGTTATGCTCATTGCGTATATAGGTGAGGCGATCGTGGATAAACGGCCGCACCACCTCGGCGGTGTTGTCGGTGGACGCATCATCGATCACATACAGGTGATAGTCGGTAAATTGCTGGTTCAGCACACCAAGAATCGATTCTTTGATTGAGTTTGCCGCGTTGTAGGCGGGCATTATCACGGATATCTTTTCCATTCGGTCCTCACTCAATGAGCTGTTGCCACTGGGGATAAATACGTTCGGGAGAAAAACGGCGAGACTTATCAAGCGCAGCGACAGAAAAGCGCTCGCGCAGAGCCGGATCGCGCATCAGTTCGAGCACGCCTTCGCTGAAGGCGGCGGCATCGTCATCGGGCACCAGATAGCCGTTGACGCCGTTGTCTATCAGCTCGGCCGGGCCGGTCTTGCAGTCGTAGGCCACCAGCGGCAGGCCGAAACTCATGGCTTCGATCAGCACCATCGGCAACCCCTCATAGCGCGACGTCATCACGTACAAACTGGCCTGGCGATAATAGGCCGCCACGTCGGCGGTGGCCGGCAGCAGGCTCACCTGCTGCTCCAGCCCGGCGCCTTCAATCTGCCGCCGCAGTGCGTCGCGCTCAGGGCCGTCGCCAATAATCAACAGCCGCCAATCCGGCATCTGCGCCGCCACCCCTCGCCACAGCGCGATCAGACGATCGAAGCCTTTCTGATTGCTCAACCGCCCCACCGCCAGCGCCACCTTTTCCTGCAGCGCCGGCGTCGGCGCCTGTGCACCGAACGGCGAAACGTTCTCGATCACCCGGCATTTCCCGGCACCCACCCAGCGAGCGATGGCGTCGCTATCTTGCCGCGTCAGGAAAATCACGCGATCGCTCAAGCGGTAAACCAACAACTTCAACCATTTAAATACGCGCGGATACTGGTGAAAGCTGACGTGTTCGCTCAATAACAGCCGGCTGCGGGCACAAAACAAACGTAGAAAAGGCGTCATCACCACCGACAGTTTTCCCATGGAAACGGTAATGATCACATCCGCGCGTTCACGCCGCAGAGCCAACGCCAGCCGCCATGGCCAGAACAGCGAATCGCCGCCGCCACAGCGTAACCGGACGTTGCTCGCCAGCGGAAAGAAGCTCCGCTCGCCACACAGCGAAAACACCGCCACCTCGTAATTCGGCAGACGCGCCAGCGCATTGGCCAAACCGCTGGCGACCCGTTCAGTGCCGCCCTTGCCCGCCATATTTTCGATGACGATGATTACCTTGCGTGCTTGCATATCATCTCCTGAATCCCTGGCGCACATTGCGCAACAGCCGGCCGCCAACCGAGAACAACCCCAGCCGCGTCAGACAATCGCCATACCATTTGATCATCTTGAACTTGCCGCTCAGGCTGTGCCGCACGATGCGCGACGAATAATAGTTGAACGCCTGGGCGTTTTCCGAATACAGCGAGGCCAGCAGGTGCTTGCAGGCGAATCCGCTGATATGGCGATCGCTGGGGCTGAGGAAGGTATTGATGAAGCGGTCGCTGGCCTCCAGATTAAGCTTCGCCGTCATGCGTCCGTAGCGCCCCACGTCGAGAAACACCCCGCCGCCGGCGTCATGCGCCACTTGCGCGCCCAAATTGGTGGCGTTGACCAGAAAGCCCCAATCCTGATGTTTGTTGAGAAACTCGGGAAATAAAAAGCGGCGATCGCTTTTTTTACGCATGCTGATGGTGGATGACCGAATATCACCCATTTCCAGAAAAAGAAAATCCTCACCGGAAGAACCGGATTTGTAGTGGAAATTGAAGTCGCGTACCGAATCACCGCTCACCTCTGCATAATTACCGAAGATAATATCAATATGGCGATCTTCATGCTTCTTCATGCGGCGAATGATATAGTTGGTAGTGAAGTAATCATCCGAATCGAGAAAAAACACGATCTCCGATTGCGCTAAATTGGCGCCCAGGTTGCGCGATACCGCCGCATTGCTCTTTTGTTTTTTCTCATGCAGCATCACGTTGCTATTAGTCGCCGCTATCTGGCGAATATATTTGATATCATCCTCGTCAGAGCAATCATCAACCAAAATCACCTGATAGTCGAACCCTTGGCAAGCGTTGAAAATCCGCTTCAGAGTTTTAGGCAGGTAACGCGCACTATTATAAATAGGGATCACGATCGAGAAATCCATTTCTTAACCCTCCAAATTAGAATTTATCATTTCTTTTCCACGGCAAAGCAGCAATAACGACACGTTAAATACCGGGACCAAAAAATAGGTTTCCGTAAAAGTTGTTAGCAGGAAAACCACCACCACCCAGCGCATGAATCGACTCAGCCTGCGCATATTCCCCAACAGGTGAAAATAACAAAAAAGCATGACAACAGAGGCTATCCCACCAGCCGAATAAAACATGGCGATGAAGAAAAAATCGACCGGCTTATAGGGTTCGATATTCATGCCGAACAGCGGATTGGGTAGCCCCACCGCCTGAAACATCTGCCAGGAGAACCAGATGCGCCCGGTCAACGCCTGGTTCAACAGCGCGTCCAATGCCGGATTGTTCCCCCAGCGTATAACGCTGGCGAACTGAAAGCCTATGATGGCCAACGTCAGCGCAATGCAGACTTTTCTATTGGGGGTAAAACGCAGCAGCGGCGCCAGCCAAAACAGCAACAACATCAACAGCGCCAACATAAAACAGGTGCGGGAATAGGAATACATCAGCACCGGGATAATTAACGCCGACACCGCCAGTGAGGCGATATTTTTCATTCCACGCGTTAATTTTGCATGGTCGATCAGGCACAGCAGCATGGCGAACAAGGCAAAAGAATAATACGCCAAGGTGTTCGGGTTATCGAAACCCAGCGTTAATCTGTTGCCATAGCGCTCATCAAGATAAACAAATCCCTCGGTGTAAAAGGTATAGGGGATAACCATCAACAGCCCGGCAACCACAAAAGCGATAGCGAACATTTCAGCGCCGCGCACCATCTCGATGCGGCGGAATAAAATTATCACCGCCGAGCTGAATACCGCGCCAAAAAGGTAATCACCATGTCCGGTGGCGATATTAACCAGAAACAGCAGAACCAAAAAACCCGCAACCGCTTTTTCCGCCATCGTAGCGATGAAAAATGCATAGCCGACATAGAGCAACATCAGGGCATTAAGCCCCGTCACGGTTTTATTAATCAGCTCGCTGTTGAACGATCCCGAGGTAAGGAAAGTTTTCACGAAAAAGATCAACAGGAAGGTCAATATGATTGATTGATTGACCAAATCCCGCGACTGATTATAACCGACATTGGCATGCATGTGAAAATTGGAGGCGACTCTCTGCATAAGCGTTTACTCAGTAAAATAACTGCCCCATTCCTGCTCGATGTTTTCCGGCTTAAGCTTGCTTAACCCCGCACCAGGCGTAAACGTCAATTCACCGAAATAGACCTTCTCACCGACCTGGTAGAAATCCACGCGGACATAAGAGAACTGCTGCGCAACCTGGCGAGCCAAGCGCGTCATTTCTTCCAGCCGCGTAGGCCGCGGCATCGGTTCGTCGGCATTCGGCAAGCTGATGCGGATTTCGGTGCGGTTCCAGTCGATATCAAAAATGTCGCGCCGATGGGTACCGAAACGCTGGTAATCCACCTGGATGAACATGCGAATTTCATGGTTGTCGTTGAAACAATGAAACTTGATATCGTTCGGCACCTGCTCACCATCCAGCAACATGCGTTCCACCATGATGCAGGGTTCGATGTCCAGATAATGCTTTTCGCGACTCTGCTCGTAAAAGTTGCTGCGCATCCACGAACTGCTGAGATCGTACAATTCCGCGTAGCTAACCTGTTGCTTGTCGAACACCAACCGGTTATAGCCGCTGCCATGGTTGGCCTTCAGCACGAAGGCGTCGGGCAACTGCCTGAACGTGTCGTAGCTGAGTTCCGTGCCATGCGCATACAGCTCCACCAGATACTCTTCGCCCCACAGGCCGGCAATAAATTCACGGACCTTGTATTTGTCCGACAAGGTGGTGTAGATGCTGCGCGGATAAATTTTGCGGCGCATGATCTTTTCGCTGAAGCCGGTCGGTTTTGACAGGTGCGGCAGTTTTTTGAAATAGAGCGCGTATTTAACCTGATGGTGCCAGGCATCGGGCAGGCGCTTGGAAATGCTTTTAACCAGGGTGTTTAACATGCTCTCTCCTTAATTTGCTGACAAGACGCGGCAGGCAGTAAAAACAGGTCAGCTGCAGTCGGGTAATTTTCCCGCCACGGAATAAACTGTTCAGAACGAAGAATGAAATGAATTCCGCCAGTAGCGTAGACACCGCAGCGCCGGTCAGGCCGTACCGCGGGATCAGCAGCAGATTCATCGCCACGTTCATCAGAGCCACCAACGGCATCTTGATGGCGATAAAGCGATAACCGGCGAACAGTACGATGCTGCGGTACGAAACCGTCCCCATCACTGAGAACAGCGAGGTCAGCGTACAAATAGCCAGGATGTCGGCGGCCGGTTGAAAAGCGGCGCCATACAGCAGCGCAATAGCCGGGTGGGCGAACCACCACAGCCCCAGCAGCACCGGCAACGACAGGCCCAATACCACCAGATACAGCACCCGGATGCGGTACTCCTGCTCCAACGGATCGCGACAGTTGGCAATACCCGGCATCAACGAGGTGATCAGTGCCATCGGCACAAAAACCCACCCCTGACTGAGGGTGGTAGCGGCGCTGAACCAGCCCACCGCCTGCTCGCCGACCAGATTGCCCAGCATGATTTGATCGATGCGGGTATAAATCACTATCGCCAGACTGGAGATGGCCAACGGCAGGCCCACTTTCAGCAAATAACGGCCATAGCGCCTGGCCTGGCGCGGCGTAACCCGCGGCGTGGCCGCAGCTTCCCCACGGAATAGCCAGAGGCGCGCCAGATAAGGTACGGCGCTGCTGAGGATGTAGGGTACCGCGAACCACACCAGCGGCAGCGCAACGCTCACCAGCGCCAGCCGCAGCCCGATCGACAGCAGCAGCGCCAGGTTGTTGATCAGCGTATTGCGTTTCGACTGCAGGCGGGCATCGTAATAAATTTTGTACACGTCCTGAATCGAGAAATAGGCGCTGATAAGCAGCAACAGCGTCATCAGTTGACTGGCTGGCGGCTGGCTGAAATAGCTCCATATCAGCATCGGCAGCGCCACCACCAGGAACAGCCGGCGGCGCAAACGCATCGAAGCCAACATCAGGCGAATGCCGCTCGGCTGGCGGCGGGCGACGCGGTTGAAAATGATGCTGTCGGCGCCCAGCTGCACCAGCGGCACCACGATGGCGATCGTCGCCAATAGATAGTTGAGAGCGCCAAACTGGGCGGGCCCCAGATAGCGCGCAACGTAAATGGAGACGAAGATGCCGGACAGGCTGAGCGAAACGCGTTCCAGCATCAGCCACAGGGCGTTGGTGATAATGGCCTTCACCCGCTTATTCCTCTGCCTGCCGGTGATCTTCCCGATGGCTTGGATAGGCGAAGTTGTAATAGCTCATGTCGGTCGCCGCCCTCTTCACGATGCCGTTGAGGATTACGCCTCTGATCGCCACGCCATTTTGTTCGAAACGGCGCATGCTGGTTTCGATCTGCTTGACGGTGTTCACCTCAAAACGCACCACCAACAGTGACGTACCGGCGTGATTGCCGACGATGGCCGCGTCCGTCACCGCCAGAATCGGCGGCGTATCAATCAGCACCAGATCGTAATTTTGCCCGGCCCAGCGCAGGAAATCGGCGAAACGGCGATGCATCAGCAGCTCGGACGGGTTCGGCGGCACCTGGCCACGCGGTACGAAATCCAGATTGGCAATGGCGGTTTTCCGCACCGCCTGTTCCGTCGTCACTTTGCCCACCAGCATGTCGGACAGCCCTTGATGAGCGTCGTCCGATAGCCAACGATGCAAAAATCCTTTACGCATATCCGCGTCGATCAACAGCACCCGCTGCCCGGCCTGCGCCACCACCACCGCCAGGTTGGTGCTGGTAAAACTCTTGCCGCTTTCCGGGCTGGCACCGGAGACCATCAAAATGTTGTTTTTGGCCTCCAGCATGGCGAAATGCAGGCTGGTGCGCAGGCTGCGAATGGCCTCCACCGACAGATCCGCCGGCTCGGCCACCGCCAGGATCGGCAGGCGACGACCGCCGGATTTGGGCAACAGCAGGCGTTGTTCGCGATTGCGTTTCGCCTGCCATGGCGACAGCGGCACGGTGGCGTAGACGTTGATGCCTCGCTTCTCCAGCGTATCGATATCATTGATGCCGCGATGGAAGGCCGTGCGCAGCAGCACCACGGCCGCGGTGCCTGCAGCGCCCAATATCAACGCCAACAACACGATTAGCATCTTTTGCGGCTGAATCGGTCGGATAGCGGTTTCCGCCTCGTCAACGATGCGAATATTGCCCACCGTGCCGGCCTTGCTGATGCTCAGCTCCTGCTGTTTGTTCATCAGTTGCATGTAAACCTGCTGATCCACCTGCACGTCGCGGGTGAGGCGCAGGATCTCCTGCTGCATTTTCGGCAGCGTCTGTACCTGTTTGCCGAGCCGCGCCTTTTCCGCCTCCAGCGTGGCGCGCTTTTCCATCAGCGCCCGGTAAGCCGGGTGCACGCGGGTATAAAGCTTGGAAATCTCCGCCTCTTTGAAGGTCAGCTCGTTGAGCTGGGCTTCGAGCTGTACCTGCGTGTCCAGCACCGACTTGGCTTCCAGCGACAGATCCACCGAGTCGTTTTGCTGGCGGAACTGGTTGAGCTGGGTTTCGGCGTTGTTGAGCGAGGTTTGCGTTTGCGGCAACTGCTCCTGCAGGAAGGCCAGCATCCGCTGCGCCTCTTCCGTTTTGCGATCCACGTTCTGCTGCAGGTAGTTATCGGTGATGTTCTTCAGCACCGCCTCGGCACGCTGCGGATCTTCGCTCGGCAGCGTAAACGTCATGATGCCGCTGTCTTTGCCGCTCGGCACTACGCCCAGGTATTTACGCAGATCGTCCACCGCTTCTTGACGCGCGACTTTAACCACGGTGAAACTGGTGCCCGGCGCCGCGTCCAGCGCCGAAACGGTCATGCCCCACTCGCCCTGCGCCACCGGTTGCCCAACCACGCCGCTGAACAATTTGGCGCCGTCATGGCTCAGCTCGTAATGTTGCCCATCGCGCACCGTCAGCGTCAGCGCTTCGCCCTGCATGTCCGCCGGCGTTGTCAGCGTGGCGATGTCCAATACCGGCGCCTTTTCACCGCTCAGTCGGGCAAAGCCTTTACCGAATACCGGGAAATAGTCCGGTTCGACGCGCACCGTCAGGCCGAGGGCATCCACCGTTTTGCCGAGCACGTAGCGCGACTTGACCAGCGTCACCTCATCCTGCGTCGCCGCATTTTGCCCCAGCGAACTGTCCAGCGTTTCACGCAGCAGCGAATCGCCGGACAGCTGATTCTCCACCTGCACCACCGCCGTGGCCTGGTACACCGGGGTAGCCAACAGGGCGTAGGCGACGCCCAGCGCACCGACCACGCCGGTCACGACGGCGATCCGCCAGCGGTTATCCCACAGCGGCCCTACCAGACGCTCCCACTCCAGCTTTTCATCTTGTTCGGCCACCATCACGGACAGCGCATTATTTTTCATCTTCTGTTCCTTATTCACCCTGCTGAGTTACCAGTTGCGCACGCGCAAGGTAGCCTCGCTGAGATCGTTAAAACTGCTGATGGTCGGCACCAGCTGGCTGATCAAACGGTTCCAGCGCGCGACCGGCGCCGCGGTGACGTACACGACGTCGTAAGGGTGCAGCTGAAATTCAGCGCCCATCGCCAGCGCGCTGGCGTCGGAGAGATCGAACTGATACAGCGTCGCCAGCCGCTGCGGGGGATTGCCGCCGCTCGGCCGGATCACGAACACCCCGGTCGCATCCGCCACCGTCTGGCTGATCCCTTCGGAAGATCCGAGGGCTTCGGTCAGGGTCATGCCGCTGCGATCCATCTTCAGCGTCGCTTGCTTGCCCACCTCGCCCATCACGAACACTTTCAAGTTGTCATTGCGCGGAATGTAGAGGATGTCGCCCGGCTGCAGCAGCTCATTCTGGCTGATGTCGCCACGCTGCATCAGCGCCTGCAGCGAGATGGCCCGCTCTTTGCCCTGATGGGTCAGCACCACGTTGCGCCAGTCGGCATTGTCCGTCAGGCCGCCGGCGGCGTTGATCGCATCCAGAATGGTCAGCGGCACGTTGGTGATCGCCTGCTGACCGGAGGTTTTCACCTCACCGGTCACATAAGCCTTCTGCGAACGGAACGCGGCGATGCTGACATCCACCTGCGGGCTTTCCACATACTGCGCCAGACGGCCGGCGATCAGGCTGCGCACTTCGGTGACGGTTTTACCCACTACCGCCACGCGCCCGATATAGGGGTAAAAGATCGTGCCATCCGCATGCACCCAGTTACCGGTGTCGCTGGCGCTGCGATATTGCCCGGCCGGCGTGGTCAACTCGGGGTGATCCCAGACGGTGACGTTCAACACGTCGCCGACGCCGATACGGTATTGGTAGCTCTGCAACCGCTGATCCAGTGCCGGATTCGGCTGGGCGACCGGTTCAACGCGCCGCATTTTCTGCAGCAGCATCGGTGACATGCGATAAACCTGTACCTGGCTATTCAAATCGAAATCGTCGTCTTGTTGCACGACGATGGCTTTTCCGCTGGTCGATAAATGTGAGCCGGGAACCACCGTACAACCGCTCAACAACGCGGAGGTGAAGGCCAACGGCATCAAAAGAGGCAAATGAAAATTCATGGAAGTACCGTGATAAACGGGCTGCTGCCGCAGCCCGTGAGAGGATTAACGCCCGACGGTTGGATTATCGCTGAGCATCGTCGCCTGACGCGGTTCGCGCAACATGGCGAAATAACCGCAAAAACAGAACAGAAACGCCACCAGCATCAGGCTTTCCTGCAGTTGCAACACTTCACTGCAAATGCCGATGCAGGCCAGCGTCACCGCCAGCATGGTGCTCATCGCCAGTGCCTGACGCGCATTGAGCCCGCGACGCATCAGAATATGGTGCAAATGATCGCGGCCCGCTTTGAAGGGGCTTTGGCGGCGCAACAGGCGGCGCACCATCACGGTCACCATGTCCATCAGCGGAATGGCGATCAGCCACAGCGCGGTGACCGGGCGCATTACCGCCTGCTGCCCCTGCGTCGCCAGCAACACCAGCCACAGCACGCTGAAGCCGATCACCATGCTGCCGGCGTCCCCCATAAAGATTTTGTTACGCGCGCCGAACAGGCTCAGGTTGAACAGCAGATAAGCCGCCAGCGCGACGATCATGCCCAGGCACCACAGCGCCAGATCTTCCCGGCCACCCAGTCCGAACACGATGGCCAGCGCAACAAAGGTCACGCAGGACAAAGCGCCCAGTTGCCCGTCGATGCCATCCACCATGTTGTAGGCGTTGATCGCTCCCCATACCGCCAGCGGCGTGAGCAGCAACGCGCCATAACCGAGCATCACTTCCTGATGGCCCCAGGCATGGCCCAATGAGGAAAGCTGCATCCCTGCCGCCAGCATCATCGCCAGCGCGATCCCTCCCTGCACCATGACGCGCGGCGCCACGGGCAGATCAAAGCGGTCATCCAGTACGCCCAACACCACCAGCGCCGTGATGCACAGCAGGTAGACGGTGTTGTCGGGCAGCCAGGCGGGTTGCCACAGCGTCATCAGCATCAGTGTCAGGTAAACGGCGATGCCGCCGACCAACGGAATATGTCCCAGATGTTGCTTGCGCGCATTGGGCTTATCCACTAATCCCACCGTCAAGGCGACCCGGCGGGCAATAAGGATCCACGCGACCGCCAGCACAAATATCACGCTCAGTTGATATAACATCGTTCCTCCAGCGAATAAGCACGCTACCGCCCTTGAGTTACAGCTCCCAATGCGCTATTAACAAAAACAAAATTGATCCTGCCAGGATATAAGTCAGCATGAATTTATCCTGAAAAATACAGATTTATCCGCTTGTCAGCGGAATAATCAAATAACGTCAGCGTGCGATTAAGTTATCTATCAGAAAACTCATGTTTAATGGTTCTTTCGATTGCCGAATCAAGTTCAACAGGCGCCACGAAATTATTTTGCACATTACTTTTAAACTGCGTTCTGGCGCAGAATTTCTGTACTCTGACACGACTGATTGGGAATTTCTTTCGACTTATTTTACTCACAACATCCAATGCGGTTGCGCCGCATATGCCTACGGCATAAGGAATGCGAATCGTCTTATTTTCTCTCCCCAATGAAGAGGAAATTACGTCAACCAATTGATTCATCGTAAAGTCCGGTTTATCGACGTAGTTGCTGACCTGATAACTTGACTGTTGATCCAGTGCATATTCCAGCCGCGCGGCAATATTTTCAACGTAGGCCATCGACTTCATATTATTGCCGCTGCCAATCATCACGAAACGTCCGCTGGCGATCTGACGGAACAGGTTATACACGTTGCCACGGTTGCCTTCGCCGAATACCACCGTTGGGCGGATGATAGTCAACCGATTTTCCTCATCGGCCTTGCGCCAGGCTTCATAAACGTATTCCGCCTCGAGCTTGGATTTGCCGTAATGGTTGAAAGGCTCGAAACGGCCTTCTTCGCCGGTCTCCTGTTTGACGAAGCCGTAAACAGCGACCGAGGAGGTGAAAATGATTTGACGGATATTCAGGGCGGAGGCGGTCATGCAGACATGGCGCGCGCCTTCGACATTGACCTGATAATAGAGCGAAATAGGATCGACATTGTCCTGATGCTCCGCCGCAAGATTAATGATGGCGTCGCAGCCCGCCAGCGGTTCTTGCAAGGTCTGGGGTTGCGTCACATCGCCATACTGATAAAGGGATGGAAAATGTGCACTGGGTTGCTTATCGACGATGACCAATGTCAGATCATCGCGCTTACTGAGACGTTTCGCCAGGCGTGTTCCGATAAAACCGGAACCCCCGATAATAGCTACTTTACGCTTATCCATAATTTGTCACTCAGCAGGTTATCATTATTCCCGTCACCCGATTGGGACAGGACGCTAATACGCGTTAGGTAATGATTTCCAGACTGGACAAATCGAACCTGGCTTTCAAATAACAAATAATGAAATAAAAGATTTTATCAAATGTAAAATTATCGCTAAAGATAAAACCTCATTTAGCGTTAATTTTTAACATCGTAAGCAACTTGATATTGCAAGGTTTTATTCGGCAATATAAGATTAATCCGACCTTTGCCCGGCGTCGAAGAGGTCTCATATTTTACCGGCAGTTTCAGATGACCTTGCTTAGGATCGACACATTCGATGGTGGCTTGATCCATGTTCTCTCCCTGATACAGACAGACCAGCGTTTGCGGGCTGTTGGTATGGGGGTTATTCAGCGTCAGCGTCAACACCACGCGCGTGTTGTTCTGAATATCATTGATCACCGGGGGGCGGGTTTGGTTGCCGAGCACATATGAAAAATGTGAAATAACCAGCAAAGAGGCGAGTAGCGTCAGGTATTTCACTACACTGCTGGCGGGCATGCTGAAAAAGCGACGCGCCGCCGCCGACTTTTTTTCACGCGCCGGTTCTTTGGATGACTCCACCGTTGCCACAGGCGCAGCAACCAGCGTCGATTTATGCGGCTTATCTATTTTTTCATCGTTTGTTTCAGACGACTCACTTTCACTTTCAGAAAGTTCCGCTTGAATATCAACGCCAATATCTTCACCGCCATTTAATATATCATCATCAGCGTAGTCTTCATCCTCGGATATAAAGTGAAAAGCCGCTTGATTTTCCACCTTGTAACCCAAACGAGGAATGGTTCTGATAAGCGTGTGTTCCGTGTCGCTAATTTTTTGGCGAATAGATTTAATTGTTTGATTTATCGTTGAATCTGAACAATAGGTTCCTTTCCAGATATTTTCTATAATTTCCGTTCGGGTAACCAGTTCTGGCGATCTGGCGACAAGCAGCGAAAGAATTTGATACTCCTTCCAACGCAGACGAAGTTTCTCCCCGGCAGGAGTCAAAACATCGAGATTCCTAATCTTTATTCTTTTATCAAGATTCACTTTTAATTTCCTTAGCGTGCCTGTCCTGCACACTTTGTATAGAAATATCAAAAAATGTTCAAGAAATTAAATGTAAACTCAACAGGTTGCATTCATCGGATATTGGCCTTTATAAAAATTTTCTGATTTCATTTTTTACATTAGGCCATATTAAGGATGTTCCGTTTATCCAAATGACTCTTTTTCCCTGTTGGCAACATGGATTTCTTTCATGGTTACCGTAAAATTCAAATGAACACCCCATTGATTTAAAAAGAAAAACTAACCATACTGTTCGATTGTTAACCAAATGAAATTGTGAAATTTCATTCTTATCCGTGAATTCATGGTGTTTTCCCACCTAATCTGATTGTCAGATAGACTACAAAAAGCCGAAAAAAACAGAATGAGAGTTGTCTGATTTAACCCCGTTACACATTCCGCTCGGTGTATGCTGCATCTAAGACAAAATCCTATTACTGATTTTATAACAATCGCACTAATTATGCTTTGCCCTCCCGGAAATTTCATTTAATCTGCGAAAAGACATTAACGCCTTAATGTAAGAATACTCTCAATAAAACGAAAAAACGTGCAAATAATATAATCCGTTTTGGCGAAAACATTCTCACATTGAGAGATAGTGCTATAAAAAAGAAAAAAACGGCAAGCGAAGATGAGAATTTTACCTAAAGACAGAAAATTTCACTGAGGAGGTGAGGAGAGATGACTCGGAATGAGAGAAATATCCCTCCCCTGGCGGGAGGGATTGAGAAAGCAGTTTGATCCTCAGGCCTTTTTCTTGCGGCCATACACCGCCCAGGTGATGACCACACACAAGATATAGAACACCAGGAATACTTTCATTGCCCCCGCCGGTGAGCCGGTCAGCGCCAGCGAGGTACCGAATGCCTGGGGAATAAAGAAGCCGCCTGCGGCACCGATCGCCGAGATAAAGCCCAATGCGGCGGCGGAATCCGTCACCGCTTCACGCTGTGCGCTCTCGTCACTGCCGCCGGCCGCTTTCACGCGATCGACAGTGATTTTACGGAAAATGACGGCGATCATTTGGAAAGTCGACCCGCTGCCCAGCCCCGCCGTGAGGAACAGCACCATAAAGATGCCGTAGAAGGCGATGAACGAACCGCCCTCGCCCGCCGTCGGCAAGGTCAGGAACAACAGCGCGGCGAACACGGCCATCACCACAAAGTTGATCAACGTCACCCGCACGCCGCCGAAACGGTCAGACAGCGCGCCGCCGACCGGCCGCGCCAGCGCACCGAGGAACGGCCCGAAGAAAGCGTAATGCAGGATCACGACCTCCGGAAATTGCGTCTTCGACAGCATGGCGAAACCGGCGGAGAAACCGATGAAAGAACCGAAGGTCGCGAGGTACAACAAACTCAGCATCCACAAATGCCCACGTTTGAGCACTGGCAGTTGCTGGCGCAGCGATGCCTTGGCCGCCGCCAGATCGTTCATGCCGAACCAGGCCGCCAAGGTGGCAACCAGCAGGAACGGTACCCAGATCCAGGCGGCGTTTTCCAGCCATAACAGCCCCCCTTCTGCCTGATCTTGCGCCGTGCCACCAAACAGACCAAACAGGCTGAAAGAGATCGCCAGCGGCGCGACCAGTTGCATGACGCTGACTCCCAGATTCCCCAACCCGCCGTTGAGACCCAACGCGCCGCCCTGACGCGCTTTCGGGAAGAAGAAGCTGATATTGGCCATGCTGGAGGCAAAGTTGGCGCCCGCAAAACCGCACAGCAGGGAAATGATGACGAACACGCTGTACGGCGTGCTGCTGTCCTGCACCGCGAATCCCAGCCACAAGCACGGCACCAGCAGGAAGCAGGTGCTGATAGCGGTCCAGCGACGGCCGCCAAACAGCGGGATCACGAAGGAATACGGCACGCGTAAAATAGCGCCCGAGACCGACGGCAGCGCTGTCAACAGGAACAGTTGATCGGTGGAAAAGTTGAAGCCAACCTTGTTCAGGTTGACCGCCACGGCGCTGAACAGCATCCAGACGCAGAAGGCCAGCAGCAGACAGGGAATGGAAATCCACAGGTTGCGGGTGGCGATGCGATGGCCGCGCTGCAGCCAAAAGGCGCTGTCTTCAGGATGCCAATCCTGAATCAGCGCACCGGTTTTCTTTGATGAAGGCGTTGCAAGTTGCGACATAAAAACCTCAGACACGGGGGATTATTCCGACACCCTAGGGGGCGGCCCCGGCGGCAAAGTTGATGTATATCAACCCGAATGCAAGTAGTTGGCGGCACAAATAGCGCCTTCATCCCCTTAGGGGTACGTTCCGGATAAAAATTAAATCATTTACAATCAATAAATTATAATCAACCGCTTCGTCATCCTCACCGCTTCGCCGCCCCGCTGGAAACTAATGGGTACTTCATTCGAGGTATGGGGTTATGCTCAGGGATAATCAAAAATACGGCTGAATCGTGACTTGTTTACCCCGTCGCCGCCTTCGCCCCTGAGCTTCAGCGGCGCCAAATGCCAGGAACCCGCGCTTATGAAACGCCTGTTGGCCCCGCTTTCGATCGTGAATCAGGTCGCCCTGCTGATGTTGCTGTCGGGCATTCTGGGCGTGGCCGGCATGGGGATTTCCGCCTGGATGTCGCAAAGCATTCAGGGCAACGCGCATGCCATCAACAAGGCCGGCTCGCTGCGTATGCAAAGCTACCGTCTGCTGGCGCAGGTGCCGCTGGATGAACGGCATGAAGCGTTGATCCGCGAACTGGAGCGCGACGAAAACAGCCCCGACCTGCAGCGTTCGGTGGAGCAGGAAGGGTTGACGCAACCTTTCGACACCTTGCGCGACTACTGGCAACAGACCCTGCAACCTCGCCTGCGTAGCGCACAGCGCCCGGCCGACGCCGCGCCGCAGGTGGCGCACTTCGTGCAGCTGTTGGATAAGCTGGTCTCGGATATCGACAGGCAAACCGAGCGCCGCCTGCTGATGGTGACGCTGGTGCAGGCCGGCTTTATCGCGCTGACCCTGCTGCTGCTGATCGGCACCACCTGCTACCTGCGCCGCCGGTTGCTGCATCCGTGGCGGCAGCTGGTGGAAATGGCGTTGGCGGTGGGCCGCGGCGACTTTAGCCGCCGCTTCGCGCAGCGCGGCCATCAGGATGAAATGGCGTCGCTCGGCGGCGCGTTGAACACCATGTCCGACGAACTGTCGGCCACCTACAGCGGGCTGGAGCAGCGCGTAGCCGAGAAGACCGCGGATCTGCAGCAAAAAAATCAGATGCTGAGCTTCCTCTATCGCGCCAGCCGCCTGCTGCACGCCAGCGAGCCATTGTGCAGCCGCCTGACGCCGCTGCTCAACCAACTGCAAATCCTGACGCCGCTGCGCGCCATTCAGGTGCGGCTGTATGAAAACGACAGCCGGGAGCCGCTGCTGCAGCTGAGCGGCAACCAGCCGCTGCGGCCGGAGCATTGCCATAATCCGGTGTGCAGCGCCTGCCTGCACGACAGCGACCGCCAGCATCCCGACAACCCGTCGCTGAGCTGGAGCCTGAGTGACAAACTTGGCGACTACGGCGTGATCGTGGCGCAACATGCGCCGCAACAGCCGCTGAACGATGAGCACCGCCAGCTGGTCAACACTCTGGTGGAGCAACTGACCAGCGTGCTGGCCATCGAACGTCAGGTAGACCACCAGCAGCAGCTGATGCTGATGGAAGAACGGGCGGCGATCGCCCGCGAGCTGCACGACTCCATCGCCCAATCGCTCTCCTGCCTGAAAATGCAGATCGCCTGCCTGCAGATGCAAGGCGAAACGCTCTCGTCCGCCAGCCAGGCGCTGGTGCAGCAGATGCGCGAAGAGCTGAACGGCGCCTATCGCCAGCTGCGCGAGCTGCTGACCACCTTCCGCCTGCAGCTGACCGAACCGGGCCTGCTGGCGGCGCTGCAATCGACGGTAGCGGAGTTCAATCCCAAACTGGGCCTGAACATCAGCCTCGATTACCAACTGGGGCCGCGCACGGTGCCCGCCTACCAGGCCATTCATCTGCTGCAGATCGCCCGCGAGGCGCTCAGCAACATCCTTAAGCATGCCGCCGCCAGCGAGGTGAGCATTCAGGTCATCAACAAACGGGGCGAAGTGACCCTGAGCGTATGCGACAACGGACGCGGCCTGCCGGCCGAAACATCCCGCCCCGACCATTACGGCTTGATCATCATGCGCGATCGCGCCAAGAGCCTGCACGGCCGTTGCGACATTTTACCGCGCAGCGGCGGCGGCACCGAGGTGCGAGTCAGCTTCACGCCGGATAACCACGCCATCGACTAACGGAGACACCATGACGACAGAAACCGCCGCCACCATCTTACTGATCGACGACCACCCGATGCTGCGCAACGGCGTAAAACAGCTGATTGGCATGGACGCTCGCCTGCAGGTCATCGCCGAAGCCAGCAACGGTGAGCAAGGGGTCGCGCTGGCGGAGCAGCACGATCCGGATCTGATCCTGCTCGACCTCAACATGCCCGGCATCAACGGGCTGGAAACGCTGGATCGCCTGCGCCAGACAGACCTGTCGGGGCGCGTTGTGGTGTTCAGCGTGTCCAACCATGAAGACGACGTCGTCAGCGCGCTCAAACGCGGCGCCGACGGTTATTTGTTGAAAGACATGGAGCCGGAGGATCTGCTGAAGGCGCTGCATCAGGCGGCGGCCGGGCAGATGGTGCTCAGCGAAACGCTGACGCCGATCCTCGCCGCCAGCCTGCGGGAAAACCGCCCCAGCGCCGATCGCGATATTCAGCAATTGACGCCGCGCGAACGGGATATTCTGAAGCTGATCGCCCAGGGGCTGCCGAACAAGCTGATCGCCCGCCGCCTGACCATCACCGAAAGCACCGTCAAGGTACACGTCAAACACCTGCTGAAAAAGATGAAGCTAAAATCCCGCGTCGAGGCCGCCGTGTGGGTGCTGCAGGGCAAAAACGGTTAGTCGCCGCCGTACAGCGGCCCGGTTTGCGCCGGGATCGGCGGCGGCGTCAGGGTTTTGATCGGCGGCAGGCCCGCGTCATCACCGGCGGTCGCCGTCAGCGGCGGCGCCACTTTCAGCTCTATCCAGTTGGACGTCACGCGCTGCTGTTTATCGTCCTCCAGCGTGACCGATAGCCGGTAGCTGTTGGCGGCGCCCGGCGCGTCGTCCCACGGCGGCACGATCGCCGTCCAGCCCTGCGGATCGTTGGCATTGTGCGGCGGCGTCAGGCTCAGCGCCTGCGTATCCCCCTGCCAACTGACGTGAGAAATCCCGTTCAATGCCTTGATTTCCAGCACCAGCGGCACGGTTTCCCCCGCCTGCAGGCTCCACGGCGGCGTAGCGAGGAACACCTGCAGCGTTTTACGCTGGCGGAACTCCAGCACCGGCACGTTCTTGCGTTCGATAGGATCGTAGCGGCTGCCGCGCAGCGACTTGGCCTGCGCCACATACTCCGGCGAAATCTGCTTCACCAACGGCACCCCGAGCCGATAGCTCAGCGCCAGCTCGATCTGATCCTGGCTCTGCCCGCCCGCGCCAATCTTATGCAGCGCCTTCATCGTCACCAGCGGCACCGGGGTGTAATTGAGCCCCAGCTGCATCGCGCGCGGATCGTTTTGTTTTTTGCCGCTGCCGAACAGATCGACATTATCGCCGAGATACTGCTCATAGCTGAGCGAACCGCCGATCTGGCGATAAAACGGCAGATAGCCTTGCGTCGTAATGTCGTAACCGCGCGCCGGGCGGCTGAAAAACACGCCATCGCCAGGCTGTTGCGCCAGCGCCGACAGCGGGTAGTAATAGTTGGTGGAGAAACGCAGGTAGTCTCCCCAGGCCTCCGCGCCGACGCTGCCGCGATTGCGCTGCCGGGCGAAATCGCTGTCGAGCGCCGTGTTGTACCCCAGCAGCCAGTCACCGGCGATCCAGCGCTGCCCCAGCGCGAAATTACCGAGCGCCCCGGCGCTTTGCTGTAGCCAGCCGATCTGGCTGTAGGTCAGCAATCCGTCGACGTCGTACAGCGGGCTGAATAACTGCCCGTTGCTGCCGGTAAAGTCCCCCTCACCGGTCATCTTCAGCGATAATCGGGCGGTGCCCAGCGGCGACAACAGTTCCTGCGCCTGCTGTTGCAGCGCGCCGGTCGCCTGGCCCAGCAGATAATCCTCGGCGCGGCTGCGCATCTGCTGACGGGAAACGTTATTCAGATCTTTTTCGCCGAACTGCTTGGCCATCTCGGCCCACTGCTTCTCGCGCGCGGCGTCATCGGGCGCGCCGCCCAGTTCGGGCAAATTCGCGGCCGGATCTGCGGCGGCCTGTGCGGAAGAGACAACGCTCTCCGGCGCCGGCGGGGATTCGGCGCAGGCGGGCGCCGCGCCGGCCAGCCACACCAGCGCCCCGGCCAGCCACATCGTCCGGCGGCTGTGCCAGCGTCGTTTTTTGGTTTTGATGAGTCCCGCCTGAATTTCGTCTTTCATGGCACCGTTGGCCCCCCTCCCTCCTGGAGCGGGCCAACCCACTGCTTTGCTGTCGCCATTCCCGCGGCAGATCTGGAAACCCTACGCCCCGTCCAGGCCGGGGCGCCTCTCCCTTAAAGTCTAACGGCTTGACGAACAGAAACAATAGGATAAACCCCAATCACTCCCCAGTGACGCCGTCACTTACGCCCTTTACCGATCCATTCCGGCCGCCAGGTGAATTCACACCATTTCAGCACCGATTTTGCCGATAAAAAGCGCAACACCCCACTGCTGCGCGCCTCCGCGCATGACATTGCCTCACTCTGCAATACGTGAAGTGGCGATGCGTACAACTGCGCATTCCTCACAGCCCACCGCATTTCACCCCGATGAAATACGCATTTTGCCGTTATTTTAAACATCTATTTCACGACTGACGGAGCCCCGATGTTTCTTTCCTTAGTGTGGCCCGCGCTGTTTTTCACCGCGCTGCTGTCGGCAGGTGCGGTCGCCTTCACGCTCATCACCCGATTGGAGCGAACGGCGGCCGTGCGTGCCAGCCCACCGAAATTGCGCCGCCGTAGCCTGCTGCTGACGGCCTTCGGTTTGGCGTTGACGGCGCTGCCCTTCGACCTGCCGGCAGCACACCGGCTGTGGTTGCCGCCGGCCGCGGCGCTGCTGATCGCCCTGGCCTGGCTAGACTGGCGCCATCGGTGGCTGCCGGACCGGTTAACCCAGCCGCTGCTGTGGGGCGGGATGCTGTGCAATCTTGACGCTCGCTGGGCGACGCTGGGCGACGCGGTTATCGGCGCCGCCGCTGGCTACGGGGGGTTGTGGCTGCTCAACGCGCTTTATCGGCAGGTGCGGCGGCGTAACGGCATCGGCCAGGGTGATTTCAAACTGCTGGCGGCGCTGGGCGCCTGGCTCGGTTGGACGATGCTGCCGCTGCTGGTCTGTCTGGCGGCCATGTTCGGATTAGGCATGGCATTGACGCGCGGCCGCCGCAACCGCCGCGCCTGGCGAACGCGTCAACCTTTCGGCATCGCCTTGGCGGCCGCCGGCTGGCTGTTGCTCTTGATGGACGCCGGCCAGAACGCGCCGACGTTATTCGGTTAGTTCTTCAGTGTCTCGATCAGCCGATTGAGCAATCCTGCCACTTCCGCAGTGCTGGCCGTTGTCGGATTGGCCAGTGGCTGGATCACTGCGAGCCTGGTGGTGGATAACACCTCATCGCTGCGGATTTCCAACGCATCGGCGGGTGGCGTGCTCAATGAAACGCCGTCCGGCCGCCAGTAGCTGCCGCGCGTAGTCTGCACCTGATAACTGCCAAAGCCGAAATCTTTCTCGACGCGGTAATATATTTCGCAGCTTAACGGCCCGGTGCGCCGCAACATAAAGGCGCCTTTCGCACTATAGCTGCCTTTATTGACGACAAAGGCGGTCGCCTGCGAAGACAGATCGAACGTGATATATAAATCGCACGCCAGCACCTTGGTGCTTACGCCCTGTTGAAGAGTAATGCGCGTTGTAGGTTGCCGATCCGGCGCGGTCAGGGTGCCTAAAAAAGTCCACGATTGCTGTTTCGAGATATTGCGCGGCAAATGGTTGCTGGTGGCGGAAGGGGCAATTCCCCGCTCGCCCAGACTGTACATCGCTTCGACCCCGCTTAAAAACGACGTAACGTCGACGGTGCTTTTGCCGGCCACCGGGACGCCGCCGTTGTATACGTTACTGAAGGTTACCTCGGTATTGTTGCTGCAGGCGGCGATCGCCGCCGGGAACGGCGTCTTAGAACCGCTGTAAAGAGTCAACTGACCGATGTCCCAACGAGACTCGTTGATGAATCGGCACAACACGCTCCCGCTCTCCACATTCTGCGCATCCTGGATATTGATATTGCCTATCGTGCCCTGGGCAAAGTTGGTGGACAACACGCTGACATTGGCGGCGCGCTGCGTGTTGCGGTTCTCGCAACCCAACGAATTGATCGTGCCGTTAAAATCTTTGAACGAGTAGATATCGCCGATACAGTCATCCGCAGCCAACGAGCCGATAGTAGAGTAAAACCCTGAAATTCTGAACGCAGTCCCCTTGGCGCGAGCGGCGTAGAGGCCGTCTATAAAATTGGTGGTGCCGGACTTGTCCATCCACAGCACCCCATCGCCCGGCCGATTGGCGTTTGCCTCCATCTGCACATTCACCAGCCAGTTAATGAACATATCGCCCGAGACAAACAGCGAATAACCGCCGACCTTGGTGTAGATATCGCGAATATCAAACTTCGTCATATTGCGATCGCTGAACCACACGCCGTGAGTGTCGT
The DNA here is from genome assembly GCF_000695995.1 of Serratia sp. FS14. Classification (NCBI taxonomy): domain Bacteria; kingdom Pseudomonadati; phylum Pseudomonadota; class Gammaproteobacteria; order Enterobacterales; family Yersiniaceae; genus Serratia; species Serratia sp. FS14. The sequence continues at coordinate 3,146,406 of NZ_CP005927.1, read as the reverse complement.
CTACGTCGGTATCATCCCGCAACGTCAAGCCGTGCAGCGTCAGATTGGCGAAGCCTTTCACCACGATCACCGCTTTCTTCGTTTCGCCTTGTTCGTTGGTGTAACTGCTGTCCGCCGTCTTGACAATTTTGGTCGCCCGTCCCAATCCGACCACCCGCAACCCGATGCCGCCGTAGATGTCCGTTGTCGTCTGAATGAGTACGTGTCCGGCGACCGTATACACCCGCTTCCCAAGGGACAGCGTACCGCCGGCTTGCAGCGCCGCCGCCGCCGCTTTGTTGATCGCCGGCCCCCAGTTGCTTCCGTCGCTGTCCTGATAAAACTGTTCCGGCGTAACAACCTCACCGGTGGCGATCAAGGTTGCTGCGCGCGCTCCTGAAGCGTTTTCGTTATTGTCCATAATATCTCCTGACGTGATGTGTCCGCATCATTGCGGACGGCCGCGGTGAAAGGCGTCAACAACGCCGCCTTTCAGTGCCAATCTATCACCGTCATATGAGTGCGTTATGAAATTTCATTTTATTTCACCCTGACACAACATCTCGCGATCCGAGGTGACAACAGCCAGCGATTTCACTCGCCGTTGGCCTTTGGTGCGACAGAAAGCTCGGACAGGCCCGCGGCATTGCCGCTACTTGCTGACCCGATCCAGATACAGCATGCTGTTGGCGATATCCAGCCGGGCACCTTCGACGTTGTCTCGCAATGCCACCAGCGTTTGCCCCTGCAGCGCCACCACATACGGCGAACTGGCCTGCAGTTCCCGTTGCAACGTGACGTAACGTGCGCTGCGCGCGGCGCTGTTCCCTTCCGCAGCCGCGGCGCGCGTTTCCGCGCTGATGGCGGGAATGTTCCACTGGGTGCGCCAGGCCAGAGTTTTCGGCCCACCGGGCACGTTATAGGCAAAGGCGCTGGCGTTGGTGTTCGGATCCAGGTAGTCGGCGCCCCAGTAGGTGAAGATCGCCTGAAAATCGCGGCCGCGCATCTTGCCCCACAGATCGCTTTCTACCACCGGATGGATATCCAACCGCAGCCCGGCCTGCGCAAAACTGGCCTGCAGCGCCTGCGCGATGTCGGTATACGGCGGTTGGTTGATGACGATAAGATCGATGCGCGTACCTTCAGCGATGCCGGCATCGCGCAGGATCTGTTTGGCTTTGTCCACGTCGAGCTTAAACGGCCGATCGTCGAGTGCCCCGTCCAACCCCTGCGGCAAGAAGGCCTGATGCACGCGATATTGCCCTTTCAGCAGTTGCTCGGCGATGCTCTGATAATCGACCAGCCAGCGCGCCGCCTGCCATAACGCCGGATTGCCCAGCGCCGGATTGTCTTTGCTGCCGGTGTTGAAACCGAAGTAATAGATCCGGGGCGCATCGGCCTGCTCAATGCGCACGCCAGACGCGTTACGCAGTGAGTCGAACTGGTCGGCCCCCAGATCGTAGGCCACGTCGGCATCCCCTTTCAGCAACAGCAAACGGCGGGTACCGGCGTCGCTGACGTTCTTGAACAACACCGTTTTCAACCTTGCCGGCGACGGAGCGTAGTCATTACGGCCAAACAGCAGCGCTTCATGCGGCACATAGTTGTTCACCCGATACGGGCCGCCGCCGGCGGAATGGCTGCGCAGCCAGCCGTTACCGTAGTCCCCCTGCTGCGCGTGCTCGTTCAACAGCTTTTCATCCACGATCGAAGCCACATTCGCCGTCAGCAGCCGCAGCGCCAACTCGCTGCCGATGTTGGCGGGCCAACTGAGTTGCACCTGGTTATCTCCCACCTTCTTCAGCTGTTGTTCAACGTTATCCGGCGTCCAGCCAAACTCGCCGAGAATAAACGACGGCGCCTTGTTCAGCTTCACCGCGCGAACCAGCGAAAAAATCACATCTTCTGGCCGCAGCGGGTTGCCGGAAGCGAAACGCTGCTGCGGTTTCAGGGTAAAGGTCAGGCTGTGGCCATCGGCGCCCGCTTGCCAACTGCCTGCGGCGTCCGGCGCCAGCTTTTGCGGCGCGGCGCGATCCGGCGCCACCAGGCGCTGATAGAGGTTGACCAGATTGGCCGAACTGACGGTTTCAAAGCTCTCCGCCGGATCGAGGCTGATAATGCCCTCCAACGAACTGACCACCACCAAGGTATCCTGCGGGGTGGCAGCCTGCGCACCGAAAGCGGTCGCCAGCGCGCCATACAATAAGGTTGGAATTAACCGTTTCATCGATACACTCTCCACAATCACGCGGTTGCGCTGTTTTTCGAGTGTAGGGGGTAAGAATTAACAGAAGAACGACGATAAATTGCTTTATTTATTACCAAGATGGATATGCCCGCCGCGTTGGCGGGCACAGGTTTAAATGCTGATGCGGCCGTGCGCCATTGCCACCGAACGATCGCACATATGGTCAATCACGTCCGCATCGTGGCTGACCAGCACCATGGTCAGCTCGCCCGCCTGCTTCAGCTCGTTGAGCAGATTGAGGATCTCCGCCTGCACCGACATGTCCAACGCCGAAGTCGGTTCATCCAGCAGCAGCAACTTCGGCCGCAGCAACAATGCGCGCACGATCGCCACGCGCTGCCGCTGGCCGCCCGACAGCTGATGCGGGTAGCGATCCAGCAGGCGCGGATCCAACCCCACCTGGCGAAAGCCCGCGCTGATCTTGCGTTCGATATCGCTTTCCTGCAGCAGTTTGAGCGGCTCCGACAGCGTACGCAACAGCCGGTGCTTGGGGTGTAGCGAAGCATAGGGATCCTGAAACACCATCTGTACCTCGCGCCGCAGCTCGCCGGTAAATGCCTGCCCCGGTTGCAGCCGCCGCCCCAGCAGCTCAAAACCGCCCTGCCAGCTGCCATTCAGCCCGGCCAGCACCCACAGCAACGAGGACTTGCCGCAGCCGGAAGGCCCCACCAGCCCGAAACACTCACCCGGTTCGATGTGCAGGTTAACCTCATGCACCACGGTGCGCAGCTCGTAGCTCTGGCGGTGACTGACGCTCAGGTTCTCCAGTGCGATTACGCTCATTTCAACGTCTCCAACAGCGCGCGGTCCAGCACCGGCAGCGGTTTGCCGCGCGTCTCGCGGCTCGGCCGGCACGCCCACAGCGTGCGAGTGTAAGGATGCGTGGCCTGCGCCAGCTCTGCTGCCGGCAGTTGATCCAACAGCTCGCCTTTGTACATCACCAGCACCCGCTCGCAGTGGTGCGCCACCTGCTGCAAATCGTGGCTGATCAGGATCAGCCCCATGTTGCGTTGCGCCACCAGATTGTCTATCAGTTGCAGCACCTGATCGCGCATCTGGTGATCCAGCGCCGAAGTCGGTTCATCGGCAATCAACAGCTGCGGATCGTTGATCAACGCAATGGCCAGCATCACCCGCTGCCCCATGCCGCCGGAGAGCTGATGCGGATAACGGCCCCACAGCGCCGCCGGATCGGGCAACCCCACCGCCGCCAGCATCTCCAATACCTTTTCACGCCGCTCGGCGCGGCTCAGCTTGGCATGCAGCACCAGCGGCTCCTCCACCTGACGGCCGATCGGCTGATTGGGATTCAGCGCATGTTTGGGATCTTGCATCACCATCGCCACCCGGTCGCCGCGCAGGCGGCTCCACTGGCGTTCGCTCAGGCGCGTCAAGTCTTCATCGCCCAGCGTCAGGCGCTGCGCCTGCAGCTGCAACGGCGGCGGCAATAGCCCCATCAGCGCACGCGCGGTCAACGACTTGCCGGAACCGGACTCGCCGACCAGCGCCAGCCGCTCCCGCCCCATGCTGAACGAGATATTCTTCACCAGCGCCGCCGGCTGCGGCCCCGGCACGCCGATCGCCAGCCGTTCGACGGTCAATACAGTGTTATCAGTGCCCATGACGAGGATCCATTTTGTCGCGCAGGCCATCGCCCAGCAGGTTAAACGCCAGGCTGGCGAACAGGATCGCCCCGCCTGGTGCGGCGGCGACCCACCATTGGTCGAAAATCACTTTACTGCCTTCGGCCACCATCGAACCCCATTCGGCGGTCGGCGGCGCGACGCCCATGCCGAGGAACCCCAGACCGGCGGCGGACAGGATGATGCCGCCCAGGCTCAGCGCCGCACGCACCACCGCGCTCGGCAGGCATAAAGGCAAAATGTGGCCGACCATCAGCCGCAACCCGTTGATACCCTGCATGCGCGCCGCCGCCAGGTAGTCACTGCGGCGCAGCGCCAGGGTTTCGGCCCGCGCCTGGCGGGCAAAGGCCGGCCAGCTGGTCAATGCCAGCGCCAGCGCGCCGTTCATCAGCCCCGGCCCCATCACCGCCACGAACGCCAGCGCGATCACCAGACTCGGCAGCGACAGGAAAATGTCGGTCAGACGCATCAAAATGCGCTCGACCCAGCCGCCGAGGTAACCGGCGCAAATGCCGACCAGCAGGCCGATGGGAATGGTCAACACCAGAATCAGCGACACCAGGATCAGCGTCGGCCGCGCGCCGTAAATCACGCGGGAGAGCAAATCGCGGCCAAAGCCGTCGGTGCCCAGCCAATGTGCAGCCGAAGGCGGCAGTAACCGCAGCTCGATATGCTGCAGATTGGGATCGAAAGGCGCCAGCCACGGAGCCAGCAGCGCGGTGACAAGCAGGATCGCCACCAGCGCCGCGCCCAGCGTCAGCGTGGTCAGACGCCGACCGCGGCGGTCACCGACGGCTGGCTCGCTTTGCGGTTCGTGTTCAGAGAGATATTGGCTCATCGAGTTCGCGGATCCACTAAATAGGTCAAGGCGTCGGCCAGCGCATTCAACAGCACGAAACAGGTGCCGATCAGCAGCGTGGCGCCGAGGATCGCCGGCGTGTCGGCAGCAAACAGCGCCGAGGTCAGGTAACGCCCGACGCCGGGCCAGGCGAACACCGTTTCGGTCAATACCGCGCCCTCCAGCAGGCTGGCGTAGGAGAGAGACAGTACGGTGATCAGCGTGCCAAGCACATTGGGAAACACATGGCGCAGCAGAATGCGCAGGCGGCCGGCGCCCTTGGAACGCGCCAGCGTCACGTATTCCTTGTTGCACTCTTCCAGCATCGCCGCCCGCAGCAGCCGGGTAATGCCCGCCATCGACAGCAGCGCCAACGCCACCACCGGCAGCCACAGGTGTCCGATGGCGTTGTAGAACATTTCACGATCGCCGGACAGCCAGCTGTCGATCAACACGAAACCGCTGCGCGGCTCCATGCTGTACAAGTAAATGTCGTCCAGCCGCCCCGGCCCCGCCGACCAATGCAGCGTGGCGTAGAACAGCAACAGCCCGAGCAGGCTCAGCCAGAAAATCGGCACCGAATAACCGATCAGCGACAGCAGACGCGCCGCGTTATCCAGCCAGCTGCCCGGTTTGAGCACCGCCAGAAACGCCAGCGTAATGCCGCCGAGGGCGCCGAGGATAATGGCGCAGGTGGCCAGCTCCACCGTCGCCGGGAAGGTACGCAACAGATCGCTCAACACCGGCTGCGCGGTAATACGCGAAATGCCCAAATCGCCGTGCGCCAGGTGCACCAGGTAACGCCAAAATTGCACCGGCAGCGGCTGATCCAACCCCAGCTCGTGCCGCACCTGCGCATAGGTGGCTTCGCTGGCGTGATCGCCCGCCACCTGCAGCGCCGGATCGATCGGCGCCAGGTGCGACAGCATGAAGGTGAACAGCAGCAGGCCGAGCAGCGTTAACGCCAGAGACAGCGCGCCGCCGAGCAGCCGCCCGCCCCAGCGCCAATACCGCCGGGCCGCCCCGGCGCCGGCGGACAGGTCAGCGGCCATTACTTGCTGACCTTGCTGTAGAACACCATGTCAGGGTTGATGCCCTGCACATAGCCCTTGAGGTTATCACGCACCGCAATCAGGCTGCGCGCCTGCAGGCCGATGACAAACGGCGAGCTTTGCTGCACCTGTTTTTGCAGTTGCTGGTAGTCTGCCACCCGTTTGGCGGTGTCGTTTTCCGCAGTGGCGGCCAGCGTCAGCTTGCTCAGCGCCGGGATCTGCCAGTTGGCGCGCCAGGCCAGCGTCTTGCTGCCGTCTTCCGGGTTGTAGGCGAAGGCGGCGGCGTTGGTGTTAGGGTCGAAGTAATCCGGCCCCCAGGAGGTCAGCGTCGCATCGTAGTTAAGCGCTTTCACCTTGGTGGAGACCTGCGAACTGATGCCCGGCACCAGTTCGACCTTCACGCCGCCCTGGGCAAAACTGGCCTGCAGCGCCTGGGCAATATCCAGATACGGCGGCTGGTTGTTGACGTCCAGACGGAAACTGACGTTGCTCAGCCCCGCTTTGGCCAGTATTTCTTTGGCTTTCTGCGGATTGAAGCTGTACGGCTGGTCCTTGAGCGCGCCCAGATAACCGTCCGGCAGGAATGCCTGATGGCTCTGGAACTGCCCTTTCAGCAGATCGTCGGCGATGCCTTGATAATCGAACAGCCAGCGTGCCGCCTCCCAGAACGCCGGATTGCCGAGCGCCGGCGACGCCTTGGCATTGAACTGCAGGAAATAAAGCGAAGCATAAGGAATAGCCAGCGGTTTGACGCCCGGCTTGCCCTTCAGAGCCGCCATCTGGTCTGCCCCCAGGTTGCGGGCGATATCGGCATCGCCCTGCTCGATCAGCAAACGGCGCGCCGCCGGATCGGGCACGTTTTTGATCAGGATGGTTTTCAGCGTCGGCGCCCCTTCCGGCGAGCCCGGGTTGGCGTCCAGCACCACCACTTCGTGCGGCACATAGGTGCGGATTTTGTAAGGGCCGCTGCCGGCGGAGTGGCTGTTCAACCATTGATGCCCCAGATCGTCGCCCTGCTGGTGCGCCAGCGCCTCTTTGGCGTCGACGATCGAGGATACCGGCGCCGACAGCAGGCTGAGCACGAAGGCCGGGCTGACGTTCTCACTCCAGCTGATTTTTACCGTGTGCTCGTCCACCTTGCTCAGGTGTTGCTCCACGTTCTTCGCGTTCCAGCCCAGCTGCGTCAGGATAAACGACGGTTCGAGATTGAGTTTAACCACCCGTGAAAGCGAGAAGATCACGTCTTCCGGCCGCAGCGGATTGCCGCTGGCGAACCTGGCGTCCGGGCGCAGGCTGAAAGTCAGGCTGCGGTCGTCGGCGCCGGCCTGCCAGCTGCTGGCCAGGGTTGGTTTAAGATCGATGGGATTGTGCGGATCTGACTGGATCAGACGTTGATACAGGCTGTTGAACGACTGCACCGTGGTTAACTCAAATCCCTGGGCCGGGTCAAAGCTGACCACGTCATCGATAGATTGCGCGATCACCAGCGTGTTGGCCGGCGTCGCCGCCTGTACGTTAACGCTGGCCGCCACGGCCAAAAACAGCAAAGAAGGAACGAGCGCTTTCATCTGAAACTCTCCAAGCGGATGGAATTTATAATAATTTTGCGAGTGTATGCGAGCACGATCGGCAGCTGAAGGTACTTAAATCACTATAGATATTCTTTTTATGTATATAGATGGGATTTTGATTATTAGGCGGGCTTTGAGGAAAATGCGGCAGGAATTGCCTGCCGCCTCTCGCTTAAATCTGGTAGTCAATCACCGCATCCAGCTGCGACGAGAAGACCTTGTCTTTGATTTCGGTCAGCGACAACGTCGGGTTGCACAGCTGAATAAAGCGCCAGGCATAGTTGCGCTGCAGCTGGCTGCGTTTCAGGCCCAGCCAGACCGTATTGGGTTCAAACAAATGCTCGGCGTTGAGGCTGACCAACCCGCGATCGCGCTCTTTTTCATACGACATGTCCGCCAGCACGCCAACGCCCAACCCCAGCTCGACATAGGTTTTAATCACGTCGGAATCTTGCGCGCTGAGCGCAATGTCCGGCGTCAGGCCCGCTGATTTGAACGCCGCATCCAGCTTCGCGCGGCCGGTAATGCCCTGGCGGTAAGTAATCAGCGGCAAGGTGCTGAGCATCTCCAGCGTCACCTGCGGCTGCCGCGTCAACTCGTGCCCTTCCGGCACCAGAATGGTGTGATGCCACCGGTAGTAGGGGAACGCCGCCAGCGACTCGTCGCTCATCAGCCGTTCGCTGGCAATGCCGATATCGGCTTCACCGGCGGCCAGCATCGAAACGATCTCCTCCGGGCTGCCCTGATTGAGCACCACCCGCACCCGTGGATAAAGCGCGCGAAACTCTTTGATCACCCCCGGCAGGCTATAGCGCGCCTGGGTGTGCGTTGTCGCGATATGCAGCTGCCCCGAATCGTTGCTGCTGAAGACGTCCGCCAGGCGACGGATGTTATTGGCATCGTTGAGAATGCGCTCCGCCACCACCAGCAGCTCTTTGCCGGGTTCGGTCATGCCCAACAGCCGCTTGCCGCGGCGAATGAATATTTCAATGCCCAGCTCTTCTTCCAGCTCGCGAATATGCCGACTGACGCCGGACTGCGAAGTAAATAAGGTATTGGCGACCTCGGTCAGGTTGTAGTTGCAGCGCGCCGATTCGCGAATAATTTTTAATTGTTGAAAGTTCATCCCCGTCTCCCTGTTTCTTGCGGTAGCGTCTGCCATATTGATACGGAGTCCTGCGGGGCTGAACAAATAAGAAATAACCTTTACTTATGCAATTTAATACTAAGTGAATTATTTATCGTGGCTCTCGGGGGGTGAGGACGGGGGAAAATGATGAATGGCTTTAAAAATAATGAGATAAATAACCACACAAATAAAGAGCCTTAGATCATCATGCAGAATAAAGTTATTAAATAGAGGTATTAGATATATGAAAAAGGGCTCAGCATGCTGAGCCCTTCAGTGTCTGCTGCCCTGCTAACGCCTCAGGCGGTAGCCTCAGCCCCGAAAGCGCCAGGGTGGTTCTGTTGCAACCACTGCTGTACATAGCGCACCAGATCGCCGATGCAATCATCCTGCATGCCGTGGTGTTTCAGCTCGTTATCCAGCGCAAACAGGTATTGCGCGTTGGTACCCAGCGGGCCGCTGGCGCTGGCGATCAATGGCGCGATCACCTGGTGGCTGGTGTCTGCTTCAAACAACGGGTGCTGCGCGTTCATCACAAACACCAGCGCAGTCACGCCCTCGCCGCCATCCAACTGCAGTTCACACCAGGTCGGCACGTAGCAATCGGTCACCATTTCGCGCTTCCAAAGCAGCTCCAGCTCTTCACGCAGCTTGCCTTCCGGCAGACGAAACGCCAATCCGGTGGTTTGACCGCCCTCTTTCAGCGCCAGCATGCGCCCCGGCTGATGCAGCGTGCCGCGCCCGGCGGTCAAACGCATGCAGAACGCCCGATGCCAGCCCTGCAGCATGGCGGGCCGCACTTCTTCAGATTCGAAAACCGGATTCCACATCAGCGAACCGTAACCGAATACCCATACCGGGCTGTGATCCGGCCGGCGCGATAACGTGCATTCCAACGAGGCTGCGCGCTGTTCAGGCGTCAGCAGCAGCGACTCCTCAATAGCGCCAAAGGCGGTTTTGCAATCCGCTTTTTGCAGAAAATCTCGCGTTAACACTGTTACAACCTCCCGGGAATACGATTTCTCGTCCTCCCTCGCCACTACTGAACCTTTGCAATTTTATTTTTTGGTGCGGAATTTTATTAATTCAATAACCGCGCCGATTAATAATGACCATATTCTTTTCCCGCCGCGCAATCAAGTTGCAAAGCGGCGTTAACGTGGAAAAGTATTTGTACTGAGCAGCAATAATATTAATTGCCGAGGTCAGCATAACGTCAGCGCGTTTTTTACCGGGGCATAAAGGCGTTACTTTTTATGCCAGCGTTCGTCGTCGCCCTTGCGATAGCTTTGCTTGACCGCCGCCCAGGCCACCTTATGCGCCGTCTCCTCCCGGCTGTCGTCACCGCGCCGATCGTCGGGATCCCGGTATTGTTGCCAGGCGCTGTTGAACGCTTCTTTATAGATCGCCTGCGCATGTTCCGGTAGCACATGCTTTACATTGTCCGGCAAGTCGCTCGTGTCTTGGTATGGCATCACGTCCTCCCGTGCGTATTGCGTGAACCTTAAGCCTAGCTCACACGCGGTTGCGCCTCAATGAGCAAACAATTCTCATTATCAAACGGCATGGTATACTCACCGCCAAACGACCTATAAGGAGATCCTCGTGACTACCGAAGCCCCCCGCTCACGCGCCCCCTACCTGATCGCCGTCAGCGCCGTACAGGACATCACCCCGCATCTGCGCCGCATCACCTTTACCGCTCCCGACCTGCGTTACTACCCGGCCAATGCCGCCGCTGCGCACATCAAAGTCTTTTTGCCGCTCGCCGGCCAGACGCAGCCGGATCTGCCCACGCTGACCGAAAACGGCCCGCGCTGGGCCGCGGACGCCGTGCGCCCGATCGTGCGCACCTATTCCATTCGCGCCGTGCGCCCGGAGCAGGCGGAAGTGGACATCGAGTTCGCCATCCATGACCACCAGGGCCCGGCGGTCGACTTTGCGCGTCAGGCGAAAGCCGGCGATAAAATCGGCATCAGCAATCCAGGCGGCCCCAAACCGATGCTGCCGGCCGCCGACTTCTACTGCCTGGCAGGCGATCCTTCCTCGCTGCCTGCGCTGGCCGCGCTGCTGGAAAACCTGCCGCCGTACGGCGCCGGGCGCGCTTTCATCCGCGTCGACAGCACTGCCGACGTGATTGACCTGAAAAAACCTGCCGGCGTTGAGGTGAATTGGATCGTCGGCGGCACGGAAAAAACCGACGAATTGATCGCTCGGTTCCGCGCGCAGTCCCTGCCGCAGGGGGAAGCGCACTTCTGGCTCGCCGGTGAAGATCGCCTGGTGGTGGAGCTGCGCCGTTACCTGCGCCGCGAACGTCAATGCGATCGTAATCGTCTTTATGCCGTGCCTTACTGGCGTGAAGGGCTAAATGAAGAGGGATACCACAATAAACGGCATGAAATCATGGATAATATTGACGACTAACGGTCGTATTTTCCTTGATTAACCACGCACTAAATAAGTAAACACGACTTTTCTCAAATCTAACGTTGTAAATTGACGTTATTGCGTAAAAGTAAGTAAATAAAACCGCACTCCGTGCGGTTTTTTTGTTACTCTGATCACATAAAGCAAGCAATTGCTTTCTCAGATAAAAACAACATCACACCGGCGCCGCGGGTGTATCCTAATATAAAATACCTACTGGAAACGCAGAGTTGCCGCATCACGGCGACCGGCGCTGACGGGCTACGCTGTTTGAGAAGGAGTGCCACCCTCATGAAGTCGCAACACGATCCTGGCCGATCCACCAAATCTCGCCACACCGAATACTCGCTGATCTTCCCCATCGCCGCGCTGGTGGTGTTGAATTTATGGGGCAGCACCGCTAACTTTCCGCTGATCGTCGGCATCAATATTCTCGCGCTGGTGGGGATCCTCAGCAGCGCCTTCAGCGTGGTGCGCCACGCCGACGTGCTCGCCCACCGACTGGGCGAGCCCTATGGCTCGCTGATCCTCAGCCTGTCGGTGGTGATCCTAGAAGTCAGCCTGATCTCGGCGTTGATGGCCACCGGCGACGCCGCGCCGGCGCTGATGCGCGACACGCTGTACTCCATCATCATGATCGTTTCCGCCGGCCTGGTCGGCTTTGCGCTACTGCTCGGCGGGCGCAAGTTCGCCACCCAGTACGTCAACCTGGGCGGCATCAAACAGTACCTGATGGCGATTTTCCCGCTGGCGGTGATCGTGCTGGTGTTCCCGAGCGCGCTGCCGGGCGGCAACTTCAGCACCGGGCAAGCACTGCTGGTGGCGTTGATCTCCGCCGCCATGTATGGCGTGTTCCTGGTGATCCAGACCAAAACCCACCAGAGCCTGTTCGTGTACGAGCATGAAGACGACGATGGCGATCCGCACCACGGCAAGCCCTCTTCGCACAGCAGCGCCTGGCACGCCGCCTGGCTCATCGTGCACCTGATCGCGGTTATCGCCGTCACCAAGTTCAACGCCAATCCGCTCGAAGGCCTGCTGACCAAGATGAATGCACCGGCGCAGTTCACCGGTTTCCTGGTGGCGCTGCTTATCCTGTCGCCTGAAGGCCTGGGCGCGCTGCGCGCCGTGTTGAACAATCAGGTGCAACGCGCCATGAACCTGTTCTTCGGTTCGGTGCTGGCGACCATCTCCCTGACGGTGCCGGCGGTGACCATCATCGCTACCCTGACCGGGCAGACGCTGATCTTCGGCCTGCAAACGCCGCATATCGTGGTGATGTTGACGGTGTTGTTGCTGTGCCAGCTGTCGTTCTCGACCGGCCGCACCAACGTGCTGAACGGCACCGCCCACCTGGCGCTGTTCGCCGCCTACATGATGACTATCTTCGCCTGATCAAAAAGGGGCGCACTCTGTGCGCCCCTGCCTGCGTTATACCGAGAAGAATATCGCCGCGGCGATCCCCCCGAACAAAATCCACTTGATGATGTAATAACCGGTGCGGTTCCAGGCCTTCAGCCGTTTCCCCACCCGGCGAATTGCATAGATGTATTTGAACATCTTGTTGACGCCGCCGGTGCGATCGCCCTCTTCATTCGGCGCGGTGGCGGCGCTCATCAGATTGCGCCCCAACCAGTGGTTAACCGCCTGCGCCCAACGGTAGCGCATCGGCCGTTCGATATCGCAGAACAGGATCAGGCGATTCTGCCCGCTCTGGTTTTCCGCATAGTGCAGATAGGTTTCATCGAACATCACCCCTTCACCGTCACGCCAGCTGTAGCGCTCACCGTCCACCTCAATGAAGCAGCGGTCATCATTGGGGGTAATCAGCCCCAGGTGATAACGCAGCGAACCGGCGTAAGGATCGCGGTGGCGCGGCAACCGGCTGCCGTCCGGCAGTTCGGCGAACATCGCCGCCTTGACCGAAGGCAGACTGCGCAGCAGTTCCGTGGTCTGCGGGCACAGGGTCATGGCGGAGGGATGGCTGTCCTCATACCATTTCAGATAAAAGCGTTTCCAACCGGTCTTGAAGAACGAGTTGAAACCGGCGTCGTTGAATTGATCGGACGCTTTGATCTGCTGGATCTCCATCAGCTTCTGTCCTTCGTCGCGGATGGTTTCCCAGTTCTCCCGCAGTACCGTCAGCTCAGGAAATTGCTCCGGCTTCAGGTACGGCGTGGTCGGCACACGGGAAAACAGATACATGAAGACGTTCAACGGTGCGGTAAAGGTGGAATGGTCAGACAGCTGCCGCCACACGTTGTAGCGCACCCGCCCGCGGTAATGCACATAGACGACGCATAAAATAAGCAAAAGCAGAATGATGTATTTCATGTTTGAATCGCAGCAAGGAACCCACACGCTATGCGCCGCGCGGCGCACACCCCAGAAAATGTCCTTTTGGCGGCGCACGCAAACTGCGCGCCAATCTGGAACCCATTAATCATTAACGCTAACTCAACGAAAATCTATACAAATAACCACAATAATTTACACAAAGGTTAAACGAAATGGTAAATAGGCGGCGATAAAAAAGGCCGCCGAAGCGGCCTTTTCAGTAGCGGGTAGGTTAACTGTAAGCGTTGAGCGTGCGCTGGCACAAAGCGGAGCGTACGCAGTCCTGTTTTTCAAAGCGGATAACGCCGATCATCTCGTCCTCTTCGAAGCGCTCCAGGGCATCGCTGAGGCCGGATTTCACGCCGCGCGGCAAGTCGCACTGGGTCACGTCGCCGTTAACGATAACCGTCACGTTTTCCCCCAGGCGGGTCAGGAACATTTTCATCTGGCTCGCGGTCACGTTCTGGGCTTCATCCAGGATAACGACCGCATTTTCGAAGGTGCGCCCACGCATATAAGCGAACGGCGCAATCTCTACCTTGCCGATTTCCGGGCGCAGGCAGTACTGCATAAAGGAAGATCCTAAACGGCGCACCAGAATGTCATACACCGGGCGGAAATAAGGCGCGAATTTCTCGGCGATATCCCCCGGTAAGAAACCGAGGTCCTCATCCGCCTGCAAAACAGGACGGGTAACGATAATCCGATCCACCTCTTTATGGATCAGCGCCTCCGCCGCCTTGGCGGCGCTGATAAATGTTTTGCCACAGCCGGCTTCGCCGGTGGCGAAGATCAGCTGCTTATTCTCTATGGCTGATAAGTAATGACCCTGAGCTTCGGTTCTAGCCTCGATGGGTGAGCTATCGCGCTTGTCTCGCGCCATGCCGATAGACTCGACTCCCCCCATTTGCACCAGCGAGGTCACAGACTCTTCTTCCAGCTGGCGATGACTACGAGCGTCACGACGAATAACGCGTTTCGCTTCACGACGTGCTTTGATCACTGCTTTCTGTCTACCCATAGTGGCACCTTACAGTTTGTTTCACCTACCGCAACGGCCAGGCCGCGCGATTATGTTTCACACACGTATTAGGTTTTGGCCTCCTCCGAGCCAATAAGAGCCAAGGGACAAAGTGAATCGACGGCAACGCTTAAGCGCCGTGTCTTCACGGGACAACGCGGACTGCATCAATAAACGTGGAGTAAAAAGTGATGAGATTCGGTAGCGATAAGGGTGCGGAGTTGCCGGTAAAAGAGAGTCGGAGAGAGAACCCTCGTTACAACGAGAAATCAGGGGAGATGTGTTATTTTTTCTTTCCAGCCCAACCAAGGACTTTACCATTAGCGATCCCCGCAGTGATATTTACAGCTTCAAGCTGTGCACCGTGTGAAAACTACCGCCAGATGATTACAGTATAATGACATTCAATCCTGCCGCGTTACTAAAATGTAAAAAAATTTTATATGTTTTGTTTTAGTTATCGCTAAAACACTATATCACGCGCAACACGTCATTCCATAAAAATTTTTAACACATAAATTTCAACTAGTTACAATTAAAATCCGCGAATGACACTTTGGTTTCCCGATTAAATTTTGCGCAACCAAAAGCAGCGGAGATGGGTGTTTTTTTATCTGCTGGCAAAGCATTGAATTGCGTTTCATCGTTAACTGCCCCCCTGCAGCGGGTAAGACAAACGTAAAACGAGGCGGAAGATCCCGCCTCGTTATTCCGGCTTCAGGCCTTGAGCAGGCCGCTGGCCAGATAATCGCCGCCCTCTTTCACGCCCGGCAATACGAAGAAATACCCGCCGCCAATCGGCTTGATGTATTCCTCCAGCGCTTCGCCGTTCAGCCTTTTTTGCACCGTCAGGAAGCCTTTCTCCAGATCGGCCTGATAGCAGACGAACAGCAGCCCCATTTCCAGCTGGCCGGCATTGGAGACGCCAAGGGAATAGCTGTAGCCGCGCCGCAGCATCAGGTTGCTTTGGCTTTCCGGCGTGCGAGGATTAGCCAGCCGGATGTGCGCATCCATCGGGATCACCTTGCCGTCGGGATCGTTCGCGTAGTCCGGCTCGTCATGTTCACGCTTCATGCCCAGCGGCGCCCCGCTGTGCTTCTCGCGGCCGAAGATGGTTTCCTGCTCCTGCAGCGGCGTGCGATCCCAAAACTCGACGCGAAAACGAATAATGCGCGCCGCCTGATAGCTGCCGCCCGCCGTCCACGCCGGCTCACCGACGTTGTCGCCGACCCACACCACCTTATCCATCAGCGGTTTGTCGTCGGTTTTCGGGTTCGCAGTGCCGTCTTTGAAACCCAACAGGTTGATCGGCGTCTCTTTGCCTTTGCTGCGCGCCGCGTGCGCGGAGATGAACCCCTCCCGCTTCCAGCGCACGCTGAGCAGATCCGGCGAATGCTTAATGATGTCGCGCAGCGCGTGAATCACCGTTTCGTTGGTGTTAGCGCAGATCTGCAACAGCAGGTCGCCGTGGCAAAGCGCGGCGTCCAACGCATCGTTGGGGAAGCGGGTCATTTTCTGCAACCGCAGCGGCTTTTGCGCCTGCAGACCAAAGCGTTCATCAAACAGCGATGCGCCGACCGAGACGGTGATGGTCAGGTTGTCCGGGTAAATCTCCGGCCCCATGATGCCGGAATCGAGCGGCGGCAGCTTGGCGTCCACCTCCGGCGCCTTGCCGCCGTGGGTCAGGAAGGCGATGCGATCGGTCAGCAGCCGGAACAGGCGCTCCAGCCCCGCTTTGTCGGTCGCCAACACATCGAACGCCACCAGCATCATCGCCGCCTGTTGCGGCGTCAGCACGCCGGCCTGATGGCGGCCATAAAACGGCTGTTTCTGCCAGCGCTCATCCTGCGGCGTCGCCAACGGCTCCGCCGCGTTACCCGCCGCCTGCGCCAGGCGGCTGCCGCCCAGCGCCAGCGCGCCCAGCCCCAGCCCTTGCAGCAAACGGCGGCGCGAAGGCGATGCCGCCCCCTGCGATTGCGGATGCGGCCCGTTATTCGGGCCTGCCTTGTTGCTCATAACCGTATGCCTCAGTCCAGACCCAATACGCCGCGCAGCTGGGAAAGATCCTCCGCCAGCGTGGTGATCGGCCCTTTCAACGCATTGCGATCGGCATCGGTCAGCTTCTCATAGGACTCATAACCCTCTTTGGTTTGGTACTTCGCCAAAATGGTGTCCACGGTTTTGAAGTTGGCGTCGATTTTGTCCAACAGCGGCTTATTGGCCTTAACCAGCAGCGGGCGCAGCAGATTGACTATCTTTTGCGCGCCGTCGACGTTGGCCTGGAAGTCCCACAAATCGGTGCGGCTGTAACGGTCTTCTTCACCGCTGATCTTGCTGGCCGCCACCTCTTCGATCAGCCCGGCTGCGCCGCCCACCACCTTGCTCGGCGGGAAGGTCAGTTCACTCACGCGTTTTTGCAGCTCAACGGTGTCGTGATACAGACGATCGGCATATTGGCCCATGTCTTTGGTGGAGTTGTCAGCAAACAGCGCCTTCTCCAGACGGTGGAAGCCGGTGAAGTTCGGGTCCGCCGCTTTCTTCTCGTAGTCGTCTTCACGGGCGTCGATGCTGCCGTCCAGATCGGAGAACAGCTCGGCGATCGGCTCAATGCGCTCATAGTGCTGGCGGGTCGGCGCATACAGCCTGCGCGCCTGCTCCACGTTGCCGGCCTTCACCGCGTCGGTAAACAGCTTGGTCTGTTTCACCAACCCATCGACTTCTTTGGTGACGTAAACCTTGTATTCGGCGATCGGGCCGACCAGGTCCAGCGCGTTCGGCTTGCCGTCGGTGGCGCCGTTGGCCGCTGCGGTGACAGTCAGTTTGCCTTTCGGATTGCTCAGCAGCCCGCAGGTCATGTCATATTCGCCCGCTTCCAGCGTGGCGGTCATTTTCTGGGTAAAGCCCGGCGCGATGTTCTCGCGCTCTTCCACCACCATCACCCCTTTCAGGATTTCCCATTCGACGTTTTTCTGGCTGGTGTTGTGCACCACAAACTGTGTCTTGCCGGCCGGGACCGTCAGTTGCATCGGTTCGCACTGCTTGTCGTTAACCGTAACCTTGACCTGCGGCACGTCCGCCGCCAAGGCGTCGATGCTCAGCGCAAACGCCGGGATAGCCAGTAATGCTGCGTGCAACGCCTTGCGGCGAAATAACGGAGTAGACATACGAGATTCCCTATTAAACATTAATGATTGGTTTTACGTTGCGCCGGGGCCGCTGCCGGCTCCGCGCGCTGCGGCAGGAAAAAGAAAATCAGCGCTGGGATCAGATACAGGAAGTAGACCGCCACCTCGCTGACCGTCGGCGCTTCCTGGTAACCGAGAATGCCTTCCAGCAGGGTGCCGAACAGCGAATGGGTCGACAGGGTGTTGCTGAAATCGAAGGCGATGTCCTGGAAGTGGTTCCACAGACCGGCTTCGTGGAAGGCGCGGATCGCCCCGGCGGCCAGGCCGGCGGCGACGAACAGAATGAACAGGCTGGTCCATTTGAAGAATTTGGCCAGGTGCAGCTTCACCCCGCCCCAGTAAATCATCATGCCCAGCACGATGGCGGCCACCAGGCCGAGCACCGCGCCGATCGGCGCCGCGGCGCCCACGTCTTGCTGGAACGCCGCCAGCAGGAAGAACACCGACTCCAGCCCTTCGCGCGCCACGGCGAAGAACACCATCGCCACCAGCGCCCACCCCTGCCCTTTACCGGCGCTGAGCGCCTGATCGATAGCCCCTTCCAGATGCACCTTGACCGATTTGGACACCTTACGCATCCAGAACACCATATAGGTGAGGATCAGCACCGCCACCGCCGCCACGATGCCTTCGAACAGCTCTTGCTGTTTCTGCGGGAACTCGCCGGTGGTCTCATTGATGAAGATGCCGAGCGCCAGACACAGCGCCGCGGCGACAATCACGCCGATCCACACCGCGCCCAGCCATTGGCTGCGCTGCGTGCGCTTCAGGTAGCTGGCGATCAGGCTGACGATCAGCGCGGCCTCCAGCCCCTCACGGAACATGATAAGAAAGGGAACGAACATAACTAATCACCCCTGAAAAGACCGCGGCGGCAGAGAAAACCGGCTCGAAATGAGCCGCGGCGAGTATGTAAAGAAACGTAAAATACAACGAGAGTGATTATCATTCTGGCAAAAAGAAATACAAGAGGCACAAGCGTGATTTTTTCTAATCAAATGTCGCCAGGTGTTACAGCCGAATGACGGGCAAACAGGCAAAAAGAAGGGGCGCTCTGCGCGCCCCTTGCCGACTGACATCAAACGGCGTTATACCGTTTTGTATTCGGCTTCCGCCTGATCGAAACGTTCGGTCATGGTTGAGGATGGCTGGCGGCCCATCAGGCTCACCACCACAATGGCCAGGCAACCCAGGATGAAGCCAGGGATGATTTCGTACAGGCCCAGCCATTCGTACTGTTTCCAGACGATCACCGTCACCGCACCGACCAGCATGCCGGCCAGCGCGCCGTTGCGGGTCATGCGCGACCACATTACCGAGATCAGCACAACCGGGCCGAAGGCGGCACCGAAACCGGCCCAGGCATAACTCACCAGGCCCAGCACGCGGTTCTCCGGGTTGGCCGCCAAGGCGATGGCGATCAACGCCACTACCAGCACCATCACGCGGCCGACCCACACCAGCTCACGCTGGCTGGCGCCCTTGCGCAGGAACGCCTTGTACAGGTCTTCGGTGATCGCGCTGGAGCATACCAGCAGCTGGCAGCTCAGGGTGCTCATGACCGCCGCCAGAATCGCCGACAGCAGCACGCCCGCCACCCATGGGTTGAACAGCAACATCGCCAGTTCGATGAACACGCGTTCGCCGTTCTGCGACACGTTACCGGCCTGATCCGGGTTATTGGCGAAGTAAGCGATACCGAAGAAACCGACGGCGATGGTCCCGGCCAGGCACAGGATCATCCAGGTCATGCTGATGCGGCGCGCGCTGCGGATGGTGCGGTGAGAATCCGCTGCCATGAAACGCGCCAGGATGTGCGGCTGGCCGAAGTAGCCCAGGCCCCAACCCAGCAGCGACAGGATGGCGACGAAGTTCAGTCCCTTCAGCATGTCGAGGTTGGCCGGGTTCTTAGCCTGGATCACCAGCATCGAGGTATCGATGCCGCCGACGGCGAAGATCACGATCACCGGCGTCAGGATCAGCGCGAAAATCATCAGGCTGGCCTGTACGGTGTCGGTCCAGCTCACCGCCAGGAAACCGCCGATAAAGGTATACAGGATGGTCGCCGCGGCGCCGGCCCACAGGGCGGTTTCGTAGCTCATGCCGAAGGTGCTTTCGAACAGGCGCGCGCCGGCCACGATGCCGGAGGCGCAGTAAATGGTGAAGAACACCAGAATGACGATGGCCGAGATCACCCGCAGCAGCTTGCTGTTGTCTTCAAAACGGCTGGTGAAATAGTCCGGCAGCGTCAGGGCGTTATTGTTGGCTTCGGTATGCACGCGCAGCCTTCCTGCCACTAGCTTCCAGTTCAGGTAAGCGCCGATGGTCAGGCCGATGGCGATCCAGCTTTCGGAGATGCCGGAGAGGAAGATGGCGCCCGGCAGGCCCATCAGCAGCCAGCCGCTCATGTCGGAAGCCCCGGCGGACAGCGCGGTCACCACGCTGCCCAAACTGCGGCCGCCGAGAATATAATCATCAAAGTTGTTGGTTGCCCGGTAGGCAAGCAGGCCGATCAGCACCATCCCGAAAATGTACACCAGGAAGGTCACCAGCATAGGTGTGCTCATTGTCATTTAATTCTCCACTTTCATTATTATTCGCGTTTCGCTCCGGCCAAGCCGGCGCCGGTAAACCCACGCGCAATGCATTTCACTGGCCGCCGCGCCGGAACGTGGCGCAGCCTGCGAGCAAGTGCAGGTAAAATAGTTTCTGCCCGTAATTGTTGACCGTCGGTTATCCTAGATGAGCCTTTCATCAACCAACAAGATATTTAACAACAAAGTTACACAAAGTTTACCCTGCGTCACATTTACCGGGTTCAAAGGTTGCACTCACGACAAGCAAAATGAGTTGCACCCTGCCATTACCCTTATATACCGCAAGGTAAAGCGTCTGCGGCATCATTAACCCCGCCGCGTTCGCTCAATAACGCAACATTCGTGCCAACTGCCCGTGTTAAAAAATCGATGAAACTCACACTTCGCTCATCCGCCTGATTTAACAAGGTTGCACAAAGTTGCAACATGCAGGATATTGTCTGCATTCTTAACACCACACATCTCACGAACCTATCCCAACAGGCTTTCCGGCCTGCTGTTTGTCTAGCCTGATGGGATAGGTTCTAAACACAGGAGTTGGACAGGCATGGGCACTACCACAATGGGCGTGAAACTCGACGAGGCAACACGCGACCGGATCAAGAGCGCCGCGCAGCGCATCGATCGCACGCCGCACTGGCTCATCAAGCAGGCCATCTTTAATTACCTCGAGCGTCTCGAGAGCGGTACCGATATTCCTGAAATTCCAGCGCTGGCCGCAGCGGGCCAGCCTGAAGCGGACGACATTATGCCGCAAGCGCAGGAAGAGTCACACCAGCCATTCCTCGATTTCGCCGAACAAATTCTGCCGCAGTCGGTGACCCGCGCCGCCATCACCGCCGCGTATCGCCGCCCGGAGACCGAAGCGGTGCCGATGTTGCTCGAACAGGCGCGATTACCCGCCGATCTTGCACAGGCTACTCATAAAATGGCCTATGGCATCGCCGAGAAATTGCGTAACCAAAAAAGTGCAAACGGCCGCGCCGGCATGGTGCAAGGCCTGCTGCAAGAGTTCTCCCTCTCCTCGCAGGAAGGTGTGGCGCTGATGTGCCTGGCGGAAGCGCTGCTGCGCATTCCGGACAAACCGACCCGCGACGCCCTGATCCGCGACAAGATCAGCAACGGCAACTGGCATTCGCACCTGGGGCGCAGCCCGTCGCTGTTCGTCAACGCCGCGACCTGGGGCCTGCTGTTTACCGGCAAGCTGGTGTCCACGCATAACGAAGCCAATCTGTCCCGATCGCTGAACCGCATTATCAGCAAGAGCGGCGAACCGCTGATCCGCAAAGGCGTGGACATGGCGATGCGCCTGATGGGCGAACAGTTCGTGACCGGCGAAACCATCGCCGAAGCGCTGGCCAACGCGCGCAAGCTGGAAGAAAAAGGCTTCCGCTACTCCTACGACATGCTGGGCGAAGCCGCCCTGACCGAAGCCGACGCCCAGGCCTACCTGGTTTCCTACCAGCAGGCGATCCACGCCATCGGCAAAGCCTCCAACGGCCGCGGCATCTATGAAGGCCCCGGCATCTCCATCAAGCTGTCCGCCCTGCACCCGCGCTACAGCCGCGCGCAGTACGAACGCGTCATGGAAGAGCTTTACCCGCGCCTGCTGTCGCTGACCCTGCAGGCACGTCAGTACGATATCGGCATCAATATCGACGCCGAAGAGGCCGATCGCCTGGAGATCTCGCTCGATCTGCTGGAGAAACTGTGCTTCGAGCCGCAGTTGGCCGGCTGGAACGGCATCGGCTTCGTGATCCAGGCCTATCAGAAACGCTGTCCGTTCGCCATCGACGCGGTGATCGACATGGCGCAACGCAGCCGCCGCCGCCTGATGATCCGTCTGGTGAAAGGCGCCTACTGGGACAGCGAAATCAAACGCGCCCAGATGGACGGCCTGGAAGGCTACCCAGTCTACACCCGCAAGGTGTACACCGACGTTTCCTACCTGGCCTGCGCCCGCAAGCTGCTGTCGGTGCCGAACCTGATCTATCCGCAGTTCGCGACCCACAACGCCCATACGCTGAGCGCCATCTATCACCTGGCCGGCAACAACTACTACCCTGGCCAGTATGAATTCCAGTGCCTGCACGGCATGGGTGAACCGCTGTACGAGCAGGTGGTGGGCAAAGTGGCCGACGGCAAACTGAACCGCCCTTGCCGCATCTACGCGCCGGTCGGCACCCATGAAACCCTGCTGGCTTACCTGGTGCGTCGCCTGCTGGAAAACGGCGCCAACACCTCGTTCGTCAACCGCATCGCCGACGCCACCCTGCCGCTCGACGAGCTGGTGGCCGATCCGGTCAGCGCCGTGGAAGCGCTGGCGGCCAGCGAAGGTCAAATTGGCCTGCCGCATCCGCGCATCCCGCTGCCGCGCGAGCTGTACGGCGAGAAACGCGTTAACTCCAGCGGTCTGGATCTGTCCAACGAACAGCGTCTGGCCTCGCTCTCCAGCGCCCTGCTCACCAGCGCCAGCCATCCGTGGCGCGCAGAACCTATCATCGACGCCGAATTGGATCAGGGCGTGGAGCAGCCGGTGATTAACCCGGCCGAGCCGGGCGATGTGGTCGGCTATGTGCGTGAAGCCACCGAAGGCGAAGTCAGCCGCGCGCTCGACGCCGCCGCGGCCGCCGGCCCAATTTGGTTCGCTACGCCGCCGACGGAACGCGCCGCGATCCTCGAACGCGCCGCCGAACTGATGGAAAGCCAGCTACAAAGCCTGCTGGGCATTCTGGTGCGTGAAGCGGGTAAAACCTTCAACAACGCCATCGCCGAAGTGCGTGAAGCGGTCGACTTCCTGCACTACTACGCCGGCCAGGTGCGCGACGACTTCGCCAACGACAGCCACCGCCCGCTGGGCCCGGTGGTTTGCATCAGCCCGTGGAACTTCCCGCTGGCGATCTTCACCGGCCAAATCGCCGCCGCGCTGGCGGCGGGCAACAGCGTGCTGGCCAAACCGGCCGAGCAAACGCCGCTGGTGGCCGCGCAGGCGGTGCGTATCCTGCTGGAAGCCGGCATTCCGCAAGGCGTGCTGCAGCTGCTGCCGGGCCAGGGTGAAACCGTTGGCTCGACGCTGGTCAACGACGCCCGCGTCCGCGGCGTGATGTTCACCGGCTCCACCGACGTCGCCGGCATTCTGCAGCGCAGCATCGCCGGTCGTCTGGATCCGCAAGGCCGTCCGACGCCGCTGATCGCCGAAACCGGCGGCCTGAACGCCATGATCGTCGACTCCTCCGCCCTGACTGAACAGGTGGTGACCGACGTGGTGGCTTCCGCCTTCGACAGCGCCGGGCAGCGTTGCTCCGCGCTGCGTATCCTGTGCATTCAGGAAGACGTGGCCGAGCACACGCTGCAAATGCTGCGCGGCGCGATGGCCGAATGCCGCATGGGCAACCCGGAACGCCTGTCTACCGACGTGGGCCCGGTGATCGACGCCGAAGCCAAAACCGGCATCGAACGCCACATCCAGGCGATGCGCGCCAAAGGCCGCAAGGTGTACCAGGCCGCCAAAGGCAGCGCGCAGGATGAAAAAGAGTGGGCGCGCGGCACCTTCATCAAACCGACGCTGATCGAGCTCGACAGCTTCGACGAGCTGCAAAAAGAGATCTTCGGCCCGGTGTTGCACGTGGTGCGCTTCCAGCGCAACAATCTGGACGCGCTGGTCGATCAGATCAACGCCGCCGGTTATGGCCTGACGCTGGGCATTCACACCCGCATCGATGAAACCATCGCCCGGGTGACCGAGCGCGCCAAGGTCGGCAACCTGTACGTCAACCGCAACATGGTCGGCGCAGTGGTCGGCGTGCAGCCGTTCGGCGGCGAAGGCCTGTCGGGCACCGGCCCGAAAGCCGGCGGCCCGCTGTACCTGTACCGTCTGCTGGCTAACCGTCCGGACGACGCGCTGCAACGTACGCTGCACCGCCAGGACGAAGAGCGCCCGATGGAAGCCACCGCGCGGCCGCAGCTGTTGGGTGCGCTGCAATCGCTGGAGAAATGGGCGGTCACCAGCCAGCACGGCGAACTGGCGGCATTGGCGCAGCGCTATGCGGAACTGGGCCAGGGCGGCACCGTACGTCCGCTGCCGGGTCCGACCGGCGAGCGCAACACCTATGCCCTGCTGCCGCGTGAACGCGTGCTGTGCCTGGCGGATAACGAAGCCGACGCGCTGATCCAGCTGGCCGCCGTGCTGGCGGTTGGCAGCTGCGCGCTGTGGCCGGAAGCGGAACTGCAACGCAATCTGTTCCGCCGCTTGCCGAACGATGTGCAGGCGCGCATCGCCTTCAGCAAAGACTGGCAGCAGGACAAGGTCGAGTTCGACGCCGCCATCTACCACGGCGATGCAGACCAGCTGCGCACCCTGTGCGAGCAGATCGCCCAGCGCGGCGGCGCCATCGTCTCGGTGCAGGGCTTCGCCCACGGTGAAACCAACATCCTGTTGGAACGCCTGCTGATCGAACGTTCCCTGAGCGTCAACACCGCCGCCGCCGGCGGTAACGCCAGCCTGATGACCATCGGTTAATGCATCCTCAAGGCTGCACGCGTTGCAGCCTGATGGGCTTACCGCTACGCAAACCCTGCACGAGTGCAGGGTTTTTTATTGTCCGCAGGCCGATCGGCCGTTAGCGCCTTGTTATCCTTACAGGGTGGGGCGTTGCTCATGGACGATAACAACATAGACGGATTACTCTGCTTGAAGGCCGCATCAAAGCGCTACGAGACGCATTGACTATCGGGTTCGGTAATATCCGGAATACGGCAGCCGCAGCGGATTTCTCGCCGCCGCCGCGCGAAACGAATGGTTGAAAGCGGAGTGAATGCAGTCGGGGGAAACGCCCCCGACGCCTTATTGATTCCGGAACTTGTCGAGGAATTGCTGGGTACGCTGATGCTGCGGATTGGCGAAAAGCGCTTTGGCCGGGCCCTGTTCGACGATGCGGCCGTGATCCATAAAGATAACCCGATCGGCCACGTCGCGGGCGAAGCTCATTTCATGGGTGACGATCACCATGGTGCGTTTCTCTTCCGCCAGTGAACGCATGGTATTGAGCACTTCTCCCACCAGCTCGGGATCGAGCGCCGACGTCGGCTCATCGAACAAAATCACCTCCGGCTGCATCGCCAGCGCGCGCGCGATCGCCACCCGCTGCTGCTGCCCGCCGGACAGCCGACGCGGATAAGCCGCCTCTTTGCCGCTCAGCCCCACCTTGGCCAGCAACGCGCGAGCGCGCTGTTCGGCGCTGGCTTTCGCCTCACCTTTAACGATAACCGGCCCTTCAATGATGTTTTCGAGCACCGAACGGTGCGGAAACAGGTTGAAGTTCTGGAACACAAAACCGACCTGCTGGCGCAGCGCGCGCACCTGATTTTTCTGTTTGCTCAACGGCTTGCTGCCATCGATCAGGATATCGCCGACGCGAATGGTGCCGGAATCCGGCTCCTCCAGCAGGTTGATGCAGCGCAACAAGGTGGTTTTCCCTGAGCCGCTCGGGCCGATGATCGCCACCACTTCACCGGCATCCACCGCCAGATCGATCCCATGCAGCACCGTCTGACCTTTGAACTGCTTGGTCAATTGCTTAACTTCAATGGCACTCATGCGTTACTCCTGATCCTGGCGATTAACGTGGGCTTCCAGACGGTTTTGCAGTGCGGAAAGCAGGGTCGCCATCACCCAGTAAATCAGCGATGCCGCCAGGTACATGGTGAACACTTCCAGCGTGCGCGAGGTGATGAGCTGCGCCTGGCGGAAGAGTTCCGGCACCTGAATGGTAGCGGCCAGCGAGGTGTCCTTCACCAGGCCGATAAAACTGTTGCCCAGCGGCGGCAAGGCGGTGCGCGCCGCCTGCGGCAGGATCACCCGGCGCAGGGTTTGCCAACGGGTCATGCCGATGCTGGCGGCGGCTTCCCACTGCCCTTTGTCGATCGACGAAATCGCCGCGCGCAACGTTTCTGAGGTGTAGGCGGCGGTATTGAGCGACAGGCCAATCAGCGCCGCCGGGAAAGGATCGAATTCGATGCCGAACTGCGGCAGACCGTAATAGATCATAAACAGCTGGGCGATCAGCGGCGTGCCGCGGAACAGCGATACGTAAATGCGCGACAGCCATGACAGCGGCCAAAGCGGCGAAAGGCGCATCAGCGCCAGCAGAAAACCCAGCAACAGGCCGAACGCCATACCGCCCAGGCTAAGCTGCAGCGTCAGTATGGCGCCCTTCAATAAAAATGGCGCTGAATCCAGCGCCAGTTGAATACTTTCGTGCATTATTTAGTTACGTCCGCGCCAAACCATTTCTCGGAGATCTTCGCCAGCGTGCCGTCTTTTTGCATCTCGGCGATCGCCTGGTCAATCGCGGCCAGCAGCTCTGGGTTATTCTTGCGCAGCGCCACGCCGGACTCCTGGCGGGAGAATGCCGGGCCGGCCACCGCCAGCGTATCGCCGGTTTTCTTCACCAGATCCAGCGCCGCCAGGCGGTCCACCAGAATGGCGTTGATGCGGCCGACGCGCAGATCCTGATACTTGGTCGGATCATCGTCGTAAGTGCGCACGTCCACGCCCTGCACATTCTCGCGCAGCCATTGCTCATAGTTGGTGCCCAGGCCAACGCCGACCTTTTTGCCCTTCAGGTCATCCGGCTTGGTAATGGTGCCTTCGTTGCCCTTTTTCACCAGCGCCTGAATGCCGGAAACGGTGTAAGGGGTGGAGAAATCATATTTCTTCTTGCGCTCATCGGAGAGCGTCACCTGGTTGATGACCACGTCGATGCGCTTCGAATCCAGCGAAGCCAGCATACCGTCCCATTTGGTCGGGTTCAGCTTGGCTTTCACGCCCAGATGTTGCGCCAGCGCGTTGGCGAAATCCACTTCGAAACCGG
Organism: Serratia sp. FS14; assembly: GCF_000695995.1. Taxonomy (NCBI): domain Bacteria; kingdom Pseudomonadati; phylum Pseudomonadota; class Gammaproteobacteria; order Enterobacterales; family Yersiniaceae; genus Serratia; species Serratia sp. FS14. The sequence goes on along the minus strand of NZ_CP005927.1, from coordinate 3,119,507 downwards.
TCAATTTGCCGTCTTCCCCCTGGAAACTGAACGGCGGATAAGTACCTTCCAGCCCGACGATCAGCGTGCCGCGCTGTTTCACCTGCTGTAGCAGGTTATCGGCGGCGTAGGTTTGCGTCGTCACACCGGCGGCCAACGCAATACCCACCACGCCCAACAACCATTGACGACGAACTTTCGCAAACATCATAAACACCCCTGTATGTTGTTTATCTTTTTTGATATCAGCACTTTAACAGTGCAACCGCCCGCATAAAGGAATATAACCTTATAAATATAGTTCAAAATGGAATAACACGCGGTGTTTACACCTGCGGATGGTAGGCGAACAGCGCCGGCGCACCGCCGGTGTGAACAAACAGGATGGGACCTTCGTCGCGGAAGCGCCGCTGGGCGATGCCGTCGATCAAACCAGCCATCGCTTTGCCGGTGTACACCGGATCCAGCAATACCCCCTCTTGCTGCGCCAGCAACTGCACCGCCGCCATGCCCTCTTCGTTCGGCATGCCGTACTGCGGCGCGAAGTAATCATCCCACAGCGCGATCGGCGCCAGTTTGTCGATATTCAGCGAACAGGCCAGGGCTTTCTGGATTTGTTCCACCTTCGGCAACTGATCGATCACGGTGCGCGAGACGGTCACGCCGATCAACTCGGTTTCGGGCAGCAGCTGCTGCAGCCCCACCGCCAGCCCTGCGTGGGTGCCGGCGCTGCCGGACGCCACCACCACCGAACTGAACGCCACGTTGCTGCGTTGGCTCTGTTCGGCGATTTCCAATGCGCACTGCACGTATCCCAGCGCGCCCAGCGCATTGGAGCCGCCCACCGGCACCACGTAAGGCCGGAAGCCCTGCGCCTCGAGGCGCGTCGCCAGTTCCGCCAGTTGCTGCTGCGGATCGTGCAGCGCTTCGCACATTACCACTTCGGCGTTGAACAGGCCGAGCAACAGACGGTTGCCGTTGGTCAGGTAGTTTTCCGCGCGGGTATCGATCGGGTTTTCCAGCAACGCGACGCAGTGCAGGCCCAGTTTCGCCGCCACCGCCGCCGTCTGGCGCACGTGGTTGGATTGAATGGCGCCGGCGGTGACCAGCGTATCGGCGCCTTGCCGCAACGCATCGGCGGCCAAAAACTCAAGCTTTCTCAGCTTGTTGCCGCCCATCGCCATAGGCGTGACATCGTCACGTTTAAGGTAAATTTCACGGCCGAGGTAATCGGAGAGACGGGACAGTTTTTCCAGCGGTGTGGCGACGCCAACCAGATCCAGACGCGGAAATTGCGCCAGTTGTTGTTGCAGGTTCACTACTTCCCCCCAGGGAATCGAATATCAACATCTGATAACCGATAGATTTAGCAGATGTGAACTGAATAATCATCCTTTATCACGGGGGAAACAGCAGACCCCGGCCCAGCGGCCGGGGAAAGTCTCAGTAGCTGCGCTGCCAGGCGAGATACTGATCGTACTTGCGTAGCGCAATGCGGTAGTTGTTGTGCGCCGCGGTAGGCAGATCGTCGATGATGCGCTGATGGCTGGCGCTGTTGGCGAATTTGTCCGCCGGGTAATTCCGCGCCACCAGCATTTCATCCAGCCGGCGCAGCCGCACCACGTACTCGCGAATGGTGCTGTGGCTCATCTCGGTCTGTTCGAACAGATACTGCTTGAACGCCATAATGTCGAAATAACTCGGGTGGCTGTTGCAGGAAATCTCGCTGCAAAAGCGGCACAGCGCGGTCAGCTCGTGCTGCACGTTTTGCCAGACCGCATCGTCGATCGGCTGATCCATGCGCGCGATGGCTTCTTTATTGATTATCTTGCCGCGAAACACCAGCGCCATGCGGTCCAACAGTTTGCCGCACTGGGAGCAATGGGTCTGGCTGTGCTTGTAGTCTTTCAGGTAACGGCTAAGCGGCCGTTTCTTCAACAGTATTCCTGGCATAAGGGGCAGTCCGATTGTCGCATGAGTCATCGAGTTGGGGGCGGCGCTCCGCCGTCAGGTATCGTTCGCCAGCCGCGCGCGCAGCCGTTTGATCGCCTGACTGTGCAGTTGGCTGACGCGGGATTCCCCCACGTCCAGCACGGCGCCGATCTCTTTGAGATTCAACTCTTCCTGGTAATACAGCGTCAGCACCATTTTTTCGCGCTCCGGCAACGCCTCGATGGCGTCGATCACCCGCTGGCGCAGGCTGCCTTCCAACAGGTGATGCAGCGGGTTGGCCTCTTCATGCCCTTCCAGCATCGGTTCCGCGTTCTCGCCATGCTCCTCGCGCCATTCGTCGTAGGAGAAAAGCTGGCTGTTATTGGTGTCCAACAGAATTTGACGGTACTCATCCAGCGAGATGTTCAGCGTCTGCGCCACTTCCGTCTCGCTCGCCGGACGGCCGTAACGCTGTTCCAGTTGCCGCATCACCTGCGCGACCTCGCGCGCGTGGCGCCGCACGCTGCGCGGCACCCAGTCGCGGCTGCGCAACTCGTCGAGCATCGCGCCGCGAATGCGCTGCACCGCATAGGTGGTAAAGGCGGTTCCCTGTAGGGCGTCATAACGCTCAACGGCGTTTAATAGCCCGATTCCCCCGGCCTGCAACAGGTCGTCAAGCTCCACGCTGGCGGGCAGCCTGACCTGCAGGCGCAACGCCTCGTGGCGCACTAACGGCACGTAGCGCAACCAGAGAGAATTTTTGTCCATCACGCCTTCGGCGGTATACAGATCGCTCACTATGTCTTAAACCTGCGGATAAGAGAGTCAGCGCTATTATGCGTAGGGGGCAGAATGCCAATCGGCTGAACAGTCGCACAAAACGGGCTTTATTTGCGCCATGTAATAACCGCGCGGTGCGCGAGCATAAAAAAACCCCGCCGAAGCGGGGTTTCTTTGCGACAGTTAATCGGGAGAGACGATTAACGCAGCAGGGACAGGACGTTCTGAGTAGACTGGTTAGCCTGTGCCAGAACAGAGGTGCCAGCCTGTTGCAGGATGTTGGCACGGCTCATGTTGGACACTTCGGTCGCGTAGTCAGCATCCTGGATACGAGACTGAGAAGCAGCCAGGTTGTTCACGGTGCTGTTCAGGTTGTTGATAACAGAATCGAAACGGTTCTGTACCGCACCCAGGGAAGAACGCAGACCGTCAACCTGTGCCAGCGCTTTGTCCAGGGTATCCAGTGGGTTTTTGATGGTAACAGCGGCGCCGGCAGTTACTTTGCCGTCATCAGCAATAGTAGCGGCTTTGTAAGTTTTGGTGCCGTCAGCAGCGGTAGTCTGTACGTAGTTTACTGCTTTACCGTCTTTATCTTTACCGGAGACCAGTACTTCGCCTTTAGAAGCATCCAGACCAGATGCAGCAGCATCATAAGCTACATCTTTAGAGGCACCCTTCACCATGGTACCGTCAGCAACAGCGGCGCCAACAGATGGACCTTTGTCGGTCACGTTGAAGGTGTCCAGGCCCAGTTGCTTAGCGTCGATTTTTTTCAGGTCGATATCGATGGTTTCACCGTCGTTAGCGCCAACCTGGATAGTCAGTTTCTGATCGCTGCTCAGCACTTTCACGCCGTTGAAGTCAGTCTGCTCGGAGATACGGTTGATTTCAGACAGACGCTGAGTGATTTCGTCCTGGATGGATTTCAGGTCGCTGGTGGAGTTGGAACCGTTCTGCGCCTGTACGGTCAGACGACGGATGTTCTGCAGGTTGTCGTTAACTTCGTTCAGTGCGCCTTCAGTGGTCTGCGCCAGAGAGATACCGTCGTTGGCGTTGCGGGAAGCCTGAGTCAGGCCTTTGATGTTCGCGGTGAAACGGTTGGAGATCGCCTGACCCGCAGCATCGTCTTTCGCGCTGTTGATACGCAGACCGGAAGACAGACGCTCAATCGCAGTGCCCAGAGAAGACTGAGATTTGTTCAGGTTGTTCTGCGCCATCAGAGACAGGCTGTTAGTGTTGATTACTTGTGCCATTGTTTGCTTTCCTTACGAGTCAGTTGCGTTCTTCGCAACACGGTTAAAAGGTTCGGGCTTGTTTGCCCACGGCGTCAACCACCGTCCCCTCAGGTATCGGCCCTCCCCTAACAACCTTTAGCAATTTTTTAAAATTTTTTGTGCCCGTTGCAATGGCGGAAATAACGCGCTTTTTCCCTCCTCTATTGCGCCATCGTTTTTTTGTTTTTTTCGGTAAACTTTTTCACCACTGGGCCGATAACGCGTAAAGCGAATAAAGTCATAATCAAGGAGAATTACTCATGGCAACGATCAGTTCATTAGGTCTCGGCTCAGGACTCGACCTCAATGGCTTGCTGGATAAGCTGACCAAAGCGGAACAACAGCGCCTGACCCCTTACACCACCAAGCAATCCAGCTACAACGCCCAGCTGACCGGTTACGGCACGTTGAAAGGCGCGCTGGAAAAATTCGACAATCTCAGCAAAGAGATGGCGAAAGAAGATTTCTTCAAGGCCACCACCGCCACCGAACACGACGCCTTCAAGATCACCACCAACGCCAAGGCGGTGCCGGGCAACTATGTGGTGGAAGTGAACAAACTGGCGCAGGCGCAAACCCTGACCACCCAGGCGAAAGTCAGCGACCAGGGCGCTAAGTTGGGCGCTGAAGGCGTGACAGACCGCTCCCTGACCATCACCGCCGGCAACCCGCCGAAAGAAACCAAGATCCCGCTGAGCGACGATCAAACCTCGCTGGTTGAGCTGCGCGACGCCATCAACGGCGCCAAAGCCGGCGTCACCGCCAGCATCATGCGCGTCGGCGACAACGACTATCAGTTAGCGGTCAGCTCCTCCACCACCGGCGAAAACAACAAGATTTCTCTGCAGGTCGATAACGACGACCAACTGGGCGATATCCTGAACTACAACGCCACCCGCGGCACCGGCACCGCCATGAAGCAGACGGTCGCGCCGCAGGATGCTGAGCTGACGGTGAACGGCACCGCTATCAAGCGCAGCACCAACTCGATCAGCGATGCCCTGCAAGGCGTCACCATCGATCTGAAAACCAAAACCAAAACCGATGAACCGCAACACCTGGTGATCAGCACCAACACCGCCGGCACCACCGACAAGATCAAAGAGTGGGTCGACAGCTATAACTCGCTGCTGGACACCTTCAACGCGTTGTCCAAGTTCACCCCGGTGAAAACCGGCGAAGCGCCAAACCCAACCAACGGCCCGCTGCTGGGCGACAACACCCTGCGCGGCATTCAGTCGTCGATCAAAAGCGCGCTGAGCGCAGCCCAGGACAACCCGGAGTTAAAAGGCCTGGGCAACCTCGGCATTTCCACCAACACCAAAACCGGCAAGCTGGAAATCGACAGCGCCAAGCTGAAGAAAGCGATGGATGAGAAGCCGGATCAAGTCAGCAACTTCTTCGTCGGTAACGGCAAAGACACAGGCATGGCCACCGAGATCCACAACGAGATCCAGAGCTACATCAAATCCGGCGGCATCATCGAGAACTCGACCAAAAGCATCAACACCAACCTCGATCGCCTGAACAGCCAGATCACGACGGTCACCGCCAGCATTCAGAACACCATCGATCGTTATAAACAACAGTTCGTTCAGCTGGATACCATGATGTCGAAAATGAACGGCACCAGTAACTATTTGGCTCAACAGTTCAAGTAACCCTTTAACAAGGTAAAGAAAACAGCATGTATAACCGTAGCGGCACTCAGGCCTATGCACAGGTCAGTCTGGAAAGCGGCGCCATGAGCGCCAGCCCGCACCAGTTAATCGTGATGTTGTTCGACGGGGCGCTCAGCGCCCTGCTTCGCGCACGCATCCTGATGAACCAGGGCGATATCGCCGGCAAAGGCATGGCGCTGTCCAAAGCCATCAATATCATCGACAACGGCCTGAAAAGTGGCCTCGACCCTCAGCAGGGCGGCGAGATCGCCGAAAATCTGGCGGCATTGTACGACTACATGAAGCGTCGACTGATGCAGGCCAACCTGCACAACGACGAAGCGGCGATCGCCGAAGTGGTTAAACTGCTGGAAAACATCGCCGACGCCTGGCGTCAGATCGGCCCTAACTACCAACCTTCGCAGGACGCCGTGTAATGGAACGTCAACAGCAGCTGTTAGCCGCTTATCAACAAATTTACAGCCTGAGCAGCCAGATGATCGCGCTGGCGCAAACCGGGCGCTGGGAGGAGCTCGTCGAGCTCGAATTCGCTTACGTAACGGCGGTGGAGAAAACCGCCGCCTTTACCGGGCAAGCCGGCCCGTCCATGGCGCTGCAGGAGATGTTGCGCAATAAGTTGCAACAGATCCTCGACAACGAAACCGAGCTCAAGCGTCTGTTACAGCAGCGAATGGATGAGCTGAAGATGCTGATCGAACAGTCCACGCGCCAGAACGTGGTCAACAATACCTACGGCCAGTTTCATGATCGTGCGCTGTTGCTGGGGGAACCACAGGTCCGATAAGATCGACAATACTGACGAAAATGGATTAAATAGCACTATGCGCTATTACCCTCGGGTTACGTTAGGATATTAATCTATGGCATTTGAATTATTCAGTTTATGGGTAATTGGTAAAATGCGCGCTTCGAGCCTGGCTCTCACTTTAATGGATAAACATCATCCCGACACGGACGTTTTCTGTTCAGCAGGAAATTGATTTTTGATAGATAAAACACGCCGCTGTGTTTCACGGCCCATGGAAAAATGTTGCTCCAACGCTGATCAAAGCGTAAAGATATTCTCAGATAATGGCTGCGAAATGAATATCGATGGAACGTACAATTAATCTCTGTCCTGGAATTGGCGCCTCAGCGCACATCATTCAGCATACTGAATTATTATTCCCTTCAGTCTATTTTGAGCAACCACATCTGTATCTGATACAACAAGGCCATAAGCGCGTACGCTGGCAACAACACGAAGTGGTCGCTCATCCCGGCGAGCTGTTGATTATCGACGGCGGGCAAACGGTGGACATTATTAACGGCCCGTCCGAAGACGGCGTATTCAGCTGTCAATTGCTGACCTGCGATCCCCTGTTGCTCACCGTCCAACCTCCGGCGGAGGAAACGCCGGCGCCGATGCCGTTCGAGGCCGTCCTGGCGCTGCGCAACCTGCCCTGCGCCCTCAAGCACAGTTTTGAAACCACCGGCCTGGCGCTGACGCTGCGGCAACGCTTTCCCACCATCATCGTGCGGCACAAAATGCTGGAAATTCTACTGTGGCTGGCCCAATTCGGCATTCGCTTTATTCACAACGAAGCCAAGGATCTGACGCAACGCGTGCGCCGCTGCCTGGCGACCGACCCGCACAGCATTTGGACGGCGGCCAAAGTCGCGGAAAGCCTGTCGATGAGTGAAGTGATGTTGCGCCGCAAACTGTCGATGGAAAATACCGCATTGCGCAATCTGATGATCGACGTGCGCATGAGTAGCGCGCTGGCCCTGCTGCAGTCGACCGACTGGCCGATCTCCGCCATCGCGCAACATGTGGGTTATGAAAGCGCATCGCGTTTCGCCGAACGTTTTCGCAAACGCTTCGGTTTCGCGCCTACCGCCATTCGCGGCCATCAAAGGATTATGGAACCCGGTTCTCAGGGCGTTGAGGCGATGGTCGCCGGAGAAACATAAATAGACGCGCAACAAAATGGCTTTATTTAACACAAGTCCCTAACGGTTGTAACACCACTGAGATACGCTAAGCAACGCCCATCCGCCGAACAGCGAATTAAATGATGCGTAATGAAAAGCGATTATTTTCTCTGGCAATAATTTTGTTGGGGCTGTGGCTGTTAGCCTTACTGAATGAAGAAGAGATGATGCGTTTACTGGCCGCACAATAAAACGGCCAGGCTTTTTATCGTCTGGTCAGACTTCAGTCCAGTTTAACCAGAACGCCAATTAATACCGCCAGCAGCGCCAACATTAAAATACTGATCAGACGCCATCTGGATTCGCTTTTCGTGCTCATTGACCGGCCTCGAATAATAACCCTACTAATCACGTCATAATAAACGGTCACCTGCGCATTCAATAAACCTGACAGCACCATTTTCTGCCCTCTATTCGGTACATTAGTCGGTTGTGGCACCGGCCATTAGCGATGCGATACCCACGGTGCCGCAAGCGCCAATTTTCCCGGCCGCGCCGCCACCAGCTTGTCTACCGCCAGCCGCACCTTGAGCGGCTGGTAAGGCATATAGGGCCACACGACGTTCACCGGGAAACTGAGGCTGGACTCACCGCGCATGATCTCCACCAACGTCCCCGCCATCAGCCGCTCGCGCACCAGCCACTCCGGCAGCCAGGCAATGCCGGCGCCGGCGGACACCGCATCGACGATCCCCTGCATGTCATCCATCATCATCTTGGCCGGTGGCCTGAACGGCCGCAGCTCGCCGTTTTCACCGCGAAGCTGCCAGGGCAACACGGCGCCGGCGTGCAGATACCCCACCGCCTGATGTCGGCTTAACGCCTCTACCGTTCTCGGTTCACCGCAGCGCTGCAGATAATCGGGCGAGGCGCACAGCAGCATGCCGTGTTCGCCCAAGCGCCGGGCAACCAGGCTGCCGCTGTCCGCCAGCTCGCCAATGCGCACCGCCAGATCGAACCCCTCGTCGACGAGATCGATCCTGCGGTCGCTGAATGAAATCTCCAGCGTCAGTAAGGGATGCTCATTCGCCAGCACCGTCAACACGGGCGCAATGCACAAATGGCCGAACAGCACCGGCACCGAGACTCTGAGCCGGCCGCTGACCTGCATCTTGCCGCTGTCGAGCTGGTTTTCCGCCGCCTGAATGTTTGCCAACGCCTGCCGGCAGTGCTCATAGTACAGCGCCCCTTCATCCGTCAGGCTCAGGCTGCGCGTGGTGCGCATAAACAACATCACGCCAAGCCGAGCCTCGAGACGCGACACGATTTTGCTGACCGCAGAGCGCGTCAGATGCAGTTTCTCTGCGGCGGCGGCGAAACTGCCGCCTTCCGCTACGGCAACAAAGGCCGGCAGCGCACTCAGATCGCTTTTCATCTTAATGTTGCCAATATGGAATCAATTTAGTGAAAACCTATCACCACTGGTGAACCTCAAGCAATGATAACCTGCAGTCATTCCGAATCCCCGGTGAAAACCACAGATGACCGTCAGAGGACAACAGCATGAAAAAAATACTGGTACTCAAATCCAGCATTATGGGAAATGACTCGCAGACCAATAACCTGATTGACCGCTATCTGGCGGCGCGTAAGGCGAAAGGACACGAAGATCGGATCGTCGAACACGATCTGACGGCGTTGGATCTGCCGGTATTGGACGGCGAGCTGTTCGGTGCGTTGCGCGGCGCGGAAAACATCAGCCCACGCGCCAAAGCGGCGGTGGCGCTCTCCAACCAGCTGATTGCCGAACTGAAAGAGAGCGATCTGCTGCTGCTCGGCGCGCCGATGTACAACCTCAACGTCCCGACCCAGTTGAAAAACTGGTTCGATCTGGTGGCTCGCGCCCGGATGACCTTCAACTATACCGCCACCTACCCGGTGGGGTTGGTGGAAGGCGTCAATGCGCTGGTATTCAGTTCACGCGGCGGCATGCACGCCGGGCATCCGACCGATGCCGTAACGCCCTACCTGCGTTCGGTGCTGGGGCTGATGGGGATCGGCGACGTGCAATTCATCTATGCCGAAGGGCTGGACATGAAACCGCACGGCCGCGATCAGGGGCTGGCGAACGCCCACCAGCGGATCGCGGAATTGGCGGGCTGAAGCAAATGCACGGCAGCATTGATTTGTTATAATATAACAAATATGATAATCGCGTTGACGCCACCTCGAGCGGGTGTCGACGCTCCTACATGACATAAATGTTTTATCGCACCTTCAACCAGCTATTTCGATAGCTGGTTTTTTTCCTCGGCTGGCGCGCGGCTTCAGCATTGTCGGACTGGCCGTCACTCTAAGGTAACAGCGCCGAGCCAAATTTCACTGAAAAATAGTCGGCCCGTTCATCACACCGGCATATTCATGATGTCCTGGTAGGCCGCCACCAGCTTGTTGCGCACCTGCACGCCCAGTTGCAAAGAGACCGACGATTTCTGCAGATCGACCATCACATCGTTCAGGCTGATGCCTGGCGCGCCCAGCTCGAAATCCTGCGCCTGTTTGCGCGCCATTTGCTGGGTCTCGCTGATCTTGCCGAGCGCCGCGGTCAGTTCGCTGGCGAAGCTGACGCCCTGCGGCGCCGCATTCTGCCCCATCTTGCCGGCCTGAACCGCCATGGTCTGCATCTGCTGCAGTACCCCTTCAATGCCCTGAATCGCCATCTGGTCCTCAATCATCTCGTCTCGCCGGGTGACGTTTTCACCCTGCACTTCTCCAATGATGCACACCCTAGCACAGCGTTTTCGGACCTAAAGCGGTTAATTAACTGCAAAAAACCCGGCTTATCGGGCAATCGGAATTGTCTGATAAGGCGAATAATGGCCTGCCCAGAAATGGGAGCGCCGCTATTTAGAAGATATGTGTATCAGGGAGTCTGTTTTGTCACACAACGCTAACCATACCGTTCATCAGCCTGGCAGGGAGCTGCTCAGCGGCCCGTACGGGATCGTGAGCGCCATTGAAGGACGAGACCTAAAATGAGTGCTTCGATAACCGCCGGCGAAAGCCGCGACAACGGCCTGCAGGCCATCTGGAACCGTCTGCGCGCCAACCCGAAAATTCCGTTGCTGGTCGCCGCTTCCGCCGCGATCGCGATCGTCGTCGCGCTGCTGTTGTGGGTGAAAAGCCCCGACTACCGCGTGCTGTACAGCAATCTGAACGACCGCGACGGCGGCGCCATCGTCACCCAGCTGACGCAGATGAATATCCCTTACCGCTTTGCCGAGAATGGCGCGGCGCTGCTGATCCCGGCGGAAAAGGTGCATGAAACCCGTCTGCGTCTGGCGCAGCAAGGGCTGCCGAAAGGCGGCGCCGTCGGCTTCGAACTGCTGGATCAGGAAAAATTCGGCATCAGCCAGTTCAGCGAGCAGATTAACTATCAGCGCGCCCTCGAGGGCGAGCTGTCGCGCACCATCGAATCGCTGGGGCCGGTGCAAAACGCCCGCGTTCACCTGGCGCTGCCTAAACCTTCGCTGTTCGTGCGCGAACAGAAATCCCCTTCCGCCTCGGTAACGCTCACCCTGCAACCCGGCCGTGCGCTGGACGACGGCCAGATCAACGCCATCGTTTATATGGTGTCGAGCAGCGTCGCCGGCCTGCCGCCGGGCAACGTGACCGTGGTCGATCAGGCCGGCCGCCTGCTGACTCAGTCCGACGGCACCGGGCGCGATCTCAACGCCTCGCAGCTGAAATACGCCAACGAAGTGGAAAACGGCTTCCAGCGCCGCATCGAAGCGATCCTCGCCCCGGTGGTCGGCAGCGCCAACGTGCGTGCGCAGGTCACGGCGCAGATCGATTTCGCCACGCGCGAACAAACCGATGAACAGTACCAGCCGAACCAGCAGCCGGACAAAGCCGCTATCCGCTCCCAGCAAACCAGCCTGAGCGAGCAGATCGGTGGGCCGCAGGTGGGCGGCGTGCCGGGCGCGCTGTCCAACCAACCGAGCGCGCCGGCCACCGCGCCGATTGAAACCGCCAAGCCGGCCACCGCGGCAGGCAACAACGCCAACGCCACCGCGCAAAACGCCGCGGCCACCCGCAGCGCGGCGGCCGGCGGCGTGCCGCAAAATACCCGACGCGACGCGACCACCAACTACGAGCTCGACCGCACCATTCGCCATACCCAGCAAAAAGCCGGCACCGTGCAGCGTCTGTCGGTCGCCGTGGTGGTCAACTACCTCGGCGTAGACAAAGACGGCAAACCGCAGCCGATGAGCAAAGAACAGCTGGCGCAGATCGAAGCGCTGGTGCGCGAAGCGATGGGCTACTCCAGCAGCCGCGGCGATACCCTGAACGTGGTCAATACGCCGTTTACCGACAGCCAGGTGACCGGCGGTGAACTGCCGTTCTGGCAAAGCCAGTCGTTTATCGATCGCCTGATCGACGCGGGTCGCTATCTGCTGGTGCTGCTGGTGGGCTGGCTGCTGTGGCGCAAACTGGTGCGGCCGCAGCTGCAACAGCGCCAGGCCGCGCAACAGGCCGCCCTCGCCGCCGCCAACGCCCCTGCCGCCAAAGCGGCCGACAGCAACAAACCGAGCAACGAGGAGCTGGCGCAGCGTCGCAAATCGCAGCAGCGCGTCAGCGCAGAAGTCCAGAGCCAGCGGATCCGCGATCTGGCTGACAAAGACCCGCGCGTGGTCGCTCTGGTAATCCGCCAATGGATGAGTAACGAGATATGAGCCTGACCGGAACCGACAAAAGCGCCATCTTGCTGATGACGCTGGGTGAAGATCGCGCGGCGGAGGTGTTCAAACACCTCTCCTCGCGCGAAGTACAGCTGCTGAGCGGCACCATGGCCGGCATGAGCCAGGTTTCACACAAACAGCTCGGCGAGATACTGACCGAGTTTGAAGACGACGCCGAGCAATACGCGGCGCTGAGCGTCAACGCCAGCGACTACCTGCGCTCGGTGCTGGTCAAGGCGCTGGGCGAAGAGCGCGCCGCCAGCCTGCTGGAGGACATTCTCGAATCGCGCGAGACCACCACCGGCATGGAAACGCTCAACTTTATGGAGCCGCAGAGCGCCGCCGATCTGATCCGCGACGAACACCCGCAGATCATCGCCACCATTCTGGTGCACCTCAAACGCGGCCAGGCGGCAGACATCCTGGCCCTGTTCGACGAACGCCTGCGCAACGACGTGATGCTGCGTATCGCCACCTTCGGCGGCGTGCAGCCGGCGGCGTTGGCGGAGCTGACCGAAGTGCTGAACAACCTGCTCGACGGCCAGAACCTCAAGCGCAGCAAAATGGGCGGGGTGCGCACCGCCGCCGAGATCATCAACCTGATGAAAACCCAGCAGGAAGAAGCGGTCATCGACGCGATGCGCGAATACGACGGCGAGCTGGCGCAGAAGATCATCGACGAGATGTTCCTGTTCGAAAACCTGGTGGAAGTCGACGATCGCAGCATCCAACGCCTGCTGCAGGAAGTGGAAGGCGAGTCGCTGCTGATCGCGTTGAAAGGCGCCGAACAGCAGCTGCGCGAGAAGTTCCTCAAGAACATGTCACAACGCGCCGCCGACATCCTGCGCGACGACCTGGCCAACCGTGGGCCGGTGCGCATGTCGCAGGTGGAGAACGAGCAGAAAGCCATCCTGCTGGTGGTAAGACGCCTGGCGGAAACCGGCGAAATGATCATCGGCGGCGGCGAGGACACCTATGTCTGATCGCATTAACACCCTGCCCTGGCAGCCCTGGTCGCTCAACGATTTGGGCGAACAGAAACCGGTTCTCGACCTGCCGCCATTACCGGATCTCGAACTTGACGATCCGTCGCCGGACGCGCAGGCCGAATTACAGCAGCAGCTGGCGACGCTGCGCCTGCAGGCGGAGCAACAGGGCCAGCAACTGGGCTATGCCGACGGCCAGCAGAAAGGTTACGAGGCAGGTTTTCAGTCCGGTCTGGAGGAAGGCCGTCAGCAAGGGCTGCTGGAAGCGCAGCAGCAGCAACAGCCGCTGACCGCCCACTGGCAGCAGTTGGTTACCGAATTCCAGCACACGCTGGACGCGCTCGACAGCGTGATCGCGTCACGGTTGATGCAGTTGGCGTTGACCGCCGCCAAACAGGTGCTGGGCCAGCCGCCGGTGTGCGACGGCACCGCCCTGCTCGCGCAGATCCAACAGCTGATTCAACAGGAGCCGATGTTCAACGGCAAGCCGCAGCTGCGGGTCCACCCGGACGACTACCCACGCGTCGAGCAGCAGTTGGGGGTTACCCTCAGCCTGCACGGCTGGCGCCTGCTGGCGGACGGTGAACTGCATCCGGGCGGCTGCAAGGTCAGCGCCGAGGAAGGCGATCTCGACGCTAGCCTGGCGACGCGCTGGCATGAACTGTGCCGCCTGGCGGCACCGGGAGAAGTCTGATGACCGCGCGTCTCGGCCGCTGGCTGAGCTCTCTGGATACGCTGGAAAAGCGCATCGCCCGCGCGCCGACGGTGCGCCGCTACGGTCGCCTGACCCGCGCTACCGGGCTGGTGCTGGAGGCCACCGGCCTGCAGCTGCCGCTCGGCGCGACCTGCCTCATCGAACGGCACGACGCCGGTGAAGTGCAGGAAGTGGAAAGCGAAGTGGTGGGCTTCAACGGCCAGCGGTTGTTCCTGATGCCGTTGGAAGAAGTGGAAGGCATCGTGCCGGGCGCGCGGGTTTACGCCCGCATCGCGCCGGAAGGCCAAAGCGCCGGCAAACAGCTGCCGCTCGGCCCGGCGCTGCTGGGGCGCGTGCTGGACGGCAGCGCCAAACCGCTCGACGGTCTGCCTTCACCGGAAACCGGTTACCGCGCGCCGCTGATCACCGCGCCGTTCAACCCCTTGCAGCGCACGCCAATTGAGCAGGTGCTGGACGTGGGGGTGCGCACCATCAACGGCCTGCTGACCGTCGGGCGCGGCCAGCGCATGGGCCTGTTCGCCGGCTCCGGCGTCGGTAAGAGCGTGCTGCTCGGCATGATGGCCCGTTATACCCAGGCGGATGTGATCGTCGTTGGCCTGATCGGCGAGCGCGGCCGCGAGGTCAAAGACTTTATCGAGAACATTCTCGGTGCCGAAGGCCGCGCGCGCTCGGTAGTGATCGCCGCGCCGGCGGACGTGTCGCCGCTGCTGCGCATGCAGGGGGCGGCTTACGCCACCCGCATCGCCGAAGATTTCCGCGACCGCGGGCAGCATGTGTTGCTGATCATGGACTCCCTTACCCGCTACGCCATGGCGCAGCGTGAGATCGCCCTGGCCATCGGCGAGCCGCCGGCGACCAAAGGCTATCCGCCTTCGGTCTTCGCCAAGCTGCCTGCGCTGGTGGAACGCGCGGGCAACGGCATCAGCGGCGGCGGCTCCATCACCGCTTTCTACACCGTGTTGACCGAGGGGGACGATCAGCAAGACCCGATAGCTGACTCGGCGCGCGCCATCCTCGATGGCCACGTGGTGCTGTCGCGGCGGCTGGCAGAGGCCGGCCACTACCCGGCTATCGACATCGAAGCGTCAATCAGCCGCGCCATGACGTCGCTGATCGACGAAGAGCATTATCGCCGGGTTCGCACCTTCAAACAGATGCTGGCCAGCTATCAACGCAACCGCGATCTGATCAGCGTCGGCGCCTACGCGGCGGGCAGCGATCCATTGCTGGACAAAGCGATGACGCTGTATCCGCAGATGGAAGCCTACCTGCAGCAGGGTATCTTCGAACGCAGCGGCTATGATGAAGCCTGTCAACAGCTGCAGCAGTTGATTGTTTAACGTCACCAGAGGCGCACAGCGATGAAATCACAATCCCCCCTGATTACCCTGCGCGATCTGGCGCAGGATGCGGTGGAGCAAGCCGCGCAACAGCTTGGCCAGGTGCGGCAGGCGCAGCAGGCGGCGGAGCAGCAGCTGTCGATGCTGCTCAACTATCAGGACGAATACCGCCAGAAGCTGAATCATACGCTCTGCGACGGCATGGACAGCTCACGCTGGCAAAACTACCAGCAGTTTATCGGCACGCTGGAGCAGGCCATCGACCAGCACCGCCAGCAGCTGCTGCAGTGGGGGCAGAAAGTGGATCACGCGGTGAAGCAATGGCAAGACAAACAACAGCGGCTGAACGCTTTCGAAACCCTGCATACCCGCGCAATGAACGCGGAGCAGCAGCAGGAGAACAAACGGGATCAAAAATTGATGGATGAATTCGCTCAACGCAGCGCACAAAGGAATATCAACCCATGAATCTGAACGCCCTGCCCGGCCTGGCCTTACCCGGCGACGCCGGCGGTCTGACCGAACTGACCTCGGCGCTGGACGAAAGCCAGCTGTCGTCCGCTTTTGCCCAGCTGCTCGGCGCGCGTTTCGCGCCCGCCGCCGATGGCAAACCTCAGCCGGCCACGCTGAGCGCGGACGATGAACGCGCCCCGGCCCTGAGCCGCAACCAGCTCAATCAGCTGCTGGCCACCTTCGGCGAGCGCGGCGGCCTGTTGCCGAACCTGTCAGCCTCAGCCGACGCGCCTTCTTCTGAAGCCGTTGAAGGCGATGCGCCCGCCGCCGGCGATAAACCGGCGCAGCCGCCGATCGTCGCCGCCAAAGAGCTGGATGCCGCGACGCTGCAGGCGCTGTACGCCATGCTGCCGGCCGCGATCGTCGCTCAGGCGCAACCGGCCGAAGGCCAACGGTCGCTGCCGATGGAAAACGCTGACGAGACGACTACGCTGCAGCCCGGCAACGGCCTGCTGAACATCGCGGCGGCCGGTGATAACACCGCCGCGCACTCGTCGGCGGCCCCCGCCTCGGCGGTGACGGGCGCGAAAACGCCGGCTACCGATGGCGACAACGCTGCCGCAGCGCTCCCGCAGCCGACCAGCGGCGAACGCGCAAACGCCGCACAGCCGCTGCCGGCGAGCGATGCGCAGCAGCCGACGACGCTCAATCACGCTGTCGCCCTGGCCGCCGCCAGCCCGACGCAAACGACCGCCCCGGCCAGCGCGCTGGTGACGGCGCCGCCGGCTCCGCAGCTCAACGCGCAGCTGGGCAGCCCGGAGTGGCAGCAGGCGTTGAACCAACAGGTGCTGATGTTCCACCGCAACGGCCAGCAGAGCGCCGAGCTGCGCCTGCACCCGCAGGAACTGGGCGCCTTGCAGATCACGCTAAAACTGGACGACCAGCAGGCGCAGCTGCACATCGCCTCCGCGCACGGCCAGGTGCGTGCGGCGGTGGAAGCGGCGATGCCGCAGCTGCGGCACGCGCTGGCGGAGAGCGGTATCAACCTGGGGCAGAGCAGCGTGGGCGGCGAGTCCACCCCGCACTGGCAGCAGGCGCAACAGCAGGCTTCCAACGGCCAGGGCCGTTCCAGTTATGCTGAACATCATGGCGCTGACGGCGCAGCCGCCGAGGGCGTCAGCGCACCGGCGGCGCTGCAGCGTATGGCCAGCGCGGTCAACGGCGTCGATATTTTCGCCTGAGCCGCCGCAAACGCCCAAGCTGGCACCCATTTGCGCGTCTATTCAGGCTATTGCACGCCACAATAGACGCGATAATACCTTTACATGTCATGCGTGCGGCTTTGCCGCGCGCTATGCCCGCCGCCTCGCCGGCCGCGGGTGGAACAACAGGAATTAGATTTCGCTATGTCTCAGAACTCCCTTCCGGCAGCACCGAAACGCCCCCTTCTGGTCATCCTGCTGGTGTTGATCAGCGTCGTCGCCTGTGGCGCCGCGGGCTACAGCTGGTGGCTGCTGCAACAGCATAAAAACGGCGCCGAACCGGCCGCCGTCAAAGAACAACCGCCGGCGGCGCCGGTGTTCATGCCGCTCGACACCTTTACCGTCAACCTGGTGACGCCGGACAACAACCCGGATCGCGTGCTGTACATCGGCCTCACGCTGCGTCTGCCGGACGAAAGTACCCGCCGCCAGCTGAACGATTTTCTGCCGGAAGTGCGCAGCCGTCTGCTGATGCTGCTTTCCCGCCAGGAAGCGAGCCAGTTGGCCAATGAACAAGGGAAGCAACAGTTGGTGGCGCAGATTAAGGATGTGCTCAGCCCGCCGCTGGTTAAGGGACAACCGAAGCAGGTGGTCAGCGACGTGCTGTTCACCGCCTTCATACTGCGGTAATCACTATGGGCGATAGCATTCTTTCACAGGCAGAGATCGACGCCTTGCTCAACGGCGACAGCGCGGGTGATGAACCCGAGGCGGTGGTCGGCAAAGAGAGCGAGGTCAAGCCTTACGATCCGAACACCCAGCGCCGCGTGGTGCGCGAGCGCCTGCACGCGCTGGAAATTATCAACGAACGTTTTGCCCGGCAGTTCCGCATGGGATTGTTCAACCTGCTGCGCCGCAGCCCGGACATTACCGTCGGCCCGATCAAAATCCAGCCGTATCACGAGTTCGCCCGCAACCTGCCGGTGCCGACCAACCTGAACCTGGTGCATCTGAATCCGCTGCGCGGCACCGCCCTGTTCGTGTTCGCGCCGAGCCTGGTGTTCATCGCCGTCGATAACCTGTTCGGCGGCGACGGCCGCTTCCCGACCAAGGTCGAAGGCCGCGAATTCACCCCGACCGAACAACGGGTGATCAAGCGCATGCTGCGCCTGGCGCTGGACGCCTACGGCGACGCCTGGAGCGCCATCTACAAGATCGACGTAGAGTACGTGCGCGCCGAAATGCAGGTGAAGTTCACCAACATCACCACCTCGCCGAACGACATCGTGGTCACCACGCCGTTCCAGGTGGAGATCGGCGCGCTGACCGGCGAGTTTAACATCTGCATTCCCTTCGCGATGATCGAACCGCTGCGCGAGCTGTTGACCAACCCGCCGCTGGAAAATTCGCGGCAGGAAGACAGCCACTGGCGCGAAACGCTGGTGAAGCAGGTGCAGCACTCCGAACTGGAGCTGATCGCCAACTTCGTCGATATCCCGATGCGGCTGTCGAAAGTCCTGAAGCTGCAACCGGGCGATGTATTACCGATAGACAAGCCGGAACGCCTGATCGCCCATGTGGACGGCGTACCGGTTCTGACCAGCCAATACGGCACGTTGAACGGGCAATACGCCCTGCGTGTTGAACATTTGATTAACCCTATTTTGAATGCTCTGAGTGAGGAACAGCCCAATGAGTGATCCTAAGCAACCGTCTGGCGAAGGAAAGGAATCCGTAGACGATCTGTGGGCTGATGCGTTTAACGAGCAGCAGTCTTCAGAGAAATCCGGCGCGAGCACCGAAGGGGTGTTCAAGTCGCTGGAAGCTCAGGATGCGCTCGGCAGCCTGCAGGATATCGACCTGATCCTGGATATTCCGGTCAAGCTGACCGTGGAACTGGGGCGCACCAAGATGACCATCAAAGAGTTGCTGCGCCTGTCGCAGGGTTCGGTGGTGGCGCTGGACGGCCTGGCCGGCGAACCGCTGGATATCCTGATCAACGGTTACCTGATCGCACAAGGTGAAGTGGTGGTGGTGGCCGACAAGTTCGGCGTGCGCATCACCGACATCATCACCCCGTCCGAACGCATGCGTCGACTGAGCCGCTGATGACCGCCGCCGCGCCCGTTACCGTGCAAAGCACCCAACAACCCGCCGCGCCGGCCCTGCCGGCCGGTTCGGTGTTGATGCAGGTCAGCAGCGCGCTCGGCGGCATTCTGCTGCTGATCCTGCTGGCCGGTTGGCTGTTCCGTCGGCTGGGGTTCGCCCCGCAGGCGCGCAACAACAAACTGCTCAACCTGCGCGCCAGTTGCCAGGTCGGGCAGCGCGAACGCGTGGTAGTGGTGGAAGTCGACGACACCCTGCTGGTCTTGGGCGTCACCGCCCAGCAGATCACCCCGCTGCACACCCTGCCCGCCCCGCCGAAAGACGAAGGCGAGACCAACGCGGCGACACCGGCGGACTTCCGCCAACTGATGCAAAAAGTTCTGAAACGCCCGGAAAAATCGGCATGACCTCGACTCTTCATACCCTCGTCCGCCGTCCGGCGGTTTGGCTCCCTGCCGCCCTGCTGCTGATCAGCCCGGCGGCTTTTGCACAACTGCCGGGGCTGATCAGCCAGCCGCTGGCCAACGGCGGCCAAAGCTGGTCGCTGCCGGTGCAGACGCTGGTGCTGTTGACCTCGCTGACCTTCCTGCCCGCCATGCTGCTGATGATGACCAGCTTCACCCGCATCATCATCGTGCTCGGGCTGCTGCGCAATGCGCTGGGCACGCCGTCGGCGCCGCCGAACCAGGTGATGCTGGGGCTGGCGCTGTTCCTGACCTTCTTCATCATGTCGCCGGTGTTCGACAAGGTCTATCAGGACGCCTACCTGCCGTTCAGCCAGGACAAAATCGGGCTGGAAGTCGCGCTGGATAAAGGCGCGCAGCCGCTGCGCGAGTTCATGCTGCGCCAAACGCGCGAAACCGATCTCGCGCTGTACGCCAGACTGGCCAATCAGCCGCCGCTGGCCGGCCCGGAAGCGGTGCCGATGCGCATCCTGCTGCCCGCCTACGTCACCAGCGAACTGAAAACCGCCTTCCAGATCGGCTTTACGGTATTCATTCCGTTCCTGATTATCGACCTGGTGGTCGCCAGCGTGCTGATGGCGCTGGGGATGATGATGGTGCCGCCGGCCACCATCTCGCTGCCGTTCAAGCTGATGCTGTTCGTGCTGGTCGATGGCTGGCAGCTGCTGCTTGGCTCGCTGGCGCAGAGCTTCTATTCGTAACCCCTGACCGGAGAAAGCGAGATGACACCTGAATCGGTTATGGCGCTCGGCACCGAGGCGATGAAAGTGGCGCTGGCGCTGGCCGCCCCGCTGCTGCTGGCGGCGCTCATCAGCGGCCTGGTGGTCAGCCTGCTGCAGGCCGCCACCCAGATCAACGAAATGACGCTGTCGTTCATCCCCAAAATTCTGGCGGTAGTGGCCACCATCATCATCGCCGGCCCCTGGATGCTGAACCTGTTGCTGGACTACATGCGCACCCTGTTCAGCAACCTGCCTACCCTGATCGGCTGACCGTGCTCACTTTCGACAGCGCCCAGCTCACCGTCTGGCTCAGCCACTATTTTTGGCCGCTGCTGCGCATTCTGGCGCTGATCAGCACCGCGCCGATATTCAGCGAAAAGCAAATCAGCAAAAAGGTCAAAATCGGCCTTGGCGGGCTGATCGTCATCCTGATCGCGCCGACGCTGCCCGCCAGCAATATTCCCATCTTCTCCGCCGCCGGCCTGTGGCTGGCGATTCAGCAAATACTGATCGGCGTGGCGCTGGGGTTGACCATGCAGTTCGCCTTCGCGGCGGTGCGCCTGGCGGGCGAAGTGATCGGCATGCAGATGGGCCTGTCGTTCGCCACCTTCTTCGATCCCAGCGGCGGCCCGAACATGCCGGTGCTGGCGCGCCTGCTTAACCTGTTGGCGATGTTGCTGTTCCTCAGCTTCGACGGCCATCTGTGGCTGATTTCGCTGCTGGCTGACAGCTTCCACACCCTGCCTGTCCAAACGCAGCCGCTGAACGGCAACGGTTTCCTGGTGCTGACTCAGGTCGGCTCGCTGATCTTCATCAATGGCATGATGCTGGCGCTGCCGCTGATCTGCCTGCTGTTAACGCTCAACATGGCGCTCGGCCTGCTCAACCGCATGACGCCGCAGCTGTCGGTCTTCGTGATCGGTTTCCCGGTCACCATGACCTTCGGCATCATGACGCTGGGCATGATGATGCCGATGTTGGCGCCGTTCTGTGAGCACCTATTCGGTGAAATCTTCGATCGACTGGCGGCGGTAATCGGCGGCATGACCTTCTGAGCCCCTGCGGCCCCTTCCTTTCCCCCTCTTCCGCCTGAGACAAAATGGCAATAAAAACGCTTTCTTGGGACAAAAGCCTGAGAAACGGCTTTTATCCGGATTAAGGTTCAAATGTCTCCGGTGGCTTGAATAAATAAAACCCCGACCTAGAATAGACCCGGTAACAAAAATATCGCCACAGCGCGTGAGTCTCCGCAGCGATAATATACAACCATTAATTAGAGAAAAATAAAATAACGCAGCCACGCAGGGTTAAATGCGCGGCAGATAACTTACACCCTGAATAAATGCGTCTGGCAGCCTGCCGGCTGCAGGGCGCAGCATCGACCTTTGCTAACTACAGGAGCGACATCATGATTAAAGCGAAAAGCAACCGCAAAGCACGCCGGTTATTCGGCATGGCCCACTGGAAAAGCAACAAATTTAAAGTTGCCATCAGCGAAACGGCCGCCGGTGAAAAATGGAAAGTGGTGAAGAAAAAGAAATAGCACCGATATTTATCGTCAGGAAAATAATATCCATCGCGATTTTTCCGCCACTGACTTCAATAATGCCATTGCGCATTAAACAGGGGTGACAATCGTATTATTTCTTCCCTGATGAAAAAAAGGCGCGTCACTCAGTCAGTAGTGGGAGAACGAACGACGCGCCAAACGAGTGCGCCCGGTTTCAAGAAGCCTCCCTCCCCGCGGGGCGAAGAGGGCATTTTCTAAGCGCACTAAAGGGAAACCCGTCGCGGTCAGGCAACGGGATATTGCTCTTAACGATTCATCTGGAACAACGACATGCCCTGCATATCGCTAAAGGTTTTATACGACGCCTGCAGCGCCGCCTGCTGCATGAAATAAGACGAGATAGACTCGGCCAGGTCGGCATCCGTCAGCGCGCTCATCTGGATCTGGTTGGTCATATCGCGCTCTTTGCCGATGCTGTCCAGTTGATCCATCTCCTGTAGCTGGCTGCCCAGCTCGGCGCGCACGCTCAGCACATTGTTGTAGGAGTTGTCCAGGCCGCGGTTGGCTTTCGCCAGCGCATCGTTCACCTGCTGCTTGGTGGCCTCGTCGGCGCCCTGCAGCGGGATTTTCAGCGCGTTCAGCGCGATATCGATGCTCTCGAATACGTTGCTGACCGGTGCGCTGCCGTCCGGCTCGGGCTTCGGGTTGCTGGTCAACGACATGAACACCGCGTTGCCGGTATGGCCGATGGTCATGGTGCGGTTGGCGTCCACTTTCTGCTGAACCGTCTTGTCGCCGCCCTGATAGCTGACGGTGCCGCCGTTGTCGACGAACGGCGCCTTGTCGTTCACATACCCGCCGAACATATAGCGGCCGTTGCCGTCGGTGCTGTTGGCCTGGTTCAGCAGCTGATCTTTCAGCCCCTGCAGCTGAGTGGCCAGCGACTGGCGATCGTTATCGCTTTCCGTACCGCCGGCATTGACGATCAGCGCCTTCATGTCCGCGATGGTGGAGGTCGCGCCGGCCAAGACCGTTTCTTCCATCGACACGTTCTGACGAGCGAAGGTGCGCGCCAGCGTGTACTGGCTGTTTTCCGCCTGCGACTGCGACAACATCACCGCGCGCGACGCCGCCAGCGGATCGTCGGACGGGTTGATCACCCGCTTGCCCGAGGAAAGCTGCTCGGCCGCCTTCATGAACAGCGACTGGTTGCCCGTGATACCGTTCATGTTCTGTTGGTACATCATGCTGGTGCTCATGCGCATGCTGTGGGTTCCTTACTCTGAGCGACCGGCGCCGTTATCGGCGCCGATTAACAATGAAATCAACGAATATTCAGCAGCGCGTCGAACAGCGAGCTGGCGGTCTGAATCACCTGCGCGTTGGCCATGTAGTACTGCTGGAAACGCAGCAGTTCACCGTACTCTTCGTCAAGGTTGACGCCGGACATCGACTGCTGTTGCGCGCCCAGCTGCGTGACGATCTTGGCCTGCGAGGTGGCGATGGCCTTGGCGGCAGCGGTCTGGTTGCCGACGCCGCTGACGATGCCGGCGTAAGCGCCGCTCAGGGTCGCCTTGCCGTCCACCAGGTTTTTGGTTTGCAGATCCAGCAGCTTCTTGGCGTTTTCGTTATCGCCGCGGCCGCTGTCGTCTTTACCGGCGGCGGCGATCTTGGACGAATCGGTGATGGCCACTTTCAGATTGCCCGCCACGTCGCTGACCGGCTTCACGGTGAAGCTGTCTTTGGCCTGCGCATTGCCGTCGATGCTCACTTCCAACCCGTCGAAGTTCAGCGTCGGCTTGCCGTCGGCGCTGGTGCCCGGCGTCGCGTTGACTTTTACGTTGTCCGGCAGGCGGCTGACCTGCCAGTTGCTGCCGTCGAACTCGACGCGATAATCGTTGGCCTTCACCTTGCCGGTATCGGTGTAAGAGACCGACAGCGACGCGTCGCCGGTGTTGCGGGTGTTATCCACCACCCGGCCGCCGCTGAAGCTGAAGAAGTCGCCGCCCGCGTCGCCGTTCAGATCGAAGCCGGCGCGATGCTGTTGGTTAAAGCTGTCCGCCATCGCCAGCGCCAACTGGCCCAGCTGATTGCGCACGCCGTCCAGCGTTTCGCTGCGGAATTTCAGCACGCCGCTCAGCGTGCCGCTGGTGATCTGGCCTTCCGGCACTTCGCTGGCGCCGTTGCCGCGGTTATAGCCGATGGTCAGACGGGAAGGATCGCTGCTGGATGGCACGGCTTCCACCTGATAGGTGTTGCTGCCCTGCACCAGGGTCAAGCCGTTGGCGAAGGAGACGGTATAGGCGTCGCCGTCCTGTTGCGTGACCTGTACGCCCACCAGCTGGTTCAATTCGGTGACCAGCTGATCGCGCTGATCCAGCAACGCATTCGGCTCGCCGGCGGCGCTGCCGCGCAAACGGGTGATCTCGTCGTTCAGTTTGGCGATCTGTTGGCCGTAGCTGTTGATCTGCTGCGCCGTATCGCTGATCTGTTGATTAACGCCGTTATCCATGTCGCGCAGGAATTTGTCGGTGTTGTTGAACTGGTTCACCAGGCCGTTGGCCTTGCCCAGCACCGTCTGGCGCGCGGCGTCGTCACCGGCGTTGCTCACCAGGTTCTGCAGGTTGGTGAAGAAGTCCTGCATGTTGGTCGACAGTGGGTTGGTCTTGCTCGCCAACAGGTTGTCGATCTGTGAAATCTTCTCGTAATAGGCGTTTTGCGCCCCGAACGCACTTTGTGCGCCGCGCAGCTGGTTGGTGATGAACTGGTTGTACTCGCGGTTGACGCTGGTGACGGTCACGCCGTTGCCGATAAAGCCGCTCATGGTGGCCATGCCCCCGTTCTGCGCCAGGATCGCGGTCTGGCGGTTGTAGCCCGCCACGTTGTAGTTGGAGATGTTGTTGCTGACGGTACTGAGCGCCACCTGAGCCGCATTCAGCCCGCTCATCGCGGTATTGATTAAGCTATTGGACATCGGAATTCCTTATGCTGCGGCGCCGGCGGCCCACAGGGTTCTTAATTGAGCTGCTGAGCCTGTTCGCTCAGCCTGTTTCGGTTATCGGCAAAAATGAGAAGAACTTGAGGAAAAAAAGCGGCAACGCGCTCAGCATCCAGCCAGCCTTCGTTACCGCCTATCCCCTAAATAATTGGCGCCGCTGCGGCGTCAAGAATGACGGGGATTTAGAACAAATCTTTCAGATCGTGGGTGTAAGCTTTCACCGCCTGTTCCCCCGCGCTCTTCATCTGCTGAATCACGCTGACCAGTTTGCTGGCGTACTGCGGGTCGGTGGCATAGCCGGCGCGCTGCAGCGCATGCGCCGCCTGTTCCGGGCTGCGCGCGGCGGCCACATCGGCGTAGCGCGGGTTGTTGGTCAGCAGTTTGACGTAATCGGCGATCGCTTCGACGTACGAGCCGTAGACGCGGAACTTCGCCTTCACCTTCTTCGCCGCGCCCTGTTCGAACTCGGTGGTGGTGATCTCCGTCACCGGCCCGTTCCAGCTGCCGCCGGCCTTGATGCCGAACAGGTTGTAGCTCGGCGTGCCGTCTGAGGTCGGGATCTCGCGCTGCCCCCAGCCGGACTCCAGCGCCGCCTGCGCGACGATCAGCTGATGCGGAATGCCGCTCTGCTGGCTGGCGACCTTCGCCGGTATCGACAGGCGGGCGACGAAGTTGCCGTTGTTGAGCGACAGCGGCGCTGCGGTCGGCGGCGCTTTCGGCATCGCCCGGCGCACCATCTGCTCCAGCGCCTGGTTCGGCAGCGTTTGCAGCACCTCGTTGTCCAGCGCCATCGGCGACAGGCCCGCGGTTTCGCTCGGCACCGCGTTGGCGTTGCTCATCTGCTTGACCATCATGTCGGCCAGCCCCAGCCCTTTTTGCGACATCTGCTGGGCGATTTGCTGGTCGTACATCGAGGTATAGAGCCGCGTTTGATCGCTGCTCAATACCCCGTCCTGCGGCAAGGCGGAACGCATGCTTTTCAGCATCATCTGCACGAACATGCCTTCCACCTGCTGGGCCACCTGCTTGAGGTTGCCCTGCGGGTCGGCCGCCGCGTCGCGCTTCAGGCCGTTCAGCGCCTGGGCGTCATAGGCCGCGCCCGACATCGCCATCAGATCGCCGGCCATCAGATGATTTCCAACTTGGCGCGCAGGCAGCCGGCGCTCTGCATCGCCTGCAGGATCGACATCAGATCGATCGGCGTGGCGCCCAGCGCATTCAGCGCGCGGATCACATTGTTCAGGTTGGCGCTGGCATTCACCTTCTGCAGCGACCCACCCTGCTGTTGCACCGAGATCTGGGTGTTAGGCGTCACCACCGTCTGGCCGCCGCCAAACGGGGTCGTTGGCTGGCTGACGGTGTTCTGCCGATCGACCACCACCGACAGGTTGCCCTGGGCCACGGCGCAAGAATCGAGGATCACATCGCGGTTCATCACCACCGACCCGGTGCGCGAGTTGATGATCACTTTGGCGTCCATCGCGCCGACGTTGACGGTGATGTTTTGAATCTCCGCCAGGAAGCGCACCTGAGAGCTGTTGCCCTGCGGCACCAGCACCTGAATGGTGCGGGCGTCGAGCGGCGTCGCGGTGCCGCCGCCGCGTTGGCGGTTGATGGCGTCGCTGATCTGCTGCGCCAGCGTGAAATCCTCGTCGTTCAGCTGCAGGTTGAGCACCCCGCCGCTGCCGAAGGTGGTCGGCAACTCGCGTTCGATGGTGGCGCCGTTGCTGATGCGCCCGCCTGCCAACTGGTTGACCTGCACGCTGCTGCCGCCGGCCGCCGCGCCCGCGCCGCCCACCAGCACGTTGCCCTGCGCCAGCGCATAAACCTGGTTATCCACGCCTTTGAGCGGCGTCATCAGCAGGGTGCCGCCACGCAGGCTCTTGGCGTTGCCCATCGAAGAAACCACCACGTCGATATTCTGCCCGGCGCGCGAGAACGGCGGCAGTTTGGCGGTCACCATCACCGCCGCCACGTTTTTCAGCTGCATGTTGGTGCCCGGCGGCACGGTGATACCCAGCTGCGACAACATGTTGCTCAGGCTCTGGGTGGTGAACGGCGTCTGCATGGTCTGGTCACCGGAGCCGTCCAACCCCACCACCAGGCCGTAGCCGATCAGGGCGTTGTCTCGCACGCCCTGCACCGTCACCAGATCGCGGATGCGCTCCGCCGCCGCCGGCAAGCACACCAGCCCGACGCACAGCGCGATAAACCATTTTTTCAGCATCAGTCAATCCTTAGAACGGTGAAACATTTAAGAAGAAGCGCTGCAGCCAGCCCATGGTCTGCGCCTCGTTGATATAGCCATTGCCGACGTATTCGATACGCGCGTCCGCCACCTGCGTCGAGGTGACCGAGTTGTTGCCGCTGATGGTGCGCGGGTTGACGACGCCGGAGAAACGAATGAATTCGGTGCCCTGGTTGATGGCGATCTGCTTTTCCCCCACCACGTGCAGGTTGCCGTTGGCCAGTACCTGGTTGACCGTCACCGTAATGGTGCCATTGAAGGTGTTGTTGGCGTTGGCGCCGCCCTTGCCGCCGAAGGTGCTGTCGCCGGAAATGTCCATATCGGCGCGCGCATTGCCCAACAGGCCGTCGAGGTAACGCGGCGAGGTGGCGACGCCGAACTTGCTGGCGCCGTTGCGGCTGGCGTTGGCGGAGGAGCTTTTGCTGGCGCTGACGTTTTCCTGCAGCACGATGGTCAGGGTGTCGCCGACGTTGCGCGGCCGGCGGTCTTCGAACAGCGGCTGATAGCCGTAGTTCATCGGCTGCACCGTCTGGAAGATTGAGCCGTTCGGCATCGGCGCGCTGGCCGGCGCGGGCTGCGCCGTGGTCGCGCCGTCCACCAGCGGTTTATGCGGAATATAAGCGCAGCCGCTCAGCGTCAGCATCACCATTCCCGCCAGCCAGCGTTGTCCCTGCCGCGGCAGGATTGCCATCGAATATGTGGTTACCACGGGTATCGCCTTTGTTTCACGAAAGAGAATGACGGGCGCGGCATGCCGGGCCCGTCAAGGACAGATTACAGTTGCGTCAGCTTTTGCAGCATCTGATCGGAGGTCGATACCGCTTTGCTGTTGATCTCATAAGCGCGCTGAGTCTGGATCATGTTGACCAGCTCTTCCGCCACGTTGACGTTGGAGGTCTCCACGTAGCCCTGATACAGCAGACCGGCGCCGTTCAGCCCCGGCGTGCTCTCGTTCGGCGCGCCCGAGCTTTCGGTTTCCTGATACAGGTTCTCGCCCACGCTCTCCAGACCGCTGTCGTTGACGAACGTGGTCAGCGTCAGTTGGCCCACCTGCTGAGCGGCGGTTTGCCCCTGCTGGGTAACGCTGACGATGCCGTCGCGGCCGACGGTGATGGACAGCGCGTTCGCCGGAATGGTGATCGCCGGCTGCACCTGGAAACCGCTGGAGGTGACCAGCTGGCCGTTCTGATCGATCTGGAACGACCCGTCGCGGGTGTAAGCCTGGGTGCCGTCCGGCAGCATCACCTGGAAGAAACCCTGCCCCTTGATGGCGACGTCTTTGCTGTTGTTGGTCTGCGACAGGTTGCCCTGGCTGTGCAGGCGCTCGGTCGCCACCGGGCGCACGCCGGTGCCGATCTGCAGACCGGAAGGCAGCGTAGTCTGCTCGGAGGACTGCGCGCCCGGCTGACGCATGGTCTGGTACAGCAGATCTTCAAATACCGCACGCTGGCGCTTGAAGCCGTTGGTGCTGACGTTCGCCAGGTTGTTGGCGATCACGTCCATGTTGGTCTGCTGCGCGTCCAGACCGGTTTTGGCAATCCATAAGGATGGAATCATCGGTTATTTCCTTGCTGCTTAGCTCACTGAGAGCAGTGAGTTGGCACGCTGTTCGTTTTCATCCACGCTGTGGATGACCTTCATTTGCATTTCAAAACGGCGGGCGTTGGCGATCATGTCAACCATGGTCTCCATCGGCTTGACGTTGCTGCCTTCCAGCACCCCGGGCATCACCCGCACCTGCGGATCGTTTTGCAACTGATTGCCGCGCAGCTGTTGGGTTTCCGGCGTCAGGCGGAACAGCCCGTCGTCACCGCGCATCACTTCGCGCGCATCGGCCTTCACCAGCTTCAGGCGGCCAATCTGCGCGATGGTGTTCGGCGGATCGCCGGCGTTCAGCGCCGAAATGGTGCCGTCGGCCGCGATGGTGATCTCCGCCGACGGCGGCACCTCGATCGGCCCGCCGTCGCCCATCAGCGGCATCCCCTGCACCGTCAACTGCCCAGTGGAGGAAATCTGAATGTTGCCGTTGCGGGTGTAAGCTTCACCGCCGCCCGGCAGGCTCACCGCCAAAAAACCATCCTGCTGCAGCGCCACGTCCAGCGGGCGCGCCGTGTAGTTCAGCGCGCCCTGGCTCATGTCGGCGCCCGGCGTCGAGGCACTCACCAAGGTGCGTGTCGCCAGGCTCGGACCGTCGACCGGCACCGCGCGCAGCGCGGCGAGCTGGGCGCGAAAGCCCGGCGTCGACGCATTGGCCAGGTTGTTGGCGGTAATGGATTGCTGCTCCAGCGTTTGGCGAGCCGCGCCCATCGCGGTATAAATCGCGTGATCCATAACTCGGCCCTATTAGCGCAGGCTAACCAGCGTCTGCAGGATGGAGTCCTGCGTCTTGATGGTCTGGGCGTTGGACTGGTAGTTACGCTGTGCGACGATCATGTTCACCAGCTCCTGGCTCAGATCGACGTTGGAAGACTCCAGCGCGCCGCTGGTCAGCTTACCGAAGCCGCCGCCGCCCGACAGACCAACGCGTGGCTGGCCGGACGCGCCGGTTTCCTGCCAAACGTTATCGCCCTGCGACGCCAGCCCTTCCGGGTTGGAGAAGTTGGCCATGACGATCTGACCCAGCACCTGGGTCTGCTGGTTGGAGTAGATGCCCACCACTGTGCCGTCGTTGTTGATCTGGAAGTTGGTGTATTCACCGGCGGCATAGCCGTCCTGCGCCACCTTGCTCACCGAGTCGCTGCCTACGTTCTGCTGCATGCTGCCGGCGAAGCTCAGGGTGAAGTTTTGCGCCGGCGCGCCGTCTTTGGCGGTCATCGGGATCACCATGCTGAACTCGCCCGGCGCGCCGTTGGTGCTGGTGGTTTTCACCAGATTACCGCTGGTGCTGAACTCCATGGTGCCGGCGTTCACTGGCGCCGCGCTGCCGTCCTGGGTGTAGACCTGCCACTTGTTGTCTTCGGTCTTCACAAAGTAAGCGTTGATGTTGTGCGCATTACCCAGCGAGTCGTAAGCGGTGATGGTGTTGACGTAGTTGTAGCTGTCCTGCTTGGTCGGATCGAAGGTCTTGTTTTCCGGCACTTTATGGGTGGACTTCAGGTTGGCCACCATCTCGCCGGAGGTGGACGCCTTGGCGTTCATCATGCCTTCGGGAATGCTCAGCGGCACCGGGTTGGCGCCCTGCTGGATGGTCGGTGGGGAACCGGCCGCCGGGTAACCGGTCAGCTGCAGGCCCTGCATGTTGGTCAGGTTGCGGTTCTCGTCCAGTTTGAACTGGCCGTTGCGGGTATAGAAGATGCCACCGTCTTTATCCTGCATGCGGAAAAAGCCGTTGCCGTTGATGGCCACATCCAGCGCGCGGCTGGTGCCGGTGGTGGTGCCGCCCTTGAAGTTCTGGGTGATGCCGGACACTTTGACGCCCAGCCCGACCTGCGAACCGGCGAACATGTCGGCAAAGGAGACGCTGCCGGATTTGAAGCCCGCGGTTGCGGAGTTGGCGATGTTGTTACCGATCACGTCCAGGTTGGTTGCTGCCGCGTTCAAGCCGCTGACTGCCTGAGAAAAGGCCATGTTATTCTCCGAATAGTGGTCAGGCTATCGTCCGATTGAGCCTGATGCTTAGGGTTATAAGATCTGTCGCACGTCTTCCAGGGTGGCGTTGCCCGCCAGGCCGAGATCCAGCTTGGCGCCGTTGCCGTCGCGGATCACGCCATTCACCAGCCCGAAGTGCAGGCTGCGCGCCACCAGCTGCTCGCCGTTGCCTTTGGCGTTAATCGCCACTTTGTAGGCGCCGTCGGGCGCGGTGGAGCCGTCATCCAGCGAGCCGTCCCAGGTGAAGGCGTGCACGCCGGCGGTCAGGCCGCCAATTTCAATGGTGCGCACCACCTGCCCACTGGCGTTGGTGATGGTGGCGGTCACCTGATCGGCGGCGCGCTCCAGTTCAACGCCGAACGGCGTGGTGCTGACCTTGCCGTCCTTGCTGCCGACCAGAATATTGTTGCCCGGCACCATCACGCCGTGACCGATCAGCGCAGTGGCCTGCAGCGACTGGTTGCTGTTGATCTGGCCGGAGATCGACCCCAGCGTGGTGTTAAGCTTTTCGATACCCTGAACGGTGTTGATCTGCGCCAGCTGCGACGTCAGCTCGTTGTTCTGCATCGGATTGGTCGGATCCTGGTTTTTCAACTGCGCCACCAGCAGCGTCAGGAAGCTGTTGTGCAGATCCTGGCTGTTGGTGGTCTTGCTGTTGTTACCGATGACGGTGTTGTCCAACGACTCGTTGGTGGTTGCGGCGATAGCCATGGAAATCTCCGGTTACTGACCCAGCGTCAGGGTTTTCATCATCATCGACTTGGTGGTGTTGAGCACCTCGACGTTGGCCTGGTAGCTGCGGGAAGCGGAGATGGTGTTGACCATTTCCCCCACCACGTCGACGTTCGGCATGCGCACATACCCCTTGGCGTCCGCCAGCGGGTTGCCCGGCTGATACACCAGGCGCTCGGGCGCCGGATCGTCCACCACCTGGGCGACGCGCACGCCGCCGGTCGGCTGCCCTGGCGCCGCCGCGACCTGGAACACCACCTGCTTGGCGCGGTAAGGTTCACCGTCCGGGCCGGTCACGCTGTCGGCGTTGGCCATGTTGCTGGCGCTGACGTTCATGCGCTGGGATTGCGCCGATAACGCCGAGCCGGAGATATCAAAAATATTCAGTAAAGACATGCGCCTTATCCTTGTTGCAGCACGGACATCATCCCTTTGATCTGCCCGTTGAGCAGCGTCAGGTCGGTCTGATATTTCAGGCTGTTATCGGCAAAGTTGGTGCGTTCGCGATCCATGTCCACCGTATTGCCGTCCATCGACGGCTGGTCCGGCACTCGGAACAGCAGATCAAGCTGTGGCGGCTGCATGGTCTGCGCCGGGATGTGGCGCGCCGCCGTCAGGTTCAGCGCCATGCCGTTGCCGCTGACGCGCCCCTGCTCCAGCACTTTGTTCAATTGGCTGGCGAAATCGATATCTCGCGCCTGATAACCCGGTGTGTCTGCGTTGGCGATGTTGGCGGCCAGAATTTCCTGCCGCTGGGCGCGCAAGTTCAGCGCCTCTTGGCCAAAGCGCAGAGCCGCGTCCAGTTTGTCGAGCATGCTCCCTCCGCGAGGTTAGAATTTGGAGTCGACAGCATAAACGCCCCCTGCGCCACCCTATCGCGGGAATAAACGCAAAATGGGGCGCTATTTATCTGCTTAGCCTGCGCGCGCTGCGGGTACACTTACGCGTATCCCGATGAAGCTTGAGAAGATGACGATGAAAGGTAAAATGCTGCTGCTTATCGGCCTGCTGTGCAGTCTGAACGCGCGCGCCGACGATCTGGCGACGCAAATCGAAAGCTTCATCCAAGGCAAGTTCAGCGGCGAACCGGTACAGGTAAAAGTGCGGGTGCGCACGCCGCCGAACCAATGGCCCGCTTGCGAACTGCCGCAGCTGTCGCTGTCGCCCAACGCGCGGATCGGCGGCAACGTCAGCATTTCGGCGCTCTGTGGCCAGGAGCGGCGTTTTATCCAGACGCAGGTGCAGGTGTTCGGTCGCTATCTCGTGTCGGCGCGCGGCATCAGCGCCGGCAGCCGGTTGACGGCGGCGGATCTGGCGTTGAAACAGGGCCGGCTCGATACCCTGCCGCCGCGCGCGCTGACCGAAGCGGGCAAAGCGTTAGGCGCCGTCAGCCTGCGCAACATCAGCCCCGGTCAGCCGCTGACCCTCGCCATGCTGCGCCGCGCCTGGATTATCAAGGCTGGGCAACCGGTGCAGGTCAACGCACAGGGCGAAGGATTCAGCATCAGCGGTGCGGGTAAGGCGATGAACAACGCCGCCGCCGAAGACAGCGTGCGGGTACGCATGGCCTCCGGGCAGATCGTCAGCGGCGTGGTCGGGGACGACGGCGCGATCCGCATTACGTTATAAAAAAGTAAAGGTTCCGCCAACCTTGCCGATAAGACAAATCAAGCAGCATTTTATTGGCCACCAGGGCCGCAACACTTTCATTGCAGCGTCGTCGCCCGCGAGCGGCGACGGCGTAAACGGAGATGGACCATGAGTATCGATCGCACCCAGCGGTTACAGCCGGTTTCCACTGTGCAACCGCGTGAAACCCCGGCCGACAACCCGCTCCAGCCGCGCAAGGCCGCCGTGGCCGAAACCGCCGTCAGCGGCACGCAGGTCAAACTGAGCGAGGCGCAGGCGCGCCTGATGCAGCCGGGCACCCAGGATATCGATATGGGTCGGGTCGAGGCCATCAAACAGGCGATCCGCAACGGTGAACTGAAGATGGACGCCGGCAAAATCGCCGATGCGCTGCTGCAAGACGCGCAGAGCGATGTTCAATGGATCGCCGGACGCGACTGACAGCACGCGGCGAATAGCGGTAAAGGATAAGTCATTACTATGGAAAAGCTGGCACAACTGCTGGATAAACTGTTGGAAACGTTGCAGGCGCTCAATGGTGTGCTGGAGGAAGAGCACGACTTGCTGTGCTCCGGCCAGTTGCCGGGCGTGGCCTTGCAGCGCGTCACCGATGCCAAAAGCCAACTGCTGGCGACGGTCGCTTATCTCGAGCAACAGCGCCTGGGGCAGGAAAAAACCTGCGGGCAACGCGCGCCCTATGCCAGCCAAGCGTCCCTGGCCGATCGTTGGCAGCGCGTTCAATTGCTGAGCCAAACGCTGCGCGAAAAGAACCAGCACAACGGTCTGCTGCTCAATCAGCAGATCGACCATAACGCTCAGGCGCTGGCCATCCTCAGTAAAAACAACAAATCGCTGTATGGCCCGGACGGCCAGTCGCACGCCGGCAGCCTGCTCGGCAGAAAAATCGGCGTTTGACCTGACTCATTTGCCCGGTGAGCCTATCACCGGGCATGCGTTCACCGGCTTCTGCGCATCCCGTCGCATTTTCTCCCTATCACTCTTTGAATTCACTTAAGGCTTTGCGTCAGGCTGCGCATGGCGTGAATTTGGCTGTTTCTTTCTCTTTGGCCTCTTGTCACCCTGTGGTTATTTTTAAACCACTTGAAATATACCCTTAGAGGGTATAGATTCGCAGGGAGAGCGAATGGCCGACATTTATCTCACCAAAACCTTTCAGGGTTTTGCCGCACGCGAGCGCATTAGCGACGCCACGATAGTGAAAGCGGCGCGAGAGATGCAACATCAGCTGTACGATGCCAATCTTGGCGGTTGCGTATACAAAAAGCGCATCGCTCGGGCTGGTGCGGGCAAACGTGGCGGCTATCGGGTACTGATCGTTTTTCGCGATGAAGACCGCCTGTTTTTTATGCGCGGCTTTGCCAAAAGTGAGAGAGAAAACATCAGTGCGGATGAGTTACAAGGATTGAAACATCTGGCTGCGCTGTATCTGGATTATTCGCCATTCAGACTCTACCAGCTGGTCAACAACAAGGAATTACGGAGGCTAAGCGATGAGTAAAATTCTTGCCGAGATCCACCAGGAAGTTCAGGGCCTGCATCGCGCCGGTTTCGTCGATGACGTGACCATGCGCACCTTCGACATGCTGTGTCTGCGGCCGGTGAAACAGTTCGGGCCGGCCGAGATCCGCGCGCTGCGCGAACGGGAAAACGTCAGTCAGCCGGTGTTTGCGCTGTATCTCAACGTCAGCAAAAAAGCGGTGCAGAAATGGGAGCGCGGCGAAGCGCAACCGAACTCCGCCGCGATGAAACTGCTGACGCTGGTGGAACGCAACGGCCTGCAAATTCTGGCCTGATGTTACTGATAATTGACGATCACCTGATTGCCAATCACACGCAGCGGCGGATTCAGCCCGCCTTGCGACTGCACGTAATAGACAAAGCGCAATTCCGCATTGGCCGGCTCGCCCTGCAGACCATTGCTGCTGCCGCTGCCGCCGCCCAGCGGAATGCAGCGGTTTACCGTGCAGAGCTGCACCTGCAGGCCCACCGGTTCCGGCCCCAGCAAACGATAGCGCCAGCTGACGCTGGTGATGCGCGCATGGGCATCCGGCAGCGCGTTCGGCGGCCGCAAAGCAGCGGATTCATCGCGCATCCCGCCCTGTTCCAGCGTGACCCCCGCCCCTTCAGCCACCCAGGAGCCGGACACCGCGCCGGCGGCGAGCGGAGCCAGCAAACAAAATACGAACAGACAGCGTTTCATCAGGCCGCTCCGATGGTCGAGGTCATGCGAATCTGGCGATCGTCGTTGATCTCCAGATTGGACAGCACCACGATCTGCGGCAGGCTGCGACGCAGGAAGCGCGCCAGCAAGGCCCGCAGCGCATGGTTGACCAGCAGCACCGGCGGCGCGCTGAGCATTTCTTGCCGCTGCAACGCCTGGCGTGCCTGATCCAACAGACGATCGGCCAGCCCCGGCTCCAGGCCGCCGCCGCCCTGCAACGCCTGCAGCAACAGACGCTCTAACTGGGTATCCAGGCCGATAACCTGAATCTCGCCGTTGCCCGGGAACCACTGCTGCGTGATCGCCCTGCCCAGCGCCACTCGCACCACGGTGGTCAATTCATAAGGATCGCTCTGCGCCGGGGCGTGTTCCGCCAGCGTTTCGACGATGGTGCGCATATCGCGAATGGAAACGCGCTCGGCGAGCAGATTTTGCAGCACTTTGTGCAGCGTCGTCAGCGACACCACGCCCGGCACGAAGTCTTCGGTCAGCTTCGGCATCTCCTGCGACACGCGATCCAGCAGCTGCTGAGTTTCCTGGCGGCCAAACAGCTCGCTGGCGAACTGGCCGATCAGGTGATTGAGGTGTGTCGCCACCACGGTGCTGGCCTCCACCACGGTAAAGCCCTGGATCTGCGCCTGCTCGCGCAAGGCGCTGTCGATCCATACCGCCTCGAGCCCAAAGGCCGGATCGACGGTTTTGTCTCCCGCCAGCTCGCCTACGGCATTGCCGGGGTTGATCGCCAGCCAGCGGCCCGGCTGCGCTTCACCGCTGCCGATCTCGACGCCTTTCATCAGGATACGGTAGCTGGCAGGCGGCAGTTCCAGGTTGTCGCGAATGTGCACCACCGGCGGCAGATAGCCCATGTCCTGGGCGAATTTCTTGCGGATGCCGCGGATACGGCCCAGCAGTTCGCCGTTCTGCTGAAAATCGACCATCGGAATCAGCCGGTAGCCCACCTCCATCCCCAGCGGATCTTCCAACTGCACGTCGGCCCAGCTGGCTTCGGCGGCCTGCGGATTCTCCGGCATCACCGGATCTTCCACCGTTTTCGGCGCCTGTTGTTCACGGCCGCGCAGCCACCAGGCGAGGCCCAACAGAGCCGCGGTAAACAGCAGGAACACCAGGTTCGGCATGCCCGGCACCAGGCCCAGCAGCCCCAGCACCCCGGCGCTCAGCAGCATCACGCGCGGATTGTTGAACAGCTGGCCCACCATCTGCTCGCCGACGTCCTGATCGGTCGCGACGCGGGTGACGATGACGCCGGCGGCGGTGGAGATCACCAATGCCGGGATCTGCGCCACCAGGCCGTCACCGATGGTCAGCAGCGTATAGCTTTCCGCCGCCGCCCCCAGCTCCATGCCGTGTTGCACCACGCCGACCAACAGGCCGCCGACTACGTTCAGCACCATGATCATCAGGCCGGCGATGGCGTCGCCGCGCACGAATTTACTGGCACCGTCCATCGAGCCGTAAAAGTCGGCCTCCTGGGTCACTTCGGCGCGGCGTTTCTTCGCTTCGTCTTCACCGATCAGGCCGGCGTTCAGATCGGCGTCAATCGCCATCTGTTTGCCCGGCATGCCGTCCAGCACGAAACGCGCGCCCACTTCGGCGATACGCCCCGCACCTTTGGTGATGACCATAAAGTTAATCAGCACCAGGATGATGAACACCACGATGCCGATGGCGAAGTTGCCCCCCACCAGGAAGTGGCCGAAGGCTTCCACCACGCGGCCGGCGGCGGCGGAACCGGTGTGCCCCTCCAGCAAGATGATGCGCGTCGACGCGACGTTGAGCGACAAACGCAGCAGCGTGGAGAACAGCAGGATGGTCGGGAAGGCGGCGAATTCGAGCGTGCGCTGGGTGAACATCGCCACCAGCAGCACCATGATCGACAGCGCGATGTTGAAGGTAAACAGCAGGTCGAGGATAAACGCCGGCAACGGCAACACCATCATCGACAGGATCAGCAGGATCAGCACCGGGCCGGCCAGCACCTGCCACTGCGTATCTTTAAAATTGCCCGGCAAACGAAGCAGGGAGGCCAAATTAGCCATCAGAGTCACTCTCTCTTGCAAAATCCAGTGCTTCCGGCACCGGTAAACGTTCAGGTTTTTTCGGGATCAGGCCGCCCTCGCGCCGCCAGCGGCGCAGCTGGTACACCCAGGCCAGCACCTCGGCGACCGCGGCATACAGGGTGGCCGGAATATGCTGGCCGATCTCGCTGTGCCGATACAGCGCGCGCGCCAGCGGCGGCGCCTCCAGCATCGGGATGCGGTGTTCCGCGCCGAGTTCGCGAATGCGCAAGGCGATTTCGCCGGCCCCTTTGGCCAGCACTTTCGGCGCACTCATTTTTTWGTCGTTGTACTGCAACGCGACGGCGTAGTGCGTCGGGTTGGTGACGATCACGTCCGCCTTGGGCACGTCGGCCATCATGCGGCGCCGGGCGATCGCCCGCTGCTGCTGACGAATGCGCCCCTTGACGTGCGGGTCCCCTTCCTGGTCTTTGAACTCGTCGCGGATATCCTGCTTGGTCATCTTCAGCTTTTTGAAATGGCTCCACAGCTGATAGAACACGTCGAACGCCACCATCGGCGTCAGCCCCAGCACCACCAGAAAACCGCAGAACAGGATCATCTGCAGCGCATTGCCCAGCGCATCGAGCGGCTGCTGGGTCATCAGATGCAGCATTGCCGCCCAGTTGTGCCACAGATAGAGGCCGGTCACCCAACCGACCAGCGTCGCTTTCAGGATCCCTTTCAGCAGCTCGGCCAGCACCTGGCTGGAAAAGATGCGCTTCAACCCGGATAACGGGTTCAGCCGCTTCAAATCGAACTTGATCGACTTGCCGCTGAACAAAATGCCCCCCAGCAACATCGGCGCGGCGAGCGCCACCAGCACCAGCCCCGCCATGATCGGCAGCAGCGCCAGCACCGCCTGGCGCAGCAGCATGCCCAATTGGCGCAGCATCTGTTTATCGTTGCTGACCATGCCGTGATCGAAGTTCAGACCTTGCGTGAGCATCGCCGCCAGCTGTTGCGCCATGTTGCTGCCGGACATCAGGATAATCGCCAAGCCCGAGAGCAGCATCAGTACCGAGGTCAGCTCGCGCGAGCGCGGGATCTGGCCGTCTTCACGCGCCTTCTCCAGCCTGTGGGGCGTGGGGGCCTCGCTTTTTTTCCAGATCGCTGTCTTCAGCCACGAAACGCCGTTCCTGTGTCGGGAGGGTAAAGAATGGCGGTCAGCATGCCAAAAAATTGGCGATGTCATTGGGGGAACAACGGGGAAAAAGGCGGGTTATTTAGGGGATGAGACCAAAACGACGTGGCTTGTTGTCGGGGCGCGCCGTCGCGCGCCCCGAAAGGCCTCAGAAACCGAGGCTGTCGAGCAGATCGTCGACCTGCGCCTGATTGGCGATCACGCCGACGCCGTTCTGGTCGAGCTGCGGACCGTTCAGCAGGCTGTCGTTCGGCCGTTTTTCCTTCACCGGCTGCTCCGGCATGTTTTCCATCAGCACCATCAGCAGCTGCTTTTCGATCTCCTGCACCACGTCCATCATGCGCTTGATCACCTGACCGGTCAGATCCTGGAAGTCCTGCGCCATCATGATCTCCAGCAGCTGGGCGTTGGTGAAAGCCGTATGGCCCGGCACCTGATCCAGATACTGGCGCGTGTCGTTGACCAGAGAACGCGCGTCGTCCAGTTCGATGGGATTGGCGAACCACTCGTCCCAGCGCCCTTTCAACGCGTTGGCGCCGGATTCCAGCTCCGCCTGGCGCGGTTGCGCCGCCTCCACGCAGTTCAACGCCCGTTCCGCCGCCTGCGCCGTCATGGTTACGACATAGTCAAGACGGTCGCGCGCATCCGGGATCGCCTCTGCCGCCTGGGCGATCGCCTGATCGAGCCCCAGTTCGCGCATGCTGTCGCGCAGCATTCGGGTCAGTTGGCCGATGCGGGAGATGATCTCTCCCGCGGTCGCTGCATCGCTGGCAGGCATTGGAATGTCTCTCATCGCCCTCTCCTTACATGCCCAATTTTTCAAAAATCTTGTTGAGCTTTTCTTCCAGCGTCGCCGCCGTAAATGGTTTTACTACATAACCGCTGGCGCCGGCCTGCGCCGCCGCGATGATATTTTCTTTCTTGGCTTCCGCGGTCACCATCAGTACCGGCATCGCGGCCAGCGCGCTGTCGGCGCGGATGGTTTGCAACAGCTCAAGCCCGTCCATGTTCGGCATGTTCCAGTCGGACACCACGAAGTCGAAACCGCCGGCGCGCAGCTTGTTCAGCGCATCCGCGCCGTCTTCAGCTTCTTCGACGTTGTTGAAGCCCAGCTCTTTGAGCAAATTTCTGACGATGCGGCGCATGGTAGAAAAATCGTCCACAACCAGAAATCTGAGGTTCTTGTCTGCCATTGTTACTCCTGAAATAGTTAACCGTTTAATGATGCAACACCGCAGGCCGCCGCACGGCGAACCTGGGTCATATCGCCGCCGGGAAGACCCCGCGGACTGAAATCAAATGCGCAATGCCTGGCCACCGGCGATCTGCGCCAGCATTCGCTGGCTTATTCTGTCCAGCTCGACCACTTCGCTGACGCCGCCGCTGGCGATCGCCTCGCGCGGCATGCCGAACACCACGCAGCTCGCCTCGTTCTGCGCCAGGGTATAGGCCCCGGCGCGGTGCATCTCCAGCATCCCCGCCGCACCGTCGTTGCCCATGCCGGTGAGGATCACCCCCACCGCATTGCGGCCGGCGTATTGCGCCACCGAGCGGAACAGCACGTCGACCGAGGGGCGATGGCGGTTGACCGCCGGGCCGTCATGCAGCTTCACCTGATAGTTGGCGCCGCTGCGCGTCAGCTCCAGATGGCGGTCCCCCGGCGCGATATAGGCGTGGCCCGGCAGCACGCGCTCGCCGTCCTCCGCTTCTTTCACCGTGATCTGGCACAGCTTGTTCAGCCGCTCGGCGAACGAACGGGTGAAACCCGGCGGCATGTGCTGGGTGATCAGCAGCGCCGGGCTGGTGGCCGGCAGCGGCTGCAGCACCTGGCGGATCGCTTCGGTGCCGCCGGTGGAGGCGCCGATGGCGATCAGTTTTTCACTGCTCAGCAGCGGCGCATGGCTGAGGATCGCCGGCGCCGGGCTGCTGGAGCGCTGAGGCAGGCGCGCTCTGGCCGCGGTGCGGATCTTCTCGGCAATCAGCTCGCTGTAGGCCAACATGCCCTCGCGAATGCCGAGTTGCGGTTTGGTGACGAAATCCACCGCGCCCAGTTCCAGCGCGCGCAGCGTGATTTCCGAGCCTTTGCCGGTCAGCGAAGAGACCATCACCACCGGCATCGGCCGCAGGCGCATCAGCTTCTCGAGGAAATCCAGCCCGTCCATGCGCGGCATCTCGACGTCCAGCGTCAGCACCTGAGGATTAAATTTTTTGATCAGATCGCGCGCCACCAGCGGATCCGGCGCGGTCGCCACCATTTCCATGTCGGCATGGCCGTTCACGATTTCCGTCATCAGCTGGCGCATCAGTGCCGAATCGTCTACGCATAACACTCTGATTTTACTCATTACCTCTCCTTGGTCAGCCCATACACGGTCTGCCCACGCAAGTAGAAATCCCGGCTGATCTGGCTGAAATTCTCGGAGTGGCCGGCGAACATCAGCCCCCCCGGCTTAAGCAAGGGAACGAAGCGGCGCAGGATGCGCTCCTGCGTCGCCTTATCGAAATAGATCATGACGTTGCGGCAAAAAATGGCGTCGAATTGCCCCGGCAGCGCCCACTCCGGCGCCAGCAGATTCAGCGGCTGAAAGTTCACTCGCGCCGCCAACTCCGGCCGCACGCGCACCAGCCCCTGATGCGGACCGGTGCCGCGCAGAAAATAGCGCTGCATTTGGGTCGGCGTCAGGGTGCGCAGATCTTCCTGGCGGTAAACGCCCGCCTCCGCTTTTTCCAGCACCTGCGTATCGATGTCGCTGGCCCAGACCTGGCAACTGCCGGCACGCTGCCCCAGGGCATCGCTCAGCGTGATGGCGATCGAATACGGCTCTTCGCCGGTCGAGGCCGCGGTGCTCCAGACGCTGTAGCCGTTCGGCCGCGAGCGCGCATGCTCCGCCAGGATCGGGAAGTGATGCGCCTCGCGGAAAAATGCCGTCAGGTTGGTGGTCAGCGCGTTGATGAACGCCTGCCACTCCGCGCTGTTCGGATCGCTTTCCAGCAGCGCCAGATAATCGCCGAAATCGTGCAATCCCAGCAGCCGCAACCGGCGCACCAGGCGGTTGTAAACCATCTCGCGCTTATGCTCCGCCAGCACGATGCCGGCGCGTTGATAAATCAACTGGCTGATACGGCGAAAATGCACGTCCGACAGCGGCAGGCGCTGCACCATTTGCGTCAACATCGACGCAGTATCCCGGTTAGAAGTTGACGGCGCCTGTTTCATGCCGCCTCACCGGAGTAAAACGTGCTGCTTATGCGGTTTGACAATCTTGGGCTTCCTTTACCACGGGTGAAACTGCGTTGTTGCTGTTACCTGGCGCGACGAAGTTATCGTCCGCCAGACGGAATACCGCGACCGCGTCGGCCAGGGTAATAGCCTGCTCTTCCAGCGCGGTGGCGGCAGAAGCGGATTCTTCCACCAGCGCGGCGTTCTGCTGGGTAACCTGATCCATCTGGGTCACCGCCTGCGTCACCTGCTCGATGCCGCGGCTCTGTTCATCCGAAGCCGACGCGATCTCGCCCATGATGTCGGTCACGCGAGTTACCGAACGCACGATGTCCTGCATGGTGGCGCCGGAATTTTCCACCAGCACCGAGCCGTGTTTGACGCGGCTGACCGATTCGTCGATCAGCACCTTGATCTCTTTCGCCGCCTGCGCGCTGCGGCTCGCCAGGTTGCGCACTTCGCCGGCGACCACGGCGAAACCGCGCCCCTGTTCACCGGCGCGCGCCGCTTCCACCGCCGCATTGAGCGCCAGAATGTTGGTCTGGAAGGCGATGCCGTCGATTACGCTGGTGATGGCGCCGATTTTCTGCGAGCTGTTGGCGATATCGTGCATGGTGGTGACCACGTCCCCGGCCAGTTCGCCGCCCTTGGCCGCGGTGGCCGAAGCGTCGCGCGCCAGCTGAGAGGCCTGCCGCGCATTGTCGGCGTTCTGTTTCACCGTCGCGGTCAGCTGTTCCATGCTGGCGGCGGTTTCTTCCAGCGAAGCGGCCTGCTGCTCGGTACGGGAAGAGAGATCGTTATTGCCTTCGGCGATCTCCTGCAGGCCGATCAGAATCGACTCCGCACCGTCGCGCACCGCGCCGACGGTACCGATCAATGACTGCTGCGTGCGTTGCAGGCTGGCGAACAACATGCTGATTTCATTGCGGCCATACACCTGAATCGGCGTCGCCAAATCGCCGGCGGCGATGCGCTCAAAGTGGCTGCGGATTTGGTTCAGCGGCTGTACCAACATGGTGCGCAACCACCACATGGCGCTGCCAGTCACCACGATCAGCATCAAGACCGCCCCCGCCAGCATCAGGCCCGCCAGCGTGAAGGAGAATTGGTTGGCGTCTCGAGCCTCGCTGATGTCACCGTTGACCAACTGCAGGTACTGCACAAAGTCAGCCTCAAACAGGTCCTGGGTTTTCTGCGTCGGCTGATCCATAAACGCCTGCAGCTCGCCCTTTTCCAGGAAACCGATCAGTTCACGCAGTGCGCCGCGCAGCCGCTCGTAGCTGGCCTTGGTGGTGGCCGTCTGCTGGTTCTGCTGTTCACTGCTGCGTTCAACCGCCATAAACTGATTGAAATAGAGATCGGCCTTCTGAAGCGAACTGCGGGCGCTGCTCATCAATTCGTTCACCTGCTCCTGCGGCAGTTTCAGCGCCGCGCGGGTGCCGGCGCGGTTCAGCGTATTGCGCGCCTGCAACAGCGACACCCAGCTCAGGCTGAGCGAATCGCGCTGCTGGCTGCCGAGGGTGATGATGTCGAGGTTGTGGTTATCGGAGCGAAACGCGGAATACGACAGGCCGCTGCTGGCCAACTGCAGAACGCAGAAGGTCATCAACAACAGGAACAAGCTGGTAGAGATACGGATTCGGTTAAACACTGTGAACCTCCTTGCAGCCGGCCGGCGACCGGCCTACGTAGGGAAAAGGGCCTCTGCGAGAGAGGCCCGATACCGGTCAGAACGTTTCCCAGTTATCCTGCAGATCGCTGGCGTTCATTTTCTTATGATTAATTACCGGTGTTACCGGCGCCTTGCTGGTGACAGGCGCTTTAAACTCTTCCTGGCCTTCCGACCTCAGGCGGAATACCGCTACCGACTGGGTCAGCATGCTGGCCTGTTCTTCCAGCGCCGCCGCCGCCGAGGCGGATTCTTCCACCAACGAGGCGTTCTGCTGGGTCACGCGGTCCATTTCCGCTACCGCCTGGCCAACCTGATCGATACCGCGGCTCTGCTCGTCGGAAGCCGAGGCGATTTCGCCCATGATGTCGGTCACGCGGGTGACGGCGTTGACGATGTCGCCCATGGTTTCCCCGGCGCTTTCCACCAGCACGGAGCCCATATCGACGCGGCTGACCGAGTCTTCGATCAGGCCTTTGATCTCTTTCGCCGCCTGCGCGCTGCGCTGCGCCAGGTTGCGCACTTCACCGGCCACCACCGCGAAGCCGCGGCCCTGTTCGCCGGCGCGCGCCGCTTCCACTGCGGCGTTCAACGCCAGGATGTTGGTCTGGAAGGCGATACCGTCGATCACGCCGGTAATATCGGCGATCTTCTGCGAACTGCCGGCGATGTCGTGCATGGTCTGCACCACGTTGGCCACCACCTTGCCGCCTTTCTGCGCGGTTTCGGAGGCGCTCAGCGCCAGCTGTGAAGCCTGACGGGCGTTTTCGGCGTTCTGTTTCACCGTCGCGGTCAATTGCTCCATGCTCGCGGCGGTCTCTTCCAGCGAAGCGGCCTGCTGCTCGGTGCGGGAGGAGAGATCGTTGTTGCCCGCGGCGATTTCAGACGCGCCGCTGT
Organism: Serratia sp. FS14; assembly: GCF_000695995.1. NCBI lineage: Bacteria > Pseudomonadati > Pseudomonadota > Gammaproteobacteria > Enterobacterales > Yersiniaceae > Serratia > Serratia sp. FS14. Next base: position 3,075,264 of record NZ_CP005927.1, on the reverse strand, counting down.
AGATGGCGTCCGCACCCTGGCGCACGCCGCTGACGGTTTCGATCAGTTCGCTTTGCATGTGTTTCAGGCTGGCCGCCAGCACGCCCATTTCGTTGCGGCTGTTGACGACGATCTGCTGAGTCAGGTCGCCGGCGGCGATCTGTTTGATGTGGTCGATCATGCGGTTCAGCGGGCGCACCAGGATGTGATGGATACCGGTCCAGACCAGTACGATCACCGCCAGCACCACCACCAGCACCACGATCAGCGTCCAAATGGCCGAGTTGTAGGAGCTGTTGCTGCCGTCAACCGCGATTTGGTACAGCTTGCCGTTTTGCTCCAGATAAACGTTGTAGCTCTGCTCAAAGTTGTCCTGGTAACTCTGCGTAGGCTGATCGAAGAAGGCGTTGATTTTGCCTTCGCCCAGCAGTTGGATCAGCTCGGAGAGCGCGCCGTACAGCACATCGTACTGCTGCTTGAGGCGTTCCGCCGATTGAGGATCCTGGCGCGGGTCCTGAGGAATTTTCTCGTACGCGGCGTAGTGTCTTTCCGCTTCACCCAGCTCTTCCTTCGCCTTGGCCAGCAGTTCATCAATGGTGGCGCCGCTGCCGATCTTGTTGGTATCCATCATGTAGCGAATACCGGCGCGGTTCAGGGAGTTGCGCGCCTGCAGCAGGTCAACGCGGCTTTCACTCAGCTGCAGCTGCTGCTGGCGGATCGTTTGCAGGACGGTAAAGTTTTCCTTATCGCTTTTCAGCGAGGAGAAAAAGAGTCCGCCCGAAATCAACTGCAAGGCGCCAAACAGCACCAACACCAGCAACAGGCTGGTGACCACCTTCATACGATTTAACATGATTTCCCTTGTTGAAGCCCGCGCAGACAGGCTCTGATGACGTTGAATGTGAGAGTTATCGGCGCCGTGCGGCAAAACTTTATGCGGGAAAGTAACTATTTTTAGTGGGGGTTCCGAGCGCGGCTGAGGCCATCGCGACAGATCAGGGAAAGTGAAGATTAAAGGGGGCGGCGCCCCGCCCCTTGAGTCTGAAATCAGACGCTTTTCGCCACGCTGTCGACCAGCGACATCTCTTCGCTGCTCAGCAGCTTTTCGATATCCACCAGGATCAGCATGCGCTCGCCCAGCGAACCGAGGCCGGTGAGATATTCGGTCGCCAGGGTCACCGCGAACTCCGGCGCCGGACGGATCTGATCGGCGGTGAGCGACAGCACGTCGGAGACGCCGTCAACCACGATGCCCACCACGCGCTGGCCAAAGTTCAGCACGATCACCACGGTGTTTTCATCGTAGGAAACGCTCTGCTGCGAAAATTTCACCCGCAGATCGATGATAGGAACAATCACGCCGCGCAGGTTGGTGACGCCCTTGATGAACGCCGGGGTGTTGGCGATGCGGGTCACCTGATCATAGCCGCGAATTTCCTGCACCTTGAGGATGTCGATGCCGTACTCCTCGTTGCCCAGGGTAAAAATCAGAAACTCTTGCCCTACCGTTTCGCCAGCCAATTTGCTGACGGCTGCCAATCCTGCCATATCATTCACCTTTTAAATCAATAAACTCATTATTATGCGGCGGCGTCCGTCAGACGCTTTTCACGGTTCAAGGTTTGCAACGCCGAGACATCGACGATCAAGGCCACGCTGCCGTCGCCCAGAATGGTCGCGGCGGAGATGCCCGGCACTTTGCGGTAGTTGCTTTCCAGATTCTTCACCACCACCTGATGCTGGCCAATCAGCTGATCTACCAGCAACGCATAGCGGCGGCCGGCGCTTTGCAGGATAACGACGATGCCCTGCGTGGCGTCGGTTTTGGCGCCGTCCACTTCGAATACCCGATACAGCTCCACCAGCGGCAGGTATTCGCCGCGCACCTGCAGCACGCGTTCGCCGCCGGCCAGCGGATGCAGATCTTCCGCCTGCGGCTGCAGCGATTCCATCACCGCATTCAGCGGCAGGATAAAGACTTCGTCGTTCACCTTGACCGACATGCCGTCGAGGATCGCCAGCGTCAGCGGCAACAGGATACGGATGGTGGTGCCTTTACCAGCCTGCGAACGGATCTCGACGTGGCCGCCCATCTCCTGAATATTTCTTTTCACCACGTCCATGCCGACGCCGCGGCCGGAAACGTCGGTCACCTGCTCGGCGGTGGAGAAGCCCGGCGCAAAGATCAGCATGCCGACCTCTTCGTCGCTCATGCTGTCGCTGACCGCCAGCCCTTGCGAAGCCGCCTTGGCGAGAATTTTTTCGCGGTTCAGCCCGGCGCCGTCGTCGATGACTTCAATACAAATGTTGCCGCCCTGGTGTTCGGCCGACAGCACCAGATTGCCCACCGCCGACTTGCCGGCGGCGATACGGGTAGCCGGCTCTTCGATACCGTGATCGAGGCTGTTGCGCACCAGGTGCGTCAACGGATCGATAATGCGTTCGATCAGGCTCTTGTCCAGTTCGGTCGAGCTGCCCTGCAGCGTCAGCTCCACCTGTTTATTCAGCTTGCCGGCCAGATCGCGCACCAGCCGCGGGTAGCGGCTGAAGACGTACTCCATCGGCATCATGCGGATCGACATCACCGATTCCTGCAGATCGCGCGCGTTACGCTCCAGCTGGCTCATGCTGTTCAGCAGATCGCCGTGGTTCACCGGATCGAGCGTGCCGGAGCGTTGCGCCAGCATCGATTGGGTGATCACCAGCTCGCCCACCAGGTTAATCAGCTGATCCACCTTTTCCACCGCCACGCGGATGCTGGTGGATTCGCTCGCCTTGGCGCGCGCTTTTGGCGCTTCGGCCGGTTTCGCGGCAGGCGGCGCGGCGTTCGCGACCGGCGCAGGCTCCGGTAAGGCGGCCACTTCCGGTAAGCTCGCTTCTGCGATGGCCGGTTCGCTCTGGGTCGGCGTCGAGAAGCTGATTTGTTCCGGTTCCAGCACGAAGCACAACACGGCGCTGATGTCGTCTTCACTGGCGGAGGTGAGCAACGTCACGTCCAGACTGTGTTCCGTCTGATGCGGATCTTTAACCTCGCCGAGGTTGCCCAGCTCTTCCAACATCAAGGGGATTTCACTGGCTTTCAGCCCGTTCAGGCTGATGCGCATGCCGCCCTCGATCGCCGCCGGCGCGGCCGATGGCTTAACGACAGGCTGCTGAACGGCCGGTTGAGCCGCAGGCGCCTCTTGCTGCTGTTGCGCTTCCAACGCCAGCTGGCGCAGCGCCTGACAAATGTATTCAAAGCTTTCAGCGTCAGGCTGTTGCGAGGTTTTATAGGCGTCCAGTTGCTCCTGCATAATGTCTTTGGTTTCCAGAAACAGGTTGATAATCTCGGTGCTCAGGCTCATTTCCTGGCGTCTTGCACCGTCCAGCAGGTTCTCCAGCAGGTGGGTGGTTTCCTGCAGCACCGAAAAACCAAAGGTCGCCGCGCCGCCCTTGATCGAATGCGCCGCGCGGAAGATGGCGTTCAACGGCTCGATATCGGGGGCCAGCGGATCCAGCTCCAGCAGGTGTTGCTCCATGTCGGCCAGCAACTCGTCTGCCTCATCAAAGAAGGTCTGATAAAAATCGCTAATGTCCATGCTCACGGGGTCACCTCTGGCTGTGAGTCGCGGTTAGTCGGTGCGGGTGCGGACGCCGGTGGTTCCGGCGCCTGATCGGCCGGTGCTATCGCCGGGGATGCCTGCGGTGGAGCGCCTGGCGTTGTCGCCACCGGTTCCGGGGCCGTCGCCGAGGGTTCCGGCGTTTGGCTGGCCGGTGCGGTCGCCGACGGCGCCAGCTGCTTCAGGCTGTCCGGCTGGGCGATATCCATCGCGTTGCTTTCGGCATTTTCGTGCTCGATGCCCTCTTGCGTTTGCTTGTTCAGCACCAACACGGTGATGCGACGGTTAATCGCGTCATCGGCGCCATGCTGTTTCAGGCTCATGGTGGCCGCCATGCCCACCACCCGCAGCACCTTGCCTTCCGCCAGGCCGCCGGCGATCAGCTCGCGCCGGGAGGCGTTGGCGCGATCGGCCGACAGTTCCCAGTTGCTGTAGCCGCGCTCGCCGGTGGCGTAAGGGATGTCATCGGTGTGGCCGGACAGGCTGATTTTGTTCGGCAGGTCGTTAAGGATCGGCGCTATCGCCCGCAGAATATCGCGCATGTAGCTCTCGACCTGCGCGCTGCCGGTTTTGAACATCGGCCGGTTTTGGCTATCGATAATCTGGATGCGCAGCCCTTCGTCCATCATGTTGATCAGCAGATGCGGACGCAGCGCCTTCAGGCGCGGATCGGACTCAATCAACTCATCCAGCTTTTCGCGCAGCTTGTTCAGGCGCAGCTCTTCGGCGCGCGAGTCCGGCGAATCGACCTGTTTTTTCACCAGGCCATGCTGCTGCGTGGGATCGTCGCCGCCGCCAGGAATGGGGCTGCTCTCGGAACTGCTCTTGTCGCCGCTGGTCAGGGCAACCTTGAGCGGCGTACGGAAATATTCGGCGATTTGCGTCAGCTCCTGCGGGCTGGCGATCGCCAGCAGCCACATCACCAGGAAGAACGCCATCATCGCCGTCATAAAGTCGGCATAAGCGATCTTCCAGGAGCCGCCGTGATGGGCGGCATGATGCGACTTGCGCTTTCTGACCAGAACGACCGGATGATTCTGTTTCATGCTTCTTCTTCTTCCGTCGCCTGCTGCGCCGGCGCTTTCACGCGGCGCACGTGTTCTTCCAGCTCAACGAAAGAAGGACGTTCGGTGGTATACAGCGTTTTGCGGCCAAACTCGACTGCGATCTGCGGCGCGTAACCGTTCAGACTCGACAACAGCGTGACCTTGATGCACTGCATCATCTTGACGTTTTCGGCGCTCTTCTGGCGCAGCAACGTCGCCAGCGGCGAGATGAAGCCGTAGGCCAACAAAATGCCGAGGAAAGTACCGACCATGGCGTTAGCGATCAGCGCGCCCAGCTCAGCGGCCGGACGGTCAGCCGAAGCCAGGGCGTGCACCACCCCCATCACCGCCGCGACGATGCCGAACGCCGGCAAGGAGTCGCCCACCATCGCCAGACTGCCGGCGGGCACTTCGCTTTCCTGCTCGTAGGTTTCGATCTCTTCGTCCATCAGCGCTTCGATCTCGAACGCATTCATATTGCCGCTCACCATCAGCCGTAAATAGTCGGTAATGAACTCCACCAGAGTGTTATCGGCAAGGATGCGCGGATAATTAGAGAAAATTTCACTTTCTTGCGGATTATCGATATCGAACTCGAGCGACAGCATGCCCTGCTGGCGCGATTTGGCCAGCAGACGGAACAGCAACGCCATCAAATCCATATACAGATCTTTGTTGTATTTGGAACGGCGCATCAGCCGCGGCAGCGCGCGCAGCGTGGCTTTGATCGCTTTGCCGTTGTTGCCGACGATAAAGGCGCCGACGCCCGCCCCGCCGATAATCAGAAATTCCGCCGGCTGATACAACGCCCCGAGATGACCGCCCACGATCAGGTAGCCGCCAAACACCGCACCCAATACCACGAGATAACCCAAAATAACTAGCACACGCATTCCTTAAATTAACAATGTGGATGGAAGGTGGGGCAAACGCGCCCTGGCGCGACAGACCAGGCTGCATGTCTGGGGGCGGCATGCCGCCCCTGCGTATCACACGTCGGTATTCATTGCCGAGAGCCGGCAACGTGGCGGCTCAAATGGCGCGTTTGACCTGCTCGTCCAGCAGTTGAGGAATAATATCGGCCAGTTGCGGCGAAAGTTTACGTCTTTTTACGGCGCGGGATGGGGGTTGGCATAAACTGCAGATGAAACCATTCAGCGGCTGGTGCGCGTGGGTGATAAATGCGCCGCCGCAGCAGCTGCAGGCGGAAAGCTGCAACATGCCGCTATCGACGAAGCGCACCAGCGTCCAGGCACGGGTCAGCGCCAGCAACGGCGCCTCGCCGGCCTGCTGCGGACACTGCTCGAGATAGAGGCGATAGGCTTTGATCACCGCCTCCACGCCGCTGCACTGCCCGCTTTTCATCAAAAACAGGTAAGCGTTGTAAAACATCGACGAGTGAATATTTTGTTCCCAGGTCATAAACCAGTCGGTTGAGAACGGTAACATTCCTTTTGGCGGCGGGCTGCCGCGTAACTCCTTGTAAAGTTTAATCAAGCGCCCGCGGCTAAGCTGGGTTTCACTCTCCAGCATCTGCAATCGGGCTCCCAGCGAAATCAGCTCCATGGCGAGCTGAATGTCCTTGGCTTCTTGAACGATACTTTTCTCAACCATCATCAGGCTCTTTTCTTCGTCGGGCTAGCGTCTTTACTCGATAGCTCTTGCAGTAAATGGCTTGATAGCAAAATGCCGGTATGGATTTGTTGCAGATCGTCGACGCGCGACTCTTTGGTCAGGCGTTCGATGGTCTGGCTTTCGTTAAAGCGGAAGTGGCAAACCAGCTGGTTGGTCTCGGCCAGTTTAACCATTTGCGGCAAAGTCAGCTGCGCCAGCGCATCGGCCATGGTTTCATCAATACCCAGGCGAAACATTGCGGACGCTTTTTCATCGTTGATCAAACGCTGTGCTAAAAGTAAATATGACAGATTGATGTCATAAATATGCTTAAGTAATTCAGACGTACCCATATTCCCCATCCCGACAGACTATGTTTAAAAACATACGCTGGGTGATAAATTTTATCGCCCGTGACTTGGGTTGTTTCCCAAAGTTGGCAAATTAATCTCTCAAAAACGACTGCTATAATTTTCGACAATCGCTAAATTCGACCACTGTTCAGTATTTGCTACGAGCGTAAACCAACGTGTATGGATGTACAGCATTCTGCTTCGATAGTGTTTAGTCACCATGAAACTATTTTTACAAATTTAATAAGATTATTCCTAAAGCAGCGCAACTCTACCCCCGAACCATTAGCACACACAATGTAAGTGAGAGGCAATTTTAAATACAATGCGACATAGATCACAAAAATAAAAATAATTAAGCCAAATACCCCCAAATGCGCTCACTTATTGACCGCCATTTTGCTCATAAAATAGCCACAGGTAAAAAAACGTCTTAAAAACAATGTTTATCCGCCAAAAAATTATCTTTTTTAGATCAATTCGAACAAAAGCATCACCAAACCAAAATAACAGAACAAAAATCTGCATATAGGCAACAAACTCAGTATAAATAACCATTTGAGTTACTRAAAAATATCCAAGCTGAAAAATAACCAATGTAAACTATGAGGTTATTAGCTATCGAATTTGACTTAAGCCTTCAGCCTGAGGCTGTTCTAATTTTCAACATCAGGTGATTATGGCTTATCAATGATTCGCAGGCGTAGTGAACAAGCCAACAGACGTAACGATATGTTTCCGTATTAGCACGATGCAAGAGTGCTTTTTTTGAGTTAAATTCCCCCAAAACGTTATATCGGCAGCAATTCATAAAACTTTAATGCTTTTTATTTCTTTTTCTGACGCCGAGATAATTCCCCCTCCCTCCAGAGATTATTTACATGGCTTTGGCTTTCATTGCTTCATTGTCATAAAATAAAACGCAGTTTTGTTTTACTGTTCATATTTCTTCATCGAACAAAACGGCTTTTCAACGCAAGCAGCGGCGACAAACATCGCCCAATGCCGCGGCGGCGCCACGGCCGGGTGAAAAAATCACCCAAAAGAGGCCCGGCACGGCACCTTGTGCTTGCCCACAGCACGAACGACGACGCGTCGACCGTCAACCGCCCTGAGACTTTCCCTATTTCTCCATTAATCAGCAGGCTGAGATTGCTGACGGCGCACTGGCATATTATGCTTTACCAAAGCGCCGCTACGGGCGGCGCGACATCATTACCCAGTGCAATTTATCTAATTGAAATGATTTTTGTCAGGTCGTACATCGCTGCCTCGACGGCGTCGCCGTGAGTCGCTATGTGTTATTCACCCGGCTTTAACTATTAACAGGCTATATTTTAATCATGACCGATACGCTCGAATATCTGCTGACATTTCGTAAATGCTCCTCTTTGGACAGCCTGGAGAAGGTGTACGACAAACTGAACTACTCCATTGAAAACGATACGGAAATGAGCAATATGTACCGTGCCGCCGACCACCGTCGCGCCGAGCTGGTTGCCGGTAAATTGTTCGATCTGGGCAAGGTGCCGAAAACGCTGTGGGCACAGGTGCTTTAATTCAGTGAAATTACGTGCGGCAACGGTTTTATCTTTTATTGCTATATAACCGGGGCACATTCAGCTTTTATTGCCGCGCGTGATATGAAACACATTTATTCCCCCCGCCAGGTTCTACCCTTTATCCGACGCAGTACTTCCACCAAGGCCGCCGCTGCAGCAGCCTGAAACACGATGGATACAACAAGGAGTCGGATATGGGGTATCAAAACGTTCTGGTCACCGTCGCCGTTGCCCCTGACAGCCACCGCCTGGTGGAAAAGGCCGTCTCCATCGTTCGCCCCTACGGCGGCAGCATCACCCTGTTAAGCACCCTCGCCAATCCGGAAATGTACAATAATTTCGCCGGGCCGATGCTGGGCGATTTGCGCTCGCTGATGGAAGAGGAAACCCGGCTGTTTATGGAGGAACTGCGCCAACGCGCCGGCTACCCTATCGCCGATACGCTGATCGTGCATGGCGAGCTGGGTGACAGCCTGGCATTCGCCAGCCGCCGTCAGCCGTTTGACCTGCTGATCTGCGGCAATCACCGAGACAGCATGATGAACAAAGTCTCCTGTTCCGCCGCCCGCTTTATCAATATCAGTCATATCGACGTGTTGATTGTTCCGCTCTGAGCTAAGCACATTCGGTCACGTCGCCTCAGCGCTCCTGCACTAGGCTTAACGGACCTTGTTTGCCGCACCACAAAGGAGCTTTCGATGTCCCCTTCTCAACAGAACCGCCGCTTCCTGCTGGCCTCGCGTCCGAACGGCGAACCGACAGCGGCGAACTTCCGTCTCGATACCGTCCCCGCACCGCAACCCGGCGCCGGCCAACTGCTGCTGCGCACCGTATATCTGTCGTTGGATCCTTATATGCGCGGACGCATGAGCGATGCCCCCTCCTATGCGCCGCCGGTGGAGATCGGTCAGGTGATGGTGGGCGGTACGGTATCGCGCGTGGCGGCCTCACAGCATCCCGATTTCAACGTCGGCGATTGGGTATTGGGCTATGACGGCTGGCAGGAATATGCGCTGTCCGACGGCAGCGGCCTGCGCAACCTCGGCCCGCATTTGCCGCACCCTTCCCGCCTGCTGGGCGTGCTCGGCATGCCGGGATTTACCGCATACATGGGGCTGCTCGATATTGGCCAACCGCAGGCGGGTGAAACGCTGGTGGTGGCCGCCGCCAGCGGTGCGGTTGGTTCGGTGGTCGGCCAAATCGGCAAACTGAAAGGCTGCCGCGTCGTCGGCGTCGCCGGCGGTGCGGAAAAATGCCGCTATGTGGTGGAAGAGTTGGGTTTCGACGCCTGTATCGATCACCGCGCCCCAGACTTTGCCGAACGGTTGGCCGCCGCCTGCCCACAGGGTATCGACATCTATTACGAGAATGTCGGCGGGGCGGTGTTCGACGCCGTACTGCCGCTGTTGAACACCAAAGCGCGTATTCCGGTCTGCGGCATCATTGCCCATTACAATGCCACCGGGTTACCTGCGGGGCCGGACCGCTTGCCGCTGCTGGAGGGGCTGATCCTGCGCAAACGCATCCGTATGCAGGGCTTTATCATCTTCGACGACTACGGCTCACGCTTTGACGAGTTCTTGCAACAAATGAGCAGTTGGGTCGAACAGGGGAAAATCAAGTTCCGCGAAGACATCGTCGACGGGCTGGAGCAGGCGCCGCAGGCGTTTATCGGCCTGCTGCAAGGCAAAAACTTCGGCAAACTGGTGATCCGCGTCGCCGACGAATAACCCGTAGCAGGGCGTGGTACGCCGCGCTCTGCTTTTAATGTACGGCGCCGTCGCCGAATCGCACATCTTCCTCTACCGTCAGCGTCACCTGAACGACAGTGCGCACCGCTTCCACCATCGTCGCCAGTGCCATGCTCGGCTTGCCCGGGTGCGCTGCCGCCAGTTCATGGCTGTACGGAATATGCACGAACCCGCCTCTGGCCCGCGAATGCTGCGTCTCCAGATAGTGACGCAGACCATAAAAAATGTGGTTGCAGTTGTAGGTGCCCGCCGTATAAGAGACCGCCGCGGGGATCCCCTGCCGGCGCAGTTGCTGCACCGCGGCCTTGACGGGCAGCGTACTGAAATAGCCCACCGGCCCGCCGGCAACCACCGGCACGTCAATCGGTTGTTTACCGGCATTGTCGGGAATGCGGGCATCGATCAGATTGATGGCTACCCGTTCCAGGGATATCTCGGCCCGGCCGCCGGCCAGCCCCAGACAAATCACCGCCAGCGGCTGCAATGCCTCAATCGCCGCGATCAACCGCTGATTGGCTACGCCCAATACGCAAGGTAGCTCGAGCACCACAATCTCCGCGCCGGCAATATGCTCACCGGCCAACGCCTGCGCAATCTGCCAGGAAGGATTCACCGCATCACCCTCGAATGGCTCAATGCCGGTGATCAAAACTTTGTTCATCATTTCCCCTGATTGAAGGCTAAATTCGTGTACTTCCAGCCTAAAGAACGCAGTATGATTCTGGAAATGGATTATCTGTATATAGAGTATTCATAAAATGAATTTATCCAGCGTCGATCTCAACTTGCTGGTGGTGTTTGAGGCGTTGTATCAGACGCGCAACGTCACCGCCGCAGGCCGGCGTCTTAACCGCGCGCAACCTTCCGTCAGCAATGCATTGGCGCGGCTGCGCATTCTTCTGAACGATCCGCTGTTTGTTCGCAGCGGCGGCGGCATGGCCCCAACGCCGCGCGCCCACCAGTTGATGCCGCAAATACAGCGGGTGCTTGAACAGATCCATCTGGCGTTGGCGCCCCCTGCCCGTTTCGACCCGGCCACCACCGGGCAGCGGCGTTTTACGCTGGCGGCCGGCGACTATGCCGATATCTTGCTGCTGCCCGCCATCATCAGTCGATTGCGTCAGGCCGCACCCGGCATCGATATTCGCGTTTCGCGCCTGGATCGCCACAATATTTACCGGCAACTGGATCGCGGCGAGGTGGATATCGCGCTGGGAGGGCACCTTTCCGGTGCGGAAAGCCACTATGTGCGCACGTTGTTTGAAGAACATCTGGTGTGTATCGCCAGCCGTTCACACCCACAGCTGGCGGATGGCCGCTGGGATCTGGCGCGCTACCTCAGCCTGCCGCATGGGCTGTACGCACCGGCAGACGACGGCTCTGCCAGAGGGTTGGTCGACCGGCGTCTGGCGGAAATTGGCGGTCAACGGCGCGTTGCCGTGACCTTTTCGCACATCGTCGCCCTGCCGGCGGTGGTCGCCGACAGCGATCTGATCGCCACCCTGGCCGCCAGCGTGGCCCGGCGTTTTTCCGATCCGCAACGCGTACGCATTCTCCCGCTGCCTAAGGAGTTGGCCATCGCGCCTTTCCCCATTGAGCTGATCGCCGGCCGACAGGCGCAACGCGACCCGGCCTTAATCTGGCTCTGTGACCTGATAAGCCGACTTTCCCTCGATCCCCTTCCGCGCTAACCGCATCAATTGCTGCTTTATCAACCATTCAGACTCACCGTCGGAGGCCCGCACCGCGGGCTTTTCACGCCGGCCAAATAGGAATCATCCGAATTAACATTCGGTAAATTTATATATTTGATCATCTTTAACTAACGAATGGTAAGGATAAAAAATACTCAGTGACTTTTTTCACGGAAAAAAAGAGTTGTTTTATAAACACGTTGACTTAAGTGTTACAGATTTATTATTTGGTATTACCATTTACCCAATAATTTGAGATAAAAAAAGATCTGCGCGTATCTATATGTTTTAGATAATAAAAAACCAGATCGTGAGCGAGTTAACGAATTGAGCATTGATCCACAAGGCTATTTTGCAAATGCAGAGCTCTATTGTAGACTGCACAAATCGTGCCTTTGTGTAAACTTTGTTAAATCTTTCGTCAGCCCCTGTCTCAATTCGTGACAGATACGCCATCGGGATCGCGCGTCAAATCTCGTGCGGTAGCTATGCCTAAACCGGGGATATAGTATGGATCGCCTTATCATTGCGCACACGCCTTTGCCCGCCAATCAGCTGTTGTTCAGAAGCCTTTCCGGTGAGGAAAGACTGGCCGGGCTGTTCGAATTCGACGTCGAGCTGCTCAGCCCTGACAATCGCCTCGATCTGAAAGCGCTGCTGGGACAAAAAATCACGCTGGAACTGCGGGGCAATCCGTTGGCGCCGCGTTATCTCAACGGCAATATCACGCGCATGACCCTCTCCGGACGAGAAGCCGGCGGCAACCGTTACTATATCTACCGCGCCGTGCTGCGCCCCACGCTGTGGTATCTGACGCAAAACCGCGATTTTCGCATCTACCAGGAACAGACCGTTCCCGACATCCTGACTCAGGTGCTGGGGCAGTATCAGGTGAAGATCGATAACCGTCTGAGTTACGACTACCGCATCTGGGGGTACTGCGTGCAGTACCAGGAGAGCGATTTCGATTTCATCAGCCGCCTGATGGAACACGAAGGCATCTATTACTATTTCACGCACCAGCAAGACGGCCATACGCTGGTGCTGGCTGACGCGCCGGCGGCCCATCAGGAACTCGCCGGCTATGCCAGCATCCCCTATCAGCTCGCGGAAGGCGGCCTGGTGGAAAACAAGGACAGCATCAACAGCTGGAGCGTCTCGGACGCCATCACGCCCAGCCTGTATAGCCTGGATGACTACGATTTTCGCAAACCGCGCGCACGGTTGCTGGAGGCCCGGCAGAATCCTGCCTCCTTCGCACAGGACAAAGCCGAGGTGTTCGACTGGCCCGGGCGTTATACCGATCACGCCCACGGCCAGTTTTACGTCAAGGTGCGCCAACAGGAGTTCGAAGCGCAGCATGAGCAGATGAGCGGCGAAGGCAATTCGCAGGGCATTGCGCCCGGCTATCGTTTTCAACTGACCCAGGCGCCGCGTATGGAAGACAACCGCACCTACCTGGTGGTCAGCGCACATTACTTCATGCAGGAGAACAGCTACGCCAGCAACGATAACGACGTCGGCGAACAGCGAACCGAATTTCAGGTCGTTCCGGCGGATATCAATTGGCGCCCGGCGCGCACCACGCCCTGGCCGAAAACCCATGGCCCGCAAACTGCCGAAGTGGTGGGCCCGGAAGGCGAAAGCATCTGGACCGATAAATATGGCCGGGTGAAACTCAAATTCCGTTGGGATCGCCACGGCAGCGGCAACGAAACCAGCTCCTGCTGGGTGCGCGTCTCCAGCGCCTGGGCCGGCTGGAAATACGGCGGGATCCAGATCCCGCGCGTCGGTGAGGAAGTGGTGGTCGACTTTATCAACGGCGATCCGGATCGCCCCATCATCACCGGCCGCGTTTACAACGAAGACAGCATGCCTCCGTGGGATCTGCCCGGCGACGCCACCAAAATGGGCTTTATGAGCCGCAGCAAAGGCGGCGGCGTCGACAACGCCAGCTTCCTGTTCCTGGAAGACTCGCCCGGCAACGAATCTTTCGACATGCACGCCGAACGCAACATGAACATGACGGTGGAAAACGACAAGAACGTCAATATTGACGGCAGTCGCACCACCACCATCGGTCGCCAGCAGGACGACACCGTCACCGGCGACGCCACGTTCCTGTACAAAGCGAAACGCACCACAACGGTCAATGGGCTGGAAACCGCCAACCTGAACGCTCACCAGACGGTGAACATCAAAGGCGGCCGCGACCTGACGATTATCGACGGCGGCGATAAAATCGACATCACCGGCAATCAGTCCTTCAAGCTCGACGGCGCGCAGACGCAAAACATTACGCAAACCCAGCATGTCACGGTGAAAGGCAACCAGACCCTCGACATTACCGAGGGGCAACAGACCAGCACCATCAAGCAAGGGCAGACGGTCAACATCACCTCCGGCGGGCAGGAATTGACGATTGAAGGCGGCGGCCAAACCGCCACCGTAACCGGGGATGTCACCGAGACCTACAAAAACGATCAGAGCACCACGATCACCGGCACGCTGACCATCAAGGCGAAAACGATCAATATCACCAGCGCGGACGGCGTATCGGTGCAGACACCGAGCTGGAAAGATAACTGCCACGGCTTGAAATGGGTGGCGACCGGGGCCAACTTCGCCTTTTACGGTTCAAATCTTGCGTTGACAGGAGCCAGCCTGAAACACACGATGCTGGATATCTCGCACAACCCGCTGTCGATCAGCAAAACCAATTTCAAGCTCAGTAATGATCCCATGACGTTCACGCAGCTTGGCGCGCTGGTGACCAACGGTGCCTTACGATTGAGCACCAAGGCGCTGGCGATCTTCTTGTAAAGGGACTCCCATGTCGAAGGCCAAAAATGTTTTCACCGTTATCGGTTTGATTTTATTGGCTCCCATTCTCAGCCTGGTGGGCTTTTTCAAATTCATCACGGTCGATATCTGGGGTTATTTCAAACATATCGGTTCTTCCCTCAGCGTGATGGAGAACGGTATTTCTGCCTCAGGGCAAATCGTCAGCATTCGCCAGACCAACCTGTGGGACGGGAATCGGCCGGTCTGCGAAGTCGAAGTCAAGTACATCGCCCAAGACGGGAAAAACCATACGGCCGTGGCGAAAGGCCCGATCAGCGTCGTGGATCTGCCGCGTTATCAGCCGGGTCATTTCATCGCGATAAAGTACGATCCGAAGAATCCCAAAAAAGCGGTGATCGAAGAGCTTTCCCGGCTTTGAGCGAAAAGCATCCCTTCAATCACGCGATCCGATTTCAACGTTCCGTAAACGGCTTACCGTTCATCAGTTCGCGAAATCACCTTGCATAAGGAAGTGTCACGATGGGCACGTTCATTGCCTTTTCGACGCAGGACAGCCTCTGGGGACAAGTCCTGTTTACCTTCTTTGGCATCCTGGTTGGCTGCGTATTGCTCGCTGCGATCGGCAAAACCTTTTTGTCGGCCAACCGAGCGGCCACGTTGCCTGTGCGGCTGCTGATCTTTGTCGCGCTGATGCTGGCGCTCCTGAAATACAACCAGCAGGTGATGTCTGCGGTAAATGCCCCCGCAGAACTGATCGGATTGCTGATTTTTCCCGGCTTTTTGATGAGTTACCTGGGTGCGGCGCCCACCGGCAGACTGGCGCTGGCGATAGAGCTGCCCTGTTTTGCGGCGCTCGCCGCGCTGCTGATCCTGGGCACCAATGACATCGGCTTCTTTGCGCCCTATCACCTGGAGAGCGCCGGCCAATTGATCGCCAAGGCGATCGCCGCGGCGTTGTCCGTGGCCGCCGTGCTGCTGGCTCGTGGAATAAGCGGAAAGGACAACGCACTGTCCTCTTGATCATCCATTTCGAAGCGGGGCGCTCCCCGCATTGGCGATCGGCTCTGAACGCCGCATCGTTTTCTTCATCTGTTGTGACATAGCCTGATATCTATTAAACCGAAAAACGGATTGTTTTTGAGCAAGCAGCCTGGCTGCCGGCTGATATCCACAGGAAGCTTTACACACACAATGAAAGTCGTAAAACCTCTGCGCCTCAGCGCGCTTCATCGTCCCTTCTCTTGGCAAGGGCAAAACCATCTGGGCGTTTCCGTTTTGGCCTTGGCCGACATGGGGGCCGCCCCGCGCCTGCGTCCCGAACCGGAGTTGTGGCAGTTGGCCGCCGACGAACTCACGTTGAGCGGCGGCGTGCTCGATTTGGCTATCCCAAAAGCCTGCGCGGAGTTTCTCGCCACCGGCAATGCCTACACCCATCATCAACAAGACAAAACCGCTTGCGCCGTGAAGATCCAGCTTGATTCGCTGGAAAAAACGCTGGTGGTTTTCGGCGATCGCCATTGGATCAACGATCGTCCCTCTACTCCCCTCCCTTTTGCAGAAATGCGTCTGGACTGGCGCCGGGCTTACGGCGGCGCACAGTTCGCCGATAATCCGCACGGCATCGGCGCCACCCCAGAAACATTTCCGCAAGGCCGCATCCATCGTCTACCCAATGTTGAACCCCTGCAGGGGCGCCTTGCGTCTTCTCGGCAAAGCGCGCAACCGGCAAGCTTTGACGCGTTGGATATCACCTGGCCGCGCCGCTTCTCCCGCATCGGCAAAAACTACGACGCCGACTGGTTGAAAAACAGCTTTCCCGGCTTCGCCAACGATATCGACTGGCGCCTGTTCAACATGGCGGAAAGCGATCAGCAGTTTCCTCAACGCGACAGCTTGCCGCCCCGGGCCGCCTATCGGATTTGGAACATGCACCCTTCAGAACCGGTGCAGCAAGGGCATTTGCCGCCGTGGCGCGCGCGCTGCTTCATCAACCGGCTGCGCGGCGGCGAAACGCATTTCGAAGAGATCGCGATGCGCCACACCACCGTCTGGTTCTTCCCCCATCGGGAACAGATGCTGCTGATTTATCAGGGCAGCGCACGCATCAATGAAGACGATGCCGCCGACGTGATGCAGCTGATGCCGGCCCTGGAAACCGAAGGCGAGCCCCGCACCACCGCGCATTATCGGCAGGTATTGGCCCAGCGGCTGGATAAAGAACGGGGTGCTCTGCACGCTTTTCGTGAGCAAGAGTTGTTGCCGGAGGCGTGCATCGGCGCCTGGCTGGATACGGAAACGCCGACGCAGCAAAGCCCGATGGCGGAAAATATCGCCGCCTACGAGCACCAGCAACGCGAAGAGCATCGCCAGCGTCTGCTGCGCGAGGGACAAGACATTGATGAACTTTTCCCGCGCCCGTCGCAAGAGGCGCCGCCGAAGCTGGACCAGCTCGCCGAATTCGTCGAGCGTCTGGAAAGCCAGGCCGAGGCGCAGTATCAGGACATGCTCAAGCTGACGCAAGCCGAGGGTATCGATCCGCTCAATCCCGGTGGGGACCATGTGCCGCCATCCGGTGCGGAAAGCTACCAGCAGCAACGCGATCTGCTGTTCCAGGAGGCACGCCGGCATCCTGACGCATTTAGCGATAAACAGCGTGGGGAAAGCGAACGCGCGCTGCACCAAATGTATTTAATGTCGGCACAGGCGCAAAGCCCTGCACTGCGCCTGCGTGGCGATCTGGCGCAAATCATTCGCCAACGCGTCGCCGCCGCCATGCTGCGCGATAAGGATCTCAGCGGCCTGGATCTCACCGGCGCCGATCTGTCCGGCATGGATCTCTGCCAGGCTAACTTGCGCGGCGCTTTGCTGGAAAACGCCGATCTGCGCCAAACCCAATTGGTGGGTTGCGATCTTCGCGAGGCGATGTTGGCGCGCGCCGATCTCAGCGGCGCCGTCTTACAGCAGGCCGATTTGAGCCACGCCTCCTTAGCCCTGGCGAAATGTGAAGCGACGGATTTCGGCGGCGCGCAGTTGCACGAAACCAACATCCAGCAAACGTTGTTTCAACGCTGCGATTTCACTATGGCGTCGTTACGCGACTTGCTGGGGTACGAAACCCTGCTCGGGCAGTGTGACTTCAACCGCGCCACGCTGGCCAACATTACGCTGATGGAGCTGCAACTGGAGCAGCTGACATTCAGCCACGCCCGGCTCGACAAAGTCAGCTTCGTCAAATGCCGGCTGCTGGCGGTGAACTTCGATCGGGCGCGGCTAGAGAGCTGCGCCTGGGTTGATACCGAGACGCAAAGCCTCAGCTTCCGCGCCGCACGCCTCACCGCCTGCGCCTTCGCGGCAAAGACGCTGTTGCCGCAGGCGGATTTCAGCGACGCGACGCTGAACCAGTGCAATTTGCGCCAGATGCCGTTGCAGCGGGCTAATTTCAGCCGTGCGCGCCTCGACAACTGCGACCTGTCGGAAGCCCGGCTGAACGAGGCCGATTTCCGTCAGGCCAACGGCAGCGGCAGCCTGTTCATTCGCTGCGATCTGTCCAAGGCCAACCTGCGCGACGCCAATTTCATCGCGGCGATCCTGCAAAAATGCGTGCTGTCAGGCGCCGACCTGCAGGGCACCAATCTGTTCCGGGCCGATTTGTCGCAGTCGCAAGTGGATCAGGCGACCCGGCTCGACGGTGCCTATACCGCCAGGGTGAAAACCTTGCCTCGCCACAACGGGAAGGAAGTATGACGTCAAAACCTGAGCAGATACGCCAGCGCGTGAAACGCGGCGAGCTGATTGCCGGTGAGGATTTGCACGGCCTGTCATTCGCCGGTATGGATTTGGCCGGCGGCATGTTCAACGAACTGAACCTGAACGGCGTGAACTTCTCCGATTGCGATCTGCGCGACAGCGTCTTCAGCGATTGCCGGCTCGAACACGCTCAATTTGCGCGGGCGAACCTGAAGCAAACGGCCTTCAATCAGTGCGCCATGGCGGGCGGCCGCTTCAGCGAGAGCCATATCGAACTGACGATGTTCAACGGTTGCCGGCTTGAACAGAGCGACTTTAGCCGGCTGTCGCTCAACCAAAGCCACTGGATGTCATGCCAATTGGCCGGCGCGAATTTTTCCGCCACTCAGCACGATCGCACCACCTTTTACGAAAGCCCGCTCGACGGCGCAGATTTAAGCCATACGAGGCTGTCACTTGTCACGTTCTTTCGATTAAATCTCTGTGAAACAAGGTTTGAAGGGGTTGATTTCGACCGCGTCACGTTTTTCGAATGTGATCACCGCGGCAAAAGTTACGCCGGGCAGCGCCTCATCGCCTGCCAGTTTACCGATAACCAACTGGACGACGTCGATTTCAGCCAGGCGACATTGCGTCAAAGCAACTTCAAGGGCGCTTCGCTGCTGCGCGCCAACCTGACGGGCGTGCAAGCGCAGCAGTCACTGTGGCTGGAGGCCAATCTGACCCACGCGCAGTGCCGCAGCGGGCAGTTCGATCAGGCGATCTTCAGCGAAGCGACGCTGGACGCCGCCAACTTTAGCCAGGCGCGCCTGTATCAATGCGTGTTCCAGCGCAGCCGCGCGGCGCGCTGTGATTTCAGCGACAGCGACCTGACCTACGCCGACTTCTGTTACGCCGACATCGGCGCCGCCGATTTCCGGCGCGCGCGTTTTATGCGCACCCGCATGCACCGCGCCCACCAGCAGCAAACGCGCTGGGGCGATCGCAGCGGGATCCTCGAGCGCGACGAAGAACTGTACGCCGCGGAAACCTGGAGCGCACAGCGCCAGAGCCGAATCTGAATGCATTGACCACTTCACGAGGGGATCACCATGAGCGTTGCCAACACAACTCGCGCCGTCAACATCGCACCGCCCCAGCAGGCCGCCGGCCAGGTCGTCAACCTGTTGCCGGACGGCAGCCTGGTGGTGGAGTGCGAAGGCCGCGGCTGGCATTGCCGCCGGGCGGCGAGCTGCCTGCTGACGCCGGCCCTCGGCGATAACGTGCTGGTCGCCGGCTGCGGCCATCAGCTGTGGGCGATCGCCGTCCTTGAGCGCGCAGAGCCGCAAAGCGCGGCGCGGCTCTGCGTCGCAGGCGATCTGCACATTGAAACGCCGAACGGCTCGCTGTCGCTGCACGGCGCGCAGGCGCTGAACCTGAGCGGCGACGCCATGACGCTGCAAGCGAACAGCGGCGACTGCCACGTCGACAAGATGAAATACAGCGGCGAAGAGCTGTCGGCCTTCGTCAGCCTCAGCCGCCTGGTCGGCAAACGCTGCGAGTCGCTGTGGCATTCGGTCAGCCAGATCAGCCATTCGCTGTTCCGCAAAGTGCGCCAGACCGAGCACGTGCGCGCCGGGCAGATGGATTACCAGGCGGAAGATTACGCCCGCATTCATGCGCGCAACACGCTGATTACCTCGAAAGACATCACCAAGCTGGATTCGGAACAAATCCACGTCGGATAACCTGCGGAGGCCTTTATGTTTGCCAACAGCCAAATGATCGGCGTGGACCTGGCGTTTCCCGACGTCTGTCTGACGCCAAGCCCGGCGCCGGTGCCCGTGCCTTACCCGGATATCGCCCTGGCGCCGACCGCCATCCCGAATGCGTTCAACATTCTGTTCGTCGGCACCCCGGCGCACAACATGGCGACGGTGACGCCCCTGACCAACGGCGACAACCCCGGCGTGGCCACCGGCGTCGCTTCCGGCACGGTGATGGGGCCGTCCCGCCACCTGACCGGCGCCTTTACCGTGCTGCTCAAAGGCACCCCGGCCACCCGGTTGACCAGCCTCAGCCTGCAGAATTCCACCAACGCGCTCGGCATGCGCATCGTGCCGAGCCAATTAAAAGTGTTGCTGCTTGCGCCCTGATGACGGCGCCTTATTACACAGCCATTCAATCAAGAAAAAGAGGACATTGTGAAAACACGGATTACCCTGACGCTGCTGACCGCCCTGACGCTTGCCGGTTGCTCCACCCCGCCGCCACCGCCGCCGGCGCTCAATAACGACGCCATCGTCAGCAGTGAAGTCAATGGCGTCACGCTAAAGCACCGCGCCGCGGTGAGCGCGCCGAAACAGTTCAAGCCGATCGGTGAGGAATACCGCAGCCTGTACGCCGCCAGCATCATGAGCAGCCCCGATTATACCGGCACCGCCGTCGGCAGCCTGGACAACGCCGCCGCGTTCTACGCGCTGGGCGAAGTGGAAAACAACTGGCTGGCGATCTCCGCCATTCGCGGCGGCGACCTGGTGGGTTATATCCAGGCCAACGCCGGCGTGCCGGAAGCGCGCTACAAATCAACGCTGCGCAAAGATCTGCCGCGCCGCGCGCGCGCCGCCAAACAGGACTGCGTCAAAGTCGGCGGCGACAGCAAGGCGTGTAAAAACGCCGGCTCAGCCACCTGGATCCTCCAGTAGTCAGTACGCCTGCGGGCGACGAGATTCCCATGATGACGACCCCTATCGCTTCCCGCTGGTGCGGGATGCTGTTTCTGCTGCTGGGCGCGTTGGCGCTCGGCGGTTGCATGTCTTCCGCCAAAAGCGTGCCGTCGCGCTACAGCCTGGTGTTCGATGCCGATCGCCAGGTCAACGCCGCCGCCGGCGCGCAACCGGCGCCGATAAAAATTCGCGTGCTGCTGCTGCGTTCGGATGCGGAATTCATGGATGCCGACTTCTTCAGTCTGCAAAACGACGCCAAAAGCGTGCTCGGCAATAGCCTGCTGGACAGCGATCAGTTCTTCCTGACGCCGGGCCAGACCGGCAAGACGCTCGGCGGGCAAAGCGCATTGGACGCACGTTACATCGGCGTGATCGCCGAGTATCAAAACCTGGACGGCAAGGCCTGGCGCATTTCGCTGCCGCTGCCGGAGCCCACCGAAACCAATTTCTACAAGGTATGGCAATTCTCGCCGGATGAGCTGGAAGCGCATATCGTCGCGGGCGTGAATGGCCTGCGCCCCGTAAAAAAGGTCGACTGATCTACCGCTGCGCTGAAGCGAAGTAACTATAGGTGTGATGATGAAAGATGCTCATAAGGTTGTCTGGACTGAGGGGATGTTTTTACGCCCTCACCATTTCCAGCAGGCGGAAAACTATCTCGAAGGCTATATGCGCAACTGGGGCCAGGCCCACAGCGGCTGTTTCTGGGGGTTCCTGACCCTGGATCTGGACCAAACGCTGCTGCGCCAGGGCAAGATTGCGCTCAACGCCGCCAGCGGCATCATGCCGGACGGCACGCCGTTTCGCTTCTCCGGCGCCCAGCAGGCGCCCGCGCCGCTGGCCATCGCCGACAACAAGACCGGTGAAAACGTGGTGCTGGCTCTGCCGACCTATCGCGCGGGGCGTGAAGACGTGATCTTTCAGGAAAGCCCGGAAGCGCTGGCGCGCTATCTGGCCTACGAGAACGAAGTCGACGATCTCAACGCCGTCTCGGTGGGCAGCGCGGCGCTGCAGTTCGGCCGCCTGCGCCTGCGGCTGATGCTGGAGAGCGAGCTGAACGCCGAATGGACGGCGCTCGGCGTTACCCGCGTGCTGGAAAAGCGCGGCGACAACAGCCTGCGTCTTGATACGGCGCAAATCCCGCCGATGCTGAACTGCCAGGGCAACCCGGTACTGAAGACCTTCATCAACGATCTGCAGGGCCTGCTGCAACAGCGCAGCCAGCAGATGAGTCAACGCCTGCTGCAGCCGGGCCGCGGCGGCAGTTCCGAAATGGTCGATTTCATGCTGCTGCAGCTGATCAACCGCCATCTCGGTCAGGTGAGCCATGCCTACCACCTCGACCATCTGCACCCGGAGCGCCTGTTCGCCGATTGGCTGCAGTTCGCCACCGAACTCGCCAGCTTCTCGGCGCAGCGCACCCCGGAAGGCCGCCTGCCGGTGTACGACCACGACAACCTGGCGCTGTGCTTCGGTAAGCTGATGCTGTTGCTGCGTCAAGGATTGTCAGTGGTGCTGGAAGACAACGCCATTCAGCTGACGCTGGTCGAACGATCCCACGGGTTGAACGTCGCCACCGTGCAGGACACCAAAATGATGCGCGACTTCGGTTTCGTCTTGGCAGTGCGCGCCGACGTGGCCGCCGAGGTGTTGCTGACCCACTTCCCGGCGCAAATGAAGATCGCCCCGGTCACGCGCATCCGCGATCTGGTGCAGCTGCAGCTGCCGGGCATCGGTCTGCGCACCATGCCCGTCGCGCCGCGCCAGATCCCTTATCACGCCGGCTATACCTATTTCGAGCTGGAAAAAGGCGGCGACCTGTGGAAACAGATGGAAAAATCCAGCGCCTTCGCCCTGCACCTGGCCGGCGAATTCCCGGGGCTGGACATGGAATTTTGGGCGATTCGCAGCCATACGGACCGTTAACCTATGACTCAGGAAAATAGCATGGCGCCGGCGGCCAATCCGCTGGTGGACGCCGCCAACCCGCTGCTGAACGCCATTTCGCAGATCCGCCAGTCGGCCACGCACGCCAACCCGGCGCAGCTGCGCCAACAGCTGATCGACGAAATGCGCCGCTTCGAGATCCGCGGCCAACGCGCCAATCTGCCGTACGAAGTGATCATCGGCGCGCGTTATTGCCTGTGCACCGCGCTGGATGAAGCGGCGGCGCTGACCCCGTGGGGCAGCAACAGCGTGTGGTCCGGCAGCGGGCTGCTGGTGACCTTCCATAACGAAACCTGGGGCGGCGAAAAGTTTTTCCAGCTGCTGGCCAAGCTGTCGCAGAGTCCGCGTGAGCACATCAACCTGCTGGAACTGATCAATTATTGCCTGCTGCTGGGCTTTGAAGGCCGCTATCGGGTGATGGAAAACGGCCGTTCTCAGCTGGAAACCATGAAACAGCGCTTGCTACAGCTGATCCGGACGGTGCGCGGCGGCTACGCCCCTCCCCTGTCGCCTCATGCGTTGGATCTGCCGGTACAGCAAAAACTGTGGCGCCCGCTGGTGCCGCTGTGGGCCTGCGTGGCGCTGACCGGCTTCCTGGCTTCGCTGCTGTTCATCGCCCTCAACTGGCGGCTGGGCGACAACACCAGCCCGGTGCTGGCGGCGATTTACCAAACCAATCTGCCGCAGGTGGCGATCGGTAACCCGGCGCCGGCCGCGCCGCCGACGCTGAGCCTGAAAAGCTTCCTGCGCAAAGAGATCGCCGAAGGGCTGGTGGTGGTGCGCGACGAAGCGCAGCAAAGCGTGGTGATCCTAAAAGGCGACGGGCTGTTCGACTCCGCCGCCACCACGGTGCGCGCCAACTATATCCCGGTCATCGACCGCATCGCCGCCGCCATGAACGGCGTCAGCGGCAAGATCCTGGTCACCGGCTACAGCGACAACCTGCCGATCCGCAGCGCCCGTTTCGCCTCCAACTGGGAGCTGTCGCTGGCGCGCGCCGAAGCGGTCAGCGCCCGCTTGCAAAAACACCTCGCCAACCCGCAGCGGGTCAAGGCCGAGGGCCGCGGCGAGAGCAACCCCGTCGCGCCGAACGATAACAAAGTGAACCGCGCGTTGAACCGCCGGGTAGAAATTACGCTGTTGGTCGCCCCGGAAAACACCCAGGCGGAAATCAACGGCTTGCCGCAAGGAACCGGAAAGTAATGCTCAGTACGTTATTCTCCATCATCACCAGCCGCCTGCTGTGGGGCTTTGTCGGCATTACCGCGCTGGCGTTCATCATCTGGATGATCGGCCCGCTGGTGGCCATCGGCGACTATCGCCCGCTGGAGCCGGAACTCAACCGCCAGATCGCCATTGGCGTCATCTACCTGATCTGGTTCCTGTGCCGCCTGATCCCGCGCCTCTACAGCGCCTGGTTCAACAGCCGCCTGCTGAGCAACCTGCGCGCCGCCGAAACGGTGCCGGCGGAAGACGGCAAGCCCGAGGTTAAACAAGACGATCAGCTGGCGCAGCGCTTCGACGAAGCGGCGCAGCTG
This sequence comes from Serratia sp. FS14, assembly GCF_000695995.1. NCBI lineage: Bacteria > Pseudomonadati > Pseudomonadota > Gammaproteobacteria > Enterobacterales > Yersiniaceae > Serratia > Serratia sp. FS14. Next base: position 3,050,924 of record NZ_CP005927.1, on the reverse strand, counting down.
CTGAAAAAGGCGCGCTTCGCCCCGGGCCAGGGCGACGGCAAACACCGCTGGATGACCCGCTTTAGCCGCCAATACCTGTACCAACTGCCGTGGTATGTGATCATCGGCGCGCCCGGCGCCGGCAAGACCACCGCGCTGGTCAATTCCGGCCTGCACTTCCCGCTGGCGGATCGCTTCGGCAAATCCGCGCTGCGCGGCGTGGGCGGCACCCGCAACTGCGACTGGTGGTTTACCAACGACGCCGTGTTGCTCGACACCGCCGGCCGCTACACCACCCAGGAAAGCCAGCGCGAAGAAGACGCCGGCGAATGGCAAAGCTTCGTCGCGCTGCTGAAAAAATATCGCACCCGCCAGCCAATCAACGGCGTGATGGTCACCATCAGCGTCGCCGATCTGCTGAGCGACAGCGCCGAAGCGCGCGCCGCCCAGGCCAGCGCACTGCGCAAACGCCTGATCGAACTGCACGAACAGCTGGGCATTCACTTCCCGGTCTACGTGCTGGTGACCAAAACCGACCTGCTCAATGGCTTTATGGCCTATTTCGGCAGCTTCGACAAAGCGCAGCGCGACCAGATATGGGGATTCACCTTCCCTTACGAACGCTCGCGGCAGCCGGACTTCAACCTGAACGCCGCCTTCGAACAGCAATACGCCCTGCTGCAACAACGGCTGGATGCGGCGCTGCCGGATACGCTGCTGATGGAGCACGACGCGCGCCAACGCGCCGAAAGCTATCTGTTCCCGCAGGAATTCGCCGCGCTGCGCCCGCTGCTCGGCCACTATCTGGAACAGGTGTTCGCCACCTCCAGTTTTGAAACCCGCTTTACCCCGCGCGGCATCTATTTCACCAGCGGCACCCAAGAGGGGCTGCCGTTCGACCGGGTGATGGGCGAACTGAACCGCTACCTGCAGCTGCCGACGGCCAACTCAGGGGCGCAGGCCAACGCGGCCTGGGACAGCGTGGGCCAGGAAACGCCGATCCCGGCGGCCAAGGGCCAGAGCTTCTTCCTGAAAGAGACGCTGGAATCGGTGATCTTCCAGGAGTCCGGGCTGGCGGGCAGCAACCGCTGGTGGGAATACCGCAACCGCGCCCTGCACTGGGCGGGTTACATCGCGCTGGCGGTGGTCCTGGCGGTGCTGGCGATGCTCTGGTTCACCAGCTACGGCAACAACAAGGCCTACCTGGCGGAAGTGGCCGCCAAGGTGCCCGGCGTCGAGCGCCAGGGGCAAAACCTGACGCAGGTGGGCAACGGCGACATGTTCTCGCTGCTGCCGTTCCTCAACAGCCTGCTGCACCTGCCGGACAGCCAGAACTTTTCGCTGGACGATCCGCCGTTCACTTACCGCATGGGGCTGTTCCGCGGCGATCAGGTCGGTGACGCCGGCAATGCCCTGTATCAAAAAGCGCTGAAAGAGCTGCTGCTGCCGCAGGTGGCGCAACAGATCGCCACCACGCTGCGCAACGATAACCACGGCGACGCGGACTTCAGCTATGAAGCTTTGAAGGCCTACCAGATGCTGTATCTGCCGAAGCAGTACGACGGCAAATTCCTGCGCGCCTGGGTGATGCTCAACCTGCAGCGCAACCTGCCGCAGGGCAGCACCCAAAAACAGCTGCAGCAGATCGAATGGCACCTGAGCCAACTGCTGGATGCGCAGATCCAGGCCTCGCCCTACGCCAAAGATGAACAGCTGGTGGCGCAGGCGCAGGCCGCCATCAATCGGGCGCCGCTGTCGCAGCGCGTCTATGGCCGCCTCAAGCGCTTGCTGCTGAAACAGACCGACATCAAGCCGGTCAGCCTGGTCGATTTGGCCGGCCCGCAGACCGAGCTGGCGTTCAGCCGCAAAAGCGGCAAACCGGTCACCGACGGCGTGCCGGGCCTGTTCACCTCGCAAGGGTACTGGAAAGCGTTCAACGACAACATCGATCCGGTGACCGATACCCTGCGCAAGGAAGACGTCTGGGTGTTGAACAGCCAGACGCCGGAGCAGAAGAGCGCCGATCTGACCAAGACCATCCGCCAGCTGTACATGCAGGACTTTATCAGCGCCTGGGATGAGCTGCTGGGGGATATCCAACTGGCCAACATCGGCAACCTGACCCAACGCATCAGCAGCGCGCGCCTGCTGTCAGGCAACCCGTCGCCGATGCGCAACCTGCTGGTCAACGTCAGCAAAAACGTCACCCTGCGCGACGAGAAAAGCGACGCCGATTCCCGCTCGCTGCTGGCCAAAACCGAAGACAGGCTGAATCAAAACGCCAACCGCACGCTGGAGGCGCTGTTCACCAACCGGCCGGCCAACGCCGACGGCGACGTGTCGGCCCAGCCGGAACAGCTGGTGATGGCGCACTTCGCGCCGCTGCTGGAGCTGGCGCAAAGCCAGGGCGAAGGCAATAAGGCGATCCCTTTCGACAGCGTGCTGAAACAGGTCGATGAGCTGTACAGCTACCTGACGGCGGTGCAAGGCGCGGCCAACAGCGGCATGTCGGCGCCGCCGAGCGACATCATCCCGCGCCTGCAGGCCGAGTCCGGCCGCTTGCCGGTGCCGTTCAAACAGATGCTGCTGTCGCTGGCGATCGGCGCCAGCAGCGACACCCAGCGCAAAGAGATGGAGAACGTGAAAAAACGCATCAGCTTCGAGGTCGGCAGCTTCTGTCGCCAGGCGATTGCCGGGCGTTATCCGCTGGTGGCCCGGGCGCGCCAGGAAGTGACGCCGGACGATTTGGCGCGCATGTTCGCGCCGAACAGCGGGCTGATGGACAGCTTCTTCCGCGACAACCTGCAGGGCAAGGTCGACACTACTCGCGCCAACTGGCGCTTTACCCCCGGCGTGGACGGCAAGACGCTGCCCGGCGGCGAAGGCATCCTGCGTTCGTTCCAGCAGGCGCAGCGCATCCGCGACGCCTTCTTCGCCAACGGTACCGCGACGCCCTCGTACCGCGTGACCGTGCGGCCGGTGCGGATGGATAACGACATCCTCAACCTGACGCTGGATATCGACGGGCAGCTGTTCAAATACAGCCACGGCCCGCAGGTGCCGCTGGTGGTCAGCTGGCCGGGTACCCGTAATACCAACCAGGTGCATCTGCAGCTGGCGCTGGCCAACGGCACCACCGCCAGCCTGGTGACCTGCGGGCCGTGGGCGCTGAACCGCCTGGTGGATATGGCGCAGTCTTCGGGCACCGGCGGCCTCGGCCGTCAGGCGACGTTCAATCTCGACGGCCACCGCGTCACGCTGGAGTTCACGCCCAACAGCATTCGCAATCCGTTCCAACTGCCGGCCTTCTCGTGCCCGTAGCCCCGAAAGGACATGACCATGAGCACTGATTCAAGCGCCCCGACGAGCATCGGCTGGTACGGCAAACTTCCTTCCGCCGGTGACTTCCTGCAACGCCGTTTGCCTGACCCGGTGATCAACAACTGGGCCCACTGGTTCCATAACGGGCTGGTGAATTTGCAGCGCGATGCGCAGGGGCCAAACGATCACCCGTTCAGCAACGCGCCGGTGTGGAACTTCGTGATCCCCGCCACGCTCGGCAGCCAGTACGTGCAGATGGGCTGCCTGTTGCCGGCGCGCGACCGCGTCGGGCGGCGTTACCCCATCTGCGCGCTGCGCCTGTTCAGCCAACAGGATTGGCGCCCGCAACAACTGAACATGGCGGCGAGCTGGTACCAACAGCTCGGCCATACCCTGCTGAACGGCGTGCGCAACGGCTTCTCCGCCGAACAGATCGACCGCACGCTGCAGGCGATCCCGGCGCTGCCCAGCCCGCCGGCGGAAGCGGACTCCGAGATATTGTCGATTATCGGGTTCCAGCATCCGGACGTACCGGGCCTCGGCTGGCAACAGGCCGCCGACTGTTTCGATCCGGCGCAGTACACCAGCTTCTGGTGGACCAATCAGGCCGATGGGCACCCGCTCTACACCCACGTGCACAGCGGCAACCTCACCGTGCAGCTGTTTTCACTGCTGTTCGAGCCCAACGGCTGGGCGCGCCCCGGCCGCGGCGGCCAGTACCCGCAAATGTTTGATTAACATCGCTCGTTGAAGGAAATTTTATGGCTATCGACACCGATACCCTGCTGGCCCCGGTTGACGCGGACAATCCCTGCGGCGACAACCTGGAATACGACGCCGACTTTCTGGCCATGGCGCGCGCCGCCACCGGCAAAGCCGAACAGCAATTCGGCAGCACCATCATTCCGGAAGAAGCGCCGGACTGGGTGCAGGTCGAGCGCCTCGCAAGCTCGCTGCTGGCGCGCACCAAAGACCTGCGCGTCATGCTGTATCTCACCCGCGCCTGGACCCAGCTGCGCGGATTGCCTGGCTATGCCGACGGGCTGACGCTGATCCACCAGGCGATACTCCGCTACTGGGATGCCCTGCAGCCGCCGCTGGAGTTCGACGGTGAGGCCGACCCGCTGTTTCGCATCAACGCGCTGGCCGACCTTGGCGACAAGGCCGCGCTGGCCGCCAGCGTGCGCGCCGCGCCGCTGCTGAAAAGCGCCGCCGGTGAAATCTCGCTGCGCGATGCCGGCGCCCTGCTCGACGGCAGCAAGCAAGAGTGCCCCAACTTTCCCGGCGGCCGCGCACGACTGCAGGATGAGCTGGCGCAGCAGGATCGCCCCGAAGGCGCGCTGGTGATGCACATCGCCAACACCCTGGCCGCCATCCGCAGCGAAGTCACCCGCCATCTGGGTGAAAGCGCGCTGCCGGAAATGAGCGCGCTGACCAAGGTCTTTTCGCTGGTGGCGCTTGCCGGCCAGAGCGAGGCCCCGGCCGCCACCGAAGCGGACGCCACACAGGAAACCGCCGCTGAGCAGCCACCGGCCGCCGTGCAGAGCGCCTCTGCCCCACTCAACTGGCGCAGCGCGCAGATCCAGTCGCGCGACGACGCTCAGCTGATGCTGGACAAGGTGAAAAACTATTTTCGTCTTCATGAGCCAAGCCACCCGGCGCCGCTGATGATCGATCGGGTACAGCGACTGATTACGCTGGACTTTATGCAAATCGTCCGCGATTTGGCGCCCGATGGGCTTAACCAACTGGAGACCATTCTCGGTCGCCCCGACAACGAGGAGAACAGCTAGCCGCCGACTTTTGTTCTCTTGATGACACCCGATACCGTCTGCCCCTGCGCAGACCCGAATCAGAACCTGACTCTCCCAGCCGGACGAGGCGCGTTCCCAATCGCCATTAGATGGAGTAAATCATGTCAAACTCGAAATCCCGCAGCGGGCAGAAATTCATCGCCCGCAACCGCGCGCCGCGCGTACAGATTGAATACGATGTCGAAATTTATGGCGCAGAGCGCAAAATCCAGCTGCCGTTCGTGATGGGCGTGATGGCGGATCTGGTGGGGAAAGCGGTCGATCCGCAAGCCAGCGTGGAGGAGCGCAAATTCATGGAAATCGACGTCGACAACTTCGACGAGCGCATGAAATCGCTGAAGCCGCGCGTCGCTTATCAGGTTGACAATACCCTGACCGGCGAAGGCAAGCTGAACATCGATCTGACCTTCGAAAGCATGGAAGACTTCTCCCCCGCCGCTATCGCCCGCAAGGTCGACGCGCTGGACAATCTGCTGGACGCCCGCACCCAGCTTTCCAACCTGCTGTCCTACATGGACGGTAAAAACGGCGCCGAGGAGCTGATCTCCAAGATCCTGCAAAACCCGGCGCTGCTGAAATCCCTGACCGACGCGCCGAAGCCGGCGGTTAACGATGACAACAACGAGCGTGAGGATTAATCGATGAGCAACTCGCCTCAGCAACAGAATGCGTTGCAAACCACCGAGACTTTTTCCAGCGATGAGTTCAGCGCGCTGTTGAACAAAGAGTTCCGGCCGAAGACCGATCAGGCCAAAGAAGCGGTCGAGAACGCGGTGAAAACGCTGGCGCAGCAGGCGCTGGAAAATACCGTCACCGTTTCTTCCGACGCCTACCGCACCATCCAGGCGCTGATCGCGGAAATCGACGAAAAGCTGTCGCAGCAGATCAACCAGATCATTCACCACGACGATTTCCAGAAGCTGGAAGGCGCGTGGCACGGCCTGCACTACCTGGTCAACAACTCTGAAACCGACGAGATGCTGAAGATCCGTTTCATGAGCATTTCCAAGCAGGAGTTGGGCCGCACGCTGAAGCGTTATAAAGGCGTGGGCTGGGATCAGAGCCCGATCTTCAAGAAAATCTACGAAGAAGAGTATGGCCAGTTCGGCGGCGAGCCGTTCGGCTGCCTGGTGGGCGACTACTACTTCGATCACAGCCCGCAGGACGTGGAGCTGCTGGGCGAAATGGCCAAGATCGGCGCCGCCTCGCACTGCCCGTTCATCGCCGGCACCGCGCCAAGCGTGATGCAGATGGAGTCCTGGCAGGAGCTCTCCAACCCGCGCGATCTGACCAAGATTTTCCAGAACACCGAATACGCCGCCTGGCGCAGCCTGCGCGAATCGGAAGACGCGCGCTACCTGGGCCTGGTGATGCCGCGCTTCCTGGCGCGCCTGCCGTATGGCATCCGCACCAATCCGGTGGACGAGTTTGACTTCGAAGAAGATACCGACGGCGCGACCCACGGCAACTACACCTGGACCAACGCCGCCTACGCCATGGCCGCCAACATCAACCGTTCGTTCAAAGAGTTCGGCTGGTGCACCGCCATTCGCGGGGTGGAATCCGGCGGCGCGGTGGAGAACCTGCCGTGCCATACCTTCCCGAGCGACGACGGCGGCGTGGACATGAAGTGCCCGACCGAGATCGCCATCAGCGACCGCCGCGAAGCCGAGCTGGCCAAAAACGGCTTTATGCCGCTGGTGCACCGCAAAAACTCCGACTTCGCCGCCTTTATCGGCGCGCAGTCGCTGCAGAAGCCGGCGGAATATTACGATGCCGACGCCTCTGCCAACGCCCAGCTTTCCGCGCGCCTGCCGTACCTGTTCGCCTGCTGCCGCTTCGCGCATTACCTGAAGTGCATCGTGCGCGACAAAATTGGCTCCTTCCGCGAGCGCGACGACATGGAGCGCTGGCTGAACGACTGGATCATGAACTACGTGGACGGCGATCCGGCCAACTCCTCGCAGGAAACCAAGTCGCGCAAACCGCTGGCCGCGGCGGAAGTGCAGGTGGAAGAGATTGAAGACAACCCGGGCTATTACAGCGCCAAGTTCTTCCTGCGCCCGCACTACCAGCTGGAAGGCCTGACCGTCTCCCTGCGCCTGGTGTCGAAGCTGCCTTCGCTGAAACAAAACGACGCGTCCTGATGGACTGAAGTCAGGCCGCGATCGCGCGGCCTGGCTGATGTATCAACCTCATCGTCAGCCTATCGCAGAAAACCCGGATCGCATGTGGAACCAAGATAACGCGAAATAATTAAGCATTGAGCCATTAGCACTTAATAGTGGCTCGGTAACCCGTACCGATAGTTTTCGGTATTTAAGAAGGTGCATGGCACAAGGATATAAATTGGTAATGCATTACCACACTTGCAATTCCTGCTGCTATTACCTGAGTTTTTCAACGTAACGTTAATACTACTGTTAACCCTTAATAAAGAGTGAAGAAACTATGGCTATTGATATGTTCCTGAAAGTTGAAGGTGCCAGCGGCGAATCCAAAGATTCGAATCACAAAGGCTGGACCGACATTACTTCTTTCTCCTGGGGCGCTTCTCAACCGGGCAATATGGGCGTTGGCGGCGGCGGTGGCGCCGGTAAAGTGTGCTTCAACGATCTGCACGTCAACGCGCTGATCGACAAGTCAACCCCGGCCTTGCTGAAACACTGCTCAAGCGGCAAACACCTGACCAAGATTGAGCTGTCGGTTTGCAAGGCGGGCGGCACCCAGGTTGAATACGCAAAAATCACTCTGGAAGACGTGCTGGTCACCGCCGTGCAGTACACCGGTGCAGGCGGCGAAGACACCGTGGGCGTCACCTACTCCTTCCAGGCGGCGAAAGTGAAACAGCAGTACTGGGAGCAGAGCGATAAAGGCGGCAAAGGTGCCGAAAGCAGCGCAGGTTGGAACATCAAGGAAAACCGCGAAGCTTAATCTGCATGCCCCCCCGGTTACGGCCGGGGGGATTAATATAGGGAAATAACAATGAATAATAATCGCCCCATTTTTTCAGCAGCATGGGCTGCAAGCACTAAAATATATAACGCGCAATATTCAGCTCAAAATGTTGCCAAGATTATCGGCGGGCGTGTCGCCATGAATATTGCGCCCAATGGAAAATGGGAAAACACCTGCGCTGTGCGTATGAGCTACATCTTGAATAAATCTGGCTTCCCCATTCCTTATGTAAAAGATCAGACCGTATCAGGCGCCGATCGTCAATGGTATTTTTTTAGAGTTAAAGATCTTATCGCTTATCTGACAAAGATCTGGGGCAAACCCGACCTTCGAGTCAAATTCCCTCCTCCAGGTGGTGGTGAATTAGCCGGGAAGAAAGGGATCATACTGTTTGAAATTGCAGGTTGGAGCGATGCTGGAGGACATGCTACGCTTTGGAATGGGAACGGCGATTGTTATGATCATTGTTATTTCAATGAACCAGAAGCTCGCTATACAACAAATTACGCTAACTTTTGGGTATTGAGATGAAAAAAATCCTTATCTCTTTTCTTTGTATATATGCTACTTGTGCTATAGCACAGAAAAACCAAGAAGAACCCATTGAAAAGTGGCCACCGCAAGCGGCGTACCGAAACTATTTGCAAAACTACAAGGATATTGCTCTGACCTACTGCATTTCCGTCGCTTATAAGACATCACCAGAGGCTAGCAAAGATGCAATTGCCTCATCGAATGGTATCGATGCTTGGTCATACTATGCAATTCGTGATGAAGAATCCCCTATCATCAAGCTGACAAAGCAGTATTTGCAAAAGAATTACAATGCTAAGGATGGGAAAAGCCGCTTAGACTTAATGAAGTGCATGGATATGTACCATAGTGAAGAGCTTGATAAACTTGCGAAAGATTATGTACAGCGCCCTAATGATAATTGGGTGAAAGACAATCCGGACAGAGTAAATGAAAATCCTCCTCGGAAATAATCAGTGAAAAAAATCTCACTGACTGTGGCCATCGCCGCAACCTTGAACGTCAATGCAGCGACAGAAATTGACTATTCCCCTGCCGAGTACCTCAAAAACTACGCGCTTAGCGTTTGTATCGCCGAGGGGTACTCAGCAAAAGAAGTCAAAAACGATGCCGCCGCCACCGCTCGGGGTTACATGGAGTTCGGCGATTATTCTCTGGAAGCGCATACCGCCGTCAGGGCGCTGGCAAAAGAATTTCTGGCAAAGCCCTATGACAGCATGTCTGGGAAGCCGATGACGATGGCCAAGTGCATCGATCTTGTACGCAGCCAAGAGCTGCAAGCCATCATCAAGAAGTACCAAGGGAAAGACGACAACTGATATCAGAGTTGCTCAAACGACGGCTCATATCAAAGGTTATCTCGGATGAGAAGATACACGTACTTTTTAATGTCTCTGCTGCTCGGAAGCCATGTAGTCCTTGCTGAAAACTCGCTCAATGCTTTATCGCAAGAGGCACTATATAAAAATTGGTTAGTCAGCCGCTGCATTGGGAAGTCCACTGACTCAGAAAAAACCAAACAAGACGCCTTCCGTTCCGCTTCCGCCTATTTAGAATTGAGTAAACTGCCGATGGATGCATTTGAACAAGGTGAAAAACTGGCTGAACAGTACGCAAATAAAAACAGCCAAGGCTCAGTTCAAGGGACTTACCATACTTTAGATTGTCTTTCACTGCAGAACGCCAGTGAAGCTGAAACCATTTTTGAACGTTACTCAAAGTAATAGCCGCAGTGATAGAATTCATTTTTTTGCAGCCATCAGCCTCAAATTAATTACATTTTTATCACTTATAATTTATTACTTGAAAATATACCAGCACCATTAATCATCAGTCATTGGGAAAATATTCCTTGGCTTTCTATTACTCAGTACAAACCATATGGAATTTTAGAGCATTGGGATAAGGAAAAAACAGTGATCGATGACGTCACACTTTCCACCTACTCTTACTCATTTGTGTTTTTATACTTTTTCCTGTCAGTCTTAGTATTTGTCGGGCTTTATCACCTAAAACAAAAAAACAACAATAGAAAATCCTATTCCCTTTTTGTGATAGCTACCACAGTAAATTTATTTGCAAGCATCATCCAGGGTTTAGTATTTAACTATGGTTCTGAGATACTGGATCCAATGCTCAATATAAAATTTCAAGACTATGATGAGGTGTGGTACGCCAGTATTATATTCGCCCTTACTTACCTGTCTCAATTACCAACTAATCTCTATTACAAAAGAAAGACTAAGAATAATGCGAATAATAGCAATGACATCACCTGACATATACAGCATCACGTTATTATATTGAAGTTTTCGACCATATAATGCGTTAACCAAAAAAATTAGTCACTCACATTCAAAGATCTATCTTAGGAAAGAAATTAAGTCAAACTCATCCAGTTATCGAGTTCCACTGTCTGGCCATAAGATCTAATCAGCAGGAATGCCTTATGCGATTTTCCATTGTRAAAAATAAAAGCGGCCAGGTTCCGCCGCAGAGCAGTTGCGATTTTCTGCCGCCGGGCGGCACCATCGGCCGCAGCGTGGACAACAACCTGGTGCTACCGGACGAAGAGCGCGCCATTTCCCGCCTGCAGGCTATCGTGCATATTTCCGCTGACGGCGAATGCCGCATCACCAACCGCGGCAACGTCACCCGCGTGCTGCTGAACGACATTCCGCTGGAGCGCGGCCGCCAGGTTGAACTGCAGGATGGCGACGTGCTCGGCATCGACGATTACCAGATTGAAGTCAGCGCGCTGCAACAGCACGCCGCGCCGCAGGCTCAACCGGTGGCCAAGGCCGTTGCCGCGGCCCCTGCAGCCGCCGCCAAAGAAAAATCCGCTGCGCCGATCCCCAACGAAATCTGGGACAGCCTGGTGGAAGAATTTACGCCGAACGCGCCGGCCGCCGTCACACCGCCGCCGATCGCCAATCCGGACAATCATCCGCTGCTGGATACCCCCGCTCGCGAGCTGAACCCGGCCGATCCGCTGGCGCAGCTGGCGGGCGAGGTCGATCTGCGCCAACTGCAGCAACAGCAAACCGATCCGGCGGCGCTGTTCAATACCGACACCACTTTTGAACGCGAACACATTCTGGCCGACACCACCCCCAGCGCGCTGCTGGCGGAGCAGGCTGCGCCGACGCGTCCGGCAACACCGGCCCGGAATGCGCAGCAACCGGAGCAAGAGCTGGATCCGCTGGCGCTGTTCGGCGGCTCATCCGCGCCCACTTCGCCAGAGACGCTGAACAGCAACGATCCGCTGGGGCTGCTGATGGGCGGCGCCGTGCCGCTGGCTCAGCCGGAGGAAGCGGTACAGCCGCCGTCCCCGCCGCCAGCACCGGCTCCGGTCGCCGCACAGCCGGTAGCGCCACGCCCTCAGCCGACGCCGCCGCCCGTGCAGATGCCCGAGCCGCAACCCCAACCCGCGCCGCAGTTCAGCCCGCAGGAGCCGCCTGCGCAGCCGCCGCGTCCGCGCCAGGGCAACCGCCTGGGCATCGATCCGGTTGCCTACCAGTCCGCTCAGCGGCAGCACGCCGCCGCGCCGAATGGCGACACCTTGGAAGGACCGTTGCTGGCGGCGCTGCTGCAAGGCATCGGTCTTGACGATCTGCAGCCGCAGCCGCATTTCGACGAACAACAGATCCGCCTGGCCGGCCGCCTGCTGAGCCTGTTCTCGCAAGGCACCGTCGCCCTGCTCTCATCCCGCTCGATCCTCAAGCGCGGCGTGAAGGCCGAGATGACCATGATCCTCGACGAAGCCAACAACCCGTTCAAGTTGCTGCCTTCGGGCAAAACGGTGCTGATGCAGATGTTCGGCAGCCAGATGCCGGGCTTTATGCCGCCGGAGCAGGCGGTGCGCGACGCGCTGATCGACCTGCAGGCGCACCAGCTGGGGATGATCGCCGGCATTCGCGCCATCATCGCCGCCATGCTGCAGTCGTTTAACCCGGAGCGTCTCGAAGAAGAAGCGCGCAAGGAAGGCGTGGCGCCGCGTCTGTCGCTGCCCGCCAACCGCAAGGCCGCGCTGTGGGACTACTTCGTGAAGAACTATCAGCAAACCTCCGGCGAAATCGAGGACGATTTCCACACCCTGTTCGGCGAAGCCTTCCTGCACGCCTATGACGTTGAAGTGAATCAATACAAAGACTCACAGACCAAACCGGACGCGTAATGAATATCACCATAGCCTCTACCTCCAACCAGGGCGGCCGCGCCTCCAACCAGGATCAGACCGGCGAGGTGCTCGGCAACCGCGCCGCCTGCTTCGTGGTGTGCGACGGCATCGCCGGTTTTCCGGGCGGCGATATCGCCGCCAAACTGGCACGCGACACCATTTTGCAAAACTTCGACGGCGAAAAGCACCTGAACGCCCAGAGCATTCGTCAGCACATCACCAGCGCCAACGCCGCCATCCACCAGCAGCAGCGGCAGTCGGACGAATACAGCAAGATGGGCACCACGCTGGTCAGTCTGTTTATCGATCGCGATTACCAGTTGGCCTACTGGGCGCACGCCGGCGACAGCCGCCTGTACCTGTTCCGCCGCGGCTACCTGCATGCCGTCACCACCGACCACAGCCTGATCCAACAGATGCAGGACGCCGGCTACCAGACCAACGGCATCAACAGCAACCTGCTGTATTTCGCGCTGGGGCTCAACGAAGAGCGCGACGCCACCTACAGTGACGTGCTGCAGCTGGAAGACGGCGACGTTTTCCTGCTGTGCACCGACGGCTTCTGGCACAGCTTCAGCCAGGCCGAACTGGAACAGTCGCTGCACATGGTCAACTCCCCCAGCGAGTGGATCGCCCTGATGCAGCAGGCATGGAAGAAAAACAATAACAGCGATAACTACAGCGCTATCGCCGTCTGGATTGGCTCACCGCAGGAAACCACCCTGCTGCATTCGCTGGCGGATGCGGAGCGGTTTCTGAGCCGCGACTGAGCAGCGCACATTCACAGCAAGGTTCACTATGAAATATTGGATGCCGGGGCTCGTCGCCCTGATGGCGGTGCCGACCGCGCAGGCGATGAACTATCGCCTGGTTTACTCCCCCAGCCAGAAGCTGGAAGTGTTTATCGATGACGTCAAAAACAGCAATCCGGCAAGCTGGTGCGGCAAAAGCATCCCGCTGCGTATCGTCTCGGCGCAAAGCCAGGATCCGGCGGTGCTGAACGACTTTCTGCCGCGCGTCGGCAATCTGTTGGAAAAGCAGTGCCCGAAAGCCGGCCAGCTGCCCTGGACGCTGACCGACAAGCGCGGAGAGAAACTGGCCAGCGGCGAAGCCGCCAAAGCGCGCGGCTGGAAACCGGTGGTCAAACAAGAGGCCTCCGAGCCGCCGGAAACCCCGCCGCAACCGGCGATCCCTGCGGCGGTGGCCGTGACTTCTCCGCAGGCGGACAGCGCGCCGGCTCAGCGTTTCAGCCTGCCGCAGGGCTGCCACTTCCGCACCTTCTGGCGTGACGAGGCCAACGGCGGCTCGCTGTTCATTCCCGCCGGCGACGCGCTGCGCTGCGGCGAGGACGGCTGGCTGCAGGGCAGCGGCGCGGTCACGCTGCAACAGGGCGGCCAAACCCTCTCGCCGACGCTGTGGTTCCTGCAAGGTTACCCGCTGGCGCAGGTTAACGGCGGCGATCGCGCGCTGACCGTCGTCAGCGCCAACGCCCAACGGCTCATTTTGGGCGGCAACCCGCAGGCGCCGGGCAGCTTCCTGCTGCTGACCTTCGAACCGCAGTTGCACGCCTGGGCGTTCAACGGTGAAGCGATCGTTGAAATGCCGCGTGTCGACGCCGCCGACGAGACCAAGATCAAACAGCGCGTGCAGCAGGCGCAAACCGCCTGGCAGCCGCTGCTGAGCGCCCCCGCCCCGCTGACCTTCAAGCTGGTGGAAAAGCTGGCCGCAGACCGGGTCGATCCCGCCAGCGGCAGCTACCTGTCGGTCAACGGCGCCACTCACTGATTATAAGGAAAGCCTGTGAAATCATTAGCAAGCATGCTGCAAGGCCAGTCGATCGGCGCGGCCATCACCGCCGTCGAAAACGATATCAAGGCGAAACCGGCGGATGCCGACCTGCGCGCCGCGCTGGTGCAACTGCTGTGTCTGAGCGGCAACTGGACGCGCGCCAACGCGCAGCTGAAATCCTGGCAGGCGCTGAAACCGATCGCCCAACCGACCACGCTGCTGCTGATGCAGTCAGTCAACGCCGAGCTGCAACGCCAGGCGGTGTTTGCCGGCACGGCCGCGCCGGCGCTGCTGCGGCAGGATCAGCCTTGGCTGCAACTGATGGTGCAGGCGCTGCATCAGGATGCGCAAGGGGTGGCCGAACAGGCCCAGGCGCTGCGTGATGAAGCGCTGGAGGCCGCTCCGGCCGGCGCCGGGCGGTTAACGCTGGCCGAAGGCGAACAAGAACGGCAGCTGCGTTTCGACTGGCTGACCGACGGTGACGGCCGCCTCGGGCCGGTATGCGAACTGGCGCTGAACGGCGTTTACTACTGGCTGCCGTTTGCCGACATCGCCGCGATCCAGTTCCAGGCGCCGCAGAGCGCCATCGACCTGGTGTGGAGCCATGCGCTGGTGCGCCTGACCGATGGCCGCGAACAGGTATGCCAACTGCCCGCCCGTTATCCGCTGGCCGAAGGCAGCGACGACGCGCTGCTGCTCGGCAAGCGCACCGAATGGCAACCGCTGGGCGACGGCACCCACTATGCGGGGCTGGGCCTGAAAACCTGGCTCAGCGAAAGCGATGAATTCCCACTGCACAGCCTGCGGCAGCTGAGCTTCGACGCGAGCGCCTGACCATGAACGATAAGCGCCCACCCCACTACGACGGCGGCGATCTGCGCCACCAGGGCTATCGCTATCGTCAGGACAGCGAACGCCTGACCTCGCGCGACAAAATGCAGCCGGTGCTGCTCGATATGCTGACCGACGACGAACCGCAGAAAAAGCAGGAGGCGCAGGTGCGCAACCTGGTGTCGCACAGCGAGCTGCGCCGCCGGGTATTGCGCGATCTGCAGTGGCTGTTCAACTGCGTCAACAGCGAATCCAATCTGGATCTCGGCGATTTTCCGCAGGTGCGGCGCTCCACCCTGAATTACGGCATCGCCTCGCTGGCGGGCAAGCGCATGTCGGACATCGAATGGCTCGACATTCAGCGCGCGCTGACCGAATCCATTCTCCATTTCGAGCCGCGCATTTTGCCCGAGGGGCTGCAGGTGCGCTGCATCTCGGATACCGGCTCGCTGGAGCTGCACAACGTGCTGTCGATCGAAATCAAGGGCCGCCTGTGGTGCGTGCCCTATCCGCTGGAGTTTCTGTTCCGTACCGACGTGGATCTGGAAAACGGCCACTTCGATCTGAAAGACATAGGGTAAGGCGATGGACAGTAAACTGTTAGATTATTACAACCGCGAGCTGGCCTATCTGCGTGAGATGGGCGCCGAGTTCGCCGAACAGTACCCGAAGGTCGCGGGCCGTCTCGGCATGCGCGGCATCGACGTGGCGGACCCTTATATCGAGCGCCTGATGGAAGGCTTCGCCTTCCTCACCTCGCGCGTGCAGCTGAAAATGGACGCCGAGTTCCCGCGCTTTTCTCAGCGCTTGCTGGAGATCATCTACCCCAACTACCTGTCGCCGACGCCGTCGATGGCGATCGCCGAGCTGCAGCCGGACAGCAGTAAAGGCGATATCAGCAACGGCTTCGTGGTGCCGCGCGGCACCATGATGGACAGCCAGACGCTGAAGAAAAGCGGCATCACCTGCAGTTACACCACGGCGCATGACGTCACGCTGCAGCCGGTGCGCATCGCCGGCGTCGAGCTGGGCGGCATTCCGGCCGATATTCCGCTGGCCTCGCTGGGGCTGCAGCACAGCGGCTGCGTTAGCGCGCTGCGCATTCGTCTTGAGTGCTACGAAAGTGTGACGCTCAACAACCTGCAGCTGGATCAATTGATGTTTTACCTGGCCGGGCCGGACATGCAGGCGCAGCAGCTGCTGGAGTTGCTGATGCAGCACAGCGTCGGGCTTGTCTGCCAAACGGTGGAGGCTCAGCCGCAGCGGCGGGCGCTGGCGTTGGACGGGCTGCGACAGGAGGGCTTCGCCGCCGATCAGGCGCTGCTGCCCAACGATCTGCGCAACTTCGAAGGCTACCGGCTGCTGCAGGAGTATTTCGCCTTCCCGGCGCGCTTCCAGTTCTTCAGCGTCAACGGCCTGCGTCCGCTGCTGCAGAGCGTGCGCGAAGGGAAAAAGGGGCTGCGCCAGTTCGAGATCGTGGTGCTGCTCGATAGGCACGACGCCGCGCTGGAACGGGTGGTTGACGTTGCTCACCTGGCGCTGCACTGCACGCCGGTGATCAACCTGTTTCCGAAAGTGGCCGAACGCATCACGATCAACGAAAAGAACCACGAATACCATCTGGTGGTCGACAATATCCGGCCGCTGGATTACGAAGTGTTTTCGGTGCAGCGGCTCGGCGGCAGCGCCAGCGAAAAACGCTACGAGCAAGAGTTTCGGCCGTTTTACAGCACCCTGAGCGCGGACGACGGCAACTATGGCGCCTACTTTTCGCTGCGGCGCGAACAGCGCACGCTGTCGGAGCACGCCCGCCGCTACGGCACCCGCACCGGCTACGCCGGTTCGGAAGTGTTCGTGTCGCTGGTGGACGAACGGCAATCGCCGTGGCACAGCGATCTGAAATACCTCACCGCCGACGTGCTGTGCACCAGCCGCGATCTGCCGTTGATGCTGTTGCAACAGGATCAGGGCAACTTCGTGATGCCCGATTCGATCCCGATCAAGCAGGTCTCGCTGCGCAAAGGCCCTACGCCGCCGCGTCCGGCGCTGGCCGAAGGGATGATCACCTGGCGGCTGATCAGCCAGCTGCAGCTGAATTACCTCAGCATGATGGACGGCGATCCGGAACAGGGCGCCGCCAGCCTGCGCCAGCTGCTGGGGCTGTACGGCAACCTGAGCGAGCCGGCGATCGCCAAACAGATCCAGGGCGTGCGCCACTGCAACCTGCGGCCGGTCTATCGGCGAGTGCCTGAACCCGGCCCCATCGTGTTCGCGCGCGGCATCGCCATCGATCTGACGGTCGATGAGCAGGCGTTCTCCGGCAACAGCCCTTACCTGCTCGGCAGCGTGCTGGAGCGCCTGTTCTCGCGCCTGGTGGCGATGAACACCTTCACCGAGATGACGCTCTCCAGCCAGCAGCGCGGCGAGATCGCCCACTGGCAGGCGCGCATGGGCAAAAGGACGCTGATATGAGTGCGGAAATGATCGCCACCGAACTGGCGCCGCCGCAGATCAACGCGCTGTATCGCCTGCCGGACGACTTCTGGCCGCGGCTGCGCAGCGCGCCTTACAAGCACGATCTGTTTCAACTGCTGCGGCGCATCGACGCCCAGGGCGGCCAACCCTACCTGTTGGGGCGCGCGCCGCTGCCGCGCCACGAGATGCTGCGCCTGGGCCAGGAACCTTCGCTGTCGTTCGCGCCGTCCACCCTGGCGCAGGTGACGCCGCGCGCCAACAGCACGCTGCACGACGTTTCGATCTTCAGTTTCGGCCTGTTCGGCCCCAACGGGCCGCTGCCGCTGCACCTGACCGAATACGTGCGCGAACGGGTGTATCACCATCAGGACACCACCCTGCTGGCGTTCACCAACCTGTTCCATCACCGGTTGACGCTGCTGTTTTACCGCGCCTGGGCCGACGCGCAGCCGACGGTATCGCTGGATCGCCAGGACAACCGGCGCTTCGACGAGTACCTGTCGAGCCTGATCGGCATCGGCCAGCCGGCGCAGCAGGAACGCGACAGCATCAACGCCCACGCCAAGCATTTTATGGCCGGTCATCTGATTCGCCACAGCCGCGATCCGGAAGGCCTGAGCAAGATTTTGCAGCAGTATTTCAAGGTGCCGGTGCGCATCGTCGAAAACGTGCCGCACTGGCTGCGGGTGGAACCGCGCGAACAGGCGCGGCTCAAGGCCGGGCGCGGTGCGCCGCGGCTCGGCGAGTCGGCCTTTCTCGGCATCGCGGTGCGCGATGTCCAGCATAAATTCCGCATCGAGCTGGGGCCGATGCCGCAGCAGGACTATGACCGCTTCCTGCCCGGCGCCGAGCTGTGCCGGCAACTGCGCGACTGGGTGCGCCAATACCTGGGCATCGAGTTCGTCTGGGAAGTCCGCCTGATCCTGGCGAAGGAACAGGCGCACGGCATCCAGCTCGGCGGCGCGCAGCGATTGGGCCTGAGCAGTTGGCTGGCAGACCATCGGCGCCAGCGCGATCTCGACGATCTGATCTTCAGCCCTGAACCGCTGGAAAACCCGTTCTGACCCTATTTCGGCCGACGCCCCGCGGCGTCAGGCCACTCTGAGACCTGAGGAAAACCATGTCTGAAATCAGCCGCTCGGTATTATTCGGCAAACTGGATAGCCTGTTATTCACCTCTCTGGAAAGTGCGACGGCGTTTTGCAAGCTGCGCGGTAACCCCTACGTCGAATTGGCGCACTGGCTGCATCAGCTGATGCAATCGCCGGACGGCGATCTGCAGCAGATCGTTCGCCACTTCGCGCTGGACGAGGCGCAGCTGGCGCGCGACATCGTCGAGGCGCTCGATCGCCTGCCGCGCGGCGCCAGCGCCATCTCCGATCTGTCCGAGCACATCGACAGCGCGGTAGAACGCGCCTGGGTCTATGGCTCATTGAAGTTCGGCGCGTCGCGCATCCGCGGCGCCCACCTGCTGCTCGGCATTCTGAAAACCTACAGCCTGCGCCATCTGCTGAAGGCCATTTCCCCGCAGTTCGAGCGCATCAACGCCGATCTGTTGATGGAGCAGTTCGCCGCCATTACCGCTCACTCGGCGGAAAACGCCCAGGATGCGCCGGCGGAAAGCCGCGCCGAGAACGCATCCGGCGCGGCGCGCAGCGGTGAAAGCGTGCTGGCGCAGTATGCCCAGGATCTGACCGCCAGAGCGCGCGACGGCGAGATCGACCCGGTGGCCGGCCGCGATGAAGAGATCCGGCAAATCATCGATATCCTGATGCGCCGCCGCCAGAACAACCCGCTGCTGACCGGCGAGGCCGGCGTCGGCAAAACCGCGGTGGTGGAGGGCCTGGCGCTGCGCATCGTGGCCGGCGACGTGCCGCCGCAGCTGCGCGACGTGAAACTGTGCCTGCTGGACATCGGCATGCTGCAGGCCGGCGCCGGCGTTAAGGGCGAGTTTGAAAAACGGCTGCAGGCGGTAATCGACGAAGTGCAGTCCAGCCCGACGCCAATCATCCTGTTTATCGACGAAATTCACACCCTGATCGGCGCCGGCGGCGCCCAGGGCACCGGCGACGCCGCCAACCTGCTGAAGCCGGCGCTGGCGCGCGGCCAACTGCGCACCATTGGCGCCACCACCTGGTCGGAATACAAGAAATACATCGAGAAAGACCCGGCGCTCACCCGCCGTTTCCAGGTGGTGCAGGTGCACGAGCCGAGCGAAGACAAGGCGCTGCTGATGCTGCGCAGCACCGTCAGCCCGCTGGAGCAACACCACCGCGTGCTGCTGCTGGATGAAGCGGTAGACGCCGCGGTGCGGCTGTCCCATCGCTATATTCCGGCCCGCCAGTTGCCGGACAAGGCGGTGGCGCTGCTGGATACCGCCTGCGCGCGCGTGGCGGTCAGCCAACACGCCGAGCCCGCCCAGGTTGAAGACTGCCGCCACCGCATCGATGCGCTGCAGATAGAGTTGGATATCGCCCGCCGCGAGGCCAAGGTCGGCATCGGCGATCCCCTGCGCCCGCAGGAGATTGAAGCTCAGCTGACCGCGCTGCGCCAGGAGCTCGAACAGCTGACCGATCGCTGGCAGCAAGAGCTGGCGCTGATCCAAGAGATCATCACGCTGCGCGCCCAGCTGCACCGGCAGGAAGCGGAGGAGCCTGCCGGCGAAGAAATGGAGGCTGGCCCTGATGCCGACGCGCTGCGCGCCCAACTGGGCGAACTGCAGCAGCAGCTGAGCGCGCTGCAGGGCGAAGCGCCGCTGATCTTCGCCGCCGTCGACGCCAACATCGTGGCGGCGGTGGTGGCCGACTGGACCGGCATCCCGCTGGGCCGCATGGTGAAAAACGAGATTGAAGCGGTGCTGCAGCTCTCCGACACCCTGAACCAGCGCGTGATCGGCCAACGCCATGCGCTGGATCTGATCGCCCGCCGGGTACGCACCTCACGGGCGCGGCTGGACGATCCGAACAAGCCGGTCGGGGTGTTCCTGCTGGCCGGGCCCTCCGGCGTCGGCAAAACCGAAACCGCGCTGGCGCTGGCGGAAACCCTGTACGGCGGCGAGCAGAACGTCATCACCATCAACATGAGCGAATTCCAGGAGTCGCACACCGTTTCGACGCTGAAAGGCGCGCCGCCCGGCTATGTCGGCTACGGCGAGGGCGGCGTGTTGACCGAGGCGGTGCGCCGCCGTCCTTACAGCGTGGTGCTGTTGGACGAGATCGAAAAGGCGCACCCGGACGTCCATGAAATCTTCTTCCAGGTGTTCGACAAGGGCTGGATGGAGGACGGCGAAGGCCGTCATATCGATTTCCGCAACACCATCATCATCCTGACCTCCAACGTCGGCACCGATCTGATCGCCGGGTTGTGCAGCGATCCGGAGCTGCTGCCGGAGCCGGAGGCACTGAGCGGCGCGCTGCGCCAGCCGCTGCTGTCGGTGTTCCCGGCCGCCTTGCTCGGCCGCCTGCTGGTGGTGCCGTATTACCCGCTGACCGACGCCACGCTGGGCAACATCGTGCGCCTGCAGTTGGGCCGCATTCAGCGCCGCCTGGCGGAGAATCACGACATCGTCTGCACCTTCGACGACGCGGTCATCGAGCAGATCGTCAGCCGCTGCACCGAGGTGGAGTCCGGCGGCCGCATGGTCGACGCCATCCTGACCAACACCCTGCTGCCGCAGATCAGCCACACCCTGCTGACCGGCAGCGCCAACGACCAGCGCTATCGCCAGCTGCATATCGCGCTGCAGAACCACGAATTCATTTGTCAATTTCAGGCATAACGCCGCGGCCGCCGAGACGGCGGCCCTTTGAACACAGAGAGTCATCACTATGTCGGGAACCGGGATAACCAAACCGAATTCGAACAGCCTGCCGAGCGGCTATCGATTCAACGAATTCGAGATCCAGGAAGCGATCGGCGAAGGCGGCTTCGGCATCGTCTACCGCGCCTACGATCACCAACTGGAACGCACCATCGCCATCAAGGAGTACATGCCGACCTCGCTGGCGAAACGCAACGACGATCTCAGCATCGGGCTGCGCGGCGAGCGCTTCGGCAAAACTTTCCAGGCCGGGCTGAACAGCTTTATTCAGGAGGCGCGTCTGCTGGCGCGCTTCTCGCATCCCGGCCTGCTGCACGTGTTGCGCTTCTGGGAAGAGAACGGCACCGCCTATATGGGCACCCAGTTTTACAGCGGCACCACGCTGAAAAACCTGCAGGCGCAGCAGCCGGAGAAAATCGACGAGGCGTGGATCCGTCGGCTGCTGCCGCCGCTGTTCAGCGCCATCAACACCATCCATCAGGAAGGTTATCTGCACCGCGACATTTCGCTGGATAACATCCAGATCCAGGAGAGCCAGCTGCCGGTGCTGCTGGACTTCGGGTCAGCGCGCAAAGAGATCGGCAACCTGTCGGACGAAACGGAGATCATGCTCAAACCGGGCTTCGCGCCGATCGAGCAGTACACCGAGAACAGCGACGGCGAACAGGGGCCGTGGACCGATATCTACGCGCTGGGCGCCGTGCTGCACACGCTGATCGTCGGTTCGCCGCCGCCGGTCAGCGTGGTGCGCAGCATCGAAGACAGCTACCAGCCGCTGACCGAGCGCCGCCCCGCCGGCTACTCGCCGGAGCTGTTGCGCACCGTCGATCGCGCGCTGGCGCTGAAGCCGGAAGACCGCCCGCAGACCATCGATGAAATGGCCGAGCTGTTGCATTTGCCGATCGCCGATGAAAACGAAATCATCAGCACCCCGGCCGCCGCGCCGGAGAACTTGTTGGTCGCCGCCAACCCGGCCGCTGCTGCGGCCGCCGCCGGCGCCGTTACCGCGCGCGGCACCCAATTCTCACGCCCGATGATGGCCGGCGCCGGCGTCGCGGCGCTGCTGGTGATCGGCGCCGTCGCCTGGCTGAGCGGCGGCAAGGACGATGCCCAGGCCGTCGCCCAAAACACCGTAGCGTCACCGGCGCAGAAAACCCTGACGGAGCAGCCGAGCGCGCCGCAAACCGCGCAGCCTGCAGCGACAGAACCTGAAAAAGCGGCGCCGCCGGCGCAGCCGGTGGCGCTGGTGTACTTCAAACTGCAACCGGGCGAACAGGTCAGCCTCGACGGCAAGCCGCAGCAGGTCACTGCGGGCGAAAACGGCTTTGCCAGCCTGAACCTGGCGCCGGGCCGCTATCAGCTGGAGATCCGTCACAACGATCGGCTCCGCCGCCAGCAGCTCAGCATCGACACCGCCGGCACCTGGCTGGTCAACCCGGCCACCGCCGGTTAATCCCGTTCTGAAACTCCGCCGCGGCGGGGTTTTCCCTATTTCATGAGACTGACGAGCAACTGCCCCCTCATTGGCCGCGCGGCAAGGCCGCTGCAACGCCGGAGTATGCAGGGCATGACGTCAATCACAGAGGATGTTCTCATGTTGGATCGCATTATTGCGCACACGCCGCTGGGCCAGGAGCAACTGCTGTTCCGCTCGCTGGACGGCATCGAAGCGCTTTCCACTCCTTTCGACTTCTCTATTGAATTGCTGAGCACCGACGCGCGGCTCGATCGCAAAGCGCTGCTCGGCCAACCGCTGACGCTGGAGATCCCTACCCAGGGCTTTCTCAGCGCCCCGCGCTACCTGAACGGCAAGATCACCGCCATCGCCGTCAGCAGCGAAGAGATCGGCGGCACGCGCTACGCGGTGTATAACCTGCACGTGCAGCCGGATCTGTGGCCGATGACCAAAGACCGCAACTTCCGCATCTTCCAGGAACAGACGGTGCCGCAGATCGTCAAGACCCTGCTGGCGGAGCACAACGTGCAGCTGGAAGATCAGCTGACCGGCGACTATCGCCTGTGGGGCTACTGCGTGCAGTACAACGAAAGCAGCTTCAACTTCATCAGCCGCCTGATGGAGCTGGAGGGCATCTATTACTATTTCAAACACGAGATGGGCAAGCACACGCTGGTGCTCGGGGATGCGCCCCACCACCACCAGCCTTATCCCGGCTACGAGATGATCCCCTACCATCTGACGCCGTCCGGCGGCAGCACCAGCGAGGAAGGCATCAGCCAGTGGACATTGTCCGATCGCGTCACGCCGGGCATCTATAGCCTGGACGACTATGATTTTCGCAAACCTAACGCCTGGCTGTTCCAGGCGCGGCAAAACCCGGTCTCCCCCACGCCGGGGCAGATCGACGTTTACGACTGGCCAGGCCGCTATACCGAGCATCAGCAAGGGGAGTTCTACGCCCGCGTGCGCCAGGAGGCCTGGCAGGCCGAGCATCAGCAGATCCGAGGCACCGCCACCGCCATGGGCATCGCCCCCGGCAGTACCTTTACGTTGTATAACGCCCCGCACGCCGACGACAACCGCGAGTACCTGACGCTGCAGGCCAACTATCACCTGAAAGAGAACCGCTACGCCAGCGGCGACGATCAGAGTAGCGAACACCGTATCGACTTCACCGTGCTGCCGGCGGACGTGCCCTGGCACCCGCCGCAGCAGGCCAGCTGGCCGAAAACCCACGGGCCGCAGACCGCCCGGGTGGTCGGCCCGGCCGGCGAATCGATCTGGACCGATAAATACGGCCGCATCAAGGTGAAATTCCACTGGGATCGCTTCGGGCCGAAAGACGACGGCAGCTCCTGCTGGGTGCGCGTCTCCAGCGCCTGGGCCGGCCAGGGCTACGGCGGTGTGCAGATCCCGCGCGTCAACGACGAAGTGGTGGTGGACTTTATCAACGGCGATCCGGATCGGCCGATCGTCACCGGGCGCGTCTATAACGAAGCCAGCATGCCGCCGTGGGCGCTGCCGGCCGCCGCTACCCAGATGGGCTTTATGAGCCGCACCAAGGACGGCACCGCCGACAACGCCAACGCCCTGCGTTTCGAAGACAAGGCCGGCGCCGAACAGGTGTGGATCCAGGCGGAGCGCAACATGGACACCCAGGTGAAAAACGATGAAAGCCACACCATCGCTAACGACCACACGCATCTGGTGGGCGGTAACCAGATCAAACGGGTGGTGCTCAATCAGGCGACCGGTGTCAAAGGCGAATCCTCCGCGCTGACCGGCAAAACGCGCAGCGACGCCGTGGTCAATGCCTTTACCCTCGGCTCCGGCGAATCGCTGCGGCTCGAGTGCGGCGAAAGCGTGATCGAACTGCTGGCGGACGGCCAAATCAACATCACCGGCACCAGTTTCAATATCACGGTGAAAGAGGATGGCGCGATCAACACCGGCGGCCAGCTGGATCTCAACCAGCCTGGCAGCGCCGCACGCACCGCCGCACCGGGTGGCGGCCATCAGGCGGCAATCCAGAGCGCCGTCGATCAGTTGTTCCCTAAAGAGTAGGTAATTGGTACGCCGGGAAAGCCGGTTAACGCCGCCCCCCGGGCGGCAGTACCGGCAAAAACGCCGTCCGCTGTAACCCCTTTTGGCAAGGAGATGAATAGGCTGGCGGCAAAATCACTGACGTTAAGCCAACACAACGGGCTGAATCTGTACCGCCCATCGATTCAGCCTTCTTTATCATTTCCCCTTCACCACTTCTTCACCGTCTGGTAAATCTCGAGGTCGAAATAGCCGTCGGCTTCGCAGTCGTTGAGATAGTGTTCATAGCTCACCCCCTCAACCGGCTGGTAGCCGCTGGCCGGCAGCAGCTTCTGATAGAACTCGCCCCACACCCGCTCGAAATCGCCATCGCTGATACGCACGTGGTAGACCGCATACTGCCCGGCGGGCAGCGTCTGCACGGTGACGCCCTCGCTGCCCGCCGGCAGCGCGAAATCGTCCGCCTCGCTCATCACCACGTCGGCGCGCAGCTTTTCCGGCGCCACTTCCGCCGGATCGTCCCAATACAGCACCAGCCATTTGCCGAACGGCACGTCGTGGCGCTGCCGCCATGCCAACAGTTGCTGCGAGCCCTGCGGGATGGTCTGCGGATACGGCCCCACGACTCTCACTCCCACCACCTTCTCCGCCGCCTTATCGATAATCCTCACGCTCATCGCCCTTCCCCCTCACAATGTCTCAGGCGCCGATTTCGGTACGCACGTCCAGCAACTCGGGGAAAAAGGTCAGATCCAACGCCTTTTTCAGGAAGCTGACGCCGCTGGAGCCGCCGGTGCCCGACTTAAAGCCGATGATCCGCTCCACCGTTTTCATATGGCGGAAACGCCACAGATGGAAACTCTCTTCGATATCCACCAGCTTCTCCGCCATTTCATAGGCTTCCCAGTAAGTTTGCGGGTTGTCGTAGATCACTTTAAACGCCGGCAGCAGATCCGGGTTGCGCTGGTAGGGCTGCGTCCAGTCGCGCTCGAGACACTCCTGCGGGATCGGCAAGCCGTGGCGCGCCAGGTACAGCAAGTATTCGTCGTACAGGCTCGGCGCTTCGAGGATCGCCTTCAGCGCGGCGTGCTTTTCCGCGTCGTTGCTGAACACCGCCAGCATGGCGGCGTTCTTGTTGCCGAGCAGGAATTCGATCGACCGGTACTGGTGCGACTGGAAGCCCGACGAACTGCCCAGCACGTCGCGAAACTCGACGTATTCCGACGGCGTCAGCGTTTCCAGCACCGCCCACTGTTCGAACAGCAGCCGCTGGATCTGTTTGACGCGCGCGAGGATTTTGAAACAGTGGCTGAGTTTGTCCTGCTGCACCAGCCGCAGCGCCGCCTGCAGCTCGTGCAGCATCAGCTTCATCCACAGTTCGGAGGTTTGATGCTGTATCACGAACAGCATTTCGTCATGATGCGGCGGGTTGGAGAGCGGGTGCTGGCAGTCCAGCAGTTGGTCCAGGCACAGGTAGTCGCCATAGCTCATGCGTTTGGAAAAATCGGTGACAATCGCGCTTTCTAATTCCCGTTTGTTCATCTGTGATCTCCGTTGCGCCCAGCGCCCCATCGGCCTGGAACGTGCCGCAAAGAGAAAACAATAGTACAGAACCCGCCGCCCCGAAGGGCGATAAACGAGAGATGCTTCGCAGATCTCACTCATCTGCGTTAACACAGTGCCCCCACCCCCGCTGTTGTTTAGTAAACAACACGGCTGCCGCCTGACGACTCTCACAAATGCGCGATCCCATGCACGCGGCGCCCCGGTTGCAGCTTGCCTGCGGCCGGCTTCCCTTATAGATTGCAGGCTAACGGCAGGCAGCAAGGTATCGGCAAATGGCAAATATTCGTGATGTGGCGCGGTTGGCCGGCGTGTCCATCAGCAGCGTGTCGAACCTGCTGAATAATCGCAGTCACCAGATGAGCGCGCAGACCCGTGAGCGCATCGAACGAGCGATGGCGACCCTGGGCTACCCACCGGCCCGAGCGGCGGTGCCCGCGCCGCAGGCGAAAATCATCGGCCTGCTGCTGCCGTCGATCGTTAACCCGAGCTTTTCGGCGCTGGCGCATGCGGTCGACGGCGCGGCGCGGGCTCACCGTTACCGGGTCTTGCTCGGCAACGCCTACCGCCAGGAGCAGGAGGAGGCCGCGTTTATCGACGATATGTTCCTGCACGGCGTGCGCGGCATCATCGTGGCGGCGAGCGACATTCGCCAGACCCATTTTGTTCGGGCCGCCGAGCGAGGCATGAAGATTGTCAGCTACGACAGCCCGTTTGCCGAGCAGATGGCCACCGATAGCCGGCTGTTCGACAGCGTGTCGATGGACAATATCGCCGCCGGGCGCCTGGCCGCACAGCACCTGCTCGAACGCGGCTGCCGACACATCGTGTTCGCCACCGAAGCGACGCTGACCGTGGGGCGCAGCCACAAGATCGACGGTTTTCTGAGCGCGCTGGGGCACAGCCTGAGTGAACGCCAACGGGTGATCGAAGGCAAGGCCACCAGCGCCTACGGCGACACGGAAATGTTCGAATTGGGGCTGACGCTGGCGCCGCGCGTTCTCGCGTTGGCGCCGCGCCCGGACGGCATCGTGGCGATTAACGATGCGTTAGGCATCGGGCTGATGGTGGGCCTGCGCGCCGCCGGCGTCCAAGTGCCCGCAGACATCTCGGTAATCGGCATCGACAATATCGCGCTGGCCGGCCTGGCCGAACCGGGGCTGACGTCCGTGCGGCCGCCGCTGGCGGAGATGGCGCAGCTGATGGTCGAACGCCTGATCGGCCGCATCAACCATGATTCGCAACCGCCCGGCGAGTTTCTCTTCCCGCCGACGGTCATCAGCCGGCGCTCGGTCAAAACCGCCGGTTAATAGAGTAAAAACGGCTTTACCAAACGATGTGCAGCCGGGCATCGTTCGGCTCGGCGCAGCCAAAATCAGAGAAATAGAATCGTCGCAATAAATAAACGGCGCGACGCTTTTATGCACGCAACGTCGTTATTCAGCTCTCCGCTCATTGCTTTGGGCCGGGCCGCTATTATTCCGATTAACCACATGGGAAAAACCATGATGAAAAAAATAATGCCAAAGGATATTGAACGCAGCGCCATCAGGAAATTGACGCTGCATATTGTGCCCCTCATGATATTGTTGTATTTCCTGGCCTTTCTCGACCGCAACAATATGGCTTACGCCGCCAAAGCGCTGGAAGATAACCTGGGCCTCACCGCCTCGGCCTTCGGCTTCGCCTCCGGGATTTTCTTTATCGGCTATTTCCTGTTTGAAATACCCAGCAACGCCGGCACCATTAAATTCGGCCCGCGCATCTGGTTCGCCAGAATATTAATTTCCTGGGGCATCTTCGCGACCCTGCTCGGTTTTGTGCGCACGCCGATGGAGCTGTATATTTGCCGTTTTATGCTGGGCGTGTGCGAAGCCGGTTTCTTTCCCTCGGTGGTGTATTACTTCACGGTGTTCTTCCCGGAAAAGTACCGCACTAAAATTCTCGGCATGTTCATCATCGTCCAGCCGCTGTCCAACGCGGTCGGCTCGCCGATTTCCGGCTTTATTCTCAATATTCAGCATGACTGGTTCGGGTTCGCCCCCTGGCAGCTGCTGTTCATCCTCGAAGGGCTGCCGCCGATCGTCATCGGCCTGTTGATCCCATTCCTGATCAAGAACTCGCCCAAGGATGTCGGCTATCTGAACGTGGAGGAAAAAGCCTGGCTGATGAGCAACGCCGGCCGCTCCAAATCCGGCTCTAAAATCACGCTGGGCGACTTCCTGAAAGGGATTAAAAACAAGAAATACCTGCTCTACGCGCTGCTCAACTTCGGCATGGTGTGCGGCATTTACGGCTTCGGCACCTGGCTGCCGTCGATCATCAGCGCCATTTCCGGCGGCGATATCTTCCGCGTCAGCCTGCTGGCGCTCATTCCCTACGGCCTGGCCGCGCTGCTGGTCTATCCGTGGAGTCTGTGGGCCAGCAAAACCAAAAAACTCGGCGTGTTCGCCGGCCTCAGCATGGTGATCGCCGCCATCGGCCTGATGGGCGCGGTGACATTTTTTAAATACGACCCGTTCGTCGCGCTGTCATTCCTGTGCATCGCCGCCATCGGCATCTACACCGCCGTGCCGCCGTTTTTGTCCATGCCCGCCAACATTTCCACCGGCGCGGCCGCAGCAGCCGGGCTGGCGGTGGTGAGCTGCATCGGCAATATCGGCGGTTTCGTCGCCCCCTATGCGGTGGGCGTGCTGAACGATCTGACCGGCAGCAGCGCGCCGGGGCTGTTTTTCCTGGCTTCGTGCCTGCTGGCCACCGGTTTGATCTGCATTTTCTACTGCGCCAAACAGCGTGAAGGCGTCATCAATTCTTAACGAACTAATAAGGAGTCAATCATGGGCGATCTTGCGGGAAAAAAGGTCTTTATCACCGGGGCGGAACAGGGCATCGGCCGCGCCACCGCGGAGCGGCTGATCAAGGCCGGTTGCGACATCTATTTTCACTATCACAGCGACGAAAGCGGCCCCAAAGCGCTGGTGGCGCTGGCCCATTCATTGGGGCAAAAGGCCGCCTACGGCTACGCCGATCTCATCGATACCGACGAAACGCTGCGCTGCGTCTCGGCCGGCGCCGAGTTGCTCGGCGGCATCGATATCCTGATCAATAACGTCGGCGGCATCGTCGGGCGCAAATGGCTGGGCGAGATCGACCGCGCCTTCTGGCAAACCGTGATCGACGTGAACATGACCACCATGCTGAACGTTACCCAGAGCGCGCTGCCGCACCTGAAAGCGGCACCGGACGGCGCCAGCATCATCAACCTGGCCTCGCTGGCCGGCCGCGCCGGCGGGCACGCCGGCTCGCTGGTCTATTCCGCCACCAAGGGCGCGGTGCTCACCTGGACGCGCTCGCTGGCGGCGGAGCTGGGCGAGCACGGCATCCGGGTGAACGCGGTGGCGCCCGGCCTGATCCTCGGCACCCGCTTTCATAATCGCCATACCACCCAGGCATCGGCGGAGGAAACCGTTCGCGCTATCCCGCTGGGCCGCGCAGGCACGCCGGACGACGTGGCGCGCGCCATCGCCTTCCTGGCGGCGGAATACGACGGCTTCATCTCCGGCGCCACTCTCGACATCAACGGCGGCATCTTCCGCATGTAGTTCA
Organism: Serratia sp. FS14; assembly: GCF_000695995.1. NCBI lineage: Bacteria > Pseudomonadati > Pseudomonadota > Gammaproteobacteria > Enterobacterales > Yersiniaceae > Serratia > Serratia sp. FS14. The sequence goes on along the minus strand of NZ_CP005927.1, from coordinate 3,021,054 downwards.
GTTGGGGGCGGCACGCCCGCCCCCCTATTCAGGAATCGCTTTATGATCAAATCCGCCATCACTCACCCGCCGCTGCTCGCCGCACTGGCGCAATGCGGGCATAAAACCCAGGTGTTGATCGCCGACGGCAACTACGCCTGCATGACGCATGCGCCGAAAGACGCCACCGTGGTCTATCTGAACCTGGCGCCCGGCACGCTCGCCGCCCCGCCGATCCTGGAAAAACTGCTGGCCTGCATCAACGTGGAAAGCGCGGCGCTGATGACCTGCCCGCCGGACTTCACCAACACCATCGAAGCCGAATACCGGCAGCTGCTGCCGGCACATTGCCCGGTCGAACACCTGCCGCGCGAGGCGTTTTACGCCGCGGTCAAATCGGATCGAACGCTGCTGGTGATCGCCTCCGGCGAACAGCGCCGTTTCGCCAATCTGCTGCTGACGGTGGCGCCGGTGGTGTGAAAGAGGTAGAGGGTGTGAGGGGTAAAATGAGGGGGCCAGCCCCCTCATGCCGTTACAGGTCAGCGACCCACTTCTCCAGCTCCCCCGCACGTTCCGCATCGATATAGCTGGTGGCCCAGCCAAACAGGTAAGCGAAGGCGAAAATGCCCACCGTCGACGACACCAGCGTCGGCGCGAAAAACGCGGCGATAGCGGAGAGCGTATACCCAGCGCCGATCGACAACCCGAGCGCTTCGAGCTGGTTGCGGAACGCTTTCCAGTTGCCGGTTGAGAAACCTTCAATCGCGGCGTTTACCAGATCCGCGCCTTTGATCGCCCAATCCACCCCGGTGAAGACCTTGCCCAATACCCGCGCATTGCGGGCATACTGTTCCGCATCGATCATTTTCAGCCAGGTGACAATCGCCGCTTTGTCCTGCGCCTTAAGCTTTTTGTTCAGGCCCTTCGTCAATTGCTCGTAGGTTTTCTCCGCATCTTGCACGTTGCGGATATATTTCTCTTGAATTCCCGCCTCCAAATCCTTGGCGAGTTTGGCGTATTTCGCGCCTATCTTTTCCGCGATATCTTTATTGATACCTGCGGCCAGGCTGACGCCATCCTTGATGGCTTTTAATTCCGCATTTTGATATTCGACGAATTCCTTAACGATCGTTTTTACCGAGCCGGGCGATTTTACCGGTTTGCCGTTGGCATATTTCACCTCCATGGCATTCAGGTTATCCCCTCTCACCACGGCGATAAACGCGGGCCGGTTCTTATTGGCCTTATAGTAGAGGTTGTAGGTCACCACTCCGTCTTGCTTTTCCACCTTCAAATGATGAAAACCGTAGTAACTCCCGGTCGTGCGGGTCGTCGAGAATTCGCCGGTTTTGCCGTTGCCATGCCAGCCGCTGACGGGCCGATCGCGATGCGAGTCTGTCACGAAACTGCCTAACGAAGAGGCGCCGATCTGCCCGGCATTCAGGCCATTGTTGCCGCCTTTGCCAGGGGTTGAGGGCTTGCGCGCATGGCCGGTTTCGATATCCCCGAGCGCCACTGTCACCCCCTTGGCATTGACCCCCATCACCAGCCCCCCCAGGCCAATGTGCTTCGCCTGATCGGCCGTCAAACCGGTGGCGGAAAGGCTCAGCGTGCCGGATGGGCTGACGCTTTCAATATGCAATTTCGCATCCGGGTTAATTCTGCGCGCCGCCTTAATCACCGCCTCCAGCTTCATGCGCAGCGCCGGATCGTTTTGGATCGCCGCTATCTGTTGTTGTTCCGGGCTGTTGCCAACGCCGGCGCCGCCGCGATCGCGATCGCCGGAATGGCCTTTATCGCCGCCCCCCGGCTCAGGGCCCGTACCACGTTCAGAACTCCAGTTAGTCCCATCTCCTTTACCACCATAATTAAATCCAGGCATATGCTTTCATCCTTATTTCGTTTTATTTTTAAGATGCCGATATTCTCGTTTAACGCGGATTGACACGCGCATTATCCCTATCGGCAAACCGTTTTTAGCTGCCCGTCATTTATAAAAAACTGCAGAAATAAGGACAACGGATGGCGGCTGTCTGGTCGGTGAAACAAATAGGATCGCATCTGCAGAACCTGAATATATCGCCGCGGGACACACCTGGATGGCTGCGACCTGTTCAGAAGTCATTGGCACACGCCATGAATTGCAATTACAATCATCGCACTTGCAACTTAAAGAGAATGCTCCGCATGTCGCCTCAACGTATAACACTGCCCGCCGCCTCGGCCAGAACCCAAACCCTGGCCGAAGCCTGTATCCGCAAGATGACCTCCGCCAGCCAAAAAGCCGGCGCTTCGCGCCCTTCTGCCAGCGCCTGGACGGCGCAAACTCTGGGCGAACTCAACGCCAGCGGCGACATCTGGCTTATCGACGGCAGAAGGCGCGCCGAGCCGCCGATTTCCCGCTACGCCACCGCCTGGCCGCTCTGGTTTGGCCATCAATCAGAGCGTTATGAGAAGCCGCTGTTTTACTTCGTCAACACGCCCTCGGTGGACATGCTCCGCGGGCTTGAGCCGGAAACCAATCGCAAGGGGATTTTCATCAGCGATGCAGATACCGGCAGTGCCGATTTGCCGAAAGGCGTTCAGGCCTGGTTCCCGCTTCAGCTCACGGCCATGCCGGGCTGGTTGCCTTTCGATCCGGCCAATGCCAGAGAAACCGGCGCGATACTCCATCACGCCCTGCGCGCGCTCTATCTGGAGGGAACGAGAAAGATGGTGTATCTTGCGACCAACGCAGACAATGGCCCCCTCTCTTCAGGGGAGCCGTTTGTCGCAGAACAGGCGTTCAGGGGAATGTATCGCGTCGCCGCCGCGGCAGACTCACCGTTGCAGGTTCGTCTGTGCGGCGCCGGCCGTGCGCTCGCCCGCGTTCAGCAGGCGGCCGAGGTATTGAAAAACTGGGGGATTGCGTCTGAAATCTGGAGCTGCCCCAGCTACACGCGGTTGGCGCAGGACGCCGAACTCGCCGACATGCAGCGCCAGGACAGCGGCGGCAAATGCCATCTGAAAACGTGCCTGGGTGCCGGGAATGCCCCCGTCGTCGCCGTCACCGACTATTCGCACCTGATTGCCAATCAGCTCAAGCGATTCATTCCCGCACGCTTTGCCGCGGTGGGCTCAGATTCACGGGTGCGCGGCGAAATCCACTACCCGCAGGCGGAATGGATTGCCCTCTGCGCCCTCAAACTGCTGGCCGACGAGCAGAAAATCCCTTCGGCGCTGATCGCCGATGCGCTGCGCGTTCTGCACATCACACCCGATGCCTGATCACTCTCTGGCCAGCTGCATCGCGTTGTCCAACGCGTCGGAGAAGCGTGCGATCTCTTCTTCGCTGAACTGGTTGAGAAAATGGGTGTTGACCACCGTGCGGTAGATCTCCCACATCTTTTTCCGCAGGGCCTTGCCTTCCTCGGTGATAGTCGCGAAGGAGGCCCGGCGATCGTCATCCGATCGAAAACGCGTGACCAGCCGCTCTTTTTCCAGGCGATCCATCAGGCGGGTCAGGTTGTAACGCTCAATCACCAACACGTCCGCCAGCTCATGCATGCGGCGTGTGCCGTTTTCCCCGCTTTCCAATCCCCATAACACGTCATACCAGGCGTAAACCGGCAGCCCCGCCTCCGACAACTTCGCCTCTATCTTTCTGATCATCGCCCGATGCGCGCGCACAAAGGAGAACCACAGGTCGGGTTGTTTATCTGTCATGTCATTTTTCTCGTCAAAAACGGTGAGTTGCAATTGCAATTGTAAAGGGATAGAGTGGCTTTCGCCATTATTGCATTTGCAACTATTGCACTTGCAATTCAATAAATCCCTGTATCGCTCAGCGCCTTATCAGGTAAGTACATTTGGAGCTTTTATGAACCAACCCGTGGTTAAAGCAGATCTTGACCCGCAAGAGACGGCTGAATGGCTTGAGGCATTTGAAGGCGTCACCGATATCGACGGCCGTGAGCGCGCGCATTTTTTACTGGAGAAAATGGCCGAAGCCGATCAGCGAAAACACGGCGATTTCTTCAGCCTGGTCACCACGCCCTACGTGAACACCATTCCGGCTTATAAGCAGCCGACGTATCCCGGCGATCTGGCCGCTGAAGCGCGCATCAATGCGTTTATTCGCTGGAACGCCATGGCGATGGTGCTGCGCGCCGGCAAACATTCCAACGTTGGCGGGCATATCGCCACCTACCAATCGGCCGCAGTGCTTTACGATGTGGGATTCACGCACTTCTTCCGTGGGCGCACCGATGATTTCGCCGGCGACATGGTGTATATCCAGGGCCACTCCGCCCCCGGTATTTATGGCCGTGCCTATCTCGAAGGCCGCATCGACGAGGAGCTGCTCGACAACTTTCGTCGCGAATCCGCGCGCCGTGGCCTCTCCTCCTACCCGCACCCGCGGCTGATGCCGGATTTCTGGCAATATCCCACCGTTTCGATGGGGCTGGGGCCGCTGACCGCCGCCTACCAGGCGCGCTACATGCGTTATCTGGAATACCGCGAGCTGAAACCTCACCAGGGAAGAAAGGTGTGGGCGTTCCTCGGCGACGGCGAGATGGATCAACCGGAATCGCTGGCGGCGATTGCGCTGGGCGGGCGAGAAAAACTCGATAACCTGATCTTCGTCGTGAACTGTAACCTGCAGCGGCTGGATGGCCCCGTGCGCGGCAACGGCAAGATCATTCAGGAACTGGAGGGCACCTTCAAAGCCGCCGGCTGGCAGGTGATCAAGGTGATCTGGGGCAGCGGCTGGGACAAACTGCTGCAAAAAGACCGCTCCGGACTGCTGATGCAGCGGATGATGGAGTGCGTCGACGGCGATTACCAGACCTTCAAATCGCAAAGCGGCGCCTATGTGCGGGAGCATTTCTTCGGCAAGTACCCGGAATTGCTCGAGCTGGTCGCCGACCTGAGCGACGATGAGATCTGGGCGCTGCACCGCGGCGGCCACGATCCGCAAAAGGTGTACGCCGCCTACCATCAGGCGGTGCATACCACGGGCAGACCGACGGTGGTGCTGGCCAAAACCGTCAAAGGGTTTGGCATGGGGGAAGCCGGTGAAGGGCAGAACATCAACCACCAGCTGAAAAAAATGAGCCAGGATGCGGTGAAAGCCTTCCGCGACCGTTTAGGGCTGACAATCTCCGACGCCCAACTGGCAGAGATCCCTTACCTGAAGCCTGAACCCGACAGCGCGGCGGCGAAGTACATCACCGCGACGCGCACTGCGTTGGGCGGCTACATCCCTGCCCGCTTCGGCCAATCCGCTCCGCTGGCGATACCGGAACTATCGCGCTTCGACGGCCTGCTGAAGGGCAGCGGCGAACGCAACATGTCGACCACCATGGCTTTCGTCAATATCCTCGGCACGCTGCTCAAAGACGCCAACATCGGCAAACTGATTGTGCCCATCGTGCCGGACGAATCGCGCACGTTCGGCATGGAAGGCCTGTTCCGCCAGATTGGCATCCATTCCTGGCTCGGCCAGCTGTATACCCCGCAAGACGCCGGGCAGCTCAGCTACTACAAAGAGGCCAAAGACGGCCAGATTTTGCAGGAAGGCATCAACGAATCCGGCGCGATATCGACCTGGATCGCCGCCGGCACCGCCTACAGCAACCACGATGTCGCGACAATCCCGTTCTATATCTTTTACTCCATGTTCGGGCTGCAGCGGGTGGGCGATCTCGCCTGGGCAGCGGCAGACGCGCGCACCAAGGGCTTCCTGCTCGGCGCCACCTCCGGCAGAACCACTCTGATGGGCGAAGGCTTGCAGCATGACGACGGCCACAGCCACGTGCTGTCTTCCGTCATTCCCAGCTGCGTCTCCTACGATCCGACCTATGCCTATGAACTCGCAGTGATCGTTCAGAGCGGCATGCGCAGGATGTTCGTTGAACAAGAGGATATTTACTACTACATCACCTTGCTCAACGAAGGATACCCGCAGCCGCCGATGCCGGCGGGCGTGGAGGACGGGATTATCCAGGGCGCCTATTTGCTCAAACAGAACGAAACGGCAAACCAAGAGAGCCCGCGCGCTCAGCTGATCGCCAGCGGCGCCATCATGCGCGAGGCGCTGGCGGCGGCGCTGTTGGCCGAGGACTTTGGCGTTGCCAGCGATATCTGGAGTGCCACCAGCCTGAGCGAACTGCGCCGTAACGGCATGGCGGCCGAACGCTGGAACCTGCTGCACCCGGAAGACCCGCCGAAAGTCCCTTATATACAGAGTCTGCTGGCGGCGCATCCTGGCCCGGTGGTGGTGGCGACGGACTATATGAAGATCGTCGGCGATCAGATCAAACCGTTCTTGCCGGACCGCGCCTTTATCACCTTGGGCACCGACGGCTTTGGCCGCTCGGACACCCGCGAGGCGCTACGTGAGTTCTTCGAGGTCAACCGCCATTTCATCGCGATCGCCGCGTTGAAACTGCTGGCTGACGAAGGCCGTATCGCCCGCAGCGAGGTCAACCGCGCCATGGTGCTGTATGGCATCACCCCCGATAAGCCGGACCCGGCAGCGGTGAAGTAACGCATAGCCTACCCACGCCGCCGGCTGTCACCCGCGGCGTTTTTCCTCCTTCGGCTCGGCGGCGCGCGGCTCCCGCTCCCCCAGCCGCACCAGCGGGATATCCGCCAGCCGGGTGGTGTAAGCCGGCGACAGCATTTCGCGCTTCATTTGCCACGGTTTGACGATCCCCTGCCCGGCGAACCATACGCGCCCGCGCCCTTCCTGATTCAGGCGATCGAGGGTCGCCATCAGCCGCTCGCTGTTGCGGCGCGGCGGGCAGTCGTCGAACAGGTCGATCTGCGCCATGGCGGCGGCGCTGAAATCCCCCAACATCACGCCGCCCTTCAGATAACGCCGCCCCTCCTGCCAGATGCTCTCCAGCGCGCGCACCGCCATGGCGATGATGTCGCGGCTGTCGTTGCTCGGGGTTTGCAGCCGGGCGGTGCCCATATTGCTGTAATAGCCTTCGCCCGCCGAATGCGGGCTGGTTTTGATAAACACCGACACGTTGCGGCAATAGCGTTTTTCCTGCCGCAGCTTTTCGGCGGCGCGTTCGGCGTAGCTGCAGATCGCCTCGCGCATGTGCGGGTAATGCGTCAAACGCTGGCCGAACGAGCGGGAACAGATGATCTGCTCTTTCGCCGCCGCCTCATCTTCCCACCGCAGGCACGATTCGCCGCGCAGTTCACGTATCGTGCGCTCCAGCACTACGCTGAAGGTTTTACGCGCCAGCCGGGTATCGCAATCCGCCAGCTGCAGCGCGGTATGGATCCCCATCGCCTGCAGCTGGCGTGTCAGGCGGCGCCCCACGCCCCACACCTCTTCCACCGGGATCAACGCCAGCAGCTTGCGCTGGCGCACCGGATCGGATAAATCCACCACGCCGCCGGTGCCGCGCCATTTCTTGGCCGCGAAGTTGGCCAGTTTGGCCAGTGTCTTGCTCGGCGCAATGCCGACCCCGACCGTCAAATGCAGCTCGCGCCGGATGCGATCGCGCACCCGCCGGCCGAACGGTTCCAGCGCCTCACAGCGCGCCACGCCGTCCAGCCGCAGAAAGGCTTCGTCGATGTAAAGGAAAGAAGCTCTACCATGGACATGACTCCAAATTAGAGCATTCCAATATTCAAACTTCGATGTCGACTGTCCATAGTAAGAAGATCTTTTCCAGAAAATTAGACTTGATAAAGTCTATATCCAAAATCGTTCCCAACCTCATTTGCGTTGGCTAGCAACTTGTAGCCCCCCATAAAGGTGCCCAGAAAACGGGCGGTGGTGAGCTGAAGCGCAATTCCCAGCCGGTTATGCCTGCCCCGTCGCTGGTTAATGAAGGCAAGATCCCGTTCATCAAGATGAAAATAGCGCGCCAGCTGCACGTCATTGGGTTCTGCAACGTAACAACCGTAATTCTGTTCCTGCTCAGTGGTCAGAAAATCGACGGGCATATCGGCCTCCCTGCCTGGTGGGCATTTATTAACAATTTCGCAACCGTCCGAAATATTATAAATTATCGGACATACTAAAATGGTGCTGTTTATGTGTCTATTAAATCGATTTTTTGTTATAACAGACACCTGTCGTCCGATATTGGATTTAGGATACATTTTTATGCGCCTTTTTGGTTACGCACGGGTATCAACTAGTCAGCAGTCGCTCGATATTCAAATCAGGGCGCTCAAAGACGCAGGAGTCAAAGCAAATCGTATCTTTACTGATAAGGCATCCGGTAGTTCAGTTGAGCGTCCGGGGCTTGATCTGCTGCGCATGAAGGTAGAGGATGGTGACGCCATTCTGGTGAAGAAGCTCGACCGTCTTGGCCGTGACACTGCCGATATGATCCAGTTGATTAAAGCATTCGACGCTCAGGGCGTAGCTGTCCGGTTTATCGATGATGGCATCAGTACTGATGGTGACATGGGAAAAATGGTGATCACTATTCTGTCTGCTGTAGCTCAAGCCGAACGTCAAAGAATATTAGAACGAACAAATGAAGGTCGCCAAGAAGCAATGGCAAAGGGAGTTGTGTTCGGTAGAAAAAGAAAAATAAACAGAAGTGCGATATTGAATATGTGGAAACAAGGTTTAGGAGCCTCACACATATCTAAAACAATGAACATTGCTCGTTCAACAGTATATAAAGTAATAAATGAAAGCAACTAATATAAAAGGTTGAATATGGAATTTAATATTACTTCAAAATCTAATCCGTTTGGCGATACAACAGCAGAAAATGATAAGAAAATGTTAAGCAGTGCTTTCATCGAAACTGCTGACTTTAGAACTTTAATTGAAACAGATGACCGTACTATTGTTGTAGGCAGACGTGGGACTGGTAAAAGTGCTTTGTTCATTCAGCTAAATGAGCATTGGAAGAAAGATAAAAAAATATTAATCCTAAGTTTTTCACCAGACGACACTCAAATAATTGGCTTTAGATCAATGTTGAAGCCATTTACAGGCTCATTCAATTTAGCTAGGGCAGCAACAAGGTTATTATGGCGATATGCTATGTTAATGGAGATAGCATCATATATATCTTCTCATTATAAATTATCATCTCAAATTTCGACAGAAACATTGTTGAATGAGCATTTGAAAAAATGGAGTTCTGCACAAGGTGATATTTTAAGAAAGTGTAGGATTGTAGCAAAAGAATATTTAGATGAAAATAATCCTGAAGAATCAATTGGTGACCTTCAATTTAATTTGAATATTTCAGAAATCGAAGGCAATATAGTTTCACTTCTTGAGCGCTCAGACAGGAAAGTTGTCATATTGATGGATAAGCTAGATGAGGCATATGAACCGGATAATATAGGGATCGGAATCATAGCTGGTCTGGCATATGCCTCAATTGAATTAAATCAAAAAGCAAAATGCATTCGCCCAATAATTTTTTTGAGGGATAATATATTCAGATCGCTATCAAAGGAAGATCCTGACTACTCAAGAAATATAGAGGGTCAAGTCATAAGACTGCATTGGGATTGGGCACAACTCCTAATGCTATCGGCTAAAAGAATGAAAGTGGCATTTAATTTAGATATTGAGAAGGATCAACGGGTTTGGGATAGGTGCACAGCCGATGACCTCAAAGGAAGGAATGGTTTTAAGCGATGCTTACAATTTACCCTTTACCGCCCCAGAGATTTACTGTCATTGTTAAATGAAGCTTTTTTCTCCGCATTTAGAGAGAATCGAGAAACCATTATTAACACTGATCTAGAATATGCAGCCAAGTCAATTTCCATGGCCAGGCTTGAAGATCTTTGGAAGGAGTACCAGAAGATCTTTCCTTCAATACAATTTATAACTAGTGCATTCCGTAGTATTGAGCCTGAATTAACAGTCTACACTTGCTTAAAAAAAATAGAAGCATCTTTCGAATCAATAGAAGAAAATGAAGACCCCAAAATAATCTCTGAAATACAATTACTAAAAGCTAGTGGAATCCTCCAAAGTTTGTATAGTGTAGGATTTGTGGGTATACGTGATAAAAATACTTCATCCTATTCATTTTGCCATGATGGACGAACCCCAGATAAAGGTTTTGAAAGCAGTGAAAAACTATTAATTCACCCATGTTATTGGCTTGGCTTGAATTTAAATCGCAACGCTCTTGCTCCAGAGGAAGCTGAGGAAATAAATGACGAATATGATATCAATGTTGTTTCCGATAATTCAGCCATTAGAAATAAAACAATAGGTCAAATAACCACTCATCTGGATCAGATACCGACAGGCAATGAAGGGGCTAATGAATTTGAACAATGGTGCTTAGACGCACTAAGAATTGTATTTGCATCACACCTGACAGACATAAAGCCGCATCCAAACGGTAACGCGGTTCAGAGACGAGATATTATAGGTACCAATGGTGGAAAATCAGATTTTTGGAAACGCGTATTAGAAGACTATAAAACAAGGCAAGTTGTTTTTGATGCAAAAAATTTTGAAGAATTAGGTCCATCTGAGTACAGACAATTACAATCATATTTAACAGGTCCGTATGGGAAATTAGGATTTATTATTAATAGAGAAGAAAGTGAGGCATTGAAATCAGGTAGAGATTTAGATTGGACAAAAGAAATGTATCAATCTCATAATTCATTAATAATAAAATTACCTGCAAAATATTTATCTAAATTGCTGCAAAAGTTAAGAAACCCTGAGAAGCATGACGCTATAGATAGTCAGATGGGGAAACTTTTAACTCTATATGAAACATCATATATGGCTATTAAAAGTACTCAAAAGAAACGAAGAAAATAGCATCAATTACATCATATGAGAGGGTTCCTGAAAAGGAATTTTCTCATATTTTATTATAAATCAATAGAATATATCCTTAGCGTACGTTTTCGTTCCATTGGACCTCAAACCTCCTTTATGTCGTGTTATCCACCGGAACCGCCTAGCGGTACCTTCAGCAGCCTTCCCTACATCACCGACACCAGTTGCTGTTACGCATTCAGCAAGCGCAGGGGACAGCCGTTCACCGTTGCGTAATCTCTCCTGCTCATTACCCGGGTGCTCGCCCCTCGGGACGAGTGCCCAGAAATAGGGACATACCACAATCACCTTCAGTGAGTTAGCTCCCGGTGGCACGCTACTATCATGATTAATAAAAATTTTATCTAGATTAATTTAAATTCCAGTCAGCAACCCTGATCAAATTAGTTAAATTTGTTTATGGATTGCTATTGATAAGATGCAAATTTGTACTATATATGTAGATTGTCTATGTGAACCGTTTTTACGAAAACTAACGCATAGGCTCGATGGAGTAGCAAAGATTTCACTTCTAATCGATGAAATATCAATCGTTCTGAGAAGTTAGATGTGGACGAAAAATCTCATTAACTTAATAGAAAATAAGGATATATTCATGGAAAAAACTAACATCAAAATGCACCCACGTTTACAGGCTGCAGCGCCGATGAATCTTGCTAAGGTCATTGGCGGATTTGACTCGACTAAGTCATTACACCCGCGTTTGCAAGCAGCCGCTCCCATGAACTTGGCTAAAGTGATTGGTGGTTTTGATTCTACCAAGGCGTTGCACCCGCGTTTACAGGCGGCTGCACCTATGAATCTGGCTAAGGTCATCGGAGGTTTTGATTCCACCAAAGCCTTGCACCCGCGTTTGCAAGCGGCTGCCCCTATGAATCTGGCTAAGGTTATCGGTGGATTCTAGTTAATATTCCATGCCTCAATTTCGTATTGAGGCATTTTTAAAAAGGATTTTTAATGAGCACAATCTCTGTTATCGGCAGCGGCATGCTGGGGGTAAATCAGATTACCACAGAAGGTTTTTCCGTCATTCAGAGTGTAAATCGAGTTTTCTGGATCGGAGACATTGCTGGTCTAAATGAATATCTGTCCCATCATAAAATACACCATGAGGACCTCTCATATTTGTATGAAGATGGCGGCATTGATGTTGATAATTACACCAGGATTATCCAGTACATCTCAGATGCACTTACTGAGTGTGAACATGTCGGCCTTATCGTTCCTGGTCATCCGAGAGTCGGTGTGACCATTGTTCAATTACTACAAAAATCATCTCAGGATAAGACTTTTACTTTTCATTGTTATCCTGGAATTTCAAGTTTCGACGCGATGATCAATGATATTGGTATTGACCCACTGGAAGAAGGTGTCAGCATACTTGATGCTAATCGGTTGATTATCTATGATTATGCAATGGATCCCTGCATCAATTATTTTATTTATCATGTCTGCTCTATTGGCAATGCTAATACGGACTACTCATCGCCGCAGACCTCAAATAAAGTTATGTATTTGAAATCGAAGTTATTAAAACATTACCCAGCCAATACACCTATTTTCTTGTTGAGTGCCTCAACCCAAAAAGGACAATATGCGGATAAATTACAAGGTGAACTTTCTGACATCGAGACATTGCTTTCAAAAGTTACTTATCGGCATACTCTTTATATTCCTGGCTCTTTACCCAACAAAGAGAGGGTGAATTTCGATTTTCTTAAAGAGATCAATATTATTTAGCAGGAGGGTGAAATGTCAATACTTTCCTATAACGGAAACGATATGCTGAATGATTACTACTCATGCTGCGAGGAATCGGCCCTTCACAAAGATATCCGCGAAAAGTGGCCCCCTATTTGCGCACAAGTTCGCGATCAAGCGATGCACGATAGATTTTTTTTGCATTACCACGAAAACACGTCTCAAAGATTGACATAGGAAACTGGTCATTTAACTGGACAAATGCTGATGCAGGAGAGGCAATGGCTCTGCTGATGGGGATTTCTGATGTCGGCAGCATTCCAGTATGCGATAATCGATTGGCATTCCTCAATGACGGAGTGAAAAGATTTTCTTCGTTATATGAAAGTGAAATGACATTCATCGCTGATTTTATCTCAACATTGGTATGGTTGATTCCTAAAAATGCAAATGCCAATAATGGAAGTGCTTCATTTTACGAGCTTCCACATGTTACCTTTATTTCCGATGCCACACTCTTCTTTGTTCCACCGTTCCATCAGCTTCCAAGAGAATTCGGGTTTCTTGGTTTCGTCGAAAACCTCTATCACGAAGCACTTCATCATCAAGTACACACGTTCAACGCATTTCATGGCAATCAATACTGTCAGGGAGCTCTGGGGGAGTCGCTGATCGATTTCCCTCAACGGCAAGATCGAACTTTCAGTTATACCCAAGCTTTCAATGCTTGTTACGTTTACGGGGAAATTGTTAGATATCGTCGCAAAGTAGCTCAACACCTTTCCGCGGAGTATCAGGCTAAAGAATTAACATGGATAAATGAGGCATTGGATTCTGCAACAATGATGCGATTTAATCTGGCCGAACGTTTATATCACGTCAGAGACGCATTTTTGCCTCCCTGGAAATCACTCATCGAAGAATGGCAGTTTGAAAATGAGACGGGGAAATATTTCAACTCGGAGGAAACATTATGATTAATATAGTCGAAGGGGAAGGTTATCTGATTTTTGACGAGTTTTTGAGTAGCGATGAACTCTTCGCCCTTCAGTTATATATGCAATTTGAGAATTACTATCTCGTCCATTCTCAAGGGTGGTCAAAATCATGGAGAATGACCGACGGTGAGCCTTTGGTGAGTGTTAGTTACTTTTACTCATTGCTGACAGGAAAAACCACCATAGATGATAATGTTATTATGGATGGTATTCATATTTTAAGTGAAAAGATCAGCATAATAACATCACGTCTGCGTGATTTTCTTGGGGAAGACTGGAATGCGTTTTCACTCACAACATTCTTGTATCCCGCAGGTAGCGGACTGGGCTGGCATGAAGACGATGCTCAATATAAAGGGGCATATATATTTTATGCGCACCCCGAATGGAAACCTAATTGGGGTGGGGAGCTTTGCGTCATCAATACACCTGTTAATTCCAGTGCGGGGTTATCTGAACAAACCTACAATGCTTCTGAAGAAGTCTTACGCATGTCAGGGATAACCGGAGGGGCTGTCGGACCGGAGTTTGGATGGACCATCCGTGAACGCAGCATCAATGATTCTGGGATCGGGACATTTATTTATCCAAAACCCAATCGACTTGTGGTCATAAAACCAAATTATTCACACTGTATCAAAAAGGTTGATGTCAGTGCTGGGGACATTATGCGTTGTTCCGTTGCTGGTTTTTTTCATAAAAGCTGAAGCTACGGCCGGTAATCAATACCGGCCGTTTTAATGTCATTAAGACTGACGTTTTACATGCAAAATCAGTAGAGAAGACAGCAATAATCCTGTCATAGAACAAATGATAAGTGCCAGAGGACTACCTACTTTGTCAGCCAATATGCCCGCCGAGATACTGACAACTGCACCGATAATAATTTGTTTTCTGTAGCTGCTGGCAGAGGCGGCAGCTACCTGATCGTTGTCAAAGTTCGTCAGCAAACTGTACCAGCCAAGGCTATAGATAATATTTGAAAATACATGGGCAGAAAAAACCAGTAATAGCGAAACACTCAATAACGGTGTCAGTGGAACGAATAAATAGCACACAATAAATGCCGCCATGCACGCAATAATAAACAGTGATGACTGATTCTTGTAACGATCTTCATTGACCAAAAATGGCCCAAGAAGTTGTCCCAGACTGCGGGCAAACAATAAAAAAAGCAGTGTTTCTTTTTGGTCACTGTTGCTGTGGACCAATGTAGGCAAGAGTGACATGGCCGGTGCTCCAGTCATCGCCAGTGCCGGCAATAAATAAAGGCTAGCACGTTGTTTTGATGACAACCTTTTAGGCAACCCTTGTGCATAAACATTCTGTTCTGCATAATTCGCCAGCTTTGGCAGTGAAAATATAAATGTAATGGCTATGATGTAGCTGACTAGATTTGCCAACAAATAGGTATTGCTCTGAACGGTGCCATAAAGAAATACGCCGACACCGATGCCAAATAAAACCTGGCAAGCAAACACCAGCGTGTCGATAACCGCACCGGCCCCAATATCTTCTGGAGCAAGTTTAGCTTTGGTATAATGATTAATGGCAGGAATGGTTATCCCCGCAGATACTGACGAGGCAACGCCAGCAAGCTGTAGGATGGTCACGGAACTATGAACCAATCCGTACCAAGGAACAATTAAACCCAGTGCGCCAATACACTCAGCGATCATGAAGCAATATTTTGCTTCAATACGTGCAAGCAAATATTTTCCTGCAATACTCCCCAAAAAACCCGGTGATGTTGACAAAATAAACGCCAAGGCAAAGGAAGACGGTGCCGCATTCAATCTGGCTAGCTCACCAAAAACCATGATGAACGTCAATCCAGAACCTACTGAACTGCAAACTAACGCCAACAAGAGTGTTCTTAACCAAAAATACTTACGCATTGAGCGTAACAATATCAAAAACATAGTCACCTCAAGACCATTAAACGATTAATTGAATTGATTCCCCTCCATGCGATGTCAATTACATCGTCTAACTCCTTATCTGGATTTGGTTGTTGAGGTGGGTATACTCGACCGAGTATAGGTAATCTTTTCCTATTTTCCAGTTTTTAGTCCCATATTTAAATCTCCGAACATATTGACTTTACTGATGAATAAGCCGTTAGCTTTTCTTACTGTGGGCCAGGGCTCGGTAAGCTGTTGATCGTGAAACTGAAAATAACTCAACCAGATCGCTGATCGGGTTCAGCCCGATTTCATGCATCCGGTACAGCTATTTTTTATTTATCAGACTGTTTTGGCTACATCCCCCACAGTTTTCCCTTCTCCCGCACAATAGCCATCCCTTCGAGAGTGCTGCTAATCCGCAGATAGCACACTGTCATCGATAGTACTGATGACGTCTTTTCGCGTTGTGCTTCCAGCTTTTGGTGAGACTATCTACATTTGAAGGATAATCATCCCATGGATCGGCCAGCGACTTTCCTCGTGCGGCTCTCAGTTTAAGCGGATAGGCTTTGTACTCAATACGATGCAGATAGAAAAAGCTTTTTTCTTGCCGAGTGCTGAAATGCTTATAGTACGCATTTCTCAGCTGTGGGTACGTCAGCAAATGCCGCTCGTAGAAAGATACAACGCTAAGAGCTCGATATTGCGGTTTTAATTTTTTCATCACATCTCCAGGTCAGTTAACGATACCTAGAAATGCGCCTCTGCGTAGTAGTTCATCTTTCCTCCAGATAACACGGTTTGCAAAATCTACTGTACCTGATTTTGCGGCTGGCCAACAAGATATGGCGATATCGCTTCTCCTCGCCCCCAGTCGGTTTTCCGCTTCAAAGTTTTTTACGGCCTCGCGGATCAATGGGCAGAACGTTCGAGCCCGGTAGTTGCCTTTCTAACTCGGTAATACGGTCATACAGTTCAAGAATGGTCGCGTCGGCTTCACTTAGCAGACTGGCCAGGTGATCCCGCTGCTGCTCAATTTCACCAATCCGCTCTCGAAGCCCACGATTTTTTTGACGGGCTAATAGACTGACCTGGCGAACGGATAATGGGCGATCCTCTGCATACGATGCAACATAGGTTTGGATCTCGGCGATAAGTAAAGGAAAGCGCGTTTTCTTCAATGCGGAGGGATCTCTGCCGGCCTCTTTAGCCACATTATTCTGACTGACAGGGGTTCCTTTCGGCAGTCTTTCGGGTTTGTTGTTTTTTAGGCGCTCGAACGCTGCTCGATACTGCTCTCCAGCTCCCATTTGCTTGGCCGGGTCTGTGAAGTCATGTTTTGCGGATGACATGGCGGTAGTTCTCCACACTGCGTTTTTGGGCTTCCAGTGCAGCCCTCAGCGGGCTGTCTGCATCGGCGATGGCCAGCCGCTCGTCCAGTACTACGGCAAACGCCTCGACTTCGTCAAGTTGATCGGGATCATACAGTACGTCCGCACAAGGTT
The DNA here is from genome assembly GCF_000695995.1 of Serratia sp. FS14. NCBI lineage: Bacteria > Pseudomonadati > Pseudomonadota > Gammaproteobacteria > Enterobacterales > Yersiniaceae > Serratia > Serratia sp. FS14. The sequence continues at coordinate 3,004,163 of NZ_CP005927.1, read as the reverse complement.
TGGGGTCTGCTGGGGAATCCCCCCCGCCACAACGAGCGATGTTGTCGATACCGCCGTAGGGACAAGGGGTTCGGCTGGTACAGACGCCCAGCAAAATGGGGCGATGAGCCACGACGCCCTTCCTGGCCAGATTGATGATTTTCTTGGCCTCTGCGGCCGAAATCAATCGGACTATCTCGGCTTTCCGTTTTTCTCCGTGGGGGCTGATGAACCGGCTGCTCGTCAGTTGTTGCAATTGCCTGCCTAACATCTCGTACATAGTTCGGACATAGTAGCTATGAGCCTTTTCCTCCATTCGCACCCGTGAATGGTTTTGCCCATAATAGAGGCTCATCGCTCTGGCGACATGCTTCAGTTGAAACTGCAAGGAGGCGTCGCTGACCAAACCTGATGCCTGCATATTGACTGCGCCGGTTCGCCGCAGCTGGTGCCAGGCCAACGGCCAGATTTTACCCGCCGAATACTCCTCGGACAACGTTGGCGTCACCAATCGCGCCAATTCAAAATCTTCTGCCGTAATGCGCAATTGCTCGGGATCGAACAGCTTATCGAACGACTGAACTACGTTGGCATAGCTCAGAATCGTGGGACGAATCGTGCGGTTGATTTTAGTGAGCTTTGCTCCCCAGGGTTCCAGCCTGTAATCAAGCAAATAATGATTGGAGGAGTTTCCTTGTTCAGAACCTACGCTAGAGGGCGTGTTACATTCTGCGCGAAGATCTGCAACCCTGCGCATAGCTTCAACCGCCGTGCAGGCAGAGGGAGACGTTACCCATAGGGCTTCAGCATCTTGCATTGTTTTCGTTGTTCACCCACGCAATACATAAATGTCGCCAAATTGCGGATCACGTTCAATATGCAAGCAATCAGCGCGCAGGTTCCATGCCTCTTCGACTCGCATGAGACTGAAGTTCAGCAGATAACTTAACCCTGCATGACTCACAAGACTCAGGTAGCGACTCAACGTTTGAATACGAATTTCGTCGTCGTTCACACCCAGCCAGCGACCAAACAACCCCACTATGCCAAACCGATGCGCGGTATCGATAAAAGGGCCGTAGTACTTGCGTCTGGTTAACTTTCCATTTGTTCCATCCGAAGGCCACTGAAAGGGATAGAACGATGACGGTCTGATTTGCCCCTGGAGATTGGCAGCATTATGCCTATAGGCCGCCAGGCAGAAACGGAAGCACTCCTCAATCTTCTCTTTATGCGCCAAAAAATCATCCAGGCATTCGCGTAAGCGCATAACCTGATAATGCCAAATGCGAGGGGGAATATAGGGGGTTTGGCGTTTTTGGTGAGGGGGTATGGCCGCCGCAAGGCGTGCCAGCCCTGCACGATCCAACAAGGTAAAACCCAGTGTATCTCGCTGCTCATACAGTTCGTGCAACAGTGTCAAAAGCTCCCATGCCCGGGAAACTTGCAGCTTTTTCGAAAGGCACTCAACCACACGTGGAAACTGGCTCAACTCGGAGGCAAGAATGCCTTCTTGAGTACACAAAACGAAGATCTTACGTATTTGATCAAAGCGGGTTTTCAGACCTCGATATCCACGGGCACCATTGGGGCCATACAGCCACCAACCGATAATTAACCGCAGTAAATCGGCGTTAGCAGGATCTATCGCGGCGGCATATTTCTTTGCCGGGCCATCGCCGAAATTAAGCGTAACCGCTTTTCCCGCCCACGGGTCGAGCCGCCAAACGGCATCCCCCCAACGGCTCACCACCTCACCAGCGGCATCAAGAATGACTGGCCAATCAGGCTGGGGTGGCCAGCACGGTGGGCGATAATTAGGTGCATCAGGCTCTGCAAGGGGGGAGCCGATACCAAGGCGAAGTTCGGAAAGAATATTTTTCGTCATGATGATTTCTGCCGCAGCTCTGCCAAGCGGATGAAACCATCCCAGGCCGGGTGATAATTGCCCTCACGGATACGGGCTTTCGACTCTTCGACCCACAGCCTACGAACTTCACTACTTTCTTCAAAAAAGCGCAGCTTAGCCGCCAACCGCTCAATGACCAACAGGGCCGGATGTTCTGCCGCCATATTCTGACTCAAAACGAGGGGGCGGTAGCGCGCCAGCTCAAGCGATTTTAGGTAACGCAAGCTATCGAGAGACCACACATGATCTTCACTTTCGATATCCCGGTGCTGAATACAGAACAAGCAACCTGCAGCATTTATACAGTCAGGTCGCGGAGCGTTCTTCGGCATCGCAACCATTGATTCAGGTTCGACCGAGACACATCGGCCTGGTGCAGGTGGTGAAAGGGACGGATCGCTCTGTTGATGGAAGCGTGTAATCTCCACCATAGCGATCTGCGGATGGGGGGCGGCGTAAACGCGTATTAGCGTTTCCACCGTGTGCTGGGCCAACTCAGCCACCTGCTCTGGGTTCTGGGACTCTCGAAGCAGCCAATTGATGCGTACCCCGCGCAGTTTTCGCGGTCTCACCATCGGCATCCCAAGCTCGCGGCAAATGCGCATAACGTTGGTGAACTGCGTCGCTTCCTCCAAAACTCGTCCCCCGCAACGTATCAGTGGAAAGAGCAGACTTTCCATCTCATCGGGAAACCACGCCGAACGCCATTCGAGATAACGCTTAAACCACTCTCGATAACCGGCAAAGATCTCGAACAGCACTTCACCTTCACGTCGATTTTTGTATGCACGTACCTGGTAGCCATCCAGGTGGCTGGCGTAATGAAATTGTTCGACCCGCAAAGTATGGGCTTGCTGCAGATTCATGCCGGTCTGAGCGATGAACATCAGCAACTCACTTTCGATGCGTAAGTTGACAAGGGGGGAACGAGTTCGCACGGTTCGATCCTCTTCCCAGGCGGCACGTGCTACTCGCGACTTTTCTATCTGCGTCATTGTTTGAGGTCTGGTACGGCGCGCCGCCACTTTCTCCGGGTAGGGCAGCCCAGACCATTGCTTCAGTATCTGGCCTGTACGCAATCGGATGCAGACCGGCAAAGGTCCTATCGTTACCTCCCAGGTCAGAGCATTGCATATATCTGCCAGAACATGCCCGAACGCAAAAGTATTTTGCAGATCCTGCTTATCCGCTTTGCTCGTATGCACTTTGCCTTTACCGAGCGGCTTGTGAATACGCGTGCTCTTGCTCAGACTTGCCTGGCGATCCAATACTCGATCAAGCATCGTCGCCGTGAGCCTGGAGAGATCGTATAACGTCCCCTCACTGAGGCTGTGCTCAATCCGATAACGATGTAGCAAATGTTCGGTCCAACGAATGAAAGTGTCGGCTACCGTGTCAAGACTGAGGTTATCGCCTGCCAAATCGCACCAGGCAAAGAAACTCCGCAACGCACCTATCTTATTTTTTGCCGAGAAGCGGCTGCCGCCGCCAGCAAGATCGCCGGCGACATGTTCATGTAGCCTTGTCACCAGTTCAATACGTTCTGTCAAAAGGCCACCACACTCGCCTTGGGCGATCCGGCGAGCCACAGACTTTACCTTTGCCGCTGCGCCTCCGCGAAACAGCAACGGCCGGAGATCCCAGGGCGTTTCAGAAACCCCATACTCAAGCATCGGGAAAGTGAGATCGATACTGGAACTATCCATTCTGCCGCTCCTCCAGGTTGACACCACTAAATACAGCCATAAAGCGATGAGAAAGGGCTTGCTTTGTCGGCACTGCCTGCACGAATCGTATGTACCTGAAAGTGGTAGCCTCGGAGTTAGGGGCATGAAGCAGCGCATCGCTGACTATTGCAATGGCGAGAGCCGCATCGGCACAAGTGGAGAGAGCCAAACGCGCCAGCTCTGTACCGAAGGTACAACGCGACTGATGAAAGCGAAACCTACGGAGTATCTGTAACCCAGCCTTGCTCCCCCGCTTTCGAAAGTTCGACATTTCGACATTCACCGCGGATGACTGCTCGGTGCCGCGCCTGCCGTAGGCGTTGCCAAAACGAGTCAAGAACAGCAGATCGCGATTTTCGGACGTGGCTTTCGCCCCTCGCTCCATCCGTCGCCAACTCGTTGCATATTCCAGCAACTTATCGCACAAGGCTTCAGGTAGCCAAACCTGCCCGGTCACGCCGAACTTTGTATGTACAGGCGGAGCTGCACCCGGCCCCACCGCAATCCGTAGTAACCCTTCAGCAGAGGGATCAGGGACGGCATGTTCAAGCGTCTGAACTTTAAGATCACAAATGCTGCCGAGCCGCATTCCGGTAAAAAAGCCGAGTGCCAACATAAGATAGAGCTCCGGCGTAGCGTTCGCGGCGGCGAAATCCAGGATGGCATCACGATCCGCTGCCGACACCGGCAATAGCCCATCCTCCAGGGTTTGGCCAAGTCGTTTGCGATTTGGGATGCTGAGATCGGTGGTGATTCCGTTTACCGATCGCTCAAACCCCACCTGATCAAAGAGTTTGACGGTGTAGGGCTTCTCCCGCCACAGAGGAACGCATGATGCCAGAAGTTCCCTGTGCCTCACCCACCGGTAAAACATGATGCAATTGCGCATATATTCAGACGCCGTGGAGGGGCTTATCTGACCCGCATTACGCATCGTGATCAACGCTCCACGGTATAGCACTAAACAACGATCGGCTTTTCGGACAGGAAACTCGAACCAATGCAACCCACGCGACTCAAGGAACTTGGCGTAATTCAAAAGGCCATTCATGTTACTGGCAACGGTTTTCAGGGAAGCTTCCCCTGCCGTTGCTCGCTCCATGGCCCACAGGTTTGCCTCTCTCCATGGCATTCCCCCTGCCCAGAAAATCTGAGGAAAACCCTTGATAGAGGGCCGGTTGCTGCTGACTGAGTAAGTTACGCGGCTTTCTCTACGCTCGAGAATGTGGGGTACAAAATGAATGTGTTCCAGTGTCGCCATGCAACCCCCTCAGACGTTTAAAAATGTCCATAGCTCGGATTCCACTGTTTGGGTGACCACACTATACAACTTACTCTTATCCAGCGAATAAATCTCCACCGCCGGCGCCATCTCTTCCAGCGTGTCCATCACCCGGCGGGACATGTCGGCGTACAGCGCGTAGTTGGAGGAAAACACCGCGACGTTGCGGCGGCGCATCTCCTCTTTGATTTTGAAATAAGGCGCGCCCATCGGCACGCCCAACGCCTTCGCCTCGGCGCTGCGGGCGATCACACAGCCGTCGTTGTATCTGAATGTGACTAACAGTTAGTTGTTAATAATATGATGATTTTAAATCATATTTAATTGCTAACTTTTTTCTGTGTTTTTGGCCTTGGTGATTACTTATGTTGGTAGGATCTAGAGGTGAATCCGGTGAGATGCAACTTCAGCCAGACTAAGGGGGCTGAAGCCCAACGATACTGAGACGCACAGAGAGTACGCTTTTTGAACAAGACATATATCCAATTATAACATCGCAGGATCATCAAATTATACATCGTGGATACTTGTCTTAAATGCATCGACTATCCTTGATATATCATAGTCAGTTAGATCAGAATTTATTGTAAGTCTAATTAAAGCTTTGTTCTTTGTCGTGGCTGGATAACAAAAAACGGAACCATATACTCCCTTCTTCTGAAGATTGTTTTGCAATGATTGTACATTTTTTTCACTACCCATTTCCACTGCGATAATTTGCTCTGTTCCACTGGAAACATTATATCCAAACTGGTTCAGACTTGATCTTATTTTCCTGGAATTAAAATGTAATTTTGCTCTCTTAATATCAGATGAAACAATAACTGGAATAACATTCATAAACCATTTTAAATCATGATTCATTAGCGCCGAACTAAATATTGATGGATGCGACTCAAGTAGAAAGTAATCTTTGAATTTATTGGAGCAAGTTATCAAGCCAGCTCTGCCAGCAAACGCTTTGGCAAGACTGACGGTAATAAAATCGACTTGTTCATTAAGTTTTAAAGCATTTACAATTCCCCTTCCCTCTGGACCATGTGTTCCTGCTGAGTGGGACTCGTCAACAACTAAAATACAATCTAACTCTTGAGCTAATGTAGCAAAATCACTTAATGGGCAAAGGCTACCATTAGTGCTATAGACGGAGTCAACCACTATAATACCAGGACCATATTGTGATATCTTTTTTCTCGCATTATTTACATTGTTATGGGCAAACACATAAGATTTTGCGTTTGCTAACCGCACTCCATCATGGAATGACATATGAGCTAAAACATCAATATATACCGGTGTGGTATCATCCGCTATTGATTGTATTAACCCTGTATTTGCAGCCCAACCAGATTGACATAAAATGCTATCTTGAACATTAAAAAAATAGAAAATTCGTTTTCCACTCTAGTCTGAAAACTAGATTCGCCCAGAAAAACCGAGGACATCAACACGTCGTTTGATATGTCTTTCCCCATATCAAAATAAAGTGACTTATCTTTACAAAGGCAAAGGTAGTCATTGCTACTCAATAGAACATCACTCGATGATAGTGATGGGGATTTTAATAAGTGCACTCCGCCCCACTCATTGATAAATCGATCATGATAATGTTCTTTTATTCTTTTTTCAAGGAAAGGTGGGAGTGGTTTCTGACTCATATGTCACCAAAATAAATAAGTTATATTTAAATATAGTCAATAGAAATCGTTTTTTACCATGTCATTTTAACGTGCACCCTAACCTGACATCAGGCCTGATAGTGAAAAACTGTCAGAATAAAGTCACTATGCGAATTTATTGACATGGGTAATTAAAGGTCATAGATTCTTTTCTGACACAATCAGTATTGGAGGTGTATGAAAGGTCAGCGTATTGGCTATATCCGGGTAAGTAGCTTTGACCAGAACCCAGAACGACAACTGGATCAGACTCAGGTGGATAAAGTCTTCGTCGATAAAACATCAGGTAAAGATATTCAGCGTCCAGAGCTGGATTCATTGTTGTCATTTGTGCGTGATGGCGACACCGTGGTGGTTCATAGTATGGACAGGCTGGCTTGTAACCTGGATGACTTGCGCCGTCTGATACAAAAGCTTACCCATAAGGGAGTGCGTATCGAATTTGTTAAAGAATGCCTTACATTCACTGGCGAAGATTCACCAATGGCAAACCTGATGCTCTCAGTGATGGGGGCTTTTGCCGAGTTCGAACGTTCTTTAATCCATGAACGTCAGCGGGAAGGGATCGCTCTGGCCAGGCTACGCGGAGCTTACCGTGGGCGGAAAAAATCACTGTCTTCAGAACAACAAATTGAAGTTCGAAGGCGAGCAATGGATGGTGAGAAAAAAGCCCAGCTTGCCCGAGAGTTTGGTATTAGTCGTGAAACACTATATCAATATCTGAAACTGACTGATTAACTTCTCATTTTTATGTATTCGTATGTGGTCCGTCGCCAGGGAGGCATTTTTTCCCGCAGAATTTTTAAACGCGGAACAGCGCGCCAGTTATGGTCAGTTCTCTTGATGGTTAGGAGAAGGAATCATGGTTTTAAGAATTTCCTGGCCATGAATACCTGTGTCAAAAATGCACTGATGATGTGCCGCCGGGAACGTTATGGTAATAAAATGATTATTTCGACGTATTTTTAGCCTGTAACCCGTTTTTCAGATGTATTTATCCCGCAAGCTGTGCCAGAAGCCATCGTTTCCGATCGATGTTATGCAGTCTTTCTGCCACTAACTCCGTGGCGTGTCTGCCGGCCTGCGCACCGGTAAAGCACAGCCGGTTGCCGCACAGGATGCATTTGTACAGTTCAGTGCGCAGGAACGCCCTCATCAGTGCGGCGAAGCCCGGCTGCTCCGGTTTTTCCGCGCCTCCATCTGCAGAGCATCGCATACCTTCGGCAGCAGCTCACCGTGTTTCCGGTTGGATAAAAAACCGTAGTAGCGCACCATCTTAAAATGCTTCGCCAGTACGTGGCTGATATAGCGACCGATCATCTCTTCCTGGGTCAGCGTCTGCTGGCGGTACCGCAGGCGAGCATGCGCTTGACGCTGAGTCGGGTCCAGGGAGTTATGCTGTCGCCATTCGAATCAGGGTATCTATTCCCAGCCGTCATCGATGGTAAAAATGATGCTCGCCCTGTAAGGGCGCCATGTTCATGCGCCAGCAATGCCCCACGGCACGTTTATGCCGACGAAACGCCTTATCCAGTAACGGCACCAGGCGGATGACCCAGCGATGCAACGTGGAATGGTCAACAATAACCCCCGCGCTCAGCCATCATTTCCTCCAGATTACGCAGGCTCAAGGTATAGGCCAGATACCAGCACACACACAGGGCGATGATATCGACAGGATAATGCAGTCGCTGGAAGGCATTTCGGATCAAAGACATGGCCAGGTAACATCATAAAAAAACAGCATATTACCCGACGACGCCTTAATGCGACAGAGTCTTGAAACCCCTCCGTAGTTAACAGAGTGTTAAATTTTTTGTCATGAAATTATTAATTAATTCAATCAGTAATAACAAAATTATACCTGTACGGAATTTAAAGTTAGAAGATGGATTTGACAACGAAAAATACATTGCCTTAATAAAAATCTGAGCAAATTAAAACGCCAGCACCCCAACACAGTGAATATAAAGATGGTGAATATGGAAGAAATGCTTATTCTTGTTGATAAAAAAGATAACTCTATTGGTTCTGAAGGAAAACTATCAGTGCATCAGCAAGGGTTATTGCATCGAGCATTTTCAATCTTTATATTTGATAGTAAAGGAAGATTGTTGTTACAGCAGCGCGCACATGGTAAATATCACTCCGCCGGACTGTGGACCAACAGTTGTTGCGGACACCCTCGCTGGGGGGAGCGTACTGACACCGCTGCCAGTAGACGGTTGCAGGAGGAGATGGGATTTTCTACCCGACTGAAAAGAGTCTCTAGTTTTATTTATCATGCTGAAGTCCCTGGAAATTTAATTGAGTATGAGTTTGACCATATTTACGTAGGGTCTTTTGATGGCGCTCTAAATGTTAATCCTGAAGAAGTGGAAAACTGGTTGTGGATTGATATTCCTCAATTGGTTTGTAGATTAAAATCGCAGCCTGAACACTTCACCGTGTGGTTCAGGGAGATAATAAAAGATATCAATAAATTAAATATTTGGCGGGAGATTATTTCCCATGAATGAAGTTTACATAAAACAACGGGTGAACACCTATGGGTACCCTATTGGATTTAATTGAATCTCCTGCAGACTTGAGGAATTTAACCTATGAGCAACTCGTATCATTAGCCAATGAGTTACGCAAATTTTTATTATCCAGCATTGCAAAAACAGGTGGTCATTTAGCCTCGAACCTTGGCGTGGTGGAATTAACGCTCGCCTTGCATTATGTCTTTGATACGCCAAACGACCGCATTGTCTGGGATGTCGGGCATCAATCCTATCCGCACAAAGCCATTACTGGCAGGCGCGATCAGATGAGTGGCCTGCGCCAAAAGGGGGGTATTTCCGGCTTTCCAAGGCGGGATGAGTCTCCTTATGATACTTTCGGCACCGCCCATTCCAGCACGTCCATTTCTGCAGCTCTGGGAATGGCTCACGCTGCCCTGTTGCAACAACAGCCAAGACATTGCATTGCCGTGATTGGTGACGGGGCGCTCAGCGCGGGTCTCGCTTACGAGGCAATGAATAACGCTACGCTCGATCCTGATATGCAGCTGCTGATCGTTTTGAACGACAACGACATGTCGATCTCGCCGTCGGTCGGTGCCTTGAAGAAACACCTTACCAGCCTGCTTGTTGGTAAGCCAGCGGCACTGTTTAATGCGTTAAATTTTGAATACTCGGGGCCAGTTGACGGTCACGACATGGCAGCATTGCTAACGGCACTGAAACAAGTGCGCGATCGTAATGGCGTTCAACTGCTACATGTCATTACCCGCAAAGGATATGGATTTTCACATGCCGAGGCAGATCCTGTCGGTTATCACGCCCCCGCCAAATTTTGCCCACGGGACGGAATACCGCCCGCTGCCGCAGGAAAGCCCACCTACACCAAAGTATTTAGCGATTGGTTGTGCGATGAAGCCGAGTCAGATCCACGCGTGGTCGGTATTACCCCGGCAATGCGCGAAGGCTCCGGTCTGGTGACCTTCCAACAGCGCTTTCCCGACCGTTATTTCGACGTGGGTATCGCCGAACAACATGCGGTGACCTTTGCTGGCGGTTTAGCCGCCGAGGGAATGCGACCGGTGCTGGCGATTTATTCGACCTTCCTACAACGTGGTTATGACCAGTTAATCCACGATATCGCCATTCAACAACTGCCTGTGACTTTCGCCATTGATCGTGCTGGTGTGGTGGGCGCCGATGGAGCAACCCATATGGGCATGTTCGATATCGCCTATCTGCGCTGTATTCCCAACCTGTTGGTGATGTGTCCGGCGGATGAAAACGAGTGTCGGCAAATGTTGCATACCGCGCTGAAACACAGTGGCCCGGCAGCAGTGCGTTATCCGCGTGGCTGTGGCCCCGGTGTTTCACCGCTGCGGCAAATGACGGCCCTGCCGCTGGGGAAAGCCAAGGTCTGTCGTATCGGTCGGCGGATCGCCATTTTGGCTTTTGGTTCCATGGTAACGCCAGCGCTTGAAGTCGGTGCCCGACTGGATGCAACCGTGGTCAATATGCGTTTCGTCAAACCTTTGGATGAGGCGATGTTGCAGCAAATGACGCGCACTCATGAACTGATCGTCACCGTGGAAGAAGGCTGTATCGCGGGCGGTGCAGGTAGCACCTGCCTGGAAAGTCTGTCCGTCGCTGGGCTAGCGGTGAAAACGTTGTTGCTGGGCTTCCCTGATAATTTTGTCGAGCACGGCGAACCCGCCGAGTTGCTAGCAGCATACGGCTTAGACGCCAGCGGCATCGAAAGTGCCATTACCCATTTTATCACCTCGAAAATGGGTGATTTAGTCGCGGACGTAAGGAATCTACCCGAAGGACGCAGCTCTTTTTTGCCAGAAAATACGAGTATTTATCGAGGAGAGAGACCATGAGTAATCTATCTGAAATGAAGTCACCCGATCTGGTTTATCTGCAAAACTTACCTTATCAGGTGATCCGGGATACCAGTACCGACAGCTATGAGGAAAAGGTCGTGCAAACTTATTGTGAAGATCCGAACCACTGGCGCAAGGCCATCGGTGATACGTTGCTATTTCAATTTGGGGTGTTTGAGGATACGGTATTCCCACTGATGCCAGGAGCTAGGCTTAAACCCACGGCTTCACTGGATGAATCAAGCATACGTTACTTCGAGCAGCAACTGTTTCTGGCCGGTGTGACTGGCAGCGATCGACCGGTGATGCGTCGAATACTGGATATCGGTTGCGGTTGGGGCTATATCCTCAAACATCTAGCGGAACGTTATCCCGAATGCCAACGGCTGGATGGCGTTAACGTCAGCGCACAACAGCTAAATTACTGCGCCAGATTCCACGCAGAACAAGGGGTGAGCGAGCGTATTAACCTATTCCTGTGCAATGCGCAGGACATAGGGATGCTGCCCGACCCTGAGGATCTTTATGATTTAGTGATTATTCGCGGTGTGATTTCACACTTCCCCAATGAGCTGTATGAAAAGGCAATGCGCGCGCTGTTTACACGAGTACGCCCCGGCGGAAAAGTGATTATTTCAGACAATCTATACAACGTCGAACCGGATCGTTACCAATCCGATACGCCGGATATCGTCGACCGCCTCGCCTGCCGCCATCAGAAAACCCCCGCCTATTTTAAACAAGTGCTGGAAGAGAGCGGTTTTAGCATCAAGGATTTCCGCGTATTACCCTCTAACGTGGATGTGGCGCATTGGCTGATGGACTCTAAGGCAAATATTGAACGCCATTTTCCTGATGGAGTTGGCGGCTCTTTGGAAGAGTTACGGGTGCTGGCGGAAAACTGGTCGGTGGCGCTTCTAAAGAACAAAGTATCGACCTACAGCATGATTGTGACTAAACCCATAAAGCAAAATTCCAATAATGCGGAGTGAGGCCCATGACCATAGTAAAGTTACCTCCTATTTATTGTCCTTTCACTCATAAAATTCACCCCAAGCTGGAGCAATTTGATCAGGCTACCGCCGACTGGTTGGATCACTGGGAGCTTTACTGGGATGAACCTCAACGTCGAAGAATGGTGAGGCCGGGTTGGGGGGAGTTGGCGGCATTAGCCTACCCTACAGGGCGTGATGAATTGATCCAATTGGCTTCAGATTGGATGGCTTGGGCATTTGCTTATGATGATGAATGGTGCGATGAAGGGCCAGTAACCAAAAAACCGGAGGCCATGATTATGGCCACGGCGCAAATGAATCGGGCATTGGAGTGTCCTGAATATCCAGTATCCGCAGATGAGCGTTACAGCCTCTCAATGCAGGAGCTACGGATACGTCTTGAACTCTATGCTACCTCCGAGCAAGTGAATCGTGTGGTTGAAGCGCAAAAAGGCTACTTTTTGGCTGAAATGGTAAAAGCAGGGTGCATGAACCCTACGTTGGACGAGTGTACCTTCCTGCGCTTGAACGGTGGGGGGGGCATGATTTTCCCAGTGTTGCGACATGTGGTTGCCGGTATCGATATTAGCCAGAATGAGTATTTGTCACGCCCTATTGTCGCGATGACAGAAATGGCCGCCACGTTGGTCGTTTGGGAGAATGAGCTATTTTCTTATGCGAAAGAAAGCCTACGTAACAGTCTGGATAGCCGTGGTCATAATTTGGTTGATGCTATTCGACGCCAATTTAATTATTCCGCTATCGACGCCCTGCATTGGCTAAATACCATGCACGATCGCATTATGAGCCTGTTTGTACGGCTACGAGATAAATTGCTTCAAGATGCGGCACCGCACATTGTGCATTACATTGAAACACTGATCGACTACCAAACCGGAATTCTTGAATGGCATCGGCGCGATCGACGTTATAGGTTTCTTAATGCTGACGATGAGCGGCCCTGTTATGAGGGGGGAGAGCCCGCAGATAGACCGTCAAACTCTAGCTTTGAGCCTGTGCCAATCCCGTCCATTGCCTGGTGGTGGCATTACGATCCCGCTCGACAGATCGGTAAAGTTAATTACCATCCTAATGACAGAGTGGTATTTGCCAGAAGCGCCGGACGCAAGTTTAACGCGATTCAGGAACCCTATGTTCATAAGCCACTTTAAGTCTCCGTCAGGAGGATCAATGCATCAACATGAGTTTTCATTGCAGCAACGTGAATTACTGCCTTATCCCAGTGGTTGGTTTGCTGCCTGCTTTAGTCATGAACTAAAACCTGGAGCAGTCCTGACGGTACCTTTTATGGGAAAAGAGTTGGTTTTGTATCGTACCCACTCAGGTTTGGCTCGTGTGATAGAACCTTACTGCCCCCATTTAGGGGCACATTTAGGGCATGGGGGTCTGGTGGAGGGTGAGCGATTGACTTGCCCGTTTCACGGTTTGGCTTTTGGGCCTGATGGTGTATGTATAGCGTCGGCTCACTGTATAACCCCCAAAATGAAGTTGACACCTTACCATATGGATGAAGCTCGTGGGATGGTGTTGGTATGGAATGATGAGCAGCGGCAAGCTCCTAGTTGGCAATTGCCTGCATTGGATTTAAGTGACTTTTCTCCGCCCAGTTCCAGTTGTTATCAACTGAGTGGTTATGCACAGGATATGGCGGAGAACAGTGCCGATCCGCTGCATTTTACTCACGTACATGGCTTTCGCGAGGTTGTCATGAAGCATCATGTCGATGGCCACATGATGGAAATGAATATGACTGCGCGATGGCGGAACTTACCGTTACACATGCGATTACGCAACTATGGGATCGGCCACGTTTTAGGGGAAAGTGAATTCCCGGGGCTAGGTGTACAGGTGAAAACAATGGCATTCAGCACGCAAACGGCACCATTGTCTTGGACATTCCGCTGGAGTGATGTTCTACGGGTAAACTGTTTCGATTCGTTACCCCTGTTATTGCGCAAATGGTTGCATGCGATGCTTATCGGCTTAGCGCATCGCTGGTTTGTCAAAGTTGTTAGCGATGATTTTGCTATCTGGAATCATCGCAATTATGTGAAGAACCCACAGCTTCTGACTGGTGAGGGCACGATGGGGACTTTCCGCCATTGGAGCGCTCAATTTTATCCTTAATTGATTGAGTAACCTGAGGGAATCTCACTCTCAGTCCCCTCGCGGGTTGTGTCTGACCCGGCCAAAATAACGAGACACGTTTTCCCCCTCGCAATATGTGGATGCCTGTCGCTCAAGCGGTGGAGACAGTCCTCTGCTCGCAAGCCCTTGCTGGCGGAAAACTTCTACTTTGACCAGCCCTTGGGTGAGATGCGCCTGGTGAGCAGAGTCTTTGAAATGTAAGTATTAGACGACAATTACTTTTGCCGATCGTGTTGCCTCACCAGTTAATTGTTGCCAGTCGCAGTCGGGCAGGATGTGCTGTTGCACGGCAATCCATTGCTCGGTGGCCTTGAGGCCACAGCTGCTGCAGGCCTTGGACTTGCAGCTCTGGCAGAAGAAGCGGGTATGGGTCTAGGTGTAGCGACCCGCGTTTATAAATACCCAAACCTGCATTTACCCCTGATATTCAGCCCACATTAGCTGCAACCAGCGATAGTCTCAGACCCACAATACCTGCAAATGAACCTGCATTTATCCGCGACGACCTGCATTCCATTTCAATCGACCCATATTAACTGAAAACGAAAGCCTTTTCTTTAAATCCTCAGGAAGTCTCAGTATGCTCATGAATACCATTATTTGTTTGTGGTGAGCGTTCCCGATGTTTGTTGGTTGCAGACACTCGCCGTGAGAAAAGAGTAAGAAATATCCCGGCAACTAACGGTATAATAAACAGCATTGATTGAGTTGAAATTGCATATCCATATACATAGCTTTCCAGGCTTACCGCAATCAGAGGAAAAATAAGGAATACAAGTGAAGCCTGAAAGGCACTGGCCTTTTGCTGAAGTGCAAAGTAGCACAATATTCCAAAAACCCCGGCAAAAGCTCCGAGATACAGGGTAGCTAATATTGAGTGTGCTGAGAAGGCTGACACCTGTGGTCTTTCGAAGAACCATCCTGCCGCAGAAAGTAACAATCCTGCCAGAAAGCACGGGAGCGCATTAAACGTTATAACAGAGACAGTACAGCTTCTTTTCTTGCATTGAGTATATATTATGGCATGGATGATTACGGCTGAAACAAGCGCAATGATTCCCTGCCATTGGGTCTCTGTGCTTGTTTTCGTTTCTTCGAGAAGAATGCCCGCCAGTGCAACTATTGCGATAGTTAAACCCGCAATCTGCATTGAGTTTGTTTTTTCATTCAAAAACAAAACTGATGCCATCAAAACAGCCACAGGCATGTTTGAAAATATAATGGAGGCAAGCCCGGAGCTGACATAGGTTTCACCATAAATCATTAATGAAAAAGGAATGGAAAAATAAAAAATACAAATTACAAGCTGGAACAAGCGTTGTCCGGGTGGAAATAGAAGCGGTGTTTTTCTTAACCATGCAATGCTGATTAAGAATGGAGCTGCGAACATAAACCTCATCCCGGTTGCAAACACCGGAGGGATAGTTTCAGCGGCTATCCGCATAGCCAGCCATGTGGTCCCCCAGGTCAGTGAAACCAGCAGGAATAATACCAATATCGTCACTCTGCGCATAAGATGCTCCCAGTAAAAGAAATTAATTTAACTTTTTAGCGGGAGAAAAATATTGTTTTCTTCACTGTTATTTTATACTTTTAGAGAAAAATATTCTCCATCAGAAGGGACGGTTATGCTGGACAAGAAGGATAAGGAGCTGCTCAGGCTGTTACAACATGACTGTACACTGTGTCTGCAGGACTTGGCAGCGGCTGTCGATTTAACGCCGAATCCTTGCTGGAAGCGCATAAAACGTCTTGAAGATGAGGGGATCATCACTGGTCGGGTTGCTCTGTTGAGTAAGGATAAGCTTAACTTGTCGCTTACAGCCTTCGTGATGATAAAAACACAAAACCACAGCCATGACTGGTATAAACATTTCGTTTCGCAGGTCAATAGTATGCCAGAAGTGATGACTTTTTTCCGTACCACGGGAGAATATGATTATCTTCTTCAGGTAGTGGTTTCAGATATGAAGGGTTACGATAGTTTTTACAAAAAGCTGGTCAGTTCAGTAAGCGGGTTGAGTGATGTAACATCCAGTTTTTCCATGGAGGAAATAAAACACACCACTCAACTTCCATTACCAGGTTAATGGTTTCGCTATTAATTGTCAGTCTCCATAAAACGACCGTTTTATGGACCTGAGGCCATGATCGTGAGCACTGCACTGTAACCTGCGGTGCAGGGTTGCACTTTCTCATTCCAGTATTCATTTTCCATCTATACTCAAATCTGATGACTTACTGGAATACATAGCATGCTAATTGGGTACGCACGGGTTTCCACTGCCGACCAGCAGTCTCGACCTCCAGCGTGATGCACTGACGCAGGCAGGTTGTGAGCGTTTTTTTGAAGATAAAGGACTCCGTCACATTAACAACGACAGGTCAGCAGAAATCGCGTTGCCGGTTATTTAGGCAGCCAACAGATACAATTGTTCTGCGGGTGACAATCCATCACTTTGCGAATGTTGGTGCTGCCCTTTACGTATCATGTGGAGCTGCTCGATGCCGGCCTGCTGGGTCTGTGCTCGGCGAAATGATTTGAATCCCAGCATCTGACGTATCCGGCGTTTGATATTGCGCTGATCTTGCTCTACCAGGTTATTCAGATACTTGCTTTGCCTGACGGTGATGCTTTCCTCTGCGGGGTTGCCAGCATTGAGCGTGGCCAGGGCAGCGGTATTGGCGTCGCTTTTATCAATGGTCACCACTTCGGGCTCGCCGTGGTGGCGGATGGCCTTACGAAAGAAACGCAGCGCTGCGGCCGCATCCCGTTTGGCGGTAAGCAGGAAATCGATGGTCTGCCCCACGCTGTCAACGACGCGACACAGGTATTTATACTGGCCTCTGACGTTGATATAGGTTTCGTCCATGCACCAGCGACGCCCCACGGCACGTCTATGTCGGCGAAACGCCTTATCCAGTAACGGCACCAGGCGGATGACCCAACGATGCAACGTGGAATGGTCAACAACAGTCCCACGCTCAGCCATCATTTCCTCCAGATCACGCAGGCTCAAGGTATAGGCCAGATACCAGCGCGCACACTGGGCGATGATATCGACAGGATAATGCAGTCGCTGGAAGGCATTTCGGTTCAAAGACATGGTCAGGTAACATCATAAAAAACAACATGTTACCTGACAACACCTTAATGCGGCAGAGCCATCCCCTCACGTACCGCGACCAGCATGCCCGGCTCACCGGAGAGATAGCAGATGGCCTTGTTGGCCACCTGTGCCAACAACGGGTAACAAACGGGTCTTCCGCAACCTGGGTGGATATTTTCATGCCAGAGGACACATCCCCCATCGCCTAAGCAACTCGAACCCTGCCCGACCATACACATCTTCAGACGATTTACATGGCCCCCGATAACACCGTTACTCCATCTGCTGCTTATCGCTTCGTGTATTGCTGTTGCATCGGCTTCCATCCCGGCAGCAACGCGCTGACAGGCAAAGATTTCGCACTGGCGATATAGCGGCAGGTGTTCGCAGTATTTGGCCGTTAACACACGGGCCAGCAGACCCGGTCCGGCGATACCCCGATCGATGGGGCGGGATGGCGCAGACGCTTCAACGATACTGCCACATCGGGTGCAGACCTTTTCACCCTGACCGTGCGGATCACTTTCAGGGCGCTGGGGACCAGTTCCAGCTGCTCCGCACTGACTTCGCTGGGGTATTTCATATCGCTGCCGTAGTCCGGGCAGCAGGTTTCTGCTGGCTCCAGACGATGGATCTCACGGGGAAGATGTTCAGGGAGAGGTCGACGGTGACGGGACTGGCGAAGCTGGCGTGAAACCTGCAGATCGTCTTCCCGTCCGTTGTAGCGATCGTTTTCCTGCTCCTGCCGTTTCAGCAGGGCTTCAGCTTCTTCGACCTGCTGACGAAGTTTTTCTGAACGGATACCGAACAGCATCCGCCGTAGTTTTTCTATCTGTGCCCGCAGATGCTCTATTTCACGCTCTTCGTTCTCTATTTTCTCTCCTGCGCGGGCCAGCGCCGAACGCAGGAACGACTCAGTCTCTGCAACGAGGCTGAGCCGGCTGTCTTTCTGGCGAAGCGCGTCTTCCAGCGCAGCGATACGGGCAAGATAGTCCTGACTCAGGACCATATTTATAATGCGGTCATGTTCTTTTTACAACATTGTCAGTGAGTTAAGACGTGCTATTTTTTGGCTGACGCCAGTCCAGCTTATTGAGGAGCATCGCCAGCTGTGAGCGGGTGATGGTGATTTTGTCGTCGCGTACAGCATGCCATATGAACTGACCTTCTTCCAGACGTTTGGTAACCATCAGCATCGGCCCAGAGGATTTTAACAGTATCTCCCTTGCGGCCACGGAAGATAAACAGATGGCCGGAGAAACCTGCGTAACACCATGGAGAGTTGACCGCCAGCCTTGAACTGGTTAAACATACGAAAGCCCCGAGCCATTGCAAGCTGTCGGGGCTTATTATTTTGACGATAGCAGTATTATTCTTCTGTGGTTAGGGTATTTAATATATGTTCAAATACCTCCTCTGAAGCTAATAGTTCGTTGTGTTTCATCTGAGACACCTGAATGTTATCAGCTCCAGATAGTGGTGTGCTCGTTGGGGGGGATATTTGCTCATCACCAGCGGACCAGATAGTTGTATATTGGGTTGGATTTGGAGTTTCAGTATCCTGATTTAGGTTCGTGATGACATAAGAACCCGGCGTCATGTCCCTACAGCCCTGATCCCATAGTGCACATAGCCAGCCAAGTTGAGTGCCATGGTTGGGACCGGCAATCGAAATCCATTGGCGCACCGAATCTTTACCCCCCTCAAATTTGATAAACCAGCGTGTTAGTAAGGACCCCAAAGAGTGAGCAACGATATCAACTTTACCAGCACCAGTCTGACTGAGCACGTCGGCAACATAGGTTTTAAACTGTCCAGCAAGGACTTCATTTACCGACTGAGAACTGTCATAATTCCAACCAAATAACAAGTCATCGGTGTAGCCTTGTGTTAGTAAATATGACTTAAGCGCAACCCATACACCAGAGTCGGCATTTCTGCCATGGACAAGGATTAGCGGATTAGAGGCGCTGCGTGGCGGTTGTATTTCACGCATCGCTAACTCGTTAATTTCCATTACTAGTGATACTGCATCCAGGCTTTGATTTATAGCATCTATATAGACTATATTGGGAAAACAGCTGTTGTTGCATGCTGGAAGTAGTCGTTCAGTTAAAACAGAATTAGCTTCGTTAGCTAAGTCAATAATGCTGTTTGGTAGTCCCGCTGCACAGCTTGTCACTTGGGATACTGATTGGGTAAGTGTCCATGATAACAAGAAGTATGCTGAATTAGGTGCGGTTTTTTGTTCGCGCATCTTTCCCAGCTGGTCAGTAATCATTTGTTCTACATTGTTACTTTCCGAATAAGCATTATACACGGGGAATTTGTTTGTCAGGTAAAACCCTGAATCTGAAAAGCTGTCAATATTTATAGCGTCGCCTGAAGGTTCAACTATCACTATAACAGCAGGCTCTCCATTACCAATGTAGTCATTAAGTGTTTTCTGTGTCAAATCATCAGTTGACAGTATTTTTAAATTATTAATACTTTCTTTCATTGTAGATAGTAAACCATTCCACTGAGCTTGGGTAAATGGCGCGTATTTACTATTCCCAACATCAGTATCTAAATCATGGGAAAGGTGAAGAATAACTAATTCTGCATTATCGCGGGTAAATGTATTAACATCATTGATAATGGCTTCCATGGATTGGCCATTTGCCCCTTGCCAACTACTTAAACCAACCAAACTCAGTTTGGTATAATGTCCGGTATAATACTGCCCAGCACTGACCACAGGGCGGATATCAAAATATCTCGCTCCAAGTTGTAACTGCCCGAGCACAAGCGACGTTTGTGTTACTGTATTGCAGGGGGATGCGAAAGGGGTACCTGGCGTAAATACGCCCATTCCAGAATCATGTGTGCCAGGTATGCATAGTTGTCGGAGTGTTCTGTCGCCAATTTTATCCAGACTTTCTTGCATCCAGGTTGAGTTTGTTAACATCATTAACTTCTCCATGTTATTTAAAATAAAGCCGACAGCGCGGCTGTTGGGTGAGGTAGAATTGTGGAGTAAGAGGGGCAAGCTTCGCCCAGCCACCTACTCTGGAAATAAGATACAGTATATAACGCCAATCAAAATAAAATATTTAACGCGGAATTGTGAAATAAAATCACGAACTGTCGTCATCGGAATGTCTTGTTCGGCAGTGAATTTATTGCTGTAACTACGGACACATTTTATATCCTGTATTAGAGCTTACCTCAATGAGTGATAAACGCAGACTCCCATTAACACTAAAGGCTAGTGGAAACGATGTTTTTGCATAAGTCTGTGTGCCCCCCCCTGGTTGTCAAGGACTTCTTACTTTCTAGGTTTGATTCTCGGTCATGACTGAAACCAATCATCCGCACTTTCCCATGTCTCCTGCAGTACTTCTTCTATCAACTTCCTGTCGGCCGGCGTGCCGTTACGCACTGATAAGCTATCTATGCCTGCTAGACGAACGGTAGTTTCAGTATCAGTAAACTAATGGTGAAAATCCTGTGGGCCGATCGCGACGGGCTGTGCCTGTTCGCCAAACGCCTCGAACGAGGCCGTTTCGTGTGGCCGGTGACCCGCGAAGGGAAAGTACATCTGACGCCCGCCCAGTAGTCCATGCTGCAGGAGGGTATCGCATGGCAATATCCAAAACGGACGGAACGGCCTGGTATACGGATATAACCCGTGATAAAACAGGTGAATGAACAACGAGCTTCCCGACGACGTCGCGCAACTGAAGGCCCTGCTGGTCGCCCAACAGGCGGTTATCGTTCGTCTCTCCGGAGAAATAACCGGCTACGCCCGCGAGATAGACTCACTAAGGGCACTGGTCACTAAACTGCAGAGAATGCTGTTCGGCCGCAGCAGCGAAGAAAATAGAAAAGAAGATCGCGCAGGCTGAAAAGCGCATAACCGAGCTTCAGGACAGGCTTGGTGAAGCACAGTCGCAACTCACCTCAATGGCCGGAGATACGGTGCCGAAAGCATCAGACTCACCAACGCGCAAAGCGCTTCCGGCAACACTTCCCCGTGACAGACAGGTTATCTCCCCGGATGAAACTGAATGTCCTGTCTGCTGCGGCAAACTGAAACCGCTGGGGGAAAGCCTCTCCGAACAGCTTGATATCATCAACACTGCGTTCAGGGTCATCGAAACGGTTCGCCCGAAACTGGCCTGCAGCCGGTGTGACGGTATCGTGCAGGCACCACTGCCACTGCCACCGAAACCCATCGAGCGCAGTTACGCCGGTCCGGGCCTGCTGGCCCGTATCATCATGGCGAAGTTCGCCGAACATCTGCCACTGTACCGCCAAGCTGAAATCTACGCCCGGCAGGGCGTGGAACTGAGCCGTAATACAATGGGACGCTGGGTTGACATCATGGGAGAGCAGCTTCGTCCGCTGTACGATGAGCTTAACCACTATGTGCTGATGCCGGGTAAAGTGCATGCCGACGACACGCCGGTGAATGTTCTGGAGCCCGGTCAGGGTAAAACCCGTACCGGGCGGCTGTGGGTCTCTGTTCGTGACGATCGCAACGCCGGTTCGACCATGCCGGCTGATGTGTGGTTCTCATACTCTCCAGACCGCAAAGGTATCCACCCGCAGCAACATCTGGCGGACTACAGCGGTATCCTGCAGGCCGATGCCTATGCGGGTTACAATGCTCTTTACGAAAGCGGGCGGGTAACCGAAACGGCCTGTATGGCACATGCCCGACGCAAGATCCACGATGTACATGTCCGCCATCCAACAACAGTAACGGCAGAAACGCTCCGTCGTATCGGGGCGCTGTACGCTATCGAGTCTGAGAGCCGCGGCAGTTGAAAGACCGACTGATCGCCTATCTGGTTAAGCCATGGTATAAATATTTGAGCGAATATTTACAGGCCATCACCGTGGGAGGTAACTCATGTCTGAGTTCATTTTATTCAGAAAAGATCATCACCGAACCTCAGTTAATAAATCAGACACTGAAAGCGCTTCTTTGCTTGTTGGGCAAGGCTATGAACAACAACCTGAAGAAATAGACGCATCTGATGCCAGCATGGCACTTAAAAGATTCGCAGATATAAAAAATGAAGAAATAGCGACAGAACACGCCTTTACTACCGGAGCTGCGTTCAGTTCAGTGTTGTCAGCCATTCTAAAATAAATTGGCTGAACATAACCGGGAGATAAGAGCTTTATTATCGCCGATAAAAAAACAGCAAGGATAGATGTTTCATCTATGTCCAACAATCTATCCCCTCCCCACTCACCGTAACGCTGGTGTTTAACGAGTTGTGATGGCATAATGAGGCTGGACTCTATCCCCCCCCCCCCTTCTTTTTAACGGTGTTTCGCCAGAAGCGATCGATAACCAGAACTTGAAATGGCGCTGTGAGGCATTGCTGTTACCCTGCATTCCCTTTTGGCTCACGACAGGGCTCTGCCTGTTTTTTCTCATTGCCTTTCTTATCTTCGTAATCGCCGGTACCTATACCCGGCGAGTCAATGTGACCAGCGAGATCAGCACCTATCCCCGTGCTGCCAACGTCTATTCCGCCGTCCAAGGGGTTGTGGTCAAACAATTTGTCACCGAAAGGCAGGTGATCGCCGCCGGCGCACCCATTTACCAGATTGACGTCAGCAAAAGTACCCGCTGCGGAGTGGTCAGCGATAACCAGCGGCAGGATATTGATGGCCAGCTAGCACGCCTTGCGCAAATCATCAGCCGACTGGACAGCAGCAAACAAGCCACGCTCACCATGTTGGAAAAACAGAAGGCGCATTATACCGCCGCCTTTACCCGCTCCACCGACACCCTCCGGCGTGCCCAGGAAGGGATACGCATCATGAAGGAAAATATGGAGAGTTACCGGCACTATCAAACCAAAGGGCTGATCAACAAGGATCAGCTCACCAACCAGGTGGCGCTGTATTATCAACAGCAGAACAACCTGCTGGACCTGTCAGGCCAGAACGAACAGAATGCATTGCAGATCACAGCGCTGGAAAGCCAGATCCATATCCAGGCCGCCGAATTTGACAACCAGATTTACCAGGTGGAGCGGCAGCGCTACAAGCTGCAGAAGGAACGGATCAACATCGATGCCGGTGGAGCGATCATCGTTAGCGCGCTGGCCGACGGCCGCATCGATTCGCTCAGCGTCACGGTTGGTCAGGTGCTCAACGTTGGCGACAGCCTGCTGCAAGTGATCCCCCACAACATCGATCACTACGCCCTGGTGCTGTGGGTGCCCAACGACGCCATCCCTTACATAGCAACCGGTGACAAGGTCAATGTGCGTTATGACGCCTTTCCGGCGGAAAAATTCGGCCAGTTTGCCGGTACGGTGTCCGTCATCTCCAAAGCCCCTGCCTCACCACAGAAAATCCTGACCTACCACTACCAGGGAGCGCCCAAAGCGTCTCTGACCGCCGCCGTGCCTTAAGGGTAAGCGTATGCCGTGTACCGTCTGGCGATTTTCTGACACCTTCGACAAAGTTGTTCCCACCAAATAGTGATCTGAGCCCCGGATCCTGTTTTGCATTGTGGATGGACTGAATTTATTTGCATGAAGGAACCTTGCATAAGATTGAACTAATGAACCCAATGAACTTGCAGTAAGCCTTTTTAGAACGTCGAGATTAGAAAAAAGCTGATTCAACATAGTGATCTCCTTATTACCTCGTCATTAAGGAATCACCAGTTTGTTCTCTTTTGCAGTATTTTTTTATGCGGTGTGTTCAAAACGGAAGATCTCGCTGCCTTTGTGTAGGATTTTGTGCACTTCACATAATCAATCGCTTTTCATAAAGCACTTATGTGGTGCACCGCATAAGTGCTCGATAAGTACCATCACGTAACCGTCAGCGCCGTCGGTGGTTTTCAGGCTGTAGAGCATGTCGCTGAGATACTGGCGCAGGTCATCTTCAACAAAGGAGCCGAACTCCAGCTTCAGCGTGTTGAGATCACAGATGGTCTGCAGTTCGCGGCAAATGTATCTCCATGAAGTCGCGGGCTATTTCAGGTTGGGTCAGAAATTGCCGGAAAGTGGCATCATGGGGCGTTGGATTTTTTTCATGAGGCTATCGTAGCATGTTCGGCCACCGGCTCACTATGTGTAGTGACCTGCATTTGAAATCGGCTTGACCTGCATTTACCCTCGATTTCCAGCCCAGATTAACTGCAACTGAAAATGGTACCCGACTCACATTAGCTGTAAATGAACCTGCATTTATCCGTATCGACCTGCATTCCATTCTCACTAACTCGCAATAACTGCATCTGAAAACCTCAATCACAACAGCCCCCTGGAAGGCTTGTCAAGGTGCGGGGTAACACTGTGGTGGAGCGGAGCTTTAGGCTGTACTATGCCAGGCCTGGCCCAGCAAAAAAGCCAACTCCAGCGCCTGCGTCCGGTTGAGGCGTGGATCACAGGTGGTGTAATAACGGTGGGATAAATCTCGCTCGTTGATTTGCTGCACCCCGCCTGTGCATTCGGTCACTTCCAGGCCGGTCATTTCAACATGCAGTCCCCCGGGGTGGACACCGTGCCGATGCATAATGGCGGTAAACGCCAGCGTTTCCGCCACTATGGTGGCGAAGGCGCGGGTTTTGTGGCCGGAGTCCGTAGTGCAGGTATTGCCGTGCATTGGATCGACTAACCAAATCACCGGATGACCGGAGGCCTTAACTGCCTGGATCAGTGTGGGAAGCTTTGCGTCGATCTGCGTAAGGCCCATGCGGGCGATCAGCACGATTTTCCCCGGTGTGCCCTGCGGGTCTAACCGTTTCAGCAGGCAAAGCAGCCTGGCCTGGGTCATCGCCGGGCCGCATTTGATGCCGATGGAGTTGGCAATGCCGCGCAGGTATTCGACATGAGCGAAATCGGTATCACCAGTGCGTTCCCCCAACCACAGCATGTGTGCCGAACAATTATACCAACCGCCGTGGGCAAGATCCCGCCGGGTTAAGGATTCCTCATAATTGAGCAGCAGTGCTTCGTGACTGGTAAACAGTGGCAGGCGCGGCGGCTGATCGTTGACGCTGCGGTAGCAGTCCTGCAGTTGCGCGCGCAGCGTGCGGTAGTATTGCTCGGTCACGCCGGGGTGAGGGCTCTCCTGCTGCTGCACGGTGTAAAACGAAAAGACTAAGTTATCCAGTGCGCGCAACAGATTCAGAGTTGAGGCCGAGTGGTGATAGGCTCGCAGCATGCGTTGTGGATCCGGCGTGCGGCCGTAGGCGCTAAATTCGCGGCCATTGATAATCTCGCCGCGGAAGCTGGGCAGGGTGAGCTCGCCAACGGTTTCTTCCGGCTGGCTGCGCGGTTTAGCGAACTGTCCGGCGATGCGGCCGATTCTCAGAACCGGCAGCCCGGTAGCCTGATGAATCAACGCCGCCATTTGCTCCATGGTCAAGACGTGATCGCGCACCGAGGTAGTCTGGCAATCGGCGAAAGACTCGGCGCAGTCACCGCCCTGCAGCAGGACTGCGTGGCCTTCGGCGACCTGGGCAAGCTGCTGCTGACAGTGACGAATTTCGGCGGCCAATACTAATGGCGGGCTCTGTTGCAGTTGTTTCTCGTAGTATTGCAGTGCACAGGCATCGGGATAAACCGGCTGCTGTTTAGCGGGAAAACGCCGCCATGACGCGGGCGACCAGTCCTCATGCTGCGCAGGGGGATTACTACAGGATAATTCTCGCTCCCGGTAAAACTCACCGGTCAGCACGTCAATATCATGGATGAATATCATGATGCTCACTCACAGAAGGAACAGCGAAACGCAGACCGACGTGGGCTGCGTTTATTGCTCACCGTTAATCGGCACGCTGTGATTGGGTCAGGTAGGTTTCGGTGGCGCCGTTTTGCCGGGCCACATAATCCTCACGCACTGGCGTATAAACATCCAGTACCTCAGAATCCTCCAACGCTTCGGCATGGTGGACCGCCCAGGAGGGAATAATGAAGGTGTCGCCAGCATGCAAATAGACCGTCCGACCATCGACGGTCAGGCGCAGTGCGCCTTGCAAGATAATGGTGGCCGTTTCGTGCACGTGTTTGTGTTCAGGAATTTTGGTGCCACCTTTGAATTGCCAAAACGCCAGGGTAAAACCCATGCCATGCACAAATCTGGCGGTGATTTTGCTTTCGGTCCCTTCCGGACGCTGTAGATCCATATCGTAGGGAACCATTTCACTGCTTAAATGTAAGCTCATAGGGATACCTGCCTTCTTGGTCTGTTGACGTTAATGGGGGCGTTGCTTGAATCAGGCGATTTTAGCGTGGATGGAAAACCCCATCGGCACTGGGCCAAAATCGACCAATATGGTCAAGCCACAGCGGAGAGCGGATATATCGGTGGAAATGCAGGCGTCTACCGCATCTGCCGCACATTGACGCGCCGCTTCGCTGTTGGAGTTAAATAACCTGATGGACAGTTGTTTATTGATGCCCGGCACCTGGTGAATTAAATCCTGCGGTGCAGGGTGAGAGCCCACGGTTCTAATTTCGTCTGGGTTCGGTTTCTTACCGGCGAAAACCATATTATGGGTATCCATGACAAAGCAATCTATTAACTTTAAATTACTGAGGTTTTTGAACACCAGATGGTGAAGTTCCGGATAAACGATGCAGCCCAATAAAACATCGTCGGCATCGGTTTTATTCATGTATTTAGCCGCATCCTCAAGCGTCTGATGTAATTTAACCTTGCCGCGATGACTGTTATTTTTCAACCACAGGTGCGCCGCTTTTTCGCAATTGGTGCCTGCCGGTCCCAGCGTATGGACAGTTATCATGATTTATCTCGTTAATAATGGAAGGATTAAATTCTACCAGTGGTATTAATCAGCTCGGGCAGGCGTGCGCCCTGTCTGATTTTTTCCAGCATGGCGTTTTCCGTGCTGTCGATAGATAGCGCCTGTTGAAGAAGTTGCGCTGTCAGCGCCTGCGGCACCACTACTGTGCCGTTGGTGTCCGAAACCATCAAATCGCCGCTTTGCACAGTTACCTGTTCTATCTGGCACTGGGTGCCGGTTTCCGCCACCCAGTAAGCGCCCTGGGTATCGGTGGGAATAGGGTTGCTGGCGATTACCGGCATTGACAGCTGCTTAAGTTCGCGCAGATCGCGCACTGCACCGCCCAGAATAACACCGGCAAAGCCTAACTGTTCGAAGTAGGTGCAGCTCATGCCACCGGCCAGCGCGGCATGAGTCAGCACCGGCCCGGCTCCGGCAACGTAGACCAGGCCCGCTCCGCTGTGCAGCTCAGGCACCAAAAAGCGACTGACCTGCGACCAAGTAGCGGGCTGTGCTTGCATGATGTCACTGCTTTTACGCACCATTTTCCAACTGACGGTATAAGCCTGGGCGGCAAAATAATGATCGGGCGCATTGATTGCTTGTATTTTTGGTGTCAACGCATTGCCGGCCTGCAGACCGTCAAGAATATCAATAACTGTAGAACTGCTTATTTTTCTTGCTTTAAACTCTGCCAGTAACTGAGGTGATATCATTTCAAATGACATAATTTATGACCCCGTATTTAAAATAACGCAGCTGCGGTTAAAGTTTTTCAATCGCACAGCATTACAACTGAAAATTAGGTTCCCTCCATGTGAATAGCCAAAGTTCCTTAGAAAGGAATAGAAGTGATCATGATTTTAGTCAATGTACGATTATGAAATATTTATCATTTGAATGGATGGGTTGAGTTTAAATAAATTAAATCAACCAATTGCATATTATAAAAAAACACCATGTCGTTATTGCAATCTGATTTCCCCGCAAGGATATGGAGCGTTACTGTGAACTGGTCGCTGCACTTAAGTTTCGCACCACCAACAAAAAGGGCCGACATCTTTCCACCCGTCGACGCCCTGCTCAGACGTCCAGATGCCGCCGTTCTTAAAACCGAAGCGAGCCAGATCCCCCCACTCACTCCAAAGTGAGCCCACTGCCCGCGACGGCCTACCGGGGTGTAGTTCACCCCGGCCGTGATGGCATGCGGGTCACGCTGCCGGTTGTCCTTGCCGAACAGGCCCACCTCGTTGCCGTAATACTGTTCGTACGTCAGCTTGCCGCCCAGCTGCGGCAACGCCGGCACCCAGGCCTGCGCCCGAACGTCCCAGCCGTTCGCCGGCCGCTCCTCGTAGTCCGTCACATCCGGCGAGTCCTTCCAGCCGCTCAGCCGCGTGTAACTGTTGGCGCCCAGCTTCAGGAAATCACGCCAATACTCCACGCCCACCCCCATACGGGTATGGGAACGGGAAATATCGTGATCGAGAAACGTGTTCCCCCCCAGCATCCAGCCGTCGGCAAACCAGCGATACCCCATCCCCAGGTTGACCTGGGTCCGCTCGTCGGTACGGTGCACACTGCCCTGGGTAAATACCAGCCGGTCCTTTTGCTCATGCAGGGGAACCAGCAGGTCAAGCCGGGAATTCTTGAGAGAAAACTGCTTGTCCGCATCCAGCTGCACCCGGGCAGTACCGAACTGATTCAGCCATTGCTGTATCTCTCCCCCGACCGCCCCGGTGGCCATTCCACGTGCCAACGACGAGGCGGCCTCGCCGTTCGGGTTGCTCCCCAGAAATCCGCCGACCCGCGAGGCCAGCCCGGCCGCGCGCTGGGTCTGGGTATCCTCTGACGCCGGCGCTGAAGCGACCTTCACGCCGCCCTCCCACACGACCTTCGGCAAGGGCGCCGAGGGCACATCCAGCTCGTCACCCGGGCGCAACTGCGCCCAGCCACGGGCAAAACTGCGGAACTGATTGAGCTTGCGCAGCGCATCTGGCGTCATGTGATAACGCGCCGCAACCGTATTGACGGTCTCGCCGGGGGCCAGGGTATAAGGGCGTGTTGCCAGGGTGGCCACTGCCCCACCGGCCGGCAAAAACGCCGGTTTATTGACCTGTGCGGCAATAGCCGGCGTAAACGCCGCCGATATCGGCAGGGCAAACTGCACGCCGATATTTAACCAGGACAGACATGCCATGGCAGGGGATACCCGCCGAAGCCTCTTCCCAGAGGAAATGGGTTTATTTTCCATAACGAAAAACTCTCAACACTTAATTAAACACCTTGGGGCAATAACCGCCTCAGCGCCCAAAACGCGTCAGCATGACGCACCAGGAAACCGTCTGATATCTACAGATACGCGGCTAATGCTGTGCATAGGAAATAGGAAATAGAAAAAACAAAAAAACGCTCACACTGATGCTATGCCCCTCCTTAAAAATACCTGCAACGATAACAACAAAGGCGCAAACAGAAAGCGCGCCACAAACACACAAATAAAAAATGAAACGTGACCACCACAAAGGGGGTTCACGAAAAACACACCCCTTTAAAAAGGCAGAGAGCGCCCTAACGTAAAAATGTCACACCATTGTTTTTTATATTCCCATCGCGGATTATCCATCCCCAGCGAGAACGCCATTTTGATATTATTTTTTTGACATTCTTCCCGTAAGCGTACAGCGTGAACCGTCTGGTCATAATCTGAAGCATCCGACAAGGTGAGGCGCCGTGGGTAACCCATCCGCCGTACCGTCGGTAATCGGTAACGATGGCAGACGCCCTCGCAGCCACATTCGTCCTGACGGCAGGCGAGTCGCCGTTTGGATCGCATCTTCAGGCCAATCAATTGACCAGATGCCGCTTTCCGCCATTCTCCGTTCCATCACATACCGACAACGGTGCCCTGCGTCGATCCCCTTGATGCCGATATAAACATCGGCATCCGCGCATGAGATTGCGCCGGAAATGTGATGAGACGCACTGATACCATGGCTACCGCACGGGACATTTTGATACAAAATGTCTCACCGGGATGAGGGTGTTTATTATTTCATTGATATTGATGTGTTTTTTTTGGATTGCGGGGAGATGCGGGCAAATGTTGTAAATTTGTTTGGGAACTGTTTATTGTTGCCTTTGAGATTCATCTACTATCATTGCGCAGAACTGGGGTAAAAGCGGGCTGAAATTGGTACATTATTTGGCCGTTCAGATTTTTTTTTGTTCGCTTTGCCGGTTGCGGGACATTTTGTATCAGAATGTCTCACGGGACTGCACAGGATTACGTGATGTATATTAATCCTTCCAGATATTGAGGAAACGCGCTGAATTACTGGCAGTGTATGTTACGGTATGCTGAATATTACGATGCCCCAGGTAGTCTTGAATTAATCGGGTGTCAATGCCCAGATCTGCCAGAGCAAACCCGCAGGAATGTCTTAACATATGCGGATGTACCCTGACGGAAATGTCAGCTTGCTCACCCAACGTGACCATCAAACTATAGACCCTCTTCCTTGATATGCCACCTCCCTTCATTGAAATAAATAAAAAATCGCTTCCTGATACATTTATCTTTTCTCTTATTACCAACCATTTTCTGAGCATGACAATCTCTTTATCCCTTAATGGATGTACGGTAGAAAATCCATTTTTCAACCTATATACATATATTGTTTTCGCTTCCAAATCGATATCAGACAATCTTAATGAACAAAGCTCACTCACGCGTAAACCGTGTGTAAAGGCAAGATAAATTAGACAATAGTCTCTTGTACCCCACACGCCACTCAAACTGATGTTAAGTAATTTATCTATTTCATGACCGGTTAAATATTTTCTTTTCTTCATAGCAACACCTAATGCTCACATCCCTAATTTAAATACAAACCAGTTATCGTATCTATACGTGTAAACAGCAGCAATCGAAAACGAGAATATATTGATTGACTGAGTCCGAAAAAACTGGTTTACCTGACAACAAGATGAACCAAGCCCATCTTGAAACAAGATTATACATTCATTCGATAGATGACTTGTTGCAACAAATGTGTTTGCCACCACAATCTTTGCTACAGAAGGAACGGTAGTTCGCTAGCTAGTTGGCAACATGCAACAGCGAGCGACCGTATGAATCCCTGAATAACCGTGTGCCTAAGATCACCGTTCTGTCGCCCCCGCCCCCCCCCCCCACAGAACATATCAGAATAATGCGTTGGATTAAATTTCATAAAGACTCACAGTGCCTTACCATCTTATTTCCCTTCGTTGCAATGTTTCTCTGCTCGATATACTCAATGGCAAGATGAGCCTATAGGAAAATGAGGGCAATAGCAGCCCTCTAACTATCAAAATGAAAAATGGTTTAAGTGGCTAATCTTTCCAAATTTTGAGGAACCGAGCTGAATTGCTCGCAGTATAAGTCACCGTATGTTGGATATTACGATGTCCTAAATAGTCCTGGATTAACCGAGTATCAACCCCTTTATCAGCTAGCGCGAATCCACAGGAATGTCTCAGCATATGAGGATAAATCCTTATGGGTATATTCGCCTGAATACCTAACGTGATTATTAGACTATACACTCTTTTTCTGGAGATCCTCCCCCCTCTCATTGAAGTAAATAGCCAATCACTTTCAGCCCCTCGAAGCTCACTTCTTAGCTTCAACCAACTCCTTAACATATCTACTTCTTGTTGTCTTAATGGATGCACAGTGGAAAGCCCATTCTTTAACCTATATACACAAATTGTTTTTTCTTCCAAGTCTATATCGGACAGCCTCAGTAAACAAAGTTCACTTACTCGAAACCCATGAGTAAAAGCAAGAAAAACCAAACAATAGTTTCTGGCACCATACAGACCACTAAGACTAACCTTCAGTATCTTATCTATTTCACTATTAGTTAAATGCTTTCTTTTTTTCACAAAGCCCCCAGTAAAAAAAGCCATTAATACTTAACCAAAAAAAATAGAGCTGGAACTCTATCATATCTTTTCCAAATTAACGGCAGTATATTCTAGGAATATTCTCATTAACAATGTGCTACATATCACAATCCGAAAACTTGAGAGGAAAAATGAACACTTCTCGGCACTGCACGGCTAGTTAGCAACTTCCCCCATACCTATCCGTCTTTCTAACGCAAACTTTTTGCCATCACAACAAAATCATCACACCATGATTTTTAATTACTAATACATTACCAGAGTGGCAAAGAAGCAAGAAATGCAATGCTACCTACCCATAATAAAATTTGATGCTTAATTGTAATTCGATACACTCCTTTAAATCCCCCGCCATGAGTAGCTGATAAACAATCATTATAATTCCGTGAACGCACCTTCTCACGTAGTTCTGGGAGAGGCCAACGGGGGGTTAACTCAAGCTGTAGCCGGCATACGGCAACAACTCATCCAGCCGACGGTTCGGCCACGACGGTAGCCGCGTCAGCACATCGCGCAACCAGGCGAACGGCTCCAGTCCGTTCATCTTCGCCGTCTCCAGCTGTCGCCATCCGCTGACCGGCGCGCAGACTGCCAGCAAAAAGCCAATTATTGCGCCGCACCGCCACCGACCTTATCGCGTTCTCCGTCCGGTTGTTGTCTATTGGCACCCGACCATCTTCCATGACCTGAAATTGAGAACCAGGGGCTATGTTATATCGCGGAATCCAACCGTCTATAGCGATCTTTCCAGCTGCAATGCAACCAGAAACTCGTCACGGCTATGCAATTGCGCAAACCGGCCGCACATTGATCGTTCCTGCTGTGATCAATCTGCCAGTATGGCTTATAGTTCATGTTGGCGTACCGTACACCGTACATAGATGGGCACATGAGTGAAAATCTAATCCAACATGGAGGTGTAATTATGAACAAAATGCGGTTAGTTGCATTTACAGTGATGCTTTCATTCTTGACCATCGTTTTTTTCCTCTTGTTTGTGGAGCCAGCGGACGCAAAGACATCCATGCCTGCACTAGGCTGCGTCCCTTAATTGCATAACCTTTTGTAAAACGACGGATGCAGTCCAGTTTAACCATCGCCAGATAATTCCTCGCCGTTTTGTCGTAACGTGTGGCGATGCGGCGATATTCTTTCAGGCGACCAAAGCAACGTTCAACAACGTTGCGATTGCGGTAAGCATCACGATCAAGCTGTGAACGGCCATCCGACGCCATCTTCTCATTTGATTTGCGAGGAATGACTGTCTTTATCCCTTTACTTTTCAGTCCGTTACGGAATGCATGTCCGGAGTACGCTTTATCAGCCAGTACCGCATGACCACGACGTTTCATGCTGCCGTTCTGGCGCTGAACACCAATGCCGTCCAGAAGACGTAATGCGAACTGACTTTCGTGGGCTTGTCCGGGGCTCAGCACGATGTTTAACAGCAGACCTCTTCCGTCTGTCGCCAGATGGATTTTGGTGCCAAAACCGCCGCGAGAGCGACCCAGCCCATTATCTCCTGTGATATCGGGATGTTTTTTGAGCCCCGGCTGCACATCTGAGCGCACGGATATTACTGCCATCCAGCGCTGTCGCTGACCAGTCAATAAGATTTTTTGCATCAAGAAACGTAAGTAACCTATTGAAAATAATATTAATCACTCCCGATTTCGACCAGCGATTGAATCGGTTATAAACCGTTTTCCATGGCCCATACCGCTCAGGCAGATCGCGCCATGGGGCGCCGGAGCACAGTACCCAGAACATTCGGTCGATGATCATACGATGTTCTGCCCATGGGCGTCCGGCCCGTGGTATTGCTGGTTCAGCAGGTAATTAATAAGGGCTGGATGATAGCCCATGTTTCATCGGGAAGGTCGCAGCGAGCCATAGTTCAATGTATCGTGGAAACAGGTAGTTACTATAGCTCAGGTGATTAAGGGACACTGCCTAGACTCCCCCCTACGATGAATACTTTCTTTGCACATCTGCATCTGACTTGACTACCCATTTGTATTTCACTTGTTGAGCATTCCCGAATTACTTGACCGTCTCCAGGGCAAAACCGGCTACAGGGTCAGGACGTCCAAAGTGATTATCTGCTGTAGGATTATTGGAAAGTACTCTTATTGAATTTCTTTATATAATTCAGCTACTATAAACAAAGCCGAATGGCAATGGGGGGCGTATGATGGGCGTCTACGGCCCCCTGATTTTTTAAACCATATAATAGTGCACATCTGCCATCGTAGTTCTATTATTAATAGATGACCGCTTCGATTATAACCTTATTAAATAGGCTGGGTATCTATGAGTAGAGCAAATCGAGATAATCTCCTTGACATTAATGAAATAATTCAAGGCATTAAAGTGCAAAGCCCTTATTTTGCTTTTCAACAACTCTGGCAAGAGGGGGAGTCGTTGGTTGGCTCATTTACATCTGAACAGCCCCTTTTATACGAAGCAGGCTGCATTACAGCGGGAGAATTGGGGAGGCACCTGGCTATATTGGGTAGCTGCACTGCGGTCGCATTGCATAACGGGCCAGAGGGCTACTATTTGGCGACAAAGGCTCATTTTATCCGAAAGTCGGGGAAATATACCCTACCTCAGAGAATATTATACGCAAGAGCGCAGGTAGTAGATATGAATAAGCGGGAGCTGAAAATTTTTGCTCAGGCATGGGCTAGTGACCCCATAGCAGAATTGCATTGCGAATACACCATTCTTTCACCCGCGTTATTCCAACGTAATTTCAAACATTATGCCTGCAAAAATTTGTCTACGCCACTAGACTCACCTTATCAACATCCTGTTTCATTATATAATTTAGAGCACAATAAAAAGGAGCTTATTGCCTTTGCCGGCCCTCTATCTCCTCATCAATGTACCGGCCATTTCCAAAACTATCCATGTTGGCCAGTGGCAATCATCTCACAAACAGCATTCCAGGTCACTGGAGAGTTACTCAATAAAGTTTATGGCCCCGGGATCCAATTTTACGTAAATGACACTCATTTATCAGCGATGAAGTTGATTGGTGCCGATACAGTATTAAAATTCTGTGTAACACTAAAAGAAAACCAGTCCCCCTTGATACTGAGTGACATTGTGGTATATCGTGATGAAGAAGAGATAGCCAGGCTAACAAACCAGCTTGAATTGATATTACCCATTAGGCCATAAACAATTTTCACTCTACACAAGGAGTTTACAAACTAAAACAGCCCTGTAGATTCCTTGCAGACATACTCCATTAACACTCTTCTACACCGAGTTTAACATGGGAGATTTACTTCAAAGATATCCAGTGTTATAGCATGCACAATTAGCACCCGCTATGACCAATGATTTATTTAATATAATTTAAATACATGACACTCAAAGAAATTCACCGCCTGCATTTCTGAACTCTCGGTTGCGTATTCAATATGGTGAACGTACTACAAGGCATAATACTCACTCTCGATAAGCATACCAATGTTATTATTATGCGCCCCCTCCAATTTTGAGCACCTCAGTGACTTGTGCTTCCGTCGTTTCAGTCTGTTGCGAAAACTCAGTTTCCTTGTTCCCAAAATTGCTTAAAGAACGGAATAGATAACTTTACCGATTCATGTTTACGGGTGACGAAATTAGGATCGAACCCGTCATCCGCAGCATTGATCTCTTCCCTTTGTTCAGTACCGGCGTAAAGTGGAGTTTCCGGCCTTTCTTTCCCTGAACAATATTGGGAAGAGATCAAGTAATATCGGTGACCCAGACCTGATTGGCCCGGACAACGGTAAACTGCCGCTGCACGCGATTAGGAGCGACCACTGAAGGTCTGCCGGCGATACGACGTGGCGCTTTATAGCCGCGTACAGCTTTAATCCGGTTCAGCTGCATGATGCGGCCACCCGGTTTTTACCGCAGGTTTCCCCGATTTCGTTCAGATCGCCATGAACCCGTCTGTAACCGTATACACCTCCGCTCAGTGAATATGAGTCGCGGATAAGCATCAGCAGACGCTGGTTATCTTTATCACGCGCCGAGACCGGGTTGCCCGGGCGACATTCAGTACCCGACACATCGTCATCACACCCCATACAGTGCGGTGTTCATTGATAAAGCGGTACTTCAGTCGGGCTCCCTTGCAAAGTACCGCGCGGCCTTTTTCAGGATATCCCGTTCTTCTTCGGTGCGTTTTAGCTGCGCCCGTAGTTTCAGGATCTCGCTTTTGGCTTCCAGTAAATCCCGGGCATGCTGTTCGCTGTTATCAGGCTTGATAGCCCGTAGCCACTTGTAAAGGCTGTGCGCAGAAACGCCCAGACGGTCGGATACTTCGGCAACGGAATATCCGCGTTCTGTTATCTGACGGACGGCTTCTTCCTTAAATTCAGGTGTAAATCGTGGTGTGCCCATATGCTCCCCCTATGCTCAAACTATAGGGCAGGATCGTCTACCCGGGTGGTGTCAGTCCATTTTCCCGGAATCGGAGACGCTCGAACAGACGGCTTATATGTGACACTTACCCGGAATTCATCGTTCGCGTCCATCAATATTCAGATGGACGCGATTGTTACCAGACAGAACAATCTTCTCAAGACGTCCTTCACGGGGCACTTGCAGACGCCCCGAAAATTCAGTGGCCTAACAAGCCGGAATAAAAAATCCCGCCGCAGTTCCAGGAACTGTGGCGGGAAAATGTCAATACTAGAAATGTCATTAATAGAACGAATTATCACGGGGTATGAAAATAACCGCGAAGGGTTATTCTGGCACCACCACCTTTCAATAGATTGGCTGACGATATATGCCCCTGAAGGTAGATATCGGTTGGCTCCTTACTGTCTTCCTCGCTCACCGTGTAAGTGTAAATTCTAGAATCATTATTCCATAGATCCTCATGATGTGTGTAAATATGATGCTTATCATCGAGTGCTTTTGTATTATTGATTCTTAAGCATGTTTCTACAGATGTACGGCATCCAGCGTCATTCTGGATGTGAACCTCAATTTTGCTGTAACGCCCTAATGGGAGATGCAATGACTCCACTTTCACGCTTTTGCCATCCAGGTTTCGGGTGCTTCTTATCGTTGAACTTGTAAACGTTTGGTCATGCCAGGGTACGTCAATGAACCTGTCGCTCATCAAAAGCCTCTCATCGGAAAAGTGTTGATAACAAGCGCCTTATCACAGAAAAATGTGTTAAGTACGCCCTTTCATCTTCGACCATAACGAAGATGTGGTAGCAGCCGAAATATTATAGTAGGGAAAACCAGCACACACTGGAAATCGTTCCGGCGCAGGCGCGCATTCATGGCATGTCAGCACTGGCTGAATAGTGATCCGTAGGGCATTTTACATCGGTACTAACCAATGATGTGCCGATTTAGCTAAAATGTCCTCCCCGCCGCATCCGCAATATACTTCTCCGCCTGCTCCTCACCACCATTCTTGCGGATGGCATCAATCTTGGCTTGACCAAAATGGCAGAAGCCTGCCCCGGGAGCACCAAATCATCACTCGAAGATATTCAGGCATGGTACATCCGCGACGAAATCCATTCAGCCCTCCTTGCAGAGCGGGTAAACGCGCAGGAGAAAAGGCCACTGGCGGCATTCTGGGGAGACGGGACAACGTCATCATCAGATGGACAGAATTTCTGAACAGGTAGCTCAGGCCGTTACGCAGGGCAAGTTAACCCGAAATATAGGCAGGAGCCCGGACGTCAGTTTTATATCCATATTTCGGATCAATATGTAACACTGAAGACTGCTGCTACGGACCAGCACAAGGAGCCAGTGATTCCGCAAATATTTTGCGTGAACAGGATAGATTACGGCAGTACCAGTGCCGGACAGCAAAGATTAACCAGAGCATGGGGGATGTTGTATCCAGCGCCGCCGACGACTATGGACTGAGCGGCTGCGCTTAAGGCATTCAGGACATAGTGCTGTTTTACGTGTAGCACGAAGATGGATGGTTATCCCATCAGGACTAACAACTTGTCGGCTGGATTGCCACCCGCAAGGCAGTTGCAAAAGCGTCTTAAGTGAAGGCATAACGTTATCCATAACTTAAAACAGCTTAGTTCCTTGTTAACTAAAAAGTCCCATTGATTTTCTTCCAGCCAAGTTGCGGAAGACCCAGTTTTGCACCGTTGGTAACAACCTGGTTGTGCGTGAAGTTGACCTGCCTGTCAGAGCGCGCCGAAATGGCTTGCCCCACAACCTGTGTCCCCAGCGCATCGCAGATTTCCAGCGCTTGTTCCATCTCGGTAAGCGTCACATCCAGACCGTATTGACGCTTATGCAGATGTGAGATCTGCTTTCCACGGCAGCAGGTCGCGCAGCCGGTTTACCGGCCAGTCCTGGATATGACTCAGCACATAACGTAGCCACGCCTCCTGCTCCACACCATTCAGCCGGCAGGTGACGATCAGCGAGTACAGTACTGCTGCTCTCTCCCCACCCGCATCTGAACCAGCGAACAGCCAGTTCTTCCGGCCCAGGGCAACGCCCCGCAGCGCGTTCTCCGCGATGTTGTTGTCGATCTCCGCCCACCCGTTGCTGCAGTACAGGTTCAGTGCGTCCCACTGCTTCAGCACATACGCGAACGCCTTCGCCGTATCTGAGTGGCGCGACAGCACCTTCATCTGTGCCTGTATCCAGTCGTAGAGTGACTGCATCAGTGGGGCTGTCTGCTCTTTTCGTACCACCAGCCGTTCGTCTGCCGGACTGCCGCGTATCTCCGCCTCGATGGCATACAGTTTTCCGATACGCTTCAGCGCTTCGGTTGTGATATCAGTCGGGGTACGGACGTGAACGTCGTGGATTTTTCGCCGGGCATGCGCCATGCAGGCCGCTTCCGTGATGCGGCCGTCTTCGTACAGCGCGTTGTAGCCACCGTACGCGTCCGCCTGCAGGATACCGCTGTACCCGGCAAGATGTTGCTGCGGATGTACACCTTTCCGGTCCGGCGAGTACGCGAACCACACCGCCGGTGGAAGCTGTGAACCCGCGTTGCGGTCATCCCGCACGTACACCCACAGCCGGGCCGTGCGGGTTTTACCGCTGCCCGGCTCCTGCACCGGTACAGGGATATCGTCGGTATGCACCTTGCCCGGCATCAGCACGTACTGGCGCAGCAGGTCGTACAGCGGCTCCAGCAGCTCGCTGACCGCACCGGACCAGCGCCCCAGCGTGGCACGACTCAGCTCCACGCCCTGGCGGCGATATATCTCTGACTGACGATAGTGAGGCACATGTTCGGCGAACTTCGCCGTGACGATGCGCGCCAGCAGGTCGGGGCCAGCATAGCTGCGCTCGATGGGTTTTGAGGGCATGGCTGCCTGAACGATGTGGTCACAGCGACAGCAGGCCAGCTTCGGCCGCTGCGTTTCGATAACCTTAAAGGCGCTGCTGATAAGCTCCAGCTGCTCCGATACGTCGCAGCCCAGCCCGCTGAGCTCGCCGCCGCATTCCGGGCAGGCGATTTCTGCCGGCGACAGCGTGCGGGTTTCACGGGGAAGCGATGCCGGCAACGGTTTGCGGGAGGAAGACTGGCGCAGCGGCTGCGGGAGTACCGGGTCATGCTGTTCACCCAGCACCTCCGCCATCTCCTCCTGCAGGGCGCTGATGCGCTCCTCTGCCTCACGGACCTGGCGGGCCGTTTTCTCACGCAGCTTTTCGGAGCTTTTGCCGAACTGCATGCGCTGAAGCTTAGCGACAAGCGCCTTCAGTCGGTTGATTTCGCTGGCGTACGACGCCACCCGCTGTGAGAGCAGGCGGTT
Source organism: Serratia sp. FS14 (assembly GCF_000695995.1). NCBI lineage: Bacteria > Pseudomonadati > Pseudomonadota > Gammaproteobacteria > Enterobacterales > Yersiniaceae > Serratia > Serratia sp. FS14. The sequence continues at coordinate 2,964,417 of NZ_CP005927.1, read as the reverse complement.
ATACTCCGCCATTTTGCGGATGGTGGTCTGCTGCTCCTGCAGCAGTGCCCTGAGCCGGGCGTTTTCATCAGGGTATGAGGTGTCCATAACCTCACTTTACAGCAGGTTATATGCGTATTCCAGGTCGTTCCGTCCGCTGCGGATGTTTCCAGTTAATGCCTTCCAGCAGCATGGACAGCTGCGCCGGCGTCAGGTGGACTTTACCGTCGCGGGTCACCGGCCACACGAAGCGACCCCGCTCCAGACGTTTGGTGAACAGGCACAGGCCGTCCCGGTCCGCCCACAGCACCTTTATCATGTCACCGCGACGCCCCCGGAAGATGAACAGATGCCCGCTGAACGGGTCATCCCGTAACGTGTTCTGCACCCTGGAAGCAAGGCCATTGAAGCCGTTGCGCATGTCCGTCACGCCAGCAACCAGCCAGATGCGTGAGCCCGCAGGGAGTGATATCACCGGCATTCTCCCTGCATTTCCCGGATGAGCATCTGCAGCAGCTCTGGCGTCAGCTTTCCACTGATACGCAGCGTACCGGCGGGCAGAACCAGCTCACAGCAGGGCGCGTCGTCGTTCAGAACGGAGGGAGGATGAGTCGGTTCGGGGCCGGATTCAGCTGCGAACATCACGGGCAGCATGACCGGTGCTTCTGACCGTGCAGTCAGCAGATCCTGCTGATAACGACGCCTCCAGTTGAACAGCAGATTGTCATTAATGTTATTTTCACGGGCAAGCTGTGCCACACTGATGCCGGGCTGCATCGACTGCGCCACCAGTGCGATTTTGAAGTCGCGGGGGAAGTTGGGGCGTCGTGGTCGTTTGCGGGCGACAGTGATCTCACAGGGAGCAGGGGCTACGGGAAGAACGGACGATTTTCGGGATGCCTGTCGGTAAAGGCGTTTATCCAGATTTTTTGCGTTGACTCGTGGCGGTAAAGGCCAGGACAGACCGGCTTTTCTGAAGCGAACAAAGAGATCGCAGGCCGTGGTTTTGGGGATGCCTAACCGGTATCCAGCCTCAATACGCAGCAGTTTTTCTTCAAAGTGGAGGCGAAGTACCTCAAGAAGCCATGTCCGGTGTTTCACGCGATAGTGTCCATTAAAAATGATGGACACTATTTTCCCGGAACCGGAGTCCGCTGCACAGACGGTCTAATTGTGACGCTTACCCATCTCGTGGCATCAGTTCATAACATTGTGTTCTTCATTTGCAGGGAGCATGAGACGGAATCCAGCAAGTCCGGAATGTCCATCTTGGGTAGTACGACCTCAATAAAGGTGAATTGGCGGCTAATCGCCACGTCATACAGCGCCTGCCGTAGCTGTTCCGGCTCAGTGACGCGCAGCGCCTGCATGAGGGGGCCCTCCGTTAACGCTTGCGGCAGTAATGTCCAATTCCACAGAGCGATATCGTTGTAACGTTGCCCTGGACCGTGGATCGCTCGCTCAACGGTGTAGCCTTCGTTGTTTAGCAAGAAAATCACTGGCCTCAACCCATCGCGCAGCATCGATCCCAACTCCTGGACAGTAAACTGCGCGGAGCCGTCGCCGATCAGCACAATTACCCGGCGGTCCGGCGCAGCGATTTGCGCACCATAAGCTGCCGCTAACGTATAACCTACCGAAGCCCACAACGCCTGAACGATAAATTTACAGCCCTGAGGCAAGTTCAACGCCGCTGCACCAAAGCAAGCAGTGCCTTGTTCAGCAAAAATAATATCGCCCGGCCGCAGAAAATCCTGAATCTGCCGCCAGAAAAACGACTGATCGAGGCGCTCATGCTTGACACTCTGTAACGCTGGGCGACTAATCAGCGGTGTTTGCCACTGGTTTGCCAGCGATAGGCTCAGTTGATGCAGCGCTTTAATCGCTTCATGCATTGGCAGCTGGCTGAACCCCCGTTTCCCTACTCTTGCTTCAAACGGCTGGATATTGATGCACTTTTCAGCTGGTAAATTGTGGCTGAATCCCGCCGTGACGGTATCGGTAAACAGCACACCGACGTTGATCACGACATCGGCTTCTTCTATCCATTGTTTAACTTGCGGATCGCTTGCCGCACCCGCATAAGTGCCGGTAAAACCAGTACGGGTTTCATCGATCGCACTTTTTCCCAGCAGCAAGGTAGAATGCGGTAAATGAACCTCATCCAACCACTGGCCCAGCCCCCCCGTAGCATTGAAACGCTCCGTCAGAAAACCCGCCAAGACTGAGACGCTGCGTGCTGACCGCAGTTTCTCGCCGGCCGATGCGATAAACGCCCGTAGAGAGGCTTCCGACAGGCTGGACTGACGCAGCTTTAGCGACAGCGGCCGTGAAGCCAGCGGAACTTCCGCCACATCACAGGGAAGCAGCAAATATACCGGGCGGTGTTCAAACATCGCCGTGGTTAGCAGACGATCGATTTCTGCTTCGGCATTGTCGGGGGTGAGACATGTTTGCGCGATAGTCACTTCTTTTGCCATGCGAGCAAAATGGCCGAAGTCACCATCTCCCAATGAATGATGCAATAAACGACCAGTTTGCAGAGCCTTCATGGCCGGCGCACCGATAACATGGATTACCGGCACGTATTCAGCATAACTGCCGGCGATGCCGTTCATTGCGCTCAGTTCACCTACTCCGAAAGTCGTCAGCAGCGCTGCCGCTGGCTGGCAACGCGCATAGCCGTCAGCTGCATAGGCAGCATTGAGTTCGTTGGCGCAACCAACCCAGGTAATTTGCTGATGGGCGATCACATGATCGAGAAACTGCAGATTGTAATCCCCCGGCACGCCAAAAAAATGACGAATACCGATCTGAGCCAATCGATCGAGAAGATAATCTGCGACGGTATAATGGTTAGTCATGAGGAGCACCTGCCTAAAATGTATGATTAAAAATCCTGCTGCGTTGGGCGTAAAACGATTTCATTGATGTCTACATCGGCCGGTTGTTCAATGGCATAGGCTATGGCCCGCGCCACAGAACTCGCCGGAATGGCCTGCTCGTAGCATTCCAGCAAGAATTGCAAACTTGCCGCATCCGAACTGCCGAACTTCAATTCTGAATCCACAAAACCCGGACAAATGGTTGTAGTTCGAATATGCCCCCCCGTTTCATGACGTAGCCCTTCAGAAATAGCACGTACAGCAAACTTGGTGCCGCTATAGACTGTCCCGCCCGGGCTGAAAACCTTTACTCCGGCAACTGAAGAGATATTGATGAAATGCCCCTCATTCTGTTTCTCGAATACAGGTAGAACCTCGGCGATGCCGTACAACACCCCTTTCACATTAATGTCGATCATCCGCTCCCATTCATCGACTTTTGTCATATTGATCGGTGCAATCGCCATCAGTCCGGCATTATTAATTAATACGTCAATCCGCCCAAATTGCGCGAGGGTTTCCGCGACCATGGCCTTAACATCGCCATGCTGTGTAACATCGACAGTAACAGCCAACGCTTGGCCCCCGGCGGTGATGCATTCACTCACCAGCGCATCAAGGCGTTCTTTACGGCGCGCCGCCAGCACCAACGTGGCGCCAAGGGAAGCGAGATGATGAGCCGTCGCAGCGCCCAATCCACTGCTGGCTCCTGTAATCACAACGACTTTGCCTGATATCTGTCCCATGCTGTTCTCCTGATAGCTACTTGCGGCCGTTAATATGTCGCGTGAGAAACAAGCGATATCACCACAGGACATCGCCTGAATAGACTCGTTATTACCGTCGATATATCAATTTATCTGTTTGGAACAACTTCCATGATAGAGACATAACAGCCGGTATCAATAATTCGGTTCAATTTCAAATCGGTGCTGGCCAACAACGCGCGCAGTTTATCCTCTGTACGGGTTTGCCCCCCATCAAAACTTGCCAACAGTAATAAATCGATTTCATTACCGCCATGCCAAGTGTTACCTTTGGGGATAACTGGCTCCATAATCAGCAGTTTCGAATTATCATGCATAGCATTTCGGCAACAGCGCAATATGGCTTTCGCCTGCTCATCAGGCCAGTCCATAATGATGTATTTCAATAAATAAAAATCCGCCGTAGGACAAGACTCAAAAAAACTTCCTGACTGAATTTGCCAGCGTGAATCATCACCCAACTCCCCAAGACGATTTCTGGCCAATATCTCGGGCCGATCAAAGAGAATGCCGTGCAGCGTTGGGTTACTGCGTAAAACGCGCAACAGTAACCCCCCCATACCACCGGCAATATCGACCACCGTTGCATTCTCAGGGAAATTATAGCTATGTGTTAAAAATAGGTTCTCCACCGCTGACATGGAAGACATCCCAGTATGGAAATCATACCCTTCCCTTTGATTGCTCGCCTTCGACCAATATTCGTAAAAGGACATGCCGTATAAATTTGTAAAGGATGACTCGCTACGTAGGCTATCGACGAGGTTACCCAATGGCGACCAAAACGTTTCGTCGGTAAGCATCAGCACCGCGGAGCGTAGTGAACAGGGGACATCAGACCGGAGGAACTCTGCGGCAGGCGTCAGTGAAAACCGAGCGTTCTCCACTTCTTCAAAGATCCCCTTCGAAGCGAGCATACGCAGGACGCGGTACAGTTTTTGCCCATCGACACTCACTTCTTTTCCAAGCTCATCAGCGGTTTTGTCCCCTTCCTTAAGACAATCGGCAATCCCTAACACCGCTGTAGCACGCAGCGCAGCCTGATAGGTCAACCCCATTGATTGCTCTAGTAAATATACTGCAGCATTAGCGTTTTCAGGTATGGAATTATTAACCATGGAATTAGCTCCTTTATTAAACCATTTATTAAAAAGCTCATCAAATGAAGGTCGCACTCATTATGATACAACTGATAAATAGCAGTGTGCGCAAGCCAATAGAATGGCTCAATGATTTTATCAAACACTTCACATTGTGCTTTACATCAATAAGTTATGGAAAAACCATTAAGTCATACAAACGCTTTCAATCATGTGAGCACACCTCCAGACAATCTCAATTAAAATAGTTCAACTTGCATATATAAATATAAACCACACCTAATTCAACAGGTGATTATCCAGCAACAGACAACCCAAAACAAAAATTAATTACATTACTAACAATCCCTCTCGGTTAACATCGTCAATTATTTAAATGTCGTTTGAGTAGGTAGAGTGTGGTCTTTTTTTAGTTAAAGTCAAACCTGTCTTTTAAATTATGACATCAGCGCTTATGTAAGCTAATTTCCTCGTAAGGGGAGTCAAAGCGGCTCTGTCTCATTAAGGCGCTGTCGGGTAACATGTTGTTTTTTTATGATGTTACCTGACCATGTCTTTGAACCGAAATGCCTTCCAGCGACTGCATTATCCTGTCGATATCATCGCCCAGTGTGTGCGCTGGTACCTGGCCTATACCTTGAGCCTGCGTGATCTGGAAGAAATGATAGCTGAGCGCGGGACTGTTTTCGCCGACATAAACGTGCCGTGGGGCGTCGCTGGCGCATGGACGAAACCCATGTCAAAGTCAGAGGCCAGTGGAAATACCTGTATCGCATCGTCGACAGCGTGGGGCAGACCATCGATTTCCTGCTTACCGCCAAACGGGATGCGGCCGCAGCGCTGAGTTTCTTTCGTAAGGCCATCCGCCACCATGGCGAGCCCGAAGTGGTGACCATTGATAAAAGCGACGCCAATACCGCTGCCCTGGCCACGCTCAATGCCGGCAACCCCGCAGAGGAAAGCATCACCGTCAGGCAAAGCAAGTATCTGAATAACCTGGTAGAGCAAGATCAGCGCAATATCAAACACCGGATACGTCAGATGCTGGGATTCAAATCATTTCGCCGAGCACAAACCCTGCAGACCGGCATCGAGCAGCTCCACATGATACGTAAAGGGCAGTACCAACATTCGCACAGTGATGGATTGTCACCCACAGAACAACTGTATCTGCTGGCAGCCTAAATAACCGGCAACGCGATTTCTGCTGACCTATCGCCGTTAATGCGACGGAACCATATTCAGACCTGCCTGTGGCGAGTGACATTATTTAGGCAAGCTACCGGAAAGGAAACAGCCTCTGGTGAGTGCCACTCACGTTCGCCACGCTCACGAAAATCAGCGATAGCGTCCTCGATGACTTGCTGACTTAAATAAGGAGCATCAACAATCATTCGTAATCCTAATCCATAAGCGTAACCAGGTAAAAATTTATAACCACAGTGAATAGCAGGGAGATCGTTAATCTCTATTTCAAACTCTCGCTTTTCAACAAATTCCAAAAATGTGAGACCACCGAAAACATCATATTTACATGCTTCACGATGTATTAATGTATGACTGATTATTTTTCCTTGCGAATTATAATTAGGGAATGTATTTATTTGAAATTCATTTTCACGCTCTTGCTCACTTAACATCTCGCAGGCTTCGTCGAATGCACGGGAGTGACACACATCTCTGAAAGCCACCTGTGCGGTGATAATTTCCGCATTCCAAAAGTCAGCGGAATCTAACCCGGTGAAATAGACATCACTCAACTCCCAAATATGATCAGGCTCATTGTCAAACTGAGCAAAGTCACACTCATCATAAAATATGCCACCACAGCGGTGGCGTTCATTATAGATAAGGTTTTTTATACGTATCACTTTCTGACGGCGACTACGCCGTGAAAGGGAGGAAAAAATACGGTGTTTACGACGATAAGACATAAAAATCCTCAGCAATTTGGGAGAAGCCCAACCGATCACCATGCCAGAACCAAGCACTAATTCATACCATCTTCCGTCGATAAACCACTGTAGTCATGGGTTCATAGTGGCACATGGTTCCGAAACTGCTCTAAAGGCTACCTTCTGTCAACCCCGTTGAGTCCCGACCAGACCGTTTGTGGCGACAAAACCAGAATATCATAAAGACATATAATGATGGGTCAGCCCAATGCAAAATGGAGACGACGTACTATGTGCTCTCAACGTGTCTCCATAACGTCAGAATGGGGAAAGAAACCCGATATGTTAAGCCCCGTAGATAGACTGCTAACAGAGCCTATCTACGGGACTTGGAAGAAATGGAAACAACGCCCCCACAGCCTGAAGCCTTCAATTCGGCCATTTCGAACAACAGGCGTTGATTTACAGAAGCAATTCGGGCCAGCTCCTCTAAAAGTTGGTCGTTCTCTGCACGGAGTGCTCGGTTCTTCTCCTTTTCAACCATCAGCGCTTGGTGTTTCGAATCACGCTGGGCGCGTACTGACTTACCCATAAGAATGCGGATCCTCTCCGCCACCGCAGGGTAAGTGTTATGAATGAGCCCGGGCGTAACGCCTACCATTCGGGCAACCAAGGCGATGGAAATCTTTTCGTTACCTTCGACAAGGCCATCAATAGTTTTATCAAGAGCATCTAATGTTTTTGACCGCGAACGGGCAAGAGGTTGCCGTTCAGAAGACTTAATCGCCATTTTCAGCCTCGCTGGTATCGTTATTGATGGGAGACAGACCTAAGCTCGTAATGACATCCAATGCAACCTGTAAGTCTCGCTCTGCTCGCTGCCTTACAGCAGGGCCCACATCCTCGATTTTGATAAGCTCCTGCTGTTGGCTATAAATTTCCTGCCACGTATTAACGAAAAACTCATCAATAACCGAGTTTTTACATCCTGGGCAGCGTGTAGCCTCGTATAGACCAGCACCACCGCAGCCCCGCTCCGTTGCAATACACCAGCCATGGCCAGTAGCACGAATGTTCGCGTGTGGAGCCGTTTGGGCAAGTAGTGCTGCCCTATCTTTGATCGGAATAGCCCTCATTTCGACGATCTTTTCACCAGCACCACCGGTCAAAGGCTGATCATCGAGCCATGATTCAAACAGTTCGATTTTAAATTCTGCCATCTGCTGTAAGATCTCATTAAAAAGCGCCAAGTCTTGCTGCGGATTAGACGCATAGAGCTGAGTCATGCTCATGCTGCTGTGTTTGAACTGCCACTTGAGAAATATAAGTGAAGTACGCCCCATACGGGACTCCACAAAACACCTTGCATACGTTCTCCTGCATTGGTGCGTCCTTAAAGGCCAATCGCTCCCTGCAGCTTTTGCTATACGACAGAACGCAGCATTTGAACCCGCACCGCTGAGTGCCTCAACATGATAACCTTCCTTAATTTTCCCCCCTTGGCTGCTTCGTCCTAAAAATAGCTTTTTCGAGTCTTTTCGAGCTTTTTCGAGCCTAAGGATATATTCAGTTGAATTCGAAAAATCTCGATTGTTTGCAAGCAGCCTAATCTCTTGCTCCAATTCCTTTCTGATCGGCGCTGAATATCTCGCCAAAAGATTTAGTGCTTCAAGTGTCAACTCTGGCACAAGATACTCGACTCGACCTTTGCCTGTTTTATGTTCTATAGTGGCTACCCAGCAAAAGATAACCCCATTTTTTAACTCCTTGCGCCAAGCACCGATCTCAATCCCAATTGCCTCATCATTACGCATACCGCTAGTGATTGAAACTATATATAGTACAGCGTCTCTACAACGAATTGACATCTGTTCATCGCTAGGATGATATCCAATACCACTGACAGCCAACTCCGCCTTCATCTCTTTGACAATATTTTCACAATAATTAAAAATCTTGGATTGCTCATCAGGCGGAATGATACCCGTTCGCCCAACGTTTTTATTAGCAGCATCTAGCCCTTTTACATTAGCAATTCCGCAAATACGCCATAACGTCGAATTACCCCAAGGATAACTCTGAAGGGGGAAAATTGTATCAGCAGAAAAAACCCAAAGAAGATCAATAACTCGCAAGTGTCCATACAGCGGTAGAGGTCTTAACTTCAACTCATTTTTGCAATAATGTACGTAATTGCTGATATAGATTGGACTGATATCTGAAAAACTTGTAATTCCCAATTTATTTAACCAACGAATAAAAGGCATCACGCTGGCAACAGCAAAAGTAGTGATACCTCGTGCAATAGGTGGTTGAGATCTCGGCATTCCTCTTTTAAACCAAGCATAAGTAATAGCTTTGCTGTCATCAATGAGCGCCCGAGGCATGCTCATATCCCAGTTAATAAATTTAAAAGAATGAGAAACGTTAGCCTGATCAAAAAACGGGCGCAGATCCCACTGTGAATCACCAAAACGACTGAGAACCAACGTTTCGCCACTCTCATTAACTATTGCGCTGATCACAATTGCATTCCGCTCTGCAGTACTTAGTCCGTTAGCTGTAGCTGGTTGTGCGATGAGAACATCATATGCTTTCAACATTGCATTAACGCTTTTTATATTCAAATTTCACCACCTAATTTCCTCCTCATAAACTGGATCTTTTTACTCCAGAATAAGTGCGGAGAGTATTCAGCTTTGGCCTTTGCTTGCGAGACCAATGCAAGATCAAATTTTCGAGAAGTGAAATCATCTATAACTCGAATAAAGTTAAACTGCCGTTTTCGCCATGCATCCCATTCATCAGTCATAAAGTATTCGACTTCGGCATATAAGAATTGTTGGTAGCTGAACAGCCGGTATAAATCATCCAGAGTTCCGATAATTGCATAGCTAGGGCAACTGAGGCAGTGAATGAACTCAGCACAATGATTGACTCCATCCTTAGGTGCTAGACTGCCATATAGACTGTCTTTACAACCACCTAATGGGGTCGGTGCAATAGTGGTACCACGAAGTTTTTCAGGGAAAGCATCACCAACGAAAATCGCACCCTCGGTCTTGATTTCATCGTTTATTTTTAAATAATGGTTATCAGCAACTTGTGGAGTATGTCCCATGATAGAAGACACTTCGATTATGTCCCCACCACTCAGTTTCCACAGGCGACTTTCCATTGTTTTCCGTAGACGACTGAGCGTGACATTTAGTCGATTTCCTTGATCATCCTGGAGTCTGTGACGCTCACAAATATTTTTGATATACACGAATAAAGCACCAGGCGTAAGAGCAACAATTTTATTCTCCCCACCTCGCTGTCCAGAACGATATAACCATATATATGAACGAATTTCCTCTGATGCCAGTTGCACAAGTGGGGTACTAATTTCAAGGGCTCGATTCAAAACAGCAACTCCATCTAGTGGAATGGCATTATATTCATCTAGCAGATTAGTCTGGCGTATTGCTTTGCTCTGCGCACCTTTTCCACGGCGCTTGAATGTGTTTATCAGTCTAAGATTTTGCATAAACGGATGTGGTGTTAAGGCGTCTCTCGCCATCTCTAATAATGGTGTGGTATTAAGACCCGATCTTGCAGCAATGATTAGTAGCATCACAGCCATTGACTCACCTCCATTACCTTGAAACGTCCCCTTGCTGATAGCAATAAAGTCGGACTTTAATGCATCAAGCAATCTTTTCATTTCTCCCATAGTAAGCGGCTCTGCATCTTTTATATTATGTGCATTGTTGGGAAACGGATTTGGCGGCAATAGGTCGTCAAGAGCGTTTTCTATAAATCCATAATCCGCCAAGACAATGATCAGTGATTTAAAGCTTGTATAATAATTCTTGGCCGTCGAACCATTTGGGTACTTGAGTTTTAACCAAGAGACATAACGTGCCAAATGGTGTTTTGTTAGGTCGTTTGGCGTAGCAGGTGGCGACTCGATTGAATCTCCACTCAAAAATTTCAGAAAGAACCTTAAACCATTCACTGAGTAACCGATCAATGTGGTGACAGAGAAGTTTCCACCTTGCAGTAACGCTCTGATCACGTAAATACTTTGAATTGCCCAAGCGTCTAGCCCTACATTTAAGTATTGGGAATGATCAATCCGTCTATAATTGCTAGGGTTTCTTGGTAAATCAATTCTGATGAGTTCTTCGCCCGCCTCGAACTTTTTCGTAACAGAATTAAGAACTACCTTATAACTCTTTTGGTGAGCCAAGATATTTACCTCAGTTATGATTTTTAGATTTAGCCATAAACATCATGTCGATCTCGTCTTCATGTGCAAGAACGGATTGAGCTTCCAGTTGATTAATAAGATGTAAATAGATCATCGTTGTTTGAACATCTGAATGCCCCAGCCGATCTCTGACATACATTAGTGGCTCACCTTCAAATTCTTTGCTCTTCCGAAGAGCAAGCAAAGTATAAGTTCCATAGGTGTGACGCAGCATATGGGCCCGCACATAGAAACCGCACTTTCGCTCGTAGGACTTCATAATATCTACGACAGCATCTTTTGAGTATTGCCTCCCTTCACTTGTTAGTAATAACGCGGTAACACTCCCATCTCCTCTGAAGTTACGAACCTCTCGCTGATGAAGGGAATAAGACCACATATCTTCCATCAGTGACCACGGAACATCAATGACTCTTGGCCGATCATATTTAATTTGCATATCTGAAGGATCAAGTGCAACGCTGATCATCTGCCCTCGGCGCAGTCCATTCTTCAATTTAGGATTAAACACATATTTGAGGGGAAACGATCTGGCTTCACAGGAACGAAGACCGGTACGCACCATAAGATGGAATAGTATCTGATGGCTTGGGTCGACATCTAAGGCGAGGCATATTTTGACTTGATCTTTAGTCAAAAATTTCATTAGACGCTTTCGCTCTCGGAGCATTATTGAAACCTTATTTATTCCTGGTCCAGGTCGAGTTACATGACTTAAAAGACCTGAGTGAGGAACAACATGAGTCTTTTTCTCACCGAAAGGCAGCACCTTTATCAGATTGTTCTGCTTCGCCCATCGATAAAACCTCACGATCAGCGCTAGACGGTTGTTCACTGTGCGAGGGACTAGCGCTAGTTCACCGATTGACCAATCTCTGTATATCGAAAGAACACTGAGGCCATGGGCTGGAGTCTCATCATTCCAAGCCAACTTATTGGCTTCCAAGAAAGCATAGTAGTCATACAAACGTCGACCATACGCTTCCCAGGTGAGAGTACTTAGGGATTCCCCTGACTCAATAAGGGTGTACCAAAGGAAAGATTGTGCCGGCTGAACTGGCCTCCCATCTGATCCAATTAGCAACGGAAAGCCCTCAAAGGAACGACCAGCCAAGGTCAGGTCTTTTGTTGCAAACACAAGCCTCATATCACGCCTCAGACCATCAAGAATAAGATGATATGAACAGCATAGGATTAACTAACGTTTCTCACCACTCAGATCGTTGTTGGACAGCACGATCACCGGCCGCCCCCGCAGATCGGGCCGAAAGATGGTTTCGCAGGAGGCGTAGAAGCTGTTGACGTCTACCAGGGCAAACATGGTTACAGCGCCGCGTAGACGATAAAGGTCACCACGCCGAAGATCTCCAGCTGCGCCTCGTCGTTGAACACGATTGGCGCATAGGCGGGGTTCATCGGCAACAGCCGCACGTCGGGGTAGCGCTGCAGTTTTTTGACGGTGAATTCACCGTCCACGGCGGCGATCACAATATTGCCGTGTTCCGGCGTCAGGGCACTGTCGACAATCAGCAGATCGCCGTCCTGAATATTGCCGTCGATCATCGACTCGCCGCTGGCGCGCACGAAGTAGGTGGCGTTGGGATGCCGCACCAGCAGCTTGCCGATATCCAGCCGGCTCTCGACATAGTCCTGCGCCGGGGAAGGAAAGCCGCAGGCCACGCGATCGGCAAACAGCGGTAACGTCAGAGACTCACCTGGTGAAAAAGCATACAACTTTGAATTGCTCAGCATAATCATAACCAAACTGTATATTTATACAGTAAAGCATAAACAAAACTCGAACGCGCGCAACCCCAAATTCCCCTGCGGATCGCGCTTTGCCGCGTAATATAATAATTTTCTGAGTGATTTTTCCTGCAGATTTTGGCGTTCTTCACGTGTGTTTGCACACATGATACCCACCAAAACTGTGGATAATTCGGCACTCAGACCGTTGGCGTATCGATGGGCAGGATGAGTGAGGGATTGTCATTGCGAACGGCGCCGACGGCGGGCGATACCGGTTGCCAGACGAAATCCTCTGCCTGCAGGCTGTACACGTCAGCCTGCATTTGACCAGAGGGCGGGACTAAGCGGGTGTCGAGCCAGTCGCGCGCGGCCGTCGGTCTCTGCTGCGTACAGCGCCGCAAAGAACAGCAGCAGGCCTTGCCTCAGCAAGATCCCACGGGAGGAACGGCGGACGGCCTTACAAAATGACGCCAATAAAATTGCGACTGGCAATGGCATCGATGGGACGGCCAGAGACGAAAGTCAGTACGTTATGCCAGGAGCTTGGGATCACCCGACAAACGCTGTACCGCCACATTTCCCCTGATGGTCCACTGCGAGCTGACGGTATAAAGCTGCTCAACCGGGGATAATTTTAGCGGACGGAAAAATCTGGGGTTCCGGCGTAGAACCCCGAATAAGGAATAGTCCTTAATTCATTTCAGGATTATTAATTCCATCTAAAACCTCTCGGCAATATTCTTTTTTATAGGCTTCATCATTACTTAATGACTTAACCAAAAATCAGCATTTTTCCAACCATTATCCCAATGCGTATCGAATCCTGACTGTTCATACTTTAATTTTCTAGTTAATGAGTCTTTTATTTGTTTTTTATATTTATCAATCTTCTCATTGGTCGCCCCACAAACATCATGTGCAACACGAGCATTTGAGCCAGAAAAACCTATTGCTGAAATTGCCATCGCTTCATTTGATTTGTCGAAATCATTCGCATATGCCACAGCATTAGATAAAGCGAATATGACAAGAGCAGGTATGGTTTTTTTGTATGAAATCATCTTTCACCTCTCACTCATTGATTGTTCATGGGGTCAGCTTGGATATCGAAAATTATTGTACATTAAGGCTGCTTTTTAATCAGTCTCAACTTCTTTATAGAAGGCCTGAATGCGACAAACTTGGGAAGTACTGTAGCCTGTCGCGTCTGCTGTTTCTCGGATGCTCAGTTTCTTAATCTGTCGGTAGTACAGGACTTTCTGATGTCGTTTCTGATCTGCCTGCTTTCCCCGGTATCTACCCAACGTATGCGCCCGTTCAATTCCCTGCTTTTGCCATTGGCGGCGACTCAACCAGTCCTTATGTGACATCGCGGCCATCAGGTCGATTAGCATGTTATTGATGGCGGTTATTACTGCACGGGTGATCGGGTCCGCCTGTGAAGGATCTTTCTCTGACAGCGCCTGCCATGAGGTAGGGACATCCAGGCTGACAATCCGTAACTCATGCTGCTCAATCTGCTTTTTCAACGTCATCCAGTCACTGTTGCTGAGACGGGTCAGGCGGTCTATCTGCTCAACCAGCAAAATATCAGTTACCGTTTGGGGGCGGCATACTTCCGCATCAGTCTCCAGCAAAGCGCCGATGAGGACAGGCTCCAACCCCAGCGTCTATTCCTTTGCCCGGATACGGCCGTCATTCACCAGGATCTGCACCGGCAGCCCGGCATCATACGCGGCCTGATACCCGCCGGCGACCTGCAGCGCGTCACCTTCCAGCTTTATGATCGTTCCGTCCACGCGCCACGCACGAAATAAGTGGCATTAGGATGCCGCACCAACAACTTGCCAATGTCCAGCCGGCTCTCGACATAGTGCTGTGCGGGAGAAGGAAAACCGCAGGCCACGCGATCGGCAAACAGCGGTAACGCCAGAGACTCACCTGGTGAAAAAGCATACAACTTTGAATTGCTCAGCATAATCACAACCAAACTGTATATTTACACAGTAAGGCATAAACAAAACGCGAACGCGCGCAACCACAAATCCCCCTGCGGATCGCGCTTTGCCGCGTAATATAATAATTTTCTGAGCGATTTTTTTTTACGCCTGCTAACGGTTTCACTCTGCCTTGCGCACACGTTATCCACTAAAACTGTGGATAACCTGCAGGGCGTGATTCCCTACGCGAGCGGGATCAGAATCCTGTATAATCCCCACACCTGCTCAATAAGCATTCATCCCCGTCGGCGCCTCGTCACCGACGGTCACGAGAACGTTATGAACAAGCACCTACTCCTCGCAGAAACCGACGACATCGAACAGGCCTGCCTGTCTCGCCATGCGGTCTGGCAGCGCAACGATCTGGCTCAGGCGCAGCAGGATTGGCTGGCGGAAGAAGTGCCGGTTGCCCTGGTGTACAACGGCATTTCCCACGTGGTGATGATGGCGACGCCGAAAGACCTGGCGGCCTTCGCCATCGGTTTTTCGCTGTCCGAAGGCATCATCGCCTCCCCCGACGATATCTACGACATCCGCCAGCAACCGGCCTGCAATGGCATTGAAGTGCATGTGGAACTCTCGAGCCGCCGCTTTATGCAGCTGAAAGAGAAGCGCCGCAGCCTGGCCGGCCGCACCGGCTGCGGCGTCTGCGGGGTCGAGCAACTGCAGGAGGTCGCTCAGCCCATCGCGCCGCTGCCTTTCACGCAGCGTTTCGATTTGGCGCTGCTCGATCGGGCGTTGGCGCAGCTGCAGGAAGTGCAAACGGTGGGGAAACTGACCGGCTGCACCCACGCTGCGGCCTGGATCCAGCCGGACGGCGCGCTCAGCGGCGGATGTGAAGACGTCGGCCGCCATGTGGCGCTCGACAAACTGCTGGGTTATCGCAGCCAACAGGCGTGGTTGCAAGGGGCGGTGCTGGTGTCGAGCCGCGCCAGCTATGAAATGGTGCAAAAATCCGCCATGTGCGGCGTCGAGATCCTGTTCGCCGTTTCCGCCGCCACCCGCCTGGCGGTGGAGGTGGCCGAGCGCAGCAACCTTACGCTGGTGGGCTTCAGCAAGCCGGGGCGCGCCACCGTCTATACGCACCCGCAGCGGCTCTGGCAATCGACAACGGCGGCCTAACGCCGCCGGATAAGAATCGACTATTCTCAATAGCAGGACACCAGGAAGCGCCCACGTTATGATAATCCGCCCGCACCAGAACTGGTTTTTTCGCCTGTTCGCCTGGCACGGATCCGTGCTGTCAAAAATTACCTTTCGCCTGTCGCTGAACGTGCTGATGTCGATAGTGGCGGTGATCAGCTACCAATGGTACGAACAGCTCGGCGTGCATTTGACTATCGCGCCGTTCAGCCTGCTGGGCATCGCCATCGCGATTTTTCTCGGCTTTCGCAATAATGCCGGCTACAGCCGCTTTGTCGAGGCGCGCAACCTGTGGGGCTCGCTGCTGATTACCGAGCGATCCCTGCTGCGCCAGATCAAAAGCCTGCTGCCGGACGAACCGGCGGTGCAGCAAAAGGTCGCCAAGCTGCTGATCGCCTTCAGCTGGAGCCTGAAGCATCAGCTGCGCGCCACCGATCCCACCGCCGATCTGTACCACAATCTCAGCAGCAAAGAGCTGGCCGAAGTGATCGCCAGCCCGATGCCGACCAACCGCATCCTGCTGATGCTGGGCCAGGAGATCGGCAAGCTGCGCCGACGGGGGCTATTGAGCGACATCACTTTCGAGCTGCTCGACAACAAGCTGAGCGAGCTGTCCCACGCCCTCGGCGGCTGCGAACGGCTCGCCAGCACGCCGGTGCCGTTCGCCTATACCCTGATCCTGCAGCGCACCGTTTACCTGTTCTGCAGCCTGTTGCCTTTTGCCCTGGTGACCGATCTGCATTACATGACACCGTTTGTTTCGGTGTTCATTTCCTATACCTTCTTATCCTGGGACTCACTGGCCGAAGAGCTGGAGGATCCATTCGGCGTGTCGGCCAACCATCTGCCGTTAAACGCCATTTGCAACACCATTGAGCGCAACCTGCTGGAAATGAATGACCAAAGCCCGCTGCCACCGCCGATGAAACCCGACGAGCACTTTAATTTGATCTGAGCTATTTCACCCGAACACACTGGAGCCGAATGCAATGAATGCAAATACCCCCCTGCCGCAAGCCGTATTCACGCCGGTGACGCGCCATGCCATCTTTATCGTCGCCACCCTGTCGCCCGTTCCCGCCCATCTGGCGGCGGTTCGCGCCTGGTGCGGCGACATCGCCGCCGTGGTGCGTTCGGTCGGCAAACGCGCGCCGGCGGGCAACCTCACCTGCGTCTGCGGCTTCGGCTCCGAGGCCTGGGATACGCTGTTCGGCGCGCCGCGCCCTCGCCAGCTGCATCCGTTCAGCCCGATCGGCAGCGGGGAACGCGTCGCCGTTGCCACGCCCGGCGATATCCTGCTGCATATACGCGCCGATGAAATGGATCTGTGTTTTGAACTGGCCTCTCAGCTGATCGGCAAGCTCGGCGACGCCGTGACGGTGATCGAGGAGGTGCACGGCTTCCGTTACTTCGATCAGCGCGCCATGATCGGCTTCGTCGACGGTACGGAGAACCCGGAAGGGCATGAAGCTTTCGATTACACGGTGATCGGCGACGAAGACGCGGCGTTCAGCGGCGGCAGCTATGTGCTGGTGCAGAAATACCTGCACGACATGCAGGGCTGGAATTCGCTCAGCGTGGAAACGCAGGAGAAGATCATCGGCCGCCATAAGCAGTCCAACATCGAGCTGGATGAAGCGGTCAAACCGTCGTCGTCGCACAGTTCGCTGACCACCATCACCGACGAGCAAGGCAACGAGGTGAAAATTCTGCGCGATAACATGCCGTTCGGCCGCCCCGGCCTGCGCGAGTTCGGCACCTACTTTATCGGCTATGCGCGCTCCCCGCAGCCGATCGAGCAGATGCTGGAAAACATGTTTATCGGCCGCCCGGCCGGCAACTACGATCGGCTGCTCGATTTTAGCCACGCGGTGACCGGCACCCTGTTCTTCGTGCCTTCCGCCCCGCTGCTGGAAGCGCTGGCCGATCGCAGCGGCGCCGAACTGCACTGATTGGCCGAAATGCAGGGCCGCAGCGATCAGCCTTTGGTTATCCTGCGGCCCTGCGCGTCGATCACCGGCTCGCCGTCCTCTTTGCTGAAGGCGCCGCGCTGCGGATCCGGCAGAATCTCCAACACCGCCTCCGACGGACGGCACAGGCGCGTGCCAAGCGGCGTCACCACGATGGGGCGATTGATCAGGATCGGCTGTTGCACCATGAAGTCGATCAGTTGATCGTCGCTCCAGCCGGCTTCGTCCAGCCGCAGCTCGGCATAAGGCTCGACGTTTTTACGCAACAACGCGCGCGGCGTCATGTTCATGTCGGCCAGCAACGCAATCAACCGTTCGCGGCTGGGGGGCGTTTCCAGATACAGAATCACCTCCGGCTCAGCGCCGCTGTTGCGGATCAGCGCCAACGTATTGCGCGACGTGCCGCAGGCGGGGTTGTGATAAATTTTGATGTCGCTCATGTTAGTTGCTCCGGTTATGGCAAAACGGACAGCCGCAGCACCAGCGCGGCCAGGGTGACGAACAGAATTGGCAGCGTCATCACCAGTCCCACGCGGAAATAATAGCCCCAGGTAATGACGATGTTTTTCCTTGCCAACACATGCAGCCACAGCAGCGTGGCCAGGCTGCCGATCGGGGTGATTTTGGGGCCGAGATCGCTGCCGATGACGTTAGCGTAAATCATCGCCTGCCTGATGACGCCTTCCGCGCTGCTGCCGTCGATCGACAGCGCCCCTACCAGCACCGTCGGCATGTTATTCATGACGGAAGAGAGAAACGCGCTCAGGAAGCCGGTGCCGAGCGTCGCCGCCCACAGCCCCTGCCGCGCCAGCGCATCCAGCACGCCGGACAGCAGATCGGTCAAGCCGGCATTGCGCAGCCCATAGACCACCAGATACATACCCAGCGAGAAAATCACGATCTGCCAGGGCGCCCCGCGCAGCACTTTACCGGTATCGATCGCCCGCCCGCGTTTCGCTACCGCCAGCAGCACCAGCGCGCCGCAGGCGGCGACCAAACTCACCGGCACGCCGAGTGGTTCCAGGGCGAAAAAGCCGATCAGCAACAGCGCCAATACCGCCCAACCGGCTCGAAACGTCGCGCGATCGCGGATCGCTTCCCGCGGTACCGGTAAACGCGTCAACGCGTAGCCCGGCGGAATATCCTTGCGGAAGAACAAATGCAACATCACCAGCGTCGCCGCCACGGCGACGAGGTTGACCGGCACCATCACCGCCGCATACTCCGTAAAGCCCAAGTGGAAGAAATCCGCCGAAACGATATTCACCAGGTTGGACACCACCAGCGGCAGGCTGGCGGTATCGGCGATAAAGCCCGCCGCCATGACGAAAGCCAGCACCGCCGCAGGACGAAAACCGAGCGCCGACAGCATGGCGATCACGATCGGCGTGAGGATTAACGCGGCGCCGTCATTGGCGAACAGCGCCGCCACCGCCGCGCCCAACAGGAGCATATAGGTAAACAGCCAGCGGCCCTTGCCGTTGCCCCAGCGCGCGACGTGCAAGGCGGCCCAGGCAAAAAAGCCGCTTTCATCCAGCAACAGGCTGATGATGATGACGGCGATAAAGGTCGCAGTCGCATTCCAGACTATCTGCCATACCACGGGGATGTCGCCGATGTGCACCACGCCGCTCAATAATGCCAATCCCGCCCCGATCGACGCACTCCAGCCAATACCCAGCCCCTTCGGTTGCCAGATGACCAAGATCAACGTCAGAATAAAGATCGCCCCTGCCACTATCATCGCTGTCCTTCCGCCCCTTTAAGTTTACATATTCGATTTTTCATATATGTTTGCGTAAATTTTTTACCGTTACGGGCAACCTTTCGCCACGCGTTGCGCTAACTCCGTCATCTGTTCTGGCCGGCACTGATAAGCCTGCTCAATAATCGCCGCCGCCCAGGCCGGCATATGCGGCGACAGGCGATAATGTATCCATTTACCCTCGCGCCGATCGAGCAGCAGTCCGCTTTCACGCAGCATCGCCAGATGCCTTGAAATCTTGGGTTGCGGCAGCGCCAGTGCGCCCGACAGCTCGCACACGCACAGTTCACCGGCGTGGCGCAACAGCAGCACCAAGGTCAGACGCGTCTCGTCAGACAGGTTTTTTAAACAGCTTCAGCGGCGTCAATGACGGCATGTCACACTCCCGTTAACCTTTCTCTTCACCACAACTCGCTCGTGAAGATACCAGCTTCACATGCGAAAAAACAAATATAAAATGCAAAACGTTGCCCTCCTCACCGAGACATATACTTATCTTTATGCCGTTCTTGCAGGAAGGAGGTACCATGCCGCTCACATTCAAACGTTCGGAAAGGCTCTCCATCGGCACCGAAATAGAGTTACAGCTGGTCGATGCCGAGCACTACGATCTTACGGATCGAGCCGATCGGGTGGTCAGCGCGGTCGGCGACCGCCGGCGCGTCAAGCATGAGCTCACCAAATCGATGGTGGAGCTGAACAGCTCGGTGCACCGCGATCTCGATGAGCTGCACACCGAGCTGCGCGCCCTGACCCATACCGTCCGGCGCAGCGCGCAGCGCCTGGGCTGTGACGTCTGCGGCGGTGGCCGCCACCTGAGCAACGACTGGCGCAAGCAGGTCATCAGCGACAACGCGCGCTACAGGCAGCTGGCCAGCCGTTTTGGCTATCTCTCCAAGCTGGCCTGCGTGTTCGGCCAACACATTCACCTCGGCGTCAACGACGGGGACGAAGCGATGTACCTGTGCCATGCGCTGACGCCCTACTTTCCGCAGTTGATCGCGCTCAGCGCCTCGTCGCCGCTGTATCAGGGGGTCGACACGTGCTTTGCCAGTTCCCGCTTCAGCGCCCAGAACTCCTTCCCCAACTACGGATGCCTGGAACACATCTACAGCTGGCATGAATTCAACGCCTACTACGAACGGTTGAATGCCGCAGGCGTGATTGAAAGCGTCAAGGATATTTACTGGGATGCGCGGCCAAAACCGGAGCTGGGCACGGTAGAGATCCGCATCTGCGATACGCCGCTGCGCCTCACCCACGCCGTGCTGCTGGTCGGTTACTGCCGCCTGCTGGCCAATTTTCTGTTGCAGCACCGCTCACCGATCGCGCCGGAATACGATGCCTTCACCAATTACAACAAGATCAACGCCTATCGCAGCGGCTTTGCCGCCGAATACGTCGATCCCGCGACGCTGCGCCGCAGCAGCCTGACCGCCCACATCCTGCACACTCTCGAAGCGCTGAGCGGTTTTGCCGAGCGACGGGAGGATCGTGCCCTGCTGCAGGCCGTCGAGCGCCATGTCCGCCAGGGCATCAGCGATTCGGAGCATATCCGCCAGATGTTGCACAACGGCCTGCCGCAAGCTCAGGTGATCAAGCGCCTGTGCGATGAGCTGTTGCAGCCTGCAAGTTAAGTTTCGGCTATCGATTCCATACGCCAAAGCCGCTGTTCATTATGTGCTCTTTCGCTACAATCGTGAGCACTGACATTCACCGTATCGAGGACACCATGTACAACTTCTCCCGCTATCAGGCAAAAGAACTGGCGCTGGCTTACATGAGCGGCAAAAAACACGATCTGTCGCCGCAGGAATTTTTGCAGCAGCTGAAAAGCAGCGAGCGATCGTTTGAGCATCTGCTGAAACACGGCAGCGAAATGCCGCGTGACGTGCTGGTTAAAAGCTTCTGAACAGCCGGTTGCCGGCCATTTTCCCTCTACGCCGCCGGTGGCGAGCCTGGCAGGCCCGCGCATTCCCGGCCGTTCATCCCACGTTCCTCATCCTGCCTCGTTTCGCCTTCACAGGCGAAAACCCCATAAATTCGCACCTGGAGGCGAATTCTTGACATATTCGTATCCAGGTGCGAATTTATAGTCATCCCTCCGCAAATAATGGAACACGCCATGCCGACGCCAATCAGCGTAATCAGCGGCGATCTGGTCGATTCCCGCCGATCAGACACCGTCAACTACCTCAATGGGCTGCATAACCTGCTCGATCGGCTGCGGCGTGACGGGCGGCTGCATCAGGTGGAAATCTTTCGCGGCGATGCCTTCCAGGCGCAGGCCGCCCCGGAGGACGGGCTGTTGCTGGCGGTGTACATACGCCTCGCGCTGCGGGCGATGGGCGCCGCGCACTGGGATGCGCGCATCGCCGTCGGGCTGGGTAGCCAACGGCCCGACGCCGCCGGTTACGGCAGCGCCTTTATCAACTCCGGCAGCGCGCTGGACGCCATGGCAAAAAATTGCCGGCTGGCTCTGAAAACCGACAACGATCGGACAAACGCCATTGTCAGCGATCTGCTGCCGATGTTAGATCATGTAATTGGCCGCCTGTCACAGGCCGAAGCGCGCATCGTTCAGGCGAGAATGTTCGCCGACAGTGGCGCCGCCGTGGCGGACCAGCTGCAAAAAGCCGCCTCCACGGTCTCCGCCGCGCTGAAACGCGCGGCCTATGAGGAAATCATGCGGTTTATTCACGCCATTAACAGGATCGTCTGACCATGGATCTGACCTATGCGCCTTTGCTGGCCTGGCTGTTGCTCGTCCATCTGCTGGCGGATTTTCCGCTGCAGCCGCTGAGTTGGGTGGAAGATAAAATCCAACATCGCGCGCGTTCGCGTTTTCTGCTGTTGCACGCGTTGCTGCACGGGGTGCTGGCCGCCTGGGTAGTGGCCGGTTTCGGCCTGCTGCACGGCGGACTGTCTTCACTGCAGGTGCTGGCCAGCCTGCTGGCCATCGCCGTCAGCCACTACCTGATCGATTTGCTGAAAGTCACCGCGATGAACCGCCTGAGCCCGGCCCGCAGCTTTCTGCTCGATCAGGGATTGCATCTGGCGGTGATCGCCTTGCTGTGGCTGGGGCTGACGCCGAATGCCGGTGAACTGCTCGCGGCGTTGGGACGGCAACTGGGGAGTTGGCAAACCGGCCTGGTGCTGGTGGCCTACAGCCTGATTTATCTGCCGATGAGCCTGCTGATTGGGCAACTGCTGGCGCGCTGGACGCCGCAAATGCCGCCTTCGGCCAAGGCCGACAACGACTCGCTGCTGCGCGCGGGCAAACAGATTGGCTATCTGGAAAGAACGCTGATCCTGACCTTTGTGCTGCTGGGGCAAATTACGGCGATCGGTTTTTTGCTGGCGGCCAAATCTATCTTCCGTTTCGGCGATCTGCGCCAAAGTGACGATAAGATGCGTACCGAGTATGTGCTGCTCGGCACGCTGTTTTCCTTCACGCTGACCATCATGCTCGGCCTGCTGGTCAACAAACTGCTGTAGCGGTGCGGGGGCGAAAAATTTCGCCCCCGAAGTGAACGCCGAGGCGGCTTACAGCCACTCGCCAAAGCGGCGGATATAGAAACGCTTCATCAACTGCGCGACCACGCAGTAGCTGACCAGCGTTGCGGCCAACCACGGGAAGTATTCCCACGGCAGCGGCTGCAGGCCAACCAGGGCGCCGAGCGGCGAGAACGGAATGTAGATGCCGAGCGCCATCACCAACCCGGTGGTCAGCAACACCGGCAGCGCCGCGGTGCTCTGAATGAACGGGATCTTCTGGGTGCGCAGCATATGCACCACCAGCGTTTGCGACAGCAACCCCTCAATGAACCAACCGGACTGGAACAGCGCCTGGTGTTCTACGCTGTTGGCAGCGAACACGTACCACATCAGCGCATAGGTCGTAATATCGAAGATCGACGAGGTCGGCCCAATCCACAGCATAAAGCGCCCGATGTTTTTGGAATCCCACTTGCGCGGCTTGCGCAGGAACTCTTTGTCCATCTTGTCCCACGGCAGCGACAGCTGGGAAATATCGTACATCAGATTTTGAATCAACAGGTGGATCGCCAGCATAGGCAGGAACGGGATGAAGGCGCTGGCCACCAGCACCGAAAACACGTTGCCAAAGTTGGAGCTGGCGGTCATGTTCAGGTACTTGATGATATTGCCGAAGGTCTCGCGCCCTTTGATCACCCCCTCTTCCAGCACCATCAGATTCTTTTCCAACAGGATGATGTCCGCCGATTCCTTGGCGATGTCGGTGCCGGTGTCGACCGAAATGCCGACGTCGGCATCGCGCAGCGCCGGCGCATCGTTGATGCCGTCGCCGAGGAAGCCGACGGTATGGCCGTTGCTCTGCAACATTTTCAGCACCCGCGATTTTTGCAGCGGCGTCAGCTTGGTGAAGACCGTGCGTTGTTCCACTTCGCGCGCCAACTCTTCGTCATCCATCTGTTCAATCTGCAGCCCGGAGAGCGGCTCGCCCGGCTCCAGCCCGACGTCCCGGCAAATCTTGCAGGTGATCACCGGGTTGTCGCCGGTCAGCACCTTCACCGTCACGCCGTTTTCCTGCAGTGCGGCGATCGCCTGCTGCGCGCTCTCCTTCGGCGGATCGAGGAAAGTCAGCAGCCCTTGCACCACCATGTCGCGCTCGTCGGCCACGCTCAGCGGTTCGGCCGGGCGCTGCGCATCCAGCTCGCGCGTCGCCAGCACCAGCACGCGGAAACCGTCTTCGTTATACTCGCGGGCCAGCGCCTGCAGCGCCGCACGGCGCGCGTCGTCCAGTTCCAGCGTTTTGTCGCCTTCGCGCACGTGGGTGGCGATCTCGAGCATCTCCTCTACCGCGCCCTTACAGATCAGCTGCTGCTTGCCATTTTCGTCCGCCACCACGATCGACAAACGGCGGCGCACGAAATCGAACGGCAGCTCATCCACCTTGCTGAAACGGCCCAGGGCTTCGATCCCCGGTTTGCCGCGCCCGAAACGGATCACCGCCTGGTCCATCAGGTTCTTCATGCCGCTCTGATGGAAGCTGTTCAGCCAGGCCAGGTGCAACACCTCGTTATCCCTGGCGCCAGTGACGTCGATGTGGTGCTCGAGAATGATGCGATCCTGGGTCAGGGTGCCGGTCTTGTCGGTGCAGAGCACGTCCATGGCGCCGAAGTTCTGAATGGCGTTCAGGCGCTTCACCACCACCTTGCGGCGCGACATGGCGATCGCCCCTTTCGCCAGGTTGGAGCTGACGATCATCGGCAGCATTTCCGGCGTCAGGCCGACCGCCACCGCCAGTGCGAACAGCGCCGCCTCGCTCCAGTCGCCCTTGGTGAAGCCGTTGATCAGCAACACCACCGGCACCATCACCAGCATGAAGCGAATCAGCAGCCAGCTGACGCTGTTCACCCCGCGATCGAACGCGGTTTGCGCCCGCGAACCGACGATCGACTTGGCCAGCGAGCCGAAGTAAGTGCGCCCGCCGGTTGCCACCACCACCGCCGTGGCGGTGCCGCTGGCGACGTTGGTGCCCATCAGGCAGATATTGGACAGCTCAAGCAGCGCGTTCTCGCTGGACACTTCCCCTTCACTCGACTTCTGCGCCACGTTGCCCATGGCATCGTATTTCTCGATCGGGATCGCTTCGCCGGTCAAAATCGCCTGGCTGATGAACAGATCGCGCGAGGCGATAAGACGCACGTCGGCCGGCACCATGTCACCGGCGGAGAGCTGAATGATATCCCCCGGCACCAGTTCGCGGATCGGCACTTCCAGCGTCAGCGGATGCGCGCTGTAGCTGCTGCGGCGCAGCACCGTAGCGGTGGTGCGCACCATCGATTTCAGCGCTTCCGCCGCCTTGTTGGTGCGGTATTCCTGCCAGAAACGCAACAGCCCGCTCAACGTGACCATAGTCAGGATGATGATGACGCCGGTGAGTTCAGTTTCTTCACCGCTCTGGAGCGGCAGCCAATAATCGGTAAAGAAACTGATCGCAGCCAGCACCATCAGCACGAAGATAAACGGGTTGTTAAAGGCCTTGATCAACTGAATCAAGGCATGCGGTGCCTTGTCGTGGGCGACCTGGTTGGCGCCGAACTGCTCCAGCCGCTCATCGGCATCGTCCTGGGTCAAGCCGTTGCGGTTGCACTTCAGGTTCGCCAGCGTTTGGGCGATGCTGTTGGTCGCCTCTTGCGCAATGGCGTAGGTCACCGAGTCTTTATCACGGCGACGCATTCTTTCATTAATCTGAGTCATAACGCTATTCTCTTATTTTCGTTCTGCGCACAGGGAGATCCCGCCCGATAAACAGGTGACTCTGCGCAGAGTGGAATTTTTTAATTAGCGTGACTGAATAGCGTGATTACCCTGTCAGCCACGCAAGAATCATTTCCCTTCCGGGGTCATCGTCCATAACGCCTCCTTAATGCTCCGCGTTATTCAAGGCACTCATGAATAAAACCGAACATATAATCAAGTTAATCAATATTTATATTATTACTCAGACCGGTAATTCGGACGCGACGCGCCAACGCACGGCACTCACGCTTTTTTCCAGACTGACGCGGCAAACAATACCCTCAATTTCTTTTTGCGCGACCGGCGTAGCGGTAATTTCCGCGCACACTTCCAATTGCCCAGGGCTGGCAATATCGGCGCTGCGCAAGGATTGCAGCCGCAAGGCGACGCCGTTCAGCGCCTGCAGAATCAGGGTGCGCACCAGTATTTCATCCTGCTCGCCGCAGGTCACCTGAATGCGATAGCACAGTTCCAGATCGGTCGCCTGCTGGTGCGGCTGCAGGTTGATGCGCTGCGCGGCCTCGCGCAGCAGGATATTGGCGCACAGGATCACCAGCGTGGCGACCACCGCATCCCAATGCTGGCCCAGGCCGCACAGGACGCCGATCCCCGCCGAACACCACAGCGTGGCGGCGGTGTTGAGGCCGCGAATGTTCAGCCCTTCACGCATGATTACGCCGGCGCCGAGGAAGCCGATACCCGAGACGATCTGCGCGGCCACCCGGCCGGCGCTGGCCGGATCGGTGGACATGGAGCTGAGAATGAAGACCGCCGCACCGGTCGCCACCAGCGCATTGGTGCGCAGGCCGGCCATGCGTTGGCGCCACTGGCGCTCGGCGCCAATCACCGCGCCCAGGCACATCGCCAGCAATAAATTTAAAACGAAAGGAGTCATAGCCATGACTTTCCCCTTAATTAATCACAGGAGATAAAATCATGTGCTGTTTAGCACACGCGAAAACGCGCTGAAAATAAATCAGCGAATCAGCGTGTCATGCCTGGAGGGAAAAGGCTGTGGCTGCAGAATACCATAATAACGTCCAACTCAATTCGCCTGAAGCCACCTGGCATCAGGAAACGTTTTCTTATTCGGGTATGCACAGCTCAGAAATAACTGGAGAGGGGTGCTGCCCGCCGATAACGGCAAGCAACAAATCAGAAGAGAATTGGTCAGCTTGCCTTATTTATTTTATTACAACTACAACTGTCCAATTGGGTTTCTCCACTGAAATTTTGGCTGAGTATAGTGACGTCGGGTAATGAAGTAAAGGCTAATTTATTAAACGAAAAATAAACTGGAATACGGCGTTTATATTTCGATGTCACAAATAGAAGATGGCGACATTGGGCGACAGTGCGCTTATCGGTAAACTGCCCTCTTTCATCTTCCAAGGACGCCCCGATGAAACAACGGCTTTCCGCGCTCGCGCTGGCGCTGCTCATCAGTTTTCCCGCCGATGCCTTACTGCTGCAGCAAGGCGACGTGCAATTTGAACTCGACCCTGCCACGCTGCATATCGCCGCAGGCCCGGTGCCGATCAATCTGGCGCAGCCTGCGCAGCAGGTAACGGATCTTACCGCAACGCCACGACGCGCCAGCTGGCGATGGCCGCAACGCGCAATCAACGTCAGCGCCCGTCTGGAAGGCGGCGATCTGCGCCTGAGCTTCAGCAGCGATCGGCCGCAAACCCTGAACTGGTATCGTATGCCACAGGGGGAAACGTTGCTGTTGCCGATCGGCGAAGGCAGCCGCATCCCGCTGGACAACGCGGTCTGGCGTCATTACCTGACGACGGAAATGACGCCGCTGGATACCAACTGGGATCTGAAACTGCCGCTGTGGAGCCTGCAACACCAGGGTAAGGTCTACAGCTGGCTGATGTTGACGCCGTTCAGTAACCAGATAGCCTTCGCCGCCGCGCAGGAAAAGCTGGCGATGCGCGCCAGCCACCAATTCAATCGCTTCAATCAACAACAGGCATTCGAGGTGCTGCTGCACGTCGGCGATGCCCCGCTGTCCGGCGCCCGCCGTTACCGCGACTATCTGCAACAAAACGGCCGGTTCAGCAGCCTGCGCGAGAAGATCAAGCAGGCGCCCGAAGGCGAAAAACTGATCGGCGCTACCCATATCTATCTGTGGGGCGACCAATTGCTGGCGGCGGAAGATGTCAAGGATTGGCCGGGATTACTGCACTACCTCACCTCTCCCGCCGCCGAAGCGCTGCGGCAGAAGATGGACGCCGAGAGCAGAAGCTTGCTGCTGCGGCTGGCGGGAAAAACGCCGGAGGGCTGGCAACAACAACCCCTGATCGACGGCATCAACCGGGCGTTGACGGCGCAGTTCGCGCTAGGCGCAACGCCGGATGACGCCGACTTTCTGCAGGCGCAGCAGCGCCAGGCCGCCGCAGTGCGGGCGCTGGCGCAACGGGAGCTGGGACGCTGGTTAACCCCAGCGGACGGTTGGGGGCAAGGGTTGGCCAAACCGGTGATCGACGCGCTGCGCCAGGCCGGTTTGCCGCGCCTGTGGTTGGGCACCGATAACTGGACCGCCGCCTTCCTGCACCCGCAAGCGGTAGCCGCCGCCAAAGCGGCCGGTTATCTGATCGCCAGCTACGACTCCTACGATACCGCCATCGCGCGCGGCGTCAACGACAGCTGGCTCACCGCGCAGTTACCGACGACGCTGCGGGAATCCTGCGCCATCGTGCGCGCAGACGGCAGCAGGAAACCCGGCTTCGGTAAACAGGGTTATTACCTCAATCCAGGCTGTGTCCTGCCCTATTCTCAACAGCGCATGCGCGAACTGGTGCAATTGGCCGGGTTGAATAGCCTGTTTCTCGATGTGGACGGCACCGGCATGGTGTCCGACGACTATCAGCCCGATCACCCAACCGGCGCGGCGCAGATGGCCGAAGCCCGCAACGCCCGGCTCGCCTGGTTCAGCGCCACCCTTAAGTTGCCGCTGGGCTCAGAGGATGGCAACGCAGTGACCGCGCGCAGCCTGATGTTCGCCCACGGCATGGAAACCTGGGGATTCGGCTGGGGAGATAAACAGATGAATCAGGATAAATCCTCGCCCTATTATCTCGGCGCTTGGTGGCCCAACGCCCAACCGGCGTTTTTCTTCCGCCCCGCCAAAGTGAAACAACCCTACCGTACCGTCGAATTCGATCCGCGTTACCGCCTGCCGCTGTACCAGGCCGTTTTCCACGATGCTATCGTCAGCAGCCACCACTGGAATTACGACAATCTGAAGTTCAGCGACGTTCAGACCACCCGCAGCCTGCTCAGCCAGCTGTACAACACCGCGCCGATGTTCCACCTGAGCCGCGCCACTCTGGCGGCGCGCTTACCGGCGATAAAACGCGCCGACGCCGCCTTCCGGCCGCTGCATCAGGCCTTGTGGGACAAAGCGTTAACCGACTTCCGCTGGCTCGATCGGGACGGCTGGGTGCAACAGACGACGTTCAGCGACGGATCGACCCTGACCGCCAACTTCAGCGCGCAGCCATTCGCCGGCGTAGCGGCCCGCAGCCTGCGCGCCAAACTGGCCGATGGCCGCACGTTCGACGTTGCGCCTTAGCAAGGTCGCCGGCGGTGGGCTACGCTAGGCTATATTTCCGACGACCCGCAAGGAGTGGCCGATGACGCCTCTGATCCACACTCTGCTCGACGAAATTTGGCAAAGCCTGGGGCAGCGCCCCGCCCCCGCCGACCGGCTAACCGTAAGCGGCACCGGCGCATTGCCTTCGGCTTTTCCCGTAACCGAATTGGCTACCGCCGCCTGGAGCGCCGCCGGTTTGGCCTGCGCCGAGTTGCTTCGCCGCGAGGCAGCCGACGCGCCGCAGGTCTGGGTCGATCAACGCCTGGCCTCGCTCTGGTTCGGCTGGACGCTGCGTCCGTTGGGGTGGACGCTGCCTGCGGCCTGGGACGCGCTGGCCGGCGACTATGCGACAACGGATGGCTGGATACGCCTGCATACCAATGCGCCGCACCATCGGCGAGCGGTGGAGCAGGTGCTGGGTTCGGCATCGGATAAAGGCACGCTGGCGGAACGCGTGCTGGGCTGGAAAAAAAGTGAGCTGGAGGAAGCGGTGATCGAAGCCGGCGGCTGCGCGGCCCAAATGCGCTCGGCGGCCGCGTGGCGACAACATATTCAGGGCAAAAGCGTAGCGCTCGAACCGCTGATCCACGCCTCGCTGCAGCCGGAAGCGCCACCGCCGGGCTGGGCGCTACCCATCGCCCGGCCGCTGCATGGCGTACGGGTGCTGGATCTGACGCGCATTCTCGCCGGGCCGATCGCCACGCGTTTTCTTGCCGGTTTGGGTGCCGACGTGCTGCGCATCGATCCCTACGGTTGGGATGAGCCCGGCGTTGAACACGAAGTCATGCTGGGCAAGCGCAGCGCGCGCCTCAACCTGACCAATGCGCACGATCGCCATACGTTTGAACATCTGCTGAGAAACACCGACGTGATCGTGCACGGCTACCGTGCCGGTGCGCTGGAGAAGTTGGGCTATGGCGCGGAGGAAAGGCGCGCGCTGGCGCCGGGCCTGATAGACGTCTGCCTGAATGCCTATGGTTGGAGCGGGCCGTGGCGCACCCGGCGCGGTTTCGACAGCCTGGTACAGATGAGCTGCGGGTTGGCGGAGGCGGGCATGGTTTGGCGCAGCGCCAGTTTGCCGGTGCCGTTGCCGGTACAGGCTCTGGATCACGCCACCGGCTATTTGATGGCGGCGGCGGTGCTGACCGGTATGGCGCAGCGCCTGAGCCGCGGCACCGGCTACCACGCGCGGCTGTCGCTGGCGCGCACGGCGCAGCTGCTGCTGGCGCATCCCTGTTCGGCAGATTATCGGCCGGAACCGCTGGCGCCGGCCGGCCCCGCCGACGAGAACCCGGAAACGGAATTGACTTACTGGGGGGCCGCGCAACGCCTGCGCGCCCCGTTAAGCCTGCAGGGCACGGCGCTGCAATGGGCGCTGCCGGCGACTACGCTCGGCACCTCGCAACCGGAATGGCTACGCCGCTAAATCGCCGCCAACTGTTGCTGCAGCCACTGCAGCAAGCGGGTGACCGCCGGCGTCAACCCGGCGGTCTGCGGCCACACCAGATAAACGTCGTCATCGCTCAGGCGACGGGGCGCGGCCAACGCCATCAGTCTCCCGGCGTCGAGGGCATCCTGCACCAGCAGCTTTTTCGCCAACGCGATGCCAAACCCTTGCTCCGCCGCGCGAATCAACAATCCGGCATCGTTGAACAACGCCTGTTGCCGCCCGCATAACGGCCGCCCCTGCGCGTTGAACCAGTCGCGCCAGGGACTGACGTCGTGCTCGAGCAACGGAATATCGCCACCGTTCTCGAACGCAGCCCCCCATTCTCGCGCCATATCCGGCGAAGCGACCGGCAGCACGTCACCCGACGCGATGCGCTGCGCCTGCAGCCCCGCCCACTGGCCGCTGCCGATGCGGATCGCCGCATCAAACCCACGCTGCGACAGATCCTGCAGCGTCAGCGACGCATCGATATCCAGCGCAATATCGGCGCAGGCTTCATGGAATGCCGGCAGACGCGGCAACAGCCAATAGTGGGCAAAAGACGGCAACACGCTGATGCGCAGCGTCTGGC
Organism: Serratia sp. FS14; assembly: GCF_000695995.1. NCBI lineage: Bacteria > Pseudomonadati > Pseudomonadota > Gammaproteobacteria > Enterobacterales > Yersiniaceae > Serratia > Serratia sp. FS14. The sequence continues at coordinate 2,932,996 of NZ_CP005927.1, read as the reverse complement.
TTGTCGCCGCACGCCGGGCGCGGGCGACGCCCTGCTGCAGCGCCTGCAGCGCCGGCTCTACCGCCGCCAGCATCTCTTTCCCGGCCGCATTCAGGCGCACACCGCGCCCGCACCGTTCAAACAGCGGATAGCCGACCGCCTGCTCCAGCAACTGAATTTGCTGGCTGACCGCACCGTGCGTCAAATGCACCTGCTGCGCCGTGGCGCGCAAATTTTCCAACCTGGCGGCGATCGCAAAGGTCGGCAAGACATGCAGGGGAATGCGTTCATTCATCATTGGTTAACCATGCTATCCAAAAAGGTTATTTTTCATCGATTTTGACCGGCAGGCAAATGTTCTATGTTTACCCCATCATCCCTGACGCTTTCGGAGCCGCCATGCACCCACGTTTACAACAAGACCTCGCACAGTTTCCGCAGATCCTCGACCACACTCGCCAGTTGGCGGAAGATTTTCTGACCGGGCTGCAGCAACGCTCGGTCTGCCCACCGCGCGATCAACAGCAGCTGCATCCGGGAGACGATCGGCTGGCGGAAAACGGCGAAGGCGCCCTGGCGGCGCTGGATAACTTTTGGCAACGCTATCAGGCCGGCATTTCCGCCAGCGCCGGCCCGCGTTATTTCGGCTTCGTCACCGGCGGCGGAACCCCGGCAGCGGTAGCGGCGGACTGGCTGGTTAGCGTGACAGACCAAAATAGCCTGCTCAGCCATGATACCATCGCAGCCACGATCGAGCTGGCGGCCGTGACACAGTTGAAATCCCTGCTGGGCCTGCCGGAAACGTTCAGCGGCAGCCTGGTCAGCGGCGCGACCATGGCCAATTTCACCGGGCTGGCCATTGGCCGGCAGTGGCTGGGACAACAGCACGGCGTGGATATCGCCCAACAGGGCCTGGCGGCGCTGGGTTCCATCCGGGTATTGTCGGCCAATCCACATTCCAGCAGCGTGAAGGCGCTCAGCATGCTCGGTATCGGCCGCGAGGCGCTGACGACCGTCGCCAGCCTGCCGGACTCGGAAGCCATGGATATGGAAGCACTGGAACGGCAGCTCGCCGCCGGCGCCGGCCAGCCAACGTTGGTGCTGGCCAGCGCCGGTACGGTCAACACCGTCGCGTTCGACGATCTGCCGCGTCTGCTGACGTTGCGGGAGCGTTATCCGTTTTGGCTGCATGTCGATGCGGCATTTGGCGGCGTGGCGGCCTGCTCACCGCTCTACGCTCCAAGACTTGAGGGCTGGCAACATGCCGATTCCATCACTGTCGACGCACACAAGTGGCTGAACGTGCCTTATGACAGCGCGATCCAATTTACCCGCCATTTGGATCTGCAAATGCAGGTATTTCAGAACCATTCGGCCTATCTGGAAGCACCGACATTGCGGCCAGACAACTATCTGCATCTGACGCCGGAGAATTCGCGCCGCTTCCGCGCCCTGCCGCTCTGGCTGACGCTGAAAGCCTATGGCCGCAGCGGCATACGGGATATCGTCGAGCGCAACGTCCGATTGGCGCAGGCGCTGGGGGTGGCGCTGGCAGCCGATGACGGTTTCCAGCTGCTGGCGCCGGTGAATTTGAACGTGGTCTGCTTCGCACTCAGCCATCCACAGGGCGACAGCGAGGCGGCGCGCGATCGTTTTCTCGAGCGCCTGAGCCGGCACGGCGTGGTGTGCTGCACCCCTACGCGTTATAACGGTCAGCCGGGGATCCGCGCCGCACTGGTCAACTGGATGACGGAGGAACAGGACATCCGGCTGGCGTTGGACTCGTTGCGCCATTGCCTGGCGGAAACGGCCTAACGCGCGCGGCGTATTACCCGAGTTGGAAGGCCTGCAAACGCCGTTCTTGCCGCCCGTCATCGCCGATATTATCCGGCGACAGCCAGGCGGCAAACGCCGTGCGCCGCGCCGGCCATTCCCCGTCGACGATCGACAGCCAGTCGGTGTCGCGCGTGCGTCCTTTGACGACGAGGGCCTGGCGGAAGGTGCCTTCATAGCGGAAACCCAAGCGCTCGGCGGCCTGGCGTGAAGGAAGATTGAGGCTATCGCATTTCCATTCGCAGCGCCGGTAGCCAAGATCGTCGAACAGATGCCGCAGCATCAGGAAAATCGCCTCGCTGCCCAGCGCGCTGCGCTTCATCAGCGGCGACCAGTTGATGGTGCCCAGTTCGGCCACGCCGTTGGCAGGATCGATGCGCAAAAAAGCGCAGCTTCCCACCGCACGCCCGTTTGACTGATCGATCACTACCATCGTGTTTCTGTCAGCGCTGGACGCCTGAGCCTGAAGATAACGCTGGAAATCTGCGCGCGACTGCGGCCGTTCCCAAAACAGATAAGTCCAGTCGCGATCGTCCTCGGCGGATTGATAAGCCTGATAAAGCGCCTCCCCCCAGCGCTCGAGGTTAAGCGGTTCGAGGCGGCAAAACCGCCCTTGCAGTGGCGAGTGCCCGGGCATGCCTGCCGGCTGCCAATGAGGGAGGGCTTCGCCTATCGGCTGCCCATACTGATTCCGTCTCACCGCGACATCCTGTTTTTGAAAGGTGGAGAGGCAAGTTAAAACCAACGCGGGCCAGAGACAACTCCGACCTGCCATTCCTCCCCTGCGGATCGGGCAGCAGGATGATAGTTTAGAGAAATCACTCAATCACCGTTAAACATTCACGAAAATTATTTCATTTAAAATAAATATCCAGATAACTCATTGTAAAACGGTGATTTATAGCAACAAATAAGCTACACATTCCGGCCATAATGTTAACTTTCATTTGCCGTTATGATAAAAAAGAAGTGCTAATCATTAGCATGGAAAGCATGAAATCAACACAACTTAATGATTTTTAAACAAAAAATAAAATAACCTCAGAGAGGGTATTTTTTAATCACTCAAAAAATGCGCTGAAAGACTTCAAAAAAACGACACATGAATTTTTTTTAAGACTTTTCCTAGCAAACTAAAATTTTGTTTCGTGACATGATGAACAGATTCGCGGCAAGCAATGCTGGCAGGCGCGGGCGCCAAGCGCAGATCAGGCTCAACATGCCGAAGCTGGACGAGCAGCAGATCGCTCTGACTTAAGCCAAACTTATAGATTCATGCAATTAATAAGTTTAGTATGAAAATATCATTGAGTGACGCCGTGTTTATTGATAGAACACTCGCTACACTGAATTATTGCTCCATTTTGCCTTTCGGCTTTTTAGGCTTTTTTTCATATTACCGCAGTAAAACGGATTTAAGTGGGGGTGCGATATGCCAACGATTATCATGGATTCATGCAGCTATACCAGATTGGGGTTAACCGACTATCTGACTTCGCATGGCGTGAAGAAGCGCCATATTAATGCCATCGAGGACATTGACAGCCTGCATGAAAAATGCAGCAAGTTGAATCCGAGCCTGGTGTTTATTAACGAGGACTGCTTCATCCACGAAGCAAACGCCACCGAGCGAATAAAACGGGTGATTTCACTGCACCCGGATACGTTATTCTTCATCTTCATGGCCATTACCAACGTACATTTCGACGATTATTTATATGTTCGCAAGAACGTCATCATATCGTCAAAATCCATCAAACCAGAGACTATGAATCAGCTACTTAGCCACTATCTCGAGAGAACGTCCCTCCGTACGGAGAAATCCTCTCTGGATCAAACGCCGGTAACGCTGAGCCAGACTGAATCAAACATGTTACGCATGTGGATGTCCGGTCAAGGCACCATCCAGATATCAGACCAGATGCAAATAAAGGCCAAAACGGTCTCTTCCCACAAGGGAAACATCAAGCGGAAAATAAAAACGCACAACAAGCAGATCATTTATCACGTTGTTCGTTTGACCGATACATTGACCAGTGGAATATTCGTCAATAGCCGCTGAACCACAGAGAACGCCCCCGCTCTGTTTTACCAGCCGTTAAATACCCGATGATAATGTCATCTGGATAGCAGCCGCTGGAACCACAAAAAAATACCTGTTGCGTTATCCCCCGCTAGCGCAACGGGTATTTTTTTGCCGTCGATAAAAAAAATCTTACCGCAATGAAATAATCTCAAAATGGACAATTTCATTAGCAAATTAATGAGATTAGCCCAAGTTACTGCCCGTGCTCGCGACAGGGCTCCACAAACGTGCCGTCACGGCTGTCGATCTCATTAAAAAACCATACGCCCGCCGGGTAGTCGTCAAGAGAAACCAGGTACATGGTGCCTTCGTTGAACACCTCTACGGCCAGAATGACGCCTTCACGCCGCGGGCCGCCGTCTGTTTTTACCGTCACTCGATCGTTAACTTGCATACCCTTCTCCCTTATTTACGATTGCCGTCAGTGTATTACAAAACCGGAGGCGATGGACACCGCTCCAGCCCTGCCGGCCTCTGCTATCAGCGTAGCAGCCGCCTGGATTTTCACTTTCTTAACGGTTTGGCCGCAGAATCTTAAGCCGGTCTCGCGTAGCCTGTCTTCAGGCGTTTCCCCCCCAGAGAAGCGCTCGCAAATGAAGAAGTAACAAGGAACTTTTGCCCGCAGACTTGCGGGCTTTTTTTTGCGCGCTGCCAAATTGCAGGCATAAAAAAACCCGCCGCAGCGGGTTCTTTTCAATCAGCGGGAAACGCCAATTAGATAGCGGTAACGTTAGCCGCAGATGGACCTTTCGCACCGTTCTCGATAGAGAACTGTACGTTCTGGCCTTCAGCCAGGGTCTTGAAGCCTTGATCCTGGATAGCAGAGAAGTGTACGAATACGTCTTTGCTGCCGTCTGCTGGGGTGATGAAACCAAAACCTTTAGCTTCGTTGAACCACTTCACTTGACCTTTGATCATGTTAGACATGTCTAATTTCCTTCAATAATAAATGTAAGCCGCCATGGGCGAGGTAGCCGGTCATCAGTTACTTATGGAGGCACTGGAAAGGAAATTCGTCAGAGAAGGGCTATCCGGGATAACGCTTTAAATTTGAACTACTTTACTCAAAATGTCGTGCATAAATAGGTCTGTACCACAGGCCGACATCATTAACTCATGAGCGAGCGGCAATAGCAACCTTTTTCGCCGCGATGGGACGCTAATCTCGGCTAAACGCACAGGATTTGACCCTGTCTGCCGATAGGGCCGCCGCCTGGCTCGCCCGTAACGCCCAAGGCAAATGATAGTAATTCTCGTTCTGCTGTTTTATAGTTGCCTGACGAAATCATTCAGGGAGATTCACCATGCCGAGATGGCTTACATTACCGGCTGTCAGTGCCGCCGCCCTGCTGGCCTTTGCCGCTTACAGCGCTCCGCAGAGTGCACTGGAGCTCAATTATCAAGCCCCCGACCCCAGCATGGTTCCCGCGCCCAAGCCGCCTGCCCCCTCAGGGCCGGCCCCCAAAACGGGAAAACCGCCGATTGCCTGGACAGAGGCGAGAGATAAAAGCGGTTTTCGCGTCGATATTGAGTGCGATCATCCTGGCTGCAGCAAACCGCGCGCCAAACCTTATCCCGCGTATGAAGGCCCGGTGAAGAAACCGATCGCCGCCGCCAGTCTGATCCCTATTCCACCAATAAGGATCCCGATTACAACATTCAGTTGGGGTATGAGTGGTAGTGGCGCTTTCGGAGTAATGCCTATATCAGCCTCCTTTGCCGCTGCATAGAATATGCCTCAGTTCACCACTCCTCCTGGTGTTGAACACAACAAGCTGTGTTGCAAATCTTTATGCGCCTCCCTATAGGCGCTTTTTTTTTGCCTATCCCTCAAAGCGTCTTCCGATTACAGATTGCTCTCATTGCCCCACAAAGTGATGAATGTCACAAATACGCCTCCTTGCCATTCTTATTCGGAGGTAACGTTCATGGCCACAGGATCCCTTGCCCTCCTGGCCGTCTTGGCCGGCATTGCGGGCTTCGCCCTCTACAAGCATTTAAAATCTCAGAAAAAAAGCACACTCGTCCGCCCGCACGATCGGTAACCGACAACGCGCTTTCACCGCGAAGGCCCGGCACATCGCGCGCCGCGCCTTCGCGGGCTGTCATGCTTTCATCACAAAATTGTCACATTATGGCCATATGATGATTCGCGTTTATCCGCTCTGGCTTAACACCAAGGATTTCGCCCATGACCATAATTAAAGCTGCAAACCATCAGGAAGCAGAAAAACTCATCCGCGCCGGCACCGCCAAGAAAATCGAACTGGCTTACGATATCGGCAGCGACGACTTCTTCCAGCTTGCCAGCCTGTGGTGCGATAAAGGCGCCAAAATCTCCAAAGGAAAAGAACACTTCATCGTCTCGTTAAAAGGGTTCCGCATCCCGCCTAACGATTAATGCCCTGCCGCCCATCGCGGCGGCTTCGCCTCTTCCTCGCAAAACCGCTCTATTCAACCACGCGCGCCTCATTCGATTTCGCTAAGCTAACAGCAGACTTTATTGCGGACGTTTCGCCTGATAACCACGTCCGCCACGATGAGGAGAGTAACCATGTCAACAAATGCAGCGCTGCCCGGCACGATGAAAGCGATTGAAATCAGCCAACCGGGCGCTCCCGACGTTCTGGTCGTTACCGAACGCCCGGTGCCCGCTCCGCAAGCGGGCGAACTGCTGGTGAAAATCGCCGCCGCCGGCGTTAACCGCCCCGACGTGCTGCAGCGCCAGGGGAACTATGCGCCGCCGCCAGGCGCCTCGGATATTCCAGGCCTGGAAATTGCCGGCGAAGTGGTGGCCATAGGTGAAGGCGTGACCCACTTCGCGCTCGGCGATCGGGTTTGCGCCCTTATCGCCGGCGGTGGCTATGCGGAATACTGCACCGTGCATGAAAGCAATGCGTTGCCGGTGCCGGCGGGGCTGAGCCTGACCGAGGCCGCCGCGCTGCCGGAAACCTTCTTTACCGTCTGGGTCAACGTGTTCCAGCGCGGTCATCTCAAAGCCGGCGAAACCGTGTTGATCCATGGCGGCACCTCCGGTATCGGCACGGTCGCCACCATGCTGGCGAAGGCCTTCTGCGCCCAGGTGATCACCACCGTCGGCTCCGAAGAGAAACGTCAGGCCAGCCTGGCGCTGGGCGCCGACGTGGCGATTAATTACCGCAGCGAAGACTTTGTCGCACGCACCAAAGACGCCACCAACGGTAAAGGCGCCGACGTCATCGTCGACCTGATCGCCGGCGATTATGTCGCCAAAAACTATCAGGCCGCAGCGATGGAAGGCCGCATCGTGCAAATCGGCACGCAAAATGGCGTGGTGAAAGAGCTCAATCTGATGCCGCTGCTGTTGAAACGTCTGACCCATACCGGGTCGACGCTACGCTCGCGCAGCGTGGCGGACAAAGCGCAGATTGCCGCCGATCTGCGCGAAAAGGTTTGGCCGCTGCTGGAGCGTGGCGTGCTGAAACCGCAAATTTTTAAAACCTTCCCGCTTGAGCAAGCCGCCGCCGCGCATACGCTGATGGAGTCCAGCGAGCACATCGGCAAGATCATGCTGACGTTCTGAGCCCATTCCCCGCGGCCGGTGCTGCGGGGAAACCAATGCCACGTTCAGGGAATGATGCCGCGGCGGCGGAACTCATCGAACAGTGAGAAAAACATGGCTTCGGTTTCGACAAACTGGTGGAAACCGAAGCGCCGCGCCTTGCTGCCATCCGCGAACATGTCATAGTCCCAGGAAAAGACGAAATCGGCGAAACGCCAGCCGGCCACCGCGCGATAGTCCGGTTCGGCCAATTGGTGCCGCTGCGCCAGCTCCCGCCACAGCGACGCTTTGTCCGTCATCATGATCTCCAGCGACATCGGCAGCGGCGGCGCGCATTCCAGCCCAAAGTAAGCGGCGATTTTCGGCCACATCTCGCTCCAGCGAAACAGATCGCCGTTGTTGATATTAAACGCCTGATTGGCCGCCGCAGGTTCGGTCGCCGCCCACAGCGTGGCGCGCGCCAACAGCCCGGCGTCGGTCATTTCCAGCAGGCTGTGGTAAGCGCCCGGTTTACCCGGGAAGCGCAACGGCAGCCCGAGCGCTTTGCTGATCGACGCGTAAACCGCGATGCTTAACGCCAGATTCATTGGGTTGCCGAGGGAGAAGCCCCCCACCACGCTTGGACGGATGGCGCTCCAACGCCAGCGTTTGCCGGCCTGCCGCTGCGCCAGATACTGCTGCTGCGCCACGTTAAACTCCGGCGGCATATGCCCGACATCGCTTTCGCGCGCCGGCGTTTTAAACGGCCCCAAATGCGCGCCATACACCTTATAACCCTGCATCAAACTGATGTGCTCCAACGCCGGCGCGATCGGCTCCAGCCCTTCGACAACGTGTTGCAACATCTGCAGGTTCGGCGCCACCAGCCCCGCCCAGTCCGGCGCATCCTGATAGGCGGCATAGAAAACGTGACTAATCGCGCTCAGCGGCCGCAGCGCGTCGCGCGTCGCCGCCGCATCCAGCAGATCAACCTGAAGGTGGCGCACCCCCGGCGCCGATTGTCCCCCCCGGCGCGAGACGCCCACCACTTGCCAGCCCTGATCGGTCAGCTCCTCAATCAATCGGCGCCCAATCACGCCATTGGCGCCGATCACCAATGCCTGTCGCTTTGTATCCATCTTGCCACTCCTCAGGTTGTCGATACCCTGAGTGTCATTGATTAGTAATACTTGCGGTAGAAGAGACCTTCCACTAACACTTATAAGAAAAATCTATAGGCAAGATCGACATGGATAAGCTGAACGCAATGAAAACCTTTATGCGGGTGGCGGAGCTGGGCAGCCTGTCGGCCGCCGCTCGCGATCTGCGTTTGACGCAGCCGGCGGTCAGTCAGCAAATCGCCGGTCTGGAGCAGCAACTGGGGGCACAACTGCTGTTTCGCAGCACCCGGGCGGTCACCCTGACCGATGCCGGCAGCAGTTATTATCAGCGCCTCAAACCGATTCTGGCGGCGGTCGATGAAGCGGAAGAAGCGCTGCACGGCCAGCACCACCAGTTACAGGGCAATCTGCGCATTCATGCCCCGACCGGGTTCGGGCAGTTGCACGTCACGCCGCTGGCCATCGCTTTCCAGCAACGTCATCCGAACCTCGCCATCGAGCTGCTGCTGGACGATCGTCGCGCCGACGTGATCGGCGAAGGCATCGACATGGCGCTGCGTTTCGGTGAACTGCATGCGCCCGGCATGGTGGCTAAACGTTTGGGCGAGCTGCAACGCCTGCTGGTGGCGTCACCGGCCTACCTGGCCAAGTATGGCGCTCCACGTTCGCCGGCGGAGCTGGCTAAACATGCGCACATTCGTTACAGCGGTTTGAACGACGGCGATACGCTCACTCTGTTCGGGCCGCACGGCCCCGAGATGGTCGCTCTGCGGCCCACGTTCCGCGCCAACAATACGCTATCGCTGCTGGCCGCCATTGAGGCTGGAGCCGGTATCGGCGGCGCCCAACGGCCTTTAATCGCCCAGCAGCTGGCGACGGGGGCGCTGGTGCCCGTTTTGCCGGAATACCGCTACCCGCCCATGGCGCTGCACGCGGTCTATCCCGCTTTACGTTTTATTCCGGAGAAAGTGCGCGCCTGGGTGGCGCATCTGCAGCAGGCGTTGACGGCGATCGAGGGAATTAGCGGAGTGAATGCTCCCGGCCAGACGCCGGGAGCCTAATCATTATTTGAACAGTTTACCGACCATATCGCCCAGCTCGTTGCTGTCTTGCTGCACTTCACCGTTTGGTGAGGCGGCATCCGCGACCGTTGGCAAGAACTGTGCAATGGTGCTGGACGCCTGTGCAGGATCGATGCCCAGCTTTTCAGCCAGTTGGTTGATGGCGTCGCTACCCAACGCCTGCTGCACATGGTCGCCGGTAATCGGCTGATTTTCGCCATTGCCGAGCCAGGAACCGACGATATCGCCGAACTGCCCCTGACGGAACTTGTCCAAAATGGCCTGCAGGCCGCCTTGTTGCTCGACCCACTGCATAATGGCGATGTAGTCGATACCTTTACCACCGTTGGCGCCGCCGCCCAGAATGTTACCCAATACGCTATCGAACAGACCCATGATATTCCCCTTTCAGCGGATACGGCCCGCGCCGCACCGCCGGATTGATTTCACGAAAAAGGGCCGCCGCGGCGACCCTGTTGAGCAACGGCTGCTTAGCCTTTGATCTTCCTGTAGACAAAAAGCACCACCAGGGCACCGATGACCGCCACCACAAAGCTGCCCAGGTTAAAACCGTCAACGCGGCCCATACCGAAGAAGGTGCTGATATAGCCGCCGACGACGGCGCCCACGATCCCCAATATAACGGTCACAATAAAGCCGCCGCCGTCTTTGCCCGGCATAATCCACTTGGCCAGGATACCGGCGATTAAACCAAAAATGATCCAGGAAATGATGCCCATCTTTACTCTCCCTATTACCTTTTGCCTAACAGAAATCCTATTACCAGGCCCACGACGGCGCCGGCGCCTATCCCCGCCCAAGGGTTATCCTTGAGGCAGGCACATGATTGCTCGAGCGCTGCTTTTACACCGCTGCTCACTTCGCAGGCGGTGGTTTTCACGTAGTCGCTCGGTTGCTCAACACCGTTTAGATCGTCATTTTCATATGACATGTCAAATCCTTACAGACCAACCCTCTGAGAATTTCGTCACATGTTTCGCGCCAGGCGCCATCCGCTCCGCGATCTTGCTCTGGGCAATCTGCCCGCTGCCGCTCAATGCGGAGGCTTCCGGCGGCAAACGCACAACTTCACACTATGACTATAGTAAAAAATCAGCGGCTTACCTATTTCCGTCCGTCTGAATTTCACCATACAAAAAACGATCTGATTTCATCCCGCTGTCATCTTGCAAGGCTAAACTTTAATCATATCCTCCGGGAGGAAACGCCGATGTTCAATGCACCTTTTGTCCTGATCCTCGCGCTACTGTACGCACTGGCCGCCGCTTGGGACGGTTCCGCAGCGTTACTGTTTCATTAAGGTTACATAGCCGTTGTCACTTTTGCGATGCGCTTAATTGTGTCTTTATTTTTCAATTTCGCCAGCCGATTGAAATAGCGGAAAACATCCCCTCCTCCCTCGGTAAAAATCCTATTTCGCTTCGTTTTTCGCCTGCGTTTAAATAAAGCGTAAAAAAAGCATTAATGGAAAATCCTGTTTAGCACAAAATATTCTATCATCTTCCTCATGACAATTTGGGTTAAGGTCCCATTGGCAAAGAAAAGGAATAACAGGAAAAATGCTTTCTAACCAACGCTTTGAGCGCGAATTCTTGCGCCCTCGTTATTGGTTGTTGTGGATAGGACTGGGAATACTCTATCTCTTGGTATTACTGCCCTACCCGCTCATTTATCGGCTCGGACACAGCCTTGGCAGAATAGCCATGCGCCTAATGAAACGCCGGGTAAAAATAGCGCGCCGCAATTTAGAACTCTGCTTCCCCGCAATGCCCGCCGCCGAGCGCGAGGCGCTGATCGTCAAAAATTTTGAGTCCGTCGGCATGGGCCTGTTCGAAGTCGGCATGGCCTGGTTCTGGCCCGACTGGCGCATTGCCCGCTGGTTCAAGGTGAGCGGCATGGAAAACATGCGGCTGGCGCGTCAGGACGGCAAAGGCGTTCTGCTGATCGGTCTGCATTTCCTGACGCTGGAACTGGGCGCACGCATTTTCGGCATGCAAAACCCCGGCATCGGTGTGCATCGCCCGCACAACAACAAGCTGATGGAATGGGTACAGACCCGCGGCCGGCTGCGCTCGAATAAATTCATGATCGATCGTAAAGATATCAAAGGTATGATCCGCAACCTGAAACAGGGCGAAATCCTGTGGTACGCGCCGGATCACGATTATGGGCCGCAAAGTAGCGTATTCACACCGTTCTTCGCCGTGGAAAATGCCGCCACGACCACCGGCACCTTTATCCTGGCGCGCATGGGGCGGCCGTCGATCGTGCCTTTCGTGCCGCGCCGCCTGCCAAATGCTCAGGGCTATGAGCTGATCGTGCAGCCGCCGTTGACGGACTTCCCGCTGGATGATGAAACGCGCGCGGCGGCCAAGATGAACCGCGTGGTGGAAGAACAAGTGCTGCTGGCCCCCGACCAATACATGTGGCTGCACCGCCGCTTTAAAACCCGCCCACCCGGCGAACCGTCGCTGTATTGACCCCTTCGCGCCTTTGCCCGTCACACCGCCGGCGAAGGCGCGCTCACCTCGCACAAGCATTCTGCGCCAGGGGAACTACACTAGTAAGTCACCGACGGCAATTATTGCCGCCAGCAATCATTTCGTCCGCCCGAGAGCCGGTCGTTGCCTGTCGGGCCATAATCGAGGTCAATGTCATGCTGGTACAACCCTATCTGTTTTTCAGCGGTAACTGTGAGCAAGCGATTAACTTCTACGTACAGCAGTTGAATGCCAAAGTTGAAATGGTCATGCGCTTTAAAGACATGCCCGAAGAAGCCCGGCAAGGCGGACCGCAGGACGTCAATCCGGAAGCGATCATGCATGCGCGCCTGCTGATCGGCGACGGCGTGCTGATGGCCTCCGACGGCTGTCCGCAGGATGACAGCGGCGGTGCTTCTCACAAAGGTTTCTCGCTGTCGCTGAACCCCAGCGATGCGGAACAAGGACGCAAACTGTTCGACAATCTGGCGCAGGGCGGCCAGGTGACGATGCCTTACCAAGCCACCTTCTGGGCCAAAGGTTTTGGCATGCTGACCGACAAATTCGGCGTCAACTGGATGATCAACGTCGAATAACCCCGCATGGCGCCGCTAGCCATAGCGGTGCCAGTCATACGCCGCCTTGGCGAACAGCACGAACAGCAGCGCCAACAGCGCCAATCCCAACCGCCAATAGGGCGACCGGCGGCGGCGCCAGGCGAAGTACATCATCACCGCCAGCGTTCCCAGCGTAAGGGGGTAATACACCGCCAGCGTCAGTAAAGCGATAATGATGTAATCAGACATGGCTCTTTCACTCCGAGGTGTTCACACCGCCGCTGATGCGGGCAGCGATCGACCTTTCGCCTTATCGCCTCGTTAAAGGCTAGAGGTCTGGCGCATTTATGCATAAAATATAAGATTGCTCTTAACTCAAACTGAATAGTAATCAAACAACAAGGGTGACATGACTCAGCAGCAACCCATACAGGATGCCGTGCCGGCGCGCAGCGTTAAAAGCTCCCCATTATTATTTCAGGCCGGCGTGTTTGTCATCATCGTTGCCGCCACGCTGATCCTCTTTAACAGCTGGCAAATCTGGAACGCACACCAGCGCGATCTGCGCAGCGCCGAGCATGAATCCGCCAACCTCGCCCGCTCGCTGGCGCAGCATGCCGACGATACTTTCATGCAGGTGGACGGCAATCTGCTCGATCTGACCGAACGTCTCCAGAACGACGGACTGGGGCCATCGCAATTGACCCGGCTGCAGCGGGTGATGCAAACCCAGGTCGGCAACCTGCCGCAGCTGCATGGGCTGTTTCTCTACGATGCGCGCGGCCGCTGGCTGGCGACCTCCTCGGGCAAGTTCATCAAGAACGCCAACAACGCCGATCGCGAGTACTTCATATACCATCAAAACCGCGACGACGGCGGCCTGTACATCGGCAAGGTGATCCGCAGCCGCACCACCGGCGATCTGATCATTCCCGTTTCGCGGCGTTTCAACAACCCGGACGGCAGCTTTGGCGGCGTGGTGCTGGCGACGCTGTACATCGATTATTTCCGCCAGTTTTACGATAGCTTCGCCCTCAACACCGACGCCTCACTGAACCTGCTGCTGGCGGACGGCACCATCCTTTACCGCCGTCCTTACTCGGCGGCGTCGATCGGTAAAAATATCGCCAAGGGTGTGCTGTTCAGCGAAATTTTGCCGCATTCGGAATTCGGTAACGCCACCATCACCTCGCTGTACGACAAAGTGGAGCGCATCTACGGCTATTCGCGGGTCAACCGCTTTCCGCTGGTGATCGCCGCCGGGCTGTCGAAACGCGACGCGTTGGCGGACTGGCGCACCGACGCCGGCCTGTTCGCCGTCGGCGGCCTCTCGCTGCTGATGATCCTGTTGGCGATGGGCATGGTGCTGCTGCGGCAAATCAAGCACAGCATGCAAACCGAAGCCGAGCTGATGCGCACCCGCGATCAGCTGACCAGCATCAACCAGATGCTCGAAGAGTTGGCGCTGCTGGACGGCCTGACCGGGCTGGCCAACCGCCGCCAGTTTGATATCGCGCTGAAGAACGAGCTGGCACGGGCTTCGCGCAACTACCGCAGCGTGGCGCTGCTGATGCTGGATATCGACTATTTCAAACAGTACAACGACAGCTATGGCCACGTCGCCGGTGACCAATGCCTGCAGCAGATCGGCCAAACGCTCAAAGGGTTGGCGTGCCGCAGCAACGACGTTCTGGCGCGTTACGGCGGCGAAGAGATGGGAATTATCCTGCCGGATACCGACGTCCAGGGCGCACTGATTTTCGCCGAACGCGTCATCAACGCGGTGCGCGATCTGAAAATTCCGCATCAGGGTAATCCGCACGGCATCGTCACCATCAGCATCGGTATCTGCGCCAAAGTACCGCATATGTATAACGATACGCCGATCAGTTTTATCAATGAGGCGGACAGTGCGTTGTATCAGGCCAAGAAAAAAGGCAAAAACTGCATTTACGGCGCTTAATCATTAATCGGGCCACCAAATTTTGGCGGCCCGATTTATTACCAACCAAAATGAAATAATTCCTCTCCGCAACATTATTTTCCCGGGTTACCCTGCGCTCTGAATAAAATAACGCCAATAATAAGCATAATATTTATTTCCATTAAAATTCAACAAGATAAAAAATCGCCCTTCCACAGACAATTCGTGCCATTTTTGATTATTCGTGCCTACGCGCAGCCCCGTTTAGCCCTCGTTTACTTTTCATTGGTATTGCCGGTGATATCCTTATCAGGACTATTCTCTATATCAGGAAGCCATCGCACGCTTCGGCGCACTGCGCCCTGCTGATACATCCATAATAGAACCCACAAATTTCACGTTGCAATTGAGCGGCCTGTTGACGCCGCTCCAGCCAGCCACTGCGCAAGCCAGTGCAGCCAATCACGCGGCAACCTGAAAGACGGGAATAAAGCGATATAGATTTGCGAGGAGATCTCATGCCTACTGGCGATATTATGCGTGAACAGGCCGTCCTGACGCTGCCGTTGCGACAATGGGCGGCAGCGGAAGCATCCAGCGCGGTCAGCGAACTGGAACAGGGCAAGGTACTGTTTCTGCCCGAACTGGCCTTCCCCCTGTCTGAACAGGAAATGCCGCTGCTGGATCCGACGTTGGTCGATCCGAAGCGCAAAAACATCAGCTATCAGCCGCTGTCCGGCAAACTGAGCGGCGTCGCCGTTGCGGAACGCCGGCAACAGGTTCAGCAACTGCTGGAGCGCTATTATCAATCTTGCCGCCAGCTGATCGCCGGGCTGTTGCCCGAGTATCAGGAGGCGCTGCACCACCCGACCGGCAGCCTGCGTTTGCACCCGGTTTCCGCCTGGCGGGCGACCAGTTCCTGGCGCAAAGACGACAGCCGCCTGCACGTTGACGCTTTCCCGTCGCGCCCGAACTACGGCGAACGCATTCTGCGCATTTTCACCAACATCAACCCGCACGGCGAGCATCGCCAATGGCGCGTCGGCGAGCCGTTCCCTGAGCTGGCGGCACGCTTTATGCCGCGCCTCGCACGCTACTCCGCCCTCAGCAGCTGGCTGCAGCATCAGGTGCGCATCACCAAGACCCGCCGCAGCCATTATGACCACCTGATGCTGCAGTTGCATGACGCCATGAAGGCCGACGGCGATTATCAGCAACGGGGTCCGCAGCTGGCGCTGGAATTCCCACCGGGCAGCAGCTGGATTTGCTTCTCGGATCAAACGCCGCACGCCGCAATGGGCGGCCAGTTTATGCTGGAACAGACCTTCCTGTTGCCGGTGAACAAGATGCAGGATCCGCAGCGTTCGCCGCTGAAAGTGCTGGAACAGCTGCGCGGGCAGCCGCTGATCTGAATGGCTCGCCGCCGCCGGGATGCCGGCGGCGGCGAAACGCGCATTATGCCTCGAAGTCCCCTTGCTGGCGCGCCACCAGCGTCAGAATGCTGTAGAGCGCCACCGGTTGCTGTTCCTGATTCAACACCTGAACATCCCACACCACCACGCCGTGCGGCCGATCTTCGGCGGTTTTTTGCGGCTTGCGGATTTTCTTTTTGCAGGTCAGCCGCACCTGAATGGTGTCGCCGATCTTCACTGGTTCGATAAAGCGCAGATTCTCCATGCCGTAGTTGGCGATCACCGGCCCGACGGCGGCGTCGACAAACAGCCCGGCCGCAGCGGACACCACAAAGTAACCGTGCGCCACCCGCTCGCCGAACAGCGAATCGGCGGCGCCGATCTTGTCCATGTGCGCGTAAAAATGGTCGCCGCTCAGGCAGGCGAAGTTGACGATATCCGCTTCGGTCACGGTGCGGCGCGCGGTCAACAGGCTGTCGCCCAGCTGCAGCTGCTCGAAGTATTTCCGGAACGGGTGCACCGGATGTTCGGCGACCGGCGCGCCGCGCACCCATTCACCGCCGATGGCCGCCAGCATCGCCGGGCTGCCCTGGATCGCCGTGCGCTGCATATAGTGCTTCACCGCGCGCAGTCCACCCAGTTCTTCACCGCCGCCGGCGCGCCCCGGGCCGCCGTGCACCAGCATCGGCAACGGCGAGCCGTGGCCGGTGGATTCCGCCGCCGCCTGCTCATCCAAAATCAGCATACGTCCGTGAGCGCAGGCCGCCGCGCGGATAAAGCGCTTGGCCACTGCCGGATCGGCGGTCACCAGCGATCCCGCCAGGCTGCCCTGCCCCAGCAACGCCAACGCGATCGCCTGCTCGGTATCCGCATACGGCATCAGCGTCGCCACCGGGCCGAAGGCCTCAGTGCCGTGCACCGCCTGATGGGTGAACGGATCGGCGCAATACAGCAGGGTCGGCGGATAAAACGCCCCACCGCGCGCGCCCTCGCCCATCACTTCCAGCTTATCCAACGACGCGCCGCACAGCGGTTCGCAGCCGTTGCGCAGCAGGAACTCCACCTTGCTTTGCACATCATCACGCTGCTCGTGGCTGACCAGCGCCCCCATGCGCACCTGCTCCAGCTGCGGGTCGCCCACCGTCACCCCCGCCAGACGCTGCAACAAGGCCTGACGCACCGCCGCCACCTGCGCCGCCGGCACGATGATGCGGCGGATCGCGGTGCACTTCTGCCCCGCCTTGGCGGTCATTTCACGGCACACCTCTTTGATAAACAGGGCAAATTCCGGCATCTCCGGCGTCACGTCTTCCGCCAGCACGCAGCAGTTGAGCGAATCCGCCTCCATGGTGAACGCGATCGATTTTTCCAACAGGCGCGGATGCGCCCGCAGCCGCTGCCCGGTCTGCGCCGAACCGGTGAACGTTACCGCATCCTGATAATCCAGGTGCGCAAACATGTCGCCGACGCCGCCGCATACCAACTGCAGCGCGCCTTCCGGCACCAGCCCGCTGTCGACGATCAGCCTGACCATCGCCTGCGTCAGCTGCGCGGTGGCGGTGGCCGGCTTGATGATGGCCGGCATGCCCGCCAGCCAGGTCGGCGCCAGTTTTTCCAGCATGCCCCAGCAAGGGAAGTTGAAGGCGTTGATATGCAGCGCCACGCCGGGGCGCGAGGTCAATACGTGGCGGGCGGCGAACTGCGCCTGCTTCGACAGCGGGATCAGCTCATCTTCCGGCCACAGCGTATCGTCCGGCAGATCGCGGCCGGCCATGCCGGCATAGGCGAACAGCGTGGCGATGCCGCCTTCGATATCGACCCAGCCGTCGCTGCGCGTCGCCCCGGTTTGATAGGAAATCTGATACAGCGCCTCTTTATGCGCCAGCAGGTGTTTCGCCACCGCTTTCAGCATCTGGGCGCGCTGCTGGAATGTCATGTGCGCCAGCGCCGGGCCGCCGTGGCTGCGGGCATAGCTCAGGCTCGCCGCTAACGGCAGGCCGTCGGAGCAAACCTGGTACAGCGCTTCGCCGGTTACGGCGTGACGGATCTCGCGCGCCTCTCCCTGCCCGTACACCCAGGCGCCAGAAAGATAACTGTGTAACTGCTGCATGTGCCCTCCGGAATTCATAAATTTTCACCATACAGCTTAATTACGTATCATATAAATGCCAGTCTACGCCAAGCCAAATTTTAACAAAAAGAGAACAAAACGCACCACCAAGCCACTCACCTTGCCATTAATACGGAGTTGATCACCTTAATTATTAAATTAAATCAATAAATTAACTGCGCACCCTGTGATTGAGCTCGCAAAACCACATAAATCTCGTTTGATCTTTTTGTTACCAGTTTGTAGCCTTATGGTTAGTTAAAGTGATTCACATTTTTATATTCGATGTGAAAAATACGAATCACCAAGAGGCAAGCATGACAACTGACGCACAGTATCAGCAGCATTTCGACGACAAGATCGCGGCGGATATCGCCATTGAGGCTAAAGACTGGATGCCGGACGCCTATCGTCAGAACCTGATTCGGCAGATCGGCCAACACGCCCACTCGGAAGTCATCGGCATGCTGCCGGAAGCCAACTGGCTGACGCGTGCCCCCACGCTGCGCCGCAAGGCGGTGCTGCTGGCCAAAGTGCAGGATGAGGCCGGCCACGGTCTGTACCTCTACAGCGCCGCCGAGACCCTCGGTTGTTCGCGCCAGGACATCTACCAAAAGATGCTCGACGGCAAGATGAAATACTCCTCTATCTTCAATTACCCCACGCTCAACTGGGCGGATATCGGCGTGATCGGCTGGCTGGTCGACGGCGCCGCCATCGTCAACCAGGTGGCGCTGTGCCGCGCGTCCTACGGTCCCTATGCGCGGGCGATGGTGAAGATCTGCAAAGAGGAGAGCTTCCACCAGCGCCAGGGCTACGAGGCGGTAATGGCGATGGCCAACGGCAGCAACACGCAGCGCGCCATGCTGCAGGACGCCATCGTTCGCTTCTGGTGGCCGGTGCTGATGATGTTCGGCCCGAGCGACGCCGACTCCCCCCACAGCGCCCAGAGCATGGCGTGGAAAATCAAACGCCACAGCAACGATGAGCTGCGGCAGAAGTTCGTCGACAACACCGTACCGCAGCTGGAAGCGCTGGGCATGACGGCGCCGGATCCGGATCTGCACTGGGATGCCGCTGCCGGCCACTATCGCTTCGGCGAGATCGACTGGAGCGAGCTGCATGAGGTGATCAAAGGGCGTGGCCAATGCAACCACGAACGCCTGCAGGCCAAACGCCGCGCCTGGGAAGACGGCGCCTGGGTGCGTGACGGCGCCATGGCCCACGCCGCGAAAAACGCCGCTTCCGCCGCATAGCCACCATAAGGAATCGAGATCATGAGCCACGTTGAATGGCCGCTGTATGAAGTGTTTATCCGCAGCAAACAAGGGCTGGCGCATCGCCACGTTGGCAGCCTGCACGCCGCCGACGACCAAATGGCGCTGGAAAACGCCCGCGACGCCTACACGCGCCGTAATGAAGGCTGCTCGATTTGGGTGGTGCAATCGCGCCATCTGATCGCCTCGCAGCCGGAAGATCGCGGCGCCTTCTTCGATCCTTCCGAAGACAAGATCTACCGTCATCCGACGTTTTACACCATTCCCGACGGCATCAAGAACATGTAGAGGCGACCATGACGGTTAACGATCCGCGCATCAGCTATTTGCTTCGCCAGGGCGACACGCCTCTGATCCTCGCCCAGCGCCTGTGCGCCTGGTGCGGCCACGCGCCCGAGCTGGAGATCGATCTGGCGTTGGCCAACATCGGGCTCGATCTGCTCGGCCAGGCGCGCAACTTCCTGGGCTACGCCGCCGAACTGGCCGGGCCGCCCTGCAGCGAAGACAGCCTGGCCTTCGGGCGCGACGAACGCCAGTTTCATAACCTGCTGCTGGCGGAACAGCCGAACGGCGGTTTCAACGACACGTTGGTGCGCCAGTTCCTGCTCGACGTCTACCACGTGCAGCTGCACCAGGCGTTGAGCCGCAGCGGCGATGCGCAGATCGCCGCCATCGCTGCCAAGTCGTTGAAGGAGGCCGATTACCACCTGCGCTTCAGCCGCGGCTGGATGATCCGCCTCGGCGACGGCAACGACGTCAGCCACCGCAAGATCCAGCAGTCGCTGGATAACCTGTGGCGCTTCACCGCCGAGCTGTTCCACGCCGACGCGCTGGAGCTTGAGCTGGCGGAACAGGGCATCGCCGTCGATCCGCGCGAGCTGCAGGCTCCCTGGCAAGCGCAGGTGAAAGAGACGCTGCGCCAGGCGACATTGACGCTGCCCGCCGAGCAGGCGTTCCGGCACGGCGGCAAACAAGGCCGACACAGTGAACACCTCGGCCCGCTGCTGGCGGAGATGCAGTTCCTGCAACGCGCCTATCCAAACGGCCAATGGTAGGAGGCCGCGATGAACGTCACTCGTTTGCAACCCGCTGAAATCCCGCAGATTTGGCACTGCCTGCAGCAGATCAGCGATCCCGAACTGCCGGTGCTGTCGATCACCGATTTGGGCATGGTGCGCGACGTGGCGCGCGACGGCAACGGCTGGCGCGTGACCTTCACCCCCACCTACTCCGGCTGCCCGGCCACCGAATTTTTGCTCAACGCCATTGAGCAGCGGCTGACGGCCGCCGGCTTCAGCCCGGTGCGGGTGGACATTCGCCTCAGCCCGGCCTGGACCACCGACTGGATGAACGCCGACGCCCGCGAGCGGCTGCGGCAATACGGCGTAGCGCCCCCGCAGGGCCACACCTGCGATCGGCCGCACGCCCACGGCCCGGTCGCCTGCCCGCGCTGCGGCAGCACCCACAGCGAGAAGATCAGCGAGTTCGGCTCTACCGCCTGTAAAGCGCTGTACCGCTGCTGCGACTGCCGGGAACCGTTCGACTACTTCAAATGCATATAGGAGCGCTGACACCATGACGGTCTTTCATCGCCTGAACGTCGCCGCCATCGAGCGCGAAACGCCGGACGCCGTAGCCATCACCCTGCGGGTGCCCGAAGAGCTGCAAAACCAATACCGCTACACCCCTGGCCAGCACCTGACGCTCAAGGCGCTAGTCAACGGCGAAGAGCTGCGGCGTTGCTATTCCATCTGCAGTTCACCGCAGGAAGGCCTGCTGCAGATCGGCGTAAAAGCGATTGATCAGGGCCGTTTCTCCGGCTTCGTCAACCGCATGCTGAAAGTCGGCGATGCGCTGGAAGTGATGGTGCCGCAGGGGCGCTTCGGCTATCAGCCGCAGGCGGAGCGCCGCGGCAACTATCTGGCGATCGCCGCCGGCTCCGGCATCACGCCGATGCTGTCGATCATCAAGGCGACGCTGCAGCTCGAACCGGGCAGCAGCTTCACCCTGATCTACGGCAACCGCAACAGCCGTTCAATGATGTTCAAAGAGGCGCTGTCGGATCTGAAAAACCGCTATCCGCAGCGTTTTCAGCCGCTGTACCTATTCAGCCAGGAGAGCCTCGACAGCCCGCTGCTCAGCGGCCGCATCGACCGTGAACGCCTGGCGGCGATCGGCGGCGCGCTGCTGGATTTCCGCGACTATGACCACGCCTTCATCTGCGGGCCGGAATCGATGATGGACGACGCGCAGACCGTGCTGGAACAGGCCGGCGTACCGGCCAACCACATCCACAGCGAACGTTTCAACACCAGCGGCCTGGTCGCCCGCCCGCGCCACAGCGGCGATCGCAATGCCACCCGGGTGGCGATCCTGCTCGACGGCCGCCGATTGGATATCGAGGTCGGCGAACAGGACGACAGCATTCTCGATGCCGCGCTGCGCCAGGGCGCCGATCTGCCCTACGCCTGCAAAGGCGGCGTGTGCGCCACCTGCAAATGCCGGCTGAAGGCCGGCCAGGTGGAGATGGGCGTCAACTACAGCCTGGAGCCGGATCAGCTGGCGGCGGGCTACGTATTGAGCTGCCAGTCGTGGCCGAAAGGCGACGGCGTGGTGTTGGACTTCGACGTCTAGGAGCCGCGATGGATACCCCCTTTATTTTGCATCAGCAGCAACACCGCGTGGTCACGCTGACGCTGCATCGCCCGGAGGCGCGCAACGCCCTGAGCACGCCGTGCCTGGAACAGCTGGTTACCCGGCTGGAGCAGGCTGACGCCGACAGCGGCGTGGGCGCCGTGGTGATCGCCGGCGCGGCGCGCTTCTTCGCCGCCGGCGCCGATCTGCGCGAACTGCAACAACAGGATCTGCCGGCCGCGCTGGCGGACAGCCGTCCGCAGCTGTGGCAACGTCTGGCGCAGTTCAGCAAGCCGCTGCTGGCGGCGGTGAACGGTTATGCCCTGGGCGCCGGCTGCGAGCTGGCGCTGGCCTGCGACATCGTTATCGGCGGCGAAAGCGCCCGCTTCGGCCTGCCGGAGATCACCCTCGGCCTGATGCCAGGCGCCGGCGGCACCCAGCGCCTGATCCGCTGCGTCGGCAAGGCGCGCGCCAGCCAGATGGTGCTGACCGGCGAAGCCATCGACGCCCGCATCGCGCTGCAGGCCGGCCTTATCAGCGAAGTATGCGTCGATGCCCTGACGCTGGAGCGCACGCAGCAGATTGCCGATCGCATCAGCCGCCAGGCGCCGCTGGCGCTGCGCGCCGCCAAACAGGCGCTGAAACAGGCCGAGGAAATCGGCCTTAGCCAGGGACTGGCGATGGAGCGTCAGCAATTTGTCACCCTGGCCGCCACCGACGATCGCCGCGAAGGCATCGCCGCCTTTTTCGAAAAACGTACGCCAAACTATCAGGGGCGCTGATTTATGGATAACGCATTGATTCTCAGCCATCTCGACGCCGGCGTGTTGACGCTGACCCTCAACCGTCCGGATCGGCTCAACAGCTTTAACGACGAGATGCATCGCCAGCTGAGCGAGGCGCTGACGCAAGCCGAACGCGACGACAACGTGCGCTGCCTGCTGATCGCCGGCGCCGGGCGCGGTTTCTGCGCCGGGCAGGATCTCAACGATCGCAACGTCAGCGCCGATCAACAGGCGCCGGATCTCGGCCTGTCGGTCGAACGTTTCTACAACCCCCTGATCCGCCGCCTGACCGCCCTGCCGAAACCGGTGGTATGCGCGGTCAACGGCGTGGCGGCCGGCGCCGGCGCCGCGTTGGCCCTGGCGTGCGACATCGTCATCGCCGCCGACAACGCCGGCTTTATTCAGTCGTTCTGCCGCCTGGGGCTGGTGCCGGATTCCGGCGGCAGCTGGTTCCTGCCGCGGCTGGCCGGCCACGCCCGCGCCATGGGCATGGCCTTGCTGGGTGACAAAATCAGCGCCCAACAGGCGCTGGAGTGGGGCATGATCTGGCAGGTGGTGCCGGCGGATGAATTGGCCGACCGCACGCAAACGCTGGCGCGCCATCTGGCCACCCAGCCGACTTACGGTCTGGGTCTTATCAAGAAAGCCATCTACAGCTCGGCCACCAACAGCCTCGATCAGCAGCTCGATCTGGAGCGCGATCTGCAGCGATTGGGCGGCCGCAGCGACGACTACCGCGAAGGCGTCAGCGCGTTCTTCGCCAAACGCACGCCAAACTTCAGCGGGAAATAGCCATGAACGCTCCCCTTCTTAACGGCCAGGTGGCGGTGATCGGCGCCGGCACCATGGGCATCGGCATCGCCCAGGTGGCCGCCGCCGCCGGTCACCCGGTGCGGCTGTTCGATATCGCCCCCGCCGCCGCCCAGCGCGCGATCGACGAACTCGCTCGCCGCCTGCGGCAACGGGTCGACGGCGGCAAGGCCGACGCCAACGCCACCGAGGCGCTGCTGGCGCGTCTCGAACGCGCCGATTCGCTCGAGCAACTGGCCGACAGCGCGCTGGTGATTGAAGCGGTGGCGGAAAATCTGGCGATCAAGCAGAGCCTGTTCCGCGATCTGGAAGCGGTCTGCTCGCCCACAGCGCTGTTCGCCAGCAATACCTCCTCGCTGTCGATCACCGCCATCGCCGGCGCCTTGCAACACCCGGCGCGCATGGCCGGGCTGCACTTCTTCAATCCGGCGCCGCTGATGAAGCTGGTGGAGATCGTCAGCGGTCTGGAGACCGGGGCCGAGACTCTCGCCGCGCTGCAAGCCCTGGCGCAGCGCTGGGGTAAGCAGAGCGTCGTGTGCCGTTCGACGCCGGGATTCATCGTCAACCGCGTGGCGCGGCCGTTCTACGCCGAAACCCTGCGCGCGCTGGAAGAACGGGTGGCCGACGCCGCCACCCTGGATGCGGTCATGCGCGACGCCGGCGGCTTCGCCATGGGCCCGCTGCAGTTGACCGATCTGATCGGCCAGGACGTCAATTACGCCGTGACCGACTCGGTGTATCAGGCCTTCTACCAGGATCCGCGCTTCACCCCCTCGCTGGTGCAGCAGGAGCTGGTGGCCGCCGGGCGCCTCGGCCGCAAATCCGGCCGCGGCTTCTACCGCTACGACGCACAACGCCCCGCCGCAGAGATGATCGCCTTTGCGCCGCCGGCGCAGGCCGCGCCGCCGCAACGCGTCACGCTGCACGGCGACTGGTCTTCTCTGGCCGATTTAGCGGAACTGTTGATCGAAAATGCGGGGGCGATCAAACAACCTGGCCAGACCAGCCCGTACCTCACGATCGACGACGTTACACTGATGTTAACCAATGGTAAAACCGCCGGCCAACTGGCCGACGAACGTGGAACGCCTGTGGTGCTGTTCGATCTCTGTGCCGACTATGCGCATGCCTCCGCCATCGCCATCAGCTGCGCGGCGCAAAACGGCGCGCAACACAATGCCAACGCGATTCGCCTGCTGCAGTCCCTCGGCAAGCAGGTCATTCAACTGCCGGATTATCCCGGCCTGCTGACGATGCGCACCCTGGCCATGCTGGTCAACGAAGCGCTCGACGTGGTGAACAAAGGCGTCGCCGGCGCCGAAGATACCGATCTGGCGATGCTGCGCGGCGTCAACTATCCGCGCGGCCCGCTGGCCTGGGGCGCCGCACTCGGCTGGCGTCACATTCTGACGACGCTGGAAAACCTGCAACGCTATTACGGCGAAGCGCGCTATCGCCCGATGCCGCTGCTGCGCCGCTACGCTTCCCCCGCCTCTTTCCCAGGAGCCGAACGATGAACGCCAATCCGCCACGCGCGCTGGCTCAGCGCTGCGCCGAACAGATGTTCCAGCAAGATACCTGCGCTCAGGCGATGGGGATGCACATCGACGCCGTCGACGCCGGGTACGCGCAGGTCAGCATGACCGTCGGCCCGCAGATGCTCAACGGCCACCAAACCTGCCACGGCGGCCAACTGTTCAGCCTGGCGGACACCGCCTTCGCCTACGCCTGCAACAGCCAGGGGTTGGCGGCGGTAGCCTCCGGCTGCAGCATCGACTTCGTCCGCCCGGCGCTGGCCGGCGATCGCCTCACCGCCAGCGCGCAGATGCGCCATCAGGGCAAAGCCACCGGGCTGTATGACGTCGAAATCGTCAATCAACAGGGCAAAACCGTCGCCTGGTTTCGCGGCCGCGCGCACCGCCTTGGCCACAGCATTTTAGGAGATCAGGCATGAATCAGGCATTTATCTGCGACGGCGTGCGCACCCCGATCGGCCGCTACGGCGGCGCGCTGGCGCAAGTGCGCGCTGACGACCTCGCCGCCCTGCCGCTGCGCGTGCTGCTGGAGCGCCATCCGCAGGTGGATTGGGCACAGCTGGACGACGTGATCCTCGGCTGCGCCAACCAGGCCGGGGAAGACAACCGCAATCTGGCGCGCATGGCGCTGCTGCTGGCCGGATTGCCGGTCGGCGTTTCCGGTACCACGGTGAACCGCCTGTGCGGTTCGGGCCTGGATGCGTTGGCGATGGCGGCGCGCAGCATCAAAGCCGGCGACGCCGGGCTGCTGCTGGCCGGCGGCGCGGAGTCGATGACCCGCGCGCCGCTGGTGATGGGCAAGGCCGACAGCGCCTTCAGCCGCCAGGCGCAGCTGTACGACACCACCCTCGGCTGGCGCTTCGTCAACCCGCGCATGCAGGCCGAGTTCGGCACCGATTCGATGCCGGAGACCGCCGAAAACGTCGCGGCGCAGTTCAACATCAGCCGCGCCGATCAGGACGCCTTTGCGCTGCGCAGCCAGCAGCGCGCCGCCCGGGCGCAGGCGCTGGGCCACCTGGCGCAGGAGATAGCCCCGGTCAGCCTCACCGGTAAAAAAGGCGCGGTCACCCTGTTCAGCCAGGATGAACACCCGCGCGCCGACACCACCTTCGAGCAGCTGCAGGCGCTGAAAACCCCATTCCGTCAGCCCGGCAGCGTCACCGCCGGCAACGCCTCGGGCCTGAACGACGGCGCGGCGGCGCTGATCGTCGCCTCCGAAGCAATGGCGGTGCGCCAGGGGCTGACGCCGCGCGCGCGCATCGTTGCCACCGCCACCTGCGGCGTGGAGCCGCGGCTGATGGGCATCGGCCCGCTGCCGGCCACCCGCAAGGTGCTGGAGATCGCCGGGCTGAACCTGGCGCAGATGGACGTCATCGAACTGAACGAAGCGTTCGCCGCCCAGGCGTTGGCGGTGATGCGCCAGCTTGGCCTGCCGGACGATACCCCGCAGGTTAACCCCAACGGCGGCGCGATCGCTCTGGGGCACCCACTGGGCATGAGCGGCGCGCGCCTGGCGCTGGCCGCCCTGTTTGAACTGGAACGGCGAGCCGGCCGCTACGCGCTTTGCACCATGTGCATCGGCGTCGGCCAAGGCATCGCCATGATCATTGAGCGTGTCTGACCCCTGAGGCTAACCATGACAATAAATCCACAGCCCCTCGAAACGATCGAATTCGCCTCGCGCGATGAGATTGAAGCGTTGCAGTTGGCGCGTTTGAAGTGGACGCTGCACCACGCCTACGACAATGTGCCGATGTACAAGCGCAAGTTCGATCAGGCGGGCGTACACCCCGACGATCTTAAGCAGCTGAGCGATCTGGCGCGCTTCCCCTACACCACCAAGCAGGATCTGCGCGACAACTACCCGTTCGACACCTTCGCGGTGCCGATGGAGCAGGTGGTGCGCATCCACGCCTCCTCGGGCACCACCGGCCGCCCGACGGTGGTGGGCTACACCCAGCGCGACATCGATAACTGGGCCGATATCGTCGCCCGCTGCCTGCGCGCCGGCGGCGCCACCGCCAAAGACAAGGTGCACGTCGCCTACGGCTACGGCCTGTTCACCGGCGGCCTGGGGGCGCACTACGGCGCGGAGCGGCTCGGCGCGACGGTGATCCCGATGTCCGGCGGGCAGACGGAACGCCAGGCGCAGCTGATCCTCGATTTCAAACCCGACATCATCATGGTGACGCCGTCCTATTGCCTGACGCTGATCGACGAACTGGAGCGCAAGATGGGCGGCGACGCGCGCGGCTGTTCGCTGCGGCTCGGCGTGTTCGGCGCCGAACCCTGGACCGAAGCCCTGCGCCACGAAATCGAATCCCGCATGGGCATCAAGGCGCTGGATATTTATGGCCTGTCGGAAGTGATGGGGCCGGGCGTGGCGATGGAGTGTCTGGAAAGCGGCGGCGGCCCCACCATCTGGGAAGACCACTTCCTGCCGGAGATCATCTGCCCGGAGACCGGCGTCGCCCTGCCGGACGGCGAGCACGGCGAACTGGTGTTTACCACCCTGACCAAAGAGGCGCTGCCGGTGATCCGCTACCGCACTCGCGATCTCACCCGGCTGCTGCCGGGCGACGCGCGCCAGATGCGCCGCATGGGCAAGATCACCGGCCGCTCCGACGACATGCTGATCATCCGCGGCGTCAACGTCTTCCCGTCGCAGGTGGAAGAGCAGATCATGCAGTTCGAGCAGCTGTCGCCGCACTATCAGCTGCAGGTCAGCCGCAGCGGGCACCTGGACACGCTGGCGGTGCGCGTCGAGCTGAAAGAATCGGCGCTCAGCCTCAGCCACCAGCAGCGTTGCGACATCTGCCACCAGCTGCGCCACCACATCAAATCGATCGTGGGCGTCAGCACCGACGTCAGCATCGCCAACTGCGGCGATATTCCTCGCTCGGAAGGCAAGGCGCAGCGCGTGGTCGATCTGCGGCCGCGCTGAGGCGCACGGCGTCACGGATGACGCCGCCCCAAATTATGTTAATGTTGTGGCTCATCGAAGGCTAACCCATGGAAAAATATGGAACATAAACTGGATGAGTTCATTCGCCACGCCGTCGACGCGCAGCCGATCAGCGGCACCTCGCTGATCATTTCGCTGTACGGCGACGCGCTCAGCCACCGCGGCGGCGAAGTGTGGCTCGGCAGCCTGAGCGCGCTGCTGGAGGCCTTCGGCTTCGGCGATCGTTTCGTGCGCACCTCGGTGTTCCGCCTGCAGAAAGAGGGGTGGCTGGCGGTGGAGAAAATCGGCCGCCGCAGCTTCTACCGCGTGACCGAGCAGGGAATGCGCCAGTTCCGCCACGCCGAATCGAAAATTTATCTGCGCGAGCAGCCCGCCTGGGACGGCAAATGGGAGCTGTTGCTGCTGGAATGCGCCGAAAAAAACGCGCGCGCGCGGCTGAAAAAAGAGCTGGGCTGGCTCGGGTTCGGGCAGATCGCCAACAACCTGATGGCCGCCCCCACCCATGCGCAAACCGACGTGACGGCGCTGCTCGGCGAATTGAACGCCAGCGAGCAGGTGATCTACTTCCGCGCCGATTACCCCTACAACCGCTCCGAGCAAACGCTGCAGAAACTGGTGGCCGACTGCTGGTCGCTCAGCGACGTGGCGGCCGGCTATCACGAATTTATCGTCTCCTTCCGGCCACTGATGGCGCTGCTGCGCGAAGTCGACCCGGCGGCGCTGACGCCGCTGCGCTGTTTCCAGATTAAGCTATTATTGATTCACTTCTTCCGTCGCGTGGTGTTGAAAGATCCGCTGCTGCCGGACGCGCTGCTGCCCGCGCAGTGGGAGGGCCAAATCGCCCGCAACCTGTGCATCAATCTCTACCAGCAGGTCGATCGCGCCGCGACGGAGTACGTCAGCTCGCTGGCGGAGACCACCATCGGCGCCCTGCCCGCGCCGGCCGCCGGTTACTATCGGCGCTTCGGCGGCCTGCCGCGCGACCCTACATATTAAGGAACTCACGCTATGCCTGTGTATCAGATTGACGGCCTGACGCCGGTCGTTGACCCCAGCAGTTACGTGCACCCGACGGCGGTGCTGATCGGTGACGTGATCGTCGGCAAACACGTGTATATCGGCCCGAACGCCAGCCTGCGCGGCGATTTTGGCCGCCTGGTGATCTGCGACGGCGCCAACATTCAGGACAACTGCGTAATGCACGGCTTCCCGCAGCAGGACACGGTGGTGGAAGAAGACGGCCATATCGGCCACGGCGCCATCCTGCACGGCTGCCGCATTCGCCGCAACGCGATGGTGGGCATGAACGCGGTGGTGATGGACGGCGCGGAGATCGGCGAGAACACCATCGTCGGCGCGATGGCATTCGTCAAAGCCGCGGCGACGATCGAAGCCAACAAGCTGGTGGTTGGCAGCCCGGCGCGCGTGCTGCGCGATCTGACCGAACAGGAGCTGGCCTGGAAGATTGCCGGCACCCGCGAGTATCAGGATCTGGTGCAGCGCTGCAAATCCTCGCTGCACGAAGTGGCGCCGCTGACCGAAATCGAACCGGGCCGCCAGCGCCTGAGCTTCGGCGATCACCTGATCCCGAAAAGCCAGCTTTAATCCCCAGGGCTGAGGTGCGCCTCAGCCCCTCCCCCGCATTACTCCACTTCCGGCGCCTTGAGCGGCGACGGCGTAGCCGCGCGGCGGCTCTGGAAGTGATAAGCCACCACCAGCAGCAGGGTGAACGGAATACCGAACCACAGCGTCATGCGGAAAAATTCGGTAAACGCGGTCGAGATCATCAGCGCCGCCATCAGCCCGCCACCCAGTAAGGTGGTATAGGGGAATCCCCACATGCGGAACTTCAGATGGGTCTGCCGGTGCCGGCGGCGGAAGAACAGATGGGTGACGAAGATCATCAGCCAGGTAAAACAGGCGCCATACACCGAAATGGACATCATGGCGGCGAACGACGTTTCCGGCGCCACCAGGCTCAGGACGATGGACACCACGATACCGATGCACGACATCGCCAGCGCATTGACCGGAATGCCGCGCCGGCTGACGCGCCCTAACGCCGCCGGCGCTTGCCCGGCGCGCGACAGCGAGAACATCATGCGGGTGGTGATGTACAGCTGGCTGTTCATCGCCGACAGCGCCGCCACCAGCACGATAAAGTTGAAAATACCGGCGGCGGCGGGCAGATGGATCACGTTCATCGCCATCAGGAACGGGCTTTCGCCGGTGCCGGACTGGCGCCAGGGCACGATGGCCAGCATCAGGGCGATCGACAGCATGTAGAAGATGAACAGCCGCACGATGGTGCCCTTGAACGCCGCCTTCACCGCAATCACCGGATTTTTCGCCTCGCCGGCGGCCACCGCGATCATTTCAATGCTCAGGTAGCTGAAGATGGACACGATCACCGCGAACCACATGCCCTTGACGCCAAACGGCATGAAGCCGCCGGCGGTCAGGTTGCGCAGGCCATAGGCCGGGTTGCCCGAGAACGCCAGAATGCCGATGCCGATCAGAATAAACGCCACGATAGCCGTTACTTTGACGGTGGACAGCGCGTATTCCACCTGGCCGAACGATTTCACGCCGATCACGTTAACGACGATCACCGCCGCCGAGAACAGCAGCACCCACGGCCAGGTCGGCGTCGCCGGGAACCAGAACTGCATGTACATGCCGATGGCGGTGACTTCGGTGCCCACCGCCAACACCACGCAGGACCAGTAAGAATAACGCACCAGAAAACCGAACAGCGGGCCGAGATAGAATTCGGCGTAGTCGCCGAACGAGCCGGGCGTCGGGTGTTCGGAGGTCATTTCCGCCAGGCTGCCCATCAGCAGCAGCGCAATGACGCCGCCGATCAGGTAGCTCAGCAATACCGACGGCCCCGCCATCTGAATGGCGTAGGCGCTGCCGAGAAACAGCCCGGTGCCGATGGCGCCGCCGATCGCCAGCATCGACATCTGTCCGGCGGTAAGATGCTTGTTCAACCCGCCCTGACGGCGGGCGATATGCTCAAAATCATTCATCTGTGGCATGGCTGTGCTCCCGGGCGGAGTTAGGCGGTACGGGTGACGTCGAGAATGGCGGCGGTCACGTAGTCAATGTTGCCGGGGTTAAGCCCCGGCAGACACATGCGGCCGGGCGAGACCAGATAGATGGCGTAGCGCTGCCGCAGGGTCTGCAGCTGCGCTTCGTTCAGGCCGGTATAGCTAAACATGCCGCGCTGATCGCGAATGCGCCGGTGATCCAGCGAAGAGCCGCCCTGCGCCAGCCCGGCGGCCAGCTGTTCACGCATTTGCTTGATGCGCGAGCGCATTTCCGCCAGCTCATCGCGCCAAAGCTCGCCGAGTTCGGCGTCGCCGAGCAGGGTTTCCACGATCTGGCTGCCGTGCGTCGGCGGGCAGGAGTAGCTGCGGCGGATCAGCGTTTTTAACGCCCCTTTGACGTTGGCGGCATTTTCCGCGTCGGCGCAGCGCACCGACAGCGCGCCCAGACGCTGGCCGTACAGCGCGACGTTTTTGGAAAACGAATTGCAGACCAAAAACGGCAGATCGGTTTTCAGCGCTTGGCGCAATGCAAAGCAGTCCTCCTCCAGCCCGTCGCCGAAGCCCTGATAGGCGATGTCGAACAGCGGCAGCAGGTTACGCCGCTGCAGCACGGCGAGCGTGGCGCGCCATTGCTCCGGCGTCAGATCGGTGCCGGTCGGGTTGTGACAACAAGGGTGCAGCAAGACCACGCTGCCCGGCGGCAGGCTGTCCAACGCGTCGAGCATGGCGGCGAAACGCAGGCCGCCCGCCGCTTCGTCAAAGTAGGGATAGGTTTTCACCCGCAGCCCCGCCCCTTCGAAAATCGCCCAGTGATTGGCCCAGGTGGGATCGGACACCCAAATTTCACCGCGCGCCAGAAAGTGGCGCAAAAAATCCGCCGCCAGCTTCAACGCGCCGGAACCGCCGACGGTCTGCACCGTGGCGATCTCGGCCGCCTGTTGCTCACCGAACAGCAGCGACTGCACCTGGCGAGCGAACTGCGGCGAACCTTCGATCGGCGGATAACCGTGCGGGCGACGCAGCGCCAGCAGCCGCTGCTCGGCGGCCTCAACCGCCTGCATCAGCGGAATATTCCCCTGCCGATCGTAATACAGCCCAATGCCTAAATTCACTTTTTGCGGATTGGGATCCTGCAAATAGGCTTCCATCAGCGACATAATAGGATCGGCGGCGGAAGGTGCAATCTGTTTAAACATGACGCATCCTTAACTCGTTATTGAATTAATATGAAGGTTGACTTAAGAAGAAATTAAATCAGGCGATGGCGCTGACGGTAATTTCTATTTTCATTCCCGGCACCACCAATTTTTCGACAATGACCGTGGAGCGATTGGGATAAGGATAATTAAAGTATTTCCGGTAAATATCATCGAGACATTTAACGTCGTTGACGTCGGTGAGATACACGATCACCTGCAGCACCTTATCGCTGTGGCTGCCCGCCGCCTCCAGCGTCTGCGCCAGATTATCGAAGGTCAGCGTAATCTGTCGCTCCGCCGCGCCGGTGTCGATGCTGCCGTCCGCCCGCACCGGGCCGTGAGCGGTAAACAGCATGCCGCCGCCCCGGGTGGCCCAGGAAAAAGGCTGGCCGATCTCCGGCAGCCCGGTCTCTACGATCTCGCGCATGTCAGTGGTTCCCGTGGTGGTTAAGTTGGTGAAGCAGCGCGCCGTCGGCAGCGAACAACGCATCCAGAATGGTAAAATGATTGGCGCCGGGCACCGCGACCAGATCGGCCGGCAGCCCGCGTTGGCGCAGCGCCGCATGATAGTGTTGCGACTGGCCTCTCAGTTCCGGCAGTTCCAATGCGCCGTAATACAGCGTAAGCGGTTTGCCGCGCGTCGGCAGGCGGCGTGCCGGGCTGAGCGTTTCAATTTGCCGCGCGCTCAGCTGCAGCGCCCGATTAACATAGCTTTGTTGCAACGGCGCCAGCTCGAACAGGCCGCTGATGGGAAAGACAGCATCCACCAACGCATGCTGCTGCCAGAACGCCGCCAGCTGCCCGCCGGCGGAATGGCCGCACAGATAAACCGGATGGGCATAGTGCGGCGGCAGGCGGCGCTGAATGGCATCCAGCGCCATCCCGATCTGTCGGCATATTTCGTCGAGATCCACCGCCGGCGCCAGCGCATATTCCACCAACACCACGTCAAAACCCAACGCCAGCGGCTCGGCGGCGATAAAGGCGAAATCCGCCTTATCGCAGAATTGCCAATAACCGCCGTGAATAAAAATTAACGTCCCCTGATGCTGCTTGGCAGAATAGAGCCAATCAAATGTTTCGCGTTCGCCGTTGCCATAAGCAATATTATTTTCATGGCGCGTCTGTTTATAAACAGCCGCGCTGCGAGTTTGAAATGAAGTCAAAATAGCCGCTTCATTATCCACCGTGGCGCCGTTATCATAACTCCCCGCAAGTGGTTTCATATATTAAACTTCGTTTATTATTTAAAATGTAAATTAACTATTAGCACCGGCAACATTATTGTCAAGACGGGCGCATCAGCAATGCGCGCCCGGTAAAATAAAACCTGATGAATAATGAAAAAGTTTAACCCATGAAACTTTTTGCGCTTATTTCCCCCGCCCGTCCGGCTGAATTTGCGGCAAGGCGCTAAGCCGTTCAAATGCATAATCCCAAAAGGCGCGCACCTTCAGCGGCATGTGCTGCGCCTGCTGCGCCACCAGCTGTACCGGCATCGGCAACGGCTCATGATCCGTCAACAGCCGCACCAGCGTACCGGCGGCCAAATCGTCCGCCACCTGATACGAGAGCAACCGGGCGACGCCCTTGCCGGCGCGCACCGCCAGCAGTTGTGCTTCCACGTCGTTGAGCAACAGCCGGGGAGCCAATCGCACGCGCTCGCCGTTTTCCTGCGGGCCGAAGCGCCATTCACGCAGCGACGGCCGCTGGGTGCCGACGATGGTGGCGTGCTCCGCCAGCTGCGCCGGCGATCGCGGTTCACCGCAGCGCGCCAGGTAATCCGGGCTGGCGACCGTCACCCGGCTGACCTGCCCCAGCCGCCGCGCCACGCGGGAAGAATCCTGCAGATGACCGATGCGCACCGCGATATCCAACCCTTCGTCAATCAGATCGAGATTGCGATCGTTCAACACCATTTCGATCTGCATCTGCGGGTAGTCATCGAGAAACGCCATCACCACCGGCGCCACGTAGCGGCGGCCGAACTGCACCGGCGAAGTAACGCGCAGCAAGCCGCTCAGCTGCGCTTCTGCGGTATCCTGCACCACCGCCTGATAATCCTGCAGCAGCTGTTGCGCGCGCTCCAACAGCCGCGCGCCCGCTTCGGTAGGCGCCAGCCGCCGGGTCGTGCGCTCCACCAATCGGGTGCCGAAACGCTGTTCCAATGCGGCGATCGCCCGGGTGACCGCCGGCGCCGAACGCCGCAGTTTGCGCCCGGCCGCCGCCAGGCTGCCCTGCTGCACCACCGCCACGAAGATGGCCAACTCGTCTAGCCGATCCATAGATTCTTCCGAAAAGTGAAATTATCAATTTCCACATTGCCGGATTTCGCTCGTTCAACGCAAGAGTATGCTGACAAAAAGCACTGAGGAGAAACGCCATGTCCACCATCACACTCTACGGCACCCCGCTTTCCGGCCACGTTCATCGCGTGGCGTTGCTGCTGCGCATGCTGGCGCTGCCCTATGCATGGGTCGAAGCCTCGGCGGAGGTGCGGCAGAGCGCAGCCTTCCGCCGGCTCAACCCGTTCGGCCAGATCCCGGTCTTGCAGGATGGCGATCTGACGCTGGCCGATAGCAACGCCATTCTGGTCTATCTGGTGAAGCGCTATGCGCCGGACAGCCACTGGCTGCCGGAACAGCCGGCGGCGGCGGCGCGAGTGCAGGCCTGGCTTTCCAAAGCCGCCGGTGAAGTCCGCTACGGCCCGGCGGCCTGCCGACTGATCGCCCAATTCGCCGTGCCGGAGGATTATCAGACGGCGCGGGCGGTCAGCGATCGTTTCCTGCCGCAGATGGAACAGCACCTGAGCGAACGCGACTACCTGGCCAGCGAACACCCGACCATCGCCGATCTGGCCTGCCACAGCTACGTGGCGGTCGCGGCCGAAGGCGGCATTTCGCTGTCGCCTTACCCTGCGATACGGCGCTGGGCGGCGCGCATCGCTGCACTGCCCGGCTTCTTTGCCATGCCGGCCCTGCCGGAACCGGCGGGGAGCTGACGCCATGATCCCGCAACTGTTCCATCCCGATGAGCTGCGCGCGCAGACGCTGGCCGGGTTTGGCGGCGTAGGCGGTGGCATCTACCCTGCGATGCCGGATCAGCACCGCGCGTTTTTCGCCGCGCTGCCCTACCTGTTCGTCGCCACGCTGGATGAACAAGGCTGGCCGATCGCCACCCTGTTCACCGGCCCGCCCGGATTTTTACGCACGCCGGACGACACGCACCTGCGTATTAGCGCACCGCGTCGCAGCGACGATCCCGCCCAGGCGCTGTTGCTGCCCGGCAAACCGGTCGGCGCGCTCGGGCTGGATTTCAGCAACCGGCGGCGCAACCGCGCCAACGGCACCGTCGGCCGCACCGACAAAAAACGGGTAGAGATCGTCGTTCAGCAAAGCTTCGGTAACTGCCCGCAGTACATTCAGCGCCGCGAACTCTACCCGGTGGACAGCCGGCCACAGCCGGTTGAGCATTTAGTCTCGCTGGATGCGGCGGCGCAGGCGCTGATCCGCACCGCGGATACCAGCTTCGTTGCCAGCTGCGCGCACCTGGCACTGGCGCAGGGCGGCGTCGATATTTCCCATCGCGGCGGCCGCCCCGGCTTTATCCACCTGGAAGGTGACACGTTGTGGATGCCGGACTTTCGCGGTAACCGCTATATGAACACGCTGGGCAATCTGCTGGCCGAACCGCGGGCGGCGCTGCTGTTCATCGATTTTGAACGCGGTGACGTGCTGCATCTGCAGGGGGAAACGCAGATCCTCTGGCAAGCAGAGGGGCATCCCGGCGTTGAAGGCGCAGAACGCTATTGGCGGTTTGACGTTCGCCGCGCCTGGCGTTTTACGGCGGCGTTGTCGTGGCGGGGGCGTAATCTGGAGTATTCGCCGGCGACGCTGGCGACCGGGGTGTGGCAGCGCTGAAATGAAAAGCCCCGCTGCGGCGGGGCTGGTTCGGAAATTACAGGCTGTGTTCGGCCGCCGATGCGGCCTGATAAAGCTGACGAAAATAATTCAATCGCGCAAAGAACAGGCGGCTTTGCTGCTCCGACATATTGCCGGCCACCTGCCCGGCGTCAATCTGTCGCCCTTGCCATTCCATCAGAGCGATGCTCGACGCCAAAAAATCCATTTCGCTGCCGTAGGCCGCGAGATGTCTGTCCACTGATTTCATCATTCGCACACTCCTTTTAATTACATCGAAAAGGGTCATATGCCTGCTCTTTCAGTATCGGCCCGGCGAAGGATATTTTTTGTACAGAAGGTGCGCATAAAGAAAACCACCATCTTGTTGCCGCGTGGGCAAACGGCGGCGGCAAAATTTGCTAGGGTAAAGGGTAGCCGTATGGGATAGACCACTCTGTTGAACTCAGCAAAGGAAGAGACTCATGAGCACCAGTATCTGCGCTACCCTCAAGGATCCCACGCTGTTCCGCGAGGCCAACTACATCGACGGGCAATGGTTGCCGGCCCAGGAAGGCCGTTCGATCGCCATTCATAATCCCGCCAACGGCGAACGGATCGGCCACGTACCGGCCTTCGGCGCCGAAGAAACCGCACGCGCCATCGCCGCCGCCAAAAAAGCGCTGCCCGCCTGGCGCGCGCAGACCGCCAAAGAGCGCGCCGGCAAGCTGCGCCGGCTGTTTGAATTGATGATGGAAAATCAGGAAGATCTGGCGCGCATCATGACGGCGGAACAGGGCAAACCGCTGGCCGAAAGCCGCGGTGAAATCGCCTATGCCGCCTCCTTTATCGAATGGTTCGCCGAGGAAGGCAAGCGAGTGTATGGCGACACCATTCCACAGCCCCAGGCCGGTCGCCGCATCATCGTGCAAAAAGAGCCGATCGGCGTGTTCGCCGCCATCACCCCGTGGAACTTCCCGGCGGCGATGATCACCCGCAAAGCCGGCCCCGGCTGGGCCGCAGGCTGCACCGGGGTGATCCGCCCCGCCAGCCAGACCCCGTTCTCGGCGCTGGCGATCGCCGTGCTGGCGGAGCGCGCCGGGCTGCCCGCCGGGGTGTGCAACGTGATAACAGGCCCCAGCAAAGGCATCGGCGGCGAACTCACCGCCAACCCGGACGTGCGCAAACTCTCCTTCACCGGCAGCACCGAAGTCGGTGCGCAGCTGCTGGCCCAGTGTGCGCCCACCATCAAGAAAACCAGCATGGAGCTGGGCGGCAACGCGCCGTTTATCGTGTTTGACGACGCCGATCTGGACGCCGCCGTGGCCGGCGCGGTCGCCTCGAAATACCGCAACGCCGGCCAGACCTGCGTCTGCACCAACCGTTTTCTGGTGCAGGACGGCGTATACGATGCCTTCGCCGCCAAACTGAAAGCCGCCGTCGCCAAGCTGAAAGTCGGCAACGGCCTGGATGACGGCGTCACCATCGGCCCGTTGATTAACCCGGACGCGGTGGAAAAAGTGCGCGAGCATATCGCCGACGCCGTCGAGCACGGCGCCTCGGTGCTGCTGGGCGGCAAGCCTGACGCGCTGGGCGGCAATTTCTTCACCCCGACTATCCTGACCGATGTGCCGCGCACGGCGAAAATCTTCCGCGAGGAGACGTTCGGCCCGGTGGCGCCCCTGATCCGCTTCAGCCAGGAGACCGACGCCGTCGAACTGGCCAACGACACGCCGTTCGGCCTGGCCGCTTACTTCTACAGCCGCGATATCGGCCGAGTGATGCGCGTGGCCGAAGCGCTGGAGTACGGCATTGTCGGCATCAACGAAGGGTTGATTTCCACCGAGGTGGCGCCGTTCGGCGGCATGAAACACTCCGGTTTGGGCCGCGAAGGATCGAAGTACGGCATCGAGGACTATCTCGAAATCAAATACCTGTGCCTTGGCGGCGTGGATGCCTGATGCGGTCGCTATCCATATCGGCTGCCGCTGACGCGCGCACAGGAAAGCGACCGCGTTAGTCCTCGCCTTCCTCGGCCCCTGTCTGGCTTGCCGGCTCCGCCTGCCTGTACGGAGCCGGTGAGTCAATCAGGCGTCCTGATTGAGTGCGTTGCCGATCGCCTCCTCACACTGCAAGATATTATGGTGGTGACAAGCCAGCGGGATAATCTTGAGCTGCGCGCAAACCGCGCCCAGCCCATTACCTTCCAGCGCCAGCAGCGGCGCCGTTATCGCCTCCGGCAGCTGCGGGTTACCCTCCGTCGCCTTAAACAACGTCACTTTCGTGGTCTGCAATCTGCGGCTCAGCCTTCCCTCAGACAGCCGCCGCTCCGCCTGCCCGGCGGCGATGGCGCGGGCAGCCGCCTCTCCCTCGATGCCCAGCGCCGGCAGCAGTTGCTCCAGCGGCCACTCCGCCGTAGCCTGCTGATAGAAGCTGTCCAGCAGATACAGCTGCACGTTACGGCAGCCGCGCGCCTCGAGGCGCGCGGCGATCTCCAGCGCGATAATCCCCCCAAGCGACCAACCGAGAATGCGCAACGGCCCGGCGCCTTGCAACAGGCCGGCGGCGATCATGTCGCTCAGATACCGTTCGGCCAGCTCGCCGAGCGAGTCGATGGTCGGTTGATGGTAAAGATTGTGGTTATCGACGCCATAGCAATTGAGTCTCCCTTGCAACGGCTGAGCGAAAGCATGAAACGCCTCCGCGCCCACCAGCGCCGGGTGGATCATCCATACGACCGGCGCCCCTTCTGTCCAACGATTAAGCGGCAAGACCAAGCGGCGCTCGTTGGCAGCCAGCAGATTTTTCAGGGTGCGGCTTTGCAACAGCTGCACCACCGGCACCGGCGCGGCCATCAGCGCCCCCATGCCGACGCACAGGGAGATCGCCTTGATCGAGGTGCCGCCCAGCAGGAAGAAATCGTCCGTCATGCCGACCTGCTCGCACTGCAGCGCCTCCTGCCACAATCCGCACAACTGCTGCTCCAGCGCGTTCGCAGGAGCGACATAGGCCTGCGGCGCATTCGCCGTCGGCGCCGGCAACGCCTTGCGATCCAGCTTGCCGCTGGAGTTGTACGGCAACGCTTCCAGCCGCACCAGCGCCGCAGGCAGCATGTATAGCGGCAATTGCCCGCTCATAAAGGCCAGCAGCGCCGACTCCTCCAGCGGCGCCTCACTGACGTAATACAACGCCAGACGCTGCCGGTGCGCCTCTGACAGCACCACGGCGCAACAGGATTTGATCGCGCCGAACGCCAGCGCACATTGCTCGACCTCCCCCAGCTCGACGCGGTAGCCATTGATTTTCACCTGAAAATCCATACGGCCGAGGAACTCCAGATTGCCGTCCGGCAAATAGCGCCCGGCATCGCCGGTGCGATAAAGCCGCTCCCCCAATTCCGGATGGTAGATGAATTTTTCCTCGGTCAGCGACGGATTGCGGTAATAGCCGCGCGCCACGCCGGCCCCACCGATGTACTGCTCCCCCGGTAAGCAGGGCGGCAACACGCGCAGATGGCGATCCAGCACATAGAAACGCTGATGAGCCATCGCCCGGCCATAAGGCACGCTGGGCGCCAGGATCGGCGTTTGCGGAATATCGTACAAAATCGACCAAATGGAGCTTTCGGTCGCGCCCCCGGCGCTGACTACCCGGCACCCTGGCCGCCATTGGCGAATGCGCGCCGGCAGTGAACGCGAGATCACCTCGCCCACCAGCACCACGTTGCGCAGATGCGGCCACTGCGCCTGCGACGCGGCGGACTCCAGTTGCTCCACCAGCAGCGTCATCACCGAAGGCGCGGAATTCCAGAAGGTCACGCCCTGAGTCATCAACAACCGATGCCACGCCTCCGGCTGATAGCGTTCGGTTTCGGACGGCATCACGATGGCGCCGCCCACCGACAGCAGGCCGAAAATATCGAACACTGAAATGTCGAAGCTCAGCGCGCTGAGCGCCAACCCGCGATCGTCCGCGCCGAGTTCCAGCTGGTGCAAGGTATCGATAATGCTGTTCACCGCGCCGCGATGTTCTATCGCCACCCCTTTCGGCGTGCCGGTAGAACCGGAGGTGAAGATCACATAGGCCAGCGCGGAAGGCGCCGGCAAGACCGGCTCACCCGGCGCCGCCGGCGGCAACGCCTTGACCGCACCTTGCGGATCGATCGTCAACAGTCTGGCGTCACCGTGGGCCGCCCACGCCCGGCTGCTGAGGATAATCCGGGTCTGCGACTGCGCGACGATATCCAGACGGCGGCGTTCCGGCCAGGCGCCGTCCAGCGGCAAATAGGCCTTGCCGGCCATCAGGATCGCCAGCACCGCAATGATTTGCGCCCGCCCTTTGTCCACCATCACCGCGATGGTGTCAGCGCGCATATCCGCATGCTCGCGCAACTGCAACGACAGCGCCAACGCACGCCGATACAGCTCGCCGTAGTTCAGCTCACCCCATTCATCGACGATCGCTACCCGCTGCGGATGGCGCTCGGCCTGACGGATAAAATCATGATGGATGGCGCGTTCGAAATCGTAGGCCGGCGGACAGGATTGACGGAAGGCGCGCTGCCGTGCCGTTTCACTCGCCGATACCAGCGCCAACTGACTGACGCGCTGCTCGCCGTGATTGACGATCTGCGTGAGGATCGTCAGATAATACTCACCCAACAGCGCCAGCGTGGCCGGTGCAAACAGGGCGGTGGCATAGTTGAAGATCGCCCTGCCGCCTTGCGGCGCCGACTGGATGCTCAGCGTCAAATCGAATTTGGCCGCCTGATAGTGGGTCAACAGATCCTGCGGCACCAGCCAGGCCGGCGCTTCACCCGCCTCTTCCAGCGCGAACAGCGTCTGAAACAGCGGATGGCGCGACAGATCGCGCGGCACCTGCAGCAGTTCAATCAACTGATCCAACGGTAAATTCTGATGCCGCTGCGCCTGCAGCACGCCGTCAAAGACCCGATGCACATAATCGTTCAGCGACGCCGCATCGTCTATTTGCGAGCGCAACGGCAGCGTATTGACGAAGAATCCGATCGCCGAGCGGGTCTCCGCCACCGGCCGGTTAGCGACCGGCGTGCCGACCAGAATGTCTTGCTGGCCGCTGAAGTAACCGAGCAGCAGCTTAAAGGCCGCAAGATACAGCGCAAACGGCGTGACGCCTTGCCGCCGGGCGAACTGCGTCGCCTGCATCGTCAGGACCTCCGGCAGCGCGATGACGTGATTGGCGCCGCGATGATCGAAGCGCGCCGGCCGCACGAAATCGAGCGGCATCTCCAGCGCCTGCCACCCATCCAGCGCTTGTCGCCAATACGCTTTCGCCTCATCCGCCAGCGCGGAGTCCAACCAGCGCTGCTGCCAGACGGCATAGTCGCCATACTGCAGCGGCAACGCCGCCAGTTCAGCCTCCCGCCCTTGCCGCTGCGCCTGATACAGCTCATCCAACTCCTGCAGCAGCACCGGCTGCGACCAGCCGTCAAACGCCAGGTGGTGCACCAGGATCAGGCTGTAAGTCACCCGCCCGCCATCAGGCTGCGCCACCTGGTAAACGCTCGCCCTGATCGGCAACTCCGCCTCCAGGGCAAACGGCCGATCGATATCCTGCCGCAGTCTGTCCGGCCAGCTCACCGCCTCCAGCGCCACGCGCTCCAGCGAAAGCGTTTGTTCACAGGCACGGGCGACGGCGAGTTGGGACGGCTTCTGGGCAATCAGGCTGTGCAACACCTGATGCCGGGCGACGATCGCCTGCAGACTGCGCTCGTAAGCCGTCAGACAGACCTCCTCGCCGAGACGGAACAGCATCGGCACATGATAAAGATTGCCGCCGCCGTTCAGGTTCTCGATAAACCACAGCTGCAGCTGTGAAGCGGAGAGCGGATACTCGCGTTGCCGCAGCGGCGGGATCGACATCGGCGCGGCACCCTGCCCCTGCCGCAGCAACGCACGGCACAATGAACGGATCGTCGGGAACCGGCCCAGCTCGCTCAACGTCACCTCGCCCCCCAACCGCTGACCGATCTGGTAA
The DNA here is from genome assembly GCF_000695995.1 of Serratia sp. FS14. NCBI lineage: Bacteria > Pseudomonadati > Pseudomonadota > Gammaproteobacteria > Enterobacterales > Yersiniaceae > Serratia > Serratia sp. FS14. The sequence goes on along the minus strand of NZ_CP005927.1, from coordinate 2,890,720 downwards.
CAGGCCTGGATCGCCAGAAGGGAATTGCCGCCCAGCGAGAAGAAATTGTCCTCCACGCCGATATCCTGCCGCTGCAACAGATCGCGCCACACTGCCAGGCAAGCGTTCTCCCGCTCGTTCTGCGCCGCGACGAACTCGCGCGCTGCTCTTTTCGGCGGCGGCAACGCCTGTCGGGCTATCTTGCCGTTTTCGGTCAGCGGCAGCTGCGCCAGCTGCATCAGCGCCTGCGGTACCATGTAAGGAGGCAGTTGGCTGCTCAAATGCTGCGCCAAATCCTGCGGGGCGATCGCCTCATCGGCAACGAAGTAAGCGGCCAGACAGGGCTGAGGGTCGGTGACGAGCACGCAACAACAAGCGGTCACCCCCGGATAACCGAGCGCGGCATGCTCTATTTCACCCAGCTCGATGCGGTAGCCGTTCAGCTTGACCTGCTGATCGAGACGCCCCAGGAACTCCACATTACCGTCCTCGAGCCACCGGCCCGCGTCGCCGGTGCGATACACCCGCACCTGCAGCTCCTCATGCCAGAAGAAACTCTCGGCGGTGCGTTGCGGATCGCCGTAATACCCGCGCGCCAACCCTTCACCGGCCAGATAGATCTCCCCGCGCACGCCCGGCGCCGCGGGCCGCCGCTCCGCATCCAGAATGTAGCAACGCTGGTGCGGCAACGGTTTACCGTAAGGGATGCTGACCGAGCGAATTTTCTCGCCTCGCGGCACCTCATACAGCATGGTGAAGATCGCCGCCTCCGTCGCGCCGCCGGCGCTGCAGAAGCGGACGTGCGGCGCCCAGGCCAGGCAGCGTTCCGGCAGCGAGGTGGCGATCCAGTCGCCCCCCACCATCACCGCCCGCAGCGCCGGCGCAGGCCCAGCCGCCAGCCCCGCGCCGTTTACATAGTCCAGCAACAGCTCCATCAGCGCCGGTGCGCTCAACCATTGCGTCACTCGATGTGTCATCATCAGCTGATACCAGGCTTGCGGATTGACCCGATCTCGCTCGGCCGGCATCACAACCGCGCCGCCCGCGCTCAACGGGCTGAAAATATCGAAGATCGCCAGATCGAAGCTCAACGCGCTGAGCGCCAGGCTGCGATCCCGCTCGTTGAACCCAAAATACCGCCGAACGCCTTCCAGCATGTTCACCGCGCTGCGATGTTCGATCGCCACGCCCTTGGGCGTGCCGGTCGAGCCCGAAGTGAAAATGATATAGGCCAGGCTGTCAGGACCGGCCTCCACCGCCGGCAGACGCCTCTCCGGCAGCGGCAACTGCGCCGCCAGCCCGCCGGCATTCAGTTCGACCAGGTTGATCTCGTCGCAGGCCCAGGGCGCATCGCTGAGCAACGTATTGATGCCGGCCTGCGCCATCACCTTCAGCCGCCGCTGCGGCGGCCATGTCGCCTCCATCGGCAAAAACGCCTTGCCGCACATCAGCGCCGCCAACAGGGCGATCGGCTGCCGGCGCCCCTTGTCCGCGACGACGGCGATGGCGTCGCCGGTCATCTTGCCCTGCACACGCAGCTGAGTGGCCAGCGTTAACGCCGCCTCGTGCAGTTCGCCGTACGTCATTTCCCCCTGCGCGTCGATCACCGCGACGGCCTGCGGATTGCGCTGCGCATGCCGCACGAAATCCTGTTGCAGGCTGCGCTCAAACGCATAGCTAAAGGCCGGCGCCGCAGGCAGCACCGGGCTCTGCGGCTGCAGACGAATATTTTCCAGCGGCCAGTCATCGTGGTGCGCCATCTGTTGCAATAGGGCGAGGTAGTAGCCGGCCAACCGATCCATCGACGCTTTGCTGAACAGCGCCGACGCGAAGTTGAAGCGCGCGCGCATCTGCTCCCCCTGCGGCGTCAGCGTGAGCGTCAGATCGAACTTGGCGGTGCGCTCATCAGCGCTCAGATCGACCACCGATAGCCAGTCCGGACGCGCCGGTGCGCCGCTCTCGCCCTCCAGCGCGAACATGACCTGGAACAGCGGATGCCGCGAAAAGTCGCGCGGCAGCGCCAGAGCGTCCACCAGCGCCTCCAGCGACAGCGTCTGATGCTGCTGCGCCCGCAGCGTCGTGGCTGCAACCTCTCGCACAAACTCGGCGACGCCCTGACGCGGGTCGATTTGCCGGCGTAAAGGCAGCGTATTGACAAAGAACCCGATCAGATTCTCCAGCTCAGGGCGATTGCGGTTCGCCAGCGGCGTGCCCACCATGACATCGTTCTGACCGCTGTAGCGGGCAAGCAACAGCATGAACCCCGCCAGCATCACGGCATGCAGCGTCACGCCCTCTCGGCGCGCCAACGCCTCCAGCGCCTTCACCAGCGCCGCCGGCAGCGGCACTTCGCTGTTGTCGCCGCGCACCTCGAAGACCGCCGGCCGCAAAAAATCCACCGGCAGCGAGAGCGGCTGCCAGCCCGCCAGCTCTCGCCGCCAAAAGGCCAATTCGTCGGCCCGACGCTGCGCATTTTCCGGCGCTTGTTGCCAGCAGGCATAGTCGAGGTATTGCAGCGCGGGCTCCGGCGGCGCAGGCGGCACGCCCCGATAGCGCGCGTCCAGTTCCTGCAGCAGCACCTCAAGCGACCAGCCGTCAAAGACGATGTGATGGAACACCAACAGGCATACGGCCGTTTCCCCGCCCGCCGCATCGCGGTAACGGTAGCGCGTGGCGCGCAGCGGCAGCTCGCGTGTCAAATCCATCGGCCGGCTGCAGGCCTGCGCCAGCGCCATGTCAAACTCAGCGCCGCTCACCGTCAGCAAAGGCACCGGCAGCACGGCGTCGCTGACCCACTGGCTGGCTTCGCCCCGCTCATTCTGGCGAATCAGGCTACGCAGGATCTGGTGGCGCTCGACGATCGCCTGCAGACAGTCCACAAAACGTTGGTCATCGATGTCCGGCGCCAGCCGCAGTAGCACCGGCGACAGATAGTGCGTGGCGTCCGCCGACAGTTGCTGAACAAACCACAATCGCGACTGCTGAAGCGACAGCGGCCCCTCCCGCAGCTCGCCGGGGAGGATGGGCGGCTCATCCGACGGCGCCTGCCGTTGAGCGGCGATATGCTCGCTCAGCGCGGCCACCGTCGGATGCTGATTCAACGTCAGCACCGAGATCTTCGCCCCCGGCAGTTTATTCACTTCGTGACACAGCCTGATGGCCATAATGGAGTTGCCGCCGAGGCGGAAGAAGTTGTCGTCCATGCCGACATGGCCGCCCAGCAGCCGATTGAACAGCGCAGAAAGCTGAGTCTCCAGCGGCGTGCCCGGTTGGCGAAACGCCGTTTGCCGCTCGACCGGCAGCGGTTCCGGCAATGCCCGGTAATCGACCTTGCGGCTCACCGTCAGCGGCAGCGCCGACAGCGCCGACAGCGCCGACGGCAACATATAATGCGGCAGCTGCGCCGCCAGGCGTTGCAAGATGTCGCCGGCCTGCGGCGTCGCGCCGGGCTTCGGCACATACCAGGCCGCCAGTTGGTCCGTCGTGCCGGGGCGCAGGGTCACCACCGCCTCGGCCACCTCGGGCAGTGCGCGCAGCTGCATTTCGATCTCGCCCAACTCGATGCGATAACCATTGATCTTGATTTGCTGATCGTGCCGCCCAAGGTACTCCAGGCTGCCGTCGGCCAAGCGCCGTACCCGGTCGCCGGTGCGATACAGGCGCCGGTAAGGCTCACGAAGTTCAAAAGGATTGACAGCGAACGCCGACGCCGTCAGCCCCGGCAAGTTCAGGTATCCGCGCGCCAGGCCGATGCCGGCCAGACACAGCTCGCCCTCCGCCCCCAGCGGCATTAGATTGTCATGCTCGTCAACCACATAACAACGCATATTGGCGATGGCGTGGCCGATATTGCGCGCGCCGTTGCGGCGATAGATATTCAGACTGGCGCTGACCGAGGCTTCGGTCGGCCCGTACATGTTGGCGACCTGCATGCCGCCGGCCAGGTAATGGTCGAGCGCCTCCTGCGCGGTCGCCTCCCCGCCGGTCGCAAGATAGCGCACCGAAGGCGGAAGTTCAGGCAAAGTGCCCAGCAGCGCCGGCGGCAGGAAACAGGCCTCGATGCGCCAGGCCGCCATCTGTTCGCATAACAGCGCCGGATCCCGCCGCTGCGCGTCGCCCGCGATGAACAGCCGGTGGCCGTTGCTCAGGGCCATGAACACTTCAAACACGTGCGCGTCAAAGGCCAGCGACGCGAACTGCAGGCAGTTGAGCGCGCCCGATTCATTGCGCAGCAAACGCTGCGTATGACCCCGCACCATGTTGGCCGCGCCCCGGTGTTCACACAGCGTGCCTTTCGGCCGCCCGCTGGTGCCGGAGGTGTAAATCACGTAGGCCAATTGCCAGGCTTCGACATTCGGCAGGCTCGCGGCATCCGCATCGGCAAGCGGTTCATCTGCCGCCAGGCAAACGCCGTCCGGCGCCAGACGCCGCGCCTCCCCTTGCAATGCGCTTTCCGTCAGGACGATGGGGCTGTTCACCTCTTGCAGAATATATTCCAGGCGCTGCGCCGGCGCCGCGGGATCCAGCGGCACATAGGCGCCGCCCGCCTTCATGATGGCCAGCATCGCCACCACCGCTTCCGCGTTGCGCTGCAGATACAGCGGGATCAGCGTCTCAGGCGGCATGGCCACGCCGCGCAGCCGCTGATATTCCGCCCGCAGCCGCAACGCCAGGCGATCGCTGCGCTGCGCCAGTTGCCGATAACTGAGCGAACCGTTGGCGTCGGTCAAGGCGATGCGATCCGGGTGACGGCGCACCTGGCGGGCCACGCCGTCGAGCAGTGTCGCCTCCGGCTCGGCCGTTTCAGGCCTGCTCTCCCAGGCGTCGCGGCAGCGCACTGCCTGTTGTGCCGTCAGTTGCGGCCAGGCGGCTATCGGCGCATCCGGTTCGGTTAACGCACGCTGCAATAACCCGAGATACTGCTCCGCCATCTCCGCCATTTGCGTGGCGTCGAACAGATCGGTGCGGTAACGCAGGCGAAACTCAAAGGCCAGCTCGGTCGGCTGATACTCCAGCAGCAGTTCCGAACCGGCCAGATCGACATTGAACCGATGATTGACGTCGATGCGGCAACCATCGAACGCCAGCGGCGCATCTTTCAGGTAAGCCTGAGTGAAATTGACGTTTAGCTGACGCACCGGACTAAGGCTCAGCATGTCATAAACCGGCAATTGGCTGTGCCGCAGCTTGCCCGTCGCCTTGAGCGCTTTGCTGTAGGCCAGCGTCGCGCGGTACAGCTGGTTGAACGTGGCTTCCGGGGCGAGCGTTAAGGGAAACACCGCGGTGTTGACCTGGGCGCCGAAGAACAGCCGATCGCCCCCCTCCGGTGCGACGGGATACCCGATATGCACCGTCTCCTGCGCGGATTGCCGGGCGATCAGCAACGCCCACAGCGTTTTGAATATCAGGAAGGGATTGGCATACCTGACGCCGGCCTTCAGCGTTCGCCACTCGGCAAACGGTAACGAAAAGCGCACTTCGCCGGCGCCGTACGCTTCAGAGTGTGCGCCGGGGAGATAAGGCAACGCCACGCGCGGCGCGCACTCGGCCAGCGTGTCGCCCCAGAATGACGCGGAACCGAAGTCTTGCTTCAACGCCGCGATATCCGCCTCATAGCGCCGGTATAATGCGCAAAGGTCCGCTTTATTCTCCTGCGGCGGCGTCACTGCCGCGCCGCGATGGTAATAAGCGGAAATAGCGCTGTAGAACTCCTGGCCGGAGAGACCGTCGATCAAGATGTGATGAACGACAATGATCAAGTTATAACGCTGGGGAGCCAGTTCAATAAGGTAAAAGCGGCACAACGGCCCTTCCCTGAGATCGAACGGCATGTTGATGAGCTGACCGACATCGCAATCGGCATTGAACGTTTCCAGCGCAATTTTTTTCGTCGTCTTTATCCAGCGTAATTGCGAATCACTGTCGTCCAGGACGTGATGGAACAGAATAAAGTCTCGGCAAACCCCGTCGATCGCCGCGCGTAGTCGATCGACGTCCAGCGCCCCCTCAATGGTCTGATCCATCACCAGGTTGTACTCGCAGGAGCGTGGATTGAGGACGTATTCATTCCAAAACGTGTGGGTATAGGGTGAAGCGATGATCGCGCCCATGAATCAATTCCCTTTTAATATATTCCAACAATATATGAATAGATATTTATGCGTGGCATAAATACCGTGACGGTTATGCGACTGAGCTGTTAGGTGAAAACTTAAAAAACGTTAGAGCGAATATTATTTTATTTTCGCAAAAAATAAAGACACAAAAAAATAAATAAACTAAAATCAATAAAAACAATAACATGGTGAATCACTTATCATTTAAAAATGATTATTGATTTTTCATTCACAAATAAAATAACTATTGAAAATAAATTAAAAACAAAGATAGGAATATATTTAATATAAATAAATTTAATTTAAAGGCATCGCAGGAAAAGCGATAAAAAAGAGAATCTTCTTAAATGAAAACACGCATCTTTCAGTTGCGCTATTCCAAAGCGTACGGTGTCGGAATATCCTATACTCGTTGCAGGATGCAGTTTCCCTCCCATTGAATGCCAGTACAGGGAGTCACAAATGGCTATTTTCGCCCACTTGCGGGCAATTTTTTCAGCATTATTGGCAGAATTATCTGATGAATAAAAAACGTCCCGTCTTGACCCCGGCAACCCTGTTATTGCTGCAGCCGGTCTGCATCGGTTCGGCCCTGGCAGCGGATCAGAAAGACAGCGATACGCTGGTGGTAATGGCGCAACCCATCGGATTGACCGAGCTGGGATCGCCGGTGTCCGTCAGCGTGATCGACGGCCAGGACCTGCGCAACGCCGCCCCGCAGATTAACCTGTCGGAAAACCTTGGCAGCGTGCCGGGTCTGCAGCTTCAAAACCGGCAAAACTATGCGCAGGATCTGCAGCTGTCGATACGCGGGTTCGGCAGCCGATCGATGTTCGGCGTGCGCGGGGTGCGCATGTACGTCGACGGCATCCCCGCCACCATGCCCGACGGCCAGGGACAAACCTCCAACATCGACATCAACTCCGTCGAGCGCATCGAGGTGCTGCGCGGCCCCTATTCCGCGCTGTACGGCAACGCTTCGGGCGGGGTGATCAACGTTGACACCCAGACCGGCGCCCAGCCGCCAACGCTGGAGGCCGGCAGCTATTTCGGCAGCGACAACACCTGGCGCTACGGGGTGAAAGCGACCGGCGCCACCGGCGACGGCACCCAGGCCGGCGACGTCAACTACGCCATCTCGGGCACCCGCTTCACCACTCAGGGCTATCGCGATCACAGCGCCGCGCGGAAAAACCTCGGCAACGGCAAGCTCGGCGTGCGGTTGGACGACGTCAGTACCCTGACACTGATGTTCAACAGCGTCTCCATTGACGCCGGCGATCCGGGCGGCCTGACCGAAGCGGAATGGAAGGAAAACCCGCGCCAGGCGCCGCGCGCGGATCAATACAACACCCGCAAATCGCTCGATCAGACCCAGGCCGGCCTGCGCTATCAGCGCCAGATGAGCGAGCGCGACGAACTGACGCTGACCGCCTACCACGGCGAGCGCCACACCACGCAGTACCAATCCATTCCACGCGGGCCGCAGCTCAACCCTACCCACGCCGGCGGGGTGATCGTGCTGGAAAGAAAATATCAGGGCATTGACACTCGCTGGAAGCATGAGGATACTCTCGCCTCGTTACCGGTAACACTGATCGGCGGTCTGGATTATGAAACCATGACCGAACGCCGGCAGGGGTTTGAAAACTTTATTCTGCGAGACGGCACAGTGGACTACGGCGAGAAAGGCGACCAGCGGCGCAACGAGAAAAACCGCATCTGGAACCTGGATCCTTACCTGCAAACCTCCTGGCAACTGACGCCGCACTGGACGCTGGACGCCGGCCTGCGCTACAGCACGGTCAGCTTCGACTCGACCGACTACTACATCACGCCGCGCAACGGCGACGACAGCGGCAGCAAACGCTACCACCAGTGGCTGCCGATGGGTTCGCTCAACTATAAAATCAATCCGGCGTGGAACGTTTATCTCTCCGCCGGCCGCGGCTTTGAAACCCCGACCATCAACGAACTCTCCTACCGCCCCGACGGCCAGGCCGGCCTGAACATCGGCCTGCAGCCGTCCACCAGCGACACCGTCGAACTGGGCAGCAAACTGCGCCTCGGCAACGGCCTGGTGAGCGCCGCCCTGTTCCAGACCGATACCGACAACGAGCTGGTGGTGGCGGAAAGCAGCGGTGGGCGCACCAGCTACGCCAACGCCGGCAAAACCCGGCGGCGCGGCCTGGAGCTGGCGCTGGATCAGGAGTTTGCGCTGGACTGGCGTCTGCATATGGCCTGGACGCTGCTGGACGCCACCTACCGCAGCGATATGTGCGGCAAAGCCGTTTGTACCCCCGCCGGCAATCGCCTGCCGGGCATCGCCCGCAACATGGGCTACGCCTCGCTGGCCTATGCCCCGCCGGAAGGCTGGCACGCCGGCGCGGAGCTACGCTACATGAGCGACATTCAGGCCAATGACGCCAACAGCGCGCAGGCTCCCTCTTACACCGTGGCCGGCGTAAACGCCGGTTATCGCTTTACCTGGAACCGCTGGGCGCTGGACGTGTTCAGCCGGGTGGACAATGTTTTCGATCGCCGATACGTCGGTTCGGTGATCGTCAACGAAGGCAACGGCCGCTACTTCGAGCCGGCGCCGGGGCGCAACTGGGGTGGCGGCGCCACCTTGTCTTATCGCTTTGAATAAGGCAAAGCACCTTAAGGTTAAAAAACGGGATGGGTTTTACGTCACCCTAGCGGCTTCTCGCTGAAATAATAGGGAGAAACCGCGTGTTTTTTCCGATTTGGCTTAATCTCTAAATCGGGGACTTTCATTTTTGGTAAGGGTATTGCTATGCAAAATAAAGCGTCACTATCGCCGCTTATCGTCATAACGGCGCTGTTTGCCGCGCTGAGCGGGCTTTATCTGCTCGGCGGCGGCATCTGGCTGGCCAAGTTGGGCGGTTCGCTGTATTACATCATCGCCGGGCTGGTGCTGCTGGCGACCTCCTGGCTGCTGTTCCGCCGCCGCGCCACCGCGCTGCTGCTGTACGCGGTATTCCTGCTGGGCACCACGATTTGGGCCCTGTGGGAAGTGGGGCCGGACTTCTGGGCGCTGACGCCGCGCCTGGACGTCACCTTCTTCTTCGGCCTGTGGCTGGTGTTGCCGTTTATCTATCGCAAGCTGGTGGCCAACGGCAAATTCGCCTACGGCGCGCTGAGCGCGGCGCTGGCGATCACCGTCATCGCGCTGGCCTATGCCGTGTTCAACGATCCGCAAGAGATCAACGGCACGCTCGACGCCGCGCAGGTACAGCCGAAAGACGCCACCGGCGCCGACTGGCCGGCCTATGGCCGCACCCAGGAAGGCACCCGTTACTCGCCGCTGAGCCAGATCAACGACAAAAATGTTGGCCAGCTGCAAGAAGCCTGGCGTTTCCAGACCGGCGATCTGAAGACCGCCAACGATCCGGGTGAGATCACCAACGAAGTCACGCCGATCAAAATCCGCGATACCCTTTACATGTGTACGCCGCACCAGAAGCTGTTTGCGCTGGATGCCGCCACCGGTAAAGAAAAGTGGAAGTTTGATCCGCAGCTGAAATACAACCCAACCTTCCAGCACATCACCTGCCGCGGCGTGTCTTACCACGAAACCGCCGCAGCCGCAGGCGCCGCCGGCGATGCCGCACCGGCGATGTGCGCACGCCGCATCATTCTGCCGGTCAACGACGGCCGCCTGTTTGCGCTGGACGCCGAAACCGGCAAACCCTGCCCGGATTTCGCCAACAACGGTGAGCTGAACCTGCAGAGCAACATGCCGTATGCGACGCCGGGCCACTACGAGCCGACCTCGCCGCCGGTGATCACCGATAAAGTGATCGTCATCGCCGGCGCCGTGACCGACAACTACTCCAACCGCGAGCCTTCCGGCGTGATCCGCGGCTTCGACATCAACAGCGGCAAGCTGCTGTGGGCCTTCGATCCGGGCGCGAAGGATCCGAACGCCATCCCGGCGGACGAGCACCACTTCGTGCCGAACTCGCCGAACTCCTGGGCGCCTGCCGCCTATGACGCCAAGCTGGATATCGTTTACCTGCCGATGGGCGTTTCCACTCCGGACATCTGGGGCGGCGATCGCACCCCGGAAATGGAACGCTACGCCAGCGGCCTGTTGGCGCTGAACGCCTCCACCGGCAAACTGGCCTGGTTCTATCAGACGGTCCACCATGACCTGTGGGATATGGACGTGCCGGCGCAGCCGACCCTGGCGGACATTACCGACAAGAGCGGTAAAAAAGTGCCGGTTATCTATGTGCCGACCAAAACCGGCAACATCTTCGTGCTGAACCGCACCAACGGCGAACTGGTGGTGCCGGCGCCGGAGAAACCGGTACCGCAGGGCCCGGCCAAAGGCGATCGCCTGTCACCGACCCAGCCGTTCTCCGAGTTGACCTTCCGTCCTGAGAAGAAACTGACCGGCGCCGACATGTGGGGCGCGACCATCTATGATCAGCTGGTCTGCCGCGTGATGTTCCACAGCCTGCGTTATGAAGGCACCTTCACTCCGCCTTCCGAGCAGGGCACGCTGGTGTTCCCGGGTAACCTGGGCATGTTCGAATGGGGCGGCCTGGCCGTCGATACCGATCGCGAAATCGCCATCGCCAACCCGATCGCGCTGCCGTTCGTCTCCAAACTGATCCCGCGCGGCCCAGGCAACCCGATTGAGCCGCCGGAAGGCGACAAAGGCGGCAGCGGCACCGAGTCCGGCGTACAGCCGCAGTATGGCGTGCCGTTCGGCGTCACCCTGAATCCGTTCCTGTCGCCGTTCGGTCTGCCGTGCAAACAGCCGGCCTGGGGTTACATTTCCGCCGTGGATCTGAAAACCAACGACATCGTGTGGAAAAAACGCATCGGCACCGTGCGCGACAGCTCACCGCTGCCGCTGCCGTTCAAAATGGGCATGCCAATGCTGGGCGGCCCGGTGACCACCGCCGGTAACGTGTTCTTCATCGGCGCCACCGCAGACAACTACCTGCGCGCCTTCAGCGTGACCAACGGTGAAAAACTGTGGGAAGCGCGCTTGCCGGCCGGCGGCCAGGCGACGCCGATGACCTATGAGGTCAACGGCAAGCAGTACGTGCTGATCTACGCCGGCGGCCACGGTTCCTTCGGCACCAAGCTGGGCGACTACGTGGTCGCTTACGCTCTGCCCGATCAGAAGTAACCACCGCCGTTAGTACCCCGCAAAGCACGCCGCAAGGCGTGCTTTTTCTTTTCCCGCCCCGCCGGCTGTCCCCTCGCAATACCCTTAATTTTTTCACTCGCATTATTGATAATGGTTATCATTCGCAATATTATACCTCTGCGGCCCCGGCAGCGGCTGCGATCCTCTCCAGCTTAATGGGCAATACAACGATCGGCCGCCTTCGGGCGGCCCTATTCGGAGGCGCATGGTCGACCATACTCGGAAGCATCGAAAGAAGATCCTGCAAGCGGCGGTGAAGACGCGGCGTGCCGGTCTGCCGTTCACGGCGGACTCCCCAGCCACCCCGCCCTTTATTGGTTTGCCGCATCAGCCGAAGGCGGTGCTGGTGCATCTGGTCGGCCATGATAGCGCACAGGAGGAACATGAATGAATCTGCAGCCCTTTACCGCCATGCTGATGTTCGCCTATGTGCTGCTGATGGTGCCGCTGCTCTACGTCATCGACAGCCGCCTGAGCGCCAGCAAACTGATGCGCAAAGCCACGCAAAACGTCATCATCATCGCGTTGACGCTGCTGTTCTTCAGCGCGATGACGCTTTTATACTGAGGCCATCTCGCCGGTGCCCCGCGGCCGACGTTACCCGGCCTCCCGGCGTTTGGCCCGCGGATATTTCCACAGCCAGCGCCCGCTGACCATGCGCCAGTAGAACAAGGCGCCGCGCACCGCCCAATCAAGGAACATCCCCAACCAGACACCCACCACGCCCATGCCCAGTTCGATACCCAGCGCGTAGCCCGCCACCACGCGGCAGCCCCACATGCCAAGCATCGTCACCCACATGGCGAAGCGGGCGTCGCGCGCGCCTTTCAGCCCGGCGGGCAACACCCAGGAAGCGGCCCAGATCGGCATAAAGGCGGCGTTGAGCCAAATCAGGGTTTTCACCACCGTTTTCACGTCATCCTGCGAGGTATAAAACGCGGCGAATACCCCGGCCAACGGCGCCGTACCCCAGGCGATAGCGGTCAACTCGAGGGTAGACAGCCAGAAAATATGGCGCAGCTGCCGCTCCGCCTGACCGATCTCGCCTTTGCCGAGCCGCCGGCCGACGATAATGGTCGAGGCCGATCCCAACGCGTTGCCCGGCAGGTTGATCAACGAAGCGATGGAGAAAGCGATAAAGTTACCGGCGATCACGTTGGTGCCCATGCCGGCGACGAACATCTGCGTCAACAGTTTGCCGCCGTTGAACAGCACCGACTCGACGCTGGCGGGAATGCCGATCCCCAGTACTTCCCACAGGATGCTCATCTTCAGCGGCGTGAAATAGCTTTTCAGCGTGATGTGCAGCGCCGGATTAAAACCGATCGCCAGCACATAGAGGATGGCGATGGCGCCGATATAGCGGGAAATCGTCAGCCCCAGCCCGGCGCCGACGAAGCCCAGGCCGTGCCAGCCCAGCATGCCGTAAATCAGGATGCTGCTGATGATGATATTGAGGATATTCATGCCGCCATTGATAAGCAGCGGGATCTTGGTGTTGCCTGCGCCGCGCAGAGCGCCGCTGCCGATCAGCGCAATCGCCGCCGCCGGGTAGCTCCACACCGTGGTTTGCAGGTAAGAGAGCGCCAGCGCTTTCACCTCCGGCGAGGCCGCGCCGGCGATCACATCAATGATCGGTTCGCCCGCCAGGTGAATGCCCGCCGCCAACAGCAGCGCCACGCCGGTCATCAGCACCAGCGACTGACGCGCCGCCGCCCGCGCCCGCCGGCGATCGCGCTTGCCGAGGCTGAAGGCCACCACCACGGTGGTGCCGAGATCCACCGCGGCAAAAAAGGCGATGATCACCATGTTGAAGCTGTCCGCCAGCCCCACCCCGGCCATCGCCTCTTTGCCGAGCCAACTCACCAGAAAGGTGCTCAGCACCCCCATCAACAGAACGCAGGCGTTCTCCAGAAAAATCGGCACCGCCAGCGGCGTGATTTCGCGCCAGAACAGCACGCGGTAGCTTTTCCGTTTGGCGTACCAGGGCGTATTTTCCACGCGCTGACGCAGTGCGGCATACAGGTTCAAGGTGGGCTCGATGGATAAAAGTGAAACATCATTTCAAATGATGAGCGATAAATCGTTATCCTGCAAAGAATTTTTGGGCGCCCGTGGCGAGCGCCCGACAGGCACACCGTAGCGCTACTCCATGTAGTCTTCCTGATCGGCCTGCGCCGCCGCGATAAAGCGCGCGGTGCTGCGGCTGAGCGTGGCGCATTTGTCCGTCAGCAGCTGATTGTCCTGTTGCAGAGTCAGGTAACGCGCCTGGGTGAGCGCCGGCAACTGCCGATACCCTGCCGCCTGCGTATCCCAGCCGCGGTGCTGCGCTGCACGCATCGCGGTGCGTTGCAATTTCACGTCGTCCGGCACGTCGCTGCGCCCGCAGTCCACGCGCAGGAAATGCCCACCGGCCAACATCAAAGCGATGTGATCCAATTGCGCCTGCAGCGGCGGCGCCGGTTGATGCGCCGTCTGCTGACAACCCGCAAGCAGCAACAACGCCGCTACGCCGCAAAGAGACGTGCGAAACAGAGTAGACATGGACGCTCCCGGAAACCTGTGGGTGATGAGATGATCTTAGGTGAGCGGATGCCGGGCGGCAAGGCGGGCAGCACGCTTAGCGCCGGCCGCTGCTGACCTTGGTGGCGCGGGCGGGGTTGCCGGCGACGAATTCCAACGTGGGGGAATAGTAAAACGGCAGCCAGGCGTTATAGCCGCTCTCCCACTCCCATTTAACCGGGCAAGGCCACAGCATGTCTTCATGCAGGATGTAATAGATCCACCGCCCGGGCGGGCGGCGCGGTTTGCGCGTTTTCATAGCGGGTTCGACGGCCTGATGGAATGCGATAGGGTCAACTGCTGCATTTTACCGCGATTTAGGTCGCGGGGACAGCCTGCATTGCCGGCTTCGCCCCGGCGCCGGCAAGCGCCCTTTATTCACCGCCGCCTGCCAGCGCGCCGCTCTCGGCCCCCAGCACCACCACCCTGTCGGCCGAGTCGATGGTCGACTTTCTGTGGGCGACGATCACGCGCGTAATATTCAGCGAAGATATCGCCCGGTTGATCGCCGACTCATTCTCAACGTCCAGATGGCTGGTCGCTTCATCCATAAACAGCACGCTCGGGCGGCGATAGAGGGCGCGCGCGATAAACAAACGTTGCTTTTGCCCGCCGGAGATGCCGTTGCCCAACTCGCCGATCAGGGTTTCGTAGCCCATCGGCATCTGCATGATTTCATCGTGGATATTACTGTGTATCGCGCAGGCCATGATCAGCTCTTTATTGGCATTGACCTCAAACCCGCTGATGTTTTCCGCAATGGACCCGGAGAACAGCCGGTCGTCCTGCAACACGCAGGCGATCGCGTTACGGTAGTTATTCACCCCGACTTTGTGGATATCCATCGCGTCGGCCAAAACCTGGCCGGAAGTGGGGCTGAGCAAACCGCACATCACCTTCAGCAAGGTGGTCTTGCCCGCGCCGGAGGCGCCCACGACGGCCACGCTTTCACCGGCCGCAATGCGCATGTTCAGGTCTTTGAAGATCGGCCGCGACAGCGCGTCATATTGATACGTAAGATTTTTTACCTCAATGGCAATCCCCGTGCCCGAGGGGAAAACCTGTCGCGGCGCGGACTCCGTCTCCGCATCGGTAAAGACGATGTCTGATATCCTCTCATTGTGCAGCGACAACATGCGCAAGCCGATCGCCAGGTCGATCAGGCTCGAGGCCCGCTGAGAGAATTGGCCGCGATAGGCATTGAACGCCATGAACATGCCGAGCGTCATGGAGTTGTCGATGACCATCATGGCGCCAAGCCACAGGATCGCCACCTGATCGAGCGTCGTGATAAAGGTATTGATCCCGCCGAACATCATATTGAATCGGGTGATTTTGATATTGGTATTGGCGGCGTCAACGTTCAGATTGAGCCAATAGCTGGAGCGCGTTTCCTTGATGCCCAGCGCCTTGACGGTCGAGATGCCGTACAGCGTCTCCATGAAATGCGAGTTGGCCTTGGCCGCCTTGACGATCTGCTCCTCCGAGAATTGACGGTAGGTTCTGTAAGTCATCATCCTGATGAGGATGTAGATCAGAGTGAAGCCCGCCACGACCCAGACCAGCCAGCCGCCGTAGACCATCATCATCGCGAACAGCCCGGCCGTCATGATGCCGTCGATGATCCCGCTGACGATATTATTGGTAAAGGTGGTTCTGATCGCATCCAGCGAGGAAAAGCGCGATTGAATGTCCCCCAGGTGCCGTTTTTCGAAAAAATCCAGCGGCAGCTTCATCAGGTGTTCAAACAGCGTCGTCTTCCACTGAATATCGGTCAGCGTCCCGAGCACGATGGAGATCCAGGCCCTGGCGATGCTGACCACCGCGCGGAACAAGGTGAAGAAGATCAGCCCCAAACAGATGACCGTCAGCAGGCTGTAGTCATGCGCCTGAATGACATGGTCGGTCACCAGTTGGGTTCCTACCGGCAGCAGCAGGTTGACCGATTCGATGACTATCGATAACGCAAAGATCTTGAGCAGCGTCCCCGGCAGGCCCTCGATGTTTTTCATCAAATCCAGCAGGCGCAAACGGGTCTTGAGGGTCTCTTTTTGAAAGGCCCTGTCGGGCCACAGCTCCAACGCGATGCCGGTAAAATGATTCGACATCTCCTGCAGCCCGATCACTCGGCGCCCGAAGGCCGGATCGTGAATGACAAAACCGGCGCGCTGCACCTTAACCAACACCACGAAGTGATTCATATTCCAGTGCAGTATGCAGGGCGTTTTCAGCTGATTGATTTCGTCGATGTCCAAAGACAAGGCGCGCGTCTTCAGCTGGATTTGCGACGCGATTTGAGAGATCGTCCCCAGGGTCGCGCCCTGGGTGGAAATGCCGAATCGCTGCCGCAGGCTCAGCATATCCACATTAAACCCGTAATAGGAGGCGATCATGGCGAGGCACGCCAGGCCGCATTCCGATGATTCCGACTGCAAGATGCTCGGCACCCGCTTGCGCAGTGAGAAGGTTAACTTCTCGTTGATCCGTTCAAAGAGATTATTGTCCTTCATCGACTCGCCCCACAACGCTGTTTTTTATGTCATACAAAGGCGCGACCGCCCACTGATAAAGCGGTTTCTTATCCAGGAAGACGATGACCCTGGCCTGCAGCCCGCTGCTGATTTCGAGATATTTGCCTTTATCGCTGAATTGCGTGTCGCTGATGGACGCCAGCACTTTGTAGTAGGCGTTCCTTTCCCTTTTATTTCCGCTGCTGTATTCCGACATTTCCTGCGGGGAGGCGGGGACCGACGAGATGGATTCTATTTTTCCCGGAAACTGACCGAATTTATCCGACGGGAAGGCTTCATAGCGAATGTTGATGCCATCGCCGATTTTCACGTAGGGCAAACTGTTATTCGGCAGCCATAAAACCAGATAATATTTGATGTTATCAATCGGCTTGATTTGCGCCAGACTGCTGCCGCTCTCGACCACCTGCCCGGCGGTCACGCTCAGCGACTCGATTTTCCCCTTGAGCGGCGCTTTGATAATGACCTGGCCGCCGGCATTGGACTCCGCCAGCTGGCGTTGTAAATCACTGCGTTGCGATTCGCTTTGCGATATCTGATTGTCGTAATCGGCGGCGCGAATCAGCAAATCGCTGCGCAACTGCGACAGCTGAATATTTTGCTGGATCTTTTGGCTGTAGAGCGCCTGATACGAGCTTTGCTGTTGTTGAAAAAGCGAACGCTGATAATTTAACTGATCTTTGGTGATCAGGCCTTTCGTCAAATAGTGTTCGTAATTTTTCAGGCTATCCCGCATTTTATCCATCCCCTCTTTGGCACTGAGGTTCAGTTTCTCGGTTTCTTTATAGGCGTTTTCATAGCTATTGATCTGTTTGCGCAAATTATCCAGCATGGCGGTTTTATTTTTATTCAGCTTGCTGATTATCGAATCCAGATTGCTAATCTGTTTGCTTATTTCGCTGGCCGCGATATGGCTGACATTGCCGGACGTGGTGCTTCTCGAGACATCAATCACATACAGCGGCTCGTCCTTTTCCACGACGTCACCGGCTTTATGAAATGCCTGGCTCACGTAGCCGTATTGGGAGGAAAACACATTGGTGGAATGCGGGATGCTGATCACCTCGCCTTCAACATCGACCCGGCGCGTGTACTCGCAAAAATAGAGTGCGCCCGCCAGGATCAGAATAAAAGTGAAACAGGTGGCGGCAATCACATGGCTCGACGCGCCGGAAATTAACAGCGCCCTGCCGGTCCATCTTTGACGTTGATAATTGACCGCCTCCTGGCGGAAAATATTCCTGCTCTTATTATCACTCATAGGAAGAACCTGCGCTTGCCTGACCGGGAGACAGCCGCAGCGAGAACGCTGCGGCTTTGGACCGCGTATGGATTTAGCTGATGGTGCCGTTAATCAGCCCATCGAGGCCTTTTTTGGAGTATTCCAGCGTGGTGTCCCAGCCAATAACGGCTGCGGCCACGCCGCTGGCTACGCCGCCCAGGATGCCGCCGGCGACCATGCCGACGCCCTGGCCAATCGAGCCGACGCCCAGCAGGCCGCCGCCGTCGCCGCCGTGCTTACCGCCGATGACGGCGCCCGCCATGCTGCCCACGGAGGCGCCCAGAGCGATGGATGAAACGGCTTCCGCGGCATTGGAGACGGCGCTGCCAATCAGCCCCGACAGTCCATTGCTCATATCCCAGGAATAAGCGCCTGACACTTCATTCATTTCGATAACAGACAGTTCTTTCATTGGTTAATCTCCATATTTAAACGGACAAACACTGCCATACATGCGTGTTGTCATTGCATTGGCATCGGCCTGCAGCGCCTGATGCCACCAATAATGTCGCGCGAACAGACGACATTATATTTTTAATGGGGGTCTCTTTAATTCTGCGTAATGGTGAATGTCATCACCGCGTCGGCCTGTCCGGGGCTAATGGCTCCCGTTTGCTTATAGCGCGCCATCAAGGGGATCCTGATCTCTTTTTCAGCCGCGGTGTGGTAATTGATCGGTCTGGAAAACGTTAATGGGTTACGGTTCTCATCCAACACTTCCACGGCGACGCCCTTCGCCGCATCGGCGCCGTCGGCGATATCAATCATTCCCACGCCTGGCGAATTTCCGGCCGCCTCGAACGTGACCTGAACCGGAATATTGTCCTCCTGACATTGCAGAACCACGGAAAAATTGCGTTCGGAAGACGCCGCCGTGCTGCCGACGCCGTTAAACTCGCTGCGTTTAGGGCTGCCCAGATTCACCGTTTGATTTTTATAGTTCAAATCAACCAGGCAACTTTTCTGAATGACCTTCATGCCGGAAATACTGAGATCCAAAATGGAGGTCGAATCCAGATAATATCTGGCGATAATTTTCCCGCCCATATCGCCGCCGGTTTTGATCGGGCCGGTTTTAATAAACGTCAGCCGAACATCGTTTCGATTGATCCATGGCGTCAGCAAGTTGGGCGAAATCGCCGTGTTGACGGGCACGTTCTTATTGCTCTGCCATAAGTCTGAAATCGTCACCCCCACGCCCTCAATGCCCGTTTCAAATACGCCGGGCAGCGCGCTCGGCGTCAGCGGCGACATGGAGCGATAGGCGACCGAACCGGAACAAAGAAAAGAAAACGTCGTGCCGTTCATGCTGTTCTCGGTTCGAACAGCCAACTGCTCGCCGACTTCGATGCGCGGATCCACGGCCAGCGTCAGCAACCCCATGCGGGCGGTTTTCGCGTTGGTAGTACAGGTGCCGGCATAAACCGCCGTCGTGAGCGTCGCCAGCCACACCAGGGCGCCGTAACCGAATATCCTGAGAAAAACGTTCATTTTCACTCTCACTTAAAAGTCATGATGGAGATAGAGCGAGATCTATTGGCAAACACCGTTTAGGGTTTGGAGACCCGCTGACGGCGGCTCCGCCGGCAACTGGTAACGGATGCGGCATTGGTTCTCGCCATTCCTGCCCCACTGCGCGATGAGCAGGCCCTTTTCCGCCATGCCGGTCAGATAGACCACGCCGTCGCCGCCGACCAGGAACGGCTGAGTCGCCCCCTCGGCAAGACGCAGGCTGGCGCCCAGCGGCAGAGGTGCCCCCTGCGAGTCCGTCACCTTCATCAAAATCCGTCTGCCGACGTTGGCTTTGAAATTCGCCCGGCTCACCGCGCCGCGAGTCGGCGTGACCGACTGGTTCGTCAACTCGAGATCGACATCATCCGGCAAGCTGTCGACATCGAGGCGAATCGAATTGTTGCGATAAGGCGTGACGTAAGGAACGATCGCGTAGCCGCGCCAGTCGGTTTTCACCCCGACCTGATTGCCGACCGCCACATCGCTCGCGCCGGCTGCCTGTACCAGGGCGACGGTTTCGCCGAACGGTTGACCGAAGGTCACACCGTCTTCATGGGCGATCACCCCGCCCTTCACCCCGTAGTTGACGCGCTGTTGACTGCGATCGTAGGCGTAGCCCGCCGTGAGTTCGCCGTACGTCGCGCGCCAGTCGGCGTTGGCGTTGCCGCTGTTGCCCTGGCCCTGGCTGCCATACCCTTCCTGTACGCTCCAACTGAGGTTGCCGCCGGCCAGCACCGTGCCGTTGAGGCCCGCCGTATGGCTGGTATTGCCTTTTTTGCTGGTGTTGAGGTTGTAGGTGGCGTAGGTGTTGCTCAGCCATTTCTCTAATGGCACGCTGATGTTGAAAGCGAAGATCTGATCGCGATCGTAAATGCGCCCGCGGTTCGAATCGCCGTAAATAGCCTGTGAATTGCGGCTGTAGCTGTAGTTAAAACCGTAGCTGATGCCATTCCAGCTATTGTTGTAACCCGCGCTCAGCGACTGCATATTGCGCTCGGAGCCCCAATAGTCTTCGGAGACCGCGCTGAGTGAAAGCGACCCCGCCCCTTCCCATAAATTCTGGTTCAGCGTGATTTCGCCGCGATTTTTGCGGCGGTCTATCGGGGCGTAACGGTTGCCGCTGCGATAGGTGTCCAGCACTTCCTGCAGCCCATAGTAGCCGCTGGTCGAATAGCGGTAGCCGGCGATGGCGAAGTTCGTCCCCGTCTCGACGATATTTTTGCTGTAGCGCACGCGCCACGACTGACCATCGCTTTTCGGCTGATGCTCCTGCTTTGCCCACGCCTGGGTGACGTCGGCCGACAGGGCGCCGAACTCGCCCAGGTTCTTGCCCAGACCCAATGCCAGCGATTGATACGGCCCGGCGAATTGGCCGCCGCCATACAGGGTGAAACCGGCGGGCAAGCCATAAATCAGGCTGGCCTGCGAGAAGATCTTTTTATCCACGCTGTGATCGTAAGTGCGGTATTGCCCCGAGGTCAGCGCATATTTCAGCCGCCCTTCGCGTTGCAGCACCGGCAGGCTGGCGAAGGGAACGGTCAGGTGCTGTTCGCTGCCGTCCGCCTCCTTGATAGTCACCTCCAAATCGCCGCTGCCGCCGGTCGGGTACATGTCCGAAATTTCAAACGCGCCCGGCGCAACGTAACTCTGGTAGATGACATAGCCGTTTTGGCGAATGACCACTTGCGCATTGCTGCGCGCGATGCCGCGCACCACCGGCGCATAACCACGCAGGCTTTCCGGCAACATGTCGTCATCGGAAGCCAGCTGCGCGCCGCGAAACGACACGCTGTCAAACACATCGGACGGGCTGCTGCTTTCGCCGAGCGTCAGCAAGCTTTTCAGGCGAATAATATTGCGCTGGGCGTAGGTATAGACGGAGTCCCAACGATCCTCCGACGCTCGCCCGCCGCCGGCGCTGTTGTAGCTCCAGGTGGTGTAGTTCCGCACTCGCCAGGCGCCCAGGTTGAAGCCCGGCCGCAGGTTGAGGTAATAACTGCTTGCGCTCTGGGTGAATCGATCGCGCCCCTTGCTGTTGCTGCCGGTGAAGCCGTAGTTCAGCAGCATCGCCGGCAGGCCTTCATCCCATTGTTCCGGCGGAACGTATCCGCGCACCTTATTTTCCAACGCCGCCTGGGGGATACTCAGCATCAGGCGTTGGCGGTTAAATTGAAATTGCGCCGAGGCCTGTGGGATCGCGGCCAAATTCGCGCAGCGATCGGCGCCGGCCAAACCGGGAAACAGCTCAACTTTCACCCCAAGCCGTTTCAGATCTTCCCGCGTCAGACAAGGCTGCAGATCGGCCTTCTCGTCGCTGCCGGCCCGCAGAGCGAACGACACCTCGCGCGTTTCCAGCAGCATGTCGTTCACCCAAATATCGACCCGATACGTGCCGGGAACCTGCTGGCCATTTTCAAAAATCGACAGATCGACGTGCTGCTGACCTGAGCGCCCGGTTTCCAGCAACGCCGGATTAAAATAGTCACGAGAGAAGGCGGGATTAGCCATATTGCCGCATACCGCCGTTGTTACCGTGAATAAGGCTATGCGTTTCAGCCAAGCATCCCGCTTCGCTAATATACGCTTTTGAGTTATCATTCATTAGCTCCATTATTGAAATGTTTTATCCCTTTTTCTGCCTTCCCTTACAGATTAAATACCTGACTGATGTTCTTTACCTGTGCCGCCATAATCATTAATTAATTTCCAGCTTACCGACGTTGCGCCCGCCACGGGCAATGCAAACATTTCGCTGCTCATCGGCGCGATATATGCCACCTCTTTCATTTCCCGCCCCCCGATACGGACATAATGGAAGTTCATATAATAAGGCGTTGGGTTGGTGAGTTTTAATTCTGAACCGACACGCTGCCATTTCAGCTGCTGCGTCACTTCTTCGGGTACCTGGCGGAGCAGCGGCGCCGGCCGATAAATCAATTTGATGCGGGTCTTGACCGCTATTTGCAGCGTATTCGATTTACCCGTCTGTGTTGTTGAAGGAATGGATTTAATATTCATCCAATACAAGCTTTCTTTATCTTTCGGTAAGTCATCGCCCACTTTCACGATGCGCAACATATTTTCCTGGTTGCCGTCCAACCGAAATAAAGGCGGCGTAACGACAAACGCGATTTTATCCACTCCGCTTTGTTGATTCTCCAGCCAGGACTGAATCAAATACGGTTCTTTATCCGGATTATCCACGCTGATTGACGCTTCTTTTTTTTCGCCGTTGAATATCACCCGCGTCCCGCCAATCACCACGCCGGCGTGAACCGTAGACGCAAACAATAAAATAATGAGAGCCGCTAAGGCGCCGTAGCGATTAAAACGCATAATATTATCTCCGAGGCAATACAGCCCGCTGTGAACCAGCGGGCAAGAAAATATTATCAGTTATAATTCAGCGTAAAGGTGGCGACGCTATTGGCTTTACCGGCGGTCACATCTGCCTGCGTGGAAATATAGCGGGCGGTAAAATCGAGGTTATTTTTCACGCCGCTGCCGGAAGCCAACGGATAAGCCGTCGACGCCGTGTAAAGCGGCAGAACACTGTTAGAAATATCAGACAGTTGGATACCGACGCCGGTAGCGACATCCGTTTCCTGAGTCAGCTGCAATACGTTGCTGTCGCCGTTATCGGCCGCGCCGTCAAACTTAACGGTGGCGCTTTTTACCGTATCCGGACAATCGGTGACTTCCAGCGTGAATTTTGTCGCGCTGGACGTTGATCCCTTGCCACCCGCAAATGCCGTTCGGGCCACATCACCCAAAACAACATTTAATGGATTACTCAAGTCATTCGTGACCTTGCACGCAGCATCGACAATATTCCCGGTAAAATTAACCTGACCATCTGCTGCCAGAGCAGGCAAAGCGCTTGAACACGCTGCCGCGACAAATGCCAACATAATCACTTTTTTTTCCATCATGGGTACTTCTCCTTTTGATTAGACAGACTTCAAAATATCCCCGCCACGGAGATCCCGGACAGGGAGAATAGGAGCCCCGCTCCTTTCACAGTTAATTATGCTTAGCTTTCCCCCTTTAGCAATACATAAAATCAATGTAAAGATGAGAAAAGATAATTACCCCAAATAGAATTAGCATCATTCTTAATTTTATTTTGAAAAAACCGCCAAATCGGCGTTTCTTGATTCATTCATCTGGCCGCAAGGGAATTTATTCTCGCGCTATTCGAAGGCGCTTTCGCCAGATCCTCCTCATTTCCCCCTCAGCCGGAAAATCGGGCGACATCGCCGTAAAATGAAAATCGGGCGAAAAAAAATCGCCCTAAAACAAATGACATTTATATTACGAAAGACATCACGACGCGGCGGCAGAGAGAGGGGCGGCAGAATAGCAAAAGCATGGCGATAACGGTTTATCGAACAGGAGGGAGAATAAGGCATTCGCCGTTCGTGAAACCGGCGCGGTCATGTGACAACGAGAAAATGGCGTTACGCAGAAATATTCTGTCTGGCGCCGTTCACTATTTCGAAAATAAGGTGGCAATGCGCTCTGTCGCGCAGAATAACGCATTGCTGCCTTATTGTTTTTCGGCGCCGCTAATTAATCGTCATGGCGATAATCTTCACCCAGCCCTCTGCCGGGTAGGGTTTCACACGCCAGGCCATCGCCCGCGGGAACGGCAGACGGATAGTTATCGTCCGGCGTGATAAAGACCGGCGTGGTCGCGATAAACCCATCGTTGAACACCGCCTCGATAAAGGTGGCCTCCCAGCCTTGCGCCGGGGCGGCCAGACGAAACTCGCCGCGATCGGCCTCCGCTGCGGCCAACGGCTCCGGGGTAAAGCGTACGCCGCACGAATAACGAAAATCTCGGGCCGTGCGGTTGTGCGCGCTCCAGCGCCGCACGGTGACCGGCGGTTCGGAAAAACGCAGCGTGCGCACCGCAGCATCCGCGGCGCTGCCTTGCACCTCGATCGTCGGCAACGCGATATCGCGCTGGCGGCGCTTGATCATCGCCAGTATGGCGCGTTCGGCGGCCGGCCGACTTGCCGCGCGATCCCCGTCGGCAATCGCGCGCAGCGAAGCCTCTCCCGCTGAGGCGCTGAAATAGAATCGCGTGCTGTCCGGCGGATAACGTTCGTCGCCGCTGGCGATGATGACATATTTCGGTACAGCTGGCCGCGCTCCCGCTGTCGGCGGCGGATAAGCGGTGGGATCCGCTATTTGCATCAGTTTGTCGAACGCCGGCGTCTCTATGCGCCGATCGATGCCGAGTTGGTAATAAGGATGAAACGCCAACGGCCAACGGCCGCCATACGTACGATAGGTATGCTTCAAGACCTGCCGCGCCGCGACCCCATCCGGGAACATGGCGACGACGGCATCGATGCGCTCATCCGACAATGACGCCAGCCACGCCGCGGTTGCGCCGCTCGCCGCGCCCGCCACGATGAATTTATCTATCCCCCACCGGCTCAATTCGCGCTGCGCCAGCGTCATGGTTTGCGACAAGGCCGCCGTCATGGGGATCGCCAGCGGCATCATCAAGTATTCATCCGCATCGTCCAGGAACAATCGCCAGCCTCTGGCCTGGCCGTCCTCCCCCGCACGATGCCGCCCCTCATTTTGATATTCCAGGTACGGATAAGGCAACCGGTTGACGACAATCACGACGGTGTGACTTTCCGCCGCCAAGGCCGCCGGCGTAGTGACGGAAAACGCCGCATTTTGCTTGCCCGGCCCGCTCGCCCCTGCGGCGGCGCAAGCGCAGTCATCGCTCATCAGCACCAACGCTTTACGGGCAAGCGCCCCGTTGGGGATATAAATATCCACATCGTGCCACCATTGCGTCGGCCGGATGGCGTCTTGCGGCGACCAGGATTGCGACATCAACCGATAATGACGTATCGACACGTCATGGCCGTTATCCACGCCCTTTAACGAATATGACAGAGGCAACATCGCCAACTGATTGTTATAACAAGGAATAACGGTGTGCAAGGCGGAATGTTCGTCCGCAAAGCAGCGATCTTCCTCTGCCGCCATAGCCTGCCGGCCGCCGATTAAGGCCAGGCAAATCAGCGCGATGTATCCGATGCGTTTTAGCATTTTTCCTCCCCCCTTTGTCCGTGGCAAATCCCTTTTACGCCGCCTGGCGGCAGGAAACCTTCCGCGCGCCTAGAGCACCTGATGAAAGCGTATCGGATAGCCAAAGCTGTCCTTTTCGAACGCCACGTCCCTGTCGTTCTCGCCCAGCAATAGGCTGTAAACGCCGTTTTCCTCATAACGGCTCATGGCGATATACAGCACGACCTCCCGATGGTCAGCGATCGTAAACTGTTTGCGCCTGGCGTTGATTTCCAACGTAAACGCCACCACCGGATTGTTGTTCAGAAATACCGAGGTCTGCTGCATGGAGACGATCCTGCCCTGCGCTTTCTCGGTCACCTGAAAGGGCGTGGCGTCATTGGGGGCGCGTATATCCACCTTCTTTTGGATATAGATAAAGTTAAACACCGCCAACGCCACCGCCACGAACAGATTGATGGCCATGATCAAGATGATTTTATTCGCCATGAACTCTCCCTTTGCCGTTCTTCCGGCTCCCGACATGTGCGAGGTAAAAGTGCCCTTGCGGGCACTTTTCATTAAGGGCCGGGCTTATGACGATTTACGGCCAAACAGCTGCGAGAAGGCGCTAATCCCGGCATCGATGACGGCGCCAATGCCCTCACCGAGTTTGGCGCCGGCGCCCGCCGCATCCGCGTGGATCCCGAATAGACCGGTACCGGCATCTACGATGGCGCCAATGCCATTGCCCAGGATTTTGCCGGCATCGGAAGCGATGCCTGCGCCGGAAACCGCCATGACTTCTGCTTCAGTCAGTTCTTTCATACTGTCTCCTTTGTATTTATCGACATGTTTAGTAATGAAAAAATGAAACCCTCACTGTTTGTTCACCTCCTTGTTATCTGCCCACGAAAGACCCTGTTGCCAATGCGTTCACCCGCGCGGCGGTGACAATGTCAGAATAGGCCGAACTCACGGCAGAGATAATCGGCAACGCCATTGCGGCTGTTGGGCAACGCAATCGGGTTAAACGGCAGCGCGCGCTTCAATTCGCCCATCGCATTGCCCATCACCACCCCCGTTCCGGCCCAGCGCAGCATGTCCAAATCGTTCATCGCATCGCCGAAAGAGAGGCAATCGCGCATCGCTATCTGTTTGGCGCTCAGATAGTCGGCCACGCTCCTGGCCTTGGAAATATGCTTATCCATGATGTCTATCGTTTCCGCAGAGGACTTACAGATGGACAGCGTTTTTCCGAAAGCCTGACTGACCTCGTCGTAAAACCGCTCGATCAGCGCCGCTTCCCCCTGCAGCAGCACTTTCAGGATCGGTTGCCGTTTCATCGCCTCCGGCTCGACATAGCGGCAAGCGACGCCCGAGGTTTTGATATAGTCGGCAAAATGCGGATTCTCTTCGGCCATCATCCATCCTTCCTGGGTGAACAACGTCACGTGGAGCGGACAGGCGAAGAGGTAATCCATCAACATCATTTGGCTGTCGCGAGGCAGGAAATAGCTTTTATCCGCCACCGGCCGCCCCTCGATATTGACCATCGCGCCATTGCAGGAGACGATCGCCGGCGAGAACCCCAAGCCATCCACAATCCCGCGCGCATCCGCATCGCAACGGCCTGTCGCGATGACGATTTCCAGCCCTCGGGCATGCAAGATATTGAGCGTTTCCACCGTCAGATCAGACAGATTTCCGGCAGGATCCAGCAAGGTTCCGTCAAGATCGCTCACGATCGCCCGGTATTTTATTTTGCCGTCGATAGCAAGCCACATATCACGCCTCCTCCGCCTGGATAATCCCGTCTTCGGCGCGGATTTCGCTGTCGGGCGGAAGGTGGGCGATCGCGAGCGCAATGGCCTGAAAACGGCGTCCTACCGCAACGATGGTCTCCTGAGCTATCTCGTGAGAATCATAAAACAGTGAAATGGCGAGCCGTTCCGCTTCGGGGAACAAGCACAGCACCGTCTGGTGGTTGCTGCCGCTGACGATATCCGTCACCTGGAACGTAAACGGCAAGCGCGGATCCTTCTGCGGTTGCGGCATGTTTTCAAACACAAACAGGCTGCCGAACGGCGAAGTGGGCACCCATTGTTCGTCGTAGCGGTTCAGTTCGGAAAAGGCGTACTTCTGCCTCAGCGTCTGGGAATCCGCGATATCGGCCAGCAACGCATAAATGGGCCGGCGGCGAATCGCCTGCAGGCGCAGCACCGGGCTGGCGACACACAGGCCAAACAGCGTCTGCACCTGCTCAATGTCCGCCGGGCGCTCGCTCATGGTCGTGCCGATCGCGATATCGTCACAGGCCAGCGCTTCGGCCAGCGCCAGCATCCAGGCCAGCTGCGTCAGTTGATTGACCGTGATCCCCTGGCGCCGGCAAAACGCGGTGAGGCTTGCCACCTGTTCCGCGCTGAATTCCGCGCCATATTGCCGCATGCGTCGCCCCTGCGGCGCGGCATCCGGCGAAGCGCTCAACGGCAAACGTTGGTTGACCGGCGCCCCGCGCAAATAGTTCGCCCAGAACGCCTGCGCCTCGGGATCGTCGCCGTGCGCACGCACATAAGCGGCGAAAGGCTCAAATCGGTTAATTTCCAGCGCCGGCGCGCCCCCTTCCAGCAAGGTGAGGTAGTCGTTGAACCAGTGTTCGAACAGAACGCCGAGGGACCAACCGTCGAACAAGATATGGTTAAAGGTCTGCACCAGATAGTGTTCATCGGCGTTCAACTTGATCAGGCGCCAGCGGATCAACGGCGGCGCATCCAGCTCAAACGAGGTTTCTCGTTCCCGAGCCAACAGCGCTTCCATCCTTTCTTCCAGCAAGGACGGCGGCGCGTCGGTCCAATCCTCGATCGCGATCGGCGCCTGCAGCGTCTCGCAGATGAAGACGTTGGGCCGCCCACGGCGGGTTTGATCGCCAAACCCGGCGCGCAGCATTTCAAATCGCTGCAGCGCCAGCGACCAGGCCTGGTTCAACACCTCCGGCTGCAGCGGGCCGGCCACCTCATAAACGGCCTGATCGATCTGATACTCGCGGTTAAGCCGGTTGAAATACATCAATTCCCGCTGCGTGACCGTAGCCTCGAAAACGGCGGCGATGCGATGACGTTGCTGCCAGCGGTCCAACTCGGCGAGGCTGACGTTGGCATGGGGGAAGTCCCCCGGGCTGGCGAGGCGAACGCCCTGGCTCGCCTCGTGGCAACAGTGTTCGACCAGCGCCGACAGGCTCTCCCGATAGTGCGAACCGATCCGGGCCAGCGTCGCCTGCGGCAATAAGCCCGACATCACGATGCTCAGCCGGTCGCCGTGCACGTAGAGCACCAGATCCAGCACATTGTCGCTCGCCGGCAGCGCGCCGTTTTCCAGATCCGCCGTTTGGTCGATCAAGGCCCACAAGGCGTCGTCAGTCTGTTCGTTAAAGACCCCGAGATAGTTGAATGAAATGGCCGGCAAGCGGTGGCGCCGCAGACAGGCTATCGCTTCGTCGTCCGACGCTGAACCGTATTTCAGCGCCGAATAGCCGATGCCGTGATCCGGCATCTTTCTTAATGCGTCCTTGATGGCGCGCAGCGTGTGTTTTGGGCTCTGATGCGCGGTGATGCGCAAAAGCAGTAAGGCGGTGAACCAGCCGACGGTGTCGTCGAGCTGAATTTTATCGTCATTGATATCGCGGCCATGGTGTTCGAGCGTCAGGTAACTGTCCGCACGGCCATGCCAGGCCTGCAACACCGGCGCCAGCGCCGCCAGCAACACATCGCGGATCGAGGTACGGTAGGTCTGATGACAGCTGTCCATCAACAGCGTCGTCAACGCCGCGTCGCACTCGAAGCGGCAAAACGCCGGACTCTGCGCCCCCTCGCTGAGCGTGGCGTAATCGGGTTGCCCGGCGATCATCGCCAACCAGTAAGCGCATTGGTCATGCCGGCTCGCCGCGTAGTGCCTTAACGTCTCGCCCCACTGCCGGTAGCTGGTGCCTTTCGCCGACAGCGATTCCCCCTGATGCAACCGTCGCATGTCTCTGACAATGATGCGCCAGGACACCACGTCGATGATCAGATGATGGAATGCGCAGAACATCAGCGCGTAGCCGGGCGCGCTGCTGTCGAAAATGTAGACGAAGCGGCACAGCGGCCCTTCTACCGGATCAAACCCCGATTGCCATTGATGCAGAAGTTCGGCGCGGCTTTGGCGACAAAGCGCCAGGTCATAGTATCCCCATGAAGGGCCGCCGTCGGCCATCGACAGATAGCGCTGCGCGACCAGCGCGCCGGCGTCGTCGGCGCTAAACCGCGCGCGCAGCATGTCATGGCGCGACGCCAGCCCGTTCACCAGATCGGCCACGCGCTCGGCGGACATCGGCGGCACCCGCACCAAAAAAGTCTGGTTGAAGAAGGCGCGATGTTGCGGCGGCTGCTCGTTGTACCAGCGCTGAATCGGCAGCAATTCGAATTCGCCCTGCAGCTCGCCCTGTTCATTGAGCGGCGCAATCGCCTCCCGTTGCTGCAAAATGCGCTTGGCCAGCGCCCGCGCATTCCGGGTTTCGAACACCGCACGCGAGTTGCTGTGATAGCCCGACTTGCTCAATTCGCTGGTGAACACGATGCTTTGGATCGAATCGCCGCCCAGACGAAAGAAGTCGTCATCCACCCCAACCCGTTCAACGCCGAGGATCTCCGCCCACAGGGCGCAAATCAACGCCTCCAGCGCGTTCTGCGGCGCGGCATATCGCTCGCCTTGCGCGAATTGCGGCGCGGGCAGCGCCGTGCGATCCAGCTTGCCGTTCACCGTCAGCGGTATCTCGTCGAGCGCGACATAGCTGGACGGCACCATGTAATCCGGCAGGATCCGCTCCAGCCGGGCGCGCAAATCGGCAGGATCCAGCGGCTCGCCCCGCGCCATCAGCACATAAGCGGCAAGGCGCTTGCTATCGCGATGGACGACATCCACCACGACGCATTTCTCGACGCCCTCCAACGCATTGATCGTATTTTCTATTTCGCTGAGTTCAATTCTGAAACCGCGGATTTTTACCTGGCAATCGTTTCTGCCGAGATACTCCAGATTGCCGTCGCGCAACTCTCGCACCCGATCGCCGCTTTTATACAAGCGTCGCCCGTTCAGCGTAATGAAACGCTCTTGCGTCTGCTGCGGCTGGT
Source organism: Serratia sp. FS14 (assembly GCF_000695995.1). Classification (NCBI taxonomy): domain Bacteria; kingdom Pseudomonadati; phylum Pseudomonadota; class Gammaproteobacteria; order Enterobacterales; family Yersiniaceae; genus Serratia; species Serratia sp. FS14. Next base: position 2,860,343 of record NZ_CP005927.1, on the reverse strand, counting down.
TGAGATAGCCGCGTGCCAGCGCGTCTCCGCCGATATACAGCTCGCCGGCCAGCCCTGGCGGCAACGGCTGCCGCCAGCGATCCAGCACATGAAGTTCGCGCCCCGGTATGGCTCGCCCAATCGGGATGCTGCTGCGGGTTTCGTCCGCCGCGATGGCGTACATCGTGGTGAACGTGGTGCATTCCGTCGGGCCATAGCCATTGATGACCTGCTGCGGGCGGTTGGCTTGCCGCACCAGGCGCTGCATCAGCGTGGCGGTCAGCGCCTCCCCGCCCACCAGCAGACAGCGCAGCCCGGCGAACAGGTCGGGGTGACTGAGGTAAAGATGATCGAACAGGCTGCGCGTCGCCCACAGAATCGATACCTGCTGCCGACGCAGCAAGGCTTCCAGCTGCGGCACATCGCCGGCGATATCCTCCGTGTCGCGCACGACGACCAATTTGGCGCCGTTGAGCAATGCGCCCCACACCTCGAACGTCGCCGCATCGAACGCCGGGCTCGAGAGGAAGAGCAACGCGTCATCGGGCGTGACAGCGATGCCGGACGCGGTCGCCAACCCGCACATCGCGTGTTGCTCGAGCATCACGCCTTTCGGGATCCCCGTCGATCCCGAGGTATAGATCACCGCGCCGAGCCGGTCGGCGCCGGTGACGGCCGGCAGATTCTGCCGCTCATGCGGCAGGCGGTTCAGATCGCCCAGCGCGAGGACGGACACGGCGTGCGGCATCATCGCCGCCAGCGCCTCGGCGGCCGACTGCAGGCTTTCCCCGGCGATGAGCACCGGCGCGCGCGTTTCTTCGAGAATATGCCGAATGCGCGCCTGAGGATAATTGCAGGAGAGCGGCACATAGGCCGCACCGGTTTTCAGCACCGCCAGCAGCGCCACCACCATTTCCAGGCTTTTCTCGCTGTACAGCGCAATCAGCGTATCCGCCTGGGGGGCGCCCCCGGTCAGCGCTTGGTAGCGGAGCGTAATTTCGCGCGCCAGGCTATTCGCCATGCCGTTCAGCTCACGGTAGCTGACATACAGCCCCTCAAACTCCAGCGCAATCTTATCCGGATAACGCAGGGCGATCGCCTCAAACCGGGCGCTGAGGGTTTCTCTCGGCAACGCGGGGGCCGCGTCGTCATCTGGCGGCATGTCGGCGGCGGGATAAAAGGCGAGGTGGCGTAAAGGCGCGTCAGGCGCGCGCATCACCGCTTGCATCAAGCGCATGAAATGTTCCGCGCAGTCGCGCATATCTTCTTCGTCAAACATGTCCTGACGAAAACGCAGCCGGAACTGCAAGGCATCGCTGTCGGCCCGATCCTCATATTCCAGGGAAAGCGACGCGCTGGCCATATCGTGGTTGGCTTCAAACAGCGGCGAAGTGGCGCAATCGGCCAGCGCCAATGCCGCATCGCGCAGGTTGGTTTGGGCAAAGGAAATCGGCATCGCGCGGATCCCCAACGCCTGCACCACCTGTTGCGTGGGCAGTTGGTTAAACCGTTGGCGCGAGTGCGGCGCCGCGGCGGTAATAAACGCCAGCGCGCGTTGATAAACGGCGGCGAAGCCTTCGCCGTCACGCAGCGAGAGGGGCATCACGCTGGTGTTGACATGCCCGCCAAGCGCAAATCTTTGCCCCTTTTTTATCGACACCGGATAGCTGATATAGACCGTTTCCTGATTGCCGCTGCGCGCCATCAAGATGCCCCACAGCACCAGCAACGCCAGAAAGTCATTCATTCGCCGTATTCCCGCGCCCTGCTTCAGCGCTTTCCATTGCGCTTTGGGCACCTGGAAACGCAGCTCGGCCGCCTCATCGCTTCGCACGGCGCCGCTTTTCTCAAAGGGCACGTCTATCGCGCCCAAATTTGCCGCTTCGGCCCGCCAGTGCGCCAGCGCTCCGTCGGCGGCCAGTTGTTCCACCTCGCGCTGCAGCTGCCGGTTGATGGCGGCAATCTCGGCCGCCTCGAGGCGTGTCGATAACCGCTGTTGACCATAGTACTGGCTCACCAATGAGAAAAACTCGTCGGAAGACGCGCCGTCGATCACCAGATGATGGCCCACCAGCGCCAGGGTATAGCGCCCCGCCCCCTCGGCGAAAAGCGCCCAACGATAAAGCGGCCCGCGGTAAATGTCGAAGGGCTGGCGAATCACTTGGGTCAGCAGCGTGCGGTCCGTGTAATGCTGCAAAGGATGGATTGCGTCATTGCGACGCCAATACAGCTCGCCATTCTGTTCATGAATATGGCTGTTCAGCAGGACATGATCTTGCACCAGCGCATTCAGCGCAGCTTGTAATCTGATGGGATCCAGCGCGCCCTCAATACGCTGCAGCACCAATACGTTGTAATTACAGCCCTCTGGATGGCGGTCATATTCATCGATAAAAACTTTTGAATAGGGTGATACAGGAATCTCTTCCATGACAAACACTCCATTTAGAATACACGTGCCCTGCTTAACGGCGATCCATGCGGCATACCCAAACCTCTTTCGGCATCAGCTCGCTTATCTTTTCTGAGTAATAACCGATCAGCATGTTGATGCGCTTTTCTGCAATGACCTCCGCCGCCTGAGCGCAAATCGACTTGTAAAAACCAATAGGGATCATCACTTTGCAACGGCTATGCAGGTGCCGACAAACGCCGATGGCCCAGGAAAAACACTCCCTGGAAGGATTGGAAATATCCAAAAGTTCGGCACACTCACTGGAACAGCCAATCACAGCGTAGAGATTGCCTTTATTGATATAATGAATTTTATGATACAGAGGATGTTTTTCAATATATTCAAATGCGCGATGATCTTTTTCTCGCCCCAGATTATTGATAAAACTGGCCTGCCGCGCTTGGCCGCCCTCGGTAAAACGAAAGGCCATAAACTTATCAGGCTTTAAGGTTAATTCGACGAAGGGATAGATTTGCGTATTGGTGGTTAAATACTTTCTGAAAATCTTTTCATAAACCCTGATCTTCCTGTCATCGGAAAAGCAGATATCCGCCGCCACATCCGAACGCTTAGCCTGCAGGAAAAAATCTTTCAAGACGGTAGAAGATTTGACCTGACGGTGGATCCCAAGATCGCCAAGCATATTGACATTAAAAGACAATTTATTGATTTTAAAAGGATAAAAACTGGATACAAACATCCCGAGATAACGTTCTTGATCCTTGTAAAATATGCCCGTTTTTTCCATCGGCGCCCCACAATGCGGATCGAGCAAATGCTTCCAGTGCAGGAAACGCTCCCCGCCCAAATCTCTGCCATAAAGCTCCTGCAATAATTTGAAATGATTATGAGAAACCGCTTCCCTCACAAAGACAGCCATGTTTTATCTCCCTATAAAACCGATTCCATGCTAGGCGGAAATCAATAAAAGATGACCGCTCAGCGCCGTTGATAATACGGCGCCGGACCGTTCGCTTCCTTTCCCTGATTAACAAGAGTCGCTGTGCATTTTTAACCAGCGCAAGAATTCAATATTATTATCGATGTTCAGTTTTCTCATGGCCGAACGTTTATGAATACTCACCGTTTTCGGGCTGATGCCGAGCAACATCGCCGTTTGGTTTTGTGAATAGCCCAAATGGATCAAACGGCACACTTTCCCCTCGCTAAAGGTCAACTGGGTACGACAACGCGGGCAATAGCTTGAAACCAAACTATTTTTTTTGCGATAGCAGAACATGACCTTGTCCACGATCGCCGCCACGCTGTCTTTGCGCGTAATACTTCCGGCTTCCAAATTGCAATGAATTTTAGGGAATGTCTTTTTATGCTCCAATATTGAAAAATAGAGCGGAATAGAAGAAAAGTTGCCCTGCAAAAGCTGGGTATGACAAAAATTTATGGACACCCGCTTGTCCGGCGCCCTGAATATGATGTTGGCACGTTCTTCTCCCGTGATCTTGGCCTTAATGCCATTGGTGAGAAAACCTTCTTGCAAGGCAAGACTCAACCCCAGCTTGAAGAATTGATTTTTATCCACAATAGCGATATTGACGCGCTCCATTAACAAACCTCCCTTTTGACTACGCTTGCTCACTCTCCTTACTGCAATATCATTGCTGTGATTATTTTTTGTTTTAACGTGCTTTTTAATAAAAAGCGTTATAGGCGAAGCAAAAAAAGCCATGCCTCGCAAAAGTGCATTTTATATAGGGTTATATAACTCATCTGCCCTGGAGAGCATACAAAAGCAAGACGCGGTAAGCTGCCGCGCTTCGCAAGGGAAATTGCTATCGTAAGATATATTTATAAGGCATCATTGCCATCAGCATCACGGTGCTAAGATTTTTCTCTGATACGTTAATTTTACTCCAAGAGCGCAATATATCCAGATAAATATCGAAAAAACACATAATATAGAACATAACATTGCGCGACATTGATTGTTAAGAGAATCCGTTTATGCATTAGGAATTTACTTATGATAAAGGCAGGATAATGCTTTTTTCGCCCGTGGCGGCGGGGTCATCGCAGACCCTATTAAACAGAGTATAACCATATTCATTTTATTGTAAAAAAACTTGCATAAAAAAACGCTACACTTTATGGCAGTAAGTGATTCCCGCCCTTTCATGTAGACGGCAACAAAAAAGAAGAAGGCGAACCCATCGGCCGCCCGTGCAAGAAACGCCAGGTAGGATTAAAGATTTTTCAGGAGTGATGCGCAGCGCAGAGAGATAACGCGGCATCGTTGACGAGCGGGATGAATTATATTTTTTTGATCCTCATCAGCTTTTTGGCCTCCAGGCAGGAAACCAATCCGAGGTGATCTTTTTTTAGCTGCTTGTCGCTCCCAAGAGGAAGAATGACTTTGAACGTTTGCAACTTACCGTGATTATTATAGATATCAAAGACTATCACCGGCGGGCCATAACCCAGGATCATGCAGTCTAAAAACCGCAAAACGGCGCACCCCAAGCGGCTCCTGGCCTCGCGGATGATTTTATCCGCAAGCTCATCATACCGGAAAGGTCTTTCCGGTGTCGTCAATACCTTCATAAGGTCTCCCTTCTGGTATATATCATTCCGATTTAAAATAATAACCTCATAAAACCGCCGCCGTTCAAGGCGAGTGAGATATAACAATCCAGACTTCGGCAATATATAATCTAACGATGCAAAATCAATCTAACAAAACACACAATAGTATAAAAAACAACGCGAGTTTTATTGAAAAAATGACCTGATTTGCAATAATGAAATGGCCTGAAGTAAAGGGCTAACTGAAAAAGGAGTTTCAATCATGAAAGAACTATCCGCAGTAGAAATTGAACAAGTTAACGGTGCTGGTTTTTTTGGTGACGTAGGCACACTGATTGGCAGTGCGGTAGGTACAGGTATTGATACCATTTCCGCGATTGCCGGTGTTAACCCGGATGCCAAAACCGTTGTCGGCACCATCGGTAAAGGTATTGGTCTGGCTGTCGATGCGCTGATTTCCAGCGGATTGCAGATCATCTCTAAACTGTAATAACAACTCATAATCATCCCTTCCTATTTTTTAATTCGCTTCATTTTAAGCACCTTCGCGGGTGCTTTTTTTTACTTCAAAGAATCAAAAAATAGATAAGGTCAGAAAAACCAATATCCAAAAAAACAGGCTGGGTATCACCATGATAAAAAAACCCATGCGTTTATTGGCGTTTTTGAGCATCCAGTCATAGATCATCGCACCACTCCTTGTGAATACCAGGAGGCATTTCCACCTCCCGGTATTTTATCCATCAAGTTTTTGATTACAGTTTCGGCACTTTGGAAAAGAAGTCCGCCATTTCGTGCGGGAACCCTTTCGCAATCGCCGGACGAAGATCGTCCATGGAAACATTAAAATCTTTCGGCTGCTCGCCCGTTTGCATTTTTTGGTGTGCGTTCACATTCGATTGCAGACCATTAAAAATGCCCTTCATATTGCCGAACATATCATCACAAGATTTTGTCACATTACTCATGACCGACTTGGCCGCATCCGGCCCCGACATTTGAATATTGCTGACGCCTTGCATAAACGGTTGACTCAGCGACGATTGGGAATTGGTGCCCAAATTGCCGCCGGCCTTCATGGTTTCTAAAATTTTGGCTGGATCTAACATGTTTATCACCTCTTTACGGTTGTGTTTACATCGCTTTCGGGCACGAGAATCCTCGCAACGCCCGTGACCAAAGTGGGAAATCTTTCATCGTCGAGCGCAATTCCAGTTTGAGCACGCCCACCACCGACGACATCGACATCGTCAGCTCTCGCCTGTCGCTGGCGAGCGGCACGGGATTGCTGGCGTCGAACATCCGGAACAAGGCCCAGGGCCCGTCGAAACTGGCGACCTGGATCTGGCCGGTGCCGGTGCGGAAGGTGAGTCGAACATAGCTGCCGCCTTTCGGGCCCGGCCAATCGATACGGGTAGGCTGGCTGAAACCATGGCTGTAGTTAATCACCTGCCCGTCGATATCCAGGGTCGCTTCCGTAATGGTCGGCGTCAGGGACAACGGCCTGATGAACATGGAGAAAGACAGCTTGTCGCCGGCAGTGAAGAAGGTATCGCGGATCAGGCGGGCATTTTCAAACGCGCCCAGCGTGCTGGCATTGACGATCCCCTCTGAACCCGGTTTGGCATTCCATTTCTGCGCGTTGACGTCCACATAAGGGGCCAGGTTCTCATCGAAGAACTGCTGCATCGCGCCGCTTTGGCCAAACATGCGCGAGAAGTCCTCGATGCCGACCTCCGCTCTGGCGTTGCGCGAGAATGGATAACGCCCGCTGATGCTGCTCTTGCACAAGCCGGAGGCCAGCGACGAAGCACCTTTGCTCAGGTTCTTTTGGCTCTGCTGAATCGTCTGGCTGTCCCCGACCTGCAACAAGTCCATCATCACGCTGCGCACCGGTTCCGGCTGGCGCGCCGCATCCAGCTGCAGACGCTTCAGCGTGCCTCCGGCGGGCACCACCTGGCCGCCGCGCAGCGAGGTGGACAAGGTGGTCAACTGGCTGTACAGCGCTTCGAAACTGCGGCTCAGCGGATCGTTGCTGGCGTTGGTGGTCTGCAGCAGCTGATAGCCCAGACGCCGCAGCAGCTCGAAGCGATCTTCCACCGCGCGTTCCGGCGTGAGACGAAAACGCGCGCGCTCACCGGAAATCTCGCCGAGGATGTCGCGCCGCTGCTGCTCGATGCGGTTGCGCTGGCGATCGAACCAGCTTGCCGCATCGCCCTGGTTGGTGCCGGTCATGCTGGTTTCGCGCGCGGCGAAACGCACCAGATTGGCCAGCGGGAAAGAAGGGTCGGACAGTTGACGCGCCAGGATCGCCGCATCCTCAAGCCCGTTGACCGGCCGGGCGCGCACGTCGCGCATGAACGCATCCCATTTGTCGGCATACTCGATGAGGTAAAGCTTCCTCGCCTCGTCGGCCAGCTTCTGCGCCGAGGCCAGCGAGTTCACCGCGTTTTTCCCTTCCCCACTGTCGCGCAGCACCCAGGACTCTTCTTCAATCATGTCCTTGGCGGCGTCATCGAGCTGCGCCAGGAAAACGTCGCGATAGCTGGCGCGGGTATAGAACCCCGGCACGGCGGTATCGGTGACCGTCGCCTGGCTCTTGCGGCGCAGCATCAAGGAGACGTTCGGCCCGGCGGCGTCGGCCAACGAAATATCGTTGATCGCCGCCGGCAGCGGTTTCTCTTCGATGCGGCGCACCACCCGCACCTGCATCGGAATGTTCATCGCTTTCACCCGCGCCAGGCGCAGCAGATCGCCGTTCATCTTCATGACCGGCGCGTCCGGCAAAGAGAACATCTCCCGCAGATGGTAAGCGAAGATGCCTTTGTTCATGTCGGTGTACCCCTGCGGCATAAAGGTTTCCCAGCGCGCCATGAACCAGTCGACCAAGGCTTCGGCGGAGCGGTGCGAGGGTTCCCCCATCATCAGGTACACTTTCAGGGTGCCGTAGACGTCCTTGTTGGACGCCGAGACGTCATTCTTGAGTTCGTCAGCGATATAGTTTTCCACCGCCGGCCAGAAGATCTGCAGCAAATGGCGTTGGTAGGTTTTTTGCGCCGCGCTGTTGATCAGCTTGTGCTCGAAATAGGGATTCGGCACCGGCGACACTTCGCCGCCCAATTGCGCGTTCATGTAGCCCAGCTGCTCATAGGCGGAAATGACATCGTCGCTGACGCGGTTAGTCACCGGAATTTCCCGCACGATGCGCTTTGTCTCATCGAAGCGCGCCGCAATATAGGAGATGTAATCGCTCTCCCACAGGTAACGCATCGCCAGCAGGTTAAACGAGACCGCCAACAGAATGAGCACCAGCACATAGCGGCCCAGGGAGCTCATGCGGCTGCCGAGCGGCCTGGCGTGCGAAGACTGCTGCATCACCCCGCGTTCTTGCCGGGCGTAATCCAGCTCCGGGTGATAAATGCGCCCGGTCGGGCGAGCTTCATAGATATCCGCCGCTTCCGCGTTGTAGATCGCCCCCTGCGGCGGCAAGGCGATGGTGCTGCCCAGCCAGACCTGCTGCAGATGGCAGGCGTAGCCCACCGGCGTTTGCGGGAAGATCTGCTCTAACAGGGAATACAGCGGGTTGCCCAGCGACCCCAGCGACTCGGTGAAGAACAGCAGCTGCTGGCGGTTTTGGCCGTCCGGCGCATCGTGCAACAGTTCGAGTACGTGATGGCTGACGCGCGCCACCATCTCCCGGTAGAGGGTTTCATACTGCTCGAAGGGGGTTTCTCCCTGTTCGGCGCGGTTCAGGCTGAAGCCCATGCCTTTTTGCAACAGATCGTCGCCCAGCATCGACAGGAAGGTCTCGCCGCCGACCAGTTGATCGAGGTGGCTGATGGTAAGATAGACCGGCAGCTCGCTGCGGAACCACGAGGCCATCTCCAGCAGGCGCACGCGCAGCGCGTCGGCGACCGACTTTCTCTCCGTCAGCGAGGCGTGCAGCAACCAACGCGCATCCAGACACAGCATGATGCCGTCGATGCCCGGATGGCGGCGATGGCGGCGGATCAGTTTGAACAGGGTGTCGCGCGCCCTGGCGCCCTCTTCCCCCAGGCCGTTCAACTGCAGCCATTCGCCGGAGGTGTCGACATACACCGAATTCTCCGCCAGCCACCAGTTGCAATCCTGGGTCGGCCCGACGTCCACCGTCTGCTGCAGTCCATAGTGCTCGGCCAGCAAGAAGCGTTCGCCGCTTTCGCCGATCAGCGAGGTTTTGCCGCTGCCCGGCGGCCCGATGACCAGAAACCACGGCTTTTCGCTGACGTAACGGCGCGCCAGGCGGTATTTGAAGCGCTGCCAGGGGGTGCGCTGCTTCGCCGTGCCGACGTACTGCAAGGTGCGCAAGGCGTCGTAAAAGCGCGAGGTCACGCGATCTCGCTGGGCGGTCTTGCGTTTGGCCGGGGCCGGCGCTCGCGCGTGGCGGAACACCCAGGATAAGAACGTCGCCACGAACGGCCACAGCGCCCAGCACAGGATCAGCGCGATGATGATGCCCCTGACCCAGACCGACAGCAGCGGCCGATAGGTGCCGATGGCGATCAACGGCCCAATCCACCACACCACCGCACACAGCAGCAAGGCAATCACCAATATGAATGATCTACGTATCATATAATTTCCTTATTATCTCTACGCCGGCGGATGTCTTAGTTATCCTCGGGGACCTCGGCGGCTACCCCTGCCTGATTTAACGTTGCAGACGGTGAAGCCATCTCCCTCTCGCCGATTTTCCAAAGGATGTCCACGCGGCGGTTGCGGCGGCGCCCTTCTTCCGTCGCGTTGTCGTCCAGCGGCTCCTGATCGCCCTTGCCGACCGATGTCACGGTGCGGTTGTATTTACTGTTGGCCAAGGATTCGCGCAGCTTGTCGGCCACCGTCTGCGCGCGCGCCTCGGACAGTTTCAGGTTGGAGTTGTTGGAGGTGTTGCGATACGGTTTGTTGTCGGTATGCCCTATGACCTCCAGATCGCCCGGCCACGGCGCCAGCGCTTCCCCCAAACGCTCGATGTTGCGTTTCTTTTTAAACTCTTCCGACAGCTTCGACTGCCCGGTGGCGAACGCGCCGTCGGAGGTGAAGATCAACAGCCAGCCGCGCGGATCGGCGCGCACCTCCAGCCACCCTTCGCTGAGGATTTGCGGCAGCGGCTGCGGCAGCGTCTCCATGATGTTGATTTTGCGCGGCTGCGGCGGCGTCCAGGCCAAAATGGCGTTGCGCAGCGCGCGGGACTGATCGTGCAGATACCAGGCGGCCGAGGCATACGCCAGCAGCGCGATGGCCAGGCCGTAGCACAGCAGCTTCAGCGGCGTGATGCGGGTCGCCTTGCGCACCACTTTGCTCGGCTCGGCATCGGCCAGCGTCTGCGTCGGGTTCTGGCTGTACAGATAGCCGTCAAGACGGTTGCGCACGTCGGCCAACAACACCGCGCCGCGTTCCATCACGTGATATTGCCCTTCGAAGCCCAGCGACAGGATCAGATCGTAAAACGCCAGGATCTCCTTGTTGCGCGGCGAGGCGGCCAGATAGGCCTGCAGATGCTCGAAGCACTTTTCCCCGCCCCAGGCGTCGCGATAAAACTCCACCAGCAGGCTGAGATTCAGTTCGCCGGATTCGAGCGTGCTCATGCAGCACTCATCCACGTAGGAGCACAGCAGATAGGCCAGCTTGTCCACATCGCTCGGCGCGATGTGATCCGCCAGCAGCGTCTGCTGAAATTGTTGGATCTCGCGCACGATCTGCGCGCGCACCGCGCCCGGATTCAGCTGTTTCTGATCGCGCACCCGCTCCACCTGCAGCAGGACCGGGATGGCGGCGGCGATCAGCGGGTTGTCCCAATGGCCCATCATCACGCCGGGCTTGCTCAGCGCGGCGCGGCCAAACAGCCCGCTCGAGGTCGGCGCCGCCTCGGCCGGGCGCTCGCCCGGCGCGGGCTCGCTGCTTTCCGGCGCAACGCTTTCCGCTTCATAAGGCTTGGGTTCGGGGGGCGTCGCCAGCCCGGCGCTTCCCGGCCGCAGCTTGGCGGCCAGCGCCCGCGCGCCGAAGGACAGCGCGGCGATCTCCGCCGTCGTTTTGCCCACCGAGCCGGACGCGGGAAGGCGCGGCGTCGCGTTGTTGCGCGTTACCGCCATCGCCTCGCGTATTTTTCTCTCGAATTCGTTCATCCCACCCTCCCTTGCCTTAATCCCCAGACGTCAAAACGCAGGTCGGGGAAATCACCCACGATGCTGAGCGCCATCGCCGAGCCGGCCATCATTTCCTTATAAATCGGGTCGGCATGATCAACCTCGAAATAGATGCTGTTCGGGTAATACGGTATGTGCCGCGGCGGCGAAGCCATCGGCAACAAGCGAGCGCCCGGTAATTGCAGATCGATCAGCTGAATGATTTTCTCGACCGGCCCCAGTTTGACCTGCGCGGGGAAATACGAGCGCAGATGCTCGATGGACAAACCGCAGCTGACGGCGAACACCAGTTTTTCCAGGCGCAGCTGCGAGTCGTTCGGGCACAGATAAATGCTGTCGCCGCGATCGGTAAACGGCAACGCCACCGCCGGCGCTTCGATCACCAGCGACAGCGCGCGGCGAATCGAGGCGAACAGCTGGAAGTAGCAGTTGTGCGGTTCATCGTGCAGATACACCAAATCGGCCCGATCCCAGAGGCGTTCGCCGCCGGGAATGATGCTGAGCCGCCCCAGCAGGCTCAGCAACGTGTCGAACAGGGTTTCAGGATGCACCTGCGGGCTGGCCAGCAGTTGGCTGATGCGCAAATTGAACTCGCTCAAGGTTTGCAGCAACAGCAGTTCCAGCAGCTCGGAAAGCCCGCCGATCGTCATATGCACGTCCGGGCGAAAAACCGACTCCAGACGCTGGCTGATCAGCCCAAGCAATTCGGTGGTGAAAGCGGGCAGCCAGCCGATGGCGCGGAAATCCAGCATCGGCGGCAAGGCGCGCTCATCCAGCAGCACCCGACGGTCGCTGGTCAGCTCGCGCACGAAACCGACCGGCAGCACGCTTTCCGCGCTGCTGACCGCGTCCTCCAGGCTTAGCCGCGTCACCAGGCTGCCCAGTTGCATCGTGCACACGCGCGGCGTTCCCTCCAGGCTGACGCCGTGGTTGCGATCCGGCACCTCGGCGTCCATGGTGCGAAAACGGCTGCTTTTTCGCGCATCCTGGATAAGATCGATCTGGGCGTTGCCGGCGATGTCCATCAGCACGGACAGGCACACCACTTTCCCCTGGCAGCCTTCTCCCAGCACCAGCGGCGGCGGCAGCGGAATATCCTCAGGCATGCTGAACGCCGTGCCGTCGGGGAAAACGCCCTTGGCTTTCTTCAGCGCAAACTTGCCCTGTTCCAATAGCCCGTTGTCGATCTCCAGCGTCAGGAACCCCCAGGTGAAGGTTTCGACGCTGCGCAAGCGCGCTTCAATCAAGTGCTCGAAAAAACGTTCCTGCTGCTGGAAATGCTGCGGTTCCATCAACATGCCTTCTACCCAGGCGACGCGTTGTTTAGGTAACATGTCATTCATCCATTTTGTCGTTAGTCACTATGCTGAGTGACGTCATCCCCACCATCACCTTCATTTGCGAATCAGCCTGCGCAGGGGACTTTTGCTCGGCGAGCGGCAACACGCCGCTGATTTGCTGAAACTCCGCCCCGACGACGACCCATCGCTCTTGCCCCGCCGGCACCTCGAAGCGATAACGCAACGTCTCCCTCGGTTGCAAAATGCTCTGGTGCCGGCTCAGCGCCCCTTCCGACGGCGCCGTCTCGCGGCAAGGAGCGCCGTCGCCAATCCCCTCGGGCATCCACCCCGAGCGATTGGTTTCTATCACGCATACCTTGACCGGTTGCGCCTCGCCGGCCGCATTCGGGTTCACGTTGTCGTTGGCGGTCACTTCGACGTCGATAAACCGCAACCGACGCCCCGCGTCCGCTGCCTCGTCGTGAGAAAACCAGCTGCATCCGCCGAGCATCCCCACCGCCAACAATCCCCCTGCCGCGACTCCCCGAAGCGTCTTCACCATGTTGAACTCCTATGCATTAACGAAACATTTGGTCTGGCTCGGCGCGACCTGAGTGGCGACCATGTTGTTATTGTTCGTCGTGCTGGAATCGCCTAGCCGCGTGACCGGCATGCCGCCGGTGAAATACTTGCCCGACCCCTGCACCGGCTGCATCTGGGCCGAATGCGTCCCGGAGGCGGCGCCGATCACCCCGCCCGAATCGACGGTGGCCGCGCGAATGCTGCCGAGGTTCTGTTCATTGCCGCCGCAAAGGAAACAGTTAGGCACGTTCGGTATGCCGGTGTTGTTGGGCGCGGTGTTCGGGCCCGGCACCGGTATCATCGGGTCACAGCCGGCAAAGCTGATCCCGGCCATGTTGTTATTGGCTGCAGTCATGGTGGTTTACCCCATATGTATCTGGCCGCCGTCGATCTTCAGCACCGCCGAAGACTTCAGAGAACCAATTTCACTGTTGATGACGAGGGATTGCCGCGCATCCTGAATGATGTGCTTCGCCAGCACCTCGTCGGTTTCCTCCACCCGCCGGCTCGCGTGCTTGCTGCGCACAAACAGGCGTTGAGAGATTTGGTGCAGCGTTTCGGCCACCCAACGGCTGCTGCGCGTCAGCAGCGTGAAGTGCGGGCTGCGCAGCGTCAGCCGCTTGCCGCCCTGCAGCTCGATCTCCGGCGCCACGATGCGCAAGTTGGCGCAGCGGCTGTCCAGCGTCATGACGGCGTGCGCCTGTTGCCGCGACAGGATCTCGGTGATGACCAACTTGTCGCCGTCGGCGATGACGCAAACGCGATCGCCCGCCAGCGGCTGAACCAGGCAGCTGGTGGCGACCGCCAGACAATGGGCTCGCATGCCGTCGACATACAGACTGCCGTTGGCGTCGGCCGCCAGCGTCACCACCTTGCGCCCCCCTTGTTCGGGAAGCGGAGCGCTGCGCACCAACTGCAAAGGCGTCACCCTGGCGTTGGCATAGACCTTCTGATGCTCTCTTCTGGATTTATACATATCTGCTTACTCCTGTTGGCCGTTGATACGACGGTTGCCGCGGCCCCGGTTGTTGATGCGCATACCAGGCGTCGATCGCACTCAAGAACGGATCGGCGGTAAGCGGCACGTTTTCGGCGCGATGACGCTGCGCGCCATGCAGGCGAGCGCTCTGTTGCTGAGCGGCGGTCAACGGCTGTTCGATCAGGTTCGCTTCCCGCAGTTCGGCCTGCTCAAGATTGGCTAACGCCAGATCGCACGCCCTGAATTCCGCTTGCGGCAAGATGGCGCGCCCCCAGTTGGCGCCATTCATCGCGCATTCGCTGAACCGGGCCTTCTGCCCCTGCGCCAGGGTCAGCGTCGCGCGTTCGAAATCGCAGCGCTGTACCTGCGCTTCGGCGAAGATCGCCGAGGTCAGATCGCTGTCGGCGAACGAACACCCCTCCAGCTCGCTGCGGTGAAAACTGGCGCCCTGCAGCTGTAGCTGCGCCAAAGTGCAGCCCGACAGGCGGCAGGTGAACCAGATGCGCGCCTGTCCCGCGATCGTCTGCCAGCTGCACGTCTCCAGCTGACAACTGCCCATCACCTGACGATCCAGGGTCGATGCCTGCCACAGGCACTGCGTGAGTTGGCAGGCGTACCAGTTGGCGTCCTGTATCACGTCCTGGTGAAACATCAGGTTGGTCAGGGTGCTGGACTGCACCGCCAGATGCCCCAGGCTGCTGCGTTCAATTTCCGCGCCGTTGACCTCGCACCGGATCAAACCGCAGTCATCCAGCAGACAATCGCCGACGTAACACCCCTGCAGCGCGGTGTCGTTGCACGCCAAATTGCACAGCAGCCCCTGTTGCAGCGTCAGGTTGTCAAACCGGCATTCGTTGAACGACAGGCGCATCAGGCTGCCACCGACCACGTTGACCTGCTGCAGGGTGCAGCCCTCAAAGCGCACCGCCCGCAAATCACAACCTTCAAACGTGACACGTTCGAAATGACAGTCGATGAAAAAGCAGTCGCTCAGCGTCAACCCTTTCAGCTCGCGATCGTGGAACCGGCGTTTCTTGAAGATCCGCGGCATGGGCGGCGTCTGCGCCACCGCCTGGGCGACCTCCAGTTCGATCGCCTCTCGGTCAGGCAGCGCCTGTTGAATCACGCGGCTTTCAGTTTTCATGCGCATAGTCCCCATGAATGATTCTGCGCGGCACCCAACACGCACGCTCCAGCAGACAACCGCTGAACCGCGTGCCGGCGTCCTGCCAGGTCATCGCCAGATGCGCCGCCGCCAGATTGCACTGGTCAAATGCCGCATCGCGCAGATCGGCGTTATAAAACAGGCCTTGCTGAGCGCTGCTGTTTTGCCAACGTGAGTGCGTCAACAGGCTGTCTTTAAACCGCACGCCGGCCAGATCGCAGCCGGCGATCGCGCAGGCCGTCAGATCGGCCTCGTCAAAGTTGCATTCAGTGAAAACGCTGTACTGCAGTTGGCACCTCTCCATACGCGCCGCTTTCAATCCCACTTTGGTGAAACAGCTATCGCTGAACACGGCGTGGGAAAAGTTCGCCTGCATGCCCGCCGTCAGGCTCTCGACACGGCAGCGTTCGAACCGCACGCCGCGCCAGTTGCCGCCAAGGAACGAGTTTTTGGTGAGCGTCATCTCCAGCGCAACCGCCTCTTCGGCGAGGCAGCGGTTAAACACGCACGCGTCCAGCTCGCCTTGCAGAAACTGCGCGCGGATCAGCGTCGCGCCATTAAACATGCCGTTGCCGATCGCCGCGTGTTCAAAGCGGCTCGCGGTGAAATCGCCCCGCTCGAAAACGCAGTTATCCAGCTTCACGTGGTCGGCGCGCAGGCCTTGCCCCTGAGGCTCCGCCAGCGTCACCCGTTCGAAGACCGCCTCTTGCCACACGCTTTCCGCCAGCAACGGCTTTTGCAGCGTGCACGAGATCATGCGGATCTGGCGCAGCGCCGCCTGCGTCAGGTTGACCCCATCAAAAACGCAGTTTTCGAAGGTGCAGTTCTCAAAAGAAGCCTGCGAGAAATCGCAGCGCTCAAAGCGGCACTGCAGAAAATGCCTGCCCGACAGCGCCTCGCAGCGCAAACCGCTGAAGGTCTTTCCTTCCACGGTCGCGCTATCGGGGAAAAACGCGTCATTGCCGTCTTCGGCGGGAAGATCCGGCAAATCGGGCAGCGTCACGGAGGCGGGCTCCGCCGCCGCTTGTTGCTGGTGCAAAGCGATCGCCTCGCGAATGCGTTGATAGAACACGGCGGAATCGCCCAGAGAGGTGGGCGACGGATCGTAACGCAAATCGCTGGGGTGATCCGACACCGCCTGGATGACGTTCAACCCCATCTCCGCCGGCATCAGATCCGGATCGAACAGAAATTCAAAGGGCGAGGCGTCATCGTCGCTACGCTTGCGGAATACCTGTTGGAAATAGTCGAACGAGCGCGGCGCATCGCAGCGATCCAACGCCAGCATGACGGACTCGATGGACTCGTCCAGCAGATGCGTCAACGACGCATTGCCGGTGAAGATAAGCAAAGCGATGTCGCTGTCGGGCAGGAACCACAGCGTTTTGCGCTGCAGCTCGATTTCCTCGAGGCTGTCGCTATCGTGACGGCGGATGAACGCCCGTCCGCACACCGCCGGCAGCTCGCCGCGAATCGCCTCGCTTTGCGCGCCGACGCCCTGCAGCTCGAAGGGCACCCGATCCGGCCACGCCGCTTCCGGCAACCACTGCGCCGGCGGCGCCATCTGGAAATAACGCCGATCGATATTGGCCGGCAGCCCGGGGAATACCGTCTCGAGATAGGCTTTGCCGGCGATCTGGCCCGCCACCTTATCGATGTGCGCCTTGCGCAGCGCAAACTCGTGCGGCACCGGCGCCGGCGCCGCCAGCGGAGAGCGCTCCTGCGCGGTCCCCTCGGCGGACAGCGTCATCAGCAGCGGCCGCAGCCCGTCATTGCAGCCGCGGCCAAACGGGTTCTCCTTGTTGTCTTTGCCGCCCCAGGCGGAGGTGTGATCCAGCGGCACGCTGAGGAAGGGTTCCACCTCCATCGCGCCGCGCCGTCCCTCGCCCTCGACCCGCCAACGGCGCTTCAGCCCGCCGATGTCGGCGCTGACATTCAGCGTTTTCACCGGCTGACCGATACCGGCATGGCCGGCGATCAGGTATTCGGCGAACGGCTTCGGCTCGGCAACATCCAATATCGGCAGGCTGAGTGGCACGCGCTTCCACGCCTCCCAGATTTCGGCTTCGTTCACGAAGTGTTCAGGCCGGGACAGGTAGCATCCGGCCACGACGCTGATGCCGAGCCGGCTGTCTGTCCCGATCTGGTAACTTCCTTTAATCGCCACCAATTGCTGTGGCCGTATAATTCTCATTGCCGCGCCTCGTTAGTTTTTGCTTTGCATCCCGACTTTTTTCAAATCGACGCCGGTCTCGGACAGTGACGCGCCGGTATAGCTGATCGACACCCCTGTCGTGCTGGTGCTGCTGCCGGTATTGCTGACGCTGCTGCCGGTATTGCTGACGCTGCTGCCGGTGCTGCTGACGCTGCTGCCGGTGGTGCCGACGCTGCTGCCGGTGGTGCTCACGCTGCTGCCGGTGGTGCTGATGCTGCAGCCGGTGGTGCTGGTCGACGATCCGGTGGTGCTGATGCTGCAGCCGGTGGTGCTGGTCGACGATCCGGTGGTGCTGACGCTGACGCCGGTAAAGCTGGTGCTGCTGCCGGTCTGGCTGGTGCTGACCGTGGTGTAGCTGTTGCTTTCGCCGGTCATGCTGTTGCTGATGCTGGTGAAGGAGTTGCTTTCGCCGGTCATCGAGTTTGATACGCCGGTGCAGCTGGTGCTCTGCCCGGTAAACGAGGTGCTCAGCCCGGTGAACGAAGTGCTCACGCCGGTAAATGACGTGCTCACGCCGGTGAACGAGGTGCTGACGCCGGTAAACGAGGTGCTCACGCCGGTGGCGGTGAGGCTGACGCCGGTCATCGACGCGCTGACGCCTTTAATCGAGGCGTCAAACCCGGTAATGCTGAAGACGTAATCCTTGTAAGAGACGTGGTTGGTGAACCAGTCCGTAAAGGTGCGGCGGATGATGTCGAACTTGTCCATTCCCACCTCGGTGGCCTGGTTGCGCTCCACCGTGGTTTGCAGATCGCGTTCGGCATGCAGCATGACGCGTTCGTTGTTGCGGTTGTCATCGAAGGTCAACTGGCTGGCATGCTGCGGCTTGCCGAAGCGCAGCGAACGCGACACCATGCCCGAGTAGTTGATGTATTCAGGCAACTGATAAGGCGGCGGGTTGTCGCCGTTATACACAATCCCGGTCACCATCGGACGATCGAGATCGCCGTCGACATAGGTCACCAGCACTTCCTGGCCGACGCGGGGCATGGCGATCACGCCCCAGCCTTTCCCCGCCCAGGCCTGCACCACGCGGATCCAGCAAGAGCTGTCTTCCTCGGTGGTTTTGTAGCGATCCCAGTGGAAATGCACGCGGATGCGCGCAAATTTGTCGGTATGCACTTCGGAGTTGGGCGCGCCGACCACGGTGGCGCTCTGGATGCCCGGCATCTGCGGCTTTGGCGTTTCGCGCAGCGGGCGGAACGGCACGTCGTCGTTCAACGCATTGAAACGGCAGGTGACGTTGCGGCCGTCGCTGCTGCTGTCCGGGCCGTCTTGCACGAACACATAGTCGCAGCGAGTCAGCTTGAAGCGGCGGTTGCGGTTGGCGTCCGGGTGCAAAATCAAGGAGAAATCCTTGCCGGCCATCAGCCCGACGGCGTTGCTCTCGCCAAACAGCAGATGGCCGTCGCTTTGCATTTCTTCCAGGCGCAGCCGCGCCAGGTTTTCACCGCGTTCGGTATCCACATAACCCGCCGCGTAGTCGTACCACTCCAGCGGGGTGTTCTGCAGGCCGAGGCGGCTCTCTTCCACCTTGGTTTGCAGGTTCTTGCGCGGGTTCTGGAAGTCAAAGTCGCGCAGCACGATTTCATTCGGGCGCACTTTGCGGGAGCGCTGGATGCGCTGGATCCCTTCGCGGATGGCGCGGTTTTCTTCGCTGTCCGGCATGAACGGCAACACGGCGTAACCGAAATCCAGATCGTCGAAATTCTGCCGGTCGGTGATCACCAGCGTGTGTTTATCCTCGGCGTGATCGAAGTAATACCAGATGCCTTCGTCTTCCAGCAGGCGGCTGATAAACGCGAAATCCGTTTCGGAAAACTGCACGCAATATTCACGCGTCGGATAAGTGCCTTGAATATCCAGACGGTAGTCGGCAAAACCGTAGCGCGAGAAGATTTGCTCGATGATGTCGAGCACGTTCAAATCCTGGAAAATGCGGCTGTTGCGGTTTTGCATCAAAAACCACAGCCAGGTGCTCAGCTCCAGCTTATAAACGAACTTATCCTGATGCTGCCCCGAATCGGAGGCGCCGATCACGTAAGCGTAAAACGGCCGCGCGCCGAAATCCGGCCTTTCTATTTGAATGCTGATCCCTTGACCCAGCAGAGATTCATAATCAACGTCCGCCTGTTCACATTCGAATTCGAGCGTATATTGCGAGTTGCTCGACAACCCTTCTTTGGTGGTGAAGCTGAGTGGAAACGCATTTAATTCGGCTAACACCGGGTTATCAATTTCGATTAAAGGCATAACAACCTCTCTGATCCGATATCGAACCCCGCCCCGTGTTTACGGGCCGGCGGCAAATTAAAAATCAGTCGAAATAAACACTTAAACTATCGTTCTCGACCATGAGTTGGATATTCTGCAGTTCCTGTCCCGTCCGTTTGCGCTGCAGCACTTCATTGCTGATGGGCGGCAAAATCGCCTGCTGCAGCAGCGACTCGACCGCTCTGCCGCGCGAAGGATGGGCGCTGATGCGTTTGGCTATCCAGCCTGGAATGTCGCCTTCCAGCACCAGCGACACGCCCACTTCTTTGTGCAAACGCTGTTGTAAACGCGAAATCTGTTTGGTGGCGATATGGGTTATCGCTTCGGTAGAAAGCGGCACGTAGGGAATGACGTTCATGCGCGCCAACAGCGCCGCCGGGAAGAAGCGCGCCAGCACGTCGTGCAGCATCGGCCGCAGCGCTTCGGTTTTCAGATCCGGCGTTTCCGCCAGCGTGGCTTCTATTTCGCCGGCGCCGATATTGCTCGTCATTAAAATGAAACACTGGCGGAAGCTGATCATGCGGCCCTCACCGTCTTCCATCACGCCCTTGTCGAAGACTTGATAAAACGCCTCGTGGATATCGGGATGCGCCTTGTCGAATTCGTCGAGCAAGACGATAGAATAAGGTTTGCGGCGCACCGCCTCCGTCAACTTGCCGCCCTTGCCGTAGCCGACATAGCCCGGCGGTGCCCCTTTCAGGGTGGAAACGGTATGCGATTCCTGAAACTCGCTCATATTGAAGACGATCAGGTTATGCGCGCCGCCGTACATCGCCTCCGCCAGCGCAAACGCGGTCTCCGTTTTGCCAACGCCGCTCGGGCCGGACAGCATGAAAACGCCCAATGGCCGATCGTGCGCCTGAATGCCGGCGCGGGAGATGCGCACCGCCTGCGCGATTTCATCGATCGCCGTCTGCTGGCCGAATATCTGGCGGCTCAGCAGTTGGTTAAGATTGAGCGCATTGTCCAGATCGCTTTGCAGCATGCGGCCGGTGGGGATGCCGGTCCAATCCGACAACACCTCCGCCACGACGCGGTCATCCACCCACGGATACACCAACGGCAGGCCACCGTCTTGCAAGGCTCCCAGCTCGGAGGCCAACTGCGGCAAGCGCTCCGGCGACTGCCGCTCCGCGTCGAGCAAGGTGGTGACCGCCTGTTGCTCCTGCGCCTGCCGCTGACGCAGCGCAGCCAGTTCGCCTTCCATATCGCTGAGGGTCTGCTGCAATTCAGTGATGCGGCTGAGCGCCAGATCGTCGAATTTGCTTTCCTCCTGCAGGCCGTTCATTTCGGTGCGCTTCACCGCCAACCCGGCCTCGAGCGACTCGATTTTTTCAGGCAGCGCATGCTGGCTCAGCGCCACCCGCGCGCAGGCGGTGTCCAGCAAGCTGATGGCTTTGTCCGGCAGTTGTCGCGACGGCAGATGGCGCAGCGACAAATGCACCGCCGCCTGCAGCGCCGACTCGCGGATCTTGACGCTGTGGTGCTGCGCAAAATGCGGGGCGATGGCGCGCATCATGTTCACCGCATTCTCTTCGTCGGGTTCAGAAACCAACACGTACTGGAAACGGCGCGTCAGCGCGGCGTCCGGCTCGATGAACTGTTTGTATTCCGACCAGGTCGTCGCCGCCACCATGCGCAGCGCCCCCCTGGCCAGCATCGGTTTCAACAGGTTGACGGCGTCGCCGGTACCGGCCTGCCCGCCGGCGCCCACCAGCGTATGCGCCTCGTCGCAAAACAGGATCACCGGCACCGCCGAATGCGCGATGGCGTCGATCAGCGCTTTCAGGCGCGATTCGAATTCGCCCCTCATGCTCGCCCCGGCCTGCATGCGCCCCAGATCCAAAGACAGCAGCCGGGCGCCCTGCAGCAGCGGCGGCACCTGCCCCTGGGCGATCTTGCAGGCCAGCGCTTCCGCCACCGCCGTTTTGCCGACCCCGGCTTCGCCCACCAAAATCGGGTTGTTCTGCCGGCGACGCAGCAAGATGTCGATCACCTGGCGCAGCTCCGCTTCGCGGCCAATCACCGGATCGATTTCACCGTCGCGCGCCTGGCGGGTCAGATCGGCGCACCATTTATCGAGAATATCGACCGTCTCGGACGTCTCCGGCGCATCGCCGTGGGCGCTGTAGACCTCTTCTTCCTCTTCCTCATGCTCGACGGACTCCGCCAGAATCGCCGGATAATCGTCGAACAGCTGCGGGATCGGCAGTTTTTTGAACTCGTCGCTCAGCCGGTACAGGCTGCGCTGCAACGTGGGATCCTGCAGAATGCCGACCAGGATATGAATGGTGCGCACCCCGCCGGACGGCGTTTCGGCGAGCTGGCTCATCAGCAGCCCTCTTTCCACCACCGTTTCCAGTTGCGTCGACAGATCCACCACCGCATTCGTCCGGTTAGGCAAGGTATGAAGTATGCGATCCAACGCATCGCTGATGCGCTGACTGTTGATGGCGTAGTGCGCCAGGATCAGCGGCAGGTCGCCGCGCTCCTTGTCCACCAGGACTTTCAGCCAGTGTTCCAGCTCCACGTATTCGTGCCTGAAGGTTCGGCACAGCTTGGTCGCTTCGACGAACGACTGATAGGCAAAGTGGCCCAATCGCGAAAAAAGAC
This sequence comes from Serratia sp. FS14, assembly GCF_000695995.1. Lineage (NCBI taxonomy): Bacteria > Pseudomonadati > Pseudomonadota > Gammaproteobacteria > Enterobacterales > Yersiniaceae > Serratia > Serratia sp. FS14. Next base: position 2,838,078 of record NZ_CP005927.1, on the reverse strand, counting down.
GTTCTCGTTGATACACCTTAAATTTCCTTATATTAAGTTGTTGATTGATAAACCAGCTGCCTAAACGTCCCTGTCTTAGGTTTCAGCCAGCTGTCTTTACTCAGCGACTTGCCGCCCAGCTGCGCCGCCATGCCCGGCTCCGTGGCGATCAGCAGGCTGACATCCAGCATCAGCTGATGGCTCGTAAAGTCATGACAGATGCTCACCAGCGCCTGCAGCCGCCGGCTGCCGCGCTGATACTGCTGATACTGCGGGGCCCCCAGCGGGCCGATCTGAATATGCGCGCCGTACTGGGCATCGAAAAAGCGGCTGCCGATGCGCGTGCTGCCCAACTTGCCCAGCTTTTGGCTGCCGCTTTGCTTGCCGTCGTCGATCCACTTGGCGTAGCGCGGCGTAATCGTGATGGGAACGGCGAAATAGGCCGCCAACATCTTGTTGAGCTGCCGCAGCGAGCGGCGACCGGGCAGATAAGTGCCGGGGTACGCCTCGCGCAGGCGCTGGATATGCGGGTTCACCGTCAGCGCCGTATCGACGCCCACCGTCTGGCGCAAATGGCGCAAGAACGGGTTTTTGTCATCGTCATGCTCATGGCCGATCATCGCCTTCAGCTGCGCCCAGGCCCGGTAGTGCAATACGGCGAAGCGCTGGCTGACGATGCCGACGAACTGCTGGAACGCCTGGTTGCGTCTGGCGATGACTTCGGTGCGCGCGTGCTCGGTCACATGGATCGGCAGCGGGCCGTAGGGGGCGAACATGCCGAAATGCCGCGCCTGAATCAGCACTTGCTTAGGGCGCTGCACGATAGAGGCGATTTCACGCGAAGCGAACGCCATATCCGCCGGCTGGGTAATGCAGAGCCTTTCGCGGCTGCGATCGTTGGAGACGCCGAGCCGCGGCGCATCCGGCTGCGCGCGTTCGATACGCCGCAGCAGCTCGAAAAAATCCTGTCGATTGGACAGCCCGCGGATTTCGGCCTGGCCCGCGCTTTCGCTTTGCGCCCCCGGCGTCGGCGCCTGTTCCAACGAGAGCGCCGTTTCACGCATCAACGACATATCAGCCATAGTAGAGCGCCCCCCAGTCGGCGTGGGTTTCCCCATCCAGCAACAGCTTCATGCTTAACGTTTGGTTCAGGTCGCCGTATTGGCTCAACGCGTGGTGCAATATTTTGCCGAACAGATAGGCGCCGTGGTCGGCATGATGGTTGGCGCTTAAGTTGACGGCGATCTCGGCCCCGCGGATCCAGGCCAGCGGCCCCGGCCCCTGATTGCGTTCGAAGTGGTGCTCCACCCAGGCGTTTTTGATGCTGGCGATGCGCTTGCGCTGGCTGGAGTCATCCTGATGGCAGAACAACGACAGCCAGTCGCGCAACAGCGCCGAACAATCCTGAACGTCGGGGCGCGCATGGCGCAGAGGATTGGAGGCCAGCATCTGAATCGCCTGCCACGCCTGGCTGATGTTCGGTACCGCGACCGGGTTGCTCGGGTAGCGGACGATCTCCACCTGGTGGATCGGCATCGCCGTTTCCAGCTGGAAATGCGGCTGCTGAAGGTGCGCCGGCACCAGATGCCGTTCGCATACCAGCGCCTCGACGCTGAGCGACGTGATGTCGTCGATGTCGATGCCGCTTTTGCCCGGCGAGATGGCGATGAAGGTATCTTCGTTGGGCAGGTGCGGATTGTTGTACTTGGAGGGCGACGGCTCCCGGCGACGGTGCAGCGTATAACCGGCCGGCTCCCGCTCGCAGTCGTACTGCACGTCGGCCTGCAGCGAAGAGAAAATCACCGGGTTGCCGTCGGGCAGCATGCCTTTCACCTGTTTTACGCTGTGTATCTCATACAGCGAGGTGTTCAAACGATCGACCACCAGCTGGTGCTCCGTGCGCTCATCCGTCAGCAGCACCGGCGAGCAATGGCGGCGATACAGGTTGATGACCGGGGTCGCGAAAAGATGAAAATCCCTGGCGTTGACGCGACCGATCAGAGTGAGTGGGCGTTGCTCCAGCGCGAACAAGATCTCGAACTCGTGAACGCGTTCACATTGGCGCAGAAAATCCTGCACGCCATGCAGCTCCAGGCTGAAGAAGCGGCTTGGCGCGGCGAAGTATTCACGCATCAGCCGGTTGCCGGGCAATTCCCCCACCACGGTGGGCAACAAGGCTTCTTCATCGCTGACGCCGCCCAGGCGCAAGCTGCCCGGCGGCAAGACTTTGACGATTGGCCGGTCGTCGCTTTTCGCCCATAGCACGATGCGCAAGGTGCGATTAAGCAACGCGGCCAGCAGTTGATTGGCCCGCACCGTATCTTCCGCCAGCGTCAGGTGCAGCGGCTCGAGATCCAGCTCCGAGACGGGAAGCACGCCGTGCGTCGTCAGGCATATCCTGACGTAGGCCGAGCAATCCTGCATGTGTCTGGCGGCGCCGTCAGGCAAATGGTGCGGCGGCAAAATCTCGCATTCCGCCAGTGAAATCTCAACCGGCTGTACTTTAATATGCCGCGCCGTGGTGAACGTGGCGGGTTTGTTGTTCAGCGAGATATCGTTGAGGGTCATGCGGCTCCCGCGCGGCAGGTCAACCTGGCTGTGCCACTGGGGAAAAGAGAGATCGGGCTTAATCGCGACGGTGGCGATCGCGGGAACCGGCGTATACCACAGCGGCGCCAGGCGTGAGAGCATTTGCAGGGCAAATTCCGGCTGCTCATTGTTCAGCTTTTCCTGGATGCGGGTGCAAAGGAACGCGGAGCCCTCCAACAGACGCTCAACGAAAGGATCCAGCACGCCGTCGATATGCATGCCTAAATGCTGGGCGACCTGGGGATGAGAAGAGGCGAACTGACGACCGGCCTCGCGAAAATAACGCAGCTCATCATTATATAATTGGAGAAAGCGCTCACTGAACATAGTCACCCCTATTAATCAAATACGTGTACGGCGCCACAGGAATAATCAAGAGCGATGCGCAAATTAACCAGCATTTCGTCACCCGGTAATGAGCAGGTGCCATAAATATCGAATAAAATCGCCAGCACATACGATTGGCGTTCATTCACTACAGGCACCACACGAATCGTTTTCGGATCCAGACGCGGCTCAAACGAAGTAATGATTCTTTGTATATGTCTCGCCAGCGTTAACGGATCGGTATTAATCGGTATGCGTTGGCTCAGCGACGGCAGGCCATAATTCAATACCGAACTTTCGCTGTGCGCATAATCATGAAGTTTCAAATCAGCGCTGCGCGATGCGTCATTCAGTAAAAATTCGATATCACGCACCAAAACACGCCTCCAATTATCGGCGCTGGCGCTTTGATGTCTCACGCTGAGCTTATCGAATAGCATGGGCAATGACGCTTTCATTTAACACCTCGCGATAAGGCTTATGTCTGCCCGCAATCGCTGCGGGCAGACAGCCTGCAATTAGTGTTGTGACATCAATGATCAGATACGGGCATTAAGCTTGAGGTCATACCCCGTCTTAATTACCGCACCCATGGAGCCATCATTGTTTTGCTCTTTGTACTCAACTTCGATACGTGCGAAATTCAGCTTGATAACGTCGGTTGGCAGCACGGTATCGATTTCAGTACCGATGGTGGAATTCAGCGGCATATTACCCACGGTCTTGAATGAGGAAACCAGGCAGTTGCTGAAGGTCACGGCAATGAAGTCTTGCTGACCCTGGCCTGATTTACGGCAAACAAGTTTTGCCTGAGGAATATGCTCGCCGGTGGCGCACATCAGGAACAGTTTCGGCGAAGCCTTGTTGCTCACCATGCGAAACTCAAAGTCTTTCATCTCGACTTTGCCTGAACCGCCGCCGCTCCCGAACCCCCAACGGCCGGCGTTTTCTTCCGCCCATTGCCAGGCTTGCAGCTGAATCCAGCCAGGGTAGGTTTGGTCGGGTGATTCACCATCAACACCCTCAATTTTCAAAAAATAGTCTACTAAAGCTTTCGTGCTCATTTTTTGTCTCCTTGACTGATAGGTCTACTTCGTTAATTGAAAAGTCTATTCAGATAAGTCGTTATATTGCCTACGCGATCATTGAAATAGCGACAATGAGAACCCATTAGCCATTAATAAATAGCAATAGCGTAAAAAACAGCGCCACTAAATTTCAATGAAATATCAATTCCCACCAACGCCATTTAATAATTAACGTCGGCAATATCCAAACCAATGACCAGCCGTAACTTATCTGCTCCCATCTTTTTTGGCTGACGGAAGTTTTGATACAAGTCGCAAGGACACGGTCATGCCTTCCAACTGGTAATGCGGGCGCAAATAGAAATGCGCGCGGTAATAACCCGGATCATCTTCCACATCCTCAACGCGCACCTCGGCGGCGGCTAATGGACGACGCGCCTTGGTCGCCTCGGTCGATACGGAAGGATCGCCATCGACGTAGTTCATCAGCCAGTCATTCAGCCACAGCTGCATATCGTCTCTGGAACGGAAAGAACCGATTTTGTCACGCACGATGCATTTCAAATAGTGCGCGAATCGGCACGTGGCGAAAATATAAGGCAAGCGCGAAGACAGCTTGGCGTTGGCCGTCGCGTCGGGATCCTCGTATTTCGCCGGCGCGTGCATGGTGCAAGAACCGATAAAAGCGGCGAAATCGGAATGCTTGCGATAGACCAGGGGCAAGAACCCGGCGTCGGAAAGCTCTTGCTCGCGCCGATCGGAAATGGCCACTTCCGTCGGGCACGTCAGTTCATATCCGCCCTCATCGGAAGGAAACGCGTAGGCGGGCAGTTCTTCCACCGAGCCGCCGGATTCGATGCCGCGAATCTTCGAACACCAGCCGTACTCATGGAACGCGCGGTTGATGTTGACGCCCATCGCATACGCCGAGTTGGCCCAGGAAAAATCATCATCCACATCCGGCCTGACGGACTCCTCGAAAGCGAACTCTTCGATCGGGTTGGTTTTCGCCCCGTAAGGCAAACGCGACAGGAAACGCGGCATCGTCAACACCAGGTAACGCGAGTCGTTGCTTTCGCGCAGGCGGCGCCAGGACGCATATTCCGGCGTGGTGAAAATCTTGCCGATATCCCGCGGGTTGCCCAGTTCGTTCCACTTGCTCATCTGCAGCAGCGACGGCGACGCGGCGGAAATGAACGGACAGTGCGACGCCGCGGAAATTTTCGCCAACTCGGTCAGCAGCGTGACGCTCATCGGGCTGTGATCGAATTCAAAATCGCCGATGATGCAACCGAACGGCTCGCCGCCGAACTGACCATATTCCTGTTCGTAAATCTGTTTGAACACCGGGCTTTGATCCCAGGCGGAACCCCGATAGCGGCGCAAATTGCGCGTCAGCTCATCCTGACTGATGTTCAACACCCGGATCTTGAGCGTTTCGCTGACGTTGGTGTTATCGACCAGATAACTCAGACCTTGCCAGGCGGACTCCAGCTTCTGGAACTCCTTGTGGTGCAAGATATTGTTCATCTGTTGCGAAAGCTGTTCGTCGATCTGGGCAATCAACGATTCAATGGTCAATACGACATCCTGGCTGACCTTGACCTTGCCTTTGTTGGCATATTCGGACAGCGTGCCGATAGCCCGACGAACCGCTTCCGAAGCCTCGTTCGTTCTGGGCCGGAATGAACGCTTGAGCAAACCGTCAAGCTCATTTTCCGTGTCCTGCGTTTCAACTTCAGCGACTGCCGTAGCCTGCTGCTTAGCCGAATAGCGTCGTTGCCTCGCTCTCATTCCTCATCTCCTTTATTGCCGGGATCCTGCACATCCTGTTCCGCATCCGCGACCGTTTTACGCGCATCCGTCACCAAACGATGCAGAAAATCGGGTTTCTCCAGCAGATTCTTCACCACTTCTTCCGCGCTGGATTTACCATCCATATAGGTGATCAGCTCCGTGAGATGCTCCCGGGCTTCAAGCAGGCGTTGCATCTGCGGAACCCGTTTGGCGATGGCGCCAGGCGTGAAGTCATCCATCGATTCAAACTCCAATTCCACGTCCAGCAACGCATCGTCTTCGCTCAGGGTGTTCTCTACGTAAAATTGCAGACGAGGCTTGATGGCGCGCATGCGATCGTTGAAGTTGTCCTGATCAAAGGTCAGGAATTTCCGCTCTTCGATCGGCAGCAAAGGCTTTTTCCGATGCCCAGAGAGATCGGACATGACCCCCGTAACAAAGGGCAACTCCACTTTCTTTTGTGAACCGTAAAGCTCTACGTCATATTCAATTTGCACGCGCGGCGCGTTATTTTTACCGATAAATTTCTGAGAGCTTGAGTCCTTAGCCATTGGAAAACTCCTTTGTGATAAAAATTACTTCCCGGACAATTGATTTAACGAGGCCAGAGATTCCGGCAAAAGCTCCTCAACAATCGTCGCGAAGTCCATACCGATCATTTTTTGTGAACGTCGAATAAGAATGGGGGCCGGATGGCTGGGCTCATAGTTTTGGAAATAGTCCAAAACCTGATCCAACAGCAAGATGACATCCTGCCGGGAACGGATATATTTGCCGGGCATGGCGACAGGCGCGTCAGCATCCGGCGAGTCAATCTCCGCGTCATCCCGTTCAGCCGGCAATTCCTGCTGTTCCAGTGAAGCCAGCTGGCGGCTGAACTGTTTCAAATAGTCGCGTACCTGCCGGCAGTCCAAACGATAATCTTCAGCCTGCAGATTGGCGTAATTCTCGACGCGCTCCAGCGCATCGATTTCCAGCGCCAATTGCTCTTTCAGCGAAGGCAGATTTCTGCCGGCAAAATAACTGTCGGCTTGCCCCAGCACCTTTACCACCTCTGAAAAATGCAGGCTTTTGCCTTCCTGCTCGTCAAGCCGCATATTCAGCAGCTCGTCGGTGGTTAACGGCGTGTCGGGAAAAATCTTGCTGTTCTTGATTTCGTGCAGACAGGACGATGTGGCGAGCCACCCTAATGCGGCCGCATGAAAGCTGTCCGATGAGGGTTCCATGTCCGCCTGAGGGAAAATGGTGGCGCCCTCCTCGGCATATTTGGCGTCAATATCCTTAATGCCCTGGTAGAAGGCCGAAAAACCGTCGATATGAAGATTGGCGCGCATAAACCACAGCACGACATGTAAATCGAAGCACTGTTCCAGCAACGCGGCAGACTGCTCGCGAATGGCGTGCCAATTAATATCACGCGCATTGTCTACGGCATTAAGCGGATCGGTTTGGCTGTCATATTCCGAAAGCGTGAATTCAATTTCACTGTATCGTGGATCAAATTCGACGCCATTCACTTCCGTTGAGATGACTTCATTCATGGCCTGATATCCTTTTCAATCAGCACTAGAAACATAAAGCCTAATAAAGCGGGCTTTTACGTTCGCCAGTCTTTCCCAGAGTCCTTTTAGCGTAAGTTAGTCGTCACCAAGCTCGCAAATTGTTTAGATGTATTAATATTAACAACAATAATAGATTAAACCTATCAATAGAATCACAGTGATCGGTTTAAACTATTTTACATTTACATATTTATTTTTCTCTTTTTAAATCAATAAATTGCAAGCGATAATTATGCAAGCTAAGAATAGGAAAAAAATCAAAAACTGCCCTAAAAACAACGTTTCATCCTTGGTAGGATAATTCCAGTAATACCTCTGGATACAAATAATTTAATTAGCAAATGATAACCACAGTAAATAGTGAAATTTTTTCATAAAACCATGACAGCCAGTCGTTTCTTGCAAGCGGGTAGCACGCAATGATCAATAGAAGACGATGGCAGTGTGACTTTCATTTCCAGCACTCAGTACTTACACATGCGAAACCTGGTGTGAAAATAAACAATTTGGCGAGAGTTTTGATTATTAATTTTAAAGCTAAAGCACAGATTAACATTCCGCCGTGGTGCACCGAATACCTATTGGTACACAAACAGCCTGGTGGATAAAGCATCATTCTTTTATAGTTAACTCAGGGTAATGATCAGAATAATTTAAGATTCAATTCCCCTTCGTGTGTGTTCTCATACGGCTTACCGCGGCAAAAGCACCACTGCGGTAAAGAGTCTCGCAGACTAAAGTGGCATTAGAGATATCATTTACTATAACGGCAAAATAACCACGTAAGCGCTGCAACGACAGGAACCGTGTTAAGACCAGCGATCTGTTCCATATACAAGAAATGTTTCCCTAACTGATAAGACCACTAATTTGATACTAGCAAAGGCAAACCCAATATCAAGAAAAAATATTATTTTTTTAATAAAAAAATAACAAATCAATATACATAAAACAAACAATTCAATAACTTAAAACAGCGCTGAATCGATTACTTTTACGCCAGGAAAAATAGTTCATGGAAATTTACACCCACTCATAACCCCCTCAGTCAATCTCACTCATTCTCTTCGGCATTGAATTGTCATCAAAAAATAAGAAAATCTATAAAAATAAAACCCGCCACTGGCCGTGCGTCCCACAGGATCAACTTTCGCAAGGCAAAATAAGCAAGATAATTCCCAATAAAAAGGCCGAAAAAAAGCGTTAATGATTTAGCGGTTCAAAATAAAATAAAGGTAACTCTATTGGGTTATTAAAGCGAAAACGCGCACCTTTTCATTGCTGCAAAAAAACCTTATGAATCTTTACGTTGCCCGTCCTTTGACAATCATTGATGAAAACGCAAATCAGGTAGCCAACACATACAGAAAAGAGATGGGCTACGCGGCGGGCCAACCCTGCCGATGACTTTTCTCATCCCCGGTTCGGCCCGTGCGCGCAGGTTATTCCGCCTAAAAATCAGGCCGCATCGCCGGCCTCGTCCGGCGATTTAACGCCAAGCCGCCGTTTTCCTGATCCAGAACAGCTTTCGCATTCATCCGACTGATATATTGATTGAAAATCATTCCTATTCAGGAGAAAAAGCCATGGTTAAGTCACTCAATGCGGTATTCACTCGCTTTTCTGACCACCCGGACGCCGGCAAATTGGCGCTCAGGCTAACCTTCGGCGGACTGATGCTGTTTCACGGCGTGGCGAAGATTCAGCACGGCGTCGGCTGGATCGCCGGGGCGTTGCAGGAACAGGGGCTACCCGCCTTCATCGCCTACGGCGTGTATGTGGGGGAGATCCTGGCGCCGATACTGATCATTTTGGGGCTGTTCACCCGCCCCGCCGCGCTGGTTTACGCCCTCACGCTGGTGGTGGCGTTTTTGATGGTGGGCACCGGCAAGGTCTTCACCGTCACCGACGTCGGCGCCTGGGGCATTGAAAACGAACTGGTATTCTTTATGGGTGGGGTCGCCATCCTGCTGCTGGGCAGCGGCAAATACGCGATCGCGCGGAATGAAGCCTATCGATAAACCGCGCTATCAATAAGGAGGTTCCCGTCGAACCTCCTTTTTAGGCTTTAAGGTTTGCCGAGCAACGTGTTAGCCATGAAAGACAATAAGGCGGTCGATTGAGGGTAAGCCGCACGATTCTCGGTGACCTCGCGATCAAACCGCCAGTTCATGATGTAAACCACGGGCGCATTGGGATATTGGTTAATAAAATCCCAATACAATTGAATTTGCGCATGCAACTGCTGGTCATTCATTCCTAACGATGCCGTCGAAGGCGGCACCAACACCCACTTTTGCCCGGCAGAGCTCATCGGCGCCAGACGATTGTATGTGCTCCACATATCCGCCACCGACCAGTTGTAGTTGTCCACGCCAACCCAGTCGAGCGTGCTTTTTACATTGCTCGGACACGCGGTCGTGGGCGCGCCCTGCTGCATTTCACGGATCAATTCGGCGTTATTGGCATGCCGGTAGGACAAAATGGTGTAAATGGGGATCGCGATCCCATACTGCTGCATAGCCTGACGCAGGGTGCAAACATAGCTGGAATATTGGTAAGCGTCATATTTTCCCGCCGTCTGTAAGGCCGGAACATCGAACGGCTCATCGATAAAATAAATAGCGCCGGGTTTATATTTAGCGGCGGCGATCTTCTTCACCACCGTCCAGATCGCATTCCAGGAACCTGCGGCCTGACAGCTGCTGTTCGAGTCCGCGCCAGAGCAGATATCGATAAACGGCGATCCCGAGAGCGCCCCCGAGCCGGCCTGTATGTTCACGGCGCATGCTCCCTCGGCGCAAACGGGCAGATTGAGGTTTTCCAGGGTGTGCACCACGTTCAGATTGGTCATACTGAAACCGGTGCCGGAAATGGCCTTGAGCGCCTCTGTAGCGCTGAAAGACGGCGTGGCGGTTTCATAAAAATCCAGCCAGTCATAGCCGTAATGCTTGATATTGGCGTTGGGGCCGGCCGCCAGCGCATGGGCACCGAACAGGCACCCGCACAGCAACGCAAAACGTTTCAACATGTTCTTCTCCTTCAAATCTTCATCGTTGTAAGCCAACGGAGGACAGCAAACGGTGCCATCAACCGGAGACGCTATCGTGACACCCGCCATCGACGACGGCCCGCCGTTTGCGTTGTGCTGCAGCCGATCGAACGGTGAGGAGGGTTTGAGAAGAAATCGCGCCTATTTTCTTATCGAGCGTCGAGGAAATGAGGGTAGAAAAAGAGGAAACCACCGCGGGGTCAGACTGTCCCCGCCGGAAATCAGGTTTAAACCAGCATAATGAATCGCCAGTCATCGGCCATTAACGGTCGGCCAGCCGGTAAACCGGTACCTTGCGCGTCGTGCCGGTCAGGGTGTCGAAAATCTCCGTTTCCGCCGTCACGATCGTCATGCCGGTTTTTCTTAGCCTGCGCACTTCGGCGGCGATGCGCTGTATGCCGAACCAGAACAGTCCGTCCAGCGCCGTGACGCGCAGCCCCTGCTCCAGCGCCAGCTTAAGCCGCTCACGCGGCGCCTTGAGCGCCTTGGCGATTTCCCGGTAAGGCTGCGCATCCACGCCCGACGCCGATGCTCGGTGAATACGGGTCGACAGGCCATATTGGAAGGCCTCGGGCACGTCGCTTAAATCGCTCTTCAGGCTGTAAACGCAGCCAAAGCGCTTGCCGTTGAACACCACATTTTTTTGACTGATCGACAGCTCATCGCGCAGGCCGGCAATCAGCTGCGGCGCCCGCACCAGCAATAAGCGAAACGGCAATTCGAAACTGGTCACATAGTCCACGTTGAGCAGCGCAATGCGCAGACGCTGTTCCGCCCCGGCCTGCGTCTGGCGACACTCGTTCAACACCTCGCTCCACTGGCGCGCGAGCCGCGGGGCTTCATCCAGCGGCGCGAAGTGGTATTTCTCGATGTGGTAGTCGATCCTTTCATTCATGTCCGTTGGCCCCTGCCTCAGTCATCATGCCCTCAGCAAATTACCTTACCTGCGGGCAACAGTACAACACCGCAGACGCCCCCTGCGCGCTCGCTCAAGGTGAGTCGTGCAACAGCAGCGATATCTCTTCGGCGGCCGAGCGCAACAAAGGCAGGTGGTGCTGGTGCAAACGCTCTGCGGAAACCTGGCCGGCATGCACGCCGACGTTCAACGCCGCGGCGATGCGGCCGTCCGGCGTGGTGAGCGGCACCGCCAGTGAACGCAGGCCAATCTCCAGTTCCTGATCGTTGATGGCATATCCCTGCTGACGCACGCGCGCCAGCTCTTCCCGCAATGCGCTGACGCTCACCAGGGTATGGCTGGTGTAACGCAGCTGAGTCAATCGCGCCAAATAGTCATTCAACGTCTCACTGGCCAGCCCGCTGAGCAGCACCCGCCCCATCGACGTCGTGCTGGCGGGTAAGCGACTGCCGACGTGCAAATCGATGGTCATGATCCGCGAAGTTGATGCGCGGGCGATATAAAGAATGTCATCGCCGTCCAATATGGCCATGGAACAGGACTCATTGAGCGTCTGGCTGAGTTGCCTCAACACCGGCTGCGCGGCATTGGCCAACGGCGAAGCCCCCAGCCAGTTGTGACCCAGCGACAAGACGCGCGGGCGCAGCTCATAATTCTTGCCGTCTTCCGCGTACACAAAGCCCAGTTTACTCAGGGTGTAAAGGCAGCGGCGCACCGCCGCGCGCGGAATGCCGGTACGCTGGCTAATCTGCGACACCGACATCAGCCGCCGCTGCGGTGTAAAAGCCTGCAGGACCTCCAATCCTCGCGCCAAAGAGGCCATAAAGTCGGGATCCCCCTTCCAGGGATCGGTGCTGCTGCGCGTAATTTCCTGTTCTTTTTCCATTCTCGTTACCCCGCTGTCTGCCTGAAATATCGGTGTGCCGACGATCACAACCTGCGAATGCCTCTCAAAGAATAGCCGATAATCGCACACTTTTTCGATAATCGGTATTGTTTGCCTGAAAGGGACGATCTACTTTTCCCATTGACGATAAACACTCCCCCGGCGGGCGCCGAATGAAAGGAACAACAGATGATCGATAAAAGTGTGGCCACCCTGGAAGACGCCGTGTCCATCATTCCGGACGGCGCGAGCATCATGATTGGCGGCTTTGGCCCCGCGGGGCAGCCGCTGGAACTGATCGATGCGCTGATTGAACGCGGTGCCCGCGAGCTGACGGTAATCAGCAATAACGCCGGCAACGGCGACAGCGGCCTCGCGGCGCTGCTCAAGACCGGCTGTGTGCGAAAGATGATTTGCTCCTTCCCGCGCCAGGCCGATTCGTGGGTCTTTGACGACCTTTATCGCCGCGGCGCGATCGAACTGGAACTGGTGCCTCAGGGCAACCTTGCCGCCCGCATGCAGGCCTCCGGCAGCGGGTTGGGCGGCATTTTCACCCCAACCGCCTTTGGCACGCCGCTGGCGCAAGGCAAAGAAACGCGTGAAATCGACGGACGACATTACGTGTTTGAAACGCCCTTAAAGGCGGATTTCGCCTTGATAAAGGCCCATCGGGGTGACCGCTGGGGCAATCTGGTTTACCGCAAAGCGGCGCGTAATTTTGGCCCGGTGATGGCGATGGCCGCCGCCACGACGATAGCGCAGGTCGCTGAATTGGTGCCGCTTGGCGCACTGGATCCGGAAAACGTGATAACGCCGGGCATCTTCGTCCAGCGCCTGGTGGCGGTGGCGCGCCCCGCGACCTTTTCCCTCTCTGCCTGAGGAGTCATAACATGCAAAAATTAACCCGCGACCAATTAGCCCAACGGGTAGCGCGCGATATTCCGGAAGGCGCCTACGTCAACCTCGGGATTGGGCTGCCGACCCGCATCGCTAACTACCTGCCCGCCGACAAAGAGGTGATTCTGCACAGCGAAAACGGCCTGCTCGGGATGGGGCCGTCACCCGCGCCGGGCGAAGAAGATCCGGAACTCATCAACGCCGGTAAAGAACTGGTGACCTTGCTGCCCGGCGGCAGTTATTTCCATCACGCCGACTCTTTTACCATGATGCGCGGCGGCCACCTCGATATCTGCGTGATGGGGGCGTATCAGGTCTCGGCTGCCGGCGATCTGGCCAACTGGAGCACCGGCGCCGAAGACGCGATCCCGGCGGTGGGCGGCGCCATGGATCTGGCCATCGGCGCGCGCAAAGTCTATGTGATGATGGACTACCTGACCAAGACCGGCGAATGCAAGCTGGTGGAACAGTGCAGCTACCCGTTGACCGGGTTGGCCTGCGTCAGCCGCATTTATTCGGATATGGCAATCATTGATATCACCCCGGACGGCCCGCAGGTGCTGGAGCTGTGTCCAGGGCTGACCTTTGACGCGCTGCAGGCGTTAACCCCGATACGTTTACTGCAATCTGACTTGATCCCCGCTTGAGGAAATCGCCATGCAACAGGCTTTTATCTGCGATGCCGTTCGTACGCCATTCGGCCGTTACGGCGGCGCATTATCCGCGCTGCGCGCCGACGATTTGGCCGCTCTGCCCCTGAAGGCGCTGCTTGCCCGACTGCCGCAGTTGGATCCCCACGCCATTGATGACGTTATTCTGGGGTGCGCCAACCAGGCCGGTGAAGACAACCGCAACGTGGCGCGAATGGCGCTGCTGTTGGCCGGGTTGCCCCACACCGTGCCGGGCACCACCCTCAATCGCCTGTGCGGTTCGGGATTGGACGCGGTAGGCATGGCGGCGCGCGCCATTAAATGCGGCGAAGCGGAGGTCATCATCGCGGGCGGCGTGGAAAGCATGTCGCGCGCGCCCTTTGTCACCGGCAAAGCGGACAGCGCCTTCAGCCGATCGCTGAAAATGGAAGATACGACGATGGGATGGCGCTTTATCAACCCGCAAATGCGCGCGCAGTTCGGTGTCGAAACCATGCCTGAAACCGCCGAAAATGTGGCTCGCGATTTCGCCATCAGCCGCGCCGATCAAGACGCCTTTGCATTGCGCAGCCAACAGCGCACCGCCCGCGCTCAGGAGCTGGGCCTGTTTGATGAGGAACTGATCGCCGTCAGCATTCCGCAACGCAAAGGCGAGCCGCTCAACCTGGTTCGCGACGAACATCCCCGCAGCACCTCGTTGGCCGCGCTGTCCGCCCTGAAAGGCGTCGTGCGCCCCGAGGGGAGCGTCACCGCCGGCAACGCCTCGGGCATCAACGACGGGGCCAGCGCCCTGCTCATTGCCAGCGAACGCGCGGCGGTGCAGTATGGACTCGCCCCGCTGGCGCGTGTGGTCGGCATGTCCGCCTGTGGCGTAGAGCCGCGCATCATGGGTTACGGGCCGGTTCCCGCGGTCCGCAAAGTGCTGGCGCAAACCGGTTTGAGCCTGGCGCAAATGGACGTCATCGAGTTGAATGAAGCCTTTGCCGCCCAGGCGCTGGCCGTGACGCGCGCCCTGGGACTGCCGGATGACGCGGAACAGGTCAACCCTAACGGCGGCGCTATCGCGCTGGGTCATCCCCTGGGGGCATCCGGCGGCAGGTTGGCCATGACCGCCGCTTATCAACTGCGGCGCACCGGCGGGCGTTTTGCCCTGTGCACCATGTGCGTCGGTGTCGGGCAAGGCGTCGCCTTGATTCTGGAACGGATATAACGAATGTCTCTCTATAGCGCAATGTTTATGGCTTCGCCATTAACGCCCTGCTTCAGCGACGCGGCGCTGCTGCAGGGCATGCTTGATTTCGAAGCCGGCCTGGCGCAGGCTCTGGCGTCTGCAGGGATTCTCGATGACGCGTCCGCGCGGATCATACGCAGCCACTGCCAGGCGGAAAAGCTCGACGCCGCCGCGCTGACGCAGTCCGCCGGATTGGCGGGTAATTTAGCCATTCCCCTCGTCAAACAATTGACGGCGTTGGTGGCGCAAACCTCACCGGAAGCGGCGCGTTTCGTTCACTGGGGGGCGACCAGTCAGGATGCGATTGACAGCGGGCTGGTGCTGCAACTGCGCAGCGCGCTCGATAAAACCGACGCGCTGCTCAATCAGCTGATTGCGGCGCTGACGGCGCAATGCCGGCGCCATAGCGCAACGTTAATGGTGGGCCGCACCTGGCTGCAACACGCTTTGCCAACGACGCTGGGGCTGAAGCTGGCCGGCACGCTGGACGCCTTGCTGCGCTATCGGGCTCGTCTGGCTGAAATGCGGCCACGCGTGCTCGCGTTGCAATTCGGCGGCGCGGCCGGCACGCTCGCCTCGCTCGGCGAACAGGGCGAGCGCGTTGAGCGGGCGCTGGCGCAAGCGCTGGCCCTGCCGCGCAGCGCCACGCCGTGGCATACCCAACGCGATCGGTTGTTGGAGCTGGCGAGTTGGTATGCCGGCCTGACAGGCTCGCTCGGCAAGCTGGCGCGCGACATGTCTTTGTTGATGCAGACCGAAGTCGCTGAAATCAGCGAACCGTCGGCCCCCGGACGCGGCGGCTCTTCCACGATGCCGCATAAGCGCAATCCGGTGCTCTGCGCAGCCATCCTCAGCGCGGCCAACCGTCTGCCTGCGTTGATGTCGGGATTGTATGCCGGCCTGGTGCAGGAGCACGAACGCGCGCTGGGCGGCTGGCAGGCCGAGTGGCAAAGCCTGCCGCAGCTCTTGGTGCTGAGCGGGGCGGCATTGGCGCAAAGCCTGGATCTCATTAACGGTCTGGAGGTGCATGAAGCGGCGATGCGGCGCAATCTGGCGCTGACGCAAGGGCTGATCATGGCTGAATCGGTTACCCTGGCCTTAGCCCCTACCCTCGGACGTCAACAGGCGCACCATCATATAGAGCAGTGCTGCCGGCAAGCCCTGGCCACCCAGCAACCCCTGTTAACCCTTCTGTGCGCCGATGCGGAAGTCTCTTCCCGACTCAGCCGGGAAACCCTGAAAACCTTGCTCGATCCGGCCAATGCCACCGGCAGCACGCAACGTTTCATTCAACAAGTCCTGGCTATGGCCGAGAGGGAGCAATCATGTTGAATTATGTCCTTGAGGGGCCTGAAAACGCCCCGGTTATTCTGTTTGGCAACTCGTTGGGCACCTCATTGGCCATGTGGCAGCCGCAGCGCGACGCGTTCATCGCCCACTATCGCATTCTGCGCTACGACGTGGCCGGCCACGGCGAATCTGCGCCCGATGAACGGCCCGGCTCGCTGGCGCGACTGGGTGAACAGGTGCTGTCCCTGCTGGACACTCTGGCGATTGATCGGGTGCATTTCTGCGGCATCTCCATGGGGGGGCTGACGGGGTTATGGCTGGCGCGCTTTCATGCCGATCGCTTGCTGACGCTGACGATCGCCAATAGCGCCGCGAAAATCGGGGTGACGGAGCATTGGCGAGAACGCGCCGCGCGGGTACGCCAGTGCGGCATGTCCGCCGTCAGCGATGGCGCGGCAGCGCGCTGGTTCACCCCGGCATTTTGCCAATCCGCCCCCGTCAGGGTGCAAACCGTCTTGCAACAGCTCACCGCCTGCGATCCCGAGGGCTATGCCGCTTGCTGCGACGCGCTGGCGACCGCCGATTTACGCGCCGAACTGGCAGGCATCCGCGTGCCGACGCTGGTTATCGCCGGACATGAGGATGCGGTAACGACCGTCGACGATGCAAAAGCCTTGGCGGCAGGCATTCCCGACGCGCAATGCGTCATCCTGCCCGCCGCCCACCTGTCCAGCATCGAAGCCTGGCGGGCATTTAACCGCGCGTTCCGGGCCTTTTTGGATGAGCAGCTCACGCAGCGACAGCGCTATCAGCAAGGCCTGACGGTGCGCAGAGCCGTGTTGGGCGATGAGCATGTCGATAATACCCTCGCGGCGCTGTCGCCGCTCAACGAGGAGTTTCAGCATTTCATCACCCGCTACGCCTGGGGGGAAATATGGACGCGTCCGGGCTTGTCACGCCATACCCGCAGTCTGATCACCATCGCGATGCTGATCGCCTTGAATCGCGAAGCTGAGCTGAAAATGCATATCCGGGCCGCCTTCAATAACGGCGTCACGCGTGAAGAGATCAAAGAAGTGCTGATGCATGCGGCGCTTTACTGCGGCTTACCCGCCTCGAACGCCGCTTTTCATCTGGCGCAGTCCGTTTTTGCCGAATACGACGCCGGGCGGCGATCGGACGACTAGAAGACGCGGTTATACCGGCACATCCAGCACCCTTTGGCGCAGCGCAGCAACCAGGCGCTGCTGTTCAGGGGACGAGAGCGCCTCTTGCCGGGTAATGATGCCCAGCGGCTCGGCCATGCCCTGGGTAGGCAACGGCAGCGCACGCAGGTGATTGCTGAACAAATCGTCACGCACCGCGCCGTAAGGCACCAGCCACATATAGCCATACTGCAGCGTCAGGCAGCGCGCCAGCGTGACCGACAACGTCTCGACGCACCCTTCCGGCACCGCCAGCCCTTGGCTGACAATGAGCGCCTCCGCATTCTGACGCGGCACCGTACCCCGCGGCGAGAGCACCAGTGGCCAGCTCAACGCCTCCGCCAGCGAGACATCCGAATGCAACAGCGGATGATGAGGAGCAACCACCAGCCGCAGCGTTTCATGGTACAGCAGCTCGAAGTTGAGCCCCTCCATGCGGGAGGGGTCTGACATGCGCCCGATGCCTAACGTTAATTGCCCCGATCTCACCGCCATCATCAGCGCATCGTTGGCCAGCGTCGTAACCTGCATGCGCCAACCGGGGGATTGCTGCTGCAACCCCACCACGACCGGCGCGACCAGGCTCACCAGCGTGGTGGGCAGCGCGCCGATATGCAGCGGCGCCGGCAGCGCCTCGCTGTCCGAGGCAAGCGTGCGCCCCAACACATTCAGCGCATCCAAAACGCGGCTGGCATCCTGCAGGAAGCGCGCCCCGGCGGCGGTCAGTTCCGCCCCCTGCCGATTGCGCGAAAAAAGGCGCTCGCCGGCCAGGCTTTCCAGTTCGTTGAGCGTTTTAGAGAGCGCGGGCTGCGTGATGCCCAATTGCTGTGCGGCGCGCACCAACGTCCCCTGTTGCGCGGTAGCGACAAAGGCGTGCAGATGACGAAGGCGGATGCGTTGGCTGAAGCGAGAAGTCATGTTCATGATTTATAGTATTAACTTGCCGCCGACGCGGCAAGCTCATTGTCAGGGCGAACGGAGGATCAAATATCAAAAAAAACGGTTTCGTTCTCGCCCTGTAACCAGATGTCGAAATGGTACACCGTCTGATCCCCGCGCTGCCGCCTTTGCGCCAATAACGTGCTGCGCCGTTTTTCCCACTCGATGAGATTCAACACCGGATCTTCGGCATTGGCTGCCTGTTCGTCGGCAAAGTAGAGACGCGTGTTCAACCCGATGTTGATGCCGCGAGCCACTATCCACAGATTGAGATGGGGCGCCATCAACCGGCCGTCGCGCCCCGTCACGCGGCCCGGTTTAATCGTCTCGAATTGCCACAGGCCGCTGGTGAAATCCGAACAGGTTCGCCCCCAGCCGCGAAACGCCGGATCGTCGGGTTTATCCAACTGGCCGTCGGCGGGGTGCTGATATCGCCCGGCGGCATTGGCCTGCCAGACTTCGACCAGCGCGTCTCGCACCGGCGTGCCGGAGCCGTCATAGACATGCCCTTCCACCACGATGCGCTCTCCGCGCGTCTCCGGTTGCGTCAGCACATGGGTGAAATTACGCTCGAAAATATCAAAGCCGGCGGCATGCGGCGCCAAACCGATGTGCACATAAGGCCCGGCGGTTTGCGAGGCCGTTTCAGACAAATACTTTTTCATCACGCGGCTCCCTGTGTACGGTTCTCAAACCACGTGGCTCGATGGCCCCGCAGCACCAGATCGAAGCGGTAAGCCAGACTGTCCAGCGGCACGGCGGCGTGCATATCCAGCTCGGCAATCAGCGTGCGCATCGCATCGTCACTGCCTACCGACTGCAAGATGGGGCAGCGAACGAGCAACGGATCGCCTTCGAAATACATCTGCGTGATCAAGCGCTGCGCGAACGCCTCGCCGGAGAGCGAGAAGTGAATATGCGCCGGACGCCAGTCGCTGACCTGATTGCGCCAGGGATACGGGCCCGGCTTGATGGTACGAAAACAGTAATACCCGTTGTCGTCGGTCAGCATCCTGCCGCAGCCACCAAAGTTGGGATCGATAGGCGCCAGATACTGATCTTTCTTGTGACGATAGCGCCCTCCCGCATTGGCCTGCCATACCTCGACCAGAGCGTTGCGCACCGGCGCCCCGAAGGCATCCCGCACAAATCCATGCACGATGATCCGCTCGCCGATCGGTAAGCCGTCTTTGGCGTAATTCAGAATCAGATCGTGATCCAGCGGGCCGATATCCGTTGGCGTGAAGACGGGGGCGGTCAGTTCAGACAGCGAGTTTTGCAATGAAATTAATACATTGCGCGGCGACCGCAGCACGCTGGTTTTATACAGCGGCGCCAGCGCCGGCGGGTGATGACTGTAATCGCGATGCACCAGTTCTCGCGCCATCCAATCACTTTTCATCCCGGTATCCTTATTATTTGAGGGTACATGTCGACAGAGTGTAGGAAGCGCAATATGTAAAAGTAAAGTGAGAAAACCGATCGCTTTATATAACCAAAAGTAATGGAATGTTCTGAATTGACGAAACATTTCATTTGGTCCATAACATGATTCAATTCCCGTCGGTGGTCCGCCTCGCTGCTGAATGGTCGCTTTCAGGTCATCCATGACCGCTTAACTGGAGGCAATGATGAAACGTTCTATCGCGACGGTCTCGGTATCGGGTTCGCTGCCGGAAAAACTGCGGGCTATCGCCGCCGCAGGCTTTGATGGCGTCGAAATTTTCGATAACGATCTGGTCTACTACCCCGGTTCACCGGCGGAAATCCGTGAGTTGTGCGCCGAACTGGGCCTGGAAATTTTACTGTTCCAACCGTTTCGGGACTTCGAAGGAGGCCCGCGCGAAACGCTGGCGCAGAACCTTTCCCGCGCGGCGCGCAAGTTCGAAGTCATGCAGCAACTGGGCTGTTCTCACATGCTGCTCTGCAGCAATGTCTCGCCCGACAGCAGCGAAGACATGGCCACGCAAGTGAGCGATTTGCGCGCGTTGGCGGAGTTGGCCGCCGAGTATGATATTACTGTCGGTTATGAAGCGCTGGCCTGGGGACGTCACGTGAATATGTGGCGCGATGCCTGGGCGCGCGTGAAGGCCGTAGATCATCCGGCGTTGGGGATCATTCTCGATAGTTTTCATATCCTGTCGCGCGGCGATAACCTCGATGGCCTCGAGGACGTGCCGCCCGAAAAAATCGTGTTTGTCCAACTGGCGGACGCCCCGCTGTTGAAGATGGATGTGCTCGCCTGGAGTCGCCATTTCCGCTGCTTCCCCGGCCAAGGGGAGCTGAATCTGACCCAGTTCATGACCCAACTTTCCGCGCATGGCTATCGCGGCGCCTGGTCGCTGGAGATATTTAACGATGGTTTCCGCGCCTCGCCGGTACTCCCCACAGCCCAGGACGGTTTCCGATCGTTGTTGTGGCTGGAGGAGCAAACCTATGACTGGTTGGCCAAACAGCCTCTGCTGCCCAACGCCATGGCCTCGCTCATGGAACGTTCCTTATTCCATTCGCAGCCGCATCCACCCTTGCTGGCGCTGGAGTTTATCGAATTTGCCGTCTCGCACAACGACGGGCTGGCGATGGGCCAATGGCTGACGCAGCTGGGATTGGTTCACGCCGGCGAGCACCGCTCCAAAAGCGTCGCCCTCTATCGCAACGGCAAAGTGAATGTCATTCTGAATGCCCAGCCGGAAAGCCAAGCCAGCGGCTATTATCACCTGCACGGCATTTCCCTGTGCGCCGTGGCGTGGCGGGTGCGCGGCGTAGCGCGTTTACTGCAACGGGCGCAAGACTACGGGTACGCCATCTGGCAAGGCGAAACCGGCCCCAACGAGCGGCAAATCCCCGCGCTGTGCGCACCGGACGGCAGCCTGATTTATCTGGTGGAAGCGGACGAAGATCCCAAGAACGATATTTATCACGCCGATTTTCATCTGACGCATCGCAGCGCGCCGCCGCCCGCGCTGCAGAGCATCGATCACCTGGCGATTGCGCTGGCGGATGAATCGAGCGGCAACTGGATCATGTTCCTGCGCAGCGTGCCGGGTTTTGTGCAGGACAACGAGTGGGAATTGCCCGATCCGCTGGGTTTGGTTCGCAGCCGCGTCCTGCGCAGCCCCAACGACGCCATCCGGCTGCCGCTGAATATGTCGGTGAGCCGGGAAACGCAAATCGCCCAGGCGCTAACCGCCTATCAGGGCGCAGGCTTGCAGCACGTCGCCTTTGGCTGCGAGGATCTGTTCAGCATGGTGAAAGCGGCGCAGGCGCGCGGATTAAAAACGCTGCGTATTCCCGATAACTACTATCACGATCTCAGAGCGCGTTTCGATCTGGACCCCGCTTTTCTCTCACAGCTGCAAGCGGGCAATGTGCTCTACGATCGAGACGATCAGGGCGGTGAATTGCTGCATGTCTACACCGTGCCCTATGAAAAAGGCCGCTTCTTCTTCGAACTTCTGGAGCGCCGAGGTGGCTACCGCGGCTTTGGGGCCGCCAACGCCCCGGTTCGGCTCACCGCCATGCGTTAATCGCGCGGGCCATCAAGGCCCGCCTGTTCTTCCATCTTACTGAAAAGGTTAATGATCGCGCTCACACTCTCAGTCGCCTCCGGCGCCGCCATTCTCACGGCAATCCCTTTTCATAACATAAAGTTAACACTGTCTCGTCACTCACCGCCGGCTCAATTGTCCGATAAACGCACATTTTTTCGATTATCGCCGTTTAACGTCCACCCAGGGGCTGCTTATAGTGATGACACTCAACTACTGCACCGGGAGCAACCCATGTCGGGAAACAACGCAATCAATGTTCGGGCGCTGATCGACGACCGCCCGTTAGGCAAATGGCAAAAGATGATCGTGCTGCTCGGCTTTTGCATCATTGCTCTGGATGGATTCGATATCGTTATCATGGGATTTATTGCGCCAGAGCTTAAGGCGGATTGGCAAATCACTAACCGCGAACTGGGGCTGGTGATCAGCGCGGCGCTGATTGGCCTGTCGCTGGGCGCGATGCTTTCCGGGCCATTGTCAGACAGATTCGGCCGCAAAGTCGTCATCATCAACAGCGTGTTCTTTTTTGGCGTTTGGACGCTGGTGACGGCGTTTTCTCAAAATATGGAGCAGATGATGTTATTTCGCCTGCTAACCGGATTGGGGCTGGGCGCGGCTATGCCGAATGTCGGCACCCTGGTGGCGGAATTCGCGCCCGCCCGACGCCGCGCTTTCTTGATTACCGTGGTTTTCTGCGGCTTCACCTTTGGCGCCGCCTTGGGTGGATTCGCCGCGTCCTGGCTGATGCCGCGCTTCGGCTGGCATGCCGTGCTGCTGCTCGGCGGGATCTTGCCCCTGCTGTTCGCGCCCGTGCTGATGGCGGCGTTACCCGAATCGGTGTGTTTCCTGGTAGCGAAACGGGCAGATCAGGGCGGCATTCAGCGCATTCTGGCGAAACTGGCGCCCGATCGCGATTTTCGACATTGTACCGTCGTTCTGCCCCCGCCGGGCCAGGTCTGCACGCATCCGGTTAAACTGGTGGTGAGCGCCCGGTACCGCTTCGGCAGTTTAATGCTGTGGGGCGCGTATTTTAGCGCGCTGTTTCTATATTACACCTTAGGCAGTTGGCTGCCGCTGCTGATTAAAGACAGCGGTTTCAACATCGCGCAAGCGGCGGTCATCACCGCGCTGTTTCAGGCGGGCGGGACATTAGGGTCGCTATTTTCCGGGTGGTTGATGGACAGATCCGAACCACATCGCGCGTTGGCGTCGATTTATGGATTGGGGGCGCTGTTCACTCTGCTGATGGGGATAGCAATGGGTTACCCCATCCTGATGGGCAGCTGCGCGATGGCCATCGGGTTCTGCATCGGAGGCGCCAACACCGGCATGAACGCGTTGTCGGCCGGCTTTTACCCCACCGAAGCGCGAGCCACCGGATCCAGCTGGATGCACGGCATCGGCCGTTTGGGTGCTATCTTAAGCGCGCTGGCCGGCGCTGAAATGTTGGCGCTCGGTTGGAGCTTCAGCACCATTTTCGCCGTCCTGGCGCTTCCCGCTCTGCTGACGGTGGCGATGATCGTCGCCAAAGGGTGCCATCAAGTTCGCCAGGCGGCAGGGCATGAGTATGCAGCCTGTTTTGACGCACGTTCAAATGACATTCGCTGAACGCACGGAGTCACGCCCCGTTTGAAAAGCGACGACAGGATAGCAGGGGTGACATTCCCTGCCTTCCTTTCTCCGGAAAAGACGCATTCCAGTTTCAAGCGCGCGATGCCTGAACCGGAAAGCGCACTATCGCCGACTAAAAACGCCACCTCATTCCCCTTATTTAACCCCCTCAGAGAACAGTCACTAAGGAGCTCATATGCAAAAAGCGCATAGGACGCGGGACGGGAAAAAGTACCCCCTGTGGTTTCTTGCCGGATTGATGTTCATTATCGGCCTGGCAATCTGCCTTCTCGGCGCCAGATTGGCCTTCGTCGGCGGAACGTTTTATTTCATGGCGATGGGTCTGGCGATGATTATCGCCGCCATACTGATTGCCCGCCGCCGCCGTAGCGGCATCATCCTGTACGCGATCGCCTTCGTCGCCTCCCTGTTTTGGGCGGTCGCCGATGCCGGCTGGCATTACTGGCCGCTGTTCTCGCGCCTTTTCACCCTCGGCGTTTTAGCGTTTCTTTGCGCTATCGCCTGGCCATGGATGCCCGGTCATTCAGCCCAAAAAGGCCCGGCTTTCGGTCTAGCGGCGATCCTGGCCATCGGACTGGGAGCCAGCTTCGGATGGATGTTCAGATCCCAACCGCTGGTCAGTGCGACGAAAGCCATCCCCGTGTTTCCGGTAGCCGCCGGCGAGCAGCAAAAGAATTGGGAGCACTGGGGAAATACCCCTTACGGCGATCGCTTCGCCGCACTTGACCAAATAAACAAGCAGAACGTAGCCCGATTGCAGGTGGCCTGGACTGCCCATACCGGCGATATTCCCGTGAGTAAAGGTTCTGGTGCGGAAGATCAAAATACGCCTCTGCAGATCGGTGACACGCTTTATGTCTGCACCCCATACAGTAAAGTACTGGCTTTGGATGTGGATAGCGGAAAAGAAAAATGGCGTTTCGATCCGCAAGCCGCCTCGCCGAACTGGCAGCGCTGCCGGGGCCTGGGCTACTACGAGAATCACGCCACACCCGCGATAGCAAACCCGAGTCGCCCACCCGCGCTCTGTTCGCGCCGTTTGTTCCTGCCCACGATTGACGCTCGACTCATCGCCCTTGATGCCGATACGGGAAAATTGTGCAACGCCTTTGGCGATCGCGGAACCGTCGATCTCGGCAGCGGCATGGGCGAAATCAAACCGGGCTATTATCAACAAACCTCCACGCCGCTGGTAGCCGGAGAAGTCGTCGTTGTGGGGGGACGCGTAGCGGATAATTTTTCCACTGACGAACCTCCCGGCGTTGTTCGAGCTTATGATGTCCACTCCGGCAACCTCGTGTGGGCCTGGGATCCGGGCAATCCTGAACTGAGCGGCCTGCCGCCGGAGGGGCAAACCTATACTCGCGGCACGCCGAATGTCTGGTCAGCCATGTCCTATGACAAACAGTTGAACTTAATCTATTTACCCACAGGCAACGCGACGCCAGACTTTTTCGGCGGCACTCGCAGCGCGCTGGACGATAAATACAGCTCCGCCATTGTCGCCGTAGACGCGGCTACCGGCAAAGTACGCTGGCACTACCAGACGACCCACCACGATTTGTGGGACTTCGATCTGCCCTCACAGCCACTCTTGTTCGATTTGCCCAACGGCAAAGGTGGCATTACGCCGGTTCTGGTGCAAACCAGCAAGCAGGGCATGATTTTCATGCTCAACCGTGTAAACGGCGAGCCCGTCGCGCAAGTTGAGGAACGCCCTGTACCGGCGGGAATCATCAAGGGTGAACGCTATTCCCCCACCCAGCCGTACTCGGTGGGAATGCCGATGATGGGCAATGAACAGCTGAAAGAGTCGGATATGTGGGGCGCAACGCCGATTGATCTGCTGTTATGCCGCATTCAGTTTAAAGAAATGCGCTATCAAGGCATTTTCACTCCACCGGGTGAGGACCGCGCCCTTCAATACCCAGGATCTCTGGGGGGAATGAACTGGGGCAGCGTCTCCGCGGATCCACACAATAACCTGATGTTCGTCAACGATATGCGTCTGGGCTTGGCGCATTATCTGGTGCCGAGGGATAAGGTTCCGACCAACGCCAGCGGTATCGAAATGGGGATAGTCCCGATGGAGGGTACCCCGTTCGGGGCCATGCGAGAACGGTTCCTCTCCCCGTTGGGGATCCCCTGCCAGAAACCGCCGTTCGGCACGATGTCCGCCGTGGACCTGACTACCGGCAAATTGGTGTGGCAGGTCCCTGTGGGGACAGTCGAAGATACTGGGCCGCTTGGCATCAGCATGCGGATGCCTATCCCTATCGGCATGCCAACGCTGGGCGCGCCACTGTCGACACAATCAGGTCTCCTGTTTTTCGCCGGCACGCAGGATTTCTATTTACGCGCCATTGATACCGCCAACGGTAAAGAGATTTGGAAGTCGCGCTTGCCGGTAGGGAGCCAATCCGGCCCGATGACTTACCTCTCGCCGAAAACCGGCAAACAGTACATTGTCATCAATGCGGGTGGCGCACGGCAATCACCGATGCGCGGCGACTACATTATCGCCTATGCGCTACCGGACAAGTAATCCGGCACGAGAGATATCCAGTGAACATGGGGTCTAGTGAGCGAGTCAATTCCATAAACAACGGGCGGCGTCAAACCCGCCTACAGCTCACAAGATGACAAACGGTAAAACGAAAAGACGGGTTGATAACGTCGGTAAAGGATCGTGACAAGGAAATGAGGGACGGCAACCGATAAGAACGGTGGTTTTACTGTGATGGGGATCGTTGAAAGATTTATTCGTAAGTGATTGAATAGTGGCGGAGAGAGGGGGATTTGAACCCCCGGTAGAGTTGCCCCTACTCCAGTTTTCGAGACTGGTCCGTTCAGCCGCTCCGGCATCTCTCCTGACAACGCTTGCTATCATGCCCGCTTTTGCGGCATTTTTACAGCATTAGCATACCGCTGAACGTTCAAGTGATGAGTTTACGAGCAACCTGATGATTAAATGGCCGTGGAAAGCGACTCAACCCTCTCAATCCCAGGCAGACATCGAGGCCCAGTGGCAGGACGCGCTGGCGATCCCGCTGCTCTCGCCGCTGAATGAGCAGGAGCGGCAGCGGCTGGTGGCCGTCGCCGGGCAAATATTGCAGCAAAAGCGCATCGTGCCGCTGCAGGGGCTGCAGCTCACCTCGCAAATGCAGGCGCGCATCGCCCTGCTGTTCGCCTTGCCGGTGCTGGAGCTCGGCGCGGAATGCCTCGACGGCTTCAACGAAATTCTGCTCTACCCCACCCCGTTCGTGGTGGAAGACGAATGGCAGGACGAGATCGGTCTGGTGCACTCGGGGCCGGTGGTGCAGTCGGGCCAAAGCTGGGAACAGGGGCCGATCGTGCTCAACTGGCAAGACGTGCAGGACTCTTTTGACCTCTCCGGTTTCAATCTGGTGATCCACGAAGCAGTGCACAAACTGGATATGCGCAACGGCGGCGTCGCCACCGGCGTGCCGCCGATCCCGCTGCGCGAGGTGGCCGCCTGGGAACATGATCTGCACGCCGCGATGGAAAGCCTGCAGGACGAGATCGACATGGTCGGCGAAGAGGCCGCCAGCATGGATGCCTACGCCGCCACCGATGCGGCCGAGTGCTTCGCCGTGCTGTCGGAGTATTTCTTCAGCGCTCCCGAACTGCTGGCCGAACGCTTCCCGGCGCTGTATCAGCACTTTTGCCGCTTCTACCGCCAGGATCCGCTGGCGCGCCTGCTGCGAGACCAGGCGGAAAACAACGCGCAATGGGCTGATTGACGGGCAAATTGCTCAGATACCGAGCAGTCGCACCGCCTGGGGCAATTTAGCGTTGACACACCCGGAGCCGCTGGATATGATGCGCCCCGTTCACACGATTCCTCTGTAGTTCAGTCGGTAGAACGGCGGACTGTTAATCCGTATGTCACTGGTTCGAGTCCAGTCAGAGGAGCCATATTTAGAGAAGCCCGCTTAAGGAAACTTAAGCGGGCTTTTTGCTGTTGGGCGTTTAGAGCCCGCGTTGTTCCATCAGCAGCGCCAGATCGACCAAGCGGTTGGAGAAGCCCCACTCGTTGTCATACCAGGCGAGCACTTTCACCAGGTTGCCACCGATCACCAGCGTGGACAGGCCGTCGATGATCGACGAACGCGCATCGCCCCGATAGTCGCTCGACACCAGCGGTTCATCGCTGTACCCCAGGATCCCTTTCAGCGGGCCGGACGCCGCCGCCGCGCGGAAAGCGGCGTTGATCTCCTCCACCGTCGCCGGGCGTTTCAGCGTCACCGTCAGATCGACGATGGAAACCACCGGCACCGGCACCCGCAGCGAATAACCGGTCAGGCGGCCGTCCAGTTCGGGGATCACCTTGCCGAGCGCCTTGGCCGCGCCGCTGGAATAAGGCACGATCGATTCCGCCGCTGCCCGCGCGCCGCGCAGATCTTTTTCCGGCTGATCGTGCAGCGCCTGGCTGTTGGTATAGGCATGCGTGGTATTCATCAAGCCGTATTCGATGCCGAACGCCTGATGCAATACCTGCGCGGCGGGCGCCAGCCCGTTGGTGGTGCAGCTGCCGTTGCTGACCACCTTATGCAGCGCCGGATCGTAGAGGTGATCGTTAACCCCCATCACCAGCGTGATGTCGTCATTCTTGGCCGGCGCTGAGATAATCACCCGCTTGGCGCCGCCGTGCGTGATGTGCACTTCCGCCTTGGCTTTATCGGTAAAGAAGCCCGTCGCTTCGATCACCACGTCCACGCCCACGCTGCTCCAGGGGATTTCGGCGGGATCGCGCTGCGAAAACACCTGAATCGGCCGACCGTCCAGCAGCAGCTGGTTGTCGCCAGCTTCCACCCTGGCCGCCAGCGTGCCGGAAAGCGTGTCGTATTTCAGCAGGTGCGCCAGCGTCTTGCTGTCGGTCAGATCGTTGATCGCCACCACTTCAAAATCGCTGCGCCCCAGCGCCGCGCGCAGCACGTTGCGCCCGATCCTGCCGAAGCCGTTAATGCCTACTCTCACCATGATGCACTCCTCATTTGTGGACTTTGCCTAAAATCTAGCGCCGACCAGAAGCGGCGTAAATGACGTTTACCAATCAATTTACGCCAAATTGCGCGCATGAAAGCGTTCGCGGTATTCGCTCGGGGTCAGCTGCAGTTTGCGCTCAAACACCCGCCGCAGGTTAAGGCCGTTGCCGAAGCCGGTGGCCAGGGCAATCTGCTCAATACCTTCCGCGCTCTGTTCGAGGCGCTGCCTGGCGGTATGCAACCGCCCCTCTTCAACGAATTTGGCGGGAGAAATGCCCGTCTCGCGGGTGAACACCCGGGTAAAGTTGCGCGGGCTCATCGCCACGCGCTCGGCCAACCGATCGACGCTGAGATCGTCGGCGAGGTTTTCCAGGATCCAGGATTGCAGGTCACGGATCGGCCCCGGCGATTTGGCCTGGTTGAGCGGATAGCGGCTGAACTGCGCCTGCCCGCCGGGGCGGCGCAGAAACATCACCAGGTCCTGTGCCACTTCGCGCGCCTGCACGAAGCCGTAGTCGTCCTCCACCAGCGCCAGCGTCAGATCGAAGCCGGAGCTGACGCCGCCGGAGGTCCAGATCGGCCCGTCCTGCACGTAAATTGGGCCGTTTTCGACCTGCACCCGCGGGAAGCGCGCCTGCAGCGTTTCCGCCAGCCGCCAGTGGGTGGTCGCCCGCCGCCCGTCCAGCAACCCGGCTTCGGCCAGCAGCAGTGCGCCACCGCAAACGGAAGCGATACGGCGCGCCTGCGGCGCCGCGCGTCGCAGCCAATCGGCGACCAGAGCACCCTCTTCTTCGGTCGCCCCCTTGCCGGCGACGATCACGGTATCGCGCGGCAGGGCCGGATCGAGATCCGCCAGGCGATGATCGGCCAACAGGCTCAGCCCGGACAGGCCGTGCACCACCCGGTGAGGTTGCGTGGTGGCGACCGCGATCTGATACAGCGGCGTCTCGGCAGGGCTCAGGCGATTGGCCTGCATCAGGATATCGGCGATGCCCGCCGCTTCGAACAGCATGCCCCCTTCAGGGACGATAATCAGGAATGAGTGCATGGCAATAATATAAATAACAATCAAAACAGGCCAGGCGACCACTGTATAAGAAAAGCCCCGTCGGTTCACCCTGCGGGTATAAAAAAGCCCGCCGATAATCACCGACGGGCCAGGAAGGAACGGCCATCAAGCCTGCGGCAGGTTCACCCCGCCGGCGCGCGCCAATTGCGCCAGCAGCGCCGTTTGAAACGCCTCATCGTGCACCGCCGCGTGAGGTTCAAACCGCTGCTGGTGGTGCCAATAGCCGCCGGAAATCAGTGCCTGCGGCTCATCGCTGCTCACCAGCCACGCCTGCGTCACGTGTCCCAGCGCCAGATCGTCGGGCGCATCCGCGCCGCCCATTTTGGTCGGCACCCAGCCGGGATCGACCGCGCTGCTGATGACGCCGGGCCACAGGCGCGCCACGGCGGCGGCCAGCGCGGTGACGAACAGCTTGCTGTCCGAATAGGAGCCGGCTGCGCCGCCAAGCCAGTCCACGCCGTTCAGTTCCGCCACGCCGTCAAAGTGCATGCTGCTGCTCAGGTAGACGATGCGATCGGGGCGTTCGATCAGGGCCGTCAGCAGATAGGGGGCCATCACGTTCACCGGCATCACCTGCGGCCCGGTGAACATGCCGGCGTTGTGGATCACCGCATTCGGGCGGCCGATGCGATTCACCTGCTCGGCAACCTGCCGGATCTGCTGCACCTCGGACAGATCGCCAATCACCGCCTGCGCGCCTTTATCCAGCAGATCGCGCACCGCCTCCAGACGGCCGGGGGCGCGCGCATGCAGGATCACCTGATGCCCTTCCTCCAACAGCGTTTGCGCGGCGGCGCGGCCCAGCCCGTCGACCGAACCGGTAATGAAAATGCGTGACATGCCACTCCTCCGTTTAGCGCCAGCCGAGCGCCGGCGCGACATGGGTTAAAATCGATTCGATAACGTGGGCGTTATAATCCACGCCCAGCTGGTTAGGCACGGTCAGCAGCAGCGTATCCGCTTCGGCGATGGCCTCGTCCTGCGCCAGCTGCTCGATCAGCGCGTCCGGCTCGGCGGCATAGCTGCGGCCGAAGATCGCCCGGGTCTGCGCGTCGATATATCCCAGCTGATCGCCCTCTTTGCCGCTGCCACCGAAGTAATTGCGATCCCGCTGATCCACCAGCGCAAAGATGCTGCGGCTCACGGAAACCCGCGGCTCGCGCGCATGGCCGGCCTCTTGCCAGGCGGCGCGATAGGCGCGGATCTGCTTGGCCTGCTGGATATGGAAGGGTTCGCCGGTCTCGTCATTCTTGAGCGTCGAGCTTTGCAGGTTCATGCCCAGCTTCGCCGCCCAGACGGCGGTGGCGTTCGAACCGGCGCCCCACCAGATGCGATCGCGCAGCCCGGCGGAAAACGGCTCCGGCCGCAACAGCCCGGGCGGATTGGGGAACATCGGCTGCGGATTGGGTTCAGCGAACCCTTCGCCGCGCAGCGCTTCCAGAAAGACTTCGGTATGGCGGCGGGCCATGTCAGCGTCGGTTTCGCCCTCGGCCGGGGCGTAACCGAAATAGCGCCAGCCGTCGATCACCTGCTCCGGCGAGCCGCGGCTGATGCCGAGCTGCAGCCGCCCGCCGGCGATCAGATCCGCCGCGCCGGCGTCCTCCACCATGTACAGCGGATTTTCATAGCGCATGTCGATCACGCCAGTGCCGATCTCGATACGTTGGGTTTTGGCGCCGATGGCGGCCAACAGCGGGAACGGCGATCCCAGCTGGCGCGCGAAGTGGTGCACGCGAAAATAGGCGCCATCCGCGCCCAGATCTTCGGCGGCAACCGCCAGATCGATGGACTGCAGCAGCGCATCCGCTGCGGAACGGGTGCCGGACTGGGCGGAAGGCGTCCAGTGGCCAAACGAGAGAAAACCAATCTTTTTCATCGGGCATCGTCCTCAAAGGCAAAATCATCGGCCTACAGTGACAAAAACCGCGCGCCTTGCGCCAGCAAAATCGCCCCCGATCGCACTAAACGAACCGATTGCCGCCGCGCCGACCGGCGATTGTAATCAAAAAACAAATGTCGTATAACAGGCAGCTCCGAGGGGTGTCCTGTTACGGGCTGAGATGGCGCAAGCCGAACCCTTTGAACCTGATCTGGGTCATGCCAGCGAAGGGACGGTTAGGCAACAACGCGATAACCCGTTGCCTGTTCATACCTCAGCGTGCCCGGATCTCCACTGACTCAAGGAGGTCCCATGTCCATCACCACTCTGTTCGAAAGCGGTCTTTACGGCCGGCTACGGCAACAAGCCGGCAGCCACTGGCAGGACTACGTCGATCACCCGTTTCTGCAGCAGCTGGCCGTCGGCACCTTGCCTGAACGCGCTTTTCGCCGTTACCTGACCCAGGACTATCTGTTCCTGCTGCACTTCGCCCGCGCCTACGCGCTGCTGGTCAGCAAGCTGCGCACCCTGCCGGAGATGCGCGCCGCCACCGCCTCGCTCAACGGCATCGTCGCCGAGCTGCCGCTGCACGTGGCCTACTGCGCCGAATGGGGGCTAAGCGAAGCGCAGATCGCCGCCCAGCCGGAAGCGGCGGAGACCATGAACTACACCCGCTACGTGCTGGATATCGGCCATGCCGGCGACGCCCTCGATCTGTTGGCCGGTCTGCTGCCCTGCGTGGCCGGCTATGCCGAAATCGGCCTGCGGCTGCTGCACGATCCCGCCACCCAGATGGAGGGCAATCCTTACGCCTCCTGGATCCGCAACTACGGCGACGAGGGCTATCTGGCCGGCGTACGCGCCGCCATCGAACTGCTGGAAGCCGTTGGTCGGCAGCGCGGCGCACAGGATCGCTTCACCGAGCTGGCGCAGATTTTCACCACCGCCACCCAACTGGAGTCGGCATTTTGGCAGATGGGGCTGAACGCCTCATGACCTCTCCGCTTCTCCCGCCCGGTATCCAGGTGCGGGATCTCAGCCTGCGTTTCGGTCAGCACATCGTCTTCGACCGGCTGAGCTTCGACATCGCCGGCGGCAGCTTCGTCGCCCTGCTCGGCGCCAGCGGCGCCGGCAAAACCAGCCTGCTGAAGATCATCGCCGGCCTGGCGCAGGCCAGCTCTGGTTCGGTGACCGGCAGCGACGGCCTGCCGATCGCCGGGCGCATCGCCTACATGGGGCAAAAAGATCTGCTTTACCCGTGGCTGACCATCGAAGAGAACGTCGCCCTCGGTTCGCGGCTGCGCGGCGAAACGCCGGATCGGGCTTGGGCGGCGCACCTGCTGGAGCGCGTGGGCCTGGCCGCGCATGGCCGCAGCCTGCCCGCCTCGCTGTCCGGCGGCATGCGCCAGCGCGCCGCCATCGCCCGCACGCTCTACGAACGCCAGCCGATCGTGCTGATGGACGAACCCTTTTCCGCGCTGGACGCCATTACCCGCGCCGAGATCCAGAGCCTGGCCGCCGAGCTGCTGGCGCAAAATACCGTGCTGTTGATCACCCACGATCCGATGGAAGCCTGCCGCCTGAGCCACCGGCTGCTGGTGCTGTCGCCCTGGCCGCTGGGCCTCGACGATACTCACCGCATCAGCGGGCTACCGCCGCGCGCGCCGGATGACGCCGACCTGCTGAAAAGCCAGGCCGAGCTGCTGCAGCAGCTGGTGAGGGCTGCACAATGAATAGTGCCCAAGAGCGTGGACTCACCCGCCTGCGGCGCGGGCTGACGGTGTTTGTCGGCCTGCTGCTGCTGTGGTGGCTGGCAGCGCAAAGCGGCATTCCGGCCTTTCTGCTGCCCACGCCGGGCGCAGTGGCGCAGGCGCTGTGGGACGGGCGCGGCTATCTCGCCTGGCACACGCTGGTCACCGCTTCGGAGATCGTCAGCGGGCTGGTGCTCGGCGTGTTGCTCGGCGCGGCGCTGGCGCTGTGCATGATTTTCTCGCCGCGCCTGCAGCGCTGGCTGATGCCGCTGGTGCTCACCAGCCAGGCAATACCGGTGTTCGCCCTGGCCCCGCTGCTGGTGCTGTGGTTCGGCTTCGGCATGAGCGCCAAGGTGGCGATGGCGGTGCTGGTGATCTTCTTCCCGGTGGTGTCGGCCTTTTTCGACGGGCTGCGCCGGGTCAACAACGACTACCTCGATCTGGCACGCACGATGCGCGCTTCGCGCTGGGCGCAGCTGCGGCACGTGCGGCTAATGGCGGCGCTGCCGGCCTTCGGCTCCGGCCTGCGCATGGCCGCCGCCGTCGCGCCCATCGGCGCCATCATCGGCGAATGGGTCGGCTCGGCCGAAGGGCTGGGCTATGTGATGCTGAACGCCAATGCGCGCATGCAGACCGACGTCTGCTTCGCCGCACTGTTTATTTTGGTGCTGATGACCGTGCTGCTGTGGGCCGCGGTGGATGCGCTGCTGCGGCGCCTGATCGCCTGGGCGCCGGAAAACGACTGATGATTGCAACCATAACCAGGGATAAAGGAACGACCATGATCAAACAAACCGTCTGCGGGCTGCTGCTCGGCGCCGCCATCACCGGCCAGGCCGGCGCGGCCGACAAGCTGACGCTGGTGCTCGACTGGTACATCAACCCCGATCACGCGCCGATTATGGTGGCCGAGCAGATCGGCGCCTTCAAGGCCGCAGGGTTGGACGTCAAGATCGTGCCGCCGTCCGATCCGGCGCTGCCGCCGCGGCTGGTGGCCGCCAAACAGGCCGACCTCGCCATCACCTATCAACCGCAGCTGCACTTCTTCGCCGATCAGGGCCTGCCATTGATGCGCGTCGGCACGCTGATCAACACGCCGCTGAATACGGTGATCGCGCTGGATAAAAACATCACCTCGCCGG
Source organism: Serratia sp. FS14 (assembly GCF_000695995.1). NCBI lineage: Bacteria > Pseudomonadati > Pseudomonadota > Gammaproteobacteria > Enterobacterales > Yersiniaceae > Serratia > Serratia sp. FS14. The sequence continues at coordinate 2,803,697 of NZ_CP005927.1, read as the reverse complement.
CGGATCTCAAAGGCAAAACGGTGGGTTACTCGGTCAGCGGCATCGAACAGGCGACGCTGGCCACCATGGTCGAACACGAGCATCTCAAACCGCAGGATATCAAGCTCATCAACGTCAACTTCCAGCTGACCAGCGCCCTGCTGGCGGGCCAGGTCGATGCGGTGATCGGCGGCTACCGCAACATCGAAGCGCTGGAGCTGAAGCTGCAGGGCAAAAAGCCTGTGGTGTTCAACGTCGAAGACTACGGCGTGCCGGCCTACGACGAGTTGATCATCGTCGCCAACCGCGATGCGGTGAACGAGCCGAAAATTCGCAAATTCCTCGCCGCGCTGAAGCAAGGCAGCGACTACCTGCACGCGCACCCGCAGGACACCTGGCTGGCGTTCGCCAAGGCGCACCCGGAGCTGAATACCGAGCTGAACAAACAGGCGTGGCAAGCCAGCCTGCCGCTGTTCGCCCGCGATCCGGCCAAGTTGGATCGGGCCCGCTACCAGGCTTACGAACAGTTCCTGTTCGACAATAAGCTGATCAAGAAAATCACCCCGGTAGACCAGTACGCGGTGGAGCTGAACTGATCACGCCGAGGCGGCGCATTCCGGTATAGGTTGCCCCACAACGCCCGATGAGCCTCACCGGGCGTTGTGGCAAATGCAACGAGTCACGCATCAGCAAGGCATGACGCTTATTCTCTCTTGCTCTGAGAGGAAGAGTCGGATGCGTTTTGCTTTATTCGAATTTCGATAACAGGGTTCATGACCTACTGTTGTTCACCCGAATAGCGCGTGAAACGGCGTTCAAAAATTCAGGGACATCCATTTTTGGCAACACCACCTCGATAAAGGCTAATTGCGGGCTGTCTGCCACTGCGCTCATGGCCTGTTGCAACTGCGCCGCTTCGGTAACACGCATCACCTGCACCGAATGTTCGCCCGCGAATGCCTGCAGCAAAAGCGTCCAATTCCACTGGGCAATATCATGGTAACGCTGCTCTGGCCTATGGATTGCCCGCTCAACGGTGTACCCCTCGTTATTCAATAAGAAGATGATGGGGTTCAAACCGTCACGCACCATCGCCCCCAACTCTTGCGCGGTAAACTGGGCGGAACCGTCGCCGATCAGCACCACCACTCGACGCCCAGGCTCAGCGGTTTGCACGCCCAAAGCGGCCGCCAACGTATAACCCACCGATGCCCACAGAGATTGGACAATAAATTTGCACCCCTGAGGCAATCTCAACGTCGCGGCGCCAAAACAGGCCGTTCCTTGATCTGCGAAGACAATATCTCCAGGCCGCAAGAAGCCCTGAATTTGCCGCCACAAGACATTCTGATCGAGACGCTCCTGTTCAAAACTCAGCGGCATCGGGCGGTTCATTCTGGGTGATTGCCACTGTTTCGCCAGCGGTAAACTCAGTTGGCGTAGTGCGCTAACGGCGACAGGCATGGGAACCTGGCTGAAAACTTGTTGCCCGACGCGCGCTTCAAACGGGTGAATACTGATGCATTTCTCCACGGGAAGGGAGTGACTAAACCCCGCCGTGACGATATCAGTGAACAGCACGCCGACGTTGATCACGATGTCCGCCTCTTCTACCCACTGTTTGACCTGCGGAGGGCTAGCCTCGCCGGCATAGGTGCCGATGAACTCGATGTGGGTTTCATCCGCCACACCTTTGCCTGACAATAGGACAGCATGCGGCACCTTAACCTCATCCATCCACAGCCTCAACGTTTCCGCGGCGTTGAAGCGTTCAGTCATGCCCCCCGCCAATACCGAAACCCGGCGCGCTGCTTGCAGTTTGTCGCCCGCCGCCGCAATAAACCCCTGTAATGAGGCTTCCGACAACTCTGCCTGACGCAATACCAGCGACAATGGCCGTGAGGCTAACGGTGTTTCCGCTACGTCACAGGGAAGCACCAGGTGCACCGGGCGGCGTTCAAACAACGCCGTCGTCAACAAACGATCGATTTCAGCTTCGGCATTGTCGGCAGTGAGACAGGCCTGCGCCACGGTCACTTCCTTCGCCATGCGGACAAAATGCCCGAAGTCGCCATCCCCCAGCGAATGATGAAGCAAGCAGCCAGCTTGCTGAACGCGCAGAGCCGGCGCACCGACCACATGGATCACCGGCACATATTCGGCATAGCTGCCGGCAATGCCGTTGACAGCGCTGAGCTCACCCACGCCGAAGGTTGTCAGCAATGCAGCCGCCGGCTTGCAGCGCGCGTAACCATCGGCAGCATAAGCCGCATTCAACTCGTTGGCGCAGCCTACCCAAGAGATCTGTCGATGAGCGCTCACATGATCGAGAAACTGCAAATTGTAATCACCCGGTACTCCAAATACATGGCGGATGCCGATCTGGGCCAAGCGATCGAGAAGGTAATCAGCTACGGTATAATTTTCAGCCATGGCAAGAACCTGCTTAAAAGTGAAAAGCGCTGAACGAGACCACAGTCAAAAGACTTCTTGTGTTGGGCGCAGAACGATTTCATTGATGTCCACATCGGCAGGTTGCTCAATTGCATAGGCAATGGCCCTTGCCACGGAATCAGCCGGGATAGCCTGCTGATAAAACGCCTGTATAAAATGGGCGCTCTCTGCGTCCGAGCTGCCGAACTTCAATTCTGAATCCACCGCGCCCGGACAAAGAGTTGTGGTTCGAATATGCGCACCGGCTTCATGACGCAGCCCCTCCGAAATCGCACGTACGGCAAATTTCGTCCCGCTATAAACGGTGCCGCCGGGGCTGAAAACTTTTATCCCGGCAACCGAAGCGATATTAATGAAATGCCCCTCATTTTGTTTTTCGAAAATCGGTAGCGCTGCGGCAATGCCGTACAACACCCCTTTAATATTGATGTCGATCATCCGCTCCCATTCATCAACTTTCGTCATATTCATCGGTGCGATAGCCATCAGCCCGGCATTGTTAATCAAGACGTCAATACGGCCAAATTGCATGACAGCGGTAGACATCAGGGCGCTCACCTCATCGCGTTGTGTAACATCGACCTGTAGCGCCAAGGCTTTGCCCCCTGCGGCAATGCATTCACTGGCCAACAGATCGAGACGTTCCTTACGGCGCGCCGCCAACACCACCGTCGCACCAAGAGAAGCCAGATGGCGGGCGGTGGCAGCCCCCAACCCACTGCTGGCTCCCGTAATAACAACCACCTTGCCAGAAACGTTCCCCATTTTTCCTCCTCATCGCCAAGCGAGAATGAATTTATCCATCATTTGTTGACTTCCACACCGTCTCAATAACCGGCACGGCAATACGCGCCAGATTAATGACAGGCGGGAAGTCAGCGTGATTATTAAACAGAGTCAGAGCAAAAAATGTTTATAGCAATAAAACTGTCAACTCCAGATACAATTAATCGATGACAGCTTCGACGATAGAGACATAACAGCCAGTATTGATGATACGATTCAGTTTTAAATCGGCGCCAGCCAGCAAGGCGCGCAACTTTTCTTCAGAGCGGGTTTGCCCGCCGTCAAAACTTGCCAGCAACAATAAATCAATTTCATTCCCCCCATGCCAGGCATTACCTTTCGGGATCACGGGTTCCATAATCAGCAGTTTTGAATTTTCGCGCATGGCATTACGACAAGAGCGTAATATCGTCATCGCCTGCTCATCAGGCCAGTCCATGGTGATGTATTTCAACAAATAAAAATCGGCCGTAGGGCAAGACTCAAAGAAACTGCCTGCCTGAGTTTGCCAGCGTGAATCATCGCCCAACTCCCACAGACGGTTTCGCGTCAAAACTTCGGGCCGATCAAAAAGAATGCCGTGCAGCGTGGGATTATGGCGTAAAACGTTCAGTAAAAGCCCGCCCATCCCCCCGGCAATATCCACCACCGTTGTATGTTCAGGGAAATTATAACCATTTATCAAGAATAGGTTTTCCACCGAAGACATCGAGGACATACCGGTATGAAAATCATACCCTTCTCTTTTATTTTTATCATTTGACCAATATTCATAGAAAGACATGCCGTATGCATTTTTAAAGGCAGAATCACAGCGTAGGCTGTCAACAAGATTACCCAGCGGTGACCAAAATGTTTCATCAGTCAGCATAAGCACCGCTGAACGCAGCGATTGAGGGGCATCCGAACAAAGAAACTCTGCAGCCGGCGTCAGTGAAAAACGCCCCCCTTCCACTTCTTCAAAGATTTGTCTCGATGCGAGCATACGCATGATGCGGTACAGCTTCTGCCCATCGACATTAACTTCTCGACCGAGTTCATTTGCCGATCTGGCGCCCGCCTTGAGATAATCCGCGATACCTAAAACCGTCGCGGCCCGCAACGCGGCCTGGTAGGTCATCCCCATTGATTGCTCCAGAAGGTGGACTGCCGCCGCATCACGCTCGGAAATACCATTACGATTATTTTCCATAAAATCATTTCCTCTTGTCATTTATCCACTAAAAAATCCAGAACGAAGCCATTAAAAAACTGAATTAATTACCATTTGAAAAAAATAAATTAAACACACCTGCAGCGTGGCCGATAGATAAAGCATGCCACGGCAGCACATTACCTTAATTAACAATAACCACTGGATAAAACAGCCATCCTCCCCGTCTGAAAAACGAGACAGGCATGGTAAAAAAATTATTCCTTTAGCTATACAGTTAGCATTTCAATTTTAGATCATCGCACCTCTTGAAATCATCAATAAAATAAAAACCCATTCATTACATTTTAAATAATTCAATTTAAAATAACCACACCAATAAAGAAGTTTTTAGTTTCAGATCAAATTCTGGTCGCTTTAAATAGAAAGTCAAGGATATTTATTTTTCTCAACACAACCAATTGATAAGCATAATTAAATAAAACACCAAAATACTATAAGCGCGAAGAGCATTCAGGCTGGCATATTATTTGTATTGATGTCATTAGTGGGGCCTTGCCTCTGACAGCCGCTACGGCTGGCCCCCTCAGTTTCGCTTTCGGTCGGTAAAAATACTCCGCCGCGCGGCGATTACGGTTTGCATCGCGACTGCGTTTTGAGCGAACCATCATTCAATCGCTCACGAACACAAGCCGCTGCTGCAGCTTACGTCACCTGATCACGCCGAGGCGGCCGGCGGCGCCACCGTCACCTCGCCCTGGCCGCTGCGCTGCAGGGCCGCCTTCACCAGCCCATTGGCCTTGCAGCGTTCGATAAACGCGTTCACGTAGGCGGCGCCCTGCGTGTTTTGCCGCGGCACCGCCATCGCCTGACGGATGGCGGTAAAATGTCCGTCCAGCACTCGGTAGCCGGGATGGGCGGCCGCGGCGGCCAACAGCGGTTGACGCACGCCGGCCGCCGCCTCCAGCCCCCGTTCGAAAAACAGCGCGATCGCCTCGGCGGAGGTTGCCGCCCGCACCAATTGCGCCTGCTGCAGCGTGCGCGATAAAAATAGATCGTACGCCGCCCCCTGCCCGACCGCGATGCGCACCTCCGGCCGGTCGAGCTGCGCCACCTCAGAGTAAGGCGCGTCGTTCGCCACCAGATAAGTCCCCTCAATGATCACGTAGGGTTCGCTGAAGGCGATTTGCGCCGCGCGCACCGGCTCGATAGCCATAAACGCCAGGTTCCAGGCGCCGCTGTCCAGATCGGCGAACACCTTGCCGGCCGCGTCATAGGTCACCAGCTCCAGCGCCACGCCCAGTTCGCGAGCCAGCGCGGCGGCCAGCTCCACCGAAGCGCCTTGCGGTTTGCCATCAGCCCCGGCCTGCGCCAGCACCGGATTGCCGTAGTTGATCGCCGCGCGCAACACGCCTTGCGGGGCCAGATCGTCGAGTACCGCTGCGGGGATTGTCTGCATACTTCCTCCTGAATGGCTGATAGGCGCACCGTCGCGGCGCTCATTAAGCGTAGAGCGAAACCTCCGACCAGCAAGCTTTCGCCGCCGCGGCCGCCGTCGGCGTGATTAACGTCACACTATTGTCATAAAAATGTACAATAGCCGCCGCTCGTCGGCCGTAGCGGGAGATCGCGCGTTGTTCCGCCGCCGGCAATAGGCTATACCCTTCACTTTTCGCGCCGCGGCACGCTCGGCGGCGCAAACCAGGGCAGCAACGTTTTTATTTCAATCAGACAAGGTTTGGCGGATGGTTTTAGCAGTCGTTTCGTTTGTTCTCTTTTTGGCGTCGATTTTGATTTATCGCACCCGGGCCGCCGCCAACCGCTGGTGGTTCGCCATTTTGCTGACGCTGCTCGGCAGCTATCTGGTGCTGAACGTCATCCTGATCGCCAGCAACTACTTCACCGGCGACGGCATCACCGATGCGGTGATCTACACCGTCACCAGCAGCCTCAAAGGCGCGGGCATCAGCAAATACGTGCTGCCGTTTATCGGCCTGCTGGCGGCGCTGGGGGTGATTTTCGCCGTGCTGGCCCGCAGCCTGCTGCGCCGCAAGGCCAAAGGCAGCAGCGTGGCCTACAGCGTCGTCGCCGTGCTGCTGGCGCTGTTTTCGGTCGGCACCACCCCGGCGTTTCAGGACATCTCGCTGCTGGTCAAGAGCCAGATCGTCGGCGATACCGCCGATTTCACCACCTACTACAAGGCGCCGAAAAAGACCGTGCAGGGCAAACGGCCGAACCTGGTGTACATCTATGCCGAGAGTCTGGAGCGCACCTACTTCGATACCGAGCTGTTTCCCGGCCTGGCCGACGAGCTGAACGCCCTGCGCACGGACAGCATCGATTTCAGCAATACCCAGCAATTGCCGGGCACCGGTTACACCATCGCCGGCATGGTCGCCTCGCAGTGCGGCATTCCGCTGTTCGCGCCCTTCGACGGCAACGCCTCCAGCGCGGTCTCCACCTTCTACCCGGAGAACGTCTGCCTGGGCGACGTGCTGAAGGCCGCCGGCTACAGCAACTATTTCTATCAGGGCGCCGAGCTGGCGTTCGCCGGTAAAGACACCTTCCTGAAATCCCACGGCTTCGACCACGTTTACGGCTTCAAAGAGCTGCGCGATCAGGTCGCCGATCCGAGCTACAAAAATGACTGGGGCTGGTACGACGACAGCGTGCTGGACGTGGTGTACGGCAAGTTCGTCGAGCTGTCCAAACAGCGCCAGCCGTTCTCGCTGTTCACCCTGACCGTCGATACCCATCACCCGGACGGCTTTATCTCCGCCGGCTGCAGCAAGAAAAGCTACGCCTGGCAGAACAAGGAAAACCGCTCGCTGAGCGCGGTAGCCTGCAGCCAGCAACACATCGCCGCGCTGATCGACAAGATCAAACGCTCGCCCTATTTCAGCAATACCGTGATCGTGGTCTCCTCCGATCATCTGGCGATGAACAACACCGCCTACGACATCCTGACCAAACAGAAGCGCCGCAACCTGTTCTTCATCATCGACGGCACCCGGCCGCTGGCGGAACAGCGTAACGAGAAGCGCAGCACGCTGGACAACGGCGCCACGGTGCTGGACGTGATGGGCGGCGACAACTACATCGGCCTTGGCCGCAGCAGCCTGTCGGCGCCGTCGCTGTCCACGGTGTTCCTGAACATCGAAGAGAAGATCAACGGCTGGAAACCGGCGGTGATCAATCAGTGGGGCCTGCCGAACCGCATCAGCGACTACAGCGTGGATACGCGCCAACGCAGCTTCAGCTTCTCCGGCGTCACCTACAAGGTGCCGTTCATCCTGCGGGTGGGTGACAACCGCATCGAACCGATGTTCAACGTCTACCTCTCCACCCCACTGCGCAAGCAGCTGGCCGGGCTTGGGGCGGGGGAGAAATTCGTCTGGGTCGATAAATGCTACGAGATCGGCCGGGTCTGGGCGCCGCAGCTGGCGCTGAGCACCGACATCTGCGTGGCCTCGGGCACCCTGGCCTCGCCGCCGCAGATCGCGCAGGCCAGCGGTGAACGCTTCAACGGCAAGGTGAACTTCTCCGGCCCGGCGGCGGACAGCGTCGCCGATTATCAAAACGCCGTCGCCCGCCTGCAGGTGGACGACGCGGCGGTGAAATACCGGGCGGACGCCATCGAGTTCATGCTGCCCGGCATGCCGGAACAGGTGAAAGCCATCACCGGCGTCTCCGCCGTCGAGGAATGGGGCCGCTGGTCCGACGCCAATCTGGCGCCGGCGGTCGACATCGATTACGTCGATCCGCTGCCGAAGCGCTTCGATCTGGTGCTGCGCGCCCGCGCCTACGGCAACAACGTCGGCGAACCGATTTCGGTGCGCGTCGGCGACGAAGAGCGCTTCGTGTCGCTCGGTGAACAGGACAGCACCGTCACCCTGCGCTTCGACAACCCGCGCGGCGCGCAGAAGATCAGCATTACTCCGCCGGCGCCGACCGAGCCGAAAGAGAGCGCCAGCGGCGGCTTCACGCCGAAGAAGCTGGGCATCGGCCTGGTGTCGCTGAAGGTCGAAGCGGCCGCTCCCGCCTCCTGATCCCCCGCCTTCACGGGCGCGGTATTTTCTTTGCCGCGCCCGTCATTTCGACCAAGCTTTTACGCCCTTCTTCGGCTAACCTGTGACGGTAAAACGCCGCAACCCCGCCACAGAGCCGGGACATCCAAGGAGAAAGTATGAGCTATGCCCCACCTCGCAGCGGCCTCAGCGCCGATCAGGCACTCGATCAACTGGAAGCCCTGTATGACGCCGCGGTAGACGCGCTGCGGCAGGCGGTCAGTGACTTTATCAGCCACGGCACGCTGCCGGATGCACAAGCGCGCGCCGCCGGGCTGTTCGTGTATCCCGAACTGCGCGTCAGCTGGGACGGGCAGCAATCCGGCCCGAGCAAAACCCGCGCCTTCGGTCGCTTTACCCATCCCGGCAGCTACAGCACCACCGTGACCCGGCCGCAGCTGTTCCGCCACTATCTGGCCGAACAGCTGTCGATGCTGGAACACGATTACGCCGCCCATATCGAAGTGGCGCCGTCGCAGCAGGAGATCCCGTTCCCTTATGTCATCGACGGTTCCAGCCTGGCGCTTGATCGCTCAATGAGCGCCGGCATCGCGCAGCATTTCCCCACCACCGAGCTGGCGCAGATCGGTGACGAAACCGCCGACGGCCTGTACCACGCCACCGACAATCATTTCCCGCTGTCGCATTTCGATGCGCTGCGCGCGGATTTCTCGCTGGCGCGCCTGCGGCACTACACCGGCACGCCGGTGGAACATTTTCAACCGTTTGTGCTGTTCACCAACTACACCCGCTATGTGGACGAGTTCGTGCGCTGGGCCTGCGCCCAGATCGCCGATCCGGCCAGCCCGTACATCGCGCTCTCCAGCGCCGGCGGCACCTACATCACGCCGGAAACCAGCGCCCCGGAGCAGGCGGTGTCCGATCTGGCGTGGAAAAACCACCAGATGCCGGCCTATCATCTGATCTCGCGCACCGGCCAGGGCATCACGCTGATCAACATCGGCGTCGGCCCATCCAACGCCAAGACCATCTGCGATCACCTGGCGGTGCTGCGCCCGAGCGCCTGGCTGATGATCGGCCACTGCGGCGGCCTGCGCGAAAGCCAGGCGATCGGCGACTATGTGCTGGCCCACGCCTATCTGCGCGACGATCACGTGCTGGACGCGGTGCTGCCGCCGGATATCCCGATCCCGAGCATCGCCGAGGTGCAGCGCGCCCTGTATGACGCCACCAAGATGGTCAGCGGCATGCCCGGTGAAGAGGTCAAACAGCGTTTGCGCACCGGCACCGTCGTCACCACCGACGATCGCAACTGGGAGCTGCGCTACTCCGCTTCGGCGCGCCGCTTCAATCTCAGCCGCGCGGTGGCGGTCGACATGGAGAGCGCCACCATCGCCGCTCAGGGTTATCGCTTCCGGGTGCCGTACGGCACGCTGCTGTGCGTCTCCGACAAACCGCTGCACGGCGAGATCAAACTGCCGGGCCAGGCCAACCGCTTCTACGAAGGGGCGATCTCCGAGCACCTGCAGATCGGCATCTGCGCCATCGATTTGTTGCGCGCCGAGGGCGATCGCCTGCACTCGCGCAAGCTGCGCACCTTCAACGAACCGCCGTTCCGCTAACGGTGCCAGGCCCGCTGCGGCGGGCCGTTTTTTCCTCAACGCACCAGCGCCAGCGCGCGCTTCTCCTGGCTGCGGCCGCCGGCGATCGACAGCAACAGGTCTTTCACCAGCAGCGCCGGGGCAGACAGCCCCTGTTGGCTGGACATGCACAATGACAGCGGCACCGACATCGTCGGCGCATTGATGCGCGCCATCCAGGCCTTGGCCGGGCCGATCATCGCGCGCGCCACCGATTCCGGCAGCACGGTCGCCCCCAACCCGCTGGCGATCGCGGCGCTCAGCGCGCCCGAGGATTCGATCTCCCCCACCACGTTGGCAGCCAGCTTGCGCAGCGCCATCGCCTCCTCCAACTGGTTGCGCACCGCATCGCCCTCGCGCGGCAGGAACAGGTTCAGTCGCGCCACGTCCAGCAGCTCGACGCTGTTGCCGGGATGCGGCACCGCGCGCGTCGCCACCAGATAAAGATCTTCCCGCATCAATGCGATGGCGTGCAGCCCGGCGGGCATTTTGGCGCCGTAGACCATCGCCATGTCCAGCGTCTGGTTAGCCACCTGCCCGGCCAACGCCGCGCCGCCGTTTTCATGCAGGCTGAGCAGGATGCCCGGCTGCTGATCGCGCAGGGTCTGCAACAGCGGCAGCGCCAGCTGCGCCGCAGTGCTGCCCGACGCCAGCCCGAGAGACACCTGGCCGCTCATCGCCTGCCCGACGCTGTTGACCGCGCTCTGCGCCTGTTCGCACTGGCGCAGAATGGTTTGCGCGTGGGCATACAGAATGTTGCCGGCCTCGGTCGGCTGCACCCCGCGCTTGGTGCGGATCAGCAGCTGCTGCTTCAGCTCCCCTTCCAGCGTCGCCAGCTGCTGGCTGAGCGCCGGTTGGGCGATATGCAACACCTCCGCCGCCTGGGTCAGGCTGCCGATATCGACGATTTTCACGAAGTACTTCAGACGTCTGAAATTCATAGTGCCTCCAGCGAGCCGCTAAATTGAGAATGCCGAAATCCGGTCATGCAATCACAGCAAGATCCAGGCCAGAGTCGGTAAACGGCCGTGGAAGCGGGGTACAAGGCGGTAAATGGCCGTTCGCCAGGCGGCGCGCGCCACCGCGCAGGGCAACCGTTGCACCATCGGCAGGCAAATGCGCCACACAACGGGCCATTCGGCGGCGCTGCGCGCGGGATAAGCGACAAAAGCGAGAAAAAGCAGCAGGTTGGGCAATCTTGCAGCAAACGAACACACCGGGCGCTTTCACGCTTTACAAGCCGCAACCACCCCGCTATTATTCGCCCCGTTCACACGATTCCTCTGTAGTTCAGTCGGTAGAACGGCGGACTGTTAATCCGTATGTCACTGGTTCGAGTCCAGTCAGAGGAGCCATATTTAGAGAAGCCCGCTCAGGGAAACCCGAGCGGGCTTTTTGCTTTTCAGCCGCCGTCAAAAGCTGCGTTTCGCCACCAGATAGGCGCCCGCTACCAGCAATAAGGCGCCGAACAGCGCCGGCAGATTCTCGCGCAGCGCCGCCGGGCCGGCGCGGTAGACGTCCGCCAACAGCCCCATGCACAGCTGGCTGGCGACCAGGATCGAAATGGTGGCCGCCGCCCCCAGCTTCTGGTAACCCAGAATGCCGGCGAACACGAACAGCGATCCCAACAGCCCCGGCAACAGCATCCACCACCTGGCGGCGCCGGTCACTTCCGCCACCGCGCCGAGGCCGTTTTTGGCCAGCAGCAACCCCACCAGCAACAACAAACCGACGCTGGAGTTGATCACCAGCGTAATGAGGATGGTCGAAACGCTTTCGGTAATGCGCACCATCAGCAGATTCTGCACCACCAGCCCCATTCCCGCCGCGATCAGCAGTAACAGCATATTCATCGCCCTGTCTCCCGGGATCAGCGCGCGGGCGGCGTCGCCCGCTCGTCGAGCCTCAGCTGCAGGAAGGTCAGATCCAGCCATTGGCCGAATTTGGCGCCCACTTGTTCCATGCGCCCCACGTCGCGAAACCCCAGCGCCAGATGCAGCTTAATCGAGGCCTGATTGCCGGATTCGATGCCGGCCACCATCACGTGCTTGCCGATTTCCCGCGCCCGTGCGATCAGCGCCAGCAGCAACGCCTTGCCAATCCCTGCGCCACGATGCGCCTGATGGACATACACCGAATGTTCCACGGTATGGCGATAACCATCCCAGGCGCGCCAGTCGCCGAACGACGCGTAGCCGATCGCCTCGTCCGCGGCGTTCACCGCCACCAGCACCGGGTAGCCCGCCGCCTGCCGCTCGCCGATCCACGCCGCGCGGTTGGCCGCATCCACGGTTTGTTCATTCCAGATTGCGGTGCTGTTCAACACCGCGTCGTTATAGATAGCGGCAATCGCCGCGCTATCGTTGAGCGTCGCATTTCGTATAATCATGGTTTACCCCGGCCAATTGTCCACTATAATACTACGATATGAATATTAAATTAGACAATCTAAATCAGCTGATCGGCGCGCGCATTCGCATTGAACGCGAGGCGCGCCACTGGTCGCTGTCCGATTTGGCCGAACGGGCGGGCGTATCGCGGGCGATGGTGCATAAGATCGAACGCGGCGAGAGCAGCCCGACGGCGATGCTGTTGGGCAGACTGGCGGGGGCGTTCGGTCTCAGCATGTCCAAACTGATCGCCCGCGCGGAAACGCAGGAAGGCCGGCTGCTGCGCCGGGAAGATCAACCGGTCTGGGTCGATCCGGAGAGCGGCTACGTGCGGCGCCACGTGTCGCCGCGCACCGATCTGCCGCTCGATCTGGTGCGCATCGAACTGCCGGCCGGCGCAGCGATCCCGATGCCGGCTTCGGTGTATGCCTTCAAGCGTCAGCTGATCTGGGTTTTATCCGGCGAACTGGTCTTTCTTGAGGGCGACGCGCGCCATGAAATGGCCGAAGGCGACTGCCTGGAGCTCGGCCCACCGGCGGACTGCCGCTTTGAAAACCAAAGCGATGAGGCATGCGTGTATATGGTGGCGGTGCTGAGCGCCGCCTGACGGCTCACCGGCGCTACCCCGGCGTCGGCTGGTTATAGCCGGCGTGGAAAAACTTCTCCGCCAACCGGCTGTCGCCGCCGGAGAAGAACTCGCTCATCGGCTCGCGGCCGAGGCCATAGGCGCGGCTGAGCTGCCCAGCCTCGAACGCCGCCCGGTTCTCGTCGCCGCAGCGCTGCGCCAAATGGTGCGCATAACCGAGCACGAAACCGCGCTTGTAGTCGGAGCAAAAGCGCGACAGCTCCGCCTCCGGCTTCAGTTTCTCCACCTTTAACCCCGCCAACAACCCTTTGCCAAAATGATCTCCCACGGGTTCCTCCTCACCGCACAATCGCTATATAACAAAATATACAGCGAATGAGCGAACGAGAACATACTCCCTAAGTTTTACTCGCCGCATAAAAAAGGCCCGCCAAGCGGGCCTGCGAGAAAGCGGGCAATCACAGCGTGAAATTCAGCCCTTCGCTGACGGTCCTGCCGAGCGGCAGACGGCCCGACGGCGCTTCTTTATCCTGCAGGAAATCCGGCAGGCGGGCTTTGTCGCCCGGCTTGCCGATCGCCACCATAGCGTGCACCGCATAGTCGTCCGGCAGTTGCAACGCCGCTTTGATCTTATCGTGGTGAATGCCGCTCATGCAGTGGGTCAGCCAGCCTTTCAGGTGCGCCTGATGCGCCAGGTTGGCCCAGGCCGCGCCGGTGTCGAACGCGTGGGTCGGGTTGTCCACCAGGCGCTCGCCGTTCAGGCTGGTGGTTTTGGAGACGATCACCACCAGCGCCGAGGCGTGTTGCGCCCAGCCGCGGTTGAAGTCGATCAGGAACTCCAGGTAGTTCTCCCAGCTGTCGGAGCCGTGCTTGCTGTAGGCAAAGCGCCACGGCTGAATGTTGTAGGCCGAAGGCGACCAGCGCGCCGCTTCAAAGAAGCTCAGCAGCGTTTGATCGTCGATGGCGTCGTTGGTCATCGCGCGCGGCGACCAGCGCTCGATAAATTGCGCGTCAATCGGGTAATCGGAGATTCTTGGCTGGCTCATGATAGGTTCTCGCAGTGAAGTAAAAACAAAAGTTCGCTGATATTCCCACAGCTTAGGACGGTAAAACTTTTATTTCGTGCCATTGTCCTGCGGCAATTCCTGCTGCAACCAGGCCAGAAACGCCCTGACCGGCGGATGCCGCTCGCGCCCCGGGGCGCACAGCACGCTGTATGCGGCGCCCGGTACGCGCACCTCCGGCCGGTACGCCACCAGCAGACCGTTGTCCACCATCTCGGACACCATCACCGAGCTGGCGAGCACCCATCCCTGCCCGGCCACCGCCGCCTGCAGGGCGTAATGCTCCTCGTGATAGCTGCGCATCGCCGCATGGCGCTGCCACCAGTCCACGCCGGCGGCCCGGCACCAGTCATGCCAGCCGCTGTCGTACAGCGCCGAATCCCCCCACTTGACGGTGATCAGCACCGGATTTTCCGGCGGAGCGGCGGCCAGCCCCGGCGCGGCGTAGACGCCAAAGCTTTCCTCCAGCCGCGCCGCCTGATGCAGCGCGGGATAGTGCGCGCGGCTGTAGCGCACCGCCACATCCACGCTGGCGTCCTGCTGCAGGTCGATCACCTCGGCGCAGGCCTCCAGGCGCACCAGATAGTGCGGATGCGCCTGGTAGAAACGCCCCAGGCGCGGCACCAGCCACAGCGCCGCGAACGAGTGCGTCACCGAGACGCATAGCGAGCCGCTGCTGGGCTGCGGCCGCAGGCCCTCAAGCGTGGCGGCGACGTCCAGCAGCGCGCCGTGCACGCCGGCAAACAGCGTCTCGCCCTTCGCCGTCAGCCGCACGCCGCGCGGCACCCGCTCGAACAGCGCAAAACCCAGCTGCTGTTCCAGCGCCTTGATCTGGTGCGAAATCGCCGTCGGCGTCACCGCCAGCTCGGCCGCCGCCAGCTTGAAGCTGCGCAGGCGAGCGGCGGATTCAAAGGTGCGTAACGCGTTGACGGGCAGCGTAGCGAACATGGCGAAGCCTCTTGGGATGAGTTGAGTTCATCCTGGCAGAAAAACCGTCATTTGTCGCCTGCAGACGTTCGCTTCTAGATTAAGGCTGAGTTCACTTCACACCAAGGAACATGACATGAATACAGCTCATCAATCCAAGCGCCTGGTGGTGCTGGTCGGCAGCCCGCGCCGCGACGGCAACAGCGCCACGCTGGCGCAGGCGATCATGGCGGGCGCCGCCGAAGCCGGCACTTCCGCCAGCCTGCATTTTCTCGACGATTACCTGAGCGGTTTTCTCAGCGATGAACGCCATACGCCGCCGCCGGCCGATCGCTACGCCGAGCTGTTCCTGGAGCACTTCCTGCCGGCAGACGGCGCGGTATTTTGCACGCCGATTTACTGGTACGGCATGTCGGCGCAAACCAAGGCCTTTTTCGATCGCTCGTTCAGCTTCTATTCCAACGCCTACCCTCAGGCGGAACAGGTGCACCAACGCATGAGCGGCAAACGCATCGGGCTGGCGGTGGCGTCGGAAGAAACTTATCCCGGCGCGGCGCTGGGCATCGTGCATCAGATCCAGGAGTTCAGCCGCTACACCCATTCCGCCTTCGTCGGGCTGGTGCACGGTGCCGGCAACCAGCGCGGCGAGATCGCCCGCGATCCGCGCAACCCGCTGCGGGCCGCCCGCGAGTTGGGGCGCGAGTTCTTCACCCGCCCCTACTCGGATTATCAGATGGACAGCCCGCGCAGCACGCAGGTTTGGACGGAATAGCCACGGCCTCAACCGCCACTGCCGATTTGCCAGATAAAGGTCGGCGTATGGCGGTTAATTTCCCAGTCACCGATATTGCGCGCCTTGTAGATCACCGGATTATGTGAAGAGAGCGTGCGCGCATTGCGCCAGTGGCGATCCAACGCCTTGCCGGTACGGGTATCTGAAGCGCCGAGCGCATTGAACAATTCACCGGCGGCGCGCTGCACCCACTCCCCGGCGATGACCTGCGCCCTGGCCGCGTCCAGCTCCGCCGTCACGTTAAGCGCCTGCAGCAGCGTTTCATCGCCGGATCGATGCGCCTCGTAAGCCTGCTGCAGCGAGGAAGTCGCTTTTAGCACCGTCGCCTCGACCGCATAGGCCCAGGCGCTGATTTGCCCCACCACCTGCTGGATCTGCACGTCGTCCTTCACCCAACCGGCGTTGCCGTGGCTATAGATCCTTTTACGTTGCCTCACGCCCTCGCCGACGTCTCGCAGCACCGCGCGGCCGATCCCCGCCAGCGTCGCCAGCAAAACATGCTGATAGAACGCAGTTTGGTAGCGGAAGCGCTCGGCAAAGTCATAGACGTGCGCCTGCTCGACCTGCGCATCAATAAAACGCGTGGTGCCGCTGCCGGTAGTGCGCTGGCCAAATCCGTCCCAGTCGTCGTCGCGCTCTACGCCCGGCTGGGCGACGTTCACCAAAGCGATCACCGGGCCGCCGCTGTCGCTGCGCTCGGCATACACGTCGATCCAATCGGCAAACAAACTGCCGGTGCTGTAAAATTTCTCGCCGTTGAGCGACCAGCCGTCGGCCTGCGGCGTTACCCGGGTATTGACCTGCCCCAGCTTCACGCCGCCGATCTCGGTCCAACCGCTGCCGACCAGCTCGCCGTCGAGAAAGCGTTCGAACCAGCGATCGCGCTCCGGGCCGTCCGGCGCGTTCAGCCGATCTTCCACGAAGGCGAAATGCGCCCGCAGCGCCTGCGGCAGGTTAGAGTCCGCCTCCGCCAGTTCGGCCAGCAGTTCGAACAGCTGCGGCAACGAAGCGCCGTCGCCGCCCTTTTCACGCGGGATGCGCACCCTGCCGAAGCCCGCCTCTTTCAGCCAACGGATCGGTTCATGCGGCAGCGTGCGCGACAGCTCGCGCTCCACCGCCCCAGCGGCGATTTCGGCGAAGATCGGCCGAAAACGCGCGGCCAGCTGTGCGTAGTCTGCTCCGGTGGATAACAGGTGTTGCGTCATGTCAGTGTCCTCTGTGGTTAAGCGCGATCGGCCAGATCGTCGATATCGCGCGCCGTCGGTTCGAAGCGAATGATCAGCAGGAAGACGATGGGGATCGCCGCCGCCAGTGAAACAATCCAAAACATGTCGGTGCCGAAGCGCGCCTGCAAAATCGGCAGAATAAACAGCGCCAGCGCGCTGCCGATACCGGACAGCGAACGGCCGAAACCGACGCCGGTGGCGCGGATCGCCGTCGGGTAAGAGAGCGCCGGGTAAATCATCATCTGCGCGCCGGGGCCGAAGCCTTCGGCGAACAGCCATAGGCCCAACATCAGGATCGCCAGCCCAACGCCGAACGCCGCCTGCGGATGCCCGATCAACGCCAGGGCAATCAGCGCGATAAACTGCAGCGCAAATCCGGCGATCGCCACGTGGCGCGACGGATACTTCCATGCCAGACGCATGCCGAGCAGGCCACCGGTAAAGGCGAACAGCACGTTCAGCCCGAGCGAGGCGGAGAGGGTTTCAAACACCCCGGCGCCGAGAAACTGCGCCAGAATCGACGGCAGAAAGAAGGCGATGGCGGTGTATTCAAAGGAAATGCAAACGTTCATCACGCAGGAGACCAGAGTGCGCTCGCGGTACGGCTTGCGGAACAGCACGCGGAAGCTGACCTTCGGCGCCGCCGCCGGTTGGGCGGCGTCAGGTTCCGCCTCATGGGCGGCGATGCCGTATGACTCGCGCAGGATGCGCGCCGCCTCTTTCAAATCGCCCTGGTTAGCGGCCCACAGCGGCGACTCGTTCATAAACTTGCTGCGCACCATGATGATCAGCAGCGCCGGCACCGCGCCGAAAATCAACGAGGCGCGCCACAGCCAGTTCGCATGTTCGGCCGGCAACAGAAAATAGAGCGCAAAGATGATCAGAAAACACATCGACGAAGCGGCGTACCACATCGGGCACCAGGCTGCCAGGCGCGACGCCTTGTTGGCCTTGCCGGAGAATTTGGAGAATTCGGCCAGATAGGCCATCGCCACCGGCAAATCGATGCCGACGCCGATACCCATCAAAAAGCGCGCGCCGATCAGCACCCAGACGTTGGGCGCCAGCCCGGCGGCGATGGCGGAAACCACAAAAAACAGCATATCGGCCATAAACACCTGATAGCGGCCGTACTTGTCGGTCAACCAGCCGCCGACCAGGTTGCCAAGAATGGTCCCGACCATGATCGAAGAAGTTACCACCCCGGTCAGCAGCGGGCTGAGGCTGAATTCACGCACCACGTCATCGATGCCGTAAGACAGCGTGGTCAGATCATAGGCATCGAGAAAAACACCGCCCAGCGCCAACAGCACGATCATGCGCGCATGGGTATTTTTCTCGCTGCGTTGGTTAATCAAACGCGCCACATCGCTGGCGGAGCCGATGGGCGCAGATAACGGCGGCGCGGTATCGATATTTAAGGTACTCATAGTTTCCTCGTTGTAATTGGCTGGTGACACCTCGTTTATAGGGTGAAAAAATTACGCCGACAAACAACAAATATTTCTATAAATATCATTAAAATCAATAAATTAAACACAGTTACAGCGTAACGGAAACGCCGGATTAACACGCGTTAATCCGGTCTTTATCACGGCCATTTCGGGCGGGGATTATTCTGCCGATACCGGCACCAGCACGCCTTTCACCAGCGGGTCGTCGGTGTTTTTCAGCCACGCCTGCAACCTGGGATCGGCAAACGCCCGCTGCAGCTTGCGAATATTTTCGTCCTGCAGATAGGGCGTGCCAATCACCAGCTGCGAGGCGAAGGTCTTCGGCGCCGGTGGGAACAAGATGCCCTTCTCACGCGGCACTTTGCCGGCGTCGAACTGCGACACATAGCCAATGGCCGCATCTACCGAATTCAGCGCGCGCGGCATGGTCAGCAAATCCAGCTCCTTGAAGTTAAAATGGCGTTTGTTCTCGCGAATGTCTTTCAGCCTGGCGGTGCGCGCCTCGATCGCCGGATCCAGCCCGATCAGTCCAATGCGCTGCAGCAGCCACAACGCCTGCCCCTGATTGGCGCCGTCGTTGGGCACCACGATCTCCGCGCCGTCCGGCAACTCGGCGATCGACGTATAGCGGTCGGAATAGATGCCGAACGCCCACTGAAACACCGGCAGAGTCGGGGTCAGCTTAAAACCGTTGGCCTCCACCACCTGCTTTAGCCACCACTGGTGCTGGTAGATCGTGGCGGCGTACTGCCCCTGCGCCACCGCACGATCGGCCTGCACCGGGTCCTGCAGGCCAACCGCCTCCAGCCTGAGGCCGTAATCCGGCGCGATATGCTCGCCGACGTACTCGATCACCCGCTGCTCTCCGGCCATCGCCGGCTCAAAGTGCACTTTCAGCGTGCTGCCGAACTGCACCGTCTGCTGCTGGCGGGCGCTGAAGTGCCAAACCGCGGCGGCGATAATCGCCACCGCCGCGATACCCACCGGCCACGGCCAGCGTTTCTTCTTCACTATCTCAAAATCGTGATTAGGCATGATTAAAGGGTTTCCTGATGATGACGCAACGCGGCGACCAGGCGGTCACCAATAAACTGAATCAGTTGGATCGTGGCGATCAGCACCACAATGGTGGCGATCATGATGTGATTGTCGAAACGCTGGTAGCCGTACACCACCGCCAGATAGCCGATGCCGCCTGCGCCAATGGTGCCGGCGATGGCCGAATACTCGATCATCGAGATGACGTTCAGCGTGATGGCGGCGACGATCGCCGGCAGCGCCTCGCTGAGCTGCGCGCGGGTGACTATCTGCCAGATCGAACCGCCGGACACCAGCCCCACCGCCGTCACCTCCGGCGGCAGTTCACGCAGCGCGTTCTCCACCAGCCGGCCGAAGAACGGAATGCCGGCGACGATCATCGGGATCACCGCTGCCGGAATGCCGATGGTGGTGCCGGTCAACCAGAAAGTGAACGGAATAATCGCCGCCATCAGCACCAGAAACGGCAGCGAACGGCCCATGTTCACCAACCAGCTCAGCGCGCGATTCAGCGCCGGGCGCGGAAACAAGCCGCGCGATGAGGTGTTGAACAGCACCACGCCGACGGCGCCGCCAATCGCCACCACAAACAGCATCACGATGCCGACCATCAGCCAGGTTTCGCCGTAGGCCGGCAGCATCAACCGATGGATCTCGCGCCAGGGTGTGTCCTGGCTCATCACGCTGTCAGACAGATTTTTCATACCGCCTCCTTCAACGCCGCCGGCTGTTCCAGCACCTCGGCGAGAATGCCCAACCGCCGCAGCTCGTCCTGCAGTTCAGCCACCGAACGCGAACCGCCGCCAAAACGCACCGCAATCTCCAACCGCCCGGCCAGGCTGCCGCCCACCACTTCAACGTGGCCGCCCAACAGATCGATCTGCAGGTCGAGTTGGCGGCTGATGCGGCTGATCCAGTCGGTGGCCGCCGGCTGACGGGCGCAGTAGGTTACCTGCAGCCGCAACGCGGCGTCGGACGCCAGCGTCTTCAGCGGGAACAGCCGGCGGCCCAGCGAGGAATCGGGCGCTGCCAACAGCTCGCGCACCGGCCCTTGCTGCACAATCACGCCGTCGCGGATCTCGGCCACCGCGTCGGCGGCGTCGCGCACCGCATCCATCTCGTGGGTGATCAGGATGATCGACAGGCCATACCGATCGCGCAGCTGTTTAAGCAGGCTGAGAATGGCCCCGGTGGCGTCCGGATCCAGCCCGGAGGTGGCCTCATCCGCCAGCAGCACCGACGGATTAAGCGCCAGCGCGCGGGCGATGCCGACCCTTTGGCGCTGGCCGCCGGACAGCTGCGCCGGGTAAAACGCCGCCTTGTCCGCCAGCCCCACCGCCGCCAGCAGGCTCTTTACCCGCTTGTCGATATCGCGCGGCACCACGCCCAGATAGGTCAACGGCAGCGCCACATTCTGCCAGGCGGTTTTGCGCTGCAGCAGCGCGGAAGACTGGAACACCGTGCCTATCGCCCGCCGCTCCCTGCGCAGCGCCTCGCCCGCAAGCCGCGACAAGTCCTGACCGTTCACCCGGATACTGCCGCTGCTCGGCCGCTCCAGCAGGCTGATGCATTTCGCCAGCGTCGATTTGCCCGCCCCGCTGGGGCCGACCACGGCGGTAATCGATCCGGCCGGCACCCGCAACGAAACGCCCTTCAGCACCTCAATCCGGCGCCCGTCCGGCGCGCGGTAAGCCTTGTGCAACTCCTCAATCTCTATCATCGCATCCTCACTTGACGCTCAGTGCATCGGCCAAGGACGCACCGGCCGGCCAGCGGTAGCCCACCGCCGGGTGCGGCCCCGCCAGGCGCGGCCCCTGATTGAACAATTTTTCTCGCAGAGTGCCCGCCGTGTAGTCGCGCTTGTACGCTCCGCGTTTTTGCAGCTCGGGGATCAGCAGTTCCACCACGTCGGTGAAGGTTTCATGGGTAACGGCGTAGGCCAGATTGAAACCGTCAACATCCGTTTCCTCCACCCACGCCTGCAGTTCGTCGGCCACGGTTTGCGGGCCGCCCACCAACAGCGGGCCGAAACCGCCGATGCCGACCCATTCGGCGATGCCCTGCACTGTCCATTCACGGCTGGGATCGGCGCTGGAGAAAGTTTCCACCGCCGACTGAATGGCATTGGTGTGCAGATGCTTCAGCACCTGATCCGGCTGATACTGGCCGAAATCGATGCCGGTCCAGCCGGACACCAGCGCCAGCGCGCCTTCGTAGCTGGTATAGGATTTGTATTCCCGCCATTTTTCCTGCGCCTGTCGGTCCGTTTCACCGACGATCACCGTCTGCAGGTTGAAGATCAGGATGCTGCGCGGATCGCGCCCGGCCTCGGCGGCGCGGCGGCGGATATCGGCTACGGTTTTTTTCAGCAATGTTTTCGAAGGAGAAGCGACAAACACGCATTCGGCGTGTTCCGCAGCAAACTGCTTGCCGCGGCTGGAAGCGCCGGCCTGATACAGCACCGGCGTGCGCTGCGGCGAAGGCTCGCTCAGATGAATGCCCGGCACCTGGAAGAACTCGCCCTTGTGGTTGATCGGATGAATTTTCGCCGGATCGCTGAAGATGCGCCGCTGACGATCGCGCAAAATCGCGCCGTCTTCCCAACTGCCCTCCAGCAGCTTGTAAACCACCTGCAGGTATTCATCGGCGTAGTCGTAGCGCGCATCGTGATCGGTCTGCGCCCGGTGGCCAATATTGCGCGCGCCGCTCTCCAGGTAAGAGGTGACGATATTCCAACCGATGCGCCCCTTGGTCAGGTGATCAAGCGTCGACAATCTGCGGGCGAAAGGATAAGGGTGCTCGAATGACAGCGAGGCGGTCAGCCCGAAGCCGAGATGTTCGGTAACCAGCGCCATCGGCGTCACCAGCGCCAGCGGATCGTTAACCGGCACCTGCGTCGCCTGGCGGATCGCCGCGTCGCCGCTGCCGTTAAGCACGTCGTAAATCCCCAGCACGTCGGCGATAAACAATCCATCGAACTTGCCGCGTTCCAGCAGGCGCGCCAGATCGGTCCAATATTCGAGATCCTTATACTGCCAGGAACGGTCGCGCGGGTGCGCCCACAGCCCCGGCGACTGATGGCCGACGCAGTTCATATCAAAAGCGTTAAGACGAATTTCACGTTGCGATGACATAGCGAGCTCCACAATTATCTGCCGGCCACGGGCGGAGCCGGGCCGGATGGGGGGTCTTAGGGTGTTAAAAACGGGAATGGACGATCAGTTTGCAGCCGGACATCGCGCCAGCAGGTATTGCGCGACGCTTTGGGCGTGTTCCGCCACCTGCGGCAGCCCCATAAGTTCGCCGAAGCGGCCGCGCGCCGCCGGGCCGGCCACCAGCAGGCGCGGGTTGGCAAGGCCGTCGCCGCCGATCGCCTGGCTGTCGGCATTGACCCACAGCCCCAATCCCAGCGGATCGGCGCGCAGCGCCCCCTGCTCCGCCAGCGAACTGAGCAACGGGCTGGCGGCGATCAGGCCGGCATGAGCCGGCCCCGTAGCGATCAGCAACCGCTGCGCCTGCAGCGCCCGCTCTGCGCCCTGGCGCGGCAGAATCGTCAAGCGCACGCCCTGCGGCATGGGTTCCGCCCGCCGCAGACGAGCGGCCAATACCTGCAGCGTGCCCGCCGCCTGTTGCTCCGTCAGCAGCGTGCTCACCTGCGGCGCAAGGCGATAGCGGTGCACGTCCCAATAGGCACGCAGATGCCGCAGAAAGCGCTGCTGTTCGGTCGGCGTCAACGCTTGCCACAGGCGCTGGCCCTGGGCGCGCACCGCGTCCAACACCGCCTGCCACGGCACCCGTTGCCGAGCGGCGCGCGCCACCTCAAGGCGCACCTGCCGCACCCCGTCACGCAGTCCGGATGGCGGGGTAAACGACCACGTCGGGTACTCCCCTTCGGCATTGGCACGCGGCAGCAAGCCGTGACGAGAGAACGCGGTAATCGGCCCGCGATGCCTGCGGCGGTGCAACGCCGCCACCGCATCGGCCATCGTCAGCCCGCTGCCGACGATCGCCAACGATTCATCGGGTTCAATCTCATCCAGCGCCCCCTCCGCCCAGGGATTGGCGATCAAACGCGCGTCGCGCGCCAGTTCCGGGGCGATCTGCCGCGGCAGCGCGGGCGGCGGATGGCTGGTCGCCAACACCACATAGTCGCCCCACAGCCGTTCGCCGCCGGCGGTGATGACGGACGCGCCCTGCGCCTGCGGCTGCAGGTGCTGCGCCCGATCGCGCAGGTGCCGCAAGCGGGCCTGGCCCGACTGCGCCGCCTGATGAAAACGTTCCTCGACATAGCGGCCGAAGGCGCCGCGCTGCGGATAGGCTTTACCGTCGCGCCACAACGCCTGCGGATCGGCCGCCAGCCCGCCGCTCTCGCGGAACCAGCGGTCAAAATCCCCCGCCGGTTCATCCGCCAGCTGCATCCTTTCGGCCGGGACGTTGATGCGGTGAGTCGGCTCGGTGGTCGAATACGCCACGCCATAGCCCGGCGCGGCGCGCGGTTCGATCACCGTGACATCCACCGCTCCGCGCGCCAGCTGGATCGCCAGCGCCGCGCCGGTGAAACCGCCGCCGATAACGATAATATGGGCACGCTTCGCCATCAGCCCCCCCGCTGCGCCGGGCCGGGACGACGATCGCCGCCGATGGTTTCGCCAAACGGGCCGGTATTGATCGTGCGAGCCGTCTGATGAGTCGACTGCGCCAGCGGCAGCAGCGGCATCACCAGCTCGGCGAAGCGGTGAGCCTCTTCCAGATGCGGATAGCCGGAAAGGATGAAATTGTCGATGCCCAGCGCCTGATACTCGCGTATGCGCGCCGCCACCTGCTGCGGGTTGCCCACCAATGCGGTGCCGGCGCCGCCGCGCACCAGGCCGACGCCGGCCCACAGGTTGGGGCCGATGCGCAGACTCTCGCGCGAGCCGCCGTGCAGTTCGCTCATGCGGCGCTGGCCGGTGGAGTCCATGCGCGCAAAGATCTGCTGCGCCGCCGCGATGGTGTCGTCATCCAGATGCGCAATCAGTCGCTCGGCCGCCGCCCAGGCTTCGTCTTCAGTTTCGCGCACAATAACGTGCAGGCGAATGCCATAGCTGAGTTTACGCCCCTGCCGCTCGGCGCGCTGGCGCACCGCCGCCAGCTTTTCCGCCACCTGAGCCAGCGGCTCGCCCCAGGTCAGGTAGGTGTCGATCTGCCCGGCGGCGATGTCGATCGCTTCCGACGATGAGCCGCCGAAATAGAGCGGCGGGCCGTTTTCCTGCACCGGCGGGAACAGCAGTTCGGCGCCTTCGACGCGAATATGCTTACCGCTGAAATCCACCTTCTCCCCTTGCAGCAGCCGTTGATACACCGTGAGAAATTCCTGTGTCACCTCGTAGCGTTCGGCATGGCTGAGGAAGATGCCATCCCCTTTGTTTTCCACCGGATCGCCGCCGGTCACCACGTTGATCAGCAGGCGCCCGTCCGACAACCGGTCCAGCGTCGCGGCCATGCGCGCCGCCAGGCTCGGCGGCTGCAGGCCGGGGCGCACCGCCACCAGATAGCGCAACCGACGGGTGATCGGTGCCAGCGCCGCCGCCACCAGCCAGGAATCCTCGCAGCTTTTACCGGTTGGGATCAGCACGCCGTAATAGCCGAGGTTATCGGCGGCCAGCGCCACCTGCTGCAAATAAGGCAGGTCTACCGGGCGCCCGCCCTGCGCCGTGCCCAGATAGCGGCCATCGCCGTGGGTCGGCAGAAACCAGAAAACGTTGATGCGTTCTTTCGCTGACTCAGTCATTTATGCTTTTCCTATATAACTATTCTCAATATTTATCGATAGAAAAATCTTGCTTGGTTATAAAACGAAAAGCAGGATGCATGCCACAGTGGCGGATTTTAAAAACCAATACATATCAATACGTTGAAAATAAATTGCCGCCCAAACGCTGCTGCATTGGCAGCAGGCGGCGGCGAAAAGCTGTTGCCAATGCAGCACCGTGCGCCTTTTACCCTCTCGCGGCCGCTCATGGGCTGGGATAAGATTTTTCCCCCCTTCGCCGTCAGCCAGGAGACGCCCATGTACGATCCCCAACCGTTCGCCGCCGACAAACCGGTGCTGATCGATCCGGCGTCGCTCGCTCTGCAAAGCGTGCTCGATCGACTGGCCCCCACCGACGCCACCGTACTGATCGTCGGCGAAACCGGCACAGGCAAAGAGGTGGTGGCGCGCTATCTGCACCACCACAGCGCGCGCCGCCATCGCCCTTTTTTGGCGGTCAACTGCGGCGCGCTGACGGAAAGCCTGGCGGAAGCCGAACTGTTCGGCCATGAGAAAGGCGCCTTCACCGGCGCCGTCGGCACTCATCAGGGCTGGTTCGAAGCGGCGGAAGGCGGCACCCTGCTGCTGGACGAGATCGGCGAGCTGAACCTGTCGCTGCAGGTCAAGCTGCTGCGCGTGCTGCAGGAACGGGAGATCACCCGCGTCGGTTCGCGCAAACCGCTGAAGATCGATGTGAGGGTCATCGCCGCCACCCACGTCGATCTGGCCGGCGCGATTCGCCAACGGCGGTTCCGTGAAGATCTCTATTACCGCCTGAACGTGGCGGCGGTGACTTTACCGCCCTTGCGCCAGCGGCCGGACGATATTCCGGTGCTGGCCAGACATTTTCTTGCGCTGTACGCCCGCCGTCTGGAACGGCCACTGCCGCGGTTGACGGCGGAAGCGCAGCAGGTGCTGCTGGACTACCCCTGGCCCGGCAACGTGCGCGAGCTGGAGAACACGCTGCATAATGCGGTCTTGCTGAGCCAGGAGGAGCCGATCGCCCCGCAGCAACTGCAGCTCACCCATCGCCTGACGGATAACGGCGGCGGCGGCGACGACGCCATCGATCGCTTTGTGCAGCAGCAGTTGCAAGGCGACAGCGCGCAGCTTTACCAACGGGTGCTGGATGCGCTGGTGCGCAACGCCTTCGAACGCAGCGGCGGCAACCAGCTGCAAGCGGCGTCGTTGCTCGGCGTCAGCCGCAATACCCTGCGCACCCATTTGGCGCATCTTGGTCTGATCAAACCGCGCCGCCGCAGCGCCGGCGCCCCCTCACATTCACCGGCCATCAGCGCAGCGCCGCTGCCCGAACGCGAACTGCGCATCGGCTATCAAAAGTTCGGCAACCTCGGGGTGCTCAAGGCGCGGCAAAGCCTGGAACAGCTCTTCGCCACACAGCGCATCAGCGTGCTGTGGAGCGAGTTTCCCGCCGGGCCGCAGCTGCTGCACGCGCTCGACGGCGATGAGATAGACTTCGGCACCACCGGCGAAGTGCCGCCGATCTTCGCCCAGGCACAGGGCAATGCGCTGGTGTACGTCGGTTTTGAGCCGCCGGCGCCGCAGAGCGTGGCGATGGTGGTGCCGCAAGACAGCCCGATACGCAGCGCCGCCGATCTGCGCGGCAAACGCATCGCGCTCAACAAAGGCTCCAACGTGCACTATTTATTGCTGCAGATGCTGGACGAACAGGGATTGACGTTGAACGACGTGCGTATCGTCTACGCGCCGCCGAAGTATCCGCTGTCGGCGACCGATCTGCAGGCGGTGGACGCCTGGATGATGTGGGATCCGCTGCTCAGCGACGCGCAACGCAGCGGGGAACTGCGCGTGATCGCCGACGGCACCCAGCGGGTGCTCAATCAGCAATTCTACCTGGCGCGCCGCGACTTCGCCGAGCGCTCGGGCGATCTGTTGCAGCCGCTGATGCAAGCATTGCAGCACACCGGCCGCTACATCACTGCGCAGCCGAGAGAAGCCGCTCGTCACCTTTCCAACGAACTGGGGCTGGCGAGCGCCTCGCTGGAACTCGCGCTGTCGCGCCGCAGCCACGAGATCCGCGCCATGGATTTGCAGGTGATCCGCCAGCAGCAAAGCATCGCCGACCGCTTCTACGCCCTCGGGCTGCTGCCCAGAGCGATCGCCGTGCGCGAGGCGGTCTGGCCGCTGTGATCCCCTGCCGAAAGCGCCGACGCCAGATGTCCGGCGGATCCCGGGCGGCAGCCGACAATGCCGCCGCCTGAAAGAGGGCAGAGATCAGAGATAAGGTTCGCCCAGCGTCAACATCAACCGGTTGGCCCAGGCGAAAAACGCCGTCGCCTGCACCAAATCCAACAGCGCCAGCTCATCCAGGCCCTGAGCGCGCAGCGCCGCCAGTTGCCCGGCGTCAGCCTGCGGCGGCGTGGCGGATAGCGCGGCGGCAAAGGTTATCTGCGCTTGCCAGGCGTCATCCTGCCCCTGGCTCAACGCGCCGCCCGGCGCCACCGCCAGCAACCGATCTATCTCGGCTTCGCGCTTCGACAGCTGCGCCGCCTTGCGCGCATGCACCGAGGCGCAGTAGATGCAGCCGTTCACCTTGCTGGCGACCGTCGCCGCCAACTCGCGATCCTGCCGCGACAGCCCGCCGGGGGTATAAAAAAATCGCCCGGTCCGCCAGCGTGCGTTGTTCCAGCACCGGATGGTTGCGCGCCAACAGGCGGAAGTAATCGGAATCGGCGTGGCCAAACCGCTCTAGCAACGCCCGGCCGGCGTCATCGAATTCCGCCAACGGCTTGGCGGCGATCCACGGCTCCCACCCCAGTTCTTGCCGGGTAAACGCCGGCGGCGCGTGACGGCCGCCCCGCGTCGAGCTCCCCGTTCGCCAGCGGCCGGCCGTTACCGGCTGATGCGCCGCAGCGTCGTCCGTCTTGCCGCCCAACAACCGGTAGCCCCGCAGCAAGCGGCTTTGGAAACTGACAAAGGCGATTAACTGCGACAATGTGACGATGGCGTCCAGCGACCAGCCGGCCTGCCGCAGCGCCTGCAAGTGCTGGGCGTTGGCGTTGGCCGGTTGAAACGCCAAACGTTCTGCATGCGCCAACGCCGCCGGCAGCCGCTCGTCTTCCGGCGCGTCGCCCTGACGTTCCAGCAGAGCAGCGTAATGCGCGGCCAAGCGCGGCTCGCCATGCCATTCACTGATGCGCTGAGCCAACCGCAGCCGCTGCGCCAGCGGGAAATCGCCGGCGTCCGCAGGCGCAAACAGCGCCAGATAGCTGGACTGAACGGCATCGGTCGCCGCCTGCCGGGTGGCTCTGGCCTGCGCCAGCGTGGAATCCGGCGCAATCTCGGCCAGTTCGGCCAGCAGATCGACCTGGTGCGGTAATGTCGTCATAGCTTTTCCTCAACGTGATATTCATAAGCAACGGCGGGCGTGCCGCGCCGCCAGCCCAGTTCAGGGGCCACGTGGCGGGCGATAAGATCGATAGAACGCAGAATATGGGCGTGCGGCGGGTCGATGGAGTGCACCTGAAACGCCAGATCGGTGACGCGCGCCAGCGCCCTGTCCCGTTGCAGCGAGGCTATTACCTGATCTGGCGTGCCCAAGTGCACGTCGAAAGCGCGGATCAGGCCGTCGAGCGACGTATCGGCCAACCGGTGGCCGCTGGCGCGCATCCGCTCCAGCCCACGGCTCAACCCGGCCGTGGCGAAGTCGCGTGCCTGCTGGCCGTTCTCGCTGACAAACGCAGTGCGCGACCCCATGATGCGCGGCGCCACCCCTGGCGGCAGCGCCGCCAGATAAGCGTCAATGATCGGATTCTGCAGTTCGTCCAGCGGCAGGTCAGGCGCGTCCGCCGGGCGCGGCTGCGTGCGCGACAGCATCAGGCCGTCACCGGCGCGGCCGGCCCGTTCGCCCCCTTCCACCGAGAACGTGGCCTGCCAGACGCGCTGCGCCAGCTGCGGCGCCGCCGGGTACAGCCGGTTGTCTTCGCCGCCCAACGCCTCTCCGCGCCAGGCGCTCAGCAACGTGCGCAAATTCTCGGCGAATGCCGTGTTGCGCTGCCCGGCGTCGAGACCGAAAGCGGCGAAAGAAGACGGCGTGCCGCCGCCGGCCACGCCTACCTCCAGTCTGCCGTCGGACAACAGATCCAGTACCGCAGTGTCTTCCGCCACCCGCAGCGCCGACTCCATCGGCAACGTGATCACCCCGGTGCCCAGCCGGATACGGCGGGTGCGTGCCGCCACCTGCGCCAAAAACACCAGCGGTGATGGCAGACCGCCCTCATCGGCATGAAAGTGGTGCTGCGCCACCCAGGCGGTGTCGAACCCGGCTCGTTCGGCGTGCACGATCTGTTCGGTCGCCAGCCGGTAGCGCTCCTGCGCGCTGCCCTGATCCAGCAATCGGGTGAAGAAACCGAGTCTTTTTCCGCTCATATCGCCTCCTCGAATTTTGGCTGTCCGGCATGCGATGCGCGGCCGGGAATGGCGGCGATCAATTGGCGGGTGTAATCGCTCCCCGGCATGGCGAACAACTCGGCGGTGGCGCCGCCGTCTACCCGTTCACCGCGGTGCAATACCGAAACGCTGTGCGAAATCCGCCGCACCGTCGCCAGATCGTGAGAAATAAACAGGTAGGTCAGGTCCCGCTCCTGCTGCAACTCTTGCAACAAATGCAGGATCTGCGCCTGCACCGTGACGTCGAGCGCCGACGTGGCCTCATCCAATACCAATATTTGCGGTTGCAGCACCAGCGCGCGGGCAATCGCCACCCGCTGACGCTGGCCGCCGGACAGTTCGTGCGGCCTGCGGTTCAGCAAATCGGGCGGCAGCGCGACCCGTTCGAACAGCTCACGCACCCGCCGATCGCGCTCCGGTTTGCCGATCGGCGCGAAATTCAGCAGCGGTTCTTCAATCACCCGATAAAGAGTCTGTTTGGGATCGAGCGAGCCGAACGGATTCTGATAAACCAGCTGAATGCGCTGCCGAAACTGACGCAGCGCTTCGCCCCTGAGACCGATAACATTGACGCCGTCGATCAGGACCTGCCCGGCATCCGGCCGCTCGAAGCCCAGCAGGCAACGCGCCAGCGTGCTTTTGCCCGACCCGGACTCTCCCACCAACGCATGGGTGGTGCCGCGCGGCACGCTGAATGACACGCGATCCAGCGCGCGGAACCCCTGGCCGCCGGACAGCCGAAAATCCTTAACCAGCGCCTGAACCACGATCGCCGGCGGCTGCCCGCTGCGTTTCGGCGGCGGCGCAACGGCGCCGCTCAATGAAGGCGCATCGGCTAACAGTTTACGGGTGTATGCGCTGGCAGGCGCGCGCAGTACCTCGGCGGTAGCCCCCTGTTCCTGCACCCGGCCGTGGCGGAACACCAGCAGCCGATCGGCGCGTTCCGCCGCCACGCCCAAATCGTGCGTCACCAGCAGCACTGCAGTGCCGAATTCGCGCCGCAGCTCGTCGATCAGATCGAGAATGCGTTTTTGCACCGTCACGTCCAGCGCGCTGCTCGGTTCGTCGGCAATGATCAACGCCGGCTGCAGCGCAATGGCGATGGCGATCAATACCCGCTGCTTCATGCCGCCGGAAAGTTGATGCGGAAACTGGCGCGCCCGCAGTTCCGGGTGCGTCAGCCCGACGCGGGTCAGCAGTTCCGTCACCCGCTGTTGTACCTGCCCGCGCGGCAACCGGCGGTGAATATTGACGATCTCCGCCACCTGCTCGCCGATGGTTTTTACCGGGTTGAGCGAGCTGGCGGGATCTTGCGGGATCAGGCTGATTTGCGCCCCTCTCACCGCATCCAGCCGCCGCGATGACCAGCCGGCGATATCGGTGCCGTGCAGCCGGATGGCGCCCTGTTCAAGGTGGCCGTTGTCGGCCAGCAAGCCGATGATCGCCTGCGCCGTGGTGGTTTTGCCGGAACCGGATTCGCCAACCAGCGCCACCACCTCCCCCGGCTCAATCGTGAACGACACCTCATGCACCACCCTTCGCCTGCCTTCGTTGCCCTGATAGGCGATGGAAACCTTGTCCAGCGCCAGTACCGGCGGCCGCGCCGCCCGTTGCCATGCCGCTTGCATGCTCATCGCGCTTTTCCTCCCAGCGAACGGCTGATGCGGTTAGCCGCCAACACCACCGCCACCACCACCATGCCCGGGAAGGTGGTCAGCCACCAGGCGGTGGAAATGTAGTTGCGCCCTTCGGCGATCAGCAGCCCCCATTCCGGGGTTGGCGGCGGAGTGCCGTAACCGAGGAAGCTCAGGGTGGCGATCGCCAGGATCGCACTGCCGAACTGCAGCGCCGAGAAGGCGATCACCGAAGTCAGCGAGTTCGGCAGGATATGCCGCCACAGCACCGCCCAAAAGCTGCCGCCGCTGCCGTAAGCCGCTTCAACGTAATCGCTGTGCCGCACTCGCACCACTTCCGCCCGTGCCAGACGGGCAAAGTTGGCAACCGAAGTGACGCCCACGGCGATGGCGGCGTTGACCGTACCGAAACCAAGCAGGATGATAATGCTCAGCGACAGCAGCAGGCCGGGGATCGACAGCAGCACATCGACGACGCGCATCACCGCGTCGTCCGCCACGCCGCCCAACGCGCCGGCGATCAGGCCGAGCGCGGTGCCGAACACCAACCCCAGCGCCACCGCCACTACCGCGCCGGCCAGGGTTTGCGACGCGCCGTACACCATGCGCGCATACAGGTCGCGTCCCAGTTGATCGGTGCCAAGCCAATGAGCACCGCCGGGCGCCAGTCGCTGCGCGCCGGCAATGCCTTCGGTGCCGCTGTAGGCGGTAAACAGCTGCGGCGCCAACGCCCACAGCACCACCAGCGCAATGACCGCCCAGGCCAGCAAAAGCGTCAGGGGGACACGGCGGCGGCTCGAACGACTGGCGGGCAGCGCGCCTTCACTTTCAGCGCCGGACAGATCGCGCTCCGGAACCGTGGCTTTTTCAAAGGAGATACTGCTCATAGGGATGCTCCTGCCTGGGTTTTCAGCCGCGGATCCAGCAGCGGGAACAGCAGATCCACCAGCAAGTTGATGATGACGAAAGCGGCGGCCGAGATCAGCACTATCGCCTGCAGCACCGCCACGTCCTGATTGACCACCGCTTGTTGGGTCAATTGCCCCAGGCCGCTGCGGCCAAACACGGTTTCGGTGATCAGCGCCCCGGCGATCAGTTCGCCGAACAGCATGCCGGCGATGGTCAGCGCCGGCAGCATGGCGTTGCGCGCCACATGCCGCCACAGCACCCCGCTGCGGCTGGCGCCCTTGGCCCGCGCCACCGCGACGAACGGCTGGGTTTGCACCGCATCGATGCTGCGGATCAGAATTTGCGCCAGCGGCGCGGAGATCGGCAGCGCCAGCGTCGCGATCGGCAAAATCACCCCCTGCCACTCGCCGGGGTTAATGATCGGGATCAGCTTCAGGCGGAACGAAAAGAGCTGAATCAGCACAATGCCCAGCCAGAAGGTGGGTACTGAAACGAACAGCGACGGCAGCATCTGCAGCGCCGAACGCAGCCAGCCGAAGCCGGTCAGGTTGGAAACAAAAGCGATAATCAGCGCCAGCAGCAACGCCACCGCAAAGCCCAGCACCGCCAACTGCAGCGTGGCGGGCAGATTAGCCGCCAGCAGCGCGGTAACCGGCACCCCGGCCTGCATTGAGAAGCCCAGATCGCCATGCAGCACGCTGCCCAGGGTATGCAGATACTGCCGCCACAGGGGGACATCCGCGCCATAGGCCGCGCGCATGTCGGCGATCTGCGCCGGACTCAGCCCCATGTCCGGGTTCTGGAATTTGATCAGGATCGCATCGCCCGGCAGCACCTGCAGCAGGATGAACGACAGGGTAAAGGCCGCCCACAGCACCAATGCCGCCTGCCCGATGCGCCCCGCCAGATATCGCTTCATTGCGCCCCCTTAATGTTTCTCTAACCAGGCGCCGTAGAAGCTCGGGCGACCGACCGCTTCGAAACTCACCCCCTTCAAATAAGGCGCACCAGCGAACACCTGCGGCTCCTCAAAAAACGGGATCACGTAGGCTTGGTCAATCAGGTAGTTTTGCGCCTCGCCGGCGATCTGCAGGCGTTGTTGCGCATCAACCTCGGAGGCAATGCCGAGCAGCAGGGCATTCAGCTTGTCATCGCTAAAGTTGCTGTTGCTGCTGGTGCCGCCCTTCTGCAGCAGCCCGTCGCGGTTGGTTGGGTAAAACTGACTTTTAATCACGTCCGGATCGGCGCGCCCCACCTCCACCACCGTCGCCGGGGTTTTCTGTGGGTCGAGATTATCCGCCACCCGGCTGCCGGCGTCGCCCGCCAGAATGTTCAGCCGCGCGCCGACTTTCCCCCACTGCTGAGAAACCAGCTGCAACACCGCCTTGTTCTGCGGCTGCGGCAACGATTCATACACCGTCAGCACCAGCTTCTTGCCGTCCTTTTCCCGCAGCCCGTCGCCGCCCTTTTTCCAACCCGCTTCATCCAACAGCCGGTTGGCCTGCTGCGGGTCAAATTTCAGCTTGTCGGACAGATCGACAAAGCCGGCGGCCGAGGAGGCGATCACCGATTTGGCCTGCGGGTAGTTGGCGGAGAACAGCGTATCGACGATCTGATTGCTGTCGGTGGCATGCAGCAGCGCTTGACGCACGCGCAGATCGGCCACCAGCGGGTTATCCGGCCGGAAAGCGATGCTGTCGTTGACGCCGCGCGTCGGTGCGGCATAAATGATAAAGCCCTGATCCTGCGTTTGCTTCTCGTCATAGGCCTGGATCTGGCGGATAAAATCCGCCTGCCCGGCCTGCAGCGCACCGATGCGCACGCTGTCCTCGCCGGTGACGATCACCTTGATGCCGTCCAGATTGGCTCGCCCTTGTTGGGGCGATTTGACCGGCCCCCAGTCATAATCCTTACGGGCGCTAAGCTCGACCTCACGCCCCAGCGTTTCGCCGCTGACCACAAACGGACCGGAACCGATGATATGGCGCGCATCGCCCAGTTCGTCGTAGCTGCGGTTCAGCGTGCTGAGCGATACCAACCCGGAGCCGATAGTGGCGGTGCCCTGCAGGAAACCCGGCGACGATCGCGTGAAATGGAATTTAACCGTCAGCGGATCCACCACTTCACTGCGCTGGTAGTTATTGATCACCTCGGAAACCGGCAGGCGTTTCTCCTTGTTGCCCAGCCCGTAGGTGTCGAAGTTCTTCGCCACCGCGTTGGCGTCCAGTGGCGTGCCGTCGGAGAAAGTCACGCCGGGGCGCAGCTTGAAAGTGTATTCGGTTTTGTCGGCGTTGCTGCTCCAGGACTCGGCGATCCAGGGTTCAATCTCCAGCGTCTTGGGGTTCTGGTAAGTCAGCTTGTCGGTGATCTGATTGAGAATACCGCCGTTGGGGTAAAACCCGCCGGAAGGCGGATAAAGATTGGTGTGCGCCTGTTGTTCGAGGTAGATCAGCGTGCCGCCCTGCACCGCCGCCAACGCCGGGCTCATCGCCGCCGCCCCTCCTAACGCCACCGCTATTCCACCGGTTAATACCTTGAAAGAAAACTTAAACATTAGTGCCGCACCCATATTATTTCTGAAAGTTATGGGTTAGATAACAAACCAAATCGGCGGGGAATTGAACGAACTAATTTCGCTAACCAATGGTGTAAATCGCACAAGACGCGTCGCTTGGCGGCGAATGCAATCTGTTATAAAGTATCAAAACCTCAGCCAAAGGAAGACGACGATGAAAATCCAGCTGTCGCTGTTATTTCTCAGCCTGCTGGCCGGCAAGGCCGCAGCGTTTCAGTCGAAAGTGCCCGAACCGCGACCGGAGCAGGCGCGGGTGGCGGAACAAAACATCGAAAATCTGTTTTACGGCTTTCACGCCATGGACGCCCAGCCGGTGAGCATCGGCAGCTGCGCAGCGGTGCCGGTGGCGGGGTGCCAATGCGCATTCTGCACCCAGCTGCGGCAGGCCGGGCGCTGAGCCACCCCCTTATTCAACCCAGCTCATATTGCACGTTCAATTGCCCTTTCTTCATCTTTAGGCCGGTAATCGCGATCGCGCCCACCTCGCCCAGCGCGGCGACATGGGTGCCGCCACAGCCGTAGGCGGGCAGCTCGCCGAAGCCGACCTGGCGCAGGCCGTCCACCGCCTGCTGGCGGCGCGGCAGATCGGCGGCGATCAAACGCATCAGCTCCTCCTGCAAAAAGTCCGCTTCTATCGTCTGCGCATCCGGTCCCGGCGCGAAAGTGATGCGCCCTTCCCCCGGCCAATGATGCGCCTTGACCGGCCGCCAGCCCCGGGTTTCGCCCAACCAGCCGATCAGATGCCCAGCGGAGTGCCAGCGGGCGTGCAGCCGACGCTGCGCTTCATCGATTTGCATCGTAACCGGCCCGTTCGGCAGCGGCGCGGCGGTAAAGTGCACCACGGTATCCCCCTGCTGCTGCACCCGCAGCACGGTAACGCCGCCTAACGCCCCCACATCGGAAGGTTGGCCGCCGCCCTGCGGGTGGAACAGCGTGGCGTCCAGTTCCACGGCGTAAGCGCCCGCCTCGGCCGGCGCACAGCTCAACACCCGCGCCTGGCCCTGTAAATCGTCGCTGTAGTAATAACGTCGCTCGGTCATCATTTTTTCTCCTCGGTTCGGAGAGCCATTATATTCATGCCATAATTGGAGGATAATCCGCCGCCATCACAATGGACTTTTGCGTCATGAGCACAAATCTTTCTTACGCGCTGTTGGCCGAAATGGCCGTTTTCGTTCAGGTGGTAGAGAGC
Organism: Serratia sp. FS14; assembly: GCF_000695995.1. Lineage (NCBI taxonomy): Bacteria > Pseudomonadati > Pseudomonadota > Gammaproteobacteria > Enterobacterales > Yersiniaceae > Serratia > Serratia sp. FS14. The sequence continues at coordinate 2,767,647 of NZ_CP005927.1, read as the reverse complement.
GGCAGCTTTTCCGCCGCCGCCCGCAAGCTGGGCGCTTCGCCTTCCGCAGTCAGCCGCAGCGTGGCGAAGCTCGAACAGGCGCTGACGCTGCAGCTGCTGCACCGCACCACCCGCAAACTGCGGCTGAGCGAAAGCGGCGAAGAGGTGTTTGCGCACTGCCGCACCCTGCTGGCGGCGGCCGACGCGGTCATGGCGATCGGCGGGCGCGGCGCCGCGGAGCCCGAAGGGCTGGTCAGCGTCAGCGTACCCAAAGCGGTGGGCCGCTTCGTGCTGCATCCGCACATGCCGGAGTTCCTGCGCCGCTACCCGAAGGTGGACGTGAGGCTGCGGCTGGAAGATCGCTACATGGATTTGATAGACGATCGGGTCGATCTGGCGCTGCGCATTACCGATCGCCCCTCGCCCGGGTTGATCGGCCGCCAGTTGATGAGAATAGACCATCTGCTGTGCGCCACGCCGCACTACCTGGCGCAGCACGGCACACCGCAGCATCCGCACGATCTGGCGGCGCACAGCTGCATCTATCTGGGGGAAACGCCGAGCGACGCGCAATGGAAATTCCGCCGCAGCGGCAAAACGGTGACGGTCAACGTGCGCGGCCGCTACGCCGCCAACCACACCGGCGTGCGGCTGGACGCGGTGAAACGGCATATCGGCATCGGCAGCCTGCCGTACTTTACCGCCCGCCAGGCGCTCGACGACGGCGAGATCGTGCAGGTGTTGCCGGAATGGGATTTCCTCAGCAGCTATCACGGCGGCCTGTGGTTGCTCTACGCGCCCAACCAGTATCTGCCGCCCAAACTGCGGGTGTTTATCGACTATCTCGTCGCCTGCCTGGCGCAGGAGCCGCAGCTAAAGCGCCTTGCGTAGCGTGATGTTGATGCGGTGCGGCCCCACCAGCGAGTGGTAGCCTTCCTTGACCGGCAGGATGCCGTGAAAACAGAGCCGCGATGGGCCGCCCCACACCACCACATCGCCGTGCGCCAGCGGAATGCGCCGCGCCCGGTCGCTGCGCTGCAGGCCGCCGAACTGAAACACCGCCGGCAGCCCGAGCGACACCGAGACGATCGGCGCGCCGAAGTCGTGTTCGTCTTTATCCTGATGCAGCGACAGCTTGCTGCCCGGATCGTAACGGTTCATCAGGCAGGAATCCGGCACGAAGGGGCCGAAGCCCGCCTGCTGCGCAGCTTCGTCCGCCAGCGCCATCAGGATGGGGGGAATGGCCGGCCAGCGTTTGCCGCTGCGCGCGTCGCGTTCCGAATAGCGGTAGCCCCGGCTGTCGCTGGTCCAGCCGTTGCCGCACCAGCTCATCGCCACCGACATCACGTGCCCGCCGGGGGTGGTCAAATGCCGCCACGGCACCTGGGCCACCACGCCCTGCACCGCCGCCAGCAGTGCCGGCCCGTGATCGCGCACGAAGCCGTGCATCACCACCGCGCCGGGGGCGATCTCTTCGCGCCACGGCGGCGGCAGCGCGTCTTCAAAAAGATCGATTGTCATCGCCAAAACCTGTATGAATACACAGTATCCATTGTAACCCGCCGCCGCCGATTGTCCAGCACCCGGCGGCGCCATTGTCGTTGGCGGCAAATTTCTCTACAGTAGCCGCCATAAAATCAATCACTCACCAGGAATGCGTGTGATTAAGGGCATCACTCTTTCAGTCGTCGCCTCCATCTTGTTCGGCGCGATGTATTACTTCATCTCTACCCTCACCCCGCTGAACGGCGAGCAGGTCTACGGCTGGCGCACGCTGCTGACGCTGCCGTTCCTGACGCTGTTCATGGCGCTGTCCGGCGATTGGCGCAAGGTGGGCGACACGCTGGCCTGGATCGGCCAACGGCCGCCGCGTCTGCTGGGCCTGCTGCTCACCTCGGCGCTGCTGGGGGTGCAGCTGTGGCTGTTCCTGTGGGCGCCGCTGCACGGCAAGGCGCTCGACGTGTCGCTCGGCTATTTTCTGCTGCCGCTGACCATGGTGCTGGCGGGGCGCCTGATCTATCGCGATCGGCTGTCGCTGCTGCAAAAACTGGCGGTGGCATGCGCCATGGTGGGGGTGGGCAATGAGCTGTATCAGGCGGGTGGCGTGTCGTGGCCGACGCTGGTGGTGGCGCTGGGTTATCCGCTCTACTTTATTTTGCGGCGGCGTTTCGGCACCGACAATCTCGGCGGGCTGTGGTGCGAGCTGGCGTTGATGCTGCCGGCTGCGGCCTGGTTCGCCTTCGGCAACGGTGGCGCGGCGGCGCTGCAGATCAATACCGAGCTGTATTGGCGCATTCCGCTGCTCGGCGTCATCAGCGCCGTGGCATTGGTGTGCTATATCCTCGCCAGCCGCCTGCTGCCGTTCAGCCTGTTCGGCCTGCTGAGCTATGTGGAACCGGTGCTGCTGGTGATCGTCGCGCTGCTGCTCGGCGAGAGCATCAGCCAAAGCGAATGGCCAACCTATCTGGCGATCTGGCTGGCGGTGCTGCTGCTGGCGGCGGAAGGTGCGCAACACCTGCTGCGCCGCCAGCGGGTCTGACTCAGGCGGCCAGCGTGGCGCCGCCGTCGATCACGATATCCTGCATGGTGATGTGGCTGGCCAAGTCGGAGGCCAGGAACAACACCGCGTTGGCGATCTCGTCCGGGCGGGCGATTTTACCCAGCGGGATCCCCAGTTTGAACAGCTCGGGGAAGCCGGCGATGGTGCGCTGCTGCGCATCGTCGGTCTGCCACATGCCGCGCTGCATCGGCGTGTCGGTCGAGCCCGGCGACACCAGATTGCAGCGCACGCCGAACGGCGCCATCTCCAGCCCCACGCAGTGGTTCAGGCTGGTCAGCGCCGCCTTGGAGGCGCAGTAGGCCGCCATCTGCGCGCGCGGCACGTGCGCGGCGTTGGAGCCGATGCTGACGATCGCCCCGCTGCGTTGCGCCTTGAAGTGCGGCAGCACGGCGCGGAACAGGTAAAACGCCCCCGAGGCGTTGACGTTGATGCACTGGTGCCAGTCATCCACGCTCAGATCTTCAGTATTGCCCATGCGCAGAATGCCGGCGGCATTGACCAACACGTCCAGTCGCGGGTTTTCCGCCAGCTGTTGGCGGCACACCGCCTCCACCTGCTCCGGCCGGCTGATGTCCAGCGTCACGCAAGGGTAAGGCAGATCCGGGTTGGCGAACTCGCGGTCAAACCCCACCACCTCGGCGCCCTGCGACAAAAAATGCCGGGCGATCTGCTCGCCGATGCCGCGCGCCGCGCCGGTCACCCACACGCGTTTGCCGGTGAAATCCATCTGAATGCTCATGCGCGCACCGCCATCCGGGCGCACAGCCGGGTCATGTTGTTGTTCATCGTTGTCTCCTGCGAAAAGCATAGGATGCGGCGCGCTGCGCCGCAAAGTGGCCCTACAGCGCGCCGCTGTTCAGGCCGAAAGCGTTGAGCATGGTGCCCAGTTTAGCGGCGGTTTCCATCCACTCGGACTGCGGCGTCGAGGCGGCGACGATCCCCGCGCCGGCGAACAGCCGCACCCGGTTGCCGCGCAGCAGGCCGCTGCGGATGACGATCGCCCACTCGCCGTCGCCGTTGGCGTCGCACCAGCCGACGATGCCGCTGAACAGGCCGCGATCGTGCGGCTCCAGATCGGCGATCAGCTGGCGGGCGCTCTCGGTCGGGAAGCCGCACAGCGCCGGCGTCGGATGCAGCAGGCAGGCCAGCTGCATCACGTTGAGCGCCGGATTCAGCAACTCGCCGCGAATGCGGGTGGACAGGTGCCACATGGTGCCGGTGCTGAGCAGCGACGGGCCGCTCGGTACGCTCAGGCTGGCGCACAGCGGCGCCAGGCGCCGACGAATGTCGTCGATCACCAGTTTGTGTTCGTATTTGTCTTTGGTCGAGCGCATCAGGCGCTCGCTGCCGAGGCGATCCTGCCGCGCATCGTCCTGACGGCGCGCCGACCCCGCCAGCGGATTGGTGTGGATTTCGCCGCCCTGCTTGCGGATCAGCAGCTCCGGGCTGGCGCCGAGCAGCACGCCGCCATCGGCCAGCGGCAGGGAGAAGTGGTATCCGGTCGGGTTCTGCACCATCAGGTTATTGAGGATGTGGTGGCCCGCCACCGGCTGCTCCAGCTCGATGTCGAGGATGCGCGACAGCACCGCCTTGTCCAGCTTGCCTTGTTTGAAGCGGCTGACCGCTTCCGCCACCGCGTGCTTAAAGCGCGGCTCGTCCGGAATGCTGGTGCAGGCGACCAGGCGATGCGGCTGTTGCAGCATCGGGCGCGCGGCGCGGGTAAAGCTGTCGTTGGCGACAAACTGGCAGTTTTCAGGCACGTACAGGCTGGAAGGCCGGCGCGTATCGAACGGAATGGCGCCCACCACCACCGGCGCCGCCTGACCGGCGGCTTTGGCGCGCGCCAACGCCTGGCGGATATGCTGCGCCAGCGCGCTGTCTTCCTGCTCGCCGCCGAACGCCGGCGTCTCAATGCGCTCGAACACGCCGCTGGCGGAGAGGGAACGGAATTCGGACCGGTACAAAAAGGTCGATTGTTCGGCGTACGCAAACCCGGGGAAGGTTTGGTTTTCTGTCGTCAGTGTCGCCACAAGACCACTCCTTTGTTGCGCCTCACCAATGATAATGTTTATGCGAATAGTTATCATTAGCTGTAAAGGGATGGTAAATTACACCGGTTCCCCACCGTGGGTCAATCTCCGATGAATGAATCTTTCCGCCCGCTGCGTCAAATCCGCGTTACGGCACGAAAAGAAATAACACATTGTTATTATTGTGTTTTAGCAAAAAATAAAGGTCGTGACGTCGTCACCTTCACGCCAAAAATGCCCGCTGAACCGGCGCCCGGCGGCGCAATGCGGCGTCAATGTCTTAAGCAGCTCTAATACGAACGTCTGCCGCTGCACATCCACGGCCGTCATGCGCGCATCAAGAAAATCGAAGTAACAACGCACCTGCGGATACAGCGCCTTAAACAGGCTCTCTTTGGCGGAAAACGTCAGCGTCAGCAGCGCGTTGAACGGCAGCGTTTCGCCCAGCAACGCCTCGCGCTCCGCCGGTGAAACGATCGCCCCCCACAGCTCCTCAGCTCGCTCCACGGACAGCAACGTCTCCACGTCCAACCCAACGCCGCCCAGCCCGCTCTCGCGGTGCACGGCGCACAGCGCGGTATGCGAATTATGGCTCAACGCCCCGGCAATGCCCGGCGGCCACTGCGGCGCGCGGTCTTCGCCGCGCGCCAGGGTGAAATCGGCGAAACCGAGTGGCGCCAGCAGCTGGCGCGCCAGAACACGCCCGGCCAAATACTCCGCGCGGCGTTTCGGCACCGCGCGCGCCAGATGGTCCGGCAACGTAAAACCTGCCTCGGGATAACTCTCGTCGCGGTAATCCGCCAGCGCAAACTGGCAGCGCGCCACCTGGCCCGGATAACCGTCCGGCGTGAAAAATTCGATATTGCGGATAAAAGTGGGCAACGGCGGTATCCATGATAAGCAGGCAGGCCGATGATGTTAGCCCCCGAAACGGCCTGCAACAATGACCCTGGGCAAAATAAATGGCGTTAAGTCCCGCGCGGCGCCGCGTTAGACGAAGTGGGAAAAGGCCTCTCCCCCGCATTCGGGAGAGAGGCCGGGCATTACAGGATGCCTTTCATGGTCTTCTCGAAATCGCTCCAGGCGCAGAAACCGTCTTTATCGATCGGGCAGCCTTTCAGCGCCAGCGTCACGCGCTGCGGCGGGGTTTGCAGCGTCAGCGGCGTCGCCTTGCGCAGCTGTTCGGTGGACTGATAGACGTACTCGATCTTCAGCAATTCACGGTCGTTCTGCGCGTCGCGCCAGCGCTGGAACACCAGCTTGCCGCCGATCGGCGTTTTCTCGTACTGCTGCGGCAGCTGATACGGCTGGAACTGCATGGCCGACAGCAACGAGGCGATATTGGAATCGTGGCCGACCAGCACCGTCAGCTTCGGCGCGTCCGGTTTACGCTCGCCGAGCAGCGCGTTGTTGATGTAGGTCAGCAGCGGCTTGGCGACGTTTTGCGCCACCACCGGCGAGGTGAACAGCGAATCCTGATAGCCGTCTTTCAACTGCGCCAGCTGCTTCCACTGCTGCGGGGTGACGATTTTGCCCCAGGCCACCTCTTTCATCGGGAAACCTTCGTAGTACTGCAGCATAAAGGCGTCCACCAGCGAGTTGCCCACCCGCAGCGGGCCGGAGACGCCCGGCTCTTTGCCCGGCACCGCGCTCATCACGCTGGCTTCTTTGGTCAGATCGCAGTGTTTGTCGGTCTTGCAGGCGGCGGAATCCTTGTAATCGATGATCTTCGCCAGCTGTTGATAAGAGGCGTCCAGCTTCAGCGATCCCAGCGCGGCGTTCATCGCCGCCAGCGCCTGCTGGTTGAAGGCTTCGCCGGTGTCGGTGATGATCGGGTTGAAGGTCGGATCCATCTCTCCCATCTTGTCCTGATGGTGCACGCTGACGTCGCAGCCCGGGAACGCGCCGTTGCTGAAGAACTGCGCGGTGGCCACCGTGCGCTGCAGGCTGTTGGCGTAGACGTACACGCTGCCGGCGGTCGGGCAGCCCTCTTGCGGCAACAGGCCGGTCTGCTTCAGCCAGGCGTTGAAGTAGTGCCCCATGTACACTTCCAGCACCCCGCCCTTGGTGGTCAGCTGGCCGCCCGGCGTTTCCCAGGCCGGCCAGGCCTTCGGCGTGGACTGCGCCAGCACGCTGCCGTTGTTGGCCAGCGGCGCGCGCAGGTTATGGCGGCTCATCACCAGTACCTGTTCCAGTTGATAACCGCCGGCTTCCGCCAGCGCGTTCCCGGTGAATAACAAAGGCAGGCACAGCAATAACGTTTTTTTCTCATCCGCAGAGGCTCCCGGAAAATGATTATTTTTAAGGTGTTAGCGTTTGCCTGAGTATGATGGCGGGGTTAGTGTGACAAGTGTGTGACAGGGTTCACGGGAAAAGATCGTACCAGCGGCCACCGGGCGGCGGCCGCTGTGCGTCAACTCAGTACCACAGGCTCATGATCGGCCAGCCGATCAGCAGCAGCGCGGCGATGTACACCACGCCGAGAATGCCGCCCAGGCGCCAGTAGTCTTTCGATTTCACGTAGCCGCAGCCGTAGATGATCACCCCCGGCCCGGTGGCGTACGGCGTCAGCACGCCCATGATGCCGATCGACAGCACCAGCAGCATCGACAGCTGCTCCATCGGCACGCCCGGCAACCCTTTGCCGACCGCCAGGATCACCGGCAGCATGGTGGCGGTGTGCGCCGACAGGCTGGCGAACAGGTAGTGGGCGAAGTAGAACACCAGCACCAGCGCCACCACCGTCATGTTCGGCGAGAAGCCGTCCAGGTGGGTGCTCATGGTCTGGGCGAACCAGTCGATAAAGCCGGAGCGCGTCAGGCCGTTGGCCATCACCACCAGCGTCGCCAGGTTAACCAGCGTATTCCAGGCGCTGGAATATTTGGTGATTTCTTTCCACGACACCACGTGCAGCGCCAGCATCAGCGACACCGCCAACAGGCACACCGCGGTGGCGTCCAGCACCTTGCCGCCGAACACCCACAGGCACAGGCTGAGCAGCACCAGGCCGATCAGGGTGTATTCCTTGCGCGTCAGCTTGCCCATTTCCCCCAGCGCGGTATCCGCCCAGGCGGCCACTTCGCTGCTGTGGGTCACGCCCGGCTTGTACAGATAGTAGGAGATCAGCGGCGCGATGATCAGCAACAGCAGACCGACCGGCAGGAAAGCCAGGAACCACTGCATCCAGCTGATGTGCACCCCGGCGATCTTGCCGACGAACTCGATGCCCAGCACGTTCGGCGCGGCGCCGGTGACGAACATCGAGGAGCTGATGCTGGTGCCGACCACCATCATCCACATCAGGTAACCACCGATGCGGCGCGAGGAGGGATCGTTAGGGAAAGAGTCGAACAGCGGCGGCAGGTTTTTCACCACCGGGAACACGGTGCCGCCGGTGCGCGCGGTGTTGGACGGCGTGAACGGCGCCAGCAGGATATCGATGATCACCACCGCATAGCCCAGCGTCAGCGTGCGCTTGCCCATGAATTTCACCAGGAACAGCGCGATGCGCCGCCCCAGCCCGGTGGCCTCGTAGCCCAGCGCAAAAATAAAGGCGCCGAACACCAGCCAGACGGTGGTGCTGGAGAAGCCCGCCAGGCCCCATTTCAGCGCCTCTTTACCGGCCTTGAAGCCCGGCTCCGCCAGTTCCTGCGCGCCGAACAGCACCCAGTTGGCGCTCAGCACGCTGACGGTCACCGCGATAAAGCTGATGGCGGTGGCCGGGATCGGCTCCAGAATCATGCCGACGATCATCGCCACAAAGATGGCGAAATAGTGCCACGCCTGCGGCGGCATGCCGTCGGGCACCGGTATCAATAACAGGATCGCGAGCACCGCCAGCGGCGCTATCGCTTTCCAGATCTTTTCCTGGGTTTGGGACATAGGGACTCTCCTGAAGGCTTGGTTATTATTCTTGGGCACCCAGCTGCGCCAGCAGCCAGGTCACTATCAACAGGTCGGCGCTGCCGCCGGGGCTGAGGTTGCGAGCGATGCAGTCGGCATCGAAGCGCCGCAGGCGTGCCAGGCCCGCCTCCCCGGCCGAACCGCCCTGCGCCAGCAGCAACGCCGCCCGGCGCCGTAGCCAGCGCAGTCCGTGCATGCCGCCGCGCGAGGCGACGTTGGTGTCACCGTTGTGGGCCATCAGCCACAGCAGACTGTCCAGCAGCGCCCGCTGTTCGTCGCCGTCGGCGGCCAGCCGTTGCCGATACAGCGGCAGCGCGCCGTCCAGCACCAGCCGAAAACCGGCCTCCGCCTCGCCGCGCGCGCCGCTGAGGCCGTAGGCAGCGAACAGCCGCTGGCCGGCGGTCTGCCCGGCGTTGTTGCGCCGCAGCTCGCGGTCCACCAATCCTCGGCACATCGCCGCCGTTTCGGCGCACAGCGCCGCTGCGCCGATGGCGCGCCCCTGCTGCTGCAGGCGGCCAAAGGCGGCGCACAGCAACCCGAGCGAGAACACGCTGCCCTTGTGGGTGTTAATGCCGCCGGTGGCGCGAAACATCTGGTTTTCGCAGGCCAGGCCGAGCGGCCGCAGCCGCGCCAGCTGCTGTTCTGCCGGCAGAGCCGCGTCTTCGCGCCCGCGCTGGATAAAGCGCGGCAGCCACACGCCGATGGCGCGGGCGCTGCGGTAGAAGTGCCCAAGATCCATATCGCGGTGGGCGCCGGTGTTATGGCGATCCACCAGCCCCGGCTTGGGCGTGAGGTTGACTTCCACCAGCAGCGCGCGAAAGGCAGCGCGGGCGAAGTCGCAGGCCGGTTCGGCACGGGGGGCGGGCAGATTAATCGGCAGAGAGCGCATCGTTGAACATCCTTTCCATTTCATGCAGCAGCTGCTCGCTGCTGTGCCGCCGCTGGCGGGCGCAGATCTTGGCCGGTTGGCCACACAGCAGACAGCGCCGTTCCGGCAGGCCGATGTCGCGGCGCGACAAAATGCGCCCCTGCGTATCCAGCACGTCGATGTCCCACAGCCGGCCGATCGGGCGGCTCACCTCCAGCTGCATGGCGCAGTCCTTCACCCGCTGGGCATCGGCGCGCAGCGCCACAAACCCTTCGCAGCCGGTGGAAAGCGCCAGCGCCTCGGTCTGCGGGCTGGGCCAGCCCTGTTCGGCGCACAGCCGCAGCAGCGCCGCCCACCCCAGGTTGAAGATGCCGCGCGTCAGCGCGCTGTCCTTCACCGGGCCGGGGACGACCAGCGTCAGCACCAGCAGCGTGCACTCGTGCTGCGCCAGCCACGCCTGCTGGCGCGCCTGACGGCATTCGCGGCTGGTGAGCAGCTCCGGCAGGCTGACCGCGCGTTCGGCGGCCAGTTGTGGATCGACGGCGGCCATCGGTTACTCCGCCACCTGATGCACCACGTCGATCACCGAGCCGTCGCGGTAGCGCACCACCGCCACCACTTTGTCGGTAAAGGCGATCGGCTGCGGTTCGCCGGTCAGCTGCAGCGCGCGGGCGCGCAGCCAGTCGATGCTCACCACCTCGAGCCCGGCCTCCCGCAGGCGCTGCGCCAGCTCCGGCCGCGCCGGGTTGACGGCAATGCCGTGGTCGGTCACCAGAATGTCGATGCTGGAGCCCGGCGTGACACAGGTGGTCACCTGCTCCACCAGCGTCGGGATGCGCCCGCGCACCAACGGCGCGACGATGATCGCCAGCCGCGCGGCGGCGGCGGTATCGCAGTGGCCGCCGGACGCGCCGCGCAGCACGCCGTCGGAGCCGGTCAGCACGTTAACGTTGAAGCCGGTGTCGATTTCCAGCGCGCTCAGCACCACCACGTCGAGCCGATCGACCGAGGCGCCCTTGGAGCTGAAGTTGGCGTACTGGTTGGCGCTGATTTCGATATGGCGCGGGTTGCGCGCCAGCGAGGTCGCCGCCGCCCGATCGAAGCTCTGCACGTCCAGCAGCTTGCCGATCAGCCCTTTCTCGTGCAGATCCACCATGGTCGAGGTGATGCCGCCGAGGGCGAACGCGGCGCGAATGCCGCGGGCGCGCATCTTGTCCTCCAGGAACCGGGTCACCGCCAGCGAGGCGCCGCCGGTGCCGGTTTGCAGCGAGAACCCTTCGGTGAAGTAGCCGGAACCGGCGATCACCTCGGCGGCGCGGCGGGCGATCAGCAGCTCGCGCGGGTTCGAGGTCATGCGCGTGGCGTCGGCGCCGATCTTGTCGGCGTCGCCCACCCGCTCCAGCTGCACGATCAGGTCCACCCGATCCTGCGCCAGGCTGGCGGGATGATGCGGATACGGCACCAGTTGCTCGGTCAGCAACACCACGGTGCCCGCCGCCTCGGCGTCCACCCGCGCATAGCCGAGCGAGCCGCAGCAGGCTTCACCGCTGTAGCCGTTGGCGTTGCCGAACTCATCGCAGGCCGGCACGCCGAGGAAGGCCACATCTATCTTCAGCTCGCCGGATTCGATCAGATTGACCCGGCCGCCGTGCGAGTGAATTTGCACCGGCTCCGCCAGCAGGCCGCGCGAAACGGCGTCCGCCAGCGGGCCGCGCAGCCCGGAGGTGTAAATGCGGCTCACCACGCCGTGGCGGATATGCTCAACCAACGGCGCATGGCAGTCGGTCAGCGAGCTGGAGGCCAGCGTCAGGTTGCGGAACCCCATCGCCGCCAGCGTCTCCATCACCTGATTGAGCGCCAGATCGCCGCCGCGAAACGCATGGTGGAAGGAAATGGTCATGCCGTCCTGCAACCCGCTGCGGCGCACCGCTTCCTGCAAGGAGTCACACAGCTTGAGATCGCGCGGTTTGCGCGCCTGCAGGTTGGCTTTGGAAACGTCCTGATAGCCCGGCAGATCCGCCGGGTTGGCGAAGGTCATCAATCGTTGTTGGCGGTTCATCATGCTTCCTCCCCGTGCTGCGCCGGTTCTTCCCGTAAGCCGGACAGCGCGGCGCGCTCCAGCACCAGCCGGGCGCGTTCAATCACCGGGCTGTCGACCATTTTTCCGTTCAGCGACACCACGCCGCGCCCTTCCCGCTCCGCCGCTTCGGCGGCGTCCACCACCCGCTGCGCGTGCGCCACCTCTTTGGCGGTCGGCGCGTACAGGTTGTGCAGCAGCTCAATCTGGCGCGGGTTGATCAGCGATTTGCCGTCGAAGCCGAGCTGTTTGATCAGCGCCGCTTCCTGCAGGAAGCCGGCCTCGTTGTTGGCGTCGGAATACACGGTGTCGAACGCCTGAATGCCGGCGGCGCGCGCCGCCTGCAGCAGCGAGCAGCGGGCGAACAGCAGCTCGATGCCTTCCGGCGAGCGTTCGGTGCGCAGGTTGCGTACATAGTCCTCCGCTCCCAGCGCGATGCCGATAAGACGCGGCGAAGCGTGCGCGATCGCCACCGCGTTGGTGATGCCCTGCGCCGATTCGATCGCCGCCAGCAGCCCGGTGCTGCCGACCGGCCGGCCGCAGGCCGCTTCGATGGCGGCAATCTCGCGCTCCATGTCGATAACGTCCTGCGCGCTGTCGGTCTTCGGCAGGCGCACGATATCCGCGCCGCCGCGCACCACCGCCTGCAAATCCGCCAGGCCGTAGGCGGAGTCGAGCGCATTGACGCGCACGATGGTTTCCACCTCCTGGTACAGCGGGTGCTGCAGCGCGTGGTACACCAGCCGGCGCGCCGCGTCTTTTTCACGCAGGATCACCGAGTCTTCCAGATCGAACATCAGCGCATCGGCCTGATAGATAAAGGCGTTGCTGACCATCGCCGCGTTGGCGCCGGGGACGAACAGCATGCTGCGGCGCAGCCGGGTTTTATTCAGCGTTTTCATCTTTCGCCTCCCACGGCAGTTGGCCACCCTCGCAGGCGCGCATCAGCGCGGTTTCCAGCCGGGCGCGCAGCACGCAGTCCAGCGCCCCTTTGTCGTCGACGATCACCTGCACCGGTTCCACCTCATAGCGCTGCAGCACCTCCAGCAGGGTGCGGCGGATCGCCGCGCCGAACTGTTTTTCCACGCTGCTGGCGATCAGCAGATCGTGCTGCGGCCCCTCGGCGGGCGCGATGCGCACCATGACATCGCTGGACTCCAGCGTGCCGGCCATTGCTTCTCGGATAATTTTCATCATTCACCTGATTGTGCGGACTCAAAAGGATGCGGGGCCGCCTTGGCCCGGCGCTGCGTTTGCAGATCCTGCAGGTAGTACAGGGTGTCCGGCGGCACCAGCGGCGCGGCGGCGTGGAAGTCCCCCGCCGCCAGCAGCTTGCGCACCCAGGAGGCGGAGATCGCCGTGCCCTGATATTGCAAACGCTCGATTTCCACCAGCGCGATCGGCGGGCTGGGCAGCGCCGGCGTTTCCAGCCAGTAGCGCATGTCGCGGTTGTATTTCGCGGTCACCGCGCAGAACGGCTCGTTGCCGACGAAGCGGTGCGTAATGCCCAGCGCGGGCGCCAGATACTGGCGGAAGATCTTCAGATCGATTTCGGTGTAACAGTCGTCGGCCACGCCCTGGTCCTTGATGAAGTAACAGGGGAAGGTGGCGCGCGAGATCACGTACTGCGAGCCTTCGTGTACCGTGAGGTTGGGGATATCGGCGGTGCCGGCCAGCACCAGCCGGCGCCGGTCTTCATAGCTGAAGCGCGAGGTGTTTTCCTTCACCAGAAACAGGTGCAGCCAGTCGCAGCGTTTGGCCGCCTGACGCACCAGATACTGATGCCCGCGGGTAAAGGGGTTGGCGTTCATCACGATGCTGCCGATGGTCTCGCCCGGCCGGCGCTGGCTCGCCAGCTGTGCGGCGTAGCGCTTCAGGCGGCACGGGCTGTTTTCCATCAGCACCACAATGCCCGGCACGGTGGCGATCGGGTAGAAACCGCACTGGCGGAACAGCGGCTCGTTCTGCACCTTGGTGTAGATAAACAGCTGGGTGTGATGGCGCTCATAGGCCAGGTTCACCAGCTCGGTCGCCAGCGCCAGCGCCAAGCCTTCGCCGCGCATCAGCGGGCTGATGGCGACGCATTTGATAATATTGTCGGCGATGCCGCCGCAGGCGACCAATTTGTCGTGCTGGGTAACGGTAATAAATATTTCAACCGTGGTATCGATATTCAGATCGTTACTGCGCAAGAAGGCGCTTATTTCTGAAATCGCTTTATGATCCGATCGCTTTACCCGATTAAATACGGCATCGCCTAACATAACACGCTCTCTGGGTTAACTGGCAAACAACAAATGAAATACAAAAATGCATTTTAATTAACATCAGAAATGGCAATTAAAACCTTAAAAACCATGAAGATAAAATCACCCTCTCGTTCAATAAACCCATGGTAAGCAGAAAAAAACGCGGATTATTGACCTATTTCACAAACCGATCCCGGTTAATAAGTTATTTAATGTTCTTTATTTGCTTAATTAATCTTATGGTGTTTATTATTGAGATAATCTTTATTTGGCGCCGCAATTCACTTACATTCATTTAGCATCTTGATTGCAATAGTAGGTTTCATTATGGAATGGCTGAACATCCTGATCGTTGAAGACGAAACGCCGCTGGCGGAGATGCACGCGGAGTTTATCCGCCAGAACGGCGGCTGCCGCCAGATTTGGCTGGCCGGCACGCTGGCGCAGGCGCGCGCCATGACCGAACGCTTCAAGCCGGATCTGATCCTGCTGGACAACTTTCTGCCGGACGGCCAGGGCATCACCCTGCTGCGCGAACTGACGCTGAGCGGCTATCGCGGCGGCATCGTGTTCATCACCGCCGCCAGCGACATGGCCACCGTAGCCGAGGCGTTGCGCTACGGCGTGTTCGACTACCTGATCAAACCGCTGGCCTATGACCGGCTGAGCCAGACGCTGCAGCGCTTCAGCCAGCGCCGCGAAGCGTTGAAGGACAAGGCGCGCCTTAACCAGCGCCGCATCGACGAGATGTTCAACACCTACGCCCGCGGCGAGCAGCAGGCGGCGCTGCCCGCTGGCATCGACGAGCTGACGCTGGGCAAGGTCCGCGCGCTGTTCGCCGAACCCGCCGCGCGGCATACCGCTGAAAGCGTTGCGCAAAAAATGGGGCTCAGCCGCACCACCGCGCGCCGTTATCTGGAGTTTTGCACCGCCGCGCAGCAGCTGCGCGCCGAGATCATTTACGGCAAAGTGGGCCGCCCACAGCGGATCTATCGCGCCGGCGAGCCGCATTAGCGGTTATTTGATCGCCCTTGCAAGGTTGCGTGTAACCGCTTTACTTTTTATGCGCCGGTCAGCATCTTGGTGAGCATCACCTAGCCGACTGGACGATCGCCGATGCCTGCTGCCCCCCTAGTTTCCCTGACCGATATCCTCGCCCGCCGTGACTGGCAAAACCCCGCCTGCACCCACTACCGCCGGCTGGACGCCCACCCGCCGTTCGCCAGCTGGCGCACGGTGGAAGACGCGCGCGACGACGCCCCCAGCGCCAGCCGCCGCTCACTGAACGGCGAGTGGCGCTTCAGCTATTTCCCGCGCCCGCAGGCGGCGCCGGAAGGCTGGCTGCAGCAGGATCTGCCGGACGCCGCCCCGCTGGCGGTGCCGGGCAACTGGCAGCTCGCCGGCTACGACGCGCCAATCTACACCAACGTGCGCTACCCGTTCCCGGTCGATCCGCCGCGCGTGCCGGAAGACAACCCGACCGGCTGCTACTCGCGCGTCTTCAGCGTCGATCCGGCCTGGCTGGCCGCCGGCCAGACGCGCGTTATCTTCGACGGCGTCAACTCGGCGTTCTATTTATGGTGCAATGGCCACTGGGTCGGCTATTCGCAGGACAGCCGCCTGCCGGCGGAGTTCGATCTCAGCCCGTGGCTGCAGCCGGGTGAAAACCGGCTGGCGGTGATGGTGCTGCGCTGGTGCGACGGCAGTTATCTCGAAGATCAGGACATGTGGCGCATGAGCGGCATCTTTCGCGACGTCAGCCTGCTGCACAAACCCGCCGCGCACCTGAGCGATGTGCGCATCACCACCCCGCTGCATGACGGCTTTACCCGCGGCGAACTGGTGGTGACGGCGCGCGCCAGCCGGCCCGGCCCGCTGCTGGTGCAGGTGCAGCTGTGGCGCGATGGTGCGCGGGTGGCCGAGCGCACCCAGCCGCTCGGCAGCGAGATCGTGGACGAACGCGGCGCCTATGACGATCGCGTCACGCTGCGCCTGCCGGTGGAACGCCCGGCGCTGTGGAGCGCCGAAACGCCCGTGCTGTATCGCACCACCGTCGCCCTGCTCTCGCCCACAGGAGAAATTATCGAGGTGGAGGCCTATAACGTTGGCTTCCGCCAGGTGGAAATCAGCGGCGGGCTGTTGAAGCTCAACGGGCAGCCGCTGCTGATCCGCGGCGTTAACCGCCACGAGCATCATCCGCGCCACGGCCAGGTGATGGACGAAGCGACGATGCGCCACGACATCCTGCTGATGAAGCAACACAACTTCAACGCGGTGCGCTGCTCGCATTATCCCAACCACCCGCTGTGGTATCGGTTGTGCGACCGCTACGGGCTGTACGTGGTGGACGAAGCCAATATCGAGACCCACGGCATGCAGCCGATGAACCGCCTGGCTGACGATCCGCTGTGGCTGCCGGCGATGAGCGAGCGCGTCACCCGCATGGTGCAACGCGATCGCAACCACCCTTGCATCATTATCTGGTCGCTGGGCAACGAGTCCGGCCACGGCGCGAACCACGACGCGCTGTACCGCTGGGTGAAAAGCCAGGATCCGACCCGCCCGGTACAATATGAAGGCGGCGGCGCCGACACCGCCGCCACCGACATCATCTGCCCGATGTACGCGCGAGTGGATCAGGATCAGCCGTTCCCGGCAGTGCCCAAATGGGCGATCGGCAAGTGGATCGGCCTGCCGGAGGAACAGCGCCCGCTGATCCTGTGCGAATACGCCCATGCGATGGGCAACAGCTTCGGCGGCTTTGAGCGCTACTGGCGCGCGTTCCACGCACATCCGCGCCTGCAGGGCGGCTTTATCTGGGACTGGGTCGATCAGGCGCTGATCAAGCGTGACGAGCGCGGCGAGGAATTTTGGGCCTACGGCGGCGACTTCGGCGACACCCCCAACGATCGCCAGTTCTGCCTGAACGGGCTGGTGTTCGCGGATCGCACCCCGCACCCGGCGCTGTTCGAAGCGCAGCGGGCGCAGCAGCTGTTCCGCTTCGCCTTCGACGCCGCCTCGCTGACGCTGACCGTCACCAGCGATTACCTGTTCCGCCACACCGACAACGAACAGCTCAACTGGCGGTTGGAGCTGGACGGCGTGGAGCGCGCCAGCGGCAGCTTCGATCTGGCGCTGCCGCCGCAGGGCAGCGCTAGCTTCATCTTGCTCGAGCGGCTGCCGATGCTGCATCAGCCCGGCGAGCTGTGGCTGAACGTGGAGGTGGTGCAACCGCAGGCCACCGACTGGTCTGAAGCGCACCACCGCTGCGCCTGGGATCAGTGGCGGGTGCCGCGCGCGCTGCATCCCGCGCCGCCGCCGGCGCAGGGCGTGCCGCCTACGCTGATTGAAGACGATCAGGGGCTGACGCTTACCCACGGCGACCAGCGCTGGCGCTTCGAGCGCAGCAGCGGCCACCTGACGCAGTGGTGGCAGAACGAGCAGCCGCAGCTGCTGACGCCGCTGCGCGACGGCTTTGCGCGCGCGCCGATCGATAACGACATCGGCGTCAGCGAGGCGAACCATATCGATCCCAACGCCTGGGTCGAACGCTGGAAGCTGGCGGGCCTGTACCGGCTGGAGGAGCGCTGCACGCAGTTGCAGGCCGATGCGCTGCAAAACGGCGTGCGGGTGGTGAGCGAACACCAGTTCGGCGTGGACGGGCAGATTTTGCTGATCAGCCGCAAGCAGTGGCTGTTCGACGCGCTGGGCGCGGTGAGCGTGAACGTGGAGGTCGAGGTGGCCGACGCCCTGCCGCCGCCGGCGCGCATCGGCCTGCACTGCCAACTGGCGACGGTGCAGCCGCAGGCGGAATGGCTGGGTCTGGGCCCGCACGAGAACTACCCGGATCGCCGCCTGGCCGCGCAGCACGGGCGCTGGCGCCTGCCGCTGGCGGATCTGCACACGCCGTATATTTTCCCCGGCGAGAACGGCCTGCGCTGCGACACCCGCAGCCTGCGCTACGGCGGCTGGCGCATCGACGGCCGCTTCCACTTCTCGCTCAGCCGCTACGGCCTGCAACAGCTGATGGCCTGCAGCCACCAGCATCTGCTGCAGCCGGAAGCAGGCACCTGGCTGCACCTGGACGGCTTCCACATGGGGGTGGGCGGCGACGACTCCTGGAGCCCGAGCGTGCACCGGGATTACCTGCTCACCGCCGGCGTTTACCGCTATCAGCTGCGCCTGCAGCGGGCGCCAGAGGGCTAAATCTGCCAAAAAACTCAACGGGTTGCGCATTCTGTAAGCAAACAGTCACAGAATGTGTAATCCGCCTTTGACATGCCTGCGGCGCCTCGCTATTATTCGCCCCGTTCCAACGATTCCTCTGTAGTTCAGTCGGTAGAACGGCGGACTGTTAATCCGTATGTCACTGGTTCGAGTCCAGTCAGAGGAGCCATATTTAGAGAAGCCCGCTTAAGGAAACTTAAGCGGGCTTTTTGCTGTTGGCGGGTTTGGGCTGCGACAGGCAACCGGCTGTCTGAATGCCAACCGCATTGACAGCGAAAATACCCTTGCCCGACGAACGTCTGCGCCGCAGGCTATCACCCCGGCCCTTCACTGCCCGCCGCCAGCAGCGGCACCAAGATATCGCTAATCGGCGTAGGGATGCCCTGCAAGCGCCCATAACGCTGCACGACACCGTTGCGTATGTCCCACTCCAGTGGCCGGTTGGCCTGCCGGTCAGCAAGAATAGAGGTGCCCAAATCCGCGGGCGCACGCTGAAAGCCGTCCACGATCGCCTCCGGCACGTTATCGTGAAGCACCGCACCCTGCGCGCGCGCGACGGCCAGGCATTCACGCAGATAAGCCAGGGCCAGTTGCGTTATGTCGGCGCGCGAAAACATGCCTGCGCGGCGATTGGCCAGCACCATCAGCCCCGCAGCCGCATTCTGCAACAGCTTACGCCAGGCAATCGAGAGAAAATCCGATGACAGCTCAACCGCACAGCGTGAACCGCTGAGCGCGTCGGCGATCGTTTGCGCCTGTGGCGCATCCGGCAGCGTCAGGCGCGGCGTGGCGCGTAGCCTGACGGACGCATCTTGCTCGCGCTGCGCCGGAAACCACACCACGGAGGGCAGCACCGTCGCCCCATTGACGTAAGGCGCCAGCAGAGATTGCTGCTCGACGCCGTTTTGCAGCGCACACACGACGGTGTTTTTATTGCACAACGCCGCCAGCCAGCCCGCGCTGTCGGTCACCTGCGTGGTTTTTACGGCGACAAAAACCAGATCGTAGGGATGGGCTACGGTACGCGGATCGCTTAAAACCGGCCCCGGCACCACCACTTCTCCCTCATCGTGGCGCAGAATTAATTGCGGATGGGCCGTACGCCCGCAAAGCAGCGGCGTGCGGCCCACTTCATGAAGCGCCGCAGCGATGGCGGTGCCGATGGCGCCGGGGCCGATAAGCGCAATAGTAGGGCGATCGGACATAGCGAGTCCTCCAGGTTGGATTAACCGTTCATCAGCCCGCGGTTTCTGTTACGCGCTAATGCTGATGCAGGATAAGCGGGCACCAGGGTAAATGATACGGCGACAAGGAGAGAAAAGCAGCTGTCGGAAACTATCCGGCCCCTCCCCACCAGCGAAACCCACTCTTTTATCTAAGAAGATTCCTAACCAAGATGACGGAAATCCCTCCCTGGCGCCAATACGCGGGTTAACCCGCCGATTTACAGCAATAATCCTGTAAAAACAAGTCGATAAGCGAATTGTTCGCGCTCGGTAAGTTACGTCTATCCTTTCGCTATGGGCGCCTGCCGCCCATCGTTCGCTGCAGATCGCGGCATGCGCGTTTCTGGCTGTTCGGGTTTCGGTTTATTCCATCGCGCGCTTCCATTCATCATGTTGAATTCCAAGATAATCTCTCAGCAACAAGGAGTGTTTATATGGCTTACGTCATTACCGACCGAGAAAAACTGCAAGCGATTTGGGAGGCCGCCAAAGCCGGCGACTGGCCGGCCGTGTATGCCGCATCCGTCGATACGCTCACCGATCCCAACCATGCCAACCAACCCATTGAGGGCGTGGATATCGCGGTGTATACCTGGATCAAAGGCGCCTATGGCGTGAACTCGAATCAGGGGGCGTTTGCCCATTACATTCGCGACCAAACCAAGTTGCAGTATGAGCTGCGCACCGGGCATGTGCCCGATGACTGGGAGGCGCGCATTCAGAATGCCTCCGACAACATCGCCAAAAACTTCGCCAAAACGCTGTTTGGCGTCGATCTGAGCAGCGATCCCAATGCGCCGCTGCCGGATGCCCCGCCCACCAGCGCCAAAGTGCCGGATATTCACGAGGTCGGCCTGATCGACGCCGGCGCGGCGGCGTCCGAAGTGTTCACCGACGCCTCCTCGACCGGCGCCCCCAACTATTCCCCCTGGGCCGGCACCACGCTGTTCTCTTATTTAGGCGATACCTCGTTCTTTACCGAATGGGTGGCGACCAACGACACCTCGGCCTTTAAGGTGGAAGGCGGGACTTACGATCTGATTGCCGCGGCGCAGGTCTCCATGCAGATGAAAAACCTCAGTTACGTGGTTGAAACGCTGCTGGCGGGCGAAGTGCCCACCTATTTGACCACCCTCGGCATTGGCCACGAGACCATCCGCCTCGCCGCCGAAGCGGCGCGTGATTTCTACACCGAATCCTACGGCAGCAGCGTGACCGGCGGCGGCAGCCTCATTCCCGGCAAGCTGGATATCGGCTCGGCGATTTTCAACGACATTGCCGACGTGCTGTCCACGCCGAATCTGTACCGCGTCGGTACGCTGCATGACGACGATTTCACGCTGGCGTTCGGCAATATCGCCGTTAACACCGGCAGCGGCGACGACACCATCAGCGTGCCGCGCGGCTGGCAAAACAACGCCGGCAACTACGGCTGGACGGTGATCGATGGCGGCAGCGGCCACGATACGGTCGATTATTCCAGCCTGTCGCACGGGGTAAACCTGAAGTTTGACGCCCAGGGCAGCTACGGCGGACGCGGGGTGATCGAGAAAAACGGCATCGGGCTGTATGGCTTTAAGGACGGGCTGTACAACATCGAAGCGGTGAAACTGACCGACTTTAAGGACAACGTCACCTTTAACGATCGAGTGCTGACGCCGGCCAACGGCCTGGAGGTCAACCTGGGAAAAGGCTCCAGCGAGATTCGTTTCGAGCACGGTTATACCACTGCGCCGGGAGGGAGCGCGCCGCAGGATTATCTCGGCGTGAACCTGAGCATGCTGTCCAACGATGTGCCCTTCCCCAACAGCCTGCTGAACATTCCCGTGAAACAGACCCACAATATCTACATCGACGACAGCTTCGAGCTGGGCTTTTTACAGGCCTCCTCCCTGTCTATCGATAACCACCTGCTGGCCTTCGGCGCCGAAGGATCAAACAGCAGCTTCTCACTGAATTACAACGCGCAAACCCATACGCAGGATCTGTCGATATTCATGCAGGGCGAAAGCGCGCTCAATCAGCACGTCGTCAATATCTACAATTGGGATCAAGGATACTTTGGCATCAATCTGGAGCAGCCGGCCATTCAGCTTGTCGGTTTGCAAACCATTGCCCCGCAAGAGCTGGCGGCCGCCTAAGCGAAGCCCGCCGGGTTTACCGGCGGGCTGTTTACCTGCAGCGCGGCGGCTCAGCCCCCATCCCGCTCCGCAATCCGCGCCATCAACGCCCCCAGCAAGGCCAGATCGACCAGCAGCGCCAGCGCGAAACAGGCTCCCTTTATCCCCGGCGCGGCATAGGTTTGCACCAGCGAAACGGCAACCACTACGGCCACGAGAGTCACCACCGTCGTCAGCCTGCACGCCACGGCGAACGCCGCTTTCTCCCCCACCGCCGTGCGGTAGGCGACGCCCTGCCCCAGACCGCCGAGGGCGAGGCCCGGCAGCAGGGCCGGCCAGCCGTGGCCGCCGAACAGCATCAGCAGCATCAATAGCCATCCCGCCGCCGCCAGTAAAAAGCCGTGGCGGAGAATCGCCAGCGCAGGCCGGTTCCGCAGCGTCCGCCAGCGGGCCAGCGCGGCGCCGCCGAGAAACGCCAGCGCCAATGCCGTCAGCAGCATCAGGGTCGCGCCGATGCCCAGCAGATTTTCGGTCTTCAGCAGCAAGGCGCCCGCCGCGACCGGCACGCTGAGCGCCAGGGCGCTCGCCGCCGTTCCCGTGTGTTCCATGGCGCCCAGGGCGCCGTTGTTGATATAGAGGCTCATCGTTCACTCCGACATGATGGAAATGATGAAATAAATTCATTTCCCTGTTCACATGTCAGTAGCCTATCTCTTGTATAATCGGTAAGACAAACTCATAGTTTTCAGCCTTGGATGAGAATAATTCAGCCATGAGAAAAACCCGTTTGCCGCCGCTGGGCGCGCTGCGCGCTTTCCACGCCGTGGCCGTCTGCCGCAGCTTCAAACTGGCCGCCGAGGCGCTGGACGTCAGCGCAACGGCGATCAGCCATCAGATCAAGCTGCTGGAGTCGGTGCTGGCATGCCGGGTGTGCGAGCGCAGCGCGCAGGGCGTCAGCCTGACCGAAACCGGCGAGATCCTGTATGCCGGCACCCAGCGCGCCTTCGCCGCGCTGGAGCAGTCCGTCGCCCAAATCACCCGCGCCCGGCAGCCGCCGGCGCTGACCGTCACCACCACCTCCAACTTTCTCACCCACTGGCTGGTGCCGCGCCTGGCGGATTTCAAGGCGGAGTTTCCCGCCATCGATCTGCGCCTGCACACCAGCGTCGAGCGGGTGGATCTCAGCCAGCGCACCGTGGACGTCGCCATCCGCTACCGTGAAACGCCGGAAAGCGATCTGCACTGCACCCTGCTGCATGAGGATCGCTTTATCGTGGTGGCCAGCCCGGCGCTGGCGCTGGAGCGCATCGAAGATTTGCTGCGGGTGACGCTGTTTCACGTGGAGCATCGGCAGGTGCCCGCCGACTCACCGACCTGGGAGAACTGGCGGCGGCGCTACGGGCCGGAAGGATTGAACGTGGAAGCCGGGCTGACCTTCAGCGACGAGACCCATGCGCTGCAGGCGGCGGTGGCGGGCCAGGGGGTGGTGATCGCCAGCCGGCTGCTGGCGCGCGATTTGTTGCAGCGCGGCGTGTTGGCGGCGCCGTTCGAGATGTCATTGCCCGGCGCCAACTACTATCTGGTGGCCACCGAAGAGACCGCGCAGCGCCCCGATATCATGGCGCTGCGCGCGTGGCTGCTGCGGCAAATGGCGGCGGGCTAACGGCTCTCGGGGGCGATTTCGCCCAGGCGGATCGCCACGCTGATCGCCTGCGCGGTGGTGGCGGCGCCGAGACGTTGGCGAATGCGCCGCAGGTGATTTTCCACCGTGCGTTCAGACAGGCCGAGCATCGCGGCGATATCAGCCTGCCGCCGGCCAATGGCGGTCCAGCTCAGCACCTCGCGCTCGCGCGCCGACAGCCGGCCCTCCCGTTCACCGGCAGCAGGTTCGAACAGCCGCCGCGCCGCCAGAAAAGCCGCCGCGCCCACCAGCGACAGCGCCAGCCGCACCGGCGGCGAGGCGTCGATGCGCTCGCCCCCCAGGCTGACCGCCCCCTCCAACCCGGCGGGTCCGAATACCGGGATCTGCACGCCGTGCAGACCGGCGCCGCGCGGCGTGCGCACAATCCGGTAGCGCTCGCCCTGCTGTGCCCGGGTTTTGGTCCAGAAGAACGGTTCGGCGGCCCGCAGCATGTGCCGGGTCACCGGGCAGTGCCGCACGTAGGTCAGCGCATCGACCGCCTCCCCCTCACCGAACCAGTCGCCCTCGACCCAATAAATATGCTCGATCCCCGCCTCCGCCGCCGCGGAGGCGGAAAACAGCACAAAGCGGTTGTAACCGAACGGCGCGGCGAAGGCGCGAACCCGCCCCTGAATGGCGGACAAGGTGCGCTCGTAGTCCATCGCCAACGCCGTCTGGAAAGCGCGCTGCGCGATCTCGTCGCTCATCGCGCGGCGACGTCGGCCAGCAGCGTTTCTGCCGCCAGTTTGCCAAGGTTGTTGGAAGCCAGCGGGCTGTCGCCGGTCAGCAGGCGCCGATCTTTATGCACCTTGCCGGTGATGTCGGCGTTGACGATCTTAACGCCCAACTCGCGCAGGCGTTCGCCTACCAGCCAAGGCATCGGGCCGGGGATATAGCCGATATCGATGTTGGCGCCGGTATCGAGCGAGTCCGGGAACACGCACATCTCATAGCCGCGATAGAGGAAATCCGCTTTGCTCTCGCCGATGCCCGCCGCCAGCAAACCGGCCGGCCCGTGGCACAGCGAGATCACGTAGCGATCGTGGTCATGCGCCCAGTGCAGCGTCTTTTTCACCTCTTCACTGAACGGGATATCGTTGAGCACGCCGTGGCCGCCGGGAATGAAAACGCCGAGGTAGTTGCCGCCATCCAGATCCTTCACCACTTCCGTCAGCTTTTTCGGCTGCTTAAGTTGGCTGCGGTACTTCTCGTAGGTGGCCTTGACCGCTTCATCTTCATGCGGGAACGCCCACATCTCCAGCTTCACCGGATCGCCGGACGGCGTGGCGACGTCGATCTCGAAACCGGCCAGATCCAGGTGATACATCGGCAGCAGCATCTCGACCGGGTGATTGCCGGTGGAGAAGAACTTGCCGTTTTGCATCAGCAGGTAGCGCTCCTGCGAGGCGATCATCAGCACCTTCCACTTGCCGCCGCGATAGGCGTTCGGGTAGCTGGCGCCCGTGAAGTCGGTTTTGGACGAGGTGTACTGGCTGAGGGAGTAAGGGGATGGGAAGAACGCGTTGTCTTCCGCCACATCCGGGGTGGGATTACGATCGTTGGACACTGAATCAGTCATGATTATCTCCATATTCATCGTTGCATTGCCCATTCAGCTTAAATAACCGCCGGCAGGGCCGCAATGAGGGATATCCCTCAAGCAGCGCCCAGGCGGCGGAGCGTCCCCCTGGGCGCTGTTCTTAGCTGTTCACAAACGCCAGCAGATCGGCGTTGACCTGATCGGCGTGGGTGGTCGGGATGCCGTGCGGCGCGCCCTTGTAGGTATGCAGCGTGCCGTTTTGCACCAGCTTGGCCGACAGCACGCCAGAGTCCTGATAAGGCACTACCTGATCGTCGTCGCCGTGGATCACCAGCACCGGAATGGCAATCTTCTTGAGATCTTCGGTGAAATCGGTCTGCGAGAAGGCGACGATGCCGTCATAGTGCGCCTTGGCGCCGCCCATCATGCCCTGGCGCCACCAGTTCCAGATAATGGCCTCCGACGGTTTGGCGCCCGGACGGTTATAGCCGTAGAACGGGCCGGCGGGCACGTCGTAATAGAATTGCGCCCGGTTGGCGGCCAGCTGCGCCTGGAAATCATCGAACACCGCTTTGGGGGTGCCCTGCGGATTGGCGTCGGTTTTCACCATCAGCGGCGGCACCGCGCTGATCAACACCGCTTTGGACACCTTGTCCTCGCCGTGGCGCACGATATAGCGTACTACCTCGCCGCCGCCCGTCGAGTGGCCCACGTGCATCGCGCCCTGTACGCCCAGGTGTTTCACCACCGCGGCGACATCATCGGCGTAGTGGTCCATGTCGTGCCCTTCCCACACCTGGCTGGAGCGGCCGTGGCCGCGGCGATCGTGCGCAACCACGCGGAACCCTTGGTTCACGAAGAACAGCATCTGGGCATCCCAGTCATCGCTGGACAGCGGCCAGCCGTGGTGGAAATAGATAACCTTGCCGTTTTTGGGGCCCCAATCCTTGTAGAAAATCTCGACGCCATCGCTGGTCGTTACATAACCCATGTCGTTTCTCCCATTTACACTATGGTTAAAAAAGAAGGTTTATACTGCGCACGGCGCCGGGATCTCTGGTTCCCTCATCCCGGCTGGCCGACGATCTTGCGTTGATCGTTTAACGAGTATAGGTTTAAAGTTCACTTTAAGGTCAAACCCAATTCGGCAAACCGCATTCCCGCCTTCGATCGGCATCAGGAGTATTCAAGTGCAAGGAGATGACACCGCCACGACGATGGAGCAACGGCTTGCCGCCCAGCGCCACGCCTTCCTGCGCGACGGCGCGCCGACGATGGATCAGCGCAAGGCCGCCCTGCGCCGCTTGCGGAGCGCCATTCTGGCCCAGCGCGGCGCGCTGGCAGCGGCCGTCAGCGCGGACTTCGGCCACCGCTCGCCTTACGAGACCGACATTTTGGAGATTGTGGTCACCGTGCAGGCGATCGATTACCTGCTGCGCAACCTGAAACGCTTCATGAAACCGGAGCGCCGCCACGTCGCCCTGCCGTACCAGGCTGCGCGCGCCTATGTGCAATATCAGCCCAAGGGCGTGATCGGCGTTATGGCGCCGTGGAACTACCCTTTATCGTTGACCTTCATCCCGCTGGCCACCGCCCTGGCCGCCGGCAACCGCGTGATGCTGAAACCTTCGGAGCTCACGCCGCATACCAGCCAGCTCATCGAGACGATGCTGGCGGCGCAGTTTCCCGCCGACGAGATCGCCGTGGTGACCGGCGGGCCGGAGGTCGGGGCCAGATTCAGCGAGCTGGCGTTCGACCATCTGGTGTTCACCGGCAGTACGGCGATCGGCCGTCAGGTCATGCAGGCGGCCGCTAAAAATCTGGTGCCGTTAACGCTCGAGTTGGGCGGCAAAAGCCCCGCCGTCATGGCGCGCGGCGCGGTTAACGCCAGAAACGTCCAGAGCGTGGCGTTCGGCAAGCTGTCGAACGCGGGCCAAACCTGCATCGCGCCCGATTACCTGCTGATCCATCAGGACGATCTGGCAAGCTTCATGGCGCTCTACGACGCGGCGGTCAAAGCGTTTTACCCCACAGGGCCGACGGGCAGCGACTACGGCGCCATCATCAGCGACAGGCACTATCAGCGTTTGCAAGACCTGCTGGCCGACGCCCAGGCGCGGGGCGCGCAAATCATTCCGGTCGGCCATCGCCCGGACTCGGCGTCTGAACGGCCGAAAACCCTGGCCCCCACGCTGATCGTCGGCGCCCCCGACGACAGCCGGATCATGCAAGAAGAGATCTTCGGGCCGCTGCTGCCGGTGCGCACCTACGCCGCCTTTGATGAAACGATCGACGTTATCAACGCCGGGCCGCGCCCGCTCGCGCTCTACTACTTCGGCCCGCCGGGCGAGGATCGGGACCGGTTGCTGACGCACACCACCTCAGGCAACGTCAGCGTCAACGCCACCCTGCTGCATTTCGCCCAGGACGATCTGCCGTTCGGCGGCATCGGCCCCAGCGGCATGGGGGCCTGTCACGGCGTCGAAGGATTTCGGGCGCTGAGCCACGCCAAGGGCGTTTTCATCCAGAGCCGCTGGCACTTTACCGGCCTGCTGCGCGCGCCGTTCGGTAAACTGGCGGACGCGGTGCTCACGTTCATGTTGCGGCGCCGATAAAGCGGTGTGCTGACAATCAATAGCACAGCCATGAATCGCCGCAAGCTATCACAATATTCACTCATTCCTATTTTATCTCTCCGCCGCCGCTGACTAAGCTTAGCCATGAGTCACCCTCTGTCCGTTGGCGACGGGGGTGACGTAAATCGATTGAGTTCAGTTATTTAGCGCAACACCCGACGCAAGCCTTACCCGCATGCCTTGTTAACCGCTCCACGCCCGGCGGCTGGAGCATCTTTACGGAAGCAGAGAGCGCATTATGACAACTGAAAGCAAATGCCCGTTTTCGGGCGGCAAGCAGCCCGCACCGCAGAACGGCCCCACCAATCAGGATTGGTGGCCTAATCAGCTCAGCCTGAAACCGCTGCATCAGCACTCCCCCCTGTCCGATCCGATGGATAAAGACTTCAACTACGCCGATGCCTTCAACAGCCTCGATCTGGCGGCGGTCAAACAGGATCTGCACGCCCTGATGACCGATTCGCAGGAATGGTGGCCGGCGGACTTCGGCCACTACGGCGGCCTGTTCATCCGCATGGCCTGGCACAGCGCCGGCACCTACCGTATCGGCGACGGCCGCGGCGGCGCGGGCGAAGGCCAGCAGCGCTTCGCCCCGCTCAACAGCTGGCCGGACAACGTCAGTCTCGACAAGGCGCGCCGTTTGCTGTGGCCAATCAAGCAGAAATACGGCCGCAACATCTCCTGGGCCGACCTGATTATCCTGACCGGCAACGTGGCGCTGGAATCGATGGGCTTCAAAACCTTCGGCTACGCCGGTGGCCGCGCCGACACCTGGGAGCCGGACGACGTCTACTGGGGGTCTGAGAAGATCTGGCTGGAACTGAGCGGCGGGCCGAACAGCCGCTACTCGGGCGACCGCGATCTGGAAAACCCGCTGGCGGCGGTGCAGATGGGCCTGATCTACGTCAACCCGGAAGGCCCGGACGGCAACCCCGATCCGG
Source organism: Serratia sp. FS14 (assembly GCF_000695995.1). NCBI lineage: Bacteria > Pseudomonadati > Pseudomonadota > Gammaproteobacteria > Enterobacterales > Yersiniaceae > Serratia > Serratia sp. FS14. The sequence continues at coordinate 2,739,610 of NZ_CP005927.1, read as the reverse complement.
TGGCCGCCGCGCGCGACATCCGTGAAACCTTCGCCCGCATGGCGATGAACGACGAAGAAACCGTGGCGCTGATCGCCGGCGGCCACACCTTCGGCAAGACTCACGGCGCCGGCCCGGCGTCTCACGTCGGCGCCGATCCGGAAGCGGCCGGACTGGAGTCACAGGGCCTCGGCTGGCACAGCACCTTCGGCACCGGCGTCGGCAAAGACGCCATCACCAGCGGCCTGGAAGTGACCTGGACTACCACCCCGACCCAGTGGAACCACGACTTCTTCCGCCACCTGTTCGAATACGAATGGGAGCTGAGCCAAAGCCCGGCGGGCGCGCACCAGTGGGTGGCGAAAGACATCGGCGAAACCATTCCCGACGCCTTCGATCCCAACAAGAAGCGCCGCCCGACCATGCTGACCACCGACCTGTCGCTGCGCTTCGATCCGGCCTACGAGAAGATTTCACGCCGCTTCTATGAACACCCGGAAGAGCTGGCCGACGCCTTCGCCCGCGCCTGGTTCAAGCTGACCCACCGCGATATGGGGCCGCGCGCGCGCTACCTCGGCCCGGAAGTGCCGCAGGAAGAGCTGATTTGGCAGGATCCGATCCCGGCGGTCGATCATCCGCTGATCGACGAGCAGGACATCGCCGCGCTGAAAAGCAAGGTGCTGGCTTCCGGCCTGCCGGTGTCCGCGCTGGTTTCCACCGCCTGGGCTTCCGCATCGAGCTTCCGCGGTTCCGATAAACGCGGCGGCGCCAACGGCGCGCGCATTCGCCTGGCGCCGCAGAAGGACTGGGCCGTCAACCAACCTGCGCAGCTCGCCGCGACGTTGGCCACGCTGGAAGGCATCCAGCGCGCCTTCAACGATGCGCAAACCGGCGGCAAGCGCGTCTCGCTGGCGGATCTGATCGTGCTGGCCGGCGCGGCGGGCGTGGAACAGGCGGCGAAGAACGCCGGCTTGACCCTGACGGTGCCGTTCGCCCCAGGCCGCATGGACGCCTCGCAGGAACAGACCGACGTGGACTCCTTCGAGGCGATGGAGCCGCTCGCCGACGGATTCCGCAACTTCCTGAAGGGCAAATACCGCGTGCCGGCCGAAACGCTGCTGGTCGACAAGGCACAGCTGTTGACCCTGACCGCGCCGGAAATGACGGTGCTGGTCGGCGGGCTGCGGGTGCTCGGCACCAACGTTGGCGGCACGCAGCACGGCGTGTTCACCCATCGCCCGCAGGCGCTGACCAACGACTTCTTCGTCAACCTGCTCGACATGGGCACCACCTGGCACCCGGTGGGTGAGGACGGCCTGTTCGAAGGCCGCGATCGCCGCAGCGGCGCGGTCAAATGGACCGGCACCCGCGTCGATCTGGTGTTCGGTTCGCACGCGCAGCTGCGCGCGCTGGCCGAAGTCTACGGCAGCGCCGACGGGCAAGAGAAGTTCGCCCACGACTTCGTCGCCGCCTGGAACAAAGTGATGAACCTCGATCGTTTCGATCTGGCGTAAACTCCCCGCAACGGTCTGCTTCGGCAGGCCGTTTTTCCTCCCGAGAGCAACACTGCCCCCGCTCAGCGCCAGCCGTAGCGCACGTCGTTATATTTCTTTTCCCGCTTATTCGTATTTACTCAACAAGTCATATAAAAATTTGATGGGCGGCAATTCTTTTAATGCTGTATTTATATTTAGAGGGCAATGAAGAGCGTAAATTCAGCGCGCTAATACGATATATCCCATCAAGGAGAACACCGTTATGGATTATCCTCAATTCACTTCAACACGCGGCGAGGCGGACCGCATTATCAGCGCCGTCCCTTAGCGATAGCGGGCCTGCTGGCCCGGCGCCTCACCGTTTACGCCAATAAGAATAAATGTTCTGCCCCTGCGCTATATTCGCCGGGGCGTCAGAACTTCGCCCCTATTTAGCGTTTCATCACGCGCGTTGCGTTTTTAGCTTTTATTTTTCAGCCGGCGGGAAAGCTCATAGGAAATGACGTTTCACTCAGGAAAATAACCGCTACCTGGAGGTCATCATGCAACACATTATCGGTATTTCTTCTCGTCGGCTGAGGATATCGGCCCTTGCGCTGCTGCTCCCTGCCGTATCATGGGCGGCCGATACGGCATCTCTCGCCGTGGGGCCGCAATATGACACCACCCATGTCTACGTCGAACGCGGCAAGATGGATGCCTTTGTCGACAGCATCCTGAAAACCTTCGGCGGCACCCGCACCGAACGCGTGCTGGTCAACGTCACGCCCACGCCGAGCGAAACCTACTCCCAGCTGATATTGACGCCGGCCGGCAGCTTCTCGGTGTTCGATTTTAAAACGCCGATCCCGTACCCGTTCGGCGTCGAACGCAACGGTTTTCTGGTCAGGGATATGGATGCCGCCATTCAACAAGCCAAGGCCGCCGGCGCCGATGTGCTGGTCGACCCCTTCGACGATCCGATTGGGCGCGACGCGGTGATCCAATGGCCCGGCGGCGTCAACATGCAACTCTATTGGCACACCAAGGCGCCTAACTATAAGCCGCTGCTGAGCGTGCCGGAAAACCGCCTGTATCTCTCCGCTTACCGCGTCGATGACTTCCTGAAAAGCTATCAGACGTTCTCGCACGGCAAAGTCGTGCGCGACGAGCAGGTCAGCGATGCGGCGATCGGCCGCAACGATAACGGCAAGATCCGCCAGATCGAACTGGACTCGCGTTTTGGCAAAACGCGCATTTTCGTCACCGATGGGCATCTGCCTTATCCGTTCGGCCATGAGCGCACCGGCTATGGCGTCGAGGATCTGCAGGCCACGCTGGCCAAAGCGACGGCCAGCGGCGCGCAGGTGCTGTGGCGTTCGACGGCGGCGGAACGCCGCGCCTCGGCGCTGGTGCGTTTCCCCGGCGGCTACATCGCCGAAATTCACCAGACAGCCAAATAAACCCAAGGCGCGCTGCGGCGCGCTTTTTTCTTCGGATATTCATGATGAAACGCACGCTACCCGCACTGTTGCTGTTCTCCACGCTCCCCGCACTGGCGGCGGAGCCCGCCGCTTCCTCCTGGAAAAACATCCTGTTGGGCGATGCGGCCACCTTATCTTTCGACGGTTCACTGCGCGAGCGCTATGAATGGACGGATCAACGGGATCTGAGCGGCGGACGCGACGACACTTTCATGCAGCGCTTGCTGGTTGGCGCGCGCCTCGACTACGGCGACTATTTCGGCGCCTATGTGCAAGTGGGATCGTCGCTGGCCACGCCGCGCGATCGCGGGCGCAAGCCGACCGACGAAGATCATGCCTACCTCGGGCAGGGCTATGTAGATATGAAACTGCCCACTGCCTACGGCCTCGGCACCCTGCGGGTCGGCCGCCAGGAGATTGCGCTGGGCTCGCTGCACCTGCTGGGCACCCGCGACGGCCCCAACGTGCGCCGTTCCTTCGATGCCATCCGCGCCAGCTGGGTCAAGGATAAAAACCGCCTCGACGCCTTTATCGGCCATCCCGTCACCCTTAAAACCGGCAGTTTCGACGACGATACCGACAACAGCCAAAAGGTGTGGGGACTGTACGGCACCACGCCGCTGACGCCGCTGGCGTCCTCGCTCGATCTCTACACCTTTGGCTTTGAGGATAACGACGCCCACTACGCGCAGCTTAGCGGGCAAGAGCGGCGCTATACCGTCGGCGCACGCATCTTCGGCGCAGCGCGGGGGTTCGACTGGGATAATGAAGCTTCCTGGCAGTTCGGCAGCGCAGAACAGCGCGATATCCGCGCCTGGTCGGCGTCGGCGCACGCCGGCTATACGGTGAGCGACTGGCGCTGGCAGCCGCGCTTTGGCGGCAAGATTGGCATCGCCAGCGGCGACAAAAACGGTCACGATGGGCAGCTCAACACCTTCAACGCCATGTACCCCAAGCTGCCCTACCTGACCGAAAACGGGCTGGTGGCGCCGGCTAACCTGATCGCCATCCATCCTTCGGTCACCATTACGCCGTGGCAAACCCTGGCTATCGATTTCAGCTGGGACGCGTTATGGCGGCAACGCCGTGAGGACGCCTTCTATCTCGGGCCAATGCGCCCGGTGAAAGGCAGCGAACAGGGATCGCGCTTTATCGGCAACCAGTACCAGGTCGAAACCACCTGGACGCCGAGAAGCGATCTCCAGTTCAAGGTAGCCTATGTCTACTTCGACGTCGGCCACAGCCTGCAGCAACATGCCGGGCTGAAAGACATGAACTTCGTGCTGGCGCAGGGTACCTACAGTTTTTAAGCATCAGGCAAGTTAATCGGTGTACGCGGGCACCCTCAATAATCCCGTATCCGATTAATGACGACAGCCGGCGTGCGGCCGCCTCTATGCGTTACGGCAATGGCGGCTACTCACCGCATTTCACAGATAAAAAGCTGGAAAAACAGAAAGATAAATCAGCAACGCAAATGCCGCGCGCCGATTACAGAGAAATATTAAATAAAGATTTAATTCCAACGAGTTATTTAAACAAGTCTTTTACTCATATCTTATGCAAAAGATTCATATAAGAATAACTAATTAATAAAATAATTGTGTTTATACTGCTTTAACTCAATCGCAGTGCACAATTAATTCCTCACCGTGATTAATGATAAGGATATATTCCGCTTGAACGCAATATTCAAGCCAGACCAAGGAGGCAAGCCAATGATATCACATTAATTATCCATGATTTTCAAACCTGTGTACGAGCATATAGAGCGTTAGGTGCAATATTGTCAACGTCCAAAGGAGTTTGATATGTCATTAGCTACCGATAAGATTTCCGATTATTTAACCAGTTATGAAAGAGGCGATCACGCGGAGAGCAATAAACCGTCATATACCACGCAAGAGGTTTCAGATCTGCTGCTGAGAAGCCATTATTCCGCCAATGGCAAAGGCGTGACAGACCATGCGGCTACCTTGACCTACTCTTTCCCCGTCTATACCGGCAGCGACAAGACGGGCGCCGCGCAGCTTACCGCCGCTCAGCAAGCCCAAACCAAGCTTTCATTGCAATCCTGGTCGGATGTGGCCAACATCACGTTCACCGAGGTTAAAGGCAACGACGCGAAAAATGCAGATATAAAGTTTGGTTTTTATAAGGCGGCCAGCGGGGGCAATTACACCTCGTATGAAAGTACGCAGAGCGATCTCAAAAGCACCATTTGGATCAGCGGTAATAACGGCTACGACGCCTCCAATCCGCAAACCAATAACTACGCCAGGGATACGCTTACCCATGAAATAGGGCATGCGTTGGGGCTTTCTCATCCCGGCAATTATGATGCGTCAAATGCCACCTACCCCACCTACGCCAACTCGGCGAAGTATTATGAAGACGACCATCAATATTCTTTGATGAGCTATTTTAACGAACAATACACCAACGCTGACTATAAAGGCGTTTGGCCATCAGGACCGCAGCTGGATGATATTACCGCCATACAGAAGCTTTACGGCGCGAATACCACCACGCGCACCGGCAATACCACCTATGGTTTCAACTCGAATACGGACAGAGACTTTCTGAGCGTTAAAGCGTCCACGGACAAAATCGTGGCGGCTATCTGGGATGCCGGCGGCAATGACACGCTGGATTTTTCAGGCTACAGCCAGGATCAGCGCATCAACATTAACGAAGGCGCATTCTCTGATGTAGGCGGCTTGAAGGCGAATATAGCCATCGCCTACGGCGCGCAGATTGAAAATATCATCGGCGGCAGCGGTGCCGACATTCTTGTGGGCAACGCGCTGAACAATACGCTAAAAGGCGGTGCAGGCAACGACATCATTTACGGTGCCGGCGGCGCCGATCAGCTTTGGGGCGATGCAGGCGCGGACACCTTCGTCTTCCGCGAAGCCGGCGACAGCCGAGCCACCACGCCGGATTGGATCCGCGATTTCCAGACCGCGGAGGATAAAATCGACCTGTCGTGGCTCAACCAGACGGCTAAGGCCGAGGGGGGCGAGTTGCACTTCGTGGATAATTTAAGCGGCTCGTTATATGAAGCGGCGCTGAATTATGACGCGCAGCAGAATGTCACCGATCTGGCCATCAATCTCTCCGGCAATCAATTGCCTGATTTTCTGGTTAAAATCGTTGGGCATGTCGACGCTTCCGCCGATATTCTCGTCTAGCCAAGAAACCAACAGTCCGGTGCGAACGCCGGACTGTTCATCTCTTATCAGGCCTCACCCGGCGTCTTTTTACATTGCCACAGCAATAAATCGCGCAGACGAGGTCACACCGCTTCCAGCTCCGCCGCCAGGGTGGCGACCAGCTGCGCCGCCGGCATCGGCCGCGCCAGGCCGACACCCTGCCCGGCCCACAGCGACATAAACTCCCCGCGCCCGGCCTTGGCCGCCGCCTGGCGGATATCGCCGGTGAGCGCGTTCTGCACCGGATAAGGCAGGATCTGCGCCTCTTCCGCGCGCATCTGCCGCATGAAATCATTGACGATGCCGCGCGCCGGGCGGCCGCTGAAGGCGCGCGTCAGGCGCGTGCTGTCATCGCCGGCGTTGCTCAGCGCCGCCCGCCAGGCTTCGGCGATGCCCGACTCCGGGCTGCACAGAAACGCGGTGCCGAGCTGCGCCGCCTGCGCGCCCAGCAATTGCGCCGCCGCGATGCCGCGCCCGTTCATGATGCCGCCTGCAGCGATCACCGGGATTTTCACCGCCGCCACCACCTGCGGCAGCAGGGCCATCAGCCCGACGCAGGATTGTTCGATATCGCCAAGGAAGGTCGGGCGGTGGCCGCCCGCCTCCGAGCCTGAGACGCAAACGAAGTCGGCGCCCGCCTCTTCCCAGGCGCGGGCTTCCGCCACCGTGGTGGCGGTGCCGATCACCCGTGAACCGGCCTTCTTGAACTGCGTGACCGTGGCGCGCGGCAACACACCGAAGGTGAAGCTGACCACCGGCGGCGCAGCCTCCAGCAAGGCTGCGATCTGGTCGCGGTTGTTTTCGGCGAATTGAGTGGGGATCGGCGGCTCGCTCAGCCCCAGCGCTTCGCGGAACGGCCGCAGCAGGTGCTGGGCGCGCTTCAGTTCGGCGAGATCCGGGTGCTGCTCATTGAGCAGAAACAGATTGATGTTGAACGGCGCGGCGGTCTGCGCGCGGATCTGCTGCACACGTTCGAGGATCAGCGCCGGTGAAAACAGCGCCGCCGCGCACGATCCCAGCGCCCCGGCGTTGCTCACCGCCACCGCCAACGCCGGCGGTGACGCGCCGTTCATCGGCCCCTGAACGATCGGATAGCGCAGCCCAAGCTCGCGGGCAAAAGCAGAAGGTGCCGTCATCAATGTGTCTCCCTGTACTGACTACATTCGTCTTACGGCGGCCGCGCCGCCGAACCGACCAAAAGCATAGCACCTTCTCACCGCCTGGCCGTGCAGTTAATGCTTCACCTGCCGCCTGTCCAACGACAGGAAGTGATGCACCACCGGTTTCTCCGGGCCAATATGGAAGCGCAGCGCCTCCTGCTGCAGATCGGCGTCGGCGTGCGACACCCGCTGGTGCTGCCGCAGATGCTCCGCCCAGGACTCCACCAGGAACCACTCCATGATGCATTCCGGATCGCCGGTATGCTCGGTGATACCCCAGGCGTAAGCGCCATCGCGGCGGCGCGCCCGCTCCAGCATCAGCAGCGTGCGCAAGAACTGCGGGCGATCCTGTTCGCGGATGCGGTACTCCACCTGAATCATGACCGGGCCGCGATCGTTTTCGACCGGCGTGTTGACCAACGGTTCCGGCCAATGGTTCGACGGCTGCAGATCGGCCTCACCGGTCGGCAGACGCAGGCGGTGGAACAGCAGCCCCGCCGCCAACAGGCCGACGCCGCCGACCAGCAGCGTGGCGGCCACGCCCAGCTCCTGCGCCACCAGCCCCCACAGCAGGCTGCCCGCCGCCATCGCACCGTTGAACACCATCAGGTAGATGGCCAGGCCGCGGCCGCGCACCCAGTTGGGCAGCACGCCCTGCGCCGCACCGTTGAGCGTGGTCAACGCGATAATCCAGCCTGCGCCCAGCACCAACAGCAGCACCACCGCCAGCCACTGCGGCGGCGCCAGCGACAGGGCCGCCATCACCGCCGCCGTCAACACCGCCGCCAGCAACACCAGCCCGTCGGCATTCAGCCGCTGACGCAGGCGCGGCAGCACAATAGCCCCGAGGATCGCCCCGGCGCCCACCGCCCCCAGCAAAACGCCGTAAAAGCCGGCGCTGCCACCCAGCATGCGGCGCGCCACCAGCGGCAACAGCGCCCAGACCGAGCTGGAGAAGGCGAAAAATACCGCCGCCCGCAGCAGCACCACGTGCAACTCGCGGCTGGAGCGGGCATAGCGCAGGCCGGCGCGGAAGGCGCCGAAGAAATGCTCAGACTGGCCGCTGTCTTCGACCTTGGGTCGCTTCCACCACAGCAGCGCCGCAATCACCAGCACATAGCTCATCACGTCCGCGCCGTAGGCCGCGCCGGCGCCGAAGCTGGCCAGCAGCAGCCCCCCGGCCGCCGGGCCGATGGAGCGAGCGATGTTGATGCCCAGCGAGTTCAGCGCCACGGCGTTTTTCAGCTCGGCGCGCGGCACCAGCTCCGGCACGATCGCCTGCCAGGTCGGCCCCATCAGCGCCGCGCCGATGCCGCCGACGAACGTCAGCGCCAGCAAATACTCCACCGTCAGCGAGCCGGTCTGCGACAGCACCAGCAGGCTGCCGCTCACGCAGGCCAGCAAGATTTGCACGAAGATCAGAAAGCGCCGCCGGTCGAGAATGTCCGACAGCACCCCGGCCGGGATCGCCAGCAGGAACACCGGCAGCGTAGCGGCGGTTTGCATCAGCGCCACCGCCGAAGGGTTGCTCGACAGGTCAGTGATCAACCACGAGCTGGCGACGTCGCGCATAAAGCTGCCGACGTTGCCGAGCACCGTCGCGCCCCACAGCACCGCAAATAATGGGATTTTCAGCGGCGCGAAGCCGCCCGCCGCCGCCTTGTTTTCCGTCTGCTCAGCCATCTGTTCGCTCCTTCAAATCGTTAAATGCCACCAGCAACAGCGCGCCGGCCAGCCCAAGGTGTTCAAAAAATCCGTTCATCATCTGGCCGCGCTCCGCCCCGTCGAACTGCCAGAACGGATTGGCCATCAGCGTCGCCATCAGGGTAAAACCGGCCAGCGCCAACGCGCCGAGCCAGCGATAAAAGCCGCTCAGGATCAGCGCCGACGCAGCCAGTTCCAGCAGCGTCACCAGCACGGCGAACAGCGCCGCCGGCTGCAGGCCGAAGTGGCTCATCTCGGCGACCGCGCCTTCGACGTTCAGCGCTTTGACCAACCCGCCCTGAATATAGGCGGCGCAAATGGCGAGCAGCAGCAGCCAGCGCACCACAGGCGCATGCAGCCGCTGTGCGCAGCGGGCGGCGATAGCAGTCAGGTTCATCGCGCCCCCTTAAAACGGCGAATTTTGGATGAAGGCCAGCAGATCGGCGTTGAAGCGATCGGGATCGATCTGCGCCAAACCGTGCGAACCGCCAGCGTAAACATTCAGCTCCGCCTGTTGCATAAGCTTAGCGGCTTTCAGCGCCGAGGCGCCGATCGGCACGATCTGATCGGCGTCGCCGTGCACCAGCAGCGTCGGCTTGTCGATCGCCAGCAGGTCGGCGGTGTAATCCACTTCGGAGAACGCGCGCACACACTCGTACTGCCCTTTCACGCCGCCCTCCATGCCCATCAGCCAGAAGTGGTCGATCAGCCCCGCATTGCTCTCCACCTCGTCGCAGTGGAGGCCATAGAACGGCACCGCCAAATCTTTGAAGAACTGCGAGCGGTTGCCCGCCACGCCGCTGCGAATGCCGTCGAAGGCCGCCATCGGCGTACCCTCAGGGTTGACCGGCGTTTGCAGCATCAGCGGCGGTACGGCGCCGACCAGCACCACCTTCGCCACCCGATCGCTGCCGTGACGGCCGATGTAGCGCGCCACTTCGCCGCCGCCGGTGGAATGGCCGACCAGGATCAGATCGCGCAGATCCAGCGTTTCGATCAGCAGGGCCAGATCGTCAGCGTATTGGTTGATGTCGTTGCCGTGCCAGGTTTGCTCCGAACGGCCGTGGCCGCGGCGATCGTGGGCGATCACGCGGAATCCGCTCTGGCCGAAAAACAGCATCTGGTTGTCCCAGGCGTCGGCAGACAGCGGCCAACCGTGGGAGAACAGGATCGGCTGGCCGCGGCCCCAATCCTTATAAAAAATGCGTGCGCCATCGGGCGCGGTAAGGGTGCTCATGACGTGTTCCCCGCTCGGTATCGAATTGGATTTTGTACGGGTTAACAGTACGGCAGGCGTAAAGGCAGTGATAACGGAATAATTTTCGCATGATCGCGAGTTTTTTTGCTGAAGAAGCCGGCGTCGCCGCCGGCGCAAAACGTCAGATGTTTTCCAGATCGATACCGCGCGTTTTTGGGCCGAACAGCCCGATCACCAGCATCACGATCAGCATGCTGGCGACGATAAACGCGATCACCCCCAGCGAACCGCCGTACTGCAAGATAATGCCGATGATGATGCTGCTGAACACCGTCGACAGCCGGCTGAAGGAGTAGCAGAAACCGACGGCGCGGGCGCGGATATGGGTCGGGAAGATCTCGGATTGATACGAGTGGTAGCTGTAGGTCAGCCAGGCGTTGGACCAGGTGATGAAGAAACCGCACAGGATCAGCCACAGCGGGTTGTTCTGCAGTGCGAACAGCGAGCCGAAGATCACCGTCACCAGGCAGGACAACACGATCTGCCACTTGTTCTCCATCTTGTCGGCGTAGAAGCTGCACAGCAGCGAGCCCAGCGGGTAGGCCAGCGTGATAAAGAAAGCGTACAGCAGGCTGTGGGTGACCGAAGCGCCCTTGCCCGACAGCAGCGCCGGCAGCCAGTTGCCGAAGCCGAAGAAGCCGATGGCCTGAAAGAAATTCATCACTACCAGCATCAGCGTGCGATCGCGATATTGCGGCGCCCAGATGTCGCGAAAGCGGCCGCGCAGCGGCGCTCCCTCGGCATCGTCCACCGGGCGCGACGGGAAGTCCGCGGCCGCCACGCCGCAGCGCCGCTCCATGTCCCGCATCACCTGCCGGGCCTGCGCATAGCGCCGCTGTTGCACCAGCCAGCGCGGCGACTCCGGCAGCCCCTTGCGCACCAGCCAAATCACCAGCGAAGCCAGCGCGCCGGCGATCACCACATAGCGCCAGCCGCTCAGCCCCCAAATCGTCTGCGGCACCAGCCACCAGGACATCAGCGCCACCGCCGGCACCGACAGAAACTGCACGAAGAACGCGAAGGCGAAAGCCCGGGTGCGCAAGTGCGCGGGCACCCACTCCGTCAGGTAGGTATCGATGGTCACCAACTCGATGCCGAGCCCGACGCCCACCAGAAAACGCAGAAAGATCACCCATTCCGCCTGCTGTTGAAACGCCAACAGCAGCGAGAAGGCGCCATACCAGATCAGGGCGAACATAAAGGTGGCGCGCCGGCCGAAGCGATCGGCGTACGGGCTCAGCAGGCTGGCGCCGACGAACAGGCCGAGAAAGGTGGCGGAGGCAAAGGCCGCCTGATCCGACACGCCGAAAACGCCCTGCGCGCCGGTGTGGAAAATGCCGTCGGCGATAAGGCCAGTGCTGATATAGCCGGTCTGGAACAGATCGTAGAGTTCGAAAAAGCCGCCCAGCGACAGCAGAATGATAAAGCGCCACAGGCCGGCCGACGCGGGCAAGGCGTCGATTCTGGCCGCCAAATCCCGCGCATGGATTGGCGACGCCGCTACAGATTCACTCACCATTAACCTCGCATTAACATTTTTGATGACTTTCTATGCTAGCGAAGCGGCGTCGGAGTTAAATTTTTAATTAGCAGACTATGAAAAAAAGTTAAGCATAAAACGCTACAGCAGCCTGTTTTATAGCAGGAAAATGTAGCGCGGGATGCCGCAGCGGCATCCCGAATCGGCAGGTTAACGGCTGTGGTGCTGCTGCAGCCGTTCGCTGCGGTAGACGCTCAACAGGCACCAGCCGAGGGCGATCAGCGCCAGCGGCGCGGCGACGAAGCCGATGTTGCCCATGCCCAGATGCAGGCTCACCTGGTTGCCCAGCAGCGCGCCGCTGCCGATGCCGAAGTTGTACAGGCCGGAGAAAATCGCCATCGCCACGTCGGTAGCGTCCGGCGCCAGGCTCAGCACTTTGGCCTGCATCGACAGGCCGATCGCCATGATCGCCATCCCCCAGAAGATGCACAGCACCGTCAGGTGGCTTTCACTGCCGGCCGCCGGCAACAGCAGCAGCAGGCTCAAGGCCAGCAGCGTGATGGCACCGATGAAGAAGCCGGAAGGAAACCGCTCGCTGTAGCGGCTGAACAGCAGGCTGCCGACGATGCCGGCGGCGCCGAACAGCAGCAGCATCAGCGTGGTGAAGTTCTCCGACAGCCCGGCCACGGTCTGGATAAACGGCTCGATGTAGCTGTAGGCGGTGAAGTGCGCCGTCACCACAATGATGGTCAGCATGTAAAGCGCCACCAGCGCCGGGCGCTTGAACAACAGCGGCACGCTGGCCAGCGAACCGGAATGCTCGCTTTTCAGCACCGGCAGCAGGCGCCACAGCAGCACCAGCGCCAGGGTGGCGCACACCGCGATGCCGATAAAGGTCATGCGCCAGCCGAGCAGTTGCCCGACCACCCGCCCGAGCGGCAGCCCGAGCACCATCGCCAGCGCGGTGCCACCCGCCAGCAGGCTCAGCGCCTGGGCTTTCTTGCCCGGCGGCGCCACGCGGATCGCCAGCGAGGCGGTGATCGACCAGAACACCGAGTGCGCCAGCGCCACGCCGGCGCGCGAAATGACCAGCGTGGTGAAGTTCCAGGCCACGGCGGTCAGCACGTGGCTGGCGATAAACAGCATGAACACGCCGATCAGCAACTTGCGGCGCTCAATCTTGCTGGTCAGCAGCATGCACGCCAACGAGGCAGCGGCGACGATCCAGGCGTAAATGGTAATGATCAAGCCGACCTGTTCGGTTTGCATCGAGAAGCTGGCGGCGATATCGCTCAGCAGACCGACCGGAATAAACTCGGTGGTGTTGAAGATAAAGGCCGAGACGGCGAGGATAACCACGCGCAACCAGGCGGTTGAGCGCGAAACGGGAGCGTGTTCCATGGTAAACAAAATCCGGACAGGTGCGGGCAAGTCGCGATATTTTAACCAACCGGCCCGCTAAATGCGATATACGTCACACTTTAATTGTGTGGTTTTTTTCACCGCCCATCGACACGCTCACCGACGCACGGTTGCCAAAATGCTGTGCTAATCTATTGAAGCGTACCAATTTTTCCTGCCGTTCTTCCCAGGCCGTCCACGCGCCGCGCCGAAGAAGCGCGCAGTGTCCTTTTGGCGTTTCCTGAGGCGAGGTCATTATGATGTCCGCGATTTATGATTGGTCCGTGCTCGCATTGCGCAATGTTTACGATCGCCGCATTCAGGGCCAACCGGTGCTCGACAGCGCCGCGCTGTTCCCCGACGCCGAACGTTTCACCGCCCAATGGCGGCAGATCCGCGAAGAGGCGCTGACCGTCGCCCACGATCTGCACAATATTCCCCGTTTTCACGAGATCATGAGCCAGCAGGCGTCGATCTCCGCCAACGACGCGCGCGACTGGCGCATGTTCATCATGAAGGCCTACGGCCAGCCCATCCCCCACAACCTGGCGCGCTGCCCGACGCTGGCGGCGCTGATCGCTTCGTCGCCGGACGTGCTGTCCGCCTCGCTCTCCTTCCTGGCGCCCGGCAAACAGGTGCCGCCCCATCGCGGGCCGTTTCGCGGCATTCTGCGCGGCTATCTGGTGCTGGACATGCCCAAACGCGCCGACGGCGCGCCGGCGGCGGTGCTGAAAGTGGACGGCCGCGAATACCGGCTGCACGAGGGGGAGTTCATGCTGTGGGACGATACCTTCGAACACGAGGTGTGGAACGACAGCCCGCAGGTGCGCACCGTGCTGCTGCTGGACATCCGCCGCCGCGACATGCCCGCCGGGCTGCGGCTGCTCTCCGGCGCCATCATCGCGCTGGTGCGGCTGAACGTGCGCTGGATGCAGCGCCAGTTCTGACTGCGGCGCTCAGGCGATTAACCGCCCTGAGAAGCCAGCCACTGCTCGGCGGTAGTGGTGGCTATGCCCTGGCGCGCATTGAAGGTTTTCGCCTTATCCCAGGCCACGCCGTCGGGCCGGGCGAAAGCCAGCCGGTATTTGGCGCCGACATCATGCGGATGGTTCCGCACATCTTCCCGCAGCCGCTCTTTGTCCAACAGGACTCTGTTGACCTCCACGCCCCAGTACGCCTGCATAAGATCGGCAAGCTCGCGGTAGGTCAGCGTGTCGCCGGCGATATAAACCACCTGGTTGCGAAACGCGGGCCGATGGAAAAAAATCGCGGCCGTCAGCCGGCCAATGTCCTCGGGGGTGGTCAGCGTCACCGCGTAGCGCCAGTCGCCCAGCGCGCGCACCGTTTTGCTTGCCGCGTCCACCACGCCAAAGCCGGGGTCAAACAGGTAGCTGGTGAAAATGCCCGTGGAAACAATCACCCACTCCGTCACACGCTGCGCACGCAGCAGGTGGCGCACCTCAAGCTGTTCATCCCACACCTGTTGCCCGCTGCCTTTACCCACGACATCGTAGTCCACGCCGAACTGCCACGGGAAGTAGCGCGCCACGCCCGCCTGCAAGACGGCCTGGGTGATCTTTATCTGCGTGCCCGCCCCGCCGACAAAGCCGCTGCAGTTGATCACCGCGTCGAAGGAACGGAATAGCGCGCTCAGCGCCTCCACGCCGTTTTGCTGCAGATCGCCTTCCACCACGGCGATGCCGAGCCGCGCCAGCGCATCCCGCCGCGCCCGGAGCGGGCCGCTGACGGCGCGTGCAGCCTCCGGCCGGAGCAGCACGCTGATTTTTAAAGATGGAGATAACCGAGCCTGCCGGCTCATCGCACGCAGTACCGGCAGCCCCAGTTCACCGGCGCCGAGTATGAGCACGGTATTGATAGATGGATTTGTGGATTTCATTCTTGCCTCCTGTCTTGACACTGCGTCATCCTGACAGCAGGCAAAAACGGGTTCAATTAGGTACACGCGTGATACCGGAGAGGAATATGACGAGCGATCGGGAAGCGCTGCTGCAATTTTCGCAGGCGTTCTGTGAAGAACTGAGCAACGACGATGAAGGGTTGAAGCGTGAGATCCTCGCGCATGCGGGCAACCGTTGGTCGCTGGGGGTATTGCATATCCTGGGCACTCACGGGCCGCTGCGCCACGGCGAGATAAGCCGCCAACTGGCGGGCGTGACGCAGAGAATGCTGACGCGGACGCTGCGCCATCTCGAGCGGGACGGGCTGATATCGCGCTGCGATTATCAGGAGAAACTGCCCCGCGTGGTTTACACCATCACCGACGCGGGGGAAGAGATGCTGCTCAACATGCTGCCGCTCTGGTCGTGGATTATCGCCTCCGCCGACGCCTTCAGAGCGGCCCGTTCGCACTACGATGGCCAAGAGCGCAACGCCGCTGAAAAATGAACGCGGGCATCCCTGCCCGTGGGGCGGCGCTCAGCCGCCGCCCAGATAGGCCTTTCTCACCTCCGGATCGTTCA
This sequence comes from Serratia sp. FS14, assembly GCF_000695995.1. Classification (NCBI taxonomy): domain Bacteria; kingdom Pseudomonadati; phylum Pseudomonadota; class Gammaproteobacteria; order Enterobacterales; family Yersiniaceae; genus Serratia; species Serratia sp. FS14. The sequence goes on along the minus strand of NZ_CP005927.1, from coordinate 2,723,974 downwards.
ACAGCTCCTGGCCGCTGCCGGTGAGGCGGATCTGGCCATTGACCATCACATAGCCGCGATCGGACAGTTTCAGCGCGTGGTTGGCGTTCTGCTCCACCAGAAACAGCGTCATGCCGCTGCGGGTCAGCTCGCGCAGTACGCCGAAGATCTGCCGCACCACGATCGGCGCCAGCCCCAGGCTCGGCTCGTCCAACAGCAACAGCTTCGGCCGGCTCATCAGCGCGCGGGCGATCGCCAGCATCTGCTGCTCGCCGCCGGACATGGTCATCGCCCGCTGGTTGCGCCGCTCCTTGAGGCGCGGAAACAGCTCGAACATGCGCGGCAAATCCTCCTCCAGGTAGCGATTGCCGACGGTGATGGTGCCCATCAGCAGGTTCTCCTCCACGCTCATGTCCGGAAAGATGCGCCGCCCCTCCGGCGCCTGCGCGATGCCGCTGCTGGCAACAAAGTGCGTGGAGCGACGGCTGATGTCCTCGCCGCCAAACAGGATCTGCCCGCCGGCGATGCGCGGCTGGCCGAAGATCGACATCAACAGCGTGGACTTGCCCGCGCCGTTGGCGCCGATCAGCGCCACCGTCTCCCCGGCGTTCACCTGCAGCGACACCTGGCGCAGCGCCTGGATCGGCCCGTAAAACACATCCACTTCGCGAAATTCCAACATCGCTTCGCTCATCCCGCCAGCTCCTCTTCGTCCGCGCCCAGGTAGGCGGCGATCACCGCCTCGTTGTGCTGGATCTCCTGCGGCGTGCCGCGGGCGATCACATCGCCGTGATCGAGCACGATCACCCGATCGGAGATCTCCATTACCATGCCCATGTCATGCTCGATCAACAGCACCGTGATGCCGTGATGCTGCCGCAGGAAGCGAATGATGCGGCTCAGCGTGGCCGTCTCCACCGGGTTCAGCCCGGCGGCCGGCTCGTCGAGGCAGATCATCTCCGGCGCGGTGCACATGGCGCGCGCGATCTCCAGCCGCCGCTGCTGGCCGTAAGACATCTCCCCCGCCAGCCGGTTGGCGCAGCTCACCAGATCCACCACTTCCAGCCAGTAGAAGGCATGATCGAGCGCGGCGCTCTCCGCCCGGCGGTAGCCCGGCGTATTCAGCACCCCGGCGATCAGGTTACGGTTGCTCTGCATGTGCTGCGCCACCAGCAGGTTCTCCACCACCGACATTTCGCGGAACAGACGGATATTTTGGAAGGTGCGCGCCAGCCCGGCGCGGTTCACCAGGTGAGTGCCGCCGAACATCTTGTAGTAGAGGCGCGAACCGAGCCGCTTTGGGCGTATCCAGTCGCCGGCGCGGAACTTCTGCCCCAGCACCTGGATCACGTCGGTCGGCCGCTTGTGGGTATTGAGCAGGATCGCGCCGCCGCTGGCGCGGTAAAAGCCGGTCAGGCAGTTGAATACCGTGGTCTTGCCGGCGCCGTTGGGGCCAATCAGCGCGGTGATGGAGCCGCGTTCCACCTCCAGATTGACGTCGTTCAGCGCTTTGATGCCGCCAAAGTGCATCATCAGGTGTTCCACCCGCAAAATGGCGTCGCTCATGGCGCCACCCCCTTGCGTTCGGCGAAGCTGGATCGGCTGATGCGCACCAGCCCGCGCGGCCGCCAGATCATCATCGCCACCATCAGCACGCCGAACAGCAGCACCCGGTATTCGGCGAAGCTGCGCAGCAGCTCCGGCGCCACCGTCAGCACGAAGGCCGCCAGCACCACGCCGAGGGTAGAGCCCATGCCGCCCAGCACCACGATCGCCAGGATCAACGCCGACTCGAAGAAGGTGAACGAAGTCGGGTTGACGAAGCCCTGGTAGGTGGCGAAAAACACCCCCGCCAGCCCGGCGGTGGAAGCGCCGAGCATAAACGCCGACAGCTTCACCAGCACGTGATTCAGCCCGAGAGAACGGCAGGCGATCTCATCTTCGCGCAGTGCCTCCCAGGCGCGGCCGATCGGCATGCGCGTCAGCCGGTGCTTGATATACAGCACCAGCAGCACCACCAGAAACAGCACCGCGTAGATGAAAATGAACTTGAGATTCGGGTTGTAATCGATGCCGAAAAACTCGTGGATCGGCACCCCGCCGTCTTTGGCGCGCCGGCCGAACTCCAGGCCGAACACCGTCGGCGCCGGCACCGAGACGCCGTTTGGCCCGCCGGTGAGCGACATCCAGTTGTTCAGCACCAGCCGAATGATCTCGCCGAACCCCAGCGTAACGATCGCCAGGTAGTCGCCGTGCATGCGCAGCACCGGAAAACCCAGCAGTGCGCCGGCCAGCGCCGCCATCAGCGCCCCCAGCGGCAGCATCGCCCAAAACCCCAGCCCGAGATATTGGTAGCCCAGCGCCAGCCCGTAGGCGCCAATGGCGTAAAACGCCACGTACCCCAGATCGAGCAGCCCCGCCAGCCCGACCACAATGTTCAGCCCCAGGCCGAGCAGCACGTAGATCAGGCCGAGGATCGCCACCGTCAGCAGGTATTTGGTGGCGACAAACGGGAACAGCAGCGCGATCGCCGCCATCAGCGGCAGGATCCAGCGCAGGTTGGATTTATAGCCCAGCGGCCGCACGTAAACGCCGTCGTTGCCGCCGTCGAAGCGCGCCAACACCCTGCGCCCCGGCGCGGTTTGCAGGAACAGGCTCAGCAGCAGCCGCCCGGCCATCACCGCGACGATGATCCACACCAGCCGATGCGGCTCGAAGTTAAAGCTGTAGCCATTCAGCACGATGCCGACGATCGGCCCGAACACGATCAGGGCGATCAGCCCGGCCAAGACAGCGTCCAGCAGGCTGCGTTTGACGTTCAGCCCGCCGTTGATTACGGATTGCGACATGGCGTTCTCCTTAAACCTTGGCGATCAGGGGCCGGCCGAGCAGGCCCTGCGGACGGAAGATCAGGATCGCCACCAGCAACCCGAAGGAGAACACGTCCTTGTAATCCGAATTCACCATGCCGGCGAACTGCGCCTCCGCCACGCCGAGCAGCAGCCCGCCCAGCATCGCGCCCGGCAGCGAGCCGATGCCGCCCAACACCGCGGCGGTGAAGGCCTTGATGCCGATGATAAAGCCGACGTAAAAATCGAAGGTGCCGTAGTTCATGGTGATCAGCACCCCGGCCAGCCCGGCCATGGCGGCGCCGATCACGAACACCAACGAGATCACCCGATCGGTATTGATGCCGAGAATCGAGGCCATTTTGCGATCCTGCTGGGTGGCGCGGCAGATGCGCCCCAGCCGGGTGCGCTGAATGATGTAGGTGAGGATCGCCATGCCGAGCAGCGACGCCACCAGAATGAACACCTTGGTGTAGGTGATCTGCACCACGCCACCGTCGAATTCCAGGCGGAACACGCCGCTCAGCAGCGTCGGGATGCCCTGCTGGCGCGGCCCTTGGCTTATCTGCGCATAGTTTTGCAGGATTAACGACATGCCGATGGCGGAGATCAGCGGCGCCAGGCGGGTGGAGTTGCGCAGCGGCCTGTAGGCGATACGCTCGATCACCCAGCCGTACACCCCGGTGATGACGATGGTGAACACCAGCGTGCCGAGGATCAGCAGCGGGAACGATTGCAGCCCAAAGAACGACAGCAGCGCCAGGCCGATGGCGCACAGGTAGGCAGAGATCATGTACACCTCGCCGTGGGCGAAGTTGATCATGCCGATGATGCCGTAAACCATGGTGTAGCCGATGGCGATCAGGCCATACACCGCGCCGAGGGTCAGGCCGTTGATCAGCTGTTGCAGAAAGAATACATCCATAATGAGCAGTCTCGCCTGGTAAGGCCGCCAACGCAGTCCGACGCGGCCCAAAGGTAGTCGCGGAACGGGCGCGCCAAGGCGGCGGCCCGTCGGTCATAGGGTCACACCCTCAATGTTCGGCCGTTTACAGTTGGTGATATTTGCCCTTGTCATCCCATTGATAGACCACGTAATCCGAGACCTTCAGATCGCCCTTCTGGTCCCAGGCTTTCTTGCCCATCACGGTGTCCACGTCGTGTGACTTCAGCCATTCGGCGGCCTTGGCGCTGTCTTTGCCGCCGGTGGCGTTGAAGGCGGCGGCGATCGCCTGGATCGAGGCGTAGGAATAGAGGGTGTAGCCTTCCGGCTCAAAGCCGCTGGCGCGGAACTTGGCGATCACCGCCTTGCCCTCCGGGATCAGGCGCGGATCGTTGCCGAAGGTCATCAGCACGCCGTTGGTGTACTGCGGCCCGCCGGCGGCGGTCACCAGCTCTTCGGTCACCACGCAGTCGCCGGAGAAGAACTTGGCGGTCACGCCCTGCTCGCGCATCTGGCGCACCAGCGGCCCGGCTTCCGGATGGCAGCCGCCGAAGTAGACCACGTCAGGCTTGACCGAGGCGATCTTGGTCACCAGCGCGTTGAAGTCTTTCTCACCGCGCGACAGCCCCTCATACAGCACTTCCTTGACCCCGCGCTTGTTCATCGCCGCCTTCGCTGCGTCCGCCAACCCCTGGCCGTAGGTGTCTTTATCGTGGATCACCGCGATGCGCTTGGCCTTCAGCGTATCCAACATGTAGTTGGTGGCGATCACGCCCTGCTGATCGTCGCGCCCGCACATGCGGAACATGCTCTTCATGCCGCGCTCGGTGATCTGCGGGTTGGTGGAGCCGGGGGTAATGGCGATGATGCCGGCCTCGTCATACACCTCGGAGGCGGGCATGGTGGATGAGGAACAGAAGTGGCCGACCACCGCCGACACCTTGTCCTGATCCACCAGCCGGTTGGCGACCGCGACCGCCTGTTTCGGTTCACAGGCGTCATCCCCCTGCACCAGTTTGATTTTTTCCCCTTTGATGCCGCCGGCGGCGTTGATGTCCGCCGCCGCCTGCGAAGCCCCGCGCCAATACTGATCGCCATAGGTGGCGTTCGGCCCGGAGAACGGCCCGGCGACGCCGATGACGATATCGGCCTGCGCGGAAAACGCCGTACCTAGACAACCGATGAGCAAAGCAGCGAGCGGACTTTTTATCAATTTCGATGACATTGTTATCTTCCTCAGCACTGTTGTAGCGAAACGCCCTGGGGCGCGGATCAGTCACTTTATGTGTAGACGGGGAAAATAATTTTCTTGAGAGCGCAGTCGCATTCCCCAAAAATGGGTAAGCAAAAATCCAGCCATTGTGACGACGAATACATATTGTTTGCTTATTCATCCTACATATCAGTTGCAGCGCGGCGTGTAGCGGGGATAAACGAGAGTCTGGGCAGTGCGGCTAGCATGAGAGGGAGAACGGCCCTGCACCATCGCCGTGCAAAGGCGTGTGCAAGCGACGTCAATAACGATTGGGGATGCAAAAATCAACGCATAGCGATGGAAAATGCCGAAAAACAGCGCAAGGTGCTCATTCCCTCAGCAAACGCGCTTTTTTTGCAGTTTAGCGCTTTGACAAACCCCGAACGCCCCGCTATTATTCGCCCCGTTCACACGATTCCTCTGTAGTTCAGTCGGTAGAACGGCGGACTGTTAATCCGTATGTCACTGGTTCGAGTCCAGTCAGAGGAGCCATATTTAGAGAAGCCCGCTCAGGGAAACCCGAGCGGGCTTTTTGCTTTAACGCTAAACGCGTCGACAGGCAGCGTTACTCTTTGGCTATCGGCGCGGCATTCTCATCAATTTTTACCTTACCCTGAATATCAGCAATCTTCTTCTCCAGATCCGCCACCTGCGCTTTGCTGTGCAGCAAGGTATAGGTCAGATCAAACTGCGCACTGGCGCCAGGCTGCAACTGCTTGACGCGTTTTTGTTCGCGCTCGACGGTAACCGGGTAGGCATAGCTGGTGCCCGGCTCAATCCCCGTCACATACCCTTGTTTTAACGTATCGGTATTCTTCCACAGCGTCAGGACGGGCAACTGGCGGGTATCGAACTGAATCGCCACCCCTTTGTCGCCCGCGTTATTGACCAGCGCCGCCAGTGTCTGATGATTCGGATCCGATAATGGCTTAATGTTAAAGACCATTTCATCGAACCCTTTGGTTGGGCCGGCATAGGTTCCCCAGGTATTCAGCCCGGCTTTGGCATAGTCGTTAAACGGGCTGATGCTGGCCATCGGCGCCAGGAAGCGGGCGCCATTTTCCAGAATCGGCGCGCCGAAATTGCTGTGATAAATAATCTGGTAGTCATGGGGATAATCCGCCCGGTTGGTTAACACATCATGCAGGCTGAAACTGTTGCTGCCGGGCACATAGCGCAATTCAGTCAGGGTTTGCAGATCGGCTTTTTTGAATGTGCTCTCTTTGATCAGGCCGCGAATACGAATTTCATACGGCGCTGTATCCGCTACCTCAACCTCAACCCGCGAGGCCGGCGTATTGCCCGCTTTGCCGTGCAACGTGTAAATTTGCCCACCTTCGGTCACCGGATGACCGGTCCACTCATAGCCACAACGCACCATCATCTCATTGAAACCTTCCAGCCAGCCGAGCCCATTGCGGCTTTCCAGATTGATAAAAGCGGGGTTGACCACCTCTTTAACCGGTGAATCCCATCCCATTTTCGCGCCAAAGCCTTCTGCCCGCAGGAGGTTCATGCCGCGGGTGGGACTCAGCGTGATGGTCAGGCCATCCTGGCTGCGGATAATCAGGACTTTGCTGCCTTCTTGCTTACCGCCGTGCAGCACTTTCTGCTCAATGCTGAACGTTTTATCCTTCACCTTCAGCGTCTCGCTCGAAATCTTCCAGTTTCCTTTCTCCACGCCATCTTCAGCGCTGGTCAGCACCCAACTCTGCGCCGCCGCCTGCCCTGAAATCAGGGCCGAAAACACCGCCATAACCCATGTCTTTTTCATTTCCCTTCCCCTTTAGCTGAATCGATTTTTTTCTAAACAAGGAAAATCTACTGTTAAGCAGGTTAAAGAAATGTGATGAGCTTCACCGGGTGAGTATTTGGAGTAATAGCGCGATAAAAATACGAATTTCATCGCAGTTCTAATGAAAGATATTGAGTTTTTGCACATGAAACGAGCTATTCATCAACATAATTTGTATCGTTTCAGCTAAGGAGCAAGGAGACAGTAACGGGCAAGCGAGACATCGCGAAGGGAGTGCAAGTGGCTTGTTTAACGCTATCCGGCCCAAACGAAAGCGCTCACACAGCCTGCCCGTTTTGAGCCTCTTTGCTTTAACGGCCGCCTGCTCGTGTCAAAGGAGCCCTGGTACACAAAGCCCGCTCCGGGGAACCTGAGCGGGCTTTGTGCTTTTCTGCCGTTAGCGCTTACAGCACAAATTCGTAGTGCGAACCGTCCGGCAGTTCGACATCCAGGCGCAGTTTGCCGCCGGCCGCCTCAACATAGCGTTTAAGCGAAGACAGTTTCAGATCGCGGCCCGGTTTTTCCATCACGGCGACGGTCGGTTGCCGGATACCCAGCGCCTGCGCCATTTCAACCTGGGTTTTCTGCACCTTCTCGCGCAGCTCGGCAAGATGGATGTTCAGCATAATGTCCGTCGCCATTGCCTGCGCTTCGGCCACGACCTCGGGCTTTTCCTCCGCAATAAGCTGTTCCAGCGTTCTGCCCATCGCGTCACTCCTTCTCTTTTAGTGTGTTCAGCCAATTCGTGAATTCCCGATCGGCAATCTGCAGCATTCGATCGTAAAAACGTTTTTCATCGCCCGCTTTATTGCCCGCGCAAAGCACCATGCCGACGCGGTACGGATCGAAGGCGAAGAATGCCCGCAACGGTTCGCCACGGCTCTGAATACGCAGCTCTTTCATGTTGCTGTAACGCGAGCCTTTAACCGTATCGGCATAGGGTCTGGGCAAGCCGGGCCCTTTTTCCCGCAGGACCATCAATGCAGCAAGCACGCAGGCCCGGTCGGCATCGCTGAGTGATCTGAACCAATGATCAAATGCATCCGTTGTTTTAATTTCCCACACGGGCCCCCCTAAAATATAGATCAATAGCTATATAGATGTAAAGCTATAGCAGAGAGGCGCTGGGATGGCATGCAAAGGCATGCGTTGTTACTGCAAGGCTGAACGTACATCCACGCATTTTGCAAACGCAGTGCGCGGCATTCACCTTTTTACGCGCGGTATCGAATAATCGTTCAGAGGCACGGGGCGCTTCCCCGCCGCCCCTTTATGAACCCTGTCACAAAAAGCGCATAACGTTTTCGGCGTTCTGCGCAGCGGGCGATGAGCGACAAACTTGTTAACGCCACGTTACATCGGGTTAGGCAACATTGTTAACGCCGATTGATGCGTCAAACGCATCGCGCCATGCGTTTATTGCGCTTATTTACTTTATTTTCCTGAGCGAGTCTTCAGCAACAGGCGCGGCGTCAAGCGCCAATAACAAACTGGAGATAAAGATGCATTCCTCTACCTCACCCATGACCACCCGGGCCAGAACCGGCGCGATACTGCGCGTCACCTCCGGCAACTTTTTAGAGCAGTTCGATTTTTTCCTGTTCGGCTTTTACGCTACCTACATCGCACACACCTTTTTCCCGGCCAGCAGCGAGTTCGCCTCGCTGATGATGACCTTCGCGGTATTCGGCGCGGGCTTTTTGATGCGCCCGATCGGCGCCATCGTGCTGGGCGCTTACATCGATAAAGTCGGCCGCCGCAAAGGGCTGATCGTCACCCTGTCGATCATGGCCGCGGGTACCTTCCTGATCGTGCTGATCCCCTCTTACCAAAGCATCGGGCTTTGGGCGCCGCTGCTGGTGCTGTGCGGGCGTCTGTTGCAAGGCTTCTCGGCGGGCGCGGAGCTGGGCGGCGTGTCCGTCTATCTGGCCGAAATCGCCACGCCGGGCCGTAAAGGCTTCTACACCAGCTGGCAGTCCGGCAGCCAGCAGGTGGCTATCATGGTGGCGGCGGCCATGGGCTTCGCGCTCAATGCGGCGCTGGAAGAAAGCGCCATTCGCGAATGGGGCTGGCGCCTGCCTTTCCTGTTCGGCTGCCTGATCGTTCCCTTCATTTTTTTCCTGCGCCGCAAGCTGGAAGAGACGCAGGAATTTACCGCTCGCCGTCACCACCTGGCGATGCGCGACGTGTTTAAAACCCTGCTGAAAAACTGGCCGGTGGTGATCGCCGGCATGCTGATGGTCGCCATGACCACCACCGCGTTTTACCTGATCACCGTCTATGCGCCGACCTTCGGCAAAAAGGTGCTGCTGCTCAGCGCCTCCGACAGCTTGCTGGTCACCCTGCTGGTGGCGATCTCCAACTTCATCTGGCTGCCCATCGGCGGCACGCTGTCGGACCGTTTCGGCCGCAAACCGGTGCTGGTCGCCATGACGTTGCTGACGTTGGCCACCGCCTACCCGGCGCTGAGCCTGCTCGCCGCCGCCCCCAGCTTCGGCATGATGCTGGCCGTGCTGCTGTGGCTGTCCTTCATTTACGGCCTCTACAACGGCGCCATGATCCCGGCGTTGACGGAGATCATGCCAACGGAAGTGCGGGTGGCCGGGTTCTCGCTGGCCTACAGCCTGGCGACGGCGGTGTTCGGCGGCTTTACGCCGGTGGTCTCCACCGCGTTGATCGAATACACCGGCGACAAGGCTTCACCGGGCTACTGGATGAGCTTCGCCGCGCTGTGCGCCCTGCTGGCGACGCTGTATATGTATCGCCGCATCGCCATGCCGCTGCAAACCGCGCGCTAAGCCGCCATCTCAAAAGGAATGATGCCATGCAAAAACTCACTCGTTCGATCCTCGCTGCGCTGGTGTGCGCCTCCTGCAGTACGGCGGCGCTGGCCAAAGACGTGACCGTCATGATCTCCGGCGGCTTCAAAGCCGCACTAGAGAAGCTGGCTCCGGAATATGAAGCTCAAAGCGGCGACAAAATCATTCTGGTGTCCGGCCCCTCGATGGGCAAAACGCCGCAGGCGATCCCCGCGCGGCTGGCGCGCGGAGAGCAAGCCGATGTGCTGATCATGGTGGGCGACGCGCTCACCCAACTGGAAAAAGAGCGCTGGACCCAGCCGGGTTCGCGCGTGGAGCTGGCCGATTCGCCGATCGGCATGGTGGTCAAACGGGGCGCGCCCAAGCCGGTGATAAAAACGGATGCCGACCTGCGCAATGTCTTGCTGCAGGCTGACTCTTTCGCCTATTCCGACAGCGCCAGCGGCCGCTATGTCAGCGGCCAACTGTTCAAAAAGCTGGGCATCGAGGAACAGGTGAAAGGGAAAGCGCATAAGGTTGAGCGCATTCCGGTGGCCTCTGAAGTGGCGCAGGGGAAATACGCGCTGGGCTTCCAGCAGGTCAGCGAATTGCTGCCCGTGGCGGGCGTGACCTTTATCGGCGAGCTGCCTGAAAACGTGCAGTACATCACCCGCTTCGCGGGCGCGGTAACCGCCAAGGCGGAGCACCGCCGCGAAGGCAAAGCGCTGCTGGACTTCCTCGCCTCCCCTCAGGCGCAGCCGACCATTCGCGCGACCGGCATGCGAACCGTGCCGGCGCCGCAGCCGGTCAAGCAGAGTGATACTGTTCAGTAATCAGCTTTTCCAGCTCGGCGGCGACGAAAGACTGCATGCGGCCGCCGCGTCTGATGAGACCCACGGTACGTTTCACCACCGGATCGACCAGCGGCACCGACGTCAACACCGAGTGCTCTGAAGCGGGCATCGACATGGCGGGCACGGCGGCAATGCCGATGCCCGCCTCAACCATGCCCAGCATGGTCGTCACATGGCGAGTTTCACACACGCTGGGGCGTTCCGGCACGAGGTGTTCCAGGCGCTGATCGAGCAGATTGCGATTGCCGGAGGTTTTATCCAGCGAGACGTAATCCTGCTGATAGAACTCTTGCCAGGTGAGGCTCTTTTTAGCGGCGAGCGGATGGTCGCGCCGGCAGGCGGCCACGTAGACGTCCCCCACCAACGGCACAAATTCAAGATTAGGCTGCAGCCGCCCGGCGAAGCAGATGCCGAAATCGGCCTGGCCGCCGGTGACCGCCTCGATGACATTACCTGCGCTACCGTCGATCAGCTTGACGCGCACGCGCGGATAGCGCAGCCGGAAACGGCGTATCACGTCGGGCATGAAATAGTAGGCCGCCGAGGGCACCGTGGCGACGGTAACCAGCCCCACCCGCTCCTGGCTGACCTTGTCGATATCGGCCAACACCGCTTCGACGTTCATCAGCAGCTGATCCGAACGCTCGGCAAAGGCCTGCCCGTACAGCGTCAAAGTCACGCGCCGGGTGGTGCGATCGAACAGTTTGCTGCCCAGCGCGTTTTCCAGCTTCTCAATCCTGCGGCTCAGCGCCGACTGCGACAGGCAGATGGACTCCGCGGCCAGCCGAAAATTGCCGTACTCCACCAGCGCGCGAAACGCATAGAGATCGTTGAGATCAAAATTCACGGGCATAACGACCAACTCTCCTTGCTGAAATGGCAGAAGACGCAAAACAGCGATGATAACCGCTTATATCGCCACGTTCACCGACTGGGTGGTTGAACCACCCAAGCCCCTATCGCCCCAGCAGCACCATTCCCCAAATAATGATAGTCATCACCACGGCTACCAGCTGCGCTGCGCCGCCCAAATCTTTGGCGCGTTTGGATAGCGGATGTAATTCCAGCGAAATGCGATCGACCACGGTTTCAATCGCCGTATTAAGCAGCTCAACCACCAATAGCAGAAAACTGCAGGTGATTAATAACAGCCTTTCTATATTTGTAATATCTAAACCAAATGTAACAACCAGTAAAATGGCGTTAATAACCAATAATTGGCGGAACGCATCTTCGGTAAGCACAGCATCAATAAACCCGGCCCAGGAATTCCTAATGCTGTAGGTTAATCGGCTTATTCCTTTTTTCTTTTCCACAGGCATACAATCAGCTCTCGTCAAAACTGCGACAGTCACTCGCAAATAAATCACGCAGCGTGAATTTATCTCGAGTTTATTAATTAAAAACCTTAACCGTTCTCTTTCAGGAAACGATGCATTCACTCACTCGCCGTCCCCCTGCTCCTGAAACGCCACCGCCCGAAAATGCCCTGGCGCGGTTATTATTCTGGGAGCGTAAAAAGGGGACGCGATATCATCCGCTTAAAGCGTTTTCTCGTACAAGCGGTAACGTTTGTACGGCACCGCGCCGATGCGTTCTAAAATCGTCCGCATGCCGGTATTGGTTTCCAGGATCCACGACATTTCCAGCGCGTCGATATTGCGCTTCGCGAAAGGCTCGCGCAGCGCCTCAATCAGCAGCAGCGCAATAATGGGCCCGATGCGGCTGAATTGATATTCCTGGCGTACGCCCATCAACGGCACGCGCGCGGTGCGCACGCCGCTGACTTTCAGGCGCCACAATAGCTTCGCCCAGCCGAACGGCAATAAACGCCCCTGCAGATCGGCAATCGCTTCGTTAATGTTCGGCAGACCGACGATAAAGGCGCAGGGGGCGCCATCCACCTCGGCGATATGGATCATATCGTCGGGCACCAGGAACTTCAGCTGATCCCCCATGGTGGCGAACTCGTGCTCGGTGAACGGGACAAACCCCCAGTTATGTTGCCACCCGGAGTTGAACACCTCGCGCAGCACCTGCATCTCCTCGCGAAAGCGCTTGCGATTGAGACGGCGGACGGTCACCTTTTTACGCACCTGATCCATCATCCGGGTTAACGACGGCGAAAAATGCAGGTCGGTTCTTTTCATCCAATAGGCAAGCAAATCAATCCCTTCACTGTAGCCCTGCTGCGCTATCTGGGCCGCGTAGTAAGGTTTCGCGTGCGTCATCAGGGCGGAAGGCGGGGTATCGAACCCTTCGACCAACAGGCCGCTTTCCTGATTGATATTGAGGCTGAATGGCCCGGTGATTTTACGCGCGCCTTTCGACCTCAGCCACTCCTCCGCTACCGTGAATAAGGTGCTGAACACGGCGGGATCGTCAACGGCGTCAATCATGCCGAAATGGCCGGTATCCTCACCATGCAGCTCCCGGTGCAGAGAATCGATTTGCGCAGTGATGCGTCCAACCACTTTGCCCTGTTTTTTGGCCACCCATGCCTGCCATTCAATATGGTCGGTCCCGGGATTCTTCTTTGACAGGTGCTCTTCGCGCTCTACATGCAGCGGCTCAATCCAGTTCGGATCATCGCGAAACAGTTGCGAGGGGAAAGCAATAAATTCTTTAAGTTCGCGTTTATCCAGAACTTTCTCAATACGGATCATAAATAGCCTTACGTTTTAATAAAATAATTAAATAAGCACGCGACAACGCCTTTAGCATTTTTTATGCTGTTGCCTTTTATTGAATTGTGTATTGCCTCCGGCTCACTGATAAGAAAAACCGAATATTCCCCCTCGGCGAATCAGCAACGTGTTGCCTGACATTCACCCTGTGATGTCCATAATTGATAAAAAAAGGAAACAGAAAGCGGCGCAGCCAGGCTACGCTAATAGTGCTCTTTTATTATTTCGTGCTGTTATGGTAAAAGAAACTCGCCGCTTTTAGTGTACCGACTTTAATCAGGAGGTGCGCCGCCATTTTTACCACTTAATGCTATTTTTAAGATTAGCCTTAAATGAATCGTTCACTTTTGAATTTCTTGCGGCATACTGTTTAGGAAGTGTTTAAGTTCCAAGATAGCCATGCATGAGGTCATAACCTATGAGCCGACAGTTATTTCCTGCCCGACAGATGCAGACTAAAGAACGGCGAAGTCCGGATATTACAATAGTCTCTCATATCTCGCCAGGGTGCCGCTCAAGGCTGATAACTCGGGCTACTCACGCTCTGCCCGGTTAATAACCGGCATGCCGCTCGAGCACGGCAATATACGCTGTTCGCGGAATGAAGATGGTTGAATAACAAACTTATTCAAAACCTATTCATAGTAAAACATCAATTACCTCGCCAAGAGTGATTTCTCTCTTTTGGTGATTTTTAATCTATGGCTAAGTTTGTCTATGTCTGAAACAAGTTCCGTTCATTCTCTTCCCATGCGCTATGCGGACTTCCCCACGTTAGTGGACGCGTTGGATTACGCGGCACTCGGTAATACGGGAATGAATTTTTACGACCGTCGCAATCAACTCGTGACCGTTCTCGACTATCGCACGCTGCAGCAAAAAACGATCGCGGGTGCGCGGCGTTTATTGTCCCTGAAGCTCAAGAAAGGCGATCGCGTGGCGCTTATCGCCGAAACCAGCCCGGGCTTCGTCGAAGCCTTTTTCGCTTGCCAATATGCCGGCCTGGTGGCGGTGCCGTTGGCGATCCCGATGGGCGTTGGCCAGCGCGACTCCTACACCGCCAAACTGAAAGGGCTGATCGCCAGCTGCAACCCCGCGGCGATCATCAGCAGCGAAGAGTGGACACCGCTCATCGCGTCGGCCACGGAAAACACGTCGGCGATGCACATCCTCAGCGACGCGGACTTTAACGCCTTGCCAGAGCCGGAAATCGCGTTGCCGGCGCCTTCGCCCGACGATATCGCCTATCTCCAATACACCTCGGGCAGCACCCGCTTTCCGCGCGGCGTGATCATTACCCAGCGGGCGGCCATGGCGAACCTGAACGCGATCAGTCGCGACGGGATCAAGTTGCGCGCCGGCGACCGCTGCGTTTCGTGGCTGCCCTTCTATCACGATATGGGCCTGGTCGGTTTCCTGCTTACGCCGGTGGCGACCCAGCTGTCCGTCGACTACCTGCGCACGCAAGATTTCGCCATGCGCCCGATGCAGTGGCTGAAACTGATCGCCAAGAATCGCGGCACGGTGTCCGTCGCCCCGCCGTTCGGCTACGATCTGTGTCTGCGCCGCAGCAACGCCAAAGAGCTGGCCGATCTGGATCTTTCCAGCTGGCGGGTGGCGGGCGTGGGCGCCGAGCCGATCCCGGCCGAGCTGCTCGCCCAGTTTGGCGAACACTTCAGCAGCATCAACTTCGACAGCAAAGCCTTCATGCCGTGCTATGGCCTGGCCGAGAACACCCTGGCGGTGAGTTTTTCCGACCCTTGCTCCGGCCCGCAAACCAACGAGGTCGACCGCGATATTTTGGAATACGAGGGTAAAGCGGTCGCGCCGGGCAAGAAGACCCGCGCCGTCTCGACCTTCGTCAACTGCGGCCGTGCGCTGCCCGGCCACCGTATCGAGATCCGCAGCGAAACCGGGCAACCGCTGCCGGAACGTCAGGTCGGCCATATCACGATTTCCGGCCCCAGCCTGATGAACGGCTATTTCTGCGACGATGAGTCCCAGCAGCAGATCCAGGTGACCGGCTGGATGGACACCGGCGATCTCGGCTATCTGCTGGACGGCTATCTGTACGTCACCGGCCGCAAGAAGGATTTGATCATTATTCGCGGCCGCAATATCTGGCCGCAGGATATTGAGTACGTCGCGGAATCCGAACCGGAAATCCGTTCCGGCGATGCGATTGCCTTCGTGACCGAAGAACACGACGAAGCGGCCAGGATCATTTTGCAGATCCAGTGTCGAGTCAGTTCGGAAGAACGCCGTGAACAAATCGTGCATTCGCTGAGCGCGCGCATTCAAAGCGAGTTCGGCATCGCGGTGGACATCGAGCTGCTGCCGCCGCACAGCATTCCCCGCACGTCGTCGGGCAAACCCGCACGCGCGGAGGCCAAGAAACGCTGGCTGAGCGCTTCGCTCTACCCGCAAATGCCGCAGCTGGCCGGTTTCGCGCAATGAGCGGCACCGTGGCAGTGACGGGCGCGACCGGCTTTATCGGCCGGCACATCGTCCAGGAACTGCTGGCGCAAGGGTTTAGCGTGCGCGCCCTGACGCGGCAAGCCGGAAAA
The DNA here is from genome assembly GCF_000695995.1 of Serratia sp. FS14. Lineage (NCBI taxonomy): Bacteria > Pseudomonadati > Pseudomonadota > Gammaproteobacteria > Enterobacterales > Yersiniaceae > Serratia > Serratia sp. FS14. Next base: position 2,708,247 of record NZ_CP005927.1, on the reverse strand, counting down.
GCCGCCGCAGACAACCTGCAGTGGATCCCCGGCGCGCTGGAAGATCGGCCCTCGCTCACCGAACTGGTGCGCGGCGCGGAGTGCATCGTGCATTGTGCGGGCCAGGTGCGCGGGCATGCGGAAGCGGTGTTCACCCGCTGCAACGTCACCGGCAGCCTGAATTTGATGCAGGCGGCCAAACAGAACGGCCGCTGCAATCGCTTCTTGTTCATGTCGTCGCTGGCGGCCCGCCATCCGGCGCTGTCCTGGTACGCCCATTCAAAACAGGCCGCCGAGCAGCAACTCATCGCCGCCACGGGCGATATCGCGCTGGGGATTTTCCGCCCGACGGCGGTTTACGGGCCCGGCGATAAAGAGCTGAAACCGCTGTTCAACGGCCTGCTGCGCGGCGTGCTGCCCCGGCTGGGCGCGCCTGACGCCAGGCTCTCTTTTCTGCACGTGAGCGATTTGGCAAAGGCGGTCAGCCAATGGGTGCAAACCGAACCCGCGCAGCCAAATATTTACGAACTGTGCGACGGCGTGGCCGAAGGCTATAACTGGCTGCGCCTGCGGGACATCGGCGCCGCCGTGCGTCACGGGCCGGTGCGTCTGGTGGGCATTCCGCTGCCGCTGCTGAAAGCCCTGGCGGATATCAGCGTGGTGTGGAACCGCCTGGTAAAAAAAGAGCCGATGCTGACGCGCAGCAAAATACGCGAATTAACCCATCAAGACTGGTCCGCCAGTAATCAGGCGCTGTCGCAACAGATTAATTGGTTTCCACAGGTGAGTTTGGAACGCGCGCTGCGTGAAGGGCTGTTTTAATTATTCCAAGTAGAGGTGTGTCAACGTTCTTATGCTAAATCGCGATGCTGTAATGGATTATATCCTGACGTGTTTGCAAGGTATCGTCGAAGGCGGAGTGGAAATAAAACCTGATAGCGATCTCGTCAATGATCTTGGCCTGGAATCCATCAGAGTCTTGGATCTGCTGATGATGCTGGAAGATGAATTAGATATCTCCATTCCTATCAATATATTGCTTGATGTCAGAACGCCTGAGCAACTGCTTGACGCGCTGCGCCCTTATCTGGAGAAACACCATGGGACTGTATGATAAGTTTGCGCGGCTCGCCAATGACCGTGAACAATTTCAAACGTCCGGTCTGAATCCGTTCGGCACCTGTATCGACGAAGTGTATTCCGCCACCCAGGGGCGCATCGGCGATCAAAAGATTGTCCTCGCCGGCACCAATAATTACCTTGGCCTGACGTTCGATGCGCAGGCGATCGCCGCCGGCCAGGCGGCTCTGGCCGCGCTCGGCACCGGCACCACCGGCTCGCGCATGGCGAACGGCAGTTACGGATCGCACCTGACGCTGGAACGGGAGCTGGCGGAATTCTTCGATCGCCCGAGCGCCATCGTGTTCTCCACCGGCTATACCGCCAACCTGGGCGTAATCAGCACGCTGGCGGGGCCGGGTGCCGTGGTGCTGATCGACGCGGACAGCCACGCGAGCATTTACGACGCCTGCGCCCTCGGCGGCGCGGAAATTATTCGCTTCCGCCACAATGACGCCGCCGATCTGGAGCGCCGCATGGTGCGCCTGGGCGAACGCGCCCGCGAGGCGATCATTATCGTGGAAGGCATCTACAGCATGCTGGGCGACGTCGCCCCGCTGGTGGAAATCGTCGACATCAAGCGGCGATTGGGCGGGTATCTGCTGGTCGACGAAGCGCACTCCTTCGGCGTGATGGGCGAGCACGGCCGCGGCCTGGCCGAAGCGCTGGGCGTCGAGCAAGACGTGGATATCATCCTGGGCACCTTCAGCAAAAGCCTGGCTTCGATCGGCGGCTTCGCCGTCGGCGGCAAGGGGATGGACGTGCTGCGCTACAGCAGCCGGCCGTATATCTTTACCGCTTCGCCGTCGCCGTCCAGCATCGCTTCGGTGCGCACGGCGCTGCAAAAAATCGCCCGCCATCCCGAGCTGCGGGAAAAACTGTGGAGCAATGCGCACCGCCTGTACCACGGCCTCGCCGAGCTGGGCTATACCCTGGGGCCGCGCATCAGCCCGGTGGTGCCGGTGATGATCGGTTCAAAGGAAGAAGGGTTGCGTTTCTGGCGCGAGCTGATCGCCCACGGCGTCTATGTGAACCTGGTGCTGCCACCGGCCGCGCCGGCGGGCGTGACCCTGCTGCGCTGCAGCGTCAATGCCGCGCACAGCGATGAAGAAATCGACACCATCGTGCGCGCCTTTGCGGCGCTGAAAAAATAAAGTCTTTCCTTCTCGGCCGCGGCGGCGGTGCCGAAAATGGCCACGCCGCCCTGCCGAACCGATGCGCACCTCAGTGCGCAGCCGTTGATACTCCATCAGCCGAATAGCGATACCCCTGCGCCGCCATAAATTCCGCGATGGCTTTTTCCGCCGCCGAAAGCACCTCCTCGATCGGCCGATCGGCATCGAGATCCACGATGTCGGCGCCTTCGAACGTCAATAGCGGCGTGACGGCGATCTTCTTCTCCAGCGCCGCTTTGCGGTGATCGGGTTTGCGCGCGCAGGCCACGTCCAGACTGACATTCAGCTTGAGCACCAGATCCGGTTTTTGCCCCGCCATCCATTGGAACGCCGCCCGTTCACGCGCCGCCAGCCAACGGACGAAACGGCTGCCTTCAACGTCGACGGGAAAAACCGTGCCGTCGTAAGCGCCAGGGATCTGCGCCTGCGGAAAACGGTCGGTCAACACGATGAACCCTTGCCGGCGATACGCCAGCATGCGGCGAAAACGCAGCAGCCGCCGCCCCACGAAAGCGATGATCACCGCCGACGGCAACAGGCCGATCCGGGATTTTTTCGTTTTGACTTTTTTGGTATTGCTCTCGATAGCCTTGCCCACCGAGCGCCCGAGCAGCGGCAATTTCGCCGCCGCGCGCCCGACGTTACCCGCCTGTTTGCCCAGATGCACCTGCACCGCCGGGCCATAATGTTTCACATACTCGATCAGATGTTCACAAACGGTGGATTTACCCGATCCGTCGCTGCCGATAACCGCAATCAGCGGCGGAAATTTTGCACTCATAATAAGACTCTCTTTCAATACACCAGAAACGGCGTGCCATATTTGAAGCGAACGATCGCTTATCATTGCCGCGGTGGCTGCGTGAAAAAAATTTGCCATACGCAGCGCCAAAAAGCACAAAAGATTAAGCGAAAATTGAAAACCTCTGCTCTTTTTTCGCCGTGAGCCATGCCGAGAATTAACATAAAAAGCGAAACCAGCCCACGCACGAACAATTAGCACAAAATAACAAGAACAAACGCCATGAATATCAATTCAAATAACGAAAAAGAATACCGATCTCATTATTTTATCGCAGCAAAGCACAATAAATATCTTGAACCCAAGGCGTATTGGAATACAATAGTTTTTTTCGCATTGGATCAATTATTGTGAGTCAGCAGATAAGACCTTCATCTGATCGCTCGCCCGTGCGCGTAATAGCGATAACCGGCTGTGACGGCTCGGGAAAATCCACGTTAGCCGCCAGCCTGGTCAACGCTTTATCGGCACAAGAACCTGCCGAACTGCTGTATCTCGGCCAGTCTTCCGGGCGTATTGGCGAATGGATCAGTTCGCTGCCGATTATTGGCGCGCCCTTCGGGCGTTATTTGCTGAAGAAATCGGAACGCGTGCATGAGCGCCCGTCCACACCGCCGGATAATGCCACGGCGCTGGTGATATTTTTACTCTCCTATTGGCGCGTTTATAAATTCCGTCGCATGCTGAAGAAAAGCCGCAGCGGCGCATTACTGATCACCGATCGTTATCCGCAAGCCGAAGTGGCGGGGTTTCGTTTCGATGGCCCGCAGCTGGCGAAAACCGCCGGCGGCAATCGCTGGATCCGCTGGCTGAGAAAGCGCGAACAAAACCTGTACCAATGGATGGCGTCTTATCAGCCCTTATTATTAATTCGGCTGGATATTGACGAACAAACGGCCTATTCACGCAAACCCGATCACTCGCTGGCGGCGTTGCGTGAAAAGATCGCCGTCATCCCACACCTGACGTTTAACGGCGCTAACATATTGGATTTAGACGGCCGCGAACCGGCCGACCGTATTTTCGACGCATCGCTGCACGCCGTTAAAATATCGCTGAGGGCCGCCAATGCCTAGCCGACAAATAACCTTTCCGTACCGAAACAGATGAAAAAAATAAACTCACCGCCGAACAGGATACCTCTCCTACCTGCATCACCGGGCTGATTGCCGTGGTGGGCAGCGACGGTACGGGCAAGTCCACGCTGACCGCCGACCTGGTGAAAAACCTGCAGCAACATCGCCCCACGGAGCGGCGCTATTTGGGGCTGATCTCCGGCGAAGACGGCGACAAAATCAAGAAGTTGCCGTTCATCGGCGTGTGGCTGGAACGGCGCCTGGCGGCCAAGTCCGACAAAACCCAGCGCATGAGCAACAGGCCGCCGGCGCTGTGGGCTGCGCTGATCATGTACGGCTTTTCGCTGTGGCGCGCATCCAACCTGCGCAAGGTGCGGCGGTTGGCGCAGAGCGGCGTTCTGGTGATCAGCGATCGCTACCCGCAGGCGGAAATCTCAGGTTTTTACTACGATGGGCCCGGCATCGGCGTGGAACGCGCAAAAGGGTGGCTATTAAACCGCCTGGCGGCGCGCGAACGCCGTTTATATCAACGCATGGCCGTCTATCGGCCGGAGCTGATCATTCGCCTTGATATCGACGTCGATACGGCCTTTTCCCGCAAGCCCGATCACAGTTACGAAGAGCTGAAAGACAAGATCGCCGCCATGGTGCGCCTGCAATACAACGGCTCGCGCATCATCGAGCTGGACGCCAGAGCCCCTTACGACGAGGTGCTGAGCAATGCGCTCAACGCCATTTCCGCCGTGGTGAATCCCGCGAAGCGCCCGCAGAGCGATCTCGGGCAACCCGGCGAGAACGCCGGTAAAGAAACTCAGGTTTATTAAACGAATACAGGGAAAACGCATGACTGCGGAACACAAAATGCAGCAAAACAACGATAACGGCTGGTTTGGGCTATGAAACGGTGGTTTTCCGACGGCGTGTTTCGTTCCATTTTACGTAATGCCGCCTACCTGGGTTCCGGCAGCGTCGCCAGCGCGCTGCTCGGCCTGCTGGCGCTCTCCTGCGCCGGTAAAGGCATGTCGCCTGAAATGTTCGGCGTGCTGGTGGTGATTCAGGCCTATACCAAAGCGGTCAGCGATTTCATCAAATTCCAGACCTGGCAGTTTGTGGTGCAATTCGGCACTCCGGCGCTGGAACATCAAAATACCGGGCGCTTCCGCGACGTCGTCGCCTTCTCCTTTGGCCTGGATATCGCCAGCGGCGTCATCGCCGTGCTGGGCGGCATGATCATGCTGCCGTTCTTGTCTCACGCTCTGGGGCTGGACAGCGAAAGCTTCTGGCTCGCCATGCTGTACTGCACCCTGATCCCATCGATGACCTCGTCCACGCCGACCGGCGTGCTGCGCGCCTTCAACCGCTTCGATTTAATCGCCATCCAGCAGGCGATCAAACCGTTTCTGCAGGCGGTGGGCAGCGTCATCTCCTATTATTTCGATCTGGGGTTCCCCGGCTTTATCGTCACCTGGTACGCCTCTAACCTGATCGGCGGCACGCTGTTTTGGTGGTTCACCGCGCGCGAGCTGCGCCGCCGCGATATCCATGGCGCGCTGAGGCCGCGCCTGTTCAACGTCGCGCGCCGCATCGAGGGCGCCTGGAACTTCGTCTGGACCACCAACATCGCCCATACCATCTGGGCCGCCCGCAACTCCTGCACCACCGTGCTGGTGGGCGTGGTGCTCGGCCCGGCCGCCGCCGGGCTGTTCAAGATCGCCATGACCTTCTTCGATGCGACGGGCACCCCGGCCAAGCTGCTGGAGAAAAGCTTCTATCCCGAGATCATGCGCCTGGATCCGCGCACCAAGACCCCGTGGCTGCTCGGCCTGCGCTCTTCGCTGCTGGCCGGCGGCATCGGCCTGGCCGTTGCGGTGTTGATGTTGCTGGTGGGCAAGCCGCTTATTTCCGCGGTATTCGGGCAGCAATACCTGGAAGCCTATGACCTGATTCAAATCATGCTGGGCGCGATCATCGTCTCCATGATGGGCTTCCCGCAGGAATCCTTACTGTTTATGGCGGGCAAACAGCGCGCCTTCCTGATCGCGCAGGCGACGGCCTCGGCGGCCTACATTGCGCTGCTGGTGTCGATGGCGTATGCCTTCGGCGTACAGGGCGCCGCCTTCGCTTATTTACTTGGGCAATGTTTAGACGTTCTGTTATCCCTGATACCGACGATCGGCGCCTACCGCAATCGCTTTATGTTGGGGCTGAATGTGCCCAAAGAGAGTAATCAATGACCGCTAGCAATAATTGGAAAAAGTTCTCAGCCGAAACCACCCAGGCGCTGTTTGTCGCGGTGGAAGAGGACGACCTGGTTGAGGCGAATATCAGCCTGCCGCAGCAGATTGATCTGGAATGCTCCCCCGAGAGCATTCGGGACAACTACGCGCTGTGCCTGCAGTTTTGGGAAGACGGCTTTTCCCGCCGCGAGCTGCTGCAATTGGTGAACGGTTTCCTGCAAGACCCGCAGTTGGCGGCGGCTACCCGCATGCGCTACAAATATATCCGCGCCCGCTATAAGCACCTGCGCTTCGCCCAGCAGCTGTACGGCGCTCCCCACCGCGCCAACCGCCTGTTCCACACCACCACCGTGGTGCTCGGCCATTTTCAGGACGCGTTTCGCAACGGCAACCAGAAGAACCTGACGCTTTACGGCAACCTGCTGCGGCTGCTGCTCAGCAAGCCGGTGTGGTCTTACGTGCGCTATGCGCTGCGCCACACCCGGCTGGAAAGCGCACAGGGCTTTATCACCTACCGCCAGGAGCAAATGCGCCAGCTGCAAACGCTGATCGCCGGCCCGGCGCTGACCGGGCATCAGTTCCATGACGTGCGCAAAATCGTCAGCCGCCAGGTCTCGTTCTACGACACGCTGAGATCGATCGATCCCGACAACCGCGAGGCCCGGCAGATCTCGCGCTTTCTGGCGGCGATTAACGGCCTGATGGGCGACCGGCATGACGTGATGGTGGCGGACAAGCTGGCCGGCGGCGATATCTATGATCGGCCGGCGATCCTGGATATCGACATCCGCCAGCGCCTGGAGCTGCTGCTGGCGCGTTTTCCGCTGTCGTTTTCCCAGCCGGCCATCGCGGCGGGCAGATAAGCGGGTTGCACGGAGCCATGATGACGTTACGTCGCTTGCTGACCCTTGCGCTGCTGCTGTCGCCGCTGACGGCATCTGCACATAACTTCGTGCATGGCCGGCCGGTGGCGCCGATCGCCATCGCCGATCGCGGCGAGCTGCTGCTGCGCAACGGCGATTTCAGCTACCGGCCGTGGAACAGCGCAAAACTGGCGGGCAAGGTGCGGGTGATCCAGTACATCGCCGGGCGCACCTCCGCCAAAAAGAAGAACTCGCTGCTGATCAACGCCGTTAAGGACGCGAACCTGCCGGGCGATCGCTTCCAGCCGACCACCATCGTCAACACCGACGACGCGATACCGGGCTCCGGCTTCTTCGTGCGCGGCAAGATCGAGAAAAACAAGCGGCATTACCCCTGGGCGCAATTCATCGTCGACAGCGACGGGCTGGGGCGCATGGCCTGGCGGCTGCCGGAGGAGAGCTCCACCATCGTAGTGCTGGACAAGGCCGGGCGCGTGCAGTGGGCGAAGGACGGCGCACTCACCCCGCAGGAAGTTGACCAGGTGATCGCCCTGCTGCGCGCGCTGATCGCGCAGGAGACGCCATGAAGCGCACGCCGCAGGGAACCGATAACGCATGTCTTTGATTGAACGCTATATCACGGTTGAGATCCGCCGCCTGGTGATGATGATCGCCGGGTTTCTGATCTTCATGTTCGCCAGCTACTCCGCTCAGCGCTACCTGACCGACGCCGCCAACGGCACGCTGGCGCTGAGGGTGGTGGCCGACGTGGTTTTCTATAAATCGCTGATCGCGCTGGAGATGATATTGCCCGTCGCGCTGTATGTCTCGGTGGCGGTCGCGCTGAGCCAGATGTACAGCGATGCGGAGATCACCGCCATGCTGGCCGCCGGCGCCAGCCCGCTGCGGCTGTACAAGGCGGTGCTGATACTCGCCGTGCCGCTGGCGATAGCGGTCACGCTGCTGTCGCTGTATGGCAGGCCCTGGGCGTACGCCAATATTTATCAGCTGCAGCAACAGTCGCAATCGGTGCTGGACGTGAGCCACCTGCAGGCCGACAAATTCAACGTCAGCGGCAACGGCCGCATGATCCTCGCCAGTCACGTCGACAAAACGGCCAACCACCTGACGGACGCCCTGATTTATGTGCGCGGCGGCCATCACACCAACCTGTACCGTGCGCAGTCGGTGGAGGTGCTCGACGCCTCCCCCGCCAGCCCCGCCGTGCGGCTGAAAACCGGCACCGCCTATGTGCTGGATCGTGAGGGCACCGACGACAACGGGCAGAACTACGACAACTTCGACATCGCGCTCAAACCGTTCGTGCCCAGCGCAGAGAGCCGGCACAAGTCGGCCTCGCCGGCGGAACTGGCGCGCTCCGCCGATCCGGGCGACGCCGCCGAACTGCAATGGCGCGAGAGCCGCGGGCTGACCACCGTGCTGATGGTGCTGCTGGCGATCCCCTTTAGCCGCATCAAGCCGCGGCAGGGGCGCTACGCCGCGCTGCTGCCCCTCGCGGTTCTGTTTACCGTGATTTTCTATGGCGGCAACATTTGCCGCACGCTGGTGGCCAACGGCTCTCTGCCGACGATCCCCGGCGTTTGGCTGGTGCCGATAGCGATGGCTGTCGGTATCGCCCTGCTGCTGGCGCGCGACCTCTCCCTGCTGCGGAAACCCTCCCGATGACCCTTTTTAGCCGCTATCTGATCCGCAACGTGTTCATCGGCTTCGCCGCCGCGGCCGGGCTGCTCATCCCGCTGTTCACCACCTTTACGCTGATCAACGAGCTGGAGGACGTGACCCCGGGCGGCTACCGCTGGCAGCAAGCGCTGCTGGTGACCGTGATGACCCTGCCGCGCAGCCTGGTCGATCTGGGGCCGTTTATCGCGCTGCTCGGCGGCATCGTCGGGCTGGGGCAGCTCTCCAAAAGCCTGGAGCTGACGGCGATCCGTTCCGCCGGGATGTCGATATTCCGCATCGCGTTGGTGATGCTCGCCGCCGGGCTGCTGATGAACCTCTCGCTCGGCGCCCTCGATGAATGGGCCGCCTCGCCGCTGCAGCAACGCGCGCTGCAAATGAAGAATAACGCCCTGGCGCAGTCGAATAATAACGACGTTACCGTTAACCCGCTGTGGGCGCGGCGCGGCAACGAGTTTGTAACAGTGAAGACCGTCGATGAGAACGACCAGCCCCACGGCATTGAGATCTTCCGTTATCAAGCCAACCGCGCGCTGGAGTCTTACATTTACGCCGACAGCGCCAGCACCGCCGCCGACGGCAGCTGGCTGCTGCACAACGTGATGCAGAAAAGCTGGCAAGGCAGAAAGGAGACGATTGCACGACAAGACAGCCTGCTCTGGCGCTCACTGTTCGCCGTGCCGAGCCTGAAAGAGCTGACCCTGCCGGCGGGCAGTTTCTCGCTCCAACAGCTGGATCGCTATATCGATTACCTGCAAGGCTCGGGGCAACCCAGCACCGAATACCGCCTGGCGCTGTGGAAAAAACTCGGCCAGCCCCTGCTGGTGCTGGCGATGATTTTGCTGGCCATCCCGTTTACCTTCACCGCCCCGCGCGCCCCCGGCATGGGCAGCCGGCTAGCGCTTGGCGTCATCATCGGGCTGCTGACCTACATCGCTTACCAGATCGTTCTCAACCTGGGGTTGCTGTTCGCCCTCAACGCGCCCTTCACCGCCCTCGCCCCGCCGCTTTTGCTCCTGGCGTTGGCGCTGGTGCTGGTTTATCGGTTTGACCGGCGGGGTTAAGCATTTTCTGAGGTTGATAAGGGATAAGAAGAGAATCGCAATTTCCATTCCAGAGAAAACATCACGCACTCACCTGCTCGCGATTTTTAAGGATGTTAGTTAATGGCAAAGATAGCTGTTTGTATACTGACTTTTAACTCCTCTCGTTTATTACACGAGGTGCTTTCTCCACTCATGGGCATTGCGGATGAGTGGATTGTGGTGGACTCCGGCAGTACGGATAAAACGCTGTCTATTTGCCAAAGCTTTGGAATCAGCCCTATTTATCATCGTTTCGAGACTCACGGACGGCAAATGAACTTTGCGATTTCTCAAGCTCATCATGACTGGGAGTTGTGCCTGGACAGCGACGAAATCCTTGATGCCGAAACCATAGCGTCCATTTTAACATTCAAAGCGCAGGAAAACCCACCGCCACAGCAAGCCTTTAGAATCAAAAGGAATTGGTATGTTCTCGGACAGCCAGTCAGAACGATTTATCCCATCTCCTCACCGGACTACCCCGTTCGGCTGTTCAATAGAACGCAGGTCAGGTTCAATGATGCTCCGGTAGATGATGCCGCTGAAGGCTATATTCTCACGTCGGTCATTCCCGGCAATGTTAAGCACGATACCTTTTACTCTCTCCATGAAATATTCAACAAGCTCAATAGCTATACGACAAGGGTAGTAAAATACAGAAACATTAGGCCCTCGATATTTCGTGGCATCGTTAGCGCGATCGGCGCATTTTTCAAATGGTATGTCCTGAGCGGCGCATGGAAGGAAGGCAAAGTCGGCGCCGTCACTGGCTTCTATGCCGTGGCCTACAGTTTCCTGAAGTATTTTAAATCCTGGTATGGCAAAGATTGATAGCGTTAAGAACAAAAACAGGCGCGTTTCCCCGCCGCTACTGATCCTGGCGTTGGTTTATCGATTTATGCGGCGGAGTTAACACCCTACAGCAGCCTTTAGAAAACAAGAACTTTCCGGTTAATAGTTGACCAGCTTTACAAATTGGCCTGAGCCGTTATCATCCTTTATTTGGTGTCCTATGCGCCGTTAGCTATCACTGGCTGCCGTTCGATAACATGCCCCTCAGGGGGCCGTCGAGTGCAAGGCGTGCGAGTGCCCGCCTGAACAGGCTAAGACGCAGCAAGCAAAGGAAGAGACACACTATGTTTTCCCGTTTGAAACTGCTGTATATCGCCGAAGATATTATTTCACCTGATGATTGAAGATCAGAAAGACGAGGATGTCGCCACTATCAGGGGGAGAATATGAGCAAGTTGATAATGGCAATGGCGTTACTGTTTACTGTTCTCATGATGCAAGGATGCAAAAAAAACATGGAATATGAACCACAGGATTTTTTTGAAGGCCAGCAACTGGACATCGCACAGCTGATTTATGATGGCGATGAAGTGAAACTGAAAGAGAAACTTCCCTCTGTCAGCAAGGAAGAACTGAATCGACCGGTGAAAGCAGACATGACCCTGCTGTTTTGGTCGGTGCTAAACTCAATCTATGATAAAAACACGCCAGAAAGGCTGAAAATAATAACCAACTTGGTAAAAACTGGCGCAGACCCGCTGCAACCCAGACCAGAAGGAGGTAGCAGCCCAGCGGAATTCGTCATGAAAGCCGACAAGGGGATTTGGGTCAAAGCCATGCTCGACGGCGGTTTACCGCCAAACGCAAAAGATAAGGTATTCAATGAGCCCATTGTATTCCAGACAATCAAAGCCAAGAACACGGAAACGTTAAAGGTGATGCTGGATTATGGCGCGGATATAAATATCAGAGACTCCTTACAACAAACCTTATTAATGGATGTTTTTTTTAGCTCAGCCTTTGAGCACATGACCCTACTGCTCAATCGGGGTGCAAATCCTAACCCGGTAAATATAAACAATCTTTCGCTGTTAACAGCAGTGAATCGGCAAATAAAAGATAGCCAAGATGGCTCAGAATACAATGAACAGTGTAAGAAAATACTCGAGCTCATGCTTTTGAAAGGGGCAAAGGAAGCGCAGTAATTTCATCAACGCTGATCTGACAGCTGCCGGTTATTTATACCGGGGCTGTCAGATTGCATCTGTTTTCCGATACACACGCTATAGACCACACAATAAAACTGATTGAAGAGACGCGGGTGTCACCATTCTCAGGGGGAGAATATGAGCAAATTGATAATGGCAATAGCGCTACTGTTTACTGTCCTCATGGTGCAAGGATGCAACAAAAGCATGGAATATGAGCCACAGGATTTTTTTGAAGGCCGGCAGCTGGACATCGCACAGCTGATTTATGATGGCGATGAAGTGAAACTGAAAGAGAAGCTTCCCTCTATAAGCAAGGAAGAACTGAATCGACCAGTGAAAGCAGACATGACCCTGCTGTTTTGGTCGGTGCTAAACGCAATCTACGATAAAAATACGCCAAAAAGACTGAGGATTATTACTGAGTTGGTTAAAGCGGGTGCAGACCCGTTGCAGCCCAGACCGGAAGGGGGAAGCAGCCCGGCGGAATTTGTCATGAAAGCCGACAAGGGAATTTGGATCAAGGCCATGCTCGACGGTGGTTTACCGCCAAACGCAAAAGATAAGGTATTCAATCAACCCATTATATTCGAAGCGTTAGAAGCGAAAAACCCTGAAACGTTAAAGGTGATGCTGGATTATGGTGCGGATATAAATACAATGGATTCATTGGGGAATACCTTGTTAATAAACTCCCTAGACTATCGCTCGTTTGATCATACGATTCTTTTATTGGAAAGAGGTGCAGATAATAAAATCAAGGGTAAGTTTGGTTGGACTATGGGCAATCAGCTCCAACGCTTTATAGATAGAGGGGTAGGCGATGCCGAGGATAAGGAGAAAATTAACAAGATAAAAGAGTTATTAATTAAAAACGGTGGAGACTGGCCTCCTCTACTTGTAGAGAATTGATACTCCCCTACCCTACGGCATGGATAGGTCGACGTCGAAGACATGTAATATACCGCTCAGGGGCGAAATGGCAACCACCCCTGCTCGCTCTGCCGATAGTTGCCGACGTTAACGCAACTCCTTCGCTATCGCGCTAAACATCAGCGACGCCTCCAGCGGTTGCGCGCTGAAAGAAGGCTCCGCCTGCGGCCAGGTGGACCACTGGACGATCACCAGATTCTCCGCCTGATTCACCATGATCATCTGGCCGAAGATCCCCAGCGCCCACAGGGAATGCTTGAGGGACGCCTGCGGAGCGGGTTCTACGTTAGTCGCATTGGCCGGCACTTCGTTGTTCCACCATTGGAAGCCGTAGATGCCGTTAGGATGCGCCGCCGATACCGAACCCGCCGCCCGCGTCCAGTTGGACGACTGGGCTACCCAATCTTCCGGCAAGATCTGTTTGCCGTTCGGCAACGTCCCGTTATGCAGAATGAACTCACCGAAGCGCCCCCAGTCTTCCAGCGTGGCGTTAAAGCCGTGCGCGCCCACGTCGTGCTGGCCTTTGGCGTAGGCATGCCACACGCCATCGCTCGCCATGCCGTACGGCTGCCAGATGCTTTGCTCAAGATAGGCCGCCAGCGGCATGCCAGTGGCACGCTCCAGTACGTCGCCCAGCAGCCACGCGCCGCCGGAGGAGTAAGACCAGTTCTGCCCGGCCGGATGCGCACGCTGCAGGCCGGCCACCAGCTTGCGCACGCAGGCATAGGTGCCGGGTTTGGCTTCACACTCGGTCAGCTGCGCGAAGTCCGACTTCGGGTTGGTGTAATCCTCATTCCACGCCACGCCGGAGGTGTGGGTGATCAGCTGCCTGAGGGTCACGCCGTCCCACGCGGTGCCTTTCAGGTCGGGTTCGTATTGCGTGATGAGATCGTCGAGCGAGCGGATTTTGCCCTGTTTAATCGCCACGCCCACCAGCGTGGCGACCACCGATTTGCCCACCGAGCGCGATGTCCACAGCGTGGCGTCGGTATTACCCTGCCCCAGATATTTCCAGGCGATTTTGCCGTCTTTCAATACCAGCATGCCGCTGACGTTCTGGCGCTGAAGATAATCCTGCAGGCTGTAGGTTTTGCCATTCACCCGATAGCTGGCATTCGTTAGCTGTTTAGCGGCAGCCACCAGCGGTATGGCACTACCGTGATGAAACACATCCCCGGCATAGTTGCGGTAGTCGTTACGAAAACCGATCACCCGATCGCTCTGGCTCCAGGTGAGCATCTTGTGCGTGTCCGGCAGTTGCGCATCAAAAGGTGCGGGACAGGCGCTGAGTTCGGTGCCCGCACAGGCGGCCAGGGCGGCGGGCGCCAACAGGCCGCTGCAGAGACTGATGACAACGCCCGCCAACAGGCTGCGGTTAAACACTTTGCTTTTCATATTTTTTCTCGCTTAGCTCAGGAAGGCGTTCAGCTTAAAAAAACGCGGCCTATAATAAAAAACGCCTGATGGGGGAAAATCCCCCGCAAAATCGACGGGAGAACCGCGTGCCGAGCCTGATTTATTCCTTTGCCCAACTGGAAGCCTTCACCGCCGTGGCCGAGCACGGCAGCCTGGCGAAAGCCGCGCTCAAGCTGGGCAAAGACCGCACGACGCTGCGCGATTTGATTGATTTTCTCGAGGATGGCTTGGGCTATGCGCTGTTCCTGCGCGAGGGACGCAGCCTGCACCTGACGCCGGAAGGGGAACAGCTGCAGCGCCAGGCACATCTGCTGATGCGCCAGGTGAAAGCCTTTGAGGCGTTTGCCAAAGACGTGCCGAAGAGCGCAGCGCAGGAAATCTCGCTGGTTTACGATCCCTTCACGCCCCGTGCATTGCTGCAAGCGCTGATTGCCGCCATGGCCCAACGCAACACGCGCCTGAGCCTGATTAACGCCTCGCGTGATGAAGCAGAAAGGCTGCTGGCAAACGGCCAGGCCGATCTGGGGATCTGTCAGGCGCGCCACCGCAGCGTGGGCGACGCCATGGAGTGGCGCGCCTTAGGGGCGATAGAGATGGATTTTTACGCGTCTAAAGCGCTTTTCCCCGGCACGGAACAGCCGCTTTCGCTGCTGGAACTCTCCCTGACTCCGCAGGTAATTATGCACCCGGATTCTGACGAGCCCGTGGCGCGACGCCTGCAAATATCAGGGCATACAATATTTACCAACGAGCTGGAAATGCTGCGCGCCCTGCTCGAACAGGGCTGCGGCTGGGGATTCTTACCGACGCATATGCATGCCGAACAGTGGAAAAACGTCAACACGCTGCGCACCGAAGTAGGCAGCCAGGGGATCAGCCAAACCATGGTGACCATCTGGAAGCCCGGCAATGACCGGCGGGCGCTGATTGATGAGACGTTGGCGTTGTTGCCGGGGTTGTGGCGGGGAGTTGGGGGTGAAAAGTCGCTGTCAAATTCAAATTAGCGGTGTTGTTATCGGTAATCGAGCATAGAGCTCATCACCTGCGTTGCTTATTCTATCATTCTTAAGCGGGAATTGCGGTTTTCCCCTATTAGCCCCACAACACCTCCGTTCCACAGCTACTGGTGTTGATTTATTGCTTTGAACGGCGGTATTAGAGGGGCGGTTTTGAGCGAGAAGCGGAAGTTCACTTCAAGTGAAGTCTAGTCTACATTCATAGGAATTCTAAGAAGATTATGCGTTTTCGTATAGACGCCATTAACCCCATTAGCTACTTTAATACTTTTGATAGCCATCAAGTGGTAAGCCTTTATCTCCTGAAATTTTAAGAATATTACAAATAATTTCAAAATATTGCGGCTGAATGCCTTTGATTCCTTTGAATTTACCATGATCGTTTAGCGAACGAATAGTTTTGAAATTACCCCACAATTTATTTTTGGTTATAATTTCATTAACTTCGTGGTGTTTCGTGCAACCATGCTCTCGATAAATTTTTATGTACTCGTTGATTTCCTTATTTTCATTCAAAGAAAGAGATTTTCCTCTAATAACTGACTCAAAAGTCTGTCTCTGCTGGGAATACTCTCGATAGAGAAATACCATTTTACTGAATCTATCCGAACCACTGGATACTAGCAATTGCAAATTTTGCCACGAAAGCTGCGTTATATTTGTGATATGGATAGTGCTTTTTATACCTTTTTTATTAGATACTTGAACCACTTTATTTACACTAAAATTTGCAATTTCTCTGTAAAGATTTACGTCATAATCAATTTTCATAACGACCTCCAATTATACTCACCATTGAAATTTAACACAAAATTATGGAAATTCGAAGTTCTGTGTATAATTGCATCAATTAAGTTTTCCCCGAGAGCAAATTTAAACAGCGTAGAGGGAGTTATTCGAGATCATCATATCTGCAATCTGTGGTACGGTCGTGGTTTTCTCACCCCAAAAAGATCTGTCAACACCTTGTTGAATATAGGACACTGGAGGTTATCAAAGCACGTTAAGGGATTGAGTGCTGGAACCATTGGATGGAAAAAGGCAGTACTGAACCAACGTCCGCTCTTAGCACAAAGCAGCCATTAACACCTAACCTCTACCATGCGATACACCTTACCAAACTCTCCGCCAACAAAATACAACTACATAAAATGATTCAATTCACAATTAATAAACCAACAATATTATTACCTCTGCTTTCATTCTATTATTTCCCTCCCCACTCCGACCTAAACCCCCAACTCCCCCCTAGCACCGCCCCGCCCTTTCCCTACAATAAGGGATCTGTTGAGGCATAACGCAAGGAAAGACGGTGTCGAAAGCCAATCCCAATGCCACTATCGTGGATATCGCCCGCCGCGCCAGGGTGACCAATATCACCGTTTCCCGCGCCTTCAATAAGCCCGAGCTGGTCAAGCCGGAAACCCGCGAGCGCATTCACGCCATCGCCAAAGAGCTGAACTATGTGCCCAACGCGTTCGCGCAGGGGCTGAAAAGCAGCAGCAGCCAGATTATCGGCATCGTTACCAGCAGCATGTACAACCCGTTCTATTCCGGCCTGATCAAGACCGTGTCGCGCATTGCGCGCCAGCAGGGCTACCAGATCATGCTGTTCGACACCGACGGCAGCGAAGAGGCGGAAATGCGCGCCATTCAGGCGCTGTTCGGCTACAAGGCGCGCGGCATCCTGCTCTCGGCGGTGCGCGACGACAAGCGCTACCGCCCCGCCTATCTCGAGCTGGCCGAGGTGTACGGCGTACCGCTGATCCTGATCGACCGCGATCTCTACGATCAGCAGCTGAGCGGCGTGTTCCTCGATAACCGCGAGATTGGCGTGCTGGCCGGGCGTTATCTGGCGGAGCAGCCGGAGCAGAAGCTTTTGATCATCGGCGGCCCGGCGGATTCGGAAATTACGCTAACGCGCACCGCCGGCATCGTAGCGGCGCTGCAGGGCAGCGGGCGTGAGATTCATATCATCAACGGCGACTACGATTTCACCTCGCAAGAGAGCGAGGTGCGCGCCTATCTGGCGCAGCCGCAGAACCGCCCGGATTACATCATCGGCCTGAACGGCATCATCACGCTGGGCGCCATCGCCATCTGCCACGAGATGGGGCTTTATCAGCAGGTGAAGTTCTTCTCGATAGACGAGCCGCCGCGCGCCGGCGCTTACGGCCTGCACATTCCGGGGGTGTATCACGATACGCAGAAACTGGGGGAGATCGCCGCCGAGCTGCTGTTCAGCGCCATTAACAGCCCGCGCGGCGAGTTGCCGGTGCGCAGAGAGTTCTTCACCGGCTCGCTGTTGAATCGCTGACGGACGCTATTGCCCGTAGTAGGCGTGTTTACCGTGCTTGCGCAGGAAATGTTTGTCCAATAGCTCCGGCTGCATCGGGGCGATGGCCGGTGCCAGCTGGCGCGTCGCCATCGCCATGATCGCCACCTCTTCCAGCACCACCGCGTTGTGTACCGCATCCGCCGCGTCCTTGCCCCAGGCGAACGGGCCGTGCGAATAGACCAATACTCCCGGCACCTGCAGCGGATCGCGCCCCGTCTGATTGAAGGTCTCGATGATCACCTTGCCGGTTTCCCCCTCGTAATCGCCGGCGATCTCCGCCTCGCTCATCGGCCGGGTGCAGGGAATGTCGCCGTAAAAGTAGTCGGCGTGGGTGGTGCCCAGCGCCGGGATCGGCTGCCCGGCCTGCGCCCAGATGGTGGCGTTGCGGCTGTGGGTGTGCACCACGCCGCCGATGTCGGCGAAGGCGCGGTACAGCGCCAGGTGGGTGGCGGTGTCGGATGAGGGTTTGCGGCGCCCTTCGCGCACCTTGCCCTCCAGATCCACCACCACCAGATCCTCCAGCGTCATCGCCTCGTAGGCGATGCCCGAAGGCTTGATCACCACCAGCCCGCTCTGGCGGTCGATCGCCGAGACGTTGCCCCAGGTAAAGGTCACCAGCCCGTATGCCGGCAGGCTGAGGTTAGCGGCCAGCACCTGCCGCTTGAGTTCGTTCAGCATGCGATGCCTCCCTCATTCATTTGTTGTTCGATCCAGGCCTTGGCCTGGGCGATGCGTTGCTTATCCTGCCCGTCTTCACGCGCCCACATCTCCAGCAGGTAGGGGCCGCGATAGCCGAGCGCGTTGAGCACGGAAAAGGCGTGGGCGAAATCCACACAGCCCTCGCCGAACGGCACGTCGCGGAACTGCCCGGCGCTACCCGGCCCCACCGCGACGGTGTCTTTGAGGTGCACGGCGGTGATGCTGCCGATGCCCAGCGCCAGCTCGGCGGCGACGTCGTTGCCCCAGGCGCTGAGGTTGCCGAGATCGGGATACACCGTGAACCACGGGCTATTGACGTGGCGGGCGATGTCGCGCCATTTGCTGATGCTGTTGATGAACGGCGTGTCCATCACCTCCACCGACAGCATCACCTGCGCCCTGGCGGCCTGCGCCGCCGCCCACTGCATGCCCTCGATAAAGCGTTCGCGGCTGTGGCGATCGGCGGGTTCGTAATAGACGTCGTAACCCGCCAGTTGGATGTTGCGGATGCCGAGATCCGTCGCCAGTTCCAGCGCCTTGCTCATCAACACCCGCGCCCGTTCGCGGGTGGCAGCCTCGGCGCTGCCGAACGGATCGCGCCGGTGCGCCGACAGGCACAGGCTCGGCACCGTCACCCCGCTGTCGAGCCGCGCCTGGATAAACGCCAGCCGCTGGCGGCGATCCCAGTCCAGCCGCTGCTGGCGCGCCGGCTGTTCGTCGATCGACATCTCCACGAACTCAAAGCCCAGCTCGGCGGCGGTGGCCAGCCGCTGCGGCCAGCTCAGTTCGGCGGGCAGCGCCTTTTCATACAGTCCCAGACAGGCGGCGTTAGTCGTTTGCATCAGTCACCTCACTCAAAGCCTGGGCGACCGCCAGATAGCGCGCCTGCTGGGCGCGCAGGCGCCGGTGGGCAGCGGTCGCGGGATAATAACAGCGCAGTTTGGGCGGCGCGGCGGCGATCGCTTCGGCGAACCCGGCGTACTCCCCGGCGCCGACGGCGGCACACAGGGCGGCGGCGCGGCAGCCGCTCTGGCGCGTTTCCACCACCTCAAGCGGCAGGTTGCCGGCGTCGGCGTACATCTGCATCCAGACCTCGGACTGCGTCGGCCCGCCGGTCATGCGCACCCGCTCGATGCGCGGGTTCAGCTGCACCATGCGCTCCTGATGGATCAGGTGCGAGAACACGATGCCCTGGTAGATCGCCTGCACCACGTCCGCCATCTCGTGGTGGGCGCTCAGGCCGATCAGCCCGCCCGGCGTGTTGCCGCCGAGGTTGGAGCCGTACAGATAAGGCAGGAACAGCAGCCCGCTCGGCTGCTCGCGGCGCTCGGCCACCCAGGCGTTGAACTGGGCGTACCGCTGCCGGTCGTCGGCGCAGAACTGGCGCAGGAACCAGGCCAGGTTGCCGGCCGAGGTCGGGCTGCCTTCGTGCACGAAATAGCGGCCGTCGATGCAGTAGCGCCCCCAGGCGTAGGGGTAATCGGCGGGAATGATGCGCTCGGTCACGCAGGTGGCGATCGACCAGGTGCCCGCCACCGCGCTGAGCGTGCGATCGTCAGCCACGCCGGAGCTGAGCGCCGCGCCCACCACGTCGAACAGGCCGCCGTACACCGCGGTGCCCGCTCGCAGGCCGCACTGCGCCGCCGCAGCGGCCGTCACCCGCCCGGCCAGCTGCGCCGAGCCGATCGTTGGCGCGGTCTTCTCCTGCGCCTCTTCGATGCCGAAGGCGGCCATCAGCGCCGGATCGTAAGCGCCGCTGCGCTGGTTAAACAGGTTGCTGCCGGAGATGTTGGTCACCTCGGCCGCCGCCTCGCCGGTGAGGCGAAAGCGCAGGTAGTCGTGCGCCATCAGGATGCGATCGACGGCGGCGTACTGCGCCGGTTGCCGCTGCTTCAGCCAGCGCAACAGCAGCGCCGGGTGGCTGGGCCACAGCGGCTGCAGGCTGCGCGGGTAGCTCTGCGCGTCCACCCCGACGCAGCGCAGCTCAGCCACCGTGGCCGCCGCGCGGTTGTCCGAAGACAGAATGCCGTTGCCGACCGGCTTGCCGTGGCGGTCGATGGCGTACAGCCCTTTGCCGTGCGCCGAAAAGCTGACGCCGCGCACCTGCCCGGCCGCCAGCCCCGCCGCGTGCAGCGTCTGGCGGATCGCCGCGCACACGTCATCCCACAGCGCGTCCATATTGCGTTCGCTAAAGCCCGGCTGGGCGGCAATCGCCGCGCCGTCGCGCTCGGCGATCGCCAGCTCTTCGCCGCTTGCCCGGTACAGCCCGGCCTTGATCACCGTGCCGCCGACGTCTATGCCAAGAAAGACTGACATCGCGCCTCCTATTTGCGCCGCACGGAGCTGAGGTAGATGGCGGCCAGGATGATGCCGCCCTTCACCACGTTCTGGATATACGGCGACACGTTCATCAGATTGAGGCCGTTGTTGAGCACCCCGAGCATCATCGCCCCCACCAGCGTGCCGACGATGGCGCCGCGCCCGCCGGAGATCGCCGCCCCGCCCAGCACTACGGCGGCGATGGCGTCCAGCTCGAAGCCTTCGCCGGCGTTGGGCTGCCCGCTCATCAGGCGCGAGGTCAGCACCAGCCCGGCCAGCGCGGCGGTCAGGCCGCTGATCACGTAGACCAGCATCTTGTAGCGCGGCACGCGGATGCCGCTCAGGCGCGCCGCCTCTTCGTTGCCGCCCATTGCATAGACGTAGCGGCCGAACGGCAGCTGGTTGAGCATCAGCCAGGCCAGCAGGTACACGCCGAGCATGATCAGGATCGGCACCTGGATGCCCAGCACCGTGCCGCGGCCGAAGAAGGAGAAGACGTCGGGCAGGCCGGAGATCGGGTAGCCGCCGGTATAGAGCAGCGCCAGGCCGCGGGCGATGCCCATCGACGCCAGGGTGACGATGATCGGCGGCATGCGCAGGTAGGCGATGCAGGCGCCGTTGGCCAGGCCGAACAGCGCGCCGAGCGCCAGCGCCGCCACCATCGCCAGCGGGATCGGCACCGCCGCCAGCATCAGCCCGGCGGCGACCGAGCCGGCCAGCGCCATCACCGGCCCCACCGAGAGATCGATGCCGCCGGTCAGGATCGCGCAGGTCATGCCCACCGCGATGATGGCGTTGATAGACACCTGGCGCGCCACGTTGGTCAGGTTGTTGACGCTGAGGAAGCTGTCGTTCAGCAGGCTCATCAGCACGAACAGGACAGCGAAGCCGATAAACGGCAAGACCGCCGGGTGATGCAGCAGTTTTTCCCAGCGCTTGCCGAGGCTGGGGCCGGCGGCGCGGCGCGCCACGGCGGGTTGTTCAATTCCGATCATAAGGCACTCCCGGTCGCGTGAAGCATGATGTGGTTGGATTCGATGTCGTCGCCGGTCAGCTCGGCGACGATGTGGCCGCCGCGAAACACCAGCACGCGGTCGCACACGCCGATGATCTCCGGCAGTTCGGAGGAAATCATGATGATGGAGATGCCCTGCTGGGTCAGTTGCTGCATCAGCTGGTAGATCTCGGCCTTGGCGCCCACGTCGATGCCGCGCGTCGGCTCGTCGAAGATCAGGATGTTGCAGTCGTTGTTGAGCCAGCGGGCGATCACCACTTTCTGCTGGTTGCCGCCGCTCAGGGTGCTGACGGCGGTCTCAGCGTCCGGGGTTTTCACCCCCACGGCGCGGATCAGCCGCTGCACCACGTCGCGATCCTTGCGGGCGCTGACGAAGATCTTGCCGCGCCGGTGGTGCCGGTTGAGGGTGATGTTCTGCGCCACCGAAAACGGCAGCACCAGGCCCTCGGTTTTGCGGCTCTCCGGCAGCAGGCCGATGCCCTGCGCCAGCGCCTGCGCCGGGGAGCGCAGCGCCGCCGGTTGGCCGCCGAGGCTGACGCGTTTGCGGTGGCAGCGGCTGGCGCCGATCAGCGCCGAGACGGTCTCGGTGCGCCCGGAGCCCACCAGCCCGGCGAAGCCGAGGATCTCGCCCTTATGCAGCCGAAAACGGTCGGTCGCGCCGTGCTTCTCGCGCTGGATCTCCGCCTCCAGCAGCACCGTCGCGGTATCGACCGGGTGCTGTTTCACCGGGAAGGCGTTCTCGATTTTGCGCCCGACCATCAGCCGCACCAGCTCTTCCACGTTAGTGTCGCCGGTGGCCAGCGTTTCGATGTAGGCGCCGTCGCGCAGCACGGTGATGCGATCGCAGATGGTGAAGATCTCGTCCAGATGGTGCGAGATAAACACCATGCCAACGCCCAGCAGCCGCAGATCGCTCATCACGCTGAACAGGTGTTCGGCCTCGCCCGGCGTCAGCGTGGCGGTCGGTTCGTCCAGCACCAGCACTCGCGCCTCCAGCGACAGCGCCTTGGCGATCTCAACGAACTGCTGCTGCGCCACGCTCAGCTGCTCCACCGGGCAATCGAGATCGATAGCCACCGTCAGCCGCTTGAAGATCGCCTCGGCCTTGCGCCGCATCGCCCGCCGATCCAGCAGGCCCCAGCGGTTCCTGATCTCCCGGTTGAGGAAGATATTGTCGATGGCGCTCATGTAGGGAATCAACGAGAATTCCTGAAAAATAATGCCGACCCCGGCCTCGATCGCCTGGCGATAGTTGTTAAAGCGGCGCTGCTCGCCGTCGATAAAAATGTCGCCCTCGTCCGGCTGATGGATGCCGCACATGATTTTCACCAGCGTCGATTTGCCGGCGCCGTTTTCGCCCAGCAGGGCGTGCACCTCGCCCCGTTGAATGGCCAGATCGATGCCGTCCAGCGCCTTCACGCCGGGAAAGCTCTTTTTTATTCGCTTCAGTTCCAGTAAAGGTGTCACCGCATTGCCCTCCGCGCCGAACGCCCCGCCGCAGCGGGGCGAACCTGCCGCTGTTACCAGCTAAAGCCGGCCGCATTGCTGCGGTCGATCAGCTTCACTTTGACCGGCACGGTTTTCGGCACCGTGGCGCCCCAGTAGCGGGCCAGCGCAATGCCGAGCGCGATGCGCAGCTGGTCGCGCGGGAACTGCGCCGAGGTAGCGATGAACGGCGAATTCGGCTTGAGGATCTCTTTGATGGCTTCCGGCTGGCCGTCGACGCTCACCAGCTTGACCTTGGCGCCGTTGCTTTCGATCGCCGCCAGGGCGCCGAGCGCGCCGACGTCGTTGACGCTGAAGATGCCCGCCAGATCCGGCGCCGACTGCAGCATGTTTTCGGTGACGGTCAGCGCGGTGTCGCGCTCCTGCTTGCCGTTTTGCTTGGTGACGATCTTGATGTCGGGGTATTTCTTCATCGCCGCTTCAAAGCCGCGCACGCGCTCCAGGATCGGCACCACCGGGATACCGTCGAGGATCGCCACCTTGCCTTTGCCGCCCAGCGCTTTCGCCAGATACTCGCCCGCCTGGAAGCCGGCGTCGTAGTTTTCCGAGCCGACGAACGAGTCCAGCGGCCCTTCGGCCTGCGCGTCGATCGCCACCACCACCGCGCCGGCCTTATGGGCGGAGATCACCGCCGACTGCACCCCCACCGAGTCGGTCGGGTTGATCAGCAGGATATCCACCTTCTTCTGCAGCATGTCCTCCACGTCGCCGATCTGTTTGGCGACGTCATGGCGCGCATCGGCCACGTACACCTTGGCGCCGATATCCGCCGCCGCCTGATCCAGCGCCTGCTTCATGGTGACGAAGTAGTCGTTGTTCATTTCCTGGAACGACATACCGATCGTGATTTGCTTGGCCAGCGCCCCATGGCTGGCCGCCAACATTCCACCGGCGACGATAAAAGGCAGGGTCTTTTTGAATAATGAAAACATAGCCAATTCTCCTGTAGGGAAGCTTCTTGTTGTGGTTATCAGAGCAACAGCATGTCTTTGCGTTTGGCCGACCGGCCGGCCCCTCCATTGCGGACGGGCCGACGGTCGTGACTGCAACAGCGGTACGGCGGGAGGGTCAGGGAACCAGGATCACCTTGATGGAGTCGGTCGAGTCCGCCAGGGCGAAGGCTTCGTCCCAGTCGTTCAATGAATAGCTGTGGGTCACCACGCCGATTGAGGTCACCAGCCCGCGCTCGAACAGATCGATGGCGATCTCATAGCTGTAGGGCGCCAGGTGCGCGCCGCGAATGTCCAGCTCCTTGCGATCGCCGATGATCGACCAGTCGACGGTGGTTTCCTTGCCGAACACGCTGAACTCCACGAAGCGGCCCAGCTTGCGGATCATCTGCAGCCCCTGGGTGACGCCGATCGGCGCGCCGGTGGCCTCGATGTAGACGTCGCAGCCGTAGCCGCCGGTCAGCGATTTGACGATCTGGTCGGCGTCTTCCTTCAGCGGGTTGATCACCACGTCGGCGCCAAACTCCTTCGCCAGCGCCAGCCGCTCGTCGATGGCGTCGATCACGATCAGTTTCTTCGGCGTCTTCAGGCGCGCCACCTGCACCATGCACAGCCCGAGCGGCCCGGCGCCGGCCAGCACCACCACGTCGTCCAGCTGGATGTCGCCGCGCGCCACGGTGTGAATGGCGCAGGCCATCGGCTCGATCAATACCGCGTCTTCATGGCTCAGGCTTTCCGGGATCTTGTGCACGATGGCGTTCTCGGAAAAGCGCATGTATTCCGCCATGCCGCCCTCCGCCACGTCTTTCTGGAAGCCGTAAATGTTATGCGTCTCACACATCCAGTAACTGCCGGATTTGCAGTAACGGCACTCCCAGCACGGCACGATCTGCTCGGCGATCACCCGCTCACCGATCCGGTATTTGCCTTCCGCGCCCTCGCCCAGCGCGGCGATGCGGCCGTAGAACTCGTGCCCCGGCACCACCGGCGGTTTGACCCACGGGGTCTCCCCCCAAAACATCTGCGCACCGTTCTTGCACTTGCAGTCGCCTGCGCAGATGCCGCAGCCTTCCACCTTGATCACCAGCTCGCGCGCCTTCGGCAGCGGCGTGGGCACCTGTTCGAAACGGTAGTCCTGCGGGCCGTGGCAAACGACCGCGCGCATTTTTTCCGGCAACTGGCTCATCCATCCCTCCAATATTCTCGTTAAACGCTTGAAAATTATAAATGTTGACGTTGTCATTTTTATCAAACAAAAAACAAACTGAGTTATAAAATTATAAATTTCAACAAATTAACCATTACACATCCCGATAACTAAAAATGACAACGTGAACATAGAGCGACATATAACCAAAGCTGCAAAAATAATTATTTGAGCAAAATCACAGTTCGTTAACATTGCGGCTAAAAATGCTACAAATGCGGATCGCGATCCCATTTACGGGATCGGCGATCCGGGCAGATCCGCTAAATCAGCAGGCGCACGCGATCGTAGATCTGGCGATCCTCCGGCCGCGACGATCGCACCTGCTGGCGCAGGGTGCGCACCAGCGTGTCGATAAACGCGTGGGCGGCGGCGCTCAGAATGCTGTTGCGCCGGGTGACGATATTCAGCTGCGCCGGTTGGCAGCTCTCGCGCAGCGCCAGCGGCTGCAGGCGAGAGGCGAATTGCGGCAGCGCGGCGATCGGCCGCGGGCACCAGGTGCACATCTCGGCGGATTCCACCAGCGCCTGCAGCATGCCGAACGAATGCGCCTGGATAATGCGCTGGCGCGGCAGGCGCGCGCCGTGGCGGTGGAACACCTCGTCGAGCAGCGCATCGAAACTTTCCTGGGTATAGCTCATCACCCAATCCTCCTCCAGCAGCTGATGCAGCGAGGTGCTGTGTACCAGCGGGTGGCCGCGCCGCACCATGTACGCCGTTTCATACTCCAGCAGCGGCTCGCAGTGGAACTCCTGCGGCGCCGACGACGCCGGCAGCGGCGTGACGGCGAAATCCATCGTGCCCTCACGCAGCTGCGATTGGGCGTTGGCCATCAGGCTTTCCGACAGTTCCAGCCGCACCGCCGGCACTTTGCCGCGAAACGCCATCACCGCCGGCGGCAGCACCGTCAGCATCAGCCAGGGGGTAATCGCCGCCTTGACCAGATCCGCCGCACTCCCGCGCAGCGCCGCCATTTCGCCCTGCGCCTGCTCCAACTGGTTCAGCACCAGCCGGGCGTGCGCCAGCAGGGTTTTGCCGTAGGGGGTAAAACCCAGCCCGGTCGGCGTGCGGATCAGCAGCGGCAGCGCCTGTTCTTGCTCCAGTTCGCGCAGTGCGCGGGTCACCGCCGCCTGCGACAGCCCCAGATGCCGCGCCGCCGCGCGAATGCTGCCGCTGTCGGCGCTGGCCACCAGCGCCTGCAGTTGGTGCAGTTTCATGTCCACCTCCTGACAATCATAGGTTGTCAGCATAACCGAACGGCGGCTACCCGGCAAAAACGGAGTTTGCTAGTCTCGATGCCTGTCCCTCTGCCCCGTTCCGTGCCCGTTGGCCGGAATCCTTTTGCCGGAGACCGTGATGAACCCTTCACTGGTACTGCCTGAGATCGCCGCCGTTCATGATGAGATGGTCGCGCTTCGCCACCACCTTCACGCCCACCCGGAGCTGGGCTTCCAGGAGTTTGCGACGTCGGATCTGGTGGCGCAGCGGCTGGAGGAATGGGGTTACCGCGTCACGCGCGGCGTAGGACAAACCGGCGTTGTCGCCACACTGCAGCGCGGGCCGGGAAAATCGCTCGGCATCCGCGCCGACATGGACGCCCTGCCGATTGCCGAAACCACCGAACTGCCTTATGCCAGCACCCATTCCGGGGTGATGCACGCCTGCGGCCACGACGGGCACACCGCCATGCTGCTGGCGGCGGCGCGCTATCTGGCACGGCAGCCGAACTTTTTCGGCACGCTGCACCTGATCTTTCAGCCGGCGGAAGAAGGCGGCGGCGGCGCCAGAGTGATGATTGAAGACGGCCTGTTTGAGCGCTTCCCCTGCGACGCGGTGTTCGCCATGCACAACGTGCCCGGCTTACCCACCGGCCACCTGGGCTTCGCCTGCGGCCCCTTCATGTGCTCGGCCGATACGGTGCACATCACCCTGCACGGCCACGGCGGCCACGGCGCGGTGCCGCAGAGCACCGTCGATCCGGTGGTGGCCTGCGCAGCCATCGTTATGAGCCTGCAAACCATCGTGGCGCGCAATATCGATCCGCAGGAAACGGCGATCGTCACCGTGGGGGCGATGCAGGCCGGCCAGGCCGCCAACGTGATCCCGGCGACCGCCACCCTGACGCTCAGCGTGCGCGCGCTGACGGCGGCGGTGCGCGCGCGGCTGGAACAGCGCATCACCGAACTGGTCACGGCGCAGGCCGCCAGCTTCGGCGCCCGCGCGGAGATCGACTATCAACACGGCTACCCGGTGCTGGTGAACCACCCGGCAGAAACCGAACTGGCGCGCGCGGTGGCGCTGGAATGGGCCGGAGAGAGCCGAGTGCTCCCCACGCTGCGGCCGTTCACCGCCAGCGAAGATTTCGCCTTTATGCTGGAGAAGTGCCCGGGCAGCTACATCTCGATCGGCAACGGCCCCGCCACGCCGGGCAATTCCCTGCACAACCCCGGTTATGACTTCAACGACGACAGTCTGTCGTTGGGCGCCACTTACTGGGTCAAATTGGTCGAGCGCTTTTTGGCTCGCCCCGCGGTTTAATCGCCAACACAGAGGAAATGACATGAAAATCATCAAAGGGCTGTTGTTGTTGCTGCCGCTGGCCGCGAGCTTTCCCGCGCTGAGCGGTGAATTCAGCGGCAAAGTGATCAAGCTGGGCATCGATCCCACCTTTCCGCCGCTGGAGTATAAAAATCCGCAGGGCAAGCTGACCGGCTTCGGCGTCGATATCGCCCAGGCGCTGTGTGACCAGATGCAGGCCAAATGCGTGTGGGTGGA
Organism: Serratia sp. FS14; assembly: GCF_000695995.1. NCBI lineage: Bacteria > Pseudomonadati > Pseudomonadota > Gammaproteobacteria > Enterobacterales > Yersiniaceae > Serratia > Serratia sp. FS14. Next base: position 2,680,039 of record NZ_CP005927.1, on the reverse strand, counting down.
AAGCAGCTGGGACGGCATGATCCCCGGCCTGCAGGCGAAGAAGTTCGACGCCATCGCCTCGTCGATGACCATCACGCCGCAGCGCCGGCAGCAGATCGCTTTCTCCAGCAAAGTCTCCAACGCCCCGGCGCGGCTGGTGGCGCATAAAGGCAGCAATCTGCAGCCTACCGCCGCCTCGCTGAAGGGCAAATCGGTCGGCGTGCAGCAAGGTTCCAGCCAGGAGGCCTACGCCAACGCGCTGTGGCGGCCGGCCGGCGTCAACGTGGTCGCCTACCAAAGCCAGCAGGAGGTGAACGAAGATCTGGCCAACGGCCGCCTGGATGCGTCGCTGCTGGCCAGCGTCAGCGCCAGCGAATTCTTCAAAACGCCCGGCGGCAAAGACTTTGCCTTTATCGGCGCCGAATTGAGCGACAGCAAGTACTTCGGCGTCGGCGACGGCATCGGGGTGCGCAAAGAGGATACCGCGCTGCTTAACGCCTTCAACGCCGCGCTGCAGGCGATCCGCGCCAACGGCACTTACAAGAAAATCAACGACAAGTATTTCGACTTCGACATGTACGGTGCGGAGCAGTAACACGCGTTCCCCGGCGGTCACCTGCAGATCCTGCAGGATGGGGAGGCGCCTTCGGCCGCCGGGGAACGCCCCAACGGAAACGGCAATGTCGGCAAGAACGGAAAATCAGGCGGGATAAGGATGCGGGCCAGGCAGGACGCCCGGCCCGCTAAAGCGGGTTACTTCACTTCGCCCATCGCCTTCAGCTTTTTGGACAGCTCGCGGCGTTCTTTGGACAGATCGGCATTTTTGATGATGTAGTCATCAACGCGATCTTCGTAGTCGCTGCGCATGTTGGCGATGATGCCCTGAATGTCTTCAATGCTCATGCCGGGCTTGATGTACTCACTCAGGTTGTCGAGCAGCAGCACGCGCTTCTGGTTATCACGAATTTTCTTTTCGTTGTCGACGATCTCGCGTTGCAGTTTGTTTTTGCGGCGGAACATACGCACAAACTCCAGCACGTCCTGGAAACTCGGCTTATTTGCATTATCCATCTTTATACCCTTGCTTTAGTAATACACAGATTCATTTGCTTACGGCCACATGGCACCAAGATACAGGTTTGTGGCGGTCCGGCACAACAGTGATTGGCTTATCTTACCCACTTTGCCCCGGCGGCCAAAACCCAAAGCGCCGCCTTCATGATCTGACCCCTTATTCGCGCCCGGCGGCGGTGCAGACCTGGAGCAGATCCCCCAGCTCTTCCAACTGCTGCGCCAGCTCCATGCTGAGCCAGACATAGCCGTAAATCGGCGCTTCGCCGTGTTGGCCAAGGCTGACCTCTTGCATCAGCGTTTTCAGCTCGCCGGCGATTTCCGCCAGCTGCCCCGCCGCCGCCTGGCGCTGCGCCTGCGGCCCTTCGCGCATCAGCACCGCCAGCGACTCCAGCGAGCTCAGCGTCAGCAGCTGGGTGCTGCGCAGCGTGCGGGCGTTCAACATAATGAAGTGCGTTTCACGCGAGGCCCAGTAGGCGTCGGCCATCAGCTCCAGCGTGCACACCAGATTGCGGCTGAGGGTTTGCACCGCCTCGAACACCGCTTTGGGGATGCGGGTTTCCTTGCTGGCGGGCACGATCAGGCTGCGCAGCTTCACCACCTGATTCAACAGATCCTTGAGCTGCGGCTCCAGCCGCGGCCGCTCAATGACGTTCGGCGAAAAATACGCGCCGTAGATACGGGCGGCGGTTTGCAGACAGTCCGCCATTTGCATGCGCCACAGAATGTAGGCGCGCTGCGGGTAGATGCTGGTGAACAGCAGCGCCAGCAGCGAGCCGAAGATCACGTCGCCGCTGCGCCACAGCGCGGTATGCATGTCGCCGGCGCCCGCGCCGCACACCACCGCCAGCGTGATCCCCACCAGCAGCGCCATATACGGCCGTTTGCCGAGCGTCAGGTAACCGCAGACGAACATCACCACGCCGCACCATGCCAGCATCAGCGGCAGCGAATAGAGTTCCAGATACAGGGCGATCAGGCCGGAAGCCGCGCCGAACACCGTGCCGGCAATGCGTTGCAGCGCCCGCTGCAGCACGTTGCCCCAAAACGAGATCGGCCCCATCACCACCACCAGGGTGATCAGCGGCCAGGTGCCTTCGGGCACCGCCAGCAGGCGGATCAGCAGAAAGGTCAGGATAAACGCCAGCCCGATGCGCACGCCGTGAACGATGCGATAGTGGCGATAGGTCAGCAGTTCAAGTGAAGAGATTTTTCGATCGAGGCGCACAGTGCCTCCGATAAACACCAGCCAGGCCGCTATTTTAGCGGAGGAAGCCCGGCAAGGAAAAGGCGAATGAGGCGTCCCCCATTCGCACTCAGGCTCAGGCGGCGTATTTGTCGACCAGCGCGCGCAGAACGGCGGCGGTTTCAACATCCATCACGCCGTCATACTTCTGCGGACGGAAGTGCAGCTGGAACGCACGCACCAGCTGGCGATAGCCTTCTGCGGTGTTCGCCGCCGAGGTGTCGTAGCCATATTGGGCGAACAGTTTCAGCAGCTCAGCCTGCGCCGGCAGACCCTGGCTGCAGTACTCCTGCTGGCGCTGCTGCTTGGTCGCTTCGTCATACCAGGCGCCGACGCCGGCCTGATACAGCTGCTGCCACGGGAACTGCGGGCCCGGATCGCTCTTGCGGCCCGGCGCGATGTCGGAGTGCGCCACCACGTTCACCGGCGAGATGTCCGGATAACGCTGCAGGATGTTCTGCGCCAGCTGGGTGACCGCCTCGATCTGCTGCGGATTGAACGGCGGGAAGGTGATGTTTCCACCGTCGCCGCTCGCCAGGTTGACGATCTCGATGCCGATCGAGGTGTCGTTGATATTGCTGCGGGTGCCCCACTGGCTGGTGCCGGCATGCCAGGCGCGCTCGTTCTCGTCCACCAGGTTGAAAATGCGCACGCCGCTGAAGCCGGCGGCCTGATAGGTGGCATCGGTCGGATCCGGCACCAGATAGTGCGCGCTGACCGATTTTCCGGTCAACGACGTCACCGAGTCGGCGAAGTTTTGCGCCGTGTAGTGCAGCACCAGAAAGCGCACGCGGTGGCCGAAGCTGGCGACCGATCGGTAGCTATTGTAATCAATCTTGTACATCGTAAAGTCCCTCTCTCGTTTGATTTCACTGAGCGGCCTCTCATCATGACAGGCCGCTCCGCACAGGTGAACCTTTGGCTCACCCTTTTTGTTTTAGCTAATTGCTAAATCATGCGCAAGCGTTTTTTAGCAAAACCGTTATTTACCTTTTTGCTAAAGAGTGCGATCATCAAACGATGGAAACTAAAGAAATCAGGCGCAACAATCTGCGCGAATTGATGGCCCGCTACGCCCGGCAAGGCGTCAACCAGAATGAGTTCGCCACGCTGGTTGAGTCTTCCGCGCCGACGCTGAGCCAAATCATCGGGGAGAAATCCTCCCGCAATCTTGGCGACAATCTGGCCAGGCGGATCGAGGCCAGGCTGAATTTGCCCAAGGGCTGGTTCGACGTGTTTCATGAAAAGCAGCTGGTGCGCCCGTTTGACAACGTGGCGGCGGAGTCGGACTTCCAGCCCGCCCGTTTGAAACCGGTGGTATGGGAAGATACCGAACAAGACAAGGAAGAGTTTGTGGAGATCCCGCTGCTGGATATCGATTTTTCCGCCGGCGACGGCTGCTACGAAATCGTCGATCGCGAGGAGTTTTCGCTGATCTTCCGCCGTTACTATCTGCACAAGATGGGGGTGGCGGTCAACGCCGCGCGCATTATCCGCATCTCCGGCTCCAGCATGGAACCGCGTCTGCAGGACGGCGACGTGGTCGGCATCAACACCGACGATACGCGCATCCGCGAGGGCAAGACCTACGCCATCCGCCACGGCAATTTGCTGCGGGTGAAGGTTCTGATCGAACAGCCGGACGGCGGCGTCGTCATCCGCTCCCTCAACCGGGAAGAGTACCAGGACGAGCATCTCAGCTATCAGCAGCGCAAGGAGCAACTGGTGGTGCTCGGCCGCGTCTTCTGGTCGTCTTCGTCCTGGTAACGGACGATAACCTCGGGCGCCCGTTGCGCCCGGCGGTTATTTGAAGTCCACCACCATCTGCTGCTGGATAGACAGCCCGCGCGTCGACTGCACGCAGCCGGCGATGTAGTCGGTGAAACGCGGCGGTTTCGGCATGCCCAGCTTGAGGATCTTCTCGTTGCTGAAACGCACGTTGAGCATGGCGAACGATCCGTACAGGCGCATCGCCTTCAGCATCAGCCGCTCGTTGCACGGGCCGAAAATGTCTTTCAGCTGGCGGCGCATTTTCACCAGCGCGTCATAGGTCACCTGCGCATACTCATCGCCCACCGGCGCTTTTTCCAGGGCTGCCGCCATGGCGTTGTCAATTTCGGCAAAGCTGACGCTGCTCTCCTCACCGGCGGAGATGTGATAAACGTCGTTCTCCAGCGTTTCGCTGTTCATCAGCATCACCAGCGCATCCGCGCAATAGTCCGCCGGGATCACGTCGATATTGTCCTGCAGCGAGCACATGAACTTGCGCAGCATCAGCGCCATGCCAAACACCCAGAAAATGCTGCTGGAAGGCTGGCAGCCCAGGCGGGTGTGCCCCACCACGATCGACGGACGAGCGATGGTCAACGGCATTTGCGGGCAGCGCTGGCGCATCAGCTGTTCGATGGTGGATTTGGAACGGGTATATTCCACCAGGTGTTCGGCGTCTTCCTCAAACTCGCCGCTCTCCGCCACCAGCGAACCCGGCTCCGGCGAACAGGACATGGCGGTGCCGACGTGCAGGAAACGTTTTAATCCCGGCACCTGCGCCATTCTTTCGGCAAAGGCCAGAGTGCCTTCTACGTTTACCTTCCAAATGAGCGGGTTATTACCAAATGAAGCAACGGCCGCGCAGTTAATAACGTGCGTAACATTGTTAATACGCGCGTCAGTTAAAAAGTCGGCCGGTTCGGAAAGGTCGCCCAATAATATATTTTCAATCGTAATTTTAGACAGCAGATTCGCATCGATATTAAACTTTTCCATATTCGCGCGAATACGGGCCAGCCCTTGCTGCGCATCGTCTGCACGCACCAGCAAAAGATAATTAACAGACTGATTTTCAATCAATAATTTTTCGAGAACCGCACCACCAAGAAAGCCGGTAGCGCCGGTCAACAGTAGCGTTTTCATCATTGTCACCCACATTGGCATTGAATGTGGGTGATTGTATCCGCGGATATTTAAACAAATATTAAATAGAATTACGGCGCCCTTAAACACTTTTCTTAATATTATCTTAAGGAATCTTTTGAAACATCCATCATGGGTTTAGTAACAAAAGAACCGCGTAGACTCCATGATTAATCTCCGCCGTTTAAATACCATTGATGTAGTGCCTGATTAAATTTAACGGTCAATGTTATTTCTCTTCTCGTCCGTGGAGGACTTATGACCTATAACCAAAAAATCTGGTTGGGGGTTTTGCTGCTGTGCACCCTGTTTTGGGCGGCAGTGATAAGCGGCGCCTGTTCGCTGTATAATCGGGCAGATCGCCTCAATGCGCACCAGGCGCAGAGCGAGTTCGCCGCCCGCCACAGTCTGCCCCCCTGCCCGCAGCAAAGCGTTCAGGCCTCCGCCGCCCCCCGGAATGGGTAGGGACAAGACCAGCTAACGATCCTATTATACCCTAAGATTAACAGGGAGATAACGATGGCTCGAAAGCTGGATAGCTTACCGCAGGCGCAACGCGAGAAAATAGAAACCGATTTGCTGGCCATCAGCGTGATCTACAACGAGCGCTACGGCATCGCCTCGACCCAGACGGAAACAGAACAACAGATCCCCGATCACCTGCTCCCCTACTTTCATCAGCGGCTGGATTACTATCGCCGTGCGTAATTGCGCGCATTTCGCTAACCGCCGCTTGGCATCGCTCCCCACGCCGTTACAATAGAGGCATATTGTATCCGCCACTGAAGAGACGCGATTTTGAGCAGCAAGGCAACGGCCACATTTTATATTCACGATTACGAGACCTTCGGCAAGAGCCCGTCGCTGGACCGCCCGGCGCAGTTCGCCGGCGTGCGCACCGATATGGATTTCAACATTATCGAAGAGCCGCTGGTCATCTACTGCGCCCCGGCCGACGATTACCTGCCGGAACCCGAGGCGGTGATGATCACCGGCATCACGCCGCAGGTGGCGCGCGCCAAAGGCGTTAACGAGGCCGAGTTCACCCGCCAAATCCATCAGGCCTTCAGCGTGGCCGGCACCTGCATTCTCGGTTACAACAACATCCGCTTCGATGACGAAGTGAGCCGCAATATCTTCTATCGCAACTTCTACGATCCCTACGCCTACAGCTGGCAAAACGGCAACTCGCGTTGGGATCTGCTGGATGTGATGCGCGCCTGCTACGCCCTGCGCCCGGACGGCATCGTCTGGCCGGAAAACGAAGACGGTTTCCCCAGCTTCCGCCTCGAACACCTCACGCACGCCAACGGCGTCGAACACACGCAGGCTCACGACGCGATGTCAGACGTATACGCCACCATCGCCATGGCCAAGCTGGTTAAGCAGGCGCAGCCGCGGCTGTTCGATTTCCTGCTGCAGCACCGCAACAAGCACAAACTGAACGCCCTGATCGACGTCGCCGAAATGACGCCGCTGGTGCACGTCTCCGGCATGTTCGGCGCGGCGCGCGGCAACACCAGCTGGGTGTCGCCGCTGGCCTGGCACCCGGACAACAAAAACGCGGTGATCATGTGCGATCTCGCCGGCGACATGACGCCGCTGCTGACGCTGAGCGCTGAGCAGCTGCGTGAACGGCTCTACACCCGCCGCGACGATCTGGCGCCGGATCAGACGCCGGTGCCGATCAAGCTGGTGCACATCAACAAATGCCCGGTGCTGGCGCCGGCCAAAACCCTGCTGCCGGAGAACGCCGAGCGGCTGGGCATCGATCGCCAGGCCTGCCTGCAAAATCTGCAGCTGCTGAAACAGCACCCGGAAGTGCGCGAGAAAGTGGTGGCACTGTTCGCCGAAGCCGAGCCGTTCAAAGGTTCCGAGGACGTCGACGCCCGCTTGTACGACGGTTTCTTCAGCGACGCCGACAAGGCGGCGATGAGGATTATCCAGCAGACCAAGCCGCAGAACCTGCCGGCGCTGGATCTGGCCTTCAGCGACGGCCGCATGAAAGAGCTGCTGTTCCGCTTCCGCGCGCGCAACTATCCGAATACGCTGGACGACGCCGAGCAGCGCCGCTGGCTGCAACACCGCCAGGAAACGTTGAGCGCGGAGCGCGTGCAGAGTTACCTGCTGCAGCTCGAATCGCTGTATAACCTGCACGAAGGCGACAAAGAAAAAACCGCCCTGCTGAAAGCGCTGTTCGATTACGGCAAAGAGTTGGTGGGATAAAACCCGCAGCAAGCAGAAAAGGAAAAGGCCGCGAAAGCGGCCTTTTTTGTGGCTGAGGAGACGGCTCGCGCTTAGGCGGCGTCTTCGCTCGCTTGCGGCACCGGCAGACGGAAGCTGCGGGTAACGAAGGCCAGGTAGATCAGACCGATGGCCGCCCAAACCAGGCCCAGCGTCATCGAGCTGGCTTCCAGGTTGATCCACAGCGCGCCGACGGTCAGTGCGCCCATCACCGGCAGGATCAGGTAGTTGAACGTGTCCTTCACGGTGCGGTTCATCTTGTCGCGAATATAGAACTGCGAGATCACCGACAGGTTGACGAAGGTGAAGGCCACCAGCGCACCGAAGTTGATCAGCGCGGTCGCGGTCACCAGGTCAAACGACACCGCGGACAGCGCGATGGCGCCAACCAGCAGCACGTTCAGCGCCGGGGTACGCCACTTCGGATGCACATAGCCGAAGAAGCGAGTCGGGAACACGCCGTCGCGGCCCATCACGTACATCAGACGCGAAACGCCCGCGTGCGCCGCCATGCCTGACGCCAATACCGTCACGCAGGAGAACACCAGGATCACCGACTGGAAGAACTTGCCCGCCACGTACAGCATGATTTCAGGCTGCGACGCGTCAGGATCCTTGAAGCGCGAGATGTCCGGGAAGTACAGCTGCACGAAGTAAGACACCACGATAAAGATGATGCCGCCGATCAGCGCCGTCAGGAAGATGGCTTTCGGGATCACTTTCTCTGCGTCTTTGGTTTCTTCGGACAGCGAGCTGATGCCGTCGAAGCCCAGGAACGAGAAGCACAGGATGGTCGCGCCGGTAATCATCGGCACCACGTGAGCGTTATCGGACCAGAACGGGCGGCTGCTGACCAGCGTACCGGCGCCTTCGCCGTGGTAAACGCCGTTGATCACCAACCCCAGGAACACGATCATGATCGCCACCTGCACCACCACGATGATGGAGTTCAGGTTGGCCACCAGCTTGATGCCGCGCAGGTTGAAAATCGTCATCAACCCGACCAGCACCGCCACGAAGATCCAGGACGGGACGCCCGGGAAGATCGCTTCCAGGTAAATCTTGGCCAGCAAAATGTTGATCATCGGCATGAACAGGTAGTCCAGCAGCGATGACCAGCCCACCATAAAGCCGACGTGCGGGCTGATGGCTTTCTGGGCGTAAGTGTAGGCGGAACCGGCGGAAGGGAACTTCTTCACCAGCTTGCCGTAGCTCAGGGCGGTAAACAGGATCGCCAGCAGAGCGAAGGCGTACGCGGTCGCGACGTGACCATCGGTCAGGCCGGATACGATGCCGAAGGTATCGAAGATGGTCATTGGCTGCAGATAAGCCAGACCCATCATCACTACCGGAACTAATGTCAGGGTTTTACGCAGCTGAGTGCGCTGAGCCGGAGCGGCGTTAAGGGTGTTATCGGACATTGTTCAGCCCCCCCTTACCTTGAGCCTTGCGGATGGCGGACACGCCAAGACTTAAGGTTGCGGGGAAACTTCGCAACGAGCGACTTAATTCTAAAAGAAGGGGATTGTAAGCTGGATAACGGGTCGAGGTAACCTCGGCTGCTCCATAGTCGCTGCGGCCACAGCGGAAACCGGCGGGCACCGGCGCTAAAGTGAAAAATTGCCCCATCTTTCTAATCCTCATGAGTCACGACCATAAAGTTTTGTTTGATCGTGCACGAAACTATTTATCTATCCGGATCGGTGTCCGGCCTCGCTTGGTGTATGAAACGCTACGTTGGTAAAACTTAATGCAAAAAAATAACCGACGCTTTCAAAACGTCGGCTATCTGCATTTGAGATATTTTGCACCAGAATGCCTCCGGATGACAAGATCCGGAAGCCCTCAAATACAAATTCTTTTTGTCGATCGAACGGAAAACCAGCCCGGCAGGCGAATTAATCCGCTACCGGCAGGCCGGTCGCCCGCACATACTTCTTACTTTATACGCCCATTCAGGCATTTTTCAACATCCAGTCGATCTCGGTTTCCGTCACCCGCCGTTCAAACTGCAGCAATTCGTCCGTCTTGCAGGCGTGATAAACCTGGGTGAAACGCTCGCCCAGATAGTGGGTCAACGCATGCTGATGTTCAAACTCGTACAGCGCATCGCTCTGGCGGATCGGCAGCGGCAGCCCCTCCTGCTCCAGCCCGTTGCCGGTCACCGGCTCAGGCAACGGCAGCGCGTTGTCCAACCCGTACAACATGCCGGCCAGGATCGCCGCCATCACCAGATAGGGGTTGGCGTCGGCGCCGGCCACGCGGTACTCCACCCGATGATTCTCCGGTTCGCCGCAGGGAATGCGCAGCGCCACGGTGCGATTGTTGTGGCCCCAGGCGGCCTGGATCGGCACATACATCCCCGGTTGGAAACGCCGATAGGCATTGACGTTCGGCGCCAGCAGCGCCATCGACGCCGGCATCAGGGTGATCATCCCGGCCAGCGCCTGTTTCAGCAACGGTGAATCCTCGCCTTCGCCGTCGGCAAACAGGTTGTTGCCCGCCCCGTCCTGCATGCTGACATGCACATGCATGCCGCTGCCGGCGTAATCCTCATAGGGTTTGGCCATAAAGGTGGCGTGCATACCGTGGTTCTCGGCCACCAGCCGCACCAACCGTTTCAGCGCCAGCGCGTGGTCGCAGGCCAGCAAGATGTCGTCGGAATGGCGCAGGTTGACCTCGAACTGCCCCGGCGACGCCTCCGCCACCGCGCCGTCCGCCGGCAGCCCCTGCAGCTTCGCCAACGCGTCGATATCGTTCAGCACCTCGGCGAAATGGTTCAGGTTATCGACGGAGTACACCTGGCTTTGGGTATTGCGCTCCTGAGTGCCGGGCGCACACGGCGGCTGCAAATCGCCTTCTGCGTCGCGCTGCCTGTCGATGAGATAAAACTCCAGCTCTACCGCTGCCACCGGGAACAAGCCGCGCTGTCGCAGCGCCTGCCACACGCGGTTCAGCACATTACGGGGTTCAACGTCAAAGGGAGTGCCATCTTCATCCAGCATGGTCAGCAACACCTGGCCGATATGCTCCGGATCGGCGGCCGACGGCGTCAGCGAACCGGGCACCGGCAGGCAAATGCGATCCGGCTCGCCGAGCTCCTGCCCAAGACCGGTCTCCTCCACCACGTTGCCGAGGATGTCCATGGCGAACACCGACGCGGGGAAGTAGCTGCCTTTTTCCAGTTTTTTCAACCCTGAGACGGGTATGCGTTTGCCGCGGAAGGAACCATTGAGATCGGTGAGAAGGATATCGACATACTGCGTGGCGGGATGGCGTTCCAAATAATGAGCAACCTCATTTTGGAACGCGCTACTTCGCCTCTCTTCATGATGCTGTGCAAAATGTTCAACTGCTGCGCTATTGGTTTGCATACGTCACCCGCCATTATGCTCTTAAGGCGCGTTAGCGCCCGTCCGCCGTTCGATTCAACACATGATTGGATTTCTCGCCAGGTCGCGCCGCTGCCGGGCGCTCAAAATAACATCCACAATATGAAACATAGTATTAACAGAATGGGTTTGCAAATGTTACAATCCTGTTTGATTATTCACCACCGGCTGCTAAATTGATAAAATATTGACCGAAAAGGCCTTGCTGCCATTTTTACGTCAACTATTTCGTCCAACGCACCGAGAGTGAACATGGGCAATATATTTTCCAAACCTGCCCTAACTATCGATATCATGCAGCATCGTTATCGCCCAGACAGGCGCCCGATAACGATATTCATGTCTGCCTGTCGCCCCTACCAGAAGGAAGTACCGCTATGAGCGAAGCCAGCTTGGCACCGGGCAAACGCCTGTCACAGATCCGTCAGCAATTGGGTTTGTCGCAGCGCCGGGTCGCCGAACTGTCCGGGTTAACCCACAGTGCGATCAGCACCATCGAACAGGACAAGGTCAGCCCGGCCATCAGCACGCTGCAAAAGCTGCTGAAGGTGTATGGCCTGTCGCTGTCTGAATTCTTTGCCGAACCGGAGGCCGTCGACGAACCGCGCGTGGTGATCGACGCCGAGGATCTGATTGAGATCGGCAACCAGGGGGTGTCGATGAAGCTGGTGCACAACGGCAGCCCGACGCGCAACCTGGCGATGATGCTGGAAACCTACCAGCCCGGCACCACCACCGGCGAAAAGATCAAGCATCAGGGCGAAGAGATCGGCACCCTGCTGGAGGGCGAGATCGTGCTGACCATCAACGGCCAGAGCTATTGTCTGAGCGCCGGTCAGAGTTACGCCATCAACACCGGCATTCCGCACAGCTTCAGCAATACGTCGGCTCGCGTTTGCCGCATCGTCAGCGCACACACCCCTACCACCTTCTGACCGCTTCTCGCACCGGCGCAGCCTGACGCGGGTTGCGCCCCTGCCCGCCCACGATTTTTTCATCGCCGTTATGCCATTTTGTTGGTTGCCAACGGCGCAATCTATGTTACAACAGAGCAAAACAGCCATCTAAACATCTAAACGGCCTTAACACCCTATGTCAACCGCAACGCCTTCACGCCTCGAGATGCGCAATATCTCGATCGCCTTCGCCGGCTTCAACGCGCTGCAGGACGTGGACTTCACGCTGCAGGGCGGATCAATCCATGCGCTGGTCGGCGCCAACGGCGCGGGCAAGTCGACGCTGATGGCGATCCTCTCCGGCGCCCACGATCATTATCGCGGCGAGATCCTGATCGACGGCCAGCCGGTGGCGATCCACTCCCCGTTGCAGGCGCGCCGTCACGGTATTCACGTGGTGCAGCAAGAGGTCGACGTCGCGCTGATCCCCACGCTGCCGGTAGCGGAAAACATCATGCTGGACTGGCTGAACGAGCCGGGCCACTGGCTGAACTGGGCGGAGCTGCACCGCCGCGCCGTGCAGCTGCTGCAGCAATGGGCGCTGCCGCTCAACCCGCGCAGACGCCTGGCGGACTGCACGCTGGCGGAAAAACAGCAGGTGCTGCTGGCGCGCGCGCTGTCGCACCGCTGCCGTTTTCTGGTGCTCGACGAGCCGACCGCGCCGCTCGATCGCGCCGAGAGCGAGCGCCTGTTTAACGTGGTGCGCCGCCTGCAATCCGAAGGCATCGGCATCGTGTTTATTTCCCACCGCATCCACGAACTGAGCGACATTTGCGATCGGCTGACGGTGCTGCGCGACGGCCGGCGCGTCAGCGAAGACGCCATGCGCGGGCTGAGCGGCGAACAGATCGTCGAGAAGATGCTCGGCCATCGGCTGGACGACATTTTCCCGCCGCCGCGCCCGCCACACCCTGAGCGAACGCTGCTGCAGGTGCAGGGCTTGCACGATCGCCATAAGCTGCGCGACGTTTCGCTGCGGCTGCATGAGGGCGAGATCCTCGGCATCGCCGGGCTGGCCGGGGCGGGCAAAACCGAACTGTGCAAGGCATTGTTCGGCGCCGGCGCCGTGCAGCTCGAGCGCGGCGAACTGCGCGGGCAGCCCTGGGTGCCACGCGCGCCGCACCTGTCGGTCGAACAAGGATTGGCGCTGGTGCCGGAAGAACGCCGCAAAGAAGGCATTTTCATCGACGAGGCGATCCCGATGAACCTGAGCGTCAGCGCCGACGACAGCTTCTCGCGCTGGAGCCTGTTCAGCCGGCGGCAAGAGCTGCGCTGGGCGCGCGAGATCATGCAGCGTCTGAATATTCGCGCCTCCGGCCCGCAACAGCGGCTGGCGCGCCTGTCAGGCGGCAATCAACAAAAAGTGGCGATCGGCAAATGGCTGCGCGGCGACGCCGAGGTGCTGATCTTCGATGAGCCGACCAAGGGCGTGGACATCAAGGCCAAACAGGAGCTGTTCAGCCTGATCGACGGCCTGGCCCGCGCCGGCAAAGGCGTGATTTACGCCTCCGGCGAGTTCGCCGAGCTGATTGGCCTGTGCGATCGCATCTGCGTGCTGTGGGACGGCCGCATCGTGGCGGAATTGAACGCCGCCGACATCGACGAAGAAACCTTATTGCTCTATTCCACCGGAGGAACCCCTGCGTGAGTAAAGAATTTGCCTTGCGGCCTGCGCTGCCCTGGCGCCAACAGCTGTTTGATTTCCTCTACAAGTGGGGCATGCTGCTGACCGTCGCGGCGCTGGTCGCCCTGTTTGGCCTGGCGTCGGACAACTTTCTCGATGCCAACAACATCATCAATATCCTGCGTTCGATCGCCATCGTGACGGTGATCGCCATCGGCGTCTCCATCTCGCTGTCGGTCGGCGGTTTCGATCTGTCGGTCGGCTCGACCGCCTCGCTGGCCAACGCGCTGGTGATTTCGCTGTTCGTCTGGCACGGGTTCGGCACCGCCGGCGCCATCGTGGTGACGCTGTTGCTGTGCACGCTGGTCGGCCTGTTCAACGCCCTGCTGATCGTGGTGCTCAAAATCCCCGATATGCTGGCGACGCTGGCCAGCCTGTTCGTGCTCCAGGGCGTGGCGATGACATACAGCTACGGCGGTTCCATCACCCAAAACATGGTGCTGCCGAATGGCGACATGGCGGAAGGCCTAATCCCGGAGGTGTTTGCCGCCCTCGGCCAGGTGCCGGTGATCGTGCTGATCATGCTGGCGGCCACCGTTGCGGTGCAGCTGTTCCTGTCGTTGACCAAGCACGGCCGCCGCATGTACGCCATCGGCGGCAACCCCGAAGCTGCGCGTCTGTCGGGCATCCGCACCGTACGTTACAGGGTTGCCGCTTACGTCATTTCCTCTTGGCTGGCGGCGCTTGGCGGCATCTTGCTGGCGTCACGTATTGGCTCTTCGCAGGTCAATGCCGGCGGCGGTTATCTGATGGACGCGGTGGCGGCGGCCTATATCGGCTTCTCGCTGGCCGGCGCCGGTAAACCCAATGCGATCGGCACCCTGATCGGCGCGGTGATCCTCGGCGTGCTGCAAAACGGCCTGGTGATGCTGTCGGTGCCCTACTATGCCATGGACATTATCAAAGGCCTGGTGCTGGCGTTGGCGCTGGCCATCACCTACATCCAGAAACGCTGATCCTCCCCGGCGCACGCCCGCTGCGCCGCTTTTCCCTTTAATTCATCCGGTTACCCTTTTCCGTCAGCAGAACAATCATACAAATGATATGAATTATCATTAGCGTTTACATTAAGAAAAAATCCTTACAATACCCTCACGCAACGCTGACGAAGCGAAGTATTTCTCAGCGAACGATGAATAATTTCATCAGAAATTCAATTGGTTAATTACTTTCACTTCAATCCAGGAAAGGTTTACCTCATGGAAACGCCACGTTACAGCAAGCTCGCCGCTCTGGTGATCGCCTCACTCAGCGCCACCGCCGCACTGGCCGCGCCGCAGGACGACACCCAGGACACCATGGTCGTCACCGCCTCCGGCTTTCAGCAAAAAATTCAGGACTCCGCCGCCTCCATCTCGGTGATCCCGCGCCAGCAAATTGAAGATAAAGCCTATCGCGATGTGACCGATGCGCTGAAAGACGTGCCGGGCGTGGTCGTCACCGGCGGCGCCAGCAGCAGCGACATCAGCATCCGCGGCATGTCCTCCAAGTACACGCTGATCCTGGTGGACGGCAAGCGCGTCGACACCCGCGGCACCCGGCCGAACAGCGATAACGCCGGCATCGAACAGGGCTGGCTGCCGCCGATGGAAGCCATCGAACGTATCGAAGTGGTGCGCGGGCCGATGTCTTCGCTGTACGGTTCCGACGCCATGGGCGGCGTGATCAACGTCATCACCCGCAAGACCTCCCGCACCGAGTGGAAAGGCTCGCTGCACGGCGACGCCACCCTCCAGGAAAACCGCGATTCCGGCGATCTGTTCCAGACCAACGCCTACGCGTCCGGTCCGCTGATTGAAGGCCTGCTCGGTGTGCGGGTCAACGGCCTGCTGTCGCGCCGCGCGGAAGATAAAATCGCCAACGGTTACAACGAACAGCGCATGCGCAGCGGCACTGCGGTGTTCACCCTGACCCCGGACGAGAAAAACGAATTCGACTTCGAAATCGGCCGCTCGCTGCAGGATCGCAACAGCACGCCGGGCAAATCGGTGGTAGCGGAACGCTGCAGCAGAGGCAAATGCACGCCGACATCGCGCAGCGAAAGCCTGTATACGCGCACCAACTATGCGCTGACCCACAACGGCTATTACGACTTCGGCAACTCCACCAGCTACGTTCAGCGGGAAGAGACCAACAACCCGGGCCGCAAAATGAAGATGTACAACACCATCTTCAACACCCAGAACCAGTTCGAGCTGGGTGCCCACATGCTGAACCTCGGCGGCCAATACCGCTATGAGAAACTGGGCGACAGTGGCAACCAGCTAAGCTCGGCGCAAGACGTCAATCAGCTGACGCGCTGGAGCTGGGCGCTGTTCGCCGAAGACGAATGGGCGCTGACCAACGACTTCAGCCTGACCAGCGGTATTCGTATGGACCGCGATCAGAACTTCGGCAGCCACTGGACGCCGCGCATGTACGGGGTCTGGCACCTGACCGAACAGTGGACGATGAAAGGCGGCGTCTCCGCCGGCTACAAATCGCCGGATCTGCGCCAATCCTCCGCCAGCTGGGGCCAGGTCACCGGCGGCGGCGTGCGTAAAGGCATCATCGTCGGCAACCCGGATCTGCAGCCGGAGAAGAGCCTGAGCGAAGAGATCGGCCTGATGTGGGATAGCCTGAAAGGCGTCAACGCCGGGGTCACCGTCTTCAACACCGACTTCAAGAACAAGATCACCGAAGTGCGCCGCTGCGAAGACACACCGGATTGCACCATTGGCGGTACGCCCTACGACTTTATCAGCGATCGCGTCAACGTCGACAAAGCCAATATGCGCGGCGTAGAGGCCACCTTCGGCTGGCAGATCAATAAAGACTGGAAGTGGAACGCCAACTACACCTACACCGCTTCCGAGCAGAAGAGCGGCGAGTTCCAGGGCAAGGCGCTGAACCAGATGCCTAAGCACATGATCAACACCGTGCTGGACTGGCAGGCCACGCAAGACCTCAGCCTGTGGTCGCGCGTTAACTTCCGCAGCCGCACCTCAGACTACCTGAGCCGCACGTCGATGGAGACCAGTACCCCGTCCTACACCTTCGTCGATGCGGGCCTGAGCTACCAGGCGGCGAAAAACCTGCAGCTGACCGGCGGGGTCTACAACATTCTCGACAAGACCGTGGATTACGACCACTACCGCACCACGCTGGACGGCCGCCGTTACACCGTCGGCATGACCTACAACTTCTGATGCCCCCGGGCGCGCGCTGCGCGCCCTTTTCATTCCATCACCGTGAGGAAGCTCCATGAAATTACGCCGCTCCCCCCTGATGATCGCCCTGCTGGCCGCGATGGCGCTGGCGGGTTGCCACAGCAAAACCGACGCGCCGGCGGCCTCGGCCACCGTCAACGTCCAGCACCTGAACGGCAGCACCGAGGTGAAGAAACACCCGCAGCGCATCGTGGTGCTGGATTACGCCTCGCTGGAAACGCTGCAGCTGCTGGGCGTCGAACCGCTGGCGCTGCCCGGCAATCGCAAAAACTTGCCGGATAGCCTGAAACGCTATCAGGACGACAAATACCTCAATGCCGGCACCCTGTTCGAGCCGGATATGGCCGTGCTGCGCGCCGCCAAACCGGATCTGATCCTGATCGCCGGCCGGGCGTCCAAAGCCTATGACGAGCTGAACACGCTGGCGCCGACGCTGAATATGTCCGTCGATCAGCAGGATCAGTTGGGCAGCCTGAAACAGCGCACGCTGCAGCTGGGTGAGCTGTTCGATAAGCAGCAACAGGCGCAGGCGGCGGTCGATAAGCTGGATGCGCAGATCGCGGCGGTCAAACCACAGGCCGCCCAGGCCGGACGCGGGCTGGTGGTGCTGTTCTCCGGCGGCAAGATCAGCGCTTACGCCCCCAAGAGCCGTTTCAGCTTCGTCTATGACGCCCTCGGCTTCGCGCCCGCACTGCAGTCCGATGAAAAAGACGTGCGCGGCAACAAGCTGACGCCTGAGCAGGTGGCCAAACTGAATCCGGACTGGCTGTTCATCATCGACAGGGACGCCGCGACCGGGCGGCCGAACGCGGTGGCGCCGCAGAAAATCCTTACCGGCACCGCGCTGAAGAAAACCGCGGCGGTGAAGAAAGGCCAGGTGGTTTACCTGCCGGCGGCCGAGGTTTATCTGTCCGGCGGCATCGTCACCGCTCAGCACGTCGTCGAACGCGTGAGCGAAGCACTGAACCGCGCTGCGCGATAAAAAAAGCCCGGCGATGCCGTAATGCCAATCAGTTAAGCCTTACTGGCATTTTTTATCCGGTCTCTGTAAGCGCCGTGCAGGAAAAATTGCCGTAAATACCCCGAATTTCTCTGTTACCACAATGAACGGCAATTGGAGGGGCCGAAGGCGCGGCCCCTCCACCCGCGCCTTCGCTTAACACCGTCTGTCCGCTACGCGGATACCCTCACCGCGTCTGCGTTATCGGGCGGGTCGGCTGCGACAAACGTCCCTGTTAGTCTCGCCTCAACCGGCCTTCCCTGGCCGGTTGCCCCTGACAACGCCGTCTTGCTCGGCAACCGGTGATGCGCGCCAAAGGTCAACCCCCGTGCTGGCAGCTACCGGGCAACCCATCCTTTATGAGATTATGGCAGAGAAGAGGGATCGGAGATGAGCACGGTATTGGACGCCCTTGAAGACGCCGAACGTAGGCATAGCGCATTAGGCGAAACCGCCATGGACGGCGGTTTCAGGTGAGACAGGCAGGGACGCCTGTCGCAGCCGGCCTCAATGCGGTATGGCGGAGAGAGGGCAGTTGGCAAAGCCAACCGTCTGATAGGGCAAAGGCGCGGGTTGCAAGGGACCGCGCCTACGGTCCCTTGCTCGGTCGAGGCACATGAGTTTCATGGTGCATCTCACATTTATCGACCGAAATACGTCACCAATACCTTCAGAAAAACGCTAACTGACAAGCATTACGGCGATGCCGGGCTTTTTCCTGGATTAAATCGTCGGCTGGTTTACCAGGCCGTCTATCAGCACCTGCGGCGTGCCCTGCGAACAGCGCTCGATGCGCCCGCGCACGCCGTAGACCCGCGCCAGGCTCTGCGGCGTAATCACCTGATCCGGCGCGCCGTCGGCGATCAGATCGCCATCCTGCAGCATCAGCACGTGGTCGCCGTGACGCAGCGCGATGTTGATGTCATGCACCACCACCACCGTCACGATATTGCGCTTGCGGGTTTCACGGCGCACCAAATCCATCACGTGGAACTGGTAGTTGAGATCGAGCGCGCTCAGCGGCTCATCCAGCAGCAGCAGCGACGGCTGACGGATCAGCGACTGCGCCAACCCCACCAGCTGTTTCTGGCCGCCGGACAGCTGATCGAGGTAGCTCAGCGCCAGGTGGGCGATGCCCAGCTGTTCCAGCAAAGCCATCACTTCCGCTTCGCTGCCGGCGTTGCTGCGGCCGCCCGAGGCGCGCTGCGCCACGATGATCGACTCCAGCACGTGCAGATGCACCCCGGCGGGCAGCGACTGCGGCAGGTACACCACTTTCTCCGCCCGACGGGCGAACGGCATCTGCATCAGATCGCCGTCGTCCAGCCACAGCTTGCCCTGCGCCGGGTTCAGCCCGGCCAGCGAGCGCAGCAGCGTCGATTTGCCGCTGCCGTTCGGCCCCAGCAGCACGGTGATTTGCCCGCGCGGCAGCATCGGCACCGAGAGATTGTCGATCACCTGACGCTTCGGGTAGCCCGCCGAGAAGTTTTCTATGCGCAAGCCCTGATTCATACGTTCCCCCGATGGCGCAGAATAATGCTCAGGAAGAACGGCACCCCGACCAGCGAGGTGACGATGCCCACCGGAATGATCACGCCGGGCACCAGGTTTTTCGACGCCACCGAAGCCATCGACAGCACCAGCGCGCCAATCAGCGCGCTGGCCGGCAGGTAGAAACGGTGATCTTCGCCGAAGATCATGCGGGCGATATGCGGCGCCACCAGGCCGATAAAGCCGATCGGCCCGACAAAGGCCACCGCCAGCGCCGAGAGAATGCTGATGCGCAGCAGCGTGGTCAGCCGCAGGCGGCGCACGTCGATGCCGAAGCTCACCGCCCGGTCTTCCCCCAGACGCAGCGCGGTCAGTTTCCACGAGCTCATCATCGACAGCGGCAGCAGCACGGCGAACACGCCGAACAGAATACCCAGCTTGTCCCACGAGGCGCGCGCCAGGCTGCCCATGGTCCAGAACACCAGCCCCTGCAGCGTGTCCTCGCTGGCGATGAACTGCATCATCGAGACCAGCGCGTTGAAGGTAAACACCAGCGCGATGCCGAACAGCACCACGCCGGAGGTGGCGACCCGCGTCCAGCGCGTGATGCCGTCGAGCATCAGCGCGGCGAACAGCGCGAAGATAAAAGCGTTGGCGGAGATGAACCACTGATCGGGAATGCCCGGAATGCCGATGCCGAGCACGATCGCCAGCGCGGCGCCAAAGGCCGCGGCGGAAGACACGCCGAGAGTAAAGGGACTGGCCAGCGGATTATTCAGGATGGTCTGCATTTCCGCCCCGGCCAGGCCGAGCGCAAAGCCCACCACCACCGCCATCAGCGCATAGGGCAAGCGGATGTCCCAGACGATCACCCGCGTGCCGGCATCGGCCGCGGCGGGGTCAAGCAGCGTTTGCCACAAAGACGACAGCGACAGGCCGGATGGCCCCATGGTGAAATCCAGCAGCAGCGAACCCAGGATCGCCAGTGCCAACACGCCCATCATCAACAGGCGATGGCGAAGAATATGCTGATAACGCCCCATCACGCCGGCGTTGGGTTGCCCCTTGGCGTCAGTCATGGGATCGGTGGATACGCTCATTCGTTAAGATACCTGTTACAACCATCATGACAGCGGCGCGAAGGCGTCCGCCGTAAACCGGAAAGCGCGCGGCGACCGCCTGCGCGCAGCCGCCCACAATAAAGCAAACGATAATACTTATCAATCATATCAATAGGTGAAAACAGCGTTGTCGAAATGTAATAATTTGTTTTTATCGCCATTTTTCAAACCACCACGCTTTCCCCCGCTAACGGCCAGTAGGTTAATTATTCTGAAAATTATTCCTGATCCGACCAGACTCTGACAAATAGCGGCAAAACCACATAGAATCCAAAACCACAGCACCGCGCGTGCAAAAAACTTTCAGGCCGCCGCAAGAGCGGCCTTATTGACGAGGCTGTAATGAGAAGTCCATCTCCGGCGGTAACGCCCAAACGCCCGGCGCTGCTGAACTGGCTGTTGCACAGCCCGCTGCACGCCGATGACGAACCGTTTCAACGCCAGCTGCGTCTCACGCTGACGCCCTCTCCTCTCACCCCCTGGCTGAATGCCGTGGGGCCGGCCGCGCTGTTGGTGGGGTACGCCTGGCTGAACCAACCGCTGGTCGGTATCGGCCTGCTGCTGCTGTTGCTGCTGTTGACCGCCGGGCGTGCCAGGTTGGCGCAAAGGCGCCAACCCGCCTGGCCGAACGCCATGCTGGTGACGGTGTTGTTGTGGGCGCTGCTGGTTGGCGCCAGCGCCGCGCTGGCGATGCTGTCGGGCCGCTTCGTGCTGATCCTGTTCGCCGGCCTGACCATCACCGCCCTGGCCTGCTGGTTGATGCAGCGCCATGCCGCCGCGCCGCGCTTCGCGCTGCTTGAGGTGATCGCGCTGACGCTGCCCTACCTGCTGGCGGCGCCGCTGTCGCGCGTGCAAAATCTGTTTGTCATGGCAGATCTCGCGCCGCTGTGGCTGGTGCTGGCCCATGGCATGATCGCGCGCTACCACCGCCAGTTGGTGCAGCACGTCACGCTGGCCTGGGAGAAGCAGCAGGCATCGCACCGCGATCGCCTGACCGGCTTTCTCAACCGCGCAGGCGGCGAGGTGGTGATGCGCAGCATCTGCCGCCCCGCAACGGCGCAGCCGATCTCCCACCTGTTCATTCTCGAATTCGGTCCGCTGGCGGCGCTCTACCAAAGCCACGGCGTCCAGATCGGCGACGACGTGCTGCGCACCGTCGGCGAGCGCCTCAAGACGCTGATCCGCCCGAGCGACTACGTCTGCCGCTATACCGGCGGTCTGTTTCTGATTCTGGTGCACGATCTGCCCTACGGCGCGGAAAGCGAGTTTCTGGCGCGCATTGTGCCACCGCTGGAGGCGCCTTACGATTTTGGCGCATTCGGCGAGGTGAACATGCAGCTCAACGCCGGCATTGTGGCGCTGACGCAGCATTATGCGACGGTGGAAGATTTGATGAGTTCGGCGCAGCAGGCGCTGGCGGAAGCCAAAGGCGGGAAAAAGTAAAGCCAAACGCGGCGGGAACCCCCGCCGCGTATCACTCACCGAAAATTACTTCACGTCCATCTTCGGAAATTCCATTTCGCTGTACTTCACGACACGGGTGCCTTGCGACAGCTTGTAACCGAACCAAATCAGCAGGAACAGCGGAATGCCGATGTAGGTCGCGGTAACGCCGTACCAGTCAATCTTGTCTTGCAGGAAGGCCTGGTAATTCTGGCCCAGGGTAATGATCAGACACAGCACGAAGGCGAAGATCGGCCCCAGCGGGAAGAAACCGGAACGGTACGGCAAGTCGTTGAGATCGCGCCCCTGCAGCATGTAACCGCGACGGAAACGGTAGTGGCTGATGGCGATGCCCAACCAGGCGATGAAGCCGGTCATGCCCGAGGTATTCAGCAGCCACAGGTAAACCGACTGGTTGCCGAACATCGAGGTCAGGAAGCACAGCCCGGCCACCACGCAGGTCGCGTACAGCGCGTTGCGCGGCACGCCGCCTTTCGACAGCTTGGCGAAGATGCGCGGCGCTTTGCCTTCCGATGCCAGGGTGTACAACATGCGGGTCGATGCGTACATGCCCGAGTTACCGGCCGACAACACCGCCGTCAGGATCACCGCGTTCATCACTGCCGCCGCCGACAGCAGGCCGGCATGCTGGAACACCAGGGTGAACGGGCTGACGCTGATGTCTTTCACGTCATTGCGCAGCAGACTCGGATCGGTATACGGAATGATCAGGCTGATGATCAGGATGGCGAAGATATAGAACAGCAGGATACGCCAGAACACCTGACGCACCGCGCGCGGAATATTTTTACCCGGGTTTTCCGATTCGCCGGCCGCGATGCCGATAAGTTCAGTGCCCTGGAACGAGAAGCCGACGATCATGGCCACGCCGATCATCGCCGAGAAGCCGCCGGCGAACGGCGCATCTCCAATGGTCCAGTTCTGCCAGCCGGCATGCTCGCCGCCTTTCAGAATGCCGACAATCATCAGCACGCCGACGGCGATGAAAATAATCACGGTGCTGACCTTGATCAGCGCGAACCAGTATTCCGCCTCGCCGAACCCTTTCACCGAAATGTAGTTCAGCAGGAACATCAGGCCGAGGAACAGCGCGCTCCAGATCCAGCCGGGCGTGTCCGGGAACCAGTAGCTCATCACCAATTGCGAAGCCACCAGGTCAACGGCGATGGTCACCGCCCAGTTGTACCAGTAGTTCCAGCCCAGTGCGAAGCCGAAGCCTTCTTCCACGTATTTGGCGCCGTAGGTGGAGAATGAACCGGAGACCGGCATAAAGGCCGCCAGTTCGCCCAGACTGGTCATCAGGAAGTACACCATCAAACCGATCAGAGCGTAAGACAGCAGCGCCCCGCCGGGGCCTGCCTGAGAAACCGTGGCGCCCGAGGCGACGAACAGGCCGGTGCCGATGGAGCCGCCGATGGCGATCATGGTCAAATGCCGGGCTTTCAGCTCGCGGCGCAATCCGGGAGCTTGCTGCCCCGATGTTTTTATATCCTGCTGAGCCATTCGTTCCCTATCTATCTGCTCTTCGAAAAATGAGGGCGGATTGTAACAAATACCCGCCGGTGAACTAGCAACATTGCACCGATATAAGATAGCTTCATAATTCAGAGGCAATTATTAGCCGCGCCCCTTATGGCCTTACTTACTCTCATTAATGTGAGCGCGCGCAGGTTTTTATGCTTTCTTTGGCCTGCGCGGCGATAGAAGACGTGACGCGCTGTCGATTACAGCACGCAATAGCTGAGAAAACGCTGCAACGCGTTGGAAATGTGCTTTTGCCGATGGCGGATCAGGTACAGCGTGCGCCGCAGCGGCGGCAGCGGCACCGGCAGTTCCACCAGCGCGCCGCTGGCCAGCTGTTCCGCCACCACCCGCCGGGACAGGCAACTGATGCCGATACCGTGCCGCACCGCATGCTTGATCGCCTCCGAGTTGCCGAGCTCCATCACCAGCTGGAAGTGCGGCAGGTGCGCCAACAGCAGATGATCCAGCACCTCGCGAGTGCCCGAACCGCGCTCACGCAGGATCCAAGGCGCATTCGCCAGCGCCTCCAGCGTCGGCGGTTGACGGGTCAGCGGGTTATCCGGCGCAGCGAACACCACCAGCTCGTCCTCCAGCCACGGCTGCGTCACCAGCTCCGGCATATGGCAAGGCCCTTCGATCAGCCCCAGATCGACGCGAAAATCCGCTACCGCCACGATCACATCCTGGCTGTTGCCGACGTTCAGCTCCAGCGGCGTGGCCGGAAAGTCCCGGCGGTAACGGGCGATCATCTCCGGCAACATATAGTTGCCGATGGTGCTGCTGGCGGCGATGCGCAGCGCCCCGCCATCATGGCGAAACAGCTGCTCGATCTCCCCCGCCTGCTCCAGCAACGCCAGCGCCTTGGGGTACAGCAAGCGGCCGTGTTCGTTGATCACCAGCCGTTTGCCGACGCGATCGAACAGCTGCACGCCCAGCTGCCCCTCCAGATCCGCCAGCGCCGCGCTGACCGCCGACTGCGACAGCGCCAGCACCACCGAGGCCTGAGTGGTCGAACCGCTTTTCAGCACTTCGGTGAAAACTTCCAGTTGACGCAACGTGATATGCATAGCCGTCCCGGTATTGAAAGAAGGTTCTGCCAGAGAACCCCAACATGGTGATGTGGGCAGCCCGGCCAGGCTACCCTGTTTGCGGCCAGATCGGCGCGCTATTTGCCCAAGGCGACCAGCTGCGCCGCCGCGGCCAGCACCGGCTCTCGCGGCGTGCCGGCTTCGTCCCGCAGTATCAATTGCAGCATCGCCACGAGATGCTCGCGGTCGATCGTCTTGTTTTCTTCAATCAACCGCCGCACCGCGCGCCCCACTTCCTGATCTACCTGCTCTCTGCGTTGATCGTCGGTATCCATCGCCTGCTCCTGTTAGTTGGAAAGTTGACGGCGGCTCGCCGCTCCTCCACACCCTAGCCGCAATGCGGCGTTATGCCAATGCCTGATCCCATACCACTTATTCAGATAGGTTATAAATATATAATCAATTTCTCTTTTATTCAGCCCAAACGTACTCTTAGCAGCAAGAAACAGACTGAAGGACTGACTTTTATGGCGACTGATACCACTCACACCTATCCCGAGCGACGCTTTCCGCTGTTTGGCCTGCCGCGGCTGGTGCCGGGGCTGGCGCTGACCGGCGCGCTCACCGCGCTGGCCGTCTGGGCCGGCGATATTCCCTGGGTGGCGGAGCTGGGGCTGGGGGCACTGACGCTGGCGATCCTGCTCGGTATTCTGGTGGGCAACACGCTGTACCCCCACTGGCAAACCGTTTGTCACAGCGGCGTACAGCTGGCCAAACAGCGTCTGCTGCGTCTGGGCATTATCCTTTACGGCTTCCGGCTGACCTTTCAGCAGATCGCCGACGTCGGCGCCAGCGGCATCATCATCGACGCGCTGACCCTGATCACCACCTTCCTGCTGGCCTGCTGGCTCGGCAAGAAAGTGTTCGGCATCGACAGCCAAACCGCGATACTGATCGGCGCCGGCAGCAGCATTTGCGGCGCGGCGGCGGTGATGGCCACCGAACCGGTGCTGAAGGCCGATTCCAGCAAAGTGGCGGTGGCGGTCTCGACCGTGGTGGTGTTCGGCACCCTGGCGATCTTCGCCTACCCGTGGCTGTATCAGTTGAATGAACACTTCCAGTGGCTGCCGTTCAGCCAGGAAACCTTCGGCATCTACGCCGGCTCCACCATTCACGAAGTGGCTCAGGTGGTCGCCGCCGGACACGCCATCGGGCCGGACGCCGAAAACGCAGCGGTGATCGCCAAGATGATCCGCGTGATGATGCTGGCGCCGTTCCTGCTGCTGCTGTCGGGCTACATCAGCCGCGGCAGCGCAGGCAAGGCGGAAAAATCCGCCATCACCATTCCGTGGTTCGCCGTGCTGTTTATCGCCGTCGCCGGGCTGAACTCCTTCAACCTGCTGCCGGCCACGCTGGTGCGCCATCTGATCACCGCCGACACCTGGATGCTGGCAATGGCGATGGCGGCGCTGGGGTTGACCACCCACATCAGCGCCGTGCGCCAGGCCGGGGTGAAACCGATTCTGCTGGCCACGCTGCTGTTCGTCTGGCTGCTGGTCGGCGGCGGCGCGATAAACCAACTGGTGCAACACCTGCTGTAATCGCCCTCGGCGGCCCGCTTCGGCGGGCCGCCGCTTTTCACCATTCAATCCGCCCGCCATCAATGCCATAATGTCACCGATAACACAGGAGAATGAAGATGAAGTTTGTCGGTGCACATGTCAGCGCGTCAGGCGGCGTGGATCAGGCGGTTATCCGCGCGCACGAATTGGAGGCGACCGCGTTCGCCCTGTTCACCAAAAATCAGCGTCAATGGAAGGCCGCGCCGCTGGCCGCGGACGTGATCGATAAGTTCAAGAGCGCCTGCGCCCAGTACGGCTTCGGGCCGGGGCAGATCCTGCCGCACGACAGCTACCTGATCAACCTCGGGCATCCGGTGGCCGAGGCGTTGGAAAAATCGCGCGAAGCGTTTATCGACGAGCTGCAGCGCTGCGAACAGCTGGGGCTGACGCTGTTGAACTTCCACCCCGGCAGCCACCTGCTGCAAATCGATGAAGATAAATGCCTGGCGCGCATCGCCGAATCGATCAACATCGCGCTGGACAAAACCGCCGGTGTGACGGCCGTGATCGAAAACACCGCCGGCCAGGGCAGCAATCTGGGCTTCAAATTCGAACACCTGGCGGCGATCATCGACGGCGTAGAAGACAAAAGCCGCGTCGGCGTCTGCATCGACACCTGCCACGCTTTCGCCGCCGGTTACGATCTGCGCACCGAAGAGACCTGCGAACACACCTTCAAACAGCTCGGTGACATCGTCGGTTTCAACTACCTGCGCGGCATGCACCTGAACGACGCCAAGAGCGAGTTCAACAGCCGCGTCGACCGCCACCACAGCCTGGGGGAAGGCAACATCGGCAAAACGGTGTTCAGCTACATCATGCGCGATCCGCGTTTCGACAATATCCCGCTGATTCTGGAAACGGTAAACCCGGATATCTGGGCGGAAGAGATCGCCTGGCTGAAGGCGCAGCAGTAACCCTCCCTTGGCCGCTCGCCTATGCGCGAGCGGTTTCCCCCACCGTGTGCTCTGCCGCCAGCATGGCGCCGAACTGACGCAGCGTCTCTGCCTCCAGGCCCGCCGCCCTAAACACCGCGGTGGTAAAGCTGACCGGCGCCGAGCCCGGTGCCGTAATGACACGGTCATCCACGACGGCGGCGGCGCTCGCAACGTAATGGCGCTGCCCGCTGTAGCCCTCAACATTGCGCGTCAAGAACTCGGCATCGTTGGAGGTATGCGCCCTGCCGTTCAACAGGCCGGCCCGCGCCAACGCCAACGTCCCGCCGCAAATGCCCGCCAGAGTCGCGCCGCGTTGAGACTGCTCGTTGAGCAACGCGCGGATATCCGGCGCCCGTTCGGTTTCCCACAGGGTGCCGCCGACCACCACCAGCACCTCGGGGCGCCAATCCGCCAGTTCGGCCACGCTTTTTTCAACCTCGACCGTCAACCCGCCCTGTGAGCGAAGCGTTCCGGCCTGCGGCGCAAAAAACGCCACCTCCAGCCCATAAAACGGGCCGCCAACGCCGGCAATCAGCGCGTATTCCCAATCGGCGAAACCGGGTGTCAGTACGATCGCCACTTTTTTAGCCACGGATGAATCTCCTTGAGTCATTGCTTGTTCGCAGGAACAAAGTCGCGCTATCAGCTTAGAAAGCGTTGTGGTTTCTGACCAGGGGTAAATCGTGCTAACTGCCTAAGGCACAAACAAAAACGCGCAGCTCGGGGCTGCGCGTTTTGCGGTATCGCGAGGCTTACGCCGCGGCGGTAACCGGTACTTCAGCACGTTTCAGCAGGGCATAAGCCACCCCGGCCAACAGCGTGCCGGCGGCGATCGCCACCAGGTACAGCAACACCGGCGAAATCGCGCCCGGGATCAGCAGCACGAACAGCCCGCCGTGCGGTGCCATCAGTTTGGCGCCGAAGGCCATCGACAGCGCGCCGGTCAGCGCCCCGCCGGCGATGCAGCACGGCAGCACGCGCATCGGGTCGCGGGCGGCGAACGGAATCGCCCCTTCAGTGATGAAGCACAGCCCCAGCACCAACGCCGCCTTACCGCCTTCCTGTTCGGATTTCGGGAACTTGCGGCGCGCCAGCAGCGTCGCCAGACCCATCGCCAGCGGTGGCACCATGCCCGCCGCCATGATCGCCGCCATCGGCGCATACACCGAAGAGCTGAGCAGCGCCACGCCGAACGCGTAGGCCGCTTTGTTCACCGGGCCGCCCATGTCGGTACACATCATGCCGCCGAGGATTGCCCCCAGCAGTACGGCGTTGGCGGTACCCAGCGATTGCAGCCAATGGGTCAGACCTTCCATGATCTTCGCCACCGGCGTGCCGACCACGTAAATCATGATGAGGCCGGTGATCAGGCTGGCGACCAGCGGAATGATCAAGATGGGCTTCAGCGCTTCCATACTTTGCGGCAGGCGCAGCTTGCTGCTGATCGCCTTGGCGACATAACCCGCCAGGAAGCCGGCGATGATGCCGCCGAGGAACCCGGCGCCGGTGCTCACTGCCAGCATGCCGCCGATCAGGCCCGGCGTCAGGCCCGGACGATCCGCGATGGAGAAGGCGATGAAACCGGCCAACACCGGCACCATCAGCGCAAAGGCGGAGCCGCCGCCGATCTGCATCAGCGCCGCCGCCAGCGTGCCTTTGACTTCAAACGCCTTGATGCCGAACACGAAAGACAGCGCGATGCACAAACCGCCCGCCACCACCATCGGCAGCATGTAGGACACGCCGGTCAGCAGGTGACGATACGGGCCGTTGCCCTCTTTCTTTTTCGCCGCCGGCGCCGCGCCACCGCGCTGCTGCGGCTGGAACACTTCGGCTTCGGCCTGCGCCTTGTCCAGTTCCTGGGCGGTTTTCTTCAGCGCCAGACCGGTGGAAGTACGATACATCGGCTTACCGGCAAACTTGTCCAGATCCACTTCGATGTCCGCCGCGACGATCACCAGATCCGCCGCCGCCACTTCTTCCGGAGTGATGGCGTTGCCGGCGCCGACGGAACCGCGCGTTTCCACCTTCACCCACCAGCCGCGTTTCTTGGCTTCACTTTCAATGGCTTCGGCCGCCATAAAGGTGTGCGCCACGCCGGTTGGGCAAGCGGTGATCGCCACGATGCGTTTTTGCCCATTGGCTTTCACCGGTGCCGCCGCCTGCGGCGCCTGATAGGTTTCAGCTTCGGCCTTGGCACGCGCCAGAAAAGCGTCCGGTTCCCGCACCGCCTGTTCTACCTCGCCCACATACACCAATTTGCCGTTCAGCCCGGCGTCAGCAGGAGCAGCCTGCCCCGCCACCACCACCAGTTCGGCGTCCTGCAGTGACTCGACCAGCGTCAGGCCAGTTTTGGCCGCGGCGGCCTCCAGCATGCGTTTCGCCAGGTGGCCACGGGCCTGCCCCAGCGAACTGTCTACCATCAGCAGCGTTTTCATTCTGCCTCCTGCTATTGATTGAAAGGTTTCAGATCGACGCGCGCCATCATCGCGGCCAACTGGGGACGATCGGTCACGCCGACGTTGCTTTGGCTGACCGCCAGCGCCGCTACCGCCGTGGCCAGACGCAGAGTGTGTTCGCTGGATTCGCGCATCAGCAGGCCGTAAATCAGGCCTCCGACCATCGAATCGCCGGCGCCCACGGTGCTGACCACCTCACAGGACGGCGGTTTGGCGATCCAGGCGCCGGAGGCGTTAACCCACAGCGCGCCTTCCGCACCGAGGGAGATCACCACGTGGGCGATGCCCTGTTCACGCAGCGCATGCGCGGCCTCGACCACGTCCGCCAGCGTCGGCAGCGGGCGGCCGGCCCAGATTTCCAGCTCGCGGCGGTTCGGTTTGACCAACCACGGCGAGGCCTTCAACCCGGCGACCAGCGCTTCGCGGCTGCTGTCGAAAATGATGCACGGGCACTTGGCGCGCAGCTGGGTCATCCAGTCGGTAAATGCGTCGGGATCGACGCCGGCCGGCAGGCTGCCGCTCACCGCCACCATGTCGAACTGGCCCAGCCAGCTCAGCGAGTCGCTGACGAAGCGATCCCAGTCCTGCGGCGTCACTTCGAAACCGGAGAAGTTGAAGTCGGTGACTTCGCCGTCTTTTTCCGTCAGCTTGACGTTGATGCGGGTACGGCCTGGCACCACCTGAAAGCGGTTGGCGATCCCCAGATCGCTGAACAGCAGCTGGAAACCGTCCTGATTGTCTTTGCCCAGGAAGCCGCCGACGGTGACGTCGATGCCTAAATCCTTCAACACCTTGGCGACGTTGATGCCCTTACCGGCGGCGTGCAGGCCGGCGGTTTTTACCCGGTTGACTTCCCCGCGTTCGATCTGCGGGCAGAAACCCACCAGATCGTACGCCGGGTTCAGGGTGATCGTTGCTACTCTTCTGCTCATGCTGCGCCCTCGCCCAGTCCTTCATTAATCGCTTCGCCAATCGCCTTCAGCGCGGCTTCAGCATCTTCTCCATTGGCGGTAAAGCGCAGGTGATGCCCTTTCTTCACGCCCAGCGCCACCACCTTCATCAGGCTGCGCCCGTTGGCCGGCTTGCCACTGCCGTCCAGGTTGGTGACGGTGATGTCACTGTTGAAACTTTTGATCACGTTGACCAGCGCCGTGCCCGGCCGCGCGTGCAGACCGTGCTCGTTGCGGATCACGAACTCGGCGCTCAGCACGCTGCTCTCCTCAGCCACTTCGCTGGTCAGCAGCGCCAGCACGCCGGCGGCATCCGCCTTCAGCAAACGTTCAGCTTTATTGGCCAGCAGCAGATCGCTGAGGTAGTTGAGCACCGCCAGCGGCTGCGTGTCGGCGACCGACACCGTCAGCAGCAGCGCCACCGGCTCGCCGTCTTCCACGAAAGCCTGCGCCGGGCGGCTGACGGTGGCCGCGCTGGCCAGGTTGCCTTCGACGCTGTCGCTCAGCCAGATGCCCTGCCCCAGGTTCAGCGGCCTGCGGGTGATGACATCGCTGACGAACTGCGCGTTGACCGCGCCGGCCTTTTGCAGCCGGCCGGCGTTCAGCGCCTGCAGCGTCATCAGGCTGTCGGCGGCGACGTCGAGCGCAATCAGCGAGACGTCGAACTGGAATTCGGCGCTCTGCTGCTCGCCCATCAGCAGGCTGCGCAGCTCTTCCGCAGAGGTGGTTTGCGCCAGCCGCTCCGCCACGCTGTCATCGCTCAGGACGTGGGTGAGCTGGCGCAGCAGCGCCAAATGCTCGTCGGAGCGGGCGGCGATGCCGATCGCCACATAGGCGGTCTGGCCTTCGCCCCACGCAATGCCCTGCGGGAACTGGAACACCTGCACGCCGGTTTTCAACACCAGATCGCGGGTATCGGTGGTGCCGTGCGGAATGGCGATGCCGTTGCCCAGATAGGTGGACGTCTGCAGTTCGCGCTGCAGCATGCCGTCCACGTAACCGGCGCTGACGCAGCCGGCTTCGGTCAGGGCGGCGGCCACCAGGTGGATGGCCTCTTGCTTACCGTCGGCAACGGCGCCCAGATGAATGTCTTGCGGTGACAACTGGAACATGATTCTCCTCTCCTGCTGAATTGAATCGTTTCAGCTTCATTGAGAAAAAGGAGCGTTATCCGTTCGCCACAAGCGGCCGGACAACGCTGAAACGTTTCAAGGAGTGTGTGAGCAGCACAAGGCGAAAGCAAGCTTTCTCCCTTTCGCCATTGCAGATTTTTGAGCTTACGCACACTTTTGCCGGCGTATTGGCCAGCGCCGGGGCAAAATGACATACTGTGCTGAAAGCTTGCTGACGGAGAAAAGCATGAACGTAGTGACGGGCGTCGGGGTGATCATCGTCAACCCGCAAGGCGAGATTTTGTTGGGCAAACGCTGCGGTTCCCACGCGCCCTTTTGGTCGATCCCCGGCGGGCATCTGGATGCCGGTGAAACCTTCGAGCAGTGCGCCCAGCGCGAAATCGCCGAAGAGACCGGGTTGCTCATCGACCCGCCGCGCTTTGTTGGCGTCAGCAACAATCTGCAAACCTGGCGCGCCGAAGGCAAACACACGGTGTCAATCTGCCTGCAGGTGGATCACCCCGGCGGCAACGCCGAGCTGAGAGAGCCCGAGAAATGCGCCGAGTGGCGCTGGTGCGCGCCTGAAGCCCTGCCGGAACCCCATTTCGAAGCCAGCCGCACCGCCATCCGCCTGTGGCTGAGCGGCCTGGCCTATTTGCCCACGGCCTGACCCATCGCGAGCGCGTGCTGCGCTCGCTTCCCCTGCTGCAGCGTCCCATCGCTATATAAATTGGAATATAACGCTATTTTTTGCGATATACGCCATTTTTTTGACTACGGATAACCCTATGGGGTTAACCCTCTTCTATCATTACCCCTGCAATCGACGTGGCATTCTGACCTCCGGTCGGCGGCCTTTTGGCAAGATTTTATTTTAAATTCATAATTATAAGCGGGTTTACCATGAGCAAAAAACTGACTGGCTTTGAAAAAAAGCGTCGGTGGGGATGGCTATGGCTTTTGCTGCTGGGGATTATCCTCGGCGCAGCGCTGTTGGCCGGGACCGCCACCGTCTTCCATAAAACCAGCGATACCGCCTTCTGCGTTTCCTGCCACACCATGCAACAGCCGCTGGCCGAATATCAAGGCAGCGTCCACTTCCAGAACACCAAGGGCATCCGCGCCGAGTGTGCCGACTGCCACGTGCCGCACCAGCCGATCGACTACCTGTGGACCAAGATCCGCGCGGTAAAAGACATCTACGGCGAGATGGTCGGCACCATCGATACGCCGGAGAAATACGAAGCGCACAAGCTGGCGATGGCACAGTCGGTCTGGAAGACGCTGAAAGAGAACGACTCGGCCACCTGCCGCTCCTGCCACAGCTACGACGCCATGGACATCACCGCCCAGCGCCCTGAGGCGCGCCTGCAGCACCCGGTGGCGATCAAACAGGGCGAAACCTGCATCGATTGCCACAAGGGCGTGGCGCATATCCTGCCGGACATGAGCGGCGAAACCCAGGCCGGCGCCGCCGAGCTGGCGAAGGCCGCGGCGCTGACCGCACCGGACGCCACCACCCTTTACACCATCGCCACCGAACCGTTCTTCCTCGGCGCAGACGACAGTCATAACGCCGGCAACCTGATGCCGTCCACCGAAGTGCAGGTGGTCAAGCAGGATGGCGACAAGGTGCTGGCCACCGTGAGCGGCTGGCAGCAGGACGGCGTCAGCGAAGTGTTCTACGCCGCGCAGGGCAAGCGCATCCTCAGCGTGCTGCTGGGTGAGGATGCGCGCCAACAGCTGAAGACCGCGTCGACTCAGACCGATGCGGAAACCGGCCTGGTCTGGCATCAGGTCTCTCTGCAGGTGTGGCTGCCGCGCAAGCAGCTGATCGACGATCAGCAAAAAATCTGGCGCTACGCCGCGGACATGATGTCGGCCAACTGCACCGGCTGCCACGGGCTGACCGCGCTCGATCGCTTCAACGCCAACCAATGGATCGGCGTCATCAAAGGCATGGCGCCACGCACCTCGCTGACGCAGGAACAGCTGCGCGTGCTGACGCAATACGTACAAAAACACGCCAGCGACATGCCACCTGCCGCACCGGCCAAGCTTTAAGGGAGAAGCGCAATGAGCAACCAACAACCGTTAACCATGAGCCGCCGCCGCTTCCTGACCGGCGCCGCCGCGCTGGCCGCCGCCCCGCTGCTGGCGGGCTTATGGCCCAAAGCGGCGCTGGCGCAGGCCATCAGCGAAGCGCTGCCGCAGTTCATCGTCTTGCGTCAGGCGCAAAAAGGCATTTTGACCGGCGCCCACTGGGGCGCGTTTGAGGCCATCGTGCAGGACGGCAAGATGGTCGGCGTGCAGCCGGTGCAGGACGATCCGTATCCCAATGAGCTGATCACCATGGCGCCTTATCAGGTGCACGCCGAGAACCGCATCAAATACCCGATGGTGCGCAAAAGCTGGCTGGAAGGCGGCCCCGGCAGCCGCACCGAACTGCGCGGCCGCGACGAGTGGGTGCGCGTCAGCTGGGACAAAGCGACCGAGCTGGTGTGCAATGAGATCGTTCGCCTGCAGAAAGATCACGGGCCGCAGTCGATCTACGCCGGTTCCTATGGCTGGAAAAGCGTCGGCATGCTGCACAACAGCCGCACGCTGCTGCAGCGTCTGATGAACCTGACCGGCGGCTTCCTCGGCTACGCCGGCGACTACTCCACCGGCGCAGCGCAGGTGATCATGTCGCACGTGGTCGGCTCGATGGAGGTCTACGAACAGCAGACCGCCTGGCCGAACGTGATCGAGAACAGCGAGCTGGTGATCCTGTGGGGCTGCAACCCGATGGTCACGCTGAAAAACAGCTGGAACGTGCCGGATCACGTCGGCCAGACCGGCTTCGAGGCGCTGAAGAAGAAAGGCACCCGGGTGATCAGCATCGATCCGGTGCACAACGACAGCGCCAAGTTCGTCAATGCGCAGTGGATCGCCCCGCGCCCTTATACCGACGGCGCGATGCTGATCGGCATCGCCCACACGTTGCTGACCGAGAAGCTGCATAACCCGGACTTCCTGAAAACCTACACCGTCGGCTTCGACAAGTTCCAGGCCTACCTGCTGGGCGAGAGCGACGGCGTGGCGAAAACCGCCGAATGGGCGGCCGACATCAGCGGTGTCGATGCCGACACGCTGCGCAGTCTGGCGCGTGAGATGGCGAAGCATCGCACCATGATCATGGGCGGCTGGGGCATCCAACGCCAGCACCACGGCGAACAGCAGCACTGGCTGCTGGTGACGGTGGCGGCGATGCTCGGCCAGATCGGCCTGCCGGGCGGCGGCTTCGGCTTCAGCTATCACTATTCCTCCGGCGGCAGCCCGACCGCCAAGGGCGGCATCATCGCCGGCATCTCCGCCGGCAACGCGCCGAAGAACTCCCCGGCGCCAATCCCGGTGGCGCGCATCGCCGAATGCCTGAGCAACCCGGGCAAAACCATCGACTTCAACGGTGCCAAGGTCACTTACCCCGAGGTGAAAATGGTGTATGTGGCGGGCGGCAACACCTTCCACCAGCATCAGGACACCAATAACCTGGTCAAAGCCTGGCAGCGGCCGGACACCATCGTGGTCAACGAGCCTTACTGGACCGCCACCGCCAAGCATGCCGATATCGTGCTGCCGGCCACCACCAGCTACGAGCGCAACGATCTGGAAATGGGCGGCGACTATTCGCAGCTCTACGTGTTCCCGATGCATCAATGCGTGCCGCCGCAGCACGAGTCGCGTAGCGACTTCGACATCTTCTCGGCGATGGCGGCCAGGCTGGGCGTGCAGGAAGCCTTCACCGAGGGCAAGGATGAAACCCAGTGGCTGAAAGGCATGTACGACGACATGAAGAACCAGGCGCGCGCCGCGCGGGTGGCGCTGCCGCCGTTCGACATGTTCTGGCAATCCAACAACTACGTGCGCTTCCCGGTGCCGGAGGCCAATAAGCAGTGGGTGCGCTTCGCCGACTATCGCGACAACCCGCTGCTGAACCCGCTGGGCACGCCGTCGGGCAAGATCGAGATCTACTCCGACGCCATCGCCAAAATGCATTACGAGGATTGCCCCGGCATTCCGACCTGGATGCCGCCGCACGAGTGGTATCGCGGGCCGGAAGCGGCCAAATATCCGCTGTCGCTCAATACCGCGCACCCGACCAACCGGCTGCACTCCCAGCTCGATAACACGCCGCTGCGCGAGAAATACGCGGTGGCGGATCGTGAAGCGATCCTGATCCACCCGCAGGACGCGCAGCCGCGCGGCATCAGCGGCGGCGATCTGGTGCGGGCGTTTAACGATCGCGGTCAGATCCTGGTGGGCGCGGTGGTCAGCGAAGACGTGCGGCCCGGCGTGGTGCGCATCAGCGAAGGCGCCTGGTTCGATCCGGCCGATCCGGCGCAGCCCGGCTCGCTGTGCAAGAACGGCAACGTCAACTGCCTGACCTTCGACATCGGCTCTTCCAGCCTGGCGCAGGGCAACTGCGGGCAGATGGCGCAGCTGCAGATCGAGAAGTATCGGGGGCCGGTATTGAAAAATACCGCTCATGCGGTGCCGCAAGGCGCCTGATCCCGCGGTAAACAGAGGGCGCAACGCGTAATGCCGGTCAGTTAAGCCTGACCGGCATTTTTTTATCCAGTCTCAGTACGCGCCGTGCAAAAGGAATAGCCTTAAATATCCGGTATTTCTCTGCGACCGCTATGAACGGCATCTGGAGAGACAGCCACTACGCCGGTCCCCCACACCATTCGGGGCGGCTGCGATGGCGGCAGGCGCGACGCTGTGTCTGTGGAGGCTGAGGGCAGCTTAGGGCGCGGTGTCCGCTTCCAGTCTGGCGAGGTAGATCAGCGCCTGATCGCGGTGATCGTGGCACATGTCGCGGCTCGGCTGCAGGCTGCCGCACACCTTCGGCCGCAGCGGCGAATGAAACAGGCCGCAGCGCAGCCGTTCATCCAGATGAATGCAGCGGGTATTGGCGGGCTTGCCGTTCGGCATGCCGGGGATCGGGCTGGATATTGACGGCGCGATACAGCAGGCGCCGCAGTCGCTGCGACAGTCCATCAGCGCTACTCCTGGTGGGCTGGGGGGAAAGAAGCGCGACAATAGCAGCCGCACGCGGCCACCGCCAGCAGAATCCCTGCGTCCCCGCGATCTTTACACTCATCGCTCTGCGCCGGCCGGCTGCACCCGATGGCGAATAAATGCCCAGCAAACCTTGATTTAAAGAAAAAAACGCGTGAAACGTGCAATTCCTTCGCTTTACATGCGCCATGTGCCCATGTACTATTGAGCTAGTACAAAAGAACTTCTTCCCTCAGGAGCACACATGTCTACGGACACCATCCAGAAGCTGGCCCGCCCTTCCGTCCTCGGCGGCGCGATGATCATTGCCGGAACCGCCGTTGGCGCCGGCATGTTTTCCATTCCGATCGTCACTTCCGGTGTCTGGTTCAGCGGCTCCGTCGCGCTGCTGGTGTATACCTGGGCCTGCATGCTGCTGTCCGGCCTGATGATCCTCGAAGCCACGCTGCACTACCCGAGCGGCGCCAGCTTCAACACCATGGTCAAGGATCTGCTGGGCAAAGGCTGGAACGCCGTGAACGGCCTGTCGGTGGCGTTCGTGCTGTACATCCTGACCTACGCCTATATCTCCGCCGGCGGCTCGATCATCGCGCACACGCTGGAGGGCATCGTCGGCGTCGGCCAGACTACCGCCGGCCTGGTGTTCGCGCTGGTGGTGGCGTTTATCGTCTGGCTCTCCACCCGCGCGGTCGATCGCCTGAGCACCATTCTGATCGGCGGTATGGTGATCACCTTCGTGATGTCGGTGGGCGACATGTTCACCCACGTGCAGCCCGCGGTGCTGTTCAACACCGGCGACGATCGGGCCAGCTATCTGCCTTACGCCCTGGCAGCGCTGCCTTACCTGCTGACTTCGTTCGGCTACCACGGCAACATTCCCGGGCTGGTGAAGTACTACCACAAGGACAGTGGCTCCGTGGTGCGCAGCCTGGTGTACGGCACCCTGCTGGCACTGGCGATCTACATCCTGTGGCAGTATGTGATTCAGGGCAATATCGCGCGCGACGCCTTCAAGCAGGTGATCGCCGAGGGCGGCAATATCGGCAGCCTGCTCAAGCAAATGGGCAACGTCTCCAGCAGCCAGACCGTCAGCCAACTGCTGAACGCCTTCTCCTATATGGCGCTGGCCAGCTCGTTCCTCGGCGTGTCGCTGGGCCTGTTCGATTATCTGGCGGACTTCTGCAAGTTCAAGGACGACGCCGTCGGGCGCAGCAAGACCGCGCTGGTGACCTTCGTGCCGCCGACCCTGGCCGCGCTGCTGTTCCCGAACGGTTTCCTGTACGCCATCGGCTTCGCCGGGCTGGCGGCCACCGTCTGGGCGGTGATCGTGCCGGCGCTGATGGCGCGCGCCAGCCGCCGCCGTTATCCGCAGGCCGGTTACCGTGCACCGGGCGGCAACGGCGTGATCCTGTTCGTCATCCTGTTCGGGTTGATCAACGCCGCCGCACATATTCTGTCGCTGTTCGGCCTGCTGCCGGTCTTCCGGTAATCCTCGAAGGGAGAGCACCTGCTCTCCCTTTCCTGCACTGTTTTTACGCCGGGCTATTGCCTGAAATCGGCGGCGCGAGTACCTTGTCGCAACTTCTCTAATACTCTTCATTGCGGATGAATTGAAATGGCAAGAGCTAACGAAATTAAGCGCGGCATGGCGATCAGCTACAACGGCAAGCTGCTGCTGGTAAAAGATATCGACGTGCAGAGCCCGAGCGCCCGCGGCGCCAGCACCCTGTACAAAATGCGCTTCTCCGACGTGCGCACCGGCCTGAAAGTGGAAGAACGCTTCAAGGGCGACGATATCCTGGACACCATTTCCCTGTCGCGCCGCAAGGTGAACTTCTCCTATATCGACGGCGAAGAATACGTGTTCATGGATGACGAAGACTACACCCCGTACATTTTCAAGAAAGACCAGATCGAAGACGAGCTGCTGTTCATTCCGGAAGGCGGCCTGCCGGGTATGCAGGTGCTGACGCTGGATGGCCAGGTGCTGGCGCTGGAGCTGCCGCAGACCGTGGATATGGAAATCGTCGAGACCGCACCGGGCATCAAAGGCGCTTCCGCCAGCGCCCGCAACAAACCGGCCACCATGGCGACCGGCCTGGTGATCCACGTGCCGGAATACCTCAGCGCCGGCGACAAAATTCGCATTCATATCGCCGAACGCCGCTACATGAGCCGCGCAGACTAGTCGCGCCTACGGGGCCGATACTCGGCCCCGTTTCATTTTCCGCTACGGCAATTCCGGGAAAAAGCGCCGCTTGAGCGCCAGCTCGACGCCGCGCAGCTCCGCCAGCCCTTTCAACCGCCCGATGGCCGAATAGCCCGGATTGGTTTTCTTTTTCAAATCGTCCAGCATCTGATGCCCATGATCGGGGCGCATCGGGATCGGCCGCCGATCGCCCGCCCGCTGCCGACGCAGTTCTTCGGTCAGGATCGCTTCGATCACCGCCACCATGTCCACATCGCCCTGCAGATGCGCCCCCTCGTGGAAGCTTTTCGGGTTCTCCTCGCGGCAGGTGGCGCGTAAGTGGGTAAAGTGAATACGATCGCCGAAGGTTTCAATCATCCGCACCAGATCGTTGTCGGCGCGCACGCCGTAGGAACCGGTGCACATGGTGAAGCCGTTATGAATGCTGTCGACGGTCTGCTTCAGCCACTGCATGTCTTCGATCGTGGAGACGATGCGCGGCAGGCCGAGGATCGGCCGCGGCGGATCGTCGGGATGCACCGCCAGCCGGATGCCGGCCTCTTCCGCCACCGGCACGATGGCGCGCAGAAAGACCGCCATGTTTTCGCGCAGTTGCGCCTTGTCGATGCCGTCGTATTCCGCCAGGCGGCGACGGAACTGCTCCAGCGTGTAGCCTTCTTCCGCACCCGGCAGCCCGGCGATGATGTTGCCGGTCAGCGTGGCTTTCTCCTCCTCGCTCATGGCGGCGAAATAGGCCGCCGCCTGACTGCGCTCTTGCGCCGTATAGTCCGCCTCGGCGCCGGCGCGCTGCAGGATGTGCAGCTCGAACGCGGCGAAGGCTACCTGATCGAAACGCAGCGCTTTGGAACCGTCCGGCAGCGGATAGGCCAGATCGGTGCGCGTCCAGTCGAGGATCGGCATGAAGTTGTAGCAAACGGTGTCGATGCCGCAGGCCGCCAGATTGCGTAGTGACTGCTGGTAATTGGCGATGTACCGCCGCCAGTCGCCGCTGTGGGTTTTGATCTCCTCATGTACCGGCACGCTCTCCACCACCGACCACACCAGCCCCTTTTCCGCCAGCAGCGCCTGCCGCGCGCGGATCTCGTCGATCGGCCAAACTTCGCCGTTCGCAATATGGTGCAGCGCCGTGACCACCCCGGTCGCCCCGGCCTGACGCACGTCATCCAAAGAGACCGGATCGTTCGGGCCATACCAACGCCATGTTTGTTCCATGTTGTGTCCTTATGCCTGTCTCGCATCGCGATGTTGTTATACCAGTTTAATTTAGATGTCAGCTAGCTTTAACTTACTCTTTCGCCGCGCGCTGTCAAAATTGAACCGTTCATTGGTTGATCCGCTTCACGATTCTGGCTTATTTTGGCCTGACCAATTCCCTTAACCTGCCGACAACTTTAGACTGGTGGCAGTTTTTTATCGTCAGCGCGCCCTTGTTGATGGGGCGACAAACTGGTCCGCTAACTTGACGCAAGTGGCCCGCCAGCTGTCTACTCGCTTTGGAGATGAGATGAATACGATCGCCAACACCCCGCTGCCGGGCGCCGTCCGGCAACCGAATTATGATCGCCGGGCCCTGCGCAGCCGCATCGTGCACCTGGGTTTCGGCGCGTTCCACCGCGCGCATCAGGCGCTGCTGACCGATCGGGTGCTGAACGCCCACGGCGGCGACTGGGGCATTTGCGAGATCAGTCTTTCCGGCGGCGTGCCGCTGTTTGAGGCGCTGCGGCAACAGGATCATCTGTACAGCGTGCTG
This sequence comes from Serratia sp. FS14, assembly GCF_000695995.1. Classification (NCBI taxonomy): domain Bacteria; kingdom Pseudomonadati; phylum Pseudomonadota; class Gammaproteobacteria; order Enterobacterales; family Yersiniaceae; genus Serratia; species Serratia sp. FS14. The sequence continues at coordinate 2,639,613 of NZ_CP005927.1, read as the reverse complement.
GAGAAAGGCGCGGACGGCCATCAGGCCATCGTGATCGGCGCGGTGCATGAGAGCCTGCACCGCAAACTGGAGGGCATCGCCGCGGTGCTGGAGAAGCTGGCCGAACCGCAGGTGGCGATCGTCTCGATGACCATCACCGAAAAAGGCTACTGCATCGAGCCCGGCAGCGGACGGCTGGACCGACAGCATTCGGGGATCGTCGCCGATCTGGCGTGGCCGCATCAGCCGCAGACCGCGCCCGGCATTTTGGTGGAAGCGCTGCGGCTGCGGCGCGAACGCGGCCTGCCCGCCTTCTCCCTGCTTTCCTGCGACAATATTCCGGAGAACGGCCACGTGCTGCGCCGGGCGGTGCTCGATCTGGCGCAGGCGCGGGATCCGTCGCTCGCCGACTGGATCGCCACCGCCGCGACCTTCCCCTGCACCATGGTGGATCGCATCGTGCCGGCCGCCACGCCGGCCACGCTGGATGAGATCGCCGCCGCGCTGGGCGGCGTGCGCGACGAATGCGCCATCGCCTGCGAGCCCTTCATTCAATGGGTCGTGGAAGACAACTTCACCGCCGGACGCCCGGCGTGGGAGTTGGCCGGCGCCCAGTTGGTCAGCGATGTGCTGCCGTTTGAACACATGAAGCTGCGCATGCTGAACGGCAGCCACTCGTTCCTGGCATACTTAGGCTACCTGGGCGGCTACCGCTATATCAACGAGTGCATGGCGGATGAGCACTACCGCCGCGCCGCCCTGCGGTTGATGCTGGACGAACAGGCGCCAACGCTGAGCGTCACCGGCATCAGCCTGCCCGATTATGCCGCACAGCTTATCGCGCGCTTCAGCAATCCGGCGCTGCAACACCTTACCTGGCAGATCGCCATGGACGGCACGCAGAAGCTGCCGCAGCGGCTGCTGGATGCCGTGCGCTGGCATCTGCGGCACGGCGGCGACTATAGCGGGCTGGCGCTGGGCGTGGCGGGCTGGATGCGTTACATCGGCGGCGTCGATGACGCCGGTGAGCCGATCGACATTCGCGATCCGCTGGCAGACCTGCTGCAACAGACGATCGCCGCCACAACGGACGATCGACGGCGCGTAGCGGCGCTGTTGGCGTTGAAATCGGTATTCGGCGAAACGCTGGCGGCGCATGCGGCGTTTAGCGAAGCGGTGACGCAAGCCTATTTATCGCTGCGCGATCGCGGCGCGCGTGAAACGGTGAAGGAGTGGGTAATGCGGTGAGGAGCCTGCAGGGCCGAGAATAACCATGCCGGCGTAACGTTACGCCGGCATGGCGGAACGACTTAACGATAAACGACCGTCATAACAGCGAGTTTCTTCTGTTGGTCTACCCACTTCATTTCGGTTGTGCCTAGATTTAGCGGAAGTTCTTTGCGTGTAGTATCAAAACCTGACAACGCTTGCTGGGCCTGATAACGCTGGCCGTTGCGGTAACATTGCGTATTCGCCTTAGAATCTGCAATATTGACCGTGCAAGGACTTTCAACGATAGAACCGACGAAGCGAATTACCCCACCGGCCACTCCTGCCTGACTCACTGCCGTCCATGAAAACAACATTCCTACGATCAAAAATAACCGAAAGGTATTCATGGCAACCTCATTTTTAGTTAAGCCAATTTAACCATAGAGGATCTTGTTAGGAATAATCGCAAGGAAAGGGACGAGATTTGATCGTTAATCTCGTCATTAACAATGTAAAAACAAGCTACTAACAAAAGTTAACCGCATCTAATACAGGGTTTTATCTAAGAATTTTCTTGTTATAAACGGTGGATTTTGTCGGTTGAAAAGCGCATGGTGACGTGCAAAATTTGCGAGATAGAGCACAAATTAAATCGCGGCCGTTTCACCGACACGGCTGCGTAACTCATTTATTAAGCAGGTTAATTTTTGCGCCAGGAATTATTAATGACCAAAACCAATTTGATTACCGGTTTCCTCGGCAGCGGCAAAACCACCACTATCCGCCATTTGCTGGCTCATAAGCCCGAACATGAACGCTGGGCGGTATTGGTCAATGAATTCGGCGAGATCGGCATCGACGGCGCGCTGCTGGCAGACAGCGGCGCGGTGCTCAAAGAGATCCCCGGTGGCTGCATGTGCTGCGTCAACGGCCTGCCGATGCAGGTGGGCTTGAATATGCTGTTGCAGCAGGCCAAACCGGATCGGCTGCTGATCGAGCCGACCGGGCTCGGGCATCCGAAACAAATCCTGTCGCTGCTGACCCAGGAGAGCTATGCCGGCTGGATCGATTTGCAGGCCACCCTGTGCCTGCTGGATGCCCGCCAGCTCAGCCAGCCCCGCTACCGCGACAACGAAAACTTCCGCGATCAGCTGGCCGCGGCCGACATTATTTTGGCCAGCAAAAGCGATACCTACCGGCCGGAAGACAGGCTGGCGCTGGAGGCCTGGAAGGCGCAAGACCCGCTGCAGCGACCCTGCTACGCCATCGCGCAAGGCGAAGCGGATGTCGCGCTGTTGTCACTTCCGCGCACGAATCGTACAGAATTGCCGGACGCGCAGCATCATCATGGTCAGGCGAAAAAGCAGGGGCTGGCGGCGCTGCGGCTGCCGGAGCACGCCCGCTGGCGGCGAGCGTTGAATGAAGGGCAAGGCTTCACCAGCTGCGGCTGGATTTTTGACGGCGATACCCGGTTCGACACCGTCGGCTTCATGGAATGGGTGCGACTCGCGCCGGTCGAACGCGCCAAAGGCGTGGTACGCATCCCCGAAGGCACATTGCTGATCAATCGTCAGGGGCAGGATCTCAACATCGAAACCCGCCCGGTCGCGCCGCTCGACAGCCGAATTGAGCTTATCCACAGCGAAAATGCCGATTGGAATGCCCTGCAATCCGCCTTGTTTAAGATTCGTTTAAGTTAGACCCCGTACCGTTGCCCCCCGGTTGCCGCAGGGCTGCCGGGTTTTATTTCGTTTTCATTTTTCCAACAGGTTATGTCATGACACGCCGCAATTTACCCCTCATTCTCTTCTTCAACTTACTGGGCGTTGCGCTGTTTCTGTCCTGGTTCCTGCCGGCCAATCACGGCGGCTGGTTTACCCTGGATTCGGCGATTTTCTTCTTCTTTAACCGCCATCTGGCCACCGACCCGGCGTTTTTACACCTGGTCGCCATCACCAACAACCGCGCGTTCGATGTGATTTCGCTGCTCGCCATGGGGCTGCTGTATCTGTACTTTTATCTGAAGCAGGACGCCGCCGGCCGCCGCCGTCTGGTGATCACCGGCGTGGTGATGCTGCTGACCGCCGTGGTGCTGAACCAGCTTGGCCACCTGCTGCCGGTGAAACATCCAAGCCCCACCCTGACCTTTGACAATATCCATCGCGTCAGCGAGCTGACCGGCATCCCCACCAAGGACGCTTCCGGCGACAGCTTCCCCGGCGACCACGGCATGATGCTGATTATTTTTTCCTGCTTTATGCTGCGCTATTTCGGCCGCGGCGCCTTCGCCGTCGCCCTGCTGATTACGTTGGTCTTCTCATTGCCGCGCGTGATGATTGGTGCCCACTGGTTTACCGATATCGCCGTCGGCTCATTGTCCGTGGTGCTGGTTGGCGCCAGCTGGGTGCTGATGACGCCTTGCAGCGACTGGATCGTCGATCGGTTGAATCGCCTGTTGCCCGGTAAGCACCGCCCCGGCCAACCATAATTTGTGTCTATGACTCATGCCGGGAGGCTTACGCCTCCCGCCCTCTTCCCCTCGCCGCGCGCAAAAATTTCCCCACCGTTCGTTAACGCTTTTGCAACCTGATTTCACGCCAGATTCATACATCGGACAATTGGCGTTTTTTATATGAAGATTTACATTATGTTACATCACAAATTCATATAAAAAAGACGGGAAAAAGGCTCGCAATCCCCTATTGGTTCCGGTAATCTCAGATGCGTTTGTGCCTGGTTTAAGTCGAATCAGTATGAAATCCGATAAAAATGTGCGTTCTCGCACGTTTTCAACGGTAACTGGTTGTCGATGCAACAGGTGCGGACTAGGCTCGTTTCGTTTGGCATTTTTCAGGTAGCGACTTTCGTCGTTAAGGACTTCAAGGGAAAACAACAACAATGGTCAAATCTCAACCGTTTCTGAGATATTTTTTGCGGGTAGTCCCTGCAATTGCCGCTGCGGTTATGCTGTCAGCGTGCAGCTCGACTCACACTTCGAACTTGAATAACGCACAAACTGAGATGCGTGCAGTTAATGACAAAGACGGTCTTTTACTGCAAGCCTCTCAGGATGAATTCGAAGCGATGGTCCGCAACGTTGACGTCAAGTCAAAGATTATGGATCAGTATGCGGATTGGAAAGGCGTTCGCTACCGCTTAGGCGGTGACACCAAGCGCGGCATCGATTGCTCAGCGTTTGTACAGCGCACCTTCCGCGAACAGTTCGGCATGGATTTACCGCGTTCGACCTATGAACAGGAAGATCTCGGCAAGAAAATTCAGCGCACCAAGCTGCGCGCCGGCGATTTGGTGCTGTTCCGCGCCGGTTCTACCGGGCGCCATGTCGGTATCTATTTAGGCAACGATCAGTTCGTTCACGCCTCCACCAGCAGTGGGGTCATGATTTCCAAGCTGACCGATAACTATTGGAATAAACGTTATCGAGAAGCGCGCCGGGTGCTGACCAACGGTTAACGGCGCAACGCCCTGAAGATCCTGAATACCAAACGAGCGATAAGCGCCGCCCACGGGCGGCGTTTTTTTTTGGTTGTCGAACAGGTATCATCAAAATTGATCCCTGCCTTATCGTCACCTTTCCCTGCTTAACGCCGCCGCACGCCATTATTTTGATAAACTGTTGGCGGGAAATCGCCCCGTCGAGGAAAAACTCGCCTATTATCGTCAGATGACGGCAACGGCGCCCCGGCGTTATTTAAAACGTTTCCGCTGATATTATGCGCATGATATTTCTGTCGGCGACGCCGCATATTTAAATGGCGCCGCCGGTTGGTACGGGATAAAAAGGCAAAAATGAAAAAAAAGCCGTTGGCACAATCCATTAACTGGCTGCGCGACACGCCTGACGCCCGGTTGCAGAGGACTCGGTTATGGGCTTGAAAAGAGCTTTCGCCCGCAGCGTGTCTCACCGACAACGCAGCCTGGCTAAAAGCGGTGTCGCCGCCCTGGTATTTTTTACGCTATTCACCGCGGTCACGCTTTCTTTGATCAACCACCAGCGCACGCAATATCAACATAAGGTCGAAGCGCGCACGCAAAAGTTCACGCTGGGTTATATCTCGCATCTGACGGCGGTGATGCGGCAAATGATGCCGCTGCTGGACAAGCCTTGCCTCTCCAGCCAGTCGGATATTACCTACCAGGCGGCCTTTACCAGCGGCGTGCGCACCTTCCTGTTGGTGAAGGACGGCTACGCCTATTGCTCCTCCGCCACGGGCGACATGATGTTGCCGATGAAAAATATCTACCAGGATATCGACTGGGATCTGCCTTTGGATCTCAAGCTGCAGCAGGGTACGCCGATGGTGCCAAATAAACCGGCGGTTGCGGTTTGGCTGCGACATCCCGGCGAAAAGGCCACCGGCATCCTCGCTACGCTGGACATCGATCTGATGCCCTACCTGCTGTTCACCTCGCACGACGAACAGGCGCCGGGCATCGCCATCGTGATGGGCAACCGCGCGCTGACCACTTTCAGCCCGAACCTGATGCCGGTCAATCAGCTACCGAAGGGCAAGGCGGATACCCTGACGCTGCCCAATCTGCCGCTGACCATCCTGTTCTACAACGAGAAACTGACCCCCAACGACATTCGCCTGACGCTGCTGGGCAGCCTGGTGCTGTCATTGATGACCGGCGTACTCTGCTACTACATGCTGCTGCTGCGGCAAAGCCCGGAACGCGCGCTGCTGCGCGGCATCAAGCGCAACGAGTTCTTTATCGAATACCAGCCGGTGTTCCATATCGATAGCAACAGCATCGGCGGGCTGGAAGCGCTGATCCGCTGGCAGCATCCGATCGAGGGCCGCATCCCGCCCGATGTCTTTATCCCCTACGCCGAAAGCAACGGGCTGATCGTGCCGCTTACCCGCCACCTGTTCAGGCTGATCGCCGAAGATGCGCCACAGCTCGCCAAAGCGCTGCCACGGGGAGGTAAAGTCGGCCTCAACATTTCCCCCGCCCACCTTAGCGCACCGTCGTTTCACCAGGACGTGTATGAACTGTTGACGCAGCTGCCGGGCGATTACTTTACGCTGGTGTTTGAAATCACCGAACGCGGCATGGTGGAAGAAGAGAGCGCGCTGACGGAGTTTGACTGGCTGCACAAACAGGGCATCGAGATCGCGGTGGATGATTTTGGCACCGGGCACAGCGCGCTTATTTATCTTGAGCGCTTCACCATGGATTATCTGAAGATTGACCGTGGCTTCGTCAACACCATCGGCCAGGATACGGTCACCGCGCCGGTGCTGGATGCGGTGATCTCGCTGGCGAAAAAGCTGAAAATGCTGACGGTGGCCGAAGGCGTGGAAACCGCCGAGCAGATGCAGTTTCTGCAAGAACACGGCGTCAACTTCATGCAGGGGTACTACTTCAGCAAGCCGCTGAGCATCGATGATTTCGTCGCTTACTGCAATGCTAATCAGGTCTTTGATTATCAGGAAAAAAATAGTTAATCTTTAAGCATCTTTACCCTGCGCCCGTCCGAAGAATGTTATGCTGGGCGCAGGTTGTACTTTATTCCACAGCAGGAGCTTACCGTCTGATGTCCGTGCGCATTTTCGCTGCTCTGGTGCTCTCGGCACTGAGCTTCGGTCTGCGGGCCGAAGCCCTCAACGAAAGCTACGCTTTCGCCCTTCTCGGTGAACCGAAATACGCCACCGACTTCAGCCATTTTGACTACGTCAATCCGGCGGCGCCCAAGGGCGGCGACGTGCGACTGGCGGCCATCGGCACCTACGACAACTTCAACCGCTTCGCTACCCGCGGCGTGCCCGGCGAGCGCACGATGGAGCTGTACGATACGCTGTTCACCAACTCCGACGACGAACCCGGCAGCTATTACCCGCTGATTGCCGAATCGGCCCGTTTCCCGGCCGACATGCGCTGGATGGAATTGGATATCAACGCCCGCGCGCGCTTCCAGGACGGCAGCCCGATCACCGCCGCCGACGTGGCCTTTACCTTCAATAAATTCATGACCGAAGGCGTGCCGCAGTTTCGCTCCTATTACAAAGGCGTCACGGTCAAGGCCATTTCCCGGTTGACGGTGCGCATCGAGCTGCCTAAGGCGAACCGTGAGCAAATCCTCAGCCTGCTCAGCCTGCGCGTATTGCCGGAAAGCTTCTGGAAAAACCATAAGCTCAACGAACCGCTCAGCACCCCGCCGCTCGCCAGCGGCCCGTATAAAATCGGCGATTATCGCCTCGGCCAGTACATCACCTATCAGCGGGTGCGCGACTACTGGGCCGCCAATCTGCCGGTAAACCGCGGCCGCTACAACTTCGACAGCATTCGCTACGATTATTATCTGGACGATAAGGTATCGCTGGAAGCCTTCAAGGCCGGCGCCTACGATTTCCGCATCGAGCCGTCGCCCAAGAGCTGGGCCACCCAATATCAGGGCGGCAACTTCGCGCGCAACTACATCATCAAGCAGGACGAGACCAACCAGGCGGCGCAGAATACCCGCTGGCTGGCGTTCAATCTGCAAAAACCGCTGTTCGCCGATCGTCGGGTACGGGAAGCGATCGGCCTGGCTTTCGATTTTAACTGGATGAACAAGGCGCTGTATTACAACGCCTATCAGCGCGCCGACAGCTATTTCCAAAACACCGCCTACGCCGCCCGCGGCTACCCGGACGCCGCTGAACTGGCCTTGCTGGCACCGCTCAAGGGCCAGATACCGCCGGAGGTATTTACCAGTATCTACCAACCGCCCTCCTCCGACGGTAGCGGCAACGATCGACAAAACTTGCTGAAGGCGACCCAACTGCTGAAAGAAGCCGGTTGGGTGGTCAAAAATCAAAAGCTGGTCAACGCCAAAACCGGCCAGCCGTTCACCTTTGAACTGATGCTGCTGAGCGGCAGCAACTTCCAGTACGTGCTGCCGTTCCGCCACAACCTGCAGCGGTTGGGCATCGAGATGCAAATCCGCGAGATTGACGCCTCGCAGTACACCCGCCGCATGCGCGAGCGCGATTTCGACATGATGTCGACGGTGTATATGGCGATGCCGTTCCCCAGCGCCGATCTGCAAATTCTGTGGGATTCGCAGTACATCGATTCCAGCTATAACACCCCCGGCGTCAAAGATCCGGCGGTCGACAGCCTGGTCAGGCAAATCGCCGCCCATCAGGGCGACGAAAACGCCCTGTTGCCGCTCGGCCGCGCGCTGGACCGGGTGCTGACCTGGAACAACTACATGCTGCCGATGTGGTACTCCAGCCACGATCGCTACGCCTATTGGGACAAGTTCTCCACGCCGTCGGTCCGCCCGGCCTATGCGATCGGCTTCGACAACTGGTGGTACGACGTCAACAAGGCGGCGCGCTTACCGGCTCAGCGGCAATAAGGAGTCGGAATGGCGGCCTATCTGATACGCAGACTGTTACTGGTGATCCCCACGCTGTGGGCGATCATCACCATCAACTTTTTTATCGTGCAAATCGCCCCCGGCGGTCCGGTCGATCAGGCCATCGCCGCCATTGAGCTGGGGCACGGCAGCGGGTTTGGCAGCGGCGGTGTCGGCGAAGGCCTGGGCCACGCCCGGACGGGCATCGCGGCTGGCGACGGCCAATATCGCGGTTCGCGCGGCCTGGATCCGGAGGTGATCGCCGAGATCACTAAGCGTTACGGCTTCGACAAACCGCTGCACGAGCGCTACTTCACCATGCTGTGGAACTATATGCGCTTCGACTTCGGCGACAGCCTGTTTCGCGGCGCTTCGGTGATGCAGCTGATCGGCCAGAGCCTGCCGGTATCCATCACGCTGGGCCTCTGGAGCACGCTGATCATCTATCTGGTGTCGATCCCGCTCGGCATCCGCAAAGCCGTCCACAACGGCAGCGCGTTCGATACCTGGAGCAGCACGCTGATTATCATCGGCTACGCCATTCCGGCTTTTCTGTTCGCCATTCTGATGATCGTGCTGTTCGCCGGCGGCAGCTACCTGGACTGGTTCCCGCTGCGCGGCCTGGTATCGAGCAACTTCGACACCCTCTCATGGCCGGCGAAGATCGCCGACTACCTGTGGCACATCACCCTGCCGGTGCTGGCGACGGTGATCGGCGGTTTCGCCACCCTGACCATGCTGACCAAGAACTCATTCCTCGACGAGATCCGCAAACAGTACGTCACCACCGCCCGCGCCAAGGGGCTGGACGAGAAAAAAATCCTGTACCGCCACGTGTTCCGCAACGCCATGCTGCTGGTGATCGCCGGTTTTCCGGCCACCTTTATCAGCATGTTCTTCACCGGCTCGCTGCTGATTGAAGTGATGTTCTCGCTCAACGGCCTGGGGCTGCTGGGCTACGACGCCACGCTGCAGCGCGACTACCCGGTGATGTTCGGCACGCTGTATATCTTCACCCTGATCGGCCTGCTGTTGAATATCCTCAGCGATATCACCTACACCCTGGTCGATCCGCGCATTGACTTCGAGGCTCGCCAATGAGCCGCCTTAGCCCGATCAACCAGGCGCGCTGGGCGCGTTTTCGCCGCAACCGCCGCGGCTACTGGTCGCTGTGGATCTTTTTGGTGCTGTTCACCCTGAGCCTGGCCGCCGATCTGATCGCCAACGACAAACCGCTGTTGGTGCGTTATGAAGGCCGGTTGTACCTGCCGTTTATGATTAGCTACAGCGAAACCGCCTTCGGCGGCGAACTGAATACCGAAGCCGACTATCAGGATCCGTTCGTGCAGCGGCAGATCGAACGGCACGGCTGGGCGGTCTGGGCACCGATCCGCTTCAGTTACGACACCATCAACTTCGCCACCGAGGTGCCCTTCCCTTCGCCGCCTTCGCGGCACAACCTGCTGGGCACCGACAGCAACGGCGGCGACGTGCTGGCCCGGGTGCTGTACGGTTTTCGCATTTCGATGTTGTTCGGTCTGGCGCTGACGCTGTTTTCCAGCCTGATCGGCGTGTGCGTCGGCGCGACGCAGGGGTATTACGGCGGGCGTTTCGATCTGTGGGGGCAGCGCTTTATCGAAGTGTGGTCGGGCATGCCGACGCTGTTTCTGATCATTCTGCTGTCGAGCATCGTCCAGCCCAATTTCTGGTGGCTGCTCGGCATCACCATCCTGTTCGGCTGGATGAGCCTGGTGGGCGTGGTGCGCGCCGAATTCCTGCGCACCCGCAATTTTGACTATATCCGCGCCGCGCGCGCCATGGGCGTGCCGGATCGGGTAATCATGTCCCGCCATATGCTGCCCAACGCCATGGTGGCGACGCTGACCTTCCTGCCGTTTATCCTCTGCGGCTCGATCACCACCCTGACGTCGCTCGATTTCCTCGGTTTCGGTCTGCCGATAGGCTCGCCGTCGCTCGGCGAATTGCTGCTGCAAGGCAAAAACAATCTGCAGGCGCCGTGGCTCGGCATCACCGCCTTCCTGGTATTGGCAGTGCTGCTGTCGTTATTAATCTTTATCGGCGAAGCGGTGCGCGACGCCTTTGACCCCAGCAAGGCGCATTGATATGGCCACTCCTTTGCTCGCTATTCAGGATCTCAGCATCGCCTTCCGTCAGGGCGACAGCGTCACGCCGGTGGTCAACGAACTCTCGCTGCAAATAGCGCCGGCGGAAACGCTGGCGCTGGTGGGAGAATCCGGCTCCGGCAAAAGCGTCACCGCCCTGTCGATACTGCGTCTGCTGCCCGCGCCGCCGGTGGTTTACCCTGCCGGCGATATTCTGTTCAACGACGAGTCGTTGCTGCATGCGCCGGAGACTGACCTGCGCAAGGTGCGCGGCAATCAGATCGCGATGATCTTTCAGGAACCGATGGTGTCGCTTAACCCACTGCACACCATCGAGAAACAGCTGGCGGAAGTGCTGATGCTGCACCGCGGCCTGCGGCGCGAAGCCGCGCGCGCAGAGATCGTCGAATGCCTGGAGCGCGTCGGCATCCGTCAGGCCAAAAAACGGCTGCAGGATTATCCGCACCAGCTGTCCGGCGGCGAACGCCAGCGGGTAATGATCGCCATGGCGGTGTTGACCCGCCCGAAACTGCTGATCGCCGACGAACCCACCACCGCGCTCGACGTGACTATCCAGGCGCAGATCCTGACGCTGCTGCAAGAATTGAAGCAGGAAATGGGCATGGGGTTGCTGTTCATCACCCATAATCTGAATATCGTGCGCCGCCTGGCGGACAACGTGGCGGTGATGCGCCAGGGGCGCTGCGTAGAGCAAAACGGCCGCGCGCAGCTGTTCAGCCGGCCGCAGCATCCCTACACACAGCAGCTGCTGGCCGCCGAAGACGTCGGTGAGCCGCTGCCGCTGCCCACCGCGCGCCCCGGCGACGAGCGGCCGCTGCTCAAGGTGGAAGATCTGCAGGTGCGCTTCCCCATTCGGCGCGGCCTGCTGCGCCGCACGGTGGATTATCACTATGCGCTGAAATCGTTGAGCTTCGAGCTGCGCGCCGGGGAAAGCGTGGGGCTGGTGGGAGAATCCGGCTCGGGTAAAAGCACCACCGGGCTTGCGTTATTGCGTCTGCTGGCCTCGCAGGGCGCCATCTGGTTCGACGGCGAACCACTGCACCCGCTCACGATGAAGCAGATGCTGCCCTACCGCAGCCGAATGCAAATCGTCTTCCAGGATCCTTATTCCGCCCTGAATCCGCGCCTGAACGTGCAGCAGATCATCGCCGAGGGGCTGGAAGTGCACCAACGGCTTAGCGCCGAGCAGCGGGAGCAGCGCGTGATCGAGGTGTTGCGGGAAGTCGGCCTGGATCCGCAGCTTCGCCACCGCTATCCCACCGAGTTTTCCGGCGGCCAGCGCCAGCGTATCGCCATCGCGCGCGCGCTGATCCTGCAACCGCAGCTGCTGATCCTCGACGAGCCGACCTCTTCACTGGATAAATCGGTGCAGGCGCAGATCCTGACGCTGCTGAAATCGCTGCAGCAACGCCACCGGTTGGCTTATCTGTTCATCAGCCATGACCTGCAGGTGGTGCGTTCGCTATGTCACCAGGTCATCGTACTGCGACAGGGGGAAGTGGTTGAACAGGGAGACTGCCGGGCGATTTTCGCGGCGCCCGCAGCCGACTATACCCGTCAACTGCTGCAGTTGGCGGATTAGCGGCGAATTCAGAAGGGGTATTGCGCGCTGAGCGGTTCGGCGATCGCGGCACCGACGTTTTTCAGGCGGCACATGGTGGCGCTCTCATCGCTGCGCAGCACGAACAGGCAAGGTTCCCCTTCCCATTCGACGATCGCACAGTCGACCTGAATCTCCTGCAGCGACAGATTGAGCTGTTGCATTACCTGCCAGGCCTCGGCCCCTTCATGGCTGAGCAGCTTCAGCCCAATCAGGTTGTTATCTTCGTCTATTCCGTTAAACGGAATCGGTTCGACCTTCACGCCGGTGAAACCGGATAGCCAACGATAACTTTGCGGCAAGCGATGCACTACCGAAAGTTGGATACTCTCCACATGAAATCCCTAGTTTGAAAAGGTGAAACACTTTTACCTGACAGGGTTACTAAGTTATAGCCGTTGACTCCCGACTCTGCCGCGCACAAATGTTATTTAAATGTAAATTTTGCCGCAAGCCATTAACCTGACCCCGTGCTTGCCGATGCCGTGCCACTTTTTGGCGCGCCGTGCGGTGTTATTTCACGGCATTTTGCGACTCAGCTCGCATTTTTGCGTTATATGTAACCCTTTCCCGCAGCGATCTCAACTCTTTTTTCTTGCAATGCGACTACTTTTTCGTCGCCATATTTTTACAATGAAGAAACATCTTACCCGTCACGTTAGCGCCGCCACCGCTGCTAATACTTTGATTTACATCAATCCTAATACAAACCCCCCGCGCGGCTCAGCCGACAGCGCGCCGCGCCTCCCGGGGAATATTGGGCGGCACGGCGGCGGAATTTTTTAACAAAAAGCACACAGGTGAGAAAGCGGTCAATTGATTAGCTTGCGTATATTTAGCAACAAATTTTTCATTGCCGGTTGCACCCTGAAATGGCAGGGCGCAACCCCGTGACGATGCGGAGCGACACGCCCCGAATCGGGAGAACGTCAGGCTGCGCGATCGCGCGGCCGGCTGGCGTAAACATAGAACAGCACCGCCACTATGCTGCACAGCGCCATCGAGGTGACCATTGGCCAAGCGCTTTTGCCCGGCGCCATCGACAGCACCGCCCCCACCAGCGCACCGATGCTGAAGCGCAACGTGCCGGCCAGTGAAGAAGCGGTGCCCGCCATATGCGGAAAATCATCCAGGATCACCGCCATGGCGTTGGAGGAGATCATCGCGATGCACCCCAGATAGACCGCAACGCCGAGCACCAGCGCCCAGAAGCCCAGGCCCACGGTGCTCACCGCCATTAGCCACAGCCCCATCGCCAGCTGTACCAGCAGCCCCAGCTTGAACATCTTGACCGCGCCGAAGCGCCGCACGTTGCGGCTGTTGATCAGCGTCGTCAGGAACAGGAAGACGATGTTCAGCGCAAAATAGTAACCGAAATGCTGCGGCGAAACGTGGTTCAGTTCGATGTAGACGAACGGCCCGGCGCTGAGGAACGAGAACATGCCCGCAAACGAGAAGGCGCTGGCCAACATGTAACTCAGCACCCGCTTATGGCGGAACAGCGAACCGAAGTTGCCCAGCGTGGTGCGCAGGTGGAACCGCTGGCGCCGCTCTTTCGGCAGCGTCTCCTTGATGAACAAGGCCACCAGCAGCGAACCGATCAGCGCCGCGGCGCCCATGGTCCAGAAGATGGCGTGCCAGCTGAACCACAGCAGCAGCGCACCGCCGATCATCGGCGCCAGCAGCGGCGCAATGGTCATCACCAGAATGACGAACGACATCATGCGCGAGAACTCATCCTTGGTGAACATATCGCGCATCAGGGCGTTGATCACCACGCTGGCGGCGGCCGCCGCCAAACCGTGCAGGAAACGCAGCCCGATCAGTTGATCGATCGACTGCGCCATGGCACAGGCGCAGCCGGCGATGGCGAAGATCAGCGTTCCCCACAGGATCACCGGCTTGCGGCCGATGCTGTCCGACATCGGCCCATAGAACAGCTGCCCGAAGGCAAAGCCGAGCATATAGGCGCTGAGCGTCATCTGCACGCTGCCGGACTCGACGCCAAACTGAGCAGCGATCACCGGCATACTGGGCAGGTACATGTCGATGGCCAACGGCATCAACATGGACAACAGGCCCAGAATGAAAATCAAACCGAGATGAGAGGTTCGGTTCTGTTGCACGTTCCACGACTCCTTAATCGGCCGCAATCAATGATCGGTTATCAGTCCTGCAGGTGCGGCGCGCCCACGCTGGCGATCTCTTCTTCTGTCAATGGGCGGTATTCGCCCGGCGCCAGATCGTCATCCAGCACGATGGCGCCGATGCGCTCGCGGTGCAACGCGATCACCCGGTTGCCGACGGCGGCGAACATCCGCTTCACCTGGTGGTAGCGCCCTTCGCTGATGGTCAAGCGCACCACGTGCTCGTCGACCTGCTCCAGCGTCGCCGGCCGCGTCAGATCTTTCTCGTTGTGCAGTTGCACCCCTTCAGCGAAACGCTGCGCGGTGTCTTCCGCCAACGGGTGCTCCAACGTGACCAAATAGGTTTTCTCGCAGTGGTGGCGCGGCGACGTGACACGGTGCGACCATTGACCGTCGTCTGTCATCAGCACCAGCCCGGTGGTGTCGATATCCAACCGCCCGGCGGCGTGCAGCTTGTACGCGACCGGCTCATCGAGGAAATACAGCACCGTCGGATGATCGGGATCGTCGGTAGAGCAGACGTAGCCCTGCGGTTTGTTGAGCATGAAATAACGCGGGCCGTTCTGCTGCTGCAGCGGATTGCCGTCGAACGCCACTTCTTGCTCCGGGGTCAGTTTGACAGCCCCGCTCTTCACTACCTCACCGTCCACGGTGACGCGTTTAGCCCGAAGTTCGCGCGCGACCAGCGCACGGCTGATGCCTAACTGCTGAGATAAAAACTTGTCCAATCGCATGGGATCTGCTTTGCCTGTCGTTGTTATGATCGCATTGATCGTATTGCCAAAATATGACGCCCGCCGTTGCACCGGGTGCAAATAGCAGGTTCAGGGGGGGAATCGCGTGGGGGAACAGCGATTGCTGTCACACAAGTATAGCGACACAACGCGTTGCCCGACAGAGGTAATTTTCACGCTTCTCGCACCGCGCGTGCGCAGAAGGCATAATAGTAGAAATTTTTCGGCCGCCCGGGGCGTAAAATGTCGCTGTTTCTGTGGGAACGGGGGCGACAAGACCTGTACCCGGCGGCCCATTCCACTCTACGGCGTTCATTTTATGGCCTTTACCCTACGCCCCTACCAACTGGAAGCGGTCGAAGCCACCATCAACCATTTCCGGCGGCGTCCCGAACCGGCGCTGATCGTGCTGCCGACCGGCGCCGGCAAAAGCCTGGTGATCGCCGAACTGGCGAAGCGAGCCCGTGGGCGGGTGCTGGTGTTGGCGCACGTCAAGGAACTGGTGGCGCAAAACCACGCCAAATACTGCGCCTACGGCCTGGAGGCGGACATCTTCGCCGCCGGTCTGCAACAAAAAGAGAGCGCCGGCAAAGTGGTGTTCGGCAGCGTGCAGTCGGTGGCGCGCAACCTGCCGCTGTTCGACGGCGCCTTTTCGCTGCTGATCGTCGATGAATGCCACCGCATCAGTGACGACGACGACAGCCAGTACCAACAAATCATCCAGCATTTGCAGAAAACCAACCCGCAGCTGCGGCTGCTGGGGTTGACCGCCACGCCCTATCGTCTGGGCAAGGGCTGGATTTACCAGTATCACTACCACGGTTTTACCCGCGGCGACGGCGCCAGCCTGTTTCGCGACTGCATCTATGAGCTGCCGCTGCGCTATATGATTAAGAACGGCTTCCTGGTGCCGCCTGAGCGGCTGGACATGCCGATTGTACAGTACGATTTCAGCCGGCTGGAGGCCAGAAGCAACGGCCTGTTCAGCGAAGCGGATCTGAACCGCGAGCTGAAGCGGCAAAACCGCGTCACGCCGCACATTATCAGCCAGATTGTGGAGTACGCCGACGATCGCAAAGGGGTAATGATCTTCGCCGCCACCGTCGAGCACGCCCGCGAGATCCACGGCCTGCTGCCGAACGGCGAGGCCGCGCTGGTCAGCGCAGAAACGCCGCCCGCCGAGCGCGATGCGCTGATCGAGGCGTTCAAACAGCAGCAGTTGCGCTATCTGGTCAACGTAGCGGTATTGACCACCGGTTTCGACGCGCCGCACGTCGATCTGATCGCGATCCTGCGCCCGACCGAGTCCGTCAGCCTGTATCAGCAGATCGTCGGCCGCGGGCTGCGGCTGGCGCCCGGCAAGGAGGATTGTCTGATCCTCGACTATGCCGGCAACCCGCACGATCTGTTTACGCCTGAGGTCGGCGTCAGCAAGCCGCACGGCGACAGCCAGCCGGTGCAGGTGTTCTGCCCGGCCTGCGGCTTCGCCAATCTGTTCTGGGGCAAGTGCACCGAGAACGGCGATATCATCGAGCACTACGGCCGCCGCTGTCAGGGCTGGCTGGAAGACGACGACGGCCACCGCGAACAGTGCGATTACCGCTTCCGGTTCAAGAGCTGCCCGCACTGCGGCGCGGAGAACGACATCGCCGCACGCCGCTGCCATCAGTGTCAGGAGGTGCTGGTCGATCCCGATGACATGCTGAAGGCGGCGCTGAAGCTGAAAGACGCGCTGGTGCTGCGCTGCGGCGGCATGGAACTGCAGAGCGGCCGCGATGACAAGGGCGAATGGCTGAAGGCCACCTATTACGACGAGGACGGCACCAGCACCAGCGAGCGCTTCCGCCTGCAGACGCCGGCGCAGCGCAAAGCCTTCGAGATGCTGTTCCTGCGCCCGCACCAGCGCGCGCCGGGCGTGCCGTTCGCCTGGCACACCGCCGCCGACGTGCTGGCGCAACAACAGGCGCTGCGCCATCCGGATTTCGTGGTGGCGCGCAAACGCGGCCAGTTTTGGCAGGTGCGCGAGAAAGTGTTCGATTATCAAGGCCGTTTCCGCCGCGCCAATCAATTGACCTGAGCGAACGGTCCCCAATCTGGACAGGTTTTCGTTGCCCTGCAGGCGGCTTTCCGTTAAAATGCCGCGCGCTTTACCTGGGCCTGCCCAGCGTTAAAGCGGATTCCCGAACTTGCTACTTGGGTCGCCTGTAGCAGGGTAAATTTTCTTTTAAGAGAAAAAACAATGTTCACTATCAATGCAGAAGTACGTAAAGACCAGGGTAAAGGTGCGAGCCGCCGCCTGCGTGCAGCAAACAAATTCCCAGCTATCGTTTACGGTGGCAAAGAAGCTGCAGTTTCCATCGAATTGGACCATGATTCTGTTAAGAACATGGAAGCTAAACCAGAATTCTACAGCGAAGCAGTAACTCTGGTTATCGACGGTAAAGAAACCAAAGTTAAGGTTCAGGCTGTACAGCGTCACCCGTTCAAGCCAAAACTGGCTCACATCGACTTCGTTCGCGTTTAATCGCTACGTTTTCGAACCTTTCGGGACGCCGAAATAAAGAACGCCGCAATTGCGGCGTTTTTTATTGTCTGCGATCCGGCGCGCTTACTTGCCGCTGCCGGTCCGGCGCTGCAGCTGATCGCGCAGGTTCGGCGGCGTGCCTCTGATGGTCAGCGTGTCGGTGGCCGCATCCCAGAAAATGCGCTCGCCCAACAGCATGGCGTCGAAATTCAGGCTGATGCCGCCGCCGCTGCCGGCAAATTTGGTCAGCTGGCGCAGCGTGCCGCGATCCGCCGGGAAGCTTTCCTCCAACTCATACCCTTGCTCGCTGGAGAACTGCATGAAGTCTTTCTCACCGACCGGCGACAGCTCCTGCGACAGGGCCTGCAGTTCAATCTCTTCGCCCGCCTGCAGCTGTTCGTTGCAGTAGCTGTACACCTGTTGGCGCACCGACTGGCGCTCGTTCTTGTCCAACTGCGCATCGGCGCAGTAGTCGTCCACCGCCTGCAGCAGCCCGCGGTTTTGCGCCTTGGTGTCCAACCCTTCGGACGCCGCCAGGAAATCCATGAAGAAGTCGGCGACCTTGCGGCCTACGCGCCCGCGCAGGAAGGTCAGATAGCGGGTCGATTCCGGGTTGGTTTCCCATTCGGTCAGATCGATGCGCGCGACGATATCGGCGTTGTTGATGTCCAGATAGTGCGTGGTGTTGATATCCAGCTCTTCGTTGACGCGCATGCTGTTACGGCTGTTCAGCACCGCGATCAGCAAGTACTCCACCGCCAGATAACGGTATTGGCCGAACAGCACCACGCCGCCTTCGGCAAACGGATACTTCGCCAGTTCGTCGCGCAGGCGGCCGGTCGCCGCGCGGCTGAAGGCCAGAAAGTCCTTATCGTCCTTGCGGCAAGTGCGCAGCGCTTCCGCCAGTTCGCTGCCTTCGTTGAACAGGCCCAAGGCCTTGCTCTTGGCGCTGTAGACGCGATGCAGTTCCGTCATCATTTCTTCCACCGCCGCGTTGGTGGGAAGCAAGGTATCGCGCAACACCACGTCCAGCGTTTGCTCGTCGCGTTTCACCAATTGGTGCAGAGCGATCTGGTCGATATCCAGACTCATGATAAATCCTCCTGTTCTTTAGGCGCGTATTCAAACACTGAAGACCCCGCCCTGCAATACTAAAAAGCTGCGGCCAACCGGAAAGGCGCAGCGGGGCCCCGCCCCGGCGCGGGCGAACAATTTCCCGAATGACAGGAAGTGATAAAAGAGCGGAAAATCACTGCCCTATACGGTAAGATAGGGCACTTTGCAGATTACTAAGCGCAATTTTATGCCACAATCATCCCGTTACAGTGACGAACACGTTGAACAACTGCTCTCAGAGCTGGTCAATGTTCTGGAAAAACACCATACCCCCACCGATCTTTCCCTGATGGTGCTGGGCAACATGGTCACTAATTTGATCAACACCAGCGTTGCCCCCGCGCAGCGGAAAACCCTGGCGAGATCGTTCGCGGAAGCCTTGCAGGCTTCTGTCCGTGAAGATAAAGCACATTAATATTGACTTATGGTGACAAACCGTCAGCGTTATCGTGAAAAAGTCTCCCAGATGATCAGCTGGGGGCACTGGTTCGCCTTATTCAACATCCTGCTCGCCCTTGGGCTGGGCAGCCGCTACCTGTTTGTCACCGACTGGCCCGCATCCCTGCTGGGCCGGGTCTATGCCTTTGTCAGCCTGCTGGGGCATTTCAGCTTTATCGTGTTCGCCGGCTATTTGCTGGTGATCTTCCCGCTCACCTTCGTGGTGATGTCGCAGCGGCTGCTGCGATTTATTTCCGCCGCGTTGGCCACCATCGGGCTCACGCTGTTGCTGGTCGACAGCGAAGTGTTCTCCCATTTCCACCTGCACCTCAATCCGGTGGTGTGGGATCTGGTGGTCAACCCGGATCAAAGCGAGCTTTCGCGCGACTGGCAGCTGATGTTTATCTGCGTGCCGGTGATCTTCCTGGTGGAGATGCTGTTCGGCACCTGGAGCTGGCAGAAGCTGCGCAGCCTGAACCGCCGCCGCTTCGGCAAGCCGCTGGCGGCGCTGTTTATCAGCGCCTTTTTCGCGTCGCACCTGATTTATATCTGGGCCGACGCCAACTTCTATCGCCCGATCACCATGCAGCGAGCCAACCTGCCGCTCTCGTACCCGATGACCGCGCGCAAGTTCCTCGAGAAACACGGCCTGCTCGACCAGCAAGAGTATGAGCGCCGTCTGGTGCAACAGGGCAACCCGGAAGCGGTGTCGGTAGAGTATCCGCTCAGCAATCTCAGCTACGGCGATAAAGGCAGCGACTATAACCTGCTGATGATCGTAGTGGACGGCATTCGCGCCAAAGACGTGGCGCAGGACATGCCAACCCTGACCCGCTTCGCCCAGGAAAACGTGCGTTTCAGCGATCACTACAGTTCGGGCAACCATGCCGATACCGGGCTGTTCGGCCTGTTCTACGGCATTTCCCCGACCTATCTGGACAGCGTGCTCGCCGGCCGTAAGCCGTCGGCACTGATCAATGCGCTCGGCGATCGGGGCTACCAGCTGGGGCTGTTCTCCTCCGATGGCTTCAATGCCAGCCTGTACCGCCAGGCTCTGTTGACCGACTTCTCGCTGCCGACGCCGGCGCCGCAAAGCGACGCCCAAACCACCCAGCAATGGCAACGTTGGTTGGCAGACCAGGGTAGCAAAGAGCCGTGGTTCTCCTATATCAACTTCAGCGGCGCCGAGCCGACCGAAGGCGACAAAAAACCGGTTCCGGCCGACTTTATTCGGCGCTACCGCACCGGCGCGCAAGATGTGGATGCCCAGATAGGCCAGGTGCTGGACACGCTGAAACAGCGCGGCCTGCTGGATAAAACCGTGGTGGTGATCACCGCCGAGCACGGCGTCGAGTTCAACGACAGCGGCAAAGGCCAATGGGGCGCCGGCACCGCCTTCAACCAGGCGCAACTGCAGGTGCCGTTGGTGATCCACTGGCCGGGCACCCCGGCGCAGACCATCAGCAAGCTGACCGGCCATAACGACGTCATGCGCACCTTAATGCAACGCCTGCTGCACGTGCAAACCGCGCCGAAAGACTATTCGCAAGGCGAGGATCTGTTCACCGCCCAGCGCCGCAACAACTGGATCGCCACCGGCGATGGCAACCAGCTGGTGATCACCACGCCGACACAAACGCTGATGCTGGACAACAGCGGCAACTATCGCGTCTACGATCAGAACGGCGATGAGATAAAAGACGAGAAACCGCAGCTTGCTCTGCTGTTGCAGGTGTTGACCGATGTAAAACGCTTTATCGCCAACTAACTGCTTAAAACTAAAGCAATCAAGTGGCGAGGCGCTTGCATTAACATCGGGAATCGGTAGTATGATTTTTCATAGCGTCGGCATGTAGCGCAGCCTGGTAGCGCACCGTCATGGGGTGTCGGGGGTCGGAGGTTCGAATCCTCTCATGCCGACCAAATTTAAGAAAACCTGCTGTTACAGCAGGTTTTTTTCGTCTGCCGTTTACGCGGAAAGTTTGACGATCGCCGCCGGAATACCCTGACGCACCGCCGCACCGGTCACCCAATCCAGCCAGGTATTCGGCACTTCGCGCGTCGGATCGGCAAACCCCAGATCGTTGAGGTTGATGCCGGCGGCGATGCGCTCATCCATCGCCAGCGGTTCGCCATCCAGGTAGTGCTGGCTGGCCCCCATCTCCCGGTGGCCGTAGCCGTGTTCCACCGCGATCACGCCGGGCATCACCCCCGCCAGCAAGCTGATCTGCGCCTCGCGGCTGCCGCCCGGCGTGCTGATGCGCACCCAATCACCGTGTTGAATACCGAAACGCGCCCCGTCCGCCGGGTTCAAGGCCACCAGGTTCACCGGCTTCACGTCGTGCAGGCGCCGGATCACCGCGGTGGAGCTGCTCATCACATTCGATTTGAAGGACATCAGGCGCAGCGGCCACTGCCGTTCTGGGTAGAGCGCTTCCACCGCGCGGCCGTCCGACAAACGCGCCGGGTAGCAGGTGGGACAGCCGCTGAAACGCTCGCCGGTGATCGCATGCCGGTGCTTCGCCACTTCCGCATTCCAGATCTGCAGCGGTTTCTCCCAGCGGTTGCCCACGCTGCCGTCGCGGCGGCCGCTGTCGTGATCGGCGAAGCGGCCGCCGCGGCTGTAGATAAACGCCACGCGGTCGATCTCATCGGCGCGCAGCGTCTGCGCCAGCTGCGGCAGCAAGCGATCGACACCGCTCAGCGCCAGTTCGTCCGCCCTCGCGGCCGGCACCGGCGCCTTGCCGGCAAACGCCACGTTGGCGGCGGCGCGCAGATAATAATCCTCGGCACGGTTGAGCGGCAGCAGCCCGCCCTGGCCGTCGCCGATAGCGCGATCGCCGAACCCCGGCAATGCCAGGCGTTTGGCGATGGCAATGCAAAACGACTCCATGGAAATCGGCTGCCCTTGCGCCGTTTGCGCAGTCGCCGGCGTCACTATCGGCCAGCGCGCGGTGGTGGTCTTACTGGCGACGCCGCCCCAGGGGGCGCTGAACCCCCAACTCTCAAAATTATGGGTGTCCGGGACGATATAGTCGGCCAACGCCGTCGTTTCGTTGATAAACGCATCGATAGCGATAAACAGCGGCAAACGCGCCGGATCTTTCAATCGTTCCTCCGCCACGCCGCGCAACCCGGCGATGCCGTACAAGGGGTTGGTCATGTTCGAGATCCAGGCTTTCAGCCCGTACGGGTACCCTGCCAGCGCCGAGGTCAGCAGCTCGGTCAACTGCCCGGCGACGAACGGATACCAGGGCGCTTTGGCCGGCCAGGGCGAAATGCCCGCTGCCGCTTTTTCGCGGTATTCGTCGGAGGTTTCATAGGCGGCCCTGCTGCGCGCGATATTCAGCCCTTTCGGTTTTACCAGGCCAGGAAACTCGACCAGGTTATAGCGCGGCCCCTCGGCGAAGCCGTTGAATTTACCGCCGCCGACGAACACGCCCCCCGCCAGGCTCAGGTTGCCGATCAGCACGTTAAGCATCATCACCGCCCAGGTATTGTAAAACCCGTTCGCCGCCATCATCCCGCCATGGGCGATCACTGCCGCCTTGCGCCCGTGGGCGGTAAAGGCCTCGGCCAGTGCCGCGATGCGTGCCACCGGCACACCGCATTGCCGGCTGTACGCCTCCGGCGACAGCTTGTCGGCGGCCTCTTTCAAACACTGGAAGCCGCTTTTCACCTCCACCTGCGCGCCATCGTACAGCGTCACCGTACGGGTTACCCACAGCTCGGCGTTGTCGCACGTCTCGGCCGCCACCAGCTCACCCGCGCCGTTGACCACCAGCGGCGACGCCGACCCGGCGCCGTTGAGATCGGCCAGCGTCAGGTGCTGCCCCGCGCGCGGATGCTCGCTCTCGGCGATCACCAGATGCGTGGCATTGGTCCAGCTCTTCTCGCCGGCGCATTGCATGGCGGCCTCCGACGGGATGGCGAGATAATCGGCCTGATAACGCCGGTGGTCGAGGATCCAACGGATCATCGCCATCGCCAGCGCCGAGTCGGTACCCGGCAATATCGGGACCCAATGGCCATGATCGTCCGCCAACGTGGTGGTCAGCGGCAGCGCCGGCGCCACCACCGCATAACGGAATTCGCTGCGCAATCTGGCGCTGGCCAATTGCCGGGCCTGGCGCTTGAACGGGTTGCCGGACTGCGCCGGTGAGGTCCCCATAAACAGCGCGAATTCGACCTGTTCCCAGTCCGGTTTCACGTGCGGGTTCTTGTCCAGATCGTTCATCAACGCGCCGGAACCGGCACGGTAGGCCAGCCCGCAGTAAGCGCCGTGCGCGCCGAAGTTTTTGCTGCCGAAACTGTTCTGGGCGAAGCGCCGCAGGAAGCTATCGCGCCCATCGTCACCGGCGTTGGTCACCAGCAGCTGATTGGCTTTCGGCCCCAGCCCCGGCTGTCGGGCATCGATCGGCGTCTCCAGATCGCGGATCGCCCGCAGGCCGTCCACATGCCCCTCGCCGAACAGATCGCCGCCTTCCACCACTTCAGCGATCAACTGCTCGAAGCTGATGCGCTGCCACTTGCCCTCGCCGCGTTTGCCGACGCGCTTCATCGGCTCCAGCACGCGCAGCGGGCTGTAAAGCCCCTCCAGCAGCGTGGCGCCGCGTGCGCAGGCAGTGGAGCGGGCATCGAGGCCGCGTTCGCCACCCAACTGCGCCAACGCGTCCTGCAGCGGCAACGCAGAGTCGACGTGCCGTTCCTGAGACAGCGGATGATAAGGGTTGCCGGCAATGCGCAATACCCGGTCGGTCTGCCTGTCCACCCGTACCCGCACGCCGCATTGCGTCCAGCAGCCGAAACACTGGGTCATCGAGATGGCCTGTTGCGGATTGCCTTGCCATTCCGGCATTGCCCGCCCTTCGGGCGGCAGGGAGTTGCCGTTGATGCGATCCAAAGTCACCCGCCCTGAGGTGCCGTGAATCAAGCCGTCGATCGCCCGTTTGGCGACTTCGCGATAGCTCAGGCCGAAAGCGGACAATCCGCCGAAGGCCAGGCCCACTTTCAACCACTGACGCCGGGTGAGTTTAGCCATGTTGTTTTCTCCGCAGTAAAAACGCCTGTGCTTCACGCACCATGATCATTAACGCCAGCCACAAGCCGAAGGTGCCGACGATCGCCAGCAAACCGTCGGTGCCGAGCGGCAGGCTATAAGAGGAGTTAGACGCGCTGTATTTCGGGATGGTTTGTACTTCGATCAACAGCGTCCAGCGCATCAGCCAGCTCAGCACCAGAGCACCGGCCACCAGCAGCGGCGCACCGCCGCGCGGCAAGCGCCGATAGCCGGCCCAGGCGGCGCACGCCAGCGTCAGCCCCCACAGCGCAATCCATCCTGCGGCATACCGGCGCGCCATCGCCTGCGTCTGCAGCCAGTGGCGTACCGCCGCGCCGGATAACGTATCGCCGCATACCCACAGCAGGATCGCCCCGCCGAGCAGCAGCAGTGTCAGCAATATCCCGCGCGCCAGCGGCGCCTGCAGACCGGGCCGTTCGCGCATCGCCAGCAGCAGCAAAGCCAAGAGCGCCTGCAGCGCGCTGAGGAACATCACGATCGGAAACCCGTAGCTGAACCAGATTGGGCGGGCGCGCACGATGGAAACCTCTCGCCCGGTGTACAACAGCAGGCCGATAGCCACCAGCGCGCAGGCGGGCGCTATCCCACGCAACAGCGCAACCGGTCTGCCCGTCAGCCGCGTAAATTCAATCGCGATAAACCACAGGCCGATCAGCAGGGTAAACAGCGGCAAGAACAGCGCGCCCCACGGCATCCACGACCAGGGCGTCGGGTAGGCGTAGAAATGCCAGAAACGGGCGGTTTGATGCAGGTCGGCGGTCAACGCCAGCGGCGCGGTAATGGCGCACGTCAGCCCGATAAACAGCGCCATGCGCTCCAGATGCGCGGCGTTATCTCCACCGCGCCAGCGCCACACGCAGGCCAGCAGCGCGGCGCAGGCGGCGATGCCGATAAAGAAGAAATATTGTACGGCCCACGGCAGCCAGCTCACCGCCTGCGGCTGGCTCAGCACTTCTGCGATCATCAGTTGGCGGCTCATCGTCTTTCTCCCCATAAGGCGACTTGCGCCCGCCCCGGCAGCGGCGTGACGAAGGCGTCATCCAGCCCCAGATAGAACACGTGGGGCGCGGTTTGGTTCTCCGGCTTGAGGACTTTTATCTCGGCCTCGTGGCGCCGCAGCAGCTTGCTCAGCGTGCTGTGCGGATCGCGCATATCGCCGATGATCCGCGCCCCTCCCACGCACGACTCCACGCATGCCGGCAACAATCCCGCCTCCAGCCGGTGCACGCAAAAGGTGCATTTGTCCGCCGTTTGGGTTGTGTGATTGATAAAACGGGCATCGTACGGACAGGTCTGTACGCAATAGGCGCAACCCACGCAGCGTTTGTTGTCGACCACCACGATCCCGTCCTCGCGCTGGAAGGTAGCCTGCACCGGGCACACCGGCACGCAGGGCGGGTTGTCGCAGTGATTGCACAGCCTGGGCAACAGCACGTTGGTCGCAGCGGCTTCGCCTTCGAGGCTGACCTGATACTGGTTTACCGTGGTACGAAACTCCCCGTGCGGCGTCTGGTTTTCAATGGCGCAGCTCACGGTACAAGCCTGGCACCCTACGCAGCGCCGCAGGTCGATCAGCATCGCGTAACGGCGGCTCGCATCCCCCTCGCGCCGCGTCGGTGCTAACGTCAGCCCGGCCTCCGCCACGGAGATCAGCGAAGCCCCCGCCGTCAACACGCCCAGCCGCTGTAAAAACTGCCGTTTACCGAAATCCATGCGCCTCTCCCACGTCCTGGGCATCACTCCGATCACGCTATTGATGCCCGTTAGATGAATAAACAATGTCGATGATTTACAGTGTAAAAATGACATTGGGCTCAGCTCTATTGTGGTTAACCACATACCGGACCTAACGTTGATCTAAAACAAGTGACGGCAGGCAGATTGCCCATCAGGAGGGGCCGTGAGGGTCGTGTTATTACTGCTGCTCAGTCTCGGCTGGGGGATGGCGGCACAGGCGGGCGAGTGGTCGGTCGGCGTGCTGGCGATGCGCGGCGATGCGGCGACCGCGCGTGACTGGCAGCCGCTGATCGACAGGCTCAACGGCAGCGTCGGCGATGAGCGCTTCCGCCTGCAGCCGCTCGATCTGGCGCAGATGCGCGAAGCGGTCAATCGGGGCAGCGTGCAGTTCGTGGTCACTAATCCGGCGCAGTTCGTGCAGTTGAACAGCCACTATCATCTGCGCTGGCTGGCGTCGTTGCGCGCCGCCAACGGCGATCGGGCAACGGGCAACATCATCGGCAGCGTGATTTTGGTGCGGCGCGACAGCGGCATAACGACGCCGCAGGCGCTGATGGGCAAAACGGTGGGCGCCATCGCTCCGCAGGCCTTCGGCGGCTATCTGACCGGCTATAAGGCGCTCAGCGATGCCGGTATGCGGCCCGAGCGCGATTTTCACCTGCGCTTTACCGGGTTCCCTGCCGACGCCCTGCTCTATCTGTTGCGCGAGCGCGCCATTCAGGCCGCTATCGTTCCCGTCTGTCTGCTGGAGAAAATGGGTCGGGAAGGCTTGATCAACCCGGCGGATTTTCGCCCGCTGTTGCAACGGCCCACATCGGTTCCCTGCGTCACCAGCACGCCGCTTTATCCCAACTGGTCGTTCGCCGCCCTGCCCGGTCTGGATAACTCACTGGTGGATGCAGTAGCAAGAGCCTTGCTGACCGCACCGCCGCAGTCTCCCTTTCAGTGGGGCGCACCGGCCTCGACCAGCACAGTGGAAGCGCTGCTGCGCGCCGTCAATCAGCACCCGGAACAGCGGCGCCTGTGGCTGGATATCAAGAGCTGGCTGATCCAGCATCAGACGGCCGTCAGCCTGTCGCTGGCGGTGCTGGCGCTGTTGATCGTCAACCATATCTGGATCGCGCTGCTGGTGCGCCGGCGTGGGCGACAGCTGCTCCATGCCGGAGAACAACTGCGCCGTCAGGAGCAGGCGCTGGAGAACGCCAGGCAGTTGAACGTGCTGGGAGAGATGGCCTCCGGCTTTGCGCATGAGCTCAACCAGCCGCTGGCAGCCATTCGCCACTATGCGCAAGGGTGTCTGATCCAACTGCGCAAAACGGACGCCGGGCACCCGCTGCTGACGCCGCTGGAAAATATTGATCGGCAGGCGCAGCGCGGCGGCGAGACGATTCATAACCTGCGCCAGTGGGTGCAGCCCCCCACCGAGACGGTAGACAAGGCGAGCTGGCGCCCCATCTCGATAAACGAAACCGCCGAGCGGGTGTGGGCGCTGCTGCGCCTGACGCAGCGCTACCCCGACCTGAAACTGTTCAACAACGTGGCGCCTTCGCTGACGCTAACCCTGCCGCCGGCGCTGCTGGAACAGCTGCTGGCGAACCTGCTGCTGAATGCGGCGCAGGCCGGCGCCAACGCCGTCTGGCTTTCCGCCGACGAGCACGAACGGGCGCTCGATGTGCGTTTGCAGGACAACGCGGGCGGGATGAGCGCGGTCGGGCTGGAGCAGGCTTTCCGCCCCTTCAACACCACCAAGACCGGCGGCATGGGGCTGGGGTTGGCCATTTGCCGCCGCCTGGCCCGGTATGGCGGCGGCGAGATCCAACTGGCTAACCGCCCCGCCCCCGACAGCCGCAATGGGCTACGCGTCACCCTGCATTTCATATTTAACGATGAGGAAAACCATGTCGCTAATTCATCTGGTGGATGATGACGTCGCCGTCACCGACGCCTGCCATTTTTTACTGACCAGCCTCGGCCACGACGTGCAATGCTGGAATGACAGCACCGACTTTTTGGCGCAGGCCGATCTGTTTCAGACCGGGATCGTCTTGCTGGACATGCGGATGCCGAAACTCGATGGGCACCAGTCCTACGCTGAACTACGCCGCCTCGGCAGCACGCTGGCGGTGGTGTTCCTGTCCGGCCATGGCGACGTGCCGATGGCGGTGGAGCAGATGAAGTACGGCGCGGTGGACTTCCTGCAAAAACCGATCGCCGCTGAACCGCTGATCGCCGCCCTCGAACGGGCGCGGCAGGTCTCGGCCAAAGCCTGGCGACGCCATGAAACTTGCGGCCGCTACCGCACGCTCACGCCGAAAGAACGCGACATCGCGCAGCTGGTGGTGCGAGGCATGATGAACAGGGAAATGGCGGAGCGGTTGAATATCGCCCTGCGCACCGTAGAGGTTCACCGGGCGAAAGTGATGGAGAAAATGCAAGCCGCCAGCCTGGCGGAATTAGTGGTTCAGTTGCAGGGGTTACCGCACGCCGCGCAAGAATGATCGCATCATGCAAAATTCCGCGCCCCCTCTTGCCAACCGGCCTTCCTCAGGTCAGAATACTGTACATTAATTCAGTATTTACAGGTGAGTCATGTTTGTAGAATTGGTGTACGACAAACGCAACGTCGCTGGGCTGCCCAACGCCGCCGAGATTATTCGCAACGAGCTGGAAAAACGCGTGCATGCGCTGTTCCCGGAAGCTGACGTGCGCGTGAAACCGATGCAGGCCAACGGCCTGAACTCCGACGCCAGCAAAAGCGATCGTGAGAAGCTGAACCGAATGTTGGAAGAGATGTTCGAAGAAGCGGATCAGTGGCTGGTCACTGATATATAAACCCAACCTGATGGCTGGGCTCCTCAACCGGCTATTTTACCGCCAGAATACAGCAAACGCTCAGCCCTTGATTAATGGGCTTGACGCGGTGCCTCCCCCATCCGGTTATCGGTTGGTTAGTGTGCACTTTTCCAGCGCATATATACCATAACAAAAAGCCCCAGCATCGCTGCTGGGGCCTCTGTCATGGTGCCGGCTACCGGAATCGAACTGGTGACCTACTGATTACAAGTCAGTTGCTCTACCTACTGAGCTAAGCCGGCTGAATTTGGCGGAAGGACAGAGATTCGAACTCTGGGAGCTGTTACACTCGACGGTTTTCAAGACCGTTGCCTTAAACCACTCGGCCATCCTTCCAATGGGCGCTGATATTAGCGATACCGTTATGAAATGTCTATCATTTTGATGCAAAAAAATGGCATGGGCGATGCAGTTGCCTAAACTTCAGGCCTTAAACGCTTAAAAAATGAAAAGCCCCGCAAAAGCGAGGCTTTTATGTTCGGCTGAAACGCGATTACTTCGGCTGCGAATCGTAGTCGGAACAGGTTTGATAGCCCTTGTTCATGACATGGCCCGTGTCGTTGTAGCTGACAAAGTACGTTTGCACTTTGCCATCGCGCGGCGCGACCGCATAGGTATCGCAAGTGCCTTGCGCATGAATCAGCGTGGCAGACGTCGACGGCGGACCGGCAATCGCCCGCACCTGCTGCTTGGTCATCCCTACTTTGACATCGCTGACCACCGGCTCATTGACATAACTGGTTGCACGGTCATAGGCGGTGCAGCCGGCAAGAATGGAAAATACCGCTGCAGTACCGACGGCCAAAACCAACTTCTTCGTCATAGCTTGTCCTCTTGGAGTACGTTTGTTGTCCCCTAAGTCTAGAAGTGGAAAGGCTTTTCTACAAATTCCCGTTTGTCGATCGGTGCGGTTTACGCTCGTCGATCAGCGTTTGACGTTTTCCTGTCGTTTCAGCTGCTCTTCAAACCCCTGCTGTGACTCCTGCACGTAACGCTGCAGCCCTGCGGGATCGATAAATGCCTGCGCATCGCCGGCCTGCAAACGCCGCCATTTGTCGGCTAAAGCGAAACGCGTCCCTTTATTGGCGATAAATATATCCGCCTGCACCCGTGCCAAACGGGCGAAACTGCCGCGAATGTCCTCAATCAGCTGCGGATAGTTTTTGTTGCCGATCAGGTAGTAATCCGGTGTAGCCAGGCTGTCAGCATAGATAAAGCGATACGGCTTGCCGTTATGCCGTAGCGTGGTCAACCACGACGTCGCGCCCGGCAGATGCCCCGGCGTCATCATCGCGGTCAGCGTCAGGCCGCCAAGGGTGATGCTGTCGCCATCGGCAACCACAATATCCGTTTGCACGGCCGGGAAAGTGAGCGTATCCCCCAACGCGAAATCCTGCCGTCCACCTAACGCCAACTGGCGCGCATTGGCCGCGCTGGCCACCAGCCTCGCGCCGCTCCAGCGTTTCAGCTGCGCAATGCCGCCGGCCTGATCGAGCCTTGCATGGCTGTTCAGGATATATTTCAGATCCTTAATGCTGAACCCCAGCCGTTCGATATTCGCTTTGATGCCCGGCGCACTGCTCTCCAACCCCGCATCGATCAAAATCAATCCCTGCGGCGTGCTCAACAATACCGACGACAGGTTGCTCGTGCCGACGTAATACACCTGCTCAAAGATCTGGAACGGCGCTATCGGCTGCGCCCACTCTTCAAACAGCGAGTATGGCGGAGCGCTAGACAACGGCTGCGCCGGGTCTAACTTCGCCTGCGTGGAGAAGCTCAAGGAAAAGGCCATCGCCATCAGATAATGCATGCTTTTTTTCATTTTTCTCTTCTGTCTGTGTCAACCGGGCAGGAGTATACTCGGCCTAATATTGAACAGTATTCAATTAAAAAAAGGACAATTGATGAATATTCTACAAATGGACATGAATCTGCTGAAAGTGCTGTATCTGCTGATGGTAACGGGTTCCAGCCGTAAAACCGCCGAGCGGCTGGGCATCAGCACCTCCGCCGTCAGTCATGCGCTGGCTCGCCTGCGGGAAGTGTTGGATGACCCGCTGTTTCGCCGAGAAGGACATCGCCAGGTTCCCACCCTGTTTGCCCTGTCGTTGAAAGACAAGTTGGCGCCGCTGTTCTCCTCGCTGGACAGTGAAATGTTCGGCCAACAACCGCAGGCGCCGCGTCGCTTCACGCTGGTGGCGCCCCCCGCTCTGCACCCTATTCTGTTGCCTTTGCTGGCGGAAAAGGGCGCCGCTTGCCATGCCGATATTCACTGCCAAAACTTTGAACGACGCGCCTGGCGCGAAGAGCTGCTTGAGGGGAGCGTCGATCTGGTGCTGGCGGTGGGCGATCATCAACAACGCACCAGCGCACTGCATTATGAAGCGCTTGGGCGCACTCGCCTGATTGCGCTGTATGGCCCGCCGCTATACCCAGTTCTGCAAGATAAACGCGCGCTGGCCTTCAGCGAACTGGCGGATTACGCGCATTATTATTGCCATCCGTGGCCACAAACGGAAAACGAGCTGGATCGGCAGCTTGAGCGCCAGGGGTTGCACCGCCGCATTGCCCTGAACTGCGCCGACTACGCACAACTTCCACCGGTGCTGCGCCGCGCGCCGTTGCTGGCGGTAGTGCCTCAACCATGGTTTACCGCCCAGCCCGACAAGCACGGGTTAAGCGCACTGCCGATTAGCGATAACCTGGCTATCGGTCACCTTTTTTCTCAATACCGAAAAGGCGAGCCGGAGTGGCGAAAGCGGCTGATTTCCGCCATCCACGACGAGCTGCGACACTACTACCGCTAAGTAGGATCAGAAACCGAAATCGCTCAGCGCCGGGACATCGTCCGGGCGCCGACCGAGCGGCCAATGAAAACGCCGATCCTGTTCGCGAATCGGCATGTCGTTGATGCAGGCATGGCGGTTAATCATCAATCCATCCTGATTAAACTCCCAGTTTTCATTGCCAAAGCTGCGATACCAGTTGCCGGAATCATCGCGCCACTCATAGGCGAAACGCACCGCGATGCGCGCGCCGTCAAACGCCCACAGTTCCTTAATCAGCCGATACTCCAGCTCTTTCGCCCACTTGCGTTGCAAAAATGCGACCACCGCCGCGCGGCCGTCGACAAACTCTGCGCGATTACGCCAATGGGTATCGAGAGAATAGACCTGCGACACCCGCTCAGGATCGCGGCTGTTCCAGGCATCCTCCGCCAACCGCACTTTTTCGCTGGCCGATTCACGGGTGAAAGGCGGCAATGGGGGTTTAATGCTCATGATCATCTCCTGCGTAATAATGTAGACAACTCTCTCTACATTATTACGCTAGCGCATGTAGACAGAGTTGTCTACAATCACTCGAAAATAGCCTGGGAGAAAATGATGACCGCCGATCGCAATACCTTACCCGCCCACCAGCGCATCCTGTTGACGGCCCACGATCTGTTTTATCAGGAAGGGATCCGCGCCACCGGCATCGATCGCATCATCAAGGAATCAGGCGTCACTAAGGTGACGTTTTATCGCCACTTTCCCAGCAAGAACGATTTGATTACGGCGTTTTTGGCCTATCGCCACCAGCAGTGGCTCACCTGGTTCAGCACAGCGCTGGATCGCCATGTGGCACAGAGCGGCGGGTTGCTGTCGGCGCTGGCGCCCTGCCTGGCGGAATGGTTCGACGATCCGCGCTTTCGCGGCTGCGCGTTTATCAATACGGCGGTGGAAATCGCCGATCTGCTGCCGGAAAGCCTGCAAATCGCCGGCCGGCATAAACGGCAAATGGCGGATGAACTGGCGCGTCACCTGCCCGCCGGCCCACAGCGGGAACAGCGGGCGGCAATGCTGGCGATGCTGATCGACGGCGCCATCGTCAGAGTGCAGATAGAGCGGCAACCGCAGGCCGCGCTGCAGGTGCTGAATGCCGCGTTGGACATGTTGGCGCAAGGCGGGTTCGATCAGTAATTGGCCCAAATGCCCGGCGTCACCAGTTCCAACAGATGGGCGTCGGGATCGCGAAAATAAATGCTCTCCCCGCCGTGTTCCCAGCGCATCCGCCCCTCAATCTCCACGCCGTTGGCCACCAGATGCCGTTCCCAGTGCGGCAACTGCTCTTTCGCCACCGCCAGCCCGATATGCGCCGGCCCCACGCCATCGTGCGCAGGAATAAACCCGGTCGGGTAGTGCGCCCCGCGCAGCGAATCACCTTCGATAAACAACAACAGTACGCTCCGATCGCCGACGTTGTAGGCGCGAAACCGTTCGTTGGCGGCCATCGTCGGCAGCTTCAGCACCTCCTGGTAAAACGCGTCCGCGCGTTCAATATCGCTGACGTACAGCACCGTTTCTATCACCCTGTCGATCTTGAGTTCCATAATAGCCTCCGCTCTGTTTTCCGTTCTGACAGCGTAGGTCGAACGGAGGCGAGCCGAAGCGCTTCCCGAGCCGACAACGGATCAATCCGTGCTTTTTACCAGCAAAAAAAACGCGGCCCGAAGGCCGCGCTGTGTGATTCACACGCTGGTGCTTAGAACTGGTAAACCAGGCCCACGGCAACCACGTTGTCGGTGTTGATGCCGGCAGCGTCGGTGAAGTCGTTGTTGTCCACCAGGTTGATTTTGTAATCAACATAGGTAGACATGTTTTTATTGAAGAAGTAGGTCGCACCCAGGTCGACGAATTTGACCAGATCTTGATCGCCGTAGTCCTTGCCGTTGCCGGCGCGGCCCAGGTCTTTACCTTTGGTCTGGTTATAGCCGACGAACGGACGCAGACCGAAGTCGAACTGGTAGTGCGCATAGGCTTCGAAGCTCTGCGCCTTATTGGCGTAGCCGTAAACGCTGCTGTCGGAGCTGCCGAAACGCGCCGCGTTGTAGGACTGGGTGAACATCACCGCCAGGTAGACATCGTTGGCGTCATATTTCAGACCGCCGGAGTAGCCTTCCGCCTTATCGCCGCGGCCCATGATGTTCTGGTGACCGTTACCGCCGTTCTGCTCGCTGGTGCGGCGAGAGTTGAAGAAGGCGCCCGCGGCGCTGATGCCGTAGCCCATGTCATAGCTCATGGACATGCCGTAGCCTTCGCCGTTTTGGCCCAGAACGTCACGACCATTGTTGGTCTCTTCGCCGTTGCCGTTTTTACCCTGGTACTGCAGGGCGAAGTTCAGGCCGTCAACCAGACCGAAGAAATCATTGTTACGGTAGGTCGCCAGGCCGCTGGAACGCTGGAACATGAACTGGTCGGCGCCGTAGGTCATACCGTCGAACTCAGGCTGCAAGTCGGTATACGCCGCGACGTCGTACAGCACGCCGGTGTTACGGCCGTAGTCGAAGGAGCCGTAGTCGCCGAATTTCAGACCGGCGAAGCCGTAACGAGTGAAGTTCTTGTTGTCCTGGCTTTCAGCGTGGTTCAGGTTCGCCTGATATTCCCACTGGCCGTAACCGGTCAGCTGATCGCTGATTTGCGTTTCGCCACGCAGGCCAAAACGCATATAAGACTGATCGCCGTCCACGCCGTTGTTGCTGGAGAAATAGTGAAGCCCGTTTACTTTACCGTACAAATCCAGTTTATTACCGTCTTTGTTGTAGATTTCCGCCGCGCCTGCTGTGCCTGCAACCAGCAGTGCGGGTACCATCAGAGAGAGTACTCGAAGTTTCATCGTTATTATCCTCGTTAATTATGTCGAGCTACGGCCACTGCCCTTTTCGAGCATTATTAGCACGACTGTGCATTACCATTCTGGTAACAAGGGTTATATTAATCCAGAAAGAAAATGATACCAAGTATCCGATAGTGTTTCATTGTAATTAATAAAGGTTTCAAAATGTAAATACGCGCGAACTTTCACAAAACATTACCGACAAACAAAATAAAGCACTTAAAGATAAAAAATAGACTAACTGATAAAAAATCATGTAGTTATACATATCTTTAAGAAAAAAAGCCAACCATACAATTGAGCGAGACAATAAGCACATTGTGCCAAAACGCGAACCACGCGCAGCCGCTATAATCACCTCGCTATCATCATTATTTTCATTATTACCTTCATTATCCGAAGATAATTTCTGCATTCCTTTAACCGGCTTCTGGCCGGTTTTTTATTTTCCTCCCTACTCTCCTCACAATTTCAGCCCGTACAAATAGCACGCAAATAAATAACCCAATGATATAGTTTCATTAATTTACTTTCGCACTAATTGCTAATCTTTTTCCTTATTTTAGCCTACAAATTGAACTTGCTTTTCATTTCGTGCTTTATCTCATCGATTATTTCCCGCCGCAGGCACAATTAGCCGCAGAGATTCAGTTCTGGTAATCTGAAAAAAGCGCACCTTCAGCGAGTAAAATTCATGATGCCCTTTCAACCCGACGTGCTGTGGCGGCGGCTGCAAAGTTCCCCCTTCCGCGCTCGCTTCCGTTTAAATGCCAAGGACCAGACTTATCTCGAGGGTAAGGGATTGCCGCTGATCCTCAGCCATGCCCGCGATTTTATCGACCGCCGCCTGGCCGCCGCCCACCCTAAAAACGACGGCAAGCAAACCCCGATGCGTGGCCACCCGGTGTTCGTCGCCCAGCACGCCACTGCCACCTGCTGCCGCGGCTGTCTGGAAAAGTGGCACGGCATACCGCAGGGCGTCGCACTGGACGAACAGCAAAAGGACTATATTGTCCAGGCTATCGCGCTGTGGCTGGTGCGCAGAGGCGGTGCCAGGGATGTGTCAGGCACGAATATTTTCGACCCGGATCGCGGATTGTGATAAAAACTGTCAGTAACTTTCACCATTCTTTTGACCCAAGATCCTGACGCTTACATGACAGCCACCTTGTGCAATGAACAGCAAACGCCCGGCGTTCCTCAACAGATCGCCACCCGTCTGGCCTTTTTCGTCGCCGGTCTCGGCATGGCCGCCTGGGCGCCGCTGGTCCCCTTCGCCAAAGCGCGCATCGGTATCGATGACGGCTCGCTCGGCCTGTTGCTGCTCTGTATCGGCGCCGGCTCCATGTTGGCGATGCCGCTGACCGGTTTCCTGACCGGCAAACTGGGTTGCCGTGCGGTGATCCTGATGGCCGGGCTCGGGTTATGCATCGATCTGCCGCTGTTGGCGCTGATGGACTCCCTCGGCGGCATGGCCGCGGCGCTGCTGCTGTTCGGCGCGGCGATCGGCATGATCGACGTAGCGATGAACGTGCAGGCGGTGATCGTCGAACGCGCCAGCGGCAAGGCGATGATGTCCGGTTTTCACGGTTTCTTCAGCATCGGCGGCATTGCCGGCGCCGGCGGCGTCAGCGCGCTGCTGGGGCTGGGGCTGACGCCGCTGCAATCCACCCTGCTCACCGTGCTGGCGGTGATCGCGCTGCTGACGCTGGCCAGCCGCCATCTGCTGCGTGAGAGCGGCGCCGATGACGGCGGGCCGATGTTCGTCTTGCCGCGCGGCTGGGTGATGTTCATCGGCATTTTGTGCTTTATCATGTTTTTGGCGGAAGGATCGATGCTCGACTGGAGCGCGCTGTTTCTCACCACATTGCGCGGCGTCGAACACAGCCAGGCCGGTCTGGGCTATGCGCTGTTTTCCATCACCATGACGCTCGGCCGGCTCAATGGCGATCGGGTGGTTAACTCGCTGGGCCGCTACCGGGTGTTGCTGCTGGGCAGCCTGTGTGCCGCTCTCGGCCTGAGCCTGGCCATCGCCTTCAATCACGCTACCGTTTCGCTGGTCGGTTTCATGCTGGTCGGCCTGGGCGCCTCGAACGTCGTGCCGATCCTGTTCAGCGCCGCAGGCAACCAGCGCGACATGCCGGCCAACTTGGCGATCGCTTCCGTCACCACCGTCGGCTATGCCGGTATTCTGGCCGGCCCGGCGCTGATCGGCTTCATCGCTCAGTTTTCCAGCCTGACGGTGGCCTTCGCTTGCGTAGCCGCTCTGCTGTTGGCGGTGGCCGCCAGCGCCAGGGCCGTCACTCGCTGATTCAGGAATGCGCAGCCACTATGCAAAATAAACAATTGACCATAAGCTCCAGCAACATTACCCGCTGCTTCCTGCTGTTTATCGTGCTGCTGACGATCGGCATCGGCCTGTATGGCTACAACTACACCAACGCCTGGCTGGCGGAAAAGAAGTACACGCTGAACAGCATCGCCGGTTCGCTGCAAAAGCGTATCGATGCCTACCGCTATATGACCTATCAGGTCTATGACAAATTCGGCAATGCGCCGGCGCAGAATGTCGATCCCGGTTTGCAGGAAACCCGCCTGCGGCCCGATGTCTATTATGTCGAGAAACCGCACAAGAAAACCGACGCGGTGATCTTCGGCAGCCATGACGAAAACACGCTGGCGATGATCGCCAGCATCTCGGACTACCTGGACACCCGCTGGGGCGCCAAGACCGAGAACTACGCCATGTATTACCTCAATGGTCAGGACAATAGCCTCAGCCTGATCACCACCCAGCCGCTCAAAGAGCTGGCTTCGCGCTTTCGGGAAAGCTACCTGACCACCTCGGCGGACGAACGCCGCGCCGAGATGCTGCAACAGGCCAATATGCTCGACGAACGCGAGAGCTTTTCCGACCTGCGCAAGCAGCGCTTCCAGAACGCCTATTCGTTCTCGATTCGCACCACTTTCAATCAGCCGGGGCATCTGGCGACGGTGATCGCCTTCGATTTGCCAATCAACGACATCATTCCGGCCAATCTGGCCCGCGCCAATTTCCTGCTGCTGCCGGACGATGTCGATCTCGACGATAGCGCCATCCCGGCGGAAACCGTCCTCGGTACCCATGCGACG
The DNA here is from genome assembly GCF_000695995.1 of Serratia sp. FS14. Lineage (NCBI taxonomy): Bacteria > Pseudomonadati > Pseudomonadota > Gammaproteobacteria > Enterobacterales > Yersiniaceae > Serratia > Serratia sp. FS14. The sequence continues at coordinate 2,601,884 of NZ_CP005927.1, read as the reverse complement.
ATGAGCGGCGGCTGGGTGGAGTTCAGCGCCGCTCTGCCCAATGCGCCGCTGAAGGTGATGTATCGCGTTTCGGCCATCAATCTGGCCATCGATCTGCTGCGCAACAACATTTGGCTGATCGCAGTCAACTTGCTGCTGCTGGCGCTGTCGATGCTGAGCATCTACTTTATCCGCCGCCAGTACATTCGCCCGAGCGAAAACATGGCGGTAGAGCTGGAGGCCGAGCGCGCGCTGAATCAGGAGATCGTCTCCAGCCTGCCCTCCGGCCTGCTGGTCTACAGCTTCGCCAACAATACGGTGATCGCCAGCAACAAAATCGCCGAGCACCTGCTGCCGCACCTCAGCCTGCAAAAGATCGCCCATATGGCCGAACAGCATCACGGTGTGATCCAGGCGACGGTCAACAACGAGGTGTATGAAATCCGCATTTTCCGCAGCCAGCTGTCGCCGGACACCTACCTGTTCCTGATGCACGATCAGGATAAAGAGGTGATGGTGAACAAGCGGCTGCAGCAGGCGCGGCGCGAATACGACAAGAACGTGCAGGCGCGCAAACTGATGTTGCACAACCTGGGCATCGAACTGAATCAGCCGGTGCGCCAGATGCACGATCTGGTCGACCGTCTGCACAGCCGGCCGGATGAGGAACAACAGCAGGCGCTGCTGGGCCAGCTGACGGCGGCGTCGGCTTCGGTGCTGGAGTTGATCGATAACATCACCCTGCTGACCCGGCTGGAAACCCAGGACTGGCAACCCACGCGCGAACCGTTCAACCCGACGGCGATGATCGACGAGTTGCTGCTTGAGGCCCTGCCTGCCCTTAATCAGAAGGGGCTGGCGCTGTTCAAGCATTTCCAGCTGGACGTCGAGCAGAACTATATCGGCGACGCCAACGCGCTGCGCAAGGTGATCTCGCTGCTGGTGCATTACGCCATTATCACCACCGCCTGCGGCAAGGTTTCTCTGGTTATCGACCATGAGCCCGAGCACCCTGACCGCCTGATTTTCCAAATCAACGACACCGGCTCCGGCATCTCCAACGAAGAGATCAGCAACCTTAACTATCCGTTCCTCAGCCAGACGCTGGTGGACCGCTTCAACCACGGTTCCGGCCTCACTTTCTTCCTGTGCAATCAGCTGTGCAAGAAGCTTAACGGCCAGTTGGACATTCGCAGCAAGGTGGATATCGGCACTCGCTACACCATCCGCGTCGCCATGGAGATGGAGAAAAAAGAGCCGCAGGAGCAGGAAAAGCTGCTCGACGGCGTCACCGCCTTGCTGGACGTCACGTCGGATGAAGTGCGCGGCATCGTGACCCGTCTGCTGCAGGCTTACGGCGCCGACTGCCTCGTCGCCGAAGATCGCGCGGTCAACCGCGATTATGACGTGCTGCTGACCGATAACCCGCAGCGCGCCGATGATTACACCCTGTTGCTGGCGACCGATGAGCCGGGCTGGCAAGCGCTGGATAAACGCTACATTCGGGTGAACTATAATCTGAACGGCGCATTAATCGACGCCGTGCTGATGCTGATCGAACAGCAAATGGCCGCGCTGGAACAGGAAGAAAGCCCGCTTTCATTGAGCTCAGAAGATATCCAACTCTATGAAAAACAATTGAAATCAAGTGATTACTATGGGCTGTTTGTCGATACAGTACCCGACGATGTCAAAAAACTGTATACTGAGGCGGGCAGCAGTGATTTCAATGCGCTGTCACAAACCGCACACCGCCTGAAAGGCGTGTTTGCCATGTTAAATCTGCTTCCCGGCAAGCAGCTGTGCGAATCGTTAGAACAGCGCATCGCAGAAGGTGATGCGCCCGAGATCGAGAATAACATCAGTCAGATTGATTTTTTCGTCAGCAGACTGCTGAAGCAAGGTAGCCAACAACATGAATAACCTGAACGTAATTATTGCTGATGACCATCCTATCGTACTGTTTGGCATCCGGAAGTCACTTGAGCAAATTGAATGGGTGAATGTCGTTGGGGAGTTCGAAGACTCAACCGCACTGATCAACAATCTGTCCAAGCTGGACGCCAACGTGCTGATCACCGATCTGTCGATGCCGGGTGACAAATATGGCGACGGCATCACGCTGATTAAATACATCAAGCGTCATTATCCGCAGTTGTCGATCATCGTGCTGACCATGAACAACAACCCGGCGATCCTGAGCGCGGTATTGGATCTGGATATCGAAGGCATCGTGCTGAAACAAGGCGCGCCGACCGATCTGCCGAAGGCGCTGGCCGCCCTGCAGAAAGGCAAGAAGTTCACGCCGGAAAGCGTCTCCAAACTGCTGGAGAAGATCAGCGCCAGCGGCTATGGCGACAAACGCCTGTCGCCGAAATAGAGCGAAGTGCTGCGTCTGTTCGCCGAAGGTTTCCTGGTGACCGAAATCGCCAAGAAACTCAACCGCAGCATCAAAACCATCAGCAGTCAGAAGAAATCGGCGATGATGAAGCTGGGCGTCGAAAACGACATCGCCCTGCTCAACTACCTTTCGTCCGTTAGCATGACGCCGTTGGACAAAGACTAAAGCCCGCCTCACGGCAGGTTAACGCCAAACAGGCACGGCATCCGCCGTGCCTGTTTGCTTTTCAGGCCTCGCTGCGGTTGTAGCGTACCTGCTGGCTGTAATAAGCCAATGTCTGCTCCAGCGTCTCCAGCGTAACCGGTTTCGACAGGCAATTATCCATGCCCGCCTCGAGGCAGCGCTGCTTCTCTTCCGCCAACGCGTTCGCCGTCACGCCGATCACCGGCGCGCTGAACTGCATCTCCCGCAGCGCCTGCGTCAGGCGATAGCCGTCCATGTTCGGCATATTGACGTCGGTCAACACAATATCGACGTGGTGCTGTTTCAGCACGCCGAGCGCGTCGACGCCGTCGTTGGCGGTCACCACCTGATACCCCAGCGACCCCAGCTGATCGGAAAGCAGGCGACGGTTGATCGGATGATCGTCGACCACCAGCAGATGAATATCGCCGTTGTCCGCTGCGCTGGCCTTGGCGGGCACCGGCAACTGCACCAGCGCCTCTGCCGCGCCGTTGCCGACGCCGAACAATCGGTTGATCAAGGCCAGCGTTTCACGCGGCGTAGAGGTGCTGTGCATCCAATAGCCTGGCCGGGTTTCCAGCGACGGGCCGATATGTTCGGTCGAGAACTGGATCTGAGCCAGCAGCGGCGTGTTCAGCATCAGCGGGTAATCGCTGAGCATCACCTCGCCGGCGGAGGTATCCTGCCCGTCATAGCGCTGGATATCGGCGCCGTAGCCGCCCAGAATCGCCATCAGGTAACTTTCCAGGCGCTGATTGCGGATATCCAGCCACAGCCGCCGGCCCTGCCAGGTATCGCTGGCCTGCGGGATCGGGAACTGGGCGTTAAACAATGGAATGCGAATGCTGAACAAGCTGCCCAACCCCGGTTCGGACTCGACGGAGACGTCGCCGTCCATCAGGTTGACCAACTTCTCGCAGATCGCCAGCCCCAAACCGGTTCCCTGGAAGTGGCGCTGCACGCCGGTTCCCACCTGGAAGAACGGATCGAACAGGCGCGAGATTTCCTTCTCCGGGATACCGACGCCGGTATCGCGCACGCTGAACTCCAGGTAACTGCCGCGGGTGCAGACCTGCAGCACAATACAGCCGGTATCGGTGAACTTGATGGCGTTGTTCACCAGGTTGGACAGCACCTGCTGCAGCCGCACCGGATCGCCGAAAATGCGCTCCGGCACGTTCTGTTCGATAAAGCAGTACAGCCCCAGACGTTTCTTCACCACCAGCGGCAAATAGTTGCCGGCGATATGGGTGATCACCTCCAGGCAGGAGAACTCGCGCGGTTCGATCTTCAGCTGCTCGGACTCGATTTTGGAGAAATCGAGAATATCGCTGATGATTTTCAGCAGCAGGCCGGAAGAGTTATTCATCGCGTTGACCAGCCGATCGACCCCTTGCGGCAGCGCCTTGGTCTGCAGCAAATCGAGGTTGCCGATAATGCCGTACAGCGGCGTGCGCAACTCATGGCTGACGGTGGCCAGGAACATCGATTTGGACTGGCTGGCCTGCTCCGCCGCCGCCGCCATCTCCTGCAGCGACTCTTCCATCTTCACGCGTGCGCTGACGTCCACCAGTACGCAGATCGCCACTTCTTCGTTGCGGTAGCGCGAGTGGACAAAGCTGATCTGCAGGTTGTTATTGTTGCTGGTCATCACATCGACGAAATTCGCCTGCTGTTCGCAAATGATGCGCGTAATGCGATCGCGATCTTCGTGGGTCAACAGGTTGATGTAGTTGTGCGCCAGTTCGTTACTCAGGATATTGGTGCCGTCGCTGATACGCAGGATGCAGATGCCCACCGGTGCCGAGGCGACAATCTTGCGGTTGAACTGCTCGTGTTCTTCCAGACGGAAGGCGTTCTCCTCCGCCGGCAAGAACATCTTGCGCTCAAACAGCCACGCCAGCGTGAACAGCACGATAGCCGATAACAGGTTCAGCAACAGCGCGTTGAGGATCAGCATCTTGAAGCGTTCCACCACGCTTTTCACCGGCAGCGCATAAACGATGCTCAGCGATGAAGGCGGCAGCGCTTTTTTCAGGATCAGATCGCGGTAGCTGTCGACATAACCGAAGTAAGCATGCTCTTCGGGGTAGCTGTTGAGCGCAGCGGCATAGCGATCGCCATCCGCCAGGCGCAGTATCGGATCGTTGTTTTCATCCAGCAGCGTGACGCCGATCGGCAGGTTGCCGGCGGTGACGAAATCTTCCAGCCGGACAGTTTGCTCGATGCCCAGCAGCGCCTCCAGCTTGTTGCCGATATAGAGAGGCGTCAGCACATACAGATAACCGATATCAGGCCGCTGCGCGCTGGGGCTAATCCAATACAGGTTGTTGTCTTTGTCCAGATTCTTGGCGTTGCGGTATTTCAGAATGCGCTCGTGCAGCAACTTCAGCATGTTTTCCCGGTTGGCGACCGCGTTGCCGCCGCCGAATTCCGCCAGACACAGGCTGTCGCCGCCGATGAAGAACACCCGGTTGAGATCGTAGGCCGCCACGAAGTTCTCTTTCCAATACTGGATCAGGCCGCTCAGCGAATCGAGTGAACTGCGGTAAGTGGCGCTCAGGGCGCAGTTAGACTCCGGATACAGCGGGTAGAATTGCGGTGGGCTGCCCTTGCCGGGGATCACGCCGCTGAACATGTCCATGCCGCTGACCGAACCGTTGAGGCGGTTTTCCGCCATGTACTTGATGTCGCGTATGATGTCGGCAGAATGGCGGATATAGCCCTGCGCCTGATCGAAATTGAGGTTGTACTCCTGGCGGATGTCCGATTCTTTCTGATGCAGGATATTCAGAATATAAAAGGTGGTGAGCAGCGCCCCCAACGACCACAGCAAAATCGCCAGCACCCGGAACAGATAGCGGGATATCTTCAGCGTAGTTCGAAAAGAGGCTAAATATTTCAATCGGATACCATACGAAAGTCAGTGGCGGCGCGCGTTGTCGCCGGCGCAGCGGCCGGCGGCTCGGTGCGCCAATTAAACCATATAACTGAAAAAGGGCCTAGCATCGCTGCCAGGCCCTTTTGTCTCAGTGCATTACGGTGTCGGCATGCCGACGCCCTCACCTTGCTTAAACGTTGTCGTCGTCCATCGGCTCAGCCGCGTCGTCGCCATCGTCCAGCGGCGTGGTGTCTTCTTCCACCGCTTCCGCGCCCGGTTCCAGGCTGTCCAGCTCTTCGTCTTCCACCGGCTCGGCCACGCGCTGCAGACCGACGACGTTTTCGTCTTCCGCCGTGCGGATCAGCGTCACGCCCTGGGTGTTACGGCCCACCACGCTGACTTCCGAAACGCGGGTACGCACCAGCGTGCCGGCATCGGTGATCATCATGATCTGGTCGCTGGTTTCCACCTGTACGGCGCCGACCACCTGGCCGTTACGCTCGCTCACCTTGATGGAGATAACCCCCTGAGTGGCGCGCGATTTGGTCGGATACTCGGTCACCGCGGTGCGTTTACCGAAGCCGTTTTGCGTCACGGTCAGGATGTCGCCCTCGCCGCGCGGCACGATCAGTGAGATCACGCTGTCGCCTTCGCCGAGGTTGATGCCGCGCACGCCGGTCGCGGTACGGCCCATCGAACGCACCTGCGTTTCCGGGAAGCGCACCACTTTACCGTTGGCGGAGAACAGCATCACTTCGTTGCTGCCGTCGGTCAGATCGACGCCGATCAGCTCGTCGCCCTCGTTGAGGTTGACGGCGATGATGCCGGCGCTGCGCGGACGGCTGAACTCGGTCAGCGCGGTTTTCTTCACGGTACCGCTGGCGGTGGCCATGAACACGTGGCGCCCTTCTTCATACTCGCGCACCGGCAGAATGGCGGTGATACGCTCATCGGCTTCCAGCGGCAGCAGGTTGACGATCGGGCGACCGCGTGCGCCGCGGCTGGCTTCAGGCAGTTGGTACACCTTCATCCAATACAGGCGGCCACGGCTGGAGAAGCACAGGATCGTATCGTGGGTGTTGGCCACCAGCAGGCGATCGATAAAGTCTTCTTCTTTAATACGCGCGGCGGACTTGCCTTTGCCGCCGCGGCGCTGCGCTTCATAGTCGGACAGCGGCTGATACTTCACGTAACCCTGGTGAGACAGGGTCACCACCACGTCTTCCTGGTTGATCAGGTCTTCGATGTTGATGTCGGAAGTATTGGCGGTGATCTCGGTGCGACGGCCGTCGTTGTACAGCTCTTTGACCGCCACCAGCTCTTCGCGGATCACTTCCATCAGGCGCTCTGGGCTTTCCAGAATAAAGATCAGCTCGGCGATAAAGTTGAGCAGTTCTTTATATTCGTCCAGCAGCTTCTCGTGCTCCAGGCCGGTCAGTTTCTGCAGGCGCAGATCCAGAATCGCCTGAGCCTGCTGCTCGGTCAGGTAGTATTTGCCGTCGCGGATGCCGAACTCCGGCTCCAGCCACTCAGGGCGAGCGGCGTCGTCACCGGCGCGTTCCAGCATGGCGCTGACGTTGCCCAGATCCCACGGCTGCGCCACCAGCGCGACTTTCGCTTCCGCCGGGGTCGGCGCACGGCGAATCAGCTCGATAATCGGGTCGATGTTGGCCAGCGCGATAGCCAGCGCTTCCAGAATATGGGCGCGGTCGCGGGCCTTGCGCAGTTCGAAGATGGTGCGGCGGGTGACCACTTCGCGGCGGTGGCGCACGAAGGCTTCGAGGATGTCTTTCAGGTTCAGCAGCTTAGGCTGCCCCTGATGCAGCGCGACCATGTTGATGCCGAAGGTGACCTGCAACTGCGTCAGCGCATACAGGTTGTTCAGCACCACTTCGCCGACCGCGTCGCGTTTGACTTCGATCACGATGCGCATGCCGTCTTTATCGGACTCGTCGCGCAGCGCGCTGATGCCTTCCACGCGTTTTTCTTTCACCAGCTCGGCGATCTTTTCGATCAGACGCGCCTTGTTCACCTGATACGGGATCTCGTGAACGATGATGGTTTCGCGCCCGGTCTTGGCGTCGGCTTCCACTTCCGCGCGCGCGCGCAGGTAGACTTTCCCGCGCCCGGTGCGGTAGGCCTCTTCAATGCCGCGGCGGCCGTTGATGATCGCCGCCGTCGGGAAGTCCGGCCCCGGGATGTGTTCCATCAGCCCTTCGATGCTGATGTTTTCATCGTCGATATAGGCCAGGCAGCCGTTGACGACTTCCGCCAGGTTGTGCGGCGGAATATTGGTGGCCATGCCCACGGCGATGCCCGACGAGCCGTTGACCAGCAGGTTCGGGATCTTGGTCGGCATGACGGCCGGGATCTGCTCGGTGCCATCATAGTTAGGCACGAAGTCGACGGTTTCTTTTTCCAGATCCGCCAACAGTTCGTGAGCAATCTTGGACATGCGCACTTCGGTATAACGCATCGCCGCCGCGGAGTCGCCGTCGACGGAACCGAAGTTACCCTGGCCGTCCACCAGCATGTAGCGCAGTGAAAACGGCTGAGCCATACGCACGATAGTGTCGTAAACCGCGCTGTCACCGTGCGGGTGATATTTACCGATCACGTCCCCGACGACACGGGCCGATTTCTTGTATGGTTTATTCCAGTCGTTACCCAATACGCTCATCGCGTACAGAACGCGGCGGTGAACCGGCTTCAGTCCATCACGAACATCTGGCAGCGCACGTCCGACAATAACGGACATCGCATAGTCCAGATACGAGTTTTTCAACTCGTCTTCGATGTTTACCGGTGTGATTTCTCTGGCAAGGTCGCTCATGGAGCTGCTATCCCTCTACTAATGATTCATCTGCCCGCTGCCATAGTGGCAAAGGTGTAAAACTATATCACAAAGCACGCTTTACGGGAAAATAACCGCCGCTGTTTCACGGAAATTGTGCAGATAAGTGCGCTAAAAACGCATCGGCACAGACGATGCCGCGCCGGAACATGTATAATCCGCGCAACGAGAACAAGGAGCCAGACAAGCCCATGAACGCAGAATCATCCAGCCGAGTGCAAAACGTTGACCACCAGGAAATCGCCAAGTTCGAGGCCGTCGCCTCCCGCTGGTGGGATCTGGAAGGCGAGTTCAAACCGCTGCACCGCATCAACCCGCTGCGCCTGAACTACATCATGCAGCGCGCCGGCGGCATTTTTGACAAGCAGGTGCTCGACGTGGGCTGCGGCGGCGGCATTCTGGCGGAGAGCATGGCGCGCGAAGGCGCCAAGGTAACCGGGCTGGACATGGGCGCGGAGCCGCTGCAGGTCGCCCGGCTGCACGCGCTGGAAAGCGGCATGGACGTCACCTATGTGCAGGAGACGGTGGAAAGCCACGCTCAGGTCAACCCGCAGCGCTACGACGTGGTCACCTGCATGGAGATGCTGGAGCACGTGCCCGATCCGGCCTCGGTGGTGCGCGCCTGCGCCCAACTGGTGAAACCGGGCGGCCACGTGTTCTTCTCCACCATCAACCGCAACACCAAAGCCTGGCTGATGGCGGTGATCGGCGCGGAGTACGTGCTGAAGATGGTGCCGCAGGGCACCCACGATCATAAGAAGTTTATTCGCCCTTCCGAACTGATCGGCTGGGTCGACGGCACGCCGCTGCGCGAAAAGCACATGATCGGCCTGCATTACAACCCGATCACCGATCATTTCAAGCTTGGGCGCAACGTTGACGTGAACTACATGGTGCACACCCAGCACGAAGGCTGAGCGCTGTAAACCGCGCCGGCCCTGCGTTATCGGGGTTCGGCGCCAACGCGGTGTTAGGAAAAATACCTAATTTCCGCGACTTCGATCAAAATCGTGGTTGTAGACAGTTTTTTAGAATATTAAATCAGATCAATATGCCGTTTTTTTCTAACGTTTAATAAAGCGCCAAACGATCGGTTTTTTCAGTTTTTCAGTAAAATCTGATCTCGCTTATTGACAAGCTTGTCGCGCCAGTCACGGCGCGCACTGCGAACGGCAAGTTACATTTCACCCCCAAGTTATCCACAAATTAGGCCGGTTTTGTTCACTTGCAAACGCCGTTTTTTCTCACTATCTTGTTACCTCACCGACATACAACCCCTATATATAGTGTTTACATACTGAGCAGAGCGACTACACTTCTGCTTAGGGGCACCATACGGACAGGTAAAACACCACATGAACCAAAGTCTGCTTGTAACTAAACGCGATGGCCGTAAAGAGCGCATCAACCTCGACAAAATCCACCGGGTCATCGATTGGGCCGCAGAAGGATTGCACAACGTCTCGGTTTCTCAAGTAGAGTTGCGTTCCCACATTCAGTTTTATGACGGCATCAAAACCGCCGACATTCACGAAACCATCATCAAAGCCGCTGCCGATCTGATCTCCCGCGATGCGCCGGACTATCAGTACCTGGCCGCTCGCCTGGCGATCTTCCACCTGCGCAAAAAGGCTTACGGCCAGTTCGAGCCGCCGAAGCTGCACGCTCACGTGACGCGCATGGTCGAGATGGGCAAATACGATAAACATCTGCTGGAAGACTACAGCGCTGAAGAGTTCGAGCAGATGGACTCCTTTATCGATCACTGGCGCGACATGAACTTCTCTTATGCCGCCGTCAAGCAGCTGGAAGGCAAGTATCTGGTGCAGAACCGCGTCAGCGGCGAGATCTACGAAAGCGCCCAGTTCCTGTACATGCTGGTGTCCGCGTGCCTGTTCTCCAACTACCCGCGTGAAACTCGCCTGGACTACGTCAAACGTTTCTACGACGCGATTTCCACCTTCAAGATTTCGCTGCCTACGCCGATCATGTCCGGCGTGCGCACCCCAACCCGCCAGTTCAGCTCCTGCGTGCTGATCGAGTGCGGCGACAGCCTGGACTCCATCAACGCCACCTCCAGCGCCATTGTGAAATACGTTTCGCAACGCGCCGGCATCGGCATCAACGCCGGTCGCATCCGCGCGCTGGGCAGCCCGATCCGTGGCGGGGAAGCTTTCCATACCGGCTGCATTCCGTTCTACAAACACTTCCAGACCGCCGTCAAATCCTGCTCGCAGGGCGGCGTGCGCGGTGGCGCGGCAACGCTGTTCTACCCGATGTGGCACCTGGAAGTGGAAAGCCTGCTGGTGCTGAAAAACAACCGCGGCGTTGAAGGCAACCGCGTGCGCCACATGGACTACGGCGTGCAGTTGAACCGTCTGATGTACCAGCGCCTGATCAAAGGCGAAGACATCACCTTGTTCAGCCCGTCCGACGTGCCGGGGCTGTATGACGCATTCTTCGCCGATCAGGACGAATTCGAGCGCCTGTACACCCAGTACGAGAAAGACGACAGCATTCGCCAGAAGCGCGTGAAAGCGGTTGAGCTGTTCTCGCTGATGATGCAAGAACGCGCTTCTACCGGCCGCATCTACATCCAGAACGTCGACCACTGCAACACCCACAGCCCGTTCGATCCGCAGATCGCGCCGGTGCGTCAGTCCAACCTGTGCCTGGAAATCGCCCTGCCGACCAAGCCGCTGGAAGACGTCAACGACGAGAACGGCGAAATTGCGCTGTGCACCCTGTCCGCCTTCAACCTGGGCGCGATCGACAGCCTGGACGATCTGGAAGAGCTGGCGACCCTGGCGGTGCGTTCACTCGACGCCCTGCTGGATTATCAGGATTATCCGATCAAGGCCGCGCACCGTGGCGCGATGGGGCGTCGCACCCTGGGCATTGGCGTGATCAACTTCGCCTATTACCTGGCGAAGAACGGCGTGCGCTACTCCGATGGCAGCGCCAACAACCTGACCCACAAAACGTTCGAAGCCATTCAGTACTACCTGCTGAAAGCCTCCAACCGCCTGGCTCAGGAACAAGGCGCTTGCCCGTGGTTCAAAGAAACCACCTATTCGCAGGGTATCCTGCCGATCGACACCTACAAGAAAGACCTGGATGCGATCTGCAACGAACCGCTGCACTACGACTGGGAAACCCTGCGTAAAGAGATCCAGGAAACCGGTCTGCGCAACTCGACGCTGTCCGCCCTGATGCCGTCGGAAACCTCTTCGCAGATTTCCAACGCCACCAACGGCATCGAGCCGCCGCGCGGCCACATCAGCATCAAGGCGTCGAAAGACGGCATCCTGCGCCAGGTGGTGCCGGAGTATGAGCGTCTGAAAGACAACTACGAGCTGCTGTGGGAAATGCCGAGCAACGACGGCTATCTGCAGCTGGTGGGGCTGATGCAGAAATTCATCGACCAGTCGATTTCGGCCAACACCAACTACGATCCGACCCGCTTCCCGGGCGGCAAGGTGCCGATGAAGCAGCTGTTGAAAGACCTGCTCACCACCTACAAGTTCGGCGTGAAAACGCTGTACTACCAAAACACCCGCGACGGCGCGGAAGACGCCCAGGAAGATTTGCAGCCTGCCAAGGCCGGCGATGATGACTGCGAAAGCGGCGCCTGCAAGATCTAAAGTTTGACCTAGCGGGCCGGAATTTTCCGGCCCCTTCATTTAGCCACGTTACGATGGATTCAGGCTTATGGCTTACACCACTTTTTCTCAGACCAAAAACGACCAGCTGCAAGAGCCGATGTTCTTCGGCCAGTCGGTAAACGTTGCGCGTTTCGACCAGCAAAAGCATGAAATCTTCGAAAAACTGATCGAAAAACAGCTCTCCTTCTTCTGGCGCCCGGAAGAGGTTGACGTCTCTCGCGATCGCATCGATTATCAGGCGCTGCCGGAGCACGAGAAGCACATCTTCATCAGCAACCTGAAGTATCAGACCCTGCTGGACTCCATTCAGGGCCGCAGCCCGAACGTCGCTCTGCTGCCGCTGATCTCGATCCCTGAACTGGAAACCTGGGTGGAAACCTGGTCGTTCTCCGAGACCATCCACTCCCGTTCCTACACCCACATCATCCGCAACATCGTCAACGATCCGGCGCTGGTGTTCGACGACATCGTCACCAACGAAGAGATCAAGAAGCGCGCGAAAGACATTTCCGGCTACTACGACGATCTGATCGAGATGACCAGCTACTATCACCTGCTGGGTGAAGGCACCCACCAGGTGAACGGTAAAACCGTCACCGTCAATCTGCGTGCGCTGAAGAAGCAGTTGTACCTGTGCCTGATGAGCGTGAACGCGCTGGAAGCGATCCGTTTCTACGTCAGCTTTGCCTGCTCCTTCGCGTTCGCCGAGCGCGAATTGATGGAAGGCAACGCCAAGATCATCAAGCTGATCGCCCGCGACGAAGCGCTGCACCTGACCGGCACCCAGCACATGCTGAACCTGATGCGTTCAGGCGCGGACGATCCTGAAATGGCAGAGATCGCCGAGGAGTGCCAGCAAGAGTGCTACGATCTGTTCGTGCTGGCCGCCCAGCAGGAGAAAGAGTGGGCGGAATACCTGTTCCGCGACGGCTCGATGATTGGCCTGAACAAAGACATCCTGTGCCAGTATGTGGAATACATCACCAATATCCGCATGCAGGCGGTCGGCCTTGGTCTGCCGTTCGAAACCCGCTCCAACCCGATCCCGTGGATCAACGCCTGGTTGGTGTCCGACAACGTGCAGGTAGCGCCGCAGGAAGTGGAAGTGAGCTCCTACCTGGTTGGCCAGATCGACTCGGAGATCAACGCCGACGACCTGAGCGACTTCGAACTGTAAGCGATGGCGACGCCAACCGTAACGCTGCGCGCCGCCGGCACGCAGCTCTCTTGCCCTAACAGTGAAAACTGCCTGCTCGACGTGCTGGAACTGCACGACGTGCAGGTGGAGTACCAATGCCGCTCCGGCTATTGCGGCGCCTGCCGCCTGAAGCTGGTGAAAGGCGAAGTGGCCTACCGCCAACAGCCGCTGGCGTTTATCAACGCCGGCGAGATCCTGCCCTGCTGCTGCATGCCGCTGACGGATATCGAGCTGGAAATTTAACGTCGGGTGCCGGAAACCGCGCCTGGAGACCAGAAGGCGGGGTTGCCCCCGCCCTATGATTACCGCTTCACCTCACACGCCAACCTGATCAGGATAGTGATATTTTCCTGGTAGATTTTCAGCTCGCACAGCGAGTCTCTTATCATCCAGATAAATAACAAAACCGTAATACATACAACGGTTAGCGAGTGAAACACATGCCTTAAGCGCATGCTTGCCTCCTTGCTGTGAAGGGGCTACCATACCGGTGTCTAGGCGGTATGTGCAGCCCCATTCTGATTGAGAGTCAGTCTGGGGCTTTCATCTATCCGCCTTGTCACACAATGCCCAAGACGAACAGTCTCAAGCACCCGTCAAGAGAGTAACCGCATTCCCTCACCGCGAATATCCACTATAAGATTATGATTAATAAGGGATATATAACTATCCTCAAAGTATTTCGCTTAGCGCCCCTTTCCCGCCGATGTGGAAAAATAACGCGCCGGGGAATCGCCGAAGGCTTTACGAAACATGGCGATAAAATTGCTCGGCGAGGCATACCCCAGCGCCTCCGCAATCTGCAGCACCGTTTCGCCTTCGGCCAGCTTCGCCAACGCATATGACAACCGGGCCTGCTGACGCCACTGGGCAAAACTCAACCCCGTCTCGCCGATCATCAGCCGCCGCAGGGTACGCGGCGACATCGCTCCCCATTCAGCCCACGCCTCCAGTGAACGTTCGCTCCCCGGTTGCGCCAGCAAGGCCTGCAGAACGCCGGCCAGGCGCGGATGGGACGACATCGGTAAATACAGCGGCTCCGTCGGCGCCTGACGTATCTCATCCCGCATCACCTGCGCCATACGATCCTGCTCCAGGGTAAGCGCGCAGCGTTTATCCCAGCCTTCCGCACGCTGAGCCAGCGCCTGCAGCACGGCGCTGATGCCGATAACGCAAGGTGTATTCGACAGCTCGTGGCAGGCCTCCGGCGCCAGCAGCAAACTCCAGCCGCTCAGCGCGCCGCAGACCTGTACCCGGTGCTCCGTCGCCGGCGGGATCCAACCCGCCCGCTGAGGCGGCAGCACCCAATCGCCCTGCGCCGTGCGTACATGCAACAAGCCGCTTTCGACGCACAGCAACTGCCCGCGCACATGCTGATGCCAGTCGTATTCTCGCGTGCCCAACCGATACTCCCGGCCTGCCGCATCGCGGCCGCCAAGGGCGATCAGCCAGGGGCCCGCCGACCATTCGCTGCAGTCAGCGTCGAGGGCATGAAGGTTTGCATCCATATTGGCCACTAATCACTATTTTTAGTCCAGATACCGTTATACCAACCTTTTCCTGCGCCGACATAATGAAATGCTTCCGGCCGCGATCGTCTGTGGCCACTGTTTCACGAGGGAATATGATGACAACACTCAGCATTGGCATTATCGGCGCAGGGCCCGGCGGCCTGTGTCTGGCTCAGGGACTGCGCCGCTTCGGCATCCACGCCACGGTATTTGAACGCGACGCCACACCGCAGGCGCGCGATCAGGGCTACCGGCTGCGCATCGATCCGTCGGGCCAGCAGGCGCTGGCCGCCTGCCTGCCGCCGGCACACTACCGGTTGCTCTGCGCCGGCAGCGCGCAAAACAGCGGCGAGAGCAATCTATGGGATCCGCAGCTTGCCCCGCTCACCAGCCGACGCCCCGAGCACTGGTTGCCCTCCAGCCAGCGCCAAACGCAAGAACCGAGCGGCGATCTCGGCATTCATCGCCAAACGCTGCGCGAGATCCTGCTTGCCGGCCTGCAAGACCAGGTGCGCTTCGGCCATACCTTGCGTGAATTTGCACAAACGCCGCAGGGCGTGGAACTGCAGTTCGCCAACGGCGAGCAAGTGCGGGTCGATGTGCTGATCGCCGCCGACGGCGTCAACTCGCTGGTACGGCGGCGCTGCCTGCCTGAGGCAGGGCCCAAAGACAGCGGCGCGGTCACCCTTTACGGTAAAACGCCGCTCGATGCGGCGACCGGGGCCCAATTGGCCCCCGAGCTGCTGAACGGCGTATCGGTGATCTTCGCCGACGGCGTGTCGCTGGTGGTTGAACCGATGCGCTTTCAGGCCCCCATGGCGCAGCTGGCGGCCGACTACGCGCCCGATTGCCGCCTCTCACCGGTCGACGACTATCTCTATTGGGCCTGTATCGGATCGGCTGGGCGTCTCGGCGGGCCGGTGCGAACTGAGGGAACCGCTGCGCTGCAGGCGCGCGTACGGCATATCTCGCAGGGATGGGCGCCCGCCTTGCAAACGGCGTTAGCGCTGGCGGATCCCCTGTCGCTCAGCGTGCGGACGGTGCAGGTTACGGCGGCGATGCCAGAATGGCACAGCGAACGCATCGCCTTTCTCGGCGACGCCGTGCACGCCATGAGCCCGGCGGGTGGGCTCGGCGCCAACACCGCGCTGGTAGACGCCGCCAGCCTAGCGGCACATCTGACGCACTCAGACAGCGCCGCGCAGGCGCTCAGGAACTACGGTACAGAGCTGCAAACGCGAGGCGCGGCGGCAATACGTCTTTCACGCCTGGCGTCCGAACGGCTACAACAAAACAGTGAGGCAGACAACTCAGCGCCATGAGCGTCACTCGATAATGTCCACCACCTCCAGCCAGGCGTTTTTACCGCACGCCTGGCCCCCATTCAGCCAGCGGCGCAGCATATCCAACGCCAGCATCGCGACCGACTCCTGCCGCAGCCGCAGGCCGTGGCGCGACGCGCGATAACGCACGGTCTGGCCAATGCCGCCGCGCGGCGTGTGCAGCGCAATGCTCACCTGCTCATCGCGCATGGCGCTGACCGCCAACGCCAACGGTGCACCGGTCAATTCCGCCAGCGAGCGGGCGCGCGCCAGCGTCGTTTCCAGCGTTTCGATGCAGTGCGCCGGCAGCAGCTCGCCACCCGCCAGCGGCGCCCCTTCGCTCTGCAGCTGCAGATTGATCAAACCGCCGCTGAACTGCTCGCTCAACGCCAGCTTCAGCCCTTGCTGATTCAGACGCTGCGTCAGCGTCGCCGGCAACCCGTCGGTGCCTTCAAAGATGCAGTTGTCCCCCGCCACTTCGCGCACGCGTCGCCAGGCCAGCTCCATCTCCGCACGCCGGCTTTCCGGCCCGGTCAGCTTCAGTTCGATGATCGGGCTGGAGGAACGGTAACCCAACACCACATCCGGCGGCAGCGGCATGCCGTCCAGCTCGGCGGCCAGATCGCTCTCGGAGGTGCCGAAGGTGGTCAGGCGCAAGCACAGCGGCGGCGCCGGCAAGGTGAAGCGCTGGCGCAGACGCGGCACGATCTGCTGTTCGACCATCACTTTGAATTCCGACGGCACGCCGGGGGTGAAGAACATCAGGCATTGGTTCAGCTGCAGCGCGAACCCGCAGGCGGTGCCTACCGGGTTATCCAGCATTTCCGCGTTGGCCGGGATCTGCGCCTGCTTGCGGTTGGAAGGGGCCATCGGCCGCCCGCGCTCGGCGAAATAGGCTTCCATGCGCGCCAACCAGTCAGCCCGTTCGACCAGCTCTACACCGCTGGCTTTCGCGGCGGCCAGCGCGCTGAGATCGTCGCTGGTCGGCCCCAGGCCGCCGTTGACGATCAACACATCGGCGATGTGGCTGCGTTCCTGCAGGATCTCGATCAACGCAGAGAGGCTGTCCCCAACCGTTTCACGCCCGCTCATCGGCACGCCCTGCTGGAACAGGTAGTCCGCCAGCCAGGCGGCGTTGGTATCAATAATTTGCCCGTGCAGCACCTCATCGCCGGTGCTGAGCATCTCCACCCTTAACATTGATCTCTCCCACATTTTTTGGTCATTCCACTATAGAAGCCCGTAAATAACTTTTCACTAGCCGCCTGCGGATAATTTCAGCCATGGGTTCGTTTCTCATGCGCCATGCAGCCCACTGCAATGTAAACATTAATGTACACCATGCGTAACGTCGGTTTGACACAAATTAGGGCTTCCACTATCCTGCCATCCTCATAAATCGTTACCTATAATTTTCAAAATCTTTCGGCTGGTAGAGAAAAAACGTGAAGAATCGCACTCTTGGCAGTGTTTTTATCGTGGCGGGCACCACCATTGGCGCCGGGATGCTGGCGATGCCGCTGGCGGCGGCCGGCGTCGGCTTCGGCGTCACGCTGGCCTTACTGGTCGGGCTGTGGCTATTGATGTGTTACACCGCGCTGCTGCTGGTAGAGGTTTACCAGCATGAGCAGGTGGATACCGGTCTGGGTACCCTCGCCAAACGTTATCTCGGCGGCGGCGGCCAGTGGCTGACCAGCTTCAGCATGATGTTTCTGATGTACGCCCTCACCGCCGCCTACATCAGTGGCGCCGGCGAACTGCTCGCCACCAGCATCAGCCAATGGACATCGCAGGACTTCCCGGTGTCGCTCGGCGTTCTGTTGTTCACCCTGGTGGCCGGTGGCGTAGTGTGCATCGGTACCCACTCGGTCGACTTGTTCAACCGCATCCTGTTCAGCGCCAAAGTGGTATTTCTGGTGGTGATGCTCGGCCTGATGTTGCCGAATATCCACCAAACCAACCTGATGACGTTGCCGCTGGAGCAAGGCCTGGCGCTGTCGGCCATTCCGGTGATCTTCACCTCTTTCGGTTTCCACGGCAGCGTGCCGAGCATCGTCAACTACATGGGCGGCAACATTCGCAAACTGCGCTGGGTGTTTATCATCGGCAGCGCCATCCCGCTGATGGCCTATATCTTCTGGCAACTGGCGACGCTGGGCAGCATCAGCTCCGACACCTTCGTCGGCATTCTGGCGCAGCAGGCCGGGCTGAATGGCCTGTTGCAGGCGGTGCGTGATGCAGTAGCTTCGCCGCACGTTGAACTGGCGGTGCACCTGTTCGCCGATCTGGCGCTGGCGACCTCGTTCCTCGGCGTGGCGCTCGGGCTGTTCGATTTCCTGGCTGACCTGTTCAAGCGGCAAGATAACGTGCGTGGCCGCCTGCAAACCGGCGCCATCACCTTCCTGCCGCCGCTGGCCTTCGCGCTGTTCTATCCACGCGGCTTCGTGCTGGCGCTGGGATTCGCCGCCATCGCCCTGTCGGTGCTGGCGCTGCTGCTGCCTTCACTGCTGGTGTGGAAGACGCGTCAAAAGCATCAGGCGCAGTATCGCGTCTGGGGCGGCACCCCTGCGCTGGCGCTGGTGTTTGTCTGCGGGGTAACGGTGATCGCCATCCAACTGGGCATCGCCAGCGGCATGCTGCCGGCGGTCGGGTAAGCGACGAAAGACAAAGAATGATAAAGAGAAAGGGGCCGCAACGGCCCCTTTTTGCTGAGCGTCAGAAGCTCAGCCCTACGCCGACATAAGGGCCATCGGCCAGGGTGTTGTCGCGACGCCCGTCTTTGCCTTCCATCTGCATGTAACGGTAGCCCACGTCCACGCTCAGCGGACGGAACTTCCAGCGCAGGCCGCCGCTGGCTTCGTTATAGGCCTTCACGCCGCTGGTGAAAGACTCAGGGGCAAAGTAACCTTCGCCGTGCAGGCTGAAGTAACGGTTAATTTCCCACTCCAGGCCGCCGCCCAGCGCCACCGCCCCGCCGCTCTTCCCGTCTTTCGGGCTGAGGTACAGCGCTTTGGCACCCACGGTCGCCGTCAACGGCCCCAGCGGCACGCCGAAGTTCAACCCCACGCTGCCGACGTTGCCGTCGTGGTCGCTGCGCGCCCAGTTGCCGGTCAGGCCCAGACCTGAAGAGCCGGTGCTCATGCCAACGCCCAGGTTGGTGTAGTGCTGCCCGGCTTCGCCCGACACGCTGATGGCGTTCGCCGCGCCGGTCACCAACAGCAATCCTGCCGCGCACGCGACCCAAGTCTTTTTCATCATCTTTCCCTCTGGTTTGTCATCCGTATCGAATGATCGAATCAACGCATAATAATAACGTCACGAGTCTATACCAAAGCGCAATGCGTATTTAAGGGATAAAAGCGAAAAAATTCTTCAATAATCAAATAAATGTAAATATTTGCAAACAACAATCTATATTCGTCAAGGCGATGCCAACGATAACCGAGACCTATTTGCCGTCGCTCGGCAATAGGGCTACAACTAGTAGTGGCTTTGACCAAGGTCAGGGGAAGAAGCCCCGCCAAAGGACTATGCTGATGAACGCTTAAACCGCCCGAGTCTTTACTTAACTGCACTACGATAAGGAGCAAGTGATGAGCAAGAAAGGACTGACCACCGCAGCCGGCGCCCCGGTTGTCGATAACAATAACGTGATCACCGCAGGCAAACGCGGCCCGATGCTGTTGCAGGACGTGTGGTTCCTGGAAAAACTGGCCCACTTCGACCGTGAAGTCATCCCCGAGCGCCGCATGCATGCCAAGGGCTCCGGCGCCTACGGCACCTTTACCGTCACCCACGACATCACCCGCTACACCCGCGCCAAGATCTTCTCCGAAATCGGTAAGCAGACCGACATGTTTATCCGCTTCTCCACCGTCGCCGGTGAACGCGGCGCCGCCGACGCCGAACGCGACATTCGCGGCTTCGCCATGAAGTTCTATACCGAAGAAGGCAACTGGGATCTGGTGGGTAACGATACGCCGGTGTTCTATCTGCGCGATCCGCTGAAATTCCCCGATCTCAACCACGTGGTGAAACGCGATCCGCATACCAACCTGCGTAACCCGGTCTACAAGTGGGACTTCTTCTCCCACCTGCCGGAATCACTGCACCAGTTGACCATCGACTTCAGCGATCGCGGCATTCCCAAGTCCTACCGCCACATGCACGGCTTCGGCAGCCACACCTTCAGCTTTATCAATGCCGCCAACGAGCGCTTCTGGGTGAAATTCCACTTCCGCTGCGAACAAGGCATTGAAAACCTGATGGATGAAGAGGCAGAAGCGATCATCGCCAAGGATCGCGAAAGCTCACAGCGCGATCTATTCGAGGCGATCAAACGCGGCGACTTCCCGCGCTGGAAGCTGCAAATTCAGATCATGCCGGAACACGAGGCCTCGCAGACGCCCTATAACCCGTTCGATCTGACCAAGGTGTGGCCGCACGGCGACTACCCGCTGATCGACGTCGGCTATTTCGAGCTCAACCGCAACCCCGACAACTACTTCTCCGAGGTCGAGCAGGTGGCGATGAACCCCGCCAACGTGGTGCCGGGCATCAGTTTCTCGCCGGATAAAATGCTGCAGGGCCGTCTGTTCTCCTATGGCGATGCGCACCGCTACCGCCTGGGCGTCAACCACCACCAGATCCCGGTGAACGGCGCCAAATGCCCGTTCCACAACTACCATCGCGACGGCGCTATGCGCGTGGACGGCAACAGCGGCAACGGCGCCACCTACGAGCCGAACAGCTTCGGCCTGTTCCAGGAGCAGCCGGACTTCAGCGAACCACCGCTGAGCATTGAGGGCGCGGCCGACCACTGGAACCATCGTGAAGACGACGATTACTACAGCCAGCCGCGCGCGCTGTTCAACCTGCTGAGCGCCGAAGAGCACCAGCGCATGTTCACCCGCATCGCCGGCGAACTGTCGCAGGTGCCGGAACAAATTCAGCGCCGTCAGGTCGAGCTGTTCACCAAGGTGCACCCGGACTACGGCGCCGGCGTCGCCAAGGCGTTGGGGCTGAAATAACCTCCTGCTGTCATCCACTCAGCCGCCCTTTCGGGCGGCTTTTTTATGCCTGGGAGAGACGCTGCGCCACCCACTGCTGCAACTGGCGGCGCGAAATCTTGATGCCGCCGTTTTTCAGCTCGTCAGGCAGCGGAAGCAATGCCGTCGGGCGTTGGAAATTGGCCAGCTTATCCTGCGACCAGGCGAGCAGCGCCCCCAACGACAGCGCCGGATCGCCGTCGATCACCGCCACCGGCCGCTGGCCGAACTCAGCGTCCGCCATCGGCACCACAAACGCCTGCGTGATCTGCGGGTGCGCCGCCAGCACACGTTCGATATCCTCGGGCTGCACCCCTTCGCCGCCGCTGAAAAACAGGTTGTCCAGCCGGCCGAGAATGCGCAGTTCCCCCTCCGCCATCACGCCGCGATCGCGGGTCGCGAACCAGCCCTGCTCATCGGCCAACGGCTGCAGATGCCCATGACGCCAGTAGCCGAGCGCCAGGCTGTCGGCGCGGATCCAGACTTCTTCGTCCACCAGCTTTACTTCGCGGCCGCCGAGCGGCAGGCCAACGCCCGGCCGCGCATCGGCGCGCTTGGCGCACACCGTGGAGGCCAGTTCGGTCAGCCCGTAGCCGCACCAGCAGTGGATCCCCGCCGCCTCCGCCCGTTCGGTCAGCTCCACCGGGATCATCGCGCCGCCGAGCAGCACCGCCTTCAGCGTCATGCCCGTCAGCGGTTGCGCCAACAGCCGCCAGAGCTGCGTCGGCACCAGCGAAGCATGCGTGCATCCTGCCAACGCCTCGTCCAGCGGGTGCGTCTCGCGCACCGCCAGCCGCGCGCCCGCCGCCAGCCAGCGCCAGACGATGCCCTGGCCGGAGACGTGAAACAGCGGCAGTGACAGCAGCCAGCAATCCTCGCGTTGAAAATCCATCAGCTGCAACACCCCGGCGGCGCTGGCCAGATGATTGGCGTAGCTGTGCGCCGCCGCCTTCGGCATGCCGCTGGAACCGGAAGTCAACGTCAGCGTCGCCAGACGCTGCGCCTCCCACGTCGGCAGGTCTGGCCAACGCGGCTCGGTCGAGGGCGGGGTCAATCGAATCATCTCTTCCGGCAGCGCCGGCAACGAGTCCGGGCCGAAGACAAAGGTCATATCCAATTCCGGCAACAGCTGCGCCAGCAGCGGCGTCGGCAAGGCGGGATTGAGCGGCAACAGGCGTGCGCCGCACTGCAGCAGCGCCAGATAGGCCAGCAGCAGCGGATAGCTGTTTTTACCGCACAGCGCCACACCGCAGCCCGGTTCTACGCCCTGGTGCTGAAAATCCGCCGCCAGTTCATCCACCTGGCTTTGCAACGCCAGCCAGCTCAGCGGCCGTTCGCCGAGCATCAGCGCCGTCGCCTGCGGCTGAAGGCGCGCCCAGTGCCGCCACGGCCAATCGTTCAACGGCGCCATAGACACTCCAGCGCCGAAACATCCAGCAGCGGCAACGCGCTGCCCGGCCACGGGCGCAGCACCTGCGCCTGCATCAATCCCAGCGTGTCCAGGCCCGGCACGGTATCCGGCGTCAGCCAATGGGCAATGCGCGCCAGTTGGGTCAACCCCAGGCTGGATTCGAGGCTGGAACTGATCACCGCCGTCAGGCCCGCCGCGTGCGCCTGCGCCACCAGCGTCTGGCAACGCGCCAGGCTGCCGACCAGCGTCGGTTTGATCACGATGGCCGCCACGCCCGGCTCGGCCTGCACCACAAAATCCGCCTCGCGCACGCTCTCATCCCAGGCGATGGCAATGCCGGTCGCCCGGGCGAAATCACGCGATTCATCACGGGTCTTGCAGGGCTCCTCCAAAAAGGCGATGCGATCGCGCCACGCTGGGTTAACGTATTTGGCGAAGCCGTCGGCCTTGGCGCGGGTCCAGCTGCGGTTGGCATCCAGCCGCAGCCGCAGATCCGGCAGCGCCTCCAGCAGCACGTTGACGATCATGCCGTCCCGCACCGCCTCATACAGCCCTACTTTCACCTTGGCGACTTTCTCGCCCGGCAAAGCGCTCAATGTCTCGAACAGCTCGTCCGGATCGCCGGTGCACAGCGGCGCCTTGCGGAAATCCGCCTGCGTCGGCAAACGCTGCTCCAGCTCGGCCTGCGCACAGCTGAGCCCAAAGGCCACCGAGGGCAGCTCGCTGTCATCCGGTTCGTTGCCCGCCAGCCACGCCTGCAGCCAGTCCAATGCGGCTCGTTCGGCCTGCGCCGGCGTTTCCCGGCTGAACTCCGGCAGCGGCGCGATCTCGCCCCACCCCTCACGCTCGCCCTGACACAGCTGCACCACCCATCCGTCACGCGTTTTCAACCGCTGATTGCGCAGCACCACGCCCGCCTCCATCGGCAGGCTGTAACGGTATAGCGCCGCGCTGCGGCTTGCCCCGCTCATTACGGGTTACGCTTGAATTTGCTGAAATCCGGCTGGCGCTTCTCGTTGAACGCGTTGCGCCCTTCCTGCCCTTCGTCGGTCATGTAGAACAGCATGGTGGCGTTGCCCGCCAGCTCCTGCAAACCGGCCTGGCCGTCGCAGTCGGCATTCAGCGCCGCCTTCAGGCAGCGCAGCGCCATCGGGCTGTTCTGCAGCATTTCGCGGCACCAGCGCACCGTCTCTTTTTCCAGATCGGCCAGCGGCACCACGGTATTGACCAGCCCCATGTCCAGCGCGGCGGCGGCGTCATACTGGCGGCACAGGAACCAGATTTCGCGCGCCTTCTTCTGGCCGACGATGCGCGCCATGTAAGACGCCCCCCAGCCGCCGTCGAACGAGCCCACTTTCGGGCCGGTCTGGCCGAAGATGGCGTTATCCGCCGCGATGGTCAGATCGCACATCATGTGCAACACGTGGCCGCCGCCGATCGAATAGCCGGCCACCATCGCCACCACCGGTTTCGGGCAGGTGCGAATCTGGCGCTGGAAGTCCAGCACGTTGAGGTGGTGTACGCCGCTGTCGTCGCGATAGCCGCCGTAGTCGCCGCGCACTTTCTGATCGCCGCCGGAGCAGAAGGCCTTATCGCCGGCGCCGGTGAGAATAATGACGCCGATGCCGTCGTCGTAACGGGCGTTGGCCAGCGCGTCGATCATCTCTTTGACCGTTTGCGGACGAAACGCATTGCGCACCTGCGGCCGGTTGATGGTGATTTTGGCGATGCCGTCGGCGGACTTGTGATACAGAATGTCTTCGAAATCGCCGGTGCAATCCTGCCAGGCGATGGCGGCATACAGCTGTTCTTCATTCGGATAAAGCATGTTCGGTTCCTTTAACCAGGGTTAACGAGAAAGGTCTGCAGCTCGGCGACGAACTCCTGCGGATTGGCCAGATGCGCGTTGTGGCCGGCCTGCGGCACGATGCGCAACGGCAACCCGGCGTCGCGCGCCAGCCGTTGAAATTTGGGGTCGTTCTCACCGCACAGCACCCGCAGCGGCACGGTCAGTTGGCGCAGCTGCGGCGCCAGATAGGGCTGCCGCCCGAGCGATGTGGCTTCGAGCATGTCGGCGATCGCCGGGCCGCTGTTGACCGAGCGCGCGGCGATCAGCGCCTGGCGGTGCACGTGGCTGAGCTCTTTGAACACCGGTTGCTGATACCAGTCCGCCAGGACTTCGGCAATCGGCTCACTGCGAAAACGCGCCGCCCACCGCGCATCCTGCTCGCAACGATCGCGGCGCTGTTGTTCGTCCTCAAGCCCCGGATTGCCGCCCTCGACGATCACGCCTTGCAGGCCGTCATGGCGGCCGTGGCAAGCGTGATACATGGCGATGCGCCCGCCGAGCGAGTAGCCCACCAGCCAATAACGTTCAATATTGCGCAGTTGCAGGGTCGCGGCGATTTGCGCGCTGATGTCGTCAAAGCCGCGGCAGCTCACCGCCACAGAATCGCCGTGGCCGGGCAGATCGATGGCCAGCGACGGCCATTCCGGGCAACGCGCGGCGATCACCCGCCATTCATTGTTGTTGCCCAGCAGGCCATGCAACCATATCAGCCAGGGGCGGCCCGCTTCGCCCTGTTGCAAAATTCGCGTCGCCAGCATCATTGCACCGCCATCTGTTGCACCAGGAATTGCAGACTCTCGGCCCCTGCGCTCGGCGACACCTGCAGTTCTATCAGCGTGGCGCCGCCGCGCCGCCAGCCTTGTTCAACCGCCTGTTGCAGTTGGCTCCAGTTCTCCGGCCGCGCGTAGCCAAGCAGGAACATCGCCGCCGCGTGGCTGAACTCGACATTTTGCGGCATGCAGTAAAAGCGCTGCCGTTCCTCTTCCGGCGTCGGCAGCAGCGAGAAAATTTGGCCGCCGTTGTTATTAACGACGATCAGCACCGTCGGCGCCGAACCGTGGCGCAACAACGCCAGCGCATTGAGGTCATACAACGCGGAAAGGTCGCCCACCACCGCCAACGTCGGCCGGGCGGTGGCGCGCTGTACGCCGGCGGCGGTGGAAATCAGACCGTCGATGCCGCTGGCGCCGCGGTTGCTGAATACCGGGTAAGCGGCAGGCAGCATCGTTAACGCGTCGATCAGTCGCACCACCAGGCTGTTGCCGAGAAACAGCTGGCCGTTCTCCGGCAGCAGTTCCGGCAGGCGGTGCGCCAGCTGCGCTTCGCCAAAGTTATCGTGCAGATGCGTGGACGCCGCCGTCAGCGCTTTATCCGCCAGCGCCGCCAGCCCGGCGGCCCACGGCGCGCGCGGTTGCGCGGGATGCTGCGCCAACCACTGCGCCACGCCGGCGCGCAGGCGCCGCCCCCGGTGTTGGGCCGGATCGAGCCGCCCCGGCAGCTCGTCGATAATCCAATATTCTTCCGACTGACACTGCGCCTGCCATTGCAGCAGGCGTTTGCCGGTCAGGCTGCCGCCGAACTGCACCACCAGCTGCGCATCTTGCAGTACGCGCTGCGCCTGCGGATGCGCGAGCCACAAATCGGCGCAGGGCAGCGGTTGCCCGGTCTGCGACAGCACATCGCCGATCAGTGGCCAGCCCAGCGTTTCGGCCCAGTCGGCCACCTGCGCGCCCTCTTGTGCGCTCATGCGACCGGCCAGCACCACGCCGCGCTTTTGCCGCCAGGAGAACCAGTCCGGCTGCGGCGACGACGCCGTACGCATCTCGCTTTCCTGCAGCCACGGACGATCGCTCTGCCACCAGTCGCCCAGCGCGGCGGACCAATCGGCATAGTGACGCTCATCGCCGCCGTACAGCGGTTCGGCGAACGGGCAGTTGATATGCAAAGCGCCATGCTGCAGGCGCGCCATCGCGCTGTCGACGCTGGAGGCCAGCCACGCGGCCGGAATATCCGGCGTCGGACGCGGCAGATCGATCGCCAACGTCGGGTGGCTGCTGTAGAGACCGTTTTGACGGATCGCCTGATTGGCGCCGCAGTCGATCAGTTCCGGCGGCCGATCGGCGGTGAGAAACACCAGCCGTTCACCGGTCAGGCCGGCTTCGATCAACGCGGGATAAAGGTTCGCCGCCGCGGTGCCGGACGTAACGATCACCGCCACCGGCTCACGCGCCGCCTTCGCCAGCCCGAGCGCCAAATGACCGAGCCCGCGCTCATCAAAATGGGTATGGCAGATAAACGATCGGTTGGCCGCGGCGGCCAGCGTCAGTGGCGTGGAGCGCGATCCCGGAGCGATACAAACATGCCGCACCCCATGGCGGGCCAGCGCCTCGAGCAGCACAGCCGCCCACCGGCGATTAAAAACACTTGTCGACATAGTTCGCTCACAAGTCAGTTAGCAGAGATCGTCCCCGGCGCAGCCGACGGACGCCGCGCCTGTAGTTACGTTCTGTATTATATGAGGTGTTATTTTCACGGCTTTTGCGCCAGCGCAAGAACGCCGTATATCCCTGGGTGTTTACACCAGATAATTGTTTGATTTAGAACAAAAAACAAACAATTAAAACACAAACACTTTACACTTGCGGCGACGCCGGCTCAATCCGTCCATACAAAAACAAGGGAGATAAAGGCGCTCCAACGGCGGCCAGCGGGAAGTATAGGCGGGATAAGGGAAAGCGATCGGGGAAACGGCGGGATGAACGACACAGTCTGCAGAAAAGCACGAGGCGGCCTGCGCCGCCCCGATGACATGATTTATTTGCGGGCCAGCAGCAGCCCCAGCACCAGCCCGACGGTGGCACCGATGCCTACGCTGTGCCAGGGTTTATCCCGCACGTAGTCGTCGGTGCGGTGCACCGCTTCTTTGGCGCGCGCATAGTAGGATTCGCCGGTGTTCGCCCAGCGCGCCTTGACCTCACTCAGCGCCTGCTCGGCGTGCGACTTGATGTCAATGTAGGCCTGATCCGCGCGATCGCCGGTGTATTGCAACACTTCTTCCAGCGTCTCGGTCAGCATTCTCAGATCGTCATCCAGCGTAGTTTGCTCAGCATCCGAATGTCTTGCCATAGTGAGATCTCCGTGGTTGAAAAATTAAGCGTTCCTACACTATAGACAAGGATCGTCGCCTGCGGCCATCGGACTTTTACCCTAAAACACTAATTGCACCTTGGCGGCCTGGCGCTTGTCGCCGGCAAACTCCAGCGCCTGCGCCAGTTGGTCCCCGGCGAATTCCGCCGACAACAGCGGCAGCGGATCGACCACATCGCCGGCCAGCCAGGCCACCGCCAGCGCGAATTCCGCCACGAAGCGAAACGATCCGAGCAGGTTCAACTCTTTGGCGATCAACAACATCAGCGGGAAATCAGGGAAGCTGCCGCCCATGCCGACCTGCACCACGGTGCCTTTGGCGCGGGTGATCTCCAGACAGCGCTGCAGCGACAGCGGGTGCCCCGCCACTTCGAAGGCGACATCGAAGTAGCCCTTGTCCTGCTGATAGTCGCTAAAATCGTCATCCGCGGCATGCAGGCACCGATTGGCCCCCATTTGGCTGGCGATCGTCAGGCAGCGCGGACTGAGATCGGCGCAGACAATCTCGGCGGCGCCCAGCGCTTTCAGCGCCGCCACCAGCAGACAGCCGATCGGGCCGACGCCGGACACGAAGATCTTTTTCCCCGCCACATCGCCGGGCTGCTTCGCCGCGTGGACAGCCACCGCCAGCGGTTCGGCGAACACCATCACCCTGTCGTCGCGATCGGCGGCGTAAGGAATGCACTGCGCGCTATCCACCACTTTGTATTGGGTAAAAGCGCCGTCGACGTGCGGAAAATACATCGCGCTGCCGAAAAAGCGCATCTCGACGCATTGATTGCTTTGCTGCTCCAGACAGTATTTGCACTGGCCGCAGGGTTTGCTGGGATTGAGCGCCACCTTCTGCCCGGCCGGCAACTGCGGCGAATCGCTGGCGACCACCTCACCGATCACCTCATGGCCCAGCACCATCGGCTGACGCACCTGAAAATTGCCGACCTTGCCTTCCTGGAAGTAATGCAGATCCGAGCCGCAGATGCCGCCGCGGCTGATTTTCACCAGCGTTCCCTGCCCTCGATAATCCACTTCTTGCGCGATCACCGCCACGTCTCGCTTGCCTTTGACCACGCAGGACTGAGTTTGAATTTTCATCGCAAGACTCCACGGAAAAAGATTACACCGCCGCCGACATGCCGCCATCGACAAACAGCAGTTGCCCGTTGACGAAGGCGGAGGCGTCGGCGGCCAGGAACACCGCCGCGCCGATCAGCTCCTGCGGATCGCCCCAGCGCGCGGCGGGCGTGCGTTGGGTCAGCCAGGCGGTGAAGGCCGGATCGTCGGCCAGCGCCTGCGTCATCTCGGTTTTGAAGTAGCCGGGGGCAATGCCGTTGACCTGAATGTTGTAGCGCGCCAGCTCCACGCACATGCCGCGCGTGAGCATTTTCACCGCCCCTTTGGACGCCGCATAAGGGGTGATGGTGTCGCGGCCCAGCTCACTTTGCATCGAGCCGATGTTGACTATCTTGCCGCGCCGGCGCGGCACCATGTAACGCGCCACGGTCTGCGACACGATGAAGACCGCCTTCTGGTTGACGGCAATGATGTCGTCCCAGTCTTGCTCCGGAAACTCGGTGAACGGGTGGCGGCGCTGGATGCCGGCGTTGTTGATCAAAACGTCTATCGCGCCGATGTCCGCTTCGATACGGTCGATGGCGGCATGCACCGCCTGGGAATCGGTGACATCGAACGCCGCCGCCTCGGCGCGCAGCCCCTCTTCGCGCAAACGTTCGGCGGCGTGCCGGGCATGTTCTTCGGTGGTGGCGTTGACCAGAATATGCGCGCCTTGCTGCGCCAGGCCGCGTGCCAGCAGAAAACCGATGCCGCGCGAGGCGCCGGTGATCAAGACGGTCTTGTTATCCAGTGAAAACAGATTGTTCATAGTGATTCCCGGCCATCAGGCCTCCAATCGGACAGGCTTCTATCTCAGCCGATTGTTACCGGTAAAAACGTGATGGAAATCACTGAAAATCATGTTACGAAACCCTGTTACCCTTAACGTGATCTCACGCAGGCAGTCAGCGGGTAAAACTTATCTATCCGATTGAAAAACGGCTATTTTCAATAGAAGTACATTCATTGTTATCGCCAAATCGATGGGTTAACATGCCGCTATCCCCCTTGCCGCGCCGCCCGTGAAGGCCACCGAATGAAACACCTCCGCGTTACGCGACAGGACATCGCACAATGGGCCGGCGTAACCCAAACGCCGGGTAACCAAACGCTGGTGGTGAACTGCCGTCTCTCACTCGGCGGCACCGTTTGAGCCGGCATTCGGGCCAATCGGCGGCGTAGCGCGGGCTTTTTCGCTGCGCGCCGCCCACCACAGACCGCTGTTTTTCATCGCATAGCCGAATAGCAGGCCCACCAGCAGGGAAAGCGTCACCAGCGGCCAATCGCCGCCGCCGGCGAAGGTCGCACAGGCGCCGATAAAGGTGCCGGGCACGAACCCCAGCCACTGCTGTTTGGCCTGAATGCACATCAGGAACGCCACGACGCCGGTCAGCAGATACCCCAGCAGATTCCACTGCGGCGCCAGTTCGCTGCCGTGGATGATCGCCATTGCCCAGAAGACGCCGCTGCAGCAGGTCAACGCGCCGATCAACAGCCCTTTCAGCCCGCCCTGCGGGCAGGCGAAATACGCCGTGCAGCCGAGAAAACCGGCCCAACCGATCAGCCCCAGGCTGACGGCAACCCAGCCCCAAACGCCGGAGAGGATCCCGGTAGTAACGGCAATGGCGAAAAGAACGTTCATAAAGTGACCTGCGGCAAAAATAAAGCGCGCAGTTTACCCGAAGCGATTGATTTTTTCGTGACTAAAATCACGAAAAAAATGCAAATAAGGAAATGTAAATATCAAAAAAGCAATGTGTATCACAAAAAAAGCCAGCGTGACGAGCACGCTGGAATAACACAACACCAGGGAAATCACGATCTCAAATGAAATGCCTACATGCGACGCCTGTCGCCCCCCTCCCGAACGCCGGTTTCAGCGAGGGAAGCCCGCTCGCGTTACCATGACGCTCAACATCAAACAAATCACGGCGCTGCTCAGGAATAACAAGTGGGTCGCCAAATGCAAATCGGCGTGGTCGATCACAACGCCTAACAGGATCGGCACCCAGTTAGCGATATACGCGATCACGTAGAACAGGGAGATCAAACGCGCATGGCTGGCTTTCGGTGAAATCAGATTCACCAGCGTGGCGCTGCCGACGAAGATCGCGCCATAGGCGTAACCGGCGATCACCATGCCTGCGGCGGCCAGCGCCAGCGAATGGATCTGAATCGCCACGGCGAACACCCCGACCGACAAAGCCTGAGCCAGGCAGCCGAACATCAGCGAATGGCGGGCGTTGATGCGACGACTCAAAATCTGGCTGATGCCGGCAATCACCAGATAGACGGCGACCACATAACCAAAGACGCCACGGCTCTGCATATCCAACAGTTTTTCGGCGACGCTCGGCCCTATCGCCAGAATGCTGGCGGCAACCGCCCAACAAATGAACAACGCCCCGGCGCACAGGAAGAATTTACCGCCGGTCGCGCGCAGGCCATCCGCCAGAGAGCTTTTCGCCACCGGCGCGTTATCCGCCGCTGCGCTATCGGCCTGCGCCGCCACCGCCTCTCGCGGCCAGCGCAGCATCACGCCCAGTGCGGCGACGGCGGCAATGGCCATGATGATGATGAACGGCAATGACGTGGTATGAAAACCGGTTTGCAGTGCGACGCCGCTAAAGATCGGGCCCAGGGCCAATCCGGTGGTAAAGGACAGCGTCGCGATCAACGCCGCATTTTTTCCGCCGTCCTGCGGCCCGAAACGCACCAACGCGATATTCGCCGCACCGGTCAGGGCGCCGGTGCCGACGCCGGCCAGCAGCCGTGCCATAAACATCATGAAGAACGACGACGCCACCGAAAACAGCAGCGCGCCAAGCAACACCACCAACAGCGCCGGCACGATCATGCTGCGCAGGTCTTTTACTTTCCCCGCCATATTGCCTACGCCGAACAGCGAAATCAGCACGCCGGCGGCATAAGCGCCGTAGATGATCGTCAGGCTGACTGAGCTCAACGCCAGCTCATGTTGATAAAGCGGATAAAGCGGCGTCGGCGCGCTGCTGTTCAACAGCGCTGACATCAATGCCAACGCCAGAAACAGCAAGATAGCGAAATGCGATGTACCCGCCTTCGCTTTAGCCGTTTCTTCAACGGCGATACTTTCTGACATGTTCAACTCCCGAATCGATCAGGCATTCGCCCTAAATAAATGCGTCTTCCCGCATGCCACGCGGCTTCAGGAAGCGCGCTTATCATAGCGTTGGGCTATCACGCCCAAAATAGCCAAGAATGCATCATCGTGATTCATTAATGCAGCATCGCAGCGTCAGGCATGCATTTCTGCAGCATGCGACGCCGCCAAGCGATGGCGCAACCGCCCAATGCCACGCCATACACTGCATGGTTGGCCAGGCTGGCGATCAGCAAAGCCGGATTTTTGCCGGCCATTCCCCAAAGTCCCAACCCCACCGAGGGATAAATGAAGCACAGCGAGATCAGCGAACAGGCCAGGCCATACGTCAGCGCCCCGACGAACAGGCCGCCCCCCGACTTAACGCGCGGGCAGATCAGGCAATAGAACGGGATCGCCAGGCTAATGCCGGCAAAATAGTGCGCGCCGTAGCCCATCATCAGAGCCTCTGGCACATCGGGAATGTCGCCAGGCCGCAAAAACCAAAATTGCCCCTGCAGCCATTGATTCATCAGTTTGCCGATGAAGGCCAGGTTGAGCTTGCCGATGAGACCGACGCTGGAGGTGACACTGTTCACCCCATCCATCGTCAGCGTCGCCACTATGCCAAACAAGACCGCCATCGCCATGACGCCAATCGGACGCATGTTCATTGTTTCGTTCCTTATCACGTTATGCCACCGCCGCCTGCTCGGACTTGGCCGAAGCACGCTTGCGCACCGCCAACGCGCCGGACAACACGATCAGCGCCATACCGGCGGCGGCGATATAAGACAGCTGCTCGCCAAATATCAGATAGCCAAGCAGCGTAGAGAAAATAATGGTGCTGTAAGAGAGAATGCTGACAATCACCGCATTGCCGCCCCCGTAGGCGCGAGTCATGGCGATCTGCCCCAGACTGCCGAAGACGCCAATGGCGCAGACGCACAGCAGCATTGCGCCGTCCAGCAAGGAAAAGCCCAGCAACGCAGTCATCAGGCCGCCAACCAGCGTTCCCACCAGCGAGAAATAGAACACCACGCGCAGTTCCGGCTCACCGCGCCGCACCAGCTTGCCGACGTTAAAGTAAGCCAGCGCGGTCAACAAACCGGCCGCCAGCCCGACCAGCGTGGCAACGTACTCCCCGTTGGGGGCGTCGGGGCGCAGCAAGACCAAAATGCCGGCAAAGCCCAACAGCACGGAAAACAACAGCCGACCGGTCAGCTGCCCTCGGGTCGTGATGAACGCGATCGCCGACTGAAAGAGGGGGTTGGTATAACCCAACGTGGTGGCGGTGGCGATCGGCAGATGTATCAGCGAATAAAAACCGCAGTACATCGCCGCATTGCCTATCGCCGCCCGCTTCATATGCAATCCGAGATGACGGGTGCGAAAACCGAGGCGCTGGATCTTGATCAGCGCCGCGACGATCAGCACATTGATGAGAGAACGATAAAAAATGATGTCGAAAAATCCGACCGTCGTCGACGCCAACTTGATGCAAGCACCCATCAGCGCAAAGAATCCGCTGGCGACGACCATCCACAAAGCTACCATGATCTTCTCTTATTAACGGCCTTTGGACAGGGCCGCATCAACACTACCCGGCGGCTTTCACCGTCAACGGTTTATCGTCCGCGCAAGCGAAGAACACCAGCATTTCGGCGCCTTGCTCGCCGGAAACGCCCTGATGCACGATATCCACGGTATCGGTAAACGAATCCCCCTGCCGGAACGTGCGGCGTTCACCGGTTTTCCTGACGGTGAGCGAAACGCTGCCGCCGCTCATGTACACTGCGCTGATACAAGGGTGCGTATGCCAGGCCAGTACCTTGTTCGGCTCTACCGTCACCTTCAGCATGGTGATCTGCGGCGCGCCTGCGGGATACTGACGATATGCCGAGCCCTCCCATGCGCTGTCGGTCTTGAGCAACGTCGTTTTGACGATGCCTTCGCCATGCCCCTCGGCAGCCTGAACCGGCCCCTGAAATACTGCCAACAATGCCAAAATGCCCCACTTAACCATCTTATCGCTCCCTGACTGCCGCGAGTAAAAATGCCAGGCGCCGCGCGCGGTGAACCTGGCGAGTTGAAAAAACAGCGTTGTGCTACAGTCCTTTGATGCGCTGCTCGTATTCTGCGATGCTCTCGGCGTAGTAGCGGTTAGGCGCCGCAAAGTTGCCCACCATCACTTCGATGAGGTACGGCCCCGGATGTTTCGCTGCAGCGCCGAGGGCCTCGTCCAGATCCTCCAGCGTCTCCGCCTTCGCGGAGGCGACCCCCAGGCTGTTGGCAAACGCTTTCCAGTCATGGTTGGGCAAGGCGGTATAGTCGGCGGAAATGCCGCGATTTTGCAGCGTGTCGATGTGCATGGCGCCGTGCGCGCTGTTGTTCATCACCACGAACACCACCTTCACGCCATAACGCGCGGCGGTCTGAATTTCGATGCCGTGCATCAGCATGCAACCGTCGCCGGTCACCACGAGGCAATCCCGCTGCGGTGCCGCCAGCTTGATGCCGATGCCCGCGCAAATGGCCCACCCCATCGGCGCCAGGGAGCTGGAGGTGTGATAATCCCCCCGCCCGGCCGCCAGCCAGTGATGCGCCATGAAAATGCGGTGTGCGCCCGAATCGACCACGACGTTGGTATCCGGATTCATGCGGCTGCGAATGTGTTTAATCGCATCGCCGGGATACAGCCGGCTTTCGCCCTGGGCGATGCGCGCCTGCAACGTCGGCTGCGGCTGTTCCAGCGGCAGTGCGCGAACCCCTTCCAACCAGGCGTCACGCAGGTGAGCCGCGTCGCCAAGCCGCGCGTCCTCATCGCCAACCGCGGCCAACAAACAGTGCAACGTACCGCTCAGGCTGGAAAATATCTGCAGATCCGGCTGGTAATGCGAGCTCACTTTGTCGAAGTCTTCGTCGATCGCCACCAGCGTTTTATTGCCGTGCAGTCTCGGGTTCCAGTTCAGACTGTCGCGCTGGCTGAGATCGCAGCCCAGCACCAGCAGCACGTCGACGCCTTCACCGTTGAGGGTTTCTACCGCGCGGGCATGGCCGGCAAAACCGTAGACCCCTAATGCCAGGGCGTGCCCTTCGGGAAACGCGCCCTTGCCGGACAACGTCGTGGCGACAGGCAAGCGGTATTTTTCCGCTACCCGCAACAACAGCGCGGCATCCTGTGGATTGTTCATCCGGTTGCCTACCAGGCAGGCGACGTTGAGGCCGCGCAGCAGATAATCATGCAACAGCTGTTCCACCGCTTGCACATCCACGGCCGCTTCACGGTGCTGCGGCACTCGCTCAGGCTGGTCGCGACGATCGCCGAACGCGGTTTTCTTCTGCATGTCAACCGGCACGCTCAGATAGGCGCGCCCTTTCCGCTGTGGGTTCAGGCTGGAGAGGCTGCGGCGCAGCTCATGCTGCAAGGTCAGGTTGTTTTCGTTTCTATCGCGGCGCAAAGCAACGGTTTGACGATGGTCAGCTCATCGATGCCGCTGTTGCTGCCGTCCTGAAAAGCGCCCTGCGCCTCATGATAGGTGGCGATGCTGCCGGCCAGGTACAGCACGGGGATCTTATCGGCTTGCGCGGCGGCCATCGCCGGCAGGAAATTCATGGTACCGGGGCCTGAAATGCCCAAACAGACGCCAAACTTTCGGCTGGCGCGGGCATAGCCATCGGCCATAAATCCGCATGCGGTTTCATGGGCACCGACGATGCCGACAATCTCGGAACGGTCAATAGAAGTGATTAACGGATAAACCAGTTTGCCAGGGACCAAAAAGATATGTTGAATGCCGCGCGCTGCAAGGCCTTGAATAATGACATCGGCGTTGTTGCGTTCCATCTTCTCGGCGCCTGGCGCCACGGTAACTCTGACTCCGTCCTCCGTCGCCAACGCAACGGGGGGGCACAGCATCTCTGCGTGAGACTCCATTTTTTTATATCCAGTCATATCATCGTGAGCTAACTTGATTCAGAGTCGATCCCACTTGGCGGTCGCCCAGAAATAACGGGAACCGGCTCTTATTCGTATTGCTTATGCATTAGGGTGGCCTTGGTGTAAAATGTGCGTCGGGTCGCAGCATAAGCGCCGATAAGAATAAGCATTACCAGACAAAAATAAAGGTGCAAAACCGCTTCACGGTGATGCATTTATACATATCCTGAAACATTATAAATAATGATGATACGAAGCATTTTTTTCGGTCTCCACACCAGAATAAACACCGCATCACACCGCTTCCTTCCCCCTCCCGCCAGTCTGTACAGAGGAGGTGCGCAATGAACTGGGACGACGCTCGATTTTTTCTCGCCGTTGCGCGCTGCGGCACGCTACGCAAAGCCGCCAGCCAGCTGCATGTCGATCAGGCGACCGTCGGCCGACGGCTCTCCGCTTTCGAAGATGCGCTCGGCTCCAAGCTGTTTATCCGCACGCCGAAATCCTTCGCCCTCAGCCCGCTGGGGGAAGAAATGCTGGCGGACGTGATGAAGATGGAAAATGCGGTGCAGGCGATCAACCGTAAAGCCGCCAGCGGTGACGAAAGCCTGTGCGGCAACGTGCGCATCGCCACCACCGATACCCTGGCCGAAGCCTTCGTGATGCCTGCGCTGCAAGATCTGCGGGAACGCTATCCGGCCATCACCGTCACGCTGCTGACGGCGGTCAACATCGCCGATATTTCTTACCACGGCGCAGATCTGGCGATCCGCGGCGCCCGTCCCGATGACGATGAGCTGATCATCAAACGGTTAGCCACCATCGAAATGGGCCTGTATGCCACTCAGCACTATTTGGCGCGGCGCGGCATGCCGGTCAAGGGCGAACAGTTGCGCGGCCACGATCTGCTGATGTTCCCGCGCGAGCTGGTGCCGCGCCACTGGAACAATTTCTGCGGCGAGGCCCTGCACGAGCCCAACGTCGTGCTGCAATGCAATTCGCAGCTGCTGCTGCGTTCCGCCACCCGCAGCGGGCTGGGCATCGGCCTGCTCTCCGCTTTTTTGGCGGACAAAGACCCGGAACTGGTGCGTCTGTTCCCGGAGAACAAAGACTGGGTGGATATCTGGCTGGTGCTGCATCCCGATTTGCAACGCGCCGCCCGCGTGCGCGCGGTAGTGCAGGCGCTGGAAACGTCGTTTAGCGCCCATTACGGCTGAGTGCCTTTCGCCCATAAAAAAAGGCCGCCGAAGCGACCTTTTTACTGTCTGAAGCGTTATCAGAACGTCGGCTGCGCCATCTGCACCAGCGAAATCAGCGGCTGCGGATAAACCCCCAACAGCAGCACCAGCGCGGCGGAGATCAGCACCACGACGCCACCGGCGGTCAACGCCCAGTTGTTCGGGGTGTCGCGCTGCAGCGATTCCGGCGCGCTGAGGAACAGGCTGACGGTCACGCGCAGGTAGTAGTACAGACCGATGGCGCTGCCTACCACGACTGCGCCGGTCAGCCACCACAGGTGCGCGCTGACGCCCATCGCGATCACGAAGAACTTACCGATAAAGCCCAGCGTCATCGGGATACCTGCCAGCGACAGCATCATCACCGTCATCACCGCGGACAAGATTGGCTTGTGCCAGAACAGACCACGGTAAGAGAACAGCGAATCCGCATCCGGGCCGCGGTATGGGCTGGACATCAGGCTGACCACGCCGAAGGCGCCCAGGCTGCTGAACAGGTAACCGGCCAGATAAACGCCGGCGGTTTCCAGCGACAGCTGATGGGTTTGCACCGCAATCAGCGCCACCAGCAGGTAGCCCAGGTGAGCGATCGACGAGTAGCCCAGCAGACGCTTGATGTTGGTCTGGCTGATGGCCATCAGGTTGCCGAACAAGATGGAGCAGAACGCGATGATCGACAGCACCATGCGCAGCGCTTCGTTGTCGGCGGCCGGGGCATACAGGAACAGACGCATCACGACCGCGAAGATCGCGATCTTGCTGGCGGTCGCCAGGAAGGTCGAGACCGGCGCAGGCGCGCCCTGATACACGTCCGGCGTCCACAGTTGGAACGGCACCAGCGACAGCTTGAAGCCCAGACCGACGATCATCATGCCCATACCGGCCAGGATCAGCGGCTGGTGCATCATGTTTTCCTGCAGGCTCTTGCCGAGGCCGGCCAGCGACAGATCGCCGGACTCGGCATACAGCAGCGCCATGCCGAACAGCAGGAACGACGACGCGGCGGCGGACAGCAGCATGTACTTGATGGCGGCTTCCAGCGGGCGCTTCTGGCGATAGGCGTAGCCCACCAGGCCGAACAGCGGCAGCGAGATAAGCTCGATACCGATGAACAGCGAAGCCAGATGGTTGGCGCTCGCCAGCAGGATGCCGCCCAGGGCGGCGATCAGCACCAGCAGGTAGAACTCTTCGCGGTTATCCGGATAGCCGACCAGCCACGGATAGGCGAAGGTGCAGGTCGCCAGACTCGCCAGCAGCACCAGCCCGGTGTAGAACATCGAGTAGCCGTCAACCCGCAGCAGCGGGGTGACGTCCATTGGGCCAGCCTGGCCGACAAAGTACAGCGAAAGCAGCGCCAGGTTGAGACCGATCACGGTCAGGGTGGCGTTGATAAAGTGGTCGCGTCGCCACGCAATGCCTAGCATCACAACCACCACCGTCAATCCGACGATCAACAGCGGCAGCAGTGCGATCAGTTGTTGAGGAGTTATTGTCATGGCGAATTACGGCCTTGTTGTTGAAATTGCTGAAACTGACGAACCAAACCAGTGTTGCACGTTGCTCATCGCCGCGTTGGAAGTATCCAGAATCGGCTGCGGGTAAACCCCCAGCAGAACCAGCAACACCACCAGCAGCAGAATGATGAACAGTTCGCGCGCGGTCATGCCCTGCAGCGGCTGGTCTGACTTAGGCGCACCGTAGTAAGCGCGCTGCATCATGATCAGCGAGTAAACCGAAGCGAACACCAGACCGAAGGTGGAGATCACGGTGATCACCGGCACCACCTGGTAGCTGCCGAACAGAATCATGAATTCGCCGACGAAGTTACCGGTGCCCGGCATCCCCAGCGTAGCCACGGCGAAGAACAGCGACAGCGCAGGGATGAACTTGATACGCCCCCACAGGCCGCCCATCTGACGCATGTCGCGGGTGTGCAGGCGCTCATACAGCTGGCCGCAGATGATAAACATACCGGCGGCGGACAGGCCGTGCGCGATCATCTGGATCACGGCGCCCTGGTAAGCCAGCTGGCTGCCGGTGTAGATGGCGATCAGCACGAAGCCCATGTGCGAGACCGAGGTGTAAGCGATAAGACGCTTGATGTCGGTCTGCGCGAACGCCATCCAGGCGCCGTAGAAGATACCGACCACGCCCAGCCACATGGCGATTGGCGCGAACTCGTGTGAAGCCTCAGGGAACAGCGGCAGGCTGAAACGCAGCAGGCCGTAGGCCGCGGTTTTCAGCAAGATGCCCGCCAGGTCGACGGAACCTGCGGTCGGCGCCTGGCTGTGCGCATCCGGCAACCAGCCGTGCAGCGGCACCACCGGCATTTTCACCGCGAAGGCGATGAAGAAGCCCAGCATCAGCAGATATTGCACGTTGTGGGACATCGGCGTTTGCAGCAGGTCTTCGTAATCGAAGGTCCACACGCCGGTGGCGTTGTAGTGCACGAACACCAGACCCAGGATCGCAATCAGCATCACCAGACCGCTGGCCTGGGTGTAGATGAAGAACTTGGTCGCCGCGGTGATGCGGGTTTTACCGTCCGACGCCTTGTGGCCCCACAGCGCGATCAGGAAGTACATCGGCACCAACATCATTTCCCAGAAGAAGAAGAACAGGAACATGTCGATGGCGAGGAACACGCCGATAACGCCGCCCAGGATCCACAGCAGGTTAAGGTGGAAGAAGCCCTGATACTTCTGGATTTCACGCCAGGAACAGAGGATCGCCAGCACGCCCAGCAGACCGGTCAACACCACCATCAGCAGTGACAGACCGTCCAGCGCCAGGTGGATGGAGATGCCGAAGCGCGGGATCCACGGCAGCAGGAATTCGCTCTGCCACTGCGGAATGCCTTTCGGCGTGGTCAATGTATAGCCGCCCTGCATCCACAGCTGCAGAGAGAGCGCCAACGTCAGCCCCATTGCGATCAGCGCTATCCAGCGCGGCACCTTAGTACCGAAGCGCTCAAGCTGCCAGCACAGCAGACCGCCGATAAAGGGGATAAGAATTAGCCAAGGTAATAGCATGGCGTTTTGTGTCCCTTATACGAATAATTTCAAACTTTGTACGTAGCGCCTGCCCGGCGCTACGCCCGAAAAATGCGTCTGTTTAAATTATTCAATTAAACCAGAATCAACAGAGCCAATACGACCACTGCACCCACACCCATAGACGCTATATACCAACGCACCTGGCCGTTCTCGCTCACCGTCAGACCGCGGTTCCCCCAGCGGGAGAAGACGGCCGGCAGGTTCATCAGCGAGTTCAGCGGATCGCGTTGCAGCAGCTTCGCAATGCCCAGGTACGGCTTGACGAACACTTTGTCATACAGCCAGTCGAAGCCCCAGGCATGGAACCACCAGGTCGAGAAGAAACGCCCCGGCGCGCTGTTGGCGATGCTGCTGACCAGGCTGCGTTTGCCCAGCCACAGCGCGGCCGCCAGCAGAATGCCGACGATAGCCACCACGCCGGAGGTGATTTCAAGCGTCAGCACGCTGCCGTGCGCCAGTTCAGTCGTCTCCGGCAGCACACCCTGCAACGGCGGCACGATCATCGCGCCGACGAAGGTGGACAGCACCAGCAGAACCAGCAGCGGCAGGTGGTGAGTGATGCCTTTACCGGCATGCGCTTTGATTTTCTCTTCGCCATGGAACACGATGAAAATCATACGGAAGGTGTACAGCGAGGTCATGAACGCACCGACCAGGCCGGCAACCATCAGGTTGATGTGGCCGTTGGCCATCGCGCCCGCCAGGATCTCGTCCTTACTGAAGAAGCCGGCCGTGACCAGCGGCAACGCAGACAGCGCCGCGCCGCCCACCAGGAAGCAGACGTACACCAGCGGGATGCTCTTGCGCAGACCGCCCATCTTGAAGATGTTTTGCTCGTGGTGGCAAGCCAGGATCACCGAACCGGACGACAGGAACAGCAGCGCCTTGAAGAACGCGTGAGTCATCAGGTGGAAGATCGCCGCGTCCCATGCCTGCACGCCCAGCGCCAGGAACATGTAACCGATCTGGCTCATGGTGGAGTAAGCGAGCACGCGCTTGATGTCGGTCTGCACCAGCGCGGCGAAGCCGGCCAGCAGCAGAGTGACCGCACCGACGATGCCCACCAGGTGCAGCACTTCCGGCGCCATCAGGAACAGGCCGTGCGTGCGGGCGATCAGGTAGACGCCTGCGGTCACCATGGTCGCCGCGTGGATCAGTGCGGAAACCGGGGTTGGGCCCGCCATCGCGTCCGCCAGCCAGGTTTGCAACGGCAGCTGCGCCGATTTACCGACCGCGCCGCCCAGCAGCATCAGCGTCGCCCAGGTGATGGCCGTATCGCCCACCGCCAGTTTCTGCGGCGCCAGGATCATCAGCTCGCGGATGTTCAGCGTGCCCAGCTCGTTGTAGAGGATGAACAGCGCGAACGCCAGGAACACGTCGCCCACGCGGGTGACGATAAAGGCTTTCATCGCCGCCGCGCCGTTGGCCGGATCTTTGTAGTAGAAGCCGATCAACAGGTAGCTGCAC
Organism: Serratia sp. FS14; assembly: GCF_000695995.1. NCBI lineage: Bacteria > Pseudomonadati > Pseudomonadota > Gammaproteobacteria > Enterobacterales > Yersiniaceae > Serratia > Serratia sp. FS14. The sequence goes on along the minus strand of NZ_CP005927.1, from coordinate 2,560,503 downwards.
AGGCCCACGCCTTCCCAACCCAGATACATCAGCAGCAGGTTGTCCGCCAGCACCAAGACCACCATGCTGGCGATAAACAGGTTGGTGTAGGCGAAGAAGCGCGAATAACCCTCTTCACCGCGCATGTACCAGGAAGCGAACATGTGGATGAAGAAGCCGACGCCGGTGACCACCGACAGCATTGTCAGCGACAGGCCGTCCAGCACCAGAGTCACGCCGATATTGAAGTTGCCGACGGCCATCCAGGTCCACAGGCTTTGCTCGAACAGCTGCACGCCGGCGGCTTTCTGGGCGAAGAAATCCATCGCCACATACACCGTGACCAGCGCAGCCAGGCCGATAGAGCCCACGCCGACGGTGGCCGCCGTGTTCTCAGACCAACGACCGCGGGAAAATGCCAACAGCAGGAACCCGATCAGCGGTAGCAGAATTGTTAAATATAATAGGTTCATCCGCGCATCTCACTGACAGTATCAATATTCAGGGTATGACGACGACGGTAGAGCTGCAGCAGCAGCGCCAGGCCGATACTGGCCTCGGCTGCCGCCAGGCTGATCGCCAGGATGTACATCACCTGCCCGTCCGCCTGGCCCCAGTAGCTTCCCGCCACGATAAACGCCAACGCCGCAGCGTTGATCATCACTTCCAGGCTGATCAGCATAAACAGCAGGTTGCGGCGCACCAGCAGCCCGGTCAACCCGAGCACAAACAGGATAGCCGCCAGGATCAGGCCGTGTTGAAGAGGGATCATGCTTGCTCCTCCGATTTTCTTCTCGCCATTTCGCCACCCACCGGCGCGTTGCTCAGCACCTCGCCAGGCTTGTGCTCGCGGCCGATATGGAAGGCGACAACCAGCCCCGCCAACAGCAGCATTGAAGCCAGCTCAACCGCCAGTACGTAAGGCCCGAACAGGCTGATGCCCACCGCCTTCGCGTCGACCATCTCACCGCTGATGCCCTGATCGGATACGCTGCGGATCGCAACGATCAATACCACCAGCAGCGCCAGTGACAGCAGGCCAGGCCCGATCCACACCGTCGGTTTCATCCAGTCGCGCTCTTGCTGCTGCACGTTGCCGAGGTTCAGCATCATCACAACGAACACGAACAGCACCATGATGGCGCCCGCATAAACGATGATTTCCAATGCGGCGGCAAAGTAGGCGCCGAGAGAGAAGAAGACTGCCGAGATCGCCAATAACGAGACGATCAGATACAGCAGCGCATGCACAGGGTTGGTATGGGTGATCACGCGAATCGTCGCGGCCACCGCAATCAAACCTGCCAGATAAAATGCAATTTCCATGCTTGCTGGCTCCTTAGGGCAACAGACCTTTGACGTCGATCGGTTTGGCTTCGTTTTCGGCTTCGCCTTTGGCTTTGCCGTCAATCGCCATACCGGCCATCCGGTAGAAGTTATATTCCGGATATTTACCCGGCCCCGAGATCAACAGATCTTCTTTTTCGTACACCAGATCCTGACGCTTGTACTCGCCCAGTTCGAAATCCGGCGTCAGCTGGATAGCGGTAGTCGGGCAAGCCTCTTCGCACAGGCCGCAGAAGATGCAGCGCGAGAAGTTGATGCGGAAGAACTCCGGATACCAACGGCCGTCTTTCTGTTCTGCCTTTTGCAGCGAGATACAGCCGACCGGGCAGGCAACCGCACACAGGTTACAGGCGACGCAGCGCTCTTCGCCGTCCGGATCGCGCGTCAGCACGATGCGGCCGCGGTAGCGTGGCGGCAGGTACACCGGTTCTTCCGGATACATCTGGGTTTCGCGCTTGGCGAAGGCATGCATGCCAATCATCCAAATGCTGCGCATCTGGGTGCCGAAACCAACCACTAACTCTTTCAATGTCATGGTTTATTCACCCCTTATTGAGCGTTGTACAAAATGACCGCGGCGGTTGCCAGCAGGTTCAGCAGCGTCAGCGGCAGGCACACTTTCCAGCCGAAGGACATCACCTGGTCATAACGCGGACGCGGCAGCGCGGCGCGGATCAGGATGAACATCATCATGAAGAAGGCCGTTTTCAACGCGAACCAGATGAATGGCGGCAGGAACGGACCCTGCCAGCCGCCGAAGAACAACGTCACAATCAGGGCGGACACGGTGACGATACCAATGTATTCCCCCACGAAGAACAGACCGAACTTCATGCCGGAATATTCGATGTGGTAACCGTCGGCCAGTTCCTGCTCGGCTTCCGGCTGGTCAAACGGGTGACGGTGACACACCGCCACACCGGCGATCGCGAAGGTCACGAAGCCGAAGAACTGCGGAATGACGTTCCAGACGTGCGCCTGAGATTCAACGATGGCCTGCATGTTGAACGAATCCGCCTGCATCACCACGCCCATCAGCGACAGGCCGATGAACACTTCGTAGCTCAGGGTTTGCGCGGAGGCGCGCATCGCGCCCAACAGCGAGTATTTGTTGTTGCTCGACCAGCCGGCGAACAGCACGGCGTACACCGCCAGGCCGGCCATCATCAGGAAGAACAGAATACCGATGTTGAGATCGGACACCGCCCAGGTCGGGCTGACCGGCACGATGGCAAATGCCAGCAACAGGGAAGTAAAGGCGATCATCGGCGCCAGGGTGAAGATCACCCGGTCGGAGAATCTCGGCACCCAGTCTTCCTTGAAGAACATTTTGATCATGTCGGCGACCAGCTGCAGCGAGCCGCCCCAGCCTACGCGGTTCGGTCCGTAGCGGTTCTGGAACAGGCCGAGCAGGCGGCGTTCGCCGAAGCTCATGAATGCCCCGCACGCCACGACCACCAACAGGATCACGACCGCTTTAAGAATGGCGATCAAGATGTCGATCACCTCAGGGGTAAACCAGCTCATCGTGCCGCCTCCCGCAGATTGTCTACCTTAGCACCCACCAAGATCGGCGGGATCCCTGGCAAGCCGAGCGGCAAACCAACCTGGCCCTGGGTCAGGGTTTCACTCAGACGCACCGGCAGACGCAGAGTCTGGCCCTCGCAGCTGAACTCCACCAGGCTGCCCGCATTAACGCCAAGCGTCGCCGCATCGGCCGGGTTGACCATCACGTAGGCTTCCGGCATACGCTGCTGGATCACGTGAGAGCGCTGCGACATTTCATCGCTGCCGAACAGGTGGTAGTAAGGCGCGACACGCCAGCCGTCGACCGGATTGAATGCGGCAGGCACGCGGTCGAAGTAACCGAGGCTGCCCTCCCCCGCTTCGATCAGGCGCACGCCCGGATCGCCGTGGCGCAGTTTGCCGCCCACTTCGGCCTGGAACTTGTTCCATGCCTGCGGTGAGTTCCAGCCTGGCGCCCAGGCGAACGGGATCTGCTGACGATCGGCCAGCGGGCTGTTGTTCCCTTCCATCGAGAAGGCGAACATGGTGTCTTTATCCTGCGGCTGACGCGGCTCGTGCACGCTGATGTTGGCGCGCATGGCGGTACGGCCGCTGGAACGGTGCGGCGAACGCGCCAGCTTCTGACCGCGAATGCGGAACGTCGCGTCCGGCGCGGCATCGACAATGCCCTGCAGCTGCGGCAACGCGGCGACGCAAGCGGCGATCACGTCATCGAGCTGGGTCCAGTCCACGTGGCGGCTGGTGTAGGTGGAGTGCAGCGAGTGCATCCAGCGCCAGCTTTCCAGCATCACGGTGAACTGATTCTTCTTGGCGTCGTCGTAGTAAGCCGGATCGTATACCTGGAAGAAGCGCTGCGCGCGGCCTTCCTGATTGATCAGCGTACCGTCGCTCTCGGCAAAGCTGGCCGAGGAGAGGATCAGATTGGCTTTGTCCATGATCGCGGTGCGCTGGTGGTCGGCGACGATCAGGTTATTGACCTTGGCCAACGCCGCGTCCACCTGCGCCGCCGGCGCATGGCGATAGAGATCGTTTTCCATCACGATGGCGGTATCGGCTGCGCCGCTCGCCAGCTGTTCCAGCGCCTGATCGAGCGAACCGCCGCCGATCATCGCCAGGCCCATGCTGTTGGCGGCGCCCGCCACGAAGGTGATGCCGACGTCGGAACCGCGGCCCTTCAACGCTTTGGCGATGTTGGCCGCCGCTTCGATGATGGCTTCGCTGCCGGCGTTGCTGCCGGTAATGATCAGCGGTTTGCGTGCGCCGGTCAGCGCCTGCACGATGATGTCGACTTTCTTGTTCAGGCCTTCGGCCAGATCGTTCACCGCCGGTGCCGCGCTATCCAGCGCGTGCGCGATGGCGAAGCCGAAGCGCGCCTGCTCGTCTACCGGCGCGCGGTAGTTCCAGGCGGCGATGTCATCCAGACGAGTGTTGTCGACGTTGGTGGTGAACAGCGGGTACTTGGCGTGCTGACCGATGTTCTGCACCGCCGCGATCTGCCAGTCGGCCACGCGTTGCGCCGCCGCCATCGCGCGGGCTTTGCCCTTGACGGCCTGACGCACGGACAGCGCGATGCGCGCGCCGGTTTGCGTCAGGTCTTCGCCCAGCACCAGCACCGCGTCGTAATCTTCGATCTCACGCAGCGCCGGCGTATGAACGCCGCCGTTCTTCAGCACGTTCAGCATCAGCGCCAGACGTGATTGCTCCGCCTGAGCGATACCGGTGTAGTAGTTCTCGGCGCCGACCAACTCGCGCAGTGCGAAGTTGCTTTCCAGGCTGGCGCGCGGGGAGCCGATGCCGATGGTTTTCTTCGCCTGACGCAGGATGTCCGCCGCGCCCTGCATCGCCTGCTCGGCGTTCAGGGTGATCCAGTCGTCGCCGCGCAGCTGCTGCGGTTGACGCGGACGATCTTTCTGGTTGACGTAGCCGTAACCGAAACGGCCGCGGTCGCACAGGAAGTAGTGGTTCACGCTGCCGTTGTAACGGTTTTCGATACGGCGCAGCTCGCCATAGCGCTCGCCCGGGCTGGTGTTACAGCCGATGCTGCACTGCTGGCAAATGCTCGGTGCGAACTGCATGTCCCATTTACGGTTGTAGCGTTCGGAGTGCGTTTTGTCGGTGAAAACGCCGGTCGGGCACACTTCCACCAGGTTGCCGGAGAACTCGCTTTCCAGCGTGCCGCTTTCCGGGCGACCGAAGTAGACGTTGTCGTGCGCGCCGTACACGCCGAAGTCGGTGCCGTCCGCATAGTCTTTGTAGTAACGCACGCAGCGGTAGCAGGCGATGCAGCGGTTCATCTCGTGCGAGATAAACGGCCCCAGCTCCTGGTTGTTGTGGGTACGTTTGGTGAAGCGGTAGCGACGGAAGCTGTGGCCGGTCATTACCGTCATATCCTGCAGGTGACAGTTACCGCCTTCCTCACAGACCGGGCAATCGTGCGGGTGGTTGGTCATCAACCACTCGACCACGCTTTCACGGAACTGCTTCGCTTCGCCGTCATCGATGGAGATGAAGGTGCCATCGGATGCCGGGGTCATACAGGACATCACCAAACGGCCGCGCGTATCTTCCGCGTTTTGGTATTGCTTTACCGCACATTGGCGGCAAGCGCCGACGCTTCCCAGCGCCGGATGCCAGCAAAAGTAAGGAATATCAAGGCCGAGGGAGAGACAAGCCTGCAGCAGGTTGTCCGCCCCGTCTACCTCATACTCTTTGCCGTCTACATGAATCGTAGCCATAGTCAGCATGCTTCCAAGTGGCCTGCCTTGCGGCAGGCGTTAATCAAAAATTCTGGCCGTGTTCGGGCGAGTTCGGCTTACCAGCGCTGCTTCAGCAAATTGTTCGGCTGAATGCCGCCAATCGCATGCGCGTTGCCGAAGTGCTGCACGGCGATACCCGCCTCGAACTCTTCACGGAAATATTTAATCGCGCTTTGCAGTGGCTCTACGGCACCTGGCGCGTGGGCGCAGAAGGTTTTGCCCGGACCGAGGGAACGGCACAGCTGTTCGAGGGTTTCGATATCCCCCGGCTGCCCTTCGCCGTTTTCCAACGCGCGCAGGATCTTCACGCTCCACGGCAGACCATCGCGGCAAGGCGTACACCAGCCGCAGGACTCGCGGGCGAAGAACTCTTCCAGGTTGCGCACCAGCGGCACCATGCCGATCTCGTGGTCTACCGCCATCGCCAACGCGGTACCGAGACGGCTGCCGGCTTTGCCGATCGCGCCGTATTCCATCGGCAGATCGAGATGATCGGCGGTCAGGAAGTCGGTACCCGCACCGCCCGGCTGCCAGGCTTTGAAACGCAGACCGTCGCGCATGCCGCCGGCGTAGTCTTCCAGGATCTCGCGCGCGGTGGTGCCAAACGGCAGCTCCCAGACGCCCGGATTTTTCACCCGGCCGGAGAAGCCCATCAGCTTGGTGCCTTTGTCTTCACTGCCGGAGATGCCGGTGTACCACTCCACGCCGTTCGCCAAAATGGCTGGCACGTTGCACAGCGTTTCGACGTTGTTGACGCAGGTCGGCTTGCCCCACACGCCGGCGCTGGCCGGGAATGGCGGCTTGGAGCGCGGGTTGGCGCGGCGGCCTTCCAGCGAGTTGATCAGCGCGGTTTCTTCGCCGCAGATGTAACGGCCGGCGCCGGTGTGCACGATCAGCTCGAAATCAAATCCGGTGCCGAGAATGTTCTTGCCCAGATAGCCGGCTTCGGTGGCTTCCGCGATGGCGCGACGCAGGTGCGTCGCCGCTTCGATGTACTCACCGCGCAGGAAGATGTACCCGCGGTAGGCTTTCAGCGCGAACGCGGAGATCAGCATGCCTTCCACCAGCAGGTGCGGCAGCTGCTCCATCAGCAGGCGGTCTTTATAGGTGCCCGGCTCCATCTCATCGGCGTTACACAGCAGGTAACGGATGTTCATGGATTCGTCCTTCGGCATCAGGCTCCACTTCAAACCGGTGGAGAAGCCCGCGCCGCCGCGGCCCTTCAGCCCGGAATCTTTCACCAGGCTGACGATCTCGTCGGGCGCCAGGCCCTTCAGGGCCTTTTCCGCACCGGCATAGCCGTTTTTGCTGCGGTATTCATCCAGCCACAGCGGCTGCTTGTCATCGCGCAGACGCCAGGTCAGCGGATGCGTTTCGGGAGTGCGTACAATGTGCTTGGTCATTGATACTGCTCCAGTAGCGTCTCGATATCTTCAGGCTTCAGCTGACTGTGCGTGTCGTCATCAATCATCATGGTCGGCCCTTTATCGCAGTTGCCCAGACAGCAGGTCGGCAACAGCGTGAAGCGGCCATCAAAGGTGGTTTGACCCGGCTTGATGTTCAGCTTCTTCTCGATAGCGGCCTGAATGCCTTGGTAACCGGTGATGTGACAAACAACGCTGTCACAATAACGGATCACGTGACGTCCTACTGGCTGACGGAAAATCTGGCTGTAGAACGTGGCCACGCCTTCTACGTCGCTGGCGGGGATGCCCAGCACTTCCGCGATGGCGTAAATCGCACCGTCCGGAACCCAGCCGCGCTGCTTCTGCACAATTTTCAGTGCCTCGATGGAAGCGGCGCGCGGATCCTCGTAATGGTGCTTTTCGTGCTCGATCGCATCACGTTCTTCCGCGCTCAGTACAAATGCATCAACGCCGCTCTGAGGAGCGGCTGCGTTGATGGGCTCGAGCGCATCATTGACTGCGTGATTGTCTTTTTGATCATGCATAGTTAGCGGTCCACATCTGACATTACAAAATCGATACTACCCAGATAGACGATCAGGTCGGAAACCAGGCTGCCACGGATGACCGATGGGATCTGCTGCAGGTGCGCAAAGCTCGGCGTACGTACCCGGGTGCGGTAGCTCATGGTGCTGCCGTCGCTGGTCAGGTAGTAGCTGTTGATCCCTTTGGTGGCTTCAATCATCTGGAATGATTCGTTGGCTGGCATCACCGGGCCCCAGGAAACCTGCAGGAAGTGGGTGATCAGCGTTTCAATGTGCTGCAGCGTGCGCTCTTTCGGCGGCGGCGTAGTCAGCGGGTGATCGGCCTTGAACGGGCCTTCCGGCATGTTGTTCAGGCACTGTTCGAGGATGCGCAGGCTCTGGCGCAGCTCTTCCACCTTCAGCATCACGCGGGTGTAGCAGTCGCTGGTGCCGTCGCCGACCGGCACTTCGAAGTCGAAGTTCTCGTAGCCGGAGTACGGGCGCCATTTACGCACGTCGAACTCAACGCCGGTCGCGCGCAGGCCTGCGCCGGTCACGCCCCACTCCAGCGCTTCTTTGGCGTTATAAGACGCGACGCCGATGGAGCGGCCTTTCAGGATGCTGTTCTTCAGCGCCGCTTTCACGTAGGAGTCCAGACGCTTCGGCATCCAGTCGAGGAATTCACGCAGCAGGCGATCCCAACCGCGCGGCAGATCGTGCGCGACGCCGCCGATGCGGAACCAGGCCGGGTGCATACGGAAGCCGGTGATCGCTTCCACCAGATCGTAGATCTTCTGACGGTCGGTAAAGGCGAAGAACACCGGGGTCATCGCGCCGACGTCCTGAATGAAGGTGGAGATGTACAGCAGGTGGCTGTTGATGCGGAACAGCTCGGACAGCATCACGCGGATGGTGTCGACGCGCTCAGGCACCTTGATGCCGGCCAGCTTTTCAACCGCCAACACGTAAGGCATTTCGTTCACGCAGCCGCCGAGGTACTCGATGCGGTCGGTGTACGGAATGTAGCTGTGCCAGGATTGACGCTCGCCCATCTTCTCGGCGCCGCGGTGGTGATAGCCGATATCCGGCACGCAGTCGACGATCTCTTCGCCGTCCAGCTGCAGAATGATGCGGAACGCACCGTGCGCGGACGGGTGGTTCGGGCCGAGGTTGAGGAACATGAAGTCTTCGTTCTCGGTGCCGCGCTTCATGCCCCAGTCTTCCGGCTTGAAGGTCAGCGCTTCCATCTCCAGATCTTCTTTCTGCTTGGTCAGCACGAAAGGATCGAATTCGGTGGCGCGCGCCGGGTAGTCCTTACGCAACGGGTGCCCTTCCCAGGTCTGCGGCATCATGATGCGCGACAGGTGCGGGTGGCCGTCGAAGGTGATGCCGAACATTTCCCAGGTTTCGCGCTCGTACCAGTTGGCGTTCGGGAACACCTTGGTCGCCGTCGGCACGTGCAGGTCTTTTTCAGACAGCGCCACCTTCAGCATGATGTCGCGGTTGCGTTCGATGGAAATCAGATGGTAGAAAACGGAGAAATCCGCAGCGGGCAGGCCGTCGCGGTGGGTGCGAAGACGTTCGTCCACGCCATGCAGATCGAACAGCATGACATACGGCTTCGGCTGTTTTCTCAGGAACGTCATTACTTCCAGTAACTGGTCAGGTTTAACCCATACCACGGGCATGCCGGTGCGGGTGGCCTGAACAGTAAAGGCTTCCGGCCCAAAACGGTTGCGCAGTTCGCCGATCACCGGGTCGTCAAGGTGATCTCGGGTCTGCCAGGCAGGCAAGGCGTCGTGCGTCGTCAAATCTGTCATAATTTTTTTTCACCACACTAAAGGGTTATTCGCCGCAAGTTTCACTTTTCGCTGTGTTAACCAATAGCGCACTAAGATGGACGTTAAATGAACGTCTTAAATCTCGTCAGGCGTCCGGAGGTTGGTCACCGCGATGCGCTCGCCGTGTTTACGCTCTCTTTCAGACTGCATATTGGCGCGGTAAACGCCCTGATCGCCGACAACCCACGACAGCGGGCGACGTTCTTTGCCGATAGATTCCTGCAGCAGCATCAGCGCTTGCATGTAAGCTTCCGGACGCGGTGGGCAGCCGGGAATGTACACGTCGACCGGCAGGAACTTGTCCACGCCCTGCACCACGGAATAGATGTCGTACATGCCGCCGGAGTTGGCGCAGGCGCCCATCGAGATCACCCACTTGGGCTCCAGCATCTGCTCGTACAGGCGTTGGATGACCGGGGCCATCTTGGTGAAGCAGGTGCCGGCCACCACCATCAGGTCAGCCTGACGCGGGGAGGCGCGCAACACTTCCGCACCGAAACGCGCCACATCGTGAACGGCGGTAAACGACGTCACCATCTCCACGTAACAGCACGAAAGGCCGAAGTTATACGGCCAAATAGAGTTTTTACGCCCCCAGTTCACCATGTCATGCAGCGCATGTTCGAGTTTACCCATGTAAACCGTGCGGTGGACCTGTTGTTCCAGGGGATCGGCGACGATCTCCTGTTTTTGCAGGGGATAACGGTCGTTCTCACCGTTCGGGTCTATGCGGGTGAGCGTATAGTCCATCTTAATGCCTCGCTGTTACTGCGGATGACTGTTGGTGTTAGTGATCGTGCTTGGTTTGCTGCGGCGTTGGGAACGCGCCGGAGTCCAATCCAACGCGCCGATGCGCACCAGATAAACCAGACCGGCCAATAGCACCAAAATGAAAATGGCGGCTTCGATAAAGCCCACCCAGCCGCTCTCGCGAATCGAGACCGACCAGGCATACAGGTATAAGGCTTCAACGTCGAAAATAACGAAGAACATGGCCACCAGGTAGAACTTGGCGGACAAGCGCATGCGCGCCGTGCCGACGGAGTCGATACCTGATTCAAACGGGGTGTGTTTGGCGCGCGCCCGGGCTCTCCCGCCCAAGAAGAACGCACCCAGCAGCATTAAGCCGCAAAGCCCGATAGCCACGACGAGAAATACGGCGAGCGCCCAGTGATGAGCGATAACTTCAGTGGTTGTTGACATACTCTATGCTTACTCATCAAAAGTGGCGTCGATCGCACTGCTCTTGTCACCGGCAGTTAGTGCGCCACATCGATTTAAGGGAAGGATAAATAACCACACAAACAAACTGCTTTTACAGCGAGTTAGGCAGCGTTTTTCTGTGGGCTTTTTACTCCTTTCTATAACCTTTTGTCAACTTTGACAAAAGTATCTACACACTAGTTTACATACGTATCATTTGATTAACATTTGATGCGCCAGGGACAGGCTAAATCGTGTCAGTTAATTTTTGTGTAGAAACAGATAGATATAAACCAACATGCACATTTCAGTTTTACTATACCATTGTCTCAGGAATTCCCTGTTCTTCCACTCACTACCTAGGGGTATTTTTTTGATCCAGGACACGTTTTCAGCATAAATCCTCAAAAAAAGTGTGGCCCTTTAACAATTTTCCTCAAATTAAGCCGCAAAAACGGCCGCCATAAGCTAACAAAATAACCCTGCTATTACCATGCCTTTAACTCATTCAATCTTATTGTTCAAAAAATAAACCCAGCATCTTAAACCCGGTCAAATTCTCTTTTCAGCAACGCTTAAAAGTTAATAAAACAGCCAACTCATAACAAAATCGTCATTAAACCCCTATAACAGTAAAAATCGCCAAAAAAAGGGCAAAAAAAACCTCCGCCGAAGCAGAGGTTTTTCATCAGATATCACGCCGCGGCGTTATTCTTCTTCGTCCACCAGGCTGGCATCATCCTGATCGCCCTGGAGACCGGCTTCCGCGCCGTTGAAGCCATAGCCGTCATTGCCGCCCTGCATCGCGCTGAAGATGGCCATTGCCAGTTCGTTGCTGCACTGCGCGTTTTTGCACAGCGCATACTGGGTATCCGGCAGCGGCGGCAAACCTTCCACCGCGCCCAGCACCCGCAGATCGGGGCTCATCATCTCGATCGGCCGCGCGGTCACACCCAGACCGGCCTTACAGGCCGCCCGCACCGCAGACAGCGTGGAGGCGACGTAGGCGATACGCCACGGGATACCAGCTTCGTCCAACTGTTTGATCGCCAGCGCGCGGAACGGGCTTGGTTCATCCATCACCACCAGCGGGATAGGTTCGCCGGCCTGATAGTGGTAATCGGCAGCGCAGTACCACAGCGTCGGCGACGTGCGCAGCACGATGTGCGGGTGCCCGGCCGGATCGGCCGTGGTCACCGCCAGATCGATCTCACCCTCTTCCAGCAGATCGACCATCGTCGTGCTGCGCTTTACGCGCACGTCAATGGCCAGCTTCGGATAGATGGCGGTCACACGGTTCAACAGGAAAGGCAGAATGGTATCGGCGGTGTCGTCGGAAGCGCCGATGGTCAGAACACCTTTAATATTGTTGTACATCAGCGAGGTACAGGCTTCGTCGTTAAAGCGCAGGATCTTCCTGGCATAACCGAGAAGCTGAATACCATGCTCAGTCAGGAGTTTGTTGCGCCCATGGCGGGCAAACAGTTCTTTGCCGACCAGTTGCTCTAATCGCTGCATTTGTTGGCTGACGGCTGATTGCGTACGGCAAACGGCAACAGCCGCCGCCGCGAAGGTATTCAAATCAGCAACCGCAACAAAGGTTCTTAGCAGATCGAGGTCGAGATTAAGTATCGGACGATTTGCAGTTGTCATAGTGTATTCTTCACTTTTTTAAATTCTAATTTACGAACTACTACCCTGGTGTGTTTCTCAGACGCCGTTGAAAAGGACGGAGCCTGTTATGACAGTACCCCACTCATAAGTGGAGGGCAAAAAAATTACTTATGATTCGTTACCTCTATCGCCTTTTAAAATGCGATCTATCGATGGTGCTTATAGAACGCGGGGGACTGAATACCGGTGGAAAGGGAAAACCCCCACCGAACCTGAGATTTTACTCATTGATACCGCCTAATTTCCACTCCATTCGTGCTACTGAGAATCCTTATCAACCGGCGTTCAGACTGCATTACAGAGTAAGAAAAATAAATAATTAACGGCGCCAACTTCGTGTTATCACTCAATGAATTTAATAAATTCAATCAGTAAGATTTTTACTTTAAATAATAATCCTATAACCACATAAACAATGCTTAAGCTGAAATATAAAGTAAAGCTAATGTAAATATGCCATTTTCTTAGTGTGGTGCGCTAACCGGCAACCCGCTATCAGACAACTCCGGTATTATCGTTCCTTTACAGTTTATTGAAGCCCATTCTCACTTTCGGCTTATCATTTCACTGCTACCGGCCGCGATCGCCGGCACGTCTCGTTTATCGACACGCAATTTAACAGAATAAAACCCTAGTAAAATTATAGTTCATGAAATTATGAACCACAAAATAACTTTACCTTTGCTTATCATAACTAAAATCCCCCTTTACGACATGCATTTGCACCAAAGGCGTGCAAAACCCTTCAAAAGCAACTACGCCAGGAGTACATTGGGCGGGTTGCGGCGTCCCACGGTAGGAGCGCCCCTATCCCAGCAAAAGGCTCAACTTTTTATGTCCCCCATTGAGAAATCCAGCAAACTGGACAACGTCTGCTATGACATTCGCGGCCCGGTGCTTAAAGAAGCTAAACGTCTTGAAGAAGAAGGCAACAAAGTCCTGAAACTGAACATCGGCAACCCTGCCCCGTTCGGTTTCGACGCCCCGGACGAAATCCTGGTCGACGTGATCCGCAATCTGCCCACGGCGCAAGGTTACTCCGACTCCAAGGGCCTCTTCTCGGCGCGTAAAGCGATCATGCAGCACTATCAGGCGCGCAACATGCGTGACGTGACCGTTGAGGATATCTACATTGGCAACGGCGTCTCCGAGCTGATCGTTCAATCCATGCAGGCGCTGCTCAACAGCGGCGACGAAATGCTGGTGCCGGCGCCGGACTATCCGCTGTGGACCGCCGCGGTCTCGCTGTCCGGCGGCAAGGCCGTACATTACCTGTGCGATGAGCAGGCCGGCTGGTTCCCGGATCTGGACGACATCATCAGCAAGATCACCCCGCGCACCCGCGGCATCGTGATCATCAACCCGAACAACCCGACCGGCGCGGTGTACAGTAAAGCGCTGCTGGAGCAGATCGTCGAGATCGCCCGCCAACACAACCTGATCATCTTCGCCGACGAAATCTACGACAAGATCCTGTATGACGAAGCGGAGCATCATTCGATCGCTGCGCTGGCGCCGGATCTGTTGACCGTGACCTTCAACGGCCTGTCGAAAACCTACCGCGTGGCGGGCTTCCGTCAGGGCTGGATGGTGCTGAACGGGCCGAAGAAGCACGCCAAAGGCTATATCGAAGGGCTGGAGATGCTGGCTTCGATGCGCCTGTGCGCCAACGTGCCGATGCAGCACGCCATTCAGACCGCGCTGGGCGGTTATCAAAGCATCAGCGAATTCATTCAGCCCGGCGGCCGTCTGTACGAACAGCGCAACCGCACCTGGGAACTGCTCAACGACATTCCGGGCGTCTCATGCGTGAAGCCGCAGGGCGCGCTGTATATGTTCCCGCGCATCGATGCCAAACGCTTCAATATCCATGACGACCAGAAACTGGTGCTGGATCTGCTGCTGCAGGAAAAAGTGCTGCTGGTGCAGGGGACCGCATTCAACTGGCCCTACCCGGATCACGTGCGTATCGTCACCCTGCCGCGCGTAGACGAGCTGGAAATGGCGGTCGGCAAGCTGGGCCGCTTCCTTGAAGGCTACCATCAGTAATCGCCTGGGGCGCAGCGCCTTGCTGCGCCCTTCTCTCATTGCCCGGTTGCAAAATTCGCCGTCACTGCTTCACAATGGGGCCCTCACTTGCCGTTAAAGAGAGCACCATGAGCCAGAGCCATTTCTTCGCCCATCTGTCCCGCCTGAAACTGATCAACCGCTGGCCACTGATGCGCAACGTGCGTACCGAGAACGTCTCCGAACACAGTCTGCAGGTGGCCTTTGTCGCCCACGCATTGGCGGTGATCAAGAACCGCAAATTCAACGGCAACCTCAACGCCGATCGCGTTGCCCTGCTGGCGATGTACCACGACGCCAGCGAAGTGATCACCGGCGACATGCCGACGCCGATCAAGTACTACAATCCGCAGATCGCCCATGAGTACAAGAAGATCGAAAAGATCGCCCAGCAAAAGCTGCTGGACATGATCCCCGCAGAGCTGCGCAACGACTTCCGCACCATTCTCGATGAGCACTACTACAGCGAAGATGAAAAACAGGTGGTAAAGCAGGCGGACGCATTGTGCGCCTACCTGAAATGCCTGGAGGAGCTGTCTGCCGGCAACAACGAATTCACCCTGGCCAAGGCGCGGCTGGATAAAACCCTGGAGCAGCGCCGCAGCCCGGAAATGGACTACTTCATGGAGGTATTCATTCCCAGTTTCAGCCTGTCATTGGACGAAATCAGCCTCGACAGCTCGCTGTAACCCCGCCGGCGCAGCCTCGCTGCGCCGTTAAAAACCGTAGAGCCACGGCACCACAATCACGCTGACCGCCATCACCAACAGGGTGAACGGCACGCCGAGCCGCACGAAATCGCCGAACTTGTAATTGCCCGGCCCCAGCACCAGCGTATTGACCGGTGAAGAGACCGGCGTCATAAAGGCGGCGGACGCGGCGACGGCGATAATCATCGCGAACGGGTATGGCGATACCCCCATTTCGCGCGCGGCGGCGATGGCGATCGGCGCCATCAGCACCGCCGTCGCGGTGTTGGAAATAAACAGGCCGATGGTGGCACACAAGACGAACAGGCACAGCAGCATCACGCGCGGCCCCGCGCCGCCGGCGACGTCCATCAGCCCGCTGACGATCAGATCCACCCCGCCGGTCTTTTGCAGCGCCTGCGCGAACGGCATCATGCCGACGATCAAAATAATGCTCGGCCAATGGATCGATTTATAGGCGCTCTCCATATCAATACAGCGGAACTTGCCCATCAGCAAACAGGCGATCAGCGCCGCGATTGGGTTGGGGATTTCGTCGGTCAGCATCATCGCCACCATCAGCGCCAGACAAAACAGCGCGTGCGGCGCCTGCGTGATGGCCGGTGCCACTTCGTCCACCTCGGCCGGCAGATTGAGCACGATAAAGTCGTGGGTTTTGGCCTGCAGCTGACGAATCGCCTTCCAGTCGCCGATCACCAGCAAGATGTCGCCCAGTTCCAGCGGCTCGTCCACCAATTTGCCGCCCAGCGTCTCGCCGTGGCGGCGGATACCCACCACGTTCAGATCGTAGCGGCTGCGGAACGCCGCTTCGCGCAGGCTTTTACCCAGCAGCGCCGAGTCCGGGATCAGCGAGACCTCCGCCATGCCGACGTTGCGCGACTGTTCAGAGAAGTAATCACCGCGCAGCACCATCGGCTCCAGCCGCTGTTCGCCGCAGAATTCGCGCAGATCGACCTGGCTGTCCGACATGTCGATCAAGAGGACGTCGCCCTCGCGCAGTTCGGTGCTGCCGGAGGCGCTGACCATCACCCGCCGGAAGCGTTTCCAGCGCTCGATGCCCACCACGTTGGCGCCATAGCACGCACGCAGGTGCAGCTCGTCCAGCGAACGCCCGATCAGCGGCGAAGCGCTGCGGACAGCCAGCCGCCGCGCACGGCCGGTCAGCTTATAATCGCGGATAAGGTCACGGAAGGAGCGGCGCTGCCAGTCGTCGCCGGCTTTGCCCGTGTCACTGCTGCCCAGCCAACGGCGGGCGATCAGCATGTAGCCAACGCCCAGCGCCAGCACCACCAGGCCGATAGGCGTCACGCTGAAGAAACCGAAACCATGGATGCCTTCGCGCACCAGTTCGCTGTTGACCACCATGTTGGGCGGCGTGGCCACCAGCGTCATCATGCCGCTGATAAGCCCGGCGAAACTGAGCGGCATCATCAGCCGCCCCGGCGCGATCTTCATTCTCGCCGTCACGCTGAGCACCACCGGGATAAAGATCGCCACCACGCCGGTCGAGCTCATAAATGCCCCCAGCCCGGCGACCGTCACCATCAGCAGCATCAACATTTTGGTTTCGCTGCTGCCGGCGACTTTGACCAGCCAGTCGCCCACCTGATAAGCCACGCCAGTGCGCACCAGCCCTTCGCCGATCACGAACAGCGCGGCGATCAAAATCACGTTGGGATCGCTGAAACCGACCGTCGCCTCCTGTAGGCTGAGCGTGCCGCTCAGCACGAAAGCGATGATCACCAACAGCGCCACCACGTCCATACGCAGCTTGTTGGTGGTAAACAGCACGATGGCAATCAGCAGTAAACTCAGCACCCACAGTAATTCGCTGTTCAAAACGGCCTCATCCGGCAAATGTCCAAGGGCCTAAAAAATAGCATAAAAAACCCCGCCGAGGCGGGGTCTAATCAATTAGGGTGAAGATAATGCCACTCAGGCCAGCCGGCGAACGATCGCGCCCTGCGCCGTTTTATCGACGGCGATCTGCGCCAGCGAATCCAGCCGCAGGTCGACCTGCTCCAGCTTCGGTGCATCGGCCGGGGCGTTGACCGCAATCACCTGGCAACCCGCCGCCAGGCCGGAGAGAATGCCGGCCGGTGCGTCTTCGACCACCACGCACTCGTGCGGCGCCAGCCCCAGGCGCTCGGCGCCCAGCAGATAGGCGTCGGGCTGCGGCTTGCCATGTTTAACCTGCTCAGCGGTGATGAACACCGCCGGCTGCGGCAAGCCGCCGGCCTGGCGGCGGGCGCTCGCCACCGGCACCGAACCGGAGGTGACGATCGCCCAAGGGATGCCGAGCGCGTTCAAGCGCTCCAGCAATGCAATGGCGCCCGGCAGCGCGCGAACGCCGTCGGTATCCTGCGCTTCCACCTGCTCCAGCAATTGGAATTCACGCTGAATTTCCGCTTCGCTTTCACCCGGCATAAAGTGGCGCAGAGAAGTAATGGCCTGTTTACCGTGAATGAAGTCCAGCACCGCTTGCGGATCGACGCTGCGGCGCTCGGCCCAGTGCGTCCAGGCGCGCTCTACCGCCGGCAGCGAATCCACCAGGGTGCCATCAAGATCGAACAGAAAACCCTTACACTCCACAGAAAACCTCTTCTTAATCAAGCATTGATGATTTGCGCTATCTCAACGGCGCTCAAGTGATACTGGCGCGGGCAGGCCTGCCAAATCGCCAGCATACGCTGATATTTTTCCCACATTTTGGTCTGGGCGTTAAAACCGTGGCTGCCGGAATCAAAGTGAGTATAGCGCCCCTCGGTGCTGACCAGGAAACGTACGTAACTCAGGTAGCGCGCCTCGGTCGCGGCATCGAAACCGAGAAACGCCAGGCGGCGCTCGTCCAGATCCTGCTTCTCTTTCAGGTTGCCCCAGGAAACCTGCAGCGCATGATGCATCTCCATCACGTTGATGATGGTGCGGCACACCTCTTCGCTCAGTTCGCCGAAGTCGCGATCCAGCTCGCGCATTTGCAAACCGAAGCCGCGTTCGACGATGGTTTGCAACCGGCGATAACGATCGCCGTTGTCCGGATCGAGCAGGGTCATCATCTTGTACTGATTCGACAGGATCAGCCGCTGGGCGTTGGTCATTTCCATCAGGATTTCCTCATTTCTGTGTGATGGCGGGAGCATCGCACAGCGCAAGAACGCAGGAAATCACAACTCGACCGTTCTTTGATTTAAACCGGGGTTATTGGCGCTTAGACGAAAAAGGCCGCACAGCGCGGCCTTTTTTCATTTACAGATCGTCGAGGAAGGTTTTGTCCAGCTGCTTGAAGGCGCGCTTGAGCAAATCAGCCAACGTCTGATAGGTCGGCGTGCCTTCGAGCGGCGCCACCGCCTGTCCGGCTTCCGTCAGCTTGTTGCGCACCTCATGGAACCATTGCAGCAGCGTCGGCGGCAGCGGCGTGACCGAACGGCGCCCCAGCCACCACAAGCCCTGCATCGGCAGGCTGCAAGCGAACAGCGCGGTGGCGATCGCCGGGCCGAGCTGGCCGCCGAGCGCGATCTGCCAGGTCAGCGTGAAAATCGCCAACGGCGGCATGAAACGAATAGCGAAACGGGTGGCACGCGCAACGCGGTTCTCCGGAAAGACCGGTGCCAGACGTTTGTCTGACGGCCAGGTTTTCATATAATGCTGCCCGCGCTGGAAGACCTGAAACCAGCTTACGGAACCGGACGGTTTGCTCGTCATTGCGTACCTCAACGTCACGTAAAGAAACTAAAAGCGTGCTGCCAGAGACCATACTAAAAAATTTGAAGCTTTAAATTTATTTTGTGTTTGCACCGGGCTATCGGTATCCTAAGCCGGCCTTGTGGCCGGTAGAAGATGACGTAAATTTTGTCAACTTTTAGCCCTATAAAAATCAAGATTATTTAAACCGCAGAGAAATCATCGGTTTTTCCATCATCCTGTGATTTGTGCACTTCACATGATGTTAATCATAAATGTCATCGGCACTATGCGCTACGCTTGTTGTCTGATTGACGATTAATTCACCACGTGTGTTCGATTTTCTTTTAACAACACGACTATTTAAGTAGGTACTTCCATGTCGAGTAAGCTAGTACTGGTTCTTAACTGCGGCAGTTCTTCTCTGAAATTCGCCATCATCGATGCCGTTAACGGCGACGAATTCCTCTCCGGTTTGGCCGAGTGTTTCCACCTGCCTGAAGCTCGCATCAAGTGGAAAATGGACGGCGCCAAACACGAAGCTGCCCTGGGGGCCGGCGCTGCACACAGCGAAGCGCTGAACTTCATTGTTAATACTATTCTGGCACAAAAACCAGAGCTTTCTGCGCAGCTGACCGCCATCGGCCACCGCATCGTGCACGGCGGCGAGAAGTTCACCGCCTCCGCCGTGATCAACGACGAAGTTCTGCAGGGTATCAAAGATTCCGTGCCGTTTGCACCACTGCACAACCCAGCTCACCTGATCGGCATCGCGGAAGCGCTGAAATCCTTCCCTCACCTGGCTGACAAGAACGTTGCCGTGTTCGACACCGCGTTCCACCAGACCATGCCGGAAGAATCTTACCTGTACGCCCTGCCGTACAGCCTGTACCGCGACCACGGCGTTCGCCGCTACGGCGCACACGGCACCAGCCACTTCTACGTGACTCAGGAAGCCGCGAAGATGCTGAACAAGCCGGTGGAAGAAGTGAACGTGATCACTTGCCACCTGGGCAACGGCGGTTCCGTCACCGCAGTGCGCAACGGCCAATGCGTTGACACCTCCATGGGTCTGACCCCGCTGGAAGGCCTGGTAATGGGCACCCGCAGCGGTGACATCGATCCGGCTATCATCTTCCACCTGCACGATTCTCTGGGCATGAGCGTTGATCAGATCAACAAGATGCTGACCAAAGAATCCGGCCTGCTGGGCCTGACCGAAGTCACCAGCGACTGCCGTTACGTTGAAGACAACTACGACAGCAAAGCCGACGCCAAACGCGCCATGGACGTGTTCTGCCACCGTCTGGCCAAATACGTCGGCGCCTACAGCGCGCTGATGGAAGGCCGTCTGGACGCGGTGATCTTCACCGGCGGCATCGGCGAGAACGCCGGCATGGTGCGTGAGCTGACCCTGAACAAACTGGGCCTGCTGGGCTTCGAAATCGATCACGACCGCAACATGGCCGCTCGCTTCGGCAAATCCGGCGCCATCACCAAAGACGGCAGCCGCCTGGCGCTGGTGATCCCGACCAACGAAGAGTTGGTCATCGCGCAGGACGCATCCCGCCTGACCGCGTAATGCTCTCAAAACACCGTCAGCCCAGGCTGACGGTGTTGTTTTAGCCTCATGTTAATCGTGAAGAGGACTATTCTGTGTCACGTACTATTATGTTGATCCCCACCGGCACCAGCGTCGGCCTGACCAGCGTCAGCCTGGGTGTCATCCGCTCCATGGAGCAAAAAGGCGTTCGTCTGAGCGTGTTCAAGCCTATCGCTCAACCGCGCACCGGCGACAACGCACTCGACCAGACCACCACCATCATCCGCAGCAGCAACTCCACCATTACGGCGGCCGAACCGCTGCGCATGGACTACGTTGAGGGCCTGCTGAGCTCCAACCAGCAAGACGTGCTGATGGAAGAGATCGTGGCGCGCTACCACGAGAACACCAAAGACGCGGAAGTGGTGCTGATCGAAGGCCTGGTGCCGACCCGCAAACACCAGTTCGCCAACGCGCTGAACTACGAGATCGCCAAAACCCTGAACGCCGAGATCGTCTTCGTGCTGGCGCTGGGCAACGACTCCCCGGCGCAGCTGAAAGAGCGCATCGAACTGGCGCGCACCAGCTTCGGCGGCAGCAAGAACAAAAACATCACCGGCGTGATCATCAACAAGCTGAACGCACCGGTCGACGATCAGGGCCGCACCCGTCCTGACCTGTCCGAAATCTTCGACGACTCCACCAAGGCCAGCATCGCCCACGTCGATCCTGCGCAGCTGTTCGCCAACAGCCCGCTGCCGGTTCTGGGCTGCGTGCCGTGGAGCTTCGATCTGATCGCCACCCGCGCCATCGACATGGCTCGCCACCTGAAGGCCCGCGTGGTCAACGAAGGCGACATCATGACCCGCCGCGTGAAGTCCGTGACCTTCTGTGCGCGCAGCATTCCGCACATGCTGGAACACTTCCGCCCAGGCTCCCTGCTGGTGACCTCCGCAGACCGTCCTGACGTACTGGTCTCCGCCTGCCTGGCGGCGATGAACGGCGTGGAAATCGGCGCTATCCTGCTGACCGGCGGCTACGCCATCGACGAGCCGATCAAGAAGCTGTGCGAACGCGCCTTCCAGACCGGCCTGCCGGTGTTCATGGTCGACACCAACACCTGGCAGACCTCGCTGAGCCTGCAGAGCTTCAACCTCGAAGTGCCGGCGGACGACCACCAGCGCATCGAGAAAGTGCAGAACTACGTGGCCAGCCACATCAGCACCGAGTGGATCGATTCGCTGACCGCCACCTCCGAGCGTTCACGCCGCCTGTCTCCACCGGCGTTCCGTTACGAGCTGACCGAACTGGCGCGTAAAGCCGGCAAGCGCATCGTGCTGCCGGAAGGCGACGAGCCGCGCACCGTGAAAGCGGCGGCCATCTGTGCCGAACGCGGCATCGCGGAATGCGTGCTGCTCGGCAACCCGGACGAGATCCAGCGCGTCGCGGCGGCGCAAGGCGTTGAGCTGGGCAAAGGCATCGAAATCGTCGATCCGGTCGCCGTGCGTGAAAACTACGTGCCGCGTCTGGTTGAGCTGCGCAAGAGCAAGGGCATGACCGAAGTGGTCGCGCGCGAGCAGCTGGAAGACAACGTGGTGCTCGGCACCCTGATGCTGGAACAAGGCGAAGTCGACGGTCTGGTCTCCGGCGCGGTTCACACCACCGCCAACACCATCCGTCCGCCGTTGCAGCTGATCAAAACCGCGCCGGGCAGCTCGCTGGTGTCCTCCGTGTTCTTCATGCTGCTGCCTGACCAGGTACTGGTCTACGGCGACTGCGCGATCAACCCGGATCCGACCGCCGAGCAGCTGTCTGAAATCGCCATCCAGTCTGCGGATTCCGCCGCCGCCTTCGGCATCGAGCCGCGCGTAGCGATGATCTCCTACTCCACCGGCAACTCCGGTGCGGGCAGCGACGTCGAGAAAGTGCGCGAAGCGACCCGTCTGGCGCAGGAAAAACGCCCGGACCTGATCATCGACGGCCCGCTGCAGTACGACGCCGCCATCATGGCCGACGTTGCCAAATCCAAGGCGCCGAACTCACCGGTGGCCGGCCAGGCGACCGTGTTCATCTTCCCGGATCTGAACACCGGCAACACCACCTACAAAGCGGTACAGCGTTCCGCTGACCTGGTCTCCATCGGGCCGATGCTGCAAGGCATGCGCAAACCGGTGAACGACCTGTCGCGCGGCGCACTGGTTGACGATATCGTCTACACCGTTGCGCTGACGGCGATCCAGTCTTCCCAGGCTGACGCTGCCGCCGCCAAGGCCTGATATTCCTCAGGTTGAGCGATAAAAAAGCGCCGGTCATTGACCGGCGCTTTTCTTTTGCGTTTCCTAACGCGCCAGCAACTGCCCGGCGGCCTCCAGAATATGTTCGGCGGTCAGACCATACTCCTGCTGTAAAAACGCCTGGGTGCCCACCTGGCCGTAACGCTCCTTCACCCCCACGCGCCGCATCGGCGTCGGGCACTCCTCCGCCAACACCTCCGCCACCGCCGATCCCAGCCCGTTATGAATGCTGTGGTTTTCACAGGTGACGATGCGTCCGGTCTTGGCCGCGTAGGTTTTGATCAGTTCACGGTCGATAGGCTTGAGGGTGAACATATCGATCACCGCCGCGCTGACACCCTGCCGCGCCAGCATCTCCGCCGCCTTCAGCGCCTCCGCCACCATGATGCCGTTGGCGATCAGCGTGATATCGTCACCGTCGCGCAGCAGGTTGCCCTTGCCGATGGTAAAGCGCGAGCCCTCCTGGTAGATGCGCGTCGCCTGCTTGCGGATGGTGCGCACCCAATAGAAGCCGCGCAGATCCATCAGCTGGCGCAGAACGTCGGCGAACATGGTGGCGTCGGTCACCTCCAGCACCACCGAATGCGCCAGCCCGCGCACGATGCCCATGTCTTCGAACGACATGTGGGTGCCGCCGTTGTGGCAGGCGCTCACCCCCGCGTCGGAGGCGATCACCTTGACGTTGTTGCGCTGGTAATCCAGCGACATGAACAGCTGATCGAAACAGCGGCGGCTGGCGAAGGCGGTAAAGGTGTGCACGAACGGCACCCGGCCGGTGAGCGACAGCCCGGCGGCGACGCCGATCACGTTGGCCTCCATGATGCCGCAGTTGATCACGTGCTGCGGGTGATCCTGGTGCACGCCGTCCATCGCCATCGAGCTCATCAAATCCGCCTCCAGCGCGATGATCGGCGCGCCCGCTTCAATCTGCCGCCGCACCGCGCCGGCGTAGACTTTGCGCATTTCGACGGTGTCGTTTTCCAACTGCGTCACTACGTTAAACATGGGCGGCCTCCAGTTCGGCGATGGCTTTTTCGATCTCCAACTGCACGTCCGGCGTCAGGCGCAGGTGGTGTGAGTTCGACAGTTTTTCCAGATAGGTCACGCCCTGTCCCTTGATGCTGTCGAGCACGATCGCCAGCGGCCGCTGTTCACCGCCGCGCGCCGGCGCTACCGCCGCCAGCAGCGCCGCGATGTCGTCACCCTTGACAGTCTGCACCTCAAAGCCGAAGGCGCGGAACTTGGCGGCCAGATCGAACGGTTGGATCACCTCGTCCAGCGCGCCGTCCAGCTGTTGCTTGTTGTAATCGATGAACAGCGTCAGGTTGTTCAGGTTGTGGTGGGCGATAAACTGGAATGCCTCCCAGCACTGTCCTTCATTCAGCTCCCCGTCGCCGAGAATGCTGAACACCCGATTGCGCCGCCCCGCCAGCCGATGGGATAACGCCATGCCGGCGGCGATCGACACGCCCTGCCCCAGTGAGCCGGTGGTGGCGTCCACGCCGCGCGTGCGCAGCCGGTCCGGGTGGCTCGGCAGGCGCGTGCCGTTCTGGTTGAGGGTTTGCAACTCCGCCAGCGGGAAGTAGCCCTTGATCGCCAGCGTGCTGTACAACGCCGGGCCGGCGTGCCCTTTCGACAGCACAAAGTCATCGCGTTCCGGCCAGTCCGGATCCGCCGGATCGATGCGCATCACGCCGCCGTACAGCACCGCCAGCGTCTCCACCACCGACATGCAGCCGCCATAGTGGCCGAAGCCCAGCCCGGTCAGCGCTTTCAGCGTTTCCAGGCGGATCGCGCGCGCCAGGGCACGCAGCTCTTCAATTTCCGTTTCGCTCGTTGTGTCGTTCATCAGTCTGCCCTCGTTATTTCTCGACGCGGTCAGCGGCCGGCGCGCCTTTGCGTTTTCCCAGGAAGTTATGCGCCACCAACAGCGCGAACACGGCGACGATCGCCAACATGATCATCTCCTTCGACATAAAGCGCGCCATATTGCCCAGCAGGATGCCGATCGCGCCGAAGTCGGCGTCGGAGAAGGTGGTGTTGGCAAAACCAAGCGCCCCCAACACCGGCAGCAGCAGCACCGGCAGGAAGGTGATCAGCAGCCCGTTGGCAAAGGCGCCCAGCATCGCGCCGCGCCGCCCGCCGGTCGCGTTGCCGAACACCCCGGCGGTAGCGCCGGTGAAGAAATGCGGCACCACGCCGGGCAGGATCAGCACCATCTTCAGTTGCCCCAGCAGGAACAGCCCGGCCAACCCGCCAAGGAAGCTGAACAGGAAGCCGATCAGCACCGCGTTGGGGGCATAGGGATACACCACCGGGCAATCCAACGCCGGCCGCGCGTTAGGCACCAGTTTTTCCGAGAAGCCGGTGAACGCCGGCACGATCTCCGCCAGAATCAAGCGCACGCCCTGCAGAATGATGAACACCCCGGCGGCGAAGGTGATGGCCTGGATAATCGAATACACCAGGTAGTTCTGGCCGCCGCTGAGTTCGCTTTCCACATAGGCCCGCCCGGCGCAGATCGCCAGGATCAGGTAGATGACGATCATGGTCATCGAGATCGAAATGGAACTGTCGCGCAGGAAGCTGAGATTTTTCGGCAGGTTCATCTCCTCGGTTGAGCGCGAATTTTTGCCCACCTTCGAGCCGATCCAACCGGACAGCACATAGCCCAGGGTGCCAAAGTGGCCGAAAGCGATATCGTCGTTGCCGGTGATGCGGCGCATATAGCGCTGGGCAATCGCCGGGAAGAACGCCATCACCAGCCCCAGGGTCAACGCGCCGGTAAACACCAGCTGCACGCCCTCGAAGCCTGCCACCGTCAGGATGATGCCGATCATGCAGGCCATGTAGAAGGTGTGGTGGCCGGTGAGGAAGATGTATTTCAGCCGGGTGAAGCGCGCCACCACGATGTTTGCCACCATGCCAAACGCCATGATCAAGGCGGTGGAAGCGCCGTATTTCTCCAGCGCGATAGAGACGATGGCTTCGTTGTTCGGAATGATGCCCTGAATATTAAACGCGTGTTCGAACATGCCGCCCAACGGATTGAGCGACCCGACCAATACCGTGGCGCCGCCGCCCAACACGATAAAGCCGAGAATGGTTTTTACCGT
Source organism: Serratia sp. FS14 (assembly GCF_000695995.1). Taxonomy (NCBI): domain Bacteria; kingdom Pseudomonadati; phylum Pseudomonadota; class Gammaproteobacteria; order Enterobacterales; family Yersiniaceae; genus Serratia; species Serratia sp. FS14. The sequence goes on along the minus strand of NZ_CP005927.1, from coordinate 2,534,835 downwards.
GCCTTTCACCACGTCGGAAAAGGATTTCTTTTGCGCCAGCAAACCGATCAGCGCAATAAGCCCGACCAGCACCGAAGGCACCTTTAATATATCCACCACAAACTTGAGCGTTTCCTGGATAAACATATCCACCTCGCCAATCGTTTTATTCAGAGGATTGAGTGGGCTTCGAAGTAAGCGCGCAGCTTGGCTTCCAGCTCATTGATGTCGATGATGTTGCTGATCACCACCAGCTGCTCGGCCGGCACGCTGGCGCTGTCGGCAATATCTTTTGCCATCACGAACACGTCGGCCGCGCCGGGAGTGGCGGACGACAGATCGGAGTGTTCAACCTCGGCCTCCACCCCCATCTTTTTCAGCACCTTTTTAATGTTCATTTCCACCATAAAGCTGCTGCCGAGACCTGAACCGCAAATCGCCATGATTTTCATGATATCCACCTGTTGAATTTAGCGTGTAGGGTAGCGCCGCCGGTCATATTCCCGGCGTTGTTAGCATTAATAATGTTCCTGGTGATTAAACGTTAATAGCGGGCGATAATATCCTCGATTTGCTGTTTATCTTTGGCGTGAAATAACGCCTCCATGGCCTGGTTATCGGAAAATAATTCCGCCAGTTGCGAAATCAATTCGATGTGGCTGTTGCCGTCGGGTGCGGAAAGCATCACCACCACCTGAACCGGATCGTTATCCGCGGAATGAAAGTTCACCCCCTGATGGATCTTCAACAGCGATAACCCCAGCGCGTTGGCGCCCAGCTCTGGCCGGGCGTGTGGCATGGCGATGCCCGGCGCCAGGACGAAGTAAGGGCCGAGCTTCTCCTGCTGATGAAAGATGGCCGTCAGGTAATTCGGCGTAATCACACCGTCTTGCAGCAGCGGCTGCGCGCTCAGCGTTACCGCCTGGCGCCAGTCCTCCACCCGTTCGCACAGCTGTATATGATCGGCGGTCAGCCACTCTTTCAGCACGTTATCCTCCCGAGAGTCGATGATTACGGCCGGTGATTAATTCACCGGCGACGGTAAAACTTTAATCAACCCCTCCTGGCCACACAGTGATGGACATCACAAAGATAGCGCTACCAAAGCGCTATCATGCAGATCTGTGATAGCGCTATCAAAACGCCGTGCTGCGGTATGACGTTAACCACAATTTTTTCTCGCTCTTTCGGGTAACGGGGTAGAATGTGCCGCATACGGGGATCGTCGAAGCCGCGCCGTCGGCTTCCCACCCTCACCATTTTTATGCGCCGCGCGCGCATTTCAGTCGGGATTTGGCATGTCGATCGGTAAAAAACGACGCAGCACGGGCAGGGTGACGTTGGCTGATGTAGCGCAGCTGGCGGGCGTCGGCACCATGACGGTGTCGCGCGCGCTGCGCACGCCGGAGCAGGTTTCAGACAAACTGCGCGAGAAGATTGAAGCCGCGGTGAGCGAGTTGGGGTATCTGCCCAACCTGGCCGCCAGTTCGCTGGCGTCGGCCTCCTCTTACACCATCGCCATGGTGGTGCCCAGCCTGTCCGAATCCGGCTGCGCCGAGATGTTCGCCGGCCTGCAGAAAGTGCTGCAGCCCGCCGGCTATCACATCATGCTGGCGGAGTCGCAGCACCACCTGGAACGCGAGGAGAAACTGCTGGAGACCCTGCTCTCTTACAACCTGGCGGCGGCGGTGCTGCTCAGCGTCGAGCATTCGCAAAATGCCCGCAACGCGTTGATCGCCGCCAACATTCCGGTGGTGGAGATCGGCGCCGTGCGCGCCGATCCGATCGACATGAGCATCGGCATCGATTACGTGGCGGCCATGTATCAGCTGACGCAAACGGTGATCGCCAGCGGCTATCAGAATATCGGGCTGCTGTGCGCCAATCAGGAACAGTGGATTTTCCAGCAGCACCTGCAGGGCTGGCACAAGGCGTTGCTGCGCAACCATATGTCGCCGCATCGGGTGATCAACGCCGCACAGCCCGCCAGCTTCAGCACCGGCGCGCAGCAGCTGCCGGAATTTTTGCTGGCCTGGCCGGAGCTGGACGCGCTGGTGTGTGCCTCGGACGAACTGGCGGGCGGCGCGCTGTATGAATGCCAGCGGCGGCGCATCAAGGTGCCGGACAATCTGGCGGTGGTGGGGTTCGGCAACAGCGAGTTCAGCCGGGTGTGCCAGCCGCCGCTGACCACCATGACCATTCCGCATCGCGATATCGGCATTCAGGCCGGCCAGGCGCTGCTGGCGCGGCTGAACGAGCAACCCTGGCAGCCGGCAGGTTCCCTGCCCGCCACGCTGTGCCGCCGTGACAGCTGCTGAATCCACAGCATAAAAAAAAGCCGGTCGATGACCGGCTTTCTCACGCGTTGGCGTCTCAGTGGTTGTCGAGCGGCTTACCGTAATCCTGCTCGTTGTTGCGCGTCAGCCACAGCGACAGCGCCTTCAGCGAATCCGGGGTAAATTCGTCGCAGCGCGCGGTGATCTCTTCCGGCGTCAGCCAGCACACTTCAGCCACTTCTTCTTCCTGCAGCGCGAACGGGCCGTGCGACACACAGCTGAACAGCGCGCCCCACACCCGGCACTGCTCTTCTTCGAAGTAGAACAGACCGTGTTCGGCGAAAGGCACGCCGGCGATGCCCAGCTCCTCTTCCGCCTCGCGGCGCGCCGAGTCCAGCACGTTTTCACCGCTTTGCACTACGCCGCCCGCCGTCGCGTCCAGCCAGCCCGGGTAGAAGTCCTTGATCTCGGTGCGACGCTGCACCAGAATTTTTCCCATCCCATCATGCACCACAATATAGGTAGCACGATGACGCAGCCGCTCCGCCCGCATCTGTTGACGACTGGATTGCGCAATCACCTCGTTTTGCTCGTCGACGATATCAACCCATTCGGTATCTGCAGCCTGACCCTGTTCCGCCATCCTCTAAAACCTTCTATTTTGGCGCGATGCATCCCGCGCGCTGGTTAATCAATGAGTGTTTTTCAAAGATTTTTATTGTGTGTGTATAAATTAGTGCGTTTAGCGTGTTAACGCCACCTCCGCGACGACCTTGCCGTCGTCGAGCGCCAGCACGCGCAAAGTGCCCCGATCCAACATGCCGTAGCTGGCCGGAAAGCCCCCTTTCGGGATGCTGACCGAGCCCGGATTGAAGCAATAGATCTCACCCTGCCGCTCCGCCTGCGGCAGATGCGTATGGCCGTAGGCCAGGACGTCACCGCGGGATAACGGCGGCAGTGCCGAGGGATGATAAAGGTGACCGTGGGTCAAAAACAATCGTCTTTTTTGCAGTAAAACCTGTTGCCAGGGCGCCTCGATAGGGAACGTCAGCAGCATCTGATCGACCTCGCTGTCGCAATTGCCGCGAACGGCGATGATCTTGTCGCTATAGCGATTCAATCGTTCGGCAACCTGAGCGGGCTGATACCCGGCCGGCAGCGCGTTGCGCGGGCCGTGATTCAGCAAATCGCCCAGAAGAATCAGCCAGTCGGCGCCCTGTTGTGCGAACAATTCCAGCACGCGTTCGGTAGCCGGCAGCGATCCGTGGATATCCGAGGCGAACATCAGCTTCATAACCTTGTCCTATAGAGGGAAATAAGCGCCATTTTACCGCGCCGGCGCCGTGCGGCAAACCGCCGCCCGCCCCGGTGTAGAATTGTGATCCAACTGCGCAGATAGCATCGGACGAATCCCACATAGCCTGCTATCCTTAGCTGCTATTGTTGGATCTCTGATATACCTTTGTGCGCGGCGAAGACCGCAGCAACGTGTAATGAATTACAGATCACCTTACCGCAGGAGGCAACATGATTGACCTGTATTACGCGCCTACTCCCAATGGTCACAAGATCACCTTGTTTCTGGAAGAGGTCGGCTTGCCCTACCGTATCCATCGCGTAAACATCAGCGCCGGCGAGCAGTTCAAACCGGACTTTCTGAGCATTTCTCCCAACAACAAAATCCCGGCGATTGTCGATCAGCAACCGGTGGACGGCGGCGCGCCAATCAGCCTGTTCGAGTCCGGGGAAATCCTGCTGTATCTGGCGGAGAAGACCGGCAAGCTGCTGAGCAAGGGCCTGCGCGAACGCGCCGCCACCCTGCAGTGGCTGTTCTGGCAGGTGGCCGGGTTCGGGCCGATGCTCGGGCAGAATCACCACTTTAACCACTACGCGCCGCAGCCGGTGCCTTACGCCATCGAGCGTTACCATCTGGAAACCAAACGGCTGTACGGCGTGCTGGACGCTGAACTGCAAAAACACCCGTACCTGGGCGGCGATAACTACAGCATCGCCGATATCGCCACTTACCCGTGGGTGGTGTCGCATCCGCGCCAGCGCATCGATCTGGCAGATTACCCGGCGGTGCGCAACTGGTTCGAGCGCATCAGCAACCGCCCGGCGACCGAGCGCGCCTACAAACTGGCCGAACAAGCCTAAGCGCCTCCTCCGACTCCCCGTCGGCCGGGGAGTCACATCGTCCTCACGTTATCATTTCCTTACTTTCCGTGTATTCTGAACGCTAATAATCAGACCTATGGAGAATCTCTGATGTCTTTCAGTCAACCCGACGCCGTTATTCGCATTAAAAATCTGCGGCTGCGCACGTTCATCGGTATCAAGGAAGAGGAAATCAACAACCGGCAGGACGTTCTGATCAACGTGGTGATCCACTACCCGGCGGACAAGGCGCGCAACAGCGAAGACATCGCCGACGCGCTCAACTACCGCACCATCACCAAAGCGATCATCCGCCATGTGGAAGATAACCGTTTCGCGTTGCTGGAAAAATTAACGCAGGATGTGCTCGACATCGTAAAAGAACACGCCTGGGTAACCTATGCTGAAGTGGAGATAGATAAACTTCTGGCTCTGCGCTACGCCGATTCGGTCTCCATGACCATGAGCTACCGCCGGGGCTAACTCAGGGAGGTAGACCATGCGGATCCTGATCACCGGCGCAACGGGATTGATAGGCAGCAGCCTGACGGCAAGACTGCTGGCGCTTTCTCACCACATTACGGTACTGACCCGCGACGAGCGGCGCGCCCGAGCCAGGCTCGGCGATCGGCCGAGCTATTGGCGAACGCTGGACGACCGGCAGTCGCTGGATGACTTCGACGCGGTGATCAACCTGGCCGGCGAACCTATCGCCGACAAGCGCTGGAGCGCGCAGCAGAAAGAGCGCCTGTGCCGCAGCCGCTGGGATCTGACCGAACGCCTGGCGCAGCTGATCAAGGCCGGCAGCACGCCGCCCGGCGTGCTGATTTCCGGTTCCGCCGTCGGCTACTACGGCGATCAGGGGCAGGCGGTGGTCACCGAAGAGGAGCCGCCGCACGACGAATTCACCCACCAGCTGTGCCAGCGCTGGGAAACGCTGGCGCTGCAGGCGCAGAGCGACGCCACCCGCGTCTGCCTGCTGCGCACCGGCGTGGTGCTGGCGCCACAGGGCGGCGCGCTGGCCAAAATGCTGCCACCGTTCCGCTTCGGACTGGGCGGCCCGATCGGCGACGGCCGCCAATATCTGCCGTGGATCCATCTCGACGACATGGTCAACGGCATTATTTATCTGCTGGATCACGCCACGCTGACCGGCCCGTTCAACATGGTCGCCCCCTACCCGGTGCATAACGAACAGTTCGCCGCCCAATTGGCCAACGTGCTCGATCGCCCGGCGTTTCTGCGGGTGCCGGCGTTCGTCATGCGTTTGTTGATGGGGGAAGCGGCGGTGCTGGTGCTCGGCGGCCAGCGGGCGGTGCCGAAACGGCTGGAAGAGGCCGGTTTCCACTTCCGTTATCTGGAGCTGGAACAGGCGTTGGATGACGTTGTCAATCAGCGGGCCGAAGCCCGCTGATCTGAGGTTACTTCAACGCGCCGGACAGGAACTGCTGCAGGCGCGGGCTTTTGGGGTTGCCGAACAGCTCGGCCGGCGGCCCCTGCTCTTCGATCAACCCTTTGTGCAGGAAGATCACGAGGTTCGAAACGTGGCGCGCAAATTCCATTTCGTGCGTCACCACCACCATGGTTTTCCCCTCCTCCGCCAGCTTCTGCATGATGCGCAGCACCTCGCCCACCAGCTCGGGATCCAGCGCCGACGTCGGTTCGTCAAACAGCAGCACCTCCGGCTCCATCGCCAATGCGCGGGCAATAGAGACGCGCTGCTGCTGGCCGCCCGACAGGTGCACCGGGTACTTGCCGCGCGCCCGCTCGTCGATGCCCACTTTATCCAGGTAGCGCACCGCGCGCTCGTGCGCGTCGGCCTTGCTCAGCCCCAGCACCTGCACCGGCGCCTCCATCACGTTCTCCAGCACCGTCATGTGGCTCCACAGGTTAAAATGCTGGAACACCATGGTCAGGCGGGTGCGCAGCAGCTGCAGCTGCTTCTTGTCGAATACCTTCAGCTGGCCGTCCTTGTCGCGCACCATGCGAATATCTTCGTTGTTCAGACTGATCGAACCTTCGCTCGGCTTCTCAAGGAAGTTGATGCAGCGCAGAAAGGTGCTTTTGCCGGAGCCGGAGGAGCCGATGATGCTGATCACATCCCCGGCGTTGGCCGCCAGCGAGACGCCCTTCAGCACTTCGTGGTCGCCATAGCGTTTGTGCAGTTCCGTGACGGCTAATTTATTCTCAGACATGGTTTTCTTCCCGTCATTTATCAGTGACTAACGTGTGCCATCCAGCGTTTCTCAGCTTTGCGGAACAGGCTGATTAACACGTAGGAGATGATCAGATACAGCACCGCCGCGATGCCGAAGGCGTAGAACGGCTGATAGGTCGCGGCGTTGATGTCGCGCGCGATCTTCAGCAGATCCGGCACGGTGGCGGTAAACGCCAGCGCGGTGGAATGCAGCATCAGGATCACCTCGTTGCTGTAAGCCGGCAGCGCGGTGCGCAGCGCCGAAGGCAAAATGATGCAGCGATACATCTTGAAGCGCGAGAAACCGTAGGCGTTGGCGGCCTCGATTTCACCGTGCGGCACCGAGCGGATCGCCCCGGCGAAGATCTCGGTGGTATAAGCGCAGGTGTTGAGCGTCAGCGCCAGGATGGTGCAGTTGAGCCCGCTGCGGAAAAACGCATTGAGAAACTCGCTGCCGCGCACGATCTCGAGGCTGTACATGCCGGAGTAGAACACCAGCAGCTGCACGTACAGCGGCGTACCGCGAAACACATAGGTGTAGAGCCACACCGGGAAACGCACCCAGCGCAGGGAAGACACGCGCGCCACCGCCATCGGGATCGCCAGCAGCCCGCCCATCACCACTGAAGCGATCAGCAGCCACAGCGTGATCGCCACGCCGGTAAAGCGGTAGCCGTCGCTCCACAGCAGCGACTGCCAGTACTGTTGCAGGATATCGATCATAGCTCGGCCCTCTTGACGCCCAGTGAGTAACGCCGTTCAAGCCACAGCAGCACGCCGTTGGAAACGGTAGTGAAGACCAGATACACCACGCCGGCCACGATGGCGAAGAAGAACGGCTGATAGGTGCCTTTCCCCGCCAGCTGCGTGGCTTTGACCACGTCGTTCAGGCCGAGAATCGACACCAGCGCCGTCGCCTTCAGGATCACCTGCCAGTTGTTGCCGATGCCCGGCAGGGCAAAACGCATCATCGCCGGGAACAGAATGCGCCGGAAGATCTGCGCGCCGCTGAAGCCATAGGCTGTCGCCGCTTCGATCTGCCCTTTCGGCACCGCCAGATAAGCGCCGCGGAAGGTCTCGGTAAAATAAGCGCCGTAGATAAAGCCGAGGGTTATGATGCCGGCGCCGAGCGGATCGATATCGATCTGCGCGAAGCCCAGCAGCGTAGTGATATTGTTCAGCGCGATTTGCAGACCATAAAAGATCAGCAGCATCAGCACCAGATCGGGCACGCCGCGGATCAGCGTGGTATAGGCGCCGAACAGGCCGGAGATAAAGGGGTTATGAGACAGTTTGCCACCGGCGCCGATCAGGCCGATCACCACCGCCAGCAGCACGGAACTGAGGGCCAGCTCCAGCGTCACCAGAGCCCCCTCGAAAATCAGTTGGGAATAGCCTTGCAGCATCTACTTCACCCTGTGGTCTAGGATCCGAACCATCGGGGCCGGCACGCCGGCCCCACAGTCACAGCATGGAACGGTAAGCGGATTACCCGCCGTAGACGTCAAAGTCGAAGTACTTTTTCGCGTATTTGTCGTAGGTGCCGTCTTTGCGCATCTCGGCGAAAGCTTTGTCCAGCGCCGCCTTCAGCTCGGTATCGGTCTTGCGCAGCCCCATGCCGGTGCCGACGCCGAAGAACTTGTCATCCTTCACCGATTCGCCGGCGAACGCATAGTCTTTGCCCGGCGGCTGTTTCAGGAAGCCGTCGCTGCCCGCCACTTCATCCTGGAAGGCGGCGTCGATACGCCCGGAAGCCAAATCGGCGTAAACCAGATCCTGGTTCTGGTAAGGCACGACGGTGATGCCCTTCGGCTGCCACATGGCGTTGGCGTAGGCTTCCTGGGTAGTGCCCTGCAACACGCCCACGCTCTTGCCTTTCAGGGCGTCCACGGTAGGCAACAGCTTGGATCCTTTCGGCGCGATCAGACGCGCGTTGGCGGCATACAGCTTGTCGGTAAAGGCGATTTCCTGCTGGCGTTTTTCGGTGATGGACAGCGAAGAGATGATGGCGTCGATTTTCTTCGCCTTGAGGGATGGGATCAGCGCGTCGAAGTCGCTCTCCACGAAGGTGCATTGGGTATTGATGCGTTTGCACAGCTCTTTGGCCAAATCGATGTCAAAGCCAACCAATTCGCCTTTGGCGTTTTTGGATTCAAACGGTGCGTAAGTCGGATCGGTGCCAATCTTCAGCGTGGAAGGAATGGCGGCAAAGGCGCTGCTGGCGGCGCTCAAAGCCAGAACTAACGGCAAAATCAAAACCCGCTTTTTCATAAATTACCCTCAAATTGATTTTTTTTGATGCCACTACGGGCATTACTTTTCCCCACCAAATCAATTTGCAGTAATCGTGCCACATTAGGTGCTACGGGCGGAGGGAACGGCTCCGGCCTTCACAATACTGTTTCCTAGGACGATAACCGCAAAATTAAATCGGCCGCTCGGGGCCGCGCCACTGGCAGCCGCGATAAGGCGGCGCCATGAAACAGTGAACGTGATGAAGTGGGATCATTATGGTGCATGCGCCGCCCTAATTCAGTGCGGTGTTGCACAAATGTACCAATTTGGGGATGAAAATGTTAATCAGCGCCCTGCCAGCGGGTGAACAGATCGGCCGGCAGTTCGATATCAAACTGATCGATCACCCGATTGACGGTCTGATCGATGATGTCTTCCACGCTTTTCGGCTGGTGGTAAAACGCCGGCACCGGCGGCATGATCACCGCCCCCATCTCCGCCGCCTGCGTCATCAGCCGCAGGTGCCCAAGGTGCAGCGGCGTTTCCCGCACGCACAGCACCAAACGGCGGCGCTCTTTGAGCACCACGTCGGCGGCGCGGGTCAGCAGCCCGTCGCTGTAGCTGTTGACGATGCCGGACAGGGTTTTGATCGAGCATGGCAGGATCGCCATACCCAGGGTTTTGAAAGAGCCGGAGGAGATGGCGGCGGCGATATCGCGCGCATCGTGCACCACGTCGGCCAGCGCCTGCACTTCACGCAGGCTGTACGGCGTTTCCAGCGCCAGCGTCTGCCGTGCAGCGTTGCTCATCACCAGATGGGTTTCCACCTCTGCGACGTCGCGCAAAACCTGTAACAGGCGCACGCCGTAGATCGCGCCGCTGGCGCCGGAAATGCCGATGATGAGTCGTTTCATGAAGAATGGCCTCTGCCGTAAAAAAGTAAAAATAAGATCAGGCAGACTTTGCCGCAATGGCGAGGGATAAGCAAGTTCACAGGAGCAAGGCGCACCGCCGCAGACGCGGCGATGCCCCCTGATGGATCAACGCGGCCGGTTAGCCTTCGTTGTGCAGTTCCAGATTTTCCGCTTCGGTTTGCCCTCGCAGCGCCTTGGCGTCGTCGCTGCGCAGCGACTCCAGGTATTCCAGATAGCTTTGATCGACGTCTTTGGTCACGTAGATGCCGTTGAATACCGAGCATTCGAACTGGGTGATGTCCGGGTTCTCTTCGCGCACCGCTTCGATCAGATCGTCCAGGTCCTGGAAGATCAGCCCGTCGGCGCCGATGATCTGGCGGATTTCATCCACTTCACGCCCGTGGGCGATCAGTTCGTTGGCGCTCGGCATGTCGATGCCGTAGACGTTAGGGAAACGCACTTCCGGCGCGGCGGAAGCCAGATAGACGCGCTTGGCGCCCGCTTCGCGCGCCATTTCGACGATCTGCTCCGAAGTGGTGCCGCGCACGATGGAGTCATCCACCAGCAGCACGTTCTTGTCGCGGAATTCGGCGCGGTTGGCGTTCAGCTTGCGACGCACCGACTGACGACGCGCCTGCTGGCCCGGCATGATAAAGGTGCGGCCGACGTAGCGGTTCTTCACAAAGCCCTGGCGGTAGGGCTTCTCGAGAATACGCGCGATCTCCAGCGCGATGTCGCAGGAGGTTTCCGGGATCGGGATCACCACGTCGATGTCCAGATCTTCCCATTCGCGGGCAATCTTCTCACCCAGCTTCTGGCCCATGCGCACGCGGGCGCTGTAGACCGAGATCTTGTCCATAAAGGAGTCCGGGCGCGCGAAATAGACGTATTCGAACAGGCACGGGTTGGTTTTCGGGTTCTCTGCGCACTGGCGGGTGAACAGCTGGCCCTTGGTGGTGATGTACACCGCTTCGCCCGGCGCCACGTCGCGCAGGAACTCAAAGCCCAGGGTATCCAGCGCCACGCTCTCGGAAGCCACCATGTACTCGCTGCGGCCATCCTCCAGCGTGCGCTTGCCGATCACCAGCGGGCGAATGCCGTTCGGATCGCGGAACGCCAGCAGGCCATGGCCGATGATCATCGCCACGCAGGCGTAAGCGCCGCGCAGTTGCTGATGCATGGCGGCGACCGCGGTAAAAATGTTGTCGGCCTCCAGCGGGTAGTGCGGGAAGCGATCCAGCTCGCTGGCCAGCACGTTCAGCAGGATTTCCGAGTCGGAGGTGGTGTTGACATGGCGGCGGCCGCTTTCGAACAGCTTTTGGCGCAGCTCATGGGCGTTGGTCAGGTTGCCGTTGTGGGCCAGCGTAATGCCGAACGGCGAGTTGACGTAGAAAGGCTGGGCCTCAGAGGCGCTCGAGCTGCCGGCCGTCGGGTAACGCACATGGCCAATGCCCATGTTGCCCTGCAAGCGTTGCATATGGCGCGCCTCAAACACATCTTTCACCAGGCCGTTGGCTTTACGCAAACGGAACCCGTTGTGGGCGTCAATGGTGACGATGCCTGCGGCATCCTGGCCACGGTGCTGAAGCACCGTCAGCGCATCATAAATCGACTGGTTTACCGGCATGAAACCGGCGATACCGACAATACCGCACATGTTGTCTTTTCCTCATCAGCGCTACCGCCCCGGCAATTGGGTCGGCAAGAAACTCGACGTGCTCTGCAGGTAGTCAAAGAACCACCTGATGACGTAACTGAACTGGGGAATGAGCTGCGACTGTTTCCAGTCGGCACTCTGTGAAAAGCCGGTAAAGGTATCCAGGAAGAACAGGATCGCTGAGACGATCAATACTCCGCGCAGCGCGCCGAAGCAGATGCCCAACACCCGGTCGGTGCCCGACAACCCGGTTTTCTCTACCAGTGAGCTAATCACATAGTTAACAATAGCCCCTACGATCAAGGTCGCGATGAACAAAATCGCGATCGCGATGCCGTTTCGCACCAGTTCATCTTCAAAACGAGTGAAATAGACCGCAAGGTAAGAGTAGAAATGGCTGGCAACAAAAAACGCACATCCCCATGTCACAAGTGACAATGCTTCGCGAACAAACCCTCGGATCAGGCTCACCAGAGCCGAAAATCCAATCACCGCTATAATGACGTAATCAATCCAGACCATGAACTATTCCAATGATGAATCGCCCCTGCATCCAATTCGCGGCGAATTCTAACAGAAAAAGAAAACGTTTGCGTAGGGGATTTCCTACCACGTTACAAATAAAAAGCGGCGATCAAAAAATTCCCAATCGCCGCGCCTACATAGGTGATTTCGCCTGTAAAAGGCGCGGTTTTTCTCGCTTTCTCTCCACCACTCCTTAATTCAGGGGCGCATCGTGCTGCGCCCCTGCGGGGTTTAACGGCCGTACGGCTTCACCTGCCCGCTCAGCCCGCTGATCGAGTTCAGCGACGGCAGCGCCGCCTGCAGCTTCTGCTTGGAGGCATCCGGGCCGACGTAGATACGGGTGATCTGCCCCTGCACCGGCGTTGACGGCACGGTAAAGGCGCGATAGCCCGAGAGGCGCAGCGAAGCGACAATCTCGTTCGCCTTGGCGGCATTTTTCAACGCCCCGAGCTGCACGACGTAGGCTTGCCCGGCCGGCGCTTTTTCTTCCGCCGGTTTCGGCTGCGGCGTCGGTTCAGGTTTCGGCGTCGGCTCCGGCTTCGGTACCGGCTTCACTTCCACCGGTTTCGGTTGCGGCGCCGGTTTCGGTTTCACTTCCACCGGTTTGGTTTCTACCGGTTTCGGCTTGGGCTGCGGCACCGGCTGAGGACGCGTTTCGACCGGCGGCGGCGCCACCTGCGCCGGCTGCTGAGCACCTTGCCGCACCGCCTGTTGCGCCGCCGCTTCATTGGCCGCCTGCTGTTCGACCAGCGCGCCCGCCCCTTCCGGCGGCTGCGCCGGCAACGGTTGCGTCACCGGTGGCAGCACGTCGTTCTCTTCGACGTCGCCCGCCTTCGGCACCAACGGAATGGCCGCGAATTCATCCTCGTAATGCTTCTTTTTACCGTCCAGCAACCCTGGCAGGATGATCACCCCCAGCGCCACCAGAATCACGGTTCCGACCAGTCGGTTCTGAAATTTACTCGCCACTCACACTCCCCGCATCTCGTCTGACGCCGCCATCACCTGCGCCACGGTGTGGAACGATCCACAGACGATCACAATATCCTGTTTATCAGCATCCTGCATAGCCTGCCGCCAGGCAGTTTCGACATCATTAAAGCGTCGCGGTTCCGCCAGATGTTGCGCCAGCTGTTCGACGCTGGCGCCGCGCGGCCCGTCGAGCGGCGCGCAGTACCATTCATCCACCTGCTCGCTGAGGCAGGCCAGCGTGCCGGCGATATCCTTGTCCGACAGCATGCCCACCACCGCGCGCACCTTGCCGCCGTTGCGCGGCAGTTTGGCCAGACGCCCGGCCAGATAGCCGGCGGCGTGCGGATTGTGCGCCACATCGAGGATCAGCGTCGGCTCACGCCGCACGATCTGGAAGCGCCCCGGCAGCGTCGCCTGCTGCAGCCCGGTGAAAATCGCGCGTTCGTCGATTTCCAGTGGAGAACAGTTGAGCGCCGCCAGCGCGGTAGCGGCGTTGGCCAGCGGTACGTTCGGCGTCGGCAGATCGGTCAGCAGCGTGTCGCCGCCCTGCCACTGCCAGCGATCGCCCTGCTCGCTGAAGCGCCAGGCTTCGCCGCGGCGAGACAGCGGTGCGCCCAGCGTTTCGGCAACCTGACGAATGCTGTCCGGCATGTCGGGTTCACCGACCACCGCCGGTTTGCCGCTGCGGAAAATGCCGGCCTTTTCACGGCCGATGCTTTCGCGATCGTTACCCAGCCAGTCGGTGTGATCGAGCGCGATGCTGGTGATCACCGCCACGCTCGGATCGACGATGTTGGTGGCATCGAGACGCCCGCCCAGGCCCACTTCCAGGATCACCACGTCGAGCCGCGCCTGTTTGAACAGCTGCAGCGCCGACAGGGTGCCGAATTCGAAATAGGTCAGCGACGTTTCGCCGCGGCCGGCTTCAATGGCGGCGAACGAGCGGCTGTGCTCCGCTTCGCTCAGCTCTTCCCCCTGAATGCGCACGCGTTCGGTATAGCGCACCAGATGCGGCGAACTGTAGACGCCGACACGCAGGCCGGCGGCCAGCAGAATCGCTTCAAGGGTGCGACAGGTGGTGCCTTTGCCGTTGGTGCCGGCAACGGTGAACACCGTGGGTGCGGGGGTCAGTAAATCCAGATGCGCCGCGACGCGCTGTACGCGCTCAAGGCCGAGTTCGATCGCCTGGCTGTGCAGACGTTCCAGATAATAAAGCCACGAGCTCAATGGCGACGTGGCTTGGGGAATTTGGTGGTTTTGCATGAGTCCCATCACTGAACTTGGGTTCATTAATCCATCAGGGCACCACCCTCACCGCGGTAAAGGCGATGCGCTTCGTGACTGCCGCCAGCCTGCCAACCGCAGCGGATAGGCTACGGCCGACGGAGAGCGGGCATCAGCCGTCACTTAGCCACAAAGTGGCGGCTGAACCCGGGCGGGATCTGTCTTTGCCTCAGGCGTCGGCCTGCTGCTCCGGCTCAATGACCGGCGCGGCCTCATCGAAATGCGGCTGCGGCTGGTTGGTCAGCTTGGACAGAATGCTCGCCAACGTTTGGCGCATTTCCGGACGGCGAACGATCATGTCGATCGCGCCTTTTTCGATCAGGAACTCGCTGCGCTGGAAGCCTGGTGGCAGTTTCTCGCGCACGGTTTGCTCGATAACGCGCGGGCCGGCAAAACCGATCAGCGCTTTCGGCTCGGCGATGTTGATGTCGCCCAGCATCGCCAGGCTGGCGGAGACACCGCCCATGGTCGGGTCGGTCAGCACGGAGATATACGGCAAGCCGCGCTCCTGCATTTTGGCCAACGCCGCGCTGGTTTTCGCCATCTGCATCAGCGACATCAGCGCTTCCTGCATACGCGCGCCGCCGCTGGCGGAGAAGCACACCAGCGGACAGTTGTCCTCCAGCGCCTGCTCAACCGCACGCACGAAACGCGCGCCGACCACGGAAGACATCGAGCCGCCGATGAAGGCGAATTCGAAGGACGCGGCGACGATCGGCATACCGTACAGCGTGCCCTTCATCACCACCAGCGCGTCTTTCTCGCCGGTCGCTTTCTGTGCGGCGACCAGACGATCTTTATAGCGCTTGGAATCCTTGAATTTCAGAACGTCCTTCGGCTCCAGATCGCTGCCCAGCTCCACTTCGCTGCCTTCGTCCAGCAGGGTATGCAGACGCGCGCGCGCGCCCATACGCATGTGATGGTCGCACTTCGGGCACACTTCCAGATTCCGCTCCAGCTCGGCGCGGTAGAGAACCTGGCCGCAGCTGTCGCATTTAGTCCAGACCCCTTCAGGAATGCTCGCCTTACGGGTTTGTGTGATATTGCTCTTGTTAAGAATTCGTTCAATCCAGCTCATCGATGACCTTTCTGTTTGAACCTGGCACACGCCAGTCCGCTGTTCATGCTTTAACAATCCCCCCGAAAACACCCCAATGAAAAAATGCCCGTTCGCGGCGCGGCAAGCGCGGCGACTGAGGCATCGGCTTCAGGGTTGTTCGCAGGAACAGACCATAATGTCGCTCATTAAACCATATCGGCCCGACGCTGTGGACAAAAAACTGGTCGAACCGACAGGTTAAGCGATGTTTTTACTGTTTTTGCTGGCGGGCGGCCGCGCGCTTGTGGCGCCAAATTTCAATCACCCCCGGCAGAACCGAAACGATGATGATCCCGACGATCAACAGTTTCAGGTTCTCCTGCACCACCGGCAGATCGCCGAACAGGTAGCCAGCATAAGTGAAGAGCAGCACCCAAACCAGTGCGCCAATCACGTTGTAGGCGGCGAAGTGGCGATAGGACATATGCCCCATACCGGCGACGAACGGCGCAAAAGTACGCACGATCGGCACGAATCGCGCCAGAATAATCGTTTTCCCGCCGTGCTTCTCATAAAACTGATGCGTTTTATCCAGGTAGCTGCGGCGGAAGATTTTCGAATTCGGGTTGCTGAACAGCTTCTCGCCGAACAACCGCCCGATAGTGTAGTTCACCGCATCGCCGATGATCGCCGCCACGGCCATCAACGCCACCATGGTGTGCACGTTCAGATCGTTGGTCGGCAACGCCGCCAGCGCGCCGGCGACGAACAGCAAAGAATCCCCCGGCAGGAACGGCGTCACCACCAGACCGGTTTCACAAAACAGGATCAGGAACAGAATAGCGTAGACCCACATGCCGTATTGTGCGACCAGTTCGGCCAGGTGCACATCAATATGCAGAATGAAATCAATAATAAACTTGATGATGTCCATAAATTCTCTCATTGATGCCGGGCGTTTCAATCACCCGGCAGAAGCACAAGGGAGCGACGCTTTCAGGCGTGCCGGCGTTTAATCGTCGGGCAAAAACAGCGGCCCCATCGGCGGCCGCGGCAGACCAAAGTGGTCAGGGTAATCCACGGCAACCAGATACAGCCCCTCGGCTCGCGCCGTCGCCGCCGCCAGATTGCGATCCTTCAGCGCCAGCAACTCGGCCATCCAGTTCTCATCCTGATTGCCGCAGCCGATCTCCATCAGGCTGCCGACGATGTTGCGAACCATGTGATGCACGAAGGCATTCGCCTTGATATCTACCACAATATATTCGCCGTAGCGCGTAACCTTAACGTGTTTTACGCAGCGCCACGGGGTGCGCGACTGGCATTGCACCGCGCGGAACGACGTGAAATCGTTCTCGCCCAGCAGCGCCTGCGCCGCCCGATGCATGCGATCGGCGTCCAGCGGGTGATAAAAATGCGTTACCCCCTGCTGCAGCACCGCCGGCCGGTAGCGATGGTTGAAAATGATATAGCGGTAGCGGCGCGCGGTGGCGCTGAAACGCGCGTGAAAATCGTCGGCAACGGGGCTCACCCAACGCACCGCGATATCCGGCGGCAAATGGGTATTCACCCCCATCGTCCAGGCGGCGTCCTTGCGGCGCGCGGTAGTTTCGAAATGCACCACCTGCCCGGTGGCGTGCACCCCGGCGTCGGTACGCCCGGCGCACAGCACGGTAATCGGCGCATCCGCCACCTTGCTCAATGCCTGCTCCAGCCGCTCCTGCACGCTGGCCACTTCTTGCTGCCGCTGCCAGCCGTAATAACGGCTGCCGTCATATTCGATGCCCAGCGCTACCTTCAGCGTCGGCTGAGCGGGCGAGACCACCTCAGACATCAGTACATCTGCTCCTGCACCAGACGCTCGGCGGTTTCGACAGCCATCAACGCGCCGCCGAAGCGCACGTTGTCCGCCACCGTCCAGAACTGCAGCAGCTCGGGGATGCCGTAATCGTTACGCAGGCAACCGATGCTGAGCGCATCGCTGCCGGAAGCGTCGGTGACCTGGGTCGGGTAATCGTCCTCTTCGCTCAGCTGAATGTCTTCGACCTCTTCGAGCTCGCTGCGCGCCTCTTCGGCGGACAGCGGGCGCAGCGCTTCCAGGTGCACCACCTGCGCGTGGCCATAAAACACCGGCGACTGAACGCAGCTCACCGAAATCGGCAGTCCTTCATCCTGCAGCACCTTGCGCACCTGATCGACGATCAGGCGCTCTTCGCGCACGCTGCCCTGCTCGTCGGCGACAAGCGGCAGCAGGTTGAACGCCAGCTGTTTACCGAAAACGCCTTCCTCGGCCGGAATGCCGTTCAGCAGGCGCGCGCTCTGGCCGGCCAGAGCGTCCACCGCCACCTTGCCGCGCGACGATACCGACATCAGCGTGGTGACGTGCAGACGCGACAGCCCCGCCTGTTCGGTCAGCGGTTTGATCGCCGTCAGCAGTTGGCTGACCATGCTGTCGGCCACCGCCACGATATTGCGGTTACGGTAATCCGCCAGCACCTGCGGGTTCACGCCCGGCACCACCAGCGGCACATCCGGCTCCATGGCGAACAGGCCGCTGGTGTCGATCACCAGGCAGCCCATGTTGCCGGCTTCTTCGGCATAGCGCGCGGAAGCGTCGCTGCCGGCGACGAAGAAGGCCAGCTGCGCCTGCGACCAGTCGAACTCTTCGGCGTTTTGCACCAGAAGAGACTTGCCGTTGAAGCGCACATTGGCGCCCGCGCTGCGTTCGCTTGCCAGAGGATAGAGCTCACCCACCGGGAACTGGCGTTCCTGCAACAATTCCAGCAACGCTTCACCTACCGCGCCAGTGGCGCCGAGCAACGCGATATTCCAGCCGTCAGACATCGGGTTTTCTCCAGAGTATTTCATTCATAAAAGCACACGGGCAGTGCAATCACCGCCCGATAATCTTTACCGCTCACTGTAGCGGCGTTGGCTTAAGACAACCTTACGCCCTACGCCACGCTGAAGCCCAGCTTGCCGAGCAGCTCGGCGCTGGCGCTGTCATCGCATTGCACGGCCAGCGAAGACCACTCGCGGCGCTCCTGGTAGTGCTTGCGCAGGCGATCGAATTCGCCCGGTTGCCCGGCGACTTTGCGCAATGGCGCATCATCGCGGCGCACATCATACACCAAGTGCATCAATCGTTTTAACCGCGCTTCATCCAGCGGCCCGTTGAGGCGGATCTGGCTGAACTCCGGCACCGGCAGCAGCGAGGCCAGCGCCACCTGCTGCGGCTGCCCCAGATGGCGGCTGAACGCTTCGAACACCTGGGTGGTGCCGCGCGCCTTGCCTTCCAGCGTATACCCGGCGATATGCGCGGTGCCGATATCCACCCGCGCCAGCAGCGGCAAGGCGAGGTCCGGCTCCGGTTCCCACACGTCCAGCACCGTGCTCAGCTTTTTGCCCTTTTCCAGCGCCTGCAGCAGCGCGGCGTTATCCACCACCGGCCCGCGGCAGGCGTTGATCAGAATGCGGTTGTCCGGCAGCGCCGCCAGCAGGTCGACATCCGCCAGATGCAGCGAATGGTATGGGCCGGATTTATTCAGCGGCGTATGGAAGGTCAGCACATCGGCCTCGGCCACCAGCTTCTCCAACGGCCAGAACTCCCCGGCGTCGCCGCGATCGGCGCGCGGCGGATCGCACAGCAGCGTGCGCACGCCCAACGCTTTGAGGCGCGCGTCCAGGCGGGAACCGACGTTGCCCACGCCGACGATGCCGACGGTTTTATCCCGCAGGTGGAAGCCGTCGCGTTCGGCCAGCAGCATCAAGGCGGAGAACACATACTCGACCACCGCGATGGCGTTGCAGCCCGGCGCGGCGGAAAACCCGATGCCCTGCCGTTGCAGCCAGGCGTCATCGACGTGATCGGTGCCGGCGGTGGCGGTGCCGACAAAGCCGATGCGGCTGCCGGCCAACAGGGCTTCATTGACCTTGGTGACCGAACGCACCATCAGCGCATCGGCATCCGCCAGCGCCTCAAGCGGGATCGGACGCCCCGGCACCGCCTGCACGTCGCCCAGGCGGCTGAACAGCTCGGCCGCGTACGGCATATTTTCATCAACCAGAATTTTCACTGCGTTCTCCGACGGTTTACGGCTATTGGTCTGTGAAATAGTGTGCCACTGAATCAGGCACGGCGAAAGCGCTCAGGGGTGGTGCCGGCGATCTGCTGGAACATGACGATAAAGGCCGACGCGGAGCTGTAGCCGACGTCCAACGCCACGTCCTGCACGGTTTTGCCCTGCTCGAGCAACGACACGGCATGCAGAAAACGCAGGCGCTGGCGCCACTCGCTGAACGACATGCCCAGATCCTGCTGGCAGCGGCGCGACAGCGTGCGCTCGGTGGTGTAGACCCGCGCCGCCCACGTTGCCAGCGAGGTGTTGTCCGCCGGGCAATGCTCCAGCGCTTCCAGCACCGGCGCCAAAAATTTGTCGTCCGACGACGGCAGATAGGTTTGCTGACGCGGCGACAGGCGCAGCTGATCGATCAGCACCTGGCACAGACGCAAATCCTCCTCCGCCTGCGGAATGTACTGCTTGCGCGCATAGAAATCCTCGGCGATGGCACGGAAGATGGGCGTTACGCTCACCAGACAGGGGTCGGCCGGCATGCCGGCGCACAGCGCCGGCGTAATGTCCACCATGCGGCACTGCGCCAGTCGCTGGTTGTAGCAGGAGTGTTCGATGCCCGCCGGCGCCCACAACACGAACTCCGGCGGCGCCAGAAAGCGCTGCCCGCCGATGCGCAGCACCATCACCCCGGCTTTGACCCACATCAACTGGCCCCAGGTGTGGCTGTGCGGCTGGAATTCGGTGCGCGCGTTAAACTCTTCACAGCGGAACTGCACCGGGTTGGGCGCCGGGATCAGCGACTCAGGGAAATGGCGGATTTCTGGCATGGTTTCGTCCCGTGATTTGTCTTGTTTACGCCGATTTTTGTCTGGATATCGCTATATATGATAAACCGGACACGCGTAGACTAGCCAGCATGTTGGACGTTATTGAGAATAATTATCATGAATATGCTCTTCCCACTGTTGGCCGTGCTGATATGGTCGATTAACGCCGTTGTCAGCAAACTCTCCGCCACCGCCATCGATCCGGCGGCCATTTCACTTTACCGCTGGCTGCTGGCGCTGATCGCCCTGACGCCGTTCGTGCTGCCGGGCGTGCTGCGCAATTGGGCGCAGGTGCGCGCCAACTGGTGGAAACTAATGATCCTCGGCTTGCTGGGCATGGTGCTGTATCAAAGCCTGGCCTATTACGCGGCGCACAGCGTCAGCGCGCTGTTTATGGGCATCATCGTGTCGCTGATCCCGCTGCTGACCATCCTGATCAGCATCGTCCTGCTGCGCATTGCGCCGACCGTCGGCGTGCTGCTCGGCAGTATTCTCTCCTTCGGCGGTTTGATCTGGCTGGTCAGCGGCGGCCAGCCCGGCGTGCTGCTGCAGCATGGTATCGGCAAGGGGGAATTGATGATGCTGCTCGCCACCGCCTCTTACGCGCTGTATGGCGTGTTGACCAAACGCTGGGCCATCGCGCTGCCGAACTGGCAATCGCTGTACGTGCAGATCCTGTTCGGCGTGCTGCTGCTGCTGCCTAATTTCCTGATGGCGCAGGATGTCGGTTTGAACGGCCATAACCTGCCGCTGGTGCTGTTCGCCGGCATTCCGGCTTCGATCATCGCCCCGTTCCTGTGGATCCAGGGCGTGATGCGCCTGGGCGCCAACACCGCCTCGATCTTCATGAACCTGGCGCCGGTGTTTACCGCCGCTATCGCCGTGCTGTTCCTGCATGAGCAGTTGCACGGTTATCACCTGATCGGCGGCGGCATTACCCTGCTGGGCGTTATCCTGTCGCAGCGGCTGCGCACGCCGCTGACGCGTAAAGCCAAAGCCCCGGCGGCCGACGTCGAGTCCTGCAAAGAACAGGCTTAAGGCAACAGCCTGAAACGCACCCGTACCAACAGACCGCCCAGCGCGGCGGAGCTCAACAGCTCCGGGCGGGTGCCGTGATAGGCGGTGATGTCCTTCACCAGCGCCAGCCCCAGGCCGGCGCCCGGCTGATCGCCCACGTTGTCCAGCCGGTGAAACGGCTGCAGCGCCAGCGCCTTGTCCTGCAAGGCGATGCCGGGGCCGCTGTCTTCAATCTCCAGCACGCCTTCCCCCGTCGCCTTCTCCTGCGTGAGGCGAGCGGTGACCACGCCCTGACGCGGTGTGTATTTCAACGCGTTGTCCAACAGGTTGGCGCACAGCTCGGCCAACAGCAGCGGTTCCCCCGCCACCTGACACGCCGCTTCACCTTCGAAGCCGAGATCGATCTGTTTGCTGCGCGCCTGTGGCAAGCGAGAGAAACAGGCGTCGCGCAGCACCTGCGCCAGGTTGACCGGCTGCAGCTTGCGCTCGGCCTGGTGCTCGCTGGCCTTCAGGCGTGAGAGATACAGCAGGCGGTCGGTCAGTGCCACGGTATTGTCCAGCGTCGCGCTCATCGCCTGCAGGCTTTCGCGCCACTGCTGCGGCCGATCGCTGGCCAGCGCCACCCCGACCTGAGTCTTCAACACCGCCAGCGGCGTGCGCAGCTGGTGGGAAGCGTCGGCGCTGAAACGTTCCTGACGCGCCACCATCAGCCGCAGCCGTTCGATATAGCGATTGAACGCCACCAGCAGCGGCTGCATCTCCGACCACGGCAATACCCGCGGCAAGGGCGTCAGCTCGCCCGGATCGCGCCGCAGCATGATGCCGGAGAGTTTACGCATCGGCTTCAACACCCGCTTGAGCAGCGCGAACGCCAGGATCAGGGTCAACACCACCACCGTGCCCTGGCTCAGCAGCGCCGCGATCATCATCTGCCGCGCTAGGTAACGGCGCGACTCCAGGGTTTCCGCCACCAAAATGGTCGCCATGCCGCTCACCCCCGACTCGTTGACCGGCTGAAACAGCGCCGCCACGCGGATCGGCCGGCCGAGATATTCCGCATCGTAAAAATGCACCAGCGCCGGGTAGAGCGTGGAACGCGGGATATGGGGCGGCAGCGACGGCAAATCGTCATAGCCCGAGATGCTTTTTCCCTGCGGCGAAATCACCTCGTAATACAGTTGATCGTTCATGTTGCGCTCGAAGCTGTCGAGCACCACATAGGGCACATCGACTGCCAACTTGCCTTCGCGCACCACCAGTCGCTCCGCCACGGTGCGCGCCGACGCCAGCAGCGTGCGATCGTAAGCCAGAGTGGCGGCGCTCATGGCGCTGAAGTAGTGGGTGTAGATAGAGATGCCGCCCAGCGCCAGCAGCGGCAGGCCAAAAAACAGCAGCAGTTGATAGAACAGCGAACGCGGGGCGTTAAACCACCGCATTGCAGAGCTCCAGGCTGTAGCCCAGACCGCGCAGCGTGACGATCGCCACGTCGCTGCCCTGCAGCTTTTTCCGCAGGCGATGTACGTAAAGCTCGATGCTCTCCGGATTGGCCTCGTCGGACAGCGTAAACACCTGCTCGAACAGCTGTTGTTTGGCCACCGGGCGGCCGCGCCGATGCATCAGCGCGGTCAACACCGCCAGTTCGCGCGGCGTCAGCGCCAGCGGCTTGCTCTCCAGCAGAAAATAGCCTTCGTCATGGTAGGTCAACGCGCCGTACTGCAACGCCGGCTGCGGGGCGCCGACGCTGCGGCGCAGTAGCGCCCGAATACGCGCTTCAAGCTCGTCCAATTCGAACGGCTTGGTGAGGTAATCGTCCGCCCCCAGATTCAGGCCCCTTACCCGATCGGCCACGTCGGTGCGCGCCGTCAGCAACAGCACCGGCAGATCCTGCCCGCGCTTGCGCAGGCGCGCCAGCAAATCCAGGCCGTTCAAACGCGGCAACGCCACATCCAACACCGCCAGCGCATAACGCTCGTTGAGCAACAGATGATCGGCCGCCACGCCGTCCGGGGCGACGTCGACGGCAAACCCGGCGCCGGTCAGCGCCTTTTGCAACCAGTGAGACAGCTCGGGGTGATCTTCAACCAATAACAGTCGCATGTTCCCATTCCATTGATTTACCTGAACAACCTGGCGCCGACACGGCGTCCGTTAACAGGCTGATAACAAAGGATGGCATGGAAAATAAGGGGATAAAAGAGCGCCGCGCCGCCAGTTTTGGGAGCTGGCACACAATTATGCGTATGGAGCGCGATCGCAGGACGGCGTCAGATCAGCGGAATGGGGCTATCGGCAACGGCAATGTCCAGCACCGGGCGCAGCTTGTCGGCGGTAAACGGCGAAGAAACCAGTACGGAGCGGTTGTTGGCGGCAAACACCAGATCGATGCCGGTCACGCAGGCGGTCATCTGACAGGCATACTTTTCACCGTCGGCGTTGACGAAATGCAGCTCAAACACGCCAACCTCGGGGCGCAGGCGCTTCAAACGACACTGCCCGCTTTCTCCCGCCATCTCGGCGTAGACCTCAGGCAACCGTTTAATTGCGCATACTTTGGCGCTGTCCCTGCCACCAAACAATTTCCCTAACGAAAACATATTACTGCGTCTCTATTCATTTCACTGATCATGATTTTATCGCAAAAGCAGAACGGCAAACCTGATATTACGCAGGATTTTGGCCGGTTTAGCGCCCTGTTCTTGCCCTCGTTTCTATGGTAGCGCACCCGCCATTCGCTGGCGACAAGAGACCCTAATCACAGACTGGAAACTTTTCCGGCCACTGAAAGGTAAATGAAAGGTTGTTGTTTTAACAATCCTGCAACCGCACCCGGCGGGATTTCACAACCAGAACAATACCGAGGGCAAGTCACAATGAAAAAAATAATGACCCGAACCTTTACCGCCGCCGCCCTGTTGCTGGCGGCCTCTCAGTCCTTCGCCGCAGAGGCGCCCAAACGCACCGAATGCATTGCGCCGGCCAAACCCGGCGGCGGCTTCGATCTGACCTGCAAACTGATTCAGGTGTCGCTGCAGGATACCAAGGCCATCGATAAACCGATGCGCGTCACCTATATGCCCGGCGGCGTCGGCGCGGTGGCCTACAACGCCATCGTCGCGCAGCGCCCGGCGGAGTTCGGCACCGTGGTGGCCTTCTCCGGCGGCTCGCTGCTCAATCTGGCCCAGGGCAAGTTCGGCCGCTACAACGTGGACGACGTGAGATGGCTGGCGGCGGTCGGCACCGACTACGGCATGATCGCAGTGCGCGCCGACTCGCCTTACAAAACCCTGAAAGACCTGATGGACGCTTTCCAAAAAGATCCCAACAGCGTGGTGTTCGGCGCCGGCGCCTCCATCGGCAGCCAGGACTGGATGAAAACCGCGCTGCTGGCGCGCGAAGTCGGCGTGGATCCGCGCAAGATGCGCTACGTGGCGTTCGAAGGCGGCGGCGAGCCGGTCACCGCGCTGCTGGGCAACCATATTCAGGCGGTTTCCGGTGACCTGAGCGAGATGGTGCCTTACCTGCAGGGCGACAAGATCCGCGTGCTGGCGGTGTATGCCGAGCAACGTCTGCCGGGCCAGCTGGCCGATATTCCCACCGCCAAAGAGCAGGGATACAGCCTGGTGTGGCCGATCATTCGCGGCTTCTACGTCGGGCCGAAAGTCAGCGATGAAGAGTATCAGTGGTGGATCGACACCTTCCAGAAAATGATGGCGACCGACGAATTCAAGCAGCAGCGCGATCTGCGCGGCCTGTTCGAATTCAACCTGACCGGCAAAGAGCTGGACGCCTACGTGAAGAACCAGGTTGCCCAATACCGTGAGCAGGCGAAAGTGTTCGGCCTGGCCAAATAACCGCAGGGGAAAACCATGAGCGATCGTATTTTTGCCGGTTTTTGGCTGCTGCTGTGTATCGGCGGGCTGTTCATCGGCTGGGGCATCCAGAGCGAATACAGCTATGAACCGCTGGGGCCGCGCCCGTTCCCGCTGGCGATCCTCAGCCTGATGGCGCTGTGCGCGGCCCTGCTGTTGCTGCGCCACCCGCAGGCGGTGGAGTGGCCGCACAGCAAGGTGTTGCAGCGGCTGCTGGTGCTGGTGATCACCCTGGTGCTGTATGCCTGGGGCTTTGAATGGCTCGGCTTCCCGCTGGCGACCGCGCTGCTGACGTTCAGCATCGGCCTGTTGTTTCAGGCCAGCCTGCCGGCGGCGGCCATCTCCGGCGTCATCATGGGCGCAGCGTTGTACTACGCCTTTGACCAACTTCTCGATGTCACACTGCCGCTCGGCGCCTGGCTGAGCTAACGGGAGCGATGATGGATACCTGGATGTATTTGACCCAAGGGTTTGAAGTGGCGCTGGTGCCGCAGAACCTGATTATCGCCCTGATCGGCTGCTTCGTCGGCACCATCGTCGGCCTGTTGCCGGGGCTGGGGCCGATCAACGGCGTGGCGATCCTGCTGCCGCTGGCGTTCGCCCTCAAACTGCCGGCCGAATCGGCGCTGATCCTGCTGGCGACGGTGTATATCGGCTGCGAATACGGCGGGCGCATCTCGTCGATTCTGCTCAACGTGCCGGGCGACGCGGCGGCGATCATGACCGCGCTGGACGGCTACCCAATGGCGCAGCAGGGGCGCGCCGGCGTGGCGCTGTCCATCTCGGCGGTCAGCTCGTTCGTCGGCTCGATGATCGCCATCGGCGGCATCATTCTGTTCGCGCCGCTGCTGGCCCGCTGGTCGCTGGCCTTTGGCCCGGCGGAGTATTTCGCCCTGATGGTGTTCGCCATCGCCTGCCTCGGCAGCATGATGAGCCAGAACCCACTGAAATCGCTGCTGGCGGCGCTGATCGGCCTGGGACTGGCAACGGTGGGCGTCGACGCCAACACCGGCGTTTACCGCTTTACCTTCGACAGCGTGCACCTCTCCGACGGCGTGCAGTTCATCGTGGTAGTGATCGGCCTGTTCTCGGTCAGCGAAATCCTGTTGATGCTGGAGAGCACCAGCGCCGGCCAGAAGCTGGTGCGTAAAACCGGCCGGCTGCTGTTCAACCGCAAAGAGGCGGCGCAGTGCGCAGGCCCTACCCTGCGTTCGTCGGTGATCGGTTTCTTCGTCGGCATTCTGCCGGGCGCCGGCGCCACTATCGCCAGCGCGCTGACCTACATGACCGAGAAGAAAATCAGCGGCAACAGCGATACCTTCGGCAAGGGCGATATCCGCGGCGTCGCGGCGCCGGAAGCGGCCAACAACGCCTCGGCCTGCGGTTCGTTCATTCCGATGCTGACGCTGGGGGTGCCGGGTTCCGGCACCACGGCGGTGATGATGGGCGCGTTGACGCTGTACAACATCACCCCCGGCCCGGCGATGTTCACCGAACAGCCGGATATCGTCTGGGGGCTGATCGCCGCGCTGCTGATCGCCAACGTCATTTTGTTGATCATGAACCTGCCGCTGGTCGGTCTGTTCACCCGCATGCTGACCATCCCGTTGTGGTTCCTGGTACCGGCGATCGCCGCGGTTTCGGCGGTGGGGGTTTATGCGGTGCACAGCACCACCTTCGACCTGCTGCTGATGGTCGGATTGGGGGTGTTCGGCTACATTCTGCGGAAAATGCATTTCCCGATGTCGCCGCTGATTCTGGGCTTTGTGCTGGGTGAGATGCTGGAACAAAACCTGCGCCGCGCGCTGTCGATCAGCAACGGCGAGTTCGGCATTCTGTGGAGCAGCAGCATCGCGCAAACGCTGCTGGTATTGGCGGTCGCGGTGCTGGCGTTGCCGCCGCTGCTGCGCCTGATGCGCAAACGCCGCCAACCGACGGCCGAGGCCAAGGCCGAATAACGCGAAACGGGCGGGGATCCCCGCCCGTAGTGTTTAACGGCGCAAGGCCGCCATTCCCCTTTCCAGCGCCCCGATATCGTTATCGGCAAGCAACGGCTGAATCACCGCAAAGTCCACCTCGGACAAGTCATAGAGGCGCAAGGCAAGCAACCGTGCGATGACTTCCGGCGCGAACCGCCAACGGATAAACCTCGCCGGGTTACCACCGACGATGGCATAAGGCGCAACATCGCCGGCCACCACGCTACCGGCGGCGACGATCGCCCCCTCGCCTATCGAGATCCCCGGCATCAGCATCGCCCGCATGCCGATCCAGCAGCCGTCACCCAGCCGGGTATCACCTTTGGGACGGTATGCCTGCTTGATGGTTGCCATAAACGGATACAGGCTCAGCCAGTCGATGCGATGGGTGTGATTACCGCCCATCAGGATCACCACTTCGGCCGCGATGCACACATAATCGCCGATCAGCAGGCGATCTATTTCGCCCAGCGGCTGCCATTGGCGGCTGACCGCGTCGCCGTGCAGATAGCGCACCACCGAGCGTTCGAAGCCGTTATCCCAGCAGTCGCTGTAGTAGCTGTGGGTGCCTTTGACGATGATATTCGGGTTGGTCACCGTCTGATGCAGCAGTTCGGTTTTGGACCAGTGTTTTTCGGACATGGCGTATTCTCTTGTTACCGGAATAAAAGCCACGGAACGGAATGTCTGTGGCCGTGTTGTCGTTCACTCAACACGGCCATTCAAGCGATAAGCGCTCGTTTCAATCTCGGGTTATTCATCATTAGTGCCTCTCTTGCGAGGCACAAGGGTAACCGATCACGCCTCGGCGGTCTTGCTTTTCAACAGCAGCACCCCGCCCATCACCAATGCGCTGCCCAGCAGCTGCAGCTGATTCATGCTTTCCCCCAGCAGGAAATAGGCGATCACCGCGGTGAACACCAGTTCCAGCGACAGGATCAGGTTGGCCACCGCCAGCGGCAGCGTTTTCAGGCTGATGTTATACAACCCGAAGCCCAACAGCGTCGGCCCGGCGGCCAATGCCAGCAGCAACAGCCAGCCGCTCCACTGGATGCCCTGTGCGCCGTGCGACAGGAACCACAAATCGCCGGCCATGCCGTGGAACGCCGCCAACGGGAACGCCGTCAGCGCCGCGTTGAACGCCAGCTGATACAGCGCCGAAAAACCGAACACGTACAGGATGGTGTTCCACACCGGATAGCCGCGTTCGCTGGCCACCCGCCCGCCGAGGGTATACAGGGTATAGCCGATGCCCGACAGCATCCCTACCAGCAGCCCCAGCAGATCGAAGTGGCTGTTCCCCATGCTGTCGCCGTTGCTGACCAGGAAGCAACCGCCCAGGCTGATGGCGATCACCAGCAGTTGGCGCAGCGTCAGGCGCTCGCTGTACATCACCCAGCCGAGGAACACGGTAAAGCCCACCGAACAGTAGGTCAGTATGGTCGCCACCGACGCGCCATTCAGCGCTACCGACAGCGTCCACAGGCTGTTGAACAGCGCCAGCAGCAGCCCGTAAAGCGCGTAGAACACCACCTGCTCACGGCGCAGACGCGCCCACTGCGGTTTCACCAGCAACAGCAGCGGCAACAGCACCAGCGCCACCAGCGCCGCGCGCCAGAACGCCAGCACGAAGGTCGGCAGCTGATAGTACTCGGTCAGCGCGCGAATGATGATGGCGGTAAAGGCCAGCAGCATGGCGCTGATAATGGCGATGACGTAACCCTGGCTGCTGCCCTGCAAGAGGCGCGCGCCGGGCAACGCCGGCCGGGCGGAAACGCCTGACGGTAATGACATGAGATCCTCGGGAAAATGGCGACATAAATGCTCAGGCGCACAGTGTAACGCGGCCATTTTTTCCCACTATAGCCACTTTTCGGCGTTGTCATGCAGGCCACTTTTCTGCGCTTGAAGCCCTGTTGACATGGGGTATAGTAAAAAACCATCTCCCTAACCGGGCCAATTTCGCATGCACATCCCGTTAGATCGCGAACAGGACGTTCCGCTGTATTTGCAGATCGAAGAAGCGCTGCGGCGCGCCATCCTCACCGGCGTGTTCGTGGATGGCGACAAGCTGCCCTCGACACGCACGCTGGCGGCCGAATTGGCGGTCAGCCGTTTGACGGTGGATAACGCCTATGCCGAACTGGCGGCCAAGGGCTTTTTGCACCAGCGGCGCGGCAGCGGCGCCTATGTCGCGCACCCGCAGGCGCAAACGCGCCCGGCCCGGCCGACCAGCAACGCCCCTTTCCCGCTGGAGAGCTTCACCACCCTCACCTCGCGGCTGGACGGCTATGCCGACGCCCCGCTGCCGGAGGGGCTGATCAACTTTGCCGCCGGCGTCGGCAGCCCCAAGATATTTCCTCTGGAGGCGTTTCGCAAAGTGCTGCTGTCGGTGCTCAGCCGCCACGCGGAAGAAGCCTTCAGTTACGGCGAATACTGCGGCTACTACCCGCTGCGCGATACGCTGAGCCGCATTCTCAGCGCCCAGGGCATCCCCACGCAGGCCGAACAGGTGCTGATCACCAACGGTTCGCAGCATGCCATCAGTCTGGTGGTGCAAAGCCTGCTGGCGCCGGGTGATACGGTGATCGTCGAAGAGCCGACCTACGCCGAAGCGCTGGGCCTGCTGCGCCAGCACCGCATCAATATCGTCTCCGTGCCCGGCGATCGCCACGGCATGCTGGTCGATCGACTGCCCGAGCTGCTGGAACGCCACCGCCCTAAACTGATCTACACCATCCCCAACTTCCACAACCCGACCGGCCGCTGCCTGAGCGAGGCCCGCCGGCGGCGCCTGCTGGCGATCGCCCAACAGGCCGGCGTGGTGATCCTGGAGGACGACTTCGTCGGCGATCTGCGTTATCAGGGCAAACAGCTGCCGTCGCTGCGCGCGCTGGCGCAGCCGGGCGCGGTGATCTACGTCAGCACCTTCTCCAAGATGCTGCTGCCCAGCATGCGCATCGGCTATCTGGTGGCGGACAGCGAACACTATCAGCGTTTCGCCAGGCTGAAACACGTCGACAGCTTCACCAGCTCCAGCCTGATCCAGCGGGCGCTGGACGCGTTCGTCACCGTCGGCCGTTACGACAAGCAGCTGCGGCGCGCCGGACGCGTCTACCGCCTGCATCTGGAAGTGATGATCGACGCGTTGCAACATCGGCTGCCGCCGGGGTGCCGTTTCGAAACGCCGCAAGGCGGCTTGTTTATCTGGCTGACGCTGCCGGAGACGGTGACCACCGCCGAGCTGATGCCGGTGGCCTGGCGACACGGGGTGACCTTCGCGCGCGGCGAATGCTTCTATGCGCAGGAACAGCTGGGCGCACACGGCCTGAGGCTGAATTTTGCCGCCAACTCGCCGCCGCAGATTGAAGAAGGTATCGCCCGGCTGTGCCGGGCGATTGAGGAAGTGATAGCGGAGAAAAGCGCCGGTTAGACGGCGGCCCACCACAGCCGCAGCTTCATCCCCCAGTAGCTGGTCCAGCCGGTGGTGCTTTGCACCACCTTGCCCTGCGAGATCACCACGAAGGTCGGCGTGACGCCAATCCGCCACTGCGCCGACAGCGCGCCGGCCGGATCGTTGACCACCGGCAGCGCTAGCCGTTTGCGCGCCAGCCACTGCTTCACCTGGGCATCATCGCCCGATCGCAGCGCGACGGTCAGCACGTTGCCGCCCGCCGCCTGCAAGCGGGCGACGTCCGGCGTGGTGAAACGGCAAACGCCGCACCAGCTGGCCCAAAAGTAAACCAGCAGCGGCCGCTCATCGCTGAGCTGCGCCAACGACACGCGCTCGCCGTCCAGCGAGGTCAGCGTCTGAGCATCGAAGGCCGGCGGCGCCTGCGGCGCGTTCAGCCAATCCATCACCGTGACCACCGCCAATGCGATCAGCGCCAGCAGCAACAACTCGCGCCCCCAGCGCTTGAACTTAGCCATTGCTAGCCTTCGCCAGCTGCTGTTTCACCATCGCTTCCAGCTCTTCATACGACACCGCCCCCGGCAGCATTCGATCGCCGATCAGCGTCGCCGGCGTCCCTTGTACGCCCAGTTGCTCCGCCAACGCCATATTGGTGCGCAGCGTGGTCATGCTCTGTTCGCTCGGCGCCACCGCCTTGACGCCGGTTTTCTCCTGCGCGGCGGCGATGCTGGCATTGTCGTGGAAGCCCTTTTTCGCCATCAGCCGCTGGTGCAGGGCCCAGAATTGATCCGGGTGCTGTTGCCAGGTGGTGAGCGCCACGCGCGCCGAACTGACCGAGCTTTCGCCCTTGAACGGCAGCAGCTTCACCACCAGCGCCACGTCCGGATATTGCTTGACGATTTTCTCCAACATCGGATCAAAACGCTTGCAGTACGGGCAGTTATAGTCGGTAAAGGTCACCAGCGTCAGTTTGGCGTTGGCGGCGCCCAGGCGCGGGCTGGCCGGATCCTGGTACAGCGTTTTGGCGTTCTGCTTGATAGCCTGGCTGATTTGCTCGCCGGCGGTTTGCTGCTGCCAGGCGTCCACCGCCTGCGCCAGAATGTCCGGGTTGGACACCAGCGTTTCGCGGATCATCTCTTTGATACGCACCTCTTGCGCCGGGGTAAAAGGCTCGGCGGCCCACGCTGGGGCGGCGATGATCATCAGTAAAATCAGTAGTTTTTTCATTGTTCGGTTCCTTTGGCATGGGAAAGCGTTTGCAGCACGGCGTCACGGGTCAACAGCGGGGATAGCACCACGCCGTCCGGGCTGCCGGGGCCATAGACTTGGTTGAAAGGCACGGCGACGCTGCCGCGCTTTTGCAGGAAGGCGCCGATGTCGGCCGATGGACGGCTCCAGTCGCCGCGCAGCGCGACCACATCGTCGGCGCTCAGCGCGCGCTGTACGTCATCACGCAGCAGCACATTGAATTTGTTGGCTTTACAGGTCACGCACCAGTCGGCTGTCACGTCGACGAACACCCGCTTATGCTGCGCCAGCGCCTCGGCGATCGCTTGATCGCTCAGCGGTTGCCACTGCACCCGATCCTGCAACGGTTGGCGCCACAGGCCGGCGCTCAGCGATCCGGCCAGCAGGACCACACCCGCCAGCACCACAGTGCCCGCCGCCAGCTTGGCCGCCAAGCGTGCCCCCTGTTGGCGCCACACCGCCAGCAGCAACGCCAGCAGCGCCAACGCCCCCAGCCACAGCGTGGCCTGCACGCCAATATGGTTGCTCAGCAGGCTCAGCAGCCACAGCGACGACGCCAGCATCAGCAGCCCCATCGCCAGCTTGACGGTATTCATCCAACGGCCGGGGCGCGGCAAACGCAGCGCCAGCGATGGCCAGGCGGCGATCAGCAGCCACGGCAGGCTCATGCCGATGCCGAGCGCGATGAACATGCCCCACAGCACCGGCAGCGACGCCGCCAGCGCGAAGGCCACCGCCGTGCCGAGAAACGGCGCCGAGCACGGCGTCGCCAGCAGCGTAGCGAACGCGCCCTGCCAGAAATGGCCGCTCAGACCGCGCCCGTTATGGGTCGCCAGCGAGGTATTCAGATCGGACGAGAGACGCAAATGGAACAGGCCGAACAGGTTGGCGCTGAACAGCAGCGTCACCAGCACCATAAAGCCGATAAACCACGGATTCTGGAACTGAATGCCCCAGCCGAGCGCGTGGTTGCCGAGCCGCAGCAGCGTCATCAGCAGGGCCAGCGCCATAAACGAGGCGACGATGCCCAGCGATGACGCCAGGAACTGCAAACGCACGCTGTGCCGATCGCGCCGCTCCACCTGCAGGATCGAACCGAGCTTGATGCCCAGCACCGGCAGCACGCACGGCATCAGGTTGAGGATCAACCCGCCCGCCAGCGCCATCAATACCGCCTGCCACAACGGGAACGCCGCACCGGCGGGCGCGGCCAACGCATCGCCAATCGGCAGCGTAATCTGCTGCGCCATGCCGCCGTCGTCGATCACCAGCGTCAGCGTTTTGCCGCGCAGGTCCGGCGCCGCATCGCCCCAGCCATCGCTGACCGGCACTCGCGCCAGCAACCGATCGCCGTCGGTTTCAACCTGCGGCTTGCCGAGATCGGCATCCGCCAGCGTATCGAAGAACAGCGCAGGCTGTTGCCAGCCGGCGGCGCGTTCGGCGGCAATCTGCAACTCGCCGCTGCGATACCCGGCCTTGACGTTATCCGCCAACCCGGCGGCGATCGGCACCTGCCCCATCGCCTGCGCGAAGTCGTGATTAAACTGCGGATCGTTCGGCGCCGTCAGATCCAGACTGAACGGGTAGTCGGTCAGAATGCAGACGTTGCTGCAGGTGGACAGCGTCAGCGTACCCGCCAGCGGGCCGGATACCTGGCCTGACATCACGATCGGCAACGTGACCCGATCGTGATAGCCCTGGGTGGAAATGCCGGCCACCTCGAAACGCTGCGGCGTCGGCCAGTGCCAGGTCGCCGGCGGTGGGTTGCCTTGCCAGACGATAGCCGGCGCGATGCCGCCTTCGCCCGGAGAGCGCCAATAGGTTTTCCAGCCTTTTTGCAGCTCGACCGACAGCAGCAGGCGGGTCTCCCCCGGCTGAGACGTGTCGGCGCGCAGCCGCACCTTGGCATGATCGTTGGCCGGATTTTGCAGCCAGCCGCTGTCCGCCGCCTGCAAGGCAGGCAGCCACAGCATAAACAGGCAAGCGCAGGCCAGCCTGATGATTTTCAACATGTTAATTCTCCATAAATGATTAATTCACCACGAAAAACGGGCGATTAACTCATTCACGGAAGACGCATAATCGAAGGTGCACCCTGAGGGTGGGCGGAGAAATGGCGCGAGGAGGAGGAATGCGCAGACGCGCGGCGATGGTCGGCGCCAACAGCGCCAGCAGCAGACCCAGCCCGAACAGCACGGCTTCGAACATCACCGGCGGCGCGGCCAGCAATGACTTGGCACTCAGCTCACAGGGCGTCGGCTGCGCTTCGGCGGCCTCATCGCCGGATTGAACGGCGGTGGCAGCCGGGATCCCCAGCGTTTGCTGCAGCGCATGCAGGCCCGCCATGCGCTGGGTCATGCACGTCAGCACCACCAGGCAAGCCAGGCATAAAAACCATTTTGCAATCCGCTGCCGTTTAACCATGCCATCCTCATGTTTAGATCTGGGGTTATCTTAGCGGCGCAGACGCGATTAGCAACGTTTTGTCGGTAAAGAAATGTCTGAGCGGCGGTATTGATGGCGGCGATTTACAGGTATCATAGTGGGTAAGCCT
This sequence comes from Serratia sp. FS14, assembly GCF_000695995.1. Classification (NCBI taxonomy): domain Bacteria; kingdom Pseudomonadati; phylum Pseudomonadota; class Gammaproteobacteria; order Enterobacterales; family Yersiniaceae; genus Serratia; species Serratia sp. FS14. The sequence goes on along the minus strand of NZ_CP005927.1, from coordinate 2,500,618 downwards.
GCGCTTTTCGCCGGGTACGATGACGATTCTCTCCTCCAGGCATTCTGCGGGGATACACAGCGAAGGACTGGTGATATGCAACCTTTGAGTGGGCCGGGCACCCCAATCGCCGGCGAACGCCCCCCCTCCCCGGGCAAAACGGCGGCCACTGACGATCAACCCCTCTCTCCGGCGCAGCGCACGACGCTGGAAAAACTGATCGTGAAAATCATGACGCTCAGCCCGGTCAAATCGGCGGAGATCTGGGCGTCTCTGCGTCACGATCTCGGCGCCGACAAAGGCGGCGAACTGCTGGCGCGCCATTTTCAACCGGCGGAACAGCTGCTGCAAACGCGCCTGACGCAGGCGCAACAAAACCATGCCGGGCGCCAACTGCTGCAACAGCTGGCCGAATTGCTGCCGCAGGGCAATAACCGCCAGGCGGTCAGCGACTTTATTCGCCAGCAGTTCGGCCATACGGTGTTGAGCCAACTGAGCCCACCGCAATTGCAACAGGTACTTAATCTGTTGCAAACCGGCGGCCTGACCATTCCCCAGCCGCAGCAAACCGCCACCAGCGATCGCCCGCTGCTGCCCGCAGAGCATCAAAGCCTGCAGCAGCAGATCACCAAACTCAGCGCCGCCACCGGCGAAGCGCCGGCTAAAATCTGGCAAACGCTGTTCGATCTGGCGGGCGTGAAAACCAACGATCCGCTGCCGGCACGCCACTTCCAGCTGCTGAACCAGTTTTTACAGGTGAAGGTGGCGCTCAGCCCGCAGAACGCGCCGACGCTGAACAACCTGCTGGCGGCGCTCAAGCAGCCGGCGGACGAGCGAGAACTGCAGCAGATGAACGACTATTGCCAGGCGCGCTTCAACTGCGGCGCCAATGCGCCGCTGACGCATCCGCAAATGAGCGACGCCATTCATCAGCTGTTTGCCCGCCGTCTGGATAAAGCCGGCCAGGCGCAGCCGATCGCCAGCCACCCTGTCGAACCGCAGCCGCTGCTCAACCCGCTGATCGCCGCCTTGCCTCTGCCGCTGCAAAAAGCGCTGAGCAAGCCGGCCGTAGCGCTGATCCTGCTGCTGTTGGCGTTGGCGATCGTGCTGGCGCTGGTGTTTTAACGCCTCAGGCGCAGCCGCAGTCCTCAGCAGCCGCCCGATCGCGCAACGATCCCGGCTGTTCTCCGATGGCCAATGGATGGCCATCGCGCAGCCAGAAGTCCAGCCCGCCGATCAGCTCCTTCACCCTGAATCCCAGTTTCGCCAGCTTGTAAGCACCTTTGGTGGATCCGTTGCAGCCAATGCCGTCGCAGTAGGTCACATACACTTTCCGGCGATCCAGCTGCGCCGTGCCGGCTTCATCCATCAGGCGATGCGGCAAACTGAGCGCACCGGGGATATGTCCGGCAGCGTACAGCGCCTGCGCGCGGGTGTCGATCACCACCATCCCGTCCACGCCATTGCGCAGATCTTCCGCCACATCCCAGGCATCCGCATAGCGGCTCAGTTTAGCCGCCAGATAGGCCAGGCTTTCTTCCGGCGCCGCCGGCGGAAAAGCCAGCACCAATGATTCTTTCGACATATCACTTACTCCCGTGCATCAAGACAGATGACAATAGTGCCCCATTTTGGTCTTATGATTGATACCCATTATCCACAGATGATAAGACCCATTATGCGGCACACGCTGATCACGCTGTTTCAGCAATCGCCCCAGGCCGTCGGCACGCTGCGCGAACGTCTTTGTGCAGCGTTGCGGCAGGCCATCCACCACGGCACATTGAACATTGGGCAACGCCTGCCCTCCAGCCGAGTGCTGGCTGGGGATCTGAAACTCTCAAGGGTGACCGTCGAAGCAGCGTACGGCCAGTTGGAGGCGGAGGGGTATTTGCAGCGCCGCGTCGGCCAGGGCACATTTGTGGCTATCCGCATCGCCAAATCGCTGCCGCCGCCGCCTCGCACCGCCATGCCGCGCCTTTCGCAACGCGGCCAACAGATCGTGCAAACCGGCGGCTGCCGCGATCCGCAGCAGCCACAGGCGTTTGCCGCCGGCTCGCCGGATCTGCGCGCGTTTCCGCTAGCCTTGTGGAAGCAACTGACCGCACAGCGCCTGCGGCTACAGGGAGAAAGCCTGCTGCGCTACGGCGACCCGCAGGGCTATTTGCCGCTGCGTGAAGCGATTGCCGCCCACGTCAACCAAACGCGCGGCGTAATCTGCGATGCAAACCAGGTTATCGTGCTGACCAGTTCACAGCAGGCGCTGCAGCTGATCGCCACGTTGCTGCTGGACAGCGGCGACAGCGTCTGGATGGAAGAACCGGGTTACGCCGGGGCGAGAAACGCCTTTATCAGCGCCGGCGCCGCCCTGACGCCGGTGGCGGTAGACGGCGACGGCCTGCGCGCTGAGCCCTCCTTGCCCGAGCCGCGTTTGATTTATTTGACGCCCTCGCACCAATACCCAACCGGCGCAGCGCTCAGCCTGGCGCGCCGCTTGGCACTGCTGACGCTGGCGGAAAAGCAGCAGGCCTGGATCATTGAGGACGATTACGACAGCGAGTTTCATTACGACGGCCTGCCGATACCGGCGATGCAGGGTCTGGATCGCCGTGGCCGGGTGCTGTACCTCGGCACCTTCTCCAAATCGCTGTTCCCTTCGCTGCGGTTGGCATACCTGATCGTACCGCCCACGCTGGTTGAAGCGTTCGTCACCGCACGCACGGTGTATGACGGCCACAGCGCGCAGCTGATGCAGGCGGTCACCGCCGAATTCATCCGCCAGGGGCACTTCGCCGCGCATATCCGCTACATGCGCCAACTCTACCATAGCCGGCGCGATGTGTTGCTGGCGGCAGTACGCGAAAAACTCGACCACTTCGCCACCCCCGCTCCCGCCGCCGGCGGCCTGCAGCTCAGCGTCTGGCTGCCGCCCGGCCAGGAGGCGGCGCTCAGCCGGCAGGCGCGGCGGCTCGGCATCCTTACGCCCGGGTTAACAGCGCAATACCAAACGGTTCAGGCGCAGCGCGACGGGTGGCTGCTGGGCTTTTCGGCCCTGACACCGGGCGAGATCCGCTGCGCCGTCGAGCGGCTGGCGCGGATCACCGTGGCTTAGCCTGGCCCCAATGGGACGCCGATCGGCTTATTGTTCGGTCAGGCGCATCTCCGCCACCAGCGGCAGGTGGTCGCTCACCGCCGGCCAATGCACGCCGTTCCAGTCGCCGCTGGCGTTCGGCACCGTCAGGCTGTCAAGATGCCAGCGCTGCGCGTTGCCGGTGAAGATGTAATCCACCTTGATCTCGGCGTTTTCCGCCGGCCAGCTGCGGCCGTCCTGCCCGTTGGGCATGATATCGTTCCAATAGCGGCTCAGCTCCAGCCAGGTGACGCTGCCCGGCACATCGTTCATATCGCCGAACAGCAGCTTGATGCCGCGAACTTCCATGGTGCGATCGTTCAGCTCCCGTACCTGATCCAGACGCATCGTCGGATCTTCCTTGGTATCGAGGTGGGTATTGAACAGGGTGATCGGCGTCGGGAACTCCGGCACATCGACCTTGGCGCTGAAGGCGATACGCTGTTCGCGCTGGCCGGACGGCAGCGGATAGATCACGGCATCGTGCAGCGGATACTTCGACAGAAACGCCAAACCATATTCGCCGCCGTCGAAATCGATCGCCCGGCCAAACACCGCCTGCATGCCGGTCAGTTTCGCCAGTTCCGCCGCCTGATCGACCCGCCCGCTGCGGGCGGTGAGTTTATCCACCTCCTGCAGCGCCACCACGTCGACATTCATCGCGCGAATCGCCTTGGCGATGGCGGTCATGTCGCTGACCTTGCCGGCGGCGATATTGAAGCTGGCGACGCGGATCTTCGGCGCCTGCTCCAGTTCGTAGGTTTTGTTCTTCAGGCCGCCCAACGCGCTGGCCACTTCGCGGCTGTTGGCGTTGCTGTTGGCGTGCCCGGTATCGGCAGACGACCAGGCGCTGTGAGAGATGCCCAGGGACAGTAAGGTGATAAGCAGAGCGTGACCGGTGTGCATGAATTCTCCTTGAGGGACAGATAAGTGTTATGTGGGCGCTTCCTGGCCCACAGCTAACACCGATTTTGCCGCAGAAACCTGCGACTATTTCCTAGTTGCACCGCTATTTTTCGTTTCTGCGCGATGCTTCGCATTCTGACGGTTTACGCATTGCACCGTTGGACAAACGGCTGATTTCGTTTTAAAACCGGTAGATTGCCAACCGCGAGGAGTTCCGATGACCAGCCCGATTGCCGAACAGCTTACCGAACGTTTCTTCCGCTATCTGGCGGTGACCAGCCAGAGCAACGCCGCCGCAGCCACCCTGCCCAGCACGCCGGGGCAGCATGAGATGGCGCAACTGTTGGCCGACGAGCTGCGCCGGCTCGGCCTGGCCGACGTGCAGATCGACGAGCACGCCACCGTGACCGCCCGCAAGCCCGGCACCCAACCCGGCGCGCCGCGCATCGGCTTCATCACGCATATCGACACCGTGGACGTCGGCCTGTCGCCCGAGATTCGCCCGCAGCGCCTGCGCTTCACCGGCGAAGATTTATGCCTGAACGCCGAGCAAGGTATCTGGCTGCGTACCGCCGAGCATCCGGAGATCCTGCCCTACCGAAACGAAGAGATCCTGTTCAGCGACGGCACCAGCGTGCTGGGCGCCGACAATAAGGCGGCGGTTACCGTGGTGATGACGCTGCTGGCCAACCTGACCGCGGCCGATCGCCACGGCGATATCGTGGTGGCGTTCGTGCCGGACGAAGAGATTGGCCTGCGCGGCGCCAAAGCGCTGGATCTGCAGCGTTTCCCCGTCGATTTCGCCTACACCATCGACTGCTGCGAACTGGGTGAAGTGGTGTACGAGAATTTCAACGCGGCGGCGGCGGAGATCCGCATCGAGGGGGTGACCGCCCACCCGATGTCGGCGAAAAACGTGTTAATCAACCCGATACGCATCGCCAACGACATCATCAACCGATTCGATGTGCAGGATACTCCGGAGCACACCGAAGGGCGCGAGGGCTATTTCTGGTTTACCGATCTGGCCGCCAACGCCAATCAGGCGACGCTGAAGGTGTCGATTCGCGACTTCGATCGCGCAGCGTTCGAGGCGCGCAAGGCCCGCCTCGAGGAAACGGTGCGCCAGGTGGCGGCCAACTATCCGCGGGCCAACGTCAGCTGCAGCGTCAGCGACATCTACAGCAACATCAGCAACGCCATCGGCGAGGACCGGCGCGCCATCGATCTGATCTTCGGCGCCCTCGCCGCCCACGGCATCCCGCCGAAGGTGATCCCGATGCGCGGCGGCACCGACGGCGCGGCGCTCTCCAGCCGTGGCATCCTGACGCCCAATTACTTCACCGGCGCGCATAACTTCCACTCGCGCTTCGAGTTTTTACCCGTCAGCGCCTTCGTGAAATCCTATCAGGTGACCCGCAGCATTTGCCTGCTGGCCGCGCGGCAAAGCGGCCAACCGGCTTAGCTCATCACCCAGCCGAGCAACGCGGTCCATGCCAACAGCGGCAGCGAATAATAGTGGAAGCGCAACCAGATCTTGCGCTCCCCCGCCATGCGCAACGCAATCAGGTTGGCGAGCGATCCGATCGCCAACCCGAAGCCGCCGGCGTTGACCGCATAGGCCAGCTGAGCGCTGGAGGGCACATAGTTGAGCAACAGTATGGTGGCCGGCACGTTGCTGACGATCTGCGACAGCCCGACGCCCAACGCATACACGCTCCCCTCGCTCAGCCCGGCGATGGCGGCGAACGCCGGCTGAAGCGGCGGCAGGCGGGTAAACAGGCCGACATCGATGAACATGGCGGCGAACACGAAAATCAGGCTCCAGTCGATCTGCAACAGCACTCGGCGCGCCAGCAGCAAGAAACCGGCGACCACCGCCAGCAGCCCATACAACGGCAGATCGAAATCGAGACACAGCAGGAAAACCGCATACAGCCCTACACAGCTCAGCAACAGCGGCCGCTGGTAGGGATAGCCCTCGGTATTCGGCGTTTTCACGATGTCGCGCGCCGGGAAGCTGAACCAGGTCAGCGCCAGCAGGCTCAACATCATTGCGGCGCCAAACGGCGCCATCTGGCCGATGAAGCCGAGGAAAGAGAGGCCGGAGCGGCTCCACAGCAGGATATTTTGCGGGTTGCCGATCGGCGTCAGCAGCGAACCGGCGTTCACCGCCAGCGCCTGGAAGATGATCAGGCGGCCAACCGGCAGCGCCGACAGCTTTTTCAGCGTGATGGTGAGCGGTATGACGATAAACAGCGCTACGTCGTTAGTCAGAAATGACGACAACAGCGCGGCGGAGAACACCAGGAACAGCGCCAGCCGCCGTTCGCTGTGCAAGCGGTTGATAATCTTGCGGCCGACAAAATCGAAGTAGCCGCTGACCTCCACCCCTTTGGTCAGCAGCATCAGCCCCAACAGGGTGATGAGGGTACGGCCGTCGATAAAACCACCCAGCGCTGCCAGCGGCTGCGGATGAAAGGCGAACATCGCCACGCCGGCCAGCAGCAATGCATGCAAGAAACGGTCTTTGGCAAAGGGATGGATGAGCCGGGAAATGGCGGTTGAACTCATAGCGGCAGTGTGAACCTCACCGAAAAGAATGGGCAGACGTTAGCTCAGACGCGGCTTCAGCGCCAGCAAAATGCTATTTTACCTTTATCCGCTTTCCATTTGCCGCGCATTACTTTATTTGTAGCGGCTTTCACGGTTTCAAAGGACATGTTATGGCTTCCCTGTTCGCCAAAGGAGCGCTGTTGAGCGCTTTATGCGCCCTGCTCGCCGCCTGCGACGACGCCTCCTCCCGCCCGCAAATCGATATTGACGGCAAAACCATGGGCACTTTCTACAGCGTAAAAGTCAGCGGTGACGTCGCGATCGGCAAACAAGAATTGCAGCGGCAGATCGACACGGTGCTCGAACGGGCCAACGACGACATCTCGACCTACCGCGCCAATTCGGTGCTGTCGAGGTTTAACCGCAATGTTAGCCTCGAACCGCAGTCTATCCCGCGCGGCATGGCGGACATCGTGTTGATGGCTCAACGCATCGGCCGCGATACCGGCGGCGCCATGGACATCACCGTCGGCCCCTTGGTGAACCTGTGGGGGTTCGGTCCCGACAAACATCCGGTCAAGGTGCCGGAACAGGCGCAGATCGACGCGGCAAAGCAGCGCACCGGCCTGCAGCACCTGAAGCTGATCAGCGACAACCGCGGGGAGTGGCTGCAAAAAGATCTGCCGGGCATGTATGTCGATCTCTCGACGCTGGGCGAAGGCTATGGCGCCGATGAGTTGGTGCGCCTGATGAACCGTCACGGCATTACCAACTACCTGGTGTCGGTAGGCGGCGCGGTCTCTTCGCGCGGCGTCAACGGCCAGGGCAAACCCTGGCGGGTGGCGATCCAAAAGCCGACTGACCGTGAAAACGCAGTGCAGGCGCTGGTGGATCTGCACGGTTACGGCATCAGCACCGCCGGCAGCTACCGCAACTACTTCGAACAAAACGGCCAGCGTTACTCCCATGTCATCGATCCGACCACCGGCAGGCCGATCAGCCACCGGCTGGTTTCCGCCACGGTGATCGCCCCGACCGCGCTCGAGGCCGACGGCTGGGATACCGGCTTGATGGTGCTGGGCCCGGAGAAAGCGTTGCAGCTCGCAGAAGAGAAAGGGCTGGCGGTCTACCTGATCAGCAAAACCGACGACGGTTTCAGCGCCGTGATGACGCCGCAGTTCAAAGCATTTTTAGTGCCGTGAGATAAAAAAGCCCGGCGCGCAATGGCCGGGCTTATTCCTGTTCCGCGTCGATCACTTGGTCAGCGCGATGATGCCGAGGGTCAGACCGGCAACCGCCGCCGCACCGCCGGCGATCGCGCCCGCGGTTTCCCAGTTATCCTGAGTGGTGCCCTTCATGCAGGTGTTGGTGTGCACCAGACGCCCCTGGTCATCATAGACCGGCACGCAGGGAGAATCGGTGGCGCATCCGGCCAACACGGCCGACAGTAACCCAACCGCAATTAACTTTTTCATACTTCTTGCCTCAATGTTCGATCACTTTAGAAAGCTACGCCGAGCGATAATCACGCTACCTGGCTATTGTATGCCCAACGCGTGTAATGGCGAGGTAATGATGTGTCAGGGGATGTGATTTGGGAAAACTCCGAGCGCCCGGCCAGTGGGCTTCGGGCAGTAAAAAGCCCGCGAAAACGCGGGCTTGTTAGCGGAATGACGCGCCGGCGGAATTATTTCGCCAGCTTGCGCATCACCAGCGTGGCGTTGGTGCCGCCGAAGCCGAAGCTGTTGGACATCACGGTGGTCAGCTCGCGCTGAGTCGGCTGAGTCACGATGTTCATGCCGACCGCCTGTTCATCCAGGGTTTCGATGTTGATGCTCGGTGCGATAAAGCCGTGCTCCAGCATCAACAGGCTGTAGATCGCTTCCTGCACGCCCGCGGCGCCCAGCGAGTGACCGGTCATCGCCTTGGTGGAGGAGATGGCCGGGGTATTGTCGCCGAACACTTCGCGAATGGCGCCCAGCTCTTTCACGTCGCCCACCGGTGTGGAGGTGCCGTGCACGTTGATGTAGTCGATCGGCGCGTCCAGATCCTGCATCGCCATCTTCATGCAGCGCACTGCGCCTTCGCCCGAAGGTGCAACCATGTCGGCGCCGTCAGACGTTGCGCCGTAACCGACGATTTCTGCGTAGATATGCGCGCCGCGCGCCAGCGCGTGCTCCAGTTCTTCAACCACCACCATGCCGCCGCCGCCGGCGATGACGAAACCGTCACGATCGGCGTCGTAGGTACGAGAGGCTTTTTCCGGCGTGTCGTTGTACTTGGTGGACAGCGCGCCCATCGCATCGAACTCACAGGCCATTTCCCAGCACAGCTCTTCGCCGCCGCCGGCGAACACGATGTCCTGTTTGCCCAGCTGGATTTGCTCAACCGCGTTGCCGATGCAGTGTGCGGAGGTCGCGCAAGCGGAGCTGATGGAGTAGTTCACGCCGTGGATTTTGAATGGCGTCGCCAGGCAGGCGGAAACGCCGGAAGCCATGGCTTTGGTGACCACGTATGGGCCAACCGCTTTCAAGCCGCGCGGGCTGCGCATCGCATCGGCGCCGAACACCTGGAAGCGCGGAGAACCGCCGCCGGAACCGGCGATCAGGCCCACGCGCGGGTTGTTTTGATACTCTTCTTCTTTCAAACCGGAAGAAGCGATCGCTTCTTGCATCGCCAGGAAGGCATAAATGGAAGCGTCGCTCATGAAACGCACCGCCTTGCGGTCGATCAGGCCGGTAGTGTCGAGCTTAACTTGCCCCCATACGTGACTACGCATGCCGGAATCTTTCAGCTCCTGGGAGAAAGTGATCCCAGAACGTCCTTCCTGCAGGCTTGCCAGGACCTCCTGCTGGTTATTACCAATGCTGGAGACAACTCCCAGGCCAGTAATCACTGCACGTTTCATTCAATACCTCTTCCACTATTTACCTACGGGATTTTGCATCGCACTTTAGCGTACAGATGTAAGCCGAACAAGTCCGATCAGCGTTTTTCAGCTTTATTGTCGTCCAGTTTGCGCCGGGGCGCCAGCGCCGTTAGAATTCGCGGCATCCCTTGAATTTCGAGCCATTGACCGTGAACCACGCCCCCATCCAAACCGCAACGCTAACCTGGAACGAACAGGGTACACCTGTTTCGAAACAGTTTGATGACGTCTATTTTTCCAATCAGGATGGGCTGGAAGAAACCCGCTACGTCTTCCTGCACGGCAATCGGCTGCCGCGGCGTTTCGCCGCCCACCCGCGCTCACTGTTTGTCGTGGCGGAAACCGGGTTCGGCACCGGGCTCAATTTCCTCACGCTGTGGCAGGCCTTCGCCGGCTTCCGCCAGGCCGAGCCGGACGCGACGCTGCAGCGCCTGCACTTTATCAGCTTCGAAAAATTTCCCCTGCAGCAGGCTGACCTGGCGGCGGCGCATGCGCGCTGGCCGGAGCTGGCGCCTTACGCCGACGAACTGCGCGCCCAATGGCCGCTGCCGTTGCCGGGGTGCCATCGCCTGCTGTTGGCCGAAGGCCGCATTACGCTCGATCTGTGGTTCGGCGACGTCAACGATCTGCTGCCGCAGTTTGACGCCAGCATGAATAACCAGGTGGATGCCTGGTTCCTCGACGGCTTCGCGCCGGCAAAAAATCCCGACATGTGGACCGATCAACTGTTCGCCGCCATGGCGCGTTTCGCCCGGCCGGGAGGCAGCTTCGCCACCTTTACCGCCGCCGGCTTCGTACGCCGCGGCTTGCAACAGGCCGGTTTTCAGGTCAACCGCTGCAAAGGCTTCGGCCAAAAGCGTGAGATGCTCGCCGGCGAACTCCCGGCCGATGCGCAGCCCGCCGCACATCCGGCGCCCTGGTATCGACGCCCGGCGGCGGACAACACCGCCGACGTCGCCCTGATCGGCGGCGGCGTCGCCAGCGCGCTCACTGCGCTGGCCCTGCTGCGGCGCGGCGCCACCGTCACGCTGTACTGCGCCGACGAACAGGCGGCGGAGGGGGCATCCGGCAACCGCCAGGGCGCGATTTATCCTTTGCTGAACGGCAGCGGCGACGCGCTGGAGAGTTTCTTCAGCGCCGCGTTTCCCTTCGCCCGTCGCCAGTACGACGCCCTGTTGCAACAAGGCGTCGCCTTTGATCACCAGTGGTGCGGCGTCAGCCAGTTGGCCTATGACGACAAAAGCGGCGCCAAGATCGCCAATATGCTGAAAACCGACTGGCCGCAGGCCTTGGCGACGGCGGCCGACCGCGAGACGCTCAGCGATCGGTGCGGCGTCGATACCGGCTTTGGCGGCATCACCTACCCGCTAGGCGGCTGGCTGTGCCCAGCCGAGCTGACGCGCGGCGCTCTCGCGCTGGCGCAGCGCCAAGGCTTGGTCTGCCACTACCGGCACGATGCACAGAGGCTGGCGCGTGAAGAAAACGGCTGGCGCATCGACTTCGCTCACGGCGAAAGCCGCAGCCATGCGACGGTGATCCTGGCCAATGGCCACCGGTTGGCCGAACTGGCGCCGACGGAAGCCCTGCCGCTGTATTCGGTACGCGGGCAGGTGTCGCATATCCCGACCTCGCCGGCCCTCGGTCAATTGAAACAGGTCTTGTGTTACGACGGCTACCTGACGCCGGTTAATGCCAACAACGGCCAGCACTGCATCGGCGCCAGCTACCAGCGCGGCGACATCGCCACCGACTACCGCGAGCAGGAGCAACAGGAAAACCGTGAACGCCTGCTGCGCTGTCTGCCGGAGCAGGCCTGGCCGCAGCAGGTGGACGTCAGCGCTCATCAGGCGCGCTGCGGCGTGCGCAGCGCCACCCGCGATCATCTGCCGATGGTCGGCGCACTGCCGGACTATCAGGCCACGTTGACGCAGTATCAGGATTTGCAGCGGCAGAACCAGCGCGGCGAAACCGTCGCCGATGCGCCGGTCTATCCCGGCCTGTTCGCTATCGGTGGATTGGGATCGCGCGGACTATGTTCGGCGCCGTTGGCGGCGGAAATTCTGGCGGCGCAGCTGTTCGGCGAACCGTTACCGGGCGACGCGCGTCTGCTGGCGGCGTTGAATCCGAATCGAATGTGGGTGCGGAAATTGCTGAAAGGCCGTTCGGTTTAATCAACCTTGAGGGGCGCGGCGACGCGCCCCGGCATGACGATCAGGCGGCAGGGGTTGCAGCCTGATAGAGGTTTTCCCACATGCCGCGCACCAGGATCTGATCCGGCGGCGAGAGTTCCCCGGCGGCGATCGCTTTGTGCAGGCTCTCCTCCACCCGCGCTTTCAGCGCTGCGGCGGTGTGTTCGCCCTGCTCTTCCGCTTCGGCCACCGCCAGCGTCAGATGACCGCGCAGGTAGCCACCGGCAAACAGTTCATCATCGCTGGCGTGCTCTACCATGTCATCAATCAGCGCCAAAATGCGCGCTTCAAATTCTGCGATCATCAAATTTCCTCATTAAATAACGGGCTGTGGCGTCAGTTGAGATCTTCCGGATACGGAAAATGCTCGGCCGCCAACGGTGGCGTATTGTAGAACGATTGCAGCGCCTGAATAAAGCGCGCAGGCCTTGTGGGTATTCCCTGCTCCAGCAGCGCCAATACCCGGGCGCGCACCTTGCGTTGGAACGCAATGCGATCCGGCTCGCAGTCGCCGTTCAGGTTGTCGCAGCTGACGTTGAACGGGAAACCGGCCGCCCCGCAGAACATCCATTCCAGTGCCTGCGGTTTGATCTCCACGGCTTCGAATTCGCTCTGGGTCTGCGCGTCGCGCCCGTCCGGGCAATACCAATAACCGAAGTCCACCAATTGGCGGCGCGCTTCACCGGCGATGCACCAGTGCGAAATTTCGTGCAGGCCGCTGGCGTAGAAACCGTGGGCGAACACGATGCGGTGATACGGCAATTCGTCGTCGGCCGGCAGGTAGATCGGTTCGTCGTCGCCCTTCACCAGGCGGGTGTTGTAGTCATCGCTGAAGCAGCGATTGAAGATCGCGATCAACTGCTCATAGTGATGGCGGGTCTGCGTGTCTGACATAAAAAAACTCTATAACCACAAAAATAAAGAGGCCATTATACCCGATAAGACAGGGCGCGTAAGCAGCGCACCCTCTTCATCTTTAACCGCGCACGAAGGTGGCCAACCACTGCTGAATCTCTGCGCCGTGATTGTCGTAAAGCAGCTTGAGGCTCATCACCAGCGAGACGATCACGATCATCGGCCGAATCAGTTTCTGCCCGCGGGTCAGCACCATGTGCGCGCCCAAACGCGCCCCCAGCACCTGCCCCACCAGCATCACCAGACCGATGCTCCACACCACCTTGCCGCCGATGATGAACAGCGCCAGCCCGCCGACGTTGGAGGTAAAGTTCAGCACCTTGGCGTGCGCCGTGGACTTGGCGAGGTTGAAACCGCACAGCGTCACATAGGCCAGCGCGTAGAATGAGCCGGCGCCGGGGCCGAAGAAACCGTCGTAAAACCCGACACAACCGCCGGCCACCAGCCCGAACGGCAAGGCGCCGAGGCGGCGTTGACGATCTTCCTCACCCAGGCGCGGCATCAGCAGGAAGTAGAGACCGATGCCGATCACCAGCAGCGGCAGCATCTGCCGCAGCAAATCGGCGCGCATATGCTGCACCAGAATGGCGCCGGCGATCGAGCCGATCAGCGTCAGAAAAATCGTCAGCTTCTGGTCATTGAGGTTCACCGCTCGCCGACGAATGAAGTACAGACTGGCGGAGAAGGAGCCGCCGACCGACTGCAGCTTATTGGTCGCCAGCGCCTGCGCCGGAGGAACCCCCACTGCCAGCAAGGCCGGCACCGTCAGTAATCCGCCGCCGCCGGCGATGGAGTCGATAAACCCCGCCAGCAGCGCTACCGCAAACAACACCCCGAGCATCTCGGGGCCAATGACGAACCAGTCCATGTGTTATTCCGCTGAGAAATGGTGATCCAGCAATGCCTGACAGGTAGGCGGCAACGGCGGCGGCACGGGTTTGCCCGGCTTCGCGTTCGGCTGATGAGGTACGAACCAACTCGCCAGTTCGGCGCCGCAGCCATCGCCCGGCGGCGGCGTATCCTGCTCCTGGCACTCCAGGCTGCCGGCCGGACAACGCAGACGCACGTGCATGTGCGCACGGTGGCCGAACCACGGCCGCACCTTGTGCAGCCAGGCGCGATCGGCGCCGGCGTCCAGGCACAGACGCTGCTTGATCGCCGGGTTGACGAAGATGCGCGTCACGTCCGCATCCTGCGCCGCCAGTTTGATCAGCGACTCAATTTGCGGTTGCCATTGGCTCGCCACCACCTGCTTGCCGTCGCCCGACACCAGGTCGATCGGCTGCGGCTTGAGCAATTGCTGCGCGCTCCAACGTTGGCGCGGCAGCTGCAGCCAGATGTCGACGTCGAGCCCAGACTGGTGGCTGGCGTGGCCGCTGCTGAAGCGCCCGCCGGCCGGCATCGCCATATCGCCGATCAGCACCGTGCCCAGCGCTTTCTGGTTCGCTTTGCTGCTGAGGCGCTGTATGAACGCCAGCAGATCCGGATGGCCGAAATAGCGGCGCTGGTCGGTACGCATCACCTGGTAGTTCGGTGAGTTCAGCGGCAACGGCTGCGCGCCGATGACGCAGCCGTTGGCGAAACCGCCCACCGCCTGCGGCGCGCCGGCCACCGGATGATCGATTTTCTGCCACGGCGTCAGCGCCATGGCAGAGGCGGAGGCCGTCAGGGCCACCAGGCCCAACATCCAGTTTTTCATGGCGATTACCAGCGCGGTACGTCGGAAACCACATCACCGTTTTGCGCGCGCTGGCGCAGCAGGTGATCCATCAACACGATCGCCATCATCGCTTCGGCGATCGGCACGGCGCGGATGCCCACGCACGGATCGTGGCGACCGCGGGTGACCATTTCCACCGCTTCGCCCTGGCGATTGATGGTACGGCCCGGCACCATGATGCTGGAGGTCGGCTTCAGCGCCAGATGCGCAATCACCGGTTGGCCGCTGCTGATGCCGCCGAGAATGCCGCCGGCATGGTTGCTCTGGAAGCCTTCCGGGGTGATTTCATCGCGGTTTTCGCTGCCGCGTTTGGTCACCACGGCGAACCCGTCGCCGATCTCCACGCCTTTCACCGCGTTGATGCTCATCAGCGCGTGCGCCAGATCGGCATCGAGGCGGTCAAACACCGGCTCACCCAGGCCAACCGGCACGTTTTCAGCAATCACGCTGACCTTGGCGCCGATGGAGTCACCCTCTTTTTTCAGCGCGCGCATCAGTTCGTCCAGCGCTTCCAGCTTGTCCGGATCCGGGCAGAAGAACGGGTTCTGTTCGACCTGATCCCAGTCTTTCAGCTCGCAGGTCACGTCGCCGATCTGCGCCAGATAGCCGCGCACCTGCACGCCGAACTTCTGCTGCAGGTATTTCTTGGCGATAGCGCCCGCCGCGACGCGCATGGCGGTTTCACGCGCCGAAGAGCGGCCGCCGCCGCGATAGTCGCGCAGACCGTATTTCTGTTCGTAGGTGTAGTCGGCATGCCCGGGACGGAACACGTCTTTGATGGCGCTGTAGTCTTGCGAGCGCTGATCGGTGTTTTCAATGATCAGACCGATGCTGGTGCCGGTGGTCACGCCTTCGAATACGCCGGAGAGAATGCGCACCTGATCCGGTTCACGGCGCTGGGTGGTGTAACGCGAGGTGCCCGGACGACGGCGGTCCAGATCGTGTTGCAAATCGGCTTCGGTGAGCGGGATGCCGGGCGGCACGCCGTCGACGATACAACCCAGCGCCACCCCGTGAGATTCACCGAAGGTGGTGACGCGGAAAATCTGCCCAATACTGTTTCCTGCCATCACGGCTCCTTACCGTTAGTCTTTTATCGTTATGCGGCCCGCCATGCGGGCCTTGGAAATGCGGCTTAGCTGCGATAGAGGCTGAAGTGATCCTTGCAATCCACCAGCTGCTGTTTGGTCAGCATGAACACGCCGTCGCCGCCGTTTTCGAATTCCAGCCAGGTGAACGGGATGTCCGGATATTGTTCCATCAGATGTACCATGCTGTTGCCCACTTCACAAATCAGCACGCCGTCGTCGGTCAGGTAGTCCGGCGCGCACGCCAGGATGCGGCGCACCAGCTTCAGGCCATCGCTGCCCGCCGCCAGGCCCAGTTCCGGCTCGAAGCGGAACTCCTGCGGCAGATCCGACATGTCTTCCGCATCGACGTACGGCGGGTTGGTAACGATCAGATCGTACTGGATCGCGGGAACGTCGCGGAACAGATCGGAACGGATCGGGATCACCTGATGTTCGACGCCGTGCGCCTGAATATTGCGCTCGGTTACCGCCAGCACGTCGCTGGAGATGTCCACCGCGTCCACTTCCGCTTCCGGGAAAGCGTAGCCGCAGGCGATGGCGATGCAGCCGCTGCCGGTGCACATGTCGAGGATATGGCGCGGCGGGTGCGGGATCAGCGCGCTGAAACGATCGTTGATCAGCTCGCCGATCGGTGAACGCGGCACCAGCACGCGCTCGTCGACGTAAAATTCCATGCCGCAGAACCAGGCCTTGTTGGTCAGATAGGCGACCGGGATGCGTTCGTTGACGCGGCGGATCACGCGCTCAACGATGCGATGGCGCTCGCTGGAAGTCAGACGGGCGGTGTGCATGTCCTCCGGAATGTCCAACGGCAGGAACAGGCTTGGCAGCACCAATTGCACCGCTTCGTCCCACGGATTATCGGTTCCGTGACCATAATAGATATTGGCGGCGTTGAAGCGGCTTACCGTCCAGCGCAGCATATCTTGAATGGTGTGCAGTTCGTTCACTGCTTCGTCGACGAAAATTTTGTCCAATTTGCCCTCCGGCAGGCGCTGTGTTTCATGATTTAGCCGCATAGTTTGCCATGAAGCCCGCGACAAATCACGCTTGCCCCTCGCGCTTTTCACTCTGGCCCGAGTTTTGCGTCGACAGCGCTCATTCACAAGGTAAACTAGCGAAATAAACGATTTCCGGTGAATGAAGCATGAAGAACAAGCCCCCTCTGAGCAAAGACGAACAACAGCTCTTCAGAGAGTCGGTGGCGGGCGCGAAAAAGCTGCGCCAGGACACCATCGCCCACCGCCCGCCGAAGCCCAAGGTCAAACAGATTGCGCCGCAACGATTGCTGCAGGAGCAGGTCGATGCCAGCTATTATTTTTCAGATGAATACCAGCCGCAGCTGGAAGAGGAAGGCCCGACGCGCTACGTGCGCCCCGGCAGCAGCCCGTATGAGCTGAAGAAGCTGCGGCGCGGCGATTACTCGCCGGAGCTGTTTCTCGATTTGCACGGCCTGACCCAGCTGCAGGCCAAGCAGGAGCTGGGGGCGCTGATCGCCGCCTGCAAACGCGAGCACGTGCACTGCGCCTGTGTGATGCACGGGCACGGCAAGCATATCCTCAAGCAGCAAACGCCGCTGTGGCTGGCGCAGCACCCCGACGTGCTGGCGTTCCACCAGGCGCCGAAGGAATGGGGTGGCAACGCCGCCATCCTGCTGTTGGTGGAGCTGGCCGAGTAGCCCCCCTCAGAAACGACTCAGGGCGATGTCAGACATCGCCCTGAGTTTATTCCGCACCGCATCCGCGGTTCACACTTTGGCCATCACCTGCGATGGGCTGACCTGCCATTCAAACTTGCCGTAGCTGCCGTCCGCCGGCAGATCGACGTTGGCGATCGCCGAGGTCGCGAACATCGGCGGGCACTCGCCCGGGCACAGTTCGGCCACCAGATACCCCACCAGCGGCAGGTGCGACACGATCAGCACCGAGCTCACCCCTTGCATCGCCAGCGCCTGCAGATAGCTGCCGACCTGTTCGGCGTTGCCGCCCGGCGTCAGCTCGGGCAGCACTTCTTCGCCCTCCGGCAGCGTCAAGGCTTCACGCACCGTCGCCAGCGTCTGTTCGGCCCGCAGATAGGGGCTGACCAGCACGCGTTCAATATCCACAGACTTGGTGTTCAACCAGGCCGCCATCTGACGGGACTCGTCGCGGCCGCACAGGGTAAGGGGCCTTACCGCATCGCTGGCTGCCTCGAGCGCCGCCTCTCCGTGACGCATAATCAAAACTTGCATATTGCACCGCTGTTGTTGACAAAGTAACGCTATACAGAAACGCCGTGCGTGCTGTACCGCCGAGTTTTCCAACCCAAAGCCAAAGCTTTAAAACGATAACGCGCCGTCTCTTTATGGCGGCCGGGCATTTTGCCTGAAAGTTTGCCTAAAGAAAACGCTGTTTTTTACAGCAACCCTCCCCGGGCAAACCTCGATTGCTCACAGAACAATCAATTCAACGGGTTAAATTTTAACCTTGCCGCCATGAAATTTATTGATGGCGGTCAAGCTAACTTACCGCTGCCTCAGCCTTGCTGTACAGCCTCACCGGCTGACGCTGTCGCAAGGAGTGATGGCGATCACAACGCGGCCCTGTTGCAACTATAGTGCAAATCGGGCCGCCCTGCGTTCAGCTCCCCAGCGGGTAAAAGCGCTCGCCCTGCTGCGCCATGCGCTGCAAGCGCTCGCACGGCGCGAAGTGCTCGCCGTGCTGCTGGCGCAGGTAGTCCAGCGTCTTCACCACTTTCTCGGCGCCGAGCTCGTCCATATAGCGGAACGGGCCGCCGAGGAACGGCGGGAAACCGATGCCGAACACCGCACCGATATCGCCGTCGCGCGCGCTGCGGATCACGCCTTCATCCAGGCAGCGCGCCGCTTCGTTCAGCATCATCATCACGCAGCGCTGGGCGACGGTCGCCGGCAGCATGTGCGCCTTCGGCGTGACGCCGAGCAACGTATACAATGAGGTATCCGCGCGTTTACGCCGCTGCCGCTGCTGCCCTTCGCTCGGGTAGAGATAGAAGCCGCGGCCGTTCTTGCGCCCTTTGCGCCCGTCCTTCAGCACCGCATCGAACGCGGCAGGCGCGGCGAAGCGCGGCCCCAGCGCCTCAACCAGCACCGGAATGATCTTGGTGCCGACGTCGATGCCCACTTCGTCCAACAGGGTGATAGGGCCGACCGGGAAGCCGAAGTCCACCAGCGCTTTGTCCAGCGATTCAATGGGCTCGCCTTCCAGCAGGCAGCGCGCCGCTTCGTTGATGTACGGCGCCAGGATGCGGTTGACATAAAAACCGGCGCTGTCGCCCACCACGATGGCGGTCTTGCCCTGCTTGTGCGCCAGCGCTACGGTGGTGGCGATGGTTTGTTCGCTGGTGCCGGCGTGCGGGATCACTTCCACCAGCGGCATTTTATCCACCGGGCTGAAGTAGTGCAGACCGATCACCTGCTGCGGCCGCTGGGCCTGTTCGGCGATTTGACCAATAGGCAGCGAGGAGGTATTGGAGGCGAACACGGTATGCGGCGCGCAGTTCGCTTCGACCTCGGCCACCATTTTCTGCTTCAGCGCCAGATCCTCAAACACCGCCTCGACCACGATATCCACCTGCTCGAAGCCGGTGTAATCGGTAGAGCCGGAGATCAACATCATCTGCTTTTGCCGCTCCGCCGGGCGCATGCGCTTGCTGCGCACCCGCTTGCCGAGTACGTCCCAACTGTATTTCAGCGCATGATTGATGCCGGTTTCATTGATGTCTTTGATGCGCACCGGCAAACCGCCGCGCGTGGCGGTGACACAGGCGATGCCGCCCCCCATCAGGCCGCCGCCGAGAATGCCGACGCGATGCAGGGCATGCGGCTGCGCATTGCCGCCCCGCTCTTTTTTCAGCGCGGTGGAGGCGAAGAACAGGCTGCGCAACGCCGCCGACTGCGGCGTCATCGCCAGCTCGCCAAAGGCGCGCGCTTCGGCCTCATAGCCGCTGGCGCTGCCGTGATCCAGCCCGGTTCGCACCACCTGAATAATGCGCTCCGCCGCCGGGTAGTTGCCGTGGGTTTTCGCCAACGTTTTCTTGCGCACGATGCTGAACAGCAGATTTCTGCCCAACGGGCCATTGAGCAGGCGATCCTGCCACGGCAGCTCGCGCTGATGTTTCCAGCCCTGTTTCACCCGCTCGATGGCGGTCTGCAACAGGATCGATTGCGGCACGGCGTCGTCCACCAGCCCCATGCGCAGTGCCTGGCGGGCGCGAATGTGCTTGCCGGTCAGGATCATGTCCAGCGCCTTGGCGGCGCCTATCAGGCGCGGCAGGCGCTGAGTGCCGCCAGAGCCCGGCAGCAGGCCCAGCTGCACTTCCGGCAGACCGAGCGCGGTTTTGTCATCCAGCGAACAGACGCGGCCGTGGCAGGCCAGCGCCAATTCCAGCCCGCCGCCCAGGCAGGCGCCGTGGATGGCCGCTACCACCGGCACCGGGAAAGCGGCGATCTGCGCCAGCGTGCTCTGCCCTTTCTTGGCCAGCGTTTCCGCCTCTTTGGCGCTGGTGCAGGCGGCGATCATGGTGATGTCGGCGCCGGCGATAAACGAGTCCGGCTTGCCGGAAACGATCACCAGCCCTTCCAGTGCAGTGTGCTGCTGCGCCCGGATCAGCACGTCGTTCACCTGTTCGACGAACTCGGCCTTGAGCGTATTGACCTTGTCGCCCGGCACGTCGATGGTGATCACCCCGATGTTGTCGGGGCGGATCGTCAGTTGAAAGGCCGACGGTTTGGCGCGCTGTTCATGCAATGCGTTTTCGAAACTCATTATTCCACCTCCACGATCATCGCGGCCCCTAACCCGCCGGCGGCGCAGGCGGTGGTCAGGCCCAGCCCGCCGCCGCGGCGTTTCAGCTCACGCAGCGTCTGGGTGATCATGCGCGCGCCGGTGGCAGCGAACGGGTGGCCATAGGCGATGGAACCGCCCAGGACGTTGAATTTGTCCATGTCCACCTCGCCGATCGCCTGGCTGCGGCCAAGCTTCTCACGGGCGAACGCTTCGCTGGCGAACATCTTCAGGTTAGCCAGCGTTTGCGCGGCGAAAGCTTCATGCATATCGATGAGCGTCAGATCGGCCAGACCGATGCCGGCGCGATCCAGCGCCAGCGGCGTGGCGTAGGAAGGCCCCAGCAGCATGTCTTCCCACACGTCGATGGCGGCGAAAGCGAAACTGCGCAGATAGCCGAGCGGCTGCAGGCCCAGCTCTTTGGCGCGCGATTCGCTCATCATCAGTACCGCCGCCGCGCCGTCGGTCAACGGCGTGCTGTTGGCCGCGGTGACGCTGCCATGCTTGCGATCGAACGCCGGTTTCAGCTTGGCGTAGGACGCCAGGCTGGAGTCTTTACGGATGTTGTTGTCTTCGGAAAGCTGCGCGCGGTATGGCGGCACGTAGGCGGTCATCACCTCATCGCGCAGCCACCCCTCCCGCCAGGCCTTGGCCGCCAGCTCGTGAGAACGGTGCGCCAGCGCATCTTGCGCTTCACGGGTGATGCCGTGGCTTTTCGCCATCTGTTCGGCGGTATCGCCCATGCGCAGGCCGGTGGAATACTCCGCCACCGCCGGCGGCACCGGCATCAGATCGCGGAATTTCAGCCGGCTGAACAATTTGAGGCGCTGCGACAGCGTGCGCGCCTTGTTGACATCCACCAGCGTGCGCGCCAGCGCCTTGCTGACGCCGATCGGCAAGACGGAAGAAGAGTCCGCCCCGCCGGCGATGCCGACGCTGATGCTGCCGGCCATGATGCTCTCCGCCACGTTGGCGATCGCCTGGAAGCTGGTGGCGCAGGCGCGCGACACGCTGTAGGCGTCGGTATGGACGCTCATGCCGGTGCCAAGCACGATTTCACGCGCGATGTTCGGCGCCTCGGGCATTTGCACCACCTGGCCGAACACCAACTGCTCGATAAGCTGCGGATCGATACCGCTGCGCGCCAACAGCTCGCTCACCGCCGTTTTCCCTAAATCCACCGCCGGAATGCCGTGATAGGCGGTCGCCTGTTTGGCAAAGGGGGTACGCAGTCCATTCACAATCGCAATGCGGTCACCATGACGGGTCACCAACGGCAGTGCCTTACTCATAAATGCTCCTGAAGAAAATAACGTCAGCGCAATGGGCAGAAAGAGGTCTGACCTGATGAGGTCATTGTTAACCAAACGGTTACATTTGGCAAACCGGCAGAGATCAAAACTGCGAGCAGGCGCACTTTCTATCGGGAGGGGTACGGGAAAGGAAATCCCCGGCGCACAACAGGCGGCGCCGGGGGTAAAGCCGGGATTAACGCAGGCCAAGCTGGAAGATCAGGGTTTCCGCCTGGCAGGCGAAGGTAAAATCAGCTTCCAATTGTACGCCGCCGTCAACCGGTTTAATGCTACTGCTGATGTCACAGGGATCGGATTCGACCGCGCGCGCCTTTTCGCTCAGCGCCGCCAGCATCGCCTCCGCATCTTGTTGATTGCTGAACACCTGGCTGTAGGATGCGGTGCAATCGGTGTTATCCATCACGGTGCCGACATCCACGCAGCAACACGCGGCGGTTTCCTGGGCGCTGCATTTATTAATTGCATCTGACATGGTTGGTTCTCCTCAAGGGCCTCGGTTATCAGCCCAAATTGCCGTTTTATTCACCGACGCAAAGCCACAAAATTCTGTGGGTATTTTACGCTCCCAAGCCGGCAATCACTAGCACTTACTTTTACTGGGTGTTTTAAGTGATGGAAATCACAAATAAAAATGAGCGCCTGCTAAGAAATGGTAAGAATTTTGTTATTTACCGCTGGCTTTTTGTTAAGCAGATCTCTTTTTTGATATCAGAGTGGAAATATTTCAAAAACAAACTTGCAACATTTTCACAGGTCAGACCTATACTTCAGCCACTGGTCTGATTTGTCTGAACGATAACGGACCCTACAATCCCGCGCTCCTTGTTACTTCGTGTAACAATAGTTTAAATAATAAACACATAATGAGGTTTTGGTCATGAGCCAGAAAAACCTATTGACTAAATCAGCTCTCGCAGCTGCAGTGGCAATTATTTCTTCAAACGTGTCTGCCGCAGGATTCCAGCTGAATGAGTTCTCATCAGCTGGTTTAGGACGTTCGTATTCTGGCGAAGGCGCCATGGCGGATACGGCGGCCTCCGCAAGCCGCAACCCGGCGTTGCTGATGATGTATACCCGCCCGGAACTCTCTTTCGGCGCAGTCTTCATCGATCCGGACGTAGATATTTCCGGTACCTCACCTTCCCGCGCCAGTCTGGATGCGAAAAACATCGCGCCGACCGCCTGGGTACCGAACCTGCATTATGTTCACCCGATTAACGATCAATTCGCCGTAGGCGGCTCGGTCACCAGCAACTTCGGTTTGGCGACCGAATTCAATAACGGTTACACCGCAGGCGCTTACGGCGGTAAAACCGATCTGGAAACCCTGAACCTGAACCTGAGCGGCGCCTATCGTTTGGACCAACACTTCAGCTTTGGCCTGGGTTTTGACGCCGTCTACGCCAAGGCTAAACTCGAGCGTTACGCCGGTGAATTGCCTAAGCTATTGGCCGCTCAAGGCTTACAAACCGGTAGATTAACGCAGCAGCAAGCCGGAATGATCGCTCAAATCCCTGGCGATACCCAGATTTCGCACCTGAAAGGCGATAAATGGGGCTTCGGCTGGAACGCCGGTATTCTCTACGAAGTGGATGAAAACAACCGTTACGGCTTCACCTATCGCTCTGAAGTGAAAATCAAGTTCGACGGCGATTACAAGAGCAGCCTGCCGGCACAGTACAACCCAATTACCCAGGCGCTGGGCGTTGGTTTACCATGGGGCACCAGCGGCAGCACCATCCCAGGTTCTCTGGATCTGAACCTGCCGGAAATGTGGGAGCTGTCCGGTTACAACAAAGTGGCGCCGCAATGGGCCGTACACTACAGCCTGGCCTACACCAGCTGGAGCCAGTTCCAGGAGCTGAAAGCCACCGGCAACAACGGCCAGACCCTGTTCCAGAAGCATGAAGGCTTCCGCG
Source organism: Serratia sp. FS14 (assembly GCF_000695995.1). Taxonomy (NCBI): domain Bacteria; kingdom Pseudomonadati; phylum Pseudomonadota; class Gammaproteobacteria; order Enterobacterales; family Yersiniaceae; genus Serratia; species Serratia sp. FS14. The sequence continues at coordinate 2,477,169 of NZ_CP005927.1, read as the reverse complement.
ATGCCTACCGTATCGCATTGGGCACCACCTACTTCTACGACGACAACTGGACCTTCCGTACCGGTATCGCCTTCGATGACAGCCCGGTGCCTGCCCAAAACCGTTCGATCTCCATTCCGGATCAGGACCGTTTCTGGCTGAGTGCCGGTACTACCTATGCGTTCAACAAAGACGCTTCGGTTGACGTCGGCGTGTCCTACATGCACGGCCAGAAAGTCACCATCAATGAGGGTCCTTACACCTTCAACTCGGTGGGTAAAGCCTGGCTGTACGGCGCCAACTTCAACTACCGCTTCTAATCTCGCCTGAGATGGATGCCAAAGCGCCCCGCGGGGCGCTTTTTCTTTGCCTGTCGCTCGCCGCGGGCGTAAAAAAACCCGCCAGACGGCGGGTTTTCATGGGCATAAGGCCGGCGGTTACTGCGAGTCGATTTCGTCCAGATCGCCCTGAATCGCCTTGGCGTTCGGGTTCTCTTCCGGCTTGAGCGAACCGCCGTTGGCGATGAAGTCGTGGCGCTGGAAGTAAGCTTCACGCACCATGACATAAGGATCGGAGGAGTTGCGCAGCAGGCCGTCGGAATCCAGCAGTTGAGCGCGGGTTTCGATACCCTCGACCACCCATTTGCCCGCCGACATCCAGAAGGTCAGGTAACTCAGCATCGGATACAGCGTATCCGCAAAGTCGCCGCCTTCGTCACGCAGCGTGAAGCTGCCGTAGCCCGGCAACATCACGTACGGGCCGTAGCCCACATCGTAATGCCCCAACGTGCTGCCGAAACGGTTCGGCTCTTCGCGCGCCAGTTTCGGGTTGGCCATGCCGGCCACGTCGATCAGGCCGCCCATCCCGAGCAGGGTGTTCAGGAAGAAACGGTTGAAGTGGATCATCCCGCGGTAAGGATCGCCCTTCAGGAAGGCGTTGACCATGCTGGCCGGCTCTTCCAGGTTAGAGGTGAAGTTGCTGATGCCGTTACGCGCCGGCATCGGCACGTAGTCACGCCAGGCCACCGCGACCGGACGCAGGATATAAGGATCCAGGACGTTGTAGTTGAAGTCGAACATCGTCCGGTTAAATCCTTCCAGCGGATCGGAACGCCCTTGCGGATCGTTGTCTGGCGCGCTGGCACAGCCCACCAGTAATACCGTTGCGAATGCCACCCCAGTCAGGCGAAAGTTCATATTTTTCTCCATAAAAACACGTTCGGTCTTATTTTTCAGGGACCTGCTTGTTTATCTGAACGCTAACCTGCTCTTTACCGCTGAATGTCTGCAGCGAGCTTTCGCCGAACCAGTCCCCCGGCTGCGGCGTGGCCAATCCGTCCTGTGAGAGGCGCACACGCACCTGCACCTGATGCTGCGCCGAGAGCAGACGCTCGGGCATCATGGCGTTGCTGTCATCCAGTGAGAAAGACAGCGGAAAACGGCTCAGCGGCAATTGTTTTACCGCGACCGGCACCGGACTGACGCCGTCGGTGACCGAAATGACCAGCGTCCCCTGCGGCGGCATGGCTTTCGCCGCCTGCGGTGACAGCGCAACGGTCACATTCAGTTTAACATTTTCTCCGCCTGCCTGGGCTTTTGCTTGTGCAATACTGCGCTTTATCACTTCCGCGCGCGGATCGTTGGCCGGCAGCAGCTGCAGCATCACCTGCCAGGCGCCGATCGCCTGCTTGAAATCGCCCTGTTCGAAGGCATTGAACGCCAGCAGGCTCAGCACCCGCGGATCGCCGTGGTTTTCCGCGATCATGCGCCGCAACAGCTGCGCCGCCTGCTTGTTATCCTCCGGATCGTTGGAGCGCGTCAAGACCTCGGCATAGCCGAGCCGCACTTCCAGACTATTCGGATCCAATTGATAAGCATGAGCAAACGCCTGCGTAGCGGTGGTGGCATTATTCAGCGCCATGCCGACGCGCCCCAGCATCATCCAGTCATTGATGTTGCGATCGTCCTGTTGCAGCGCGGTGCGCAGCCCCAGCCCGAGGCGAGCAATCTCTTCCATGCTCAGCGGTTTGGCGCGCTCATTGGCAACGCGCTCGCGCAATTCCGGCATTTGCGCCTGCACCAGACGCCAGTCCAGCACCTGCGCCAGCCCGCCGGTTTTCAGATAAAAGCCAACGGTCACCGCCAGCAGTAACAGCACGCCCGGCACCAGCGCCCAGCGGTTGATCGGCTTCGCCTGCGCCATCTGCTCGGCCGGGATGTCGTTCAACAGGTTCTGTTGCAGCTCTTTGACCAGTTCCGGGCGCTCGGCTACCACGCCCTGCTGCTCATCCTGCTCCAACTCGCTGAGGCGATCCTGATAAAACGCCTTGTTCAGCGCATCGCGCGTGGCGGCGCTCTGCTCGCCGCGGCGCATCGCCGGCACCACCAGCAACGCGGCAGCGCCGGCCAGCAACACGCAAATAATCAGCCAAAAAGCCATTAGGGTTTCTTCCTGTCAGTCTCTTGCAACAGCGCCGCCAGGCGCTGCCGTTCCCGTTCGGAGAATGCATCGTCCACCGCCGCGTCGGGCTTGCGACGGGGGCGCAGGATCACCACTGCCCCGCCGATCAATACGAACAGCAGCGGGCCGATCCACAAGATCAGCGTCGCCGGCGTTACCGGCGGCTCGTAGGTGACGAAGTTGCCATAACGCGCCACCATGTAATCGATGATCTGCTGCTTGCTTTGCCCCTGCATCATCAGCTCGTACACCTTGGTGCGCATGTCGGCGGCGATAATGGCGTTGGAATCGGCAATGCTGTTGTTTTGGCATTTCGGGCAGCGCAGCTGTTCGGTCAACTCGCGATACTGCTGCTCCTGCTCGACGGAGTTGAAGCGATAGGTATCGATCGCCGCGGCGGCGCTCCAGCTCAGCAGCGCGGCGCACAGCAGAACAATCAGCCTCATGCCTCACCCCCGTACTTTTTATACAGCGGCAGCACTTCCTGCTGCCAGACGCGCTCATTCATGTCGCCGGCATGGCGATAGCGAATAATCCCCTGGCCGTCGATAAGGAAGGTCTCAGGCGCGCCGTACACCCCGAGATCCAACCCCAGCATGCCGTCGCCGTCGTACAGACTGAGGGCGTAGGGATTGCCGAGAGAGTTGAGCCAGGTCACCGCCTTGGCGCGATCGTCTTTGTAATTCAGGCCGACCACCCGTACGCCGCGCGCCGCCAGCGTATTGAGATACTGGTGTTCCGCGCGGCAGGTTGGGCACCAGGTGGCCCAGACGTTGAGCAAGATCGGCTTGCCGTCGCGCAGCACCGCCTGATCGTAGGTTTTGCCAGGCTGATCCAGTGATTCCAGCCTGAAGGTTGGCACCGGTTTGCCGATCAGCGCCGACTCCAGCATGGTCGGATCTTCGCCGCCCGCGTTGCGCGTGAGCTGCACCATCAGAGCCGCCACCAGCAGCAGGAAGAGCACCAACGGGATAAACAGCAGCTTACGCTTCATGATTGCGCCTCCAGTTTGCCTTCACGCTTGAGCTTTTTGCTCATGCGATAACGCGGGTCGAGAATGCACAGCAGGCCGCCGATCGCCATAAAGACACCGCCGAACCAGATCCAGCGCACGAAGGGTTTGTAATACAGGCGCACCGCCCAGGAACCGTCTTCCAGCTCCTCGCCCAGCGCCGCGTACAGATCGCGGCTGAACCCGCCGTCGATCGCCGCCTCGGTCATCATGCTGCGCGCCACGCTGTAGTAGCGTTTCTCCGCGTGCAGCGTCGCCTCCGGATTGCCGTTGCGCGTGACGTCGATGATGCCGACGCCGCCGCTGTAGTTCGGGCCGCGAATGTCGTGCACGTCGCGGAACACGAAGTGATAGTTGTGGATATCCACGCTGTCGCCGGCCTTCATCCGCACGTCGCGCTCCACGCTGTAATTCTGGCTGAAGGCGATGCCGATCACCGTCACCGCCACGCCGAGGTGGCCGAGCACCATGCCCCAGTGGCTGCGGGACAGCTGCCGCAGACCGCGCCAGAAACCGTGGCGGTGGGTGGCGCGCTCATGCAGCTCCATCAGCGTCAGGATGATCACCCACAGCGCCATGATCAGGCCCACCACCGTCATGCCGGCGATGCTGTCCTGCAGCAGCCACGGCAGCAGAATCGACAGCACCAGCGTCACCAGCAGCGCCACGCCGAGGCGGCGCCACAGTTTGCCCGGCTCATCGCGGCGCCAGCGCACCAGCGGCCCGATGCCCAACAGCAGCGCCAGCGGCGCCATCAGCCAGGTGAACATAGTGTTGAAGAACGGCTCGCCGATCGAGATGCTGCCCAGCCCCAGCTGTTTGTGCACCAGCGGCAGCAGCGTGCCCAACAGCACCACCAGCATGGCGGCGATCAGCAACACGTTATTACCCAGCAGGAAGGTCTCGCGCGAGAAAGTCTCGTGCTGCACCCGGCTGCGCACCTGGCCGCCCTTGACCGCATACAGCAGCAGCGAACCACCGATCACGATCACCAGATAGGCGAGAATAAACATGCCGCGCGCCGGATCGGAGGCGAAGGAGTGCACCGAGACCAGCACGCCGGAGCGCACCAGGAAGGTGCCCAGCAGGCACAGCGAGAAAGCGGTGATCGCCAGCAACACCGTCCAGGCTTTGAACGTGCCGCGTTTCTCGGTCACCGCCAGCGAATGCATCAGCGCGGTACCGGCCAGCCACGGCATAAAGGAAGCGTTCTCCACCGGATCCCAGAACCACCAGCCGCCCCAGCCCAGCTCATAGTAGGCCCAGGCCGATCCGAGCACGATGCCCAACGTGAGGAACACCCAGGCAGCGGTGGTCCACGGGCGCGACCAGCGCGCCCAGGCGGTGTCGAGCCGGCCGGCCATCAGCGAGGCGATGGCGAACGCGAAGGCGACCGAGAAGCCGACATAGCCCATGTACAGCAGCGGCGGGTGGAAAATAAGGCCGATATCCTGCAGCAGCGGGTTGAGATCGCTGCCGTCAATCGGGAAGTTCGGCAGCGTGCGGGTGAACGGATTGGAGGTCATGATGATGAACAGCAGGAAACCGGCGGTGATCATGCCCATTACCGACAACACCCGCGCCACCGCGTCCTGCGGCATCGCCCGGCTGCACAACGCCACCGCCAGCGACCAGCAGCTCAGCAGCAGCACCCACAGCAGCAGCGAACCTTCGTGCGCCCCCCAGGTGGCGGCGATGCGGTAATACACCGGCAGTTGGGTATTGGAGTTGGTGGCCACGTAGGCGACGGTAAAGTCATTGACCACGAAGGCATGCACCAGGCACAGGAACGCCAGCGCAATCGCGGCGAACATGCCGTAGGTCAGCGGCCGGGCCACCGCCATCATGCGGCTGTCCTGCCGCGCCGCGCCCCACTGCGGGTAAATGCTCAGCAGCAGCGCGATCGCCAGCGCCAGGCACAGCAGAAAACTGCCCAGTTCCGGCATCATGACTTGGCGCCCTCCGCCTGCGGCGCGTTATACGCTTCCGCCGGCCCTTTGTGATTCTCTTTCATCGCGTCGGCCACTTCCGGCGGGGTGTATTTCTCGTCGTGCTTGGCCAGCACTTCGCGCGCGTTGACCACGTTGCCCTCGCCCAGCACGCCCTGCGCCACCACCCCCTGCCCTTCGCGGAACAGGTCCGGCAGAATGCCGGTGTAGGTCACGCCGATCGCGCCGCGCGCATCGTAAATCTTGAAGCTGACCTGCAGCGTATTGGGATCGCGTTTCACCGAGCCGGGCATCACCATGCCGCCGATGCGCAGCCGCTGGCCGACTTCGGGCTTCTCATGGTTTTCGCCCTTACCCTGCAGGATTTCACCCGGGGTGTAGAACAGATCGATGTTGGAGCGCAGCGCGTACAGCATCAGGGTTGCGGTCAGCGCGATGCCGATCAGCACAACGATCGCCAGATAAAGGCGGCTTTTACGACGTGGATTCACAATGATTTCTCCCGCGGTGCGGCGGATTTTTGTTTTGATTGTTGCGCATGGCGAATGCGCCGCTCGCGCGCCTGACGGCGGCCGATCTCGGCGAGCAATAGCCGCCGCTGCCAGACGGTGTGCGCCACCAGCCCCAACAGCGAAATCAGCGTGACGGCGACCGCCAGCCAGACATAAAAGGCATAACCGCCCATGGCGAAAAACGCCGACCAGGAATCGAACGCGGCATTCATGACTGACGCTCCTTATTCACCAGCCCGGCGACCCACGGGCGCTGGCGCTCCTGGAACAGGATCAGATTGCGCAGGCGCATCAGCGTCAGCGTGACAAACAACAGCAGATAGCCGAGGATCGCCCAGCGCAGCGGGGTGCGCATGCTTGGCGCGATGGATTGCTGCATATTGGTCGAACCCTGATGCAACGTATTCCACCATTCGACGGAGAAATGGATGATCGGGATATTCACCACGCCCACCAGCACCAGAATGCCGGCGGCGCGGCCCGCCAGGCGGCGGTCTTCGAAGGCGTTATACAGCGCGATGACGCCCATATAGAGGAACAGCAGCACCAGCTCGGAAGTCAGACGCGCGTCCCACACCCACCAGGTGCCCCACATCGGCTTACCCCAGGCGGAGCCGGTCACCAGCGCGATAAAGGTGAACACCGCGCCGATCGGCGCCATCGCCGCCACCACGGTATCGGACATTTTCATCTGCCACACCAGGCCGATAAACGCCGCCACCGCCATCGAGGCGTAGATGCCCATCGACCACATGGCCGCCGGCACGTGAATATAAATGATGCGGAAGCTGTCGCCCTGCTGATAATCCTTCGGCGCGAAGCCAAAGCCCCATGCCCAGCCAAGCAGCAGGCAGGCCGCCGCCGCCAGCCCCAGCCAGGGGATAAAGCGGCCGCAGACGTGATACAGCCGTTCAGGCCGCGCCAGTTGATGTAACCATTTCCACATTGTCGTCAGTGCTCACGGTAATTTTTATGCGTCGGCCGCCTCGAGCGTTCGAAACGGCGAAAATCTTCTGCGGGGTACGCTCTTGCCGGCCTTGCCCCGTCTGTTCATTCAATTTGTTAGCTAGTGCACGCTCACTCGCAGCGCCGCTGCGGCGGCAAACGGCGCCAATGTCACGCTGCCCGCCAGCATCGCGCCGAGTATCGCCAGGTAACCATCAATCGGCATACCCATCGCGGCGGCGTCGATCGCGCCAGTGGCGAAGATCAGCACCGGGATATACAGCGGCAGCACCAGCAGGCTGAGCAGCACGCCCCCTTTGCGCAGGCCGACGGTCAACCCCACGCCGATAGCGCCGATCAGGCTCAGCGTCGGCGTGCCGAGCAGCAGCGTCCCCGCCACCGCCAGCCAGGTTTGCATATCAAGCGACAACAGCAGCGCCACCAGCGGCGACAGGATCAGCAGCGGCAATCCCGTCACGACCCAGTGAGCACACACTTTGCCCAGCACCGTCATCGGCAGCGGCGTCGGCAGCAGCAACAGCTGCTCCAGCGAGCCATCGAGGAAATCGTCGCGAAACAGCCGCTCCAGCGACAGCAGCGAGGCCAGCAGCGCCGCCACCCATACGATGCCCGGCGCAATGCGCGCCAGCAACTGCGGCTCCGGGCCAATCCCCAACGGGAACAGCGTGATCACAATCAGGAAAAACCACAGCGGGTTGACGATCTCCGACCCTTTACGGCAGGCGATCTTCAGTTCGCGACGCACCAGGGTCAAAAACATCACAAACTCCCCGCGTCGTGTTCCGCCAAACGAATTTTGCCCACCGTTTGGCTGACGCCGGCCAAATCCTGATGGGTGGTCAACAATACCATGCCGCCCCGCTGTGCATGTTGCTCAAAAAGGCTAATCAACTCGGCCACGCCCTGTTTATCGATCGCCGTTAGCGGCTCATCGAGGATCCACAGCGGCGCCGCGCTGAGCCACAGGCGCGCCAACGCCACGCGCCGCTGCTGCCCGGCGGAAAGCTGCGCCACCGGCAGATCTTCGTAGCCCACCAATCCCACCTGCTCCAGCGCGCGCCAGATGGCCTGCTGCTCGGCCGCGCCGCGCACCGCCTGATAAAACTGCAGATTTTCGAAGGGTGTCAATACGGCTTTGATGCCCGGTTGATGGCCGATAAACAGCAAATCTTGCTGATACGCCGCGCGATCGCGCAGCGTGTTACGCCCGCGCCAGCACACCTCACCGCCGTCCGGCCGCGCCAGACCGGCGAGGATGCGCAGCAAACTGGTCTTGCCCGCGCCGTTCGGCCCTTCTACCTGAATGATATCGCCCGGCTGAACTGAAAAGCTTAGCTCGCTAAACAGGATGCGTTCATCGCGCACGCAACTCAGACTTTTGGCTTCCAGCATCGGGGAACTCATATTTTTCTTTGGGATAGCGAATCATAGCATAAGCCTTTCCCCACACGCAGCCTGCGGCGGGCGCACCGGGAGGCCAATATGGCGAGCAGGATCAAGAATGCGCGGAAAAAAGCGGCGGATTTTAACTCTTGTTACCTTTTTCTGTATTTCGCCGCATTTAGGCTGGGCAACTACGCTTAATGACGTGACCTCACCCTTATTGAGCAGGAGCGACAGCATGAACGAACAGCAACGCCAGGAGCACGAGCAGGATGAGACGATGCGGGTAGAAAGCGAAGAGCAGGAACAGGGCAAGCGCGAAATCGAAGTCAGGGAAGAAAATCTGCCGTCGCGCGCGGCGGCGGTGCATGAACAGATCCGGATGGAAGGCGAAAAAGAGCTGGAGCGCGACGGGCTGGCATTGCTGTGGTCGGCGATCGCCGCCGGGCTGTCGATGGGCGCCTCGCTGGCGGCGAAGGGCATTTTCCACGCCCGCCTGCCGGACGATCCCAGCCGTTTCTTCCTTGAGAACCTCGGCTACACCTTCGGTTTTATCATTGTCATCATGGCGCGCCAACAGCTGTTTACCGAAAATACCGTCACGGCGGTATTGCCCATCATGCATAAACCCACGCCGCGCAACCTGCTGATCCTGCTGCGTCTGTGGGGCGTGGTGCTGCTCGGCAACCTGATCGGCACCGGGCTGGCGGCGCTGGCGTTTACCCATATGCCGCTGTTCGACGCCGGGACGCGCGGCGCCTTCATCAGCCTGGGCGAAGAGGTGATGCGCCATACGCCGGGAGAAATGTTCGCCAACGGCATCCTGGCCGGCTGGATCATCGCCACCATGGTGTGGATGATCCCGGCCGCCGGCGCGGCGAAAATCTGGGTGATCGTGCTGATGACCTACCTGGTAGCGATTTGCGATTTGACCCATATCGTGGTCGGTTCGGTAGAGATCCTCTATCTGGTGTTCAACGGCGCGATTGGGTGGCAGGAATTCGTCTATCCGTTCGCCCTGCCAACGCTGGCGGGCAACATCATCGGCGGCACCTTTATCTTTGCGTTGATAAGCCATGCGCAGATCCGCAACGATTTGAGCGCCCAAAAACGGGCGGAGCGGCAGCAAGAGGAAAAACGGCGCCACAGCGGGGAAAAACCGTGATCGCCGTCGGTCAGGCGAGGAAATTTCGGCGCTAACTGGCGAGGTATTGAGCAAACGCACCGCTAAGCGCTTATTCTGCGGGTAAAAAAAGGTATAATGCCCCGGCAGCTTCGGTTGCCAGCCCGCAGCGTCCCCGTAGTTAAACGGATATAACAAGCCCCTCCTAAGGGCTAGTTACTGGTTCGATTCCAGTCGGGGACGCCATTATTTATTATCAAGCCATTCCCCATCATCGGCACCCGCAATCCTCCTTCTCCACGCCTCAGACCCGATTTCCCCCGCGCGTTATGATGGGCGTTAATTGAAAAACTTAATATCCGTCGGCGTAGCAATCGTCGCCGCCTCGCCTCTGGCCTTCAACTCGCCCGTCTCATCATCGAAATCGAACAGCGTAACGGTATTGGTGAACACATTCGTGACATAAAGATGCTTGCCGGTGGCATCGAAAGCGAGCGCACGCGGTTCAATGCCGCCGGCCTCATAGCGCCTCGTCTCCCCTGGCAGCCCATCCCCACCAATTTTTAATATCAGCAAATGGTTATCGGCACCGCGATTGGTGGCAATAAGATATCTGCCGCTCGGACTGAGGATAATGGCTCCGCCGCTTTTCGCCTCCGCTGAATCCTGCCCGCCGTTCAGTTTCACTTTCCCTTGTTGCGTCAATCGATGGTCGCTGACGGTAAACACCTCGATTTCACCTGCCATTTCGGTGATGACATAGGCATACTCGCCTTTCGGCGAGAATACCATGTGCCTTGGGCCGGCGCCTGGCGCAAAGCTGACATCGCGCGATGCGTCCGCCTGCAGCGGCTGTGCGCTATCCGAGCGATAGCGATAGGCGTGCAGCTTGTCCCCGCCGAGATCCGCCGCATACAGATATTTACCATCGCGGCTGAAGGTGGTTGAGTGCGCATGGCCCCCTTCCTGACGCCCCTGCACGGCGCCAGAACCTGATATAAACGGATAATGCTGCACCTGTTCACCCAGTTTGCCGTCACTGTCAATTGGCAATACCGTCATCCCCGCGCCGCCTTTGGCGACGGAGTAGTTGGCGACAAACAGAAACTTGCCATCCGGACTGAGGGTGGCATGCGTCGGCTGCTGGCCCGCACTGCTCACCGTATTCAGCACCCGCACGCTGCCGGCTTCGTCTATTGCCAAGGCGGTCACCGTTCCCGCGTTCTCCTCATTGGTGGCATAGGCGAAACGGCCATCGCGAGATTTTACGATCCACGATGGGCTGTTCATTTTAACCACGTCGAGCAGCGTTAACGTGCCGTCGCCATTAACCGCCAGGCGATAGAGCCCTTCACTGGGTCTTGCCGGTTTCTGCACCGCAGGCGCATTCGGAATATGGGTCCAGGTACCGACTAACGCTATTTGCTGATGTTCCCGATTATTGGCCATCGCATTTCCTGAAAACATGAGAGAAATTAACACCGCAGTTAATTGAATGGCTTGCCGGCCTGAGCCGGCAACGATTGTTCGACCAAGTTCAGACAATATAGAAGGTAGCATAAAGCGAGCTGGATGGCGCTTATTAATCGAGTCGATAGTTTTTTCTCTATTCATGATGTCTTCTTGCCTCATCACTATGTCACAGGAATAAGTATATCGACATTGACAACCTTGCCATTTAGATCCTCTTGCCTATATAACTCTATAAAAAAGCTCTCCCTCATTTTGACATTGATGGCAGGCAGATAAGCGTCATACATTACATCGAAAAAGTCAATATATTCTGAAAACTCCCCCGTAAAGGGGATGACAATATATTTACCCATAGGGATATAGAAGTTAAAGATGGAATGAAAAACCTCTTGCCCTTTGCTGTTGGAATGCCATTTATTACTCCTGTTCTTTTCCACATTACATCCCCCCCGCTGCTTGCTTAACCATTTTTCATTGGTCCGTGCAATGTCGCCGGTATCTCTGAATTTTCTTATAGAATGAAAAATCAGTGAGTTGTAATGCTTTAACATCTCAATGTCATCCGGCATGACCGTGTGGTAGAAGTAGGGTTTCTTATCGTTGCCATACGGCGGGATCTGCGTGGAAAAATCCCATCCCCGGCTGTTTCTAAAGCTGTTGGGCGTTTCGCCAAAGAAACGTTTGAATGCCCGCGTGTAACATTGCTGAGAGGCAAACCCGGATGCCAGGGCGACATCCAATATGTTCCCTTGGTGCTGTTTGAGCAGAATAGCAGAGCGACTCAGTTTTCTATTCCTTATATAAGTCCCTAACGTTATACCAAAATAATGCTTAAACAGCCGTTGCAAATGCCATTTAGAGTAACCTGAGATAATGGAAACCTTTTCAACTGTCAGCCCCTCGACAATATTCTTTTCCATATACTCCAACACCTGCAAAAGAATATCTTTTCTGTAATCCATATGTGCTCCTTGCTTTTATAAGATTCGCGTCCTTTTTATTAAAATCGTTAACTAACCAAACCAAGTCATTAAGATTAATCCTAAAAAAAACCAGCCTGTCAATTCATTTTTTTCGGCATAGGAAAAACTATCGCATAAATAACTGAAAATGATCATGTTATATAAATCTCTCCGCAAGAAACCCATAAAACAAAATCAACTCGCGTAAAGTGCACTCATCAAAGATGCACTTGCCACACCAGGCAGAATCACACTTTTTGATAATTGTTTTACCTTAAAGTGTTTTTTACAGCCAGATTGCATGGCCGAATAGGAATTTCATCATCACAAATGAAAACGCATTTTATATGCCTGACCCGCCGATAAAACGTACTGCGAAAGAGATATAAAGTATGACCGACAGTAAAAGAAGACGGGAGGGATAAGCTCAAGGCTGAACATCGGTCTCAATAATCTCGCGTCGCGATAGCGCGTTTCTTTTTTATCGTTCCTGCGCAGAGAAAACGGATATTTTAACAAACCTTGCTCGATGCCCTGTTTTACAAACCGCGCCCATTGGGAACCCTGCCTACTCCCATGAATCGCCCATCTCCCCCCCCGGTAAAATGCCGAGCCGACTCGCCCGCGCCTTGTTGTCAGAACGGCCTGCGGCCGCAAACAAAAAGCCCAGCACGCGAGGCTGGGCTTTTCATTAACGGCCTGATTAATCAGCCAGGTTGTCGATCTCTGCGGACCTGTGCTTGCGCAACAGGTACAGCAGCAAAGATACCCGCCGCTCGGTGCGTTCCGGGGTATCCGGCGGCAGGTTGTAGCGCAGGGTATAACGCTCGTTGTTCTCGTTGCAGAAATCGATGACGAGCACGGGAGCAGAGGCCCCCGCTACTTTTCGATAATTCAGCGAGATGCACGACAGGTTTTTTTTCATCTCAACTTACCGCGACAGTGCGGCGGGTTGATTCGGCAATCCGCCCCACGCCGGCGCTCAACGCAGCGCCCAACAGCAGCACCAACAGCGAACCCCACGCGGCGCGAGACAGCTGTTTGGCCGCTTCATCGGCCGCTTCACGCGCTTTCTGCTCGGCCTCGGCCTTGAGTTTTTCCACCTTCTGCGCCGCCTGCTGGTAAGCCTGGGCGTAGTTATCGACGATTTGGCTCGCTTCATCGCGGCTCTTGCCGGTGCGTGCCGCAACGATATTCACCAGCGCGTCCTTATCGGCGGCGCTCAACGCCGGCTCACCGGACTGCTTGACGCGCTCGAACCACTGCTTAAGCTCGGTGGCGGCCTGCGCCGGATCGGCCGCGGCATCCACGGCCGACTGTTTGCCGTCGGCGGCCGCCCGATTGACTTTCTGCTCCAACCGAGCAGGATCCAGCTCCGGCTTACCGGTCTGCTTAAGGGTGGCGTTCAACTGATTTTCCAGGCTTCCCCAGTCAAGGCTGATGCCCTTTTTATCCAGCTGTTGCTTGAGGCCTTCGCCTACGTTTGGCGCTGCCGCCGCCAGGCCGCTGCCTGCCAGCGAAAGCCCTTTACCCACCGCGCTTCCTGCCAGCCCCACTACGCCGCTCGCCAATGAAACCATCAGCCAAGTGGTCAACAAGGTGGTGATCGCCCAGCTCAGCAAGCCATGCAAGCCGCCGCGATTCGGTGCGGAGCGGCCGGCGACGAACGCGCCTGCGGCCAGCGATGCCAACGTTGAAACCAGCAGCCAGATCCCGGTGCCGGTGCCAAAGCCGCTCAGCGGGTTGCCCTTTTGCATCATATCCACGGCCTGGGCACCAATAGCCGTGCCCAGCACGCTGAAGGTCAGATAAGTCACCAGCGCCACGGCACTCCCGGCCAATATCGAGCCCCATGACACCTGAAACGCTAAGCGATTTGATTCATAGACAGTGGTCATCGTTGTTCCTTATATTTTCTGGACAAGTGATTGCACGCACGGCGGGTAACCGCGCAGACAAATTCAGTCTGCCGCGCGGCGTCGTCGGCCGTCCCGGTTCATTTGCATCAGAATACCTGGTGCATTCACACCCTGCGAATACGCACGTTATGCACTAAGCTGCTCAGCGTATAGCGTAACCCGCGGCCGCCTTAAGAGGCCGCCCCCCTTCTGTCTAGCGGAGAACACATGAGCCAATCCGTTTTGGCCAGCGAAACCCACAGCGGCCACCTGCAGCAAATCATCTCCGGCTTGTCCGACGGCGTGATCCTGACGGATACCGATCAAACCTTGCTATGGGCCAACGAGGCCGCGTTGACCATGCATGGCGTGAGTCATCAGAAAGCTCTGGGGGCCAATGCCGGTGAGTACGCGGCGCGTTTTGCCCTGCGCTATCGCAACAATCATCCGCTGGTTTTGGAACAGTACCCGCTGAACCGGGTTGCCAAAGGCGAAACCTTCACCGATGTGGTGGTGGAGGTTCGGCAGGTCGACGATCCGGACAGCTTCTGGGTGCACCGCCTGCGGAGCCTGATTATCACCGATGCGCAGGGGCAACCGGAGCTGCTGGCGCTGATCCTGAGCGACGCGACGGAGTGGGCCAGCGCCGAACAGCGCTTTGAAAAAACCTTCAACGCCAATCCGGCACCGGCAGTCATTTGTCGGCTAAGCGACCTGCGTTATGTCAAGGTCAACCAGGGGTTCCTTGATATGACCGGTTACCAACGTGAACAGGTCATGGGGCGTTCGGTTTATGAACTCGACGTTTTGGAACAGGCGGAGCACAAAGAACTGGCCGTTCAGCGCCTGGGGGAAGGCGCTACCATTCCGCAGATGGAGGCCGAGCTGAAGCTGCCCGGCGGCGGAAGCAAGCTGGTAGTGGTTGCCGGCCAACCCTTGGATATCAATGAAGACGACTGCATGCTGTTCACGTTTACCGATCTCGAACCCCGGCGCCAGGCGGAATCGGCGCTGCGAGAAAGTGAAGAACGGTTTGCCAAGGCATTTCGCCTGAGCCCGGTGCCGACGTTGTTATGTACCGCGCACGAGCGGCGCGTGCTGGATGTCAACGAAGCCTTCACCCGCACCACCGAGTACGACGCCGAAGACTTGATCGGCAAGACGGTCGGAGAGATCCCGTTTATTGACGATCCGGAGGCGAACCGCCGTTTGTTTGCCGCCCTGGAAAAAAGCGGCAACGTCGAAGGGCTGGACATCCGGGTGCGCAAGAAAGGGAGCGAGTCGATTGACTGTGTGGCCTCGGCGGATGCCGTCAGCATCCACAATGCGCCCTGTTATCTGCTGGTGCTCATGGACATTACCGAACGCAAACGCTCGGAGCTGGAGCTGGTAAGCGCCATCGAAGAAGTGATGCAGGACGCCTCCTGGTTCAGCCAAACCCTGATCGAAAAACTGGCCAACGTGAAAAGCATCAATCGGCCCGACCAGGCTGGATTTACCGCCAGCGATCTCACGCCGCGCGAGCGCGATGTGCTGGAATTGATTTGCGAGGGGCTGCCGGACAAGAAAATCGCGGCGCGTCTCAATCTGGCGCTCAACACCATCCGCAACCATGTCGCGACGGTCTATTCCAAACTCGGCGTGCATAGCCGCAGCGAAGCCATCGTCTGGGCCAGAGAACGCGGGCTGTTTACCGGTGGGCTGGCCTTCAGGAATGGCAAGTAGCCTGCAAATGCACTACCCAAACCGATGCAAACGCCCCTTATAGGCCAAAAGTGAAGTGCATAACATGGCGGTGCAAATGCAGGCTTCCGTCCTGTGCGGAAGCCAAACGGATCGAACCTTAGGAGCGCATCACAATGAACAGCGAAAAAGCCAATGGCATGATGGAAAAAGTGGCGGGCAAGGCGCAGGAAATCGCGGGCGACGTCACCGGCAACGAACGTTTGCAGGCCGAAGGCGCCGCGCGCCAGGCAGCGGGCGTGCTGCAAGAAAAATACGGCGATGCCCTGAGCTGCGCCGGCAACATGATGAAGAAAAACCCCCCTCGCCGCATTGGCCCTCATTGCCGGCGCAGGCCTGTTGACCGGCCTGCTGCTGCGCCGCCGTTGATGCGCGCCGGCGAACAAACCGCTTTTCCCTGAATGCCGCGCCCGGTGGGTAGCCACCGGGCGCGGTTCTCTGGCCAGACGGGGGATTGCTGCCTCCATCTCGTTGGCATCCGGGCTTAACGCGTGCTCTGCGTCGCCATGCGACGGATTATTATGGCGAAACCGTTATATCCCGCAGGGAACATGAGCCTTTATCGTTCAGGCTGTCGCACACCGTCTTTACTCGCTGCTTATACGGCACGTCTTTTTATTATATTCGTCCTATTGCAGATTATCATCACCCTCTCACTCAACGCGCCCACCACCTGTTATTTCCGGTTGTTATGCAAGCCAGTTAATTTCCCTGCAACATAACGATATTTCTCAGCGTAAAAACTGAATATATCAATCAGCCTGGGTTTATCCTCCGCGCCATTAAATGTTAATATTGCCGGATTATGCGCACGGAGAAATAGCATGTTCCCCAGTAAAAAACATTCGCAGCGGGCAACCCCGCTGACCAGCTATCAATTTTCCCGGCTGCATACTTTCGAATGCGTCGCCCGTCATTTATCTTTTGCGCTGGCGGCGCAAGAATTGTCGATCACCCCCAGCGCCGTGAGCCACCGCATTAATTTGCTCGAAAAGGAATTGGGTTTTCTGCTATTCCAACGCTTTCATCGCCGGATTACGCTGACGCCGGAGGGCGAGCGCATGCAATGGGCGTTGGACAGTTCCTTCAACACCTTGAATCAAGAAATTCTGGACATCAAAAATCGCGAGTTGACGGGGACCTTGACCCTCTACTCGCACCCGTCCCTGGTGCAATGTCTGCTGCTGCCGCGCATCGGCGACTTTATCGCCCAGCACCCCACCATTCACCTCAATATTCTGACCGGGCAGGAAATCATCAACCTGGCCAACCGCGGCGTGGATCTGGCGATGTACTTCGGCAAACTGCCCTCGGGGCGGCATCTGGACGAAGCCTTTATGCAGGAATCAATGGTGCCGATCTGCACGCCGCAGTACGCCGCCACGCATAACCTGTACGATGCGCCGGAAAACCTGGCCCACTGCACGCTGCTGCACGATCGCTACAACTCCGGCGAAGATGAGTGGCAAACCTGGTCGCAACACTTTGCGCTGGGGCTGGATACCGACAGTAAAAGCATGGAGTTCGACCGTTCCGATCTTGCCGTGCTGGCCGCGACGCGGCACCTTGGCGTCGCCATGGGGCGGCTCAATCTGGTGCAGGACTGGATCAAAAGCGGCGAACTGATCATTCCGTTCACCGACATGACCGTGCCCTGCGAGCACTGCTATTTTACCTCGACCATCTCCGAGCGGCAGTGGCCGAAGATCCTCGCGTTTAAGCAGTGGATCATGAAAATCTCCCCTCTGGTCTGATGGCCAGAGGATTATCGCCATACTTTGGGGGAATAAGAAAAATGCAGCGCGCAGGCGTAGAGCCGGCCAGCCTTTGAATAAGAGATATTTTTGCGGTTTTTATCCCAGGTCAGCAGAGAATTATTGGCAAAATAATAAACCTCCAATTGCATCCCATTAGCCAACCTCGACCAGCCTCGGCTTCTTATCACGGTAAAATCACCGTTATCGCTGAGCGTAATCAGCGGCACGCCCCAGGCATAGCGGGATATTTGCAGCTGAATAATGAATTGGCTTTCGCAGCTTATTTGGTAGTTCTGTACATCAACATCCATAATTTATATTTTTGGTGCCACCCTTCGGTCAACATAAATAAGATATGAACAACTCACTACGATTAACCCCAGTACGATCAACACAGCACCCAATACAAATTCAATTTGCAACGGTTCGCCGAGAATGACGGCCCCCGCCAGGATGCCGAATACCGGCGTCATAAAGGTGAGAATGCCCAACGAGGAAGCCTGATAACGACGCAACAGTGAAAACCAGATCAGGTAGCTGAAAAACGACACGATCACCGTTTGGAACAACAGGCTGCTCCAGGCCACGGGGCTCAGGACGACGTGCAAATTGTCTGTCGCCAGCGCCAGCAGCGACAGTAGCACACAGGCGCCCGTCAACTGGAACAGCAGCGTCTGTTTGGCCGGGCACTCCGCCAGGCGCGTGGTACGGATCACCAGGGTAGAACCGCCCCAGGCGATCCCCGCCAGCAGGCCATAGAAATCGCCTTTCAGCCGATCGGCCCCGCCGCTGCCCTCGGCCATGCCCGATATGGCCAGCACCACACCGCCAAAGGCGATGAGCATGCCCAGCCACTGCACCGGCGACAGACGCTCCTGACGATTCAGGAAATGCAGGCCAAGGGCAGAAAACAGCGGCGCGGTGTACAAAAACACCGCCATATGCGAGGCGCTGGTATAGCGCAGCCCTTCGGAGACAAAAAAGAACTCCAGCGCGAACAATGCTCCTACGCTCAGACCGGCGCTCAGCGTGGCGCGATCCCAGGTGAAACACTCGCCGCGGCAACGCGCCAACAGGTATACCCCCAGCGCGGCGAGCCCCGAACGAATGGCAATTTGCAGCACCGCCGACACATCCGCCTCGGCAGCCTTGATCGCCACCTGCTGCATTCCCCAGATAGCGCAAAGCATCACCATGGCGGCGGCAGCCCTGCCGTCAATACCGATTCTTGCATTCATAATAGGGTTCTCGTCGCCGTTGAAATAATAACAGGCTGCCGTCGCGTTATTCTTTATACACCACTATTTCCTGATAAAGTTTAATAATCTCGCCGTCGCTGTCGACAGAGTCGGTATATTCAGTTTGCTGCGCCAAATGAATCACCTTCCATCCTTTGCGCGCCAGTTCCGGGATCGTCAGGCGCCCCACGCCGCGGCAGGAAAACAGGGTGTCGGCTGACAGCCTGAGCTTACTAACCTCTGAATAATCATAAGCTTGAGAATGACAAACGTGCGATTCCGCCGCCATCGCCGGTAATGAAAACAGCCCCACCAACAACATTAACAGATTCCTCATAGCGACCTCCCAATCGCTTATTCCTGCCGACCGATTACGCAGAAAGCGGCTAACGTTAATACGGCGGTGACAGGCTTTAATTAATTATCTCTTGCACGGATAAAATTACAGGCTGACGCCGATGACTGACAAATGAAAAATATAAACCTTGGCGTTAGATGAATTCATCCGAATCGAAAGGCATGAAAAGCGGCCCTTTTCACCGCACGAAATGGTCAAAAACCGGCCAATAATTAGCAAGAAAAGTAATTATTTATTTTACCGTTTATGTTACAAATGCCGCCCGCCGCTAAAACACCAAAAAAACCGTCAAAATGCGTGAAAACGCAGCGTTCTGCGCAAAACATCGGCATGGCGGCGCTGATGGGGGCGGTCATACATAAAACAGGGATAACACATGGCAATGAAATTGCGCGTATTGACTCAAGCGGTGGCGCTGGGTCTGGCGATCGGCAGCGCGTCGTTCGCCGCTCAGGCGGAAATCACCCTGCTGAAGCAGGATCCGCAGGCTGGCGATCCGCTCAGCCGCCTGAACTTCACCGTTGGCGGCAGTATCCGTCCGCAGTTCAACAACATGACGGGCGACGGTGACAAGGGCTCCTACAAGCGTAACGGCTTCGACGGCGGCACCCGCTTCCGTTTCGCGGCGGACTACTACCTGTTCGACGATATCAGCTGGATCAGCTACTACGAGCTGGGCGTGAACATTCCGGCGCTGTTCGACTGGGATCACCACTATGCCGACGGCGCGAGAAACACCAGCCGCCGCATGCTGTACACCGGCCTGAAAAGCAACACCTGGGGCCAGATGACCTTCGGTCAACAGAACAGCGTTTATTATGACGTGGTGGGCGCCAAAACCGATATCTGGGACTACGACATGCTGGCCCAGGCACCGGGCAACGGCATCAACGGTGACTACGACGGCTCTTACCGCTCACGCAAAATGCTGAAGTACAAGAACCGCTTCGGCGATGCGGACGTTTACGCTTCGTACCTGTTCAGCGACAGCGACTATCTGCCGGGCAACGGCCTGCGCTACAAGCGCAAAGGCGGCGGCTCACTGGGCGTGGATTACCACATTACGCCGGATTTGACCTGGGGCACCGCCTGGAACTACACCCGCGCCGAAATGCGCAATCCGTCCACCAGCGGCAGCAAGAGCTATGACCAGAACATTTTCGGTACCGCCATCAGTTGGAAACCGGACAACTGGACCCTCACCTTCGGCGGCGGTTACTACAACGACTTCCTGACCACCAAGAAAGCCGACATCAATAATTACTTCGCCGGCGACGCATGGGGTATCGAATACCTGGCCGGTTATACCGTGCCGGTTGGCCAGTACGCGGTGAAATCGGTGATGCCGTACTTCATGGGCGACCGCCTGGAATACATCACCGGCCGCAACTACCAGCGCATCGACAACGGCCTCGGGGTTACCGTGCAGTTTGACTACGGTTTCCGCGTTGACGTGGAGCACGTGCTGACATCGAGCACCGACAACCTCGGCGATATGACCGTGGTGCGCCTGCGCTACGATTTCTGATTGCTCAGAACGCAAAAAAGGCCGCGCAAGCGGCCTTTTTCGTTTATTGACGCAGCGTCAGAAGCCGCCGCGCGCCGAGCGCCCGACCGCCTCGCCCAGCTGCCATACCGCCATGGCGTAATGGGTGCTGTGGTTATAGCGGGTGATGACGTAGAAGTTCGGCAGGCCATACCAATACTGGTAGCCGGTGCCGATGTCCAGCCGCAGCAGGCTGGCTTCCTGATTATCGCCGAGCGAGCCCTGCGGGCTTAGGCCGGCTTCCGCCAGCGCGGCAACCGAGTAGCGCGTCTTGAAGCCATTTTCCAGCCCCGGTGCCTGGCCGTTGGCCTGAATGGCGACCGGCTCGCCTTTGGACCAGCCGTGCGCCTTGAAGTAATTGGCCACGCTGCCGATGGCATCGACCGGATCCCACAGGTTGATATGCCCATCGCCGTTGAAGTCGACCGCATAGCTTTTGAAGGAAGAAGGCATGAACTGCCCATAGCCCATCGCGCCGGCAAAGGAGCCGCGCAGTTCGAGCGGATCGTCGCCTTCGGTGCGCGACATCAGCAGGAAGGTTTCCAGCTCACCGGCGAAGTAATCGGCGCGGCGCGGGTAGTTGAAGGCCAACGTCGCCAGCGCGTCGATAATGCGGGTTTTACCCATTACGCGGCCCCAGCGGGTCTCCACGCCGATAATCCCCACGATGATCTCCGGCGGCACGCCGTACACCTGCCAGGCGCGCTGCAGCGCATCCTGATATTGATTCCAGAACACCACGCCGTTCTGCACGTTATCCGGGGTGATGAACTTGTTGCGGTAGCGCAGCCAGGAACCGTTCGGCCCGGTTGGCCCCTGGGTAGACGGCGTCGGCGCCTGCCTGTCCATCAGCCGCAGCACCGAATCCAAACGCCGTGCCTGCGCCAGCACGTCGTGCAGCTGCTGCCGATCAAAGCCGTGTTCCTGCACCATCTTATCGATAAAGCGCGCGGTATTCGGGTTATTGGCGAAATCCCCCCCCAGCGGCGCGCCGCTGTGCGCCGGGCTCAGCAAAAAGCCGCCCTTTACCGGGGTGCTCTGCGGCGTAGCGGTGGTACTGGGTTTCGGCGTGCTGCTACAGGCAGCAAGCAAGGTAATCAGCGGTAAAAGCGCAACCAGGTGACGCATCGGATATCCATATAGCCATGCAAGAGATAAGTGGGAGTTATGTTAATGCATTGTTCAACGCGAACAAACCGGATTATGCCGCCAATTACCGCGCCAGGTAGCCAAACGTGCCAAATTGTGACGTTTTGCACGGTGAAGGGACGCCCGATGCGGCCGCGTGGAATCTCAACCGCAACTAAATGAGAAAAATTATCACCTTGACGCCCGCATTTACCCCGATAAAATGCCCGGCTGCTTGCCATCCGGCCACCGCCGGGCGGTCAATGATTACGACAACGGATTGTGATGGACTCTCTCGGACAACTCGCCAAAGACCTTTATCGTGGGCGCATCTCGCGCAAACCCTTTGTTTTTTCGCTGGCGATCTTCGCCGTTGGCATCGTGCTACTGTCGTTTCTGTCGACCTATCTGGATAAAAACCATTTTCGCGCCCATGCGCACGGCGATACCGAGGAATTCGTCTCGGTGCTGCTGTATCTGCTGTGCATCATGGTGTGGGCGCTGTTCTGTTTTGGCCTGGTGGCGTGGTTTATGGCCAAAACCGCGTTTCGGCTCAACGATATCGGCCTGCCCGGTTGGGCGCTGGCCGTGGCGTGCTATGTGTGTTCGGTGCTGAACAATTACTCTCCCGGCCCGGTGGCGCGCTGGCTGCCGCTGTTCAGTCTGGCGGGGATGATCTGCGCCCTGCTGTTGCCGCCCGACGGGCTGCGCCGCAAGCC
Organism: Serratia sp. FS14; assembly: GCF_000695995.1. NCBI lineage: Bacteria > Pseudomonadati > Pseudomonadota > Gammaproteobacteria > Enterobacterales > Yersiniaceae > Serratia > Serratia sp. FS14. Next base: position 2,454,963 of record NZ_CP005927.1, on the reverse strand, counting down.
GGACGGCAACGCTGACGATTAACGCAGCTGCACCACCTTGTTCGCTGCCGGTTCGGCCGCCGTCAGCCTGCCGCTAACCTGGCTGATACCGCCGCCGCTGTTGTGGGACACCACGGCGATCGGCAAACGCCGCAACTGCCGGGTCAGCTCCGGCGTGATATAGCCGATGTGGGTGTTCTGTTGCTGTTTCCGCCAGCGGTCGGCCGCCCTGCGACGGGAGAAATACTGGTTGTATTTGGCCCAGGCGATCAGAGTGACGGCATTGAACAACGCCACAATGATATACAGCGAGATCACTTCCAGCAGCGACAGGGCGGAGCCCACCCCGTGCTGATCCATCACCGACATCAGGCCGCGGCTGAACAGATAAAGAAAGCCGCACCAGGCGAAAAGCGTCAGCAGGCTGTCTACCATGCGCGGCAGCAGGCCGCGCTCGGAATAAATCAGGACGTCCGTCATTCTTTGATCCTCCCAATGCCCCGGTCGGGGCTTATCCAGCGCGCACGCCCGCGCCGAGCTTTCAACATCACTTTGGAAAACGCCACCAGCGTGGTCAGCAAGCTGAGCAGCCAATACACCAGCGGATACCAGATGATCCAGAACAACGAGCGGCCAAAGCCCTTCTCATAGCGCTTCTCCAGCAGCAGACTGACGGTGAACTGCAGCAAGCACACCACGCCCAGCACCAGGCCGGTAAACGCCGGCGTCAGCAGCGAGTGAATGCGGATGCCCTCCGGCAGCGGTATCGCCAGTCCAACCAGAAAAATCAGCACGCTGACCAGGTAAGTGAACGCCCACAGCGTGGAGAGGCAATACTCGGCGAACAGCAGCCACATATGCCGGTGCTCCCAGGCCCACAGGTTGCGCAGATTCTTTAAAAACACCTCGGCGCCGCCCTGCGCCCAGCGCAGGCGCTGCTTCCATAGCCCGCGCAAGGTCTCCGGCATCAGGATCCAGCACAGCGCTCGCGGTTCGAAGAAGATAGCCCAGTGCTTCAGCTGCAGCTTCCAGCTGATGTCGATGTCTTCGGTGATCATGTCCTGACTCCAGTAACCGACATCGGTAAGCGCTTGCTTACGAAACGCCGCGACCACGCCGGAGATGGTGAACAGGCGGCCATAAACGCGCTGCGTGCGCTTGATAAGGCCGATGATCGACGAAAACTCACCGACCTGGATGCGGCCGATCAGCGTGGAGCGCGTGCGGATGCGCGGGTTGCCGGTCACCGCGCCGACATGCGGATTGGCCAACAGCGGCGCCACCAAATAGGCTGCCGCATCGCGATCCAGCAGCGCATCGCCGTCGATGCACACCAGATACTCGCTGCGCGCCGCCGCTGCGCCCGCCTGCAGCGCGATCGCCTTGCCCTGATTTTGCGCCAAATGGATCACTCGCAGCCGGGGGAACTCCAGCGTCAACTGGTCCAACACCTCGGCGGTGTCATCGCTGGAGCCGTCGTTGATGGCGATCACTTCGATATTGTCATAGCGCTGCGCCATCGCCGCCGAAATGGTTTCACGCGCGTTCAACCCTTCGTTGAAACAGGGGATCAGCACGCTGATCGACGGGTTGCCCGGCAGCGCCGGCGCGGGCATGTCCGGGCTCCAGCGCCAATGCCGCTCGCGATGCAGCCAGAAATAGATGCCGCCGGCGATCCAGATGCCGGACATGAACAACGGCCAGAAGAACACGAAGTTGAGCAGCATTTCGCCGGTAAACAGCAGGACGATGCCGAAAGGCACGCTCAACACCAGACACAGGATAAATAAGGCAATTAAACGATCGGTCATGGCAGTGGGAACCAGGCTGAGGACAACACCGGGCGAACGGCATCCAGCTTAGGCCGATCGTCGAGGAAGTTGTCGGGGTAATAACCAAAGCTCTGAGCGCCATTGCGCTGCAGGCGACGCATCCATTCGGCCAGCAGTTGACCGTCATCCAGGCTGATCCGGCGCTCCTTGCGCCAGTCGACAGCCTGCAACTCAAACACCGTTTTATCGAGCGCGCCGGGGTAAGCGGCCACTTTGCCCACCAGTTGATCCAGCCAGCGGCCGCTGTCGGCGCGCGGCACGTTTTCCATCAGCGGCATCGCCATCGGCGCTACCCAGTCGTAGGCCTGCAGGAAATCCGCTAAATTCTGGCCGAACCAGGCTTCACTGGCGGGATCGAGTACCGGCATCGCATAAATATTGCGCGCGGTTTGCACCTGCGGACCGCGGATCGCCCGCACCCGTTCGGCCAGCGACTGGGTAAAGTCGATCAGCGCCCGGCTCTTGAAGCGCGTCCAGCGCGCCATCGCCTGCGGATCCTGACGAATCGCCGCCACCGAATCGGCGAAGCCGGCCTGGCGATAGGCCGCAACGGCGTCGGGGCCGGCATCTTCGAAGTCCGACAGCAGCGCATCGTCGTGGAACAGGATCCCTTTGAAAGTGGCATGGGCCGCCAGATCCTCGTAGATCTCACCGATGCGCTGGCGCGCCACCGGACTGAACGGCGACAGGCGACGATACTGCTTGTCGTCTACCGACAGCTGCCCGCTTTGCGGATCGAGGCGCTGCACGCGCGGCACGTCAGACCCCAGCTCGAACGCCAGCACCGGCATCCAGGCATACACGGCCACGCCGGTGCGAGAAGAGAGCTGCCAGGAGACCCGGTTGAACAGGTCGGCCTTCATCGGCAGCCAGCGGTTGGGGAAATAGAGCTCGCGCACGTTGCCGTCGCCTTTTGGATCGGCGAACGCCTGCAGGAAAACGGTATTGATGCGCAGGTCATAGATGCGCTGGATCAGCTTGTCGAGGTTTTTGGCCTGCTGCTGCGGATCGGGATCGTAGAGGTAGTCGAGATCGACGTGCGCCACCCGCATGATCTGCCGGTTCTGTATCTGCGTCAGCTGCTGGGCGAAGCTCGTCAGCGACGGATTGCCGGCCACCAGCATGCGCGGCACGTTCTCAGGCGCGTTGACGTCTCCCAGCCCGTTCTCCAGCGTCAGCGCCATGCGGTAACCGTGCTTGCGCGCGATATCCAGCGCCACGCCGCCGGCCGCACCGTACGGCCAGACCCACACGCGCGGCGCCTTACCGGTGGCGGCGGTGATGCGCCGGGTGATCAACGCCACGTCCTTCTCGATGCGTTGGCGGTACTCCGTCTCGCTTTCATAGCGGCCCTGCTTGGCGTCGTACAGCCGATTGGCGACCGCCGGTTCGGTATTGCCCTGCGGGTTGGCGATGCCGCCATAATGCGAGGCGTAGGTATGCGCGCCGATCTCCACCAGCCCGGAGTCCGACACTTCCCGCACCTGCTGCCAGGTGAGGAAGCGATCGCGCGGCGTCATCAGGCCGCCGAAATCGACCGGCTTGTCGGCCGGCGCATCCAGCCAAACGCCGACCGGCGCCAGCACCGCCGGCCAGTTGTAGGCCTTCAGCAACGGGAATACCCGGCTGTAGAAGCTGCGGTAGCCGTCGTCGAAAGTCAGCAGCACCGCCTTGTTAGGCAACGCCGGGCCGCCGTTCTGCGCCTGCAGGATCTGCTCGACCGACACCGGCTGATAGCCGTTTTGCTTCAGCCAGGCGAACTGTTCGTTAAGCGCGCTGGTGCGCACCGACATGTAGCGCTGGTCCGCCGCGCCGTCTTCCACGTCGTGATACGCCAGCACCGCGTAGCGGTTGGCCGGCCACGGGCGTTCCATTGGCCCCACGGTTCGCTCCGCCGGCGGCGTGAAGCGCGGTACGTCCGCCTGACTGCAGGCGGTGGTCAGCAACGCGGCCAGCACTAAAAGCGAGGATCGAATAAGCATGATGATTCCTTTAAAAACGATAATTCAGATCAAACGTCACGCCGATGTTCCGCTCGCGTTTGCCGTCGTACGGATGCTTCTCAAACTGCAGCATCACGCCGGCGTCCAGCACTCCGTTCCAGCTGACGCGCTGGCCGTAACCCAGCTGGGTGATCGGCTTGCGCGCATAGTCCCGCTGCCAATAGCTGCCGGCGCCGGCCTGGAACTGCTGGCTCCACTCGGTCTGATAATGGCGATACAGGGTGTGATCGAGCGTTAACGACGGCAGCAGCGTGAAGTCGCGCTTCGGGTTGTAATACGGCACGTTCTCCTGGCTGTTGCGGCTGCCGGACAGCGTCAGGTTCATGTCCAGCCGATAACGGGCGCCGGCGAGCAGCCGTTGCCGCCCTTCCAGGCCGTATTCCAGCCGGTTGTTGCCGTCCGAGAAGTGCGAAGGCGCCACGCTGGCGCGCAGCTCGCGGCTTTCGTTCTGCTGCCAACGCAGCCACAGGTTGCCGCCGTTGGCGCTGATGCCGTTGGTCAACGCGCGCAGCGGCGTCTCGGCCGACAGGCGCGCCATCGAACCGCCGAGGCGCCATTGATCATTCAGGTCATACCAGGATGAGAGGCGCAGGCCGAGCTCATTGCCGTGGCCGTAGTTGCGGTTGGCCACCTCGGCCTCCAGCCACAGATCGCGCGAGCGCCACTCGGCACCGGCGCTGAGATCGCGGTTGATGCCCTTGCCCTCGTCGAACTGGCCGGTGTTGAATCCCCAGCCGGTGAACAGCCGCCAGTTGTCGTCGATCGGCGGTGAATAGAGCGCGGCGTGTATGCCGAAATCGTGGCTGCCGCTGACCGGCCCGTCGGAATCGATGCCCTGATTGCCGCTGATGCGCAGTTCAGACATATGGTGAATGCGGCGCGAACGTTCAAACTGCTGAGCGGCGACGCTTTCCAGCGCGCGCTGGATGACGTCGTCGGCCAGCAAATCCAGTTGGCGCCACTCCTGCAACCCCTGCGCGACATAGCCCTGCTGGATCTCCAACGGCAGGCTGCGCGGCTCCAGCCCTTCCACCTGTTTCAACTCCTCCTCGGCGCGACGCGGCCAGCCGCGCGCCAAATAAACGCTGGCCAAGGAGATGCGCAGCCCCTGATTACCCGGTGCCGTTCGCGCCAGATGGGTCAGCTGCCGTTCGGCCTCGGCCAGATCGCGTTGATAAACCCGCGACTGCGCCAGCAGCGATTGGCCGACCAGCCAATCATCGTTGTAGGCCAGCGTCGGCAGCTGGTACAGGTGGGTCGCGTAGGGATAGCGCTGGCTGACGCGCTGCGCCAGCAGCGCCGCCTGATCGATGCGTTCGTTCTCCGCCTGCGCGTAAAACAGATCGGTCTCGTCTTCGGCGGTCACCGCCTGCGGCGCGGCGGCGTTCAGCCGGCCGAAAATGGCCTGCGCCTTGTCCGGCTGCTGCAGATAGAGGTAGGCGGACGCCGCCCAGCGCTGCGCATAATCCGGCACCGTGCGCCCTTCCGCCTGCAAGGTTTGATACTCGCTCACCACGTCGGCCATTCGATAGCGCGCCAGCAGCGCGCCCAGGCGATCGACACGCGCCTGTTGGTAGCTGTCCTGCGCCTCCGGCAGCGGCCGCCACTGCGCCAGCAGTTGGTCATAGCGCGCCAGCGCGCGATCGGCGATGACGAAACGTTCTTGTTCGCCGCGAGCATCGATAAACGACAGCCGCACCAGTTCGGCGGCTTCATCCGCCTGCAGGCGCCGCTGCTGCGCGGGCGGCAATGCCAGCCCCTGGCTTTCACGCAGCGCCGGATCCGCGACCCGATTCGCCGCCAGCAGCGTCACGTAATAAGCCTGAATACCGGTGTCGGACGGCGCCAGCGCGCGGGCATGAGTGGCGTTTTCCAGCGCCGCCCAGCTGCGGCCGGCGGCCTGGTCCACATAGGCGCGCGTCAGATACCACGTCGCCGGCTCCAGCAGCTTCTCCGCTTTGGCCGCCTCCGTTTGCGCCTGCGCATCCTGCCCGGCATCCGCCAGCGTCATCACATAGCCACGCTGTAAGCCGCCGTCGGCGGGAGCGAGCTGCAACGCCGTACGCCACAGGCGCAGCGATGGTTGCCACTGCTTCAGGTTGCGATAGGCGCGAGCCGCCGTCGCCAGACTGGCGCTATCCCGCTGCAGCGCGGCGCCGTCGGCACGCCAAAGCGCGACTACCTCTTCATCGTGGCCGGCCCACCCGGCCACCTGGATATAATCGGCTCGCTGCTGCAGGCTCAACCCCTCCTGAGCGCGCCGCTGCGATAAATACGCCAGCACCGGCGCAGTATCGCCCGATCTGGCCTGACGGATCAGCGCGTCATAGCGTTCATCCGCCAGCGCGGTGGCCGGCAGGGATAAACCGATAAACATCAATGACGCCGCATATTTGGTGGCGTGGCGTTCGGTAAAGCGTAATGAACGCGAGTTAACTTTAGGCACGAGGTATTCCTTTAATCCGTGAGCTGCTGTCCTGGCAAAGTAGAAATGCGAGCAGGCACCCGAAAAGTCGGCTAGAGCCGCCGGGTAATAAGCATGGAGTAATGAATATTTCTGTCTGGCGCACGCTTAAATAGAATCGAATGCGCCTTTGCCTAAAAAGAGTATTTTATAAATCTGCCAATGAATACCGCAGCCAGGTGATATCTGCCTGAAACTGGAATTTCACAATTATCAATAAGTGAAATAACAAAAATTAAAACAATATAAATCAATAAGATAAAACACATTAATGATCAATATTCTTAATTTCACTCTTTCGTGTGAAATTGTATAAAACCGGTGTGATATTTGATTTTAATTCTCATTATCACCGGTCGACAGGAATATTAATCCAAACATCCAATTAAATAACCTGCCTTGTTGGAGAAAATAACAAGATTATTGTTAACACGAATATTAAATTTGCCTGCTAATAATTATTCAATTCAATTTAAATTCCCCCACGGATACATTCATGCTGGCTATCTCCCGAGCATGCCGTCACAATAGCGCCTCATTCTGGTTTCAATCAGGGATTGCCATGTACAGCCACTACCCCGCCCATTACACCTTCGATAGCGACAGCGACGCCTGGCAGATCGGTTTCCACGACTTCCCCGAGTGGCAATCTGCCTGCTATAAACGCGAAGACATCGAGCTGGAAGCGCAGGAAAGCCTGCTGGCCGCCATCGCCGCCGCGATGGATGAAGGGCTGCCCCTGCCCGCCCCTTCTCCTTCGCAAACCGATGACTTGAGGGTACATCTGCCGGCGCTGGTGGCGCTGAAGATCGAACTGCACAACGCGATGCTGCGCAAAAACACCGGTAAAGCGGCGCTGGCGCGCAAGCTGGGTTTCAACGGCGGGCAAATGGAGCGGTTGCTGGATATCGGCTACGCCTCAAAAGTGGAAGCGCTGGAGCAGGCGTTGTATCTGCTGGGCTACGAAGTGCGCGTGACGATAAGTGAAGTTTGCCAATAAGTTAGCGGCAGGTAAGCGAAATATTATCCAAGGGGGCTAAATTTCCCCCGTTTTGCGCCGATATGATGGCTACCTAATCACTTGTCGCAACAACGAAGGCTAAAAATGGAGTGGAGTCGCCGTCATATTTGGGCCGTTATTCTGCTGTCTTGTCTCGTTTTTTGGGTCATTTTGGCGACCGGCATCAACGCCGTCGCCTGAGCGCCTGCCACCGTATTGCAATACCCGATTTTAAAGCCCGCCACACGGCGGGCTTTCTGTTCACGACGTATCGCTAACTGGAATGCGTGGTAAAGTTCTTACAAGAAAAATCAAGCAAATTCTCAGTGTGCCCCGTATTGTTTTTCATCGCCCCTTCCTCGTCAGCCAATAAAATAAACCCTTGTTGTTTATCTTCAAAAGTAACGGGGACGACCGCCACACCAAACTTTCTCATATCCGCGTTTTTTTTAATCAGATCATGACCTATATTGATAAATGGAAACACACCGTCCAAATCCGCTTGCCTTATTCGCATACCTAAATAATGTTGCCCAACCAAGTTGTCTTTCAACGGTGTCCATTCATCCCCAATATTAGGTAGCTGGCGGTCTATACTGCGTCTGACATGCGGTTTCAAGCATGAAATGTGAATGTGCAATTGCCCTTGAGTACGGCCTCGCTGCGAGTTTATTGTTAAAGCATAAGCTTCTCGTGGCAATGAAGAGCCATAAACCTCTTCCAGAACATGTCGATTCTGCCAAGCCAACGCAAAATAATTTGGCGTATCAGCTAATAACAGTTCCGGACTTTCGACTCCCGCCATTTTCAACGTTGGCACGAGCAAATAATGATAGCGGCTTTCAAGATCGCGTACTATGGCATAGCCACGAGCGACACCTTCATCCATTGAAACTTTATCGCAGGGAAATGGTGTTCCTAAATATTGATAGTTAAACACACATAGATTATTCACTACGCGCCACAAAGCATTACTGGCAAAAGCAGACGGCGGGGTCGCTATCAAAAAAAGCACCGATGCTTTAAAAAAAACTTTAATAACAACAAATTAAAAATCCTTTTCGATTGTAGCCAGCCTACGTTACAACGCTATCCTAGCGTCGAAACTTACTATAGGTAAACATAAATAAAAAGCGTTATAAAACAGCGCACCCTGTTTAAAAAACAGCCTAAAATTGTGATCAAAAACACAGTATTGAAATCAGACCAGTATTGAGAGTACATTAGCGCCGATCCTGTCGCGGTTCGGATTTTACCTCACGGAGCATGAGGCGCGACAACCGGACAACCCGCGCTCGAGGACGTTGTTCTTCCGCTTGGAAGAATCCGCCCGACAAGCAGGTTGCCCATAAAATACTCAGCACAACAATCGGGATCATTGCTGGCGAGGACTCCAGACAGGAGTTGTTCAGTGAAATATTTTTTGATGGGCGTGTCATTCATGCTGGTTGCCTGGGTTGGCACCTTCATGTTGATGGTTGCCTGACAGCAGCCACACCAGGAACACAGACAAAGGGACGCGCAAGCGTCCCTTTGTCGTTTCGGCTAGCGCTCATTTGCCCGGCATCATGCGGCGCAGGGTGTCGTCCTTGCGCAGGTAGTGGTGATACAGCGCCGCCAGCGCATGCGCGCCAATGATAAAGTAGCCAACGTTTGCCAGCGTCTCATGCACCGTTTTGACCAGCTTGCGCATCACCGGATCCGGCGTCACCCACTGCGGCATCGGCCAGCCCAGCAAAGACCACGATTTCCCACCGTAGGCCAGGGTTAACATGCCCAGCAGCGGCAACATCAGGAAGACCACGTACAGCAGCCAATGGAAAATCTTCGCGCCTACCTCCTGCCACTCCTCCAGCGGAGGCGTGGTTGGCGGCGCAGCGTGGAAAGAGCGCACCGCCAACCGAATCAGCATCAGGGCAAAGACCGATACCCCAAAGTTGAAATGCAGATTTTTGACCATCGGCACCCACGCCTCCGGCACCGAATCTTTCAGCAACATCGCCGCATAGGTGAGGATCACCATCAGCAACGTCAGCCAATGTAAAACGATTTGCGATCGCGCGTAGCGGTTGCTCATACACTCTGTCCAAAAAATAAAATTCAGCGTAGTTGAGCATAATGGGGAAATAATGAAGAAAACCTTGGGACGGAAAAAATAAGGCCGGGCGAACGCCCGGCCTGACAGGGTTATTTGGTGCTGCCGGCTTTACCCGGCTTCAGCAGCCCGTCCGTGCGGAACATCGCCTTGATGCCGCGCACCGCCTGGCGGATACGATCCTGATTCTCGATCAGCGCGAAGCGCACGTGGGTATCGCCGTAGTCGCCGAAGCCGATGCCCGGCGAGACGCAGACCTTGGCTTCCGCCAGCAGGCGCTTGGCGAACTCCAGCGAACCGAGGTGGGCATAAGGCTCGGGAATTTTCGCCCACACGTACATCGACGCCTTCGGGTTTTCCACCATCCAGCCGGCCTCGTGCAGCCCCTTCACCAACACGTTGCGGCGCTGCCGATACTGCTCGGCGATATCGCGCACGCACTGCTGATCGCCTTCCAGCGCGGCGATGGCCGCCACCTGCAGCGGCGTGAAGGTGCCGTAGTCGTGATAACTTTTGATGCGCGCCAGCGCGCTGACCAGCTCAGGGTTGCCGACCATGAAACCGATGCGCCAGCCGGCCATGTTGTAGCTTTTCGACAGGGTGAAGAACTCCACCGCAATGTCTTTCGCCCCCGGCACCTGCATGATCGACGGCGCTTTCCAGCCGTCATAGACGATGTCGGCATAGGCCAGGTCGTGGATCACCAGCACGTTGTACTGTTTGGCCAGCGCCACCACCCGCTCGAAGAAATCCAGCTCCACGCACTGCGCGGTCGGGTTGGACGGGAAGCCGAGGATCATCATTTTCGGGCGCGGAATGGTTTCCCGAATGGCGCGCTCCAGTTCACTGAAGAAATCCACGCCGTCCACCAGCGGCACCGAGCGCACCTGAGCGCCGGCGATCACCGCGCCGTAAATGTGGATCGGGTAGCTGGGGTTCGGCACCAGCACGGTATCGCCGTGATCCAGGGTCGCCAGCATCAGGTGCGCCAGCCCCTCTTTCGAGCCGATGGTGACGATGGCTTCGCTTTCCGGATCGATATCCACCTGATAACGATCGGCATACCAGCGCGAGATGGCGCGGCGCAGGCGCGGAATGCCACGCGAGGTGGAGTAACCGTGGGTGTCGTCGCGCTGGGCGACGGCGCACAGTTTTTCCACGATGTGCGGCGGCGTCGGGCCGTCGGGGTTACCCATGCTGAAGTCAATAATATCCTCGCCGCGACGGCGTGCGGCCATCTTCAGTTCGGCGGTGATGTTGAATACGTAAGGGGGAAGACGTTCAATGCGCGTAAAACGGCGCTGTGGACTGTTATCAGCCATAGGGGATTCCTCGATAAACGTTAGCGCCCGGACCGTCCGAGCGACGCTGGCCAGCGAACTGACCGAATATCGAACATAGCGCAGCGCCGGCGAGCTTGTCGATACCCGGCGCGATATTTTTATTTGCCGCCCTGAAACTCCGCCGCCAACAGCCCGAACAGCCAGTCGTCGTGCCACTCTCCCGCCAGGCGGAAATTATCGCGCAGCGTGCCTTCCAGCTGAAAACCGCACGACTCCAGCAGGCCGCGCGAGGCGAGGTTGCCGGCGGTCACGGTAGCGGTCAGCTTGTGAAAACCGCAGGCGTTCACCGCAAAATCCAGCACCGCCCGCAGCGACTCCTTGCCATAGCCCTTGCCCTGGCCGGAGGGCAAACTGCCATATCCCACCTCCGCCTGCCGATACGGCAGCCACTGCGGGCGAAAGCCGGTAATGCCCACCGCCTCCCCGCTGTGCTTCTCACGCATCACCAGACACAGCCACTGATCGCCGTGTTTGTCCCAGGCCGGCAGCCGCGCGTCGAAACGCTCGCGGATCGCCGCTTCGCTGAGCGGATCGGCGATATAGCGGATCACATCAGGATCCTGGTAAAGGCGCAGAAACAGCGGCCAGTCCTCGGCGGTTATCGACTGTAAGTACAAGCGTTCAGTGACCAGCTTCATAAAATCTCCGAAAAACGAAAAAGAGGAACTTACGAATGAAAGATATCTCTTTATTTTCCCCGATTGGTTGCCGATAATCATTCACGTTAAAACCACAAAACCATAACGTCTTGCCCGATTCCCTACAACCGTCCGCCGCAGTGACTCACGCGGCACCAGGAGAACACCATGGCCTCTTTAGTCATCGATGATATTCCGCAGACGATCGTTAACGTCAAGCGCCAGCTGCGCCAGGCCTTGCCGAACTACCGCGAAGTTTTTCTGGCGCTGGAGGAGAACATCCGCGGCCAGGTCGACCAGATCCGCCGCGAACTGGCCGCCGGCCATAATCCGGTGCCGCAGATCGACGCGGAAGATATCCTGCAGCAGCGCGTCAGCGATCAACAGATAGCGCTGATCAAACAGCGCGGCGCCTGCGCCATTCGCGGCGTGTTTCCCCGCGCCAAGGCCGAAGGCTGGAACCGGGAAATCGGCGACTATCTCGAGCGCAACAACTTCGTCGAGCGGTTGAAAAACGCCGCCGAAGACAACTATTTCGGCAAGCTGGCCGCCAGCAAGCCACAGATTTATGGCATCTATTGGTCAAAGCCGCAGGTCGAAGCGCGGCAGGATGCGCGCATGCATGCGGTGCAGGTGTTCCTCAACAGCCTGTGGGCCACCGAAAGCAACGGCAAGCAGCATTTCGATCCGACCCGCATCGCCACCTACGCCGATCGCACTCGCCGCCGCCCGCCGAACTCCTCGTCGCTGGGCCTGTCGCCGCACGTCGACAGCGGCACCATCGAGCGCTGGCTGGACGAGAATTTCCGCTATGTGTATCGCCACGTGTTCTCCGGCGACTGGCAGCAGTACGATCCCTTTGCCGCCGACGGCCGCACCGAAGTGCGCGAAATAGCCTCCCCGGCAGTCTGCTCGATGTTCCGCACCTTCCAGGGCTGGACGGCGCTGACGCCGCAACGCACCAACGCCGGCACGCTGAACCTGGTGCCGATCGCCAACGCCATGGCCTATGTGTTGCTGCGCGCGCTGCAGGACGACGTCGCCGACGACGATCTGTGCGATGCGGCGCCGGGCCGCGCGCTGTCGATCTCGGAAAAATGGCATCCCCTTTTATTAAGTGGGATTTCCCCTATTCCCGATCTGGAGCCGGGCGACACGGTATTTTGGCATTGCGACGTGATCCACGCGGTGGAGAACGAGCATAACGGCGAGTTCGACAGCAACGTGATGTACATCGCCGCCGCGCCGGGCTGCGCGAAAAACGACGCCTACCTGCAGCGCCAGCTGCCGAGCTTTATCGACGGCAGAACGCCGCCGGACTTCGCTCCCGACGACTTCGAAGTGGATTTTGACGGCCGCGCCACCGCCGATCTGCTGACGCCGCTGGGCAAAGCGCAGCTCGGCATGCGCTGACCGCCGGCCTGAGCCACGGGCCTTTCTCGCTGTGGTATACTGCCGCCATCCGTAGGCCGCAGCGAGAACCCGTCGTGCACCCTTTTTTTGAAATGCTGTTGGCGGTGTTTGATCGCGCCGCGCTGATGTTGATCTGTCTGTTTTTTCTGACCCGCACCCGGCTGTTCCGCCAACTGCTGCAAAAAGAAGACCATACGCCGCTCGAGCTCGGCATCGTCACGGCGATCTTCTCGCTGTTCGCGCTGTTCAGCACCTACTCCGGCATCAACGTTGAGGGATCGCTGGTCAACGTGCGCGTCATCGCCATCATGGCCGGCGGCATTCTGTTCGGCCCCTGGGTGGGGATCGTCACCGGCATCATCGCCGGGGTGCACCGCTATCTGATCGACATCGGCGGCATCACCTCGGTGCCCTGCCTCATCACCAGCATCATCGCCGGCATCAGCGCCGGCTACATCAACCTCAAGGTGAGAAAAGAGCAGCGCTGGCGCGCCGGCATCGTCGGCGGCATGCTGTGCGAATCCCTCACCATGCTACTGATCGTGCTGTGGGCCAAGCCGACCGAGCTTGGGCTCGACATCGTGTCGCAGATCGCGCTGCCGATGATCCTCGGCACGGTGTGCATCGGCCTGATCGTGCTGCTGGTGCAGAGCGTCGAAGATGAAAAAGAAGTGATCGCCGCACGCCAGGCCAAGCTGGCACTGGATATCGCCCACAAGACGCTGCCCTATTTTCGCAACATCAACAGCGAATCGCTGGCCACCATTTGCGATATCATCCGCCAGGACATCCGCGCCGACGCGGTGGCGATCACCGATACCCATCAGGTGCTGGCTTACGTTGGCGTGGGGCGCGAAGCCTACCCAATCGGCCGCGAAGGGCTGAGCCGCGTTACCCGCGAAAGCATTCGCCACGGCAAAATCATCATCAAAAACAACCTGGAAAACCCGGCCGCGCCGCAGATCCATTCGCAGCTGGTGGTGCCGCTGTGGGAAAAGGGCGAAGTGACCGGCGCGCTGAAAATTTACTACTGCCACGCTCACCAGATCACCAACACGCTGAAGGTAATGGCGGTCGGGCTGTCGCAGATCATCTCCACCCAGATGGAGGTTTCGCGCATCGAGCATCTGCGCCAGATGGCGGATAAAGCCGAAATGCGCGCGCTGCAGAGCAAGATTAACCCACACTTCCTGTTCAACGCGCTGAACGCCATCTCTTCCTCCATCCGCCTGAATCCGGACACCGCGCGCCAGCTGATCATTAACCTGTCGCGCTACCTGCGCTACAACCTGGAGCTGAACGACGAACTGATCGATATCCGTAAGGAACTGCATCAGATTCAGGACTATATCGCCATCGAACAGGCGCGCTTCGGCGCCAAGCTGACGGTGATTTACGACATCGACGACGACGTCTCGGTGCGCATTCCGAGCCTGCTGATACAGCCGCTGGTGGAGAACGCCATCGTGCACGGCATCCAGCCCTGCAAGGGTAAAGGGGTGGTGGTGATCGCGGTGAAAGATCAGGGCGATCGGGTGAAAATTTCGGTGAAGGATACCGGCCACGGCATCAACCAGGAAACCATCGACCGGGTGGCGCGCAACGAGATGCCGGGCCACAATATCGGCCTGCTCAACGTGCATCACCGCGTGTCGCTGCTGTACGGTGAAGGGTTGCATATCCGCCGCCTGGAGCCGGGCACCGAAATCGCGTTCTACATCAGCAAAAACGGCGGCAAGCTGCATCAGGAACCGAGCGCGCCGCCGGTCGGGGAGGCCTCATGAAAGCTATCATCGTGGAAGACGAATTCCTCGCGCAGGAAGAACTCAGCTACCTGATCAAGAAACACAGCAATATCGATATCGTCGCTACCTTCGAGGATGGCCTCGACGTTCTGAAATACCTGCAAACCCACCAGGTCGACGCCATTTTCCTCGACATTAACATCCCGTCGCTGGACGGCGTGCTGCTGGCGCAAAACATCAGCAAGTTCGCCCATCGGCCATCGATCGTGTTCATCACCGCCTATAAAGAACACGCGGTGGAAGCCTTCGAGATCGAGGCGTTCGACTATATCCTCAAGCCCTATCACGAGGCGCGCATCGTCACCATGTTGCAAAAACTGGAGGCGCTGCATCATCGCCCCGCCGGCGCGGCGGAACCGACCAGCGCGCCGAGCCGCGGCAGCCACAGCATCAACCTGATCAAAGACGAGCGGATCATCGTTACCGACATCAACGACATCTATTACGCCGCCGCCGATGAAAAGGTGACGCGGGTCTATACTCGCCGGGAAGAATTCGTGATGCCGATGAACCTCACCGAGTTTTACGGCCGGCTGCCGGAAGAGCATTTCTTCCGCTGCCACCGCTCTTACTGCGTTAACCTGGCCAAGATCCGCGAGATCGTGCCCTGGTTCAACAATACCTACATTCTGCGGCTGAGCGATCTTGAGTTTGAAGTGCCGGTCAGCCGCAGCAAGGTGAAAGAATTTCGCAAGCTGATGCGCCTGTAAGCGCTTACCAGCGCGGGCCCGGACGGTAGTAATAGCCGGGCGGCGGCGGTGGCGGCATGCGGTAATGCGGCCGATCTCGCCAGTCGCGCCGCGGCGGCCCGTAGTAAATCACCCGTGGCGGCGGGCCATAATAGTACCCGCGCGAACGTTCATACCGGTGATGATCGGCCCACCAGCGCGGATCGCGCCAGCGATAGCCGTCCCAGTAGTGGCCGCGATGATCGCGATCGCCGATATGCAACGACAGGCCCGGCACGTTCACGCCGATGGACACGTCGGCCTGGCTCGCCAGCGGCAGCGCCAGCAGCGCAGCCAGTAACAACAGCGTTTTTTTCATTTCATGGACTCCTGCAGAGCGGACCTCATCCGATCGCAGATAACATAGTCCCGCGCTCGCCGCCGCTCTATAGGCGCAATGCCGATTTACGCCTTGCAGACGCATCCTTCACAATTTCACCACAATCGTTCACCGGCGATTAACAATAAATCGTTGATATCTTTGATGTAGATCACGTGTTACTCCCGGCATTTCACGCGCTTTTAGGCGTAAAAACGGCAACTCACGCCGTATAAAATGCATTTCATTCCTTCTGCCGTGCAATTCATTCCCGATCCACCGTCCGCCGGGGGGGCCGGCCATATAATAAGCCCAGACCGCGGGAACATAGATTCACCCCGCAAATTTCAGCCAGCGGCTCACGCCCGGCAACGCACACACAGGAAGGAGACCGGCCATGAACACCAAACCGGCAAATCGCAGCTTAATCGTTCTCGGCACCATCATCTGTCAGATGGGTCTGGGCACCATCTACACCTGGAGCCTGTTCAACCAGCCGCTGGTCGACAAGTTCCACTGGGGACTGGCGGACGTCGCCACCACCTTCTCCATCACCAGCTTCTTCCTGGCTTTCGCCACGCTGTTCGCCGGCAAGCTGCAAGAGCGCTTCGGCATCCGCAACCTGACGCTGTGTTCCGGCATCCTGGTCGGCCTGGGCCTGATCGCCAGCGCCCATGTCAGCTCGCTCGACATGATCTACCTGCTGGCCGGCGTGGTGGTGGGCTTTGCGGTCGGTATCGCCTACATCTCCACCCTGTCCAACCTGATTAAATGGTTCCCGGCCAACAAAGGCCTGATTTCCGGCATCTCCGTCGGCGCCTTCGGCAGCGGCAGCCTGCTGTTCAAATACGTCAACGCCGCCCTGATCGCCGACGTCGGCGTTTCAGGCGCCTTCTTCTACTGGGGTGCCATCGTGATGGGCCTGATCGTCGTCGGCTCCCTGTTGCTGAAAGAGCCGGTGCTGGCAACCAGCGCCGCACAGCCAGGCGCCAACGGTCTGGGCAACGACTTCAGCGTGCGCCAGATGCTGGCCACCAAAGAAGCTTACCTGCTGTTCACCATCTTCTTCGCCGCCTGCATGAGCGGTCTGTACCTGATTGGCATCGTGAAAGACATGGGCGTTCAGCTGGCCGGGATGGATTTGGCCACCGCCGCCAACACCGTGTCCGCCGTCGCCATCTTCAACACCGCCGGCCGCATCATTCTGGGTACGCTGTCTGATAAAGTAGGCCGTATGCGCGTCATCAGCTTCACCATGCTGGTTACCGTGCTGGCGATTGTCGCGCTGAGTTTCATGACCCTGAACCACACGCTGTTCTTCATCTGCGCTGGCGCGGTGGCCTTCTGCTTCGGCGGCAATATCACCGTGTTCCCGGCGATTGTCGGCGACTTCTTCGGCCTGAAGAACCACAGCAAGAACTACGGCATCATCTATCAGGGCTTCGGCCTGGGCGCGCTGGCCGGTTCGTTCGTCGCCAAATACTTCGGCGGCTTCCACGCCACCTTCATGGTGATTGGCGTCCTGTCTGCCGCTTCTTTGCTGATTACACTGTTCATCAAAGCGCCGAAAGCGGTGGAAATGGAAAGCGAAGAAACCGCACAGGCGGCGGAGCTGGCCAAAGCCTGATCCCCTACGAAAACGACAAGGGGCGCAACCCGCAGGTTGCGCCCCTTTTTTATTGCCCCGCCGCGCGGCTTACAGCCGCATGCCAAGCGTCTGGCGCAGATGCGCGCCGGCCCCCAACAGGCCCGGCTGGCCATGGGTTATCATGAACACCGGAATGTCTCGCACATAGTCACGGAAACGCCCTTTGTCTTCGAAGGCGGCGCGGAAGCCCGAGGCCTTGAAGAATTCCATAAAGCGCGGCACGATGCCGCCGGCGATGTACACGCCGCCGAAGGTGCCCAGATTCAGCGCCAAGTTGCCACCGAAGCGCCCCATGATCACGCAAAACAGCGACAGCGCGCGGCGGCAGTCGATACAGCTGTCGGCCAGCGCCCGCTCGGTGATGTCCTTCGGCTCCAGTTTCTCCGGCAGCCGGTTGTCCGCCTTAACGATGGCGCGATACAGATTGACCAGGCCCGGCCCGGACAGCACGCGCTCGGCGGAAACGTGCCCCACTTCACCGCGCAGCACCTCCAGAATAATGTCTTCTTCTTCGCTGTTCGGTGCGAAATCGACATGGCCGCCCTCGCCCGGCAGGCTGACCCAGCGGCGATCGACCTGCACCAGGTGGGCAACACCCAGCCCGGTGCCGGCGCCGTACACCGCGATCGGTTTGCCCGGCTGCGCATCGCCGCCGCCAAACTGCAGCACGTCGTCCGGCGAGAGCATCGGGATCGCCATCGAGACGGCGGTGAAATCGTTGATCACTTCCAGGTGACTCAACCCCAGGCTGGCCTTCATTTCTTTGATCGAGAACGCCCAGCTGTGGTTGGTCATCGCCACCCAGTCTTCGGTCACCGGGCAGGCGATCGCGATGCAGGCGTCCTGCACCTCGATCTCGCACTCTTTCAGGTATTGGCGGATCACCGCCTCCAGGCTGTCGAACTCCAGGCCGGAATAGGTTTTCGCCTGGGTAATCTCACCCGTCGCAACAGTGCACAACGCCAGGCGGGCATTGGTGCCGCCAACATCACCCACGAGGGCATAGGTCATTGATTTCGTCTCCGCAAAATGAAAAATAAAACGCTGCCCACACTGTAAAATCCTGCTGCGAAAACAACAATCACCCGCCTCGGATCTGCACCTCAATAGCGATCCGGATCACAAAAAACGTTTCAGCTTGTCCGCTATGCCGCGATTTGAAACAAATTGCGGCAAAAAACGCCCCCCGGCGACTGTTAACCGTCATCGCCGCCGGGCAATATCAATGCGTGCCTGCGCGCCGATAGTCTGGCAAGCTGTGGCCACTGCCCAACCACCCGCACTCCCTGCCCCGCAGGGAGGCATCGACAAGGGATTATTCATGCTGCATCCGCGCGCCAATGCCATGTTGGCCTTTGCTTTGCCTGCGCTGATTATCGGTTCCGTTTCCAGTCTGGTGCTGCTGTTGGTGATGAAAATTGCCGCCGCATTGCAGCAATTACTGTGGGTGACGCTGCCCGATGCGCTGAGCCTGGACGCCCAGTCGCCCTGGTGGCCGGTTGCGATGCTGACGCTGACCGGCGTGGCGGTCGGCCTGATCGTGCGTTATATGCCGGGTCACGCCGGGCCGGATCCGGCGACGGAATCGCTGATCGGCATGCCGCTGCCGCTCGCCGCCTTGCCGGGGTTGGGGTTGGCGCTGATTGTCGGCCTGGCCGGCGGCGTCAGTCTGGGGCCGGAGAACCCGATCACCGCCATCAACATCGCACTGGTGGCGGCGGCCGGCGCGCGCCTGCTGCCGAAGGTGCCGCACATGGACTGGATCATCCTGGCGGCGGCAGGCACTATCGGCGCAATGTTCGGCACACCGGTCGCCGCCGCGCTGATCTTCTCGCAAACCCTGGCCGGCAATAACGAAACGCCGCTGTGGGATCGGCTGTTCGCCCCGCTGGTGGCTGCCGCCGCCGGCGCGGTCACCACGCAGATGTTCTTCGTGCCCAATTTCGCCCTGCAGCTCGATGCCTACGACGTGACGCGGCTGCCGGACATTTTCAGCGGCGCCATCGTGGCGCTGATCGCCATCGCGCTCGGCATGGTGGCGCTGTGGTGTTTCCCGCACGTTCACCGCCTGTTCCATTCAATGAAGAATCCGGTGTTGATGTTAGGGCTGGGGGGCTTTGTGCTGGGGCTGCTGGCGCTGTTGGGCGGAGAGATTACCCTGTTCAAGGGGCTGGATGAGATGAAACGCCTGGCGGTGGACGACAGCTATTCGGTGCCGGCGCTGTTGACCATTACCCTGACCAAGCTGGCGGCGCTGGTGATCGCCGCCGCCTGCGGTTTTCGCGGCGGGCGCATCTTCCCGGCGGTGTTCGTCGGCGCGGCGCTGGGCCTGATGCTGCACCAGCATGTTCCGGCGGTGCCGGCGGCGATCACCGTCTCCTGCGCCATCATGGGGCTGGTGCTGGTAGTGACGCGCGACGGCTGGCTGAGCCTGTTTATGGCGGTGGCAGTGGTGCCGGATCTGCACCTGCTGCCGGTGTTGTGCATCGTGATGCTGCCCGCCTGGCTGGCGCTGGCGGGCAAACCGCTGATGCTGGTAAACCGCCGGCAACCGCCGCGCGACGATTAGGCCAGCGCGAACGCCGCGGCGGCGCGGGCGTGGATTGCAGTGGTGTCGAACACCGGCACCGACGCATCCCGCTCGCTCACCAGCAAGCCTATTTCGGTGCAGCCGAAAATAATCCCCTGCGCCCCCTGCTGTTCCAGATCGCTGATAATCCGGCGATACTCGTCGCGCGAGGCGTCGCGAATTTTACCGAGGCACAGCTCGTCATAGATGATGCGGTGTACGATGTCGCGATCGGCGCTGACCGGCGTCACCACGTCGATGCCGTGCAATTCCTGCAGGCGGCCGCGGTAGAAGGTCTGCTCCATGGTAAAGCGCGTGCCCAGCAGCCCGACGCGGCGAATGTTTTTTTCCCGCACCTGCAGCGCCGTGGCATCGGCGATGTGAATCAGCGGCAGGCCGCTGGCCTGCTCGACCGCCTCCGCCACCTTGTGCATGGTGTTGGTGCAGATCACGATAGCTTCGGCGCCGGCGGCGCGCAAAGCCACCGCGGCGGCGGCCAACAGCCGGCCGGCGCCGTCCCAATCGCCCTGGTGCTGCAAGCGCTCAATCTCCTGGAAATCGACGCTGTAGAGCACGATTTTGGCCGAATGCAGCCCGCCAAGGCGCGCCTTTACCTGCTCGTTGATGGTGCGGTAATACGGAATGGTGGATTCCCAGCTCATGCCGCCCAGCAGACCCAACACTTTCATCCTTCGTTCCTCAGCATTTCCGACGATCCTCTGACCTTACCTGAGAATCGTCGGTCTGACGACGCCTTATTTGGCGCCGGAATTGATCGGCTGGCGCGCCTCGAACCAGCGCTGACGCAGCATGTCGTACAGCCAGTTATAGGCCATGGTGTACGGCAGGAAGAACAGGAAGAAACCGATTTCCAGCATAAACGCCTGCGTCCAGGAGATGCTCAGCATCCAGGCGGCGATCGGCACGCCGATCAGGATAAAACCGGCTTCAAAGCCGACGGCGTGCAGCGCACGCACCTTCAGGTTACGCACCACCCGGCTGACCGGCCACAGGCGGTCGAACACCGTGTTGTAAACCATGTTCCACAGCATCGCGACGGTGGAGAGCATTACCGCCAACGCACCGACCTGCACCATTGAACGGTTCAGCAGCCACGCGCCCAGCGGGGCGCAAACCATCACGGCGATGGCCTCGAAACCGACGGCGTGGACGATACGTTCAATGAGAGACTTGTTTTGCAGTTGCATACATCACCTTTTTTTCAACAGTTGTTGCGAAAGCCAGGTGATTATCATCGCTTTTTTGGGTAGATTAAAAATAGGTTCCATCGATAAAGTAGATAGATCATGCACTATTCCCCGGAAGCGTTGCACGCGTTTGTCGAAGCCGCCGCCCTCGGCTCGTTTTCCGCCGCCGCGCGCAAATTGCGCAAAAGCCAATCCACCATCAGCACCGCCATCGCCAATCTGGAGGCGGACCTGGCGCTGACCCTGTTCGATCGCGGCGCGCGCCAGCCGGTGCTCACCGCTGCCGGCCGCAAGGTGCTGGGACATGTGCAGGCGATCCTGGCCGCCAGCGAACGCCTCGACGCCCTGAGCATTCAGTTGGCGGGCGAGGTTGAACCGCGCCTGAGCATGGTGTTTTCCGATACCTACCAGCCCAAGCATCACGATCGGTTGATGCAACTGTTCGAACAGCGCTACCCGGAGATTGAGCTGGAATGGATGATCGCTGAGGAAGGCGACGTTATCGATCTGCTGCAAAGCGGCCGCGCGCACTTGGGCATGGTGGAAGTGCAAAAAAGTTATCCGCCGGATATCGCCTTCTCCCGGCTGCCTGAGCAGACCGAAATGGGGCTGTTCGTCGCCCATCAGCATCCGCTGGCGCAGGTCGCTGCGCCGACGCCGGAGCAATTGTCCAGCACCCGCCAGTTGATCCTGAATACCTACACCGGCGCCGAGGCGGCCAGACAAGGCGGGCTGGTGTGGTCGGCGCCCAGCTATCTGCTGTTGCTGGAGATGGCGGAACAGGGATTCGGTTGGGCGGTGTTGCCGCACTGGCTGGTGCAGCAATACGGCCACGGCAGGCTCACCCAGCTGCGGCCGCGCGGCTGGCCCAAACTGATTTCGGTGGATGCGGTCTGGTCCAAACTGACCCCACCGGGCCCGGCGGGGTTCTGGATGCTGGAGCGCCTGCTGGGCGACACCCTGCCTTAAGCGGCGGCGTTGCGCGCCTGAATGGCGCGAGAGACGGTATCGAGGAGTTCCGGAATGTCCATCTTCGGCAGCATCACTTCGATGAAGGCCAGCCGCTCGTCGTCCGCTACCTCGCGCAGCGCCTGACGCAATCCGTCCGGATCGCTGACCCGCAACGCCTTCACCGGCCGATCACCAGCCAACGCCATCGGCAACTGCGTCCAGTTCCAGCGCGCGATGTCGTTATAACTTTGCTCCGGCCCGTGAATCGCGCGCTCAACGGTATACCCCTGATTGTTCAACACGAAGATCACCGGTTTAAGCCCGTCGCGCAGCATCGATCCCAGTTCCTGCACGGTTAACTGCGCGGCGCCGTCGCCGATCAGCAATACTGCCCGGCGCTGCGGTTCGGCGGTCTGCACGCCGAACGTCGCCGGCAGGGTATAGCCGATCGATCCCCAGAGCGACTGCACGATCAGGCGGCAGCCACGCGGCAACGTCAGCGCCGCCGCGCCGAAACAGGCGGTACCCTGATCGGCCAGCACGATATCCCCCGGCCGCAGGAAATCCTGTACTTGCCGCCAGAAGGCGTGCTGATCCAGCCCTTCCCCATCGCCTTCCGGCAGCGCCGGGCGGACGATCGGCGGCAACGGCCAACGCGACGCCAGCGACAGGCTCAGGCGGTGCAATGCCTGCACCGCCTCGCGCATCGGAATGCGGCTAAAGCGCTGCCGCCCGATCCAGGCTTCGAACGGTTGAATATCGATGCATTTTTCCACCGGCAGGTGATGCGTGAACCCCGCGGTAATGGTGTCGGTCAAGCGTACGCCGACGTTGATCACCACATCCGCGTTTTCGATCAATTGTTTCACCGCCGGATCGCTGGCGCCGCCGCAGTAGGTACCGACAAAACCGGCGCGATTCTCGTCCAGCAGGCCCTTGCCGAGCAACAGCGTCGCATGCGGCATATCGACCTCCTGCAGCCACTCGTCCAGCGCCGCTTCGGCGCCGAAGCGATCGGCCAGGAAGTCCGCCAGCAGCGACACCCGCCGTGCCGACAGCAGCTTTTCGCGCGCCGCGGCGATAAACGCCTGCAATGCGCTCTGCGACAGTTTGGCCTGGCGCAGCATCAGCGGCGCCGGTTTACTCGGCAGCGGCGCCTGCGCGACGTCGCTGGGCAACATCAGGTAAACCGGGCGATGCTCCAGCAAGGCGGCGCCGATCAGGCGGTCTATCTCCAGCGCGGCGTTGTCGGCGGTCAGGTCGGCCTGCGCGACGGTCACCTCTTTGGCTATCCGGGCGAAATGAGTGAAGTCGCCATCCCCCAGCGAATGATGCAGCAAATCACCGGCGCGCTGGGCGCGCTGCGCCGGCGTGCCAACCACGTGGATCACCGGCAGGTATTCGGCGTAGCTGCCGGCCACCCCGTTCAACGCGCTCAGCTCCCCCACGCCGAAGGTGGTGAGCAGCGCGGCCGCCGGTTTGCAGCGCGCATAGCCGTCAGCCGCATAGGCGGCGTTCAACTCGTTGGCGCAGCCTACCCAGGTGATTTGCGGATGCGCGAGGACGTGATCGAGAAATTGCAGGTTGTAATCCCCCGGCACGCCGAAGAAATGACGGATGCCGATTTGGGCCAGACGATCGAGCAGATAATCGGCCACCGTATAGGTCTGAGTCATGATCATCACCTGTCTGCAGCTGAAGCGATTATCTTAATTATCGAAGATGCCGTTCAAATTTCGAACAATCATCCCGGCATCGAACGGCAACCTGGCGTTACATGCCGGCGTCGTGATCGCTCCCGCGGCAACGCGGTGTGGAAACGTATACACTCAAAGCACTTCACCTTTCGCCGACAAGGATAACTATGTCTTACCCAGCCTCCCCCTCGCGTTATCAAGCTATGGAATACCGGCGCTGTGGCCGCAGCGGGCTGAAGCTGCCCGCCGTCTCACTCGGCCTGTGGCACAACTTCGGCGACGCCACTTTGTACGATAACGCCCGCGGCCTGATCCGCTGCGCCTTCGATCGCGGCATTACCCATTTCGATCTGGCCAATAACTACGGCCCGCCGCCCGGCGCCGCCGAGGAGAACTTTGGCCGCATTCTCAACGCCGATCTGCGGGCCTGGCGCGATGAGCTGATCGTCTCCTCCAAAGCCGGTTACACCATGTGGCCCGGCCCCTACGGTGATTGGGGCTCGAAAAAGTACCTGGTCGCCAGCCTCGATCAGAGCCTGAGGCGCATGGGGTTGGAGTATGTGGATATCTTTTATCATCATCGGCCGGATCCGGACACGCCGCTGGAAGAAACCATGGCGGCGCTGGATCTGCTGGTGCGCCAGGGCAAAGCGCTGTATGTCGGCCTGTCCAACTACCCGGCCGAGCGCGCGCGCCAGGCGTTCGACATCCTGCAGCGGCTCGGCACGCCGTGCGTGATCCATCAACCGAAGTATTCGATGTTGGAACGCGGGCCGGAAACGGCGTTGCTGGATACGCTGGAAGAACATGGCGTCGGATCTATCGCCTTCTCGCCGCTGGCGGGCGGCCTGCTGACCGATCGTTACCTGCACGGCATCCCGCAAGATTCTCGCGCCGCCAGCGGCAGTCGCTTCCTGCAGCCGGAGCAGCTGACCGCCGAGCGACTGGACAAGGTGCGCCGCCTCGATGCGCTGGCGCGGCAACGCGGGCAGAAGCTGTCGCAGATGGCGCTGGCCTGGGTGCTGCGCGGCGATCGCGTGACCTCAGTGTTGATCGGCGCCAGCAAGAATGCGCAGATAGAAGACGCGGTGGGCATGCTGGCCAATCGTCACTTCAGTGAAGAAGAGCTCGCGCAGATCGAGAACATCTTATTGTAATCGCTTACAAATTCCGCCGTTCAATCGAGCGGCGATACTCCAGAAAAATCTCAAATCTTAACCTCCTGCATCATTTTCAGAGTGGCTCTCAGATTCAACCCTATATGCCGGCGCTATGATGCCGATATTGCAGCAAAAATAACGATAAGGCCGCTTTTAAACTGATGAACGCGCTTCATAAAGTGACAAACGGCCAGGCCGCGCAAGCGGGAAGGAGAAGCCATGTTTAAACCTCTGCTCTTGGCCGCCATTTTGGCGGCGACGGTACTGCCCGCCGCACAGCAGGCGCATGCCGAAGGGATCAGCATCGATCTGATGCCGGGCGTTTCATTGCGCATCGGCGATCAGGATAACCGCGGCCGTTACTGGGACGGTTACGATTGGCGGGATCGCGACTGGTGGCAAGGCCATCAGGGCCGTTATCTCGGCGACCGCAGCCGTCGCGGTTACTACTGGGACGGCTATCGCTGGCGCGATGGCGACTACTGGCGTAAACACTATTACTATCATGAAGGACGCTATCGTAAATACGACAAACACTACGATAAGCACCACTGGAAGAAAGAGAAAAAGCACCATCACGATCATGACCGCGATCGCTGGCGCCGCCACGGCGATGACGACCGCGATTAAAGACGACGGGCCGGCGCAACGCCGGCCCGCACTGTTTTCGCTTACAGCACGCTGCCGATCAGCAGGTAGCCGTTCAACCCAACCACCACCAGTACGATCAGCTTGCCCAGATTTTGCACCAGCGGGCCGTTGACCATTTCCCCCATCAGCGCCCGATTGCCGGTGAAAGCCAGCAGCGGCACCAGCGCCAGCGCAATGCCGAAGCTGAGCAGCACCTGGCTCAGCACCAGAATGCGCGTCGCATCCATCCCCAACATGATGACGATAAACGACGGCAGCATGGTCACCGCGCGCCGCAGCCACAGCGGAATATGGAAACGCACGAACCCCTGCATCACCACCTGCCCCGCCAGCGTGCCCACCACGGTAGAAGAGAGGCCGGCGGCCACCAGGCTCAGGCCGAACACGGTGGCGGCGGCGTGCCCGAGCAGCGGTTGCAGCGTCAGGTAAGCCACGTCGAGATCGGCAATGCCGCTGTGGCCGCTGAAATGAAACGCGGCGGCGGCGGTGGCCATCATCGCCAGATTAACGAAACCGGCGATGGTCATAGCCACGGCGACGTCGACTTTGGTGGCGGCATAGCGTTCCGCCTTGTCGTGCTCGCCGCCGATTTGGGTGAGCGACGAATGCAGATAGATCACGTGCGGCATGATGGTGGCGCCCAATACCCCGGCAGCCAGGAATACCGCATCGCCATTAGGCAAATCGGGCAGCGCCATCCCCTTCAGCAGCGGCGCCAACTGCGGCTGGGAGAACGCCAGCTCGACGATGTAAGCGGCGGCGACGAACAACAACAGCCCGCCGATCACCAGCTCCAGCGGCTTTTGCCCGCGTTTTTGCAGCATCAGAATTAAAAAGGTGGCGATGCCGGTCAGCACTGCGCCCTGCAACAGAGAGACACCGAGCAGCAGCTTGAAGCCGATCGCCGCGCCGATAAACTCAGCCAGATCGGTCGCCATGGCGATGATCTCCGCCTGTACCCAATAGGCCCACACCGCCGGCCGCGGAAAGCGATCGCGAATATGCTCGGCCAGATTTTTCCCGGTGGCGATGCCCAGCTTGGCGGACAACAGCTGGATCAGCATCGCCATCACGTTGGCCCAAACCACCACCCACAGCAGGCTGTAGCCGAATGAGGCGCCGGCCTGGATGTTGGTGGCGAAGTTGCCGGGATCGATATAGCCGATAGCGGCGATGAAGGCGGGCCCCATGAGCGAGAGTTTGATTTTTCTGGCGGAGCGACCGGAGGTGGTTTCAACCACGCGACTGTTCAGCATATGTTGAACCCTTACTGAAATTACGTTTATCTCCACTCTATATAAATGATAATAATTATCAAGCGCATTTAGAGCGGTAAAACTTATCTCTGTAATAGCCAACATTAACGGTTTTATCGAAGGGTTCAGCGCGGAGCTTGCCGATTTCCGTGCTTTTCTGATGGGATTTTGGCTGCAATACCCCTGAAAGACAGGTTAGCACAAGAATACGAATTTCCTATTGCTGCTTTAACATCTTGATTTTTTATGCTTTTGCGCAACACTTTAGGAGAACTCCCACTATGATTTTCCATATTTGCAATAGAAGTCTCGTTTTTAAACGTAGCGTTACATAAAATGACAGCCGAAATTCAGCCTGCCTCAAATTTGGAGCAAACATGTCCCATATTGCGCACTTTGCGTTGGCGATAGTGGTGGTAGCGATCCTGGCCCTGTTGGTGTGCCGCGATCGTAAAAGCATCCGCATTCGCTATGTTATTCAACTACTGGTTATCGAAGTACTGCTGGCCTACTTTTTCCTGCATTCGGAAGCGGGTTTGGGCTTCGTAAAAGGATTCGCCGCGCTGTTTGACAAACTGCTCGGGTTTGCGGGACAAGGGACTGATTTCGTGTTCGGCGGTATGGGCGACAAAGGCCTGGCGTTCTTCTTCCTGAAGGTGCTGTGCCCGATCGTCTTCATTTCGGCGCTGATCGGTATTCTGCAGTACATCAAGGTGCTGCCGTTCATCATCCGCATTATCGGCACCGTGCTGTCGAAAGTGAACGGCATGGGCAAGCTGGAGTCGTTTAACGCTGTCAGCTCGCTGATCCTGGGGCAATCCGAAAACTTCATCGCCTACAAGGATATCCTGGGCAAGATGTCGGAAAAGCGCATGTACACCATGGCGGCGACCGCGATGTCTACGGTTTCCATGTCCATCGTCGGCGCCTATATGACCATGCTGGATGCCAAATTCGTGGTGGCGGCGCTGGTATTGAACATGTTCAGCACCTTTATCGTGCTGTCGCTGGTCAACCCGTACGACACCAATAAAGAAGAAGAGCTGCACCTCGGCAACCTGCACGAAGGCCAGAGCTTCTTTGAAATGCTGGGTGAATACATCCTGGCGGGCTTCAAAGTAGCGATTATCGTCGCCGCGATGCTGATTGGCTTCATCGCCCTGATCGCCGCGCTCAACGGTGTGTTCAGCGCCATTTTCGGCCTGAGCTTCCAGGAAATCCTCGGTTACTTCTTCTATCCGTTCGCCTGGATCATGGGCATTCCTAAGCACGAAGCCCTGCAGGTTGGCAGCATCATGGCCACCAAGCTGGTTTCCAACGAATTCGTGGCCATGATGGAACTGCAGAAAGTCTCTGCCGAGCTGTCGCCGCGCAGCCTGGGGATCCTGTCGGTGTTCCTGGTGTCCTTCGCCAACTTCTCTTCCATCGGCATCGTGGCCGGTGCGATCAAGGGCCTGAACGAACACCAGGGCAACGTGGTGTCACGCTTTGGCCTGAAGCTGGTGTACGGCTCTACGCTGGTCAGCATCCTGTCCGCTTCCATCGCGGGTCTGGTGCTGGGCTAAGCCTCGAACCAACTGCGATAACAAGGCGCCTGCGGGCGCCTTTTTTATTGGCCGGCATTCGGCGAAGGTTAAATGACACAAAGCAAAAAGCCGACCCTAAGGTCGGCTTTTTAAATGGTGGTGGAGCTAGACGGGATCGAACCGTCGACCTCTTGCATGCCATGCAAGCGCTCTCCCAGCTGAGCTATAGCCCCACAAAAGTGGTACGCTTTGACCGGCGTTACGGTATCTCCAACCTTTCTGAGAAGAAGATTGGTGGAGCTAGACGGGATCGAACCGTCGACCTCTTGCATGCCATGCAAGCGCTCTCCCAGCTGAGCTATAGCCCCGTTCCACAATCACTTTGTGCTGTGAACGGGGCGCATAATATGAAACCCGCTCAAAGCTGTCAACGGCTAAATTGAATTACTGAATCAAGCGTTGAAAAAGCCGCCAAATCAGCATCTTTGGCGCCAAAAAATCATCACTTTGCGCAGAGTTCATCCATTTTGCGCGCTACATCTCAAAATGGCGAAAGACCCTGCATATCACGTTGATTTTTAATTAACGGAATGTTAGCGAAATGCGCTTGAGTCGGACTCCCGAGCGGCATAGACTGCCCGCGCCATAAACTTCATTACTATAAACCGAGTCCGTCATGTCTTTGCATTCACCAAAAGAAATCGCCGCCCTCGCCGTTCAGGCCGGGGTAAACAAAAGCCGCGCCCCGCTCGCTAATCTGCTGATTCTGGGCTTTCTCGCCGGCGCCTTTATCGCCACCGGCTTCCTGCTGGATATTCACGTCATCGGCACCCTGCCGGCCGAATGGGGCTCTTTCGGCGCGCTGTTGGGCGCAGCGGTGTTCCCGATCGGCCTGATCCTGACCATTCTGGCCGGCGGCGAACTGCTGACCGGCAACATGATGACCTTGCCAATGGCCTGGTTCGCTCGTGAAATCCCCGCCATCGCCGTGCTGCGCAACTGGTTTTGGGTCACCCTGGCCAACTTCGCCGGCAGCGTGGCCGTCGCCTACTTCTTCGGCCACCTGCTGGGCCTGACCGAAGGCGCGTTTTTACATAAGACGCTGGCGATCGCGCAGGCCAAAGTGGATGCGGACTTCCTGCACGCCTTCATCTCCGGCGTCGGCTGCAACTGGCTGGTATGCCTGGCGGTGTGGTTAGCCTTCGCCAGCAAAGATGTGCCGGGCAAAGTGATCGGCATGTGGTTCCCGGTCATGGCTTTTGTCGCCATCGGCTTCCAACACGTGGTGGCGAATATGTTCATCATCCCGGCGGCCATCTTTGCCGGCGGCATGGGCTGGGAGCAGTATCTGCCTAATTTCGTCGCGGTATTTCTCGGCAATGCGCTGGGCGGCGCCGGCTTTGTCGGGTTGATGTATTTCCTCGCCTATCGCCCGGGATTGCCGGCCGGCGAACAAGCCTGATAAACGACAATAAAAAAGCCCCGGGATCGCTCTTCGGGGCTTTTTCTTTATGGATGGCGTATCAGGCTAATCAGGCCTGCGCTTCACGCTCGGCGATGTAAGCCAGCGCCATATCGATGCGCTGCAGCGAACGCTTCTGGCCGATCGCATGCACGGTCACGTCCATGCCCGGCGACTGGCCGGCGCCGGTCACCGCCACGCGCAGCGGCATGCCGACTTTGCCCATGCCGACGCCCAGCTCATCCGCCGTGCCCTGAATGGCGTCGTGCACGTTTTCCGGCGTCCAGACGGTAATGGCGGCCAGCTTGGCGCGCACCGCTTCCAGCGGCTGACGCGCGACCGGACGCAGGTGCTTCTTGGCGGCATCGGCGTCGAACTCGCTGAAGTCTTCGTAGAAGTAACGGCAGGACTCCGCCATCTCTTTCAGCGTCTTGCAGCGCTCGCCCAGCAGCTTGACGATATCCTTCAGTTCCGGCCCGTTGCGAGTTTCAATGCCCAGTTGCTCAACGTGCCATGCCAGATGCACCGCCACTTCTTCCGCCGGCATATGGTTAATGTAGTGGTGGTTCAGCCACTGCAGCTTCTCGGTGTTGAACGCGCTGGCGGATTTGTTGATCGCTTCCAGCGTGAAGAACTCTTTCATCTCGTCGATGGAGAAGATCTCCTGATCGCCGTGGGACCAGCCCAGACGCACCAGGTAGTTCAGCAGCGCCTGCGGCAGATAGCCGTCGTCGCGGTACTGCATCACGCCCACGGCGCCGTGACGTTTGGACAGCTTTTTACCGTCGTCGCCGAGGATCATCGACACGTGCGCGTATTCCGGCACCGGCGCGCCCAGCGCTTTGAGAATGTTGATCTGGCGCGGGGTGTTGTTGATGTGGTCTTCACCGCGGATCACGTGGGTGATTTCCATGTCCCAGTCATCGACGACGACGCAGAAGTTATAGGTTGGCGAACCGTCGGTGCGGCGGATGATCAGATCGTCCAGCTCCTGGTTGCTGAATTCGATCGGGCCGCGAATTTTGTCGTCGAAGATCACCGACCCTTCCTGCGGGTTGCGGAAGCGCACCACGTGCGGCTCGTCGTCGGTGTGGCTGCACTGGCTGTCGCGGCAGTGGCCGTCGTAACGTGGCTTCTCGCCGTTTTCCATCTGCTTCTCGCGCAGCGCTTCCAGACGCTCCCTGGAGCAATAGCATTTATAGGCCGTGCCCTGATCCAGCATCTCATCGATGACCGCGTTGTAGCGATCGAAACGCTTGGTCTGGAAGTACGGGCCTTCATCCCAATCCAGGTTCAACCAGTTCATGCCATCCATAATTGCGTCGATCGCGTCCTGGGTAGAGCGTTCCAGATCGGTATCTTCGATACGCAGAACGAACTCACCGCCCGCATGGCGGCTGAACAACCAGGAATAAAGTGCGGTACGCGCGCCGCCGACGTGAAGATAGCCGGTCGGGCTCGGTGCAAAACGGGTTTTGATTTTCATTGGGTTCACTGCCTTATTACGCAACGCGTGTCGGCGATGGCCGACGATTGCTCGGAATTGAAAAAAGAGTGGACGACATTGTATCACCACGCGCTAATTCCTCAACGCCGACACGATATTGCACCGGTCGATTTCGCGCGTTTTGCGGCGAGTTTCGCATAGCATCGCGCAAAGAATCGGCGCTGCAGGCGATTATTATCGCGCCCTGCCTAAATTTGCGGCGAACGATTGAAATCATTTTAAAAACCGTTGACTCACTTTGAACTATCCCTATAATGCGACTCCAACAAGACGGGGCGATTAGCTCAGTTGGTAGAGCATCTCCTTTACACGGAGGGGGTCGGCGGTTCGAGCCCGTCATCGCCCACCATCTTGTTGAGAAAAAATGAGAACGAATGAGGGTGATTAGCTCAGTTGGTAGAGCATCTCCTTTACACGGAGGGGGTCGGCGGTTCGAGCCCGTCATCACCCACCATCATTCTCTCGTTTAGCAGTAACCTGGAAGTCCTGAAGTGGGTGATTAGCTCAGTTGGTAGAGCATCTCCTTTACACGGAGGGGGTCGGCGGTTCGAGCCCGTCATCACCCACCACTTCTGCGGGTCGTTAGCTCAGTTGGTAGAGCAGTTGACTTTTAATCAATTGGTCGCAGGTTCGAATCCTGCACGACCCACCAATTCAGAAAAAAGCGCCTTTTGGCGCTTTTTTCGTTTCTTCGCCACCCACCTCTGGCTTCATCTTCTCGCAGGCATAGTTTACCGAATCGTGCAGGATGAGAACCGTAGAGGTTCGAGTATCGCGTAGCGATACGACAATGCGCAGCGTTGCCCGCAGGGTGAGGCCACAGGCCGAATCAATCCTGCACGACCCACCCATTCAGAAAAAAGCGCCTTTTGGCGCTTTTTTCGTTTCTGCCGTTCGCCTCCCTTTCTTCTTATTCACCACGCGCTGAGATACGAATGGTTATCATTTTGGCGGCTTGAATGGTAAATTAGCCGGCATCCACCACACAGCCAATCCTCAGCCGGATTGATACGCCTTAGTTCAAGGAAAGAAAGAGCCCGCTCATGACCCTATCCTTACGCCAGCTGTTCATTGCATTTATCGCCACTTCCAGCCTGCTGCTCAGCGGCTGCGGCCCGGACGACAAGAGCGACGGGCAGAAACCGTCCGCCCCCGCAGCCGACGGCAGTTGGCCGCGCACCATCGACAGCGTCAAAGGGAAATTCACGCTGGAAAAACCGCCGCAGCGCATCGTGTCCACCAGCGTCACCATCACCGGCACGCTGTTGGCTATCGACGCCCCGGTGGTCGCCAGCGCCGCCACCAGTCCAAATCCGCTGGTGGCCGATAAACAAGGTTTCTTTACCCAGTGGAGCGAGGTGGCCAAACAGCGCCACGTCGAGCGGCTGTACCAAGTGGAGCCCAATGCCGAAGCCGTCGCCGCCGCCGCGCCGGATTTGATCGTCGTCGCCGCGACCGGCGGTGATTCGGCGTTGAAACTGTATGACCAGCTGTCCGCCATTGCGCCGACGCTGGTGCTCGACTATGGCGACAAAAGCTGGCAACAGCTGGCCAGCGAGCTCGGCGAGATCACCGGTCATGAAGCCGGCGCCAAACAGGCGGAAGATCGTTTCGAGCAGCGCGTGGAGCAAGTGAAACAGGCGATCGCGCTGCCGCCGCAGCCCACTACTCCGCTGGTGTATGCCGACAACGGCCGCGAGGCCATGCTGTGGACGCCGGGTTCCGCCCAGGGCAAACTACTGACCCAGCTCGGCTTCCAGCTGGCCACCCCGCCGGAAAGCGCCAAAGGCAACACCAGCATGGGTAAACGCCATGACATCATCCAGATCTCCGGCGAAAAAATGGCCGAAGGTCTGAATGGCAAAACCCTGATCCTGTTCGCCACCAATGAGCGCAAAGTGCAAGAGGTGCTGGCCAACCCGTTCCTCAAACATCTGGAGCCGGTGGAACAGCGGCACGTCTACGCCGTCGGCAACGACACCTTCCGCCTCGATTACTACAGCGCCACCAACATGCTGAATCAAATCGAACGGTTGTTCAAAAAGCCCTGAATCACGCCGTCGGCAGGTCAGCCCCCTGCCGACACTTTCCGCAAGCGGGGCGAACGTTCACATTCAATCAATTGAAATATCAATAGTTATTAACATCGTCCACGCACCTTTGCCACCAACCGGCGGGTGCATGCGGGCGTAAACTCGTGCTACTATTGCCCCCGCATGAACGCAAATAACAATGAGAATAAAAATCATACAGGAGTTACCGGTGTGAACGTACCCACTCCGACTGAGCGGACGCTTTCGTCCGCACCGCACGCAGCTTACGCCAGTGGCTTCAAACGCATCGCCGGGTTCGGTATCGGTTTGGCGCTGTTGCTGCTGTGCATCATGGCCAGCCTGATGCTGGGTTCCAAAGCCATCCCCTTCCATACCGTCTGGCTCAGCCTGCAGGGCGCCGCGAGCGGTTCCGACAGCACCATCATTCTCAATGCCCGGGTGCCCCGTACGCTGGCGGGCATCCTGGCCGGCATGGCGCTCGGCGCCGCCGGCGCGCTGATCCAGGCGCTGACGCGCAACCCGCTGGCCGATCCCGGCGTGCTCGGCATCAACGCCGGCGCCAGCTTCGCCGTGGTCATCGGCATCATGTTTTTCGGCGCCGCCACCACCGAAAGCTACATGGCCTACGCCTTTGCCGGCGCTGCCCTCACCACCCTGCTGGTCTACCTGATCGGCACGCTGGCGGGCGGGCGCATCAACCCGGTGCGGCTGACGCTGGCCGGCGTGGCGATCGGCGCGGTGCTGCTCGGCATCACCACCGGGCTGTCGTTGATCGATCCGCAAACCTTTGACCAACTGCGCTTCTGGCAGGCCGGCACGCTGGATATCCGCACGCTGTCCACGCTGCCGGTCACCGCCCCCGCCATTTTGCTCGGCTGCCTGCTGACGCTGCTCATCGCCCGGCCGCTGAATACCATCGGTATGGGGGAAGATCTGGCTATCGCACTCGGCGCGCGCGTGGTGCTGACTCAGGTGATCGCGGTGATCGCCATCACGCTGCTGTGCGGCGCGGCAACCGCCACCGTCGGCCCAATCAGTTTCATCGGCCTGATGGTGCCGCATATCGCCCGTTGGTGGGTCGGCCCCGACCAGCGCTGGATCCTGCCCTACTCCATGCTGCTGGCGCCGATTTTACTGCTGTGTGCCGACGTGGTCGGCCGCTTGCTGGCGGCCGGTGAGCTGCGGGTTTCCATCGTGGCGGCCTTCATCGGCGCGCCGGTGCTGATCTGGCTGGTGCGCCGCAAGAAAACGCTGGGGGGTCTGTGATGAGTCTGCCGCATACGCTGCATATCGGCCGCCCGGACGGCGTCATCAACGGGCGCCTGCCGCTGCGCCTGCTGTTGGTCAATCTTTCGCTGCTGGCGTTGTGCCTGGCGATGGCGGTTGCCGCCCTGTGCTACGGCACGCTGCAACTTTCGCTGGAGCAGGTTTTTGCCGCGCTCAGCGGCGAGGCGCCGAAAAACCTGGTGACCGTGGTCACCCAATGGCGCTTGCCGCGCATCGCCATGGCGCTGTTGTTAGGCGCCGCGCTCGGCATGAGCGGCGCCATTTTCCAGTCAATTATCCGCAACCCGCTCGGCAGCCCGGACGTGATCGGCTTTAACATGGGGGCTTACACCGGCGCGCTGATCGCCATCACCCTGTTCAACGGCGGCTACTATTACATCGCCGGCGGCGCGCTGGCCGGCGGCATTCTCGCCGCGCTGGCCATCTATCTGCTGGCCTGGCGGCAAGGCATCGCCGGCTTCCGGCTGATCATCGTCGGCATCGCCATCAGCGCGGTGCTGGTCTCCACCAATACCTGGCTGATCATCACCGCCTCACTCGAGCGCGCCATGGACGCCGCCATGTGGCAGGCCGGTTCGCTCAACGGCATGACCTGGCAGAAAGCCCAGCCCGCCACGGCGTTTATCGTGCTGGCGGCCGCGGCCGCGCTGCTGATGGGCAAACGGCTGCAGCTGCTGGAAATGGGCGATGACACGGCGCGCGCGCTGGGCGTTAACGCTGAAGGCAGCCGGCTGTGGCTGATGCTGTTCGGCGTTACCCTCACCGCCGCCGTCACCGCCACCGCCGGGCCGATTTCCTTTATCGCGCTGGCGGCGCCGCAGATCGCCCGTCGCCTCGCCGGCCAATCCTCGGTCACCCTGACCTCCTCGGCGCTGATGGGCGCGGCGTTGCTGCTCGGCGCCGACGTGGTGTCCCAACATCTTTTCGCGCCGATCCAACTGCCGGTCGGGGTTGTGACCGTCTGCATCGGCGGCCTGTACCTGATTTGGCTGCTCATCCGAGAGGCCCGCAGATAATGAAGAGTGATAATGCCATGAGCCACCGCCTGCACGCCTCGCACCTGAAGCTGGGCTACGACAATAAAATCATCGCTGACGATCTGAGCGTGGCGATCCCCGACGGCGCCTTTACGGTGATCGTCGGGCCGAACGCCTGCGGCAAATCGACGCTGTTGCGCGCCCTGTGCCGCCTGCTGAAACCCAGCGCCGGCGAGGTGATGCTGGACGGCAAGAACATCAGCAGTTTCGCCACCAAGGCGCTGGCGCGCGAGCTTGGCCTGCTGCCGCAAACCTCGATCGCACCGGACAGCATCACCGTGGCGGACCTGGTGTCGCGCGGCCGCTATCCGCACCAGAGCCTGCTGAAACAGTGGACACAGGCCGACAAACAGGCGGTGGAAGCCGCCATGGCGGCCACCAACGTCAGCCAACTGGCGGATCGCAGCGTCGACGAGCTGTCCGGCGGGCAGCGTCAGCGCGTCTGGGTAGCGATGGCGTTGGCGCAGCAAACGCCGCTGCTGCTGCTGGATGAACCGACGACGTATCTGGACATCGCGCACCAGATCGAGCTGCTGGATCTGTTCCGCCAGCTCAACCGCGAGCGCGGTCAAACCCTGATCGCGGTGCTGCACGATCTCAACCACGCCTGCCGCTATGCCGATCACATCATCGCCATGCGCGACGGCAAGATCGTGGCGGAAGGGAAACCGGCGGAGATCATTACCGCCGAACTGGTGGAGCGGGTGTTCGGCATGCCGTGCATGATCATCGACGATCCGCTGTCCCACACGCCGCTGGTGATCCCGCGCGGCCGCTATCACTGCGACGCGCCGCAGGCATGAAAAAGGCCGGGTTACCCCGGCCTTGTCGTTACTTCTCCAGCGACACCTGCTTGAAGATGTGTTTGCCGAACGGGTCTATCTCGTAGCCTTTCACTTCCTTGCGCACCGGTTCGAAGATGGTCGAGTGCGCGATCATCAACGCCGGCATCTGATCGTGCATCACCACCTGCGCCTGCTGATACATCGCCACCCGTTTGGCGTGATCGTTCTCCTCGCGCGCCTGCAGGATCAACTGGTCGAACGGTTTGTAGCACCATTTCGCCGAGTTGGAGCCGCCGAGCGAAGCGCAGGTGAACAGCGGGCCGAAGAAGTTGTCCGGATCGCCGTTGGCGGTGGTCCAGCCCATCAGCGCGGTCTGGTGCTCGCCGTTTTTAATCCGCTGCAAATACTCGCCCCACTCGAAGGTGACGATTTTGGCGCGCACGCCGATCTTGGCCCAATCGGCCTGGATCATCTCCGCCATGCGCTTGGCGTTGGGGTTATAGGGCCGCTGCACCGGCATCGCCCACAGATCGATATCGAACCCCTGCCCCAGCCCGGCCTCCTGCAGCAGCTGCTTCGCCCGCTCCGGCGAATACGGATAATCTTCAAGCTGCGCGTTGCTGCCCCATTGGGTCGGCGGCAGCAGATTCTTGGCCGGCTGGCCGGCACCGTGGAACACCGCGTCGATGATCGCCGGCTTGTTGACCGCCAGCGCCAACGCCTGGCGCACCTTGACGTTATCCAACGGCTTCTTCTGGGTGTTGAACGCCAGGAAGCCGATATTCAGGCCGGATTTTTCCATCACCTGCAGGTTGCCGTCCTGCCGCATGCGCGCCAGATCCGCCGGGTTGGGGAACGGCATCACCTGGCACTCGTTCTTTTGCAGTTTGGCGTAACGCACCGTCGCATCCGGCGTGATCGAGAACACCAGCCGATCGATCTTCGGTTTGCCTTCCCAGTAGCGGTCGAACGCCTTGTAGAGGATTTTTGCGTCCTTCTGGTACTGCACCAGCTGGAACGGCCCGGTGCCGATCGGATCGTTGTCCACCCGCTGCGGCGTGCCGGCCTTCAGCATCGCGTCGGCATATTCCGCCGATAAAATGGTGGCAAAATACATGCCCAGATCGGCAACGAACGGCGCCTCGGCGCGGGAGAGCTCAAAGCGCACGGTGTGGTCATCCACCTTGACGATCCGGTCAATCAGCGTGCCGAACTCCATCGACTCGAAGTTGGTGTAGGCGCCGTTGGAGACCTTGTGATACGGGTTGTTGGCGTCCTTCTGGCGCATAAACGAGAAGATGACGTCATCCGCGTTGAAATCGCGGGTGGGGGTAAAATATTTATTGCTCTGGAATGCCACGCCCTTGCGCAGATGGAAGGTATAGCGCTTGCCGTCTTCGCTGACCTCCCAGCTTTCCGCCAGGCTGGGTTGCAGCTCGACGGTGCCGGGTTTGAAATCCACCAGCCGGTTGTAGATCGCCGCCGAACTGGCATCCACCGTGGTGCCGGAGGTGAACAGCTGCGGGTTGAAGCCTTCCGGCGAGCCTTCAGAACAGTAGACCAGCGTATTGGCCCGCGCGCCGCCGGCAATCGCCAACGCCAGCAGCCCGATCGTTATTGCTTTTCTTTTCATTGCGCTATCCCCAGTGGTGAAAAAACAGCCGAACGGATAGCAATAAATCATGCAGTTAGCGATGTAAAGGACAAATTCCGCGCATAAAAACGGGCAGGCGCGCAAGCGGCCTGCCCCGGTGAAACGGCGCGAGGATGATGAAATTAAATCATCTGGCTGAAGTTCATCTGCGCCATCAGCTTATAGTTGTCGGCGTAGTCGACCGGAATGGCCACCACCACCGGCCCCTGGATCGCCATCGCCTTGCGCAGCATCGGCCGCAGATCGTCCACCGACTGCACGGCGAAACCGACCGCGCCGCAGGATTCCGCATAGGCCTTGAAGTCAATCGGCCCAAACTCCACGCCGGATTTGCGCTGGTATTTGTTCACTTCCTGCATCTCCACCATGTTGTAGGCGTTATCGACCCAGATCACGTGCACGATGTTGTTTTTCAGCCGCACCGCGGTCTCCAGCTCCATGCTCGACTGCATGAAGCCGCCGTCGCCGGAGATTGACACCACCTTATCGCCGGGGCGTACCAGCGCCGCGCCGATGGCCCACGGCAGCGCCACCCCCATGGTTTGCTGGCCGTTGGAGATCAACAGCTGGCGGGCGCGGAAGCTGTAAAGATAACGGGCGATCCAGATGTGGAAGCTGCCCATGTCCACGCACAGCGTCACGTCGTCGCTGACGATGTCCTGCAGCTCCTTGACGATGCGCAGCGGGTGGATCGGCATGCCGCCGCGCCGCGCGGCGCGTTCCGCCAGTTCAGTGCGCTGGCGGCCGAGATCGGTGAGGATCAGCTCCACCTCCGGCGGCACGCAGACCGCCTCATTGAACGTTTCGGTCATCATGTTCAGCGTGGCGCTGATGTTGCCCACCAGTTCGACGTCCGGCCGATAGCAGGTGTCGATATCCGCCGGCAGCACGTCGATGTGCACCAGTTTCAGCCGCCCATGACTGTTCCACATGCAGGGATCGTATTCGATCGGATCATAGCCGACGCTCACCACCAGATCGGCCTTCTGCAACAGCTGATCGGCCGGCTGATTGTTGAACAGGCCAACGCGGCCGGCGAAACGGGCGAAGTGGTTGACGTCAATCACCCCCGCCGCCTGATAGGTGCCGACCACCGGCATGTGGGTGCGGTACAGCAGATGGCGCACCGCCTCGCTGTTCTCCGGCCGGCTGGCCTGCAAACCGAGCAGCAATACCGGGCATTTGGCCTGGCGGATCAGCTTCACCGCCGCCTGGATGTCGTCCGCCGCCGCGGCCCCCATGCGCGGCAAACGGCAGCCGGCCAACACCGGCGCGCTGACCGGTTCATTGACGATATCCATCGGCAGGCTGACGAACGAGGCTCCCGGGCGGCCGAACTCGGCGCGGCGGAAGGCGTTGGCGATCACCTCGGAAATCGCCGAACCGGCGTGCACTTCGGCGCAATACTTGGTCACCGGCCGGAACATGCTGACGGTATCCATGCTCTGGTGTGTCTGCTTCAGGCTGTCGGCGCGCTTCACCGCCCCGCCAAAGGCCACTACCGCGTCCCCCTCCGAGGTGGCGGTGGCCAGCCCGGTGATCAGGTTGGAGCTGCCCGGCCCGGAGGTGACCAGCGCCACCCCGGCCTTGCCGGTCAGGCGGCCGACCGCCGCCGCCATAAAGGCCGCGTTGGCCTCATGCCGCACCACCACCGTTTCAATCGATGGCGCGTCCTCCAGCGAGTCGAACACCCGGTCGATCTTGGCGCCCGGAATGCCGAAAACGTGTTTGACGCCCTGCGCTTCCAGATTTTTCACCACCAAGTCGGCGCCGCATTGCCAGTCATTGCCTGTTTTTTCCTGTGCCATGGTTCCATCTCCTAAGAAAACGATCGCCGGGGTTAGCCCTCGGCGGAACGAATCGCGCGGTCCAAATCCTCTGGGCAGAGGTTGGCGCGCAAGAAATCCGCATCATGCGGCAACTGAAGATTAAGACGGGTGATGACGCCGAACTGCAGGCGGCCGTGATCGAGCTGGTAGTCCAGCACGTGGCCGCCGCCGCTGCGGTCGTCGGTAACGAAGTGTTCGTGATAGCCGGCCACGCCGATGCCCTGCATGTAATCCGGCGAGCGGAAGCCAACCAGCGTGCCGCGCCGTTGATGAAACGAGAAGGTCGGCTGCTCTTCTATCGCTTCCAGCATCGGGCGATAGGGCCGTTCCTGACGCGGCACGGTGCGGGTTTCCACGTGGCTGAACTCACCGTCGACCCGCACCGCGCAAAACAGGTTCGGCGAGGCGACCTGTTCATCGATGCACTGGTGCAGCTGCGCCTTGGTGATCGGCCGGTCGAACTGCTGGCTGATACTGGGCTGGAAAAAGGTGACGACGGCGAAAGGGGTTTTCTGTTGCAAACCGGCTGGGCGGGCGCTGCCGTCGGCGCGCAGCTGGTGTATTTCCTGGTCGAAAGCGATCAGTTCGCCGTCCAGGTGATTGAAGGTGCCGAGGCCGAAATCACCGTGTTTGAGCAACTCGGCAATGGTGGTTTCACCCTCGTAGACCCCGTCGATGAGCGCGCTCATCAGCGAGATTTGATAGATTTCGCCCTCCCCGGCGTTGATCGACTGCCTGGCAAAACCCTGCGCCAAATGGCGCGCACAGGAACACCCGTGTTTTTCGTTCATGACTCACTCCTCCACCAGCGCGGGATCGCGATCCTGCGCGTTCAAAAGCCCCACCGACGGTGGGCCAAGATGCCCCCCAAGGCGCGTTCATCAGTTGGAACGATTCAGCCTGAGGCGACAAAAAAACCGGCACGGCTGGCCGGCCGATATCCAGAACCCACGGCATGACGTGTGAAAGTAAAGGCTCACTAATCATTAATGCCGAGTCGGATATCAAATTGAACGGTTAATCTGGTGTTGGAGCGACAACCAACTCCGCAGGCGGCTCATGCAACCTGGGAAAAACATCTGTTATTTAGTGCTAAGCGCCGCGAGGTTTATGCGTTTTCTCTCTATACGGCCGGGATGCAGCGGCGTTAAAGCCCGCCGTCAACCCGCAGCCAGAGTAGCCGCAGCACCGCCGACAGAGAAGCGGGTATTCATAAGAAACGCTTTTGCATATAATGCAAAAATGAATGACGCCCGTTATGTTGAACATCTGCCGATCTTTCTCGACGTGGCCCGCCTGGGCAGCTTTTCCGCCGCCGCTCGCCGGCTGGGCATGGTGCCCTCCTCGCTGGTGCGCCATATCGACGCCCTGGAAAGCGCGCTCGGCGCCACGCTGTTCGTCCGCTCCACCCGTGGGCTGCTGCTGACCGACGCCGGCGAGCTGCTGCTGACGCGCGCCGCTGCGCTGATGACGGACATTACCGGCATTCACGCCGAGCTGAACGCGCTGAACGAAACGCCGCAGGGCACGCTGCGCATCAGCTGCCTGCCGACCTTCGGCAAAACCTATGTGCTGCCGCTGCTGCCGACGCTGGCGGAACGCTATCCGCAGCTGTCTATCGATCTCGATCTGACCGAACGCCAGACCGATCCGACGCAGGAACGGCTGGATGCCGCCCTCCGCATCGGCGAACAGAAGGACAGCGCGCTGTACGCCAGCCGTATCGCCACGCAACGCTGGGTGATGTGCGCCAGCCCCGCCTACGTCGCCCGCTATGGCCTGCCGAGCGATCTGGAAGCGTTGCCGCAGCATCGGCTGATCGCCCGCTACCACAAACAGCAGCCGGCTTGCTGGGCGCAGATCCTCGACGCGGCGCTGATGAGCCGCTGCACCATGGCGCTGCGCTGCGACGACTTCACCGCGCAGCGCCAGGCGGCGCTGCTCGGCCTCGGCATTGCCTTCCTGCCCAACTGGGTGGTGGGACCGGACGTGCAGAATGGGCAACTGGTTCAGATGCTCGAAGATCCGCGCCATGAGCAGCAAGGCATCTATCTGCTGCGCCCGATGGCGAAGGTGTCCGCCCGGCTGGCGGCCTTCACCGCCCTGCTGCAGCAAACCCTCGGTCAGCCGCCCAGCTAGGGGTAAAGCGGAGTGACGCGGCCGCGCAGCGCCGGGTTGTCGCTCTCGTCTTTCAGCTCGACGCCGGTCAGCCGTCGCCGGCACGCCTGTTCCAGCAGCCAGGCCAATTTGAACGCCGCCTGCGGATAATCCAGCCCCTCCGGCCGCACATTGGAGATGCAGTTGCGCTCTGAGTCCCTTCTGCGCGCGTTCGGCTCCCAGGTCAGATAAACCCCCCAGGCTGTCCGGCGCCGACAGCCCCGGCCGTTCGCCGATCAGCACCGCCACCGCCCGGGCCTGCAGGCACTCGCCGATCTCATCCCCCAGCGCCACTCGCGCCTGATGCGCCAACACCACCGGCGCGATCGCCAGCCCCAATGTATCGAGATAGGGCCGCAGCGCCTGCAGCAGCGGCAATGCCTGGCGGTGCACCGCCTTGGAAGAAAGGCCATCCGCCACCACCAGCAGCAGATCGGTCCGGCGCGGCGGCACGCCGAGCAGCAGGCGGCGGCTGTCCGGCGCCAATCGCCGCCCCAGATCCGGACGGCGCAGATAGGCGGCGCGGTCGGCGGCCTGGCTGTGCACCGCCAGCGTGGGCCAACCGGCATCGTGCAGATCCGCCGCCAGCCGTTCGCTGTCGAAAGGCTGATGCACCGCGTCGCGCGCCTGGGCATGGGCCAGGCCGAAGCGCAGCAGCTCGTCGGTCGGCAGGCTGGCGCCGGTGCGCCCCAACGCGATGCGCGCGTCGGTAAAGGCGCGCAGCGAGTCCCAACTGTTGACGTGAACCGGTTTGCTCATGTCCGTTCTCCCTGCAGCGCCAGCAACAGCGGGTGATTGGCGGCGGCGTCGCGCAGCCGCCCGCGCTCGTCGGTGATGTTCATCGCCGCCAGCCAGGCGGCGAACTCCGGCGCGTGCTTCAGCCCCAGCAGTTCGCGGATATAGAGCGCATCGTGGAACGAAGTGCTTTGGTAATTGAGCATGATGTCGTCCGCGCCCGGCACGCCGATCAGGAACGTCAGCCCGGCGGCGGCCAACAGCGTCAGCAGCGTGTCCATGTCGTCCTGATCGGCTTCGGCATGGTTGGTGTAGCAGACGTCGCAGCCCAGCGGCAGGCCGAGCAGCTTGCCGCAGAAATGATCCTCCAGCCCGGCGCGGATAATTTGTTTGCCGTCATACAGGTATTCGGGGCCGATAAACCCCACCACGGTATTGATCAGCAGCGGCGAGAAATGGCGCGCCACCGCATAGGCGCGCGCCTCACAGGTCTGCTGATCGACGCCGTGATGCGCGTTGGCCGACAGGCAACTGCCCTGCCCGGTTTCGAAATACATCACGTTATCGCCCAGCGTGCCGCGCCTGAGGCTCAGTGCCGCCTGCTGCGCCTCCGCCAGCAGCGCCAGGTTGATGCCGAAACCGCGGTTAGCCGCCTCGGTGCCGGCGATCGACTGAAACACCAGATCCACCGGCGCGCCGCGCTCCATCAGCCGCAGCGTGTTGGTCACGTGGGTCAGCACGCAGGATTGGGTGGGTATGGCGAAGCGCTGGATCACATCGTCCAGCATGTAGTTAAGTTTTTCCAGCAGCGGCAGGCTGTCGCTGGCCGGGTTGATGCCGACCACCGCGTCGCCGCTGCCGTACAGCAGACCGTCCAGCATGCTGGCGGCGATGCCCTGCAGGCTGTCGGTCGGGTGATTGGGCTGCAGCCGCACGCTGAGGTGGCCCGGCAGGCCGATGGTATTGCGAAAGCGCGTCACCACCCGGCATTTCTTCGCCACCAGGATCAGATCCTGATTGCGCATGATCTTGCTTACCGCTGCCGCCATCTCCGGCGTAATGCCGGCGGCCACCTGCGCCAGCATGGCGCTGTCCGCCTGCTCGCTCAGCAGCCAGTCGCGAAAATCGCCGACCGTGAGGTGCGAGATGGGCTCAAAGGCGGCGGCGTCGTGGCTGTCGATAATCAGGCGCGTCACCTCGTCCTGTTCGTACGGCACCAGCACCTGCTGCAGGAACGCCTTGAGCGGCACATCCGCCAGCGCGATGCGCGCCGCCATGCGCTCTTCGGCGCTCTCCGCCGCCACCTCCGCCAGATAATCGCCGGAACGCGCCGGCGATGCTTTCGCCATCAGCTGGCGCAGATCGCCAAAGCGATAGCCGCGTTGGCCCACCGTTGCCTGAAACATAGCCCCCTCCCTTGCCCTGCGTGACGAGATAAAAGCCCTGCACCAAGTGTAGTCAGTGGGAAAAGAAAATTATTTTGCACGCGATCGCCGCCATCACGCTTTCCCCCATTTCACCCGTTGCCGCTTCGGGTTACAGTAGCCGCGAAAACAGGAGGGGTGATGGATCCGCAACGGCAAATTATCGACTGGCTGCAACAAGATAACGCACGCATGGCCGCCCTGCGCACCGTGCGCCGGCTCGGCTTGAATGACTGGTGCCTCGGCGCCGGCTTTGTGCGCAATCTGGTGTGGGATCGGCGCCATGGCTATACGGAGCCCACGCCGCTCAACGATATCGACGTGATCCACTTCGATGCGGAGCGGGCGGACGCTGAGCGCGATCGCATGCTGGAGGTGCGTTTGCAACAGTGGCTGCCGCGACCTTGGTCGGTCAAGAACCAGGCGCGCATGCACCTGCGCAGCGGCCGGGCGCCTTATCGCGACAGCGAAGAGGCCATCAGCTTCTGGACCGAAGTGGAAACGGCGATCGGCGCGCGCCTGAACGCCGAC
Source organism: Serratia sp. FS14 (assembly GCF_000695995.1). Lineage (NCBI taxonomy): Bacteria > Pseudomonadati > Pseudomonadota > Gammaproteobacteria > Enterobacterales > Yersiniaceae > Serratia > Serratia sp. FS14. The sequence goes on along the minus strand of NZ_CP005927.1, from coordinate 2,410,216 downwards.
GACAGCATCACGCTGGTGGCCCCCTTCGGGCTCGCGGCGCTATTCGACGACACCATTACCTTTAACGCGAAAAACGGCGATCGCGCGGCCTATGCCCAGCGGGTGCTCGACAAAGGCTGGCTGCTGCGCTGGCCGCGTCTGCAGCAGGTAAAGATTTAGCCGCCGCTGCCGATACCCTGAACAGCGAGATCCAGACTCAGGGAGAGCAACCATGTCGACCACCATCACCATGATAGTACCGATCAAGAATACCGTCCCCGGCGTCAGCAACGTGTTCAGCGCGCCGGGCCATCAGGGCGAATTGCTGATGGCCAAACCGGTCAACAACCAGCCGCAAGGCGGCAAGATGGAGAAAAACGAACGCGCCAACGGCAATGACGAACCGGTCAACCTCAACGAAAGCCGCGCCTCGGCCCGCATCAAAGCGCTGAACCGGCAGATTCAGGCGCTGCAGCAAAAGTTGGTGGAGCTAAAGGACTCCGACGCCGATCCTAAGGAAATCGAAAAACAGAAGCAGCTGATCGAAGCGCAGATCAAGATGTTGCAAGCCGAGATCGCGCGCATCCAGAAAGAAGAAATGGAAAAGCAGCAGCAGGAGCAGATGGCAAAAGCCGCGGCGCAAGCCGGCGACGGCGTAAACCGCCCAACGCCGCTCAACGCGGTGGACGTCTATATCTGAGTCAATATGCCGCGTTTTCCTGCCGGCGCTGGTGCAGCAGCGCCGCCTGCTGACGCGCCACCTGCCAGATGGCCTCCGCCGCCGGCGTCAGCGAGCGGTTCTTGCGCCGCACCAGCATCAGTGCGCGGTTGATCTCCGGCACCAGCCGCCGCACCCGGAGCCGCCCCCCTTCCGGCAGCGGCAACGCCAACGCCGGGAAGATGCTGATGCCGATCCCCTCCGCCACCATCGGGAACAGCGTGGCCGGATGGCCGATTTCCTGCACTACCTGCGCCTCCACGCCCTGCTGCCTCAGCGCACTGTCGATCAGCGGTCGGCTGCCCGACGCATAGTCCTGCAACACCAGGCGGCAACCGTTCAGCGCCGACCAATGCACCGCCTGCTGCGCAGCGAACGGATGATCGTCGCGGCACAGCAACAGGAACGGCTCATGCAGCACCGCTTCGCACTCCAGATCCACCGCCTGCACCGGATCGACCACGATGCCGAAATCCACCTCCGCGTTGCGCACGCTGTGCAGCACCTGCTGCTGCGCCTGATCGCGCAGCATGATGCGGATCTCCGGGTATTCGCACTCGCCGGCGGCGATGCACTGCGGCATCAGATGGGCGGAAATGGTCTGGCTCGTCGCCACCCGCACCGTACCGCTGCGCTGTACGCCAAAGCTGCGCACATCCAGCAGAGTGGTCTGCAGCTCGTCCAGCAACCGTTCGACCCGGTTGGCCAGCCGCAGGCCGGCATCGGTCAACACCACTTCACGCGTGGTGCGATCCAGCAGGCGCACGCCGACCTCTGCTTCCAGCTCTTTCACGCTGTGGCTGACCGCCGATTGCGTCAGGCCGATCGCCTCGCCGGCACGGCTGAAACTGCCGTGGCGAGCGATGGCGACGAACACCCGCAGCTGTTTGAGTGAGTAATTCATGTGTTTTATTCATATATGAATTAAATAAATCAATTTAATTATTATATCCCCGCGCGGGAGAATAGCCCCATCGATTTTCTACCCTGAGCGCACCGCCATGAGATTTCTGCCCGATCGTTTTACCCTGACGCTGATCGCCACCGTGCTGCTGGCGTCGTTCCTGCCGGCGCGCGGCGAGTTCGTCGGCTGGCTCAACGCCCTGACCATCGCCGCCATCGCCCTGCTGTTCTTCATGCACGGCGCCAAGCTGTCGCGCGAGGCCATCCTGGCCGGCAGCAACAACTGGCGGCTGCATCTGTGGGTGATGTTCAGCACCTTCATCATTTTTCCGGCGCTGGGCATGCTGTTCGCCTGGTGGGCGCCGATCGACGTCAGCCCCGAGCTGTATGCCGGTTTCATCTACCTGTGCATCCTGCCGGCCACCGTGCAGTCGGCCATCGCCTTCACCTCGCTGGCGGGCGGCAACGTGGCGGCGGCGGTGTGCAGCGCCTCCGCTTCCAGCCTGCTGGGGATCTTCGTGTCGCCGCTGCTGGTCGGCCTGCTGATGAATGTGCACGGCGATACCGGCAGCCTGCGGCAGGTGGGCTCGATCGTGCTGCAGCTGCTGGTGCCGTTCGTCGCCGGTCACCTGCTGCGGCCGCTGATCGGCGGCTGGATCGAACGCCATCGCCCGCTTATCGGTAAAACCGACCAGACCTCGATTTTGCTGGTGGTGTACGCCGCCTTCAGCGAAGCGGTGACGCACGGCATCTGGCATCAGGTAGGGCTTGGTTCGCTGGCGTTTATCGTCGGCGGCAGCATCGTGCTGCTGGCGATCGTGCTGGTGGTGAACACTTACATGGCGCGCTGGCTGGGGTTCAGCAAAGCGGACGAGATCACCATCGTATTCTGCGGTTCGAAGAAGAGCCTGGCGAACGGCATTCCGATGGCCAATATCCTGTTCCCGGCGGCGACGGTGGGGATCATGGTGCTGCCGCTGATGGTGTTCCATCAGGTGCAGCTGATGACCTGTGCGGTATTGGCGAAAAGGTATCAGCGCAAGCAGCAGGCGCAACAGGCGGTGCCCAACGCGCAGGCGACGCGCGGGTAAAAAAAGACGGGCCAAGGCCCGTCAGATCAGCTTTTCTTCAGCGGCTTGACCAGGTGGTCAAGCCCTTCGATTTTAATCGCCAGCGTCATCTCCATCAGCATGCCGAGCTTGCCTTTGGGGAATTCGCCCTTGCGCGCGAACCACAGCAGGTACTCTTCGGGCAGATCGATCAGCACCCGCCCCTGGTACTTGCCGAACGGCATCACGGTATTGGCGATCTCCAGCAGGTTTTCTTTTTCCATCACTCACCCAGCAAGCGGATCATCTCCGCTTCGTCGATCACGGCGATACCCAGCTCCTGCGCCTTCGCCAGCTTGGAACCCGCCGCCTCGCCGGCGATCACCAGATCGGTTTTCTTCGACACGCTGCCGCTGACCTTGGCGCCCAGCGCCGTCAGGCGATCTTTGGCCTCGTCGCGCGACAGCTGGCTCAGCGAGCCGGTCAGCACCACGGTTTTGCCGGCGAACGGGCTGTCTATCTCTTCCGCCACCACCACCACCGGCGCCGGCCAGTGGATGCCGATCTCGGCCCCCACCAGCTCGTTGATCACCTGCTGATTGAGCGCTTCATCGAGGAAGTTGCGCGTGTGTTTGGCCACCACTTCGCCGACGTCCGGCACCTCTTTCAGCGCCTCAATGTCGGCGGCGAACAGCTTCTCGAGCGATCCGAAATGCGCGGCCAGGTTGGCGGCGGTCGCTTCGCCGACCTCGCGAATGCCGAGCGCATACAGGAAACGAGCGAAGGTGGTCTGCTTGGATTTCTCCAACGCGTTGACCAGATTCTGCGCCGATTTCGGCCCCATGCGATCCAGGCCGGTCAGAATGCCGGCGGACAGCCGGAACAGATCGGCCGGGTTCTTCACGTACTCCTTGTCCACCAGCTGCTCGATGATCTTGTCGCCCATGCCTTCAACGTCCAGCGCGCGGCGGGAAACGAAATGCTTTAACGCCTCTTTGCGCTGCGCGCCGCAGATAAGACCGCCGGTGCAGCGCGCCACGGCCTCGCCTTCCACGCGCTCAACGTCGGAACCGCACACCGGGCAGTGCAGCGGGAACACCACTTCGCGCGCATCCTGCGGCCGACGGTCTTCCAGTACGCCCACCACCTGCGGGATCACGTCGCCGGCGCGGCGCACGATCACCGTATCGCCGATGCGCAGCCCCAGGCGTTCAATTTCATCGGCGTTGTGCAAGGTGGCGTTGCTGACGGTCACCCCGGCCACCAGCACCGGCTCAAGGCGCGCCACCGGCGTAATCGCACCGGTGCGGCCAACCTGAAATTCCACTTCACGCACCACGGTGATCTGCTCCTGCGCCGGGAATTTGAACGCCGTCGCCCAACGCGGCGCACGCGCCACGAAGCCCAGCGTTTCCTGCAGATCGATGTCGTCAATCTTGATCACCACGCCGTCAATATCGAAACCGAGCTGTGCGCGGTCCTGCTCGACCTGGCGATAGAACGCCAGCACTTCCTCGCTGCCGGTGCGGCGCTGGGCGCGCTCGCTGACCGGCAGGCCCCAGGCCTTGAACTGCATCAGGCGCTCAAAGTGGCTGCGCGGCAGCTCGCCGCCTTCCAGCAGGCCAACGCCATAGCAGAAGAAGGTCAGCGGGCGTTTGGCGGTAATGCGCGGATCGAGCTGGCGCAGCGAGCCGGCGGCGGCGTTGCGCGGGTTGGCGAATACCTTGCCGTCTTTGCGCCGGGCTTCTTCGTTCATCTGTTCAAACCCGGCCTGCGGCATGAACACTTCGCCACGCACTTCCAGCCGGCGCGGGATGTTGTCGCCGGTCAGGCGCAGCGGGATGGCGCGAATGGTGCGCACGTTGGTAGTGATGTTCTCGCCGGTGGTGCCGTCGCCGCGCGTCGCCGCGCGCACCAGCTCGCCGTCTTCATACAGCAGGCTGACCGCCAGGCCGTCCAGCTTCAGCTCGCAGCAGAAGGTCAGCGGATCGCTGCTTTTGAGCCTGTCCTGCACGCGCTTGTAAAACGCCAGGAAGCTCTCTTCTTCAAACACGTTGTCCAGCGACAGCATCGGCACTTCGTGACGCACCTGGTCGAACGCCGCCAGCGGCGCCGCGCCCACGCGCTGGGTCGGCGAATCGGCGGTGATCAGCTCCGGATGCGCGCTCTCCAGCTCGCGCAGCTCGCGCATCAGGCGGTCATATTCCGCATCCGGCACTTCCGGCGCATCCAGCACATGATACTGGTATTCATGATGGCGCAGTGTGGCTCGTAGTTGATTGATTTGTTGGATTATCGATTCCATGGCTCACCATCAAAGATAAAAAACCCCCGGCTAGCGGGGGCTTTGTTGTTACGGATGTTCAGTGCGCGCGGCAATCCGGTCAGGCGTTGTTTTCCAACACTTCACGGATACGCGCTTTGTAGGTTTCCAGCTTCTGCGGCGTCATCATGCGACGCTCGTCGTCCAGCACCACGCCGCCCACGTCGTCGGCGATGCGCTGTGCCGACTGCAGCATCAGCTTGAAGTTCTGATTGGCGTCGCCGTAAGACGGCACCATCATGAACATCGACACGCCCGGCGTGGAGAAGTCGGACATCATGTCAGGATCGAACGACCCCGGCTTGACCATGTTCGCCAGGCTGAACAGTACCGGGCCGCTGCCGGCCGGGCTGATATGGCGGTGGAAGATGCCCATCTCGCCAAACTGGAAGCCCGCCTGCAACACGCTCTGCAGCAGCACTTCGCCGCCGATTACGCCGCCCTGATGGGCCGCGACGTGCAGCACCAGCACGGTCTCTTTCAGCTTGGCCTGAATTGGCGCAGCCGCCGGCTGTTGTGGCTGTGGCGCAGGCTCCTGCGCCGACTTCACTTCCGGCGCGGGCTGCACAGGGGCCGGCTCGGCGTGGAATGCCGGTTCAGCCCCCTGCGGCGCCTCATGTTCATGCGGCAGATCGTCGACGCGCGGCTCACGGCGCGCGGCCGGTTGCGGTTGCTGCGGTTCGGCCGGTTCTTCGTCCGGCGCGTAGTTGTTCAGCAGGATGTCATCGTACTCCGGCCGCTGAGACAGCGGAGGCGGCGTCTGATGAGCAGTCGGCTGAACGGCGCGGGGCGCAGGCGCAGCCGCCGGAGCGGGCTTCGGCGCGGCCACGGGTTCTTCGCGTGCGGCATCGAAATGGCCGAATGACGGCTCGTCTTGCGGGTGAGCGGCGCGTACGCGCACCTCACCGACGCCTTCTTCGAGATCGTCGATCGGAGTTTGTTCACGTTCCTTTTGGGAACGTTTGGCTGGGCGATCGCGGAAGAGCGCTGACCGTTCTTTGCGACTGGTCCACAGACCGTGCAATAACAGCGCTATTATGGCGATCGCGCCAACAACGATTAATATCAGACGCAAATCCTGCATCATTGCTATCTCTGTTGTTCCAATACATTGCCACCGCGGCAAACATTCACTCTTTAACTCTATTTGCCCGCGCACACAAGTGCAAGTCCGTGCTGAACTTTATGCCAATAAAGATGATTATACTGCCTTTTTCTGCTGGTTTTTCAGCCAACCCTACCCTAGCCAGTGGAAAATCATCCCTATATGATAATGATGCCTGTTCAGACAACGAGATAACTTAAGATATGTCCTATACGCAGCCCTCTCCCCGATCGACCAGCGGCATTCACTATTTCGCCGAAGGTTGGCGTCTGATTTCGCGCCCGGGGATTAAACGCTATGTGGTTCTGCCGTTGCTGGTCAACGTGCTGCTGATGGGTTCCGCTTTCTGGTGGCTGTTCAGCCGCCTCGGCGACTGGATCCCGGCGATGATGAGCCACGTTCCCGACTGGCTGCAATGGTTGAGCTACCTGCTGTGGCCGCTGGCGGTCATTTCGGTGCTGCTGGTGTTCAGCTATCTGTTCAGCACCCTCACCAATCTTATTGCCGCGCCGTTCTGCGGCCTGCTGGCCGAACAGCTCGAAGGCAGCCTGACCGGCAAACCGCTGCCGGACACCGGCCTGCTCGGCATCGCCAAAGATCTGCCGCGCATCATGGCGCGCGAATGGCGCAAGCTGATGTATTACCTGCCGCGCGCGCTGCTGCTGCTGGCGCTGTACTTCGTGCCCGGCATCGGTCAAACGGTGGCGCCGGTGCTGTGGTTCCTGTTCAGCGCCTGGATGCTGGCGATCCAGTATTGCGACTATCCGTTCGACAACCACAAGGTGAGCTTTGCCGACATGCGCCGCGCACTGCGCCAGCACAAAACCGACAACCTGCAGTTCGGCGCGCTGGTCAGCCTGTTCACCATGATCCCGATCCTCAATCTGGTGATCCTGCCGGTCGCCGTCTGCGGCGCCACCGCGATGTGGGTCGATCGCTACCGCTCGCAATTCGTCCGATAACCGCCGTTTTTTTCCGCCGATAGCGCGGAAATTTTCGACAGGGCGCGCATTTCGCGCCCTTATCATTGTGCTTAAAACTTATTTCCTAATAACATATAGATATACCAATTCTTTACTTCCCTGCCGGTACTGTTAGCGTATGCTTTCGATGTTCCCCACATTTTCATAGAGTTAAAGGACGGGCTATGAGCAAGATATATGAAGACAACTCATTAACAATCGGCCATACGCCGCTGGTTCGTCTGAACCGTATCGGCAACGGACGCATTCTGGCCAAGGTTGAATCACGCAACCCGAGCTTCAGCGTCAAATGCCGCATCGGTGCCAATATGATTTGGGATGCGGAACAACGCGGCGTGCTGACCGCCGGTAAAGAACTGGTGGAGCCGACCAGCGGCAACACCGGCATCGCGCTGGCCTTTGTTGCCGCCGCGCGCGGTTACAAGCTGACGCTGACCATGCCGGAAACCATGAGCATTGAGCGCCGCAAGCTGCTCAAGGCGCTGGGCGCCAACCTGGTGCTGACCGAAGGGGCGAAAGGCATGAAGGGCGCCATCGCCAAGGCGGAAGAGATCGTCGCCACCGATCCGAACCGTTACCTGATCCTGCAACAGTTCAGCAACCCGGCCAACCCGGCCATCCATGAAAAAACCACCGGCCCGGAAATCTGGGAAGACACCGACGGGGAAGTCGACGTGTTCATCTCCGGCGTCGGCACCGGCGGCACGCTGACCGGCGTTAGCCGCTACATCAAAAACACCAAAGGCAAAGCCATCACCACCGTGGCGGTAGAGCCGACCGACTCGCCGGTCATCAGCCAGGCGCTGGCCGGTGAAGAGCTGAAGCCGGGCCCGCACAAGATCCAGGGCATCGGCGCCGGCTTCATTCCGGGCAACCTCGATCTGGATCTGGTGGATCGCGTCGAGAAAGTCTCCAACGACGAAGCCATCAGCATGGCGCGACGCCTGATGGACGAAGAAGGCATCCTGGCGGGCATCTCCTCCGGCGCAGCGGTCGCGGCGGCGGTGAAACTGGCCGAAGAACCGGCGTTCGCCGACAAGACTATCGTGGTCATCCTGCCCTCTTCCGGCGAACGTTATCTCAGCACCGCGCTGTTCGCCGATCTGTTCACCGAGCAGGAATTGCAGCAGTAATTCCGCCACTGCACAAATCGCTAAAAAAAGCACCCTGCAGGGTGCTTTTTTGTGGACTGGATCAAACTTTATAGCAGTCCAAGATTGCTTTTGCCCGTCGCCTTTAGTATTTAACGGTGCATTATTTCGATGCGCAAAATTAATCACTCTCCGAGCCCGGTCGAGGCTGAATCGATTTACTCATCTGTCGCCGACGCGGCGAATCGGGCATAATGGGGAGCGGATTGGAACGACGTCTAAAGCCGAGTTTTTTGATCTGAAGTGCCTAACGCGTCGTTTTCTGTTGCATCAACGTTCGCCCCTGTCCATAGTCAGGCGCTATAACCAGACAAGTTAAAGTCAGCCCCCTGGGCTAAACTTTAACTCCACAACATTAATCCAATAAGTTGGGGAAACATCAATGTTCCAGCAAGAAGTTACTATTACCGCTCCGAATGGTCTGCATACTCGCCCTGCCGCTCAGTTCGTTAAAGAAGCCAAAGGCTTCACGTCTGACATCACCGTGACCTCCAACGGCAAAAGCGCCAGCGCTAAAAGCCTGTTCAAACTGCAAACTCTGGGGCTGACTCAAGGGACCGTAGTGACCATCTCCGCTGAAGGTGAAGACGAGCAGAAAGCCGTTGAGCACTTGGTAAAACTGATGGCAGAGCTTGAGTAATCGGCCCGTCTTTTTAGTTAACACCAGTCAAGAGTAAGGTAGGGTTATGATTTCAGGCATTTTAGTATCACCGGGCATCGCTTTTGGTAAGGCTCTCTTGCTGAAAGAAGACGACATCGTCATCAACCGGAAGAAAATCTCTGCTGATCAAGTAGAGCAGGAAGTCTCGCGTTTTCTGGCCGGCCGCGCGAAAGCGTCCGAACAGCTGGAAGCGATCAAGACCAAAGCTGGCGAAACCTTCGGCGAAGAGAAGGAAGCTATCTTCGAAGGCCACATCATGTTGCTGGAAGACGAAGAGCTTGAGCAGGAAATCATAGCCCTAATCAAAGACGATCTGGCCTCCGCAGACGCCGCCGCCTACACCGTGATCGAAGGTCAGGCGAAAGCGCTGGAAGAGCTGGACGACGAATACCTGAAAGAACGCGCCGCCGACGTGCGCGACATCGGTAAGCGCCTGCTGCAGAACATCCTGGGCATGCCGATCGTCGATCTGGGCTCCATTCAGGACGAAGTGATCCTGGTGGCCACCGATCTGACCCCGTCCGAGACCGCGCAGCTGAACCTGGACAAAGTGCTGGGCTTCATCACCGACCTCGGCGGCCGTACCTCCCACACCTCCATCATGGCGCGCTCCCTGGAGCTGCCGGCGATCGTCGGTACCAGCGACGTGACCAAGCAGGTGAAAAACGACGACTACCTGATTCTGGACGCGGTTAACAACCAGATTTACGTTAACCCGACCGCTGACGTTATCGATCAGCTGAAAGCCGCCCAGAACCAATACATCACCGAGAAAAACGATCTGGCCAAGCTGAAGGACCTGCCGGCGATTACGCTGGACGGCCATCAGGTTGAAGTCTGCGCCAACATCGGCACCGTGCGCGACGTCGCAGGTGCAGAGCGCAACGGCGCGGAAGGCGTCGGCCTGTATCGTACCGAGTTCCTGTTCATGGACCGCGACTCGCTGCCGACCGAAGACGAGCAGTTCCAGGCTTATAAAGCCGTGGCGGAAGCCATGGGCTCGCAGGCGGTGATCGTCCGCACCATGGACATCGGCGGCGACAAAGACCTGCCGTACATGAACCTGCCGAAGGAAGAGAACCCGTTCCTCGGCTGGCGCGCCATCCGCATCGCGATGGACCGCCGTGAAATCCTGCACGCCCAGCTGCGCGCCATCCTGCGTGCCTCGGCGTTCGGCAAACTGCGCATCATGTTCCCGATGATCATCTCCGTGGAAGAAGTGCGCGATCTGAAAGGCGAAATCGAGACGCTGAAGGCGCAGCTGCGCGAAGAAGGCAAGGCGTTTGACGAGAGCATCGAAGTGGGCGTGATGGTGGAAACACCGGCTGCGGCGGTCATTGCTCACCACCTGGCGAAAGAAGTCGACTTCTTTAGTATTGGGACAAACGATCTAACCCAGTATACTCTGGCGGTAGATCGCGGCAACGAGCTGATTTCTCATCTCTATAACCCGATGTCCCCATCAGTGCTTGGCCTGATCAAACAGGTTATTGATGCATCTCACGCGGAAGGCAAGTGGACCGGCATGTGCGGCGAACTGGCTGGTGATGAGCGTGCTACACTGTTGTTATTGGGCATGGGGCTGGATGAGTTCAGCATGAGTGCGATTTCAATCCCGCGCATCAAGAAAATTATTCGTAACACGAATTTCGAAGATGTGAAGGCGTTGGCAGCGCAGGCCTTGGCACAGCCAACGGCACAAGACCTGATGAATTGCGTCAATAAATTCATCGAAGAAAAAACGCTCTGCTAAACTTCCACGACACTGGAACGCCGCCCAATTTAATGCTTAGGAGAAGATCATGGGTTTGTTCGATAAACTGAAATCTCTGGTTTCTGATGACAAGAAAGACACGGGCACTATCGAGATCGTCGCTCCCCTTTCTGGCGAAATCGTCAATATCGAAGATGTGCCGGACGTAGTGTTCGCTGAAAAAATCGTTGGCGACGGTATCGCCATCAAACCGGCCGGCAACAAAATGGTTGCTCCGGTTGACGGCACCATCGGTAAGATTTTCGAAACCAACCATGCATTCTCTATCGAATCCGACAGCGGCATTGAGCTGTTCGTCCACTTCGGCATCGATACCGTAGAACTGAAAGGCGAAGGCTTCAAACGCATCGCCGAAGAAGGCCAGCGCGTCAAGAAAGGCGACGTCGTTATCGAGTTCAACCTGCCTCTGCTGGAAGAAAAAGCCAAGTCTACCCTGACGCCGGTCGTTATCTCCAACATGGACGAGATCAAAGAGCTGATCAAACTGTCCGGCAGCGTAACCGTTGGCGAAACCCCGATCATCCGCATCAAGAAGTAATCGAAGTTATCGCGAATGAGCAGTAAAAAACGGCGCCCTCGGCGCCGTTTTTTATCCCTTCGGGGTATCCCCATCTCGCTGCGTCATGACGACCAGCGCGGCACGCGCAGAGTGATGATCAGCCCCTCTTTGTCGCCGTTGCGAGCCTCAACCTGGCCGCCGTGCGCCAGCACCACCTTGCGGGTAATCGCCAGCCCCAGGCCGTAGCCCTTGCCCGACAGCGCCGATTTCACGCGTACGAAAGGATCGAAGATGCTCGACAGCTTCGACTCCTCGACGCCCGGCCCCTGATCGCTGACGGCGATCTGAAACTGATTGTCGACGCGCGACAGCGCCACCGTCACCCGCTGGCCGTGGCTGGAGAAGCGCAACGCATTACGCACGACATTATCCACCGCACGCCGAATCAGCTCCGCATTGCCCTTGACGGTGTACTCCACATCCGATTCGGCCTGCAGCACGATATCCACGCCGGGCACCTGCGCCTCGTAGCGCGCATCGCTCACCACCGCGTCCACCAGGCCGTACAGATCGAAATACTCTTCGTCCGGCAGGCTGCTGTGTTCGGTACGCGACAGAGCCAGCAGCTCGCCGATCATTTTGTCCAACCGCCCCGACTCATGTTCGATGCGCTTCAGCGAGGTTTCGACATTGCCGGCATTCTGCCGCGCCAGACCGATGGCCAACTGCAGGCGCGCCAACGGTGAACGCAGTTCGTGCGAGACATCGTGCAACAGCTGCTCGCGGGCGCTGACCAGCAGCTCCAGCCGCTCGGCCATGGTATCGAAATCGCGCGCCACGTCAGATAGTTCGTCATGACGCCGCCGCATATTCGGGTACAGCCGCACCGACAGATCGCCCTGCGCCACCCGATCCAGGCCGCCGCGCAGCTGGCGCATCGGCCGGGTCAGGTTCCAGGCCAGCACGGCGCTGAACAGCAAACCGCCCAGCCCGCCGACCCACAGCATCGGCGCAGGAATGTTGAAGAAGTGGGAACGCCGCTCCGGCCGATACTCTTCCCGCAGCCCGCGCACGTTATAACTCAACCAGTAACCCTGCCCTTCTCCGGTCTGCACCCAGGCGGAAATCGCTTTCGGCATCCGTCGCCCTTCAAACACCGGTTCTTCCGGCTCAGGCGGCGGTTGGGTCATCGGCGTAACGGACAGCAGACGCCGATCGTCCTCCGGCCAGTCGCGCATCAGGGCTTCCAGCGCCGGCATGCCGCCACTGCGCAACTGGGTGGCGGCGGAGGTCAGCTGCAGGCCTATCGCCCGCCGCGCCATGGAATTCTCCGGCGGCACATAGCGGTCGCCATAAAGAGAAAACGCCACCCACAAGGCCTGCGTCATGATGAGAAAGGTCAGCCAAAAGCCGAGCAAAATTTTCCAGAACAGTCTTCCGCGCATGTCTGGTTACCGTATGCGATAGCCGATGCTGCGCACCGTCTCGATGCTCAGCTTACTGCCGGCCAGCGCGCTCAACTTCTGGCGGATATTGCTGATATGCACGTCCACGCTGCGATCATAGGCCTCGCGCGGGCGCCCCAGTCCTTTCTCGGACAGTTCGTCCTTCGACACCACGCGGTCCGGCGCGCGCAGCAACAGCTCCAGCAGATTGAATTCCGAAGCCGTCAGATCAAACGCCTTGCCCCGCCATTCGCTGCTGCGGGTTGAAGGGTTCAGCGTCAGCTCGCCGAAGCTGATGGCGGCCTCGTCCTCCGCCTCTTGCGGCCGCTCTTCGAAGCGGCGCAGCACCGCGCGCAAACGCGCTACCAATTCGCGCGGATAGCATGGCTTGGGCATGTAATCGTCGGCCCCCATCTCCAGGCCAATCACCCGATCGATGTTGTCGCCTTTGGCGGTCAGCATGATGATCGGCAGCCGGCTCTTTTTACGCACGTCGCGCAGCACGTCGATGCCGCTCATATCCGGCAGCATGATGTCGAGGATCATCGCGGTATAGTCGCCCGACAGCGCGCCCTCTATCCCCGCCTTGCCGGTCAGCACCAGCGTGGCGTCGAAGCCTTCGCCCGTCAGGTATTCGCTCAGCATGGTGCCAAGCTCCAGGTCATCGTCGACCAGTAAAATTTTCATGCCTTGCTCCTTCACCGATTTTCGTTATTTTCCCGCCAATTCCGCCGGCCCGCAGCCGGTTTTACTCAATCCTTACACATCGCTCTTGGCGTCTCGCCACCGTTAGTGTGGCCGCTGTCGCGCGATTTCTCTACTTCAGTCAGGGGATTGGCGCGCGAGCAGGCGATAGCCGCCGCGTCGGCGGGCCGGACAGGCAGTCTGTAACAGGGAGGTGAGAAGGCGTTTCCCGGCGGGACGCGCCGCCGGGAAGGAACGGTCAGTCGAACACGCCGGTGGAGAGGTAACGGTCGCCGCGATCGCAGACGATCGCCACCACCACGCTGCCGGGATTAGCCGCCGCAACGCGCAGGGCGCCGGCCACCGCACCGCCGGAGCTGACGCCGCAGAAAATGCCTTCACGCTGCGCCAGCTGGCGCATGGTCTGCTCGGCATCGCGCTGCTCGATATCTAACACCTGATCCACCAGCTCCGGGCGGAAAATACCCGGCAGGTAAGCGGGCGCCCAACGGCGAATGCCGGGGATGCTGCTGCCTTCCGCCGGCTGCAGGCCAATGATCTGCACCTGCGGATTCTGGCTCTTCAGGTAACCGCCCACGCCGGTAATGGTGCCGGTGGTGCCCATGCTGGAAACGAAGTGCGTGATGCGCCCTTCGGTCTGGCGCCAGATCTCCGGGCCGGTGGTGGTGAAGTGGGCATAGGGATTGTCGAAATTGTTAAACTGATCCAGCACCTTGCCCTGCCCTTGGCGCTGCATCTCCAGCGCCAGATCGCGCGCCCCTTCCATCCCCTGCTCACGGCTGACCAGGATCAGTTCCGCACCGTAGGCGCGCATCGCCGCCTGCCGCTCCAGGCTCATGTTCTCCGGCATCAGCAGCTTCAGCGCATAGCCTTTCAATGCAGCGATCATCGCCAGTGCAATGCCGGTGTTGCCGCTGGTAGCCTCGATCAGCACGTCGCCGGGCTTGATCTCCCCGCGCAGCTCCGCCTGCTGGATCATCGCCAACGCGGCGCGATCCTTCACCGATCCCGCCGGGTTATTGCCTTCCAGTTTGACCCATACCTCGCTGCCCGCCTGGGCGGCCAGCCGTTGCAGTTGTACCAGCGGGGTATTACCGATGCATTGTTCGAGCGTTGTCACGATCTTTGCCTGTGTGTTGGTGTGCGTAAAGTAAAAAGGCAACCCCGGGGTTGCCTTAAAGAAAAGGACTGGCTAAAACCTATCAGGCGCTTTTGGCTAACGCAACAGGTTGCAGCAGTTGATCGCCGGCATACAGCCGCGCATTGAGGCTGCCGACGTAATAACGGCCGCCGCGCACCGGCGTGGCGTTGCCTTCCGGCAACACCACGCTGATCGGTTCCTGATGCCAGCCGATCGGCTGCACCGTCAGCTGCCAGAAATGGCCGCGCGGGCTGACTTCCAACACCTGAACCGGCAGTGGGCAGCGCTCGCTGCTCTCGGTCGCCACTTCCATTTCCCACGGGCGCAGGAACAGATCGACGCTGCCCTGGTGCATCGGCTGGAACGACAGCGGCCACTGGTGCGCGCCGACGAACAGCTGGGAGCCGCGAATTTCGCCGTTCAGACGGTTCACTTCCCCCATAAACTCCAGCACGAAGCGGCTGGCCGGCTCGCGCATAATCTCCTCCGGCGAGCCAACCTGTTCGATATTGCCCTGACTCATCACCACGATGCGGTCGGCCACTTCCATCGCCTCTTCCTGATCGTGGGTGACGAACACGCTGGTGAATTTCAGCTCTTCGTGCAGCTGGCGCAGCCAGCGGCGCAGCTCTTTGCGCACCTGCGCATCCAGCGCGCCGAACGGTTCGTCCAGCAGCAGAATTTGCGGTTCCACCGCCAGGGCGCGCGCCAGCGCCACGCGCTGTTTCTGGCCGCCGGACAGCTGCGACGGGTAGCGATTGGCTAAATGGCCAAGCTGTACCATGTCCAGCAACTGAGTGACTTTCTGTTTAATCGCCGCGGCGTTCGGCCGCTCGCGGCGCGGCAGCACGGTCAGGCCGAAGGCGATATTGTCGAACACCGTCATGTGGCGGAACAGCGCATAGTGCTGAAATACGAAGCCCACGCGCCTGTCGCGCGCATGCATGTGGCTGACGTCGGTGCCGTGGAAGCCCAGCTTGCCGCCGCTCTGGCTTTCCAGCCCGGCGATGATGCGCAGCAGCGTGGTCTTGCCGGAGCCGGATGGCCCGAGCAGCGCCACCATCTCACCGGAAGCAATATCGAGCGAGATATCGTTCAATACCTTGGTGCGACCGAAGTACTTGTTGATGCCGTTAATCTCAATGCTCATGATTTTCCTCCCGCTCGAGACGCGCGTTTTGACGTTCCAGACGCCACTGCAGCGCGCTCTTCAAAAATAGGGTAACGATCGCCATCAGGGTCAACAGGGCGGCGGCGGTAAAGGCCCCGACGGTGTTGTAATCCTGCTGCAACAGCTCGACCTGCAGCGGCAGGCTGTAGGTTTCGCCGCGAATCGAACCGGACACCACCGACACCGCGCCGAACTCGCCGATGGCGCGCGCGTTGGTCAGCACCACGCCGTACAGCAGCGCCCAGCGAATGTTGGGCAGCGTCACGCGGCGGAACATCTGCCAACCGGACGCCCCCAGCAGAATGGCGGCCTCGTCTTCCTGGCTGCCCTGGCTGAGCATCATCGGCACCAGCTCGCGTACCACGAAAGGACAGGTGACGAAGATGGTCACCAGCACCATGCCCGGCCAGGAGAACATGACCTGGATGTTATGCGCGTCCAGCCAGCCGCCCAGCAGGCCGTTGCTGCCGTAAAACAACAGATAAATCAGCCCCGCCACCACCGGTGAGACGGCGAACGGGATATCGATCAGCGTCAGCAGCAGCTGGCGGCCGGGGAAGGTGAAACGCGTCACCAGCCACGCCAGCAACGTGCCGAACACCAGGTTGAACGGCACGGTGATCAGCGCGATCAAGACCGTCAGCCAGATGGCGTGCAGCATGTCCGGATCGAGCAAGTTGCTCCACATCGCGCCAAACCCTTTGGAGAAGGCCTCGGCGAAAATCGACATCATCGGCACCACCAGCAGCAGCACCGAAAACAGCGTGCCGATGGCGATCAACGTCCACTTGCCCCAGTTGACGCGCGGGCGCTCGGCGCCGTTGAAGGCGGAAACATCAGCCATCAGTGCCCTCCTCCCAAACGTCTGCCGAAGCGGCTTTGCAAGACGTTAATGCTGAACAGCAGCAGCAGCGACGCCGCCAGGATCACCGAGGCGATGGCGCTGGCCGCCGGGTAATCGAACTCCTGCAAACGCACAAAAATCATCAGCGAGGTCACTTCCGTCTTCCAGGCGATGTTGCCGGCGATGAAAATCACCGCGCCGAACTCGCCCAGGCTGCGGGTAAAGGAAATGGCGGTGCCGGCCAGCAGTGCCGGCGCCACCTCAGGCAACACCACGCGGCGAAAGCTCTTCCAGCGCGTGGCGCCCAGCGTCTCGGCCGCCTCTTCGTATTCCGGCCCCAGCTCTTCCAAAACCGGCTGCACGGTGCGCACCACAAACGGCAGGCTGGTGAACGCCATCGCCACCGCGATCCCAAGCCAGGTGAAGGTGACCTTAATGTCAAAGTGCGCCAGCCACTGACCGTACCAGCCAGTGGTGGAAAACAGACCGGCCAGCGTCAGGCCGGCCACCGCCGTCGGCAGCGCGAACGGCAGATCGATCAGGCCGTCCAGCAGCGAACGGCCGGGAAAACGGTAGCGCGTCAGGATCCAGGCCATCAGCATGCCGAACACCGCGTTGAACAGACTGGCGACGCCGGCGGCCAGCAGCGTCACTTTGTACGCCGCCACCACCTGCGGGTTGGAAATCACTACCCAATATTGCGCCAGGCTCATCTGCGCCAGCTGCATCACCAGCGCACTGAGCGGCAGCAGCAGGATCAGACAGGTATAAAACAGGCTGCTGCCGAGGCTGAGGCCAAATCCGGGCAGCACCCGTTTACTGGACGACAACGCCAACATTTACTTGCGCCCTGCCGCTAACAGCTGATCCAACTCGCCGCCGGTGGCGAAGTGAGTTTTCATCACCTGCGGCCAACCGCCGAACTGGTCTTCCACCCGGAACAGTTGGGTGTCCGGGAATTGCCCTTTCGCCGCCGCCATCGCTTTCTGGTCATAGACGCGGTAGTAGAAGCTGGTGATCACCTGCTGCGCCGCCGGGCTGTAGAGGTAGTTCAGATAGGCTTTGGCCGCCTGCTCGGTGCCGTTGCGCTCTACGTTTTTGTCGACCCAGGCCACAGGAAACTCCGCCAGAATATCGACCGGCGGCACGATCACTTCGTACTTGTCTTCACCGTATTGCTTGCGGATGTTGTTCACTTCGGACTCGAAGCTGATCAGCACGTCGCCCAAACCGCGCTCGACGAAGGTGGTGGTCGCACCGCGGCCACCGGTATCGAACACCAGCACGTTTTTCAGGAAGCGGGTCATGAAGGCGCGGGTCTTGGCCGGATCGTTGCCGTCAGCCTGGTTGGCGGCGCCCCAGGCGGCCAGATAGGTGTAGCGGCCGTTGCCGGAGGTTTTCGGGTTCGGAAACACCAGCTTCACGTCGTCACGCACCAAATCGTTCCAGGTGTGGATGCCCTTCGGGTTGTCCTTGCGCACCAAAAACGCCATGGTGGAATAGAACGGCGAGCTGTTGTTCGGCAGGCGCGCCTGCCAGTCTGCCGGGATCAGCTGCCCGCGATCGTGCAGGATCTGCACGTCGGTGATCTGGTTGTAGGTCACCACGTCGGCGCGCAGGCCCTGCAGGATCGCCAGCGCCTGCTTCGACGAGCCGGCGTGCGATTGTTTGATGGTCAGCTTGTCGTTCGGATGCTGTTGATTCCACTGCTGTTCAAAGCCGGGATTCAGCGCGACGAACAATTCACGGGAAACGTCATAAGAGCTGTTCAGCAATTCCGCCGCCGACGCGGCGCCGCTCGCCAACAGCGCAGCCGCCAGCCAACCTTTCAGCACGAGATTTTTAACCCGGTTTTGTTTCATTCTGCACCTTATCACTGAGTCATTCCTTCAGGCTTTCGCCTTATTGACGACCAGTGTATTTATAACTCGGTGCGGAGCTGTAACGCTTTTATATACCGTTTAGTGATTTACAAGCATCAAACGCTATAAGGCAGGGAATGCGAGGCGTTTTGGGAAGGGAAAACAGACCGAAGCCGGACGCGCCGGCTTCGGCGACGGCGTCAAAGTGACAGCAGGCGCGTCAGCGATGGCGCAAAGTAGTAGCTGCCGGTGACCGCACGGCTGAAGCGCAACATCGCGTCGCGTTTGCCGTCCAGATCGCCGAACATGCTCAGCAGCTGCTGCTCGATATTGTGCAAGCGCGCACAATAGGCGATGAAGAACAGGCCGTGCTTGCCGCTGGCGGTGCCGTAAGGCAGGCTCTGGCGCAAAATTTTCAGGCCCTTGCCGTTCTCTTTCAGATCGACGCGGCTGACGTGCGAGGTATCCGGGCGCTGATCGGCCGGCAGCTCTTCGCTGTCGTGCTTGGTGCGGCCGATGATCTGCTCCTGCTGTTCGGTGGTAAAGCGCTGCCACTGGCGCAGGTTGTGCTCGTAGCGTTGCACCAGCACATAGCTGCCGCCGGCGTCCTCTTCGCCTTCGGCGATCGTCGCCACTGCCGGGCGCTGGTCGCCCTGCGGGTTTTCGGTGCCGTCGATGAAGCCGCTCAGATCGCGCTCTTCCACCCAGCGGAAGCCGTGGGTTTCTTCTTCAATCTTGATGACATTGCCGAACGCCGCCAGCGCCGCCTGCGCCAGCGTGAAGTTGACGTCGTGGCGCAGCGACTGGATGTGGATCAGCATATCGCGCTGGGTGGCCGGCGCCAGCCCTTTGCCGAGCGGCGTGAACGGCTTCAACTCTTTCGCACCCTGGCCGCTGGAGAGATCGTGCCAAACGTCGTAACCGAAAGCGATCACCGCGCCGAGGCGCGCATCGGGGAACTGCTGCTGCAGCTCGCTCAGGGTCTGACAAAACTGCTTGCAGCCCTGGCGCAAGTCGGCGAATTCGCCCTGTACGCTGGCTTCCATAAAAATGGCGAAACGGCAGTGCTCCAGCAGAATGCCGCTCTGAACCTGTGTCATGTTGTTATCCTCAATACCAAAACCAGGCAACAGGTATGGCGGTTGACGCGCGGGTTCCCTGTTACAAACGCGCGCTATCATACCGCAAGCGCGGACGATTGCCTTGCAGCAGCGCAAAGAAAATAGGGGTAATGGCTTGAAAAGGCAGGCGCCGCGAACCGGCGCCCGTTGAACACGTTACTGCTGCGGCTTGGCGTGCCAGATGATTTTGCTGACCGTCCAGCTTTTCAGGGTGTCGTCCGGCGGAATGATATCCTGCGCCCCGGCCCACTTGCCGCTGAAGATGTAGGTAACGTACTTGCTCTGCTCCGCCACGCATTCCACTTTACCGGCGTCTTCGCCGCTGCCCGGCTTACAGGAGCCGAACGCCTTGCTGTACATATCGCCGAACGGCGTGCCGAGCTTGTTGCCCCACTCCGTCGCCACTTTCGGATCCAGCACGTCCACGCGCTGCAGGCGCCCTTTCGGTTCGCCGGTGATCACCAGTTTCACTTCGTCGCCGGACAGCGCCTGGTAATAAGAGACGATCTGGCCGTTGTTGGTCGCCATGCCGCCGCGCAGGCGGTAGTTGCCGTCCAGCCCGTCATTGATGGCGCTTTCCGACATCGGCGTGCCGGCGTTGAGCTTGCCGACGCCCTTGGCGCCGACCTCCAGGCTGCTGCCGAACCAGTTGAACGGCGACAGGCTGGACCAGGAGAAATTGGACATGCTCGAACAGCCGGTCAGTAACAGCGGAAGCCCTAACAACAGGGGGCGAATATTCATCTCTAGCTCCTTAGACATCAATGGCACGGCGCGGTAGCCCGCGCCTGCCGCACTCGGCGTTTTGCTGCATGCCAGCCTCTCACAACGGCCCGCACTACGCCAACGGTTGCCAGCTTGGAGTGCGGAAAATGCGAAAAGTGCCGCACTTCTCGGCAATTAGTCGGTATGCTCCGGCGGCGCGAAACAGGCTTTCAGGCGCGCATTCAGCAGCAGATAGCTCAGCGCCAGCGCGTCGAGCAACACCAACGCCAGCTCCAGCCCCGGCGCATCGCCGTCCTGGCGCCACAGGCTGAACAGCGAGCCGCCGAGCGACGCCAGCAGCGAGACAGCCAGCCCCCAGCGCCAGCCGCG
Organism: Serratia sp. FS14; assembly: GCF_000695995.1. Classification (NCBI taxonomy): domain Bacteria; kingdom Pseudomonadati; phylum Pseudomonadota; class Gammaproteobacteria; order Enterobacterales; family Yersiniaceae; genus Serratia; species Serratia sp. FS14. The sequence continues at coordinate 2,389,687 of NZ_CP005927.1, read as the reverse complement.
CCACAGCCGCGGCCATTGGTGGCGACGGCCGCTCAGCAAAAACGCCAGCGCCGCCGGCAGGCCGAGCAGCATGCCGTACCAAAAGCGTTGGGTATCCGGATAAAACAGCGCCAACAGGCTTTCGCCCTGCTCACGTGAAGCGCCGGCCATCACGAACAACAGCCAGGTGCGCGCCTGCAAAATCAGCACGGCCCAAAATCCCAGCGGCAGCCGCAGCGCGCCATGCTGGTCGTAATCGTCCGGGGAAAACCGGGGGGAGAATGGCTTCAACGCTCGTTCCTTGCCACAGAATAAAGACTATGGCTACAGATGGGCGCCGCCAGCGAGAATTTCAATGCGTCGGCTTAAGAAGCTCTTAAGATCGGCGTGTTTTAATCCTTATCACCAAGCAAGCACCCGATATCAGCGGGATGTGATTTTCGATAACGATAAGGAAGCGCAACATGAAAAAACTGACTCTGGCTGCTCTGATCGCGCTGTGCAGCGCACCGGTACTGGCGCAACAAGGCGGGTTCCTCGATCCGGCCGCGCCGCAGGCACAAACGCAAGCCGCTCCGCAGGGCGGTTTCTCCGGCCCCAGCGCGGCGCTGACCACCGTGGACAAGGTGAAATCGCTGAGCGACGACACCTGGGTGATGCTGCAGGGCAACATCGAGCAGCGCATCGGCGACGATACCTACACCTTCCGCGACGCCACCGGCACCCTGACGGTCGAGATCGATCGCAAGCGCTGGAACGGCCAAACCGTCACACCGAAAGACAAGGTGCAGTTGGAAGGGAAAGTGGATAAAGACTGGAGCAGCGTGGAAGTGGACGTAAAAACCGTCAAAAAGCTGCCGTAATGCGCTGCGGCGGGCGGGCTATACCGCCGTCCGCCGCTCGATCAATATTCCTGATCTTCGATCAGCCGCTTGCCCAGGCTGGTGATGCCCTGGATTTCGTAGCCGAGCTTCTCGTACATCTCAACCACCGTGTCGTTGTCTTCGCGCACCATGATCTGGATTTTCGGGCAGCCGCGGGCGATCAGCTTCTTCTCCAGACGGTTGATCAACGCATTGGCGATGCCGCGCCCGCGATAGTCGGGATGCACCCCGAGGTAATACGCCGAGCCGCGGTGCCCATCATAGCCGCCCATCACCGAACCGACCACTTCGCCGCCGACTTCCGCCACCAGAAACAGCTCCGGATCGTGGTTCAGCTTGCGCTCGATGTCCATCTCCGGATCGTTCCAGGGCCGCAGCAGATCGCAGCGCTCCCACAGGGTAATGACTTCTTCAAAGTCGTCTTGTCGAAATACGCGAATTTCCATCGATGTTGGCCGCTGTTAATTAAGGTGTTTATCTGATTATCGCGTGATTATTCACTTACGCAATATCAAACTGCGATTTAGCGCGCTATTTGCCCAGGAATCGCCGGTAACAGGCGTAATAAATGGAAATAGTTATCGGGTCGATTAATGATTATCAATACGATATAACGTCGCAAAATAGAAACGTCGACGGAGCGTTGCGTAATGAAAAAGCAGGGTAAACCCTTCCTCAATTTTAAACCGCTTACCGTTTCCCCGACGCGACGCCAACTTTTGCTTTCCGGCCTGGCGGTGGCGCTGTTCGGCGTGAAAAGCCAAAACGCCAAGGCGGAAGGCCTGCTGCGCAATCAGCACAGCAAACCGGCGGCGAAACCGGCCGGCGGCAAAAAGCGGGTGATGATCGATCCCGGCCACGGCGGCATCGACTCCGGCGCGGTCGGCCACGAAGGCTCGCAGGAAAAACACATCGTGCTGGAAATCGCCAACCACGTGCGCCGTTTCCTGCATGAGCACGATCACGTCGAGGCGCGCCTGACGCGCGAAGAAGACGAATTCATTCCGCTGTTCCAGCGGGTGGAGATCGCCCACCAGCACCAGGCCGATCTGTTCATTTCGATTCACGCCGACGGTTTCACCAGCCCGTCGGCCTCCGGCGCTTCGGTGTTCGCCCTCTCCAACCGCGGTGCCAGCAGCGCCATGGCGCGCTACCTGTCCAACCGTGAAAACGCCGCGGACGACGTGGCGGGCGGCAAGTACAAGGATCAGGACAACTACCTGCAGCAGGTGCTGTTCGATCTGGTGCAAACCGACACCATCAACAACAGCCTGACGCTCGGCCGCCACGTGCTCGGCCAAATTCGCCCGGTGCACCATCTGCACAGCGACAGCACCGAACAGGCGGCGTTTGCGGTGCTGAAATCCCCGTCCATCCCCTCGGTGCTGGTGGAAACCTCGTTCATCACCAACCCGAACGAAGAGCGGCTGCTGGGCACCACCGCGTTTCGCGAGAAAATCGCCCGCGCCATCGCGGACGGCATCATCAACTTCTTCGACTATTTCGACGCACACCAACGCAAACCCCGCTGATGCCGCGGGCGGCGAATAAGAGTATACTCAGCGCCTTGTTCAGCCAGACGCTATAAAGACCCCGCATGAGTTTACCTAACATCGCTGAAGTAAAATCCTTCCTGCTGGCGCTGCAGGATCACATCTGCGCGCAGCTCGCCCAGGCCGACGGCGGCGCCGTGTTCACCGAAGACCAATGGACGCGTGAAGAAGGCGGCGGCGGCCGCAGCCGCGTGCTGACCAACGGCGCGGTGTTCGAACAGGCAGGGGTCAACTTCTCGCACGTCTCCGGCGCCACCCTGCCGGCCTCGGCGACCGCGCACCGTCCGGAACTGGCCGGGCGCAGCTTCCAGGCGATGGGCGTCTCGTTGGTTATCCACCCGCTCAGCCCCTATGTACCCACCAGCCACGCCAACGTGCGCTTCTTCATCGCCGAAAAACCGGGCGAGGCGCCGGTGTGGTGGTTCGGCGGCGGTTTTGACCTGACGCCGTTCTACGGTTTCGCAGAGGATGCCGTGCACTGGCACCGCACCGCGGCCGAGCTGTGCGCGCCGTTCGGCGACGAGGTCTACCCGAAATACAAGCAATGGTGCGACGATTACTTCTTCATCAAGCACCGCAACGAAGCGCGCGGCATCGGCGGCCTGTTCTACGACGATCTGAACACCCCTGATTTCGACCATTGTTTCGCCTTCACCCGCGCGGTGGGCCAGGGCTTCCTCGACGCCTACCTGCCGATCGTCGAAAAACGCAAGGCCTTGACCTGGGGCGAGCGCGAGCGCCAGTTCCAGCTGTACCGCCGCGGCCGCTATGTGGAGTTCAACCTGGTGTGGGATCGCGGCACGCTGTTCGGGCTGCAAACCGGCGGGCGCACCGAGTCCATCCTGATGTCGATGCCGCCGTTGGTGCGTTGGGAATATAACTACCAGCCGGAGGCCGACAGCCCGGAAGCGGCGCTGACGCGCGATTTCCTGCCGGTGCGCGACTGGCTGCAGGAGCCGAAATGATGCAGATTTGGGTCGATGCGGACGCCTGTCCGAACGTGATCAAAGAGGTGCTGTTCCGCGCCGCCGATCGCACCGCCATCACCGTCACGCTGGTGGCGAACCAGCCATTGCGCACGCCGCCGTCGAAGTACATCCGTTCGCTGCAGGTGGCGGCCGGTTTCGACGTGGCCGACAACGAGATCGTGCGCCGCTGCGAAGCGGGCGATCTGGTGATCACCGCCGACATCCCGCTGGCGGCGGAGGTGATAGAGAAAGGGGCAGTGGCGCTGAACCCGCGCGGCGAGCGCTATACGCCGGACACCATCCGCGAGCGCCTCAACATGCGCGATTTTATGGATACCCTGCGCGCCAGCGGCATTCAGACCGGCGGCCCGAACGCCCTGAACCAGCGCGACCGCCAGCAGTTCGCCAACGAGCTGGACAAATGGCTGCTGCAGGCGAAACGGGCGCAGTGACTGCGCCCTGCTCTGCTGCGGTTTAGAAGCGCACCTCCCCGCCGAAGATATAAGTCCGCCCACGGGCGGTGTTGGTCGGCGTCTCATACTGCGACTGCGACGGCAGCGAGTTCATCTTGTTCAGCGCGTCTGAATAGTCTTTGTCCATCAGGTTCTGCACGCTGAGCTTCAGCAGCAGATTGCGATTCACCTGATAGGTGCCGTACAGATCGATAATGGTCGGAATATGCGGCGCCGGCTCTTTCAGCAACTGCTCATTCTCATCGTAATCAGAGTCCGGCGACAGGCGCACCGACTTGCCGGTGTATTTCACCACCCCGCCCAGCGTCAGTTTCTCGTCCAGCAGGCGCACCCCGCTGTCCAGCGTGAAGTAGAATTCCGGCAGCTCGCTGATATCGCCCGCGCCGAATACGTTGCTGGCCTGGTTGGTCGGCTGGGAGGTATGCTCCTTGCTTAACGACAGTTTGGTGAAGGCGAAACCGGCGTCGTACAGCGCTTCAAGTTCCACCCCGCGCGTTTTGACCGGATCGGGAGCATTGCTGTACATGGTCATGCTGACGTTGATGTCCGCGTTATCCCACTCTTCCTGCGTCGCCTGCGAACGGTTGCACTTCTGACGGTTTTTACACACCAGGTAGGTTTGGCTGGATATGTAGTTTTTGATCTTGGTTTCGAAATAGACCGCTTTCAGCTGGAAGCTGTCCTGCTTGAACAACAGATCGTGGGCATTGGCGTTGAACCCGCCCTGCCAGGTCTCCGCTTTTTCGCCCTTCAGGAACGGGTTCATCGACTGGCCGCCGCTGTTGGCGAAGAACACTTCCTGGATATTCGGCCCGCGCATCGACTTGCTGTAGCTGACGAACGGCTGCAGCCACGGCGTCACCTGCGCCGACAGCATGACCGACGGGTTGAAGCCGTGTTCGTTGCGGTTGATAGTGCCGGCGCCCTGCGGGAAGCACTCTACGCGCTCATCACAGGCCGGCTTGTAGCCGGAGAGGCGATAGGCGGTGTAGTTCAGGTCGAAATTCCCCTGCCAGATGCCGTAGTTGGCCTGCAACCCGCTGTACAGGCTGGAGATATCTTGTTTGCCGGCAATGCCCACCGGCATGCTTTCCGCCTGATCCTGATCCGTCACCAGCCCGGATGCCTTTTTCTTATACTCGTTGCGCACCAGCTTGCCGCCGTAGCTGAAGGCGAAATCAATATCCCGCAGGCTGAAACGGCTGGTGTTATTGATATCCAGCGCATCGGAAATGTTTTTCGCCGTGCTGTCGCTGAACCCCGCCATGTTGTTGGACATGAACTTCTGCTCACCGCGGCTGGTGCTGGCGGTCAATTTGAAATCGATCAGTTCCGAGAACGGCGCGTAGTGGTATTTGAGGTAAAAATCGTCGCTGTCGATGTGGCGGCGGGTGATTTTATTCTGGTAGCTGCGCGCCGACAGTTCGATGCTGTTGAAGGCATCCGGCTTGATGTCCACTTTGAACAGCTGGGATTTCGGGTTCTGGCGGTAGGTTTGATCGACGTTGAACATCTCGCTGTCGAAACCGGCGCCGTTTTTGTAGTTGGAGGTGATGGAGCTGCCGCTGATCGCCGCCATCGCCCCCAGGCTGCCGCCGTCGGCAAAGGCGGCGGTTTTGGCGCCCACGGCGATCATGCCGCTGCGGCCGATGCCGTTATTGCCCACCGAGAACTTGGTGCGCACGCCGAAGGGGTTGTCGGAAAACACCACGTCATCCACGCCGATGGTGCGGAAATTGGCGCTGCCCGCCAGGGCATTCACCCCGTCGGAACCGGTGGCGTTGCCGCGCGCCACGTCGACGCCGACGATAAAGTTAGGATCGATCAGCGCCCCAAACTGGCTGGTGGGCATGCCGCCGTGCGCTGCATCGCTCGGGGAGTTGCCGTAGTAGTTTTGCGTGATGCCGTCGACCATGGTGTTAACCCGGCCGAAGCCGCTCAGGCCGCGAATATTGACGCTGACCGATCCCTGGCCGGGGTCAATCTGGGTATAGGTGCCCGGCATGCTGCGCAGAATGCTGTCTACCGACTCCAGATTTTTGTTTTCATCGCGCGAGCTGAACGCGCCAGGCCTCGCCAACGCCTCTTTTTCACTGCTCTTGCCGCCGTCGGCGGCCGAGACGTTAAGCGGGCTGAACGCCACGCTGCCTTTATTATTTTCCGCCTGTTCCTGTGCGGCCGCAGCCGGCCCGTGCAGCGCCAGTCCCGCGCCGATCAGGCTCGCTATCATTTTGATTTTCATATATCCCCAGAAATAGCCAATAAGGTTTGATGGCCGACAATGCCCAGCAAAAAGCCCGCCGAAACGCGCGATAAAAGATTGTTATTGTTTTATTGCGCCGCAGCGTGCCGCGGCGCTGAAGGTTATTTCTGCGTCTGCCGATCCGCCGCCAAAATAAAGGCGTACTCCAGCGCGCCGTTTTCCAGCCGCGCCAGGCGGCCCGATTTGCCGCCGTGGCCGGCGGTCATGTCGGTGGAGAGCAGCAACAGCGAATCGCCCTGTTTGAAACACCGCAGCTTCGCCACCCATTTGGCCGGCTCCCAATACTGCACCTGCGAGTCGTACAAACCGCTGGTGACCAGCAGGTTCGGATAATGCTGCTTGCGCACGTTGTCGTACGGGCTGTAGGACTTCATCAGCGCATAGGCGGCCGGCTGGTGCGGGTTGCCCCACTCCTCGTATTCCCCGGTGGTCAGCGGAATGCTGTCATCCAGCATGGTGGTCACCACGTCGACGAACGGCACCTGTGCCACCACCGCGTTGTACAGCTGCGGCGCCTGATTGATCACCGCCCCCATCAGCAAACCGCCAGCGCTGCCGCCCATGGCATAGATGCGTCCCGGTTGGCCGTAGCCGCCGTTGATCAACGCCTGAGTGGCGTCGATGAAATCGTTGAAACTGTTCGGTTTGTGCGTCAGCTTGCCCTGTTTGTACCAGCTCTGCCCCAACTCGCCGCCGCCACGCACGTGGATCAGCGCATAGACGAAGCCGCGATCCAGCAGGCTGATACGGTTGGCGCTGAACGCCGGATCCATGCTCATGCCGTAAGCGCCATAGCCGTAGACCAGCAGCGGGTTATGCCCGTTTTTGAACAGCGATTTGCGATACACCAGCGAGACCGGCACCTTCACGCCGTCGCGCGCCGTGATCCAAATGCGTTCGCTGTGATACAGGCTGGGATCGACGCCTTTCACTTCCTGTTGCTTGAGCAGGGTGCGCTCGCCCTTGTTCAGATCCCACTCATAGGTGCGGGTCGGCGTGGTCATCGCCGAATAGCCGTAGCGCAACCGATCGCTGTCCGGCTCCGGGTTATAGCCCAGCCAGGCCATGTAGCTGGCGTCGTCGAACGGGATGGCGCGCTCAGTTTTACCGTCCCAGCTGATTTGCCGCAGCTGCACCAGCCCGTTGGCGCGTTCCTGCACCACCAGCCAGTCGCGGAACAGGCTGAAGCTCTCCACCTCGTGCTGCGCCTGCGGCGCAATCAGCGTCTGCCAGGGTTTGCCCGCCACCGCCGTGCGATACAGGCCGAAGTTCGGCTCCTGATGGTTGGAACGCAGATAGAACTCGCCGCGGTAGTGATCGAGATAATACTCGCGGCCATTTTGCCGGGCAGCGAATAGCTGCGGCTCGCGCTGCGGCTGGTTGGCGTCGATCAGGCGCACTTCGGAGGTGGTGTTGCCGCTGATGGTGAGTATCAGGTAGTCACGCGAAGAAGAACGGCCGAGGCTGAGGTAGAACGCCGGATCGTTCTCCTGGTACACCAGCTTATCTTGCGCCGTCGGCGTCCCGTACTGATGGCGGTAGACCTGATACGGCAGCAGCGTTTGCGGGTGGTTGCGCACGTAGAACAGGGTTTGGTTGTCGTTGGCCCACACCATGTTGCCGGAGGTGTTTTCCAGCGTTTCCGGCGACCAGCGTTCGCTGCCTATCTCGCGCAGGGAGATGCGGTATTGGCGGCGGCCCTGCAGATCTTCGGCCACCGCCAGGCGGCGGTTGTCCAGGCTAATGTCCATCGCCCCCAGGCGATAATAGGCATGGCCGGCCGCGCGCTGATTGGCGTCCAACAGGGTTTGCCACGGCGCGTCGGCGGTGAGCGCCTGGCGCTGATACCGCGCGAAATCTTTACCGGCGGCGTAGCTTTCCTGATAGCGATAGCCGTTGAGCTGATACGGCACCGAACGATCGTCAGGGCTCATGCGGCCCAGCATCTCCTGATACAGCGTGGCGCGCAGCTTCTGGTACGGCGCCATCATCTGCTCGGTGTAGCGGTTCTCCGCCTTCAGGTAGTCCAGCACCTTCGGCTCTTTTCGGCTGTCGTCGCGCAGCCAGTAGTAATCGTCGGTGCGCGTCTCGCCGTGGGCCGTCAGCGCTTTCGGCGCCCGTTCCGCCAACGGCGGCTGCGGTTGCGCCAGCGCGGCGCCGGCGACGCCTAAAGAAAGCCAGAGCGCGGCCGCGATGCGGCGACGCGGGGTGAATAACAGCGGGTTCATAATCCCTCACGAAGTTTGAAAAGGCGGACGGCGGCGAGGCGGCGTCTGCGGGCATTAACGGCGGGCGTTCAGCTCCGCCAGATTGAAATCGATCGGCATCGTTACCCTGACGGCCCCCTGCTGGAGCATCTCCGGCGGCGGCGGCGGCAACGGCTGCGCGCGCGACACCACCGCTACCGCTTCCCGATCCAGCGACGCGGTGCCGGAACGCGCCAGCAGGATCACGTTCGATACCCGCCCCTGCGCGTCGACGCTGAAACTGACCTGCGGCATGCCGCTGCGCCGGCGGTTGCGGGCATCCGGGGGATATTCCTTGATGCGGTTCAGCTTGCCCTTCACCAGACTCTCCCACGACAGCTTGGCCTGCGCGCTGCTGTTGGCATCGCTGTTGATCGGGGCGGCGGTTTGGTGGGAGAGCGTCTGCGCCTGTGGGGCGGCGGCGCTGGACGCGGCGGCGTTGCGCGTCTCTTTGGCCTGTTCCTGCGGTTTCGGCTGCGCTTTTTGCGGGGGACGGTGTTCGGCGCGCTTCTTCTGCGCCGTCACGATCTTCGCTTTATCGGCGCGCGCCAGCTTGGGCAGATCCGGCTGTTGCTGCTGCTCAGCGGGCTGCGCCGCGGCGGACTCCGCCTGCTGCACGCCCAGCGGCAACGGTTTGCTTTCCGGCGCTTCAATCTGCGCCGCCCAGCTCATCATCACCGCCGGCGGCGGCAGCGCCACCGGCTCCAGCGCCGTCTGCGGCCAATAAAACAGCAGCACCAACGCCGCGTGCGCCGCCAGGGCGAGCAGCAGGCCGCGCGCCCAGCGCGGCTGCGGCAGTTCAAAGGCCGGAAAGGAATAAGACTGACTTAACATAGGGGCATTAGCTTGCTTAATTGCGAATGATTGCAGATCACATTTACTAATGATAATCATTTGCAACTATAATTAACACCTCTTTTCACTGCCTTAACGTATTCATTTCACTGATGGTGTGATCCACAGGTAGTCCGCCGTGTTCGCATCGACCTGTACGCCCGGCTCCGCCAGCATCAGCACCGTCGGCGCCGCCGCCGGTTGCAGATCCCGCACGTGCAGCGGCACGCCCACCGATTTGGCGGCGTGATAGCCGCCGGCGATCAACAGCGCGGGCGTGGGCGCCGCCAGCAAACGTTCCGCCATGCGCCGATCGCGCTGCTGCTGGATCGCCAACATCGCGTGCAGTTGGTCGGCCTCAATCTTGCCGCCGTGCGAAGTGCGGATGGTCTCTTCCAACGCCTTGCGCACCGCCGGCTGCGCCGATAGCTGCCCCGCCGGGAACTGCGGCTGCTGATAGAACGCCGTAATCTCGCTGCGATCCAGGTTGGCTGACCACAGCGGGTATGGCGCGCGCATCGCCGCCATCGTCACCCCGCCATACAGTTCCCACTTCCAGCCCGGCTGCCAGGCGATCAGCTCCGCCACGCGGCCGTCACGCACCGTGGGATCGCTCTGCAGCCACTGCTTGACTTTGTCCACCTGCGCCTGCTGGTTCGGGTTGATCATCTCCATCAGCACACTGCCCTGCGGCCGCCGCTGCGGCAGCTGCTGCACCAGCCATTGCTCAATCTGATGGTGGTAAGGATTGTCATGCTTTTCCCCCACGATCACCCGCGGCGGCTGCGCCAACCGCGTCAACAGCTGCTCGGGCGTCAGGGTCGCGCCGCTGTGCAGATCGGTGATGCTCCCCAGGCTCGCGACGTCGCTGGCCGGCGCCTTCACCGGCGTTTGGCTGCAGGCGCCGAGCGCCAACGCCGCCAATAAAATCAGATATCTCATCATGTTGCCCCATTAGCGAAAATGGCGACATTATAGATAATAATTATCATTTGCATATAGATCCGACTTAACGATTTTTTTACGCGGCGATCGCCGGTGGCGCATTGCGTTAAAAAGGCATTACGGGTATAACCAATAGCCATTCAGATATTTAGACGTCTATACGGATAGATTATTATGCACGCATCGGCGCCCGCCGCAGGGCAGTTCAAACGCAGCATGAAGGCCCGGCATCTGGTGATGCTGTCGCTGGGCGGCGTGATCGGCACCGGGCTGTTTTTCAATACCGGCTACATCATCTCCACCACCGGGGCGCTCGGCACGCTGCTGGCCTACCTGATCGGCGCGCTGGTGGTATATCTGGTGATGCTGTGCCTGGGCGAGCTGTCGGTGGCAATGCCGGAAACCGGCGCCTTTCACGTCTATGCTTCGCGCTATCTGGGGCCGGCCACCGGCTATGCCGTCGCCTGGCTGTATTGGCTCACCTGGACGGTGGCGCTGGGCTCCAGCCTGACCGCCGCCGGATTCTGCATGCAGTACTGGTTCCCGCAGTCGCCGGTGTGGCTGTGGTGCCTGATCTTCTGCGCGGCCATTTTCCTGCTCAACGTCGTGACCACCCGCTTTTTCGCCGAAAGCGAATTCTGGTTTTCGCTGATCAAAGTGGTGACCATTCTGGCGTTCATCATTCTGGGCGGCGCCGCCATGTTCGGCCTGCTGCCGATGAAAGACGGCACGCCGGCGCCGTTCCTGCATAACCTGACCGCTTCCGGCTGGCTGCCGCACGGCACGCTGCCGATCCTGATGACCATGGTGGCGGTGAACTTCGCCTTCTCCGGCACGGAACTGATCGGCATCGCCGCCGGTGAAACCGAGAACCCGGAGAAAGTCGTGCCGCTGGCGATCCGCACCACGGTGATCCGCCTGATGCTGTTCTTTATCGGCACGGTGTTTGTGCTGGCGGCGTTGATCCCGATGGATCAGGCGGGGATCGTCAAAAGCCCGTTCGTGCTGGTGTTTGAACGCATCGGCGTGCCTTACGCCGCCGATATCTTCAACTTCGTGATCCTGACCGCCATCCTGTCGGCGGCCAACTCCGGCCTGTATGCCTCGGGGCGCATGCTGTGGTCGCTGGCCCACCAGCGCACCCTGCCGGCCTACTTTGCGCGCGTCAATGCACGCGGCATTCCAATCAACGCCCTGACCTTCAGCATGCTCGGCGGCGTGCTGGCGCTGCTGACCAGCGTGATCGCGCCGGACACGGTGTTCGTCGCCCTGTCGGCGATCTCCGGCTTTGCGGTGGTGGCGGTGTGGCTGAGCATCTGCGCCGCCCACTATGCTTTCCGCCGCGCCTATCTGCGCAGCGGCCAGCCGATAAGCGGCCTGAAATACCGCGCCCCCGGCTATCCATTGACGCCGATCCTCGGCTTTGCGCTGTGCCTGCTGGCCTGTATCGGGCTGGCGTTCGATCCGGAGCAGCGCATCGCGCTCTACTGCGGGCTGCCGTTCGTCGCCCTGTGCTACCTCACCTATTTCCTGACCCGGCGCGCCAGGCAAAAAAATGCTTTGGGAGAACAACATGTCGGTTAACAACCCCGTCGCCCGCCTGCTGGCCGAACAGCCGACGCTGATCCTGGACGGTGCGCTGGCCACCGAACTGGAAGCGCGCGGCTGCGATCTGACCGATCCGCTGTGGTCGGCCAAGGTGCTGATTGAAAATCCCGAGCTTATCTATCAGGTGCATCTCGATTATTTCAACGCCGGCGCTCAATGCGCCATCACCGCCAGCTATCAGGCCACGCCGCAGGGCTTCTTGCGCCGCGGCCTGGATCAGGAGCAATCGCTGGCGCTGATCGCCAAAAGCGTGCAGCTGGCGCAACGCGCGCGCCGCGATTATCTGGCCGAACACCCGCAGGCCGCGCCGCTGCTGATCGCCGGTTCTGTAGGCCCGTACGGCGCCTATCTGGCCGACGGCTCGGAATACCGCGGCGACTATCGGCTGGCGCAGGATGACTTCATTGCCTTCCACCGCCCGCGCCTCGCCGCGCTGGCCGCCGCCGGCGTCGATCTGCTGGCCTGCGAAACGCTGCCGTCGTTCGCTGAACTGCAGGCGCTGCTGACGCTGCTGCAGGAGTTCCCGACGCTCGGCGCCTGGTTCGCCTTCACCCTGCGCGACAGCCAACACCTCAGCGACGGCACGCCGCTGACGGAGGTCATGTCCGCACTGCGCGGCAACCCGCAGGTGCTGGCGATCGGCATCAACTGCATCGCGCTGGACAAGGTCGCCCCGGCGCTGCGTCAGCTGAGCGCGCTGGCCGACAAACCGCTGCTGCTCTACCCGAACTCCGGGGAGCATTACGATGCGGTGAGCAAAACCTGGCACGCCTGCGGCGGCGAACACGGCAGCCTGGCCGATCAGGCGGTAGAGTGGCGTGCGCTCGGCGCACATTTGATCGGCGGCTGTTGCCGCACCACCCCGCAGGATATCCGCGCCATCGCCGCGCGCTGCAAGGCATGAGAATGGGAGTTATTCGGTTAGCCGGCGCAGTTGCTCCGCGGCTTGTTCAACGTTGAGGCGGCCTTGAGCTGCTTCAACCGTAATTTCGACCAGTTCTGCGTCTTCCCGCAGTGCAATGCCATTAATACCGAGAAATAGCGCCATGCTTTGGAAGGCCGTACGTTTGTTGCCATCAAGAAAAATGTGACCGTGGCTGATGGCGATGAGATAGAGCGCGGCCAAGCGGTATACGTCTGTGACGTTCTCGTAGTGGTAAGCATTGAGCACGCGGTTGGCTACAGCCTCAACTTTGCTGCCTTCCTGGCGGCCGTGAGGCACAATTTCAGCGTTGAATTCCGCAATATCCTCTGCGGTCAAAAAGATCATCTATTGGCCAGCGCCTTAATCGTATCCGCGTGTTTAGCCTGAATGCGCGCTTTCACTTTGGCTTTGACCAAAACCTCATAGTCGGCCTTACTGATGATGTAAACCTCATCGTGTCCGCGGCGCGTCACTTCCACCGGCTGTTTTTGCGCTTCCAAAAGCACCTCGGCCAAATTGTTTCTCGCCGCCGTGTAGCTAATCGTAGTCATTTTCTTTACCTGTACATGTACATATTTGACGATTATTTGTACCACGTCCGCTGGAAATAAAAAAGCCCCCGGCGCCAACGGCGCAGGGGGCCAGTCACTCATCCCGGCCTTACAGCGGTTCGGTCTGGGCTTCCACCACTGCCAGCGCCACCATGTTGACGATGCGGCGCACCGAGGCGATCGGCGTCAGGATGTGCACCGGCTTGGCGACCCCCATCAGCACCGGCCCGACGGTCACCCCTTCCGAGCAGGAGACGCGCAGCAGGTTGTAACTGATCCGCGCCGCTTCCATGTTCGGCATGATCAGCAGGTTGGCCGAGCCTTTCAGCGGGCTGTCCGGCATCAGATCGTGACGAATGCTTTCCACCAGCGCGGCGTCTCCGTGCATTTCGCCGTCGATCTCCAGCTCCGGCGCCAGCTCGTTCACCAGCTCCAGCGTTTTGCGCATCTTGCGCGCCGCCGGGCAGTCAGACGAGCCGAAGCTGGAGTGAGACAGCAGCGCCACCTTCGGCTCAATGCCGAAGCGGCGCACGGTTTCCGCCGCCATCAGGGTGATCTCCGCCAGCTGTTCCGGCGTCGGATCGTCGTTGACGTAGGTGTCGGCGATAAAGGTGTTGCCGCTCGGCAGCAGCAGCGCGTTCATCGCGCCGGCGACGTGCGCGCCTTCACGGAAACCGAACACGTTCTTCACCACGTCGTAATGCTCGTGGTAGCTGCCGATGGTGCCGCAGATCATCGCATCCGCTTCGCCGCGGTGCAGCATGATGGCGGCGATCAGCGTCGGGTTGCCGATCACCGCGCGGCGCGCCTGCTCTTGCGAAACGCCACGGCGTTTCATGATCTGGTAGTACTCGCCCCAGTATTCGTTGAAGCGCGGATCCGACTCGTTGTTCACCACTTCGAAATCTTTGCCCGGCGTCAGCTGCAGGCCCAGTTTTTTCAGGCGCATCTCGATCACGCTCGGCCGGCCGACCAGGATCGGGAAAGCCAGCCCTTGCGACACCAGCTCCTGCGTGGCGTGCAGCACGCGCTCTTCCTCGCCTTCCGCCAGCACCACCCGCTTCATCTCTTTGCGCGCCTGCGAGAAGATCGGTTTCATGAACAGGTTGGTTTTGTAGACGAACTCCGCCAGCTTCTCCACGTAGGCGTCGAAGTCTTCGATCGGGCGCGTCGCCACGCCGGAATCCATCGCCGCCTTGGCCACCGCCGGCGCGATCTTGACGATCAGACGCGGATCGAACGGTTTCGGAATGATGTATTCCGGCCCGAAGGAGAGATCCTGATCGTCATACGCGGAAGCCACCACGTCGCTCTGCTCCGCCAGCGCCAGATCGGCGATGGCGTGCACGCAGGCCAGCTTCATCTCTTCGTTGATGGTGGTGGCGCCCACGTCGAGCGCGCCGCGGAAAATGAACGGGAAGCACAGGACGTTGTTCACCTGGTTCGGGTAGTCGGAACGGCCGGTACAGATGATGGCGTCCGGGCGCACCGCTTTGGCCAGCGGCGGCAGAATTTCCGGTTCCGGGTTGGCCAGCGCCATGATCAGCGGCTCGCGCGCCATGGTTTTCACCATATCCTGCGTCAGGACGCCCGGGCCGGAGCAGCCGAGGAAGATGTCGGCGTTCGGGATGGCGTCGCCCAGCGTGCGCTGGCCGTTATCCTCGATGGCGTAGGCGGCTTTGGTCTGTTCCATATTGGCGTCGCGGCCTTTATAGATGACGCCCTTGGAGTCGCAGACGGTGATGTTCTGCTGACGCAGCCCCAGCGCCACCAGCAGGTTCAGGCAGGCGATGGACGCCGCGCCGGCGCCGGACACCACCAGCCGCACATCGGAGATGTTCTTCTTCACCACGCGCAGGCCGTTGAGCACCGCGGCGGTGGTAATGATCGCCGTGCCGTGCTGGTCGTCGTGGAACACCGGGATCTTCATGCGCTCACGCAGTTTCTGCTCGATGTAGAAACACTCCGGCGCCTTGATGTCTTCCAGGTTGATGCCACCGAAGGTCGGTTCCAGCGCGGCGATAATGTCGATTAACTTGTCAGGGTTATGCTCATCCACTTCGATATCAAATACATCGATACCGGAAAACTTCTTGAACAAAACGCCCTTGCCTTCCATCACCGGCTTACCGGCCAACGCGCCAATATTGCCCAGACCCAGTACCGCCGTGCCGTTGGAAATCACCGCCACCAGGTTGCCGCGCGCGGTGTATTTGTAGGCCGCCAGCGGATCTTCGGCGATCTCGAGGCAAGGCGCGGCGACGCCCGGCGAATAGGCCAGCGCCAGATCGCGCTGGGTCGCCAACGGTTTGGTAGGGGAAACCTGGATCTTCCCTGGGACAGGAAACTGATGGAAATCAAGGGCACTCTGTTTGAGCTGTTCGTCCATTATGGATTCCTTTGTTTTTTGCTTTTATGTTGAGGTAAGGCTTTGAGGCTGCGCCCTGCCGTGGGCCATGGCGCCCAATTACAATGACAGGGCACAGCCTTGAAGTATAGTGAGAGAAACATCACAAACTTTGAAGCACGCCATAACCTTGGTCGAAAGAGCGTTTTAAAAGTAAAAAAGAAGGCCTGCGGGACGAGCAGAGAAACGCCGCCGTCAGCGCGGCGGCAGCGTGGCGCGCCAGGCGTTGAGCGTCTCCACCTGGCCGGCGCAAATGTGTAACGAGGTTTGTAACGCCAGGGCATAGCTCACCGCATCGCCCCAGGTCTCCCCCTGCAGCAGCGGCTGCTCACAGGGCGCGAACACCGACTCAGGGGGCAACAGCGGCACGGCCTGCGGCGCCGGCGGCCGGGCGCAGGAGCTCAAACACAGCGCCAGGCAGAGGCTGAGCGGCGCAGGGATCGTTTTTAATCGCTTCACGGTATTTCCTCTGATAAGCCTCGTGTTGCTGGCGCAGCTGCTGTTCCTGCCGCTGCTGCGCCGCCATCAGCGCACGATTTTGCGCGTCCTGTGTCTGCAAGGTGGCGATCAGCCCCGCCTGCTGCGCCAGGCTTTTTTGCAATTCCGCCGCCTGTTGCCGCGCGGACGCCAACTGGTGCGACAACAGCGCGCTGTAGCCGCCGAGGCAGATAGCCGCCAGCAACAGCAGCAGCAACCCGCCCTGCATCAGTTTTTGCAGCCAGCCACTCATGCCGGATAGTCCCGAAACGGCAGCTGGAAGTGCGGGCCATCCTTGAGGGTTTTCCATTCACCGCCCCATTCGACGTTGATGCCGCATTCACGCGCCGCGCGCCGCACCGCCACCGCAATTTGCGCGTAGTAATCCCACTCCCAGGAGACCACGCCCGCCGGCATCGCCACCACGTCCACCGCGTGTCCGGTCAGGTGGCGGCTGCGCAGCGTTTGGCTGTTGCCGGCGCGCACCATTTCCCGCTGGCGCGCCATGCTGCGCAGCCCCTCGCTGACGGAAAACGGCACCAGCGAATAGCGCAGCGCCAGACGAATAACGCGCACCAGATCCGGATGCACGCCGCGCAGATTCTCTTCGCTGCGGGCGGTAAAGCGAATCTCTTCGATGTCATTTAACATTTTTAAACCCCGTCTTTTTGCCGATGAATTTTTTAATTAAGGCGTTGATGTAATCCGCCCCCATAAAGCCAATCAATACGCTGGCCAAATTCGCCCAGTTTAATTCCAGGCCCATCAACGCCAGCGCATCGCGCACCGTCCAGGCCAATAACGCGCACATCGCCGCATTCAATAAGCGTCGCCGAATACCCACGTTGCGGTAGGCGCCATGTAATAGCGCCATCACGCCGGCCAGAATGGCGTTCAATACCGGCTGAAGATATTCACATACTCGCTGGACTATTAAGCCAACAGCGTCAGGCTCTATGCTGGACATAGCTCATCTCCTTTTTATTTTAATTAAATGCCAATCACGGCCGGTGGGACATCGGATAATCAGAATCTAGTTAAGGATGCTATTACAAAGCAAATGAATAAATACAGGCCCTATGGTCGAATTCATTCACGCTGAACGTTGGCACAACACATAAACGCCAAGACAGGCGGCAGTGAATAAAAAATTCATTCTTATGGTGATTTATTTCGACTTTTGTTTTTACTAAAAATAAACATTAATGGCGGTGGGGAATACTTCCCCATCATAAAAACATCCACTCTGGAGAAATACCATGTCCACACGCAAAGCCGTTATTGGGTATTATTTTATTCCAACCAACCAAATCAATAATTACACCGAGACCGATACCTCTGTCGTGCCATTCCCGGTTTCCAACATTACGCCGGCCAAAGCCAAACAGCTGACGCACATTAACTTCTCGTTCCTGGATATCAACAGCAATCTGGAATGCGCCTGGGATCCGGCCACCAACGACGCCAAGGCGCGCGATGTGGTCAACCGTTTGACCGCGCTCAAAGCGCATAACCCCAGCCTGCGCATCATGTTCTCCATCGGCGGCTGGTACTACTCCAACGATCTGGGCGTATCGCACGCCAACTACGTCAACGCGGTGAAAACCCCGGCGTCGCGCGCCAAGTTCGCCCAATCCTGCGTGCGCATCATGAAGGATTACGGTTTCGACGGTGTGGACATCGACTGGGAGTATCCGCAGGCGGCGGAAGTGGACGGCTTCATCGCCGCGCTGCAGGAGATCCGCACCTTGCTGAATCAGCAAACCGTCGCCGACGGCCGCCAGGCGTTGCCGTACCAGTTGACCATCGCCGGCGCCGGCGGCGCCTTCTTCCTGTCGCGCTATTACAGCAAGCTGGCGCAGATCGTCGCGCCGCTCGATTACATCAACCTGATGACCTACGATCTGGCCGGCCCCTGGGAGAAGGTAACTAACCACCAGGCGGCGCTGTTCGGCGATGCGGCCGGGCCGACCTTCTACAACGCTCTGCGCGAAGCCAATCTGGGCTGGAGCTGGGAAGAGCTGACCCGCGCCTTCCCCAGCCCGTTCAGCCTGACGGTCGACGCCGCCGTGCAGCAGCACCTGATGATGGAAGGCGTGCCGAGCGCCAAAATCGTGATGGGCGTGCCCTTCTACGGCCGCGCCTTCAAGGGCGTCAGCGGCGGCAACGGTGGGCAATACAGCAGCCACAGCACGCCGGGCGAAGATCCGTATCCGAGCACCGACTACTGGCTGGTGGGCTGCGAAGAGTGCGTGCGCGACAAGGATCCGCGCATCGCCTCCTATCGCCAGTTGGAGCAGATGCTGCAGGGCAACTACGGCTATCAGCGGTTGTGGAACGACAAGACCAAAACCCCTTATCTGTATCATGCGCAGAACGGGCTGTTCGTCACCTATGACGATGCCGAGAGTTTCAAATACAAAGCGAAGTACATCAAGCAGCAGCAGCTGGGCGGCGTGATGTTCTGGCATCTGGGGCAAGACAACCGCAACGGCGATCTGCTGGCCTCGCTGGATCGCTATTTCAACGCCGCAGACTACGACGACAGCCAGCTGGATATGGGCACCGGGCTGCGCTACACCGGCGTCGGCCCCGGCAACCTGCCTATCATGACCGCGCCGGCCTATGTGCCGGGCACCACTTACGCGCAGGGCGCGCTGGTGTCCTACCAGGGCTACGTCTGGCAGACCAAGTGGGGTTACATCACCTCTGCACCGGGTTCAGACAGCGCCTGGCTTAAGGTGGGCCGCGTAGCGTAAACCATAAAAAAACCCCGTAGCCGAATGCTGCGGGGTTTTCATTGAGTTAACCGTTTGATTTTCGCGTCCCTTCGTCTCTATTCCTTCAGTTGTGGCACCATGGATAGCCGCCATCCCGCACCACTTCGCGGCCTATCAGGCTGTAGACATCGCTTTTGCGCGTCAGCCGCTCATGCCACCAGTTAAACCCGGCGCCCTTGCTGGCCGGATGCCACGCCAGCCAAATCATTTCGTCGCCCTTTTGCATCTCCACCGGCACCGTCACCAGTTCGCCGCTGGCCAATTCCTTTTCGATCAGCGCAGGCGGCAGAAAAGCGTGGCCGATGCCGCGCTTGAGCAGCGCCAGGTTGCTTTCCACATCGCACACCACCAACTGACGCTGCAAGGGCAGCGTACCATGATTGCGCTTGGGCAGCTCATGGCTGCTGTCGGCGATCACCACCACGATGTCGTTCAACCGCTGTTTCTTGCACACCGGCTTTCTCTGCGCCGCGAACGGGTGCGAAGGCGATACGCACAGCACAAAGTTGAGCTTGCCGAGCATCAGGGTTTTGGCCTGCACGCTGTCGGGAATTTGGCCGATGGCGATGATCAGATCCGCCCGGTTGTTTTTCAGCGCATCCCAGGTGCCGTTCAACGCTTCCCGCTGCACCGAGATATTGGCGTTCGGGCAATGCTGAATATAGTCGCGGATATCCTGCGTCAGCGTTTCCAGCGGGAAGAAGGTGTCTACCGCCAGGCGGATATTATTGTCCAGCTTGGGGATGTTGCGCACCCGGCTTTCCAGATCCTGCACCGCATTTAAAATCCAACTGCCTTCCTGCAGGAGAAATTCCCCTTCATCCGTCAGGGTAATCATGGGGCCATTGCGATGAAAAAGTTTCACGCAAAGTTTGCTTTCAATATTGGAAACCCGATAAGAGATCGCCGAAGGCGTTTTATGCAGCGCCTCCGCGGCCATAGAGAAAGATCCGGTGTTCTTGATGGTGCTGATTATTTTAATCGCGTCCAGGGATAATCTAGTCATACAAATTCCTCTTTAAAATAAAATAAGAAAATGACACTAAATTCCCAAGGTGGTGGCGCACAAAAATCGATCAAATCAAACAAGGGTACTCAACGCAACAAGCAATATACTTCATAAATGAGAGCGCTATCTTAAATACTATTCATCACTACTTGATATAAATTTCATCATAGCGCCGTGCTTTTACACTGTGACAGTTAAATAAATTCGGCCTAACGATCAAAGATTGTCATCATAATATTTTTCGTTAATAGCCGGTAAAACATTCCGATCTACGGCCAAACCAGAATGGTAAAAATAAAACAAGCCGACAGAAATGGTTATTTCCAATTGCGTTATTAGTCTCTCATTTTGTCGGTGAAATACGCTCAACTTACAACATAATTTCAGTCAGGAGTGACTTATGAACAAAACTTCCCGTACCCTGCTCTCTCTGGGCCTGCTGAGCGCGGCCATGTTCGGCGTTTCGCAACAGGCGAATGCCCACGGTTATGTCGAGTCGCCGGCCAGCCGCGCCTATCAGTGCAAACTGCAGCTCAACACGCAGTGCGGCAGCGTGCAGTACGAACCGCAGAGCGTCGAAGGCCTGAAAGGCTTCCCGCAGGCCGGCCCGGCTGACGGCCATATCGCCAGCGCCGACAAGTCCACTTTCTTCGAACTGGATCAGCAAACGCCGACGCGCTGGAACAAGCTCAACCTGAAAACCGGCCCGAACTCCTTTACCTGGAAGCTGACCGCGCGTCACAGCACCACCAGCTGGCGCTATTTCATCACCAAGCCGAACTGGGACGCTTCGCAGCCGCTGACCCGCGCTTCCTTTGACCTGACGCCGTTCTGCCAGTTCAACGACGGCGGCGCCATCCCTGCCGCACAGGTCACCCACCAGTGCAACATACCGGCAGATCGCAGCGGTTCGCACGTGATCCTTGCCGTGTGGGACATAGCCGACACCGCTAACGCCTTCTATCAGGCGATCGACGTCAACCTGAGTAAATAATCGGTCAAATGAGGAGATCGTTGAGGGTTCAGCCTGGCGCTGAACCCTTTTTTGCGGGTGCCGCTATTGCGACATGTTGAGGATAGTACGCACATTGAGCGCGCTGGTGGCGATAATGTCGATGGCGCCGGTGCGCAAAGCGCCCAAAATCGCCAGCGCCTTGGTATTCTCGGAAGCAATGGCGATCACGCAAGGGATTTTGCGCAGCTCATCAATGCTCAGCCCGATCACTCTGTCATTCATCACCGTGTCGACATGCTGCCCCTGAGCATTGAAAAAGTCATAGCCGGCGATGTCGCCGATCACGCCCTGATTGAGGCTGGCGTCGATAATCTCGTGCGGCGTAAACCACCCCAATTTCACCATATAACTGTTTTCATTCATGTCGCCAATGCCGACTAACGCCACATCGGCCTTACGCGCACGATCCAGCGTTTCCTTAATCGTGCCGTTCTGCATGAAGGCGTCTTTCAGCGCGCGATTTTCGACGTAGGCCGGCGCATAGAGCGTCTCGCTGCTGCCGCCGAACTTCTTCGCCAGACGCCGGCTGATATGGTCGGCGTTGATCGCGTCGCCCGGACGGTGGGTGCCGCCGATGCCGCAGATGAACTTGCAGTTGCGTTCCGTCACGCTGCCGACATGATCGGCGATCGCCGCCACGTTGCGTCCCTGGCCGACCGCCAACACCATATCGTCTTTCAGCGACATCGCCAGATAATTGGACACCAGCGCCGCCACCTGCCGACGCTGTTCCTCTTCGTCCTGCTGGTCGAGCGCGATCAATGCGCGGCTGATGGGAAAACGTTCCATCATCTGCTGTTCCAGCCGGGTGCTGAATACCGGGTGATAACGCACGTTGATCTCGACGATGCCTTCTTCCTTGGCGCGCTTGAGCAAACGACCGACTTTGATCCGTGAGATGCCGAACTTTTTGGCGATCTCTTCCTGCGTGATCTCATCCTGATAATAAGCAACGGCGATTTCGGTCAGCAGTTCGTTATCCTGGGACACAGTTTGTTTTTCCATCCGTTAGACGTTTCCCCACGGCAGGCCGGTTGATGATGGCGGAGGGACGATACACGCCCCTCCGACAAGGCTGAATGCCCGCTAGTATAACGCGTTCAGGCGGCAACGGTATTCAGTCGTTGCTCCACCTCGTCCGCCAATCGGGTCAAGAGCAGGCAGCAAGATACCGCGCCGGCGTCCAGTACGCCGCGCGAACGCTCGCCCAGACGGCTGGCGCGGCCGATTTTCGCCACCAGCTCGCGGGTGGAGTCCCGCCCGCGCTCTGCGGCGATTTTCATTTGTTCCAGCGCAGCGGCGAAGTCGTCACCGCGTCCCACCGCCTGCTCAAATGCCGCCACCGCCGGTATCAGCGTATCCATCAGACACTTGTCGCCCACGCCCGCGCTGCTGATGTCCTGCAGTTCGCGCAACCCGCCGTGCAACATCGCTAAAAATGCCTGCTTGTCCAGCACGCTGCGCTCACGGACGCTCTCCGCCATGCCCATGAACAGGCTGCCGTACAGCGGCCCCATCGAACCGCCGATGCCCTCCATCAGCGCATCCGATACCGCATCGAACGCCTGCGCCAGCGTGAGCTCGCGGCCGCGAATGGCATCGCCGCACATCGCGAATCCCTTCGACATATTAATGCCGTGGTCACCGTCGCCGATGGCGCCGTCGATTTCGCTCAGATATTCGCGGTTGCTGACAATGGTTTCTATCAGCCCCGTAACGATCTCACTGCCGTACCGGGTTGAAATTTGTTCCGTCATGATTCACTCCACCTGGGTTAAGCCTAAAGATTGCGCCGGCATGTCCAGCAGCGTTTTCAGTTCGTCATCCAGCGTCATCAGCGTCAGCGTCACGCCCATCATTTCCAGCGACGTGAAGTAATTGCCGACGTAGCGCCGATGCACCCGCACGCCTTTCGCCGTCAACCGACGCTCTATTTCGGCATAATAGATATACAGCTCCATCACCGGCGTGGCGCCAAGCCCGGAGATCAGCAACGCCACCTCCTGCCCCTGTTCCAGCGGCATGTCGTTGAGCACGAAATCGAGCATGGTGCCGGCCATCGCCGACGCCGATTGGATCGGCGACACCTCAATGCCCGGTTCGCCGTGATGGCCGATGCCGATCTCCATCTTGCCGTCTTCGATATGAAAATTGGGTTTGCCGACCGCGGGAATGGTGCAGGAACTGAGGCCGACGCCGATCGAACGACACCGGTCGATGGCCTTTTGCGCCGCGCCGATCACGCCGTCCAGATCGTACCCTTTGGCCGCCGCCGCCGCGCCGACCTTCCACATCAGAATTTCGCCGGCCACGCCGCGCCGTTTATCGATCTCACTGGCCGGCGCCGAGGCGACGTCATCGTTGGCCACCACGGTTTTCACCCGTATGCCGGCCGCCGTGGCCTTCTTGATCGCCATCTTGACGTTCATGTTATCGCCGGCGTAGTTGCCGTACAGGCAAGCGACGCCCGCACCGCTGTCCGCCGCCTTGAAAGCGTCGAGAAAAGCCCCCGCCGTAGGCGATGAAAAAATCTCGCCAATCGCGACGGCATCCAACATGTTTTTGCCGACATACCCCAGGAACGCCGGCTCGTGGCCGGAACCGCCGCCGGTGACGATGCCCACTTTGCCGGCGATCGGCGCCGGCGGATATTTCAACACCCGCGCATTGTCGGTGGCGGCATAATAGTTCGGGTGGGCCAGCCTGTAGCCCTGAATGGCGTCTTCCACTACGTGATCGGGATCGTTAATGATTCTGTTCATCGCGGCCTCTCTGTCGCCTGAATAAGAAATTATTGAATGGTGTAACCGCCGTCGACCACCAGGTTGGCGCCGGTGATCATCGTCGCCGCGTCACCGGCCAAAAACAGGGCGCTGGCGGCGATATCTTGCGGCTCGGCGAAACGCCGCAGCGGGATTTTCTGCTTCATTTGTTCCGCCACCTCGCCTGACCAGGCCTTACGGCCCAGCTCCGTCAAAACCACGGTGGGCGAAATGGCGTTGACCCGCACGTTGTGCGGCCCCCACTCCAGCGCCAACACCTGGGTCAGACCGATTACGCCCGCCTTGCTGGCGCAATAGGCCAGGTGATTAGGCAAAGCCACTACGCCGGCCTGCGAGGCGAGATTGATGATGCTGCCGCCGCGCTGGCGAATGAAACGGCGCCCCACCGCCTGGCAGGTAAGAAACACGCCTTTCAGATTGACCGCCAGGGTTGCATCCCACGCCGTTTCCGGCAGTTCCTCAGCGGGATGCAGCGCGACGATGCCGGCGCTGTTGACCAGCACGTCCAGCCGCCCGAAATGCGCCTCAATCTGCGCTATCGCCCGCTCCACCGATGCGGCATCGGTGACGTCGGCCACGACGCCCACCGCCGCCTCGGCGTCCAGCTGTCGCGCCACTTCCGCAACCTGCGGCGCCCGATCGAGCAGCGCCACGCGCGCGCCGTTTTGCAGATAGCGTTCGGCGATAGCGAGGCCGATCCCCGCAGCGCCGCCGGTAATCAGCGCCACCTTGCCCTGCAGCGAGAGCTCGCGCGGCGCCGTAGTTTGATGATTAATCATAAATTTCCCCTTAAAACTGTGAACTTCACCCTCGGTCAGGATATTTTCGCCAAACTCGCGCCGCGTTCTTCCTGCGCCGTCGCGCTTTCCTTCGGCAGCGTGACAAATTTCATCAGCACGCCGCTGAACAAGTACAAACCGGTAAAGATCCAGATCACGCCAACGGTGCCGAGGCTGCCGATAAACAGCCCCACCACCGCCGGGCCGACAAAGGTGCTCAGGCCGGCGCCCAGATTGAGAATCGACATCGCCGCGCCCTTATTGTCCGGCGCCAGCGACGGCATGATGGCCGACAGCGGCACGAACGCCGCCAGGCAGGCGCCGAACAACCCGGCGGCGCAAACGGTCAGCAGGTAGTTGGCGCCGAAGAATTGCGGCACGTAGTAGAACATCAGCGTGGTCAAGGCACAGCCGACGCAGCCAAACCACATCACCACATTGCGCCAGCCGAGCCCGTCGCTGATCACGCCGAAAATCAGGTTGAAAATGATGTTGACCGTCCACAGCGCGGCATACATCTGCAGCCAATGCGTGCGGGTGAACCCCATATCCATCATGTACATGGGCATGAATACGACGAAGCCGTAAGCCGCAGAGGTATTAATGGTGCGCACGATGCCGCCCAGGCCAATCTTCGGGTTTTCAAACGCGATGGTGATGCCCTTCAAGACATAACCCAGCGACGCCTTTTCACGGTTGCCGCTCTGTGCCGCGCCGTCGTCGCGATTGAGCATCAGCGCAATCACCACGCCCAGCACGACGAAAATCAGCGCGCTCCACAGCGTGTGGATCTCGCCGAGATAAGGCAGCATGATGCTGGAATACAGCACGCCCAGCACGCTGAGCCCGCCGCTGTAGACGAACCAGAAAATCCCCACCGCCGACCCCAGCCTTTCCGGCGGCGCCTCATACGCCACCCACACCAGAAAACCGTAGGCGAACAACGGATAACCCAAGCCGCGCAGCGCATAGGTCGGCACCATGATCGCCAGGTTGTTGCTCGGCAGGCCGAACGTCAAAAAACACACCGAACCGAACAGAAACAGCAGCAGGCCGGCCAACATCACCCGCCGGGCGGTAAAGATTTCCGCCAACACGCCGGAAAACCAGGCGGCGATGGCGGCCGCAAAGCCATAAACGCTGAACAGCAGCGCCGATTCCTGAATGCTCAGCCCTTTGCCAATCAAATAAGGCGACAGCCAGCCCTGTTCCAGCCCTTCGCCCATCATGAACACCAACACGCCGGCATAGCCCAGCAGTAGTTTCGGTGACAGACCAATGCGATGAATCAGTCCATGCAACATAGAACACCCCAGCACATGTGATTATGGAGGCGCAGGCTCGCCCGCACCCGAGGAACGACGCAGGTTTCAGAGGTTTGGATTAAGCACCACTTTGATTGAACCGATACCGCGCTTCATCAGCTCGAAGCCCTCGGCGAACTGTTCCAGCGGCAACGTATGCGTCACCACGCCTTCGGTCGGCAGATCGCCATTGGCGATGCCTTCGATCACCAGCGGATAGCAGTAAGGGCCGAGATGCGAACCGAGCACGTCCAGTTCCTTGCGGTCGCTGATGATGCTCCAGTCGACGGTCACCGGATTCTTAAACACGGAAAATTCGACGAAGGTGCCGAGCTTGCGGATCAGCGTCAGGCCCTGTTCCACGGACTTCTGTGCGCCGGTCGCCTCGATGTAGATGTCGCAGCCGTAGCCCTCGGTCATCGCTTTAACCGCGGCGGGCACGTCGTCACGGGTGGGATTGAGCGTCACATCCGCGCCGAAGCGCTTCGCCAAGGCCAGACGTTCGTCGGACAGATCCAGCACCACCAGCTTCGAGGGCCCGGATTTCTTGATGGCCCCGATCATGCCCAGCCCCAGGGTGCCGGCGCCGGCCAATACCACTACATCGCCCAGTTTGATATTGGCGCGTTGCACCGCATGGAAGGAGCAAGCATAGGGTTCGATCAGAATGGCTTTTTCGATCGGCAGGTCGGCCGGCACATGATAGTTAATCGCCTCTTTGGTGAACTTCATGTACTCGGCCATGCCGCCGTTAACGTTTTTCTGGAAACCGTACAGGTCATGCTTTTCGCACATCCAATACTGACCGCGGTTGCAGAAGCGGCATTGCCAGCAGGGAACGATTTGTTCTGATATCACGCGATCGCCGAGATTGAAGCCCTCGACGCCTTCACCGTACCCCACGACATGGCCGATGAATTCATGGCCGGGGATCATCGGCGCCTTGATGTACGCCGGTTGTTTTTCATCGCCCCAGAAGCTGGGCGCCCCTTCGAACGCTTTAACATCACCGGCGCAGATGCCGCAGGCCTCGATCTTCACCAGGATCTCTTTCGGGCCGATCTTCGGTACCGGCACCTGTTCCAGGCGGTAATCTTTCGGGGCGTACGCCACAACCGCCTTCATGATCTCGGGGATACCGGCCGCCATTTTCGCCTCTGTTATGCAGGTCTGACACATAGCACTCTCCTCTGGTAGGGAAATTTCTTTTGATCATTAACACAAGTAAAGAACAAATGAACACTAACGCCATGCGTTCAATTTGCCCACAGTGAACTTATCAAAGTGTGATATCGCTCAAAAACCCGTCTTCACTAGAGTGGATAACGATTAAAAGCCCTTTTTTAGTGACTAAGATCACCTTTTTCAGTGGCAAACTGAAAATCCTGGCAAAAAACAAAAGAACATTGATTGAACATTTGATTAAACAGGGATACGGTAATGAACGTGGCACCACCGAGGATCGCCACCCTTTTCGTTACCAATCAGGAGACCGCTATGCTGCCTATCGCCATCGGCGCCGATGATGCCGCCATTGAACTGAAAGATCTGATCGTTGCCCACCTGCAACAACGGGACATCCCCGTCATTGACTACACGACGGATCGCGCCGCAGAAACGGGGATCTATCCCGATATCGCCTATCGCGTCGCGCAGGCGATACGGGAGGAAAAACATCGGCGGGGCATCCTGCTGTGCGGCACCGGCATCGGTATGAGCATCGTGGCCAATAAAGTGCCCGGCATTCGTGCGGCGCAATGTCACGATACCTACTCCGCCCAGCGGGCGCGCAAAAGCAATGATGCTCAGATCATCACGCTGGGCGCGCGGGTCATCGGTGCCGAACTGGCGAAAACCATCGTCGATGCATGGCTGGAATCGGAGTTTGAAGGGGGAGGATCGGCGCCGAAAGTCGAGCGAATAGGCTATTACGAAAACGCGGCCGGACGGCGTTAAACCGCCTGCCGTCTCGATGGCGGTCGCGCACAAGCCGCGCTCCGCCTGGGTTTATTCGGCATTCATTGTTATTATCCATCGCAACAATCAGAAAAAGCGCATTTTCATTCTCGATCCGATGATGCAGTGTGTTCCCCCTATGATGAAAAAGGTTCTCATTTCCCTACATTGAGCTTGGTCAAGGAGCTTATCAATGAATCAATTAGACGCACTCAAGCAGCTGACCACGGTGGTCGCCGACAGCGGCGATATCGAATCCATCCGCCAGTTCGAACCCCAGGACGCCACCACCAACCCTTCGCTGATCCTGAAAGCCGCCGCGCTGCCGCAGTACAAGGCGCTGATCACCGAAGCGTTGGAGTATGCCCGCCGTCAGGGCGGCAGCAAGGAAACCCAGCTGATCAACGCCAGCGATAAGCTGGCGGTCAATATCGGCGTCGAGATCCTCAAAAGCGTGCCGGGCCGCATCTCCACCGAAGTGGACGCCCGCCTGTCGTTCGATCGCGGCATGTGCGTCGCCAAAGCGCGCAAACTGATCGGCATGTATCAGGAACAGGGCATCGACAAATCGCGCATCCTGATCAAGCTGGCTTCCACCTGGGAAGGCATCAAAGCCGCCGAAGAGTTGGAAAAAGAAGGCATCAACACCAACCTGACGCTGCTGTTCTCCTTCGCTCAGGCCCGCGCCTGCGCCGAAGCCGGCGTGTATCTGATCTCGCCGTTCKWCGRMSKYATACTATGACTGGTACCAGGCCAAACAGCCTGCCGCCGACTACGACGCCGATCAGGATCCGGGCGTGAAATCGGTGCGCACCATCTATGAATACTACAAGCGTCATCGTTACCAGACGGTGATCATGGGCGCCAGCTTCCGCAAGGTTGAGCAGATCCTGGCGCTGGCCGGCTGCGATCGCCTGACCATCGCGCCAAACCTGCTGGAACAGCTGAAAAACAGCGAGCAGCCGGTCGAACGCAAGCTGACCCCGTCTACCGAAGGCTTCCACCAACCGGCTCCGCTGGCCGAAGCGGAGTTCCGCTGGCTGCATAATCAGGACGCCATGGCGGTGGAAAAACTCGCCGAAGGCATTCGCCTGTTCGCCGTCGACCAGCAGAAGCTGGAAGACATGTTGGCCGCTCAATTGTAATCGCACTGGAGTTTCGTTATGTCTTCTCGTAAAGAGCTTGCCAACGCTATCCGCGCACTCAGCATGGACGCCGTACAAAAAGCAAATTCCGGCCACCCGGGGGCCCCTATGGGCATGGCGGACATCGCCGAAGTCCTGTGGCGTGACTACCTCAACCACAACCCGACTAACCCGCACTGGGCTGACCGCGACCGTTTCGTGCTCTCCAACGGCCACGGCTCCATGTTGATTTACAGCCTCCTGCACCTCACCGGCTACGACCTGCCGATGCGCGAGCTGGAAAACTTCCGTCAGCTGCATTCCAAAACCCCGGGGCACCCGGAGTACGGCTACACCCCGGGCGTTGAAACCACCACCGGCCCGCTGGGCCAGGGCATCGCCAACGCCGTCGGCTTCGCCATCGCCGAACGCACCCTGGCGGCGCAGTTCAACCGCCCCGGCCATGACATTGTCGACCACCACACCTACGCCTTCATGGGCGACGGCTGCATGATGGAAGGCATCTCGCACGAAGTCTGCTCCCTGGCCGGCACCCTCAAGCTCGGCAAGCTGACCGCCTTCTACGATGACAACGGCATCTCCATCGACGGCCACGTCGACGGCTGGTTCACCGACGACACCGCCCTGCGCTTCGAAGCCTACGGCTGGCACGTGGTGCGCAACGTCGACGGCCACAACCCGGACGCCATCAAGGCGGCGATTGAAGAAGCCCGCCAGGTGACCGACAAGCCGTCGCTGCTGATGTGCAAGACCGTTATCGGCTTTGGTTCGCCGAACAAGGCCGGCACCCATGACGTGCACGGCGCTGCGCTGGGCGCCGCCGAAGTGGCCGCCACCCGCGAAGCGCTGGGCTGGAAATACGCCGCCTTTGAAATCCCGCAGGACATCTACGCCCAGTGGGACGCCAAAGAAGCCGGTCAGGCCAAGGAAGCGGCCTGGAACGACAAGTTCGCCGCCTACGCCAGGGCCTTCCCGGAACTGGCCGCCGAGTTCAAGCGCCGCATGAACGGCGAGCTGCCGGCCGACTGGAAAGCCGACGCCAAAGCGTTCGTGGAAAAACTGCAGGCCAACCCGGCCAACATCGCCAGCCGCAAGGCGTCGCAGAACGCGCTGGAAGCGTTCGGCAAGGTGCTGCCGGAGTTCCTGGGCGGCTCCGCCGACCTGGCGCCGAGCAACCTGACCATGTGGTCCGGCTCGAAAGCGCTGAACGTTGACCCGGCGGGCAACTACATTCATTACGGCGTGCGCGAGTTCGGCATGACCGCCATCACCAACGGCATCGCGCTGCACGGCGGTTTCCTGCCGTACTCGGCGACCTTCCTGATGTTCGTGGAATACGCCCGCAACGCGGTGCGCATGGCGGCGCTGATGAAGCTGCGCAACGTGTTCGTCTACACCCACGACTCCATCGGTCTGGGCGAAGACGGCCCGACCCACCAGCCGGTGGAGCAGCTGGCGAGCCTGCGCGTGACCCCGAACATGAGCACCTGGCGCCCGTGCGACCAGGTGGAATCGGCGGTGGCGTGGCAGTACGGCATCGAGCGTAACGACGGCCCGACCACGCTGGTGTTCTCGCGCCAGAACCTGACCCAGCAGCCGCGCACCGCAGAGCAGCTGGCGAACGTGTACCGCGGCGGCTACGTGCTGAAAGACTGCGCGGGCACGCCGGACGTTATCCTGATTGCCACCGGCTCCGAAGTGGGCATCACGGTGGAGGCGGCGGACAAACTGACCGCGGCGGGCCGCAAGGTGCGCGTGGTGTCGATGCCGTCGACCGACGCGTTCGACAAGCAGGATGCGGCGTACCGTGAGTCGGTGCTGCCGGCGGCGGTGACGGCGCGCGTGGCGGTGGAAGCGGGTATCGCGGACTACTGGTACAAGTTCGTGGGCCTGAACGGCGCTATCGTGGGCATGACCACCTTCGGTGAGTCGGCGCCGGCGGAGCAGCTGTTCGCCGAGTTCGGCTTCACCGTGGACAACGTGGTGGCCAAGGCGCAGGCGCTGCTGAAGTAAGCCGCCGGGCGCAAGCCGATAAAAAAGCCGGTCATCATGACCGGCTTTTTTTATTCCATCACCCGATGAATCTGCAAATACTGCAGTAGCATGATGGTTTTGCCGTCTTTAATCCGGCCATCGGCGATCATCGCCACCGCGTCGCGAAACGGCAGTTCGATCACTTCGATATCTTCATCTTCARTGMYRMYGYCKGCCRYRCGMMGYTCATCGTCATGGTATTCGGCGATAAAGAAGTGCACGATCTCGGTCACGCCGCCCGGCGACATGTAGGCTTCGAAGATTTTTTTGACCTCGCCCACCTGAAAACCGGTCTCTTCCACCGCTTCGCGGCGCGCGCACTGCTCCGGCGAATCGGCGTCCAGCAGGCCGGCGCAGGCCTCGAGCAGCATGCCGCTTTCGTTGCCGTTGACATAGGTCGGCATGCGGAACTGGTTGGTCAACACCACCGTGCCCTTGGCGCGGTTGTACAGCAAAATGGTGGCGCCGTTGCCGCGATCGTAAACCTCGCGCATCTGTTGCACCGAACCGCCATTTTTGCGTTTCAGATCAAACGTGTACTTGTGCAGCACATACCAGTTGTCCGACAACAGCTCTTTCTTCACATTCTCAATTTTCGACGACATGACCCTTTTTCCTTGAGTTGCAACGTGAAAATCATACCGCGATTACGCTGCGCCGCAGCAGACGATTTGCAACAAAAATCACAACGCCTCTCCGGGCAAACCAGGATTAAAAATACATCGTGGGCGGACGCATAATCTGACAGACGAATTGCATCCGCAAAGACAAATCCTCAGTGGAAACCGAGCTGCGGCTGAACATCGGCGGGCATTTCGCTATTCATTTGATTACACGACGACAATTGTTCCCGTTTTGTTGACAACTTGATACAAATCGCGGTGCAATTTAGTTGCAAAAGTTATAGTTTTGCTTTCGAATGAAACTGGCGCAGCCCTCACCTAAGAGAAAAGGATTCCGTGATTGCTTGTTAAACGTTCCGTGACCGGCAGCCTGGCCAGGGCGCTGTTCGGCATCGTGATACTGTCGGTGCTCGCCACCGGGTTGGCGTTGACGACCGTCGCCGGCAGCCAGAGCGATGCCGAGGCGATCAACATTGCCGGTTCGCTGCGCATGCAAAGCTACCGCCTGGCCTTTGATCTCGATCGACAGAGCCCGGAGCTGGAGCTGCACCTGCAGCAGTACCGGCAATCTTTGCAGGCGCCGGCGCTGCAAAAGCTGGCGCGCTTTTACGTCCCGGCCGAGGTGCGCAACCACTATCTGGCGCTGCAACGAACATGGCAAGCGATGGAGCGGCAGATCCGTGACGGGCAAGCGGCCGCCTACCGGGCGGAGGTCGCCGGCTACGTCAACCGCGTCGATCATTTTGTTTCCGCTCTGCAGCGTTATTCCGAGTTGAAACTCACCCTGGTGGCCGCCGTCAGCGTGCTGGGCTACGCCGCCATCATCGGTCTGGTGCTGTTTTGCATCCGCTTTATGCGCCGCCAGGTGGTCATGCCGCTGCAGCATCTGGTCGACGCCAGCCAGCGCGTGCAACAGCGCGACTTTCGCCACCCGCAGCTGGACGTGGCGCTGCCGAACGAGCTCGGCGTGCTGTCGCAAACCTTCAGCGCCATGTCTGACGAGCTGGCCCGGCTCTATCAGTCGCTGGAGCTGAAAGTGCAGGAAAAAACCCGGCGTCTGCAGCAGGCCAACGAAACGCTGGAGGTGCTGTATCGCTGTTCACAGGCGCTGAGCGTGCGCCAGATCGATCAGCAGGCATTCGAGAATGTGCTGCGCATCGTGCGCCAAAGCGAACGACTGCGCTGCATCCGGTTGAACGTGGCGGACGATCATGGCCAGTGGCAACTGAACGAAGGAGAGCCGGCGCCGGCGCAAACCTGGAGCGCGCTGCCGATCACCCAAGGCGATAAACTGCTGGGTGAATTGCGATGGCAGCCCGAAGCGCAGCCGCCGCATCCTCACCTGATGCAGAGCCTGGCCAACATGCTGGGGCGTGGTGTCTACTTCAACCGGGCGCAAAAGCAGCACCAATATCTGCTGTTGATGGAAGAACGTGGGACCATCGCCCGCGAGCTGCACGATTCGCTGGCGCAGACGCTGTCGTTCCTGCGCATCCAGCTGACGCTGCTCCGGCGCGCCGCCGACGATCCGGCGGCGCAGACGATTATCGACGATTTCGATCGCACGCTGGCCGATGCCTATCGCCAGTTGAGAGAGCTGCTGGCCACCTTCCGCCTCAACATTCAGGAGGCGGATCTGAATGCCGCGCTGGAGCAACTGCTGCAGCCATTAAAGGCGCTAACCACCGCGCGGATTCAGTTACACTGTCGGCTGCCCTCGCAGGCGCTCAACGCCCAGCAGCAGGTGCACGCGCTGCAGATAGTGCGCGAGGCGGTGCTCAATGCCGTCAAGCACGCAGGAGCGAGCGAGATCGCGGTGTGTTGCGAGGTCAACGCCGCAGGCGACAACGTATTCAGCATTACCGACGACGGTTGCGGTATCGCCAGTCTGGAAGAACCGGAAGGGCATTACGGCTTGACCATCATGAGCGAACGCGCGGCGCGACTGGGAGGAACGCTGCGCATCCGGCGCAGAAGCCGCGGCGGCACGGCGGTCTGCCTGACATTCTCGCCCTGACCTTGCGGCTGTTCACTCTGCGTTACGGTTGCCGCCGGGCAGAAGGCCGCCCGGAGAGGTTTGCGGTGCAGAATGCCGCTATTTTTGAAGAGACAGTCCCACTGTGAAGCACGCCTCCGGGCGCGTTTGAGTGGCTTTACTTGCTACAGGGAGCATATTTCATGGTGATGAAGCAATACCGAGTCATGATCGTTGACGATCATCCGTTGATGCGGCGCGGCATCAAACAACTGCTGGGACTGGATGCGCGATTTGGCGTGGTGGCAGAGGCCGGCAACGGCAGCGAGGCGGTTGCGCTGGCGCTGCAGCACGCGCCGGACGTGATCTTGTTGGATCTGAACATGAAGGGCATGTCCGGGCTGGATACGCTGCGGGCTCTGCGCGACGAAGGCGTGGACGCACGCATCATCGTGCTGACGGTCTCCGACGCGCGCAGCGATCTGTATGCGCTGATCGACGCCGGCGCCGACGGCTATCTGCTGAAAGACAGTGAACCGGAGCAGCTGCTGGAACACATCAGCGCCGCCGCCGAGGGGCAAAACGTGATCAGCGACGCCATGGCCGACTATTTGCTGGCGCGCAGCGAGCAGCGCGATCCCTTAACTGCCTTGACCGAACGCGAACTGGACGTCTTGCAAGAGGTGGCGCGCGGCCTGTCCAACAAACAGGTGGCGGCGCAATTGCATATCTCTGAAGAAACCGTGAAGGTGCACATCCGCAACATACTGCGCAAGCTGGACGTGCGTTCTCGCGTGGCGGCGACGGTGATGTACCTGGAGTACAAAAGCCACTGATCGCCCCGCCCCGGCCAATACGCCGGGGCCGCTTACTCGATGGCGCTGAGCAGCGCCTGATGGTGCTGATGCACCCAACTCTTGTTGAACGGCCCCCAGCTTTCCAACTGATAAAAACCATCGTTGTTGCGCACGCCCTGCTGCACGAACTGCAGCTCGACGCCCATGCCGGGCAGCGCCTTCAGCACATCCTGCAACGTGCGGCGCGGCCAGCCGGTCAGCGCCATCAACCGCGGCACATTGGGCCGCTCACTGTGGCTGATCAGCCAGCATAAATAAAGCCGACGGGCAAATACCGGGTTAATTCCCATGCCAAGCTCCTGCTGTAAGGTGGATCCAGTTTTTATTTTTCGGCTCCCTGCGGCGAAGACATGCGCAAGGCCTTTGATAGTAATAAAAATGTCTTAATAGCGTACAATTATCGACACCGGGGCACCCACGCCGTTTCCCGCTACCGTTATTTACACTATCTCCTTTTTTTCTCCACGCTTTCCTCGACTATCCCGAGTAAAGTGCAATAGCGCCGGAATCCTTCCCTGCCGCTGAAATGCATATTTCCGATGCGTTTTAAAGATAGAACAAGTCATAACGAGGTTCGCGCTGCATGGCCAATTTTTTTATTGATCGCCCGATTTTCGCCTGGGTGCTGGCAATTATTCTTTGCCTGACCGGGGCATTGGCGATTTTTTCTTTACCGGTAGAACAATACCCGAATTTGGCGCCGCCGAACGTGCGCATCAGCGCAACTTACCCAGGCGCCTCGGCGCAAACGCTGGAAAACACCGTCACCCAAATCATTGAGCAAAATATGACCGGCCTCGACAACATGATGTATATGTCGTCGCAGAGCACCAATACCGGCCAGGCGACCGTCACGCTGACGTTCGAAGCCGGCACCGATCCCAACGAGGCGATGCAGCAGGTGCAAAACCAGCTGCAGGCGGCGATCAAACGTTTGCCGCAGGCGGTGCAGAATCAAGGGGTCACGGTCTCGAAATCCGGCGACACCACGCTGATGATGGTGGCGTTCGTCTCCACCGACAACAGCATGGACAAGCAGGACATCGCCGATTACATCGTCTCCAACCTGCAGGATCCGCTCAGCCGCATCAACGGCGTCGGCAGCATGGACGTGTATGGCTCACAATACGCCATGCGCATCTGGCTCGATCCCAACAAGCTCAACAGCTATCAGCTCACGACCCAGGACGTGGTCAAGGCCATTCAGTCGCAGAACGCCCAGGTGGCGGTCGGCCAGTTGGGCGGCACGCCGTCGGTCGATAAACAGGCGCTGAACGCCACCATCAACGCCCAGTCGCAGCTCCAGACGCCGGAACAGTTCCGCCAGATCACCCTGCGGGTCAATCAGGACGGTTCGCTGGTGACGCTGGGCAACGTCGCCACCGTTGAGTTGGGCGGCGAGAACTACAACTACCTCAGCCGCTACAACGGCATGCAGGCCGCCGGCATGAACATCAAGCTGGCCTCCGGCGCCAACGAACTGCAGACCGACCAGTTGGTGAAGGACAAGATCGCCGAGCTGTCACAATACTTCCCGCACGGGCTGGAGGCCAAAGTGGCCTATGAAACCACCCCGTTCGTCAAAGCCTCGATCAAGGACGTGGTGAAAACGCTGCTGGAGGCCATCCTGCTGGTGTTCCTGGTGATGTATCTGTTCCTGCAGAACTTCCGCGCCACGCTGATCCCCACCATCGCCGTGCCGGTGGTGCTGATGGGCACTTTCGCCATCCTCTCCGCCTGCGGCTTCAGCATCAACACCCTCACCATGTTCGCCATGGTGCTGGCGATCGGCCTGCTGGTGGACGACGCCATCGTGGTGGTGGAGAACGTCGAGCGCGTGATGAGCGAGGAAGGCTTGCCGCCGCGAGAGGCCACGCGCAAATCCATGGGGCAAATCCAGAGCGCGCTGGTCGGCATCGCCCTGGTGCTGTCGGCGGTGTTCGTGCCGATGGCGTTCTTCGGCGGCACCACCGGCGCCATCTATCGCCAGTTCTCCATCACCATCGTCTCCGCCATGGTGCTGTCGGTGCTGGTGGCGATGATCCTGACCCCGGCCCTGTGCGCGACGCTGCTTAAACCGATCGCCAAAGGGCACCATCACGGCAAGCGCGGCTTCTTCGGCTGGTTCAACCGCATGTTCAACCGCAATGCCGATCGCTATGAGCGCGGCGTGGGGCGCATTCTGCACGCCAGCGGCCGCTACATGGTGATTTATCTGCTGTTGCTCGGCGGCATGGCGCTGCTGTTCATCAAGCTGCCGACCTCGTTCCTGCCGCAGGAAGACCGCGGCATCTTCACCGTACAGGTGCAGTTGCCGGCGGGCTCGACCCTGCAGCAAACCTCCAAAGTGGTGGAAAAGGTCGAGCGGTACTTCCTCACCGAAGAGAAACAGGACGTTTTGTCGGTGTTCGCCATCATCGGCTCCGGGCCCGGCGGCAACGGC
This sequence comes from Serratia sp. FS14, assembly GCF_000695995.1. Classification (NCBI taxonomy): domain Bacteria; kingdom Pseudomonadati; phylum Pseudomonadota; class Gammaproteobacteria; order Enterobacterales; family Yersiniaceae; genus Serratia; species Serratia sp. FS14. Next base: position 2,352,871 of record NZ_CP005927.1, on the reverse strand, counting down.
CAAAACGTGGCGCGCCTGTTCGTGCGGCTGAAAGACTGGGATCTGCGCACCTCGGGTGCCAACAGCTCGTTCGACATCATCGATCGCGCCACGCTGGCATTCAACAAGATTAACGAAGCCCGGGTGATCGCCAGCAGCCCGCCGGCGATCACCGGCCTCGGCAACTCCTCCGGCTTCGACATGGAGTTGGAAGACCACGCCGGGCTCGGCCACGCCAAACTGATGGCGGCGCGCGATCAGCTGCTGCAGCTGGCGGCGCAAAACCCGCTGCTGTCGCGCGTGCGCCACAACGGCCTGGACGACAGCCCGCAGCTGCAAATCGATATCGATCAGCGCAAGGCTCAGGCGCTGGGCGTATCGATCGACGACATCAACAATACCCTCTCCACCGCCTGGGGCTCGACCTACGTCAACGACTTCATCGACCGCGGGCGGGTGAAAAAAGTCTACGTGCAGGCCGCGGCGCCGTTCCGCATGCTGCCGGATGACATCAACAAATGGTATGTGCGCAACAGCGCGGGCGGCATGGTGCCGTTCTCAGCCTTCGCCAGCTCGCACTGGGAGTACGGTTCGCCACGGCTGGAGCGCTATAACGGCAGTTCGGCGCTGGAGATCGTCGGCGAGGCGGCCAACGGCGTCAGCACCGGCACCGCCATGGCGGAAATGGAAAAACTGGTCAGCCAACTGCCGACCGGTTTCGGGCTGGAATGGACGGCGATGTCCTATCAGGAACGGCTGTCCGGCTCGCAGGCGCCGGCGCTGTACGCCATCTCGCTGCTGGTGGTGTTCCTGTGCCTGGCGGCGCTGTACGAGAGCTGGTCGATACCGTTCTCGGTGATGCTGGTGGTGCCGCTGGGGGTGATCGGCGCGGTCGCCGCCACCTGGCTGCGCGGCCTGGAGAACGACGTCTATTTCCAGGTTGGCCTGTTGACCATCATTGGGCTGTCGGCCAAAAACGCCATTCTGATCGTCGAGTTCGCCAATGAGCTGAACCATAAAGGGCAGGATCTGACGTCGGCAACGCTCGACGCGTCACGCATGCGTCTGCGGCCGATCCTGATGACCTCACTGGCGTTCATCTTCGGCGTGCTGCCGATGGCTACCAGCAGCGGCGCCGGTTCCGGCAGCCAGCATGCGGTCGGCACCGGGGTGATGGGCGGCATGATCTCCGCCACTCTGCTGGCGATTTTCTTCGTGCCATTGTTCTTTGTGCTGGTTCGCCGCCGTTTCCCGGGTAAAGCGCATCCGGCAGGCAATACGCCGGCCACCGGGGACTGATCCGCGAGATATAAAAAAAGCAGCGTCGGGTTACCGATGCTGCTTTATTTCGAACGAAAATCTCGTTCCCAAGGTGTTTCAGTGACTTTCCAATGACTCAACCTTGCCATCTGCTTCAACGCTGTGTCAGTTGCCCAACATCTCATCAATGAAGTCTTTCCAGTTTCCTAATTCACGATCAACCATAATACTTTACAACCTCAATTATTTGACGAAGCGGATTCTACGCCTGTTTTTTGACCATGTGAAGGGAAACGGGAACGATGCCGGGCTCGGAAACCGGGCTTAGCGCACATTTTCGTATTTATCTGATCAATGTTCAGTGCAGCTATTCCCTTGTGATATCAATTTCTCCACGATAGCGTGTAAAAGGTATAAAAATACGCCAATGGAGCCCAGATCATGTCCACTTCTTTGTCTCTCTTAGAGTTAAAAACGCAGGGCCGCTATCAGGAGGCGACCGCGCTGGCGCTAAGGCAACTGGCGGCAGAGCCGGAAGCGGCAACGCTGCACTTTCAGCTGGCCTGCCTGTATGACGTACAGGGCCTGGAGCAACAGGCCATTCCCTGTTACCTCGCGGCGTTGGCTCGCGATTTGCCGCCCGCCCAACGCCGCGAGGCCTGGCTGGGTCTCGGCAGCACCTACCGCGCCCTGGGAGAATATTCGGCGTCGCTACGGGCTTTCGACGACGGCCTGGCCGAGTTCCCGCAGGCCAACGAGCTGATGCTGTTTCGCGCCATGGCGCTGTACAACCTGGGTGAAAATAAACGGGCCGTGACCGATCTGTTGCTGCTGCTGGCGGAAACCTCGTCAGACCCCGACATCCGCGGTTATCAACGCGCTATTCGGCACTATGCCGCCGATCTCAGTCTTATCGGTTAGAGGAAAACGATGGAAATTATCACCGACTCGAGTCGCCGCGCCATCGACTGGCAGCGGCTGTGTGAATTGCTGGAGGCCGCCGGGCTGGGCAAGCGCGATCCGCACACCTTGCGGCGCGTTTACCAACACAGCCAGTTTTGCTATTGGGGGTTTATCGGCGACGAGTTGATCGCCACTGCACATGCCATCAGCGATCTGACATCGGTCGCTTACCTGGCGGACGTGGCGATCGATCCGCGCTTTCAGGGACAAGGGCTGGGGCGCAGGTTGATGGATCGGGTGATGCAAGATCTGGCGCCGCTCGGCAAGATTTTCATCTATTCCGTGCCGGAAAAGCTCGCCTTCTATAAAAAGTACGGCTTTCACGATTTGACCACCGGCATGGTGTATGCGGACGGCGCTGCGCTGCAGCGCCTGCAACAAGGGGGCTACGTGCGTTAAACGTGCATCACAAGGTTTTGCTCATAAAGATACGGCGGGTTCCCGGCGGCAAGCAAGGCACTTCACCCATACGCTGCCAGCCATGCCGTTGATAAAAGTCCGGCGCCTGAAAGCTGATGGTGTACAACACGGCGGAAAGGCAACCGCGCCGGCGGCCTTCCTGTTCGAAGCGGCGCAACAGTTCGCTGCCCAATCCCGCGCCGCGCAGCGCTTCCGGCAGATAAAAGAGCTCGAGAAACAGCAGCCCTAACGATGAGCGTCCGGTAATCCCTCCCAGAACTTCCCCACTGTCGGGATCTCTTACCACCACCGCCAGCGGCAGACGATCGCCGTAGCCGACATGTTGATCGTTAAAACGGTCCAATCCCTCCGCGATACAGGACGTTATTTCCTGCGTTACCCGCTCGGAAATTTCGATATGACATTTTTTCACGCCGGCTCTCCGGATCAATCATCCATGTTCACACTCTGATTACAGCTTAAAACATCGCAGTTTCTTTGTTTAGAATTATCTTTGTCTCAATTTCAACGTTAATTTTTTCATGACCTCATCGCCGACTCTGGTGACGTTCAAAATAAAGCCACTCATCGTGACAAAACCAAGAAAAATCTTAGTTATTAATTCGTTAAGCCCAAACAGTCACCCTTAAATGATCGTCAAAACCGATCATTTAACATATTTTGATAGCCTTAATCTATGTTAATTCCTTTTAATTACCAAGGTATTAATAGAAGATGTCTATTCTATTAACCTTACCTTGCTTAAAAATTCGGTTGAAAAAAAGATTTACTCTTTATAAATCATGCTAGTATATAACCTTCCCTTCAAAGCTCGCGCCCAGATAACGCTCATTCATTTGCGGCGCAAGAAAAGTTCAACATGCAATTATTTGGATTATTTCTTTTTTTATGTTTTAAGATAGCCATCCTCACCGGGAAATAAAAAGTAAAGGATTATAATAAAATGGAAATTGATATTTTCAGCGAGTGTGCTTATACCACCGTCGGCATCCGACAACTCATTAACCAAACCTGGGCGGAAAAACGCGCGCCGGCCGGCTTTAGCCGCAGAAGGGTCTGCTTTATCGATGTCACCATCGCCAACTTTGAAGCGCGTTACCGCGATGAATATGCCAACCCCAATACCTACAAAATAATCATTATTACCGACTGCCTGCATGAGATGGTGATTGTCGACAATAAGACCATTATATTATCAAACCTTATATCATTGATCCGCTTCAGCCACCTGGTCGGCGACTTATATAAGCGTTACAGTCACTATACCGAGCCGCCGCAACTCTCTCAGCGCGAATCGCATTTTCTCTCGGAGTGGTCGACGGGAAAATCGCTGGCCGACATCAGCAATGCCATGAATATCAGAAATAAAACCGCCAATCATTACAAATCACGAATCATGAAAAAACTCGGCGCCAGCAGGATAAAACCGCTGTTGCATATTACCCGCGTACGGTGTTTGACCGAGCGTTTAAACATAAGAATCAATAAAGAGTAGTTCTCTCTCCCCCGCGCCGCATTGGCGGCAGAACGCGTTCGCCGGCGCCTTTTAACAGCCCCGCCGGCGAAGATAGCCGTTTCATCAATTTGCCAACCTCTCTCCGTGGCGCCCAATCGTCTCTCGCGCGCATCGTTGTCTGGATCTCGCCGCCGCTTTACTGGCATTATCTCTGCTATCGCCGGGCGGCGAGAAGGCCTAAGACCGCGCCCGCCGCTCAGTATCGACTCGACGAGACAGGTAGCTTTACGCCATGGCAAATAAACCGCAACAGACAACGCTGACGATGTACGGCATCAAAAACTGCGACACCATCAAAAAAGCCCGCCGCTGGCTGGAAGATCAGGGCATAGCCTATCATTTTCACGACTACCGCGCCGACGGCCTGACCGAACAGCAACTGCGCGGTTTCGTCGCGCAACTGGGTTGGGAGCCGCTGCTCAATACCCGCGGCACCACCTGGCGCAAGCTGGATGAAGCGCAGCGCAACGCCTGTGATAACGCCGACGCCGCCATCGCGCTGATGCTGGCGCAGCCGGCAATCATTAAACGTCCGCTGCTGGACGACGGCAACGGCCACGCTCTGCTCGGTTTCAACGCCGACGCTTACCAACAATTTATCGCCGAGGTTGCCGTATGACTTGCCCGGTTATCGAACTGGCCCAGCAGTTGATCAAACGCCCTTCCCTCAGCCCGAATGACGAAGGCTGCCAGCAACTGATGATCGAACGCCTGCAGGCGATCGGCTTCACCGTCGAAGCCATGGACTTCGAAGACACCCAAAACTTCTGGGCCTGGCGCGGCGAAGGGCAAACTCTGGCGTTTGCCGGGCACACCGACGTAGTGCCGACCGGCGATGAAAAACGCTGGGACAACCCGCCGTTTGAACCGGCAATCCGCGACGGCATGCTGTATGGCCGCGGCGCTGCGGACATGAAAGGCTCGTTGGCCGCGATGGTGGTGGCCGCGGAACGCTTTGTCGCCGCCAACCCGAATCACCGGGGCCGCCTGGCATTTCTGATCACTTCGGATGAAGAAGCCAGCGCCACCCACGGCACGGTTAAAGTGGTCGAAGCGCTGATGGCGCGCAACGAGCGGCTGGATTACTGCCTGGTCGGCGAGCCGTCCAGCACCGAACGCGTCGGCGACGTGGTGAAAAACGGCCGTCGCGGCTCCATCACCGCCAACCTGCATATCCACGGCGTACAGGGGCACGTCGCCTATCCGCATCTGGCGGACAACCCGGTGCACCGCGCCATGCCGGCGCTGAATGAACTGGTGGCGATCGAATGGGATCGCGGCAACGAGTTCTTCCCGCCGACCAGCATGCAGATCGCCAACGTGCAGGCCGGCACCGGCAGCAACAACGTGATCCCGGGCGATCTCTACGTGCAGTTCAACTTCCGGTTCAGCACCGAACTCACCGACGCGATGATCAAGCAGCGCGTGGAAGAGCTGCTGGAACGCCACCAGTTGAATTACAGCATCGAATGGCGGCTGTCCGGTCAACCGTTCCTCACCTCGCGCGGCGCGCTGGTGGATGCGGTGGTCAACGCCGTCGAGCACTATTCTGAATTGACGCCGCAGCTGCTGACCACCGGCGGCACCTCCGACGGCCGCTTCATCGCGCAGATGGGCGCGCAGGTGGTGGAACTGGGGCCAGTCAACGCCACCATCCACAAGGTCAACGAATGTGTCAACGCCGCGGATCTGCAGCTGCTGAGCCGCATGTATCAACGCATCATGGAGCAATTGGTCGCATGATCACCGCAGAGATGCTCACCGGCCGTTCGACCGAACACCTGGCGCCGCTGAGCGGCAACCATCGGCTGCAGCCGCAGGCGGTCAATGCCTTCCTGGCGATGCAACAGGCCGCGCGTGAAGCCGGATTCGATCTCCAGCCCGCCAGCACCTTCCGCGACTTCGACCGCCAGTTGGCGATTTGGAATGGCAAATTCTGCGGCCAGCGGCCAGTATTAGATAAGGACAGTCAACCGATCGACGTCGCGCCGCTGTCAGCCGCCGAACGCTGTGAGGCGATCCTGCGCTGGTCAGCCCTGCCTGGCGCCAGCCGCCATCACTGGGGCAGCGATTTGGACGTGTACGATCCGTCGCTGTTGCCGGAAGGGCAAAAGCTGCAGCTGGAGCCGTGGGAATATGAAGAAGGCGGTTACTTTGCGCCGCTCAACCAGTGGCTGACGGCGCATATGGCCGAGTTCGGTTTCTATCGCCCCTTTACCGAAGACAGCGGCGGCGTGGCGGTGGAGCCGTGGCATCTAAGCTACCGACCGCTGGCGCAAGAGGCTGAACATTTGCTGACCCCGGCGCTGTTGCTGGCGGCCTGGCAAGACAAGGAGGTCGCCGGTGTCGAATGGCTCGAACGCCATCTGCCCTCGATTTTTTCGCGTTTCATACGCAGTGAAGGAAAGGAGTAGCTATGCAATGGTTAGCTGATTACTGGTGGATTATTCTGCTGGTTCTGGTGGGGATGGTCGTCAGCGGCATCAAGGAACTGCGCCGCGTCGACGTGAAAAGCTATCTGGCCAACAAGCCGGAGATACCGCCGCACCGCGACAACAATGCCCAGTGGGATGACGAAGACGACTGGCCGAAAAAGAAATGACATCAGGGCGCTCATCGGCGCCCTGAGTTTTTAGCGAAAGGCGATCAGCTCGCCGCGCTTGCCGGACAATGCCTCGTCCCAGTAGCGCTGTGGCACGTAATAATGCAGCCTTTCCAGCGCGGCGTTCATCATGCCCTGATTGATCGCATGCCCGACGTTCTCTTCCACGTCGAGCGTGAAATCCACGCCGTTGGCCCGTAACGCTTCCGCCGCCGCGTGAGCGTGTTGCACCGCGATCACCGCGTCCTCTTCACCGTGGATCAAATGCACCACGCTGTCGCCGAAAGCCTGCTCAGGCAACTGGGCGAAACGCCCGCTGAACGCGACCACGCGCCCGGCCAGCCGGGTTTCCGCTTTTAACGCCTCAAGTGCCATGATCGCCCCCTGCGAGAACCCCACCAGAGCAGTGCCGGCATAGCCCACGCCGCTCAGCTGCTGCCAATGACGCACCACGGCCACAAACTGCGGCATCACGTCTGCGATGCGGGCCGCGCGGTTCTCTTCGGTCACGTCCTGTACCGAAAACCACTGGCGCCCGGCACCGTTGCCAAACGCTTCGGGACCACCGATGCTCACCACCTGTGCCTGAGGAAAGTCTTTGGCGAAGTAGCTGCCGATCTCCCCCATCGCCACCGGGTTGTCGCCGACACCGTGAAACAGCAAGATCAGCTGCGCCGCCGGGGTCGCCGGGCTTTGGACAACGAAATGCTCATGTTTCATCGATGACTCCTTAATAGTAACCAAACCTGGTGTGGCGACAGTCGCCGCCGCACCGCTGACAGTGACTATACGCCGTTGAGAAATCGGGAAAATCGGGTTTTATTGAGCGAGTTATTCAATTTATTGCAACGACTGCGCCCAGTCGTGCCAGTAGCGGCAGTGTTGCGCATTCAACTGTTCCAGCGCCTGCGCCGTTTCGTGCCGCCAGTGGCGCAGCAAGGCTTTCTGGCCGCTTACGCCCGCCTGCTCCACGCAGGCCGCCGGGGATTGCCGCCGTTGCAGGTGGCCGCGCAGCGCGGGCAGCGGCAGACTGCTGGCCAACAGCAAACGCTGCAATGCCCCCAGGCTGGCCTCCAGCGGCCGATGGGCGAAAGCGAACCCGGCCAGTTCGCGCCAGTCCTCTTCACCGAGCGACGTGTCGCCGTCATCGCCCGGGATCGCCAGCACGAGTTCGATGCGCTGCCGCAGCCAGGGCCAGTCGCGCGCCAGGTGCTTGTGCGCCGCGTGCCGCAGCGCCTCCCCTTGCTCGCTCAAGGGTAAGATAGCCATCGCGGTATAACAGCCGCTGCTGGCCTCCGGCTTGCTGCCGATGCGCACCAGCTCGAAACCGCAGGATTGCCAAAAGCGCCACAGCGGCTCGGTATAGCCGAAGCTGACCGACAGGAAATCCAGCCCCTGCGCCTGACGACGTTGCCGCTCGACCAGCTGACGCGCAATACCCTGCCGCCGCAGCGTCGGCAGCGTCGCGATGCGGGTAATGCGCCGTGACCGCAGCGTCGGCGCCCACCACTGGCCGCCATGCGCCGCCAGCGACTGCGCCACCAGGTTGCCGCGCGGCCGGCGGCGGCCGGCCCACACGTCGTGCGCCAACTCGGCGCTCAACCCGCCTTCTTCCGCCAGCCACACGGCACCGACCACCTCCTGTCCGGCCTGCGCCAGCCCGAAATGCATGCCGGGCGCGTCCATCAGCCGGCGTAAGTCCAGCGGCGAGGTGCGGTAATGCGCGCTGCTCAGCAGAGCATAGAAACGCGCCAGCCGCTGCGGATCGGCGCACAGTTCACGCTGCTCCGCCTGGCTGTAATCGATCGCCTGGCCATCCACCGGCCAGGCGGGCAGCTCGTTGAACAACAGCGCATTGTCCGTGACCCGTTCCAACGCATCGCCCTGCGCCCAGCGCATCGGCTGTTGCAGACTCAACGCCTGATAGGACGGCAGCCCGGCGCAAAACTTCAGCAGAAAACCGCGGCCGGTGCCTTCATAGCCCTGCACCGTGGTGGTCAGCAACACGCGCGGGAAATAGCCGATCAGCTGTTGCAACAGCGGCGCGGGGATCGCCGCCGCTTCATCCACCAGCAGCCAGCCCACGTCACTGACGTCCCCCTCCCGGCACTGCGCCAGCAAGGCATCGGGCGCCCAAAACTGTGCGCGCCCCTGCGCCCATTCCCCGGCCACCTCTGTGGCGGCGCGGCTCGGCCCGGTTATCCAGCAGGTCAGCGGCGACTGCGCCATCAGCATGCCGGCCAGCGTCGATTTGCCGCGGCCGCGGGCGGCGGTCAGCACCCACACGCCGGACTCGGCCTGCAACAACGCCGTCAAGATCGCCTGTTGTTCCTCGGTCGGCCCGCCATCCGGCGGCTGCCAACCTTCACGCGCCGGCAGCGCGGCCAACGTCAGGGGCTCATCCTGCCGCCAGACAGTCACTTCGCTGTCGTCGGCCAAATGATGCTGCAGATGATGAATGAAATGCGGCGTGGTGATCGGCTGCGGACAATCGCTCCAGCGCAGGCTGTCGCCGTCCGGCAACTGAGGCCATTGCCGCCAGGGCGGCGTCAACAGCAGCAGCCAGCTGCCGGCGCGCAATGCGCCGCACAGCGCCGCCAACGCCTCCACGTCGAGCGACTGACCGGCATCAAACACCGCGTGCAGCCGCTCCTGCCCCAGCAATTGGCGCACCGCGCGGCTCGGCAAAGCCGACAGGCCGGGCGGCGGGTTTTCCCCCACCCACGGCCAGTCGCCCGGCAGCGTCGCCGCCAGCCGCTGCGCCTGTTCGCGGCACCACTCGGGTTCACCGCTGAGCACCAGCAAACGCCGGATGCCCTGCCGCCGCATGAGTTGTTGCGCTGCCTGTAGCATAAGGCTGTATCTCAATCCGAAAAAAATGCCGGAGTCAGGCTCCGGCACTTGAGGCGTTAACGGGATGCAAAGGTGTTGCAGGTATTGGGATCGCCGCTGTCGAAACCCTGTTTAAACCAGGTGTAGCGCTGCTGCGAAGTGCCGTGGGTGAAGCTGTCCGGCACAACGCGGCCCTGGCTCTGCTGCTGCAACCGGTCGTCGCCAATCGCCTGCGCGGCATTCAACGCCGCCTGCAGGTCACCCTCTTCCAGCATCTGCTGCTTCTCGGCGTATTTGCCCCACACGCCGGCAAAGCAGTCCGCCTGCAGCTCCATTTTCACCGACAGGCGGTTCACTTCCGCCTGGCTAGCGCCTTGCTGCATCTGGCGCACCTTCGGCTCGATGCCCAGCAGGTTCTGCACGTGGTGGCCGACTTCGTGCGCCACCACATAGGCCTGAGCGAAATCACCGCCGGCGCCCAGCTTGGTCTTCATGTCCTGATAGAAAGACAGATCGATATACACCGTTCTGTCGCCCGGGCAGTAGAACGGCCCCATCGCCGCCTGACCGGTGCCGCAGCTGGTGCGCGTTACGCCGCGATACATCACCAGCTTCGGCGGTTGATAGGTTTTGCCCATGCGCTGGAAAATCTCTTTCCAGTTATCCTCGGTCGAAGCCAGCACCACTGAGGTGAATTTGGCCAGCTCATCGTCTTTCGGACTGATGTTGGCGCTCTGTTGTTGACCCTGAGGAGCGACGTTACCGCCGTTCAACAGCGGCGACAGATCGATGCCGTAATAACCGGCCACCAGCACCACTACCAGAATAACGATGCCGCCCTTGCCACCCACCGGCACGCGGAAACCGCCGCCACCGCCGCCCAAACCTGAAGACTGCCCGCGACGATCCTCAACATTGTCACTTTCCCGACGCCCTTGCCAACGCATAAATACACTCCAGATATTTCCCCTGCTCGTTGAAGTTGCGCCGCGATCGTAAGCGCAAAGGCAGCTTCAAGCCTGAGTGGGATAGGTTTTAGTCATCTCACATCCATCATTATAAATGGTCTGCCGCGGAGGAAATGTAGAAATTTTCTGGAAAAACGCAGAATAGCGGGACGATCCGGCCGGATCGCCCCGAATGGCGGTGCCGACGCTTAGTCGAGTTTCACGCCGATGCGGCGCGCCACTTCTTCGTAGGCTTCGATCAGGCCGCCCAGGCTTTGACGGAAACGGTCTTTGTCCATCTTGTCCAGGGTGTTTTTGTCCCACAGGCGGCTGCCGTCCGGCGAGAACTCATCGCCCAGCACCACTTCGCCGTTGAACAGACCGAACTCCAGTTTGAAGTCGACCAGGATCAGGCCGGCGTCGTCGAACAGCTGGGTCAACACGTCGTTGGCGCGGTAGCTCAGCTCGCGCATGCGCGCCAGATGCTCTTTGCTCACCCAGCCAAAGGTTTCGCAGTAGGATTCGTTCACCATCGGATCGTGCATGGCGTCGTTTTTCAGGAACAGATCGAACAGCGGCGGGTTCAGCACCAGACCTTCTTCAATGCCCAGACGCTTCACCAACGAACCGGCGGCGCGGTTGCGGATCACGCACTCCACCGGCACCATGTCCAATTTCTTCACCAGCACTTCGTTGTCGGACAGCAGACGCTCCATCTGGGTCGGGATGCCGGCTTCTTCCAGTTTGCTCATGATGAAATGGTTAAACTTGTTGTTCACCATGCCTTTGCGATCGAACTGCTCAATGCGCTGACCATCCAGTGCTGACGTATCGTTGCGGAACTCCAACACCAACAGATCGGGATTCTCGGTGGTGTAAACGGTTTTTGCCTTTCCGCGATACAGCTCAGCTAGCTTTTGCATCTTACTTACTCCAGTGATGTATCCCCGTTGTCTCCCGAGCGCGGCCCGAAATTAGGGGGTATAGAATTGACCTAATGAATTCTTTGGCGTGCCGGACACTATTGTGCCAAACCTGCGACGCAAACGATACCGTATAGACAAAACAAAAAGGGGCCGAAGCCCCTTTTTGATTAGTTAACGCTGGTTTTGCTGAAGGCTGACTGGAATGCCGCCACCAGTGCGTCGTTTTTCGACTGGGTGAGCGGTTTGCCTTTCGGATCGATGAATTGCAGGCTGGTGCGGTTGTTGAGATCGCCGACCTGCAGTTTGTAATCGCCTTCCGTCAGTTCAGGATCCTTGACGCCCAACGCATCCCAATCGCTGCTGCTCAGGGACTTGTAAGTCACGGCGACGGTGCCCTGCGGACGGCTGCGGTCACCCACTTTCATCCCCAGTTTTTCGAGCGCCGGCGGCAGGCGATCCCACACGACGGTGTACGGGCCGCGCACCACCAGCATCGGCAGGCCGGTATCATCGGCACCGCTCTGCACGTCCAGCGCGCCGAAGCGGTTGGCCGTCTGGGAGCTCGCCAGGTTATCCTGCTTGTCCAGGCCTTCGATCAGGGTGTTGATCATCATGCCGTTGTAGCGCTGGATCTCAGACTGATCGGTCACCTGTTCGGTCTTGCCCTGCTGCTGCAGGCCAACGCTTTTCACCACCAGCGCCTGCTGATAGCCCTGCTGCTGCACGCTGATCTGATAACGGCCTTCGTACTGGTTGTCTTCGTCCAGACGGTTCCACTTCACCCAGTCGGTGGTCAGGGTCTGACCGGCGTCCTGACGGGAAGCGATCGCGATGTTCTTCGCCTGCAGCAGGCTGACCACGCGCGACCACAGGTTCTGGTTCTGCGGGCTGTTTTCCAGCAGCAGCGTGCCGCTGTCGCCGGCGTATTGCGCGCGTGAACCGCTCAGCAGCGCCAACGGCTGCACCGGCGGACGAATGTCCAACTGCTTGCCGACGTTGCCTTGCACCGTTGTGGCCGGCACGTCATAGTTGCCGCTCTGCACCGGCAGGATCATGCCGGACGGCGCGTTCAGCGCCTTGAGCGGAGCCGCGTCGAGGTAGGCCTCGTCGCCGCTGACCTGGCGCTTGTAGCGCTGATCGCTGCTGCAGGCTGCCAGCATCATCACCAATGAGATGCCCACTACTTTTGCTACCGTCGACTTTTGCAATGAATAAGCCATCAAATTTCCCTTAGAGTTACAGCAAGCCGACGCTTTTCAGCGCGCGCTCCACCACCGGGCGGGCGGCTTCGCTCAACGGCGTCATCGGCAGACGCAGCGTATCGGTTGCCATCAATCCCAACGCCTTACAGGCCCACTTCACCGGAATTGGGTTTGCTTCTACAAATAGATCCTGATGCAACGGCATCAAGCGCTGATTTAAGCGGCGCGCTTCGGCAAATTTGCCCTGCGCCGCCAGCGCGCAAAGTTCCGCCATCTCGCGCGCAGCCACGTTGGCCGTCACGGAAATCACCCCTTTGCCGCCCAGTTGCATGAAGTCCAGCCCGCTGGCGTCGTCGCCGCTCAGCAAAATGAAGTCTTCATCGTCAACCAGCACTTGGATCTGACTAACGCGACTTAAGTTCCCCGTCGCTTCTTTTACAGCAACAATATTCTTGATTTTCGCCAGCCGAGCGATGGTCGGCGGCAGCATGTCGCAGCCGGTGCGCGAAGGCACGTTATACAGGATCTGCGGCAGCTCGGTGCTCTCGGCGATCGCCTTGAAGTGCTGATACAGCCCTTCCTGCGTCGGCTTATTGTAGTACGGCGTCACCGTCAAACAACCCACCACGCCGGTGTTGGCGAAGCGGGTGGTGAGCGCGATGGCTTCGGCGGTAGCGTTGGCGCCGGTGCCGGCGATCACCGGAATGCGGCCGTCGGCCAGCTCCAGCGTCTGCAGCACCACGTCAACGTGCTCGTCATGGGCAAGCGTTGCGGACTCGCCGGTGGTCCCTACGGAAACGATCGCCGCGGTGCCACTGGCTACATGATAATCGATCAATTTTTTCAGGCTCGCGCGATCGACAGCACCTTTGTCGTCCATCGGCGTAACCAGTGCAACAATACTTCCCGTAAACATTGGCCGTCCCCTCCACAAACAAGTCACTCATGGTACTTTTGCTGCCTATCCAAAAGCAAGCGCACAACCGCGTTGTAAGCGCTTGGCAGGCGGTTTTTTTATGTTTACCATGGTAACCCCATTAAGCACGACAGGAAGCGCTATTTTGCCTCAGTCAGACGAACACTATCTCGTGATTACCGCGCTCGGCGCCGACCGCCCCGGAATCGTCAATACCATCACCCGCCACGTCAGCAGTTGCGGATGCAATATCGAAGATAGCCGTCTGGCCATGCTGGGAGAGGAGTTCACGTTCATCATGCTGCTGTCCGGCAGTTGGAACGCCATCACCCTGATCGAATCCACCCTGCCGCAAAAAGGCGCGGAGCTGGATCTGCTGATCGTGATGAAGCGCACAAACTCGCACGAAAGGCCGCCGATGCCGGCCACGGTGTGGGTGCAGGTGGAAGTGAAGGACTCGCCGCACATCATCGAACGCTTTACCGATTTGTTCGACTCCAGCCAGATGAATATCGCCGAACTGGTCTCGCGCACGCAGCCGGCGGACGGCGACCTGCCGCCGCAGCTGTATATCCAAATTACCGCCCACAGCTCCGGCGATCGGGACGCCTCAAATATTGAGCAAGCCTTCCATCGCCTATGTACAGAATTGAACGCGCAAGGCAGTATTAGCGTGGTGAACTATCCACAGCATGACGAGAAAGATGGAGAGTAGTGATGAGCCCATTGAAAGCCGGTGACACAGCGCCGAAATTTAGTTTGCCTGACCAGGACGGTGAGGAAATTAATTTGGCCGACTTCCAGGGACAGCGAGTATTGGTCTATTTCTATCCGAAGGCGATGACGCCGGGCTGCACCGTGCAAGCCTGCGGCCTGCGGGACAACATGGACGAATTAAAAAAGGTCGGCGTCGAAGTGCTGGGCATCAGCACCGACAAACCGGAAAAACTGTCGCGCTTCGCCGAAAAGGAGCTGCTCAACTTCACGCTGTTGTCTGATGAAGATCATCAGGTGTCACAACAGTTTGGCGTGTGGGGCGAGAAAACCTTCATGGGCAAGACCTACGACGGCATTCACCGCATCAGCTTCCTGATCGATGCCAACGGCAAGATTGAAAAAGTGTTTGATGATTTCAAAACCACCAATCACCACGACATCGTTCTGAACTACCTGCAGCAGTAATTCTCACGAAGCGCAGCGGCCTGCTGCGCTTCGTTTCTTCCCTGTCAGTCGGCCTTGTCTTCCACCTCGACCCGCAGTTCATCCGGCCAGGCATGGATCACCGCCTTCACCAGCGTCGCCAGCGGTATGGCGAAAAACACGCCCCAAAAGCCCCACATCCCGCCGAACACGATCACCGACAGGATAATCACCAGCGGATGCAGGTTGACCGCTTCGGAGAACAAAATGGGCACCAACAGGTTGCCGTCCAGCCCCTGCACCACCAGGTAGGCGACGATCAGCGTCCAGAAATCGGCGCCGACGCCCCACTGGAACAGCGCCACCACCACCACCGGTATGGTGACCAGCACCGCGCCGATGTAGGGGATCAGCACCGAGAACCCCACCAGCACCGCCAGCAGCAGCGAGTAGCGCATGTCCAGCACAGCGAACACCAGGTAAGTCGCCACGCCGACAATCACCATCTCCAGCACTTTGCCGCGAATGTAGTTGGTGATCTGCTGATTCATCTCGTTCCAGACCTGCCCCGCCAGGCCGCGATTGCGCGGCAGCACGCGGCGCACCGCGTTCAGCAGCTGTTCTTTGTCCTTCAGCAGGAAGAACATCATCATCGGCACCAGGATCAGATAGATAGCCAACGTCAGCAGGCCGACCAGCGACGCCAGCGAGAATTTCACCACCGATTCGCCCATGCCGGACAACCGGCTGCGCAGGTTTTCCGCCATCATGTCGATGATGCCGGCATCCACCAGCGCCGGATAACGCTTCGGCAGCGTCGCGGCGAAGTTATAGAACTGATTGAGCATGCCCGGCAGATCGCTCATCAGATTGATGCCCTGCTGCCAGGCGGTCGGCGCGACGACGAACACCAGCAGCATGGCGACGCCCGCGAACACCAGCAGCATGATGCTCGCCGCCCAGGTGCGCGAACAGCCGATGCGCTGCAGGCGCGCGGTCGGCCACTCGAGCAGATACGCCAGCACGATGGCAACCAGCAACGGGGTCAGAATGCCGTGCAAAAAATAGAGAATAAGGAACCCGGCAACCAGGATCACCAGCAGCGCGATGGCCTGAGGATCGGTGAAGCGGCGGCGGTACCACTGTAATAACATCTCCAGCATCAGAGCGGGCTCCTTGAGATTTGGCGGGCGGGCATGGCGATTCCTGTGATGGGCCTGATTAAAGCATAGATAGAACGGGCGCACGCGGGATGTGCAAAGCACTCAGAGTACTCAAAGTTCGCCATACATCAACAGCGATCTGGCTGATTTTATCGCGCGGGCAGACGATCGACGCAAAAATCCGCAGACGCGGCGACTGGCTCGATGAGCGGCCCCGAACGGGGCCGCGGAAGATTACAGCGAAGTAGCGACAGAAAGGGGCGAACCGACCGCCAATGCGAACAACAACACACAGCCAATCGCGATCGCCGCCGCCAGATCATTTTTCATTGTCCCGTCCCCTGATGCTTAAACTGGTTATCGTCACGAACTCTGTCGGTTCTACGTTCACGGCCTTTTCCGATGCACGTCATTAAAAACCCCCGCCTAAGCGGGGGAGAAAACGTTCTGGTGCATCAAGTGTTACAAGGAGGTCATGAGGGATTGCTAACCCTAAATGACTATTTCAAGCTAGGATTATTCCCAGAACATGGCAAGCGATCGCGTCGAGGTTATCCGCACTTTGGGATAAACCTCATAAAAAAATCCCGCACGGCAGCGGGATGAAGGGATGATAACGTCATGAATTTTTTATGCGGACAATGAGGCGGTATTGTCGTCATTTGGCGACAATACCGCGCCGGCACGGTGGTCACAAGGGAAATTTGGCCACGGTGAGGAAATCAGAATTTCGCCAATGCCCGCGATCGCGCGCCCGTCAGCATCAACGAAAAAATGGGATTTTCGTCAGACAGCCACCGGGAAAAAACCGGTAGCATGGCCGATATAATCCCAAATGCCGTAGGGGGAAAAATGAACAGCAAACCGTGTGAATTTGATGAAGCCATCTGTCTGGCGATCGGGCGTGGCGTTTGCGAAGTCGTCAAGATAGGAGATGAAATCAGCATCTTCTCCCTGCTGGAAGCCATCGAGAGCTTCATCGAACGGCAGGCGCTCAGCGAAAGCGAAATCGCGGCGGCGGACGACGCGCTGGATTTGATCACCGGTTTGGTTCGCCGCCAGTGCTGACGCCTGTTACGAGGCGCGGCCGATGAGCCGTTGCTCTACCGTGACGCCGGGCATCATTTGCCGTAAACCGGCAATCAATTCGTCGCCCGCCTCGTGCAGCGCCGCCAACGGCATCGCCGGCAGGCTCTCCAGGATGAACCACATCCGCTCGGCCTCGGCGCTCAACCGGGTTCTGACCCCCTGGCGCCAATTCCAGCGGCGGCAGGTCACGCCGCGATCGTCGCGCCAAACCACTTCACCCGCCTCCGGCGATTCATGGATCACCGCCCCCTCCTTGACGGTATCAAACAGTTCGCTGCCATCCGCGATAATCAGCCGCGGCTCGCCGACATAGGCCGCGATATTCTCGCCCCCCACCGGCACCGCATAACGAATGCTGACGGCGTTGTAGAGATCGACTACCGGATCGATGCTGGGTATCGTGCCGTCGCGCAACGCGCGCTTGCGCAGGGCGTCGGCGGAACAGGGCGTACGCTTGGGTTTGGCGCCAAACTGCATGAAAACCTCGCGCCAGGCCGTGAGATGCGCCTCTGCCCAGGGGGCGTCTTCCTCGGCGAGAGCGCGACAGGCTTGCGTCAACGCCAATGCCCCTACGTTCGGATGGGCTATGGGAGCCGCAACCGCGGTAATGCTTAACGCCCGGAAACCGGGTGCCAGCGCAGCGACGGCCGGATCGATTGACGGATCGACTAAAATCATTGAATAATCCTATATTGACTATTTTATTGCATAATATTGACCGATGAACGCAAAAGTCAACAGACCGACCGAGTTCGGCGCCGACGTGCAAACCGTCAGCGAAGCGGTGTCGCACCGCATCAAGCAACAGAGAAAAAGCCAAAAGCTATCGCTGGATGAACTGTCGCGCCGGGCGGGCGTCAGCAAAGGCATGCTGGTGGAGATCGAGAAAGGCACCGCCAATCCCAGCATCGCCATCCTGTGCAAGCTCGCGGCGGCGCTGGGCCTGTCGGTGGCGGACATCGTCAACGTCACCCGCGCGCCCGCCGCCTACCTGATTGAAAGCCAAGATATTCCCACGCTGTGGCATGGCGATCGCGGCGGCTCGGCACGTTTGCTCGCGGGCACCCAAGGCCCGAACATGATAGAACTGTGGCGGTGGGAAATGGCGCCGGGGGAAGCCTATACATCGGGCGGCCACCCGACGGGCACCTTCGAGCTGCTGCACGTTGAGCGAGGCGTCTTGAGCCTTGCCGTCGAACAGACCGAGCTCATGATTGCGCCGGGCTGTTCGGCGGTCGCCAAAACGGACGGCCCACATCGGTACGCCAACGAAGGCGAAGACACGCTGATTTTCACCATGACGGTCGCCGAGCTGCACGCCTGAACGGCGACCCTGACCTGAACGCTTGCACAGGAGAAGAGCCATCATGACAACCCCTGCCCCACTGGAGTGGCAGCGTGCGGACTATCTCGTCAGCACCGATCCCGCCCTGCTGGATCTCGATGCCATCCACGCTTTTCTGACCCGTTCGTCATGGGCGGAAGGAATCGATAGAGAAACCGTTCGCCAGTCCCTCGCCCACAGCTTGTGTTTCGGTTTGTATCACGGCGCCAGGCAGATCGGTTTCGCCCGGCTGGTCACCGATTACGCCACTTTCGGCTATCTGTGCGACGTGTACGTGCTGGAAACATTCCAAAAAAGCGGGCTGGGCCTGTGGCTGGCGGAATGTTGCCAGGCCCATCCGCTGATGGCGACGCTGAGGCGAGTCATGCTGGTCACCAGCACCGCCCCCTGGCTCTATGAGAAAGTGGGCTATTCGGCCATCAACCGCCCCGACTTTGTCTGGCAGATCGCCCGGCCGGACATCTACCGACGGTAATGCTATTTCAGCTTCAGCGCCTGCTCGGCCAGCAGCCCGAGGGCGATGACGATCATCGCCGCGCCGGAGATGCGCCCCACCACCTTTGCGGCCTGAGGACGCGTGCGCAGCACCGACTGCGAACCAAACCCCACCAGCAGATACACCAGGCCGCAGCTGATCAAATGCACGACGCCCAACGCCAGCATCTGCATCGGCACCGACCATTCAGCTCGGGCGTCGGTAAATTGTGGCAGCAGCGCCAGAAACAGCAGAAACACCTTGGGGTTCAGCCCGCTGACGCACACGCCTTTGCCGGCCCAGCGCAGCCAGGAATCGGAACGCTGATCTTCACCGGCGCCGGGCACCGGCGGGTGCAACAGCATGTTGAAACCGATCCACAAGAGGTAAGCCGCCCCCAACAGGGTGAGCGCCGTCAGCGCCAGCGGGTTGCCGACCAGCAGCGCGCCGACGCCCGCCACCACGATCGCAATCATCAACAAATGGCCAAACAGCAAACCGGCGACGGCGGGCACTACCACCCGGCCGCGAATGCCCGCCGAGATCACATAGGCCCAATCCATACCCGGCGTGATCACCAACAAAATCGACACCGCCCAAAACGCGGCGAACAGAGCGAGCGTCATGCCGGCGCCCTCTCAAACGCACCGCGCCACACCGAACAGAGAACCATTGCGCTTTCCTCGTGGAAGAAGAACGGCCTCCGCCTGCCGCGGCGGCCGTCAAAACCGTTCAACAGATGGCAAGAATATCCTCAAGGCGTTAAAATGTGCTTTCAATTACTTGCCTGAAATCGGCATAAACGGGGAAATTTTTCCAAATGGACAAGATTGATCGCAAGATTCTTGCTGAACTGCAGGCTGACGGCCGTTTGTCGGTGACCGAGTTGGCCGAGCGGATCGGTTTGAGCGTATCCCCCTGCCACCGCCGGGTGCGGGCATTAGAGGAGTCTGGAGTGATCAGGGGTTACCGCGCCCAGCTCGATCCCGGCAGCCTGGGCTATAACTTTTCCGCCCTGGTGTTCGTCACCATGCGCGAAGGCGATCGCCGCGCCGTCGAAACCTTCGAAAACGCCATGGTGGACATTCCGCAGGTGGTGCAAGCGCAGCGGCTGTTTGGCGATCCCGACTATCTTCTGCACGTTATCGCCCGCGATCTGCCCGCCTTTCAGCAGCTTTACGACGAGAAGCTCTCCGCCCTGCCGGGCGTGCAGCGCCTGAGCTCCACTCTGGTGATGAAAACCGTGGTGCCGGAACGCTCGTTCCTGCCGCTGGGGAAATGACGACGGGAGCGTTGCCGCTCCCGTTTTTATCTTTTTAAGGCACAATCACGAAATCCGGATTGGCGACGGAGAACAACGCCTCGCGGTCCGCTGCCGGTGGGTAAATCCACTGCGTGTTAATCTCCTGTTTAATCTTTTTGCCTTCCTGACGGGTAAAGCGCACCTGGCGCTGCCAGCCTTCGGTATACAGCGCGCCCCAGGGGCCCAGATCCAGACAGGTCACATACTTCGGCTGGCTGTACGGGTGCGTCGGTAACCCCACCAGCTCCGCCGCCGCATTGTGACCGGCGACGCGGCCAAGGCTCATCGCATGCTGGCAGGTCATCAGATTGTGGTTACCGAGATCGTCGGTCGCCGCTTTCACCGTATCGCCGGTCACGAAAATGCCCGCCGCCGCCGGCGCGCGCAGGAAGGCGTCGCCGATCACCCGGCCATTGGCGTCGCGCTCGCCGGGGATCTGCTCGGTCAGCGGATGCGCACGCACGCCTGCCGCCAGGATCACCGTGTTGGCGGCGATGCGTTCACCGTTCGACAGCATCACCCCCTCGGCGTCGATAGCCGAGACGCGCAGGCCGGCTCGCGCTTCCACGCCGCACTCCGCCAGCGCCTGGCGAATTACCGCCCCCGGCTCCGCGCCCATTCCGGCGCCCACTTCCGGGGCGCTATCGACGATCACCACACGCACATTCTCGTTTTGCCCCAGCGCATCGCGCAGCCGCTGCGGCATCTCCGCGGCGCTCTCCAGCCCGGTCAGCCCCGCTCCCACCACCACGGCGGTGTTGCGCGCCGGCGTTGACGGTTTGGCCGCCAGCGCTTTGATATGAGCGCCCAAGCGCTGTGCGCTTTCCAGCGTATCGACATTGAAACCGTATTCGGCAAAGCCCGGCACCGCAGGCACGGAAAGCCGACTGCCGGTGGCCCACACCAAACGATCGTAGGCCAACTCAAGGGGTTCCCCCGCCGCCGGTGCCACCCTGAGCGTTTTGGCGGCGGCATCGATGCGTTCCACCGTCCCGGCCAGGTGCCGCACACCGACGGCGGTGAGCTGCGCGGAAATGTCGGGATTCATGTTTTCCAGCACCGCTTCATACAGGCGTGGCCGGATGGTGACCGTTGGCGTCGGCGAAACCATCAGCACCTCGATGTCGTCATGCTTACCGGCAAGGGTAATGGCGCGCATGGCGGACACGGCGGCCCAAAAACCGGCAAAACCGGAACCGGCAATCACTATTTTCTGCGTCATGGGATGACTCCTTCATACAGGGTTGACCGGGCGACGAGGCTGCCCGCAGTTTTTTCGGATGAACGGCGCCGTTCCGCTCCCGTAGCAGGGTGCAGAAGGACCGCCCGCCCCTTCCGAAGAGGCGGGAAAAAGTGTGTTTTGTTTTAAGGAAAGGCGGAGTTTAGGCCTTGGCGCGAGCCGTTTTGCCGCTGCGCGCGGTGCGTTCCGTCATGCGCTCGTCGAGCCAGATGTTGACCTCGCCGAAGAAGCCCTGTGGCGCCTTGCGGCCAAAACGGGCAGCGACGTCGCCGAGGGTCTGCGCCGCCAGCGCATCGCGCATCGCCTTCTCCGCCTGCAGCATCACCGCATGGATAGCGCATTTGCCGGAGACCGCCCAATCCGGCGGGGAATCATCGAACACCGCACAGCGCCCGCGCACCTCCTGGCAATCGAACAGCGGTTTGTGCCCCTCGATGGCGTCGATAATCTCCAGAAAGCTGATCTCTTTCGCCGGACGGGCCAGCCGGTAACCGCCGCGCACCCCTTCACTGGCGGCGACGATGCCCGCCTTTTCCAGCTTGGGGAAAATCTTGGCCAGAAAGCTGGGGGAGATCCCTTGCAGCTCGGCGAGTTCGCGGCTGCTGAGCGCGCGCTGGTTATCGCCGACCAGCCACAGCAGGCAGTGGATGCCATATTCAACGCTGGTTGTGATGTACGCCATATGTCCGTTTTTGACCGTCAGTAAATCTTCAATAACGCAGACTATATGAGTCTGCGTTTATCTTGTCAATAAAACACAGACTAACTTTATCCGTGTTTTATCGAAGTTCCGTCTCGCTACCGACGGAGAAAACGCCCTTCGAAATGAAAAATAAAACTTTTTTGCCCGATTCGCCCCCGGCTAACGTTTCCTTGTCGCCTGCCGCTGACTATGATGTGATGATTGCCGTCGCGGCGGTTTGTGATCCGCCGCACTTTCACGCGGATCGCGCCGTGGGAATAAAGAACTCTTGTCTGCTGCTGACGTCTTAGAAATGATTATTTAAGGGAAACGCCTGACTATGACCAACCGGTTGACCAAAGCCGCGTTAGCGGTGCTGTTGCTCGGCACGTTGAACGCCACCGCCCTGGCGCCAGCACAGGCGGAAAGCCAGGACCAGTTGCCGGATATGGGCACCTCCGCCGGCGGCACCCTGAGCATCGGACAAGAGCTGGCGATGGGCGACTTCTACGTGCGCCAACTGCGCGCCAGCGCCCCGCTGATCAACGATCCGCTGCTAAGTCAATACATCAACCAACTGGGCAACCGGCTGGTGGCCAGCGCCTATTCGGTGCGCACGCCGTTCCATTTCTATCTGGTGCGCAACGACGAAATCAACGCCTTCGCCTTCTTCGGCGGCAACGTGGTGCTGCATTCCGCCCTGTTCCGCGTCAGCGACAACGAAAGCCAGCTGGCCTCGGTGCTGGCGCATGAAATCTCGCACGTCACCCAGCGCCACCTGGCGCGCGCAATGGAAGATCAGCAGCGCAACGCCCCGCTGACCTGGGTGGGCGCACTCGGTTCCATTCTGCTGGCGATGGCCAACCCGACCATGGGCATGGCGGCGCTGAGCGGCACCATGGCCGGCACCCAGCAAGGCATGATCAGCTTTACCCAATCGAACGAACAGGAAGCCGACCGCATCGGCATTCAGGTGCTGCAGCGCGCCGGTTTCGATCCGGAAGCCATGCCCGACTTCCTGCAGAAACTCTCGGATCAGTCGCGCTACGCCTCCAAGCCGCCGGAAATGCTGCTGACGCACCCGTTGCCGGACAGCCGCCTCTCCGACGCGCGCAACCGCGCCAACCAGATGCCGAAACACATCGTGCAGTCTTCGCAGGACTACCTGATGGCCAAGGTGCGCGCCCTGGGCATGTACAGCTCGGAAGGCTACGGCCTGAACGAAGAGCTGCTCGGCTCACTCAGCAAGGGCAACGTGCGCGAACAGGCGGCCGCCAAATACGGCCGCGCCATTCTGTTCTATGAAGCGAAAAAATACGACGACGCGCGCAACATCATTCAGCCGATGCTGGCGCAGGATGCGAAAAACGTCTGGCTGATCGACCTGATGACCGACATCGATCTCGGTCAGAAACGCGCGCCGCAGGCCATCGCCCGCCTGCAGGCGGCCAACGCCGCCCAGAACAACAACCCGGTGCTGCAGCTCAATCTGGCCAACGCCTATGTCGAAGGCAACCAGCCGGCGCAGGCGTCGAAGATCCTGAACCGCTACACCTTTGCCCATCCGGACGATCCGAACGGCTGGGATCTGCTGGCGCAGGCCAGCGCCGCTCAGGGGCTGCGCGATGAAGAGCTGTCGGCCCGCGCCGAAAGCCTGGCGCTGACCGGCCGGCTCGATCAGGCCATCGGCCTGCTCAGCAATGCCAGCTCGCTGCAGAAACTCGGCAGCCTGAAACAGGCGCGCTACGATGCGCGCATCGACCAGCTGCGCCAACTGCAACAGCGCTTCCGCCAATACCAGCGCAGCTGATTCAACAAGGAATGAACGCCATGAAAAACGTCACGATTTACCATAACCCGCGCTGCTCCAAGAGCCGTGAAACCCTAGCGCTGCTGGAGCAGCACGGTGTCGATCCCAAGGTAGTGCTGTACCTCGATACGCCCCCTACGGTCGATGAGCTGAAAAAACTATTGAAAGAACTGGGCTTCACATCGGCGCGCGATCTGATGCGCAAAAAAGAAGATCTGTACAAGGAATTGAAGCTGGCGGACAACAGCCTGAGCGAAGAGCAACTGCTGGCGGCGATGACGGCGAACCCGAAACTGATCGAACGACCGATCGTGGTGAAAGGCAGCAAGGCGCGCATCGGCCGGCCGCCGGAGCAGGTGCTGGAGATTTTGTAAATTCGAATTCGGGCGCGGACTATTGCGCCCTTTCTTTTACGGTAGCGGCTACAGCCCCAGGATCTCTTTAACGAACGGAATGGTCAGCTTGCGTTGGGCAGTGATCGAGGCGCGATCGAGCTGATCGAGGGTCATAAACAGCGTGCGCATCTCGCGATCCAGCCGCTTCAGCAGGAAGCGGCCCACGTCTTCCGGCAGTTCGAAGCCGCGCAGTTTGCCGCGCAGCTGCAGCGCCAGCAGCTTCTCTTCGTCCGACAGCGGCTGCAGCTTGTAGATCTGCCCCCAGTCCAGACGCGAAGCCAGATCCGGTAAACGCAGGTTCAGCTGACGCGGCGGGCGATCCCCGGTGATGAACAAACGGGTGCGGCCGGTTTCCAGGATGCGGTTGTAAAGGTTGAAGATCGCCATCTCCCACTCTTCGTCGCCGGCGATGCATTCGATATTGTCGATGCAGACCAGCGCCAGCTGTTCCATGCCGTCCAATACTTCAGGCACGAAGTAAGCGCGCTTGTCGAGCGGCACATAGCCCACCGCTTCCCCCTTCTGCGAAAGCTCGGCGCAGGCCGCATGCAGCAAATGGCTGCGCCCGCCGCCTTCACGCGACCAGAAATAGATATAGCTGCCATGTTCCTGACGGACGGCGGATTGGATCGCGGCTAATAGGGATGGGTTCTCGCCCGGATAAAAACTGGCGAAAGTTTCATCATCGGGAAGATAAAGTGGCAGTGAAAGCTGTGCCGGCGTATTCAGAGAAGCACCTCAACCAAAACTGGCAGAAAAACGTGGGCAGTTTAACACAGAAAACGGGCGCTGTTGAACCGGCAGGATCTTATGCCGCAATAGTGAACAATGCCTAAGCGCCGCTTGATTGGCTGCGGCTCCCGCCAAGGCAAGAATTATCCGATATCATTCCCTAACCCCATGCCTGCGCAGGTTAAATTTGTCATTTAAGCCAAATCTGGCCTAGTATAGGTAGGCTAAACGCAATCACCATCAACAAGGTTTCTGCAAGGATATAGACGATGAAAGTATGGAATAAAGTGCTGTTGGCCTCCTTTATCGGGTTGTTGGTTGCCGGCTGTGATGACTCGTCCAAGGTTGACGCCAACCTGGATAAAGCCAAAGACAGCGCCGAGCAGATGAAAGACGCCGCCCAGAAAAAAGCGGACGATCTGACGGACAAGGCGAAAGCGACGGCGGATGAAATCAAAAAAGAGGCCGCCACGCAGGCTGACCAGCTGAAGGACAAAGCTTCGGCGATTAAAGAAGACGCAGCCAAGCAGGCGGACGCCATCACCAACGACGCCAAGGCCAAGGCCGCCGCGATCAAAGATGACGCCGGCAAGCAGAGCCAGCAGTTGGTGGATCAGGCCAAGGCCATCAAGAACGACGCCATCAACGGCGCCAACGATTTGACCGAGCAGGCCAAGGCCAAGACCGAAGCCATCAAGAACAGCGCCGAAAACAAAGCGCAAGAGTTGAAACAAGAGACCGATGCGGCGGTGAACGGCAATACTCAGACTCAGCCAGCCACCCAGCAGTAAGCTATTCTCAGCCACAAAAGAAAGGAGCAGTAAATGGGGATTATTTCCTGGATTATCTTCGGCCTGATCGCCGGTATTTTGGCTAAGTGGATCATGCCCGGCAAAGACGGCGGCGGCTTTATTCTGACCGTCGTGCTGGGGATCGTCGGCGCCGTGGTCGGCGGCTATATCAGCACCTTCTTCGGCTACGGCAAGGTTGACGGCTTCAACTTCGGCAGCTTCGTGGTGGCGGTTATCGGCGCCATCGTGGTGCTGTTCGTGTACCGCAAAATTCGCAGCTGAGGCGAATGCCATCAGTCAAAAGGGCAGCCCCTGG
Source organism: Serratia sp. FS14 (assembly GCF_000695995.1). NCBI lineage: Bacteria > Pseudomonadati > Pseudomonadota > Gammaproteobacteria > Enterobacterales > Yersiniaceae > Serratia > Serratia sp. FS14. Next base: position 2,326,827 of record NZ_CP005927.1, on the reverse strand, counting down.
GCTGCCCTTTTCGTTACTTCTGCTCTGCCGGTTCGTCCGGCGCGTCGAGCACCTCTTCTTCCTTGCGGAACAGGCTGATGACCTTGAACAGCAGGCTCAAGCCAATGCCGACGATGGTCGCCAGCGCCATGCCTTTCAGCTCCGCCGCGCCGATGTGCACCTTGGCGCCGCTCACGCCGATAATCAGGATCACCGAGGTTAAAATCAGGTTTTGCGCTTTGTTGTAATCCACTTTGGACTCGATCAACACGCGAATGCCCGAGGCGCCGATCACGCCGTACAGCAGCAGGGAAACGCCGCCCATCACCGGCACCGGCACCGCCTGGATCGCCGCCGCCAGCTTGCCGATGCAGGACAACAGGATCGCCAGCACCGCCGCGCCGCCGATCACCCAGGTGCTGTAGACCTTGGTGATGGCCATCACGCCGATGTTCTCGCCGTAGGTGGTGTTCGGCGTGGAGCCGAAGAAGCCGGAGAATACCGTCGAGATGCCGTTGGCGAACATCGAGCGGTGCAGGCCCGGATCGCGGATCAGGTCTTTTTTCACGATGTTGGCGGTCACCACCAGGTGGCCGACGTGCTCGGCGATCACCACCAGCGCCGCCGGCAGAATGGTGAAGATGGCGAACCACTCAAAGCGCGGGGTGTAAAAAGTCGGCAGCGCGAACCAGTGCGCCTCGCGGATCGGGGTCAAATCCACCACGCCCATGAAGAACGACAGCGCATAGCCCACCAGCACGCCGATCAGGATCGGGATAATCGCCAGGAAGCCGCGGAACAGCACTGAACCGAGCACCGTGACCGCCAGCGTCACCAGCGAAATGGTGATGGTGGTCGAGTCGGCGCTGGCGCCTTCCGCCGGCAGCAGCCCCGCCATATTGGCCGCCACGCCCGCCAACTCCAGGCCAATGACGGCGACGATCGCCCCCATCGCCGCCGGCGGGAACATCACGTCCAGCCAGCCGGTGCCGGCCTTTTTCACGATCAGCGCCACCAGACAGAAGAGTACGCCGCACATGATGAAACCGCCCAACGCCACTTCATAACCGAGCGGCAACAGCAATAGCACCGGCGAGATAAACGCGAAGCTGGAACCGAGGTAGGCCGGGATCTTGCCTTTACAGATGAACAGATACAGCAGCGTGCCAATGCCGTTGAACAACAGCACGGTCGCCGGGTTGATCTTGAACAGGATAGGCACCAGCACGGTGGCGCCGAACATGGCGAACAGGTGCTGGAAGCTGAGCGGAATGGTCTGGAGCAGCGGCGGGCGCTCGCTGACGCCGATGGCGCGACGGGTCATGTGTGTTTTTCCTCGGTTTATTGGTTTTATAGGTTTTAGTCAAAAAAAGCCGACTCATTAAGTCGGCTCAAATGTTTACTTGGTACCAAATATCTTGTCGCCCGCATCGCCCAGGCCAGGCACGATGTAGCCCTTGTCGTTCAGACACTGATCGATGGAGGCGGTGTACAGTTCAACGTCCGGGTGCGCTTTCTCCAGCGCGGCGATGCCTTCCGGCGCGGCGACCAGAACCAGCACCTTGATGCTGTGACAGCCGGCTTTCTTCAGCAGATCGATAGTGGCGATCATCGAACCGCCGGTGGCCAGCATCGGGTCGACGACCAGCGCCATGCGCTCTTCGATGTTGGAAACCAGCTTCTGGAAATACGGCACCGGCTCCAGGGTTTCTTCGTCGCGGTATACGCCCACCACGCTGATGCGCGCGCTCGGCACGTGCTCCAGCACCCCTTCCATCATGCCCAGACCGGCACGCAGGATTGGTACTACGGTAATCTTTTTCCCTTTGATCTGGTCCACTTCAACTGGCCCGCACCAGCCTTCGATGGTGACTTTTTCCGTCTCCAGATCGGCGGTCGCTTCATAGGTCAGTAAACTACCCACTTCTGAGGCCAGCTCACGGAAGCGTTTGGTGCTGATGTCATTTTCGCGCATCAGGCCAAGCTTGTGTTTTACCAGCGGGTGTTTCACCTCAACGATCTTCATCATTTTTCTCCTATTAAGGTGGTTGCGGCCAAAAAAATCGCGGGATTATACCTCCTTTTTTTCGCCGCGCCACCCACAATAGCCCGATCGGGATCAACAAAAGTTTGAATATCAGTATAGATGACGAAAAAGCGGAGCCGGTTCACAAGCCGCTCGCAAACGTTTGCCTGCGCTGTTAGAATTGCCGCGCCTTATTCCGGAATCAACATCGGAAGCACAGTTTTCAAACCGCAAACCGTCGTGGGGAATCGCGCAGTGACCGACAAAACCTCTCTCAGCTATAAAGACGCAGGTGTCGATATCGATGCAGGCAACGCATTGGTAGATCGCATCAAAGGTGTAGTTAAACAGACCCGTCGCCCGGAAGTGATGGGCGGTCTGGGCGGGTTTGGCGCCCTGTGTGCGTTGCCGCAGAAATACCGCGAGCCGGTGCTGGTTTCCGGTACCGACGGCGTGGGCACCAAGCTGCGTCTGGCGATGGATCTGAAACGCCACGACACCATCGGCATCGATTTGGTGGCGATGTGCGTCAACGATCTGGTGGTTCAGGGCGCCGAGCCGCTGTTCTTCCTCGACTACTACGCCACCGGCAAGCTGGATGTGGACACCGCGGCCAGCGTGATCACCGGCATCGCCGAAGGCTGCAAGCAGTCCGGCTGTGCGTTGGTGGGCGGCGAAACCGCTGAAATGCCGGGCATGTACCACGGCGAAGACTACGACGTGGCCGGTTTCTGCGTCGGCGTAGTCGAAAAATCCGAGATCATCGACGGTAGCAAAGTGCAGTCAGGCGATGCGCTGATCGCCCTGGGCGCTTCCGGCCCGCACTCCAACGGCTACTCGCTGGTGCGCAAGATCCTGGAAGTGAGCAGCACCGACCCGACAGCCACCCAGCTGGAAGGCAAGTCGCTGGCCGACCACCTGCTGGCGCCGACCAAAATTTACGTGAAGTCCGTGCTGGAGCTGATCGAGAAGGTTGACGTCCACGCCATCGCTCACCTCACCGGCGGCGGCTTCTGGGAAAATATTCCACGCGTGCTGCCGGAAGGCATGCAGGCGGTGATCGACGAAGCCAGCTGGCAGTGGCCGGCGGTGTTCACCTGGCTGCAGCAGGCCGGTAACGTCAGCCGTCATGAAATGTACCGCACCTTCAACTGCGGCGTAGGCATGGTCATCGCCCTGCCGAAAGCCGAAGTGGAAGCGGCCATCGCGCTGCTGACCGCGGCAGGTGAAAAAGCGTGGAAAATCGGTAAACTGACTGCCTCTTCCGACGAACAACAAGTGGTCATCAACTGATGAAAAAGATCGTGGTGTTGGTCTCCGGCCAGGGGAGCAATCTCCAGGCCCTGATTGACGCCTGCCAGCAGGGCCGCATCGCCGCCGAGATCGTGGCGGTATTCAGCAACAAGGCGCAGGCTTACGGCCTGCAGCGCGCCGAAGCGGCGGGCATCGCCGCCCAGGCGCTGGATGCCAAGGCCTACGCCGATCGCACGGCGTTCGACGCCGCGTTGGCGGACGCCATCGACCAGTACCAGCCCGATCTGGTGGTGCTGGCCGGCTACATGCGCATCCTCAGCCCGCAGTTCGTGCAGCGTTATGCCGGCCGCATGCTGAACATTCACCCTTCCCTGCTGCCGAAATACCCGGGGCTGCATACACATCGTCAGGCCATCGACAACGGCGACAGCGAACACGGCACCTCGGTGCACTTCGTGACCGAACAGCTCGACGGCGGCCCGGTGATTTTACAGGCCAAGGTGCCGATTTTCCCCGGCGATGAAGAGGATGACGTGGTTGAACGGGTGCAAGCCCAGGAACACACGATCTATCCACTGGTGGTGAGCTGGTTCGTCGACGGCCGCCTGGCGATGCGCGACGGCGCCGCCTGGCTGGACGGCGAACGCCTGCCGGTGCAGGGCCACGCCGCCGACTGATGCGCGCAGCCTGAACCTTGCCTAAACGGCGCCCACGCGGCGCCGTTTTTTTCGCTGCCCGCCGCGATGGTTCCAAAAGGCTCGCTGCGCCGTGGCCAAACTGCCCGCTTTAGGGCCAACCCCGTCGTGAGCGCGTCCCAGTATGTCGCATCAATGCCCCGCCCGGAACCGAACGCATCACGGGCGCCAAGCCAACTGTGGTTCCGCGCGCAATAATCCTTGTCAAAAAATAAAACCATTATAATACTTTCCACCCTAAAAAATATTAGATGAAATTTTTCAAAAAAGAATATATTCATCCCTTATACATAGTTTTAAATTAAATAAATTAACGTCAACCCCATGATTATTGTGAACTTCGTTGCAATAACAGAAAAAACCCCTGTCAATTGTAATGATGTGTTGCCGTTCTATTACAAGTATGTAAGAGTGTGTCTAACACGATAACTTAACATTACGTACATAGGATTCCTTTCATATTCGCAAGCGCCAGTCATATATTACGCCTTCAAAGGCAAATAATTCAATATGAAAGAATTCAGTATCGCCGCTGCTTATTTTTATATAATTAGCGCGATATTAAAATTGATTTTTATTTTTCAGATAAATATTTAATGGGGAATATCCCATTGAGATGAATTCGTTTGAATATATTTCAACGATATGCAGCAGCTCGAATCATGTTATAGCTAACTCATCAATAAACTGATTAATAAGGATATTTATGCTTAATCATAGCTCTCTGACTCGTCAATCCCACCGTTTCGATATTGTTCTCGACTCGCCTTCCATGCCCTCTGACGGCATTGATTTATTAGTCGAAGAACTGCCTGAAACGCTGCACTTTGCCAGCGATTGCGCCTCAACCGGCAGCAGCGTCAGCACCGCCTCTACAGCGGGCTGCGGCTGCATTGCAACGGCGAGCTGCATCGGCACAATGGGCAGCATTACCAGTAGCGGCAGCTAAATCATTACCCACAACCGGTACAAGATACTGTGCCAGTTAGTTATCTGAAACTCTACTCACTGGCTTTAAACAATGAGCACGTACACTGACGCCACTTTAGATTTCGACAGCAGTCATAAGCCAACCCTGGATATATCTTGGGATCGCCAACGGCCGCTATTAGAGGTCGAGTCACTGAATAAGTTTTATGGTGACACGCAAGTTCTTCATGACATCTCGCTGCAAATCAAGCCGGGAGAAATCATTGGATTGGTCGGACCTAACGGTGCCGGCAAAACGACGCTCATGGAAACCTTGTACGGAGGACAGCCCTTTGAAGCCGGCTTGGTGCGTTTATTTGGCGAAGACGTTCGACAAGGGCTTAATCACATCATCAAGCAACAGTTAGGCGTCGTTCCGCAATCCTTTAGTTTGCCTTCGCTGCTGCGCGTTGAAGAGATCATTTCGCTCTATCAGGTACTTTATACGGATGCGTTGTCGGTTAAGCAGTTATTGGACATTGTGGCGCTAAAAGCGCAGCGTAAAATGCGTTTCTCGCGGCTTTCAGGGGGGCAAAAAAGACGTTTGGTGTTGGCGCTGGCATTGGCCGGCAAACCCAAGCTTCTTTTGCTGGATGAACCCACCAGCGATCTTGACCCGCAAAGCCGACGCTATATTTGGCGGCACATTATTGCGAATTCTCGTCAATCTGGCACGGGCGTATTGATCGCCACTCACCAAATGGATGAGGCGGAGAATTTATGCGACCGGGTGATGATCATCAACCACGGCCGGTTGCTGGAGAATGCCAGCCCACAACAGCTTATTGAGCGTTATTGTCCTGGGCATCATATCCGATTCTCAGTGCCGTTGACGTCGGTTGACGAGTTCCTCGCGCTCTTCCCTGAGGCGACGCAGGAAAGCGATGAACATGATCAAACCTTCCGCCGCCTACATATTCCCACCCAAGAATTGGCACAGGTGTTACCGCAAGTGATTGCGTTATCACAACGATTGGGTTGTGAACCCGAACAAATGCAGGTAAGCAAAAACACCCTCGAGGATGTGTTCATTCATCTGACAGGCGAAGCATTAAGGGATTAACATGAGCCATAGCTGGCAGATTTATCGGCGCTTCTTCGGCGCCAACACCAAAGAATATTTACGCGATCCGCTATCAACCTTATTTTCTCTTGTATTGCCGTTATTTTTCATCTTTACCTTTGGCATAACGGCAAAAATTATTAATGGCAATCATCAACCGTTCTCCATGCAGGTGAGCGTTGTCGGAGACACGCCGGAAACAGAGGCTCTCTGGCTTAAATTGAACAATTATCCTGGCCTGGTCGTCCAGCGCCAGCTTCGAAGCGATCCGGAAGCGCTGGTGCGCGCGAATGAAGTGAACGCGGCGGTGAGTTGGGATGCAGTACAACAGCGCCCTGCGATCACCACGACGGAATCCATGAGCTCCGTCGCTCAACTGGTTTCCGCCGCACTCAATCAGCAACCGGCCGACGCCCAGCAGCCGATACGCTTCATTACGCTGAAAACTGAGCGTTTCAACTATTTTAGTTTTATCTTCCCGTCCTTGCTGACGCTGGCCCTGTTGCAAGTCGCCTTATTTGGCACGGCGACGCCGCTGATCGCCGCGCGAGAAAAAGGCACTTACCGCTATTACGGCGTCATTCCGTTGCCGCGCTGGATTCTGCTCGCATCACAGGTCAGCGTCCGCCTGATGATATCACTGGTTCAGATCGCCCTGTTAATGCTCATTAGCAGTCTGGTCTTTGGCTTTACCCTTGAGCATCCCCTGCTGTTTATCGTGCTGCTCGTCGCCGGCGCACTGTTGCTGGTAAGCTTTGGGTATGCGCTGGCCGGCTTATTCCGCACGAATACCGTCGCGACAATCGCCCTGACCTTACTCAACTTTTGGTGCATGTGTTTCGGGCAATTGTTCCTCGATCTGAGCGCATTCCCGCCACTCAAATGGTTAATTTTGACGACGCCGGTCGGTTTTGTCTCCGATGCACTGCGATACGCCATGAATGGCAGCGAAGGCGTATTCCCCTTCTTCATTAACTGTATCGGCATGGCGATATGGGGTGTGATCACGCTGTTTGTCGGCGTTAAGTGGTTCCTTTTCCAGCCAAAACAATCTTAAAAAAACAGGTACGCAAAGATGAAAAACAGATCGGCATCTTGGCATTTTTACAAGCTGTATATCGGTAGCCATCATGATGGAATGGACTTTCTGATCACCCAGGGATTGACCCAAGCACTGGCGTACGCTCCTGATTCTCCTTGGTTCTTCTTACGTTATATCGATGAAAAAGGATTACATTTACGCGTTCGTTTTCTGCTGCAGGAAAAGGACAGCCAGCGCTTGGAAACCGCCATTTACGCTGCGCTGCATGATGCGCTGAATAGCCTGCCGTTGCGCCCGGCCAACCTGTGGACGCCATTGGTCAGCTTCCGCGGCAACACGCCGTTTCCCACGCATGAACTCCCGGTCCATTGCGAACGCGCGGAATATGAGCCGGAAACGGACGTCTACGGGGGCGAAACGGGCATTGGCATCGCCGAAGCGCTGTTTCACCAATCCAGTGACATTGCCCGTGCCATATTGCTGGCCGAGGCAGGCGGCGGCATGACGCGCAAAGAGTTTGCGTTGCCTCTGATGCTGGCCATGTTGGAAACGTTCATTCCTGTTGCCCGGCGTTCCGCCTTCCTTGAAAGCTTCTCGACTTTCTGGCTGGCGGGCTCTGCGGATATCGGAATGATCAAAAACAGCTTTACCGATCGCGCATGGGAACTGATTGATGAAAACTCGGTTCTTCTGTCGCCGCAGATACGGCAAGACGCGCAAAGCGCCGAACTGGTGGATCGCTGGCAGTCTGCGCTAGACCAGACCCGGCGTAACTATGAACGCCATTGCGAACGATACAGTGACGGCCTCGCGAAAAATCTGGCATTCCAATTCATGCACCTAATGAACAATCGCCTTGGCTTAAGCACGCTGGATGAAGCCTGGCTGGCCGTGTTGCTGAGCAAAAGCCTGGAAAGCGGAGTTATTCATGCATCATCATAACTTTGCCGTTTCCGCGTCCATGCGCCAGAAATATCCGTTCATGTCGCTGCTCTCGCCGCTGACGGGCGTTGTCGGCAGCGTCTACCCGTTGGAACCGCAGGAGATGCATATCCCCCGCTTTTCGTCGGTTCTGGCCAGCCTGGGCAATCTGTCAATGCCATATCCCCATATCATTGACAATAAAGGCAACGACCTGCAAAAAATCGCGCTTGCCGGCTGCGGCGCCGATGAACACGTCGATATGGCGATCGTCCGCGCTGTCGCCGAAGCGGCAGAGCGATACGCCACCTGCGTCTACCATCCTCGCGATGTTTCGGTCGCCAGCTTCCGCGAACTCGGGACTGACGGTTTGGCGGCCGACAGCCTGCCCCGTTGCAGCGAGGAGGAGCTCGCCGATCCGCTCTGCCCGGTCAAACCCATTGATGACGCCCAGCCGTTGCGCTGGGTGGAAGGTTACTCGTTGACGGACTCCCGCCCGCGCAAGATCCCGTTGATCATGTCGCATCTGTATGTGCGGCCCTGGGAAAGCGAGCGTTTCTGGTTGCCGATATCGACAGGCGTCGCGGCGCACACCGACCTCACCACCGCCACGGTAACCGCGATCAATGAAGTCATCGAACGCGATGCGATTGCCCTTACCTGGCTATTGCAAATGCCTTTAGCGCGCATCCGCTTCGATGAACCGGTACCGGATAGATTACAAGACAAGTTTTCACGCCTGGCGGCCAGTGGGCTGGAACAGCTGTTCTTCGATGCCACTACCGACATCGGCTGCCCGACAATCTACGGATTGCAGCTGCGCGACGGGCATCCGACCTCGGCCCAGTTCGTCAACTGCTCTACGGGGTTCGATCCCTGGGGCAGCTGCGGCAAGATTATTCGAGAAAGCGCCATGGGGCGTTCGGTACTCGAACATCAACTGCCGGTGCCGGACGATATACGCGATTTTATCGCTCTCGAACATGGCGCCATCTTCATGGGGCGAGCCGAACAGCGTTCCGCATTCGATTTTCTCACCGCCAGCGAGCGGCAGATGCCGATTAGCCGCCTGCAGGCCGGGCAACCGCAAACGCCGGCAGCACAGCTGAAAAAATTGGTGGCGCGTTTTCGTCAACTCAAGATGGACGTCGTGATAGCGGACATGACGACGGATGAACTGCGCGATGCCGGTTTACATGTGGTGCGCGCTGTCATCCCCGCCCTTTTGCCCATGACGGCATGCTATCGCGCCCGCTATCTCGGGCATCCGCGCCTACGGGAACAGCAGCAACGGTTGAGTGAACAATTAGGCAAAGCCGCCACGATAAATCCGTGGCCGCAACCTTTTGCCTGAAGGAGAGTGGTAATGATTATCGTCAGTGACACCGCGTTCGGCAATGACGTGGCCGATTATATGCACTGCCAGGAAGGGATCTCTCAACTGACATTGGCAACCGCACTGAACTATTCCTGGGCCGACAGCAAGGCTTCGTTCGTCGGGATCGCGCTATCCGGCGGCGCGCCGCTTAAGCTTGAACAGCTCACCACGCAGCTGTTTCGCGCCGGGATCCCTCACGCTTGCACCGTGTTGAACGACCATATGCTGTTTTGCGGCCCCCTAGTCATCCCAGGCCGAACCGCCTGTTATGCCTGTGCGGCGAAGCGCCTGCTCAGCCTCGCCGAAACGCCGCGTACGGCAATGATGGATTTGAACCTGCAGCGATATCATGAACAGCAGCCGCAGAACGCATTGCGCGGATATACGCCGGCGCTGGTGCTGATGGCTGGATTACGGTTAAAGCAGTATGCGCAGCTCCCCGAAGACCAATTCGGCAAACTGACCGCCGTGAGCTTTGGCAGCAATCGCACCGCGAGCAGTTCCGTGGTGGCGTTACACGGCTGCAGCTGCCGTGAAAACCGGCATATTTCGCAGGCTCAGGGCACGGCCTTGTTGGCCGAACACCTGGAAGGAGCCTTACGCTAATGAAAGCCACTCATATGTCGACCGTCTTGTCGGGCGCACAGTTTAGCCACCATAACGATCTTTACGCTTTGCTGCCCAAGCGCCCCAAATTAATTCCGGAACTGATTTTCATTCCTGAAAGCGATACCCGCGTAGCCGTGTATGGCGCCTATCAGCCGCGCATCCTGACCTGCGTTCAGGGGATAAACACGCTGGCGGTCTTCCTCGAGCGCCTCGATGGCGTCAACGTGCTGGAAAGCGTGCTGACCGACGACGCGACCATGAGCCGCGAGAATGCCCTGGGCATGCTGTCCTTACTGTTTCGCTATGGCTTCCTTGAAGAAGGTGAAGGCCTGGATGACGGCGCCCCAAGCCATTTGGCAAGCTATTGCGGCCGCTTTGTCGACAATACCCGCCTGCACGCCAACCGCACTGCGGCGCTGCAGTCCGCCCGCCGCCGCAGGCTCGCCCTGGTTTGCCCGGAATATGTGTCATCGCTACTGCAACACGCGTTGGCGCCTATGGCCGCCAGCATTGACGTTCTGACCGAGCGCCCAACCTCCAGCGCCCTCCCCTGGGATGATGCACTGATCATTTTTGACGGCAGCGAGTCCGACGCTTTCCGCCAGGCATGCGCCGATGGGTTGCACCAGGCCGGCGTGCGTTATCTGAGCTGCATTATTGGCGCGGATCGCACGCTGGTGGGCCCTTATACCCTCCCGAACATCAGCGCCAGTTATCAATGCGCGCGCACGCAATGTGAGCAGCCATCGCCCGCCAACGATCGGCAAGAGGTGGCGTTCCGCGCCGTCTATGCCGCCCATGAGCTGGGGCAAATTCTGCTCGGGCTGTCCTCTGAAAGCTACCTCAACAAGGTCGTTTCCCATAGCCATCGGGGCGAAGGGGAGTACACCTTAGCCTATAAGGTCGCCCGCATTCCCGGTACCGCGCTAAGCGGTTTAGGCCATGCCGCCTATCTGCCGCCGGGGGAAGAGGCATTTACTGCCTGGCAGCACCATATCGGCACACGCTTGCCGCCGCAGGGCTTGTTGCCACCGCGTTCGCATCAGATGCACTTCACGCTGGATAACCTCAACCGCCACGCCTCAAGGCCGGTCAGGCTGCATGGGCAGCAGCATATCAACCTGCCCGACAGCGCATTGGCGGAGCGCTGTCCGCCGCCCTGGCGAATGTCGGCAATGCCGTCACAACCGTTGACGCTGGCCAATTTGGGCTGGTTGCTGCGCCACGCCACGGGTTATCAAAAAGGTGAAGACGGCACATTACGCCGCATCGCGCCCAGCGGTGGGCAACTGCTCTCGTGCGATATGTTTGTGGTCGTCCGCCGGCCGCTGCCGGAGATACCTTGCGGGGTCTGGTTCTATCTCGGTGAAAAGCACCAGCTCGTCAGGATTGACGGCATTGACTGCCAGCAATTGGAACACTTGCTCCAGCATCCCGAAGAGCCGATTTCACTCATTATCAGCGGCAACCTGAACCGCGTGCGCGGCAAATATAACGACTTCAGCTATAACATCGTTAACCTTGACGCCGGAGTGGTTAATCAATATTGCGCGCTTTCCGCGCGCGCGGCGGGCTGGACGCTGAGAGAAGATCATGGCGTCGACCTGCAATGGTTGGCGTCATTGCTCTTCTTCACGCAACAGGATAACCCCCATATCCTCTGCCAGGTCTTGCATGTGCAAGCGCCCCCGTCACAGGGTGAGCCGTGCCCTGCTCCACTTTATGAAACGGCGAGCAGCCTGGTCGCCGTTAGCCACCGCCCACGGCCGGCCGCCGCGCCAGCGTCGCCCGCGCCCGCTGCTCTCTCATCACTGGCGACTGTGCACCGCGATGAGCCGCTCTCCGCGTTGCTGGAGCGCCGCAGGGCGACGTATGACTATGCCGATAGCCCGTTCCCGGAAACCTGGCTGAATACCCTGATCGCCGTCGCGCATGCCGGTCTTGAACAAAGCCGCCTGCGCGGGATGCCGGCGTTGCCAATGGAACCCTGGATATTGCTGCCGGAAGCCAGCGGCGAACTTGCCGCGGGCATTTATCAGTGCAGTCAGGCAGATCGCCGTTACTGGCGGAAACGGGATAGCGGGTTTGGCCGCGCACATTTGGCTGATTGCATCAATCAATTAGCGTTCCATAAAGCCGGCGCGTTGCTGATGTGGGTTGCCGATCTTGAAAAGACCCTGCATGACCATGGCGCGGCGGGATACCGCATGCAGCTGCAAAACGCCGCGGCAAGCGCGATGCAGTGCTGGTTGGCGGCGCTGGACTGCGGCTTGACCGGAACGCTGGCGGGAGGCGTGATCGAAGAAGGGCTCATTCGCCACGCGGGCGCCGACGGCTATCGCGAGGCGCCGCTGTTCTGTCTAGTGCTGGCGTCCCCTCCGCCGGCAGAGGGTGTTTAACATGCCGCCTGCATCCCCCCTGTTGCGTTTAAACGAGGATGTGAAACTGATCTCTCCGCAGGCGAATGTGGCGCTGTTGCTGCAAGAAAACAGTAATGCGCCGTTAAAGCTGAGTGGGTTTTCTGCCCGGCTTGCCCAACAGTTGCAAGGGGGTAGCTCCATGGCGGCCCTCCTGGCGGAGCTGGCAGAACACCACCCGAACGCAACGCCCGAACAGTGCCAACAGGCGCTGTCCGCGTTTCTGCTGCGGTTGAAACAGGCGAATATGATCGTTGATGGCGCGCAAAAGCCGCCTGCGGCGGCGAAAGTGGCCGGGCGATATCAGCTGCCTAACCCCGATCGCGCCGCACATAAAATCGCCACCGTGCTGCGGGTTGTCCCGCGCGGGTTAGGTTACGGCATGCTGAGCCTCGCGATTGCCGCTGCCTTGTGGCGTTTCATCGCGTGTTTGCCAGGGCTAAACGCCTGGCTGCTGCAGGGCGAATGGGCCAGCGTCCAGCTGATGGTGATGCTTGTCGGCATACCGTTATGGCTGTTTTTGCATGAAATGGCGCATGCCGTCGTTTGCCGTCTTTACGGCTGCCCGGTTCTGGGGGCAGGTCTGCAATTTCGCGGCTGGTGGCTGCCCTCCGTGTTTGTCAACACCAGCGCCATCGCGCTATTCCCACTGCGCGGCATGAAGGCCTGGGTGGCGATGGCAGGGCCATTGATGGATCTCTTGTGTCTGGGAGCGCTCGCGGCGCTGAGTGAAAGCGCCGCCGCCACCGCGATACGGCCGTTACTGCTGTTGATATTGTTCGGCCTGCTTTTCAATCTCACCCCTTTTCGACTTTCGGATGCCACGCGGGCATTTCGCGCCTTTGCCCAACCCGGCGCCAATAAGAAAACCCGCGAGTGGTCTGCCCGAGGCCGCCGCCTATTCCGCAGTTATTGCCTGCTTTACAGCCTCTGCATGGCGGCGGCGATGGGTTGGTTAAGCTTCGTGAGTTGGCAGAAGGTGAATAACTGGTTGGCATCTGGAGTATTATCATGACGTTACCCGCGCAGCCTTTGTTGCTCGTCGCCCCTTTTATCATGCTGCGCACCGCAGGCTTGCCGGCGCACTATGTCAGCCAACTTCCGGATGATTTATCCGCGATTATCCGGCAACACCACTTGCAGGAGCCGGCCTGGCGGCAACTCGGGCAGGCGCTTATCGCCAGGCTGCATGCGAATATCGCATTACCCTCGGCGGACAGCGTTCGCCAGGATATGATTCGCTGTCGCCGCCATATCTTCAACGATCGCTATTTCAACCTGTCTGCCGAAGTGCGCGCCTGGTTGGCGCATTACGACTCAGCCGCTCTGGAGCAACTGACCGAATGGTTGGCGATAGCGGATGAACGCCGGCAGTTGGCGGCAACCTTTAACCAGCGCTGGCAGCGTGTCAACGAACAGACGCAGGCCTTGTTGCTCAAAGCCGCCAACGAACCGGCTCTGCGCCGGGCGCTCTGCCTTGCCTCCCCGCAGTTGCTTTGCGATCTGGAACAAAATTGGCAGAGTTGGCCGGCCAAACGGCGCCGGCGCGTAGAGCGCTCCTTGTTTGCCTACATGATTCGAGCGGCGGGCAAAGTCAGCCCATTCAGCACCTTTTCCTCTTTTAGCCTGGTCCCGTTTGAAAGCTCGGCCGGCGAAGCCACTCTGCAAACCGGTGAAGGCAAGGTGACCTCGACCGTACACCTCAACCGCTCCATCGCATTAGCCTTGCGCGACGCGCTGTATACGCAGCTCTGGTTGGCGAAACATGATCTGCCGCTGTGCCGTAACCCCTCCTTGCAACGCATTTCCGCCAGCCAGATGCGCGGCCATTTCTATCGCTATGAGAAACGCCACGGTTTGTTATGGAACGAAGAGCAGCAATTTGTCCTGGGCCTGGAGGCGGCGGAAATCGACGCCGTTCTGAGCGCCAGCCACCAGCAAAGCTGGAGCGCGTGGCGAGCGCATTTCGAACTGGCCGGGATGGCCCCGCCCGAAGCGGAAAGACTGCTGAGAAAGCTGGTGCGCAAGGACGTCTTGCGCCCGACATTACAGTGGGGAACGCATCATCCTGCCCCTCTGGCCGATGTTTTGGCGCTGATGCCGGCGGAGCTCTCCAGCGACGCTCTGCGCAACCTGCCCGAACTGCCCGAACGCTTTGGTGCGGCAGAAAACGCGGAGCGCGTTGCGCTGCTTGAGCAGGCTCAACAGACGATTCAACAGAGCTGGGAGCGGCTGACCCGCCATCAGATGCCCGAAATTCGCAATATTTTATATGAAGACGCCTGGCGGGAAGGGATCAGGATGACATTGCCTGACGCTTTCATTCCCAATGTACTTGCCCGCGTAGCGAAAGCGGTGGCCAAACGCGCCACGTTGTCGCAGGAGTACCTCTGGCTGCTGCAGAACTTTATCGACAAATACGGCGCAGGTGGCCACTGCACCGATGTCTCATTGTTTTTGCAGCAGAGCTGGCAGGGATTTATTCAATTCACCCAACAACGTATCTCGCAGTCCGCCGCCACAACGGCCCGCTGGCGGCAGCACAATATCAACCCCGCCGCCCTGAAGCTGCCGGTAACGCTCTTCCTGCAATTGGATGCCCGTCATGTGGGGCAGCTAGCGCATCCCCGGGGCAAAGTGGTCATCAACAATGCGTATTCGCGTATCGGCTGGCAGTTGGCGCGCACCACGTTGACCAACGACAGCCAGGCCGACGACAGGCGCCATCAGCTGCAAAACTGGCTGCGCCAGTTCGCCGCGCCGGCGCTGCCATTAACCTTCAGCGTCAGCGGCGAGTCCAGCAATCTTCAGGCTCAGGCCCGCCTGGCGGCTCATCATCTGTGCCTGGATGAGCCGCCTCAGGTTGCCGGCGACCTGACGCTCGACCGGCTCCAACTGCATCATGATACGCAGAGCGGCCTGCTGAAGCTGACGGACAACCAGGGACAAGCGTTCCAATTATGTTACCTCGGCGCGGCGACGCCGATGGTGGCCTGGGGAACCAAATACCTGCTTACCGTACTGGCCGAACCGGTGCAGATTGGCCGCCCCGCCTACAAGCGATTGATGGCCAATGAGCTGGATCATGACTTCCGCCATGCCCCGCGCATGGAGGAGGAAGACTGTGTCCTGATCCGTGAAACCTGGTGGGTCCGCTCTTCCCGCATTTTCCAGGAGCTGTCCGGGCATCAGGCGGCGGAGCATCCGGCGCGCCTGTTGGCATTGTTACTGA
This sequence comes from Serratia sp. FS14, assembly GCF_000695995.1. NCBI lineage: Bacteria > Pseudomonadati > Pseudomonadota > Gammaproteobacteria > Enterobacterales > Yersiniaceae > Serratia > Serratia sp. FS14. Next base: position 2,311,242 of record NZ_CP005927.1, on the reverse strand, counting down.
AGAACGGCATTCCGACGGACAGCTATGTGAACGGGCAATTCAACGATCATCTTAGCTGGCAGTCATTTAACAACGACAAGATTCGCAAGCCGATGTGGTGCAGGCTGGGCAATTCACATTGCCTTGACCAATTGCTGCTACTGGCGCGAAAAGTTGACTGGTTAGTCTTCCGAGAGGCTCTCCCGTCACCGGAAAACAGTTGGATGGAAGTGAAGAATGAAACCTATCTCACTGAAATACACACTGAGATGGTCATCCCTGGCGATTACCTCGACGCCTCTCTTATGTCCCCTCTGAAGGAGAAATCCCATGCATAAAGTATCAGGCTTGCTGCTTATTATCGGCCTCGTCATGTTCGCTGTCGCCCTGGCCCTCAATATCTACAGTAGCTACACGGCGAGCAACGCCAACGGTGCGTCATTGTTCTCCACCAACTGGTGGGCGCGCTGGTTCCCGCTTTACGCTTCGGGAGCCGCTCTGCTCTTCATTGGTGTGATCTTGCGCCTGACAGTAGGGGATCGTTAAGCACCTATGCGTTCCCCATCTTCAGAGGCACCGCGCAACGCCGCCCGCCAGCAGGCGTTGCACCTGCTGAACTCGCCTCATACTCCGCCGCGCGGGCGGCCATGGCGCAAAGCGGCGCTCGTCGGAGCGATTGCGCTGGCGTTAGCCTTAGGTCTCGTTGCCGGCAGGGCATGGTATACCCAGCCAGCAGCGGCCGAGCGCGCCAGCGCCGCCGAGCCTCAGGCCAACACCGCAGCTGTCGAGCCAGCGCCCCCTGCGGCGGCCGCATCTGCAGTCACGGCCGCAGGATTCATCAAGGCCTCGCGCCTCTCCACCGTTTCGGCAGAGATTACGGGAACGGTGCAAGAGATTTATGTGCAACGCGGGGACAAGGTAAAAAAAGGCGAGCGATTGGCATCACTCGACGGGCGTTCGCTAAGAGCGCAGCTTGCGTCGCTCCAGGCCAGCCAGCAAATCGCGGCGGGCAAACTCGCGCAGACAGAGTCCCGCCTGCCGCGCGCCCGCAATCAGCTGCAGCGATTGAACCGTTTGTTGCCGCTCAACTATGTGAGCCAGGATGATGTCGACAGCGCCAAAGCGGAGTTGGATTCGTTCGAGGCGCAGCGCCGCCAATATCAGGCAGAATTACAACAAGTGGGCTGGCAGATAAAAGCCAGTGAAATCGACCTGTTGCGTACGATTATCCGCGCGCCCTTCGACGGCCAGGTGGTGTCGTTAGACGCCTCCCCGGGGGAAACGGTCTCGCCCATTTCCGCCGGCGGCGGTTTCACCCGCACGGGGATCGCCACCATTGTCGGTTTGGATGATTTTGATGCCGAAGTTTGGCTGCCCGAAAGCCAGCTGGCGAAAGTCGCGCCCCAACAACGAGTGACAATCAAGCCGGATGGCCTCCCCGATCGACAGATCTCAGGCACCGTCAGCCTTATCTCTTCGGTGGTGGATGAGCAACGCGCGGCGGTTTTAGTCATTATCAAGCTCGCTCAGCAACAGCCCTGGCTGAAACATAATATGTCAATTCAGGTAGATTTTTATGAATAAAACGGCAACCGCGCCGAGCGATCCGGTCGTGCAACTGCAACAGGCCGGCAAAGACTATAAAAAAGGGCGCGAACACATCACGGTATTGCACGATCTTGATTTTAGCCTGCACGGCGGCGAGATGGTCAGCATCATGGGGCCATCCGGCTCAGGGAAATCGACGCTGCTCAATCTGATCTCCGGCGTTAATGTCTGCGATCGGGGCGAGGTATTTTTGCAAGGGCATTCGCTGCATCGGCTGCGACCTGAAGAACGCACCTCGCTGCGAGCCCGCCATATTGGCTTCGTCTTTCAGTTTTATAACCTGTTACCTGTGCTCAGCGCCGAGGAGAATGTCGCCCTCCCCCTGCACCTTTGGCATATGGACGCCAAACAGCGCCGGCAACGCGTCGACGCCGCGCTGGAGCTGGTTCAGATGGAACACCGGCGCCGCCACTTGCCGGATGAACTCTCCGGAGGAGAGCGCCAACGCGTGGCCATTGCGCGTGCGATAGCCACTAATCCGGATCTGCTGCTGTGCGATGAGCCTACCGGCGATCTCAGCCAGGAGGCGGGGGAGGAAATTATGGATATTATGACGCTACTGAGCCGGGAGCAGGGCAAGGCTATCATCGTCGTGACGCATGATATTCAGGTCGCCGCGCGGGCACAGCGCCAATTCCAACTCAGGGACGGCAAGCTGATCCGTAGGGATATGCCATGAGAGCCGTGTTTTACCTCTGGTTGTGGCGCTCCGCCACTGAGCAGTCGAGAAGATTTATCATGATCTTGCTGTTTATCGCCAGCGGCGTCATGTTGCTGCTGCTCATGCTGACCTTTGATCGCGCCTTCAGCTTAAAGGCAAGCGCTCCGCCCGGCGCAGACAACCGGCTACTGGTGCTGAATGCCCTCAGTTCCCAGATGCTGCTGCCGCAGTTTTATCATCAGAAAATGAGTCAACTGCCGGCGTTGGATCGGCTGAGCTGGGGAGTTTGGGTCGGTGCTTACTATCGCCACCCCGGATGGTTCGTGCCCGCTATCGCGGTAGAAGACCAACACTACTTCGCCATGATCCCCTCTTTAAAAATAGCGCCGGGCTTACTGGAACGTTGGCAGAATGACCGGCAAGGCGTGCTGGTCGACAGCCGTTTTGCGGCGCAATATCGCTTAAAAGCGGGCGATCGGCTGCCGCTTTCATCCGCGATTTGGAAGCTCGCGCCTAACCCCATTCTCGATCTTTACATTACTGGCATCGTTGAAGAAACCCAAACCGACACCCCTCCCGCGGTCTGGATGCATTATGACTACCTCGACAGCGTGAGACAAAATGGCAAGCGGCTGGTGAGTTTTTTCATGGCGACCCCTAAACCCGGCATGTCTGCCGAGAACCTCTCCCGGCAGATTGATGCCCTGTTTGGCGCGGAGCGGTTGCGCGGCACCACGCAGACAGCCCCCGTACGCATGCATATAAAATTGTTTATGAGTAAATTGTTCGATTTCCATCGCGTGATTTTTTGGGTCAATCTGGCGCTGTGCCTGTTATTGGCGCTGCTGCTCAGCACCAACTTCTATGTCATGACGCATAAAGCCTTGAGCGACTACCGCACCCTTAATTATCTGGGTTTTCGCAAATCACAGTTGATTAAAGCGGTTGCCGTGCAACTCGGCGCCATCACCTTGGCGGGTGCCATCGTGGGCATAGTGTTATCGGTTATTTTTATTCTGCTGTTGCCGACGCTGTTCCCCGCCGTATTAAACGGCGTTGAGCCGCATTTCCAGGATTATGCCATCGGCCTCCTGCTGGTCTTTATTTTATCCCTGGTCTGCGCATTGCCCTCCCTCTTGCAAATCGCTCGCCTGCAGGAGGAGAGAAAATGAACCCGCGTTCATCCTCAAAAATCCACCAGCTCGGGATATTGCTGGGCATTGGATTACGCAACCTGTGGCGGCGGCCGCTTTATTTCACCGCGATTCTATCCAGCTTCATTTTTCTCGCGGTCATTGTGACATCGTTATTTTCACTGCGCGCAGGGCTGATCGGCGCGCTGGAGTCGAGTGCGGAACCCGGCCTGTATTTTGCGCAAAGCAAAGACTCCTCTTCCGAACTGACCAGCACGATAACGCGAACGCAGGCGGCGCAACTTTCGCGCTTGCCCGGCCTTGTTGCGGCTTCGCCGGAGTGGGTTGTCCTGGTGCGGCTCCGCCCAGACAACGTGGAGAAAGAGTATCTGGTGCGCGGCGTAACGCCGGCGGCATTCACGCTGATGAACGCGAACAACGGGCAACCGCTGGTCACCCTCACCCGCGGCAGAGCATTTCAGCCGGGGCAAAATGAGCTCGTCGTCGGCGCGTCATTGGCGCGGCATTATCCGGCGTTCCACGTGGGCGAGACCATACGCCTGCACGACCGCGATTGGAAAATCGTCGGTGAATTTACCACCGGCGGTTCGCCGCGGCAGTCCGAGTTCATGGCCGATCTGGAACATATCCGCACCAGCTGGGGCGCGGGACTGGATTACAACCTGGTGGCATTGACCAGCAATGTCACCTCTGTCGAGCAACTGCAACAAGCCATCCAGGGGACGCTCAATGACCGAGTCGCCATTAGCGACAGCCGAACCTACTATGCCGGCAGCAGCGAAGGGTTGGGCCAGGTGCTGCTGTGGTTCGGCCTGTTATTTTCATTGCTGGCGGGGGTGTCGGTGACTGCGGGCATCATCGCGCTGTGTGAATCGCTCATCGCCAACCAACAAGACCAGCTGGCAATAACGCTGTTGCTGGGATTCGGCAGGGTTATTGATGTGTCTTATCTCTGCCAAACCCTCTTGCTGGGCCTGGCAGGCTCTTCCATTGGCGCCTTATTGAGCATGTTGCTGTTCAACGGCATCACGTTCACCACGTTTGGCCACGCGCATGAGCTGGTGTTCCCCATGATGGTCAGCGGAAAAATGCAGATGATCAGTATCGCTTATGGCGTATTCATCAGCTTTATCGCCTCACTGTTTGTACTGCCGGCCATTCGCGCAGCGACAAAGGGAAAATAATGCCGGGCGCAACGGAGAGCCGGCGAAAAGCAAGCCGCGCGTCGCCGCCGGGGTGCGGCCCAATAGCGATTAAAAAATGATAACTACTTAATTTATTGCGGTATGCCCGGCGAAACGCGGCAGAAGATTTTGCGATGACCTTGGCGATAAGGGCAAGGCAATTTCCCCGCCGGTCATTGTCGCCAACGAAGAGCGCAGGGCATTCATTGAATGAAATCGCGCAAGGTGAAAAACCCAAAGCACTGAATATCAATTACACAGAGATATTGATTTGATTTTGCAGGCCAAAAGAAAAATGGAAAGCCTGGTAACAAGGCACTTGAGTACCACTCCAGAACAGGAGCCAGAGAAAAAATGAATGATTCATCCCTTAATAATACCCCCCTGGCGGACACCCAGCAGGGCGTATGGTACGCATCGCAAGCGAGCCACTCTTCCAAACTCTATGCGACGGCGCAAGCCCTGCGCCTGCACGGTGAAATTAATCGGACATTATTGCTCAACGCCATCGAACTGGCTCTGCAGGATATTGAGGTGCTCAACCACCGTTTCCTCGATATCGATGGCACTCCGTCTTTCGGCATCCGCCAGCCTGCTGGCCGCGTGACCGTCTGCGATCTCAGCCATCACGCAGACCCGGAGGCGCTCGCCTGGCGCGCGATGGAACAGATAACGCAACGGGAACAGGGACCAGAGAATTTACATCTTCATGAACATCAGCTGTATGTTTTGAATGAACGCGAAGCGATATGGTTTTCCCGAATACACCATATCGCTTTCGACGCCTACGCCTATTCCCTGCTCCACCGCCGTGCGGGGGAGCATTACCGAGCGCTGTTGCAAGGAACGCCGCCTCTCCCCAGCCGCTTTGTCAAACTGACCACGCTCTGCCAGGACGACGTCCTCTACAGGCAGAGCACGCAATATGCGGACGATCACCGCTACTGGATGCAGCGCTGCGCGCAGTTGCCTGCGCCGACCTTTCTGGGTGCGCCAGCGCAAGCCATGGCCGAGCACACGTTGGAAGTCGAGACCGTTATCGATACCGAGCTGGCGCTAGCCCTGGGCAGCTTCTACCAAAGCAGCGGGATCGCGTTATCCGACATCTTGCTCAGCGCGTTCGCCAGCTATTTCTCCCGCTGTCAGTCGGGCGAGCGGCAACTGTTGTTCGGCCTGCCCTGCATGGGGCGGCTTGATACTTATGGCGCCCAGGCGGCGGTCACACGCAGCAATATCCTGCCGCTTCTGCTGGATTTGCCGCAACACGCGCACTTTCGCGACGTTTGCGCCACCGTCGCCCGCAGCCGGCGCGAGCTGCTCGCGCACCAGCGCTACCGCGGAGAATGGATCGGCCGAGCCATCGGCAGGGTAGGCGATACTCTGCCCCTTTACGGCATCGAACTGAACATCTTGCCTCCGCCTGCGACGCTCGATTTTGCGGAGCTAAGCGCCACGGTCAAACATATCGCCACCGGCCCCGTACGCGATCTTAACCTCCACCTGGAACTGGGTACGGACCTGCAACCGCGCCGCCTGCGTCTTATCGCCAATGCCGCGCGCCATCATCACGCAGAGCTGCAATTGCATGTGCGGCGGCTGTTGCATTGGATCATGCAGTTGGTTGCGGCGCCGACCCTTCCGCTGCAACAACTGACGCTGCCGGCACCGGCGGAACTGGCGTTAATCGCGCAATGGAACGACACCGCCCAGCCGTTACCCGCCAACACGATCCTCGGCCTGTTCCTCAAACAGGTTCAAGCCACTCCGCATCAGCTAGCCGTGCTCGACGAAAACGAACGGCTGAGCTATTCGGCGCTGGAACTGCGCTCACGGCGGTGCGCGCATGCCCTTGAACGCCATCTGCAAGGCGCTCGCGGCCAGGTGATCGCCGTCACACTTGAACGCAGCGTAGCCTTAGAAGTGGTTCTGCTGGCCATTATGCGTGCCGGCGCCACGCTATTGCCGCTGTCGCCCGAACTGCCGACGCGGCGACAGCAAAAGATGCTCGAGCAGGCCAATGCGGCATTGCTGATAGCCGATCGCGCCGATGACGACAGGTTGCCGGACAGCGTTCCCCGGCTCGATCTCGCCGCGCTGTACTCACTGGCCGCCCATCAGGGCGACGCGGCATTGCCGCTCGTCACGCGGCAAAGCGGCGCAGATCCGGCTTATATTCTGTTCACCTCCGGTTCCAGCGGCGCCCCAAAAGGGGTGATCGTGAGCCATCTTGCCCTGGCCAATCGCCTGCAATGGATGCAGGCCGAATATCCTCTCGGAACGCAGGATCGCGTGCTGCAGAAAACGCCGGCCACCTTTGATGTGTCGATTTGGGAGTTTTTCTGGCCGCTGATCGGGGGCGCAACTTTAGTGATGGCGCGGCCCGGCGGCCATACCGATCCGGCGTACCTGCTGAATTGCATCGTGCAGCATCGCATCACAACGCTGCACTTTGTTCCATCGATGCTGGCGCTGTTTCTCGACGCCGTCGAACGCAGGCCCGAACCGCTGCCGCTGCTCAGGGTATTCGCCAGCGGGGAAGCCTTGTCGCCGGAGCTGGCCCAACGGCAGCGGACATTGCTGACGGCGCCTTTGCATAATCTTTACGGCCCGACGGAGGCCGCCATTGATGTCACTTACCACGCGCTGAGCTGCAGCGACGAGAAGCGCAGCGTGCCTATCGGCCGCCCCATTTGGAATACGCGCATCCACGTGCTGGATCCCTTCGGCAACATCACCCCCATCGGCATCGAAGGGGAATTGCACATTGAGGGCATTTGTCTCGCTGACGGCTATGCGGGCCAACCCGAGCTGACGGCAGAACGGTTTTTCGCCACGGCGGACGGCAAGCGGCTTTACCGCACGGGAGACCTGGCGCGCTGGCGCCCGAATGGCGAAATAGACTATTTGGGGCGGCTGGATCACCAGATAAAAATACACGGGCAGCGTATTGAGCTGGAGGAAATTGACGCGGTTCTCAATCGACATCCGCAGGTGCTCCAGTCCTGCGCCAACATGCATGACGGGCGCATTGTCGCCTATGTCGTGGCCAGCGGCGCCGAGGCCGATGAAAAAGCCTTACTAGCGCTCTGCCGGGAATATCTCCCTGCCTACATGCTGCCGCAGTGCCTGGTGTTTCTCTCCGAACTGCCGCTCAGCCGCAATGGCAAACTGGATAGAAAAGCGCTGCCCGCTCCGCAAAGCCCGCAATCACAGGGCGGTGGCATTCCCTCCTCCCTGACGGAGCAACGGCTGTGCGAATATTTTGCCGATGCGCTGCGCCTGCCTGCCGTGGCGCCTGAAGCCAACTTCTTCGAACTGGGAGGCAACTCGCTGAGCGCCGTTGATGTCGCCGCCCGCATTAACGCCGGCCTGGGTTGGCAAATCACCATCGCCAGCATCTTTGCTCATCCTTCAGCCCGGGCGCTGGCCGAACAAGGCCAGCACTCAGCGCCGGATATGCTCGATGCCACACTGCTGCTGCGCCCTGGCGCCGGCGCTTCGCAAAACGCGCTGCCGACGCTGTTTTGCATCCATCCGGCTGGCGGCATCGCCTGGTGTTACAGCGGCCTGGCGCGTTTTCTCAAAACGCCGTGTGAAATCGTCGGCTTGCAAGCTCAAGGCCTGACGCCGGGCAGCAATATCACCCGAACGATGGATGAAATGGCCGCAGAATATGCCAGGCGCATACGCGCCCATCAGCCCGAGGGGCCTTACTGGATCATCGGGTGGTCGGTTGGCGGCATGATCGCCCACAATGTCGCCATCCACCTAGAGCGACAAGATCAGCAGGTCGAATTGCTGGCTATGATGGATGCCTATCCCAGCGATCTGTGGCGACGCTTCGCTTTTGAAACGCTCAATGGCGAAGAGGAGGAGAGCCTGGCGCTGGCCGCCCTGTTGTTCATTGCGGGCATCGCCTTGCCCTTCGATCAAGAATTGCCTTCGCTGGTCGTGCCGAAAGGCGAGATCCTGCAACGCGCGGAAACAATCGCCCTGTTACGAAAACACGGAAGCGCCCTGGCCAGTCTGGATGACGGCACGCTCGACCGCTTGATTGACGTGGTGATTAATAGCCGCCGCCTGGTCGGCCAGTCGGAACACGGCCACTTCTACGGTAATTTGCTGTTCTTCACGGCAGCAGCGCCGCGCGCAGAAGACTGGTTGGATTTGGAGGCCTGGCGCCCCTATGTACATGGACGAATACAAAATATCGACATCGACTGCGATCACCCCGCGATGGCCAGGGCGGAAGCATTGCGCGATATCGCCGGGCATCTGGACGCCGCTTTTGCTCGTTTCGCGCAGCGCACGTCCGTATCAGAACTGAACTACACCATAGAGTACATCACCCAATGAGCGATTCTTTTTTACTTAAGGACCTGGCGGAAAATTTAGTGCCTTTCACGGCACACCGGGTTACGTCCTCTCTCATTTGGTCCGCCGAAGAAAAGGCAGACGGCGAAGCGCTGCACGCCGCGTGCAGCTATCTGGTCACTCCCGATACGCCAGGCGCCGTCAAAGTTTTCCACGCGGAACGTTACGGCGGAGGCGGTATTCAACGTAACGGCGGCGGCGCCCGCTGCGGTTTTGATGGCCGTTACCAGGTGAAAGGAATCGGTGCTAATCCGCTGGTCGGGCAAGGTTCGGATTGGTATCACTCCAATGGCGAACTGCGCGCCGAACAGGCGATCTATGAAGCCCTATGGAGCGAAATGCTGGCGCAGACGTTGCCTTATGGCGCCGCGCGCACCCACGCGATTTTGCTCACCGACAGCTATACCCATGGGGATTTCACCCGCACAAAGGGCCGCTCTCGCCGCGCCCTTCTGGTTCGCGAGCCCCTGGTCCGCCCGGCACATTTTGAACGAACGCCCTACTTCCGGCCCAAAGCGGAATATGCCGGGCAGCTCATGCATGACGTTCAACGGGTTAAATCCGTGCTTCGCCGCCTGCCGGACTATTTGCCGGTCCCCACCGCGGGCTTCAGCGAACAGGCCGCTCGCGATCCGCGGCGCCGCTGCCTTGAGGGGATGTATGAGCTCACCAAACGTCTGGCTCGGCAAATGGCGTTTTGCCGCACCCGCTTCCTGATGTTGACCACCTCATCCTCCAACATCACCATGGACGGTAGGGTATTGGATTTTAACGGGCTAACCTGTTTATTCCCCAGCGATCATCGTTACGATTTCGAATACCAGCTCAAGTTTGCACAATTGATGAGAGAACCGGCAATCATTCAGAACAGCCTATCCGAGCTGTGCTTCTACCTTGGGAAGTACCTGTTTGATCGGCCTTTCATTGCCATCGCCCAGCAACAGGTAAAAACCTATTTCTGGCATTTTTTTCAGCAGGCCTGTTGCCGCGGCTATTTGACGCTACTGGGCATTCCCATCGACCTGCTCTCACCGGCGGAGACACCAAAACTCTTAGAGAGGCTGGCAAACAGTTTCCTGCAGCTGCTTATCCACCGTTGCCGAAAGCTCTATGTCTCAGCGGAAATGGCGGGAGACGAATCGCCGCTGGAACGTTTGGTCGTGACCTTGATTCGCTGCAGCCAAGGGCACCCCGTCCCCACGCATGACGATTTCTCACGGGATGCGCGTTTTATGGGCACCCTGCGCGCTTTCTCGCAGGTCAATCATTGGTTGGTCGAAACCTGCCGCGCCCAGGGAATCGATGCCACCGTTATTCAGAAAGGCATGGCGCAACAGGCTCGCCTCAGGCTGCGGCCCCGCCCCCAGTGCGGGAAAATACAGATGCTCAACGAAATCACGGCTCTGGTGGAGGCCAATGGTGATGACGACCAACGCTTGCGGCAACTGTTAACCGACATGCGGATAAAGGCGGTGGCCTTCGCCAAAGAAACCTTTGGCGGGCAGCCGCTTGTCATCCTCTCCAGGAGAAATGAACCAGCATGACGCTCTATATTCGAGAAACCGCCGGCGGCCAAGATCAATGGTCAGACTATGAGCAGCTTGGTTTTGCCGTGAGCTGCATGTTACATCACCGAAATTACAGCCTTCATCCGATAAAAAGCGTTCAAGAGCGCTTGATATTTGCCATACAGCACGGGCAGATCAAGTTTCTTTTCGACACCAATGACCAACCGCTGGCCTATGTTCTCTGGGCCTGTCTGACGGAGGACACCGAAACGCAATTGCAACGCGATCCGGGGTTCCCACTTCACCCTTCCGAATGGAATGAGGGAGACAGGATATGGCTGCTCGATTTTTGTTGCAGGCCCGGTTTCGCACCTCAGGCAATCAAGCGCTTCAACAAGCTCAAACCCTGGGGAGAGGGCCAGGTGCGCTGGCAGAACAGAAAGAGAAAGGTAATGACGCTGGCCTGATCCGCACGGCCCGCTCCTTAAATAAAACGAATGGAGAGCCCCTCGATGGACGGATTTGTACTCATGGCGATCAAACGAATCGCGGTAGAAACGGCATTTTTCTGTGAAGGCCCCTATGACAGCGATAACGGATTTGAGCGTCTGATGGCCTGTAAAACCCGCAGCGACTTGAACAGTAGCGCGTTTGGCGATGTCTTCCTGCATTCGTTTCTTCGCGGCAAAAGCGTGGAAGAAATAAAAAGCGTTGTCCTAAATTCGGCAATTCAATTGATTGTTGCGATTAAGAAAGTATCGGCGGAAATCGCCGAACAAATTTTATTGCAGACTCCATTGCCACCAGAGGCCATAAGTGTCGCCAGGCCAGCTAATACCTGCACCGTCTGAAGTCTGAACCTTGCCTAAACGGCGCCCTTGCGGCGCCGTTTTTTTTCGCCTTCATCCATTCTGTGAAGTTATACTTTGCACAATTTCACGGCACAGAGGAGCCCACATGTCCAGCACTGCCAGCGTCAGGTTACGCCCATTGGAACGGGACGATCTGTCGTTCGTCCACCAGATGGACAACAACGCCAGCGTTATGCGCTATTGGTTTGAAGAACCCTACGAAGCCTTTGTCGAACTTTCCGATCTCTACGACAAACACATCCACGATCAGAGCGAGCGCCGCTTTATCATCGAGCACGAAGGCGCCAAGGTCGGCCTGGTGGAACTGGTGGAGATCGATCACATCCACCGCCGTGCTGAGTTCCAGATCATCATCGATCCCGCCCACCAGGGCAAAGGCTATGCCAGCACCGCCGCTCGGCTGGCGATGGACTACGGCTTCTCGGTGCTGAACCTGTATAAGCTGTACCTGATCGTCGACAAGGAGAACCCGAAGGCGATCCACATCTACAGCAAGCTGGGCTTTAACGTGGAAGGCGAGCTGATCGACGAGTTCTTCGTCAACGGCGAATACCGCACCGTGCTGCGCATGTGCATCTTCCAGCCGCAATATCTGGCGAAGTTCAAAACGCCGGGCGATAAGCCGCTGGTGAAGTGACGGTCTGCGAGAAAAAAGAGAAAACCCGCCTAGGCGGGTTTTTATTGGGAAATAAGTGGCTAGTATTAAGGCATGCTATTTTATCGTCAGGAAACAACCTGATGAATACGAAAATAAATAATATTCTCCAATATAATTAATCGAAAAATAATTAATAGTGATAGTAAGAGTTACCCTCTGCCTCTACAAAGGAAAAATGCCATGACAACCGTCTCAAACCTGCTGCTTTTTATCGGCCTGGCGATGCTCGCCATCGCCGCCGGTCTAAATACCTATAGCGGCTACACGTCCGCAGATCCCAACAGCACCCCGCTGTTTTCCCCGCTCTGGTGGACGCGCTGGTTCCCGCTCTATGCCTCGGGCGCTGCGTTGTTGTTGGTGGGGTTGGTATTGCGGGTTACGGCTAAAGGCCGCGCGCATTAAGGATTACCATTTCAGCACCGCCGAGCCCGCCACAGCCATTATCGACATGAGCAATTATATTGATCATCACCGACAACATAATTGTGGTTGATAATAAATTGCAGAGAATGGATTGAATTCCACATGATGAAAAATGAATAAAACAAACTCGCCGGCAATCAGACTTATGCCATGCCTTAATTCATGCCGGCTTAATGCGCGGGTAAAATAAAACAGCAGACGCAGGCCGACTGCAGCGGCCATTGTCGGCGACGGAGCGAAAACCTCCGTCGCTCTACCCTCACCCATACCGCCCGGTAATATAGTCTTCGGTGCGGCGCTGGCGCGGCGAGGTGAAAATGGCGTCGGTGTCGTTGTATTCCACCAGTCGCCCCTGATGAATAAAGGCGGTGTAGTCGGAGACGCGCGCCGCCTGCTGCATATTGTGCGTCACCAGCACCACGCTATAGCGCTGCTTGAGTGCGGAAATCAGCTCTTCGATGGTCAGCGTGGAGATCGGATCCAGCGCCGAGGTCGGCTCGTCGAGCAACAGCACCTCCGGCTCGATGGCGATGGCGCGCGCGATCACCAGGCGCTGCTGCTGGCCGCTGGACAAGCGGAAGGCGTTTTCGCGCAGCCGGTCCTTCACCTCATGCCACAGCGCGGCGGCGCGCAGCGAACGCTCCACCGCCTCATCCAGCAAACGCCGGTCGCGCACGCCCTGCAGCCGCAGGCCGTACACCACGTTTTCATAGATCGATTTCGGGAACGGGTTCGGCCGCTGGAACACCATGCCCACCCGCCGCCGCAGCGCCGCCACGTCGATCTGCGCACCGGAGATCGCCGCGCCGTTCAGCTGCAGTTCGCCCTCGATACGGCAGTTGTCCACCAGATCGTTCATGCGGTTGAAACAGCGCAGCAGCGTCGATTTACCGCAGCCCGAGGGGCCAATCAAAGCCGTCACCCGGTGCTTCGGGATACGCAGCGAAATATCATGCAGCACCTGTTTGTCGCCATAAAACAGGTTCAGGCCGTTGACCGCCAGCGCGGTCTGTTCATCGTCGAGATGCTGGACATCCAGCCGGGGCAAACTGCCTGGCGTCATCAAACCCATTACGCACTCCCCAAAAATAGCGTCATTGTTACTGCGACCATGCTCGGTACCGCTCCCTCAACGAATGGCGGATACCCATCGCCGCCAGATTCAAACTCACCACGATCGTCACCAGCAGGAAGGCGGTGGCGAACACCAGCGGCCGCGCCGCCTCTACGCTCGGGCTCTGGAATGCCATATCGTAGATCTGGAAGCTCAAATGCATGAACTTCCGCTCCAGGTGCAGATACGGGAAAATCTCGTCCACCGGCAGCACCGGCACCGATTTCACGACCCCCACCAGCATCAGCGGCGCGGTCTCACCGGCGGCGCGCGCCACCGCCAGGATCAGGCCGGTCATCATCGCCGGCGCCGCCATCGGCAGCACGATGCGCCACAACGTCTCGGCCCGGCTGGCGCCCAGCGCCATCGAGCCCTGCCGCAGCGAGGCGGGAATGCGCGACAGCCCTTCCTCGGTGGCGACGATCACCACCGGCAGCGTCAGCAGCGCCAACGTCAGCGCCGCCCACAGCACGCCGGGCGTACCGAAGGTCGGGTTGGGCAGGGATTCAGGATAGAACAGCTGATCGAGCGTGCCGCCTATCATATAGACGAAGAAGCCGAGGCCGAATACGCCATAGACGATCGAGGGCACGCCGGCCAGGTTGACCACCGCGATGCGGATCACCCGCGTCAGCAGATTGTTGCCGGCATATTCGTGCAGATACACCGCCGCGATCACGCCAAACGGCATCACCACGATCGACATCAGGATCACCATCAACACCGTGCCGAAAATGGCCGGGAACACCCCGCCTTCGGTATTCGCTTCGCGCGGGCTGTCGGTGAGGAACTTCTTCACCTGCTCGCCCCAGTGTGCCAGCTTCTCGGTGGTGTTCATGGCGTTCGGGTACCAGGCATCGCGCACCTGGCTGAGCGGAATGGTCAACGTCTGCCCGTGCATGTCGCGCAGCAGCAACGCATCGCGCTGGCGATCGCGGTTCAGCCCCGCCAGACGTTCGGACAACAGCTGATACTGCCGCTGCAGTTCCAGCCGTTCGGCCTTGATGGCGTCCTGTGCGCGGGCGTCCAGCTTATCGTCGCGCTGCAGGCGCTTTTCCCGCAGCCGCAGCGCGTCAAACTGCTGATTGATGCGCGCCATGTCGCGGAATTGAATGTCGTGCGCCTGGCGCGAGAGCGCGGCGATTTGCGGCAGGCGCTGCTGGAACGCCTGCCCCAGATTGCGGCCAGTCAGCGGTTGCCCATCTTCCAGCAGCCCCGCCAGATAACCGTAAGCGGTGCCGTGGCTGTCGCGTTCCAGCACCAACAGGCTGCGCGGCGTGCTTTGGCTGCGGATATCACTGGCCAGCAAGGTGCGGAAATCCTGCCCCTCGCGCTCGCGATTGCCGACCTTAATCAGATAGCGTTCGACGCTCTGCGCCTCACCCGGCGGCGTAACGCCCGCCTCCGTCAGCTGGCGCCGGGAAATGCTTTGCTGCTGATACAACTCGCCGATCACCGTCACCGGTCCGGCGCCGTTCTGATTGAGTTCGAACTGATAAACCGGGCTCGGCCAGAAATAGCGCATCCCCTGCCCGGCCAGCAGCAACAGAATGCCGATCAGCGCCAGCAGGCTGACGGCCACCGAACCGGCGGTCAGCCATATCCACGGCGACCCGCTCTTCACCCAGTTCTTCATGGCGCCTCCTGATTCGGCGTGTAGCGCTTGCGCAGCCGCAGGCGCACCGCCTCCGCCAGCGTGTTGAACACGAAGGTGAAGACAAACAGCACCAGCGCGGTCAGGAACAGCACGCGGTAATGGCTGCTGCCGGAGACCGCCTCCGGCATTTCAATGGCGATGTTGGCCGCCAGCGCGCGCAGCCCCTGGAACAGGCTGCCGTCGATAATCGGCGTGTTGCCGGTGGCCATCAGCACGATCATGGTTTCCCCCACCGCGCGGCCAAAGCCGATCATCAGCGCGGAGAAAATGCCGGCGCTGGCGGATGGCAGCACCACCTTGATCACCGTCTGCCACTGGGTAGCGCCCAGCGCCAAAGAACCCTGGCTCAGGGTCGCCGGCACGCTGAACAGTGCGTCCTCCGCCAGCGAGAAGATGATCGGCACCAGCGCGAAGCCCATCGCCACACCTACCACCAGCGCATTGCGCTGGTCATAATTATCCCCCAGCCAGAAATGCAGCGGCTCACCGAACAGCGCCACCTCCAGCCACGGCCCCAGGTTGAGCGCCAGCCACACCGTCAACGCCAGCAGCGGCAGCAGCAACAGCAGATCGACGCCCGGCCGGCAGCGCGGCATAAAGCGATGGGTCAACGCGCCGCACAGCAGCACCGCCGCCGCCAGCAACAGCGGCAACGCCAGCACCGCCAACAGATACTGCTCGATGATCGGCGCCAGCCAGATGCCGGCCACCAGCCCGATCACCACCGTCGGCAGCGCGCCCATCACTTCGATAGCCGGTTTGATCACCCGCCGCAGCCCCGGCGTCATAAAGTAAGCGGTATAGATGGCGCCGGCCAAGGCCAGCGGGATGGCGAACAGCATCGCGTAAGCCGCCGCCTTAAAGGTGCCGAAGATCACCGGCATCAGGCTGAATTTGGGTTGGTAACTGTCTTCGCCGGAGGTGGACTGCCAGACATAGGCCGGCTGCGGGTAGTTCTCATACCACACCTTGCCCCACAACGAACGCCAGGTAACGTCCGGATACGGGTTGTCGAGCGCATAGCGCTGCCAGCCCTGCGCGCTCTCCAGCAGCAGGCCATCGCCGCGCGGCGCGAACGCCATCTGCCGCACCTCGGCGCCCAAACGGGTATTCAGCAGCGGCTGCGGTTGAATGGCGGAGAACAGCGAGAAGCCGCCATCGGGCCGCAGGGTGGCGAACACCCGGCGGTAAGGCTCAGCCACCGTCAGCTCCTGCCCGTCGGCGCCGTGGTCGAAATGCTGCACCGGCGTCAGGCGCCAGCGCCGATCTTTTTCCACCTCGAACCACTCGCGCAGATTGCCGTCGGCGCCCTTGATCAGCAGCGCGCTGCCGCCGGGCAGCGCCGTCATCTGATACGGGGCATGTTCGCCAAGGGTACGCGTTTCACGCAGCTGCAGCTGTGCGCCGTCGATCTGATAACGCGCCAGCCGGTTGCCGGTCAGCAGATAAAGCTGGCGGCCATCCGGCGTCAGCACCAGCTGCTCCCCGTCGTGATCCAGCGGCCGCTCGCTGAACTGCGGCGGCCGGTCGGGGCTGAAGCGGCCGAACACCAGCCGCCGATCGTCGGTCACTCCGGCCAGCAGATACTGCCCGCGATGCGCATCCGCCAGCGACAGCAGCTTCAGCGGCTTGCGCTGTGGATCCAGCGCCAATGGCTGCTGCCCGAGCGGGAACTGCCACTGCGGCCGGCCGTTTTCCGCCGTGGCGAAATCCGCGCGCGCCACCACCAACCGGCCGTCAGCCTGCGCCAGCGCAAACAGATCGCGCTCGCCGGCGGCCTGCGCGAGCAGCGTCGGTTTGGCCAACAGCGTCTGCTGCGCCAGCGGCGTCTGGGCCTGGCCGCTCGGCGCCGGCGTCAGACGATAAAATTGCCCCGCGCCCTGCGCGTCGATGCGATAACCGACGCGCTGCTGCACGTCCATGCCCAGCGCCAGCGCCGGGGCCGATACCGTGAACGGCAGCGGCTGCGCATGGCCGAGCGAGGCCGGTTTGAACAACGGCAGCACCGCAAACAGCAGATAAACGAAGATCAGCATCAACGTCATCAGCACCATCAGCCCGCTGGCGGTCACTGCCGCCTGCACGCCGCGGTCGATGCGCCCGCGCATGCGATCTCGGGGATGTTGATTGGCCGTCGTCTGTGTCATGTGTCTCGCTGTCGCTGATGTAATCGGGCTTGCGCCGTAAGATAACCGGGCATCTTATGTCAGTTTTATGACGTTTGCATGACAAAGTTACCCGCCATAACTCAGGTTTTTTACACTGCCATCAGACAATATGAATTTGATATATTGCTGAAAAATGACCATAAACACGCTTTATAACGCCAAGAATAAGCCTGCTAACCGTCATTTCATGCTGATCGTTTCACTGCCGGGCATCCCGCTGCGGGGAAAATTTATTGCCGCCGAAAAACGCCGCGCGCCAACGCAATGGATATGTTGGACTTTCCTGTCAATCTCTCGCAATAATGATGAAGGACACTAGAGCGGCATCCGGGCGCTGCGTCCCGGATCCTATTCTAAATTTGAACTGGAGTGGCAATGGGTCAGGAAAAGCTCTACATCGAAAAAGAACTAAGCTGGTTATCCTTTAATGAGCGCGTGTTGCAGGAAGCCGCAGATAAGAGCAATCCCCTGATTGAACGTATGCGTTTTCTGGGCATTTACTCCAACAACCTCGACGAGTTCTATAAAGTCCGCTTCGCCGATCTCAAACGGCGCATCCTGATCAGCGAAGAGCAAGGCTCCGCCGGTTCCTCACGCCATCTGCTGAAAAAGATCCAGGCCAAGGTGCTGAAAACCGATCAGGAGTTCGACGGTCTGTACAACGATCTGCTGCTGGAAATGGCGCGCAACCAGATCTTCCTGATCAACGAACGCCAGGTGTCCGAGAACCAGCAAATCTGGCTGCGGCAATATTTCAAACAGCACCTGCGCCAGCACATCACGCCGATCCTGATCAACCACGACACCAACCTGGTGCAGTTCCTGAAAGACGATTACACCTATCTGGCGGTGGAGATCATCCGCGGCGCGCGCATCGACTATGCGCTGCTGGAGATTCCGTCCGACAAGGTGCCGCGCTTCGTCAATCTGCCGCCGGAAGCGCCGCGCCGCCGTAAGCCGATGATCCTGCTCGACAACATCCTGCGTTACTGCCTGGACGATATCTTCAAGGGCTTCTTTGACTACGACGCGCTCAACGCCTATTCGATGAAGATGACCCGTGACGCCGAATACGATCTGGTCACCGAAATGGAATCCAGCCTGCTGGAACTGATGTCCTCCAGCCTGAAGCAGCGCCTCACCGCCGAGCCGGTGCGCTTCGTTTATCAGCGCGACATGCCGAACGAGATGGTGGAGCTGCTGCGCGGCAAGCTGGGCATCTCCAACTACGATTCGGTGATCGCCGGCGGCCGCTATCACAACTTTAAAGACTTCATCAGCTTCCCGAACGTCGGCAAGGCCAATCTGGTCAACAAGCCGCTGCCGCGCCTGCGCCACATCTGGTTCGACGGTTTCCGCAACGGCTTCGACGCCATTCGCGAAAAGGACGTGCTGCTCTACTACCCGTACCACACCTTTGAACACGTGCTGGAGCTGCTGCGCCAGGCGTCGTTCGATCCGAGCGTGTTGGCGATCAAAATCAACATCTACCGGGTGGCGAAAGACTCGCGCATCATCGAATCGATGATCCACGCCGCGCACAATGGCAAAAAAGTCACGGTGGTGGTCGAGCTGCAGGCGCGCTTCGACGAAGAGGCCAACATCCACTGGGCGAAGCGCCTGACCGAGGCCGGCGTGCACGTGATCTTCTCGGCGCCGGGGCTGAAAATCCATGCCAAACTGTTCCTGATTTCACGCCGTGAAGGCGATGAAATTGTGCGCTATGCTCATATCGGTACCGGCAACTTTAACGAAAAAACCGCGCGCATCTATACCGACTATTCGCTGTTGACCGCCGACTCGCGCATCACCAACGAGGTACGCCGGGTATTCAACTTTATCGAGAACCCCTACCGGCCGGTCACCTTCGACAACCTGATGGTGTCGCCGCAGAACTCGCGCCTGAAGCTGTATGAGCTGATCGACAACGAAATCGCCAACGCCCAGGCCGGGGAACAGGCCGGCATTATGTTGAAAATAAATAATCTGGTGGATAAAGGGCTGGTAGATCGGTTATATACCGCGTCCGGCGCCGGCGTGAAGATCCGTCTGCTGGTGCGGGGCATGTGTTCCCTGATTCCCAACCTGCCGGGGATCAGCGACAATATTCAGGTGATCAGCATCGTCGATCGCTTTTTGGAACACGATCGGGTTTACGTTTTCGACAACAAAGGTGACAAACGGGTGTATCTGTCCTCCGCCGACTGGATGACCCGCAACATAGATTACCGTATCGAAGTGGCGGTATCGCTGCTGGATCCGGCGCTGAAACAGCGCGTTCTGGACATTCTGGAGATCCTGTTCAGCGATACGGTCAAGGCCCGTTATGTGGATAAAGAACTGAGCAACCAGTACGTGCCGCGCGGCAACCGCCGCAAAGTGCGCGCCCAGGTGGCTATTTACGAGTATTTAAAAGCTCTGGAACAACCAGGACAGTAGGCCAGCAACTATGCCGCTAAAAAACACTGCAACGAACAAACCGCAGGAAATCGCCGCCATCGACCTCGGGTCGAACAGTTTCCACATGGTGATCGCCCGCGTCGTCAACGGCGCCTTACAGGTATTGGGCCGTTTAAAACAGCGGGTGCACCTCGCCGACGGATTGGACAGCAACAACGTACTCAGTGAAGAGGCGATAGAACGCGGCCTGGCCTGCCTGGCGCTGTTTGCCGAACGGCTGCAGGGCTTCCCGGCGGATAACGTCACCATCGTCGGGACCCATACCCTGCGCCAGGCGGTGAACGCTGAAGTGTTCCTCAAGCGCGCCGCCAAAGTGATCCCCTACCCGATCGAAATCATCGCCGGCCAGGAAGAAGCGCGCCTGATCTTCATGGGCGTGGAGCACACTCAACCGGAGAAAGGCCGCAAGCTGGTGATCGACATCGGCGGCGGCTCCACCGAGCTGGTGATCGGCGAAGACTTCGAGCCGCTGCTGGCGGAAAGCCGCCGCATGGGCTGCGTCAGCTTCGCCCAGCTGTTCTTCCCCGGCGGCGAGATCAGCAAAAACAACTTCCGCCGCGCGCGGCTGGCGGCGGCGCAGAAGCTGGAAACGCTGGCCTGGCAGTACCGCATTCAGGGCTGGCAGTATGCGCTGGGCGCCTCGGGCACCATCAAGGCCGCCCACGAAGTGCTGGTGGCGATGGGCGAAAAAGACGGTCTGATCACCCTCGAACGCCTGGAAATGCTCGCCGAACAGGTGCTGCAGTTCAAAAGCTTCGGCTCACTGAGCCTGCCGGGGCTGTCGGAAGATCGCCAATCGGTGTTCGTGCCGGGGCTGGCTATCCTGTGCGGCGTGTTCGATGCGCTGGCGATCCGCGATCTGCGCTTGTCCGACGGCGCACTGCGCGAAGGCGTGCTGTATGAAATGGAAGGCCGCTTCCGCCACCAGGACATCCGCAGCCGCACCGCCAAAAGCCTGGCCGATCACTACAACATCGACCGCGAACAGGCCAAGCGGGTGCTGGAAACCACCGAACTGCTCTATTCGCAGTGGATGGCGCAAAACACCAAGCTGGTGCATCCGCAATTGGAAGCCCTGCTGAAATGGGCCGCCATGCTGCACGAAGTGGGGCTGAGCATCAACCACAGCGGCATGCATCGCCATTCGGCCTACATTCTGCAAAACTCCAACCTGCCTGGCTTCAACCAGGAACAGCAGCTGCTGTTGGCGGCGCTGGTGCGTTTCCACCGCAAGGCGATCAAGCTGGAAGAGCTGCCGCGCCTCAACCTGTTCAAAAAGAAACACTACCTGCCGCTGATCCAACTGCTGCGTCTGAGCACCCTGCTCAACAACCAGCGCCAGTCGACCACCACGCCGGAAACGCTGCGCCTGACCACCGACGACAACCACTGGACGCTGCGCTTCCCGGCCGGCTACCTGGCGCAAAACAACCTGGTGCAGCTGGACTTCGAGCGCGAGCAGGCCTACTGGAACGACGTCGTCGGCTGGAAGCTGCTGATCGACGAAGAAGGCTCGCAAGACGAACAGCGCTCCGCCTGATCCCTCGCCCCCTGCCAGCCAGGGGGTTTTTCTTTCCGCCCTCGCTCCGCCAACCTAAACGAAACCCTAATACGCCGCGCCGCTCGCCGGAAAAAAATGGACAACTTTTGTCATCAGCGCCTAAAATCCGGTTACAAATTCTCGAGCGAATAACACAGGACACCGGCATACCGGGTGATATATGCGCAAGAAAACCACCGGACAGATGACGAAGATAGTGTTGTTTATCAGCTTTATCATTTTAGTCGGCCGACTGCTGTACGCCGCCGTGGTGGCGGTGCCTCATCATCAGGAAAAAAAGCAGGCCGCTGCGCAAAACGCCGCCGAAGTCAGCGCGCCGCAACAGGACGCCTCCTCTGAATAACCGCCGCGCCCCGTCCGTTTCATAAAAATGACTCCGGCACTCGCTATGCTCTATCTTTTAATGAGCCTGCGTCAGGAACGCCGAGCGCCCGTTAAGGAACACCATGTCAGCCGCAACCCATAACGTCAAAAAAGTCGCTGAACACCGCCAGCGCATTCTCACTCTGCTGTTGAACAATAAGGAATTGGTCGACGGCATTCTCGGCCGGCCAGGGGATGAACACGCCCTCAGCCAAAGCGAACTGCTGAACCAAACGGCGGAAATCACCGGCCTGCTGGACGACATGCACGCCGCCGACCTGGCGGACCTGCTGGAGGCGCTGCCGCAGGACGAACGTATGGCGCTGTGGCGGCTGGTGGGCAACAGCAAGCGCGGCCAGACGCTGGTGGAAGTCGCCGAACCGGTCTGGGACAGCCTGATCGAAGAAATGAGCGACAAAGACCTGCTCAAAGCGATCAAAACGCTGGACGTCGACGAACAGGCCTACCTGGCGCAATACCTGCCGCGTAACCTGATGGGCCGGTTGCTGACCTCGCTGGAGCCGGAACAGCGCGCCCAGGTGCGCGAGATGAGCCAGTACGCCAAAGACAGCGTCGGCTGGATGATGGATTTCGAACTGGTGACGGTGCGGCCGGACGTCACGCTCGGCGCAGTGCACCGCTTTTTGCGCATGCGCAAAACCATTCCCGACGCCACCGATAAACTGTTCGTCACCGATCGCAAAAACACCCTGCTGGGCGAACTGCCGCTCACCGCGGTGCTGCTGAACGACCCGGAGATCCCGGTACGCGAAGTGATGGACAGCGATCCCGCCACCTTCCAGCCTGAGGACAAGGCCGATGAAGCGGCCGGCGCGTTCGAACGTTACGACCTGATCAGCGCCCCGGTGGTTGACGCCAAGGGCAAACTGA
The DNA here is from genome assembly GCF_000695995.1 of Serratia sp. FS14. Classification (NCBI taxonomy): domain Bacteria; kingdom Pseudomonadati; phylum Pseudomonadota; class Gammaproteobacteria; order Enterobacterales; family Yersiniaceae; genus Serratia; species Serratia sp. FS14. Next base: position 2,288,607 of record NZ_CP005927.1, on the reverse strand, counting down.
TGGGCCGCCTGACCATCGAAGAGATCGTCGACGCCGTCAACGAAGAGAGCGACACCAACCTGCGCCGCATGGGCGGTTTAAGCCCGGAAGAAGACGTGTTCGCCCCGGTCAGCAAGGCGGTTAAAACCCGCTGGGCCTGGCTGGCGATCAACCTCTGCACCGCATTCATCGCCTCGCGGGTGATCGGCCTGTTCGAGCACACTATTTCCCAGCTGGTGGCGCTGGCGGCGCTGATGCCGATCGTCGCCGGCATCGGCGGCAACACCGGCAACCAGACCATCACCATGATCGTGCGCGCGCTGGCGCTGCACCAGATCGAAGTCGGCAACATCTCGCGCCTGATGCTCAGAGAGCTAGGCGTCGCCATCATCAACGGCGTGGTGTGGGGCGGCATCATGGGCGTGATCACCTGGCTGCTGTACGGCGACGCGGCGATGGGCGGGGTGATGACGCTGGCGATGCTGCTCAATCTGCTGCTGGCGGCGCTGATGGGCGTGGTGATCCCGATGACCATGCTCAAACTGGGCCGCGATCCGGCGGTCGGCTCCAGCGTGCTCATCACCGCGCTGACCGATACCGGCGGCTTTTTCATCTTCCTCGGCCTCGCCACCCTGTTCCTGCTGTAAGACGCTCAAAGCCGGCCCCGCGCCGGCTTTTTCGTCATTCTGTCGCCGGGTTTGCGCTAACGCAGTAAAGTCGGCCCTCCCGATAGGTTTTCCTCCCGCGCTGTACTACCCTTTTTCAATAAATCATCTTGATTCATCCACGTCATGAATCCAATCACAGGCAGAGGTCATCGGTAAGGATGTCTATGGATATCAGCGCGCCGAACGCGTTCGGCACACACAAAGGCGTTATGCTGACACATTCTCTGTTCGTGGCGCTGGCGACATTTTTGCTCGCCTTGCTGAGCCTGTCGTTATCCAGTGAGGCTCATCACTTCACGCCGCTGTGGTTCCCGACCGCCGCCGCGATCGCCGTGCTGTATCGCCATCCTCCGCGTCATTGGGGTTTGCCGCTGCTGGCCAGCGGCACAGGCATCGTACTCGCCAGCTTCCTGCTGTTCGGCTTCAGCGCCATTCCGGTCAAGCTGGCCGCCATCAACCTGCTGGAAGCGGCAGTGTGCGCTCTGCTGCTGCGCCGCACGCTGCCGGCGATCGATCCGCTGAGCGATCTGGGCTGTTGGCTGCGCTTCGTGGTCTGCGCGGTGATTTTTACCCCGTTGTTCAGCGCGCTGCTGGCCGCCGGACTGACCCCCACGCCGGACCTGACGTTTTGGCAATCGTTCGGCACCTGGTTCATCTCTGAAGCGATAGGGGTGCTGTCGCTGGCGCCGCTCGGGCTCACCTATCACCGCCGTCTGTTGGCCGGGCTGAATCCGTATCCGCTGCTGTTGACCCTGATGGGCTCGCTGGCCTTCAGCTATCTGGCGCTGACGCATCTGCCCTTCCCCTTTACCTTCGTCATCCTGCCGCTGCTGTGGGCGGCTATCGCCCTGTCGCGCTTCGAAACCTTCACCGTCTGTTTCTGCACTCTCCTGCTGATCACCGTCCTGCTGTCGCTGGGCCTGCTGCGCCTTCAGTCTTCCCAGCACACTTTCCTGGGCGAACTCGGCCTCTATCTGCCGATGTTGCTGATCCTGATCCCGGCGCACGCCATGGCGATGGTGATGCACACCTTCCGGGTGGAAAAGCAACATATCGTCGAGAGCGAAAGCCGCTTTCGCAGCGCGCTGGAGTATTCCGCCATCGGCATGGCGCTGGTGTCGCCGGAGGGCAAATGGCTGCAGGTCAATCAGGCGCTGTGCAAGCTGCTCGGCTATCCGCCCGAAAGACTTTATCGCCTGACCTTTCAAGAGATCACCCACCCGGACGATCTGAACGCCGACCTGACCCAACTGCACGAACTGCTCGACGGCCATATCAGCAGCTACACCATGGAGAAGCGTTATATCCGTAGCGACGGGCAGACGGTCTGGGCGCTGCTGGCGGTCTCGCTGGTGCGCGACGGCGAAGGCCGGCCGTTGTACTTCATCTCTCAGGTGGAGGACATCAGCGACCTTAAGCGCAGCGAGGCGGAGAACAACCGGTTGGTGGAGCGCATCACGCTGGCCAACCAGGTGGGCGGCGTCGGCATCTGGGAATGGGTGATGAGCCAGGAAAACTTCACCTGGGATCAGCGCATGTTCGAACTCTACGATCTCCCCCCCGACCAAACGCCGACGCTGGCGTTGTGGCGCACCCTGCTGGTGCCGGAAGATCGCGAGCGCACCGATCGCGAGCTGGCCGAGATCCTGGCGCAGCCGCGACCGTTCGTCATGGAATTTCGCATCACTACGCGCAGCGGCAAACTGCGCCACATCCGCGGCCAGGGCAACGTGATCCTCGACGATCAGGGCCGGCCGCTGCGCCTGATCGGCACCAATATCGACATGACCGAGCTCAAGAGCCTCGCCGAGGCGCTGCACGAAGAGAAAGAGCGCCTGCACATCACCCTCGACGCCATCGGCGAAGGGGTGATCTCCACCGACAGCCACCTGCGCATCACCTTTATGAATCCGGTGGCGGAACAGATGTGCGGCTGGCCGCTCGACCTGGCGATCGGTATGCCCGTCGCCGGCGTGGTGCGCCTGACCAACGGCAAAGACGGCCCGGAAATCGAAAACCTCACGCAATACCCACGGCAATGGCCGGCGGATTATGCGCTGGTGCTGCACAGCCGCGACGGGCGTTATTTCGACGTACAGCAGTCGGTCTCACCGCTGAAAACCCTCGACGGGGAAACCATGGGCGCGGTGATGGTGCTGCAGGACGTCACCGCCTCGCGCGAGCTGATGAAAAAACTCAGCTACAGCGCCTCGCACGATGCGCTGACCGGATTGCCGAACCGCACCCGCTTCGAGAAACAGCTGAAAGCGGCGATCGTCGCCGGCGGGGAACCGTCGTCGCCGCATTCGCTGGTGTTCCTCGATCTGGATCGGTTCAAGGCGGTGAACGACACCGCCGGCCATGCGGCGGGCGATGCCCTGCTGCGGGATATCGCCCAGCTGATGCGGCACCAACTGCGCGGCAGCGACTGCCTGGCGCGTTTGGGCGGCGACGAGTTCGGTCTGATCCTGTACGACTGCCGGCTGGAACAGGCCAAATCGCTGGTGCAGCAAGTGGTTAATCAAATCAGCCAGCACCCGTTCTACTGGGAAGGGAAGATTTACCGCGTCGGCGCCAGCGCCGGCATCACACGCATCAGCGCCAACGCCAAAAGTAGCGAACTGCTGGCGCAGGCCGATATCGCCTGCTACACCGCCAAGCACCAGGGGCGCGGCCAGGTTTATCTGTACGAAACGCGGCAGAAACAGCTGCTGGAGCGGCAGCACGAGGTGCTGAGCCTGCAGGAAGTACAGACGATCATCAGCGAGGGGCAACTGCGGCTGCTGACTCACGCGGTCGCGCCGCCGGCGACGCCGCTGTCGGCCGCGTTTCACCAGGTGAAGCTGCAGGTGATGGCGCCGGACGAGCGCCCGCTGTCGCACAAGGCGTTCATCGCCGCCGCGCAGCTGTACGGCCTGATGCCGGACATCGACCGCTGGACGGCGGCGCAACTGCTGGTGAAATATGCCGACGACATCAAACGCAAAGGGCTGTCGCTCGCGCTGCCGCTGGCCATCGACAGCCTGCTGAGCGCCGACTTCCAGCGCTACCTGACGGAAACGGTGCGCGCTTCCTCGCTGCCGCCGCAGGCGCTGCTGTTCAGCGTCGATGAGGCCGCGATACTGGAACACGCCGCGCAGTGTCGGGCATTTCTCCGCGAACTGCAGCAGCAGGGCTGCCGGCTGATAGTCAACGGCTTCGGGCATAACATCAATGCGTTCGATGAACTCAGCGACCAGAGGATCGACATCATTCGCATCGATGAGCGCTTTATCACCAACGTGCACTGCAACCAGATGGACGAGCTGATGGTCTCGATGCTCAACGGCGCGGCGCATCGCATTAAAGCGCAGACCTTCGCCGGACCGGCTCACCAGCCGGTGACGCTGCAGGCGCTGCGCGACATCGGCGTCGATCTGGCGGACGGCGACCAGGTGGCGCTGGAGCAGCCGCTGGCGGTGTTGCTCAGCGACGGTTATTTCGGCATCCGTTAACCCCTTTCCCCCTCTCAGGCGCCGTCTCCCGGGCGGCGCCTCGCTTCTCGTTCGTTACATGATATTAACCAAGACAAGATTAGTGATATAAATAACACCTGAAGCTTAAACGATTAAGTAAGATGAAATCCCCATGCGAACATCGACGTATCCGTTGATTTTCCTCGACAGGTGATGGCTCAGAGACAAGGGACTATGGAAAAGAAATGGTTTTCCGCCAGGGAACTGATGGGTAAGGCGGGGTTGCCCTCAACCCCGCAAGGGGTCAATTTGATGGCCCGGCGCGAAGGCTGGGTCAGTCGCCGCCGCAGCGGCGTACAGGGCAAAGCGCTGGAATACCATATCGACAGTCTGCCGTACGGCGCGCGCAGCCTGTCGGCGTTGCGCGAAACCGACCAACCGGATTACGACGTCAAACGTCAGGATCCGGTACGGGTCTGGATCGAGTATTACTATCACCTGACGCCGGCCGAACGGGAAAAGCTGCTGGCGTTCCTGATGCGTGAAGGCATGAGCCGCCTGCTGCAGCTGATCGAGTCTCCCCGCTAGCCGCGTTCAACTCTCCGCTTCCGGCGCCCAGCCGCCGTTGTGCCACAGATGCAGCGTGGCGTAAGAGCGCCACGGGCGCCAGCGCTCGGCGTAGCGTTCAATCTGGCGCGGCGTCATGCCGGGGAAACGCTGTTTGATCAGGTAGTCGCCGGCCAGGAACACGTCCGGCCACGACCAGGCGCGCATCGCGATATAGCTGGCGGTCCAGCTGCCGATGCCCGGCAGCGCGGTCAGCGCCTTGATGCCCTGTTCGATATCCAGCACGTTGTCGAGCTGCAGCCGCCCTTCGCCCAGCGCGCGGGCGATCTCGATCAGCGCCGCCGCGCGCTTCACTTGCACCCCGAGCGAGCGCAGTTCTTCAGGCTGCAGCTGCGCCACCCGTTCTGCTGTGGGGAAAACGTGAGTGATGCCCTCATGCGGCGTCGCCAGCACTTCGCCCCAGCGTTCGGCCATCCGCCCGGCAAAGGTCGCCGCCATTTTCACGCTGACCAACTGCCCCAGCACCGCACGCGTCGCCTGCTCGAAACTGTTCACGCAGCCCGGCAGGCGCAGCCCCGGCGCATCGGCCGCCAGCAAGCCCAGCGCCTCATTGATGCGATCCGGCGCGGCGTCCAGATCAAACAGCAAGCGCACCCGGCGCAACACCTCCGTCGTTACCAAACTGAGCGTCGGCGCTACCTCGACCCGAACCCGATTGCGCGCCTCTTCCGGCTGCACGCTAAGCCAGCCGCGATGTTCCGTGCCGCCCTGGCTGACGGCGATCGAGCGCAGGTAGCGGCGCCCCTCGACCCGCTCCACGCCCTGCACGGCGCGCGCCTGCAAGAAATTCAGCATGCGCTCCCAGTCATAGGGCGGCCGATAGCCCAGGTGAAACACCAACCCGCTGGCGGTAGCCCGTTCACCGCGCGCGCCGCCGCTGCGCAGCGCCGACGGGATCAGGCGGTAACGCGCCTTGAACAGCTCATTGAAACGCCGCAGGCTGCCGAATCCGGCGGCGAACGCCACCTCGCTGAGCGGCAGATCGGTGTCCGCCAGCAGGCGCTTGGCCTGCAGCAACCGGTGCGACTGCGCGTAATCGATCGGCGAGGCGCCAAACTGTTCGGCGAAGATGCGCCGCAGATGGCGATCGGAAATGCCCAGCCGCGCCGCCAGCGCTCCGCAGCTGTGTTCGGACAGATATCCCTGCTCGATGAGCTGCACCGCCACTTGGGCATAGCGGTTGCCCAGGTCGATCAGCGCCAGGCCGGGCGCCAGTTCCGGTCGGCATTTGAGGCAGGGGCGAAACCCCGCCAGTTCGGCCGCCGCCGCGCTCGGATAAAAGGTGCAGTTTTCCAGCTTCGGCGTGCGGGCGCTGCACACCGGACGACAATAGATGCCGGTGGAAGAGACGCCGACGAAAAAACGGCCGTCGAATTTGCGGTCACGCGCGCGCAGCGCGTCGTACAACGCTTGCTGTTGAGTATTCATGGCAACGCTCGGGTTCGGTTTTTTCTGCATTATGGGACTCGGCTGGCGCGCTGACGTGCGGAATTCGGACATTAAGTTAAGCACGCCGCCGCCGCGCCCGCTAAATTTTTCGACACTCGCGCATTGGCGCATTGCCCGCCGGCCTCGTCTCGGGTAAAGTCGCCCCCCTTCATTGGCATGGGGACAAAAAAGAGATGTTTATTGGATTCGATTACGGGACCGCCAACTGTTCCGTTGCAGTGATGCGCGACCACGGCCCCGAGCTGTTGACGCTGGAAAACAACGCGCCCTATCTGCCTTCGATGCTGTGCGCGCCGACCCGCGAAGCGGTGAGCGAATGCCTGCACCGCCATTGGCAGATCCCGACCGGCAGCGAAGAAAACCAGCAGTTGCTGCGCCGCGCCATCAGTTACAACCGCGAAGAAGACATTCCGGTCAACGGCGACAGCGTGCTGTTCGGCCTGCAGGCGCTGGCGCACTACATGGAAGATCCGGAAGAGGTGTACTTCGTGCGCTCGCCGAAATCCTTCCTCGGCGCCAACGGCCTGAAGCCGCAGCAGATCGCGCTGTTCGAAGACCTGGTGTGCGCCATGATGTTCCACATCAAACGCCAGGCGGAAAATGTGCTGCAGACCGGTATCGATCAGGCGGTGATCGGCCGGCCGATCAACTTCCAGGGCATCGGTGGCGACGAAGCCAACCGGCAGGCGCAGGGCATTTTGCAGCGCGCCGCCGAACGCGCCGGTTTCAAGGACATTGAATTCCAGTTCGAGCCGGTGGCGGCGGGGCTGGACTTCGAGGCGACGCTGAGCGAAGAGCAAACCGTGCTGGTGGTGGACATCGGCGGCGGCACCACCGACTGCTCGGTGCTGCTGATGGGGCCGCAGTGGCGCGACCGCGCCGATCGCCAGCAGAGCCTGCTGGGCCACAGCGGCTGCCGGGTCGGCGGTAACGATCTGGACATCATGCTGGCCTTCAAACAGCTGATGCCGCTGTTCGGCCTCGGCGGCGAAACCGCGAAGGGCATCGCCCTGCCGGCGCTGCCTTACTGGAACGCGGTGGCGACCAACGACGTGCCGGCGCAAAACGACTTCTACAGCGCCGCCAACGGCCGCGTGCTGCGCGATCTGATCCTCGACGCGGCGGAGCCGGAAAAGGTGAAACGCCTGCTGAAAGTGTACCAGCAGCGCCTGAGCTACCGACTGGTGCGGGCGGCCGAAGAGAGTAAGATAGCCCTGTCCGGCCAAACGGCCATCAGCGCGCCGCTCAATTTCGTGCAGGCCGATCTGGCGGAGAGCATCAGCCAGGATCAGCTCGCCGACGCCATCTCGCAGCCATTGATGCGCATCCAGGAGCAGGTCAGCGCCGCATTGGCCAGCAGCCAGACCGCGCCGCAGGTGATCTACCTGACCGGCGGCAGCGCGCGTTCGCCGCTGCTGCGCGCCGCGCTGCAACAGCAGCTGCCGGGCATTCCGATCGTCGGCGGCAACGACTTCGGCTCGGTCACCGCCGGGCTGGCGCGCTGGGCGCAAACGCTGTTCCGTTGACCGCCCAAGGGCGCGGCTCGCCGCGCCTTTGTTTATTGGAGGCCCTATCATGTCCACCTTGCTTACCCTCGACAGCGCCAGGCTGCGGCTGCGCCCTTGGCGTGACGACGATCTGCCGGCCTTCGCCGCGCTTAACGCCGATCCGCAGGTGATGCGCTATTTCCCGGCGCCGATGACGGCCGAGGAAAGCCGCGCGCAGGCCGAACGCATCCGCGCCTTCATGCAACAACACGGCTGGGGGCTGTGGGCGGTGGAAGTGAAAGACGGCGCGCCTTTTATCGGCTTTGTCGGGCTGGCGCGGCCGGGTGACGACCTGCCTTGCGCCCCCTGCGTGGAGATTGGCTGGCGGCTGGCGGCGGCTCACTGGGGCAACGGCTACGCCGCTGAGGCGGCGCGCGCCGCGCTGGCGTGCGCCTTCGACACGCTGCACCTGCCGGAAGTGGTGTCCTTCACCGCCGAAGATAACCAGCCGTCGCGCCGGGTGATGACGCGCATCGGTATGCGCTTCGACGGTGAAACCTTCCTGCACCCGCGCCTGCCGGCGGGCCATCCGCTGCAAAAGCACGTCTTGTACCGGCTTAACCGGCAAACGTGGTGCGAACGCCACGGCGATTAATACAGCGTATCTTTCAGCCGCTGCGGCAGCGCGCTGTCGTACTCCTCACCGTCGAAGCGCGTTTGGCTCACCGCGGCCAAGATTTGGCCGGGGCTGGGCAGCGCCGAACGTTCGAGGCGGCGGCCCTCTTCCCACAACCCCGAACGCAAGATCGCCCGGCTGCACTGGAAGAACACCGCCTCCACCCGAATGCGCAGCACCGAACGCGGCAGCTGGTTGCGGTGGGCGAAGCGCTGCAACACCGCCGGCGCCACCACGATCTCCGCCCGCCCGTTAATCCGCAGCGTTTCGCCGATGCCGGGGATCAGCAACAGCAGCGCCACCCGGTTATCGTGCAGGATATTGCGCAGGCTATCGATGCGATTATTGCCGCGCCGGTCCGGCAACAGCAGGGTTTTCTCGTCTTCGATCTGGATAAAACCGGCCGGATCGCCGCGCGGGGAGACATCCATGCCGTCCGGCCCGACGGTCGAGAGGGCGGCAAACGGCGCCGCCTCGATAAACGGACGGTACGCCGGGTGGATATAGCTGACTTCTTTAAAAACCGAGGGCGCGGCAGGTTTGCCGTAAAGCTGTTCCAGCGCCGCGAGGTCGTTGATGATATCGCCAGACATTGCAGTTTCCTGAATAAGTCATATTGACCCCTTCAGCATAGAGCAAAATCGCCGGCGGCTCTTACTCAGCGCTGGCGTGGTTCAGCGTCTGAATGTCGTCCGCATCCAGCGTCAGGCGGGTGGCGCTGACCAACTCATCCAGCTGCGGCAACGAGGTGGCGCTGACGATCGGCGCGGTGATGCTCGGACGCGCAATCAGCCAGGCCAGCGAGACCTGCGCCGGAGAGCTGCCGTGTTTGCCCGCCACCTGATCCAGCGCCGCCAGAATGCGGAAACCGCGCGGGTTCAGGTAGCGTTCGACGATGCGATCGCCGCGCTGGCTTTTGCCCTCGTCCGCTTTGCTGCGGTATTTGCCGGTCAGAAAACCGCTGGCCAGCGCGAAGAAATTGATCACCCCGAGCCCGTGGCGCTGCGCCACGCCTTCCAGCTCGGCTTCATACCCTTCGCGCGCATACAGATTGTATTCCGGCTGCAGGGTTTCGTAGCGCGCCAATCCGTTGTTCTCGCTCACCCGCAGCGCTTCTTCCAGGCGATCCGCCTGATAGTTGGAGGCGCCGATCGCCCGCACCTTGCCGGCCTTGATCAGCGCATCGAACGCCGCCAGCGTCTCTTCCAGCGGCGTATCGCGGTCATCGTCGTGCGACTGGTAGAGATCGATATAATCGGTTTGCAGGCGCCGCAGCGAATCTTCCACCGCCTGCTGAATATAGCGCGGCGACAGCCCCTGTTTGCCTTCGCCCATCGGTTTGCCCACCTTGGTGGCGATGATCACCTGGTCGCGCTTGCCGCTCTTCTTCAGCCATTCGCCGATGACGGTTTCCGATTCGCCGCCCCGGTTGCCCGGCGCCCAGCTGGAATAAACGTCGGCGGTATCGATAAAGTTGAGCTGATTGTCCACCAGCGCATCCAGCAGATTGAACGAGGTCGCTTGATCCGCCGTCCAGCCGAACACATTGCCGCCAAAGGTCAACGCCGGCACCTGAATGCCTGAACGGCCCAATTCTCTGTTGCTCATCACCTGCTCCTGTGGGAAAAGATTCGCGGGTTAATTATTAGCGCCAACCAGGATAGAACGCTAAAACGGATTGGCTATAAGCTGAAACCAATCACTTATAAACATAGCACGCTCAAATCACCCACTTATTAGGACAATGCTGACGGTTCCTCCATATTTCCTTCATTTTTATGCCGTCCCCGCTGGCTAAACTAGTATCCTGTAAGGAGTGTCATTTTTGTGGCAATGAGTGCCCGCACCCCTGCCTTTTGGAGAGAATTTTCGCCGCCATGAATGCAAAACCCCAACGCCGTTCCCTGATGCCGCGCCTGCTGGTTGCGGCCATCCTGGTCATCGCCGCCGTCTTCGCCTGGCGTTATTTTAACGCCGCTCAACCGCCGGCCGGCACGGCCCCGGGCGCGCAGCAGGCCGGCGGCAAAGCGGGGGCCGGTCGCGCGGCGGGCGGGCGGCGCGGCGCGCCGATGTCGCCGGTACAGGCCGCGACGGCCACGCAACAGACGGTGCCGCGCTATCTTTCCGGCTTGGGCACCGCCACCGCCGCCAATACCGTGACCGTCACCAGCCGGGTCGATGGCCAGCTGATGGCGATCCACTTTACCGAAGGCCAGCAGGTCAAAGCCGGCGATCTGCTGGCGGAGATCGATCCCCGGCCGTTCCAGGTGCAGCTGACCCAGGCGCAGGGGCAGTTGGCGAAAGATCAGGCCACGCTGGCCAACGCCCGGCGCGATCTGGCGCGCTATCAGCAGTTGGTGAAAACCAATCTGGTTTCCCGTCAGGAGCTGGATACGCAGGCCTCGCTGGTGCAGCAAACCGAAGGCGCCATCAAGGCCGATCAGGGCGCGGTCGACAGCGCCAAACTGCAGATCACCTACAGCCGCATCACTGCGCCAATCGACGGCCGCGTCGGGTTGAAACTGGTCGACGTCGGCAACTACGTCACCAGCGGCAGCACCACCGGTCTGGTGGTGATCACGCAGACGCACCCGATCGACGTGGTGTTCACGCTGCCCGAAGGCAACATCGCCGATCTGCTCAAGGCGCAAAAAGCCGGGCCGGTGAGCGTCGAAGCCTGGGATCGCACCAACCAGAACAAGCTGACTACCGGTTCGCTGCTGAGCCTGGACAACCAAATTGATACCGCCACCGGCACCATCAAGCTGAAAGCGCGTTTCGCCAACGAAGATGACGCGCTGTTCCCCAACCAGTTCGTCAACGCGCGGCTGCAGGTGGATACCCTGCACGATGCGGTGGTGATCCCGACCGCCGCGCTGCAGATGGGCAACGAAGGCAACTTCGTCTGGACGCTCAGCGAAGACAACAAGGTCAGCAAACATCGGGTCACCGCCGGCGTGCAGGACAGCCGGCAGGTGGTGATCAGCGCCGGCCTCAACGCCGGCGATCGGGTGGTGACCGACGGCATCGATCGCCTGACCGAAGGCATGCAGGTGGAAGTGCTCGCGCCGAGCGACGCGCCTGCGACGTCAAAAGCCAAGCGCGAACCTGACGTTCAGAGGAAGTCCTGATGCAGGTGATGCCTCCCAACGCCGGCGGCGGTCCATCCCGCCTGTTTATTCTGCGCCCGGTCGCCACCACGCTGCTGATGGTGGCGATACTGCTGGCGGGGATCATCGGCTATCGCGCGCTGCCGGTTTCCGCGTTGCCGGAAGTGGACTACCCCACCATCCAGGTGGTGACGCTATACCCCGGCGCCAGCCCGGACGTGGTCACCTCCGCCATTACCGCGCCGCTGGAACGCCAGTTCGGCCAGATGTCCGGCCTGAAGCAAATGGCGTCGCAAAGCGCCGGCGGCGCCTCGGTGGTGACACTGCAATTCCAGCTGACGCTGCCGCTCGACGTCGCGGAGCAGGAAGTGCAGGCGGCGATCAACGCCGCCACCAACCTGCTGCCGAACGATCTGCCCTACCCGCCGATTTACAGCAAGGTTAACCCCGCCGATCCGCCGATCCTGACGCTGGCCGTGACCTCCACCGCCATGCCGATGACGCAGGTGGAAGACATGGTGGAAACCCGCGTGGCGCAAAAAATTTCTCAGGTGACCGGCGTCGGCCTGGTGACCCTGGCCGGCGGCCAACGCCCGGCGGTGCGCGTAAAATTAAACGCCGCGGCGGTCGCCGCCTATGGCCTGAACAGCGAAACCATCCGCGCCGCCATCAGCAACGCCAACGTCAACTCGGCGAAAGGCAGCCTGGACGGCCCGACCCGCTCGGTCACCCTGTCCGCCAACGACCAAATGAAATCCGCCGACGACTATCGCCAGCTGATCGTCGCCTATCAGAACGGCGCGGCGATCCGCCTGCAGGATATCGCCACCATCGAACAAGGGGCGGAAAATACCCGACTGGCGGCCTGGGCCAACCAGCAGCAGGCGATCGTGCTGAACATTCAGCGCCAGCCCGGCGTCAACGTCATCACCACCGCCGACAGCATCCGCGAAATGCTGCCGACGCTGATTAAAAGCCTGCCCAAGTCGGTCGATGTCAAGGTGCTGACAGATCGCACCACCACCATCCGCGCCTCGGTCAGCGACGTGCAGTTCGAGCTGCTGCTGGCGATCGCGCTGGTGGTGATGGTGATCTACGTGTTCCTGCGCAACGTGCCGGCGACCATTATCCCCAGCGTGGCGGTGCCGCTGTCGCTGGTCGGCACCTTCGCCGCCATGTATTTCCTCGGCTTTTCCATCAACAACCTGACGCTGATGGCATTAACCATCGCCACCGGTTTCGTGGTGGATGACGCCATCGTGGTGATCGAGAACATCTCGCGCTACATCGAGAAAGGGGAAAAACCGCTCGACGCCGCGCTGAAAGGGGCCGGCGAGATCGGCTTCACCATCATCTCGCTGACCTTCTCGCTGGTGGCGGTGCTGATCCCGTTGCTGTTCATGGGCGACATCGTCGGCCGCCTGTTCCGCGAGTTCGCCGTCACGCTGGCGGTGGCGATTTTGATCTCCGCCGTGGTATCGCTGACGCTGACGCCGATGATGTGCGCCCGCATGCTCAGCCACGAATCGCTGCGCAAGCAGAACCGCTTCTCCGCCGCCTCCGAGCGCTTTTTCGAGCGCGTGATCGCGCGCTACGGCCAGTGGCTGAAAACGGTGCTTAACCACCCCTGGCTGACGCTCGGCGTGGCCGTGGGCACCCTGGCGCTGACGGTGTTGCTGTACCTGCTGATCCCGAAAGGCTTCTTCCCGGTGCAGGACAACGGCATCATTCAGGGCACGCTGGAGGCACCGCAGAGCGTTTCGTTCAGCAACATGGCCGAGCGCCAGCAGCAGGTCGCGGCGCAGATCCTCAAGGATCCGGCGGTGGAAAGCCTGACCTCGTTCGTCGGCGTCGACGGCAGCAACGCCACGCTCAACAGCGGCCGGCTGCAGATCAACCTGAAGCCGCTGAGCGAACGCAGCGACCGCATTCCGGCGATCATCAGCCGCCTGCAGCAGCAAACGGCGCAGTTCCCCGGCGTGAAGCTGTACCTGCAACCGGTGCAGGATCTGACCATCGATACCCAGGTCAGCCGCACCCAGTACCAGTTCACCCTGCAGGCGATGTCGCTGGACGATCTCAGCCTGTGGGTGCCGCAGCTGATGGATGAGCTGAAACAAACCCCGCAGCTGGCGGACGTCACCAGCGACTGGCAGGATCAGGGGCTGGTGGCCTACGTCAACGTCGATCGCGATTCGGCCTCCCGCCTCGGCGTCACCATGAGCGACGTGGACAATGCGCTGTACAACGCGTTCGGCCAGCGCCTGATCTCCACCATCTACACCCAGGCCAACCAATACCGCGTGGTGCTGGAGCACGACGTCAGCGCGACACCGGGGCTGACGGCGCTCAATGAGATCCGTCTGAGCGGCAACGACGGCGCCGTAGTGCCGCTGAGCGCCATCGCCAAAATCGAAGAGCGCTTCGGCCCGCTGTCGGTCAACCATCTCGATCAGTTCCCATCGGCCACCGTTTCGTTCAACGTCGCCGACGGCTACTCGCTCGGCGAGGCGGTGGACGCGGTCACCCAGGCGGAAAAAAATCTCAACATGCCAAGGGACATCACCACCCAATTCCAGGGGGCGACCCTGGCCTTCCAGGCGGCGCTCGGCAGCACGCTGTGGCTGATTTTGGCGGCGGTAGTGGCGATGTACATCGTGCTGGGCGTGCTGTATGAAAGTTTCATTCACCCGGTGACCATCCTCTCCACCCTGCCGACCGCCGGGGTCGGCGCGCTGCTCGCGCTGATGATGGCCGGCAGCGAGCTGGACGTGATCGCCATCATCGGCATCATCCTGCTGATCGGCATCGTGAAGAAGAACGCCATCATGATGATCGACTTCGCGCTGGCGGCGGAACGCGAGCAGGGCTTATCGCCGCGCGACGCCATCTATCAGGCCTGCCTGCTGCGTTTTAGGCCGATCCTGATGACCACGCTGGCAGCCCTGCTCGGCGCGCTGCCGCTGATGCTGAGCACCGGCGTCGGCGCGGAGCTGCGGCATCCGCTCGGCGTCTGTATGGTCGGCGGTTTGATCATGAGCCAGATCCTGACGCTGTTCACCACGCCGGTGATCTACCTGCTGTTTGACAAACTGGCGCGCAACACGCATCGCCAGCCGGATACGCAGGAGCTGCCGTGAAATTCTTCGCCCTGTTCATTCACCGGCCGGTGGCCACTACCCTGCTGACGCTGGCCATCGCCATCAGCGGCGCGATCGGCTTTCGCCTGCTGCCGGTGTCGCCGCTGCCGCAGGTGGATTTTCCGGTGATTTCGATCAGCGCGTCGCTGCCGGGCGCCTCGCCGGAAACCATGGCGTCCTCGGTGGCGACGCCGCTGGAGCGCGCGCTGGGCCGCATCGCCGGGGTCAATGAAATGACCTCGATGAGCTCGCTCGGCAGTACCCGGGTCATTTTGCAGTTCGATCTCGATCGCGACATCAACGGCGCCGCGCGCGACGTGCAGGCGGCGATTAACGCCGCGCAAAGCCTGCTGCCGACCGGCATGCCGAGCCGCCCCAGCTACCGCAAGGTCAACCCATCCGACGCGCCGATCATGATCCTGACGCTGACCTCGGACACCTACAGTCAGGGGCAGCTTTACGATTTCGCCTCCACCCAGCTGGCGCAGAAGATCAGCCAGACCGAGGGCGTCGGCGACGTTTCCGTCGGCGGCAGCTCGCTGCCGGCGGTGCGGGTGGAGCTGAACCCTTCGGCGCTGTTCAATCAGGGCGTGTCGCTGGACACCGTACGGCAGGCCATCGCCAACGCCAACGTGCGCCGCCCGCAGGGCGCCGTGGAAAACCCGCAGCAGCGCTGGCAGATCCAGGCCAACGACGCGCTGAAAACCGCCGATGCTTATCGTCCGCTGATCATTCATTACAACAACGGCTCGGCGGTGCGTTTAGCCGACGTGGCCGAGGTCAAAGACTCGGTGCAAGACGTGCGCAACGCCGGGATGACCGACGCCAAACCGGCGATCATTCTGGCCATCAGCCGCGCGCCGGACGCCAACATCATCGAAACCGTCGATCGCATTCGCGCCGAACTGCCCGCCCTGCAGGAGAATATCCCGGCTTCGATTCAACTCAACGTCGCACAGGATCGTTCGCCGACCATCCGCGCGTCGCTGGCCGAGGTGGAACAATCGCTGGCGATCGCCATCGGGCTGGTGATCCTGGTGGTGTTCATCTTCCTGCGCTCCGGGCGCGCCACGCTGATCCCGGCGGTCGCCGTACCGGTGTCGCTTATCGGCTCGTTCGCCGCCATGTATCTGTGCGGGTTCAGCCTCAACAACCTGTCGCTGATGGCGTTGACCATCGCCACCGGCTTTGTGGTGGACGACGCCATCGTGGTGCTGGAAAACATTTCCCGCCACGTCGAGGCCGGCATGAAACCGATCAACGCCGCGCTGCTGGGCGCGCGGGAGGTCGGTTTCACCGTGCTGTCGATGAGCGTTTCGCTGGTGGCGGTGTTTATCCCGCTGCTGCTGATGGAAGGCCTGCCCGGCCGGCTATTCCGCGAGTTCGCCGTCACTCTGTCGGTGTCGATCGGGCTGTCGCTGATCGTCTCGCTGACGCTAACGCCGATGATGTGCGCCTACCTGCTGCGCCACCAGCCGCCGCGTTCGCAGCGGCGGGCGCGCGGCTTCGGTAAAATGCTGCTGGGGCTGCAGCAGGGCTACGGGCGCTCGCTGAACTGGGTGCTTGGCCACTCGCGCTGGGTGCTGGCGGTGTTCCTCGCCACCGTTGCGCTCAACGTTTGGCTGTATATCAGCATCCCGAAAACCTTCTTCCCGGAACAGGATACCGGGCGTCTGATGGGCTTTATCCAAGCCGACCAAAGCATTTCGTTCCAGGCGATGCGCGGCAAACTGGAAGACTTCATGAAAATCGTGCGCGAAGATCCGGACGTGGAAAACGTCACCGGTTTTACCGGCGGTTCGCGCACCAACAGCGGTTCGATGTTCATCTCACTGAAACCGCTGTCGGTACGCAGCGACGACGCGCAGAAAGTGATCGCCCGCCTGCGCGCCCGCCTGGCCAAAGAACCGGGCGCCAGCCTGTTTCTGATGGCGGTGCAGGATATCCGCGTCGGCGGCCGGCAGGCCAACGCCAGCTATCAATATACGCTGCTGGCGGACGATCTCGCCGCGCTGCGCGAATGGGAGCCGAAGATCCGCACCGCACTGGCCGCATTGCCCGAGCTGGCGGACGTCAACTCGGATCAGCAGGATAAAGGCTCGGAGATGGATCTGGTCTACGATCGCGAGACCATGGCGCGCCTCGGCATTTCGGTGTCCGACGCCAACAACCTGTTGAACAACGCCTTCGGCCAGCGACAGATTTCGACCATCTACCAACCGCTCAACCAATACAAAGTCGTGATGGAAGTGGCGCCGCCCTACACCCAGGACGTGAGTTCGCTGGACAAAATGTTCATCATCAACAACGAAGGCAAAGCGATACCGCTCTCCTACTTCGCCAGTTGGCGGCCGGCCAACGCGCCGCTGTCGGTCAACCATCAGGGGCTGTCCGCCGCCTCGACCGTCTCCTTTAACCTGCCGGACGGCGGCAGCCTGTCGGACGCCACCGCGGCGGTCGAGCGCACCATGACTCAGCTCGGCGTGCCGTCTACGGTGCGCGGCGCGTTCGCCGGCACCGCCCAGGTGTTCCAGGACACCCTGAAGTCGCAGCTGATCCTGATCCTGGCGGCGATCGCCACGGTGTACATCGTGCTCGGCGTGCTGTACGAGAGCTATATCCATCCGCTGACCATCCTTTCCACGCTGCCTTCCGCCGGCGTGGGGGCGCTGCTGGCGCTCGAGCTGTTCGGCGCGCCGTTCAGTCTGATCGCGCTGATCGGCATCATGCTGTTGATCGGCATCGTGAAGAAAAACGCCATCATGATGGTCGACTTCGCGCTCGAGGCGCAGCGCAACGGCGGCATCAGCGCCCGCGAGGCGATTTTCCAGGCCAGCCTGCTGCGTTTCCGGCCGATCATGATGACCACGCTGGCGGCGTTGTTCGGCGCGCTGCCGCTGGTGCTGACCCGCGGCGACGGCGCGGAGCTGCGCCAGCCGCTCGGCATCACCATCGCCGGCGGCCTGGTGATGAGCCAACTGCTGACGCTGTACACCACCCCGGTGGTCTACCTTTACTTCGACCGGCTGCAGGCGAAGTTCCGCCGCAACAAGCAACTGGCCCCGCTGCCCCATTAATGGCCGACCGATGCTGATGAAACACACCGCCACGGTACGCTGGCAACTCTGGATAGTGGCATTCGGCTTCTTTATGCAGACGCTGGATACCACTATCGTCAACACCGCCCTGCCCTCAATGGCCGCCAGCCTGGGGGAGAACCCGCTGCGCATGCAGTCGGTGATCGTCTCCTATGTGCTGACGGTGGCGGTGACGCTGCCGGCCAGCGGCTGGCTGGCGGACAAGATCGGCGTACAGCGGGTGTTTTTCAGCGCCATCGTGCTGTTTACCCTCGGCTCCCTCCTCTGCGCCCGCTCGGAAACCCTGAACGAGCTGATCGCCTCGCGCGTGATTCAGGGCGTCGGCGGCGCGATGATGGTGCCGGTCGGGCGCCTGACGGTGATGAAGATCGTGCCGCGCGAGCAGTACATGGCGGCGATGACCTTCGTGACGCTGCCGGGCCAGATCGGCCCGCTGATGGGGCCGGCGCTGGGCGGTTTCCTGGTGCAATACGCCAGTTGGCACTGGATTTTCCTGATCAATATTCCGGTGGGCATCGTGGGCGCCATCGCCACGCTGCTGCTGATGCCCAACTACCAAATGCAGACCCGCCGCTTCGATCTCAGCGGCTTTATCCTGCTGGCGATCGGCATGGCGTCGCTGACGCTGGCGCTCGACGGCCATAAAGGCATGGGGCTGTCCGGCGGCGCCATCGCCGGCCTGGTGGCGCTGGGCGCAGCGGCGCTGTTGGGGTATGTTTGGCATGCCAACGGCAATAGCCGCGCCCTGTTCTCGCTGCGGCTGCTGCGCACCCCGACCTACAAAATCGGGCTGCTGGCCAGCCTGCTGGGGCGCATCGGCAGCGGCATGCTGCCGTTCATGACGCCGCTGTTCCTGCAGGTGGGCATGGGTTTCTCGCCGTTCCACGCCGGGCTGATGATGATCCCGATGATCATCGGCAGCATGGGCATGAAGCGCATCGTAGTGCAGGTAGTCAACCGCTTCGGCTACCGCAACGTGCTGGTGGCCGCCACGCTGCTGCTGGCGCTGGTCAGCCTGAGCTTCCTGCTGGCGGCGATGCTCGGCTGGCTGTGGCTGCTGCCGGTGGTGCTGTTCTTCCAGGGGATGATCAACTCACTGCGCTTCTCGGCGATGAACACCCTGACGCTGAAAGATCTGCCGGACCGACTGGCCAGCAGCGGCAACAGCCTGCTGTCGATGGTCATGCAGCTGTCGATGAGCCTCGGCGTCAGCGTCGCCGGCATCTTGATCGGCAGCTTCGCCCATCACCAGGTGGTGGCCGATAGCCCGGCCATCCACAGCGCATTTATTTACAGCTACGGCTGTATGGCGTTGATTATCGCTCTGCCCGCGCTGGCCTTCGCGCGCGTGCCGGCCGATAGCGCGCCCAACCGCACGCTGACCAAAGAGCCGGGTACCGGCTCAACGAGGTTGCAATGAGGATAGGCATTACCGGAAAACTGTTCCTGGCCATTTTCGCTACCTGCATGCTGGTGTTGATCACCATGCATTGGGGGGTGCGCGTCAGCTTTGAGCGCGGCTTTATCGATTACATCAAGAGCAGCAACGAGCAGCGCATCAACATGCTGAGCGAAGCTCTGGAAGAACAGTACAGCCATCATGGCAACTGGATATTCCTGCGCAATAACGATCAGGTGGTCTACCAGATCATGCGTTCGTTCGAGCAGAATAGCGACAGCAGCCACAATCTGCCGCCCAAGGGGTGGCGCACCCAGTTTTGGGTGGTGGACAGCCAGTTCAATCGCTTGGTCGGGCATTCGGGCCCCTTGCCGAAGGAGGGGCCGCGCCACCCGATCCGCTACAACAACGAGATCGTCGGCTGGGTGCTCACCACCCCGGTCGAGCGCCTGACGCGCAATACCGACATCAACTTCGATCGCCAGCAGCGGCGCACCAGCTGGATTATCGTCGCGCTCTCCACCCTGTTGGCGGCGGCGGTGACCTGGCTGCTGTCGCGCGGCATGCTGGCCCCGGTCAAGCGCCTGGTGGCGGGTACCCACCGCCTGGCGGCGGGCGATTTCACCACCCGCGTGGCGGTCAGCAGCCAGGATGAACTGGGCAGGCTGGCGCACGACTTCAACCAGTTGGCCACCTCGCTGGAAAAAAAACGAGCAGATGCGCCGCGCCTTTATGGCCGACGT
The DNA here is from genome assembly GCF_000695995.1 of Serratia sp. FS14. NCBI lineage: Bacteria > Pseudomonadati > Pseudomonadota > Gammaproteobacteria > Enterobacterales > Yersiniaceae > Serratia > Serratia sp. FS14. The sequence goes on along the minus strand of NZ_CP005927.1, from coordinate 2,268,776 downwards.
ATCACATGAGCTGCGCACGCCGCTGGCAGTGCTGCGCGGCGAACTGGAGGCGCTGCAGGACGGCGTGCGCCAGCCGACGCCGGCGTCGCTCAGTTCGCTGCAGGCCGAGGTATCCACCCTGACCAAGCTGGTCGACGACCTGCACCAGCTGTCGCTCTCCGATCTCGGCGCGCTGGCCTACCGCAAGGCGTCGGTGGACTGCGTGCACCTGGTGCAGATCGCCGTCGCCGCCTTTCGCGAACGCTTCCGCGCCAAAGGGCTGGAGATCGTCACCCATCTGCCGGCCCAGGCGCCGCTGTTCGGCGATCCCGATCGCCTGAACCAACTGTTCAATAACCTGCTGGAAAACAGCCTGCGTTACACCGACGCCGGCGGCCGGTTGGAGATCGGCGTCGAACTGCAGCCGGGGCGGCTGCTTCTTTACTGGCAGGACAGCGCGCCGGGCATCAGCGATCAGCAACTAACGCGCATTTTCGAACGTTTCTACCGGGCGGAAGGTTCACGCAACCGCGCCAGCGGCGGTTCCGGGCTGGGGTTGGCGATCTGCCACAACATCGTGGAAGCGCACGACGGGAAAATCCGCGCCGAGCATTCGCCTTTAGGCGGCGTGCGCATTACAGTAGAATTTGCTACCCCGATAAAAAATAAGGCGCCCTGATGGACATTCAGAATCAACCCCTGCAGATCATGATTGTTGAAGATGAGCCCAAGCTGGGCCAGCTGCTGGTGGATTATCTCCAGGCGGCGGGCTACGCCACCCGCTGGCTGACCAATGGCAATGAGGTGGTGCCGACCGTGCACCAGCATCCGCCGGCGCTGATCTTGCTCGACCTGATGTTGCCGGGGGCCGACGGCCTGACGGTGTGCCGCGAGCTGCGCCGCTTCAGCGACGTGCCCATCGTGATGGTGACGGCGAAAATTGAAGAGATTGACCGCCTGTTGGGGCTGGAGATCGGCGCCGACGATTACATCTGCAAACCCTACAGCCCGCGCGAAGTGGTGGCGCGGGTGAAAACCATCCTGCGCCGCAGCTATCGGCCACAGGAGAACGCGCGGGAAGATGACCTGCTGCATATCGATGAACCGCGCTTCCAGGCCAGCTATCAGGGGCAGTTGCTGGATCTGACGCCGGCGGAGTTCCGCCTGCTGAAAACGCTGGCCAGCCAGCCGGGCAACGTGTTTTCACGCGAGCAGCTGCTGAACAACCTGTACGACGACTACCGGGTGGTCACCGACCGCACCATCGACAGCCACATCAAAAACCTGCGCCGCAAGCTGGAACTGATCGATGGGGAAAAATCCTTTATCCGCTCGGTATACGGCGTGGGCTACCGCTGGGAAGCCGAGCCCTGCCGGCTGATGAATGGGGTTTAGGGGGAAATCAGCGCGTCCAGTCTTCAACCGCCAACCCGGGCACCATGGCGAATGCGCGATCGTTGGTCACCAGCGTCGCGCCACGGCTCTGCGCGTGAGCGGCGATCAGTTGATCCATCGCGCCCATGATTTTGCCCTTTCTCTCCATGTTTGCCCGCATTTCACCGTAGCAGCGGGCGGCCTCGCTATCCCATGCATAGACCGTCACCGCAGCAAGAAAGGCCTCGACCATGCTTTGCAACGCCTTGTTCCGCCGTTTAGCCACACCGTAACGAAGTTCCGCCTCCGTGACGCTGGAAATACATACGGCAGAAGGCGGGAGCTTTTCCATGACGTTAAGCACCTGCGGATGCTGCCGAAACAAGTGGCTGACGGTGTTGGTATCAAACATGTACATCGCCTACTCTTCCTCTGAGAAGGGATCGCGGTCGGCAACCCCTTGCTGACGATCTTCCGCGCCAAGAAACTCTTGCGGCACCGGCGTTTGGGCGATAATGCTCAGCAGCGGTGCCCAGCTGTCCGGCTTTGCCGGATATTTGGATAAAATCACGTTGCCCTCCCGATCGCGACGGATATAGACACGATCCGTATCAAATTCAAATTCCACCGGTAACCTCACCGCCTGATTTCTGCCGTTTTTAAACAGCTTTGCGATCCTTTCCATCTCGATACCTCCACAGCAGGCATAGGCCAAAGCATATGCCTGTAGCGTGTCGATGCCAAGATGTATCGCTCATTTTTCATCCACATTGACGAAACGGCCAAACAGTAACGCACAATCTCACGGGGTGACACCCTGTTCCCCTCGTTATGCGGCGCACTGCGCAATCACGCCTTCTCCCTTAGCTTCCCGTGCGGCGCTGTGCCTCTCGGGCGAAAACTCCGCGCCGGCGCAAAAAAACTGCGCATTTTTTCAACTAAGCTGCTGTGAGGTTTAGCCGCCGATTTTCAAGCGATTGGCTACACTTACATCACGAATCGGAACCTACAGGAGAAGAACCATGGCAATCGGTCATTACGAGCTGAAAAAAGCAAAGAACGGACAGTACCACTTCAACCTGAAAGCCAGTAACGGCGAGATCATTCTGGCCAGCGAGATGTATGCCAGCAAAGCCTCGGCGGAGAACGGCATCGCCTCGGTGCAGACCAATTCACCGCACGAAGCGCAGTACGAACTGAAGCACAGCGCCAGCAATCAGCCCTACTTTGTGCTGAAGGCCAAGAACCATCAGGTGATCGGCGTCAGCGAAATGTACAGCTCCGAAAGCGCGGCCAAAAACGGTATCCAGTCGGTGATAAAAAACGGCCCGACCACCGATATCCGCGATTTGAGCGCCTGATCCCCCGTTTCACCCGCGCGGTGGCGGCCACCGCGCGTTTTCCGTTTGACCGGGATCAATCTCCCTTGAATAAATCCGGTTAACTGCTGATTTCTTGCCGCGCTGCGGCTACAATCCCCCGCTTTTACTGCGCCATCAGGTGGCGTGGTGCTGACCTGAAATCAGACCGAGACACACTATGTTTACACCAGAACTTCTCTCCCCGGCCGGCACGCTGAAAAATATGCGTTACGCCTTCGCCTACGGCGCCGATGCGGTTTACGCCGGCCAGCCGCGCTACAGCCTGCGGGTGCGCAACAACGAGTTCAACCACGAGAATCTGGCGCAGGGTATCAACGAAGCGCATGCGCTGGGCAAAAAGTTCTACGTGGTGGTGAACATCGCCCCGCACAACGCCAAGTTGAAAACCTTCCTGCGCGATCTGAAGCCGGTTATCGATATGGGCCCGGATGCGCTGATCATGTCCGATCCCGGCCTTATCATGATGGTGCGCGAAGCCTTCCCGCAGATGGACATCCACCTGTCGGTGCAGGCCAACGCCGTTAACTGGGCGACGGTAAAGTTCTGGAAGCAAATGGGCCTGACCCGCGTGATCCTGTCGCGCGAACTGTCGCTGGAAGAGATCGCCGAGATCCGCGCCGAAGTGCCGGACATGGAGCTGGAGATCTTCGTCCACGGCGCGCTGTGCATGGCCTACTCCGGCCGCTGCCTGCTGTCCGGCTACATCAACAAGCGCGACCCCAATCAGGGCACCTGCACCAATGCCTGCCGCTGGCAGTACAAAGCGGAGGAAGGCAAAGAGGACGACACCGGCAATATCGTGCACCTGCACGAGCCGATCCCGGTGCAAACCGTCGAGCCGACGCTGGGCATCGGCGCGCCGACCGACAAGGTGTTCATGCTGTCTGAAGCGCAAAAGCCAGGCGAATATATGAGCGCCTTCGAGGACGAACACGGCACCTATATCATGAACTCCAAGGATCTGCGCGCCATCCAGCACGTGGAGCGTCTGACGCAGCTCGGCGTGCATTCGCTGAAGATCGAAGGGCGCACCAAGTCGTTCTACTACTGCGCCCGCACCGCTCAGGTCTATCGCCGCGCCATCGACGACGCGGCCGCCGGCAAACCGTTCGATCCGACCCTGCTCACCACGCTGGAAGGCCTGGCGCACCGCGGCTATACCGAGGGCTTCCTGCGCCGCCACGTGCACGAAGCGCAGCAGAATTACGACTACGGCTCCTCGCTCTCCGAGCGCCAGCAGTTCGTCGGCGAATTCACCGGCGTGCGCCGTGATGGCTGGGCGGAAGTCGACGTGAAGAATAAGTTCGCGCTCGGCGACAGCGTCGAAATGATGACGCCGGGCGGCAACGTGGTGTTCACCCTCGAGAGCATGCAAAATAAGAAAGGCGAATCGATTGAGGTGGCGCCGGGCAACGGCCATATCGTTTATTTGCCGATCCCGCAGGATATCGATCTCAATTATGCGTTGCTGATCCGCAATTTGGCGGAAGAAAATAGCGCCGGGGCATAAAAATGAATCGCCGTCATTCGGCGGCGATTTTTAGCAAATATTAGAATTGGATCACATCAATGCGCGCGCAGCTTGGTTACTATCACGCTGCTTAAAACGAACAACGAAAATATTTGCATAGCAATACTAGGAACCACCTCCTTAGCCGGCCCAATCTCCCTTGGGCTGGCTTTTTCTTTATGGGTGCGCCTATTTTTTTCCACCATGCCTATTTCCATAACTTATTCCCGTTATCCGTTTTAATAATAATAATCACGCCGCTTCGATATATAAATAACGCTACAGCGATTAATCCTCGCTTCTTTAACACTTCGCTTATTTCTGCGTAAAATTCAGATAAATTCGCATTGCTTCATATTCACTGAGCGTCGGCAAATAACCGGAATTAGCTGAATATTCTGATGGCCTGGTGGCGGCAGCTGGTTTATCTTGAGGCATTCTTGGTTTTCCGCCGGAGGATATCGGCAATGCCTCAACACTCACATGCGTCCGCCCTGCTTATCATCAACGGCAAAGGCGCCGGTAACGAAGAGCTGCGTCAGGCGGTCAACCGGCTGCGCAAAGAACAGATAACGTTGCACGTGCGCGTCACCTGGGAGCACGGCGATGCCGCGCGCTATGTCGGGGAAGCCGCGCAGCTCGGCGTCGGCACCGTCGTCGCCGGCGGCGGTGACGGCACCATCAACGAAGTGGCCGCCGCGCTGGTGCAGCTGCCGGCGCACAACCGGCCGGCGCTGGGCATCCTGCCGCTCGGCACCGCCAACGACTTCGCCATGGCCTGCAACATTCCCCTCTCGCCCGAGCAGGCGCTGCAGCTGGCGATCAAGGGCCGTTCAGTGCCGATCGATCTGGCGAAGGTCAACGGCGAGCGCTACTTCATCAACATGGCCACCGGCGGCTTCGGCACCCGTATCACCACTGAAACGCCGGAGAAGCTGAAAGCGGCGTTGGGCGGCGTGTCCTACTTCGTTCACGGCTTGCTGCGCATGGATACGCTGCAGGCCGACCGCTGTGAAATCCGCGGGCCGGACTTCCGCTGGGCCGGCGAAGCGCTGGTGATCGGCATCGGCAACGGCAAACAGGCCGGCGGCGGCCAGGAACTGTGCCCCAACGCGCTGATTAACGACGGGCAGTTGCAGCTGCGCCTGCTGATCGCCGATGAACTGCTGCCGGCGCTGGTCGCCGCCCTGTTCAACGACGAAGAGAGCAACAGCATCCTCAGCGCCGCGCTGCCGTGGCTCGAGATCGACGCGCCACATGAGATGACCTTCAACCTCGACGGCGAGCCGCTCAAAGGCCGCCATTTCCGCATCGAAGTGGTGCCGCAGGCCATCGAATGCCGCCTGCCGCCGAACTGCGCCCTGCTGGGCTAATCCGGCTCTGCGCCCGCTCGCCACTCGGAACGCCAAGGCAGGCGAGATCGAACAATCAAGCACTTAACGCGCCGGGGGCGATCGCCCCCGCGTATTTGGCCACGCAAATGGCATTTCCTCTCAATCGCATCTATTGTTTGTCCTTGCCGGAGCAAGTTCGGTAGCATCGCTTTACAGCTTCAATCACCGCTTTTTACTGCGCCGGTGGTCAAAAACCCTTGCATTGCCGGTGTATGAAGAAGCTTAATCGGGAGTGAATCATGACTGATATTGTGCAGTTGCTAGGAAAGGAAGCGGAAGATCTGCTGCAACACCGCTGTACCACTATCCCCGCCGAGAATCTCTACCTGCCGGGCGCCGACTTCGTCGACCGCGTAATGATCGATAACAACCGCCCCAACAGCGTGCTGCGTTCGATGCAAACCCTGTTCAACCACGGCCGCCTGGGCGGCACCGGTTATCTGTCTATCCTGCCGGTCGACCAAGGCATCGAGCACTCCGCCGCCGCCTCGTTCGCCGCCAACCCGCTGTATTTCGATCCGAAGAACATCGTCGAGCTGGCGATTGAAGCCGGCTGTAACTGCGTCGCCTCCACCTACGGCGTGCTGGCGTCGGTATCGCGCCGCTATGCGCATAAAATTCCGTTCCTGGTCAAACTCAACCACAACGAAACGCTGAGCTATCCGACCCAGTACGACCAGACCCTGTACGCCAGCGTCGAGCAGGCGTTCAACATGGGGGCAGTGGCGGTCGGCGCCACCATTTACTTTGGTTCAGAGCAGTCGCGCCGCCAGATCGAAGAGATCTCGATCGCCTTCGAGCGCGCGCATGAGCTGGGCATGGTCACCGTGCTGTGGGCCTATCTGCGCAACCCGGCGTTCAACAAAGACGGCGTGGACTACCATTCCAGCGCCGATCTGACCGGGCAGGCCAACCACATCGCCGCCACCATCGGCGCCGACATCGTCAAACAGAAAATGGCGGAAAACAACGGCGGCTACCGCGCGGTGAAATTCGGCTATACCGACGACCGCGTCTACACCAAGCTGACCACCGATCACCCGATCGATCTGGTGCGCTACCAGCTGGCCAACTGCTACATGGGCCGCGCCGGGCTGATCAACTCCGGCGGCGCCGCCGGTGAGAACGATCTGCAGGAATCGGTGCGCACCGCGGTGATCAACAAACGCGCCGGCGGCATGGGCCTGATCCTGGGGCGTAAAGCCTTCAAGAAATCGATGAAAGACGGCGTAGCGCTGATCAACGCCGTGCAAGATGCCTATCTGGACAAGAAGGTCACCATCGCCTGATGTGACGGACCGCCTGTCCCAAAGCCCGGTTCGCCGGGCTTTTTTGTGCCCGTTCCCCTAAACCCGACGCCGCCAACCTTCTCTTTCTTTCACTTTAAACTTTCAAAATAAAATATTTATCTTTCAAACTGTGATCTATTTAAAACAAATAGCCCAACAAAGTGACTACTGTAAGGCCCATGGCGACAGAGCCGCCGTTCGCTCCAGGCCATAACAGTCCATTACAGGAGAACATAATGATTGAGCTAATCACCCACGGCGCCGAGTGGTTTATCGGCCTGTTTCAGAAAGGCGGTGAAGTGTTTGTCGGCATGGTGACCGGCATTTTGCCTTTGTTGATCAGCCTGTTGGTTATCATGAACGCGCTGATCAAATTTGTTGGCCAGGAACGTATCGAACGATTGGCGCAGCGCTGCGCGGGCAACCCCGTTTCGCGTTATCTGCTGCTGCCGCTGATCGGCACCTTTGTCTTCTGCAACCCGATGACCCTCAGCCTGGGGCGCTTCATGCCGGAGAAATACAAGCCGAGCTACTACGCGGCAGCCTCCTACAGCTGCCATTCGATGAACGGCCTGTTTCCGCACATCAACCCCGGCGAGCTGTTCGTTTACCTCGGCATCGCCAGCGGCCTGACCACCCTCGGCCTGCCGCTCGGCCCGCTGGCAGTGAGCTATTTCCTGGTGGGGCTGTTCACCAACTTCTTCCGCGGCTGGGTCACCGATCTGACCACCAGCCTGTTCGAACGCAAGATGGGCATCCGTCTGGATCGCCAGGTGCAACTTTAATTCGTGGAGTGCAGCATGAGTGCTTATATCCGTATTGAAAAAGGCGCCAGCGGCTGGGGCGGCCCTTTGGAACTGCCGATCGAACCCGGCAAAAAAGTGGTGTACATCACCGCCGGCACCCGGCCTTCCATCGTCGATCGCCTCAGCGAATTGACCGGCTGGCCCGCCGTCGACGGTTTCAAAGAGGGCGAACCGCCGGCGGAAGAGATCGGCGTGGCGGTGATCGACTGCGGCGGCACCCTGCGCTGCGGCCTGTACCCGAAACGCCGCATTCCGACGGTCAATATCCATGCCACCGGTCAGTCCGGCCCGCTGGCGCAGTTTATCCTCGAAGACATCTATGTCTCCGGCGTGCGCGACCACAACATCAACCGAATCGAAGCGGCAGATAGCCAACCCGCCGCCGCCGTTGCCGCGCCGCCCAAGGCGCGCGACTACGACACCAGCAAGAAGATCACCGAGCAAAGCGACGGGCTGCTGGCGAAGGTCGGCATGGGCATGGGATCGGTGGTGGCGGTGTTCTTCCAGGCTGGGCGCGACACTATCGACACCGTGCTGAAGACCATTCTGCCGTTTATGGCGTTCGTCTCGGCCTTGATCGGCATCATCATGGCCTCCGGCCTCGGGGACTTTATCGCTCACGGCCTGACGCCGCTGGCCAACAGCCCGATCGGCCTGGTGACGCTGGCGCTGATCTGTTCATTCCCGCTGCTGTCGCCGTTCCTCGGCCCCGGCGCGGTCATCGCCCAGGTGATCGGCGTGCTGGTCGGGGTGCAGATCGGCCTCGGCCATATTCCGCCGCAGCTGGCGCTGCCCGCGCTGTTCGCCATCAACGCGCAGGCCGCCTGTGATTTCATTCCGGTCGGCCTGTCGCTGGCGGAAGCCAAACAGGACACCGTACGGGTCGGCGTGCCTTCAGTGCTGGTTGGCCGCTTTCTGACCGGCGCGCCAACGGTCCTGATCGCCTGGGCCGCCTCGGCCTTTATTTATCAATAGCATGATTTCCAGGGAGACGTTTATGCACACCATTTTTCACACCACCATCACGCAGATCGGCGGCTGCGCCCGCGACGCGTTGCTGGACAACATGCTGATCACCTTCCGTGAAGGCGCCCCGGCGGATATCGAAGAGTTCTGCTTTATCCACCGCCACGGCGCAACCGCCGGCGAGCTGCAGGTGGGCGGCGTGATGGAACTGGCGCAGCAGCGCTACGCCATCACCGCCGTCGGCAGCGTCGCCACGCAGAATCTGCGCGAGCTGGGCCATATCACCGTGCGCTTCGACGGCGAAGCCGATGCCGAATTTCCCGGCTCGATCCACGTATCCGGCCCGACGCCGACCGATATCCCGTTGGGCAGCACGCTGTCATTTATCGCATAAGGAGTAGACCATGTCTGAAGTAGCTGTAGTGATTGGCGGCGGCCAAACGTTAGGTGCCTTTTTGAGCCACGGGCTGGCGCAGGCCGGTTATCGGGTGGCGGTGGCCGATCTGAACGCCGACAACGCCAGTCTGGTGGCACAGCAGATCAACGAAGAGTACGGCACAGGCAGCGCCTGCGGTTTTCAGGCCGACGCCACCGACGAGCAGAGCGTGATCGCGCTGGCGGCGGCGGTTGACCGGGCGTTTGGCCAGGCTAATTTGCTGGTGTACAGCGCCGGCATCGCCAAGGCGGCGCCGATCACCGATTTCCCGCTGGGCGACTTCGACCGCTCGCTGCAGGTGAACCTGGTGGGCTATTTCCTCTGCGCCCGTGAGTTCTCGCGCCTGATGATCCGCGACGGCATCGCCGGGCGCATCATCCAGATCAACTCCAAGTCCGGCAAGGTCGGCAGCAAGCACAACTCCGGCTACAGCGCCGCCAAGTTCGGCGGCGTGGGGCTGACGCAGTCGCTGGCGCTCGATCTGGCGGAGTACGGCATCACCGTGCATTCGCTGATGCTCGGCAACCTGCTGAAGTCGCCGATGTTCCAGTCGCTGCTGCCGCAGTACGCGCAAAAACTGGGCATCGCGCCGGATCAGGTGGAGCAGTACTACATCGACAAGGTGCCGCTGAAGCGCGGCTGCGACTACCAGGATGTGCTGAACACCCTGCTGTTCTACGCCAGCGACAAGGCCTCTTACTGCACCGGCCAATCGATCAACATCACCGGCGGCCAGGTGATGTTCTGACGCCAATCGATGCCCCCTTCAGCAGAGGGGGCTAAGGAGAACGCCATGACACAAGCTTTGATCGCCTTCGCGCTGCTGGCCTGGCTGCTGCAAATCGCCTTCGGCTGGTGGCAACTGCAACGTTTCAACCGCGCCTTCGATGGTTTATGCCGGCTGGGCGCCGTGGGCGTCGGCCGTTCCGGTGGCCGTTTTCGCCCGCGAGTGGTGCTGGCGCTGGCCTTCGACGCCGATCGGCGGGTGTGCGGCAGCCTGTTGCTGCGCGGCCTGACCGTTTTCGCCCGGCCACGCCCGCTGCCTCATTTACACGGGTTACATCAGCGGGATTTGCGCCCGGATGTGATCTTCCCCGAGGATCGCGCATGCCAGTCTGCACTATCGTTAGCGATTGAACCCAAATCGTGATATTTTCACATTAAAAGACATTACCTTTCATAGTGAATTATTCAGCGAGGGGAAATGCCCAACTCTTGTGAACGGGAATCGCGATGAAACCAAAGCAGCGGCAGGCCGCTATCCTTGAATATCTGCAGCGACATGGCAAAACGGCAGTGGACGCCCTGGCCGAGCATTTCTCCACTACCGGCACCACCATCCGCAAGGATCTCACCCTGCTGGAAGAAGAAGGCGAGGTGATCCGCACCTACGGCGGCGTGGTGCTCAGCCGCGACGACGGCGATCAGCCGATCGACCGCAAAACCCATATCAACACCGAGAAAAAACGCCAGATCGCCAGCGCCGCCGTGGCACTGATCGCCGACGGCGACTCGCTGATCTTCGACGCCGGCAGCACGGTGCTGCAGATGGTGCCGCACCTGGCACAGTTCAACAACATCACGGTGATGACCAACAGCCTGACCATCGTCAACGCGCTGGTGGAGCTGGACAACGATCAGACCATCCTGATGCCCGGCGGCACCTACCGCAAGAAGTCGGCCTCGTTCCACGGCAGCCTGGCGGAATCGGCGTTTCAGCAATTCAGCTTCGACAAGCTGTTTATCGGCGCGGACGGCGTCGATCTCAACGCCGGCGTCACCACCTTCAACGAAGTGCACAACGTCAGCAAGGCGATGTGCGAAGCCGCCGGCCGCATTATTCTGTTGGTAGACTCCTCGAAATTCGGCCGCAAGAGCCCGAACGTGGTGTGCGAGCTCAGCGCCGTCGATACGCTGATCACCGACCGAGACATCAACCCCGATTATCTCGCCGCCCTGCAGGCGAAAGGCATCAATATCCTTCTGGTAGGAGACCCCGATGAGTAACGCCAACGCCCTGCTCGCCTTTGCCCGCGAAACGCTGGAGATCGAGCTGACCGAAGCGCAGCGCCTGCTGGCGCGCCTGGATGACAACTTCGTCTGCGCCTGCGAGCTGCTGCTGAACTGCCGCGGCAAAGCGGTGATTTCCGGCATCGGCAAGTCCGGCCATATCGGCAAGAAGATCGCCGCGTCGCTGGCCAGCACCGGCACGCCGTCGTTCTTCGTGCATCCGGCGGAGGCGCTGCACGGCGATCTCGGCATGATCGGCGCCGATGACGTGGTGGTGTTCATCTCCTATTCCGGCCGCGCCAAAGAGCTGGATCTGATCCTGCCGCTGCTGGCGGAGAACGGCATTCCGGTGATCGCCATCACCGGCGGCAAAGAGTCGCCGCTGGCGCTGGCCGCCGCCTGCGTGCTGGATATCGGCGTCGAGCGCGAAGCCTGCCCGATGGGGCTGGCGCCGACCTCCAGCGCGGTCAACACCCTGATGATGGGCGACGCCCTGGCGATGGCGCTGATGCGCCAGCGCGGTTTCAACGCGGAAGACTTCGCCCGCTCGCACCCGGGCGGCAGCCTGGGGGCGCGCCTGCTGAACCGTGTGCATCACCTGATGCGCACCGGCGATCGCCTGCCGCGCGTGAGCGAAAGCGCCAACGTGATGGAAGCGATGCTGGAGCTGAGCCGCACCGGGCTGGGGTTAGTGGCGGTGTGCGACGCGCAGCAGCGGGTAGTGGGCGTATTTACCGACGGCGACCTGCGCCGCTGGCTGGTGAAGGGCAACAGCCTGCAGGATCCGCTCAGCCCGGCGATCACCCGCCCTGGCTATCGGCTGCCGGAGCAGTGGCGCGCCGGCGAAGCGCTGGAAGCGCTGCACGAACAGCACATCAGCGCGGCCCCGGTGGTCAACATGGACGGCGTGCTGGTGGGGGCGCTCAACCTGCACGATCTGCATCAGGCCGGCATCGGCTGATCGGTGCCGGGGGCGCCGCCAGCGGCGCCCCCGGTCTGATTATTTCCAGTCGGGATTGTTCTCGAACTGCTGCTTAAGCAGTGCCTTCATGTCGTCATCCGGCTTACCGAGCCACTGGTACCTGGCATACTTCTTCGGGTGATCGACGGCTTCCGGCCGGTCTTCCACTTCCACCCGCACGCCCCAGGCCTGGGATTTATCCGCGCTGAACGCCACGATCAAAAAGTTGTTGCCGCAGTCGTGCGGTTTGCACAGATTGCCGACCAGATACTCTTTGCCTTTCCAGTTCAGATTCTGCGCCGGCGTAGAGGTGCCGACGCCCTTGCGCGCCCAGCCCGGCATCCGCGCCTGGCCTTTGACCATGTTTTGCCAACTGGCCTGATACCCCGGCTGCTGAATCAAATCCGACGTGGTGACGATCTGCTGGGCAAAGCTGCCCGCGCTGAAGCTGAGCAGTGCGCCGAAGAGGGCGCAACGCAGCGCCTGGTGTCCCGTCATAGTCCTTCTCCCTAGGTTAAATCAGGTTTCGCCCGTAAACCGGGCCTGAACTAGTCAGACCACGGTTGCGGCAAAAAGTTGGCTCACCACCAGGCGTGAAAATGATGCACCGGCCCAATGCCGTGCCCCACTTCCAGCGTATCCGCCTGTTGCAGCGCTTGTTGCAGGTAGTCCTTGGCGGCGGCCACCGTGGCCGCCCAGTCGGCATGGCGCGGGCGCAGCGCCGCCAGCGCGGCCGAGAGCGTGCAGCCGGTGCCATGGGTATGGCGGGTGGCGACGCGCGGCGCGGTAAAGCGCTGCTCGCCTTCGGCGGTAAACAGCCAGTCCGGGCTCTCGCTTTCGCTCAGGTGGCCGCCCTTCATCAGCACCGCCTGGCAGCCCATCGCCAGCAGCGCCCGCCCCTGCTCGCGCATCTGCGCTTCATCTTCCGCCGGCGCGCACGCCAGCAGCGCCGCCGCTTCCGGCAGGTTCGGCGTAATGATCGACACCAGCGGCAACAGCTCGCGCCGGATAGACTCTACCGCCTCCGGCGCCAACAGCGGATCGCCGCTTTTTGCCAGCATCACGGTATCCAGCACCACAAATTCCGGCCGGTAATGGCGCAGACGTTCGGCCACCGCCTGCACGATGTCGGCGTTGGCCAGCATGCCGATCTTGACGCTGTCGATGCGCACGTCGCTGAACACCGAGTCCAGCTGCGCGGCGACGAACGCCGGATCGATGTAATACACCGACTGCACGCCGCGGGTATTCTGCGCCACCAGCGCGGTGATCACCGAAGTGCCGTAGGCGCCAAGCGCCGAGAAAGCTTTCAGATCGGCCTGAATGCCGGCGCCGCCGCTGGGATCGGTGCCGGCGATGGTCAGCGCGTTAATACGTTTCATCACAGATCCTCCCCGCGTAGTTGATACAGGGCGTCGAGGAACGCCGGCGTAAAGCTGCCCGGCCCGGCGGCCTGCCTGGCCGCGAGGCCGCCGCAGTGTGACATCACCCGACAGGCGGTTGCCACGTTGTCCAGGCGATCGCCCGGCAGGGCGCAAAACGCCGCCGCCACCGCCGACAGCGCGCAGCCGGTGCCCACCACCCGCGTCATCAGCGGGGAGCCGCCTTCGATCGCCCAGTCGCGTTGGCCGTCGGTGACGTAATCCACCGCGCCGGTGACCGCCACCACCGCGCCGCTGCGCCGCGCCAGCTCACGCGCGGCGGGCAATGCCGCCAGGGAATCGTCGCCGCTGTCCACGCCGCGGCCGCTGGCCAGCAACCCGTTGAGCGCCATGATTTCCGAGGCGTTGCCGCGTATCGCCGCCGGTTGCTCGTCCAGCAGCTGTTTAGCGAAGGCGGTGCGGTAGGAGAGCGCGCCGACCGCCACCGGATCCAGCGTCCAGGGCTTGCCGGCCTGATTGGCGGCGGCCACCGCCGCCCGCATCGATTCGGCGCGCAGCGCATTGAGGGTGCCGACGTTGATCAGCAGGCCGTCGGCCAGCGCGCTGAACTGCGCCGCCTCTTGCGGCTCCACCACCATCGCCGGGGAGGCGCCGAGCGCCAGCAGCACGTTGGCAGTCAGCGATTGCACCACTTCGTTGGTCAGGCAGTGGATCAGCGGAGGCCGCTGTTGGAATTGGGTCAGGCAGGCCGCGGCGCGGGCGCCGGGTAGTGCATCAGGTCGAGCGATCATATTCCTCCCAACCGGCGTTCAAGAAGGCGGCGCCGGTTGAGCGGCCGTGACTTCCCTACGCTGGCATTATCCAGATCAGGTAATACGGGTATTTCTCAGCCTTCACGCGGAAGGGCACCCCGAGTCATGAAAATCAATAGGTTGTGATCAACGTTGCGTTAATCCCTGCAGGGGATCATGCCAGCGGCGGCGCGGACAAACAAGCGATTAAATTGGCTCGCGCCTAAGCGATGCTTCCCTCTTTTCCCGCCAGATACAGGCTCAGCACGCCGGGCAGCTCCGCCAGGGTAAACGCCACGTTCTGCGGCGCCGTTTTGAAGATGTGGTGCAAAGTGCCGGCCACCAGGCTTTGCAACAGCCGGGTTTGCTGCAGGATCTCCGCTTCGGCGGTCTCGGGGCGGCGCAGCTGCAGCACTCGGGCGATCAGCGCCAGGAAGCTGGACTTTTCATCCGGCAGGTTCATTTCCCGCATCACCGGCAGGTAGTCGGCGTGCTCGCGCAGGTACTGCGCATAGGGAGAAAACAGCCGCTGGATCACCTCTTCAGCGGAGAGGCGCCGCCACTCGTCGTCGCTGGCCAACGCCATGTCGCGCACCAGCGCCTCGATCGATTCGGTGTGCCGATCCGCCAGCGCCTTGATCACCGCGTGGCGATCGGGGAAAAAGTGATACATCGAGCCGATGGAGGTTTTGGCGTGCTTGGCGAGCCGCTGCATGCTGAGCGCCGCCAGCCCGTCCTGCGCCACGATCGCCGCCGCCGAATCCAGAATGGTTTGTACGCGTTGCCGCCCTCTTTCCTGCTGCGGCTCCCGCCCGGTGATGTGTTCGTCGATTTGCATATTCGTTTCTGCCCGCTGTCATCAACGCATTATACCCATTTGCCGCCGCGAAGGCAGGGTGACACAAAAAACTAGATTAACCCCTCTAGTTTAGAGTAGAGTATTTATTCTAGTTTCTCCTTGCGCAAGCGTGGGGAAGACAAACAGTGACCTCACTCACTGAAAAAGAGTCATTCCATTCGGCCCGTCGACCAAGCCAATCGCCAGAGAAAGCCCTATGCCCGACAAAAAACTGCTTATCACCTGCCTGACCGCGCTGCTGCTCACCGGGTGCTCACCGGCACCGTCCATGGTGGTGTTCGGCGCTTCGTTCCCCGACTGGCTGTTTTGCCTGTGCGGCGGCGTGGCGGGCATGGTGGCGATCCACCTGCTGCTGCGCACCCCGGAAAAACGCGCCTGGCTGGCGCCGCAGCTGCTGACGTATCCGGCGCTGACCGCGCTGATCGCCATGCTGACCTGGTTACTGGTTTTCCCCCACTGAGACTGACGCCATGACCCAACCACAAACCTCCAACAAGCGCAGACTGCTGGTGCTTACCATCCTGGCGTTGACGCTCATCGTGGCCGCCGTCGTCGTCTGGCGGGTGGAAAACGCCCCCACTACCGACGATGCCTACGCCTATGCCGACACCATCGACGTAGTGCCGGAGGTGAACGGCCGCATCGTCGAGATGCCGATCCGCGACAACCAGGAAGTGCGGCAAGGCGATCTGCTGTTCCGCATCGATCCGCGCCCTTACCAGGACGCGCTGGCGGCCAGCGAAGCGCGCCTGATCACGCTGAATGAACAGATCAAACTGACGCAGCGTTCGGTCAACGCGCAGCAGTACAACGCCGAATCGATGAACGCCATCGTCAAACGCTCGCAGGCGCTGGTGGCGCAGGCGACCGACACCCTCAACCGCCGGCAGAAGCTGCTCGGCAAGAACTACGTTTCGGCGGAAGAAGTGGAAACCGCCCGCACCTCCCAGCGCTCGGCGCAGGCGGAACTGCAGGCCGCATTGCTGCAGGCGAAACAGGCGGAAGCCGCCGTCAGCGGCGTCGAAGCCCTGGTCGCGCAGCGCGCCGAAGTGCAGGCCGACATCGCCATCGCCAAGCTGAATCTGGAATTTACCGAGGTGCGAGCGCCGTTCGACGGCCGCATCGCCTCCCTGAAAACCACCGTCGGCCAATATGCCTCCAGCGCCAAACCGGTGTTCACGCTGATCGACACCCGCCACTGGTACGTGGTCGCCAACTTCCGCGAAACTGACCTGAAAGGCGTGCATCCCGGCGTGCCGGCCACGCTGTATTTAATGAGCGACGCCGGCCAGACCTTCAGCGGCAAGGTGGAGTCGGTCAGCTACGGCGTGCAGCCCGACGACGGCGGCAGCGTGCTGGGCGGGCTGCCCAACGTGTCGCGCAACATCAACTGGGTGCACGTTTCTCAGCGCTTCCCGGTCAAGATCGCGGTAGAGGCTCCCAACCCGGCGCTGTTCCGCGTGGGCGCTTCGGCGGTGGCCAAGCTGAACCTGCGCCATGAAGAATAAAACGATGTCTCGCGGCTGGCTGTCCCAGTTGATCGACGAGCTGCGCCCTTCGGACAGCCGCATAAACCTGGTGATCCGCGCCCTGCTCTCCAGCGCGATCGCCATCGTGACCTCGCAGACGCTGCAGGTACCGTGGCTGGCGCTGTCGCTGATCGCTGTCTTCTTTATCACGCAGTCCAATATCGTGATCACCCGCGCGATCGGTATCCTGTTTTTCGTCAGCTCCACGCTGGCGATCGGCGCCGCTATCCTGGTGCTGAAGTTCACCTACGACTACCCGATGCTGCGCATCTTGCTCTCCAGCGCGCTGTTTTTCCTCAGCGTGTTCCTGATGCGGGTGACCAAGGTTGGGGTGCTGTTCTTCCTGATGGCGCTGGTGGTGATCTACACGCAAAGCTTTGTCGATCTCACTCCGCAGGCGGAAGTGGTGATACGACTGGTGCTGTGGGTATGGGTGGCGATCAACTACGCCATCCTGCTCACCCTGATCGTTAATACCCTGCTGCTGCCGGCCGAACCGCTGAAACAGCTAAAGGGTCGGATGAACGCGGTGTTGGACGAAACCCGCGCTATGTTGACCAACGGCGGCGAGACGCGCGATCTGAGCGCCATCTCCCAGCACGCCACTGAGCTGCATAAGCTGCTGCGCTTTTCGGTGATGCGCAGCGATCGCTGCCGCGCCAACGAGCCCGGTTATCTGGCGCTGATCACCCTGGTGTTGCAGCTCAATATCCTGGCCTACCAGCTGCCGCCGGCTTTCGGCGCGGCCGCGCGTCAATTGGCGCAAGAGATAGATGCCGCCTGCCGCGCACTGCAAACCGCGATAAGCTACGAAAGCGCACTGCGATTTTCCGTCGCGATCGCCGGCAGCGACGATCCGCAGGTGCCGGCGCCGCTCAATGAAATGGCCAGCCTCCTGCAGGTCTACGCCAACCGCAGCGACTACGCCGACGCCCTGCAGGCCGCGCCGCCGCCGAAAGTGCCCTTCTTTACCCCCGACGCCCTGACCAACCCGGTTTACATCCAGTTTTCGTTGAAAACGCTGCTGACCGTACTGGTCGCCTACGTGTTTTATACCGCCGTCGATTGGTCCGGCATTCATACCATCATGCTGAGCTGCCTGATCGTGGCGCAGCCCAGCCTCGGCGCCACACAGCGGCGGGCGCGGCTGCGTCTCGGCGGCGCGGCGATCGGCAGCCTGCTGGCGCTGATCTCGGTGGTGTGGATCATGCCTCACCTCGACAGCCTCGTCGGCTTGCTGCTGCTGACGCTGCCGGTGATCGCCCTCTCCGCCTGGATCGCCGCCGGCTCCGAGAAAATAAGCTATGCCGGGGTACAGATCCTGTTCACCTTTTCCCTGGCGCTGCTGGAAAGCTTCGGCCCGGTCACCGGGCTGACCGAGATCCGCGATCGCCTGATCGGCATCGTGCTGGGGGTAGGGTTCGCCACCTTCATTCACGCCACGCTGTGGCCGGAATACGAAGGGGAGTCACTGCGGCAGCAGGTTGCCAACGTGCTGCGGGAACTGTCGCGCTTCCTCGGCGGCGAGAACACAAACGCCATCGGCATCTGGCAAAAGATCGAGGGCTGCGAAGCGGTAGTGGCCCGGGTGACGCTGGAGCCCACCTGGCAGCTGGCGGACGATAACCATGAAAGCTTCACCCGGCATATCCAACTGATCTTTAACCAGACGCGCAGCCTGTTGCTGACCAGCGAAAAGCTCAACACCTATCTGGCAGGCAGTAGCGCGGCGCTGTCCGCGCAGGAACGCCAGGCGCTGTTCGAGGTGCAACGTCAGGGCGGGCGCGTTCTCGCCGAGTATGCGGCGCAGCTTTCCCGTGCGCCGCAAGCGTTGCGGGCGCCCGACTTTCATCCACCGTTGGCCGCCCTGCACGCCGACACCGTGCGCCACCTGGCTCAGGAGCTGAGCGACGGGGTAAATCGCCTGCCCGCCTGGGGCGACGCCTAGCATTTTCCGTTTGCGGCCATGCACGCCCGGCGCCATGCGCTATAGTGAGCAAAAACCACCGGGAGATGCCATGCAAATAAGACCTTACCAAGAGGCCGATCGCCCCTTCCTGCGCACGCTGTACCTGGCGTCGCGCAAGGCGGCGTTCGGTTGGCGCGATACCTCGAACTATCAGTTGGAAGATTTCGACCGCGCGACGCTGGGCGAAGCGATTTGGGTTGCGGAAGACGGCGGCGTGCTGCTGGGATTCGTCTCCATCTACCGCGAAGACAACTTCATTCATAACCTGTATGTCGATCCCCATCAGCCGCCGCGCGGCGTCGGCAGTGCGCTGCTGCAAGCGGCGCAAGCCACCTTCACCGCCACCGGCTCGCTGAAATGCCTGGTGAAGAATGAAAAGGCGCTGACGTTCTACCGCAAACACGGCTGGCGTATTATCTCTACCGGCAACGACGGCGAAGAAGATTATTACCTGATGCACTCACCGGCACGCTAGCTCTTACCCGCCGCATCCGGCATGCCGCGCAGCGTCAGCCGCCAAAACAGCAGCGCGCTCAGGCTGACGCCTGCCCCCAGCCAGCAGACGCCGCTCCACCCCGCCCAGGCGTACATATGGGTGCCGGCAAAGGCGCCCAGCCCGCTGCCGACGGCGTAAAACAGCATGTAGCAGCCCACCAGCCGGCTATGCGACTGCGGGTGGGCGCTGAAGATCATGCTCTGGTTCAGCACGTGGATCGCCTGGCCCGCCAGATCCAGCAGCACAATGCCCGCCACCAGCCAAACCAGGCCGCTGCCGAGCAAACCGAGCGGCAGCCAGGCCAGCGTCAACAGCAGCAGACACGCGCCGCTGACCGCCTGCCCCAGCCCGAGATCCGCCAGATGCCCGGCGCGCACCGCCGCCAGCGCGCCCACCGCGCCGACCAGGCCGAACGCTCCCACCGCAGCATGGGTGAAGTTGAACGGCGGCCGGCTCAGCGGCAACACCAGCGAACTCCAAAAGAGGCTGAAAGCGCCGAACATCAGCAGCGCCAGCATGCCGCGAATTTGCAGCGTGCGGTCATGCCGCAACAGGCTCAACATTGAACGCAGCAACGCGGGATAACTCAGCGTGCTGGGCGCGGTGCGCGGCGCAGGCAGCAGGCGCGACAGGATCGGCAGCAGCACCAGCGTCACTCCGGCTGAGAAGAAGTACACCGTGCGCCAGCCGCCGACGTCTGCCAGCGCGCCGGACAGGGTGCGCGCCAGCAGCAGCCCCAACACTACCCCGCCCTGCGCCGCGCCAACCACCCGCCCGCGCTCCTGCGGCGCCGCCAGGGCCGCGGCGAATGCGATCAGCCCCTGCGTCATGGCGGTGCCCAGTAGCCCCACCAGCAACATCCCCGCCAGCAGCCAGGGCGCGCCGTGCGCCCATCCCACCAGCAGCAGCGCACCGATCAGCCCCAGCTGTTGCCCCGCCAGCAATCGATGCCGGTTCAGCCGATCCCCCAACGGCACCACCAACAGCAACGCCAGCGCGCAGCCCAACTGAGTCACGGTGATCACCATGCCGACCGCCGCCAGGCTGATGGAAAAATCGCGGGCGATGGCGTCCAGCAGCGGCTGCGCATAGTAAACGTTGGCCACGCTAAAGGCGCTGGCACCGGCCAACAGCAGCACCAGGGCGGCCGGCAGACGCCCCAGCGCCGCACAGGGGGGATCCAGCAGTTTGTCGCTCATCGCACACCCCAATCTGGTTTCATAATTAAACCCAATGAACTTTAGATGCGGAGGTTTTATAATGCAACCAGAATATGTAGTTGGAGATAACCGCCGTGAAACGTAAAAGCCTGGAAGACGCGCCGTGCCCGGTGGCGCGCACGCTGGATGTGATTGGCGACTGGTGGTCGCTGCTGATCGTGCGCGACGCCTTCGACGGCGTCACCCGTTTCAGCGAGTTTCAAAAAGGGCTGGGGATGGCGAAGAACATTCTTGCCACCCGGCTGCGCGCCCTGGTGACGCACGGCGTGCTGGAGATCGTGCCCGCCGCGGACGGCAGCGCCTATCAGGAGTATGTGCTGACTGAGAAAGGCCGCGCGCTGTTTCCGGTGATCGTTGGCCTGCGCCAGTGGGGGGAAGATCATCTGTTCGCCGAGGGAGAGGCGCACTCAACGCTGGTGGAAAGTGACAGCGGCCGCCCCGTGCCGCGCCTGACACCGATCGGCAGCGCCGGGCAGACGCTCACCCCGCTGAATACCCGAGTGGTGAAGGTGGGGGAACGCTTTGAGCCGTCTTTTAACAATCCCCAATTAGCGATAAAAGAAACACTTCCAACCGAAATCGCCGCACAGATCGACGCCGCATGCAACGTGCTGACAGAACAACTCGGCGAGAAACTCTTGGGCATCCATCTGTATGGATCCGCGGTCGATGGCGGTCTTAAACCCAACAGCGATATTGACATCTTGGTCGTCATCAGCAAGCCGCTGATGTCAACCTCTCGGGCCGCCCTTATGAAAGCTTTGCTGACCGTGTCGGCTCCGCCAGGTGCCGACAGTATCTTTCGCCCGCTGGAAGTCACCGTGCTGGTACAGACCGACATCAAACCCTGGCGCTATCCGCCACGACGTGAGTTACAGTTTGGCGAATGGCTGCGTGAAGAGTTGCTGGTGGGAATTGTCTCCCCCGCCACCTTGGATCCTGATGTGGCGATCCTGCTTACCAAAGCCCGGCAGCATCATCGACATCTGTTCGGCGCCTCCTTTGAACTCCTGTATGACAGCGTCCCTCGCAGCGACTTCATCGCCGCGCTCACCGATACCCTGAGTCAATGGAACGAGCCTGATGACTGGCATGGCGACGAATGCAACATTGTGCTGGCGCTGGCGCGCATCTGGTTCAGCGCGGCGACCGGTCGGATCGCCCCCAAAGATGTGGCCGCCGAATGGCTGCTGGAACGCTTGCCATCTGAACACCAGCCGGTACTCAGCACCGCGCGGCGAGTTTATCTCGGACAAGCGATAGATGATCTGCCTCAGCATCAGCAGCCGTTGGCAGCATTCATCGGCTATGCCAAAACGACGATCGCAAGTCTATTGACGACAACAGCATCGCAATAAGACGCCAGCCTGTCGACACCACTTATCGTCTGCACTTATTGATGCAGGGACGGATTTTGTTCATGGCCGCCGCCCCCTGCATGATTCGCTTCGCAGCGTCATCCGGGTAATGTATAGTCCGCGTTTTACGGAGATCCCATGCTGACTAACTCATCCATTCGTCTGAACAAATACATTAGCGAGAGCGGCATCTGCTCACGCCGCGACGCCGATCGATACATCGAACAGGGCAACGTTTTCATCAACGGTAAACGCGCCACCGTTGGCGCCCAGGTATTTGCCGGCGATGTCGTGAAGGTTAACGGTCAGCTGATCGAACCGCGCAATGAAGAAGATCTGGTGCTGATCGCGCTGAACAAACCGGTCGGCATCGTCACCACCACCGAAGACGGCGAGCGCGACAACATCGCCGACTTCGTCAACCACAGCAAACGCATCTTCCCGATCGGCCGCCTGGACAAGGATTCGCAGGGGCTGATCTTTCTGACCAACCACGGCGATCTGGTCAACAAGATCCTGCGCGCCGGCAACAATCACGAGAAAGAGTATCTGGTGACGGTCAACAAGCCGGTGACCGACGAGTTTATTCGCGGCATGGGCGCCGGCGTGCCGATGCTGGGCACCGTGACCAAAAAGTGCAAGGTGAAGAAAGAGGCGCCGTTCGTGTTCCGCATCACGCTGGTGCAGGGGCTGAATCGCCAGATCCGCCGCATGTGCGAACACTTCGGCTACGAGGTCACCAAGCTGGAACGCACGCGCATCATGAACGTCAGCCTGAAAGGGTTGCCGCTGGGCGAGTGGCGCGATCTGACCGATGACGAGCTGATTGAACTGTTCAAGCTGATTGAAGGCTCCTCGTCCGAGGCCAAGCCGGCGAAGAAGGCCCCGGCCAAATCCGCCGCGGCGAAAAAGCCGAGCGCCGGCGGGCCGAAAAGCGCCGACAAAGCCGCTGCGCCGGCCGGCCGCAAGCGCTTTACCCAGCCGGGGCGCAAGAAAAAAGGGCGTTAAACGCCTTCCCCCGTTCAGCCCGCCGTTGCGCGGGCTTTTTTATCGTGAAAGTCAGCCACCGGCCGCCACTGAGTTACCACCATAAAAAAGGCCCGCATCAAGCGGGCCCGTCGGTACCAGAGAAGTCTAGAGGGAAAATCAGAACGACCAGCGCAGGTTGGCGTTGACCGAATTAACGCGGGTATCGGCGCCGAATTGCCCCTGATAGCCGACATCCAGCGTCGCAGCGCGCGACAGCTTCACGCTCACGCCGATATCGCCCACCATCACGTTGTCATCCACGGCCTGGCCCTGCGTGACGAACGCGTCGCTGCCGGCAAACGCCATGCGCGATGAGGTGTTCTTATCGCCGTAAGCATGCTGCCAGCCGAGCGAGCCGTAGAGGCTGACGTTCTTCGGCAGTTCGGTCACGCCGCGCACCCCGAGCGTGGAGTAGAAGGTGTTCATCGTTTCATTGCGCACGCTCAGCGCCGCCGCGCCACCCGACTCCTGGAAGCTGTCGGTATGCAGGCGGATGTAGCTCAGGTTGATGAACGGTTCGACGTTCATCTCCGGCTGGCCGAAACGGTAACCCGCTTCGGTGAACGCCAGCAGCGAGTTGGCGTCGTAATCCGACTTCAGTCGATCCGAGAAGCCGCTGAAATCGACGTTGCGCTTGCCTTCAATCTTGTGCCAGGTGTAACCCAGCGCGCCGCGCAGCGAGAACGCATCCTGCTGCCCGGCCGCATACAGGCCGAGGTGGTAGTTGTCGGTATCGGCTTTGGAGCGGCGGCTGTCGACATCATAGTCGCCGCGGCTGTAACCGAAGTAGCCGCCGATGCGCACGTTATGGTCCGCCAGTTTGCGATCCGCCCCCAACAGGAAGCCGGTGGTGTTGCCATCCAGCTTGCCCACGTTGCCGTTGCCGCTGTTTCTGCCCCAGGAACTGAAGGTCTGCCCCCAGACGCCGCTGTTTTGCGCCGGCGCCGGTTGCACCAGCGACATCGCCAACGGCGGTACCGGCAGACTGTCGTTGTCGAACAGGCGCAGCATGCGCTGGTTCAGCACATTGAACAGCTGGGTGCTGCCGGCGATCAGGTTAGACTGCATCGACGGATAGACTTCGCCGGACAGCTGATTGAACGCCTCGCGCGCTTCCGGCGCGCTCAGCAGCAGCAGCGAGTTGTACAGCGCCAGCGAAGGTCCGCTCTGCGTCAGCGTCGAGAGCGCGCCGGCGGTATTCCACTGGTTGCCGCTCTCGGCCACCGTTTGGAAAATGCCCGGCTTGCCGCTGCCTGGATTCTCGCCCCCCGGATTTTCCCCGCCTGGATTTTCCCCGCCCGGATTCTCGCCCCCCGGATTTTCCCCGCCTGGGTTTTCTCCGCCCGGATTCTCGCCTCCTGGATTCTCGCCGCCTGGATTTTCCCCACCCGGATTCTCACCGCCTGGGTTTTCCCCGCCCGTGTCTTTCTGCGCGATGGTCAGATCCACGGCGTTGGCGCTGTGGTTCAGCGCCACATCGAGGAAGGCAGACTTGGAGACCGCCGACGCGAACTGGCCGTCAATGCCGCCGTCCGAGGTCAGAATGCGGTAGCTTTGGCCGGTTTTATAGCTGGTTTGCGGATCCAGCGCCGTCACCTGCACTTTGGCCCGATCGCTGATGGTGGTTTTGCCCGCCACCAGCAGCTGGTCGCTGCGGCCGTCGCCGGCGATATCGACGTCATAGAAGGATTCGCCGATAAAATTCAGGTAGCGTTTCAGCGTCAACGTGCCGATATTGCCGTCGCCGGGCGAGATATGGCCGCCGGACTGGATCTCGGTCTGGCCCAGCGTGCCGTTGCCGCCCAGCGTGCCGCCGGCCTTGATCGACGCGGCGCTGCTGTAGCCCAGCCCGTTATTGACGCCGGTACCCGCCGTCGCATTCAGGATCAGCGTGCCGCCGTTCTCGGCGCCGAGGGTTTGGATCTCGAAGATGTCGTCTTCTTTCTGGGTATTGATGTCGCTGGCGATGATGAGCTTGCCGCCGCGCGCGGTGACGTTCGCCTGCAGCTCAGAGAGATCGCCGTTCAGCGTCGTGTGCCCGGCGCTGTTGATCACCTCGCCTTCGCCGCTCATCTTGTTGCTGAAAACGTAATTGCCGTCGGTATGGTTAAAGTACACATAGCTGCGGAACAATCCGCCCCGCAGGGCGATCGCCGTCTGGGCATCGATGGCTCCAGCAGCGCCCGCCGCGCCGAGCGTCGGCTCGGTCAACCCGGTGCCGGTGTCCATATTGCCGCGGCTGCCGATAATCAGCGCGCCGCGGTTCGAGCCGGAACCGGTCTCGCCCAGCACCACTTCGTTGCCGCCGGCGGAGAATGTCCCGCCGTCCATGACCGCCAACACGCCGTTGCCGTAATCGCCGACGTTGACGCTGCTGCCGCTGGTAAAGCGCGAGCCGTTGCCGGCGACCACCAGCTCAGCGGTTTTACGCGCGCCCGAGACACCCGCCACCTGGATGTTGCCGACGTTGACCGCAGCGCCGTTCAGCACGTCCAGATCGCCGTAGAGCGTGAGCGCGCGGCCGACGTTCCACTGGGAATTGGCCCCGGTGACCGTAGCTTTCGGGCTCAGCGTATCGGTCTCACCCGGTCCGCTGCCATTGCCGATGCGCGCGTCAAAGGCGGTGTTCAGCACCGCGCCGTCTTCGATCGCCAGCGTGGATCGTGCCCCTAAATCGGTGCCGACACTGAGAAAATTGCTGGTGACGCGAGAACCGGCGCCGGTGGCGATCAGGTGGCTGTCGTAGCCACGGGTGGTGCCGACCACGATCTCTTTCGCGCTGGCCAGCGCGCCGTCTTCAACCCGCAGCGTACCCCGCCCCAGATTCAGGCCGCCGCGCAGCACGAACTGATCGTTCACCGCGTTCAGCTCGGCGTTCGGCCCGCGAACCGTGACCACGCTGTCGTGAATTTGGCCGTTGAACATCCGGCCGATATTGATGTTATAGGCGCTGATCTTGCCATTCTCGATCAGCAAGTTGCCGCTTTGATTGCGGCCGACGTAAACGTCCCCGGTGTAGGCCAATGATTCGGTAATTTTTGAGTCGCCGTCAAAAATGGCATCGTCTGCGCGAGCGAGATCGGCGGGCGCCAGCATCAACAACGGCGCGGAAAATAGAGCGAGGTAAAGTTTGGAAAGCGGTGTTCTAACCGCTAAAGGGTGCGATGTTTTGTCATTCACGGGCTATCTCCGTACTCGTTAGCGTGATGTCGCGAAATTTATTGTTATAGGGAACTCAATACACTAGAGGAGAAGTGAGGCGTTATTTCGCGCACGCCGGTTTAGTGATCGTCGAAGCAAAAGCTTATTGCCCCCCGGCGCTGACGCTCCGACGATGAAAAACCAGGAAGCGGTAATACCGCCCCCAAAGCGAATTATTTATGCGTGACCACCGGCGTACAGGTCGGCGCGCTCAGCGACGGCGAGGAACCTAAAATTCCCGGCATCATCAGCGACGAGCAATCGAAAATGCGGCCTTTTTCCGTGGTGGCGCGATATGAAAGTTTTTGGCCGCCCAGCGCATCCGGCTGTGCGCCATTGACGTTGGTCACGGTAATTTCGTCCGACGATCCCAGCCCCAGCATTTTGGCGGTTTCCGCCTGCAGTAATGGAATGGCCTGATCGGTTTTCAAGGTGGAACAACCGGCTACCATCATCGTAACGGTTAAAGCGATAAGTGGTTTCTTCATAAATTATCCTTTATAACCAATCAGTTAAAATTACCGATTGGCTTTATGTTTTCTCTTATCCAAATCCTCGAATAATATATTTCCCTTTCCTAAACGAAAAAACCCTCCTAAAGTAGGGAGGGTTGATAATAATTCATCAGACCTATCTGATATTTGAAGGCGAAAGGAGAATCCTTTGGGGCAGGATTATGCGTTGGTCGTTGATGACCATCCATTGGTAGCAAGCGGCATCGCCAATTTTCTCAGCACGCATTGCCGATTCAAACAGGCGCATGTGGTGACCAATGAAGAGAATTGCTACCGCCATATTAGGGAAAATGGCCCACCGCGTTTACTGGTGATCGATTTTTGGCTTTCTTCCGGTACAGCGTTGAAATTACTCAAAGAAGTAAAGCAACTTTACCCTCAGGTGCGGATCTTGGTGGTTAGCGGCGACGAGAATAACGATATCTGGCAGAAAGTGCACACTGCCGGCGGGCATGGATTTGTATTAAAAAACGAACCGCCTGAATTATTCGCCAGGGCGGTTTTTGCGTTGAATAATAATCAGGATTGGTTCCCTGACGGTAATGAAACCTGCATAAAAAGCCATCATGAGCACTTAAATAAATTCAATTTAACGCCGAGGCAAATCGACGTATTAACCATGATGCTGCGCGGCCTGCCAAATAAAAGAATTGCGACGCAACTGTCTATTTCCGAACCCACCGTCAAAGAACATATCAGCAATATATTGAAAAAGATCGGCGTCAACAGCCGGGTGGAAGCCATCACGCTGTTGCACGGCAAACGGGATCCGTCGTCATGAGGTTTTTCCAGCATTTACAAAATGATGGCATCTCCCCACGCGCGCAGATCCGCCTGCTGGACAACACCTTCATGCGGCTGGTGTTCAGCTTCACCGCCGTGCCTTTCGTCGGCATCCCATTCGCCATCTGGATTTATTTGCTGGGGGATGAACTTGGCCCAACCATTGCCTGGATCATGGTTTACCTGCTATGCGCCGTGGCGATCAGAATATGGCATCGGCGCTACCTGCGCGAGGCCAAAGAAAATGATGAAGACGCCGTGCTGCGCCGCTGGCTGCCGCGCATTAATAAGGTGGCCTTTATTCACGGCTTGGGGATCTCCTCACTCTATTTAATTACGCCGCAGACCCATAACTTTGACTTTTTTCTGCTGCTCAATATCAGCATCGCCGCGATCGTCGCCGCCAACGCAACGCACCTGACGCCGGTTATCAGCACCTTTACCCGCTTTTTCTTCGCCTCCTGGGGGCTGCTGAACCTCGGCATCATCTGGCGGCTGGAAGACGTGATGTTCATCGTGCTGATGCTGAACTTGCTGTACGGCTTCGCCATTTACCGCCACGCGTTAACCTCGCATGCGTTCTTTATTCAGCAGGCGCTGCTCGAAGAACAAAGCTCGCGCCTGGCGGAGCAGTTCCGTCAGGCCAAAGAAGAGGCGGAACAGGCGCTGCTGGATAAGAACCAATTCCTGACCACCGCCAGCCACGATCTGCGTCAGCCGGTGCACGCCATGGGCTTTCTGATCGAGGCCATCATCCACAAAAACCGCGACGACAGCCTGACGCCGCAGCTGCTGGATCTGCAGCAGAGCGTGCGTTCGGTGCATTTGATGTTCAATTCGCTGCTCGATCTCAGCAAAATCGAATCCGGCAACGTGCGCACCGCCGCCACCCATGTGGATATCGGCGCCCTGCTCGACTCGGTAGTCACCCTGTTCCGCGAAGAGGCCAACAGCCGCGCCCTGACGCTGCGCACCTGGCGCCCCAGACGGCGTATCAGCGTGATGGGCGATCCGCTGCTGGTGCGGCAATCGTTGATCAACCTGATCCAGAACGCCCTGCGCTACACGCAACGGGGCGGCGTGCTGATCGCCATCCGCCCGCGCGGCGCCGAGTGCCTGGTGGAAGTGTGGGACACCGGCGTGGGCATCGCCGACGAAGAGAAAAGCAAAATCTTCTCCCCTTACTACCGCCCCGAGCTGGCGTGGAAAATCGACAGCGCCGGCCACGGGCTGGGGCTGGCGGTGGTGGCGCGCTGCGCTAAGCTGATGAAGGTGAAGTACGGCATGCACTCCGTCGAAGGCAAAGGATCGCGTTTCTGGATGCGCTTCACGCAATACATCGGCGAAGACAAAGCGCCGGAAACCGCGGCCGCCTACGACAACACCGCCACGCCTACCCGCTATGCGCCACTGCGCGGCGCCTGCCTGGTGGTGGACGATGATCCCTTGGTGACCTCCGCCTGGGAGAGCCTGATGAGCACCTGGGGCATCACCGTGCGCTGCGCAGCCTCCGCCGAGGAGGCCTTCGCCATTGTCGACGGCGGCTTCACGCCGTTCGCCGTGCTGTGCGACCAGCGCCTGCGTTCCGGCGAGAGCGGTTTCGACATCCTGAAAGCGCTGTTCGAACGCCTGCCGGACGTGAGCGGCGCGATGGTCAGCGGCGAGTTCAATTCGCAAATATTGCAAGAGGCCGAGCAGGAAGGCTATCTGGTGCTGCGCAAGCCGCTGGAACCGGCCAGGCTGCATGCGCTGCTGACCCAGTGGGGGCGGGTTAACTGCGTCGATGGCGCACGTTATCCGCCAGCAATAAGGCAGGCTTAATGAATAAAACATTAAGCCTGCCGCATATTACGCTGCGTTATCTAAATACGATTAATCGCATTTAGGCGGTTTTGGTTTGCAGACCGGCGGCTCAGGTTTACATACCGGCGGTTTTGGCGTGCAACCGCCCCAGGCATTATTCCACGCGTTTCCCCAGCTGTTAACAACCTTGCCGATGATAGCCAAACCCAGGCCAATCGTTGCGCCGTTCACCTGCTGAACTTCTGTTGAGTTTAATTCTCTCATTTTTCATCTCCATTCACTAAAAGAATCAATTAAAAAAGACTGCTTTTTATGAACCGTCGGTTCACGCTTTAGGTATAAGGCGCTCGATAAATTAACTCAATAACGAAAATCTTAATTAAAGATGAAATAAATATAAAATTTTATATTTCATCAAACAATTACGCCATTGCATTTACAGGTTGCAATGTAATTACCCGATCTGCCGATGCAATCGTCGATGGCCGATGAGCAATGATAACGCGGGTCATTTTCAACGAGGATATGGCTTCGTTCACCCTTTTTTCATTGTCCAGATCCAAATGACTGGTGGCTTCGTCCATAAACAGAATACTGGGCCTTCGATATAACGCGCGGGCGATAAGAACCCGCTGTTTTTGCCCGCCGGAAAGGCTCCCCCCTAATTCGCCCACCAACGTTTCATATCCCATCGGCATTTTCATAATATCGTCGTGAATATTGCAATGCTTGGCGCATTCAACGATAAATTCCGTATCGGGATGAGCATCAAAACTGCATATGTTCTCGGCAATTGAACCGGAAAGCAGTTTATCTTCTTGCAATACACACGCGATGCACTCCCGATAATTATTAATGCCGATATCATGAATGTTAATGCCGTTGATAAACAAGCGCCCTTCCGTCGGTTCCAACAGCCCGCACATCAGCTTCATCAACGTGGTTTTGCCAACGCCTGAAGGCCCGACGATCGCCACGCTTTCTCCCGCTGCGATCTGCAGGCTGAGCCTGGGGATCACTGGGCGCGAAAGGCTGTCATATTGATAAAGCAGATCGCGCACTTCAAAAGTCACCGCCTCGTTGGTATTGCATATCTTGCGATAGGGTTTTTCTTCCTCTGTCGTAGAAAGCACGATGTCCGCCAGCCTTTCATTATGCAAATTCAGCATTCGCAGCCGAATGACCATATCGATAAGATTTGACGCGCGATCGGAGAATTGCCCCCGATAGGCATTAAAGGCGACAAACATGCCTAATGTCATTTGACTGTCGATCACTAAAGACGCGCCCAACCACAAGATAACGATTTGATCGCAGGCCGCAAGAAACGCATTCACGCCGCCAAAGAACATATCGAGCTTCGTCACCCGAATATTGGCGTTTGCCGTATCGATATTTAAATTTAACCAGAATTGCGAACGCGTTCCCGCCAACCCCAACGACTTCAGCGTCGCGATGCTGTACAGCGTCTCCATAAAATGTGAGCTGGCTTTCGCCGACTTCACCAATTGCTCCTCGGACGCTTGCCGATAATAGCGATAGGTCGAAAGGCGCAGCAGAACATATAAGACCGTAAAGCCGGAGGCTACCCACACCAGCCAGCCGCCGTACATGAACATCATGATAAATACGCCGACCGACATGATGCCATCAATGATGCTGGAAACGATACTGGTGGTAAACGTGGTGCGAATGGCGTCCAACGAGCCAAAGCGCGATTGAATATCACCCAGCTTGCGCTTTTCAAAATAGGCAAGCGGGAGCTTCATCAGATGATCAAACAGCCCTGATTTCCACTGTATATCGATCAGCGCGCCCATCACGATGGAGATCCACGAGCGAAACATCGAAACGCAGGTGCGGAACAAGATAAAAAACAATAAACCGACGCAAATAATGACCAATAAATTATGGTCGCCGGCCTGGATGACGTGGTCCATCACCAACTGAGTCCCGACGGGCATCAGCAGGTTGACGGCCTCAATGACCAGCGACAGCGCGAAAATTTTTACCAGCGCGCTTTTAAGACCGGTGACATTGCTGAGCAGTTTTCTAAAGTGCAGGCGATTTTTCTGCACCACAGGCGTGAATTCACTGCTTGGCCATACCTCTAAAGCGATTCCGGTAAAATGAAGGGAAAACTCCTGCAGGCCGATAACCCGGCGGCCAAATGCCGGATCGTGCAGGGTTATCCGCCCACCGCGAATGTTGACCAGGACCACAAAGTGATTCATATCCCAGTGCAATATGCAGGGCCTTTTCACCTGGTGAATCTCATCCAGGCTCAAGGATAAAGCCCGTGTTTTCAAATTGAGATTCTCGGCGATCGCGATCAGCGAGCTCAGGGTGGCGCCGCGGGCCGAGATATCAAACTTCTGGCGCATCGACAGCATATCGATGTGCATGCCGTAATAGCCGCACACCATCGCTAAACTGGCCAGCCCGCATTCGGCGGCCTCCGTTTGCAAGACCTGCGGCACTTTTCTTCTGAGCGACAGGTTCAGCTTGCCAACGATATTCTCATAAACTTTATTCACGAAGTGGCCCCGACACACTGTTTTTCATGTCATAAAATGGCGCGAACATCCATTGGTAGATGGGTCTTTTCTCCAGGAAAAGCGTGGCTTGCGCCTTCATGCCGCTTGAAAGGTTCAGCTTCTTTCCCTGATAGCCAAACTGCGTGTTATCGATAGCCACCAGCACTTTGTAGTACGACTCAACCAGTTCAGCCGATTGTCGAGTTGGCGAACTGCTGTAAGTGGACATTTCCTGAATCGATGCGGGAACATAAGCGATGCTTTCGATCACGCCGGGAAACTGACCAAATTTTTCATACGGAAAGGCGTCATAGCGAACGTTGATGTGATCGCCTCGGCTCACGTAAGGCACGCTGCTGTTGGGCAACCATAAAACCAAATAATAGATGGCATGATTACTGGGGATTAATTGCGCCAGGCTGTCTCCCGTATTGACCATTTGCCCAGGCGTCACGCTGAGCGATTCAACGCGCCCGTCCGCCGGCGCATTGACAATCAACGAGCCGCTGGCGTCCGCTTCGGCCAGCTGCCGCAGGAGATCATTGCGCTGAAATTGATATTGTGAGATTTGATTATCGAAATCGGACGCTCTTGTCGCGAGATCGCTATTCAGGTTAGTTATCTGCAAAGACTCTTGAATGCTTTGGTTATAGAGACTGTGGAACGTACTCTGCTGCTGATAGTAGAGGTAAACCTGGTTATTCAGCTGATCCCGATTAATGAGCCCCTTACTGCGATACTCATCGTAATTTTTCATGGTTTCGCGCATGAAGTTAACGCCGTTGCGTGAATTCTCGACCATCTGTTTGGACTGGCTGTGCGCCAGTTTATATTGGTCAATCTGCGCTTGCAGATTGACCAGGGTCGTTTTCTTGTTCGCCTCCAATTTGGCGATGATGCTATCGACCTGCGCCAGTTGATTTTCTATCGCCTGCCGCGTGCTTGCGCTGACGGTGCCGGAATCCGTCACCCTGCTGACGTCTATCTGATAAAGATGCTGCCCTTTTTTTACCTGATCGCCCACATTGACAAAGCGTTGTGCAATGAATCCCTGCTGAGTAGCAAATATGTTGACCGACCTTGGCAGCGTCGTGACCTCTCCGCCAACGCTGATACGCCGGGTATAACCGCCATAGGTCACGAAAATGATCAGCACAGAAACGAATGAAAGTGAAATGCCCGCGATGACCCAGGCCGGCAACCCTGCAATTAACAATGCTTTTCCTGCCCATTTAGAACGACTGTGCGATAAGGCCTCTTCCCTAAACAAATTTTGACCTCTCCATATATAGCGACACCGTTCATTTTTATCTTATCCATGGCCCAATACGGCGCTTATTTAGATTTAGTCTTTGTTGGCAAAACCCACAAGTAATAATAATCTTAAAAAACCACAAAACTGCTGAAACGTCACAAAAAGTGCGACCCTAATATTAGCGACGGCGTTATGAGTTGCATATTTCAACGCCGACCTCTTTAATCTAAGCGTATTCTCATCAAGCCGTCATTCACAGAGGCTGCGAGAATTAAGCTGCGAAACGCTTTACGTTTCGTTCCTGAGGTATAGGGATAAAGTTGAAAGGATTTACTATGAAAGAGCTAAATACTGCAGAGATCGAAATCGTTTCTGGTGCGGGGATTATTTCCGATACGGCAAGCTTTGTATCAGGATTTGCCGGCGATGTTATCATTGATACCGTAAAATTGGCCAATGATGCGCTTAATACCCGATTGATCTCTTCCGTAGGCCAAGGGTTCAACGCGATCGGTTTTGGCTTGGGCGCCGTTCATAATGTCGCAGACTCGCTTGGCTATGCGGCATTTAAAAGCGTTGCAGCCGTAGGCTCCCTGCTGGGTGGGGATGCAAGCCGTATCGAATATCATTACGAGAAAGAATGGGGTGCTTGAAAACAAGCGGCTCCCTCTGAAAGGTTAATTATGCTAACCACCTGCCCAATCAGGTGGTTATTTCAATTACGCACTCACTAACTCTTCTGTTTGAAAACCGCTTTAGTCAATGGAGAGGAGAACACGTTGTGCGGATCGTACTTATTCAGCACGTTGCAGGCATGATTCCAACTGTCATTGTTCCCTGCCCCGGCATTAAAGCTGCGCGGAATGTTTTCTTCGAGTACGGTTTTATCCTGCCACGCTGCCTGTGACGTATAACCCCAGCCTTTACTCCACTCTACACGAACCGTCGCATAGTCGCCCGCATAGTGGCTAAAAATCCATTTTTCCATTTCACTGTAGAATTTATTGGCATCCGGCGTATCGGGCATGGTCAGAATATCCAACCAGATCGCGACATCCCATTCCGGATGGGATTCAACGGGGCGAATAGCCGAAAGATCGGGAACAATGGCATTGGCCACCGCGCTCTCTTTTGCACTGTCCAACCCGGTGACGCGAATTTCAATCGGGCCATTCATCGGAAATGAATTCTTGCGCTGGTAATCGGCCACCATTTCTTCATATTTTTTCGTGAAATCGTGCAATACGTTTTGAATATTGCTCCGCTTCGTGATTATCGCGTAACCATTGGCCGTCACGCGCAGCGTTGTCGGCTTCACATACAACAGCAGATCCTTGCTCCACCCCCACAGATCCGCCGACACGGTGGCCCCTAAACCAATGCTGACCAACTCCATCTGCGCCTTGCCGAGTGTCGGGGTCAGCTCCGGGTGGCCATTATTGATTTTTTTAATAATATCGGAAATTTTAACCGGCAAATTATCCGAGAACGGATAGTTAAATGGACCATTAACCGGTTTTGACACTTTTGGGAAGCTGTCTTCTTGCTTCCACACTTTCAGCCATGGTTTTTCCGTGAACGGGAACCAGATGACTTCAACGCGCCCGCACAGATCCAAGAAATGGCTGAAGGTATTTTTTGTCGTGCTCGCAGTGGAAAAAAGATCCGCCGCGGTGACATTAACATAACTTTGACAGCGTAAACGCCGGTTGCGCGGCACCTGCAGCGTCACTTCGCTGATAAAAGCCCGGCCGACATGCACCAGGAATGCCGAGCTCTCCGCATTATCACGCGTAAACTCCTTTAATTCATACTTCGACCGCGCCTGATCCCAAACGACAGCTTTTAGCGACACCACGCTATTGCTCACGGAACCAAAGCTGGCAAACTCAGCCAGACGCTCATCTTTTGCCGGGATGCAGGTTCCATGGCCGCCGATGGCGAGCACGCCGCCCAGGGTCAGATCGCCAGGCGCCGGCGTCGCGTAAAAGCCGAGTTTCTTTTTTTCTAATTCAGTGAGCAAAGCCTGCATTGTCACCCCCGTTTGCGCGGTGACGTATCCATGCTCTCCCACTTTATTGATTGAGATGTTTTTGAATTTCCTGGTGAGGTCGATCAGCACGACATTGCTGTTATCCTCCCCGTTTGCAATAACGAGCGGTGACCAGTTGTGCTTGATGCCAACCGGACGCACGCAATATTTATTCTCATGCGCCCAGTTAATCACGGCCAAGAGCTCATCCGTATTTTTTGGATAGCAGGTCAGAATATGATTGCCGGAGATTTCTTTTGACCAATTAACAAAGTTGACATACTCATAGCCCACAGGGAACGTGTTCAAACTAGAACTAGTCATAACTGACTTCCTTTTAAAATTAAAATCGATAGAGATAAAAACGGCAACAGCCCGAGCGCTAATTAATCACCCTGATAAGCACCTCCTTTTCCTTGGGATAACCCCTCTGTTTTACTGCCCGAAGAGCGTCAAGACTTGCCAATATAAACCAACACCTTGACGTTAAGTTCTGCGTATTGAAAATTCTTTTCTTTATGCAATTCAATTAAAAAGCCGTTTCTTATTCGCACACCAAGCAAAGGAAGATAGGCGTCATAGATGCTGTCAAAAAAAACCAGGTATTCGTTCAACCTGCCGTTAAACTCGAACAACAAATACTGCCCTCTTATCAACGTCAGATTGCGTGTCTCGTAGTACCCTTTGCTGAGCGTTACTTCCCAACCGGATGATGCCAACTTTACCGTGTGCATTGACGTATCGGTGTTTTTCCCTGTGCGGCTGCTGTATTTCTGTCGTTCCTCTCCTCCAGAGCAGGAAGCACTCATCGAATGATAGAGAAAAAACTTATATCCCTTAAGCAGGTATATGTTCTTGGGCATTTCGACAAAATGATATGCTGACGAATTTTGTATTAAAAAGGGAGGAAGATGTTTGGAAAAGTCCCATTCCTGGCTCGTTCTAAAGTCCTTTGGGCTTTCACCGAAAAAGCGTTGAAAGGCGCGGCTAAAAGCCTGCTGGGAGCTAAAGCCGATAGCAGTAGCCACTTCCAATACTTTTAAATCAGACTGTTTGAGCATGACGGCAGACTTGCTCAGACGCCTATTTCTGATATACGTCGCTATTTTCATTCCCGTATAACGCTGAAACATTCTTTGCAAGTGCCATTTCGAATAACCAGACAAATCTGATAACTTTTCTATCGAGAGATCATGCTGTATATTCATCTCGATCAAATTAACTAGCTCGACCACGATACTATGCTGGTAACTCATAATGACATCCATGCCCTAACAAAACCCACCCTCAGACAACCTGCTCATTGGGCTTTTATCCATTAAAATGAAAAACAAAGCGCTGCCGCAATCATGCAATTAGGATTAGAATATGAAAAACGATGAACCTTTTATAGTTGATTGACAAAGAGATACTTCTTTTTGGGTAGACATCCTCCTTGTGACGTTATTGGTATAATTCTTATAAAGCTTTTCCCTGGTGAAGGCTTTTCCTGTCCCTTTCATCTTGACCAATATCCATCCTGACGTTGTGCAACTAAGCAGTCAAAAGAAAGCATGTCCTGGCATTCGTTGATAAATCGTTTGCCTCCCTCTCGGCGGTGCATTTTAATACCCTTACATTTAGAGTAGCCTATGTAGATAGCTTAGAAAATATCAAATACCAGATAATTACACAGTTCGCACTTTATGTTACGACAATAATTAAAAGACAAGAAAAATCATATAATTAGAATTTAAATTCCAAGCAATTAATGCCAATAAAACGTAGGAATCGCCCTTGAGAAGCGTTATTAAATACAATGAAACTGCTGATTTCCCCAATAAAAACAGAAGGAAAGATTTATAAAATAAGAAATAGACTAATTCACCATATCCTTCTGATATATTTATTCGTCAGACCAAGTATTTCAGAAAAATCCCATAAAAAGGCTTGCAGAGTCCTTTAATTTTCGCAGAGGATTAATTAGCTACGCTATAGCCCGATGCCGATGAGTCGACGCGCCTCAATACGGCAATTCATTTTAATGCCGCGGCCCGGCGGGTACGGTGAATAAAGACCCGTTATCCGACGAAGTGCGCGTGGTTGCAGAATACCGTGCTGCGGATAGGCGCAAAACCGAGATGGAAAACGCCGCGCCTCAGGAAATGAGCCGTAAGCAAAGCGCAGGCGGCTCCGCGCGGGCTGTCCTCTCCGTTCGCGCCTCTCTCAACCCAGCCCTCCTTTCGGATCGGAGGCCGTCTACGGTACAGGGCGCCAAACATCGGGCATAAAAAAACCCGCCGTTAAGCGGGTTTGGTTCTCATGTGCGGTTCACTGACGCCAGCCTACGCCGGACGAGGGATTACTCCCACTCAATCGTCGCCGGCGGCTTGCCGCTGATGTCGTACACCACGCGGGAGATGCCGTCTACTTCGTTGATGATGCGGTTGGAGACGCGGCCGAGGAAGTCATACGGCAGGTGCGCCCAGTGCGCGGTCATGAAGTCGATGGTTTCTACCGCACGCAGGGAGACCACCCAGTCGTATTTGCGGCCGTCGCCCATCACGCCGACCGAACGCACCGGCAGGAACACGGTGAACGCCTGGCTGACTTTGTTGTACAGGTCGGCTTTGTGCAGCTCTTCGATGAAGATGGCGTCGGCGCGGCGCAGCAGATCGCAGTACTCTTTCTTCACTTCGCCCAGCACGCGCACGCCCAGACCCGGGCCCGGGAACGGGTGACGGTACAGCATGTCGTACGGCAGGCCCAACTCCAGGCCAATTTTGCGCACTTCGTCTTTGAACAGCTCTTTCAGCGGCTCAACCAGGCCCAGCTTCATCTCTTTCGGCAGGCCGCCCACGTTGTGGTGCGACTTGATCACGTGCGCTTTGCCGGTGGCGGAAGCGGCGGATTCAATTACGTCCGGATAGATGGTGCCCTGCGCCAGCCATTTCACCTGCTCTTGCTTGCAGGCTTCTTCGTCGAACACTTCAACGAACACGCGGCCGATGATTTTACGCTTGGCTTCTGGTTCGTCCACGCCCGCCAGTGCGGTCAGGAAGCGGTTTTCCGCCTCGACGTGCACGATGTTCAGGCCGAAGTGGTCGCCGAACATTTCCATCACCTGCTTGGCTTCGTTCAGGCGCAGCAGGCCGTTGTCGACGAACACGCAGGTCAGACGCTTGCCGATGGCGCGGTGCAGCAGCATCGCGGTCACAGAGGAGTCTACGCCGCCGGACAGGCCGAGGATCACGTGGTCTTCCCCCACCTGCTCGCGGATGCGCTCAACCGCATCTTCGATAATGGTGGCCGGCGTCCACAGGGCTTCACACTGGCAGATGTCCAGTACGAAGCGCTCCAGCATGCGCTGGCCCTGACGGGTGTGGGTCACTTCCGGGTGGAACTGCACGCCGTAGAAGCGTTTTTCTTCGTTGGCCATAATGGCGAACGGGCAGGTGTCGGTGCTGGCGACGGTCACGAAGTCGGACGGGATCGCGGTCACTTTGTCGCCGTGGCTCATCC
The DNA here is from genome assembly GCF_000695995.1 of Serratia sp. FS14. NCBI lineage: Bacteria > Pseudomonadati > Pseudomonadota > Gammaproteobacteria > Enterobacterales > Yersiniaceae > Serratia > Serratia sp. FS14. Next base: position 2,230,409 of record NZ_CP005927.1, on the reverse strand, counting down.
ACACGTCCAGCAGCGGTTTGCCCGCCGGGCTGATGGCGTCTTCGATGTCGCGCAGCAGCGCGCTCTCGTTGACGATTTCCACCTGCGCATAGCCGAACTCGCGTTCGTTGGAGCCCTGCACATGGCCGCCCAGCTGCATCGCCATGGTCTGCATGCCGTAGCACACGCCCAGCACCGGCACGCCGGCGTTGAACACGTAGTCAGGGGCGCGCGGGCTGCCGGCTTCGGTGGTGCTTTCCGGGCCGCCGGACAGGATGATGCCGCTTGGGTTGAATTCGCGGATCTGCTCTTCGCTAACGTCCCAGGCCCACAGTTCGCAGTAAACGCCGATTTCGCGCACGCGGCGGGCGACCAGTTGGGTGTATTGCGAACCGAAGTCCAGTATGAGGATGCGATGCTTATGGATATTTTGTGTCATGTGAGGCGAATTCCAGCAACAAGAGAAAAAGAGCGAAAATGTATGTTTTCGGGATGGGGCTTGGCGCCCCACCCCGGCCTCTCACTCAGGAGAGGTTAAGGCATCAGCCCATGCGGTAGTTCGGCGATTCTTTGGTGATGGTCACGTCGTGCACGTGGCTTTCCTGAATGCCGGCGCCGCTGATGCGCACGAACTCCGCCTTGGTGCGCAGATCGTCGATGGTGGCGCAGCCGGTCAGGCCCATGCAGGAGCGCAGGCCGCCCATCTGCTGGTGCACGATGGCTTTCAGCATGCCTTTATAGGCCACGCGGCCTTCGATACCTTCCGGCACCAGTTTGTCCGCGGCGTTATCGGTCTGGAAGTAACGGTCGGAAGAGCCTTTGGACATCGCGCCCAGCGAGCCCATGCCGCGGTAAGATTTGAACGAACGGCCCTGATACAGCTCGATTTCGCCCGGAGATTCTTCGGTGCCCGCCAGCATGGAGCCAACCATCACGCAAGAGGCGCCCGCGGCGATCGCTTTGGCGATGTCGCCGGAGAAGCGGATGCCGCCGTCGGCGATAACCGGAATGCCGGTGCCTTCCAGTGCTTCCACCGCGTCAGCGATGGCGGTGATCTGCGGCACGCCCACGCCGGTCACGATGCGGGTGGTGCAGATGGAGCCAGGGCCGATACCCACTTTCACCGCGCTCACGCCGGCTTCAGCCAGCGCTTTGGCGCCCGCTGCGGTCGCGACGTTGCCGCCGACGATCTGCAGATCCGGGTATTTGGCGCGGGTTTCGCGGATGCGCTGCAACACGCCTTCGGAGTGGCCGTGCGAGGAGTCGATCAGCAGCACGTCAACGCCCGCCGCCACCAACGCGTCGACGCGCTCTTCGTTGCCGGCGCCGGCGCCGACCGCCGCGCCCACACGCAGACGGCCGTGCTCGTCTTTACAGGCGTTCGGCTTACGTTCCGCTTTCTGGAAGTCTTTAACGGTGATCATGCCCAGCAGATGGAAGCTGTCGTCCACCACCAGCGCTTTTTCTACGCGCTTTTCGTGCATCTTCTGCAGCACCACGTCGCGCGCTTCACCTTCTTTCACGGTGACCAGGCGATCTTTCGGCGTCATCACCGCAGTCACCGGCTGAGTCAGATCGGTCACGAAGCGCACGTCGCGGCCGGTGATGATGCCGACCAGTTCGTTGTCTTCGGTAACGACCGGGTAACCGGCGAAGCCGTTGCGCGCGGTCAGCTCTTTCACTTCCTGCAGCGTGGTGGCCGGAGTAACGGTCTGCGGGTCGGTGACTACGCCGCTTTCATGTTTTTTCACGCGGCTGACTTCTTCAGCCTGGCGCTCGATGGACATGTTTTTGTGGATGAAGCCCAGGCCGCCTTCCTGCGCCAGCGCGATGGCCAGGCCGGATTCGGTAACGGTATCCATGGCTGCGGACAGCATAGGGATGTTCAGGCGGATGGTTTTGGTCAGTTGAGTGCCGAGCTCTGCGGTGTTAGGCAGAACCGTGGAGTGGGCTGGAACCAGGAGGACGTCGTCAAACGTCAGAGCTTCTTTAGCGATACGTAGCATGGGCAATATCTCACCAGGGTGGGCTGTGAAAAAGATAAAATATTGCCGCGGCATTATACAGAGCGGAATCGGTTGCCTCCAGCACTTTCTTACAAAAAGTCTTGATTACCTTTTTCAGCCATGTAGTATCGACCAATTAAGTGATTGTTTTGAAATTTGATCTGGGTCACATGTCGCTACCTGTTTCGCCTTCCATTTTTACCGTAAGCCGTCTGAATCAGACGGTTCGCCAACTGCTGGAAAGGGAAATGGGGCAGATTTGGCTCTCCGCCGAGATCTCCAACCTCTCCCAGCCCGCCTCCGGCCACTGGTATTTCACGCTGAAAGACGACCGCGCCCAAGTGCGCTGCGCGATGTTCCGCAACAGCAACCGACGCGTCACCTTCCGGCCGCAAAACGGCCAGCAGGTCTTGGTGCGCGCCAGTATCACGCTGTATGAACCGCGCGGCGACTATCAGCTGATCGCCGAGAGCATGCAGCCCGCCGGCGACGGCCTGCTGCAGCAACAGTTCGAGCAGTTGAAACAGCGCCTGAGCGCCGAAGGGCTGTTCGATCAGCAGTTCAAGCAGCCGCTGCCCGCCCCGGCCAAACGCGTCGGGGTGATCACCTCCGCCAGCGGCGCGGCGCTGCACGATATTCTGCAGGTCTTGCAGCGGCGCGATCCGTCGCTGCCGATCGTCATCTACCCCACCTCGGTGCAGGGCGCGGAAGCGCCGATGCAGATCGTGCGCGCCATCGAGGCCGCCAACCGCCGCGATGAATGCGACGTGCTGATCGTCGGCCGCGGCGGCGGTTCGCTGGAAGATCTGTGGAGCTTCAACGACGAACGCGTGGCGCGAGCGATCTTCGCCAGCCGCATTCCGATCGTCAGCGCCGTCGGCCATGAAACCGACGTCACCATCGCCGACTTCGTTGCCGACCTGCGCGCGCCGACCCCATCCGCCGCCGCCGAACTGGTGAGCCGCAATCAGCTTGAGCTGTTGCGCCAGCTGCAGTCGCAGCAGCAGCGGCTGGAGATGGCGATGGATTACTACCTGGCGCAGCGCCAGCAGCAGTTCACCCGCATTCACCACCGTTTACAGCAGCAGCATCCGCATCTGCGCCTGGCGCGTCAGCAGACGCTGCTGTTCAAGCTGCAGCGCCGGATGGAAGACGGCATGCAGCAACAGCTGCGCCTGGCCGCCCGCCGCAGCGAGCGCGCCCAGCAGCGGCTGGCGCAGGTGCAGCCGCAGGGCCGCATTCACCGCTACCAACAGCGCGTGCAGCAGCAGGAATACCGTCTGCAGCAAGCGATGGAGCGGCAGCTCAACGCCTACCGCCAGCGCTTCGGCGTGGCCTGCAGCCAGCTGGAGACCGTCAGCCCGCTGGCGACGCTGGCACGCGGCTACAGCGTGACGCAAACTCCGCGCGGCGAGCTGCTGAAAACCACCAAGCAGGCGCAGGTCGGCGAACTGCTGAAAACCCGCCTGCAGGATGGCTGGGTGGAAAGCGAGGTGAAAACCATCACCGTCGCTAAAAAGCCGCGCAAGAAGCGCGCGGCCGAGTAAGCCCTACTCCAGCGTAAAACGCTCGCCCGGTTCGCCGTTCACCCACAGTGCGCGCGTTTCGCCTTCCGGCAGGCTGAGCGTCAGCGTGCGCCAGGCCGGGCGGAAACGCCCTTCCGTCGTGATATCCAGCATGATGCGCTGATGGTCGCAGCGCATTTCCCAGCGCAGCCACAGCGCATCGCCCTGCCGCCAACCGTCGCTTTCGCCGTCGTCCTCAAACAGCAGCCCACTGCTTGCACCACCGCCCTTGAGCGGAAACAGCCGCAGCTCGCGCCGATCGTCGGCGGCCACGTCCACATGCGCCAGCCGCTGCGACAGCGGCAGCGCCGCCCCGGCGCGCACCAGCAGCGGCAGACGCTCCAACGGCGCCGCCAGCGTCACCGTCTGCCCGCCGCCGAACCACTGGCCGCTGTAGAAGCAGTACCAGCCTTCGCCGTTATCCGGCAGATACACCGATCGGCGACGCTGCCCCGGCTCCACCACGCTGGCCACCAGCAGATCGCGGCCGATCAGAAAATCGTCGTTTTCGCCAAAGGTGCGCGCATCCTGTTCGTGATCGAGAAAAGTCGGGCGCAGCATTGGCTCGTCGTCGGCGCAGGCCTGCCACAGCAGAGTGTAGAAATACGGCAGCAGCCGGTAACGCAGGTTGATCGCCTCGCGCACCGCCGGGGTAGCGGCCGGGTACATCCAGGGCTCATTGACCGTGGCGTCGTCGTTCCAGGAGTGAATGGTGAAACGCGGGTGCATCACGCCGTTTTGTACCCAGCGCACCAGCAGCTCCGCGTCCGGTTTGTCGCCGGAGAAGCCGCCGACGTCGTGGCCGAGGTTATACAAGCCGGACAGGCTCATGCCCAGCCCCATGCGGATGTTGTAGCGCAGCGTCTGCCAACTGGTGCGGTTGTCGCCGCTCCAGGTCTGCACATAGCGCTGCATGCCGGCGCAGCCGGAGCGCGAGATCAGGTACGGGCGTTTCTGCGGCGCGAAGCGCTGCTGGGCCTCCATCGAGGCGCGCATCATCAGCAGCGGCATCACCGGGCGGATATGCTTGATGGCGATCGGCCGCCCGAAGCCGTGACAGCGCGCTTCGCCATCCCACACTTCGTACTCGTTGTTGTCGTTCCAGGTGGAATCGATGCCCATCTCCAGCAGCTGTTGCGTGACGCCCTGCTGCCACCAGCGTACCGTCGCCGGGTTGGTGAAGTCGAGGTGCGACCCTTCATCGTCCCAGAAGCTGGAGCGTTCCGGCGCGTCGCTTTGCGAATCGCGGATAAACAGCCCCTGCGCCGCCACCTCTTGATACTGCGGATGATCCTGCAGCAGGCACGGCTTGATGTTGGCCGCCAACCTGAGGCCGGCGTCGTGAAACGCCTGGCTGAGCAGCTTGGGCTGCGGCACCTTGTCGTAGTTCCAGTTGAACACGTAGCGTTTGTGGTTGATCGAGGTGTAGCCCGACGACAGCTGGAAGGAGTCGCAGGGAATGGCGTGCTGGCGGCACAGCGCAATGAACTGCTGCAGCTGCTGCTGGGCGTCCGGCGCGTCGGTGTAGTGCATGGTCGAGCCGCTGTAGCCCAGGCTCCACTTCGGCCCGAAGTGGGTGCGGCCGGTCAGGCGCACGAAGGCCTTGGTGACGTCCAAAACCTTCGGCCCGAGGAACAGGTAGTAATCCAGATCGCCCGCTTCGGCCTGATAGCGGCGATAGGCCGCGTGGTAATTGTCGATCTCGTTGCCCAGATCCAGCCAGCAGCTGCTCAGGTTGTCGTAGAACAGGCCGAAGCTCGCCTCCGGCCCACGGGTAATGGTGAACGGAATGTGCTTGTACAGCGGATCGGTGCTGGCGGCGTTGTAGCCCATGGCGTCCAGATTGCGCATCTCGAAGCGGCGGCCGGTGCGTTCCAGATCGCCGGCTTTCTCCCCCAGGCCGTAATAGCGCTCATCGGCAAAACGCCGCTGGTAGTGCGCCACGCCGTCGCCGTGCGCATTGAGCAGGTAGGCGCTGGTCGGCCGATCCGCCGCCAGCGGCCGCCACTCGCCGGCGGCATTGCAATGCTCCCATTCCAACCACAGCGGCTGATGCACCGTCACGCGCAGCAGCGGCGTGCTGACCACCAGCCGATCGCCCGCCTGGCGCAGCTGATAGCCCGGCAGGCTGAAACCGGCGACGCTGAGCCGATCGCGCCCCTCCCAGGGCACATCGTTCTGCGGCGCGATGCTCCAGGTGCGATCCAGCGCCAGCTCGCCCTCACGTTTGATCAACACGCGGAACAGGCCGTCTTCCAGCACGTACAGGCAGAAACGGTGGCGTTCATCGACCAGCAGCTCGACATGATCGGCATGCTGCGCCGCCAATGTCCAATTTTTCAAGGTTTTCATAAAGATTCCATTTAGCTGTGTGAAGGGGTTTTCTTACCGCCGCGCTCGGCGATCAGGGCGATCAGGAACACAGCGCCGATCAGATCGAAGAAGCCCATGGCAATAAACAGCGGGTTGAAGCCGATGGTGTCGGATACCGCGCCGATCAGCAGCGTGAACAGGAAGCTGGCGATCCAGGCGCTGGAGCCGCGCATGCCGTTGACCGTCGCCATCTGGTTTTTATCGAACGACTCCACCACCAGCGCGCTGAGCATGCAGGAGATCACCTGATGGCCGAAACCGCCGATCGAGATCAGCGCGATCGCCACATAGGGATCTTGGGTGATCGCCACGAACGCCAACGACACCATCAGGAAGGCGCCGGTCACCGAGCTGGCGACCACCGAGTTGACGCGGCTGCAGCCGAACCATTTGCGGTACAGAGTGGTGAGATAGCCGCTGGCGACGCTGCCGATATCCGCTGCCAGGAACGGCAGCCAGGCGAACATCGCGATCTGCTTCAGATCCATGCCGCGTTCGGTGGCCAGGTACAGCGGCACCCAGAAACTGAAGACCGCCCAGGCCGGCTCGGCGAGAAAGGCCGGGATGGCGATGCCGTAAAACTTCTTGTTCTTGCACAGGCTGGCCAGCGAAGTGAAAAACGGCAGCTTCGGCAACACCGGCTCGTTGTCTTCGCGGATCAGATCCAGCTCTTGCTGGCTGAGGTTCGGGTGCTGCTGCGGGGAGTGGTAGAACAGCCACCACAGCACGACCCAGATCAGCGCCAGCCCGCCGGAGAACAGGAAAGCCCCCTGCCAGCCGAAGGAGACGTGAGCGATAACGATGATCGGCGGCGCCAACATGGCGCCGATGGAGAAACCGACGCCCGCCCAGCCGGCGGCGATCGGCCGCTCCTTTTTCGGGAACCAGTCGGAGATCGCCTTGGCATTGGCCGGGGTGGCCGCCGCCTCCGCGCCCCCCATGAAGAAGCGCAGAATGGCCAGTTGCAGCCAGCTGCCGGCGCCGGCGTGCAGCATGCATACCACAGCCCAAATGCCGGCGCAGATCAGAAAGCCCATCTTCAGGCCGATGACGTCGATCAGCCAGCCGCAGATCGGCTGGAACACCGTGTAGGCCAGCTGGAACGACGCCACCACCCAGGCATATTGCTCGGTGCTCATGTTCAGGCTGGTTTTCAGTTCCGGCGCCAGAATGCCCAGCGAGTTGCGGGTAATGTAGTTGACCGTGACGCCCAGCAAGAACAGCGCCAGCATCCACCAGCGCAGCGATTTGAACTTGCGCCGGCCGCTCTGCGCGACCGCCTGATTGATCTCCACACTCATCAGTTCTCTCCCCGCGGCCGCCTGTGACAGCGACGCGCGCATTGGTAAGGTACGTTGCGCTATCAAAAGGGGACGGTGAACACAGGCCAACGCTCGCATAACAGACCGGCAGTCCATCACAACCCCATGATTTATTTTTTGTTTTCTTTTTCGCACACCGTTAAAATTGGACTGACAGGTCGTTAAAATTGGTGTACCAATGCAGACTACTCAGCGATAGCGCACAGCGAAACGGGGTTTTTTGCAAAGATTTTCACGAGAGAGTGAAAAAATAGCCATAATGACCGATAAATCCGGTCAAGACGCTGAAAATCCGCAGTGAAAATATTCTCATTGATGAATTTGAAGGAGATCACAAAATGAACGGAAAGCTGAAAATCCAGGAGATCGCCCGCCAAACCGGGCTGTCGATCAGCACCGTTTCCCGCGTGCTGGCCGGCAAGGCCAACACCAGCGCCGAGGCGCGCCGCAAGGTGCTGGACTGTGCGCAGCAAAACGGCATTCTGCAGGGCATTTCCAGCGGCCGGCTGATGCTGAACAACGTGATGGTGTTCGCGCCGCAGCGCGCGTTCGACGTGCGCACCGACATCTTCTACTACAAGGTCATTCAGGGCATTGCCGCCGCGCTGATGGAGCACGAGGTGCGCATCCGCTACTGCGGGCTGGAAGAGCAGCGCAGCGACGGCGCGCTGTTTCTGGAAAAGATGAGCGATCCGCACACCGAAGCGGCGCTGATCATCGGCATCGACGACGAGCATATCCACACCCTGGCGGCCGATCTGCACAAACCTTGCGTGCTGATCAACTGCAGCGATCGGCAGATGCGGCTGGACAGCGTCTCGCCGGATCATCAGTTGATCGGTGATTACTCCGCCAGCTACCTGTTCCAGCAGGGGCACAGCCATATTCTCAACCTGCAGTGTCTGCGCCGCCACACCATGGAGCTGCGTCTGGCGGGCATCCGGCAAGCCTACGCCCGGCATCATCTGCCGTTCGACGACGGCCGCCATCTGGTCACCACCTCCGGCTTCGGCAGCGAAGAGGCCGAGCAGGCGCTGACCACCTATCTCGATGGCATCCACGGCCACGCCCCGCTGCCGACGGCGATCCTGGCCGGCGGCGACTACATGGCGGTCGGGGCGGTCAAAGCGCTCAACAAGCGGGGGCTGAACGTGCCGGGCGACGTGTCGGTGATGAGCACCGACGGCTTCAACCTGGCGGAAATCCATGATGTGCCGCTGACCTCGGTGCAGGTGCCGCGCGACGAACTGGGTTACGAGGCGATCCAACTGCTGCAGCGGCGCATGCTGCGCGCCGACGCACCGCCGTGCAATCTGCTGCTGCACGGCCGGCTGGCGGTACGCGCCTCGGTGCGGCGCATCAGCCCGCACAAGACTGCGCCGGCGGTGAGCACGCATGACCACAGGCTTTATGACGAGTAGGCTACACTTAGGCACAGTGCATTCATTCGATGAGGTAAAATTTTTTGCCTAAGGAGAGCCACTATGCCAGCCCAGCGCATGCGTTCCGTCATTCCTCCCTACATGCTGCGCCGCATCATTGAACACGGCAACGCCCCGCAGCGCGACTGCGCGCTGCACACCCTGAACCACGTGCAAAGCCTGCTCGGCAACAAGCCGCTGCGTTCACCGACCGAGAAAAACGCCCGAGCCGGCGAAGCGCTCCGCGATATCTACGACGCCCAGAACGGCACCCAACTGCCCGGCAAACAGGTGCGTAAAGAGGGCCAGCCCAGCAACCACGACGTGGCGGTGGACGAAGCCTACGACTACCTCGGCGTCACCTACGATTTCTTCTGGCAGGCCTACCGCCGCAACTCACTGGATAACCAGGGGCTGCCGCTGGTCGGCAGCGTGCACTACGGCAAGGAGTACCAGAACGCTTTCTGGAACGGCCAGCAGATGGTGTTCGGCGACGGCGACGGCGAGATTTTCAACCGTTTCACCATCGCCATCGACGTGGTCGGCCACGAGCTGGCGCACGGCGTGACCGAGAGCGAAGCCGGGCTGATCTACTACCAGCAGTCCGGGGCGCTCAACGAATCGCTGTCCGACGTGTTCGGTTCGCTGGTCAAGCAGTTCCACCTGCAGCAAACCGCCGATAAAGCCGACTGGCTGATCGGCGCCGGGCTGCTCGCCAAGGGCATCAAAGGCAAAGGGCTGCGCTCGATGTCAGCGCCCGGCACCGCCTACGATGACCCGCTGCTGGGCAAAGACCCGCAGCCCGCCAGCATGAAGGATTATATCCAGACCAAGGAAGACAACGGCGGCGTGCACCTCAACTCCGGCATCCCCAATCGCGCCTTCTATCTGGCGGCGACGGCGCTGGGCGGCTTCGCCTGGGAGAAAGCCGGCTACGTCTGGTATGACACGGTATGCGACAAAGCGCTGCCGCAAAATGCCGATTTCGCCACCTTCGCCCGCGCCACGGTGAAACATGCGCAAGCGCGTTTCGACCAGAGCGTGGCGGACAAGGTGCAGCAAGCCTGGCATCAGGTGGGGGTGGAATAATGAAACCGCTGCCGACGCTCAATCAGGATACGGTCATTGAGCTGGCGCGCGAGGGAGGCTTCGCCTACATTCCCAAACTGGCGGGCCAGCGCCGCATCGCGCTGGCCGATATCACGCCGGAGCAGCGGCAGCGCCTGAATCAGCTGCTGAACCAGACGCTGCCCTATGCGCAGGAAGAAGGCCAGCCCAACTCCCCCGGCTGCGGCGACCAACGCTACTACCGCATACAGATCAACTACACCAGCCCCACCCTGAGCACCGAGATCGTGCTGTTAATCCCGGAAAGTAGCGCGCCGCAGGCGCTGGTGGATCTGTGGAAAACCGGCCAGGTGGATGAGTGAGGGCTTACAGCGGCTGATAGCTGAAATTCACCCGCTTTTTGGAGATCAGCCCGTGCCCGTTCTGGCACAGGTAATCCACCGCCCCGCAGGCTTTCAATTCTTGCAGCGGCTGCCCGCACTCCGGGCAGCTCGCCAGCTGCCGATAATCACGCTGACAGGCGGCACAATGGTAGTGACCCGCTACCCAATTCATGGTCTGACGACAGTGCGGACAGTGCGCGTCCATAACGACTCCCAAGTTAAATCGCGCCCCATGAGCGCAAAAAATAGATCCCCAACGCGGTGGTGAAGAACGATCCGACGGTGGTGATGGCAATAATGTTGGCCGCCAGCGTGGCGTTGCCGCCCATGGCGCGCGTCATCACATAGCTGCCCGAAGCGGTCGGCGTGGCGGAAAACAGGAAGATAATCCCCAGCGCCGCGCCCTGAAACCCGCACAGCCAGCCGGCCAGCGTCATCAGGCACGGCACCAGAAACAGCTTGGCCGCCGACGACAGCGCCGCCACGTTGGACGAACGGAACATGGCGCGAAAATCCAGGCTGGCGCCGGTGCACAGCAGCGCCAACGGCAGCGACAGCGCGGAGATATAGCTGCCGGTCTGGCGGATCACGGTCGGGATGCCCAGCCCGGTTTGCGCATACAGCAACCCGCACACCAGGCCGATGATCAACGGATTGGTGACGATGCTGCGCAGCAGCGACAGGTGGCTGATTTTCTTGCCCTGCCCGCCCTGCAGGCTGCGCGTGAGGGTGATGACCGACAGTATATTGAACAGGATCACCGTCACCGTCAGGTACAGCGAGGCGAGCGCAATGCCTTCGCTGCCGTAGGCGGTCATGGCGTAGGCCAGGCCGACGATGGCGGTATTGGCGCGGAAGCCGCCCTGCACGAATACCCCACGCTCACGCGGTTCTTTCACCAACCACCTGGCCGCCAGCTCCAAAAGCAGGAAGGTCGCCAGCGTGCCGACCGCGCCGAACAGCACCAGCGGCAGGTTGCCGAGCAGCTGTGGATGGTTGGTGGCGATGCTGAAAAACAGCAGGCACGGCAGCGCCAGATTGAACACCAGGCGGGTCGCACCGTCGACGAAGCGGTCATCCATCAGGCGCCAATGGCGCAGCAGGATCCCCAGCAGCATCATCAGCAGATTCGGCACGGTGACGTTAAACGCAAAACTCCAGGTTTCCCAGGACATGGTGTTCCTTCAGGCAGGCGAGGTAATCTTCAGATAATAAAACGATTTCGGGCCAATAAAAAAGGGCGCGGCATCACTGCCGCGCCCCTCATGAGCGATTACTTGCTCTTTTTCAGGTGGCTCATCAGGCGCTTGCGCTTACGCATCTGGGTTGGCGTCAGCAGGTTGCGTTTGCCGGCGAACGGGTTGTCACCCTCTTTGAACTGGATGCGGATCGGCGTCCCCATCACGTTCAGCGAGCGGCGGAAGTAGTTCATCAGATAGCGTTTGTACGAATCGGACAGATCGCTGACCTGGTTGCCGTGGATCACCACGATCGGCGGGTTGTAACCGCCGGCATGGGCATATTTCAGCTTCACGCGGCGGCCGCGCACCAACGGCGGCTGGTGATCGTCAACCGCCATCTGCATGATTTTGGTCAGCATCGAGGTGTTTACGCGGCGGGTTGCGCACTCGTAGGCTTCCTGTACCGATTCGAACAGGTTGCCGACGCCGCTGCCGTGCAGGGCGGAAATAAAGTGCACGCGCGCGAAGTCGACGAAGCCCAGGCGCAGATCGAGCATCTCTTTCACGTGCTCGCGATCTTCTTCACTCATGCCGTCCCACTTGTTGACCGCAATCACCAGTGAGCGCCCACTATTGAGGATAAAGCCGAGCAGCGAGAGGTCCTGATCGGAAATGCCTTCACGCGCGTCGATCACCAGCAGCACCACGTTGGCGTCTTCAATCGCCTGCAGGGTCTTGATCACCGAGAATTTCTCGACGGTTTCGGTCACCTTGCCGCGTTTGCGCACCCCGGCGGTGTCGATCAGCACGTATTCGCGTTCGTCGCGCACCATCGGAATGTAGATGCTGTCGCGGGTGGTGCCCGGCATGTCATACACCACCACGCGCTCCTCGCCGAGGATACGGTTAGTGAGCGTAGACTTACCTACGTTCGGGCGGCCGACGATCGCCAGTTTGATCGGCAGATCCTGCGGATTGAACGCTTCTTCCGGCTCTTCGTCTTCTTCGCCTTCCAGCGTTTCGCCGTTTTGCTCGGCCCAGTAAGCGGCGTTGGCCTCTTCCTCGGTCAGCTCGACGTCTTCCGGTTTTTCCGGCACGAACGGCACCAGCACGTGTTCAATCAGTTGGGTCACGCCGCGGCCGTGAGAAGCGGCGATAGCGAACACTTCACCCAGACCGAGCGAGTAGAAATCGGCGGTGGCGGTGTCCGGATCCAGACCGTCGGTCTTGTTGGCCACCAGGAAGGTCGCCTTCTGGCGGCTGCGCAGGTGCTGGGCAATGCCCTGATCCGCCGGCATCAGGCCGGCGCGGGCGTCGACCATGAACAGCACGATGTCCGCTTCTTCGATCGCCAGCAGTGACTGGCCGGCCATGCGCGTTTCGACGCCGTCTTCGGTGCCGTCGATGCCGCCGGTATCGACGATGATAAATTCATTGCCTTCGATTTCAGCACGACCATACTTGCGGTCACGCGTCAGCCCCGGGAAGTCCGCCACCAGCGCATCACGCGTATGGGTTAAACGGTTGAACAAGGTGGATTTACCCACATTCGGGCGCCCGACCAGCGCGACGACAGGTATCATTGTTGAAGCCTCATTACTTAATAATCAATGCGTTACTGCACTGTGGATAGACACCAGCGGTGCAGCTTATAAAATACGAAACGGCCCCTGAACACTCAGGAGCCGTTTTCCCCTTCATCTTTCGCGCCACAGCGGCGTTGTCTGCGCACCCTCGCCTCGGTCACTCAGTTCACTGAGCTCCCGAGGACTCATGCGCTTGCCGCCTGGCTGCAACCCGAAAGCTTTCGGGTGCAAGAAGGGTCACGACGAGCGGCGTTAGCGGGTGAAAGCGTAAACTTTCCCACCGCGAGCCTGGATGATCAGCTTGTCGCTGGCCACCATCGGCGCAGACAGGAAGCCGGAGCTGTCCACTTCCTGCTGGGCGACAAAACGGCCATCGGTGGTGTTGATCCAGTGCAGATAACCTTCGGCGTCACCGGTCACCAGATAACCATTATACATCACCGGCGGCGTCAGGTTACGGTGCAGCAGATCGCTCTGCGTCCACACGGTCACGCCGCCTTCGGTGCTGAGCGCCACCACGCGATCGTTCTGGTCGATCAGGTAGATGCGGCCCGCGTCGACGATGAAATCATTCACCGAACCCAGCTCGCGTTTCCAGATAATCTGGCCGGAACGCAGATCCAGCGCCGTCAGGTTGCCGTTGTAACCCAGCGCGTAGACCACGCCGTCAACGATCACCGGCGTGGTGTCCACGTCGTTCAGACGATCGATTTCGGTCGCGCCGCTCGGCTGAGAAATACGCTGTTGCCAGATAATCTGGCCCTGCTGCATCAGCACCGCACTGACGCGGCCGTTGTCACCGCCGACGATGGCGGCGCCAAAAGCGACGGCCGGCGCGGATTCACCGCGCAGCGACAGCGAAGGCATGTCCAGGTTAACCGTCCACTTCACCGCGCCGTCGGCTTCGTTCAGCGCCTGCAGCATGCCGTTGGAGGTATGCACCAACACCATGCCGTCGCTGACAACCGGACGGGAGATCGCTTCGCCGGCCACTTTGGTCTGCCAGGCGATGGCGCCGTCGGCGGTGTTCAATGCGTAAACCACCGCTTTTTCGCTGCCGACGTAAACCTTGTCGCCCGCGACCGTCAGGCCGCCCGACAGCAGCGCAGACAGGTTGCTGGAGAAGAAACCGGTCTTCTCGGAGAGATTGACCTTCCACTTCTCGTTGCCGCTGTCGGCGTCCATCGCTTTCACGATGCCGAAGCGATCGGCGGCATAAATGGTGCCGTCCTGATAGGCCGGACGCAGGTGGGAGTAATACTCACCGATACCGTCGCCCACCGAGGTGCTCCACGCCTTGCTCGGCGTAAACTGATTTTCAACTTTCGGCAACGGCGACATGGTAACCACGTCTTCTTCGCTGTTAAACAGCGAGCAACCACTCAGCAAGGCAGCGGAAACCAGTCCGACCAAGAGTGTTTTACGCAATTGCATGGGAATTCCCCTTAGCTGGACAAGTTATTCAATTTCATGCGCAGCAGAACCTGCAGCGCTTGAGAAGCGTTGGACTCAATGCCTTTGCTGTAAGCTTCGCGCGCGCCCTTGGCGTCGCCCTTGGCCAGCAATACATCGCCGCGCACATCCTGCATCATCGCCACCCAGCCTTCGCCTTTCACGCCATCCAGCGTTTTCAGCGCTTCATCCAGCTTTTTCTCCTGCAGCTGGACGCGCGCCAGACGCAGGTCGATCATCGCCAACAGGTTGTCGTCTTTGGTCTGGCCCTGCGCCAGCACCAATTGTTGTTCCGCCTTGGCGAAATCATTCTGTTCGACAAAGTGCTTGGCCAACTGCAGCGCGGCCAGTACGCCGTAGCTGTTGCCGTTGGCCTGGACAAATTTCTCTGCGGCAGCCACGTCATCCGGCTTGCCGGCCGCCAGACGATCGCTGGCTTCCTGATAGGATTGCGATGCCGCCATCATGTTGGAGTTTTCATGGCTCTGCCAATAACGCCAGCCAACCAGGGCACCAATTCCGAGCACCACGCCCACCGCCAGCGCTTTGCCGTTTTCGGCAAAGAACCGACGCAGTGCGTCGACTTGTTCGTTTTCAGTGGTATAGACTTCCACGGTGTCCTTCTCCTTAACCTAACATCAAAGCCAGACGCGCAGCGACTTCGCTTTGCGCCAGCGTTTCTTGTTCACCACTGCGCAGGTCTTTCACCACCACCTGCTGCGCCGCCACTTCGCTCTCACCCAGGATCAGCGCGATGCGCGCGCCCCATTTGTCCGCACGGGTGATCTGCTTCTTGAAGTTGCCGCCGCCGTAATTGGTCATCAGCTTCAGCTGCGGCGCCGCGTCGCGCACCTGTTCAGCCAGCCGCATCGCCGCACTCTGGGTGCCCGCGCCGGAAGAAATGACGTACACGTCGATAGCCGACGGCGCCTTGAATTCCGGGTTGACCGCCTGCACCAGCAGCACCAGACGCTCGAGGCCCATGGCGAAACCGACCGCCGGGGTGGCGCGGCCGCCCAGCTGCTCGACCAGGCCGTCGTAACGGCCGCCCGCGCAGACGGTGCCCTGCGCGCCCAGGCTGGTGGTCACCCACTCAAACACGGTGCGGTTGTAGTAATCCAGACCGCGCACCAGGCGCTCGTTAACGGTATATGGGATACCTGCCTGCGCCAAAAGTTCACACAGACCGGCGAAGTGAGCACGGGATTCTTCATCCAGGTACTCGGACAGGCGCGGCGCGTCGTTCAGCAGCGCCTGCACCTCAGGATTTTTGGAGTCCAGCACGCGCAGCGGGTTGCTGTACATGCGGCGTTTGCAGTCTTCGTCCAGCACCTCGACGTGCTGCTCCAGGAACGCCACCAGCGCGTCGCGGTAGTTGGCGCGCGCCTCCAGCGAACCGATGGAGTTCAGCTCCAGCGTGACGTGCTCGGCGATGCCCAGCGCTTTCCACCAGCGGGCGGTCAGCAGGATCAGCTCGGCGTCGATATCCGGGCCTTGCAGGCCGAACACTTCCGCGCCCAGCTGATGGAACTGACGGTAACGCCCCTTCTGCGGGCGCTCGTAGCGGAACATCGGGCCGATGTACCACAGACGCTGTTCCTGATTGTACAGCAGACCATGTTCGATGCCGGCGCGCACGCAGCCAGCCGTCCCTTCCGGACGCAGCGTCAGGCTTTCGCCGTTGCGGTCTTCGAAGGTATACATCTCTTTTTCCACGACGTCGGTCACTTCGCCGATCGCGCGTTTGAATAACGGGGTCTGCTCTACAATCGGCAACCGGATTTCGCTGTAACCGTAGCCGCCCAGCACCTGCTTGAGGGTGCCTTCAATACGCTGCCATAATGCCGTTTCTTCCGGCAGGTAGTCGTTCATGCCGCGAATGGCTTGAATGTTCTTTGCCACGTGAGTTCTCTGTCCGTTGTCTGTAAAAATGAACCCGATTATAGGGACTTTGCCGCCCGGTATTCAACGCGGATGCGGTTTTCTGCCCTTCAGGTTCATAAACAAGCGGGCCAACAGGCCCGCCGTGTAGCGATAACGCTTATTTTTCCAGCAGGTTGACCGTGATGCGTTTGCTTTCGTCCATCATCGCGGCCTTGGCGCGAATTTTCGCTTCCAGCTGGTCGATCATCTGTTCGTTGTCGAAACGCTCTTTCTGGCGCACGCCGTCTTCATAGAAGCCGCTCTTCTTGTGGCCGCCGGTTACGCCCATGGTGGACACCAGCGCTTCGCCCGGGCCGTTCACCACGCAGCCGATGATCGAAACGTCCATCGGCGTGATGATGTCTTCCAGGCGCTGCTCCAGCGCGTTCACCGTGCCGATCACGTCGAACTCCTGACGCGAGCAGGTCGGGCAGGCGATGAAGTTGATGCCGCGCGCGCGGATGCGCAGCGACTTCAGGATGTCGAAACCGACCTTCACCTCTTCGACCGGATCCGCCGCCAGCGAGATGCGCAGGGTATCGCCGATGCCTTCAGACAGCAGCATACCCAGGCCGATGGCCGATTTGACCGACCCGCTGCGCGCGCCGCCGGCTTCAGTGATGCCCAGGTGCAGCGGCTGATCGATGCGCGACGCCAGCAAGCGGTAGGATTGCACCGCCAGGAACACGTCCGACGCCTTGACGCTGACCTTAAACTGGTCGAAGTTGAGGCGATCGAGGATGTCCACGTGGCGCATGGCGGATTCCAGCAGCGCTTCCGGCGTAGGTTCGCCGTACTTTTCCTGCAGGTCTTTTTCCAGCGAGCCGCCGTTGACGCCGATGCGAATCGGGATGTTCTTGTCGCGGGCGCAGTCCACCACCGAGCGAATGCGCGATTCGTTGCCGATGTTGCCCGGGTTGATGCGCAGGCAGTCTACGCCATATTCGGCCACCTGCAGTGCGATGCGATAATCGAAGTGGATATCGGCGACCAGCGGCACGTTGACCTGCTGCTTGATCAGTTTGAACGCCTCGGCGGCGTCCATGGTTGGAACCGAAACGCGGACGATGTCGACGCCCACGCGCTCCAGCGCTTTGATCTGATTAACCGTTGCTTCAACATCGGTGGTACGGGTGTTGGTCATCGACTGCACGGCAATCGGCGCGCCATCACCAATAGGCACCTTGCCGACGTAAATGCGTGTAGATTTTCGACGGTTGATGGGCGCTTGGTTATGCATTACTTACTCTCCATTGCTGCTCTGACATCACGACCGGTGCCGCGCGATTACTGCGCGGCGACGGTCAGGCGAGCAACACGGTTTGACTTAACGAACCGGCTTAAATCAACCGGTTTACCCTGATACTGGATCTGAACTGCCGCCGGCGCACCGATGGTCAGTTTATACGGCGCAGTGCCGGTCAGGTTCAGCTTGCCGCCTTGCTTCTGGGTGCCGCTGAACAGCGTTTTACCGCTCGCGTCGGTCACCTGCAGCCAGCAGTCGGCGGAGAAATCCATCACCAGCGCGTTCGGATCGGCCGCCGGCGCAGCCACGCCCGCATCGGCGGTCGGCAACGGCGCTTGCGCCGCCGGCGCGGTTTCCGGCAGGGGGGTCTGGCTTGGCGACACCACGGCAGGCTGCTGTTGAGCCGCGCTCGGCGCCTGGGCGGTCGCCGCCGGCGCCTGAGCCGCTGCGCCGGTATCAGCCGGCGCGGCGCTGTTGTCGGTCAACGGCACGTTGGTGCCGGCGTCGGCATTGCCGTCGGTCAGCGGCACGGACTGCCCTTCGTTATTCTGTGAAAGCTGCGCCGAGGATTGATCGGCCATGGTGGCGATCTCTTCCTGCTGCGCCTTGTGGTTTTGCCACCACCAGGCGCCGGTCAGGCCGATCACCACGAACACGATAAGCCAGGTGAAGCTCATCAGCCAGCCGTCGCGTTTCTTGCGACGCTTGCCCAGCGAGAAACTTTGCATCGGCGCCACTTTCGCCATCTTCAACGGCGCCTGCTTGGCCAACATCGGCAGCAGTTCGTCTTCCGGCAGATGCACCAGCTTGGCGTAGGAACGGATGTAGCCGCGCACGAAGGTGGACGCGAGGTCAGCGGACACGCTGTCTTCCTCGATATCGCGCACGGTGGACATTTTGAGACACAGGCGTTCTGCAACGGTCTGTTGGCTCAGCCCGAGTTGCTCACGGGCCTGACGCAGGCGCTGGCCCGTCGTCATGGATACGGTTTTATCTTGGGAGGCTTCAGTATTCATTAGCTAAGAACTGCTGGTACTGTTTGGATTGTGGAAAACTTCGCGCTAGCTGCTTGCCATAGCGTTGAACGCTATCCTGGCGGCCGGCTAACGCGGCGAAACGAATCTGTAACCATAAGCTGCTGGCGCTGGCCGGCAGAACATGCTGATAAACATCCAATAAAAGTTGCGACTGGGCGCGCTTCCCTTCTCCAAATTGCTTTTCGGCCTCCGCCAGCAGCGGAGTGCCTTTGTCCGGATCGACTTTCAGCGCGCGGCTCAACAGCGTGCGCGCTTCGTCGTTTTGTCCGGCCTTGAGAAAACAGTAACCTGCGTTTTCCAGGCTGTCGGCGACCTGGCCATAATCGGGCGCCAGCGCCGCAGCGCTAAACTGCTGTTGCGCCGGTACATACTGCCCTAAACCGCAAAGAAACGCACCGTAATTATTCAGTACGGTGCCATTGCCCGGCGCAAGTTTGAGCGCTTGCCGATAACGCTGTTCGGCCTCGGCGTTTTCACCGCTGCGCTGCGCGTAGAGCGCCATGCCCAACTGCGTGCGGTAATCCTGCGGGGCCGCGTCCAGCGCCTTTTCCAGGTTCTGGCGCGCGGCGTCCATGTCGCCTTGCTGCAGGTACTCCAGCCCCAGCTGCAGGCGCGTCTGGCCCGCCTCAGAGACCTGTGCTTCCTTTTCCGGCGCTGAACCGGAACACCCGGCCAACAACCCGGCCGCCAGCCACATACCCCACAGTTTCAGCTTCATGCCCGCATTCATTTCCTTATCGGCCGTCAGCTAACGCCCGCCAGCGACACGCTTTCGCATAACAGGCTGTTAGATAACAAAAAATGGTGCTATAGGATTCAGACCGCCCGTACGTTGATAGGTTCCCCGGCCATTTTCTTCTTCAGGGTACGCTTGGTACGGTCGATCACTTCACCCGCCAGTTGCCCGCAGGCGGCGTCGATATCGTCACCACGGGTTTTACGAACAATAGTCGTAAAGCCGTATTCCATCAACACCTTGGAGAAACGATCCACCCGGCTGTTGGAGCTGCGGCCGTACGGAGCGCCCGGGAACGGGTTCCATGGGATCAGGTTGATCTTGCACGGCGTGTCTTTCAGCACTTCCGCCAGCTGATGCGCGTCGTCGGTGCTGTCGTTGATATGATCCAGCATCACGTACTCGACGGTGACGCGGCCCTGGTTGGCGTTGGATTTCTCCAGGTAGCGACGCACCGCGGACAGGAAGGTCTCGATGTTGTACTTGCGGTTGATCGGCACGATCTCATCGCGGATGGTGTCGTTCGGTGCGTGCAGCGAAATGGCCAGCGCCACGTCGATCATGTCGCCCAGCTTGTCCAGCGCCGGCACCACGCCGGAGGTAGACAGGGTCACGCGGCGTTTGGACAGGCCAAAGCCGAAATCGTCCAGCATGATTTCCATCGCCGGCACCACGTTGTTCAGGTTGAGCAGCGGCTCGCCCATGCCCATCATCACCACGTTGGTGATCGGGCGTTGGCCGGTCACCTTCAGCGCGCCGATGATCTTCGCCGCGCGCCACACCTGGCCGATGATTTCCGACACGCGCAGGTTGCGGTTGAAGCCCTGCTGCGCCGTCGAACAGAATTTGCACTCCAGCGCGCAGCCTACCTGCGAGGAGACGCACAGCGTCGCGCGGTCGGCTTCCGGGATATACACGGTTTCGACCTGCTGATCGCCCACCTTGATCGCCCACTTGATGGTGCCGTCGGCCGAACGCTGTTCTTCCGCCACTTCCGGCGCGCGGATTTCCGCTACGCGCTGCAGCTTGCCGCGCAGGACTTTGTTGATGTCGGTCATCTGCTCGAAATCGTCGCAGCAGTAGTGGTAAATCCACTTCATCACCTGATCGGCGCGGAACGGTTTTTCGCCCATTTCGGCGAAGAACTCGCGCATTTGCTGGCGGTTCAGATCCAGCAGGTTGATTT
This sequence comes from Serratia sp. FS14, assembly GCF_000695995.1. Lineage (NCBI taxonomy): Bacteria > Pseudomonadati > Pseudomonadota > Gammaproteobacteria > Enterobacterales > Yersiniaceae > Serratia > Serratia sp. FS14. The sequence continues at coordinate 2,209,945 of NZ_CP005927.1, read as the reverse complement.
TGGCCGCAGCCGGTTGCTCCACGTTAACGGAGGGGGTAGTCAGCGAATTATTTTCAGACACGGTGTGCTCGGACGTGATGGGTTCTAACATAATGATCTCTGGCCTCGTTATTACACGTTATGGCGCTAAAGAATGGAAAGTAAGTTGTGCATTTCAGCCCGCATGATTCGGGTGGCGGCACTAAAAACACGCCCCTGACAAGTCGTCTTATCAGGGGCGCGGCATTGTACAAATTTTAGTAGCGGGTTTCTATGGCTGAAAGGCATTCAGGGCATTTTTATTGTTTCAGCCGGTGAATGCCTGGTTATCAGCAACGGCACGATTAACGTGCGCAGATTTCGCTTTCGTTGAAGAAGTAAGCGATTTCACGCTGTGCGGATTCAACGGAGTCGGAACCGTGAACGGCGTTAGCGGTGAAGCTGTCCGCGTAGTCGGCGCGCAGGGTGCCGGCCAGTGCGTTGTCCGGGTTGGTTGCGCCCATGATGTCGCGGTTGCGCTGCACGGCGTTTTCAGATTCCAGAACCTGCACCATGATTGGGCCGGAGGTCATGAACTCAACCAGACCGTCGAAGAATGGGCGGCCTTTGTGCTCAGCGTAGAAGCCTTCAGCTTGCTCGCGAGTCAGACGCAGCATTTTAGCGGCGATGATTTTGAAACCGGCGCGCTCGAAACGCGCGTAGATAGCGCCGATGTCGTTGTTGGCTACAGCGTTTGGTTTAACGATGGAAAAGGTACGTTCTACGGTCATGATGGCCTCTGTATGACTTCCAAAACAGGCCGGTCTGCAATGTTGCCGGCCTTCTCAAGTGGCGCAGATTATATGTGCGCCGTTAACGCTTGCCTACGGGAAAATCAACATTTCATTAAAAAAATATGATCTTCATTCGCCACTTTCAGCGGCGCACCGACGTTATTGGGTCTTGTCGGTAGACGGGATCACATTGCGCAGCCAACTGCCCCAGCGGCGCTGATAAAACGGCTGCGTATGAGCGATCAGGTAGTGGCTGATGCCCCGCTCTTTCTCCGATACCAGGCAGAAATCCACCGGTTCGTCATTCGGCGCCGTTTCGCTGGCGACGCTGCCGGCCTCGTTGATCAACGCCTCGATCTCCGCCGGCTCGGCATCCACTTCCAGCCCGATCAGCAGATTCGGCTTCTCGTCCGCCGCCTGGTCGTGCATCAGCGCCAGAAACGCGCGGCGCACCGGTTTGCGCTGGCTGAACAGCGTGGTCAGCGCATCCACCATCGCCGACGGGTACTCTTCGGGCTGCCCCAACAGGATTTGGGTCTCTTTGTCGACGTAATGCTCCACCGGTTTGACGACGCCGCCGGTCGCCAGCAGCATCGCCACCTCTTCCGGGTAGAACTCTTTGCCGTATTCCGCCTTCGGGTTGAGGAACAGATCCGCGCCCTGGGTGATTTCAAACAGCACCCGCGCCGGCATGGCGATGAACGGCTGTTCGTCCTCAACGGCCTTCTGCAACGCTTCCAGCGAGGTGAAGAACGGAATGATGCTGCCGCCGTCCTGCTTTTCCCAATGCTGGATATTGACCGGCGTATCCGCGTTCAGCGTAATGTCGCCGTCCTGCTGCACCTGCTCGCTGTCGCCGAGGATCAGCACCGTGGCGTCGAGCAGTTCACGGAAGAACGCCGGACGGTGGGCCGGCTCCGTCACCGCCAGCTTCAGCAGGCGTTCAAGCTCGTTCTCGCTCGGGGCGGCATCGTGATGATGGGAACTCATGGCAAACTCCAGGGATCAAAGAGCGAGGCCCAGCATGCTGGGCCCCGAAGATAATGCGCATTCTAGCGCCCGCCGCGGCGGGCGTTCAATTATTTGGCTTTGCTCAGCAACAGATTGGCCAGGGTGCGCACACCCAAACCGGTCGCGCCGGCCGACCACTGATCCACCGCGCCTTTGCGGTAGGTGGCGGAGCAGTCGATGTGCAGCCAGCCCTGTTGGTAATTCTTGACGAAGTGCGACAGGAAGGCCGCCGCAGTGCTGGCGCCGGCGGTGTAGGCCGGGCCGGCCACGTTGTTCAGCTCGGCGAAGTTGGACGGCAGCTGGCTGCGGTGGAATTCGGCCAGCGGCAGACGCCAGAACGGCTCTTGCTCGGCGGCGGCGCTGCTCAGCAGCTCTTGCGCCAGCGCATCGTCGAAGCTGAACAGCGCGTGATAGTCGTTGCCTACCGCGGTTTTGGCCGCGCCGGTCAGGGTGGCGCAGTCGATAATCAGCTGCGGGTTCTGCTCGGCGGCGTCGATCAGGCCGTCGGCCAGCACCAGGCGCCCTTCCGCATCGGTGTTCATCACCTCAACGGTTTTGCCGTTGCGGTAACGAATGATGTCGCCCAGTTTGAAGGCGTTGCCGCTGACCATGTTGTCGGCGCAGCACAGGTACAGCTTCACGCGCTGCTTCAGGCCGCGCGCCGCCGCCAGCGCCAGGGCGCCGGTGATGGTGGCCGCGCCGCCCATGTCGGATTTCATCGAATCCATAAAGGCGCTCTGCTTCAGGCTGTAGCCGCCGCTGTCGAAAGTGATGCCCTTGCCGACCAGGCAAGCGAACACCGGCGCATCCGGGTTACCGGTCGGGTTGAAGTCCAATGCCAGCAGCACCGGCGGACGTTCGGAGCCGCGGCCGACGGTGTGGATGCCGGCATAGTTCTGCTCGCGCAGATCTTCGCCCTTGGTGATGCGGTAGCTGACGGCATCGCAGCCGACGTCGCACATCAGATCGACGGCGCGGGTCGCCAGTTGCTCCGGCCCCAGCTCTTCCGCCGGCATGTTGATGGTGTCACGCACCCAGTCGACGATCTTCAGGCGCTTATCCAGCTCCTGACGCGCGGCTTCCGGCAGCTCGGCCCATTCGACGTTGCGCTGCCCTTTCGGCCCGCGATAGCCTTGCCAGAACGCCCAGCTGTTTTCCAAATCCCAACCGTCGCCGGCCAGCTTGACGTTTTTGATGCCCTGGCCGTCAATTTTGCGGCCCGCGCGCTGGATCGCGCCCAGCTTGTCGGCGCCGGTCAGGTGGATGGTCATTCCTTCGCCGTTGGTGCTCAGCAGCGCTTTTTCGCCCCAGCGGGCGTCGGCAGGTTGTTGCGACAGCGTGACCTGCATGAATTCTGTTGTCATAGCCTTCTTACTCCGGATTATTCTTTTATTAATCTTGTCGGATACAAAATAAACGGGCCGCCCATGGCAGCCCGTTACGCTATTTACTCCGCTTCATCTAACCAGACCAGCAGGATCGCTTCCAGTATTTTTTCGTTGGAAGCCTGCGGATCGTCATCGAACTCTTCCAGATCGCAGATCCACTGATGCATGTCGGTAAAACGCACGGTTTTCGGATCGGTATCCGGGTATTGGTCGTACAGGGCTTCGCCGATTTCACGGCTGTCGGTCCACTTCAGTCCCATTATGATCTCCGGGTTGACGCTGCGGCTAACAATTAATGCTCACGCGCGTGGTTGACGGTGTAACGCGGCATTTCGACCACCAGATCTTCGTCGGCGACCAGCGCCTGGCAGCTCAGACGGCTTTCCGGCTCCAGCCCCCACGCTTTGTCCAGCATGTCGTCTTCCAGCTCGCTGCTCTCTTCCAGCGAATCGAAGCCTTCACGCACGATGCAGTGGCAGGTGGTGCAGGCGCAGGATTTCTCGCAGGCGTGCTCGATTTCAATGCCGTTGCGCAGCGCAACGTTGAGGATCGACTCCCCTTTTTCGGCTTCCAGAACCGCCCCTTCCGGGCAAAGATCTTGATGGGGCAGGAAAACAATTTTAGGCATAGTTAAACCTCATCCACAGAATGGCCAGCCAGCGCGCGGCGAATGGAAGCGTCCATGCGGCGCGCGGCAAAATCTTGCGTTTGTGCATCTAATGTTTTGATGGCGTCTTCGATAGCGGCGGGATCTTCACCCTGCGCCGCCTGCTGCAACGCCTGGGTCGCGGCGGCGATCGCCTGGCTTTCCGCCTCGCTCAGCAGCGCGGCGTCGGTGGCCAGCGCGCCCTGCAGGCTTTCCAGCACCCGCGCAGCTTCCACGCGTTGCTCCGCCAGCTTGCGCGCGCCCACGTCGCTTTGCGCATTGGCCATCGAATCCTTGATCATGCCGGCGATTTCACTGTCCGACAGGCCATACGACGGCTTGACCTGGATCGAGGCTTCAACGCCGGTGGATTTCTCCATCGCGGTGACGCTCAGCAGGCCGTCGGCATCCACCTGGAAGGTGACGCGAATGTGTGCGCCCCCGGCAGGCAGCGGTGGCAGGCCGCGCAGCGTAAAGCGCGCCAGCGAACGGCAATCCTGCACCAGCTCGCGCTCGCCCTGCAGCACGTGGATCATCATCGCGCTCTGGCCGTCTTTAAAGGTGGTGAACTCCTGCGCGCGCGCCACCGGGATAGTGGTGTTGCGCGGGATCACTTTCTCCACCAGGCCGCCCATGGTTTCGAGGCCCAGCGACAGCGGGATCACGTCCAGCAGCAGCATATCGCTGTCCGGCTTGTTGCCCACCAGGATGTCGGCCTGGATCGCGGCGCCGATGGCGACCACTTTATCCGGATCGATCGACGTCAGCGGCATGCGGCCGAAGAAGGCGCCCACTTGCTCACGCACCAACGGCACGCGGGTGGAACCGCCGACCATCACCACTTCCAGCACCTCGTCGGCGGCGACGCCGGCGTCTTTCAGCGCGCGGCGGCAAGCCATCAGCGTGCGTTTCACCAACGGAGCGATCAGCGCTTCAAACTGGGCGCGGGTCACCTCCCCCTGCCAGCCGGCCACCTCGACGCGCACGCTGTCGGCATCGCTCAACGCGATTTTGGCGGCGATGGCGGCATCCAGCAGTTGGCGCTGCACGCCGTGGTCGCTGCGATCGGCCACGCCGGCCTGCTCGCGCAGCCAGTCGGCCAACAGATGATCGAAGTCGTCGCCGCCCAGCGCTGAATCGCCGCCGGTCGCCAGCACTTCGAACACGCCGCGGCTGAGGCGCAGAATGGAGATATCAAAGGTGCCGCCGCCCAGATCGTAAACCGCGATCACCCCTTCCTGGCCGGAATCCAGCCCGTAGGCGAGCGCCGCCGCGGTCGGTTCGTTCAACAGGCGCAGAACGTGCAAGCCGGCCAGACGCGCTGCGTCTTTGGTGCCCTGGCGCTGCGCGTCGTCGAAGTAGGCGGGAACGGTGATCACCACGCCATCCAGCTCGCCTTCCAGCGCCGTTTGCGCGCGCGCGGACAGGGCCCGCAGGATATCAGCGGAGACACCGACCGGGTTAACCGGGCCGGCGGCGGTGACGATCAGCGGCAGGCCGTTGTCGCTGGCCTGAAATTGATACGGCAGGTTCGGGTAACGTTGCTGCACGTCCGCCAACGAGCGGCCCATCATGCGTTTGATGGAGCTGACGGTATTGGCCGGATCCTGCGCCGCCTGTTGGCGCGCCTCCCAGCCGACGCGCTGCGCGTCCGCCTGATAATGCACCACCGAAGGCAGCAAATGGCGCCCCTGTTCGTCGGCCAGCGTTTCCGCCTGCCCGCTGCGCACCGTGGCGACCAACGAGTTGGTGGTGCCTAAGTCGATGCCGGCGGCCAAGCGTCGCTGGTGCGGCGCGGCGCTGAGGCCAGGCTCACTAATTTGTAATAAGGCCATGTTGAAGCTTCCACAATCAGAATCAGAAGGTGTTACTCAAAACCCAGCAGTTTTTCTTCGAGTTGTTCAACCTGTTGCTGGAGTTTGTCCAAAAAGCGCAGCTTGCGCACGGTGTCGGCGGCGTCCGCCCACTGCTCACTGTCCAACTGCTGCAGCATCAGCGCGCTGCGCTGTTTGATGGAGACGGCCAGCCGCGCGCCGAAATCGGCCAGCAGGCTTTCCGCCTCCGGCTTGCGCTCAATGGCGTCGAGCTCTTCACGCAGTTCCAGCTGTTCCATCAGGAACGCGGTGTCGCGCATCGTATGCTGTTCGTTGCCCAGATCGAAGCCGTGCAAAGATAGCATATACTCCGCGCGTTTTAACGGGTGCTTCAGCGCCTGGTAGGCTTCGTTGATGGTCGCCGCCTGCTGCAACGCCATCAGGCGTTCGCGCTCCGGCTGGTTGGCGAAACGATCGGGGTGGAATTGGCGTTGCAGATCCTGGAAGCGGGACGCAAGCAGGCTGCCGTCCACGGTGTAGCGAACTGGCAGCCCGAATAAAGTAAAGTAATCCATAGCGTGCTCTGGGCGTTAGCGGATGAAGTTCCCCCGCCGAAACGGGGGAGCACGATGGACTGTCAGACGTTGAAACTCTCGCCGCAGCCGCACTCGCTTGAGACGTTCGGGTTGTTGAACTTGAAGCCTTCGTTCAGGCCTTCCTTAACGAAATCAAGCTCGGTGCCGTCAAGGTAGACCAGGCTCTTGCCGTCGATGATCACCTTGATGCCTTTGTCTTCAAACACGATGTCGTCATCGTTGGCTTCGTCAACAAATTCCAGCACGTACGCCATCCCGGAGCAGCCGGAAGTTCGCACTCCCAGACGCAGGCCGAGACCTTTGCCGCGGTTCGTCAAAAACGCCTGAACACGCTGCGCAGCGCTGTCGCTCATGGTAATAGACATCACAACCTCACACTTCACATCAAAGCCCGGCGCGGCCGGGCCGACTCAGACAAATTACTTGGCGCTATGCTTGCTCTTATAGTCGGCAATCGCTGCTTTGATGGCGTCTTCAGCCAGGATCGAGCAGTGAATTTTGACCGGCGGCAATTCCAGCTCTTCGGCGATCTGGGTGTTTTTGATCGCTTCAGCCTGATCGAGCGACTTGCCTTTCATCCATTCGGTCACCAGCGAGCTGGAGGCGATGGCGGAACCGCAGCCGTAAGTTTTAAAGCGCGCGTCTTCGATGATGCCTTCATCGTTGACCTTGATTTGCAGCTTCATCACGTCGCCGCAAGCCGGCGCCCCTACCATGCCGCTGCCGACGGTAGGATCTTCGTTGTCGAAAGAACCCACGTTGCGCGGGTTTTCATAATGATCGATTACTTTTTCGCTGTAAGCCATGACCTTGCTCCTGAAACCTGAGAATTAATGATGCGCCCATTCGATGCTGTTGATGTCCACGCCCTGCTTGAACATCTCCCACAGCGGGGACAGATCGCGCAGACGGCCGATGGATTTACGCACCAGTTGAATGGTGTAGTCGATCTCTTCTTCCGTGGTGAAACGCCCCAGGGAGAAACGGATCGAGCTGTGCGCCAATTCATCGCTCATGCCCAGCGCGCGCAACACGTAGGACGGCTCGAGGCTGGCGGAGGTACAGGCTGAACCGGAAGAAACGGCCAGGTCTTTCAGCGCCATGATCAGCGACTCGCCTTCAACGTAGTTGAAGCTGACGTTCAGGATGTTCGGTGCGCCGTGCTCCAGATCGCCGTTCAGATACACTTCTTCCATATCTTTCACGCCGTTCCACAGACGGTCACGCAGGGTGCGCAGACGCGCCATCTCTTCGGTCATCTCTTCTTTGGCGATGCGATAAGCTTCGCCCATGCCGACGATCTGGTGGACAGGCAAGGTGCCGGAACGCATGCCGCGCTCGTGACCGCCGCCGTGTACCTGCGCTTCGATGCGGATGCGCGGCTTGCGACGCACGTACAGCGCGCCGATGCCTTTCGGGCCATAGATTTTGTGGCCGGAGAACGACATCAGGTCGACTTTCAGCTTGCTCAGATCGATAGGCAGTTTGCCCACGCTCTGGGTGGCGTCAACGTGGTAGATGATACCGCGCGCGCGGCACATTTCGCCGATCGCTTCGATGTCCTGCACCACGCCGATTTCGTTGTTGACGTGCATGATGGAGACCAGAATGGTGTCATCGCGCATCGCGGCTTCGAGATCCTGCAGGCTGATGATGCCGTTGCTCTGCGGCGCCAGGTAGGTCACTTCAAACCCTTCGCGCTCCAGCTGACGGCAGGTGTCGAGCACGGCTTTGTGTTCGGTTTTGCTGGTGATGATGTGCTTGCCTTTTTTCTGGTAGAAATTGGCAGCGCCTTTGATCGCCAGGTTGTCGGATTCGGTCGCCCCGGAGGTGAAGACGATTTCGCGCGGGTCAGCACCCACCAGTTCGGCGATTTGGTTACGGGCGATGTCTACCGCCTCTTCCGCCTGCCAACCGAAACGGTGGGAACGGGAAGCCGGGTTGCCGAAAGTGCCGTCCAGGGTCAAAAACTGCATCATCTTCTCAGCAACGCGCGGGTCAACCGGCGTCGTTGCTGAGTAATCCAGATAAATCGGTAATTTCATTGCTCTTGTGCTCCGTACATCACTTCCAAAAACTAAAATAATTTCGCCAGCTGCTTATGCGCGCAGATTAACGTTGATAGTTTCTTGCGGACGGCCGTTGGCCGTGCGGCGCGTATCGTTGTTTTGACGATCCGCCACCACCAGCACTTCCTGGTTGTTGACCAGTTCTGCCAGCGTAATATTGTTCAGGAACCCGCTGATGCGCTCGCTCAGATCGCGCCACAGGGCGTGGGTCAAGCAGCGATCGCCGCCCTGACAGCCTTCTTTGCCCTGGCAACGGGTTGCATCTACCGATTCATCGACAGCAGTGATGACAGCGCCAACGGCGATCTCACCCGCGTCTTTACCCAGCAGATAACCACCGCCCGGACCGCGCACGCTGGCCACCAGGCCATTCTTGCGCAGACGGGAGAATAATTGTTCCAGATAAGAGAGCGAAATACCCTGGCGTTCGGAAATGTCCGCCAGTGGCACCGGCCCTTCCTGAGAATGCAGCGCTACGTCGAGCATAGCGGTTACGGCATAACGGCCTTTGGATGTCAGTCTCATAGCTCAATGGTTACCTGTTGGTCAAATATGGCCGAAAGTCTGACATTCCCGAGTAAAACAGTCAACTATTTAACCCAGTAATTAACTCAAGTATTAGCACGTTTTGAACTTAGCAAGAACAAAGGTATATAAAATACATGTTATAACCTTTGGATAACTAATACTATTGTCGCCCACCGTGATGCCACATCAATTAATTACCTTGATGTTTATCCTGTTTCTCGATCGACGTCAGCATGCCGCGCAGGATATTCAGCTCCTGCCCTTCCGGGCGCGCGCGGGTGAACAGCCGACGCAGACGGTTCATCACCTGGCCCGGATGCGACGGGCGAATGAAACCGGTGCGCTGCAGCGTCTGCTCCAGATGCTGATAGAAACGCTCGAGGTCGTCCACCAGCGGATACGGTGTCTCTTCCAGCTGCGGCGCGCCCGCCTGTTGGCGATCGAGGTAAGCCACGCGCACTTCGTACGCCAGGATCTGCACTGCCATCGCCAGGTTCAGCGAGCTGTAGTCCGGGTTGGCCGGAATGGCGACGTGGTAGTGGCACTTTTGCAATTCATCGTTGGTCAGCCCGACGCGTTCGCGGCCGAACACCAGCGCCACCGGCGCGTGCTCGCCTTCGTGCACCGCGCGCACGCCGCATTCGCGCGGCTCCAGCATCGGCCACGGCAAGGTGCGAGAACGTGCGCTGGTACCCACCACCAGGCTGCAGCCGGCGATGGCGTCATCGAGGGTATCGACGATAGTGGCGTTGCCGATCACGTCGCTGGCGCCGGCGGCCAGGGCGATGGCCTGAGAATCGGGTTTGATCAGCGGATTAACCAGATAAAGGTTGGTTAAACCCATGGTTTTCATGGCTCTGGCGGTCGAGCCCATGTTGCCGGTATGTGAAGTCTCTACCAGAACAATGCGGATATTGTGCAGCATACAAACTCTGAGCGTGGCGGAAAATCGCAGCATCTTAACACAGCCGTAGGCAATTTGCCGAACAGCTGCTATACTTCGCGCCGTTTCCTGTTCTTTAACATCCTAGTTGGAAGATACCCATGCATCCGATGCTGACTATCGCCGTGCGCGCTGCGCGCAAGGCCGGTAACCTGATTGCCAAAAACTACGAAACCCCGGACGCTGTAGAAGCGAGCCAGAAAGGGACCAATGACTTCGTCACCAACGTCGATCGCGATGCAGAGCATCTGATCATCGACGTCATCCGCAAGTCTTATCCGCAACACAGTATCGTGAGCGAAGAACGCGGTGAGCTGATCGGCGAAGATCGCGATGTGCAATGGGTGATCGATCCACTGGATGGCACTGCAAACTTCATCAAACGCTTCCCTCATTTCTCCGTTTCCATCGCCGTACGCATCAAAGGCCGTACTGAAGTGGCCGTGGTTTACGATCCAATGCGCAACGAACTGTTCACCGCCACGCGCGGCCAGGGCGCACAGCTCAACGGTTACCGTCTGCGCGGCACCAACGCCAAAGATCTGGATGGCACCATCCTGGCGACCGGCTTCCCGTTCAAAGTCAAACAGCACGCCACGCCTTACATCAACATCGTCGGCAAACTGTTCACCCAGTGCGCGGACTTCCGCCGCACCGGTTCCGCTGCGCTGGATCTGGCCTATGTCGCCGCCGGCCGCGTGGACGGTTTCTTCGAAATCGGCCTGAAGCCGTGGGACTTCGCCGCAGGCGAACTGCTGGTGCGTGAAGCCGGCGGCCTGGTCACCGACTTCGTCGGCGGCCACAACCACTTCAGCTCCGGCAACGTGGTCGCAGGCAACCCGCGCGTGGTGAAAGCCATGCTGGCCACCATGCGTGAAGAACTGAGCGAAGCGCTGAAGCGTTAATCGCCAGAAGCGAATCGAAAAAAAAGCGCTGCCGATGCAGCGCTTTTTTTTATGCCCGTTAGCGGGAGAAGGGGCGGATACCGCCGCCGAATTCCGGCTGCGCGCTGACGTACAGCAACAGCCCGGCGGCCAACAGGATCAGCCCCCCGGCCAGCGCCAACGCCCCCCAGGCCACCGCGCTCCAGGCGGCGGGCGCGCGCGAACGGCTGAGGCGCACCGCCAGCCGGCGGCTGTAATGCACCAGCAGCGCCAGCATGGAGATGGTCAACGAGGTGCCGAACGCCATCGCCAGCGCGGAGATCACTCCCCAGCCAAACACGCCGATCACCTTGGAAAACAGCAGCACCAAAATCGCCCCCGAACAGGGACGCATGCCCATCGCCAGCACGATGGCGGCCTGAGTGCGCCAATCGCCTCCCGCCTGCAGCTCGCTGTCGCTCGGCAGATGCCGGTGGCCGCAGCCGCAGTCGGCGCTGTGCACATGATCCGCCGCCAGCGGCGTCAGGCTGTTGATGCGCAGCGCCGGTGCCGGGCGCATCGCCTTGATCGCCGCAAACAGACGTTTCAGCGCGCGCCAACTCAGCAGCACGCCAAGCAGCATCACCAGAATAAAACTGCCCTTCTCCAGCCAAAAGCTGCTTTGGTGCAGCTGGCGCGAAGAGAGCTGCAACACCACCAGCATCAACGTCACCAGCGCGATCGCCACCAGCCCCTGCACCAGCGAAGCGGCGAAGGTCAGCTTCAGGCTGCTTTTCAGCCGCGCCGGGTGGGTGGCCAGATAGGTGGCGATCACCACTTTACCGTGGCCGGGCCCAAGCGCATGCAAAACGCCATAGCCGAGGCTGAACAGCATCAGCGCCAGCCCGGCCTGCTGCGGCGCGGCCTTCACCTGCTGCAACAGCCCCGCCATCTGTTGATGCAGCGCTTTTTGCCATACCACGCTCTGCATCAGCAGCTGCGGCCAGTAGTGCCACGCCAGCAGCGCGGCGGCCATCAGCGCCAGCGTGAACGGCAGCAGCGGCCACAGGCCAAAGGCCCAATGGCGTCGGCTTGTCGTCGGCGGCGAGAAATTTAGCGACATTGCAGCGTCACCCGCTGGGCAAACTGTTGCCCCAGCGCCAGGTCTTCGCCGGGCGAGTCGTTCTTGTCGAGCGACAGCGCATAGGCCTGCAGCGACGCATTCGGCTTCGGCGTGATCAGCTTGTAGCTGCACTGCTGCGCCATCTCCGGCGGCAGATGCAGCGCATTTTGGTCTTTATAGGTCATATCCACGAAATAAGTCGGATCGTAAGTAGAAAGCTCGAACGGCTTGCCCGCCAGCGGCTGCGGCTCGGCCAACGGCAGCACGAACTCCAGCACCGCCTGGTTGCCCTGGCGCGACAGGTGATATTCGCTGGGCAAGTTCAGGTATTTCACCGGCTTGCCATCGCGGTAAAGATCGGTGAAATAGTGCTGCCCCAGCACGTTGGCCATCACTTCCGCCGCCAGCTTTTTCCACACTTCCGAATCGCTCTTGGCGTTTTTCGCATCGTAGAGCAGATCCGCCGAGGTGATTTCATCCATCACCCACACCATTTTCAGGCCGACCAGCCGCTGGTCCTTGGCGACGAAGGTGGTGTTCATGTCGATAAAGCTGTGCGGATGAGCGGCCGCTCCAGCGCTGAACACGGCGCCGAGGGCAGCCAAAAGACGACGTAACTTCATCATTATCCTGTCTTACCTGCATTTGTTATAACGTAACACAAATAACTGCCGAACGGCCCGCCTCTCCCGGCGATATTTGTGACGAAAGTTGTAAGCCGAAGTAAAAGCCGCGCTGTCATCCTGACGTTACAAAGCCTTTTGCTATGCTTAGGCATAATCGCAACCTTTTATGCCGGAAGGTGATATGAGCCTGGACACCTCTCCCGTGCCTGAGCTCTCCGGACAACAACGGCGCTGCCATCTGCTGCTGATGCTGTACACGCCGGAGCCCGAGTTACAGCTGGAGACCCTCAGCCGAATCAATGGCGTCGCCCCCCCGATAACCCGGCAAGATATAGCCGAGGTGGACAGTGAAATCCAGCGTTTCCACCACCTGGAGATCGCCGTCGATCCCGACTATGGCTACCGATTGAGGGGCAGCGTGCTCAACCAACGCCTGTGCCTGCTCCATTGGCTAAGGCGCACCCTGCGCTGCAGCCCGCGGTTCGTCGAAGACGATTTCGCCCCGCGCCTGCGGCAAGCGCTGGCGGCCGATGCCGAGTCGACATCGCTGTTGGCCCAGGCGCTCGACGCCTGCGAGCCGCTGCTCAATCGTCACTTTGACGCGCGCGACCGCCAATTCCTGCAGCATTATCTGCTCTACTGCGCCTGGCAAAACCGCCTGCAGCAACACCCGCGTTTCGACGCCGTTCAGCGCGACTGGCTGCGGCAAAAGCCGGAACAGCAAGCCGCCGCCTGGCTGCATCAGGCCTGCAACCGGCTGTTTAACCAGCCGCCGCAGGCGGACGAGCGCGATTTTTTAGCGCTGACCTTCACCCTGTTGAAAAATCACAGCTACCACAGCAATGACTCGGCGCAAGAGCAGAGATTGATGGCGGCGATCGGCAGCATGGTCGAGCGTTTCCAGCAACTTTCCGGCATGGCCTTCAGCAGCAAGGCCGAGCTGATCAGCCAGCTGTTCGCCCATCTGGCGCCGGCGCTGGAGCGCTGCCGTTTCGCCATCGGCATCGACAATATGCTGTTGGAGGAAGTGGTGCGCAAATACCCGCGGCTGATGCGCACCACGCAGGAAGCGTTGAAACCGCTGGAGCAGGAGTACGGCGTGCATTTTTCCAACGAGGAGGCGGGCCTGGTGGCCATCAGCTTCGGCGCCTGGCTGATGCAGGACAACGCGCTGCAGGAAAAACAGGTGCTGCTGCTGACGCTGGATAACCCGCAGTTGGAAGAGGAAGTGGAATATCAGATCCGCGAGCTCACGCTGCTGCCGCTGAACATCAAGTATCTGCCGCTGAGCGACTATCTGTGCGGCGGAGCGCCGCAGGGCGTCACGCTGGTGATCACCCCCTACGCGGCGGTGCACAGCGCTCCGCACCCGCCGCTGATCTATACCGAACTGCCGCTGGAAAACCGCCAGCGCCAGGCCATCCGCGCGCTGCTGGAAGCGCCTTAATCAACGGCTGACGCTGACCGCCGGCGGCCGGATGAACAAGGCCGGCACCGCGACCGCCGCCATCACCCAGAACACCCCGCCTTGCCAATGTTCGAACAGGAACCCGGCAATGACCGTCATGACGGCGATACCGCCGCCCATCGCCAGCGCCGAATACACCGCCTGCAGTTGGATCACCTCTTGCCCCTGGCGCGCGGCGATAAAGCGCATCGCCGCCAGATGGCACACGGTGAAGGTGCCGCAGTGCAGGATTTGGATCAGCAGCAGCCAACCCAGCTCGGTGCTGTAGGCCATCAGGCTCCAGCGCAACACGCCGCAGCAGGCGGAAAGCAGCAGCAGGTTGCGCGCATTCCAGCGGCGGAACAGCACGTTGCTGCTGGCGAAAATAATCACTTCCGCCACCACGCCCAGCGACCACAGATAACCGATGGTCGAGGCCGAATAGCCCGCCTCCTGCCAGTAAATGGAGCCGAAGCTGTAATAGCCGGCGTGCGCGCCCTGCAGCAGCGTGACGCACAGCAGGAAGCGCCACACCGGCCCTTCTTTCAACAGCGCCCACAGCGAACGTTCGGCCCCGCCGTGCGTGCGCGCTTCGCCCTGCGGCATCACGCTCGGCTTCAGCAGCATGCCCAGCAGCATCGCCAGCACGCTGAGGATCAGGCTGTAGAGAATGGCGTTATGGCCCCACACCGCCACCAGTTGCCCGGTCAGCGCCGAGCCGATGACGAACGCCAGCGAGCCCCACAGCCGCACCCGGCCATAGTCCATGCGGATCTGCTTTTGCCAGGTGGCGGCCAGCGCGTCGGTCAGCGGCACCAGCGGCGAGAAGAACAGGTTGAACCCCGCTATCACCAGCATCAGCCAGCCCCAGCCGTTGCCGAAGCAGAAGCCAACCGCGAAAGCCAGGGTCAGCAGCGCCAGCAGGCGCAGCGCGGAAATCAGATGAGAGGGATCTTTAACGCGGGGAGCAATCAGTAAACTGCCGAGGAAGCGGGCCACCAAACCGGCGCCGAGCAATATGCCGATGGTCTCGGGCGCGATGCCCTCGCCTTTCAGCCACACGCCCCAGAACGGTAAGAAAATGCCGTAGGAAAAAAAGTAGGTGAAATAACTGAGCGCGAGCCAACGCGTGGATTGCAGAACCATGATCCCTCCGGAGTGAGGGCAATACTTTGACAGAGCTCACACCCGCCCGCAATCTTCATTCCACTTCAATGCGTTAGAGTGCCAGACAGCTCACAGTTTGCCGCGAGCGGCCATAAAAAAACCCCGCCGCAGCGGGTTTTTTCAGGCAAAAGCGGGATTAGGCGTAAACCGGCAGGCGGGCGCAGATATCCAGCACTTTCTTCTTGGTGCGTTCGATGGTGGCTTCATCGTTGATGTTGTCCAGCACATCACAGATCCAACCGGCCAGTTCGCGCACGTCGGCCTCTTTGAAGCCGCGACGGGTCACGGCCGGGGTGCCGATACGCACGCCGGAGGTGACAAACGGGCTCTTCGGATCGTTCGGCACGCTGTTTTTGTTGACGGTGATGTTGGCGCGGCCCAGAGCAGCGTCCGCTTCTTTACCGGTCAGGTTTTTGTCGACCAGATCCAGCAGGAACAGGTGGTTATGGGTGCCGCCGGAGACCACTTTATAGCCGCGCTGCAGGAACACGTCCACCATCGCCTTGGCGTTGACCGCCACTTGCTGCTGGTAAACCTTGAACTCAGGCTCCATCGCTTCTTTCAGCGCCACCGCCTTGCCGGCGATCACGTGCATCAGCGGGCCGCCCTGGCCGCCAGGGAACACGGCGGAGTTCAGCTTCTTGTACAGCTCTTCGTCGCCGCCCTTCGCCAGGATCAGGCCGCCGCGCGGGCCCGCCAGGGTTTTGTGGGTGGTGGTGGTGACGATGTGCGCGTGCGGTACCGGGTTCGGGTACACGCCGGCGGCGATCAGGCCGGCCACGTGCGCCATGTCGACGAACAGATAAGCGCCGATGCTGTCGGCGATTTCGCGCATTTTGGCCCAGTCAACCACGCCGGAGTAAGCGGAGAAGCCGCCGATGATCATTTTCGGCTTGTGGGTTTGCGCCTGCTTGGCCAGATCGTCATAGTCGATTTGACCTTTGTCGTCGATGCCGTAAGGCACCACGTTATACAGTTTGCCGGACAGGTTAACCGGGGAACCGTGGGTCAGGTGGCCGCCGTGCGCCAGGTTCATGCCCAGAATGGTGTCGCCCGGCTGCAGCAGCGCGGTGTACACGGCGAAGTTAGCCTGGGAGCCGGAGTGCGGCTGCACGTTGGCGTAATCGGCGCCGAACAATTCTTTGGCGCGGTCGATAGCCAACTGCTCAACGATATCCACGTATTCGCAGCCGCCGTAGTAACGCTTGCCCGGATAGCCTTCAGCGTATTTGTTGGTCAGCTGGGAACCCTGAGCCTGCATTACGCGCGGGCTGGTGTAGTTCTCAGACGCGATCAGCTCGATGTGCTCTTCCTGACGCACCACTTCCTGCTCCATGGCACGCCACAGTTCCGCATCGTAATCGGCAATGTTCATTTCACGCTTTAACATCCGGCATCTCCTGACTTAAATCAGCTAACTAAAAAATCACCAAATAACTACCCGTTTGGGGTCTGGGCCACAGTGTAAACCGTTTCGCCCTACCGAAGATAGGTCTTGACAGAGGTTTTTACGCAAACGATTGGCATAAGGCAGCGCAAGGCTTTGATCCGCGAAACGCTGCCGTTTATCAACGGACATTTCCTCATGCGAACAATGCGCTTTTTTCATGTTCTGTGAGCGCGATCGACGCTCGAAGAACACCGCAACGAAAACAAGGGTATTTACAAGCGGCGCGGAACCCAATAAGATGCATTTAAAATGCATCATTAAAATTCTCGTCAAGATCCCAACCCAAGGAGCGCTCCCATGCTGGATAGCCAAACCATCGCCACCGTGAAATCCACCATCCCCCTGCTGGCAGCAACCGGGCCGAAGCTGACCGCCCACTTTTACGATCGCATGTTCGCCCACAACCCGGAATTGAAAGACATTTTCAATATGAGCAATCAGCGCAACGGCGATCAGCGTCAGGCGCTGTTCGACGCCATCTGCGCCTATGCCGCCAACATCGAGAACCTGGCGGCGCTGCTGCCGGCGGTGGAACGCATTGCGCAGAAGCACACCAGCTTCAATATCCAGCCGGAGCAATACCAAATCGTCGGCGGCCACCTGCTGGCGACGCTGGACGAAATGTTTAGCCCGGGTCAGGAAGTGTTGGACGCCTGGGGCAAAGCCTACGGCGTGCTGGCCAACGTGTTTATTCAGCGTGAAGAGCAGATTTATCAGCAGAGCGAAACCGACAACGGCGGCTGGCGCGATCTGCGCGCGTTCCGCATCCTGAAGAAACAGCCGCAGAGCGACGTGATCTGCAGCTTCGTGCTGGCGCCGGTGGACGGCGGCCGGGTGGCGGACTTCAAACCTGGGCAATACCTGGCGGTCTACATCAAGCACGACAGCCTGGAGCATCAGGAAATTCGCCAGTACTCGCTGACCACCTCGCCGAACGGCGAGTTCTACCGCATCGCGGTGAAGCGTGAAGATCAGGGTAAAGTGTCCAACTACCTGCACCAGCAGGCGCAGGAAGGCGACGTGATCGACATCGCCCCGCCGCACGGCGACTTCTTCCTCGACGTGACGCCGACCACGCCGGTGGCGCTGATCTCTGCCGGCGTCGGCCAAACCCCAATGCTCGGTATGCTCAACAGCCTGCACGACAGCCAACATCAGGCACAGGTCCACTGGCTGCACGCGGCGGAAAACGGCAGCGTGCACGCCTTTGCCGAGGAAGTGGCGGATATTGCCGGGCGCATGCCGAATCTGAGCCGCCATGTGTGGTACCGCGAGCCGGGCGCCGATGACGTGGAAGGCCGCGACTACCACAGCCGCGGATTGATGGATTTGAGCGCGCTGCAAGGCAGCCTGGCCGATCCGCAAATGCACTATTACTTCTGCGGCCCGGTGGCCTTCATGCAGTTCGTGGGCAAACAGCTGCTGGAGATGGGCGTAGAGGCCGAACGCATCCACTACGAATGCTTCGGCCCGCATAAGGTGCTGTAATGCGTGCGGAGCGCGGCCGTCAGACCGCGCTCCCCCTTCATTTCTCCTGCAGTTGGCGCGCGTCCTGCACCTGCTGCACCGTCACCGGCGCCGCCTGGTTGCCCCAGCTTCCCCGCAGATAGCTCATCAGATCGGCCGCTTGACGATCGTTCAACGCCCAGCCATAAGCCGGCATGTCGAACGCCATCGCCTGCTGCGTGATCGGCGTATGCGCCCCTTCCAGCACCACCCGCAGCGCGGTCAGCGGATTATCCGCCGTTACCGTGGCATTGCCTGCCAGCGCCGGAATGGCAAAATCGGTACCTTCACCTTGATTGCCGTGGCAGGTCGAGCAGTACATCGCATAGGTCGCCTTGCCGCCCGAATTATCCGCCTGCGCAGCAGATGAAGCAGGTTTGGCGGCGGTGTCCGGCGCCAGGCTGCGCAGGTACACCGCGATGGCGTTCAGATCGCCGTCGCTGAGGTACTGCGTGCTGTGGGTCACCACCTCGCTCATTGGCCCGGCGACCGCCGCATGGCGGCTGCGGCCGGTTTTCAGCAGCGCCGTCACCTCTTCCGGCGGCAGGCCGCGCAGATTGGAGGCGTACCAGCCGTCCAGCTCGGCGCCGCTCAGGAACACCGGCTCCTTACCGTCCAGGCCCTTCTCCTGCATCGCCCAGCCGCGCGGCGTGTGGCAGCTGCCGCAATGGCCTGCGCCTTGCACCAGATAGGCGCCGCGGTTCCACTCGGCGCTTTGCTGCGGATCCGCCTGATACGGCTGGTCGTCGTGGAACAGCTGATTCCACACCGCCAGCGGCCAGCGCATCGACAGCGGCCAAGTGATATCGCTGTCGCGGTTGGCGACGTTCTGCGCCGGCACCTCGTTCATCAGATAGTCATACAGCGCGCGCATGTCTTCCGTGCTCATTTTGGCGTACGAGGTGTACGGCATCGCCGGATAAAGCCGGTGACCGTCTTTGGCGATCCCCTGACGCATGGCGCGATCGAACTCTTCGAATGAGTAAGCGCCGATGCCGTGCAGCTTGTCCGGCGTGATGTTGGTGGCGTAGATAGCCCCGAGCGGCGTCGGGAACTTCATGCCGCCCGCCAATTCGGCGCCGCCCGGCGCGGTATGGCAGGCGGTGCAGTCACCGGCTTTGGCGACGTATTCCCCGGCCGACATCGCCTGGGCCGAGCCGCCGGCGGCCAACAGGCTCAACAGGTACAGTGAACGCAGACTCATGCTCCCTCCTTGGCGGCAACCTTGCCGTAGGCCAGTTCGTTAACCGCGCGCCACGCCTGATCGATCGCCGAGTTGGCGTACGGGCTCCAGTCGGCATCGGAGTTGGCGATAGCGATCTTGCCGATCGGCTGCCGCGCCGTTTCGATGATTTTCTTGGCTTCGTCTTCGTCGTCAAACAACCCGTTGAGGAAGTAGGAGTAACCGTGCGACCAGCGGTTGACGGTGATCGCCTGAATGTCGCGCTGATGATCGAAACCGGCCTCGCCCAGCATGCCCTGCAGCTGTTCGCGGATCATCTGCTCGTGCACTTCGAACGGCGTGCCCAGCAGCAGCGCGCGCCCTTTGCGCGACTGTTCGCGCGTGCTGAGGCCGCTGCCCGGCAGCGTCGGCACATACACCATATGCAGGCCGATCGGCCGATCCGGATCGCGCGGGTGCTGATAGCCGCCCATGCTCACCGGATAATCCAGCTTCACGCGGCTGTACGGCGCGGCCGGCGAATAGACCTCGTGCACGCCCAGCTTGATGAACGGCTGCCAGTTGCGGATCACCACCTTGCTGTACACCAGCGGCGCCTTGACGTTCTGCTTCAGCGCCTCCTGCTGCTCGTGCGCCATCTCCGGCACCAGATACGGGATCATCATGTTGTAGCCGGCCATCACCACCTGCCCGGCGCGCACTTTGGTCATCTTCTCGCCGGTCATGTAGGTGACTTCCACCTTGTCGCCGACGTTGGCCGCGTGCAGCCCGGTGCTGTTCAAGCGCAGCTTCACCGGCGATTCCGGCCGATCGAGCTGGCTGTAGTCGAATTTAGCCAGCACCACGTCGTTCATGTCCTTGCCGGCCGGCGCCACCGCCGGGATCAGCTGGCGCACCATCAGGCGCGCCAGCGTAGCGTTGCCGTCCGGGAAGTGGAACACGTAAGGATCGTCGAGATCTGCCTGCGACTCTTCGTCCAGCGGCGGCAGACTCATGCCGTTCAGGCCCGGCAGATCGCAAATGCGCGCATCGCTGCACGAGGTGCCATCGATGCCCACCGCCTGGAAATCGTTGGTGGTCTGCTGGAAATAACGGATCGCCAGCTCGCTCAGCCCAACCTTCTCGCGCAGGAACTGGGTGTAGCTGTGGGTGTCGAGCCATTCGACCTTCTGCTCCAGCGTCATCCCCGGCAGATAATCCTTCTCCACCGTGTGCAGCGCGATCAGCGCCTGGCGATCGCTTTCCGGCAGCGGAAAATCGCCGATGAACGCTTCATAAGAGCGGCCGTTGAGGCGATCGCGCGGGATGTCGTCCGCCACCGTGCGGCCCGGATCGCCGCTCACCACCTTGTCGACGCCGAAGTTCTTGCGATCGAAGTAAACGCCGCGGCTCAAATTCAAATCCGGGTAGAAGGTGGTGTCGAAAGCCTGTTCCAGTTGGTCGATATCGACGCCGAGCTTGCGCAGCAGCCCCATCGCCACCGGGCTGAAGTTGGAGCGCGGCGACTGCAGCGATTCGCTGCCGCCGTAGCCGAGCAGCATGCCGTCGTCGCTGTTGAACTCGTTGCGCTTGGCGTGGCCGCCGAAGTCGTCGTGATTGTCGATCAAAAGAATGCGCTGCCGCTCGCCTTTCAGCTGCTGCCAGAAACAGGCGGCCGCCAGCCCGCTGATGCCGGCGCCGACCACCACCAGATCGAACTCTTCAACGGCGGGCACGCTGCCGAAATCAAAGGTTTTGCCGTCGCGCCCCAGCTGGTGCGCATGCTCGAACGAGCCCGGATGGTTGCCCCGCAACCCGGTCAGCGCCGGCGGATAGTACAGGGTTTGATTGGCGGTTTGCGGCGACGCGCGCAAGATTTGCAGCGGCGTCAACCCGGCGGCGATGGTGATCGCCACCCCGTTGAGAAAATCGCGTCTGGTGATACCCATATAGGCTTCCTTTCAATTTTTATTATCATCAGCCGGCCGGAGCCGGCTCGAAGGCCGCGCTATTGTGCGGATAATTACTGTAAAATCAATGTTTGAACATCACATGACGAATGGCCGTGTAATCCTCCAGCCCGTACATCGACATATCCTTGCCGTAGCCGGACAGTTTCTGGCCGCCGTGCGGCATCTCGCTCACCAGCATGAAGTGGGTGTTCACCCAGGTACAGCCGTATTGCAGGCGGGCGCTTAAGCGATGTGCGCGGCCCACGTCGCGGGTCCATACGGACGACGCCAGCCCGTAGTTGGATTCGTTCGCCCAGGCCAGTACCTGCTCTTCGTCGTCGAACGGCGTCACCGTCACCACCGGGCCGAACACTTCGCGCTGCACGATCTCGTCTTCCTGGCGCGCGCCGGCCAGCAGCGTCGGCTGGAAATAGTAGCCCGGCCCCTTCACCTTCTCGCCGCCGGTGACCACCTGCACATGCGGCAACGCTTTGGCTCGCTCGACAAAACCGGCCACCCGCTCCAGATGCTGGGCGGTAATCAACGGCCCCAGCTCGGTGCTCTCGTCGTCCGGCGCGCCGATCTTCAGGCTGGCCACCGCCTCGCCCAGCCGCTTCACCAGCTCGGGATAAATGCTTTTCTGCGCGTAGATGCGGCAGGCGGCTGTGCAATCCTGGCCGGCGTTGTAGAACCCAAAACCGCGAATGCCGTCCACCACCTGCTGCAGATCGGCATCGTCGAACACCAGCACCGGTGCCTTGCCGCCCAGCTCCATATGGGTGCGTTTAATGCCGGCGGCGGTGTGGGCGATGATGTGCTCGCCGGTGGCGATCGACCCGGTCAGCGACACCATGCGCACCTTGTCATGCCCGGTCAGCCGATCGCCCACGCTGGCGCCGCGCCCGAACAGCACGTTGAGCACGCCCGGCGGGAACAGCCCGGCGGCCAGTTCGGCCAATTTGAAGGTGGTCAGCGGCGTCTGCTCCGAAGGCTTGATCACCACGCAGTTGCCCGCCGCCAAGGCCGGCGCCAGTTTCCAGGCCGCCATCATCAGCGGGTAGTTCCACGGCGCGATCGAGGCCACCACGCCGAGCGGATCGCGGCGGATCATCGAGGTGTGCCCGGCCAGATACTCACCGGCCGCCATGCCGGTCAGGCAGCGGCTGGCGCCGGCGAAGAAGCGAAATACGTCGGCCACCGCCGACAGCTCGTCGTTCAGCACGCAGTGATAAGGCTTGCCGCAGTTGAGCGACTCCAGCCTGGCGAAGGTCTCGGCATGCTCGTCGATCAGATCCGCCAGCTTGAGCAGATGCTCGGCGCGCTCCTTCGGCGTGGTTTGCCCCCAGGCGGCGAACGCGGCGTCCGCCGCCAGCACCGCGCGATCGACCTGCTCCGGGCTGGCCTCCGCCACCTGCGCGATCACTTCGCCGGTCGCCGGGTTATACACCGGCTGGGTCGCGCCCTGGCCATTCACCAGTTGGCCGTCAATCAACAGTTGGCTTTGCATAGGGTTATCCTTTTGTCAGAGGTCGGGTAAGGAAATTATTTGCCGCTGCCGGCGACGCTTTCCCCACCTTTGGTCAGGTAGTAAGCGCCGAGGATCGGCAGCATGGTCAACAGCATCACCGACAGCGCCACCACGTTGGTGATCGGCACGTCGCGCGGGCGACCGAGCTGGTTCAGCAGCCACAGCGGCAGCGTGCGCTCGTGGCCGGCGGTAAAGGTGGTCACGATGATTTCATCGAACGACAGCGCGAACGCCAGCATGCCGCCGGCCAGCAGCGCCGAGCCGAGGTTCGGCAAGATCACGTAACGGAAGGTTTGCCAGCCGTCGGCGCCGAGATCCATCGAAGCCTCGATCAGGCTGTACGAGGTGCGGCGGAATCGGGCGATGACGTTGTTGAACACGATCACCACGCAGAACGTCGCATGGCCGACGACGATGGTCAGGATACCCGGCTCGATGTTCAGCGCCTTGAACGCCGCCAGCAGCGCCAGGCCGGTGACGATCCCCGGCAGCGCGATCGGCAGCAGCAGCAGCAGCGAAATGCTGTCCTTGCCGAAGAAATCGCGCCGATACAGCGCCGCCGCCGCCAGGGTGCCGAGCACCAGCGCGATGGCGGTCGCCAGGCAGGCGATCTGCGCCGACAGCAGCACCGCATCGAGGATGTCCTGCCGCCCGGCGGCGACGTTGAACCAGTGCAGCGTAAAGCCCTTCGGCGGGAAGCTGAAGGCCGCGTCTTCGGTGTTGAAGGCATAGATGGCGATGATCGCCAACGGGAAATGCAGGAAGACAAGTCCGCCCCAGGCGGCCAGCTTCAGCCCTAAGGGCGCGCGTTCAGAGTGCATCGAAAGCCCCCAGACGTTTGACGATGGAAAGGTAGATGGCGATCAGGACGATCGGCACCAGCGTAAAGGCCGCGGCCATCGGCATATTGCCGATCGCGCCCTGCTGGGCGTAGACCATGCTGCCGATGAAATAACCCGGCGGCCCCACCAGCTGCGGCACGATGAAATCGCCCAGCGTCAGCGAAAAGGTGAAGATCGACCCGGCGGCGATGCCCGGCACCGCCAGCGGCAAAATGACGTGGCGGAAGGTCTGCGCCGGCCGGGCGCCCAGATCCGCCGAGGCATGCAGCAGCGAGGGCGGCAGGCGCTCCAGCGCCGCCTGGATCGGCAGGATCATGAACGGCAGCCAGATATAAACGAACACCAGAAAACGCCCCAGCCCCGAGGTCGACAGCGTGTTGCCGCCGACGCCGGGCACCGTCAGCAGCGAAGCCAACAGCGGCTCCAGCCCCAGGTGCTGCAGGAACCACTGCGCCACGCCGTCTTTCGCCAGCAGCAGGGTCCAGGCATAGGCTTTAACGATATAGCTGGCCCACATCGGCATCATCACCGCAATGTAAAAGAACGCCTTGACGCGGCCGCTGGTGTAGCGCGCCATGTAATAGGCGATCGGGAACGCCAGTACCGCGCTGGCCAGCGACACCAGCACCGCCATGGTCAGCGTGCGCAGGATGATGTCGTAGTTGGCCGGGTTGAACAGCGCCGCCAGGTTGGCGAAGGTCAGATCCGGCGTCACCGCCATGGTGAAATCGTCGAAGGTGTAGAACCCCTGCCACAGCAGCGTCAGCAGCGAGCCGAGGTACACCGCGCCGAACCACAGCAGCGGCGGCACCAGCAGTAACAGCAGATACAGCGTCGGCCGGCGATAGAGCCAGGTCGACAGCGCGCGCACGCTACCGCCGCGCGCCGGGGGGGAATCGATGCTCATGTCCATCTCACCTCTCCTCCAGCAGCGGCACCATCGCCGCGCGCGGCCAGCAGGCGACGATCGGCTGGCCGATCTGCCGCTGTTGCCCTTCGGCGATCCACTGTGGATTGGCCTGGCTGACCAGCAGCTTTTCGCCGCCGTTCAGCGCGATCTCATAGCGCGTGGCCGCGCCCTGGTAGTGGATTTCCTGCAGCGTGCCCTGCACCTGGATTTCGTCCTGCGCCGCGCCGCCTTGCTCCAGCAGGCGAATATGCTCCGGCCGGATCGAGAAGGTTCGGCTTTCGCCGAGCAGACGCTGCGCCAGTTCGCTGCGCACCACGTTGGAGGTGCCGACGAACTCGGCGACGAACGGCGTCTTCGGCCGCATGTAAAGCTCGCGCGGCGTATCCACCTGCTCGATGCGGCCGTTATTGAACACCGCCACCCGATCGGACATCGACAGCGCTTCGCTTTGATCGTGGGTGACGAAGATAAAGGTGATGCCCAGCTGGCGCTGCAGCTTCTTCAGTTCGCCCTGCATCTGCTCGCGCAGCTTGAGATCCAGCGCGCCGAGCGGTTCGTCCAGCAGCAGCACCCGTGGCCGATTGACCAGCGCGCGCGCCAGCGCCACGCGCTGCCGCTGGCCGCCCGACAGGTGCGCCGGCTTGCGTTCGGCGACGAAACCGAGCGCCACGCTCTCCAGCGCCTCTTGCGCCCGCGCCAGCCGCTCGCGTTTGGCGACGCCCTTCACCATCAGGCCGTAGGCGACGTTTTCCAGCACCGACATGTGCGGAAACAGCGCGTAATCCTGAAACACGGTATTCACGTCGCGCTGATACGGCGGCAGGTTGGCGGCTTCCTGGCCGTGAATGCGAATCGAGCCGGAAGTCAGCTGTTCAAAGCCGGCGATCAGGCGCAGGCAGGTGGTTTTGCCCGAGCCGGACGGCCCGAGCATGGAGAAGAATTCCCCGTCCTGAATGTCGATGGATACCCGATCCACGGCGCGAACATCGCCGAAAGTCCGCGAAACATCGATGAATTGCACGGCAATGGTCATTTTCTGTGCTCCATTCTGATGTAATTCGGGCGCAGCGAACCGCGCCCCGCGGCTTAGCGGCCGCCCATGATGGCGATGTAATCCTGGGTCCAGCGGCTGTACGGCACGAACTTGCCGCCCTGCGCCTGCGGCGTTTTCCAGAAGGCGATTTTGTCGAACTGGTTGAAACCGTTGGTTTCGCAGCCCTTCTCACCCAGCAGCGCGCTGGCCTTGCAGCCCGCCGGCGAAGCCGGCACCGACCCGAACCAGGCCGCCACGTCGCCCTGCACCTTCGGCTCCAGCGACCAGTTCATCCACTGGTAGGCGCAGCTCGGGTGTTTGGCATCGGCATGCAGCATGGTGGTGTCCGCCCAGCCGGTCACGCCCTCTTTCGGGAACACGGTGGCGATCGGCTGCCCTTCGCCCTTCAGGGCGTTGGCCTGATACGGCCAGGCGCTGGAGGCCACCACGCCTTCGTTTTTAAAGTCGCTCATTTGCACCGAGGTATCGTGCCAGTAGCGGTGGATCAGCGCGTGCTGGCTGCGCAGCAGCTTCAGCGCCGCCTG
This sequence comes from Serratia sp. FS14, assembly GCF_000695995.1. Taxonomy (NCBI): domain Bacteria; kingdom Pseudomonadati; phylum Pseudomonadota; class Gammaproteobacteria; order Enterobacterales; family Yersiniaceae; genus Serratia; species Serratia sp. FS14. Next base: position 2,184,044 of record NZ_CP005927.1, on the reverse strand, counting down.
ATACTGCTCTTCGTTGAGCTGGTAAGGATCGCTGATGCCGAGCTGCGGCTGGGTGGCCTTCAGGAACAGCGCCGCGTCGGCGATGTAGATCGGGCCGTCGTAAGCCTGCACCCGGCCCTGGTTGCTCTTGCCGTCCGGCAGGTTCTGCTGCTGGAAGATCACCGCCCAGCTGTCCGGCGGCGTCGGGAAGGTTTTGGTGTTGTACATCAGCAGGTTCGGCCCCCACTGGTACGGCGTGCCGTAGGTTTTGCCGTCCACGGTGTACCAGGCGCCGTTCAGCAGGCGCGGATCGATGTTCTTCCAGTTCGGGATCAGCGCGGTGTTGATCGGCTGCACCCGCTTGCCGAAGATCAGGCGTAGCGAGGCGTCGCCGGAGGCGGTCACCAGATCGTAGCCGCCCTTGGCCATCAGGCTGACCATTTCATCGGAGGTGGCGGCGGTCTTCACGTTCACCGCACAGCCGGTTTGCTTTTCAAACTGGGTGACCCAGTCGTAGTTTTTGTCGGACTGGCCGCGTTCGATGTAGCCGGGCCAGGCGATGATGTCCAGTCGGCCTTCGCCTTTGCCCAGCGCCTGCGGCAGATCGGCCGCCTGGGCCAGGCCGCACAGCACGGTGAGACAGAGCGCGGAGACGGTGGTGGTGACTGCGGTAGTTTTTCCCATCGTAATTACCCCTGTGTTGCTTATCGGTATGCGGCAGGGAACGGCTGCCGCCTGATTTTTCTTGATATAACCGTTAGAAGCCGGCTTTGAACTTCGCCATTACGTGCCTGACAACGCTGTAATCCTGCAGCGAATCGCTGGACAGATCCTTGCCGTAGCCGGAGCGTTTCAGGCCGCCGTGCGGCATTTCGCTCGCCAAGGTGAAATGAGTGTTGATCCAGGTGCTGCCGTACTGCAGATGGGCGGCAATGTGCAGCGCCCGATCGATATTTTGCGTCCACACCGACGAGGCCAGCCCGTATTCCGAGTCGTTGGCCCACGCGACCGCCTGCTCCAGGTGTTCGAAGCGCGTGACGCTGACCACCGGGCCAAACACCTCACGCTGCACGATCTCGTCGCTTTGCAGGCAACCCGCCAGCAGGGTCGGCTGGTAGTAGAACCCCGGCCCGGAGTGCGCCGCGGCGCCGGTGATCAATTCGATATGCGGTTGGCTGAGCGCCCGCTCGACAAAGCTGGCGACGCGATCGCGCTGGCGGGCACTTATCAACGGGCCGATCTCGTTGTCCTGATCGCGCTTGCGGGCGAAGCGCAGGCTGGCGACCGCTTCGCCCAGCGCGTCCACCAGTTTGGGATAGATGCCGGCCTGCGCGTAGATGCGGCAGGCGGCGGTGCAGTCCTGGCCGGCGTTGTAATAGCCATAGGTGCGAATGCCGTTGACCACCTCGTCGAGAGCGGCGTCGTCGCAAACGATCACCGGCGCCTTGCCCCCCAGCTCCAGATGGGTGCGCTTGACGCTTTTGGCCGCCGCCTGGAGGATTTTTTGCCCGGTGACGATATCGCCGGTGACCGACACCAGCCGCACCTGCGGGTGCCCCACCAGCTGGCTGCCGACCCCTTCACCGCCGCCATAGACGATGTTCAGCACGCCTGGCGGCAGGATCTCCTGCAGCGCCGGCACCAGCGCCAAAATGGTCAGCGGCGTATGTTCGGAGGGTTTAAACACCACGGTATTGCCCGCCGCCAACGCCGGCGCGATCTTCCACGCCGCCATCATCAGCGGATAGTTCCAGGGGGCGATCGAAGCCACCACGCCAATGGGATCGCGGCGGATCATCGAGGTGTGGCCCGGCACATACTCACCGGCCAATTGCCCTTGCTGCGTGCGCACCGCGCCGGCAAAGAAGCGGAACACGTCGACCGCCGCCGGCAAATCGTCATTGAGCGCCTGATGCAGCGGTTTGCCGCAGTTGAGGGCTTCCAGCTGCGCCAGCTGCGGCGCCTGCCGCTCGATGGCGTCGGCGATGCGCAGCAACAGCGTGGCGCGCTGGGCCGGCGTAGTGCGCGACCAGTGGCCAAACGCCTGCTGCGCGGCTTTCACCGCGCTGCCGACCTGCGCCGAAGAGGCTTCGGTCAGGGCGATCAGCGTCTCGCCATTAGCCGGATTGACGATGCACTCCTGCTGGCCTTCGCCGTCGATAAGCTGACCGTTAATGAACTGCTGACAGGACAAACCTGAGAGAACCTGCACATCCGCCATCGCCTGACGCCCCTAAGTGACAAAAACGTTAACCAAATGTGAATAAGTTAGTTTTAATCAGCCTAAGCGAGCCTCTGGCGGGCAACAAATTCTAAATACTGAACGACGCGTTCGATTAAATCGAATGCTTAAGCCCGGCGGCATGTTTGCTGCCGTTCTCGCGCGCGATGGTGAGGAACGGCGTCACCAGCTCCGGCCGCGCGCTGCCGCGCCGCCATGCCAACCCGATATCCAGCGGCTCCAGCAGATCGTCCAGCTTGCGCGCCTCGATCATGTTGCCCTCCAGCGACCAGGCGCGGTACGCCATGTCCGGCTGGATGGAGACGCCCATCCCCGCCGCCACCAGGCTGCGCACCGCCTCGGTCGAGGCGGTCTTCATGGCGATCTCCGGCTTCAGCCCGGCGCGCGCCCAGATGCGCCGCGCGTGCACGTCCATTTCATCGGCGTTGAGCTGGATCAGCGGCTGTTTGGCCACGTCCGCCAGGCTGATGCTCTCGTGCTCCAGCAGCGGGTGCAGCGGCGGCAGCCACAGACGATACGGCGAGTGCATCAGCACCTCAGTCTGCAGCGCGTCGCGGTCCTCGATGTTCGACAAGATCAGCACGCCGATGTCGATCTCGCCGCTGACCAGCAGATGCTCGATGTACGGGCGTTCGTCTTCAACCACCTGCACGGTGACGTTGGGATAGGCAGATTTAAAGCGCGTGAGCAACTCCACCAGGAAGTAACCGGCCACCAGGCTGGTGACGCCGATAGTCAGCTTGCCGGTCAGGCTTTCGGTGCCGATCTGCAGGCTGCGCTTGGCGTTGTCCACCGTCGCCAGGATCAGATACGACTGGCGCAAGAACTGGTGCCCCTGATGGGTCAGCGTCATGCCCTTGGCGTGGCGATCGAACAGCCGCACGCCGATCTCGGTTTCCAGCTGCTGGATCGCCAGCGTCAGCGAAGACTGGGAGACAAACACCGCCTGGGCGCCGGCGGAGATCGACCCGGTTTCCGCCACGGCGATGAAGTGGCGGATTTGGCGTAACGTCATCATGGGGGTGATTCCTCAAGCAAAAACATTGCGTTGAGTGTAGACGCCGGCCGTGAAGCGATCGGGAAAAGTGTCAAAAACGCGATAGCGTTCGCTTTTTTAGAATGCCCGCAGGCAAAAATGGGGGAAACGGCGAGGCGAAGAAGTATGATGTACGGGGAGCAGAAATGACAAGGGCGCAGCATGCTGCGCCCTGATGGCCGATGATCCTGCTGAGGATCAGATCGCTTCTTCGTCCTGCTCGCCGGTACGGATGCGCACCACGCGCGCCACGTCGAAGACGAAGATTTTGCCGTCGCCGATCTTGCCGGTCTGCGCGGTTTGCATAATGGTTTCCACGCAGGTGTCGACGATGTCGTCGGCAACCACGATCTCGATCTTCACCTTAGGCAGAAAATCGACCATGTATTCGGCGCCGCGGTACAGCTCAGTGTGGCCCTTCTGGCGGCCGAAGCCTTTGACTTCGGTGACCGTCATGCCGGTGATGCCCACTTCGGCCAGCGCTTCGCGGACGTCATCCAGTTTGAACGGCTTGATAATCGCGTCGATCTTTTTCATCTTCTTTCCTTTTACCAATTTTTGCGGCCAAAACCGGATGTGATGGGGTAGCGGCGGTCTTTGCCGAAGTTACGGGCGGTGATGCGCGGCCCGACGGCGGCCTGACGCCGCTTGTATTCGTTGATGTCCACCAGGCGGATCACCTTGCGCACGATCGCTTCATCGAAGCCTTCGGCCACCAGATCGGCGACCGACTTGTCGCGCTCGACGTAGCCTTCCAGGATCGCATCCAGGATATCGTACGGCGGCAGGCTGTCCTGATCGACCTGATCCGGCGCCAGCTCGGCGGACGGCGGGCGATCGATCACCCGCTGCGGGATCACGTAGGAGACGGTGTTACGGTATTCAGACAGCTTGAACACCAGCGTTTTCGGCACGTCCTTCAGCACGTCGAAACCGCCGGCCATATCGCCGTACAGCGTGGCGTAACCGACCGCCATTTCGCTCTTGTTGCCGGTGGTCAGCACGATGCTGCGGCGCTTGTTGGACAGCGCCATCAGCACCACCCCGCGGCAACGCGCCTGCAGGTTCTCTTCGGTGGTGTCGCGCTCGGTGCCGGCGAACATCGGCGACAGCTGGCCCATAAAGGCGTCGAACATCGGTTCGATGGAGACGATATCGAACTCCACGCCGAGGATTTCCGCCTCTTCCTTGGCGTCGGCGATGCTGATATCCGCGGTGTAGCGGAATGGCATCATCAGCGCCTGCACCTTGTCTTTGCCCAACGCATCCACGGCGATCGCCAGCGTCAGCGCCGAGTCGATACCGCCGGACAGCCCCAGCACCGCGCCTTTAAAGCCGTTTTTGGTCACGTAGTCGCGCACCGCCAGCACCAGCGCCTGATACACCTGCGCCAGCTGCGGCAGTTCGGCGGCCGGATCGGCCATCGGCACCACATCCAACTCGTTGAATTCCAGGCGGGTCACCTGCTCGTCGAAGGCCGCCAGACGGTGAGTCATGGTGCCGGCGGCGTCGAAGACCTTGGAGCAGCCGTCGAAGATCAGCTCATCCTGGCCGCCGACCTGGTTGAGGTACACCAGCGGCAGCTGAGTGCGCTGGCAGTGGCCGGCCATCAGCGTTTTGCGGATATACGGTTTTTCGCGATTATACGGCGAGGCGTTGATCGACAGGATAATCTCCGCGCCGGCCGCCTTGGCGGCGTCGATCGGCTCAGGGAACCACAGATCTTCGCAGATCAGCAGCCCCAGACGGTAGCCTTTCAGCTCCACCACGCAGGTGTCGTTGCCGGCGTGGAAATAGCGCTTCTCATCGAACACGCCGTAGTTCGGCAGCTGCTGCTTGAAGTAGCGGGTCAGCAGGCGGCCTTCGGCGAACAGCGACAGCGCGTTGTACAGCTTGTCGCCTTCGCGCCACGGGTGGCCGACCAGGATCGCCGTCTCGGCGGAGGCCTGCTGCAGGCGCAGCAGCTGCGCATCGCAGCGCTCATAGAAATCATTGCGATACAGCAGATCTTCCGGCGGGTAGCCGGACAGCGCCAGTTCGCTGAACATGACCAGATCGGCTCCCGCCTTCTGCTGCTCCTGCACGATTTGCAACATGCGTTCGGTGTTGCCTTCAATGTCGCCGACCAGCAGGTTCAACTGGGCCAGGGCGATGGAAAGTGATCTGCTCATTTGTGTACGATCCCGCTTAATACGTTCCATAGTGCTCTACGCCGGGGCGCGCCGCGGCAAAGAGAACGGAGTGTAAATCATTCCGCCGGATTTGTTGAGAACCTGCGTGGCAGGCGCCGGCGGGAAACTGTCATTCTTTAAAATCGTTGGCGTCCAGCTCGTGGCGCGACAGCAATTTGTAAAACTCGGTGCGGTTGCGGCCCGCCATGCGTGCGGCCTGGGTCACGTTGCCCTTGGTGATCTGCAGCAGTTTGCGCAGATAGTGCAACTCAAACTGGTTGCGCGCTTCGGCGAAAGTCGGCAGCGCGGTGTTTTCCCCTTCCAGCGCCTGCTCCACTAACGCCTCGCTGATCACCGGTGCCGAGGTCAGCGCCACGCACTGCTCGATGACGTTGACCAGCTGACGCACGTTGCCCGGCCAGCTGGCGGTCATCAGCCGCTTCATGGCGTCGGTCGAGAAGCTGCGCACGAACGGCTTGTGCCGCTGAGCCGCTTCGCGCAACAGGTGATTGGCCAGCAGCGGGATATCTTCGGCGCGCTCGTTGAGCGCCGGGATCTTCAGGTTCACCACGTTGAGGCGGTAGTAGAGATCCTCGCGGAACTCGTTCTTCGCCATCGCCTTTTGCAGATCGCGGTGGGTGGCGGAGATGATGCGTACGTCAATGTCCAGATCGCGATTGCTGCCGAGCGGCCGCACCTTGCGTTCCTGCAGCACGCGCAGCAGCTTCACCTGCAGCGACAGCGGCATATCGCCGATCTCGTCGAGGAACAGCGTGCCGCCCGCCGCCGCCTGGAACAGCCCTTCGCGGCTGCTGACCGCACCGGTAAAGGCGCCCTTGGCGTGGCCGAACAGTTCGGACTCCAGCAGCTGCTCCGGCAGCGCGCCGCAGTTGATGGCGATGAACGCCTTGCTGGCGCGCGGGCTGGCCGCGTGGATCGCCTGCGCCACCACCTCTTTACCGGTGCCGCTCTGGCCGTTGATCAATACGCTGACGTCCGACTGCGCCACCATTTTCACCTGCTCCAGCAGGCGCAGCATCAACGGGCTGCGGGTGACGATGTCTTCCCGCCAGGCATCGTCGCCGGCCGGGCTGGCCGACAGCGCGAGCGCCTCGTCGATGGCCTTGTACAGCGCATCGCGATCCACCGGTTTGGTGAGGAAGCTGAACACCCCCTGCTGGGTGGCGGCCACCGCATCGGGAATCGAACCGTGCGCGGTAAGAATGATCACCGGCATGCCCGGCTGATGCTTTTGGATTTCGGCGAACAGCGCCATGCCGTCCATCTCATCCATGCGCAGATCGCTGATCACCAGATCGATCTGTTCGCGCGCCAACAGGCGCAGCGCTTCCTGGCCGCTTTCGGCGGTGGTGACGTGAAAACCTTCGCTGGTCAGGCGCATGCCCAACAGCTTCAGCAGGCTGGGATCGTCGTCAACCAATAACAGGTTGGCCGGTTTGCGTGCGGTCATTGCGCGTGGGACTCCTTATTGGCGGGATGCGGCGTATAGGTGTCTTCCGGTTCAACCGGCAGCGCGGTGCCTTTTTCCGGTTCGTCCTTTTCAGCGCCTTTGGCGGCCGCGCCGCTTTTACCGGCGGCTTCGCCCTTCTGCTGGCCCGCGCCGTTTTCCGGGATTTCCCCTTGCAGCTGCTTGCGCGATGAGAGCTGGCGCTCGATATCGGTCAGGTTTTCCAGCTTGCGCGAGGTGTCCTGCAGCTGCGACTGCAGGCGCGCCTGATTCTGGCGCAGCGAATCGATCTGGCTGTCGCTGCTCTCCTGCAGATGCTGATAGCGCGCTTTCTCATCGAACAACGTGATCTGCAGCATCTGCTGCTGGCGCCACAGCTGCGTCAACGGACGCAGCGAACCGGGGAACTCCATCCGGTAACTGTTGATCCTGTCGAGCATCTGGCGACGTTCACCGGAGGTCGGCTGTGCGCTCCCCAGCAGGATGCTCTGTTTGAAAACGCCGGACCAGCTGTCGCCCGGCACCGTTTTCGCCAGCGCACGCGCCTGGGTCGAGCCGATGCGATCGGCGCAGTCCATCGCGCGCAGCCAGTAGAGCGCGTTATCCAGCGCGTCCTTGTCGTCCAATTGCCACAGGGTATCGCAAGCCGCGGTGCGGTAATCGATCACCTTGGTATCCGGGATCGCCTCTTGCTGCTGAGGGTTCAATCCGCCGCTGACGGCGCGATCGACGCAGCCCGCCAGCAACAGCGGCATAAAGAAAACGGCGCCCAGCCAGGCGATTGGGCGTTTGCCGAGCGGCGCTCTGTGCGTGGCACGCGGTGAACGTTCGGTCTGTGAAAGACGAAGGCGCTTAGACCATGTGTACATTATTTATTCATTCTCGGCGGTTAACGGCAGTTCAATGCGGAAGCAGACGTCTGCACCGGCGACCGTCGCCAGTTGCAGCTCACCGCGCATGCGACGGATACAGTCCTGAGCGATGCTCAACCCCAGTCCGCTTCCTTTTACCGCCCCTTTTCGCTGGTGACTACCCTGGAAAAAAGGCTCGAAAATCATGGCTCTTTCAGCCTCGGGGATCGGCGTGCCGGTATTGGCGACGTCGATTTGCACCCGTTGTCCAACCTGACGGCTGCGGATCCAAATGTTACCGGATTCCTTGCCGTAGTGCACCGCATTGGAGTAGAGATTATCCAGCACGCGCATTAATAGCGTAGGCTCTGCCCAGCAGATTTCCGCCTCCAGGGCGATTTCGGTGGAAATCATCTTCGCCCGCGCCGGCAAACTGTGCGCGGCGACCACCAAATCGACCATCTCGCGCAGCTCGACGTTCTCGTGCTCCGCCGGGCCATCGGCCAGTTTGCGGTTGTAATCCAGCAGTTGTTCAATCAGCTGCTGCAGGTGGCGGCTGCTGTTGTCGAGGATCGTCACCACCTCTTTCTGGTCTGAAGTCAGCGGCCCCGCCACTTCGTCGGCCAGCAGTTCGGTGCCTTCACGCATGCTGGCCAGCGGCGTTTTCAACTCGTGCGAGATATGGCGCAAGAACTCGTGGCGCTGCGATTCCAGCCACGCCAGCCGCTCGCTCAGCCAAATGATGCGCTGCGCCAGCGAACGCAGCTCGCGCGGCCCTTTGAACGACGCGGTGCTACCCAGCGCGCGCCCTTCCCCCAGGCGATTGATCATCCGTTCCACGGCCTTGACCGGCCCGATGATCATGCGGGTAAACAGCACCACCAGCAGCACGCTGACCAGGAACAACAGCAGCGCCTGCCAGCCGAAGAACTGGCCGCGCTCGGCGATGGCCTGCTGCAGCTGCTGGCCGCGCGAGAACACCACCGCGCGCGTGGCCTGCACCATTTCGGCGTTGGAACGGGAGAACGATTCGAGCAGGGCCGAGGCCTCTTGGTCCGGTCCGCTGTTATGGCATTTGATCGCCGCCAGCTGGGTCAGCAACTGACGCAGCGTTTGGTAATAACGTTCGTCCGGCAGGATCGGCGCGTGGGCGTCCAGCATCTGCGAATACTGTTTGCGCTGGTTCTGGTACAGCTTCTGCAGCGTAGGATCGACCAGCACGCAGTACTGACGATAGCTGCGCTCCATCTCCAGCGCCACGCTGGTCATCGCCTCGCTGCGCCGCGCGTCCACCAGCGTGGTGCGGTTGATGTCCGCCGCCTGCGCGCTGAGGTGATCCAGGCTCTGGTAGGCTTGATAGGCCAGCACCAACAGCGGCAGCAGCACCAACAGGAAGGCCAGCAGCACCAATTGCCGCAGCGAACGGGGGAATAAACGCCATTTTTTCAACGAAATCATCTCATTCTCTCAGCTCTGTCACGATGCTAACTGACTCGCCGGAAAGAGAAAAGCCCGGCAGGGGAGAATCCTGAACGCGCAAGGAAAAAGCCGCGGGATCGGCGAAGCGCGCCCATAGGCCTGGCCTGCCGACGGCATGCGGCCCCGGTAACATCAACCGGCGCGAAAACGAGAGTGTGGGGATAGCGTCTGCGTTCGAGGGCATAGGCAACGAAACGGGCATAAGCGCAGCGTTGAGAATTGACATCGGGGCAAGAAACTTGCCCCAACGCAAGGAAAGTGTGGATGCCCTTAAACCTCGTCCCCAGGGTGATGTAGCGCAGCGGCTGGCATCGAACAGGACGAATAGCATCCGTAAGTATCCAGGATTGATGAACCCTTCATCACAGTTGGATACAGGCGGTGCCTCACTCCACGTGTCGCCCGATGCTTGATAAAGCCGCTTGCGCGGTCTGTTATCGGTTTGGTTGGACGATAGGCACCATTTCTTTGGCATCATTCGGAGGCTTATGAGGCGATTTGCCGTCTAATTACGGCGCCGTCATAAAAAGGTGAATGAGCAGCCGCCGAGAATAATGCACGTAGCGTGCCAACTTTGCAATAAAAATCATAACACAATGATTTTATTTAAAAATAAAATTACATCAGCAAATTCCCCCACCCATTACGCACTGATGAGCGATGAAAAAAACGCCGTGCTGTCGCCAAATGCAGACAACTAAAGTCAAACCTGCTTACCTACAATAAAATCAATTAGTTAAACGTCTCCATTTGGCGACAAGCAAACCAGCGCTTGTCGCAAAATGCAGACACTGCCGCCAGACGGCGAACGCCGGCCATAAAAAAGGGCGCAATTGCTTGCGCCCTCTGTACGGTGGTGACCGTTTTTAGCCCAGCTGCTTACGGGCGTTGCGGAACATACGCATCCACGGGCTGTCCTCGCCCCACTCTTCCGGGTGCCAGGAGTTACTGACGGTGCGGAACACGCGCTCCGGGTGCGGCATCATCACCGTGGCGCGCCCGTTGGCGCTGGTCACGGCGGTGATGCCGTTCGGCGAACCGTTCGGGTTAGCCGGGTAAGCTTCCGTCACCTGACCGGCGTTGTTGACGAAACGCAGCGCCACCAGGCCGTGGCTTTCCAACGCCGCCAGATGTGCCGCATCGCGCACTTCGACGTGCCCTTCACCGTGGGAAACGGCGATCGGCATGCGCGAGCCGGTCATGCCCTGCATGAACAGCGACGGGCTGGCCGCCACTTCCACCAGGCTGAAGCGCGCTTCGAAGCGATCCGACAGGTTGCGCACGAAGCGCGGCCAGTGTTCGGCGCCCGGGATCAGCTCACGCAGGTTGGACATCATCTGGCAGCCGTTGCATACGCCCAGCGCCAGCGTCTGCGGACGGTGGAAGAACGCTTCAAACTCGTCGCGCACCCGCTCGTTGAACAGGATAGACTTCGCCCAGCCTTCGCCGGCGCCCAGGACGTCGCCGTAAGAGAAGCCGCCGCAGGCCACCAGCGTGTGGAAGTCCTGCAGATCGCGGCGCCCGGCCAGCAGATCGCTCATGTGCACGTCCACGGCGTCAAAGCCGGCGCGGTGGAACGCCGCCGCCATTTCAACGTGGGAGTTCACCCCCTGCTCGCGCAGCACCGCCACTTTCGGGCGAGCGCTCTTGGCGATGTACGGCGCAGCGATGTCTTCCTCAGGTGCGAAGGTCAGCTTCACGTTCAGGCCGGGATCTTGTTCATCCTGCTTGGCCTGATGTTCCTGATCGGCGCACGCCGGGTTGTCGCGCAGGCGCTGCATCTGCCAGGTGGTTTCCGCCCACCAGGTGCGCAGCGTATTGCGGCTTTCGCTGTACAACGCCTTGCCATGTTGGTTGATGACGAAACGATCGCCGGCCTGCGCGCTGCCGATGTGATGCACGTTGTCGGTCAGACCGTGCTGCGCGAACGCCCGCTTCACGTCGTCGAGACGTTCGGCGCTCACCTGGATCACCGCGCCCAGCTCTTCGTTGAACAGCACCGCCAGCGCATCGTCGTCGAGGCCATCGAGGTTAACCTCTACGCCGCAGTGACCGGCGAAGGCCATCTCCGCCAGCGTCACCAGCAGGCCGCCGTCGGCGCGGTCGTGATAAGCCAGCAGCGCGCGATCGGCCACCAGCTGCTGCATGGCGTTGAAGAAGCCCGCCAGCTGCGCGACATCGCGCACATCGGCCGGTTTGTCGCCCAGTTGGCGATAAACCTGCGCCAGCGCGGTAGCGCCCAGCGCGTTATGGCCGTTGCCCAGATCGATCAACAGCAGCGCGCTGTCGCCCTTATCGGTGCGCAATTGCGGCGTCACGGTGTGGCGCACGTCTTCCACGCGGGCGAAGGCGGTGATAACCAGCGACAGCGGCGAGGTCATTTCACGCTGTTCATTACCTTCCTGCCAGCGGGTTTTCATCGACATGGAGTCTTTGCCCACCGGAATGGTGATGCCCAGCGCCGGGCACAGCTCTTCGCCCACCGCTTTCACCGCTTCGTACAGGCCGGCGTCTTCACCCGGGTGGCCGGCGGCGGCCATCCAGTTGGCGGACAGCTTCACGCGCTTCAGGCTGCCGATTTCCGTGGCGGCCAGGTTGGTCAGCGCTTCCCCGACCGCCAGGCGGCCGGAGGCGGCGAAGTCCAGCAGCGCCACCGGCGCGCGTTCGCCGAGCGACATCGCTTCGCCGTAATAGCTGTCCAGACTGGCGGTGGTGACCGCGCAGTCGGCCACCGGGATCTGCCACGGGCCGACCATTTGGTCACGCGCCACCATGCCGGTGACGGTGCGGTCGCCGATGGTGATCAGGAAGGTTTTCTCCGCGACGGCCGGCAGATGCAGCACGCGCTTCACCGCGTCGGCCAGCGTGATGTTCTCACGCTGTACCGCCTGGCCCTGCGCCTGCAGACGGGTCACGTCGCGGGTCATCTTCGGCGTCTTGCCGAGCAGCACGTCCAGCGGCATGTCGATCGGCTGATTGTCGAAGTGACGATCGTTCAACGTCAGATGTTGCTCTTCGGTCGCTTCGCCGATCACCGCGTAAGGCGCGCGCTCGCGGCGGCAGATCTCGTCGAACTGCGCCATCTGCGCCGGGGCGATCGCCATCACGTAACGTTCCTGCGATTCGTTGCACCATACTTCCAGCGGGCTCATGCCCGGCTCGTCGTTGAGGATGTCGCGCAGTTCGAAACGGCCGCCGCGTCCGCCGTCGCTCACCAGCTCCGGCATGGCGTTGGACAGGCCGCCGGCGCCGACGTCATGGATAAACAGGATCGGGTTCTGGTCGCCCAGCTGCCAGCAGCGGTCGATCACTTCCTGACAGCGGCGTTCCATTTCCGGGTTGTCGCGCTGCACCGACGCGAAGTCCAGATCGGCATCGGACTGGCCGGACGCCATCGATGACGCCGCGCCGCCGCCCAGACCGATATTCATCGCCGGGCCGCCCAGCACCACCAGCTTGGCGCCGACGGTGATTTCCCCTTTCTGCACGTGATCGGCGCGGATGTTGCCGATGCCGCCCGCCAACATGATAGGTTTGTGGTAGCCGCGTAGCTCGACGCCGTTATGGCTGTTGACGCGCTCTTCATAGGTGCGGAAGTAGCCCAGCAGCGCCGGGCGACCGAATTCGTTGTTGAACGCCGCGCCGCCCAGCGGGCCTTCTGTCATGATGTCCAGCGCGGTGACGATGCGTTCCGGCTTGCCGAAGTCCTGCTCCCACGGCTGTTCAAAGCCGGGAATACGCAGGTTGGATACCGAGAACCCCACCAGGCCGGCCTTCGGCTTGGCGCCGCGGCCGGTGGCGCCTTCGTCGCGGATCTCGCCGCCGGAGCCGGTCGCGGCGCCCGGCCACGGCGAGATCGCCGTCGGGTGGTTGTGGGTTTCTACCTTCATCAGGATGTGCGCGTCTTCCTGATGGTAATCGTACGTGCCGTTCTCCGGCGCGGCGAAGAAGCGGCCGACCTGCGAGCCTTCCATCACCGCGGCGTTGTCTTTATACGCCGACAGCACATAGTCCGGCGTCTGCTCATAGGTGTTCTTGATCATTTTGAACAGCGACTTGGGCTGCTGTTCGCCGTCGATGATCCAGTCGGCGTTGAAAATCTTGTGGCGGCAGTGCTCAGAGTTGGCCTGCGCGAACATATAGAGTTCGATATCCGTCGGGTTGCGCCCCAAACCGGTAAAGGCATTCAGCAGGTAATCGATCTCGTCCTGCGCCAGCGCCAGGCCGAGCCGGACGTTGGCCTGCTCCAGCGCGGCGCGCCCTGCGCCCAGCACGTCGACCGACTGATACGGCGCCGGCTGATGGTGCGCGAACAGCTGTTCAGCCTGTTGCAGCTCGCTGAAGACGGTTTCCATCATGCGATCGTGCAGCAGCGCGGCGAGCTGGCGCCACTGGGCTTCCGTCAGCTCAGGCGCCTTGACGTAGAACGCCAGACCGCGTTCCAACCGCAGCACCTGTTGCAAACCGCAGTTGTGGGCGATGTCGGTGGCTTTGGAAGACCAGGGGGAAATGGTGCCCGGGCGCGGCGTGACCAGCAGCAGCCGGCCTTCGGGGGCGTGTTCGGCGAGAGAAGGACCGTACTTGAGCAAGCGCTGAAGTTTGGCGTGTTCTTCGGCACTTAGCGGTGCGCTAACATCGGCAAAGTGGACGTACTCGGCGTAGATATCACTGACGGGCAGGTGGGCGTCCTGGCAGCGGGACAGCAGTTTGGTAATGCGAAAAGCCGATAAAGCGGGCGAACCACGCAGAATTTCCATAATCAAAGTTCTCTCGTCTTCGAAGCGAAGGATAAGACGCTTCATTGGGCGCAACAGGGGAAAACGCGCGTCATTATAGAGAATCCTCGCCGCCGACGAAACCGTTTGCGTAGGGATTATTGATAAAAGCATGCCGCACCGTCGAATTGTCATAACGTGTCAATAAAGTTGCACACTGGCGTTTTGTTGCGCAAAATGCCCCCCGCACTGGTGATTTAACCATGAGAAAAGTCGCGGTTGTCGTCGCCGGCGTACCTGTGCCACCACTGGATAACTATTTGAAACGTCTTAAAATAAACTACATCCTCATCGGCGTTGTCACTCTGCTTCTGGCTCTCGCGCTGTGGCCCAACATCACCTGGCGCAGCGGCCAGGGCGGGCAACTCCAGGAGATCATTTCCCGCGGCGAGTTGCGTATCAGCACGCTGAATTCACCGCTGACCTATTTCAACACCAAGCAAGGGCCGGGTGGGCTCGACTACGAACTGGCCAAGCGCTTCGCCAACTACCTCGGGGTGAAGCTGGTGGTGATCCCCCATCAGAACATCAATGACCTGTTCGACGATCTGGACGACGACGACGCCGACCTGCTGGCGGCGGGCCTGATCTACAACCAGGAGCGCCTCAGCCGCGCGCGTACCGGCCCGGCCTACTACTCCGTTTCCCAACAGCTGGTGTACCGGCTGGGCACCGCGCGGCCGAAAAGCTTCGCCGACATTAAGGGCAAGCTGGCGGTCGCCTCCGGTTCCGCGCACGTCAGCACGCTAAAACAGCTCAAGCAGGATAAATACCCGGATCTCGCCTGGGAGTCCTCCAGCGATCTCACCTCCAAAGAACTGCTGGAGCGGGTTGCCGACGGCAAGCTGGACTATACCCTCGGCGATTCGGTGACCATCGCGCTGCTGCAGCGCATCCATCCACAGCTGGCGGTGGCGTTCGACGTCACCGACGAAGAGCCGGTCACCTGGTACCTCAAACGCGACGGCGACGACAGCCTGTACGCGGCGATGCTGGATTTCTACAGTCAGATGGTGGACGACGGCACCCTGGCGCGGCTGGAAGAGAAATACCTCGGCCACGTCGGCAGCTTCGACTATGTGGACACCAAAACCTTCCTGTCGGCCATCGATTCGGTGCTGCCCAACTTCCGCCCGCTGTTCGAGAAGCACGCCAACGAGATCGACTGGAAGCTGCTGGCGGCCATCGCCTATCAGGAATCGCACTGGAATCCGCAGGCCACCTCACCCACCGGCGTGCGCGGCCTGATGATGCTGACCCGCGCCACCGCCGACGGCCTGGGGGTCAACGATCGCCTCGATCCGGAAGAGAGCATTCAGGGCGGCGCCCTTTACCTGCAGCGGCTGATGGCTAAGGTGCCGGACAGCGTGCCGGAAGACGAGCGCATCTGGTTCTCGCTGGCGGCCTACAACATGGGGTGGGGCCATATGCTGGACGCGCGCAAGCTGACCAAGACGCAAAAAGGCAACCCGGACAGCTGGGTCGACGTCAAACAGCGCCTGCCGATGCTCAGCCAAAAGCGCTACTACCCGCAGCTGACCTACGGCTATGCGCGCGGGCGTGAAGCCTACAACTATGTAGAAAACATCCGCCGCTATCAGGTCAGCCTGGTGGGTTATCTGCAGGAAAAAGAGAGAAAGGCGGCGCAAGCGGCCGCCGAGCAGGAAGCGTTGGGGAAAGGCTACCCGACGGTGATGCCGGAACTGGCGCTCAACAACTGATTATTCCGGCTTATCCGCCGCCCGCTGCGCCAGCTTGAGCGCTTTTTTCTGTTCGCGGCGCAGGCGGAAGAAATTGCTCAGGGTGGCGGCGCATTCGTCCGCCAGCACGCCCGAGACGATCTCCACCTGATGATTCATGCCCGGATGGCGCAAAATGTCCACCAGCGAACCGGCCGCGCCGGTTTTCTCGTCGGCGGCGCCGTACACCAACCGGCGGATGCGGCTGTGCACCATCGCGCCGGCGCACATCACGCAGGGCTCCAGCGTGACGTACAGCGTGGCGTTTAGCAGGCGATAGTTTTGCAGCACCGCGCCGCCCTGGCGCAGCGCCATGATCTCGGCGTGCGCGGTAGGATCGTGGCGGCCGATCGGCCGGTTCCAGCCCTCGCCGATGACCTGATTGTCCAGCACCAGCAGCGCACCCACCGGCACCTCGCCCTCTTCCTGCGCGCGCAGGGCCAGCTGCAATGCCTGACGCATCCAGTACTCATCGTTATATTCAGTCATCGCATAATTCCTCGTGCGCTTTTGCGGCGGGCATTATACACACTAGCCTCCCTTTGTCGTAGCCGCCCGCCAATGGCTATACTGGCCGAATCAGCATGTGATTCAGGGACAAGAAGCATGAAGCTCAGTAAAAAGAACGCCGTCGTAGTGCGCAAGGCGCTGGACGGCTGGGTTGGGGAAGGCGCCATGACGCCCGAACAACGGCAGCAACTGCTGCAGCATGTGGACGTGCAACCTTTCGACTGGCGGCGGCTGGCGCGCTATGCGTTTCTCGCCGCGCTGGCCTCGCTGCTGATCGCCGTCACCAGCCTGTTCGCCGACAGCGAACTGCTTGCATGGCTGAGCGGACTGTTCCGCTTCGACGCGCCGGTGCGCATGGCGATCGCCGGCGTACTGGCGGCGCTGGCCTACGTTTGGGCGCTGCGTCGTCGTCAACGCCATCCGGAAAAACGCTACGGCAATGAGGCGGCGCTGTTTGTCGCCGTGTTGCTCACCGCCTGCGCCTTATGGCAGTTGGGGGTCTGGCTGGATAACGGCAGCGGCCGGGTTTCCGTACTGCTGCTGGTCGCCGCGCTGCTGTACGGCGCGATCGGCTGGTTCAGCCGCTCCGGGCTGGTATGGTGGTTCGCCCTGCTGTCGCTCGGCAATGCCTTCGGCGCCGAGACCGGCTACCTGTCCGGCTGGGGCGCCTACTGGCTCGGCATGAGCTACCCGATTCGCTTTATCGCCTTCGGCGCGGTGCTGATCGCCGCCGCATTGCTGCTGCGGCCGCTGTTGGCGCAGCGCGGCCTGCAGCGGGTGTCGCTGGCAATGGGCCTGCTGTACCTGTTCATCGCGCTGTGGCTGCTGTCCATCTTCGGCAACTACGGCGATCTCGACAGCTGGTACCGCGCGCGCCAGATCGAGCTGTTCCACTGGAGCCTGCTGTTCGGGCTGGCCGCCCTCGCCGCCATCTGGCTGGGGTTGAAGCATGACGACGCCATGCTGCGCGGTTTCGGGCTGACCTTCCTCGGCATCAACCTCTATACCCGCCTGTTCGAGTTTTTCTGGGACAGCATGCCGAAAACGATTTTCTTCGCGCTGCTCGGCCTGAGCCTGTGGGCGTTGGGGCATTATGCGGAGAAGATTTGGCAGCTCGGGCGCAAACCACACGACGTGAGCGACGACTGATCGCGGCAGCGATAACAGCAAAGGGCGGAATTCTCCGCCCTTTGTTTATTCCAGCTGCTGCAGCTCGCCCTGCTTGCTCACCCGCCAACGGTGCTCGCAAAAAAACAGCAGCGGGTTATCCTGCTTGCTGTCGCTGTAACCGCTGTACAGCTTCAGCGGCGCGCCGAGCCGTTGCTCCAACTGCACCACTTTTTGCACGCCCAGACAGCGCAAGGTCAGCACCCAGCCGCCATAGCGACGCGCGATGCGGCTGCCGACCAACCGCACCCGCGGCAGAAACGCCGAATCCTGATACACCTGCGCCACCAGTTGCTCCGGCGAGCCGGTAATCAACCACACCTCGGCATCGTGCTCATCCAGATACTGCCGCAAGCGCATTTGCACCACCGGAAACGCAGTGACCTTCTGGCGGAAAACCTCAATGAACTGCCGCTCCAGCGCCTTCAGCGTCGCTTCGGTACGCCCGAAGGTGATAGCCCACAGCAACAGGCTCATCGGCCAGCGCGCGGCGCGCCCCAGCAGCAACAGCGCCAGACCAATCAATGGCAACAGCGGTATCACCAGCAGCAGATTCAGCGGTAAACGGCGCAGCAGGAAACGCAAGAAACTGCCGAACATATCTTCCTGATGCAGAGTGCCGTCCAGATCGAAAAAGACCACGCGGCGCCCCTCTGCGGCCGGTTGTTGCTGCTTGTCGCTCAAACGCTACTCCTCGGGATCGTTGAACCCCATCATCCAGGTGAAGAGAAAACCGGCGATAATCGTAATCAGCATCCCCGCCAGATACAACATCACCTTACCTGAGACGATGGTCAACGCCAAAGGCAGCCCCGAAATGCCGAAGGTAATCACCGTCGCCACTTTCCAGTAGCTGATCAGCGCGCCGCCTACCGCACCGCCGAGGCAGGCACCGATAAACGGCCGGCCCAGCGGCAGCGTCACCCCGAAGATCAGCGGTTCGCCGATGCCGAGAATGCCGACCGGCAACGCCCCTTTGATCACCTTCTTCAGCCGCGCGTTGCGGGTTTTCAACAGTACCGCCAGCGCCGCCCCCACCTGACCGACGCCGGCCATCGCCAGGATCGGCAACAGCGGGTTGGAACCGTGCGCCTGCACCAGCTCGACGTGGATCGGCACCAGTCCCTGGTGCAAGCCGGACAGCACCAGCGGCAGGAACAGCCCGGAGAGCAGCGCCCCCACCAGCAGCCCGCCCTTGTCGATCGCCAAATTGGCGCCGTGGGCGATGGCATCGGAAATGGCGCCACCGATCGGCTGCAGGATCAGGATCGCCAACGAGGCGGTGACCAGCGTGGTCAGCAGCGGATTGAGGATCAGTTCGACCGACTCCGGCAGCAGCGTGCGCAGGCGTTTCTCCACCCAGCACATCAACGCCACCACCAGCAGCACGGCGATCACCCCGCCGCGCCCCGGCTGCAGCGCCTCGCCGAACAGGGTGATCTGCGCCAGCGCCGGACTGGAAAGAATGCCGGCCATCACGCCGCCCATCGCCTGTGAGCCGCCGAATACCCGCGCGGCGTTCACCCCGACCAGAATGTTCATAATGGCGAATACCGCGCTGCCGAAGATCGCCAGCAGCCCCAGCGCGTTCGGGTAGTCCACCGCCAGCTGGCCGGCGATGTCGGGCCGCTTCAGCAGGTTGATGATGCCGGTGATCAGCCCCGAGGCGATAAACGCCGGGATCAGCGGAATAAAAACGTCGGCCAGCTTTTTCAGCGCGCCGCTCATCGGCGCAGCGTATTTTTGCTTGGCCTGCGCCTTGGTGCGGGCGGCGTCACCGACGGCGGCAACGGGCTGCGCATCACCGCTCAACAGCCCGCGCATGGCGTCCACCACCTTGGCGGCGGCGCCCGGGCCGACGATAAACTGATGCTGTTCACCCTGTTTGATATAGCCCTTCACCCCCGGCAGCTGCTTGAGGGCGGCCAGATCCAGGCGCTGCTCATCGCTGACCTCGACGCGCACCCGCGTCATGCAGTTTTCCAGTTTGAGGATATTGCCCTCGCCCCCCACGCCCGCCAGGATCTGTGTCGCCAATGCCGTTGTCTTGTCCATCGCCGCCCCCACCGTGAATTAACGCGCCAACGCCGCGCGCAGGTAGCCGTCGTGCCGCTGCAGCCGCTGCTGCGCCTCATCGGCGCTGACGCCGGCTAAAATCATCAGGATCGCCGGTTTGACCTCAAAGCCGGTCTGCGCCAGCGCCGCTTCCGCCTGAGCGCGTTCGGCGCCGGTGGCCTCCATCACGATGCGGCAGGCGCGATCCACCAGTTTGACGTTGGTGGCCTTCACGTCCACCATCAGGTTCTGGTAGACCTTGCCCAGTTTGACCATCGCACCGGTCGACAGCATGTTGAGTACCAGTTTCTGCGCGGTGCCGGATTTCAGGCGCGTTGAGCCGGTCAGCGCCTCCGGCCCCACCACCGGCGAAATCGCCACCTGTGCTTCGTGCGCAATCGGCGAATCCGGGTTGCAGGAGATGGCCGCCGTCGGGCAGCCCAGCCCGCGCGCATAGCGCAGTGCGCCGATCACGTAGGGCGTACGCCCCGAGGCCGCCAGCCCCACCACCATATCAACGGCGGTGAGATTCAGCGCCCGGAGATCGGCTTCACCCAGGGCCTCGTCATCTTCCGCCCCCTCCACCGCTTTGAGCAGCGCGCCCGGCCCGCCGGCGATTAGCCCCACCACCACGCCGTGCGGCACGCCGAAGGTCGGCGGACACTCGGAGGCGTCCAATACGCCCAGGCGGCCGCTGGTGCCGGCGCCCAAATAAATCAACCGCCCACCGGCCTTCAGCGCCGCCGCCGCCAAATCGACCGCCTGCGCGATCGCCGGCAACACCTGTTCAATCGCCTCCGGCACCTTGCGATCTTCCTGGTTAAAGCAACGGACCATGTCCAGCGTCGACATTTCATCCAGCCCTATGGTGGCCGGGTTACGGGTTTCCGATACCAGTGCGCCTAAGTTCATCTGTTCACCTTTGAATTTTTAATTCACAAAATTAAATCAATATTTGAATATTTTATTCAACAAAGCGAGCGCTATTTGCTATTTTAACGGTGAGCTCACAAAAATTTTCACCGCGCGTTTTCGCCCTCTGCATGGCAAAATGGCCGCTGGTTTCCAGGGAAAGAACAATGAGTACCCTTCTGCGCATTCGCCAGATGTATCCGACACTGGCGCAAAACGACCGCAAGCTGGCGGACTTTCTGCTGAATAACGCCGAGCAGGCGCGCCATCTCAGCTCGCAAAAGCTGGCTCAGTTGGCCGGCATCAGCCAGTCGAGCGTGGTGAAGTTCGCCCAAAAACTGGGCTATAAAGGCTTTCCAGCGCTGAAGCTGGCGCTGAGCGAGACGCTGGCCCAACCGCAGGCCGAGCCGGTGGTGACCGTTCACAACCACATCCTCAGCAGCGATACGCTGAAAACCGTCGGTGAAAAGCTGCTGGCGGAAAAGCAGGCGGCGCTGCGCGCGACGCTCGACATCAACAGCGAAGAGCGGCTGCACCAGGCGTTGGACATGCTGCGCCAGGCGCGCCGGGTGATGCTGATCGGCATCGGCGCCTCCGGGCTGGTGGCCAAGGATTTTTCCTTCAAGCTGCTGAAAATTGGCGTGATGGCGGTGGCCGAAGCGGATATGCACGTCCAGCTGGCGGCGGTGCAGGCGCTGGACAAACGCGATCTGCTGCTGGCTATCTCCTTCAGCGGCGAGCGGCGTGAAATCAATCTGGCGGCGGAAGAAGCGCGCCAGGCCGGCGCCAGGGTGCTGGCGCTGACCAGCTTCTCGCCCAACGGCCTGCAGCAACGCGCGGACCACTGCCTCTATACCATCGCCGAAGAACCCCACACCCGCAGCGCGGCCATCTCCTCCAGCACTGCCCAGTTCGCCCTCACCGACCTGCTGTTTATGGCGCTGATCCAGCACGACCTTGATCATGCCCGCGACCGTATCAGGCACAGCGAACAATTGATGAAAAAGTTGGTTTAACCGGTATAATCGCCGCTGCGAAAAATACCCCTGTTAATAATGAGAGATACGTCATGGCCCTGCTAATCACACGCAAATGCATCAACTGCGACATGTGCGAGCCGGAATGCCCGAACCAGGCAATTTCGATGGGCGATGAGATCTACCAGATCGATACCGAGCGCTGCACCGAGTGCGTTGGCCATTATGATACGCCGACCTGTCAGCAGGTTTGCCCTATCGACAACACCATCATCACCGATCCGCAGCATCGTGAGACCAACGAACAGCTGTGGGACAAGTTCGTGGTGTTGCACCACGCCGATCGCATTTAATCCGCCGCAGGACTGACAAGGGCGCCATAGGCGCCCTTTCTATTTTCAGCTTTCGACGATCACCGTCGCACAGGCATAGCGCCGTTCGTCGGCCAGCGAAACGTGGATCGCGGTGACCCCCATCTCCCCCGCCAGCTCGGCGGCGCGGCCGTGCAAACGAATATTCGGCTTGCCCAACGCATCGTTGAACACCTCAAACTGGTTGAACGCCAGGCCGTTGCGAATGCCGGTGCCGAACGCCTTGGCGGCGGCCTCTTTCACCGCGAAACGCTTGGCCAGAAAGCGAATCGGCTGCTGGTGCTGCTGATACAGCGCCCATTCGGCGTCGCTCAGCACGCGGCGCGCCAGACGATCGCCGCTGCGCTCTACCACCGCTTCGATACGCGCCATCTCGACGATGTCGGTACCCAGCCCGAGCACCGCCATTACCGGCGCGCTTCCCGCATCAGCACTTTCATGTCGGCAACCGCGGCCGGCAGCCCGCTCATCACCGCCTGGCCGATAATCGCATGGCCGATGTTCAGCTCGTGCATTTCCGGCAGCGCGGCGATCGGCTGCACGTTATGGTAGGTCAGGCCGTGGCCGGCGTTGACCTTCAGCCCCTTCTCGGCCGCGTAGGCGGCGGCGACCGCGATGCGGTGCAGCTCGGCCTGTACCGCCAGCTCGCCCTGCGCTTCGGCGTAGGCGCCGGTGTGGATTTCGATATAAGGGGCGCCCACCGCCACCGCCGCGTCGATCTGGCGATGATCGGGATCGATGAACAGCGAAACCAGAATGCCCGCCTGCGCCAGGCGCTCGACCGCCACGCTCATTTTGTCTAACTGGCCGGCGACGTCCAGGCCGCCTTCGGTGGTCACTTCCTCGCGTTTTTCCGGCACCAGGCAGCAGAAATGCGGCTGCAGCTCAATGGCGATGTCCAGCATCTCGTCGGTCACCGCCATCTCCAGGTTCATGCGCGTCTGGATGGTCTGACGCAGCAAACGCACGTCGCGATCGGTGATGTGGCGGCGATCTTCGCGCAGATGCACGGTAATGCCGTCGGCCCCTGCCTGTTCGGCAATGAATGCCGCCTGAACCGGATCCGGATATTGGGTTCCGCGCGCGTTACGTAACGTGGCGATGTGATCGATATTGACGCCCAGCAGTAAATCAGCCATGACAACCTCTAAATACGATTTTCAGTGCCAGCAGTTTACACTCGGGTGCAGGGCGGCAAAAGGGGAAAAGGTCAGGCGTCGTCGACCGGCGTATTCGGCTGTTTGCGCACGAACTGGCGGAACAGCTCGCGGCTCTTCAACGGTTTGCCGCCGAGGTAGGGTTTCAGCGCCATGCGGGTGAAACGCTTGGCGGCGCGCAGCGTCTCGGCATCGGGAAACTGCCGCTCCGCCAGCGCGCGCAGTTCACGCCCGGTGAAGCTGTAGTGATCCACCACCAGGCTGGCGATAAAGCCTTTCTCTTCGCGGTAACGGTAGGTCATGGCGTCATCCACCGGCAGGCCGCTGCCGGCGCAGTGCAGAAAATCGAGGCCGTAGCCGAGATGATGCAACAAGGCCAGCTCGAACTGGCGCAGCGCCTGTTCCGGTGAACTGTCTTCCGCCGCCAGCGCCTGCAGGCATTGCAGATAGTCGAAGAACAGCACCGAGTAGTTGGTTTCCTGCTCCAGCACGCGCGCCAGCAGTTCGTTCACGTACAGGCCGCTGTAAAGCATCATGCCGCTGAGGGGTAAACCGAGAGAGACCGCTTCGGCGTTGCGCAGCGTTTTCACTTCGCCGCGGCCGCCCCAGCGCACTAACAGGGGGGTAAAGGGCTGCAGGCAACCCTTCAGATTGGAGCGGCGGCTGCGCGCGCCTTTTGCCAGCAAGCGCACCCGCCCATGACCTTCGGTAAACAGATCCAGCATCAGACTGGTTTCACTGTACGGCCGCCCATGCAGGACGAAAGCGCGCTCCCAGCCGTCCACGGATCGTTACTTCAGATCGTCAACATAGCCCAGGCTGCGCAGCGCACGTTCGTCGTCCGCCCAACCGGATTTCACTTTCACCCACAGCTCGAGATGCACTTTGGCGTCGAACATTTGTTCCATGTCCTGACGCGCTTCGATGCCGATGGTTTTGATCTTGGCACCCTTGTTGCCGATGACCATTTTCTTCTGGCCTTCGCGCTCAACCAGGATCAGGCCGTGCACATCATAGCCGCCGCGATCGTTAGCCACGAACTGTTCGATTTCTACCGTCACCGAGTACGGCAGCTCTTCGCCCAGGAAACGCATCAACTTCTCGCGAATGATCTCGGACGCCATAAAGCGCTGGGAGCGATCGGTGATGTAGTCTTCCGGGAAGTGGTGTTCCGCTTCCGGCAGCAGCTTGCGCACGATGCCGGCGATGGTGTCGACGTTCATCCCTTTCTCGGCGGAGATAGGCACCACGTCGAGGAAGTGCATCTGCTGGCTGAGGAACGCGATGTGCGGCAACAGCTTGGATTTGTCGGTAACGTTATCGACCTTGTTGATCGCCAGCAATACCGGGCAGCGCAGGCTGCGCAGCTTGTTGACCACCATTTCGTCGTCGGCGGTCCAGTTGGTGCCTTCGACCACGAAGATCACCAGCTCAACGTCGCCGATCGAGCTGCTGGCCGCGCGGTTCATCAAACGGTTGATGGCGCGTTTTTCTTCGATGTGCAGCCCTGGGGTATCGACGTAGATCGCCTGATAGGCGCCATCGGTGTCGATGCCCATGATGCGGTGACGGGTCGTCTGCGGCTTACGCGACGTAATGGAAACCTTCTGCCCCAGCAGTTGGTTCAGCAACGTCGATTTGCCCACGTTCGGGCGGCCGACGATGGCGATAAACCCGCAGTGTTGTTTTACTTCGCTCATTCAAGCTCCAGCTTTTTCAGCGCTTGTTCCGCTGCCGCCTGCTCGGCTTTACGGCGGCTCGAGCCGGTGCCCACCACGGGCTCGCTCAAACCACTCACCTGGCAGTGGATGGTAAACTCCTGGTCGTGCGCTTCACCGCGAACCTGCACCACCAAATAAGAAGGCAACGGCAGATGACGCCCCTGCAAAAATTCCTGCAAACGGGTTTTCGGGTCTTTCTGCTTATCACCGGGGCTGATTTCGTCCAACCGGCTGCGATACCAGTCCAAAATCAGACGCTCGACGGTCTGGATGTCGCTATCCAGGAACACGCCGCCGATCAATGCCTCCACCGTATCCGCCAGGATTGACTCGCGGCGGAACCCACCACTTTTCAATTCGCCCGGCCCAAGCCGCAGACATTCGCCCAGGTCAAACTCGCGCGCCATCTCCGCCAGCGTGTTGCCGCGCACCAGCGTGGCGCGCATGCGGCTCATGTCGCCCTCGTCTACGCGAGGAAAACGGTGATAGAGCGCATTGGCGATGACAAAGCTCAGAATCGAGTCACCCAGAAACTCAAGACGTTCATTGTGTTTACTGCTGGCGCTGCGGTGAGTCAAAGCCTGCAGTAAAAGCTCCTGCTGTTGAAAAGTGTAGCCCAGCTTCCGCTGCAGCCTGTTTATTACGATGGGGTTCATGAGTTACCAATAGATCAAGAATGCGTCAAAAACTTGCAGCACACGGAACAGGCCTGCTTCGCCGAAAGCCGATCCAAAGCTGTTTCGTTTGCAGTGGCTCCCAGCAGGAGCCAACTTTTATCGCTCGAGAAGGTATTCTACAACGAGTGGAAACATAATGCTGTGTTTATATCCTCTTAATCTTTCACGCCGCAGTAGGCTGCGGCGTGAAATTGACAGGGAATAAATCAGCGATTAATGAATGCCGCCGATCCGGCTGAAACGCACGCCGGTAGGCCACTCGCCTTCCTGTTTTTCAAAGCTCATCCAGATGGCCGTGGCTTTGCCCACCAGATTCTTCTCCGGCACAAAGCCCCAGTAACGGCTGTCCGCGCTGTTGTCACGGTTGTCGCCCATCATGAAGTAATGCCCGGCCGGCACCACCCACTCCGCCAACGGTTTGCCCGGCTGCTGGTAGTAAGCGCCCACCCGATCCTGCGCGTCCGGCACGGTCAGGATGCGGTGCGTGACGTTGCCGAGGCTTTCCTGGCGCTCACGCATGCGAATGCCGCCCGACGGCACGTTATCGTTCAGCGGGATCTGGTAGAAGCCGTTGCTGGCCTCGCCCATGCCGCTGCGGCTGAACAGCTGCACGAAGTCGCTCGGCTGCGCATCGGCGTAGGTCACGGCCAGCGCGGTATCACAGGACTGCCCGCTGTTGCAGGACGGCTGCACCGTGACGCGCTTATTCACCGGATCGTAAGTAATACGGTCGCCCGGCAGGCCAATCACGCGCTTGATATAATCCAGTTTCGGATCCAACGGATATTTAAATACCGCAATATCACCACGCTTCGGATGGCCGGTTTCAATGAGCGTCGTCTGGGTAATCGGATCTTTAATGCCGTAGGCATATTTCTCCACCAGAATGAAATCGCCAATCAACAGCGTCGGCATCATTGAGCCGGACGGGATCTGGAACGGTTCGTAAATAAACGAACGCACCACAAACACCAGCAGCAACACCGGGAAGACCGATGCGCCGGTCTCCACCCAGCCTGGCTGCTTTGCCACTTTCGCCAGCGTTTTATCGTCTACGGCGCCCGCGGTCTGTGCGTTGACCGCCGCAATCTTCGCGCGGCGGGCCGGCGCCCATTTAAAGCGCTCGAAGCACCAGATGATCCCGGTGACCAGGGTGGCCAACGCCAGGATCAGGGCAAACATATTCGCCATGCAAACTCCCTCGTTTCGCGAACTCGTCGCGGTTACTTGCCGTCTTTACCGACGTGCAGAATGGCCAGGAACGCTTCCTGCGGCAGCTCGACGTTGCCGACCTGCTTCATGCGCTTCTTACCGTCTTTCTGCTTCTGCAGCAGCTTTTTCTTACGGCTGACGTCACCGCCGTAGCATTTCGCCAGCACGTTTTTACGCAGCTGCTTCACGGTGGAGCGCGCGATGATGTGCGTGCCGATCGCCGCCTGAATCGCGATGTCGAACTGCTGACGCGGGATCAGATCTTTCATCTTCTCCACCAATTCACGGCCGCGGTACTGCGAGTTGTCGCGGTGAGTGATCAGCGCCAGCGCATCCACGCGCTCGTTGTTGATCAGCACGTCCACGCGCACCATGTCGGAGGCCTGGAAGCGCTTGAAGTTGTAATCCAGCGACGCATAACCGCGCGACGTGGACTTCAAGCGGTCGAAGAAGTCGAGCACCACTTCCGCCATCGGGATTTCATAGGTCAGCGCCACCTGGTTGCCGTGGTAGACCATGTTGGTCTGCACGCCGCGCTTCTCAACGCACAGGGTGATGACGTTGCCCAGGTATTCCTGCGGCATCAGCATGTGACATTCGGCGATCGGCTCGCGCAGTTCCTGGATGTTGTTCAACGGCGGCAGCTTGGATGGGCTGTCGACGTAGATCACTTCCTTGCCGGTGGTTTCCACTTCATAGACTACCGTCGGCGCGGTGGTGATCAGATCCAGATCGTATTCACGCTCCAGACGCTCCTGAATGATCTCCATGTGCAGCAGACCGAGGAAGCCGCAGCGGAAGCCGAAGCCCAACGCGGTGGAGCTTTCCGGTTCGTAGAACAGGGAGGCGTCGTTAAGGCTCAGCTTGCCCAGCGCATCGCGGAAAGATTCATAGTCGTCGGAGCTGATCGGGAACAGACCGGCGTACACCTGAGGCTTCACTTTCTTGAAGCCCGGCAACGCTTTATCCGCCGGCTGACGCGCCTGCGTCAGGGTATCGCCCACCGGCGCACCGAGGATGTCTTTGATCGCACAGACCAGCCAGCCCACTTCGCCGCAGTTCAGCACGTCGCGATCGACCTGCTTCGGCGTGAAGATGCCCAAACGATCGGCGTTATACACCTGGCCGGTGCTCATGACCTTGATCTTGTCGCCCTTGCGCAGCGTGCCGTTCTTGACGCGCACCAGCGACACGACGCCCAGGTAATTATCGAACCAGGAGTCGATGATCAGTGCCTGCAGCGGCGCATCCGGATCGCCCTGCGGCGGCGGAATGTCGCGCACCAGGCGCTCCAGCACGTCGGGCACGCCGACGCCGGTTTTGGCCGAGCAGCGCACGGCATCGGTGGCGTCGATGCCGACGATGTCTTCGATTTCCTGCGCGGCGCGATCCGGATCGGCGGCCGGCAGGTCGATTTTATTCAACACCGGTACCACTTCCAGATCCATTTCGATCGCGGTGTAGCAGTTGGCCAGCGTCTGGGCCTCTACGCCCTGGCCGGCGTCCACCACCAGCAGCGCGCCTTCGCAGGCCGCCAGCGAGCGGGAAACTTCATAGGAGAAGTCAACGTGGCCAGGGGTGTCGATAAAGTTAAGCTGATAGGTCTGCCCATCCTGCGCTTTATAATCCAGCGTCACGCTCTGCGCCTTGATGGTGATGCCGCGCTCGCGCTCCAGATCCATGGAATCGAGCACCTGCGCAGCCATTTCACGGTCGGTCAAGCCACCGCAGATTTGGATAATGCGGTCAGACAGCGTCGACTTACCGTGGTCAATATGGGCAATAATGGAGAAATTTCGTATATGCTTCATTATAAAAGTTTTTCTGCCTTGGTATTTCTGAATTACTCGCCTATAGAAACCCGCATGGACCTAAAGCGACAGTGAATGGGTGAGGCCGTCTTGCACCTGAATCGCTGCATTCTACATGCCACACCACTGAAAACCTAGCGATCGGTGCAGTGAAGGCACTCTATTATGCGCCGCTAAATGTTACAGGGCGCCCCGGCGGGTGAAAACAGATGTTAACGCGGACGATGCGGCCTGAACCCAAGGCTTGCCGGTGCTTCGTGGCCGTCAAACTTCGGCGCTAATACATAACCGGCCACAGCGCAATAAACCCTCTCCGAAATTATAAAAAAAGAATATTTGGATCAACCTCTTAGAATTCCATTTTGCCCCACTTCCTTTAGGAAAAACCCCATATACGCCACCACCGTCCCTCGGATAGAAAGGGCATGAGCTCCGCGACAAAACATTATTCAGGGCACTACATCGGCAGCCCACCGGGGTTCACCAGCATATCTGCGTACGTTGATTGGAAGGTGCATTATGATCGATAAAGGGCAAATGCTGAGCCGGCACGATTTTTCAAAGGTCAACTGGGGCATACTGGCGGCGGCGGCGCTGCTGTTTAGCATGGGGGCGGCGCTGTTGGTGCTGCCGCTGCTGAGCAGCATTGACGAAAGCCAGGTCATCACGCTGTTGCAAGCCGGCGCGGGCACGATTTTACTCGGCTGTACGCTGCTGGCGCTGCGGCATTATCTGCGTCCGACGCTGACCTATCGTCTGTACGAGCACGGCGTGCGGGTCTTTGACAGCCACCATCACAAAGAGCGTTTCATCCCGTTTGAGAAGATCGGCGACATCTATCGCTTTCGCGGCGGCCAGGCTTTTGGCGGGCTGTTTGACGTTACGGCGTTCCGCGCCGGTGCAGATCAGCCCTGGTGCACGGTTTTCAGCAACGTCGCCCACTCGTGGCGATTGGCGGACGTGATCGTCGACCAACAGCTGCAGCAGCGCGGGCCGCTGGCGCTGAATGCGCTCTATCAGGGGGGAACGGTGTCGTTTCACACCATAGAGGGCGACGCGCGCTGGCTGTGGCAGTTGTTGCTCGGCAAGCAGCAAGGCACGCCAACCGAAACGCTGCGGCTGAGCGCCACCCTGCTGACGACGGAAGGGGGAAACGTGCCTATCGAACAGATCCGCGCGTTGGAAAATCATCCGCAGCGCGGCATCCGCTTATTCGATGGCCAGGGAAATGTGCTGTTCGCAATTAACTACGATTCGCTGCTCAGCGCCGATCTATTCATCGCGCTGTTGGAGCATATGATCCACAACCGCATCCCCGCCTATCACAACCCGGCGATGACGCGGCCATCGGTTTAAATCAGCGGGGAGTTTTCCGCCTGCATGCGCATCGCGGTAGGCGGCAACCCAATTTGCAGCACCACCGGCTGGTAATCGGTCTGCTCGCCCAGACGTCGGGCCAAGCGGCGAGCCAGCATAAAGGCTGCACCGCCGCCCAACACGGCGCCGACTGCCGCCGAGGCGTCGCTGCCGAAACAATATTGCAGCAGCGTGCCACCCACCATCATACCCAGCAGCGGCGTCAGGTAAACCAGCATGGCGGAGCGCAGCAGGCTGCCTTCCGCGATGCCGACCTCGACGCGCTGCCCCGGTTCAAGCGGCTGATCGATATGTACCTGCAGCTGATGCTCGGTTTCCGGCACCAGCTCGTTCAGCGCACGCGCGCCACAGCCGGAGCGCGCGGTGCAGCTGCCGCAGCCGGCCTTGGGTTCACAGCGCAGCAGCGCTACGCCCTGTTGCCACGAAACCACCGTGGCCCACTCTTTCATCATTACGGCGATACCTTGAAAGAAATGCTGTCGGCGATGCGCTTGGCCGTCGCCGGCGGCAATTCGCCCACAATCGTGATTTCGTTGCCCGCGCGCACTTCGGTCTGAATGGTGCGGCGCCCCTGACGGTAGTACTGCTGCCCGGCGCCGCTGCCCGCCGGGCTGACGTTGACCGAGAAGCTGAACAGGCCGTCGCTGTAGAGCCGGGATTCCACCGGCACGGCGACGTTCGGCAATTTGCGGCGATTGCGCGCCACCTCGTCCACGCCGGCCGGCAGCCAGCCGGTGCTCCAGCTGAGCTGGACATTTTCCACCGCCGGCAGCGACAGCAGCGGCGGCAGGTTGGCCTTGAGCAGCCCCTGCATCGCGCCCTGCACCTCGGCGCCGACCGCGAAGGAGATCACCCGATATTGCTCCAGCGTTTCGCCGTCGCGATCGAGCAAATCCACCCGCAGCGGCAGCTTGGTGTCTTCGTCCATCCAGACGATGTAGCTGTAGCGGGAACCGTCGCGCGCCACCACGCGCAGCACTTCACACGGCCGATCGGCGATGCGGGTGCTGCCCACGGAGATGAAGTCGTAATACTTCGCCAGACGGGTGAAATCGGCATAAACGATCGCCGGCAGCGCATCGACGATGTGATCGCCGGTGAGCGTGAACGGCTCCAGACCGGGTTCGAAGTAGCTGATCCCGCCGCCGCGCTGCAACACTTCGCGGCGCGGGCCGTCCATATGCAGCAGCTGGCCGAGCGGCACGTTGCCGATCACCGCATGGCGATAGCGCAACGACTCGATTCCCTGCTTGCTGACGCTGATGTAGGCGAGCTCGTAATTGAGAGAACGGCTGGCGCTGCTCATCTGTTGCAATAACGCCCCGGACGCAGTTGGCTGCGCCGGGGCGATGCTGGAATAGAGCAGGCTGCCCGTCAATAAACAAACGGAGAACCAGATTTGCTTCATTACTGCTGTTGCATTCCTAAAGACTGAGTTCCGGGAACCTGAATGGCAGCCTGTTGCGGGTTGCCTTGCTCAAGCTGCAGCTGATCCGAATGCAGGCGACGTTGCAGTTCATAGTCCTGCAGCATGGCGTTGATACGCTTGCGCTGTTCCTGCACCTGCTGCTGTTGGCCGCTGCCGGTGGAGAAACTGTCGGCAGGAACGCCCAGGCTGACCGGCGAGGCCTGCCCCATGATCGGCAGCGTGGTGAAGGCCGGCGATTCGGACGCGTTCGATGTCGCAGAAGGCTGGTTGTAGTGCTGCACGCCGACGATCACCGCCAGCGACACGCAGGCCGCCATGCCGATTTGCGTAATCTGGCTCGCCCAAGGACGCACTTTGTCCCAGAACGGCATTTTCTGCCAGGTGTGAGGCTGCGGCTGAGATTCCTGAACGGCGGAAGGCACCAGCCGGGCGGGTTCTTTCTCAAGTGCAGCGGCGACGCGATCGGCGATGTCGAGATGCATCACTTGTCCGACATCACCTCGCAGTGTGTCACGTATCAGGTGATAGCTCTGCCAGCTTTGTTGAAGCGTTCGATCTTGCGACAGAGAACTCAACAGCTCGCTGTCGAACGATTCACCATCCATCAGAGCGGAAAGCTTTTCTTTCTGCATGCCTAAGTACCCTTCCTGTGCCCGCCATTGCTAACGCTGGATCAGCGGTTGAACTTTATTATCGATAGCTTCCCGGGCGCGGAAAATACGCGAACGTACGGTTCCGACCGGGCAATCCATGATGGCGGCTATTTCTTCGTAGCTTAGACCATCCAACTCCCGCAGGGTAATCGCCATGCGAAGATCCTCAGGGAGAGACTCAATGGTACGGAAAACTATCTGTCTCAGCTCTTCTGACAACATTAAGTTCTCAGGGTTCGAAATTTCTTTCAGTGCGCCCGCACTTTCGTAATTTTCCGCATCGTTGGCGTCCACATCACTGGATGGCGGACGGCGCCCCTGAGCAACCAGATAATTCTTTGCCGTGTTCACGGCGATTCGATACAACCAGGTATAAAAAGCGCTGTCGCCACGGAACGATTCCAGTGCGCGATAGGCCTTGATAAACGACTCCTGCACCACATCGGGCACATCGCCCTGCGGCACATAGCGGGAAACGAGACTCGCCACCTTATGCTGATAGCGCACTACCAGTAGGTTAAACGACTTCTGGTCGCCCTTTTGGACCCGCTCGACCAGAACTTGATCCGTTAACTGCTCGCTCATCCGAGGTAAACTCTCCCCAAATCCGTCTCCACGCGTAAAATTGTACTGCCAGCCATACATTATTTTCCTGAGCAAGCACTCGCTTGGAGTTCATATAGAACACGAAGTTCCATATCGCCATTGTTTTTTCTGTTGATGTCACCCTATCCGTGGCTTTTGCCCGGACAGTTAGGCTAACATGAAATTCACTCTTCTTCTGCACACATCATACGTTATGCAACCATCATCTGAACATGTTAGCGATGTACTGATCGTCGGCAGCGGCGCTGCGGGCCTGTCACTGGCGCTGCGCCTGGCGCAGCATTGCAAGGTTACCGTTCTCAGCAAGGGGCCGCTCAGCGAGGGAGCCACCTTTTACGCCCAGGGCGGGATCGCCGCGGTGTTCGATGAGACGGACAGCATTGCCTCACACGTTGATGACACTTTGATTGCCGGTGCCGGCCTGTGCGACAAAGAGGCCGTCGAATTCATCGCCGGCAACGCGCGCCACTGCGTGCAATGGCTGATCGATCAGGGCGTGCTGTTCGACACCGAGGTCAACGCGCAGGGCGAGGCGCATTATCACCTCACGCGCGAAGGCGGCCACAGCCATCGCCGCATCCTGCACGCCGCAGACGCTACCGGTAAGGAAGTAGAGACCACGCTGGTAGGGAAAGCAAGCGCTCACCCCAATATTTGCGTGATGGAACGCCGCAACGCGGTCGACCTTATTACCTCGAACAAAATCGGCCTGCCTGGCACCCGCCGCGTAGTGGGCGCTTACGTCTGGAACCGCGAGTTGGAGCGAGTGGAAACCTACCGCGCCAAAACGGTGGTGCTGGCGACCGGCGGCGCGGCCAAGGTGTACCAATACACCACCAACCCGGACATCTCCTCCGGCGACGGCATCGCCATGGCCTGGCGCGCCGGCTGCCGGGTCGCCAACCTGGAGTTCAACCAGTTCCACCCGACCTGCCTGTTCCATCCGCAGGCGCGCAACTTCCTGCTGACCGAAGCGCTGCGTGGCGAAGGGGCTTACCTGAAGCGCCCGGACGGCAGCCGCTTTATGCCGGATTTCGACCCGCGCGGCGAACTGGCCCCGCGCGATATCGTCGCCCGCGCCATCGACCATGAAATGAAGCGCCTGGGCGCCGACTGCATGTACCTGGACATCAGCCACAAGCCGGCGGCGTTCATCACCCAGCACTTCCCGATGATCCACGAAAAGTTGCTGACGCTGGGCTTCGATCTGACCCGGCAACCGATCCCTATCGTCCCGGCGGCACACTACACCTGCGGCGGCGTGATGGTCGATCAGCACGGCCGCACCGATCTCGACGGGCTGTACGCCATCGGCGAGGTCAGCTACACCGGCCTGCACGGCGCCAATCGCATGGCGTCGAATTCGCTGCTGGAGTGTCTGGTTTACGGTTGGTCGGCGGCGGAAGACATTCTGCAGCGCCTGCCATTCATCCAGCAGGCCAAACAGGTGCCGCACTGGGATGAAAGCCGGGTGGACGATGCGGACGAACGGGTGGTGATCCAGCACAACTGGCACGAGCTGCGGCTGTTCATGTGGGATTACGTCGGCATCGTGCGCACCACCAAGCGCCTTGAGCGCGCCCTGCGCCGCATCAATACGCTGCAGGCGGAAATCGACGAGTACTACGCTCACTTCCGCATCTCCAATAACCTGCTGGAGCTGCGCAATCTGGTGCAGGTGGCCGAGCTTATCGTGCGCAGCGCTATGGCGCGCAAAGAGAGCCGCGGCCTGCACTACACGCTGGACTACCCGGATTTGCTGCCGGAAGCGCTGCCGACCATTTTGCAGCCTTAAACCATGCGACAGGGCGCCTTATCGGCGCCCTTTTCCTTTCAGTAGAACAGATAGAAGTCGGCGATCAAGCGGCGGAAATCGTCGGTATAGCTGCCGTCGGCCTGTTTGATCGCCAGCGCCTGCTCCCGCAGCGGCGTTTCCTTACGCATCAGCGCCAGCAGCACCCGGTGCCGCGGCGTATCGGCCCGATCGCTGACGTTCACTTTCGCCGCCGTGTGCCAGCCGCTTTGCTGCGCCAGGCGTTCAAATTCGGCGCCGATGTCGTGCGGCAGCACCACGCAGAACGTACCCTGTTCCGCCAGCAGCTGCGCCGCGCAGGCCAACAGCGCGTCATGCGTCAGGGTTTCGGTGTAGCGCGCGTTGTGGCGCGCCTGATCGCGGCAGGCCACCGCCGGCTCAAAATAAGGCGGATTGCTGACGATCAGATCATACTCAGCGGCATGCTGCTGCGCATAATGGTGAATATCCTGCGCATGCACGCGGATGCGCTGCGGCCACGGCGATTCCGCCGCGTTTTCGCGCGCCTGGCCGGCGGCGGCTTCGTCCAGTTCCACCGCGTCGACGGTCACCTCGTCGCCGCTGCGCTGCGCCAGCATCAGCGCGATCAGCCCGCTGCCGCTGCCGATGTCCAGCACCCGGCGCGCCTGCCCCACCGGCGCCCAGGCGCCGAGCAACACCCCGTCGGTGCCCACTTTCATGGCGCAACGATCGTGGGCGACAAAGAATTGTTTAAAGGTAAATCCCCCGCGGCGCGGGGTAAAATCAGCTTTCGATCGCTTGCTCACACTCACCACCTGGCTATAAAACTGGCGTAGCATAAGGCAATCTGATCGGCGGGAAAAGAGCGGCTTTCCGCTTAAATAGGTGAAGATCGCGGCCAACCCGTCTATAATCGGCGCCCCAAGTAGAGGTAGACCATGACAGCAACCACTTTTTCCGAACTCGAACTCGATGATCGCCTGATCGACGCGCTGCGCGACAAAGGCTACGATCGCCCCACCGCCATTCAGGCCGCTGCGATCCCGCCGGCGATGGACGGGCGCGACGTCTTAGGTTCGGCTCCGACCGGCACCGGCAAAACCGCCGCCTTCCTGCTGCCCGTGTTGCAGCACCTGCTGGACTTTCCACGCAAGAAATCCGGCCCGCCGCGCGTGCTGATCCTGACGCCAACGCGTGAACTGGCGATGCAGGTCGCCGACCAGGCGCGTGAATTGGCTGCTCATACCTCGCTGGATATCGCCACCATCACCGGCGGCGTCGCTTACATGAACCACGCGGAAGTGTTCAGCGAAAACCAGGACGTGGTGGTCGCCACCACCGGCCGCTTGCTGCAATACATTAAAGAAGAGAACTTCGACTGCCGCGCGGTGGAAACCCTGATCCTCGACGAAGCCGACCGCATGCTCGATATGGGCTTCGCGCAGGACATCGAAACCATCTCCGCCGAAACCCGCTGGCGCAACCAGACGCTGCTGTTCTCCGCCACGCTGGAAGGCGAAGCGATCCGCGAATTCGCCGAACGCATCCTGAAAGAGCCGGTGGAAGTGGAAGCCGATCCGTCGCGCCGCGAACGCAAGAAGATCCTGCAGTGGTACTACCGCGCCGATGACGTGCAGCACAAAACCGCGCTGCTGATCCACCTGCTGAAGCAGCCGGACGTGCAAAAATCGGTGATCTTCGTGCGCAAGCGCGAGCGCGTGCATGAACTGGCCACCTGGCTGCGCGAAGCGGGCATCAACACCTGCTATCTCGAAGGCGAAATGGTGCAGGCCAAACGCAACGAAGCGGTCAAACGCATGATGGATGGCCGGGTTAACGTGCTGGTGGCCACCGACGTTGCCGCGCGCGGCCTGGATATCCTCGATATCACCCACGTGTTCAACTTCGACATGCCGCGCACTGCGGATACCTACCTGCACCGCATCGGCCGTACCGGCCGCGCCGGGCGCAAAGGCACCGCCATTTCGCTGGTGGAAGCGCACGATCATCTGCTGCTGGGCAAAGTGGGCCGTTACCTGAACGAACCGCTGAAAGCGCGCGTGATCGACGAACTGCGGCCGAAAACCAAGGTGCCGAACGAGAAGAGCAACGGCAAGCCATCGAAGAAAGTGCTGGCCAAGCGCGCGGAAGACAAGGCGAAGAACAAAGAAAAGGCCAAGGTGAAAGTGCGCCATCGCGACGCCAAAAACGTCGGCAAACGCCGTCAGGCGAAGGCCAAGCCGGCCGGCGACGCGGAATAGGAATAACCGTCGCAACCTAAGAAAAAACCGCCTGTGCAGGCGGTTTTTTTATGGGCGTTTACTGCTGCGCGTAATGCGTGGCCAGGCGGCGCCCCTGCAGCCATTTATCCAGCTCGCGGAACTGCGCCTTCAGCTCGTCATTCTGCAAATGCGCCGGCGTTTGCGAGAAGTAAAACTGGAACGCATAACCCTGCTGATTGCGCGCCCGGGCATCGGCACCGGCCTGCAACAGCAACAGCGCCAGGTGCGGCGCGTTGATCTTCGCCGCCAGATGCAGCGGGGTATCCCCCAGCCGATCGCTCAACGTGGTGTCCGCCCCGGCCGCCAGCAGCAGCCGCAGCTGTTCCTCACGCCCGGCCAGCACCGCCGCCGCGAGCGGCGTGGCGCCGGTAACGGCATTGCGCACGTTCACCTGCGCCCCTTCGGTCAGCAACAACCGCAGATACTGTGCGTCTTGCAACATCGCCGCGGTGTGCAGCGCGCTGTTGCCGTCCAGTCCCGCCGTCGCCGGGTCGGCGCCGAGCTCCAGCAACGTCCGCACGCTGGCCGGCTGCTGAGAAAGCACCGCCCACTGCAACAGCGTGACCTGCCGATCGCCCCGTTCGCGCAAGCGCTCCTGTGTGGCCTGCGCACCGATGTCCTGCGTATCGCCGCGCGCCACCGCCTGAGCCAGCGCCTGGTTGCTGCGGCCGTCAAACGGTGAAATCTCCTGCCCCATCTGTTGCTCCTTAGCCATCATCAGTAAACCGGTCACCGCGACCAGCGCCAGTAAGGCTATCGCCAGCGCCCGCCACAAGCGGCGCCCTTCAGGCATTGGCCTTGGCCTCCCACGGCTTTTGTTCCGCCATCGAGCTTATCACCTTGTCGATGCCGTGCGCCGTCAGGCTGCGATCCAGATGCTTGCTCGGCCGCCAGTCATCGATGCCGGTCAGGGTATCGTTGTTGGCCAGGGTAATATTGTGGCCGATGGCGTCCGGGATCAGCGAAGTCGACTCCTGGGTGCTGGTCAGCATGTCATATTGCTCGCTGTAACGGCGAATGCCACCGGCTTCGGCGTCTTTCTTCGCCGCCGCCGGATCGATACCCAGGCGATTCAGGGTGTAATCCGACACCCCGGCCGCATTGAAGGTGACCGCGACGGTGCCGGTCGCCAGCGCAGCCGTGGCCGCCAGACCGCCGCCGAGCGAATGGCCGGCGATCACCAGCGCATCGCCGAAGGCCACCTTGGCGCTTTTGGCGGCGGCAACCGCCTGATTGTACTGCACATCGTCATAACCCGTCGCCTGCCGCACGTTGCTCAGCCAGTCGCGCCAGTCGTTGGTACCGGCGAACGCCAACACATACTGCTTGTCGTTGCTGTAAATCCCGGCCTGGAAACCGCTGCCCGCGTCGTGCAGGCTGGCGGGATCGATGCCGAACCCGAGCAACGCGCTGTCGCTCAGACGGTTGAACCCGGCGGCGCCCTGGCCGTTCAGCGAGTAAACGTCCTTGGCCAACAGCGCCAACGCATAATCGCCTTCCTGAGATTGTTGTCCCCGGGTCACGCCCGGCGCAACCGCCGTCGGCGCCGCCGCGGAGATATCGCCGACCAGCGTATTCAACAGGTTCTGCGCGTTCAGCGTATTCTGAGAAGGGGTGGCCACCGGCGCCGGATTTGCCGGCGCTGCCGCAGGCTGCGATGCCGTCGCCGTTTCGGCAGCGGCGCGAGGTGTAGGGATCGCGGCCACCGGGGATACTGCAGAGGTAAAACTTAAAGGCATACTCATGCCGACTCCTTGTCGATAGACTTTTTTATTTAGCACCTGAATAGGTGCTGATTTAGCTATCGGCAGGTCGGATGAGTTCTGTATCAGGAATGCTTATCTTTGTGCAGAATGTGATCCGCCTTCAGTTTTCGGCCGTCAAGCGCAAAAAAGGGAGCCGAAGCTCCCTGATTGACTGCGCCGCCGATTACAGGCTTTCGGTAAAGGTGCGGGCGATAACGTCGCGCTGCTGTTCCGGCGTCAGGGAATTGAAACGCACCGCATAGCCGGACACGCGGATGGTCAGCTGCGGGTATTTTTCCGGATGCTTGACCGCGTCTTCCAGAGTTTCGCGACGCAGCACGTTGACGTTCAGGTGCTGGCCGCCTTCCACGCGCACGGTCGGCTGCATTTCCAGCGGCACTTCACGGTATTCGATCTGGCCCAGATCGCTGACCGCGACAACCTGATCTTCCGCGTAGTTGGCCTTGGCGCACACGCAGCGAGCTTCCGCTTTTTCATCGTCCAGCAGCCAGAAAGAATTCACCAGCGCCTGGTCGTTCGCTTTGGTAATTTGAATACCGGTAATCATTATGTTGCCTCCGTACAAGGGCGTAAAAATTCACATCGTGAGAAAACCCAATTCTGGTTTCGGCCATTTGGTAAAACCATTGTTGTCTTGTTGTTCTGTATACCAGCCTGACCGAGTCAGTTCTTTGATTAAAGTCAATTTTTACCGGGTAGGCACAAGGCGTGAAGGGGCAAAATTATGTTTTATATCAATTTTCCCGTCGCGCTAAAAAACAATTATTTTTGTAAATTTTCAAAAATAATTGCATTGCAAACGGCGGCGAGAAATGAAAAGCGGGTTTCGCTGCGCGGGCCGACACGGTAAGCTATAGCCCATGAATTGCTAAAGAAAACAAAGGAGAGCGTTTATGGCCACCTCCCTCACCTGGCATGACGTGATCGGCAAAGAGAAAGAGCAGCCCTATTTTGTTGAAACGCTCGCCTTTGTTGCCGCTGAGCGCCAGGCCGGTAAGACCATTTATCCACCACAGAAAGACGTGTTCAACGCGTTCCGCTTTACCGAGCTGGCGGACGTTAAAGTCGTTATTCTCGGCCAAGATCCCTACCACGGCCCCAATCAGGCGCACGGCCTCTCTTTCTCGGTGCGCCCCGGCGTGCCGGCGCCGCCGTCGCTGGTGAACATGTATAAAGAGCTGGCGACAGACATTCCCGGTTTCGAACGCCCTGATCACGGCTACCTGCAAAGCTGGGCCGAACAGGGGGTGCTGCTGCTCAACACCGTGCTGACGGTGGAAGGCGGCCGCGCGCACTCGCACGCCAACCTGGGCTGGGAAACCTTTACCGATAAAGTGATCGCCGCCCTGAACGAGAATCGCGAAGGCGTGGTGTTCCTGCTGTGGGGCTCGCACGCGCAGAAGAAAGGCAACTTTATCGACCGCAACCGCCACCATGTGCTGAAAGCGCCGCACCCGTCGCCGCTCTCCGCACACCGCGGTTTCCTCGGCTGCCGCCACTTCTCGCAGGCCAATCAGCTGCTGGAGCAGCAAGGGCTCACGCCGATCGACTGGATGCCGCGCCTGCCGCAGGCGTAGTCCAGAGACAAAAAAGGCACCCTCGGGTGCCTTTCTTTATATCGTTGCCGGGGCGATTACGCCTTGGCTTTGGAGACCGCGACCATCGCCGGGCGCAGCAGGCGGCCGTTCAGCGTGTAGCCTTTCTGCATCACCATCATCACGTGGTTCGGCTGGTGATCGGCGGATTCCATCATGCTCATCGCCTGATGCACTTCCGGGTTGAACGGCACGTTGACGTCGCCGACGATTTCGATGCCGTACTTGCGCACCACGTCCAGCAGCGATTTCAGCGTCAGCTCGATGCCTTCGATCATCGCGGCCAGTTCCGGATTGTTTTTATCCGCCAGATCCAGCGCGCGCTCCAGGTTGTCGATCACCGGCAGCAGATCGCCGGAGAATTTCTCCAGGGCGAACTTGTGCGCTTTCTCGACGTCCAGTTCGGCGCGGCGACGGATGTTTTCCGCTTCCGCTTTGGCGCGCAGCAGGCTGTCGCGCTCTTGCTGCTGAGCTTCCGCCAGTTGGGCTTCCAGTTCGGCGATACGCGCATCGCGCAGATCGACGCCTTCCGCCGCTTCCGGCAGCGTATCCTCGTGATGAGCGTGTTGTTCCATTTCTTCCGAGACTTGCTCGTTTGGCGTCTTCTGTTCTTTACTACTCATGAATATCTCCGCGTTTTAGCATTAATCTCGCAACTTGGCTTATTATGGGGATCAAAACCGGGGTTTCAAGTCAACCGGTCACAATGTGGGGCATAAACGGGTCCCGGTGAGGAAAATCACAACAAATGAATAAAAAATTCGCCTGTATTGGCATTGTTGGCCACCCGCGTCACCCTTCAGCGCTGGCAACCCACGAGA
This sequence comes from Serratia sp. FS14, assembly GCF_000695995.1. NCBI lineage: Bacteria > Pseudomonadati > Pseudomonadota > Gammaproteobacteria > Enterobacterales > Yersiniaceae > Serratia > Serratia sp. FS14. The sequence continues at coordinate 2,143,431 of NZ_CP005927.1, read as the reverse complement.
TGCTGTTCCACTGGCTGGTCGCCCGCGGCTATTCGGTGATGGTCGAACGCCAAATCGCCCATGATTTGGGGCTGAAAGACGCCGTCACCGGCAGCCTGGCGGATATCGGCCAGCGTGCCGATCTGGCGGTGGTGGTCGGCGGCGACGGCAACATGCTCGGCGCCGCGCGCGTGCTGGCGCGCTACGACATCAAGGTGATCGGAGTCAATCGCGGCAACCTCGGCTTCCTTACCGATCTCGATCCCGACAACGCTCTGCAGCAGCTGGCGGACGTGCTGGAAGGCGAGTATATCGACGAACAGCGTTTCCTGCTGGAAACCATCGTGCATAAAGAGCACCAGCAGTGCCGCATCAGCACCGCCATCAACGAGGTGGTGCTGCACCCCGGCAAAGTGGCGCACATGATCGAATTCGAAGTGTACATCGACGATCGCTTCGCCTTCTCACAGCGCTCCGACGGCCTGATCATCGCCACCCCGACCGGTTCCACCGCCTACTCGCTCTCCGCCGGCGGGCCGATCCTCACCCCATCGCTGGAGGCGATCGCGCTGGTGCCGATGTTCCCGCACACCCTTTCCGCCCGGCCGCTGGTGATCAACGGCGACAGCACCATCCGCCTGAAGTTTTCGCAGATCGGCAGCGATCTGGAGATCAGCTGCGACAGCCAGATCGCGCTGCCGATCCAGGAAGGCGAAGAAGTGCTGATCCGCCGCAGCAACTTCCATCTGAACCTGATTCACCCGAAGGACTACAGCTATTTCAACACGTTAAGCACCAAGTTGGGCTGGTCGAAAAAATTGTTCTAAAATCTGCATCGGCCACTTTACTGTATATAAAACCAGTTTATACTGTATGAAACTACAGTTATGTATTTATACACAGGAAGGTTCCCATGCTGGCGCAATTAACCATCAGCAACTTTGCTATCGTTCGTGAGTTGGAAATCGATTTTCAACCGGGCATGACGGCGATCACCGGTGAAACCGGCGCCGGCAAATCCATCGCCATCGATGCGCTGGGGCTGTGCCTCGGCAACCGCGCCGACGGCAACGTGGTGCGCCTGGGAGCCGCCCGCGCCGACATCTGCGCCCGCTTCTCGCTGGCGGATACCCCGTCCGCGCGCGAGTGGCTGGAGCAAAACCAGTTGGACGACAGCAACGAATGCCTGCTGCGCCGGGTGATCAACGCCGACGGCCGTTCGCGCGGCTTTATCAACGGCACCGCCGTGCCGCTGTCGCAGCTGCGCGAGCTGGGGCAACGCCTGATTCAAATCCACGGTCAACACGCCCATCAGCTGCTGCTCAAGCCGGAGCACCAAAAAGCGCTGCTCGACGCCTACGCCGACGAACCCGCCCTGCTGGCGGCGATGAGCCAAGCCTACCAACGCTGGCACCAGAGCTGCCGCGAGCTGGCGCACCATCAGCAGCAGTCCATCGAGCGCGAAGCGCGCAAGCAGCTGCTGCAATACCAATTGAAAGAGCTGAACGAATTCGCGCCGCAGGCCGGCGAGTTCGAGCAGACCGACGCCGAGTACAAGCGCCTGGCCAACAGCGGCCAGCTGCTGACCCTCAGCCAGCAAACGTTGCAGCTGCTGGCCGACAGCGACGAGAACAACATGCTCAGCCAGCTTTACAGCGCCAAACACCTGCTGCTTGAACTGGCCGGGTTGGACGATAAGCTCAGCGGCCTGCTGGACATGCTGGAAGAGGCCTCTATCCAGATCAGCGAAGCCAGCGACGAGCTGCGCCATTACGCCGATCGCATGGATCTCGATCCCAACCGCCTGCACGAGCTGGAACAACGCCTGTCGCGCCAAATCAGCCTGGCGCGCAAACATCAGGTCGCGCCGGAGGAGCTGCCGCAGCTGCATCAGCAGTTGCTGGATGAACAGCAGCTGCTGTCTCAGCAGGAAAGCGACCATGAACACCTGAACGAGGCGGTCACCCTGCATCACCAGCAGGCGCTGGCGCTGGCGGAAGAGCTGCACCAGAAACGCCTGCACTACGCCGCCGAGCTGACCACGCTCATTACCGACAGCATGCAGGCGCTCTCCATGCCGCACGGCAAGTTCAACATCGACGTGCGCTTCGAACCGCAGCACCTGAGCGCCGAGGGGGCCAGCCGCACCGAGTTCTGCGTCTCCACCAACCCGGGGCAGCCGCTGCAGCCGCTGGCGAAGGTCGCCTCCGGCGGTGAGCTGTCGCGCATCGCGCTGGCCATTCAGGTGATCACCGCCCGCAAGATGGAAACCCCGGCGCTGATCTTCGATGAGGTGGACGTGGGCATCAGCGGCCCGACCGCCGCCATCGTCGGCCGTCTGCTGCGCCAGCTCGGCGAATCCACCCAGGTGATGTGCGTCACCCACCTGCCGCAGGTGGCCGGATGCGGGCATCAGCACCTGTTCGTCAGCAAGCAGACCGACGGCACGGTCACCGAAACCCAGATGGCGCCGCTGGATAAACGCGCCCGCCTGCAGGAGCTGGCGCGCCTGCTCGGCGGCAGCGAAGTCACCCGCAATACGCTGGCCAATGCCAAAGAACTGCTGGCGGCATAAAAAAGCTCAACTTTTTCACTTTCCTGCGGTCTGACAGTGACGCTGTTGGCCCGAAAGATATCTAAAGTGCGGCGCGGCGGTGATCTTAAGCTTCCTCAACGGCCTGAAACCGGCCAAGCGCTTGAGGTGCTGAAGGAAAGCCAATGCGTCGCAACGTGAAAGATGAAGGGTATAAAGGTTTCCAACTGCCGCAAGGTCTATTATCATCGGCATCCTATGCCCTAAAGGAATGTGATTACTATGCGCTGTAAAACGCTGACTGCCGCCGCTGTAGTTTTTGTGATGCTGACTGCAGGCTGTTCTACTTTTGAAAAGGTGGTTTATCGTCCTGACATCAACCAGGGGAACTACCTGACGTCGACCGACGTGGCGAAAATTCAGAAAGGGATGACCCAGCAACAGGTCGCTTACACATTGGGCACCCCAATGCTGCAAGACCCGTTCGGAACGCAAACGTGGTTCTATGTGTTCCGCCAGCAGCCTGGCCATGAAGACATCACCCAGCAGACGCTGACGCTGACCTTCGACAGCGCAGGCGTGTTGACCGACATCCAGAACAAACCGGCGCTGACCAAGTAATCGACGCCGCCCGCTCTTCCGGCCCATGAGGGGGCAAGGTGTTCCTCATGACAGTCGCAGGCTGCAACGCGGAAGAGAAAATCAGTTTCAGATAAAAAAATAAGGCGCTATAAGCGCCTTATTTTTTTGCCTTTTCTGCCCGTTGCCGGCGCAGCTCTTTCGGATCGGCTATCAAGGGCCGGTAGATCTCCACCCGGTCGCCGTCGTTCAGCGTATCGCCCAGCTTGGCCGGGCGGCTGTAGATGCCGATTTTGTTGCTTTTAAGATCGATATCCTGGCGCAGCTCCAGCAGGCCCGAAGCCTGGATCGCCTGCTCGACGCTGCTGCCCTCGGCCAGCTTCACCTTGCGCAGGTACTGCCGCTCCGGCAAGGCGTACACCACCTCGACCTGGATGTCAGACACTGTAGACCTCTTTCGCCCGCTGGGTGAATGCCTGCACCATGCTGCCCGCCAGCTCTTTGAACACCTTGCCGAACGCCAGCTCAATCAGTTTGTTGGTGAACTCGAAGTCCAGGTGCAGCTCCACCTTGCAGGCCTCTTCGCTCAGCGGCGTGAACTGCCAGCCGCCCATCAGCTTGCGGAACGGGCCATCGACCAGTTGCATATTGATGCTCTGGTTATCCAGCAGCGTATTGCGGGTGGTGAAGGTCTTGCTGATACCGGCCTTGGCGACGTCCACCGCGGCGGTCATCTCGTTGGAGGTAGCGTTAAGCACCCGGCTGCCGGTGCAGCCTGGCAGAAAATCGGGATAAGAATGAACATCGTTAACCAACTGATACATCTGCTCGGCGCTGAACGGCACTAATGCAGACCGACTGATCTGGGGCATATCATTTCCTGTAAGACATAAAACGTACAGATAATACCATTTATCTGGCGGCAAACAAAAAATCTGCTAAGGGATGAGGGAACCAAAAATGCGAAAAATTGCGCAGGTGCTGACCGGGAAAGGATTTCTTTCGCTGAAGCATCCAGTATAATGAACGCACTATGACAAAGAAAAAAGCACACAAACCCGGTTCCGCCACCATTGCCCAAAACAAGCGCGCACGTTTCGAATACTTCATTGAAGAAGAGTTCGAGGCGGGCCTGTCGCTGCAAGGGTGGGAAGTTAAATCGCTGCGTGCAGGCAAAGCCAACCTCAGCGACAGCTACGTGACGTTCCGTGACGGTGAAGCCTACCTGTTTGGCGCCACCATCACCCCGCTCAACGTGGCTTCGTCGCATGTGGTGTGCGATCCGACGCGTACCCGTAAACTGCTGCTGAACCGACGCGAGCTGGACACCCTGCTCGGCCGCGTCAACCGCGAGGGTTACACCGTGGTGGCCTTGTCCCTGTATTGGAAAAATGCCTGGAGCAAGATCAAGATCGGCGTAGCCAAAGGCAAGAAAGAGCACGACAAACGCGATGACATCAAAGATCGCGAATGGCAGACGGCGAAAGCCCGTATCATGAAGCACGCCAATCGTTAAGCCGCTGGCTTATCGAGGTAAACTTCTGGTATACTGCACAAAGTTACTTGGGGCTGATTCTGGATTCGACGGGATTTGCGAAGCCCTAGGAGCATGCCGAGGGGCGGTTGGCCTCGTAAAAAGCCGCAAAAAAATAGTCGCAAACGACGAAAACTACGCTTTAGCAGCTTAATACCCTGCTTAGAGCCCTCTCTCCCTAGCCTCCGCTCTTAGGACGGGGATCAAGAGAGGTCAAACCCAAAAGAGATCGCGTGGACGTCCTGCCTGGGGCCGAAGCGTTAAACTCAATCAGGCTAGTCTGTCAGTAGCGTGTCCATCCGCAGCTGGCCGGCGAATGTAAAGATTGGACTAAGCATGTAGTGCCGACGGTGTAGTAATTTCGGACGCGGGTTCAACTCCCGCCAGCTCCACCACATTATGTTCCGGATACGTCCGGAAAAGTACGGAAAGCCCGCATCCCACCTAGGTTTGCGGGCTTTTTTGTATCCGTAATCGTCCGAGTGCATCCGGCTAAATCCGGTGATTATTGGTATACGGTTAGGTATACGCTAAAATGTATGCCAATTACGTATACCAATAAACGGACGATCCCTTGCATGGCGCGGACTACACGCCCCCTCACCAATACTGAAGTACAGAAAACAAGAGCACTCGAGAAGGACCTCACCCTGCATGACGGAGACGGGCTCTTTCTTCTTGTAAAAGCTAATGGCAAAAAACAATGGCGCTTCCGTTATCAGCGACCAGCAACAAAACAGCGCACTATGATGGGGCTAGGCCCCTACCCAGCTCTGTCACTTGCCGACGCTCGAGCAATTCGTACAGATTACCTTTCTATGCTAGCTAAGGGCGTTGATCCGCAAATCAAGGCCGAGCAAGCGGCAGAACAGCACCAAATCGCTTTAGACAGCATTTTCTCAACCGTCGCGGCCAATTGGTTTGCCCTTAAGCGAACAAGCGTAACCGAGGATTATGCGAAAGATATCTGGCGTTCTTTGGATAAAGATATTTTTCCAAGCATTGGAGGTATCCCGGTTCAGGAAATTAAGGCTCGAACGCTGATTGAAGCATTGGAACCAATTAAAGCGCGCGGTGCGTTGGAGACCGTTCGCCGTTTGATACAACGTATCAACGAAATTATGATATTTGCGGTTAATACTGGTCTGATTGATGCAAACCCAGCCGCGGGAATCGGCATGGCCTTTGAAAGGCCTAAAAAGCAAAACATGCCGACGCTACGACCAGAAGAGTTACCAAAATTGATGCGTTCACTGGTAATGTCAAACCTGTCTGTTTCGACTCGTTGCCTGATTGAATGGCAGCTCTTAACCCTAGTTCGCCCTTCAGAGGCTTCAGGCACCCGATGGGCAGAGATCGACTTGTACTCAAAGCTATGGACGATTCCAGCCGAACGGATGAAGGCAAAGCGAGAGCACATTGTTCCTTTGTCACCTCAGGCATTAGACATTCTGGAAGTGATGAAGCCAATCAGTGCTCATCGGGAGTATGTCTTTCCGAGCAGGAACGATCCAAAGCACCCCATGAACAGCCAAACGGCAAATGCTGCTCTAAAACGGATTGGATTCGGGGGGAAGCTTGTTGCACATGGGTTACGTTCAATTGCGAGCACAGCCATGAATGAGGAAGGTTTTAGTCCTGATGTCATAGAGGCAGCCTTGGCACATAGCGATAAAAATGAGGTAAGACGAGCATATAATCGTTCAACCTATTTAGAGCAGCGAAAAGATTTAATGTCTTGGTGGGGTATTTTTGTGAACAAAACCCAATAAATGAGGGCTAATACAAATGGAAAATGAACTGTTTAAAGCTTTCAGAGCATCAGAACTACATGATAAAAACATTAATTTCCTTATTGGTTCTGGAGCTTCAGCATCATATATACCAACTCTAAGAATTAATGATGATAAAACTTATGAGGATATACTAACAGATAGTGACTATTCTGACATAAAGAACTTTATTTACTACCAATATTATAAAAATATTCTAAAAAAAAGCTTCTGTCTTATGCCGGAAGACAATGACTCGCGTAAAAGCCGCAGAGAAACGCTAGGTGCATACAAAGAGCTAATAGATAATATCGTGCATCTAATAAATAGAAAAGGAGCAAACCAGATTCGACGAGCTAATATTTTTACGACAAACTATGATTTGTTTTTCGAAAATGCTTCTGATAGATTACTTCGTAACTCCACTAACTTTATTTTTAACGATGGTGCTAGAGGTCTAAAAACACGCTATCTTCAAATCAGTAACTTCCATACATCAACTTGGCATCAAGGTACAAATGATCTATATAAATTCGAGATCCCCACAATAAACCTCATTAAAATGCATGGTTCTGTGTCATGGGAGAAAGTTAGCGAAGAAAAAATTAAGATCAATTACCCAAATCACTTCCCAAAAGGTTTAGAAATTGAATTAGATATCCCTGACATACAAAAAGCAGTAGAACTAGTCGAAGATAATTTATTTATAAAAACAGCTAAAAAAAGCCTCGATCTCTCTAATGAAGTTGAGTTGGCGCTTGAGGAGTTTAGCAAGGAATATAATAAACTAGCCATCGTAAATCCAACGAAAGCAAAATTTGAAGAAACCGTTTTCCAACAACACTATTATCAATCACTACGATTTTTAAGCTATGAACTTGAGAAACCTCAAACCACTTTGATATGTTTTGGTTTTTCTTTCAAAGATGAGCACATTCGAGAAATAATCTCTCGTTCTTTGAGTAACCCCTCATTAATAGTTTACGTTTTCTGCTACAGAAATGATGATAAGACCGCAATAAAAGAATTGATAAACAATAAAAAGATTGTCTTCATTTATCCTGAAAACGATGATGGCGAAAATTTTATAGATCTAAATAGATTCATAGATTGCATATTCTCTATCAGCGGGAATAATCCAATGGAGGGGTTAACATGCAGCTTATAATCGGATATATCACAGCAGTAAGAGGAACCTCAGTCCGTGCGATCGTGCATCCAAATCTCTATCAGACCACATATATATATGATGGGAAATTGTACCGTGGCGTTGCTATAAATGAATTTATCGTCATAAGAAAAGGATATCATGATATTATTGGGAAAATAGAGGGTGAAGAAATTATTGAAAATAAAACCTTTGAAAATTCGCAACCTAATCATGAAAAATTTGATAGATTTGTTGATATAAAAATTATCGGTTACGTTTCAGGCAATAAGTTTCACTCTGGCGTAAAATATCTCCCAATGATCCAAGATGAACTACATCTGATATCTGACGAGCTTATATCTACAATATATTCATTTGACGGAAAGATAAATGCTAAAAAAATACTCATAGGCAAGTCTCTTTTAGAAGAGATACCTATTCAAATTCCAATAAATGGCATATTTAACTCTCATATCGGTATATTTGGAAACACCGGGAGTGGTAAATCTAACTCTTTAGCAAAAATTTACAGCGAGCTATTTTCCTGTGTAGGAGATAGGCTGTTCAAAAAATCCACATTTGTGTTCATTGATTTCAATGGTGAATATAAACCCATCCATAACCAATTTAAAGAAAAAAGTAATTACATTGAACTTGACACTCATTCAAAGGATGGGAATCAAAAACTAAAATAAAAAAATCAGAATTTTGGGACTCAGAATTGCTTTCTGTTTTATTTTCTGCCACAGAAAAAACTCAGAAACCATTTCTTAACATTCTTGTTAGAAACAGACTAAAGTATGGTGATGATCTTAATGACTATTTTCATGACACAATAAGAGTTATGTTTGGTCAAAACCAGCATAGGGAAACGATTAGCGTCCTACGCTCTATAATTAACATCGTCAACCCTGATGAAGCGAAAGAAATAAATTCAGAGCTATCTGAATTCAGTTGGTATTCAAGAGGTGAAAATAACAAATATTATAGAAACGGCGCATTTTTCAACACCCCAGATGAATATCTTGCTCACTTACCTACGCTTGCAAGTACTAACATCGACATAGCAACACTATCGTCCTTTCAACAAATAAATATCAGAGCAACACTTCAACTAATAAAATCCGTATCTAGAAATTATGTGCAATATGAGCACATAAGTCCATTGATTGCTAAAATAAATGCATCTACCAATTCACTTGAAAAGGTGATTAAAGTAATTGATGATGTCGAAATTGAAAATAAACCATTAATATTTATATCTTTAAAAAATTGCAATCAAGAAACAAAAAAAACCATTCCAATGTTGATTGCAAAATGTTCTTTTTTGGAGCATAAGAAAAAAGACACATCAAAAAACAGTTTCCACCTTATTGTTGATGAGGCGCACAACATATTATCGGAGACATCCAGTAGGGAGTCGGAAACTTGGAAAGACTATCGTTTAGAGCTATTTGAAGAGATAATAAAGGAAGGTCGTAAATTTGCTTATTTTGTAACCATTGCAAGCCAACGGCCAGCAGATATATCAACTACTATAATATCTCAAATACATAACTATTTTCTTCACCGTTTGGTTAACGAAAATGATCTATTTTTACTCAAAAACTCTATCAGCAATCTCGATAGCTCTTCACGCGGCCTGGTACCTATACTGCCATCTGGCGCCTGTGTTGTATCGGGAACAGCATTTCATACCCCGATGATTATTCAAATTCAGCGTCTGCCATCAGAATTAGCCCCCGAAAGTGATACTATTGATCTAGACTCATTTTGGTAGCTACAGGGAGTGCGCCACTTCGAAAGTGGTACACCAAGCAGTAAACTTTACTGATAAGTGCCGCTGGATGGCGGCTTCTTATTATTCCTCACACCTGACTATCTAAAAAGTCTGCCACACAAAAAATGACTTCATATCATCCAGCTTAACCCCATGAACCATCATTGCACAGCAACGCACTCAGGCCGCAAAAACAAATACGCATATTACCGCTGGCGCGCAATACTTCCCCCGCCTCGCCTGCGCGCTTCATGTGTCGCTTTTCATGCAGTTGCATGAACGGCCGCAGGCCGCGCCAGTACTGGTGCGGCAGGGGATGAAAAGTGCATTTTCTTGCATGCAAAATCATGCACCCTATGCATGCACGCGCAATTTGAGGCTGGCTAGCCAGGAAAAAGGCTGTTTTGGGCGAGGCGGAAGAGGAATGCCCCGCGATGCTGTCGAGAGCGGCGGGGCGGAGAATGCTTAGTGCAGGGTAGGAGTGCTGCTGTAACGGCGATAGCGGTTCAACGTCCTTTTCTCCGGCGGTGGCAGGGCGTTCTCATCGACCGGTTGCGCCTGTATCGGCTGGCACAGGATTTTATCGACGCTTTCCACCGTCTTGAATGTGCAAGAACAGGTAAGGCTCTGACATTGGTAATACGCCTCTTTCGTCCGTTCCGTGATATAGCGACTGGTGCGAGTATAGGACGCATGAGTGCACAGCGGGCAGCGCATCATGATTTGGCCCCCTTCTGCTGCAAGCGTTGACGTTTTTCCTTCAGTTCTGAGATAGCCCGCATGCGCTTGGCAGGACTGCTTTGCAGTTCCGGCAATGCGCCGGTTTCTTGCGGTATCGTCAGGCCAATCTCATTCAGCACCGGGTGGTCGATATTTTGCGTAGCCATGGTAGCGCGAATGCGGCCTTGTAGCGTGCCCAGTACCTGTTGCTCAATCATTTTCATCGGATTGTCCGCATAGACGCCGTAAGCCCGTGAAGCCAGTGCACACGCCTTGATAACGTCAGGGCTGATAAGCGCCTTGCTCAGCGCATCCACCGCCTGATGCATCGCGTGAGCTGCAAAGGTCGTGAGGGCGTCTTTGTGCGCGCTCACCACCTTCGGGGCTGTGCCGCCGCAGTTGAGGTGAAACTGCATTTTGTCCAGCTCCATCTCCTCAATCAGGCCGTCGAACTCTTTCGCCAGCTCCCGCTTGGAAATCCGGCTGTGGTGTTGCGCTTGCAGTTCCGGCGTCATTTCTCCGCGCAGTTTGCGAAACAGGGTGCGCCACTGGCTTTCTGCCTCCTGGCTCTGCATTTCGGTGTCTTTCTTCTGTTGGTGGCAGCGGGCAATGCCGGTTACGACGTCGGTCAACGCCTGGTAGTTTTTGTCGTGGGCGGCGCGAGCGTCGCGCAGGGCTTGCAGTTTATCGGTGATGTATTTCGGTAAGGCGGTGGTGCTCATGGTCGTGTCTCCGGTGTCAGTCAATGTGAGGCTATTCTGCTGACCGCCGTACAACATCGCCATTCATCCCGGTTGGACTGTCCCCAGGACAACAGCCTTGGGCACTGATGAGAAAACCATCAAGCCGTTTTTAGTTTTACCTAAAACTATTCACCACTGTTCACCTAAATAAAAAATATAGATAAATCAGTAAATAAGAGGGTGAACACTTCTCGCTAAACTCTTCACCCTGTATTCACCACTATTCACCCGGCCCAAAACGACCTTTTCCCTGGCTAGCGCTGTTTGGCGGTTTTTCCCTATTAATCAACCGTCCATCCATCGCTCAGGCTTTTCGGCCGGTTTGCCAACAAAGGTCAATAAAGGCCAATATAGGCCAATATGTCCACTTGATTGAAAAATAAGCATAAAATCTGTTCCACCACACAACAACGCCTTGTTGCCACCCCGGTAAATATTCACATAATAGGGCGCTACCGACATTCACACAGTCCCGGCCAGCGTTGGCCGGACACAAAGAGGTAGCGTTTTATGTTGACCGTTTCCACCCCCGCCCCATCCACTCTGTCGCCGGTGCTTCAGAACGGCTACACCCCGCGCGAGCGCTTTATCCGCCTGCCGGAAGTGCTCTACACCACCGGCCTGTCCCGCTCCACCGTATACGAGATGATGAGCCGCCGGCAGTTCCCGGCCCAGGTCTCCCTCGGCGGTAAAAACGTCGCCTGGCTGGCCTCCGAGGTCGAACAGTGGATGGATGAACGTATTGCCAACCGTCACCAGGGGGCCGCCGTATGATGCAGCTAACCTTTGGTCGCCAGCATTTCACTCTCGATGAGCGCGACGCGCTGTTTGTGGCGGAAGCTATTCTCTTGCAGCGTAAAGAGCCTGGCGTCGTCTTGCCGGAGCACCGCAGTGAAAAACACGGCGTTATTCGTCTGGCGAGTCGCCAGGCCGAGCCGCGCCTGTTCCGTGCCGGGCCGGTGCCGCTGACCTGCGCCGCCGCTGAGACCCGCAATGACCAGCTTACAGACTGTTGATCACTATGCGATCGATTGAACGTCCGGGGGTGTCTTACGGCTTGCCCCCACGTCCGGCCCTGCGCTATAGTCCTCCCGCTGCCGCAAAATCGGCAGCCGGGCGTGGAAACCCGTGTAACTTACTGGCGACACAACACGCGCCATGCGTGTTTTTTTTCGTCGCAGCCTTTGTGCGCTCATTTTTTGCGCGGTGGATGTTATGCTACCGCAGCAGTCAATCAATGGTGGCTCAGGCGGGGCTGACTTCGGTCAGGCCGGTTTCCAGTAAGGCCGGTATTTCCACCCCCGTCTGGGCTACCACCCATAAGCGTGGAAACTTCGGTGGTAGCAATAACCAATACTTGCTGGAGGCTGCCACCATGGCTACGACCCTCACCCCGACTCATCCTACATTCTGCTTTCTGTTTGCGGCCGTGCGCCGTTCTGCGCTGACTGCCGCCCCGCGTATCGTGCGCACCGTGGCGGATTCTGAGCACAACGCTCGCCGCCTGCTGGCCCGTGATTACGTGTTGTCCTTTGCCGGGCGTCTGCCGGTTAAGGCGGCAGCATGAACTCCTTGGCCGACCGTTACTACCGCGATACCCATTACCCCATCCCGCATGCCGATTTTCTGCGTCTCCAGCATGCGCACGCCACCGGCGTGCTGTTCCTTGACCTACTGGACACCCTCGACCTCGGCGGGCAGCGCCCCGATGCCGCGCAACAGGCGTCCTTTGCCTCGGTCATTGCCTTGCTGACCGACCAGCTCGGCCATGTCGTCAACACCTGTGAAACCCAAATCCTTGCCCGCATGGAGGCCACCGCCGCATGAACACTGCATCCTGTTTACCGATTGAAGTCCGTACCGCCGTTTTCCGCCGCGCCGTGGCGCAAGCCTATCTTGATACCTGCGCCTTTTACCGGGTGAGCCTCGGGTACACGCTGGACGAGCTGCAGATGACGATTGCCCTGCGTCTGGAGGGACATTTTGTGCGGCAGTACGGCGCAGAGGACGGCATGGACATGGCGTGCACCATGCTCAGCGACATGGTACAGCCGGACGTTCTGGTGGCCGCACCGCGCCTGACCGCGCTGGGGCAGAAGATGATGGACGAACTGTGCTGCGAGCGCCTGGCGGCGGCACAAAACGCCACCGTACACTGAGGAGAAGAGCATGAGTGCCCACTTCGTTTCCCAGACCGTACGCACCGCCACCGGCCACTGGCCGGTGATACTCCCGGCTCTCGGCATTGCCTTGCAGCCGAACGGCAAGCCACAACCGTGTCCGACCTGCGGCGGCAAAGACCGCTTCCGTTTCGACAATCAGGACGGGCGCGGCACCTGGTTCTGTAATCAGTGCGGGGCCGGTGACGGCCTCAGCCTGGTGGAAAAAGCCTTGTCACTGTCTGCCCGGGCCGCCGCCGAACAGGTGGCCGCCGTGATGGGGAATAGCGCCAGCGCCTTGCCACCGGCCGCTGAGACCGCTCATTCACCACAAGACAAGGCCGAGGCTCAGCGCAAGGCCGCGCTACAGGCACAGGCTCTGGTGACTGCTGCTCGGCCCCAGACCGGCAACGCCTACCTGAGCGCCAAAGGCTGGCCGGAGGCAGAAACCCTGGCCTTGCAGGGCCAGCCGCTGCGCGTGGGCGGTATCACCTACCACCCCGGCGACCTCTTGCTGCCACTGCATAACGCCGGAGGCGAGGTGGTCAACGTGCAGTTGATTAACGCCAGCGGCGACAAACGCATGTTGGCAGGCGGGCAGGTGAAAGCCGCTTGCCACACCCTCTGCGGCCCGGATAACGCGGTTATCTGGCTCACCGAAGGTTATGCCACCGGCCTCACCGTGCACCGCCTGACCGGTGAGACAGTGTGCGTGGCGCTCAGCGCCAACAACCTGACGGCCGTGGCGCAGCAGGTACGCTGCCATTACCCGGATGCGCGGCTGCTGCTGGCGGCCGATAATGACCGCAGCGGCACCGGGCAGACCCGCGCCGCCGAGGCGGCCACACTCACAGGCGGCACTCCGGCGCTGCCGCCTACTGAAGGTGACTGGAACGACGTTTACTGTCAGCAGGGCGCTGAGTCCACGCGCGCGCAGCTCCAGACGTTCAGCCAGCCGCCGCAGCCGAGCCCGTTCGATACGCTGAGCGATGCCGACCTCAAAGCCATGAGCGCCAGCGAGAAAGCTGAGTTGCTGGCCGAGCACTACGGCAATACCCTGGCGGTGCCACCGGTAGGGGAAGAGCTGTGCCGCTATACGCGCGGCGCCTGGCAGGTGCTGCCACACCGACAGCTGAGCCGGGAGATTGCCGCATTGTTCCAGAAGGTGCGCGCACCGTTCTCCGCCGCCGGTATCAACAGCATCCTGGACACCCTCAAGCTGATGGTGCCGCAGATGGGCGAGCCTGCCCGCCGGTTGATTGGTTTTCGTAACGGGGTGTTTGATACCGTCAGCGGGCAGTTCAGCGCCCACCGGCAAGAGCACTGGCTGCGCACCGTCAACAGCGTGGACTACACGCCGCCGCGCGCCGGGGAGAACCTGGCCGACCATGCGCCGCACTTCTGGCAGTGGCTGACGCGTGCCGCCGGGGGGAGTCACGACAAGCAGGAGCGCATTCTCGCGGCACTCTTTATGGTGCTGGCCAACCGCTACGACTGGCAGCTGTTCCTCGAAGTGACCGGCCCCGGCGGCAGCGGCAAGAGCGTAATGGCGGCCATCGCCCGGCTGTTGGCAGGTAGTGACAACACCACCTCCGCCACCATCGATAACCTGGAGTCGGCGCGCGAGCGTGCCAGCGTGGTCGGCTTCTCACTGATTATCCTGCCCGACCAGGAAAAGTGGAGCGGTGACGGGGCGGGCATTAAGGCCATCACCGGCGGCGATGCGGTCGCCATCGACCCCAAATACCGCGACGCCTACGCGGCGCACATTCCGGCGGTGATTTTGGCGGTCAACAACAACCCAATGCAGTTCAGCGACCGGAGCGGCGGCATCTCGCGCCGCCGCGTTATTTTGCCGTTCCCGGAAGCTATCGCCCCCGAAGAGCGCGATCCGCTGCTGCTGGCGAAGATCACCGAAGAGCTGGCCGTGATTGTGCGTCACCTGATGCAACGCTTCGCCAACCCGAATGATGCGCGTGCACTGCTACAGGCGCAGCAGAGTTCGGCGGAAGCCCTGGAAATCAAACGGCATGCCGATCCGCTGGTCGATTTTTGTGGCTACCTGACGGTGCTGGGTACCCCGGAAGGGATGATGATCGGCAACGCCAACATCACCCCACCGAATCCGCGCCGCTACCTCTACCACGCCTACCTGTCGTTTATGGCCGCTAGGGGTTATCAGCACGTGATGAACCTGACGGCGTTCGGCCAGGCGGTGCCGCAGACGCTCAAAGAGTACGAACACACGTTGCTGAAACGCCGCACCAAGCAGGGAATACAGACCAACCTGATTTTGAGTGACGAGTGTGAAGCGGACTGGCTGCCTAAGTGCGGGGCGGTGTGACGGTGAGCGGGTCGATCGGCCGAGCCGATCAATAGGCCATTATTGATCTGCCGAACCCATTGGACGCTCAATCGCCGCGCCGCCTATAGTGGCAGTGACCCGAATACATGCAGCAACACCAGGGCATCCTATCGGCCGCTGAACGGCCACTATCATAACGACAAGTGCTCCCCAAACCGGCTCAGGCCGGTTTTTTTGTGCCTGCGGTTCAGGCTGTTCACCCTGTAGGTGAACAGGGGTGTACACCGAGAAGGTAGCTATACACCCATCAATGCATTGAAATAAAAGGATAAATCTAAAAGGTGTATAGGGTGAACAGTTTTTCTATAAATCTTTTTTTTCTGAGAAAATGGCAGATTGGCTCTATCATGTGGCAGAGCCAAAAAAAACTCTTTGATGGGATAACCGCTAAGATGGAAACGACCAAGAAAATAATTTTGGAAGGTTTAGGGCGGCATGATTTAAGCGAACTACCCGGCCGTCCTTATGATTGTTCCTTCGAATTGTTAGCAGCTAAACCAGCAAGAAAGCGTTTAATCATGGTCGGATTCAACGGCTCATCAGCAGATGGCGGTTTTACAAATGCTGAAGCAGTGATAAACGGTTTTAATTCACCTTGTTTCTCTAATGTTCAGGCAGGTACTGAAGGTGAATGGGGTATCAAACATTTGGCAAACCGTCTGCAATCCGTCCCTGGACAGCTAGGCTTTAGATGGCAAGATACCGTCTACACCAATGCGCTACTCATGTGTTCTAAGGATGCCCTGTCGCTCAAAAAAAGTGCTCAAGAGAGCGCAATTGGCAGTTTGGAGCGGCTGATTGAAAAATCGATGGGTTTCTTTGAAAACATTACCGTCCCCCTATGCAAACCTGAGCTAATTATTGCTTACAGTAACGGAATGAACTCTCACTCAGCAGCTCGCTTGCTTTTAAAAGCATTCGGCGATGGCGATGAGCCCGAGTACATAAGCCAAGACCTCTACTACTCCACGTTCTGCTTTACGGCACGGTTTAAGCAATTCGATGTGCCTGTGGTTGGTATCCGCCACATGTCGCGCTTCAAACCTGATGTGCAGCTCATCAAAAAAGCATGGGATAAAAGGCGCTAGCTGGTGATGGCAGATTCTAGAATAGCGCTCTAAATCGGTCTTACTTTTCTGCATTGGTATACGCTTAGGTATACAAAACAAATTTGAATTCATATTTTTACTTAACTTACAGTAGCTTAATGAAGATATTCAGATTCCGCCAGTCCGTGAACCAGATAGACCCGGCGATAATAGCGAAAAAGCCCACAACTTCGGTTGCGGGCTTTTTTGTTTTTGTCGTATCCCGAAGGCTCGCCCCACGACCCGGGCTGTTCCGGGCCGATGCAGGCTAGTGGTCCAGATAGAGGTAATGCAGCCAGCTGGTCATGCGCAGCAGCACTTTGCGCATCACGGAGACGTGCTCGAAGTGCCCGGTATAGACCGCCGCCTGGGCGCTCACGCCGTCGGGCAGATGATCCAGATCCGGGTTGGCTGCCAGATCGATCATCACGTACACCCCTTCCCGGCCCGGCGTGGCGCTCAGGCCCTGCAGTGCGCCGCTGGCCTGGTAGCTGCCGTCCGGTATCGCCGGCAATACCCGGCTCACGGTGCCGCCATAAACCTGTCCCGGCAAGCCGTTGAACACCACCTCAGCCTGATCCCCCTGCGCCAGGCGCAGGATGGCGTTCTGGCGGAATACCGCCACCACCTGGCGCTTTTGCTGCGGGATAAAGATCATCACCGGTTTGAACGGCAAGCGAACCGCCGCCGTGCCCGGCCGTGCCAGCACCTGCGTGACATAGCCATCGCTCGGCGCACGCACCACCGTTTGTTCCAGGTTGTAACGCGCTTCGGCTATTTGCGATTTCAGGCTGGCTATCGTGGCGTCTTCGCCGCCATAGCGCCCGGACAACCGCGCCTGTTCCTGTTGGAACTGGGCTTTCGCCGCCTGCAGCGCGGCGGATTGCGCCTGATACTGCTGCTGCGCATGGCTGACGTCCTGCTCCGAAAACGGATTGACCGGCATGGCCGCCCCTTTCGCGTAGCGCTGGTAATCCTTACGGGCACGCTCGTATTCCGCGTTCGCCCGCTGCACGTTGGCAGCGGACTCGCTGAGCGCCGCCCGGCGCGTTCTGATCTCCGCCTCTGCTCCGGCCAAGTCAGCCTCCAGCCTGGTGAGCCGCGCGCGGTAGCGGCTGTCGTCGAGCCGGAACAGCACCTCGCCTTTGCGCAGCAGCACGTTGGTTTTCTCCGTCACCTCAACGATCATGCCCGAGACCTGCGGCACCATCGGCACCGACACGGCAATTTTCTGCGCCCGATCGCTGTACGGATGGTTGTAGTTCATCGTCAGAATCAACGCGCCGACGATAACGATCCCGCCGAGTACGGCGGTCGGCACGGTCCATTTGTTGACCGGAATGCGGAACAGTTTAAATACGCCGTAGCTCAGCGCCACGTAGCTGAGAATAATAAGTAAATCCATAGGCTACGCTCAACTCACCGTGGGGCCGGGAACCGCCGTCGGCTTTTCCTGCAGGCGTTGCAATTCCGCTTCGAGCAGTGCGATGCGCGCCTGCAGATCCGTTGAGGATTCCGGCCTTTCACTCATGCCCCAGCCGCGTTCCGGCCGATAGAGCGTCGCCCAGATCCACAGCAGCGGCCAAATGGCGTGCAGCGTAAACAGGCTGACCCAACCGGCAACGTGAATCGCATCCTGATGCGGGTGCCGGCGCTTTTTCGCCAGCAAATAAGGAATGTCATGAATAATAATGACGCCGTAGAATAATATCAGGAATACCGCAATCAGTACGCCTAACGCAAAATAGTTAAAAAACATGTAAAGTCCTGGTTGAGAATAATGGAAATAAATAATCTCTATAGCGTGTTATATTGTCTGATGTCGTTGGCGATGGTATCGATGGCGTTCTTCACGTCGGTGACTTTCAGCTGTGCTTTCTCATTATTAAGATTTTCTCCCGAAGCCTTACGCACCACTTTAATCACCGGCTGGTTGGTCGCGGCATCGATAAACTCGCCTTCCATATAAACCGCGCTCTCCATGGTGCGGTGCCCGGTTACGCTTTGCGTGGCGGCGATCAGCAGCGTGATTGGCAAGACTTCATAGACCTGCAGCCCTTTCTTCTGCGTGTCGATCGCCGTGATGGCGCCGCGGAAGATCAGCGTATGCTCGCGCGGCATGTCCACCAGCGTAAAGTGGGTGCCCATCGCCTGTTTAAACTGCTGGTTGGTGTAATTCAGGATATTGTCGAGCGCGCGTTGGCTGACCATTTCGCTCGGTTTCGGCCGCGGGAAATAGATCATCGGTTGATACACCAGATATTGATAACGGGAAAAATCGACGCTCTGATCTTTCCAATATAAAACGTCTTTACCGGACGCGGATTGGCCTTTGTTAATATCGTTATAATTGGTCAGAAAGGTCGAGTATTTTTCTTTTTCGGTCACGGCGGACGAGCACGCGGCCAATAATAACAGCGCAGGTAAAATCACCGTTCTTGTTACTTTCATTGACGGATTTCTCTTTATTTATGTGGATAGCAAATAATCAAATCGAATGATACCCACCCGCCCGTGATAAGTCATATGACAATGCCGCCAAAGATGTATATCATTTTTGATATACATACTCATACGAGCCAGCCAGTGAAAGAGAAAGACTTCCGTATTGAAGAGCTCAGGATTGTAAGCGTCATCGCCGAAACGGCGAGCGTCAGCAAAGCGGCGCAGCTGCTGGATATGCCGCAGTCCAACGTGTCGCGCGCCCTCACCGCGCTGGAGCGGCGGCTGGGTCTGGAGCTGTTCTTGCGCGGCCCGCGCACTCTGTCACTGACCGAGTTCGGCGAACAATTCTTGCGCCGCGCCTCGCAGTTGCTGAACGAGCATAGCGATCTGCTCGATATGGCCGGCACCTATAAGCGCAGTATGAGCGGCATGGTCACGCTCGGCGCGCCGATAGGCATCCACGCTTTCCTGGCCAGCTATTTGCTGCCGCCGCTGCTGCACGCTGCGCCGGCGCTGACTGTCGATCTGGTGACCCGCAACCCCGACGAACGTGAGAAAAAATATGGCGCAGTATTCGACAGCGACTGCGATTTGCTGATCAGCTTTTTCCAGCCGCAAAACGAAAGCCTGATCGCCAGGCCCTTTACCCGTTTTCGCGTCGGGCTGTTCGCCGCGCCGGATTACATCGCCCGCATGCCGTTGAAGGAGCTGGATGAACTGTCGCAGCATCGCTGCATTACCTTGCGTATGCTGGGCGGCATCCGCAATACCTGGAGCGGCTACAGTGCACAGGGGGAGTTGGTGCAGGTCGAGATCAACGGCGCCAGCGTCTGCGATAACATTCTGCCGGCGATCGAGCTGGCCAAACAGGGCCTGGGCATCGTCTACGCCCCGTATTATTCCGTGGCCGCCGAGCTGGATGCCGGCACACTGCAGCCTTGCCTGGCGCGCGAGCGCGGCATCGATATGCAGGCCTACCTGATCTACCGCCGGCGAGGCGTGTTGCCGCACCGCGTGCAGGTGACGATGGACAGCATCATGGAAAGTGTCAAACTGCACGCGCACCGGCTGATGTAACCAAGAAAAACCCCGCCGCAGCGGGGTTGAACGCCTCACATCAGCGCAAAATACCTCAACGCCCCTCTTTCTCCCCCAGGAAGAAATACCACAGCGGAATGGAAAGCAGCAGGGTGAACACCAGCGTATACAGCAGCACCATCAGGCTCTGCATGATCACCATCTGCGCGCTCCAGTCACCGATCGGCAGTTGAAACTGTTCGACGGTGCCGCCGAGGATCGCCCGGCCCATCACGCAGCCAACCGCCACCGCCACCGTCGCCACCGCCGCGCGGAACTTGCGCACCTCGGCGCGGCGGGCGGCCGCTTCCGGCGTTTCGTCCCGAAGGCCTTGCCGCTGGCCGCGCCAGCGCCCTACATCCACCAGCAGCAACGCCGCGAGGCTCACGCCCATCACCGGCAGACAATAACCCAGCGCCGCTGCCACCAGCAGCGTGACGGCGCGCGCCGGCAGGGAAAGCGCCAGCCAGGCGGCGACCAACGTCAGCACCGGATGCTGCGCCCCCGCCGCCGGGCGGCGCAGCCACCACATGCGGTAACCCAACACGATCGTCAGGCACAGCCCAAGGCCAAACGCCGCCAGCAGCAGCTGATTCGGCAAGCCGAACAGAATACCCATGTGGGCATCGATACCCCAGCGGGTCAGCTTGGCGATGAGCGGGAAGGTGTCGAACCGCACCTGGTCGACGACGGCGAAGCTCTGCGGCGCGATGGCGACCGCGTCCACCTGCGTCGGCCAGCTGCGATCCACTTCGGTCACCGTCCAGGCTTTGCCCTCGCCTTTCGGCTGGCGCAGCTCGACCTTGGCGGCGTCGATCCCGGCGGCGCGCGCGGCGTGCAGCGCCCGATCCCAATCACCGTTCAGCGCATTGGCCTGTGCGGCAGGGGTCATCTTCATGCCCGGCATCATACCGCGGTGCTCGGCGTGCGGATCGGCCGGCGTCTGCGGCGCATCGGCCTGCAGGCTGGCGTTGACCTGCGGCGTCAGCCAGCCCAGGTTGGCCCGCAGCGCGTCGATGTTGCCGCCGGCCCACTGCGACCAAGTCAGCCCGGTGGCCGAGAAGAACAGCAGCCCGGCCAGCAGCGCTACGCCCAGCGTGATATGCCACTGGCGATTGGCGGCGAAACGCCCTTTTGCCCTTTTCAGCTTGCGCTTCGGCCGCGTCGCCAGCCACAGCGCCACGCCGCCCAGCGCGGCCACCCACAGCCAGGAAGCCGCCAGCTCGCTGTAATTGCGGCCCAGGTCGCCGAGCAGCAGGCTGCTGTGCAGCTTATCCAGCCAGGTGCGCAGCGGCAACACGCCGGAGGTGCCGTACACCGTCATATCGCCCTTGATCGCCAGGGTGTAAGGATCGACAAACAGCGCGCGCGACTCGGAAGCGCCCAGATCGGCTCCCACGAACTGTACGCGCGTGGTATCCGTCACGCCGGGCGCCGGGCGCACGGCGTAAATGCGCGTCTCGGCACCCGCCACGCGGCGGGCGGCGGCGATTTGGTCGGCCAGCGATCTCGCCTGTCCGTGCGGTTCGGTGAAAAGCGCATCGCGATACAGCGCCTCTTCAAGCTGCGGGGTTAGCACATACAGCGTGCCGGTCAGTGCGGCGACCAGAATAAAAGGGGCAACCAGCAGGCCGATATAAAAATGCAGCCGTCTGATCAGGTTCAGCATCGCGCCACGCGGCGATGCGGCAGGTGGAGTTTTGGTTATTGAAGACATGGCCTTTCTCGTTTTTCAAACTGTGTGCGCAGGCAAACCGTCCGCAGCGATACGGACGGCGTGACCCATGATCAAGCAATAAGGAAAAACGGCTGGCCGGGCGGCCCGCGCGGGCTCGGCCGCAGGGCAAGGCGCCGAATGGGCGGGGGGACGATGCGCGGAGCGCAAGGCAGGCGCGCAATACGCGCCATCAGCCACAGCAGCGGGACGAATGTCCACAGCAGCAGCGGCACGTGGATCAGCAGCTCACAATAGCCGCAGAAAATCATCTCCGCCGGGTCCATGCCGTGGTGGCCGGCATGCTCGGCGGCGGGCATCGCCATCCCGTGCATCTCATGCGGCATGGCGGCTGCTGGCTGCGCCATGCCGCCCATCATCTGATGGTGCATCAGCGATTTCGACACCACCGGCGCCACAAACAGCAACAGCACCGCCATAATGGCGATGCAGGCGGTAAAGCGTTGCGGTAGCTGGCGTGGCACTCTCATCGCGCGGCGAATTAACCCGGTCGGTGGCGAACAAGCGGCCAGTGTAACCCGCGATGCGCGATGAGGTGAATGAAAAGTCAGGTTTGTCTTACACGGCGGCGACGATCACAGCACCCGCGAATAGACCCGCGAGGTCTCGCCCCAGGGGTGATACCCAAGCCCGTTATAAACGAAACCGCTGCGCTCGTAGTAACCCTCCAGATCGGTGCACAGATGCAGCTGCGGGAAGCCCAACCGGCGGGTTTCCGCCGCCACATGCTCAATCAGTTTGGCGCCGCAGCCCCGGCCGCGCTGCGTTTCTTCTACGTAGAGCGCACACAGCCAGGGATACAATTCCCCACGGCTGATAAAGTCGTTGGTAATCAGCCCCGCACAGCCGAGGATCTGGTCATTTGCCATCAGCAGGTACCACTGCGGCAGCGGGTTGGCGGCGCCGAGGCTGCGGTTGATAGCGTCTTCATACATCATCAGCGTCTCTGCCGTGGCCCAGTGCCGCTGAAAATATGCAATGGCGCGCGGCGCCAGCTCGGGCGCTTGCCGCACCGAAATCATGTCCATCGTCATTCCCGTTATTCATGTTGTCAGCGTAGAATTATGCAGCAATATGCAGAGTATGGCAGCGGCATTCCGCCGCCGTCATTCATCCCAAGGAGTCATCATGACGCAAAACATCTATGACAATCAGGCCTTCTTCGACGGCTACGCGCAGCTCAGCCGCTCGCAGCACGGCCTGGACGGCGCGCCGGAATGGCCCGCCATCCGCCGCATCCTGCCGGACTTGCAGGGAAAAAGCGTGGTCGATCTCGGCTGCGGCTACGGCTGGTTTTGCCGCAGCGCGCGCGAACAGGGCGCAGCCAGCGTGCTGGGGCTGGACGTCTCGGAAAAGATGCTGGCCAAGGCGCGGGAGATGACCGCCGACGCGGGCATCGAGTACCGCCGGCAAGATTTGGCGCAGCTGCAGCTGCCGCCGGAAAGTTACGATCTGGTCTACAGCTCGCTGACGCTGCACTACCTCGAGGATCTGGCCGCGCTGTTCGCCACGGTTTACGCCGCGCTGAAACCCAGCGGGCAGTTCATCTTCACCGCCGAGCACCCGATCTACACCGCCCCGGCGCAGCAGGGCTGGCTGACCGACGGCAACGGGCAGAAATCCTGGCCGGTCAACGGCTACCAGCGGGAAGGCCAGCGCGTCTCCAACTGGCTGGCGGAAGGCGTCATCAAGCAGCACCGCACGCTCGGCAGCTATATCAACCCGCTGGCGCAGCAAGGATTTATCATCCAGCATTTGAACGAATGGGGCCCCAGCGCGCAGCAAATCGCCGCTACCCCGGCGCTGGACGAAGAGCAGGAACGCCCGATGATCTTCATTCTCGCCGCCCGCAAACCCGCCTGATGCTTGCCTGATTCACCTGCAGTACACCATTAACACCGCCAAATTTGGGGAGGCCGCCTCCCCCCAACGTTACTCACCAATCGGCAGATACCCCTGCCACAGCGGCCGGGCCGGTTTGCCGTGCGGGTTGGCCCGCAGATGAACGTGATACCCCTGCAACGCCTGCAGCAGCAGGCAGTCATCCACCTCGGCCAGGTCATCCTTGTGCTGCTGCGCGCTGTCGGTCAGCAGCACTCGTTTGGCTTTCTCCTTCGCCTCGTCGGCGGAGCGCGCCACGAACAGGCCGAACTGGTGCAGTTCCGCCAGCTCATCGCTGCGGTAACCGCCCACGTTAACAAAAAACAGCTTCTCTTCACCGGCGAACGGCGCGGGCTCCAGGCTCACGTCGTAACCGTCCGCCCAGTCGATGCGCGCATAGCCGTCGACATGCACCTTGCGCTTATCGCCGAACCACTTTTCGCGCAGCAGTGGATACGCCTCATCCGGCCGATCCGCCGCCGCGAACTGCACGTCGTGCAACTCAATATTGGCGCCCGGCGCCGTACCGCCCACATAAAACATCAATAATCCCGGCATGTTAGTCTGCTCTCCCTGGTGATAATCGCTGTATAAGTTAATACATAACGAAACATCTGCCAACGGTAGCGCCATTCTGTGTTATCAATAGGTGAGGTTTAATCTGTTGTGGAGGAACGCATGGCATTCAATATCGGTGATTTTGTACAACGCACCACCGGCGGCCCAAAGATGACCGTGATGGCGATCGACGGCGAAACCCTGGTTTGCAGCTGGAATGAACTGGGTAAAGAGCAGCGCACGGAGGTGCAGGCCAGCGAGGTGGCGCTGTACCATGAAGACGGCGATTTCGGCGTCTGCTGAACGCTCGGGGCGCGCGCCGCGCCCCGTTATCGCCTCAGGCGCGAATGTCCTGATAGGCTGGCGTGGTATCAAACTCATGCTTGGCGAACGGGCACAGCGGAATGATTTTGCGCTGCTCCGCGCGCATTTTCTCCACCACCAGCGCCACCAGCTTTTTGCCGACGCCCTGCCCCTTCAATGACTCATCCACCCAGGTGTGATCGATAATGGTCAGCTTGTCACCGCTCGGCACGAAAGAGATCTCGGCGATCAGCTTGCCTTGCTCATCATTGATATAAAAACGCTTGTCGTCTGCCAAGATTTTATGATCCATATTATTTCTCCCTATATTTCAGTGCGCCGCTGGGGCAGCTGTCGATAACGCGTTTCACCTCGGCCGGCTCGGCATTGTCCGGCATAATCCACGGGCGGCGATTCAAGGTAAAAATAGCCGCGTTGCCATGCACGCAGTTGGCGGAATGGCGGCAAACTGCACTGTTAAAATAAACGTCAATCTTATCACCGGAATAACGGCGGTAACCGGCGGCGGTCAATTCCTCATCCATCACGACCTCACATTGCCTGTTTTATTGTTTTTGCTCCAGGCTCAAGTATAGGCAATGTCGCCGGCTTCACCACGCATCTCGCTCAACGAAAAAAGTGGCGCAACCGCCCGTCGCCGCTAGAAAAAACGTAAATTGTTCTAATCTTTATACAGTAAGACAACATAATTCCGACAGTGGCTAAGGAGTTCGAAATGGGTGATAGCTCAAAAGACGGCGTAATTCTGCTGTCCCGCATATTGCTGATGATTCTGTTTATCATTTTCGGTTGGATGAAACTGGTCAACTTCGGTGCGACCGTCACGGCGATGGAAGGTTACGGCACGCCGATGCCTTATTTGGCGGCGATCGTTGCCGTGGTGGTGGAGTTTATTTTCGGCATCGCGCTTATTCTCGGCCTGTTTACTCGCCCTATCGCGGTCATTTTCGCCCTCTATGTTTTGGGCACCGCGTTTATCGGCCATCCATTCTGGAAAATGACCGGTATGGAAATGATGGGCAACGAAATCAACTTCTTTAAAAACATCAGCATCATTGGTGGTTTGCTGTTGCTGGCGGTGACCGGCGCCGGCCGTTATTCGCTGGACTATAAAATATTTAATAAATAATTCATCGATGGCCGGCGATATTCGCCGGCCATTTTATTTCGGCAATCCTTTCAACGGCTGCGCTTGGCGTGGCGCTCAAAGTTTTCCGCCCTGGCCTGCGCCGATTTACGCAGCGTGACGTAGCAGGCGCCCTCGCCGCCGTCGCGCGGTAAGGCGCGGCAAAACGCCTGCACCTGTTCAAACTGCGCCAGCCATTTGGCGACGTAACTGCGCACGATATTCGGATGGCTGTCGTTCTGCCGCCCGCGGCCATGCACGATCAGCAGCGAACGCAGGTTTTGCGCCTCCGCCTGCACGATGAAGCGAAACAGCGCCTGCCGGCTGGCTTCAACCGGCTGACGCAGCAGGTTCAGCGACGCCTGCGGCGGGTAACGCCCGTTGCGCAGCTTGTCCAGCACGCCCTGCTGAATGCCTTCCCCTTTGAACTCCAGCGGCTGTTCGCAGGGGATCACCTCGAGAAAATCGGTGCTGAGGAAGTTTTCCTGCCGCAGCCGCTGTGCTTCGCGCCGCGCGCTTTTGTCCACCGTCTCCTGCGGCCGGAGGTGCAACGTCTGCCGCCCGTTCGCCAGCGGCACCACGTCCGCCATCGCCTGTTCAAAAAAGTCTTTTTCCTGCTCGCTCATGTTCCACCTCTCTTGAACGGCAGCCTTTACGGCCGGGAATGGGGTCGATTGTAAGACGCCTTGCCACGGTTGCAAGCCGGGAATTGTCAGCGGCATGTGTCTCATTTGTCGTCAACGGGTGAGCTTGCGAACAGTTTTCGCTATACTGCTAAGCCATCATTGAGTGCCGCAAAGGATCGAGCCCATGACAATGCGCGAGCTGGAAATCCAGTTTCAAAATGCGATGAATGAGTTGCAGAGCAGCTTCGAACGGCAACACCGCGAATGGCAGCAGAGCTACCAGGCGCTGCAGCAACTGCTGGAAGAAGCCAAACAGCGCGAAGCCGCGCTGCGGGCGCAGAATGAACAACTGGCGCGCAAACTGAGCACCGCCAGTTCGGTGCCGGAACAACATGCGCTGGTGAAGCAGATCAAAATGCTTGGCGCCCATCTCGACGCGTTGGCCAAAGACGCGGCCACCTTTAACCACCATCTGCGCCAGCAGAGCGCGGTCGGTAATTTCAGCGGCGAACAGCATTGATAGCGGGCGCTGTCGCACAGCGCCTCTCCCTCTTCTGGCGTATTGAGAGTGTAATAAAGCCTAAATGACCTGGATCATCCTCGCCGTCCTGATCGTCGTATTTATTATCGGTTACCGCATTCTGACGTCCGACACCCGCAAAGCCATCGATTCGCTGGCCCATCTGCTGAGGGTCAAACCGATGCTGATCGAATCGATGATCCAGGAAATGGGCGGCCGCCAAAGCCAGACCTTTATCCGCATGCTGAACAACGGCTACACCGAAGAGATGCACCAGGCCGCTTACCTGCTGTTCATCTATCTGACGTTCATCAAACAGGCGGACGACGAACAGATTGCCCTGTGGCGCGACGTGCTGCTGCGCGCCGGGCTGTCGCCGGAGCTGCACGCCGAGCACACCGAAGCGGCGCTGTTTTACTTCGCCGAGCTGGATATCGATGCATTTGAACTGGCGCAGTTCCGCCGCGCCTACAATGAGCGTTTCAACCGCGAAGCGTTGGCCCACGGCTGATCGCGTCCCCCGGGCGGGGGACCGATTACAGGAACATGCTGTAGAGGTAGCGCGACAGCGCTTCGCGCGAGCTGAAGCCGTGTGCGATGCCGTAACGCAGGTTCGGGGCGTCGCTGCTTAAATCCAGGGGAAACTCCAGATACTGCTCGCTGGTGCGCACCGGGGAGGTCGGCGTGGCGAAATGCACGCTTCTCTCTTTCAACGCCGGGTGGATCACCAATGCGGTTCTGCCCATCCGCGCTTCGCGATTCACATACACATAATGCGTACCCTTGCGGTAGCCATAGGCCTGATCGGTGACATAATCACGCTCAAAGCCGGTATTCTCCAACACTTTAGCCACTTCATCCGGCCGTAAATACATCGATTCCTCCTCTCATTCTGGACCGCTGAGCGACCTTACCGTAATCATTCACCGAAACAACGATTTTCTGGGGAGGAATCCGGGTTTCGGACTATTCCTGAATCAGCGCCGGCTGCGCTGCAGCAGACGCAGGGTGAGCAGCACCCCGATCGCCACCAGCAGTGCCGCCGCCAGATAGATCGACGGCACGCCCGCCTGCCCAATCAGCAGCCCGGCCAGCGGGCCGGTGATGCCCAACGCCAGGTCGAGGAACGCCGAATCAGTGCCGAGCGCCGTGCCCTGGTTCTGCGGCGGCACCTGTTTCACCGCCTCAACGCCCAGCGCCGGGAACACCAGCGAAAAACCGGCGCCGGCCAGCAACGCGCCGGTTTGCACCATCCAGGGTTCGCCGGCCTGCCAGATCAACAGCAGCCCGACGATCTCGACCAGAAACGATGCCAGCGTCACCTTCAACCCGCCGTGGCGGTTGATGACGTTGCTGAAGATCAGGCGGATGCCGACGAAGGCGCAGCTGAACAGCGTCAGCGAAAACGCCGCGCCGCTCCAGCCCTTGTCGGCGTAGTAAAGGGTGATGAACGTGGCGATGACGCCGAAGCCGACGGTGCCCATCGCCAGCCCGAGACCATAGGCCCAGATGCGGCCGAACACCGCGCTGAAGGCGATGCGCTGCCCGGCGGCGATCGAGACGTCCGGCTTGCCGCTCGCCAACAGCAGCGCCACCGCGACCGCCAGCACGATCAGCGCCGCCACCCCGGCCAAGCCCCACTGCTGATTCAGGTACACGCCGAGCGGCGCGCCGGCCGCCATCGCCCCGTAGGTGGCGACGCCGTTCCAGGAAATCACCCGTGCGGTGTGCATCGCCCCGACCCGGCCGATGCCCCACAGCGTGGAACCGGTGCTGGCGAAGCTTTCGCCGACGCCGAGAAACACCCGCCCCACGCACAGAAACAGCAGGCTGAGCCACGGATAACCGTCAACGCCAAACGCCAGCGCGTAAAACAGCCCGCTGGCGCCGCAGCACGTCAGGCCGAACAGCACCACCTTCTTCGGCCCCAGCTGATCGGCGTAGCGCCCGGCATGCGGGCGGCTGAACAGCGTGGCGAAGTACTGCGCGCTGATGATAAGGCCCGCCAGCACCGAGTTGTAGCCCAGGTGGTCATGCACAAATCCCGGCAGCACCGCCAGCGGCAGGCCAATGGTCAGGTAGCAGACGAAGGTGAACATCACCACGGACAGAATGCGTCGGTTCAGCTGGAAGTTATTTTCTGCGGTCATCGAAGGTGGCTCGCATCGGACGAGGTAGACGAAGCCCTCCAGCATACCCCGATGAGATTTGATGATAAATGAGAGAGTGATAACGAATTATTATTTCGCTAACGGTTTGCCGCCACCCGCACGCGCAGAAAATCGATAAACGCCCGCACCTTCTCCGGCACATGGCGGGTATTCGGGTAGAGCGCATAGATGCTCTGCTCGGGG
The DNA here is from genome assembly GCF_000695995.1 of Serratia sp. FS14. Classification (NCBI taxonomy): domain Bacteria; kingdom Pseudomonadati; phylum Pseudomonadota; class Gammaproteobacteria; order Enterobacterales; family Yersiniaceae; genus Serratia; species Serratia sp. FS14. The sequence continues at coordinate 2,114,383 of NZ_CP005927.1, read as the reverse complement.
AAACGGTGATCCGGCAGCAACCGCTGCAGCCTGCCGGTGTCGATCTCGGGCTGCGCCAGCCACGCCGGCAGCAGCGCCACCCCGCCGCCATGCAGGGCGAACGCCAGCAATGCCGCAGCGCTGTCGCCGGTGAGCATCGCGGCGTCCGCGACCTTGAACAGCACCGCTTCGCGCTGCGGCGTGACCACCTGCCAGCTGAGGGGCGAACTGAGCCGGCTGTGGGCGATCCACTGCGCCTGCGCCAGATCCGTCAGCGAATGGATCGGCCGGTCGGCCAGATAATCCGACGCCGCCACCGGAAAAATGGCGAAGCTGTCGATCAAGGCCGCGCGGTGGCTGGAATCCGCCAGCTGGCCCAGGCGGATCGCCACGTCGAAGCGCTCCGAAATCAGATCGGCATGATAAGAAGAAGAGACATGCTGGATGCGCAGGCGCGGATGCTGGCGCGAAAACGCCGCCAGCGCCGGCGCCACCACCTGCGCGCCGTACTCCGGCGTGCTGGTGATGCGCAGCACGCCGCTCAGCCCATGATGATCGCGGCGCACGTCGTCCAGCACGTTCTCCGCCTCCTGCAACAGCTGCAGGCTGCGCTGGTAGAAGCGTTCGCCGGCATCGGTCAGCGATAATCGGCGGGTGCTGCGCGCCAGCAGTGACACCCCCAGTTCGTTCTCCAGCTGCTTGACGTTAAAGCTCACCACCGCCTTGGTTTGCCCCAGCGCCGCCGCCGCTGCGGTAAAGCTGCCCGCCTCCACCACCGCCGCGAAGATCGCCAGGCGCTGCAAATTCAGCATTTCGCCGCCCTTATTGTCAAAATCATTTTGACAGTGTAATCGCCCGCCGCCGATTTATCCGCACTTTTCCCCCCGCTACACTGCTCGCCTTCAACCGGAGGCACTATGTCTTATCGCAGCAAAGTGGCAATCGTCTATCTGCTCGGCTTTTTCGTCGATCTGATCAATATGTTTATCGCCAACGTCGCCTACCCCGCCATCGGCCAGGCGATGCGGGCGTCGGTCAGCCAACTGGCGTGGGTCAGCAACGGCTATATTCTCGGCCTGACGCTGGTGATCCCGCTCAGCGCCTGGCTGGCGCAGCGCATCGGCGGGCGGCGGGTGTTTCTGCTCTCGCTGGCGCTGTTCATGCTGGCCACCCTCGGCGCAGGCAACGCCGAGAGCATCGGGGCGCTGATCGGCTGGCGCACCCTGCAAGGCATGGGCGGCGGCTTGCTGATCCCCATCGGCCAGACGCTGACCTATCAGCTGTATCGCAGCCATGAACGCGCCGGGCTGTCGGCGGCCATCATGTTAGTCGGGCTGCTGGCGCCGGCGCTGTCACCGGCGCTGGGCGGCTGGCTCGTCGATCGGTTGGACTGGCGCTGGGTGTTTTTCGCCAACCTGCCGCTGGCGGCTCTGGCCCTGGCGCTGGCGGCGCTGTGGCTGCGCGCGGAAGCGCCGACGGCGGCGCGTAAACCGCTCGACGCCACGGGGCTGCTGAGCGGCTGCGCGGCGCTAACGTTGCTGCTGCTCGGCCTGACCCGGCTGAGCGAGGCCGGCCATCAGGTTTCCGGCGCGGCGCTGCTGGCCGCCGGTCTGCTGGTGCTGGCCTATTATTTGCGCCATAGTCTACGCACCCCGCAGCCGCTGCTGAACCTGCGGCTGGTCGGCGATCCGCTGCTGCGCAACGCCATGGCGGTTTATTTGTGCATTCCCGGCCTGTTCATCGGCGTCAGCCTGGTGGCAATGCTGTATCTGCAAAACCAGCTGGGGATGCCCGCCGCACAGGTCGGCGGCCTGATGCTGCCCTGGGCGCTGGCATCGTTCCTGGCCATCACGCTGACCGGCAAAACCTTTAACCGCCTCGGCCCGCGGCCGCTGCTGATCGTCGGCTGCCTACTGCAAGGCGCCGGCATGCTGACGTTGGCGCAGATCGATCAGGCCGGGCAGCACGCGCTGCAGATCGCCGCCTTCGCCCTGATGGGGTTCGGCGGCAGCCTGTGCAGCAGCACCGCGCAGAGCAGCGCGTTCCTGCAGATCCCCGACGCTCAGCTGGCGGACGCCAGTGCGCTGTGGAACATCAACCGCCAACTCAGTTTTTGCCTCGGCGTGGCGCTGCTCAGCCTGCTGCTGAATCTGCTGCTGGCCGTGTTGCCGCCCGCAGCGGCTTACCGCACCTGCTTCATTCTGGCGGGCACCAGCGTACTTATCCCGCTGCTGCTGTGCCTGCGCCTCGCCAACCGCGCCATCGTGCGCCAACTCAACGCTCAACAGGATGCTTTATGAACCCGTATTTTACCGAAGTGATCGACGCCCACATCGCCATTGAACGCTGGCTGGGCAAAGGGGCCGGAGAAGAGCAAGCGCTGCTGGCACGCTTTATGCCGGATTTCAGCATGATCGCGCTGAACGGCGCCCCGCTGGATTTCACCGCGCTGTGCGCTTTTTTCCGCGCGCATCGCGCCGCCAAACCGGGACTGGAAATCGAGATAGAAGAGATGAAGCTGGTGGCCGAATGGCCGACGGGCGCGGTAGTCAGCTACCGGGAAAAACAGAGTCTGCCGGGGCAAAGCGCCACGCTGCGCTACTCCACGGTGGTGTTTGAACGCCTGCCCGACGCGCTCGGCTGGCGGCATTTGCACGAAACCGCCGCGGCGCAATAATTACAGGAAGCTGCCGGCCAGAAACAGTTCCCAACCGACGATCACCCCGCACAGGGTTACCGCGCTGAAAATGACTTCAAACAGATAGCGATGGATCATCGTGAGTAGCCTCAAAAGAAGACACCCGGAAAGACCGGGTGTCTGGAATACGGGCTGTAGAATGCGGAACCTTGTCGGTTCCGCAAACATCACTTAATTAAGCTTTTTTACCGGCTTTTTTGTGGTGTTTTTTAGCGGCCTGAGCTTTCTGCACTGGCGCTTTTTTGTGGTGTTTTTTAGCAGCCTGGGCTTTCTGAGCTGGCGCTTTTTTGTGGTGCTTTTTAGCGGCCTGAGCTTTCTGGGCTGGCGCTTTTTTGTGGTGCTTGGCTTTCTTGTGGTGCGTCGCTTTAGCTGGCGCTTTTTCAGCAGCAGCCGCTGGCGCAGCGGTGGTGGTGGTCGCAGCTGGCGCGGTGGTGGTAGCCGGAGCAGTAGCTGCAGTATCAGCAGCGAAAGCAACAGAAGACAGACCCATAGTGGCAGCAACGATCAGCGCTAATACTTTTTTCATCTTTAAATCCTCAGAGTGTTGTTTCGGTAAGCTCCGGTGGAGCCGTTGAAACAGATACTAGTGGAATCAAACCGCCGCTTCCGTGAGTGATTGGTTTCGCCGAGTAACCAAATGTACAAAGCCCAGGTGCCGGCAAACACCTGCGTGACGGCGGTTTTTTTCCGTGATCGGCCACGCAAATCTCGACATGGTCTACACTTAAAAGACATGTGTCGAAATGGAGAGCTGAATGTTTAAGAAAGCGGAAAGAACAGAACGCGACATCGATCAGGACGTCACTCTGTTGGCCGATACGCTGGATGAAGTGTTGCGCGAGTCCGGTGACAAGACCAAAGAGGAACTGAAAGAGCTGCACAGCAAGGCGAAAGGCGTGTTGCGCGACGCCAGGGCGCGGTTCAACGGCTCCACCAGTCTGACACAGCATGCGCGCGACGCGGTCGATCAAGCCGACAGCTATGTGCGTGACAAACCTTGGCAGGGCGTAGGGATCGGTGCCGCTGTCGGCATCGTGCTCGGCGTGCTGCTGGCCCGGCGTTAACACCCCTGCAGTCATAAAGATAAAACAGATGTGCGTCTGGCCCGCGGAAATCGCGGGCCGTTTAATTTGCGTGTTTAAACAGCTGCGCTAGCCCCTGCACCGCCCGCTCCGCCTCCTCTCGCCGGCTGAAATTGGCGAATCCCAACAGTAACCCCTGCCCCGCCGGATGGTCGATGCGCCAGTCTGAGAGCGCCTGCACCGCCAGCCCCTGTTGCCACGCCAGCGCCGCCAAGGGCGCATCCGCCATGCCGTCGCACAGCCGGGCCAACAGCTGAATGCCCCCTTGCTGCGGCACCACCGTCAGCCACGCCTCCAGTCGCCGTTCCAGCGCCTGCGTCAACCACTCGCGCCGCTGGCGGTACAGCGGCCGCATGCGTTTCAGGTGGCGGTAGAAATGCCCTTGGCGGATGAAATCCGCCACGCTTGCCTGCAGCAACGGCGGGCAGCCGCAGCCGCGCAGCCGGCTGCTGCGCGCGAATGCCTCCGTCAGACCGGCGGGCACTACCAAATAAGCCATGCGCAGCGCCGGGAACAGCGTTTTGCTGAAGGTGCCGGCATACAGCACCCGCCCCTGAACGTCGAGGCTTTTCAGCGGCGGCAATGGCCGCCCGTGATAGCGAAACTCGCTGTCGTAGTCATCCTCGAGGATCCAGGCCCCGCGCTGCTGCGCCCAGTCGAGCAGCGCCATCCGCCGCGCCAGGCTGAGCGAGACGCCGAGCGGGCTCTGATGAGTCGGCGTGACCACCGCCAGGCGCGCCTCGGGCTCAGTCAGGATACCGGCGGCCACGTCCATGCCCTGTTCATCCACCGGCACGGCGAGCGGCCTCACGCCGGCGGCCCGCAGCAGCGGGCGCGTAACCGGATAACCGGGATCTTCAATCCATACCGCGTCACCGGCGTGCAACAGCGTCTCCACCACCCAGTCCAACAGCGCCGGGTAGCCGGCGCAGAGGAAAATCTGCTCCGGCTGGCAGCTGATGCCGCGCGACAAATGCAGATAATGGGCGAGCGCCTCACGCAGTTCAGGCAGGCCGCCGGCCGGCGGCAGCGCCAGGGAAGCCACCGTAGAACCGCGCAGCTGGCGGGCGACAATGCGCTGCCACAGCGCACGTGGAAACGCATCCAGCGCCGGCACGCCCAGTTGGAAAGGCTGCAGCATGCCCTGCGGCTGCAGCGGATCGGGCGCCACCGCCGGCAGCGGCGGTGCAGCGGACGCCGCCCCCTGCATGGGCGGCAACTGCGGCGAGACATAGGTGCCTGCCTGCCCCCCGGCTCTGCAAGAAACCTTCGGCAATAAGTTGCGCGTAGGCGCTTTCCACCGTGGCGCGCGCCACGCCAAGATCGCTCGCCAACCCGCGCACCGAAGGCAGCCGGCTGCCCGCCGCCAGGTTGCCCTGGGCGATGGCGTCTTTGATTCGCAGATAAATCTGCCGGTACAGCGGTTCGGCGAGCCGGCTGTCCAAACGCAGCGAGGTCAGGAAAGTTGGCATCATGGCCCGGTTAAATAATCATTTTATGGCCCTATAGCATAGACCATAAGGCCGCTAAAGTAGCGGCATGATTTCGTTACTATCGATTGAGGTTGACCATGATTAAGCAACGTTTGAATTACGCCGAGCTGGCGCCCGCCCCGTACAAAAATATGGTGAGCGCGCTGATGGCGCTGGAGAAAGGCGCTCTGGACAAAGCGACCATCGAGTTGATGTTTATGCGCGTTTCGCAGATCAACGGCTGCGCCTACTGCCTGGACATGCACGGTAAAGCGCTGCGCGAAAGCGGCTTCAGCCACGCCAAACTCGATACGCTGGCGGGCTGGCGCGTCAGCCATGAGTTCAGCGAGCGCGAACGCGCCGCGCTGGAATGGGCCGAGTCGGTGACGCTGATCGCCGCCACCGGCGCGCCGGACAGCGCTTTTGAGGCGCTGAAAGCGCACTTCAGCGATACCGAGATCGCCGATCTGACCTTCGCCATCAGCATCATGAACGCCTTCAACCGGCTGGCCGTCAGCATGCGCCAATAATGCGTTCGCCTCCCCCTCTTCTCTGAGAGGGGGGAATTTCCTACCCGCAAAAAAATTTTCCCCTCGCCTTCCCAGCCCCGACGCGGTCTGCGCACCCAACCCCACAAAACACCATATATAGCGTGGTTGATAAAACAAATATCAACATATAGTATTTTATAGGTCAGCCGCAGGGAATGTCGTTCGGTTGATAACGCCGTCAGAAACGCCAGGAACGATGCTCCGTTATCTGACTTGTCCGCCTTTCCTTCAGCCTAAAGGTAAATGCGAATCATGAGCATTATTATTTACAGTAAGCCGGACTGTGTCCAGTGCAACGCCACCTATCGCGCATTTGATAAGCAGGGGATTGATTATCAGGTGATCGATCTCACCCAGGATCAGCAGGCGCTGAACCACGTTAAATCATTAGGTTATCAGCAGGTTCCGGTGATTATCGCCGGTGACGATCACTGGTCCGGTTTCCGGCCGGACAAAATCGGCGCGCTGGCGCTCACCTGCTGAGGCTCGACGATGAATCCGCTGGTCTATTTCTCCAGCAGTTCGGAGAACACCCACCGATTCGTTGAGAAACTGGGCCTGCCGGCGATCCGCATTCCGATCGCCGGCGCCCGCAGCAAATTGCTGATGGAACAACCCTATATCTTGATCGTGCCCAGCTATGGCGGCGGCAGCGCCGTCGGCGCGGTGCCGATCCAGGTGATCCGCTTTCTCAACGTTCCGCAAAACCGTTCATACCTGCGCGGCGTCATCGCCGCCGGGAACACCAACTTCGGCGCAGCGTACGGCATCGCCGGCGACATCATCGCCAAAAAATGCCAGGTGCCATTTTTGTACCGCTTCGAGCTGCTCGGCACCGCGCAAGACGTTGAAAACGTTCGACAGGGAGTAACCGCATTTTGGCAACGACAGAACTGACCAGGCCCGAGACGGGCGCGCTGGATTACCATTCGCTCAACGCGATGCTCAATCTTTACGATGCGGAAGGCCGGATCCAGTTCGACAAGGATCGGCTGGCGGCGCGGCACTACTTCCTGCAGCACGTCAACCAAAACACCGTGTTCTTCCATAACCTGGAGGAAAAGCTGCGCTATCTGGTGGAAGAAGGCTACTACGAGCCGCAGGTGCTGGCGCAGTACGAGTTCCCGTTTATCAAGCAGCTGTTCCAGCAGGCCTACGCCAAAAAATTCCGCTTCGAGACCTTCCTCGGCGCCTTCAAGTACTACACCAGCTATACGCTCAAAACCTTCGACGGCAAGCGCTATCTGGAACGCTACGAAGATCGGGTGTGCATGGTGGCGATGACGCTGGCGGCGGGCGATACCGCCCTGGCGCAGGATCTGGTGGAGGAGATGATTTCGGGCCGCTTCCAGCCGGCCACGCCGACCTTCCTCAACTGCGGCAAACGCCAGCGCGGCGAACTGGTCTCCTGCTTCCTGCTACGCATCGAAGACAATATGGAATCGATCGGCCGGGCGGTGAACTCCGCGCTGCAGCTGTCGAAACGCGGCGGCGGCGTGGCCTTCCTGCTGAGCAATATTCGCGAAGTGGGCGCGCCGATCAAGCGCATCGAGAACCAGTCTTCCGGCGTCATTCCGATCATGAAAATGCTCGAAGATGCCTTCTCCTACGCCAACCAGCTCGGCGCACGCCAGGGAGCCGGCGCGGTGTATCTCAACGCCCACCACCCGGACATTCTGCGTTTTCTCGACACCAAGCGGGAAAACGCCGACGAGAAGATCCGCATCAAAACGCTGTCGCTGGGGGTGGTGATCCCGGATATCACCTTTGAGCTGGCGAAGAACAACGAGGAGATGTACCTGTTCTCGCCCTACGACGTCGAGCGGGTGTATGGCGTGCCGTTTTCGGAGATTGCCGTCAGCGAGAAGTACCGCGAGATGGTGGACGACAAGCGCATCCGCAAGTCGCGCATCAATGCGCGCGAATTCTTCCAGGTGCTGGCGGAGATCCAGTTCGAATCCGGCTACCCGTATGTCATGTTCGAGGACACGGTCAACCGGGAGAACCCGATCGCCGGTCGCATCAACATGAGCAACCTGTGTTCGGAGATCCTGCAGGTTAACCGCGCCAGTACGTATCATGAGGATCTGAGCTACGATCGCATCGGCAAGGACATCTCCTGCAACCTCGGCTCGCTGAACATCGCCAAAACCATGGACGCGCCGGACTTCGGCAAAGCGATCGAGACCGCGATCCGTGCGCTGACCGCGGTGGCCGACATGAGCGACATCCGCTCGGTGCCGTCGATCGCCGAAGGCAACCGCAGCGCCCGCGCCATCGGTCTCGGTCAGATGAACCTGCACGGTTACCTGGCGCGCGAGCGTATCTTCTACGGCTCGGAAGAAGGCATCGACTTCACCAATCTCTATTTCTATACCGTGGCCTATCACGCCATCCGCGCCTCGAATCGGCTGGCGATCGAGCGCGGCGGCGCGTTCGACGGCTTTGAGCACTCGCGCTATGCCAGCGGCGAGTACTTCGACAAATACACCGAGCGCGACTGGCTGCCGCAGACCGTGCGGGTGCGCGAGCTGTTCGCCACCGCCGGCATCGCCATTCCGGGCCGCGACGAGTGGCGCGCGCTGCGCCAGTCGGTGATGATGCACGGGCTGTACAACCAGAACCTGCAGGCGGTGCCGCCGACCGGTTCCATCTCGTACATCAACAACGCCACCTCCAGCATTCATCCGATCGTTTCGCGCATCGAGATCCGCAAAGAAGGCAAGATCGGCCGCGTTTACTACCCGGCGCCTTACATGACCAACGACAACCTGGCGTATTACCAGGATGCCTACGAGATTGGCCCGGAGAAAATCATCGATACCTATGCCGCCGCCACGCAACACGTCGATCAGGGGCTGTCGCTGACGTTGTTCTTCCGCGATACCGCCACTACCCGCGACATCAACCGCGCGCAGATCTACGCCTGGCGCAAAGGCATCAAGACCATTTACTACATCCGCCTGCGCCAGATGGCGCTGGAAGGCACCGAGGTGCAGGGCTGCGTGTCCTGCTCGCTGTGAGGCAACTTATGACGACCGTAACATCGGCGCCGCTGGTGCGCGCCATCAACTGGAACATCATCGAAGACGACAAGGATCTGGAGGTGTGGAACCGCCTGACCTCCAACTTCTGGCTGCCGGAGAAGGTGCCGCTGTCCAACGATATCCCCTCCTGGGCCACGCTGACGCCGAAGGAGCAACAGCTGACCATTCGGGTGTTCACCGGGCTGACGCTGCTGGACACCATCCAGAACACCGTCGGCGCGCCGGCCCTGATCGCCGATGCGCTGACGCCGCACGAAGAGGCGGTGTACTCCAACATCAGTTTTATGGAGGCGGTGCACGCCCGCTCTTACAGCTCAATCTTCTCCACCCTGTGCCAAACGCCGGACGTGGATGACGCCTATCGCTGGAGCGAGGAAAACCGCGCGCTGCAGAAGAAAGCCGGCATCATTCTGGCGCACTACCGCAGCGACGATCCGCTGCTGAAAAAAGTCGCCAGCGTGTTCCTCGAGTCGTTCCTGTTCTATTCGGGTTTTTACCTGCCGATGTACTGGTCCAGCCGCGCCAAGCTGACCAACACCGCCGATCTGATCCGCCTGATCATTCGCGACGAAGCGGTGCACGGCTACTATATCGGCTATAAGTTCCAGAAAGGGCTGGAGAAAGTGGACGCCGCACGGCGCCAGCAGGTGAAAAACTTCGCCTTCGATCTGCTGCAGGATCTGTACGACAACGAGGTGCGTTACACCGAGGAGCTGTACGACGGCGTCGGCTGGACGGAAGACGTGAAGACCTTCCTGCACTACAACGCCAACAAGGCGCTGATGAACCTCGGGTATGAAGCGCTGTTCCCACCGGCGATGGCGGAGGTCAACCCGGCGATCCTGTCGGCGCTGTCGCCGAACGCCGACGAAAACCACGACTTCTTCTCCGGTTCAGGTTCGTCCTACGTTATCGGCAAGGCGGTCAACACCGAGGATGAGGACTGGGATTTCTGAGGCTGGCTAGCCGTATCAGGAATAAACCTTCACGGGAGTGCGGCGTGTCGTGCTCTCGCGACTATGTGTTTTGCTTGAATTCCGCACGCAGCTCAAGCCGCCGCCAAATAGCGCGTTTCTCCGCGTCGCTGGCGGTCGGCCAGGCGGCGATCTCCGCCCGCGTGCGCCGGCATCCGCGGCACTGCTGGGTTTCGTCGTCGATCCGGCACAGGCTGACACAGGGCGATCTGACGCCAGGATGGGATTGCTGAGTGTGACCCGCCATACGTTGCCCTTGATGTGATATGTTCCGCCACAGGATACCCGATCCGGCGGCGGCGCGTCGCCAATCAGATGATGCCGCCGTTGGCGCGCAGGGTTTGGCCATTGATCCAGCCGCCGTCGGCCCCGGCGAGGAAAGCCACCGCCGCGGCGATATCTTCCGGCGTGCCCAGACGCTCCAGCGGCGCCATCTTCGCCAGCCGCTCGATAAGCTCCGGGGTTTTGCCGTCGAGGAACAAGCCGGTGGCGGTCGGCCCCGGCGCGACGGCGTTCACCGTGATATTGCGGCCGCGCAGCTCTTTCGCCAGCACGCTGGTCAGCGCTTCGATCGCCGCCTTACTGGCGGCATACATGCCGTACCCCGGCTGCAGCAACCCCACCACGCTGGAGGAGAAGTTGATGATGCGGCCATTGTCGCGCAGGCGCTTCGCCGCCTCGCGCATCGCATTGAAGCTGCCTTTCAGGTTGATGTCGAGCAGGCGATCCACGTCTTCATCCTTCATGTCCGCTATCGGCGCCAGCGCGATCACTCCGGCGTTATTGACCAGCACGTCGACGCCGCCAAACGCCTGTTCAGCACTGTCGAACAGCCGGGCGACCGCAGCCGCATCGCTGACGTCGGCCTTGACGCTCAAGGCGCGGCCGCCGCGCTGTTCTATCTTGCCCACCAGCTCATCGGCCGGCGCCGGATTGCCCGAATAGTTGATGATGACGGTAAAGCCATCGGCGGCCAGACGCTCGGCGATGGCCGCGCCGATGCCGCGGGATGCGCCGGTGACGATGGCGACGGAGTGAGTTTTCTGGTTCATCGGGAGCTCCTTAAAGAAAACGACAGGCATGACGTTAATCATGCACTGTTTATCACGGCGAATCAGCCCCGATTCTCTGGCATCATAATCCCAAATTTTCGAACAATGTCCCCAAGGCGCTTACGATGGCCGCCCGTTGGGCGGCCATCTCCATTACAGCGCGCCGTAGTTCAATGGCACCCAGGTATAACCGTCGCCCTGGCGGTTCAAATACCCCAACCCCGGGAACGACAGGTGTGCGCCCCCCACCAGCTCGCTCTGCCGCGCGCTATCGCCAAATATCCGCAGCCGCTGAGCGACCGCCGCCTTGGCGTCATTATCAAAGCTGATAGCCACCTTCGGATGCGGCATCTGCACCGCCGCCACGTGGATCAGATCCCCCAGCAGCAACAGCTTCTGGCCCTGGCTGGTCACCTGATACACGCTATGCCCCGGCGTATGGCCGTGGGCGGCAAAGGCGGCAATGCCCGGGGAAAGCTCACCGTCGCCGCTGAACGGCTTAAAGTGGCCGGCCGCCTGATACGGCTTGATCACTGCCTGAGCCCTTTCGAAGTTGCTCTTATTGCCCGCGCTAGCCTGTTTCAGTTTGTCCGCGCTTAGCCAGAAGTCCGCGTCCTGGCTGGCGGCGCGCACCACCGCATTGGGGAATACCGCCTTGCCGTCGTGCGTCAGGCCGCCGAGGTGGTCCGGGTGCATGTGGGTCAGGTAGATTTCATCCACCTGCTCCGGCTGGTAGCCCGCCGCACGCAGGTTATCCACCAGCTTGCCCAGGCCGTCGCCCAGCAGCTGGCCGGCGCCGCTGTCGATCATCACCAGCTTGTCGCCGGTGTTGATCAGATAGGCATTGACCGAGGTGACCACCGGCAGGCTTTGATGCCGCTCGGCCAACCCGGCGGCGATCTGCTGCGGCGTACTGTTCAGCAACAGCTTGTCCGCCGGCAGGCGAATAATGCCGTCGGACAACGCGGTCACTTCAAAGCTGCCCAGCATGATGCGGTAAAATCCCGGCGTCGGGGTTTTGGCCTGCGGCGCGGCGGCGCCGGCCTGTAACGACATAACGGCCAGCGCCGCGCCCAACAGACAACGTTTCCAGAACATGATGACTCCTTGCGAGAATTGAACAGCGCTAAGTATTGACGCAAAAGGCCCGATGCGCCTGTTTAATAAATGCCTTTGATAAATATATAAACAATATATTTATTGTGAATAATTTTGTTTGTCGCCCCACACAACCCCAATCCATATTTTCTCGTTCGCCACTTGGTTATTTTCCTTACTCCCTAAACCACGAATAAGGAAATAACATGAGCTATCAATTCGAAAACCTGGTCTTTGAAGGCGGCGGCGTAAAAGGCATCGCCTATGGCGGCGCGCTGGAGCTGCTGGAAGCCAAAGGCATCATGCCGCAGATCAAGCAAACCTCCGGTGCCTCGGCGGGCGCCATCGCCGCACTGCTGGTCGGCCTGGGCTGCAGCTCGGCAGACGTAACCAAAATTCTGTCGGCGATGGATTTTAAAAAATTCCTCGATTATAACGGCGGCTTTTTCGGCACGATCCAGGACGCCTATCGCCTGTTTAATCAATACGGCATCGCGCCCGGCGATTATTTCTATCAATGGTCGCGCGATATTATCAAACAATATACCGGCAACCCGGATATTACCTTCGAGCAGTTCGAAGCGATGAAAACGGCGAAAGGGTTCAAGTCGATTTACTTTATCGGCGCCAATCTCAACAGCGGTCAGCGCGAGGTCTATTCTCACCGCACCACGCCGCGCATGAAAGTGGCGGACGGCCTGCGCATTTCGATGTCGTTCCCGTTCGCCTTCGTGGCGAAGAATAATACCCTGGGCGACCTGTGCATCGACGGTGGCATGATCGACAACTATCCGGTGCGGCTATTCGATTATGACTTCTCCGCCACGCCGCCTTACATCGACAGCGCCAGCCAGCGCATCAACACCCGCACGCTGGGCCTTCGCCTGGATTCCGCCAGCGAAATCGCCCAGGCCGCCGGCCAGGCCGGCCCGCGCACGCCGGTCAACAACCTGTTTGATTTCACCCTGGCGGTGGCCAACGTGATGCTGGACATCCAAACCAAGGTGCATCTGGACAGCGACGACTGGAAGCGCACCGTGTATGTCGACACACTCGACGTCGGCACGCTGGAGTTCGGCATCAGCGAGGAGAAAAAACGCGCGCTGATCGAATCCGGCCGTCGCGGCGTAGAGCGCTACTTCGCCTGGTATGACGCCGCCATGAAACAGGCGGCGTAACCGGTGTTTTCCCGCCTGCGCGGCCGGCCGGCGCGCGGGCAAAAAAATCCCCGCGGGGGCGGGGAAAGGCAAAGTAACGCTAAGGATTTATAGGAGTTATACGAAGAACTTGGCCAACACCAGCAGCGACAGCGAGACGTTGATAGCGCCGCCGATACGGGTTGCGATCTGGGCGAACGGCATCAGCGACATGCGGTTGCCGGCGGTGAGGATCGCGACGTCGCCGGTGCCGCCCTGCCCACTCTGGCAGCAGGAGACGATCGCCACGTCGATAGGGTGCATGCCGATTTTCTTGCCGACGAAGAAACCGGTCGCCACCAGCGCGCTGACGGTCGTGACGATCACGATCAGGTTCTGTACGGTAAACGCGTCCACCAGCTCCTGCCACGGCGTGATGGCTACCCCGACCGCGAACAGGATCGGATAAGTCACGGCGGTGCGGAAGAATTTGTACACCACCTGCGAGCCTTCCTGAATGCGCGGCGACACCCCGTGCGCCAGTTTCACCGCCACGGCGGCGAACAGCATGCCCACCGGCGCCGGCAGGCCGATCAGACGGTGCAGCAGCATGCCCACCATATACAGCAGAATGGCCAGCAGCGCGCCGCAGGCGATGGTGCTGACGTCCACCTTGCCACTGATTTTTTCCACCGCGTTCATGTTGCTGTCGCCCTGCTTACTCGGCATCAGGCTGCCTTCGCCGGTCAGGTGCGGATAACGCTTGCCCAGTTGGTTGAGCAGACCGGCGATGACGATGGCGGTCAGGCTGCCGAGCATCGCGATCGGCAGAATGCGCCCCAGCGCCACGCCCTGCTCCATGTGCAGGATCGCCGCGTAGCCCATCGATAGCGGGATCGCCCCTTCACCCACGCCGCCAGCCATGATCGGCAGGATCAGGAAGAAGAAGATCTGGAACGGCTCCAGGCCCAGCGCCATGCCGACGCCCATCCCCACCAGCATGCCGACGATCTCGCCGCACAGCATCGGAATGAAGATGCGCAGGAAACCCTGGATCAACACCTGGCGGTTCATGCTCATGATGCTGCCGACGATGATGCAGCAGATGTAGAGATAAAGAATGTTGGTCGATTTGTAGAACTTGGTGGTCGATTCCACCACCACGTCCGGCAGCAGGCCATAGTGCACCAGCGCGGAAGGAATAAAGGTGGCGCAGATCGCCGCCGCGCCCATTTTGCCGATCAACGGCAGGCGTTTGCCGAATTCGCCACAGGCGAAACCGAAGAACGCCAGGGTGGCCACCATCACCACGATATCGCTCGGCAATTTGCCTTCCAGGCAGTCGAGCAGAATCAATACGCCGGCCAGAATAAAGAACGGTAACGGAATAATCCCTACTTTATAATTGTCCAGTATCCGCCACCATTTCTCACGCAGAGGAATATCGGCGGTCTTGTCTTTGGCTACGAGGTAAGAATCATCTGTTGTGCTCATAATCTGGCCTCTTATTAGTTTGTTCAGCCATCATAGAGAAGCGCACGGATTATCTGCTGTGATTATGTTCAAAGTTAAAAAGGGTTTTTAATGGTGGTTATGGTTTCTATGGGGTTAATTAAGATTATGTAAAAACCGGCGTGGTTTTAATGGTGTTAATACCGTTTTTATTTTAAAGCTTATCAATTTTATCGCAGGCGAACAATTCTCGTCCGGTTCACTCTAATCCCGTGTGAAGGATCACAAGTTGATCGGGCGCAATATTACAGACCCCGCTTCTCGTGATAGGGTAAGGCTTCAGGATCTCTTTACGGTGAAGCTCCGCCATGCGCCTCAAACTCTCATTTCAAATCAAGCTGTTTCTGTGCCTGGTGGCCTTCTCCTGCCTGCTGCTGACTTGCATCGGCGCCTACACCTATTACCAGTTGGATGCGCAGCTGCACCGCGATCTCGGCGCCCGCGCCCAAGTGCAGGCGCGGGAAATCGCCCTCATTCCTTCGCTGGTGGACGCAGTGGAAAAACACGACGCCGCCAGAATTGCCGCGCTGATGAAAAAAATCCGCGCCAGCAGCGACGCCAGTTATATCGTCATCGGCGATAGTCATGCCCGCCACCTTTATCATTCCGAATACGAAGGCCGCCTGGGTACGCCGATGATCGGCGGCGATAATAAAGAGGTGCTGGAAGGGAAAAGCATTATTTCCATTCGCAAGGGCGGCATTGGCGTTTCATTGCGCAGCAAGGCGCCGATCCTGGATGAAAATAATCACGTGATCGGCATCGTTTCCGTCGGCTATTTGAAATCGCACATAGATAATTTAAATGCCAGGACGTTGACGCAAATTATCGGCTCCATCGTCCTGCTGCTGATCGCCCTGTTCGTCTTTTCCTGGCTGCTGTCGAAAAACCTCAAGCGCCAGATGTTCTGGCTGGAACCGAAAGAGATCGCGCTGCTGGTGCGTCAGCAAAAAGCGCTGCTGGAAGCCATTTATGAGGGCGTGATCGCCATCGATCCACAGCAGCGGATCATCACCATCAACCATGCGGCGCGCGAGCTATTGGATCTGCACCAGCCGGCCGCCAGTTTACTGGGCCGGCCGATCGGCGACGTGATCCAGGCGCAGCCTGACTTCTTCGCCGCCGCGCAACTGGGCCAGGATACGCACGACGAGGTGTGCCGCTTCAACCACGTGCGGGTGATCGCCAGCCGGGTGCGCATCATGCAGGAGCAGGAGCTGCAAGGCTGGGTGATCAGCTTCCGCGACAAAAACGACATCAATACCCTGAGCAGCCAGCTCAGCCAGGTGAAACGCTATGCCGACAACCTGCGCATCATGCGCCACGAGCAGCTGAACTGGACCGCCACGTTGGCCGGGCTGTTGCATATGCAGCGCTACGACGAGGCCATTCGCTATGTGGAAGCCCAGTCGGAGGGTGCGCAGGAGATCCTCGATTTCATCTCGCAGCGCTTCAGTTCGGCGGCGCTGTGCGGCCTGCTGCTGGGCAAATATTCCAGCGCCAGAGAAAAAGGCATCGAGCTGCGCTTCGATCCGGCCTGCCAACTGCGGCAGATCCCGGCGGCGCTGAATGAGACCGAACTGATGTCGATCGTCGGCAACCTGCTGGATAATGCGGTGGAAGCGACGCTGCACTGCCCGGCTCCGCACGACGCGATCGAACTCTATATCAGCGACGGCAGCGACGAGCTGGTGATCGAGGTGGCGGATCGCGGCACCGGCATCGCCGAGGAGATTCGTGATACGCTGTTTGAACAGGGCGTCACCACCAAAGCGGATAAAAGCGACCACGGCATTGGCCTGCATCTGGTCGCCAGCCATGTGGCGCAGGCGCACGGCAGCATAGAAGTGTCGGACAACGAGCCGCACGGCGCGATATTCTCTATATTTATCCCTAAATAAAACCCATAACCCGATTTTTTGAGCACCCGATTATGTCACACCTAGCACTGGACGTTCTGATCGTGGAAGACGAGCCGCAACTGGCGACGCTGCACGCGGAGTTCATCGAGAAAAATTTCAACCTGCGGGTGGTGGCTTACGCCGCCACGCTGGCCGAAGCGCGGGCCAAAGCCAACGAGCATCAGCCGCGGCTGATCCTGCTGGACAACTTTCTACCGGACGGCCAGGGCATCGAGCTGATGGAAGAACCGGCGGTAAAAAACCCCGCCTGTTCGGTGATCTTCATCACCGCCGCCAGCGACATGCATACCTGCAGCCAGGCGATCCGCAACGGCGCCTTCGATTACATCATCAAACCGGTGTCCTACAAGCGGCTGCGCAATTCGCTCGAACGCTTCATGCAGTTCGTGCAGACCCAGCGCACCTTCAAGATCATCGATCAGGACAACGTCGATGCGCTGTATAACCTGCAGTCGAAACAGTTCTCCAGCGAGCCGAGTGCCAAAGGCATCGAAACCAACACGCTGGAGCTGGTGCAGGCGCTGTTTATCGCCCAGCCGGCGGTGGCGCATGCGGTGGAAGACGTGGTTGAGCAAGTCGGCATCAGCAAGACCACCGCTCGCCGTTATCTGGAATATTGCGTCGCCACCCAGTTCGTGCGGGTGGAGATGCTGTACGGCAATATCGGCCATCCGCGCAGGCTGTATCGCAAGGCCTGAGGCTGCCATCTGGCTGTCATACTAAGGCGATAACATGACGCCCGACGATATCCCCCTCGATATCGGCACCTGTCGTTAAAATTGATGAAATACTGATGACTTTTACCCGGCCTCTGGTCGGGTTTTTTATTATCCGAACGGCAGGCGCGGCGCCAAAATATCTCTCTGCGCCACACCGTATTATTTTCCCAAAAACCAAACCATTATGCCGAATAATGGCCGTCAATTTTGAGTCACGGGCCAAATTACCATAACTAATTAAAACCTTGATGTAAACCACTAATATCCCATTTAAATGACATTGAGGGTTGTCTCAGATATTCACTGTGTTAGGGTAAAAAGCTCTTTTATTTTGCTAAGGACAGCCCATAACGCGTTAATTAAACCAGAGGAAACAGCAAATTGCATGGCAATTAAACTCGAAGTAAAGAACCTGTATAAGATATTTGGCGAACACCCGGAACGCGCATTCAAACTGCTGGATAAAGGTCTGACAAAAGATCGGTTGTTTGAAAAAACCGGCTTATCGCTCGGCGTAAAAGACGCCACTCTGGCCATTGAAGAAGGCGAGATATTTGTCATCATGGGGCTCTCCGGTTCTGGCAAGTCCACCCTGGTACGCCTTCTCAATCGTCTGATAGAACCCACTCGCGGTCAGGTGCTGATCGACGGTGAGGACATCGCCAAAATATCTGACACCGCGCTGCGCACCGTGCGGCGAAATAAGATCAGCATGGTATTCCAGTCATTCGCGCTAATGCCGCACATGAATGTCCTGAATAACACCGCTTTCGGTATGGAGTTAGCCGGAATACCGCTGCAGGAGCGCCAGGAAAAAGCGCTGGATGCCCTGCGTCAGGTCGGGCTGGAGAATTATGCGCTGTCTTATCCGGATGAATTATCCGGTGGTATGCGCCAGCGCGTGGGATTAGCCCGCGCCCTGGCCAATAACCCGGATATATTATTGATGGACGAAGCCTTCTCGGCGCTCGATCCGTTAATTCGTACCGAAATGCAGGATGAGCTGGTGAAATTACAGGCTCAGCATCAGCGCACCATCGTGTTTATTTCCCACGATCTGGACGAAGCGATGCGCATTGGCGATCGCATCGCCATCATGCAGGGCGGTGAGGTGATCCAGGTCGGCACGCCGGACGAGATCCTGAACAACCCGGCCAACGACTATGTGCGCACCTTCTTCCGCGGCGTGGACATCAGTCATGTATTCAGCGCCAAGGATATCGCCCAACGGCGCCCGGTGACGCTGATCCGCAAAACCCCCGGTTTTGGCCCCCGCTCGGCGCTGCAGCTGCTGCGCGATGAGGACCGTGATTATGGTTATGTTGTTGAACGCGGGAAGAAATTTATCGGCGTGGTGTCGATAGAGTCGTTGAAAAAGGCGCTGTCCGCCAATCAAACGCTGGACGATGCCCTGCTCGAGGCCCCCGCCGCCGTGCCGGCCGACACGCCGCTCAGCGATCTGATTTCCCTGGTCGCCCAGGCGCCGTGTGCGGTGCCGGTGGTGGGCGAAGAACATAACTATCTCGGCATCATCTCCAAGGCCATGCTGCTGCAGGCGTTGGACAAGGAGGGCTCAACCCATGAGTGATACCACGCAAACCCAAGATCCCTGGGCTACCGCACCGGCCGATACCGGCGCCGCACCTGCCAGCGATGCCGCCGCCAACGCCGGTGACGCCTGGTCCAGCGCGCCGCCGCCGGCCGCACATGACGCCGCCGGGCAAAGCGCCGATTGGCTCAGCGGCGCCCCGGCGCAGCCGGAGCACTTCAGCCTGCTCGATCCGTTCCACAAAGCCTGGGTACCGTTCGACACCTGGGTCACGCAAGGCATCGACTGGCTGGTGCTGCACTTCCGCCCGCTGTTCCAGGGCATCCGCGTGCCGGTGGACATGATCCTGAGCGGCTTCCAACAACTGCTGCTGGGCATGCCGGCGCCGATCGCCATTCTGGTGTTCTCGCTGCTCGCCTGGCAGGTCTCGGGCCTCGGCATGGGCGCCGCGACGCTGCTCTCCCTGATCGCCATCGGTGCCATCGGCGCCTGGTCGCAGGCAATGGTCACGCTGGCGCTGGTGCTGACCGCGCTGTTCTTCTGCATCCTTATCGGCCTGCCGCTCGGCATCTGGCTGGCGCGCAGCAAGCATGCCGCCAAGGTGATTAGGCCGCTGCTCGACGCCATGCAAACCACTCCGGCCTTCGTCTATCTGGTGCCGATCGTCATGCTGTTCGGCATCGGCAACGTGCCGGGCGTGGTAGTGACCATCATCTTCGCACTGCCGCCGATCGTGCGTCTGACCATTCTCGGCATCAAGCAGGTGCCGGAGGATCTGATCGAGGCCGCCGAATCCTTTGGCGCCAGCCCGCGCCAGCTGCTGTTCAAAGTGCAACTGCCGCTGGCGATGCCGACCATCATGGCCGGCGTTAACCAGACGCTGATGTTGGCGCTGTCGATGGTGGTCATCGCCTCGATGATCGCCGTCGGCGGCCTGGGACAGATGGTGCTGCGCGGCATCGGTCGGCTGGACATGGGCTTGGCCGCCGTCGGCGGGGTCGGCATTGTGATCCTGGCGATCATTCTCGATCGCCTCACCCAATCGCTGGGGCGCGATCGCCGCAGTAAAGGCATCGGCCGCTGGTATCGCCGCGGCCCCATCGGGTTACTGACTCGCCCGTTCATCAAGCAAGCCTGACGCTTTTCCCGCCGGCGGCTGCGGCCCCGGCGGGCTATGACACCACCACATCGAAAGAGGGGAAACACTATGCGCACCACGGGCATCTGGGCTCTCGCCCTGACGACGCTGATTGGCTCACAGAGCGTGAGCGCGGCAGATTTACCCGGCAAGGGGATCGCGGTACAGCCGGTGCAAAGCACCATTTCCGAAGAGACTTTCCAGACGCTGCTGGTCAGCAAGGCGCTGGAAAAATTGGGTTACGACGTGAAAGAACCGCGTGAAGTGGATTACAACGTCGCCTACACTTCGATCGCCTCCGGTGACGCGACCTTTATCGCGGTCAACTGGGATCCGCTGCACGCCGATCAGTACAAGGCCGCCGGCGGCGACGCCAAGTTCTACCGCGAAGGCGTCTACGTCAACGGCGCCGCGCAGGGCTACCTGATCGACAAGAAAACCGCCGAGCAATACCACATCACCAACGTCGAGCAGCTCAAGGATCCCAAGATCGCCAAGCTGTTCGACACCAACGGCGACGGCAAGGCCGATCTGACCGGCTGCACCCCGGGCTGGGGCTGCGAAGCGGTGATCAACCACCACATCAAGGCCTATGGCCTGAGCAACACCGTCGAGCACAATCAGGGCAACTACGCGGCGATGATCGCCGACACCATTACCCGCTACAAAGAGGGCAAACCGGTGCTGTATTACACCTGGACGCCGTACTGGGTCAGCGATGTGATGGTGCCGGGCCGCGACGTGGTCTGGCTGCAGGTGCCGTTTTCCTCCCTGCCGGGCGAGCAGAAAAACGTCGACACCAAACTGCCTAACGGCGCCAACTACGGCTTCCCGGTCAACACCATGCGCATCGCCGCTAACAAACAGTGGGCCGAAGCCAATCCGGCGGCCGCCAAGCTGTTCGCCATCATGAAGCTGCCGATCGCCGACATCAACGCGCAAAACCTGCGCATGCATGAAGGCCAGGCTTCGGAAGCCGATATCCAGAACCACGTCAACGGCTGGATCAAGGCGCACCAGGCCACCTTCGACGGCTGGGTGAAAACCGCCGCCGCAGCGGCGAAGCCGTAACCGTTCAGGGGCGCCGCCTTTGCCGCGCCCCTACCCCACCATATCAATGCCGCTGAACTGTAAAAAACGTGTGGCGGCGTTCGATAAGGGCTGCGGCCAAATGCAATACACCTGGCGCCGCGGCCCGTCTTCAATCGGAATCGACACCAACGCGCTTAAGCGTTGCGCGGTCGAGACAGGTACGATACCCGCCGCCAACCCGCGCCGCACCAGATTCTCCAGCCATTCGATATGATCGATCTCAAAACTGACGTGCCGGCGGATGCCCGCCGCCAGGAAGGCGCGATCGGTTTGGCGCCGCGCGCCGGTGCCGCTGTAAAAATCCACCAGCGGCACTTCCGCCAGCGCTTGCAGGTTGACCCGCTCGCGGTTGGCCAGCGGGTGCTGCGGCGCCACCAGCGCCACCAGCGGCTCATCGGTCAACTGCCGGTGCGACATCGGCAGTAAATCGACATCGCCGGGCCAGATGCCGACAAACGCCATATCACACTTCTGCTGACGCACGTCCTCCAACAGGGCTTCGCTCATGCCAACGTAAAGGCGGATGTTCACCGCCGGATAGTGGCGATGAAACTTGTCGAGCTTTTCGGTCAGATCAATCGCGTTTATGGTTGAAATCGTGCCGATGGTCAGGGTGCCGGACACCGCATCGCCGGCGGCGGTCACCTCTTCCACCAGCGCCTGCTGCGCCGCCAACAGCCGCTGCGCCGACGGAATGAAAGCCTGGCCGGCGGGGGTCAACCGCACCCGGCGCGAGGTGCGTTCAAACAGCGTACAGCCCAGCTCTTCTTCCAGTTTGGCGATCTGGTGGCTGAGCGCCGACTGCACCGTATGGCAGCGCTGCGCCGCCCGGGTGAAACTCTGTTCTTCCGCCACCGCCAGCGCATAGCGGATCTGTTTCAGGTTCATGGCATCTATCTTGAAATGAGATAAATCAAATGAAAATTATACATTGGTTTCCGCAGACGCGTTGCCGGATACTGCGCGCTATCTTCTTCCCGTGATGAAAAAATCATGAACCAACAAAACGCCCATCCGGGCCTCAGCCCGGCGCTGACCGTGCTGATTGCCATCGCCACCGGCCTGGCGGTCGCCAGCAACTACTACGCGCAACCGCTGCTGGAAACCATCGCCACCAGTTTCAACCTGTCGGTCAACCAGGCCGGCTTTATCGTCACCGCCGCGCAGCTCGGTTACGCCACCGGCCTGCTGCTGCTGGTGCCGCTCGGCGATATGTTCGAGCGCCGCGGGCTGATCGTTTTCATGACGCTGCTGGCCGCCGGGGGCATGCTGATCACCGCCACCTCCGCCACGCTGCCGATGATGATCCTCGGCACCGCGCTCACCGGGCTGTTCTCGGTAGTGGCGCAGATCCTGGTGCCGCTGGCCGCCACGCTGGCCCACCCGGAAAAGCGCGGCAAGACCGTCGGCATCATCATGAGCGGCCTGCTGCTCGGCATCCTGCTGGCGCGCACCGTCGCGGGCGCACTGGCGTCGTTCGGCGGCTGGCGCACCATCTACTGGGTCGCCAGCGTGCTGATGATCCTGATGGCGTTGATCCTGTGGCGCGCGCTGCCGCGCTATAAGCAACACTCCGGGCTGAACTACCCGCAGCTGCTGGCCTCGATCTTCAGCCTGTTCTGCCGCACGCCGCTGCTGCGCACCCGCGCCATCCTCGGCGCCCTGTCGTTCGCCAACTTCAGCGTGCTCTGGACCTCAATGGCCTTTCTGCTCGCCGCGCCGCCGTTCAACTATTCCGAGGGGGTGATTGGGCTGTTCGGCCTGGTGGGCGCCGCCGGGGCGCTGGCCGCTTCGCGCGCCGGGCATCTGGCGGACAAAGGCAAGGCCGGGCTGACCACCACCGTCGGCCTGGTGTTGCTGCTGCTGTCCTGGATCCCTATCGCGTTCGCCAAACAATCGCTGTGGGCGCTGATCGCCGGCATCCTGATCCTCGATCTGGCGGTGCAGGCGGTACACGTCACCAACCAGAGCGTGATGTACCGCATCATGCCGGACGCGCGCAACCGCCTGACCGCCGGCTACATGACCAGCTACTTTATCGGCGGCGCGCTCGGTTCGCTGCTCTCCGCCTCGGCCTATCAACATGCAGGCTGGTACGGCGTGGCTGCCGCCGGCGGGGTGTTATGCCTGCTCAACCTGCTGACCTGGTGGCTCGGCAAGCACCACGATCCGCAGGGGCCGGCGACAATCTGATTATCGTGCAAATAGTCACTAAAGAAATTTATTAGCGGTGCAGGGTATAAACATTACTTACTCTCTGGTAATGTTCTGGGCATAAACTATTGAAGTCCTATCTACCCTGCGATCCACAACCATGCAAAGCCAAGCTGCAGACAGCCTCAATCCGCCCGCCGTCAGCGCCACCTTCGCCAACGGCGTCGTCGACAGTTTGCCGATCGTCATCGGGTATGTCCCGGTGGCGTTCGCCTTCGGCCTCAGCGCCGTCAAACTGGGTTTTTCCCCGCTGGAAAGCATTTTCTTCTCCTGCATCATCTACGCCGGCGCCAGCCAGTTCGTGATCACCGCCCTGCTGAGCGCCGGGATGTCGCTGTGGGTCTCCGCATTGACGGTGATGGCGATGGACGTGCGCCACCTGCTGTACGGCCCGGCGCTGCGTCACCGCATCGTCTCGCGCATGTCGCCCGGCAAAACGGCGATATGGGCCTTTGGCCTGACCGATGAGGTCTTCGCCGCCGCCACCGCCAGGCTGATGCGCAATAACCGCAGCTGGAGCGAAAACTGGATGCTGGGCATCGCGCTCTGTTCCTGGCTCTCCTGGGTGGCCGGCACCGCGCTCGGCGCGCTGTTCGGCAACGGCCCGCTGGAGCAGTTCCCGGTGATCGAGGCCTCGCTGGCCTTCATGCTGCCGGCGCTGTTTCTCAGCTTCCTGCTGGCCGCCTTCCGCCGCCCGCAGAGCCTGACCATCGCCGCCGCGCTGGCCGGCGCGCTGCTCGGCGTGGTGCTGTTCTCCATTCCGGTCGCCATTTTGGCCGGCATCGGCGCCGGCTGCATTGCCGCCCTGTGCCAGCCAGCCCCTGCGGAGGCCAGCCATGAACATTGATGTGCTGGTGATTGGCCTGGTGGTGGGCTGCGCCAATTACCTGTTCCGTTATCTGCCGCTGCGGCTGGCGCCGGCGCGCGCCCAGCCCGGCCTCAAACGCGGTAAAGCCGCCCTGTTGCTCGACAGCATCGGCATCGCCTCGATCTGCGCCCTGCTGGTGGTCTCCAGCACGCCGGTGGTGATGCGCGAACCGGACAAGCTGCTGCCGACGTTGGTGGGGTTCGCCGCGCTGGCACTGTGCTTCTACCGCAGCAAAAGCATCATTCTGTCGACGCTGCTCGGCGCAACGGCCTTTGGCGTCACATTAAAACTGTTAATGCTTTTCGGTGCAGGCTGACGCCGCTCCCGATCGTTTGGCTTCACACTGGCGTTTTCAGGCGCCACATCTTTACAAACACTGACAAATGACACGAATTGCTAAATTATCCGCACGGCTGAACATTTACATTATTTGTCACCGTCGTTACTATCTCGAACGAAATTAATGAGGCCCTAAATTATGGAAAGCTCGTTTGCCCCCATAGAACAAATGCTGAATTTCCGCGCCACGCGGCAGAAAGATTTCCCTTATCAGGAAATCCTGCTGACCCGCCTGTGCATGCACATGCAAGGCAAGCTGCTGGAAAACCGCAATAAGATGCTGAAAGCGCAGGGGATTAACGAAACACTGTTTATGGCGCTGATTACCCTGGATGCGCAGGAAAGCCACAGCATCCAACCTTCTGAGCTAAGCTCTGCCCTGGGCTCCTCGCGCACCAATGCGACCCGCATCGCCGACGAGCTGGAGAAGCGCGGCTGGATCGAGCGCCGGGAAAGCGACAACGATCGCCGCTGCCTGCATCTGCATCTGACGCCGCAGGGGGAAGAATTTCTCAGTCAACTGCTGCCGCCGCAGCACCAATGTCTGCATTTCCTGTGGTCCACGCTGACCGACGATGAGCAAAAACAGCTGGAACAGCTGACGCGCAAATTGCTGGCACGTCTGGATCAAATGGAAATCACAGAACAGTTACCCTAATTCACAATTTCTGTTCAGGTACCTACTTATGCGATCCCCATTTCACTGGAGATTCACCCCGCTGTTCGCCGTGTTGCTGCTGGCCGGGTGTGCTTCGACCGATAATATTGCCCCGCAATCCACGCTGATGGATCCGCAGAGCCTGCAGTTGGCTCAGCCGAAAGTCAGTTCGCTGGCCGTCAGCCCGCAGTGGTGGCGCGCCCTCAAGGATCCGCAGCTGGACGCCCTGATGACGCAGACGCTGCAAAGTTCGCCGACCCTGCGTCAGGCCGCCGCCCGCGTGCGCGAAGCGCAGAGCGTGGTAGGCGAAGCCAGCGCCGCCAACGGGCCGAACCTGGATCTGAACGCCAGCACCCAGCGCCAGCGCGTGCCGCAGAACGTCAATATGGGGCTGGGGTATCCGCATAAGCCGATCTATTCAAGCTCCAACTCGCTGGGGTTGAACCTGGCGTACGAGTTCGACTGGTGGGGCAAATACCGCAACCAGGTGAACGCCGCCAAGGCGCAAGTGAACGCAGCGCGCGCCGAGCAGGAACAGGCGGCGTTGACGCTGACCAGCTCGGTGGCGTCCGCCTACTACCAGCTGCAGAGCAATCTCGCGCTCGAGAAGCTGCTGCAGCAGGAAGTGAACAACAACGAGCGCCTGACCGCGCTGCGCCAACAGCGCTATCAGGCCGGCCTGACCGGCGTCGATGTGCCGCAACAAACCCAGGCGCAGTCCGACGTCGCCAAGCAGCAAATTCTGCAGCTGCAGTCGCAAATCGAACAGCTCAGACACCAGCTCGCCGCGCTGGCGGGCCAGGGCCCGAACGCCATGCAGCACCTGCGTCAGGTGCCTTTGCCCGCAGACAACCTGATGGCGCCGCAGGGCGAGCTGACGGCGGATCTGCTGGGCAAACGCCCGGACATCGCCGCGCAACGCCAGCTGGTGGAGTCTTACAACCAGCGCGTCAGCGCCGCGCGTAAAGAGTTTTACCCCAGCCTGACCATTTCAGCCTTCGCCGGCCTGATGACCACCAATACCAGTGGCACCAGCCCGAATCTGTTTGAAGCGGCCAGCCAGGCCTGGAACGTGATGCCGGCGATCTCGCTGCCGATCTTCCACGCCGGGGCGCTGCGCAGCAAGCTGGGCGAGGAATCCGCGCTGTATGACGAAGCGGTGGAATCCTACAACCAAACCATCCTGAATGCGGTACAGGAAACCGCCGACGCCATCACCATCCAGCAGAGTTCTGCGCAGCAGCAACTGCAGGCGGCGTCCGCGGCCCAGTCGATGCAACAGGTGTATCAGGTCGCCAACGCCCGTTACCAGGCAGGGATTATCGGGCGCGACGATCTGTTGACCAGCCAGACGCAGCTATTGCAGCAGCAACAGGCGGAGTTGAATGCCAGCAGCAATTTACTGCAGGCGAAGATAGGACTGATCCGCGCGTTGGGCGGTGGCTATCAGGCCCCGGCCGCAGCGGATTCGAAAGCATAATAATATAAGGCTTGGAGAACACCATGAGCGCAAGCGCGGAAACCCAAAACCCGCAGCAGCCGAGCGGCAAAAAGAAGCAGCGCAAATTTTGGCTGCTGTTGCTGACGGTTATTTTCATTGTTATAGGGGTGGCTTATTTAGTGTATTGGTTCCTGGTGCTGCGTCATCACCAGGAAACCGACGACGCCTACGTCTCCGGCAACCAGGTGCAGATCATGGCCCAGGTGTCCGGCAGCGTGAACAGCGTCAACTTCGACAACACCGACTACGTCAAGCAGGGCGACGTGCTGCTGACGCTCGATCCGACCGATGCCGAGCAGGCGTTTGAACGCGCCAAAACCGGCCTGGCCAACAGCGTGCGTCAGACCCACCAGCTGATCATCAACAGCAAGCAGTATCAGGCCAACATCGCCCTGCGCAAGACCGATCTGAGCAAGGCCGAGAACGATCTGAAACGCCGCGTGGTGCTGGGCAGCGTTGACGCCATCGGCCGCGAAGAGCTGCAACACGCTCGCGATGCGGTCGACAGCGCCAAAGCCGCGCTGGAAGTGGCGGTGCAGCAATACAACGCCAACCAGGCGATGGTGCTGAACACCCCGCTGGAACAGCAGCCGGCGATCCAGCAAGCCGCCGCGCAGATGCGCGACGCCTGGCTGGCGCTGCAGCGTACCAAGGTGATCAGCCCGATTACCGGCTATGTCTCGCGCCGCAGCGTGCAGGTCGGCGCGCAGATCGCCGCCGGTTCGCCGCTGATGGCGGTAGTGCCGGCCGATCACATCTGGGTTGACGCCAACTTCAAGGAAACGCAGATCGCCAACATGCGCATCGGCCAGCCGGCGACGGTGGTCAGCGACGTCTACGGCGACGACGTGGTGTATCAGGGCAAAGTGGCCGGTATCGACATGGGCACCGGCAGCGCCTTCTCGCTGCTGCCGGCCCAGAACGCCACCGGCAACTGGATCAAGGTGGTGCAACGCCTGCCGGTGCGTATTGAGCTCGACGCCAAGCAGGTGGCCGATCATCCGCTGCGCATCGGTCTTTCGACGCTGGTGACCGTCGATACCGCCAATTTGGACGGCCGCGTGCTGGCCGACGTGGTGCGCGACAAACCGCTGTATCAGAGCGACGCGCTGGCGTTGAATCTGGCGCCGGTTAACCAGCTGATCGCCGACGTGATCCATGCGAACGCCGGCTAAGCGCGCGGGAGGCCATCTTGCCACAGAAACCGCTTGAAGGTGCCCAGCTTGCCTGGATGACGGTCGCGCTCGCCATGGCGACCTTCATGCAGGTGCTGGACTCCACCATCGCCAACGTGGCGATCCCCACCATTTCCGGTAACCTCGGGTCTTCCAACTCGCAGGGTACCTGGGTGATCACCTCGTTCGGCGTGGCGAACGCCATCTCGATTCCGATCACCGGCTGGCTGGCGAAGCGTTTCGGCGAAGTGCGGCTGTTCCTTTGGTCCACCGCGCTGTTCGCCATCGCCTCCTGGCTGTGCGGCATATCCAACAGCCTTGGCATGCTGATCTTCTTCCGCGTGATCCAGGGCGTGGTGGCCGGGCCGCTGATCCCGCTGTCGCAGAGTTTGTTGTTGAACAACTACCCGCCCGCCAAGCGAGCGATGGCCCTGGCGCTTTGGTCGATGACCGTTATCGTCGCGCCAATCTTCGGGCCGATCCTCGGCGGCTATATCAGCGACAACTACCATTGGGGCTGGATCTTCTTCATCAACATCCCGATCGGCGTCTTCGTGATCGTGGCGGCGATGGCGACGTTGAAGGGGCGGGAAACCAAAACCGAGATCAAACCGATCGACACCGTCGGCCTGGTATTGCTGATCGTCGGCATCGGTTCTCTGCAGATCATGCTCGATCAGGGCAAGGAGCTGGACTGGTTCAACTCGACCGAGATCATCACGCTCACCGTCGTGGCGGTGGTGGCGCTGCTGTTCCTGGTGGTGTGGGAGCTGACGGACGACCATCCGGTGGTGGATCTGTCGCTGTTCAAGTCGCGCAACTTCACCATCGGCTGCCTGTGCATCAGTCTGGCGTACATGCTGTACTTCGGCGCCATCGTGCTGCTGCCGCAGCTGTTGCAAGAGGTGTACGGCTATACCGCCACCTGGGCGGGGCTGGCGTCGGCGCCGGTCGGGCTGATCCCAGTGCTGCTGTCGCCGATCATCGGCAAGTTCGGCAACCGGCTCGACATGCGCCGGCTGGTGACCTTCAGCTTCATCATGTATGCCGTGTGCTTCTACTGGCGCGCCTATACGTTTGAACCGGGCATGGACTTCGGCGCATCCGCCTGGCCACAGTTCGTTCAGGGCTTCGCCATCGCCTGCTTCTTCATGCCGTTGACCACCATCACGCTGTCCGGCCTACCGCCGGAACGCATGGCGGCGGCATCGAGCCTGTCGAACTTCACGCGAACGCTGGCGGGCTCGATCGGTACCTCGATCACCACCACCCTGTGGACGCAGCGCGAATCGCAGCACCATTCGCAACTGACGGAGTTCGTCAACCCGTACAACCCGCAGTCGCAGGAGATGTACCGGCAACTGGAGCAGCTCGGCATGAGCAAGCAGCAGGCGTCGGCGTATATCGCCAACGAGATCACCGCGCAGGGCCTGATCATCTCCGCCAACGAGATATTCTGGCTGTCGGCCGGGGTGTTCCTGGTGTTGCTGGTGCTGGTGTGGGTGGCGAAACCGCCATTCAGCTCCGGCGGCGGCGGGGGCGGCGGCGCTCACTAAGCTTCAATAAACGAAACGGGCGCCCTGGGGCGCCCGTTTTTTTATCCGACGTAGAAAATTACGCCTGATTCTGACGCCACCAGTCCGCCAGCAGAATGCCGGTCGCCACGGAAACGTTCAGGCTTTCCACCTTGCCGGTGCCGCCGATGGACACGTTCATATCGCCCTGCTGCCAGGCGCTGTCGCTCAGACCGTCGCGTTCCTGGCCCAGCACCAGCACCATCTTGGCCGGCAGCTTGGCCTGCGCCAGCGCGGTGCCTTTGTGGCTGGAGGTGGTGACGATGGTGTAACCCGCCTTGCGGAAGGTATCCAGCACCGACAGGAAATCATCGGCGTTGATCGCCTTGATGTGCTCCGCGCCGCCTTCTGCGGTGCGCACCGCCGCGCCGGATTCCAGCAGCGCCGGATCCTGCAGCAGCACGCCGTTGACGCCGAAGTGGGCGCAAGAACGAACGATGGCGCCCAGGTTATGCGGGTTGCCCACTTCTTCCAGCGCCAATACGCAGTCGGTCGCCGGCGCGCTTTTCAGGTAGGTCTGCGCATCCAGGCCCTGACGCTTTTTGATCAGGAAGCAGACGCCGCCGTGGTGCTCGGTGCCGGAAGCCTTGGCCAGTTCTTCTTCATCCACCACGTGGTAAGCTTTGCGGTTAGCCGCCATCCAGCGCAGCGCTTCGCGGAAGCGCGGGGTGACCGACTGCACGAACCAGGCGCGCACGATCGCTTCCGGACGGCTGGCGAACAGCGCCTGACAGGCGTTTTCACCGTAAACGCGGGTTTCTTCCGCGCGCTGGCGGCGCAGCTGCTCAGGATCGATAAAGCTTTTGCCGCTGATGCCGCCATGATCGAACGCCGGCTCTTCATTCGGCGCGCGCGAGACGGTTCTCCACGGCGACTCATTGCCACCGCGATCTTCAGAGCGCGCCGGACGGCGAGGACGATCGCTTTCACTGCGGCGGGAGTCGGCGCCGCGGCGATCGTTGCCGCCGCGCGCCTTGTCTTGACCGGTGCGGCCCGATCGCGCACCGTCAGCCGGACGGCCTTTGCCGGCCGGACGTTTATTCTTGTTACGGTCGTCGCCGTTGTCGTCGTCACTGCGGACGTACATCACTTTGACTTTACCGTTCTTGCCACTAAATGAATCGTTCATTGTCTTCTCCACCAACGCGCAGGGCGCGAAGATTACCTGATGTTGGTGCACGAAGCCACCAACTTGCGCTAAAAGCTCCCAACTATCACATCCATTGAACAAACCTCATTGTTCACGCGCCGGGTTTTGCCGATAATTGTCAGCATTAAAGAAACATCTCCGCAACCGCGTTGCGGGGACCATGCTTTGTCTGTACCCGAGGTCAACATGAATACAGTTTGTGCAGCTTGCAATGCCACCAACCGCGTGCCGGAAGAACGTCTGGCGGACAATGCGAAATGCGGCCGCTGCGGCCATGAGCTTTTCGACGGTGAAGTGATCAACGCCACCGCCGCCACGCTGGACCAGTTGCTGCAGGACGATCTGCCGGTCGTGGTCGATTTCTGGGCGCCGTGGTGCGGCCCGTGCCGCAGCTTTGCGCCGATCTTTGAAGACGTGGCCGAAGAGCGCGCCGGCAAAGTGCGCTTCGTGAAAGTGAACACCGAAGCCGAGCCGGAGCTGAGCGCCCGTTTCCGCATCCGCAGCATCCCGACCATCATGGTGTTCCGTCAGGGCAAGATGGTCGACATGCTCAACGGCGCGATGCCGAAAGCGCCGTTTGACAACTGGCTCAACGAGTTAGTGTGATTCGGCAAGTATAGGCCGTATCCCGCCATTGCGCGCGAACGCGCCCCGATCGAGCCCGCCCCTCCCGGCGGGCTTTTTTCTGCGTTACAATAGCGGTTTTTCCCCAGGATCGTTATGACCGACAACGCCGTACTTCGCCTGCGCCAATTCCGTTTAGACCGCGCCACCCGCCCTTTTTTGGCGCGCGGTTGCCGGGTGGCGCGTTGTCAGGGTTGCCTGCTGCCGCATAAAAACTGCCTGTGCGACACCATTCGCCCACAGCAGGCCGGCAGCCGTTTCTGCCTGATCATGTTCGGCGCCGAGCCGCTCAAGCCCAGCAACACCGGCCGCCTGATCGCCGATATCCTGCCGGACACCCAGGCGTTCCTCTGGTCGCGCACCGAGGTCGATCCCGCCCTGCTGGCGGCCATCAACGATCCGACACGGCAGCCTTATGTGGTGTTCCCCGCGTCCTACGCCGACGCCGAACGGCCGGTGTTCAGCGCACTGCCCGTCGGCGGCAAACCGCCGCTGTTCATCATGCTGGACGGTACCTGGGCGGAGGCGCGCAAAATGTTCCGTAAAAGCCCGTATCTCAATCAATTCCCGGTGTTTTCCCTCAACGTCGACGCCGCATCGGACTACCAACTGCGCGAAGCCAGCCGCGCCGAGCAACACTGCACGGCGGAAGTGGCCGCCGCCCTGCTGCAACAGGCGGGCGATCTGCCGGCCGCCGACGGATTGAATCAGCATTTTCGCTATTTCCGTCAACAGTATCTGGCGGGAAAACCGACCCGGCCGGAGGCATCGGTCACAGCAATGCAGCCATAAAGCGCCTAAAATCAGGCATAACGTTGCCAAAAGGAGCCGTGCATGAGCCAGCGAGGGTTAGAAGCGCTACTACGTCCCAAATCGATCGCCGTGCTGGGCGCTTCGCAGCAGCCGGGCCGCGCCGGCAACCTGATGATGAGCAACCTGCTGGCCGGCGGTTTCGGCGGCCCCATCCTGCCGGTGACGCCGCGCTACAAGGCGGTATGCGGCGTCATGGCCTATCCCGACGTCGCCAGCCTGCCGCTGACGCCGGATCTGGCGATCATCTGCACCCACGCCAAGCGTAATCTGGCGCTGCTCGACGCGCTGGGGCAGCGCGGCTGTAAAACCGCCATCGTGCTCTCTTCACCGCCAGAACAGTTCGCCGAGCTGAAAGCCTGCGCGCAGCGCTACGCCATGCGGCTGCTGGGCCCCAACAGCCTGGGATTGCTGGCGCCGTGGCAGGGCATTAACGCCAGCTTCTCGCCGGTGCCGATCCAAAAAGGCAAGCTGGCGTTTATCTCGCAGTCTGCCGCCGTCGCCAACACCATTCTCGACTGGGCGCAGCAGCGCGAAGTCGGCTTCTCCTATTTCATCGCGCTGGGCGACAGCCTGGATATCGACGTCGACGATCTACTCGACTTTTTGGCGCGCGACGGCAAGACCAGCGCCATCCTGCTGTATCTGGAAAACATCAGCGACGCACGGCGCTTTCTCTCTGCCTCGCGCAGCGCCTCACGCAATAAACCCATTCTGGTGATCAAAAGCGGCCGCAGCCAACAGGCGCAATTACTGCTCAACAGCCAGCAAGGGCTGGACGCCGCTTACGACGCCGCCATCCAGCGCGCCGGCCTGCTGCGCGTGCAGGATACCCATGAGCTGTTCTCAGCGGTGGAAACCCTCAGCCATATGCATCCGCTGCGCGGCGAACGGCTGATGATCGTCAGCAACGGGGCGGCGCTGGCGGCGATGGCGCTGGACGAGCTGCTCGGGCGCAACGGCAAGCTGGCGACGCTGAGCGAGGAGAGCCTGGCGAAGCTAAGCGATGCGCTGCCGGATTTCATTCGCGCCGGCAACCCGCTCGATCTGCGCGACGACGCCACGCCGCAGCGCTACCTGGCGGCTATTGAAGCGCTGCTCGACAGCCACGACTATGACGCGCTGCTGCTGATCCATGCGCCGAGTGCGGCGGCGCCGGGCACCGCCACGGCGCAGCGGCTGATCGACGCGCTGCACCGCCATGCGCGCGGCAAACGCATCACCTTGCTGACCAACTGGTGCGGCGAATACTCTTCTCAAGAGGCGCGCCGGCTGTTTACCGAGGCCGCCATTCCCACCTACCGCACGCCGGAAGGCGCTGTGACCGCTTTTATGCATATGGTGGAATACCGCCGCAACCAAAAGCAGCTGAAAGAGACGCCGGCGCTGCCGGTCGGCCTGACCGCCAATACCGCCGACGCCCACCGCCTGATCCATCAGGCGCTGGCCGAAGGCGCCACCCAGCTGGATACCCACGAGGTGCAATCCATTCTGCAGGCCTACGATCTGAGCACCCTGCCGACCTGGATCGCCGAAGACAGCGCCGAAGCGGTACATATCGCCGAACAGATCGGCTACCCGGTAGCGCTGAAGCTGCGTTCGCCGGATATCCCGCACAAGTCGGAAGTTCAGGGCGTGATGCTCTACCTGCGCACCGCGACCGAAGTGCAGCGCGCGGCGGAGGCGATCCTCGACCGCGTGAAGCGCACCTACCCTCAGGCGCGCATCCACGGCTTGCTGGTGCAGAGCATGGCCAACCGCGCCGGCGCCCAGGAGCTGCGCATCGCGGTAGAGCAGGATGCGATTTTCGGCCCGCTGATCATGCTGGGCGAAGGCGGCGTAGAGTGGCGCCAGGAAAATCAGGTGGCGGTCGCGCTGCCGCCGCTGAATATGGCGCTGGCGCGTTATCTGGTGCTGCAGGCGGTGAAAGGCGGCAAGATCCGCGGGCGCAGCGCGCTGCGGCCTTTAGATATCCCCGGGCTAAGCCGCTTGCTGGTGCAGGTCTCCAACCTGATCCTCGACTGCCCGGAGATCGCCCGGCTGGATATCCACCCGGTGCTGGCCTCCGGCAGCGAATTCACCCTGCTGGACGTGTCGATGCAGCTCGCGCCGTTCAGCGGCGATCCGCAGGCGCGGCTGGCGATCCGCCCTTATCCGCATGAGCTGGAAGAGACCATCGCGTTGAAAGACGGCAGCCAATGCCTGTTCCGCCCTATCCTGCCGGAAGACGAACCGGCGCTGAAGCATTTCATCGACCGAGTGACCAAGGAAGATCTCTATTATCGCTACTTCAGCGAGATCAATGAGTTTACCCATGACGATTTGGCCAACATGACGCAGATCGACTACGATCGGGAAATGGCCTTTGTGGCGGTGCGGGCAGACGAGATTATCGGCGTGACCCGCGCGCTGTCCGATCCGGACAACACCGACGCCGAATTCGCCGTGCTGGTGCGTTCCGACCTGAAAGGCCTGGGCCTGGGGCGTCAGCTGCTGGAGAAAATGATCGCCTATGCGCGCGCGCATGGCCTGACTCGTCTGAGCGGCATCACCATGCCGAATAACCGCGGCATGATCGCGCTGGCTCAGCGGCTGGGCTTTGGCATCGAGGTGCAGCTTGAGGACGGCATCGTCAATCTGACGCTGCCGCTGCGGGCCGACGGCGCGCAGTGACCTGCGTCGCAATGCGCTACGAATCCACCACTTAACGCCAAAACATACGCACAATCGGGGCAACTAATGGTATTATCGCCCGATTATTCGGTTTATTGTTTTTATGCCTGTGGCGTTCTGGCCATCAATCATGAGAGAAGAAACGCACTGTGATGTTGTCAAAATTTAAACGTAGCAAACATCAACAACACCTTGCACAACTGCCCAAACTCCCCCAGACGGTTGCTGATGTTCGTACGTTGTACGCGCCGTCCGATTTTCGCACCACGCTGCTGGACGCCATCGCCAACGCCACCCAACGCATCTATCTGGTGGCCCTGTATCTGGAGCATGACGACGCCGGGCGCGAGATCCTCAATGCGTTGTATCAAGCCAAACAGCGGCGGCCCGAGCTGGAAATCTGCGTACTGGTCGACTGGCACCGCGCACAGCGTGGGCGCATCGGCGCCGCCGCCGCCAATACCAACGCCGACTGGTACTGCGCCATGGCCAGCCAACATCCGGAACAGTCGGTACCGATCTACGGCGTGCCGGTCAATACCCGCGAAGCGCTGGGCGTATTGCATCTGAAGGGCTTTGTGGTCGACGATACCGTGATCTACAGCGGCGCCAGCATTAACGACGTTTATCTGCATCAGCATGAGAAATACCGTTACGATCGCTACCAGCTGATCACCAACGGCGTGCTGGCCGATACCCTGATCGATTACATCAAGCGGCATCTGCTCACCGCCGGTGCCGTACAGCGCCTCGATCGCAGCGATCGGCCGAAAAGCCCGGAGATCAAAAACGAGACCCGCCTGTTCCGTTTCGCCCTGCGCCGCGCCGGTTACCACTTCCGCGGCAAGGCCGGCAACGATGAGCTGGCGGTGACGCCGCTGGTTGGGCTTGGCAAGCAAAGCGTGCTGAATAAAACTATTCATCACCTGATGTCATGCACCGACCAGAAACTGACGCTCTGTACCCCCTACTTCAACCTGCCGGCGCTGCTGGTGCGCAACATCATTTATCTGCTGCGCCAGGGTAAACAGGTGGAAATCATCGTCGGCGACAAGACCGCCAACGACTTCTATATTCCTGAAGACCAGCCGTTCAAAATCATCGGCGCGCTGCCCTACCTGTACGAGATCAACCTGCGCCGCTTCCTGAGCCGCTTGCAGCGTTATATCGACACCGGCCAACTGATCGTGCGTTTGTGGAAGGATGGCGATAACAGCTATCACCTGAAAGGCATGTGGGTAGACGAAGAGTGGCAGCTGATTACCGGCAATAACCTCAACCCGCGCGCCTGGCGGCTGGATCTGGAAAACGCCATTCTGATCCACGATCCCAAGCAAGAGATGCGCGAGCAGCGGCAGAAAGAGCTGGAGTGCATCCGTACTCACACCACCGTGGTCGGCCACTATCAGGAGCTGCAAAGCATTCAGCAGTACCCGATCAAGGTGCGCAAGCTGATTCGCCGTCTGCGCCGTATCCGCATCGATCGGCTGATTAGCCGTATCCTGTAAGCGGTATGCTGACCCCGGCCAAGGCCGGGGTTTTTATTACAGCTGTATCTCCTTGCCTTTGCGATGCAACCGGAGCGAGACCAGCAGCGCCAGCAGGCACATGCCGGAGACATACCAGAAGAAAGCGTTTTCCACGCCAAACGATTTAAGCGACAGCGCGACATATTCCGCCGAGCCGCCGAACATGGCGTTCGCCACCGCATAAGACAAGCCCACCCCTAACGCACGTACCTCCGGCGGGAACATTTCGGCTTTAAGCAGCCCGCTGATCGCGGTGTAAAAACTGATGATGAACAGCGCCAATACGATCAGACCAAACGCCATAAAGGGGTTGGTCACCTCTTTCAAGGCAAACAGGATCGGCACCGTCAACACCGTGGCGAAGGCCGAGAAGATCAACATCGAGCTGCGACGGCCGATTTTGTCCGAAAACGCGCCTACCGCTGGCTGCAGCAGCATAAAGACGAACAGCGCGACGGTCATGATGGCGCTGGCCAACTTGGCGTCCATACCGGCGGTGTTCACCAGGTATTTCTGCATGTAGGTGGTGAAGGTGTAGAAGGTCAGTGAACCGGCAGCGGTAAAGCCCAGCACCATCAGGAACGCCTTGCGATTTTTCCACAACCCCGTCAGCGAACCGGCATCTTTGTGGTTACGCGTCTTCGCATCGGAGGTTTCATTCAGCGAGCGGCGCAGGTACAGTGCCACCACCGCCAACACGGCCCCCAGGGCAAACGGAATACGCCATCCCCAGGCCTTCAGCTCTTCAGCGGGCAATATCTGCTGCAGGATCACCAAGACCAGCAGCGCCAACAGTTGCCCGCCGATCAGCGTGACATACTGAAACGAGGCGTAGAAGCCACGCCGCCCCTTGATCGCCACCTCGCTCATATAGGTGGCGCTGGTGCCATACTCGCCGCCCACCGACAATCCCTGGAACAATCGAGCGATCAGCAGCAGCGCCGGGGCCCAGCTGCCGATCGATTCATACGTCGGCAGGCAGGCGATCACCAGCGATCCGGCGCACATCATGCAGACTGAAAGCAGCATGGAGTTTTTTCTGCCATGCTTGTCGGCAATATAGCCGAACAGCCAGCCGCCGATCGGCCGCATAAAGAAGCCGGCGGCGAATACCCCGGCGGTTTGCAACAGCTGCGTGGTGCTGTTGACCCGCCGGAAAGAACGAGGCGGCAAAGTAAATGGAACAGAAGGAATAAACGTAAAAATCAAACCACTCCACCAGATTGCCTGATGAAGCTCCGACGATAGCGAAAATGCGTTTCTTGTTATCCAGCGCCCCCTGTTCGACGCCGTGCTCATCCCCAAGAGCCGAGGTTGTTTCTGTCATGATATTTTCTCCGAGCCATAGCAATGATGAAATTCGGCTTCCTGCCGCCCTGGTTGTTACTTTATTGTTATTTATAAGTTAACAGCCAAACTTAATAGCGGACGAAGAATATCTGACATTCAGAGAAACAATGCGTTGGTTTTGTGATGAATATTAAACAGTACGATGAAAGCTGAAGCGGATTACAACGGGGATTTTCCATTTTTCCCATAGCAAAAAGCCCTGAACGTCAGTTCAGGGCATTTCGGCTTTGTTTGATGMCTSGMAGWGTCCTAMTCTCGCATGSGGAGACCCCACACTACCATCGGCGCTACGGCGTTTCACTTCTGAGTTCGGCATGGGGTCAGGTGGGACCACCGCGCTATTGCCGCCAGGCAAATTCTGTTTCATTCCAACCGCTTCACTCTCGTGTCGCCATCAGAACCAATCTCGGAACTTCGCTGAAAATCTCTCTAAAAACACCTTCGGTGTTGTAAGGTTAAGCCTCACGGATCATTAGTACTGGTTAGCTCAATGCATCGCTGCACTTACACACCCAGCCTATCAACGTCTTAGTCTTAAACGTTCCTTCAGGGRCCTTAAAGGYCCAGGGAAGACTCATCTTGAGGCAAGTTTCGCGCTTAGATGCTTTCAGCGCTTATCTTTTCCGCACTTAGCTACCGGGCAATGCCATTGGCATGACAACCCGAACACCAGTGGTGCGTTCACTCCGGTCCTCTCGTACTAGGAGCAACCCCTCTCAATCTTCCAACGCCCACGGCAGATAGGGACCGAACTGTCTCACGACGTTCTAAACCCAGCTCGCGTACCACTTTAAATGGCGAACAGCCATACCCTTGGGACCTACTTCAGCCCCAGGATGTGATGAGCCGACATCGAGGTGCCAAACACCGCCGTCGATATGAACTCTTGGGCGGTATCAGCCTGTTATCCCCGGAGTACCTTTTATCCGTTGAGCGATGGCCCTTCCATTCAGAACCACCGGATCACTAAGACCTACTTTCGTACCTGCTCGAGCCGTCACTCTCGCAGTCAAGCTAGCTTATGCCTTTGCACTAACCTCACGATGTCCGACCGTGATTAGCTAACCTTCGTGCTCCTCCGTTACTCTTTGGGAGGAGACCGCCCCAGTCAAACTACCCACCAGACACTGTCCTCACCCCGGATCACGGGGCCGAGTTAGAACATCAAACATTAAAGGGTGGTATTTCAAGGATGGCTCCACGCAGACTGGCGTCCACGCTTCAAAGCCTCCCACCTATCCTACACATCAAGGCTCAATGTTCAGTGTCAAGCTATAGTAAAGGTTCACGGGGTCTTTCCGTCTTGCCGCGGGTACACTGCATCTTCACAGCGAGTTCAATTTCACTGAGTCTCGGGTGGAGACAGCCTGGCCATCATTACGCCATTCGTGCAGGTCGGAACTTACCCGACAAGGAATTTCGCTACCTTAGGACCGTTATAGTTACGGCCGCCGTTTACTGGGGCTTCGATCAAGAGCTTCGCCTTGCGGCTGACCCCATCAATTAACCTTCCAGCACCGGGCAGGCGTCACACCGTATACGTCCACTTTCGTGTTTGCACAGTGCTGTGTTTTTATTAAACAGTTGCAGCCAGCTGGTATCTTCGACTGGCTTCAGCTCCATCCGCAAGGGACTTCACCTACATGCCAGCGTGCCTTCTCCCGAAGTTACGGCACCATTTTGCCTAGTTCCTTCACCCGAGTTCTCTCAAGCGCCTTGGTATTCTCTACCTGACCACCTGTGTCGGTTTGGGGTACGATTTAATGTTACCTGGAGCTTAGAGGATTTTCCTGGAAGCAGGGCATCAACTACTTCTGCACCGTAGTGCATCGTCATCACGCCTCAGGGTTAGTATGCAACCGGATTTACCAGGTCACACCCCCTACACGCTTAAACCGGGACAACCGTCGCCCGGCCAGCCTAGCCTTCTCCGTCCCCCCTTCGCAGTAACACCAAGTACAGGAATATTAACCTGTTTCCCATCGACTACGCTTTTCAGCCTCGCCTTAGGGGTCGACTCACCCTGCCCCGATTAACGTTGGACAGGAACCCTTGGTC
Organism: Serratia sp. FS14; assembly: GCF_000695995.1. Lineage (NCBI taxonomy): Bacteria > Pseudomonadati > Pseudomonadota > Gammaproteobacteria > Enterobacterales > Yersiniaceae > Serratia > Serratia sp. FS14. The sequence goes on along the minus strand of NZ_CP005927.1, from coordinate 2,074,839 downwards.
TTCCGGCGAGCGGGCTTTTCACCCGCTTTATCGTTACTTATGTCAGCATTCGCACTTCTGATACCTCCAGCAACCCTCACAGGCCACCTTCAACGGCTTACAGAACGCTCCCCTACCCAACAACGCTAAGCGTCGCTGCCGCAGCTTCGGTGCATGGTTTAGCCCCGTTACATCTTCCGCGCAGGCCGACTCGACCAGTGAGCTATTACGCTTTCTTTAAATGATGGCTGCTTCTAAGCCAACATCCTGGCTGTCTATGCCTTCCCACATCGTTTCCCACTTAACCATGACTTTGGGACCTTAGCTGGCGGTCTGGGTTGTTTCCCTCTTCACGACGGACGTTAGCACCCGCCGTGTGTCTCCCGTGATAACATTCTTCGGTATTCGGAGTTTGCATCGGTTTGGTAAGCCGGGATGGCCCCCTAGCCGAAACAGTGCTCTACCCCCGAAGATGAGTTCACGAGGCGCTACCTAAATAGCTTTCGGGGAGAACCAGCTATCTCCCGGTTTGATTGGCCTTTCACCCCCAGCCACAAGTCATCCGCTAATTTTTCAACATTAGTCGGTTCGGTCCTCCAGTTAGTGTTACCCAACCTTCAACCTGCCCATGGCTAGATCACCGGGTTTCGGGTCTATACCTTGCAACTAATCGCCCAGTTAAGACTCGGTTTCCCTACGGCTCCCCTATACGGTTAACCTTGCTACAAAATATAAGTCGCTGACCCATTATACAAAAGGTACGCAGTCACACCACGAAGGTGCTCCCACTGCTTGTACGTACACGGTTTCAGGTTCTATTTCACTCCCCTCGCCGGGGTTCTTTTCGCCTTTCCCTCACGGTACTGGTTCACTATCGGTCAGTCAGGAGTATTTAGCCTTGGAGGATGGTCCCCCCATATTCAGACAGGATGTCACGTGTCCCGCCCTACTCATCGAACTCACGACCTGTGCATTTTAGTGTACGGGGCTATCACCCTTTGCTGCGCGACTTTCCAGACGCTTCCACTAACACACAAGCCGATTCAGGTTCTGGGCTCTCCCCGTTCGCTCGCCGCTACTMGGGGRAATCTCGGTTGATTTCGTTTTCCTCGGGGTACTTAGATGTTTCAGTTCCCCCGGTTCGCCTCATGCCACTATGTATTCATGACATGATAGTGTGTCGAAACACACTGGGTTTCCCCATTCGGGTATCGCCGGTTATAACGGTTCATATCACCTTACCGACGCTTTTCGCAGATTAGCACGCCCTTCATCGCCTCTGACTGCCTAGGCATCCACCGTGTACGCTTAGTCACTTAACCTCACAACCCGAAGATGTTTCCATCGTTCGYGCTGCAAACATTTGAGAGACTCTATGACAGGTTACTCTTTATCCCRRWRCTTCTACGGAGGGATAAATTTCAGCCGTCATGTTTCAATTTTCAGCTTGTTCCAGATTGTTAAAGAGCAAAATACTTCGCAGCACTGTCGCCAATATACTCTGAAGTATTGAAATACCGGACTATATGGTGGAGCTAAGCGGGATCGAACCGCTGACCTCCTGCGTGCAAGGCAGGCGCTCTCCCAGCTGAGCTATAGCCCCATACAGTCACGCGCAGTACCTTTTCCACTTCATGAGAAGTGGTAGGCCTGAGTGGACTTGAACCACCGACCTCACCCTTATCAGGGGTGCGCTCTAACCACCTGAGCTACAAGCCTATAAAGGTATTTCTGCTCGTTACTTTCTATCAGACAATCTGTGTGAGCACGCCACGCGAACTAATATCTTTAGGTAAGGAGGTGATCCAACCGCAGGTTCCCCTACGGTTACCTTGTTACGACTTCACCCCAGTCATGAATCACAAAGTGGTAAGCGCCCTCCCGAAGGTTAAGCTACCTACTTCTTTTGCAACCCACTCCCATGGTGTGACGGGCGGTGTGTACAAGGCCCGGGAACGTATTCACCGTAGCATTCTGATCTACGATTACTAGCGATTCCGACTTCATGGAGTCGAGTTGCAGACTCCAATCCGGACTACGACGTACTTTATGAGGTCCGCTTGCTCTCGCGAGGTCGCTTCTCTTTGTATACGCCATTGTAGCACGTGTGTAGCCCTACTCGTAAGGGCCATGATGACTTGACGTCATCCCCACCTTCCTCCAGTTTATCACTGGCAGTCTCCTTTGAGTTCCCGGCCGAACCGCTGGCAACAAAGGATAAGGGTTGCGCTCGTTGCGGGACTTAACCCAACATTTCACAACACGAGCTGACGACAGCCATGCAGCACCTGTCTCAGAGTTCCCGAAGGCACCAATCCATCTCTGGAAAGTTCTCTGGATGTCAAGAGTAGGTAAGGTTCTTCGCGTTGCATCGAATTAAACCACATGCTCCACCGCTTGTGCGGGCCCCCGTCAATTCATTTGAGTTTTAACCTTGCGGCCGTACTCCCCAGGCGGTCGATTTAACGCGTTAGCTCCGGAAGCCACGCCTCAAGGGCACAACCTCCAAATCGACATCGTTTACAGCGTGGACTACCAGGGTATCTAATCCTGTTTGCTCCCCACGCTTTCGCACCTGAGCGTCAGTCTTCGTCCAGGGGGCCGCCTTCGCCACCGGTATTCCTCCAGATCTCTACGCATTTCACCGCTACACCTGGAATTCTACCCCCCTCTACGAGACTCTAGCTTGCCAGTTTCAAATGCAGTTCCCAGGTTGAGCCCGGGGATTTCACATCTGACTTAACAAACCGCCTGCGTGCGCTTTACGCCCAGTAATTCCGATTAACGCTTGCACCCTCCGTATTACCGCGGCTGCTGGCACGGAGTTAGCCGGTGCTTCTTCTGCGAGTAACGTCAATTGATGAACGTATTAAGCTCACCACCTTCCTCCTCGCTGAAAGTGCTTTACAACCCGAAGGCCTTCTTCACACACGCGGCATGGCTGCATCAGGCTTGCGCCCATTGTGCAATATTCCCCACTGCTGCCTCCCGTAGGAGTCTGGACCGTGTCTCAGTTCCAGTGTGGCTGGTCATCCTCTCAGACCAGCTAGGGATCGTCGCCTAGGTGAGCCATTACCCCACCTACTAGCTAATCCCATCTGGGCACATCTGATGGCAAGAGGCCCGAAGGTCCCCCTCTTTGGTCTTGCGACGTTATGCGGTATTAGCTACCGTTTCCAGTAGTTATCCCCCTCCATCAGGCAGTTTCCCAGACATTACTCACCCGTCCGCCGCTCGTCACCCAGGGAGCAAGCTCCCCTGTGCTACCGCTCGACTTGCATGTGTTAAGCCTGCCGCCAGCGTTCAATCTGAGCCATGATCAAACTCTTCAATTAAAAGCTTGATTTGCTTCCACTCGAGAAGCGATGCTCAAAGATTTACTGCATGAATTTTACTTCAGTTAGTCACTCTTCAAGACTTGATATTTTTTGCATCCGAAGATGCTGGATATCGTCTTGTGGAGTGCCCACACAGATTGTCTGATAAATTGTTAAAGAGCAGTGAGTTAGGCGCTTTCGCTTGCTAACTCGAGGTGGCGTATATTACGCKTATAACTTCGTATAATGTATGCTATACGAAGTTTTMGCTTGCTAACTCGAGGTRGCGTATATTACGCTTTCCTCKTTCAGAGTCAACCCTAATTTTCAGGATTTTTTCTCTTTCTTCCCGGCCGCTGTGTGAAGTGAATCACTTGCGCCGTGTCGATGGAGGCGCATTATAGGGAGCCGGTTCAGAATGACAAGCGATAATATGCATTTTTTATCTGACCGCTCACTATTCATGCGTAACGCCTATTAAACCCGCTTTTTGATGGCTGCCGGCAGGTCCGCCAGGCTATTTAGCACCCAATCGGCCAGCTTTTCACCCTGCTCCGTCACCGGCTTGCCGGTACGCACCAGCACCTTGGTGCCGACGCCGGCCGCGATCGCCGCCTGCATATCTTCCGGTTTATCGCCCACCATATAAGAAGCGGCCATATCGATGTTCAATTCCTGCTGCGCTTGCAGCAGCATGCCCGGCTGCGGTTTACGGCAGTCACAGACCTGACGATACTCTTCCACTACCGCCTCCGGATGATGCGGGCAGAAATAGATGCCGTCGAAGTCGACGTCGCGATCGGCCAGCGACCAGTCCATCCACTCGGTCAGGTACATAAACTGGTCTTCGCTGAACTTGCCGCGCGCAATGCCCGACTGGTTGGTCACCATCACCAGCGCGAACCCCATCTTTTTGAGTTCGCGACAGGCGTCAATCACGCCGTCAATAAAGTGGAAATTGTCGATTTCATGGACATAACCATGGTCAACGTTAATCGTACCGTCACGATCGAGAAAAATTGCTGGAACGCTTTGTGTCACCGCTTTGCTCCTGAGGGGCTGAATACGCTGACAAGTATCGCATGTTTTACCCCGCACTGAGAACGCCGGAGAACCTCGCTGGTCGTTGACTTAGACGTCTAGACGCCTTAACATCTGAGCCATACCTTGGTTCCACGCCGGGGTTTACTTTTATCTAGCCACGGGCAACCACGCTAAAATAAGAAGAATATGATTAAACTTTCTAACATCACTAAAGTGTTCCAGCAGGGTTCGCGCACCATTACCGCGCTCTCTGACGTGACCCTTCACGTCCCTGCCGGGCAAATCTATGGCGTTATCGGCTCTTCCGGCGCCGGCAAAAGCACGCTGATCCGCTGCGCCAACATGCTTGAGCGCCCTACCTCCGGCCAGGTGCTGGTCGATGGCCAGGATCTGACGTCTCTGTCGGAAAGCGAACTGACGCGCGCCCGTCGCCAAATCGGCATGATCTTCCAGCACTTCAACCTGCTCTCTTCCCGCACGGTGTTCGGCAACGTGGCGCTGCCGCTGGAGCTGGACAATACGCCGCGCGCCGAGATCAAAAAGCGCGTGACCGAACTGCTGGAGCTGGTCGGCCTGGCGGACAAACACGACGCCTATCCGGCCAATCTGTCCGGCGGCCAGAAACAGCGCGTGGCGATCGCGCGCGCGCTGGCCAGCAATCCCAAAGTGCTGCTGTGCGACGAAGCCACCAGCGCGTTGGATCCGGCCACCACCCGTTCCATCCTGGAGCTGCTGAAAGACATCAACCGCCGTCTGGGCCTGACCATTCTGCTGATCACCCACGAAATGGACGTGGTGAAACGCATCTGCGACCAGGTCGCGGTCATCAGCCAGGGGCAGCTGATCGAAAAAGACAGCGTCAGCGAAGTGTTCTCACACCCGAAAACCCCGCTGGCCCAGCAGTTCATTCAGTCCACGCTGCATCTGGATATCCCGGACGACTACGCCGCGCGCCTGTCGCCGGAGCGTCAGGGCGACCGCCAGCCGCTGCTGCGCCTGGAGTTCACCGGTCAGTCGGTCGATGCGCCGCTGCTGTCTGAAGCCGCTCGCCGCTTCAACGTGAACAACAACATTATCAGCGCCCAGATGGATTATGCCGGCGGCGTGAAATTCGGCGTGATGCTGGCGGAGCTGCACGGCAGCGACGAAGACGCGCTGGCGACGATTAAGTTCCTGCAAGAAAATCAGGTAAAAGTAGAGGTTCTGGGTTATGTCTGAGGCAATGATGTGGTTGATGGCGCGTGGCGTGTGGGAAACCGTCATGATGACCTTTGTCTCCGGCTTCTTCGGTTTCGTGCTCGGCCTGCCGGTAGGCGTGCTGCTGTATGTCACCCGCCCGGGGCAGATCATCGCCAACAATTCGCTGTATAAGATCCTGTCCGGGCTGGTGAACATCTTCCGTTCCATTCCGTTCATTATCCTGCTGGTTTGGATGATTCCGTTTACCCGCATGATCGTCGGCACCTCGATCGGTCTGCAGGCGGCGATCGTGCCGCTGACCGTCGGCGCCGCGCCGTTCATCGCGCGCATGGTGGAAAACGCCCTGCTGGAAATCCCGTCCGGCCTGGTGGAAGCCGCGCGCGCCATGGGCGCCACGCCGATGCAGATCATCAAGAAAGTGTTGCTGCCGGAAGCCCTGCCGGGCTTGGTCAACGCCGCAACCATCACCCTGATCACCCTGGTGGGCTACTCCGCCATGGGCGGCGCGGTCGGCGCCGGCGGCCTGGGCCAAATCGGTTACCAATACGGTTATATCGGTTATAACGCCACAGTGATGAATACCGTATTAGTATTACTGGTAGTTTTGGTTTATCTGATCCAATTCTGCGGCGATCGCATCGTCAAAGCCGTTACCCATAAATAATTTCACCGCATATTAATGCGAGTCTAATGAGGAAGGGATATGTCGTTAAAATTTAAATCCATCGCGGCAATTGGCGCACTGATCGGCACGCTGGCTCTGACGGGCTGTGGCCAGGATGAAAAGAATCCGAACCACATCAAGGTCGGCGTGATCGTCGGCGCTGAGCAGCAAGTGGCTGAAGTGGCGCAGAAAGTGGCGAAAGAGAAATACGGTCTGGACGTTGAACTGGTCACCTTCAACGACTACGTGCTGCCTAACGAAGCGCTGAGCAAAGGCGATATCGATCTGAACGCCTTCCAGCACAAGCCTTATCTGGATCAGCAGATCAAAGACCGCGGTTACAAGCTGGTGCCGGTCGGCAACACCTTCGTTTACCCGATCGCCGGTTACTCCAAGAAAATTAAATCGCTGGACGAGCTGAAAGAAGGTTCGCAGATCGCGCTGCCTAACGATCCGACCAACCTGGGCCGTTCGCTGCTGCTGCTGCAGAAAGTCGGTCTGATCAAGCTGAAAGACGGCGTTGGCCTGCTGCCGACCGTGCTGGACGTGACCGAGAACCCGAAAAACCTGAAGTTGGTTGAGCTGGAAGCGCCTCAGCTGCCGCGCTCTCTGGACGATCAGCAGATCGCGCTGGCGGTGATCAACACCACCTACGCCAGCCAGATCGGCCTGACGCCGGCGAAAGACGGTCTGTTCGTGGAAGATAAAGACTCGCCTTACGTCAACCTGCTGGTTGCGCGCGAAGATAACAAAGATGCGGAAAACGTGAAGAAATTCGTCCAGGCCTATCAATCTGACGAAGTTGACGCGGCCGCCAACAAAATCTTCAACGGCGGAGCGGTGAAAGGCTGGTAAGCGCTTATTCACCTATTTTATTCCTATAATTGCAAGACGGGCCAAGGCCCGTCTTGTTATTTCCGCCATAGCTTGCTTCAATAGCGCCACTTTCATTAAGGCAGAGGAATCTCAATGCGTGTTTTACCTCTCTGTTTGTTAGCGCTCGCGCTGGCCGGATGTTCATCGCAGCGTATCGCGCCGTCCTCAACAAGCAGCACCAGCAAGCCGACCACCACCGCTCCGGCCAAGACCACGCCGGCCGCCCGCCCCGCTCCGGTAAAACTGTACAAAAGTGCAGAAGAGCTCGTGGGCAAGCCGTTCCGCGATCTGGGTGAAGTGTCCGGCGAATCGTGCCAAACCACCGTGCAAGACTCTCCACCGAATCTGGCCACCGCCCGTAAACGCATGCAAATCCGTGCGTCTTACATGAAGGCCAACGCCGTGCTGCTGCACGACTGCCAGATTGTCAGCGGCGTCGCCGGTTGCTATCAACAGGCCGTTTGTCAGGGCTCGGCGCTTAACGTCTCGTCCAAATGACCGAATTCGTTTTCGAGCAGATCGGCGTGATCCGCTCGCCCTATAAAGAGAAATTCGCCGTGCCCCGCCAGCCGGGGCTGGTCGAAGACGGCGGCGGCGAACTGCTGCTGCTGCCGCCTTACAACCAGGCGGAAGCGGTGCGCGGCCTCAGCGATTTTAGCCATCTGTGGGTGATGTTCATTTTCCATCAAACCATGGAGGGTGGCTGGCGCCCGACGGTGCGTCCACCGCGTTTAGGCGGCAATGCCCGCATGGGCGTGTTCGCCACCCGCTCCACCTTCCGCCCCAACCCGCTCGGCATGTCGCTCATTGAGCTGAAGGGCGTGCGGGTGAAAAACGGTGAAGTGGCGCTGGAACTGGGCAGCCTCGACCTGGTCGACGGCACCCCGGTGGTGGACATCAAGCCTTATCTGCCGTTCGCCGAGAGCCAGCCGCAGGCCCGCGCCGGCTTTGCTCAGGCCGCGCCCGCCGGCGATATGCCGGTGCGTTTCGCACCGCAGGCCGAGCAGCAGCTGCAGCAACATCAGGCGCGCTACCCGCAATTAAGGCGTTTTATCAGCCAGGTGCTGGCGCAAGACCCCCGTCCCGCCTATCGTAAAGGAGAGGACATCGAACGGGATTACGCCGTCTGGCTGTTGGATTTCAACGTGCGCTGGCGCGTCGTGGACGGCCACACCGAAGTGTTGGCGCTCGACCCGCGTTAAAATTCCGCCGCCTCTCTTTTGGCGACCCGCTCGCGCTGGTAAACTAAACCACTTTTGTCACTTTTGGCCGCCACTCTGGCAGCCCGATGCAATTTGCAGTTCTAACGGAACCAAAACACCATGCGTACTAGCCAATATCTGCTCTCCACTTTGAAGGAGACACCTGCCGACGCCGAAGTGATCAGCCACCAGCTGATGCTGCGCGCCGGGATGATCCGCAAGCTGGCCTCCGGTCTTTACACCTGGCTGCCGACCGGCCTGCGCGTTCTGAAAAAGGTTGAAAACATCGTTCGCGAAGAAATGAACAATGCTAACGCGATCGAAGTTTCCATGCCGGTGGTTCAGCCTGCCGATCTGTGGCAGGAAAGCGGCCGTTGGGAGCAATACGGCCCCGAGCTGCTGCGCTTCGTCGACCGCGGCGATCGTCCGTTCGTACTGGGCCCGACGCATGAAGAAGTGATCACCGATCTGATCCGCAACGAGATCAGCTCGTACAAGCAGCTGCCGCTGAACTTCTTCCAGATCCAGACCAAGTTCCGTGATGAAGTGCGCCCGCGTTTCGGCGTGATGCGTTCCCGTGAGTTCCTGATGAAGGATGCCTACTCCTTCCACACCTCACAGGAGTCTCTGCAGGAGACTTACGACGCGATGTACGAAGCATACAGCAAAATCTTCAGCCGCATGGGCCTGGATTTCCGCCCGGTGCAGGCGGATACCGGCTCGATCGGCGGCAGCGCCTCGCACGAATTCCAGGTGCTGGCGCAGAGCGGTGAAGACGATATCGTGTTCTCCACCGGTTCCGATTTCGCCGCCAACATCGAGCTGGCGGAAGCGGTCGCGCCGGCAGAGCCACGCGCTGCAGCCAGCGAAGAGCTGCGCCTGGTGGATACGCCGAACGCCAAAACCATCGCCGAGCTGGTCGAGCAATTCCAGCTGCCGGTGGAAAAAACCGTGAAGACGCTGATGGTGCGCGCCACCGAAGAGAGCGGCCATAAACTGGTCGCCCTGCTGGTGCGCGGCGATCACGAACTGAACGAAATCAAGGCAGAGAAGCTGGCGCAGGTTGCCGCGCCGCTGACCTTCGCCACCGAAGAAGAGATCCGCGCCATCGTCGGCGCCGGCCCAGGCTCGCTTGGCCCAGTCAAGCTGCCGATGCCGGTGGTAGCCGATCGCAGCGTAGCGGCGATGAGCGATTTCGGCGCCGGCGCCAACATTGACGGCAAACACTACTTCGGCATCAACTGGGAGCGCGATCTGCCGCTGCCGCAGGTGGCCGATATCCGTAATGTGGTAGAAGGCGACGCCAGCCCGGACGGTCAGGGGACGCTGCTGATCAAACGCGGCATCGAAGTGGGCCATATCTTCCAGCTCGGCACCAAGTACTCGGAAGCGATGAAAGCGACCGTGCAGGGTGAAGACGGCCGCAACCAAGTGCTGACCATGGGTTGCTACGGCATCGGTGTCACGCGCGTCGTGGCCGCCGCCATCGAGCAGAACCACGACGAACGCGGCATCATCTGGCCGGACGCCATCGCGCCGTTCCAGGTGGCGATCCTGCCGATGAACATGCACAAGTCATTCCGCGTGCAGGCGCTGGCGGAAGAGCTGTACAACACCCTGCGCACCCACGGCATCGATGTGATCCTCGATGACCGCAAAGAGCGTCCGGGCGTGATGTTCGCGGATATGGAGCTGATCGGCGTGCCGCACTCTATCGTTATCGGCGATCGTAACCTCGACAACGAAGAGATCGAGTACAAGAACCGCCGCGTCGGCGAGAAGAAAATGATCAAAACCGGCGAAATCGTTGATTTCCTGCTGGGCCAGATCAAACGCTAAGCGCCGATCGCCAGAGAATAAAAAACCCGCCTAGGCGGGTTTTTTTATATCCGAAACGCGTTACTTGCTGCTGCAGCTTTTACTGCGGTCGAACGCGATCTTGCCGTCCGGCACCACCGCTTTTTCAATCTGCCCCTCTTCCATCGACGGCTGCACGCTGAAGTGCGCGTTGAAGGTCAGGAACACCGGCTCGCCGGCAGTCTTATTGGCCTTGGCGTAACCTTGCTCCAGCGCGATGTTGTTATCCACCGGGAAAGTGATGCCGGTGGCGCAATCTTTGAACACCGCCGCGTCGGCCATATAGCTGTAGCTGCCTTTCATCACCATCGGGGTTTTAGGCAACGGCTTTTCGACCGGCTCCAGACGGTAATTCAGCTTGGACTCGATCGGCGCGCCGCTGCGATCCAGCATCTCCAGGCTCTTGCCCACCGGACGGAAGTAGCGTTTCTCGCCGGTGCTGTCGGTCAGCACCAGCTTATCCGCGGTGCGCGCCCATTTGCCGTAGTCGGCAAAGGTCTGATCGCCGTCTTTGCTGCCGCGATAGGTTTCCTGCAGCACGAAGGTGCCGTCTTCATCCAGGAACAGCGCCGTATCCAGACCGCCGCAATCGGCGCAAGGCAACACCCCTTGATAACTCTGCGGCATCGCCTGCAGCGGTTGTTCCTTCGGTTGATAATGATTGTTGCATCCCAACAACGAGAGTGCGCCTGCCGCCAAGAACAGGGCTATCGTAATTTTCTTCACAGTTATTCTCCTACTGTGTTCATGTATTCCTAAGTGCGAACCTTGCCGCGCAGCGCCTTGGTGGCGCCTTTACGCGTCTTGCCTTCCAGGCGACGCAGTTTCGCTCCTTTCGTCGGCTTGGTCGCCTTGCGCGTTTTTTCCACCACCATCGCCTGCTGAATCAACGCGACCAGCCTGGCCAACGCCGCTTCGCGATTCAATTCCTGACTGCGATACTCTTGCGCCTTGATAATCACCACGCCATCGGCGGTAATTAAATGATGATTCAGCGCCAGCAGCCTTTCCTTATAATACTCTGGCAGGCTAGATGCCCGGATGTCAAAGCGCAAATGGATCGCCGTTGAGGTTTTGTTCACGTGCTGGCCGCCCGCGCCCTGCGCGCGGATCGCCGTCAATTCCAGCTCATTATCCGGTATGGCGACGTTTCTTGACAGTTCCAGCACCGGTCACACCTGTGCCCGCTGCCACTCGGCAAATTGGATTTCCAGACTATTCTGAGCATCGGACAGCCAAATAGTTCCTTCCTGCAGCGTCGCCTGCAGCGTCATGGTGCGGCTGGCCAACGCCGTCAGCCGCGCCAGCTGCTCGTCGTCGAGGAAGCGTACGCTCAGGTTCTTGTAACCGGCCACTTTGCCCTGCATCGCCTGCCACCAAACGTGCGCGGCGCGCTCGCCGTAAGCGTACAACACCACGCGCGGCGACTGGTTGCAGGCCTTGCGAATGCGCTTCTCGTCAGGCAACCCCATCTCGATCCACATTTCCAGCCCGTTATGGTCGTTGCGCTGCCAGATCTCCGGCTCATCGTCGGCGCTCAGCCCTTTGGTGAACACCAGCCGCTCGTCAGCATGGCAGATCCAGGCCAACAGGCGCAGCATCATGCGCTGTTCATTTTCGGACGGGTGTTGCGCCAGCGTCAGCGTGGCGTCGTGATAGAAGTGACGATCCATATCAGCGATATTGACCGCGGCTTTATAAATGGTTGCTTTCAGCGCCATGGGTGACCTCGTTGTTATTCGGCGACAGTGTACTTGATCAGGGGTGAACGCCGCCAGCGCAGCCCGGCTCGGCGCAGAACGAAAGGCGTGTCGGGGTGCTGATAACTCCATAACAGCTGTGCTATAGTCGTCTAGGATAGGATAAAACTCCGAGAGCCTGCGCCTCATCGCGAGAGCGGTCTTGATGATGCAGAGGTTCTTAAGGGAGGAAACTGTGCAACAATACTGTGAGTTAGTACGCCGTACTTACGCCGAGATTGGCAGTGGAGATCTTGGCTACGTGCCTGATGCGCTGGCTTGTGCGTTAAAGGCATTGGACGATGTCGCAGCGAACGACGCGCTACCGTCCTCCGTTAGGGAACAGGCGGCCTTTGCCGCCGCTAACTTATTGGTGAGCGACTATGTTGATGAATGATGAGTACCAACCCATCAATTGCGATGACTACGACAACCTGGAACTCGCCTGTCAGCATAAACTTATTCTGAAGCTGGAGTTACGCGACGGAGAAGTGATCGAGGCCAAGGCGATCGACCTGCTGCAAAAGAAACGCGTTGAGTATCTGACCATCGAACAGAACGGCCAGCAGCGCGACCTGCGTCTGGACCATATCAGCAGTTTCAGTCATCCGGAAATCGGTACCGTGGTCGTCAGTCTGTCGGACTGAGCAGCGGTAACCCCATCCCAACAGGGCAGCCCAACGGCTGCCCTCGTCATTTAGGGCTTCAGGCTGGCGTAATAAGCCGCCAGATCGGCGATATCGTCATCCGACAATCCCGACACATAGGCTTTCATCACCTCGGCCTGGCCGCCGTTGCGCTCCCCTTTCTTATACGCCTGCAACGCGTGCTGCAGGTACATGGCGTTCTGCCCGGCGAGATTCGGGTACATCGGCACCGTCACCTTGCCCTGCGCGCCGTGGCACGCCGCACAGGCGGCGGCTTTGGCCTGACCGGCGGCCGCATCCCCCGCCGCCAACGCCGGCAGGCTGAACAGGCCGGCGGCCAACAGCGTGATCCCCACTAACTTCATCAGTGCTCCTCGCGATTATGATTTTTTTTCCCAGCGCAGCCGCCACGGGCGTTCGCCTTCCGGCACCTGCCCCGCCTCACAGACGAATACGCCCAGCGCGGCGATCAGCTGCTCATCATAATAAATCAACGGGATGCGTTCACGCTGCCAGGGAGGAATACCCAGCTCCTGCCACAGTTTTTTTATCGGCCGCGAATGGGCGCGCCCCACGATGCGCACCGCGCCCTGCACGCCGCCGAAACGAATGCTGATCCGCTGCGCTGGCTGCGGCGCGCGCAGCGCCAGATCGCCCTCACCGGCAACCAACTGCCCCAGCCCGTCCGGCAACGTCAGCGGCTGGTCAGGCCGCCAGGGCAGATGCACATCGCGCAGCGCCGCCAGCGGCGGCAGCAGGTGCAGTCGGTCACGGAAACGGCGGATCTGATAGGCGCCGAGCTGCAGCTGCGGTTCGGCGTCTTCCCGGCTGAGTGCCACCTCCTCCCACAGGCGCTGTAGCTGCTCACGCGCCGGCATAGTGACGTTAAACAACGCGATCCAGCGCCGCAACAAAGCGAAACGCCGTACCGGCGAACAGTCGGTCAGGCCGTCGATCGCCAATGAGCGATCCGCCGCCAACAGGCTTTGCAGCGGTTCCGCCAGCAGTTCGTCCAGCAGCTGCTCCTGCTCGGCGCACAGGCTGGCGCTGCGCGCCACCGCCGAAGCGAAGTGCGGCCAGCGCTGGTTGAGCTGCGGCAAAACCTGCAAACGCAGGAAATTGCGATCGAAGCGCGTGTCCTGATTGCTGTCGTCATCTATCCAGCTTAAGGCGTGGCGCTGCGCGTAGCTTTCCAGCGTTTGACGCGAGCAGCCCAGCAACGGCCGCAACAGCAAGTGCTCGCCCAGCGTGGCGCGCGCCGCCATCGCCGACAACCCCGCCGGCCCGCTGCCGCGCTTGAGCGCCAACAGGAAAGTTTCGCTTTGATCGTCAAGGTGTTGGGCGGTAAGCAGCGCTTCTCCCTCCGCCAGGGCGGCGCTGAAAGCGGCATAGCGCGCCGCACGCGCCGCCGCTTCGATGCCGCCCTGGCGGGCATCCACCTGCACGTGCGTCACCGTCAGCGGGATCCGCCACTCGGCACATCGGCTGCGGCAATGCTCAACCCAACGGTCGGCAAAGGCGCTCAGGCCATGATGCACGTGCAGCGCACGCAGCTGCAGCGCCGGACGCTGGCTGCGCAACGTCGCCAGCAGATGCAGCAGCACGCTGGAATCCAGGCCGCCGCTGAACGCCACCAGCAGCCGCTGCTGCGCGCCCAGTTGGTCCGCTACCTGCGTCGTTAATTGATCAGTATCCATCGGTAGGCTTTGTCACTTCTACATAGCTGCACGTTAACCCCGCCTACCGCCATCAATCAAGCATTAACCGTCCGGGCCTGGCGCCGCGTCAGCAGCCACCAGCCGCCCAGCACCGCGATCACCGCCAGCGCGCACCCGGCCGCCCCCCAGCCGATCTGGGCGAAAATGCGGCCATACGCCTGCATCGCCGCCCCCTCGATGTGGTCTTCGGCGGTCTGATTGGCGATGATGCCCGCCAGATAGTTGGCGATCGAACCGGTCGCCAGCATATAGATACCGGTCAACACGCCGGTGGCGCCGGGGATATTCAGCCGGGTGATCTGCGCCATCGCCACCGGATCGATAAACAGTTCGGCGAAGCCCATCACCGCCAGGCCGGCGATCATCAGCCCCATCGAACCCGGCCCGTGCAGCCGCGTATTGAGCGCCATCAGCATAAAGCCGACGCCGATCAACAGCAGACCGAAGGCGAACTTGCACCAGATGCGCAGCGTCCGGTCGCCCGCGCCACCGCCGCTCGCCAGCCAGGCCAGCGCCACGCCGCCCAGCATCACCGCGCAGGCGTTAACCGACTGGAACAGCGCGGTCGGCACCGTCCAGCCGAACCAGCGCCGGTCGACGAAGTGATCGATAAACAGGCTGATGGAGCTACCTCCCTGCTGGGCAAAAGCCCAGAACAGCGTGCCCAGCAGCATCAGTACGATGATCTGCCACAGCCCCCGCCGCTGGCCGGCGTCCGCACGCAGCATAATGCGCGCCACCAGCGCCACCGCCGCCACGCACACCAACCCGAGCAAATAGCCGGCCCAGCCGCGTTCAAACAGCAGCGTGAAGAACAGCGGCGACGCCAACAGCGCCGCCAACAGCCAGCCCCAGTGCGGCAGGCCCAGGCTTCTGGCGCGCATCAGCGGGGCATTCACGCCGCGAGTGTGGCGGAAATGGCGTCCGCCCAGCAGAAAAATCACCAGGCCTGCGAACATGCCGATCCCGGCCAACGCAAAGCCGACGTGCCAGCCATAGCGCTCGGCCGCCAACCCACAGGCGATCGGCGCCAAAATGGAACCGACGTTGCCGGCGGCGTACAGCAGCGAGAAGCCCCCTTCGCGGCGCGAGTCCTGCGCCGGGTAAAGCTCGCCCAGCAGGCAGCTGATATTGGATTTGAACAGGCCGTAACCGCAGATGATGATCGCCAGCGCCAGATAGAGCGACTGGGCGGAGACCGCGCTCAGGCCGAGCACGATATGCCCCAGGGTCATCAGCGCCGCGCCGGCGATCACCGCGACGCGGTTGCCCAGCAGGCGGTCGGCGAGCCAGCCGCCCAAAATAGGAGTGACGTAAACTAACGAAGCGTAAGCGCTGTAGAGATCGATGGCGTGGCTGTCGGTATAGCCGAGTTGGTGGGTCAGATAGAGGATCAGTAACGCACGCATGCCGTAAAAGCTGAAATATTCCCAAATTTGTATCGCTACGACATAGTAGATTGCGCGCGGCTGTGAGGGTGTTTTCATGGTGGTCTCCCATCAGTCGGTGAACGACAAAGGGGAAGCGCGAGCGCCTCCCCTGTTTTTGGCTGCGGTTATTTCGCCTTCAGCACTTTCACCCGATAACGTCCGTCCGCCTGACGGTAGGCGCCGTGAATGTCGGTTTCAAAGCCCGGATAATGCGCGCCGATTTCGCACAGCATCTGCAGGAACTCCAGCACCGGCCGGCTCTCTTCGGTCAGCATCTCGCCCGGCATCACCAGCGGCACGCCCGGCGGGTATGGGAGGATCATGTTGGCGTTGACCTTACCGACCATCTCTTCCAGATAGACCTCTTCCACTTCGCCGTGCAGCTCTTTCTGGAACGCCTGATACGGGTTCATCACCATGGTTGGCAGCACTTCGAATGCGCGGTACATCAGGTCCGGCAGGTTGTGTTGCTCCACCAGGCGGTGAATGTTCTGCGCCAGATCCTGAATGCGCATGTTTTCATAGAAATCAGGCGCTTCCTGATACAGCGAAGGCAGCATGTTTTTCACCCGCAGGTTCAGGTCGAACGAGCGTTTGAAGTCGGTCATCGCGCGCAGCAGGCTGAGCGCCTTGGTTTTATCGATACCGATGCTGAACAGGAACAGCAGGTTGTACGGCCCGGTTTTCTCGACGATGATGCCGCGCTCGTCGAGGTATTTCGCCACGATGCTGGCCGGGATGCCGAACGGCTGCATCTCGCCTTCCTTGCTCATCCCCGGCGTCAGAATGGTGACCTTGATTGGATCCAGATACATGTGTTCATTGTCGATGTTCTTGAAACCGTGCCAGGCGCTGTCGGAGCGCAGCGGCCAGCATTCCGGCTCATCGATATGCTCCGGCTGCCAGACGTCGAAGAACCAGCCGTCGGATTCGACTTTCAGGCGTTTGATCTCTTTACGGAACTTGATCGCGCGTTCGATAGAACCGTGGATCAGGCGCTTGCCGGCGTTGCCTTTCATCATCGCCGCAGCGGTTTCGGTCGAGGCCACAATGCCGTAGTGCGGCGAAGTGGTGGTGTGCATCATGTAGGCTTCGTTGAAGGTCTCTTCGTTGATGTCGCCCTTCACGTGGATCATCGACGCCTGCGAGAAGGCCGCCAGCAGTTTGTGAGTGGACTGGGTTTCATAGATCACCTTGCCCTCCACGCGGCCGCCGCTCATGCCGCACTTGCCTTTATAGATCGGATGGAAGTTGGTGTAAGGCACCCAGGCGGAGTCGAAGTGGATAGACTTCACGTCCAGGGTGTTCTTGATAAAGTCGGTGTTGTACAGCAGGCCGTCATAGGTGGAGTTGGTGATCACCGCGTGCACCGGCCAGGTGGCGTTCGGGGTGTCCTTCACGCGTTTGGCGATGGTGGCGCGCTGGAACTCGCTCTGCGGAATGCCGCCGAGGATGCCGTAAGCGTTGCGGGTCGGGCGGAAATAGATCGGCGTGATGTCGCTCATCATCATCAGGTGAGTCAGCGACTTGTGGCAGTTACGGTCAATCAGCACCGTGCTGCCCGCCGGCGCCGAATACATGCCGACGATCTTGTTGGCAGTGGAAGTGCCGTTGGTGACCATGTAGCTGCGTTCGGCGTTGAACACGCGAGAAATATACTCTTCCGCCTCTTTGTGCGGGCCGGAGTGATCCAGCAGCGACCCCAGTTCGGACACCGAAATCGAGATATCCGACTTCATGGTGTTCGGGCCAAAGAAATCGTAGAACAGGCTGCCGACCGGGCTTTTCTGGAACGCGGTGCCGCCCATATGGCCCGGCGTACAGAAGGTGTATTTGCCTTCGCGCACGTATTTGAACAGCGCCTTGGTCAACGGCGGCAGGATGGTGTCGATATACTCGTCGGTATTCTGTTTGATCTTGGCGGCGATGTCGGTTGCCGCGCCGAGCGCATATTCGAAGAAGCGCACCTGCATGCGCAGATCGTTCAGGCTGACGTCCAACGTGGAATAGGTGTTGGCGAATGCGTACAGCGGCATGTATTCGTTCAGCTGGCTGATCTCTTCGCACAGCTCCAGATTGTATTTGTCCCAGTCGAAGATCACCCCGCACAGACGGGCGTTGTTCTCGATCAGTTTCAGCAGGTCTTCGCGATCGTTAGGGTAAACGATGCGGAAATCCAGACTTTCCAGCGCCTGATGCAGTTCACGGATAGGCTCTTCTTTAAAGTAGACACCCATGTGATTCATGATGGCGATAACGTTCATATGCATTTCTCCTGGCAAAGCAAGCCCCTTCCCGTCGCGGCTGACAGGTCGGAAAGAAAGGGGCTGGGTAAATTCAGTCGGTCAGCGGACGCGAATCAGTGCGCTTTGGCCGTGGTGTTTTCATCGACCGCCGCTGCGTTGGCAGCCTGGCGGGTATTCATTTTCCGGGCGTAGAACATCAGGATAATCAGGCTGATGATAAAGGTGCCGGACAGTTCGAAAGAGTTAGCGCCCATCAGCGCGATGAAGCAGAAGCCGCAGCCGCACACTGAAGCGATCAGGCTCAGCAGGTTGCGCACGTTGACCCCTTCAAAGCGGATCAGGTCTACGCAGGAGTAGAAGTAAGGCAGCATGGTCAGCAGCACCGCGATACCGGTCAGCTCGCCGAACAGGTCGGACGCTTTGCCGCCGGCGGAGCTCATCAGGGTGATCAGCACCATCAGCGCGGTCATTTTGCAACCGGCCAGCAGCAGGCCTTTCTTCGGAATGCCGTTTTTATCCAGCTCGCCGTACACTTTCGGGAAGTTGCCGTCGTTGGCGGCGCGCACCCCGGCCTGGCCGACCAGCATCATCCACGAACCGAGCGAGGTCAGGCAGGCGAAGGCGGTGAAGGCGGAAACCATCGGTGCGGCCCAGTTGCCCATAATCGCCGAGGCGCTGATGGCGAACGGCGCGCCGCTGGCGGCCATTTCAGACGCCGGGAACATGCCGCTGATCACCTGGGTGGCGGCGATGTAGATGATGCCCGCCAGACCGGTGCCGAGCATGGTCGCCAGCGGTACGGTGCGTTTCGGGTTTTTCACCATGCCGGTGCTGACCGCCGCGGATTCCACGCCGATGAACGCCCACAGGCACAGCAGGATACTTTTGATGACCGCATGGCTGTCGGTGGTGCCGGAGGTATTCCAGTTAGCCTGGTAGGTGGCGGCGTCAAACCAGTGCCAGCCGAGGGTGGCGGTCACGATCACCGGGATCAGCACCAGCACCAGGCCCAGGGTGGTCAAACGGCTGACCCAGGTTCCGCCCAGCATGTTAACGAAGGTGAAGACCCACACGATGGCGATACAGGCGATGCCGGCGGGCACCGGGTTGTTCAGCGCCGGGAAGAAGGTGGAGAGATAAGAAACGGCGGTAATGCCGATGGCCAGGTTACCGATCCAGTTGGCATGGTAATAAAGCACGCCGGTCTGGAAACCGAAGGCCGGGGAAATTTCACCGGCGTAGGCGATAGGGCCGCCCTGCTGTGGGTTTTTGGTGGCGAGGCGGGCATACACATAAGCCAGCGACATCGCCCCGATAATCGAGATCACCCATCCCCAAATGGCGATGGATCCGAGACTCGCCAGGTTGGCGGGCAATAAGGCAATCCCGCTCCCCATCATATTACCGGCGACGACGCCGGTGCAGGCAATAAGCCCTATTTTCTTGGGTGAAGCCATGGTCAGTTTCTCCTGATTTACGTTTCTTATAAGCCATGCCCATAAATAAAAGATTTTAATGAGCCGGCTTGATAGTCAGGATGCTAACCATCGGGGGGAATAAAGTCCTAAAGATAAAGTGAGATTACGCTCATGATCATACAAATGATAACCTGAGGTTTTTTATTAACACATCAAGATAAAAAGACAGGCTAAAGAAAAGATAAACATCATTTAAAAACAAAAAGATGACAAGGTTAATAACGCATAACAAATGGCAAAAAAGAGATAATATCGCGCAGCAAAATAATACATTCATGCAACATGACTTCACCAATAAATAACGCCGCCATGATCCCCGAAGAATAAGAGCGGCGTGATATTGGGTTAATTATTGGCGCTGATAGTTATTTAAATAAGGCACCACGTTGGTCAATGACGTCTGGAATACGCCATTGGTGATCCAATGCAAGGTATCCTCACCGGGGCGAAGATTGAAGGCGGTAATATAAGAGTCGGCCGCCAAATGATTCTGCCCCTGCATTTCATACACCTTGCCCAGCAGCACATAATTCAGCCACGACATTTGCAATTCAATCCCCAGATCGATCGCCCGGTGCGCCTCGTCAATGCGCCCCTGCGTCAAGGCATCTACCGCCAGAACTTGCTGCATGATCGGCGTGTTTTTCAATTCGGGGATCGCCGCCAGATGGCTGATATCGGCGCGCAATTGCCCCAAGGCCGGGCTGTCGAACGGTTGATAAGAATTGCGCAGCAGATCCACCAACGCTTTTTCAGCCAGCAGATAGCGGAAGTTCGGCGCGCTGTTAATCAGCTCGCTCAGCTGGGCGCTGGCGCGGGTCAACGAATCGGCGTCACCGCGGATCAGCAACTGATGCGCCTGGTAGAAACGCTGCAGCAACGGCCCGTTGTCGGGCAGCAACTGCGCCAGACGCTGCTCCAGCTGTGGCGGCCAAGGCTGCTTCAGCGCCGCGGACAGGCTGGCGAGGAAGTCGGTCTGGATCTTCAGCTGGTTATCGGCGGTGATGAAGTAACGCTTGTCCAACATGATCGAACTGTCAGCGTTATCCACCAGCCGCACGGAGAGGAAACACTGCTGGGCGCGGTAGTGGCGCTGATTGACGAACTCGATATACAGCGACTTGCCCGAGTTGCTGGGGCCGGAATAGTTGTAGTTGGTCTGGTCGTGCACCAGGAAGGTCGAGTAAGTGTTCAACGAATCGGTAATCAGCTCGCTGACGCCCACCACGTAAGAGAGCTGCGGCATCCAGTTGCTGCAGCTCTCGCCGCCCTGAATGCGGATATCGATATCGCGCGGGTTGAGCAGCACCGGCATGGTCGATACCGGCACGCGCTGCGACAGCGTGGCGATGCCGACAAACGCCACGCAGACGCTTAGCGCACTCAGAAACGCCAGCCACACCCAGAACGTCGAGCGGCGATAAAAATGCGGCTTCTTCTCGCCGGGCGCGGCAGCCGGCACGCTTGCCCGGCGCGGCGGCACATAGGGCGTATCCTCTTCATCATCGCTGCCGTCTTCCGGCTCATGCATGATCACCGCGATCTGCGGCGCCGGTGCAATCGCGGGTTGTGTCTCCCCCTCTTCACACCAGATCACCGACGTCGCCAGCTTATACCCGCGCTTGGGCACGGTGATAATGTATTCCGGGCTATCGCTGTCGCCGTCTTTCAGGTACTTGCGCAGCTCTGAAATACATTGGGTCACCACGTGGTTGGTGACAATATTGCGCTTCCAGACGTTGTCGATCAGCTCGTCGCGGCTCAGCACCACGTCGGGGTGCCGGGCGAAATAGCACAGCATGTCGATCAGGCGCGGTTCCAGCGTTTTCTGGCGACCATCGCGGCTGATGGTGTTGTCGGCAGGAGTAACCAGCCACTCCCCGACGCGAAAAGCAGGCTCTTGCATGGCGGAAATAACTCTGTAGGCATGTAGGGCAAGGGCGCGATCATAGCATAACCGCCCCCGGCTGTGGCCGCCGGGAGGCGATTAAGCCGTTAACTCTCGTATAATTCTAACGGTAAACCATCGGGATCGCTGAAAAAGGTAAAGCGGGATTGGGTGTAGGGATCGACACGCACCGGTTCGCAGGCAACGCCGGCCGCCTGCAGATGAGCGATAGCCTGATCGATGTCGTCGACGCTGAACGCCAGATGGCGCAGGCCGCAGGCCTCCGGGCGGCTGACGCGAGCCGGCGGCGAGGGGAAAGAAAACAGCTCGATGGTGTATTGCCCGTTGAGCGCCAGATCCGCTTTCCAGGAGCCGCGCTCCTCACGGTAGACTTCGCTCAGCAAGGTAAACCCGAGAATGTCGCAGTAAAAACGCTTGCTGGCGGCGTAGTCCGCGCCAATGATCGCGATGTGGTGCACCTGACGTAATGCCAGCATAGAAACCCTCCCCAGTTCATTCTGATGGGGCACGGTATCCGGCGGCGGCGATGCCGTCAATGAAAAAGCCCGGCTTATCTTGCCAAACCGCCAGGCGCGTTATGGCCTTATGGCTGCGGGGCTTTCAGCACCTTCACCAGATAGCACCCGTCTTCCGTCAGTTTGGCGCCGTGGATATCGGTTTCAAAACCGGGATAGCGCTCACCGATCGAGCATAGCATCAGCAGGAAATCGAGCACCGCCCGGCTCTCTTCGGTGATCATTTCCCCCGGCATCACCAACGGCACGCCCGGCGGATAAGGCAGGATCATATTGGCCGCCACCTTGCCCACCAACTGATCCAGCTCGCAGGTTTCGACATTGCCGCGCACCTGCTCCTGGAACATCTGGTGCGGCGTCAGCTTCATTTCCGGCAGCACGTCGAACGCCCGCTGCATCAGGCCTGGCAGATCGTGTTGGCGGATCAGGCGATGAATGCCGGCGGCCAGATCCTGGATGCGCATATGGCGATAGAAATCCGGATCTTCGGCGTACAGATCCGGCAGCATGTTCTTCACCCGCAGGTTGAGATCGTAGGCGCGCTTGAAGTCGGTCAGGCCGCGCAGCAGGCTCATCGCCTTGGTTTTATCGATGCCGATACTGAACAGGAACAGCAGGTTGTACGGCCCGGTCTTCTCCACCACGATGCCGCGTTCGTCGAGGTACTTCGCCACCAGCGCCGCCGGGATCCCCTCTTCTTCCAGCGCGCCCAGCTCATTCATGCCCGGTGTCAGGATCGTCACCTTGATCGGATCGAGGTACATATGATCGCGATCGGTCTGGCCGAAACCGTGCCAGTTATCGTCCGGATCCAGCGGCCAGCACTGCGCCTCATCGATCTCTTCCGGCTGCCAGATATCGAAGAACCAGCTGTCGCTCTCCTCGCGCAGCCGCTGCACCTCTCGGCGAAAATGCAGCGCGCGCTCCACCGAACGGTTGATCAAACGCCGCCCCGGGTTGCCGCGCAGCATGGCGGCAGCGGTCTCCATCGACGCCACGATGCCGTAGTGCGGCGAAGTGGTGGTGTGCATCATGTAGGCTTCGTTGAAGGTGCTCTCATCGTAGTCACCCTTGATATGAATCATCGAGGCCTGCGAGAAGGCGGCCAGCAGCTTGTGGGTGGATTGGGTTTCGTAGAAAACCTTGCCGGGCACCCGCTCGCCGCTCATGCCGCTTTTGCCGTCGTAAATCGGATGGAAGTTGGTGTAAGGCACCCAGGCGGAGTCGAAGTGGATCGATGGCACCTCCAGCGTCTGCTTAATGTAGTCGGTGTTGTACAACAGGCCGTCATAGGTGGAGTTGGTGATCACCGCGTGCACCGGCCAGGTGGCGTTCGGCGTCGCCTGCACCCGGGCTGCGATGCTCTCGCGCGTGAATTCGCGCTGCGGGATCCCGCCGAGGATGCCGTAGGCGTTGCGCAGCGGGCGCAGATAGATCGGCACGATATCGCTCATCATCAGCAGGTGGCACAGCGATTTGTGGCAGTTGCGGTCGATCAGTACCGTGCTGCCCGCCGGCGCCGAATACATGCCGACGATCTTGTTGGCGGTGGAGGTGCCGTTGGTGACCAGATAGCTCTGCTCGGCGTTGAAGGTGCGCGCGATATACTCTTCGGCCTCCAGGTGCGGCCCGGTGTGATCCAGCAGCGAACCGAGCTCGGTAACCGAAATCGAGATGTCGGCCTTCAGGGTGTTGGCGCCGAAGAAGTCATAGAACAGGCAGCCTACCGGGCTTTTTTGAAACGCGGTGCCGGCCATGTGGCCCGGCGTGCAGAAGGTGTACTTGCCTTCGCGCACATAGTTGAACAGCGCCTTGGTCAGCGGCGGCGTGATGGTGTCGATGTATTCCGCGGTGTACTGCTGGATGCGCTGCGCGATGTCGTCCGCCGCATTCAGGCCGTACTCGAAGAAATAGAGCACCATGCGCATTTCATGCAGGCTGACGTCGAAGGTGGAGTGGGTATTGATAAAGGCGTACAGCGGCAGGTATTCGTTCAGCTCGTTGATCTCGCTGCACAGCTCCAGGCTGTAGTCGTCCCAGTCGAAGATCACCCCGCAGATGCGGGCGTTGGCTTCGATCAGCTTCAGCAGATCACCGCTGTTTTTGGGGTACACCAGCTGGAATCCCATGGCGGCCAGCGCAGCGTGGAGCTCGCGAATCGGCTCATCTTTGTAGTAGACGCCCGTCGGGCCCATGATGGCGATGATATTCATCGGCAGCTCCTGTCAGTTAACGGCCAAGTCTCTATAACACCACGAAAATCCGGCGGTGTGTAGCCAAAAAAAACCGCCCGGAGGCGGTTTCTTGCAGCGAAGCACAGAACTCAGCAGTAGCCGTAGTTCATCAGACGCTGGTAACGGCGGTTGAGCAACTCTTCGTCGTTCAGACCATCCAGATCTTTCAGATCGGCCAGCAGCTGCGCTTTCAGCGCGGCGGCCATCGCCGGCACGTCGCGGTGCGCGGAACCCAGCGGCTCCGGGATCACCGAGTCGATCAGCTTCAGCTCTTTCAGACGCGGTGCGGTGATGCCCATCGCTTCTGCGGCCAGCGGGGCCTTATCGGCGCTCTTCCACAGGATGGAGGCGCAGCCTTCCGGCGAAATCACCGAGTAGGTGCTGTACTGCAGCATGTTCACCTTGTCGCCCACGCCGATCGCCAGCGCGCCGCCGGAGCCGCCTTCGCCGATGACGGTGCAGATGACCGGCACGTTCAGACGCGACATCTCACGCAGGTTGCGCGCGATAGCTTCCGACTGGCCGCGTTCTTCCGCGCCCACGCCTGGATAAGCGCCCGGGGTATCAATAAAGGTGATGATCGGCATCTTGAAGCGTGCGGCCATTTCCATCAGGCGCAGCGCCTTGCGGTAGCCTTCCGGCGCCGGCATGCCGAAGTTGCGGCGGATCTTCTCTTTGGTTTCACGGCCTTTCTGGTGCCCGATGATCATCACCGGGCGGCCATCCAGGCGCGCAATGCCACCGACGATCGCTTTGTCGTCAGCGTAAGCGCGATCGCCCGCCAACTCTTCGAAGTCGGTAAAGATGTGTTTGATATAATCCAGGGTATAAGGACGGCGCGGGTGGCGTGCCAATTGGGCAATCTGCCAGGCCCCAAGATCGGCAAAAATCTTGCGCGTCAGCTCAACGCTCTTTTCACGCAGGCGCTGAACCTCTTCGTCCAGATTAATATCTAATTTTTCGTCTTGACGGCTGACTGCAGTCAGCGAGTCAATTTTCGCTTCCAGCTCTGCAATCGGCTGTTCAAAATCAAGAAAATTCAGACTCATAGCATTCCTATTTTAGTCAAATTCCAAGTCCACCTGCTCATTGCCTACCAACGTCCGCAAGTCGATCAACAAGCGGTCGGTGGGCGTCACGCGCCAGGTTGCGCCAAAACGCAGCTTGGCTCGCGCATCTTCCCGTTGATAGTAGAGATGCACTGGAATCGTCCCCGATCGATGGGGTTCCAACGACTGACGGAGACGGTTCAAAAGCTGGTCATCAATTTGCCTGTCAGTCAGCGAGATAGCAAGCCCGCGAGCGTATTTTTCCCGGGCTTCACTGATGTCCATTACCTCGCGGGCCATCATTTTAAGCCCGCCGCTAAAGTCATCAAAGCTGACCTGTCCACTGGCGATAAGGATACGGTCTTTTTCCAACAAATGCTGGTATTTTTCTAACGCTTCGGTGAATAACATCACTTCCAGACGGCCCGAACGGTCATCCAGCGTGCAGATGCCGATGCGGTTGCCGCGCTTGGTCACCATCACCCGCGCGGCGACCACCAACCCAACGGCGGTAGTCATTTTGCCCCGATCCGTCGGGTGCATGTCTTTCAAACGCTGGCCACCGGCGTAACGTTCGATCTCCTTCAGGTACTGGGTGATCGGGTGGCCGGTCAGGTACAGCCCCAGCGTCTCCCGTTCACCGTCCAGCACCACCTGCTCCGGCCAGGGCGCGATATTGGCGTAGGATTGCTCTACCTGCTCCGGCGCTTCCGCCAGCACGCCAAACATATCCACCTGGCCGATAGCTTCGGCTTTCGCATGCTGATCCGCCGCTTTCAACGCGTCGCCGAGCGAATTCATCAGCGCGGCGCGATGCGGCCCAAGGCGATCGAACGCCCCGGACATGATCAGTTTTTCCAGAATGCGGCGGTTCAGTTTCTTGATGTCGGAGCGCGCGCAGAGATCGAACAGGTCTTTGAAGTAACCTTGTTCGCCGCTGTTGCGCGCCTCGATAATCGCCTCGATTGGCCCTTCCCCTACGCCCTTGATGGCGCCGATGCCGTACACGATCTCGCCGTCGTCGTTGACGTGGAAGTGATACAGGCCGCTGTTGATGTCCGGCGGCAGGATCTTCAGCCCCATGCGCCAGCATTCGTCCACCAGCCCCACCACTTTGTCGGTGTTGTCCATATCGGCGGTCATCACCGCCGCCATAAACTCGGCCGGGTAGTGGGCCTTCAGCCACAGCGTCTGGTACGACACCAGCGCATAGGCGGCGGAGTGCGATTTGTTGAAGCCATAACCGGCGAATTTCTCCACCAGGTCGAAGATTTTCACCGACAGTTCACCGTCGATGCCGCGCGCTTTGGCGCCGTCTTCAAAGCCGCCGCGCTGCTTGGCCATTTCGACCGGGTTCTTTTTACCCATCGCACGACGCAGCATGTCCGCGCCGCCCAGCGTATAGCCGGCCAGCACCTGGGCAATCTGCATCACCTGTTCCTGATACAGGATGATGCCGTAGGTCGGCTCCAGCACCGGCTTGAGCGACTCGTGCTGCCACTGAATGTCCGGGTAGGAGATCTCTTCACGGCCGTGTTTGCGGTCAATGAAGTTATCCACCATGCCCGACTGCAGCGGCCCCGGACGGAACAGCGCCACCAGTGCGATCATGTCTTCGAAGCAGTCGGGCTTCAGACGTTTGATCAAATCTTTCATGCCGCGCGATTCAAGCTGGAACACCGCCGTGGTTTCCGAGCGCTGCAGCATGTCGAAACTTTTCTTGTCGTCGAGCGGAATGGCGGCGATGTCGATCGGCTCCAGCCCGGTCTTGGCGCGCCGGGCGTTGATCATCTCCAGCGCCCAGTCAATGATGGTCAGGGTGCGCAGACCGAGGAAGTCGAACTTCACCAGCCCGGCGTATTCCACGTCGTTCTTGTCGAACTGGGTCACCGGGTGGTTCCCTTCGGCATCGCAGTACAGCGGCGCGAAGTCGGTGATCTTGGTCGGCGCGATCACCACGCCCCCGGCGTGTTTACCGGCGTTGCGCGTTACCCCTTCCAGCTTGCGCGCCATGTCGATCAGCGCCTTGACCTCTTCGTCGGCCTCGTAAATTTCCGGCAGCTGCGGTTCGGCGGCGAAGGCTTTCTCCAGCGTCATGCCCGGATCCGGCGGCACAAGCTTGGAAATGCGATCGACGAAGCCGTACGGGTGCCCCAGCACGCGGCCCACGTCGCGGATAACCGCTTTCGCCGCCATGGTGCCGAAGGTGATGATCTGCGATACCGCTTCGCGGCCGTACATCTCCGCCACGTGCTCGATCACCTGGTCACGCTTCTCCATGCAGAAGTCGACGTCAAAGTCGGGCATTGAGACACGTTCCGGGTTCAGGAAGCGTTCGAACAGCAGATCGAACTCCAGCGGATCGAGGTCGGTGATTTTCAACGCATAGGCCACCAGCGAACCGGCGCCGGAGCCGCGCCCCGGGCCCACCGGCACGTTGTTGTCCTTCGACCACTGGATAAATTCCATCACGATCAGGAAGTAGCCGGGGAACCCCATCTGGTTGATCACCTTCAGCTCTACGTCCAGACGCTCGTCATATTCCGGGCGGCGCTGCGCGCGCACTTCAGGATCGGGGAACAGGAACTCCAGACGCTCTTCCAGCCCCTCTTTCGATTTGAGCACCAGGAAGTCCTCGGTGCTCATATCGCCGGTCGGGAACTGCGGCAGGAAGTATTCGCCAAGGCGAATGGTGACGTTGCAGCGCTTGGCGATTTCGACGCTGTTCAGCAGCGCTTCCGGGATGTCGGCGAACAGTTCGCACATCTCGTCTTCGCTGCGCATGTATTGTTGCGGGCTGTAGTTGCGCGGCCGCTTGGGATCGTCCAGCGTAAAGCCGTCGTGAATGGCGACGCGAATCTCATGAGCGTCGAAGTCATCTTCCACCAGGAAGCGCACGTCGTTGGTGGCCACCACCGGCAAGCCGCGCTCAGTGGCCAGCGCCACCGCCGCATGCAGGTAGTTCTCTTCGTCCTGACGGCCGGTGCGGATCAGTTCCAGATAGTAACAGTCCGGGAAATGCTGCTGGTAGAAATCAAGACACTGATCCACCTGCGCCTGGTTGCCGCGCAGCAGAAACTTGCCGACGTCGCCCTGACGCGCACCGGAGAGCAGGATCAGCCCTTCGCGATGTTCAATCAGCCAGTCGCGATCGATAGTCGGGCCGGCGGCGCCGTAGCCGCGCTGATAGGCGCGGGAAATCAGCAGCGTCAGGTTCTGGTAGCCTTCGTTGTTGCTGGCCAGCACCGTCAACTGAGCCAGTTCATCGCCCAGCTCTTCGCTTTGCACATGGAAATCCGCGCCGATGATCGGTTTGATCCCGGCGCCGTGCGCGCTGCCGTAGAATTTCACCAGCCCGCACAGGTTGGTGAAATCGGTGATTGCCAGTGCAGGCATGGCTAACGCGGCGGCTCTTTTCACCAGCGGCGCCGTCTTGGCCAATCCATCAATCATGGAGTAGTCACTGTGGACGCGCAGGTGAATAAAACGAGGTTCGGCCATCTCCAGATACCTGATTGAAGGGGCTCAGCAGGCTGAGCCCGGGTTAATGCTATCGTCGAGCCGGTCAGGCTCGCAGACTACAGCGCCAGCGCTCTTTTCACCGGCGCGAAACTGCGGCGATGATGCTCGGTGGCGCCCAGCGCGGCCAGCCGCTCCAGGTGGAAGGCGGTCGGGTAGCCTTTATGCTGCGCGAAACCGTAGTCCGGGTACTCGCTGTCCAGCTCGGCCATTTCGCGATCGCGCGTGACCTTCGCCAGAATGGACGCCGCGCTGATCTCCGCCACGCGGCTGTCGCCCTTCACCACCGCCTGCGAACGCATCGGCAAGCTCGGGCAACGGTTACCGTCGATTAAAACCATGTCCGGCGCGATATGCAACCCGGCCACCGCGCGCTGCATCGCCAACATGGTGGCGTGCAAAATGTTCAGTTGGTCGATTTCCGCCGGTTCGGCGCGCCCCAGGCTCCAGGAGAGCGCCTTGGCGACGATTTCGTCATACAGCGCCAGGCGGCGTTTTTCACTGAGTTTCTTGGAGTCCGCCAGACCGACGATCGGCTGCGCCGGATCGAGGATCACGGCGGCGGTGACCACCGCGCCGACCAACGGGCCGCGGCCCACTTCGTCCACACCGGCAATCAGCGTGGCAGCGGGATAGATAAAGGGTTCAATCATGCTTTCGCCAGCTCCAACACAGCCTGAGCGGCCTGTTCGTCCGCACCGCAACGGATGCTTTGGTGCAAGGTAAGGAAAGTCTGTTTCAGCGCGTCGGTTTCCGGGCTCTCTTCCAGCAGCGGCATCACGGCGGCGGCCAGTTTGTCCGGTACGCAGTCATGCTGCAACAGCTCGGTGACGATCTCGCGCCCCGCCAGCAGATTCGGCAGCGAAACGTAAGGCGTTTTTACCAGCTTCTGCGCCAACCAGAAAGTGAACGGCTTCATGCGATAGCCCACCACCATCGGGCACTTGGCCAGCATGCACTCCAGCGCCGCCGTACCGGATGCCAGCAGCGCCGCGTCGCTGGCGATCATCGCTTCGCGCCCCTGCCCGTTCAGCAGGTGTACGGTCAAATCCGGTGCAACCTCGGCCTTGATGCGCTCAAACTGCTCGCGCCGTTTGGCGTTGACCAGCGGCACCACCACTTCCAGCTCGGGATAACGGGTGCGCAGCAGCTGCGCGGTTTTGAGGAAATCGGCGCTCAGCATCTCGACTTCGGCGCCGCGGCTGCCCGGCAGCAAGGCCAGACAGCGCGCCTGCGGAGCGATGCCAAGCTGAGCGCGCGCCGCCAGCCGGTCGGGCTGCAACGGCATGGCGTCCGCCATAGTGTGGCCAATAAACCGGCAAGGCACGTTGAAACGATCGTAAAACGCTTTTTCGAAAGGGAGAAAGGCCAGCACCAAATCGGTGGCTTTGCCTATTTTGAAAACGCGCTTTTGTCGCCAGGCCCACACGGAAGGGCTGACGTAGTGGATGGTGCGAATGCCGCGCTGCTTGAGGCGGCCTTCCAGCGTGATGTTGAAGTCCGGCGCGTCGATGCCGACAAACACGTCCGGCCGCAGCTCACCGAAGCGGCGGGTAAGATCCTTGCGGATCTTCAACAGGCGTGGCAAACGCTCGAGCACTTCCACCACGCCCATGACCGCCAGCTCTTCCATTTCGTACCAGGCTTCGCAGCCTTCGGCCTGCATCAGCGGGCCGGCGACGCCTACGAAACGCGCGTCGGGGATCTGCGCCTTGAGCGCACGGATCAAGCCGGCGCCGAGAATGTCACCGGAGGTTTCTCCGGCGACCAGTCCGATAGTCAATGGACGATTCGACATAACTCAGCGAATGATTCCACGGGTGGAACGGGTGAAGAAATCGAGGTATTGCTGCACCACCGGCTGTTCTTTGGCCAGGGCTTCGATTTCCGCTTTCGCTTCATCCAGCGTTTTCTCGCTGCGATACAGGATTTTGTAGGCGTTGCGGATTGCCTGCATTTCATCCTTGTCAAAACCGCGGCGCTTCAGGCCGACCGCGTTGACGCCGAACGGCGTAGCGTGGTTGCCCTGAGCGATGACGAAAGGAGGCACGTCCTGAGCGACACCGGAACAACCGCCTACCATCACATGCGCGCCGATAATGCAGAACTGGTGGATCGCCGTCATGCCGCCGATGATGGCGTGATCGTCGATTTCCACATGCCCCGCCAGCGTGGCGTTGTTGGCCAGCACGCAAGCATTGCCGACCACGCAATCGTGGGCGACGTGCACGTTGACCATCAGCAGGTTGTCGTTGCCCACTTTAGTCAGGCCGGTACCCTGCGCGGTGCCGCGATGAATGGTCACGCTTTCGCGGATGCGGTTGCGATCGCCCACTTCAACGCGCGTCGGTTCGCCCGCGTATTTCAGATCCTGATTCACTTCGCCGATAGAGGCGAACTGATAAATCTGATTATCGCAGCCAATCTTGGTAATACCGTTCACCACCACGTGGGATTTCAGCACCGTGCCGGCGCCGATTTCCACCTGGGAGCCGACGTAGCAGAAAGGGCCGATATGCACGTTGGCGCCTATCACGGCGCCTTCTTCGACTATCGCGCTAGGATGGATAAAGGCGGTTTGGTCAATCACGGATTAAGCCTCCCGGCTGCGGGCACACATCATGGTTGCTTCGCAGACAATTTTACCGTCAACGGTCGCCACGCCTTTGAAGCGAGTCAGACCGCGGCGAGTTTTCTCGAAGGTGACTTCCATGACCATCTGATCGCCTGGCACCACAGGGCGCTTGAAACGTGCTTCGTCGATACCGGCGAAGTAATACAGCTCGCCCGGCTCCAGTTTGCCGACGCTTTTAAACGCCAGAATACCGGTGGCCTGCGCCATGGCTTCCAGGATCAATACGCCTGGGAAAATCGGTTTGCCAGGGAAATGGCCCTGGAAAAACGGTTCATTCACCGATACGTTCTTCACCGCACGCAGATATTTGTGCTCTTCAAACTCGAGGACGCGGTCGACCAGCAAGAACGGGTAACGGTGAGGAAGCAGATCCAAAATTTCTGCAATATCCAGAGTATGAGTGTCAGTAGTCAAAATACTCTTCCTGTCTCTAAAAACTGATGGCATCAACAACACGGCCTGCGCTGACCCCAAAAGGAGATCATCATGCAGGCCGCAAATTAACATCTCTTTGCGCTTTTGGTCTCACGACCAACGCGTTTCGTTTTGTACCCGCCAGGGCGGGCGGCAATGATTAGTCTTTTCCGACTTTACGTTCGACAGCTTTCAAGCGTTTGCTGATCTCATCGATATTCATCACCAACGCAGCGGTTTTACGCCAAACCTTGTTAGGCTGCAACGGAATGCCCGAAGAGTATACCCCAGGTTCGGTGATTGGTCGCATAACCATTCCCATTCCGGTAACAACAACCTTGTCGGCAATCTCCATGTGACCGTTGATCACGCTGGCACCGCCGATCTGGCAGTAGCGGCCGATTTTCAGGCTGCCGGCCATGATCACACCGCCGGCGACGGCGGTATTGTCGCCAATCACGACGTTATGTGCAATCTGACATTGGTTGTCGATGATAACACCATTCCCGATTTGGGTGTTATCCAAAGCGCCGCGGTCAATGGTGGTGCAAGCGCCGATTTCGACGCGATCGCCGATAATCACCGTGCCCAACTGAGGGATTTTGATCCACTCGCCGCGCTCGTTCGCATAGCCGAAACCGTCCGCGCCGATCACGGTGCCGGACTGGATCAGGCAGCGCTGGCCGATTTCAACCGCATGATAAATTGTGACATTCGCCCACAGACGCGTTCCCGCGCCGATGCGTGCGTGTTTGCCGATGAAGCAGCCCGGGCCGATAACCACGTTATCGCCAAGCACCGCACCCGACTCAATCACCGCGTTCGCCCCAATGGCGACGTTCTGCCCCAGCTGCGCTTCAGGCGAGATCACCGCGCTTGGCGCGATATCCTGCGCCGGTGCCGGCGTAGTGTCCATCAGTTGCGCCATGCGCGCGTAGGTCAGATAAGGGTTTTTAACCACCAGCGCCGCAGCACGGCAGTGTGGTAAATCCGCTTCGGTAAGCACCACGGCGCTTGCCTGGCAGGAAGACAGCTGCTCTTGATAGCGGCTGTTTGACAAAAACGTGATTTGGCCAGGCTGTGCCGAATGCATAGAAGCAATGCCGGTGATGACGAGATCGCCATCACCGTGCAATTGTGCATCCAACTGCTGCGCTAAATCAGCCAGTCGAATTGAAAGCATGTGTTATTTAACCTGTTTCAGCACGTCAGCAGTGATATCTTTGGAAGAGTCTGCATAGGCAACGGCGTTGGCGTCGATCACCACGTCATAACCGCCTTTGCTGGCGACAGATTTCACCGCGTCCTGAATGCGGCTCAGGATCTTGTTACGTTCTTCCATCTGGCGACGGCGGTTGTCCTGCTCGAAAGCCTGGGCTTTCTGAGAGAACTGCTCGCGTTGCGCCATCACGTCTTTTTCCAACTTGCTGCGGTCGCTGGCTTTCATGGTAGCGCCGTCACGCTGCAGACGTTGCATTTTGGTCTGCAGGCTACGTTCCATGTTCTGGAGTTCGCTTGCACGGCCTTTAAACTCGTTTTCCAGCTGTTTAGCGACCGCTTCGCGGGCCGGCAGCTGTTGGAAAATGCTGGAGACGTTAACGACAGCGATCTTATCTGCTGCCTGAACGCCAGCTGAAGCAGCCATTGCTAAACCGAGGCCTGCGGCACACAACCACTTTTTCACTATAAACTCCTTACCATCACCCATTTGTGTCATATGACACTGAAGTACACAATTTGCCAGACTTGTCCCACCAAACAATGAGAATCATCTCCCTCTGCCGGCGGGCGCCTGGCCATTGCGATTCTTAATAACTGTTATGCCCAGAGGCGAGACCCGTTACCAGGTCTTACCGATGTTAAACTGGAACTGTTCGGACTTGTCGCCTTCGTATTTCTTGATCGGGTTGGCGTAAGAGAACACCAATGGCCCCAATGGCGACATCCACTGCAGCGCGATACCGGCGGAAGAACGAATATTGCTGGCCTTGCTGTAGTCCGGCACGCCGTACATCAGCGTTTCGTCGGTATTCTTCCACTTGGTATCCCACACGGTACCGGCATCGATGAACAGCGAGGTCCGCACCGAGTTGGCGTATTTCTCGCTGATGAACGGCGTCGGGGTGATCAGCTCCAGGCTGGCGACCGCCATGGCGTTACCGCCCACCGCGTCATCCGAGCTACAGATGCTCTGACGCGAGGTCGTGCTGCCGGCGTTGAACTGACACTGGTACGAGTTGGAGTTGTAGTACACCGCCTTCGGACCAATGGTGTTGGACTGGAAGCCGCGCACGGTGCTCGAACCACCGGCGTAGAAGTTCTCGTAGAACGGCATTTCCTTGCCGCCCAACCCATCCGCGTAACCCAGACGGCCACGGCCCAACAGCACCCAGGTGCGATCGTCGTTGATCGGCACGTACTGTACGCTGTCCAGCGTCACCTTGTAGTATTCGTTGTCCGAGCCCGGAATGGTGACCTTACCGTTCAACGTGGTGCGGTTACCCGAGGTCGGGAAGTAGCCGCGGTCCAGGTTGTTGTAGGTCCAGCCCAGGTTCAGCGTAAAGTCGTCGGTCGAGTAGCTGGCGCGGTCGGTTTTGTTCGCATCCACGCCCATCGAGTCGAGGTAACGCCACATGGCGATCTGCGGCTGCATGTTCGACAGGCCGTTGTGGACGTAGCCCAGGCCGGTACGCAACGAGTTGTTTTCGTTGATCGGGAAGCCCAGCGTGCCGTCGATACCGTAACTCTTGTTGGTATAGTCCGACAGATCCGCGTCATCCGCCTTAAAGTCGTTGTAGAAGATGCGGCCGCCCAGGCTCACACCGTCAACGGTGAAGTACGGGTTGGTGACCGACAGTTCGGTATAGGTCTGATAGTCGTTCTTGGTGCCGCTGATGCCGACCGAGTACCCGGTACCCAACCAGTTATCCTGCTGCACGCCCGCCTGGAAGCTGACGCCGCTCTCGGTGCCGTAACCGACGCCGAAGTTGAAGGTACCGGTGTTGCGTTCTTTCACCTTGTAGGTCACATCGACCTGATCGGCGGTGCCCGGCACGCGCTGGGTTTCCACGTCAACCGTTTCGAAGTAGCCCAGACGGTTCAGACGCTCTTTGCCCTGCTCGACCTGCTCGTTGCCGAGCCAGGCGCCTTCCATCTGGCGCATTTCGCGACGCAGTACGGAATCCTTGCTGGTGTCGTTGCCTTCGAACTTGATGCGACGCACGTAGAAGCGGTTGCCCGCGTCAACGTTGACGTGCAGTTTGACGGTTTTATCCGCGTCGTTGATCTCAGGCTGAGTGCCGACGCGCGGGTAGGCGTAACCATAACGGCCCAACATCGTTTTGATGTTGTCTTCCATTTTGGTCACCTTGCTGCCGTTGTACAGCTCGCCTGGCTCGATTTTGGTGATCTGAGCGACTTCCGCCGAGTGGCCGGCCAGATTGCCGTTCACGACAACATCGGAAAGCTTGTACTGCTCGCCTTCGGTGATGTTGATGGTGATGTAAATGCCTTTTTTATCCGGCGTCAGGCTCACCTGGGTAGAATCGATGTTGAAGCGGGCATAGCCGCGATCCAGATAGAAGCTGCGCAGGGTTTCGAGATCGCCCGCCAGTTTTTGCTTCTGGTATTTGCGATCGCCGACCAGGTTCCACCATGGCACTTCGTCACGCAGTTGGAAGCGTGAGATCAGTTCGTCGTTGGTGAAGGCATGGTTGCCGACGATGTTGATTTGTTGAATCTTGGCGGAGACCCCTTCCGTGAACACCAGCTTCAGGTCGACACGGTTGCGCGGCAACGGCGTGACTACGGCTTTCACCGAGGCGCTGTATTTACCGACGCTGTAGTAGAAGTCTTCCAGCCCTTTTTCAATGCTGGAGATCGTGGTGCGGTCGAGCGCCTCGCCCACCCGGACGCCGGAGGCTTCCAGGTTCTGCTTGAGCATGTCATCCTTCACCGACTTGTTGCCGGAGAAAGTGATGCTGGCGATGGTAGGACGTTCCTTCACCTGCACGATCAAGGTATTACCATCGCGCAGCACGCGCACGTCCTCGAAGTTGCCGGTGGCAAACAAGGCACGGATGGTATTACTGATGTCATCGTCAGTGACGGTATCGCCGACGCGAACCGGCATGTTGAGTAACGCCGCACCGACGGCGACTCGCTGCAGGCCTTCGAAATGAATGTCTTTCACTACGAACCCGTCTGCACCGTATACGGTGGCGCTGCCAAACAGCAGCGACGCTATGAGCAACTTTTTCATCGCCATCGTTGTTATGCGTTCTTCCTAACCTATCCCCGCCCCTAAAGGCGGGAAAAATCATTGAAAAGTGCAAGACCCATCAACAACACCAGCACGATCGAACCTATGCGGTAGCTGTAGTCCTGTACTCGCTCGGAAACCGGCCCACCCTTCAGCTTTTCTATCGCCAGGAAGAGGAGATGCCCACCATCTAACACCGGTAATGGGAACAGGTTGATGATACCCAGGTTGACGCTAATCAACGCCAGGAACATCAGATAATACACGAACCCGACTCCGGCTGACGCCCCAGCTCCCTGTGCAATCGAGATCGGGCCACTCAGGTTGTTCAGCTTTACATCACCGGTTATTAATTTGCCCAGCATGTTGACCGTCAGCCGCATCAGCTGCCAGGTCTTGTCGCCGGCCTGATACAGCGCCGGGAACGGTCCATACTGGCGAATCGTTTTATACTC
The DNA here is from genome assembly GCF_000695995.1 of Serratia sp. FS14. NCBI lineage: Bacteria > Pseudomonadati > Pseudomonadota > Gammaproteobacteria > Enterobacterales > Yersiniaceae > Serratia > Serratia sp. FS14. The sequence goes on along the minus strand of NZ_CP005927.1, from coordinate 2,038,451 downwards.
GTCCGGCAGCGGCAGCACTTTTGGAATGATGCCTGCAAACCCCACCGATTTGTCTTTTCCCACCGGCTTTGTATCCGGTATCAGCGTCAAAGACAAGGGGGCGCCGTTTCTTTCAATCTCCAAAGCCAGCGGTTGCCCCGGGCCATCGTGGATACGCTTCACCAGCGTCTGCCAACGACCCAACGGCTGACCATCGACTTTAACGATCCTGTCCCCCGCTTGTAAACCCGCCTTTTGCGCCGCCGAGTTAGGCTGCACTTCCGCCAACACGGATTCGATCTGCGGGCCGCGCGGCATAATGCCCAGCGCGACAACGGGATCCTGCTTGTCCGGTTCAAAGTTCCACTGGCGCAAGTCCAGGGTTTTGCTCACCACCTGCGAAGAGCCGAACGGCGCGACGCCGACCTCGGTTTGCGCATCGCCAATCTTCGCCACCAGCGCCAGACGAACTGACTCCCAATCAGGCGTTTCGATGCCGTCAACCGACTTTAGTTCCATGCCAGACGAAATTTCGGCCTTGGCGGCGATGGATTGCGGCGCGATTTCGCCGATCACCGGGCGGAAACTCGGCACGCCGATGATGAACACCAACCAATAGGCAAGGATAGCAAACAGGAAGTTGGCGATGGGGCCGGCGCTGATGATGGCCGCGCGCTGCCAGACGGTTTTGTTGTTGAAGGCCTGATGGCGCATTTCCGGCGCCACCGACTCCACGCGCTCGTCCAGCATCTTCACGTAGCCACCGAGCGGAATCAAAGCGATGACGTACTCGGTGCCCTGGCGATCGGTGCGGCGCCACAGCGCCCGGCCGAAGCCGATGGAGAAGCGTTCAACGCGCACGCCGCAACGACGGGCAACCCAAAAGTGTCCGAACTCGTGCACGGTAATCAAAATACCGAGCGCAATCAGAAACGCCACCAGGTTCCAAAGCACGCTGACCATCATCCCTCACTTTCCGTCATTGACGGATTAAAACACCAACAGCATCAGGCAGGCAAACACCGGCACCGCCGCGGTCAGGCTGTCGATACGGTCCAGTATGCCGCCGTGACCGGGAATCAAATGACCGCTGTCCTTGATGCCCGCTTCGCGTTTGAACATGCTTTCGGTCAAATCGCCCAGCACCGAAGCCAGCGCGGCGATCACCGAACAGGCCAGCAGCGTGGTCGGCACCACGTTCAGCGGCGCGTAGCGGCCGAACAGCCAGGAAATGACCGCCGATGTCAGCAGCCCGCCGATCAACCCTTCCCAGGTTTTACCCGGCGAGACCTTCGGCGCCAGCTTATGCTTGCCGAACAGCTTGCCGAACATATAGGCGCCGGAATCCGCGCCCCACACCAGCAGCATCACGTACAGCAGCCACCAGGCGCCGGTAAACGGGTTTTGCTCATAGCCGAACTGGCGCAGCGCCAGCATGCCCCAAAAAAACGGCACGATGGTCAGCAGGCCGAACAGCAGGCGCAGCGGGCGCGAATTGCGCCAGATGGCGGCCGAGCCGGGGTAAAACAGCACCAGCAGCAGCGCCGCCAGCCACCAGGCCAGCGACAGCCACAGCGAGCCGCTTACCTGCGGCACGGATTGATGGTAGGCGGGAACGCTGAGCATCATCAGCGCCAGCAGAAAACCGCACAGTATCGCCAGCCAGATGCGCTGCGAACGGGAGGTAAAACCGGCCAGTTGGCCCCACTCCCAGGCTGCTAACATGCACACGACGAGCGTTACCAGAGCAAAGGCCAGCGGCGGCAACAGGAACAGCGCCGCGATAACGATCGGGATTAAAATCAGAGCAGTTATGAGGCGATACTTCAGCAAAAGTTCTCCCTAGGACGCATCGGCGCCGATAGGTGTTGTTCCCCCGAAGCGGCGCTCACGTTGTGCAAATGCATTCAGCGCACCTTCAAAGACAAGTTCATCGAAATCAGGCCAGAGCACATCAGTAAAGTAAAGTTCAGCATAGGCGATTTGCCACAGCAGGAAGTTACTGATGCGATGCTCGCCACCGGTGCGGATAACCAGATCCACCGGCGCCAGGTCGCTCATGCAAACCCGTTCGCTCAATAATTCCTCGCTGATCTGATCCGGGTGCAACTCCCCGCCCCGAACCTGCTCGGCCAGTTCCCTTACTCCCTGAATGATATCCCAACGGCCGCCGTAGTTGGCAGCGATATTGAGCGTCAGGCCATCGTTATTTTCCGTCAGTGCTTCAGAGCGGCGGATCCGCTCCTGCAAACGCGCGCTGAACCGGCTAATATCGCCGATCACCCGCAGCCTGACGTTATGTTTATGCAGGCTTTTTACTTCACTATCCAAAGCGCGGACAAAAAGCTCCATCAGGGCAGAGACTTCCTGCACCGGACGGTTCCAGTTTTCGCTGCTGAAGGCATAAAGCGTGAGTGCATCTAAATGGTGGCTGGCGGCAAAACTGACCGCGCGGCGAACCGATTTCACCCCTGCTTTATGACCGAAGACACGTAACTTGCCCTGACGTTTGGCCCAGCGTCCGTTACCGTCCATGATAATGGCGACATGGCGCGGCCCCGGGGAAGATGGATTAGCCTCTTGTTGGTTTGCGGACGACATAACTCGTACTTATTTCCTCAATAGAAATATAACTGCCTTTCCGGAACATCAGACCCTTACGCGCAAAAAAAGCCGTGTGCCCGACACGGCTTTCAGCCTGCCCTCGCGATACCCGACGCAGTCGGGTCGCCATTGGCGCACAAGGCGCCAATCGAGCCATAATTCAACGGTATAACCGCTGACAGGTGGCGCAGACTATACCACCTCAGCGGGGCATGAACAAACGGCCCCGCGGCGGCACGCGCGAATTACGAGCAAAATCGGATAATCACCGTGATCGGCCGCACAACGTGCGAACGCGTTCCTCGGCGGCGGCGCGCGCCTGGCGGTCAATGTCTAAGACCGCTTCGATGCTGGTCGGTTCCTGCAGCGCGAGACGCTCCACCACCTGGCGATTGACCGCCGCAATGTCGGTAAAGCGAATCTGCTGCTGCAAAAATGCCGCCACGGCGATTTCATTGGCCGCGTTCAGCGCGGTGGTCGCCGCCTGGCCGGCCTCGAACGCTTCGATCGCCAAATACAGGCAAGGATAACGTTCGCGTTCCGGTTCAGCGAAGGTCAGCGAACCGATGCGGCAGAAGTCCAGCGCTTCCACGCCGGAGTTCACGCGCTGCGGATACGCCATCGCGTGGGCGATCGGCGTGCGCATATCCGGCGTACCCAGCTGCGCCAGCACGCTGCCGTCGGCATAGCGCACCATCGAGTGAATCACCGACTGCGGGTGCAGGATCACTTCCATTTGCTCGGCCGAGGCGTTAAACAGCCAGCGGGCCTCAATGTATTCCAGACCTTTGTTCATCATGGTGGCAGAGTCCACCGAGATCTTGCGGCCCATCGACCAGTTCGGGTGGGCGCAGGCTTGATCCGGCGTCATCGCGGCGAACTGTTCCAGCGGCGTGGTGCGGAACGGGCCGCCGGAGCCGGTAAGTACGATGCGCGAAACACCATGACTGTCCAGTGAAGAGTATCCCAACTGGCGCTGAATACTCTCAGGCAAACTCTGAAAAATCGCGTTGTGCTCGCTGTCGAGCGGCAGCAGTTGCGCCTGGCTTTGCCGCACCGCGTCCATAAACAGGCGGCCGCAGGTGACCAGCGACTCTTTGTTGGCCAGCAGCACCTGCTTGCCTGCGCGGATCGCCGCCAGCGTCGGCAACAGCCCCGCAGCGCCAACGATGGCTGCCGTCACTTGATCAACGTCATCCAAAGCGGCCAATTCACAGGCCGCTTGTTCCCCGGCCAACACTTCGGTAGCGACGCCGTTCTCCGCCAGGATAGCGCGCAGCTCGCGCGCGGCGCTTTCATCCGCCATCGCGGCGAAGGCGGGCCGGAATTCGATGCATTGCTGCGCCATAACCGCGACGTTGCGGCCGGCCACCAACGCTTTGATCGCAAAACGCTCGGGATTCGCCCTGACCACGGCCAGGGTGCTGGTCCCTACCGAGCCGGTCGAGCCAAGAATGGTCAGTTGCTTCATGAGTTCACTCTGAATAACTGTCTGATGAGATCGGAGGTGCTCCAGTGTGGAACCTTGGACAGCGCTTGTCCATGATCTTTCAGTACGATGAAACGGGATCTGCGCCACAAAAAACAAAGCGCCGCCCAGGCGACGCTTTTTTTCTGCGCGATGCTGATTAGAAATCCATCAGCTCTTTTTCTTTCTCCGCCAACGCGGCGTCGACCAGCTTGATGTAAGCGTCGGTCATTTTCTGAATCTCGTCTTGTGAACGACGTTCTTCGTCTTCGCTGATCTCTTTGTCTTTCAGCAGCGCCTTGACCTTGTCGTTGGCGTCGCGACGCACGTTACGCACCGCTACGCGGCCCTGCTCAGCTTCACCGCGTACGATCTTGATCAGATCCTTACGGCGTTCTTCGGTCAGCGGAGGCAGCGGAACGCGAATGTCAGAACCGGCGGAAGACGGGTTAAGGCCCAGATCGGAGCTCATGATCGCTTTCTCAACGGCCTGGCTCAGGCTGCGGTCGAACACGTTGATTTTCAGCGTGCGGGAGTCTTCCACGGTCACGTTGGCCAGTTGACGCAGCGGGGTAGCGGCGCCGTAGTATTCCACCATGATGCCGTCCAGAATGCTTGGCGAAGCGCGGCCGGTGCGGATCTTGCTGATTTGGTTTTTGAATGCTTCTACGCTTTTTTCCATGCGTGAATCAGCATCTTTTCTGATTTCATTAGTCACGTTGCAAACCCTTGGAAGCTGGTTACTTGGCAGGCGATACTCAAGTATAGCCCGTAATCGTACTCGGAGAGCGCGCGGCGCCTGGCGTCACGCGCTCCGAAAAGGGGTGTGAACAGCCTTATTTGCTGATCAGCGTACCTTCGTTCTCACCCATCACCACGCGGCGCAGCGCGCCAGGCTTGTTCATGTTGAACACGCGGATCGGCAGACCGTGATCGCGAGCCAGCGTAAACGCCGCCAGATCCATCACTTTCAGCTCGCGCTCCAGCACGTCCTGATAGGTTAATTGTTCATACAGCGTCGCATCCGGGTTTTTCACCGGATCGGCGGAGTAGACGCCATCCACTTTGGTGGCTTTCAGCACCACGTCCGCTTCGATCTCGATGCCGCGCAGGCAAGCAGCGGAATCGGTGGTGAAGAACGGGTTGCCGGTACCGGCGGAGAAGATCACCACGCGGTTGTTGCGCAGCAGGCTGATCGCCTCTGCCCAGCTGTAATTGTCACACACGCCGTTCAGCGGGATCGCCGACATCAGGCGGGCGTTCACATAGGCACGGTGCAGTGCATCACGCATAGCCAGGCCGTTCATCACGGTAGCCAGCATTCCCATGTGGTCGCCCACTACGCGGTTCATGCCGGCTTGCGCCAGGCCCGCGCCGCGGAACAGGTTCCCGCCGCCAATAACTACACCGACCTGAATTCCCAGTTCGACCAGCTCTTTCACTTCCTGAGCCATGCGATCCAAAACGCTGGCGTCGATACCAAAACCTTCTGCACCTTGCAGGGCTTCGCCACTCAGTTTAAGCAGAATACGCTGATATACGGGTTTTGCATTGGTTGCCATGGTGTTCTGTCCTAAGAAGCAGTATTAGTATTGGGGATTTCAGCCGATGAAACGCGCCTGAGGTGAGTATCACGCTGCAGGGCTTGCCACCGGTGTAATTCTGGCTGGATAGTATGGAACCGCCAGACGGCGGTTCCATCGACAGTCATTAAGACTGTTTGCTCATCGCGGCAACTTCAGCAGCGAAGTCGGTTTCGACTTTCTCGATGCCTTCGCCCACTTCGAAGCGAATGAAGTTGGTCACGTCAGCGTTGTGCTCTTTCAGCACCTGAGCAACGGATTTGCTCGGATCCATAACGAAAGGCTGACCGGTCAGAGAAACTTCGCCGGTGAATTTCTTCATGCGGCCTTCAACCATTTTCTCTGCGATTTCTTTCGGCTTGCCGGACTGCATGGCGATGTCCAGCTGAACCTGGTACTCTTTTTCTACCACTTCAGCAGACACGTCTTCTGGCTTCACGAACTCTGGCTTGCTCGCCGCAACGTGCATTGCGATTTGCTTAACCAGCTCTTCGTCAGCGCCTTTAGCCGCAACCAGAACGCCGATACGCGCGCCGTGCAGGTAGCTGCCCAGCACTTCGCCTTCCAGGGAAGCAACGCGACGAATGTTGATGTTTTCGCCGATTTTTGCCACCAGCGCTACGCGCTCTTCTTCGAACTGTGCTTTCAGCACGTCAACGTCAGTGATTTTGCCGGCCATAGCGGCATCCAGCACTTTGTCGGCGAACGCCTGGAAACCGGCGTCTTTTGCTACGAAGTCAGTCTGGCAGTTAACTTCCAGAATGATGCCGTAGTTGCCTTCGATCTTGGTTTTGATCACGCCGTCAGCAGCCACGTTGCCTGCTTTTTTAGCGGCTTTGATCGCACCGGACTTACGCATGTTTTCGATTGCCAGTTCGATGTCGCCGTTGGATTCAACCAGCGCCTTCTTGCAATCCATCATGCCAGCGCCGGTACGCTCGCGCAGTTCTTTTACCAGGGCAGCGGTAATATCAGCCATTTCTTTTTCCTCGGTTATCTCGCGTGGAGACAGTTCTCATTCAGATAAGCAAAGGGGGCCTTAACAGGCCCCCCTAACCAACATATGTCAATACCTGGTTAATAAGGGCTCAGTGACGAGCTTGCCTTATTATTCAGCTTCTACGAAGCCTTCTTCCGCCTGAACGGCCAGATCTTGAGAACGACCTTCACGCACAGCGGCAGCAACAGCAGTCAGGTACAGGTTTACTGCACGGATTGCGTCGTCGTTACCAGGGATGATGAAGTCAACGCCGTCTGGGTTGGAGTTGGTATCAACGATAGAGAATACCGGGATACCCAGGTTGTTGGCTTCTTTGATCGCGATGTGCTCGTGATCGGCATCGATAACGAACAGTGCGTCTGGCAGACCGCCCATATCTTTGATACCGCCCAGGGAGTTTTCCAGCTTGGCCAGTTCACGAGTGCGCATCAGCGCTTCTTTCTTGGTCAGCTTGTCCAGGGTGCCGTCTTGAGACTGGATTTCCAGATCTTTCAAACGCTTGATGGACTGACGAACGGTTTTCCAGTTAGTCAGCATACCGCCCAACCAGCGGTGGTTCACGAAGAACTGGTCACAGCTGTTAGCAGCGTCTTTTACCGCTTCGCTTGCTGCGCGCTTGGTACCAACGAACAGGATCTTGCCTTTACGGGAAGAGATCTTGGTCAGTTCAGCCAGAGCGGCGTTGAACATTGGTACGGTCTGCTCCAGGTTGATGATGTGAACCTTGTTACGAGCGCCGAAGATGAAAGGCTTCATTTTCGGGTTCCAGTAACGGGTCTGGTGACCAAAGTGAACACCAGCCTTGAGCATGTCGCGCATGGAAACAGTTGCCATGATTAAACCTCTATAGATTAATTGGGGTTATGCCTCCACGTATCCCATAACGCCGACCCTGGCGGCGACAAGTCACCTCAGGGCACCCCGGCGGATGTGCCGATACGTGTGTGTTATTTACACAAAATGAGTGCAGTTAAAGTATTTTCGGCCGATTCCCGCCAGGCCACAAGAACCAAGTCGCGGATCGCCGGCGCGCTTTATACCATAAACCCGCCGCCGACACCAACTTTTGTTGCGTTTCGCCGGGCGTCAGGAAATGAAATTTGGCAGCCCCCGGCCGGGCTGATACCATAAGTCACTGCTTCTTATTGTCGACGATAACGACACCTGCGGACGAATTTCATGGCAATCTCAATTAAAACACCTGATGACATCCAAAAAATGCGCGTGGCCGGCCGCCTGGCCGCCGAAGTGCTGGAGATCATCGAGCCGCACGTCAAACCTGGCGTGACCACCGGCGAACTGGACCGTATCTGTCACGAGTACATCACCAACGAGCAGCAGGCCATCTCCGCCTGCCTCGGCTACCACGGCTTCCCGAAATCCGTGTGCATCTCGGTGAACGAAGTGGTGTGCCACGGCATCCCGAGCGACGACAAAACGCTGAAAGACGGCGACATCGTCAACATCGACGTGACCGTGATTAAAGACGGTTTCCACGGCGACACCTCGAAGATGTTCATCGTCGGCAAACCGACCATTCTGGGCGAGCGCCTGTGCCGCGTCACTCAGGAAAGCCTGTATCTGGCGCTGAAGATGGTCAAACCGGGCATCCGTCTGCGCACCCTGGGCAAGGCCATCCAGCAATTCGTCGAGGCCGAGAAATTCTCCGTGGTGCGCGAGTACTGCGGCCACGGCATCGGCGAAGTGTTCCATGAAGAGCCGCAGGTGCTGCACTATGACGCGGACGACGGCGGCGTGGTGCTGCAGGCGGGCATGGCCTTCACCATCGAACCGATGGTCAACGCCGGCGACTACCGCATCCGCACCATGAAAGACGGCTGGACGGTAAAAACCAAAGATCGCAGCTTGTCGGCGCAGTATGAGCATACTATTGTGGTCACTGATAACGGCTGCGAGATAATGACGTTGCGCAAGGATGACACTATCCCCAACATCATTACGCACGAGATGTAAGCACTGCGGCGCACGCCGCGTGCAGAATGTCACCAGGCCGGCTTATGCCGGCCTTTTTTATGGGCTGCGCACTATGTCTGACAATCTCCTTCAACCGGCTGTGCCGATGCCGCCCGCCTCTCCCAGCGTCTACGGCGACGACGAGCTCACCTGCCCGCTGCTGAAACAGCGGCTGGAGCAGTTCCAGCTGTGGCTGGCGGCGGCGTTCGACGCCGGATCCAGCGCCGAAAGCCTGGTGGCGGCGCGCAGCGACTTCATCGATCGCCTGCTGCGCCGGCTGTGGACGTTCTACGGCTTTGAAGATATCCCGGAAACCGCGCTGGTGGCGGTCGGCGGCTACGGCCGCTGCGAGCTGCATCCGCTGTCGGATATCGACGTGCTGGTGCTCAGCCAGCGCCGGCTGACGGAGCAACAGTCGCAGCGGGTCGGCGAATTCATCACCCTGCTGTGGGATCTCAAACTGGAAGTGGGCCACAGCGTGCGCACCCTGGAAGAGTGTCTGCTGGAAGGGCTGGCGGATCTGACCGTGGCCACCAACCTGATCGAATCGCGCATGATCTGCGGCGACGTTGCGCTGTTCCTGCAGATGCAAAAACATATCTTCAGCGACGGCTTTTGGCCTTCGCCGCAGTTCTTCCACGCCAAGATCAGCGAGCAACAGGAGCGTCATCAGCGCTACCACGGCACCAGCTATAACCTGGAACCGGATATCAAAAGCAGCCCCGGTGGCCTGCGTGACATCCACACGCTGCTGTGGGTGGCGCGTCGCCACTTCGGCGCCACCTCGCTGGACGAAATGGTCGGCTTCGGTTTCCTCACCCAGGCCGAGCGCAACGAGCTGAACGAATGCCAGAGCTTCCTGTGGCGCATCCGTTTCGCGCTGCATCTGGTGCTGCCGCGTTACGACAACCGTCTGTTGTTCGATCGTCAGCTCAGCGTCGCGCAGCTGCTGCGCTATGAAGGCGAAGGCAACGAGCCGGTCGAGCGCATGATGAAAGACTTCTACCGCATGACGCGCCGCGTCAGTGAGTTGAACCACATGCTGCTGCAGCTGTTCGACGAAGCCATCCTGGCGCTGGACGCCACCGAAAAGCCGCGCCCGCTGAACGACGATTTCCAGCTGCGCGGCGATCTGATCGATCTGCGCGATGAAACGCTGTTCATCCGCGAGCCGCAAGCCATCATGCGCATGTTCTACCTGATGGTGCGCAACCGCGAGATCAAAGGCATTTACTCCACCACCGTGCGCCAGCTGCGCCACGCGCGCCGCCACCTGAAACAGCCGCTGTGCACCATCCCGGAAGCGCGCGATCTGTTTATGGCCATCCTGCGCCACCCCGGCGCGGTGTCGCGCGCGCTGGTGCCGATGCACCGTCACAGCGTGCTATGGGCCTATATGCCGCAGTGGGGCAAGATCGTCGGGCAGATGCAGTTCGATCTGTTCCACGCCTATACCGTCGACGAACACACTATCCGCGTGCTGCAGAAGCTGGAGAGCTTCGCCGAGCCTGAAACCCGGCCGCGCCATCCGCTGTGCGTGGAGCTGTACCCGCGCCTGCCACACCCGGAACTGCTGCTGCTGGCGGCCTTGTTCCACGATATCGCCAAAGGGCGCGGCGGCGATCACTCGATCCTCGGCGCGGAAGACGTGGTGGAGTTCGCCGAACTGCACGGCCTCAACTCGCGAGAAACCCAGCTGGTGGCCTGGCTGGTGCGCTGCCACCTGCTGATGTCGGTCACCGCGCAGCGCCGCGATATTCAGGATCCGACGGTGATCCAGCAGTTCAGCAGCGAAGTGCAGAGCGAAACCCGCCTGCGCTATCTGGTGTGCCTGACGGTGGCGGATATCTGCGCCACCAACGAAACCCTGTGGAACAGCTGGAAGCAGAGCCTGTTGCGCGAGCTGTATTTCGCCACCGAAAAACAGCTGCGCCGCGGCATGCAAAACAGCCCGGATCTGCGCGAACGCGTGCGCCACCATCGCCTGCAGGCGCTGGCGCTGCTGCGCATGGACAACATCGACGAAGAGGCGCTGCACCGCATCTGGAGCCGCTGCCGCGCCGATTACTTCCTGCGCCACTCGCCGAATCAGCTGGCCTGGCACGCCCGCCACCTGCTGGCCCACGACTCCACCCAGCCGCTGGTGCTGGTCAGCCGCCAGGCGACGCGCGGCGGCACCGAGATCTTCATCTGGAGCCCGGATCGCCCTTACCTGTTCGCCGCCGTCGCCGGAGAGATGGATCGCCGCAACCTGAGCGTGCACGACGCCCAGATCTTCACCAACCGCGACGGTATGGCGATGGACACCTTTATTGTGCTGGAGCCGGACGGTAGCCCGCTGGCGCAGGATCGCCACGCGGCGATCCGCCAGGCGCTGCTGCAGGCCATCACCCAGCGGGAGTACCAGCCGCCGCGCGTGCGCCGCCCCTCTTCCAAGCTGCGCCACTTCAGCGTGCCGACCGAGGTCACCTTCCTGCCGACCCATACCGATCGCCGCAGCTACCTGGAGCTGACCGCGCTCGACCAACCTGGCCTGCTGGCGCGGGTGGGCGAAGTGTTCGCCGATCTGGGGCTGTCGCTGCACGGCGCGCGCATTTCCACCATCGGCGAGCGGGTCGAGGATTTGTTCATCCTGGCCGACGGCGAGCGGCGCGCGCTCGACCAAGAAACGCGCAGAAAGTTGGAGCAACGGTTGACAGAGGCCCTCACCCCAAACGATAAAATGTGATACAAGTAACTTTTTACCGACAACATCAGGAAAGAGAACAGCATGCAGCAATTACAGAACGTTATTGAAAGCGCCTTCGAACGCCGTGCGGACATCACCCCGGCGAACGTAGACACCGTAACGCGCGAAGCGGTAAACCAGGTGATCGGCCTGCTGGACAGCGGCGCCCTGCGCGTCGCCGAGAAGATCGACGGTCAATGGGTCACCCACCAGTGGCTGAAGAAAGCCGTGCTGCTCTCTTTCCGCATCAACGACAACAAGGTGATGGACGGCGCGGAAACCCGCTACTACGACAAAGTGCCGATGAAATTCGCCGACTACGACGAAGCGCGCTTCCAGAAGGAAGGCTTCCGCGTCGTGCCGCCGGCCACCGTGCGCCAGGGCGCGTTCATCGCTCGCAACACCGTGCTGATGCCGTCTTACGTTAACATCGGCGCCTACGTCGACGAAGGCACCATGGTCGACACCTGGGCCACCGTCGGCTCTTGCGCGCAGATCGGCAAAAACGTTCACCTGTCCGGCGGCGTCGGCATCGGCGGCGTGCTGGAGCCGCTGCAGGCCAACCCGACCATCATCGAAGACAACTGCTTCATCGGCGCGCGTTCCGAAGTGGTGGAAGGCGTGATCGTGGAAGAAGGCTCGGTGATTTCGATGGGCGTGTACCTCGGCCAGAGCACCCGCATCTATGACCGCGAGACCGGCGAAATCCATTACGGCCGCGTGCCGGCGGGTTCGGTGGTGGTTTCCGGCAACCTGCCGTCGAAAGACGGTTCTTACAGCCTGTACTGCGCGGTGATCGTCAAGAAGGTCGACGCCAAAACGCGCGGTAAAGTCGGCATTAATGAGTTATTGCGCACTATCGACTAAATTGAAATAGCGGGTGATTCACCCGCTATTTTTTTGTCTGCGTTTCGCTGGCAGTCACAGTCGCAGATCTCGCTTTCCGCCATAATCGCAGTCGTGGAATATAACGATCACATCTAAAGAGGGCGCAGTATGTACGATAACTTGAAGAGTTTGGGCATCAATCAACCGGAAGACGTCGATCGCTATAGCCTGCGTCAAGAGGCCAACAACGACATCCTCAAGATCTATTTCCGCAAGGACAAGGGCGAGTTCTTCGCCAAGAGCGTGAAGTTCAAGTATCCGCGCCAGCGTAAAACCGTGGTGGCGGACAACGCCGGCCAGGGCTACAAGGAAATTCACGAGATCAACCCAAACCTGCGTTATGTGATCGACGAGCTGGATCAGCTGTGCCAGCGCGATCAGGTGGAAGTGGATCTGAAGCGTAAAATCCTCGACGACCTGCGCCATCTCGAAGGCGTGGTGTCGCACAAGATTGCCGAGATCGAAGCCGATCTGGAAAAACTCACCCGCGGCAAATAATGCGGATCGGTTGACCCACATCATCGCCAAGGCGCCCTTTTGCGGCGCCTTTTTACTTTACGATTGCAGCAGCGTGCCCCACTGCTCGACCCACGGGCAGGCGGCCACCTCCGGTTCCGGCTGTTCCATCGCATCGATCTCCAGCACTTCGCCAACGCGGGTGGCGCCCTGCTCCTGCAGCAGCGCGTCGAACGCGCGCCCGGCACCGCAGAAGTGGTCATAGCTGCTGTCTCCGAGGGCAATCAGCCCATAGCGCAGCTCCGGCTGGTAGCCAACCCGATCGCGGATAGCGTGGAACAGCGGCGCGATGCTGTCCGGCAGATCGCCCTGCCCGGTGGTGGAGGTGATCACCAGCGCGTAGTGCTGACGATAAAACTGCCAGGCCTCCAGCGTGCCCTCTTCGAACAGTTTGACCTCATGGCCCTGCTCGCTGAGGATGTTTTGCGCCTCTTCCGCCACCAGCAGCGAATTGCCGTAGACCGTTCCCACGAAGATACCAACCTGAGCCATGGCTCCTACTCCCTTCATTACCTTTAAAAATTGTCAGCTATCCTGACCGTTAGCCGCGCTAAACTCAACCCCGGCAAGTTCAGGGAATACCCCCGCCCAGCCGAACTGCGCCATCACCCCTTGCCAGGCTTCGTCCCAGCGCGCCGTTACCTGCAGCGGCTCGCCGGTCACCGGGTGCTTCAGCTGCAGATGGCTGGCGTGCAGCATCAGGCGCGGGCAACCGAAATGCTGCGCCATCCCGCGGTTCTGCCGCAGATCGCCGTGCTTGCTGTCGCCGATGATCGGATGGCGAAGATGCGCCATATGGCGCCGCAGCTGATGTTTGCGGCCGGTTTCCGGCTGCAGTTCCACCAGGCTATACCGCGCGCTGTCGTAGCGGCCGACGGCCACCGGCATCTCCACCTGCGCCAACGGCCGGTAGTGCGTTACCGCCGGCTGCGGCCCCTTGTCGGCATCGGCATGTTTATCGGCGATTTTGTCCAGTTCCGCCGTCAGCGGGTAGTCGAGGGTCGCCCCCTCCTGCACGTAACCCCGCACCACCGCATGGTAGGTTTTCTGCACCTGATGTTGTTCGAACTGCTGCGACAGCAGGCGCGCCACCTCGCTGGACAGCGCCATCAGCAGCACGCCGGAGGTCGGGCGATCGAGACGGTGCACGGTAAAAACGTGCTGCCCGAGCTGATCGCGCACCGTCTGCATCATAAAGCGGGTTTCATGACGATCCAGCCAACTGCGGTGCACTAACCAACCCGACGGCTTGTTCACCGCCACCAGGTGCTCATCCTGATATAAAATCTCAATCACATCACGTTCCCAGGTCAATAACCGTTTCGGGCGCGAGTATAACAGGCATGAGACGCAACGCTAGTTCACCCATTCGATGGTCACCAGCCGCGTATCGGCGCGGCCGCGCTCGTCTACCGCCCGAATGCGGTAGCGCCCGTTGTTGATCGGCCGCCAGTCGATCGGCTTTTTGCTGGCACTGCTGCCGAGATAGATATCGTCGACGAACCAGTACACCGTCTTGCTGTCGGCGTCCGTCACCGCATTGAAGGCGATTTTGTCCCGCCCCTGCTGCGACTGGCGCAGGGTATAGGTGGTGTTTTTCAGCGGTGAAGTGATGCGCGGCGCGCTGCCGCCGACGGCGATGCCGTTGTCCTTGCAGCGATTGATCGGCGGCGCCCGCTTCGGCAACCCGGCCTGAGCGAACACATTGGCCAGATCGGAAGGCCAGAATTCAAAAATTTCGGTGCGGGTCTGCGCCGCGTCATACGGCGGGCAAACAACCTCGCCGCTGTGAATATCCAGCACCACCGGCCGGTAAACGCTGTCGACCTTGATCGGCGACTTGCCGGGAATGAACCAAGTCTTGCCCTTTTGCTGGCACCACGGCGTCGGCAGATCGCCGCTGGCGAGACAAATGTCCACCCGCCGCAGCCGTTGGGGGAATGGGTGTTTCGGTTCCCGCAGGCCGGGATAGCTGGCGTTGACGCTGTCGATGATGTTGAAGAACAGCGGCGCGGCGGCTTCGGCGCCGACCAACGCATTGTTGCCGCGCCCATCGAAGTTGCCTTCCCACACCACCAGCACATAAGGGCCGAAAATCCCGACGCTCCAGGCGTCGCGAAAGCCCCATGAGGTACCGGTCTTCCAGTACACCGGCAGCGACGAAGAACGCTGCGCCAGCGTATCGCCCGGCCGCCGGTGCTGGCGCAGCATATCCAGCGTGATGAAACTGGCCTCCTCGCTCAGCAGCCGTACCGGCGTCGATTCGGCCAGGTTAAGCTGCATGCGAAGCGGCCGCAGCTCGCCGCGATTCGCCAGCAGCGCATACAGCTTCGCCAATTCCTGCGCCGTTACCTCGCCGCCGCCCAACACCAGCGACAGCCCGTAGTGGCTCTCGTTGGCCATATTGGCGACGCCGGTCAGGCGCAAAAACTGATAAAAGGTCGGCTGACGCAGCTGTGAGGCGACATAGACCGCCGGGATGTTACGGCTGAAATTCAGCGCGTCGGTGGCGGTCACCGGGCCGAGAAAGCGCCGGTCGAAATTTTCCGGCGCATAGGCCCCAAACGACGAAGGCACGTCTTTCAGAATGGTCATCGGATGCAGCACGCCCTGCTCCATGCCCAGCGCGTAGATGAACGGCTTCAGCGTCGATCCCGGCGAGCGTTTGGCGTTGGTGCCGTTCACCTGCCCCTGAATAGGGCGATTGTAATAGTTCGCCGATCCCACCAGCGCGCGCACCCCCATATCGCGGCTGTCCACCAGCAGCACCGCGGCGTTTTGGATGCCGCGGCTGCGGTTGCGGGCGATAAAGGCGTTGACCTGTCGTTCGACCAGCCGCTGCAACCCGGCGTCCAGCGTAGTGTCGACGCGGGTATCACGTTGCACCAGTTGCTGCGTCTGCAGGCGCAGCTGTTCGATAAAGTGCGGCGCGATATAGGGTACTTGCTCAGGCTGGCGCAGCGCCAACGGCAGGCGGAACAGCGTTTGCTGGCTGGCGTCGGTAGGGTAAACCTGTTGCCAGCGCAGGAACAGACGGTTGCGCGCCTGCGTCAACGCCGCGCCGAGCACGCCGGTTTTCGGCTCCAGACGGTAGCTGGGCGACTGCGGCAACACCGCCAGCGTCAGCGCCTCCGGCAGGGTCAAATCCTTCGGCGACTTGGCGAAATAGATCAGGCTGGCGGCGCCGATGCTTTCAATGTTGCGGCCGTAGGGCGCGTAATTCAGATAGGCTTCCAGGATATCGCGCTTGGAGTAGCTCAGTTCCAGCTGCACCGCACGCAGCACCTGCAGCAGCTTGCCGCCCGGCGTACGGGTATTGAGATGCCAGCGCATCCGCGCCAGCTGCATGCTGATGGTCGAACCGCCCTGCATTTTGCCGCCGGCGACATAGCTGCGCCAGAAACCGCGCATCAAGCTGACGGGGTTAAAGCCGGGGTTATAGTAGAACCAGCGATCTTCGTGCAGCAGCAATCCGCGCACCGCCAGCGGCGACACTTGCTCCAGCGGGGTCCACAGCCGGTAGCGATCGTCGTTGGCCAGCGTAATGCGCAGCAGCGCGCCGTGCCTGTCGTAATAAACGGAAGACTGCGGCAGCCCCTGCCACAAGGGCGGATGCGGCCACAGCCGAATTGCGGTCAACAGCAGCGCCAGTAAAAACACCGCCATCAAGCCGTTTTGCAGCACGCGCCCGGTCAGGATCTTCATACGTTCTCAGCATTCCGGCGCCAGACGCTGGCCTGGCGCCGGATACGGCCTAGTCGTTGCCCGCCGGCACCACCACCAGCTTGCCGCCGCCGGCCGACATGGCCTGCACTTCTCGGTCATACATGGCTTCGCCGTAGGCCGGTGGAATAATAAAGCTGCCGGTATTGGTGGCCTTGATCTGATAGACGAACTCCTGCACCTCGGTGCCGGCGCTGCCGTAGATAATCACCCGATCTTCACGGATATCGCTGTAATCCGGCGCCCAGGTGGAGCCGGTGGCGGCCAGCGGCGACTGCCAGCCGCCGCGATCGTCGCTCTCTTCACCGGCGTCGGCCGGCTCCGGCGGCGTCTGCTGCACCACTTCGAACCCGCCCGGCAGGAGATCGACGATCGCCAGGTTGCTCTGCCCCTCTTTCGAGTTGGCGCGCACCTTCAGATGGACGTTGATCTTCTGCCCCAGCGTCACCTGCGTCACCGGCTTGCCCTGTTCGTCGGTGTAATCGCGGACGATCTCAATCCCGCGCGACAGCGCTTTTTGCGGCGCATTCAGATCGTAACCGGCCTGCGTCACCACATACCAGGCCGGCGCGCTGCCGCCGTTGGTGAAGCGCACGGCGGTAGCGTCGGCGTTAAATTGCCCCTGAACGAACAGCCCCTGCAGCTCGCTGATGCGCTGCGGGTCGCCGCCGCTTTTGCCCACCTGCACGATGCCTAACGCGTCCGCATTGGCGGATTGCGCCGCCACCTGGGCCGAATAGCTTTCCAGCGCCAGAATGCTCATTGCCGAGGAGTAGGTGGTGTAACGCTCTTCTTTCAGTGCCTTGACCATATTCTCCAGCACCTGCGGCGGGATCGACGCCACCTTCTCAGGGAAGTGACGGGTAATCAGATACAGCCGCGTCGCATCCTGCACCAGCGGATCGAAATAGTTCTGCGTCCACCAGGCGCTGTCATAGGCTTTGCTCAGTTGCTGCCAGCTCGGTTGCAACAGCGCGGCGGCTTCGTCGTCCATCTTCAACAGGCGATAGGAAGAGGCCAGATAGAGTGCGCTCAGATCGGTTTTCCAGCCCTCGCCATAGCGTTTTTGCAGCGTATCCTGCACCGCCGCCAGCGAGTTGGTGGTCACTTCGCCCTGCAGCGTCAGCAGGTAAACCGCCCAGCTGCGCAGGCGCAGCAGATACAGATCGTCGAATCCGCTGGCCGCCAGCTCACGCAACGCGCCGTTGGCTTCGTCCAGCATGCCTTCCGGCAGGGCGTAACCCGCTGCTTTGGCCTCGAGCAGATATTGCACCACATAAGGCGTGACGAAAGGATCGGCATCCGGCGACGAACGCCATGCGCCGATCGCCCCGCTGTCGTTCTGACGGGCGCGCAGCACGCCCAGCAGATTGCGCAGCTGCTTGCTGACTTCCGCCTGGCTCAGGCTGCTTTTCATCTCCGGATGACGGCTCTGCAGCATCAGCGGAATGGAGCGGCTGACGATCTGCTCGGAACAGTAATACGGGTAATCCGCCAGGTATTGCGCCAGCCCGCTGGTCAGCACCAGCGGCGAATTCGACACCGCCGCCCGGCGCTGTGCGAAGGCGTCGAACATCTGGCGCAGGCCGTCGACGTTCTGGCTGCCGCCGCTCATGCGCCCCATCACCGACTGGGTGCGGTACGGCGCCGCCGGCCGTACCGAGGTGCTGACGGTGCGGCGGCTGGCCTGGTCGCCGTAACGGGCGTCGAACACCAGCGGCGCATCGCCCAGCATGGCTTTGGCGCGCAGGCGGAAGGTGATAACGCCTTCGCGTTTTTCCGCCAGCGTCAGGCTTTGCGTCGCGTTGCCCACCACCTCCAACTGCGGCGGCGGCGTCAGCAGGACGTTGATGGCGACCGACTGGCCTTTCAGCCCTTCAAGATTGTTGCTGACGCCCACGCTGACGTCGAACTCATCGCCCGGCGCCACCATCGCCGGCACATTCGGCGTCATGATGAAGCTGTCGCGCACCGTGGCGGCGGTTTGCGCCTTGCCGATTTTCTCCGGCGTCACCGAAATCGCCATGACGCGGATCTTGCCGTTGAAGTAATCCGGCACCGGATAGACGAACTGTTTCTCGCCGCTGACCTCGGTAATGCCGGACCAATAGGCCACCGGCTTATCGCGCTTGCGCTTGAACGGGTTGAGGTTGAGATCCAGCCCTTCGCCCGCATCGCCGCCCGGCGCCGCGGTCAGCGCCATCAGCTTGCTGAATTCCGGAAGGATCAGATCGAGGATCTGCGAGCTGCTCACGTTGAGT
This sequence comes from Serratia sp. FS14, assembly GCF_000695995.1. Classification (NCBI taxonomy): domain Bacteria; kingdom Pseudomonadati; phylum Pseudomonadota; class Gammaproteobacteria; order Enterobacterales; family Yersiniaceae; genus Serratia; species Serratia sp. FS14. Next base: position 2,019,727 of record NZ_CP005927.1, on the reverse strand, counting down.
TCGCGCTTGCTGAAGAAGAACTCCAGCGGATCCTTCAGGCGGTAACGCGCCACCTGCAGAATGCCCTCATCGACGGCGAACAGCGCCACCTGCTGCGGCGCATCGGTCTTGACCGTCATCGTCAGGTTTTCACCCGGCTTGATGACCTGCGGCGCCGTCACCTCGAGGCTGTTTTGGCGCGCCTTGGTGCTGATCTTGAACGGCATCACGCCGTAGCTCAGCGGGCTCATGAAGATCTCGCTGGAGTTGATGTCGCGCACGAACTGCACGTTGATGTAGCCGTTGCCCTCCATGCCGGCCGGCACGCGGATCTTCTGCACCGAGCTGGTGGTGTCGGTGTGGAACCACTGCCAGGCGTAAACCTTGTCCTTCTCGATGGTGATCAAGCCGCTGCCGGTATAAGGCGCGTTGATCGCCACCTCGATCTCCTCACCCGGCTGGTATTCCGCCTGGTTGAGTTTCAGCTTCAGTTCGGCATTGCGATCCAGCGAACGGCTCAGGTTGGCGTTGCCGGCCACGCTGTAGGCGACGCGATTGAGCGTCTTGCCCTGCGCATCTTCAATCACCAGCACGAAGTCGCCCGGCTTATCGGTCGCCAGCCGCAGATCCGCGCCCTGCTCGCTCAGCGCCAGCGGCTGTTCCGACAGCTGCACTTCCTTCATCTTCGACTGGTATTTGTAAACGCCCGAATCCTGTTTGGTCAGCACCGAAATGTATTTCTGCTCGATCAACACCTGCTTCAGGTTCGGCATGGCGATCTGTTTCAGGGCCGGATCGATGGCGATCACGTTCAGATGCCGCTCCGCGTCACGGTTGATGTAGCCCAGATCGCCGTCGGCCTTCACCCCAATCAGGTAATCGTAAGGGGAAACCAGCGTACGGGCGGTAGCCGCCACCGAGCGCCCGCCGCCAGCGACGAACGCCTCCGACAGCAATTGCAGCTGATAGGTGGCGTCGGCGTAGGATTTCAGATCGAGCGGAATATCGGCCGCGCCGTGCTCATCGGTGGTGCGATCTTCCAGCTCGGTCTCGAACCCGTCGCTGTTTTGCCGGTTTTCGTAGAACGCATAATCCGGGAAGCGATCGAAGCTCGGATACATTGGCCGCAGCGTCAGCATGGTGGTCACACGGCGATCCTGCGCCGGGGTGCCGAACAGGTTCTGCACATCGATGCTGGCCTTCAGCTCGGACGGTTTTACCCAGCCTTGCTGGCGGTCAGGCGTCAACGCCAGCTTCACTTTCAGCTGATCCGGTTCGAACTCCTTCACATTGACTGCGGTATGGCCGAGCAGCGTGGAGGTATCGTTATTTTTGCCGATCAGATACAGATAGACGTTCCACTCGCCGGTAGGCGAATTTTCATCGGTGGTATAGCTCAGCTCGTTGAAACCGCTGGCGCCCAGCGTCAGCGGCACGGTGGACATCAGCTTATCGCGCGGATCGCGGATTTCGGCGCGCACCGGCACGCCGGCCAGGCCAACGCCCCAGTCGGCGGCGCGGGTGATCAGGCCGATGTTAAAGGTATCCCCCGGCCGATAAACGCCGCGATCGGAGAACAGGTAGCTGCTGAGCGTGCGCGGATCGGTCGGCGTTTGTTCACCGGCAACGTCGAAGCGCGAGAAATCCAGCCCGCGATCGTTATAGCTGCCGGTCGGCAGGAAGGAGACATCCCCTTCTTTCTCCACCAGGAACATCACCGGCTGGCGCTCGTTGGTGTACACATCCAGCGCCGGGAAACGCACGTGCCCATCGGCGCCGGTGGTTTGGCTGAGCAGCGTCACGCCGTTTTTGGCCACCACCGACACGGTGGCGCCGCTGACCGGCGCGCCGCTTTGGATCGACTGCACAAAGACGTCGCGCGTCTTGTCCTGCGAGCTCTTGGCGACGATGCCCAGATCGGTCACCACCACAAAGCGCGAATCGCCGACGTCGGGCTGTTCTTCCCCTTCGCTCTCATCCTGTTCCTGATCCTGCTCGGCGCCCGCCTCTTCCGCCGCCGGTTTTCGATTCGGCTGCCATTCAGACAGCGTCAGCAGGAACACCCCGCGATGGGAACTGGCGTTGGTGGAGAGATAGCGGGAAAGATCGATGCCCTGATAGTTCACTTCCCCCGGCCGCTCGTTGTTGAGCGCCGTCTGGTATTTGAAATGCTCGGTGAAATACTCGTCGTTGAGCCGGTTGAATTCCGTGGAGGAGTATTCCCGGCTTTTGAAGGAGACGATATGCTGCAGCTGGCTCGGGATCACCCGCTTGATGTCCAGCCGCAGGCCCGCCACGTTGCGCGCCGCCACGCTGATCTGCTTGTCGCCGTTGACCGACAGCAGCGAGCCCTGCGACATGAACTGCAGCGATTTCGGGAACTCCGGCACTTCGACCACGCGGTAAACCTTCTTCGGCATTTTGTAACCGCCGGCGGAAACCAGCTGGTTATCGATCTCGAGCAGCACAAAGCGGTGCGCCGGGGCGTCGAAACGGAAGCTGAACTGCGGTTGGTAGGCCTCTTCCGCCTCGTTAAGCGTCAACGGCAGCGGCGTCGCCTGCGCCAGCACGTTTTTACCGACGCTGTCGACCGTCCATTGATAGAAATCGTCGGCATCGTTGGCGGCCTCGGCATCGCTCGGATCGTGCTGCGGCAGCAGCCAGGCTTTCGCGGCCCGCGCCAGCTCGGCATCCTTCACCGCATCACTGAAACCGACCACCAGCGCACGCTGGCCTTTACCGCTGTCGGTATCCACGACCTGGGCGCTGGCGTCGCTCAGCGCCAGGCTGTACAGCGTCGGTACTTTGACCCAGTTGCTTTTCGCCTCTTCGACCGCGTTGCCGGCCGCCGTCGATTTAACGCCCTTGCCGACGGTCAGATGTACCGCGCCGCCCTGATCCAGCGCCTGCAGCGGCTCGGAATGCACCCAGGCGTTCAGTTTTTTCTCGTCATAGACCAGAGAGAAGTTCAGCTTTTTCTCGGAGGTGGCGCTGCCTTCTTTCAATCCCAGCGAAATCTGTTTTTCAAAGCTGCCGACGTCAACCGGCGCGTTGAACTGCAAATTGAAGATCGCGCTGCGTTTTTGCGCATTTTGCGGATCGCGGTAATACTCGGCCTGCCCCAGGCGGTAATCGAACGCGGGCACGGTGAAGGCATAACGGGTTTTGGCGAGCTTGACCTGCGGCGCCAGCAAGGTGGCGGGTTCAAGGGTCACCTCATATTTCGCGCCCATCGGCAGCGGCTTTTTCGCCGTGAACACCAGTGTCGACTCATTGCTCCATGCCCACTGCCCTTCCGCCGACGGTTTCAGAGTGATGCCGGCGCTCACGGTTTTGCCCGCCGCGGTTATCGGCGCAGCCGAGCCGCTGAAGGTCAGGCTCACCGTTTGCGGCGCCTGCCGGGCGGCGGCGTAGTCTATCGGCTCGGGGTTGGACAACTCGGCGTTGATCTCCTGAACCACCATCGGCGCCGGTTCAATCGGTTGGGGCCGGTTTTGCCACCAGTGCCAACCGTAAAATGCGCCGCCCGCAACGCCTGCCAGCAGCAGCAGGCTCAGACCGACCGCTTTCGGGTGTTTATCCACGCCGCTTTCCAGCCGCAAAAAACCGCGCGGCAGCGCAGCCCACCAGGCCGGCGCGCGCCAGCTGAGGTTGCCGACCAGCGGTCTCAGCAACCGCCCCAACAGCGACAACGCCCCGCCCAGCAGGCGACAAACGCCCTTAACCAGGGTAAAAGGCAAACGCAGGATAAACCTTAATAAATCCATTATTGCAGCACCTCATCATCCTAATGCAGCTCCCGGTCAACCGCCGCGGTTAAACCGAGCCGAAAGACGCCGTCGGCTCTCCTGCCCGGCATCCGCGCGAGTACTCTACACTGCCGGGCGGCAAAAATCTGCGCGCCGCCGGCGCATTACGGCTCTTTATTCAACATCAAATCCAGCTGCTGCAGCAGCACCAACAGCGGCAGACTGCTCGGTTCACGATCTTTCAACGTCTCTTCGAAATAAGGCGTGATGGCGAAGCGCGTCGGCAACGGCGCCTCGGCGTCCAACAACGCATACATGCGCGGCAAGAACACCCACTGCAGCCAGGCTTCGGCCGACATGCTGTCGATGCAGAACGGCTCGGTGCTGGAGAAAGCCTCATGCTCAGGGGGCGCGGCCTGCCACAGCGCCAGATCGCGCATGGATTGTTCAATCGCCTGCAAACTGCGGCGCACCTGGTTATGTATACTCATCTGCATTCCCGATCTCTTTTCATCATGGTATTCAGCGCTCTGGCTGAAAGGCGGCAAAGCATAGCATTTTTATAGCCCAAATTCGGCGCGCCTGAGACAGCTCGCCGTTTTTATCTGGTGACGTTCGCCGTCGCGCGGCACAATAGGCCCACCGAATTCACCACACAGATAAAGATTCATGTCCGTAATAACAGAGAAAAAAACCACGCGACGCCCGGTAAGGCCATGTTGGCCTCGGTCACCGGTTATGCCATGGACGGGTTTGACCTGCTGATCCTCGGCTTTATGCTGCCGGCCATCAGCATCGAATTGGGATTATCCTCATCGGCCGCCGGTTCGCTGGTCACCTGGACGCTGATCGGCGCGGTGCTGGGCGGCGTGATCTTCGGCCACCTCAGCGATCGTTTCGGCCGCATCCGGGTGCTGACTATCACCATCCTGATGTTTTCCCTGTTCACCGGCCTGTGCGCCGTGGCGCAAGGCTATTGGGATCTGCTGGCCTATCGCACCCTGGCGGGCATCGGGCTGGGCGGCGAGTTCGGCATCGGCATGGCGCTGATCGCCGAAGCCTGGCCGGCGGAGAAGCGCAACCGCGCTTCGGCTTACGTCGGCATGGGCTGGCAGTTGGGGGTGCTGGCGGCCGCTTTCCTGACGCCGCTGCTGCTGGAACACATCGGCTGGCGCGGCATGTTCCTGGTCGGCCTGCTGCCGGCGCTGGCGTCATTCCTGATCCGCCGCACGCTGGGCGAACCGGAGGAATTTGTGCGGCAGAAAGACGCCGGGCAGCCGCTTTCCTTCCTGCAGCGTTTGCGCCTGCTGTTTAAGGATCGCGCCACCGGCAAGGCCAGCATCGGCATCTTCATTCTCTGTTCGGTGCAGAACTTCGGTTACTACGGGCTGATGATCTGGATGCCGACTTACCTGGCGAAAAACTTTGGTTTCTCGCTCACCAAGTCCGGCCTGTGGACGGCGGTGACGGTCGTGGGCATGACGTTCGGCATCTGGCTGTTTGGCGTGCTGGCCGACCGCTTCGCCCGCTGGAAGATTTTCGTGCTGTATCAGGTCGGCGCGGTGGTGATGGTGATCGGCTACGCCCAGTTGAGCGACCCGATGCTGATGTTGTTCGCCGGCGCCGTGATGGGCATGTTCGTTAACGGCATGATAGGCGGCTACGGCGCGTTGATTTCCGATACTTATCCGGTACAGGCGCGCGCCACCGCGCAAAACATCCTGTTCAATCTCGGGCGCGGTGTCGGCGGCCTGGGGCCATTGGTTATCGGCGCGCTGGTGACGCAGGTGTCGTTCACCGCCGCTATCAGCCTGCTGGCGGCGATTTACCTGCTGGATATCTACGCCACGCTGTTCCTGCTGCCGAAAAAACAGGGCGCAGGCGATACGCTGGGCGCGATTGGTTAACGCTGGCGATGGATTAAGCAGAGAAGCACGCACGGCGGGATAGAACAAAAAGTTGGGGGCACTGCGTTAACAGTGCCCCCGGTTCGTTTTATAGCCATCCCGCTACACAGTGTGCTCCCTGCTCAATCCTTGAAAACTTTTCCTGCGGCCATCCTGACCAAGTGGTCCTTGCATCATCCTGCAGCATCGTCCTGACGCGGTTCCTCAGCCTTCCTGACCCGCCGACAGTCCTGTGCCGGCTCTCAATCTCCGTCCTGGAGGTGTCCCTGGTTTCTATCCTGAAACATCCTGGGCATCTCCTGACGCCATCCTTCGCTCTTGCCTGAGCGCATCCCTTTCTTCGTCCTGAAGCTGCATCATCCTGATGCTTTCCTGCTCCGCCGGTTCCGTTCCGGTAACGATAAGATCGCTTAAATTCCCCGGAATCACAAGGGTTTGAGAGGCGTCTCACACTAAATTAAGCCTAAGAGTTATCCTAAAGAAATTCTAACCAATTGATCTGGATAACAATAATCTCATAGTCTGGAAAAAGGTGGGAAAAATTAAGAGCGATCTCTCACACCCCGTGTGAGAGATCTCTTACACGGGCGACGGCGAATCCGCCGCGCTTCAGTCCAGCACCGGGCGCAGCGCATCGAGGAAATTCCCCAGCGTCGCCGCCAACAAGGTGCGCTTATCGCTGCCGAATTGTTCCAGCACCACGTTGCCGCTAACGTTGCACAGCGACACCATCGTCATCTCGGATTCGGTGGTCGCCAGGAACAGCGTTGGCGACAGCTTGAGACGTTTTTGCGTCACCAGATGACCGATCAGGTTCTCCTGCAGGCGGATAAAATCCTCCTCGCTCCAGACCTGCAGCAGGCTCAGGCGATGCTCCCCAAATTGCGCGCTCATGTCGCCCGCGTATTGCTGCGTGTAAAAACGGTGCGCATCCGGCTGCAAACGCAGCTCCAGCGCGGCTTCTACCTTCTCCAGCGTCGCCGCCGGCTCGAAAGGCTGCGGCAACCACAGCACCTCGTCCTCGCGATTCTCCACGATGCAGGGCGACGGCACGCCGTACAATGCCTGGCTGGCCGGCGCGTGGCCGCGCGCTTGCTGCCACAACTCGACATAGCGTTGAGTGAATTCACGCAGAGCGTGCGATACATCATGGTCCATATTCTTTCTCGCATACGTTAAACTGACGGCCATTGTACCTATCTCTGAGCGAGGTGACAGCAGATGTCCTCCTATCAAGACCACCAGGCCCTGTCAGGGCTGACGCTGGGCAAACCCACCGCCTACCGCGATCGCTACGACGCCACGTTGCTGCAGGCGGTGCCGCGCAGCATGAACCGCGAGCCGCTGGGGCTGTATCCCGACAACCTGCCCTTCCACGGCGCGGACATCTGGACGCTTTACGAACTCTCCTGGCTGAACGCCAACGGGCTGCCGCAGGTGGCGGTCGGCGAGATCAGCCTCAACGCCGACAGCCTGAACCTGATCGAATCGAAAAGCTTCAAACTGTATCTCAACAGCTTCAACCAAACCCCGTTCGCCGATTGGGAAACGGTGCGCAGCACCCTGCAGCGCGATCTGTCTGCCTGTGCCCAGGGCGAGGTAAGCGTCACCCTGTTCAGCGTCGAGCAGCTGGAAGGCACGCCGATCGCCCGTCTGGCCGGCGACTGCATCGACCAGCAGGATATCCGCATCGACAATTATGAGTTCAACGCCGACTACCTGCTGAACGCCGCCGGTGAAGAGGTGGTGGAAGAGCAATTGGTCAGCCACCTGCTGAAGTCCAACTGCCTGATCACCCATCAACCGGACTGGGGCTCGGTGCAAATAAGCTACCGCGGCGGCAAGATCGATCGCGAAGCGCTGCTGCGCTACCTGGTCTCCTTCCGCCACCACAACGAATTCCACGAGCAGTGCGTCGAGCGCATCTTCAACGATCTGATGCGCTACTGCCGGCCGCAAAGCCTGACGGTTTACGCCCGCTACACCCGCCGCGGCGGGCTGGACATCAACCCGTGGCGCAGCAACGTCGTATTCGCTCCCGCGCACGGCCGCCTGGCGCGCCAATAAGTGCGAAACATTGCTCAACAACTGAGCTAACGAGCGGTTTATGTTGGTAAAAGCCCAGGGACGGCGGTAAGGTTAAAACGAGGCTGCGGCCGGGCAGAGCGCCCGCTGCGCCGCAGCACGCCAACCATAACGAGATGCTGTTTTGCTGCGTATGGATTACTACCGCCCCGCACCGGGTGCAAAGGAGTTACCTTGATTACACACATCAGCCCGCTTGGCTCTATGGATTTATTGTCGCAGCTGGAAGTAGACATGCTGAAGCGCACCGCCAGCAGCGACCTGTACCGCCTGTTCCGCAACTGTTCGCTGGCCGTGTTGAACTCCGGCAGCCAAACCGACAACAGCAAACAGCTGCTGTCGCGCTATGAAACCTTCGACATCAACGTGCTGCGCCGCGAGCGCGGGGTGAAGCTGGAGCTGGTCAACCCGCCGGAAGAGGCGTTCGTCGACGGCCGCATCATCCGTTCGCTGCAGGCCAACCTGTTCGCCGTGCTGCGCGACATCCTGTTCGTGCACGGCCAAATCGCCAGCGCCGGCCGTTTCCAGCACCTGAACCTGGAAAACTCGGCCCACATCACCAACCTGGTATTTTCGATCCTGCGCAATGCGCGCACGCTGCATCTGGATGAAGATCCCAACATGGTGGTGTGCTGGGGCGGGCACTCGATCAACGAGAACGAATATCTGTACGCGCGCAAGGTCGGCAGCCAGCTGGGCCTGCGCGAGCTCAACATCTGCACCGGCTGCGGGCCGGGCGCCATGGAAGCGCCGATGAAAGGCGCGGCGGTCGGTCACGCGCAGCAGCGTTACCGCAACAGCCGCTTTATCGGCATGACCGAGCCTTCGATCATCGCCGCCGAGCCGCCTAACCCGCTGGTGAACGAGCTGGTGATCATGCCGGACATCGAAAAACGCCTGGAAGCCTTCGTGCGCATCGCGCATGGCATCATTATCTTCCCGGGCGGCGTCGGCACCGCCGAAGAGCTGCTGTACCTGTTGGGTATCCTGATGAACCCGGAGAACAGTGAACAGGTGCTGCCGCTGATCCTGACCGGGCCGAAAGAGAGCGCCGACTACTTCCGCGTGCTGGACGAGTTCATCATGAACACGCTGGGCGACGAAGCGCGCCGCCATTACACCATCATCATCGACGATCCGGCGGAAGTGGCGCGGCAGATGAAAAAAGCCATGCCGCTGGTGAAGGAAAACCGCCGCAACACCGGCGACGCCTACAGCTTTAACTGGTCGATCCGCATCGCGCCGGATCTGCAGCTGCCGTTCGAGCCGACCCACGAGAACATGGCGAACCTCAACCTGTATCCGAACCAGCCGCCGGAGCAATTGGCCGCCGCGCTGCGCCGCGCCTTCTCCGGCATCGTGGCCGGCAACGTGAAGGAAAACGGCATCCACGCCATTGAGCAGTTCGGCCCGTACAAGCTGCACGGCGAACCACAAATGATGAAGCAGATGGATAGCCTGCTGCAGGGCTTTGTCGCCCAGCACCGCATGAAGCTGCCGGGCAGCGCCTATGTGCCCTGCTACGAAATCGTCGCCTGATCCTCAATCCCGGGCGGCGTAACGGCCGCCCTGTTTTTTCTGACCTTACCGCCCATGATGATACACCTACTGATTGTCGACGCCCTGAACCTCATCCGCCGCATTCACGCCGTGCAGGGCTCCCCTTGCGTCAACGCCTGCCGCCACGCGCTGCAGCAGTTGCTCCAGCACAGCCGCCCGACCCACGCGGTGGCGGTATTCGACGAGGACGACCGCAGCGACAGCTGGCGCCACCAAATTCTGCCGGACTACAAGGCCGGGCGCTCGCCGATGCCGGAAAACCTGCAGCAGGAGATGCCGCAGCTGCGCGAGGCCTTCGCCGAGTTGGGCGTCGCCAGCTGGCATTCGCCCGGCAATGAGGCGGACGATCTGGCGGCCACGCTGGCGGCGAAGGTCGCCGGCGGCGGCCACCAGGTGACCATCGTCTCCACCGACAAAGGCTATTGCCAACTGCTGGCGCCGAACATACAAATTCGCGATTACTTCCAGAAACGCTGGCTGGATATGCCTTTCGTGCAACAGGAGTTTGGCGTGCAGCCGCAGCAGCTGCCGGACTATTGGGGGCTGGCGGGAATTGGCAGCAGCAAGATCCCCGGCGTGGCCGGCATCGGACCGAAAACCGCCGTGCTGCTGCTGCAGCAGTCGGGCAGTCTGGACGGGATCTATCAGCACCTGGAGCAGGTGCCGGAAAAATGGCGCAGTAAGCTGGAGCAGCACCGCGAGCTGGCCTACGTCAGCAAACGGGTCGCCACGCTGCGCACCGATCTGTCGCTGGACGGCAACCTGCAGCAGCTGCGCCTGCCGATACAATAAGGGCGCTGCAAGCAGCGCCCTTCATCAAGGCTTCACGCGGTTAATCGCGCTCGTCGCGGCGGCCCGGCACCGCCGACCACATGCGGCGCACGTGTACGGTGATCTCTTCGCGATCGTGATACAGCTGCTTGGCGTGCACTTCAGCGCTGATGCCGGCGGCGCCCAACGCTTCGCGGATGCTCATCAGGTTTTGCGACACTTCCTCGTAGCGCTTTTTCATCGGCAGTTTGAGGTTAAAGATCGCTTCGCGGCACCAGCCTTTCACCAGCCACTGAATCATCAGGCTGGTCACCTTCGCCGGTTTTTCCACCATGTCGCACACCAACCAATAGATCTTGCTGCTGTTCGGCTCGAACTTGAAGCCGTCGGCGCGGTGATGCGTTACCTGGCCGGTTTCCATCAGGCTCGGCGCCATCGGGCCATTATCCACCGAATGCACCATCATGCTGCGCTTCACCAGCTGATAGGTCCAGCCGCCCGGGCAGGCCCCCAGATCGACCGCATGCATGCCGCTGGCCAGGCGCTCGTCCCACTCGTCGGCGGGGATGAACACATGGAACGCTTCTTCCAGCTTCAGCGTCGAACGGCTCGGCGCATCGGCCGGGAAACGCAGACGCGGAATGCCCATATAGAACGGTGAGTTGTTATTGCTGTAGGAGTAACCGACGTAACAGCAGCCCGGCGCGATGAAGAACACGTGCACCACCGGGCGAGTCGGGTTCTCCCGCGCCATCAGCACCTTCTGCTCACGCATCGCGGCGCGCAGCGGCACCGTCAGCTTGCGGCAGAATTTCATCAGCTCTTTGCTTTCGTTGGTGTCCGGCACTTCCACCCGCAGCTCGCCGCCGCGATCGACCACGCCGATCAGCATGCCGACGATCGGCGATACCCGATCTTCCTGCGGCAGATCGCGCAGCAGCTCCCCCACCACGATCATCTGGCGGGCGAAAATCAGTTCGCGGAACGGAATCTCCCGCGCCAGGCGGTCGGCATCGTCCGGCTGATAGCATTCGAACAACACGTAACCGCTGTGCTCTTTTACCCGCGCAAAGCCGTAAATCTCCAGCTGGGCGGCTTTATCGGTGATCTCCGCCGCACACTCTTTTTCGAAGCCGGGGCGGCAGTACAACGCAATCTTATTCATGGCGCTCGGCCTTTTTCCTCAGACGCAAAGCGCCAATCAACATCAATATCCAGCCGATCAAGAAGCACACGCCGCCAACCGGCGTGATATATACCCAGACCTTCAGGTGCGACAGCGCCAGGCAATAGAGGCTGCCGCTGAACAACACGGTGCCGAACGCCAACAGCGCTCCGCTCCAGTAAAACCACAGGCTCACGCGGCGCTGCATCGCGACCGCCAGCGCCAGGATGGCCAGGGTATGGAACCCCTGATACTCCAGCCCGGTGCGGATCCAGGCCATTTCGTTGGCGCCCAGCGTGCCGCTTAACACATGCGCGCCGAATGCGCCCAACGCGACAAACACAAAGCCGCTGATAGCGGCGAAAACCAGCATGGAACGGCTGCTCATCGTGATCTATCCCATTAAAAATCACCGGCCGCGGCAAGGCGGCGGCCGGCCTTATTGTTCGTAGCGGAAGCGGAACTTCTCTTGTTCGCTGGCGGCACGCGCCAGGATCCACTGCCGGAAGGCGGCTATTTTACCCAGTTCTGCCTGGCTGTCATGACATACCAGATAAAAAGCATTTTTACTGACCAACACATCGTTGAACGGGCACACCAGACGACCGGCTTCGATCTCGGTTTGCGCCATCACGTTATTCACCAGCGCCACGCCCTGGCCGTGCACCGCCGCCTGCACCACCATGGCGCTGTGGCTGAAGATCGGCCCCTGCTGCACATTGATGTGTTGCAACCCCAGCTGGCGCGTATAGGCCAGCCAGTCACGGCGTGAAACGTCATGCAGCAACGTATGATAAGCCAGATCGTCTGCGGTTTTCAGCGGATGATCGCCGGTCAGCAGGCTCGGCGAACAAACCGGCAGCAGATATTCCGCATACAGGCGCTCGGCGCGCAGCCCCGGCCAATTGCCGCGGCCGTAGAAAATCGCCACATCGACGTCGTCCGCCAGCTTGTCTTCTTCGCGGTCCACCGCCTGGATGCGCACATCGATCCCCGGATAAGCTGAGTTAAAGCCGGACAGGCGCGGCACCAGCCACTGAATGGCGAAGCTCGGCGGCAGACTGACGGTCAATGCCCCCTTGGCGCTGCGCGCCTGCAGCTTGCGCGTCGCCTCGTTGATCGAAGAGAAGATCTCCTTGATATCGAGGTAGTAACTTTGCCCCTCTTCGGTCAGCAGCAGCGAGCGGTTGCGCCGACGAAACAGCTTCAGCCCGAGGAAGTCCTCCAGCGACTTGATCTGGTGGCTCACCGCGGCCTGGGTCACGAACAGCTCTTCCGCCGCCTTGGTGAAACTCAGGTGGCGAGCGGCCGCATCGAACACGCGCAGCGCATTGAGGGGAGGTAAGCGTTTAGACATTAAATTAGCTACTTTTGTGTAACATTAATCCGAATGATTCGGCGCCGAAAATCGGGCGGCTTTGCGTGGCAAGCCATCGGTAAACGCTAACGGCGTATTGCCATTAGTTTTTTTATCCGAGCCATTATAATTTGTCCGTTGAGGATGCGCCAGCAAATACCTATAGTGGCGGCACTTCCCGGGCCGGAACGAAAAGGGAGTGGGTGTCGAGGACGCCGATGAACTTTTGGCTTGTGGTTGTGATGTTGTGTTTGCAAATTGTCCGGCGATTCCGGACATGGTAGCTAGGCTACTGTTTTTTCACTTCCTGTACATTTACCCTGTCTGTCCATAGTGATTTTATGCAGCACCGCAAAACTTGCGGTGCTTTTTTTTGCCTGACGATTACTGGTTGCTTTCAACCATCTCTTTCACATCGGCGCGGTTGATCTGTTGCTCGACGCCGTTGGCGTCTTTATAGCTGATCATGCCGGTGTCGTTGTCCACTTTAGGCTTACCGTCAGCGACAATGGTGCGTCCGTCATTGGTATGCATCACGTAGTTGCTGGAACAGGCGGCCAGGGTGAACGTAAGCATCAGGGCAGAGAGAACTGCGGCTGTTTTCTTCATTGAGGACTCCTTTGTAGTTTTAAATGCTGATAAATACCTTTTATGTGTATAGATGCGATTAATAAGCGCACGTTTAATAGCATAACAAACTTTCCCAATTTTGCCAGGCGATAAGTCCTAATCGGCGCGAACGCTTGTCTCCGGCGGCAAAATAGGACAGGATCACCCATCGACTCAAGCCAGTGACAATCAGGGTATGACGCCTTTTAACCCCAGCCTTTTTCGCCAACAGTTTCCCGCGCTCGCGCAGGACGGCATCTATCTGGACAGCGCCGCCACCGCGTTGAAACCGCAGGCGGTGATCGACGCCACGCAGCAGTTTTATCGCGACGACGCCGCCACCGTGCACCGCAGCCAGCATCGGGCGGCGCAGGATCTGACCGCCCGTTTCGAGCAGGCGCGCGGCCAGGTCGCGCAACTGATCCATGCGCCGTCGGCCGACGACATCGTCTGGACGCGCGGCACCACCGAGGCGATCAACCTGGTGGCACAGAGCTACCTGCGCCCGCGTCTGCAGCCAGATGATGAAATTCTGGTGAGCGAAGCGGAACACCATGCCAACCTGATCCCCTGGCTGATGGTGGCGGAGCAAACCGGCGCGCGGGTGGTGAAACTGCCGATCGGCGCCGATCGGTTGCCGGACCTGGCGCAGCTGCCCGCCCTGCTCAATGACAAAACCCGCCTGTTGGCGCTGGGGCAAATGTCCAACGTCACCGGCGGCTGCCCGGATCTGGCGCCGGCTATCGCGCTGGCCCATGCCGCCGGCGCGCGCGTAATGATCGACGGCGCCCAGGGCGTGGTGCACGACCCGGCCGACGTACAGCGGCTCGACATCGATTTTTACGCCTTCTCCGGCCACAAGCTGTATGGCCCGACCGGCATCGGCGCGCTGTACGGCAAAGCCGAGCTGCTGGCGCAGATGGCGCCGTGGCAAGGAGGGGGAAAGATGCTGATCCAGGCGTCGTTCGACGGCTTTACCCCGCAAAAGCCGCCGCACTGCTTCGAGGCCGGCACGCCAAACATCGCCGGCGTGCTGGGATTGGCCGCTGCGCTCACCTGGCTCAGCGAACAGGATATGGCGGCGGCGGAGCGCTACAGCCGCGAGCTGGCGGACCGGGCGGAACAGCGGTTGGCGCAGCTGCCGGGCTTTCGCAGCTTCCGCAGTTCCGGTTCCAGCCTGCTGGCGTTCGATATCTCCGGCGTACACCACAGCGACATCATCACGCTGCTGGCGGAGCAAGGCATTGCGCTGCGCGCCGGCCAGCACTGTGCGCAGCCGCTGATGGCGGCGTTAGGCGTCAGCGGCACGCTGCGCGCGTCGTTCGCTCCCTACAATACTCAACAGGACGTCGATACGCTGGTCAGCGCGTTAACTCACGCCCTCGATCTGCTGGCCGACTGACTTGACTCCCGGAGACGCTATGCTCGCCCCCCATCCTTTTGGCCGAGAGGTCACCGCCGACGCGTTGATCGCCACCTTCAGCGCGCTGAAACAGTGGGAAGACCGCTACCGCCAGCTGATTATGCTCGCAAAACGGCTGCCGCCGCTGCCGGAAGCCTTGCGCAGTGAAGAAATGGCATTGAGCGGTTGTGAAAACCGCGTCTGGCTGGGGCACCAGTTGCTGGAAGACGGCACGCTGCACTTCTATGGCGACAGCGAAGGCCGCATCGTGCGCGGCCTGCTGGCGGTGCTGCTGACCGAAGTGGAAGGGAAAACGCCGCCGCAGATCGCCGCAATGGATCCGCTGGCGCTGTTCGACCGCCTGGCATTGCGCGCGCAGCTGAGCGCCACCCGCGCCAGCGGCCTGGCGGCGTTGGCCGCCGCCGTAAAGGCGATCGCCGCCCGTTACGCCTGACGCGCCGCCTTCGCCACCATCTTTTTCAGCGCGTGCGACACGGCGACGAAGCCGAAGGTGGCGGTGACCATGGTCGCCGCGCCGAAACCTGCGCTGCAATCCATTCTTTTCGGCCCTTCCGCCGTGCTGCGCGAAGCGCATACCGAGCCGTCCGGCTGCGGATAAACCAGCGGCTCGCTGGAGAAGACACAGTCGATGCCCAGCTTGCCCTTGCCGTTTTTCACCACGTTGAAATCGTGCTTCAGCCGCTCGCGCAGTTTGGCGGCCAGCGGATCCTGAATGGTCTTCGCCAGATCGGCCACTTCGATTTTAGTCGGGTCTATTTGCCCGCCGGCGCCGCCGGTAGTCACCACAGGGATCTTGAAACGGCGGCAGTAGGACAGCAGCGCCGCCTTCGGCCGCACGCTGTCGATGGCGTCGATGACATAGCTGAAGTTATGGTCCAGCAGCTCGGCGACGTTGTCCGGGGTAATGAAATCATCGATGCAGGTCACCCGGCATTCCGGGTTAATCGCCAGGATACGCTCCGCCATTACCTCGGTTTTCGATTGCCCGACATGCTGACGCAATGCGTGGATTTGACGATTGGTATTGGTGACGCAGACATCATCCATGTCGATCAGGGTGATGGCGCCGATGCCGGTGCGCGCCAGCGCCTCAGCCGCCCAGGAACCCACGCCGCCGATGCCGATCACGCAGACGTGTGCCTGCGCGAACACCGCCAGCGCCTGCTGGCCGTACAACCGCGCCGTGCCGCCGAAACGCTGCAGATAGGCTTCCGAATAAGCTGTGCTCATAACGCTTTAATTACCTTCGTAATGCAAATGATAAGGGCCGGAAAATCCGGCCCTTGCGGGTCAATCTTTTCACACCGCGCGCGTTTACCGGGTGGCCAACAACGAACCGCCGCCGTTTGACTGATTGGCGCTGAACAGCTGGCCACCGCCGTTGTTCTTCAGCACCCAGACGCGGCCGTAGTGGTTGTAGTACCCCGCCGAGTGGCCGGCTTCCGGCCCGATGCCCTGATACATGTCAAAATGCTGGCCCTTGATGGCGCCGCCCACGTCGAGCGCGACCATCAGACGCATCTCGTATTTTCCCGTGAATTTACCCTTGTTGTCCAGCAGCGGCACTTCGGCCAGCAGCGTGGTGCCCGCCGGGATCAGCGAACGGTCGGAAGCCACCGAGGCTTTGGCAATCAGCGGCACCGCACTGGCGCCTTTCACCGGCGCAAAAGCTTCCGGGCGGAAGAACACGAACGACGGGTTCTGCTCCAGCAGCTCACGCACCTCTGCGGCGCTGTGGGTATCCGCCCACTGACGGATCGCCTGCATCGACATGTCCGCCTTGGCCACTTCGCCGCGATCGATCAGCACCTTGCCGATGCTGCGATAGGCGTGGCCGTTCTTGCCGCCGTAGCCGAAGAACACCAGCGGCTGGCCGTTGCCGTAGTCGACATAACCGCTGCCCTGGACTTCCATCATGAAGTTGTCCATCAGCGAGTTGGTGTAAGCGATGATATAGCGATCGTCGAGCGCGCCGGAGTAGATGCCCGCGCGATCCGGCAAGCGGCCCCTGCCCTTCGGCGGCATGCGGTACAGCGGATAGCGGAACTCGCCCTGTTGGGTATAGCGCGCCTGCACCACCGGCGTATAGTAGCCGGTAAACTGCACGTTGCCGTAATTGTCGACGCCTTCCATCTGGTAAGCGCTGAGGCCGTACTGGCTCAGCATGCGCGTGTCGGCGCCGGACGCCATCCAGCTTTGCACCGCCTGATAGGTGCTGTTGTTGCGGTTAAACAGCGAAGGCGACGCGTACTTGATCTCCATCAGCTGATCCGAGTAATCCTTGGCGTTGACCGGCGAACCTTTGGCGTTGGGCTGATTGACCAGCTCCAGCGATTGATCCAGACGGCCGTCCTTATATTGCTGACCCCGATCGGTCGGCTTGGACGAACAGCCCGCCAACACCGCCACCATCAACCCGCCCAGCAGGTATTTGCCCCAACGTCCTTTCATCGCGCACACTCTCAAACTGATATGATCTACCGGCTGAACGATAACAAACGCTCATTGATAAAGGAATCGCTGCAAATAAAAAAAGCCGCACGGAGGATGGTGATGAAAAAGAAGGCAAATTGCGGGCAAATTCAGCAGAAAAACGGGTTTAGGGCAATAAAATGCAAAAAGGGTTTGCAACAAAACGCATGGAGAGTATAGTGCGCATCCATCGGACGCGGGGTGGAGCAGCCTGGTAGCTCGTCGGGCTCATAACCCGAAGGTCGTCGGTTCAAATCCGGCCCCCGCAACCAACCGATGCCGCATTGGCGGTATTTTTCTTTTGGTTTCGATAACAAAGTATTACACGGACGCGGGGTGGAGCAGCCTGGTAGCTCGTCGGGCTCATAACCCGAAGGTCGTCGGTTCAAATCCGGCCCCCGCAACCAACCGAATGTCGTACCAGCGGCATAACATGAACGGTGGTTTCGTCGTAATACCGCATCAAGACGGACGCGGGGTGGAGCAGCCTGGTAGCTCGTCGGGCTCATAACCCGAAGGTCGTCGGTTCAAATCCGGCCCCCGCAACCAACTCTTGATGACAACAGATAAGCACCCTGACGGGTGTTTTTTTGTATCTGCAATCCGCGAAAATAGCCGGACTCCCGCCCGGCCCTGCCGTTATCGACTCGCCAGCGCGCCGCCGTTGGCGAAATAAGCCTTGATGCCCGCCAGAATCGACTCCGCCACCTGCTGCTGGAAGTGGCTGGTGCGCAGCTTGCGCTCCTCTTCGATGTTGCTGATAAACGCCGTTTCCACCAGGATCGACGGGATATCCGGCGCCTTCAACACTGCAAAACCGGCCTGATCGACGCGATTCTTGTGCAACCGGTTGATTTTGCCCATCCGGTTCAACACTTCCTTGCCGAATTTCAGGCTGTCGTTGATGGTCGCGGTCTGGATCAGATCGAACATGGTGTGGTCGAGATAGCGGTCGCCGCTCTTGCTGACGCCGCCGATTTGGTCCGAGGCATTCTGCGTCTGCGCCAGGAACTTGGCCGCCGAGCTGGTGGCGCCTTTGGTGGACAATGCGAACACCGATGACCCGCGCGCAGCGCGGCTGGTGAAGGCGTCGGCATGAATCGAAACGAACAGATCGGCGCGCTGCTTGCGCGCCTTGGCGACGCGCACCTTGAGCGGAATAAACACGTCCTCATTACGCGTCATGAACACTTTCATGTTCGGCTCGCGCTTGATCATGGCGCTCAGCTTGCGGGCAATCTGCAGTACGATGTCTTTCTCGCGCGTCTTGTACTTGCCGATCGCACCGGGATCTTCGCCGCCGTGGCCAGGATCCAGCATGATGACGATCGGCCGATCGCGCCCCGCTTTGCCGGCCTGCGGCGCTTCCGGCGGCAGCGTGCGCTCCAGATCGCCCTTGTTGTAATCTTCCAGTAACGCCAGTAGCGGATCATATTCCTCGCCGCCGCTGCCGCCCTTGGTCGGATAGAGATCCATCACCAGACGGTTGCGATACTCCGGCACCGGCGCCAGCGTGAAAATATGCGGGCTGACGCTTTGTTTGAGCTCCAGCACCAGCCGCACGGTATTCTGATCGAACTGGCCGACGCGCGCCTGCTTGAGATAAGGATCGTCGGCGCGCACCTGCCCGGCGATGCCCTTCAGCACGCTGTTGAGGTGAACGCCTTCGATATCCACCACCACGCGATCGGGATTGGTCAGGGCGAACTGCTTGTATTTCAGCTCGACGTTGGATTCCAGCGTGACGCGGGTATAGGTGGAGGATGGCCAGACGCGCACGGCGATCACGTGCGATGATGCGGCGAAGCCCGTACGACTCACACTCAGCAACCAGCTGGCGGCAACGCCCTGTAATAAACGACGGCGGCCCAGATTGTGATTAGCGTTTGGCATGCGGCTCCGGCAGTAATAGCTGTTTACAACAGATGAAAAAAACACCAATGAAATGGGGATGCCGAAAACTTTAACCAATCATTCCAGCCCTGTCATCAGAAAATCTTTTTATGGTTTTTCAATTTATTAACGATTTAGCGCCCTTAGCGCACGCTTCATGACGATTTCCCACTTGCCATCGGCGCAATAAAAGAATAAAAATACAAAAATATCGTATAAATATGCAAAGAGGTTTGGCCGTGAAGGAACGTAGTACAGAGCTGGTGCAAGGATTCCGTCACTCAGTCCCCTATATCAACGCCCACCGCGGCAAGACGTTCGTCATCATGCTCGGCGGGGAAGCCATCGAACACGAGAATTTCTCCAACATCGTCAACGATATCGGGTTGCTGCATAGCCTGGGCATTCGCCTGGTGGTGGTTTACGGCGCGCGGCCGCAGATCGACGCCAATCTGGCTCAGCATAACTATGAGCCGATCTACCACAAACACACCCGCGTGACCGACGCCCATACGCTCGAACTGGTCAAGCAGGCTGCCGGCCTGCTGCAGCTCGACATCACCGCTCGGCTGTCGATGAGCCTCAACAACACGCCACTGCAGGGCGCGCATATCAACGTGGTCAGCGGCAACTTCATCATCGCGCAGCCGCTGGGCGTTGATGACGGCATCGACTACTGCCACAGCGGCCGCATTCGCCGCATCGATGAAGACGCAATCCACCGTCAGCTCGACAGCAACGCCATCGTGCTGATCGGCCCGGTCGCGGTTTCGGTCACCGGCGAGAGCTTCAACCTGACTTCGGAGGAAGTCGCGACTCAGCTGGCGATCAAACTGAAAGCGGAAAAAATGATCGGTTTCTGCTCCTCGCAGGGCGTGACCGACGCGGAAGGCAACATCCTTTCCGAGCTGTTCCCCAACGACGCGCAAAAGCGCCTTGAAGAGCTGGAGGAAGGCGGCGATTACCATTCCGGCACCGTGCGCTTCCTGCGCGGCGCGGTGAAAGGCTGCCGCAGCGGCGTGCGCCGCAGCCACCTGATCAGCTATCAGGAGGACGGCGCGCTGGTGCAAGAACTGTTCTCACGCGACGGCATCGGCACCCAAATCGTGATGGAGAGCGCCGAACAGGTGCGCCGGGCGACGATCAACGACATCGGCGGTATTCTGGAGCTCATTCGGCCGCTCGAACAGCAAGGTATTCTGGTGCGCCGTTCGCGTGAACAGCTGGAGATGGAGATCGACAAATTCACCATTATCGAACGCGACAACCTGACCATCGCCTGTGCGGCGCTGTACCCGTTCCCGGAGGAAAAAATCGGTGAGATGGCCTGCGTGGCGGTGCATCCCGATTACCGCAGCTCTTCGCGCGGCGAGATGCTGCTGCAGCGGGTGGAAAATCAGGCGCGGCAGATGGGATTGAAGAAGCTGTTCGTGCTGACCACCCGCAGCATCCACTGGTTCCAGGAGCGTGGCTTCACCCCGGCAGAAGTCGACGTGCTGCCGATGCAAAAGCAGGCGCTGTACAACTATCAGCGCCGTTCCAAAATCCTGCTGGCCGATCTGTAATCTCCGCGGCGCGGCCCTTGCCGCGCCCCTTCAACGCTTATTCCGTTGCCTGCAGCCGTTCAGCCAATCCGCTGCGGCGCTGGGTCGGCATACGAATGGCACGCAGCAGCACCGCCTCCGTGGCATACAGCGAGAGCTGCTTACGCGCGCGAGTGATCGCGGTATAGACCAATTCACGCGTCAGCACCGGCAGGAAGTGATTCGGCAACACCAGCACCGTATGGTCAAACTCCGATCCCTGAGATTTGTGCACCGTCATGGCATAGGCGGTTTCATGCGCCGGCAAACGGCTCGGCTGCACCGACTTGATGCTTCCATCAGGCAGTTGGAAATGCACGCGCAGCTCGCCGCGCTCATCCGGCAGCGTAATGCCGATATCCCCATTGAATAACCCCAGCGCGCTGTCGTTGCGGCCGATCATCACCGGCCGCCCCCGATACCAGCGGCCGAGCACGCCCGGTTTGCGGTCGATCAGACCGGCGCGCTGCAGCCCGAGTTCAATACGTTCATTCAGGCCGGCAACGCCGAACGGCCCTTCACGCAGCGCGCACAGCACCTGGAAGCGGCTAAAGGCGGCCAGCACCGCCGCCGCATCCGCGCCTTCGGCAGTCAGCCGCAGATAGTCGCGATAGCCCGCCACGCAGGCATCCAGCAGCGCCTGATACTCTTCGCTCGTCGCCAGCGCATAGCCCACGACATCGCCGAAACTGCCGCTTAAGGCTGCCAGCGCGCGCTCCCCGGCACCGGCGTTAACCGCCAACGCCAGTTGGCCGATGCCGGAGCGGGCATCGAAGCGATAGCTCTTGCGCAGCAGGCATAGGCTGTCACGCACCGCCGCTTCCGCGTCGGCCTGCCGCCCTGCGAGCGAACAGCCGGTCAGGCGGCTTAGCTCTGCAGCACGCGCATCGCTGTATCCCTGCTCGGCAAAACGGCAAATGTCCCCCAGCACCGCGCCGGCCTCCACCGAGGCCAGCTGATCGCGATCGCCGAGGAAAATCACCCGCGCCCGATCGGGCAGCGCGGCAATCAGGCGCGCCATCATCGGTAGATCGACCATCGAGGCCTCATCCACCACCAGTACATCCAAATGCAGCCGGTTGCCGCGGTGATAGCGCATGCGTTGACTGTTCGGCTGCGCCCCCAACAGGCGGTGTAACGTCGCCGCCTCGGTCGGGAACAGCGCCTGCTGCGCCGGGGTCAACGCCAGCTGACGGCTGGCGCTGCCAAGCGACTCCGTCAGACGCGCCGCCGCCTTGCCGGTTGGCGCTGCCAGCTGAATGCGCAAGCGCGCGCTTTCATCCAACTGCACCAGCGCCGCCAACAGCTTGGCGACGGTGGTGGTTTTACCGGTGCCCGGCCCGCCGGAAATGACCGCAATGCGCCGCGTGGCGGCTACCGCGGCGGCGATCTTCTGCCAATCGGGTTCGTCGCTCGCCGAACCGAACAAGCGGTCGAGAATAGTGCGCAGTTCAGCCTCCGGCACCGCCAGCGACTCGCCTTCGCCGCCGATAAACGCCGCCACTTCACCTTCGTTTTGCCACATGCGCTGCAGATACAAGCGCGGCCCGCGCAGCACCAGCGGCGTAGCGCTACTGCCGTCCCCGACCGCCGCGCTGGCCGCCAGGCGCTGCTGCCAACGCTCGCTATCCGGTCGCCCGGCCGCCTCCCACAGCGCCAGCGCCAGCGCCGGTTGGCGCCCTTCAAACAGCGTATCCGCCTGCAGCTGCTCCAGCATCAGACAGACGTGACCGGCCCCCGCCTCTGCGCTCAGGCAGGCGGCGGCCAGCAAAATATCGGGCTCGTCTTCGTTCGCCACCACGCGGGCGAACTGCACGTCCAGCGGGCGCAACACGCCAAGCGCCACCGCCTGCTCCAGCAGTGCGATCATGATCCATCCTCCGTCGCAGCAGCCTCGCCGCTGAACAAGCGATCCATCCCCGCCACCAGCTCAAACTCGGGAAGACAGGTGAAAATGCCGTTGCCCGGGTGCGCCGCATCCACGCCGCGCAGGAACAGATAAATCACCCCGCCGAAATGGCGCCGGTAATCGTAATCCGGCAGCCGATGACGCAGATAACGGTGCAGCGCCAGCGTATACAGCTGATATTGCAGATCGTAACGATGCTCCGCCATCGCCTGCTCCATCGCCGGCCGGGTATAGGCGCTGCTGTCTTCCCCTAACCAGTTGGACTTGTAGTCCAGCAGGTAGTATTTGCCCTGCCAACAGAACACCAGGTCGATAAAGCCTTTCAGCATGCCCTGCACCTGATGGAAATCCAGCGCCGGGCAGCGAGCGGAAAGCGGATCGTAACGCTTCACCAGAGCATCGAGCTCCTTCGCCTGCAACAGCCGGTTAATCGGTAAATAGAACTGCAGCTCTGCCTGCTTATGCTGCGGCGTCAGCGCCGCCAGCGTCACGCCGCTGTCGGCGAGCGGCGTGTTGAGCAATACCTGCATCCACGCCAGCAAAATCGGCTGCCAGTGTTCGGCAAACCCTTGCTGCTGCAGCTGTTCCAGCAGCCACTGTTCGTCGAGCGGCTGGGTGAAGTCCAGCGTTTCAAACAGGCTGTGCAGGAAAGTGCCGGGCGTTGCGCCGCGTGGGAAGGTATGCGGTGTAAGCGCTGGCTCACTTTCTTCCCCGCGCTCACCGGCTGCGTCGACATCCAGACGCGGCAGCAGATCCTGCATCAGGCTCGCGCCGTGCTGTTGCAAACCGGTATAGCTGGTCACCCGCCAAAAATCCTGGATCCGTCGGGTAAAGCTTTTCGCCGCCAACGCTTCGGCCAGCGACGCCTGGGGTTGCCAGGGTTCTGCATCCGGCGGTTCAACCAGCGACAGCGCAATGCCGCCACCCGCCAATTGCTGCAGCCGCTCCTGCAGATACACGGCGTCGCCGGGCTGCCCGCCCTGCACCAGATAGCCCAATGCGCTGCGGTGCAGATCGGTATCGCCCTGCTTCTTGCGCGTGCCCTGGAACAACGGCGCGATGCCGATGCTGCAGTGGTACACCGAGCGGGTCAGCGCCACGTACAGCAGACGCAGGTCTTCCGCTAACCGCTCCTCCTCCGCCCAGGCCTGGCTCTCTTCATTGGCGTCGAGGTCCAGCAACGCCTGGAAACTGTGGCGATCGTGATACAGCGCCTGCTGCTGCTGGCGGAAGTTGCCGACGAACGGCAGCCACACCAGATCGAACTCCAGCCCCTTGGACTTGTGGATCGTGATCACCTGCACCAGATGCCGGTCGCTCTCCAGCCGCAGCTGCTGATTGTCGGACTGGCGATTAGGCTGGGCGATCTGCTGCGCCAGCCAGCGCACCAGCGCATGCTCGCTGTCGAGCTGCGCCGCCGCTTCTTGCAACAGCTCCCCCAGATGCAGCACGTCGGTCAAGCGACGCTCGCCGCCGGCGCTGGCCAGCAGGTTCTCCGCCAGTTGGCGCGCTTTCATCACCTCGCTCAGCATCGGCAACACGCCGCGGCGCAGCCAGAGCGTGCGGTAATTGTCGAATTCATTAACCAGCGCGTCCCAGGCGCGCTCATCGCGGCTCAGGCCGTCCAGCGTCGGCGCGTCCAGCCCCATCAGCCCGGTGGCCATGGCGCTGCGCAGCGTACGCTCCTGCTCCGGCGCCAACACCGCCTGCAGCAACCACAGCAGGTCTTTGGCCTCCGGGGTGTCAAACACGCTGTCGCGGTTGGACAGGTAGACCGACGGAATAGACAGCGCGCTCAGCGCATCGCGCACCAACGCCGCCTCATTGCGGCTGCGCACCAGCACCGTGATATCAGAGGCTTGTACCGGCCGTGACGCCTTGCCGCTCTGCAGCCGCGCCAGCCCCTGCTGCCCGGCGCTGAGCCAGTCGCGAATTTGCGTGGCGCACAGGCGCGCCATCAGCTGTTGGTAATCACTTACACCCACGCCTTCTCCCTGCTGCAGCCAGAACTGCATCGCCGGCTGCGGCGTGCCGTGCAATTCAAACGCCAGCCCTTGGTTCTTTTCCGCCGCGTTAACCTCAATAAAGGGGATTTGGCCGAACAGGAAAGGTTTTTCTACCTGAGAAAACAGGTGATTGACGCTGGCGACCATCGACGGCGACGAGCGCCAGTTGGTCTCCAGCGTATAGTGGGCGCTCACCTCTGAACGCGCACGCATGTAGGTGAAGATGTCGGCGCCGCGAAAGGCGTAAATCGCCTGCTTGGGATCGCCGATCAGCAGCAGGCCGCAATCGGGCCGGCCGACGTAAAGTTTTTGGAAAATACGGTATTGCTGCGGATCGGTATCCTGGAATTCATCGATCATCGCCACCGGATAGCGCTGGCGGATCGCCTGCGCCAGCTGTTCGCCGCCGCCGCTTTGCAGGGCGCCGTCCAGTCGACTGAGCAGGTCGTCAAACCCCAGCTCGGCGCGCTGGCGCTTTTCCTGCTGAATGGAAGTGCGGATCTCGCTGAGTGCGCGCGCCATGATCAGGTCGCGCAACGTCAAGGGTTCATCGAACAGTTCGTCTATCGCCGTGAACAGCGCATGCCGCGGCGGCTCGCCCTTCTTGGTCTTCTCCAGCAGCACCGACTGGCGAAATTTATCCAGTTCCTTCGGCAGCTGGTAGTCCTGAGTCTCCTGCCCGCTCCATTCGCCGACCTTGTTCAGCCAGTTCGGCAGGTGTTTACTGCTGTAGCTGCGCTTATCGACGCCGGACTGGGCGATCAACGCCTCAAGATCGCCCGCCGCCGCCCGCCATTGCGCCTTGATGGCGTCGATGCGCGCGACGATCTGCTCGTGGCGCATCAGGACGGTTTCTTCGTCCTTCGGCGGCCGCCGCAGCGCCGGCGCTTCACCGTGCAGATAGCCGGAGAGATCGGCCAGCAACGCTTCCGGGCCGCTCCACTCCTGGCTGACCGCACGCGCCACGCCCAGCGGCAACGGATAGCAGTGGCGACGCCAAAAGTCGGCACAGGCCTGCCGCCGCAGCGGCAGCTCGTCCTGCACCAGCGTTTGTTCAAACAACATGCCGGACTCGAAGGCGTTGTGCGTCAGCATCCGTTGGCAAAAGCCGTGAATGGTGTAGATCGCCGCTTCGTCCATTTGCCGCTCCGCCGCCAGCAGCTGTGAGGCGGCGTCGCTCAAATCGTCAATTTCTTCCATCAGCGCCGAAAACAACGGGTTGACGCTGACACCGCGCACGCAGGCGATGCGCAGCCCGTGGATATTGTCGCGGATGCGCCCGCGCAGCTCCTCGGTGGCGGCCTCGGTAAAGGTCACCACCAGGATTTCTTCGACCGTCAGCGGGCGGGGAAACGCCGCGTCACCGCCCAACCCCAGCAGCAAGCGCAGGTACAGCGCGCCGATGGTAAAAGTTTTGCCGGTGCCCGCCGACGCCTCGATCAGGCGTTCGCCAAACAGCGGCAACGTCAGCGGTTCTAGCCTCTGCGGGGCGACTTCCGTCATGGCGTCGCCACTTTGCGCGGCAGGATCTGCTGCAATGCCGACGCGTTCGGATAGGTGACCCAATCCTTAGGCGCCGCGTAATCCGCCTTGTCTTGCCCGCTGCCGCTAACCTGCGACAGCACCGCCAGCCCCTGTGGCTGGATCACCGCCTGGTGGAAATAATCCGCCAGTTTGGCCGGCGTCAGCTGTTGCACCTGCGCGATCAGTTTCTGACGAGTATCGAAGGCGAAGTTGCCGCGATCGAAATCGTTGGCGAACCGGCTGGCCTCTTCGCTCAGAGTTTGCGGCCGCTGTTTCAGCTCATTGATGAGCGCCTGTTTGTACTGTTCAAAGTCCGCCTCGCTCATGTCGCGCAGGCGTTTCTCGGTTTTCGGGTAGAAATCCTGATAGCGCTGGTACAGGTAGGCCGGCTGTTTGCTGTTGCTCTGCAACAGGAAGCCCACGCCCCACTGGCGCCCCACCGACATCGGGAAAGCGAAGACCGCGTACCCCAATTGCTCCTGCGTGCGCAGCTGGCTGTAAAACCACGGCTGAATAATCTGCCCCAGCAGCGAACTGTAGGCCATGCCGGTCACTTCGTCGTAGCCGGTCGGCACATAAACCGCCGCCAGCGCCGAGTCAGTGCTGCTGCCCACCTGTTGCAGGTTGGCCAGATGATCCTTGTCCACCACCACGTCTTCGCCGTGCCACCATTCGCTCCCGGTACAGCCCAGACGATGTTTCAGCGTCGACGCCAACGTGTCGACCTGCTGCTTGCTCATGTTGCCCACCACCAGCAGCTCCGGCGTGGCCTCGGCCAGCAGGCTGTCGCGATAGGCCAGCACGTCTTTCAGCGTTAACGTCTTCAGCACTTCGCGGCGCTCGCTGCGTTCGGAATACGGCACGCGGGAAACCATCTGCACCGGCTGAATGGCCAGCTCAAACGCCTTGCCCTTCTCGGCGGCGTCCAACTGCTCCAGGTACCAGGACTTGGCCTGCGCCAGCTGATCTTCCGTCGGCGTGAAGCTGGAATAGCCCTCGATCAGCGCCGTCAACAACTGCGGCAGGCGCTGGGTAAAGCCGTTGGCGTTAAACATCAGGCCGTTGTTCGGCGACGTCGAGAAACTCAACCCGCCGACCGACGCCTGATAGCTCAGCTGATCCAGCGCCAGGCCGGCCAGATAATCCGTCAGCGAGAACAGCACCTGATTGCGCGCGGAATCCATGGTTTTGGCGTTGCGGAAAGCGACGGTGACGTCGGCCTTCGGCTCGTCGGCGAAGTAACGACTCGGCATGTACAACACACGCAGGCCGGGTTTATCTACCACCATTTCCGGTTTTTTGAACTCGTGCGATGGCTTGGTCAGGGTAAAGTCATCCGGGATGTACGGGTTGAGCGCCGGCAGCGACAGGGAAATGCCGCTCTCCAACTGCTGCCACTGCGTAAAGCGCTGCGGCGTGATTTTGTCGACCTGGTAAGGCGCGTTGACGAAATAGGCCGTCTTGTTGTGCGGTTCATCCGGGCTGACGAACCAGATGCGCGCGTTTTGCGGCGTCATGGCGTCCAGGCGTTCGGCGATCGCCTTTGGATCATAACGGTCGGCCAGATAAGGCGCGTCCAGCGCATGCTCAACCGGCACGCGCAGCATGGTGTCCACCAGCCATTCGATATAGTCCATGTCGCGCGTGATCGAGGGATAACGGAAGTCCAGGTTCAGAACATGCGAGATTTCATCGAAGTAGCTCTGCTTGATGCCCTCGCTGCGCAGCATTTTCAGGTAGTTGAAAATGGCGGCGACGACCTCATCGCGCTGGGCCAGGCCTTTGTCAGTGAGTGAAACGCTGATGGCGAAGACGCCGCCGTTGCGATCCACCATCGGATCGGCGCCGGCATTGATGGCGTCCGCCAACCCTTGCTTCTGCAGCCAGTCAGACAGGGTGTTTTTGCTGCGGTTGCCGATCAGGTAGCTGATGTAGGTATCGGTTTTGCTGCGAAACGCGGCGCTGTTGTTATCGATGCGGAATTCGACCTTCAGCTGCTTGCGCGGCTGCGCCGGCACATAGTGAATGATGATGCCCTGCTGTTCCGGCGTGACGGCCGGCACGGTGATCGGCGGCACGCTGGCGTCATGATTCGGCACGCGGCCAAAGGTTTTCGCCGCAATGCCAGCCAACTGCGGCAGCGACTGATTACCGTACAAAACGCCCATCATCAGATTGGCGGAATAGTAACGCTTATAGAAGCCGGTCAGTTCATCGTGCAACTTGCTGTCCGGCTTGTCTTTCAACGTATCGAGATTGCCGCCGGAGAAGCGCGCGCTCGGGTGCGCCGGGTTCAGGGTTTCCGCGCCGACCTGCGCCATGCGCATGCCGTCGCGCGAACGCGCCATCGTTAACTCGGCGTTCACCGCGTTACGCTCGCGATCGGCATTGCCCGGATCCAGCAGCGGCTCGGCAATGGCGTCGGCCATGCGGTCGACCGCCGGCTCCAGCGCGTCATTTTCCACTTCCAGATAGAAAGCGGTGCGATAAGAGGCCGTGCTGGCGTTGTGGCTGCCGCCGTGCTTTTTCAGGAATTCGGACAGGTTTTCCGGCTCTGGATAGCGTTTGGAGCCCATCAGCACCATATGTTCCAGATAGTGCGCCAATCCCAGTTGGCTGTTCGGATCTTCGAGCGATCCAACCGGCAATGCCAGCGCCGCCAGCGATTTCGGCGCCTGGGCATCGGACACCAGCAGCACCGTCATGCCGTTAGCCAACTTGATCGCCTCGTACTGACGCGGATCGTGCTCGCTCTTGTTGATCTTCTCCGCCAGCGGTTGCCATCCTTGTGCGGCCCAACTCAACGGCGCCCAACACATAGCCAATAATACCAGCCCGGTGATGCGGGCCAACTGTCTGCGCATATCCAAAATAAACCCCTATTCTGACATCGCCACGCCCACTCCCTGACGCTGGCGACGTACATCAAAACCACATAACCAAATCTGTACTCGCCGGATTCTTCGCCAATGTGGCGCCCCAAAACGCGGCGGGTATATGCCTGTACGTTATGTAAGACCGGGAATCACCCCAATGGTTGAATATAACCTTCGTTATTTTTACCACCTCCCGCCGCACAGCACCACCGGGGGATTGTTACCCCAGGTTATGACGCGCCACCGGCAGCAGATAACGCTCTGTTTCGGCCAGTATTTGCGCTAAGTATTCATTATCCAATTGGCGGAACACTCGCTGAACGTAGGGATCTTCCCCTTCTCCGGGAATGCGCTGATCGCCCTGCCAGGCCTGCAGCAATTTGGCGCGAGCCTTTGTTTGCGCTTCTTTCTCCCAGTCGATTTGCTGTGTTTCCGGCTGATAGCACTGACTCAGCCACGCCCAGCCGCTCTTGTTCAGCAACAACAGCGGCTGACACAGACCGCGCTGATAACCCGCCAGCAGCTCCGCCAACTGCGCCTGCGCCTCTTCAGGCGCCAGCGCGGCAAAGCGCCAGGCGGAGTTCTTGCGGCCGTAGATGCGGCTCTCGCCGGTGCCGCCGGCGCGGCAGTACACCAGGTGCTCCAGCCACAGCAATATGCCATCCACCGCCGACAACGTGGCGGGCCGCCAGCGCAACAGGCCGTCATCCTGCACCTGATGCAGCCAGCCGCTGAGACGTACGCCGGCAATATCGATATCCAATTCCAGGCTATGGCTCTCTGCGCGTTCCGCACGCACCTGCTCGGCCAGTTCGCTCATCTCTTCCTGCTGCTTTTGCCAATAGATCTCGCCGAAGGCGCCATAGGGCAAGCCGCCGGCGGCACGCACCCGCTGGAACAACCGTTCGGGATCGTCGCCGTCGATCAGGGTATTCAGCAGTTGGCTGTTGAACTGGTAGCGGCTGAGGTTATCCAGCGTGAAGGGCTCTTCGTCCGGCAGCTCAGTCTCTTCCAGGATAAAACTGACGCCCAACCGCAATTGGAAAAACGCGCGAATCGGATGGCGGTAAAACCGCAGCAGCTCATCCAATGATATTTGCTGCAGCGCTTCGGCAGGCAGCGGCTGGTTGAACGCCGGATGCGCCGCACCGCGACCATCTGCGGCGGGCAGCCACTCGGCGGCATAGCTTTGCGCCTCCGAGCCCGGCAAGAAATTCTCGGCGGCGAACGGCATGCGCGCATGCCACTTCAGCAAGTGCTCACCAACCCGCCGGGCGCTGTCGTCTGCGCTGAGTTCCTCATCTCCCGGCAGGCAATAGCTTTGCTCCAGGTACTCAAGCAGCTCAGTGACCAGCACAGAAGGGTAGCGCGGGCTGTTGTCCTGAATGGAACGGCCGATGAAGCTGATATATAGCCGCTGCTGAGCGGACAGAATCGCTTCCAGGAACAGATATCGGTCGTCATCGCGGCGGCTGCGGTCGCCGCGCTTGACCTGCTGCGCCATCAGATCAAAGCCCAGCGGCGGCAGCGTGCGCGGATACACGCCGTCGTTCATGCCCAGCAGGCACACCACCTTGAACGGAATCGAGCGCATCGGCATCAGCGTACAGAAGTTGATTTGCCCGGCGAGGAAGCGCTGGCTGATGCGCTCCTGATCGAGGCGCGCCGCCAGATCGTCGCGCAGAATGGTCAACGGCACCTCATCGGGATAGCGCGCCGCCAGGCCAAAATTAATGGCCTGCTGCCACTGCTGCTCAATCAATGCCAGCACCACTTCGGTGTCGCTGTCCGCTGCGAAGAAGGCATCCAGCAGTTGGCGGCACAGCGGCAGCCACGCCTCGAGCGGGCGCGCTTCGCTCAAGATTTGCCGCCAGTGGCTGAGCTGCGCCAGCAGGTCTGCCAGTTGCCCCGCCAGTTCGGCGACCAACCCGCTCGATTCATCGTAAGGCAAAATGCCCTGCCAATCGCCGGCGTTGCTGTCCATCGCGTAACCGAGCAGCATGCGCGTAATGCCGAATCGCCAGGTGTGCTGGCCGGTGGCGGGCAGATCCAGTTCGCGCACGTTATCATCGTCCAGGCCCCAGCGCACGCCGGATTCACCAACCCAGTGGCGCAACAGACGCAGCCCCTCTTCGCCAATGGCGAAACGGGCGGCCAGGGCAGGCACCTCCAGCAGCGCCAGCACCTGTTCAGAGGTAAAGCGACTTTGCGGCAGATCGAGCAGTGAAATGAACGCCTGCAGCGCCGGATGCGCCTGCCGCGCTTTGCGGTCGGAAATGGCAAACGGCAGGTAGCGCTCGGCGGGGGCATTGCCGAACACCGCCTGAATGTAAGGCGTGTAGCTGTCGATATCCGCCACCATCACGATGATGTCGCGCGGCGTCAACGACGGATCCTGCGCCAGCATGCTCAGCAACCGATTGTGCAAAACCTCCACTTCCCGCTGCGGGCTGTGACAGGCGTGCAGGCTGAGGGAGCGGTCGTTTTCATCAAGCGGACGTTTGCTGAAGCTGCTTTCCAGCGTTTCCGCGGTAATACCGATTACCGCATGGTCTTCCAGTTCCAGCATATCGCGCTGAACGGCGTGCAGCATGGTATCGGCCGGGATATCGACAAAGGCGTCGACCTCTTGCGCCCCTTCCATCTGCGACAGCAGGTAAAGGTGATCGCGCCCCAGCTTGCCCCAGGAGGCCAGCAGCGGGTTGCTGAGTTGCTGCTGCCCTTCGGCGTCAAACAGGCGCGCCGCGTCATCCGGCTCGCGGAACAGCCCTTGCTCGCGCGCCTGATGATAGTGACGACGCTTGCGGCTCTGCAAGCGGGCCAGAAAGGCGTAATCCTGAATATCACCCCAATAGTAGCGACAGGGGTTGGTGAACATCAGGTGGATGTCGATATGCCGTCCCAGCGCCTGCAGCGCTTCCAGATAGATCGGCGGCAATGCCGAGATGCCGCAGATAAACACCCGCGGCGGCAAACCGGGCGGGCATGTTTTTGCCTGCTCCAGCGCGTGGATAAAGCGGCTGTACAGATTGGCGCGGTGCCATTCCGGCTGCCCCAGTTCGCGCGTGTACTCCACCAGCCGCGCCCAGAGCGGCGCCTGCCATTGCTGAGCCTCCGCCAGACCGTCGATGCGCTCGCCGCGCTGCCAGCTCTCCAGCCACTGCGGGCGATAAACCAAATATTGGTCGAACAGGTCGGCGACCCGGCCGGCCAACTGGTGGATTTTGCGCTTGTCGCCGTCATCGGTCAGATAGTGCTGCAGTGGCGCAAACGCCGGCTGAGTCAACATCTCCGGCAGCAGCCACATCAGCTTCCAGGTCATGGCGTCCTTGCTGAAGGCGCTCTCTTTCGGAATATCCGGCAACACCCGGGTGAACATGTCCCAAATGAAGGTCGCCGGCAGCGGAAACGCGACATTGGCGGCGATGCCGAACTGCTCCGCCAGCTGCATCTGCAGCCATTGCGCCATACCGGGGCTTTGCACCAGCACCACCTCCTGTTGAAAAGGATCGGTCAACGGATCTCTGGCTATCAGCGCGCTGGTCAGCGTTTTCAACAAATCCAGCTGATTGGAATGATAAACCGTGAACATGAAGACTCCTTTAAAACAAGATACGTACCGGCTCAAAAACGGGTGCAATACCAGCGGCTCAGCGTCGCCCACTGCCGTTGCGGAGTTTGTACTCTGACCGTCAATCGGCGGCAATCCGCATCCGCGCCGTCGAACGCCGTCTCGCGTCGCCAGCCTTCCGGCAGCGGTTCGGCATCGAGCCGACCGGTGACTGCGAACGCCTCCAACTGCTGATGCGCCATCACCCAGGCTTGCCGGTAATGCCACTGGCGCTGGAACGACTGCAACAGCACCTGATGATACTGTAACAAGCCCAGCAGCGACACCGAGAACAACAATGCCGCCACCAACACTTCCGGCAGGCTGAAGCCGTTGCGGGATAACCGCCCTGCGCGAGCGTTAACCCTCACAGTCGGCCGGCCTTTTCTCGGGGCAAAAATCCAGCCGGCCGCCCGGCTGCGCTTGCACCCTGCCGACCGATTCCGCACCGTCAAACGCGCCCCATTGATACAGCCAAAGCGGCTCACCGCCGCGCATCTCCCCAAGGCCGCGTACCGTCACGACGCCCGCTCTGGCAGACAGCCGGGCGCAGGCCGTCAGTTCCGCGCGCTGCCTGCATAACCAGGCCGCCGCACTCAGCTCGGCGCGTGGCCAACGCTGGAGCATGCCCCAACTCAGCGCCGATGCGGCCTGATTGTAAGCCTGGAGGTAGCGCTGCTGATCGGCGGCCAGTAACAGCGCGTTATCCAATTGCCGGTGCTGGGCATTGAGCAACATCAACCCCAACGCCAACAGCAACATTACCGCCGCCAAAGTGCTGCCGCCTCGCTGGCTCCGCCGGTTCATGGCAACGCCGCCATTTCGACGCTCCCGCTCAGGCTGCGCCTGATACGCGCATCGCCGACAGAGCGCCCCGCCAGAGTCAAACGGGCCAGCGCACCGCCATACTCCCCGCGCTCTATCGCCACATGAAACCGCTCAATGCGCACTTCGTCACGATCGAGCAGCCGCTCCCAGCCGCCGCCGTCGCATTGGCTTACGCCGCGCTGCCCTTCCAAGCCGCCATTGCGCAGCCGATAGCCGAAATAACCTGCATCCTCGCCCGAGGTGAGCCATTGCCCACTGCGGGTGATATCGTAAGCGACGATAACGCAGCTGCCCGCCGCTTCTCCCACCGCCTGGCCGATCAGCAGCGGGCGGCCGGCGCACTGCCCGGCACAGAAACCGGCGCGGCGCAGGTCTTTCTCGATGCCGAACGCCAGTTGCCGCAGCGTTGACTCCAGCCGAAAATGCTGGCCGACGGCCACGTTTTGCTGGCGCAACAGCGGGTAGGTTTTCGCGGCGCCGAGCGCGATCACGCTGCCGAACACCAGCGCCAACATCACCTCCGGCAAGGTAAAACCGCGTTCTACAGTCAGCATGGCGCGATCCCCCTTATCCGGAGCCCTTCGCTGCACAAACGCAGCCGCCCTCGGGCGGACAGCACTAGCCGCAGGCCGCCTGCCTCGTTGCTGAGCAGGATGTGCCCCGCCTGCGCGGTATTGCGCAAGCCGTAAAACCCGATCTCTTTGTCGGTGTAGCCGCTCAAAACGACGTCGCGGTAAGACGGTGAGAAAACGGAACCCTCGGCGGAAGCGCAATCCGGCGGCGGCACACCGCCGCCCAGGCACCAGGGCGTGCCGTTCTTGAACCACAGCAGCGTCGTGCGGTTGCGCCAGTTGGCGTCCGCCTGCAGTCGCAGTAAAAACGCCAGCAGCTGCTGGGCAGTATGTTCCAGGCGCAACGTTTGCTGATGGTGGCGCCATTGACCGACGCCCCAGCCGGTGAGCATGCCGGCGATCAGGAGCGCCGCCAACAGCTCAATCAGCGTCATGCCACGCTGGCGGTGATCGATGTTCGAGAGCGTATTTTCATTCATGCGGCCAGTTTAAGGGCCGTAACAAGGCGGTAAAGCCGCATGCGCAAGCCTTGCGGCAAGCTGCGCAATGTTTTCCCTGTAGCGACAAATGGCGACAATAAAATGCGGCGCGGCGCGCAATGCGGATAAAAAAAGGGGCGCAATCGCTGCGCCCCTGGTGTGATGCGGTTAAGGTCAGATCGCGACCGGCGCCTTGATGGCCGGGTGCGGATCGTAACCTTCGATCTCGAAGTCTTCGAAACGGTAATCGAACAGCGAAGCCGGCTTGCGTTTGATCACCAGCTTCGGCAACGGACGGGGTTCACGCGTCAGCTGCAGCTTCGTCTGTTCCATATGATTGCTGTACAGATGGGTATCGCCACCGGTCCAGACGAAGTCGCCGACGTCCAAATCGCACTGCTGCGCCATCATATGCACCAACAGCGCGTAGCTGGCGATGTTGAACGGCAGACCGAGGAACACATCGCAGGAACGCTGGTACAGCTGGCAAAAGAGCTTACCGTCCGCCACGTAGAACTGGAAGAACGCGTGGCACGGTGCCAACGCCATCTGATCCAGCTCGCCGACGTTCCAGGCGGAAACGATGATGCGACGCGAATCCGGATCTTGCTTCAGCTGTTGAAGCACGTTGCTCAGCTGATCGATCTGACGACCGTCCGCCGCGCCCCAGGCGCGCCACTGTTTGCCGTACACCGGGCCGAGATCGCCGTTTTCATCGGCCCACTCGTCCCAAATGGTGACCTTGTTGTCACGCAGATAGGCGATGTTGGTATCGCCGTTCAGGAACCACAACAGCTCATGAATGATCGAACGCAGATGACATTTCTTGGTGGTCACCAACGGGAAACCTTCCTGCAAGTTGAAACGCATCTGGTGGCCGAAAATCGACAATGTGCCAGTGCCGGTACGGTCGGCTTTAGGGGTGCCCTCGGCGAGCACCTTGTTCATCAAATCCAGATACTGTTTCATTTGTCCCTCACGACAGTTGTTGCTGCGGGCGACGACGGTACGCCCAAATCATCATAATAACACCGGCCACCACCATCGGGATGGACAGGATCTGCCCCATGCTGATCACGCCGTCGAACAGGCCAAGCTGGGCATCCGGCTGGCGGAACGCTTCAACGATGATGCGGAATGCGCCATAACCGATCAGGAACAGGCCCGATACGGCACCCATCGGCCGCGGCTTGCGGATGAACAGGTTCAGAATGATAAACAGCACCACGCCTTCAAGCAGCAGTTCATACAGCTGGGACGGGTGACGCGGCAGCACGCCGTACTGATTCAGCAGCGGCAGCAGAGAAGGGTCGGCGGCGGCGAGCGCCACGTCTTCGCTGCGCGAACTTGGGAACAACATCGCCCAAGGGGTGTCGGTGGTCACACGGCCCCATAGCTCGCCGTTGATAAAGTTGCCGAGGCGGCCGGCGCCCAGGCCGAATGGGATCAATGGCGCGATAAAATCG
The DNA here is from genome assembly GCF_000695995.1 of Serratia sp. FS14. Lineage (NCBI taxonomy): Bacteria > Pseudomonadati > Pseudomonadota > Gammaproteobacteria > Enterobacterales > Yersiniaceae > Serratia > Serratia sp. FS14. The sequence goes on along the minus strand of NZ_CP005927.1, from coordinate 1,983,904 downwards.
GAAACCTGGAAGAAGGTGCGCTTGGTGCGGCGAGCGAACCAGAACATCACCAGAATCACCCCCATCAAACCGCCGTGGAATGACATGCCGCCATCCCAGACCTTGAACAGATAAAGCGGGTTATCCAGGAACAGCGGCAGGTTGTAGAACAGCACATAGCCTACGCGGCCGCCGACGAATACGCCCAGGAAGCCGGCGTAGAGCAGGTTTTCCACTTCGTCTTTGGTCCAGCCGCTGCCCGGCTTGTTGGCGCGACGCACCGCCAGCCACATGGCAAAAACGAAGCCGACCAGGTACATCAGGCCGTACCAATGCAGAGAAACCGGACCAATGGAGAAAATGACCGGATCAAATTTAGGAAACGCCAGATAGCTATTGCTCATCTATCACCACAACATGTCTGTTATTTTTCCCCATGCGGGGGCGGCAGGTGCCAAGCGGCGACGGAGATTATCCCGCGCCTTGCAAGCGGCAGCATTGGCCGCTGCGATCTGCAAGACGACGAACATGCGCCGCGCTGAGGTTGCGCATCATAACATAGGCTTAGCGCGGTCCGGGCCGGCAGCGCGGGAAAAGTTCTGTAAAAAAATCACATCGCGCGGCGATTATCTGCCGCCGCGAATCAACCCACCCATGCCGCGTCGTTCCATAAACGCCGCCACCAAATGGCGCACTTCCGTGGTCATTTGGGTGTTCAACACCCGGTGCGCCAACACTTCCGCGTCGGCAAGGTCGATATGCCGCAGCAGGTATTTGATGCGTGCCACGCTGCGGCCGTTCATGCTCAGATTGCGATAGCCCATGCCCACCAGCAACAGCGCGCCCATGGGATCGCCGGCCAACTCACCGCACAGGCTAAGCTGCAGCCCGACTGCTTTCCCCTGCTCGGCGATCAGCTTCAGCACCTGCAGCATCGCGGGATGCAAACTGTCATACAGCGAGGCTACCCGCGTGTTGTTGCGATCCACCGCCAGCAGGTACTGGGTCAAGTCGTTGGTGCCGACCGAGATGAAGTCGACGCGCCCGGCCAAATGCGGGATCAGGAAAATCATCGACGGCACTTCCAGCATCACGCCGATTTTCGGTTTCGGGATCGCGTAGCCAAGCACCTCTTCCACCTCGCGCCCGGCGCGGTCAATCAAGCGCTTGGCCTCATCGACCTCTTCCAGGCTGGTGACCATCGGCAGCAAAATGCCCAGGTTGCCGGTGCCGGCATTGGCGCGCAGCATGGCGCGCACCTGTATCAAAAAAATCTCCGGCTGATCCAGAGTGATGCGGATGCCGCGCCACCCCAGGCAAGGGTTTTCTTCACTGATCGGCATATAGGGCAGTTGCTTGTCGGCGCCGATATCCAGGGTGCGCAGCGTAACCGGCTTGCTCGGATAGAGCTGCAGCATGCCTTGATACTGCGCGACCTGTTCTTCTTCGGACGGGAAACCGCTTTGCAACATGAACGGGATTTCGGTGCGGTACAACCCCACGCCATCCACTCGGCCGCCCAACAGCTGTTCATGTTCCGGGCTGAGGCCGGCGTTCAGCATCACCTGAACGCGTTCGCCGCTTTTCAACTGCGCCGGCTGCTCGACGTCGTCTTCCGCCAGCTTGCTCAACTCCAGCTCTTCGCTGATCAGCCGTTGATATTCCTGCACCAACACCGGCTCAGGATCGACCAGCAGTTCACCGCGATAACCGTCGACGATCAGCAACCGCTGGCTGAGCAGAGAAGGCTGGATGTCGGCGCCCATCACCGTCGGCACGCCCATCGCACGCACCAAAATCGCCGCATGCGAGTTGGCGGCGCCGTCGCGCACCACCACGCCGACCAAGCGATCCTGCGGCACTTCGGCCAGCAATGTCGCGGTCAGCTCATCCGCCACCAGCACAAAACGCGCCGGCCACTGGGTGGCGCCCTGGGTGGTGTCGTCGAGGTGGAACAGCAGGCGTTGGCCCAGCGCGCGCAGGTCGCTGCCGCGCTCGCGCATATAGGTGTCCTGCAGTTTGGCGAACTGTTCGGCAAAGGCTTCTATCACCTGCTTCACCGCCCACTCCGCCACCGAACCGTTGTCGATTTCGGCGAACAGTTCGCGCTTGAGGCGAGCGTCGTTTAACAGGTGAGAATAAAGATCGAAGATCGCCGCGCTCTCTTTTTGCGAGCTGGCGGCAAAACGCTTGCTGAAACGGCGAAACTCCGCGCCGGCCTCTTCCAGCGCCAGCGTCAGGCGCTCGCGCTCGCTGGCGGTGTCCAGCGTCGACGCGCGGTAAACCTGATCGAGCGAAGGCTGGCTGCTGTCCTGCCACCCTTCCGCCACCGCCACGCCGGGCGAGGCCGCCAGCGCGCGCACGCGCGTTTGGCGATACTGACCGAAAATGGCGTTGAGCTGCGACTGTGACAGGATCCCGGCCATCTGCGTGGCCAGGGTGACCATGAAAGACTCTTCGCTTTCATCGAACTGGCGCAGCTCGCGCTGCTGCACCACCAACACCCCCAGCAGTTGGCGCCGATGAATGATCGGCACCCCGAGGAAGGATCGGAAACGATCCTCTTTCACCTGCGGAACGTATTTAAAACTGGGGTGGCTTTGGGCATCGGCCAGGTTGATAGGCTCGGCTCGGCGGCCGACCAACCCGACGACGCCCTCGTCAAACGCCAATGCGATAGTGCGCCCACGCGGCTTTTTCAGCCCGCGCGTGGCCATCAGGTAGTAACAGCGGCGATCGTTGTCCGCCAGGTAGATGGAACACACTTCGGTGTCCATCGCCAGACAGGTTTCATTGACCAGCAGATCCAGCGCATCCGTCAGACTGGCCGCCGCGGCCACCTTCTCTACAATTTCTCGCAAGCGCGTGAGCATAGTCGGCTTAACTTAACCTCTCTTTCGGCGATAAGCGGGGGCCTGCCGCGGCGCCGCCTGCTCTTGCATCGGCATCACGGTCACGGCGAATTCTTTCATCACCCGGCGGTAGACGTCGCGTTTGAACGACACCACCTGGCGCACCGGATACCAGAAGCTCACCCAGCGCCAACCGTCGAACTCCGGCGTGCTGCTGCGCTGCATATTGATATCAGCGTCATTGCACAGTAGCTGCAACAAAAACCATTTTTGCTTTTGGCCGATACAAACCGGCTTTGTGTCCCAACGCACCAAACGTTTCGGCAATTTATAGCGCAACCAGTTGCGGGTCGAAGCCAGGATGCGCACATCCTTTTTACTCAGCCCCACTTCTTCGAACAGCTCACGGTACATCGCCTGCTCCGCAGTTTCGCCAGGGTTAATCCCACCTTGGGGAAACTGCCAGGAGTGCTGACCGTAACGGCGGGCCCATAGGACCTGCCCCTGACGATTACAGATTACGATACCAACATTCGGGCGGTAGCCATCATCATCGATCACCGGACTACCTCGATAAGCTTAAATTCGCATAGATGTCCTGATTGTTTCACACAAGCTACAGGCGGTAAACCACTGCTTTACGGCGCTGCGGGCCGGATAACATTGGGATAACTCACAGATATAGGCAAAGTTATAAACATACCCCAGCCTTTCAGACCGGTTTTATTCACTTTTTCTGTGGATAGGTGTGTGCAGAACTCGAGGGATAAGCCGGTAAAACTCTCGCTCCCTAAAATTCCCCCTCATACCTAAAAACAAATATTAAGCTTAAAAACATACATTTAAACAATATCCCACAGTGATTTACAGGGCAAAAATGTGATCTATGCACGGTAAGGATCTTACCCTGGCGAAAGATCCACCAACGCCGTTTTTATCCACAGATTATCCGGGCAAGTTACGCACAAAACGGACAAATTCGTAAAAATCCGCCTGAGTCAAGGCTGTAAATTGAACCAGTGATCGGTAAAAATTTGGGTTATCCCATAAATCTGTGGATAAATAGGTGTAAGATCCTGTTTATTGTCGGTGGCTTCAGGTGAACAAGCCCCGCAAGTGCATTGTCGCCCGCGCAAGGAAAGAAAAAAAGTCATGTAAAATCATGCTACTATTATTCTTTTCCCCAGGCGACTGGGGTTAGCGTTTCCCGTGTATCTATGCAGTACGTTTTTCAACCAAATTCGACAGGCTTGATTTATGGCGTTTTTATCCCCTCTGCCGCCCCCGCCGGAAAATGAACGGCAGCTGTTCGAGCGCGCTCAGGCGCTGGCCGGCTTCAGTTTTGGCGAACTGGCCGCCCGCGCGCAGTTGCCGATCCCCAAGGATCTGAAACGCGATAAAGGCTGGGTGGGCATGCTGCTGGAGCTGTACCTCGGCGCCATGGCCGGCAGTAAACCGGAACAGGATTTTCCTGAGCTGGGCATTGAGCTGAAAACCATTCCTGTCGACGCCGCCGGCAAACCGCTGGAGACCACTTTCGTCTGCGTCGCCCCGCTCACCGGCAACAGCGGCGTCACCTGGGCCAGCAGCCACGTTCGCCACAAGCTGGCGCGCGTGTTGTGGATACCGGTAGAGGGCGAACGGCAAATCCCTCTGGCGCAGCGCCGCGTCGGTTCGCCGCTGCTGTGGAGCCCGAGCCTTGCTGAAGAAGAGATGCTGCGCCGCGATTGGGAAGAGCTGATGGATCTGATTGTGCTCGGTCACGTAGAACGCATCACCGCACGCCACGGCGAAGTGCTGCAACTGCGCCCCAAAGCGGCCAACAACAAGGCGCTCACCGAAGCCATCGGCGAACAGGGGCAACCTATCATGACGCTGCCGCGCGGTTTCTATCTGAAAAAAGGTTTTACCGGCGCGCTGCTGGCAAGACATTTCTCAATCTAAGCGATTTCGTTTAACTCTGGTTTAGCTAGCCCTGTCAGCGCCACGATAAACGCGTATAATTCACGCTTTGCATTTATTAAGTACTAAGGTGTGTCGGGCAATGTTCGAATGGATTATGGATCCCAATGCCTGGTTAGCGTTAGGTACGCTAACCATTCTTGAGATCGTACTGGGTATTGATAACATCATTTTTCTGTCGCTGGTGGTGGCGAAGCTGCCCAAAGCGCAACAGAACAAAGCTCGCCGAATGGGCTTGGCCGCCGCCATGCTGATGCGCCTGGCGCTGCTGGCCTCCATCGCCTGGGTGATCCGCTTGACGCACCCGCTGTTCACCGTGCTGGATCACGCCATTTCCGCCCGCGATCTGATCCTGCTGCTGGGGGGACTGTTCCTGATCTGGAAAGCCAGCAAAGAGATCCACGAAACCATCGAAGGGTCGGAAGAAGAGCACCACACCAAGGTGCACAGCTTCTTCGGCGCGATCGTACAGATCATGCTGTTGGATATCATCTTCAGTCTGGATTCGGTGATTACCGCCGTGGGCCTTTCCGATCACCTGTTCATCATGATGGCGGCGGTGGTGATTGCCGTCGGCGTGATGATGTTCGCCGCCCGGCCGATCGGCGAATTCGTCAATCGCCATCCGTCGGTGAAAATGCTGGCGCTGGCGTTCCTGATCCTGGTGGGCTTCACGCTGATGCTGGAAAGCTTCCAGGTGCACGTGCCGAAAGGCTACATCTACTTCGCCATGTTCTTCTCCATGTCGGTAGAAGCGCTCAATCTGATGCGCAGCAAGAAAAACCGTTCGCCGGAATAACCCTGCGCGGAGGCCGCCATCGGCGGCTTCCGCCGTTTCGTTGCCCCCTCATTTCAGTTTTTCTTATCAGATAAAGACTTATCTGAGACGTCCCCGGCCAAGAGTTTGCTAATCTTGAAAGAATATTGTTTTTGCATAATCGAGGATCCGCAGGATGAAAAAGTGGGTAATGGCAGTGTCTGCGCTGGTGATGGCGGCCGGTTTGGCGGGATGTTCCAGCGACTACGTCATGGCGACCAAAGACGGCAACATGATCCTGACGCAAGGCAAACCAGAGATCGACGAAGACACCGGACTCATCAGTTATAAAGACGAGAAAGGCAACCACCGCCAGATCAACGGCGATCAGGTTTCCCAGGTTATCGAACGCTAATCACCGCTCGCCGGCTATCGCCCGTTCAAGCGCGGTAGCCCTCATTCGTCTCCGCACTGAATCCGCTTCCCCCATCTTCACCGCTTGGTTATAGTCAGGAAAGGCGACATCGCCGCCCGACGGACTTTGCGCCGTCTTCTGAATTGGGCTCCTGTTTCACCGGGCCGCGCGGCCCGTCAGCGCTAACAAGAAAGGAAGGCCGTTAATGCAATACCACCGTATTCCCCACAGTTCTTTAGAAGTGAGCGTGCTGGGACTGGGCACCATGACCTTTGGCGAACAGAACAGCGAAGCCGACGCCCATGCGCAACTGGACTATGCATTGGCCGCAGGCGTGAACCTGATAGACACCGCCGAACTGTACCCGGTGCCGCCTCGCCCGGAAACCCAGGGCCTGACCGAGAGCTATATCGGCAGTTGGATCAAGGCGCGCGGCAATCGCGAAAAAATCGTCCTGGCCAGCAAAGTTTCGGGCCCGGTACGCGGCACCGACAGCAGCATCCGTCCGCAGCAGGCGCTGGATCGCAAAAACATCCGCGCCGCGCTCGACGCCAGCCTCAAGCGGCTGAACACCGATTATCTCGATCTTTATCAATTGCACTGGCCGCAGCGTGCTACCAACTGCTTTGGCAAACTCAACTATCAATACACCGAGGACAAAGCTACGGTCACGCTGTTGGAAACGCTGGAAGCGCTGACCGAGCAGGTGCGCGCCGGCAAGATCCGCTATATCGGGGTTTCCAATGAAACGCCCTGGGGCGTGATGCGCTACCTGCAGCTGGCGGAGAAACATGAGCTGCCGCGCATCGTGTCGATTCAAAACCCGTACAGCCTGCTGAACCGCAGCTTTGAGATTGGCCTGGCCGAGATCAGCCAGCACGAAGGGGTGGAACTGCTGGCCTATTCCAGCCTGGCGTTCGGCACCCTGAGCGGTAAATACCTCAACGGCGCAAAACCGGCCGGCGCGCGCAATACGCTGTTCACCCGTTTCAACCGTTATTCAGGGCAGCAAACCCAGTTGGCGATCGCCGAATACGTGGCGCTGGCCAAAAAACACGGGCTGGATCCTTCGCAGATGGCCTTGGCCTTCGTGCGTCAGCAGCCATTCGTCGCCAGCACTCTGCTGGGCGCCACCTCGGTGGATCAGTTGAAAATCAACCTCGACAGCCTCGACGTGATTCTGGATGAGGACGTGCTGCAGGCGCTCGAAGAAATCCACACCCGGTTTACCATTCCGGCGCCTTGATAGCCTGAGGGCGCAGCCTGGCTGCGCCCCGTTTCACCGCCGCTGAGACCACCACAATGCGCTAATCGCCAGCGCAAACACCACGCCAAACCCTACGCCGACGCCCACCACCGGCACGCCCAGCTTCACGACCAAAGAATACAGGCCCAGCATCAGCAACATGGCGGCGTTTTCACCCAGGTTTTGCACTGCGATCGCATTACCGGCGCCGACCGAATGTTTGCCCCGCTCCTGCAGCAACGCATTGAGCGGCACGACGAAGAAGCCCCCCAGCATGCCGATGAGCGCCAGCAAGACGTAGGCATTGAGCATAGTCGTTTGCAGCGCAAACACCGCGACCGCGATGCCGATCAGGATCCCGGCCGGCATGCAGCGTTTCACCGTCTTCAGCGTGACGAAGCGCGCGGCGGCACCCGCGCCCAACACGATGCCGACGGCCACCATGGCGTTCAGCAGCGTCGGCGTGGCGTTATCGGCGATGCCAAGCGCCACCGGCACCCACAGCACCAACAGAAAACGCAGCGTCACGCCGGCCCCCCAAAACAGGCTGGTGCCAATCAATGAGAAACGCGTCTGCCCATCGCGCCATAATGTGACGCAGGCGGTAAAGAAACTGTTCGTCATGGCCCGCGGCCGCCATGAAGCCCCTGGGCGCGCCGCCGCCAGACGTGGAATATACAGGTTGGCGACCACCGCCCCCGCGTAAACCAACGCGCAGGCCGCCAGCGCCGCGACCACGTGCCAGTCCGCCAGAATACCGCCGGCCACCGAACCGGTCAGAATGGCGGCGATGGTCGAGGCCTCCATCAGGCCGTTAGCCTTGACCAGCTTCTCGCCGCTAGTGATCTCGCCCAGAATGCCGTATTTGGCCGGAGAATACGCGGCGGCCCCCACGCCGACCAGGCTGTAACCCAGAAACGGGTTCCCCCCAAAACAGATCACCAATGCCCCCGCCAGCTTCAGCGCGTTGGCGAACATCATCACCCGCCCTTTGGCGAAGCTGTCGGCCACCTGGCCGACAAACGGTGCCAGGATGATGTAGGTGGCGACGAAGGCCATCTGCAGGATCGGCTGGCTCCAGTCCGGATACAGCTGCTGCTTGATCAGCGCCAGCGTGGCGAACAGCAACGCATTGTCGCCGAACGCCGAGAGGAACTGCGCGCTGATCACCGCGATCATGCCGCGTGACAACAAAGGGGATTCGGTCGAAGGATTCATCAGGCACTCTCCGGCTGTTCGGCCATATGACGCAAGGTGACGAAATCAGGTTTGCCGCTGCCGAGCACCGGCAGCGTTTTCAACAGGCGAATATCGCGCGGCACCGCCAGCTCCGGGCTGCCCAGCTCGCGCGCCACCCGCAGCAATGCCTCGCGGGTAATGGCGGGATCGGTGGTGAACAGCACCAGCGCCTCGCCTTTGCTGCTGTCGCTTTTGACCGTGGCAGCATGCAGTTTTTCCGGCGACAGCCGTTGCGCCAGCAGTTCGACGCTCTCCAGCGACACCATCTCGCCCGCCAGCTTGGCGAAGCGCTTCACGCGTCCGCGAATGGTGCAGTAACCCTGCTCATCCAGGCTGACGATATCGCCGGTATCATACCAACCCGGCTGCAGCACACCGTTCGCATCTTCCGCCGCCGGCGGTTCCAGCTCACCGGGACGTTCAACCCGCAGGTAGCCTTTCATGATATTCGGCCCCTTCAGCTGCAGGCGGCCGCCGTTATCGATGCCCGGCACCGCGATCAAACGCGCCTCCATCTGCGGCATGATACGGCCAACGGTGCCCACCTTGGTCGCCAGCGGCACGTTGATCGACACCACCGGCGCGCACTCGGTCACGCCATAGCCTTCCAGAATGCGGATGCCGTATTTATCCTGATAGATCTGTTTGGTGCTGTCCGCCAGTTTCTCCGCGCCGGCCACCACATAGCGCAAGCGGGCGAAATCATACGGATGCGCGAAGTGCGCATAGTTGTTGAGGAAGGTCGCCGTGCCGAACAGCACCGTGCAGTTACGGTCATACACCAACTCCGGCACCACGCGATAGTGCAGCGGGCTGGGGTAGAGGAAAATGCGGCTGCCGGTGAGAAGCGGCGTCAGCAGCCCCACCGTCAGGCCGAACGAGTGGAACAGCGGCAGTGACGACATGAAGCGGTCGCGCGGCGTGAAATCGGCGATGGTGCGGATTTGTTCTACGTTGGCCAGCAGGCTGGCATGCGAATGCACCACGCCCTTGGGGTGGCCTTCGGAACCGGAAGTGAACAAGATCAGCGCCGCGTCCTCCGGGCGTTGCGGCAACATCGCGCGCTGCGGTTGCAGCAAGTGCCGCAGGATCCACAGCTTGTCCGCCAGCGTAACGGTGCCTTTCAGATCCTCCAGATACACCCAGTTGGCCTGCGTCACCTGCTCCGGCAGATGGGTCAGCTTGCCCTTCTCCAGGAACTGGCGCGAGGTGACGATGGTCTTGATGCCGGCGGCGGTCATCGCGCTGTTCAGGCCGTTGGCGCCGGCGGAGTAGTTGAGCATCGCCGGAATGCGGTTGCGCAGCGAAGCGCCGAAGATCGCCGCCGCGGTGATGGTGGCGTTGGGCAACAGCAGCCCGACGTGCTCCCCTTCGGCGGTAAAGCGCTGCAGAATGCGGCTGACGCCCAGCGATTTCTTGATCAGCGTTTGGTAGCTGTCCTCTTTGAAAGCGATGTCTTCGATACAGGGCTTGCGGCGCCCATAGCGCTGCTGCGCCGCCAGCAAGGCATGGAACAGCGTCTGCGGTTCGCGCGTCTCCATGCGCGCCCGCATCATGATCTGCATCAGCCGATCGCCCGCCAGCGCCCGCCGCTCGCGCGCACGCGGCGCCTCCGGCATCGGTAGCGTGGTCGGCGGCAAGATGCGGATGCTGATTTGCGGAAACCAGCGGATCTTGAACACCCCGGCCATGCGGCCGAACGGGCTGAATTCGGGGCCGTCGATCCGCACCGGCACCACGGTGGCGCCCGATTTGGCGGCGATAAACGCCGCGCCGTCGTAGATTTTCATCAGCGCGCCGGTTACGGTGATGCGCCCTTCAGGGAACACCACGATCGGCCGCCCCTGTTCGACCATGCGCACCAGCTGCTTGATGGCCATCGGCTTGGTGGGATCGAGCGAGACGAAATCGATGTAAGGCCGCAGCCAGCGCATAAACCAGCTCTCGCCGATGCTGGCATAGACCGCAAACACCGGTTTTATCGGCAGGAACAGCGCCAGCAGTACGCCGTCGAGGAAAGAGACGTGGTTCGGCGTAATCAGTAATTTTTGCCGTTCGAAGTGCTGGACGTCCCCTTCGACCCGTACCCGAAACAACAGGCGAAACAGCGCGCGCAGCAGTGAAAAGATCATGCCCTTCTCCCTTGGCCATGGAGGCGTAAATCGTTGTAGGGAAAAGAATACTATATGGCAGGCAAAAAAAACCTACGCATCCGCGTAGGTTGGTGCAATTGAAAATGGCTTCAACATACAGAGTATGCTGATTTCTCACCAATCAATACCTCTGGGATCACCTACTCTAGAGAGATGGCGTGCAGGAAACTACCGCCGAATCGCAAGAGTTCTGCTCCAAATGCAACCAGCTGTAAATTTCCCGCGATCTGCTGTAATAACTCAATGAAACTTAAACCTTCCCGCAGCGACGAAAATAAATATAACAACGACGAGCCAGTGACCCAGACGTGAAATCTTCACTCATCGCGCGCTGACCTCGACCAGGCAGCTCATGGCGTTCGGCCCCTGCGTCAGAGGCGAGGTGCCGATATCCAGCGTCAGCACGTTCGGGTTGCCCGCCTGCTCGACCGGCCGGCGCTGCGCGTCGAAACCCGGCTCGAACCAGGCACCGGTCGCCATCAACACCACGCCGCGCGTCACGCCATCGGTGAGCGATACCCCCGCCAGACAGCTGCCGCGCGCATTGCTGACCAGCACTTCGGCGCCGTCCGCCACGCCGCGCGGCTCCGCATCGTCCGGATGCATATACAGGGTTTCGCGCCCGGCGGTCTTGTTGCCCTGCGCCAGCGGCGCCGGATCCATCTGGCTATGCAGGCGATCGCTCGGCTGAATGGAGATCAGGTGCAGCGGCCAGTTTTTGGCCTGCGGCGCACCCAGCCACTCCACCGGCGGCCGCCACTGCGGATGCGGAGCGAAATCTTCGTAGCGATAGCCGGCGATCCGCTCGCTGAACAATTCGATCTTGCCGCTGGGCGTTTGCAGCGGGTTAACCTGGGGATCGGCGCGAAACGCGTCAAAAAATACAAACTCTTTGGCCGGCGCGGGCAGCTCGACATAGCCCCGTTGCCAGAACGCCTCAAACTCGGGCCAGGCGACGCCGGCGCGCTGCTGCGCCGCGCCGCATTGCCGATAGATAGCTTCGATCCAGGCGCGCTCATCGCGGTTTTCGGTAAAGCGCTCGCGATAACCGAGACGCTCGGCCAGATCGGCGAAGATATCGAAATCGTTGCGCGCCTGATGCTGCGGCGAAATGGCCTGATGCATCGCCAACACGTAGCGATCGCGCGACGAGCCGCCGATGTCGTTACGCTCCAGCGAACTGGTGACCGGCAGCACGATATCCGCCATTTTGGCCGCCGCCGTCCACCAGATATCTTGGACGATCACCGTATCCGGCTTCTGCCAACCTTCCACCAGTCGGTTCAACTGCTGATGGTGATGGAACGGATTGCCGCCGGCCCAGTGCACCAGATGGATATCCGGATAATGCCGCGTCTCGCCGCAAAATTGATAGGCTTCGCCGGGGTGCAGCAGCATGTCGCAGATGCGCGCCACCGGGATCGCCAGCCCGGCCGGGTTATCCCCTACCGGCATGGTCGGCGCGGGGGTATCCACGCGCGGGTTGCCGACGCCGTTCATTGAGCCGTGGCCGAACGAAAAACCGCCGCCCGGCAGCCCCACCTGACCCAGCATCGACGACAGCGCGATCATCATCCAGTACGGTTGCTCGCCACGATGCGCGCGCTGCACAGAGTAGGAACAGGTGATAAAACTGCGCACGCCGATCAGCTGCCGCGCCAGCAGCGCTATGCGCGCCGTCGGAATGCCGGTGATGGCGCTGGCCCAGGCCGGCGTTTTCGCCACGCCGTCGCTCACGCCGTTCAGGTAATCCGCCAACTGTTGATAACCCACGCAGTGGCTGTGCAGGAAGGCTTCATCCTGCGCGCCCAGCCGCTGGATTTCGTAAGCCAGCGCCAGCATCAGCGCCACGTCGGTATTCGGCCGGATCGGGATCCATTCCGCATTGACGAACTCGGGGCAATCATCGCGCATCGGGCTGATGTTGACCACCGGCGTACCCTTGCGCGCCAGCTTTTGCAGCCAGGGCTTGAGCGCATGTTCCGCCGCGCCGCCGGAAGAGACCTGAGCGTTTTTCAGCGCCAACCCACCAAACGCCACAAACAGCTCGCAATGCTCCACCACGCTCGGCCAACTGGTGACGCGCCCGGTCAACGGCGAGAAAGTGCCGATCACATACGGCAGAAAGAACTGCGCTGCGCCCCAGCTGTAGTTGCCCTGCTGATCGACCCCGCCGCCGCCGCTGAAATAGAATCGCCGCACCAGCGAGCGGGCATGGTGCAACCGCCCGGCCGACGACCAGCCATAAGAGCCGGTAAACAACCCGGAGGCGCCGTAGCGCTCGCGCACCCGGCGATTCTCCTGCGCCACCAAATCGAGCGCCAATTCCCAGTCCACCTCGACGAAATCTTCCCTGCCGCGCAGCGTACGGTCGCTGCCCTCGCGCTTTTGCAGCCACGAGCGGCGCACCGCCGGCTTGCGAATGCGTTTGTCGGAGTAAACCATCGGCGCGATGGAATCGAGCAGCGGCGAAGGGTCGGGATCGTCGACGAAGGGTTCACAACGGATAAGCCGGCCGTCTTCAACCACGGCGGTATAAGCGCCCCAATGGGCGAGCTGCGGATAGCGTTTAATGGACATGGCGTTCTCGGCGCAAATCGGAATGCACAGACGTTACCTCAAGCCCACCGCCGGTGCCAACGTACAAATTGCGCTATCGTTCGGTAGCAGTTGGTTATGCGTACAGACTCGAAGAGATTCTGCAACCGCCGCCACAAGTTGCGCACGAGACCGCTTGCAGCCCCGGTTTTTTTCCGCAAAACTGGGGGATGTAAGCGATTACCCAGGATGTGTTGACTGATATGGCTACGATAAAGGATGTTGCCAGGCTGGCGGGGGTTTCCGTGGCCACGGTATCCCGCGTGATAAACAATTCCCCCAAGGCCAGCGAAGGGTCGCGCACCGCGGTGCAGGCCGCGATGGAACAGCTGCAGTATCACCCTAACGCCAACGCTCGGGCGCTGGCGCAGCAATCCACCGAGACGCTGGGGCTGATCGTCTCCGACGTTTCCGATCCCTTCTTCGGCGCGATGGTCAAAGCGGTCGAGCAGGTGGCCTACGCCACCCACAATTTTCTGCTGATTGGCAACGGTTACCACGACGCCGAAAAAGAGCGTCAAGCGATTGAACAACTGGTGCGGCACCGCTGCGAAGCGCTGGTGGTGCACGCCAAAAGACTGAGCGATCAGGAACTTTGCGGCTGGATGCAACAGATCCCGGGCATGGTGCTGATCAATCGCACGCTGCCGGGCTTCGAAACGCGCTGCGTGGCGCTCGACGATCGCTACGGCGCCTGGCTGGCAACCCGTCATTTGATCCAGCAAGGGCATCAGCGCATCGCCATCATCTGCTCCACCCACCAGATTTCCGACGCCACCGACCGGCTGCAGGGCTATCTCGACGCGCTGCGGGAACACGGTATCGCGGTGGATGAAAAGCTGATCGCCTATGGCGAACCGGACGAAATCGGCGGCGAACAGGCGATGACCGAATTGCTCGGCCGCGGCCGTTCGTTCTCCGCCATTACCTGTTACAACGATCCGATGGCCGCCGGCGCGCTTTCGGTGCTGAGCGATAACAGCGTCGACGTACCGGGGGAAATTTCGCTGATCGGTTTCGACGACGTGCTGATTTCGCGCTATCTTCGGCCGCGCCTGACCACCATTCGCTACCCGATCGTGGCGATGGCCACCCAGGCGGCGGAGCTGGCGCTGGCGCTGGCCAACCGGCAACCGCTGCCGGAAATCACCAACATGTTCAGCCCAACGCTGGTGCGCCGCCACTCGGTCGCCACCCTCAACAACGCACACGAACAGCCGTAATTCCCGCCGCCGCATGGGTGAGCCGTCACCCATGCGCTCAGATTGCGCAGCCCGCCGCATTTCCCGCTTTTGGATTTTTTCCGCTCCCAGCGTTCGTGCATATTGTTGGCACAATAACCTTTACACTATATAGCATAAACGCTATATTCGGAGCGCGTCATGTGGCAAGTGGTGACCGTCGAACGGTTTGACGACTGGTTTTTGGCGCTCAACAACGCCCAGCAAACAAGCATCCTGGCGGCGATCTACAAATTGCAGACGTTCGGTCCGCAATTGGCGCGGCCGCATGCCGATACGCTGCATTTTTCCGACGCGGTCCGGCAGTTGAAGGAGCTGCGCATTCAACATCGCGGGCGCCCTTTCAGGGTGTTTTTCGCCTTTGATCCACAGCGGCAAGCGGTATTGCTGTGCGGCGGCGATAAAACCGGCGACAAACGCTTTTACCAGCGCATGTTGCCCATCGCCGCCATGGAGTTTTCACATTATCTGGCAACCCGGAGGTAGTGCAGATGGCCAAACCTTTATCCCAACTGATCGATAAACTCGATCCCGCCGTCGTTGCCGCCGCCAGGCAAAAAGCGGACCAGGAGATTTTCGAGCTGCGGCTGGCGATGCTGAGGGAAGAGTTGGCGGTTTCTCAGGTTGAATTGGCGAAGCGGCTCGGCATCAGCCAACCCTCCGTCGCCAATTTGGAAAAGCGCGGCAGCGAAATCAAACTGTCGTCGCTCAAACGCTATATCGAGGCGATGGGCGGCACGCTGTCGCTGGATGTGCAATTGCCCAATGGCCAGCACCGCCGCATGACGCTGTGAAGCGGGCGCCAGGCGCCCGCCCGCTGATCAGATAAGTTCCAGCGCGATCAGCTCTTCGATGGTTTGGCGGCGGCGGATCAAACGCGGCTCGCCGTTTTCGAACAGCACTTCAGGCAACAGCGGACGGCTGTTGTAGTTGGAGGACATCGACGCGCCGTAGGCGCCGGTATCGTGGAACACCAGATAATCGCCGATCTGCACCGGCGGCAGCTCGCGGGTTTCCACGCCGCCGCCCGCCTGCTGGGTAAACACGTCGCCGGATTCGCACAGCGGCCCGGCGATCACCGTGTCGCGCAGCGCTTGCCCCGAGGTATCGCGCCCATCGGCCGGCAACAGCGAAATATGGTGGTAACTGCCGTACATCGCCGGGCGCATCAGATCGTTAAAACCGGCGTCCACCAGCACGAAGTGGCGGCTGCCCATGTCTTTTACCGCCCGCACTTCGGCCACCAAGATGCCCGCTTCTGCCATCAGGAAACGCCCGGGTTCGATCTCCAGCTGCACCGGATGCCCCAGATGCGCGGCGATGCGTTCACGCGCCCGGTTCCACAAACCGAAATAGTGTTCGGTATCGATCGCCTCTTCGCCGTACTGATACGGGATAGACAGGCCGCCGCCGGCGGAAATGGCGCTGATGTCATGACCGAGATCGATCACCTGCTGCACCATCGCATCGCAGACCCGCTCCAGATGCTGGTAATCGACCCCGGAACCGATGTGCATATGCACGCCGATCAGTTTCAGGCCGTAGCGGCGAATTTTCTCCACCGCCTGCGGCAGGTCGGCATACCAGATGCCGTGCTTGCTGTTCTCGCCGCCGGTGTTGGTTTTCTGGCTGTGGCCATGGCCAAACCCCGGATTAATGCGCAGCCACACCGGATGCCCGGCGGAAACCTGGCCGAGCTGATCCAGCATGTCGATGGAACCGGCGTTAACCGGGATCTTCAATTCGCTGACGCGCGCCAGCGTGGCGTGATCCAACACGTCCGCGGTAAACACGATCTCGCTCGGTTCGCCGCCCGGTTGAAAACCGGCCTGCAGCGCCCGTTCGATCTCGCCCAGCGACACCGAATCCACCTTCACGCCCTGCTCGCGCATCAAGCGCAAAATATGAATGTTCGAACAGGCCTTCTGCGCGAAACGAATGGTGTCGAAGTGGCGCAGCTGAGCGATGCGCTGGCTGATGATGTCGGCATCATAGGCCCAGACCGGGCAACCGAAACGCTGCGGCAAGGCCAGCAGGTTAGCGGCGTTCAACGCGGTGGAGGTGTCGTGCAACGGGCGTGGCATGGCGATATTCCCAATTCGAAAATGACGGCAGATAAGGCCATAGTGCCGCACGCTGAATCGAGTGGAAAATATCTATTTAGCCGTAGTCTATTCATTTATGATATGGCTTTCTCTACAGTCGAGCGGCCTCGCCATGCACAGTATCTCTTTGCGGCAGATCGAAATCTTTCGGGCGGTGATGACCACCGGCAACCTGACCGAGGCGGCAGCCCTGCTGCAAACCTCGCAACCGACCGTCAGCCGCGAGCTGGCGCGCTTTGAAAAGCTGATTCGGCTGCAGCTGTTCGACCGGGTGCGCGGGCGTTTGTCCCCCACCGTGCAAGGGTTACGGCTGTTCGAAGAGGTACAGCGCTCCTATTACGGCCTCGATCGCATCGTCAACGCCGCCGCCGGCATCCGCCAGTTTCAGCAGGCGCAGCTGTCGATCGTGTGTCTGCCGGTATTCTCCCAATCGCTGCTGCCGGCGGTGTGCCAGCCCTTTATCGAACGTTATCCGGAAGTCAGCTTCAGCGTGATCCCGCAAGAGTCGCCGCTGCTGGAAGAGTGGCTGTCTGCCCAGCGCCACGATCTCGGGCTGACGGAAACCACCCTCACGCCGGCGGGCACCGAACGGGTGACGCTGATGACGTTGAACGAAGTGTGCGTGCTGCCGACGGGCCACCCGCTGCTGGTAAAAGACCAGCTGACGCCGCAGGACTTCGCCGGGCAGAACTTTATCAGCCTGTCGAGCACCGACAGCTATCGTCACTTGCTGGATGCGCTGTTCGGCGAACAGGGCGTCGAGCGCCGCATGGTGATGGAAACGCACAGTGCGGCGTCGGTGTGCGCCATGGTGAGAGCCGGCGTGGGGGTGTCGATCGTTAACCCGCTGACGGCGCTCGACTATGCCGGCAGCGGCGTGCACGTGCGGCCGTTCAGCATCGACGTGCCGTTCACCGTCAGCCTAATCCGGCCGCTGCACCGCCCTTCATCGGCGCTGGTCACGGCCTTTATCGACCATCTGCATCAGCAGGCGGCACGCTTCTCCGCCCGGCTGGCCGCCGCTGTCAGGCGCTGAAAGCGGCCAGGGAATATTGCCGAGACCTTAGCGCAGCGTCGCCTGCCACTGCGGATCGGTGGCGAACCACTCCACCAGAAAGTCCAGCATGGTGCGCAAGGTGGCGGGCATCTGGCGACGCGAGGTGTAGATGCCGTAGATGCCCATCGACTGCGGCCGGTAATCCGGCAACAATTCGACCAGTTCGCCGCTGGCCAGCAGCGGGGCCGCCGAATAATAGGGCTGCATGGAAATGCCCGCGCCCTGCACCGTGCCAGCCATCAACACCACCGACTCGTTGGCGCTCAGGTTGCCGCTGACCGCCACCGCCGATTTCACCCCCTGAGCATCGAAGTGCCACAGGCTTTTGCCGAAATAGGAGTAGGTCAGGCAGTTGTGCAACGCCAGATCCTGCGGTTGGCGCGGGGTGCCGTGTGCCGCCAGATACGCCGGCGCGGCGCACACCACCGATGCGCAGGTGGACAGCGGACGGGCGATCAGGTTGGGATCCAGCTCGTTGGTGATGCGCAGCGCCAGATCGATGCGCTCTTCCACCAGGTTCACCGCCCGGTTGTTCATCTGCAGATCGACCGCCACCTGCGGGTGACGCTTCAGATACTGGGCGACGGCCCCCACCAGCGCCGTTTGCCCGAGCGACTGCGAACAGGTGATGCGCAGCAGGCCGCGCAGTTCGTCGCTCTGCCCTTCCTCCACCAGATCGATCTCCCCCGCCAGCGCCAACATTTGTCGGCAGCGCTCCAAAGTACGCTCACCGGCGTCGGTCAGACTAAGCTTACGGGTAGTGCGGTGCAGTAAACGCGCCCCGGCCCACTGCTCCATCTGCGCCAGGTAGCGAGTGACCATTGCGCGCGACATCTCCAGCGTTTCCGCAGCGGCGATCATGCTGCCGCGATCGACGATGGTGACAAAAACCTCAGCGGCGGTAATGCGATCCATGATTAGTCCGATTTATGCAACGAATAATTGCTTATTATCCGGTTTTTCTATCGCTTTATGCAACCTAACATCATTACAACATTAACCGATACCTAAGGACCTCTGCCCATGTTTAAGAAATCACTGTTAACTCTGGCCTTCACCGGCGTCGCCACCCTGAGCACCTACGCCACCGCTGCCGATACCCTGACCATGGAAGTGTATAACCCGGGCGAGAAAAGCGTGTTCCCGGTGTCTTCCGAAATCATCAGCGGCCAACACGAAGTGGCGCTGATCGACGCACAGTTCCAGCGCAACGATGCCGAAGAGCTGGTGAAAAAGATCAAGGCGACCGGCAAGAAGCTGACCACCGTTTATATCAGCCACTCAGACCCGGATTTCTACTTCGGTCTGGACGTGATTAAGGCCGCTTTCCCGGAGGCGAAAATCATCGCTTCGCCAGGCACCATCAAGGACATCAACGCCACCAAAGACGGCAAAGTCGCCTATTGGGGCCCGATCCTGAAAGACAACGCGCCGAAAACCGTGATCGTGCCGCAGCCGCTGCAGGGCGACAGCTTCACCATCGACGGCCAGAAAGTGGAAGTGAAAGGCCTGAACGGCCCGACCCCCGATCGCACCTTCGTCTGGATCCCGGCGCTGAAAGCGGTCGTGGGCGGCGTCGCGGTCGCCGGTGACAATATCCATCCGTGGATCGCCGATAACCAGACCGTAGAATCGCGTCAGCACTGGCAGCAGACGCTGAAAAACATCGAAGCGCTGAAGCCGCAGGTCGTCGTGCCGGGCCACTTCCTGCCGGGCGCCGCACAGACGCTGGCATCGGTGCACTTTACCCAAAAATACCTGACCACGCTGGAAGCCGAACTGCCGAAGGCCAAGGATTCCGCCGCGCTGATTGAAGCGATGAAAAAGCACTACCCGACGCTGAAAGACGAATCGAGCCTGGAACTGAGCGCGAAAGTGCTGAAAGGCGAGATGAAGTGGCCGCAATAAGCGCCCGTGCGTGATTGAGCCAGCCCTGGCGCCGCGGCGAGCTGCCGCGCGCCAGACGAGGAGTAAAAATGACCGAAACCACTCTGCATTACATTTTCGATCCGCTGTGCGGCTGGTGCTACGGCGCCGCGCCGCTGGTGAAAGCGGCTCAGAGCCTCCCCGGGCTGAAGATCGTACCGCACGCCGGCGGCATGATGACCGGCAACAATCGCCGCCAGATCACCGACGAGTGGCGCAACTACGTCATTCCGCACGACAAACGCATCGCCGAAATGACGGGCCAGCCGTTCGGCGAAGCCTATTTCAACGGCCTGCTGCGCGACACCACGGCGGTGATGGATTCCGAACCGCCGATCACCGCTATCCTGGCGGCGGAAAAGCTGTCTGGACGCGGGCTGGATATGTTGCACCGCATTCAGCAGGCGCACTATAAGGAAGGCCGGCGCATCGCCGATACACCAGTGCTGGAGGCGTTGGCGAAAGAGCTGGGGTTGCCTTCGGCGGCGTTTATCGCCGAAATGCGCTTCAACAGCGGCGCACCGACCGCGCAACACATCGCGGAAAGCCGGGCGTTGCTGGCCAAAGTGCAAGGCCAGGGCTTCCCGACCTTTGCGCTGCAGGATAGTGATGGCCGCCTGCATCTGCTGCCAGCCGGCAACTATCTGGGTAATGTGGAAGCCTGGAAGAACCTGCTGGGCGCCGCCGCGCTGGCATAACCCTGCTCGCCCCGATCGTCGGGGCGGGTCATTCTACCCGCACGAACCGCCCTTCCGCCCGCACGTTGCGGCCGAACCCGCAATCGCCCCGCGTGTGCATTTCCAACGCTTGCTCGCCAAACTCCATCGTCACGTCGCAGACCTGCGCGCTTTCCGCTTCATGCTGGTGGTAGACAGCCTTGCCGTGTTCGATCGGCAGCTCGGCGGAGAAGTCCCCCATGTTCGGCCCGTAATACAGCCCCATCTGCGGCATGGCGTAGCCGGAGAAATCGATCAACCAGCGCTCGCCCTGCGGCTTCACCGCCACTTCGCTCCACACGCCTCGCCCGGCGTATTGCCAGTACACGCCGCCCGGCCCCTGCGGCTGCGGCCGCTGCGCCAGCCGTTGGCGCAACAGGCTCAGGTTGTGCTGCGATTTGTCATCGTGCGGCGCCAGCGCCAGATAGGCCTGCGCCTTGAGCAATTCGCCGGCGTGCATCAGCGACAGCGCCACGTTGTTGTAAGCCGTGGCGATAGCCTGCTCGCTCAGGCCGCAAAACTCGCTCCAGGCCGCCTGATCGCGAAAGATGTCGGCGGCTTTGGCGTAATCTTGCCGCTGATAGGCCTTTTTTCCCAGTTCGGCGTAGCTCGCCACCTTTTGGCAATCGGCGGCGATGTCCGGCTCGTCAATGTGCGCCCAGGCCCGGGCGCTGGCGAAGACGCCGCAGGTCAGCAACAGGGGAAACCAAGCCTTCATCGTTTATCCTTTCTGCAAAAATTCGGCGCCAGTATAACCGCCCTGCGCCGGAGTGTATGCCGCAATTGCGCCCGCCAACGCGCCGCTGGCGATTCAGCCGCCTTATTTCAAACGGTTAGCGGAGTCAAAACTGCTTACAGTCGCGGTTTGTTTGTTACCGGCCCGCAGCCCATGCTGAACAAAATACCGCAATTATCGAGCCGTTATGAACGCAACCCCCTTGCAGAAACACGCCGTGTGGCAGCTGATCAAACCCTTTTGGGTGTCTGAGGAGCGATGGCGCGCCTGGGCGATGTTGATCGCCATCGTCATCCTGTCGCTCGGTCTGGTCTATATCAGCGTGCAGATCAACCAGTGGAACCAGGTGTTCTACGATGCGTTGCAGAACAAAAACTACCCGGTGTTCAAGGCGCAGCTGTGGCGCTTCACCTATCTGGCGCTGATCTTCATCGTGCTGGCGGTCTACAAGATCTACCTGACTCAGGGGCTGCAGATGCGCTGGCGCCGCTGGATGACGGAAAAGTTCATGGGAAAATGGCTGGCGCACCAGGCGTATTACCACACCGAGCAGCAGCAGATCGTCGATAACCCCGATCAGCGTATCGCTGAAGATCTCAACGTACTGACCCAATATACCCTGTCACTGTCGCTCGGGCTGCTCTCCAGCCTGGTGACGCTGTTTTCCTTCATCGACATTTTATGGCACGTCAGCGGGCCGATGACCTTCGCGCTCGGTCAACACGCCATCACCTTACCCGGCTATATGGTGTGGTTCGCGCTGCTGTATGCGGTGCTGGGATCGCTGCTGATCTGGTGGGTCGGCAAACCGCTGGTCATGCTGGGCTTTAACCAGGAGCGGTATGAGGCGAACTTCCGTTTCGGCCTGATCCGCATCCGCGAAAACAACGACGCCATTGCGCTATACCACGGCGAACCGCGCGAGGCGCAACAGTTGGGTGACCGTTTCGACACCATTCGCAGCAACTGGTGGGCGATCATGCGCATCACCCGGCGGCTGAACATCGCCACCAACTTCTACGGCCAGTTCGCCATCGTGTTTCCCCTGCTGGTGGCGGCGCCGCGCTACTTCTCCGGCGCCATTCAGATGGGCGGCCTGATGCAGATCGCCTCGGCCTTCGGCCAGGTGCAGGGTGCGCTGTCGTGGTTTATCGACGCGTTTAACGACTTGGCGACCTGGAAAGCCTGCGTTAACCGTTTGGCCGGCTTCAACGCCGCCGTCGATCAGGTTCACCATCAGCCGCGCGGCATTCAGTTGCGGGAAGAGAGCGCCCATCCGTTGACGCTGGATAACCTCAGCCTGAACTTGCCCGACGGCCAGCCGCTGCTGGCCGGCGCCGAGATGACGCTGCAACGCGGCGATCGCCTGCTGATCGTCGGCCCTTCCGGCTGCGGCAAGTCGACGCTGCTGCGGGCCATCGCCGGTATCTGGCCTTACGGCGCGGGCGCCATCGGGGTGGCGGCCAACGCCAACACGCTGTTCCTGCCCCAGCGCAGCTACATTCCGATCGGCACGCTGCGCGAGGCGCTGAGCTACCCGAGCCTGGCGTCAGAATACAGCGACGAACAGTTGATGCGGGTGCTGGAAAACTGCCGTCTGAAACACCTGCAGCGCTGGCTGGATACCTCCGCCAACTGGAGCCATCGCCTGTCGCCGGGTGAGCAACAGCGGCTGGCGTTCGCCCGCGCCCTGTTGATTCGCCCGAACCTCCTGTTCCTTGACGAAGCCACCAGCGCGCTGGACGACGAAACCGAGCAACTGATGTACTGCCTGCTGGTGGATGAACTGCCGGACATGACGCTGATCAGCGTAGCGCACCGCAACAGCGTGGCGAAGTACCACCAGACCTGCTGGCGCTTCAGCCGCGGCGAAGACCAACCGGCGCGCCTGGCGCTGAGCCCGTTGCCGGCATAACTCACGAAGCCGGGCGCAAGCGCGCCCGGTTTTCGTTCAGATGCCATCGGCCTGCGCGTCTTCGCACTTCACCCGGCGGCGTTCATGCCACAGGCTGGTCAGCCCGCGTTTACCGCACGCCAAAGCCATCTCGCGAAATTCATCCAGGCTCAGCCCATCGCGCTCCAGCATCATTTCCGCCGCCAACTGCATGTTGACACCAGTCAGCACTTCACAATCCCCCTGCGCATCCGCCAGCTCGCAGGCGCTGCGAAACGGCGAACCGCCGAGCATATCGGTGAGGAACACCACACCGTCCGGCTGCGCCACTGCCGCCAACGCCGAGCGTAAGGCGTCGTTGAGCTGCGCGGTGCTCATCTGTTCGGGGAAATCAACCGCCGCACAGTGCCGCTGCGGCCCCACCACCTGTTCCACCGCCTGCAACAGCCCGGTGGCAAAGCCGCCGTGGCCGGTAATCACAATGCCTGGCATAGCCCGCTCCTCACAAAATACCGATAAATTTGCCCGCCACGCCGATGACTACGGTGACGCCAATCAGCTTCACCGGCGAGAATCCGCGCTTCATCAGGAAGAAAATGAGCAGCGTGAAACACAGCGGCAACAAGTTGGGCATCAGCTTGTCCAGCACGTCGGTCTGCAGCGCCACGCTGGCCTTGCCGGCATGCATCACCAGCGGCGTGGACAGGTGCACATACGAGGCCACCAGCGCGCCGATCACCGTCATGCCGACAATGGAGGCAGCGTGCGAAATGCGCCGGGTGTGGGTCTTCAGCAGCGCCAGCGCGCTGGTGCCGGCCTGATAGCCGTAGTGCGCCAGCCCAAAACGCAGGCCGAAGTGGAACAGGTTGAACAGCAGCAGGAAAACGATCGGCCCGAACAGGCTGCCCTCCAATGCCAGCGAAGCGCCTATGCCGGCGCAGATCGGCAGCAGCGTCAGCCAAAACAGCGCGTCGCCGATGCCGCCGAGCGGCCCCATCAGCGCCACTTTCACCGCGCGAATGGTGGAGATTTTCTCCTTGTTCTGCTCCATCGCCAGCACCAGGCCGGACAGGAAGGTGACGTCGAACGGGTGCACGTTGATAAATTCCATGTGCATCTTCATCGAGTTGGCCAGATCCTGCGGGTTGCGGTGGATCTTGCGCAGCCCGGGGATCAACTGATACAGCCAGCCGCCCGCCTGCATGCGCTCGTAGTTGAACGACGCCTGCAACAGCAGCGAACGCCAGGCCATGCGGTTGATGTCGCCGCGCGTCAGCGCTTCGGCGGGCTGGCTGTCCAGATAATCGTCCTGTTCCACCTGGCTGGTGGCCAGCGCCTGCGCCATGCGCTGCTCGGCTTTTTGCGCCAGCAGATCGTCGGAATCGTTAAATGCCATCTTCGGCGTCCTCCTGCGGAGCGGGCCGGGTGGTTGCCTCTGCCGCGCCGCGTTGCGTGTTGAAGAAGTCGATCAGAGCGATCGCCAGAGCCCCCAGCGCCACCGCCAGGATCGGCAGCTTGAGAAACGTGACCGAGATGAAACCGAGGATAAAATAGGCCACGTAGGTTTTTTTCATCATCACTTTCATCAGCAGCGAGAAACCGATCGCCGGCATCATGCCGCCCGCCACCGCCAGCCCGTCCAGCAGCCAGCCCGGCGCCTTCTGCACCATGGCGCTGGCCGCATCGGCGCCGAAGTAAATCGGCAGGAACGCCACCACGAAATAGAAGATGAACAGAATGCTGATGCCCAGGTAATTCACCCGTTCGATGCCGCGCCAGTTCAGCGCTTTCACCATGCGATCGCAGCGGTGCATCATCGGTGAAAACAGCGTAAACAGCAGCGTGATGCAGCCCTGCACCGCAATCGAGAAAGGCACCGCCACGCCGATCGCCACTTTAGGATCGGCTTTGGTCAGAATGGCGAATGCGGTGCCGATCACCCCGCCGATCACCACGTTAGGCGGTTGGGCTCCCGCCAACGGCACCATCCCCATCCACACCAGCTCCAGCGTGCCGCCCACCAGCAACCCGGTATAGACATCGCCCAAAATCAGCCCCACCAACGGCCCCATCACTACCGGCCGGTGGAAGTGGGTCAGACCGTCGAACAGGTCAACCCCCGCCAGCCCGGCCAACAGCGCAATCAATAACGCATCCGTCAACATGCTTTCCCCCTGGCTCAAAAGAGCAGTTTGCCGATCGCCTCGCCCGCTTCATCCGGCACCCGGCGCACTTCGCACTCCACGCCCAGTTCCGCCAGCGCGCGGAACGCGGCCACGTCGCCGTCGTCTAGCGACACCGTTTTGTGCACCTGCCGCTTCCCCTCGGCGAAGTGCATATTGCCGACGTTGACGAAACGGATCGGCACCCCACCGCGCACCAGCGTCAACACGTCCTGCGGCGTTTTGCACACCAGAAAGATCTTCTGCCGATCCGCCGCCTTGTGGATCACGTCAATGGTTTTCTGCAGCGTGAAATAACGGGTCTGCACCCCTTCCGCCACCACCATGTCCATCAGGTTCTGCTGCACCGGATCGGCGGCGGCCTCGTCGTTGGCCACCACCACCAGGTTGGCGCCGAGGGTATTGGTCCAGGTCACGCCTACCTGGCCGTGCACCAGGCGATTGTCGATGCGGGTCATTAAAATGTTCGGCATATCAGCGGCCCTCCGGGTAACAGGCGGCGTGGTAATCGTCGAGCACCTGCGTCACTTTATGCAGCACCCACTCCTGCGGATCGGCGCTCAATTCGCCGGCGTTCAGCGCCCGCGCCTGATCCGGCAGGTACTGGCTGAGCAGCGCCAGCGGCGCCGGGCTGCGGCGCAGGTTGTCCAGCAAACCGTCGACCGCCTGCTGCACCTGCGGCTGCGGCCAGTAGTAACGCACCCGATCGCTCAGGCTGTAGTGGCGATCGAGGTACTGTTGGTGCGGCGTGCCCTGGTAATAGCGGCTCCACTGCTGCGGCTGCTCGCGCATCACCTGCTCCAGCGTGGCGCACAGCTGCGCCGACTGACGTTCCCCCAGCCATTCGCGTTCGATGCGATCGAGGGCGAACAGCGCTTCGCGCAGCGCGAAGGTCAGCGCCGGCCCCACCTTCAGGATGGCGAAATGATCGCGCACCAGCTGGCGGTAGGCCTGCGGCGGCTGATAGTCCGTGGAGTGCGCTTCATAGATCATGCCCGGCTGCCGTTCAATGAAATGGCTCAATGCGTCGGCGCGCTGTGGCTGGTAGTGCTCAACGCTGTGGTGATCGAACTCAACGCCCGGCTGCACCACGAGCGCAATAGTTCGCTGCCAGGCATCGTTCAGCTCGGCCTTTTGCCAGGCGATACGATGTGTTTCCAGCGTTTGCGCCACCGCCTGCGGCGTGGTGACCTGTAGACCCGCCAGCGCCTCCTGCGCGCCGCCCGGCACCGGCACTTCGGTGCCGATCACATAGACCGGCGCTTCGCCGCCGCTCTGCGCCCAGGCGCGTTCCGCTACCGCGCACAAACGCGCCGCCCGCTCGGCAACCGTGGCATCCCCCAGAGGCGAGGGATCATCGGCGCACGACATGGAACAATCGAGGTGAATTTTGCGAAATCCGGCGCGAACGTAATCGTCTATCAAGGTTTCCGCCAGCGCCATCGCTTCCTGAGCCGGGCGATCTTGCCAAGCGTTGGGCCCCAGATGATCGCCGCCCAGCCACACGCGCTCGCGCGCCAGGCCCACTTCATCCGCCAGACGCCACAGCGCATCGCGAAACTGGGCCGCCGTTTGGCCGGTATAGCCGCCGAACTGATTGACCTGATTGGACGTCGCCTCCACCAACACCGGCGTGCCACGCGCTTTGGCCTGCCGCAGCGCGGCCTTCAGAACCCAGGGATGGGCGGAACAGACGGAAAAGATCCCGACCGGCATACCGGCCTTGTGCTGCTCGACAAGCTGTAACAACTGCTGCATGAAGCCCCCATGCAGGCGCCGTGCTACCGATCGGCGATGATGACCTCAACGCCCAGCTCGGTTAACGCCCGCTCGTAATCGTCCGGAAGACGGCTGTCGGTGATCAGCCGATGGATTTGTCCGGCTTCGCGAATCATGCAAAAGCTTTTGCGACCGAATTTGCTGGCATCCGCCACCGCGATAATCTCGCGCGCCACCTCGCACATCACGCGATTGAGGTGCGCTTCACCGGGGTGAGGCGTGGTGATGCCGGCGCTCAGATCGAACCCGTCGACGCCCAAAAACAGTTTGTCGAAGCGGTACTGACGCAATTGCTGCTCGGCAGCCGGACCGTAGAGTGAGTAAGAGTTGCGGCGCACGCTGCCCCCCAGCACCATGACTTCCACCCCGTCGTTTCCCGAAAGCTCGTAGGCAATGTTCAGCGCATTGGTCATCACCACCAGATCGCGCCGCCCCTTCAGGAACGGCACGATCTGCGCGGTGGTTGAACCGGAATCGAGGATCAGCGCATCGCCGTCGCGCACATAGCCGGCCGCCGCGTTGGCGATCAGCGTTTTGACGTCGCGATTCAACCGCCCTTTGTCCCGCAGCGGCCGATCGAAAGCGAATTGCTGATTGAGCATCGCGCCGCCGTAAGCGCGCAGCGCACACCCTTTTCGTTCCAGAAAGCGCAGATCGTTGCGGATCGTCACCGTGGATACCGCAAACTGTTTGCTGAGCTGCTCCACGCGCACGCTGCCGTGCTCGCATAACAGATCGATAATGTGTTCACGTCGCTTTGCGGTATTCACTGGCATGAGCTGCGGTCCTCAGGTTTCCGGCATCGCCGGGGAGAAGATGGCTTTCGCTCTACTGCGCTGGCATTACAGCAAAGCGAAAGCAATGAAATTGTGATCGGGCTTACAGCCCCGTTTTAGCAAAAAAACCGCCAAAAAACCTTTCGAATCGAAACGGATCGAAAAGCCTAAAAGCGGAAGGGGGGAAAAGTGAAATGCCATGACGGGCGATAACCCCCGGAGCGCTGAGGCGTGGGCTGCACGGAAAGCGAAAGCGACGCATGGTGCGCCCCGCGCCATGACTTTTAGTTCACTCAGTGACCAGGATCACATAATGGCAATTATCCGTCGGCCGGCGGGGATTAACCGCCGCCATCCCGCCGGGCCGTCCCCTTGTCAGCACGAGACATCTTCCCTACACTGGCGAACGGATACCGTCGATTTTCGGTACGTAAGCGTTAACGTCAATCAACGCATCACGCCATGCAGCACTGATTGACTGCATGCCTTGATGCGAGGAACCCATGCCGCAACCCGCTTCACCCCCAGCGTCCACCGGGACCCCGCGTCGCCGGTTACACCGCCCTATTCTGCTGATCGTCGGCATTATGCTGATCGCGGCCAATTTGCGCGCCGCCCTGACCAGCGTCGGCCCGCTGCTGGAGCAGATCCAGCAACAGCTGGCGTTGTCCGCCACCGCCGCCGGCCTGATCAATTCGCTGCCGCTGATCCTGTTCGCCATCCTCTCGCCATTGACCCCGACGCTGGCGAAACGCATCGGTATCGAGCGCACCCTGGGCCTCGCCCTCGCGCTGCTGATCTGCGGCATCGCCCTGCGCTCCCTGCCGCAAGACGCCATGCTATGGCCGGGCAGCATCCTGATCGGCGCCGCCATCGCCTTCGCCAACGTGGTGCTGCCGACGCTGGTGAAAAGAGATTTCCCACATCGCGCCGCCGCGATGATCGCCGCCTATGCGGCGGTGATGTCGCTGGTTGCCGCCATCGCTTCAGGTTTGGCCGTGCCACTGGCTTCGCTGGCCGACCTTGGCTGGCGGTTCTCCTTGTTATGCTGGGGCTTGCCTGCGCTGTTGGCGCTGCTGGTGTGGTTGCCGCAGCTGCGGCGCTCCGCCACACCCGCCACTAAAGAGCCGCAGCCGACGGAGCCGCAACGCTATCGCTCTCCCTGGGGCAGCGCGCTGGGTTGGCAAGTGGCGATGTTCATGGGGCTGCAATCGATCGCCTTCTACACCATCATCGGCTGGTTCAGCGCTTTTGCCGCCAGCCACGGCACCTCCGCTCAGCAGGCGGGTTTCGAACTGTTCGTTTACCAGGTGGTGGCGATCGTCGCCAACTTTGTCATGGTGGTGATTTTGCCGCGGGCGCGCGATCAGCGGGCGATCGCGTTGGGCAGCTCTCTGCTGATCTTCATCGGCGTCGGGGGATTATTGGTGCAACCCGCCAGTTCACTGGTGTGGCTGACGTTTGCCGGGTTGGGGGCGGGGAGTTCGCTGGTGCTGGCGCTGTCGTTCTTTGGATTGCGCAGTCAGCATCATCATCAGGCGACGCTGTTGTCGGGTATGGCGCAATCCGTCGGTTATCTGTTGGCGGCGCTGGGGCCCACCCTATTCGGCCTGCTGCACGATCTGACGGAAGGCTGGCGCTTGCCGTTGATCGCCCTGCTGGGTCTGACCGTCTTGCAAATGCTGTTCGGCGCGCTGGCCGGCCGCAGCCGCGTGATCAGCTAATGCTGCGGCGCAATGGGGGCCGCACGGGCTCAGAGTCGGTGTCCTGCCATAAATCATCAATAAAGGCGCGCTGCTCATCGCTCAGCACCCATGACGGCGGAATTTTGGACTGTGCGCGACGCTCAGCGCCCTCACGGTTTTTAGCCTGCTTTTTGTTCACGAATCGCCTTCCTGCTTAACCTGCTAACTCAGTAACCAGTAAATCACGGCGGCGGTTAACAGCCAGAACAGCCCGCTACCGATAAACACACACAGCCATGCTCTACGTTTGATATCCGATCCATCCTTGCTCACCACAGCGCCCCCAACCAATAGATTAAACCACTCAAACAGCAATTATTGATCTGTTTTAACGATCGATAAAGTCGTTTTTTCCTATGGAAATTTAAAAAACAGCTGCTAGCCATAGACCTGCATCACCGCCTCAGTAAGAACGGCACCGTGGATATCACTGTTATCGGCAGGCGATAACTTGAATTGATAGGCGAACGAACGTGCAGTGTGCCATACCTTGAAAGGTCAAAATCAAACCACTAGTAAATAATTCAACCATCAATTATTTGACTGGTCATAAGCCAAATCGGCAACAGACAGCGCTGAAGGCGGGGGATAAAATGAAGCGACGCACTGGGATCATACGGAGAGAAGCACCGGCCCGCGTTGGTCTCGCTCGGG
The DNA here is from genome assembly GCF_000695995.1 of Serratia sp. FS14. NCBI lineage: Bacteria > Pseudomonadati > Pseudomonadota > Gammaproteobacteria > Enterobacterales > Yersiniaceae > Serratia > Serratia sp. FS14. The sequence goes on along the minus strand of NZ_CP005927.1, from coordinate 1,953,891 downwards.
CCGGCGTGAGTTAACCGATTCTGCTGACGGAATCCCGGCTGGCGTGTTCACGCTCGCTGCCGGTCAGCTCACGTAAATGACCCGAGCGCATCTCAAGCAGCCGATCGGCATGTTCGAAATAGTGATCGTCATGGCTGATGGCAAACACCGTTTTGCCCAGCGCGCGCAGTTCTGGCAACAGCTCGCGATAGAAAATGCGCCGGAATTGCGGATCCTGATCCGCGGCCCATTCATCCAACAGCAAGATATCGCGCTGTTCCGCCACGGCCAGCAGCAAAGCCAGACGCTTGCGCTGCCCCTGCGACAGTTGCGGGTTAGTCACCCTGGCGCCGTCGAACTGCAGCTTGCTTTTCATATTCAACCGCTCGATCCAGCCGGCGACCAGTTCCGCATCGGGTTCGCCGCCTTCCGGCCCTTGCAAACGATCGAACTGATGAAAATCAGTGAAAATCGCCGAAAACAGCCGACGATAGTCCGGCATATCCGCCGCGGTCTGCGCGACGCCATCCAGAACGATGTGCCCGCTCACCGGCCGGTACAACCCGGTCAACAGCATCGCCAGCGTTGACTTGCCGCTGCCGTTGCCGCCGATCAAAAAGATCAGCTCGCCACGCCGCAGCGTCAGATTAAGCGGCCCGACGGCAAAACCGGGCTGTTGCTCCGTATCGGCATAGTGAAAAACCACGTCGCGCAGCTCCAGCGTCTGCCAGGAACGGCCGGCGGCGGCAGGGAACGCCGGTTGGTACTCGGCCAGGCGCAGCGTCTTCAGCTTGTTGAAAGCGACTTCGGCGCTGACCAGCGTCGGAAACGCCCCGACCGCCTGCAGTAATGGCGTGCGCAAGAACAGCAGCGTCAGAGAATACGTGGCGGCCACCGCCGAGTTCGCCCATCCCAGGCTGTTAGCCATAAAGAACACCAGTCCGATCGCCCCCAACATCATGATATTTGACCAGTTGAGCGCACTCAAATGGAAGGTATCGGCGCGAATGATATGGTGGCGGTAAGCTTGCGCATCGGGTTGATAGGTCTGTTCGTACAGCGCCTGCGCTCGCTTGCGGTTTAACGTCAGTTCCTTGCGACCGTCAATCACCGATTCGTAATGATGATAGAGGCTCTCTTCCGACTCGCGCAAACTGGCCATATGGCGATAAACCCGCGAGACCAGGCAACCGCTGCCCACCACGGTGACGGCGACCCACACCGCCGTCACCGCCAGCATTTTCGGTGATAGCCACCCCAGATAGGCCGCCGACCCCAGAGTTAAAATCACCCCTTGCACCAGTTCGGGCAAGCGCACGAAGGCGACGGTGATATTGCGGACATCGCTAGAGAGACTGGCCAACAATGAGGCGCTGCCTAACTGTTCAAGGCGTTCAATATCGGTATCCAGGATGCGCTTCACTAACTGCCCGCGCAGGCGGTAGACGAAGTAATGGCCCAATGTCGTCAGCGCCAATTGCGATCCCAGCGTGACCGCCATCAGCAATGCCAGCAGAGCGAGAAACATCGGCAGCACAGCCAATGCTTCGCCGCCGGCGTCCATCAGGTATTGATTGATAAACGCAATGATACCGATGCCCAAGCCGGCGCTGGTCATGGTCAATGCCATAACCGCCAGAAATGGCCAACGATACTGGTGATAAACCACCCGTAGCAGTTCCATGAAAAACCTCTGAAGTCGCGATCTGGCAGGCATTGTAAGCGGCGTGAGAATGAGATCAAGACGAATTCTCATCACAGTTTATTGAGCACTGGTCGGGGAGAGGCGTTGCCGCCTGACGGCGGCCAATTCGCAGCATCGTTCGCTCTGGACGCTATATATTCGCCAATTAAATAAGCTGCTAAAGAAAATAGATCTATAAAATCAAAATTCATTCACTAAAAAATAAAAAAACAAAAAGATAAAATAAACCCATGAATTAACAAATAAAATTATTTATTTCCTTTGCTGCCTATTATGTTCCAATGCTTTAATAAAACTTCATGATGGAAATCGCCAGTACCAGATACGCAGGAAAGGAAAATGAAAAAAAGGAAATTCCTTAGCCAGATTGAAATTGAACAACTGATTGCCGCCGTGCATGAGGGTAAAAATAGCATTCGAGACCGTTGTTTACTATTAATGTGCTTCATTCATGGCTTGCGGGTGAGCGAACTGCGATCATTACGCCTGCAAGATATTGATCTTGCCTCCCATCGGATCCATATATCTCGGCTAAAGAACGGTTTTTCCGTTCAGCACCCCATTCAGCCGCGAGAACGACAGGCGCTGTTAAACTGGCTGGCCCAGCGGACGAACTATCCTGACGCCAATTCCCCATGGTTATTTCTGTCGCGCCACGGCGGGCAAATTTCACGTCAGCAACTGTATCGCCTAATGAGAATGTACGGTGAAATGGCCGGTATTAGCGTTCAGGTTCATCCTCACATGCTGCGACACTCCTGCGGTTACGCGCTTGCAGATAACGGGGTCGATACGCGCTTGATTCAGGATTATTTAGGGCACAAAAATATCCAGAATACGGTGATCTACACCGCAACCAATGTAGAGCGATTCCGCACGATCAGCATTTAATCTTACGATGGAAATAACGGTGCAGGCGCTCATCTTCTTTTAACATGCGCATCGAGTAAGGTAAAAAATATCGGATGGGAAAATGCAGCCCGGCACGCCAACAACGGTCTAATTCAGCACTATTCCAACGCCGAGCTGCTTTCATCCACCCGCCCAGGGGAACACTTGTTTGATTATTTTTTCAGCGCCTATGCTACCTGCTTTTACCCTGTCATTAACGATTAAGTCCCCTTTGACCACTTCCCGCCAAATTGTCGTGTAATATTGCCGTGCAATGAAAACAGTTCGCTGTCATTCTTCACCTGCAGTTTGCGCATGGCGCTGCATTTATGCGCGCTGATCGTCTTGATGCTGCGGCGTTGCAATTCGGCGATTTGCCGCAGGCTCATGCCGTTGAACAAAAAGGCCAACACATCAGTCTCGCAGCGAGTCAGCTTTCGGGTGAACACCTCATCTCCGCTAACCGAGGGTGCCAGAAAAGTCCCTATCTGTGGGCTCAACACTCGCTCCCCAAGCAAGACCCGATTAAAAAACTCCGCCACCAGCGGTAAAGCGTCATCTCTGGCGACGATGCTGACATTGGGCTGAGGCAACAATCGCCCTAACTCTTCTGCATTACGGCAACGGGTATAGGCAATCACCCGTAATTCGGGCAGTTGCGTGCACAGGGACAGCAACGCTTCCCTGCCCTGAGCCACCGTTTCATCGTCACCGTCCAGTTCGGTAATCAGCACGTCGGCCTGCTGATAGACCACGCTATCCACCACGGCACGTACGCTGGTTTCCTTTACGACGACTTTTACCTGGGTTGGCAGCGTTTTTAAAAAACTGGCCAACCCTTCCAGCGTCAATGGACATCTGTCCATTAACGCTATGTTCAGCGGTTGCTGACGCCATAAATGCATAATCTGCTCCTATGCTTGCTTACCCGAGAGGCATCGCACGCTTGCCTAGCGAACCAAGGATGAACCTTGCGCAGCCATCCATTTCCCCTGAAGATACAGTTCCCCATCGCTGTGAAACCCCAGCTTCAACATCGCATTGCGTTTATGGGTGCTGACGGTGCGGATATCACGGCACATTGTCAGCGCCACGCAGGTCACGCTCTTACCGGAAAACAGTTGGGTCAACACATCCAGTTCCTTCGCCGTCAGCGGCTTATCGGCGCCAGCCTCATGCAATTGACGTTGGCGTACCCGGTGGCTGAAGCTGCAACTGCCTGTCAGGACTTGCTGAACACAGTGGGTCAATGCAATAGCCGGTTCCTGCTTCAGCATCAGGCCGCGAATACCGGAAGCGATGAGCTGCCGCAACAACCTCGGTTCATCCAATGCCGTACAAATGACAATCGCGGTGTCCGGCGAGTTTTCCCGCACCTCGGCGATCAGCTTGAATCCCTCCAATACCGACTCTGATTGTCCACACAGCTCCATCACCAATAAACGATGCGGATGTTCAGTCAATAAGGCTCTCAGTTCCACCAGATTCGCCACCTGCCGAATGTTGCCAGGTTGGAGACCGCAGGATTCAATCAGCCGGTTTCTCATCCCCAGAGCCGTCATGGCGCAGGGTTCCATGACAGCCACGGCACCCGCCGCTTCATTGCCCGCCGCCAAGGTCATTCCATCGGGATAATTGATTTTCATATCATCACCTTAACTCTGTCGTTAGCCTTCCGCCCACGCTGGCCCTTTTGTCCCATTGCCTACTGATAGACAAAAGTGACCTGCAGAGTGCCGTCTATTGAACCAGGCGTCGATCCGCCATGGGTGCTGTACGCCCGCGCCCGCAAATTGAATTTGGCTTCATGCGTCGCCTGGTTAACTGACTGGGTCATGTTCTTGCCATTACCCAGGTTTGCTCCCTGGTTGTCTTGCAATTCAATTTGTACCCGACGAGAACTGCCGGTGCTTTTGTATAAGCTGGTGCTTTCCTCAGCGACGGTCCCGCTGAAGGTCGCGACAACCGACGTGGTGGTGCTCGGGCAGTTTTTTAACGTCAGGGGGAACTCCACCCAAGGGCTGAAGGCGCCGGAGGTCGCCAGCGTGGCGGCGGAAATATCGTCCCCCAGATTGACCGTAACGCTAGCGTTCGCACTGTCGATTTCGCAGGGAGCAGCTTTAATGTTGCCGGAAATCACTATTTTCGATACCGCTTGTGCCGTCGGGATCGTCAAAATCAACATGCTGCTCAGCACCAGGTTGCAGCCAAAACGATTAAACATTTTCACCATAATCTGTTCCTTCTCGTTAAACGCAGGGGCCCGCCCACCCCACTGCCGTTGAAATATCCGTTTATTGGATTTCTGCCTGAATGGTCGCCGTGGCATTGAACTTGCCCATCGCAGGCGCCTTCCCGGTGGTATTGATGGGATAGACGCTGATCCCGGTTCGCCCTGACTGACTCGGGTATTGAAAATCGACCGGCAACCGGCCGTTTTGCGGTGCAATCGGGTTGCCAAACAGATCCTTTATCATCACCCCGATGCTGTCGTTGCTGGTCTTCAGCGCCTCGGGCATGTTGCCGTCGGCTTCGCCGCGAAATGACAGGCTGACTTTGACGCCATTGGAAATGTTGCTACAAGCCAGCGTCAGCGTTTTCTCATGCGGGGTGAAGCGGGACGGCATCGCCCCTTTGGTTTGAAAGTCCGTGGTCAGGATATCGCCGAAATCCACCGTCACCGTCTGAGGGCTGATTTCGCAGCTTTGCGGCACGGTGACGGTGCCGCTCATTGAGACGGTAGACACCGCCACATCACTGCTCACACCGCTCACGACCGAGACATAAGTTTCCACCAGTTTGGTGCTGGGTATCGTCGTCACCCCCACGAAAGGACGGCGGAAATAGAGATGGATTCGCCCTTTAGCGCCGCTGTTATAAGGTGTACTGGCGCAGGACTCATCATCGCCATCCATATCGGTCTTTTTATTCGACTCATTCTCAAACGGTGCGGCGATATACTCTTCGCGGTAGCCCGCCACGTACACTTCACTGGCGACGCCCAGATATTCATTCAGCGCGTAATAGGTTAGTCCCCCCTCAATGAATACCTGGTCACTCAGCAGTACTTTGGCGGTTACGTAAGACGCCGTACGATACTGGCATTCACACTCAACCAGATAGGAGCCGGCCAGATTCCATTTACCGCCGTCGGCGTTCTTGATAATTCGCCCCGCCATGTTTTGAGACGGATCAACCAATTTCGGCGAGAAAACAAATGAGAATCCTTTAGTGCCGGATTTCGGCTTGCATTGCCCAAAAACGGCCTGCGCTTGCTGAGCGTACAGCATCATACTCAGCAGCAATCCCCAGGCGCTGACCACACGTTTAATAGATATTCCCTTAACCATCATATGCACCTTATAGACACTGCCCATTCACGAGGCGTATACCGCCGCTCTCAGGCTGATTAGCCAATTGATAGTTAGCCTGACATTGCTGAGCGGCATCATTGCCCCACTTAACCAGCAGCCGGCCACTCTCCGCCATGCCGGCCAAATAAACCTGCCCACCATCGCCGACAATGCTGCCCTTATCGGAAGGGCTGTTGAGATCGCTGACGGTGGCGCCGAAGGGCACCGGATCACCGCTACGCGTCAGCAACGTCAGCAACACTCGGGCTCCGACATCTGGATTGAAGCTGGCGCGCACTACGGCGCCGCGAGTTGGAATCACCGTTTGGCTGCTTAGCGTCATGTCGACATCCTCGGCGAAAGACTCACCGTCCAGCCCGACGATATTGCGCCGGTAAGGCGTCAGATAAGGGACAACCGCATAGCCACGCCAGTCCGTGCTGACCCCGGTCTGGTTCAGGACATCGATCCCTGCGGCGCCAGGTGCCTGCACCAACGCCACCGTATCGCCCAGCGGCTGCGACAACGTGACGCCGTTTTGGTGCACCAGCACGCCGCCCTGCACGCCGTAGTTCACCTGCCGGCGATGGCGCTCGTAGCCATAGCCCAGGTTCCACTCAGCGAGGGCGCCTTTATAATCCGCCTGAATATTCCCGTTCGCCCCCACGCCCCTGCCGGTATAACCCTGGCTGATGCTGTAGTTCAGGTTGTCGCCCGGCAGAGCAGTACCGCTCAACCCAAGGTTGTTGCTGGTGGCGCCATTGCGGCTGGCGTTCATGCCGTAGGTGGCGTAGCTGCCCGGCAGCCATTTGCTGAGCGGCACGCTGACGTTGAAGGCAACGATGTGATCGCGGATATTGCTGTGGTTGCCGTTGCTGTCGTAACCATTTTGGCTGAAGGTATAATTCAGCCCATAACTGATGGCTTCCCAGCTGTTGTTGTAGCTGAGGCTGACCGACTGCGAGCGGCGATTGTCATTCCAGTAATCCTCGTTAAACAGGCTGAGCGACAGCGTTCCGCCCAGATCCCACAGGCTCTGGCTCATCGTCAACTCGGCTCGGCTCTTTTTGCGGTCGTTATAGACAGCACTGTTGCCACCGTAACTCTCCAGCGCCTCTTGCAGGTTATAAAAACCGCGCGTGGAATAGCGGTAGCTGGCCAAGCTGAAGTTAGTGCCGGTTTCAATGAAGTTTTTGCCGTAACGCAGACGCCATGATTGCCCTTGCTCTTTCGGCCGAGTTTCCTGCTTGGTCCATGCCTGAGTGACATCTGCGGACAACGCCCCCACCGCCCCCATGTTCTGCCCCCACCCCAGCGCCAGAGACTGGTACTTACTGGCCGCCTGCACGCCGCCATACAGGGTAGCTCCCCACGGCAAACCGTAGATGCCGGTGGCCTGGCTGAACGGACGTTCATCAACGCCGCCGCTGTATGAACGGTATTTCCCGCTGGTCAGGCTGTATTTGAAACGCCCTTCGCGCTGAAGCACCGGCACCACAGCATAAGGCACCACGAAATGTTGCTCCTGCCCGTCAGCCTCGCGCACGCTGACGTTCAGATCGCCGCTGCCGCCCGTGGGGTACAGATCGGTAATTTCAAACGCACCCGGCGGTACATAGCTTTGATAAATCACGTAGCCGTTTTGCCGGATCACGATTTGCGCGTTAGTGCGCGCAATCCCGCGCACCACCGGCGAGTAGCCCTTCATGCTGTCCGGCAGAATGTCATCTTCAGAAGCCAATTGCCCGCCGCGGAACTGTACGCTGTCGAACACCTCGCTGGACGTTGTGCTGTCCCCCAGCGTCAGGCGGCTTTGCAACGCAACAATATCGCGCTGCAGATAGGTATTGATTGAACGCCAGGATGAAGCACCGCCGGTGTAGTGATTCCAGATGGAATAGTTACGCAAACGCCAGGCGCCCCAGTTGATACCCGAGCGCAAATTGAGGTAATAGTTATTGTTGTTCTGCCGCTGCGTGTCGCGCATCTGACTATTGGCGCCGCTGAAGTTGTAATTGACCAATAACGCGGGTATGCCGGAATCCCATTTATCCGGGGAGACATAGTCGCGTGCATTCAAGCGCAATGCCGCCTGAGGAATGCTTAGGTTCAGTCTCAACTGATTGAACTGGAATACTGCAGAGGCCTGTGGAATGGCCTGCGCCAGGTTGACGCAGCTATCCCCAGGCACCATCGCTGGGAACATGGCCACCCTCACGCCTAGCTCAGCCCATTTTTCCGTGCTGAGACAAGGCTGCAGCGTTTGCTTACCATCTGCTCTCGGCATCAGCCGGAACTCGACGTCAAGGCTGTCGATCTGTTCTCCGTTCAAGTAAAGATCGACCCGATAGCGCCCGGGCGCCTGGCTGCTGTTCTCTTCAAATACGGAGAGGTCGGCGCCACGCAGCGCCGGATTATCAATCTCCAGCAGCGCCGGGTTAAAGTAATCGCGCGCATGCGCTGCACCGATTGGATAAAGCAGTGCCACCTGGCAAGACATCAAACCGGCCAGAATCGATCGGCTCCCTGGTAAACCAATGCAATTCGGGTTATTCATCCTTTTAACTCCCTGTCCCGATTGGCTTAGCCCGTCGAAAGCTCAGGTAAGCCGAACGCCGGCCCCGGCGTACTCCGGAGCCCAAAAAACACGCATCGCTGCCCGGCTATAACGTGCCAGTAAAAGTCTGGCCGGTTCCGCCATAGTCGTTGATGATTTGCCAGCTTAGGCTGCCGCCCCCAGCGTGCGCCGTCGGCAACGGAAAACTGGCGGTAGCTTGCGGCGCGACCATGGTGTTGCCGGTAATGGCGCTGCCGTTCAGCTTCAAATTAAAAAAGGTGAGGTAATAGGGAGAAGGATTGGTCACCTGCAGCCGGTCGCCGCTGCGCCGCCATGTCACTTTACCGGCCGCCTCTTCCGGATTGCCAGCCAGCCCCTGGGGACGATAAATCAACTTGATGCGGGTCTTGATCGCAATTTGCAGCGTGTTCTCTTTCTTTTCCACCGAAGGGATTGCCTTCACATTCAGCCAATACAGCGATTCTCTGTCCGTCGGCAAATTGCCGCCCGCACGCACCACGCGCAACAGGTTATTTTGGCCGCCGTCCAAACGAAACAACGGCGGCGTGATGATAAAAGGCGCTTTAACGCTGTCGCCCTCTTGCCCATCGACCCAAGATTGGATCAGATAAGGCACCGCATCCGGATTATTGATATTCAGTGCAGACTCTTTTTTGCCGCCATCGTAAATCAGACGTGTCCCACCCACGATCACGCCGGCCTGTACCGGAGTCCAAAGCGCCATCAATAACGCTGCCGCCAGCGCAAAATATCCCGCTTTCATTTTGTTACCTTCCCCGATGGATAAAGAGCCAGAGGCGCAGCCTCTGGCCCAGTTTTCTAACGCTTACGCCAGAATGACGACGTGAATTTACTGATAAACGATGGTGAAGTTGGCGGTGGCGTTCGCGCTACCGACAGAGACTGTGTCGTAAGCGAAGTAGCGCGCCACAAAGCCCAGAACGTTGTCTTTGTTCTCTGCCAACGTGTACACGCGGGAATCGTTGCCGATGTTGAGTACGTTGCTGCCGTCATCCAGCAGCTGTACGCCAATGCCGCCTGCCACTCCAGCGGTGCCGGCGCCGGTCAGTTGCAGAAGCCCGGACTGCCCCTGCACCTGCGTGCCGTCAAAGCGTACGGTCGCCCCGGTGACGGTGGCCGGGCAGTTTTTCAGCACCAGGTTGAATGCTTTGGCACCGGCAGTTTTAGACAGGGTGAACGCATCTTTAGCGATTTTGCCCAGAGCAACCTGCTTGTTCTGGGAATCCGGATCGACGGTGCAAGACTGATCGGTGATGGTACCGGTGATATTCAGCGCGCCGTCAGCAGCAAATACAGAGGGGATAAATGCGGACGCGGTCAATACAGCTACAGCCAGCAGATTCTTTTTCATCCTACTTTCCTTAAAATTATGCAAAACATGCATGGTTTTATTTCCGACATATCCTTAATGTCATTCCTTTTATTTAGTTCCATGAATGTAAAGGGCCTTAGCCAGACTGATTAGTGGCTTCGGACTTATTCACCCAAACGATTCATTTTGAACTAAAGTGACTCCTTTGGCTTTTAAAACCAAAAAAATATATTTAACAGAATTTAAAACTAACTTGATAACAAATGGACAATAAATCAGACTAAAAAACCAAGGTGTAAACCCAATGATTTAAATCTGCGGATCTTTGATTAGGATTTTGCTTAGATGAAGAGGTGGGGTTCGACAAGAAATAAAATCACAGCGCACTGTTTTTAAAGACAATTAAACTTTGATCGGGAAAGAGAGCATAGGAATATTGACATTGTTTTTACGCGTCCTTACAGTATGTTTCAGTTTAGTTCAAAGTGACTCCTTATCGTTATTAACTTAAATCACACTTACCAAATTTCCTTAAAGCGCTGTGCATTGCTGGCGGTATAAATCACCGTATTCTGAATATTTCTATGCCCGAGGTAATCCTGAATTAAACGGGTGTCGATACCGCGGTCCGCCAATGCAAATCCGCAGCCATGCCGCAGCATATGTGGATGAGCGTTGACCTCCAATTTGGCCACCTTGCTGTAATGGCGAATCAACCCGTAAATACGTTGGCGCGACAGACGGCCACCGCGGTTGGACAGGAACAACCACTCTTGATCGGCCCAGCGGTGCCGTTGACGCTTATCCAACCAACGCCGCAGACATTGCCTTTCGCGCAGATAAAGCGGATGCACCGTGGAAAAACCATTCTTCAAGCGATGAACATAAATGTTGCCGCCTTCCAGATCGATATCCGACAAACGCCATCCCCCTATTTCGCTGGCGCGGCACCCATGAATAAAACACATATAAATCAAGCAATAATCGCGTTCTGGATTCTTTCCCTGCAGCGTGACCTCAAGCAGTCTCTCCACTTCGGAAGGCGTCAGATGTTTACGATTAGACATACAACCTCTATTACTTTGATCGGAAAAATGTGGCTGTCATTTTCCTTTTACATCACCACAATGGACACTCAGGGTTTCCCCTGGCTATGGATAGGTTCCTGCATCCAGCGCGGAGTATAACGGATTTGCCAAACGCGAACAGTGCACAGGAATTATTCACCGCTTCAGCGCTCCCCTTGAGGCCCCTCGTTAATGAAAACCGCAGCTCAACTGCCACTATCAGAAATAATAAGGATGGCATACTTCCTGATTCACTTTAGTTTGCGTTAATTCTTCCATTTCACACATGCGCTGAAATTGGCAAACAAACCGACAAAACAAAGAAAAATCCTAATAAAATCGCGAGGCGTCATGGGTTTCGAAGCGTTATACGGCACGTAAAAAAACGAAATAAATCCGCCGACGCAAACGTAACTTAACCAAACAGATAAGTATTAATCTTTATGTGAATCGATAAGAGGAAAAATCAGGGCAGGAGGAAATAAAGTCACGATGGGGAATAGCCCAGGCCTGGCCGCAGCACACGGCCGCCTGGGAGGCGAATTATTGACTGGTCATAACGTGACACAGCTCACCAAGGGTCAGGTCAGGCCGTTCGATAAACATTTCCGCATTGAGCGTAATGCCGAACTCACGCCTAACCAGCAGCATCAACTCCATATAATCCAGGCTGTCCAACCCCAACTGTTGCAGCGGCATATCGGCCGACAGCAGCGTTCTGTCCAATCCTTTGGCTTCATACAACAGGCCGCAAATCGCCTCATACAATCGATGATACTTTTCCATATGCCCTACCATTATCCATTGTGATTGCCGAATACCAGCGCTGCATTAGCACCGCCGAAACCGAAGTTGAGACTCATGACATTGCGCAAACGACCGCGACGATGCCCCTCGCGGATATAATCGAGATCGCATTCGGGATCAGTCTCGTGCAAATGGCAGGTTGCCGGCATCATTTGCTGCTGCAATACCTGTAGGCAGACGATCGCCTCAAAGCTGCCGGATGCGGCGAGCAAGTGCCCGGTATAGGATTTCGTACTGGAAATCGGCGTGCGATAAGCATCGCGCCCCAAAGCCGCCTTGACCGCAGCGGTTTCGTTTACGTCGTTTTGCGGCGTAGACGTGCCATGCGCATTGATATAGTCGATCTCATGGCTGCCGAGCCCCGCCTGCTCCAGAGCACGTCGAATGGTTTTCACCTTGGCCTGCGGATCCTCCGCCGGCGCGGTAAGGTCAAAAGCATCTGAAAAGTTGCCGTATCCCTTGATCTCCCCCAATATTGTCGCACCGCGCGCTAAAGCCGCCTCTCGCTCCTCAAGACACAACACGGCGGCCCCTTCCGCCAACACGAAACCGCTGCGCTCCCGGCTGAACGGGCAACTGGCCTTGGTAATATCCTTTTGCTCCCGACTCAGCAAACGCAGCGCGTCGATATTCCAGATCGCGCCATTGCCGCTCAGTGATTCCGACGCGCCGGCCAGCATCATTGAAGCGCGACCGCTGCGGATCACCTCAAACGCATCACCAATCGCGATGCCGCCGGTCGCGCAGGCCGCCGCCGGCGAGCCTTGATAACCCCGCAGCAACCAATGTTGGCCGCATATGGCGGTCGCGATATTGGGCATCGCGTGAAAACATCCAAACAGCTGTCCCAGCCCGGATTGCAGATAGTCCGCATTGTTTTGCATGATCTCATCCTGCCCTCCCCAGCCGCTGCCGATAATCGCCCCGCATTCCAACGACGAATAAAAGTGCACAGGCCCTCTGTAAGAGGATGAAAACGCCATTCCGATCGCCTCCGCGGCGGCGGCAAGCGCCAGCCTGGCGAATCTGGGCAGCCGGCGGCTTACCCGTCCGGCAACGCCCTCCAGCTGCGGTTCAGACTCCAGCAAAGCAAAAAAGCGCGCATGTATTCCCGCCGCCGATTTATCGTGATAGCGATAGGCCAGGCGGTTGGCCATGATAGCCTGCCAGTTTTGCTGCGCGTTGCCACCCAGCGCGGTGACGGCGCCGTAACCCGTGACCACCACACGTCTTGTATTCCGTTCTCTGTCCATGCTTATTCCCCTTGCCCGGATGCGAAAGCCTCGTTGCCGCCCAGCGCCAGCCAGAGCTGCATCGTGGCGTTCAGGTAGCGATATTGCAGTGCCGATAGCGAATTCTCGCTGGTTAACACCGCCTCTTGCGCGTCCAGCAACGTTTGCAGCGCGACGGAACCGGCCTGATATTGATGGCGGGCCAATGCCACGGCTTGTCTCCCCATCGCCAGATGTCGCTGTTGATTGCCGATTTGCCGCTGCGCTTCCAGACGTTCCCGCATGGCGTTGTCTACCTCAGCCAGCGCGCGGTAAACCGCATCGCGAAATTGAATCTCCGCGCGTTGCGCCTGCAACGCCGCTTTGTCGCTGGACAAGCGCATCTTGCGCCACTCAATGAACGGCAGCGTCAACGTCGCGCCCAGCGAGCGCGAAGGTTCACTGAACCATTGGCGGAAAAGCCCGCTGCCGGCATCCAGTGCGGCCTCCAGACTCAGCGCCGGATAAAAACTCAATTTAGCGGCCTCCGCACCGGCCAGCGCCGCCCGCAGGCGCCGCTCCGCCGCCTGCACATCCGGCCGTCGCGCCATCACCGCCGCCGGCAGACGTGGCGCAATGGGCACTTCGTTGATCGGTAGCGCTCGCCTTTCGCGGTATCGCAGCAAGGGTGAACGGCCGAACAACAGTGCCAGCGAGTTGCGAGCGTCTTCCCGCTGCCGTGCCAGTTCATCCCGTTGATTCTCCCGCGCCAATAGGTTTTGCTCCGCCTGCAACAACTCGAATCGGCCGACGTCGCCGGCGGTGTGACGTGCCGCCACCAGCCGTAAAGTCTCACGCGCGAACGCCACCGCCTGTTGTTGATGGATGACTTGCTGATTCAAATCGGCGATCTGCCAATACCCGCGGGCGGTCGCACCGATCAAGGTCAACGCGGTATTGCGCCGATCCAACTCCGAGGCGACGGCCAGCCACTGAGCCTGCTCGCGAATACGCGCCAGCTTGCCCCATAAATCCAGTTCATAACTCAGTGACAGTCCTGCGCGGTAACTTTCTTGCGGCCGCGCCGCGCCGCGCAATGCCTTGGTATTGCGGCCACTCAGGCTGGCGGCCAGGTCGGGGGTCGCATTGCCGGCTATCAACCCGGCCTCCAACATCGCCTCACGCCACTGCAATCCGGCCAGCGCCAGATCCTGGTTCGCGATCAGCACGCCATCGATCAGCGAGGAAAGCTGCGGATCATTGAAGTTTTCCCACCAGGCGACGCCCACCCGCAGTGAACCGGAACGTTCATCGACCACACGCCACTGCGGCGGCAGCGACGGTGGCGCCGTGGCGTCGATCGGCCGCCCTCCGCAAGCGCTCAAAGACAGCATGACCAGCCCGCAAACCAGAAGTCGGCTCATTCTCGCGCCAACGCCTCCACCGGCTGCAGGCGCGCGGCGGCACGGGCGGGAAAGAAGCCGAACCCGACGCCGATCAACGCCGAGAACCCGCAGGCCAGCAGCAATGGCGGCCAGGTAAAGAGCATCGTCACCTGCGGCGCCAAGCCGCTCAGAACCCCTTTAACCAGCGCGGCGCAGGCGATCCCCAACACGCCCCCCAGGCTGCAGATCACCACCGCCTCAATCAAAAATTGCCGCATAATGTCTTTCTCAGCGGCGCCCACCGCCAATCGAATGCCGATCTCATGGGTTCGTTCCGTCACCGAAACCAACATGATGTTCATCACCCCCACCCCGCCGACCAGCAGCGAGATGGCGGCAATCGCGGTGATCAGCAACTGCATGGAGTCTGAGGCACGCTGAATGGATTGCGTCAGTTGATCGTCGGTCAGCGTGAAAAAATCCCGCCGGCCATGTTCTATGGTCAAACGCCGGGTCACATCCCGCCTTGCCGCTTCCAACGTCAATTTTTCATTCACTCGCATCACAATCGATTCCAGCGGCATATCGCCGGCGATGCGGCCAGTCAGGGACGTATGGGGCAGCCAGGCAAGCGGTTGAGAACCGGCGTATTGGGCGCCGCGGCGCTGCGCGACGCCGATCACCCGATAAGGCACACCCGCGATCAGCAAAACCGCGCCCACCGGATCTTGCCGGGAAGAAAACAGAGCCTGTTGCAGCAAGGGATCGATCACCGCCACCGGCGCGCGCTCACTCAGATCCTGCGCAGCAAACAGGCCGCCGGAAAGCAGCCGAATGCCCTGCGTGCGGAAATACCCCTCGCCGACGCCCATCACGGCGAGCGGCACCTGCTTGCCTTCGCGCACGGCCAGCAGTTGGGTGCTGATAACCGGCGAGATGCTGTCGACGTAAGGCATCTCCGCCAGCAATGCAGCATCGCGCGCGCTCAGCGAACGCGCAAAATCGGGACGCGTTTTTTCCCATCCCAATCCGGGACGAATGTCCAACGTGCTGGAGCCGAGCTGGCTGATTTCCCTGAGAATGCTTTGACGCGTGCCTTCACCGATGGCGATGGCGGAAACGACCGCCGCAATGCCGATGATGATGCCGAGCATCGATAATAATGCCCGGACCCGATGCCCTAATAATGCCCGCCAAGCCATGCCGATCGCCTCTCGCAGCGCCGCCCAAGGGCTCATGCGTTTCAGCGGCGCAGCCAGCGCCAGCGGCCTCTCGAACGCAAAACGCTGTCGGGCGGCATCATGGCAACGATCCGCCACTATCTCGCCGTCGCCGATCTCAATGATCCGCCGTGCCTGCTCGGCGATCCGCCGATCGTGTGTCACGATGACCACGGTATGCCCGATCGCGTTCAGCTCATGCAAAATGGCCATCAACGCCTGACCGCTGGCGCTATCCAGCGCGCCGGTCGGTTCATCAGCCAAAATGATTTCCGCACCGTTCATCAGGGCGCGTGCAATACTGACCCGCTGCTGTTGCCCACCTGAAAGCTGCGCCGGGCGATGACCGCCGCGCTGCGCCAACCCGAGCCGGGTCAACAAATGCGCGGCCCGCAGGCGGCGCTCGGCGGCCGGCATGGCGGTATACAATGCAGGGATAGCCACGTTCTCACCGGCCGTCAGATAGGGCATCAGGTGGTAGCGCTGGAAAATAAAGCCGATATGCCGACTGCGGAGCCGCGCCAGGCGATTGCCGTCGGCTTGCCCAATCGCCACCCCGTTGACGTAAACATCCCCCTGAGAAGGCTTGTCCAGACAGCCGATAATATTCATCAACGTCGATTTTCCGGAGCCGGAGGCGCCGACGATAGCGACCATTTCTCCCCGCTGAATGCTCAGGGAAACGCGTTTGAGGACCGTGATTTTCTGCTCTCCGGCTTGAAACTCGCGGGAAACGTTATCCAAAACGATAATGGGATCCGTGCTAGCTGACATGGCCGTCCTCCGCATCAGGCTGCTGCTCCAGCAGCACCCGGTCCCCTGCGTTCAGCCCTTCCAGCACTTCGGCATAGCGACGATCGCGGGTACCGATACGCACTCGGCGTACCACGGTCTGCTCACCTTCCAACACCTTGACCTGGTAACCCCCTTCATCCAATGCCGCGCCCAGCGCAGCCATCGGCACCCGCACCACTCCCTGTGCGCGTTCGGTAATGATAAATACCTGCGCCGTCATCGAGGTGCGCAGTCGACGTTCGCCGTTGGCGACGGCAAACACGCCGTTGTAATACACCGCCGCCGTTTGCTGGCTTGAATTCCTGCCCAGCGGGTCGGTTTCCAGCGCCTCCGCCGGTGCCTGCTGTATCGCGCCCATGGTCCCCTCATATCGGCGGCGGGGATCGGCGGCGACGTAAAACCACAGCGGCTGCCCCGTCTTCACCTGCAAGATGTCATTTTCCGATATGCGGGTATGCACCATCATCGTATCCACGTCTGCCATCACCAAAATGGTCGGCGCGCTTTGCGACGAGACGATGGTTTGCCCTTCTTGGGTGACGATGCCCAGCACTTCGCCGTCGATAGGCGCGGTAATACGGGTAAAAGCCAGGTTGGCCCTCGCCGTTTCCTGTGCGACTTCGGCCTGAACGATCTGCGACTCATTCACTTTCAACTGCGCCAGCTGCGCGTCGTGCTGCGCCTGCGCTTTTTCCAAATCGCTGGCCACGCCGGCACGATCTCGCGCCAACGCCCTTTGCCGCGTCAGCTCCAGTTGATACTGCTTGAGCTGCGCCTGACTCGCCAATTTCTGCGCCTGCGCGCTGCGTAATTCAGCCTGCGACTTGCGCAGTTCGTTAAGTTGCAACGTCGGATCTATCTCGGCCAACAGCTGGCCCTGAGCCACCCTGTCCCCCTGTTTAACATACAGTTTTTTCAGTTGGCCGTTGACCTGCGCGCCAACGTTCACCTGCCGGGCCGGTTTCAAAATGCCGGTAGCCAACACGCTTTTTTCGATGTCGCCGCGATCGACGCGCGCCGTCTGCGGCGGTAATACTTCAGGCGCTCGATTCAGCCATAACAGCCCGCCAGCCAGCCCCCCCAACACGATCGTCGCCAGCGCCACACGCCGCCAGCGTCTCTTTCCGGGCACGTCACTCCACCTCAGCACAGTCATTCATCCTGGTGTCGACGGCAGCCACCAACCGGCCCTGCGACAAGTGCAGCACCCGATCAAACAACGGCAGCAGCCGCGGGTTATGCGTCACGGTCACCAGGGTTTTACCCTTCTCGCGGCAATGCGCTACCAGAGCCGACATCGCCGCCGCAGCGTTTTTTTCATCCAGATTCGCCGTCGGTTCATCCAGCACCAACACCGGACAACGGCTGTACATGGCGCGCGCCAGCAACAGACGCTGCCGTTGCCCCAGCGACAACCCCGCATGGCTCTCTCGCACCAGAGCGTTCACGCCTCCGGGCAGCTGCGCCACCGCATCCGCCAGCCCCAAACTGCATAGCGCCTGCTCCACCTCCCTTTGCTGACCCGGCGCCGACGGGGCGAACAGCGTGATGTTTTGCAACACAGAGGCATTGAACAGAATGTCCTCCTGGCTTTGCAGGAAGAACAGCCGCTGCGCGGCGGCGTTTGCCAGCACGCGGCCATCCAGCGTCAGTTCCCCCCGCTGCGGCGTCAGCAGACAGGCTAGCACCTTCAGCAGGGTGCTCTTGCCCGCGCCGGAACCGCCGCAGATGGCGATGCACTCGCCCCGTTCCAGCGTCAGCGACAGGTCGCGCAAAACCGGTTGGCCAGCGTCGTAAGCGAAGCTCACCCCCCGATACGCCAACTGCACATCAAAATGGTTCACGCTTTCGTCGCCAGACCCGGTACGCAGAGAGACGGCAGGAAACAGATCCCGCGCACGTTCATCGATAACGTGCAGTTGGTTTTTCTGCAGGACGGCAAAAAAGATCTTGCTGGTGTAAGAGGTAAAGATTTCGCGCAAAAAACTGTAGGCGAAGAAGGCCCCCAGGCTGAGCTCGCCCCCTTTGAGCAACGGCAACGCCAGCAGCATGAACACCACCATTTCCAGGCTGCCAATCAGTTGATAAATGCTGCCCTTGACCTGCTCATAGACTTTTTGCCGCTGCAGGCAGTTGAACAGCGAACGGGCATGTTCGGCGAACCCTTCCTGCCGCTGGCCAGCCAAACCGGCGGACTTGATGGTCGAAAACCCTTGAATGGTTTCCAGAATAAAATCATTCTGCGCCGCCCCTCTCACCTGCAACTGCTGGGTGAAGTGGCGATCGCGATAAATGGCCCAAACGCTGACCGCCCCCATCAGCAGCATGCCGACAACCGGCACCAGCGCCAGCATCGGGCTCAAATAGCCCATCACCGCCAGTGCGATAGCTCCGATGATCCAGTCGGTGCGCAGGCCATTATCCAGTTCGATTTTCTGACCGGCGGCCATCTGCCAGCTGGTGAAACGGCTGAAAATCTCGCCGGGCGCGCGCTTGCTGAAGAAATTCAGCGAATTTTCCAACAGGCGGGAAAAGCCGGCGGCGCCGTGCAGCAACACGAAGTTTTTGATAAAACGCTCGGTGATGATGCGCGCCATCAGAGCCAGCGCCGTGGATGCCACAAACGCCAGCAGATAGTAGGCGTAAGGGAATGCGATCTCACCGGCCATGGCGAACACCTGATTGATCGCGCTGGCGACCATCATCGGCATGATGAACAGCGTCAGCGAGATAAGAAACGTCATCGCCGCCAGGCGATAAATGCCGGCGATGCCGGCGGTATCCTTCAGGCTTAAACTGGCGAAAGCGCCCCGTCGGCGGCTCCGCGCGGCGGGGGCGGTGGACGGTAAATCGTCGCGATCGAGCACCAATGCGTAGCCGCTGATTTCCGCTTTCAGGGCGGCGTAGGGCAGCAGCTGTTGCCCCAACGCCGGATTCATTACGCACACGTAACCGCCCTGACGATATGCCAGCAGTACATAGTGGCCCGCGCCGTAATGCAGAATCGCCGGTAAAGGCAGCGCCGCCAGATCCCGGTGCTCGAACGCCACCGGATAAGCCGGCAGCGCCAGCTCCCCTAAAATGGCGCACAGCGTCGCCAGCGAAGTGCCATGTTGCGAAGCGGGGTAACGCTCACGCAGTTCCGTCAATGGCGCGCGAACGCCCTGCGTTTCCGCCAGCATGGCGATGCAGGCCAGCCCGCATTCATTGATTTCGCTCTGCAAGACCGGCATAGGGAGGGTGTTTTCCATGCGTAGTGATATCCCTGACTTATTCGTTGATAAAAAATAAAGAGTGCGAATGCCACAGCAGCCAATCATCCGCATGTCGCCGCAGGGTGCGCTCGACGATCGCCGGCACGGCACGGCCGACCTGCTCTGTGGCAATCGGTTCTTCTATGTGAATGCGAACGCCGCGATCGTAATAAAGCGAATAGCACACCACCCGAGCCCGCATCGCCCGGGATAATCGAACGATGCCGCTGTGCAAATGCGCCGGCCGGTTGAACAAACGGCAAGCCAGTTTGGCCGAGGCCTCCCGGGTGCTGTTCAAGGTGTAATCCGGCGTGATGTCCGGGAAGAGGATGATGTTGCGCCGATGCTCCGCCGCCTCCAGCAGCGCCTGCGACAAGGAGCCGGCAATATGCCGGGGATCGTCGTGAATCGAGCAATAGTCGAGCCGCTGCCGCCATTCCTCCTCAGGCGCTCGCCGCGCTAACGTCTGTACGTCGCCGGAAACGATCACCGTTGCCCGCCCGGGATAAACGCCCGCGCCGACCAGCGTCGCCAATACGTCGGAAACCGTGTGCATCGGCGCCAACAACACCGGCACCCCGGCGCGATGCAGCGGCTCCACCACCTGATTGAGCTGTGAGGTGCACTGCGCCAAACGTTCCATCAACGCGGCGTTGCGGGCCTGGAGCGCCGCCAAATCCAGCCATTGCCGCCGCTGCATCAGCCAGGCAAAGTCCAGCCTGCCGTCGCCCAACAGACTTTGGCGATTCGCTTCAGCGACCGCTTGCCGGTGGCGAAAACGGCGTTGCTGCAGACCCCACCTCAACCGCCTCTGCATCTTTAGCCACAGGCGATAATCCATGCGGCGCAGCAGAGCGCACGTCAGACTCCGGCTCACCCCGGTGCGGACAGCCGAGAGACGCGCCACGGCGTCCAGGCCGTTACGCCAGGCCAGATAGCCTCGAACCGCGAGCAGGCGCATCAGGGAGCCAGCGGCTTATCGTGCTGCAACAGCGACAGCAGTTGCCGGCTGAAAGCGGAAAACTCGCGGTCTTGCAACGCCAGCCATTTGCGATTAACGATAAAGCTGGGGGTCGCGTTGACCTGGTAATAGCGACTTACCGCCGTCATATACGCCAACAGTTCCTTGACCCGCTCTGAATCTCTGGCCCGCTGATAAGCGGCCTCGTCGATGCCGTTGGCCTCCAACCAGGCGCTGAGCTGCTTTTCATCCTCCAGATTGAGGTTTTCTTTGATAATGGCGCGGTAAGCGGCGGGACGATGCTGCGCCTCGATCCCCATGACCGTCAGGGTGGCGAAGAGGGGCGCAAAGGCCGCCATGCCGGCGTGATCGTCGTCGCTGAGATGCAAACGCACCAATTTGGCACCCGCTGGTAAACGTTTTTCCAGCTCGGCCACGCCGCTCTCATTGACTTCACAATAATGACAGGCGTAAGAGAACACTTCGACAATCGTATTGTCGTCTTGCAACGGGCTTTGCTCGACTTTTTCCGAAGAGAGAAAACTCAGGCTTTCCGCCGCCGGCGAGGCCATAACATAATGCTGGAAATAAAGCGCGATCAAAAAAGAAGAGGCGAAAATAATAACGAGCGTGTAGCTGATAAAAAGCAAGGGACGTTTATACATAACGGACGCATCCTGCGCATTAATTAATATTCACTTGGCAGAGTGAACGTGTGTAAAAGAATTAACACCGTAAATAATAAAAAGCTAAAGACGACTGCTTCGCCCGATATCAGGCGGGACAGCGTGAACGCTGCCCGCCTGCCCACCGTTCATCCAAATGCAGGCGGTCTACCCGCCTCAGCTTGGCGTGGTTGGATTAGTCGGGCAGCTCGCAGCAGGTGCCGGCGTATAATACTTTTGCACACCGCCGAACTTATTCGCGCAGGTTTTCACCAGGTTACAGGTTCTGTTGCTGCCGGTCCCCACCCAAGCAAATTCCTTAGAACAAACGAAAGTACCGCCGACGATGTTTTCCGCTTCAGACAGATTGATTTTCTTCATTACAATATCCTTATATATATTAAAATATAAACACACTACCCATCACTCTGCCGGTAAGACAGAGTAATTCTTCAATACATTGAAAAACATTTAATTGATAACAATGAGAGCGCTGCGAGAAAAAGAATAGCCCTCTCACACAAGCAGATCAATACAATTATTTACACTGCACCGCAGGCTTAGTGGAATAAGTAACGTTTGATATAAGGATTATTCTCATTTAATTGCTTATAAAAACATGGAAGTTAATTACCCCCCCCGCAATAGCCACGATTTATTTGAAGGATAATTCTCGGTTTAAGAGGTAATTAACCAGGAAAATTTCAGATCCGACCAGTTAGCCGGCGCTGGAAACAGGCTGAAAAGATTGCTTCCTGCCGCGCCGGACTTACACTGGGCAACAGGACTCTCACTCTTAGGATGCCCATGCTCGCCACTCACGAATACGCCAACGACCTGATTCTGTTTGCCCTGATTGTCGACTGCGGCTCGTTCAGCAAGGCCGCGGAGAGCGCCGGCATCACCAGCTCGGTGGTCAGCAAACGCATCGGGCGGCTGGAAAAATCGCTGGGTGCCCGCCTGCTGTACCGCACCACCCGCAGCCTGACGCTGACCGAAAGCGGCCAGGCGCTCTACCAGCAGGCCAAAGAGATCGGCGCCAAAGTGCAGGAGGCGCTGTACGCCGTCAGCGAAAAGAGCGAAGAGTTGACCGGCACCATCCGTATGTCGGTGCCGACCATTTCGGGCGAGCTGTTGCTGAGCGAAAGCGTGGCGGAATTTTGCGCCCTGCATCCCAGCCTGAAGGTCGAAATGCGGCTGGAAAACCGCTTCGTCGATCTGGTGGAAGAAGGCATCGATCTGGCGATCCGGACCGGCACCATGCCGGATTCCAGCCTGATTGCCCGGCCGATCTTCGATTCCCGCTGGGTGATCGTCTGCTCGCCGGGCTACCTGGAAAGCCACCCGGAACCGCGCAGCGCCGACGATCTGCTGAGCCACAACTGCCTGACCTACACCTACCAGGAGAGCGGCACCGCCAACTGGCTGATGAAGCGGCCGGGGCGCAACGACATCTACGAGCTGCAGGTTAACGGCAACCTGTCGGCCAACAATGCGCGGGCGATCCGCAAAGCGGTGATCGGCGGCCACGGCATCGCCATGGTGCCGCGCTGCATGGTGTATGAAGATTTGCAGGACGGTAAACTGATGGAGATCCTGGCCGGCCACTGCGGCAAAGTGCTGGGCATTTACGCCGTTTATCCTTACACCCGCAATCTGCCGTTAAAAACCCGTCTGCTGATCGAACATATCATCGGTTCCTACCAAAATATCAGCCATTATTTTTGAGTTCCCTGCTCTGATTATTTCCCTGCGGCCGTAAAAAGACGCGGGGATTACCGCATTTTTGGACATGAACTATTGAACATTACCGCTTAATTAATGTGAGCTCACGCATTCATCACACAAAATTACCTCCTATCAAACTGATTTTAAAGCAGTTAATTTAACGCCTCCTGCCGGCCAGTTTCCCACCGCCGGCGCCGTTCGCCGATGTTAAAAAATTACCGCATGGCATCGTCGCCAACGTTGTGATTAGAATGAAAATGTTGCGGTAATTAACCTTTCAGCTACATATCTCTGCCCATAAAAATAATAACCCTGAGGATCTTATGCCCCTGCTTTTCAGTATTGCGCCCATCGTCCTGCTGATTTGGATGATGACCAAAAGGAATGGCGTGCCCTCTTACCTCGCCCTGCCGCTGACGGCCGCCGTGGTGTATGCCGTACAGCTCCTGTGGTTCGATGCCTCGCTGCGGCTGCTGCATGCCAATATCATCACCGCGCTGGTGTCGACGCTGACGCCGATCACCATCATTGCCGGCGCCATCCTGCTCAACAAACTGATGCAGGTAAGCGGCGCGGAAAACGTGGTGCGCCGCTGGCTGGAAACCATCAGCCCCAATCCCGTGGCCCAACTGATGATTATCGGCTGGGCGTTCGCCTTTATGATCGAGGGCGCCAGCGGCTTCGGCACCCCGGCCGCCATCGCCGCGCCGATTCTGGTCGGGCTGGGCTTCAACCCGCTGCGCGTCGCCCTGCTGACGCTGGTGATGAACTCGGTACCGGTCTCCTTCGGCGCCGTGGGCACCCCTACCTGGTTCGGCTTTGCCAATCTCGGCCTGTCGGACGCAAGCCTGCTGGAGATCGGCCGGCAAACCGCGCTGATCCACTTCGTCGCCGGCTTCGTCATTCCTCTGCTGGCGCTGCGCTTTATCGTTTCCTGGCGGGATATCCGCCGCAACCTGCCGTTTATCCTGCTCAGCGTGCTGAGCTGCACTGTGCCCTATCTGTTGCTGGCCCAGGTGAACTATGAGTTCCCGGCGCTGGTCGGCGGTGCAATCGGCCTGGCGCTCTCGGTGCTGCTGGCGCGCGGCGGCATCGGCCTCGCCCGCGGCGACAAACCGCAGAGCGCCGGGCAGGCGGTGCCGTTCATGCAGGTGGTCAAGGCCATGACCCCGACCCTGCTGCTGATTGCTATTCTGATAGTGACGCGCGTCCACCAGCTGGGCCTCAAGGCGCTGCTCAACAACACCGCGCTGCTGTGGCGGGAAAACCTCGGCTGGCTCGGAGAGCTGCGCATCAGCCGGGCGCTGATCGTCGAACTGCAGCAGGTGCTGGGCACCTCCGCCGCCGCCGGCTACAAAACGCTGTATGTCCCGGCGCTGATCCCGTTCCTGTTGGTGGTGCTGCTGTGCATTCCGTTGTTCCGGCTGAATGGCGGCCAGGTGCGGCAAATGTTCAGCGAAACCGGCGGGCGCATCGCGCGGCCCTTTATTGCGCTGTTCGGCGCGCTGGTGATGGTCAACCTGATGATGCAGGGCGGCGACAACGCGCCGGTGATCCTGATCGGTAAAGCGCTGGCGGCGCTGACCGGCGGCAGCTGGCTGCTGTTCTCGTCGTTCCTCGGCGCGCTGGGCTCGTTCTTCTCCGGCTCCAATACCGTTTCGAACCTGACGTTCGGCGGCATTCAGCAGTCGATCGCCCAGAGCAGCGGTCTTGACGTCAACCTGACGCTGGGCTTGCAGTCCGTCGGCGGCGCCATGGGCAACATGGTGTGCCTGAACAACATTATCGCGGTCTGTTCGATCCTCGGGATCGGCAACGCCGAAGGCAAAATCATCAGAAAGACCGTACTGCCGATGCTGGCGTACGGCGGGATTGCGGCCGGTATGGCGGCGATCCTCACGCTCTGACCGACAACTCGTTATCGCAAGCAAGACAAGAAGGTAAACACTATGATCATCTCCGCGTCAACCGACTACCGGGCCGCCGCCCGGGCCAAACTGCCGCCGTTTCTGTTTCACTATATCGACGGCGGGGCCTACGCGGAGCATACGCTGAAGCGCAATACCGCAGACCTGGCCGATATCGCCTTGCGCCAGCGCGTGCTGCGCAATATGTCCGAACTCAGCCTGGAGACCACGCTGTTCGGCGAGCAGCTGGCGATGCCGGTGGCGCTGGGGCCGGTGGGGCTGACCGGCATGTACGCCCGCCGCGGCGAAGTGCAGGCCGCGCGCGCCGCGGCCAAAAAAGGTATTCCGTTCACGCTGTCCACCGTGTCAGTCTGCCCCATCGAAGAGGTGGCGCCGGCGATCGATCGGCCGATGTGGTTCCAGCTCTACGTGCTGAAAGATCGCGGCTTTATGCGCAACGCGCTGGAGCGCGCCAAGGCCGCCGGCGTGAAAACGCTGGTGTTCACCGTCGACATGCCGGTGCCGGGCGCCCGTTATCGCGACGCCCATTCGGGGATGAGTGGCCCTAACGCCGCCCTGCGCCGCGTGCTGCAGGCGTTTACCCATCCGCAGTGGGCCTGGGACGTCGGCCTGCTCGGCAAGCCGCACGATCTGGGCAACGTCTCAGCCTACCGCGGCAAACCGACCAGCCTGGAAGACTACATCGGCTGGCTGGGCGCCAACTTCGATCCGTCGATTTCCTGGAAAGATCTGGAGTGGATCCGCGAATTCTGGGACGGCCCGATGATCATCAAAGGCATTCTTGATCCGGAAGACGCCAAAGACGCGGTGCGCTTCGGCGCCGACGGCATCATCGTCTCCAACCACGGCGGCCGCCAACTGGACGGCGTGCTGTCGACCGCGCGCGCCATGCCGGCGATCGCCGACGCGGTGAAAGGCGACATCACTCTGCTGGCCGACTCCGGCATCCGCAGCGGCCTGGACGTGGTGCGCATGATCGCGCTGGGCGCCGACAGCGTGCTGCTGGGGCGCGCCTTCGTCTATGCACTGGCGGCGGCCGGCGAAGCCGGGGTGGCTAACTTGCTGGATCTGATCGACAAAGAGATGCGCGTCGCCATGACGCTCACCGGCGCGAAAACCATTGCGGAGATCAACGCCGGATCGCTGGTCAGAAACGCCTGAATCAAAGCGGCTGTACCCCTTCCGGGTAGGCGTTGTAGCTCATCTTGCTGATGAACGCCCCGGCCGGTGACACCAACACCCGGCCGGCGGCGTCCAACCCGAGGAAGGTGCCGGTGCAGCGCCCGGAGACAAAGTCGAAGAAGAACACCGAGCACACCGGGATAATCTTTTCCCGGAAGGTGAACAAGAACATCTCGTCCTCAAACTTGTAGTAAGTGGCGTAATCCATGTCGCCGTGCCCGAACTGCTCGCCGCGCAGGTTTTGCCAGGCATAACGCTCGGTGTTGACGTAGAAGTGCTCGTAGTAATGGTTGGGGCTGTAGACATTCAGCGTGCGATAACCGATCAGCTCGCGGGTCAAATGCGGCGCGATGCCGCCCGGCGTGACGCCGGCAATCAGCCCAACGTGGAAGCTTTGCTTGAGGCGGGATCCCTTTTCCACCGTTTGTTCGGGCAACAGCGTGCTGCGCACCAGCAGCGCCCGGCCGCTGTCGCGGTTGAGCACCAGCGTCAGGCATTCGTTGCCCGGCGTCTGCAGCGGAATATTGAAGAAATAGCGCGCGGCGGAGGTTTGCACCTCTTCGTAAGCGTCCTCACCGCTCTCCCCTCCCCAGGCCCACAGCACCCGCTGCCGATCGGCGCTGAAACGCAGCGTGATTTCCCCGCCGTCTTCAAAGGCGATCTGCAGCGTTTTGCCGCGCCAGTCCTGGGTGCCCGGCAGCCGGTTGGTGTCGATGCCGCGCGCGAAATCGTCGTAATTCTTCCAGTCCGGCTCGGCATTTTGATTCAGTACGGATGGTTCTGCTGACATCTTCGCTCTCCTTGATTGAATGGGATGAAAACCGCCTCAGACGTCGGCGATGCCCGCCGGTTTCACCGCTCGGCGGTTAACCACGGCAGGGGCGGTTTCATCGAGAAAACAACTCAGTACGCCGGCGCACACGGCGCCGGCGGCCGCCAGCCACATCACGCTGACCAGCCCGTAGCGATCGGCGATCAGCCCGGCGATAAACGGCGCCAGGCAGCCGCCAATCACCTCGCCAATTCCCATCACCAGCCCCAACGCGGTAGCGATGCGCGCCGGCGACACCGTTTCAGACGGGATGGTGGCCATAAACAGCGTGAAACAGCCAAGGCCCGTATAAGACAGGAACACCAGCACGCCCAGCAGCCACGGGTTATCGACGTAGCTCAGAAACAGCGGGCAGCACACCGCCAGCAGCGAAAAGAAGATCAGCGTCGGCTTGCGGCCGAAGCGATCTGAAATCGCCGGCACCGCCACGCCCCAGAACACCCAGGCGGCGCCGATGGCGCTCATGATGCCGCCCATCGTGCCTTCGCCGAAGCCGCGGTCGGTCACCAAAAAGTTGGGGGTGAAGGTAATGATGATCATGAACCAGGTGACGAACACACAGGAGATCAGAATGCACAGCGCCACGTTCTTGATTTTGAACAGCTCGCCGTAAGCACCTTTGTTCGCCGCCTTGTCGGCCGCCGGCACTGCGCTGAAAGCGGGATCCTTCTTGCCGTTCACATAGCGATAGATCAGCCACGCCAGAATGATGCCCGGCACGGCGGTCAGGTGAAACGCCATGCTCCAGCCCCACTTCTGCGCCAGATAGATGATCAGCGGCGGCGCGATAATACCGCCCAACAATCCCGGCGCCGCGCCCTGGATCAATCCCATGTTGAAACCGCGGCGCTGCGGCTGCGATTTTTCCACCATCAACGACTGTGCGATCGGCAATACCGGCCCTTCGGCGATCCCCATCAACGCCCGGAAGATCAATAGCATGGCAAAGCCGCTGACCAACCCCGACAGCGCGGAGAACAGCGAAAACACCAGGATCGACAGGATCAGCATCGGTTTACGGATATTAAAACGATCGGCTATCGCCCCCAGCCCGGCGCCAGACAGCGCCCAGGTTAACGCCAGCACCGCCGACAGGGTGCCGAGATGCACGTTGCTGAGCTTGAGGTCGGCGGCAATCATCGGAAACAGAAACGAGATGGTCAGACGGTCGACAAACACGCAGCCGAAAACGAAAATAAAATAATCAGCAACCGGTTCTCTTCACTTAATGCGCTGCGAGGCTCTGGCGATGTATTCATAGCGTCATTTGTCCATAAGTTAACTTATGAATGGCGACCCGCCATGGCATAAGTGTGTTAAGCGCTCGGCCAAGAGAGAAATTGGCCCTCCGTCACGACAACAACTCATTAACATGTTAATGACATAAAATTATCGCAAGCCGGCGGTCTGTCAACCGGCGCTCTCCGAGAGACAAATAAAATTCTGAACGGGTACTATTTCAATATCGCATTATCACCTTCAGGTTATTTATCCTTCTGTTCTTGATACATATAAAATAATGTCCGGTACTTTCTTGCGATTAAAAAAAGCCTGTTTGCGCGTTATTTGCGAATAATCCCATCGATGACGCTTCAGGTTTATTAATTTTTCATCGGCATTGAATGATCCCCGCACGCGCTTCAGAGCCATTTTTATCTATTGAATCATCTCGTTTTATTTTAAGGCCGCAGAAAAAACTAACTCTTACGAGGGAAAGGCCAACGGCGGGGTTATATAACCCCGTCTGGACAATAGCAAAAGCGCAGAGCGTGACGTAAATCACGGCAATCATGCCGTATCCTGCAAGGTAATTATGCTCGCAACAGCAATTATCTATTGCGATTAGGGCTGTTTATCTCAATTAATCGCCATGCAACACTTCGTGCCATCGTTCGACACCGCGCCGCAAGGCCTGAGACGGAGTGACACATGAGCATCGAAAGACTAACTCGGGAGCCGCTTTCCATCGGCATTGAGCTGCCGTTGGACAATGATTGGTCCACCAGCGGGCAGCTGAAACGCCAGCAGGACGGGCGGCCGTTCGGCGTGCCGGACATGAGTGAACACGCTGCGCGCATCAAGCTGGCCGATGAGCTCGGCTTTCGCGCCGCCTGGGTTCGCGACGTGCCGCTGTACGATCCGGACTTCGGCGACGCCGCGCAGGTGTTTGAGACCTTTACCTACCTCGGCTACCTGTCCAGCCTGACGCGCAATATTCTGCTGGGCACCGCGGCCGTGGTGCTGCCGCTGCGCCAGCCTTGGCTGGTGCGCAAAGCGGCTTCCACGCTGCAAACGCTGAGCGGCGATCGTCTGCTGCTCGGCGTCGCCAGCGGCGATCGCCCCGTGGAGTACCCGCTGTTCGGCGCCGATTACGCCGCGCGCGGTGAAAACTTCAGCACCAGCGTCGGCATTCTCAAAGGTGAAGCCGACAGCGCGCTCCAGCCCGGATTGCGCCTGCTGCCGGCCACGCCGCCGCCGCCGCTGCTGGTCGCCGGGCTGGCGCAACAAACGCCCGAGTGGGTGGGCAAAAATATGGATGGCTGGCTGTCGTATCCCGGCACGCCTGCGGACCACGTTTCGCGAGTCAAACTCTGGCGTAACGTAGCCGGTGACAAGCCCTACGTCAGCTTTATTCATCTCGACCTCACCGATAACGCCGACGCGCCGATTCAGCGCCATCGCTTCGGCATCAAGAGCGGCCGCAATGGATTGATTCAGGAACTGAGCGCCATGCGTGACGCCGGGGTCAACCACATCGGCCTGCATTTCCGCCGCAACCAGCGGCCGCTGGAAGAGACGATGCAGGAGATCGGTCAACTGGTGTTGCCGGAATTCCATCGCGCCTGACGCCCGCTTTAGCCCGCTATTCCGACCTGAGCGGGTCTTTGCCTCGTTACCGGGGCTTTTTTATTTCCGCCGCTGCTAGTTCATAACAACTCAGTCTAATCCCTGCGGCCAAACGGCGGCATGATGACGGGGCAACGAGCCACCATGAGGAATGAGCAATGACGGCAAAACTGACAGAAGCGGGCTTTTGGCGCAAAACCGCTGACTCTTCATCGCTGCGCGAGCCGCGCGTGCTGATCCGGGTCTACGTCGACGAAGGCGAGATTGACCGCGCCATCGCGTTTTACGAGCGGCTGCACGGCGTGGAAGCGGATATGCGTTTCGACTTTCCCGAACATCGGCTGGTGCTGGCGGCGGTGGGGCCGTTTCTGATCCTGGAAGGCTCGGAAGAAAGCCTGCGTCCTTTCCGCAGCACCGTCGGCACGTTGCTGGTCGATGACATTTATCCTTACCACCAGCGGCTGCTGGCCGCCGGGGCCGATATCTTCTTTGGCCCGGTGGACGTGCCCACCGGCGCCTGTTTCAATGCGCGCCTGCCGGACGGCACGATTATCGAATACGTGCATCACCGGCCGCGCGCGGACGAATAAGCCGCCTCAAGGGAGCGCCGGCGTCATGGCGTAACCGCGCAGATCCTTGCGCAGGCTGACCATGTACAACACGATCACCGCCGAGAACGGCAGGCCGCACAGCACCACCGCGGTCTGCATCGCGCTGAAACTGCCGGCGTACAGCAACCCGGCGCAGATCAACGTGGTGACCGCCGCCCAAAATACCCGCAGCCAGGCCGGCGCGTCATCGTGGGCGGAACCGCCCTGGCAGGAGAGGTTCGCTATCATCAGCGTGCCGGAATCAACCGGCGTCAGGAACAGCACGAAACTGATCACCACCACAAAACCGGCGGTCAGCTGGGTATAGGGCAGGTATTCGAACAGCTTGAACACCGCCATCGGCGGATCGCTTTGCGCCACCTGCCCGAGGATCGCCTGCCCGCCTTCCAACACCAGGCTGATGGCGGTATTGCCGAAGATCGACAGCCACGCCAGCGTGAAGCCCAGCGGGATCAGCAACACGCCGAAGATCAATTCACGAATGGTGCGCCCTTTGGAAATGCGCGCGATGAACAGCCCGACAAACGGCGCCCACGCCACCCACCAGGCCCAATAGAACAACGTCCAGGCGCCCTGCCACTGGCGCGCCTTGCCGTACAGATACATATCGAAGCTGCGGCTGACCAGCGAAGTGAGATAATCGCCGAGGTTCTGCAACATGCCGTTGAGCAGATTCAGCGTCGGGCCGGCCAGAAACACGAACAGCAACAGCAGGCACAGGAAGCCGACGTTGATGTTCGACAGCATCGCAATGCCCTTCTCGACGCCGGTGACCGCCGCCAGCGTGGCCACCACCATCATCACCACGATCAGCGCCAGCAGCACGCCGGTGTTTTGCGGAATATCGAACAGATAAAACAGCCCCGAGTTCACCAGCAGCGCGCCGATCCCCAGGTTGGTTACCATCGAAATCACCGTCACCAGAATGCCGAAGCTGTCCACCAGATGGCCGGCGCCGCCGTGGGTGCGCTCGCCGAAGATCGGGTATAACGCAGAGCGCAGCGCCAGCGGCAGGCCGCGGCAATAGGCGAAATAGGCCAGCGCGGTGGCGATCAGCGCATACAGCGCCCAGCCGTGCAGCCCCCAATGCAAAAAGGTCAGCGCCATCGCCTGCCGCGCCGCCTGCACGGTGCCGCCGCTGCCTTCCGGTGGCGACAAAAAATGATCCAACGGTTCATAGGCGCCGTAGTACACCAGCGCAATGCCGATGCCCGACGAGAACAGCATCGCCACCCACGAGGGATAGCTGAACTGCGGCGGTTCGTCATCCTGGCTGAGGCGAATATGGCCGAAGCGCGACAGCGCCAGCCAGAAGACAAACACCATGCAGGCGACCATCAACAGCATGTAGTACCAGCCGAACACGTCGGCGACCCAACTTTGCGCGACGTTCAACCACTGTTTGCTGGCTGCGGGAAACAGCACGACCAGCGATCCCAGCAGCAGGATCACCGCCGCCGAGCCGAAAAATACCGGGACATTCAATCTGACAGGTTCTTCGTCAAGCGATGGAGGAGTTTTTGTTGTCATTGGCAGGCTTCCATGATGCGAAAGACAGACGATTTAAATGCAACCTTTAATTAACATTTTATCGTCATTTATTTGACATTTTCGCAGCATATAGAGTATTGATTGACCGTTCAATCAATCAAATCCAAAGTGTGATTGGCCTATCAGTTGAGGAAAATATGTACCGAAGAGACATTCCGGAGCAGCGTAAGGAGCAGTTGATTAACGCCGCCTTCGAGACCATAAACGTCGTCGGACTGGCCGGCGTCACCCTGTCTCAGGTCGCGAAAGAAGCCGGGCTGTCGACCGGCATCGTCAGCCACTATTTTGGCGATAAAGAGGGGTTGCTGAGCGCCACCATGCGCAAGATCCTGCGCGATCTGCGCGACGCGGTGGCCGAGTGCCGCGCGCAAGCGGCGAGCGACAGCCAGTCACAGCTGTTCGCCATTATCCAGGGCAACTTCCACCCCAGCCAAACCAACGCCGTGTCCATGCGCGCCTGGCTCGACTTCTGGGCCGCCAGCATGCATCAGCCGGTGCTGCGCCGCCTGCAGCGCGCCAACGATCGGCGGCTCTATTCCAATATTTGCTGCCAGTTCCGCCGCGAGCTGCCGCTGCAGCAGGCGCGCGACGCGGCGCGCGGGCTGGCGGCGATGATCGATGGGCTTTGGCTGCGCGGCAGCCTGGCCGGCGGCGAGACAGACCTAAAGCAGGACTGCCGCATCGCCTGCGACTACGTGGCGCAGCGGCTCAACGCCGCTCAGCCGCTGAGGTGAACGTGAACGGCTCCGTCAGTGCGGTTCCTGCTCTTCGCTGTACTGGGTTTGCCACATGGCGGCGTAGCGGCCGTTCGCGGCCAGCAACGCCTCGTGCCCACCGCGCTCGACGATCTCCCCCGCCTCCAGCACGATAATTTCATCGGCATCCACCACGGTGGAGAGCCGATGAGCGATCACCAGCGTGGTGTGGTTGCGGCTCACCTCGCGCAGGTGCCCCTGGATTTCGCGCTCGGTCTGGGTATCCAGCGCGCTGGTCGCCTCGTCAAACACCAGGATGGCCGGATTTTTCAGAATGGTGCGCGCAATCGCCACCCGCTGCTTTTCCCCGCCCGACAGCTTCAGCCCGCGCTCACCCACCCGGGTGTCGTAACCGTCGGGCAGACCGACGATAAAATCATGGATATGCGCCAGCCGCGCCGCCCGCTCGATATCTTCATCGCTGGAGCCGGTTTTGCCGTAACCGATGTTATAACGCAACGTATCGTTGAACAGCACCGTATCCTGCGGCACGATGCCGATCGCCTGCCGCAGGCTGGCCTGGGTCAGTTGGCGAATGTCCTGGCCGTCGAGGGTAATGGCGCCCTCCTGCACGTCGTAAAAGCGGAACAGCAGGCGCGACAGCGTGGACTTGCCCGCGCCGGAGGCGCCGACCACCGCCACCGTGTGGCCCGCCGGAATGGTAAAACTCACCTGCTTGAGGATCGGCCGACGCGTGTCGTAACCGAAGCTGACCGCGTCGAACCTCACTTCGCCGCGATCGAGGCGCAGCGGCTGCGCATCCGGGCTATCGACGATCTCACGCGGTTCCTGCAGCAGATCGAACATGTTCTCCATGTCGATCAGCGCCTGACGCACCTCGGAATAAATAAAGCCGAAGAAGTTCAGCGGCTGATACAGCTGCAGCAGATAGGCGTTGACCAGCACGAAGTCGCCGACCGTCATCGTCCCCTGCGTAATGCCCCGCGCCGCCATGGTCATCATCACGATCAGTCCGATCGAGATAATGGCGGTTTGCCCCAGGTTGATCGCCGTAAAACTGAATTGGTTCTTGATGGCGGCGTATTCGTACAGCCGGCGCGACAGGTCGAAACGCTCGGCCTCGAACTCTTCATTGCCGAAGTACTTCACGGTCTCATAGTTCAGCAGGCTGTCGATGGATTTGCTGTTGGCGTCGGCGTTGGCCTTGTTGAGCTCGCGGCGAAAGCGGGTGCGCCAGCTGACCGCCAGCACGGTGAACAGGATGTAGCAACCGACCGTCGTCAGGATCGCCAGCGCGAACCAGCCGTTTAGCATATGCCACATGATCGCCGTGACCAGCGAGAGCTCGAACAGGATCGGCACGATGGAGAACAGCAGCCGCGACAGCACCGTGGACACCGCCTGAGTGCCGCGCTCGATGGACAACGACAATCCGCCGGTCTGGCGCTCCAGATGGAAACGCAGGCTCAGCGCATGCAGCTGGCGGAACACCCGCACGCCCAACAGGCGCGTGGCGTTCTGGCTGACGTGGATAAACATCACGTTGCGCAGTTCCTCAAACAGCGCGCCGCCCACCCGCGCCACGCCGTAGGCGACGATCAGCCCCAGCGGCACCGCCAGCATTTTCGCCGTCTCGCCGCTCAGCGCATCGACCATCGCTTTATAAGCCAGCGGCACCAGCGTGGTGCTGACCTTGGCCGCCACCATGAACACGAAGGCCACCACCAGATACCAACGCAGCCGCGGGTTATCTTTCGGCCACAGATAGGGCAGCAGGAATTTCAGCAAACGGGAACGATCCATCATGTAATATTCATCTTCTCGGTCGGGATCGCGGCGCACAGCCGCGCGGGGGTTATGAGTTTGGCCTGGCCGGCGGCGAACGCCGCACCATTCCCTTTTCCTGCAGCGATAACTCAGCATCATCCGTCAGGAGAAGCGGCGGCGGCTCGGGCAAAGTTCAGGCATGGAGGAGACAATCACATGACCCAGACGTATGCAAAGCGCTTTGCGCTGGTCCTTGACTATATCGACCGCCACCTGGACGAGGCGCTCACCGTCGAGAAACTGAGCGAAGTGGCCCACTTTTCGCGCTTTCACTTTCAACGCCAGTTTAGCGCGTATTGTGGCATCTCGGTGTGGCGTTATATCCAGTGGATGAGGCTCAAACGCGCCTCGTACCGCCTGGCGTATAACCCGCTGGAGCCGGTGATTGACATCGCGCTGGACGCCGGTTTTCAAAACCCGGAGTCCTTCAGCCGCGCCTTCAAACAGGCGTTCAGCCAAACGCCAAGCCAGTTTCGCAAACGGCCGGCCTGGATCGATTGGCAACAGCGCTTTCCCGAGCCGAAACACAAAAGGAAACAACCCATGAAGGTAGACATTCTCGACTTCCCGGCCACGCCGGTGGCGATGATCGAACATCGCGGCCCATCCGCGCTGGTCAACGAAACCGCCGCACGCTTTATCGAGTGGCGCAAAACCAGCGGCCTGTCGCCGGTCAGAAGCAGCCGCACTTACGGTATCGCGCCGCACGATCCGGCCACCACCGAAGCGCAGGACTTCCGCTTCTACATCTGCGGAGAGGTCACTGCGCCGATCCCGGAGGACAACGCCTTCGGCGTGGTGAACAGCACGCTGCCGGCCGGGCGCTGCGCGGTGCTGCGCCATCTCGGATCGCTGGATGGGCTCTCGGAAAGCGCCCGCTATCTTTACAGCGAGTGGTTGCCGGCCAGCGGCGAGGAGCTGCGCGATTTCCCGCTCTATTTCCACTACCACAACTTCGTGCACGAGGTAGCGGAATATGAACTGGTGACCGATCTTTATCTGCCGCTGAAATAGCTGACATCCGGCCCCGCAAGGAGCCGGATTGACGTTAACAGGACGGCGACGATCCCTGCGGCGGCAGATAGCGCTGCGGATCGAGCGCGGTGGCGCGGTAGCGGATCTGGAAATGCAGGAACACCGAATCGGTGCCGGTGCTGCCCATGGTGCCGATCTTCTGCCCCGCTTTCACATCCTGGCCGTTGCGCACCAGCGTGGTGTCGTTGTGCGCATAGGCGGTAATGAAGTCTTCGCCATGCTTAATCATGATCAGGTTGCCGTAGCCGCGCAGCTGGTTGCCGACGTACACCACTTTGCCCTTGGCGGAAACATAGATCGGCTGGCCGCGTTTACCGGCGATGTCGATGCCCTTGTTGCCGCCATCGGCATTGGAGTACGCCTGCACGATTCGGCCGCTGGTCGGCCAGCGCCAGCAACGTGCGGCGCCCGGCGGCGGCGTTTGCTTGGCGATCGCGGAGGAAGATGTTTTACGGCGCGTGGCGGCGGTTTTGGTCGGCGCGCCGCCGCTCAGCCGCAGCTTTTGCCCCACTTCCAGATTATAGGGCGGGCGTATCTTGTTGATTCTGGCCAGATCGCTGACTTCGCTGTCGGTGATCCAGGCGATGTAATACAGCGTATCGCCCCGTTTGACGGTGTAGGACTTGCCGGTGTAGCTGCCCTTCGGCAGTTTGTCGTAGTCGCGGTTGTAGGTGTTTTTACCCGAACATCCGGCCAACAACAGCCCCAATGTCAGACACACCGCGATGCGGCGCCACCTCGCCAGCTTGCTTCCTGTGCTCAAATCCTGTCCCCAATCGTCTTTTCGGTTCTGATACGCCTCAGCCACACAGTGTAACATTTGCGCCGGGTCAGTCAAAAACCCCCAGACGGTCTATGCTAAACAGGTAAGGATGACTGATTAATTACCCAACGACGAAATGGAGTACTGTCATGTTGAACCTCGACCGCAATAATCTGCCCCTCCTGAGCGAAGAACTGCTCAAAAAGCAACGCACCACCCTGCTGATCATCGCCTTCCTGCTGCTGGCGGGCGGCATACTGTGCCTGGTCAACCCTTTCGCCTCCGGCGCGGCGCTGAGCATCGTGGTGGGCGTCCTGCTGCTGTTGAGCGGCGCCGGGCTGATTATCGCCATGATCGCCAACCGGGCGCAGAATACCTGGCCGATGATCGGCGGCATTCTGCTGGGCGTGGCCTACCTGATTATCGGCTATGTGTTCATCACCAGTCCGCTGGCGGGCATTCTGGCGCTGGCGGTCTACCTCGCCGTGCTGTTTGCGCTCGGCGGCATCGCGCGCCTGGCAGCCGGCTATATGCGCCGCGGATTGCCGGGCAACTGGCTGCAGTTCGTCATTGGCGTACTCGATTTGATCATCGCCTGGATGCTGATCGGCTCAGGCCCGGCGGCGTCGGTCACGCTGGTGACGGCGATCGTCGGCATCGAGATGTTAGTCAGCTCCTTTGCGCTGTTCCAGGCGGCGAATCTGTTTAAACGCGCCTAACGCTACCGGCCCGCCATCGCGGGCCTCATCGCTTTTGTTGCTTCCAGACAAAACAAGGCGATACCCCCTCGGCTTGTCCGTGGTTATCTTCATCGGTAAGTGCCAATATAGGCGCAGACAAGGGAGCTGAAACCGATGACAACCCATTCCAACCCGTTGAACTCGCGGGAAGTCTGCCTGCAATTACGCCATTTCAATCAGGTAATTGGGCAACAATGCCGCAATATGGCGCGCCAAAATACCACCTGCCCGTGCTGCCTGACGGACATCGCCACCGGTTGCGACGCCGGAATCAAACTGTGCGGCCAGCAGTTGGCCAAACCCAACCCGCAAACCCCGTTATTCCGGCAGATTCGCAACTTGCTGCTCGATCTGCGCGCAGAAGCGATAGGGGTTCACAGAATTGACGTCCTAAACCGCACCAATAACGAAATATCCTGGCTGTTGCGTGAGCTGTATTTCGAGACGTTCTGATCCCGCATTTTGTCGGCGCCGCTAAAGCGAAAGCCGAAAGCGAGATACGGGCTTTTGGCGACGCGATCGTGTTCATCAATCATTAGCGTCACCGGCTCCACGCCATACAGCCTGAACTCCGCGAGCAGTCAGCGGAAGGAGCCCGTTTAAAAGCGGCTCTGGCAAAGGAAACGTCCACCGGCGCGGGGTTAACCGGCGGCAGCGGTTTTCGGCAACACGAAGTCAACCCGCCGATTCTTGGCCCGGCCCGTCGGCGTGTCGTTGGAAGCCACCGGTTCAGCCTCCCCTTTTCCCCGTTCACTCAGACGAGATTTTTCTACCCCATGTGCGATCAGCCAAACAGCCACCGCACGTGAGCGTCGCAGCGACAGATCCTGATTATATTTATCGCCGCCCACCGCATCGGTGTGTCCCTCGATCACCACGTTCCCTACCGGTTCGGCAGCGATAAATTGCGCCACCTGTCGCAGCGCAGGCTCCGCTTTAGCAGCAATCGCATCGCTGTCGAAGGCGAACAGCACATCGCTGCGCATCGATAACGTTACGGCATTTTTGCTGTCTCTGACGGAAATGTCGGCGGATTGTTTAGCCAAATCCGCTGCCTTACTCTGCAGATCAAGGACGCCGGCATTCAGCCCCGAAGGCAAACCAACCAAATCCAGCCGGGTAGCCTTGAGATCGAGTATCACCGGTTTCCTCACGGACGCCGGCTCTCCGCTGTCAGCCCATGAACCCAATGACACCAGCCCAAAGGCTAACATCCCACCCACACAGGCGGCTTTCCTGAGGCCGTTCATCGCTCAACGATCCGTAATGGCTATCGGCCCGAGCGGCTCGACGTTGGCGATCGTCAGGTACACCTCTTTCACATCAGGTGGAGGCGCGGGGAAGCTGCCAAACCAGGTGGCGACATAGGGAATGCCTGAGCTTGAGCTGAATGACACGTTGGGAGAGGCCAGTGGGACATTATTGCTATCGGTAAGCAGCAGGTATTTTTTATTACCCACCAGAATGTAGAAGGATTTCTCAAGACTGCTTTTATCCAGACTGCTATACAAGCCTTGTCCATTAAGGTTGTCTTTCAACCCTTTGAAACGCACCTTGATGGTCAGGATTTCACCGTGGCGCACGGCCTCGGTCACTTGCGCTTCGGCTACGCCGCTGCTGACGATCCCGGTAGCCAACGGGGTCACGGGGGGATCCTCCGCGAACGCCATGCCGGGAAGCATTATCGAAGCAAACAGGCAGGAAATGATGAATTTTCTGACATGCTGCATGATCGGAGTCCTTATTCAGGAGGGAGTTGAAGATTGTTCTTTCAACAATCAGGCAATTCCACTGCGGTCACTCGGTCCCGGAATTATAGTAAAGCACCTCATATTCATGAGAGTTATCCCTGAAAGCGTAACCTTGGTCACGTTATGCTTGCGCATGAACTCTCACCCGTAGTGCTTATTTTGCTGAATGACCGGCTTCATACAGGCATTGCCTTCTGCTCATCCTCTCTGCTGTTCACCCCACTTTACGACCGCCGTCACACCTCGCTACCGCTAAATTGCGTTGGTTATAGAGTCGTCTACAATTCAATCGAATTACCCCCTACAACATCAGAAATTATTATTATTAGAGGTGATTATGTTACAGAAACACGAAAACGTAATAAGTATGACTGTACTAAGCCCGCAAGCCACCCAACAGCTGATGCCATCGTTCTCCTCCTTGCCCCACACGCAACACGCCGACGGCAAATATCGCCTGCGCCGTTATTCGGTCGTTAAATACCTCAACCCCAACGTCGCCGAAGTGGGGCCGCGCACCTTCATGCAGTCGGATCAGATCAACCACTTCCAGGGCAATGTGGTACGCCGCTTCGAACCTATCGACAGCGCCGTGTTGCAGAGCGCCGGCATGGCAGAGATGTGCAACTTGTTTGCAGAAAGCAACGAACTGCCGGAAGGCGCCGAGATAGAGATCCACCAGATGCGCGTGGTCGCCATCGAGAAAGACACCCAGGTGGCGCCGGAAGGCATTCACCAGGACGGTTTCGACCATATCGCAATGATCGCCATTCATCGGCACAACATCGTCGGCGGTGAAATCATGCTGTATGACGACAGCCACCACGACCCTTTCTTTAAAAAAGCGCTGGCGGACGGTGAAGCCGTGCTGCTGGCGGACAGCAAACTGTGGCACAACGCCACGCCGATCAACGCCGTGAGCCCGGAAGAAGAAGGTCATTTGGATCTCTTTGTCCTCACCGCTCGGGGGGAGAAAGCATGACCTTTACCCCCGAGCTCGCCCGCGCCCAGTTCAGCGCGCTGTCACAGCAGATCGACGGCAAACCGGCCATCTTTTTCGACGGCCCCGGCGGTGCGCAGGTTTCACGGGGCGTGCTGGAAAAAATGACCGACTACCTGGGAAGGTACAACGCCAACCTGGGCGGCCACTATTTCTCGAGCCGGGTCACCGGCGAGGTGATGGGCCAGGTGCGGGAATCGGTGCGCGCCTTGTTAAATGCGCCGTCGCCCGACAACATCGTCTTCGGCATGAACATGACCACGCTGACTTTCCATCTCAGCCGCATCATCAGCCGCGACTGGCAGGCCGGCGATGAAGTCATCGTCACCGCACTGGATCACTACGCCAACGTCTCCAGTTGGCAGCAGGCTGCCGCTGACAAAGGAGCCGCGGTGCATCAGATACCGCTGGAGAGCGCCGACTGCGCATTGGATGCCGCGAAAGTGTGCGAGCGCATCAACGCCAACACCCGTCTGGTGGCGGTCAGCTACGCCTCCAACGTCACCGGCAGCATCGTCGATATCAAAACCATCGTCGAAGCCGCGCATCGGGTCGGCGCGCAGGTGTATGTCGACGCCGTGCACTATGCGCCGCACAACCTGATTGACGTGCAGGCGCTGGGCTGTGACTTCCTGGTGTGCTCCGCCTACAAGTTCTTTGGCCCGCACGTCGGCATGGCCTACATCGCGCCGCAGTGGTTGCAGCGCCTGCGCCCTTACAAGGTCGAGCCGGCCACCGACGTCGGCCCCGGCCGTTTCGAGACCGGCACGCAAAGCTTCGAAGCGCTGGCCGGCGTCGCGGCCGCTATCGAGTATCTGGCGCAGTGGGGCACGCCCGGTGCGCCGTTAAGGCAGCGTCTGCAGGAGAGCTTCGCCGCCTACCACCAGCATGAAGAGGCGTTGTGCAGCCACTTCCTGCAGCGGCTGCAACAACTCGACGGCGTGCGGCTTTATGGCAACCCCCGGGCGGACAGCGCGCGCCGCACGCCGACCTTCGCCCTGACCTTCAGCGGCCATACGCCTGACGCGATCGCCCGCCGCCTGGGGCAGCACAACATCTGCGCCGGCAGCGGGCATTTCTATGCGTTGGGCTTGGTGCAACAGCTGGGGTTGCAGGACGGCGGCGTGCTGCGCATCGGCATGATGCATTACAACACTCGGGGCGAGATCGATACGCTGTTCAACGTGATCGCCGAAGATATTCTCAGTTAATCCGGCCATATCGGCCCGTTCATCTTATTGAGCGGGCCGAATAAGGTATCAAACTGCCCGTCTTTTCTTCCACCGCGTCCACGGCGCACAGATGCGTGCCTTTCTTTCCCCGCGTTACGAAATGCGGAGATAACGAACATATAATGCCGGAGACCGGAATCGGCGCATCGTGCGGTTGTCACCGGATACGGCGGAGGCAGCACATTGCGCGCATTCTCTTTTGACTCGGCAGTGGGCATAATGACAAACACGGTCTGGATCAGATGAGTATGAATGGTGAAGTCGCAGCGCATTACGTTAAATGACATTGCTGTACTGGCTGGTGTCACCAAAATGACGGTCAGCCGCTATCTGCGCACGCCGGACAGGGTTAAACCGGAAACCGCTGCGCGCATCGCCGCCGTGATCGAGGAAGTCGGCTATCAGGCCGATCCTGACAATCCCGCCCTCTATTCCAATAGCCCTCCCCTCATCGGCGTTCTGGTTCCTTCTTTTAACAATCTGATATTTGCTGATGTCCTCGCCGGCATTGAATCCGTGACGTCTGTACAGGGTTATCAGACGCTGGTCGTCAATTATGACTACAACAGCAAACGCGAAGAGGAGCAAATTGCCGCGATCCTGGCTTTTAAGATCAAAGGGCTGCTGCTGACCGAGTCAGTTCATAGTCTGCGGGCGGAAAAATTCCTGAAGACGGCAAAAATACCCGTTGCTGAAATCATGGGGCTGTCAGGCAATGCAGATCGAATTAACGTGGGTTTTGATAATGTGAAAGCCGGCTACGATATGACCACCATGTTGCTGGCAAGCGGTAAAAAACGCATTATCTATTTTGGTTCAATGTCTGATATCCGCGATGAACAGCGTTACACGGGATACTGTCAGGCAATGGCTAACCATGATTTACCTACCGGTCGTATTTCCCCCAATAAGATCTCTTCCATTTCAATTGGGACGGGCATGATGACGCTTGCGAGCCAAATGTATCCGGATATGGACGGTATTCTCTGTACCAACGACGATCTGGCCGTGGGCGTGTTACAGGAATGCCTGGCAAACGGTATCAGCGTTCCAGCGCAAATTGCCATTGCCGGATTTCACGGTCTTGAGATCGGGCAGATCATCACCCCCCGGTTAGCCAGCGTACTGACGCCACGGTATGAGATGGGGAAAGTGGCGACAGAAATCATAATAAAAAAAATTAAAGGGCTGCCGACCATTGAACGTGTCGATCTCCACTTCCGCCTGTCAATGGGGGAGACAATATAGCTTTCCTCGCCAGTCACTTCAGCACTGGCCATAATTGCCCGCTTCGCCAGAAAAACATCACTCGCTATCCCGACCAGAAATTCGGCCAGATGGCGCCACCCACCTGACCGAACGCCCCCTTAACGTGCCTTGCGGCGCCGGAGCCAGAATAGGACCAGCAGAATAATGACGACCGCCGCGACGGCCATGCCAGGCAGAATCATCGGCTGTGCGCGCGCCAACAGCGGTTTCGGGCCCCCGGCGCGCACCTCACTCACGTCCTCCTCAGTCACGCTCAGCGTGCTGTTGCCGTATTTCTGCAGCACGAAGTTAGCGATATCGGCAACCTGCTTATCCGTCAGCTCTCCGACATAGGAACCGGCGCCAAAGCTCGGCATCAGTACGTGCTTGCCGTCAACCCGGCGATCAACCCCCTGCAAAATGGCGGCAATCAGGTTTGACGGATTGCTCGCGGCCGTGGTGGAGTTGTTGAATAGCGAAGGGTAGGCCTGGTTCAAACTACCGCTGCCGTCCGGCTGATGGCAACTGGCGCAGTAGCCGCTGTAGAGCGCCTCGCCGCTATTGAGCGTGTGGTTGGCGTTGGGCGAATTCATGCCGCGGAGATGGGGCTCAACGTTGTAGTGCGCCTGGCTAAGGCCATTGCCCTGGCGCCCCTCGCCCTGTGACGGCACGGTCTTCAGGTAAGTTGCAATCGCCCGCAGCTGCCGGTCGGTCAGGTATTGGAAGCTGTGCTCAACGGCTTCAGCCATTGGCCCCGCAGCTTGTGCGCGCCCTTCCGCCCGACCGGTTTTCAGGTAGTCCACTAACTCCTGCTCGCTCCAGTCGCCGATCCCTTCCTGGCGATCGGCGGTGATATTCGGCGCGTACCAAGCCCCCAACGATGCCCCCATCAGGAAGCGCGAATTGTCTTCCGCCATCAGCACATTACGCGGCGTATGACAGGTTCCGCAGTGAGCCGAGCCCTGCACCAGCGCAGCCCCCTCGTTCCACGCCTCACCTTTCGTCACATCCGGGGTGAAACGCCGATTGTCCAAATAAAGCATGTTCCACACCGCCATGGAGAGGCGGATGTTGAACGGAAACGGCAGATCGGTTTGGCGCTTGGCCGGCTCATCGACCGGGGCAACGCCATGCATGAAATAGGTATACAACGCGTGGATCTCGTCATCACTCAGACGGGTATAGGCGGTGTAAGGCATTGCCGGATAGAGATACGTCCCATCTTGCCGGATCCCAGAACGCAGAACCTCGGCAAACGCCGCTTCAGAATAGCCGCCGATGCCGTATTTTACCGATGGGGTTATATTGGTGGCGTAGATAGTGCCCATGGGAGAAGCAATGCCGTACCCCCCGGCAAAAGGCTTGCCCTGCTGCTGCGTATTCGTATGGCAGGCCATGCAGTCCGAGGCGATAGCCAGCGCTTGCCCTCTAGCGATCAGATCGCCGTCCTGGGCATGCGCCGCGAAGCCGCTTCCCAGCAGCAGCGTCGCTGCCAGCGAGTGGGTGATTTTATTCATTTGCTCTCCAGGGCGCGCAGTACGTCATTGGCCGCCTTGAGTCCAAGCGCCGCCATCGTCAACGTGGTGTTGACAACGCTGGCTGAAACCATGGCGCCTCCACCCGGGATCCAAAGGTTGTCATGATCGTGGGCGCGGCAATTGCCGTTCACCACCGAGTTCGTGGGATCGCTGCCCATGATCGTGCCGCCCATAATGTGGTTGTTGGCATTCAGCTTGTCGTTAATCACAAACTCTTGCGCATCGAACAAGTCGCCAATCTGCCGTAGCTGGATTTTGACCACTTCCAGCCCTTTACGCACATAATCGCCGACGTCGTAGTGGATGTCCGGGCAGGCCAGGCCATGCTTGTCTTTGCGGGTGGGGCTCAGGGTCAGACGGTTGTTCGGGTCCGGCAGCGGTTCCAGGCTGATGGAGAGATCCACCGAGCGGCTGGCGCGATCGCGCACTTCATCCTGCAGCGCCTTGCCGACCTTGCCCGTTTTCAGGACTTCAAGGGCGGAGGGGATCACCCGGTTGATGTTGTTGATGATGATCTTGTTGGCGGAGTGGTCGCTGCGGAACGCACCGTCACGATACCCCACCATGCAGCTGCTCTGCGCCGGGCCGCGGCCAACCCACAGGGCCTCTCGCGCCAGGAAGGAGCAGTGCAGGCCAGAGTGATCCATCATGTTGCGCCCCACCTGATCCGAGCTGTTCGCGATGCCGTTCGGGTTCTTTTCGTTGGCCGCCAGCAGCAGCAAGCGCGGGTTCTCAATCCCATTGCAGGCCAGAACGAACGTTTTACCGATCGCCCGATGGGAGT
The DNA here is from genome assembly GCF_000695995.1 of Serratia sp. FS14. Lineage (NCBI taxonomy): Bacteria > Pseudomonadati > Pseudomonadota > Gammaproteobacteria > Enterobacterales > Yersiniaceae > Serratia > Serratia sp. FS14. The sequence continues at coordinate 1,909,374 of NZ_CP005927.1, read as the reverse complement.
TATGCGCCGTGTCGTACCAGTGAACGGCGGTGACGCGGTTATTGTCGTCGGTGTCAATTTTGTACACCACCGCCTCGGGGATCACCTTCGCCCCCTTGTGTTCGGCCCGTTCAACGTGGTGAATGCCGTTGTACATCGCCCCGATAGGGCAAATCGGCTGGCAATTGTTATTGCCGCAGCAGGTGGGCCGTCCGTTCCAGGGGCGGGTGCTGCGGCCTTGCGGAATGGGCACCGATTTAAAACCGTGAGGATTAACAATCTCAGCAATGCGTCTGTCGCCGTAGGCCCAGGGCACCATGTCCATCGGGTAAGGCCCGCTGCGTTCCGCAGGGGACTGCCACTCCGGATTATTCGGGCCGGCAACGCCTATTTCCTCTTCGGCTTTCGCGTACCACGGTTCGATATCTTCGTAGGAAATAGGCCAGTCTCTCCCCACGCCATAGAGGGATTTCATGCGAAAATCATTGGGATGGTTGCGCCAGCAAGAAGCGGCCCAGTGCCAGGTGGTTCCCCCCACCACACGCAAATAGCCCTGTTTAAAGCCTGAGCCATTGGGGCCGGTCAGTTTGATATAGTCGTTCTCCGGGAAATAGAACGGCGCGGTGGCGTACTCCGATTGCGGGTAAAGCCCCTGAAAATCCGACCCCGCACGATTGTGCAGTGGCATATTGCGCCAGTTTTCCACAGCCTGTGCGCGCTCAATGCGCGGGCCTGCCTCAAGTACCAGCACCGAGTAGCCCTGGCTCACCAAAGCATCCGCCATCAGACCGCCCACAATACCGGAACCGACAATGACGACATCGGCCTCTGCATCGCCGGAAGCATTAATTATTGGGCTTTTCACACGCGGTCCTCATATTTTTTATCGGCTAAGGCAGGTAAATCTGTTGCGGGAATGGAAGGTTGGCGGGTAACGCCCGGCGGCAAGCCGGTCCACCACAGCGGGCCAAAATTGCACCAGGTCGGCACAATCAGGGCATCCTGAACCGTGCGATACATCAGCGCCTCTTTATAACTAATCAACTGACCCTGCTCAGCGTTTGAAGGATCTACGGTTCCGGTATACCACGCGGTCACGATCGCCTGGATAAGCTCCCTCTGCCCCTGTTCAATCGCATGTCGGTTCAAGGCTTCCGCATCGGTGGCTTGCTGGCTCAGGATGAACAGGGCGTTGAGTTGCGAGTTCAACTGCGGAAAATGTTCGCGCAGTGCGGAAAAATAGCGGGCGGAGAGTGTGACGTCCAAATCGTCAAACTCGGTAATTTTTCTCGAAATTTGCAAAAATTGCGCGTATTCAACGGGCGAGGCGGCAATTTGCGCCCGTTCGGCATAGGTTATATTTGAATAAGGCAACAGGCTGGCGGCGACGATGACGCCCACCATTTTCCCCAGCACCTCCCTGCGGGTAAGCACGATTTGCAACGACATTATTAGCTCCGAAATAATTTATTTTTATATAGTTTTTTTAATATCTATCAGAACGCAGGCAAACCAAAATAAAAAATTGTGCTAATGGGGAGGAACCGCATTAAAAGATCAAGGCGTTATGAGATTGGCTACATCGACTACAGAGGTAAACTCCGGCCTTAATGATGTAATCTGAACCTGAAGCAAATATCCCTGTAAATAATACGGCGTAATCTCTGCCGTAAATTTATTCAACCCAACTCAATCTTTAAAAGTTAGGGGCTATGGCTTTGACGGGAAAGGCGCATTCTTCGGAATCGCTGCAGACGGCGGATGAGCAAGGCTTTCCGCCGGGCAGCCTGAAGTAGCGATACCAGCCGCCGCTGAACGTCTTGCTACGTCAGCAGGGCGCCGTCGATTTTCGCCACAATTTTACGCAGAACTGCCGGCGTTGTGCAGGTACTCATCGGGCGATGCAGTTCCCCCGGAAAGATAACGGCCAGTTCACCGGGTTGCAGGTGGATGAGAGTCTCACCGGGGATCGCCGGGCTAAACCCAAGGTCGTGCGCCTCGTTAAATGGCTCACTCAACGGCAAAGGCAGCCCCAGAACCCCGGCGCCAATCACTTCTCGCCCTTCCAGGACAAGATGGATATCCAGATACTGGCGATGAAACTCCGGCTTCTGGTCGGCCAACAGTTTGGTTTCCCCTTCAACGACGTTAAAGAACATCTGTTTACCCTGCACCTGATAGTGGCCGACAGGTAAATTGTACGGCTCACTTTCAATAATGCTGGCCAGCATTTTTCGAATGGCTGCCGGATAGAATTTATTATTTACGGCAGTGGTTAAGGCATCAATAATCATAATATTTTCTCTGGTAGATATCGATTCGGTATTTCACCGACAAGAACAATGGCTGGGTAGTTTTATGGCAACAGGCAATCTCGGTGTAATTACGGTAGAATCTCTATTCGATCGTTCTACGGGCGCCACTATGAATAAGCAACAAAGCAAACCGCTTTGTTGTTAATATTTACAACCTATCACCACTGTGAGTAAACTCCACCTGAAAGGCTATTCGGCATGGTGAAATAAGTCATGACCTATCTCACGGTTTTTAGCCGCTTAAAACTGTGACAAAAGTCACTTAATTAAGTGTTACGAAACGACGTTACTTATCCTGTGATCCACGGCAGAAAATCACTGGATATTCACCGCTCTCACCAAAATCGACCGATTTAGCCTTCTCCCCCTACGGGCATAATGAGTTATTTTCCCCGATAGTCACTGACAGAAACCACGAAATTGCACACGAGATCACGCCAGCAGTAACATGCTTTTTTAACACTCTTTGGCGTGATGCAGATCGCAAAAATAAGCGGTAAAAAAACGTCTGATACAGGGTATCCCCTATTTTTCAGACAGGATCGCAACGATGCACACTGACACTCAACCTACCATTTTGCTTATCGCGCCGGTGATGGATGCTTTGCAAGCCGCCTTGGACGCCCGCTACCGGGTATTCCGTCTCTATGAACAATCAGATATTCCAGCCTTCCTGGTTCGCCATGGCGCAGACGTTCAGGCGGTGGTCACCCGTGGTGATGTGGGGGTAACCCGAGAGACGCTGGAGCAGTTGCCGCAGGTGGGCATGATTGCTGTCTTTGGCGTGGGAACCGACGCTATCGATCTCAACTACACCCGGGAACGCCATATCAGCGTCGGGATCACCGCCGGCGTGCTGACCGATGATGTGGCAGATCTGGCTCTGGGGCTAATGCTGTCCGCCAGCCGCCGCCTCTGCCAGGGGGACCGATTTGTACGCGAAGGCCGCTGGGAAACGACGCCGCCACCGCTGGCGACTAAAGTGAGCGGTAAACGCATCGGTATTTTCGGCATGGGGAATATTGGCCAAGCCATCGCCCGCCGGGCGAAAGGCTTCGATATGACCATCCTGTATACTGACCGCCAGCGCAAAGACGGCCTGGATTACCAGTGGTGCGCCGATCTGCACACGCTCGCAGCACAGAGTGATTTCCTGGTGATCGCGGCATCCGGCAGTGCGGAAAACCGCGGGATTATTGATGCCAGTGTATTTAACGCCATGCCCGAACGCGCCTGGCTTATCAATATTGCCCGCGGCAGCCTGGTCGATGAGGAGGCGCTGATAAAGGCGTTACAAAATCATGTTATCGCCGGGGCCGCTCTGGACGTCTTTGAAAACGAACCCCATGTCCCGACAGCGTTCTTTGCTCTCGAGAATGTTCTGCTTCAACCCCATGTGGCCAGCGCTACCGTAGAAACTCGTCAGGGAATGAGCCAATCCGTTTTGGATAATCTGGCAGGTTATTTTTCACATCAGGATATTCCTGGGTTAATTCAATAAAAATGATCGTTTGAGTTACGAATAATCATTTTTATCCGCCAACTCAATATCCTCTGTGAATGGCGGATATCATCGAGACGCTATTATGACCGATAAAATACCAGGAACTCGCTGGCTGCGGGTTATCGCGCCGATCCTTATCACCTGTATTATTTCATTTATGGATCGCGTTAATATCAGCTTTGCTCTGCCGGGCGGCATGGAACAGGATTTAGGCATTACCAGCCAGATGGCTGGCGTGGCCAGCGGTATCTTTTTTATTGGTTATTTATTTCTGCAAATCCCTGGCGGACGACTTGCGGTTTACGGTAGCGGAAAACGTTTTATAGCCTGGTCGCTCGTGGCCTGGGCGATTGTCTCTATCGCCACCGGATTCGTCACCCATGAATATCAACTGCTCGTGCTGCGTTTTATTCTCGGGATCTCCGAAGGGGGAATGTTGCCCGTCGTGCTGACCATGGTAAGCAATTGGTTCCCGGAAAAAGAACTGGGGCGCGCCAATGCCTTTGTCATGATGTTTGCCCCACTAGGGGGGATGCTGACCGCCCCGGTTTCCGGCGCGATTATTGCCACTCTCGACTGGCGCTGGCTGTTCATTATCGAAGGCTTGTTGTCGGTCGTGGTGTTGACCATTTGGTGGCTGGTAATCAGTGACCGTCCGGAAGAGGCGCGTTGGCTACCGGCGAAGGAACGCGACTATTTATTGACCGAACTGGCCCGGGAGCGCAAAGCGCGGGAAGGGAGGGTGCCGGCAGCGAAGGCGCCGTTAAAAGCGGTGTTTCGCAACAAGGGATTGATGCGCCTGGTCGTGCTGAATTTCTTTTACCAGACCGGAGACTATGGGTATACGTTGTGGCTGCCCACCATCTTGAAAAACCTGACCGGTGGCAGCATGGCCAATGTTGGGGTATTGGCGATCCTGCCGTTTGTTGCCACTCTGGCGGGGATTTATGTGATTTCGATGTTCAGCGATCGCAGCGGTAACCGCCGTTTGTGGGTCAGGATCTCCCTGTACTGTTTTGCGGCGGCGCTGATAGCCTCAGTGATCCTGCATGAGCACGTGGTGGCCGCCTATATCGCGCTGGTGGTGTGCGGCTTCTTCCTTAAAGCGGCGACCAGCCCCTTCTGGTCAATTCCCGGACGCATTGCGGCGGCGGAAGTGGCGGGCAGCGCACGCGGGGTGATCAACGGGCTGGGCAACCTCGGTGGGTTCTGCGGCCCCTATCTGGTAGGCGTCATGATTTATCTGTACGGACAGAACGTCGCGGTTTGCGCGCTGGCGGCATCGCTGTTGCTGGCAGGAAGTATCACCTTCCTGCTGCCGAAAGAATGCGACCGCTCCTGCGAAGAAACGGACAACCGCCTGCCATCCGGGGCTAAACAGAAGTGGAGTTAAACGGTAATGGCGCGCTGTGGGCAGCAACGGCGGCTCACACCCGCATCAGGATTGGGCGGCGTGTTGTGTTATCGCGGTTAAATGCCAGGCCAATGGCTTGAGCGACTCACAAGCCAACCCGCACCAAACGGTGATGCAATCGTTGAGAATCAGCTTTTCTAAAAACGGTTATAACTCAATGGGGTGATGCATAGGGAGATTGGAGCGGTGAAGGGAGTAGAACACAGCATAACAAACCCAGTAAAAACGGGAAATACTGACTTTTAAAAAACCAAACTACACACATTTCTATACACATTCATCTTTCGCTAGGGCTAACTACTCGCACCTTTTTGATCTATCCCACTGATTCATGCATTGCAATCTTACCGCCTCTAAATTCCCCCAAATCGTTCTCAGTGTCACACCATTGGTCAAAAAACACCCATAACATGCGTGTATACCTTTCTAAGAGCTATGGTGATGAAGGAGGAAATATGCGCGATAAGGAAGCTTGGATGACAACTAAACAGGTGTGCTCTTTAGTTAGTGTGTCATCCAGAACGTTGCTGCGAATGCAAATGAAACCAGTAAATCCGTTTCCCAGGCCCGATGTAACCCACGCTGGTGGAGCAAACCGCTGGAAGAGATGGAGGGTTCTGGCATGGCAGGATGCAGAGTCGTTATTAAGCTCGTCAAAACCACAAGCCCAGGGAAAGATCGCGAGAGACAGCCAAACTATCCAGAAAATTAGTCCTAATCAAAGCCACAAGCAGGCAACAAAACTCAGTGACGAAGAGTTGTGCACACTATGCTGGCTCTGGAACCATGCAGCATTCATGATTAGCCGAATAGCTGAAATTGAGCCGCTACTACGTGTAGCTGAACACCGGCTTGCCGGCGCTTACTGGTCAATGGCTCATGAGTACGTAAACAACACCAATAACGCCAGAAGAATACTTGAAAAGGTAACGGCTCATATCGAATACGAAAAACATCAGAAAGATGACTGGCGTGTCTTAGGGAGGCTGAGGGCAGATAAGCCATAAGATAATCCATACAAATCACATCACAGAGATTTATAGGCAACATATGGCATGGCCGTAGGCTGTGACCACAAAAACAAAAGCACTCACGCAAATGAAGGCTCTTGTTAGGCGGCTTTCCTTCGATACCAGTGAATCGCCCTATCAGATAATGACTCGGGATCACTATCGACCTCAGTTTCTATTGATTGAGTCTTTAAATACCAGCAAAACTTATCAATTTCCAAATCTACCTGATCTCTCTTTTCCACTTTTAGATCATTGTTTGGAGACAAAATAAAAATGGCCCCATCCTCATACTCACTATAGTTGCTCAGAGCCAGAGAGATATCTCTCTGCGCATCATACAGATGACACTTGGCTAAGTTTTCATCCGAATATGCAGCTGAGGCAATCGTGCCTAATGATTTTCTTGCTTTATAAGGCAGATAGATAGACTGTGATTGATGTCCTAAATTTATTCTTTTTAGAGGGGATGGATCCCTCATCTCAAAGTACTCTTGATACTCAAGGTGTTTTTTAAGATAACCATCCATTATATTGTATAAACGATCGCGGCTAATAGGTGAGAATACCTTTTCTTTCCGCTTAACAATCTTTACAGATAACGGGACTACATTGGAGAATAATGAAGACACTATGTCATCAGCGGACTCACCCTGAGCATAACCGTTATTTTTGAACGTTATACTATTGCAGTAATTCTCGTGAAAAACTTCACCAGATAGCGCTATTTCTTTTGCAACCTGACAAGCAAGCTGAAGATGAAATACCATCCCTTGAGAATACAGACATGTAATCCTTTCAAAATACTCTAACGTTTGCACAAATGATGTGCCCATACTATCAACAAAGCAGACGCCAATATTAAGCCTCTCGCCTGTGGCGATGTCAGGGTTCCACTGAATTGTAAACCATTCCCCTGCGACAACGGGCTTGTGAGAGTGTTCATTCATTATTGAACTAAAATTAATCACGCTACCCCCACCAGTACGCCAAGTCTTTTGCTTAATCTTTCTTTCGAAATGAGAGCCCTTTGAGCCAAAAAGGTCAACAAACAATCCTTTGCCTTTTTATTCAAAAGCTTATCACACCAATAGATAAGTTCATCAATAACAATATTTAATGCCTCTGACTGCCCATTTGCACTATTAACAATATCCATTTTCTGCGGCAAGGTCGGAGTCGAACGCAAAGCTATCTCCAATTTATTAATCGGATGAAGGTCAATAGACAAATCATCTGGAGACCAGACTAAATCAACAGGCATATTACTATGGTCAATTAAAGTCACATGGCTATTTGAATCAATAATCAAGTTACCTAGATTTCTATCCTGATTAGCCACCCATTCATCAAAGGCAATGGTTTTATGTAATTTATCCCAGCCATCTAAAATATTCTTTAGACTCTCAAAATTTAGCATATCACCTATATTATAATAACTACTAGGAGAGTTGCCTGAGACTTTTGACGTAACAAAAGCAATCGGGGATGCATCCTGACCAATACTATTTATAATACCTTCCGGTAGTATTATTATTCCTGCCTTTGGTGATACTGGAAGATCGTGTGATTTTGTGAGCAGATAACCAAGCACTTCATTAAAAACGCCAATGCCTTCATTTTTAGCAAAAATTTTGACATATGATTGCCTTTGTACTCCATCGGGCCAATCAATGAGGCATAACAGTGTTAAAGCCATCTGACCTTCTCCCGGCCTTCCAAGTATTGTCTTAAAGCTTGTCTGGCTAAGCACTTCGATAGAAGTCTGCATCCTAACATCCATAACTCACGATTATGATGATTAGAATTCTAGAGTAAAAACGCCAAAGCTATGTACTGTGAATTTCAACAGCAACATAATACTGTACATAAACACAGTATGTTAATTTGTTTATATCATCAAATAGGTTTTGCCTATGGATAGTTATCACAGAAAGTAACAGAAATGACCTAACTTTCGTCGCTGCCCGTCACAACGATATAACAACACTGACGGCAGTCATGTGTCACTGCTTTGGTGACACTTTTGTCACCAAAGTGATTACACTATGGCGTGTAAAAGTTACTTGCTTGCTGCTAGATGCTCAAAATGAGGGGCTCAATTGCACAAGAGGTGTATTCATTCTTTTGCGCGCATATCCCTCTACATGCAAGAGATAAGGAAATATATGTGGCGACTGATGATAGCCTTTCTAGCATCCCTTCGCTTACCTTACTCCATAAGGCCGAATAGTTCTCTCGGAAAACCATCATTATTAGGGAACCCCATAGCCGTCAAGTTACACCCTGGCAGATATGGTTTATTATCAATCAAATCAGCAACATCATTAATCCAATTGGAGCCGGGGCCTATCTCTTTTAGCAATAACCAAAGTATAGCGATCATGCCATACAACCGTTCATATGCATCATCATTCAATTGTAGGCGTTCAAAGTATGGGTGTTTTTGTAACGGCATAAGTTTAGGCTCGTTGACCTTATTCCAGATACGCGAATGATGGGCACAACGGTTTCGAAGCACATTCATGGCACTAAGCCAATTTTGGAAAATAGCACCATTTCCTGCGGTGATACCCAATCGAGACAGCACTTTATTTCTATATCCATCTTTAAGCATGGCATAATACTTTGACATTAGCCCGAAATCCCAAACTTCAATAGCAACCCAGAATGGAACCCCCTCATATCTGCCCTCGTGCCACTTGATACAGTCCTCTCTGCTCTTTGCTATTTCCTGTGAATGCTTCGCTAGCCACTCATCCCTTGCGCTGCGGCGCCCAAGACTCCTTGGCTTCAAGTGTTTAGGATTGATGATGGCATCATCTAGGTAGCTAAGAGGAGAGAGCTCACCAATTTCATGGGCAATAACTGAACGAACATAAACCTCTATTCTCTCTAACGCATCCATCATCAGGAGGCGTAATTTTTTATCGAATAGATAAAGGTCATATACGGCACGAAAACTTGTTCCAGGGCGCACTTGATCCAGTCTGGTTCTTACTTGCTCAGGTGTGATGTGAGGAATACGGCAAGGGTACCAAAAGCCGGACAAACGGTAGTAACCAACTTGAGAGATTTTCTTCATAGCATGGTTTCGATCTGGAATATCCATACCACGGAAAAGCAGCAGATCAATTAGTTCGTCATACTTTTTATGAACTTTGACCGGATCAGCCATAGAAAATTTCCCTACCTCCAGATGTAAGAAGGCCCGGCCATAACAATCTCCCATCAGAGATGGGGTCAAGCCAGGGGGCCGGGCTCAGTTGAGGTTAAATCTACACTATGTTGGTTCTATGTCAACGTGACCGGTCACGATGTTTTTTGTATAGCTAGCTATACATCAAGGGCAAACTACTACATGTAGTTGTTCACTCTTAAGTTACAACGCTAAAGGATGTGGTGAATGTTTTTACCTATCAATGCCAATAACATACTATTGCGCTGGTAGATAGGGAGTCCCAACCTCCTCCACCAGCGTAATCTGTAGCACCTCTAACCACTCTTTACCCTATGCTCTGAGCTTGTCAGCCTTCCAAAAGCCGTTCATAGTCAGCAGGAAACTCCACCCCAGGCTGAAGCTTTAAAGTCTCGACTTTTCTCAAGATCAAAGCTCTGTCATCTTGCCCGCCATCACGGTAATAAGGTTTCATGGCTTCAATAATTGGTTGCCAATCCCAACCCGTAACCTCTTGTTTGGAAAGAATAGAATATAATTCAATATTGAGCTTTTCCATGTTGTCTCCGGCCATCATAGTTAACGTTACTTCCATCACTCTGAATCCACTCTAAAACAGCAGCCCCATAAAACCCAAGGAACCTCTGCAAACCATCCATACTTGCTTTATGCGAACTACACTTGCAAAGGTAGTTACCTGTATTTACCTTTACACTTTTGGACGGTCAGCGGCCCGTGAGAGCGCCAAGCGACAGGCTCTGCGGCATTCCACTAGTTTGGCCTATCAATCCTTCCAAAGCATTCCAAAATCTTCGACAACCTTAGCAATTCTGTACAGTGAGAGTCAGCGTTGCTGACTCGCAAAAGGAGCCGACGAGCAATGACTATGGACAGAGCTGATCGTCTTAAAAGCCTAAAACCTGATATTTACATAATAATATCAATAAATTAAGCATCACCTGATAGCTATCGCGCCTCACGAGCCGTCCAATACAGTCCAATATTTACGCCAGCATACTGCCACTTAACCAATGAATGGGTTCCCCTGCCATAGTTCTTTACGCACCCACTGGGAAAACCTGCCAGAACGCAAGCGGGGCGCGACTTTATGTAGTCAACGCCTTCTCAATCCGTCATAAGCAGTCAAGAATTTTCCCATCATAAGGATGGCGATAAGTAGCTATTGCTGGTGCTGCGGGTGCGTAAGTTTGGGCTCATAATGTTGAGCGGGGATATTATTTATCGCCGAGGCGTTGGCTTTTTCCATTGGTAGGTTGGCGCGGTCATGCGCTGCCGGTGTCGCTCTTTGGCTGCCAGGGTGGCCACAACGCTGGTGCGCAGATCCAACAGGTCTTTACCGCTCAGCTCTACCCCTTGCTGGTGGGCTGAGCTGATTAGCGCCTGTTCTATGGCGTGGTGATCTAACATGGCGTTACCTCCTTGGGGGGCTGGCTCTCGCTGCCTGGACGTTAGGATTTGTTAGGTTTTACAGCTGCGCATTACCGTTTGAGGCGGCTTTTAACCTAAGATTTCCTAAGATTTGGCTCGGCTGGTGACGGTGGCTAAGCGTTCTTATTCGTTCCTTTCTTTCAATGTGAACCTTACTATTTCTTACTATTCGCATCACCAGCGGCCAGAAAGGTGGCAACCTTATCAAAACTTATCATTCGGGCTTGGAGGGTATTAGCGTTACTATTTGTTACTATCTGACCGCGAATGGTGGCGCACCATTGGCAGGCTGTAAATTTGTTGCCCTGTCTTGAAACGCTCGCAACGTTACCATTTGTTACCATGCCCAAGCCGTAAACTGGACATAATTGTCTATATTTTTCGCTATAGCTGCCGGTCTCCCCTTAGCCATTCTTAGCGATGAGGGTTGACACCTTTACGTAAAAAAATCGCATTACCCCCGGCTTTCTTGCGTTTTCGCGGCTAAAAGTGTCAGGTTTCCGTTTCGTTTTCTCGCAACGTTGACACTTTTCCGGGGAATTTCCTGCCAAAGCGTCAAGCATGGGCGCAGCTCTGAGAGCGCTACTGGGTCAACAACGGCTTACAGAGTGCCGCCAATCCCTCAGGGCTCCAGTCTGTTACCTCCTCTGGGCTTTCCATTGCGGTGTAAGCCAGATAAGCCCTGAGAAACGCTTGAGCACCGTTCTCGTAACCATCGCTCCCAAAATAGTGATCTTCTTCATCGGTGGCGCCGCTGTCGTAAATCCGCACGCCAGTGAAATCACCGGCTAAAAACTCAATGTCGAATCCAAGCTCATCGACTGCGGCTTCAAGACGTTCGCGGGCTTCTGCAGGATTTGCCGCTGGTGGGTTCTCGCCATCATGGGCCCACACCCATTCCGCCGCCTGCCGCCATGTGAACGGCATGGTGCGATTCGTCCAAGGGTTACCACTGCTCGGGAGCGGGCTTTGCCGGCGCTCTGTGGCCGCTACATCGATTTTCTTGCCGGACATGACCAGCTCGCCCTTGGCTATCCAGCCGTAGACGGTCTGACGGCTTACACCTCGATGCCTGGCGTATTCGGCTTTACTCATCAACATAAAAACACCTCATCGCATGGATTTGTCGAAATGATGATGCCGTGACAGGCCGATAAACACTGAGTAGAGAAATACGCCCTAGTCACGTAGCTATCAGTAACCCCAAACAAAAATGCGCCCACCAATACCAGCCTCTGGCCTTGGTATTCCTGTACCAGGGATTGTTCTGACCCTAGCTACAGCAGTTGTCTTTGATGATGCAGGCAAATCAAACCCCCATACCGTCACGCTGTCATTACTCCAACCAATAGGATTGCTTTCGTTCACTATCCCACCTAGTATTTCTGTAGTGAACGGGGTAGGAAGATTTAAGGTTAGAACTCCACTCTCATTACTCGCCCCGGAGGCCCATTGAATAATTAGATTCTTCACCACCCCAGAAATGTTGACAGGTATGGAAATATACCCATTTTTGTCAAGCACACCGGGCACCGCCCCAAACAAAGAGAGAGCGATTCCCAACTGGTCAACCAGCCCTGACACATCTCCGTTATCCAGTACGTCCTGCTCGGTTTTTTCCGCAATAAACTGTCCTAACGCAGAAGCCATAACCGACGCCTGGCGCCAGACAGTGTTCAATTCCTCTGATTTGGCAACTCCAGGACTAAAACCAGCCGTGCGAGCTGGTAACGCCTGATAATCAGCGTTGGGTAAAACGTTAGCGTTCGCCGCTGTGCCGAAAGGTAAAAACTCATTCTTAGCCATTAGATGCCTCTCCGCTAACGTGTGCGCCCTTGTCAAAACCCGCCACCAGTTCGTTATCAACATCAAAGCCAAATGCTGGTGCTTTGGCACTCAAGGCAGAATCCACCAGCCCACGCACGATAGCGTGGATGCTTGGCGCCACACCTATTCCGGATTTCTCGCTGACTTCATCTTGCAGTTTGCGGATGGCTTCCACCTGGTCATTGCGGAGCAGTACAGCTTTAACATTTACCTTTGCCATTACCATATCCCACTGTTTATTTATACAGCCTCAATTATTGCATAAATTGGCACAAGATCAATGCTTGTTGCAATTATTGCAATACAACTTCATCAATCGAAAAAAAACCGGGTTTCCCCGGTAGTGAAGCGGTGTGCTTTGTTAGCCATGTCAGTAAATCGGGCTAGTACCCTTTGGAACTGGCCACTCTCGATATACCGACCCAATGATGAAATAATACTGCGCCGAACCCGGCAAGGCCTGATGTTGAGGCTTCACTGTGGCCGATTGCCCACGCCCGATTAGTAATGGTTTTATCTTTAGAAAGAGTTATCCACGCTTTCAAATCCTTTATAATGCCGTTTCGGCAAGCATCGTCTATTCCCTGAATATCGATATAGGCTTCATAGCCTTCACATAGCTCAAACGTTCTATAAAGCACATTGCCAAACTCTGCCTCGTTCATGCTCAATGGGCGGCCATTCATTATCAAACGGTTTCCAGCGGCGTAAGTGATTTGCTGCTGATGTATAAGGGCCAATGCCTGCACTCCATAACGTTTGTTTATTTCTGCCATTTTGCGCTGATGTATTACTACCGGGTTGCTTTCTCGCTTCTTATTCGCATCTTCTTGTCTCTGCGCTTTTTCCTGATTTGCTTTGGTCAGTTGCGCTTTTAGCACGCCAACAATGCGATCCCTTTCGTTAAGAAGTTCAGCATCTGAAATGCCTGTAAAGCGCATAGCTTTTTTGGCTTGATGGTATTGTTCAAGTAGTCGGTTTGTTTCCGAAAGTACACCAATCGTATCCTCACTTACGGCCACGGACTTGAGGCAATCAGATGAAGAAATACAGCTATCAGCAGGTGGATGAGGGATATTGTTAATTGTGTAGTAACTCATAAAAACAAGGGCCGCGATCTTTGTGGGGTAGGTTTGCCCAATGTCCTTCTCTTGCAACAGCAATAATGGAGCCTTGGCATTGTAAGGTTGTGAAAGGCTTTGTGATGACCAAATAATAAGCGATTCACCTCCTGTCTGGCGGGTTTTGAAATCTTCTTTCAAAATTGCCTGTACCACTTGCCAGCCTCTGGTTTTTTCATACTCTGGTATCGTATTTGATTCTTTTGCTGCGCAGGCAGAAATTACAAAAATGCTTGCCATCCAAAGTCGAATTTTCATGTTATTAACACCTCTCCCTATATGCTGTTTTCACTGGTCTGCCCTCTGTCAAAATGGTGCGTCATATGGCGGAGTTTGGTCGAAATCTTCCGGCTGCTGGTAAGGTGCTGGGCGCTGTCCGGCTTGATGTTCTTCCTGTTTTCCACCCTGATTTGAGGCGTTTTTCTGACTGGCTGCCCCGCCGCCTGGTCGCGCCGTTCTGGCGCTAACCACAGAATCGGCCACTACCTGGTAGCCACTGGCGGTGCTGCCGTCCTGCGCTGTCCACTGGTTAACCTGCATATTGCCGGACACGCTCACCATATCGCCCTTTCCGTGACGCGCCAGAGCATCAGCCTGCTTGCCAAAGGCTACTACGCCCAGCCAGAAAGGAGCCTCGCCGCTCTCTGCGCTGTGGCATGGCAGTGACACCGCCATCCGTGCAAAGGCCATTGTGTTGCCGTTGCTGGTGGGTTTGCTCTGCACATCGGCCACTAGCCGGCCATATGCTGCGATTTGTGCTGTCATAAAATGACTCCTAAGTTGTCTATACAACATGAGAGTGATTTTCTCGAAAATGTGTATAGATAAGCAAAAGTATGTGGTTCCAGTGGTTCCAGTGGTTCCGAATTAGGTTATGTATATGATTTTAATGAAAACATGCCTCTAAATCTGGAACCACTCACCCCCGTTTTGGAACCACCATAACCCACCCTGGAACCACTTTTACTCGCGAAAATGTCGCAATTTGTCGCATTTTATCGGATTGGCAGCGTCTGCCGGTTATCCCGCCGCGATGGGTTGTTTATTTATACAGTGGTTCCAAAATCCCCTAAAGTGGTTCCAGAGTGGTTCCAGACAAAAAACACAGATGACTTATAAAACATGCAGTTAAATAAATACCGATGCCTTTGGAACCACTGGAACCACTGGAACCACCCATAAATCACTCACGTGTGAGTGTTAGTCTTCCTCTGCCGCTATCTGGATCACCAGGTAGGCCCGCTGCCGAATGTCGCCCAGGTGGTTAAGGCGTGGCGTCAGTGTCTGATAGCCCTTTCTCTTGGCTGGTTTCTTTAACCTGCCTGATTCGTGCAGCGTTCGGGCAAATTGTGACGGGTCGAACCCTTTCGCCATCTCGCCCTTGAAGGTCGCCGGCAGCACATAGAACGCGACTGGATCACCGAAGCTTTTACTCTCCCGGTAACCGGCCAGATTGGAGATAGGCAGCGCGTCAGGGTTGTAGGGCAGCGGTGCAAAGCGGCTCATGCCGTAGGCGCTGAGAAATGCCTCGGCCTGCTCGATAATCTGTTCAACCTCTTTGTTGCCGGTACCAAAGACGGAGATCCAGGCGTTATAGCTGTGCTGGACGGCATCACGGCAGGTTTGTTCACCCCAGCCGGTAATAACGCGCCCCAGCAGTAACGCTGCTTCCAGTACGGCAAAACGAGCAGCCACGCGGTGTACCTGCTCGCCATAGTCTGCCGGTATAAGAGAACGCCAGCGGCTCTCTGCGTCCCTTACGGATTCAATGGCCTGTTGCTGGTGGTCTGCCAGATACCTGATCCATTCGCGCCCAGCAGCGCCGTGGTGGCTCTGATACGCATCTTTGAGGGCGTCGGCGTGCTGCTTGCCATTCTGGAACTCATGGAAAGCAACCGCCTTGCTGAGCGGGATATTCAGCAAGCGCACCAACTGGCCCGCCTTGATTTTCTTGCCGGCGCCGGCAATGAACGTTTCCATGTCTACCTCACCGGTACTGATCGCCATCGTGCGCCAGCGTTTCAAGTCACGGTTACCGCCTTCCTTCGCACCTTGCAGCTTCCCTACACCGTTAAACAAAGCATAGGCAGACTGAGCCACGCTAAGCGGATCAGCGCCTTGCCCTACCTCATCCAGCGGCATCAGCGCGTCATTGTGGGCTGCGGCCTCGTTTGCTAACCCCAGCGCGGTGCCGTACCACGTCAGGCGGAGCAAGTCTGGATTGCCGTACAGACTGCTCGCCACGTTGGCGGTGGTGGTCTTGCCGGCGCTTGACTGCTCGTAAAAGTGGAGGCCGAACCCATCAGCGCCCGCCAGTCCAATCAGCGGCGCGGCCAGTGCCACGGCGATGCCGGTCATCATGGAGTAGTTGCCATCAGCAAGGCGCGCTACGCTGTTACGCCAGCTCTGCGCATCGCCTTTGACCGTATAGCCCGCAGCGGCCGAACTGCGGCCATTGAACAGCACAGGCTTATCCGGCGTGCCGATAATGTCGCCGTCCGGCATGATGTAGGCGCCACATTGCCAGCCGGTAGCTTGTGCCACTCGCCAGATATCACGAGAACCTCCACGCTGTAACCAGTCGGCCAGCGTCGCCCTGAGCGAACTTTTTGTTGTCACGTTCACACCACCAGCCTTAAGAGTGCGCCAGCCTTCGCGCTCACCAATATCAGCCAGGGGGATAGCGGCGGTTGTCAGTGCCTTCTCACCTGCCGGAAGCCAGCGCATTATCAGATACTGATCTTTGTCGTCCTTCCCCGTGCCAATCACTTCCAACGGGGAGCAAAGCCAACTCTCGTTATTGATAATTTCTCCACTGTCTTTATCCACCTTCGGCGTTACCCAGAAAATGCCATCTTTCCGGCTCTCAACGTGCGGCTTGAGCGGATCGCCGTCTAAGCGTTCTTTCTTGTTGGTGTCCGTGCTGTGGGAGTGCGCACTCAGTGGTTGATATAACCGTTCAGTAAAATCGCGCTGCGCTTGGTCAGTCCCCACCTGCTGGCGGTAATCATCCCAATCGGCATGGTGTTCAGTTGGCGGCAGAGTCACCCAGCCAGAAACAGCTATGGCAGCTTTTTCTGCGGCCAACTTGCCCGTATTGCGCTTTGGTTTACCTTGCTTATCCAGCTCGCCCGGGGCGTGCCAATCGTTATCTGCGGCAAGGGTTATTTCTGCGTCAGGCCAGCATTCACGAAATGCCATGGCAACAGAGAGCAGATTACCTGCATCCAGTGCCGCCACTACCAGAGCTTCCGGAGCCAATAGTGAGACACTTTGCGCTGTGGCATAACCTTCACAGATCACCACCATCTCGGCTTGTTTGGGAATTTCCCCTATCGCGATAAAGGCCCCTTTCTTATGCGAGCCGGATACCAGCTTCTTATCACCCGATGGGCGTATGAGCTGCGCCCCGGTCACAGTGCCATCCAGCAAGCGCAGCGGCAGCACAAGAGAGCCATCAGGCAAAATAGGCAGGTTGGCCCGGATAATACCCTTATCAGTCAGGTATCGAGACTCGCCAGGTTGGGATTTCTCCAGCAGCGCTTTAACGCGGTCTGATATCGGTTTTTTCTCGTCATTACTGGACTGCGCCTTATCGGTGCTAACGCTCGCCCGTGCTGGTGGGCGGGGTAGCGTCTCTGAGCTGCCTCGGGCTTGCATATCAAGCCCCAGCATGCCGGCAACCTGTTCCGCTGCCGCCGTGACTGTCACGCCGCTGGCCCGCGCCAACAAGTCTAGGCCGTCGCCATGATTCGGTGTGTCGCATTGGCGGCAGTGCCACTCACCACCGTCGTGGTCGTCGATAAAGTGGAATCTGTCGGTGCCACCGCAAATAGGGCATGGCCCATGCTTACCGCGTTGAGGCGTAGTTACACCACACGAGGGGAGCAAGGTTGACCAGGAGCCAGCAGCACAGCGCTTCACCTCACGGATTAAATCGATATTACGCATACTCTCCCCTTAGTGCGCTGTTGGTGCTGGTGGTAAACCTTCATCATTCAACTGCAGGATAAAACCATCGTGCAAATCGGTTAGCAGCTCACGTCCTAGCGGTGAAAGCTCACCGCTAATGCCCAGCATGGCGGTATACATGAGTACGGCGTTATCGGTACCTTTCTCTTGGCCGTACTGCTCTATCAGTGCGCCCTCAATGTTATTTGCCATAGCAAAGCGCAAGGCATCTGGATAAACCGTCATACTGCCGTTCTTGCCGCGATAGATAACAGCCCGTTTTGTCCCACCTTCCGGTTGAACTACCTCGGCAAACCCATTGGCAGACGCTTGTTCGATAAGAAACGCCTGGGCAACATTCTGGCGCCAGCAAATCAGCAGCTCTCCAATAGTTGGCGAGTGGTAGCCGAGATCCATTCCCTCAGCCATTGCTCTAAAAATCCATGAGCCTAACGGGTTATCGTCTAGTTCCCCTACTTCCAATCGCGTTATGAGTTCGGCATAGCCCACCAACTCTTTGCTTTCATATTTTCCAGCACGGTTCATCAACCAGAATTTCACTCCCTCTGGTGCTGCTTCTATGTACTGCTTGCCGGAGTTCTCCGGCTGGTTAAGAGTGAAAATATTGTTCACGCGATGGCCTCCATTGTTCTGGCAACCACATCCTCAACAAGGCCTAGAAGCTCTGCTCGCATTTCTGTTTCTTCTTCCGTTGATGTTAGATGTTGGGCGGCAGACAGCAGGATTTGCACCTTACGCATGGCATCTCTGGCGTCGTTAAGTTTTTGCCGCTCGGTGCGCTGAGCCATTCCGTGTAACATTGGCTTATCCATGCGTCCCCTCCCGCAGTTGCTGTTCTTCCAATAACCAACACGCAGGTTCTCCCGACAAATCCAGCGCTAACGTGAGAAGTGTGTTTAATTCAACCGAACCGAGGTCACCGCCAGAGTGAACGATGAGATGCAGAAGTGAGCAAAGCTGATCCGCCTTCTTGGTTGCTTTTTTCAGGCCCTGTGCATGGCTCATGGTTTACCTCCGTCATAGGATTTTCCTTCCAGCTCGGCCAAATGGCAGCAAACTGGCTCGGCCAGATCGCTACACAGCGCAATCAGCTCTTGTACTTCAGTATCCTCCATGCTTGGCACAGCAATCTTCATAGCCACCAGCAGCGCACAAAGTCGTTCGCATTTTTCTAGCGCTTCGAAAGTTTCGTTATTGATCATCTCGTTCAGCCTCTATGCGGGTACTCATTGCAGGGTTGCTTGCTGATTGGTTCAGCGCATGAATAGGCAGGCGGCCAGCGAACAAAAGAATAAAATCAGATGCGAGCGCCTTCCGGGCTTCCCTTTCAGAAAATGCAGAGACATGGCGCATTTCCGGAGCTATTTCTGTCGAATTCCTGCGAATAGCTGCGAAGATAAAAACAAAGCGCTGGTGGCTTTGAGCATGTTGCTGGATGTGCGTATTCCGCCCAGCAATGGGTGTGGTATGATTTGACATAGCTACCTCGATACTTCTTCTATCGTTGGTGGTAAGGCGCCTCGGTAGTGTTACAGCACTCTGGGGCGTCGCTATTTTGTGCGTTTGTTGTGCCTTATCTGTGGATAAGGTGTTTAAATACCTTATCTCATGATGTTTAAACACGTCAATCAATTTATGTTTAAACACTTCACTTGTTTTTATCCTTCCTGTATTGTCACAAGAAATGGACATTACATAGGTTGACACTATGGCTACAGGACATAAAAACAATAGATCCTCGTACAAAGGCATACGATTTCCGCACGAGCTGCTCGACGAAATAGACGCAAGCGTAGAACGCGAGAAACCAGATAACCCCGGTGCTAACTTCTCCGCATGGGTGCTAGATGCTTGCGGGCGCAAGCTAAAAGCAGAACAGCGCAAGAAAGCCAAAAACTCATCCGAGGATGAAACAGAGTGACTGATAGCCGCCATGTTTTTCCACACAACGCCGGCGTTGCGTAATTGCTCTACACCACTATCTTTCCAGTTTGAAAGTTTCTGATTTTCCTCTCCATAAACAGGGCCACTATCATTGGCTCTGTTGCCAACGTCAGATAGCCACCAGCCTGCCAACGGAAAGGCTTCTTTCTGGCCGGCAGCGAAGTTATACATGGCTCACCCCCAATCGTTTAGCGAGCCAGCGTTGTGATAGGCGCGTCAATTCATTCTTGCGCTGGTGGTAGTCCTGCCCCAACTCAATCAGCGTGATGTTGGTTTGCTCCAGGTAAGAAAAGTGCTCCAGTTGCTCGGCGCTCATGCTATCGCGTGGATCACCATCAGTGCCGCTAGCCTGCGCCCACTGCTTGGCTGTTAGTCCGCACAGCACAATCCTGGCTATCATGTTGCTCTCGGTGGTGTAGTGGTGTGCCAGTGTCTTTTTACCCTGCTCAGTGCGTGCAAGAGCCAGAGCCTCGCACATCGGCTTAAAGTGACTGGCCGCGGTAATGCGTGCTTTAAGTTCCCGGCGAAATTTTGCAGAAACCTTTGGTGCGATGCGTTGTAATTCCGCCTCACAGGCAATGAAGTAACGGCGAATAGCACGACCTTGCGGGGTACGTTCCGCCATGCCTAATTCTTTGCCCATGTCGGCAGTGATCTGATAATCATATTCGACCTGCTGGCGAGATTTTGAGGACACCCGTTTGGGTGCGCTCAAATTTTCTACACGTACATAATCCACACCTTCGATAAAACCATACTGAGCTACTCGAGCATTAAACCAACTCGTAAATACGCGCCCAACGCCAAGTGCTTTATGGAATGATCGCGCACTCGCAACACCAGTTTCACGCTCACCAATTTGGCCCGGAATAATTGGCACAATTGCCGCGAAACCTGTGTGATCAATACTACTCTGGCTGTTTTCAGGCTGAGCGAATCCCTGCCCCTGTTCGGGCATACGTTTCTGCTTCATATTTCTGGCTCCGTTAAACTGCTTTGAAGGCGTCTGGATATAGGGTTAGGATTTCATTAACTTCCGACGGAGATAGGCCACAGTAACTACCAGCCTGGGCCGAGCTATTGACCAGTTGAATCACGCGTAAAACGTCAGCGCGGCAAGTGAAGCGGTAGCGGAAATGCCCTCCGATTCCATCAGGGTTCTTTTCTTCAATACGCTCAAGGTGGATATCTAGCCGGCGCTCCAGCTCTGAGGCATAGTTACGCCCCGACGATAGACGGCAATAACGGAGAATGTCGTTTTCCGTCCAACCTTCAATGCCAGTGCGCATCATATAAACACGGGCGCGATGCTTTTTAGGGGATGGTTTGTTTGCTGACGTAGCAGTATCATTAGAGGTGCCAACCTGTTCGATACCGCCCGCCTCAGTGCGGGTTTTGTTTTGCATTATGCAACCTCCCCGCGAGACTCGGCTATACGCTGACTAATCCAAGTGTCGACTTCGCTTTCAACGAAAGCAATTGCACGAGCACCTATTTTTACTGATGCAGGGAAACGCCCCTGGGACATAAGGCGATAAATCCAAGCTTTGCTATAACCAGTGCGACGTTGCACGTCCGCGATTCG
This sequence comes from Serratia sp. FS14, assembly GCF_000695995.1. Classification (NCBI taxonomy): domain Bacteria; kingdom Pseudomonadati; phylum Pseudomonadota; class Gammaproteobacteria; order Enterobacterales; family Yersiniaceae; genus Serratia; species Serratia sp. FS14. The sequence continues at coordinate 1,888,076 of NZ_CP005927.1, read as the reverse complement.
AATAAATGTTTGTGACATCCTGTTGTTCTCCTGTGGGTGTGTAAGGTCTACAGGCAGGATGTTGCAGTTTTGATGATTTGATTTGGGTAATATTGCAAATTAGCAATGCAATATTTCAATTCTCAGAATGATGGGCATGGTAGCAAAAAACCGGCAGACAGCCTTACTGTTGCTCACCTAGTCCACATCGGAAAGCCAGTTTTCAACAGTAACCCCGCTCGGGCAGTGAAGCCCCTTAGCCTCCAGCTCGGTTCTAATCTGGGCAAGCTTACCGTCAATATGTTTTCTTGGGTTACTGGCTACATCTTCATCATACATAAGAGTCAGAAGGCTCTTGATAAACTTGGCCTGGGCATTCTCAGTTTTCTTTGACTGCTTGGGCTTGTTCGTTACTGGGGTGGAATTAAGCATGTCCACAAGCTTATCTAGGTTCGCCGTTCTCGCAACAAAATACACATCACTAGGGAAGGTGGGGACGGGTATGTATCTTTGGTGGGCATCAGGATCCCACATACTGATAGATTGAATGCTCTTGAACATAGAGATTATGTTTTGAAACGCGGGATGATTAACATCGCCGGTAACTGCCGCTGATTTGTAAAGATTCTCTAGCTCATAATCCACATCAATAAAACGTTGCAATTGGAACAATCCGGCTGGGCCGGCGTCAATCATTACGCCGCGAATTATATCCTGCTTCCTGGACGGTTTTGGTAAGCCCAGGCAAGCGCAGTATTGTTCTTCTGCGAATAGACGCTCAATGCCCAGCAGTGGGGTATCTTGGACGCCGCTCAAACTGGTAAGATCATTTCCTACAGGCGAAGCGAAATCTATCAATCTATTTGGGGAAAATGATTCTCCAATGTATACCCCCCAATTATCACGAACGTACACTTCTCTATGGGTGGCCGTGTCTCCCATTTTTAGTTTTTTTATCTCAACCTTTTTTGCTATTTTTGGCGACTGCAAGTTCACAGATAAAGTTAAATGCCCATCAAGCGCAAATCGCAGAACGTCAGTAACAGCCACCTGCTCTTCTATCTTCCTTTCAAGATATTTTGCTGACTCCTCAATACTGAGCCATTTCCTTAAGCAGTTTAATTTTGACAAAGGCACTCCCCAGCAGCCTCCCCCATATCTACGTGCTAGCACCAACCGATGGGGTATCGGCTTTCGGGAGCTACCCTAGGTGCTAGCTTATAGAGTATAACACGTCACAACTGTATTTATGTCCAGCACTAAGCAAGGTTGGCAAACTTCCCATGGATTACGTTACCGCGCCCCTCCAGGCTATCCATGTAATCCGCGTACCACTGGAGCATATCCCGGCGCCCATCCAGATACTGGGCATGGTTGTAGGTTCCACGAATACTGTTCTTATCGACGTGGGCTAGCTGCGTTTCAATCCAGGCAGTGTTATAGCCTTGTTCATGCAGAATGGTACTCATGGTATGTCGGAATCCGTGGCCCGTTACACGGCCTGCATAACCAATGCGTCGAACCAGCACATTCATAGCCATTTCACTTATTGGCTTGCTGTGGTGAATCCTGCCAGGAAACACGTAGCTGTAATGACCGGTCAGCGGTTTAAGCTGTTCCAGAATGTTGATAGCCTGCTCAGACAGAGGGACGCAATGAGGACGGCGTTTTTTCATGCGCTCCGGCGGTACTTCCCAAAGCCGGCTATCAAAATCAAACTCCGACCATTCAGCCTTTCGCAGCTCTCCCGGCCTTGTCCCTGTGATAATAAGCAAACGCATTGCCAGCTTAACGATCTGGCTGCCGGTATATGTGTTAAAGATGCGGAAAAACTCGGGCAACTCGGCAACTGACAAGAACGCATAGTGCTCTTTCTTATGCGGTGAGAACGCACTAGCGAGATCCGGGGCTGGGTTATATTCAGCCCTACCGGTGACGATGGCATATTTCCATACCTCTCCACACCGCTGGCGCACCTTGCGCAATTTCTCTGTTGCGCCGCGTTCATCCAGTTTGGAAAGCACCCCCATAAGCTCCATTGGCTTTATCTCGGCAATTGGACGATGGCCTATGTATGGAAAAACATCGCTCTCAAACGTTTTTATCATTTCTTCTGCATATGACTCTGACCAGCGATCACGCCGCTTGCCATACCACTCTCGCGCTATCCCCTCAAAGGTATTGCCAGCAACATCTTGCCGAGCTCGTTTCTGCTGTTTCCTGGCTTCGCTGGGGTTGATGCCCGATACCACCAGCTTTTTAGCTTCATCACGCTTCTGCCTTGCCTCAGTGAGTGAAACTGTGGGGTATGTACCGAGGGAAAGCATTTTGGGTTTGCCATCGAAACGGTAGCGAAAACGCCAACCCTTGGAGCCGTTCGGCTCAATGAGTATAGAGAGCCCACCGCCATCACTGAGTGTATAGGGCTTTTCTTGCGGCTTGGAGCGCCGTAGCTCAAGGTCTGTGAGGGGCATTGTGTATAGCTCCGAGATAAATCAAACGTCCTATACTCATTACTATACACATGGATGTATAGATTTGGGTAGATGTGCGTAGACGTTGGGATAACCAGATTTTACCGGGATACTTGTCGTTACTGGGTTTAGTAGGCTTTGGTAGACGTTGAGAGAAGTGTGTTTGGAGCGGGTGAAGGGAATCGAACCCTCGTATGCAGCTTGGGAAGCTGCCGTTCTACCATTGAACTACACCCGCATCGGTGTGCGACAGGCATTATAACCGGTTATCGGCGACGGGCAAGCGGAGATGGCGCGTAACTGTCGATGTTTTAAGCGGTTAAGTCCCGTAGACGAAAAAAAACCGGCGCAGTTGCCTGCACCGGTTGTTGCACGCTAAACGGGATTATTTCTGTGGGCGCATTGCCGGGAACAGAATCACGTCGCGGATGGTGTGGCTGTTGGTGAACAGCATCACCATGCGGTCGATGCCGATGCCCAGACCGGCGGTCGGCGGCAGGCCGTGCTCCAGCGCGGTGACGTAGTCTTCGTCGTAGAACATCGCTTCGTCGTCGCCGGCGTCTTTGGCGTTCACCTGGTCGGCGAAGCGTTGCGCCTGGTCTTCGGCGTCGTTCAGCTCGGAGAAGCCGTTGCCGATTTCACGGCCGCCGATGAAGAACTCGAAGCGGTCGGTGATTTCCGGGTTCACGTCGTTGCGGCGCGCCAGCGGCGACACTTCAGCCGGGTACTCGGTGATGAAGGTCGGCTGAATCAGATGGCTTTCCGCCACTTCTTCGAAGATCTCGGTCACGACGCGGCCCAGGCCCCAGCTCTTCTCAACCTTGATGCCGATGGATTCAGCGATGGCCACCGCTTTGCCCATGTCGGCCAGGTCAGCCAGATCGGTTTCCGGACGGTATTTCTTGATCGCCTCGGTCATGGTCAACTTCTCGAACGGCTTGCCGAAGTCGAACACTTCGTCGCCGTACTGCACCTGAGAGGTGCCCAGCACTTTCTCGGTCAGGGTGCGGAACAGGGTCTCGGTCAGCTCGATCAGATCTTTGTAATCCGCGTAAGCCATGTAGAGTTCCATCATGGTGAACTCTGGGTTATGACGCGGAGAAACGCCTTCGTTGCGGAAGTTGCGGTTGATTTCGAACACGCGCTCGAAGCCGCCGACCACCAGACGCTTCAGATACAGTTCCGGCGCGATGCGCAGGTACATGTCGATATCCAGCGCATTGTGGTGGGTGATGAACGGACGCGCGGACGCGCCGCCCGGGATCACCTGCATCATCGGGGTTTCGACTTCCATGAAGCCGCGTTCCACCATGAAGTTACGGATAGCGGACATCACCTGCGAACGCACCTTGAAGGTGTTGCGCGATTCTTCGTTGGCGATCAGATCCAGGTAACGCTGGCGGTAACGGGTTTCCTGATCCGCCAGGCCGTGGAATTTGTCCGGCAGCGGGCGCAGCGCTTTGGTCAGCAGACGCAGTTCGGTGCAGTGGATAGACAGTTCGCCGGTCTTGGTTTTGAACAGCTTGCCGCGCGCGCCGAGGATATCGCCCAGGTCCCACTTCTTGAACTGCTCGTTGTACACGCCTTCAGCCAGATCGTCGCGCGCGACGTACAGCTGAATGCGGCCGCCCACGTCCTGCAGCGTAACGAAGGATGCCTTGCCCATAATGCGGCGGGTCATCATGCGGCCGGCGACGGTCACTTCGACGCCCAGCGCTTCCAACTCTTCGTTGTCTTTATCGCCGTACGCGGCGTGCAGTTTGTCGGAGGTGGAGTCGCGACGGAAGTCGTTCGGGAACGCAATGCCGTTCTCACGCAGGCCGGCCAGTTTCTCGCGGCGGGACTGCAGTTCGTTATTGAGATCCAGCGCCTGATCGGCGCCCTGTACTTGTTGTTCAGACATTTCTATTCCTCATAACCCGGCTTTCAAACTTGCCTCAATGAATTTATCCAGGTCGCCATCCAGTACGGCCTGCGTGTTACGCGTTTCGACGTTGGTGCGCAAATCCTTGATGCGGGAGTCATCCAGCACGTAAGAACGGATTTGGCTGCCCCAGCCGATGTCGGACTTGTTGTCTTCCATCGTCTGCTTATCAGCATTTTTCTTTTGCATCTCAAACTCGTACAGCTTGGCTCGCAGCTGTTTAAACGCTTGATCCTTGTTCTTATGCTGAGAACGATCGTTCTGGCACTGCACCACGATGTTGGTTGGCAGGTGAGTAATACGTACGGCGGATTCGGTTTTGTTGACGTGCTGACCGCCCGCACCGGAGGCGCGGTACACGTCGATACGCAGATCCGCCGGGTTGATTTCGATATCGATATCGTCGTCGACTTCCGGGTAGATGAACACCGAGCTGAACGAGGTGTGGCGACGGCCGCCGGAGTCGAACGGGCTCTTGCGCACCAGGCGATGCACGCCGGTTTCAGTGCGCAACCAGCCGAACGCGTAGTCGCCGATGATCTTGATGGTGGCCGATTTCAGGCCCGCGACGTCGCCGTCGGACTCTTCGATCACTTCGGTCTTGAAGCCCTTGGCTTCAGCCCAACGCAGGTACATGCGCAGCAGCATGCTGGCCCAGTCCTGCGCTTCGGTGCCGCCGGAGCCGGCCTGGATATCCAGGTAGCAGTCGGCGCTGTCGTATTCGCCGGAGAACATGCGGCGGAATTCCAACTGATCCAGCTTGCTCATCAGTTGATCCAGCTCGGCGACCGCTTCGTTGAAGGTCTCTTCATCGTCGGCTTCTACCGCCAGTTCCAGCAGCCCGCCGACGTCTTCGCCGCCCTGCTCCAGCTGATCGATGGTTTCAACGATGGCTTCCAGCGCGGCGCGCTCTTTGCCGAGCGCCTGTGCGCGCTCCGGCTCGTTCCAGACGTCCGGCTGCTCCAGCTCGGCGTTGACTTCTTCTAGGCGTTCCTTCTTGGCATCATAGTCAAAGATACCCCCTAAGAACCGCAGTCCGCTCGGACAGGTCCTGAATTCGGTTTTTTACCGGGTTAATTTCAAACATGGTTTCGTTCTTTTACGTTGATGGCGTCGATGGCGGAATGCCATTGGAACCGCTAATTCTAACGGATCCGGGCGGCAGTTTATAGCGAGTTGGTCAGTTTTTGTGGCGATCGGGAAGGATGCCGGGGATTGGAGAGCCCAATCCCCGAATTGTGTTCAATTTCACTTCAGCGCGGCCAAAGATGCTGGATCAGCAGTTGCACGTTGCGGTTGCCGCGAAACTCGTTGACGTCGAGCTTGTAGGCCAGTTCCACTTCGCGCACGCTGCTGTCCGGCCACAGAGTGGTGTCCACGTTGAACGCGATGCCGTCGAGCAGCGGGCCGCCGCCGAGCGGTTCCACCATCAGCTTCAGGTGTTTCTCGCCCACCAGCCGCTGCTGCAGAATGCGGAACTTGCCGTCGAAGGTCGGTTCCGGGAACGCCTGGCCCCACGGGCCGCCCTCGCGCAGCAGCTCCGCCGTGGTCAGCGACAGCTCCTGCATCGCCAGTTCGCCGTCGGACCAGATAACCCCTTCCAGCATCGCCGGATCGAGCCATTCCCCCACCAGCTCGCCGAAACGCTGGCGGAACTCGTCGAATTTGGCCTCTTCCAGCGACAGCCCGGCCGCCATCGCGTGGCCGCCGAACTTCATCATCAGCCCGGGGTTCAGCATATCCAGCCGCTCCAGCGCGTCGCGCATGTGCAGGCCGGGCACCGAACGGCCGGAGCCCTTCAGGATGCCGTCGCCCGCCGGCGCGAACGCGATCACCGGGCGGTGGAAACGCTCTTTGATGCGCGAAGCGAGGATGCCCACCACGCCCTGGTGCCATTCCGGGTGATACATCGCCAACCCATAAGGCAGCTCGGTGCTGGTGCGCTCCAGCTGATCGCACAGCTGCAGGGCCTCCACCTGCATGCCCTGCTCTATCTCGCGGCGCGTCTGGTTCAGCGCATCGAGATCGTTGGCCAGCATGCGCGCCTGCGCAATGTCGTCGCTCAGCAGCAGCGCCACGCCGATCGACATGTCGTCCAGCCGGCCGGCGGCGTTGAGGCGCGGGCCGAGGGCGAAACCGAGATCGTTGGCCGCCAGCTGGCGGGCATCGCGGTTGGCCACCTCAAGCAGCGCGCGGATGCCCGGTCGGCATTTGCCGGCGCGAATACGGTTTAACCCCTGATACACCAGAATGCGGTTGTTGGCGTCCAGCGGCACCACGTCGGCCACGGTGCCGAGTGCCACCAAGTCCAGCAGTTCCGCCAGATTGGGCATCGCCAGCGCGCGCTGCTCGAACCAGCCGCTGTCCCGCAGGCGGGCGCGCAGCGCCAGCATCAGGTAGAACGCCACGCCTACCCCCGCCAGCGATTTGGACGGGAAGGCGCAGCCGCGCAGGTTGGGATTGACGATCGCTTCAGCCGCCGGCAGGGTCTCACCCGGCAGGTGGTGATCGGTCACCAGCACCTGCATGCCTTTGGCGTGCGCCACATCGACGCCGGCGTGGGAGGAGATGCCGTTATCGACGGTGACAATGAGTTCTGCGCCGCGCGCCGCCGCCTGCTCCACCACTTCAGGGCTCAGGCCGTAGCCGTCTTCGAAGCGGTTTGGCACCAGATAATCGACGGCTGCGCCGCCCATGCTGCGCAGCGCCAACACCGTCAGCGCGGTGCTGGTGGCGCCATCGGCGTCGAAATCGCCCACCACCATGATGCGGCGGCCGTCGGCCAGCGCCTGTTGCAGCAGGCTGACGGCGTCGTCGATACCGTCCAGCTGTTGCCAGGGCAGCATGCCCTTGACGCTGCGTTCCAGCTCTTGCTCAGCCTGCACGCCGCGCAGGGCGTAAAGCCGGCGCAGCAGCGGCGGCAAACTGGCGGGCAGATGCGTGTCGTCCGCCGCCGGGCGGCGGCGTAGTTGCGTTTTGATACTCACCGGCGATTAACCACCGGCTTTGGTGGCGGCCTGGTGCGCATCCAGCATGGCGGCCATCTCTTTCGGCCCCTGATAGCCCGGGATCATCATGCCGTTTTCCAGGATGATGGCCGGCGTGCCCTGAATGCCGAACTGTACGCCCAGCTCGTAATGCTTGCTGATGTCGGTTTTACAGGTCGCCGGAGAAACGGCGTCACCCTTCATGGCGGCGTCGAACGCCTTGGCCTTGTCGGCGGTGCACCAGATCGACTGCATGTCTTTTTCAGCCTGGGATGCCAGCCCCTGGCGCGGGAATGCCAGGTAACGCACGGTAATACCCAGATCGTTGTACTCTTTCATCTGCTGATGCAGCTTGTGACAGTAACCGCAGGTGATGTCGGTGAACACGGTGATCACGTGTTTCTCTTTCGGCGCCTTGTACACGATCATCTGATCTTTCAGCGCGTCCATCTTGCTGCTCAGCAGTTGGTTGGTCACGTTGACCGGCTCTTTGCCGCTGACGTCGAACAGCGGGCCCTGCAGGATGTGCTTGCCGTCTTCGGAGGCGTACAGCACGCCGCTGTCGGTCAGCACGGTTTTCAGGCCGTTGACCGGTGAAGGCTGCACGTCCGCCTGCTGGATGCCCAGGCTGGCGAGCGCTTTTTTGATCGCCGCGTCATCGGCATGGGCGGCGCCGGCCACCGAGGCCACCAGCAGTGAAAGCAGCATTAAACCTTTTTTCATTATTCCAATCCTTTCGAACCCGCCGCTCAGGCGCGCGGGTGATGCTGTTGATGTAGCTGTTTCAGTCGTTCGGTCGCTACATGAGTATAAATTTGCGTGGTCGAGAGATCGCTGTGCCCTAACAACATCTGTACGACACGGAGATCGGCCCCATGGTTCAGCAAATGGGTAGCGAACGCGTGCCGCAACACGTGCGGCGACAGACGCTCGCTGTCGATGCCCGCAAGGATGGCATAGTGTTTGATGCGATGCCAGAACGTCTGTCGGGTCATTTGCTGGCAGCGGGTGCTGGGGAACAGCACATCCAGCGTCTGGCCGTTGACCAGCCATGGGCGGCCGTGCTCCAGATAGTTTTCGATCCAGTAGACCGCCTCTTCGCCCAGCGGCACCAGCCGCTCCTTGTTGCCCTTGCCGATCACCCGCACCACGCCCTGACGCAGGCTGACGTCGCTGATGTTCAGCCCCACCAGCTCGGAAACCCGCAGCCCGGTGGCGTACAACACTTCGAGCATCGCCTTGTCGCGCAGCTCCAGCGGTTGATCGACGCAGGGCGCCTGCAGCAACGCATCGACCTGCGCCTCGCTCAGATCCTTCGGCAAGCGCTGCGGCAGTTTGGGAGACGCCAGCTGCGCGGTGGGATCGTCGGCGCGCAGCTTTTCGCGGTACAGATATTGAAACAGGCGCCTCATGGCGCTCAACAAACGCGCGGAGCTGGTGGCCTTGTAACCGCCATCCACCCGCTCGGCGAGAAACGCCTGCAGATCCAGCGCCTGCGCCTGCAGCAAATCGGTCTTCTGCTGGCCAAGCCAGGCGCCCAGGGCCTGCAAATCCAGCCGATAGGAGGCCAGCGTATTTTCCGCCAGATTACGCTCAAGCCACAGCGCATCCAGGAATTGTTCAATCAGCGCATTGTCTTGCTGTTGCACGCGGTCCTCTCTTTGTTGCATTTCCACCCGCGCCATTATGCCTTAAGCCGGCGCAAATCAGGTATACTCGCTGCAATTCTCTAAACAGCAACGTAACGGTTTACACATGAAGATTGGTCTGTTTTACGGCTCCAGCACCTGCTACACCGAAATGGCGGCAGAAAAAATCCGTGAGATTCTGGGTGAAGACCTGGTCGACCTGCACAACCTGAAAGACGTCTCGCCCAAGCTGATGGAGGACTATTCCATTCTGATCCTCGGCATCCCGACCTGGGATTTCGGCGAACTGCAGGAAGATTGGGAAGCGATCTGGCCGCAGCTGGCGGCGCTGGATCTGAAAGGCAAAATCGTCGCCATGTACGGCATGGGCGATCAGCTCGGTTACGGTGAGTGGTTCCTCGACGCGCTGGGCATGCTGCACGCTCACATCGCGCCGTTGGGCGTACAGTTCATCGGCTTCTGGCCCACTGAGGGCTTCGAGTTCACCAGCCCCAAACCGCTGAGCGCCGACGGCAAACACTTCGTCGGCCTGGCGCTCGATGAGGTCAACCAATACGATCTGAGCGAAGAGCGCCTGCAGCAATGGTGCGAACAGATCCTGTTGGAAATGGAGCCGCTGCTGTAGCCGCTATCGGGCGTTCCTCCCCAAACGCCGAGCGCCGGCGGCATGATTCGCGCCGGCGCCCCCTATCAACCTTGTTCGCCGTCACCCGCCGGCGGATACAGCAACAGCTGCCGCAGGTGGCGCCATTCCTCTTTGCTCATGCAGTCGGAAGCCAGCCACAGCCGGCGGCGCTTTTTGCCCTCCATAGGCTGTAGCGTCAACAGCATGCCGTAACCCGGCATCCACGGTTTTTTCGCCAGTCGCCACTCGCGGCCGTGCCAGCTGAAACGCCGATCCGCCAGCAGCCGCAGCTCGCCCTGCACCGCGGCGATGCGCTTCTGGCTGCGAATGCACTGAAACACCACCAGCGTCAGCAGCACCAGCCAGAGTGGGCCAAAGCCTTCCGGCCAGGGCGAAATCAGGATCAGCAGGATCAGAACACCGTGGGTTAACAGTGAAAACAGCTGGGTGCGCCAGGAAATGCGGATATCACATCGCCACTGGGCCACGGTCTTTATTTCGCGTTTGGATCAGGGTCACCATTCTTTGCAGCTCGCCGTCCTGCGGCGCGCCATGATTCATCAGCCAGTTGAACAAATCGGGATCGTCGCACTCCAGCAGGCGGATAAACAGCGCCTTGTCCGCGTCATTCAGGCTGTCGTATTCGTATTCGAAGAACGGCATGATGGAGATGTCCAGCTCGCGCATGCCACGGCGGCAAGCCCAGTGAATACGTGCTTTGTTGTTAATATCCATGTTGTTATGACTCACCTCTTTTCAGCGCGGCAGCGCCAGCGCAGGGTTCAAATGACACACTGTATGGCAACGCCGTCGCAATATAATTCCATCAGCCGGGGGTCTGTGTGCAAGTGTGCCCTGGCCGCAAGTCTATAGAGTAACAATTTGACATACACGCCGGGAAGGCGCTTTGTGGCGGAAAACGCAATAAAGCGCAAAATGCCAAAAAAAGCGCCCCCCGGCGCCGCGGCGCGAATAACAGTTTGCAAAGCCCGCCGCCTCTTTTACCATGGGTCCAATACCCTTCAGGTAAGCTAAACGTTGAGCAGGAACTTACTATGGCGCATAACATTCCATTCCCACCCCGTCAGCCCTCCGCTTCCACCCATCTGCCCCTGACGCTGATCTCGCTGGAAGATTGGGCGCTGGTGACGCTGAACGGGCCGGACACGGTGAAATATCTCCAGGGCCAGGTGACGGCGGACATCGACGCGCTGGCGGCCGATCAACACGTGCTGTGCGCCCACTGCGACGCCAAGGGCAAAATGTGGAGCAACCTGCGTCTGTTCCACCGCGGCGAAGGCTTCGCCTATCTGGAACGCCGCAGCGTGCTGGACAGCCAACTGGCGGAAATCAAAAAATATGCGGTGTTCTCCAAAGTCACCATCGCCGCCGATAATGACGCGGTATTGCTGGGCGTCGCCGGTTTCCAGGCGCGCGCCGCGCTGGCGGGCCTGTTCGCCACGCTGCCGAGCGCCGAGCACCCGGTGGTGCAGGACGGCGAGACCACGATTCTGCACTTCAATGCGCCGGCGGAACGTTTTCTGCTGGTGACACGCCCCGCCGTGGCCGAACAGCTGATCGGCAAACTGCATGACCAGGCGGAACGGAATGACAGCAGCCAGTGGCTGGCGCTGGAGATCGAAGCCGGTTATCCGGTTATCGACGCCGCCAACAGCGCGCAGCTGATCCCGCAGGCCACCAACCTCCAGGCGCTGGAAGGCATCAGTTTCAGCAAGGGCTGCTATACCGGTCAGGAGATGGTGGCACGCGCCAAGTTCCGCGGCGCCAACAAACGTGCGCTCTACTGGCTGGAAGGTAAAGCGGCTCGCGCCCCGCAGGCGGCGGAAGATCTGGAGCTGCAGCTGGGGGAAAACTGGCGTCGCACCGGCACCGTACTGGCGTCGAGCCAGTTAGCCGACGGTACGCTGTGGGTGCAGGTGGTGATGAACAACGATCTGGATGCCGACAGCAAGCTGCGGGTGCGCGACGATGCCGCCAGCCAGCTGGCGATCAAACCGTTGCCCTACTCGCTGGCCGAAGAGAAATAATCCGTCGGCCGCAGGCCCCCTGCCTGCGGCCATCTTCGTTACTCGTCCAACTCCCCGTCGCGCTGCACCAGATAGATCAGCACCAAGATGATGGTGACGAAGAAGCGAAACGCGCTCGGCACGCCGTTCCATTGCTGCGACATCCACATGCCGAACCACTCCCCTCCAATCGACATAAAACCGACCTGCCAGGTAAGGAAGCCCAACGTCAGCCCCGCTACCGCCCATTTTTTGCGGCCGTTGAAGGCGTTGGCGGGCAGTTTCAGGCCGCACAGCAGGCGCAGGCCACCAATCCAGCACAGCAGCGCGGTCAGACTCTCCAACGCAATGATGAAAATATAACCGGCGTGATGCAGCCACGGCGTCTGTATCGAGCGGTAGCCGATGGTGGCGTCGGGGAAAAGGGTATCCATCATAAAGACGTGGCGCACGAAGGCGAAATTGGAGCCGTAGTCGGTGAGGTTGCCGAAGGCGACCAGCGAAGCGAACAAGGCGATAGCGCAGACCAGCAGCGCTTTGGATAAGCGAACGATCATCTTGGTGAGTCCTGAACAGAGGTTAAAGAAACGGTATGCGGGCTCAGAAATGAAGGAACGGGCTTGCTGGATACCCGAAAGAAGCAAGCGCCTCTTTTTTAAAACAAAAGAGGCGCTAGTTCAATACGCATTCAGACGTAGCGGCAACGCTTAGACGTACAGGTAGATCGCCATGAAGTGGCAGGCGCTGCCGCCGAGCACGAAGCCGTGCCAGATGGCGTGGCCAAAGCGAATGCGCTTGGAGGCATAGAAAATCACGCCCAGGGTGTAGACCACCCCGCCGATCGCCAGCAGCGTGACGCCGCCGGCCTCCAGCCGCGTAACCAGCTGATAAATCACGATCAGCGACAGCCAGCCCATCGTCAGGTAGGTCACCAGCGACAGGGCTTCAAAACGGTGGGCGAAGGCCAGTTTGAACAGCACGCCGAGCAGCGCCAACCCCCAGATTACCGCCATCAGGCCCTTCGCCAGCGGCGAATCCAGCCCTACCAGCAAGAACGGCGTGTAAGTGCCGGCAATCAGGAGATAAATGGCGCAGTGGTCAAATTTTTTCAGCCAATGCTTGGCCTTTTGATGCGGGATCGCATGGTACAGCGTAGAAGCGAGAAACAGCAGGATCATGCTGCCGCCGTACAGGCTGTAACTGGTGATGGCCGTCGCATCGGCGCCGGTATTCACCGCCTGCACCAGCAGCAACACCAGGCCGACAATACCGAACACCAGCCCGATGCCGTGGCTGATGCTGTTGGCGATCTCTTCCGCCCACGGATAAGCCGCGGTGACAATCTTATTGTTCCCGGCTTTCACTACGTCCGTTTTCCCCATAACGCGCAACCCCTCAAAATGCCCTGCTTTGTGCGAAATTAACGCAAAGCAGCTTAACTGAGAATAATTCCAGTGTACACGTGTACGCTAAAATAAAAATGTGAACGCGTGTAACCATCGAAATCCCCCGCCCGCTGGTCTACAATCGTCAGGCTTCAACCCACCCACCTTGAGGTTTACACCATGTCATCCGCTGTACCCGCGTTAGATTTCGGTTCAATGACCCAGGCCATCCAGTTCCTGATGGAAATCGATAAGTTGAAAGGCGTGCAACGCCGCACCAAAGTGCTGGGCACCCAGCGCCAGGAAAACTCCGCCGAACACAGCTGGCATTTCGCCATCGCCGCCATGAGCCTGGCGCCCTACGCCGGTGATGACGTAGACATTCAGCGCGTGATCCAGATGGCGCTGCTGCATGACATCGTGGAAATCGACGCCGGCGACGTGCTGGTCTACGATCTGGCGGCCCGCGCGGCGATCCACGATCAGGAAGTGGCGGCGGCGCGCCGTCTGTTCGGCATGTTGCCGGAGGCTCAGCGCGAGTATTTCACCGCTTTATGGCAGGAATATGAAGACGGCGAAAGCGCCGATGCGCGCTTTGCCTTGCTGCTGGATCGCACCATGCCGATGCTGATGAATCTGCACAATGAAGGCCAGAGCTGGGTGGAAAACGGCATCAGCCTGGAGCAGGTGCTGGCGCGCAATGCGTCGATCGCCGACGTGCATCCCGAGCTGTGGCGCCATATGGAGCAACATCTGCGGGACGCGCAGCGCAAAGGCTGGTTGAAGTAAGGGAGCCGGGCTGCCGCCTCTGCGCCGCAGCCCGTCAACGTCAAGCGAACGCCTGCTGGCGTTCCAACGCCTCCTCATAACTCGGCATCGATCCCGCCGCCCCGGCGCGTTCCACGCAGACCGCCGCGTAGGCGGCGGCGAAGCGCGCCGCATCGGCTAACGGCACCTGATTCGCCAGCTGCGCCGCCAGAGCGCCGTTAAACGCATCCCCCGCGCCGGTGGTGTCTTTCGGCTGCGCCGGAAACGCCGGGATCAGCTCACTGTGTTCCCCGTCCGAGAACAACGCCCCCTGCGTGCCCAAGGTCACGATCAGCAAACGAATGCCCTTGGCGTGCAACACCTGCGCCGCCTGACGCGCCGAAGCCACATCCCGCACCGGCACGCCGGTCAGCAACGTGCATTCGGTGGCGTTGGGCGTCAGCAGATCGACCTGCGCCAGCAGGCTGTCCGGCACCGGCTGAAACGGCGCCGGGTTGAGAATGATGAACGTCCGCGCCTCGCGGGCGATGGCAATCACTTGTTCGATCGCCGGCAGGTTGTTCTCCAACTGGGTCAACAGAATATCCGCCGCGGCGATCGCCGGGCGGCACTGGCGCACCTCGTCCTCGCTGACCGTCAGGTTGGCGCCGGGATCGACGGCGATCATGTTCTCCGCATCCTCGCCGGCAACGTAGATAAGCGCATTGCCGGTCGGGCAATCGCCGGTCGAGAACAGCGTCACCGCATCGAAGCCGGCCGCGGCGAGATGACGCCGGGCGAAGGTACCGAAGTCGTCGCGCCCCACCTTGCCGATATAATGCACCCGCGCCCCGGCGCGCAGCGCGGCGGTGGCCTGGTTGGCGCCCTTGCCGCCCGCCCCCATCATACTGTTACGGGCGATCAGCGATTCGCCGGGCTGCGGAAAGCGCGCCATGCCGGCGACGATATCCAGGTTGAACGAACCGAACACGCAGACTTTGCCTTTCATTGCGGGTACTCCCTGCTCAATTGGAGGTGGCGCCGGGCTGCCAGACAGGCGCCTTTGCTGCCGGTTTCATCGGTCAGGCGGCTGATGGAGATCGCCAATCCCTGTGCCGGCTGGGGCCCGCGCAGATGACGGCGGATCTCTTGCTCCAGCCGCGCCAACGGAAAACCGCGCATGGCGATCACGCCGCCACCCAGGATCAGCCGTTGGGGGTCGATCACATTCATTTCGATGGCGATGGTCTGCGCCAATCGTTCAACGAAACGCCGCAAATCCGGATGATCGCCATGGCGTTCGAACAGCCGGTCGAACGGCGTTTGCGCCGCGTTGGCACGCGCCCAGCCGGTCAGCCAATGGCCGGAGGTCAAACTCTCGACGCAGCCCCGTTTGCCGCACGGGCACTCGCCCAGATGGCCCGGCCAGGGAATGTGCCCCAACTCGCCGGCGGCGCCATGCGCCCCGTGGTAAAAATCGCCGTTCAGCCACAGGCTGTTGCCCATGCCGGTGCCCAGATACAGCCCTACCGCCACCTGCGGCAGCGCCGGCAGCTGCTGCAAATCCCACCACAGCAGATGGTTGACGTCCTTGTCCATTCGCACCGGCAGCGCCAGCAAATCGGCCAACAGCGCCGCCACCGGCTGGGCATCCAGCGCCGGAATGAACGGCAGCGACAGCACCCGCGAGCGATCGCGGCTGAGGATCCCCGGCAGCCCCAGCATCACCTGCGCCACCTGACGATCCTCACAATGCCGGGCGATAAGATCGCCCAACGTCGCCAGCGGATCGGCCCGCTGCGCCCAATCGGCGGTCGCTATCTTGCGGTAACCGCTGAACTCGCCTTCATCATCCATCAACAGCAGACGGGTATTGGTGCCGCCGACGTCAACGCCAAGAAAATACCGCATCATATCCCCCGCCTCAGGCCGCCTGCCGCATCTGATCCAGCATCTTTTCCCACGCCGTTTCCAGATCCGGATCGAGGTTGAACAGCCCGGAACTGCCGACGATCAACACTTCCGCGCCGGCGCCCATCAGATCGCGGTAGGTGCGCTGGTTACAGGATCCATCTATTTCGATCAGATAGTTCAGATCCTGTTGGCGTTTCAGATCGCGCAACTGGCGGATCTTGTCCAGCATTTCGGGAATGAACGGCTGCCCGGCATAGCCCGGATCGACGGTCATGACGGTGACCTTGTCCAGCAGGTGAAGGTAGTGGCGAATAAACTCCACCGGCGTGGCCGGGTTCAGCACCACCCCCACTTTTTTGCCCAGCGCGCGGATTTGATTGATCACGCGGAACGCGTCGCGGTTGATGGTTTCGGCGTGCGGGCAGATAAAGTCCGCCCCGGCGCGGGCGATCGGCTCGATAAAATCGGTTGGGTTCTCCACCATCAAATGCACGTCCAGCAACAACGAGGTATGCGGGCGGATCTGTTCGATAAAGAACGGCGACAGCGTGATGTTTTTAACGTAGTGCCCGTCCATGATGTCGATATGCAGCATATCGGCGCGGCGATTCAGCACCGCCAATTGCTGCCGGATATCCATCAGGTTCATGCACATCAGTGAAGGTGAAATCTGGTATTTCATTAGCGTTATCCTGCGCAAAAGGGAAAAGGGATCAGTGGCCCGCCGCGATTCTGGCCTGGGCCGCGCTGCGGCGCATCGCCCGCCGCTGCTGATAGCGATGGCGGAAAAACTTCAGCGCCAGCACCGCGATCAGCACCGCGCCCCACATCGCCAGACTGAAATGCGGGCTGACGTTCATCAAGTTCAAACCGGTCGCGATCACCTGCAGCACGATCAGCGCCAACACCACGCCGCTGACCCGGCCAAAACCGCCGAACGGATCGGTGCCGCCCAGTATGATCGCCAGCACCGTGAGCAGCAGGTAGGAGTCGCCGTAACCCATGCGCGCCGAGTTGAAGCGCGCCATCATCACCAGCCCGGCAATGACGCACAGCAGGCTGGAGAGGGTGTAAATGGCGATCAACACCCGATGGGTATTCACGCCGCTGAAGTGGGTGGCGTTGATGTTGCTGCCGCTCATGTAGATGCATTTGCCGAGCCGGGTTTTCTGCAAGAACAGCGCCAGCAAGGCGGCGACCACCAGGAAGATCCACAGCGGTACCGGCACGCCCAGCACGCGCTCGGCGCCGATAAACCGCACGATCTCCGGCATGCCGCTCAGGGCCGCGCCGCGCGTCAGGTAAATGCCGATGCCGTTGACCGTCGTCATGGTGGCCAGCGTCACCAGAATCGGATGCGCGCCGACGTAGGTCACCAACGCGCCGGTCGCCGCGCCGATAAGCCCGGCCAACAGCATCGCCGCCGCCAGCGCCAACGCCAGCCACAGCGCCTGCAAGCCCAGCCCGGCATCCGCCGGCAGGTAGCTGATGAACAGCCAGGCCATCAGCAGGCTGGTCAGGTTGGCGCTGGCGATAATGCACAGGTTCAGGCCACCGCTGAGGATCGGGATGAACATCGCCAGCGTCAGCAGGCCCAGCTCCGGCAGCTGGAAGGCCACGCTGGTGAAGGTGGCGCCGCTGAAGAAGCGCCCCGGCATCAGCAGGCTAAAGCCCAGCACCACCGCCAGCAGCAATGCCAGCAGACCGACGGCGACCCCGTCCGGACGAAATTTCAGGTTGTTGCCCATCAGGCGCTCCTCAGGCGAAACCGACGTCGGTTTCTTTGCGTTTCTTGTAGTGAGTGACGGTGATCGCCGCGACGATCACCAGACCGATCACCACGTTCATGAAGTAGCTGGACACGCCGATCAGGTTGAGGCCGTTTTTCAGCACGCCGATCAGGAAGACGCCCATCAGCGTGCCGACCACGCTGCCCTTGCCGCCGTTCAGGCTGGCGCCGCCCAGCACCGCCGCCGCCAGCACGTCGAGCTCCCCGCCCACCAGCGCGTTGGGCACCACTTCCCCCATGCGGTACACCTGCACCAGGCCGCCGATCGCCGCCATCGCGCCCAGATAGCCATAGGCGAACAAATGCAGCAGGCCAACGCGGATGCCGATGCGCCGCGCCGATTCCGCATCACCGCCCACGGCAAACAGCTGGCGCCCGAGGTGCGTTTTGTTCAGCAGCAGCCAGGTCAGCAGCGCCACCGCCAGCATCACCAGCGTCGGCAAACCGAGCTGATAGCTCTGCTCACCCAGCTGGAACGGCAGCACGCTGCGCGGCAGCGTCCACCAGTCCGGCAATGCGTACAGGCTGCGGCCGTTGGTCAGCCACATCAGCATGCCGAACAACAACGCCTGCATGCTGATGGTGACGATGATCGAGACGATGCGCAGGCAGTAGATCAGCAGCGCATTGACCATGCCCAGCGCGGCACCGATCGCCAACGCCAGCAGAATGCTGCCCGCCGGGCTGGCCAGGCCGTAGTGGGTCGCCAGCGTGGCGATCAGGTACTGCACCACCGAGGCGACTGCGGCGAAGGAGATATCGATGCCGCCGGTCACCAGCACTACAAACAGGCCGAGGGCGAAAATACCGCTCACCGCATAGCTTTCGCTGAGATCGAGCAGGTTTTGCACCGTTAAAAACCGATCGCTGAGCAGTGAAAAGACCATGACCGTCAGCAGCAGCACCCAGGCCAGGTAGCCTTCGTTGCCGCGCGGTTTCAAACTGAATCTACGCATTGACCGCCTCCGCGAGCTGTTGCTGGCTCACCTGCCCCGGCAGGTATTCGCCGATCACGCTGCCGCCGCTGAAGTGCAGCACCCGATCGCAGTTGTAATACACCTCCGGCACCTCGTCGGAGATCAGCAAAATGGCGATCCCCTCCTGCGCCAGCAGATGGATCAGTTGATAGATGCTGGCCTTGGCACCGACGTCGACGCCGACGGTCGGCGAGTCGAGGATCAAGATCCGCGGCTGGGTCAGCACCCACTTGGCCAGCACGATCTTTTGCTGATTGCCGCCGGACAGCGTCGAAACCGCCTGATCCGGATCCGCCACCCGCACGCCGAGCTTGGCGATCCACTCCGCGACGATGCGATTCTTGCGGTAGTCGTCGATCAGGCGAAAACGCCCGCGCAGCTTATCGAGAATGGTCAGCACCGCGTTATCCGCCACCGACTGTTGCTGCACCAGCCCCAGCGTCAGGCGATCCTCCGAGACGTAGCCGATGCCGGCCTTGATCGCGTCCTCATGGCCGCGAAAGCGCACCGGTTTGCTGTCGAGGTAGAGTTTTCCGCTGTCCGGCCGGGTCATGCCGAACAGGCTCAGCGCCAGCTCGGTACGCCCGGAGCCGAGCAGCCCGCACAGACCGAGCACCTCCCCCTGATGCAGACGGAAACTCACATCCTGATACTGCCCAGCGCGGCTCAGGCGATCCGCCTCCAGCATCACCCGATCCTTATTCATGCTGGGCGCTTTCAGGCGATAGTCCAGCTTCAGACCGGTCATCAGCTCGGTCAGACGATCGCCGGTGATCTCCGCCGCCGGCCAGGTACCGACTTTGTTGCCGTCGCGGATCACCGTGACGCGATCCGAGATCTCCAGCACCTCGTCCAGCCGGTGGCTGACGAACACCACGCAGATGCCCTGCGCTTTCAGATAGTCCACCGTGCGCAGCAGTTGGTTGACCTCGGTGCGGGTCAGCGAAGCGGTCGGTTCGTCCATGATCACCAGCCGCGCCTGCGCCACCAGCGCACGGCAGATCGCCACCTGTTGGCGCTGCGCGATCGGCAGCTCCGCCACCCGTTTGTCGAGATCCAGATTGAAACTCAGCGATTGCAGCTGGCGTTCGGCGGCGCGCCGCAGCCGCGCCGGGCGGTGCCAACCCAGCAACCCGCGCAGGTTGTGTTCAAAGGCGATGTTTTCCGCCACCGTCAGGTTGGGAAACAGCGACAGATCCTGATAGATCACCTGAATGCCGAAGGCGCGCGCCTGATCCGGCGACAGCCGGCCGAAGGTTTGCCCATCGAGGGTAATGCGGCTGCCGTCGTCCGGTTGATAGACGCCGGCGATCGCCTTGATCAGCGTGCTCTTGCCGCAGCCGTTGGTGCCGGCCAGACAGTGCACCTCCCCCGGCATCAGCGCCAATGAAATATCGTTCAGCGCACGCTGCCCGCCAAAGGTCATCGACAGCTGTTGCAGTTCGATAAGCGGCGCGCCCTGCGTTGCCGTATTGCCGGAAATCGCCATGATTACAGCCCCATCTTCACCAGCTTCGGCAGGTTTTGCTTATCCAGGCTTTCGGTGGCGTTGCCGAGAATGGTGTGCTGCTGCGCATCCACCTGCACCTTGCCCATGCCTTCGATGGTCATGCCGTCGGTGATTTTCTCCCCCTTGTGCATCATGTCGGCGATGCGCACGAACACTTCGCCGGCCACCATCGGATTCCAGATGTAACCGCCCTTGATGGCGCCGCGATTGACCAGCGAAGCGCCCTGGCCCGGGCTGAACGGTCCGATGACGCAGATATCGTTGCTTTTGCCGCGGTTGAGCACCGCGCGCCCGGCGCCGATCGGCCCCTGCGAGCCGAACGCCAGCACGCCTTTCAGATCGGGATACTTGGCCATCAGATCGTTGGTGGTGCGCACGCTGTCATCCAGCGATTCCCCCACGCCGAACTTGTCGCCCACCAGTTGCATGTTCGGGTAGTGCTGCTTCTGGTAGTTGATGGCCGAGTCCGACCAGGTGATGTGCAGCGGCACCGTCAGGCTGCCGACGTATACCGCGTACTTGCCCTGCTCTTTCATGCAGGCGGCCAGCGCTTTCATGTGGTTGACCCCGTGCTGCGAGGCGTCCACCAGCTCAAAATCCCAGTCGGCGTACTTCTGGCCGGGGGATTCGTGCACGATCACCTTGATGCCCGCCTCCTGCGCGCGCTTGAGCACCGGCTCCAGCACCCGGGCGTCGTTCGGCACCACGCCGATGATGTCCACCTTCTGCGCGATCAGATCCTCGATGGCGCGCACTTGCAGCGCCGGATCCGCCGCCGTCGGCCCAACCATCCAGGCGTCGATGTCGCGTTTGGCGCTCTCGCTTTTGATGCCGGCCTCCATGGCGTTGAACCAGGGAATGCCGCCGATCTTCACCACCACGCCCATTTTCAGCTTGTCCGCCGCCTGCGCGGAGACCGACAGCAGCAGCGAGGCAAACAGACCGACCAGTACGGATTTTTTCATTGTTCTCTCTCCACAAGTGTTGGCTGTAATAAGGGTTTTCATTGTTGTTATCGCGCCGCCCTTTTCGCGGCGGGTGAAACTTCAATCACGTCGACGTTGTTCCAGGCCAGTTCCTGACGAAATTCGTCGTCGCTGAGCCTGTCGGTGATCAGCGTGTCTATTTCCCGGTAATGGCAAATGCGGGCGAACGAGCGGCGGCCGAACTTGTTGCTGTCCACCAGCAGGAACTTGCGTTCCGACGCCAGCAGCATCTGCTGCTTCAGCCGCGCATGGTGCTCATTGCTTTCGCGGATGCCGCCGTCCTGGCAGATGCCGTGGCAGGAGAAAAACAGCTTGTTGATCACGAACTCCTTCAGCATCTGCTCCGCCAGCACGCCGATAAAATCCTCGTACTTGGCGGAATACTCGCCCCCCAGGCCGATGGTGCGCACGTTGGCCTTGCAGGCCAGCGTCTGGATGATGTGCAGCGAGTTGGTCAGCACCACCAGCGAGATATCCGGCAGTTGGCGCGCCAAAAACCAACTGCTGGAACTGCTGTCCAGCAGCAGGCAGTCCCCCGGCGCGATAAATTCCAGCGCGCGTTTGGCAATGCGCGTCTTCTGTTCCGGCGCCTCGTTGCTGCGCTGGCGGAAAGATTCCCCCTGGTCTATCTCGGCGGGCACATAGGTTTTCTCCACCGCCGGCGGCTCGACGAACACTGCGCCACCGTGGCTGCGCAGCAGCAGGCCGCGCCGTTCAAGCAAGGCCAGATCACGCCGCGCCGTCTCGATAGAGATGTGGCACAGCTGCGCCACCTCCTGCACCATCACGCGGCCGCGCTGGCTCAAGACTTCGGTGATAAAGCGATGACGTTCTACAGGCAGCATGTTTCTTTTCTCCTCCACAACGTTGATTACGATATCGATTTGCCGCGCCGCGTTTTGCGCGCGGACGCAAAGCGCATCGCCCTGCGATCGGTCAACGATCGCGATGTGATAGTTGTCAAAAAAATCGGGAAGGAAATGAAATGAATAATTACGAAAGTGTGGAGTAACAGGCAGTTATGATGCGCGTACGCCTGAGGTAAACAGGAGAGAAACGGTAAACGGTCACAATTCCACGCTCCACAGCATGACCGTTAATGACCGTTTGTGTGGTTTTGACCGAGCGTCACAATTAGACCGCCGGCGTTGATAACGCATTACCTGAAAAAACAGCAAAAAAAATCCGGTGAGAACCTCACCGGATCGTTAGCCGCCTGGCACACATTATTCCCCGTGTTCATGCTCTTTCAACATCGCCTCACGCAACACGGCGTTCAGGCGTTTCTGATAGCCTTTGCCTGGCCGCTGAAGCCAGGCCAACACATCCGCATCGATGCGGATGGTTTTCGATACTTTCATCGGTTTATAAAAACGCCCCTGAACCGCAGCCTGCCACTTTTCCTCATCCAGTGCCGGCGCATCGGCATAATCGATGTCCTCGTCCGGCAACGCACTCAGTGAAGCAATTTGCGCTTTCTGCTCCTCCGTCAACGGCGGGAGTACGCTATGGGCCAGATTTTTGGCGGAATTTTTGCGCTTCATCTCTTCCCCTCTCTTTGGCATCGGCCTTGCGTGCTGAAATGATACGCACGATCTCTACTGTATCGCCTTCGACATCCGTTTCGATCGTCGTATGTGCCACCAGCAACAGCAAGCAGGATCCGACCATGCCGATCGTTTGCCAACGTTCTTCTCCACCCTCGATCCTTTCCAACACAGCCAAATGGTTGGGATCCAGAAAAACCCGTTGCGCAATCTCAAAACTGACACGGTGTTTGCGCTGGTTACTGTGATTTTTATCCTGATTCCATTCAAAATAAACATACATTTTTGTAACTACATTTTGATTGTTATTTAATCAAAACACCTCGCATCCGGAGGGATGTCAAAACCCTACGGATGCGTTCAACGCCCGCCTGCGGCCTCGATAAAGGTGCCGGTCACGTAAGATGCGGCGTCAGACAGCAACCAGGCGATCGCCTCCGCCACTTCCTGCGGCTGGCCGCCGCGCTGCATCGGCAAACTGTCCTTCACGCGATCCACCCGGCCAGGCTCGCCGCCGCTGGCGTGCATCTCGGTATAGATGAATCCGGGCCGCACGCCGTTGACGCGAATGCCCTGCGCCGCCACTTCCCGCGATAAACCTATGGTCAGCGTATCGACGGCGCCTTTCGAGGCGGCATAGTCGACGTACTCTCCCGCAGCCCCCAGTCGGGACGCCGCGGAGGAAACGTTGACGATGGCGCCGCCCCGTCCGCCATAGCGCAGCGCCATGCGCTTCACCGCCTCGCGGCAACACAGGAAGTAACCGGTAACGTTGGTGCCGAGCACCTGATTGATGCGCTCGGCGGTCAACTGTTCAATGTTCGCCTGCTGGAACAGAATGCTGGCGTTGTTGACCAGCGCGCTGAGCGTGCCCAGCCCGGCATCCAGTGCGCCGAACATCGCCATCACCTGCGCTTCGTCGGCCACGTCAGCCTGCAATGCCAGCGCCTTACCGCCCTGCGTCTCAATCTCCGCCACCACCTGCCGCGCCGCATTTTCGTCACGCAGGTAATTCACGCCCACCGCATAGCCCTGCCGGGCCAGCAGCAAAGCGGTCGCACGGCCAATTCCCCGGCTTGCGCCAGTCACCAATGCCACTTTCGTCATCGTATTTTTTCTCTGGTTGGCGATATAAAAATAACGGCCTGCGCACAGGCTCCCCGTTTGCCAGTCAGAGTATAGAGCGGCGCTCTAGAAAACGCTTCAGAGCTGAGCCAGGCGGCGCAGCAGCTTTTTAATCCGATATTTCGCGCAGCCGGAGGCGTCCGTTACCGCCACCTGATGGCCCCGCTGCAAACCGGAAGCATGCAGGCCTTTGTGAGCAGGGCTGTGCACATCGCCGCGAAACGACAGCATCAACAGCACGAGCAGCATCGCCACGCCTGAATACATCAGCCGCCGCGAGGCGCCCGCGAGCGGGGAACCGTCAGTCTGCATGTTTCGCTCCCTCAGCCATGATTTCGAATGGCAGCAAAATAACTGAAATTCCCCCTCGTTCCCTTAACGCGAGATTAAAGCCAGATTAAGGTTTGCTTAAGAACGTGCAGGCAGCGCAGGTTTCCCCGTTGTCTTCCCGTCAGCGTTATAGTTAGATAAGCGCGACTCAAGGATCTCAGCGGAAATAACGTGAACATACTGTTGGTGGAAGACGACCTGCAATTAGGCAAGGCGCTGTGCCGAGCATTGGAGCTGGCCGGCTTTAATTTGTGCTGGGTGCGCCTGCTCGTCGACGCGGAAAATAAACTTTCATCCGGTGGGTTCGATTTGATGCTGTTGGATCTCACGCTGCCGGACGGTGACGGTTTGCAGAGGCTGATCGCCTGGCGCGCCGCCGGGCAAAATATCCCGATCATAATCCTGACCGCCCGCGACCGCATTGAAAGCCTGGTGAACAGCCTGGATTCCGGCGCGGACGACTTTCTGGCCAAACCCTTTGCGCTGCCCGAACTCATCTCGCGCGTCAAGGCGGTCAACCGGCGCATGGCGGGCTTCGCGTCACAAACCTGGAGCCTCGGCGCGCTGTATCTCGATCCGGTCAACCATCAGGTCATGCTGGATAACGAACTGCTGATGCTGTCGAAAAAAGAGTATCACCTGCTGCACGAACTGATGCGCTGCGCCGGCACCGTGGTGCGCAAAGCGGTGTTGGAACAGCGGCTGTTCGGCCACGGCGACAGCGTGGAAAGCAACTCGCTGGAAGTGCACATGCATAATTTACGGCGCAAGATCGGTAAAGAAAGAATTATTACCGTGCGCGGCATTGGTTATTTGCTGAAGAAAGAGTAGCGAAATGATCGGTTTCAAATCCTTCTTTATGCGCACCATTATTTTCCAGGTGCTGGCCATTTTATTATTGTGGGGGATCCTCGTCGCCTGGGTGAAATATTGGTATTACCCCGACATGGAGAAATATTTCGATAACCAGCAACGCATCGTCGCTGCAGGCATCGCCAATATTCTCGACGAAACCGGCACTGACCATATCGATTACCGCGGCATCATCAAGACCATTGAAGACATGTACATTGATTCCATCAATAACGGCATGCAGGATGAAATCGACTATCACCCGCTGTTTGTGGTTTACGATCGAGACAACCGGGTGCTTTACAGTTCGCAAACGCAGGGAGAGCCGCTGCGCCTGCCGCCTTCGGTGCTGTCCGGCTCGGTCAATTACGCCGGCGCCAACTGGCATCTCGCCGGCAGCTGGAGCGAGAATCGCCAGTACCGGGTGATCGTCGGCGAATCGTTCAACGATCGCACCACGCTGTTCGGCAACCCGGCGGAGAGCACCGCCATGCCGCTGCTGGGCATTCTGGCGGCCATCATCATCACCTTGCTGTTTACGGCCTATTTCAGCCTGCGGCCGCTGCGCCAGATCGCCCGAACCATTTCCGATCGTCAGCCCGGCAATCTGTCGCCGATCAACGTCAGCGAGCAGTATCAGGAAATCCGGCCGGTGGTGATGGAGGTTAACAAACTGATGGCGCGCATCGACGCCGCCAATCAGCGCGAGAAACGATTTATGGCCGACGCCGCGCATGAGCTGCGCACGCCGATCGCCGCCGTGCTGGCGCAGCTGCATTTGCTGACCCAGGTCAGCGAGCAGCAGGAGCGCCGGGAAATCATCGGCGACATGCAGCAAGGGCTGGATCGGGCGGCGTCGCTGTCGCGCCAGCTGATCAACCTGGCCAAGCTGGAGGCGGAAGATTTTCCGCTGAAGATTGAGGCGGTGGACATCTACGCCGAAATTGGAAAATGCATCGCGCAGCACGTCCCCTATGCGCTGGAAAAAGATGTCGAACTGTCGCTCGACGGCAGCGAGGAGGTGGTGGTGAGTACCGACCGCCATGCGCTGATCGCCATCTTCACCAACCTGCTGGACAATGCGCTCAAGTATGCGCCGCCCGGCAGCCGCATCGAAGCCAATATCCGCTCGCTGGCGCCACTCGGCTGCTATATTACGTTGCGCGACAACGGCCCCGGGGTGAGCGAAGAGCACCTTCCGCGCCTGTTTGAGCGCTTTTATCGCGTGCCCGGCACGCAGCAGACCGGCAGCGGGCTGGGATTGGCCATCGCCCGCAACCTGGCCGACAAAATCGGCGCGCAGCTGCGCGTCACCGAAGGTCTCGACGATCGCGGCATCGGCTTTATCATCGATTTGCCGGAAAGTTACCGGCCACAGATTGAGAGTTAACCACGAGCATGATCGCCCCTGTACTGCTGCAACGGCAGCAACTCGACCGGCTGTGGGATATCGACCGCAGCGAAATTATCGACACCCTGTATCGCCTGCAGGACGGCAAGCTACACCCCTACCCGGACTACTACGATGTGCGCGGCTGGGATCCGCACGATCGGGAAACCTATACGCCGATCCACGAAGCGTGCTTCGATCGCGGCGGCGCGTTCTTCGCGCTGTTCGAAGGCGAGGAAATCGTGGCAGCGGCGGCGCTGGACACCGAACCGCGCGGCCCGCGGCAAGATCTGCGCCAGCTGCTGTTCTTTTACGTCAGCGCGCACCAACGCGGCCAGGGGTTAGGCAAGCAGCTGTTCCAGCTCTGTCTGCGGCAGGCGGCGCAAGAAGGCGCCGCCGGGCTGTACGTCTCCTCCATTCCCAACAAAAGCACCGTAGACTTCTATCTGGCGCAGGGCTGCCGGCTCATCGAACAGCCGGATACCGAATTGTTCGCCCGTGAGCCGGAGGACATTCACCTGGTCTGCCTCTGCCGCTAGCGGCCAGGGCTTAGCGGGCGATGCGTATCACCGAACGCACGTCGCTTTTCTTGTTCAGATCCCACACCTCGGCGATCTCCGCCAGCGCGTGCTCCTGCGTCTCGATAGTGAGCGCTCCGGTCGCCGCCAGCGCCAAAATCTCGGTCGCGTAGCGCTGCATCTCCGGGATCGGCGGGAAGTTGCCGGTGCCGCTGCCGAGGATCTGCAGCTGATTGCTGCGCAGCACCGCCGCCGGCAGCCGGATGTCCGGCGCGGCCATCGAGCCGACGTTGACCAAGCGAATGCCGCGCCCCCCGGCGTAAGACGAGAGATCGTGATTATTGAGCGTCGCCAGCAGCGCTTCGGTCGCCGGGCCCCAGATGTAATCGACAATCACCTGATAACCACCCGGCCCCGCCGCCGCCGCGAAGGCCTGCGCCAGCGCCTCGCCCTGCAGGCTCAGATCCACCGTGGCGTCCACGCCCAACGCCTCCAGCACGCTCAGGCGCCGACCGGCGGCAACGATGCGCCCGGCCCCCGCCTGACGCGCCGCCGCGACCGCCAGCTTGCCCGAGGTGCCGGTGGCGCCAATGATCAGCACCGTTTCTCCGGGCTGCAGATCCGCCCGCCAGCGCAGCGGCAGCCAGGCGGCGAAGGCCGGATTGATCAGCGCCGCCGCCGTGGCGTCGTCCACCGTCTCCGGCACCGGCACCGTCCAGGACGCGACGCTGCGCTCGGCCATCGCGCCGTAAGGGCGACGGAAAGAGGCGAAGTACACCCGTTGCCCGTCCGCCGTACGGCCCACGCCGTCGGTGCCGGGCACGATCGGCAATTGCTTCGGGCTGGAATAATGAGTGCCGGCGACGGTGGCGCGATCCAGCTGCTTGATGCCGGCAGCCAGAACGTCGATCGGCACTTCATTCGCCTGCGCCTGAGGCTCCTCAAAGGTGCCGAAAACCGGGGCTTGCCCCAGCGCTGTTACGATTGCCGCTTGCATGATGACTCCTCAAATCGTGGGAACGTACCGGAAAGAATAGGCCGCGATAAAATAAAAAGGGACACCGCATCATGCGGTGTCCCCCAAACACAAACTTTGCCGAACGTGTTATTCGTAATCGCTCATCGGCACGCAAGAGCAGAACAGGTTACGGTCGCCGTACACGTCGTCCAGACGCTTAACGCTCGGCCAGTACTTGTTCTCGCGTACGCCGGCCACCGGGAACACCGCCAGCTCGCGGCTGTAAGGGTGCTGCCAGTCGTTGACCAGCTCCGCCTGCACGTGCGGCGCATTCACCAGCGGGTTGTCTTCCAGCGGCCATTCGCCTTTGGCGACGCGGTCGATTTCGCTGCGGATCGCCAGCATCGCATCGATAAAGCGATCCAGCTCCACCTTGCTTTCCGACTCGGTCGGCTCGACCATCAGCGTGCCCGCCACCGGGAACGACATGGTCGGCGCGTGGAAACCGAAGTCGATCAGGCGCTTGGCGATGTCCATTTCGCTGATGCCGGTCTCTTCCTTCAGCGGACGAATGTCGAGGATGCATTCGTGCGCCACGCGGTGATCGCGGCCGGTATACAGAATCGGATACGCGTCTTTCAGACGGGTAGCGATGTAGTTGGCGTTCAGGATCGCCATCTGGCTGGCCTGCTTCAGGCCTTCCGCGCCCATCATGCGGATGTACATCCAACTGATAGGCAGGATGGAGGCGCTGCCGAACGGCGCCGCGGAGACCGCGCCCTGCTGGGTGGTCACACCGTCGATCTGCACCACGCTGTGGCCCGGCACGAACGGCGCCAGGTGCGCTTTCACGCCGATCGGGCCCATGCCCGGTCCGCCGCCGCCGTGCGGAATGCAGAAGGTTTTATGCAGGTTGAGGTGCGAAACGTCCGCGCCGATGTAGCCTGGCGTGGTGATGCCCACCTGGGCGTTCATGTTGGCGCCGTCGAGATACACCTGACCGCCGAACTGATGCACGATCTGGCACACTTCGCGGATGGTTTCTTCATACACGCCGTGGGTCGACGGGTAGGTCACCATGATGCAAGAGAGTTCTTCGCCCGCCTGCTCCGCCTTGACGCGCAGATCGTGCAGATCGATGTTGCCGTTCTTGTCGCAGGCCACCACCACCACGCTCATGCCCGCCATCTGGGCGGAGGCCGGGTTGGTGCCGTGCGCCGAGCTCGGGATCAGGCAGACGTGACGGCCCGCTTCGTTGCGGCTTTCGTGGTAGCGGCGGATCGCCAGCAGGCCGGCGTATTCGCCCTGCGCGCCGGAGTTCGGCTGCATGCACACCGCGTCATAGCCGGTCAGCTGCACCAGCCACTGAGACAGTTGGCCGATCATCTGCTGGTAACCGGCAGCCTGCTCCGGCGGGCAGAACGGGTGCAGTTCGGAGAATTCAGGCCAGGTGATCGGGATCATTTCCGCCGCGGCATTCAATTTCATGGTACAGGAACCCAGCGGGATCATCGCCTGGTTCAGCGCCAGATCCTTACGCTCCAAGCGATGCATGTAACGCATCATCTCGGTTTCGCTGTGATAGCGGTTGAATACCGGGTGGGTCAGGATCGGATCCTGGCGCAGCATGGCGGCCGGGATCGATTGACTGTTTTTGCTCACCGCCGCGTCCAGCGCGTCGATGTCCAGACCGTGATTGTCGCCCGCCAGCAGTGCGAACAGCGTTTGCACGTCTTCACGCGAGGTGGCTTCATCCAGCGTGATGCCCACGGCGCCGTGGATGTCGGTACGCAGGTTGATGCCGAAGCTCAGCGCGCGCTCCAGCACCGCCGCCTTGTCTTTCACTTCAACGGTCAGGGTGTCGAACCAGGTGTTGTGGCGCAGCGTCAGACCGGCCTTCTGCAGCCCGGCGGCCAGGATGTCGGTCAGGCGATGGATGCGCCCGGCGATGCGCTGCAGCCCTTGCGGGCCGTGATACACCGCATACAGGCTGGCGATGTTGGCCAGCAGCACCTGCGAAGTACAGATATTCGAGTTGGCCTTCTCGCGGCGGATATGTTGCTCGCGGGTCTGCATCGCCATGCGCAGCGCGGTGTTGCCGGCGGCATCGCGGGAAACGCCGATGATGCGGCCCGGCATCGAGCGCTTGAACTCGTCGCGGCAGGCGAAGAAGGCGGCGTGCGGGCCGCCGTAGCCCATCGGCACGCCGAAGCGTTGTGCGGAGCCGAACACCACGTCGGCGCCCTGCTTGCCCGGCGCGGTCAGCAGCACCAGTGCCATGATGTCGGCAGCCACGCTGGTGATGATTTTGCGCGATTTCAGTTCGGCCAGCAGCGCGCTGTAGTCGTGCAGTTCACCGGTGGTGCCCACCTGCTGCAGCAACACGCCGAACACGCCGTCCAGCTCCAGCACTTTTTCCGCTTTATCGACGATGACGTCGAAGCCGAAGGTTTCGGCGCGGGTGCGCACCACGTCCAGCGTCTGTGGATGCACGTCGTCAGCCACGAAGAAGCGGTTGGCGTCTTTCAGCTTGCTGGCGCGTTTGGCCAACGCCATCGCCTCAGCGGCGGCGGTGGCTTCATCCAGCAGCGATGCGGAGGCCAGATCCAGGCCGGTCAGATCGAGGGTCACAGTCTGGAAGTTCAGCAGCGCTTCCAGACGGCCCTGCGACACTTCCGGCTGATAGGGGGTGTAAGCGGTGTACCAGCCCGGATTTTCCAGCATGTTGCGCAGGATCACCGGCGGCGTCAGCACGGCGCTGTAGCCCATGCCGATGTAGGATTTGTAGCGCTGATTCTGCGAGGCGATCGCCTTCAGCTCAGCCAGCGCCTGGTGTTCGGTCGCCGCGTCGCCAACCGGCGGCGGCCCCGGCAGCTGAATGTCCGCCGGCACGATCTGTTGGATCAGCGCGCTGAGCGAGCGAGCGCCCACCGCTGCCAGCAACTCCTGGCGTTGTTCCGCAGAAGAGCCGATGTGGCGTTCGATGAACGCTTCGCTGTGTTCGAGTTGGCTGAGTGTCTGAGTCATTGCTACAAATTCCTGAATGCTTGCGTGATACGGGATATAGCTTGAACGGTAACTAAAACGCCCCGGCCGAAAGGCCTGGGGCGTGGGCACGATTACTCGTCGATCGAGGCCTGATAAGCCGCGGCGTCCAGCAGGTTCGCCAGCTCGCCTTCGTCGGAGGCTTTAATCTGGAACAGGAAGCCGTCACCGTAAGGTTCGCTGTTCACCAGCTCCGGGGAGCTTTCCAGCTCGGCGTTCACCGCCACGATTTCACCGCTGATTGGCGCGTAGATGTCCGACGCCGCCTTGACGGATTCCGCCACGGCGCAGTCTTCACCGGCGGCGACTGTGCGGCCCACTTCCGGCAGATCGACAAACACCATATCGCCCAGCAGTTCCTGCGCATGTTCGGTGATGCCTACGGTGTAAACGCCGTTACCTTCTGCGCGAACCCACTCATGAGAGGATGCGTATTTCAATTCTGTTGGCACATTGCTCATCGCCGGTTACTCCTTCGAAGAAATAAAAGAATCAATCAATAAAAAATCAATTTGTCAGCGGCTTGCCGGCGCGAACGAAACCAGGCTTGGTCACTTTGACCGGCATCTCGCGGTTGCGGATCTGCACGATGGCCTGCTCGCCGATACCCGCCGGCACGCGCGCCAGCGCGATGCTGAAGCCCAGCGTCGGGGAGAACGAACCGCTGGTGATCACGCCTTCGTGGGTTTGCCCCGCCGCGTCAGTGAAACGCACCGGCAGCTCATTACGTAATACGCCTTTTTCCGTCATGATCAAGCCGACCAGTTGCTCGGTGCCCTGCTCGCGCTGTTGTTCCAGCGCTTCGCGGCCGATGAAACGGCGATCTTCCGGCTGCCAGGCGATGGTCCAGCCCATGTTGGCGGCCAGCGGCGAAACGCCTTCATCCATCTCTTGCCCGTAGAGGTTCATGCCCGCTTCCAGGCGCAGGGTGTCGCGCGCGCCCAGACCGGCCGGCTTGACGCCCGCGGCCAGCAATTTTTGCCAGAAATCAGCCGCCTGCTCTTTCGGCAGCGCGATCTCATAGCCGGCCTCGCCGGTGTAACCGGTGGTGGCGATGAACAGCTCGCCGGCCTGCACGCCGAAGAATGGCTTCATGCCTTCGACCGCGCTTTTTTGTTCCGGGGTGAACAGGGTGCCGGCGCGCTCTTTGGCCTGCGGGCCCTGCACCGCGATCAGCGCCAGATCGTCGCGCACCGTCAGCGCGACGCCATACGGCGCGGCGTGCTCTTCGATCCAGGCCAGGTCTTTGTCGCGGGTGGCGGAGTTCACCACCAGGCGGAAATAGTCTTCAGTGAGGAAATAAACGATCAGGTCGTCGATCACGCCGCCGGAAGCATTCAGCATGCCGGTGTACAGCGCTTTGCCGGGTTGGGTCAGTTTGGCGACGTCGTTCGCCAGCAGGTAGCGCAGGAACTCGCGGGTGCGAGCGCCGTGCAGATCCACGATGGTCATGTGAGACACGTCGAACATGCCGGCATCCTGACGTACCGCGTGGTGCTCATCGAGCTGCGAGCCGTAGTGCAGCGGCATCATCCAGCCGTGAAAGTCTACCATGCGCGCACCGCACGCCACGTGCTGGTCGTACAGTGGGGTTTGCTTTGCCATCTTTTCCCTCTTTCCACTCGTCGCTAGAAGTTAGGGTGCTGCCACGCAATGCGGCGGAGCCTGGCTCGCGGCCCGATCGCCATGGCGCACTGACTGCTCAACACAAATGCTGCGCCGGGACGGGCGAAAACTGCGTGCAACCGCCGTGACGCAAACGATACCTTTCCCCCGAACTTATCACCGAACGACCACATTAACCATAAGTTAAAATAGGCTCATCGCCGTTCCGGGGCGGTAAAATGCCGGGCTAGTGTGCAGAGTTTTTCACTGGATAAATGCGCCTTAAGGCACAAAATTAACAATTAAAGCGGCAAAATGCCGAACTTATATAACAAACCTATGGCCGCACATGGGATCCGGACTTTTGATAACCGAACATGGAATTAGAAAAAGTAATGATAAAAAGCGGCTGAAATTAGATTATTTCAAATGAAGGGTTATATAAGGAAACGCGATGGCATAAGGCGAGAAGCGCGAGCCCGCTGCGGGCTCGCAGAAGGCAGGTGTCAGGCAAGCCACTCGGGCAGATCGTTCAGGCCCATCGCCTGACGCACCAGCTTAGGCTTGACGCCAGGCAGGCTGTCCGCCAGCCGCAGCCCCACGTCGCGCAGCAGCTTTTTGGCCGGGTGGTTGCCGTCGAACAGTTCGCGGAACCCCTGCATGCTGGCCAACATCACCGCCGCGCCGTGTTTGCGGCGGCGCTCATAGCGGCGCAGATAGAGGTGCTGGCCAATATCCTTGCCCTGCCGCTGCAGGCGGCGCAGTTCGGAAATCAGCTCGGCGGCGTCCATAAAGCCCAGATTCACGCCCTGTCCGGCCAG
The DNA here is from genome assembly GCF_000695995.1 of Serratia sp. FS14. NCBI lineage: Bacteria > Pseudomonadati > Pseudomonadota > Gammaproteobacteria > Enterobacterales > Yersiniaceae > Serratia > Serratia sp. FS14. Next base: position 1,854,912 of record NZ_CP005927.1, on the reverse strand, counting down.
CGGATGCACGGTATGCGCCGCATCGCCCACCAGCGCCAGGCGGTGCGCCGCGAAGCTGCGCGCATAGCGGCCGGTCAGCGGGAACGCCAGCCGTTCGCTTTCCAGGCTGCAGGCGCCCAGACGCATATCGAAGGCCATCGCCAGTTCGCGGTTGAATTGTTCCGGCTCCAGCTGCTTGAGACGCTCAGCGTCTTCCGGCGCGACCGACCAGACGATGGAGCTCAAATGCGGATCGCTGAACGGCAGGAACGCCAGAATGCCGTCGCCGTGGAAAATTTGCCGCGCCGTAGCCTGATGCGGCTCTTCGGTGCGGATGGTGGCCACCAACGCGTGGTGGCGATAGTCCCAGAAGGTCAGCGGGATATCGGCATGCTGGCGCAGCCACGACTGGGCGCCGTCGGCGCCAATCACCAACCGGGCGGTCAGCATACGGCCGTCCTCCAGCGTGATGAAGGCGTCATTCTCGCCCCACGCCACCTGCTTGAGCGCGGCCGGGGTAATCAGCGTGATGTCCGACAGGCTTTCGGCGCGCTTCCACAGCGCCTGCTGGATCACCGAATTTTCGATGATGTGGCCGAGATGGCTGAAACCGCACTCGTCGCCGCGGAAGGCGATTTTGCCGAAGCTGTCGCGATCCCACACTTCCATCGCGTTGTAGGCGCTGGCGCGCTGCTGGAGGATGTCGTCCCACACGCCGATATGCTGCAGCAAACGCTCGCTGGCGGCATTGATGGCGGAAACGCGCAGCGCAGGCTGCTCCGACGGCGGCGCCATATCCGGCTGGCGCTGCTCCAGCACCGCCACGCGCAGCCCGCTGCCCTGCAGGCCGCAGGCCAACGCCAGCCCCACCATACCGCCACCGGCGATAATCACGTCAAATGATTGCATGCTGCTCGATTTCCTTAAATAACGCGCGACGCCTTGCTACGCCGCGTTTTTGGGCGCGCCACAGGGCGCCCGATTCTGTGTCTAACGTTCCACCCAGCCCAATGTGCGCTTGGCGAAGGCGTCGCGCACCGCCGGCAAACGCGCCATCGCCATCAGCCCCAGATTGCGGCCGACCACCAGCGGGGCATAACGGTTGGCGAACAGGCGAATCAATCCGTCGGTCACGCCGATCGTCGCCTGCTGATCGTTTTGTCGCCGCTGCTGATAGCGGCTCAGCAGCGCATAACCGCCGGCGTCTTCGCCGCTGTTCATCGCTTCCGCCAGCGTTTCCGCCAGCGACATCACGTCGCGCAGACCAAGGTTGAACCCCTGCCCGGCGATCGGATGCAGCGTCTGCGCCGCGTTGCCCACCAGCGCCAGCCGGTGGCTGACATGACGATCGGCGGTTAGCAGGCCAAGTGGATAACTGTGCCGCTTACCGGCCTTGAGGATGCGCCCCAGCCGCCAGCCGAAGGCCTGTTGCAGCTCGGCGATAAAACGCGCGTCGTCCCAGGCATCCACCCGGGCGCGATCTTCGCGCGCATGGCACCACACCAGCGAACTGCGCCCCTGTGACATCGGCAACAGCGCCAGCGGCCCATAACGGGTAAAGCGCTCGAAAGCTCGCCCCTGCGGATCTTCCGCCGTGGTGACGTTGGCGATGGTGGCGAACTGCGGATAGTCCTCCTGCCGCCACTGCACGTTGCAGGCCTGCGCCAGCGCCGAACGCGAGCCGTCGGCCGCCACCAGCAGCTGCCCGCGCAGACGCTGGCCGTTGTCCAGCAGCACTTCCGCCCGCTCCGCGGTGCGAATCACGTCCACCACCCGCGCCGGGCAGTGCAGCGTGACGCCAGGCGCCTTCGCCAGCAGCGCGAACAGCCGCTGCCCGGCGTCGTGCAGTTCGATCACCTGGCCGAGCGCATCGACCTGATAATCCTGCGCCTGCAGATTAACGAAACCGGCGTGACCGCGATCGCTGACGTGCACCTGAGTGATCGGCGTGGCGCAGTCGCGCAGCGCCGGCCAAACGCCGATGCGCGCCAGCTGTTGGCTGGTGCCCTGCGCCAAAGCGATGGCGCGGGCGTCAAAGCCAGGATGGCTGCGGTCGTCCGGCCGGGTCGCCTCGACCAAATCCACCGCCATTCTTCCCTGAGTAAGCGACGAAATGGCCAGCGCCAACGTCGCGCCCGCCATCCCGCCGCCAACGATAATAACGCTCATGCTACGACCTTGCCGCCGCCATCAAGGCCTCGATGGCATCGGCGTCTTTCACCACGGTGGCGGTCAGGTTTTCATTGCCGTCGGCGGTGATCACGATGTCGTCCTCGATGCGGATGCCGATGCCGCGGTATTCCTCCGGCACGTCCGCATCCGGCGCGATATACAGCCCCGGTTCCACGGTCAGCACCATGCCCGGCTCCAGCAGCCGATCGCGGCTCGGCGTGCCGTAGTGGCCGACGTCGTGCACGTCCAGGCCCAGCCAGTGGCTCAGCCCGTGCATAAAGAACTGACGGTGGGCCTGCTCGGCGATCAATTGATCGACTTCACCTTTCAATACGCCCAGCTCCACCAGCCCGACCACCATGATGCGCACCACTTCGTCATTGACTTCGCGGATGCTGGTGCCGGGCTTAAACAGCTCCAGCGCACGCTGCAGCGACGCCAGCACGATATCGTACACTGCGCGCTGCGGCCGGCTGAACTTACCGTTGACCGGGAAGGTGCGGGTGATGTCGCCGGCATACCCCTGGAACTCGCAACCGGCGTCGATCAGCACCAGATCGCCGTCGCGCATCTGGCTCTCGTTCTCGGTGTAGTGCAGGATGCAGCCGTTTTCGCCGCTGCCGACGATGGTGTTGTAAGACGGGTAGCGAGCGCCGAGGCGGGTGAACTCATGATGAATTTCCGCTTCCAGCTGATATTCGAACATGCCCGGGCGGCATTTTTCCATCGCGCGGGTATGCGCCAACGCGCTGATCTCACCGGCGCGGCGCATCACCGCCAGCTCTTCCGGCGACTTAAACAGCCGCATGTCGTGCAGCCACGGCCGCCAGTCGGTCACGGTGGCCGGCGCCTGCAGATTCTGGCGGAACCCCTTGCGCAGCTTGTCCAACGCGCCGAACAGGATCTGATCGGCATAGGCGTATTCGCCCTGCGCGTGGTAGACCACATCCAGGCCGTTGAGCAGCAGGTGCAGTTGGTCATTGATTTCATCGAACGGCAGCGCGCGATCCACACCCAGCTTTGCCGGTGCGGCGTCTTGCCCCAGGCGGCGGCCAAACCAGATTTCCGCCGTCAAATCGCGCACCCGGTTGAACAACACGCTGTGGTTGTGCGTTTCGTCGCTTTTAATCAGCACCAGCACCGCTTCCGGCTCATTGAAGCCGGTCAGGTACCAAAAATCGCTGTTCTGCCGGTAGGGATAGTCTGAATCTGCACTGCGCGTCGTTTCCGGCGCAGAGAAAATAACCGCCGCGCTGGCCGGCGCCATTTTCGCCAACAGCGCCTGGCGGCGGTTGTTGAATTCCTGCTGAGTCATTACCTTCTCCTGAAATCATGCCATCCGCACCGCCGGCGGAGGGGCGATAGAACGTTTAGTGCAGCGTCGGTTTGATATTTTCCGGCGCCGTCGGTTTGTGACGGGTGAATTCGCCGTGGCACATGATGGCGGCGACCCGCACATACTCCGCCACTTCTTCCAACGACTGTTCCAATTCTTCCTGATCTTCGTCTTCGTCGTAGCCCAGTTGCGCGATGTTGCGCAGATCGTCGATCGCTTCACCGACTTCGTCTTTCACCTGAGCCAGCTTCGGCTGCATCATGCCCAGACCGAGCAGGAAGTGGTTGACCCAACCGGCCAGCGCGTCGGCGCGATCGAACACGCTGACGATCTCCCCTTCAGGCAGCATCAGTTGGAACAGGAATTCGTCATCTTCCAGCGTGTCACGCGTCGCTTCATACAGCTGCTGCAACGGTTGGCTGAGCGCCTGTGGGAAGGCGACGCCTTCGTTGGTCAGATCGTGCACCAGCGCCTGCCAGCCGGCGTCACGGCTGCCGCCACACAGCAGGCCGCTGATCAGGCCGTGCATTTCTGCCGCGGTCAACGCCACCGACTGCTGGTTGAGGGCCACGGTTAAAGATTGGTAACTTGGAAATGTATTCTGTATAGACATGCGCATTCGTCATCGTTGGCAGGATAAGTTCGTGTTATGCTACCACCAAGGTCCGTCGCTATACCAGATAAGCGCGACACCTCAGTGGCTAGTTATAATCGCGATGTGGCAGGTTTCACACTGCGCCGGCGGGTGACGAAAGTGCGGTAAATACGCATTTTGAAACCCTTTTTTGACTGGCAATGTGCGCCACAGTAGATTACAACCAGGTACTGAAAAAGGGGTTGTATCTTGGTACCGAGGTATATATAGTGGCGCCCGCTTTGACGGCCCGGCCAGGGCGGACAAGGCTGGCGCGAAATTTAGGCAGGAAGGTGGCATGTCTGCACAACCGGTAGATATTCAAATTTTTGGCCGCTCGTTAAGAGTCAATTGCCCGCCAGAACAACAAGATGCGTTGAATATGGCGGCGGACGATCTTAACCAACGGTTGCAAGATCTTAAAGTTCGCACTAGAGTCTCCAATACTGAGCAACTGGTTTTCATCGCGGCATTGAACGTCTGTCACGAACTTGCTCAAGAACGGTTGAAAACCCGTGACTACGCGTCCAATATGGAACAACGCATACGGATGCTGCAGCAGACCATTGAACAAGCGCTGCTTGAACAAGGTCGCATCTCTGAACGTCAGGATGCACAATTCGAATAACTTAAGTTGTTGAAATCAAAGTTTCGGCAACGAGTACAAAATTTCTCTGAGATGTTCGCCAGCGGGCCAGTCCCCTGAGCCGATATTTAGTACAAACAGAATGTGTTGCTCCGCGATCGGTGAGCACGCTCGGTGCGCCGAGAAGCCTTAAGATTGCGACGGCACGTTCACCTTGAACCATGGGTTCAAGGGTTACAGCCTGCGACGGCATCTCGGAGATTCCCCTTCTCAGCGGTTTATGTGTGCTGAACACCACACAGAGCAAGCCTGATACGATGCCTTTTCAACCCCAATTTGCGCAGCAGCGCCAAACCATTCGTCAACTCATTCGCCAACGTCGGCGCGAGCTTACGCCGGGCCAGCAACGCTTTGCCGCAGAAAAGATAGCCGAACGCCTCGTCACGCATGAACGCATTCAGGCGGCGCACAGCATCGCGGTGTTTTTGTCGTTTGACGGCGAACTCGATACCGGGCCGCTGATCGAGCGGCTATGGACGCTCGGCAAACGGGTTTACCTGCCGGTGCTGCATCCGTTCAGCCCGGGCCACCTGCTGTTCCTGCGCTATGCGCCGGAAACGCCGCTGGTGCGCAATCGCTTCAATATTCTCGAACCGCGCCTCGATGTGCGCAAGGTGTTGCCGCAGGGTGAACTGGAGGTGGTGCTGACACCGCTGGTGGCGTTCGATCATACCGGGCAGCGTCTGGGCATGGGCGGCGGCTTTTACGATCGCACCCTGCAAAACTGGCGCAGCGGCGGCCCCTATCCCATCGGCCTGGCCCATGATTGCCAGCAGGTGGAGCATCTGCCGACCGAACACTGGGATATCCCGCTGCCGGAAATCCTCACCCCGCTCTGCAGCTGGGCGTGGCACGAGCCAAAATAGCAAAAGGCCGGATCGCTCCGGCCTTTTTCGTTGCGGCATGCCGCCGAATCAGAACAGCAGGCGGGCGCGGATGGTGCCGTCGATGGCTTTCATACGCTGCAGCGCGGCGTCGGCGCGCGCAGTTTCCGCTTCGATGTCGATCACCACATAGCCGATTTCCGGCCCGGTTTGCAGATACTGTGCGGCGATGTTAACTCCCTCTTCGGCAAAGATCTGGTTAATCTGCGTCAGCACGCCCGGACGGTTTTCGTGGATGTGCAGCAGGCGGCTGGCATTCGGGCCATGCGCCGGCAGCGACACTTCCGGGAAGTTGACGGCGGACAGAGTCGATCCGTTGTCGGAGTATTTCGCCAGCTTGCCGGCCACTTCGTCGCCGATGTTCTCCTGCGCTTCCTGAGTGGAACCGCCGATGTGCGGCGTCAGCAGCACGTTGTCGAACTCACACAGCGGCGAGTTGAACGGATCGCTGTTGGTCGCCGGCTCTTCCGGGAAGACGTCGATCGCCGCGCCCGCCAGGTGATTGCTGGCCAGCGCGTCGCACAGCGCGGGAATATCCACCACGGTGCCGCGCGAGGCGTTGATCAGAATGGCGCCCGGTTTCATCAGCGCCAGTTCTTCCGCCCCCATCATATTTTTGGTCGACGGCGTTTCCGGCACGTGCAGCGTCACCACGTCGCTCATATTGAGCAGATCGGACAGATGGCGCACCTGCTGCGCATTGCCCAGCGGCAGCTTGTTCTCGATGTCGTAGAAGAACACCTTCATGCCCAGCCCTTCGGCCAGAATGCCCAGTTGGGTGCCGATATGGCCGTAGCCGATGATGCCCAGCTTTTTGCCGCGCGCCTCATAGGAGCCCACGGCCAGTTTGTGCCACACGCCGCGGTGCGCCTTGGCGTTGGCGGCCGGAATGCCGCGCAGCATCAACAGCAGCTCGCCCAGCACCATTTCGGCCACGGATCGGGTATTGGAGAAGGGGGCGTTGAAGACCGGAATACCGCGTTTGGTCGCCGCTTTCAGATCAACCTGGTTGGTGCCGATGCAGAAGCAGCCCACCGCCACCAGTTTTTCTGCGGCGGCGAACACCTCTTCAGTCAGATGCGTACGCGATCGGATGCCGACGAAGTGTGCATCGCGGATGGATGCCTTCAGCGATTCGGTATCTAACGCACCCTTGTGGTATTCGATGTTGGTATAACCGGCGGCACGCAAATTATCGACCGTGCTCTGATGAACCCCTTCCACCAACAGGAATTTAATCCTGTCTTTCTCCAATGATACTTTTGCCATTTACCCGACCCTATGTTCAGACTTCAGAAGCGGCTGTGACGACACAGCTCCCATCCAACATAACAAAAATAACGCAGGCGGCAATACAAACGATTGCCTGCCCGGCAGGACAAGGCGCAGCGTTGATGGCGGTTTACGGCAGAAAATGCCATAGGGAAAGTTTTCGGCAGAAGCTTTGGGGAGTCAGTTTTCACAATGTGACATAAGTCACCAAATTTGCCGCTTTTCAGAAAAGATGTTTTAACCGAAGAATTATGCGGCCCGGCACAGCCGGGCCACAGGCCGCAGAGGCTTATTTGACCACTTTCACGCCTTCCGGGGTGCCGACCAGCGCCACGTCCGCGCCACGGTTGGCGAACAGCCCCACGGTCACCACGCCGGCGATGCCGTTGATCTTGTTCTCCAGCGCCACGGCGTCGGTAATGCTCAGGTTATGCACATCGAGGATCACGTTGCCGTTGTCGGTCACTACGTTCTGGCGATACTCCGGCAGGCCGCCCAGTTTCACCAGCTCACGCGCCACATAGGAGCGGGCCATCGGGATCACTTCCACCGGCAGCGGGAATTTGCCCAGCACGTCCACCTGCTTGCTGGCGTCGACGATGCAGATGAATTTCTTGGCGATAGCGGCGATGATCTTCTCGCGCGTCAGCGCCGCGCCGCCGCCTTTGATCATCTGCATGTGGCCGTTGATTTCGTCCGCGCCGTCCACGTAAATATCGAGCGAGTCCACTTCGTTGCTGTCGAACACGTGGATGCCGAGGCTTTTCAGCTTGGCGGTGGAGGCATCGGAGCTGGACACCGCGCCTTCGATCTGGTGCTTGATGGAACCCAGCGCGTCAATAAAGTGGGCGGCGGTAGAGCCGGTGCCGACCCCGACGATGGTGCCCGGCGTCACGTATTCCAGCGCCGCCCAGCCCACCGCTTTTTTCAGTTCATCCTGCGTCATAATATGTCCCTTGCCTCTGTACGAAAACGTGTGCGTATTATAGGGTAAAACGCTGTTTTTCACGCCGGCAGGATCACACTTATTTACCGCAGCCCGCATTTTTACCCGCCTGGCGGCGAGCTGGGAGCGTGATTTTTCCACCTGCGCCATGCGTAAAATGTGGCATAGTGCCGGTATCATTCTAATTTAAGGGATATCTTTCCGATGAAACGCCCAGACTATCGTACGCTGCAAGCGCTGGACGCGGTGATCCGTGAGCGCGGCTTCGAGCGCGCCGCGCAAAAACTCTGTATCACGCAATCGGCGGTATCCCAACGCATCAAACAGCTGGAAAACCTGTTCGGCCAACCGCTGCTGGTTCGTACCGTGCCGCCGCGCCCGACCGAACAAGGGCAAAAGCTGCTGGCGCTGCTGCATCAGGTGGAGCTGCTGGAAGAAGAGTGGCTGGGCAACGACACCGGCGTCGATACGCCGCTGCTGCTGTCGTTGGCGGTCAACGCCGACAGTCTGGCGACCTGGCTGCTGCCGGCGCTGAAGCCGGTGCTGGCGGACTCCCCCATTCGCCTGAATCTGCAGGTGGAAGATGAAACCCGCACCCAGGAGCGGCTGCGCCGCGGTGAAGTGGTGGGCGCGGTGAGTATTCAGCCGCAGCCGCTGCCGAGCTGCCTGGTGGATCGGCTGGGGGCGCTGGACTACCTGTTTGTGGCCTCCAGCGGCTTCGCCGAGCGCTATTTCCCGAACGGCGTCACCCGTTCCGCACTGCTGAAAGCGCCGGCGGTGGCCTTCGACCATCTCGACGACATGCACCAGGCATTCCTGCAGCAGAACTTCGATCTGTCGCCGGGCAGCGTGCCCTGCCACATCGTGAACTCATCGGAAGCCTTCGTGCAGCTGGCGCGTCAGGGCACCACCTGCTGTATGATCCCGCATCTGCAGATCGAAAAGGAGCTGGCATCCGGTGAACTGATCGATCTGACGCCGGGGCTGTACCAGCGCCGCATGCTGTACTGGCACCGCTTCGCGCCGGAGAGCCGCATGATGCGTAAAGTGACCGACGCGTTGCTGGAGCACGGTCACCAGGTGCTGCGCCAGGATTAAAACGAAAAAAGGTTCGCCGCGGCGAACCTTTTCTTCAATACCACACCCTTACTGCGCGGCGTTACGCTGCAGCTCAAACACCACATCCACCTGATCGTCGAAGTGAATGCTTTGCTGTTCATAGGTTTGCGCCGCGTCGTTTTCCGCCGCCGCGCCGGCCGCCTTATACATCCGCGCCACCGGCATCGGCTGGTAGTTGGCGACCCGGTAGCGAATGCTGTACACCGGCCCCAGCTTGGCGTGGAAGCCTTTGGCCAGGGATTCTGCCTGCTGAGTCGCGTTCTCGATCGCTTTTTGCCGCGCCTGCTCGCGATACACGTCCGGCTTGGCGACGCCCAACTCCACCGCGCGGATCTCGTTCAGGCCGGATTTCAGCGCGCCGTCCAGCAGCTCGTTCAGTTTGTCCAACTGGCGCAGGGTGACCTGCACCTGGCGCACCGCCCGGTAGCCCTTCAGCACCGACTCGCCGGTTTTCAGGTAGTCGTATTCCGGCTGGGTGCGCAGGTTGGCGGCGCTGATGTCTTTCTTCTCGATGTTGTTTTTCTGCAGGAAATCAAAGTACTGCGCCACGCGCTCGTCTACCTGCTTCTTCGCCTGGGCGGCGTCTTTGGAGGAAACGCTCACTTCGATCGCCAGGGTGGCGATATCCGGCGTGGCGTCCACGCTGGCGGTGCCGGAGGTGACGACGTGCGGCCCTTCAGGCAATTCAGCCGCCTGCAGCGCCATCGGTAACGTCCCTAATCCGACCATTGCGGCCATAGCCAATGCTTTTAGCTTCACAGTGTCTCCTTAATGACAGGCTGTCTCTGATCGCCGGCTTTTCCCTGCGAGAACCGCCGGATTCCTGGCATCAAACGTAGCATATCGCACGGCGTTTTGAATTCGGATTAGTGACAAATTCTTATAAATTTGCCCCCTGCCAGGCCAGCTGCAGCGCGATGCCCCACATCACCAACCCGACCAGCGCATTGATGATGCGCTGCGCCCGCTGCGTATTCAGCCACGGCGCCAGCCAGGAGGCCAGCAGCGCCAGGCCGAAGAACCACACCGCCGACGCGCTGACCGCGCCAAGCGCGAACCAGGAACGCACGTCCGCCGTCAGCTGTCCGCCCAGGCTGCCGAGCACCACGAAAGTGTCCAGATAGACGTGCGGATTCAGCCAGGTGACCGCCAGCATGGTGACCACGATGCGCCAGCGGCTCTGCGCCAGCTCCTGCGCCGCGGCCTGCGCCGGTTGCGGGCTGAAGGCGGAACGGAACGCGCCCCAGCCGTACCAAAGCAGAAACGCCACACCGCCCCAGGTGACTAGCGCCAACAGCAGCGGCGAGCGGGTCAGCAACGCACTGCCGCCGAAAATACCGGCGCAGATCAGCACGATATCGCTCAGTGCGCACAATGAGGCGATCATCAAATGGTACTGACGGCGAATGCCCTGATTCATCACGAATACGTTCTGCGGGCCCAGCGGCAGGATCATGGCGGCGCTCAGGGCAAAACCCTGCAGGAAGACGGCTAACATGGGAAATTCCTCGAATGATAAAAGGCGCCGGACGTGGGCGCGTATCGGTCAACACGCGCATCATACGAGGAAGCGATCATTAGGTGAAATTGATGTTTCTAATCCAGTATCAGAAGCACTAATACTCCAAGCGGCGGGATTGCGCCGTCAAATTCGCTCATCGACGCGAAATTCGCTATCATCTGCCCCCACCCTCCAGCCGGCCACCCGATGTCTACGATCACCGATACCTTTATCGCCCCGCCATGCCATGACCAGATAGAGATCCTCTATCAGGACGATCATCTGGCGCTGATCAATAAGCCGGCCGGGCTGCTCAGCCTCTCGGGCAAAAATCCGCAGAATCTCGATTCGGTACACCACCGGCTGGTACAGCTGTTCCCCGGCTGCGCCCTGGCGCACCGCCTGGATTTCGGCACGTCCGGTTTGATGGTGGTGGCCCGCAACAAGGCCGTCAACGCCTCGCTCTGCCGGCAGTTCAGCGAACGCACCGTCGGCAAAGTGTACAGCGCGCTGCTCTGCGGCCATCTGGCGGATAACGAAGGGGTAATAGACGCGGCGATCGCCAAAAATCCGGCGCTGTTCCCGCTAATGTCGATTTGCGCCCTCCACGGCAAGCCCGCCCGCTCCCGCTATCGGGTCGTCGAACGTTTTTATCGTGAAACGGAAGGCGGGATCTCGCTGCCGCTGACGCGGGTGCAGCTCACCCCGGAGACCGGACGCACCCACCAGCTGCGTATTCACAGCCGGCAATTGGGCCATCCTATTTTAGGTTGCGATCTGTATGGCGGGCGCCTGCTGCCGGGTACCGAACAGACGCCGCGGCTGATGCTGCACGCCAGCGAGCTGGACTTTGTGCACCCCATCAGCGGAGAGCGGATAGCCGCTCGTCACGCCGCGCCGTTCTGAACGCGGCTTACCACATCAAATCGTCGGGCACTTTAAAGTCGGCGTACGGATCGTCTTCATCCTGCTCTTCCTGACTCAGCGCACTGTGCAGCACTATGCTGGCCGCATCGCGCTGCGCGATTTTATCGGCGACGCTCGCGGGGATAATCGCGTATTCACACTCTTCGCGGCTCTCGACAACCAAGCGGGCAATGGCGAGGCGGCCATTGATCAGCTGCGTCTGGGTCGCTTTATCCACCAGGATTTTCTTGATCAGGTTACCGTCGGTGAAGTTGAAACCGATATCGCCTTTCGCCAGGACGATGCGGTTCATCTCGATCAGCTGCTTCACCTGCGCCTTGTATTCTTTGGACAGCGCGGCCTGCTTTTGCTGCTCGCTCAATTGCTTATCGCGCTCAAGCTGCGCCTTTTTATTCTCTTCCACCGCCTCTCTGGCCTCGCGCGCCTGAACGCGTGATTTTTTAGCCGTTCTCTGGACTTTGGCCATTTTCTTGCTGGTTACCAAGCCCGCTTTGAGCATCTGCTCTTGTAAGGTGAGTTTTGTCATGTTCGTGTCTGAAGCCGTGGGGTCATGGTGGGATTATACCCGTAATTTTTCAGGCTGCACCAGCTTGCCGGGCGGCTTGCACCGCAGAGCAACGGCGGCAAACCCACCTGAACCCCAGATCATGAATGTGGCTCATGTGGTAATGAAATTAAGTCTCTTTCACTCCCACCGGGACTCTGGCAAAAATAGACCTCATTAACGACAGACAATATGAAATCGGCTGAATGAAAAAATAGAAAAACAAGCCATTGAAATAAATGGATAAACCCAGCCTTCATATCATATAACAGGATGCTATAAGACGATGAATAGAGACTTTACCTTTACGATTAAGAGCAGTTCTTTCGATGAAGATTATAACCCTTCTGAAAATACGCGTATCACCACCAACTTCGCCAATCTGGCCAGAGGGGAAAATCGCCGGGAGAACCTGCGCAACACGCTGGTGATGATTAACAACCGCTTCAATTCGTTGGCGCATTGGGATAACCCCAAGGCCGATCGCTATGCGGTCGAGCTTGAAATCATTTCGGTTGAGATGCGCATTGAAGATCACAGCGCCAGCTTCCCGGTGATAGAAATCCTGAAAACCAACATCCTTGATAAAAAAACGCAAACGCGTATCGAGGGCATCGTCGGGAACAATTTCTCCTCTTACGTGCGCGATTACGACTTTAGCGTCTTGCTGCCGGCGCACAATAAAAACACGGCGGAATTTACCATTCCGGATGATTTCGGCGATTTGCACGGCAATATCTTTAAGCACTTCGTCAATTCAAACGAATACCATGAGAATTTCAGCAAACCGCCGGTGATCTGCCTCAGCGTGTCCAGCAAAGACACCTATCATCGGACGGGCAATCAACACCCGGTCTTGGGCGACGAGTATCGGCAAGACGGCGCTTCGCTGACCGACCGGTATTTTAAAAAAATGGGCCTGCAGGTGCGCTATTTCATGCCGAAAAATAGCGTCGCCCCCCTGGCGTTTTATTTCCCCGGGGATTTGCTGAGCGATTACACCGATCTGGAGCTGATTGGCACCATCAGCACGATGGAGACCTTCCAAAAAATCTATCGGCCTGAAATTTACAATGCCAACTCGGCGGCGGGGCAATGCTATCAGCCAAGCCTGAATAACCAGGATCATTCATTAACCAAGATTGTTTACGATCGCGAAGAGCGTAGCCAGTTGGCGATTGAGCAGGGGAAATTTACGGAAGAGCAATTTATCAAACCCTACAAGCCTATTCTTGAGCAATGGTCTGCCCACTACGCGCTTTGATTCACTTAAATACAGGTCACCTATCATGAAAATATTGCTCCCCACATCGACCGCCGGCAGCTTACCCAAACCGGTCTGGCTGGCCCAACCGGAAACCCTGTGGTCGCCCTGGAAATTGCAAAATGAAGAATTAATCGAAGGCAAGCAAGACGCCCTGCGTTTATCGCTGGCAGAGCAACAACAGGCCGGCATCGATATCGTCAGCGATGGCGAGCAAACCCGTCAGCACTTCGTCACGACGTTTATCGAACACCTCAGCGGCGTCGATTTCGAGAAACGCGAAGTGGTTAAAATCCGCAATCGCTACGAGGCGAGCGTGCCAACCGTGGTGGGGGCGGTCTCGCGTCAAAAGCCCGTTTTCGTTGAAGACGCCAAATTTTTACGCCAGCTGACCCAGCAGCCGATTAAATGGGCCCTGCCGGGGCCGATGACCATGATCGACACGCTCTATGACAACCACTATAAAAGCCGCGAGAAATTGGCCTGGGAGTTCGCCAAGATCCTCAATCAGGAAGCCAAAGAGCTTGAGGCCGCCGGCGTCGACATTATTCAGTTTGATGAGCCCGCATTTAACGTATTCTTTGACGAGGTGAATGACTGGGGCATCGCCGCCCTGGAAAGAGCCGTTGAAGGGCTTAAGTGTGAAACGGCCGTACATATCTGCTATGGATACGGCATTAAGGCCAATACCGACTGGAAAAAGACGCTGGGCTCTGAGTGGCGGCAATATGAAGAGGCGTTTCCCAAGCTGCAAACGTCGACTATCGATATTATCTCGTTGGAGTGCCATAACTCGCACGTGCCGATGGATCTGCTTGAACTGATTCGCGGTAAGAAAGTGATGGTCGGCGCCATTGACGTGGCGAATCATACCGTTGAGACGCCGGAAGAAGTGGCCGCTACGCTGCGTAAGGCGCTGCAGTTTGTCGATGCCGACAAGCTCTATCCGTCGACCAACTGCGGCATGGCTCCTCTGCCCCGTCAGGTCGCCCGCGGCAAGCTGAATGCCTTAAGTGCAGGCGCCGAGATCGTGCGCCGAGAGCTGTTGGCCAAATAACCGCGCCAGCGCCCGCCGCAGTAGCCTCCTGCGGCGGGCGATTATCAATCGACTCCTTCTCCCCGCAACGCCCCCGCGCTGGTGTATACTCGGATTTCTACGCGATGCCAGCCACAGCGGCCTGAACGGCCCCTCAGCCAGCCCACACCAGCTTAATAACAGTGGAACCCTCATGAGCCCAGATACCGCTCGCATCAGCGAAATCATCGATCGCGCCAGGATCTCACCCTACCAAATCCTGATCCTGACCTTATGTTTCCTCATCGCCCTGCTGGACGGCTTCGATACCGCCATCATCGGCTATATCGCCCCGGCGCTGCGCGAAGAGTGGGGCCTGCAGCCAGCGCAGCTCTCCCCCGCCTTCGGTGCGGGATTGTTCGGTCTGCTGATCGGCAGCCTGCTGTTCGGGCCGATCGCCGACGCCATCGGCCGCAAACGCGTGCTGCTCGTCGCGGTGCTGGTGTTTGGCGGCTGCACCCTGGCTTCAGCCTATGCGCATTCGATCGAATCTCTGACCTGGTTGCGCTTTATCACCGGCATTGGCCTCGGGGGCGCGATACCGACCTGCATCACCCTCAGCTCTGAGTACTCACCGGCGCGCCGGCGCATGCTGCTGGTCACCCTCAGCTGGAGCGGCTTTACCGCCGGGCTGGCCCTGGGCGGCCTGCTGGCCGGGCAGATCATCCCCGCGTTCGGCTGGCGCGGCCTGCTGCTGGTCGGCGGCATTGCACCGTTGGCGCTGCTGCCGCTGTTGGCCTGGCAGATGCCCGAGTCGGTGCGCTTTATGGCCGCCAGCGCCAAACATGCCGATCGGCTGCGCCGGGTGGTCGAGCGTATCACCGGCCAGCGTTGGACGGGGGGACCCATTGTCGATGACGAGCGCCCGGCGCAGGCCAGGTCGCCGATCTCGCACCTGTTTATCGAAGGGCGCGCCGTGCGCACCCTGCTGCTGTGGGCGGCATTCTTCTGTTCGCTGTTCGTGTTCTACCTGCTCACCAGTTGGCTGCCGACGATCCTCAAAGACGCCGGTTTCGATATCGCCCACGCCTCACGCATCGGCGCGATGGTGCCGCTCGGCGGCACCCTGGGCGCCATCCTGATGGCGCTGCTGATGGATCGGGTCGGGCCCTATCGCGTGCTGGCCGTCTCCTACCTGGGTGCCGCGCTGGTGATCGGCGTGACTGGTTACCTGATGGGCGACGCATACACGCTGGCCGCCGTCGTGTTCCTGATAGGCTTCGGCGTGGCCGGCGCGCAAAACGGCCTGAATCTGGTTTCCGCCACCCTTTACCCGACTGCAGCCCGCGTGACCGGCGTCAGCTGGGCCATGGCCAATGGCCGCTTCGGCTCGATCGTCGGCTCGATGCTCGGTGCCTGGATGATGACCGCCGCCGGTTCGCCGGAAGTGTTCTTCCTCTGGCTTGCGCTGCCGGCGCTGCTGGGCGCAGCCGCCATCTTCCTGCTTTATCGCCTCAGCCTGCACCGCCGCGCGCCGCTCACCGAACCGGCGGCCGGCATCTGAACTCGCGGAAAATAAAAGGCCGAGACGCCATCAGTGACGTCTCGGCCTGCAATAAAAAAGGGGGCCAGGGCCCCCTTCTCTGTTATTCCGCCTTGGCGGAAACGTCTTCGGTGCGATACAGGTGCACGTCCATCTGCGGGAACGGAATGCCGATGTTGTGGGCATCCAGCGCGCGCTTGAAGTTTTCCATCAGATCGAAGTACACGTTCCAGTATTCCGCGTTGGTGGTCCAGGAACGGGTCACGAAGTTCAGAGAGGACGGTGCCATCTCGTTCAGACGCACGGTCACGC
Source organism: Serratia sp. FS14 (assembly GCF_000695995.1). NCBI lineage: Bacteria > Pseudomonadati > Pseudomonadota > Gammaproteobacteria > Enterobacterales > Yersiniaceae > Serratia > Serratia sp. FS14. The sequence goes on along the minus strand of NZ_CP005927.1, from coordinate 1,838,818 downwards.
CTTTAGCGTGCATAATGCGCTTGTCGGCGGCGATCACGTCGCCCAACACCTTCTTCACCACGTCGATATCGGCGTTGTAGGCCACGCCTACCACGATGTCCACGCGGCGGTTCGGTTCGCGGGAGTAGTTGATGATGTTGCCGGCGATGATTTTACCGTTCGGCACCACGATGGTTTTGTTGTCTGCGGTACGCAGGGTGGTGGAGAAAATCTGCACCTGATCGACGGTACCGGCCACGCCGCCCAGATCGACATACTCACCCACGCGCAGCGGGCGGAAGATCACCAGCAGCACGCCGGCGGCGAAGTTGGACAGAGAGCCTTGCAACGCCAGGCCGACGGCCAAACCGGCGGCACCCAGCACGGCGATCACCGAGGTGGTCTGCACGCCGACGCGCCCCAGCACCGCGATGAAGGTGAACGCCAGCACGCCGTAACGTACGATCGCCGACAGGAAGTCTGCCACCGTGGCGTCGATGCCGCGCAGTTTCATCACGCGGTTCAGCGCATTGCCGACCACGCGGGCCACGATCGAACCGATGATCAGGATAACGATGGCGGCGACGATATTCACCGCGTACTGGATCAACAGATCCTGGTTCTTCACCAACCAGTCGCCGGCACCGTTGATGCCGTCTACTACATTCAAATCTTTCATTCGTGTCGTCCTAACTCAGTCCCTAACGGGAGAAACTCGCAAAAATACACTGGCTTCGGCAGCCAGTAGGAAACCACCGCCTAAGGGTAACCAACATTAAAGGCTCATGCCAACCGTCAGCGTTAAAAATAGCCGAAACCGCCCGCCGCTTCTTCTATGCTGAGAACAGCGCGTTGGCCATTTCACGACAAGGGATCCGTTCTTCATGCACATTCGCTCTTCGCTCAAACACTATTGGCAAGTGCGGCCCAGGCTGCTGTTTTCCGTCGGCGCCGGGCTGTTGTGCTTCCTGCTGCTGCCCGCCCAGCTCTCGTTGCTGCAGCGTTTGATGATCGGCTGGAATACGCTGGCCTGGCTCTATCTACTGTTTCTCTGGCGGCTGATGCTGGTCAGCACGCCGCAGCACATTCGCCAGATCGCCCGGCGGCAGGACGAAAGCGCCAGCACGGTGTTGGCGCTGGTCAGTTTCGGTTGTCTGGTGAGCATTCTGGCGATCCTGTTCGAATTGAGCAGCGCCAAACAGGCCAGCGACTCGCTGAAAACCCTGCATCTGGCACTAACCGGCGGAACGCTGGCGGTTTCCTGGCTGCTGCTGCCGACCGCCTTCACCATGCACTATGCTCATCAGTTTTATCGCCAGGGCGCACAGCAGGATCCTTTGCCGCTGCTGTTCCCCGGCAACCTCACCGAGCCGACCTATCTGGATTTCGCCTACTTCTCCTTCACCATCGCGGTCGCGTCGCAGACCGCCGATGTGGCGGTCGGCGCGGCAGAGGTGCGCAAGATCACCCTGTTGCAGTCGGTGATCTCCTTCGCGTTCAACATGCTGATCCTGGGCCTGTCTATCAACGTCGGCGCCGGCTTGCTGAGCTGAAAACGAAAAAGGCTCCCCGCAGGGAGCCTTTTAATCACAAACAAAGGAGGAAAAAACGTGGTTTTTCCTCCTTTGTGATCATCAGCCGAAAATCAATAAATTGATTTTCCTTATTTTTTATATTTTGCCAACGGCGAGCCAGGCAACGCCATCAGGCTTGTCATAAACAACAAGGCTCCCCGCAGGGAGCCTTTTGCATAGTGCAACAGCTGGCGAAGATTACAGAACGTCTACCGCGTTCAGATCTTTGAAGGCCTGCTCCAGACGCGTCACCATGCTGGTCTGCGCTGCGCGCAGCCAGACGCGTGGATCGTAGTATTTCTTGTTCGGCTGATCGGCGCCTTTCGGGTTGCCCAGCTGGCCCTGCAGGTAAGCTTCGTTCGCTTTGTAGTACTGCAGGATGCCGTCCCAGGTCGCCCATTGGGTGTCGGTGTCGATGTTCATCTTGATCACGCCGTAGCTGACGGACTCTTTGATTTCCGCATCGCTGGAACCGGAACCGCCGTGGAACACGAAGTTCAGGCTGTTATGCGGCAGGTTGAATTTCTCGGAAACGTATTTCTGAGAATCGCGCAGGATGGTCGGAGTCAGCTTAACGTTACCTGGCTTGTACACGCCGTGCACGTTACCGAACGAGGCTGCGATGGTGAAGCGCGGGCTGATGGCGTTCAGTTTTTCGTACGCGTAAGCCACGTCTTCCGGCTGGGTGTACAGCGCGGAAGCGTCCATATGGCTGTTGTCCACGCCGTCTTCTTCACCGCCGGTGCAGCCCAGTTCGATTTCCAGCGTCATGCCGATTTTGGCCATGCGCTTCAGGTAGGCGCTGCAGATCTCGATGTTTTCTTCCAGAGATTCTTCAGACAGATCGATCATGTGGGAAGAGAACAGCGGTTTGCCGGTAGCGGCGAAGTGCTTCTCGCCGGCGTCCAGCAGGCCGTCCAGCCATGGCAGCAGTTTCTTCGCGCAGTGGTCGGTGTGCAGGATCACCGGCACGCCGTAGTGTTCAGCCATCTGGTGAACGTGGTGTGCGCCGGAGATAGCGCCCAGAATCGCTGCGCCCTGAGGCACATCGGTCTTCACGCCTTTGCCGGCGATGAACGCGGCGCCGCCGTTGGAGAACTGAACGATGACCGGCGCGCGCACTTTAGCCGCGGCTTCCAGCACTGCGTTGATGGAGTCGGTACCCACGCAGTTTACCGCTGGCAGCGCAAAGTTGTTCTCTTTAGCAACTGCGAAGACTTTCTGAACGTCATCACCCGTGATGACACCCGGTTTTACGAAATCAAAAATTTTAGACATGTTACTTTGTCCTGTTTCGTCGGCCGTAGATGGATGTAAATCGATGTTTTCACGCCGCGCAGCGTTAGCCGTGCGGTATAAAACAAACGGGCGGCTTTCGCCTCCCGTTGTCTGAATTACTGCTTAGCGCGCTCTTCCAGCATCACGACTGCAGGCAGCGGTTTCCCTTCAACGAATTCCAGGAATGCGCCACCGCCGGTGGAGATGTAGGAGATTTTGTCAGCGATACCGAACAGATCGATGGCTGCCAGAGTGTCGCCGCCGCCAGCGATAGAGAAAGCGTCGCTATCGGCGATCGCGCGGGCGACAATTTCGGTGCCCTTACGGAAGTTAGGGAACTCGAATACGCCAACCGGGCCATTCCACAGAATGGTTTTGGCGTTCTTCAGGATAACGGCCAGACGCTCGGCAGAGACGTCGCCCATATCCAGAATTTGCTCGTTGTCCTGGATCTCGCTCGCCGGCTTCACGGTCGCGGTCGCGGTCTCAGAGAACTCGGTCGCCACGCGCACGTCGGTCGGCACCGGAATGTCGCAGGTTTCCAGCAGTTTCTGCGCGTTCGGGATCAGATCCGGTTCGTACAGGGACTGGCCCACGTTGTTGCCCTGCGCCGCCACAAAGGTGTTGGCGATGCCGCCGCCGACGATCAGCTGATCGGCGATTTTGGACAGGGAATCCAGCACGGTCAGTTTGGTGGAGACTTTAGAACCGCCCACGATGGCGACCATCGGACGGGCCGGGTTACCCAGGGCTTTGCCCAGCGCTTCCAGCTCGGCGGACAGCAGCGGGCCGGCACAGGCGACAGGCGCGAACTTGCCCACGCCGTGGGTGGAAGCCTGCGCGCGGTGCGCGGTGCCGAATGCGTCCATCACGTACACGTCGCACAGCGCCGCGTATTTCTTGGACAGGGTTTCGTCGTCTTTCTTCTCGCCCTTGTTGAAGCGGACGTTTTCCAGCACCACCAGTTCGCCTTCGGCGACGTCGACGCCATCCAGATAATCCTTCGCCAGACGCACTGGGGATTTCAGGTGGTCTTTCAGGTAGTTGACCACAGGCAGCAGGGAGAATTCTTCGTTGTACTCGCCTTCGGTAGGACGACCCAGGTGGGAGGTTACCATCACGCGGGCGCCTTGCTTCAGCGCAGCTTCGATAGTCGGCAGGGAAGCGCGGATACGCGCGTCGGAAGTCACTTTACCGTCTTTTACCGGCACGTTCAGATCGGAGCGGATCAGTACGCGTTTACCCGCCAGATCCAGATCGGTCATCTTAATTACAGACATGGTGAACCCTCTTTATTGAATCTCTATAAAATTGCCTGAGCAGCGCGCCAATCACGCCGGCGCCGCCGTACTAGAAACCGCTGGCGGCCATTGCCCGTGTTGTATCCAACATCCGATTGGCAAAGCCCCATTCATTGTCGCACCAGACCAAGGTCTTTATCAGGTGCTGCCCGCTGACCCGGGTCTGCGTACCGTCGACGATAGCGCTGTGCGGGTCATGGTTAAAATCGATCGAGACCAATGGTAATTCCGTGTAGTCAACTATACCACGAAATGATTCCCGTGCGGCCTTTTGCAACAGCTGGTTGACCTCCGCCACCTTCACCGCGGCGCTCACGCTGACGCTCAGATCGATAGCCGTCACGTTAATGGTCGGCACGCGCACCGAGATAGCCTCGAAGCGGTCGCAAAACTGCGGGAAGATGCGGGTGATGCCCGCGGCCAGCTTGGTATCGACCGGAATGATCGACTGGCTCGCCGCACGGGTGCGCCGCAAATCCGCGTGATACGCGTCGATCACCGGCTGATCGTTCATCGCCGAGTGAATGGTGGTCACGGTGCCGGACTCGATGCTGTAGGCGTCGTCCAGCAGCTTGATCACCGGAATAATGCAGTTGGTGGTGCACGAGGCGTTGGACACGATGCGATGTTCCGCCAGCAGCGTCTGATGGTTAACGCCGAACACGATGGTGGCGTCCAGATCGTTGCCGCCCGGATGGGCGAACAGCACTTTCTTCGCCCCCGCCGCCAGATGGGCTTCGCCATCCGCCCGGCTGCCGTACACGCCGCTGCAGTCCAGCACCACGTCGACGCCCAGCTCGCCCCAGGGCAACTGCTCCACCGCCGGCTGGTGCAACAGGCGAATCGCGTCGTCTCCGACGCTCAGCGTGTCGCACTCCTGCCGCACATCCCAGGCGAAGCGGCCGTGGCTGGAATCGTACTTCAGCAGATGGGCCATGCCTTCGGCGTTCGCCAGCTCGTTGATCGCCACCACGGAGATTTCCGCCCGTCGTCCCGATTCGTACAGTGCGCGCAATACGCTGCGGCCGATGCGGCCAAAGCCGTTTATCGCTATGCGGATGGTCATGCTGCTCCTGAAAAAGGGCCGTCCACGCCGGGTGACTCACCGGCGCCGCCCGGCGCTGACTGGTTGTCTCACTAACCCGCATAGAGTAGTGGATCGTACCGCCCGCTGTGAATCGCCGAGTTTGCATTATTCCCGCGCTTCAGCGTTTTTTCACCGCCGTCACATCGGCATTTCTGTTGAAGAGTGCTTCAACTGAAACGCTTCAGCTGAGCATAAACCAAAGTTTTGGCAAAAGGAACAGGTGCAACAGTTCCTCAGGTAACGGAGGGGAGTTTTACGAGCATAAGATGATCTGGCGCACATTTTTGGCCTCAAGACCGCGACGGATTTTCGCTCGCCGGCCCCGTTTCGCCGTAGTGCTCACGAAAATAGTCGCGCAAAAATTCGACCGTCACCCGCACTTTCGCCGACGTTGCCAGCCGGGAAACGTATACCGCCCAGATGTTGGCCGGCTGATAATACTCCGGCAGGATGTGCACCAACCTGCCGCTATCGATGTTCTCTTTCACGTCCCAGGCGGAACGCAGCGCGACGCCCTGCCCGTCCAGGCACCACTGGTGCACGATTTCGCCGTGGTTCGACGCCAGCGCCCCCGTCACCTTCACCGTCTCTTCGCCGCCCGGCCCCTGCAGCCGCCACAGCCCGAACGGGTGATCGCGTTCCTTGATCACCAGACAGGAACGGCCCGCCAGCTCAGCCGGATTTTTCGGCACGCCGTGGCGCTGCAGGTACGCCGGCGAAGCGCACAGGATGCGCTGATTGTCCGCCAGCTTGCGCGCAATCAAATTGGGGGCGATATCGTCGCCGATGCGGATATCCAGATCGAATCCTTCGCTGACCAGATCCACCAGCCGATCGGACACGTCGAGCCGCAGTTCCAGCTGCGGGTACTGCCGCGCCAGCGCCGACAGCGCCGGCGCCACGAAACGCCGGCCGAAGCCGAAGCTGCTGACCACGCGCAGCATGCCCTGCGGCGCCTGGCGCACCTCGGACAGTTCGTCCATCATCTGATCGACATCGTTGAGAATGCGCTGCGCCCATTCGTAGATGCGTTCACCGTCTTCGGTGATCGCCACCCGCCGCGTGGTGCGGTGCAGCAACGACACGTCCAGCGCCTTCTCCAACAGCGCAATACGCTTGCTGATAAAGGCAGGCGAAACACCCAGCTCTTCGGCGGCGGCGGCGAACCCGGCGCGACGCGCCACCAGCACGAACACCCGCAGGTCACTCAGGATCGGCATATTGTTCATGATTCGTGTTTTATGTTTCACCGTTTTCGCGATTGATTAACATTTAGTCAATTATAGGATAAGAGTGTTGTCAATCTCCCCTACCTACAAATGAGACCTCTGTATGAGCAAAACTTACAAGATTGCCGCTATCCCCGGGGACGGTATCGGACGGGAAGTGTTGCCGGAAGGCATACGGGTATTGCAGGCGGCGGCGGCGCGCTGGGATCTGTCGTTGGAATTCGACACCTTCGAGTGGACCAGCTGCGACTACTACCAGCACCACGGCCAGATGATGCCGGACGATTGGTTTGAGCAGCTCAAGGGCTTCGACGCCATCTATTTCGGCGCCGTCGGCTGGCCGGACACGGTGCCCGACCACATTTCGCTGTGGGGTTCACTGCTTAAATTTCGCCGCGACTTCGAGCAATACGTCAACCTGCGCCCGGTGCGACTGTTTCCCGGCGTGCCCTGCCCGCTGGCGAACAAGCAGCCGGGAGACATCGATTTCTACGTGGTGCGCGAAAATACCGAAGGGGAATACTCCTCGCTCGGCGGACGGATGTTCGAAGGCACCGAACGCGAGATGGTGATCCAGGAATCGGTGTTCACCCGTCAGGGCGTGGACCGCATCCTCAAGTACGCCTTTGAGCTGGCGCAGCAGCGCTCGCGCAAGCGTCTGACCGCCGCCACCAAGTCCAACGGCATGGCCATCAGCATGCCGTACTGGGATGAGCGCGTGGCGGAGATGGCGCGCCAATACCCTGATATCGCCTGGGATAAACAGCACATCGATATTCTGTGCGCGCGCTTCGTGCTGAACCCCGAACGCTTCGACGTGGTGGTCGCCTCCAACCTGTTCGGCGATATCCTGTCGGATCTCGGCCCGGCCTGTACCGGCACCATCGGCATCGCGCCGTCGGCCAACCTGAACCCGGAACGCAACTTCCCGTCGCTGTTCGAGCCGGTACACGGCTCGGCGCCGGACATTTTCGGCAAAAACATCGCCAACCCGATCGCCATGATCTGGAGCGGCGCGATGATGCTGGACTTCCTCGGCGACGGCGATGCCCGCTACCGCCAGGCGCACGACGGCATCCTGCAGGCGATCGAACGCATCATCGCCGACGGGCCGCGCACGCCGGACATGCGCGGCGACGCCTCCACCCAGCAAGTCGGCCAGGCGATCGCCGCCCTGCTGCAACGCTGAACGCCGCAGATTTTCCCGCGCAGGGCGCCCTTCCGCGCCCTGCTTTGCCACGTCCGTTTTTCCGCATCGATCGCCGCCGCAAATCCGTTGAAAACCACCGCAGAAGGCACGCCAATACCCCGGTCAAGATCACAACAAATTGTTTACATACTGTGTTTTATCCTTTTACAGATGCCCTAATTGTGGCCCTCCTGTAATTTGTGCACACTCAAAAATGTTAATGAAGAGTAAATATTCCCGGCAGCGTTCAGCCGGGGCGTTTGCTCCTCGCGGTGTAACAAAACAAAGGGTTCAAACCAATAAGGCCCGGGCGCCCCCTACGCTTTGCGCACCGGTCCACCACCGATAACAGGAGTTCACTCCCATGCAGAGCAATCCCAAAAAGGATGTCACGCTCATCGCCATCAGCCTGTGCAGCATTGCGCTGATCGCCCTTTGCCTGATGCTCTTTCCGGCCCAATCCGCGCTTATCGCCAACACCATTTTCAACGGCGTCACCCGGCTGTTCGGTTCAACCATTCAAATCCTGGTGCTGATCGCCCTGCTGGTGGTGCTGTATCTGGCGTTGAGCAAATACGGCAACATCCGCCTCGGCGAAGGCAAACCGCAATACTCCACGCTGGCCTGGCTGTTCATGTTCATCTGCGCCGGCCTGGGCTCGTCCACCCTGTACTGGGGGGTGATGGAATGGGCGTATTATTACCAGACGCCGGGGCTGAACATCGCGCCGCGCACCCCAAAGGCGCTGGAATACAGCATCAGCTACTCCTTCTTCCACTGGGGCCTGAGCGCCTGGGCGACCTACGCCCTCGCCTCGCTGATCATGGCCTACCACTTCCACGTGCGTAAGAACAAAGGGCTCAGCCTGTCGGGGATCATTGCCGCCATCACCGGCGTGCGTGCCAACGGCCCGATCGGGCGGATGGTGGATCTGATTTTCCTGGTCGCCACCGTCGGCGCCCTCACCATTTCGCTGGTGCTGACCGCCTCCACCTTTACCCGCGGGCTGACGGCGTTAACCGGCATCCCGGATAACTTCACGGTACAGGCGACGGTGATCCTGCTGGCGGCAGTGATCTTCTGTCTCAGCTCTTACATCGGCATCGACGGCGGCATGCAGCGCCTGAGCAAAATGGTCGGCTGGGGCGCCTTCGCCTTCGCCGGGCTGGTGCTGCTGGTCGGCCCCACCGAGTTCACCATCAACAACACCATCAACGCCATCGGCCTGACGGCGCAAAACTTCCTGCAGATGAGCCTGTTCACCGACCCCATGGGCGACGGCAGCTTCAGCCGCAGCTGGACGGTGTTCTACTGGCTGTGGTGGATCTCCTATACCCCGGGCGTGGCGATGTTCGTCACCCGCGTCTCGCGCGGCCGCAAGATTAAAGAAGTGATCTGGGCGCTGCTGCTCGGCAGCACCCTCGGCTGCTGGTTCTTCTTCGGTTCGCTGGAAAGCTACGCCATGCACCAGTTCATCAGCGGGCAGCTCAACGTGCCGGAGATCCTCAGCACCCAGGGCGGCGAAACCGCCGTGCAGATGCTGCTGACAGCGCTGCCGCTCGGCAAGCTGTTCCTGGCCGCCTATCTGTTCATCATGATCATTTTCCTGGCCTCGCACATGGACGCCGTGGCCTACACCATGGCCGCCACCAGCACCCGCAACCTGCAGGAGGGGCAAGATCCCAGCCCGATGCTGCGCCTGTTCTGGTGCGTGGTGATCACCCTGATCCCGCTGTCGATCCTGTTTACCGGCGCCTCGCTGGACACCATGAAAACCACGGTGATCCTGACCGCGCTGCCGTTCCTGCTGGTGCTGCTGGTGAAAACCTACGGCTTTGCCCGCTGGCTGAAACAGGACTACGCGGCCATCCCGGCGCACCTGATCGAAAGCAGCCCACCGGCGCTGCCAGACGCGCAGCCGGCCGCCGAACTCTCCGCTCCATCGTCGTATCAACCGCGCCCTATGGCGAAATGACAATAAGAAAAGAGGAAGGTTAACTTATGAGCACTCTGATCCCTGAATTTACCTTACCGAAAGACTTCTGCGCCGACGCCCGCGAGGCTTACACCATTCCGGCCCGGTTCTATACCCACCAGGCAGCGTTCGAGCACGAGAAAGAGCAGGTGTTCGCCACCAGTTGGATCTGCGTGGCGCACCGCAGCGAGCTCGCCCAACCGAACGACTACATCACCCGCGAGATCATCGGTGAAAACATTCTGGTGGTGCGCGGCCGCGACAAAGTACTGCGCGCCTTTTACAACGTCTGCCCGCACCGCGGCCACCAGCTGCTGGCGGGCGACGGCCGGGCGAAAAACGTCATCACCTGCCCTTATCACGCCTGGGCGTTCAAGCTGGACGGCGAACTGGCGCACGCGCGCAACTGCGAAAACGTGCAGAACTTCGATAAGGAAAACTCGCATCTGGTGCCGGTGCGGGTCGAAGAGTACGCCGGGTTTATTTACGTCAATCTGGACTCGCAGGCCGGCACGGTGGAAGACCAGCTGCCGGGCCTCGGCGCCAAAGTGCGCGAGGCCTGCCCGCAGGTCGACGATCTCAAGCTGGCGGCGCGCTTCGTCACCCGCACCCCGGCCAACTGGAAGAACATCGTCGACAACTACCTCGAGTGCTACCACTGCGGCCCGGCGCACCCCGGCTTCGCCGACTCGGTGCAGGTCGACCGCTACTGGCACACCCTGCACGGCAACTGGACGCTGCAGTTCGGCTACGCCCGCCCTTCCGAGCAGTCGTTCAAGTTTGAAGAGGGTAAAGAAGCCAGCTTCCACGGCATCTGGCTGTGGCCGTGCACCATGTTCAACATGCCGCCGCTGGAAGGCATGATGACGGTGATCTATGAGTTCCCGGTTGATGCGGAAACCACCCTGCAGCACTACGACATCTACTTCACCAACGCCGATTTGAGCGACGAACAGCTCAAACTGATCGACTGGTACCGCGACGTGTTCCGCCCGGAAGATTTGCGGCTGGTGGAGAGCGTGCAAAAAGGCCTCAAATCGCGCGGCTATCGCGGCCAGGGGCGCATCATGGCCGACGGCGCCGGCAGCGGCGTCAGCGAGCACGGCATCGCCCACTTCCACAACCTGCTGGCGCAGGTTTATCAACCCTGATGCGACGGGGCCCAAGGGCCCCTTCCCCTGACTTGTGAGGTTCTCGTGAATATTTCCGATCGGGCGCTATTCCGCCAACAGGCCTACATCAACGGCCAATGGCGCGACGCCGACAACCAGGAAACCCTGCCGGTGAGCGATCCCGCCACCGGCCAACTCATCGGCAGCGTGCCCAACATGGCGACGGCCGAAACCCAATCGGCGATCGACGCCGCCCAGCAGGCGCTGGAAGGCTGGCGCGCGCTGCCGGCGCAACAGCGCGCGCAGCTGCTGCGCCGCTGGTTCGAACTGATGCTGGAACAGCAGCAGGATCTGGCCAGCCTGATGACGCTGGAACAAGGCAAACCGCTGGCGGAATCGCTGGGCGAAATCCGCTACGCCGCCTCCTTTATCGAATGGTTCGCCGAACAGGCCAAGCGCACCAATGGCGACATCATCCCCTCGCCGAGCAGCGATAAACGACTGATGGTGCTGAAGCAGGGCATCGGCGTGTGCGCGGCGATCACGCCCTGGAACTTCCCGGCGGCGATGATCACCCGCAAGGCCGCGCCGGCGCTGGCGGCCGGCTGTACGCTGGTGGTCAAACCCGCCAACGAAACCCCTTATTCGGCGCTGGCGATGGCCGAACTGGCCGAGCGCGCCGGCATTCCCGCCGGGGTGTTCAACGTAGTGACCGGCAACTCACAGGCGATCGGCGCCGAGCTGACCCGCCACCCGCAGGTGCGCAAACTCAGCTTTACCGGCTCCACGCCGGTGGGCAGGCTGCTGATGCGCCAGAGCTCGGACACCATCAAGAAGGTGTCGCTGGAACTGGGCGGCAACGCGCCGTTCATCGTGTTTGACGATGCGGACATCGATGCCGCGGTGGAAGGCGCGCTGATCGCCAAATACCGCAACGCCGGGCAGACCTGCGTGTGCGTCAACCGATTCTACATACAGCGCGGCGTTTACGCCCAGTTCGCCGAGAAGTTTGTCGCCCGGGTAGCGGCGCTGCAGGTCGGCAACGGCTTCGAACCGGGCGTGCAAATAGGCCCGCTGATCAACCGCAAGGCGCGCGACAAGGTGCTGGAGCTGCTCGATGACGCGCTGAGCAAAGGCGCTCAGGTGCTGACCGGCGCCACGCCGCACGCGCTGGGCGGCAATTTCTTCACCCCGACGGTGCTGGGCGACGTGCAGCCCGGCTCGCTGCTGCTGGAAGAAGAGATCTTCGGCCCGGTCGCGCCGCTGGTGATATTCGATGACGAAGCCGAGGCGATCCGTCAGGCCAACGATACCATCTACGGCTTGGCCGCCTACTTCTACACCCGCGATGCGGCACGCATCTGGCGCGTTTCGGAACGGCTGGAGTACGGCATGGTCGGCATCAATACCGGGCTTATCTCCAACGAGGTGGCGCCGTTCGGCGGAGTGAAACAGTCAGGCCTGGGGCGTGAAGGCTCCGAATACGGCATCGAAGACTATCTGGAGCTCAAATACCTGTGCCAGGCGGTATAACTTTTTTATGCGCGGGGACGCCCGCGCTTTGGAGCCAATGAATGACCAGCTATCAGATGCTTGATGTTCGCGTCGTCGACATCGAAACCATCACCGCACAGGTCAAGCGCTTTACCCTGGCGGATCCGCAAGGCCGGCCACTGCCCGCCTTCAGCGGCGGCAGCCACATCATCGTGCAAATGCAGGACGGCGAGCGGCGCTACAGCAACGCCTATTCGCTGCTCAGTTCACCGTTCGAGCTCGACCGTTACCAGATCGCCGTGCGCCGTGAGTCCCCTTCCAAAGGCGGTTCCGACTTCATGCACGATCGGCTGGCGATCGGTGATACGCTGACCATCAGCACCCCGAATAACCTGTTCGCGCTGGCGCCGGAAGCGCAACATCACGTGCTGATCGCCGGCGGCATCGGCATCACGCCGTTTATGGCCCATCTGCATGAGCTGCAACGCAGCGGCCAACGCTACCATCTGCACTACTGCTTCCACAGTGAAGAGCACAACGCCTTCCAGCAGCAGCTGATGCAAGCGCCGTTCGCAGACAACGTCAGTTGCCATGTCTCCAGCCTTGGCGGCCGGTTGGATCTGGCGCGCACGCTGGCCGACGTGGAACCCGGCGCCCATATCTACGTCTGCGGCCCGGCGGCGCTGAACGAAGCGGTCTACCGGATCGCCGCCGAACGGGGTATCGATGCCGCGCGTTTACACAGCGAAGCCTTTGCCGCCGAAGACACGGCGGGCGGCGCCTTTACGCTGGTGCTGGCTCGATCGGGTATTGAACTTGAAGTGGCGGAAGACATGACCATCCTGCAGGCGCTGGAAAACAGCAAGGCAGCCAGGGTCGAGTGCCTGTGCCGCGAAGGCATTTGCGGCACCTGCGAAACCCGCATCGTCGAGGGGGAAGCCGACCACCGCGATCAGTATCTCAGCGACGAAGAACGCGCGGCGCAGCAAACCCTGTTGATTTGCTGCTCGCGCGCCAAAGGCAGCCGGCTGGTGCTGGATTTGTAAAAGGAGCGCCCGCATCGGCGGGCGTCCTGGTTAGGCTTTCGGGAATATCCACAGATGCTCGGCCGGCAGGGAGAGCCGGCACAGCGCCCGATCGCGCGCCTCATGCCCATAGGCGCGCACCACGAAGTCTTCGGCCACGGTGCGGAACAGGTATTCCCAGCGATCGCCAAGATACATGCTGGTCAACAACGGCAGCTCAAGCTGGTTGCCCTGCGGATCTTCGCCCAACTGCACGCGCTCCACGCGGATCACCGCCGTGCCCTCCTGCCCGACCTGCACGCCTGCGCCCGCTTTGCCCCACAGAGCCCAATCCTTGCCTTCGATGCGCGCCCGGTCGCCTTCCAGCGCCACGATCTTGCCCGGCAAGCGGTTGTTGCTGCCCATGAACTCGGCGGTGAACAGCGTGGTGGGCGAGCCGTACATCTCCTGCGGCGTGCCCTGCTGTTCGATTTTGCCGTTATTGAGCAGCAGGATGCGATCGGAAATGGCCATCGCCTCGTTCTGATCGTGGGTCACCATCAGCGCCGACAGACCGAGCTTGATGATCAGCTCGCGCAGGAATACCCGCGCTTCTTCGCGCAGCTTGGCGTCGAGATTGGACAGCGGCTCATCCAGCAGGATCACCGGCGGGTTGTAGACCAGCGCACGCCCGATCGCCACGCGCTGCTGCTGGCCGCCGGAAAGCTGGTGCGGGTGCCGCTTGGCTAAATGCCCCAGCCCGAGCTGATCCAGCACCGCCTGTACCCGCTGGGCGATTTCCGCCGAGCCGGTCTTACGCAGCTTCAGCGGGTAAGCGACGTTCTCAAACACCGTTTTATGCGGCCACAGGGCATAGGACTGAAACACCAGCCCCAGGTTGCGCTCTTCGGCGGGAATTTCGCTGCGCGCGCTGCCGTTGTACACCGCGCTGTTGCCGATGACGATCCGCCCCTGGCTCGGTTTCTCCAGCCCGGCCACCGCCCGCAGCAGCGTGGTTTTGCCACTGCCCGACGGGCCCAGCAGCGAGACCACTTCGCCCCGTTTCAGATCCATCGACACCCCTTTCAGCACCGGGTTGTCGCCATAGGTCAAATGCAGATTCTCTACCGAAAGTTCAATCATGTAATTTCACTCCAAAGCGCAAGGCGATCCCCAGCCCCAGCACCACCAGCAGAATATTGATGAACGACAGCGCGGCGACGATATCGATAGCGCCCGCGGCCCACAGAGAAACCAGCATCGAGCCGATGGTTTCCGTGCCCGGAGACAGCAGATACACCCCGGTGGAATATTCGCGTTCAAAAATCAGGAACATCAGCAGCCAGGAGCCGATCAGGCCATAGCGCGACAGCGGAATGGTGACGTGGCGGGTGATCTGGCCGCGGCTGGCGCCGGCGCTACGCGCCGCCTCTTCCAGCTCCGGCCCCACCTGCAGCAACGTGGAAGAGATCAGCCGCAGGCCGTAGGCCATCCACACCACGGTGTAGGCCAGCCAGACGCTGAAGATGGTGCTGCGCAGCGAACGCAGCCAGACAATCCAGTTAGCACGCAGCCACTCGGCCATCGGCAACGCCGACAGCCAGCCTTCCTTGAGCGATTTGTCCAGCCACATCGGCAGGAACAGGAACACCCACAGGAATGCCAGACCGGCCAGCAGCCCTGGCACCGCGCGCGGCACCAGCACGCTGTAGTCGAGGAAGCGCGTGGCGCCATCCGGCTTGCGGTGCATCGCGATGCCGATAAACAGGTAGCACGCCACCGCCAGCGCCCCGCCGATCACCCCGATCGCCATCGAGTTGACGATGGCGCGCAGCAGGTTGGGCTGCGCCCAGATGGTGCGAAAGGTGTTGATCGACAGTTCGTCCCAGACAGACACGCCCACGCCCCAGTTGGAGATAAAGGCGCGCAGCACCACGCCGATCAGCGGCACGCCGATGGTCACGGTCAGCCAGAACACCACCACCGCGCCGGCCACCCAGCGCCATTTACCCAGCGGCAGCGCGCGGGCCTGCGAGGCTTTGCCCTTGACGGTGACAAAGCGGTTGGCGGTGCGCATCAGCCGGCGCTGCAGCATCACCAACGGAATAGTGATGCAAATCAGCACCACCGCCACCGCCGCCATCAGATGGTAAGACGGCGTGCCCAGCTTGTTGGTCAACTGGTACAGGTAGGTCGCCAGCACCAGGTTGCCTTCCGGATCGCCCAGCACCAGCATCAGGCCGAACACTTCCAGCCCGAGGAAGAACAGCAGCACCCCGGCGTACAAGATAGACGGCCGCACCATCGGCAGACTGACGGCGGTCATCACCTGCAGCGGCGTGGCGCCGGCGGTGCGCGCCGCTTCTTCAACGTCGGAGCCCACGCTGCGCAGCGCCGAGGAGATGTACAGGTAGGCGTGGGGCACGTGCGTCAATCCGGCTATCACCACGATGCTGGCCATTGAGTAGATGTTCCACGGCACGAAGCCCAGCAGCGCCTCCGCCCACAGCGAGAAGAAGCCTACCGGCCCCGCCGCCACCACGTAACCGAAACCCAGCACCATCGGCGACACGAAGATCGGCACCAGAATCAGCGGTTCGATGATTCGCCGCCCCGGCAGATCGGTGCGCACCATCAGGAAGGCCAAAATACCGCCGAGCGGGATGGCGATAATCACCAGGCCGAATGCCAGAATAAATCCGCTTTTCAGGGCTTTGTAGAAATCCGGGTCGGTAAAGATGAACTCGAAGGCCTCAAGGCTGAAGACCTTGGAAGGAGAGAAAAACGGTGCCGAGAGGAAGCTTTGAATGATGATAAACGACAGGGGGACATAGATAACCAGCGCGGTTATCAACACCACCAGGCCGCGCGGCAGGCTCTGCCACTTTCTGCGCCATGCTTGCATAAATGCTCCCTATGGTTGTAAACGACGACCAAAGGGCGCGCGCCCGTGCGACAGGCGCGCGTCCGAATGCAGCCCCTGTTATTTCGCCGCGGCGGCGCGCCATTGTTTGATGTAGTCGAGACGCTTGGCCGGCTGCAGATATTCCAGCAGGCTGTCATCGACCGGGATCGGCTTGAGCGCGTTACCCAACAGCTTGGTCATGCCATCGATGTCGTTCTTGCCTTCGATGTCGTTGCGGATCGAGGGGATGTCCGCCTGATTGGCGAGAATATTTTGCCCTTTCTCCGACAGCACGTAGTCGAACCACAGCTTGGCGGCGTTAGGGTTGCCGGCCTCTTTGCTGATGAAGCTCACGCGCGACAGCACCAGGGTGTAGTCTTTCGGATAGACAATGCCGAGCGACGGGTCGCTCTTGGCGCGAGCCTCGGCGTACGAACCGAGGATATTGAAGCCGATCAGGTTTTCACCGGAGGAAACGCGTTCCATCATGGTGCCGGTGGAGGATTGCACCGCCAACCCGCCCTTGGCCACATCGGCCAGCGTTTTGAAGTAGTTAGGATCGGCCTTGAAGTCCTGCACCGACAGCATGAAGCCGACGCCGGATTTTTCGATGTCGTAGGTGGTGACTTTCTTCTTGAATTTGTCCGTCTGGCCGGCGATAAGCTTGGCCAGCGCCGCATGCGAATCCGGCACATCGCCTTGCGGGATCAGGCGTTTGTTATAGATAAACACCACCGGCTCGTAGGTGGTGCCATACACCTTCTCTTGCCATACCGCCCATTTCGGCAGCTGAGCCTGCTCGGGGGAGGCATATTCCTGCGCGTAATCGCCCGCCAGTTTCAAAATGGTGTCCATCGACGAGCTCCACACCACGTCGCCGCTGGTGCCGCCGGCCGCCTGCTCGCTGATAAAGCGGTTATACAGTTCGGTGCTGTTCATGTCGTTGTATTCGACCTTGATGCCCGGATACAACGCCTCAAACCCCTGGATCAACGGCGCCGCCGCCTTGGTGTCGGTGGTCGAGTAAATCACCACCTTGCCTTCTTTCTTCGCGCCGTCGACCAGTTTCTGATAGTCGGCGGGGTAGCCCGCCGGGAAGGCCGCATAGGCGGAAACGGAGCCCAGCAAGGTGATTGCCGCTACGGTCGCGCTGATTTTTTTCATCATCATCATCCATCCCCTGATCACATTTAATAAACCAAAAATTAACATATAGTTAATAACTATGACGAGGCAACGGCGTTGCTTTGTTATCTTTCGGTTTTGTGAGGTTGGACGTTTTTCAGCCAATAAAAAGCCCGACAGCGCGGGCTTTACGGCGCTTCCAGTCGCAAACTATTCGGCCAGGCGAGAACGCCGCAGCAGGCGAATTCGCTGTACGATGGCGACCCCCAGCAGGGTCAGGGCAAACCCCGCCAACTGCACCAGCGACAGCGCCTCGCCAAACAGCGCATAAGCCTGCAGCGCTGCCGCCGGCGGCACCAGCAGCATCAGCGCGGTAATGCGAGTCAAATCGCCGTGGCGCACCATCCAGATGAACAGCGCGGTGCCGCCCAGCGACAACACGCCGGCCGACCACAGCAGCGAGAACCACAGCGTCGGCGAATTGTCCCAGGCGCCGGAGCCCATCACGGCCGCCAACGCGCCGGTCACGATCGCCGCGCCGAGGTGCTGAATGGCGCCCGCCGCCCGCAGATCGGCCGCCGCCAGCGAAGACTTCTGCACCATGATGCCGATCGTCAGCGCGACGATGCTGCCAAACCCCATCAGGATCGGCAACAGCGCCATATTGCCGACATCAATGCCGGTCAGCCGGGGAGAAAGCACCAGCGCAACGCCGATAAAGCCGATCGCCAGCCCGGCCCAGGAGCGCAACCCTATCGATTTGCGCAGCACCAACGCAAAAATCAGCGCGGTGAACAGCGGCTGCAAGCCGCCGATCAGCGACATCACCCCGGCCGCCAGGCCGTTCGCTACCGCCCACCAGCTTGCAGCGAGATAAACGCCATTCATCAACATGCCGGTCAGCAGGTGCATCACGAACTGCCGCCCCTTGGGCCAGGCGCAATGCAATGCCAGCAAAGCGAATACCGCGGCGGCGATCAAAAAGCGAAAGGTCAGGAAAAGGTTGGGATCGGCATGATCCGCCACCGCCCGCGCGGCAATAAAACCCGTCGACCAAATTAATATCAGGAAAAACGGCGCGATAAATGCCTTTCGCCGATCGCGTTTTTCACGCGGGGTTATTTCCATATCACTACCTGAAAGAATGCGGTTGATGAATGAAGGCATACTAACCAATTTAACACGGGCTTAACAGTGCCGAGCGGACGCCCAAGTTCAGATGGTGCACATAATTACCGGTGAATAATGAAGTTTCAATTTCATATAATTCATCAAGCTTATAATTAATTACGCTACGTTACGACAATGTAAATTAATTGCTACATCGGGTATAAATATTCCCCTCTTGGCGACATTGTCGGGATAATTCCCCTTTGCTAGCCTTTCTGAAGCCATTTAATTAACGGGACTGACTCATGGCCGAAATCACTGATTTTATGAAACTGGATATGCGTATTGGCGAAATTATTTCCGTGGAATATAACGACAAGGCGTTAAAACCCGCCTATAAGCTGCGCATTGATTTCGGCGAGGAAATTGGCATTAAAAACAGCTCGGCACAATTATGCGAAAACTATCAGGAAGATGACCTGCTTGGCAGAAAAGTCATCTCCGTCGTTAATTTCCCCGCCAGGCGGGTTGCCGGATTTAAATCCGAAGTGCTGGTTCTTGCCGCGGTCACCAGGGATCAAGGCACCGTCTTGCTGAAACCCGATTTCGACGTGGAGATCGGCAGCAAGATTTTATAACCGCCCCATCATTCGTGAGGCCACCGAGAAATGCGACAGTTATCTCTGCTTGATGAAGTTAAGAAGGCATACCAGGAACACCGTTCAGCCTTTATCCCCGGCGCTACCATGCAGGCAATCCTGCTGGCGCTGGGCGCGCGGCCGGAAGATTTCGCCAGGCTGCAGCAGGTCAGCGCCAATCTGGCGGATGATCCCACGCTGCCTTTCCGCAAGTCCAGAAACGGCCGTTTCTGTTTCGACTTCGATCGCGCCCGGATTGAGCGGCTGGAGTTCCAGCCTTTCGTGCTCTCGGTCGAGGAAGACTTCATCCGCTACGATTCAGGAAAGGTGCGTCATTTCCGCGGCATCAACGACGATCTGCAGTTGAATACGGCCTTTCAGGCGCTGATGAAATTCAAAGCCTACGTGATCGATGGCGTGGGCGTGACGCCGCGCCCCCGGCTTAATCAGAAGATCAACAAGTTCGTCTGCACCGTATTCAACCTGCGCACCGTCACCACGCCGCAGATGCTGGGCGAACCGGCGCTGGAAGGTGTGCACAGCGACGGCGTCGACCACACCATGACAACCTTCCTCGGCTGCGACAACATGACCGACGACAGCGCCAAGACCTTTATTCACGATATGCGCGAAACCAGCGGGATCAAATTCGATCGGGCCCGGCCGGAATGGATTTTGGGCGAAATACAGCATCGGCATTTCCTCGACACCCTGCTGATTGTCGACCACGAGCGCAAACACAGCCTCTCTCCGGTGAAAGCGCAGGACAAACGTAAGGATTCAACCCGCGATATGCTGATCTTTTTCACCCGCAAACCGGTCGAAGACGGCCACGTCTCTTTCGCGTACGACTCTTTTAAACCGCATATCGAAATCCCGCTGTCGATAGACATGGTGGCGCGTGCGAGCTAACGCGCTGCCGGGCCGGCCGCCATGATTCATCTGTGCGGCCGGTTCACGCCAGGATAAACAGCGCTGGATTAATCAGGTTTTTGTCGCCGAATTATTATATCCTGCCGGACGAAAATTTTTGCGGGCGCTCGCTGCCCCACGCGCCAGCCCTCTGCAGGCGGGCCGTTTATTTCATGAATACAGGCAGTGCCATACCGTTATGACCAAGAGTTTATCCCCGAAAGACATTATCGCCCTGGGCTTTATGACCTTTGCCCTGTTTGTCGGCGCCGGCAACATCATTTTCCCGCCGCTGGTGGGGCTGCAGTCCGGCGAACATCTGTGGCCGGCCGCCCTCGGGTTTATGGTGACCGCCGTCGCCCTGCCGGTGATCGCCGTGATCGCGTTGGCGCGCGTCGGCGGCAGCATCAGCCTGCTTACCGGCCCCATCGGCCGCACCGCCGGCCTGCTGCTGGCGACCGTCTGCTATCTGGCGCTCGGCCCGCTGTTCGCCACGCCGCGAACCGCCAATGTCTCTTTCGCCCTCGGCATTGCGCCTTTCACCGGCGACGGCGCCCTGCCGCAGTTCATCTACAGCCTGCTGTTCTTTACCCTGGCGATGATTGTGTCGCTATATCCCGGACGGTTGCTCGATAACGTCGGCCATATTCTGGCGCCGCTGAAAATTCTGGCGCTGGCCGCGCTCGGCATCGCCGCCCTGATCTGGCCCGCAGGCGCACCGCTCTCCGCCGTCGGCAGCTATCAGGCCTCGGCGTTTTCCACCGGCTTCGTACAGGGTTATCAAACCATGGACACGCTGTCGGCGCTGATGTTCGGTTCGATTATCGTTACCGCCGCCCGCTCGCGCGGCGTCAGCGACAGCGGGTTGCTGCTGCGTTATACGCTGTGGGCCAGCCTGATCGCCGGCGTCGGCCTGACGCTGGTCTATATCTGCATGTTCAAACTCGGCGCCGGCAGCGGCAGCCTGCTCGAGAATGGCGCTCAGGATGGCGCGGCAATCCTGCACGCCTATGTACAGCACACCTTCGGCGATCTGGGCAGCGTCTTTATGGCGGCGCTGATGTTCATCGCCTGCCTGGTAACGGCGGTTGGCATGACCTGTGCCTGCGCGGACTTCTTCTCCCGCTACCTGCCGCTCTCTTATCGCACGCTGGTGGTCATCCTCGCTCTCTTCGCCATGCTGGTTTCCAACATGGGGCTGGCCAATCTGATCCGCGTCTCGCTGCCGGTGCTGACGGCGATCTACCCGCCCTGCATCGCGCTGGTGTTGCTCAGCTTCAGCCAGAACCGCTGGCGCAGCGCCAGGCGCGTCTTTGCGCCAGTGATCGCCACCAGCCTGGTGTTTGGCCTCGCCGACGGCCTGAAGGCTTCCAGCTTCAGCGGCCTGCTACCCGCCTGGTTCGATAAGCTGCCGCTGGCCGAGCAGGGTCTGGTCTGGCTGCAGCCTACGCTGTTGGTGCTGTTGCTGGCGGCGGCTTACGACCGGTTGCGCAGCGCCGAAAGCGTCAAGGCCGCGTCGTAATCGCGATTTCCGCCCATAAAAAAAGCCGGTCATCATGACCGGCTTTTTATCGGCTTGCGCCCGGCGGCTTACTTCAGCAGCGCCTGCGCCTTGGCCACCACGTTGTCCACGGTGAAGCCGAACTCGGCGAACAGCTGCTCCGCCGGCGCCGACTCACCGAAGGTGGTCATGCCCACGATGGCGCCGTTCAGCCCCACGTACTTGTACCAGTAGTCCGCGATACCCGCTTCCACCGCCACACGTGCCGTCACCGCCGCCGGCAGCACCGACTCACGGTACGCCGCATCCTGCTTGTCGAACGCGTCGGTCGACGGCATCGACACCACGCGCACCTTGCGGCCCGCCGCGGTCAGTTTGTCCGCCGCCTCCACCGTGATGCCCACTTCGGAGCCGGTGGCAATCAGGATAACGTMYGGCGTGCCCGCRCAGTCTWTCAGCACGTAGCCGCCGCGGTACACGTTCGCCAGCTGCTCTGCGGTGCGCGGCTGCTGGGTCAGGTTCTGGCGCGAGAACACCAGCGTGGTCGGGCCGTCGTTACGCTCGATGCCGTACTGCCACGCCACCGCCGATTCCACCTGGTCGCACGGGCGCCAGGTGCTCATGTTCGGGGTCACGCGCAGGCTCGCCAGCTGCTCCACCGGCTGGTGGGTCGGGCCGTCTTCGCCCAGACCGATGGAGTCGTGGGTGTAGACGAACACGTTGCGCAGCTTCATCAGCGCCGCCATGCGCACCGCGTTGCGGGCGTATTCCACGAACATCAGGAAGGTCGCCGAGTACGGCAGGAAACCGCCGTGCAGCGCGATGCCGTTGGTGATGGCGGTCATGCCGAACTCGCGCACGCCGTAATGAATGTAGTTGCCCGCCGGGTCAACGTTCAGCGCTTTCGAGCCGGACCACATGGTCAGGTTGCTCGGCGCCAGGTCGGCGGAGCCGCCCAGGAACTCCGGCAGCACCTTGCCGAACGCTTCCAGCGCGTTCTGCGACGCCTTGCGGCTGGCGATGTTGGCCGGGTTGGCCTGCAGTTTTTCCACGAACGCTTTGGCGTCGGCTTTCCAGTCGGCCGGCAGCTCGCCGTTCATGCGGCGCTTGAACTCGGCGGCCAGTTCCGGGAAGGCCCTGGCGTAGGCGGCGAACTTGTCGTTCCAGGCCGCTTCCTTGGCCTGACCGGCTTCTTTGGCGTCCCACTGGGCGTAGATGTCCTGCGGGATTTCAAAGGCGGCGTATTTCCAGCCCAGCGCTTCGCGGGTGGCGGCCACTTCGGCGGCGCCCAGCGCAGCGCCGTGCACGTCATGGGTGCCGGCCTTGTTCGGCGAACCAAAGCCGATAACGGTCTTGCACATCAGCAGCGACGGCTTGTCGGTCACCTGGCGGGCTTCTTCAATCGCCGCCTTGATGGCGTCCGGGTTGTGGCCGTCGACGTTGCGCACCACGTGCCAGCCGTAGGCTTCGAAGCGCAGGGCGGTGTCGTCGGTGAACCAGCCGTCGACGTGGCCGTCGATGGAGATGCCGTTGTCATCGTAGAAGGCGGTCAGCTTGCCGAGCTTGAGGGTGCCGGCCAGGGAGCAGACTTCGTGCGAGATGCCTTCCATCATGCAGCCGTCGCCCATGAAGGCGTAGGTGTGGTGGTCGACRATGTCATGGCCGGGGCGGTTGAACTGCGCCGCCAGGGTGCGTTCGGCGATGGCGAAGCCGACGGCGTTGGCGATGCCCTGGCCCAGCGGGCCGGTGGTGGTCTCAACGCCCGGGGTGTAGCCGTACTCCGGGTGGCCCGGGGTTTTGGAATGCAGCTGACGGAAGTTTTCCAGCTCGCGCATCGGCAGGTCGTAGCCGGTGAGGTGCAGGAGGCTGTAAATCAACATGGAGCCGTGGCCGTTGGAGAGCACGAAACGGTCGCGGTCAGCCCAGTGCGGGTTAGTCGGGTTGTGGTTGAGGTAGTCACGCCACAGGACTTCGGCGATGTCCGCCATGCCCATAGGGGCCCCCGGGTGGCCGGAATTTGCTTTTGTACGGCGTCCATGCTGAGTGCGCGGATAGCGTTGGCAAGCTCTTTACGAGAGGACATGTTTTACTCCAGGTCGGATAAAAAAAGCAGTCAAGTTCCCTATTTTCTCAGACTCCACATCACAACGGCAATCCCTAATGCCAAATGAGAGCGAGTTCACCACTTATTAGCACGATTGGTCGCTTTTTCGGAATAACACTATTCTCGCTCCGGCTGGCGTACACTAGGCTCTTGCGACAAGATTTCCTCCAGGCAAAATGACTCTTTTACCTTGTTACCTTCACAGGAAGATGGCGTTATGAAAATTCGTACCTCTTTGATTGCGTTGGGCATTGCCACCCTGGCAACCGGCTGTCAAAACCTGAATACCGAAACCCTGATGCAGTCCGGCGCGCAGGCGTTCCAGGCGGCGACCCTGAGCAACAACGACGTTAAGGCCCTGAGTGATAAATCCTGCGCCGAGATGGACAGCAAGGCACAAATCGCGCCGGCCGACAGCACCTATGCCAAGCGCCTCAACAAAATCGCTGCGGCGCTGGGCGACAACATCAACGGCACCCCGGCCAACTACAAGGTCTACGTGACCAAAGACGTCAACGCCTGGGCGATGGCCAACGGCTGCATTCGCGTCTACAGCGGCCTGATGGACATCATGAACGACAACGAAGTGGAAGGCGTGCTGGGCCACGAAATGGGCCACGTGGCGCTGGGCCACACCCGTAAAGCGATGCAGGTGGCTTACGGCACCGTGGCGCTGCGCACCGCGGCGTCCTCCGCCGGCGGCGTCATCGGCTCGCTGTCGCAGTCGCAGCTGGCGGATATCGGCGAGAAGCTGGTCAGCGCCCAGTTCTCGCAGAAGCAGGAAAGCGAAGCGGATGATTACTCGTTCGATCTGCTGAAAAAACGCGGTATCGATCCGAACGGCCTGGCCACCAGCTTCGAAAAACTGGCCCAAATGGAAGCCGGTCGTCAGAGCAGCATGTTCGACGATCACCCGTCTTCCCAAGCGCGCGCACAGCACATTCGCGATCGCATCGCGGCAGAGAAATAACCACGAGAACGCCCGGCAACCGCCGGGCGTTTTTTTATCGTCTCAATACAGCGTTTTCTGCGGCGGCCCGGCGAAGGTCAGCGGCCCGACCTGCTTCATGTCCACCTCGACCACCGACGGCCCCGGGTAGTTGATCGCTTCGGCCAGCACGCCGTTGAACTGCGCCGCCGCCTCGACCTTCCAGGCTTTCAGCCCCATCGCTTCAGCTATTTGAGTAAAGGCCGGCGTATGCAGCTCGTTGTAATACTGGCGCCCGGCGAAGTACTTGTCCTGGATGCCGCGCATCACGCCATAACCGCCGTCGTTCATGATCAGCAGGGTGATGTTCACCTGTTCCTGCGCCATGGTCGCCAGTTCCCCCAGGCCCAGCGCCAAACCGCCATCGCCCACCAGCCCCACCACCTTGCGCTGCGGGTTGGCAATCGCGGTGCCAATCGCCATCGGCAACCCCATGCCAATAGCGCCGGCCAGCGAGTGAATGTTGCACAGCGGCGAGATCGCACGGAACAGACGGCTGCCCCAGACGCTGCCGGAAACGGTGATATCGCGCACCAACAGCCCGTCCTGGGGCAGTGCGGCGTCGATGGCGTCATTGAGTTTGGCGTATTCACCGGACTGCTGGCGCAGCGCGCTCTCCGCCTGCTGCACCGCCCCCGCGATTTCGGCATCCCACTCGGCGTTGACCTTTTCGCCGGGGGCCAACCGCGCCGCCAGCGCCGCCAGCAGCGCCGCGCAGTCGCCGTTGATCTGCTCATCGGCCAGGTAGTTGCGGTTGGCCGCCGCCGGATCGATGTCAATCTGCACCAGCGGGCGCGGCAGCGGCAGCGTCCAGGTACGGGTTTCATTACTGCGCAGACGCGAACCGGCCACCAGCGTCAGATCGCACTGCGTCAGGATCGCTTCGATGCTCGGTGAGTTATGGAACGCCCGCAGGCTGCGCGGATGGCTGTCCGGCAGAATGCCGCGTCCGTGGGTGCTGGAGATCACCGCCACGCCGGCGTCCGCCAGCTTGCGCACCGCATCGCCGCAGGCCAACGCGCCGCCGCCCAGCCACAGCAATGGGCGCTTGGCCTGTTTCAGCCGCTGATGCAGCCGCTCCATCGCCGCATCGTCCGCCTTCGGCAGCGGCGCCGGCGCCAACGCTTCGGTCAGCACCGAGCGGGACACCAGGCTGCTTTGAATATCGATCGGGATCTCGACCGCCACCGGGCCGCAGGGCACGGTTTGCGCATCCAGGATCGCCCGCTGGATCACCGCCACCGCCTGCTCCGGCGAATTGACCCGGTAGGCGCGCTTGGAGCAGGCGCGCAAAAAACCGAGCTGATCGCGGGTTTCATGAATAAACCCGGCGTCGGCGTCCAGATAGGCTTTTTCTACCTGGCCGGTGATATGCAACAGCGGCGTGTTGGCGTTAAGCGCTTCAATCATCGCCCCCACCGCGTTGCCCGCGCCGGCGCCGGTGCTGGTCAACGCCACGCCCAGGCCGGAGAAGCGCCCGTGCGCATCGGCCATGGTGACCGCGCCCGCTTCGCCGCGCGCCGGCACGAAGCGAATTTTATCGCGCTGCCCCACCGCATCGGCGATCGGCAGATTATGAATCGAAATGATGCCGTACATCGCCGACACCGCGTACTGTTCCAGAGTCCGGGCTATCGCCTCGCCAACCGTGATTTTATCGCTCATCATCTGCCTTCTTAAGGTAGTCGTTATTAGGGTTATGCGTAGAGGTGTCGGCCTAGTCGCTCCAGCGGTTCACCTGATGGCTCAGCGCCAGATACACGCTTTTCTGCTGCATGTAGGCCTTGATGCCGTTCAGGCCTTTTTCGCGGCCCAGCCCGCTTTCCTTGAAACCGCCGAACGGCGTGGAAATCGAGAACGTTTTGTAAGTATTGACCCAGACGGTGCCGGTTTCCAGCCGCTCCGCCAGCGCCATCGCGCGAGGGAAGTCGCGGCTCCAGATGCCGGCCGCCAGGCCATACACCGAGTCGTTGGCCTGTTCGATCAGCTGTTGCTCGTCGTCGAACGGCAGCGCCACCAGCACCGGGCCGAAGATCTCTTCCTGGCAAACGCGGGCGTCGTTGTTCAAGCCTTCAATAATGGTCGGCAGGTAATAGCTGCCGCTCGCCAGTTGCGGATCGGCCGGCGCTTCGCCGCCGATGACCACCCGGCCGCCCTCCTGCCGCGCCAGCGCCACGTAGTCCGCCACGCTTTGCCGATGTTTGGCGCTGATCAGCGGGCCAAGATGCACGCCCGGCACCAGCGGGTTGCCGATGCGCAGTCCCGCGCTCAGTTCGGTCAAGCGCGCCAGCAGCGGCTGATACAGCGAACGGTGTACGAACAGCCGCGAGCCGGCGATGCACGCCTGGCCGGCGGAGCTGAAAATGCCGTAGCAGATGCCGCGCGCCGCCTGTTCCAGATCGGCGTCCTCCAGCACGATGGTCGGCGATTTGCCCCCCAGCTCCAGCGAGGTGGGGATCAGCTTATCGGCGGCGATGTGCGCCAAATGGCGCCCGGTGCTGGTCCCGCCGGTAAAGGAAATCTTCTTCACCAGCGGATGGCGCGCCAACGCCTCGCCGATCACCGAACCTTTGCCCGGCAACACGCTGAGCAGCCCGGCCGGCAGCCCCGCCTGTTCGAACAACTCGGCCAGCTTCAGCGCCATCAGCGGCGTGGCTTCGGCCGGCTTGAGCACCACCGCGTTGCCCGCCGCCAGCGCCGGCGCCACCTTCTGCATTTCGCTGGCGATCGGTGAGTTCCACGGCGTAATGGCGGCGATCACTCCCATCGGTTGATACTGGCTGAGGGTCATCACCTCGGCGCTGCGTGGGGTCGGCAGCTCGCCTTCCAACACCTCGCAGGCGGCGGCGAAGTAGCGCGCGGTCGCCGCTGCGCTGGCCACCAGGCCGCGGGTTTCCGTCAGCGGTTTGCCGTTGTCGCGAGTCTGTAGCTCGGCCAGCTGTTCCTGCTGCGCCAGGATCAGGTTGCTCACGCGGTAGAGAATTGAAGCACGCTGATGCGGCACCAGCCCGCGCCAATCCGGCGCGCGCCAGGCGCGTTCCGCCGCTTCCACCGCCTCGTTCACGTCCTCGACGTTAGCGGCGCGCAACCGCGCGTTGACGCTGCCGTCGGCCGGGAATACCGAAGCCATCTCTTCGCCACGCCCTTCACGCCAGCGCCCGGCGACAAAAATATTCAATCGTTCCATGCTCCGCTCCTGCCGTTCAGGCAATAAAACCGCCGTCCACCAGACGGCGGCAGGCTTGTACCGCGCTCAGCGCCGCCAGGGTTGATGTTTTGGGATTGCTCGCCAGCGGGTTACCGCTCAGCTCAATGTGAAACTCGCCAAAGTCGCCGCACACCTGCAGGCGATGGGTATTACGCCGGGTGGCGGGATCGACCTGCAGACGCACCCGGGTGGCGTCCATCCCCAGACCGTTGAGCGCAATAGTGGCCGCCACGTTGGCATTGGCCGGGAACAAACGCGCCGCTTCGCGCGCCGAGCCTTCAAAAAATACCTGCGCCTCGCGCACCGCATCGAGGTCGATCAGTTGCTCCGCCGGGCTGCCGCGCCAGCTGGCCGGGCTCTTGCTGGCCTGATAGGTCACGCTCTCCAACCCGCCTTCACGCGCCGACGCCAGCCCGTCCATCCCCGCCACCGCGCCGGACAGCACGATCAGTTGCCCGTGATGGCTGCGGCAAACCTGCTGCAGCCGCTGTTGCAAGGCGGCGTCCGCCAGCGCACCGGTCGAGATCACCGCCAGCGGCCAACCGCGCTGCAGCACCGCCTCGCCAAACTCCGCTACCGCCTGCTGGCTGGCGCACTCCAGCACCAAATCCGGCCGCTGCGAACACTGCTCCGGATGGGTCAGCGCCTGCACCCGCCCGCCAAAAGCCTCGGCGATCGCCGCATGATGAGCTGCGCGCGCCAGGATCCAGCCGACCTCCACGCCTTCCGGCAGACGGGCGATCACCTCCTTCGCCATTGCGCCGTAGCCAATCATCATGATCTTCTTCATCTTTCTCGGCCCCTGCTACACATGGCGGTTAAAGCCGCCGGAAACGTCCAGCGCCGCGCCGGTGGTAAAGGAAGCCAGCGGCGAAGCGAGGAACAACAGCGCCTGCGCCGGCTCCTGCGGCTTGCCGAGGCGTTTCATCGGGATGCCGCGGCGTTCGGCGATCGCCGCCGTCCACTGCTCCCAGCTTTGATCTTTATCGCTGCGATCGTCGAAACGGCGGCGCCACTGGCCCGACTCCACCATCCCCAGCAAGATCGAGTTAACGCGAATGCCTTTGCCCACCAGCTCTTTCGACAGCGTCAGCGTCATGTTGAGCAGCGCGGCACGCGCCGCCGAGGTGGCGATCATGTGCTCTTCCGGCTGCAGCGCCAGCAGCGAGTTGACGCAGGTGATAGACGCGATCGCCGATCGTTCCAGCGCCGGTAAGAACGCCTGCACCGGGTTGATCACGCCGAACAGCTTCAGCTCGGCCTCATGCAGCCAGGCCTCGCGCGGCGTCTGGTCAAAATGGGCGACGAAGCCCTGACCGGCGTTGTTGATCAGCAGATCCACGCCGCCGAAATGCGCCGTCACCTGAGCGGCGAACTGCGCCACCTGCTGCGCGTCCAGTACGTCACAGCGCAGCGCCAGGATATCCGCCTGCGGGAAGTCCGCGCGCAGGCTGGCTGCTGCGCCGGCCAGTTTGTCCGGATCGCGGCCGCAGAACGCCACTTTCGCCCCTTCGGCCAGCAGCAGCTTCAGGGTTTCGAAACCGATGCCCGACGAGCCGCCGGTCACCACCGCCACCCGATCCTCAAGCTGAAAATTCATCGTTGGATTGCTCCCGTAAAGTCCCGCAGATAGCGGTTGAAACACGCCGGCGCATCGAGGTAGCTGGCATGACCGGCGGCGGCGATCAGACACAGCGCCGCATCCTGTTCACCCGCCAGCTCGGCCGCCTTCTCCGGTGGCGTAATGCGATCCTGTTCGCCGCACCACACCTCCAGCGGGCCGCGATAGCGCGCCAGATAGCGGCCGATATCATCGTTGGCCAGCATCCAGGCGGCACTCAGAAAACCGTCGGGATCGAGCTGCTGCATGCCGTTGCGCACCCAGGCGATATCCTGCGGATCCGCCCCTTCACGCAGCAAGGCCGCCGCCCGCTGCTCGCCGTAGCCCACCGGCCCCAGCGTCTCTATCATCTGCTGGCGCTGGCCGTACACCTGCCGACGCTTTTCCTCCGGCGCCGTGGCATAGCCCTGCGCCGGATCCGCCAACACCAGCCCGCACAGCCCATCCGGATAGCCGGCGGCATAGGCGCTGCCGATCAGCGCCCCCAGCGAATGGCCGACGATCAGCGGCTGCACCAGCTGCAGCTCATCAATCAGCGCCGCCAACGCCGCCGCATAACCGGCGGCATCGGCCTGCGGATCCGCCAACGGCAGGCTGCCGCCGTAGCCCGGCGCGTCCCATGCCACCAGACGGTGGCCGTCCGTCAGGCCGTTATCGTTGAACTGCTTGATCCACGAGGCGGATCCGGAGCTGATGCCATGCAGCAACACCACCGGCCGCCCCTGCCCGGCCTCGCGCCAGCTCAGGGTGTACGCCCCGCAGCGCGCCCGTTGGCGTTGCGCCAGGCCGTTCATCAGTTGCGCTTCACTTTGGACAGCGGGTGATCCGCCGGATAGGTCGGGATCTCCGGCTTGGCGGTGCCGAGCATCACGCACATCAGCGCCTCTTCCTCGCCGTGGTTGAACAGGCCGCGATACACCCCCGCCGGCACCGAGATCAGATCGCGCTCTTTCAGCCTGGTTTCGTAATACTCTTCGCCATCCTGAATCATCAGCGTGATGCTGCCTTTCAGCATGAAGAACACTTCTTCCACGTCATCATGCAGGTGCAGCGGGCCCTCGCACTTCGAAGGCAGCACCATGGTGGAGAAGGTGAAGTTGCCTGCCGGAATGGTGTTGGCATCGCTGGCCACGCCGGTGGCGCCGGTGCCGATGTAGCGCATCTGCGCACGGCGGTATTTCGGGTCGAAGTCGGCCTGGAATTTCAGCGCGTTCCAGTCATATTTGCGGCCCTCGAAACGGGCGATACGCGACTCCACCCAGTTTTCCATCGACAGATCCTGCGGCTTGACGCCGGCTTTGTTCTCAACCTGAGACATGTTGTCACTCCTCTGTTGAATCGATTGATTAATCAGTACTTTCTCAGCAACGGCAGCAGAATGAGGCAGCCGACGAAAGCCATCACCACCAGGAACAGCAGGCCGTTATCCATATTGCCGGTGGCGGCGATCAGCGCCCCCATCAGCACCGGCGCCAGCGCACCGGCAAAATTGCCCAATCCGTTGAAGATGCCGCCGGCGGTGGCGCTCACCTTGCTGCTGGTGGCCTTCGCCAACAGCGCGAAAATATTCGGCGCGCCGGCGCCCCACATAAAGGTGCTGAAGGCCATGGCGGCGATCACGCTGTAGGTGCCCTGCAGGTGCAACACCACCGCCAGACCGAGGCCGGCGCCGCACAGCGACAGGAAGCAGGCCAGCGCGCGGCGATCCAGCTTGTCCGACAGCCAGGCGCCCAGCACTTCGCCGAGCAGCATGGCGATGAACGGCAGCGAAGAGAGGTAACCGGCATGTTCCAGATGAATGCCTTTGCCCTTGATCAGGTAGCTCGGCAGCCAGCCGTTCATGCCCCACAGGTAGGTCAGGAAGGCGATGTTGAACAGGCAAATCATCCAGAAATGCGGGCTGCGCAGCAGCTCGCGGCGATGCTGTTTGCGTTCGGACACCGCCGGTTTGGCCGCCGCCGCCGGACGCGCGACGTTCAGGTGGCGCATGCCGAACAGCACCAGCAACATCACCGGCAGCGTCAGAAACGCCATAAAGAAGAAGGTGGCCTGCCAGTCGAAGGTATTGAGGATGTACAGGGTGACCGGGAAGCCGAGCGCGGCCCCCAGCGGCGTGCCGAGCAACCACAGCATGGTGGCGCGCGCCTGCAGCTGCGGCGGGAAAGCCTGACGAATAATGGCGTAGGCCATCGGCAGCAGCGGCCCTTCGGCGATGCCGAGCAGAATGCGCAGCGTCATCATGGCGTGATAGGAGCGCACCAGCCCCATCAACACCATCAGCACGCCCCACACCACCATCATGCCAATCAATACTTTGACCGGATTAAGCCGATCGCCGATGCCGCTGAGCAGCATCGAGGAGATGCCGTAGGAGAACAGAAACGCGCTCATCAGCAACCCCAGCCGCGCCGGGTCAAAACCGATGCCCAATGCCTGCTGAAACTCGGCGTCGGAAAACAGCGCCGCGATGCTGATCTTGTCGAAAAACGCCAGCAGCACGCAGGCAAACAGCGCGATCGGTACCGACCAGCGCACCCGCTGCTGCGGATTTTCGGCAACGGTTTCCCCCGCCCGTCCAGCGCGGGCGTCAATGTCTTGCGTAGTCATAAAACGCTCCCGAGGTTCGGGCGTTATTTCAACGCCATCAAAGAAAACTCCGCATCCGCCAGTTGCTGCGGATCCAGCACCCGGCCACTCGCCAACCAACGCTTGCCGAGCTTGATGGTGCGCGCGTCGTTGAACGCCACCATCTGCACCAGCTGCCGATCGGCGTTCAGCGTGAAGAACACCTGCGACTGCGGCGTGCGGCGCACCACATGGTGCACGCCGCCGCTCGGCACGCCGAGGATCTGGATATTGACGTCATATTGATCCGACCACAGCCAGGCCACGTCGTCATACGGAGCGGCGAAGGCGTCGAGCATCGCGCAGGCGGTGCTGATGGCCTGATTTTGCGCGTAGGCCCAGGACTGCAGGCACAGACCAAGCGTCGGGTGGCGCGCCACATCGCCGGCGGCGAAGATCGCCGGATGGCTGGTGCGCCCCTGGCCGTCGACCACGATGCCGGACTCGATAGCCAGCCCGGCGCTGCGCGCCAGTTCGAGATTCAGCTCGACGCCGATCCCCACCACCACCAGATCGAAGACCTGCGGATCGCTGACTTCGCTGCCGATCCAGGCGGCGCCGTCGCGATCTTCCAGCGAGATCTCGCCGCAGCCGCACAACACAGTGACACCCTGCCGGCGATGCAGTTCGAGCAACGCCTGTGAGACGTCGGCGCCGACGCTGCGCATGCACAGCGCAGGCTGGCGTTCAAACACCGTCACCTCGGCGCCGAGACGGCGCGCGGAAGCGGCGATCTCCAGCCCGATCCAACCGCCGCCGACGATAGCCAGACGACGGCAGCCCTGCAGCCCCTGCCGCAACCGGGCCGCATCGTCCCAGGAACGCAGCGTCATCACGCGCGGGTGCTGCGCCCAGGCAGCGCTCGGCAAACGCGGCCGCCCGCCGGTGGCGATCAGCAACTGCTCGAACTGCAGCCGTTGCCCGTCGCTGAGCGTAACGATTTGCTGTTCAGCGTCGATGGACTCGGCGCGCAGCGGGCGGCGCCAGTCGATATTCAGCTCCGCCACCGTCTGTTCGCTGAACAGCCGGCTGAGGGGCGCCGCGGCATCCAGCAGCGCCGCTTTCGACAGCGGCGGCCGCTCGTAAAAATCGTAGGGTTCGTCGCTGACAACCGTCAGCCGGCCGCTGTAACCCCGGTCGCGCAGCGTCTTGGCCACCCAACCGCCGGCCTGGCCGCCGCCGACGATGACGATGCCCGCCTGCTCCGGCCGGTTCATAACGCCTCCGCCTTTTTATGCTGGCGGCGCGTGTCGTGATCGATACCGCCCTCTACCGCCCATTCGGTGAAGGAGACCAGCGAATGTTCCAGCTCGCGCGGCTGCCAGTTTTCCGTCAGATAATCGTCGTTGGTGTAGTACTCGAACGCGCCGCCGGTCGGGCTGTTGACGTACCAGAAATAGGCCGAGGAGATCGGGTGACGGCCGGGGCCGATAAAGGTGCTCCACTGCTCTTTGTTCATGGCAATGCCGCCGCCGATCACTTCGTGGATATCGCGCACGGTGAACGCCACGTGGTTCAGGCCGCGAGGGCGGTTCGGCAGCTTCAGCAGGAACAGGTTATGGTGGCCGCCGCGCGCCTGGGTGCGCAGGAAGACGGCGCGATCGATATAGCGATCGGAAACCTGGAAATCCAACAGCTCGCGGTAGAAACGCTCGGTCGCCGCCAGATCTTCAACGAAGAACACCACGTGGCCAATGTTGATCGGCTGCGCCTGCGAATAGACCGGGCTGGGTTGATCGATGCGGCGCACGTCGCCCCATTGGTTGATCGGCGTGACCGGCACCTCGACCGCCTGCTGGCGGCTGACGACGAAGCGCAGCGTCATACCGTTGGGATCGAGGCACTCCAGCTCTTCTCCCACCTGGCGGAAGCCGGGCATCAGCGCCAAACGCGGCTGCAGGCGCGCCAGATCGGCGGGCGAGGCCACGCCCCAGGTCATGCGGCGCAGGGTGGAACCGCCTTCAAACGCCGCAGGCAGCGCCGCGCTTTGCAGCGGATGCAGGACAACCCGCGCCCCGCTCAGGGTAGTGAATTCGCGCTGCGCTTCGCCCCAATGTTGCGTGGCGGGCTGCAGGCCGAAGTCTTGCATGAATTTTTCGCAGGTTGGCAGATCTTCGACGCCAAATTCCAGTTTTTCGATTCCGATTACGCTCATTGTTCAGCCTCACGTTCTCGCTGCATACGGTTTTCAGGCATGAGTGAACCCCGGCCCCTGTTTGCTACGGGCCTTGTCCCTGCCTGAGTAAAAGAGTCGGTCCTGTCGGTTAGCCGACGTTGGCCTGCGGCGGCGCGCCGAGGAAGCCGGAAATTTTCTCCGCCGCGTCGCGCACTTCCATGCGCAGCCGCTCGCGATCCGCTTTCGGGATCTCATCGGACGGCACCATGATGCTGACCACCGCCTCGACCCGCTGCTCGCGGTTGAAGATCGGGTAGACGATCGAGGAGATGCCGTGGCGGAAGAACGATTCGCCGATCACATAGCCGCGCGCCTTGTCTTGCCGCACCATCTGCCACAGCGTTTCGCGATCCTCCGGGGTGCCCGGCGCATTGCCCGGCAGCTGCGCGTCTGGATACAGTTGTTCGAACTCGCTGCGAGTCGCGCTGGTCAACAACATGCGGCCGAGCGAGGTTTGGTGCACCGGCAAGCGAGTGCCGACGCTGACCTGATTGATCTGCGAACCGGCGGCGCTGACGCGGGCGATATAGATCACGTCACGCCCGTCGCGGATCGCCAGATGGCTGCTGCACTGGCTGCGATCGCGCAGCTGCTCGATCACCGGCTGGCCGGCCTGCGCCACGTCCAGCGACGCGATATATTCGAAGCCGAGACGCAGCACCTTGATGCCGAGCGCAAAGGTGTTGGTGCGCGGATTGCGCTCCAGAAAGCCCAGGTGTTCGAGCGTCTGCACCACGCGATAAGCGGTGGCCTTCGGCATATCGACCAGGCGATGCAACTCGGCGAAGGTCATCTCTTTATGCTGCTCGCCAAACGCCAGCAGCAACTGCAACCCGCGATCCAGCCCCGGGATCAGATATTTACATGCTTGCTCGTCCGCCATCTCTCGCTCCTGCGCTGTGCGCCTGCCCTGCGGGCCGTCAGTTGAATACGAAGCCGCCGTTGACCGGCAGCAGTTGACCTGTGACAAAATCCGCCAGCGGCGACAGCAGATAAAGCACCGTACCGTTCACATCGTCCGGGTGCTGCGCCCCGGCCAACGCGCGCCCCTGCTCGTACAGCTGGTGGCGCTCGGCGGGGACATACTCGGTAGCTTCCACCCGCGTCAGGCCCGGCGCGATGGCGTTGACGCAGATCCCCTGCGGGCCCAGCTCACGCGCCATCGATCGGGTCATCGCGATCAGCGCGCCTTTGCTGGCGACATAGGCCATCAGGCGCGGCGCGCCCCACAGTGCGGTGTCCGACGCCACGTTGACGATCTTGGCGTGCGGGTTGCGCGCCAGCAGCGGCACCGCCGCCTGGCTCACCAGCCAGGTGCCGCGCACATTGACCTGCATCACCCGATCCCACAGTTCGATATCGTATTCCATCATGGTTTTGCCGCCGACGCCGGTCGCCAGCGCCGCGTTGTTCACCAGGCCGTCGATCCCGCCGCCGGCGGCGATCTTCTCGAACGCCGAACGGATCGAATCCGGTGACGCCAGATCGATGGTTTGCGTTTCCACCTGAGCGCCCTGCTCACGCAGCGCGGCACCGCTCGCCGCCAGCTCATCCGCCAAAATGTCGCACATCACCACCTGCGCGCCGGCAGCGGCGATGGCGGCGGCGAAGCTGTAGCCCAGGCCGCGCGCCGCGCCGGTGACCACGATGCGTTTACCGTTCAGCAGGCCGTTCACTGCGCCGCCTCCCGCTCGCGCAGCGTCGCCAGCTGTTTTTGCGCCTCTTTCTGCATCAGGCGGCGCAGACGAGAAAGTCCGACGTCGTGCTGGTACAGATATTCGCGGCCGCGGGCGTTAGGCGCCATGTTCTCAAGCACGATGCGATCCTGCTCGAGCACGTCCCAATGCAACGATTCCAGGCGGTTGCGGTACATGAAGCGCCACATGTCGCGCTGCCAGTCCTTGACCTTACGGATGCGCCAGAAGAATACCCGGCAGTGATCCTTGTCCTCCGGCACCACCATGCCGATGATCCAGAAGTGACCGCCCGGCCCGAAGCGCTTCTTGTACGGGATCGACAGGCGCATCCAATACGCGCCGCTGTTGCCGAATTCCACCCAGTCGAAGTTGACGCCGATCTGGCCGTTTTTCTTGAAGATGAAGCCGCTGTCGGTCGGCTCCAGCGCCATGTCCGCCTTGCGATCCCCTTCCGCCATCGAGTGTGAAGAGGAGTGCAGGTAGGTGCCGTGCATCGGATCCATCACGTTTTCCAGGGCG
Source organism: Serratia sp. FS14 (assembly GCF_000695995.1). NCBI lineage: Bacteria > Pseudomonadati > Pseudomonadota > Gammaproteobacteria > Enterobacterales > Yersiniaceae > Serratia > Serratia sp. FS14. The sequence continues at coordinate 1,802,467 of NZ_CP005927.1, read as the reverse complement.
TACTGGTAGTTGCAGTTCCAGCTGGCGGTGCACAGAAAATGACTGTACGACGCTTCGTCCGCCAGCTCTTGCGGGAAAGTCAGCTCCGCCGGCGCTTCATCCGCCGTCACGCCGAAATAGAGGAACACCGCGCCATAGGCTTCTTTGGCCGGGTAAGATCGCAGGCATTTTTGCCCCACCAGCGGGCAGCGATCCACCGCCGGCACGTCTTTCACCGTCCCGTCGCCGCCGACTTCCACCCCGTGATACCAACAGGCGATGCGATCGCCGAGGTTCCACCCCATGGAAAGCCGCGCGCCACGGTGCGGGCAGCGGTCTTCCAGCGCGTGGATCTGGCCTTCAGCGTCGCGCCACACCACGATTTGCTGCTCCAGGCGGGTGATACCGACCGGGTTGTTGCCCACTTCCCAGCTGGCCAGCACCGGATACCACATGCCGCGCAGCCCCTGGTCAAGATAGTCCTGCAAGCTCTGTTCGGAGGATGTTGTGTTTGCTGTCATTGTCTTCTCCCGGGTATCGCTCAGAAACCGTTAACGTGAAGGAATTCGCGGAACGTCGCCTCATTCCACGGCTGGCCGCTGCGATCGAACAGACGACGCTGATTCAACGCGCTGACGATCTGCTCCAGCTCTTCCGCCCCCTGATCGAAGATCGTTTCCAGCGCCGCCACCAGGGCAGTTTCGAAGCCGTCCGGCACCCGGGCGCGGTTTTGCCAGATGACATTGCGGAACTGGCCCGGCTGATGGATTTGACCGTTGCCGCCTTCGCGGGCCGGCGTCACCTGTTGGGTGTCCGGCAGCCAGGGATTGAAATCGGTGATGTGCTGCATGATTACTCCTCCGCGATAAAGGTGATCTGGATTTGGTTGTCGACCACCCGGGTGGGATAGGTTTGCAGATCGCGGCCGCCCGGCTCGCGCAGGCACTGGCCGGTACGCACGTCAAACAGCGCTTCGTGCAGCGGGCACTCAACCTTGCCGTCGTCTACAAACCCCTGGCTGAGCAAGGCATAAGCATGCGGGCAGACGTCTTCCAGCGCGTAGTAGTTACCGTCGAGCAGGTACACCCCGATCTCCTTTCCTTCCACATTGCCGGAGAAAGGAAAATCTTCTTTCACCTGAGACACTTCGCACACATTCTTCCAGCTCATTGCTTTTATCCTCTATCTGATTGTTTCATATATGAAACTCAGTTTCTTATTTAATACAGCCACTATAAGTCTGGCGAAACTTTCGTCAAGCGAGCGGAACGGCAAATGTTAATGAAAGGTTGTTTAAAAATGACAAATGCGGGAAAGATCACGAAATCATGCACCGATATGAAAAACCTATGTCAGTTGTGCGCTCCCTCGCTAATTTATGGCAAAAAATGCGTTGATCACGGCGGCGCATTGCGCGTAAAAGTGTTTTTTCGCTGTCTTTTACACCCTATTTGATAACAATAAATTTACATCAATCAGCCCCATCCCCGCGTTTGCGCCAAATGGCATCCCCGGGTGAGTTTACTGCTGCCTGAATTCGTCAACCGCTCGCACTGAGGAACGCGCCGTGCAACAACGTCAACGCTGGTTTGGGGTGATCGCCCTGCTGTTTCTGATCGTTATCGCCTATGCGGATCGAGTTAATATCGCCGTGATGTTGGTCAATCCCGACTTCCTGCAACACTTTCAACTCGGCGGTGACCGCGCTCACCAGGGCACGCTGATGACAGTGTTTTTACTCGGTTACGGCCTCTCCGCCATGTTGCTCACGCCGTTTCTGGAAACGCTGATGGGTTACCGCCGCGCGCTGACGCTGAGCGTGGTGCTGTGGGCGCTGCTCACCGCCGCCTCGCCGCTGGCGGGATCGCTGCTGTTGCTGTGCGTGGTGCGCGCGCTGCTTGGCGTCAGCGAAGGGCCGCTGTTCTCGCTGAAAACCATGTATATCAGCGATCATTTCGCCGCCGACGAGCGCGGCAAGCCCAACGCGGTCAGCGCGCTGGGCGTCTCGTTGGGGCTGGTGATCGGCTTTCCGCTGGTGAGTTTTCTGATGGCGCACTTCGGCTGGGCGATGTCGTTTCACCTGCTGGCGCTGCTCAACCTGCTGTTGGGCCTGATGCTGGTGCGGCTGTTCGTTCATCCGCTCGCCTTATCTTCATCTTCACGCCCCGCCGATCCGCAACCGGTGCTAAGCCGCGTCTGGCACACCTTTGCGCTGGCCTGGCGCACGCCGATGCTCGGCTGGATCCTGCTGATCGAGATCGCCACGCTCAGTTACCTGTGGGGCTCCAGCGCCTGGCTGCCGGCTTACCTGACCGATGAAAAGGGGTTCTCCATCAAGCAAATGGGCTGGATGGCCGCGCTGCCTTTCATCGTCAGCATCGCCTCCAAATACCTCGGCGGCGCGTTGCTCGATCGCATCCGTCCTTATCAGGCGCCGCTGATCTTCGTCTTTGGCGGCGCGGCGACCGCACTGTGCATCTATGGCGTAATGAACAGCCATCAGCTTGGCTGGATCGCCTTCTTCCTGCTGGCGGCCAACGCCTGTTGGGGCGTGCAGGGCGCGGCGATCCCCACGCTGCTGCAGCATTATGCGCGGCCGGAGGCGGTCGGCAGCGCCTATGGGCTGATTAACGGCATCGGCAATCTGTTCTCGGCGTTCGTGCCGATGGCGATGGGCATGGTGATGGCCAGCCAGGGCAAGGTGTCCTCGGGCTTTGCGGTGCTGATTGCCTCACAGCTGCTGACGCTGCTGGCGGGCGGGGCGCTGTTTAGCCGTATGTTGCTGGCGCGACAGGTTAACCGGGCATAAACCCATTTCTCTCTCCTCTGCGGCGAGAAACCGAATGCTGTGAGTGGGTGCTCAGGGATCTGGACGCCAACAACCAGCAGACGGGGGACATCCCCCGTCGCCGGGTTGCCTTACCGTTCGGATTCGTAAGCCAAAATGGCCGCAACCTCCGTTGTGCCCGATCGGATACGCAGCTCACACAGCGTGCTGCGCGTTATCCATGCCAGTGATATTACCGTGACACAAATAACCACCAATTTTAACAGGCTCCGTTTGTTCGGCATCATGCCTTCTTCTCCTTGCCTCGCGGCGGGTAAGAGGCTAACTTAACGTTGTCTGGCGTTAGAGTTGGCCTCGGGTTGATGAATATCGACTCGGGGCTTTTCTCTTTGTATCTTTCGCAGAAGCTCCAGAGACAAAGATCCAGAGCACCCGCGCGCAGTATATTCATCCACCCCGCTATCCCGGCTCCCTTCTTCCTGACTCTTTTTCATTTCTGCGCAGGATTGCGCAAAGGCGTTGCAACAGACTGAAAATCGCCGCACGGATGGCGACAAATGAAATAAAAAAAAGCGGCCCCCATACGATGGGAGCCGCTTTTTCAGCGAGGCGTGGCCTGGCGTCAGGCGTGTTTCTTGGCCGCCAGCAGGTACAGCATCTCCAGACCCAACGTCGCCGCGGCCAGCGCGGTGATCTCGGACTGGTCATAAGCCGGCGCCACTTCCACTACGTCCATGCCAACGATGTTCAGCGACTGCATGCCGCGCACCAGTTTCAGCGCGCGATCGGAAGTCAGACCGCCAATCACCGGCGTGCCGGTGCCCGGTGCGAACGCCGGATCGAGGCAGTCGATGTCGAAGGTCAGGTACACCGGCATATCGCCGACGATGCCTTTGATCTGGGTCAGCAGGTCGTCCACGCTGCGATCGTTCACCTGCGCGGCGTCCAGCACGGTGAAGCCGTTGTCATGGTCGAACTCGGTGCGAATGCCGATCTGTACTGAGTGATGCGGATCGATCAGGCCTTCGTTCGGCGCATGGTAGAACATGGTGCCGTGGTCGAACTTGCTGCCGTTGGCGTAGGTATCGGTATGGGCGTCGAAGTGTACCAGCGCCAGCTTGCCGAAATGCTTGGCGTGCGCGCGCAGCAGCGGCAGGGTGACGAAATGGTCGCCGCCGAACGAGAGCATGCGCTTACCGGCCTTCAGCAGTTTCTCCGCGTGCGCCTGCAGCTTGTCGCTCATGTCCTGCGCATCGCCGAAGTTGAACACGATGTCGCCGCAGTCAACCACGTTCAGGCGATCGCGCAGATCGAAGCTCCACGGCCAACGGTTGCCTTCCCAGGCCAGGTTGGTGGACACCTGGCGGATGGCCGCCGGGCCGTGACGGCCACCGGCGCGACCGGAGGTCGCCATGTCAAACGGAATGCCGGTGATGACCCACTCTGCATCGCTGTCGTAAGGCATGAAGTTCAGCGGAAAGCGCAGGAAACCAAAGGCGTTGGACACTAATGAATTATCGGACTGATGGCCTAAGGTGCTCATAGTAAACCCTCGTAGTTCAACAAGTTGCCGGGCGTAGACGCCGGGCCGTGACAAAAAAAATCCCTCCCGCGTCGTTAGCCCGACGAGAAAGGGATTTATTCGATGTGTGTTTCGGTGCTACCGATACGGCAGATTATGGCCGCATTTTGCTCATGCTTCAAGGGGGCCGACATCGCCCCCCTGAAGAGGGCGGTTACTCGTCTTCCAGATACGTGTAACCGTACAGGCCGGCTTCAAACTCTTCCAGGAACTGCGCCTGCAGCTCGCTGTCCAGATCGGTTTCTTTGACCTGATCGCGGAATTTGGACAGCAGCGCGCTCGGATCGAGCTGCACGTACTCCAGCATGTCCGCCACGGTGTCGCCCTCGTCGGACAATTCGGTCTCGACGCTGCCGTCCGGGAACACGTACACGTCAACCGAGGCGGTGTCGCCGAACAGGTTGTGCATGTTGCCGAGGATCTCCTGATACGCACCGACCATGAAGAAGCCCAACGCCGGCGGGTTCTCCGGATCGTACGGCGGCATCGGCATGGTGGTCGCCACGCCGTCGCCGTCGACGTAATGGTCGATGGTGCCGTCGGAATCGCAGGTGATGTCGAGCAGCACCGCACGGCCTTCCGGCGGCTTATCCAGCCCTTCCAGCGGCAGCACCGGGAACAGTTGATCGATACCCCAGGCATCCGGCATCGACTGGAACAGCGAGAAGTTGACGTAGAACTTGTCCGCCATGCGCTCTTGCAATTCGTCGATGATCGGGCGGTGCGCGCGGTTGCTCGGATCGAGCTGCTGCTGGATCTTGTTGCAGATGTTCAGATACAGCTGCTCGGCCCAGGCGCGCTTGGTCAGGTCCAGCATGCCGTGCGCGTATTGGGTATGCACGTCGTGCAGATCCATCTGGCTGTCGTGCAGCCATTCACGCAGCGAGCGGCGGTTCTCCGGCTCGTTCATTTCCAGCCAGGTTTCCCACATGCTTTCCAGCGCGCGCGGCGCGTCGGCTTCCGGCGGCTGCGGTTCGCTGAATTCGTTGCGCTCTACGCCGATCACATTGGAGACCAGCACCGTGTGGTGCGCGGTCACGGCGCGGCCGGACTCGGTGATCACCGTCGGGTGCGGCAGGCCGTGTTCGTTACAGGCGTCGCCGATGCCCCAAATCACGTTGTTGGCGTATTCGTTCAGGCCGTAGTTGACCGAGCAATCGGACTGCGAGCGGGTGCCTTCGTAGTCGACGCCCAAACCGCCGCCCACGTCGAAGCACTGAATGTTGACGCCCAGCTTGTGCAGCTCAACGTAGAAGCGCGCCGATTCGCGCACGCCGGTGGCGATATCGCGAATGTTGGCCAGCTGCGAGCCCAGGTGGAAGTGCAGCAACTGCAGGCTGTCGAGACGGCCCGCTTCGCGCAGGGTCTCCACCAGCTTCAGCACCTGCACCGCCGCCAGACCGAATTTGGACTTTTCGCCGCCGCTCGACTGCCATTTGCCGGAGCCTTGCGACGCCAGACGCGCACGCACGCCCAGGCGCGGTATGACGTTCAAGCGTTCGGCTTCTTCCAGCACCAGGTTGATCTCGGACATCTTTTCGATCACCAGGTACACCTTGTGCCCCAGTTTTTCCCCGATCAGCGCCAGGCGAATGTATTCACGATCTTTATAACCGTTACAGACGATCACCGAGCGGGTCATGCCGGCATGCGCCAGCACCGCCATCAGCTCGGCCTTGGAGCCGGCTTCCAGCCCCAGCGGTTCGCCGGAATTCACCAGCGATTCAATCACACGGCGATGTTGGTTCACCTTGATCGGATACACCAGGAAATAGCCGCCCTGGTAACCGAAGGACTCGCGCGCGCGTTTGAACGCGGCGTTGATCGAACGCAGGCGATGCTGAAGGATCTGCGGGAAGCAGAACAGCGCCGGCAGACGTTGGCCGTCTTGCTGGCGCGTTTTCACCAGTTCTGCCAGATCGACGCGCGCCTGCGGGACATCCGGATCCGGGCACACGCTGATATGGCCCAGCTCGTTGACGTCATAGTAATTGTTGCCCCAGTAGGCGACGTTATAAGTACGCAGCATCTTGCTGGCATTACGATCATTCATGGCAACCTCCTGCATGGAGCGCAAAGATAAAGACTCGCCCGCAACCGGCGGACGGTGAATCAACAGATCATCAGACATGGTTCGCCTCACATTCCGTACTGACGAAACCGCCAGCCACTATCGCAGCTACAACCCGCGAGAACAACCCAACAAGCCGCGCCGGCGGCAGCGAAGAGAACTGCCGTTCGCGGTCAGCGATCGGTTTATCACTCATATAATTGTAAGACACCCTGTTCAAACCTCGTGAATCGGGCCAAGAAACATCCCACAGGAAGGCTGCAGGCTACCCTTGTTCAGTTCTTCAGACGACCGTTAGCCGGCCCGAGAATCCTGAGTAGCGGCCAAGTGTTTATCGCACCTGGTAAGTGACAGAGAGACAAGACGGGAAATAGCAGAAGAATGTGCGCCAGAACGGCACTGCTGTTGGGAACCAACAACCGGTAGACAACGGATCATTAATCCAACCACCTCCACGCGCGCCGTTCGGAGTGAACGACCCAGCCTCTAAAATAGTGTAAGAACGTGACCGTTCGATGAAGCGGCGGCGCCACGGCGAACGCCCGCGACGGATAATAGCGCAATGCCGGCGAATGCAAAGCGGAAGTTTATCGTACCTTCCCCCACGCCAGACCGCCGTACTGTGCAGCAAATGAACCGCGCGCGCAGTTTATACCGGTAAGCAGGTGAAAAAGCAAAATGAAAATTCGCCGAAAACTGTTTCAAGCGATGAAAATGGCGCCAACCCGTTTGCGCAAAAGAGCGAAAGCGCAAAAAATTACTGGCAATCTGGCTAAACCCTGACCTAAAATAGACGTCCAGATGTTAATCCATCTATACTGGTTAACTGATAAACTGCTTAACGGCTTTGCCTGAGGGGCGTTGCAGGATGCATCTCGCGCCATCAGCGGAAGACCCTTCGCTTCGATGCCGGATCTCCAGCGCTGTGCAGTAATTTCTAACCCGTCTTATGCAAGGTAAAGAACACAATGGCTAAACACCTCTTCACGTCCGAATCCGTCTCCGAAGGACATCCAGATAAAATCGCCGACCAGATCTCCGATGCCGTCCTCGACGCCATCCTGGAACAAGATCCGAAGGCGCGCGTCGCCTGCGAAACCTACGTGAAAACCGGCATGGTCCTGGTCGGCGGTGAAATCACCACCAGCGCCTGGGTCGATATCGAAGAGATCACCCGCAAGACCGTGCGCGAGATCGGCTACGTTCATTCGGACATGGGCTTTGACGCCAACTCCTGCGCAGTATTGAGCGCTATCGGCAAGCAATCCCCGGATATCAATCAGGGCGTTGACCGTACCGATCCTCTCGAGCAGGGCGCCGGCGATCAGGGCTTGATGTTTGGCTACGCCACCAACGAAACCGACGTGCTGATGCCGGCTCCGGTGACCTACGCACACCGTCTGGTGCAGCGCCAGTCCGAAGTGCGTAAAAACGGCACCCTGCCGTGGCTGCGCCCGGACGCGAAGAGCCAGGTGACCTTCCAATACGACGACGGCAAAATCGTCGGCATCGACGCCGTCGTTCTGTCCACCCAGCATTCCGAAGACATCGCGCTGAAAGATCTGCAAGAAGCGGTGATGGAAGAGATCATCAAGCCGGTACTGCCGGCGGAATGGCTGACGGCGGGCACCAAATACCACATCAACCCGACCGGCCGTTTCGTTATCGGCGGCCCGATGGGCGACTGCGGCCTGACCGGCCGTAAAATCATCGTCGACACCTACGGCGGCATGGCTCGCCACGGCGGCGGCGCCTTCTCCGGTAAGGATCCGTCCAAGGTTGACCGTTCCGCGGCTTACGCGGCGCGCTACGTGGCGAAAAACATCGTCGCCGCCGGCCTGGCCGATCGCTGCGAGATCCAGGTGTCTTACGCTATCGGCGTAGCGGAACCGACTTCCATCATGGTGGAAACCTTCGGTACCGAGAAAGTGCCAACCGAACAGCTGACGCTGCTGGTGCGCGAATTCTTCGATCTGCGCCCATACGGCCTGATCCAGATGATGGATCTGCTGCAGCCGATCTACCGCGAAACCGCCGCCTACGGCCACTTCGGCCGCGAGCACTTCCCGTGGGAAGCGACCGACAAAGCTGAGCTGCTGCGCGATGCCGCCGGCCTGAAATAAGCCCCGACATCAACATGAAAAACGGCGAGCCTTGGCTCGCCGTTTTTTTTTGAGCGGATGGGTGCTCCCGGATCAACGCATCGACTGCCAGCAAGCGGAGGCAAAGCCCCCCGCCGCCGGGTTGCCTTACCGTTCGGATTCGTAAGCCAAAATGGCCGCAACCTCCGTAGTGCCCGATCGGATACGCAGCTCACACAGCGAGCTGCGGGTTATCCATGCCAGTGATATTACCGTGGCACAAATAACCACCAATTTTAACAGGCTCCGTTTGTTCGGCATCATGCCTTCTTCTCCTTGCCTCGCGGCGGGTAAGAGGCTAACTTAACGTTGTCGTGCGTTAGAGTAGGCCTCGGGTTGATGAATATCGACTCGGGGCTTTTCTCTTTGTATCTTTCGCTCGGGCTCCAGAGACAAAGATCCAGAGCACCCGCCCGCAGTATATTCATCTCACCACCACGCCTCGTGTTCCTTTTCGCACGTAATATCATTTTTGCGCAACCGCTCGCAGTGCCCTACAACACCATGAAAAATAAAAAAAGGCTCAGCGACGCTGAGCCTTTGATGGCAGAAAAAGCACGGCCGAGATGCCGATTACGACGTCTGCTTACGCAACAGATAAACGAAGTACGGCGCGCCGATAAAGGTCGCCAGTAACCCGGCGGGGATCTGATACGGGAACAGCAGCATCCGCCCGCACCAGTCGGCAAACACCATCAGCAAGCCGCCCAGCAGCGCGGCGATCACCATCTGCGGCAGCGCGCGGCGGAAGCCCAGCATGCGCGCCATATGCGGCGCCATCAGCCCGACAAAGCTCAGCGGCCCCACGGTCAGGGTCGCCATGGCGGTCAGCGTGGCGGCCAGCAACAGGATGGTCAATCGCGCAGGTGTCAAGGCGATCCCCACCGAACGAGCGGTAGCGCCGCCAAGCGGCAGGATGGTCAGCCAACGGCGGCACAGCGGCGCCAATACCATCAGGCAGGCGGCCACCAGCGCGGTGCGCAGCGCCTGCGCCGGCTCCACCGAATAGGTCGAGCCGGAGAGCCAGGTCAGCAAGCCCCCCATACGCGGATCGCCGCTGGCCAACAGCAGGAAGATGACGGTGGTAAAGGCGGTGCTGAGCGCGATACCGGCGAGCAGCATGCGTTCCGTCGAGAAACCGCCGCGGCCGGCGGCGATCATGATGATCAGCAGCGTAACGGCCGCCCCCAGACTGCCGGCGGGCAGCAGCCAAACGAAGGCGTCGCCCGGCACCATAAACAACATCATCACGACGCCAAAAGCGGCGCCGGAACTGATGCCCAACACTTCCGGGCTGGCCATCGGGTTGCCGGTCAGTTTCTGAATCAGCGTGCCGGCGACCGCCAGCATCATGCCCGCGGCCAACGCCGACAGCACCCGCGGCCAGCGCCACGGCAGCAGGGAGTCCAGTTCTGCCCCCAGGCTCCAGTGCCAGCCGCCGGCATTTTTACCCAGCATCAGCGCCAGCGTCAGGCCGATCAGCAATACGAGGCCACCCAGCAGGATCCAGCCGGGCAGATTCCCGCGCTCGGCAGGCACCTTATCGCCCAGGTTCATCGGCGGCGGCGTGGCGGCGCTGCGCAAACGCGGCAACAGCCACAACAGCAGCGGCGCGCCGAACAGCGCGGTGGCCGCACCGGTCGGGATCTCGCGCCACACCTGCGTCACCCCGAGCATCACCTGATCGGTCAGCCACAGCAACAGCGCCCCCAGCAACGGCGCCAGCATCATGCGGTGCGCCAGACGGCGCGCGCCCAGCATCTTCGCCATCAGCGGCGCAAACAGGCCGATAAAGCCGATAACGCCCACCGCGCTCACCAGCATGGCGCTGAAGATAATGGCCAGCCCCAGGGCGCAGAAGCGCGCCATCGACAGCCCCAGGCCCAGGTTGCGCGCCACGCCGTCGTCCAGTCCCAGCAGCGTCAGCGGGCGCAGCAATAGCGCCGCCAGCGCACTGGCCACCAGCAAACGCGGCAGGATAAACTGCACCGCGCTCCAATCCTGTTGGTTCAGCGCGCCGGTGCCCCACAGGAACATGCCCTGCAGTTGATCGTAATGAAACAGCGCCAGCAGGCTGTTGACCGCGCCGCAGTAAAGTCCCAGCACCAGCCCGGCCAGAATCAGCGTCACCGGCGACATCCGCTTGCCCCAGGCGACGCCGAACACCAGCCCGCCCACCACAATCGCCCCCACCATAGCGGCCAACTGGCGGGTGAACTCGCCCCCCGGCAGCACCCACAGCGTGGCGATGGTCAGGCCGAGTTGCGCGCCGGCGGCCACGCCGAGCGTCGACGGTTCCGCCAACGGATTGCGCAACACCTGCTGGAACAGCACGCCAACCAACCCCAGACCGGCGCCGGCCAACAGCGACACCGTCAACCGCGGCAGCAGGCTGTAATGGAACAGCATTTGCCGCACGTCGTCGATGTTCGGCGCGCTGAGCGCCCGCACCCATTGCGCCGGCGGCAGCTGCTGCACCAGGTTATATATCGTCAAACCGCCTGCCGCCGCCAGCAACAGCAAGATCAGCGTCAGCGGCAATTTCCGGATGCCCGCATTCATGACGCACTCTCCTGAGCCTGCGCCAACAGGCGGCAAAACCGCATCGTCGACAGCGTAGCGCCATAGAACCACACCGCCGGCACCTGCCGCAGCTGGTTTTGCCGCACGAAGGGCAACGACTGCCACAGCGGCGTCGCGCTGACCTTGTCCATCATCGCCTGATTGCCGTGATCGAGATAAATGACCCGGGCGTTACGCACCGTGGCCAATCGTTCAATCCCCACCACCGCCGTGCCCCAAAAATCGGTTGGCTCCTGCCAGGCATTGCGAATGCCGAGTTGATCCATCGCTTCCTGGAACAGACTTTTCTGGCCGATGATCAGCGCATGGCGCGTGTCGATCAGCGAAAACAACAGCAGCGGTTGCCGGGTGTAGCTTTGCAGGCGCTGACGCGCGTCCTGCATAAAGCTGTCGAACTGCGCCAGGTGGTTTACCGCCCGGCTTTCTATGCCCAACCGCTGGCCCAGCGCCAGCAGCGACTGGCGGGCGACGGTCAGCGGTTTGCCGCTGCCGTCGTTGAAGCCGAAGCTCATGGTTGGCGCGATGGGTTGGATTTTGCGCGGCGTTGGGCCATAGCCTTGCGACAACAACACCAGCGAAGGCTGCAGTTGCTGCAGCAGTTCGAGGTTCGGTTCAGTGCGCTGGCCGACGTCGACCACCGTCGCCGGCAGCTTTGGCTCCGCCACCCACAGGTTATAGTTATGCACATCGGCCACCGCCAGCGGCGTCACGCCCAATGCCAACAGCAGCTCGATCGGCAACCATTCCAGCGCCGCAACGCGCGCGATATCCGGCGGCGCATCCGCCGCTCGGCCGGGCAACGAACCCAACAGCGGCGACAGCGCCAGCGCCATCAACAAACGGCGGCGCAGCGGATCGTGAGAAGAAGTGAATGTAGAGGACATCAGTAGACAAAACTCACCGGCGCGCCGTCGCTCGGATGCGGCAACGTGCCCATAGGAATACCGTAAATTTGCTCCAGCACCGGCCCCTGCATCAGCTCCAGCGGGCCGCCCTGGGCGATCATTTCACCGCCGCGCAGCGCCACCAAATGGTCGCAGTAGCGCGCCGCCATGTTGATGTCGTGCAGTACGGCGATCACTGTAAGATCGCGTTCGCGGCTCAGGCGCTGGATCAGCGCCAGCACCTCGACCTGGTGCGCGATATCCAGCGCCGAGGTCGGTTCGTCGAGCAGCAGGCAGCGGCTGTCCTGCGCCACCATCATCGCCAGCCAGGCGCGTTGGCGCTCGCCGCCGGACAGGCTGTCCACCAGCCGGTTGGCGAACGGCTTCAAGCCCACCAGCGCGATGGCCTCTTCCACCTGTTGACGATCGTTGGCGCCAAAACGCCCCAGCGCGCCATGCCACGGATAACGGCCGACGGCCACCAGCTCGCGCACCGTCATGCCTTCCGCCGCCGGCAACTGCTGCGGCAGGTAGGCCACCTGGCGGGCGAAGGATTTGCTGTCCCACTGCGCCAACGGCTGCTGATTGAGCAAGACCTGGCCGCCGCTGGGCGCATGGTGCCGCCCGAGCAGTTTCAACAGGGTGGATTTACCGGAACCGTTATGGCCGATCAGGCCGCAGACTTTGCCCTGGGGAAAACTGAGCGACAGCGGTTGCAGCAGCACCCGGCCGGGGACGGCGAAACTGGCGTTATCCAGCGCGAAGGTCGCGCCGGGATTAAGAAGTTTGTCCTGCATAGATCCTGCTTTGTCCGGGGCGACGCGGCGCCGCCCCGACTATCCGGTTAGAAACGGAAGGTTGCGGTGGCGACCACCTGGCGTTCTGCGCCCCAGTAGCAGGCGTAGTCGCGGTAGCAGCTCGACACGTAGGTCTTGTCGAACAGGTTGTTGATGTTGACGCCCACGGACGAACCCGGCAGGCCAAAGCGCGCCAGATCGTATTTAATGGTCGCGTCCACCAGCGTGTAGTCCGGCACTTTGAAGGTGGAGTTATCGCTGTTGAAGCTCGAGCTGGAGCCGACGTAACGCACGCCGGAACCCAGCGTCAGACCGCTCACCGCCGTTTCGTGGAAGGTATAATCCGCCCACAGCGACGCCATATGTTTCGGCACCTCGACGGTCGGTTTGCCCTGATAGGTATTGTCCTTGGTGTACTTCGCATCGGTATAGGTATAGGAGGCGATCAGGTTGACGTTGGCATTCAACGCCGCCTTGGCTTCCAGCTCCACGCCGCGCGAACGGATCTCGCCGCTCTGCACGCTGAACTGCGCGTTATCCGGATCCGGCGTCAGGTTGTTGTTCTTGGTCAGTTGGTACAGCGCGCCGGTCAGCACGATTGGGCGATCCTTCGGCACGTATTTCACACCGGCTTCATACTGCTTGCCGATCGAGGGCTTAAAGGTCTGGCCGTTGATTGACGTATCGAGGGTCGGTTCAAACGACTCGCTGTAGCTGAAATACGGCGTCACGCCGTTGTCGAACAGGTAATTCAATCCGCCGCGCCAGGTAAACTGCCCATCGGAGCGTTCGTTGGTGTACCCGAGAACGCGGTTATTGGCCGACGTTTTCGCCCAGTCATAGCGCCCGCCCAGCGTCAACAGCCACTGGTTCCACTCCCCTTGCTCCTGCACATACAGGCCGGTTTGCTCCTGACGGTTCAAATACTTGTATGGGAAGTTGATATTGACCACATCATTGCCATACTGCGGCTGGGTCATGCTCAGGCCGTCTGCGGAACCATAGTCGGAATTGATATCGTTGCGCATACGCGAATAATCTACGCCAAACAACAGCGTATGGTCGATATCGCCGGTTTTCACCTTCGCCTGCGCCTGAGTATCAACCGCAAAATTGTTCAGGTGCTCTTTCGACTGAACATAAGCGCGATTGATCGTCGTCGGTGATGACAAGCCAAATCCGTAGATGCTCTTCATATCGGTGTCCACCTGCATATAACGCAGGTTCTGGCGCACCGCCCAGGTATCGTTGAAGGCGTGTTCGAAACTGTACCCAATCATCCGCTGCTTGCGCGCCATATAGTTGCTGGCTTCGCCTTCGTTGAAATCGGTCGGCAGTTTGCTGCCGTCCGGCAACGGGATCAGCGTGCCCTGCTTCGGCAGCCAGCCGTAATAACCGGTATAGGGATCGTTTTGAATGTTGGCCAGCAGCGTGAAGTTGGTTTTGTCATCCGGGCGCCAGCTAAAGGACGGCGCGATCGCATAGCGCTTCTCTTTGCTCATGTTTTGCTGCGTATCGCTGTCTTTCGCCAGGCCGGTCAGGCGATAGGAATAGATGCCCTGATCGTCCAGCGCGTCGCTGAAATCGAAACCGGTCTGGAACAGGTTGTCGCTGCCCATCTTGAACTGGATTTCGCGCAGCGGCTCGGTGGTTGGCCGCTTGCTGACCATCGAGACCAAACCGCCCGGGTTGCTTTTGCCGTACAGCACCGAGACCGGGCCGCGCAGCAGTTCGGCGCGTTCGAGGAAATAAGGATCGATGGACGCTTCGCTGTAGTTGTCGCCCAGCAACCGCAGGCCATCCAGATACTGGGTGGTGTTGGTGGCCGGGAAGCCGCGGATTGCCACCGCGTCATAGGTCGTGGAGCTGCCACGGCTGGCGAATACGCCCGGCGCATAGGCCAGTGCGCCCTTCACCGTATCCGGTTGGCGCATGTCCATCTCTTCACGCGTTACCACGGAAACGGACTGCGGGTTCTTCTCGATCGGTGTATCGGTTTTGGTGCCGGTGGCGCTGCGCTTGGCGACATAGGTGCCGACCGGCCCCCAGGCGCTTTCCTGCTGGGCGGTATTGCTACCGCCCACAACGGTAATCGTGTCTTCCTTGGCGGCCGGCTTGGCGTCGGCGGAAAAGGCCGGCATCGCCAGCGTGCCCAGCGCCGCGGCGACGGTGATCGCTAACGCGCTGACGGGGAGGCGGCCCTGCTTGGCCGCGAATGGTGGAAGACGCTTGGTCGGCATAGTTGATTTCTCTGATGAATAATTAAATGACGAATGTAAACGATAATAATTATTATAAGCGTCGCATTTTATGCAGAAGCCAAATTAAACTGCAAGCCGAATTCATAGGGCAAATAGGTTAAGGATTAGACGCTTAGCCTTGCGGTTAGCAGGGAAATAAAACGAGCGGAAAAATAAAAAAGCCCGCAACCAAGGTTACGGGCTTAATAACAAAGAAAAAACTTTCACCGGGGCCGACGCCCCGGTAGCGATTACTGGCCGAACATATCCTTGATCCAGCCGGCGACGCCATCGCCATCTTTTTGCTCCCCCGCCGCCGGTTGCTGCTGTTGCTGCACCGCCGCCTGGCTGGCCTGACACAGTCCCTGCGGATTGTCGGTCCAGACCGGGATGGTGCGCCAGCTGCCGCCGCCGCAGATAAAGTTGCCGGCGGAGTCGATGCTCATCTGGTTAATGCCTTCCGGCGGCTGCAGCATCAGCGGCAGCGGCGTCTGGTTTTCCAGATAGCGACGATACAGGGTCAACGCGCCGTTGGCGCCGGTCAGCTTGGCCGGGCCGTTGTTATCGCGCCCGACCCAGGCGATCGCCACTTCCTTGCCGTCGATGCCGGCGAACCAGCTGTCGCGCAGATCGTTGGTGGTACCGGTTTTCGCCGCCAGGTTGTAGTTCGGGAACTTCACCGACAGCGAGCGGGAGGTCCCGCGTGCCACGCCCTGCTGCATCGCGTACAGCGTCAGGTAAGCGGCCTGCGCCGGCACCATACGCTCCGCCTGCGGGAAGCTCTGGTACAGCACCGTGCCGTCTTCGGCGATCACCGAACGCACCGCCGACAGCGGCGCACGGTTACCGCCGCTGGCGATGGTCTGGTACTCCTGCGCCACTTCCATCGGCGTCAGGCCGATCGCCCCCAGCAGCATCGAAGGCACCGGGTTGATCTCCGCTTTCGGGATGCCCAGGCGTTGCAGCGTGGCGCTGATCTGATCCAGCCCGACCGACAGGCCGAGGTTCACCGTCGGCACGTTCAGCGAGTTGGCCAACGCATCCACCAGCATCACCTGACCGCGGAATTTGCGATCATAGTTGTTCGGCTGCCAGACGGCGCCGTTCGGCTGTTTCAGCGACAGCGGCGCATCCGCCAGCCAGGTGTTGAGGCGGTATTTATCCGGTTCGGACAGCGCGGTCAGATACGTCGGCGGCTTGGCCAACGAGCCGACCAGACGGCGCGCCTGCATGGCGCGGTTGAAACCGGCGAACTGCGGGTTGGCGCCGCCGACCATGGCGCGCACTTCACCGCTGAAGCGATCGACAATCACCATCGCCGCTTCCAGATCCTGCAGGTGACGCGCGGCGCGCAGCGCCGGGATGCCGTCTTCGACCGCTTTTTCCGCCGCGTCTTGCGACACCGGATCCAGCGTGGTGAAGATCTTCACCCCGGACAAGTCATTCACTTTATCGCCCAGCCTGGTTTGCAGTTCCTGACGCACCATCTGCATAAACGCCGGCTGTGGCGTAATGACGCCGCCTTTCGGCTGTACGCCCAGCGGACGCGCGCTCAGCATGTCATACAGCTCGCCGTCGATCACACCCTGGTTCTGCAGCAGTTTGAGCACCAGGTTGCGGCGTTCCAGCGCCAGTTTCGGGTTACGCCACGGGTTGTACAGTGACGCGCCCTTGACCATGCCGACCAGCAGCGCCTGCTGATCGAGGCTCAGCTCGTCCACCGGGCGGCCGAAGTAATACAGGCTGGCCAGCGGGAAGCCGCGGATCTGGTCGCTGCCGCTCTGGCCGAGATACACCTCGTTCAGATACAGCTCCAGAATGCGATCCTTGCTGTAACGGTAATCGACCAACAGCGCCATATAGGCTTCGTTGGCCTTACGCCACAGCGAACGTTCGTTGGTCAGGAACAGGTTCTTCACCAGCTGCTGCGTCAGGGTACTGCCGCCCTGCACCGCACGGCCGGCGGTCAGGTTGGCCAGCACCGCGCGGCCGATGGAGTACGGGCTGATGCCGTCATGCTCATAGAAGTGGCGGTCTTCCGTGGCGATCAGCGTATCCACCAACAGATCCGGGAAACCGGAGCGCGGCACGAACAGGCGCTGTTCACCGTTCGGCGACTGCAGCATGGTGATAAGACGCGGATCGAGGCGGAAGAAGCCGAAGCTGCGGCCGCTGTCCAGGTTTTCGATCTTCGCCAGGCGGTTGTTCTGGAAATCGAGGCGGGCGCGGATCTGCCCTTCTTTACCATCCGGGAAGTCGAACGGGCGGCGCAGCATCTCGATGCTGTTGGCCTGTACGGTAAACTCGCCCGGACGCGTCATGCGGCTGACCTGACGGTACTGCATGCCTTCCAGCAGGTTGACCATCTCCTTCTTGCTGTACGGCATGCCCGGTTCCAGGTTGACCATGCGGCCGTACACCGCCGCCGGCAATTGCCAGACTTTGCCGTCGATGCGGCTGCGGATCTGCGAGTCCAGGTAGACGCCGTAGATCGCCAACAGGACGGCGAGCACCAGGATCAGTTTGATAATCAGGCCGAGCCAGCGGCGTTTTTTACGCGGCGGAGTCGCTTTTACCTTACGCGGCATGCGTTCCTCCTCCTCTTCATACTCATCATCGTCATACTCGTCTTCTTCGTAATCGTCATAATCGTCGTCTCGGCGACGGCGCGGCGGCTTGCGCGACGCGGTGCTTTTTGGTTGTTTTCCTTTGCGCCCGATGGGCTCGCGGTCATCCCCAGCCATGGCTGTTGTTCTCCGAGCTTGCCGACACTGCCGGCCGTGATTAGTCGCTTAATCTGTGCCGACGCCGCAGCGCTGACCAGAAGAAACATCTGAATTCCAAACCTTGAATGATCGCGACCTACTGATATTTCTTCGTTCGGCGCGTCGGTACCGCCGTGGCCGGATCGTCCGGCCACACGTGTTTCGGGTAGCGGCCCTTCATCTCTTTTTGCACCTCGCGGTAGGCGCCTTGCCAGAAGGCCGCCAGATCGCCGGTGATTTGCAACGGCCGGTGCGCCGGTGAGAGTAACTCAAGCACCACCGGGATGCGACCCTCCGCCAACATCGGGCTGCGCTGCTCGCCGAACATCTCCTGCAAACGCACCGCCAGCGCCGGCGGTTTGCCGGCCTCATAACGGATCGGCAGGCGGCTGCCGGTCGGCACAGTGTAATGAGTGGGTAGCGCATTATCCAGCCGCTGCTTTTGCTGCCAGTCCAGCAGGCGGGACAACGCCTCGGCGAGGTTGACCTGCTTCAAGCCACGCAGATCGCGCACGCCGTTCAGCGACGGCAGCAGCCACTGATCCAGCGCCGCCAGCAGCGGCTCTTCATCCATCGCCGGCCACTCCGCCTCCGGCAGCCAGGCTTGCGCGCACTGCAGGCGCACCCGCAATTGTTCGGCGGCGCCCTCCCAGTTGAGCACCGCCAGCCCCTGCGCGCGCACCCAATCGAGCAGCGCCTGCTGCAGCTCTTCGTCCGCCGGTTTGGCCAGCGGCTGAGCGCGCAGCGTCAGACGGCCGATCTGCTGGCGCTTCCAGGCGCGCAGCGTGCCCTTCTCTTCATCCCATTCCACCGCCGTGCGCTGCATGACCATCGCCGGCAGCTGCGCCGCCAGTGCTTCGATGTCCACCGGCAACGCCAACAGGATACGCGCATCGGGGCTATTGTGGCCCTGCAACAGGCTGGGGACGATCAGCCAGGGCGTGCGCGACAGCGCCTCATCCTGGTTCATCGCCGCCCCCATGCCGTTAGCCAGCAAGTAGCGGCCGTCCTGACCGCGACGCTGGGCGATGCGATCGGTAAATGCCAGCGCCAACAGCCGCGGCGCCAAATCGGCGTCAACTTGCCCCGCACGTTGCGGCAGACGTTTGGCCAACTGCGCGGCGCGCTGCCGCCAGTTCGGCTGCGGGCGGCTCAGCCAATAACCGATATCCATCTGCCCGCCGCGCGGCGGTTCTTCCAGCAATGCCGCCAGCAACGCGGCCGTCGCCAGGCCGTCGGCGCTCAGCGCCGCGCCGGCGACCAGCATCGCCGCCAGCCGCGGTTCACATCCCAATGCGGCCATCTGGCGCCCCGGCGCGGTGAGTTTATCGCCGTCATCCGTGGCCCCCAGCCGCTGCAGCAACACCCTGGCCGCCGCCAATGCCGCCGCCGGAGGCGCGTCAAGCCAGGTCAGCTGCGCCGGATCGTAGCAACCCCACTGCAGCAGCTCGAGCCAGAAGCCGGTGAGATCGCTCTGTAAAATTTCCGGCTCAGCATGTTCCACCGCGCGTTCCGCCTGCTCTTTGGCGAACAGATGCCAGCAAAGGCCCGGTTCCAGACGCCCGGCGCGCCCGGCGCGCTGCACCATCGAGGCCTGACTGATGCGCTGTGTCGCCAGCCGCGTCAAGCCATTGCGCACGTCGTAACGCGCCACGCGCTCCAGACCGCTGTCCACCACCAGCCGAATGCCCTCGATCGTCAGGCTGGTCTCGGCGATGTTGGTCGCCAACACCACCTTGCGGCGGCCCGGCGCCGCCGGCTGAATCGCTTTTTGCTGTTGCGCCAGCGGTAACGCGCCATACAGCGGGCAAAGATCGGTATCGCTCGCCACCTCGCCGGTCAATCGCTCCAGCACCCGATTGATCTCCGCCACGCCCGGCAGGAACAGCAGCAAAGATCCCGGCTGTTCGGCCAGCATGCGTTTCACCGCCGCCGCTACGCCATCCTCCAGCCGCTGATGGCTGGCCAACGGCTGATACTGGCGCTCAACCGGGAAACTGCGCCCCTCGGACACCACCACCGGCGCCTGCGGCAGCAGCTGCGTCATACGGGCGTTATCCAGCGTGGCCGACATGATCAGCAGTTTCAGATCGTCGCGCAGCCCTTGCTGCACGTCGAGCAGCAGCGCCAGCGCCAAATCGGCCTGCAGACTGCGTTCGTGAAATTCATCGAGGATCACCAGCGACACGCCCTGCAGCTCGGCATCCTGCTGCAGCATGCGGGTGAGAATGCCTTCCGTCACCACTTCCAGCCGGGTCTGCGGCCCGCTTTTGCTTTCGGCGCGCATGCGGTAGCCCACGGTCTGACCAGGCTCCTCCCCCAGTTGCTGCGCCAGGCGATAGGCGACGTTTTTCGCCGCCAGCCGCCGCGGCTCCAACATGATAATGCGCCCCGGCAACCCGGCCTTAGCCAGGATCTGCAGTGGCAGCCAGGTGGATTTACCGGCGCCGGTCGGGGCGTGCAACAGCACCTGCGGGGCAGACTGCAGCGCAGCCAGCAACTCATCGAGCACCGCGCTGACGGGCAATGAAGACACTGAATTCTCCGTAGTGGTTAGCGTTAAACGGCGTACAGTGTAGCATTAGCTTTGTCCCCGTAGCCTTTCAAACTGCGGCGTCGTTAGCTATAGTACGGAGCTCATTCGTGCGCCGCGCCACTCGCGGGGCCGCTGCCAGTAACGTTTACCGCTGTTCCCGACCGTTTTGTCATGCATTTGCCGAGTCCTTATGTCCAATTCGCGCCGCCTGTTTTTCGCCCTGTCCTTGCCTGACGCCCTGCAACAGCAGGTGATCCGCTGGCGCGCCGAGGCGTTTGCGCCGGAGGCCGGCCGGCCGGTGGCGGCGGCCAATTTGCACCTGACGCTGGCGTTTCTCGGCGAGGTCAGCGCGCAGAAAGAACTGGCGCTGCGCAAACTGGCCGGCCGCATCGCTCAACCCGGCTTCAGCATGCGGCTCGACGATCTCGGCCATTGGCCGCGCCCCGGCGTGGTCTGGCTCGGCACCCGCCGCGCGCCGCGCGGGCTGCTGCAGCTGGCCGAGCTGCTGCGTTCGCAGGCCGCACGCAGCGGCTGCCATCAAAGCGCGCTGCCGTTCCATCCGCACATCACGCTGCTGCGCGCCGCCACTCAGCCGGTGGCGATCCCGCCGGCGACGCCGGGCTGGGCGTTCAGCGCCGACGCCTTTTCCTTATATGAGTCGGTGTTCGAAAACGGCCGCACCCGCTATCAACACCTCGAACAGTGGCCGCTGGCCAAACAGGCATCCGCATGATTTTCTCTCCACCGCTGCGTTCCGCTACGCTGATCAAACGTTACAAACGCTTTCTGGCGGACGTGATCACCCCGGAAGGGGAAACCTTTACGCTGCACTGCGCCAATACCGGCGCCATGACCGGCTGCGCCACGCCCGGCGACACCGTTTGGTACTCCACCTCGGACAATCCCAAGCGCAAATACGCCCACAGTTGGGAGTTGACCCATACCCAACAGGGGCACTGGATCTGCGTCAATACCCTGCGCGCCAACGCGCTGGTGCGCGAGGCGATTGAACACAATTTAATCAATGAATTATCCGGTTACAGTAAAATCAGCGGCGAGGTGAAATACGGCGGTGAAAACAGCCGTATCGATTTGTTATTACAGGCAGAAAATCGGGTTAACTGCTATATTGAAGTTAAGTCAGTCACATTACTGCAACAACAACGTGGTTACTTTCCTGATGCGGTAACGCTCAGAGGGCAAAAGCACCTGCGTGAGTTGCTCAGCGTGGTTGAAAGCGGGCAACGGGCGGTGTTGTTCTTTGCCGTGTTACACAGCGGTATTGAGCAGGTCGCACCGGCACATCATATAGATGAGCGCTATGCGGCGCTGTTGGCACAGGTCCGGCAGTTGGGAGTGGAAGTGGTTTGCTACGGGGCAAAGTTATCACCTGACGGTATTTATCTCTGCGATAAGCTGCCGTTTTTTATCGATTAGCGCAGTCGGGTCCCTATAAATAGACAACCGGCCAGCACGATCGCCAAATACGCCCTCCTTCACACGATTGTCAAGCGGGCGACAGGAATAATTGCCAACCTACCTTCCTTCTGTTATTTATAGCGGCCTGTTTTTCCCCCGCATTGGGGATTCGATAGTGCGTGTGTATGTAGGAGAAGCAACATGCAAGAAGGGCAAAACCGTAAAACCTCGTCCTTGAGCATTCTCGCCATCGCTGGGGTGGAGCCGTACCAAGAGAAGCCGGGCGAAGAGTACATGAACGACGCCCAGTTGTCGCATTTCAAGCGCATTCTTGAAGCGTGGCGCAACCAGCTCAGGGACGAAGTGGACCGTACTGTATCGCATATGCAAGAAGAGGCAGCCAACTTCCCTGATCCGGCCGACCGTGCCACTCAGGAAGAAGAGTTCAGCCTTGAACTGCGTAACCGTGACCGTGAACGCAAACTGATCAAAAAGATCGAGAAAACGCTGAAGAAAGTGGAAGACGATGATTTCGGCTACTGCGAATCTTGTGGCGTGGAGATCGGTATTCGTCGCCTCGAAGCGCGTCCGACCGCCGATCTGTGCATCGACTGCAAGACGCTGGCTGAGATCCGCGAAAAGCAGATGGCCGGCTAATACCGTTGTTATCGCTGCGGCGTGCGCACCCGCGTGCGCCGCACAGAGAAAAGGGAACCTCTCCCCTCTGATATGCAAGAAAGTCATTATGTGGGGCGCTTTGCCCCATCGCCTTCCGGGGATCTGCATTTCGGTTCGCTGATTGCCGCTCTGGGAAGCTACCTTCAGGCTCGCGCCCAACGCGGGCAGTGGCTGGTTCGCATCGAAGATATCGACCCGCCGCGCGAAGTCCCCGGCGCCGCCGCTCGCATCCTGTCTGCGCTGGAACATTATGGTCTCCACTGGGACGGCCAGGTCATCTATCAATCCCAACGTCACGACGCCTATCGCGCCGCGCTGGATCTGTTGCAGCGCCAGGGGCTCAGCTATTACTGCACCTGCACCCGCAGCCGCATCCAGCACATCGGCGGATTGTACGACGGCCACTGCCGCGATTTGCAGCTAGGCCCGCAGGGTGCCGCTATCCGCTTGCGTCAGACCGCCCCCGTTTACCGGTTCCACGATCGCCTGCAGGGAGAATTGCACGCCGATCCGGCGCTGGCGGGGGAAGACTTTATCATTCGCCGCCGCGATGGGCTGTTCGCCTACAACCTGGCGGTGGTGATCGACGACCATTTTCAGGGCGTGACCGAGATTGTCCGCGGCGCCGATCTGATCGAACCGACGGTGCGCCAAATTGCCCTCTACCGCCAGCTGCAGGCGCCGGTGCCCGCCTATGTGCATCTGCCGCTGGCTCTGGGCGCCAACGGCATCAAGCTGTCGAAGCAAAATCATGCGCCGGCGTTGCCCGCCGGCGATCCGCGCCCGGTGCTGATCGCCGCGCTGAAATTTCTGCGCCAACCGCTGCCGGAAAGCTGGCAAGATCTTGACCTGCCATTATTATTGAGCTGGGCGATCGAACACTGGCGGTTGGAAAACGTGCCGCGTCAGGAGGCTATCCCTCTGGATGAAAACACGCCGGCATTCTCAAAGGAGCCATGGTGAGCTATGATTAGCCGCTATTTTTTGTTAGCTCCATTTTTATCAGTCACTATCGAGGTGTACCATTTTTACCCGAGTAGCCAACTTCTGTCGTAAGGTACTGACCCGCGATGACAAGCTGCCCCGCGACGACGCGGCGGCCGGCGATAAAAACGTAGTCCGCGAAGAGCGTGCCGCGGCGCCAAGCCGCCCTGCGCCGCAGCCGCGCGCCGCCGATAACGGCAGCAACGCCCCTGCCCGCCGCTCAACGCCGCGCAAGCGTCCGCCTTTTCCTATCGCCGAGAGCAACGACTCGATGACCGTGATCCCGCGCGAACAGCACTCGATCTCCCGTAAAGACATCAGCGAGAATGCGCTGAAAGTGCTTTATCGCCTGAACAAGTCCGGCTACGAGGCTTATCTGGTCGGCGGCGGGGTGCGCGATCTGTTGCTCGGCAAAAAGCCGAAAGACTTCGACATCACCACCAACGCCACGCCGGAGCAAGTGCGCAAGCTGTTCCGCAACTGCCGCCTGGTCGGCCGCCGTTTCCGCCTGGCGCACGTGATGTTCGGGCCGGAGATCATCGAAGTGGCCACCTTCCGCGGTCACCACGAACAGAATCAGGAATCCGACAAGAATTCCTCCCAGCAGGCGCAAAACGGCATGCTGCTGCGCGACAATATCTTCGGTTCGATCGAGGAAGACGCCCAGCGCCGTGATTTCACCATCAACAGCCTGTACTACGGCGTGGCGGATTTCACCCTGCGCGATTACGTCGGCGGCCTGAACGATCTGAAGCAAGGCGTGATCCGCCTGATCGGCGATCCGGAAACCCGCTACCGCGAAGATCCGGTGCGCATGCTGCGCGCGGTGCGCTTCGCCGCCAAGCTGGACATGCGCATCAGCGAAGAGACCGCCGAGCCGATCCCGCGTCTGGCTTCGCTGCTGCATGAGATCCCACCGGCGCGTCTGTTCGAAGAATCCCTCAAGCTGCTGCAGGCGGGTTACGGTTTCCAGACCTACCTGAAGCTGTGCGAATACCAGCTGTTCCAACCGCTGTTCCCGCTGATCGCCCGTAACTTCACGCCGAACCACGATACGCCGATGGAGCGCATTCTGGTGCAGGTGCTGAAGAACACCGATCACCGTCTGCAGAACGACATGCGCGTCAACCCGGCGTTCCTGTTCGCCGCCATGCTGTGGTACCCGCTGCTGGAGCATGCGCAGAAGCTGGCGCAGGAAAGCGGCCTGGCCTACTACGACGCCTTCGCGCTGGCGATGAACGACGTGCTCGACGAGCAGTGCCGCTCGCTGGCCATCCCGAAACGCATCACCACGCTGGTGCGCGATATCTGGCAGCTGCAGCTGCGCCTGTCCCGCCGCCAGGGCAAACGCGCGCACAAACTGATGGAGCATCCGAAATTCCGCGCCGCCTATGATTTGCTGGCGCTGCGTGCGGAAGTGGAAGACAATCAGGAAATGTTGCGTCTGGCCGAGTGGTGGGGCGAGTTCCAGGACGCCACGCCGGCGCGGCAGAAAGCCATGTTGAGCACCCTGGGTGACGATCCGGCGCCGCGTCGCGCGCGTCAACGCCGTCCTCGCCGCCGGGCACCGCGTAAAGAAGGGGCATAATGATCCGCGTTTATATCGCGCTGGGCAGCAACCTGGCGCAGCCGCTGCAACAGGTTAACGCCGCGCTGGAGGCGCTGGAGCATCTCCCGCGCACCCGGCTGGTCACCTGTTCTTCGTTTTACCGCACCAAGCCGCTGGGGCCGCAAAACCAGCCGGACTTTCTCAATGCGGTGGTGGCGCTGGATACCCTGTTGCCGCCCGAACAGCTGCTCGACCATACCCAGGCGATAGAACGCAATCAGGGGCGCGTGCGCAAGGATGAACGCTGGGGGCCGCGCACGCTCGATTTGGACATCATGCTGTACGGCGACAAGGTGATCCATACCGATCGCCTGACGGTGCCGCATTACGGCCTGAAAGAGCGCGAATTCATGCTCTACCCGCTGGCAGAAATCGCCCCCGATCTGATTTTCCCCGATGGCGAACCGCTCGCCAGCTGCCTCAAGCGCGTGCCGGAAAACGGCATGGCGCTGTGGCACTCGCCAAAACCGAAATCCTGACCCGCCTACAGCGCCAGCCGCGCGACAAATCCCCCCGCCGGGCGATTGGCGAAACTGATCTGTAAACCATGCAAGCCGGCAATACGCTGTACGATCGAGAGCCCCAGCCCGCTGCCGGTTTGTTCCTGCCCCGGCGGGCGATAGAAGCGCTCTCCGAGCCGCACCAGATGCTCCGTGGTGACACCCGGACCGTCGTCCTCCACCGTCAGTGAACGTTCGCTCAACGTCACAGTGACGACGCCGCCCTGCGGGGTATAGCGCACCGCGTTGTCCAGCAGATTGCGCAACAGCAGCGACAGCAGCAAGGTTTCTCCCTGACGCGGCGGCGGCGTTCCCCGATGTTCATAGCGTAGCGTCACGCCCGCCGCATGCGCCTGCCGGTCCTGTTCCGCTAGGGTCATCGTCACCAGATTGTTCCAGTCGATCGGCGCCAGTTCGGCCAGATCCGACAGCGAATCCAGCCGCGACAGCGTGAGCAGCTGATCCACCAGCCGGGTGGCGCGATCGATGCCGACCGTCAGATTGTCCAGCGCATGCTCGCGCATCGGCGCATCGTCCCCCGCCAACTGCACCACTTCGGTCTGCACCCGCAATGCCGCCAGCGGGCTGCGCAATTCGTGCGCGGCATCGGAGGTGAAACGCCGCTCCCGCACCAGTAAAGCGTTGATGCGGGCGAACAGCGCGTTGAGCGCATCCACCAGTGGGCGCACCTCGGTCGGCACCTGGCGCGCGTCCAACGGCGTCGCATCATCGGGCGCGCGCCGGCGCAAACCGGCCGCCACCGCGCGCAGCGGCCGCAGCTCGCGCCCGACCATCAGCGCGATCAGCAGCATCAGCACCGGCAGCGTCGCCAGCCAGGGCACCAGTTGGCCGGTCACCATGCCCAGCGCCATATCGCGCCGGTAATCCCACTCCTGGCCGACCACGATGCGGTAGCGCCCGTCCGGGCTGGTCAGCCACACCAGGCGCCAGCTGTCGTCATCGCCTTTGCGCTCGCCGTCGGTAAAACCCTCACGCTCTCCGTCAAACAGGAAGTCGGCACCGTTCTCGCCGTCGTTGAGCAGCATCTTGCCCTGGCGATCGAAGATGGCGAACGCCAGCGCGTCGTCGTCCTGCTCGCCGCGCTTGCCGTGATGCACCAGCTTCTTGGTTTTCGGCAGGCTGCGCGCGCTTTCATCGGCCAACAGATCGCCGAGGTTGGCGGTCGCCAGCCGTTTGGCGAACAGCATCTGTTGGGTGTCGAACACTTCGTTGATGGTGTTGCGCGACATCACCCAGGCCACCACGCTGGCGGTGCTCCAGGTCAGCAGCGCCAGCAGGCTGAAGATCAGGATCAGACGCAGCCGCAGGCTGAGACGCTTCACGGCGCATCCCCCAGCGTGTAACCCACGCCGTGGATGGTACGGATGAAGCCGTTGCCCAGCTTGCGCCGCAGGTGGTGAATATGCACCTCCACCGCGTTACTGCTCACTTCGTCGTCCCAGTTGTACAGTTTCTCCTGAATCAACGGCCGCGCCAGCACCCGCCCCTTGTTGTGCAAAAACAGCTCCAGCACCGCCAATTCGCGCGGCGTCAGCGTCACCGGCTCGCCGTTGCAGCTCACGCTGCGGGTGGCGCTGTCGAACACCACGTTGCCGTGCGTCAGCTGCGGCATCAGTTGGCCGTGGCGACGGCGGATCAGCGCCTGCAGCCGCGCCGCCACTTCGGCCAGCGCGAACGGCTTGCACAGATAATCGTCGGCGCCGCTTTGCAGCCCGCTGACCCGCTGCTCCAGCGCATCGCGGGCGGTGAGGATCAGCACCGGCACGTCCTGCCCGGCCTGGCGCCACTCGCGCAGCAGATCCAGGCCGTCGAGGCCCGGCAGGCTGAGATCGAGGATCACCGCGTCGTACGGCGCGCTGTCCAGCGCATTTTTGCCGACGGCGCCGTCGGTGAACCAGTCCAGATTGAAGCCGAGTTTGGTCAGCCCGGCCTTGATGCCGTCCCCGATCAGTTTGTCATCTTCGATCAACAGAATTCGCATGAGTATCCCTTTTGAGTCTTGGCGCCATTGCACCACAAGGTTCTTAAGAACCGCTTAAGCATGGCGATCCGCGCTACCCACCCCGATCGGGTTACAGTAGAATGACTGCACTTTTTTGCAGCCTGGGCCTGCGTACGCCGCACGGCCCGTTTCAGGAGACGTTGTGATGAAACCCACCACCGTGACCCACTTGCGCCAGTGGAAACAGGAGCAACGCAAGTTTGCTACCCTTACCGCCTACGATGCCAGCTTTGCCAAACTGTTTGAAGAGCAAGGCATCAAAGTCCTGTTGGTGGGCGATTCGCTGGGCATGACGCTGCAGGGCCACGACTCCACGCTGCCGGTCACCGTCGCCGACGTGGCCTATCACACTCGCGCCGTGCGCCGCGGCGCGCCGGCCTGTCTGCTGCTGGCCGATCTGCCGTTCATGAGTTACGCCACCCCCGAACAAACCTTCGCCAACGCCGCCGAGCTGATGCGCGCCGGCGCCAACATGGTGAAACTGGAAGGCGGCAGCTGGTTGTGCGACACGGTGAAAATGCTCGCCGAGCGCGCGGTGCCGGTATGCGGCCACCTGGGCCTGACGCCGCAGTCGGTCAACGTGTTCGGCGGCTATAAGGTACAAGGGCGCGACGAACTGGCCGCCAAACAGCTGTTGCAGGACGCGCAGAATCTGGAGCTGGCCGGCATTCAGCTGCTGGTGCTGGAGTGCGTGCCGACCGAGTTGGCGCGCCAGATCACCGAAGCGCTGTCCATTCCGGTCATCGGCATCGGCGCCGGCAACGGCACCGACGGCCAGATCCTGGTGATGCACGACGCCTTCGGCATCACCGGCGGCCACACGCCGAAGTTCGCCAAGAACTTCCTGGCGCAGAGCGGCGATATCCGCACGGCGGTGCAGCACTACATTCAGGAAGTGGAGCAAGGCCTCTACCCGGCGGCTGAACACTCTTTTAACTAAGCGATGGTTCCAGGAGTCACCCAATGATTATTATCGAAACCCTGCCGATGCTGCGTCAGCAGATCCGCCGCTGGCGCCAGGAAGGCAAACGCATCGCGCTGGTGCCGACCATGGGCAACCTGCACGACGGCCACATGACGCTGGTCGATGAAGCGCGCGCCCGCGCCGACGTGGTGGTGGTGAGCATCTTCGTTAACCCGATGCAGTTCGATCGCCCGGACGATCTGGCGCGCTACCCGCGCACGCTGCAGGAAGACAGCGAAAAGCTGACCCGCCGCGGCGTCGATCTGGTGTTCGCGCCGGCCCCGGCCGCGGTTTATCCGCAGGGCCTGGAGCAGCAGACCTACGTCGACGTGCCGGGCATCTCCACCATCCTGGAAGGCGCCAGCCGGCCGGGCCACTTCCGCGGCGTTTCCACCATCGTCAGCAAGCTGTTCAACCTGGTGCAGCCTGATTTGGCCTGTTTCGGCGAGAAGGATTACCAACAGCTGGCGTTGATCCGCAAAATGGTGGCGGACATGGGTTACGACATCGATATCGTCGGCGTGCCGACCGTGCGCGCCAAAGACGGCCTGGCCCTCAGCTCGCGCAACGGCTACCTGACCGCCGAAGAGCGCAAGGTAGCGCCGCAGCTGAGCAAGATCATGAACGCGCTGGCGCAACAGCTGGCCAATGGCGAGCGCCAGATCGAAGCGCTGCTGGAGCAGACCGCCGAGCAGCTGCGCGCCGCCGGCTTTACGCCGGATGAGCTGTTTATTCGCGACGCCGACAGCCTGCAGCCGCTGACGGTGGACAGCCAGCGAGCAGTGGTGCTGATGGCAGCCTGGCTGGGCAAGGCGCGTCTTATCGACAACCAGCAGGTCGACCTGACGCTGTAAGCCGTTTTTTATACTGTCGTCACCCAGAAGACCTGACCATTGGTAGACAATGGCGGAGCAATCGGTGACGATAGAGATTGCAGGGATGCAGGAGAGATGTTCAACCCCAGCGCCTGTGAAGGCCGATATTCAGTTAGGTAAAGCTATGATACGTACTATGCTGCAAGGCAAGCTGCATCGCGTCAAAGTCACTCAGGCTGACTTGCACTATGAAGGATCCTGCGCCATCGACCAGGATTTCCTGGAGGCCGCCGGCATTCTGGAATATGAAGCGATCGATATTTACAACGTGGATAACGGCCAGCGCTTCTCCACCTACGCCATTGCCGCCGAGCGCGGTTCGCGCATCATTTCGGTCAACGGCGCCGCCGCGCGCTGCGCCTGCGTCGGCGACAAACTGATCATCTGCTCCTATGTGCAAATGACCGACGCCGACGCCCGCCAACACCACCCGAAAGTCGCCTATTTCGAAGGTGACAACAACCTGCAGCGCAAGGCGAAAGCCGTGCCGGTTCAGGTCGCCTGACAATAAAACGGGCGCCTTGCGCGCCCGTTCTTCCTTATTGCACCACCACCGTGCCCGGCTTGTTGGCTATCCGATCCGCCATGGTCTGGATCGAGTCGGTGCGCAGAATATACAGCCGCTTTAGCGTATAGGGGTTATCCCCCGGCTTTACCTTGCCCTGCACCGTGGTCACCGCCAGATGGAAACCGGCGTCCTGCGCCGCCTGAATCGCCCGTTGGTTATAGCCGCCGAACGGGTAAGACAGATACAGCACGTGCGGATTGAACTGGGACAGCGCGCGGCGTGAGCGCTCAAAATCAAACTCGATATTGTGCAGTGAACGGCTCAGCAAAATCGGCTGGCGATTACCGTCGGTGCGGTGCAGGAAATGGGTATGCGACTGCACGTCGAACACGTCCTGAATCTGCTTGAGCTCCGAGACGCTCATAAACTGCAGCGAGTCCGGGTTCCATTTCTGCGGATGACGCTTGATGCGCGAAGAGATGATGAACGCCGTGGCGCGGAAACCGTAATCCTTCAATACCGGGTAAGCGTAGCGATACACCGATTTCAGCCCGTCGTCGAAGGTCAGCACGACCGCCTTGCCCGGCAGGTTGATCTGATTTTTCAGGTAGGCTTCCAGCTGGTACAGCGAAATGGTGTCGTAGCCCGCCTGCTTCAGGTAGGTCATCTGGTTGCTGAACGCCACGTCTGAAGTGGTGGTCGAGGTGTGGCGGAAGCGTTTGTTCTCTTCGTTTTTCAGCAGGTGGTGGTAAGTCAGCACCGGTATGCCGTTATCGATCTCGCAGTCCAACTCATTAATGAACCCCAGCCGCTCGCCGATGTTGACCTCGTACCAGGTGTTGTTCAGGCGATCCTTCAGCTTACCGATGATCGGATAGCGCAGGTTGCCTTCCAGCGTGCCCAATACCTCGCTGTCCTTGTCCGCTGCGGTGTATACGTCGATCGTTTTTTGCGTGATCAGATTCTGGTTGGTCAGTGGTTTGTTCAGCTCGCCCAGATCGTCTTGCACCTTGCGCGACTTCTTCAATTCACGCACGTCGTCTTTATCGATAAAGCCGGTACCGTGCCCGAATTTGAATTCGTAGTATTCCGCATCCGCCGGGAAGACTTGGATCAGTTGCCCGCGCTTCACTTCCCCTACCGGGATCACATGCTCGCCCACCAACGCATAGACTTCGCTATCGCGCTGCGCTTCCATGTATTCAGATTTAACCGCGCTGTCTTCCGACAGCAGACTAGCCAGGCTCACAGGGGAAACCAACGACATCAGAATGCCGAGCAACCCAGCCGTTAACGTGTATTGAGACCGCATGATGATGTTCTGCTTACGAGTGCGTAATGACAAAAGTGGAGGAAATGTGGAGCGCCAGCATAGCACGATTTGAACAGCGGGGAACTAGCGGTTATTTGAGCAATTCTATTGATTTACACGCCGCCTGCGCCAAATCAAGAAAAGCGCCCCCGCCGGGAAAGCGAGGGCACGATACGATCAGCTGCGCAGGCCGCGGCCGCGCTCGATCAGGTACCAGGACAGCAGGTAAAACACCGCGATAAACGCCACCAACACCGCCATGGTGAACGCCAACGGCACGTCGTTGATGCCGAGGAAACCGTAGCGGAAGCCGCTGATCATATAAACGATGGGGTTCAGCTTGGACACCGCCTGCCAGAATGGCGGCAGCAGCGACAGCGAGTAGAACACCCCGCCCAGGTAAGTCAGCGGCGTCAGCACGAAGGTCGGGATCAGGCTGATGTCGTCGAAAGTAGTGGCGAACACCGCATTGATCAGCCCCGCCAGCGAGAACAGGATCGCCGTCAGCAGCAGCGTCAGCGCAATCACCCACCAGGCGTGCACCTGCAGCGGCACGAAGAACAGTGAGATGATGGTCACCAGCACGCCGACGCAGATGCCGCGCGCCACGCCGCCGCCGACATAGCCGGCGATCACCACGTGGGTCGGCACCGGCGCCACCAGCAGTTCCTCAATGTTGCGCTGAAACTTGGCGCTGAAGAACGACGAGGCGACGTTGGCATAGGAGTTGGTGATCACCGCCATCATGATGAGGCCGGGCACGATGAACTGCATGTAGCTGAAGCCGTGCATATCGCCAATGCGCGAGCCGATCAGGTTACCGAAGATGATGAAGTACAGCGTCATGGTGATCACCGGCGGCACCAGGGTCTGGATCCAGATGCGCGCGAACCGGTTTACCTCTTTGGCCCAGATGCTCTGTAAGGCCACCCAATACAAACGCGTCATGCTTTCTCTCCATTGCCGTTAACCAGGGTGACAAACAGCTCTTCCAGGCGGTTCGCCTTATTGCGCATGCTCAGCACCTGCACGCCCTGCGCGCTCAGCTGGGCGAACAGGCCGTTCAGCCCTTGCTCGCGCATCACCTCCACTTCCAGCGTCGAGGTATCCGTCAGGCGGCTGTGGTAACCGTCCAGCTTCGGCAGCGGGCTCTTCGCCGCCAGATCGAGGATGAAGGTTTCCGACTTCAGCTTGGCCAGCAGCCCCTTCATCGAGGTGTTTTCCACCAGTTCCCCGTTCTGGATGATGCCGATGTTGCGGCACAGCATTTCCGCCTCTTCCAGATAGTGGGTGGTGAGGATAATGGTGGTGCCCTGGGCGTTCAGATCTTTCAGGAAGCCCCACATCGAGCGACGCAGCTCAATATCCACCCCGGCGGTCGGCTCATCGAGGATCAGCAGCTTCGGCTGATGCATCAGCGCGCGGGCAATCATCAGGCGGCGCTTCATGCCGCCGGACAGCATGCGGGCGCGCTCGTTGCGCTTGCCCCACAGATCCAGCTGATTGAGGTATTTTTCGGCGCGCGCCATCGCTTCACGCCGCGTGACGCCGTAGTAACCCGCCTGGTTCACCACGATCTGCAACACGGTCTCAAACGGATTGAAGTTGAACTCCTGCGGCACCAGGCCGAGCTGGCGCTTGGCGTTGACGATGTCTTTATCGATGTCGTAACCGAATACCCGTACGCTGCCGGCCGTTTTGTTCACCAGCGAGCTGATGATGCCGATGGTGGTGGACTTTCCGGCGCCGTTTGGCCCCAGCAGGGCATAAAAGTCCCCCGCTTCGACGCTCAGGTCGATGCCGCGCAGCGCCTTGACGCCACCGGCGTAAGTCTTGGTCAGCTGCGCTAATTCCAGTGCATAATTCATATGTAAAATAGTACCTTATAACGATGAGTATGCCGCCACTCCCCTGTTTGCGAGGCTTGAAACACTAACGATAATCCTAGCATCGGCGACGTTTTCACTGCGTCGAATCCGTGCGCTAAATGAGGCTGCACCACTGTTCCGATTTCCAAATTGTGACGCTTACCCTATATTACCCCAACGCAATCTGTCCGTTACGGGTCAATCACCTCCATGAAAGAAATCGAAGAGCTTATCGCCAACAACCAGGCCTGGTCGGCCAATATCAGTCAGGAAGACCCGGATTTTTTTGAACGTTTAGCCCAGGCGCAAAAGCCCCGCTTCTTATGGATTGGTTGCTCTGACAGCCGCGTTCCCGCAGAACGCCTGACCGGCCTTGAGCCGGGTGAACTGTTCGTCCATCGCAACGTGGCAAACCTCGTTATCCACACCGATCTTAACTGCCTGTCGGTGGTGCAGTATGCAGTAGATGTGCTGGAAGTCGAACACATCATCATCTGCGGCCACCTGGGCTGCGGTGGCGTGCAGGCGGCGGTGGAAAACCCGGAGCTGGGTTTGATCGACAACTGGCTGCTGCACATTCGCGATCTGTGGTACAAGCACAGCTCGCTGCTGGGCGAGCTGCCGCCGGAACAGCGTTTCGACATGCTGTGCGAGATCAACGTCATTGAACAGGTGTACAACCTGGGCCACTCCACCATCATGCAATCGGCCTGGAAGCGCGGCCAGAAGGTGATGATCCACGGTTGGGTGTACGGCATTCAGGACGGCCGCCTGCGCGATATGGAAGTGCTGGCGACCAGCCGCGAGAGCCTGGAGATGGGCTACCGCAAAGCGATAGCCAAACTGAAGCAGGATAAAGGCGTATAACCCCGCCGCGGGCGCGGCTTGCCGCGCCCCACATCCAATTACTCGTCCAGCAGCACCACTTTGCCGACGTACGGCAGGTGACGATAACGCTGAGCGTAGTCGATGCCATACCCCACCACGAACTCATCCGGGATCGAGAAGCCGACATATTCAACCGGCACCTGCACTTCACGGCGCTCAGGTTTGTCCAGCAAGGTGCAAATCGCCAGCGATTTCGGCCCGCGCAGCGCCAAAATCTCGCGCACCTTGTTCAGCGTATTGCCAGAATCGATGATGTCTTCCACGATCAGCACGTCTTTGCCGCGAATGTCTTCGTCCAGATCCTTGAGGATCTTCACGTCGCGGGTGGTGGACATGCCGCTGCCGTAGCTGGAGGCGGTCATAAAGTCGACTTCGTGCGGCACGTCGATCGCGCGGCAGAGATCGGCCATGAACATGAAGGAGCCGCGCAGCAGCCCGACCAGCACCATGTCGCTGCCGCTGTCGCGGTAATGTTCGGTGATCTGGCGGCCAAGTTCGGCGATACGGGTCTTAACTTCCTGCTCGGAAATCATTACGTCTACAGTGTGTTTCATAGTATTCAGGTCAGTTGCCGGAAGAAAGGTGCGGAGTTTAGCATAGCCTTTCGCCGGTGGCGACGCGAGCGCACCGCCACCTGAGCGATGAACCGCGATCATTCGTCGACGGTAAAGCCCATCATCATGCCGGTATCTTCGTGTTCCAACAGGTGGCAGTGGGCCATATACGCATGTTCGCTGCTTGCCGGATGATCGAAGCGCACCAGCACTTCGCTGCGCCACCCTTCGACGCGCACCGTGTCCTTCCAGCCGCTGCGATGCGCCGCCGGCGGTTTGCCGTTTTCCGACAGGATACGGAACTGGGTGCCGTGAATGTGGAACGGGTGCAACATCATGTCGCCCTCGCCGGAAATGGTCCATTTCTCATACTGGCCGCGTTTGGCGGCGAACATCGGCTTGGTCATGTCGAAGGCCTTGCCGTTGATCATGTTGCCGTGGCTGAAGTCGAACGGTTTGGCTTTGCCCTGCGCGCCGCCGTGATCCATCCCGGCCATCTTGCCATGATCCATGCCTTTCATGTTGCCGTGATCCATGCCCTGCATGCCGCCCTTTTCCATGCCTTTCATGTTACCGTGGTCCATGCCTTTCATGTCGCCACCGCCCATCGCGCCATGATTCATGCTCATGCCGGCCATCGCCTGGTGGCCATAACGATCCATCAGCGCCTGCATGCCGAGCATATCCAGCTGCGGATCCATCATCAGCTGCAGCCAACGCTCCTGGATGCCGGCGGTGGCAGGCAATGTCGGCAGCTTCACCAGGCTGTCCGGCATGGTTTTGATGCCCTGCGCCAGCGAGGGCTGAATGCGCAGCACCGGCAGCGGCCGATCGAACGGCGCCAGCGTCATGCCCATCTGTTTCACCGGCAACGTCACGATATCGAACGCTTTCCCGTCGGAGGCATCGACCAGCACTTCAAAACGCTCGCCCATCAGCATCGGCAGCTCGGTCAGCTTCACCGGCTCCGCCAGGAAACCGCCGTCGCTGGCGATGACGTACAGCGGACGGTTGTCACTGGCCGCCAGATTCAGCGAACGGGCGTTGCAACCGTTGAGGAAACGCAAACGCAGCCAACCGCGCGGCGCCAGATGTTGCGGATACTGCGCGCCGTTGGTGAACATGCGATCGCCAAACCAACCCACCGCCGCACTCATCACGTCCAGGCGGTATTCGATCTGCGCGTCTTTGCCCAGCCGCTTATCCTGCAGGATCACCGGAATATCATCCTGCCCCCAAGTTTTCGGCAGCGGCAGTTTGGCGCTTTCGTCGTCTTCCAGCAGCACCAGCCCCGCCAGCCCCATCATCACCTGGCTGCCGGTTTTACCGTGGGTATGCGGGTGGAACCAGCAGGTGGCCGCCGGTTGATCAACGGTGAAATTCACCGTGCGCGTCGCGCCGGGATGGATCAGCGCCTGCGGGCCGCCATCGACGTCGCCGGGAATTTCCAGACCGTGCCAGTGGACGGTACTGGCCTCCGCCAGGCTGTTTTTGATATCGACCGTCACCGGCTGGCCACGCTGCAGCTTCACCGCCGGCCCGAGCAGCGCGCCGTTGAATCCCCAGGTTTTGGTCGCGGCGCCGGGCAACCAGCGGGTTTCCCCCGCCTGCAGCGCCAGCGCAATCTTTCCCTGCGCGTCCGGCATCAATAGCGGCGGTACCGGCAGGGCCGGCCTATCGGCCGCCCAGGCGGCTCGGCTCCATAACGGCAATGCGCTCGCCGCGCCCAGCGCGGCAGTTAATTTAATAAAATCACGGCGTAACATCGCTGACTCCCTTTTCTCAGTGACATAACTCAATGCCGCCAGCCTAAACCTTCCCCCAGGCGGAAGGTCAAGCCTTTCCTGGCGGTATTTTAAGCTATGCCTCACAATCAAGAGAGTGTGACTGGCAAGCGCGACGCCGGCCCGCCGGCAATAAAATTTGGTGCCTTTACAGACAAGTGTGGTAACGTCTGCAGACGACAAACAGGCCTATTTCATGATGAAAAAAACAACGTTATCGATGCTGTTGCTGGCGATGCTGGGCTTCTCCAACGCCAGTCTGGCGCTGAATGAATCCGAGGCGGAAGATCTGGCCGATCTGACGGCGGTATTTATTTATTTGAAAAATGATTGCGGCTACAACGATTTGCCAAACGCGCAAATCAAACGCGCCATTGTCTATTTCGCGCAACAAAACCGCTGGGATTTGAGCAACTACAACAGTTTCAATATGAAGGCGCTGGGCGAAGACAGCTATCGCGATCTCAGCGGCATCGCCATTCCAACGCCCAAGAAGTGCAAATCGCTGGCGCGTGACTCGTTGAGCCTGCTGGCCTACGCCAATTAATTCTTTCCCCTTCTCCCATCCGCTTAACGCTCTCTCTGTCTGAAATTCAACCGTGCATCGCCAGGCAGAGTTAGCTATGATGTTGCGCCGATTTTTCATGGCTGTTATTACGGAGTTTCCCGCACATGACCCAGAAAGAAATTTGGTACGAAACGCTGCATACGGGCTTCGGCCAGTACTTCTCGGTAGAGAAGGTGCTGTACCGCGAGAAGACCGATCATCAGGATCTGGTGATCTTCGAGAACCCAGAGCTGGGGCGCGTGATGGTGCTCGACGGCGTGGTGCAAACCACCGAGCGTGACGAGTTCATCTATCACGAAATGCTGACCCACGTGCCACTGCTGGCGCACGGCCGGGCGAAGAAAGTGCTGATTATCGGCGGCGGCGACGGCGGTATGCTGCGTGAAGTCAGCCGGCACCCTGGCGTGGAGCAGATCACCATGGTCGAGATCGACGCCGGCGTCGTCGAGTTCTGCCGCCAATACCTGCCCAACCACAGCGCCGGCGCCTATGACGATCCGCGCTTCAAGCTGGTGATCGACGACGGCGTCAACTTCGTGAATCAAACCGACGAAACGTTCGATGTGATCATCTCCGACTGCACCGATCCGATCGGCCCCGGCGAAAGCCTGTTCACCTCGGCGTTTTATGAAGGCTGCGCCCGCTGCCTGAATGAGGGCGGCATTTTCGTCGCGCAGAACGGCGTCTGTTTCCTGCAGCAGGACGAGGCGGTCAACAGCCACGCCAAACTGAGCCGCTACTTTAGCGACGTCAGCTTCTATCAGGCGGCGATCCCGACCTATTACGGCGGCATCATGACCTTCGCCTGGGCGAGCCAGGACCCGGCGCTGCGCCAGCGCGATCTGCCTGCCCTGCAACAGCGCTTTAACCAAAGCGGCCTACACTGCCGTTATTACAACCCGGCAATTCACGTCGGCAGCTTTGCCCTGCCGCAATATTTACTCAATGCCCTGAACGTAACACGTTAAGCGAGAAGATAAAGGAGGTGGCCCAAATTGCATAAGCTAAAACTGCACGGCTTCAACAACCTGACCAAGAGCCTGAGTTTTTGTATTTACGATATTTGTTACGCCAAAACCGCGGACGATCGCGATGGCTATATCGCCTACATAGACGAACAATATAACGCCAACCGGTTAACCGAGATCCTGAGCGAAACCTGCTCGATCATCGGCGCCAATATTCTGAACATCGCGCGTCAGGACTACGAGCCGCAGGGCGCCAGCGTCACCATCCTGGTCAGCGAAGAGCCGATCGATCCGAAAGACGTCGATACGTCGGAACACCCCGGTCCGCTGCCGAATACGGTCGTCGCGCACCTGGACAAAAGCCATATCTGCGTACACACCTACCCGGAAAGCCATCCGGAAGGCGGGCTGTGCACCTTCCGCGCCGATATCGAGGTTTCGACCTGCGGCGTCATTTCGCCCCTCAAGGCGCTGAACTATTTAATTCACCAGCTGGAATCCGACATCGTCACCATGGACTATCGCGTGCGTGGTTTTACCCGCGACGTGAACGGCGTGAAACATTACATCGATCATGAGATCAATTCGATCCAGAACTTTATGTCGGAAGACATCAAGGCGCTGTACCACATGATGGACGTGAACGTTTACCAGGAAAATATCTTCCATACCAAGATGTTGCTGAAGGATTTCGATCTGAAGCACTACCTGTTTAACGCGGAGCCGGAGGCATTGAGCGCCGCCGAGCGCAAGCAGATCACCGATCTGTTATGGAAAGAGATGCAGGAAATCTATTACGGCCGCAATATTCCGCATCTGTGATGGAAAGGGCGCGGCACGCCGCGCCCTGATGCTTAGTACTTCAGCATGAAAGAACGATAGGCTTTCAACACCAGCAGGAAATCCTCAACGCCGCAGAATGAGAGGCTTTCTTCGTCGTAATAGTTCATCCCCTCTTCCATTTCATCGCCCTCGAACTCCAGCTGATTGGCGCGGATCATCACTTCTTCACCGTCCATCAGCAGCGTATATTCATGGCCTTCCAGCTGCCATTGACGCTCGCTGCCTTTGACCTCGGCCGCACCGGCTTCAATGCGGTCCAGCAGGTTGAAATCGCCTTTGACTTCTTCGTTGATCCAGTGGCCAATCGCTTCATGCCCCATCGAAAATCTGACGATCACCTGACCGGTGACGTCACGCAGAAATTCGTAATCCATAGCATGCCCTCCTGAGCCCTTTTTCTTAGTGTAAACATAAATGGCGGACTAACTCAGTGAGCGCTCGCAAAGTTGGCAACTGAGCAAAATAAAACGGGAGGCCTTGGCCTCCCGTTAAACAGTTGCGCAATATAGCGGCTTAAACGGCGGTTTGGAAGATCACGCCGTCGGCTTTTTCGGTGTACTGCCCCAGCTGGTCAAAGTTCAGGTAGCGATAGGTATCCGCCGCCGTCTTGTCGACCTGCGCCATATAGGTCTGGTACTCGTCCGGCGTCGGCAGGCGGCCCAGCAGGGACGCTACCGCGGCCAGTTCGGCAGACGCCAGATAGACGTTGGCGCCGGTGCCCAGACGGTTCGGGAAGTTACGGGTTGAGGTGGAAACCACCGTCGCGCCGTCCGCCACGCGCGCCTGGTTGCCCATGCACAGCGAGCAGCCCGGGATCTCGATACGCGCGCCGCTCTTGCCGAAGACGCTGTAGTAGCCTTCTTCGGTCAGCTGAGCCGCATCCATCTTGGTTGGCGGCGCCACCCACAGACGGGTCGGCAGCTGGCCCTTGTGCTGATCCAGCAGCTTGCCCGCCGCACGGAAGTGGCCAATGTTGGTCATGCAAGAACCGATGAACACTTCATCGATTTTGCTGTTGGCCACGTCAGACAGCAGGCGCGCGTCGTCAGGATCGTTCGGCGCGCACAGGATCGGCTCTTTGATCTCGTTCAGATCGATGTCGATCACCGCCGCGTATTCCGCATCCGCATCGCCTTCCAGCAGTTGCGGATCCGCCAGCCATTTTTCCATGCCCTGAATACGGCGCTCCAGCGTACGGCGATCGCCGTAGCCTTCGGAGATCATCCACTTCAGCAGCACAATGTTGGAGTTCAGGTACTCTTCGATCGGCGCCTTGTCCAGCTTGATGGTACAACCGGCGGCGGAACGTTCGGCGGACGCATCGGTCAGCTCAAACGCCTGCTCGACCTTCAGATCCGGCAGGCCTTCGATCTCCAGAATGCGGCCGGAGAAGATGTTTTTCTTGCCCTTCTTCTCGACGGTCAGCAGACCTTGCTGGATCGCGTAGTAAGGGATGGCGTGCACCAGATCGCGCAGGGTGATGCCCGGCTGCATTTTGCCTTTGAAGCGCACCAGCACCGACTCAGGCATATCCAGCGGCATCACGCCGGTCGCGGCGGCAAACGCCACCAGGCCGGAACCGGCCGGGAAGGAGATGCCGATCGGGAAGCGGGTGTGAGAATCGCCGCCGGTGCCGACGGTGTCAGGCAGCAGCATGCGGTTCAGCCAGGAGTGGATCACGCCGTCTCCCGGGCGCAGCGATACGCCGCCGCGGTTCATGATGAAGTCAGGCAGCGTGTGGTGCGTGGTCACGTCGACCGGTTTCGGGTACGCAGCGGTGTGGCAGAACGACTGCATGACCAGATCGGCGGAGAAGCCGAGGCAGGCCAGGTCTTTCAGCTCATCGCGGGTCATCGGGCCGGTGGTGTCCTGAGAGCCGACGGAGGTCATCTTCGGTTCGCAGTATTCGCCAGGGCGAATGCCGGCGACGCCGCAGGCACGGCCGACCATTTTCTGCGCCAGCGAGAAGCCTTTGCTGCTGGCGGCTACCGGTTTGGCGATGCGGAACACGTCGCTGTGCGGCAGACCCAGCGCTTCGCGCGCCTTGGTGGTCAGGCCGCGGCCGATGATCAGCGGGATACGGCCGCCGGCGCGCACTTCATCCAGCAGCACGTCGGTTTTCAGCTCGAAGTTGGCAATCAGCGCGCCGGTCTCGTGGTTGCGCACTTCACCTTTGTACGGGTAAACGTCGATCACGTCGCCCATGTTCAGCTCGGACACGTCCACTTCGATCGGCAAGGCGCCGGCATCTTCCATGGTGTTGAAGAAGATAGGCGCAATCTTGCCGCCCAGCACCACGCCGCCGCCGCGCTTGTTCGGCACGTGCGGGATGTCGTCGCCCATGAACCACAGCACCGAGTTGGTGGCGGATTTACGGGAGGAACCGGTGCCGACCACGTCGCCGACGTACGCCAGCGGGAAGCCTTTCTTGTTCAGCAGCTCGATCTGTTTGATCGGGCCGACGCTGCCAGGCTGATCCGGCACGATGCCTTCACGTTCGTTTTTCAGCATCGCCAGCGCGTGCAGCGGGATGTCCGGGCGCGACCAGGCGTCCGGCGCCGGAGACAGGTCGTCGGTGTTGGTTTCGCCGGTCACTTTGAACACGGTGACGGTGATCTTTTCCGCCAGCTCCGGGCGCGACAGGTACCATTCGGCATCGGCCCAGGACTGCATGATCTGTTTGGCGTGCGAGTTACCGGCCTTGGCCTTCTCTTCCACGTCGTAGAAGTTGTCGAACATCAGCAGCGTGTGGGACAGCGCTTTAGCGGCGATCGGCGCCAGCTTTTCGTTGTCCAGCGCTTCGATCAGCGGGTGAATGTTATAGCCACCCTGCATGGTGCCTAACAGTTCAATCGCTTTCTCGGGGGTAACCAGGGGGGATGTCGCTTCACCTTTGGCGATGGCCGCCAGGAAACCTGCTTTGACGTAGGCGGCTTCGTCGACGCCCGGTGGAACACGGTTAATCAGCAGGTCTAACAGGAATTCTTCTTCGCCTTTTGGCGGATTCTTCAGTAGTTCGACCAGCGCGGCCATTTGGGTGGCGTCTAGCGGCTTAGGGGCGATGCCCTCAGCAGCACGCTCGGCTACGTGCTTACGGTATTCTTCTAGCACGACGTTCTCCTCGCTCTCATTGTCATTTATTGTGCCTGGCGTATATGCAAACCGGGTTTATACCCTTTGGGTTTCACTCTGTGGCTAGGCGATCGGCCCGTAAAGGCCCCGAAACGGTGATTGGGGCAAACAAGCACGGTCAAACAGCGTTACAGCATGAAAGACTGATGGGTAGAGCGCACGGCGATATTGATGCCATCTATCCTGACGGGGCACTGCTGTCGATGTCCTGGACTGTAAGGTACAGTGCCCGGTTCCGCTCAGCCAGCATATCAGGATTTGAAACGGTTG
Organism: Serratia sp. FS14; assembly: GCF_000695995.1. NCBI lineage: Bacteria > Pseudomonadati > Pseudomonadota > Gammaproteobacteria > Enterobacterales > Yersiniaceae > Serratia > Serratia sp. FS14. Next base: position 1,760,354 of record NZ_CP005927.1, on the reverse strand, counting down.
TTAATTCGTTCACATAAAAGCAACATTAAATCTTTGCTGAATCGTTGAGCGCAGCGTAATCGGCTGCCGGACTAGCAGGACATTATATCCATATAACTAGAGTGGATATAAGCATGAGGATCGGAATTTGGCGCAGCGGCCACAAAAAATCGCGTTCTGCATCTGAGTAAAAAAAACGGCCCCTTTTCAGGAGCCGCTTGATGACCGGTCAAACCAGCAGAATTACTTCTTCTTGGCTTTCGGGTTAGGCAGATCGGTGATGCTGCCTTCGTAGATTTCCGCTGCCAGGCCCACGGATTCGTGCAGGGTCGGGTGAGCGTGGATGGTCAGCGCGATGTCTTCCGCGTCGCAGCCCATCTCGATAGCCAGACCGATTTCACCCAGCAGCTCGCCGCCGTTGGTGCCGACAATCGCGCCACCGATGATGCGGTGAGTTTCTTTGTCGAAGATCAGTTTGGTCATGCCGTCTGCACAGTCGGAAGCGATCGCACGGCCGGAAGCCGCCCACGGGAAGGTGGAGGTTTCGTAGCTGATGCCTTTCTCTTTCGCTTCTTTCTCGGTCAGACCCACCCATGCCACTTCCGGCTCGGTGTAAGCGATGGATGGGATCACTTTCGGATCGAAGTAGTGCTTCATGCCGGCGATAACTTCTGCGGCGACGTGGCCTTCGTGCACGCCTTTGTGCGCCAGCATCGGCTGACCGACGATGTCGCCGATGGCGAAGATGTGCGGCACGTTGGTGCGCAGCTGTTTGTCGACGTTGATGAAGCCACGCTCGTCAACTTCAACACCGGCTTTGCCGGCATCCAGCAGTTTGCCGTTCGGCACGCGGCCGATCGCCACCAGTACCGCGTCGTAACGCTGTGGTTCTGCCGGCGCTTTTTTACCTTCCATCGTGACGTAGATGCCGTCTTCTTTGGCTTCTACCGCGGTCACTTTGGTTTCCAGCATCAGGTTGAACTGCTTGCTGATACGTTTGGTGAAGACTTTCACCACGTCTTTATCTGCCGCCGGGATAACCTGATCGAACATTTCAACCACGTCGATCTGTGAACCCAGCGCATGGTATACGGTGCCCATTTCCAGGCCGATGATGCCGCCGCCCATAACCAGCAGACGCTCTGGGACGGTTTTCAGTTCCAGCGCATCGGTAGAATCCCACACGCGTGGATCTTCATGAGGAATGAATGGCAGTTGGATCGGACGAGAACCTGCAGCGATGATGGCGTTGTCGAAGTTGATGGTGGTTGGGCCGTTTTCGCCTTCCACAACCAGGGTGTTAGCGCCGGTGAACTTGCCCAGGCCGTTGACCACTTTCACTTTACGGCCTTTGGCCATGCCAGCCAGACCGCCGGTCAGCTGAGTGATGACTTTTTCTTTCCAGACGCGCACTTTGTCGATGTCGGTTTTCGGCTCGCCGAAAACGATGCCGTGTTCGGCCAGCGCTTTGGCTTCTTCGATCACTTTGGCAACGTGCAGCAGTGCTTTGGAAGGGATACATCCCACGTTCAGGCAAACCCCGCCCAGAGTGGAATAACGTTCAACCAGAACGGTTTCAAGACCTAAGTCAGCGCAACGAAAGGCTGCAGAGTAACCTGCCGGGCCCGCCCCAAGTACCACGACCTGAGTTTTAATTTCAGTACTCATCATGACCTCTTAATTGATTGTCCGGCGGGTCAGACGTCATTTTTATTGCTAATCGATCTCATAACGCCCTTCATCCACCGGGACGCTTACACCGCGAGCAGTTTACAGAATTGTTAATAATCTGCAAAGCGTGTTCGAGTGACCCGTGTCTCAACAATTTTGTCGAGTTATGCAAAATCCGACAAAACTGCTACAGAATCGTCAGGGGCGCAGCATGCTGCGCCCCTTTTGCATTACATCACCAGACGGCGAATGTCGGACAACATGTTGTTGATGATGGTGATGAAGCGCGCACCATCGGCACCGTCGATAACGCGGTGGTCGAAGGACAGCGACATCGGCATCATCAGGCGCGGCATGAACTCTTTACCGTTCCAGACCGGCTCCATCGCAGACTTGGAGACGCCCAGGATAGCCACTTCCGGCGCGTTGACGATCGGCGCAAAGTGAGTCGTCCCGATACCGCCCAGGCTGGAGATGGTGAAGCAGCCGCCCTGCATCTCGCCCGCGGTCAGCTTGCCGTCGCGCGCTTTCTTGGAGATGGTCATCAGCTCGCGAGACAGCTCGGTGATGCTCTTCTTGTTCACGTCCTTGAACACCGGAACCACCAGGCCGTTCGGGGTATCTACCGCCACGCCGATGTTGATGTATTTCTTCAGCGTCAGCTTCTGACCGTCTTCGGACAGCGAGCTGTTGAAGCGCGGCATCTGCTCCAGAGCGGCAGCAACGGCTTTCATGATGAACACGACAGGCGTGAACTTCACGTCCAGCTTGCGCTTGGCCGCTTCTTCGTTCTGCTGCTTGCGGAACGCTTCCAGATCGGTGATATCGGTTTTGTCGAAGTGAGTCACGTGCGGGATCATCACCCAGTTGCGGCTCAGGTTCGCACCAGAGATCTTCTGGATGCGGCCCATTTCGACTTCTTCGATCTCGCCGAACTTGCTGAAGTCCACTTTCGGCCATGGCAGCATGCCCGGCAGACCGCCGCCGGCAGCAGCCGGAGCCGCTTCAGCGCGTTTCACCGCGTCTTTCACGTAAGCCTGAACGTCTTCGCGCAGGATGCGGCCTTTACGACCGGTGCCTTTCACTTTCGCCAGGTTAACGCCGAATTCACGCGCCAGACGACGAATGACCGGAGTCGCGTGCACGTAGGCCGCGTTCTCGGCGAACTCGCCTTTGTCTTCAGCTTTCGCAGCCGGAGCGGCGGCTTTAGCGGCGGCCGGCGCCGGCGCAGCGTCCGCTTTAGCGGCTGGCGCGGCGGCAGCGGCAGGCGCAGCGCCTTCCACTTCGAACACCATGATCAGGGAACCGGTTTTCACTTTGTCGCCGGTCGCGATCTTGATCTCTTTCACGGTGCCCGCGAACGGCGCTGGCACTTCCATGGAGGCCTTGTCGCCTTCCACGGTGATCAGAGACTGCTCGGCGGCAACCTTGTCGCCTACCTTGACCATCACTTCGGTCACTTCGACTTCGTCACCGCCGATGTCCGGCACGGCGACGTCTTTGGCCGCAGAGGCCGCAGGCGCTGCAGCGGCAGCCGGTGCTTGCGCCGCAGCCGGAGCAGCAGCGGAAGCGGCGCCGGCCACTTCGAACACCATGATCAGGGAACCGGTTTTCACTTTGTCGCCGGTCGCGATCTTGATCTCTTTCACGGTGCCCGCGAACGGCGCAGGGACTTCCATGGAAGCCTTGTCGCCTTCCACAGTGATCAGGGACTGCTCGGCTTCCACCTTGTCGCCCACTTTCACCAGGATCTCGGTCACTTCGACTTCGTCGGCGCCGATGTCAGGCACGGCAACGTCTTTGGCAGCAGAGGCAGCCGGAGCAGCTGCTGCCGCCGCCGGTTTTTCTTCCGCTTTCGCTGCCGGAGCAGCTTCCGCTGCGCCTGCCGCTTCGAAGATCATGATCAGTTTGCCGGTTTCGGTTTTATCGCCGACCGCCACTTTGATCTCTTTCACCACGCCCGCCTGCGGGGAGGGCACTTCCATGGAAGCCTTGTCGCCTTCCACGGTGATCAGCGATTGTTCCGCTTCAACTTTATCGCCGACCTTCACCAGAATCTCGGTGATTTCGACTTCATCTGCACCGATGTCCGGTACGTTGATTTCGATAGACATTATTCAGTACCTCTTAGGCCAGACGCGGGTTAACTTTTTCCGGGTTGATGTCGAATTTCTTGATTGCGTCAGCAACCACAGAAGCTTCGATCTCACCGCGTTTAGCCAGTTCACCCAGAGCAGCAACCACCACGTAGGATGCATCGACTTCGAAGTGGTGACGCAGGTTTTCGCGGCTGTCCGAACGACCGAAGCCGTCGGTGCCCAGTACGCGATAATCGCTGGCCGGCACATAAGTACGAACCTGTTCGGCGAACAGTTTCATGTAGTCGGTAGAGGCTACCGCAGGCGCGTCGTTCATCACCTGAGCGATGTAAGGCACGCGTGGCGCTTCGGTTGGGTGCAGCATGTTCCAGCGCTCGCAATCCTGGCCGTCGCGCGCCAGTTCGGTGAACGAGGTCACGCTGTAGGTGTCGGAACCCACGCCGTAATCCTTCGCCAGGATTTGCGCAGCTTCGCGCACGTGGCGCAGGATGGCGCCGGAGCCCAGCAGCTGCACCTTGCCTTTGCTGCCTTCCAGCGTTTCCAGCTTGTAGATACCCTTGCGGATACCTTCTTCCGCACCCTGCGGCATCGCAGGCATGTGGTAGTTTTCGTTCAGCGTGGTCAGGTAGTAGTACACGTTTTCCGGGTTGTCGCCATACATGCGCACCAGACCGTCGTGCATGATGACCGCCACTTCGTACGCGTAAGCCGGATCGTAAGAGATGCAGTTAGGGATGGTCAGAGACTGAATGTGGCTGTGGCCATCTTCGTGCTGCAGACCTTCGCCGTTCAGGGTAGTACGGCCCGAGGTCCCGCCGATCAGGAAGCCGCGCGCCTGTTGGTCGCCCGCTGCCCAGCACAGGTCGCCGATACGTTGGAAACCGAACATCGAGTAGTAGATGTAGAACGGAATCATCGGCAGATCGTTGGTGCTGTAGGACGTCGCTGCGGCCAGCCAGGAAGAGGCTGCGCCCAGTTCGTTGATGCCTTCCTGCAGGATTTGGCCTTTCTCGTCTTCTTTGTAGTAAGCAACCTGCTCACGGTCCTGCGGGGTGTACTGCTGGCCGTTCGGGCTGTAGATACCGATCTGACGGAACAGACCTTCCATACCGAAGGTACGCGCTTCGTCGGCGATGATTGGCACCAGGCGATCTTTGATCGACTTGTTCTTCAGCATCACGTTCAGGGCACGCACGAAGGCGATAGTGGTGGAGATCTCTTTGTTCTGCTCTTCCAGCAGCGAGCTGAAATCTTCCAGCGCCGGCATTTCCAGCTTCTGGGTGAACTCCGGCAGACGGGTAGGCACGTAGCCTTTCAGCGCCTGGCGACGTTCGTGCAGGTATTTGTACTCTTCGGAATCTTTCTCGAAGGTGATGTACGGCAGTTTTTCGATGTCAGCATCGGCAACCGGCACGTTGAAACGATCGCGGAAGTGGTGAACCCCTTCCATGTTCATTTTCTTCACCTGGTGAGCGATGTTTTTACCTTCCGCGGTTTCACCCATGCCGTAACCTTTGATGGTGTGGGCCAGGATAACGGTCGGTTTGCCTTTGGTGTCCTGCGCTTTTTTCAGTGCAGCGAAGATTTTCTTCGGATCGTGACCACCACGGTTCAGCGCCCAGATTTCGTCGTCGGTCATGTCTTTGACCAGCGCCGCGGTTTCCGGGTAACGGCCGAAGAAGTGCTCGCGCACGTAAGCGCCGTCTTTGGATTTGAAGGTCTGGTAGTCGCCGTCCAGGGTCTCGTTCATCAGCTGAACCAGTTTACCGCTGGTGTCTTTGCGCAGCAGCTCGTCCCAACGGCCGCCCCAGATCACTTTCAGCACCTGCCAGCCTGCGCCGGAGAAGATGCCTTCCAGTTCGTTGATGATCTTGCCGTTACCGGTGACCGGGCCGTCCAGGCGCTGCAGGTTGCAGTTGATGACGAACACCAGGTTGTCCAGCTTCTCGCGGGTGGCGATGGTGATGGCGCCTTTGGATTCCGGCTCATCCATCTCGCCGTCGCCCAGGAAGGCGTAAACGGTCTGCTCAGAGGTGTCTTTCAGGCCGCGGTGTTCCAGGTATTTCAGGAACTTCGCCTGATAGATGGCGCTGATTGGGCCCAGGCCCATGGATACGGTCGGGAACTGCCAGAATTCCGGCATCAGCTTAGGATGCGGGTAAGAGGACAGGCCGTTGCCGTGCACTTCCTGACGGAAGTTGTTCATCTGTTCTTCGGTCAGGCGGCCTTCAAGGAAGGCGCGCGCGTAAACGCCCGGAGAGATGTGGCCCTGGAAGTAGACCAGGTCGCCGCCGTCTTTCTCGTTGCGTGCGCGGAAGAAGTGGTTAAAGCAGACTTCATAGAAGGTCGCGGAAGACTGGAAGGAAGCCATGTGGCCGCCCAGCTCCAGGTCTTTCTTGGATGCGCGCAGAACGGTCATGATCGCGTTCCAACGGATCGCAGAGCGAATGCGGCGTTCCAGATCCAGGTTGCCTGGGTAAGCCGGTTCGTCTTCTACCGCGATGGTGTTGACATAGTTGTGCGCTGCAGCACCAGCCGCAACGTTAACGCCGCCTTTGCGGGCTTCTCCCAATACCTGATCAATCAGAAACTGAGCTCGCTCAACACCCTCTTCACGGATGACCGATTCGATCGCCTGCAGCCAGTCGCGGGTTTCGATCGGATCCACGTCATTGTTTAAACGTTCTGACATGGTGGTATTCCTTATCTGTCTAATGGTTTGTTTGGAGCCTGTCTTCCTGTGCTCTGTGAAAAAACACACGAAGACAGGCCCATCAGTTTAGTTGCCGCTTAAGTACTTAACTAAGTACCTCGAACTTAACCCCCGCAGGCTGGTGTACCCTGAAGAGGACAGCTCTTAATCCTTGCGTTGCTGGAGACGCCGCAGCGATCTCTCGCGCCGAGTATGCTCCCGGCTGAGATCCAGCAAGATTTCCTCGATAAACGCCAAGTGGCGATGCGAGGCTTCACGGGCCTTTTCCGGCTCGCGTGCCACAATCGCCTCAAAAATTCCGGCGCGGTGGCTGCTCACTTTTGCCAACATCTCACGGCGCGAGTAGAGCAATTCAAAGTTCTGACGCACGTTCTGTTCCAGCATCGGCCCCATGCAGCGTAGCAGGTGAAGTAACACAACGTTGTGAGCGGCTTCGGTCACGGCGATTTGATACTGCATGACCGCATCGGCTTCGGCGTCGAGATCGCCGCTGTCTTGAGCCTGTTGAATCACGATGTGGCAATCGCGGATGCGCGCCAGATCTTCATCGGTGCCGCGCAGCGCCGCGTAATAGGCGGCAATGCCTTCCAGCGCGTGACGGGTTTCCAGCAGATCGAACTGTGATTCGGGATGGTCGGCCAGCAGCTCGGCCAGCGGATCGCTGAAGCTCTGCCACAGATTAGTTTGCACGAAGGTGCCGCCGCCCTGACGGCGCAGGAGCAGCCCTTTCGCTTCAAGGCGCTGAATGGCCTCTCTCAGAGAAGGACGGGAGACATCAAATTGTTTCGCCAGCTCGCGCTCCGGAGGCAGTTTTTCGCCTGGGCGCAGTGTCCCCTCGAGGATCAGATATTCGAGCTGTTGCTCGATAACATCTGACAACTTGGGTTGGCGGATTTTGCTGTAGGCCATGAGTGAATTCTTCTCTGCGAATGGCGCGGAGTCAATTGGTAATACCAATTTCAAAAACGTGACGGTAAAGTAACAAAGTATTCACCTCCTGTCCATACGGGCCTTGATCGAAATCAGGTTACCCGCACATTTTAACACCCCGCTGAAAACCCCGCTGCAAACCGGTAACGCCGTGATGGTATTACCATTTACGCGGCGGGTTGGGGATTTAACTTTTACCAAACCTTACGCAAGGCAGAGTGCAAACTTTTTGCCCGAGTTTTATTGCATGGTTATTACGCTTTAATGAATGGCTATTTGGCGAGCAGCGCAACGGCGGTTCGTTCATTATTTGAACGCAGCCCATCGTTCAGATCTACGTTATTTTTGCGCATTATGTGATTTGTTGCTTATTTCATGCACTGAATCCCCCCTGCCGTCACACAACCCGCATTTTGTTTCCTAAACTGCTGCAATCTTAATCACTCACACGACAAAGCAGGTGCAAACCGACGCGCATAACATTATTCTCTGCCAAACGGTAGCGGCGCCGTGGAATTAATAGCTATAACGCCGTAAATAAAACAAAACACACATCGTAACCACTGCTTTACAGGCAGATGGGCATTCACAACGACAGAGGGTTAGATTGATGGATGGTCAACAGCATGGTGACCAGCTGAAGCGCGGCCTGAAAAACCGCCATATTCAGCTCATCGCCTTAGGTGGCGCAATCGGCACCGGGTTATTTCTCGGTATCGCTCAAACAATAAAAATGGCCGGCCCGTCAGTGCTTCTCGGCTACGCCATCGGCGGCTTCATCGCGTTTCTGATCATGCGCCAGCTGGGGGAAATGGTGGTGGAAGAGCCGGTCGCCGGCTCCTTCAGCCACTTCGCCTACAAATACTGGGGCAACTTCGCCGGCTTTGCCTCCGGCTGGAACTACTGGGTGCTGTATGTCCTGGTGGCGATGGCGGAGCTGACCGCGGTCGGCATCTATGTGCAGTACTGGTGGCCGGAGATCCCCACCTGGGTTTCCGCCGCGGTATTCTTCCTGGCGATCAACGCCATCAACCTGGCCAACGTCAAAGTTTACGGCGAGATGGAGTTCTGGTTCGCCATCATCAAAGTGGTGGCGATTATCGGCATGATCGTGTTCGGCGCCTACCTGCTGTTCAGCGGCATGGGCGGCCCGGAAGCCACCGTCACCAACCTGTGGGCGCAGGGCGGGTTCTTCCCGAACGGCGTCATGGGCCTGGTGATGGCGATGGCGGTGATCATGTTCTCCTTCGGCGGCCTCGAGCTGGTCGGCATCACCGCCGCCGAAGCCGACAACCCGCAAAAAAGCATTCCGAAAGCCACCAATCAGGTGATCTACCGCATCCTGATCTTCTATATCGGTTCACTGGCCATTCTGCTGTCGCTGTACCCGTGGGGCAAAGTGGTCGAAGGCGGCAGCCCGTTCGTGCTGATCTTCCACGCGCTGAACAGCAACCTGGTGGCGACCGTGCTGAACATCGTGGTGCTCACCGCCGCGCTGTCGGTCTACAACAGCTGCGTCTACTGCAACAGCCGCATGCTGTACGGCCTGGCGCAGCAGGGCAACGGCCCGAAAAGCCTGCTGAAGGTCGATGGCCGCGGCGTGCCGGTGGTGGCCATCGGCATTTCCGCCCTCGCCACCGCGCTGTGCGTGCTGATTAACTACCTGATCCCGGGCCGCGCCTTCGAACTGCTGATGGCGCTGGTGGTGTCGGCGCTGGTGATCAACTGGGCGATGATCAGCCTGGCGCACCTGAAATTCCGCGCCGCCAAAAACCGCGAAGGCGTGGTGCCGAAGTTCAAAGCGTTCTGGTACCCGTTCAGCAACTACCTGTGCCTGCTGTTCATGGCCGGTATCCTGGTGATCATGTACCTGACGCCAGGTATTCAAATCTCGGTGCTGCTGATCCCGGTGTGGGTGGCGATCCTGGCCGTCGGTTACGCCATCAAACAGCGCAGCCAGCGCGTCGACGGCGTCACCAGCCGTTGAATCCCGTGACCGCGCAGTAAACAAAACGGCCCGCAGATGCGGGCCATTTTTTTTGCCTGAACGCCGCTTACTTGCGCAGCGCTTTCACCTGCTCGGCGGTGATGTCCGCCGGCAAACCGCCCCAGGTCACCCGCAGGTAATTTACCAGTTCCGCCACGTCGGCATCGCTCAAACGCTCGCCGAAGCCCGGCATGCTCTGCATGCTTTCACCGTTCGGGAACTGCTGGGCCGGCAGGCCGTCCAGCACCGACACGATCAGGTTCTTGCCGTCCGCCTGGCGCAGCGTGGCGTTATCGCGCATCGCCGGCGCGACGTGCGGTTTGCCCTCGCCTTCGCGCGCGTGGCAGCCAGCGCACTGATCCAGATAGACCATACGCCCGGCATCGCTGCCTTGGCCCATTTTCACCGGTACCGCCGCCGGCGGCTGCTCGCCCATCAGATACAGCGCCAGCGCCTGATGGTCTTCCGGCGTCAAATGACGGGTGCTGAGATCCACCACCATATGCATCTCACTGAAGGCCGAACCCTGCGGCGCAAGGCCGGTGCCGAGGAAGCGGCTGACGTCCTGCGGCGTCCAGCCGCGCTGCGCCAGACCGTGCGGCGTAATGTCCGGCGCCATGAAGCGGCCGAGATCGCCGCCCTGCATCGGCTTGCCGAGATCCATCTGCCCCAGCGCACCGCGCGGCGTGTGACATTCGCCACAGTGGCCCAGCACATCGGCCAGATAGCGGCCGCGCTGCCATTGCGGCGAGCTGCCCTGCGAGCTGGCCGGCAGCGGATCCTGGCTGCGGAACAGCAGGTTCCAGCCGATCAGCGCCATGCGCTGGTTGAACGGGAACGGCATCTCGTTGGCCGGAATGGCCACGTCCACCGCCGGGCGCGTCATCAGGTAAGCGTAGATGTCGTCGGCGTCCTGGCGCGATATGCCCTTGTACGAGGTGTAAGGCATCGCCGGGTACAGGTGCCGCCCGCCCGGCGCCACGCCCTGCGTCAGCGCCAGGAAGAAGTCGTCCTTGCTCCAGCGCCCGATGCCGTGGTCGGCCGACGGCGTCAGGTTGCTGCCGTAAATCGTGCCGAACGGCGTGTCCAGCGGATAGCCGCCGGCCAACGGCGCCCCGCCGCTGGCGGTATGGCAGGCGGCGCAGTCGGCGGCCTGCGCCAGATAGCGGCCGCGCGCGATCTGTTCGGCGCTGGCGGTCACCTGCTGCACCGGGCCATCGTAACGGCGGTTTTCCCGCCACCACAGCAGCGCAATCACCACGATCGCCACCAGCACAATCAACACTGCGAGACGTTTTTTCATTGCGCCGTCTCCTTCAGCAGGCCCGGCGTTTTCAGCACCACGTCGCGCACCGCTTCGTAGTAGCGCACGTAGCCGGTGCAGCGGCAGATGTGGCTGTCCAGCGCCTGCTCGATAGCGTTCTCCAGCTGCTCGCGGGCGATCGGCTCACGTTTGAGCTTTTCCACGAAAATGGTGGCGGCGTTGACGAAGCCCGGCGTGCAGTAGCCGCACTGGAAGCTGTAGTGCTCCAGAAACGCCTGCTGGATCGGCGACAGCTCAACCACCTCCCCCTGTTCGTCCACCCTGGCGTGGCCTTCGACGGTGCGCACTTTCTTGCCGTTGAAGAAATGCGCGCCGGTGATGCAGGTGCGCACCTCTTCGCTGGTGCCGCTCGGGTGATCGACAATCGCCACGCAGGCGTGGCAAATGCCCTGCCCGCAACCGAGGCGCGAACCGGTCAAATCGAGATACTCGTGCAGGAAATCGATCATCATCAAGCCTTCCGGCACCTCGATCGGGCCGTACTGTTTCTCGTTGATGGTCAGGGAAATCGGCTGGGTTTTAATGCTCATTGTAATACCTCACGAATATTTTCTGCACGAACGGGCAAATCACGGAAACGGTGGCCGGTGGCGTCGGCAATGGCGTTGACCAGTGCGGCCACGATCGGGATCATCACCACTTCCGCCATGCCTTTCGGCGGATCCGTTTCCGATAGCGCCGGCAGGATATCGCCGCTCTGTTTCCACACCGCCACGTCGCTGGCGCGCGGCAGGTGGTAACGGTTGAAATTCCAGGTACCGTTGCCCGGGCCGTCTTCGTACAGCGGTAAATATTCGTGCAGCGCATGGCCGATGCCCATCGCCAGCCCGCCCTGCAGCTGGCCGGAAACCAATTCCGGCACGATCAGGTTGCCGCACTCCATGATCGAGTGGTGATTCAGCAACTCCACCTGGCCGGTGGCGATATCCACCGCCACTTCCGCCAGCGTGCCGACGGCGCTGTAGTAGGTCACCGCCGCATTGTTGCGCTGGGTCGGCGGGTAGTAGACCTGCCCGCGCGCCAGCGGCTTGAATTCACCGTTGGCGTTGCGCAGCGCCATGCCGTCGATCGGCAGGCGTTCGCTTTTGCCGTTCAACGTGAAATCGGCCTCCGCCCACTGCCAGCGGTTGAAGACGTGCACCGCCGCGCCGGTGACGCCGCCCATCTGATAAGCCGTCTTGGCCAGCAGCTCGAGGCTCAGCACCGACATGCCCGCCGCCGTCAGGCCGCCTTCGACCCAACGCGCATCTTCGCGCCGCACCACCAGCGGCGCCGCCTGGCCGCCGCCGATACCGGCCTGCCACAGCGCCATCGCCGCCGGCCACAGGCCGTGATCGAAGATCAGGCGCGCCGCTTCGCGGGTGCTGTGCGAGAAGTAATAGGCCGAGTTGCTGGCGCTCGACGGCGAACAGTAGCTCGGCGTCCAGTTGGGGTTGGTTTGCAGCTTATCCTGCTCTTCCTGCGACATCAGGTAAGGATCGCCGCTGGTGACCATCGGCAATACCGACCAGTCGGTGACCGAGAAGTGGGCTTCGTCGGCCGGTTTGCCCAGCCACTGCGCGCACAATACCGACTGCGAGGTCGACATGCCGGTGCCCATCTCCGCGCCGCTGTGATGCAGCGTGATGCGGCCGTCTTCGCTCAGCTCCACCCGGGCGAACGAGGTTTCCGCCCCGGTGCCGAAATCTTTCTGCACGCAGCCGAAGCCGACGCCATAGCGCTTGCCGGGATGGCGGCTCTCAAACTCGGCCTTGCGTTCGGCGCGCTTGAGCCACATCTCGTGCTTCGCCGCCTTCTCCAGCACTTCATCAGCGCGGATCGCACCGGCCGGGATCGCCCCCTGGGTGTTTTTCATGCCGGATTTCAGCACGTTGCGCAGGCGAAACTCGATCGGGTCGATCTTCAGCTCGGCGGCCAGCTCATCCACCATCATCTCGGTGGCGGCCATGCTCTGTAGCGTGCCGTAACCGCGCGCCGAGCCGGCATCGATGGCGCGTGAGGCCAGCCCGACCGACGACAGATCGCTTTTCGGGAAGTAGTAAATCGACTGGGCGGCGGTCGCGCCGACCATCACCACCGAAGGGGTAAAGTTGCTGCGGCCGCCGCCGTCCGCGGTCATGTCACCGAGGAACGACTGCATGACGCCGGTTTGCTTATTCACCGCGATGCGGTAGTTCATGTCGAACGCGTGGCGCTTCAGCGCCGTCTGGAACTGCTCGAAGCGGTCATTGGCCAGGCGCACCGGGTGGCCGTCGCCGTACATCGCCGCCACCGCGCCGTAATACGGGAAGTTATAGTGATCTTTCGAGCCGTAGCCCACGGTGTAGCACGGGTGCAGGATCAGCTGTTTCACCGGCGGGTTGCGCTTGGCCAACATACGCGGCATCTCGTCGGCCACTTCCTGCGGCGACTGAGTCGGCACCACCAGATGCAGGGTTTGCGTCTGCGCGTCGAACCAGCCATTGGCGTTGTCCGGCTCCAGCGCCGAGGTGTCGATCGACTGCGTGGTGTAGCGGCGCGACATTACCAGCCAGTCGGCCGGCGGATTCGCCAACTCGTCGGCGATCAGGCCCGCATAGCGCATGCCTTCCTGATCCAGCTTGCCGCCCTCGCGCCCTTCCGGCCACACCGGCAGATGTTTTTTCATCGATACCGGGAAGATCGGCGTATCCTTCAGGCTGGAGAAGCGATCGTCGTCGAACGGCTGTTCTCCCCCCACCCGCACGTAACGGAAACTGCCCCAGGGATCGCGCTCCAGCGGGCCGGTGACCGCGCCGTATTTGATGGTTTCCTCACGGAATTTCAGCTTGTCCTTGGCGAAGCGGAAACGGGCGAAGTCGTGATAGATCAGGATCGCCACTGCCTGGCCGAGATAGGCAGGGGTTTTGCCGTTCGGCAGCAGCATGTCGTCACCGTAGAACGCCGGAAAGGCCAGGCCATCGCGCGCCAGATCTTCCGCCGTCACCAGGCGATCGGGCTGCAGATCGTCCCCCAGCAGCGACAGATCGACCCCCTCGAACAGCCGGTCGGCTTTGGTCACGCGCAGAATGAAGGCGTGCGCCTGTTTCTGCGGCCAGTGCGGCATGTCCACCGCGCGGATATCGCGTGCGAACACCTTCTGCCCCATGACCTTGGCGCGGCCGTCGATACGGAAACGCACGCGCTTGGCCTGCGGATCCCAGTTGGGTGACTGGAGGATTTTTTGCTCGAACAGCGCGGCGTAGGCGCGGCTGTACAGGGGGGCGAGGTACACGGAGACCCCCGCAATCACGGCGCTTTTGATGAAGCGGCGCCGCGACGGGTTGAAATTGCTCATAAATAAGTCCTTCACGTCTTTCTTGTAATTGGTTTTTGTTCGCGGTGTTGTTGCGCAAACGCTGACAACCTTGCCGTAGACGTCATAAGCATATGCTTATAACTAAAATTATGTGATGATTAACAGGCTGTTTTCAACAAAAAACATTTACAAAACACAGGTAGTTTGTAGGCTAATAAATAATTTGCGCAAACGCGGACTTCAACCATGACCACGGGCATTGTCATTACCGCCGCCGGACGCGGAGAGCGCTTTATTCAGGCCGGCGGCCAGGGCAACAAATTGAACGCCGGGTTTGCCGATGCGGCGGGCGAGCGGCGTTCGCTGTTCGAGCACACCCTATGCCAGGCGCTGGCCTCCGGCCTGCCGGTACAGGTGGTGACCCGGCCGGATAATCTGCCGGTACTGGCAGCCTGCGCCGCCAACCAGGTGCCGGTCACCCTGCTCGCCAGCGCGGGCCTCGGCGACTCGATCGCCGCAGGCGTTGCGGCCACGCCGCACTGGCAAGGCTGGCTGATCCACCTGGCCGATATGCCATTCGTCGGCGCCGACGTTTTCCGACAGGTGGCGGATGCCTTACGGCAGCACCCGATCGTGCGCCCCTGTTATGCGCAACAGCCCGGTCACCCGGTCGGCTTTTCCGCCCGATTGCGCAAACCACTTTGCCAACTGCGCGGCGATAATGGCGCGCGTGAACTGCTGCAAGGCGCGGCAGTCCACCTGCTGCCGCTTGAGCACCCCGGCGTCGTGCGGGATATTGATCTTCCATCGCAACTCCCGGCCAGCGAGTAAATTCACCTATGCAACATCTTGATGTCACCGTGGTCAGCCAGGCGATAAGCTGGCTGCAACAACAGCCGGTTTGGTTATGCACCGTGCTCAGCACCTATGGCTCTTCGCCGCGCTCGCCGGGCGCGTTGATGGCGGCGACCCGCGACGGCCGCTACAGCGGCTCATTGTCGGGCGGATGCGTGGAGGAGGACTTTCTGCGGCGCGTGGCCGCCGGGGAGTATCAGGCGGCCAGCCAGGTGATTCGTTACGGCGAAGGCGGCATGACGCCCAATGTAGCGCTGCCGTGCGGCGGCGTGCTGGACGTGCTGATCGAGTATCTGCCGGCAGGAGAAGCCAGCGTCGCTTACCTGCAGCGCATCGCCGGCGCGCTGGAAGGGCATCACGCGTTGCTCAAACGCCTGACGCTGCCCCACGCCTGCCACAGCCTCGAGCAAAGTCATTTCACCAGCGCCACTCAGGTCGAACGCCGGCTCGAACAGATCACGCTGCACATCGCGGCTGCGCCGCGCCTGCTGATCGCCGGGCTGTCCAGCGTGGCGCTGTACTGCGCCGATTTCGCCGTGGCGCTGGGGTTTGAGGTGCTGGTGTGCGAGAACCGCCCGGAGGCGCTGGACAACTTCGCCGCCGAGCTGAAGCCCGGCGTGACGCTGCTGCGCCAGTTTCCGGCCAAGTTCATCGAAGAGGGGGGCTGCCACGCCAATACCGCCGTCGTGGCGCTAACCCACGATCCGCGTATGGACGATCTGACGCTGATGGAAGCGATCCACACCCCGGCGTTTTATATCGGCGCCATGGGCTCGCTCAGAAACAGCGCGCGCCGGCGCCAGCGGTTGCAGCAGATTGCCGAATTCACGCCGCAGGAGTTGGAACGCATTCATGCGCCGATCGGCCTGCCGCTCGGCAGCAAAACCCCGGCGGAGATCGCCCTGGCGGTGATGGCGGCGATCGTGCAGCAGAAAAACCGGCGGCCGGCCGCCGACGGGATCAGTGCAACGGCACCACCGGCACCAGATGCTGCAGCTCCAGGTGCAGCTCCTCTTTCCCGCTCAGCGAATAGCTGAACACCGTCATGTCCGGCCCGTCGCCGCGGGCCAGCCCCATTTCGGGCAGCACCTGCGTGTAGATTTGAATGATGTGATCATTGAGCGCCACCGGCTTGCCGGAATAGCGAAAACGGCAAAACTCGCCGTGGATCTCCGGCAGCGGCTCCAGCGCCACGCCCTCACGCAGCGGATAGTCCGCCGTCACGCCCAGGGTATAGTCGACCCTGACCCGCTGGCCGTCCGGCACCAGTTGGGTAAACGAATAGGTTTGCGCCGGACGCTCGCCCAACAAGGTGTAGAACTGCGCCCGCAGCGCGCTGCGCTGCGGCAGATGCGACTTATCCAACTTTTCGATATCCAGGTGATAAGCGTACTGTTTGCCGTGAAAGGCGTATTGCCCTCTGGCGATGCTGACGCGTTCGACCTGAATATCGCCGGGCTGGCTGGCCGCCAGCGAACGCACCAGATTGCTGAAGTCCTGTTTGCGGGCATGACGATACGCGCTGGGCGATTCGGCGAAATGTTTCTTGAAACAGCGCGAGAACGTCTGCTGGTTATCGAATTGATACTCGACCGAAATATCGAGGATGCTCTTCTGCGTGAAACGCAAGGCGAAGGCGGCGATGTAGAGGCGGCGAGCGCGAATGTAGGAAGCTAACGATAATCCGGTCTGCTTCTTGAACATGCGCTGCAGGTACCATTTCGTATAGCCTGACTTGGCGGAAACGATATCCAACGACAGCGGATTGGTCAGGTTATCTTCAATCCAGACCAGCAGTTCCCTGATATGATTTTCCTGCGTTCCCATGTGCTTGCTGAAACCTTCTGTTGCCGATATTCCATTAGTCGAATTTTAGTGCTATCCGCGTAGGGTATACAGGTTAAAACTCGGCGTCCAGCAAGCTACAGGACTTTACACAATCCCCCTTCGCCGCCCGCAGGCGGCGAAGGGGGCAACGCTTATTTCAGGCAGCTGGAGCATTGGCCGGCCTGGATCTTCTGGAAGAAGTCATTGCCTTTGTCATCCACCAGGATAAACGCCGGGAAATCTTCCACTTCGATTTTCCAGATCGCTTCCATGCCCAGCTCAGGGTACTCCACGCACTCCAGGCTCTTGATGCTCTGCTGCGCCAGCACCGCCGCCGGGCCGCCGATGCTGCCGAGGTAGAAGCCGCCGTGCTTGTGGCAGGCATCCGTCACCTGCTGGCTGCGGTTGCCTTTCGCCAGCATGATCATGCTGCCGCCGTGGGATTGCAGCAGGTCGACGTAGGAATCCATACGCCCGGCGGTGGTTGGCCCCAAGGAACCGGATGCATAGCCTTCCGGCGTTTTAGCCGGGCCGGCGTAGTAGATCGGGTGGTCCTTGACGTACTGCGGCAAGCCTTCACCGCGATCCAGGCGCTCTTTCAGCTTGGCGTGCGCGATATCGCGGCCGACGATGATGGTGCCGCTCAGCGACAGGCGGGTGGAAACCGGGTACTGCGACAGCTGTTTGAGGATCTCGGCCATCGGGCGGTTGAGATCGACCTTGATCGCCTCGCCCTCCCCGGCCTGGCGCAGCTCCTGAGGAATGAATTTACCCGGATTGTGCTCCAGTTTTTCCAGCCAGATGCCGTCGCGGTTGATCTTGCCTTTGATGTTGCGATCCGCCGAGCAGGAGACGCCCATGCCGACCGGGCAGGAGGCGCCGTGGCGCGGCAGGCGCACTACGCGGATATCATGTGCGAAGTATTTGCCGCCGAACTGTGCGCCCAGCCCCAGGTTTTGCGCTTCTTGCAGCAGTTCCGCTTCGAGTTCCAGATCGCGGAACGCCTGGCCATGCTCGTTGCCTTCCGTCGGCAGGCCATCGTAATACTTGGTCGAGGCCAGTTTGACGGTTTTCAGCGTCGCTTCCGCCGAGGTGCCGCCGATGACGAACGCCACGTGGTACGGCGGGCAAGCCGCGGTGCCCAGCGTACGCATCTTGTCGACCAGGTAGTTTTTCAGTTTGCCCGGCGACAGCAGCGCCTTGGTTTCCTGATACAGATAGGTTTTGTTGGCGGAACCGCCGCCCTTGGCGATGCACAGGAACTTGTACTCTTCGCCGTCCACGCTGTAGAGATCGATCTGCGCCGGCAGGTTGCTGCCGGTATTGACCTCTTTGTACATATCCAGCGCGGCGTTCTGCGAATAGCGCAGATTCTCTTCGATGTAGGTGTTATACACCCCGCGCGACAGCGCCTCTTCATCGCCGCCGCCGGTCCAGACGCGCTGCCCCTTTTTGCCGACGATGATCGCCGTGCCAGTGTCCTGGCAGGTCGGTAAAATACCCTTGGCGGCGATTTCTGAGTTACGCAGAAATTGCAGCGCAACGTACTTGTCGTTTTCGCTGGCGTCCGGATCTTTGAGGATATCAGCCACCTGCTGTTGGTGCGCCGGGCGCAGCATGAACGAGGCGTCGTGGAACGCATGCTGGGCAAGCAGGGTTAACGCTTCAGGGGCAACTTTCAGAATTTCCTGGCCTTCAAATTCGCCCACGGAAACATGGTCGCGGCTCAGCAGGTAATATTCGGTATCGTCTTTCTTCAGCGGGAACGGATCTTGATAGTGGAACGGTTTATTCGACATTGATCTCTCACTTGCAACATCAGCTGCGTTAAATTCACACTTGCGGCGCGCGACGCGGCGCCTTGTCAAAAAACTGCCTCCACCTTACGTATTTTTAATCAGTCAGTTATTGCGCCAAATCGCAAAATAACCGCTATTTTCGTAAGGGATTACCACAGGCGGCGTTTCAACCTTGCTCGGTGAGAACTGCGGGTACAGGCTCATCATGCACGCTTTATTATCCCGCAGTTAACACATTGATTACAATCCATCGGCGGCGATCGTCTTATCAATGTGGTGAAAAAGCGCCGGATGCGATTTGCGCCGGGGCATATTGTCAGCCGCCGCGCCATTGCTTAAGCTAGCCGCAATGAACAAACCGAGAATCCCCATCGCGCTGCAACAAGCGGTGATGCGCTGCCTGCGAGAAAAGCTGCAGTTGGCCCGCCAGCATTTTGCCGTCGAATTCCCCGAACCCAGCATCGTCTATCAGCAACGCGGCACCAGCGCGGGCACCGCCTGGCTGCAAAGCTGGGAAATCCGTCTGAACCCGGTGCTACTGCTGGAAAACCAACAGCCGTTTATCGATGAAGTGGTGCCGCACGAACTGGCGCACCTGCTGGTGTTTCGCCAATTCGGCCGGGTAGCGCCGCACGGCCGTGAATGGCGCTGGATGATGGAAAGCGTGCTGCTGACGCCCGCCAGCCGCACTCATCGTTTCGAAACCGCCTCGGTGCAAAGCAAAACCTTCCCCTACCGCTGCGGCTGCGGGCAGCACCAGCTCACCATTCGCCGCCATAACCGCGTGCTGCGCGGCGAAAGCGAATACCGCTGCCGCCGGTGCGGCGAAAAACTGAAATTTCTTGCTAGCGAGAACCTTTAGTTAAACGATTTATACGTTAAAACAAGTAAATATCGCCATTTGCCACTGCCGACAAGTTCCGTTACCCTGCCTGCTTTTCCAATTTTGAGCTGTTTTGGAATATGCTTCGCAGAATTTTGATTATGGCGGTTTTCGCCGCAGGCGCCGCACAGGCGCACGGCATCAATAACTTCTCTCAGGCCAAGACGGCGGCGGCCAAGATTAACCAGGATGCGCCGGGCAGTTTTTACTGTGGCTGCCGCATCGAGTGGCAAGGCAAGAAGGGCATTCCCGATCTCGCCGGCTGCGGCTATCAGGTGCGTAAAAACGCCCAACGCGCGCAACGTATCGAGTGGGAACACGTGGTGCCGGCCTGGCAGTTCGGCCACCAGCTGCAGTGCTGGCAAGACGGCGGGCGCAAAAACTGCAACAAAGACGCCACCTATCGCCAGATAGAAACCGATCTGCACAACCTGCAGCCGGCGATCGGCGAAGTGAACGGCGACCGCAACAACTTCATGTACAGCCAATGGAACGGCGGCGCAGGCCAGTACGGGCAATGCCCAATGAAGGTGGACTTCAAGAATAAACAGGCGGAGCCGCCCGCCCGCGCCCGCGGCGCCATTGCCCGCACCTACTTCTACATGCGCGATCGCTACCAGCTGCGGCTGTCACGCCAGCAAACCCAGCTGTTCGAGGTGTGGAACCGGCAATATCCGGTGAGCCAATGGGAATGTCAGCGCGAAGCACGTATCGCCAAGGTGCAGGGCAACCACAACCCCTATATTCAACAGGCTTGTCAGCAGCGGAAAAGCTAACCTACTATAGCCTTTATCTTTCATGGCGCCGCCAACCCGCGGCGCCGTTTCGTCAGGATCAGACTACCCATGCGCATACCCCGCATTTACCATCCGCAACCGTTGACCGACCGGGCGGAGATCGCCCTCAGCGAGGACGCCGCCAACCACGTCGGCCGCGTGCTGCGCATGAGCGCCGGCCAGGCGCTGCAGCTGTTCGACGGCAGCAACCAGGTGTTCGACGCCGAAATAATCCGGGTGGACAAAAAGAGCGTGCTGGTGCGCCTCGGCGACGGCCGCGTGGATGACATCGAATCGCCGCTCAACCTGCACCTGGGCCAGGTGATCTCGCGCGGCGAGAAGATGGAGTTCACCATCCAGAAATCCATCGAGCTGGGCGTCAACGTCATCACCCCGCTGTTTTCCGAGCGCTGCGGCGTGAAGTTGGACGGCGAGCGTCTGGCGAAGAAAATCCAGCAATGGCAAAAGATCGCCATCGCCGCCTGCGAACAGTGCGGCCGCAACCGCATTCCCGAAATCCGCGAGGCGATGTCGCTGGAGGCCTGGTGCGCCGAGCAGGACGGCAGCCTGAAGCTCAACCTGCACCCGCGCGCCAGCCACAGCATCAACACGCTGCCGCAGCCGGTGGATCGCGTTCGCCTGCTGATCGGCCCGGAAGGCGGTTTGTCCGCCGACGAAATCGCCATGACCACCGACCACGGATTTACTGATATTCTGCTGGGACCACGCGTTCTGCGTACCGAAACCACAGCGCTCACCGCCATTACCGCTCTGCAGGTCCGCTTCGGCGACCTGGGTTAAAGGAGAAAAGATGATTAAGCTCGGCATCGTGATGGACCCTATCGATTCCATCAACATCAAGAAAGACACCAGCTTCGCCATGCTGCTCGAAGCGCAGCGCCGCGGTTACGAATTGCACTACATGGAGATGAACGATCTCTATCTGCATGCCGGTGACGGGCGCGCCCGCACCCGCCTGCTGAGCGTGAAGGAAGATAAGGAGAGCTGGTTCAGCTTCGGCGCCGAGCAGGATCTGGCGCTGCACGAGCTGGACGTGATCCTGATGCGCAAGGATCCGCCGTTCGATACCGAATACATCTACGCGACCTACATTCTGGAACGTGCCGAAGTCAAAGGCACGCTGGTGGTCAACAAGCCGCAAAGCCTGCGCGACTGCAACGAGAAGCTGTTCACCGCCTGGTTCCCGGAGCTGACGCCGGATACGCTGGTCAGCCGCAGCGCCGCGCACATCCGCAAATTCCACCAGCAGCACGGCGACATCATCCTGAAACCGCTGGACGGCATGGGCGGCGCGTCTATCTTCCGCGTGAAGCAGGACGATCCTAACCTGTCGGTGATCATCGAAACCCTGACCGAACACGGCAGCCGTTTCTGCATGGCACAGAACTTCCTGCCGGCGATCAAGGACGGCGACAAGCGCATTCTGGTGGTGGACGGCGAGCCGGTGCCTTACTGCCTGGCGCGCATTCCGGCGCAGGGTGAAACCCGCGGCAACCTGGCGGCCGGCGGCCGCGGCGAAGCGCGCCCGCTGAGCGAAAGCGACTGGAAAATCGCCCGCGCCGTCGCCCCGACGCTGAAAGAGAAAGGGCTGATCTTCGTCGGCCTGGACGTGATCGGCGATCGCCTGACTGAAATCAACGTCACCAGCCCGACCTGCGCGCGCGAGATCGAGGCGGCATTCCCGATTTCGATTACCGGCATGCTGATGGACGCCATTGAAAAGCGCCTGGCGGCGAAGTAATGCGCAATGCGGGCGGCATACCGCCCGCTGTTCTGCATGGCGCCCGCCAAAGCGCGCCTTGAAAGGCGGCGGGTATAGCCGCATACTGGCGGCTGTTTATTTTCTCACCCATTGATTAGCTTATACTAACGCCATGAATTTACAGCACCATTTTCTGATCGCCATGCCAACGCTGCAGGATCCTCGCTTCAAACGCTCGGTGATTTACATTTGCGAGCACAATGAAGAAGGCGCCATGGGTTTGGTGATCAATAAACCGGTGGAGCAGTTCACGGTAGCCACGGTGCTGAGCAAGCTGAAGATCATGCCGCCTGCGCGCGATCCGACCATCAGCCTGGACAAGCCGGTGTTCGCCGGCGGCCCCCTGGCGGACGATCGCGGATTTATCCTGCATACGCCGCGCCACGGCTTTGGCGCCAGCATTCAAATTTCCCCCAACACCATGATCACCACCTCGAAAGACGTGCTGGAAACGCTCGGCACGCCGGAGCAACCGGACGACGTGCTGGTGGCGCTGGGTTATGCGGGTTGGGAAAAGGGCCAGTTGGAGCAGGAAGTATTGGAAAACGCCTGGCTGACCATCGAAGCCAACACCGACATTTTGTTCCGCACGCCGATCGCCAGCCGCTGGCGCGAGGCGGGGAACCTTTTGGGTATCGACATTCGCAGCATCGCCAACCACGCAGGACACGCCTGATGAGTAACCGCACCATTATCGCCTTCGACTTTGGCACCAAAAGCATCGGCGCGGCCGTTGGCCAGGAGTTGACCGGCAGCGCCCGCGCCCTGCCGGCTTTCAAAGCGCAGGACGGTTCGCCGGACTGGCTGAAAATCGAAAAACTGCTGAAGGAGTGGCAGCCGGATTTGGTGGTGGTCGGCCTGCCGCTGAACATGGACGGCACCGAACAGCCCGTTACCGCCCAGGCGCGCAAGTTCGCCAACCGCCTGCACGGTCGCTTCGGCATCCAGATCGATCTGCATGACGAGCGCCTGAGCACCGTGGAGGCGCGCGCCAACCTGTTCGATCGCGGCGGCTTCCGCGCCCTTGATAAAGGCAGCGTGGATTCCGCCTCCGCGGTGGTTATCCTCGAAAGCTGGTTCGAACGGCAGCTGGGTTAACCCCTCGTTCCCTCCCCCGCGCACTCCCCCAACACGCCGGCGTCGATCCGCTGCTGCAAACCCTGCTCAAAGGTTTGCATGCCGGACTGCGCGCCGGTTTGCAACACGCTCGCCAACTGATGGGTTTTCCCTTCGCGGATCAGGTTGCTGACCGCCGCCGTCGCCGTCAGCACTTCAAAGATCGCCACGCGTCCGCCGCAAGGGCGCCTCATCAGCTTTTGCGCGATCACCGCTTGCAGGCTGCCCGCCAGTTGGGCGCGCACATAGGGTTTTTCTTCCGCCGGAAACACGTCCACCAGCCGTTCCACCGCCTGCGGCGCGCTGCGGGTGTGCAGCGTCGCCAGCACCAGGTGGCCGGTCTCCGCCGCAGTGAGCGCCAGCCGGATGGTGGCGGTATCGCGCAGCTCGCCCAGCAGGATCACATCCGGATCTTCGCGCAGCGCGGCGCGCAACGCCGCATCGAAGCTGTGGCTGTCGCGGCCGATCTCCCGCTGCTGGATCAGCGATCGCCGGCTGCGGTGCAGGAATTCGATCGGATCCTCCAGCGTCAAAACGTGCCGCGGCTGGTGCCGGTTGATCTCGTCGATCATCGCCGCCAGCGTGGTGGACTTGCCGCTGCCGGTGGCGCCGGTGACCAGGATCAATCCGTCGGCGCGCCGCAGCAACGTCGGGACGATGGCCGGCGCCGCCAGCGCGGCAAGCGAAGGCGATTGCCCGGCGATACGCCGCAACGCGAGAGAAATTCCCGCGCTTTGCTGAAAAACGTTGGCCCGCAGCCGCTCCCCGCTCGGCCTGTGCAACGCCAGATCGACCTGCCCCAGCCGCCGCAGGCTCTCGCGCTGCTGCGCATTCAGCAATCCGTTGCAAAGGGCCTGCACGCCTTGCGCCGTCAGCGTTGGCGCCGCCGCCAGCGGCTGCAGTTCACCGTCGATGCGCAACATCGGCGGATGACCGGCACAAAGGTGCAGATCGGAAGCATTATGCTTTACACTAAGGGCCACGAATTCATCGATATCCATATCACTCTCCCGGGTCAATAATGAGCACTATCCAACAGAACCTGCAGGATGTCAGAAACCGCATTGCGGCCGCCGCGCAAAACTGCGCGCGGGCGCCAGAAGAAGTTGCCCTGCTTGCAGTCAGCAAAACCAAACCTGTGGCGGCGATCGAAGAAGCCATCGCCGCCGGCCAGCGCGCCTTCGGCGAGAACTACGT
The DNA here is from genome assembly GCF_000695995.1 of Serratia sp. FS14. Lineage (NCBI taxonomy): Bacteria > Pseudomonadati > Pseudomonadota > Gammaproteobacteria > Enterobacterales > Yersiniaceae > Serratia > Serratia sp. FS14. Next base: position 1,736,138 of record NZ_CP005927.1, on the reverse strand, counting down.
GCAGGAAGGGGTAGACAAGATCCGGCATTTCGCCGAGTCGCCGCAAAGCGGCGAGTTGGTGTGGCACTTTATCGGCCCGCTGCAATCCAATAAGAGTCGGCTGGTGGCGGAACACTTCGCCTGGTGCCATACCGTGGATCGGCTGCGCATCGCCCAGCGCTTGAGCGATCAGCGCCCGGCCGACATGCCACCGCTCAACGTGCTGATTCAAATCAACATCAGCGACGAACAAAGCAAATCCGGCATTGCGTTGGCCGAGCTGCCGGCGTTGGCCGAAGCGATCGCCGCGCTGCCGAACCTGACGCTGCGCGGCCTGATGGCTATTCCGGCGCCGGAAGCGGATTATCAGCGGCAGCTGGCGGTATTCAGCCGGATGAACGACGCATTTCTCGCCCTGCGTCAGCGTTATCCGCAGGCCGATACGCTGTCGATGGGCATGACGGACGATATGGCGGCGGCGATCGCCGCCGGCAGCACCCTGGTGCGCATCGGCACCGCAATTTTTGGCGCCCGCGACTACTCGCAGGCCTGACACACAGACGAGGGATTTGATGCAACATCGCAAGATTACCTTTATCGGCGCCGGCAACATGGCGCGTGCAATCATCGCCGGCCTGGTGGCGGGCGGCTATCCAGCCAAATCCATCAGCGTCTGCGCCCCTTCGCCGAAAAACCGTGATGCGCTGGCCGCAGACTACGGCATCGTCAGCAGCGGCGACAACGTCGCCTGCGCGCGTGAAGCCGAGGTGGTGGTGCTGGCGGTCAAACCGCAGATGATGGCCGACGTGTGTCAGCCGCTGCGCGAACAGGTCGACTTCAGCGGTAAGCTGGTGCTGTCGATCGCCGCCGGTATTCAGGTCAGCCGTTTCTATCAGCTGCTCGGCGACCAACTGGACATCGTGCGCATCATGCCCAACACCCCGTCGCTGGTCGGCAAGGGCATGAGCGGGCTGTACGCGCCGGCGCAGGTCAGCCAGCGGGATCGCGATTACACCGGCGATTTAATGGCGTCGGTCGGTAAAGTTTGCTGGGTCGATGACGAAAATGGCATCAACGGCGTGATCGCCGCCGCGGGTAGCGCCCCGGCCTATTTCTTCCTGTTTATGGAAGCGATGCAAAAAGAGGCCGAGCGCATGGGCTTCGACAGCCAGACCGCGCGCGATCTGGTACAACAGGCCGCTTCCGGCGCCGCCGCATTGGTGGAAGCCAACCCCGATACGCCGCTGGGCACGCTGCGCGAGCAGGTGACCTCCAAAGGCGGCACCACCGCCGAAGCGCTGCGGGTGTTCAACGAACGCCAACTGCCGGAAACCGTGGGGCAAGCGATGCAGGCCGCCGTTTCCCGCGCCCAAGAGATGGAAAAATTATTTTAAATAACCGCGAGTTAAGGAGAAGGACCACTTCATGCTAACGCTGACTTTCCTGGTCAAGACCGTTATTGATCTGTACGTGATGGTGCTGTTGCTGCGCATTTGGATGCAGTGGGCGCGCACCGATTTTTACAACCCGTTCTCACAGTTTGTGGTGAAGATCACCCAGCCGGTGGTCGGCCCACTGCGCCGCATCATCCCGTCACTGGGGCCCATCGACAGCGCTTCGCTGCTGCTGGCGTTCCTGCTGATGACCATCAAGTACCCGCTGCTGCTGCTGATTCAGGGCGGCGCGATGTCGCTCAGCCCGTATAACCTGCTGTTCGGCCTGATCTCGCTGGTGAAGTCCGCCGGCTACCTGATCTTCTGGGTGATGATCATTCGTGCGCTGATGAGCTGGGTAAGCCAGGGCCGCAGCCCGATCGACTACGTGATGTACCAACTGACCGAACCCTTGATGGCGCCGATCCGCCGCATCATCCCGGCGATGGGCGGCATCGACTTTTCCGCCATGGTGGTGATCCTGATCCTCTATCTGATCAACTACCTGGGCATGGATCTGTTCGGTGAGATCTGGTTCCTGCTGTGAGTGCAGTCACTCCTGTGCTGGACGGGCTGGCGATCAGGCTATATATTCAGCCGAAAGCCAGCCGCGACCAAATTATCGGCTTGCATGGCGACGAACTGAAAGTCGCCATCACCGCCCCGCCGGTCGACGGCCAAGCCAACGCCCATTTGATCAAGTTTATCGCCAAGCAGTTCAAAGTGGCGAAAAGCAACGTCACCATCGAGAAAGGCGAACTGGGGCGGCATAAACAGTTACGCATCGTGAATCCGCAACAGATCCCCGCCGTGGTCGCGGCGCTCATCGAATAATTTTCAAGGTAGTCATTATGCAAAAAGTCGTTCTTGCCACCGGTAACCCGGGCAAAGTGCGCGAACTCGCCGACCTGTTGGCCGATTTCGGCCTGGACGTGGTCGCACAAACCGATCTGGGCGTGGAGTCCGCCGAAGAAACGGGCCTGACGTTTATCGAAAACGCCATTCTGAAAGCGCGCCATGCGGCACAGGTCACCGGCCTGCCGGCGATCGCCGACGACTCCGGCCTGGCAGTGGACGCGCTGGGCGGCGCGCCGGGCATCTACTCCGCGCGCTATGCCGGTGAAGATGCCGACGATCGGCAGAACCTCGACAAGCTGCTGGCGGCGATGAAAGACGTAGCGCCGGGCCGGCGCGGCGCGCAATTCCATTGCGTGCTGGTCTATCTGCGCCATGCGGCAGACCCGACGCCGCTGGTGTTCCACGGCAGTTGGGCCGGCGAAATCACCGAGCAGGCCGCCGGTGAAGGCGGCTTCGGTTACGATCCTGTCTTCTACGTGCCGGAGCTGGACCGCACCGCCGCCGAGCTGAGCCGCGACGAGAAGCGGGCGATTTCGCACCGCGGCAAGGCGCTGAAGCTGATGTTGGAAGCCATGCGCAATGCTTAAGCTGCCCCCGCTGAGTCTCTACATCCATATCCCGTGGTGCGTGCAGAAATGCCCGTACTGCGACTTCAACTCCCATGCCCTGAAGGGTGACGTGCCGCATCAGGAGTATGTCGATCATCTGTTAGCGGATCTGGATGCCGATCTGCCGCTGGCCGGCGGCCGGGAAATCAGCACTATCTTCATCGGCGGCGGCACCCCCAGCCTGCTGAGCGCCGAGGCGATGCAGGCCTTGCTGGACGGGGTACGGGCGCGCATTCGCGTCGCCGACGACGCCGAAATCACCATGGAGGCCAATCCCGGCACCGTGGAGGCCGATCGCTTCAGCGGCTACCAGCGCGCCGGCGTCAACCGCATCTCCATCGGGGTGCAAAGCTTCAGCGCCGAGAAGCTGAACCGTCTGGGGCGCATCCACGGCCCGGAAGAGGCCAGGCGCGCGGCGGCGCTGGCGACCGGCCTTGGCCTGCGCAGCTTTAACCTCGATCTGATGCATGGCCTGCCGGATCAGTCGCTGGAAGAGGCGCTGGACGATCTGCGCCAGGCGATCGCCCTCAATCCGCCGCACCTGTCGTGGTATCAGCTGACCATCGAACCGAACACCCTGTTCAGCTCACGCCCGCCGGTTTTGCCGGACGACGACGCGCTGTGGGACATCTTCGAACGCGGCCACCAGTTGCTGAGCGCCGCCGGATACCAGCAGTATGAAACCTCGGCCTACGCCAAACCAGGCTACCAATGCCAGCACAACCTCAACTACTGGCGCTTCGGCGACTATCTGGGGATCGGCTGCGGCGCGCACGGCAAGGTGACCTTCAGCGACGGGCGTATCCTGCGCACCGCCAAGACCAAGCACCCGCGCGGCTTTATGCGCGGCGACTACATGGACAAGCAGCATGAGGTGGCGGCGGCGGATCGGCCGTTCGAGTTCTTCATGAACCGCTTCCGCTTGCTGGAAGCCGCGCCGCGCGCCGACTTCGTCAACTACACCGGGCTGGCGGAAAGCGTCATTCGCCCGCAGTTGGACGAGGCGCTGGCCAAAGGCTATCTGGAAGAAACCGCGGAGCACTGGCAGATCACCGAGAAGGGCAAACTGTTCCTCAACTCGCTGCTGGAACTGTTCCTGGCGGACGACGAGTAAAAAAAAGCGCTGAATAATCAGCGCTTTTTTTCATGTTCAGGCGGCATTATGAGGGCGATGCGTCACGTCGCCACGCCCCTTCAGCAATCCCTCAACGGAAACATCCTCGTCCAACGCATCCCAATGGATGCCGCGAGCACTGAGTTCATACTCTGCCCGCTGTTCTTGCGTCGCATTCAACAAACGCGGAAACCAGGCCAGTGGCACGCCAATAATTCGGGCGTCGCTCAGTTCGACCCACATCGTCGCATCGTCAAAGCTGACGCGTTTAGCCGAAATACTCATGCCAAGCCTCCAAAAACAATGCCTGATAGGTATCAACCAGACCCGCCAGCTCTTTTAGCGTTCTGGCGTTAAGGCCGTCATTACGCGCCAACTGCACGCCAGGAACCAACCAGAATTTCGCTTCAGCCTCAGTGTCTCTGATATGAACATGCGGCGGCTCAAGCGGGTCACCCTCGTTGGAATAAAAAAGAACCTGTAGCCTTTATAACGGAATATCACTGGCATCAATGCAAAATCCTTTTGCCGATTGATTATAGTTTAGCCAGTTTGTCAGATAGCCGTCGTGAGGTCAAAAACGCACGGCGGCTACGCCTATCCGTTACTTCAACGCCTTCAGCAGATCCTTGCGCTGGGTTTCCAGTGCGGTGACGCGGTTGCACACATCATGGCCGAAGTTCTGGAAGTCCTGCTCCTGGTTGTTCCATTCGTTCTGGATCGCCTTCTGCAAGCCGCCCAGGTTGCCCATGATCGCCTGCAGCGGGTTACCGCCGCTGTTGGCGGCCTGTTTGACGCCCATCTCGTTCAGGCTGTCCTGCAGCACGCCGCCCATGCTCTGCTGCACGATGTTGCGGCCATCCTGTTCCACCTGGTCGATCGCCTTGTGGTGGAAGGTCAGGCCGTCGCTGCGGTGCTCGATGATGCGGTTCATCTGCTGTTTCAGTTGGCCGTTCAGGGTGGTCAGCCGGTTGCGCACGTTGCTGTTGCTGCCCAGCTCTTTGACGATCACTTTATCCAGCGCTGCGCGGGCTTTCTCCAGGTGTTTCTGCGCGCCGTCGTCGATCCACGGCAGTTGCTTGCGCAAGGCGCTCTGGTAACTGAAGGCTTTCTGCCGCTGGCTATCGTTCAGGCTCAGCGCCTGGCCGTTGCGGATCACGTCGCCATCCGGCGAAATTTGCAGGTCGCCGCTGGCGCCTTTCACCTGCACGCTCTGCGGGCTGATGATCACATCGTCCTGGGGTTTAACGCTGCATTGGTACTCGGCGTGGGCCTGCGCGGCAGTCGCCGCCAGCAGCAGTAAGGCTAACCCGGTTTTCTTCAACATAGCTTCTCCTGACTCCCATCCAGACTGGGATTAAAAAATCGAACGACCGATACGTTGAGACAACAGTTCCAGCGCCGCAGTTCCCGCCAGCGAGTTGCCGGAAGCATCCAGCTCCGGCGACCAGACGACGATCGACAGCTCGCCCGGCACGATGGCCACGATGCCGCCGCCCACGCCGGACTTGCCCGGCATTCCCACCCGATAGGCGAATTCGCCGGCGCCGTCGTACATGCCGCTGGTCATCATCAGGGCGTTGATCTGCCGGGCCTGCAGCGGGCTGATCACCGCCTCGCCGCTGAGATCGCGGCCGTGATTGGCCAGATAGACGAAGCTGCGCGCCAGCTCCACGCAGCTCATGCGCAGCGCGCAGTAATGGAAATAGGTTTGCAGCACGGTGATCACGTCGTTCTCGAAGTTGCCGAACGACTTCATCAGATAGGCGATGGCCGCATTGCGATCGGAGTGTTCGAATTCGGAACGCGCCACCCGCAGGTCATAGGCCAGGTCGTCTTCGCCGGCCAGCTGACGCACCACCTCCAGCATGCGCTGTTTGGGGGCGCTGAGCCGGGTTTGCAGCATGTCGCACACCACCAGCGCGCCGGGGTTGATAAACGGATTGCGCGGTTTGCCCTGCTCCATCTCCAGCTGCAGCAGCGAATTGAACGGCAGGCCGGAAGGCTCTTTGCCCACGCGCCGCCAGATCTCAGGCTCCTGATAGCGCGTCAGCGCCAGCGTCAGGCTCAGCACTTTGGAGATCGACTGGATGGAGAAGCGCTCCGCGGCGTCGCCGGCCTGGAACAGTTCGCCGTCCACCGTGCAAACGGCGATCGCCAACCGGTCGGCGGGCACTTCCGCCAACGCCGGGATGTAGTCGGCCACTTTCCCCTGGCCAATCAGCGGGCGCACCTGTTGCAGGATCTCCTCCAGCAACGCGTTATCCAATGTTGTTACCACCTCGGTCACACTCCGGGCAAAACAAAGGCGCCGTTAAGGCACCTTAGATCAATAAAACGGCGCGGCGCGAAGCCGCGCTCATCGGGCAAGCGCGATCAATCCCACCAGATATCGAACAGATCGCTGACCTTAACGTCGGTCAGTTTGCGCGCTTCCAGCCAGTTTTTCACCAGTTCGCGATGCTCGTCGGTGCAGTGGCCGATCTTCTGCAGGCAGATCAGACCTTCCCACTGCAGGTAGCCGCTGCCGTCAAACGCCAGGCCGTTCGGCTCGATCACTTCATCGATGAAGGTATCCAGCATGCTGTCGATGTCTTCCACCGACGTGCCTTCGGCAAAGCGCCAGGCTACGGAGAAACCCAGTTCCTGAAATTCTTCAATGTGCAACTTTTTACGTAAACGACGACTGCGGTTCTTAGCCATTATTCTTTCCTCTCAAACATCAAGTCCCAAACGCCATGTCCCAGGCGCTGGCCGCGTAATTCAAATTTCGTCAGCGGGCGCGAATCCGGACGCGGCACGTAATCATTATCGCTGGAAAGATTACGGTAGCCTGCGACCCCGTTCATAACCTCTAACATATGTTCCGCATAAGGTTGCCAATCGGTAGCCATGTGGAAGACCCCGCCGGTCTTCAGCTTGCGCAGCACCAGTTCGACAAACGGCGTTTGCACGATGCGGCGCTTGTTGTGGCGCGCCTTGTGCCACGGATCGGGGAAGAACAGCTGCACCATGTCCAGCGAGCCGTCCGGGATCATGTTTTCCAGCACTTCAACCGCATCGTGGCACATCACGCGCAGGTTGCTCAGCTTCGCCTCGTGGGCGTCGGCCAGGCAGGCGCCCACGCCCGGCGAGTGCACTTCGATCCCTAAAAAGTTCTGCTGCGGATTGTTGCCCGCCATGGTCACCAGCGAGGCGCCCATGCCAAAACCGATCTCCAGCACCGTCGGCGCTTCGCGGCCGAACAGCGCGGCGAGATCGACAGCGTCAGCCTGATACTCCACGCCCATCACCGGCCAATAGTTCTCCAGCGCGTGCTGCTGGCCTTTGGTCAGCCGCCCCTGGCGGCGGACAAAACTGCGGATACGGCGCATCGCGCGGCCGTTCTCATCAAATTCCGGGGAGATGACGTCATTAATCATAGTGCTTTCTGTCTGTTTGGCTGCCAATTAGGGAAACGCGCATTATGCAAAGATACATTGGTTTAGCAAGTGTTCATCTTCTGTACCCGCCGTGCGGCGTCGGAAAGTTCCGGTTTACAGCATCATGACTCTATGCTGCAATCTCGCTTCATTTTCTGCCGGATAACGACGCTGCTCATGATGCAAGCACAACAATTCGCACAGGTGGTGCTTGACTGGTACCAACGCTACGGTCGCAAGACCCTGCCGTGGCAGCTGGAGAAAACCGCCTATCAAGTATGGCTCTCCGAGGTGATGTTGCAACAGACTCAGGTTGCCACCGTCATTCCTTATTTTCAGCGCTTTATGGCCCGTTTTCCCAACGTGCGCGCGCTGGCGGAGGCTCCGCTGGACGAAGTGCTGCATCTGTGGACCGGCCTCGGCTATTACGCCCGCGCCCGCAACCTGCACAAGGCGGCGCAGACCATTGTCGCACAGCACGGCGGCGAGTTCCCGACAACCTTCGCAGAAATCGCCGATTTACCGGGCGTCGGCCGCTCCACCGCCGGCGCGGTGCTGTCGTTGGCGCTGGGCCAACACTATCCGATCCTCGACGGCAACGTGAAGCGCGTGCTGGCTCGCTGCTACGCGGTGGAAGGCTGGCCGGGGAAGAAAGAAGTCGAAAACCGGCTGTGGAAAATCAGCGAAGAGGTCACCCCGGCGCAGGGCGTCGGCCAGTTCAACCAGGCGATGATGGATCTGGGCGCCATGGTCTGCACTCGTTCCAAGCCCAAGTGTGAACTCTGCCCGCTCAACGTCGGCTGCCTGTCTTACGCCAATCACAGCTGGGCCAACTACCCCGGCAAGAAACCCAAACAGACCCTGCCGGAAAAAACCGCCTACTTCTTATTGCTGCAGCACGGCGACCGCGTGTGGCTGGAGCAGCGCCCGGCGGTGGGCCTGTGGGGCGGCCTGTTCTGCTTCCCACAGTTCAGCGCGCGCGTGGATTTGGAACTCTGGCTGCAGCAGCGCGGTCTGAAAGGCAAGCGCCTGGAACAGCTGACCGCGTTTCGCCACACGTTCAGCCATTTCCATCTCGATATCGTGCCGATGTGGCTGTCGCTCGACGCGGCGGGCAGCGGCATGGATGAGGGCGCGGGTCTCTGGTATAACTTAGCGCAGCCGCCGTCGGTCGGGCTGGCAGCGCCGGTGGATCGCCTGTTGCAACAGCTGGCGAAGCAGCCCCCGATCCAACAAAACTTATATGGCGATAGCGCCATCGACGAGGAATTAGCATGAGCCGCACCATTTTTTGTACTTTCCTGCAGCGCGACGCCGAGGGCCAGGACTTCCAGCTTTATCCCGGCGACGTCGGCAAGCGCATCTACAACGAGATCTCCAAGGAAGCCTGGGGCGAGTGGATGAAGAAGCAGACCATGCTGATCAACGAGAAGAAGCTGAACATGATGAACGTGGATGATCGCAAACTGCTGGAAGAGGAAATGATCAAGTTCCTGTTCGAAGGGCACGACGTGCACATCGAAGGCTATACGCCGCCGAGCGAATAACGCTGTTGGGGCCAGGCGCTGGCCCGCTTCAATCCTCTTATACTTCTTCCAAACGGCTTTAAGATGAAGAAAATTTTAGCTTTGCTCGTAATAGCGCCTTTGCTGATCTCCTGTTCCGGCAAAAAAAGTGAAGAAATCAACGAAGCCTGGATCAAAGACACCAACGGCTTCGACATTCTGATGGGGCAATTCGCTCACAACATCGAGAACATCTGGGGTCTGAACGAAGTTCTGATCGCCGGGCCGAAAGACTACGTCAAATATACCGACCAATACCAAACCCGCAGCCACATCAACTTCGACACCGGTGCCATCACCATCGAAACCATCGCCACCACCGATCCGGCCGCGCACCTGCGCCAGGCGATCATCAGCACACTGCTGATGGGTGACGATCCGGGTTCCATCGATCTCTATTCCGACGCCAACGATATCCAGATCAGCAAAGAGCCGTTCCTGTACGGCCAGGTGCTGGATAACAAAGGCGCGCCGATCCGCTGGGAATGGCGCGCGGCGCACTTTGCCGATTACCTGCTGCAGACCAAGCTGCAAAAACGCACCTCCGGCCTGCACGTCATCTACTCGGTCACCATCCAACTGGTGCCAAACCACCTGGACAAACGTGCGCATAAATATCTGCCGATGGTGCGCAAGGCGTCGGAAAAATACGGCGTAGACGAGTCGCTGATCCTGGCAATCATGCAGACCGAATCGAGCTTCAACCCCTATGCGGTGAGCGGTTCGGACGCGCTGGGCCTGATGCAGGTGGTGCAGCACACCGCCGGTAAGGATGTGTTCCAGATGCGCGGCAAATGGGGCACCCCGAGCCGCAGCTACCTGTTCGATCCGGAGAACAACATCGACACCGGCACCGCCTACCTGGCGATCCTGCAGAACAACTACCTGGGCGGCATTCAGAACCCGACCTCGCGCCGCTATGCGGTGATCACCGCCTACAACGGCGGCGCCGGCAGCGTGCTGCGGGTGTTCTCCAGCGACAGGACGCGCGCGGTGGGCATCATCAACGGCATGCAGCCGGGCGACGTGTACCAAACGCTGACCACCAAACACCCGGCCGCCGAGTCGCGCCGCTATCTGGTGAAAGTGAATACCGCACAGAAGAGCTACCGCAGAAAGTAGCGCTTCCCGCATGGATAGGAGAAGGGCCGGTGCGAACCGGCCCTTTTTTTACTGCTTGATCATATAGCCAAAGATGCGCTTCCAGCCGTGATCTTTTTTCTCGATGTAGACCCCCTGCAGCTCCGGCGAGAAGCCCGGCAGGCGGTTGATGCCCTCTTCTAACGCCAGGAAGTAGCGCTGCACCGCGCCGCCCCACACTTCGCCCGGCACCACGCACAGCACGCCCGGCGGATACGGCAGGGCCCCTTCCGCCGCGATGCGCCCTTCCGCCTGGCCGATCGGCACCAGCTCGACGTTGTCGCGGATAAACTCCACGTTGGCGTCCTGCGGGTTCATCACCACCGGCGGGAAATGATCCTGACGGAACATCTCCTTTTGCAGCTGCTTAACGTCAAAGCTGACGTACAGATCGTGCATCTCCTGACACAGCCGGCGAATGCTGTAGCCGCGGTAACGCTGCTCGTTCTTGCGGTACACCGTCGGCAGCACCACGCTCAGCGGCGCATCCTCTTCGACATAGCGTTCGAACTGCGCCAGCATCTCCACCAGCTGTTCCATCTTGGCCGGGTTCTCCGCCGGGGTCAGCAGGAACAGGATCGAGTTGAGATCGCACTTCTCCGGCACGATGCCGTTCTCGCGCAGGAAGTTGGCCAGAATGGTGGCCGGCACGCCGAACTCGGTGTATTGGCCGGTCGCGGCGTCAATCCCCGGCGTGGTCAGCAGCAGCTTGCACGGATCCACCAGATACTGATCCTGGGCATAGCCTTCGAAGCCGTGCCACGTCTCCCCCGGCACGAAGGTGAAGAAGCGCGCGTCGTTGGCGATCAGATCGGTATCGTGATCCTGCCAGTCTTTGCCCGCCACCTGCTGCGGAATAAACGGCTTCAGCTGCGAGCAGCGCGTGAGCAGCTGTTTGCGCGTCTCGATGCCCAGCTTGACGCAGTCCATCCACATGCGGCGCCCGGCGGGGCCGGCGTGCATCTTGGCGTTGACGTCCAGCGCGGCGAACAGCGGGTAGAACGGGCTGGTCGACGCATGCAGCATGAACGCGTTGTTCAGGTGCTTGTGGTTGCAGTGGCGCTTTTGCCCTTTGATATGGTCGTCTTTCTTATGGATCTGCGAGGTCTGCGAGAACCCTGCCTGCTGTTTATGCACCGACTGGGTGACGAAAATGCCCGGATCGTGCTCGTCCAGCTCCAGCAGCAGCGGCGAGCACTCTTTCAGCATCGGAATAAAGCCTTCGTAACCCACCCAGGCGGAGTCGAACAGAATGTAATCGCACAGGTGGCCGATGGTGTCGATCACCTGGCGAGCGTTGTAAATCGTGCCGTCGTAAGTGCCGAGCTGAATGATCGCCAGCCGGAACGGCCGCGCCGCCGCGGCTTTCTCCGGCGCCACCTCGCGGATCTGCTCACGCAGATAGCGTTCGTCGAAGCAGTGCGCATCGATGCCGCCGATAAAGCCGAACGGGTTGCGGGCGGTTTCCAGATAGATCGGCGTGGCGCCGGCCTGGATCAGCGCCCCATGGTGGTTGGATTTGTGGTTGTTGCGATCGAACAGCACCAGATCGCCGCGGGTCAGCAGCGCGTTGGTCACCACCTTGTTGGCCGCCGAGGTGCCGTTGAGCACGAAGTAGGTTTTATCGGCGTTGAACACCCGCGCCGCGTGCTTTTGCGCATCCTTGGCCGAGCCTTCGTGGATCAGCAAATCGCCCAGCTTGACGTCGGCGTTGCACATATCGGAACGGAACAGGGTCTCGCCGTAGAAATCGAAAAACTGCCGGCCGGCCGGGTGTTTGCGGAAGAACTCGCCGCCCTGATGCCCCGGGCAGGCGAAGGTTGAGTTTTCCATCTCGACGTAGGTCTTCAGCGTTTTGAAGAACGGCGGCAGCAGCGCCTGCTCGTAGGCGTCGGCGGCGGCCTCCAGCTGCGCCATGTAGAACGGCTTGCTGGCGCCGGCCAGCAGCGCGAAAACCCCACTGACAAACAGCAGATAGTCCGGCGAGAGATGCTCGTCCCCTTCCACCGCCACGAAGGTCGGAATGTCGAACCCCGTCGCCTGCAAGCGCGCCAGAATGCCGGCGTTCACGTCGGCGACCGACACCACCGCCGCCGCCACGTCGGTGTAGTCCGTCTGCTCTACGCGCACGATCTGGCGCAGCGTCTCAATGGTGGCGACCAGGCTGGCGCTGGTCGCGATTTTCAATTCTTTCATCATGCTGACTCTCAAACGGTGAAGGATGAGGGTGTGCCACCGGCACGGTAATGAGATAACGCGGTTATCCCGGTAAAAGCGATACCCGGGCACGGCAGCATAAGCGGCGTGCGTGACCGGCTCATGATCGGGGATCATCAGGCGGCTATCGGGGGAACTGGTCTTGGCAGCGTCCGACAGGCATCAGTAAAATCAGGGCCGCAGCGCTGGCTTTACGCATGCCTAACAGCGAGCGTCAGGCGGCCTTACCGCATGGCCGGCAGGCGTATTCGGGCGGATGACGTGCGGAGGAAACAACGGCGGAACGGTGGCGGCGTCAGATGTCTGGTGCGCAGCAGCGCTTGAGCAACAAAACCAGTCATGCCAATAACCCTCTGGCTTATAAGAAGCGGAAACACCGTCAGGGAACGGAGAGTGCTAAAATTTGCGCAATGATTGCATGATTCGTTGCAGGGTTCAAGCGAGAATCGCCTTGATTGAACGTCCATTGATTAAAGCATAATTCATTGTTATTTAATTGAAAAACCAAAAATCGCGCGTTTTAAGATGGTATAAATACACGTTTTATATGCATATTTATTGAATGCGGATATCCCCCCGTCCCCGCCCCTCCGGGCTTGCTGCCTGAAAATAGAGCAACCGATCGGCTTTGTGACAGAAAGCGATTGACGCCATCCGGCCAATACGGTTTAATGCGCCCCGTTGCCCGGATAGCTCAGTCGGTAGAGCAGGGGATTGAAAATCCCCGTGTCCTTGGTTCGATTCCGAGTCCGGGCACCACTAATTCTGCATCAATGCACACTGGTTAAAGAATGAGAACTTTAACGGGTGGTTAATACGGAATCGGCTTGTCAAAGAGATAACAGAATAACTGTTTACTACCGCGACGTTGTAAGTTGAATTCCTCAAGAGGGACGCCTGTGTTTGCCCACAGGCGTCCTTTTCTCGAACACTGGTGATATTCACAGCAAATCATACCTGTGTCAAGCTTTGTAAGCTTCTCGTAGCAGTGATATCCGTATGTAAAACAAGTTCCTGTTCTAGTGCTTTTCCCGCTACTTCCATATCCATTTCGATGTACTCCATTGTAGTGCTAACGTTACGGTGCCCCAGCAAGTCCTTCACCAGTTTTAGATTTCTGTCCGGGGATTTCATCAACTCCGTGGCAAGTGTGTGACGGAAACGGTGAGAGGAAATATCAAAGCCACTCTCCCTGGACAACCGACGATAGAAGCTACGAAATGACTGCAGAACGTTTTTCTCGTCATAGATGTAATGAGTATTCCGTGGATTGGTGAACCGTTTGACATCAAAAAGCATGTCATGCTGACCCGCACCGCGCTCGATTGCACGCATCATGAGCAACTCTATTCGCTCCCTTATGAACCGCCCCGGTTTTCTTGGAGAGTTTTTAGTCCGGGAACTCAGGCGGCGAGCTCCCTGTCTTTTATAGCTGCATGATACGCTTTTTCAGCTTCTATCGGTGGGATATGACCCAGTCGCTCCAGTAAACGGCGATTATTGTACCAGTCTACCCACTCCAACGTGGCCAACTCCACTTCTGCTCGAGTTTTCCAGCTTTTGCGATGTATCACCTCCGCTTTGAACAGGCCATTGATGCTTTCCGCCATCGCATTGTCGTACGAGTCACCTGTGCTACCCGTCGACGCCAACAACTCAGCATCTTTCAGTCGCTGTGTGTACGCCAGAGACACATATTGCGAACCTTTGTCGCTATGATGGATAGTTCCGCTGGGACGGCGGGCCCACAGCGCCTGCTCCAGTGCATCCAGCACGAACGCTGTTTCCATCGACGATGACACCCGCCACCCCACAATGGCGCCGGCGAACACATCAATGATGAACGCGACGTACGCAAAGCCCTGATAGGTGGCGCAATAGGTAAAATCTGCCACCCAAAGTTGGTTCGGACGTTCTGACACGAACCGGCGGTTTACCCGGTCCGGCGCCGCCGCGCCCTTCCGGCTTATCGTGGTTCGCACTTTTTTATCCCCGTCGCACGCCCGCAAGCCCCATTTCCGTCATGAGCCGTTCCACCGTACACCTGGCCACCTTGATGCCCTCACGCAACAACTGCCGCCAGACCTTGCGGGCACCATAAACGCTGTAATTTTCATCGAATACCCGCTGTATTACGGATTTGAGTCGTTCATCACGTTGTTCACGCTGACTGCGTTTCTCCGGATGGCGCCGACGCTGGTCATGCCAATAATACGTTGACGGGGCAATATCCAGTTCATGGCATACCGGTCCGCCCCCATGTTCAGCGCTGAGGATGTCCAGCAGTGGCATTATTTCTTCCACAGGCGGTCGAACTCCGCCTTGGCAAAATAAGCAGAAGCCTGGCGCAGAATGTCGTTACTGCGCCGTAACTCCAGGTTCTCCCGCTGCAGTTCTTTGAGAAGTTCACGCTCATCCGCGGTAAGGCTACCAGAGGTGTTAGTGGTAGCGACACCGCCCCCGGCATCCCTTTCATGTTGACGGAGCCAGGCTCGCAGGGTGTCGCCATGGCAGCCGATTTTCGGGGCGATGGCTTGAACGGCTTCGTGTTCTGATTTGTACGCGCTGCGCTGCTCCAGCAACATTCTGACTGCACGTTCGCGCAGTTCAGGGGGATAGCGTTTGGCGGATTGTGATTTCATTTTGGGTCTCCTTTCACTGAGAGTTTAGTCTCCAAGAAACCCGGTACGGTTCATCATCGTTATGACTGCTATACCCTTCCAAATGGTAAAGAATGGAGTCATCAGCCAGTGCCGCCTCATCCACTTCACCCGGAGCAAGGAGTTCTGGGCGTTTAAGGTGGTGGCGCAACCAGAGTAGTGGCAACTCCCATCCTGGATTTTTGGAAAGTTTGGAGTCATTCCGCTCTATCCGTACAGAGCCAGGGCACAGGTTATGAATCAGTATCAAAACCAGTCGGTGAAAAAAACTCAGGGCGCTGAAAGAACCCCACACGTTCTTTGACGTAAGGCAGCGGTTGCATCGGGAAATTTTCCTCTGCTCCCGGTGATACACGTAAACCGGCCGTTTCGAAGATCATGCCATCAAACAGCTGACCGGCTTCCGTGATACCTTCTGGCCGAGCCTCTTCCGGCAACAGCCAGAACACCTCGGTCACCGCCAGGGTGAAATCAATCCACGCGTCCTGGGACGGTGGTGCGACAAAATACACATTCATACTCACGATAAATCCTCCGGTAACAAAAAATTTGGGGGGGGGATTTATCCCCCGGACGGGAATAAATCCCCGTCAGGGTGTGTGTCTGTCAGGCTGTCGTGCCGATCACCAAACCTCGAGCTCGCCAATCGCAATGTCGGCTTCGACATCGCGCTTGCCTTGCTCCACAGCCTGCGCCCAATAAGACGCGTGAATATCTGCGCTCAGTGTATCCAGGTGAGCCATAAGTGCTTGCCCGTTAGCGGAAAGCGTCGATATATAGCCGTACTGCATGACCAGCAGGAAACCACCAAAGTCCTCTCCCGCATTGATAACGGCATTTTCCACATCATTCAGCTCAAAGGGGTCTTCACGTTCAAGACCCAATCCCAGACGTTGGTAAGCCCGTATACTCATGAGCTTACCTTCAACCAGGCAAAGGAAATGAAACGCATCAAGCGCGGTTTTCACGTCAAGTACGTTGGGTAACGGGTATGCATCGATAAATCCTCCATAAAATGCTGAGGGATTTATCCCCATAACGGGTGTAAATCCCCGTCAGGGTATTAAGTGGGTAAACCGACCGCTCTAAAAGCGGTAACGCAGTCTGGCCAAATGCTCAGCATGTTGGCTGGCGAGTCGGTAAGCTTTTCTGCGCTCGGTATGCTTGCAAGACAGCACAACATGGGTGCTTACGTAGGTATATTCGCCTTTGTACCAACCTTTGCGCAGCGTCAGTAACGCGCTGACCGAACCATCATCACTGCAGATAACATGCGCGCGAACGGCAAAATTACCTGCTGCATTGACGTACCAGTCAGTAAAACGTGTCGGCGCCATGCGAAAAGGTATTCGCTGGACAGCCGATTTGACACGGTACAGGGTTGAGAAGAAATCAGGAACAACTGAAGAAGTAAAAACAGACATGGTGTTTCTCCTGTAAAAAAGGGAAACACCGCTCCCAAGGGAAAGGTATTTCCCTTGGGATTTGACTGCGCGTGACGCAGTCATCATAGGTAAGAAAGTTAAGCCTTGTTCATCAAAACTACGATGACATCTACTCTCAAAGGCGGGCAGATGTACTACACCGTAAACGGCGTGCTTCCTTTCAAGCTACGGAAGCGTTTTTTGCCACTACCCGAAGGCGATCCTCACAAGTGACAGGATCATTGGTGGCTGTCGACTGACAGCTAGGTCACCCGAAGGCGCTCATCACAGACCCATTGAGCATTGGTGGTTGTCCGAAGACAACGAGCAAGCATGTTTATTTTCCGAGCAAATCGCTGATCTGTCAAGAGACCATGAGCACCTGTTTTTGGGATAAGATTTCCTATTATCCTAATAACGTAACGTCTCAGTACCATTATGATTTTGAGGTCGCAGCCCTGTGAGAGCTGCGACCGTTATGTACGAACCATCATATTCACGCATACAGTTGATAAAATTTTAAATTAATAAAACCCCGCATACTAAATGCAATTAATCCGTTACTCCACATCACCTTTGAAATAGACTTGCTTAATATAACGACCTCGGCCATCACCATGGCCCAAATCCATCGATACCAATGCCTCTGCTTCTACGCGACTCATTCCATTTTTAACATGATAAGTCACCGCATCACGTGAATACGCGTATCGCAAACTATGGGGAGCATCTTTCCCTGTCATTCCAGCTTCACGAACAATATTTCTGTACCGTTCTATTGCCGTATGCAATGACGGCTTATCAATCAGTTTCCCATTGTGTTCATCACAATGTTTTATTGCCGCCTCTAAAATAGATAAAACCTTCTCACGATTAAAAATGGTCGTATCACGAGGACGACCTCCTTTCGTGCCAAACACAACCCGAACACGCTCGTCTCCATTAATTAAAGCCTGTCGCCATGTTTTTAATGACTTTGCTGACTGAACCGTTTCTTCCGTTCGCAAACCTACATAGCGAGACAACTGAACACCTAATGCTACCCCTGCATCTTTTTTTAAGACGTGATTGATGACAGCAGTTAACTTTCCATCCGAAATAGGTTTTTTTGTTCCATCACGGTTAGCACCTGAAATCCCTAAAGCCTGGTTACTCAATTTCTCATGGTTGGGATCGGCCAGTTTATTCCGACCCGCAGCTGACATGATTGAACGCACTGCTGCCATCTCGTTTTGCAATGTACGGAGCGACAGGTTTTCAGCCTGCCGGCTATGAATGTATTTCTCGATATGGGCCGTCTTGATGTGTTTTACATCACGAATTTGAATATTCAACTTTGCCAGACGTTCAGAAAAACGTTCTGCAATTCTGGAACGGTCAGCAACGGTTTTAAAACTCCCTCTTCCCTGACGAGCAAGCGTGACAAGTTGTTTTCCCAGCTGTTTACCGAATCTGGACATCTTAACATCTCCAATGGGATACACGTCCTTCTGCTTTAAAAGAAGCAGACGGATCTGTATCCCAGTAATTTCACCCCGACGACACAGTTGCTTTTGCGCTTCCTGCGTCTCGACTGGTATCTGTACATCGGGGCGGCGAAATGTTGAGTTCTTGCGAGGCACCCCAGATCTCTGATCCGTTTGCTGCTAATGCAGAGCTGACTTTCGTCAAGCTGCCTCCAACACTACTGTTCGTAGTGTCGCCATCGATACCGAGTCGATTTCCTCCTTTTAGATAGTGAAACGTTCAACACGGTGTTTTCCGTCGTAATTACGTTGAAGTGAATGAGTGTCTAAACCGTACTGACACAGTACTACATGTTGGTCAGATGGTAGTTAAACGTTGAAAGCCACGTCGTACGTAGATTGAGACGTTATGCGCTACGCGCGTCACTTGGTAGTGTCTTCGCCACTTCACAAGTGACGCGCGCTCCTCTGCTCCTAATGAGACTCACGTAAGCGGCCAAATGTACCCAATGGCCTTATACGTGCGTTCAAAAGTCGCATAGTCAGCAACACGTCATAAAAGCCTTAACAGCTTTAAAGAAATAAGTGATATCAGTCTGTTGCGACTGAATTCTCCAGGCAAGGACTGCCATATGTAGATGTGTGCCAGGCTAATAGCGCCATGGCATTGTGATGACTTTTCAGCAGCCTTAACCGCCCCGAATACTACGTTATGCAGGCGATATCTGCTCCCAAAGGCGGGCAGATGTACCACACCATACCTGGCGTGCTCCCTCTCAGGCTACGGAAGCTTTCTTTTGCCATCACCCGAAGGCGATCCTCGCAGATGGCCAGATCATTGGTGGCTGCCTATCGACAGCAGGGTCACCCGAAGGCGCTCATCACAGACCCACTGAGCATTGGTGATCGCCCGAAGACGACAGTACAACGTAGGTAGATTAAATGATCTGACCGAATGTCGTCAATAACAACAAGTTAACTATCAAACTAATCATCATATTTTACGTTGACTATATTTTAATACGTACCCACTAAGAAAATAAAAAGCGAGGCATAACCCTCGTTTTAGAAAAACATTGAAAACCACTAACCTTATATTACAAATACATTAATGCTCCAAAATCAACGAAGGCACCGATCTGCTTCAAATAATCCTCACCGACCAATTGAGGATGATAGAGCATGATTTCATTAAATTCAAAGTAGGCTGTATCCCTTAATTACATAACCGTTGATAATAAAGCCGGATGCATCCCAGTTTCACCATTGCCAGATAATTTCTCGCCGTTTTGTCATAACGTGTTGCGATGCGCCGGTATTCTTTCAGGCGACCAAAGCACCGCTCAACGACGTTGCCATTGCGGTAGGCATCACGATCGAGCAGTGCACGACCATCCGACACCATTTTTTCATTTGATTCTCGGGGAATAACCGCTTTAATGTCTTTGTTTTTCAGCTCGTTACGTAATATATGTCCGGAGTAGGCTTTGTCCGCCAGTACCGCATGACCACGGCGTTTCATGCTGCCGTTCTGGCGCTGAACACCAATGCCGTCCAGAAGACGTTGTGCGAACTGACTTTCGTGGGCTTGTCCGGGACTCACTACGATGTTTAGCGGAAGACCGCTCCCGTCTGTCGCCAGATGGATTTTGGTGCCAAAACCACCGCAAGAGCGACCCAGGCCGTTATCTCTGGTGATATCGGAATGTTTTTTGCGCTCCGGCGGCGCATCTGAGCGCCCGAATATTACTACCATCCAGCACAGTGGCCGACCAGTCAATGAGACCGTGAGCATCAAGAGATAAAAGTAACTTATTAAAAATAATGTTAATCACACCGGGTTTAGACCATCGATTAAAGCGGTTATAAACGGTCTTCCATGGCCCGTATCTCTCAGGTAAATCACGCCATGGTGCACCAGAGCACAGCCCCCAGAACATACCGTTGATGATCTTACGATGCTCTGCCCATGGACGTCCGGCTCGTGGAGATGCAGGTTCAGCAGGTAGTAAGGGCTGGATGATAGCCCATGCTTCATCGGGAATATCGTAACGAGCCATAGTTCAATGTCTTGTGAAAACAGTATGTTACTATAACTCAGATGATTAAGGGACACAGCCTAATAATTTTCCTGAGTATGTCTCTACTACGAAACACCTTCTGTCGCCAGCTTCACCCGAGCACCGACTGATGCGACTGATGCGACTGATGCGACTGATGCGACTGATGCGACTGACGCGACTGACGCGACTGACGTGACTGATGCGACTGTTGCGACTGTTGTTCGTCAATCCTGAATCCATATTATCCACCGGACTTTTATAGTGGCAAACCAGCATTTTCAAGACCAATAACGGGCAGTCAACCGGTGGATATGGCCAGTCTTAGTTCGGCCAAGCCAGGAACAAACTGAGCTTCACCTGCAGTACCTACCACGAAGCTATCGCTGTGTCCCCCCCCCACCTAATTTCTGACTAGTCCAATGTCATTTCGCTCGGCAATTAAATACCCTTATTGATTATACACAACAAAGGTGCCCCATGAATATTCTACCATGTATCAGCAGACGAATAGCTTGGATTTTTATAATAACATCCTGCTTTTTCCTAGGTGTCTTTTATATTATTGCATCTTACATTTTTTCAATAAATAATATATAAAACAATCATTTTATGATGGCCTATAACTATGCAACCATGCGAGAAATTTTATAATTACGGCTAATTTAGATCAGCACTCTGATAGGCTCTATTGCAAAAATCTGGAGGTGATAAACTCATCGTCATCTTTTGCTGACGGAGCAGCACATGAACCCATTCAAAGGCCGCCATTTTCAGCGTGACATCATCCTGTGGGCGGTACGCTGGTACTGTAAATACGGCATCAGCTATCGTGAACTACAGAAGATGCTGGCCGAACGCGGTGTCAACGTTGATCACTCCACGATTTACCGCTGGGTTCAGCGTTATGCGCCTGAAATGGAAAAACGACTGCGCTGGTACTGGCGTAATCCTTCCGACCTGAACCCATGGCACGTTGACGAAACGTACGTGAAGGTGAATGGCCGGTGGGCTTATCTGTATCGTGCCGTCGACAACAGGGGGCGCACTGTCGATTTTTATCTCTCCCCACGTCGTAATAGCAAAGCCGCATACCGGTTTCTGGGTAAAATCCTCAACAACGTGAAGACGTGGCAGATCCCACGGTTTATCAACACGGATAAAGCACCCACCTATGGCCGTGCGCTCGTTCTACTTAAACGCGAAGGACAATGTCCTCCTGATGTTGAGCACCGACAGATTAAATACCGGAATAACGTTATTGAATGCGATCATGGCAAGCTGAAAAGGATAATCGGCGCCACGCTGGGATTTAAATCCATGAAGACCGCTTACGCCACAATCAAAGGTATTGAGGTGATGCGTGCACTGCGCAAAGGCCAGGCCTCAGCGTTTTATTATGGTGATCCCCTGGGCGAGATGCGTCTGGTGAGCAGAGTTTTTGAAATGCAAAGCCTTTAAATAAGATAAAAGGCTACCTCGTCACGAACTTTGCAACAGTGCCCGATGAGGTTGCCTTTTGCGTAAGACAGTATGACTTTCCATTGTCCCGTCTCCCCAGAAGCCGACAGTGACCTTTTCCCCCTGCACGTTTACCAGCTCTGCAAGGGCGGCTGAATAGGTTTCGTCGCGGATGTACCATGCCTGAATATCTTAGAGTGATGATTTGGTGTTCCCGAGGCAGGCTTTTGTCATTTTGGTCAGGCCAAGATTGATGCCATCCGCAAGAATGGTGGTGAGGAGCAGGCGAAGAAGTATATTGCGGATGCGGCGGGGAGGATATTTTAGCTAAATCGGCACATCATTGGTTAGTGCCGATGTAAAATGCCCCACGGATCACTATTCAGCCAGTGCTGACACGCCATGAATGCGCGCCTGCGCCGGAACGATTTCCAGTGTGTGCTGATTTTCCCTACTATAATATTTCAGCTGCCACCACATCTTCGTTATGGTCGAAGATGAAAGGGCGTACTTAACACATTCTTCTGTGATAAGGCGCTTGTTATCAACACTTTTCCGATAAGAGGCTTTTTATGAGCGAGAAGTTCATTGACGTACCCTGGCATGACCAAACGTTTACAAGTTCAACGATAAGAAGCACCCGAAACCTGGATGGCAAAAGCGTGAAAGTGGATTCATTGCATCTCCCATTAGGGCGTTACAGCAAAATTGAGGTTCACATCCAGAATGACGCTGGATGCCGTACATCTGTAGAAACATGCTTAAGAATCAATAAAACAAAAGCAGTCGATGATAAGCATCATATTTACACGCATCATGAGGATCTATGGGATAATGATTCCAGAATTTACACTTACACGGTGAACGAGGAAGACAGTAAGGAGCCAACCGATATCTACCTTCAGGGGCATATATCGTCAGCCAATCTGTTGAAAGGTGGTGGTGCCAGAATAACTCTTCGCGGTTATTTTCACACCCCGTGATAATTCGTTCATGGTTAGGAAGCTCAGTCGACTCTTTTTTGGTTTCCTAACCATGAACAGAGGTGATAAAGATCCGCATGCGATGTGGGTCTGAGGCGAGGTAATGCGTAAAATTGCCATTTTTGCTGTGCTTTTAAGCTAAAACCCATTTTTCAGGCGCACTTTTCCAAAGCCGGGGTCTGAAACCATCGCTTTTTCGCCATCCGATGCAGCCTGTCAGAGAACAGTTTGGTGGCGTGTTCACCCGCCACGGCGCCGGTAAAACGCAGCCGGCCTTTGCAGAGGATGCACTGGTACGGCTCGGTGCCCAGGAAGCCTCTCATCAGCACCGCGAACCCGGGGGGCTTCGGTTTTTCCCGTACCGTCATCTCCAATGCTTCGTAGACTTTCGGCAGCAACGAGCCTCGTTTGCGGTTGGCCAAAAAACCGTAGTACCGCACCATTTTAAAATGCCGCGCCGGAATATGGCTGACGTAACGCTGCAGCATCTCCTCCTGGCTGACTTTCTGGCGTTTATGTTGCTGTGTACGGTGATCGTAATACTGATGGACCACGGCACCGCCGCGGTAATGGCGCAGCTGCGAAGCGGCCACCGGCGGGCGCTTCAGGTACCGGCCCAGGTATTTCACACTTCGCCAGGCGCCGCGGGTCTTTTTGGCGAAGTGGACCTTCCAGGCACGGCGATATTGCGCATGCAGGTAACGGTCTTCGTTGCGGATATGGCCGAGGCCCAACAGAGCGCCGGGATTGATGCGGGCGTAGTTGTCCCGCAGCAGATATACGACGGCATTACGCCACTAGATCTGGCAGAAGAAACGGGTATGAGTGCAGTTCAGTGAGGTGCAGCAGTCGCGGCGTACGCCCATGGCACAGGTGCCGCAGGCGAGCATGCGTTCGACAGCGAGTTTGGTCCAGTCGCTGAGCGTGTGGCCGTGTTTGTCGAGATAGCGGCTCCAGCCGTCATCATGCTGGAACAGGAGCTTTGCGGGGCGCGGAATGTACATGAGGCCGAGTCTACAGGGCGGCAGCGGACAGGAAAAGAGCGTCGACGCCAGCCGGCCCATGTCTCAGACGTGCTCATTTTATGCGTGTGTCAACGCGGCGGTGGGGCATGCGCTACAGTGCGAGCCGCCGGGCCGTCAGGCTGCACCGGCGTTGATGTGAGGCTGGGGCTTTAAAGACGGTTGAGGCAGCAACGCTGCCGTGCTCGCCCCGCTGGGGTGCTACGTTCTTTTTGGCTAATCAAAGTAGCCAATTGATGTGAATTGTTCGCTTTTGTTTTAATGAAACTATATCATTTAAAATAATATTCGTGAGAATCAATTTTATAATGTCACCGAGCATGATATTTATCTTGATTTTTAGTGAGGCGCCAATTAATTAAATTGAAATTATTAACACGCTTATAATTGCCTTGGCATGTAATTTTAGTGGGGTTTTTATTTTGTTTAATTATCCTTTGGTTAGGGTTTTTATTAATTAACGTTTTTAATTGGATTTGACTTCTTTGTTTTTTGCTTCTATTCCTTATTTGGTGTTTTCTGCATTGTTTATGTGAGGGTCAGAGAAATCTCCTCTGTCAGGTTATCTGTTTTTTTCATGGTGTTAACTATGCCATTTGAATTAATATCACCGAGGCTACTCACTGAGTTCAAAAACAAGCAGATAAGCACGTCAACAATTGTTGACATTCTGGATGGCATGAATGCGGGCTATGTGTTGCCCCCTAAAATACATGCAATAAATCTGTCTGAACATTACCTTGTGGCCCAGGCTTATACCGTATGCTGGAAAATGGTACGTAAGGGTAGTGATATTTTGCAGCCACAGCCCTCTACCTGGTCGCAGGTCGCCCGTTTTTTGGTCCCTGAACTACACACCGGTGCAGGATTGGTCTATGTGGCGGGAGCCGGTCCGCTGGTGGCTCATGCAGCGTTGGCTGGAGGGATGAGTTGTACCTACTTCGAAAAATTGGGGTTTGCCGGGGTCGTTCTGGGCGGAGCGGTACGAGATCTGCGCGAACTTAAACAGTTGTCGATACCGATCCTCGCCAGCAATCCTATTCCCACCGATACTCAGGGCGCTTACTGGGTCGCTGAAACGGGCATCCGGTGCCAGATAGAACAGGTAACCATTGAAAGCGGCGACCTCATTGTTTCGGATATCAACGGTACCGTTGTGGTGCCACTGGACCTGACGGAGAGGTTGCTGCAGCAAGCTCTGGATATTGACAGCACGGAAAACGGCACTGTTGCAAAGTTCGTGACGAGGTAGCATTTTATCTTATTTAAAGGCTTTGCATTTCAAAAACTCTGCTCACCAGACGCATCTCGCCCAGGGGATCACCATAATAAAACGCTGATGCCTGGCCTTTGCGCAGTGCACGCATCACCTCAATACCTTTGATTGTGGCGTAAGCGGTCTTCATGGATTTAAATCCCAGCGTGGTGCCGATTATCCTTTTCAGCTTGCCATGATCGCATTCAATGACGTTATTCCGGTATTTAATCTGTCGGTGCTCAACATCAGGAGGACATTGTCCTTCGCGTTTAAGTAGAACGAGCGCACGACCATAGGTGGGTGCTTTATCCGTGTTGATAAACCGCGGGATCTGCCGCGTCTTCACGTTGTTGAGGATTTTACCCAGAAACCGGTATGCGGCTTTGCTATTACGACGTGGGGAGAGATAAAAATCGACAGTGCGCCCCCTGTTGTCGACGGCACGATACAGATAAGCCCACCGGCCATTCACCTTCACGTACGTTTCGTCAACGTGCCATGGGTTCAGGTCGGAAGGATTACGCCAGTACCAGCGCAGTCGTTTTTCCATTTCAGGCGCATAACGCTGAACCCAGCGGTAAATCGTGGAGTGATCAACGTTGACACCGCGTTCGGCCAGCATCTCCTGTAGTTCACGATAGCTGATGCCGTATTTACAGTACCAGCGTACCGCCCACAGGATGATGTCACGCTGAAAATGGCGGCCTTTGAATGGGTTCATGCGCTGCTCCGTCAGCAAAAGATGACGATGAGTTTATCACCTCCAGATTTTTGCAACAGAGCCCCATAAAGTGCTGAACTTTTCTCAACAACTGCCATATTGTTCGGCACTGATGCTTACGGGTTATCGTGTCATGCAACGCCTGCAATAATTGCTCAACGTGGTTCACCCACGCTGAGTAAACCGGCTGATAGATCACCTTGAACTTTGGGTTCGCTTTCAGCCAACGGAGGGTTTCACAGCTTTTGTGAATGACACGATGAGCGTGATGCTTTTTGTCCGTCTGTATGTCGCTTTAAGATGATTTAACAGACTGATAAATAAATATAAGTTTTTACTTTTGCCGCCAACGGAACTGATTTTCCCTGTGCCACAGTGCCACTGCTCGCCCCAGCCAGATAGTATTTTTCATTCTGCCCCGGTGTCACCACGCGCTTTTGTTGCCCGCGTAGTTGCCAGTCTGCACCGATTTTCGGATTGAAGTGGATATCCACTTCATCTTCATAAAATACCGTGTGCTTAACGCTGCATTCGTCCAACGCTTTGTGGATTGCCGCCATCTTTTCATCTTTGTGCGGGTCACGTATATTCACGGTCGGCGCTGCCCTGCGCCATACTATCCTGGCTGATGGTAACCAGCGACGGAGGGTTCGCCGACATCGCTGACGCGCTCACCCCGATGCAACATCAGCATCGCGATGAGCCGACTGGCATGATTTTTATCTAGCGTTTTTCCGTTTTACGAGTAGCGTGGTCTTTCCATTTCATTCTCGTTTACGTATTCCGATCAATAATTATCCTCACGTACTTAGGTCTTAGAAGGAAATAGTTATGCTCAATAATAGAGAAGCATTTGCAGCAGCGATAATGGCAAATAAAACCGCATGGAGCGCACTACTCGGAGCGCTTATTGCCCAAGGCTCGATTAACCCACAACTTGTGCATCAACACTTGAAAACCTGTCAGGTGGAGTTTTCTCAGAAAGAGTTGACAGCGCTTGCTGAAGCAGTAGACATGTACATTCAGACGGTTGAAGCGTGGACGAAAGTTAATTTCGAAGCGTAATCCAGCCAGGCCAAACAGGTATTATCGTATAATCATCACAACAGGATTTTAACGTTTCTTCCATGAACATGCTCAGGGTTATCATGTTAGCTTCGTCGCTGTATGTTTTAGTTTTAATACAGGTTAATGCAAATATTAAACACGCGTAATTTTTTCTATTCGCTTGGTGATTATATATTTCCCTTCCGTCTTCTGCTATTTCCGGCAAGCCCCTCGCCCTGTCCCGCTTTACGCGCTCTGTGTCGATTATTTTCTTCCGAGTTTTGGCGTAATTCCAGAGATTGGAAACAAAAAGGAGTGGCTGACCGATCACCACCACGAATTATTTCCCTTTTGGATTTCTCATGTTGGGCCTCTTCTATCTTTTGTATCTGATTCGGCTTAACGCCTCTTTTACTGAACGTTGCCGACTTATCCACCGTTTCTGTGGATAACGCTACATCTTGTGCCTGAGCGTCCCGTTTAAGCTACTGCATGTTGTGTTGGTATGCTCTGCTGTCGGCACCGCCAGGCCCCGGCGTCAGGTCTGGCGTTCGTTGGTGATTCGGTTAAACTTCTATTCAGGATGATTTAACCGAACCATGGCTGGCACCACAAAAATTATTATGAGCGATCACCCGGCGCGGTTGCGGCAAAATAGACACTGAAAGTCACTGATTGCGGATCACGAAAAAATGCGCCCTGCCCTCCTGCAAAACTCTCAGATTTTACGTAGCGCGATCGGCGGCGATCTGCTGGCCGGCGATGACCGCTATGTGCGCGCCCTCACCCTGCGCAACCGCGCCGCGTTGCATGGCGATCTGCCCTACTACCTGCTGCCGCCGGAAATCGCTGTCTTACTGTCCTGCTGCCACGACCTGGAAAAGCGCACGCTGTTCGAGTTTTTGTGGAACACCGGCGCGCGGATCAATGAGGCACTGGCGGTATGTCCGGCTGACGTGGAATTTGATGCGACGCCGGCGTTCGTCACGCTGCGTACCCTCAAGCAGCGGCTCAACCCCAGGGTTGGCCGGCCGCCGGCGCTGAAACTCAATGCACCGGGACCAACCGCCCGAACGGCATCCCCGGTCAAACGCACGGTGGCGCTCGAGGACGGACCCTTTGCGGCGCGGCTGCGCGATCACATCCACATCTTTACCGAGCACAAGACCAAACCGATTTGGCCGGTGACCGATGACACCGCGCGCAACTGGTTGAAGAAGGTGCTCCGTGAGGCTGATCGTCAGGGCGTGCGGTTCAGCCTGGCGCGCGTCCCCCCCACACATTCCGGCACCGCGTTGCGATGCATCTGTTGTTTCATGGGGGGGCGCCGCTGACGCTGCAGGCCTTGATGGGTCATAAGGATTTTAAATCGACGCAGGTCTACCTGAAGGTGTTCAGTCTCGACACGGTATCAGGCCGGGGTGGCGTGCCGTTCTCGATGGATGTCGGCGTGGCGGCGGAGATGCTGCAGCTGGCCGATAATGGTGTAAAAAAGGTGTTTGATTAGTACCTTTTTGGTGTTATTTAGGTGCTTCTTTTACACTGCTAGTCGGGCGGCATCCATGATGTAGAGCGTGTTAACTATAGTGTGTTGTTTTGGTACTGATTTGGTGTTTATATAGTGCTTTATTGGTGCTATTTAGGCTCCGGTTTGATGTGCTTGGGGTCGGCTTTATAGCGTAGATGACGTGGCAAGACTGCGTCGGCGTACAGGAAAAATAACGTCTTTACTGACACTGGCGATGCAGCCCTATGCCCTTCCCACGCTGCAGCAACAGGGCGTCATGGTGATTATAGGCATGAACAGGCAAGCGATCGGCGCCATTCGCCAGCAGCCAAATTGTTCGAGTGATCCCATCGACAAAATCAAGCGCAGGAACTGGCAAGCCACGCTCTAGAATAAACCGACATGTCGGAGTGGCCAGCGGCACCGGGTTGCCCGCGCCAATGCTAAAGCATCTTTCTGCTTCGTGAAATTTACGGTCACGTCGCCAGGCGGCCTCATCACCGCGGCTGAGTTCAGGCACAATGGAATTCGGCGTGTTACGCCAGGCTGACAGCAACTTATCTCTATCGGCTATGACTATGTAATTCTCACTGGTGTCAGAAATCTCCTGCTCCATATAGGCAAACTCACCCTGCCGCAGCGGAATTTTGAATCGGCAATAAATAATGTCGTTATACCTGCAGCTGTACACCCCCTCGACCAGGTGTACAGGATAGTCACTGATGGCAACGTGTTTACCGATTAGATCAGGTGTCATAACGGTTCCTTTATTGGGTTGTATTGATGCCAAAATGATACCATTAGTATACCGGTTTGACGCTTTTATTCACGCCGACACAAGTCCTTCATGGAATATTAACCGGCTTGCGTTGAAGTCCTGAACGGCAGGTGGGTAATCTTGTAAGCACACCGGTTTTAGTTCCAGGCACTTTTTGAGATTTCCGGTTTTTCAACCATCAGCCGGTACTCTTCTGGCGTCAGGTTGTTCAGGGATTCATGAGGCCGCTCGCTGTTATATTCAGCCAGCCAGCACTCCGTAATTTCCCGCGCTTCATTCAGGGTTCTGAACAGATAAAAATCCAGTATCTCTGTCCGGTATGTTCGGTTAAAACGCTCGATAAACGCATTCTGCGTCGGCTTTCCCGGCTTGATGAATTCCAGCAACACACCATGTTCTTCGGCCCATTGCGCCAGTGCCAGTGAGACCAGTTCTGGCCCGTTATCCATACGCATCTTCCGCGGATAGGCGCGGTTTGCCACTATCCTGTCCAGCACTCTCACGACGCGTTGCGCCGGGATATTCAGGTCAATTTCTATCGCCAGCGCTTCACGGTTAAAATCATCCACCACATTGAAGGTCCGGAAGCGTCTGCCACACACCAGCGCATCATGCATAAAATCTATCGACCAGCTCTGGTTAAGTGCTTCCGGCGTCGCCAGCGGAGCCGGATTGCGCACCGGCAGACGTTGCTTTCCCTTACGGCGAAAATTCAGTTTCAGCAGGCAGTAAATCCGGTGAACGCGTTTATGGTTCCACCTGTTGCCCTGCCTGCGCAGCAACTGGAACAGCTTCTTAAAGCCGTATCGCGGATAGCGCTCCGCCAGTTCAGTCAGCGCCTGGATCACCGGCTCATCGCGCCGGGTATCGGGCTGGTAAAAATACACCGTCCTGCTCAGCGATAACGTCCTGCATGCCTGGCGTACGCTCATCGAAAACATCTCTTTCACATAGCTGACGAGCTCACGCTTTATCGCTGGTTTTAAAGCTTTTTTACAATGACGTCTTTTAACGCGCGATTTTCCAGACTCAGGTCGGCAAACATCTGTTTGAGACGGCGGTTTTCGTCCTCAAGATCCTTCATCTTTTTGATATCAGAGGCTTCCATGCCGCCATACTTCGCTTTCCAGTTATAGTACGAAGCCTCAGATATTCCCGCTTCGCGGCAGACATCTTTGACGGTACGTCCGGCTTCAACAGACTTCAGAACAGTGATGATCTGGTGCTCGGTAAATCGGGCTTTACGCATGGTGATCTCCTCAGGGACATAATCAGTATGTCGGAAGATCTCTAAAAGTGAATGGTTCGTTTTGCAGGGATGCTTACAATTGAGCAGGGGCCAGTTGTTGTTGAAGAACGGCCACAACAGGTGGGGCATGGTAAACGTGATGTGTTGCCAGTCCGCAGTTGGGCAGGATGTGCTGTTGTTCGGCGCTCCACTGCTCGGTGGCTTTGAGGCCACAGCTGCTGCAGGCCTTGGACTTGCAGCTCTGGCAGAAGAAACGGGCATGGGTGCAACCCGGTGAGGCACAGCAGTAGCGGCGTACGCCCATGGCACAGGTACCGCATGCAAGCATGCGTTCGACGGCGAGTTTGGTCCAGTCGCTAAGCGTGTCGCCATGTTTGTCGAGATAGCGGCTCCAGCCGTCGTCATGCTGGAACAGCAGTTTTGCGGATCGCGGAATATACATGGGGCAGAGTCTACAGGGCGTTATCGGGCAGGAAAAGGGCGTCGGCGCCGGCCGGCTCATGCCACAGGCGTGCTCATTTTATGTGGGTGTCAATGCGGCGGGGGCATGGGCCACCTCGCGGCCAGTCGTGCTGTCAGGCAGCACCGGCGTTGAGGTGAGGCTGGATCTTAAAGACGGTTGAGGCAGCTGTGCTGCCGTGCTCGTCCCGCAGGGACGCTACGTTCAGACTGCCGTCTATAAACTCAACCGTTGACAGGCTTCCGACCCCCCATTACCCCGTGGCCCATGTGGACAATTGCCGTTATATTCACTCACGCCGTATCCGACGATCTTTCACACTTCATAGATACACACGTTAATTAAACATATACCGGTATGAACCCGTATGACCATTTGCACCACGTAGCTTAATATGCCAGTAATTCCCTTTATGTATTTTTTCCTCAATTCTGAACAGTTGACCGGGTTCAACAACGGTTTCAAACTCATTGGCAGAACTGATTTTAATGGTCTTGACGTCCGATCGCGGAGGCAGTTCGTACAGAACATTTTCCCCGCTGTGGGACGAAGACGCATATTTGCCATAAAAATCTTCAGCAGTTTTTTTTCCGCTTCTTAAAACTTTACCATTTCGGTCATTCACATAATCATACGAAAATGAGGCAAAAAAACGTTTTTAATAACGGTGCCTGGCGTATAAACGTCCAGCGTCTCCTTAGGTATTCGGGTTCCCCGGTACTGGGATTCCGCATAAAGCTGTTCCCCATCAACCAGAGCGGCCCGCATCACAGCCAGCGGTTCTCCCTTCCGAAAGGCGCTTTTAACATGTTCTCTGATCCAATTCGGTAAAAGAGGCGTCCCATCAGTCCCTCCTTCACTGGCGCCTTTCCCGATAGCTTCCGCCACATTAGAAGACTCAGCCGCCATGGGCCTCGTCCTGAATAAATTACGCGCGCGGGTATTGATAAACGAAGCGCCGGCATTGGTTGAATAGAACCGTTGTACATATTTTTTCTCATCGGCGGTAAGACGAATGGATGCGGGATCCTGCATAACCGATCTTTGTGCAACGCCTCTGATAACCTGGGTAGCTACATTTTCAGCATGTGCCGGTAACTCTTCGTCAGTAACCTCCTCACTGGCGTACTCATCCAGAAAGTCTCTTATATTTTTTTTCACCTCTGACTCATGCCCCTGGGCATAGAAATCAATCATGACGTTAATTTCATGGTTTTCAAAGACTTTATCCACATCTTTTTTAACGATTTCAGCTGTTGGCGCCAGCCCGTCGCTATCCCACAGCGTCACCGGATTATTGCGCACCATCCGGTACAGGTTCACCCCGTCAATCACCCCGCCCGGGTCCGCGCTCAGCCAGCGGCACAGCCCCGGCTGGTAATACCGCTGACCGTAATAATACAACCCCGTCGCATCACGCTCCTTACCCGAATAACGCCGGCTGCGGTCCGTGACTTCTAACGCCTCCTCATCACCGCCCGCACTCCCCCCGTACGGATAATACTCCTCCCGCGCAGTCACACAGCCCTGCTCATCCGACTCTCCCATGACACTCCCCTGCCTGTCTCCCAGCGCATAACGGATATAACGGCTACCGCTGACACAATCCTCCACCAGCCGCATCCCGCCGCTTTCCGTTATCACCACATCCAGCGTGCACGCTCCGCCCGCCGTACTGCGCTGCCGACGCTCCATTCCCCCGGCATACGTCACCACCGTGCGCTGCTCCCCTCCCGATACCCGCACGCTGCTGACTTTCCGTACCCGTTCTCCCACCCGCACATACTGATAATGCTCACGGTCATCACCTCCCGCTGCCCGAACTACCGGGCTGACACCTGCCATCTGGCCGTCCGCATGCCAGCTCAGCACCCGCCCGTCCGCCAGCGTGCGCTGGCATCCTCCCGGAGTGAACAGTGTATCCGGCGACAGGGAAGGGGGCCCCGCCGTTTTCAGCACCGCCCGGTTACTGTCCGCCAGCACCGTCATCTCCCGCGTCCAGGGCGCCACGCCCTGATGTCTGACCCGTATCAGGTTATCGCCATCATCATAATCATACTGCTCGCTGTAGCGCCGCCAGACACCCCGACCGCCGCTGAGGTCATACTGCAGACCCGCCAGCGGCCCCGCCGTCGTGTCCGGCAGACGCTCACGTCCGCTGGCCGCCGTCAGGCGGGAGAGGGTGTCATAGGTGTACGTTCTCTCCCCGTCCACCTGCTGATTGTTGTGCCACTCCACTGCCACCGCCGCATCCCGCTCGGTGCAGAACATTACCCACCGGGTCATAACCGTAATGCAGGTCCTGCAGCATCTGCGCGCCCTGCAGATGCCCCGGCGGGCGCTCTGTCGTCACGCGTGTCAGCTGACGGCTCTGCAGGTCATAGGTGTAACGGCTGACCACACCATTACCGGCTGTCCGGCTTACCACCTGACCATCCGCGCCGTACGCCACCTGTGCCAGTACCACCTGCTCCCGGGACTGCCCCTGCTCCTGCCAGCTCAGCCGGATACCGGCCAGCGCCCCGCTGATATCATAACGGCTGTGGGTGGTGACCCCATGCGCACTGGTGGCACTGACCACCGTGCCGGTGGCATCCGCCTGCGCCCGGGTTACCAGTGCCCGTGCAGCTGGCTCCAGCCGGGCCTGACACTGCGCTTCATCACCCCGCCAGTCGGCTGTGCCTTCCGGGTCGGCCAGCAGACGGCGGCTGACCTCCAGAGGAACACCACTCAGGGAGAGCGCCTGTGTCACGGTGACGCCGGCATTATCCCATATTTGCACGGGCGCGCCGGCCAGATTTCGGGGGGCTGCGTCGCGCCCCCCCCGAGATGTAAACCTGGCAGACCCGGGGCTGCGCCGTGTCCGCTGCCTGTTCCGTCACTGACAGCAGGCGGCCGGGCAGGTCCGGGGACTCATACTGCCAGGTAGTCACCGTCCCTTCAGCACTGCGCGCCCAGGCAGGGCGGCCACTGATGTCGCTGAGGGTGTGGGATGTGCCACCGTCGGCGGTGTGGCTGAGCAGCGGCTGAGCGGAGAGGCCGGAAAGGGTCAGTGCATCGGGAGCACCCTGCGCCAGAGGACGGGCGCCATATGTGCGGAATGTGCGGCTGCATGGGTCCAGGCAGAGCCGGCGGACCAGGGGGCGGGCCGGCCCGGTATCACCGGGCCGGCGCAGGAAGTCCAGCGAACGCACAACCTGACCATTGCTGCCGGTCAGAGTGACGGTGGGCGTCTGATGATGCAGTGTGGCGT
Organism: Serratia sp. FS14; assembly: GCF_000695995.1. NCBI lineage: Bacteria > Pseudomonadati > Pseudomonadota > Gammaproteobacteria > Enterobacterales > Yersiniaceae > Serratia > Serratia sp. FS14. The sequence continues at coordinate 1,702,453 of NZ_CP005927.1, read as the reverse complement.
CAGCCATGGTATTTGCAACGGGCATTCCGGACTCCTGGTATGCGATTCCTCACAAAAGGGGTAAGCAGAGAGTGTAGTTGATTTTATCGGGTCAGGCGGGAGTGTGTGCTGATAAAAAACTAAACGGAGTTATGCACAGTTTTGATATCTGTCAGCACCAGACAGAGCTGGAATATAACTGGCCAGATTTTTAGATTGCATCACATGCATACAACCCACCTTCGCCGTATGCAGGGATTACAGAGAAAAAACAATAAACTATCCAATCATAGTTCAATGCAGCAATTTAGGCTGCGTCCCTTAATCACCTGTGCTATAATAACTGCCTGTTTCCAGAGCATATTGAACTATGGCTCGCTACGACATTCCTGATGAAGCATGGGCTATCATCCAGCCCTTACTCCCTGCAGTGCCTGCATCTCCACGGGCCGGACGCCCATGGGCAGAACATCGTATGATCATCAATGGCATGTTCGGCGTCTGTCGCATTAGCGACGACAGGTCAGCAGAAATCGCGCTGCCGTTTTTTTAGGCAGCCAACAGATAGAATTGTTCTGCGGGTGACAATCCCTCACTTTGCGAGTGTTGATATTGCCCTTTACGTATTATGTGGAGCAGCTCGATGCCAGCCAGAAGCGTTTGTGCCCGCCGAAATGATTTGGACCCCAACGGACCGTATCCGACGTTTGATATTTCGGTGATCTTGCTCAATCAGATTATTCAGATACTTATTCTGCCTGACGGTAATGGTTTCCTCTGCGGGTTTGTCGGCATTGAGTGTCGTCAGCGCTGCCGTGTTGGCGCCACTTTTATCAATGGTCACTCTCTCAGGTCTGCCCTGGTGTCTAATGGCTTTGCGAAAGAAGCGTAATGCGGCCGCAGCGTCCCGTTTGGCGGTCAGCATGAAGTCGATGGTCTGCCCCGAAGTATCCACCGCGCGGTAGAGATATTTCCACTGACCTTTGACTTTGATGTAGGTCTCATCCATTCGCCATCGGCGACCCACGGAGCGTTTACGCCGTCGAAAGGCTTTATCCAGTGACGGTACCAGGCGGATGACCCAGCGATGAAGCGTAGAGTGGTCGACAAAAATACCACGTTCAGCCATCATTTCCTCCAGATTACGCAGGCTAAGGTCATCGGCCAGATACCAGCGCACACACTGGGCGATGATATCGACGGGATAATGCAGTCGCTGGAAGGCATTTCGGATCAAAGACATGGACAGGTAACATCATTAAAAAAACAGCATTTTATCTGACGACGCCTTAATGCGACAGAGCCAGTTTTTGCCGTCATTGCTTTCAAGGCAAACCATGAATTACATTTGTAATTACACATGTAATGCAGGTATAATAGTCGCACATGACGTTACCGGAGTTACATCAATGAGCACAATCCAGATCCGAGTAGATGACGAACTGAAAAAAGATGCCTACCTAGCTTTTGAAAAACTTAACCTGTCTCCTTCAGATGCACTTCGTCTGTTTCTGCGGTATGTCGCAGAAAATGAAAAAACTCCCATTTGCTGAAGTCTCTGTGATGGTCAGTGAAGATGATGAAGACGCTGACATTCTGGCTGTCGTTCGGGAAAGGCTGAAAAATCCAGCCAGACGGATCAGGGTTAACGTTGATGACCTTTAATGTTGAATTTGACGAAAGGGCTTTTAAAGAATGGAACAAGCTCGACAAGACGATCCGAGAGCAATTTAAAAAGAAGCTAATAAAGTTTCAGCAAAACCCTTACGTGGAATCAGCTCGTCTTCATGGCGAACTGGCCGGATGCTTTAAAATAAAGCTGAGAGCCTCTGATTTTCGATTGATTTATAAGGTTATCGATGACGAGATTGTTATATGGGTAGTCGCTGTAGGTAAACGGGAAGACGAAAAGGCCTATGAAACAGCCCGCAAGCGGATCTTATAAAAAGAAATAAAAAAGTATTACATTTAAAGCTCGTGTAGCGGAAAAATATCACTCTCAGACATAACAAAACCCACCTTAAGGTGGGTTTTGCCAGAGAGAACTCTGGTATTCAGAAGCGCTTTTACCGGACTTGGCCTGACCAACTTGCGTTGATAGCGGAATGTCTGGGTTAACCAGTCTGCTGCATCCTTAACCCTGTTATAGAGATCTCATACGTTATTGCAACCTAATATACCTGATACAGTGTTATATCGCTTGAGGCCAAGATAAGGAACACAAAAGAAATACACCCGTATTACATTTTGTGCAATGCGTTGCTGGTCACTGTCCGGATTGCCAGTTACACTGAATGGTGATGGATCGCAGAGTCCCTTTAACCAATCGTCAAAACGGGCAGGGCAGACAACGTTGTTAGACAAAACCAAATCCGTTTCTACGGATAACACCACCGCCGCACTCAGCCACCTGGCGTTCTGCGCCCTGGCAGCATTGGGGCTGACCCGCCAGGACGGCATCGTTGGCACACCCTACGCTGAAAATCTGTTCCTGATCCGCTGGCTGGCCACCGCCCAAAAAACAGAAGCGATTTCCCAGAAGCGTCGCCGTGGATCTCACCTGGCGGTTGTGTCGCATTAACGGCCATAGACCAGCAAAAGTTGCGCTGCCGGTTTTTCAGGCGGTCAACACGTAAAATTGCTCTGCCGGTGACAATCCCTCACTTTGCGGATGCTGAAACTACCCTTTCCGTATCATATGGATTAACTCAATGCCTGCCAGTACCGTTTGTGCACGCCGGAATGATTTTAATCCCAGCATCGGTCGAGTTCGCCGTTTGATATTTCGATGATCCTGTTCCACCAGGTTGTTCAGGTATTTACTCTGCCTGACGGTGATCGTCTCTTCATCAGGTTTACCGACGTTGAGTGTGGTCAGCGCCGCCGTGTTGGCATCGCTTTTATCGATGGTCACGACCTCAGGCTCACCGTGGTGGCGAATGGCTTTGCGAAAGAAGCGCAAGGCAGCCGCAGCGTCACGTCTATAAGCCAGATACCATCGGACACACTGAGCAATAACATCGACGGGATAATGCAGGCGTTTGAAGGAGTTTCGGATCAGAAGCATCGTCAGGCAACATCACAAAAAAACAAGATGTTACCTGACGCCGCCTTAATGCGACACAACCGCAAAAACCGGCTATTTGAGGAAACTACCATGCTCAGCTATGTTTAATAATGCCTATCATGATGTAGGTGATAAAAAACGTGCAAGTATAACCATATAACTTTAAAGAGGCTTTTATGACTATCACATGCCAAGCAAAAATAGCAGCCGGTGCAGGACAGTACTATGCATCATTGCATTTAACGGATATAAAACAGGATAATGGTAATCCGGTTAAAGTTGAAAACTATCTTGAGGTCAGTTTTCTCTCCCCCGTACCGGTTAAAAAGGATGATATACAATTTACTAAATGGGACCCAACATTTAACATTGTTATCAACCCTCATACTGAAATCAGCAAAAAAGAATACCAGATCGATTTTGTTATTAGTGCGGATAATAAGCAGGCTTTCACTATTGAAAAAGATAATAATATTGTAATCGGCTTAAACTCTCCATCAGGGGCCCCGGATTTAAGTAAAGACTTAAGCCATTATACGGGCTCTATAGCCATTACTGCTGACACACATCCTGATGTTGATGGTTCCGTTGATATTACCTGCTCACCTGCACCAGACAGTAAACTGGATGGGCAATCGGTTGATTTGGACTTTACTATTGGTTCTACAAAAAAACTTGTTTCAGTTATACCAGGAAAATCTTTGAATAGGAAACTGTTAGCCGGCGAATACAGTATTACAGCACATGATTTTATCAGTAACGATCTCAATATCGTCGTGCCTGTTATGGTTGATCAGAATAAAATTAAAGTTGACATTCATCAAACAAGAAAAGTTAGTATCACTTTTGGTAAACCAAAACGCTACAGCTCCGTAGAATTTTCCATTAATGAAATTCCTGAACTGGCGACAGAAAACTTTCTGGTGACGCTGAAAGTGAATAGAGACTATCAGCATAGCTTTGCAACTTGTCAGAATAAGGTAACAACAATTTATGAGTTGCCGGATACCGGAAAGCTCGATATATCCATAGCACCGATTAATCTAAATAATAAAGAGTATGATTTCACCATCGACCCGCTCACATTGAAAAATAACAAGAATAAAATAAAGATTGGTAAAAGCAATGTTCACAGCAAAGATGCCGGAAATGATGCACAGGGAAACGTCACTGTTACCATTAAGAGCGATAGCGATATAAATGGAAAGCTGACTGAACTTCGCCTTATTGCAGAAAATAACAATTATAGCAATTTAATCGAAGTAAAAAACAACAATAAACAAGATTTTCCGGTTAAGGTAAAACCGGGTAAATATAAAGTGATTGCCAATAATTTTATCGAAAGTAAAACCGTGTATGTAGTGGACGCACCTACTGAATTTGAGGTAAAAAGCGGTGAGAATCTACTCAACGTGCGTGTAACAGCATCTGCCAACCTGGCTGTGCGTGGATTTGAACAAGATAAGCTGACCTTTGGGGGATGTACTACGCTGGAATCCGATAATTTTGATTTCTTTGTCAAAGCGAAGACTTATTCCATCTTTAAATATGCGGGCAGCGGTGGTGATGGCGATCCGGATAAAATTCTGGATAAAGACTATGCGACGCAGAACACCATTGCGCTTGCCCGTCGACTTGAAACCGAATTTAAAAATGTTGAAAAAGGTTCAGGACATCGGGTACTACCGGTCATGATTTCCTATACGGTACAATTATCTGGTGGTGACGATGCAGCATTGAAAGATGCAGGAAAATTAAAAATAGCTTTGCCAATTTTATTTTAACATTGCACACCCTCATGCAACATAAAGATGCGGATCATCTGGTTCTTGGGGGGATTATTGTCAACCCGGATATGCTGGGTAACTGCCAGCAACATAACTTGCACGCGGACTATCCAGTGCCGGTCAAAGGCCCCCTGCAGGCAGCATTAACAGCAAGAGAAGCATTAATAAAAACAATACCAGGAGTTTCTGCTGTCCCTGTTGTTCCACCAGAGATCACTGAGGATCTTAAAGGCTATATCCAGTCGGTGAACTGGCTTATATCTACGTTGGCGCCTGATGTGACCTTTGGCTGGCAGATTAATCTGTGGGGTACTGGCAGCTCTAACTGGATTTACGGGGTTCAGCAAAAAGACGGCACGGCGGTGTTAACAGCCAAAGAAGTAGCAAAAAAAACCGCTAATTTCATTAGTGAGCTGGGGGTATATAGTGGAAAACATATCCCCGATTTCCTGGCGATTGACCGTTATGAAGCGGATGACCTGACCTCCCGCAGTTATGTAAATAGTTATTGCTATGGTCCCTATCATTGGGCGGTCTATTTTGATTTTTGCGCGGCAGTCAGTGCAGAACTGAAACTCCCGGTCATGCCATGGCAGATCCCGGCAAGCCGTACACCATTGACTACGGATAACGTCAACGCAAATTTTGACGATCAGCACTGGGGCACCGCGGCAAATTATATCTTTGGCGATCCCGAACTGGGCAGTCAGGTTGAGAATATTCACCAGAGGGTGCGTGACTTTTCGTTCAGTCAGCATGGTGCCAGTTATATAGCAGAAAATGTCGGTGGCACGCCGGGAGAGGTCTATCTGCATGGCGGTGGTTTTGATGTTTCACAGCCAGCTTACCGTGATTTCCCCCTGCGCGGTATTTTTCATATTGAGTTGGGCGGCGGTTCCACAGTGGGGATGGTTCCACCAACGGGTGGCAGAGGAGCAGACCTTAGCTGGAGTAACCAGAAACTCGCCGAATATTTTGAACATCCGGTGAAATTTACCGACACAATGAGGAAAAAGTAATTCTGTTATAACAGAAGAGCCTGCTGCACAGGCGGCAAGCAGGCTCACATTCAGAAATGGGTCTTGACACAGATTTAGTGGTAGTGGTTGATTGGGCTCTGTAGCATTAACGTAGGCAAGTCAGCAAACATTGCGCTGCCGATATTTTAGGCAATCAACAGATAAACTGGCTCTGTCGCATTAAGGCGTCGTCAGATAAAATGCTGTTTTTTTTAATGATGTTACCTGTCCATGTCTTTGATCCGAAATGCCTTCCAGCGACTGCATTATCCCGTCGATATCATCGCCCAGTGTGTCCGATGGTATCTGGCTTATAGACGTGACGCTGCGGCCGCATTACGCTTCTTTCGCAAAGCCATTAGACACCAGGGCAGACCTGAGAGAGTGACCATTGATAAAAGTGGCGCCAACACGGCAGCGCTGACGACACTCAATGCCGACAAACCCGCAGAGGAAACCATTACCGTCAGGCAGAATAAGTATCTGAATAATCTGATTGAGCAAGATCACCGAAATATCAAACATCGGATACGGTCCGCTGGGGTTCAAATCATTTCGGCGGGCACAAACGCTTCTGGCTGGCATCGAGCTGCTCCACATAATACGTAAAGGGCAATATCAACACTCGCAAAGTGAGGGATTGTCACCCGCAGAACAATTCTATCTGTTGGCTGCCTAAAAAAACGGCAGCGCGATTTCTGCTGACCTGTCGTCGTTAATGCGACAGAGCCCCTGGCCCCTATTAGCGGTTACTAGCGCCCCACCAGACCCGGTGCCCCCCCCCCCTCCGGATCATGGACGACTGGGGGCAGTAATCATGCCGGGTCTGGCTGGCTAACACCCCTAGTATAAGGGGTACGAATAAAGTAACGGGTGCTGAATAGCGAAGTGTCCATAAGGTTCTCCAGTTTAACAAGTTCAGCCAAGGGTTGGCATTGAAAATACACATCTGTCGCTACATCCTAATTTAAATAGTTCTCTGAAGATTTTTTTGATATAAGTGACTTATATTTTTCTAATTTCCCATGGTTTTTAGAAGCGGCATATGAAAGTAAAATTGTTGCATGTGCGAATGTGTCAGCATTCTTATAAGATATATCTTTGAGGATCTCTGGTGTATAGGTTTGTATTTTGTCAAACCCTTTACTTCTCTTAGCCTCAGGCAATTCACCTTTTGATAGTTGATAAATTGGTAATAATGCCGCCCCTGAAAGAGCACTGTCACCATAAGCATAACCCTCTGTATTAACAGCCAGATGCGATAATTCATGAATAGTAATATGGGTTATTTGCCATTCACTTTTTTCTAACTTACCCCACTCCCCCTTATTCACTCTAAAAAACTTTGCATTTCTCTCATCACTATAGTCTTTCTTTTTCTCATTGAGTTGTTTTTTGAAATCGCCAGATGGAATGAATTCCTTGTTTTTATTTAAGTTGTCAATGGCGGAAAAATATTTATTGTACCGTGCATACTCATCGCTGTCAGCAATGGCAATTGGTTTTTTACTGCCGTATTCCACTAGTTCTTCGTTTGTCATTTTACTTATATTTCTATCTACATCTAGTCTCCTAACTAACTGGTGAAGTTGTTTTAGATCTCTTTCCCATTCATTTTTCCTCGCATTTGAATCATCACAAAATAACACAATCATAGTTTCATCTACAGCCTTGTGATTATTTTTTAATAAATCCAAATCTGTCATTATGATTTTATCGATATCGCCTAATATAGATTTAATCTCCTTTCTTATTGTATTTATTCCGGGCGCTAACCCATCGGGATCCCACAACGTCGTCGGATTATTACGCACCATCCGGTACAGGTTCACCCCGTCAATGGTGCCGCCCGGATCGGCGCTCAGCCAGCGGCACAGCCCCGGCTGGTAATACCGGTGGCCGTAATAATACAACCCCGTCGCATCACGCTCTTTCCCAGAGAACCGTCGGGTCCGGTCCATAACTTCCGATCCCTCCTCATCGCTGCCGGCACTCCCGCCGTACGGGTAATACTCCTCCCATGCAGTTACCAGCCCATCCTCATCCGTCTCCCCCATGACACTGCCCAGCATATCGCTCAACGTATAGCGCACGTAGTGTTTGCCACCGGCATAATCCTCTATTAGCCGTACCCCCCCACTTTCTGTAATCGACACATCCAGCGTGTATGCCCTGCCCGCCGTACTGCGCTGCCGCCGCTCCATTCCCCCTGCATACGTCACTACCGTGCGCTGTTCTCCGCCCGAGACCAGGACACTGCTGACCTTTCGTACCCGCTCTCCAGCTTGTGCATATTGATAGCGCTCACGGTCATCTTCTCTCCCTGACCGAACAACTGAACTGACCCCCGCCAACTGGCCATCCGCATACCAGCTCAGTTCTCGACCGTCTGCCAGCGTCCGCTGGCATCCTCCCGGAGTGAACAGTGTATCCGGCGACAGGGAAGGGGGCCCCGCCGTTTTCAGCACCGCCCGGTTACTGTCCGCCAGCACCGTCATCTCCCGCGTCCAGGGCGCCATGCCCTGATGCCTGACTCGAACCAGGTTGTCGCCATCATCATAGTCATATTGTTCAGTGGGCTCTGTTGCAAAAATCTGGAGGTGATAAACTCATCGTCATCTTTTGCTGACGGAGCAGCACATGAACCCATTCAAAGGCCGCCATTTTCAGCGTGACATCATCCTGTGGGCGGTACGCTGGTACTGTAAATACGGCATCAGCTATCGTGAACTACAGAAGATGCTGGCCGAACGCGGTGTCAACGTTGATCACTCCACGATTTACCGCTGGGTTCAGCGTTATGCGCCTGAAATGGAAAAACGACTGCGCTGGTACTGGCGTAATCCTTCCGACCTGAACCCATGGCACGTTGACGAAACGTACGTGAAGGTGAATGGCCGGTGGGCTTATCTGTATCGTGCCGTCGACAACAGGGGGCGCACTGTCGATTTTTATCTCTCCCCACGTCGTAATAGCAAAGCCGCATACCGGTTTCTGGGTAAAATCCTCAACAACGTGAAGACGTGGCAGATCCCACGGTTTATCAACACGGATAAAGCACCCACCTATGGCCGTGCGCTCGTTCTACTTAAACGCGAAGGACAATGTCCTCCTGATGTTGAGCACCGACAGATTAAATACCGGAATAACGTTATTGAATGCGATCATGGCAAGCTGAAAAGGATAATCGGCGCCACGCTGGGATTTAAATCCATGAAGACCGCTTACGCCACAATCAAAGGTATTGAGGTGATGCGTGCACTGCGCAAAGGCCAGGCCTCAGCGTTTTATTATGGTGATCCCCTGGGCGAGATGCGTCTGGTGAGCAGAGTTTTTGAAATGTAAAGCCTTTAAATAAGATAAAAGGCTACCTCGTCACGAACTTTGCAACAGTACCCTTTAAACTCAGTGACATCTGTGACCCACTTCTCGTTAGGGCGTTCTGCGTCAAACTGGCGTTTCAGGAGATTATCGCAAATTCGTCCTTGTTCTCCTTTATATGAACGGTACTTTTTGACGCGAATCAGGCTGCTAATACCCAGTTCCTTCATGAGTTTTCTGACGGTTTTGCCATTAAGTAAAACCCCCTCGTTACGACATGCCAGCCTGATGCGTCTGTAACCATAGCGACCTTTGTGCTGGTGATAAATTTTCAGCACAAGCGCTCTGGCAGACTGGTATCGGTCCGGAGCCGCAAGACGTTTTACATGATAGTAAAATGTGCTCCGGGGCAGCCCAGCAACGATTAACAATCGGGACAATGGCCATTCCTGCCTTAGTTCACTGACAATGCTCACTTTTTCCTGGGCGCTGAGCATGTTTTCTGCTGAACCAAGGCCTTCAGCTTTTTTAAGTAGGCATTCTCGACCCTGAGTTGTTCAAGTTCCTCTCGCTCAACATCGGTTAATGCTGGCTGTGGTGGGACTGGAGTGACGCTTTTATCTGGCACAGGGATGATCTTTTGATTTTTTCGGGTGAAAGCATCCTCGCCATGTTTTCTATATTTTTCAAGCCAGGTACATACAGTACCAAAGGCTGGTATCTGTAGCGGCTCGCAATCGAAATCCCTCCGACTCGCAATCAGCACAGATTTCGACCCACATTAACTGCAAATGAAAAACTTCGCCGGCTCACATTAAGTGATAATGAGCTCGCATTTATCCTGCCAGGCTCGCAATCCATTTAACCTGGCTCACAATAGCTGCAAATGAAATTTATATACCAGGTAGTCTTTCTCCATCCCCCCTGAAGTGTCCATCCGACGAAATTATCCCGATTGCTGTATGATTTTCTTTGCAGCCTGACCGGCTGCATAACATGAACAGGAGAATAAAATGAGCACATCGTTGTTCAGCAACACCCCGGCGGTCACGGTCCTTGATAACCGCGGCCTTACCGTGCGCGATATCGCGTACCACCGCCACCCCGGCTCCCCGGACGTCACCAGTGAGCGCATCACCCGCCATCAGTACAATGACCGCGGCTTTCTGACGCAGAGTGCTGACCCGTGTCTGCACGACACCGCGCTGGAGAACTTCACGTATCTTACGGACCTGGCCGGCAACGTGCTGCGCTCGCAGGGCGTGGATAACGGCACCACCGTCAGTCTGAACGACGCCGCGGGACGGCCGTTTATCGCAGTCAGTAATATCAGCTCTGCCGGTGATGGCACTGAAGACAGAAGCCAGGCCATGACCCGCACCTGGCAGTATGAAGATGCAGAACTGCCGGGACGTCCGGTGAGCATTACTGAACAGATCAGCGGCGAAGCCGCCCGCATTGCGGAGCGCTTCGTTTATGCCGGCAATACCGATGCGGAGAAAACCCTGAACCTGGCAGGAATATGCGTCAGCCACTACGATACGGCGGGCCTGACGCAGACGGACAGCGTGGCGCTGACCGGCGTGCCGCTCTCGGTCACCCGCCGCCTGCTGAAGGAGGCGAACAACCCTGACGTCGTGGGCGACTGGCTGGGTGCGGAAGCCTCTGCCTGGAACGACCTGCTGGCCGCAGAAGCCCACACCACCCAGACCACGGCAGATGCCACCGGCGTAGTGCTGACCACCACGGACGCAAAAGGCAACCTCCAGCGGGTGGCGTACGACGTGGCGGGCCTGCTGTCGGGCTGCTGGCTGACCATGAAGGGCGGAAAAGAGCAGACTATCGTCGCCTCCCTGATGTACTCCGCCGCCGGGCAAAAACTGTGCGAGGAGCATGGCAACGGCGTGGTGACCACGTATGAATACGAGCCGGAGACGCAGCGGCTGACCGGGATTAAAACGGAGCGTCCTGCCGGGCATAAGTCAGGGCAGAAGATACTGCAGGACCTGCGCTATGAATATGACCCGGTGGGCAACGTCCTGAAAATCAGCAACGACGCGGAAGAGACCCGCTTCTGGCGAAACCAGAAAGTAGTACCGGAAAACACGTACGTCTACGACAGCCTGTACCAGCTGGTCAGCGCCACCGGGCGCGAGATGGCAAATGCCGGCCAGCAGGGCAGTAATCTCCCCGCCACCACCGCTCCCCTCCTCACCGACAGTTCCGCATATACCAGTTACACCCGCACATATAGCTACGACAGTGCTGGCAACCTGACACAAATCAGGCACAGCGCACCGGCGACAAACAACAGTTACACCACAAATATCACCGTCTCCGATAAAAGCAATCGGGGCGTGCTGAGCACGCTGACGGAAAATCCCTCAGATGTGGACGCGCTGTTTACGGCGTGCGGACAGCAAACGCAGCTGCAGCCGGGCCAGAGCCTCGCATGGACGCCGCGCAACGAGTTACTGAAGGTGACGCCGGTGGTGCGCGACGGCAGCGCGGACGACAGGGAGAGCTACCGGTATGACGGCGGCAGCCAGCGTGTGCTGAAGGTCAGCGAGCGGAAAACCGGAACCAGCATGCAGACGCAGCGGGTGCTGTACCTGCCGGGTCTGGAGCTGCGAACCACAGCCAGCGGCGATATGGAAACGGAAAGCCTGCAGGTTATTACGGTGGGTGAAGCGGGGCGGGCGCAGGTGCGGATGCTGCACTGGGAGAGCCACCGGCCTGCAGAAATCCCCGGCGACCAGGTGCGTTACAGCTACGATAACTTGACGGGCAGCAGCAGCCTGGAGCTGGACGGCGACGGGAATATCATCAGCACGGAGGAGTACTACCCGTTCGGCGGCACCGCCATCCTGACGGCGCGAAGCGCGGTGGAAGCGGACTACAAAACGGTGCGGTACTCAGGTAAGGAGCGTGATGCGACAGGGCTGTACTACTACGGGTACCGCTATTATCAGCCGTGGGCGGGGAGATGGCTGAGCGCTGATCCGGCGGGAATGATGGATGGATTAAATTTGTTCAGGATGGTCAGGAATAATCCGGTCTCACTGCATGATCCTGATGGAAGAATGCCGAAAAAAAATCAAAATGCTGACGCCAGTGTACCACCGGAAGCAAGTTCTTCAGTACGAGCATCAGTTGAAGCAGTAAATAAAACTTCAGGAGCAATACTCAAACAAGTACCGGCTCCATCCCATCAACAAAGTATTGCTGATTCAGGCAGTCTGGCAACAGCGGCAGAAAATTTATCAGAAGCGACGTCCGGACAAGCAACGTCAGAAGGGTTAAAGAAGAAAGGAAAAATATCTATATTCCAAAAAATATTTTCACCAAAGAAAAAAGATGCTGATAACGCGTTTAGTGTTAATCCCGATGACGACTTCGAACCGGTCAATATTAAGCAATCTGATGTTGACAAAGTTGCAGCTCCAGTCAACGGCCCGGTAAGTCTCAGAAAGCCTTTTGATTACAAGCGTTGGGTGACCAATTCAGAGGAAATTGTCGTTTACCGTCAGGATCAGCGTTCACTAAATGAAATTATTGATGCAGGCGGATTTTATCCCAGAACGCTTGAAATTGGTACTCTGGAGGATCATGCACAAGGTTCGACAAAAGAGTATTCATTTGTATCAACTTCCGACAAAAGGCTAAAAGGTGGCTCTTATGGTAAATATGAATATAAAATAAGGCTTAATCCTCGTCAGGCTGTACATCTCCCTGCAACGCTGGACAGAATTCATGGTAGCCCCCCCAAGAAATATAAAATAAATGAACATTCGGTTCCGGGTTTCATTACACCCTCGCAAATCATTGGTTGGAGGAAATGGTAGGCGTAGCAGTTCGCAATCAGCGCCAGTTTCGGCTCACGCTAAGTGAAAATGAGTTTACAATCGCGATCATATTGAGTGTCCATTTAGGGTACACCTAAAACAGACAACCCAGTGAGACAGTTTTTCTGTCTCATTTGGGTTGTTTTTGTCTCGTCCCGGTGCTACGTTTTCATCATCTAAAGGCTAACGAGACAGTTTTCATGGTACTGTTGCAAAGTTCGTGACGAGGTAGCCTTTTATCTTATTTAAAGGCTTTACATTTCAAAAACTCTGCTCACCAGACGCATCTCGCCCAGGGGATCACCATAATAAAACGCTGAGGCCTGGCCTTTGCGCAGTGCACGCATCACCTCAATACCTTTGATTGTGGCGTAAGCGGTCTTCATGGATTTAAATCCCAGCGTGGCGCCGATTATCCTTTTCAGCTTGCCATGATCGCATTCAATAACGTTATTCCGGTATTTAATCTGTCGGTGCTCAACATCAGGAGGACATTGTCCTTCGCGTTTAAGTAGAACGAGCGCACGGCCATAGGTGGGTGCTTTATCCGTGTTGATAAACCGTGGGATCTGCCACGTCTTCACGTTGTTGAGGATTTTACCCAGAAACCGGTATGCGGCTTTGCTATTACGACGTGGGGAGAGATAAAAATCGACAGTGCGCCCCCTGTTGTCGACGGCACGATACAGATAAGCCCACCGGCCATTCACCTTCACGTACGTTTCGTCAACGTGCCATGGGTTCAGGTCGGAAGGATTACGCCAGTACCAGCGCAGTCGTTTTTCCATTTCAGGCGCATAACGCTGAACCCAGCGGTAAATCGTGGAGTGATCAACGTTGACACCGCGTTCGGCCAGCATCTTCTGTAGTTCACGATAGCTGATGCCGTATTTACAGTACCAGCGTACCGCCCACAGGATGATGTCACGCTGAAAATGGCGGCCTTTGAATGGGTTCATGTGCTGCTCCGTCAGCAAAAGATGACGATGAGTTTATCACCTCCAGATTTTTGCAACAGAGCCCGGTTCGCTGCTGCCGAAGGTCTACGACGCGCTGGCGATGACGGTACGGGAAAAACCGAAGCGCCCCGGATTTGCAGTGCTGATGAAAGGCTTCCTGGGTACCGATCCGTACCAGTGCATCCTGTGCAAGGGCCTGTTGCGTTTTACCGGTGCCGTGGCGGGCGAGCACGCCACCAAACTGCTCTCTGACCGGCTGCAGCGGATGGCGAAAAAACGATGGCTTCAGACCCCTTCTCTGGATAAGTGCGCCTGAAAAATAGGTTTTAGCTTAAAAACACGGCAAAACTTGCATTTTCCCGTATTACTCTGCGACAGGCCGCACCATATGAGGTTCTTCCTTGACACGGTTCATGGTTAGGAAACCCAATAAGGGTCGATTGAGTTTCCTAACCATCAAGGTGATCTATCCGCCGGTTTACTCAGCGTGGGTGAACCACGTTGAACAATTATGGCAGGCGTTGCATAACACGATAACCCGTAAGCATCAGTGCCGAACAATGTGGCAGTTGTTGAGAAAAGTTCAGCACTTTATGGTAACCGCCAGTCCATTCCCTGGAGGCAGGCATGGGGTGGCAAAAGTATAGCGGTATTAGGCCGTTAGTTATATGATATTGTTAACTGCTCTTTATGCATCTCCATCTGGGAAAGTGCCACGCCACGATCCATGGTTAGAGAACTCAATCGACCTTTTTTTGAGTTTCCTAACCATGAACATTCGGTGTGTTGGTCTGTTAGCATTTAGCCCTAGCGGGATTTTTTTGCAATAAATTGATTGCTACTGGCCGTAAATGTTAATTTAGACGTAAGGATGCGCGCTTGGCTGGTACTCCGAGTGATCACTTTTAGGGTAATCAGTCTATTAGGGATAATTTGTTGTATATTCAGGATAAGATAAGGATCATCTAAGTTTCCAAATTGTTCCACGAATTAATACCATGCGAGCATTTTTGGATAAACGGCATGCAAGAAATCAAGAATCTCCAGTTGCAAACTGCTTGAAAGAAGTGCTTCTCCCATATATTAACCTCTACATAGTAAAGCAAAATATGCGCTTATTGCGAGTCGGAGAAATTTCGATTGTGAGACTTTACATTTCCCCATCCATGCACCAACGCCTAAAAATAGCGGCACGGACTTTTTCGTCTCCTCTCTACGAATGTGACAGAGCCATATAGTCGACCTCTTCTTTGACCTGATGTAGTCTCAGACAATATTTAATGTTGCTGTAGCCAATTGTGGAGACAAAAAAATTGGCTCAATATTTTTATTAATATGCTGATTTTCAACACTAAAAAACTCAATCTCTCCTGGATTAATTCCATCATTGCGAATGGCGTATTGTACACTTACCGGATAAGCATGCGGGTATAATTTCTCACCACAAGCAAGCAGAAAGTCGATTTTGCTGTTCTGATTTAACTGCATTTTTTGTTGTTCACCAGGGTTAAGTCTCGTGTAATCCAGACAGATATTGATACTGAATGGGGTACCTTTAATCATATGATTATCAATATGATAACCATAGCCATCGGCCGAGTTATGTTCAGCAGCAGTAGTACTTTGTTTTAATACAGCGATATACAGTGAGTCTGAAAGTCGACAAGTAATAATGTCACCTGCATCACCGATCTGTTGGCCAAAATCTACCCATGAGGTATTACGCTTCGGCCACATAGATAGTTCATATGCGCCATCACTGCTTTTGTGGATGTTATTACCTATAAGGCAGTAATTGAGTGCTTCATATATGCCTCGCTGAGAGGTTTCAACCAGCGCAGCCACCGTTCCCGCAAGAAGAACAATGTGACCATATTTATCTTTTGGGAACTTATTTAAAATATCGTTTATTTTTAATGGCAGCTGACCAAGGTAACTCTCGGTCAGGAGAGACAACTCTTCGGCATTTTTTAATGCATCCCAGCGAACATTCCAGAAGAACTCAGGCAAAGTGAAAAACAGAGGCACTAAGGTCTCTCTGTGTTGAAATAGTATTGTCAGTGCCTGCTCTATTTCGCCCTGCCGTCGGGTGAGGTGTTGATCAACATATTCAGTGATAGTTTGTGTCAGTTCACGCGCAGGCAGACGGTGTTCACGTTCACTTGTTATAGTACGCAGGGCTGCGACTTTAATACGCATTTTGGCCTCTCATTCAGCTATCAACTTTAAAATCTGAGTATAGATGAGAAATGATTAAATTGAAAAAGTAAAGCCCTATGGGGTAAGAGGTGATGTCACATTAAGGTTGCATAGTATAATATACTGTTTTTTCTATTATTTTAGAAAACCAATATATAAAATTGTTCTGCTGGTGACGATCCATTACTTTTTACTTTGCGGATGTTGACACAGCCCTTTACGTATCATGTGAAGCAGCCCTATGCTGGCCGGCAGCGTCTGTGCACAACGTTGGATATTACGATGCCCTGCTCAACACGATTATTCAGATATTTGCTTTACCTTAGGTGATGTTTTCCTCTGCGGGTTTGTCGGCATTGAGTGTCGTCAGCGCTGCCGTGTTGGCGCCACTTTTATCAATGGTCACTCTCTCAGGTCTGCCCTGGTGTCTAATGGCTTTGCGAAAGAAGCGTAATGCGGCCGCAGCGTCCCGTTTGGCGGTCAGCATGAAGTCGATGGTCTGCCCCGAAGTATCCACCGCGCGGTAGAGATATTTCCACTGACCTTTGACTTTGATGTAGGTCTCATCCATTCGCCATCGGCGACCCACGGAGCGTTTACGCCGTCGAAAGGCTTTATCCAGTGACGGTACCAGGCGGATGACCCAGCGATGAAGCGTAGAGTGGTCGACAAAAATACCACGTTCAGCCATCATTTCCTCCAGATTACGCAGGCTAAGGTCATCGGCCAGATACCAGCGCACACACTGGGCGATGATATCGACGGGATAATGCAGTCGCTGGAAGGCATTTCGGATCAAAGACATGGACAGGTAACATCATTAAAAAAACAGCATGTTATCTGACGACGCCTTAATGCGACAGAGCCATCTAAAAATCTGGCCAGTTATATTCCAGCTCTGTCTGGTGCTGACAGATATCAAAACTGTGCATAACTCCGTTTAGTTTTTATCAGCACACACTCCCGCCTGACCCGATAAAATCAACTATACTCTCTGCTTACCCCTTTTGTGAGGAATCGCATACTAGGAGTCCAGAATGCCCGTTGCAAATACCATGGCTGACGCCACACTGCATCATCAGACGCCCACCGTCACTCTGACCGGCAGCAATGGTCAGGTTGTGCGTTCGCTGGACTTCCTGCGCCGGCCCGGTGATACCGGGCCGGCCCGCCCCCTGGTCCGCCGGCTCTGCCTGGACCCATGCAGCCGCACATTCCGCACATATGGCGCCCGTCCTCTGGCGCAGGGTGCTCCCGATGCACTGACCCTTTCCGGCCTCTCCGCTCAGCCGCTGCTCAGCCACACCGCCGACGGTGGCACATCCCACACCCTCAGCGACATCAGTGGCCGCCCTGCCTGGGCGCGCAGTGCTGAAGGGACGGTGACTACCTGGCAGTATGAGTCCCCGGACCTGCCCGGCCGCCTGCTGTCAGTGACGGAACAGGCAGCGGACACGGCGCAGCCCCGGGTCTGCCAGGTTTACATCTCGGGGGGGGCGCGACGCAGCCCCCCGAAATCTGGCCGGCGCGCCCGTGCAAATATGGGATAATGCCGGCGTCACCGTGACACAGGCGCTCTCCCTGAGTGGTGTTCCTCTGGAGGTCAGCCGCCGTCTGCTGGCCGACCCGGAAGGCACAGCCGACTGGCGGGGTGATGAAGCGCAGTGTCAGGCCCGGCTGGAGCCAGCTGCACGGGCACTTGTGACCCGGACGTGGGTCGATGCCACCGGCGCTCCACTCGCCGTGACTAACGCACAGGAAGTAACAACTCACACCCGATATGGTGTCAGCGGTACCGTGGTGTCAGCGCCGGATGAGCTGGCAGGAGCAGGGACAGTCCCGGGAACTGGTGGTACTGGCGCAGGTTGCGTACGGCGCGGATGGCCAGGTAGTGAGCCAGACAGCCGGCAATGGCGTCGTCAGTCGTTATTCATATGACCCGCAGAGTTGCCGGTTGACCAGAGTGGAAGTGAGGCGTCCTGCTGATCATCCTCAGGGTGAGCAGATATTCGCAGGACCTGCATTACAGCCATGATCCGGTCGGGAATATTCTGATGCAGTATGATGCGGCGGTAGATGTCCACTGGCACGGTAATCAGCAGACTGACGGAAAACGTTCTTATGAATATGACACTTTATACCGCCTGACAACGGCGAGTGGGCGTGAACGTCTACCGGATACAGCACAAGGGCCCCTTTCCGGGCTGCAATACGACCTCAGTGGCGGTCAGGGTATCTGGCGGCGGTACACTGAACAATATGACTATGATGATGGCGACAACCTGGTTCGAGTCAGGCATCAGGGCATGGCGCCCTGGACGCGGGAGATGACGGTGCTGGCGGACAGTAACCGGGCGGTGCTGAAAACGGCGGGGCCCCCTTCCCTGTCGCCGGATACACTGTTCACTCCGGGAGGATGCCAGCGGACGCTGGCAGACGGTCGAGAACTGAGCTGGTATGCGGATGGCCAGTTGGCGGGGGTCAGTTCAGTTGTTCGGTCAGGGAGAGAAGATGACCGTGAGCGCTATCAATATGCACAAGCTGGAGAGCGGGTACGAAAGGTCAGCAGTGTCCTGGTCTCGGGCGGAGAACAGCGCACGGTAGTGACGTATGCAGGGGGAATGGAGCGGCGGCAGCGCAGTACGGCGGGCAGGGCATACACGCTGGATGTGTCGATTACAGAAAGTGGGGGGGTACGGCTAATAGAGGATTATGCCGGTGGCAAACACTACGTGCGCTATACGTTGAGCGATATGCTGGGCAGTGTCATGGGGGAGACGGATGAGGATGGGCTGGTAACTGCATGGGAGGAGTATTACCCGTACGGCGGGAGTGCCGGCAGCGATGAGGAGGGATCGGAAGTTATGGACCGGACCCGACGGTTCTCTGGGAAAGAGCGTGATGCGACGGGGTTGTATTATTACGGCCACCGGTATTACCAGCCGGGGCTGTGCCGCTGGCTGAGCGCCGATCCGGGCGGCACCATTGACGGGGTGAACCTGTACCGGATGGTGCGTAATAATCCGCTGCGGTTAAGGGATACTGACGGGCTGGCACCAGATGCAATTGAAAAGGATGTGATCAATGATGGCTATAGAATAGTCGCTAAGGGGGTGAAACATTTCCCCAAGGAATACAAAATAAAAATAAATAACGCCGTGAACATTGCCACATCAATACTTTCTACTGCATTAGATGCTATGGGAGATGAAGACAACAAGGTGATGGAGCATAGTTCAAAATATTTCGGAAATATTACCAGTGCGAATAAGGATGAAATTTACGATAAGCTATCCAAAATTCATGATAGGCTTGATGAGTTAGATGAAAGGAAATATATTTTGATTGATGGCGGTGGGGAATCCAAACATGTAGCAGCTTTTGTTTTTCCTAACGATCCAGAAGGTAGGTTTTTTTTCATGAAAACAATTTTAAGCAAGAGTCATATATAACTATGGCAATGACAGTAATTCATGAAATCTCTCATTTCGAAGGAACTAAAGATTTCCCACGTTCTGCAAATGATGGGCGCCCTGATCCTAAATTATATTTTCCTGCACATCCAGTTCTACAGGATGTAGATGGATATGTTAATGACTTACGAGAACACTCCGAATCTCATTTAATAATCACAAAAACAACCAAAGATCTTTTAAATAATGCTGATTCACTAACTGCATTTTCGCTTGATCTTGCTGTAAGTACTACTCTCACTGACACTGACACTCCTAACCTTATAGAAATAATTAATTCACTTAATACCGAATTATACCAAGGAAATACCTCTAATTCTGAAAAAGAATACGAAACACAGCATGCTACGCAGTCATCCCATCGGCAAATGTCATTAAAACGTTCTATTTACAGAAAATAGAACGTAGCGCCTCTATGGGGCGAGCACGGCAGCGCTGCTGCCTCAACCGTCTTTTAGATCCTGCCTCACCTCAACGCCGGTGCCGTCTGACAGCCCGACCGGCCGCGAGGTGGGACATGTCCCACCGCCGCGTTGACACCCGCATAAAATGAGCACGCCTGTGGCGTGAGCCGGCCGGCGCCGACGCACTTTTCCTGCCCGATAACGCCCTGTAGACTCTGCACCATGTATATTCCGCGACCCGCAAAGTTGCTGTTCCAGCATGACAACGGCTGGAGTCGCTATCTCGACAAACACGGTGACACCCTCAGCGACTGGACCAAACTCGCCGTCGAGCGCATGCTCGCCTGCGGCACTTGTGCCATGGGTGTTCGCCGCTACTGCTGTGCCTCACCGGATTGCACCCATGCCCGCTTTTTCTGCCAGAGCTGCAAGTCCAAGGCCTGCAGCAGTTGTGGCCTCAACGCCACCGAGCAGTGGATCGCCGAACAGCAGCACATCCTGCCCGACTGCGACTGGCAACACATCACCTTCACCATGCCGCACCTGCTGTGGCCGTTCTTCAATAACAACTGGCTCCTGCTCAATGATCTGTTTCGCTGCGCCACCCGCGCCATGCTCCGCTGGGCACACCAACAGGGGATCGAAGTCGGTATCTTCTGTGCGCTCCATACCTACGGCCGGCAGCTCAATCAGCACCCGCATATCCACGTCTCCGTCACCCGCGGCGGCCTCGACATCAAACACGACACCTGGCGGCAGCTGTTCTTTAAAAAGAAAGAGGTAGAGCAAATCTGGCGCAACGCCGTGGTTTACCTGCTGCGCGACAACTACGCCCAAATCAACCCTGGAGGCCTGCCGGGCCTCAGTCATATCCGTAATGAAGATCGGTGGCACCGTTATCTGCATGCGCAATATCGCCGCGCCTGGAAAGTGCATTTTGCCAAAAAGACGCGCGGTGCCTGGCGCAGCGTGAAATACCTCGGCCGGTACCTGAAGCGCCCGCCGGTGGCCGCTTCTCAGCTGCGCCACTACCGCGGCGGTGCCGTGGTCCATCAGTATTACGATCACCGCACGCAGCAACACAAACGCCAGAAAATCAGCCAGGAGGAGATGCTGCAGCGTTACGTCAGCCACATCCCGGCCCGACACTTTAAAATGGTGCGCTACTACGGCTTTCTGGCCAACCGCAAGCGCGGTTCGCTGCTGCCGAAGGTCTACGACGCGCTGGCGATGACAGTACGGGAAAAACCGAAGCGACCCGGATTTGCAGTGCTGATGAAAGGCTTCCTGGGTACCGATCCGTACCAGTGCATCCTGTGCAAGGGCCGGTTGCGTTTTACCGGTGCCGTGGCGGGCGAGCACGCCACCAAACTGCTCTCTGACCGGCTGCAGCGGATGGCGAAAAAACGATGGCTTCAGACCCCTTCTCTGGATAAGTGCGCCTGAAAAATAGGTTTTAGCTTAAAAACACGGCAAAACTTGCATTTTCCCGTATTACTCTGCGACAGGCCGCACCATATGAGGCTCTTCCTTACCACGGTTCATGGTTAGGAAACCCAATAAGGGTCGATTGAGTTTCCTAACCATGTACCTTTTCGACATGCGTCCTTACTTTTGTGCAGTCAAAACTTGGCTCTTCCTGTGCGAAGGTAAAAAAGCAACCGGCAGGGTTAACAGCACCAGACCAAAACAAAAGGGAGAGTTCATAATATACATATTCTGTTTACCGTTTCCTTTGCAGAGAACCTGAAAGCGCATGATAATTAAGATAATGCATCATCGTTATTGATAATGCATTCCCCGCCCTACACACTTCACTTGCCCTTAACCACACTAAACCTTAGGGAAACCTGGCGACGATAAAAGCCGTTTCATATTGATGGTTCGGGTATTGCGTATTGATACGCTGAGAAAATTCCTCTTTTGTTACCCTGTGCCGATAAGTGTCATGCAATAAAACAAGGAGTTCGTTTGATTGTGCAGTCGTGTCAATAGGGATACGTTTGTAAGTTGGGTCTTTTTCTATCTGACTGACGAGCTTATTGAACCAGCTATAAAAGGGTTTATCTTCAACGGCAGAAACAACACGTGGGTCCTGATTAACACACCCTTGAAGCACCAAAATGCCAAATAAAAAGATAGCCAAAGCAATCACACGGTGTCGTTTGCATTCACGTTTCATATTTTCCTCACGGTTTTCAATAGCCATTTTCATCGCAAAGCAGTGTGGTTTAAAGTTAAATGCTTTCTTACCAAAATCTGACACCTACAACACAATGCTCCGAGGCCCGTGTGTTCCCCCAAACATGACAAGCCTATTCTGCCTAGGGGAATAACCACCATCAGAAACGCCACTGAAGCCCCGCAGTTACCCCGTTGTCCTGATAGTTTTTTGATAACAAGCCGGTATAGCTTAATGTTACATCGAGAGTTTTTCCCACATTGACTTGCGCACCTGCCTTCACCACCATCCCGTCCCTGGAGGCCGCGACGGTGGCGGTGTTGAAGGTCGAGTCACTGCCGGCAAAGCGCAATCCCACCTCACGGTCAGGATGATTATATTGATGCTGCCACCCCATTTCTCCTCGCAGCGTCACTGCATGCTCTTTACCGAGCTGCCAGCGTGTGTCCGCACGTAACCCAAGAGTAGACAACGCCGCACTCGTGCTTTGGCTCTCTCCACTCAACACACTGCCGCCGCCGTGTTCAGTAAAATGATTACTTTTATAATTCACCCACGCCAGATTGGCGAACGGTTCCAGATTGAACCCGGTATTGTCCAGACGGTAACCCGCTTCTGCGAAGATTTGGCCCGTTCCCGCGTTATAGCGTGCTTTGGCGTTATCGGACTGGCCGTAGTACCCGATACCCCGAGAGGTTTCAATTCGGTGCCAAGTATAGGCGGTACCCGCGCGCAAATTCAGATTGTCATAGGTTTTGCCTGCATAGACAGCCAGATGATAGTTATCACTGTCGGCAGATGCGCCGTCTCCGTGCAATGAGGTACGGGTGTAACCGGTGGCCAGGCCCAGACGCCAACGATCTGCCAGCTCATGATCCGCACCGAGCAATACCCCAAAGGTTGAGTCGTGGAAACCCGTGGCATTATCATTGCCGCTAGCGTGTTCCCAGTTGCCCAACAAACTGACCCACGCGCCGTCCTCGTCTTGTTTGATGTCGCTGTTGTCCGCTGCGCCTTGAATCTGGCGCAAACGGCTGTTAAGCGTATCCCGAACATAACGGCTGTTATTCACCAGCGCGGAGGCTGTATCCGCGTGTATCTGCCCGGACAATTGACGATAGGCTTGTCGAGCCAGTTCCGCAGAAGGGGCTATCAACAAACTTTGATACACGGGGTTATCCGCCGGTAAACGTTCAATTGCCGTCGCGAGGTTACGTTGATTGGCCGTGACGGCGACATCCGCAAAACGGGTGGCGTTACGTTGTAAACCCAATGAGAGGCTAGTGGGCTGATAGGTCAGATGGGGTGTTAAAAACAGCCCGGCGTCAACAGAGCCAAATTGACCCGTAATACCTTGCGCGGCAGTAAGCACGGTAAAGCGCTGTGCCAGGATATTGCCGGCGGAAGATGTTGAAGCCAGCAAGTTTTGCCCCGCTTGCGGTACCACGGCAATCTCGCCGCCGTTCAGTGTCGCCTGGCCATTCACCTGCAGCAAATCGCTGTGGCCAGCCTCAATTTCAGCCAGGTAACGGGAGCCATTCTCAAACGTCAGATCGTTATCAATCGTCAAAGTACCGATAGAATTGCCGGGTGCCACCGAGCCCCCTTTATTGGCCGTCAGCGTACCGATATGTCCACTGCCGCCTACCAACCCGCCGTCGCGCACCACAGTAGTGCCGGGGGCTTTGCCGTTGGCGATAAAGAGCCCATCGGCCGCGACATCGCTGGCTAATGTGCCGGTGTTGGCCAGTTGTAACACAGCACCTTTGGCAATCCGCGTCTGGCCGGCGTAGTCATTATTCCCGCTGAGCGTTTGGTTACCGCCCGCAATTGTCAGGCCGCCTTTATAGTGCGTTCCATCAGGATTACTGAGGTCAGTGTCTGTGATACGGCCCGAGAAATTATCCTTCGCCTGGCTCAACACCAGCGTTCTGCTCCCCAGCGTTACCACGCCGGTACCGCTTAAGCTGCGGAGAGTGACATTGTTCATACTGTCCGGAACACCCCATAGCGGATTGAAATTACCGTGTTCAGAGATGTCAAACCAACCGTTATTTTCCAGCGATGCAGAGTGAGCGAGACTGCCGGGGCCGGTAAGGTATAACACCGCGCCTTTATTCACCCGGGTCACGCCGGTATAGGTGTTCATGCCGGTCATGTTGACCACCACATCCGGCATGAGCGTTAAGTCGCCGGCCCCGGAGATGGAGCCCGCCAACCCCAGATAACCTTTTCCTCCATGAGGATCACCCGAGGGATCGCCGGCAGGGGCACTCATCAGATTTCCCATTTGCCTGGTCACGTGGCTAAGTTGCGATCCGCTACCGTCAGCATCCGTCGAGAAATTATTCGCGTTGACGAAGAAGGGAGTAAACGCCGTAAGTTGATTTTGCAAATCATACATCACTGAATATTGAGTGAAAAAACCTATACCCATCGTGATATTCCAGGTTTTTGTATCACTGCTGTCGCGAGCGATAATCAGGCGATTGTCACCACTTCCCTGCAGAGTGATCCCGTTGCCGACTTTCTGTCCATTGGTGTCGACAGGCTGAAGCGTCAGGGCGGTCACTGACGTGTTGTTCTCTCCATCCTTGTCAAATTTCACGCCATGCTGTTCGAGGATGTCGCCGACTTTTTTGCTGTCTATCGTTGCGTGGGTGGGATTGCCCGTATCGAATAAGATTGCGCCGCTCAGCGCCTCTGCAGGAAGCTCAACGGTGCTCGACTGGCCATTGATATTGAGTGTGAAGGCGTATTTGAAGCGGCCTTCATGTTGCGATGAGGCCGGTGCACCAGAGTTGGGGAAGTGGGTGATATCGCCTTCGCTGCGTGTCGGAACCCAAGGGACCTGGGTATCAAACTGCGCCCGTAGGCTGGGAGTCAAATTGAGGATGGTGCAAGGGGCACACCCCGGTGAAAGCGTTGTCCCATTCTCATTGGTATTGTCATTACCGGCAACGATGAAACCGGTTTTCGTGATGGTGCTGAAGGGGCTTCCGCCGTTGGGATTGCCTTTTGCATCCGTAAAAAGAAAATCCCCTACGCCAAAGGTGCCGTAGAAATGCTTTTCCTCTGTCGGCCTTCCTGAAATTATGTTTTTTTCCGCACCCAGGTCAATATAGTAGGCTTTCCCATCGATGACTTTAAACGGTTTTTGACCGACCTGTTGGGGATGGTCGAGCAACAGATGTTCAACCTGGCCTATTACGTAGCCTTTATTGTTGCTGCCAGGCGTCGCTACCGGTATCGGGGTGGCATCATCGGTGTAATAGGTCAGGTCCGTTATTTGCTTGCGCTGTAACCAGTAGCCACCCCAGCCGTTGTTGCCATAGAGATACTCGTATGCCTGATTCACATTCGGCCAGCGTGAAGTATCTTGTTGTCCCAGAACAGCGTTGAATTGATCGGATCCTGTATCAAAAATATATTTTTGTGCAGGGCCGCCGTTCACACCGACATTGATAGTAAGGCGGCTATCTAAATGCCCAAGGGGAATACTTACTGGGGCTGGTTCCCCGAAAGCCAAGGGTGAGTAATATGAAAACAATATCGAGCTTATGACTAATCTTATTGGTTTTACTTTTACCATCATGATATTACCCCAATGAGTTATCGTCTATTTTTTAAACCTAGCTGATAAGTGCATTAAGTCAAGTTAATTTGATGAATTAACTTTTTCTTGAAAGACATGCAAGGTGTCTGTTTCCTGAAAATACTACATGATTATAATCGCATGATTTTAATGACTTTTATCCAATTTAAACTATAAAAGGCTGTTGGTGATTTTCGGCAATCTTGATGGAGTGAATTAAAACTCATAATTACACCAGAAGCATTGGCGAATACTTTCTGCACGGTTTTTCCTTTGTCATTTTATGGGGTTGAGTGCTACGCAATAAAAATCAGGCATCTGATTTTTACCTGTGTCAATTGAAACTCGCTTATAACCATGATTGAATTCTATTTGGCCTAACGGCTTATTGAGTTCTCATTAAACGGTTTGTCGTCAAATGCGGAAAAACCGAGGCTCACGGGGATTAGATCAACCATTAACCAATGAAAATAAAGTACAAAAAGCAAAGAATAAATTAATCTAAATTCACCACCTTTCATTCTCACTTTATTTTCATTTTTAAACTCTCCCCAAGGCTGTCAAGTTCATGGATTTTTCACTCGATACAGCGTTAATTAATTCTCCGCCTAACCCTATGCATGGTTCTCCTTGTTCATTTTCTTACGATTGCCCACACTCTTTATAACCACTGCGAGTGGTTTTATTGTATGACTATTTCCTCAAAAAAACATTGCGTTAACCGTCCTGGAGCATGAATACTTTTAGCCCATTTTAATACGTTGGATTTTTCATCTTGTTCTACCACTCCCCCCCAAACATCAATGAACTCTTTGTCTTTAAAGAAAAAAACACCGGGATCGGATATTTTTGTTGAAGCAAAAACAGCGAGCCATTCTTTTTCAGCCAAAACATCGGATATCTCAATTTGCTTTGCGCTGGGATTTTCAGTCATTACTTTTTGCACCAGTCCTTGATAAAGGGCTTTGTTCCTCTCATTAATATTCAGTTTTAAACTCGCACAGTCGACGGTGGCTGACGCTATGTTTACCACACACAAGAGTGGGAGAATAAAAATAATGGTATTTTTTTCATGAAAACCTCTGAGTTAGCGAGCAATGAAAGTGAGTATAGCACATGATGCCCATCAAGGACGAATAACAACCACCTTAATACATGTACTGCTTTTTGATTTTGAACGATTTTGCTTATATGATAAAGGTAATGCCACATCGCTATTATTCCTGAGAGCCAGTCAGAAACAGTGCTCGCATTTATCACCATCAACACGGATAAAGTACCCACTGATGGTCGTGTGCTTGCTTTACTCAAACACAAAAGTCGATGCCCACCTGACGTTGAACATCAGCAGATTAAGTATCGGAATAACGTCATTGAGTGTGGCCATGGTAAATTGATAAAGTACGGATAAACCCATAAAGACAGCTTACGTCACCATCCATGGTATTGATGTGGCACGTGTACTATGTAAAGGCCGGAACGAAGCATTTTATCAAGATAAGATGTCCCTTGGGTGAGATGCATCTGATAAACAGGGTTGTTGAAAGGTTAGATCTTTCAGCAATATAAAAGGCTACCTCCTCACGAATGTTGCAACAGAGCCCTTTAAGGTCTACACCTCCATCAAGATAATGCTCTTTAGCAAGACAGGTAGATGACCATTACGTTAGTAAACATAACATAGGGCATGTTAAACCAGTTCAAGCGATACGGCTGTCTGCTTTCTTGTTTTCATGCTGTTTAGTAATTTACCACCGAGTTTATTCAATAAACCTTTTCCATATTGGTATTTAACGTCAAATTGGCGGTTTTGCTGCATACGCGCACTCAGTGAATATAACACCGTCCCTTCCTTCATCACGAAGGCCGGCTCGACAACGCGGGCATTATTTCCAGAGCTCAAAAAGAAAAAACACACAACAGCTATTGCAATTACCAGTACGACACTACCGAAAAACCGCATATTTTTCATGCTTAACAAACCCTCTAAAGTGAATAATGGAGACTAATGATCCAGTGCTGTACTTCAATCTAACAAAAATTATACAGGCCTGCTTAAATGGCCGATACCTGACTAGTCAGAAAAGAAATTCATAGCTAAACCTAAAGCGTGGCTGTTAAGATTTATCGCAAAGCAGCAAGGGGGATATACATGGATACCGGGCGTATTTCACGTCATTATGGCGTGTTACATTGGCTGGCATTTATCACCGTTTACTTTTTACTCGCCATCATCAGCCTTGAAACACGCGACCCCTGGAGTCTGTCAAGCACCGTTTGGTTACCGGCAGGCCTGTTGCTGGGCGTGTTGTGTACCCACAATCGGGTGCAGTGGCCAATGTGGGCGCTCAGTGCTGGCGTGCTGCATTTTTCTGTCAGCCTGCTGCACGATCGTCCCTGGGATATTGCGCTGGCATTCGCTCTGCTCGATTTAGTGATCATTTGTCCGCTGGCGTTAATCTGGAGCGGCCTGCGCCGTTACTCAAACAGCCTGTCTCACCCTAAGGAAATACTGCTTTTACTTGCCAGTGTGTATCTTGCAAGCATCATAGGTGGCCTGCTTAATGATTTAACCCTTAAAGCCCTTGGTTATCCGACACGGCTTTCACACTTCATCAGTTGGGGAATTTCCAATGCAACCGGTTGCCTGGCGATCGCGCCGCTCTTGATTATTCATCGTTTGAATCGTGGTCAATGGCAATGCCCTACTCGGCAACAAGCTAATCTTATGGCGTGGATTTTCCCGTTGGCTATTGCCGTTTTTTTCCTGCCGTCCAGTTGGCTAAGCAATGCGTTGTTGAATAACGCGTTATTGTATGCAGTCCTGGTACTATCGCTGGTACTGTCCGCCTTGTTGCCCCTGCTGCCGCTGGCGCTGTACTTTATTTTGCTCACGCTGCTGATTAGTCTGGCTACTATTTGCGATTATGGTCCATTCCGGCAGGCATTAGCCGGCATGCAGGCAGTCGAAGCCTCACAACTCTACTTGCTGATGATTATCTCGCTAGGATTGTTAGTGGCAACGCGGGAACAACAGCATCACGCCCAACGCCAACAAACGCAACAGCAGCAGCTATTGCTGAACGCTTTACTGCAAACACGACACCCAACCTTTTTTCACCTGTCGGAAGAAACCGGATCATTGGATTGGCAGCCACAAGGGAGCATTTTCGGCATACCGCCGTCTCAGTTAGCGAATCTCACTCTACTCCTGGCGCATATTCATCCTGACGATCGGGATGTGCTGAAAGCCTTACTGCGTATCGCGAGCGGATCACGGGTTACTCCCCAATATGGCTCATTACGCCTGCTGCTGCCTGATGCACATTATCATCACGTTGAATGCCACTTGTTGCGCCATCCACAACAAGGCGTTGCCGGCGTATTTGCACTGGCGAAAACGGATCCACTATACTGACTTAACTAACTGTTCCAAGGAGTCATTTGTGCATAAATCCGTGATAATCGCTGATGATCACCCCGTATTCTTGATTGGTCTGCGAACGGTGGTGACCACAACCTTTGGCGAAAATTTTATGATCAGCGCCGAGGCACAAACGGTGGATCAACTGTTGACCTTACTGGCGAAAAAATTGCCGGATGTGCTGCTCACTGATTTCAATATGCCGGGTGAACAGCAGTCCGATGGACTGCGGTTGATTAGCACGCTACGCCGTAAATACCCGCAATTGCCGATTATCGTCATTACCGTGACGACCAATCCCGGACTGGTCAATTCCATTCTGGCTACCGGCGTGTTCGCGGTGATCAATAAGCAGAGTCTGACCACTGAACTGACCGCATGTTTGAAAGCGTTACAGCAGGGGCGTCGACCACCAGGCACTTCGGTATCATTGTCTCCCTCCGTGGCAATGAGCCCGCGCGAGTTGGAGGTCGTACGCCTATTGGCCCAGGGCCACAGCGTTAACCATATCGCCAGCATGCTCAACCGCACCAAACAAACCATCAGCGCCCAGAAGAGAAGTGCCATGTTAAAAGTTGGCGTCAGTTCCAATGCTGATTTGTTCGCCTATTTGCGTGAAGCCGGGTTATGAAGATAAAAGCCTGGCTGGTACTGATCACTTTACTGCCTGCATGGGGTTGGGCTGCCGGGGACATTCGCGTTGGTCTGCTTGACGATCGTCCACCCTACAGCGATTTTGACGCGAACCGTCAACTGCAGGGAGCGGCGACAGATTTGCTGAGCGCCCTGGCGGCTCAAAATGAACTGCACTTCACCACACTGGCCGCATCCAGCCACCGTCAATTGGCCCAGATGTTGCTTGCACAAAGTATCCAGGTAGCCTTACCTCCCCCGCAGAGCGCGCCACCGCCATCGGAGATATTGGTTTCACATCCACTGTTACAACAACACTGGGCTCTGGTGACTCGTCAGGATAGGTTGCCTTTACAACAGGTGTCGCTAGATCTGCGTCATCAACGGGTGCTGATATTACGCCACAGCCCGGCGCTGGCAGGGTTACTGACGGCTTACCCCGGTGTGGCATTCGGCGAGGTGTCATCTTTACGTGAGGCGCTCCGACTTCTGAATGCCGGCGCTGCGCAAGGCATCGTGTGTGATGCCACACAGGCAGCATTGTTAACCAGCAATCTATATCCCGACCGGCTGCGCTTACACCCGCTGCCGGCCGTTGTCAGTAGCCAGCGGCTGTGGCTGGCACCCGGGCAGGACGCGCTGTTGCAGCGTATTAATCACGCTATCGATACCCTGCCAACAGGGGCAGCACAGTCGATCAATGAACGCTGGCTGTTGAATGCAACACTCAGTGGAATACAATCGAGCGGTACTGCCAGCGATCGCTGGTTCAAGCCGCTGGCAGCAGTCAGTGCCGCGCTGTCGCTGTTCCTGACCGGTTTTTTGTTGACTGAAATTTTCCGACGCAGCCGTGCCGAACGAGGTTTACGCGATGCGCTGAAATACTGGCAAACGCTGCTCAACAGTATCCCAACGCCACTGCTGGTGTGTGATCCTCTCGGTAACATCACCCATTGCAATCAGGCCTTGTTAAAATCACTGAAGCTCACCCAGCCGCAAGTGATCGGACATTCGCTGGAGCAATTTACCGAGCGAAACCCGATCATTCCTGCTATCAATCAACAAGAGCGCATAGCGGCCATCGGCAATATGCAGCCGCAATTTTCCGACCGGGCAATGGTGATACAGGGAGCACAACGGGAAATCGCCCAATGGCTGACAGCATACAGTGACAGCCGGATGACGCCACAAGGGCTGCTGCTCGGCTGGTATGACATCAGCGAACGTAAACGTCTGGAGCGCGATCTTGCCGATGCCTTGAAACAGGCTACCGACGCCAGCCGCGAAAAAAGCCATTTCCTGGCGCGCATGAGTCATGAGATCCGCTCACCGATGAACGCTATCCTCGGTATTCTTGAATTGGAAACCCAGCGCCCTGAAGCCGCCGGAACGTCACTGCCGGTAGCCTATGCGGCCTCGCGCCAGTTACTGCAAATTGTCGGGGATGTGTTGGATATATCCAAAATTGAGGCCGGCGAAATGCACGTGCACGCTCACCCCACGGAGTTGTACCCCTTGTTGACACAGGTGCTGGACACCTACGCCGCGCTGGCAGCGCCAAAAGCGCTGAGGCTGGACAGCGATATCGAAGCCGTCTGGCAGCATCAGTACCTGCTAGATGGTGCCAAACTGACGCAAATCCTCAATAATTTGCTCAGCAACGCCATCAAATATACTGAACAGGGCTTTGTAGCCTTGCAGGTCAGCGTACAACCACAAGATCACCATCACGATACACTGACGTTCAGTATCCTCGACAGTGGTATTGGTATCGCACCGGAGCTGCAGCAAAAGATTTTGCAGCCCTATATACAAGTTGATGTCAACGCACCGGCCAGTACAGGGCTAGGGTTAACAATTTGTACCCAGTTGCTGCAACTCATGGGTAGCGAGTTACGAATTGACTCCACACTGCAGCACGGTTCTAAGTTCTCTTTTACGCTAACGCTACCTCGCACCAGTGCGGGCGATGAAGCACATGAAGCGCTCACTGCCCCCCTCGCTGAACATACGCTGCAAGTGCTGGTTGTGGATGATTTGCCCGCTAACCTGACAGTGATGAAACTTCAGCTGGAAAAACTCGGGCATCAGGTCACTACCTGTGACAATGGCCGCCAGGCACTGCAATGGCTGGAACGATCGCCCTTCGATTTGGTGCTGACCGATTGTCAGATGCCGGTTTTTACCGGTTATCAACTGGCGCAATGGCAAAGAAAGCGAGAACACGGCCACCTTCGATATCTGCCGATTATCGGTTGCACCGCCAATGCGTTTAACGATGAGCAGTACCGCTGTCTGGCGGCAGGTATGGACGGAGTATTGATTAAGCCGCTGACACAGCAGGATTTACGCACCTTAGTGTCGGAGCAACAGGCCATTTGTATCGATATGCGGGAAATCCAATTGATGACAGCCGGGAAACCACAGGTCATAACCACCTTGATTGACGAATTACAACGCAGCAGCGACGCAGATCGTCAACAGCTGCTCGCCGGCAACACACCACCGGACGTATTCGCCGCAGTACTGCATCGGCAAAAAGGCAGTTTTGCGCTGGCGGGCTACCATAGCGGTGTCACCCTTTGCCAACAGTTGGAACAACACCCTCCTGCATCGGCTGAACTGTCAGTGGTGCTGCTGCGTTTAAATGCGCTGATTCTGCGTTTTATCGCCTTACTGGAACAACAGCGGGCGAGGATAAGCGAGGGTGCTTGAATGGCACGCTTCGCCTGTATTCAGGGGAGCAGTTTGATACCACGTTGGCATAATGCCAGATCCTTTCCTACTGTTTTGGTCTGTATTTTTCCAAAGTTGCCTATTATACTTATATCGCTTAGACTATTTTTATCACCACTTAATATTGGAGAAGCATAAATTTTGTATCGAATTCCTGATACAGGATGATTGTATAAATCACATGTATAAACTTCAAGCCAAGTTGAAAGAAGAAAACAATGATTCCTTTAGTGAGGACGTAAATATGATATGAAAAACCTACAGTGAGGCAACATTACCATCTACCTTTCACGACGATTTAGACACCTTCACTCACACAATTAAATACGATACTTACAAGAAAATAATGTCATATAGAAAAGATACCAACGAAGCATGAAAAAATGCCATTCAGGTAGCCAAATATATGAAAGCGCGTCCTCAAAGCTTTATTAAAAACAGGAAAAAGACAACAAGGAAATAAGTGTTTTTTCGCACCCCCATACATCTAGTGCTTATAAAAAACAAATGACATCATGCGAAAAAACAAAAAATTAAGCTAACAAGTCAGGAGATCACACAGTAAATTAAAGATATTCATGGCGAAAACCCGTTTAAAGGAGCGGTAATGAAAACCATTAAAAAACAAACAGAAGACGAAACAGATGCCTTGAACTACAATCTAAATGACCTTAAACGGATTACCTTCAAAGACAAAAACACCAAAAGAAAGGTGTTTTATCGGAAGCAAGACCTCTCTGATGAATCAGTATTCAAATACAAGAATACAATAAGTAAAAAAAGCGTGTTCTACAGCCCTTCTTTTTTGTCTACATCTACAGATAAATCAGTAGCTGAGAGTTTTATCAGACCGGGTTCTGGCAATGATGGCGTCCTGTTCGAAATAAATGGATTTAGCCCAACCTTTATCCGCTCTAACTTCTCACCGAAAAATGAAAAAGAAGAGCACATACTCTCGCCACTTGCCAGTTTTGTAGTGGCAAATGTCGGGCTACGTGAGGTAAATCCCAAACAGCGTTTAATCAAGCTGAAGGAGGTTGATGGAAATTATCCAGAAAGAATTCCATTATATTATTAAGTCAAGCAGCTCTGTTCACCGCTATCTGTAACGGTTCGAAGTCGAAACGGCTCTGTTGCAAAAATCTGGAGGTGATAAACTCATCGTCATCTTTTGCTGACGGAGCAGCACATGAACCCATTCAAAGGCCGCCATTTTCAGCGTGACATCATCCTGTGGGCGGTACGCTGGTACTGTAAATACGGCATCAGCTATCGTGAACTACAGGAGATGCTGGCCGAACGCGGTGTCAACGTTGATCACTCCACGATTTACCGCTGGGTTCAGCGTTATGCGCCTGAAATGGAAAAACGACTGCGCTGGTACTGGCGTAATCCTTCCGACCTGAACCCATGGCACGTTGACGAAACGTACGTGAAGGTGAATGGCCGGTGGGCTTATCTGTATCGTGCCGTCGACAACAGGGGGCGCACTGTCGATTTTTATCTCTCCCCACGTCGTAATAGCAAAGCCGCATACCGGTTTCTGGGTAAAATCCTCAACAACGTGAAGACGTGGCAGATCCCACGGTTTATCAACACGGATAAAGCACCCACCTATGGCCGTGCGCTCGTTCTACTTAAACGCGAAGGACAATGTCCTCCTGATGTTGAGCACCGACAGATTAAATACCGGAATAACGTTATTGAATGCGATCATGGCAAGCTGAAAAGGATAATCGGCGCCACGCTGGGATTTAAATCCATGAAGACCGCTTACGCCACAATCAAAGGTATTGAGGTGATGCGTGCACTGCGCAAAGGCCAGGCCTCAGCGTTTTATTATGGTGATCCCCTGGGCGAGATGCGTCTGGTGAGCAGAGTTTTTGAAATGTAAAGCCTTTAAATAAGATAAAAGGCTACCTCGTCACGAACTTTGCAACAGTACCTTTTTTGAAGATAAAGGGCTCCGTCACATTAACAACGACAGGTCAGCAGAAATCGCGTTGCCGGTTATTTAGGCAGCCAACAGATACAATTGTTCTGTGGGTGACAATCCATTACTGTGCGAATGTTGGTGCTGCCCTTTACGTATCATGTGGAGCTGCTCGATGCCGGCCTGCTGGGTCTGTGCTCGGCGAAATGATCTGATCCCCAGCATCTGACGTATCCGGCGTTTGATATTGCGCTTATCTTGCTCTACCCGGTTATTCAGATACTTGCTTTGCCTGACGGTGATGCTTTCCTCTGCGGGGTTTGCCGGCATTGAGCGTGGTCAGGGCAGCGGTATTGGCGTTGCTCTTATCAATGGTCACCACTTCGGGCTCGCCGTGGTGGCGGATGGCCTTACGAAAGAAACGCAGCGCTGCGGCCGCATCCCGTTTGGCAGTAAGCAGGAAATCGATGATCTGCCCCACGCTGTCAACGACGCGACACAGGTATTTACACTGGCCTCTGACTTTGATATAGGTTTCGTCCATGCGCCAGCGACGCCCCACGGCACGTTTATGTCGGCGAAACGCCTTATCCAGTAACGGCACCAGGCGGATGACCCAACGATGCAACGTGGAATGGTCAACAACAGTACCCGCGCTCAGCCATCATTTCCTCCAGATCACGCAGGCTCAAGGTATAGGCCAGATACCAGCGCGCGCACTGGGCGATGATATCGACAGGATAATGCAGTCGCTGGAAGGCATTTCGGTTCAAAGACATGGTCAGGTAACATTATAAAAAACAACATGTTACCTGACGACGCCTTAATGCGGCAGAGCCATCCCCTCACGTACCGCGACCAGCATGCCCGGTTCACCGGAGAGATAGCAGATGGCCTTGTTGGCCACCTGTGTCAACAACGGGTAACAAACGGGTCTTCCGCAACCTGGGTGGAGATTTTCATGCCAGAGGACACATVCCCCCGTCGCCTAAGCAACTCGAACCCTGCCCGACCATACACATCTTCAGACGATTTACATAGCCCCCGATAACACCGTTACGGTACTGTTGCAAAGTTCGTGACGAGGTAGCCTTTTATCTTATTTAAAGGCTTTACATTTCAAAAACTCTGCTCACCAGACGCATCTCGCCCAGGGGATCACCATAATAAAACCGCTGAGGCCTGGCCTTTGCGCAGTGCACGCATCACCTCAATACCTTTGATTGTGGCGTAAGCGGTCTTCATGGATTTAAATCCCAGCGTGGCGCCGATTATCCTTTTCAGCTTGCCATGATCGCATTCAATAACGTTATTCCGGTATTTAATCTGTCGGTGCTCAACATCAGGAGGACATTGTCCTTCGCGTTTAAGTAGAACGAGCGCACGGCCATAGGTGGGTGCTTTATCCGTGTTGATAAACCGTGGGATCTGCCACGTCTTCACGTTGTTGAGGATTTTACCCAGAAACCGGTATGCGGCTTTGCTATTACGACGTGGGGAGAGATAAAAATCGACAGTGCGCCCCCTGTTGTCGACGGCACGATACAGATAAGCCCACCGGCCATTCACCTTCACGTACGTTTCGTCAACGTGCCATGGGTTCAGGTCGGAAGGATTACGCCAGTACCAGCGCAGTCGTTTTTCCATTTCAGGCGCATAACGCTGAACCCAGCGGTAAATCGTGGAGTGATCAACGTTGACACCGCGTTCGGCCAGCATCTCCTGTAGTTCACGATAGCTGATGCCGTATTTACAGTACCAGCGTACCGCCCACAGGATGATGTCACGCTGAAAATGGCGGCCTTTGAATGGGTTCATGTGCTGCTCCGTCAGCAAAAGATGACGATGAGTTTATCACCTCCAGATTTTTGCAACAGAGCCATAATAAGGCCCCCATGTTTCACCGGTAAACTCCACATACATCTCTTCGTCAAAATGCCCCCACAGCAGAATGACGCTCACCATACACACACCGGTATTCCTGGTAAGTAACCCCGCTCCGGTCATCCACCACGCTGAACAGCATCAGCGTGGGTTCGCCGCGGGTTGGGTCAACCCAGTCAGGCCGCTCGATATGTTTGAGGTCGGATGGTGACATATCAAACTGCCAGCAGTCATTGCTGTTTTCAGCCTGAAACCTCACCACAGGAGATGAGGCAAAAACAACCCAAATGAGACAGAAAAACTGTCTCACCGGGTTGCCTGCTTTGGGACTACTCAAAAAATACCATAATATTTTCGAAAAAATAGATGCTTCAGAATAAATTTACCCCTGACGCATCCGTCAATTATCTATTAACCCAAGAATGATCAGAACCATTTGTTACAAACCTTTCCAGCTTGAGCATTTTACTTTTGGTTCATGTAGTAATCTTATCTCATCCATACTTAATTTCTGCTTTTTATCATTGAATACATCTTGCTTAGTTCTTTCCCAATCATCCAGTACAGTACGAGAAGAAAATGGCACTACATCATATAGTGCCTCAGTGAATACATCAGGCCCTGCAAGTTTCAAAACATTTCCCTCCCCATTTTTATAGTTCTCAATTGCTAACCCAAGTGTCTTGCTGATGACAGGATGCTTTTCTGCAGCTGCAATTGGTGTATTAGGAACTGCACTAGCTTTAGAACCGTCAGGTGCAGCAGCATATTCGCCCTTGAAACCTATACCTTTTGGGAATGAAAGTGATCCAAATGATTCCACCTGTGTATCATCTATGTCTTTATAAATGCCCCCCTCGTTTTCCAACAAGTGAAGGCGTAACAAATCACTTGCCTGAGCATATTTTTTTTGCCTTACCGTTTCTTCGTAATATTTAAAGGCTGGATGAGAGCTTATATCTGAAAAATAAGGCAACCCCCTCAAATCCATAATTTTCACGCTACTTCCGGAAAACTTACTCACTAAATAATCTCTTGCAGTCTCATGCCCGACAATGCCACCATCATAAATAACCCTGGTATCATAGTCAGGGTTCTTACTTGCTGTTTCAAGTGATAACGCAACGTTTTTGTCGGATATCTTGCCTGTCCCAATCCATATCATATGTATTGTTTTTGGTATACTCACATCATTCAATCTAGAAAGTTCATCCTTCATCTTTGCATTAAACCGTTGTTTCGCCGAAGGTCCAAAACATGAAAGAGAGGGAAGCCTGCCATCATTATCCTGCATGGAAACAGGATTATTCCTTACCATCCTGAACAAATTCAGCCCGTCCACCGTGCCCGCCGGATCTGAGGAGAGCCACCGGCCCACCCACGGCTGGTAGTACCGGTACCCGTAATAATACAGCCCCGTCGCGTCACGCTCCTTGCCTGAGTAACGCACGGTTTTGTACTCCGCCTCCACCGCGCTGCGGGCAGTCCAGAGCGCCGTGCCGCCGTACGGGTAGTACTCTTCCATGCTGATGACGTTTCTATCCCCGTCCAGCTCCAGGCTGCAGCTGCCCGTCAGGTTGTCATAGCTGTAGCGTAGCTGGTCATTGCTGACACCCTCCGGCGTATCGCTCTCCCAGTGCAGCGCTCGCACCCGCGCCCGTCCCGCCTCGCCCGCGGTAATCACCTGCAGGCTTTCCGTTTCCGTACTGCCGGATGTGGTCGTGCGCAACTCCAGTCCCGGCAGGTACAGCGCACGCTGCGTCTGCATGCTGTTGCCGGTTTTCTGCCCGCTGACCTTCAGGATGCGCTGGCGGCCGCCGTCATAGCGGTAGCTTTCACTGTCGTCCGTACTACCGTCGCGCACCACCGGCGTCACCTTCAGCAGCTCGTTACGCGGCGTCCAGACCAGTACCTGCCCCTGCAGGAGCTGTCTCTGCTGTCCGTCCGCTGTGAACAGCGCGTCCACGTCCGCCGGGTTTTCCGTCAGCGTGCTCAGCACGCCCCGGTTGCTTTTATCGGAGACGGTGATGTTTGTGGTGTAACTGTTGTTTGTCGCGGGGGCGTTGTGACGGATTTGTGTCAGATTGCCGGCGCTGTCGTATGTGTAAGTGCGGGTGTAATTCGTGTATGCGGAGTTGTCTGCCGGAAGGGGGACGGCGACTGAAGGCAGGCTGCTGCCCTGCTGACCGGCGTTTGCCATTTCGCGCCCGGTGGCGCTGACCAGCTGGTACAGGCTGTCGTAGACGTAAGCGTTCTCCGGCACCACTTTCTGGTTGCGCCAGAAGCGGGTCTCCTCGGCGTCGTTGCTGATTTTCAGGACGTTGCCCACCGGGTCATACTCATAGCGCAGGTCCTGCAGCACTTTCGCACCCGAGGCGTGTCCTGCCGGACGTTCCGTTTTAATGCCGATAAGGCGCTGCGTCTCTGCCTCATACGTATACGTGGTCATCACGCCGTTACCGTACACCTCACGCAGCTTCTGTCCGGCGGCTGAGTACGTCAGGGACCTGACGATAACCTGTTCCGTGCCGCCCTTCAGGGTTAGCCAGTTGCCCGACAGCAGGCCCGCCACGTCGTACGCCACACGCTGCATGTTACCCTTCGCGTCGGTGGTGGTCAGCATCGCCCCGGTGGCATCCGCGGTGGTCAGGGTGGGGTATGCCTCACCATCCAGCAGGTCGTTCCAGGCGGAGGCATCCCCGCCCTGCCAGTCGGCCACGACGTCAGGATAGTCCACGTCCCTGAGCAGGCGGCGGGTGACGGAAAGCGGCACGCCGGTCAGCGCGATGCTGCCGGTCTGCGTCAGGCCGGCCGTGTCGTAGTGGCTGACGCACGCGCCGGCGAGATTCAGCGCCTTCTCCTCAGCAGAATTACCGGCCCAGACGAAACGCTCCGTGATGAGGGCGGCTTCGCCGGTGGCCTGCTCCGTAATGCTCAGTGTGCGGCCCGGCAGTTCTGAGTCCACATACTGCCAGGTGCGGGTTACCGCCTGGCTTCTGTCCTCCGTGCCATCACCGGCAGTGCTGATGTTGCTGACCGCCAGAAACGGCCGGCCGGCGGCATCGTTCAGCGCCAGAGTGGTGCCATTATCCACGCCCTCTGAACGCAGAACGCCGCCGGTCAGGTCTGTGAGGTAGCTGAAGTTCGCCAGCCCGGCGTCGTGCAGGCGCGGGTCGGCGCTCTGCGTCAGAAAGCCGCGGGCGTCATACTGATGGCGGGTGATGCGCTCACTGGTAATGTCCGGGGAGCCGGGATGTCGGTGGTACGCGATGTCGCGCACGGTCAGCCCGCGGTTATCGAGGACCGTGACCGTCGGGGTTTTGCTGAACAGCGATGTGCTCATGATATTCTCCTGTTTATGTTGTGCAGTCGTTCAGGCTGCAAATAAAATCATACAGCAATCAGGATAACTTCGCCTGGACGGGCGTTATCAGGGGGGATAAAAAAGACGCTGTTAGTTAAATTTCATTTGCAGATAGTGTGAGCCCGGCGAAATGGAT
This sequence comes from Serratia sp. FS14, assembly GCF_000695995.1. Taxonomy (NCBI): domain Bacteria; kingdom Pseudomonadati; phylum Pseudomonadota; class Gammaproteobacteria; order Enterobacterales; family Yersiniaceae; genus Serratia; species Serratia sp. FS14. The sequence goes on along the minus strand of NZ_CP005927.1, from coordinate 1,662,513 downwards.
TGCGAGCCGGGCAGGATAAATGCGAGCCCATTATCACTTAATGTGAGCCGGTGGCATTTTTCATTTGCAGTTAATGTGAGCCGAAATTTGCAGTGATTGCGAGTCGGAGGGATTTCGATTGCGAGCCGTTACAACTATAGTGGTCGGCCCGGCAGCGTTGCATCCTCATACTGCCAGGTGCGGGTTACCGCCAGGTTTCTGTCCTCAGTGCCGTCGTCGGCGGTGGACTGACCCCGCCCCGGTAGACGATCCTGCCCTATAGTTGGAGTGACACCACGTTTGTCAATGCTACCAGGGACGTCCTGCGACATAAAGTAAAGAACGCCACCCTGATATCATCTATTGCATACTTACATCATAGACTGGCCCCCTGAATCACCAGACACTTCGACCCACCTTAAATTGATGACTAGTCTTAAAACTAGTCATTAGACTAGTCGGGAGATAAGCATGATCGAAGAGTTGCTGGGACCAGAGCGCCGCAGGCGCCGTTCTCCACAGGAAAAGATTGCCATTGTTCAAGAGATGCTTCAGCCAGGTATGACCGTTTCCCATGTCGTACGGCTTCATGGTGTGAATGCAAACCAGATCTTCGCCTGGCGAAAGCAGTACCAGGAAGGTAGTCTCACCGCGATCATGGCTGGCGAAGATGTTGTTCCCGCCTCAGAACTGGCGGCGGCGGTGAAACAAATCAAAGAGCTACAGCGTCTGCTGGGTAAAAAGACCATGGAGAACGAGCTGCTGAAGGAGGCCGTCGAGTATGGTCGCCAAAAAAAGTGGATAGCGCACGCGCCCTTATTGCCCGGGGATGGCGACTGAGCTTCGTCAGTCGTTGTCTCCAGGTCTCGCGTGCGCACTTGCATGTTCTGATGCATCGTCCCAGGGACTGGCAGGGCGGGCGAAAAAAGCGCCAGACCGATGACGCCGACGTGCTTGAGCGGATCCATGGCGTTATCGGTGAAGTGCCAACCTATGGTTACCGTCGCGTCTGCGCATTACTGCGCCGCGAATCTGAGACGCTGGCAGTGGCGGTCGTCAACGCCAAACGGGTGTACCGGATCATGTGCCAGCATGCGTTGTTGCTGGGACGCAAACCTAGAATGCAGCCGATAGATCGGGCGCATACCGGAAAAGTGGCCGTTAGTGAAAGTAACCGGCGGTGGTGTTCTGACGGGTTCGAGTTCCGCTGTGAAAACGGTGAAAAACTCCGCGTCACCTTCGCTCTGGACTGCTGTGACCGCGAGGCGTTGCACTGGGCTGCTGGAACCGGTGGCTTCGACAGTGATACCGTTCAGGACGTAATGCTGGGCGCGGTGGAGCGTCGCTTCGGACACCGCCTTCCGCCAGCCCCCATCGAGTGGCTGACAGACAACGGCTCGGCCTACAGAACACATGATACCCGGCGGTTCGCCCGGTTGCTGGGGCTGGAGCCGAAAAGAACTGCGGTACGAAGCCCGGAGAGTAATGGCATGGCAGAAAGCTTCGTGAAGACGATGAAACGCGACTACATCAGCGTTATGCCACGTCCGGATGCCCGAACGGCAGTGCAGAATCTGGCAATGACGTTCGAACATTGCAACGAATGGCATCCACACAGTGCGTTAGGCTACCGTTCACCGCGGGAATATCTGCGGCGCCGGCAGGCCTAAATAAGAGAGTCGTTGAGTCTGGAGTTATAGGGGCGAATCCACATCATAGAAAGCGGAATTGAACCCCAGCGGTAACGGAATAATGCATATTATCAATCCCTGCAGCATCTCCCTCAATATAGCTGTGTTCGCCAGTTTTATTATTGAGCATCTGCGTGCCCCCTTTACCTTCCTCATACTTGCTGGCACTAACCTCGGTATAAACTTTAGCCGCTGGCGTCAGGTAATATCCCACTCCCAGCGCGACGGAATAATACCGTGAACGGTGGATGTCCTCACGAAATGTCATATTGCGCAAATAATGCTCATCGTTATCTTTAGCATTCACCCAGGGGGTGAGTTTTAACAGGCCATTCAACTCAACATTTTGATAACGGTATACCCCAACAAGCCCCAAATAAGGTGTGTTGAATTGTTGCTTATAACCGATAACACGCGCCTCTTGAGGAAGGTTATTGATCTCAGCCCCGTTATCGTAAGAATAACTGCCTCCCAAGGCCGTCCAGCTGAAGCGGGTTTGCTGATAACCGACTACGGCCCCCAACCGATAGGTCAGCTGCATGAGGAGCCACCCTTTGATATTCACGTCAAATTCATTGGCGTGATTCAGGCACGTACCTGGATGGGTTGACCAATCAGCCCCCCCCCCGATTGGCCGGGCGTCATCCAATCATAATCATCCATGCCCCCGGATCCCCCCGAGGCCAGGGTCGTCCAGCCACTGGCGCCGACAGTCATCCAGGTCAGTGCGTCCTAGGCTATTTCCCCCCTGATAATAGGAGTGTTCCTTATCTGCCATTTTAACTCACTGACTTTTCTTCCGGTACTTGCGTCATACACGTACTCCTTCGACTCCCCCCCCCGAACCACCCCAGGCCAGCGCTGACAGTGACCTTGTCCGTTCGCGAATTATCATCAGCCCATGCTGGAGCGGCTAATACACATCCTACAGTAACGACTCCCATGCTTTTGCTTTCATCATCGCCCCTCTTTTTTAGTCTATTTTGCTCACAATCTACCCAGACATTTATAGTAATATTGTTGTCGGTCAACAACGACCGACTCAACCCAACCGAAGGGTTGGCGGATAACAGTTCAGACTACAGAACTCGTGAAACCGAGCGAAGCTCCGAGCTCACAGGCTAGAGCCAAAATGAATAGGAACACACAGCCCTGAACGAAATGGCGTAGCAGAGAACTGATTGAAGACGATGAAAAAATAGCACTACGTAAAATATTCCTACCCGAACGCCCCACGCGGGTACCCGGATTTCACGTAGCGCAATTGCGTCTATATTGCACCCAAATTCCATTTGGCGGTTTCGTCATCCCTCTTGGCGGTACAGGCTCAGCTCGGGCATCATGCCCAATCTTCATACGCTTCGGCATAAACCCCATCACGGCAACAAAGATGATTACCCTGCGTATTTCCCCAATACTCGGGTTAATAGTCGATAAAGAGCTTTTTGCCGGGCTGTAGTCACTGTCAATACCACCATTGCTGGGAACTTACAGTTTCCGAGGCGTTTTGACATTTTTGGCGCGTCCGTTAACCAGCCAATACTGTTTTTCGCCAAGAAATCAATATATCTTTTCCATTGAATCGAACATGCTAAAACCTAGCATTTTACAAATCCATGCGCAGGCTACAGCCTCGTCTTTCCAGCCGCTTTATCAATGGCTTTCTGAAGAGCATCTGTACGGGGAGCTCCCGGGATTACGGTAACATTGCCAGTACTGGCACCGGAAGAAGGAAGAATCACCAAGGTCGGCGTTCCACTGATACCCAGTTGCTGGGCCTGCGTATTAATACCGTCCAAAACACTCTGCACACCTTCAGCCTTCGAGATGTTGAATTTCACGGCGTCTGCAGCCCTATTGATATCCTCGTCGGTCAGCTTGCCTTCATTATGTCCGGTGGCGTAAATCATATTATGATAGCGGAAGTAGGCCTCCGCGCCTTTCTGCTGCCAGATCTGCAACCCGGTTTTCGCAGCCCTCATTGAGGTTGGCCAGTACTGGCCAAATATCGGGAGTTCCTTAAACACGAGGCGTACATTTGGATTTGCCTTTATTGCCTTTTCCAGTTCCGGTGCCAGACGAGCACAATAAATGCATTGATAATCGAAGAACTCGACGACCGTCACTTTTGCATCACCAGAGCCATATGATGGCGTACCTTTATCGTTCAACAGTGCTGCCTGATTCTGAATGACTGCAGCAACCCTCGCCTGCTGCTGCTTCTCCTCCCGCTGCGCCAGCAGTCTCTGCTCGACCTCCCCTATGACCTCCGGGTGAGCCACCAGATATTCCCTAACCACTTCGGTAATACGAGTCTCTTGTTCCGCATTAAAGACGGCCACCGGTTTCTCTATGGCAGCAACTGGACCAGGTAGCAAAAAACCGACGGCCATCATCATGACAATTATGTTATTCATTTTCACCTTTTTCCTTCGTCGATTGATGAATATGCCGGAAGACCTATACAGGAGAAAGGCATGCTCATACGTGAATGCACCAATAAACAAAAGATGCTTATTAAAGTTAATAACTTAAAACAGTAACTTTAAGATAACTTTAAATTAATTACAAAAAGGAGAGACACCTCTCCCTTTTATTTTTTTGTAGTTAATTAGCGTAAGGAGGGCACCAAACCACCCCTTCATTGCTCATGCAGCACATTTTAAATACACCCGTTTTAATTTCATACCGCTTAATAGGGGTGGTACAGACAGGGTCCGGGTATGCAAATGCGACCGTCACGTTCCCAATGGACATTAGCACAGTCACTACCATAAATAACTTCTTCATTGTTAGTCTTCCTTATAAGGTTTTTTTCGTGATATGAGCAACCATCTTCATTATGTCTTCTCGGCTTTTAAAGCGACAAAATAATAGTAAATCCGAGCACATATGATAATCTGACAAGTCAGAAATGGCGTGTTAATTCAGATAACGGAAAGATTGACGCTCATCACTTTAACGGCTTCGCCATGCGCAGTCCTGGTCGAGAACCAAATTTTCCACTTCGAGTGTAAATTCAGCAGTCATGCTTTGTTTATTGGTTCAGCTGTAAGATTTTGAAGTGGGAACACCACCTCAACTCAGGTGACTGTTAGGCTGTGTGCCGGATGCATCCCAGTTTCACCATTGCCAGATAATTTCTCGCCGTTTTGTCATAACGTGTTGCGATGCGCCGGTATTCTTTCAGGCGACCAAAGCACCGCTCAACGACGTTGCCATTGCGGTAGGCATCACGATCGAGCAGTGCACGACCATCCGACACCATTTTTTCATTTGATTCTCGGGGAATAACCGCTTTAATGTCTTTGTTTTTCAGCTCGTTACGTAATATATGTCCGGAGTAGGCTTTGTCCGCCAGTACCGCATGACCACGGCGTTTCATGCTGCCGTTCTGGCGCTGAACACCAATGCCGTCCAGAAGACGTTGTGCGAACTGACTTTCGTGGGCTTGTCCGGGACTCACTACGATGTTTAGCGGAAGACCGCTCCCGTCTGTCGCCAGATGGATTTTGGTGCCAAAACCACCGCAAGAGCGACCCAGGCCGTTATCTCTGGTGATATCGGAATGTTTTTTGCGCTCCGGCGGCGCATCTGAGCGCCCGAATATTACTACCATCCAGCACAGTGGCCGACCAGTCAATGAGACCGTGAGCATCAAGAGATAAAAGTAACTTATTAAAAATAATGTTAATCACACCGGGTTTAGACCATCGATTAAAGCGGTTATAAACGGTCTTCCATGGCCCGTATCTCTCAGGTAAATCACGCCATGGTGCACCAGAGCACAGCCCCCAGAACATACCGTTGATGATCTTACGATGCTCTGCCCATGGACGTCCGGCTCGTGGAGATGCAGGTTCAGCAGGCAGTAAGGGCTGGATGATAGCCCATGCTTCATCGGGAATATCGTGACGAGCCATAGTTCAATGTCTTGTGAAAACAGGATGTTACTATAACTCAGATGATTAAGGGACACAGCCTAAACTTATATCCAAAACGGAGGTGTTTAGTGAACTAGAAACGAAGATTTATAATTCCCGGAGGGAGCGACAGGATGCCAATCAGTGATCGGATGTGTGCCAAATCGTGATCGATTGTGATGCCAAACCGCGATCGATTCGAATGCCAAACCTTGAGCGATTCAGATGCCATTTTGCAGTTAGGCAGGTATTTAGCCATAGCCAACGCTCATCCACCAGGCAACACAGTACTTTGGCGAAGGCTGCGCCGACTAAATGACATTCTTTATGTTTTGAACTTTCGAGAAAATAGATGTGGGTAATTGCAAGCCAGTGATTGCAGTATTGACGGGTATTACTTGACAAGTAATCCAATGGAAGCGTGTCAACCCCTAAGTTTATATTCTCAAGATAATTCATTGTAAATGTTTAAAAAAACCATAAAAATAACGCAACTCGCGCGCCGTATTAACCATAAGTTTTCCCATTACTTTTCTCTGCTGCTTACTTATAGCTGAACTTATTTTGTTTGTCTTTCTCATCATTCCACTTTCATCATCATCTTCCAACATGGATATTAATAAAGCAATATCACTCCTTGTAAGTTTTTTAAGTTGATATTTGGGTATGCTAGATACCTTCGGACTTATAATACATCCATCCAAAAAAATCATATGTAGATAGCACTTTATAATTGCAATACTTTCCGCTCTATGCATAAATACAATATTCCCCCTATCACACAAAAGAGTGTCAGAAAAAACAATCGCTTTCACCCTCCCTTTTCTTCTCTTTAATATTTCACAAGCCACCTCCCTAAGGTTATGATGATAGCTATCGACAATAACAACCACATTATTATCGACTTTGCTTATAATCCTTGGTAACTCAATAATATTATCTCCTAGGGTAATATCATATACACCAATCTCATTTAGTAAAAATCTAATTCCCAAGAAGCAAATGTGCCTATCACAAATTATTAAAACCTTATTGCTATTTTTAATCATAATCCCTTTACCAATTATAACCCTAAAGCAACCATGAACAAGTAGAGGTCTATGCTCAGTTAATTGCGCAGGGTTTTATAACTACGAAGCTAAAATACAGTATACAGGCGTACCAAACTCAGTAATAATTTAAATACAAACAGTATTATTCTAGATGGTAAGTTAATTACCAATTTTGGCAAGAAATAGGCAAATAAATAATATTATACTCCCGCCCATAGCGAATACGATTAGATCTTGATGTCTATGCGTCACCATATAGATGCCACGAATGCATCAGAATGAAAATCGTAAACGGCGCCGCCCGTCAGAATTATTATATTACCTCCGTTAAAGAAATGTATGATTACGGTATCATCCACGGGTAACTCAGTAAAAAACGACCACTACGATCATCACCAATTATAGTAACATCCTCAGCAACAATTATAAAACCTGATGGCGTCAATAATCTGCTCTGTAACTCTCTTCAACACAGATAGTTATACTGCTCTCTGACTTTGATGTAAAATTCACATATTCACCAGCGGCACCCCATCCCGCTTATGCAGGAGAAATGTCTTTATCCAATAGTGGCACCAGGCGACGAAACGTTGAATGGTCACGACAACACTGACCTCAGCCATCACCTCCCCAGATTACACAAATTCAGGGTATAAGTCAGATACCCACGAACACCTAGGAAGATAATATTGTCGAGATAATACGAAAAACCATCCCTATTCATAGCCAGCAAAGGACTACGTAACGTAAAGTATGTATCAACCTTAGGCTATCTTATCAAAACACTGAGCTAATTTATTCTTAATTATAAAATCTCTCGCACAATCATCGACCATAACCCAATGGTCATTTATATACTACCTATTGAAAAATGCAAGATAATATGACATACCCCCCCCCCAGAAAAAGGAGCAAAAAGTACCATGAAAATCCAAACCGTTCGCCTGCTAATATTATAAATACGTGATGTAATATTCATAAGTCACCTTTTGGGCATATGCGTTCTTACCATTTATAGTCAAATGTAATTAATTACCGCGAGCGATGGCATTGGACTAGTCAGAAATCAGGTGCGGAGTGGTACACAGCGATAGCTTCATTGTTAAGAGTCGCTGGTGAATCTCAGTTCGTTACTGGCTAAACTGAACTGAAACTAGCCATATTCAACAGTTGTAGTGATGTGATGGACGCTCCCTCCTAAAGTAGTCAGTGCCATACTTTTACTAACTGCATTAATCCGGGAGTAACATCACATGAACACGATCAGGGTTGTTGGTATCGATATTGCCAAGTCTGTTTTCAGGTCTGCGTCTGGATGAATGATGGCTCTGTCGCATGGAATAGAGAAATCTCACGCTCCAAATTGCAGGATATCGTTCGACAATACTGATTCACTACATGGGTGGACTGGTATAACAATCGTAGGCTACTGGAACGTCTCGGTCATATCCCGCCAGCTGAAGCCGAAAAAGCGTATTATGCTTCCATCGGGAACGGGGCTATGGCAGCCTGAGTTCCCGGACTAAAAACTCTCCCACAAAACTGGGGCGGTTCACATTGCGGCTTCCTATGAAATCGGCATCTCACATATCAAAATCAGGTCGATACACAAACGTCTAAACATGGGCAACTTCATAGTTACACTAATGCTTATTTCTGATTTGTCATATTTCAACGTATTGAGATTTTTTTGTATTCTCTCTGCACATAAATTCGCAGTGGCAGTAAAGCACAAGAACGTATTTATGTTTTTATTTAAATTTAAATGGGATTTAATATCATGAAAAGCCTTATTGTATCATTGACTCTGTTAATTGCTGTAGGATGCATAGGCGCAGTGTCTGCTTCAGTTCCTCCTCCAACCTGTGCTTCGGAACTGAAACCTTACCCTATGGACCCGCGAAACCCACAGAAAACCTACTTGTGCTGCTTAGCTACAACCGGGATTGTTTATTGCCCGTGGTATCCTGAGCGTTAATATTTAATGAGGTAACCGATAGCATTTTTGGTGCGTTGTGCTATCGGTTTTCCCAGTCATGAACAGATGAAGGGTGCGTAGGGCAATGGCCCTGCCGCTGAATTTGAATGCATGGGATGTGGTTTTGCCGGTGTGTCTCTGTTCACGTTACTGTATGTTGAAGTTGGTGTTGCTCTGCGTCAAATCCCATTCGCGTAGGTTAAAATAATCTATGTCACAGATAATTACGACGATCTGGGTATCATTGCCGGGAGTAACGGAGGCGTCTATACCTGCGGGAATTCGCTATCGACTCTGATGAACTGACTATTCAACAGAACTACGGGTTGTCGTGGCAAACTGAATTTGGTCACCTGTCAATGCCGATCGAATTGCGGATCTTCCGCAACTTGGGTGGAGTAATATCGATGAAACTTTCTAGTTAACAAGGATCTAAACTGTTTTAAGTTATTGACAACGCAATACCCTCACTTAAGACACTTTTACAGTTACCTTGCTGATAGCAATACGGCCGACCAGTTATTAGCCCTGATGGTATAACCCTCCATCTCCGTGGAAAACGTAAAACAGCACTATGTCCTGAATACCTTGAACGCCGCAACTCTGTTCATAGTTGTCGTCGGCGTCGGATACAGTATCTACCCTGCTCAGGCTAGGCGCTATGGCTGATGTTTGCTGTCCGCCACTGATACTGCCTAACCCAGCGCCTGTTCACGCAAAATTTTTGCCGAGCCGCTGGCTCCCTTCGCAGGTTCACGGCAGCAGTCTTAACAGACGTTACAGACGTTACAGACGTTACAGACGTTACAGACGTTACAAAATTTACAGCGTCAGCTGGGATTAATCGCCGGAGGTGAGGATGGAAGACTGGCAGCAACGGCAAGTAGTCTCCGTAGCAGTGCAGATACGCTTCTTCGCAGAGTGATCAATACCCCTGAGACGAAACCGCCAGGCATGCCCCATGTCGGTATCGACGAGTGGGCATGGCATCGGGTCACCGTTACGGCACGTTAATAGTCAATCTTGATACTCACCGTCCCCTCGTCCTGCTTCCCGGCCGCGATCAACGTACGCTGGCTGCCTGGTTCAGAAAATATCCAGAAATACAGGTTGTCTCGCGCGGTCGCGACGGTATCTAAGCCACAGTATACCACCGGCTTATCACCCGTAACGGTCAGGCGCTGGCTCCAGTCAGGTACATTCCCTGAAATGTCGACCCGCCCCCGGAAACCAAGCCTTCTGGATCCCTGGCATGGGTGGCTGGAGGAACAACGTGAATGCGGTAACCACAATGGCAGCCAGATATGGAGGGAAATGGTGGTAAAGGGGTTCACCGGTAGCGAAACCACCATTAGGGATGAGGTTGCCAAATGACGTAAGGGTGGGAGCGCATCGATTACTGCGCCAGCTCGTCTTCCATCAGCTTCGCGCGTGAGTAGTTGTTTGATGCCCTTGCGAATAATAAGGGGGGAAGAAAATTATGCTTTCCGCTTCATCGGGCTGATGTGTGAAAAAGAGCCGCAGCTGAAAATAGCGCAGCAGCTGGCGCTGGACTTCTACCGGCTCCTGAAAACCAAAAACAAACCACAGCTAAACAGGTGGCGTACCCATGTTAATGAAAGCGCTCCTGTTGAGCTTCAGCGTGTTGCAGCCGGGATGGAAGCTGATGCAGCAGCAATATGTGAAGCCATTACCAGCAAATGGAGTAACGGTGTAGGCGAAGGGCATGTAAATCGCCTGAAAATGTTAAAACAGCAGATGTATGGTCGGGCAGGCTTCGAGTTACTGCGACGACGGGTAATGAGCCCTCTGGCATAAAGGACTACCCAAGTTGCGGAAGACCCACTTTTATATCGGTACTAGGCTGTGTCCCTTAATCATCTGAGTTATAGTAACATCCTGTTTTCACAAGACATTGAACTATGGCTCGTTACGATATTCCCGATGAAACATGGGCTATCATCCAGCCCTTACTGCCTGCTGAACCTGCATCTCCACGAGCCGGACGTCCATGGGCAGAGCATCGTAAGATCATCAACGGTATGTTCTGGGGGCTGTGCTCTGGTGCACCATGGCGTGATTTACCTGAGAGATACGGGCCATGGAAGACCGTTTATAACCGCTTTAATCGATGGTCTAAACCCGGTGTGATTAACATTATTTTCAATAAGTTACTTTTATCTCTTGATGCTCACGGTCTCATTGACTAGTTGGGAGATAAGCATAATCGAAGAGTTGCTCGGACCAAAGCGCCGCCGGCGCCGTTCTCCACAGGAAAAGAGACGCTGCAGCCTGGCATGGCGGTATCCTATGTCGCACGGCTTCATGGGGTGAATGCAAACCAGATCTTCGCCTGGCGAAAGCAGTACCAGGAAGGTAGCCTGACCGCGATCATGGCTGGCGAAGATGTCGTTCCCGTCTCAGAACTTGCGGCAGTGGTGAAACAAATCAAAGAACTACAGCACCTGCTGGGTAAAAAGACCATGGAGAACGAGCTGCTGAAGTAGGCCGTCGAGTATAACCGCCAAAAAAAGTGGATAGCGCACGCACCCTTATTGCCCGGGGATCGACTGAGCTTCGTCAGCCGCTGTCTTCAGGTCTCGCGTGCGCACTTATATACCCTGAAGCATCGTCCCGATAACTGGCAGGACGGGCGAAAAAAGCGCCAGACCGATGACGCCGGGATCCATGGCGTTATCGGTGAAGTGCCGACCTACGGATACCGTCGCGTCCGGGCATTACTGCGCCGCGAATCTGATACACTGGCGGTGACGGTCGTCAATGCTAAACGGGTGTACCGGATCATGTGCCAGCATGCGTTGTTGCTGGGACGAAACCCCAGAATGCAGCCGGTAGGTCGAACGCATACCGGTAAAGTGGCCGTTAATGAAAGTAACCGGCGGTGGTGTCCTGACGGCTTCGAGTTCCGCTGTGATAACGGTGAAAAACTCCGCGTCACCTTCGCTCTGGACTGCTGTGACCGCGAAGCACTGCACTGGGCTGCCGGTACCGGCGGCTTCGACAGTGACACAGTTCAGGACGTGTGCTGGGTGCGGTGGAACGTCGCTTCGGACACCGGCTTCCGCCAGCCTCCATCGAGTGGCTGACAGACAACGGCCCGGCCTATAGAGCGCATGATACCCGGCGGTTCGCCCGGTTACTGGGGCTGGAGCCGAAAAGAACAGCGGTGCGTAGTCCGGAGAGTAATGGCATGGCAGAAAGCTTCGTGAAGACGATGAAGCGCGACTACATCAGCGTTATGCCGCGTCCGGATGCACGTACTGCAGTGCAGAACCTGGCAATGGCGTTCGAGCATTATAACGAATGGCATCCGCACAGTGCGTTAGGCTACCGTTCGCCGCGGGAATATCTGCGACGCCGGCAGGCCTAAATAAGAGAGTCGATGAGTCTGGAGTTACAGGGGTAAATCCAGTTAGCACAAAATAACTCAATAAATTTTATACATATTTAACCACTAACGTTTTCTGTGCCTTTGGTTCTAGCGGTGGATTCCAGTGAGACGTGACTTCAACGAGGCTACCCTCTTACGACAAATACTCAGCTCCGTTTGCACATCTGCATCTGTCTTGACTATCCATTTATCTTTCACTTACCGGGCATCCCCAAATTACTTGACCATGTCTAGGGAAAAATCGGCTACAGGGACGAACTCATCCAACGTGATTATCCATTGTAGGATTATTGGAAAGCACTCGTATTGCACCTCTTTATATAATTCGGCTATGATAAACATAGCCGATTGGCAATGGGGAGCGTATGATGGACGTCTGCGACTCCTTGATTTTTTAGACCATATGACAGTGCGCATCCGCCATAGTTGCCCTATGATTAATAGGTGTTCCTCCGGTTATCACCACTATCAAATAGGCTGGATATCTATGGGCAGAGCAAATCGAGACAGTCCCTTTGACATTAAAGAAATAAGTCAACGCATCAAAGTACAAAGCCCTTATTTTGCTTTTCAACAACTCTGGCAAGAGGGGGAATCGTTGGTTGGTTCATTTGCGGCTGAACAGCCCCTTCTATACGAAGCAGGCTGCATTACAGCGGGAGAGTTGGGAAGGCACCTGGCCATATTGGGTAGCTGTACTGCGGTCGCACTGCACAGTGGGCCTGAGGGTTACTATTTGGCGACAAAGGCTCATTTTATTCGAAAATCGGAAACCCCGCCCCCACCTCAAAAAATATTATATGCAAGAGCTAAGATAGTAGATATGAATAAGCGTGAACTGAAAATTCTTGCTCAGGCATGGGCTAATGGCCCCATAGCAGAATTACATTGCGAATACACTATTCTTTCACCTGCATTATTCCAACGTAATTTCAAACATTATGCCTGCGAAAAGTTGTCTATGTCACCAGACTCACCTTACCGACATCCTATTCCATTATACAACTTAGAGCACCATGAAAAGGAACTTGACGCCTTTGCCGGCCCTCTATCACCTCATCAATGCACCGGCCATTTCCCAAACTATCCATGTTGGCCAGTGGCCATCATTTCACAAACGGCGTTTCAAGTCACTGGAGAGTTACTCAATAAAATTCATGGCCCCGGGATCCGTTTTTACGTAAATGACACTCAATTATCAGCAAAGAAGTTGATTGGGGCCGATACAGCATTAAGATTCCGTGTAATACTAAAAGACCTCACCCCTCCATTAATACAGTGTAGCATTGTAATATATCGTAATAAAGAAGAGATCGCCAGGCTAACAAACCAGCTCGAATTAATATTTCCCATTAGGTTGCGTCCCTTAATTAAATAACCGTTGATAATAAAGCCGGATGCATCCCAGTTTCACCATTGCCAGATAATTTCTCGCCGTTTTGTTATAACGTGTTGCGATGCGCCGGTATTCTTTCAGGCGACCAAAGCACCGCTCAACGACGTTGCCATTGCGGTAGGCATCACGCTCGAGCAGTGCACGACCATCCGACACCATTTTTTCATTTGATTCTCGGGGAATAACCGCTTTAATGTCTTTATTTTTCATCTAGTTACGTAATATATGTCCGGAGTAGGCTTTGTCCGCCAGTACCGCATGACCACGGCGTTTCATGCTGCCGTTCTGGCGCTGAACACCAATGCCGTCCAGAAGACGTTGTGCGAACTGACTTTCGTGGGCTTGTCCGGGACTCACTACGATGTTTAGCGGAAGACCGCTCCCGTCTGTCGCCAGATGGATTTTGGTGCCAAAACCACCGCAAGAGCGACCCAGGCCGTTATCTCTGGTGATATCGGAATGTTTTTTGCGCTCCGGCGGCGCATCTGAGCGCCCGAATATTACTACCATCCAGCACAGTGGCCGACCAGTCAATGAGACCGTGAGCATCAAGAGATAAAAGTAACTTATTAAAAATAATGTTAATCACACCGGGTTTAGACCATCGATTAAAGCTGTTATAAACGGTCTTCCATGGCCCGTATCTCTCAGGTAAATCACGCCATGGTGCACCAGAGCACAGCCCCCAGAACATACCGTTGATGATCTTACGATGCTCTGCCCATGGACGTCCGGCTCGTGGAGATGCAGGTTCAGCAGGTAGTAAGGGCTGGATGATAGCCCATGCTTCATCGGGAATATCGTAACGAGCCATAGTTCAATGTCTTGTGAAAACAGTATGTTACTATAACTCAGATGATTAAGGGACACAGCCTAAAACAACTGAAGCACAAGTCATTGTATCGCCAGGTGCCTCCCCAATTCTCCCGCTGTAATGTAGCCTGCTTCGTATAAAAGAGGCTGTTCAGATGTAAATGAGCCAACCAACGCCCCTCCCTCTTGCCAGAGTTGTTGAAAAGCAAAATAAGGGCTTTTTACTTTGATGTGTTGACTTATTTCTTTAATGTCAAGGGGACTGTCTCGATTTGCTCTGCCCATAGACATCCAGCCTATTTAATAAGGTGATAATCGAAAAGGTCATCTATTAATCATAGAACTACGATGGAAAATGTACACTGTTATATGGTTTAAAAATCAGGGAGTCGTAGACGCCCATCATACGCCCCCCATTGTCATTCGGCTTTGTTTATAATGGCTGAGTTATATAAAGAAATTCAATACAGTGCTTCCCAATAATCCTACAACAGATAATTTTGACGTCCTGCCCCTGTAGTCGCTTTTGCCAAGAAGATGGTCAAGTAATTCGGGGATGTTCAACAAATGAAATACAAATGGGTAGACAAATCAGATGCAGATGCAGATGCAGATGCAGATGCAGATGTGCAAAATAATTATTCATCGTAGGGGTTAGTCTAGCTGAAATCGATTCTCACCAGATTCATCGCTAAAACTCGTTAAATTCAGCATACCACCAAAACCAAAAAAGAAAAAGTTAGCAATTAAAAATAAATAAAAATGATTTGGTTATCATAAAATAGCTGTTAGCTGCATTCAGATACAACGACGGCTGTGTCGTCGCGCGCAGCCACGATTATGTGGAGTTGAACGTCAAGTCCCTAAAATGGCATTTATCACACAGGCCCCACTGCTGACGAGGAGACGGTATGGTACGGCTCATAACTGCTACTCCGCTGACGGATAAACATATTCAACAGGACTGCCTCGATCACTTTCTTATTTCAAAGACCCTGCTTACCAGATTCAGTCAGTACCTCTTGCACCAACCCCTGGTAAAGGTTCTTGTTCTGCGCATCGACTTTTTGCTTTAAATTCGCACAGTCGACTGCGGCTGACGCTATGTTTACCACAAAGAAAAACGGAAGAAAAATAACGACACATTTTTCATAATTATATCAATGTGTTAGGATTTAATAAAAGTGAGTATAGAACATAAATCCCCATTAAGTACAAAAAGATAACCACCTGAATGTAAATGCTATTTTGTGATTTTTTGACTCTTCCTCTTATATGTTAAGGGTAATGCTATACTACCTATCATCCATGGGAACCAAACGGAAACAGTGATTGATTTTAAAACACATTACTTTTTCTGGGATGGTGTATTTGTAGGTATTTATACTGTGGTAATCACTCTCGTGGACGAATGCTTAAGTAACTGTGAATGGGTCAGCGTTATACTGTATTGTCGATTGTCTGGGGTACTGGCGCATTGATTAGCCCAATGATGGGGAAGACTGCCATGGAGTTGAACACCCACGGCCTACCGTTGATGGCCACCTTGTTTTGTGGTTTGTTTATGTTGTTTCGCCTTAAGAATGCCAGATGGGGCTGCTAAGCCGTCTTACAATTAAAAGTGATAAGAAGAGGTTATAAGGAATGGTTCAGTTGGTAATGATTTTACTGGGGGTTGATTATTTGCGTAACCGTTGGCGTGGGTTGATGATTGCTGGTTGGTTAGGTGTATTGGCTGGCTTAATCATCTTCATCGATGCGTTGGATAACGCGATTTATTTCCCCTTGCATCCCTTTGCTTTCCTGTTGTTGGTCGAAGGCCTGGCAACGTTGATGGTTGCGCATACCGGCATCGGCGGGCAACGGACCTTGCGTTACGTAAAGGGTGGAGCATTTTCATTGGCGGCGATATTGATTTTGAGCGGGCATCACCATGGTCACTTTATTTTATCGATGATTTTTGGCATTTTATTTTTGACCGACGGGTTATTGCAAATCGTCACCGCCGGAGTTATACGCTATAAAAACTGGAAATTTGTGGTCACTGGCGGTTTCATCGAAATCATGTTAGCCATTTTCTTCTTTCAACCCTATCCAACCCATTATGTCGGCACCGTACCTTATTGCTTAGGCCTGGGATTGATATTTGGTGGCTGGAATATGGTTATGCTGGCAATGCGCGTCAAAAAGCTGGAGGTTAACCCTGCAGTTTTGGGCAATACGGCTGCTGAGGAAGCCAGCAGTACAGAAACAGCGCCGTTGGTCACTGAATGGGACGGCCCTCCGGCTGCCGATGAACCGGCACTGACCATACATGTCTGGACACCTGTAGGATCCTCGAAAAGCGCAGTAGTGCCTCATCCTGTCATTGATCGTTATATTGCTGCGGTGGATAAAAATGGGGTGATTTCCACCGGCCATGCTGCCCTGGAATCTCCGGAAGGCGTCTATATCAGTCTGTATCCGGCAGTCGATATTGACCGGTCGCCCGATCAATTTGCCCGGTTGCTGCGGGCAACGGCAGATAATAATGTTGAAGGGCACTTTCAACCAGATTATGTAAGTGAATCCGAAAAATGGTGCCCTTCAACTATGCAGGTGCGGATCAGGAACTACGATGCTGAACGCTTGAAGCGGTTCTGGGAGATCTACCAGGCAGACAACACCTATAACCTTACGCATCGTAACTGCTCAAGTAGTGTGGCACGTGGGCTGGAAGCGGCACTTGAAGGCGTGGTGGGTAAGATATGGGGGCAACGTGGCCACTGGTGGGTGTTGAGTAAAATTCTCACGACGCCGGAGTTATGGGTCGCGGTACAAATACGTAAACGCGCAAAAACGATGGCCTGGACACCAGGGCTGACGCTCGATTACGCACGTGCATTAAGCATGTTGGCGGATCCCCGTCCGGCCGGCTGGATAACCACCATACGCCGAGCTTTAAAGAAAATTTTTTCTTTGCGCAAGCAATGGCGCAATGAAAAAGCGCGGGGCATGATAGTACCAACTGCGAGCAACGCCCCCTCAAATGACAAAGGTAAGTAACTATTATGACCATGTTTTCGTGGTTGACCTCACCAACTGCAAGCAACGAGCAAGACTGGGTGTTGGAATACGCCCGGTTACCGCAGGTGGAATGGGGAGAGCAGGGTAAAATTGTACTGCGCAATATTCGTAATTTCAGATATCAACCTACCCGTGACGATTATGTGCCCGGTTGGTACGATGCTGATATCGATATTAGCCATTTAAAAACGGTAGATGTGGTATCCTCGTACTGGTCAGGCAAGTCTATTGCGCATCTGTTTTTGAGCTTCGGTTTCGAAGACGGCCGTCATTTGGCAGTCTCGATAGAAACGCGGCGTAGCCGCGACCAGCAATATTCGACCTGGCGCGGCTTTTTAAAACATTACATGTTGACCTATGTGCTGGCCGATGAACGGGATTTGATTGGCGTCAGAACCGATGTTCGCAAAGAGCGGGTATATCTTTATCCCCTTCAGATTTCGCCAGACACGGCTCAGGCTATTTTTCTTAGCTATCTGCAGCGTATAGATAAACTGAGGTACCAACCCGAGTTTTATCACACGATATTTAATAATTGCACGAGTAATATTTTGCATCATGCTACTGCAGTTTCCGCCGACATTCGCTATAGTTGGAAAGTCTTGGTCAGCGGCTATGCAGATAAATACATCTATGAGCTTGGCTTATTGGATAATAGTCTGTCTTTTGAACAGTTGAAAAAGCAAAGTCTCATAAAGAGACCGGATAACTCCGTGATCAATGAGGATTTTTCGCGTTTGATCCGAGAAGGTATTGAGAGGGAAAGTTGAGTCGCTCACTTTCCCTGATTGTGAGTGGACTGACCCCACGACCGTAGACATATCCTGTCCTCACGACGAGGCCTGTTCAAAGGCCTCCGGACTGACGCCGCCGAGATGACTGTGGCGCCGGGCCCGGTTGTAGAACACTTCAATGTAATCGAAGATATCGGCCCGGGCCAGAGCCCGGGTTTTATAGATGCGTTTTCTGATCCGCTCTTTTTTCAGTGAACTGAAGAACGATTCGGCCACTGCATTATCCCAGCAGTTGCCACGCCGGCTCATGCTCGGGACCAAGTTATTGGCCCGGCAGAAGCGCTGCCAGTCGTCGCTGCCGTACTGGCTGCCCTGGTCTGAGTGCACGATGACCTCGCTGTCCGGTTTACGCCGCCAGAGCGCCATCATCAGTGCATCCAGCGCCAGTTCGCGTGAGAGAGTGGGCTTCATCGACCAGCCGACCACGTTACGGGCGAAGAGATCGATAACCACCGCCAGATACAACCATCCCTGCCAGGTGCGGATATAAGTAATATCGGTGACCCAGACCTGATTGGCCCGGACAACGGTAAACTGCCGCTGCACGCGATTAGGAGCGACCACTGAAGGTCTGCCGGCGATACGACGTGGCGCTTTATAGCCGCGCACAGCTTTAATCCGGTTCAGCTGCATGATGCGGCCCACCCGGTTTTTACCGCAGGTTTCCCCGATTTCGTTCAGATCGCCATGAACCCGTCTGTAACCGTATACACCTCCGCTCAGTGAATATGAGTCGCGGATAAGCATCAGCAGACGCTGGTTATCTTTATCACGCGCCGAGACCGGGTTGTGCAGCCACGCATAGAACCCGGCCCGGGCGACATTCAGTACCCGACACATCGTCATCACACCCCATACAGTGCGGTGTTCATTGATAAAGCGGTACTTCAGTCGGGCTCCCTTGCAAAGTACCGCGCGGCCTTTTTCAGGATATCCCGTTCTTCTTCGGTGCGTTTTAGCTGAGCCCGTAGTTTCAGGATCTCGCTTTTGGCTTCCAGTAAATACCGGGCATGCTGTTCGCTGTTATCAGGCTTGATAGCCCGTAGCCACTTGTAGAGGCTGTGCGCAGAAACGCCCAGACGGTCGGATACTTCGGCAACGGAATAACCGCGTTCTGTTATCTGACGGACGGCTTCTTCCTTAAATTCAGGTGTAAATCGTGGTGTGCCCATATGCTCCCCCTATGCTCAAACTATAGGGCAGGATCGTCTACCGGGGTGGGGTCAGTCCAAATAAGTGACTGCTCCGTCAAACTAATCAGAGTCAAGGCATCAGGGGTATCCTGTGCCAAAGGACGGGCACCGAACGTGGTGAGCGTACGGGCGGGCGAGTCATAATAGACAGACAGCGGGCTACGCCCGTTTCACCGGGGCGACGCAGGAAGGCCAGCGTGCGCACCACACCTCCATCGCTACTGGTGAGAGACACTACCGGTGTCTGATGATGCAAGGTCGCTAATTCCTGCTGAGCCATGGTCATATTATTCACTATTCTGTCACCAAAATGTATCAATGCACATTTTTTTGCTCGATTATCTCAGCATATGTGTCATTTTCATCTTCTGCGACACTAAACCAAGGATAATATCCTTGTCGGCGTAGATAACCTTTCGCTGTTAACACTGAGGTTTCCCGGCCCAGCGGATCGTAAAAATGGCAATCGGCATAACCGTTGGTTCTGAGTGAATCATCCGCAATATAACGCCAGTCATTCACAAAAAAGGGCTGGAACACCCGCACCGTTAACCCCTTGTTGTTATACTCGACCCGACCAGACACCGCCCAACGGGTCGGCGATGACGCGACAACGACCGTCTCACCGGTGACCTTTAATCGTCCGTTATCGTCGCGAATGGCCGCCTCTCCAGGCTCGTGTTTTTGCGCTGTCTGTAGTGTACGAGAAAAACCATCATAAAAAATTACGCTGGTTCTAATCTGCTGCATCGGCATGTTGGGATAGTTATCCGCGACAAAGACGGCATTACTGATCGGCAATCGCTGTGCAGCCTTAATTTTATCCACCACAGCCTGTTCAATAAGCTGAGCCGACGACGGTTCTGTTATCCAGCGACGAGCTGTCGAACGGATATACCCTGCCACCGTGATCAGATGCTGCGCGCGCAAATATGCAAGCTGTGGCTCACTCACACCCTCTAGTATCCCCATCCAGCTGTGGATACTGGCCAGCACAAATGAGGCAACCTTCTGCGGTGTTTGAGGGTTATCAATCGTGATAGCCATGGCTGCCGTTGGCAGCACAAAGGAGGCAATGCTGTCAAAACCTACGGGCTGTCCGTTTTCTGTGCCATAAAAGGTGGTAGCCACCACACGACCCAGGGCATCCATCGCCACTTCAGAGCTATTAGCGTTAATATCGATCACTTTCCACGGGCTAAGAAAACGATAATCATATTCAGCGCACGTCTTATGACCTGCTGCGTCTGTTAGCTCAGTGACCACGCACTTGTACTTATCCCAGGTGAGGGTTGACTGCCCCACCAGTAAACTGCTACGCGTCGCGACCGGTAAATAGAAACCGGCCAGATCACTCCAGGTCGTAAAGCCTCTTCTGGCAACCCATATTGCGTCATTTTCAGGCTTGACACCCAATATTTTAGTGGTCTGAATATAACCGGCCTCACGCAATTTTTCTTGTCTTGCTTCCCCCTCTAGGACGCCATCAAATGCCTTGAGGCTACTCTCGTCAAACTCTGCTGTTTCGGTATATTGCAGCAAGGCGGTCAGCGTTGGGGGTTTACTACCTTGATATACCCATTGTGTTTGACCACCGAAAATACGGGCTTTATCTTTACCCAACAGCCCCTCGGGCTCCGCCAAGCGTTCCCAACTCAACCCACCGTCAGGGATATCCTGTACAGTATATTGCAATATATTTTGCCGCACTTTGTCTGGTAACCCCAGGCGCCAGCTTTGCGCATCGCTCAGGTGATACATCTGTGCCCGCTGTTCATGCAACCATAAGATATATTGCTGACCGTCTTGCGTGGCAGCAAACGCCCCTTCGGGCAGAGAAGCCGCATAAGCCTGCAATTCATTGAACGGACGACGCGGGTAAACGATATCCACACTGTGTAACGCCACACCAACCGCATCTAGCGCAAGCTGTACACTCTGCGTTATTTTCGGATCACTGGCGATACGCTCATAACAATAACTCAGAGTCTCGAGCAATATGGGCAACACCACCGGTTCCGACTCCCAGACATCCGACGGCACTACACCAAAACCCGGTTGTACCACACGTAGCTGATAACGATAGCAGGTCACACTATAAGGAAGGGGCATCAGCGAAGAGTGATCAACACCATACACTTCCTGACGCAGCACATGTCCTTGTAACGCACAATACAACTTCCGTTGCTGAACTTGTTGTTGCAAAGGAGAAGTCGCTTGAACAGGAGCAAGAGGCCGATCGCCATCTTGATCATGCCACTGCGTTACACGCGTCCGGTTTAAGCGGTATGGCATCCATAATGCATTAGACATGGCAGTGGGGGTATTTTCATCCTCCTCCCGCCCAGTATGATACCAGGTGCAAGTGCGGGTAGGACTACTCATGCTATTATGTACTCCGGTCGCCCTAGCATTTTCATCGGTATCCAGTACTTCCACCCAAGCAAATCCGCGGAATTTTCGCTCGACGCCATCATACATGCCACGCCGGTAGCGCGAAGCTTGACTCAAGCAATTGCCGCTAATTTCATCTAAGGTTTGCACCCGAGCCAGCAACTGCACCGGAAAGGGGAGATGGCAGACTGCCAGTGGCGACTCTTGCTTTTCATCTAGCCAGGACTGAGCCGAGTTATAGTAATGGAGCTGGGTATCCACTCCCATATTGTTATTCATGCCCGCCAGCAAGTAGGGCTTTTGCTCGGTGAAGGTATAGCGCCAGTGGCGCACTGGCATATAGGGGATAGTTAATACCAACGAGGTGACCCCAGTCCCATCCAGATCTACACAGTTTAGCTGACAAAGTCTGTCATAATGGACGCCTGCTGGAAGGGGTAAAAGCCACGCCTCGGAAAAACGCTGCCCCGACTGATTACGAAAAATTCGCAACTGATTGCTTTCAGCATAAATAATATCAACCGCACCACTGCCATCGATATCCGCCAGATAAACATGGGCAGGGTTAAAGGTATGCGCGTCCAGGGTCAGACCTTCCAGCCTGATGGGCTTGGCAAATTTCCCCCGCCCCAGATTAGGCCAGCAGGTCACTGCATCATGACGGATACTGATCAAATGCTGCTGGCCAGAGCCCAATACATCACTGAATGCCACCAGTTCAGTGACATCACGCCCAGCCACCGGGAGCACCACATCATCCTCCTGGTTGATGGTCACTGGTGGGGCAAAACCTTGGCGTTTATTCTCATACAAACGTACGCTTTTGGGACCTATCAGCACCAGATCTTGTAAGCCAGCCTCCGTCAGATCGGTTAACTGCGCTGCCACGCTCTGGAACTCAGACGGCCAGGCAGTAAAGGGAATAAAATTCGACCACTGTTTATCGGCATTTAAGGTAAAATAACCGGCCATGCCGGGACGTTGCACTATCCAGTCTAGTCGACTGTCTCCAGTCAGATCCATCAGGGCCATATCACGGCCGCTCAACGCGGGTTGCACAGGTAACAGCTGCAAGGCACCATAAATGATACTGCCTGGCGTTGCTCCGCGCTCCGGCGCCCGATAATACCACCCGGCAGAATTATGGTAGAGCAGCCCCGGCAGCCCTTCGCCGTACAGATCCACCAACTGGTAATCCTGACTATCTTTTATTGCCGACAACGCCTCGAAGGGTTGCCAGTGTTGCTCGCCGACAGCCCGCGGAAATGAGGTATAATGGAAGTCCAACGGGGGGACGCTAACCAATGTGCCCTGTTTATCATATCCCGCGACCTGTACGCCGACCAGTTGCGTCATCACCGGATTTTCGTCATAGTCCAGTTGCATCCGTCTGACTAAAGAGGGCTGACCGCCATTGAGTTCTGCGAAGGTGTGGAACATCAATACCTGGTGGCACAACAGCGTAATCTGGCGGGCAAAGCCATATTCATAGCGATGTTGCCGATCCTGACGGCATGGGACTTCAGGGTGGGCAACCGACCAAGTGGGAACCTGATCCAGCGCACCACTGCGCTCACCATAATCAAACACTAGCGTGAATAACCACGATTTTTCATCTATGGCCTGCGGCGTCCAGGTTTGCTGCGTCCAAACCAGCAGTTGCTCTGACGCATGTTTATTGCCGTAGTATACGCGATCAAGCGCCAGTGTTTGGCAATCTTGGCGATAACAGTAACAGATTTTCTGGCCTAAGGGGGATAATGATTCCTGTAGCCACCATTCCGCCACATGTTGTGGATTATCGGGATCGGCCAGACGCGCCTGCGGTGCTTTTCCCAGACAATGTAGCTCGCCATTTGCGCTATGCAGCAACCAGAATCCCGCATCATCGTCATGATGCCAGTATTCTAGGCGATGAAACACGCTTTCTACTTCGGGGAAATAACGCGTGACTGTATAAGTGTTATCCAGTTTCTGTCCGGCATAGTGCGAACACTGCATGGTGCGGATTGCGCCTTGTGGGTCACGTTCCGCTACCAGTTCTTCCCCATCCGGGCCGAGAAAGGTATCCTGCGCGTGATACTGCGGCACACCAAAACGGGTTGAACGCACCACCCGCATCATGTTCACTCCCCATCCGTGCCCGAAGAGACTGTTTTCTCCACTGCTGGCATAGTGTAATGCCAACGTGGGCGCATACCCGCGCCCTGCCGACACGGGCAGAGGAACACTGACCTCTGCCATGCCAAAGCTGCCCGCCGGCGACAACATTTGCCCCATCCCCTGTAATGTTCCCCCGCCCTTGGGCAAAGATAATTGAGATGGCGTTTCGATAGTGTCAGGTGATATCGAGTGATCCATTGTCAGCTCCAAATCTAAGTGTTGGTATCCGGTCAAGGAAATGGATGCAAGGCTGTCCTATATGGGATCGCATAACATCGCTGTCCTGTTCGACCATCAGTTATTCTCCGTGCTAAATAGCGGCGCATAATACCGTTCCACTTTTGTATGCCCCGGCGGTTGTATTTGCCCCAATGGTGCCATTTAGAACGCAGACACGGCATGCATCCCTCCCTAGTGCCTCGGTGCGCGCCGCCATGCGCTCGACGGTCTGCTTATCTGTATCGCGCTACCTGTCGCACTATTTTTCACAGCTATTTAACTATCTTGAATTAGGTATTTTGAATATAGGTATCTTGAATGTGCTTGGCCTCCGATGGAGCCCTTTCTTGATACGCCTCTACACTTGATACGCTTCTATAAATGATGATTTCTATGGTTTCTCTCTAGGCTCAAAGCGCACAATAATCACCCCCTCACGCGGCAGCGGATCTGAGGTTAAAAACTCGCGATTGTTCTCGCCATACTGCCGCCAATTTGAGACAGCAAGTGATTCTTGTTGCTGTTGGTCAAACAATTCCAAGCCAGACGCTTCCCAACTGTCATCTTGCAGCGTAAAGAGCTCACCCGGCAGTTTTCCGGTGATAGGTTGTAAACCGCCCTTGAAGTTCAAACCTAAAGAACCGTCCTGATCCCGATAGGGCAACACACTGCGCCACTGAAACATACATTGTCTGTCACTACAGCTCAGCAGCTTTGCTTGTGGAGCATTCCAGGTTTTGGTCACCTGCGGAAACGTCATGGTCACCGTTTTTTCTGCTGGCCAGGCAACGTGTTTGGTCACCTTAATGACAGCGAGATAGTCCTGACGGGTGGGAATAGGCAGTGTGACGCTATATTTGGCCCCCACCACCACCTCTCCATGCTTGATCTCTGCACCAGGTTCCATTGACTTACCTTGGTGGGTTTGATCACAAGGAGAGTCAGTGTCACACCACGCCACAGTGGTATTCCCCTTATCCTTATCATTACCGGTGAATGCCCCAAACACCGGTACTGTCACCGTCATATGTCGTTTATCTTGGTGAACCTTAACGGCCTGTTTATCCAGATCCGGAATATCTTTCAAATCTGGGATATTTGGTGTGGCATCGTGCAGATTGGGGGCAGGTATTTTGATGGTCAGTACGTGTTGTGGATTGTCATTGGGGTCTTGTTTTACGCCTTGGGTTATAGCACAACTGTCAGCAAAAGGATAAGCTGTTCTGGCGGCCAGTGACATTTGCTTATAGCCACTCTCCTTAATAGTTTGCGGATCGACCTGCAGAGGAAGGCGTATAATATAAGGGGTATTCAGCTGCGGATGGATGAGAACATAATTTGACGTATAATCCTGGTCCGCCTTCATCGACTGCTGTATCCTAGGAGTGATAAATCGCCACAGATCTTCTTGTTTATAACCACCTGCTGCTTTTATCTTGGCATCCTTAATCAACTCTTTTCCGCTACAAACACGGAAGTACCCGCCGCTTACACTACTGGGAAAATTCGTTATCCATTTCAGATCCACCTTCGCTACGCCCTGTGGGTGAAACACATTTAACTCAGGAACACTATCGACCTTAAACTGATAATAGGTCTCATCACCCGACGCATGACCGGCAGCGGAAAACAGTAACGCACTGGCCGCCAACCAGCTGGCCATCAGTGGGCATAAAGATACATGCTTAACGTATAACATAGGGGAACTCCTGCTTAGCAAAGCAAGCTGCACAGGCTTAAGCTGTGCAGCAATATATAAATCAATAACTAGATTGAGTTAATAACTGTATATAAGTTAATAACTACATCAGTTAATCACTGCCGCTGGCCAATCATAGAAAACTATGTGTTAATGGCTGGCTTCTGTGAATGTAACTCCTTCAGCACGCGCGTCGCCCGCTCTGTGCCTCCATCTTTTGCGCGATAATGGAATGTCAGAATGATATCGTTTAGTGAAGCCAACATCCGTTGTTGTAGTTCCCCTTGCGGGTTGGGAATGGTTAAGTACCAGGTGCCAACCACGCCATTACCCTCAAATGGCCGGTATTTATCATCATTGAAATTCAACACAATACCGTTATCCTCCAATCCGCTGGAGAGCGCGATGGCCTGCTGTGGGCGACTACTGGCCCAAATCTTGCTAACCTGCGGTGCTGGTGTTCTCTCTGTCATCTGCTGATAAGTAACGCTCGGATCAATGGCGAAACGGTTATTTTGTTGCGTCAGCATGGCACACACCTCTTCATGAGGACCAATCAGACAGGGTAACGTCACGGAAACGTCGATCACCTGACGCTGATAGTGTCCCGGATAACGTTCAACAAACAGATCCTCGGTGACGGGGATAGGGATATGCCATTCGGTGTTTCCTTTATTAATTTTCAATGATTCCGACAACTCAGCGTCAACTATTCCCTGTTGCTGCACCGCTGTGTTCCACAGTCCATCCGCGGCTTTTTCCCGCGCCCCCTTAATGGCTGCCGCTTTCTGTTCTGGAGTTTTACTCTCAGCAGTTGCCGCTTTTTCAGCCGCATCTGCTGCTTGCTGCACCGCGCCAGTTCTCTGCTTTTGCCAGAGAGATTTCAGCGAAACCGTGTGACGAATTTCCAACATCCGCGCGGTTTGGTCTAGGTAGGCTTTATCCAATTGTAATAGCCCCAGCCGCAGGTGTTCCCCAGACAACAGGCCGCGATGCGCATCACTCCAACCACTGTTTTTAAAGAACTGTGTGCTTTGTTCACTGTAGTTGCCCACTTCGTATTGCCAGGCAGTCACGGCCTGCTGACAAAGTCCAGCGGCGATGTCATATACCTGGTAATAGAGAGAGGAGAGTTGCCCCACCAGCCACTGATACAGGTGCTGGTTAGTAAAGCGCGTCGAGATAAAGCTCAGTTGCTGTTCAAACTGCCTGCTCTGTGCCCTGGACTGTGCCAGCTGACGTTCCAGGTTCTGCTGCTGCCAGGTATCCACTTCAAGCTGTACGTCTAACTGCTGCAATGAAGCCTGTGCGTCATCACGCTGTAGTTGCCACTCCTCGCTGCGTCGACGATACATTTCCCGCGTCTCTATCTGGAACGCAGCCGCGTCCATCCCGTTAGCCGCCGTCATTAATGCTTCGGCGACTGCCCTTGGGATAGCCCCCCAACGCATACCCCCATTGGAAAACCCAAAGATGTTTGGCACAACGTCAAGGGCTGCACCTGCAGTGTTTGCTGCCGAGATGCCGAATCCTATGGCTGTTGATGCCAGGCGTAGTGATAGAGCCAGACTTTCCTGGTCGGAGATCTCTTTTTCTATCCGGCTTGTGAGGTCATTGAGTCTCTTCTCGCTAGCATTACGGGCAATAACTAGGCCCTGACGCGCCTGCTGATTCATCTGCACCGCCAGCTGCTGCTGACCAATGACAAAATTGCTCATCTCTTGCTGCTGGTTAATCAACAGACTCTGGTACTCTATCTCTTTCTGGCCATTTAAGTACGTCAATAGGCTGCTGCCAAATTGTATCAACGTATCGACTGCGGCGCTGGCCCGAGCATACAGGGTACTGTAACGGAAAACCGGTAATGGCATGTGCGATTGCATGGCCAGAGCTCTGATACTGGCGGCACTGCCCGCAGCGCGTGCCGCTAGCAGTTGCGCAGGGTCCTGCGCTGGATCGTACAGTGGCAGTGACAGAGGACTGCCATCGAGGGTCAGCCCATTACGCATATTGAACACACGCTGCTGTAATTTATCCACCAGATCCTGGTAAACATGGCTGCGGGGTAGCGCAAACAACCTGTCAGGCACACCTGAGGAACCCAGGACTTTAATCGCCTGATCTACAGTCAACGGGTTCCAGGCCGCTACTTGGCTCTGTTGCTCCCCGGCACCTAACAGATGACTCACTTTAAGGTAGCACTGCCAGGCTTTATTGAACCCGTCCCGGCTCTGGCTACGGTAGTAACTGTCACCATTATCCAGCAGGTTTTTCACATAGGCGAAAAAGGTTGCCCGTTGATAAAACTCTGGGCGCACACTGGCAATCACATCAGGATCGACCGGACCGGTTGCCTGGTCGAGCGAGACATAGCTGTACAAGGTGGTTAACAACCGGCAGCGCCAGAACGCCGCGGGATGCCACTCTTGCTTACTAACCACCGGATAGAACAGGTAATGCAGCCATTCCTGCGCCTCCTCATAACGCCCGTCCTGATTCAGTTTAAAGGCCACCAACGCCGGCACATGATAGAACAGTTCCCAGAAGTAGAGCTGGTTAGCAATATCGCACACTAACGGCTGCGCAGCGTTTTCTGATGGTAGCGGTGGCAGAGGGTGATCCTGCATAGCGGCGCGTAAAATCGCCAGCGGGTTATAGCGTGCGGTACGCACCAGCGCCTGGCCAAACTGGGTATTTAAGCGCACACAGCGTGCCACCACCGGCGGGGGGCCATCATACTTATTCGCCAGTACCGGCGGGATATTTTCCGGCAGGGGAAGATCAAAGCCCTCTCGGCCACTACGCCGGAACTGCAGATCACTAAAGGGCAGTCTGTCGCTGTCATAAGCGGATAACCTAGGGGGTTGATAGGCTGGATTGCGGTAGCTTTGCAACACGCTGCTAGTAGTCAGATTGCCGTTAATAGCGTTAACAGTCAGCGTGGGGATAATCACCCCCTCTTTTACCACGGTAACTGGTACCGTGAATTCCCCCTTGATATCGCTGTGAGAATTGATCACAGTCTGAGCGTAAACAGAATCACCAGAAACAACGTGCAGACCATAGTTTTGTATTTTTTTTGAACTCCCTACATTTGCCTGCTCCGACTGCGTTTTAGTCAGTAAAGGTAATGTAGTGGTCAGTGCAGTGTTTTTTTCAACCACGAATTTAAGCGTACTCGGTATCATAAACAGCAATTGCGGGCCGGGGATGGGCAACTGTTGTCCTATACCTATCAGCTGTTGGAGAGTAGCACTATCCATCGCAAAAGAGATATGGTAGTTAAAATGGGTACCTATCTGCAGTGCAGTACCTGCTGGAATTAAGCGGCCATCGTTAAATTGCGGCACCACACTGGCCTGACTTGGCAAGTAAAGCTGTGCCATGTAAAGGGGGTTAGCCGCCACCGTTTTTTCTGAGTTTCCGAAGCCTATTTTGACAGAGAATTGCACAATTCCGGAATCAGCAGCTACTGTGTGCTGAGGAATAGCCGCCACCGTCACATCGAGCTGATAGCGCTCTCCTGGTTGTAGAGTAAGTGACAACGGAATGGTTATCTGCGCGGGGGTTTCTGCCGTCTGCACAGGCGCGGGTAAACTTACCGCGACCCTCTCTGCTGATGACAGTAGCCTGCCCTGGATAGCCCCCCGCTGATAGGAGAGATTCGGCGGTAGCATCAGGGAGACTTCTTTGACCGTGCTAGCCTGCTGCATCGCTACCATCGATAGCGTCAGTTTGACGCTATCGCCAAAGCGGCAGCTCATTTGGTTTTGTTCCGTTGGTGGCTGCTTAGTCTCTATCACATACGGCTGGCTACTGCTGGCACTCACTGCTAGGGTTGCGGTGTCATCCGTTGCCCACAATATCGGGTAGCTGCGCCGCAACCAGACATCCTCCTGAGCCGGGCCAAATTTCACTGTTGCCGTCAGAGAGTCAATAAATTTCTTGGTAGTGTCTACCTTTAGCGGTAATGGCAAGACAACAGACTGTTTAAGCACGACATTTTTAAACAGTGTCAGCAGCCCCCCTGTAGGGGGGGGGGTTATATTCAGGAATGCCATCATCAGTTCGATCCCTGCCAGCCACTCCTGCTGTTCTTTTGTCGCGGCTTTTTTCCCACCATTGGCTACTTTTAACTCCTGCAATATTTTTGCTGCATCCTTGGCAATTGTCACTCCGGCAGGTAAATACAGACTGGCAGTAATCGGTGTCGACAGCGAGGAAGGCATAATGTGCAGCGTGTTTAACACAACGGCTGACTCAAGTTGAACACCGGTAATTTCTCGTAGTGCAGAACTCTTGGTAAGATGTTTATTATCCGCACCAAAATACCAGTCCCATTCGATCGCCACTGCATGTTCACGTGCAATCTGCGGCTGTTCTAGCATTACTCGGCGAGCAGAGTAGTTATCTGTCAAGGTAAGCGTCGCCAACGGCAGCACGTTGCCAGGCACATTAAGGACCCGCACCGCTAATGTCAGGCTGGCTGTCCGTTGCCCCGCTGGCAGAGTAAGTTGCAGGGTGCCATTATTGTTTATCTGCACACCAGCGAGTGTGGCTACACCTGGCGCCCACTGATAAGCGGCATTCAGCGCCACCTCGACCTTGACCGCGTGATCCATGGTCGATCCTAGTTTGATCTCCGCCTGAATAGTGACCGTATCCCCCGCAGCTGCCTGGCCTGGTGTGCAGCTGGAAATAATCACCGCATCCGACAGCGTCGGCACGTCACAGGGTATCAGACCCGATAACGGCGTATTTTTTAAGCCAGCGAGTTGGAAACGCAGACCATAATTCGCGACATCGCCCATGGCATTGGCCGTCCAGGGAAGCACAAAAAAGAAACAACTGTACGCCTTAAGCCACTCATTAAGCGCCTTCCCCTGCCGGGCAAACGTCAGCGTATTGTTCTGGCTTTGGTAGGTAAACTCTCCCGTTGTGATCGCTTCTGCCTTACCAGCTTTAAGCCCAATCACCCTGCCATTCGGTTTGGTCGACATATTTAACATGCTTTGCACGCTGATACTGAACTTGTCATCCTCCTTAAAGGCCTTGCTGTCAATTTTCAGCAACAGATAGTGGCAAGCCGATGACTGTAAACAATAGGTGCGGTTTAACTGACGAGGTTGGCTGGCGGTCAGAAAGTCCGGACTAATCCATCCCCAGTTGGCTTGGGTAAATAGCTGGGTAGTGGGTAAACTTTTTAGCGCCTCATCCAGCTCCTGCTGGCTGACAATACGCAGCTTAGTGTTTTTCAGCGTGATGATACTGCCAGCCGTGACGACTTTACTGACCGGATAAAATGTAAATGTTAGCGTAGTAAATAGCGGGTTATCCACCTGGGTCACTATCGGACAAGGGCAACTGAAGGGGTGATCACCCGGTTTAACCGTAATAGGAGTAAACAGATACAGTGGCTCACCCACCTCAATAACTTGCGGTGAGGCCCGGGATACCAGCTTCCCTGCCGAGATCTGCCAGGCGGACACATTACTCGGCAGAGACGGTCCATTATGCAACGCCTGACGGATAGGTTGACTATCCACTTTAGTCACCAGCCATACCGCGGCAACTGACTGTTCGCGCGGTATATCGAATGTCCACTGGGAAAGCGCCGCGTCATTCTCGCCTTTTACGAAAGTTAGTGGCATCCAGTCGTCCTCTTTAGTCAGAGTATCAACTGCTATTTGATCCGGTGTTGTAAAACCGATTACCAGTGTGTTGTAGACCTGCGCCACGGCCGTGGTGTGCTGATGCAGCGTGGAGTCCCCCCGGCCATGAATGGTGTGCACCGGTAAATTTAACCGGTCTGGCTGATCGATATCGTTCATATACAGGTACTGTACTCCTTGCACAGTTTCCCGTATTTCTGCCGCCAGACTGGTCAGGGGCTGATGCAACACCGCCAGCTGACCACTTTCAATCCAAGCGTTATCTGCTGGCTGCATACTGACAACATCACTGGCGGCTTTAGCGACCAACACCACCCCATGTCTGACCTCGCCGCTGTCCAGCTTGCTGGCAGGATAGCGGGTAGAGACGGACAATGTACTGTCTGTTGAGGTCACAACATGGCGCTCAGTTTTCCCCTTAACACAAAGGAAGTGCACTAACTTGGCATCTGCCGGCATGTGTTGCCATTGTTCGGCGGTTAATCGCAACATAGAGCAAGTCTGGTAACTGTCCAGTCCTGGCTGGCCTGCCCCCTCTACTGCCAGGGTTAAATTCAGCTCAGTACCAAATACTGGCTCGCTGCGACTTTCTACCTGGCGCTGATTAAACAGCCAGTGTTCCGGGATACAGGGGGTCAGTATATGGGTAAAGTAGAATGGGTTGCCTTCCTCGGTAGCTTTCTTTGCCGGTGTATAGTAATAGGAGTTACGCGCCAAATCACGGATGGTGTCCAGCACAGCGCCACCATCCGAGTTCTGCCGTGCGATGATATCTAGACCCGCATATGTCGCTTGGTCACTTAACTTCTCCCAACGCGACATGGGAAGAACGCCCTGCAGATCCTCATCAAACAACCAGAGTTTGCTACTAGCATTATTCTGTTTAGGATTGGAGAATGTGCAGTGCAGCCCGACGGCTAGCAGATCGCTAGTTACCGTCATGTTCTGGTAGTAGGGGTGTGCCCCCCCCCCATATTTAATCGACGCCAGGTTCTTTTTGGCAACCTCACTGGGCAGGACAAACGCCGACAGATGCGGCAGTGGATCGATATAATCATTTGATTCTTTAGCGAAATCATTTGGTTTTAAAACAGGGCTATCTGGTTCTAGAACTTCAGTACTCTTTTTTTGCACACCAGGTGAACATGGCGGCCCCTTATAGAGCTCAATAGGGGAACTCCATTCACCATTCAGGCGCTGATACACCAGCGATATCACATGTTGATACCTTTTTTCCGCCACCGTCTGTGGTTTTGCCTGGCCCGCGTCTTGGGGGGATTCTTGGACACTTTCCGTTAGGGTACGGGTTTCCACCCAGATAAAACTTACCCGACCGGCAAAAATCAGCAACCGCGCCTGTATTGGTATCCAATTACGATCATTCTGTTGTCTGCGGTAGTTATTCCATTCAGCCCCTGGTGGGGCCTGAGTCAGCACATTTTGCGTGGTCGGCAGGTTAATCTTCTGCCAGCTACTCCATAACCGCAGGCCTGAGCTGTCTTTCCCCCAGGTACGATAGTAGTAGTTGAATGGAGCATGTGGACTGCGACCGAGAAAATAAAGGGTAGACTGCGTACTACTTAGCCCATCCTGATAGGCGCCGATGGTAGAGAGATTCACCACCTCTTCAAACAGGGTAAGGTAGCTAGACAACGCATCGTTAATGCTGTCCTTATCAAGACGTGCCTGCGACAGTTGGTTTTCAAACGCCTTAAATGGCGGGGTTTTCTTCAGACGAGCAATAGGGCTGATATACTGATCTGGGTGCCAACGCAACTGCTGGTTGGCCGCCCAGATGGCATAGTAGCGATCGTTCTCATTCCAGTTTTTCAGTTCGCCCTCGGTCATAGACCATTCTGGATGGCGGCCGTCGGCGATGCGCTGAATATAGGCCTGCACACTGGCCGTCGCCTCAGTGATACGCGTTGTGGGCACTTTTGCCGTGATTTCCGGGTCAATCAGCAGTTGATCCGCCACATCGGCCGTGGTTGGTTCATGTTCCAGCCACGCGTTTTCCCACTGTTTATTTTCATCGACAATAGTCAGGCGACGGCACTGTGATTTATAGGCTGCCAGCAGTGCACGGTTGCGCTTTTCGCCCAACTGGGTAGCCAGAGTGGCGATATCTGCCTCCTGTTTGCTGCCAGCGCGTAAACTTAAGGCCAAATACGCAGGCCAGTTACTCCGGTCAATCTTCTTGAGCGTGAGTAACTCATCGACATCGGTCACACCCCAACCACTGGCACGAGAAAAGTCCGCCATGCGCTGTAGCCGATGATGTCCAAGGATGCCATAATCCGGACCCATGATGTTCTTGACAGTGACAACATCGGTTGCATAACCTTTAGCCAGCCGAACCGACCAGTTCGGTGCTTCTGCCAGCACCACCGGCCTTGCGCGCTCGTCCCCTTGCGCCAGGTCGATAAAATCATATAACCACAGGGTTTGTTGCCATAAAGAGAAGGTGTGGGTATTAAGCAGCAATTTACCTTGGCACCACGGGGTTAACGCCACGGTATCGATATGCGCACCGCTGAACACATTGCCCGCCAGCAATAAAGGTTGCAGCTCTGTCAAGAGTTGGCCATCCTTCAGCAGAACAGTGGGATCAACCGCCAGAGCGCTAGCATCCACCTGCTGGGTAGTGAACAGACTTTCGCTCTTCTCTGCCAGCAGATTATGCATAGTGGCTATCGCCGCCTTCCTGTCTGCCTCTGCCTGTGGCCCTGTTCCCCCAGCCTGCACCGCCGCCTTTATCTTCGCGTCCAGTGAAGCGAGCGCAGCCTCTGCCGTCTGTTGGCACCTGGCTGCCAGGGGTTCGAACAACGCCACCATCGCCTGTTTAAGTCTCACTGCTAGGGGGTCGAGCACTGCCGCATAATTAAACAGCAGTGACAAGGCCACACCCGGCTCGACATGCAGGTGCTGACTACACAGATTCACCAGTGGGGCCAGTGCCTGACTTGCGATAGTTGTCTGCTGTTCATTTGTTGCGTTTTTCAGGTTGCTGATTAGTTCGCTCGGCTGTATTATATCAACGCACGCTTTCAGTATGGCAGTTAACTCTTCTGGGCTCGGTACCTTATTGAGTGTTTTTAGTTGTTCATTTAGCTCTGTTTTCTTTAGCCTGGCTTCCGGCAGAGATAATGCCTTCCATTGCTCAATAAATGCGCTTCCAAAGGCAGCAGTTTTTTCAGTATCTTCGTGCAATAGGACCATAAAAGCATTAAGGTCACGTGTTTTCTGCTGGCTCCAGCGTACGGCTTCATCGAGCGTGATGAATAAGTCAATACTATCAGCGTCCCCCCCCTGCGTAGTAATATGTGGCTGTGCCAGTAGCCGTAAACGCGCCTGATACTTACTCTTATCCCCGATCTGTTCCAACAGCACCAGCAGGTTTTCTACGCTAAGCGAGAAGCTTTTCGCCAGTATAACCGGGCGATACAGTGCCGTTATCCCCTCCAGGCTACGACAAACAGAATAACCATATATTTTATATGTATTTATCAGCAAGGTTAAGGTGTCAACCGTGGTGTCAAAAGCTGTCGCCAGCAGACTTAACTCTTTAGGCTCGTTCAAAGGATCTTGGCTAATCAACGGGAACGGAGCGGCTTGCTGTGCAACGGCATCATCATGACGACCCACCGCCAGCAGACGATCAAGCAGTGGTGTTTTCCCTGTTCTGGCACAATAGGGTATGAGCCCAAACAACGCCGCGACCTGCTCTATATCCAGGTGGTAAGCCTGCGAGTAACGTTGATAAACACCCAGCACCGCCAGGGTTTTTAGGCTGATATCCTGCGCATTTTTTTCTGCATCCATCGCATTCTGCAACAAATTGTCGAGTTGGTCGTAAGGCAAGCCACTGACTTGTTGCAGGTGGACCAATTTTTGCAACCGATCAAGCTGGAAAGGCGTGGTGTTAAGCTCATCATCTTTTACCTGGCCCGGCTCATTGCCCACTAACCAGGCTGGAGTTCCCCACAGCAAGCGGGCCCCATAAATCCCACCGTTTACTGGCAAGTAGGTTGCCAGTGAGGAGGTGACCGACGAGGCATTACTGTTCCATTGTATCCACGGCGACCGCCCTGGCGCGTAATTGCCCTGAGCAAAGGCTTCTTGTAGTTGCTGCGGAGTAATCCCTAGCGCTTGGCATAACATATCGACCGGGATAGTCATCTGCGCGCCAGTGATACTGCCAATTTCAGTGCCCAGTATCAGGTTAATGTTTGCTTGTTCAGTGGCAAACGCCGCCGGCATGGCTTGGTGTAAACTGAGATTTTTACCCAGCAGAATACCCACCTGGATATGACGTTGCTCCAACGCCTGTCCTCTAGCATGCGCTGTCACCGTTAAGCTCACCGTAGCGCGGTATACTAGGTTTTCTTCTATATTTGTCGTTGTCGTGTTGTCAATCGCGGCTGACTG
The DNA here is from genome assembly GCF_000695995.1 of Serratia sp. FS14. Lineage (NCBI taxonomy): Bacteria > Pseudomonadati > Pseudomonadota > Gammaproteobacteria > Enterobacterales > Yersiniaceae > Serratia > Serratia sp. FS14. The sequence continues at coordinate 1,626,641 of NZ_CP005927.1, read as the reverse complement.
GAGGCTGAGGGTATCAGGGGTGCCGACATGCGGCTCAAAGTTCAGCTTGGTGAGGGTGATTTTTTTTGCCCCGGAGATACACTCGATATTGACAGAGTCCTCAACATGAAGAGTATCAATTTTATACCCAGGCCATAGCAGTCCTAGCTCCAACGCATGCTCACCTACCGGCTGCCCTTGCTCATTAATAAGTAAGAAAAATGGCGGGTAAGCCTGCTGTTGGTTATTGAGCGACTGGGTCAACAGCTGTTGTAAACCTGCGTTGATCCCACTCCACATCAGGGCAGGCGTTGATTTATCGCCATATTGGCGATAATCCGCTGACAGCGTACTCCATGCCTCCCCCAAGGTCAGCGAGGCATCGCTCAATACCCGATCAATCCGACTACGTGCGACGTCAAACGGAAGAGTAAGCGGATAAGGTTGGAAAGCCAGCCAGCCAGCAATATCCTTTTCTTCTCCTGTTAATGTGGTCAGGGCATTTTGCAAAATTTCACCGGCCAGCGTACTGGTTGGCAGGGCACGTTTAAAAGCGTCTTCGTTAAGTAACAACGTCGACAAATCGGGTCGTCTGGCGAGCAAATCCTGTAACGCTGAACTACCGGGGTGACGCATGCGCGATAATAGCGTCAGCAAATATACCAAGTAGCTCACCGGTGAATCCAAGGATTGCAAACTGCCTGGCGGGGCAAAACGGGTCTGATCGTCAGTAAATAACCGCTCATACAGAGGCTGTTGGTAGCGTGCCAGTTGCGCTTTTTGGGCCGCAGTCAAGGCCGCTGGCTTTCCTGTTGACACATTTGTTTGTGACACAGAGCCGTCACCGAGAACACCACTGTCAATAAACGATACCGTGCCGCTGCCGTCAAAAGACGCTCCCTCAACCGACTGAGGATCCGCCTGCGCAGCTGTCACCGCTGACTCAGAAGCACCATCACTACGACGTAGTTGTTGATCGGCCAGGGTGACAAAATCTTTCGCCTGTTGATAAATCGCCACCGCATTACCATTTAACGGCAGATCGTATTGCTGATAAAAGCGCGTGAACTCTAGGTTCAGAATGTCATAAACGCTAGAAAATCCTAACTGGTTTAATGCTATTTTGATATCACCTTCAAACGGAAAACGGGCAAAGTCTTTTGTGATCACTGACATAATATCACCTCATTATTCAAATATGTTCTGGTCAATGCTTACCGTTCATCAAACGCCTTGGTTAAAACTGCAAATGAATCACTCCCTCAGCAGGTAGCGCCTTGCCTGTTTCAAACAGACTTTGCGTCTCAATATGCTCAGTCTGTAGTTCCGCTACTGGCTGAGGCAGGGAAGTCTTGTCTTGTGGCTTACTGTCGGCGAAATGAAATACCTTAACCGATCCCCAGTCACCATCGGGTTGCATATATTCCAGCCGCTTATGCAGTTTCTCACGCGTCTCCTTATCCATCATCATAATGCCACCTTTGCCACTCGCTGTTAGCTGCTTATCCGTTTCATCTAGTGTCTGATAACTTAACAGCGTGGAGCCAGAAACAAAGGGCAGCGAGGCATGCCAACGGAAGTCGCAATGCACAGGACTCCCGTCTTCCCAAGTACAGTTCAATTGACGTGGGTCGCCTAACTGCGGCCCGACTAGCGGCATATCCGACGAGTTATTCACCTGTGCCTGCAGCCTATACTCTGCTGTCGTTGGCATCGGTTGTGGTGTTTTGCTGGTAAAGCGGGCCACGTCACCTTGGTTACCTTGATACTGCATCGCGATGGCGGTGTTGCCAGCATGCAGGGTCACGGTATCTTGCGGCTGCGCATTTTTTACCTGCACGGTAATATTCATCTTATTATCCAGTGTAATCGTCTGCTCTTTATACTCCAGCGGAAAAATGCTGAGCTTCTGACGGGCGATCTGCTCAACTGGCTTGTGCTCCGTTACCGTACTCTGCCAGGCGACAATGCGAGCACGGATATCCTGATCGATACTCTCAGCCTGAGACAGGGTCAGCTCCACAGGTGATGAGGGCACGTCTTTATTCTCTAGCACCAATGGAATACGCAGGCTGTAGCCTCCGGTAGGTTTTAGCAGAAACTTCGGCTGCAAAATGTTGCGCTGGGTTTTACCATCCCAGTCGCCCTTCAACTCGCTATTACAATCTGGGCGTTCAGGACAAATAAGCATCATTTTTCCTTTCTCTCCCCCTTGAGTTGAGCGTTGCAATCCTTTCGGCAGCGTGATTTGCATGGCGGTGTCATGAATTCCCTCAGGGGTGGCCAGTTTCTCCGCACCAAGCCGGCTGTTGAAATCCACTACCAGCATCACAGAGTCAGTCTGGCCAGGCGAGAAGCGCAGGGCCATCCCTTTATTCACCGCCATCTGGAAGGCCTGGTCAGCTGGGTAGAGGTCTGGCCCCAGTTCAAGGATAAACGCTTGCTCCGGTAACGTGGGAGCGGCGATATCCACATTGTTACCCGTGTAACGGCCCCCGATTCGTACTGTCGTAAAAAACGGGTCGGTCTTATCAGAACTGCGTGTGACGTTAAGCGGGATATCTAGCTTACTGAGCTCACCATGTGCCAGTGTCGCACCACGCCCTGCGGCCATAAATTGATCCTGTTCGTGGCCGTTCCACTGTGGATTGGGTGTGACGGATTGATTGTTCACTTTTAGCGTGGCCTTAGCCAGGTCGCCACCCGATAAGTCCTTATCCAATGAGACCTGCAGAGCAGTCAGTTGCCCGCTGTAACTCTCGTTTGGCTTATTGAGAATATCTGGCTCGTTGCGTCCTTTCAGGCTATAGTCGGCAGGCACCGTAAATTGACGGCCATAGTGATAGACTTTGTCTTTTAACGCCTCCTGCTTTGGCAGCAGCTGGGCATCAAGCTTGACTAGCGGCCTGATGGTAATCGTTTCCTCAGCCAGGTTATAGCTGCGGCTATAGATCTTCCCCTCATAATTACTGCCAACCATCTTAATGGTCGCCTGCGTTTCTGCCATCAGGTTGGCATCGACTTGTAATAGCCATTCACCCGATTTGGGGCGACTGTATTCCAGGGCGTTAAGGTGGCAACCACCATCGCCACGGCGGCTTTCCCAATCGGGTTTACACACGACGCCTGTCAAATGACTATCTGTTGTTGCTGTGTCTACGGCCACATTAGGGAAGTCGCCATGCGCCGTTTTATTTTTTAGCTCCACACGGCTCTTCACCGTCACCGTCTCGCCCGGGCGCACCTTGTTGGTTTCACCCACGGCTTTATTATTCACTAAAACCTCTGTGAACTTACCCTCAAAGTCGCTGCCTTGGGTGATCCGCGGCGGATAAACGGTAATCGAGAAAGGATGAGTAATAGCAATATCTTTAACAGGATAATAGTGATAGGGACTGATTGAATCCCCTCCTATTCCTATCTGGCAGCTACCGGAATAATCACGTGTCCCGCCGCAGCTGGTGTAGTTGCCATTATTACAACTGCCCCGTAGATCATTAGAATTAACATGGAAAGGTAAACCGTTATGGTAAACATAAGTTTTGCCATTGATGATACAGCTATCAAAGGGCTGTAATGTGGTATGGTTCTCGGTAGTCACCCCAATGTTGTAGTCTTGCCCCGCTGCCCAGTCGGCATACTGATTACTGGCAGTGGTATTCCCTAGGGTAAAAAAGGGCACACCGGGTTGTGCTTGATTGCGTTGTATGTTTATCGTTGCCGAAACAGGTGTGGTATAGTCTGGATAAGCATCCGCGCCAAGAGTACACTCGGCAATTAATTGGATGGTACTGGTCGGTTTTAACAATAAACTATTCAGTTCCGCTTCTGTCCGACTTCCTATTTTATTTTTAACATTCAGACTCTTATAATCACCCGCAACCTCGTTCTGATTGCTAGCTGGAATTTTATAATGACAGCTTTGCACTTTATTTATTGCAGCTTTTTTATTTGCAACTTCCGGGGTGATAATAAGTTTTTTACCTTGTAGGGTGGGTAATAAATCCCTTTTTCCAATCCAACTTGAGAATTGGTTTTATTGTCCGGATCTGTTACGGTAAATGAGAGTGTCGATACATCAGGCTTAATATTAAAGTAGTAAGTATAATAACACCTGGCCTCACCACGCAGTCGTTCTGGGGTGGAATATATTGATGGGCCTGTGGATGCGTAACAAAGATCCATCCGATAAGACCCTGGATATTTGAATGACAGTGAAAAATCCCGGTTTTCACCTTTAAACATAGCCTTTAATGTCGCGTCAGATTCCTCTATATAGCGATGATCCGCCCTTGCGTTCCACACCGCGAATATATTATCCCCATGAAGTAATCCTTCTACATCCATTACCTTTTTTAGACTTCCTAAGTGAACTATTTCAATATATTGAGCTTCCGTAGAACACCAATTATCAGTATTTATCAATATTCCACTCCGAACTGGCTTGTTTATATCAAAACTGCACGAATTATTACCGCCAGCAGTACAATTCTTAAGTCCCCCCCCAGTCCATGGTGAAATTCGAGCCCCACCAGCATTACATCCGGCAAAGGCCCCCGCCCCCCATATGGAACAGAAAATTAATATCAATGATTTTAAAATTAACGAATTAAGTTTCAAATGATTTACCTTATATAAAGTTGTCGACTCTGTCGCATTAAGGTATGGTCGGGTAATATGCCGTTTTTTTATGATATTGCCTGACTATGTCTCTAATCAGAAAAATCCACATAATACGCAAGGGGCAATTTCATCATTCAGCCAACCATGGATTGTCACCGGCAGAGCAATTTTATTTGTTGGTTGCCTAAGAAACCGGCAATACCACTTTTGCTGACTTGTCTACGCTAATGCGACAGAACCCATTCCGTCACTTTGTCGGTGGCAACCATCTCAGTGGCCAACTTATTGCCATTGTCAAACGCAAACACCGGTGTCGCCGTCTGTCCTGTCTGAATCGATAAGGACAGCCCGAACGGCTCCTCCACATACACACCTGGTACCGTATAATCCGCCATAAATCCCTCTCTCGTTCCGATTTATCGACCCAGGCTTGTTGACTCAACAGGCCATCAATTGAATTTCAATGTCAGACAATCGGCTGCCAGCCTGAGCTCTTCAAAGGCAACCTCGTTACTGGTCGCGTCCAGGCTCGGCCCGGTCCACTTGGTTGGAAAGGCGTTCATCACATTCCAGGTCACCAACAGTTCAGAGCCGGTTTCATTGGTCAGGCTGATCAACACATCTTTCTTCTCTATCCGGTTGAATGCGATATTGTTTATCCATTCATAAAGTTGACTTTAGTTGGGCATCACGCCTCGTTTGAGCGTGATGGTTAACGGCTCTGCCTGCCCCGGCATCTGAAACTGATGTCCCATCCCGGTAGGTCACCAGCTGTACTGAGTAGTCGAGGCCCGACACTCTGCTGAAACTCATCTGGTCTTTACCCACCGAAACCACAAACCGTTAGATGGGGATTGGATAAGTATTGCCCATCGTCTTTGCATCAAGTGACATGTTATTGCTCTTCATCAGATGCCCCGCGAGTTTGCACAGCAGTTCGTTGTTGCAACTCCGCCTCACACCCCCAGCGGGCATCACAACGCATCAATACCGTTTTGGTTTGCCTGCCTTTCCTCATTCCCGGTGTTGCTTGCAACCTCTGCGGAAAAAACGGGCACAACGCTACCGCCCCCACGCTCAATGTACATGAGGTAACTGCCTTATCGCATGATAAGGCTAGACAGGGTTTTAAATTTCAGCAAGCAGAGATGATTTGGAATATTCTGTCGTTTCATAAACATCAGGGCCCTCAGGCTTTCCTGAAACGATGGAGGGGACAAGCGTGACAGAATGGTGCCTGCGGTGCCCTGTTCAACAAGGAAAGACCCTATAATGTTCTTGTCTGTCCGGTGTCAGCCTCGAACGACTGAATGCCATAAAACCGGCACTCTCCCACTTTTTCGTTTAAGATAATAATGTTGTAATATTGTATAAATATGTTTTTTTATTTCTTTAGCTAAGTCATATTTAGATTAAAAAAACGTTTAGATTGCGCAAGTCTGGAGGTATTAGGCCAAACCCGGCCGCAGGGACAATACATGCCCATGATGAAAAGGTGAGTTCACTCTAGAAAAAGCACATCGAAATGATATTGCAAATGGCAGAACTGATTATGGGCTAACTCTAATAGTTTGGCTCTATCGCATTAAGACCCTATTAAGGCGACATCAGGTAATCTGCTGTTTTTTTTAGGCTGTATGCCGGATGCATCCCAGTTTCACCATTGCCAGATAATTTCTCGCCGTTTTGTCATAACGTGTTGCGATGCGCCGGTATTCTTTCAGGCGACCAAAGCACCGCTCAACGACGTTGCCATTGCGGTAGGCATCACGATCGAGCAGTGCACGACCATCCGACACCATTTTTTCATTTGATTCTCGGGGAATAACCGCTTTAATGTCTTTGTTTTTCAGCTCGTTACGTAATATATGTCCGGAGTAGGCTTTGTCCGCCAGTACCGCATGACCACGGCGTTTCATGCTGCCGTTCTGGCGCTGAACACCAATGCCGTCCAGAAGACGTTGTGCGAACTGACTTTCGTGGGCTTGTCCGGGACTCACTACGATGTTTAGCGGAAGACCGCTCCCGTCTGTCGCCAGATGGATTTTGGTGCCAAAACCACCGCAAGAGCGACCCAGGCCGTTATCTCTGGTGATATCGGAATGTTTTTTGCGCTCCGGCGGCGCATCTGAGCGCCCGAATATTACTACCATCCAGCACAGTGGCCGACCAGTCAATGAGACCGTGAGCATCAAGAGATAAAAGTAACTTATTAAAAATAATGTTAATCACACCGGGTTTAGACCATCGATTAAAGCGGTTATAAACGGTCTTCCATGGCCCGTATCTCTCAGGTAAATCACGCCATGGTGCACCAGAGCACAGCCCCCAGAACATACCGTTGATGATCTTACGATGCTCTGCCCATGGACGTCCGGCTCGTGGAGATGCAGGTTCAGCAGGCAGTAAGGGCTGGATGATAGCCCATGCTTCATCGGGAATATCGTGACGAGCCATAGTTCAATGTCTTGTGAAAACAGGCCTTCTCAATAATCAGTGCGGTGTCCGCTGTACTTGCTTATCAGCTATGTTTTGTCGAGGCTGAATCAGAAAGGCAATGGTGTGCATCAGCCACCTGCAGAGTCAGGCAAATAGCCATTGGTTGTTATTTAGGCTATAGTGGTCAAACGGCTAAGCAGGCGAATGGAGGCATTATGAGCCAAGCCAGAGATCAACAGGCCTACCAGCGCGGTGTTTGGGCTGCCCGTAAGTGGTGTCGTCTGAAAAAGGTGATTATGAGAGGGGATCGGCTTTGCGTATCTAAGGTACGAGAGAACAGGCTTCCTGCCTGGATAGGCCATGTCCCGATTGTTATCGCTCTCATCGCTTCGGTCACAGCAATGCTGTTCGGGTGGCTTCTCGTAGCTGGCTGTATGCTTTTTATTTGGGCGTTCGCATTCATTCTTCAAAATGCTGGGCAAAACCTTTCGGGTGAAGTTACCCATGAAAACAATAGTCTGGAAGACCCAAAAAATTCATCGGACTATGCATACGAAAGTGCTGTAATGAACAACGAATATGACGGGGCTCCGTATAAATCCCCTAGCGATAACTGACCGAGCTGTTGTTTTTCTCGGTCAGTTAGTCTCGGCTACCGGGTAATTTTATTTGTTACAGCATCACCAACTTTCCCCCCAGTATTTTTGGCTGTTTCTGTACCGCTATTCACAGCGGAAGCAATAGCATGGCCAACACTTACACCAGCCCATGACAACGCCCCCATCCAAACGATTGGCAACACGATAAACATGCAGCCCATCACCAGGTTCATAATTAGGTCATCGGCACTATTCTGGAACCCGGCCACATTCCAGCGACTGTGCGAGTCCGAACTGTACAATGCCTCCAGTAACCAACTGTCCAGCCAGCGCGCCAGTTCCCACCAGAATGTCAGGAAATTGAGTGCAAACACCACGAACGTCACGGTAATCACCGTCTTGTACTCGTAGGCCGCAAATGCCAGGATGAGCGGCACCATGATATAGACCGCCATCAGCAGTACCGCCTGTACCATAGGCAACGCCTGACGCATGGCATCAAATGCCGGATAGGCCGCCAGGCTCCCCAGCGCGGTTCCGCCCAGTGACGCGAGCCGGTTAACCGAGTTGTCCAGGGTAAAGTCTGCATTGCCGCCGTAGCCGGCATAAGCACGTCCGCCCTGGGAGACCGTCAGGTTATCCGGGCTGACCAAACGACGTATCACGGCTTCCTTATAATCCGAATCCGGTTGCCCCATCATCTTCAGCGCGGCAGACATCCGCAGCATGACGCCCGGGTCAACCTGTTTCACCACGCGGGCTTCCAACCCCGTTTCGCCAGTTGACCACCATTCGCTGCAGGTTGGATATCCCCCTCGTCCGGTGTTTGGCCGGCCGCTGTCCCGCCCTTCATTCCAGGGGAAACTGGCACGCGGCGTTTTGGACTGCAGGTTGTTATAGTACCCACCGTTCAGGAAGGTTTTCGATCCCAGCCACTCAATATCACGCAGGGTAGCCTTGTCAGTCGTCTGGCCCTGATCGCGGTTCTGCCAGGTATACAATGCCAGCGCGTAGCAGTCATTGGTGAAGTCCTGCAGCTCCTTCGCCAATGCAGGATTATTGACCCGGCTGTGCTGAACCTCAAAACGCACCTGCCGCAGATCCGGCCGGCACGGAATCGTGGCCACGGCCGCCGACGTGATCCCCTTCGACAGTTTATGCACCACCAACCACCACACCGGTACCTTCGCCGTCTGGCCATTCAGACTCGACATGATGTTGGCGTAGCCCGTTTCATCCGGCTTCTTCGGTGTCCAGGTGCCACATGTCGATGCCCGGCTGCTGTCGTACTTGAACCGTACCGGGTTTCTTGGAGACTAAACTCTCAGTGAAAGGAGACCCAAAATGAAATCACAATCCGCCAAACGCTATCCCCCTGAACTGCGCGAACGTGCAGTCAGAATGTTGCTGGAGCAGCGCAGCGCGTACAAATCAGAACACGAAGCCGTTCAAGCCATCGCCCCGAAAATCGGCTGCCATGGCGACACCCTGCGAGCCTGGCTCCGTCAACATGAAAGGGATGCCGGGGGCGGTGTCGCTACCACTAACACCTCTGGTAGCCTTACCGCGGATGAGCGTGAACTTCTCAAAGAACTGCAGCGGGAGAACCTGGAGTTACGGCGCAGTAACGACATTCTGCGCCAGGCTTCTGCTTATTTTGCCAAGGCGGAGTTCGACCGCCTGTGGAAGAAATAATGCCACTGCTGGACATCCTCAGCGCTGAACATGGGGGCGGACCGGTATGCCATGAACTGGATATTGCCCCGTCAACGTATTATTGGCATGACCAGCGTCGGCGCCATCCGGAGAAACGCAGTCAGCGTGAACAACGTGATGAACGACTCAAATCCGTAATACAGCGGGTATTCGATGAAAATTACAGCGTTTATGGTGCCCGCAAGGTCTGGCGGCAGTTGTTGCGTGAGGGCATCAAGGTGGCCAGGTGTACGGTGGAACGGCTCATGACGGAAATGGGGCTTGCGGGCGTGCGACGGGGATAAAAAAGTGCGAACCACGATAAGCCGGAAGGGCGCGGCGGCGCCGGACCGGGTAAACCGCCGGTTCGTGTCAGAACGTCCGAACCAACTTTGGGTGGCAGATTTTACCTATTGCGCCACCTATCAGGGCTTTGCGTACGTCGCGTTCATCATTGATGTGTTCGCCGGCGCCATTGTGGGGTGGCGGGTGTCATCGTCGATGGAAACAGCGTTCGTGCTGGATGCACTGGAGCAGGCGCTGTGGGCCCGCCGTCCCAGCGGAACTATCCATCATAGCGACAAAGGTTCGCAATATGTGTCTCTGGCGTACACACAGCGACTGAAAGATGCTGAGTTGTTGGCGTCGACGGGTAGCACAGGTGACTCGTACGACAATGCGATGGCGGAAAGCATCAATGGCCTGTTCAAAGCGGAGGTGATACATCGCAAAAGCTGGAAAACTCGAGCAGAAGTGGAGTTGGCCACGTTGGAGTGGGTAGACTGGTACAATAATCGCCGTTTACTGGAGCGACTGGGTCATATCCCACCGATAGAAGCTGAAAAAGCGTATCATGCAGCTATAAAAGACAGGGAGCTCGCCGCCTGAGTTCCCGGACTAAAAACTCTCCAAGAAAACCGGGGCGGTTCAAACCCAGCCTATGGCTGGGTTTTTGCTTTTCAGAGACAGGACTCTCCATCGAACTGCGTTCGATTATTCGGCCTAAAGGCCTCACCCTGCGGGCCAGCGCTGAAGCGCTGTTCAACACGGCGCCAGCGCCGGTTGTCCGAGTCCGGGCACCCTATTCAGAATAACCCGCCTATGGCGGGTTTTTCGCTTTAGGATTCACGCTACCTGACCGTACAGGTTCTGATTGATAAAACGACGCCTGCATTATTAGAATATTTTTCAGCCGGTAAACAGCGTGCAAAATTTCAGCTATCTCTGCAAAGCCGTCGGCCAAAAAGGGGAATATTCCAGCATTAATTTGGACAATGCATTGCCCTGCTCAGGGAATATTTGTCGGCGTCGGATACTATATAATGACACTCTTCTGACCAGAAGGGTGTTAACGGAATGCCGTGGGCAAGTTAATCAGGACAATAAAAATAATTATCTACAGATAAGTTGGCATACTAATAATAAAAACAAATCCAATTACATTATCGTGTATCTCGTAATAATGAAGGGATTATGGCACTTCCTGGATTGCATGAAATTTTAGCGTTGGCAGTATAGCACGAGTTTCGATGTAATTATGCTGCGCGAGGTGTTGAATGAGACGCTGATCCTCACCAGATCTCTGTCACCACCATCAGCATTTCGGCTTTCAAAAAAGCTATCCTATTCACTCCTGTGATTCGGCAACTGTTTCGCCCTGGCTGAAGAGTAAAAATTTTCCAAATTAACTGAGGTATTTTTGTTGTCGTGGCCGGTTAACGTGCACCAAAATGATTGCCAGATAGAGCTTGCTCACTTCGCCGTCGTGGCCAGAATCTTTCACTCCCAGCTCAAAAATTTTCTTTTCCTGACAAACCTCGTCCCGCGCAAGTTCAACAAACGGTAAACCAGATAGTTAACGCAAACAATTCGCGGGCATCGGTTTATGCCATTGGGGGTAAAATCTCACGGTGATGAACGGTAACAACAATGGGGAACCGTACGGTCGTCCCGAAAGACAGGTTTAACCCCTTCAGAAAAACCAAGATAACTAATTGAATAAATTGACAAAAAACAACCTACTCAACCAATTTCATAATTTCACTTCTGATTTCATCTTTGCAAAAAGCGCCCGGCTTTTAATATCACGTTATTTCACCTTCTCAACGCCTATTTTAGGGTTATTCTAAGCAACGAACACCAGATCCCGGAAATGCAAAACGAACACAGGCTGGCATATACACCAGAAAATCAGATAAGAACTCATACGGTGGGCATCCTCCCTGGTGGCCGTTTTCATAGCTTGGTGAATCAGGGGTATCGGATTTTTACTTAGGAATATTCATTAAATACACGCGCAAACCTTCATAGGGATTTTCATGGAAAGAAATACGCCCGTAGCCTTTGCCTGATGCGCTACCTAATGCTAAACGGGCATTTTAAATTGCGGTATTTTTGGCCCGTACACCTTTTAATTACATTTAATTCGTGAAGCTTAATTATAAGAAAAAGGCAGCCTGGTTGCTATAAACCACCCTATCTGCAGTCGTATTTCTGGGTATTATTCTCATTATACTGGAGCTTATTAATGAATCAGCGTTTGGATATCATCGGTATTGGCCTTGGCCCGTCGAATCTTAGCCTGGCAGCCTTAGGAAGTGAAATAGAGGGATTTACGGGACAGTTCCTTGAACGCAAACCTCATTTCTCCTGGCATCCAGGGATGATCCTGGCGGATTGCAGCATGCAGACCAACTTTTTAAAAGATTTAGTGAGCGCGGTTGCCCCAACCAATCGCTACAGCTTTCTCAACTATCTGGTAAAAAACAGAAAATTTTATCGTTTCCTGACGACGGAGCAGCGCACCGCATCGCGCGAAGAGTTCGCCGATTACCTCACCTGGGCCGCCGCCGGGATGGGATCATTGGCATTCAATCAAGACGTTCAGCGGGTCGAATTTGACGATCGGCAGCGCCAGTTCGTGGTGACCACCTCGAACAAGGTCTTCCACGCCAAACACGTCAGCATTGGCATAGGCAAGAAAATAAAGTTGCCGGATTGCGTGACGACGCAAAGCGATCGCTGTTTCCATGCCAGCGAAATGATGCTGCGCAACCCCGATCTGACCGGCAAACGCGTGGCGATCGTCGGCGGCGGCCAGAGCGGCGCAGATCTGTTCCTGAATATTTTTAAAGGGGAATGGGGGCAGCCGGCGCAGCTCGACTGGATATCGCGCCGCAATAACTACAATGCGCTCGATGAGGCTGCTTTTGCCAACGAATACTTCACGCCCGATTACGTCGAGAGCTTTTACTCACTGGACAGCGCGGCCAAGCGGCATATGCTGGCCGAACAGAAGATGACCTCAGATGGCATCACCAGTGAGTCGCTGCTGGCGATTTATCGCGCCATGTACCACCGCTTCGACGTCCTGCGCGAGAAATTATGGGTGCGCCTGCTGCCCAGCCGTTCGCTGACGGCCGTGAAACACACGCTGGATAACGCCTACCAACTCGAAACGCGTCATCATCTCGATCACGGCCAGGAAACCTTCAAGGCGGACGTGGTGATCTTTGCCACCGGTTATCAATCGGCGACGCCTGAGTTCCTTGAGCCTTTGGCCCACCGGTTGTTAAAGACTGCGGACGGCGAATACCGCATAGCCCCGGACTTTACCTTTGAGTGGGAAGGCCCAGCGGAGAACTGCTTATTTGCGATGAACGCCAGTATGCATAATCACGGCATTGCCGATCCTCAGCTGAGCCTGATGGCCTGGCGATCGGCCCGCATTCTTAATCGGGCGTTAGACCACAAGCCATTTGATCTGGGAACAACGCCGACAGCCATTCAATGGCGCAGTGAAAGCGTACCGCCCGCGTTTTAAATACAAGAACGTCTTAATCATTGTCACTATGCTTTGATGGAATTACGTATATGAAGAGACAATTCAAGAAGTTTATTCTGAATCAGCTGGCCGTATTAGCCCCCGAGTTCAAGGCCCGATTGATATACAAAAGGGCATTTGGCAAACCGCTGAATTTACAGTCGCCCTCAACCTGGAATGAAAAAATAAATCATCTTAAGTTGAATGACTACAGTAATAACGCATTAGTGACTCAATGTGCAGATAAATATGCGGTGAGAGAGTACATCAAAGAAAAGGGATGCGAAGAGATTCTTAATGAGTTGTATTTTTCCTGTGATTCAGTGCAGGAAATACCGTGGGAAACGCTGCCTGATAAATTTGTCATTAAGGGAAACCACGGTTCAGGGTATAATTTAATTTGCCAAAATAAACAATCGTTGAACATTAAAAGCGCCTCTCATCTGATCGATGGATGGATGAAAGACGATTACTGGAAAACCTATGTAGAACTCAACTACAAAGGGATACAAAAAAAGATCATTGGGGAAAAGTATATCGAATCGACCAATGGTCACGGGCCTGAAGACTATAAAATCTATTGTTTCCGCGGTGTGCCTTACTGCACCTTGCTGTGCGTCGGCAGGGATACCGGGACGCCAAAATATTACTTCTTCGACAAAGAGTTCAAGTTCCTTTGCTATAGCGAAGACTGTCTGGCATTGAGCCAGGAGGAGATAGACGCTTTCGTGAAACCTGAGGGATATGATGAGCTGTTTGAGTACGCCACTCGCTTGTCGGCGCCCTTTGAGTTTGTTCGCGTTGATTTCTACATCTCGCAAGGCCAGATCATTTTTGGCGAGCTAACCTTTACCCCTTCCGCCGGATTGGATACGGATATTTTGCCGCCGACCGATATTTTGCTTGGCAAGATGCTGACGCTGCAGCAGCACTGATTTTCACCGGACGCCCACAGGGAAGATCGGGCGGCGCAGTGCCCAGCGCGAGAGGAATACCGGCCGACATGTTCGCAACCTGCCGGCCGGTATTGCCCTGAAGGTATCGGGCCCATGATCTCGCTTGTTCATACCGCCGTTACAGAAAAACCCCGCCACCTATCCCTGATAGCCCGCAACCGACCCAGGCGCAATACCTCAGCCGGACCACATAACCATTTGAAAAATAATGGTATTAAATGATCAATAAGAATCACTTACATATTTATAATAAAATGTTCTATATGTATAGGAAGCTATAATATAAGATACCGGAAAGTTTCCCTGGTGTTGTTGTGTGTCTTTGCCCTATTTTATAGGGCTTTTTTTGCTAAAAATCGTTGATAACCGTGTATTTCCCCCGCTATTCGCCATTCCCCTCCCCATAAAAACCATAACCATTTCTAATTAATTGCAATCTCTCTTATTCCTGACTTACCAATAATAACAATGAGTTGCTATTAACCCGGCAAAGCAACTGGCGGCCCTCTTCCGGGTTTTGGCCGCCATTCGCGGCCGGAATGTCCGCCCTAAAGGTAGGTTTTTGCCGGGCGCGAACGGATGCTACTATCGGCCTTTTTCCGAAGGTGTTAACCCACATGTTTTTGTCCAACCGGCATTTTATCTCTGCGCTTCTAGCGCTCGCCATCGGCTTTTGGCTGCCGGGTTCCGTGCTGGCCAGGCCCGATTTGGAACGCAAGATCGGCACTACCGTAGCCGATAGCGATTCTGCGGATTACCGCTTCAGCGACCTGCGCTTCACCTCCGCCGATGGCCGACGGCATTACCGCGTTCGCATCGCCCAACCGCATCGGGCACCTGAGCCGGGCGGCTATCCAACGGTTTATTTCCTCGACGGCAACGCGGTGCTGATGGAGTTAAACGCCGCCTTACTGGCCAAATTGGCAGCGGCGAAGCGGGCGCCGGTGCTGGTCATGATCGGCTATGACAACGATCTGCGCATCGATGCCGCCGGCCGCGCCTACGACTATACGCTCCCTCTGCCGGCAGGCATGAAGACACCGCCGCGGGCCGGCGGGGGCGCGGATGCGTTCCTGCAATTGATTGAAACTCGGATCAAACCGGCGATCGCCGCCAGACTGGCGGTCGATCCGCAGCGGCAGACGCTGTGGGGGCACTCCTACGGCGGGCTCTTCGTTCTGCACACGTTGTTTACCCATCCTGCCGCCTTTCAGCGCTATATCGCCGTGGAACCCTCGCTGTGGTGGGGCAACGGCATGATCCTGCAAGAAACGCAGCAGATGACGGAACGGCGCGCGGCGCCGGCGATAAGGCTGCAACTGTGGGTTGGCCTGGCGGAACGCGATCGCGCGGCCCCGCCCGGTGTAAAGAGCCCCGCTCTGCCGGCGGACGCAACGCATTTGCTGGCCGAACAGCTGGCGCAGCTCGACGGTTTCACCGTCGGCTATCGGGAATGGCCCGCCTTAGGGCACGGCGCCATGCTGGGCGCGACCATCGAGCCGGCGCTGGGCAGCGTCATCGCAGAAGACTGAATTCGCGGCTCAGAAGGCATCGGCCACATTTTCATCTGCGGCGCATATCTTCTGATAAGAAGAGTGTTTAATATCTGAGACAGAGAACGGTGGCCGCGGGCGGGCGCGTCAAAAAACAAAGTGGCTCCCCCGTCGGCAAGTGAGCTTGCTCTATCCGGTGGAGCCATACAGTACTGCAGTTTTCCCGGTGGGGCCCTGGTGAGGCGCAAGTAGGAAAAGATGGTGTAAGCAGGGCATTTCAGCGTTTTAATACCGCCTGTTTCACTATTTTCTTCTCCCTGTGGCGCCTATCATAAGCGCCCGTTCACCAGGCGGAAAAGGGTGAAAACCACCCTTGAAATACATTAACGAAAGTGATATTAGAAACGGTTGGGGCGAAAGCGCCTAGTTCAGTTTTGAATAATTAAATCAGGGAATTATATTAAAAATGAATATTAATATCACCGACAAACCCAACCCGCAGGATGAAGAGTTCGTTATCGACAGCCTTTGGGCGCACAATCACAAAACCCAGCCCGTAGACATTCACCCGCTGTTCCTGACCGTTACCGACGACAACCAGCAGATCGTCGGCGGCCTGGTCGCGCGCACCTGGTGGGGCGGCCTGGAAGTGCAATATCTGTGGGTTGGCGATCAATGCCGCAAAAGCGGGTATGGCCGCCAATTGATGGAGTTGGCCGAAGAAGAAGCCCGCAAGCGCGGTTGCCATATGGCCTATGTCGATACCTTCGATTTCCAGGCCAGAGGCTTCTACGAAAAATTGGGCTACCGGGTCTACGGCGAGCTGGGCGACTATGCGCATCGCCACACCCGCCATTATCTGGCTAAAAGCCTGTAACGCGGCCTGAGCGGCACAGAGGTGGGTATGGGTTCATCACATAAAAATAATGAATCTTATTTTAAGGGCCTCATCACCATGATGGAGCACCTGAGCGAACCCTGGGGCATCAAAGACCACCTGTCCCGCCACCTCTATATGAACCGCGCCGCTTATCTCTATACCAATACGCCGCTGAATTTCGACGTCGCCGGCAAATATGACCACGAGTTCCCCGCCGACTGGGCCGACTCCGCCGCCGACTTTATCGAGCATGACAAAATGACCGAAGCGGCGCGCGATCGGGTCACGGTCATAGAAACGCACTACTGGTACGGCAAAGACAGCCTGACGCCGTTTATCAGCGAAAAGCTGCCGGTGTACAACGATGACAAACAGGTGATTGGCGTGATCTGGAACGCCAAGCCGATGAACAGCCTGTCACCGCTGAAGTACATCAATCAGCAAAAACCCAGCGTGTTGACCACCGAAGTCAATAACGAGCTGTTCACCCGTGCCGAACTCGATGTTATTTTCCTTATGCTGCAACGATTTACGGTGAAAGAGATCGCCAAAATCTATAATGTCAGCAATAAGACCATCGAAAACCGCATTTATAACATTTACCAGAAGGCCAACGTGCATACTCAGCAGCAATTTGAGGAATACTGCAAATACGCCAATCTGGATAACTACATTCCCGATCGCCTGATAACCAAAGGCATTCAGTTTATTTGAACCGCAAGGAAGATCTCACCGTGATAAAGATCGAAGATTATCCGCTCACCCGGGTGCCGCAGGATAAACGAGTTTCGTTTTTAAGCGTGGCCATCGTGCATATGGGCATGCTGACCGCACTGGACCAGTTCATGCTCGGCGCCGTACTCGGCAATTCCATGACGCTGATTGACGCCTTCACCGCCATCTTCGTCGGCAGCCTGATCTTCGGCGTGGTGACCTACGGCCTGGGGCTGGCGGGCATGCGCGAAGGCATTTCCGGCAGCCTGCTGGCGCGCTGGTGCGGCTTCGGCCGTCTGGGCTCGGTGCTGATAGGCGTGGTGGTTGCCGTCAGCCTGCTGGGTTGGTTCGGCATTCAGAACGCCATTTTCGCCAAGTCGCTCGACTTCGCGCTCGGCAATAAGCTGGGCTTCGGCCTGGCCGCCGGGCTCTCGGGCACGCTATTGACCATCCTGGTGGCATTCGGCTTCAAGGCGCTGCGCATCGCCGCCCGTATCGCGGTGCCGATGTTCATCATGCTGGTGGCCTATATTTCGGTGACCGCGCTTTCCGGCCATAACCTGCAGGAGATCATCCAGCTGGCGCCGCCGGGTGAACCGCTGACCATCAGCGCCGGCATCACCATCGTCGTCGGCGGCGCCATCGTGGCCAGCCTGATGACCCCCGATCTGACCCGTTACTCCAAAAACGGCAAGCACGTGCTCGGCGTCACGCTCTTCACCATTATCGCCGGCGAGTTCGTGGTGAACGGCCTGGCGATCCTGATCGCCAAAACCCTGGGCACCGCGGATGTGGTCACCATCATGTCGCAAGCGGCCGGCGGCGCCGGTTTGCTGGTGGTGGTGTTTTCCACCCTGCGCGTCAACGATCTCAACCTGTACTCTTCTTCGCTGGGCATCGTCAATGCGGTGGAAGGCATCACCGGCAAGAAGCTGAAGTACACCTACACTACGCTGGTGATCGGTATTCTGGGCACCACCCTGTCGGTGCTGGGCATTCTTGACCGCTTTGTCGACTTTCTGACGGTGCTTGGCGTGGTCTTCCCGCCGATTATCGGCATCATGCTGGTGGACTATTATCTGCTGCGCAGCCACCGCAAGATCCTGGATGAGAGCCGCCGAACCGGCCAGCTGCCGAACGAAACGCCAACTATCGGCTGGGCGGCGATCGTCGCCAGCATCGCCGGCGGCGCCGTTGGTCTGGCAACCGAATGGGGCGTACCGACCATCAATTCCCTGGTCGCTGCCAGCCTGCTGTATTGGCTGCTTAAACTGGTCTTCAGCCGGGCGCAAAAACCGCTGGCATCACAGAAATCGCTCTGATTTTCGTGAACGCGGTAATGCACTCCTCCGGTAACGGGGGAGTGTTAGACGCTCGAAAAGGGGATTCAATGCAAAAGAATGAGCCGATCGCGCAGACAAACGGCCATGGTGGTTAGGGTCCCTGGTGTCGGTAGCAAGCTATCCATTATGCTCAGAGTGTGGCAACGCCCCCTCTGAGCTTTTTATTATAAAAACTGTCGGCTTCCGTGTTTTGATCATAAAGAGAAACTTCAGCTTGCATGAACAGTAGCCCATGAAATCGGCTTTGGTCAACATAAAAGTAAACATAAAACCGGCTTTTGTGTTCACTTTTCCATAAGAAAAACCTAATCAATTGATTTGCACGGCTTTATCTTTCGCGCAGAGGAATCAGACCGCCTCCGCTGATATCATTGCGCTAAACGGCTGACGGAAAACAATAATTACTGCTAATAATCAGTTCGTTACCTGCTCGCCTGCGCCTTTTTATCTGGACAACGCCACTGCGTAAGATATAGTGAAGCCTGCGTAATGTTTGTAAGGACAGCCAATGAAAACCACCAACGCACAGCGCAAAATCAACATCATTAAAAATATTGAATATCTGATGCGTACCCGCGGTGAAACCAAGGCTTCCTTTTCCAATCGCAGCGGCCTGACGCGCACGACTCTCTACAAAATTCTTGACGGAAGAGTGAACAACGTTCAGCAATCCACCGTGAATCGGATCTCCGATTTCTTCGGTGTCTCCTGTGAAGAGATCGAAGATTACGATCTGGAAAAGCTGGAGCTGCTTAACGAAACGCTGTCCACCGAAGGCAACAAGAACCCTTCCGCCATTCCGGTAATCCCGCAGTCGCGCTATCTGGCCGTCTCGCAGCGCAAGATCGGGCAACTGGTCACTGAGTTCCCTTTGACTTATTTCTTCGGCGATGAGTCGAACATGTTGGCAATGAAAATAGAGACCGAAATTAAAGGGTCATTTATTCCCGGCGAAGTCATCATCATCAAACGCCCGCCGGTACTGATTTGCGATTCGCCTTTGCTGTATCACTCGGGAAAAAGCGGCTTCTTTGTGGTTGACGACAAAGACAGCGAAAGCATGGACAAACGCCCTCAGGACACCGTGCAATTCCTGGGTTACATCGTTGGAGAAAGGCTATAAATGGAACCGAATCAGAAGTTCAAGCTGTTGGGCTTCACCCGGCATGGCACCATCGCGGCCAATGTCATGGTATTGGCCACCGGCAAAACCATCACCATGGGGCTGAATGAGCTGGCCGACAGCGAAATATCAGAAGATTTAAGCCGGCATGAGCTGCAGGCGCTGTACCGTAAACTCTATGGTGACAACCAACAAAAAACCGCCTACGAGCTCAGCGATCGCCATGAACGATCCTGGTACGCCTACCTGATTATTACCGTGGCGCTCAGCGTGATTTATATTTTCTCAACGCTGTGCGGCGTCAAGCCGATCCAAATCCCGGTGCTGAATCTCATCACGCCGCCGGCGATCTTCATTTACCCGCTCACGTTCATTCTGGTGGATATCCTCAACGAATTCTATGGCTTACGGCTGGCCAGGCGCACCATCATCATCTCGTTTATCGCCAATCTGACCTTCGTCCTGGGCGTTTGGGTAACGACGCTGGTGCCGAGCATTCCGCAGTGGGAGTACAGCGAGACCTACAACGGCATCGTGCACAGCATCATGGCGGTGCTGGTGGCCTCGTCGGCGGCCTATCTGATCTCCGAAAACGTCAACTCCTACCTGCTCTGCAAAATCAAAGAGTTGACCAATTCCCGCTACCTGTTTGTGCGCGTGATCACCAGCACCGTAGTGGCTTCGGCCATCGACAGCGTGGTGTTCTGTACGCTGGCGTTCTACAACGTGCTGAGCTGGGACATCATCAAAACCATGATCCTGTCGCAGTTTCTGATCAAAGTGGTTTACGCCCTGCTGGGCGTCGGGCCGATCTACGCCACCCGCAGTCTGTTTAATCGCTACATCAATACCGAACAAGCAAAGGGCAATGAATATGCATATCCAAAAGCAAGATAAAATCACCCATCTTGGCGCGAACTCCGATTATCCGGATCAATATGCTCCCGCATTGCTTGAAGCCTTGCCGCGTGCCCGCGGACGCGATCTGATCGGCGTGGACGAGCGGCAGCTGCCGTTCAGCGGCTTTGATCTCTGGACCGCCTTCGAACTGTCCTGGCTCAACGCCAAGGGCAAGCCGGTGGTGGGCATCGGCGAATTTACCTTCCCGCATTCGTCGTCGAACCTGATCGAATCCAAATCGTTCAAGCTGTATCTCAACAGCTTCAACCAAACGCGCTTCGACAGCGTGGAACAGGTGAGCGCCGCCATGCAGAAGGATCTGTCGCAGGCGGCCAATGGCCAGGTCACCGTCAAGCTCTATCCGGGTCTGGAAGGTTATCCGGCGCAGATCGATCGCCTGCCGGGCATCAACATCGACGATCTGGATATCGCGGTCGACGACTTCGCCTTTAAACCGGAATACCTGAGCGGCGCGGCCGATCAAGGGGAGCACGTAGCGGAGACGCTGTCTTCCAATCTGTTGAAATCCAACTGCCTGGTCACCAATCAGCCGGACTGGGGCAGCGTGGTGATCCACTATGAAGGCCGCCAAATCGATCGCGAAAGCCTGCTGCGCTACCTGATCTCCTTCCGCCAGCACAACGAATTCCACGAGCAGTGCGTCGAGCGCATTTTCAACGACATCAAGCAGAGCTGCCGCCCGGAAAAACTCAGCGTGTTCGCGCGTTACACCCGCCGCGGCGGCCTGGACATCAACCCCTTCCGCAGCGATTTCGAAACGGCGCCGACGCTCGGCCGCCTGATCAGACAGTAAGCCTCATCCCCAATGCTCCCGCCAGGGAGCATTGTTTCTCTCGCTTTCATCTCCCTGTTATTTTTCGCCATTATCGTCGTCAGCGGCTATCTTCAAAGCACACTGACGGAGATTAACGACGCATGCCTGACCTTTCTCGCAGAGACATCCTGCGGGCTGCCGCCATCGGATCGGCGTTCTCGCTGTTGCCCGCCTCGATTCGCAAAGCGCTGGCCATTCCCGCCAATAACCGCACCGGCACCTTGCGCGACGTCGAACACGTGGTGATCCTGATGCAGGAGAACCGCTCTTTCGACCACTACTTCGGCACCTTGCCGGGCGTGCGCGGCTTCAGCGATCGCTTTACCATTCCACTGCCCGGCGATCGCCTGGTCTGGCAGCAACAGGGCGCCGAACGGCTGGTGCTGCCCTACCATCTGGACAGCAAACGCGGCAACGCCCAGCGCGTCACCGGCACGCCGCACTCATGGGTGGATGAGCAAGCCGCCTGGGATCACGGCCGCATGAGCGCCTGGCCTACCTACAAAACGCCGGCCTCGATGGGCTACTACCGCCAGCAGGAGCTGCCGTTCCAGTTTGCGCTGGCCAACGCCTTCACCCTGTGCGATGCCTATCACTGCTCCATCCACGCCGGCACCAACACCAACCGGCTGTTCCACTGGACCGGCACCAACGGCCCATCCGCCGCCGACGTGGCGGTGGTGGTCAACGAATGGGACAGCCCCGGCCCGGCGAACAGCGGCTACCAGTGGACAACCTATCCGGAACGGCTGGAGGCGAGCGGCGTCAGCTGGAAGGTGTATCAATTCCTGCCGGACAACTTTACCGACAACCCGCTGGCGGGTTTTCGCCAATACCGCGCCGCCAGCATTCAGGTGGGCAACCCGGCGTGGCCGCCGAAAGACTTCAACGCTTTCGTGCCTTATAGCGATGCGCTCAACGAGGCCGCACCGCTGTACAAAGGCAACGGCAACACCCTGCCGGCCGCCGACGGCAACGATCTGGACGCCATGCTGGCCGGATTCCGCGCCGACGTGCAGCAGGGCAAACTGCCGCAGGTCAGTTGGATCATCGCGCCGGCGGCCTATTCGGAACACCCCGATCCCTCCAGCCCGGTACAGGGCGGCTGGTTCACCCAAGAGATCCTCAATGCGCTGACAAACAACCCGGAGGTGTGGAGTAAAACCGTTCTGCTGGTCAACTACGACGAAAACGACGGCTTTTTTGACCATATGCCTTCGCCTTCCGCGCCGTCGCTGCGCGAAGACGGCAGCTTCGCCGGTAAATCGACGGTGCCGTTCGACACCGAGATCTTCCAGCACGTGGCGCCACCCGGTTCGCAGGATCAACCGCCGCCGGACGGCCGCATCTACGGCCCTGGCCCGCGGGTGCCGATGCTGGTGCTGTCGCCCTGGAGCCGCGGCGGCTGGGTCAATTCGCAGGTTTTCGATCACACCTCGGTGCTGCAATTTTTGGAAAAGCGCTTTCAGGTGCATGAACCCAACATTAGCGCCTGGCGCCGCGCGGTGTGCGGCGATCTCACTTCGGCGTTCAACTTTGTCGATCCTAACGGCGAAGAGCTGCCGAGCCTGCCCGCCACCAGCCGCCACGCCGCCGACGGCCTGCGCCAGCGTCAGGAACAGCTGCCGCAAGTGCCGCTGCCATCACCCGCCCACCAGCGTTTACCCCACCAACGCCGCCTGGCACGCCCTTCCCGCGCGTTGCCCTACCAGCTGCACGTCGAGGCCGGCGTCGCGGCCGAGCAACGCCGCGTGACGCTGAACCTGTTCAATACCGGCGAGCAGGGAGCGGTGTTTCACGTCTACGACCGGCGCGATCTGGCGCAGATCCCGCGCCGTTTTACCGTCGAGGCGGGCAAGGCGGTCAGCGACGACTGGCAAACGGAGAATGAGTACCATCTGTGGCTGCTTGGCCCCAACGGCTTTCATCGTGAGTTGCGCGGTGCCCTGAGCCGGCCGCAGCCGGAGGTGCGTTTGCGCCCGACGGGCCGCAACCTGCTGCTGCAGTTGAATAACCCGGCCCCCGAAGCGATAACGGTCACCCTCGAACGCTGCCCTTACACGCAGCAAGGCCCGTGGCCTATCACGCTGCCTGCGGGCGGCAGCCATCAGCAAGCGTTTGACGCCCGCGCCAGCGGCGGTTGGTACGATATTACGCTGCAAAGCGCCGGGGGCTGGCTGCGTCGCCTGGCAGGGCGGCTGGAAGATGGCGAACACAGCGTCAGCGACCCGCTGATGGGCCATGAATAACTATCGGCATCGAGGGAGTTCAAAAATCGAAAGGATATCGCTTATCATTGCGCTCTCGTTCTTCGCCGATTACCCAAGGATCTTCATGCCCGCTGTTCTTATCGCCAAAGCTGGCCGCTGGTTGGCCGCCTGCGTTTTACTGTTGGCCGGCGCCGCTCAAGCCGCGCCGATCGTCGTCACCGATGTCGCCGGCCGCCAGGTCACCCTGCCGCAACCGGCCAAACGCGTTATCCTGGCCGATGCCCGCGCGCTGCTGGCGCTGAATATTCTGCATCCGCAGGAGCCGCTGAAAAACATCATCGCCTGGGACAACTCGCTGAAGGTCAAAGCGCCGGATCTGGTTGAAGCCTACGCAAAAAAATTCCCACAGGTCATGCAGATCCCCACCTTCGACAATCCCTACACCAGTGACTTCAGCGTGGAAAGCGCGGTGGTGCGTCAACCGGATCTGATCATTTTCGACATTGGCCTGCTGAGCAAATTGAAAGACAGCGGCGTGCTGACCCAGCTGGAAAAGGTCGGCATCCCGGTGCTGATCATCGATTTTCGCCAACAGCCGCTGACCAACACCGTCGCCAGCATGGCGCTGTTGGGTAAAGTATTTGACGAGCAGCCCAATGCCGACGCCTTCATCCGTCTCTATCAGCAGCGCCTCGAGCTGGTGCGGCAGCGGGTCGCCACGCTGAAACCGGAGCAGCGCCCCAGCGTCTTCATCGAGCGCAGTGCCGGCATCAAAGGCGAACAGTGCTGCAACACCTTCGGCAAAGGCAGCTTCGGGCAGTTCATCGAGACCGCCGGCGGCAATAATATTGGCAGCACGCTGTTTTCAGACATGGGCGGTGAAGTGAACGTCGAACAGGTGATCAGCAGCAACCCGGATTTCTATCTGCTGACCGGCGCCGACTGGAGCCGCGGGCATCGCGGCACGCTGGCGGTGCCGCTGGGTTACGCCACCGATATGGCCACCAGCCAAAAGAAACTGGCGCACCTGCTGGATCGCACCGGCATTAACGTGCTGAAAGCGGTGAAAGAAAAACGCGTGATGGCGATTTACCATCAATTTTACGACACGCCGCTCAACTTTATCGCGGTTGAGGCGATCGCCAAGTTCCTGCACCCGGCGCTGTTTAAAGATATTGATCCGCAAGCGGATATCGAAATGGTGCACCAGAAATTCACCGCGCTGGATTACAGCGGCGTCTTCTGGCTTACGCCGCAATAACCCCCGCCAGGGCCCGCCAACCGGGCCCTGTTTCCCGCATTCATTATTTAGTTACCCGCTTAACTATCCCGTAACAATTCTATTTACTTGCCAATAATTATCATTAAGATTGTCGTTTCTAAAAAAATACATCCGGGTCTAAAACTCTTAAGGCATTATTATGTCAATTCTTTTTCGCCTCTCCCTGTTGGCGACCTCTATCGCCGTTGCTTTCCCCATCCTTGCTGCTGATAACTCATCTCAAAACGATGCCGATACGGTAACCGTCGTCGGCAACTGGCTGGACAACCCTGATACCAGTTCGGTACTGCTCAACCATCCGGGCGCGCGTTCCATCGTCACCCAGCAGCAAATGCACGAACAGGGCGACCAAACCATCGCCGACAGCCTGCGCGGCGTACCCGGCGTGCAAGTGCGCGACAGCAACGGCACCGGCGGCAGTGACATCTCGCTTAACGTCGGCGTGCGCGGCCTGACTTCGCGTCTTTCTCCACGCTCCACCATTCTGATGGACGGCGTCCCGCTGGCGGTCGCGCCTTACGGCCAGCCGCAGCTGTCGATGGCCCCGCTGTCTATCGGTAATCTGCAATCGGTGGACGTGGTGCGCGGCGGCGGCGCGGTGCGCTACGGGCCGCAGAACGTCGGCGGCGTGATCAACTTCGTTACCCGTGACATTCCCAAAACGTTTGGCGGCACCGCCAGCGTACAAACCCAGGGCGCCAGCCACGGCGGCCTGAAGACCCTGACCAGCGCCTCCGTGGGCGGCACCGCAGACAACGGCCTCGGCGCCGAACTGCTCTACTCCGGGCTGCACGGCCAGGGTTACCGCGACAACAACGACAACACCGACATCGACGATTTCATGCTGAAAACGCGTTATGCGTTCACCGATCGTGACGAGCTGCTGGCCAATTTCCACTACTACGACGCCAAAGCCGGCATGCCGGGCGGGCTGAGCACCACGCAATACGCGCAAAACCCGTTCCAATCCACGCGGCCGTGGGACCAGTTCGAAGGCCGCCGCAAGGATATGTCGTTCAAGTACAAACATCAGGAAGACGACAAACAGTTCGAAGTGTTGACCTACTTCACCGACAGCTACCGCGGCAGCAACATCGAATCGGAAGGCACCGGCAAAAACGCGGGCCAGCGGCGCATGGTCTCCTATCCGCGCCACTATTCAACCTGGGCGATCGAACCAAGTTACTCGCAGGTCTTCCGTTTCTGGGATATGGCGCACGAGATCACCCTCGGTTACCGCTACCTGAATGAAACCATGGATGAAAAGGCGTCGCGTTCGGCCTGGTATAACCCGGCGAATATCGGCTCGACGCCGGAGACCCCGGATTATTACCAGCACACCTCCGGCGGCACCGCGGCCAACGCGTTCTATATCGACGACACCATTAACGTCGGCAACTGGACGGTCACGCCGGGCCTGCGTTATGAAAGCATCCGCACCCACGTGGACGATTCATTCAACAATATCAGCCGCAAGAAAAGCTACAGCGAGCCGCTGCCGTCATTGAACGTGATGTACCACCTGTCCGACGCCTGGAAACTGTTCGCCAACGCCAACACTTCGTTCGGCAGCATGCAGTATTTCCAACTGACCAAAGGCGGCAACGGCAACCAGCCGGCGCCGGGGCTAACGGCGGAAAAAGCGCACACCTATGAATTCGGCACCCGCTACGACGACACCGTAGTCAAGGCCGAGGCCACGCTGTTCTACATCGACTTCGATAACCAGCTGCAGTACATCAGCAACGACGTGGGCTGGACCAACATGGGTGCCACCAAGCACAAAGGCATCGAGCTGGCACTCAGCTACGATCTCAGCGAGTTGAATCGCGCGCTCGACGGCGCCAGCGTCTACACCAGCTATACCTACACCAAGGCCAGCACCGACAAGGGCGACTTCGCCGGTAAAGATCTGCCGTTCTACTCGCGCCAGGTCTATACCGTCGGCACACGTTACGCCACCGGCAGCTGGGTATGGAATCTGGACGGTTATGCGCAGTCGAAACAGCATTCGCCGGGCACCGGGCCGGAGTACATCACGCAGGAAAGCGCCGATGGCCAGTTCGGCAATATCGCCGGTTACATGGTGTGGAATATGCGCGGGGAATATAACTTCGGGCCGCAGCTGTCGAACCTGACGCTGGGAGCCGGGGTGAAAAACCTGTTCGATCAGCGCTACTTCACCCGCTCCAACGACAACAACTTCGGCAAGTACGTCGGCGAACCGCGCACCTTCTTCGTGCAGGGGTCGATCGCCTTCTAATGCCGGGGCCCGGCAGGGCCTCGGTATCACCGACAGTAAAGGCGAAACAGGCGCGCCAGGTGCGCGCCCATCGGCGTCAGGGTGGTGTCCTTGCGTTGGATAAGATAAAACGTCGCTTTCGGCAGACGCTCTTCCAGCTCGAGCGGCACCAAATGCTTGCCCAAAATCGGATCCGAAATCACGTCCACCGAAAGAATGCTGACAAAATCGCTCTGCGCCACCAGGCTGGTACAGGCCATAAAGGTCTCGCAGGTCACGCTGATCGACGGCGCCATGCCCAAGTCCCCGAACAGATCGTGCAATAGCCGATAATAACTGCCTTTCGGTGTCGGCATGGTCCAGTCGCAGTGCTGCAGCTGTTTCAGCGAGGTCGCCCCCTCCATCGGATGCCCTTTGCGCACCACTACCCGATACTCTTTTTCCATCAGCCGTTCATACTGCAGCTCGTTGTCGAGGCTGCTGGGGTAATAGGTATTGACGGTAAAATCCAGCTCGCCCTGGCGCAGTTCTGGGATCATCGACACCAGCTGCCCCTCGACGATGCGCACCTTCACGTTGGGATACTCACGGTGAAACTGGGTGACCACCTGCGGCATCACGGTGCGCGCAATGCTGCCGCCAACGCCGATATTCACCGTGCCGCCCGCCAACCCCAGCCGCTGCTGAATGTCTTCCTGCGCCACCCGCAGCTCTTCGAGGATCAGGCTGGCATGCTGGAAAAAGTTATCGCCGCAGTCGGTCAATACCACCCCCTGGCTACGGCGAATAAACAGCTTGGCGCCCAGCACCTCTTCCAGCTCCTGAATGGCCTTGGTCAGCGCAGGCTGGGAAAGGCGAGAGGTGCGGCTGGCGGCGCGGATGCTGCCCTGGCGGCTAACGTCCACAAATGCACGCAATTGGTGCAATTTTATCGAGGCTGGCATAGGCGAAAGGCGATAACCGTTGTTTATCAATAGCAAGATATTGGCATCTTATTTAGCCAGATTCCATTGTGTACATTCGGAAAAAACATAATAAATAACCAAATTCTTATTTCGCTTAATTAAGCGCATTTTCTGCGCCAATAAGCGCCATTCACGGCAGTTAGTAACCAAATGCACCTTTTTCTTTGCAATAGCTTCACCGTCTGATTTCAGTTCAGAGCATAACTGCTGCCTGGAGCGATCCAGCGCGCGATAACTTATGAGATATCACTATGACTAATTCGCTTTCGATGTTGGTGGCTGATTTGTACCCGCAATTGCAGGCCTGGCGCCGCGACTTCCACCGCTATGCCGAATCCGGCTGGTTTGAGTTCCGCACCGCCACCCTGGTGGCGGAAGAACTCGATCGGCTGGGCTATCGCCTGCAGCTGGGCCGCGAGGTCATCAAGGCAGAGGCGCGCATGGGGCTGCCCTCGCCCGCCGAGCTGGAAGCGCAGGAACAGCGCGCCCGCAATCAGGGGGCGTTGGAAAAATGGTTGCCGCATTTTTCCGGCGGCTTCGCCGGCATCGTCGCAACGCTCGATACCGGCCGCCCCGGCCCGACTATCGCTTACCGCGTGGATATGGACGCCCTCGATCTCAACGAATTGCTGGAACCCGAACACCTGCCGTTCCGTGAAGGGTTCGCCTCTTGCAACAGCGGCATGATGCATGCATGCGGTCATGACGGCCATACCACCATCGGCCTGGGGCTGGCGCACGTGTTCAAAAGCCTGGAATCCCAGCTTCGCGGCACCGTCAAACTGATCTTCCAGCCGGCGGAAGAAGGCACACGCGGCGCAAAATCGATGGTGGAGGCCGGCGTGGTGGACGACGTCGATTTCTTCACCGCGGTGCATATCGGCACCGGCGTGCCGGCCGGCGAGCTGGTGTGCGGCAGCGACAGCTTTATGGCCACCAGCAAGCTGGACGTTACTTTCCGCGGCGTCGCCTCCCACGCCGGCGCCAAGCCGGAAGACGGCCGCAACGCGCTGCTGGCGGCGGCGCAGGCTGCGCTGGGGCTTTACGCCATCCCGCGCCACAGCGAAGGCAGCTCGCGCATCAATGTCGGCGTGCTGCAGGCCGGCACCGGCCGCAACGTGATCGCCGATCGGGCGTTTATGAAGGTGGAGACGCGCGGCGCCACCAATGAGATCAACGCGTTTGTTTATCAACAGGCGCTGAACGCCATCGAAGGCGCCGCCAAAATGCACGGCGTCGCCTGCGATATCGCGCTGATGGGCGCGGCGCAGAGCAGCAAACCGACCCAACCGTGGGTGGATTACATCCGCCGCCAGGCGCAGCAGATAACCGAGCTGGCCTCAGTGGTCGATCGCCGCGAACAGGCCGCCGGCTCAGAAGACGCCACCTACATGATGGAACGGGTGAAATCCCGCGGCGGCCAGGCCTCATACGTCATTTTCGGCACCGAGCTGAGCGCCGGGCACCATAACGAGAAATTCGACTTCAACGAGCAGGTGATGGCGGTGGCGGTGAAAACGCTGGCGTCGCTGGCGCTGAACCTGCCGACATTCGGGAGCGGAGCATGAGCAACTCAGAACTGCAGGCCTTTATCGACGACTACATTGACCAACGCCGGCCCCGCTTCAGCGCGCTGAGCGACGCGATTTGGGACCACCCGGAAACGCGCTTTAACGAGACCTATTCCGCCACGTTGCTGGCCGATGCGCTGGAACAGGAAGGCTTCTCGGTTGAACGCGGCGTGGGCGACATCGAGACGGCGTTCATCGCCAGCTACGGCAGCGGCCACCCGGTTATCGCGCTGCTGGGCGAGTACGACGCGCTGGCCGGGCTGAGCCAGCAGGCCGGTTGCGCCACGCCGCAGCCGCTGGTGGAAAACGGCAACGGTCATGGCTGCGGCCACAACCTGCTGGGCACCGCCGCGCTGGCGGGCGCCTTCGCCGCCAAGGCGTGGATGCAGCAGAACCGGCTGAGCGGCACCCTGCGCTTCTACGGCTGCCCCGGCGAAGAAGGCGGCTCCGGCAAGACCTTTATGGTGCGCGAAGGCCTGTTCGATGACGTCGACGCCGCACTCACCTGGCACCCGGAAGGCTTCAGCGGCATGTTCAATACCAGCACGCTGGCCAACATCCAGGCGGCGTTTCACTTCAAGGGCGTCGCCGCCCATGCCGCCAACTCGCCGCACCTGGGGCGAAGCGCGCTGGACGCGGTGACGCTGATGAATACCGGCGCCAACTTCCTGCGCGAACATATCGTGCAGGAAGCGCGGCTGCACTACGCAGTTACCAACACCGGCGGCAGCTCCCCCAACGTGGTGCAGGCCGATGCCGAAGTGTTGTACCTGATCCGCGCGCCGCAGCTCGATCAGGCGCAGGACATTTACCAACGGGTGATCAACATCGCCAAGGGCGCAGCGCTGATGACTGACACCCAGGTGGAAGTGCGCTTCGACAAGGCCTGCTCCAACTATGTGCCGAACCGCAGCCTGGAACGCGCGATGTATCAAAACCTGTGTGATTTCGGTCTGCCCGAGTACAGCGACGCCGAGCGCCGCTTCGCCGAGGAAATCCGCCAGACCCTGAGCCGCGACGACCTGCGCAACGCCAAACTCAACATTGCCCGCACCGGCGGCTCAGCCGGACGCGAGTGGGTGCAGCAGTTGGGAGATAAGGTGCTGATGGATGAGGTCGCGCCTTATGTGGAATCCGACGATCTGCTGTACGGCTCTACCGACGTTGGCGACGTGAGCTGGGTGGCGCCGACCGCCCAATGCTTTAGCCCCTGTTTCGCACTCGGCACTCCGCTGCACACCTGGCAACTGGTGGCGCAGGGCCGCACCGCTATCGCCCATAAGGGCATGTGCCTGGCCGGCAAGGTGATGGCGGCGACCGCCATCGATCTGCTGAGCGACAGCGCCCTGCTGGCGCGCTGCCGCAGCGAGTTCGAGCGCCAGCGCGCCGAACAGCCGTACCGCTGCCCAATCCCGCAGGGGGTGCAACCATCGCCATTGAAATAGCATGAACAGACAGGGCCCGGACAACCGGGCCACTAAGTATAATTATAAATAAATCAAATAATAACAATCACACAACAGAGCAAACACAGAGGGTAAAATCATGAGTGAGGCCACAACGCCAATCAATAAAAGCCCCGGACGCGTTTTTTACTGGGTGGAACGCATCGGCAATAAGATCCCCAATCCGTTTTTACTGTTCGTCTATTTGATCCTGGTGCTTATGCTGGCCACCGCGCTGTTTTCCTGGCTCGACGTGGCGGTGAAAAATCCGGCCACCGGCGAGCTCATCAAGGTGAATAACCTGATGAGCGTGGCGGGCATGCAGTGGATATTTCCCAATATCATCCATAATTTCAGCAGCTTTGCGCCGCTGGGGGCTATTTTGGCGCTGGTGATAGGTGCCGGCCTGGCGGAAAAGGTCGGCCTGCTGCAGGCGCTGATGTACAAAATGGCCTCGCGCGTCAGCGCCCGCTACGCCAGCTATATGGTGCTGTTTATCGCCTTCTTCAGCCATATATCATCGGACGCTGCGCTGGTGGTGATGCCGCCGCTCGGCGCGCTGATGTTTGTCGCGGTGGGTCGCCACCCGATAGCCGGACTGCTGGCGGCGATCGCCGGCGTCGCCTCCGGCTTTACCGCCAACCTGTTGATCGTCACCACCGACGTATTGCTTTCCGGCATCAGCACCGAAGCCACCAAAGCGGTGGATGGCGCGGTTCACGTCAGCGTGATCGACAACTGGTACTTTATGGCCACCTCCGTGATCGTGCTGACCATCTCCGGCGCGCTGCTCACCGACAAGTTTATCGAGCCCCGTCTGCCGAAGTGGCAAGGCGGCGCCGAAGACAAAATCGCAGCACTGACCCCGCTGCAGAACCGGGGGCTGATGATGAGCGGCATCGCCGCGCTGGTGTTTATCGCCATCATCGCCGCTCTGGTGGTGCCGGAGGCCGCGCCGCTGCGTGACCCGAACACCGGTTCGGTGATCCCTTCCCCGTTCATCAAGGGTATTGTGCCGATCATCATCCTGTTCTTCTTCACCGTCGCCATTACCTATGGCGTGGTCACCAAACAGATCCGGCGGCCGGACGATATTCCCCACCACTTGCTCGATCCGATGAAAAGCATGGCGGGTTTTATCGTGATGGTGTTTCCGCTGTCGCAGTTCGTGGCGTTCTTTAACTGGAGCAACATGGGCAAGTTTATGGCCGTCGGCCTGACCGACATGCTGGAAGCCGCCGGCATGAGCGGCGCACCGGCGTTTCTCGGCCTGATGTTCCTCTCCGCCTTCCTGTGCATGTTCATCGCCAGCGGCTCGGCGATCTGGTCAATTTTGGCGCCGATCTTCGTGCCGATGTTTATGCTGCTCGGTTTCCACCCGGCGTTCGCCCAGATGATCTTCCGCATCGCCGACTCTGCGGTGCTGCCGCTGGCGCCGATGTCGCCGTTCCTGCCGCTGTTCCTCGGCTTCCTGCAGCGCTACCGCAAAGACGCGCAGCTCGGCACCTATTACGTGCTGATCCTGCCCTATCCTTTGGTGTTCTTCAGCGTGTGGATTTTGCTGCTGCTGGTCTGGTATGCGTTAGGCTTGCCAATCGGTCCCGGCGTCTATCCGAAGCTGGGCTAAACGCACCGCTATCTCTCCCCGCGCCGGTTCGCGGGGCAGATCCCCTTCTCCCCAAGCCCAGCAGAAAGATTGATCTTCCTCACTGACCAAGCGGCTCTGAGGATTATTTCATTGCCTTGCTAAACCGGTTCTTCTATTTTAGCTCACCATCTGACAACGACAAAAACAGGGATTAAGCATGATGAATCGCGTATGGGTACTGGGCGACGCCGTGATCGACCTGGTGCCGGAAAATGCCAACGGTTATCTCAAATGCCCCGGCGGCGCGCCGGCGAACGTGGCGGTGGGTATCGCCCGCCTGGGCGGCGACAGCGCCTTT
Source organism: Serratia sp. FS14 (assembly GCF_000695995.1). Lineage (NCBI taxonomy): Bacteria > Pseudomonadati > Pseudomonadota > Gammaproteobacteria > Enterobacterales > Yersiniaceae > Serratia > Serratia sp. FS14. Next base: position 1,593,578 of record NZ_CP005927.1, on the reverse strand, counting down.
ATCGGCCGGGTGGGGCAAGACAGCTTCGGCGCCTTTCTGCAGCAGGTGCTGAGCGATGAAGGGGTGGATATCGGCCATATGCGGCCGGATCCCGAACACCACACCTCCACGGTGGTGGTGGATCTCGATCTTCAGGGTGAGCGCTCATTCACGTTTATGGTGCAGCCCAGCGCCGATCTGTTTTTGCAGACCGACGATCTGCCGGCTTTCCAGCGGGGCGAGTGGCTGCACCTCTGCTCCATCGCGCTGTCGCAGGAGCCCAGCCGCAGCGCGGCCTTTACGGCGATGGAACGCATGCGGGCAGTCGGCGGCCGGGTCAGTTTCGATCCCAACATCCGCGAAGAGGTCTGGCGCCAACCGGAAGCGCTGCGCCCCTGCCTGCAAAAGGCGCTGCTGCTGGCGGACGTGGTGAAACTGTCGCGCGAAGAGCTGGCTTTCATCAGCCATCTTGACGATCTGGAGAACGCCATGCGCTGGATGATGCAAACCTATCCGCTGCGCCTGCTGCTGGTGACGCTGGGCGGCGACGGCGTCTGCGTACACGACGGGCATCGTCTGCGCCATTTCCGCGCGCCGCCTGTCGTGCCGGTCGATACCACCGGCGCCGGCGACGCCTTCGTCGCCGGACTGTTAGCGGCGCTGGCGCGCCTTCACGCATTGCCGCAGGAAGCGCAATGGCCGGCGGTTATCGCTCAGGCTCAGGCCTGCGGCGCGCTGGCCACCACCGCCAAGGGCGCCATGACCGCCCTGCCCCGCGCCGACGAGTTGGCTGCTTTCCTGCGTTGATTCTCTGCATCCACGGCGCCCCCTTAGCGCCGTGGTCTTTTAACCCGCGATTTGCGTACTCGATCACAATAGCTGAATCGGGTTAGCAAACTTGATTGCCAGTCCGCTTCTCGATCGCTATCTTTCGCCATGAAAAACCGGTTTAGCAATTTAGCAAAAAATAATAACAACCCTTCCCGGATGATAGACGATGATGAAAAAACTCAGCTATTTGGCGATAACAACAGGGCTTTTCCTCTCCACGTCTGCCGCTGCGGCCTCGGGCGGCGACAGTATCGAGGCGCGTCTCAACGCGCTGGAACAACGTCTGGCGCAGGCGGAACGGCGCGCCGCTCAGGCTGAAACCCGCGCCACGGCGGCGGAACGCCGGGCGCAACAGCTGGAACAGCGCACCGCCAGCACCGAAAGGCAAACCGCGCAGGTCGCGCAGCGCGCCGCCACGCTGGAAACGCAATCCTCTCCGACCAGCGCGCTGAAACTGAACGGTTTCAACGATCTGAAACTGTATGGCGACGTGGAGTTCAACCTGGACGGCGCCAGCCGCAGCGGCCAGCTGACGTCGTTGAAAGGCAGCGACCACAAGGACTGGAAACCCGGCAACAAAGAGCGCTGGGACATCAACGGCCGCATTCTGGTCGGGCTGGACGGCTACCGCCGCAATCCGGACGGTAACTTCTCCGGCTTCAGCGTCCAGCCGCTGGCGGACATGAGCGGCAAAATGAACCTGGACGACGCCGCTTTCTTCTTCGGCAATGAAAAGAACTGGCAAACCAAAATCGGCCGCTTCGAAGCCTACGACATGTTCCCGCTGAATCAGGACACCTTCATTCAATACTCCGGCAATACCGCCAACGACCTGTACGCCGACGGCTTCGGCTATATCTACATGATGAAAGAAGGCCGCGGCCGTAGCAGCAGCGGCGGCAACCTGATGCTGAGCAAATACGCCGGGGATGTCTATTTCGAACTGAACACGCTGGTGGAAGACGGCACCTCGCTGTTCCAGGACAACAGCTACCACGGCAATGCGCTGGAAAATAAGAAAAACGTCGCCTATTTGCGCCCGGTGATCGCCTGGAAGAAAGACGCCTTCAGCATCGCGGCGGCGATGGAAAGCAACGTGGTGAATAACGCCTACGGCTATCAGGACAGCCAGGGCCGCTTCGTCGATCAATCCAAGCGCAACGGCTACGGCATGACCATGAGCTGGAACACCAACGCGGCCGATCCGGATAACGGCGTGGTGGCCAACCTGAGCGCCGCCTACCTGGATGCCGCCGGCGAGCAAGACTTGACCGCCGGCGTCAACGTGCTGTGGCGACGCTTCGAACTGGGTTATATCTATGCGCACAACAATATCAAAGAGTTCAATACCGCCGGGATCGCCGCCGATATCCACAACCCGCTCAGCGAACCGGGCAACTACGACATCCACACCGTTCATGCGTCGTATCAGATACCTAACATTATGAATATGAAGAATTTCAACCTGTATTTAGGCGCCTATGTCTCGCTGCTGGAAGCCAACGCCGACAGCAAGATAGCCAACGGCGACAACGACCAGCGTTACGGCATGCGCGCCAGATTCAAGTATTTCTTCTGACATCGATTCACGTCGCTGCGCCGCAAACTGCGCAGCGGCATTTTTATTTAGCAAGGGGACAACATGGACATTACCGCAACCGCCAACGCGCTGTTGCCGCTGCTCGGCGGTAAAGAGAACATCGCCAGCGCCGCCCACTGCGCCACGCGCCTGCGCCTGGTGCTGGTGGACGACAGCAAGGTGGACAAAGAGGCCATCGGCAAACTGGACGGCGTCAAAGGCTGCTTCAGCAACGCCGGCCAGATCCAGGTGATCTTCGGCACCGGGCTGGTCAACAAGGTGCATGCGGAATTCATCAAGGCGGCGGGCGTCAGCGAATCCAGCAAGACCGAAGCCGCCGATATCGCGGCGAAAAAGCTCAACCCGCTGCAGCGCATCGCCCGCCTGCTGTCGAATATCTTCGTGCCTATCATCCCGGCGATCGTCGCTTCCGGCCTGTTGATGGGGCTGCTCGGCATGGTGAAAACCTACGGCTGGGCCGATGCCAACAGCGCGTTGTTCATCATGTTGGATATGTTCAGCTCGGCGGCGTTCATTATTCTGCCGATTCTGATCGGCTTCACCGCCGCACGCGAATTCGGCGGCAATCCCTATCTGGGCGCCACGCTCGGCGGCATTTTGACGCATCCGGCGCTGACCAATGCCTGGGGCGTCGCCGGAGGGTTCCACACCATGAACTTCTTCGGTCTGGACATCGCCATGATCGGCTACCAGGGCACGGTATTCCCGGTGCTGCTGACGGTGTGGTTCATGAGCCTGTTGGAAAAACGGCTGCGCAAGGTGATCCCCAACGCGCTCGATCTGATCCTGACGCCGTTCCTGACGGTGGTGATCTCAGGCTTTGTCGCCCTGCTGTTTATCGGCCCCGCCGGCCGCGCGCTGGGCGATGGCATCTCCTTCGTGCTCAGCACGCTGATTGCTCATGCGGGGTGGTTAGCCGGGCTGCTGTTCGGCGGCCTCTATTCCGCTATCGTCATCACCGGCATCCACCACAGTTTCCACGCGGTAGAAGCCGGGCTGCTCGGCAACCCCAATATCGGCGTCAACTTCCTGCTGCCGATCTGGTCGATGGCCAACATCGCTCAAGGCGGCGCCTGCCTGGCGGTCTATTTCAAAACCCGCGACGCCAAAATCAAAGCCATTGCGGTGCCTTCTGCCTTTTCCGCCATGCTCGGCATCACCGAGGCGGCGCTGTTTGGCATCAACCTGCGCTTCGTGAAACCGTTTCTGGCGGCGCTGGCGGGCGGCGCGCTCGGCGGCGCCTGGGTGGTGGCCAACCATGTCGGCATGAACGCGGTCGGGCTGACGGCGATCCCCGGCATGGCGATCGTGCAGGCCAGTTCTCTGGTCAGCTATATCATCGGTCTGGCGATCGCGTTTGGCAGCGCCTTTGTCCTCTCCCTACTGCTGAAATACAAAACGGACGCGCAATGATGGAAGAACTCAGCTTAATCAAACAGGCACTGCGGGCGGTAATGAACGGCCAGCCGCTCGCGCTGCGCGATCCGCACCGACCGGACTGGCATCTGGCACCCAGCGTTGGCCTGCTGAACGATCCCAACGGCTTTATCCAGCACAACGGCGTTTATCATCTGTTTTATCAGTGGAATCCGCTGGGTTGCGATCATCGCAACAAATGCTGGGGACACTGGCAGTCGGCTGATTTGCTGCGTTGGGAGCACCAGCCAATCGCCCTGGCGCCCGGCGCCTGTTACGACAGCCACGGCTGTTACTCCGGCTCGGCGGTGGTGGCGGAAGGCAAAATCACGCTGATCTACACCGGCAACGTGAAATTCCCAGACGGCTCACGCACCGCTTACCAATGCCTGGCTCAGGAAAGCGAACGGGGCGAATATCGCAAACTCGGGCCGGTGCTGCCGCTGCCGGAGGGCTACAGCGGTCACGTACGCGATCCGAAAGTGTGGCGTCATCAAAATGACTGGTACATGGTGCTCGGCGCGCGTGACTTGCAGGATCGCGGCAAGGTGCTGCTGTTTCGTTCCAGCGATCTGCGCGACTGGCAAGCGCTGGGAGAGATCGCCGGTTCCGGACTGAACGGCTTAGAGGAATTCGGCTACATGTGGGAGTGCCCGGACCTGTTCTCGTTAGACGGCGACGAGGTGTTGATCTGCTGTCCGCAGGGGCTGACGCCGCAGCCGGAACGCTATCTCAACCGTTATCAGGCCGGTTATCTGCTCGGCAAGCTGGATTACCGGCAGGCGGCCTTCAGCCACGGCGAATTCCGCGAGCTGGACGCCGGCTTCGAGTTCTACGCGCCGCAGACGACGTTGGCGGAAGATGGCCGCCGCCTGCTGTTCGGCTGGATGGGCGTGCCCGAGCAAGATGAAGAAGCCCATCCGACGCGCCGTTACGGCTGGATCCACACCATGACCTGCCCGCGCGAACTGTCGCTGCGGCATGGCCGCCTCCACCAGCGCCCGGCGCGCGAGCTGCAACAGCTGCGCGGTGAGCGAGCAGGCTGGCAAGGCCGCGCCGATAACGCCCCCGCCTATGCGCTGGGGGCCGCGGAGCTGCAATTGACGCCGCAGGGCCCGTTCAACGCAACCTTTGGCGAAGCGATGACGCTGAACTGGGACGGCGAAAGGCTGCAGCTGACGCGCGCTTCCCTGACCAACGGCCGGCCGGAGCACCGTTACTGGCGCGGCCCGGTCACGCATCTGCAACTGCTGTTCGATCGTTCCAGCGTGGAGATTTTCATCAACCACGGCGAGGCGGTGATGAGCGCACGCTACTTCCCCGCGGGTGAGCCGCAACTGCGGCTGTGCGGGAGCGCGCCGCTGGCGTTGGAATACTGGCCGCTGACGCCATGCATGCTAGAATGACGCATCCTCCGATGACTTCAGATGGCGTCAGTGAAAAAAAATAAACGCATTACCATCAGTGACATCGCCACGCTGGCCGGGGTGTCGAAATCGACCGCCAGCCTGGTGCTGAACGGCCGCAGCAAGGAATACCGGGTGTCCGACGACACCCGCGATCGCATTCTGGCGCTGGCGCACGAACACCATTATCAGCCCAGCATCCACGCCCGCTCTTTGCGCTCCAACCGCAGCCACACGCTGGGGTTGGTGGTACCGGAGATGACCAACTACGGCTTTGCGGTGATTTCGCGCGAGCTGGAAACGCTGTGCCGCGAAGCCGGGCTGCAGCTGTTGATCGCCTGTACCGATGAAAACCCGGCGCAGGAAATGATGGCGGTGAACAGTCTGGTGCAGCGGCAGGTGGACGGCTTGATTGTCGCCTCCAGCCAGCTAAACGACGCGGAATACCAGAAGATCAATGTCGGACTGCCGGTGGTGCAGATGGACCGTCTGATCGCCGGTTCCGAACTGCCGCTGGTGATCACCGATTCGGTCAACTCGACCGCCGACCTGGTGGAAAAGGTCGCGCGCCAACATCCGGACGAGATCTATTTTCTCGGCGGGCAGCCGCGCATTTCGCCGACCCGCGATCGGCTGGCCGGTTTCCAGCTTGGCCTGCAGCGCGCCGGCATCGAGTGCAAACCGGAATGGATCATCAACGGCAACTATCACCCCAGTTCAGGGTACGAGATGTTCGCTCAGCTGTGCGCACAGCTGGGGCGGCCGCCCAAAGCGCTGTTTACCGCCGCCTGCGGCCTGTTGGAAGGGGTATTGCGTTATCTGACTCAACATCAGCTGATGGAGAGCGACATCCACCTGTGCAGCTTCGACGATCACTACCTGTTCGACTGCATGACGCTGAAGATCGATACGGTCGCACAGGACTGCCGGGCGTTGGCGCAACATAGCTTCGACCAAGTTACCGCACTGATCGACGAGCGGCCGCTGGAACAGAACGCGCTTTATCTGCCGGGCCGTATCCGCTGGCGCCATGCCGGTTCCCGGGCTTTGTTGGCCGAAGAGTGATATCTCTGAACCAGTAAAAAAGGGCGCCGAAGCGCCCTTTTCTGTTTCATCAGCCCGCTATTTGGCGGCGCCTTCCATGCCCACCAGCCCCACTTTCAGGTAGCCGGCTTTACGCAGGGTGTCCATCACGCTCATCAGCGTTTCATAGTCCACGCTCTTGTCCGCCTGGAAGAAGATGGTGGTTTCTTTGTTCGCCTGGGTGCGTTGATCCAGCACCGAAGTCAACTGATCGGCATTCACCGGCTGATCGCCGACGTAGAGCTGTTTGTCGGCCTTCACCGACAGGAATACCGGTTTTTCCGGCCGCGGCTGCGGCTTGGCGGAGGAGGCCGGCAGATCGACGCGGATATCTACCGTTGCCAGCGGCGCGGCCACCATAAAGATGATCAACAGCACCAACATGACGTCGATAAACGGCGTTACGTTGATTTCATGCAGTTCGCCGCTGTCGTCCAGATCTTCATTTAAGCGCATCGCCATGACTCACCCCGCCCGCAGTTGATGTGCGTGCTGTGAGCGCTTGGCTTCCGCCGTCGCGGCCAGATCCAAATCACGGCCCTGCAGCAGCAGGACCTGCGCCGCTACGTCGCCCACCTGCGCGCGATGGCCGCTGATGACGCGAGCGAAGATGTTGTAGATAACGACGGCAGGGATCGCCGCGACCAGACCCAGCGCGGTCGCCAACAGCGCTTCCGCGATGCCCGGCGCCACGACCGCCAGGTTGGTGGTCTGCGAATGGGCGATGCCGATGAAGCTGTTCATGATGCCCCACACGGTGCCGAACAGGCCGACGAACGGCGAGATGGCGCCGATGGTGGCCAGGAAGCCGTTGCCGCGGCCCATGTTGCGGCTGTAGGCCGCCACGCGGCGCTCGAGGCGGAAGCCGGTGCGCTCTTTGATGCCGTTGTTGTCGTTGGATTCCGCAGACAACTCCAGCTCATTTTGCGCGTCGTTCAGCAATACCGCGCTGACGCTCTCCGGACCGAAGTTTTGCGCCAGTTCGGAGGCTTCATCCAGCGAGCGCGCTTCGGCCAGAGCCAGCTGTTCGCGGCGCAGACGGCGCTTGGCGCGCAGCAGTTCGCTGCCTTTGGAGAACAGAATGGTCCAGGTCACGATCGAGGCCAGCACCAGGCCGATCATTACCGCTTTCACCACCGCGTCGGCGTGCTGGTACATGCCCCAAACGGACAGGTCCATGCCGCGGGTTTCCGGTGGCTGGATCGTTGGCGCCGGGTTCACCGGCGTGATGCTCTCCGGCGCGGCGGCTGCAGCAGGTGCAGGCGCGGTGGTCGGCGCAACGCTTTCGGCAACGGCCGGATTGCTCGCCGGCGCGGCCTGCGCGCTGCCGGCCAGCCCTACGACCAGCACCATAGATGCCATCAGGCTGCGGCCGAAGGCCTTGCCCCACTGCGCCCGGCCCTGGCCGAACGATCCTTGATTTAAATTCTTGCCAGCCGTTTTCACGCTGTGCCTCCACCCATTACCGATCAAAATTAAGGAATAATTCAGCGTGCGATCATATCAAACCAACCGGGGATTGATAGTGGTTCTCATTATTATTTACCAAATAAACGAGAAAATTTTAGCCAGCATCGCCACAAAGCGCCAATCTGTGTCCGTTCACCGCCAAATGCCCCTTTTATAGGGTGATTTCGTTACTTTTCTTCCACAACGACGCAACAACGCCACGCTGCCGAACGGCGTCTTGACCGATGAATGGGCTTCTCTCTCGCACCACGGCAGAAGGATGAGGCGAGAAATGCGCGCCCAACAGACAATTATAGCCGTTTCTATATCTGGAAGTTAAAACGTCTGGATGGCTATATTAACTCATGTTAACGTAAGGGCTATCGTAAACGGGCACGTGCAGAGCAACCAGAGGTGAGCCAGGTACCATGACGTCAAAACACATCGAAACCGCGCTGATCGGCGCCGGCCGCGGCAAACGCTACACCCAGGGCTCCGTCAATCCCGTCACGCAACGCGCCTCTTCTTTGGTCTTCGACTCCGTCGCTGCCAAAAAACACGCCACCGCGCAACGCGCCCACGGCGAGCTGTTTTACGGCCGACGCGGCACCCTGACCCACTTCGCCCTGCAGGATGCGATGGTGGAGCTGGAGGGCGGCGCCGGCTGCGTGCTGTACCCCTGCGGCGCGGCGGCGGTGGCCAATGCGATCCTGTCGTTCGTCGGCGCCGGCGATCACCTGCTGGTCACCGGCTCTGCGTACGAGCCGACCCAGGATTTCTGCACCCATATCCTCGGCCGCATGAACGTCAGCACCACCTATTTCGATCCGCTGATCGGCGCCGACATCGCCAAACTGATCCAGCCCAATACCCGCGTGGTGTTCCTGGAATCCCCCGGTTCCATCACCCTGGAAGTGCAGGACATTCCGGCGATGGTGCAGGCCATTCGCGCCGTGGCGCCGGACGTGGTGATCATGATAGACAACACCTGGGCGGCGGGGGTGCTGTTCAAGGCGCTGGATTTCGACATCGACATTTCTATTCAGGCCGGCACCAAATACCTGATCGGCCATTCCGATTACATGCTTGGCACCGCCGTCGCCAACGCGCGCTGTTGGGATCAACTGCGCGAGTACTCCTATCTGATGGGGCAGATGGTGGATGCCGACACCGCCTACATGGCGAGCCGCGGCCTGCGTACCCTGAGCGTGCGGCTGAAGCAGCACGAGCGCAGCAGCATCGAGGTCGCCAACTGGCTGGCGGCGCGGCCGGAGGTGGCGACGGTCAATCATCCGGCCCTGCCGAGCTGCAAGGGCCACGAGTTCTACCGCCGCGACTTCAGCGGCTGCAACGGGCTGTTCTCTTTCGTGCTGAAGGAACGGCTGGACGATACGCAGTTGGCCGCTTACCTGGACAACTTCAACCACTTCAGCATGGCCTACTCCTGGGGCGGCTTCGAGTCGCTGATCCTGGCCAACCAGCCGGAAGAACTGGAAGCGATCCGCCCGGCGGGCGGCGTCGATTTTTCCGGCACGCTGGTGCGGTTGCATATCGGCCTGGAGAACGTCGAAGACCTGATCGCCGATCTGGCGGCCGGCTTCGATCGCCTCAACGGCGTGCGCTAAGGCGGATTCCGATAATTTTCTTCGTCTCGTTTAATGTCGGCTTAAGCTATTAGCGGTACACTAACCGGGTAACTGTCAGATACGGTACCCGCCGCATCCTGGAGAACGTGACCCCGGGCGCAACCGGCATGCAACAGGACATAAAATGGATGTATTACGAGAGATTATTCATGCGCTTTGGCAGCAGGACTTTATCGCCCTCGCCGATCCAAGCGTAATTTGGGTGGTTTACGCCGTACTTTTCACCACTCTGTTTTTGGAAAACGGACTGCTGCCCGCCTCCTTCCTTCCCGGTGACAGCCTGCTGCTGCTGTCGGGCGCGCTGATCGCCAAAGGCGTGATGGGCTTTGCCCCCACTCTGCTGATTCTGACCGCCGCCGCCGGCCTCGGCTGCTGGCTGAGCTATATCCAGGGCCGCTGGCTGGGCCACACCGGCCTGGTGAAGAGCTGGCTGCTGCAACTGCCGGCACAGTACCACCAGCGCGCGCATAACCTGTTCAACCGCCACGGGCTGACGGCGCTGCTGATCGGCCGCTTCCTCGGTTTCGTGCGCACCCTGCTGCCGACCATGGCCGGCATTTCCGGGCTCAACAGCTCTCGCTTCCAGGTGTTCAACTGGCTGAGCGCGGCGATCTGGGTCTGCGCGCTGGTCGGCCTCGGCTACGCGTTCAGCCAAATCCCTCTGGTGAAACGCTACGAAAGCCAGGTGATGACCGGCCTGATGCTGCTGCCGCTGCTGCTGCTGTTTGTCGGCCTGCTGGGCGCCATGCTGGTGATCTGGCGTAAAAAACGCGCCGCCTCTTCCTGAATCGGGCGCGCTACAGCGCCTTCTCGACCAACGCCAGACTGGCAGGCAGTTTGCTCACCAGCGTATCCACCGCCAGCCGCACCTTCAGCGGCAGATGAGGCGTGTGCGGCCACACCGCATGCGCTTCAAAGGCGGCGCCCGGCCGATCGCGCAGCAAGCGCACCAGTGCCCCGCTCAACAACTGCTCACGCACCAGCCAGCACGGCAGCCAGGCGATGCCGAAACCCGCCGTCGCCGCATCCGCAATCGCCTGCAGGTCGTCCATTTGCAGCCGGTTATTCGGCATCACCTCCTGCGGCTTGCCGTCGCTATCCAATACCAGCCAGCTGCGCCGTGCGCCGGCGCGCATATAGGTCACCGCCTCATGCTGCGCCAGTTGCTCGATGCTGTGCGGTTCGCCGCACCGCTGCAGATAGGCCGGCGAGGCGCACAGCGTCATACGGTGATCGCCGATGCGGCGCGCCACCAAGCCGCTGCTGTTGGCCAGCGTGCCGTTGCGGATCGCCATATCGAAGCCGTCCTCAATCAGATCCACCACCCGATCGCTGAACGACAGCTCCAACTCCAACCCAGGATGCTCGCGCGTCAGTTCGGTCAGCAGCGGCGCAATGCACATGCGGCCAAACAGCACCGGCATCGACACCCGCAGCCGACCGCTGACCTGCCGCTTGCCCGACTCCAGCAGCGTTTCCGCGCCACGGATCTCCTCCAGCGCCCGCAGGCAGCGCTCGTAGAACAGCGCACCGTCGTCGGTCAGGCTCTGGCTGCGCGTGGTGCGATGAAACAGCCGCACCCCCAGCCGCTGCTCCAACCGGGCGATAGTTTTGCCGACCGCCGAACGCGAAAGATGCAGCCGACTGGCCGCCATTGCAAAACTGCCCGCCTCCACGGCGGTAACGAATACCGAAATACCGCTCAACCGATCGCTCATGATTTGTCGCTCTGAAAGAAACAATCTGCGGAAATCTTATCGCCACTGGCGAACCTTCATCAACGATATTATCGGCAGGTCTGTTAATCGCTGACTTTGGAGAACATCATGACCAATACAATGCAACGCTGGACGATGAGCGCCCTGGGGCGTGAGCACCTGCAGCTGAGCGCAAGCGCCATCCCACAGCCGGGGCCGCACGAAATCAGAGTGAAAGTGAAGGCTATCTCACTCAATTACCGTGACAAACTGATGATAGAAAGCGGCATGGGGCTCACACTACCGCAGCCGTTCACGCCCGCCTCGGACATGGCCGGCGAGGTCGATGCCATCGGCCCCGGCGTCAGCCGCTTTCAGCCCGGCGCGCGCGTCATTTCCACCTTCAGCCCCGGTTGGCTCGACGGCGAGCAAAAACCCTACGGCGATGCGCGCCGGGTGCCTTACCACACCCTCGGCGGTTTTTATCAGGGCGTGCTGGCGGAATACGTGATTTTGCATGAAGACTGGCTGGTAGCGGCGCCGGCGTCGCTGGACGACGTCCAGGCCAGCACCCTGCCGTGCGCCGGGCTGACCGCCTGGTTCGCGCTGGTGGAGCAAGGCAAACTGCATGCCGGCGATACGGTGCTGGTGCAAGGCACCGGCGGCGTGGCGCTGTTCGCGCTGCAGATCGCCAAAGCCCACGGCGCGGAGGTCTATGTCACCTCCGGCAGCGATGAAAAGCTGGCGCGAGCCCTGGCATTGGGCGCTAATCATGGCATCAACCGGCTGGACGGCGATTGGGTGGAGGCGATTTATGCGCTGACGCAGGATCGCGGCATCGACCATGTGATCGACACCGTCGGCGGCACCAACCTCGGCAACTCGGTGCGCGCCGTGGCGGTGGGAGGACGCATCTCGGTAATCGGCATCCTGGAAGGCAACGAGATTTCCGCTCCCGCCGGCCCACTGCTATTAAAATCCGCAGTGATTCAGGGCATCGGCGTCGGCCACCGCCGCGCGCTGGAAGACCTGGTGCGCGCCGTGGACGCCGTCAACCTGCAGCCGGTGATCGACCAGGTATACCGCTTCGATCAGCTGTCGCAGGCGTTGGATCACCTCGATCGCGGGCCATTCGGCAAGATCGTCTTAACCCCATAAACACGGCTCAGCCCTCCAGCAGCAGCGGGTTGGCCTCGCGCAGCCGGGCGACTTCATCGCTCGGCGTCATGCCGAACAGCCGTTTGAACTCGCGGCTGAACTGCGACGCGCTTTCGTAGCCGACGCGGATCGCCGCCGTACTGGCCTTCAGACCGTCATGCACCATCAACAGGCGCGCCTTATGCAGCCGGTACGACTTCACGTACTGCAGCGGCGAAGTGTTGGTCACCGCCTTGAAGTTGTGATGGAACGCCGAGACGCTCATGTTGACCTCGCTGGCCAACTGCTCGACGTTGATGCTGTCGGCATACTGATGTTCGATACGCCGCAGTGCCTTGGCGATCTGGCTGAAGTGGGTATGCCGATTGACCAACTCCTGCAGCGACGCGCCGCAGGCGCCGCGCAGCACATAATAGAGAATCTCCCGTACGATCTGCGGCCCAAGCACCCGGGCGTCGAGCGGATTGGCCATCACGTCCAGCAGACGCTCGGTGGCGCACAGCAACTCTTCCGTCATTTCCGCCAGGTTCACCCCGTTGCTCTCCGCCCGCGGTTGCATCAGGTAGTCGTCATCGCCGATGTCGATCAGCAAGTCCTGCAGCATTTGGGTATCGATATTGACCGCTAACCCAACCAGCGGCAATTCCGGGCTGGCGAAGGTTTCGCATTCAAACGGCAGCGGCACCGTCATCAGCAGGTAGTTGCGCGGATCGTATTGGAACTTCTTATTGCCGCAATAACCGACCTTGTGCCCCTGAAAAACGATGACGATCCCCGGTTCATACATCACCGGCTGACGCGGGCTGTGGCGATCGACATACAAAATCTTCACCCGCGGCACCGGCGACGGCGTGTAGCCGTTGCCGCTGGCGATAGCCATCGCCTGGCGCGCCATGCGGCTGCGCAGCGCATCGATTTCAATCACGGACACACCCTCTTACAGTCAGAACGATTCGGCATAAATCATAATTTAAAACTCGCCATTTCTACAGTGACTTGTAGGAATAGGCAAGAACCAAACAGGAATGTGCATTGTGCGTTGCCGCCCGGTTCCTGACAATACGGGCCAGACACCTTTGCGCCGCTTTGGCGCCCGCCTGACAGAAAGAGAGAAATCAACCATGCACAACTTCATTCTGCATACCCCAACCAAAATCCTGTTCGGCAAGGAGCAAATTGCCGAAGTGGCCAGCCAAATCCCGGCGGACGCGCGCATCCTGATCACCTACGGTGGCGGCAGCGTGAAGAAAAACGGCGTGCTGGATCAGGTGCATAGCGCGCTGGCCGGCCGCGACGTGCGGGAGTTCTCCGGCATCGAGCCGAACCCGACCTACGAAACGCTGATGAAAGCGGTCGAGGTGGTGAAAGCGGAAAACATCGATTTCCTGCTGGCGGTCGGCGGCGGTTCGGTGGTTGACGGCACCAAGTTCATCGCCGCCGCCGCCCGTTATACCGCCAGCAGCGACGCCTGGCACATTCTGCAGACCGTCGGTAGCCACATCGCCGACGCGGTGCCGATGGGCTGCGTGCTGACGCTGCCGGCCACCGGCTCCGAGTCCAACAGCGGCGCGGTGATCACCCGCAAAAGCAGCGGCGACAAGCAGCACTTCTTCTCACCGCTGGTGCAGCCGCGCTTCGCCGTGCTGGATCCGGTGGTGACCTACTCGCTGCCGCCGCGCCAGATCGCCAACGGCGTGGTCGACGCCTTCGTGCACACCCTGGAGCAGTATCTGACCTATCCGGTCGACGCCAAGGTGCAGGATCGCTTCGCCGAAGGCTTGCTGTTGACCCTGCTGGAAGACGGCCCGCGCGCGCTGGCCGAGCCGGAGAACTATGCGGTGCGCGCCAACGTGATGTGGAGCGCCACCATGGCGCTGAACGGCCTGATCGGCGCCGGCGTGCCGCAGGACTGGGCGACCCACATGCTGGGCCATGAGCTGACCGCCATGCACGATCTCGACCACGCGCAAACGCTGGCCATCGTGCTGCCGGCGCTGCTGCACGAGAAGAAAGCGCAGAAGCGCGAAAAACTGCTGCAGTACGCTGACCGCGTCTGGGGCCTGCGCGAAGGCAGCGAAGACAGCCGCATCGACGGCGCCATCGCCGCCACCCGCGCCTTCTTCGAGCAGATGGGCGTGCCGACCCGCATGGCGGATTATCAGCTCGACGGCAGCAGCATTCCGGCGCTGCTCGACAAGCTGCATCAGCACGGCATGACCGCCCTGGGGGAGCATCAGGACATCACCCTGGACGTCAGCCGCCGCATTTATGAAGCGGCGCGTTAATCGCAAAACGGCGATTTTTTGCTAGGCTTTAGTCTCCGCCAGCCATTTTCGCCGCATCCTGCGCCCGGCCGATCACCGGGCGCAGTCGGGCGCTTCAGCGCCGCCGATCGTTTCGCACCACTCGTCTTACCGCTCATTCGCAGGGAGAGCGGGGAGAAAATCGCCCTCCCGCCACCGCTGAAATTAGGCTGGCAAACCCGGCAACCGCCCATTTTGCCAACTAGAATTTATCTATAGCCGTTTCGGCGCCGCAGGCGCCGCAATCCGTACACAAGGAGATGCGCATGACAACGCAACAACCCATCATCAAACTCCACGATGGTAATCTGATGCCGCAGTTGGGTCTCGGCGTTTGGCAGGCGAGTATTGAAGAGACCACCCGCGCGGTGAGCAAAGCGCTGGAGATCGGTTACCGCTCCATCGACACCGCCGCGATCTACAAGAACGAGGAAGGCGTCGGCGCCGCGCTGCAGTCCAGCTCGCTGCCGCGCAGCGACCTGTTCATCACCACCAAGCTGTGGAACGACGATCAGGGCGATCCGCTGGCGGCGCTGGAAACCAGCCTGGAAAAACTCAAGCTGGACTATGTGGATCTGTATCTGATCCACTGGCCGCGCCCGCAGCAGGATCAATACGTCTCCGCCTGGCGCGAACTGATCAAGCTGCGCGAGCAAGGCCTGGTGAAAAGCATCGGCGTGTGCAACTTCCATACGCCGCATCTGCAGCGCCTGCTGGATGAAACCAACGTAGCGCCGGTGGTCAATCAGATCGAACTGCACCCGCTGCTGCAACAGCGCCAGCTGCGCGCCTGGAACGCTACCCATCACATCGCCACCGAATCCTGGAGCCCGCTGGCGCAAGGTGGTGAAGGCGTGTTCGACCAGCCGCTGATCAAGGCGCTGGCCGAGAAATACGAGAAAACCCCGGCGCAGATTGTGGTGCGCTGGCACCTGGACAGCGGTCTTATCGTCATCCCGAAATCGGTCACGCCGTCGCGTATCCGCGAAAACTTCGAGGTATTTGATTTCAAACTCGATAAGGACGAGCTGGGCGAGATCGCCAAGCTGGACGTCGGCAACCGCCTGGGGCCGGATCCGGATACCCTGTAACCCCCTCAAGCCCTCTCCGGCCGGAGGGGGCTTTTCCTTCCCGCACATTGCTCCCTTGCGCCGCCTGACGTTATGATGACGACGCCGGAGGCTCCAGCCGCCGGTTCACGCCGTTAAAAAAACAGACAAGCACGGAGCACCATGAAATTTTCTTTCTCACACGGGTCACGGCTGGGCATGCTTTGCATCATGCTGGTGCTGGCGGGTTGCGCCGGCAAGAAACAGCGCGTCAGCTACGATCGCCACGCCTTCGACAGCGCCATTAAAGACGCCGCCAGCGAATACGGCGTGGACGCCAAGCTGATCACCGCCATGATCCAGGTGGAGTCCGGCTTCAACCCTTCCGCAGTGAGCAGATCCAATGCGATCGGCCTGATGCAGCTGAAAGCCGATACCGCCGGCTGCGATGCCTATCGCTACAAAGGCAAACGCGGCTGCCCGGACGACGATGACCTGCGGGATCCCGACACCAATATCGATCTTGGCGCCGCCTATCTGGCCACCTTGCAAAAACAACAGCTTAAAGGGATCGCCAATCCCGTCACGCTGCGCTACGCCACCATCATCGCCTACGTCAACGGCACCGGCGCGCTGCTGCGCACCTTCTCCAGCAACCGTCAGCAGGCCATCGCGATGATCAACAACCTGTCGCCGGAGGCCTTTAACTGGCACGTGCGCAAATACCATCCCGCGCCGCAGGCGCCGCGCCATTTGATGAAAGTGGAAGCCGCCTACGAGCAGCTGTGACGCTCAAAAGTAAAAAGGAGAACCCGGGGGTTCTCCTTTTTGTTTACGCACGCGGTGCGGCCGTTACGGCTTGGCCTTGCGAATCGGTTTGCGCGGCGGCCGGTTGGACGGCGTGCGCTGCCGATTGATGTCGGTATGCTTGGTCAACGCCGGTCGGGTGTGGCGCTGCAGCCGTTTCGCTTCGCGCTGCTCGTCGATGCTCGGCGCCGGCACCAGACACTCGCGGCGGCTGCCGATCAGGTGCTTCAGCCCCATCTCTTCCAGCGCGGTGCGGAGCAGCGCCCAGTTGGCCGGATCGTGGTAACGCAGCAGCGCCTTATGCAGGCGACGCTGGCGCTCGCCGCGCGGCACCACCACGTCTTCACTCTTGTACCCCACCTTGCTCAGCGGGTTTTTGCCGCTGTAATACATGGTGGTGGAGTTGGCCATCGGCGAAGGATAGAAGTTCTGCACCTGATCGAGGCGGAAACGGTTCTTCTTCAGCCACAGCGCCAGGTTCACCATGTCTTCATCGCGGGTGCCCGGGTGCGAAGAAATGAAGTACGGGATCAGGTACTGCTCTTTGCCCGCCTGCTTCGAATAGTGATCAAACAGCTGTTTGAAGCGATCGTAGCTGCCCATGCCCGGTTTCATCATTTTCGACAGCGGGCCTTCTTCGGTGTGCTCCGGCGCGATCTTCAGGTAGCCGCCGACGTGGTGGGTCGCCAGTTCCTTGATATAGCGCGGATCTTCCACCGCCAGATCGTAACGTACCCCGGAGGCGATCAGGATCTTCTTGATGCCCTCCAGCGAACGCGCGCGGCGGTAAAGCTTGATGGTCGGCTCGTGGTTGGTATCCATATAAGTGCAGATCT
Organism: Serratia sp. FS14; assembly: GCF_000695995.1. Lineage (NCBI taxonomy): Bacteria > Pseudomonadati > Pseudomonadota > Gammaproteobacteria > Enterobacterales > Yersiniaceae > Serratia > Serratia sp. FS14. Next base: position 1,576,318 of record NZ_CP005927.1, on the reverse strand, counting down.
CCGGATACACGCACGAGGCGCGGCGGCAGGTCTGCTCGGCGCGCGGGTTGGTGCAGCGCAGCATGTACATGTTGGCGGTCGGGCCGCCCAGATCGGAGATCACGCCGGTAAAGCCCGGCACTTTGTCGCGGATCTCTTCGATTTCGCGAACGATCGAATCTTCCGAACGGCTCTGGATGATGCGCCCTTCGTGCTCGGTGATCGAACAGAACGAACAGCCGCCGTAGCAGCCGCGCATGATGTTCACCGAGAAGCGGATCATGTCGTAGGCAGGAATGCGCTCCTGACCGTAGGACGGGTGCGGCACGCGCTGGTAAGGCAGGGCGAAGACGCTGTCCATCTCCGGCGTGGTCAGCGGGATCGCCGGCGGGTTGATCCACACGTAGCGATCGCCGTGTTTTTGCATCAGCGCGCGGGCGCAGCCGGGGTTGGTTTCATGGTGCAAAATGCGCGAAGTGTGCGCATACAGCACCTTGTCGCTCTTCACTTTCTCGAAGGACGGCAGCAGCACGTAGGTCTTCTCCCACGGCTTCGGCTTGGCGGCGCGCACCGTGACAGGCTTGGCTTCCGGCTCCTTCGGTTTGGCGCCGTCGGCGCACGGCAGATCCTCGCCGTACGGGTTCGGGATAGGTTCGATGCGGCCCGGCTTGTCGAGGCGGGTGGAATCCACGCCGCTCCAGCCCGGCAGCGCTTCTTTACGCATCACCGCGGTATTGCGAATATCGTGGATATCGCCGATCTTCTCGCCGGCGGCCAGACGGTGCGCCACTTCCACCAGCGGGCGTTCGCCGTTGCCGTAGATCAGCATGTCGGCTTTGGAGTCCACCAGCACCGAGCGGCGCACGGTATCCGACCAATAGTCGTAGTGAGCGATGCGACGCAGGCTGGCTTCGATGCCGCCCAGCACGATCGGCACGTCTTTATAGGCTTCTTTGCAGCGCTGGCTGTAGACCAGGGTGGCGCGATCCGGGCGCTTGCCACCGACGTTGCCGGCGGTGTAGGCGTCGTCGTGGCGCAGTTTGCGATCGGCGGTATAGCGGTTGATCATCGAATCCATGTTGCCGGCGGTGATGCCGAAGAACAGATTCGGTTTTCCCAACCGCATGAAGTCTTCTTTGTTGCTCCAGTCCGGCTGCGCGATGATGCCGACGCGGAAGCCCTGCGCTTCCAGCATGCGGCCGATGATCGCCATGCCGAAGCTCGGGTGATCGACATAGGCATCGCCGCTGATGATGATCACGTCGCAGCTGTCCCAGCCCAGTTGATCCATCTCTGCCCGCGACATCGGTAAAAACGGCGCGGTGCCATAACATTCCGCCCAATAAGGCTTATAAGAAAACAGTTCACGATCGGGTTGGATCAGGCTGGTGGTGCTCATTCTGCTGCTCTTTTTACAGGTTAATTAATCGCCGGGCGGCGATTATACGCACTAGTGGCAAAAAGAGCATGGTTATTTCGCTAACCATTCACCTCGAATTCATAAACGTCGCTGCGGCACAAGATATCGCTGAACTCCAGCGCCTCGCCCCGGGCGTTGCGGCTGGTTTGGATGATGTGCAACAACGGCGCGCCGCACGGCACGTTGAGCAGTTCGGCGACCTCGTCGCTGCAGGACACCGCCTTCAACAAAAAGTGTTTATCTTCAGGCACGATGCCGCGCGATTGCCATAACGCATACAGCGAGTGCTCCAGCTGCGCCGGTTCAGGCAGGAAGCGCAGCGGAATATAGGTGGTTTCCAGCGAGACCGGGCTGCCGTTCAACAAGCGTAAACGCCGCAGTTTGATCACTTCATCCCCCTCCGCCAGCCCCAACGCCGCCGCGGCCTTGGCCGGCGCGCCGACTCGGGTGCGCAGCAACCATCGATTGCTGACGCGGCTGCCATGACGCAGCGCCTGAGCGGTGAAACCGCTGTCCTTATCGAGGGAATAGCCGATGCGCATCGCCACGCGGGTGCCAACGCCCTGCTGCCGCGAAATCAGCCCCTTCTCCTCCAGCAGCTTCATCGCCTTGCTGACGGTGACACGCGACAGCGCCAAACCTTCCGCCATCTGCCGTTCCGGCGGAAGAAATGCCTCCGCCGCCAACACCTGCTGCCTGATCGCGGTTTCTATCGCCGTCGCCAGCTGAATATAACGCGGCGCTACCGCCCCCTGGGCCAGATGGCCACGCAGCCAGGCCATAAAATCCGTCATTCGCCCGCCCTCTTGCCTATGCCATTTGTCTGGATTTCGTTTTTTATCCTATCGCCGATCCGGCGATAAGCCCCTCACCTTAACTAAAATATCGCTAATGTTTTCAGAGTGGCATCACAATTTTTGCCTAATGGACTTTCATTGGATCTAGATCGCGCGTAATCTGTGCGTATTGATGTTGATACATCAATCGCACCAACACCAGGGACCCACTTTAAAAACAATAATAAACCCGCTGCCAGCCCTAAAGGATACCCTTGATGGCCGGTAGCGGGTCTATACTGTCAGCACAAACGGCCGAGAATAAGCAACGTAGCTAATGGATAGCCTGCTCACTGCTCATCGCCACATCACAGGATCCCCTCGCGGTGGGCGAACCGGATCGATGTCGGCAAATAGAAAGGTTCCCGCTTCGCCAAACCCCGCTGCAGACCCACTCTTTGACTACACTCATTGGCGCCGTGCGGCCGACGTGCCTCACCCGATAAGGCGGATACTGCCCTCATTTTGACAGACCCGGCGGCATCAGCCGCTACACACTGCGCGGAATCGGCGTCTTCACCGACAACGGGATAGCCGGCCTCAACCGCGCCAACGGAATCGATTTTCAGTCAACTGCGGCGGCCCTCGCGGCCCTGCGCAACAGGGATCATTTGCTATGACCGATATCAATCGCAATGAAGCATGGAAGGTAGAAAGCACCGGTATCGACCGGGTGCCGGACGCGGAACAGACCGGTAAGCCCATCGAGCTGTTTTGGATCTGGTCGGCAGCCAATATCGGTATTCTCGGCGTGGTGTACGGCGCCATCATCGTCGGCTTCGGCTTATCCTTTCTGCAATCGGTACTCGCCGCGCTGGTCGGCGTCGCCAGCTTCGTGCTGGTCGGCCTCACCAGCTTCGCCGGCAAGCGCGGGCGCACCTCTACGCTGACGCTCTCGCGGGTGATTTTCGGGCTGAAGGGCAACGTGGCGCCCACCCTGTTCAGTTGGATCAACCTGATGGGCTGGGAAGCGGTCAACGTGATCACCGGCACCCTGACGCTGGCGGCGCTGTTCGAGGCCTTCGGACTGGGAACCAGCCACCTGCTGACCGCGCTCAGCCTGCTGCTGTTCGGCGGGCTCACTGTCGTCGTCAGCCTGCTGGGGCAAAATACCGTGGTCTGGATGCAAAGCTGGTTCAGCCGCATCTTCGGCACCATGACGCTGATTGTGGTGCTCTATATCCTGTTCAATACCGAGTGGAGCCAGGTGCTGGCGCTGCCATCCGGCAGCTGGCTAACCGGTTTCCTGCCGGCGGTATCGGTGATCGCCGCCGGCACCGGCATCAGTTGGGCAATCGCCGGCGCCGATTACAGCCGCTATCAAAGCCCGAGCTCGTCGAGCAAAGGCATTTTCGCCGCGGTGATGGGCGGTGCCTGTTTGCCGCTGATGCTGCTGATGCTGGCCGGTATTCTGCTTTCCGTACAGCTCCCCGATCTGGCCAGCGCCGCCAACCCCATCGCGCTGATAGGCTCGGTGCTGCCCGCCTGGATGGCGATCCCTTATCTGCTGGCCGCCACCGCCGGCATCGTCACCATCGCGGTGCTCAGCCTGTATTCCGCCAGCCTTAACCTGCTGACCATCGGCGTGCAGGTCAAACAGTGGCTGGCGGTATCGATCGACGCCGTGTTGGTGCTGGGTATCGCCCTGTATGTGCTGTTCATCTCCGGCGACTTTATGGGGCCGTTCATCTCCTTCCTGGTGTTCTGCGGGGTGTTCCTGGCGGCCTGGGAGGCGATTTTCCTGCTCGATTACCTGTGCCTGCGCCGCCGCCACGGGTATGATGGCAACGCTTTGTACGGCCTGCATGGCCAGAACCGCGGCGTGCGCAAAGCCCCGCTGTTCTGTTGGTTCCTCGGCGCCCTGTGCGGCCTGCTGGTCACCAAAACCGGTTTTATCGACGGCCCGCTGGCCAAAGGCTTGTTTGCCGACTCCAGCCTGGGGCTGTTTGTGTCGTTTGCGGTTAGTCTGATCGCTTACGGTCTGTACCTGATCCAACGCAGAGAACATCAATGAATGAGTGGGAAGCTGTAACACCTGTCCTGGTGATGGGGGGCGCGGTCGGCGATCTGGTGATGACGCTGCCCCGCCTGCCGACCAGCGGCGAAGATATCGAAGCCCAGCCGCAGGCGCGGCAAATCGGCGGCTGCGCGTTCAACGTAGCGCGCGCGCTGACGCGCCTTGAAGTGCCGGTGATCAACGGTATGCCGGTCGGCAACGGCGAATGGGGCGCGGCGATCGAAGCCGCCATGGGCGAACTGGGGCTGGAGGTGCTGTTGCGCCACGGCCAGATGGACAACGGCTGGTGCCTGGCGCTGGTGGAACCGGACGGCGAACGCACCTTTATCACGGTTTCCGGTTGCGAAAGCCAATGGAATAAAGCGCAGCTGGCGACCCTGCCGCTGACGGAACACACGCTGATCTACGCCAGCGGCTACGAGCTGGCCGGTGAAAACGGCGAAGCGCTGCGCGAGTGGCTGACGCGCATGCCGTTCGACCAACCGCGCCTGATCGATCCCGGCCCGCGCATCGCCCAGCTCAGCGAAGATTTCTTCGCCATGCTCAGCGACAGCCACACCCTGCTGACGCTTAACCGCGACGAAGTGGCCACGCTGTGCGGCGCCGGCGACGCCGTGGAGGCCGCACAGCGCTATGCCGCCGCCCGTAATCTGACGCTGATTTGCCGCCTGGATCGCGACGGCGCGTGGATCTGCGACGGCCGCACGCCGCCGCTGCACGTTCCGGCCTATCCGGTAGAGGTCGTTGACACCATCGGCGCGGGCGATGCCCACTGCGCCGGTTTGCTGGCGGGCCTGTCCGCCGGCTGGCCGCTGCCGCAGGCGGTCGATCTGGCCAACCGGGTCGCCGCTTGCGTGGTGGCCAGCCTCGGGGCCGCCAATCCGCCGGACCAGCAGCAGCTGCAGCAGCGCTTCCCGCAGGCCTGACGTTTCAGGGCGCAGCAAAGCCGCGCCCTCTGCCTCACTGCGCCGCCGCCGCGTTCTCCTGCGGCAGGTGGCGATAGTTGAAGCTCAACGCGAACACAATCCCCAACACCAGCGTATACAGCGCAAACACCAGCCAGATGCTCTGCCAGTCTTTCACGCCGTCATGGCTGAAGAAGTCCACCACCTCACCGCTGGCGAGCGCCCCCAGATAGGCGCCCAAACCGTTCACCATGGTCATGAACAGCCCCTGCGCGCTGGCGCGGATGCGGTGATCGGCCTCCTTCTCGACGAAGATGGCGCCGGAGATATTAAAGAAGTCGAACGCACAGCCGTAGACAATCATCGACAGCAACAGCAGCACGAAACCAAAGCCGACCGGCGTGCCGTACGCCAGGAACAGAAAGCGCAGCGTCCAGGCCGCCATGCTGATCAGCATCACCTGCTTGATGCCGTAACGGCGCAGGAAGAAGGGTATGGTGAGGATAAAGAACACTTCAGAGATCTGCGACAGCGACAGCAGCACCGCCGGATACCGGACGCTGAGGCTGTCCTGATACAGCGGATTGAGCGACAGATCGTGCAGGAACGGGTTGCCGAAGGTATTGGTTATCTGCAGCGCCGCGCCAAGCAACATGGCGAACAGGAAAAACAGCGCCATGCGCCGCTGGCGGAACAACACCAGCGCATCCAGCCCCAACACGCTCACCCAGCTCTTCGACTCGGCCGCGCGGTTGGTCGGGCAGCGCGGCAGCGTCAGCGAGTAGGCGGACAGCAGCAGCGAGGCCGCAGATGCCAGATACAGCTGCAGGTTGCTGAGCTCGATGCGGCTGAAACCGACCAGCCACATCGCCAGAATGAACCCCACGGTGCCGTACACCCGCACCGGCGGAAAGTCCCTCACCGTGTCAAAGCCGTGTTTCTCCAGGCAAAAATAGGAAATGGCGTTGGAGAGCGCGATGGTCGGCATATAGACCATGGCATTGAACAGCATCACCCAGAACATCAGCATCGGTTGCTCGACCTGCGCTGCGCAGTACAGCGCCAGCGCCCCGAGCAGGTGGCAAAGCGCATACAGATAGTTGGCCTTCATCCACCGGTCGGCGATGATGCCCGCCAGGCCCGGCATGATCAGCGCGGCGATGCCTTTGGCGCTGTAAACCATCCCCACCTGCATGCCGCTGAAATGCAGCGTGTTGATCATGTAGGAGCCCAGCGTCACCAGCCAGGCGCCCCAGATAAAGAACTGCAGGAAAATCATGACTTTTAATCGTGTTTTTATCGCCATCGCCATCACCTTGTTATTATGCTTTCAACGATGATTGGTGCGGCGGGCCCCTGCAGCCCGCCGCCGGTTTGCTTACGGTGTCACAGCGTTTTGAACAGCTCGCGGATCAGGCGCATGAAATCGTCCGCCGCCAGCGCCGCGCAGCTGAGCGTTTGTTCGTGAGAAAGAGGCGTATCCGACAGCCCTTCGGCGTAGTTGGTCATCGCGGACACCACCAGCACCTTGAGGCCACAGTGGCGCGCCGTCAGGACTTCCGGCACGATCGACATGCCCACCACGTCGCAGCCCAGGGTCTGCATCATGCGGATCTCCGCCGGCGTTTCGAAGTTCGGCCCGGTGTAGGCGGCGAATACCCCTTCCGCCAGCGGGATGCCCGCGCTTTCGGCCACCGCCGCCAGCCGGGCGCGCAGATCGCGATCGTAGGCGTTCGCCAGGCTGAAGAAGCGCGGCCCGAAGCGATCGTCGTTGGCGCCGACCAGCGGTGATTCCGGCATGAAATTGATGTGATCGGTAATGGCCACCAGGCTGCCCGGCGCCACCGAACGGCGCAGCGAACCGGCGGCATTGGTCGCCAGCAGGAATTCGCAACCCAGCAGTTTGAAGGTGCGCACTGCGGTGGTCATCACCTGCATGCCACGCCCTTCATAGAAATGACCGCGCCCTTTCATGCACAATACCGGCACGCCCTCCAGCTTGCCGGCGACCAGTTGCCCGGCGTGGCCGGCGACGCCGCTCACCGGGAAGCCCGGCAGCTCCGCGTAATCGAGGGTGACGGTTTCGGTCATCACCTCCGCCAGGGCGCCGAGCCCGGAGCCGAGAATCAAGGCCGCTTTCGGCTGGAAACCCGGCAGGCGTGCGCGGACGACATCGGCGCAGGTAAAAGCATCTTCTTGATTAAACATCGTATTCTCTCTTTCAGCGGGGGATAATAAGCCCCATAGTAGAGAGCGAGGCGCGGCCGAGACCAATACATTCTTGGCGGCCGATTTATTCCATTTACCTATAAGTTGAGCTGCGTCACAAGGAGGCGATACCCCGGATGAACCCGCCCCAAGCCCTGCCCGATCCCGGCCGGATTAACTTCCGCCTGCTGCACTATTTCCGCGTGGTGGCGGAAGAGATGAACTTCACCCAGGCGGCGCGGCGGCTGAATATGTCACAGCCGCCGCTCAGCAAACACATCAAAGAGCTGGAGAGTCAGCTTGGCGTCGTGCTGTTCAAACGCACCACCCGCTCCATGACGCTGACGCCGGCCGGGCGCACGCTGCTGCGCAACGTCGAGCGGCTGCTGGATCAGGCCGACAGCGCGTTGCATCAGGTGCAACAGATGGGGCGTGGCGAAGGCGGCCACATGGTGGTCGGCATGGTCGGCACCTCGGCCTGGGGCGGCCTGATCGCGGCGCTGCGGCGGTTCAGCGAGCGGAGCGCCGGCGTCACCTGGTCGTTGAACGAGCTGACGCCCAGCCAGCAAATCGCCGCGCTGCAAAAGCGGCATATCGACATCGGGGTCTGGCGAGAGGCGCAGCAGCAGACGCTGCCGGGGTTAACCTGCCAACAGTTGGCAAGCGAGAGCATCGCCGTGGTGCTGCCGCTCGATCATCCGCTGGCGCGGCAGGAAAACATCCCGCTGGCGGCGCTGCAGAACGACAGCTTCATCGTGCTGCCGCCGCATGAGGCCAGCCTGGGGCTGTATCTGCACAATCTGTGTCTGCAGCAGGGATTTTTGCCGGACGTCGCTTATCAGGTTAACGAGCCGCAGACCCTGCTGGCGCTGGTGGCGGAAGGCTGCGGCATCACGCTGCTGCCGGACAGCTACGGCCGCATCCCGTGGCCCGGCGTACGCTTTTGCTCGCTGCAACAGGCGCCGCCGGCGGATCTGTACGCGGTATACCGCACCGACAGCATCACGCCGGTGGTGCAGGCCTTCCTGGAAATGCTGCGGGCGCCGTAAGCGGCCCACAGCGCAGATTACATCGTCGGCTGCACCATCAGCTGGCCGGCGGTGCCGCGATCGGCCATCTCCAGCGTCTGGCTGTAATACAGGAACGGGAAGTGTTCGGAAGTGGATTGGTTGAAATACACCAGCAGCTCGACGTCGCCATCGACCCAGACGGTATCCTTCCAGCCGCGATCTTCCGCCATCGGCTGCGCGCCGTTGACGCGTTTGATCAGGAACTGCACGCCCTGAATATGGAACGCCTGCGGCGTATCCGCATGAATGTTCCAGCGTTCCCAGGTGCCTTGCTGCGCCTGTACGTCGATGCGGTTCATGTCCCAAATTGCGCCGTTGATGCCGACGCCGCCGTCGCCCAGGCGGAAATCGCGGGTGCGGCTGGCGCTGCCGTCCAACAGCTGATCCGCCAGCAGGCGCATCGGCAGGTTGTCGGTCACCAGCGGCAGCAGGCCGGTCGGGCGCAGCGTCAGCACCTGGGTGGACACCAGAATGCTCGACGGCTCGAACAGGCCGCGCAGGCGATCCATGATGCCCGCCGCTTCACCGGCGGTGATGGTCACCTCTTCGCCCTTCGACATGTCGATCAGCACTTCCCGGCGTTCGCCAGGCGCCAACGACAGCTGCTGCACCGCGACCGGCGCAGGCAGGAAGCCCTGATCGCTGGCAATCACGTTGAACGGCCGCCCGTCGCTGAGCTGCAGGGTATAGCGGCGCGCGTTGGAGGCGTTAAGCAGGCGCAGACGCACCCAGCCGCGCGACACGTCGACATACGGGTTTTGCACGCCGTTGACCAACAGCGTATCGCCGACGAAACCGTCCTGCGACGGTGCATCGTATTGCGGTGTGCCGAAGTTATCGAAGCGTTTGTCCTGAATGATCAGCGGGAAATCGTCGACGCCGTAGTGGTTGGGCAGCGGCAGCGCTTTGCTGACGGCATCTTCCACCAGCCACAGCCCGGCCAGCCCGTTGTAAACGTGCGGCGCCATACGGTTCGGCGTGTTGGCGTGGTACCAGCAGGTGGCCGCCGCCTGACGAATGGGCAGCACCGGCGACCAGTCGACGTTAGGCGACATCATGCGCGGCGCGCCGCCCATCAGCGTGCCTGGCACCTGCAGACCGCTGACGGTCATCGCTACCGGCTCCTGCAGGCGGTTGCTGTAGATCAGTTTGACGTCGTCACCGCTGTAAACCCGCACCGTCGGCCCCAGGTACATGCCGTTGATGCCCCACACCGCCGCTTTACGGTTATCCATAAACGCCCAATGGGCGCGCTGCAAGGTCAGGAACAGCGGCTGACCGCGGCGAGACTCCAGCAGCGGGGGAATGGGTAACGGGGTCTGCGTTCCGCTCGCCTCAGCCCTCAGCGGCACGGCGCCCGCGCACAGCGCCAGGCCCGATGCCTGTAAAAACTGACGTCGACTGAGTGACATATTTTCTCCATGAAAAGCAATAACTAAACCGTGTGCAAAACCCAAACGCCCGCCAATCAAGATTAGCAGGCGTTCAGGCGTTAACGGCGCTGAACGCCAATTAAAACCCTATTCTTTGAAGCCGGTAGACTCTTATTTTTTGGCGGCGTTGCGCTGGGCGACTTCGGCGTCCAATTCGGCGATTTTCGCCTCCATCAGCTCGCGGCAATGGGCCGCCAGCTCGCGCACGTTTTCTTTGCCGTATTTGCTGGTATCCACCGGCGCCAACATCTCGACGATCACATGACCGTTATTCCAGCGATTAAGATTTATATTACCGCTGGTGGTGGATACGCAGATCGGCACAATCGGCACGCCGGCGGCAATGGCCGCGTGGAAGGCGCCGGTTTTAAACGGCATCAGCCCACGACCGCGGCTGCGGGTCCCTTCCGGGAACATCCAGATCGAAATGTCTTTCTTTTTGAACTGCTCCGCCACCTGGGCGATGGTGCCGTGCGCCTTGGCGCGATTATCACGATCTATCAGCAGATTACCGGTCAGCCAATACAGCGGGCCGAAAAACGGGATCCACACCAGACTTTTTTTACCGACGGTCACGGTGCGCGGCTGCACGATATTGGAGGCCGTCACCATGTCGTAGTTATTTTGGTGGTTGGCGATATAGATGCAGTTGCCATTGTTGGCCGCATCGGCCGGCACGCGGGTTTCAACCTTGATGCCGAACAGCGTCGACAGGCGGCCGAAAAGATGGCCGAAGGTTGCCACATGGCGAGGGTTGCGCGGGCTGAACAAGCAATAAACAGAACCGAAAATACACACCAGAATACAGAAAAGAGTGGCGAGAACGGCACGCAAAATCAATAACATAACAACCTCATTAGCACACAGCCAACGCAGTTTACTTCGCTGCGCAGATTCCTTTACTCATTATTTGCCGGCCAGGCGGTAAGCACGCCGATGTCGCCTGCATTTCTCGCTATTTTCCTGCCAGGCGGCAGTACGCACAATAATTTTATGCGCAGAAATGTTAACTATTTGGAAAATAAACGCCAGCAAAAATAAATAAGGCGGCCACAGCTCGCTGCGACCGCCCGTTAACGCCGGCGCCAACGCTTACTCTTCGCTGTCGCCGCCCGACGCCCGCACCGGCGCATCCACTTCGACGCGATCGATGCGCTGCAGGCCGCGCGGCAGCTGGGTGCCCTTACGGCCGCGCTCCGCGCGGAACTTCTGCAGATCTTCCGGACGCAGCGTCAGCTTGCGTTTGCCGACGTGCAGCGTGACGGAGGCCTGCGGCGGCAGCACGAACAGCCAGGCCAGCTTGTCTTCACCGGCGGCGGCCTGCGCCGCCGGAATGGAGACGATCTTGTTGCCCTTGCCCTTCGACAGCTGCGGCAGATCGGCGACCGGGAACATCAGCATGCGCCCGGCGGCGGTGATCGACAGCAGCATATCGTCTGCGCCGTGGATCTCCATCGGCGGCAGCGCTCTGGCGTTGTCCGGCAGCGTGATCATCACCTTGCCGGCGCGGTTGCGCGCCACCAGATCGTTGAAGGTGCAAACGAAACCGTAACCGGCGTCGGACGCCATCAGCAGTTTTTGATCGTCGGCCGCCATCAGCACCTGCTCGATGGTGGCGCCCGGCGGCGGCGTCAGCTTGCCGGTCAGCGGCTCGCCCTGCCCGCGCGCCGAAGGCAGCGTCATCGGATCGAGCGCATAGCTGCGCCCGGTAGAGTCGATAAACACCACCGGCTGGTTGCTCTTGCCGCGCGCCGCGCCGCGGAAGCTGTCGCCGGCCTTGTAGCTCAACCCTGTCGGATCGATGTCGTGGCCCTTGGCGCTGCGCACCCAGCCCATTTCCGACAGCACGATGGTCACCGGCTCGGACGGCACGAAGTCGTGCTCGCTCATCGCCTTGGCTTCCGCGCGCTCGGTCAGCGGCGAACGGCGATCGTCGCCGTAGGTTTGCGCGTCGGCCTGGATCTCTTTCTTAATCAGCGTATTCAGCTTGCGCTCGGACGCCAGCAGCGCCTGCAGTTGATCGCGCTCTTTCGCCAGCTCGTCCTGCTCACCGCGGATCTTGACCTCTTCCAGCTTGGCCAGGTGACGCAGTTTCAGCTCGAGGATCGCTTCCGCCTGGGTATCGGAGATGCCGAAACGCTGCATCAGCACCGGCTTCGGCTCATCCTCGCTGCGGATGATGTGGATCACCTCGTCGATATTGAGGAACGCCACCAGCAAACCTTCGAGGATATGCAAACGCTTGAGCACCTTCTCGAGGCGGTAGTTCAGGCGGCGGCGCACCGTATCGCGACGATAGGCCAACCATTCGGTGAGGATCTCCACCAGCCCTTTCACCTGCGGGCGGTTGTCCAGACCGATCATGTTCATGTTGATGCGGTAGCTGCGTTCCAGATCGGTGGTGGCGAACAGGTGATTCATCACCTGCTCCAGATCGATGCGGTTGGAACGCGGCACGATCACCAGACGCGTCGGGTTTTCGTGGTCGGATTCATCGCGCAGATCCTCGACCATCGGCAGCTTCTTGGCGCGCATCTGGCTGGCGATCTGCTCCAGCACCTTGGCGCCGGAGACCTGATGCGGCAAGGCGGTAATCACCGCGCTGCCGTCCTCTTTCTTCCACACGGCGCGCATGCGCACCGAGCCGCGGCCGCTCTGGTAAATTTTGCGAATTTCATCGCGCGGGGTAATGATCTCGGCTTCGGTCGGGAAGTCCGGCCCCTGCACGAACTCGAGCAGGTCATCGAGCGAGGCGCCCGGCTTGTCGAGCAGCGCCACTGCCGCAGCGGCGACTTCGCGCACGTTGTGAGGCGGAATGTCGGTCGCCATGCCAACCGCGATGCCGGTGGTGCCATTCAGCAGGATGTTCGGCAGACGCGCCGGCAGCATCTTCGGCTCTTGCAGCGTGCCGTCAAAGTTCGGGATCCAGTCGACCGTGCCCTGGCCCAGTTCGGCCAGCAAGACCTCGGCGTATTTGGACAGGCGCGATTCGGTATAACGCATCGCCGCGAACGACTTGGGATCGTCCGGCGCACCCCAGTTCCCCTGGCCGTCCACCAGCGGATAGCGATACGAGAACGGCTGCGCCATCAGCACCATGGCTTCATAACACGCGCTGTCGCCATGCGGGTGATACTTACCCAGCACGTCGCCCACGGTGCGGGCGGATTTCTTGAATTTGGCGCTGTTGGTCAGCCCCAGCTCAGACATGGCGTAGATGATGCGGCGTTGTACCGGCTTCAAACCGTCGCCAATGTACGGCAACGCCCGATCCATGATGACGTACATGGAATAGTTCAGATAGGCGTTTTCAGTGAATGTGTGCAGCGGTAAACGCTCTACACCGTCATGAGTCAGATCACTCATTACTCAATTATCCTCAGACCGTGGCTTGGCAATCCCTTGGACGACAAAAGGCATCGCTTGTCGATTCTGCCCGCGATAGTAACCCATCTGCGGGGTAGCTGTCACAGTTGGCGCAAGGATCGCCGACGACGGCCGATTGCGCGATGCGGTTTATGCAAAATTTAGCTACCTGGCGGCCTCTTTATTGACTGACAGTCAACACTGTTGTGCGCTGGATCGCATTTTTACTTGCCTGACTCACGATTACACTCGTCACCAGCGAGATGGTTTCCGCCTTTTCCGCGGGAAGCATGCCATATCTTAACACTGACGGGAGCCGCGAAAGATGAGCAATATCCTGATTATCAACGCTAAAAAACAATTCGGCCATTCCAACGGCGAACTCAACCAAACCCTGAGCGACGTGGCGGAAAGCTTCCTGCGCGATCTGCAGCACGATGTGCAGGTCACCGTGGTCGACGACGGCTATGACATCGAAGCCGAAGTACAGAAATACCTGTGGGCCGACGCGATCATCTATCAGATGCCGGGCTGGTGGATGGGCGAACCTTGGATCCTGAAAAAATACATCGATGAAGTGTTCACCGCCGGTCACGGCAGCCTGTATGCCAACGACGGGCGCTCTCGTTCTGACGAAAGCAAAAAATATGGCTCCGGCGGCCTGATCCAGGGCAAAAAATACCTGCTGAGCCTGACCTGGAACGCCCCGATGGAGGCCTTCACCGATCCCGATCAGTTCTTCCACGGCGTCGGCGTCGACGGCGTTTACCTGCACTTCCACAAGGCCAACCAGTTCCTGGGAATGGAAGCGCTGCCGACCTTTATCTGCAATAACGTGATAAAACAACCGGATATCGAAGCGGACATCGCACGTTATCGCGAGCATTTGGCGAAAATTTTTGCTTAACTGACGCAGAACATTCTCATCAACGAGGCAGACATGATCACCGTAATCGCAGAAATCAAAGTGAAACCCGGCCACCGCGCCACCGTACTGCAAGCCATTGAAAAACTGGTGCCGCTGGTGCTGGCGGAAGACGGCTGCGGCGAATATACGCCGATGGTCGACAGCAATACCCAGGCCCCCTGGCAGAAACGGTCGCCGGATTCGGTGTTCATGCTGGAGAAATGGGAAAGCATGGCGCATCTGGAAAAACACCTGGCCATTGAGCACATGCTCAAACACCGCGAGACCATCAAGGACAGCGTGCTGGACACCGAGATCTACATCCTGGAAAACGCCCTGTAAGCTCCGCCTTATAACGTCTGCGCGTCGATGTGCGCGCTGACGTAGTCAAGAAAACAGGTGATGCGCGCCGCCAATTGCGTATTGCGGTAATACACCGCGTTGATCGGCTGGCGCACGTCCAGCGTCTCCTGCTCCAGCAACGTCACCAACTTGCCGGCTTCCCGATCGCGACGGGTCATAAAGTCTGCCAGCTGTACGATCCCCTCGCCCTGCAGCGCCAATTGCCGCAGCGTTTCACCGCTGGACGCAGAGATCGTCGGCGTGATGGCGAAATGCGGCGCCTGGCGATAGCGCAACGGCCACTGGTTCAGCGACTCCGGCTGGGTAAAACCGAGCAGACAATGCCGATGCAACTCCTCCACGCTCTGCGGCGTGCCGTGCTGCTGCAGATAAGCCGGGCTGGCGAGGATGCGCAGCCGGCTGGCTCCCAGCGCGCGCGCATGAATGGTCGAATCACGCAACGCCCCGATGCGAATGGCAATATCCGTGCGTTTTTCCAGTAGATCGATAATCAGGTTGTCGGTGTTCAGCTCGAGCGAAATTTGCGGATAACGTTCTCTGAATCCCGCCACCAGCGGCACGATGACGTGCTCCATAAAAGGTGCGGCCGCATTGATCCGCAGCCGCCCGGCGGGCATTTGCCGGCGCACCGCCATTTGCTCTTCGGCATTTTCCACCGAGCTGATGATCGTACGCGCATGGTTCAGGAAGCTCAGCCCCTCTTCGGTCAGCTCCAAACGACGCGTCGTGCGGCGCATCAGGGTGGTATCGAGCTTATTCTCCAGGCGGCTGAGCGCGCGGCTGATGCCGGATGTTGTCTGGCCGAGCCGATCGGCGGCGGCGGTGATAGAACCGCTGTCGACCACCGAGGTGAACGCCAGCAATTCTTCGAGCGTGATCTTCATGCATTCCGGCCCAGGTTATCGGGCGCCGCATGAACGCCCTGCGGGAAAGCCGGCCCGGCGTTTCGCCGGGCCAGGGTCAGGCTCAGACCGCCAATTCGGCCATGTCGCCCTTGTCTTGCAGCCAGTTGCGGCGATCTTCCGAACGCTTCTTGGCCAACAGCATGTCCATCACCGCCAGCGTCTGATCGACGTCATCTTCCGCCACCGTCAGTTGCACCAGACGGCGGGTGTTCGGATCGAGGGTGGTTTCGCGCAGCTGCAGCGGGTTCATCTCGCCCAGCCCTTTAAAGCGCTGCACATTCGGCTTGCCCTTCTTGCGCTTCAGCTGTTCCAGCACGCCGGCTTTCTCTTCTTCATCCAGCGCGTAGAACACCTCTTTACCGAGATCGATGCGGTACAGCGGCGGCATGGCCACATAAACGTGCCCGCCTTTCACCAGCGAACGGAAGTGGCGCACGAACAGCGCGCACAGCAGCGTAGCAATGTGCAGGCCGTCGGAGTCCGCATCCGCCAGGATGCAGATTTTGCCGTAGCGCAATTGGCTGAGATCTTCGCTGTCCGGATCGATGCCGATCGCCACGGAAATGTCGTGCACTTCCTGCGAGGCCAGCACTTCGTCCGAGGACACTTCCCAGGTATTCAGGATCTTGCCCTTCAGCGGCATGATCGCCTGATATTCACGATCGCGCGCCTGCTTGGCCGATCCGCCCGCCGAATCCCCTTCCACCAGGAACAGTTCGGTCATGGCCAGATCCTGCGAGGTGCAGTCCGCCAGCTTGCCCGGCAGCGCCGGCCCGCTGGTCAGCTTCTTGCGCACCACTTTCTTGGCGGCGCGCAGACGGCGTTGGGCGCTGGAGATCGCCAGCTCGGCCAGCTGTTCCGCCGCCTGAACGTTCTGGTTCAGCCACAGGCTGAAAGCGTCTTTCACCACGCCGGAAACGAAGGCCGCGCACTGACGCGAGGAGAGACGCTCTTTGGTCTGCCCGGCGAACTGCGGATCCTGCATCTTCACCGACAGCACGTAGGCGCAGCGATCCCAGATATCCTCCGCCGACAGCTTCACGCCGCGCGGCAGAATATTGCGGAATTCGCAGAACTCGCGCATCGCGTCCAGCAACCCCTGACGCAGGCCGTTGACGTGGGTGCCGCCCTGCATGGTCGGGATCAGGTTGACGTAGCTTTCGGTCAGCAGCTCGCCGCCTTCCGGCAGCCACAGCAGCGCCCAGTCCACCGCTTCGGTGTCACCGGCGAAGTTGCCGACGAACGGCGCTTCCGGCAGGGTGATCAGGCCGTTAACCGCTTCCATCAGGTAGTCGGTCAGGCCGTCCTGGTAACACCAGCGCTGCTCGGTGTTGTTCACCTTATCGATGAAATAGATCTCGACGCCGGGGCACAGCACCGCTTTGGCTTTCAGCAGGTGAGTCAGGCGCGATACCGAGAAACGCGGGCTGTCGAAGAACTGTTCGTCGGGCCAGAAGTGCACGCTGGTGCCAGTGTTGCGTTTGCCGCAGGTGCCGGTCACCGTCAGATCTTGCACTTTGTCGCCGTTTTCGAAGGCGATGCTGTAAACGTTGCCGTCGCGGCGCACGTTGACTTCCACCCGCTTCGACAGGGCGTTGACCACCGAGATGCCCACGCCGTGCAGGCCGCCGGAGAACTGGTAGTTTTTATTCGAGAATTTACCGCCGGCGTGCAGCCGACACAGGATCAACTCAACCGCCGGCACGCCCTCTTCCGGGTGGATGTCCACCGGCATGCCGCGGCCGTCGTCGATCACTTCCAGCGACTGATCGGCGTGCAGGATCACGTCGATGCGCTTGGCGTGGCCGGCCAACGCTTCGTCGACGCTGTTATCGATCACCTCTTGGCCGAGGTGGTTTGGGCGCGTCGTGTCGGTATACATGCCGGGACGACGGCGCACTGGTTCTAGACCGCTGAGTACTTCAATGGCATCAGCGTTATAGCTGGATTGAGTCATCGTTGATTATTTTTTCGTGGTTAAAGGGAGGTGCCGGAACGGCCCGTCAGACCGCGTTTAGCCCTAAAAAATCCACAATCTGGGGGAAGTAGTGCTCGAAACCGACGAAGGCGTGGTTTCCACCCGACTCCACCGTTTGCCGACACGCGGTGTAATACGCCACTGCCTGGCCGTAATCGAGAATTTCATCGCCCGTTTGCTGCAGCAGCCAGATTAAATCCGGCGACTCCAAAGGATCGATCTGCATCACTTTCAGATCGTAAACGTGCCGAGACTCTAACACATATTGCTGGCCGGTGTAGGGGTTCTCGTTGGCGCCGAGGTAGTCGACCAGCAGCTCAAACGGCTTGACCGCCGGGTTGACCACCACCGCCGGCAGGGAAAAACACTGCGACAGCCAGGTGGCGTAATAGCCGCCCAGCGACGAGCCGACCAGCCCGAGCGTTTGCCCGGCGCGTTCCAGCACCAGATTTTCCAGCATCTCGGCGGCCTCCGCCGGAAAGGCCGGCAGCTGCGGCACCAACATCTCGATATCGGGATGGTGTTCGGCCAGCCAGGCCTTGAAGGCCACCGCCTTGGCCGACTGCGGCGAGCTGTTGAAACCGTGCAGGTAGAGCAGTGTCGAAGGCATCAGTATCCATCCGAGTCCATATCGGGGCGGAAGTCGTCGTTTTCCAGGCGGAACACCTGCGTCTCGACGCGACCGTCCGGCAGCAGATCGAGGTAGCGCCAGCCGGGGGAAACGTCGTCAATGGTGAAGTTCGTGCAGTGCGGCTTGAATTGCACGCAGGTAGACGGCGTCGCCAACAGGCGCCGCCCCTGCCATTCCAGATCCAGATCCTGGTGAATGTGCCCGCACACCACGGTATTCACTTTCGGATAACGCAGCAGGATCGCGCCCAGCATATGCGGGTTGCGCAGGCTGTGCTGATCGAGCCAGGTGCAACCGGACGGTAGCGGATGATGGTGCAGCAGCAACAGCGTATAGCGCTCGGGGTGAGCCTGCAGGCAGCGCTCCATCCACTCCAGCTGGTATTCGCTCAACTCGCCGTGCGGCACGCCGAACACCTGGCTGTCCAGCATCAGCACTTGCCAGTTATCGCCCAGCAGCACCTGTTTGGAAGGCGCGATGCCTGCGGCGGCCAATGCGTCGACCATCGCCGGTTGAAAATCGTGGTTGCCCGGCAGCCACACGCAGGGGGCAGGCAGTTGCGCGATGCCGGCGGCGAAGTGGCGGTACGCCTCTTGCGAATGATCCTGCGCCAAATCTCCCGTGGCGACGATCAAATCGACGTCGCGGCGCTGCGCCTGGATGGCGTCCAGCACCGCGTGATAGCTGCGATAGGTATTGATGCCGAGCAACGTCTCGTGTTCGCCGGCAAAAAGGTGGGTATCTGTTATTTGTAGAATCCTGACCGCGGCCCCACTCGCCACGGGCAGTTTAAACAGGCTTTCCAAATGGTGTCCTTTGTTATTTCAGTCTGTCTAACAAACCGGAACCGCCATCGCTCCATGCGCCAAACAGTAGCGCAGCCAATCAGCAAGAAACTGGTTAATTTGATGCTTTTCGTCGCGTTGATGCAACTTTTTATTAGGATAATCATAACGCGCTTTAAAGCGGTAGATCTGCTGACTGGAACACACTTCCGCAACCATGGCGTCATGGTACAACCGCACCGTCATCGCGGGCAGGCTCCAGTAGCTGACCGCCGGAAAGATCTGCTCGATCTCCACCAGCGACGTGTAACGCGTGGACTCAACGATGGTCAAACGATAGCCGGCGCCGTTCACCTGATAAGTCACCGTTTCGCCCGCTTCGTCGTTGCGCGGCAGCAAGCGGCGCAATTGCGCGAAGTTGGTTTCGCACAATCTCATCATTTCGGGGAAATCAGGGGTATAGCGCTGTTTCATTAGTTGGCCCACTCTTTTCTCAACGATTCATGGTGCAACGCCAGCCATTGCAATGCAATCACTGATGCGGCGTTATCGATCGCGCCTTCCTCAACCCAGCGGTAAGCCTGTTCGCGGCTGACCACATGAACGCGGATATCTTCATGTTCTTCCGCCAGGCCGTGGATGCCCTCGGCGGTGCCGGCGTCCACTTCGCCGACCATGATCGACAAACGTTCGCTGGTGCCGCCGGGGCTGGCCAGATAGCTCAGCACCGGTTTGCAGCGCCCGACCACCACGCCGGCCTCCTCCTGCGCTTCGCGGCGGCACACGTCCTCGACGCTTTCACCGGTTTCGATCATACCCGCCACCATTTCCAGCAGCCAGGGCGAATTACTGGTATCGACCGCAGCGATGCGCAGTTGTTCAATCAGCACAACCTCGTCGCGCACCGGATCGTAGGGCAGCAGCACCGCCGCATGGCCGCGTTCGAAAATTTCACGCGTGATTTCAGGGCTCATTTCGCCATTGAACAACCGATGGCGAAACCGGTATAAATTGAGTGAAAAAAAACCACGGTACAGCGTCTCGCGTGCAATAATTTCTACATCTTTTTTATCGAAAGTAACGGGCGATGGCTGCGAACGGTTCATGCGCGAATTCTCCTGCTTGAGTATGCCGATAAAATAAACGGTTTTGATGACAGAAACAGCGGGACTCTCCGCCGCGGCTTTATGTTAGGCTGTTTTTCGCCGCCGGATGCGGCACGTTTGTGCGCTCGCAGGTAATAGCGGGAAACAATCCGGATTGTCAGCCATAATATCAGCTGCAGTCGGCCCGGGCAGTACGCCAAGGTAAATGGGTGGTCTGAAAGGTAAAAGTTACGTGAGATGGCACATTCAGCCACCTGATGCGTACCTCAGACTCTGCTAGAATCGGCAACTATTTCGTCTATCGTCAGCGCTAACATAGCAATATTGCTGCACAACAAGGAATGCAAATGAAGAAACTGCTCCCCCTTCTTATCGGACTGAGCCTGGGCGGCTTCAGTGCAATGAGCCAGGCAGAGAACCTGCTGCAGGTCTACAAACAGGCCAGGGAAAGTAACCCGGATCTGCGCAAAAGTGCAGCTGACCGCGACGCCGCATTCGAAAAGATCAATGAAGCGCGCAGCCCGTTGCTGCCGCAGCTCGGTTTGACCGCAGGTTACGATTACACCAACGGTTATCGTGACAGCAATGGCGTTAACAGCAACGTGACCAGCGGTTCGTTGGCGCTGACGCAAACTATTTTCGACATGTCGAAATGGCGCCAGCTGACGCTGCAGGAAAAGACCGCCGGCATCTCCGACGTTACCTTCCAGACAGCGGAACAGCAGCTTATTCTCAACACGGCGACCGCTTACTTCAACGTGCTGAAAGCGATCGATACGCTGTCCTATACTCAGGCGCAGAAAGACGCGGTGTATCGCACGCTGGATCAAACCACCCAGCGCTTCAACGTGGGCCTGGTGGCGATCACCGACGTGCAGAACGCCCGCTCGAACTACGACACCGTGCTGGCGGCGGAAGTCTCCGCCCGCAACGATCTGGACAACGCGCTGGAAACTCTGCGTCAGGTCACCGGCACCTTCTACCCCGAACTGGCCTCGCTGAACACCGATCGCTTCAGCACCCAGCGCCCGGAAGCGGTGAACAACCTGCTGAAAGAAGCGGAAGCGCGCAACCTGAGCCTGCTGTCCGCCCGTCTGAGCCAGGATCTGGCGCGCGAGCAAATCCGCGCAGCCCAAACCGGCTATATGCCGACGATTGACGTCAGCGCGTCAACCGGCATCAGCAATACCAAATACAACGGCTCCAATACCGGTGGCGCGAATGCCGCACGCTACAGCGACTCCGATGCGGGCCAAAATAAGGTCGGCATCAGCTTCAACCTGCCGCTGTACAGCGGCGGCGCGACCAATTCGCAGGTTAAACAAGCGCAGTACGGCTTCGTCGGCGCCAGCGAGCAGTTGGAAAGCTCACACCGCAGCGTGGTGCAGACCGTTCGTTCGTCGTTCAACAACGTTAACGCTTCAATCAGCAGCATCAACGCCTACAAACAGGCGGTGATCTCCGCGCAAAGCTCCCTGGACGCGATGGAAGCCGGTTATCAGGTCGGTACCCGCACCATCGTCGACGTGCTGGACGCCACCACCACGCTGTATAACGCCAAACGTCAGCTGTCCAACGCGCGTTATACCTATCTGATCAACCAGCTGAACATCAAGTCGGCGCTCGGCACGCTGAACCAGAACGATCTGCTGCTGTTGAACGGCGCGTTGGGCAAGCCGGTATCGACCGCGCCTGACGCCGTCGCACCGCAAAACCGCGCGCAGGACGCCTATGCGGACGGTTATCAGGACAATGCGCCGATGCAACAGACCGCGGCGCCGGTACCGGCGGCCACTCGCGCATCCGCGCCGGCCGTTACCACCAGCCAACCGGCTCGCCACAGCGGCAACCCATTCCGCAACTGATGCGCGCACGCGGATAAACACGGGGTTCGGCCTGCGCCGCGCCCCGTTTTTTTTGCCTCGATTTCGCCACTTCTGCCCGCCGCCTCACAGCCGCCGCTGCGCCAGGTGATATCATCGTCACTCTCGTTTTCGCAGTTGGATGAGGTTCGATGGACAACGATTCACGTTGGCAGCAACTGATTAACGACGGCGAACTGCCGCCGCCGCTGCGCCCAACGCCGGCGGTGTATGCCTCCTGGCTGCGTTGCCGCAGCCTGATGCAGCCTGATGTCTGGCAAGCGCCGCACCGCGCGCAGGGCGCGACCTTCGAATCGATTTGCCGCCGCAAGAACGATCTGCTGACGCTCGGCCAGGCGGCGCTGGAAGACGCCTGCGAATACATGGAGCCGCGTCGCTGTCTGTTGATGATCCTCGACGAGAGCGGCTGCATGCTGTGGCGCTGCGGCGACGCCCAAACCTGGGAGCCTCTGCAGCAACTGGGATTCGCCCCCGGCGCCTACTGGGCCGAGGGGCAGATCGGCACCAATGCCCCAGCGCTGGCGGCGGCGGAAGGCCACCCGGTACGAGTGAGTGGTGAAGAGCACGTGCGCCGGGCGCTGCACGGTTGGTCTTTCTGCGCGACGCCGGTCTACGACAACAGCGGCCGCCAGCGCGGCTCGATCGCGCTGGGCTGCCTGCTGGCCGACTGCGCCGCCGGCGATCTGTCGCTGACGCTGGCCATCGCCCGCGAAATAGGCAATTCGCTGAACGCCGACGGCCTGCTGGCGGAATCCAACCGCCATCTGAACCAGCTTTACGGCCTGCTGGACGGCGTGGACGACGGCGTTATGGCCTGGGATCATCGCGGCTACCTGCAATACATCAACCAACGCGCCGCCGGCCTGCTAAAACTGGACGAGCAGCAGAGCCAGGGCAAACCGCTGGCGCAGTTGCTGACGCTGCCCGCTCTGCTCAAGCGCGCCATCGCCGATCGGCAACCGCTGCAACACGTCGAAGTCACCTTCGAAAGCCAGCGGCAATTTATCGCCGCCTTGCTGACGCTCAAGCCGATTTTCGACGGCGATCGCTGCAGTTTCATCGCCCTGCTTCACCCGCTCGAACGGCTGCGTCAGTATGTCAGCAGCCAGCTGGGGCGCGTCAGCCACAGCTTCGAGCAGATGCCCTCCGCCTCGCTGGAGATGCGGCGGCTGATCCGTTACGGCCAGCAGGCGGCCAAAGGCCAGCATCCGATCCTGCTGCGCGGTGAGGAAGGCGTCGGCAAAGAGCTACTCAGCCAGGCCATCCACAACGCCGGCGAACGCGCCGCCGGGCCGTATATCGCCCTCAACTGCCAACTGCTGCCGCAGGCGCAGGGGCTGCGTGAGCTGCTGGGCAGCGACGCCAGCGAAGAAGAGGCGGGCCAGCTCAGCAAATTCGAATTGGCCAACGGCGGTACGCTGTACCTCGAACAGATCGAATACCTGCCGGCGGAGATGCAGTCGGCGTTGCTGCAGGTGCTGAAAACCGGCGTGGTGATCCGCCTCAATTCCAGCCGGGTGATCCCGGTCGATGTGCGGGTGATCGCCGGCAGCGCCGCCGATCTGCCGCTGCTGGTGCAGCAAAACCGCTTCCGCCGCCAGCTGTTTTACAGCCTGCAGGCGTTCGAGATCCAGATCCCGCCGCTGCGTCAGCGGCTGAGCGACATCCCGCTGCTGGTCAAACACCATCTGCGCACGCTGGAGCAGCATTTTCAGTGTCGCTTTCGGGTGGATGACGAAGTGATGGCCCAGCTGGCGCTCTACCTGTGGCCGGGCAACGATTTGGAACTGAAAGGGGTGGTGGAGCGCGCGGCGATGATCTGCCACGGTCACCACATCCAGCTGGCGGATCTGCCGGCGCACCTGCTCGGCCAGCCGTCGCTGCTGGAAAGCGATCCGCAGCCTGGCGCGCCGCTGTTGACGCTGACGGACATGGAGCGCCAGGCGATCCTGCGCGCGGCGACCGTCAGCCGCGGCCAGCTGACGGAAATGGCGCAGCTGCTGGGCATAGGCCGCACCACGCTGTGGCGGAAGATCAAACAGCACGGGATCGACATCCGCCAGTTCAAGCTGCGCGCCTAGTGGCTGAGCTGCAACACCCCGCGCGCGGCATCCAGCATCGCCTTCTGCCCGCTGCGGGTTTTGCTCAGGCAATCCTGCATGCCGACCACCATCGGAATGCCCATCGCCTTCGCCAAAATGGCGCTGTGCGACAGGGCATTGCCGCCACTCAGACAGATGCCGAGCACCAGCCGCCTGTCGAGCATCACCACCTCCGAAGGCATCAGTTCGTCCATCACCAATATTGACGGTTCTGTCAGCGCAATAACCGGCAGCGGCAGCCCCTGCAGATGGCACAGCGTGCGGCGCAGCATGTCGCGCACGTCCAGTTCGCGCGCCCGCATGTAGTCGTCATCCAGCTCGCGGTACTCTTCGGCGATCGCCTCCAGCACCTGTCGCCAGGCCTGCTCGGCGCTGCACAGCTGTTGCGCGATGCGGGTGTAAGCCGCCTGCTGCAGATCCGGATCGTCCAGCAGCATGCTGTGGGCGCCGAAGATCGCCGCCTGCGGCTTGCCGATCAGCGTGCCGGTGCGTTCCGCCAGCCGGTTCAGATCGCTCAGCGTATGCTGTAGCGCCTCCCGCAGGCGTTGCTGTTCGCCCAATACCTCGTCCGCGCCGATGCGCCGCTCGGACGTGGGTGGCCAGAAGCTGTAAGCCTGGAACACCGGCCCGCTGGTGACGCTTTCCGCCACCGGAATACCGTGCAGCGAAGGCTGCTGCCGCTCGGAGACCGTCTCGCCAAAATGCTGCTCCGCCAACGCTTTGAACGCCGCCAGCGCCTCGTCCGCCTGCGCGCCGTCGGCGATCAAACGGATGGTGTCGCCGTGACGCACCTGCAGCAGCGCCAGCTGATTGAGGCTGCGCGGATCGACGCACTGCCCCTGCTTTTCCAGCACCAGCTCGGCCTTGAACGGCGCCAGCGTCTCGACCAGCCGCGCCGCCGGGCGCGCATGCAACCCGTGCGGGTTCTGCACCGTCCAGGTTGCGCTTTTGCCCTGCGCCAGCGGCAAGGCCACGGTTTTCGCCGTAGGTGAAGCCTCGCCCAGCTGTGCCTGTTTGCCCTGCAGCGCCCCCTGCGCCTCCGCTACCACCTGCTCCAGTGAGGCGCCGGAGTTGGCGGCAACCACCGCCGCCAGCGTGCCTTCAACCAGCGGCGCCGCACACAGCCGCACTTTGGCGGCCAGATCCGGGTCCAGCAGATCGAGCGCGGTTTCGGCACTGAGCAGCGCGCTGCCCAGATCCATCAGCACCAGAACGCCATCGCCGTCGGCGACCGCTTCGATCGCCTCCATCACTTTGACCGCGTCGGTGCCGATCGGGTGCTGCTCGTCATCCACGCCCGCCGCCAGCGCCAGTTTGCAGCCGTCGCCGCGCATCATCTGCCGCGCCAACTGCTCAACGCCGCGCGCCAGCAACGCGCTGTGCGAAACCACCACGATATTAATCATCTCGCCTCCTGCTAACTGCCGGCGACCTCGGCCAGCGTTTTCATCATCAACATCACCGAAGTGGCGCCGGGATCCTGGTGGCCGATGCTGCGCTCGCCCAGGTAACTGGCCCGCCCCTTGCGCGCCTGCATGGTGATGGTGCTCTCCACCGCCCGCTCGGCGCTGTCGGCGGCGCGCTGCAGCGCCTCCGCCACGCTCAGGTTCTGCTGCGCGGACTGGCCGAGGCTTTCCACCACCGGCCACCAGACGTCGCACATGGTTTTGTCGCCCGGCTCCGCTTTGCCGCGCATCACCACGCCTTCAACCCCTTCCTGCATCACCTGATGCAGCTCCGTCAGATCCAGGCTTTGCTTGGCGTTCGCCGCCTGCGCCGCGCGGATGAAGAAGGTGCCGAACAGCGGACCGCTGGCGCCCCCCACGCTCGACAGCAGCGTCATGCCGGTGTTTTTCAGGATAAAACCGATGTCTTTGTCCGCCACCGACGGCAGTTTTTCCACCACCTTATTGAAACCGCGATTCATGTTCAAACCGTGGTCGGCATCACCGATCTCGGTGTCCAACTGGGTCAGAAAATCGCGTTCCCGGCTGAACACCTCGCCGCAACGCATCAGCCAATCGACAACCTGTTGTTTGGTCAACGCCATGATTCCTCCTCAGCAACCCCAACGCAGCGCAGGCGTTTTCACCGGCGCATCCCACAAGGACAACAGCTCGTCGTCCACGTTCAACAACGTGATGGATACCCCCTGCATATCCAGCGAGGTGCAATAAGAACCCACCAGGTTGCGTTCAATGATGATGCCCGCCTCGGCGCAGCGCTCCGCCAGCCGATGGTACACGCCATACAACTCAGACAATGGCGTGGCGCCCAGATTGTTGACCAGCGCGATCACCCGATCGCCGCGCGTCAACGGCTGCTTGGTCTGCATCTCGTCGCGCCACTCGCCCTGCTGACGATCCCAGACGCGGATCGCGCGCTGATAGTGGCCGTGGTCGATCAACGTATGGAACATGTCGTCCACCGCTGCGTTGAGCGTGGTGAACGGGCGGCGCGCAATGCCTGGCTCGCCGTGAATGCCGACGCCGAACTCCATTTCGTTCTCCGCCAGGGTGAACGACGGCTTGCCGGCGGCCGGTACGGTACAGGCGCCCAGCGCGATGCCGATCGAATGCCCGTGGTTGTTGATGCGATGCCCCAGCGTCACCACGCTGTCCAGATCGTCGCCGCGCGCCGCGGCGGCGCCCAACAGTTTCTCCATCAGCACGGTGTTGGCCACCCCGCGCCGCCCGGCGGTAAACAGGCTGTCTTTGACCGCCACGTCGTCATCCACCAGCACCGTCGCCACCGCGACGCCGCTGTCGTGCAGCAGCTCGGTGGCGGTTTCGAAGTTGAGCACGTCGCCGGTGTAGTTCTTGATCAGCAGCAGCACCCCGGCGCCGCCGTCGATCGCTTGACCGCACTCGTACATTTTATCCGGCGTCGGCGAGGTGAAAATCTCGCCCGGACAGGCGCCGTCGAGCATCCCTTCACCGACGAAGCCGCAGTGCATCGGCTCATGGCCGCTGCCGCCGCCGGACAGGATCGCCACTTTGCCCGCCACCGGCGCGTCGGCGCGGGTCACGAACACCGGATCCGCGTGCACCAGCAGCTCGGGATGAGCCTCCGCCAGCCCCTGCAACTGCTCTTCCAACACCGACTCGATCTGATTAATCAGTTTTTTCACGATGGTTTCCTCTGTAAGAACAGGGGCGCGGCGCACCGTGCCCCAACGGTATCAATGACGCTGCAACCAGGCGGCGCCCAGCCTATCCGCCGTCAGGATCGCCGCCTGCACGCCGGCAGGGGTGACCTTGAACGGCATGTTGTGAATGGTTTCACCGGCGGCGCAGCTGGCCTCGGCCACCGCCATCGTCTTCGTCGCCACGTCGCCGGTAATGCCCATCTGCGCCAGCGTGATCGGCAGGCCGATGTCATGACAGAACGCCAGCACGGTTTCAATCTGCGCCATCGGGCTGTTCTGCAGCACCAGTTGCGCCAGAGTGCCGAACGCCACTTTTTCGCCGTGATACAGGTGGTGACACTCCTCCAGCACGGTGAAACCGTTGTGAATGGCGTGCGCCGCCGCCAGCCCGCTGCTCTCGAAGCCGATGCCGCTCAGATACGTATTGGCCTCAATGATGCGTTCCACCGCTTCCGTCACCACGCCGGCTTCGACCGCCAGCTTGGCCTTCACCCCTTCGGCCAGCAGCGTGTCGTAGCACAGCCGCGCCAGACTGAGCGCCGCCAGCGTCGATTTGCCGCCGGCCATGCTGGTGGCCTGCGCGTCGAAGCAGGCCTGGGCTTCGAAATAGGTGGAGAGCGCGTCGCCCATGCCGGCTACCAGCAGGCGCACCGGCGCTTTGGCGATGATGGCGCTGTCCATCACTACCATGTCCGGGTTGCGCGGGTAGATCAGGTATTCAGCGAATTCGCCCTGTTCGGTGTAGATAACCGACAGCGCGCTGGTCGGCGCATCGGTGGAGGCGATGGTGGGAATGAGCACCACCGGCAGCCGTTGGTAGTGGGCGACGGCCTTGGCGGTGTCGAGCGTCTTGCCGCCGCCGACGCCGATCACCCCGCGGCAGCCGTGGGTCTGCAGCTCGCGGCCAAGGCGGTCTATCTCTTTACGGCAGCACTCGCCGTTGAAGCGGGCCGCATGATGTTTCACGCCGTGCTGCTGCAGGCTGCCCATCAGGGTGTCGCCCGCCAGCTGCATCACAAAGTCGTCGGCGATCACGAAATAATGGTCGGCGAGGGATTTGGCGTATTCGCCGACGGCGGACAGCGCATTGGCGCCCTGAATGTATTTGCCTGGTGACTGGATGATTCTCAACATAACCGGATCCTTGTAGGGAGTTGGCGATGGTAACGTTCAGATATCAGGTGATGACGCGCCGGCTTCGCCGCCGGCTTGTTGTTGTGCTTCGACTATGAGCGCCTGTCGCCCGCCTGGCGAGTCACGCGATTTTTGTTCCATTATGGAACATCATCATAGCGACAACGTTTCATGATGAAACGCTAACGCGCGTTTTTTCGCCGCGAAAGCGAACTGGCGCACACCCCAACGTATAACTGCGTAAAGAGTGGATTCTGCGGGCGTTTCAGCTTTAATTTTGACCATGTTTCCCCTATCCTTAGCGCCACTACTGGGAAAGGGCGAAAACAGCCCGCATGATGGGATTGATAACGATGAAACGGACAAAAAACATCAACCAAGAGACGTTCCGCAAATCCTGGCGCAGCTACCGTGTCGCGCCCGTGGCCTTGGCGATCAGCGCCGTCTTTATGCTGGCCGGCTGCGAGAAGAGCGATGAAACGGTCTCCCTGTATCAGAATGCCGATGACTGTTCGCGCGCCAATCCTTCGATGAGCGAGCAGTGCACCACCGCCTACAACAATGCCCTGAAAGAAGCGGCGAAAACCGCGCCGAAATACGCCACTCGCGAAGACTGCGTCGCCGAGTTCGGCGAAGCGCAGTGTACCCAGGCTCCGGCACAGGCCGGCATGGCGGCGGAATCACAAAGCAGCGGCAGCTTCTGGATGCCGCTGATGGCGGGCTACATGATGGGCCGCCTGATGGGCGGTTCCGGCTTCGCGCAGCAGCCGCTGTTCACCTCCAAGAATGCCGCCAGCCCGGCGAACGGCAAGTTTGTCGACGCCAGCGGCAAGAGCTACGGCCCGGCCACCGCCGGCGGCCGCACCATGACGGTGCCGAAAACCGCCATGGCGCCGAAGCCTGCGGTCACCAATACCGTTACCCGCGGCGGTTTCGGCGAGACCGTGGCCAAGCAGACCAGCATGCAGCGCAGCAGCGCCACCTCCAACTCCGGCTCTCGCAGCATGGGCGGTTGATGCATGAAACGTATTGCTATTACTGAGCGCCCGGACTGGCGTGAAAAAGCGACCGAGTTCGGTTTTCGTTTCCACACCATGTACGGCGAGCCGTACTGGTGTGAAGACGCCTATTACCAGTTCACGCTGGCGCAGATTGAAGAGATCGAAAGCGCCACCGCCGAGCTGCATCAGATGTGCCTGCAGGTGGTGGAGAAAGTGGTCGGCAGCGACGAGCTGATGGCCAAGTTCTGCATCCCGAAACACACCTGGGAGTTCGTGCGCAGCTCCTGGCGCACCAACCAGCCGTCGCTGTATTCGCGTCTCGATCTGGCCTACGACGGAGTCAACCCGCCGAAGCTGCTGGAGAACAACGCCGATACGCCGACCTCGCTGTATGAAGCGGCCTTCTTCCAGTGGCTGTGGCTGGAAGATCAGATCAATGCCGGCAAGCTGGATCCGCAATCGGATCAGTACAACAGCCTGCAGGAGAAGCTGATCGAGCGTTTCGCCGAGCTGAAAGCGCATCACGGCTTCGGCCTGCTGCACCTGGCCTGCTGCCAGGACAGCGAAGAAGATCGCGGCACGGTGCAATATCTGCAGGACTGCGCGCAGGAAGCCGGTCTGCCGACCGAGTTCCTGTTCATGGAAGAGATTGGCCTTGGCGAGAAAGGTCAATTCACCGATCTGCAGGATCAGGTGATCGGCAACCTGTTCAAGCTCTATCCGTGGGAATTCATGCTGCGCGAGATGTTCTCCACCAAGCTGGAAGACGCCGGCGTGCGCTGGCTGGAGCCGGCCTGGAAAAGCATCATCTCCAACAAGGCGCTGCTGCCGCTGCTGTGGGAAATGTTCCCGAACCACCCTAACCTGCTGCCGGCTTATTTCGCGCAAGACGATCATCCGCCGATGGATCATTACGTCACCAAACCGCTGTTCTCGCGCGAAGGCGCCAATATCCAGATCGTCGAAAACGGTCAGGAAGTGGCGCGCGTCGATGGGCCGTACGGTGAAGAAGGCATGATCGTGCAACAGTTCCATCCGCTGCCGAAGTTCGAAGACAGCTACACGCTGATCGGCAGCTGGCTGGTGAACGATCAGCCCTGCGGCATCGGCCTGCGCGAAGATCGCGAACTGATCACGCAGGATCTGTCGCGCTTCTATCCGCACACCATCCTCGGCTGATCGCCCCGCTGAAGGTAAAAACGCCAGTCTCTGACTGGCGTTTTTTCTTTAGCCCACCTGCACCGACAGCATGCTAAGCGCCCCCATTTCGATACCGTCGATCGGCACGCTGATGGCCTCTTTTCCATCCCAGCTGCCGAGCACATACAGCAACGGCAGATAGTGTTCCGGCGTCGGATTCGACAGCGCCGCCCCCTCATGGCGCATGAAATCCACCAGCGGATGGTTATCGCCCCGATAACGCAGGTTATCCCGGACAAAGTTATTGAATGACTCCGCCCACGGGTAGGCGCTGGTATCGCCCTGCCATTTCACCATGCGCAGGTTGTGCACCACGTTGCCGCTGGCGACGATCATCACGCCCTCGTCCCGCAGCGCGGCGAGTTTGCGGCCCAGCTCATAGTGATAGGCCGCCGGCTGCGTGCCGTCGAGGCTAAGCTGCACCACCGGAATGTCAGCATCGGGATACATCTTGATCAGGACACCCCAGGTGCCGTGATCCAATCCCCACTCGCCGAGATCCGCCGTTACCGGCACCGGCGCCAGAATTTGCTGCAGCTGCGCGGCCAGCGCGGGAGAGCCCGGCGCCGGATAGCGGGTATCAAACAGCGCCTGCGGGAACCCGCCAAAGTCGTGAATGGTTTTGGGTTTTTCCATCGCGGTGACCGCAGTGCCGCGGGTATACCAATGCGCGGAAACCGCCACGATCGCCTTCGGGCGCGGCAATGACTCACCCAACGCACGCCATGCCCGGGTGTAACGGTTGTCTTCCAGCACGTTCATCGGGCTACCGTGGCCAAGAAACAGTGCCGGCATACGAAAGGTGTTCATAGAGGGATCCTTAGTTCAAATTGTGCTATGCCGCTACATTACGCGCTTTGCCGCACCAACACAGCCGGATAACCGTGATGAAGATATTCAATAAATTTGAATTAAAAAGTGCAAAAATGCACCGGCCAACAGAAAGTTAAAAAACACATACTTTTCAATTAATTAATAAATTCCGTGAATACCATGGCATTACTGCCACACAGATCTAATTTGTGAACAATTTATGTATTTTTTGTTAACACATTCGATACACTCCTCTGTCAGTCGACAGGGTGTTGGCAGCCCGTCGGCGCTACGGGAATCACGTCTTACCAAGGAGGAATTCATGTTCAGACTCACCCGCCTGACGCTTTCCATATTCTTACTCGCCGGCTGGACGGCAAGCACCGGCGCGGCGGACAACGCGCAGCTGACGCAGCGCGAAGATCCTTACTTCCTTCAGGCGCAAACTCAGCTGCAACAGCGGCTGAAGCAAACGCCAAACACCAACCGCGCCAAAAACGTCATTCTGGTGGTCGGCGACGGCATGGGGTTTTCCACCGTGACCGCCGCTCGCATTTTTGAAGGGCAGCAGCGCGGCGTGGATGGCGAATCCAACGTGCTGGCCTGGGAAGCGTTCCCCTATCTGGCGGCGGCCAAAACCTATTCCGCCGACGCCCAAATCACCGACTCTGCGCCCAGCGCGGTAGCGATGACCACCGGCGTCAAAACCATCAACGATCTGATGGGCCTCAACCATACGGCTACCCTCAACAACTGCGAGGATCAGCAAACCAAGGCCGTCACCACGCTGTGGGAGATGGCCGCAACGCTCGGCATGTCCACCGGCGCCGTGACGACCGCCACCATTACCCACGCCACGCCGGGCGCCACCTATGCCCATATCGCCAATCGCGACTGGGAGTCTGACGCCAAAATGCCGGCGGATGCCCTGGCCGCAGGCTGCCGCGACATCGCGCGCCAGCTGGTGGAAATGAAGTACGGCAACGGCCTGAACGTAGCGATGGGCGGCGGGCGCGCCAACTTTCTGCCCGACAGCGTGAGCGATCCGGAATATCCCGGCAAGAAAGGCGCCAGAAAGGACGGCCGCGACCTGACGCAGGTCTGGATGCAACGCTACGGCGAGCGTGGGCAATACGTCTGGAATCAGGCGCAGTTCGACAAAATCGATCCGACCAAAGTCGACCACCTGTTGGCCCTGTTCGAACCGTCGCACATGAACTTCGAGCACGATCGGCGGCAAGACGCGGCGGGAGAGCCTTCGCTGGCGGAAATGACCGGCAAGGCCATCGATATTCTGTCCAGGAATCCCGAAGGCTACCTGCTGTTGGTGGAGGGCGGGCGCGTCGATCACGGCAGCCATAACGGCAATGCCTACCGCACGCTGAGCGACGCGGTCGCGCTGAACGAAGCGGTGAAAACCATTGTCGACAAGGTCAATCTGGACGACACGCTGGTGATCGTGACCGGCGATCACAGCCACACGCTGACCATCGCCGGCTATGCCAAGCGCGGCAATCCTATCCTCGGCATTTCCGTCGGCGTCGACGGCAAACCGCGGCTGGGCAGCGACGGCAAGCCATACACCACCGTCGGCTTCGCCAACGGCCCCGGCGGCGCGATCCCGCTGACCGAGCGCCCGGCATTAACCATGGAACAGGCCACCGCGCCCGACTTTATTCAGCCGGCGCTGGTGCCGCTGAAAAGCGAGACGCACGGCGGGGAAGATCTCGGCATCTACGCCATCGGCCCCTGGGCCCATCTGTTCCAGGGCACGGTGGAGGAGAACTACACCTTCCATGTGATGAATTACGCCAGCCGCATCGGCGAACGCCTGTCAAAACGCTAGCCACAAAAAAAGCCGCTTTACGCGGCTTTTTTATCGTTGAAAGCGGCCGGCGATCAGCTGGCTTTTTTCTCGTGCGCCTGGCGGTAGGCCACCAGATCTTCGATGGTCAGCACCACCATGTCGTGCTGTTTGGCGAAGGTAATCACTTCCGGCGCATGCGCCATGCTGCCATCGTCGTTGGTCAGTTCACACAGCACGCCGGCGGGTTTGAAGCCGGCCATGGAAACCAGATCGATGGTCGCTTCGGTGTGGCCGCGGCGGCTCAGCACGCCGCCCGGCTGCGCGCGCAGCGGGAACACGTGGCCCGGACGGTTCAGGTCGCTCGGCTTGGCGCTGTCTGCCACCGCCGCACGGATGGTGGTCAGGCGATCGGAAGCGGAAACCCCGGTGGTCACGCCCTGCGCCGCTTCGATGGTCACGGTGAAGGCGGTCTGGAACTGGCTGGAGTTGTTGGTCACCATCATCGGCAGCTCAAGCTGCTGACGGCGTTCTTCGGTGATGCACAGGCACACGATGCCGCTGCCGTGACGAATAGTCAGCGCCATCTGCTCAACGGTCATGGTTTCCGCGGCGAAGATCATGTCACCTTCGTTTTCACGGTTTTCATCATCGAGCACCATTACGCCGCGCCCGTTGCGCAGTGCGTCGATCGCGCGTTCAACGCGTTCTGTTGGCGTGCCGAAGTCTGAAAGTAGCGTCTGATTCATGGTAAAAAACCTCATTAAAAATTATGGATTACCAGAACCAGGGCGATCTTGAGGAGTAGCTAGCAATAGCTAAAAAAATAACGCAAGCGGGCGCATGCCCGGCAGATACCGTTACTCTCTCCCATCCGGACTATAACCGTCGGCCCCGGAATTACACCGGATCTGCTGACCTCTAACCGGCCTTTACAGGCTGGCTGAGCGCTCGCGGGCTTTCACCGTAGAAGGTGATTTACCGCCGGTGGGGACTTTCACCCCGCCCTGAGAATAAGCAAGATGACTATAACGCTAATGGGTAGACAGGGCAATTGGCAAAAGCACAATTCGGCCACGCGCGGCGAATGCGCTTAATGGTGTTTATCCGGCGGGCAACTCGCATTACACTAAGCGGCAGCTATTAAACTCTGAAAGGGATACGCCATGATTGACCCGAAAAAAATCGAACAAATCGCACGCCAGGTTCATGAGTCCATGCCTAAAGGCGTTCGTGAATTCGGGGAAGACGTTGAGAAAAAAATCCGTCAGGTGCTGCAATCGCAGTTGACCCGCCTGGATTTGGTTAACCGCGAAGAGTTCGACGTGCAGACTCAGGTGCTGTTGCGCACCCGCGAAAAGCTGGCGCTGTTGGAACAGCGCATGGCCGAGCTGGAAAGCAAGCTGAGCGCGGCGCCGGCCGCCAAACAGGAAGACGAATAATTCCCGTCAAGGGCGCGCACCGCGCGCCCTTGTTCTTTACGTCGTCCGACGTTAGCCGCGCCCGTCTTTGATCGCTTTGATGATGTTGGTGGTCGACAGGCCGTCTTCAAAGTTCAGCACTTTGACATCGCCGCCGTTGGCCCACACTTCCGCACTGCCGGCAATCTCTTCCGGCTTGTAATCGCCGCCTTTCACCAGCAGATCCGGCAGAATGTCGGCGATCAAGCGCTGCGGCGTGTCCTCTTCGAACGGCACCACCCAATCTACCGCTTCCAGCGCGCCCAGCACAATCATGCGGTTCTCCAGCGCGTTGACCGGGCGTTTTTCCCCTTTCAGGCGTTTGGTTGACGCATCGCTGTTCACCGCCACGATCAGGCGATCGCCCAGCTTGCGGGCATTGGCCAGATAAGAGACGTGACCGGCATGCAGAATGTCGAAGATGCCGTTGGTCATCACCACTTTTTCGCCGCGCTGACGCGCCTGCGCCACGGCCTGTTTCAACTGCGCTTCGGTCATCACGCCAAAACCGGTCTCGGCGCGGCCGCGCACCGCGTTCTCCAGCTCGATCGGCGACACGGTGGACGTGCCGAGCTTGCCCACCACCACGCCGGCGGCGGCATTGGCCAGGAAACAGGACTCTTCCAGCGAGTTGCCGGCGGCCAGCGAAGCGGCCAGCACGCCGATCACGGTGTCGCCGGCGCCGGTCACATCGAACACTTCCTGCGCCTGGGTCGGCAAGTGCAGCGGCTCAACGCCCGGCTGCAGCAGCGTCATGCCGTGTTCGGAACGGGTAACCAGCAGCGCCGACAGCTCGAAATCCGCCACCAGCTTCATGCCGCGCTCCACCAGTTCCGCTTCATCCTTACAGTGGCCCACCACCGCTTCGAACTCGGACAGGTTCGGCGTCAGCAGCGTCGCGCCGCGATAGCGCTCGAAATCGGATCCTTTCGGATCGATCAGCACCGGCACCTTGGCGGCGCGCGCCAGTTGGATCATGCCCTGCACCTGGCTGAGCGCGCCCTTGGCGTAATCGGACAGCACCAGCGCGCCGATCTGCGGCAGCGCCTGCTGAATGCGCTCCAGCATCGGCTGCGGATCAACGTTGGAGAAGCCTTCTTCGAAGTCGAGACGGATCAGTTGCTGGTTGCGCGACAGTACGCGCAGCTTGGTAATGGTCGGATGGGTCGGCACCGAGACGAAGTCGCAGCGCACGTTGACTTCATTCAGCTTGGCGCTCAGCGCCCGCGCCGCATCGTCGATGCCGGTCAGGCCCACCAGACGGGAAGTGGCGCCCAGCGAAGCGATGTTCATCGCCACGTTAGCCGCGCCGCCGGGACGCTCTTCGATGGTATCGACCTTGACCACCGGCACCGGGGCTTCCGGTGAAATGCGGCTGGTCGGCCCATACCAATAGCGATCCAACATGACGTCACCGACCACCAGCACACCGGCGCGGCGAAAATCAGGCAGCGTAACTTTCATCCGATAACTCCAAAAAAGAACAAAATTTTAGTGGCGCAGATATTACCACAGACCGCCGGAATACCCGCAAAAAGGTATTAATCCAGCCATTTGGCCCAGCTGGCGCGCACCTGCTCGCGCTCGGCGGCAAACAGCTCGCTGCCGACCTTGCCGGAATGTTCCTGCAGCGCCAGGTGGTGGATCTCGTCGCGCATGGTGACATAGGCCTGGGTCAGCGCACGCGCCTCCTCTTCCGGCATGATGTCGTAATTGGCCATCAGCTCGAAGATACGCACGTTGTCCGACCAACGCGTTAGCCGCGGTTCACCCGGCGCATAGCGTAAGACCAGATATTGGGCGATAAATTCGATGTCGGTAATGCCGCCCTCATCGGTTTTGATATCAAACAGATCGCGCTGCTTGTTGCCGAGATGGTTGCGCATCTTTTCGCGCATCTCGCGCACTTCACGCTTCAGCACCTGCGCATCGCGCGTTTTGCACAGGATCTCGCGCCGGATCGCGTCGAACTGCTGATGCAGCGCCGGATCGCCGTGCACGATGCGCGCGCGCACCAGGGCCTGATGCTCCCAGGTCCAGGCTTCGTTTTGCTGGTAGTCGGCGAATGCCTCGACGGTGCTGACCAACATCCCCGCGGCGCCGGAAGGCCGCAGGCGCGCGTCCACCTCATACAGAATGCCGGAGGAGGTGCGGGTGCTGAACAGATGCATCACCCGCTGCGCCAGCCGCAGGTAGAACTGGCGGCCGTCGATGCAGCGATCGCCGTCGGTCATCACCTCCGGCGGGCAATCCAACAGGAACACCAGATCGAGATCGGAACTGTACCCGAGCTCCCAGCCGCCCAGTTTGCCGTAGCCGATCACCGCAAAGCCGCGCCCCTCCCGCTCCTGCAAATGGGTGGGCTGGCCGTAGCGCGCCACCATGTCGCTCCAGGCCTGTTGCACCACCGCGTCGATGATCGCCTCAGCCAGATAAGTCAGGTGATCGCTCACTTTCATCACCGGCAGCGCGCCGGCGATATCCGCCGCCGCGATGCGCAACTGCTGCGCCTGTTTGAACTGGCGCAGCGCCTCCAGCTTTTGCTCTTCGTCGTCTTCCGGCACCCGCAGCAGATACTGCCGCAGCTCGCTGCGGTAAGCGTCCAGCGCCACCGGCTGATACAGCGTGGCTGGATCCAGCAGTTCGTCCAGCAACAGCGGGTAACGCGACAGCTGGTTGGCGACCATCGGCGACGCGGCGCACAGGCGGATCAGATGGCTGAGCGCCGCATGGTACTCCACCAGCAACTCGAGGTAGGTGGTGCGGGTGACGATGCTCAGCAGCAGCTGCGCCAGCCGCACCAGCGCAGTCGGCGCGTCCTGGCGCGGGCATACCTCCGCCAGCAGGCGCGGCATCAGCTGATCGAGCACGTCGCGGCCGCGCGGGCCGATGGTGCGTTTGTCTACGTCGTGGCGGAAATCGGCGATGGTGCGCAGCATCTGTCGGCGCCCCTCTTCATCGAGGTGCGGCATCAGCGGCGCCAGCTCGTTCTCCTCCAGCGCGTCCTGCCACAGGCTGTGGTAGTGCTGATAGTCGGGATCTTCGCCGACATCCGGGCTATCGTCGCCGATCAGGTCGTCGAACACCGCACGCACCGCCTGCATGTGCGCGTCCAGCGCCGCCATCAGCGCCGGCCAATCCGCCAACCCCATGCCGTAGGCCAACCGGGCCTGATCGAGTGCCTCCTGCGGCAGCGTCTGGGTTTGCTGATCGCCAATCGCCTGCAGCAAGTTCTCCAGCCGCCGCAGGAACAGGTAGGCGGCGCTCAGCGCCCGCACCTGCTCGCTTTCCAGCAGCCCCAGCTCACCCACCGCCTGCAACGTCGGCAACAGCGAACGCCCCTGCAACGCCGGTTCACGGCCGCCGCGGATCAGCTGGAATACCTGAGTGATGAATTCGATTTCGCGAATGCCGCCGGCGCCCAGCTTGATGTTGTCCTTCAGACCGCGCCGCCGCACTTCGCGGGCGATCATGCCCTTCATGTTGCGCAAAGATTGGATGACGCTGAAATCGATGTAGCGGCGGAACACGAACGGCCGCAGCGTTTTGCGCAGCTCCTGGCTGTAGGCGTCTTCCGCCCCGCCCATCAGGCGCGCCTTTACCATCGCATAGCGTTCCCAGTCACGCCCCTGTTCCTGGTAGTAATCCTCCAGCGCCGCAAAGCTCATCACCAACGGGCCGCTGTCGCCGAACGGCCGCAGCCGCATGTCCACGCGATAGACGAAGCCATCGATGGTCTGTTGATCCAGCGCCTTGATCAGCCGCTGGCCGAGGCGGGTGAAGAACTGGGCGTTATCCAGCTCGCGCCGCCCGCCCTGGGTTTGACCATTTTCCGGGTAAGCGAAGATCAGATCGATGTCCGACGAGAAGTTCAGTTCGCCGCCGCCCAGCTTACCCATGCCGAGGATCAACAGCGGCTGCGGCTCGCCGGCGGCGTTGCACGGCGTGCCCCATTCGCGGCAGCAGGTTTGGTACAGCCAGTCGCGCGCGCTGACGATCAGCGTCTCCGCCAGCCCGCTCAGCTGCAGCAACGTTTCTTCGGTCGAACACAGCCCCTGCGCCTGCGCCCAGGCGATGCGCACCAGCGTTTCGCGGCGAAACAGACGCAGCGTGCGCATCAGCTGCGCTTCGTCGCGTACCTCTTCCAGCTCGTCCTGGAGCCAGGCGGCATAGTGTTGCCACTCGCCGGGTGCCGGCGGCTGTTCGCGCAGCGTTGCCAGCCAGGCCGGCTGGGCGAGCAGCGCGTCGCTGACGAAGTCGCTCGACGCCAGCACCCACTGCTCTTGCTCGCTAAAGGCGCAGTCCGCGCCGTGAACTTCCTGAAAACGCTGCACAACCTGCTGTGCCTGAGCCTGTAACGCGGCTGAAAGTGGCGACATAGTGTTTGACCCGTTCTGCGGCCCACGGCTGGCGGGCCGGCTGGATTAACGAAGCGCGCCGTTTAACCAGAATGGCGCATGCGATAAGGCCTGTTTGCGGCTGGCTTCATACCAGCCCTGGCGGCGCTCGCTCAGCGCCGCCTGCAGCTCGCGCCAGGCCTCGATATAAGGCCCGGTCTGCTCGTCGGGGTAAGCGCCCGACAGCAGGACCAGCGCCGAAATCTGACGCGTCAGGCGCGGCAATTGTTCCTGATATTCATCTTCGTTCAGCGTACGGCTGAAGGCCTCTTTCAGCTCCGCGCCGCTGCGCCCCAGCATGATGTCGCTGAAGCGTTTGAAAGAACCGTCCAGCTTGGCCTGCGCTTTGGCGTCGATAAACGGCCGCCAGGCGCCGCTCACCAGCCATGATGTGAGCGCCAACTTACATTGCAGGTAGACCGCGCTGTAACACAGGATCTCCGGTTGCGCGGTTTTGTCCGCCAACAGCGGTTCGAGCTCGGTCAGGCGGGCGCGCAGATCGGCACTGGCCTTGCGCGGCACCAGGCCGCCGAAGATCACCAGTGCCTGGCGGATCGTGCCAACCGCCTCAATCACCGAAGCGCGCGCCTGCGCGTCGCCGCGCAGCCACAGCTCTTCATGGTACTGCCAGTGGCTGAGCGCCAGCTCGAAGGCGGCGATCATCCCCTGCTCCACGGTCGCCTTCGCCGCCGGCTTCAGCACCCGCAGCGGGCGCACCTCACGCGGCGGATTGCCCTGCGCCAGGTGGTAACCGCGCGCCGCCTTGCTCAGGCTGCCCTGACGCAGCCCGTCGTGCGCCGCCAGCTCACCGGCCAACGCCAGCAGATCGGCGGTATTGCCTTTCAGCAGTTCCAGTTCTATCTCGCTCAAGGCTTCGCTGAGGCCACCAGCACGCACTTCTCCTTGATCCAGGCCAATCTCTATCTCGCTTTGGCCGTAAGTAACCACCCACTTCTCACGCACGAAATCCGTACGGAACAGCGGTTGCAACGCCTGCTGCAGCGCCGCGATATCGCAATCCTGC
This sequence comes from Serratia sp. FS14, assembly GCF_000695995.1. Classification (NCBI taxonomy): domain Bacteria; kingdom Pseudomonadati; phylum Pseudomonadota; class Gammaproteobacteria; order Enterobacterales; family Yersiniaceae; genus Serratia; species Serratia sp. FS14. Next base: position 1,536,443 of record NZ_CP005927.1, on the reverse strand, counting down.
GGCCAGATGTCGGCAGGAAACTGCGCCAACGCCAGCTGCGGCTCGGCGATAGCGACATTGTATTCCGGGCGCTGGTGCAGGCCGCCCACCACTTTACCGGCGGTTTTAATGGTCATCTCATAGCGATCGTCGAAACCGCGAATGCGCAGCCCCATGTCGTGACTGCGCAGGAAGTTGTCGGCCGTTTCGAAGTAAATGTTGGTCAGCTTTTGCGGCGCGGAATGCTGATGCGGCCAGGCGGCGAGCCAGTGTGGCAGAGCGGCCACCGCTTGCGGCACGGCGATGAATTTCAGTTCAATTTCAACGGTCATAATTCTTTAACACCAATAAGTTACGCATTCGCGTCGGTTTCAGCGCGGCGCGCTCGGCCCGCCGTATGCTGCCCACTGACGCACAGTTGCCGTTATCTTACCGCGATTCCCAGCGCCTTAACCCTGCTAACTGTAGAAAAAACCTGTTACGTTATAAAACGCTGCGCAACTCACAGAATCAGCCACAGTAAGATAGTTCTCATTCCGGTTTTGGCGTTGCGTCGTCAGACTGAACCCTCTACTATCGTTCCATAAATTCACCCAGAAACGATGAACTAATGCAGAAATTACGCCTGATTTTCCTTGCCGCGCTGAGCTTCAGCATCACTTGGGCCGCACATGCCGAAGATAAACGCTATATCTCCGATGAGTTAAGCACTTACGTCCATAGCGGCCCAGGTAATCAGTACCGTATTGTCGGCACTCTGAACGCCGGTGAAGAAGTGACACTGCTGAGCGTCAACGACAGCACCAACTACGGCCAGATCCGCGATCCGAAAGGCCGCACCACCTGGATCCCGCTCGACCAACTCAGCCAGACGCCAAGCCTGCGCACCCGCGTGCCGGAGCTGGAACAACAGGTGAAAACCCTGACCGACAAGCTGACCAACATCGATAACACCTGGAACCAGCGCACGGCGGAAATGCAGGAAAAAGTCGCAGGCAGCGACAGCACCATCAGCAGCCTGCAGAAGGAAAACCAGGATCTGAAAAACCAGCTGGTGGTCGCGCAGAAGAAGGTTAACGCCGTTAACCTGCAGCTCGACGACAAACAGCGCACCATTATTCTGCAGTGGTTCATGTACGGCGGCGGCGTCGCCGGCGTCGGTTTGCTGCTGGGCCTGCTGTTGCCGCACCTGATCCCGCGTCGCAAGAACAACAATCGCTGGATGAACTGATCTCAGTATCGTTCAGTTTGAGTTTGGGCGCCTGCGGGCGCCTTTTTCATTGGCGCCGACATCCCGCGTCCAATTCATGTAATCTGATAGACAGAGCCTTACACGATATTCAGGAGTCAACAGTGCAGATTTATCTGGTCGGCGGCGCCGTTCGCGACAGCCTGCTCAACATTCCGGTGGTCGATCATGATTGGGTGGTGGTGGGCGCCACGCCGGCGGAGCTGCTGGCATTGGGCTACCAGCAGGTCGGCAAAGATTTTCCGGTGTTCCTCAATCCCGATACCCACGAGGAGTACGCGCTGGCGCGCACCGAGCGCAAATCCGGCCAGGGGTACACCGGTTTTACCTGCTATGCCGCGCCGGACGTCACGCTGGAAGAAGATCTGCTGCGGCGCGATCTGACCCTCAACGCCATCGCTCGTTCCGCCGAAGGGGAACTGATTGACCCCTACGGCGGCGTGGCCGATCTGCAGGCGCGCGTGCTGCGCCACGTTTCCGACGCGTTCGGCGAAGATCCGCTGCGCGTGCTGCGCGTGGCGCGATTCAATGCTCGCTTCGTCCATCTGGGTTTTCGCATCGCCGACGAAACGCTGGCCTTGATGCGCCGGATGGCGCACAGCGGTGAACTGGCCGCGCTGACCGCCGAACGCGTCTGGAAGGAAACCGAAAAGGCGCTGCAAAGCCAGAGCCCGCAGGTCTATTTTCAGGTGCTGCGCGACTGCGATGCGCTGGCGGTGCTGTTCCCGGAAATCGACGCGCTGTTCGGCGTGCCGGCCCCCGCCAAATGGCATCCGGAGATCGACACCGGCGTACATACGCTGATGGCGCTGGCGATGGCCGCCCGCCTCACTCCCGAGGTGGACGTACGCTTCGCCACCCTGTGTCATGACCTCGGCAAAGGGTTGACGCCAAAAGAGTTCTGGCCGCATCACCACGGCCACGGCCCGGCGGGCGTGCGGCTGGTCGAAGCGCTATGCCAGCGGCTGCGGGTGCCTAACCCGGTGCGCGATCTGAGCAAGCTGGTGGCCGAGTACCATGATTTGATCCACACCGTGAATAAGCTGCGGCCGGAGACCCTGCTGAAGCTGTTCGACGCCATCGACGTCTGGCGCAAGCCCCAAAGGCTGGAGCAGATGATCCTGACCAGCGAAGCGGACGCGCGCGGCCGCACCGGCTTTGAGGAGAATCCTTATCCGCAGGGCGACTATCTGCGCCAGGCGTATCAGGTGGCGAACGCGGTATCTATTAAAGAGGTGGTAGCCAGCGGGCTGCAGGGCACCGCGATCCGCGATGAGCTCAAACGCCGTCGCCAGCAGGCGCTGGCCGACTGGAAGCTCAACCAAACCATCCTCAACGATCAGGCATAAAAAAACCCCGCAGAGCGGGGTTTTTTCTTGCCATCGGGCTTACAGGAATACCATGTAAACCACGGCCGCCACGATAAAGCGGTAGATGGCGAACGGCACGAACGAGATGCGTTTGATCAGCGACAGGAAGGTCTTGATCGCAATCAGCGCCACCACGAAGGCAGTAACGAAACCGACGGCGAACATCGGCAGATCGCCCCAGGTCAAGAAGTGCAGGCTCTTGTACAGATCCAGACCGCTGGCGCCAATCATCATCGGCACCGCCAGGATGAAGGAGAACTCGGACGCCGCATAGCGGTTTACGCCCACCAGCATACCGCCGGCGATAGTGGACCCCGAACGGGAGAAACCCGGCCACAGCGCCAGGCACTGGAAGCAGCCGATCATGAACGCCTGGCGGTAGGTGATGTCATCCAGCCCTTCCGCTCTCGGCTTCTTCGGCTTCAGCCATTCCGCCGCCAGCAACAGCAGGCCGCCGACGACCAACGCGTACATCACGTTTTTCGGCGCGAACAGCGATTTAATCACATCGTGGAATACCAGACCCAGCACCACCGCCGGGATCATCGCCAGCAGGATATGCCCCAGCTTCAGTTGGCCGCTGGTTTTGCCCTCGTGCTCCACTGGCTTGCCGCCGAAATGGATGCCGATCAGGCCGAACAACCGGCGCCAGAACATCACCACCACGGCCAGGATAGACCCCAGTTGGATGATGACTTCAAAGGTTTTGGCTTTGTCGCCGGTAAAACCCAGCCACTCGCCAACGATAATCATATGCCCGGTGGAAGACACCGGCAGAAATTCGGTTAACCCTTCGACAACCCCAAGAACAAACGCAATAAACAGTGAATGCATGTCAGCCATGTGCTTCGCTCACCCCATAAAATAACGGCCATCACATAAAAAAGCGGCAGTGCTTAAAAGACAATGCCGCTAAAACAATTCTCAGGATTAAGACCAGCTTAACGGTCTTTCGTTGCAAGCAGATGACATAAAATCATGCGGGACGAGTGCCGCGCTCAATGATCACGCCGACCCGATTGGCATGTGCTACAGCGCCCGGTTTGCTGACCTTAATACGGACCCACGGGGAATTGAAGCGTTGAAGCAAAATTTCGGATATTTCCTCCGCCACGCGCTCCACCAGCGCGAACCGGTTCGACTCCACGTGATGGATCACGGCGTCGCTGACATCGGCATAGCTCAGACAGTCAGTTACATCGTCGCTGGCGGCGGCCGGCCGGTTATCCCAGCCCATTTCGATATCGAACACCAGCTTCTGACGAATGCCCTGTTCCCACTCATAAACGCCAATGGTGGTAATTACGGTAAGCTCTTCAATAAATACGATATCCATCACGTCATTCTCTGTTTTTGGCCTTGCCGGATACCACTTCCAGCGGAATGTGCGTATTATCCATAGATGTTGCGAGTAAAACGACCATTATTAAACGGAACCGCGTTATGAGTGCTACCGCGCTTGGCATGATTATCTTCGCGTATCTGTGCGGCTCGATTTCCAGCGCGATCCTGGTTTGCCGGATCGCCAGGCTGCCGGATCCGCGTGAACATGGCTCAGGAAACCCCGGGGCGACCAACGTCCTGCGCATCGGCGGCCGGCTGGCGGCGGCGGCGGTGCTGGTGTTCGATATTCTGAAAGGGATGCTGCCGGTCTGGCTGGCCTACAAACTCGATGTGCCGCCGCTATATCTGGGCCTGACGGCGATCGCCGCCTGTCTTGGGCACATCTATCCGGTGTTCTTCCACTTCCGCGGCGGTAAAGGCGTGGCGACGGCGTTTGGCGCCATCGCACCTATCGGCTGGGATCTGACCGGCCTGATGACTGGCACCTGGCTGTTGACGGTGCTGCTCAGCGGCTACTCTTCGCTCGGCGCCATCGTCAGCGCGTTGATCGCCCCGTTCTACGTCTGGTGGTTCAAACCGCAGTTCACCTTCCCGGTAGCGATGCTCTCCTGCCTGATCCTGATGCGGCATCACGACAATATTCAGCGCCTGTGGCGCGGCCAGGAAGGCAAGATCTGGGGCAAGTTCCGCAAGAAGAAAAACGACGCGGATAACGGCGACCAGCCGAGAGAGGAATAACAGAAGGGCCGGATAATCCGGCCCTTTGCTTTATACCGCAGGCAGTTCCGCCAGCGGCCAGCGCGGCCGCACGGAAACGCTCAGCTCCGGGTTGGCGCCGCTCTTCAGGCGCACCATGCCGGCATAGGCGATCATCGCGCCGTTGTCGGTGCAAAATTCCGGGCGGGCATAGAACACCTCCCCGCCGCGTTTCTGCATCATCTCCGCCAGTTTGGCGCGCAGCGTGCGGTTGGCGCTCACGCCGCCGGCCATCACCAGGCGTTTGAAGCCGGTCTGCTCCAGCGCGCGTTTGCATTTTATCGCCAGCGTATCCACCACCGCATCCTCGAAGGCGCGGGCGATGTCGGCACGCGTCTGATCGTCGTTGCCGTTGGAGCGAATGGTGTTGGCGGCAAAGGTTTTCAGCCCGGAGAAACTGAAGTCCAGCCCCGGACGATCGGTCATCGGCCGCGGGAAGGTGAAACGCCCCGCCGTGCCCTGCTGCGCCATCTTCGACAGCATCGGCCCGCCAGGATAATCCAGGCCGAGCAGCTTGGCGGTTTTGTCGAACGCTTCACCGGCCGCGTCGTCGATCGACTCGCCCAGCAACTCATACTCACCGATGCCGGTGACGCTGATAAGCTGGGTGTGGCCGCCGGAGACCAACAGCGCGACGAACGGAAACGCCGGCGGGTTGTCTTCCAGCATCGGCGCCAGCAGGTGGCCTTCCATATGGTGCACCGGCACTGCCGGCACGTTCCAGGCGAACGCCAGCGCGCGCCCCACGGTTGCGCCGACCAGCAGCGCCCCCACCAGGCCCGGCCCGGCGGTGTAAGCCACGCCGTCGATATCGGCCGGGGTCAGGTTGGCCTCTTTCAGCGCCGCCTGAATCAGCGGCACGGTTTTGCGCACGTGATCGCGGGAGGCCAGTTCCGGCACTACGCCGCCGTAGTCGGCGTGCAGCTTCACCTGGCTGTATAATTGGTTGGCCAACAAACCGGTTTGATCGTCATACACTGCAATTCCGGTTTCATCGCAGGACGTTTCTATACCCAGTACTCGCATTACATTTCCCATCATTCACGTGCGGCCGCCAGTCTACCACATTCCGCCGCATTTACCGCCGGTGCGGCGCATCTTGTCACCGGCTTGCGCCTATGTCGATGATTCATCCAGAAAATGCCTGAGCGATTAAACACGAGCATTTTTTTCTGATTAGTCTATAATCAGCGCCCGGTGCAAAATTGCGCACGTTGCGGCAGAGCGACGCGGGTTTCAATTTGCTGTGATGCTTTACAAAGCAGCATCCATTGGAGTAAAATTCCGCACCATTTTGAAAAGGCTGGCGCTTGGCCAGCAACAAACCGAATTTTATTGAGGTGAGAGGCACATGCCGGTAATTAAAGTACGTGAAAACGAGCCATTTGACGTTGCTCTGCGTCGTTTCAAACGCTCTTGCGAAAAAGCAGGTGTTTTAGCTGAAGTTCGTCGTCGTGAGTTTTATGAAAAACCAACTACCGAACGTAAACGCGCTAAAGCTTCTGCTGTGAAACGTCACGCGAAGAAACTGGCTCGCGAAAACGCACGCCGCACTCGTCTGTATTAATTCTTCGGGGGCAACCCCACCGCGTGAATTTCTGATTTTCAAAATCGCGCAGACCGAGTAGTTGCATACGAAGGCCGTGCTTTCCGAAAGGAATGCGCGGCTTGTTCTCGTTTATAGGCTAATGAAGTAAGGGCTTATGGCTGGACGAATTCCGCGCGTATTTATCAATGACTTGCTGGCTCGCACCGACATCGTCGATTTGATCGACGCCCGCGTGAAGCTCAAGAAGCAAGGCAAGAACTATCACGCGTGCTGTCCGTTCCACCACGAAAAGACGCCTTCCTTTACCGTTAATGGCGAAAAGCAGTTTTATCACTGTTTTGGGTGTGGTGCGCACGGCAACGCCGTCGACTTTTTGATGAATTACGACCGACTCGAGTTTGTCGAAACCATCGAAGAACTGGCGACCATGCACGGGCTGGAAGTGCCTTACGAAGCGGGCACCGGGCCAACCCAGATCGAACGCCATCAGCGCCAGAGCCTGTACCAACTGATGGAACAGCTCAGCGCGTTCTATCAACAGTCACTGCAGCAGTCCTCCGGGGCGCCGGCGCGCAACTATTTGCAGCAGCGCGGGTTAAGTGACGACGTTATTCGCCATTTCGCCATCGGCTTCGCGCCGGCGGGATGGGACAACGCCCTGAAGCGTTTCGGCCGCGACGCCGACTCGCGCCGCGCATTGAACGATGCCGGCATGCTGGTGACTAACGATCAGGGGCGTTCGTACGACCGTTTCCGCGAACGGGTGATGTTCCCCATCCGCGACAAGCGTGGGCGCGTGATCGCCTTCGGCGGCCGCGTATTGGGCGACGGTATGCCGAAGTACCTGAACTCGCCGGAAACCGAAGTTTTCCATAAGGGCCGTCAGCTGTACGGCCTGTATGAAGCACAGCAGAACCACCCTACCCTGCAGCGGCTGCTGGTGGTGGAAGGGTATATGGACGTGGTGGCGTTGGCGCAATTCGGCATCGACTATGCCGTCGCCTCGCTCGGCACCTCGACGACGGCGGAACACATTCAGCTGTTGTTCCGCGCCACCGACAACGTCGTCTGCTGTTACGACGGCGACCGCGCCGGCCGCGAAGCGGCCTGGCGGGCGCTGGAAACCGCGCTGCCGTACCTGAATGACGGGCGCCAGCTGCGGTTCATGTTTTTGCCCGACGGCGAAGATCCGGACACGCTGGTGCGCAAGGAAGGCAAAGAAGCCTTCGAGCAGCGAATGGAGCAGGCGCAGCCGCTGTCCACGTTCCTGTTCGAAAGCCTGCTGCCGCAGGTGGATTTAAGCAGCCCGGACGGGCGCGCCAAGCTGAGCACGCTGGCGCTGCCGCTGATTACTCAGGTGCCGGGCGAAACGTTGCGCTTGTACCTGCGCCAGGAGCTCGGCAACAAGCTGGGGCTGCTGGACGACAGCCAGCTCGACAAGCTGATGCCCAAGCAGGCTGAAAATGCGAATCCTTATCAGGCGCCCCAGCTAAAACGCACAACCATGCGTATACTGATAGGGTTACTGGTGCAAAATCCGCAGTTGGCTACACTTATCCCTTCGCTGGAAGGGTTGGAGCAGACCAAACAGGCGGGATTGCCGCTGTTCGTCGAACTGGTGCAGACCTGTTTGGCGCAGCCGGGTCTGACGACCGGGCAATTGCTGGAGCTGTATCGCGACAACAAATTCAGCCAGCAGCTTGAAACCTTGGCGACCTGGAACCATATGATCGTTGAGGACATGGTCGAGCAGACCTTTTTGGATACGTTGGCCAGCCTGTACGACTCGGTGCTCGAGCAACGGCTGGAAACGCTGATCGCCCAGGCCAGAACGCGCGGCCTGAGCGCGGAGGAACGTGAAGAAGTCCGTTCTCTCAACCAGGTTTTAGCGAAGAAAAACTGAATACCAAACGGCTTAAGTGCCGATAATTGCGAGGGCAGAGCCCTGCACAGTGCCGCCATAGTGGGCCGCGGCGATAACGAAAACGCCCCAAATGCTATTGTTGGCGGTTTCGCCGACCGACACCAACCTAAATACTCTGAAGTGTGGATACCGTCTTATGGAGCAAAACCCGCAGTCACAGCTGAAGCTACTTGTCACCCGTGGTAAGGAGCAAGGCTATCTGACCTATGCTGAGGTCAATGACCATCTGCCGGAAGATATCGTCGACTCCGATCAGATCGAAGACATCATCCAGATGATTAACGACATGGGCATCCAGGTGATGGAAGAAGCACCGGACGCCGATGACCTGCTGCTCGCCGAAAACTCGAACAGCACGGACGAAGATGCGGAAGAAGCCGCCGCACAGGTTCTGTCCAGCGTGGAATCCGAAATCGGCCGCACCACCGACCCGGTGCGCATGTACATGCGCGAAATGGGTACCGTCGAACTGCTGACGCGCGAAGGCGAAATCGACATCGCCAAGCGCATCGAAGACGGCATCAACCAGGTACAGTGCTCGGTTGCCGAATACCCGGAAGCCATCACTTACCTGCTTGAGCAGTACGATCGCGTCGAAGCGGGTGAAGCGCGCCTGTCCGATCTGATCACCGGCTTCGTCGATCCTAACGCGGAAGAGGACATCGCCCCAACCGCCACTCATATCGGTTCTGAACTGTCGAGCGAAGAGCAAGACGACGACGAAGAAGATGAAGACGACGAAGACGACGACACCGAAGACGACAACAGCATCGATCCTGAGCTGGCGCGTCAGAAGTTCGCCGAGTTGCGCGATCAGTATGAAGCGACCCGCCTGGTGATCAAGAAAAACGGCCGCAGCCACGCCAGCGCCGCGGACGAGATCCTGAAGCTGTCTGAAGTGTTCAAGCAGTTCCGCCTGGTGCCGAAACAGTTCGACTTCCTGGTCAACAGCATGCGCACCATGATGGACCGCGTTCGCACCCAGGAACGCATCATCATGAAGCTGTGCGTTGAACAGTGCAAAATGCCGAAGAAAAACTTCGTCACCCTGTTCGCCGGCAACGAAACCAGCGATTCCTGGTTCGAAGCGGCGCTGGCGATGGCCAAGCCATGGTCGGAAAAGCTGAAAGACGTTGCTGAAGACGTGCAGCGCAGCCTGCAGAAACTGCGTCAGATCGAAGAAGAAACCGGCCTGACCATCGAGCAGGTCAAAGACATCAACCGTCGCATGTCGATCGGTGAAGCGAAAGCTCGCCGCGCGAAGAAAGAGATGGTTGAGGCCAACCTGCGTCTGGTTATTTCTATCGCCAAGAAATACACCAACCGCGGCCTGCAGTTCCTGGATCTGATCCAGGAAGGCAACATCGGCCTGATGAAAGCGGTAGACAAGTTCGAATACCGCCGCGGCTACAAGTTCTCGACGTACGCCACCTGGTGGATCCGTCAGGCTATCACCCGCTCCATCGCCGACCAGGCGCGCACCATCCGTATTCCGGTGCATATGATTGAGACCATCAACAAGCTCAACCGTATTTCGCGCCAGATGCTGCAAGAGATGGGCCGCGAGCCGACGCCGGAAGAGCTGGCCGAGCGCATGCTGATGCCGGAAGACAAGATCCGCAAAGTGCTGAAGATCGCCAAAGAGCCAATCTCGATGGAAACGCCGATCGGCGACGACGAAGATTCGCATCTGGGCGACTTCATCGAGGATACCACCCTCGAGCTGCCGCTGGACTCCGCGACCTCGGAAAGCCTGCGTTCCGCCACCCACGACGTGCTGGCCGGCCTGACCGCGCGCGAAGCGAAAGTGCTGCGCATGCGTTTCGGCATCGACATGAACACCGACCACACGCTGGAAGAGGTTGGCAAGCAGTTTGACGTTACCCGTGAGCGTATTCGTCAGATCGAAGCCAAGGCGCTGCGCAAGCTGCGTCACCCAAGCCGCTCCGAAGTGCTGCGCAGCTTCCTGGACGATTAAGTCCGGCGGTTGCACTCAAAACAAAAACCCCGGCCTGCCGGGGTTTTTTTATGCCTCAGAACATGCTGTTGCCGCTGGCGGTCTTCTCCGGCACCGGCTGTGTCACGTCCCAGTGTTCAACGATCTTTCCGGCGCTGTCCAGACGGAATATATCGACGATCGCCGCGGTCTTGCCGGCCTCGCGCCCGCTGACCTCCACATGCAAAATCACGAAGTCGCCGTCGACGAACGCTTGTTTCACCTCACTGTGCGAATTGGGGTAACGCGTTTTCAGCAGCTCGACAAATTGACGAAAACCCGCCACGCCGTCTTTGGCATTGGGGTTATGCTGTTTGTATTGTTCGCCCAAAAACGGCCGCGCCGCCGCAAAATCCTTGTTGTTCAGCCCCTGCCGATAAAACTCCAGCACGTTCTGCTTGTTGCGCGCTTCCTGCGGCGAATGCCCCGCCTGTGCAGCGCCGGTCACCAATAACAGCGCCATCAAACAACCTTTCATCATCGATGTCATCGCAATTTCCTTATGTCATTGCAGCGCCAGGAACAGCTCGCGATAGCTGGCGGTCAGTTGCTCCAGCGTGGCGCGATTCAATCCGCTGGGGTTGGGCAATACCCACACCTCGGTTTCTCCCAGCATCATCGTCTGCTTGCCCCAGGGCGCGTTTTTCACCCCGAAGGCGGTGGTGAACGCCTGCTTGCCCAAGATCGCCAGCGCGCGCGGCTGATAGCGCAGGATTTTCTCTTGCAGCGCCTCACCGCCGCTGCGCAACTCGACGCGCGACAGCTCGCTGGCCGCCACCGTCGGGCGCGCCACCAGCGCGGTAATACCGCAGCCGTTGTCCTTCAGCTGCTGCCACTGCTCCGGCGCCAGCTGGCTCGCGGTAAAGCCGGCCTGATGGATCACCTTCCAGAAGCGGTTGCTGCCGTTGGCGAAAGGATAGCCCTGATGGGCGGAAGAAAGGCCGGGGTTGATGCCGCAAAACACCACCCGCAGGTTGGGCGCCAGAAGTTCCATGAGTGTCGTGAGTCCATTGCAGGGATTTACTGCGGTTATCGCAAAATCCGCCAGCAATTACAACAGGCTAGAACTGCGCAGAAAAGCAACATACGGGCGGGTAACAGTAGACCGATGCTTAAGGATTCCCTATAATCTCGCGGCTTGGCCCCTTAGCTCAGTGGTTAGAGCAGGCGACTCATAATCGCTTGGTCGTTGGTTCAAACCCAACAGGGGCCACCAAATTATCAAGGGGTTACGTTAACAGCGTAGCCCCTTAGTTTTTTCTGCGGCGCAACCAGGCATTCGCCTCTTTTGGCAACAGAACGCAAATTTCATTCGCCCCCCTGCCGCCTCTAGCGTGAATTAACATCCTCACCGGCCTCGCTATTTTGCGCGTCGAATGCGGTTCTCGCCGCATCAATATCGGCAATATGCTCATTCGCCCAGGTTCCCAGCGCGATGACGGGTACGGTCAATGAGCAACCGAGCGGCGTCAATTCATATTCGACGTGCGGCGGCATGACGGCAATAACTGTCCGCTTGACTAACCCATCTCGTTCCATATTGCGCAGGCACAGCGTCAGCATCCGCTGAGATATTCCATTGATTGTACGCTTTATTTCAGTGAATCGGCGTGGCCCGTTCGCCAAGAACATAATGATCAGGACACTCCACTTCTCACCAACGCGCGCCAATACCTGGCTGATCTTTTGGCAGTCGGCATGTCTTAAATCTCGAGGTTGATTAGTCACATTCATGATACCGGGTTCTCCTAATGTGCCTTATTGTCTGCCATTTTAGGACATGGTTATATTGTTATCCCTGGTTACCATTTTATACCTAAGGATTTCATCATGACACTGCTTCATATCGATTCCAGCATTCTCAACGAACAATCGGTTAGCCGCCAGCTCACGGCGGCGATCGCCAAACAGCTGTCTGCAGCTAAGCCAGACGCCAGGATCATCCACACCGATCTCGCCGCCGACCCGATTAACCACCTTTCCAGCGCCGAATTTCTGGCTCTGCAGGGCGTGGAGCCGCAAGACGAGCACGTCAAACAGGCCGTTGCCCGCAACGCCAAACTCGTCGACGACTTCCTTGCCGCCGATGTCATTATCGTCGGTGCGCCTATGTATAACTTTACGTTGCCGACTCAGCTGCGCGCCTGGCTTGACCGACTTGCAGTGCCAGGCAGAACTTTCCGCTATACGGAAAACGGCGCTGAAGGCCTCGCCAAGGGGAAACGCGTTATCGTTGCTTCCACCCGCGGTGGCCTGTACGGCGAAGGCACGCCACTGGCCTTCCTGGACCATCAGGAAACCTATCTGCGCAGTTTCTTCGGCTTCCTTGGTATTACGGACATCACCTTCATTCGAGCAGAGGGACTGGCACTCAGCCCGGAAAACCGTACTGTCGCCATCGATGCAGCCGCGGCTCAGATTGACGGCCTGACCGCTTAATCGGGGCCGGTTCAGAACAGCAAGAGCAGGTTCGCGGCCAGTCCCTTTTTTGGGCTGGCCACCGGCGATGCAATACCGCTCAATCCTATGGCTGTGCCGCGTACCCCGGAATTCGTTCGCGCCGGATTTGTAAACTGGAGATTCAATCATGAACACCACGTTGACCTCACCACTCGCGCCCAACCCGCGGCGTATAACACAACGCACCCGAGGCCACGGCCACGGCCCGATCACCCGGCTGATGAGCCCTTCCGACCTGGGCCAGGTGATTAAACCTTTCGTATTCCTCGATCTGTTCGAGGCGGATCAGCACACCATGGCAATGCTGGCCAACATGCCGCTGCATCCGCATTCAGGCATAGCCACCGTGACCGTGCCGCTCGAAGGCGCTTTTCACTACGAAGATCCTGCCAGCGGCGCTGTCGGGACGCTCGGCTATGGCGCAGTGGAGTGGGCGCGTGCCGGCGGTGGGATGTGGCACGGCAAGGAATTGTCCGCCACGGATACGCCGCGCATCCAGGGATTCCAGCTCTGGCTGGCCCTGCCCGCCGAGCTGGAGAACGGTGAACAGGAAAGCCGTTATATCGAAGCCCGGAACATGCGCCAAATCGGGCCGGCGCATGTCATCATTGGCAACCATGAAGGCGTGCAAAGCCCGGTGCCCGCGCAGGAAGGCATCAATTACTTGCTCGTCACACTCAAACCGGGCGAACGCTGGACCTACCTCCCGCCAGCCAAGCATTCGGTCGGCTGGCTCGCACTGGCCAAAGGCCGTCTCAGCGCAGACGCGCCTATCAACGCGGGCGAGATGGTGGTATTCGAACCGGGGGAAATGTCCATTGTGCTTGAAGCATCCGGCAATGAAGATGCCGTATTCGTTCTCGGCTCAGCCGTGCCTCATCCGTATCCGCTGCACCTCGGCGCCTATTCGGTACATACCTCAGCATCCGCGCTGGAAGCCGGCGAACGTCGCATCGCCGAACTGGGGCGCAGACTTAAAGAGGCCGGCGAGCGACGTACGGCCTCGGGTACGATCCCCGTCTTTCGATGACGTTGATGATGGGATCACAATCTGCGACGAACGATCCAGGGCAGGCTACTCACATGCGCCGACGCATCCGGCCGTTCGCTGGCGGCGCAACGTGATATTATCGCCCCACTCCCTTCAGTTGCCGGATAAGGATCCCGCATGATCGTCAACTGCGACCACGACAACCTCGACGCCTGGCTGGCGCTGCGCGCGGCGCTGTGGCCATCCAGCTCGCCTGAAGAGCACCGCGCGGAGATGCGCGAAATATTGGCTTCGCCGCACCACACCGCGTTTATGGCGCGGGGGCCGGATGGCGTTTTTGTCGCCTTTGCCGAGGTCGCGCTGCGCTACGATTATGTCAACGGCTGCGAATCGTCGCCGGTGGCGTTTTTGGAAGGGATTTACACCGTCGAACGCGCCCGCCGCCAGGGCTGGGCGGCGCGTTTGATCGCGCAGGTGCAGGAGTGGGCCAAGCAACAGGGATGCAGCGAGCTGGCGTCGGATACCGACATCGCCAATCTGGACTCCCAGCGCCTGCATGCCGCGCTGGGCTTTGCCGAAACGGAACGGGTGGTGTTTTACCGCAAAACGCTGGGCTGATCAGGCAATCTTGCTTTGCCGCTGATGCGCCAGCTGCTCGGCGCGCAGCAGGATCTCCTGCAGATCGTCCTCATCGATATCGAACAGATCCCCCTCCATCAACGCCTCGTGCAGATCGGCGCGGGTGATGGAAACGGCATCGATCGGCAGATTGGCCGGCTTGGCCTCCGCCGGCGCCAGCGCGTGCGGGTAGCGCCGTCCGGCCAGGTTATTGAACAAAATGGCCAGCGCCGCCAGCAGCACCGAGTTCAGCAGCACCGGGTACAACACGAAGTGGTAGCCCATCTGATGAATGCCGGGGCCGCCGAGGATGGCGGTCAGCGCCACCGCGCCGCCGGGTGGGTGCAGGCAGCGCAGCTTGAACATCAGGCCGATGGCCACCGCCGCCGCCACGCCGCAGGCCAGGCCCGGATCGGGGATCAGCAGACCGGCGCTGACGCCCACCGTCGCCGCCAGCGCATTGCCGCCGACGATCGACCAGGGCTGCGCCAGCGGGCTGTTGGGCACGCCGAACAGCAGCACCGCCGAAGCGCCCATCGGCGCGATAAACCACAGGTTCACCTCGCCCAAAATAAAGTGGCTGATCCAGCCGGCGAGCATCAGCCCCAAACCGGCGCCAACGCTGGAAATCAGCATCTCTCGTTTGCCCACCGCCAGCGGGTGCGGCCACAGGCGCGCGCATCCCACTTTCACTCGTTCTATCCACTGCGTCTTCATGTTACCCAATACGGCTCAATTCACGTGTTGGCAACAAATATATCACATCATCCTGAAGGAGCTCACGGCGCCGTAAACCGCGCCGCCCAAGAACTTTTAGGCTAACAGATTGATTTTTAGCCTCCCCTCGACAATGATGAATGTTCCCCCCTTAACCCCGAGGAACCGCCGATGTCTCAACCGATCACCGAGCTTTATACCGACAGTGAATTTTTCAGCCCGTACGCCATGTCCGCCTTTGTCGTGCTGACGGAAAAAGGCATTCCGTTCACCGTGAAGCCGGTGGATCTGGCGAAAGAAGAGAACAAAGAAGCGGCCTACGCGGCGCTGTCGCTCACCCGCCGGGTGCCGACGCTGGCGATCGGCGAATTTCAGCTCTCGGAGTCTTCAGCGATCGCCGAATACCTGGAAGACATCCACCCGGCTCACGCCGTGTACCCGCGCGACGTGAAGCTGCGCGCCAAGGCGCGCGAGATCCAGGCCTGGTTGCGCAGCGATCTGCTGCCGATCCGCGCCGAGCGCTCGACCGAAGTGGTGTTCAACAACGGCAAGTTCCCGCCGCTGTCCGAAGCCGCGCAGGAAGCCGCGCGCAAGCTGATCGCCGCCGTGGAAAAGCTGTTGAGCCACGGGCAGGACAATCTGTTCAGGGAGTGGTGCATCGCCGACACCGATCTGGCGCTGATGCTCAACCGGCTGGTAATGCACGGCGATCCGGTGCCGGAGCGCGTGCGCCACTATGCGCACAAGCAGTGGCAGCGCCCGTCGGTGCAGGCCTGGCTGGCGCTGTCGGAAAAACGGCGCGCCTGAGGAAAAAAATCGGCGGCCACGACGCCGCCGTTCTCAATGCCGAGAAACAACATCACTGCTTGAGGGAAGGCAAATCACCATCCAGAGGGCAGATAGCCTAACAATGAAGCGATGGCGTACACCGCGCTGGCCAGGTACAGCAACACAATGCTGATCTGCAGCAGCGGATGCGTGATCCAGTTGCACTGCCAGCGTGGGGTTTGGTCGCCGTGTTTGCGCGCGCCGCGCAGGATCAGCATCGGCATGATCGACAGGATCACCCCGCTGAACACCCCGGCGAAGTAGAGCGCGTTGACGAATGACACCAGCCCGCTGTAGGCCAGCGCGAACGGCGGCACCACCACCAGCAGCAGCACGCCGAAGCGGCGCAGCGGCAGCTCGTCGTTGCCCAGCCGGAACTTGTCGAAAATATTGGTCAGGAAGCTGCCGCCCAACCCCCAGTACGAGGTCAGCATCGCGCACAGCGCGAAGATGTTGGCGGAGAAGAACGCCCACTGCCCCAGCGCCTGGCCCCAGGAAATGGTGGCCACATCGGAGATGTCATCCAGCCCGCTGAGCGCGATCACCGACATCGGCACCGCCGCCAGCAAAATGAAGGTCACCACCATGCCGACGATGATCGCCTTCGGCAGCTGCTCCGGCTTATCGGCAAAGCCGCGCGCCATCTCCGGCACGATGTACTGCGCCGAGAAGCAGAACACCACCACGTTGAACACCGGCACCATATAGCGCCAGTCGCCGTCCAGCAGGTTGCGCATCTGGGTGGTGTCTTTCAGCAGCGTCGCTGCCACCAGCGCGGTCAACATTACCACCATGCCGATGCTGATGAACTTCTCGCCGCGGCCGATCGCTTTCAAACCGAGATAGAGCACGCCGGCGGCGGGTACGAAAAACAGCAGGCTGCCCAGCGCCGGCGAGATGCCGAACAGCGATTGCAGCAGCTTGCCGCTGCCGGTCATGTAGGCGGTAAGCGCCCCGACGCTGTTGACGCACACCGAAGCGAACATCAGCCAGGCGCCCAGGCCGCCGACGTAGCGCTTCGCCAGCCCGCTCAGCTGCAGATGCGCGCGGGTGCGCAGCGTAGATTCGGCAACGTACAGCATGGTGATGGTGGTCAGGCTCCCCACCAGCACCAGCCAAAACAGCAGCGGCAGAAAGCCGGCCTTGCTGGAGGCGTAGGCGATGGAGAGCACCCCGGCGCCGATGTTGGTACCGACGATCATCGCCACCCCTTCGAGGAAACTTAACGATTTGGCGGGTGCAGGTGCTCGCACCCCGGCGGCAAGCGCCGGAGAAACAGAGATATTATCAGACATGCATCATCCTTTATCGCCCGGCGACGCTGGCCGCCGGGATGGGTTAACGTCCTGACGCTCAACGGCTCACATCGATACACAGGTATTTCAGCTCCAGATATTCTTCTATCCCGTAGCGCGATCCTTCACGCCCGAGCCCTGACTGTTTCACGCCGCCGAACGGCGCCACTTCGTTGGAAATCAGCCCGGTGTTGATGCCGACCATGCCGTACTCCAGCGCTTCCGGCACCCGCCACTGGCGCGCAGCGTTCTGCGTGAACAGATAGGCGGCCAGACCGAATTCGGTGTCGTTGGCCATGGCGATGGCTTCCGCCTCGTCATGGAAACGGAACAGCGGCGCCACCGGCCCGAAGGTCTCCTCTTTGGCGAAGCGCATCTTCTGCGTCACGCCGGTTACCACCGTCGGCTGGAAGAAGGTGCCGCCCAGCGCGTGCGGCTGGCCGCCGGTGGCGATCTGTGCCCCTTTGATCAGCGCGTCGTCGATGTGGCTCTGCACCTTCGCCACCGCATCGCTGTCGATCAGCGGCCCCTGAGTGGTGCCTTCCTGGCTGCCGTCGCCGACTTTCAACTGCTCGACCGCCGCCACCAGCTTCTCCGCCAGCCGCTCGTAGATGCCGTCCTGCACGTAGATGCGGTTGGCGCACACGCAGGTCTGGCCGCTGTTGCGGAACTTGGAAGCCATGATGCCCGCCACCGCCGCGTCCAGATTGGCGTCGTCGAACACGATAACCGGCGCATTACCGCCCAGTTCCAGCGACAGTTTCTTGATGCTCGGCGCGCACTGCGCCATCAGGATGCGGCCGACCTCGGTCGAGCCGGTAAAGCTCAGCTTGCGCACCACCGGGCTGTCGCACAACACCTTGCCCACCTGCGCCGCTTCCCCAGTCACCACCTGCAACACGCCGGCGGGAATGCCGGCGTCCTGCGCCAGCTTGGCCAACGCCAGCGCGGTCAGCGGCGTTTGCTCGGCCGGTTTGACGATGATGGCGCAACCGGCCGCCAGCGCCGGCGCCACCTTGCGGGTGATCATCGCCGCCGGGAAGTTCCACGGGGTGATGGCCGCGCACACGCCGATCGGCTGCTTCACCACCACCAGGCGCTGCGAAGCCTGAGGCGCCTGCAATACCGCGCCGTCCACCCGCTTGGCCTCTTCGGCGAACCAGGTGATGAACGACGCGGCGTAGGTCACTTCGCCGCGCGCTTCCGCCAGCGATTTGCCCTGCTCGGCGGTCATCAGCTGCGCCAGATCTTCCTGCGCGGCCAGCACCTTATCAGCCCAGGCCAACAGCAGCGCGGAACGCTGCTTGGCGGTCAGCTGTTTCCAGTCGTTTTGCGCCCGCTGCGCCGCCGCGATCGCCTGCTGGGTTTCCTCTTCGCTGACCAGCGGAATGCTGGCCAGTTCGGCGCCGGTGGCCGGGTTGATCACCGCTTCGCGCTTGCCGCTCAGGGCGTCGCACCATTCGCCGTTGATCAGACACTGGCTGCGCAACAGCTCGGGATTGTTCAATTTCATGCCGTTCGCTCCTTAGTGGGCCAGCGCGCGGGACAGGATGCCCATCGCCTTGGTGAACTGATCGTCCGGGATAGTCAGTGGGTAGAGGAAGCGGATCACGTTGCCGTTCACGCCGCAGCTCAGCAGCAGCAGCCCTTCCTCCATCGCCTTCTGCTGCACCTGACGGGTGATATCGGCTGAAGGTTTACCGGTAGCCGGATCGTTGAACTCCACCGCCACCATCGACCCCTGCGCGCGCACATCGGCGATCGCCGGGCTGGTTTTGCGCGCCTGCTGGAGCACTTCCACCAGGTGCTGACCCAAGCGCTGAGCGCGCTGGCACAGTTGCTCCTCTTCAATCACGTCCAGCACCGCGTGCGCGGCGGCCACCGCCAGCGGGTTACCGGCGTAGGTGCCGCCCAGCCCACCCGGCGCCGGCGCGTCCATCACCTCGGCGCGGCCCGCCACCGCCGACAGCGGCATGCCGCCCGCCAGGCTTTTCGCCATGGTGATCAAATCGGGCTTAACGCTGTAGTGTTCCATGGCGAATAGCTTGCCGGTGCGGGCGAAGCCGGTCTGCACTTCGTCAGCGATCAGCAGAATGCCGTGCTGGTCGCACAGCGCGCGCAGCGCCTGCATGAAATCGGCCGGCGCCACGTTGAAGCCGCCCTCGCCCTGCACCGGCTCCAGCACGATCGCCGCCACCTGCTTGGGATCGATATCCGCTTTAAACAGGCGGTCCAGGCTGTTCATCGCGTCTTCGGTGGTCACGCCGTACAGCGCGTTCGGGTACTGGCCGTGGAACACCGAGCCGGGGAATGGGCCAAAGCCCAGTTTGTAAGGCGCCACTTTGCCGGTCAGCGCCATGGTCATGTAGGTGCGGCCATGGAAACCGCCGCCGAAGGTAATCAACCCCGGGCGGCCGGTGTAAGCGCGGGCGATCTTCACCGCGTTTTCCACCGCTTCCGCGCCGGTGGTGAAGAAGGCGGTTTTACACGGACCGGCGATCGGCGCGCGCTGGTTGATGCGCTCCGCCAGCGAGACATAGCTTTCGTAAGGAACGATCTGATAGGCGGTGTGGGTGAAGGCCTGCAGCTGCTTTTCAATTGCGGCGATCACCTTCGGGTGACGGTGCCCGGTGTTCAGCACGGCGATCCCCGAGGCGAAGTCGATCACTTCTTTGCCTTCCACATCCCACAGCGTGGCGTTCTCTGCGCGCTCGGCGTAAAAACCACACATCACGCCCACTCCGCGCGGGGTGGCGTCCTGACGGCGTTGGTTCAATTCTGCGTTTTTCATGCTGTTCTCTCCGGTCGGTGCCAGTTACACGTTTCGTTCACATTCGTGAAACAATGCCGTTTATTTACACAGGATGTGGCCCTATAATCGAGTGCCAGTTACGAATAATTGAGGGATCCAATTGCGCTCATTGAGTGGTGATCTGTTGCTGCAGCGCCTCGGCGAACAGCCTGATGACAAGCTGCACAAGCGGCTTTACAACGCGATCCGCACCAGCATTCTCGACGGCAGTCTGCCGCCCTCCAGCCGCCTGCCCGCCTCGCGCGACCTGGCGCAGGAGCTCAGCCTGTCCCGCAACACCGTGTTAACCGTTTATGAACAACTGCTGGCGGAAGGCTACGTGTCGGCGCGCGCCGGCAGCGGCACCTTCGTCGCCGACACGGTGCCGGACAGCTGCCTGTCCACCGGCGGCGCCCCGGCGGACGGCAGCGGGCAACCGCGGCGCGTCGAACTGTCGGAGCGCGGCGCTACGCTGCTGCACCACGCCAGCGCCAGCCCCAAACAGTGGGGGGCATTCATTCCCGGCGTCCCCGACGTCAACGCCTTTCCTCATCAGCTGTTCAGCAAGATCCAGGCGCGCCTCAGCCGCCGCCCGGCGCCGCAGCGGCTGACCTACAGCAATCAGGGCGGCAGCCCGGAACTACAGCATGCGTTGGTGGAGTATTTGCGGGTGGCGCGCTCGGTACGCTGCTCGCCGGAACAGATCCTGATCACTGAAGGCATCCATC
Organism: Serratia sp. FS14; assembly: GCF_000695995.1. Classification (NCBI taxonomy): domain Bacteria; kingdom Pseudomonadati; phylum Pseudomonadota; class Gammaproteobacteria; order Enterobacterales; family Yersiniaceae; genus Serratia; species Serratia sp. FS14. The sequence goes on along the minus strand of NZ_CP005927.1, from coordinate 1,515,848 downwards.
AGGCGATCGATCTGGTGACGCGCATGTTGTGCAATCCGGGGGATGACGCCTGGATCGAAGAGCCGGGCTATTGGGGGATCCGCAATATCCTGCGCATCAATGCGCTGAACGTCTGCCCGCTGGCGGTGGACGAGGCCGGGCTGGTGCCGCCGGAGCAGCCCACGACGCCGCCCCGCCTGATTTTCGTCACCCCGTCGCACCAGTATCCGCTCGGCTCGGTGATGAGTCTGGCGCGCCGCCAACGGCTGCTGGCGCTGGCGCGCAACGCCGGCGCTTGGATCGTCGAGGACGACTACGACAGCGAATTCCGTTTTTCCGGCCAGCCGATCCCGGCGTTGCAAGGGCTGGAAGCCGACGCGCCGGTGATCTATATCGGCACCTTCAGCAAAACGCTCTACCCGGCGCTGCGCCTCGGCTATGTGGTGTTGCCGCCGCCGCTGGTGCAGGCGCTGAAAACCGCCCATGCCGAGCTGTACCGCGGCGGGCACCTGCTGATCCAAAGCGCGCTGGCGGAGTTTATTCAGGCGGGGCACTACACGGCGCATATCCGCCGCATGCGGTTGCTGTATGCCCGGCGGCGCGCCTTCCTGACCGGGTTGATCGAACAACATCTCGGCAAGCAGGCGCTCAGCGAATTCAACAGCAACGCCGGCTTGCACCTGATCCTCAACCTGCCGGACGAGGCCGACGACGTGGCGATCGCCGCCGCCGCCGGCGCGCGCGGGGTGCTGGTGCGGCCGCTGTCGCGCTACTATATGCAGCCCAACCGCCGGCGCGGCCTGCTGATGGGCTTTGCCTGCGTGCCGGAAGAGCAAATGGCCGCCGCCTTCACCCAGCTGCTGGCGTGCATCAACGCCCCGCACTAGGTCAGATCGACGCCCGCCTGCCTCACCAGGCCTGAAGCCGCCAGCCGTCCGCTTGCCTGTTCAGGCGGTGCGTCGGCCTCAGCGCCTGCAGGAAGTCTTCGTCGTGCGACACCACCAGCATCGCGCCGGGGAAATCCGCCAGCGCGGTTTCGATCGCCAGCGACGACGCCAGATCCAGGTGGTTGGTCGGCTCGTCGAGCAACAGCAGCTGCGCCGGTTGTCGCCGCCACAGCGCGCAGGCCAGCGCCGCCTTCAAGCGTTCACCGCCGCTCAGCGAGCCCAGCGGCAACGCGATGCGATCCGCGCCAAGCTGCAGCTGCGCCAGCCGGGTGCGCAGCGCCCCTTCCGCCAGCGGCGAATCCTGTAGCCCCAGATGTTCCATCACCGACAGGCCCGGATCGAGCTGCGACAGGGTTTGATCGAGGTAGGCCGTCGACAGCGGGCAATGACAATGGCCGGAAAGCGCCGCCAGCTGCCCGAGAAGAGTCTTCAGTAAGGTGGATTTTCCGCAGCCGTTGGGGCCGGTCAACGCCACGCGCATCGGGCCGTCGATCCGCAAATCCAGCGGCGGCGCGCTGACGAACGGCAGTTGCAGCCGCTCGAGCACCAGCACCTGCTTGTTCGCGTTCACTTCACTGCCCGGCAGCGCCAGCAACACCGGCGGTTCCTCCTCCACCCGCTGATAGGCTTCACGCACCGCCGCATCGAGGCTGTCGCGCCGATCCTGATGCTGTTTGCGCAGCGTGCCTAGGCTCTCCTTCGCCGCCGACTTGTAGGCCACCCGTTCGAAAGAGGCGATATTCAGCGTATCGACGACGCGCAGCGTTTGCGCCGAGCGCCGCTGGCTCATGTCGTGCTCTTTCTGTTGGCGAGCGCGGGTGCGGCGGCGCTCCTCGCGCGCATGCTCCAGATCGGCGCGCGCCGCCTGCTGCTCCGTATCGCGCTGGCGCCGGTAGTCCTCATAGTTGCCGCCGTAGCTGCGCAGCGCGCCGGGCGTCAGTTCGACGATGCGCTCCATGCGCCCCAGCAGCTGCCGGTCATGGCTGGCGATCAACAGCCCGCCCCGCCACTGATCCAGCTGCTGATACAGCCAGGCGCGGCCGGCGCTGTCGAGGTGGTTGGTCGGTTCGTCCAGCAGCAGAAAATCCGCCTCGCCGAGCAAGGCGCCGCACAGCGACGCGCGCATCCGCTCGCCGCCGCTCAGCGAACTGGCGGATCGCAACGGATCGAAGGCCGGCAACCCGGCGGCGGCAAAGGCGTTTTGCAGACGATCGTGAAGATCCCAGCGCCCTTCCAGACGATCGATATCGTCCGTCAACGGCCGCCCCTGCTCGAGACGCGCCAGCGCGGCGAACACCTCACCGTAGCCCAGCAGCTGCGCCAGCGTAGTGTGCGGCGCGATCTCCGGCTGCTGCGCAACGTAAGCTACTGCGGCATGAGATTCAACGTGTCCATTGCCCGGCAGATCCAATCCGGCGATCAGGCGCAGCAGCTGGGTTTTGCCGACGCCGTTGCGCCCCACCAGGCCGCAGCGCGACCGATCAAAAGCGAGATCCAGCGGGCCGAACAGCGTTTCGCCGTCAGCAAATTGGCAGGTCAGTTGATGTAAAACGAAATAAGGGGACTGCGCTAAATGAGCCATAAGCACTCCTGAATGAGATCAAAACATCCCCACAGGGCGCGAGAGCGCACGGCGTGGGACCAGATATCAACAGGCGTGGTTGTTCATTTTCGGTTATGGCTCCGCAGAGAGAAGGAATTTGCAACGCGTAAAGGCTAACCGATCTTTTGTTCGTTATGCAAACAGAGTCTGAGATTCATGACATCTATCACATTCGGCGCAACGCAGATTCCCAAGCGGCGCGACAACGGCTAGATTTATCTCATCCGACCACTTGTGTTCACATAATTATAACAACGGGCCCCGATTTCACCCGATGGAGAGTGCAATGAGCAATTACCCTCACCTGCTGGCGCCGCTGGATCTCGGCTTCACCACCCTGAAAAACCGGGTGCTGATGGGATCGATGCATACCGGCCTGGAAGAGCTGCCCGACGGCCCGCAGCGCCTGGCCGCGTTCTATGCCGAGCGCGCCGCCGCCGGCGTGGCGCTGATCGTCACCGGCGGCATTGCCCCGAACGAACAGGGCGTAGTGTTTCGCGGCGGTTCGCTCCTCAACAGCGAGGCGCAATTGCCTCACCACCGACCGGTGACCGAGGCCGTCCACCGGGCGGGCGGCAAAATTGCGCTGCAGATCCTGCACACCGGCCGCTACAGCTATCAACCCAAACTGGTGGCCCCTTCCGCGCTGCAGGCGCCGATCAACCCGTTTACGCCGAGCGCGCTCAGCGAAGCGGAGATTGAGCAAACCATCGCCGATTTCGCCCGCTGTGCGGCGCTGGCGCAGCAGGCCGGCTACGACGGCGTTGAGGTGATGGGTTCCGAAGGCTATCTGATCAACCAATTCTTGACGACGCGCACCAACCAGCGCGACGACCAATGGGGCGGCAGCTTCACCAATCGCATGCGCTTCGCCGTCGAAACCGTCAGGGCGGTACGCCAGGCCGTGGGCCCGGAATTCATTCTGATCTACCGGCTGTCGATGCTCGATCTGGTGGAAGACGGCTCCAGCTGGCAGGAGATCGAGCAGCTGGCGCTGGCGGTCGAACAGGCAGGGGCGACGATCATCAACACCGGCATCGGCTGGCACGAAGCGCGTATTCCGACCATCGCCACCATGGTGCCGCGCGCCGGATTCAGCTGGGTGACCCGCAAGCTGATGGGCAAGGTCAGCATCCCGCTGATCACCACCAACCGCATCAACGATCCGGCGGTGGCCGAGCAGGTGCTGGCGGACGGCTGCGCCGATATGGTGTCGATGGCGCGCCCGTTCCTCGCCGACGCCGCCTTTGTGCAAAAAGCCGCCGAAGGGCGCGCCGACGAGATCAATACCTGCATCGGTTGCAACCAGGCCTGTCTCGACCAGATCTTTGAAGGCAAGCTGACTTCCTGTCTGGTCAACCCGCGCGCCTGCCGCGAAACCGAAATGCCGCTGACGATGGCGGAAAAACCGAAAAAACTGGCGGTGGTCGGCGCCGGCCCTGCCGGGCTGGCCTTCGCCACCACCGCCGCCAGCCGTGGCCATCAGGTGACGCTGTTCGACGCCGCCGAGCAGATCGGCGGCCAGTTCAACATCGCCAAGCAGATCCCCGGCAAGGAAGAATTCCATGAAACGCTGCGTTACTTCCGCCGCCAGCTGGCGCTGCGTGAAGTGACGGTCAGGCTGGGCGTCAAGGTCGAAGCGGCGGATTTAAGCGAATTCGATGAGGTGATCCTCGCCTGCGGCATCGTGCCGCGCACCCCGGACATCCCCGGCATCGGGCACGCCAAGGTGCTGAGCTATCTGGACGTGCTGCGCGATAAAAAACCGGTCGGCCAGCGGGTGGCGATCGTCGGCGCCGGCGGCATCGGCTTCGATACCGCCGAGTACCTCAGCCAGCACGGCGTGTCCAGCAGCCTGGATCAGGCGGAATTCAACCGCGAATGGGGCATCGATGGCCGCCTTGAACAGCGCGGCGGGCTGGCTGAGCAAGGCCCGCAGGCGCCGCGCGCCGCCCGGCAAATCTACCTGTTGCAGCGCAAAACCAGCAAAGTGGGCGAAGGCCTGGGCAAAACCACCGGTTGGATCCACCGCGCCAGCCTGGCGATGCGCGGCGTGAAGATGCTCAACAGCGTCAGCTATCGGCTGATCGACGACGAAGGGCTGCACATCACCCGCGCCGAGCAAGACAGCTGCCTACCGGTGGACACGGTGGTCATTTGCGCCGGGCAGGAACCGCGCCGCGAACTGCAGCAACCACTGCTGGCGATGGGGAAAACCGTGCACCTGATCGGCGGCGCCGACGTGGCCGCCGAGCTGGACGCCCGCCGCGCGATCGATCAGGGTACGCGGTTGGCGATGGCGCTGTAAAAAAAGGGGCGCCCGGCGCCCCTGATATTGATGACAAACCTCATCCCCATGCCGGGTTGGCAGAGAGCAGCGAATAGAGAACAAGGAAAATCAATTTATTGATTTTCGGCTGATATCCACAAAGGGGGAAAAACCACGCTTTTTCCCCCTTTGTCTACAGCCTGAGGGGCGCCCGGCGCCCCTTGTTATTCACGCTCAGCGACGCGCGCCGGATTTCACCGCTCGAAGGATCACGAACTTCTTGTTCGAGGCCACCAGCGTGCAGTTGCCGAACAGGCGCTTGAGCTTCTGATGGTAGTCGAGGTGACGGTTGCCGACGATGCGCAGTTCGCCGCCCACTTGCAGGCAGCGCTTGGCGTCGCAGAACATCTGCCAGGCGGTGTGATCGGTAATGGCGTGTTGCTGGTGGAACGGCGGGTTGCACAGCACCGCCTGCACGCTTTCACGCTCGATGCCTGCCAGCGCGTTGTTCACCTCAAACTGACAGCGGTCCAGCTCTTGCGGCAGGTTGTGCTCCACGTTCAGCTCGCTGGAGGCCACCGCCATGTAAGATTCATCGACGAAGGTCACCTGCGCTTCCGGGTTTTGCGCCAGCGCCGTCAGGCCAATCACGCCGTTGCCGCAGCCCAGATCGACGATATGGCCGTTCAGGCCGCGCGGCAGATGTTCCATAAACAGGCGCGCGCCGATATCCAGGCTGCCGCGCGAGAAGACGTTGGCGTGGTTATGGATAAGCCAATCGGTGCCGTCCAGCGTCCAGTCGGTGGTTTCCGCCGCTGCCGGCGGGACGATATCCGCCGCCTGGCAGAAGATCAGACGCGCTTTCTTCCACGCCAGGCTGGTGCGCGTCGGGCCCAGCACTTTTTCAAACAGCTGCATCGTCGAAGTATGCACGTCGCGGGCTTTGGCGCCGGCGACGATCAGCGTGTCTTCGGTCACGACGTGGCGCAGCGCGCGCAGCTGCTGTTCCAGCAGCGCCAGCGCTTTCGGCACGCGAATCAGCACCACCGCCGGCGCCGCCGGCAGCTCGGCCAGGCTGTCCAGCAGTGTGACCTGCTCAGGATCCAGACCGTTGAGTTTGAGGTTGTGGCGCGTCGCCAGCTGGCTCATGTACGAGTCGCTGACGCTGTAAGGGCGATGCGTGTGCAACGCACAGGCCAGGGTACCGAAGTTATCGTTGAAAATCAGCACCGGGCGGCCGCCGATATCTACGTTTTCAAGCTGTTGCAGCAGATATTCGTCCGCCGCTTCCCACGCCTGCAGTTGGGTGGATTCTTCCTGTTGGGGATAACGCTCCAGCTCAAGTTGCTGTGTTCCCAGATCGAGTTGGCTCATTGCCCCTCCTGACTGATAAAATTTGGGCTGTTTATCCCCTAAAAACGCCCGTCAGTAAAATGTTTTTTCGGATAAATTGCGTATTGCGCCGCGTATCTGAAAACCCGCGTCCCTTTTCTCCTTTAACAACATTAACCTTTCCCTCCCAAGCACCCATGTCGACGTTTTTTTAACCTGACGAGGTGTAACTTTAAATGTTACACTGCCAGTCCCTATGGAAGGGGGAAAGCATGATTAAATCTTTCCGCGATCGCTATCTGGAGCAGTTCTATCTGGAAGGCAAACGCAGCCGTCTGATCCCCGGCGTGCTCGAGCGGCAGTTGGCCAGAAAGCTCGATATATTGGCCGCCGCGCAGCAAGAGCGTGATTTGCATCACCCCACGGGTAACTATTACAAGCGGCTATCCGGGCCATTTCAGGGATGGTCAAGTCTGCGCGTCAATATGCACTGGCAGCTGATGTTCCAGTGGCGGCATGATGCCGCTGAAAAAATTTACCTCGATCCTCACCAAGATACCTGAACGAGGGGGAACCTATGTTGGAAACCACGACTCGCGAACCCACCACGGTGGGGGAAGTGCTGCAGGAAGAGTATTTAACGCCGTTGGGCATCGGCCAGGAAGAACTGGCGAAGGTACTGGGCGTCACCCGTGCCACTGTTAACCGCCTGTGCAACGGGCATCGACGCATGAGCGTTGCCGAGGCCAACCTGTTTGCCGACCTGTTCGAAACGACCGCCGACTTTTGGCTAAACCTGCAGGCGGCACACGATCGCTGGGAAGCCAGACAGGCCGATGCGCAACGTGTGCGGCTGCGGCCAATCAAAGAAATACTGGGACGCAATATCACTCATGCATGACATCGAACTCGCCTACCTGCAAGGCTACCCAACGCATCTGCAAAGCCAGGTGCAACAACTGATCCATCAAAACCGGCTGGGTGACGTGCTGCTGCAGCGCTATCCGCAGGTGCACGACTGCACCACCGACAAGTCGCTGTATCAGTTTACCGTCGATCTGAAAAACCAGTATCTGCGCAACGCCCAGCCGCTGAGCAAGGTGGCCTACGACAGCAAGATCCACGTCATGAAGCACGCGCTGGGCCTGCACACCGCCATCTCCCGCGTGCAGGGCGGCAAGCTGAAGGCCAAGGCGGAAATTCGCGTGGCGACGGTGTTCAAGGTCGCGCCCGAACCGTTCCTGCGCATGATCGTGGTGCATGAGCTGGCGCACCTGAAAGAGAAAGATCACAACAAGGCGTTCTACAGCCTGTGTTGCCATATGGAGCCGGATTACCACCAGTTGGAGTTCGATACCCGGCTGTATCTGACGCACCTTTCGCTGTTCGGCGAGCTGTATGCATAGCGAATGAGGGCGTGATAATCTGCGGTTTTAAGCCTGGACCGGAGCTCGCCATGATTCGCTTTGCCGTTGTCGGCACCAACTGGATTACGGAACGTTTTATCGATGCCGCCCATGAAAGCGGCAAACTCAAGCTGAGCGCCGTGTATTCACGCTCGCTGGAACAGGCGCAGGCGTTTGGCGCCAACTATCAGGTCACGCAGTTTTTCGACTCTCTCGAGGCGATGGCCCAGTCCGACGCCATAGACGCGGTGTATATCGCCAGCCCCAATTCCCTGCACTGCCCGCAATCGCTGCTGTTCCTGCGCCATAAAAAGCACGTGATCTGCGAAAAACCGCTGGCCTCCAACCAGCGCGAAGCGGAACAGCTGGTAGCCTGCGCGCGGGAAAACCAGGTGGTGCTGTTCGAGGCGTTCAAAAGCGCCTATCTGCCGAATTTTCTGGCGCTGCAACAGGCATTGCCGAACGTCGGCCGGCTGCGCAAAGCCTTTATCAACTACTGCCAATACTCTTCGCGCTATCCGCGCTACCTGGCCGGCGAGAACCCCAACACCTTTAACCCGCAGTTCTCCAACGGCTCGATCATGGATATCGGCTACTACTGCCTGGCCAGCGCGGTAGCGCTGTTCGGCGCGCCGCAGTCGGTGCTCGCCAGCGCCACACTGCTCGATACCGGCGTTGACGCCCACGGCACCGTCTGCCTGAACTACGGTGATTTCGACGTCACGCTTTCCCATTCCAAGGTCAGCGACTCGGCGATCCCCAGCGAGATCCAGGGGGAGGAAGGCACGCTGATTATCGACAAGATTTCCGAGTGCCAGGGCGTGGCGCTGACGCCGCGCGGCGGCAACCGTCAAGATCTGAGCCAGCCGCAGCACATCAACACCATGCTGTATGAGGCGCTGGCCTTCGCCGAGCTGGTGGAAAATCACCGGGTGGAGCATCCGGGGCTGGAGAATTCGCTGATCGTCGCCCGCCTGCTGACCGATATCCGCCGCCAGACCGGCGTCGTCTTCCCCGCCGACGGAGAATGAGATGAAACCGCTGCTCGTGATGCAAACCGGCGACGCGCCGCAGGCCATTCGTCAGGAATTGGCCAACTTTGAAGGCATGTTCCTGCAACAGGGCAATATCGACGCCGAACGTGCGCACATCGTGCACCTGCCCGCCGGCGAACGGCCGTTGCCGCCTGCCGCCTATTGCGGCGTAGTCATCACCGGCTCACCGGCGATGGTGACCGAACGGCTGCCGTGGAGCGAGGAAGCCGCCGAGTGGCTGCGCCAGGCGATGGCGATCAAACTGCCGCTGTTCGGCGTCTGCTACGGCCACCAGCTGTTGGCCTACGCGCTCGGCGGCGAAGTGGGCTACCACCCGCAGGGCATGGAGGTGGGTACGCTGGAGATCGAACTGCTGCCCGCCGCAGCCGACGATCGGCGGCTCACCCTGCTGCCGCCGCGCTTCAAGGCCAACCTGATCCACTCGCAGAGCGTGCTGACGCCGCCCGCCGGCGCGCAGACGCTGGCGCGTTCGCAGCAGGACGCGCACCAGATCCTGCGCTATGGCGATCACGCCCTGACCACCCAGTTCCACCCGGAATTCAACGGCGCGGTGATGAGCCAGTATCTGCAGTGGCTCGGCGAGCTGCATCCCGAGCAGCAGGCCCGCTACCAACAGCAACAACAACAGGTTAGCGACACGCCATTCAGCCGCCTGCTGCTGCAGGGATTCGTCGTCAGCCTCGGCGCGCAAAAAGCGATGGCCGGTTAACGCGATTCACGTTGACCGCCGACACATTTTGCATTACTTTCTGCTCTGCAAAGGGGAGTAACTTCATTGCCGGTCAATCGTCATTACGATGCGCAAGCATCCGGTTACCGGGCAACCTGATGTCAAAGGTGTAACCACCTTCATCAACGTTGTAAGTGAGACCTTGCCGGAAGGCGAGGTTTGCTTGCAGCGTTCACAGAGCGGCTGGCGTCTTCCGACGTTGGCCGTTTTTGTTTTTGAAGGATACCTCTGATGATGAATTCCGTTGGCACACCGTGGTTATGGGGCAGCTTTGCCGCCGTCATAGTCGTGATGCTCGCAATCGACCTCCTGTTGCAGGGCCGTAAAGGCGCACACACCATGACTATGAAGCAGGCCGCCAGCTGGTCGCTGGTGTGGGTCAGCCTCTCCCTGCTGTTCAACCTCGGTTTCTGGTACTACCTGAATGAAACCGCCGGGCGCGCCGTCGCCGATACCCAGGCGCTGGCCTTCCTGACCGGCTACCTGATCGAAAAAGCGCTGGCGGTGGATAATGTGTTCGTCTGGCTGATGCTGTTCAGCTACTTCGCCGTGCCGGCCAACCTGCAACGGCGGGTGCTGATCTACGGCGTGCTGGGGGCGATCGTGCTGCGTACCATCATGATCTTCGCCGGCAGCTGGCTGGTCAGCCAGTTCCAGTGGCTGCTGTATCTATTCGGCGCTTTCCTGCTGTTCACCGGTATAAAAATGGCGCTGGCGAAGGAAGATGACTCGGCGATCGGCGACAAACCGCTGGTGAAATGGCTGCGCAGCCGCCTGCGCATGACCGACAGCCTGGAAGGCGAGCGTTTCTTCGTGCGCCGCAACGGCATTCTGTTCGCCACCCCGCTGGTGCTGGTGCTGATCCTGGTGGAACTGAGCGACGTGATTTTCGCGGTGGACAGCATTCCGGCGATCTTCGCCGTGACCACCGATCCGTTCATCGTCCTGACCTCCAACCTGTTCGCCATCATGGGCCTGCGCGCCATGTACTTCCTGCTGGCCAACGTGGCGGAACGGTTCTCGATGCTGAAATACGGCCTGTCGGTGATCCTGGTATTTATCGGCATCAAGATGCTGATTATCGACTTCTTCCACATCCCGATCGGCGTTTCGCTCGGCGTGGTGGCGGGCATCCTGACGCTCACCTTGCTGATCAACGCCTGGGTCAATCACCGCAACGATCGCCTGGCGAAGAAATAACCATAATCTGTTATCCGGGGCGCTAGTCGCCCCGTGATTGTTTGGCAATTCCCCCAAAACGCCAAACGTTATTGCGATCACACAAATGTAACCAGTATGTTATCAAGTGTTGATCCGCGCTCAGAATTTCACCCTCGCCTCTTTCCAACATCATTCGATTGCTGAATACTGATTCGGCAAACACACTTAGTTACAGAATCATATAAAGCTGCCCGGCGTCGTTCCCGCCGCGGCGGCCAGATAACATCAGGAAGAAAGCACTATGCAAAAACTACTACAAAAGATCACGCAGGGCAGCCTGGTCAAACAAATCATGGTCGGCCTAGTGGCCGGCATTCTGGTGGCGCTGGTTTCACCGGCGGCGGCAGCGGCGGTTGGCCTGCTCGGCACCCTGTTCGTCGGCGCGCTGAAAGCGGTGGCGCCGGTGCTGGTGCTGATTCTGGTCATGGCCTCGATCGCCAACCATAAACAGGGGCAGAAGACCAACATTCGCCCGATCCTGTTCCTCTACCTGCTGGGCACTTTTGCCGCCGCGCTGGTGGCGGTGGTCGTCAGCTTTATCTTCCCTTCCACGCTGGCGCTGACCACCGGCGCGACGGACATTACCCCGCCGGGCGGCATCGTGGAGGTGATGAAGGGCCTGTTGATGAGCGTGGTGGCCAACCCGTTCCATGCGCTGATTAACGCCAACTACATCGGCATTCTGGCGTGGGCCGTCGGGCTGGGGCTGGCGCTGCGCCACGCTTCCGAGACCACCAAGGGGCTGATCAACGACATGTCCCATGCGGTCACGCTGGTGGTGCGCGCGGTGATCCGCTGTGCGCCGCTCGGCATCTTCGGCCTGGTGGCCTCCACGCTGGCGGAAACCGGCTTCGGCGCGCTGTGGGGCTACGCCCAGCTGCTGATGGTGCTGCTTGGCTGCATGCTGCTGGTGGCGCTGGTGCTCAACCCGTTGATCGTTTACTGGAAGATCCGCCGCAACCCGTATCCGCTGGTGTTCGCCTGCCTGCGCGAGAGCGGCGTGACCGCCTTCTTCACCCGCAGCTCCGCCGCCAACATCCCGGTGAATATGGAACTGTGCAAGAAGCTGAACCTGAATGAGGACACCTACTCGGTTTCCATCCCGCTGGGCGCCACCATCAACATGGCCGGCGCGGCGATCACCATCACCGTGTTGACGCTGGCGGCGGTAAACACGCTGGGCATCGCGGTGGACGTCCCGACCGCCCTGCTGCTGAGCGTGGTGGCGGCCCTCTGCGCCTGCGGCGCCTCCGGCGTGGCCGGCGGTTCGCTGCTGCTGATCCCGCTGGCGTGCAACATGTTCGGCATTCCGAATGACGTGGCGATGCAGGTGGTGGCGGTCGGCTTTATCATCGGCGTACTGCAGGATTCGGCGGAAACCGCCCTCAACTCCTCCACCGACGTGCTGTTCACCGCCGCGGCCTGCCAGGCGGAAGACCAGCGGCTGGCGAACGAAGACCCGCTGAAGGTGCGTTAATCGCGCGTTGCTTCATAAAAAGGCGCTCCTTCGAGCGCCTTTTTTGTCAGCTTTACAGCGTCACCCCGCTTTTAAAGATCGCCAGCTCGCGAAAGTCGTTGGCTTCATTGCGCGCCGGGCGGCCGTTGGCGATCTCGACAATCAGATCGATGAAGCGGCTGAGCAACGTCTCCATCGCCACGCCGTGGATCAGGCTGCCGGCGTCAAAATCGATCCAGTGCGGTTTCTTCGCCGCCAGCTCGCTGTTGGTGGCCAGCTTCACCGTCGGCACAAAGCCGCCGTACGGCGTGCCGCGCCCGGTGCTGAACAGCACCATATGACAGCCGGCGCCGGCCAGCGCGCTGGTCGCCACCGCGTCGTTGCCCGGCGCGCTGAGCAGATTCAGCCCCGGCACGCGCAGCCGCTCGCCGTATTTCAGCACGTCAACCACCTGGCTTAACCCCGCCTTTTGGGTGCAGCCGAGCGATTTCTCCTCCAGCGTGGTGATGCCGCCGGCCTTGTTGCCCGGCGACGGGTTCTCATAAATCGGCTGCTGATGGGCGATGAAATAGCGTTTGAAATCGTTGATCATGTCGACGGTTTTGTCGAAGGTCTCCCCATCGCGGCAGCGGCTCATCAGAATGCGCTCGGCGCCGAACATCTCCGGCACTTCGGTCAGCACCGTGGTGCCGCCGTTGGCGATCGCATAATCGGAGAACCGCCCCAGCAGCGGGTTGGCGGTGATACCCGACAATCCGTCCGAACCGCCGCACTCCAGGCCAAACTTCAACTCGCTCAGGCGGCCCGGCTCGCGGCGATCGTGGCGCATCTCCCGGTACAGCTCGTGCAACAGCGCCAGCCCGGCTTCCACTTCGTCGTCCTGTTGTTGGCACACCATAAAGCGCAGCCGCCGCTCGTCCTCTATCCCCAACGTGGCGCGAAAGGCATCCACCTGATTGTTCTCGCAACCCAGCCCGATCACCAGCACCGCGCCGGCGTTGGGATGGCGCGCCAGGTTTTGCAGCATGATGCGGGTGTTGGCATGATCCTGCCCCAGCTGCGAGCAGCCGAACGGGTGACTGAACAGATGCACGCCGTCGATCCCCTCTGCCTGCGTTTGCTGCAAAAAGCGTTGCTGGATCTGGCGAGCGATACCGTTGACGCAGCCGACGGTCGGCACGATCCACAGCTCATTGCGGATCCCCACTTCGCCGCCGGCCCGTCGGTACAACTGCACCTCGCGATCCGCCGCCTGCGGCGGCAACGTCGGGAATTGCGGCTGGTAACGGTAGCTGTCCAGATCGCTCAGGTTGGTTTTGGCGTTTTGCGAATGAATATGCTCCCCCGGCCCGATGGCCGCGAGCGCATGGCCGATCGGCTGGCCATATTTGATGATGTCCTCGTCCTTGGCGATCGGGCCGAGCGCAAATTTGTGCCCGCGCGCCACCGGCTGCGCCAGTTGGATGACCGCGCCTTCCAGCTCAACGCACTCTCCGGCAGCCAGATCGCGCAGCGCCACCGCCACGTTATCCTGCTCGTGAATCTTTATCGTACTTTGCATAAACCGGTCCCGGATAACGGCTACGCCAGTTCAATGGCGAAATAGTCTTTGGCGTTGTCGAAGCAGATGTTTTTCACCATTTCGCCCAGCAGCGCGATATCCGCCGGCGCTTCGCCGTCCGCCACCCAGCGGCCGATCATCTGGCAAAGGATGCGGCGGAAGTATTCATGGCGCGTATACGACAGGAAGCTACGACTGTCGGTCAGCATGCCGACGAAGCGGCTCAGCAGCCCGAGCTGCGCCAGCTGCGTCATTTGGCGCTGCATGCCGTCCTTCTGATCGTTGAACCACCAGCCGGAACCGAACTGCATCTTGCCTGGCGTGCCTTCCCCCTGGAAATTGCCGATCATGGTGCCGATCACTTCGTTATCGCGCGGGTTGAGGCAGTAGAGAATGGTTTTCGGCAGGCCCCCCTGCCGCGCCTGGGCATCCAGCAGCCGCGACAGCGGCTCCGCCAGCGGCCGATCGTTGATCGAATCGAAACCGATATCCGGCCCGACGGCGGCCAGCATGCGGCTGTTGTTATTACGCAACGCGCCGATGTGATACTGCTGCACCCAGCCGCGGCGCCGGTATTCGCCGGCCAGGAACAGCAGCACCGCGCTTTTGAACTGGGCGCTCTGTTCCGGCGTCGGCAGCTCGCCGTTCAGGCGGCGCAGCAGGATCGCATCCAGCGCCGCTTCATCGGCCTCGCCGAACACCACCACGTCCAGCGCATGGTCGGCCACCTTGCAGCCGTGGGCGGCGAAGTGATCCATGCGCTTGTACAGGGCGTCGCACAGCGCGCTGAAGCGGCCGATGGCGGTGTCCGCCGCCGCCTCCAGCTGCCGCAGATAGTCATTGAAGCCCGGTGCATCGACAGTGAAAGCCTTGTCCGGCCGCCAGCTCGGCAATACCTTGATATCGAAGCCGCGATCGTCGGCGATCGCCCGATGATGGCGCAGATCGTCGATCGGATCGTCGGTGGTGCCGACCATTTTCACATTCATCTGCCGCATGATGCCGCGCGCGCGAAACTCATCCTGCGCCAGCAGCGCATTGCCGCGCTGCCAGATCTCATCCGCCGTGGCCGGCGACAGCAGCGTATCCGTGATGCCGAACGGCCGACGCAGCTCCAGATGCGTCCAGTGATAGAGCGGGTTGCCGATGGTATGCGGCACCGTGGCGGCCCAGGCGTCGAATTTCTCACGATCGCCAGCATCGCCGGTACACAGCCGCTCCGCCACGCCGTTGGTGCGCATCGCCCGCCATTTATAGTGATCGCCCCGCAGCCAGATATCGTACAGGTTGCTGAAGCGGGTGTTCTCCGCGATCTGCTGTGGCGGCAAATGGCAGTGATAATCGAAAATCGGCTGTGGCGCCGCATAGTCGTGATACAAGCGCCGGGCAAATTCGTTGTCCAGCAGGAAATCTTCGCTCAAAAACGTCGCCATCTCGGGCTCCTTACTTGCCGTGCGGCACGGGGTCGAATCACAAAAGTTATCACACCAATTTTCACAAGCGTCCAGCAAATTTTTCCCATGAGCTGCTGATTTAAGGTCCTTCAATCCCTTTTTCGCTCAATTTTACGGCAAATGTGCGGCATAAACGCACTATTTCACCGGCGACAGTATCGCTCAGGCGAATAATTCCTTTTGTGATATCACTCAACTTTTAAACCTGTATGACAGGTTATTGTCTCGCCAGCCGCATCGACGGGCACACCTTAAAACGGGGAGACATTTCGGATGCGTAAAATTAAAGGGTTACGCTGGTACATGATCGGACTGGTGACCATCGGCACCGTGCTGGGCTACCTGACCCGCAACGCCATCGCCGTCGCGGCGCCGACGCTGGAAGATACGCTGCACATCACCACCCAACAGTATTCCTATATCGTCGCCGCCTATTCCGCCTGCTACACCGTGATGCAACCGGTGGCGGGCTATGTGCTGGACGTGCTGGGCACCAAGGTCGGTTACGCCATGTTCGCCATTCTGTGGGCGCTGTTCTGTATGGGCACCGCGCTGGCCAACAGCTGGGGCGGCCTGGCGCTGGCGCGCGGCGCGGTCGGCATGGCGGAAGCGGCGATGATCCCCGCCGGGCTGAAGGCCAGCAGCGAGTGGTTTCCGGCCAAAGAGCGTTCGATCGCCGTCGGTTATTTCAACGTGGGTTCATCGATCGGTGGCATGATCGCCCCACCGTTGGTGGTATGGGCCATCGTGGCGCACAGCTGGGAAATGGCGTTCATCATCACCGGCGTGCTGAGCCTGATCTGGGCCATTTGTTGGCTGCTGTTCTACAAACACCCGAAAGATCAGAAGAAACTGAGCCAGGAAGAGCGCCGTTACATCCTCGAAGGCCAGGAAGCCCAGCACCAGACCTCTAACGCCAAAAAGATGTCCGCCTGGCAGATCGTGCGCAACCGCCAGTTCTGGGGCATCGCGCTGCCGCGCTTTCTGGCGGAGCCGGCGTGGGGCACCTTCAACGCCTGGATCCCGCTGTTCATGTTCAAGGCCTACGGTTTTAACCTGAAAGAGATCGCCATGTTCGCCTGGATGCCGATGCTGTTCGCCGATCTCGGCTGCATCGTCGGCGGTTATCTGCCGCCGCTGTTCCAGAAGTATTTCAAGGTCAACCTGATCGTCTCACGCAAGCTGGTGGTGACGATGGGGGCGGTGTTGATGATCGGCCCCGGCATGATCGGCCTGTTCACCAGCCCTTACGCGGCTATCGCGCTGCTGTGCGTCGGCGGCTTCGCCCATCAGGCGCTGTCCGGCGCGCTGATCACCCTCTCTTCCGACGTGTTCGGCCGCAATGAGGTGGCGACTGCCAACGGCCTCACCGGCATGGCGGCCTGGACCGCCAGCACGCTGTTCGCCCTGGTGGTCGGCGCCCTGGCGGACACCCTCGGCTTCAGCCCGCTGTTCGCCGCGCTGTCGGTCTTCGACATTCTCGGCGCCATCGTCATCTGGACGGTGTTGCAAAACCGTCCGGCCGCCGAAACCCAGCCGGCCACGCTGCAACCGGCCCCGGCGCGCAGCTGATACCGCCGCCCGGCCGCCGCGCCGGGCCTCTTGCTCCTCTGGCAGCGGTGCCGAATAAGTGGTATAACAAATCCGATGGCCACGCGCCCCTTCCCACCGCACCGTATAGAGCATTCACTATGGAATTCACCGAAACCAGACGCCTGTATCAGCAACTGGCCGCCGAGCTTAAGCAACGCATCGAAAGCGGCCGCTACCCGGTAGGTGACAAGCTGCCGGCCGAGCGATACATCGCCGAAGAGATGAATGTCAGCCGTACCGTGGTGCGCGAAGCGATCATCATGCTGGAAGTGGAAGGCTATGTGGACGTGCGCAAGGGATCCGGGATCCATGTGGTGTCCAACCAGCAAAAGCACCTGGTGGTGCCGGGCGACAGCATCGAGTTCGCCACCGCCGGCCCGTTTGAGCTGCTGCAGGCGCGCCAGCTGATTGAAAGCAACATCGCCGAGTTCGCCGCCACCCAGGTGACCAAACAAGATATCGTGCAGTTGATGGAGATCCAGGAGCACGCCCGTAAAGAGGATCGCTTCCGCGACTCGCAGTGGGATCTGAAGTTCCACGTGCAGGTGGCGCTGGCCACCCAGAACACCGCCATGGCCACCATCGTGGAAAAAATGTGGGTGCAGCGGGTCAACAACCCTTACTGGAAAAAGCTGCACGAGCATATCGACGAACGCTCGATCGCCAGCTGGTGTGACGATCACGATCAGATCCTCAAGGCGCTGATGCGCAAAGACCCTTACGCCGCCAAACTGGCGATGTGGCAGCACCTGGAAAACACCAAACAGATGCTGTTCAACGCCACCAGCGATGACTTCGAATACAACGCCGATCGCTACCTGTTTGCCGAGAATCCGGTGGTGCATCTGGATGGCGTGAACCACGAGCCGAAATAGCCACGGCGGTCAAAAACCGTCGGCTTATGTCAGGTAATGTAAAATCCGCTGAATCGATGCCGGAACCGCCGTTTGCCGTGTACTATTTCACCGTCGGCAACGTAGATTTCCCTGTTGCCAATCGTGCTATTTTGGTAGAGTTAGCCCACTTTTTTACCCATTGCTGCGGGGGCGGGACGCGAATAAATGCGCTGGTTGTTTGCCATGCTGATTGCTGTTTTCTGCTGGACCGGTTCGGTCTCCGGCCAACAGCTATGCGTGGCGTCACCCAAGCCAACCCCCAGCGCGCTGAGCAGCCTGCCGCTGCTGGCGGAGCCGGCGCTTTCCCCCTATGATCATGTGTATCGGGCGCCGGCCGAAGCGCGCCGCAAAGCCCCCGGCAAGTTGCCGCTGCTGCTGCCCAGAGCGCACTCTTTCTCCGGTTCGCTGCTCGCATCCTCCCTGCCGGCGCCGGTCTATACCCTGGCCGCAGAGCCGGGTTACCGAATTCGCTTCCCCCGCCAGGACACCCCGGCTCCCAACCGGCTTGCCCAGGTCGACTGGATGCTGGACGCTTCCAGGCAACAGAGTCGCCAGGCCGGTTGGAAAGAAAGCAACATGCAGTACCGTGGCACGCTGACTTACCACCTATGACCGGTGTCGCACCGCTTAGAAACCTTAAAGCAACGCCGTTTCATCGTTATCAGCACTCAGGATCGCCGCGCGCTTTCAGCTCACGCCCGCTCCGCCGCTGAGATAAAAATAAACAATGACGTTTTAGGAACACCGGATGGACATCATTAAAGAACTGATACATGCCTTATGGCAGCAGGATTTTGAGACGCTGGCGAACCCCTCGTTGGTGTGGACCCTCTACATCCTGCTGTTCATGATCCTGTTTTTGGAGAACGGCCTGCTGCCGGCCGCTTTCCTGCCGGGTGACAGCCTGCTGATCCTGGTCGGTGTGCTGATCGCCAAAGGCACCATGGGCTTCCCATTGACCATCGTTATCCTGACCGTCGCCGCCAGCCTGGGGTGCTGGGTCAGTTATATACAAGGCCGGTGGCTCGGCAATACGCGAACGGTGCAAGGCTGGCTTTCGCATCTGCCGGCCCACTACCATCAGCGTGCACATAACCTGTTCCACCGTCACGGCCTTTCCGCCCTGCTGGTCGGCCGCTTCCTGGCCTTCGTGCGTACCCTGCTGCCGACCATCGCCGGCCTGTCCGGCCTGAGCAACGCACGCTTCCAGTTCTTCAACTGGATGAGCGGCCTGCTGTGGGTCTTGATCCTGACGACGCTGGGCTTCGCCCTGGGGAAAACGCCGGTGTTCCGCAAGTATGAAGATCAGCTGATGTTCTGCCTGATGATGTTGCCGCTGGTATTGCTGGTGGTCGGGCTGGTCGGCTCGCTGATCGTGTTGTGGCGCAAGAAGCGCGCCAACAGCCAGAACCCGGGGAAAGGGGCGTGACAGCAAAGCGCCCGCGCTGGCAATACGTCCTGATGATCGCGCTCGCCCTGCTGGCGTTGGCGACGCTGTTGGTGCCCTGCATGGTGCGCACCGAGAGCGAGCTGCGCATCCGCGCCAGCCAGCAAGGGCTGTCGCTGCCCGACGGTTTTTATGTCTACCAGCGCCTGGATGAACGCGGCATCCGCATCAAAAGCATTACGCCGGAAGGCGATGGCCTGGTCATCCGTCTGGATTCGCCGGAGCAGCAGTTGCTGGCGCGCGAAGCGTTGCAAACCATTCTGCCGCCCGGTTACCACATCGCATTGAGCGAGTCCCCCGTGCCGTCACATTGGGTGCGCGAATTTGCGCGCTCCCCGCTCAATCTGGGATAATCCCCTTCAAATGAAGGGGTTTCCTTTCATTGCCATAATCTTCATTTTCATTCGCATCGATTAGCTCAAGAATTAATCAGTCAGCACTGGGTCACGGCTGATTCTTTGGGGGCTCGCCGGTTTCATGACTATGCTGAAGGGTAACTTCAGCCGGCGATGAACGCCCTCCTCTCGCGCTGCCGCCTTCGGCAGTCAGGAAAGCGGGTGCCTGTTCAGGCACCCTATGAAAAGGAACTGAAAGATGAAATTACGCCACTCCCTGTTACTGCTGTTGCCACTCTGCACGCTGCCGGCCCTCGCTTCGGCCGCAGAGGGCGGCTGCGCCGCCAAAGCGCAAAACATCCAACAGCAAATCGACTACGCCACCCAACACGGCAACACCCACCGCGTGGACGGGCTGAAAAAAGCGCTGAGCGAAGTGCAGACTCACTGCACCGAAGCCGGCCTGCAGGCCGAACGCCAAAAAAATATCGCGGAGAAGCAGCGCAAGGTCGACGAGCGCCGGCAGGAGCTGAAAGAAACGCAGCAAACCGGCAAGCTGGACAAGGTCGCCAAGAAGCAGCAAAAGCTGGCGGAAGCGCAAGCTGAGTTGAAACGCGCCCAGGCGGAATAATTTTTTTACACCAGCGGATTTATCGATGAGAGCCCCATCACACGGGATTTCTTAAGCATATGGAATTGATGTCTGGTGTTATCTGCTGGCCATCACCCCTTTGCTCCGGCGAAAAAATCCGCTATGTTAAAAGTCTGTCGAAATAAACGTTAAGGAATAATCACATGGCACATGATTCAAATGCAGAAAACTTACGCGCTGAACTGAAGTCCTTAGCCGATACGCTGGAAGAAGTGCTGAACTCCTCCACCGACAAGCCGAAAGCCGAGCTGGAGAAGCTGCGTTCGAAGGCGGAAGGCGCGCTGAAAGAGACCCGCGCTCGCCTGAGCGACGCCGGTGACAAGCTGGCTTCGCAAACCAAACAGATCGCCGGCCAGGCCGACGACTATGTGCGCGACAACCCGTGGACCGGCATCGGTATCGGCGCGGCGGTCGGCGTGGTGCTGGGCGTGCTGCTCGCGCGTCGCTAATCATGGCTGAACAACCGCAAGTGCGCGCGCAGGGCCCCGCCAAAGGGGTCCTGGATATCGGTCAGCGCATCATCACGATCCTGGTCGGCATGGTGGAAACCCGTGTCCGGCTGGCGGTCGTCGAGCTGGAAGAGGAGAAAGCCAACCTCATTCAGCTGCTGATCATGGCCGGTATGACACTGCTGTTCACCGCCTTCGGTTTGATGAGCCTGCTGATCCTGATCTTCTGGGCCATCGATCCGGTCTACCGGCTGATGGCGCTGGGTGCCACCACTGGCGTGCTGCTGTTTCTGGCCGTGGTCGGCACCATCTGGACGCTGGTCAAGGCCCGTCGCACCACGCTGCTGGGCGCCACGCGCAAGCAGTTGGAACTCGACCGCGCCGAACTGGAGCGCGAGCCATGAGCCGCCGTCGCTACCTGGAATGGAAAAAAGAGAGGCTGATTCGCCAGATCCAGCAACAGCGTCTGGATCTGGCCGAACACAAATCTTTGTGGCTGGAAAAAACCGAACGCATTGACCGCGGCTGGCAGACCGTTTTTGGCCTGCGCCGCTATCTGGTACTCGGTTCCAGCGTCATGGCGCTGTACGGCATCCGCCACCCCAGCAAGATGATCCGCTGGTCGCGTCGCGCTTTCGGTGCCTGGAGCGCTATCCGACTGTTTAAAAAGACCTTCTCCGCCAAGTAAGCCGCTTGGTCTTTCCTTCAAACCTCCTGTTGCTCTGCCCTCGTTTTCCCCTTAAAACAGTGCTGTTTATCCCGAGGGCTGGGCAACCTGCTGACAAGAGTCAGTTTATTAGCACGCTAAAGATTCAGATTTTTTGAAAAATTACGACAGTTTTACTTGCTAACAACCTGAGCACTTCCCGATTAACATTCACTCCATCAATACGATATGGGCCGAACAGGGTGAGAGACCCGATATACCGCCCGTTGATATGACTACCGCCGAACAGGCACACAAAAACACTTTGGAGTAGATGATGAAAAAATTAGAAGATACAGGTTTGCTGGTTGCTCGTATCCTGATGCCAATCCTGTTTATCGTGGCAGGCTACGGCAAAATGGGTGACGCTTATGCCGGAACCCAACAGTACATGCAATCGATGGGCGTGCCTGGCTTCTTGCTGCCGCTGACCATTCTGCTGGAGTTTGGCGGCGGTCTGGCGATCCTGTTCGGCTTCCTGACCCGCACCGTGGCGCTGTTCACTGCCGGTTTCACCATCCTGACCGCGCTGCTGTTCCACACTGACTTTGCGGAAGGCGTAAACCAGCTGATGTTCATGAAAAACCTGACCATCGCCGGCGGTTTCATCGTGTTGGCGGTCGCAGGCCCGGGCGGCTTCAGCATCGACCGTCTTCTGAACAAGAAATGGTAATCTAAACTGTCATTCAGGGCCCGGCATGCCGGGCCCTGTCGTTTTTCACTCGGACACCAAGGAGATTCCCATGGGACAACTCGTCGATGGCGTTTGGCAAGACATCTGGTATGACACGAAATCTACCGGCGGCCGTTTCAAACGTTCAACCGCTCAGTTTCGCAATTGGGTGACCGCCGACGGTCAGCCCGGCGAACACGGCGCGGGCGGCTTCCAGGCCGAAGCGGGCCGTTATCACCTGTATGTTTCTCTCGCCTGCCCCTGGGCGCACCGCACGCTGCTGATGCGCAAATTGAAAGGGCTGGAGCAGATTATTCCGGTCTCGGTGGTGCACCCGCTGATGCTGGAAAACGGCTGGACCTTCGGCCAGGATTTTCCTGAAACCACCGGCGATCCGCTGTATCACGCCGACTTCCTGTACCAGATCTACCTGCGGGCCGATCCGCACTACAGCGGGCGCGTGACCGTGCCGGTGCTGTGGGATAAACAGCGGCAAACCATCGTCAGCAACGAATCCGCCGACATCATCCGCATGTTCAACAGCGCGTTTGACGGCGTCGGCGCTCGGGCTGGGGACTACTACCCGACCGATCTGCGCGGTAAGATCGATGAGCTGAACGGCTGGATTTACGATCAAGTGAATAACGGCGTGTACAAGGCCGGTTTCGCCACCAGCCAGGAAGCCTATGACGAAGCGGTCAACGGGGTATTCAACGCGCTGGAGCGCCTTGAGCAGATCCTGGGGCAACATCGCTACCTGACCGGCGATCGGCTGACCGAAGCCGACCTGCGTCTGTGGACCACGCTGGTGCGTTTCGATCCGGTGTACGTCACCCACTTCAAGTGCGACAAACACCGCATCAGCGACTATCTGAACCTGTACGGTTTCCTGCGCGACATCTACCAGATGCCGGGCATCGCCGAAACGGTCAGCCTGCCGCACATTCGCAACCACTACTACCGCAGCCACGCCACCATCAACCCGCACGGCATCATTTCCATCGGGCCGGCGCAGGATCTGAACGAGCCGCACGGCCGCGACCAGCGCTTCGGCTAAGGCAAAAAAATCCCCTTGCCGCCCGGCAAGGGGATGTCATCCAACCGACGTTAGCGCTGCGCGAACAGGCGCGGAATTTCGCGCAGGAACCAGGCTTTCGCCTCCCCCATGCTGTCGCGCCGCCAGGCCATGATGATGTCGGCTTCGCGGCTGTATTCCGGCCCGACCACGCGCAGCCGCCCGGCTTCGATATCTTTCTCCACCATCGGGTACGGCATGGTCGCCACCCCCAACCCGGCCAGCAGCGCCAGGCGTTTGTCTTCAATGGTGCTCACCGTCAGGCGCTGTTGCTTGTCCAGCAGCTGTACGGTCAATACCGGGCGCTCACGGGCGGTGTCGGCCACCGCAATACCGCGGTACTTCACGCGGGTCACTTCGGAAAGCGGCTCCGGCTCCAGGTGGATCGGGTGATCCGGCGCGGCGACATAAACGCTCATCACCTTATACAGTTTGCGGGTATTGATCTCCGACGACGCGCGAAAATGCATGTCCGGCGCGATCACGATGTCGGCGCGCCCTTGTTCCAGCCGCTCCCAGGCGCCCGCCAGCACTTCGGTGAAAATCGACACCTGGGTGTTGGCCTTCAGCGCCAGTTTGTCCACCAGCGGGAACAGCAGGCTCGGCGGCGACAGCGCTTCGCTGACGATGGTCAGGTGGGTTTCCCAACCGCGCGCCAGCGCCTCGGCGTCGGTGGTCAGCTTATCAGCCGCCTCCAGCAGCACCCGCCCGCGCTCCAGCAACATGCGCCCGACGTTGGTGAACTTGGTGCGGTGGCCCGAACGGTCGAACAGCACCACATCCAATTCTTCTTCCAATTTTTGCATGGTGTAGCTGAGCGCCGACGGCACCCGGCCCAATTCGTCGGCGGCCGCGGCGAAACTGCCACGCCGGTCGATCGCGTCCATCACTCTCAGCGCCTCAAGCGTGAGCGCCCGATCTCTGGCCATCACATCCCTCTGTCAGGAAATTTGAATATGCCGACCAGATTAACTGGCTAACAATCCGACGTCCAGATGCTTACCATTTGGATAATGAATTTAGAGAGCCGATTGCCATGATTACATGCAGAACAGCACAACAATGCGGGCAAGCTGACTTTGGTTGGCTGCAGGCTCGCTACACCTTTTCCTTTGGTCACTACTTCGATCCCAAACTGATGGGCTACGCGTCGCTGCGGGTGCTGAATCAGGAGGTGCTGGCACCGGGCGCGTCGTTCCAGCCGCGCACCTATCCCAGCGTGGATATCCTGAACCTGATCCTGCAGGGCGAGGCGGAATACCGCGACAGCGACGGCAACACCGCGCGCGCCAAAGCCGGCGAAGCGCTGCTGTTGGCCACCCAGCCGGGCCTGAGTTACAGCGAACAGAACGTCAGCAGCGATACGCCGCTGACCCGCCTGCAGCTGTGGCTGGACGCCTGCCCGGAACGCAACAACGAGCGGGTGCAGCGCCTGGCGCTGCCGGCGGCAGGCAACCTGCTGCTGGCCTCGCCGGACGGCGCGCAGGGCAGCTTGCAGCTGCGCCAGCAGGTCTGGATCCACCATCTCGATCTGCAAGCGGGTGAACAGCTGACGCTGGCGATTAACGGGCCGCGCGCTTATTTGCAGTCGATCCACGGCACCATCACCGCCAACGGCGAGCGCCACGAAGAGCAGCGCCTGACCTGCGGCGACGGCGCCTTCGTGCGTGAGGAAAACCGCCTGACGATCCGCGCCGAAACGCCGCTGCGCGCGCTGCTGATTGACCTGCCGGTGTAAGCCGGCCGAAAAACGAAAAACCCCGCGCAACAGGCGTTGCGCGGGGTTTTCTTTTGTCGAGGGAGTTGACCGGTAAGCCGGGTTCTGTCGTGGACAGTCATTCCTCTAGGCCAGCAATCGCTCACTGGCTCAAGCAGCCTACCCGGGTTCAGTACGGGCCGTACCATGTGAACCCCTATTTGGCCTTGCTCCGGGTGGAGTTTACCGTGCCACGAACTGTTGCCAGCCGCGCGGTGCGCTCTTACCGCACCCTTTCACCCTTACCTGATCCCGCTTGCGCGGGCCATCGGCGGTTTGCTCTCTGTTGCACTAGTCGTAGGCTTGCGCCTCCCAGGCGTTACCTGGCACCCTGCCCTATGGAGCCCGGACTTTCCTCCCCTCCATCTGTCTCCCCGAAGAGGACGGCAATGAAGCGGCGACTGTCTGGTCAACTCCGGCGCGGATAGTAGCGTCGCGGCGGCGGCAGGTCAACCGCTTTACGGCTGTTGTTGCTCCAGCGCGTGCTTATACAGCGCATTTTTCTTCACGCCGTGGATTTCCGCCGCCAGCGCCGCCGCCTTTTTCAGCGGCAGCTCTTTTTGCAGCAGCGCCAGCGTGCGCAGCGCCTCAAGCGGCAGCGCATCCTCCTGCGCCTTGTGGCCTTCGACGATCAGCACCATCTCACCGCGGCGGCGCACTTCATCTTCCTGCACCCACGCCAGCAGCTCGCCCACCGGCGCGCCATGGATGGATTCCCAGGTTTTGGTCAGCTCGCGCGCCAGCACCACATAGCGCTGCGGGCCCCAGACGGTGACCATGTCCTGCAGGCTTTCCAGCAGGCGGTGGGTGGATTCGTAGAAAATCAGCGTGCGCGGTTCCTCCGCCAGCGCCATCAGCGTATCCTTGCGCCCCTTGGTTTTCGCCGGCAGGAAACCTTCGTAGCAGAAACGGTCGGAGGCGACGCCCGCGGCGCACAGCGCGGTGGTGGCGGCGCAGGCGCCCGGCAGCGGCACCACGCGAATGCCGGCCTCGCGGCAGCGGCGCACCAGGTGATAACCGGGATCGTTGATCAGCGGCGTGCCGGCGTCGGAAACCAGCGCGATGCTTTGGCCTTCCTGCAGTTTCGCCAGCAGCTGATCGGCCTTTTGCTGTTCGTTGTGATCGTGCAGCGCGAACAGACGCGCGTTGATCGCAAAGTGTTGCAGCAGCAATCCGGTATGGCGCGTGTCTTCCGCCGCGATCAGATCAACGCTTTTCAGTACCTCTAACGCGCGGTGGGTAATATCGCCCAGATTGCCGATGGGGGTGGGCACCACATACAGCGTTGATGCAGAAATGACTGATTGTTGGTGTTGATTCATTGTTTCATCCGGGTTGCCGATTTAATATTGAGCATCTTGAAAAAAACATCACTGGATACAGTATGCTTTCCTCAACATTCGTTCGTACCAAAGCAGGGCGTTCCAAGCCTGTCCGACTGACCGCAGTCATCGCCGCCGCCCTTTTCCTGGCAGGCTGTCCAAGTCGGGCCCCGCAAACGCCGCCCGCCAATATACAGGACGAAGCGAGCGCCAGCTCCGATTACTACCTGCAGCAGTTGCAGCAAAGCAGCGATGATAACAAGGCTGACTGGCAATTACTTGCTATTCGCGCCTTGCTGCGTGAAGGAAAACTGCCGCAGGCCGGCGACCAGTTGAACCAGCTGCCGAAAAACCTTAGCGGCGCGCAGCAGACCGAACGCCAATTGCTGACCGCCGAACTGCAGATCGCCAACAAGAGCTACGTCAGCGCCCGCAGCACGCTGGGCCACCTGGACAGCGGTGCGCTGTCGCCGAATCAGAAGGTGCGCTACTACCAGGCGCAGATCGCCGCCAATCAGGGCAAAGCGTCGCTGCCGCTGATCCGCGCCTATATCGCTCAGGAGCCGCTGCTGACCGGCAAGGCGCACCAGGACAACCTGGATCAAACCTGGCAGGCGCTGCTGCAGCTGACGCCGCAGGAGATGAACAGCCTGGTGATCAACGCCGACGAGAACGTGCTGCAAGGCTGGCTGGATCTGCTGCGCGTTTATCAGGACAACAAGCAGGATCCCGATCTGCTGAAGGCCGGCATCAAAGACTGGCAGAACCGTTATCCGAAGAACCCGGCGGCCAAAACGCTGCCGGCTCGCCTGAATCAGGTGCTGAACTTCACCCAGGCCTCCACCTCGAAAATCGCCCTGCTGCTGCCGTTGAACGGCCAGGCGAAAGTGTTCGCCGACGCCATCCAGCAAGGTTTCGAAGCGGCGAAAAACGGCGGTTCCATGCCGGCGCCGCAGCCTCAAGCCGCACAACCGGCCAGCACGCCGGCTCAAACGGCGCCTGCCGATCAGGCCGCTACGGGTGACATCAACGCCAACGGCGCGGTCAGCCCTTCGGCCCAAGAGAGCCAACCTGCCGTCACCGCCACGCAACCCGCTGCGCCGTCCAGCGCGCCGATAACGCCGCTGCAGGCCGCCAACGCGCAGGTCAAAGTGTACGACACCACCAGCCAGCCGCTGGCCGCCTTGCTGAGCCAGGCGCAGCAGGATGGCGCCACCCTTGTGGTCGGCCCACTGCTGAAAGAGAACGTCGATCAGTTGTCCGCCAGCACCACCACGCTGAACGTGCTGGCGCTTAACCAGCCGGAAACGCCGAAGGACAACCTGAACATCTGTTACTTCGCCCTGTCGCCGGAAGATGAAGCCCGCGACGCCGCCCGCCACATCTGGGAACAGCAGAAGCGTCAACCGCTGCTGCTGGTGCCGCGCGGCGCCTTCGGCGATCGCGTCGCCAGGGCCTTTAACCAGGAATGGCAGAAGCAAGGCGGGCAAACCGTGCTGCGCCAGGACATCGGCTCCGCCGGCGAGCTGCGCCAGATGGTGAACAGCGGCGGCATCCGCATGACCGGTACGCCGATGTCGAGCGCCCCGGCGCCGCAGAGCGTCACCATCGCCGGGCTGACCATTCCTGCGCCGCCGAGCGACGTGCCCGCCGCCACCGGCGGCAGCGTCGACGCGGTGTACATCGTCGCCACGCAGTCTCAGCTGACGCTGATCAAACCGATGATCGACATGGCCACCAGCTCGCGCGGCAAGCCGGCGATGTACGCCAGCTCGCGCAGCTACCAGGCCGGCGCCGGCCCGGACTTCCGTCTGGAAATGGAAGGCCTGCAGTTCAGCGATATTCCGCTGCTGGCCGGCTCAAACCCTCAGCTGCTGCAGCAGGCCAGCGCGCGTTTCCGCAACGACTACTCGCTGGTGCGCCTGTATGCGATGGGGATGGATGCCTGGACATTGGCCAACCACTTTGCTGAAATGCGCCAGCTGCCGGGCTTCCAGGTTTCCGGCACCACCGGTACGCTGAGCGCGTCGCCAAACTGCGTGATCAACCGTAAGCTGCCTTGGCTGCAATACCGTCAGGGTACGGTCGTTCCAGTCTCTTGAACCCACGCGCCTCAGGGGCGGGCTATGAATTACTGGCCCGCCGTCACCTGGAACACGCCGGGCTCACCTTCTGCGCCGCCAATGTCGCGGTGCGCGGCGGTGAGCTCGACCTCATCATGCGCGACGGCACCACCTGGGTGTTCGTCGAAGTGCGCTACCGCCGCAACGACGCCTTCGGCGGCGCGGCCGCCAGCGTCACCTTTCGCAAACAACAGCGGTTGCTGCACGCCGCCGCCGTCTGGCTGGCAGGGCGCGGAGCCAGTTTTGACACATCATCTTGCCGTTTTGATGTTTTGGCCATTACCGGTAGCCAGTTAGAATGGATACCCAACGCCTTCAATGCGGATTAATCGGGGTTTTGCGGCGCAGACCGGCCCTTTGACTTAGTGGATTAATACAACGTGCTGGATAGAATTAAAGTCTGTTTCACCGAAAGCATCCAAACCCAGATCGCGGCGGCGGAAGCACTGCCGGACGCCATTTCCCGCGCTGCGATGACGCTGGTTCAATCCTTACTCAACGGCAACAAAATCCTGTGCTGCGGCAACGGCACCTCGGCCGCCAACGCGCAGCACTTCGCCGCCAGCATGATCAACCGTTTTGAAACCGAGCGCCCCAGCCTGCCGGCCATCGCTCTCAACGCCGACAACGTGGTGCTGACGGCAATCAGCAACGATCGGCTGCACGACGAAGTGTACGCCAAGCAGGTGCGTGCGCTCGGGCACACCGGCGACGTGCTGCTGGCGATTTCCACCCGCGGCAATAGCCGTGATATTGTGAAAGCGGTCGAGGCGGCCGTGACGCGCGATATGACCATCGTCGCACTTACCGGCTACGACGGCGGCGAGCTGGCCGGGCTGCTCGGCCAGCAGGATGTCGAAATCCGCATCCCGTCGCACCGCAGCTCGCGCATTCAGGAAATGCATATGCTGACCGTAAACTGCCTGTGCGACCTGATAGACAATACGTTATTCCCCCACCAGGACGATTAAGGAACTGAGATGAAGCTAAAAGCCACATTTGCAGTGCTGTCCAGCGCCCTGCTGTTGCAAGGCTGTATCGCCGGCGTCGTCGTCGGCAGTGCGGCCGTCGCCACCAAAACCGCCACCGATCCGCGCAGCGTAGGGACCCAGGTGGATGACGGCACGCTGGAAGCCAGAGTCGAAAGCGCCCTGAGCAAAGACCAGCAGTTGAAGAAAGATGCCCGGGTGGTCGCCACCGCCTATCAGGGCAAGGTGCTGTTGACCGGCCAGTCGCCTAACGCCGATCTCACCGCGCGCGCCAAGCAGATCGCCATGGGCGTGGAAGGCACGACCGAAGTGTATAACGAAATCCGTCAGGGCACGCCGGTCAGCCTGAGCACCGCATCCTCCGACACCTGGATCACCACCAAGGTGCGTTCGCAGCTGCTCACCAGCGATACGGTGAAATCGTCCAACGTGAAGGTCACCACCGAAAACGGCGAAGTGTTCTTGCTGGGCCTGGTCACGCAGCAGGAAGGGCAGTCGGCGGCGCAGATCGCCAGCCAGGTCAGCGGCGTGAAGCACGTCACTACCGCCTTTACCTACGTAAAATAATCCGCCTGGCGGGAGCGGCACCGTGCCGTTCCCGCCCGTTTAATCCAGCTTGTTCTCGCGTAAAAACGCTTCCCCGCCCAGTTGCCGCATCTGCCGCATGATCCACTGTTGACGCTGCACCACATAGCCGGACGGCGCATCGGCCCTGAAGCGATGCGGATTCGGCAATACCGCCGCCAGCAGCGCCGCTTCGGCCGCGCTCAGGCGCTTGGCCGGCTTATGGAAAAAGCGCTGTGAAGCCTCTTCCACGCCGAACACCCCATCGCCGAACTCGACGATGTTCAGGTACACCGTCAGAATGCGCCGCTTGGTCCACACCAATTCGATGCCGGACGTCAGCCCGGCCTCCAATCCTTTGCGCAGCCAGCTGCGGCCATCCCACAAAAACAGGTTCTTGGCGGTTTGCTGCGACAGCGTGGACGCGCCACGGATGCGCGTCGGGCGCTTCTCATTGTGGCTGAGCGCCTTTTCAATGGCCGCCACGTCGAAGCCCCAATGGTCTGGAAACTTCTGATCTTCCGCCGCCATCACCGCCAGCGCCATTTGCGGCGAGATGTCGTCCATCGACACCCAGTCCGAATGGGCGACATAGCCGAAGTCGCCGCTCAGCCAGGCGCTGACCTGCCGTTCCACCATCACGGCGGAAAACGGTACCGGCAGGAAGGCGAAGAGCACAATGCCCAACACCCACAGGCCGATAATCGCGATGACGCCGCGCTTCAGCCAATACCACGGGCGCAGCCGCCGCCATCCGACGAGCGATTTTCTCATTCAGCCAGTTCCAGCACCCGCGCCACCAGCTTATCGATGCCCAGGGCCGCCTGCGCGATAGACGGCGCCAGCATATAGGCCGGCGTGGTCACGATCTTATGTTCGCTGTCCACCACGATGTCGTCCACCGGGCAAATCACCGGTTCGCCGCCCATGGCGTCAATCACTTCCCCCAGATCCGGATCGTTGCCAATGGTCAGCCGCGCTTGTTGATCCAGCAGTTTCGGCAACAGCGCCGGCGCGATGCACATCAGGCCAATTGGTTTGTTGGCCTTATGCATCTCGCGCGTCAGGCGCGCCAAATCTTCATCGACCCAACATTCCGCGCCGGCTTCGGCGAAATTGCTGAGGTTCTTGGCGGCGCCAAAGCCGCCGGGCACGATCAGCGCATCCAGCTGCGCGGCCTCCGCCAGCGCCAGCGGCTGCACCGCACCGCGGGCAATGCGCGCCGATTCAATCAGAACATTGCGCAACTCCGCCATCTCCTCACCAGATAAGTGATTAATAACATGGCGTTGTGGTTTATCAGGCGCAAAGCACACCGCCTGGGCACCGGCACGATCCAACGCCAGCAGCGTCAGCACCGCTTCATGGATCTCCGTACCGTCATAAACGCCGCTGCCGCTGAGGACTACACCCACCTTTTTCATCACTCTTACTCCTGTCGCTGCTGTCAACTGGTTCGTGCTCGGAGTTGACAAACACTAATCTACATCACACATTTTAATGAATCTTCTAACAAGAGCGCTTACATTTGCTATGTTGTTGGCTGTATGATGTTTAGGAATTCGCAACAACCTGCTCGACCAGAACACTGAAACCAATACGCAGGTTCACAATTTCCCTGGTGTTGGCGCAATATTCGCGCACCCCGGCTTAGGTCGGGGTCAGTTTTTTTTCAGCGTTCTCAACCCAAGCCCGCAGTACCTGCACGTCGTTGCGCCACTCTTGTTTCAGCTCATCCACCCAATCCTGCACGTTATCCCACCAGGCCGGCAGCGTCGGCGTTTGAATCTGCTGCGCCAGCTGCTGCAGATGGCGCAGACCGACCGAACCGGCGGCGCCCTTGATCTTATGCCCTTCCTCAGTGATGCCTTTCTGATCGCGCGCCGTCATGTTGGAGTCCAGCACCGCCAGATAGCCCGGCATCATCTGTTCGAACATCTCCAGACTTTGGTGGATCAGCTGCGGGCCAACCAGATCCATGTACTGTTCCAGCATCGCGGTATCGAGTAACGACTCATTAATCTGCATCGCCTTGTGCTCCGTTTTCTTTGAAGTGTGAGAAGGTTGATGATCCCAATAGTGTTTGATGACCTTGGTCAGCGCCGGCACCGACAGCGGCTTGCTCAGCACATCGTCCATGCCCGCCTCGAGATACTCTTTTTTGTCTTTCAGCACGTTGGCGGTCAGGGCCACCAGCGGCGGCAGCGCCTGCCCGGCATAGCGCTCGCGCAGCGCCCGGGCGATGTCCAGCCCGGTCATATCCGGCAGTTGGATGTCCAGCAGCACCAGATCGAACTCGTCCGGATCGAACATCGCCAGCGCGTCGTGGCCGTTCATCGCCACGTCGACGCTGTTGCCCAGCTTCTCCAGCACCGAGCGCGCCACGATCACGTTCAGTTCGATATCCTCCACCAGCAGGATGTGCAGCGCCGGCAACGGCAGCGCCTCTTCCTCCGGCGCCGCGCTGACGGCTTCCTGCACCGCCGGCGCCTTGATGGTTAAGGTAAAGCAAGAACCGTGCCCTTGTTCGCTGCGCACGGTGATGTCGCCGCCCATGCTCTGCGCCAGCCGCTTGGAGACCGCCAGCCCGATGCCGGTGCCGGTGGCCGGGCGGCCGCCGCGCTGATCTTTCACCTGGTAATACATGGCGAAGATTTTGTCCTGCTCGTCCTGCGGGATGCCCATGCCCGAATCTTCCACTTCGAACACCAGCTTCTCCTGCGCCTCGCGCCGTACGCGCACCACAATTTGCCCCTGCTGGGTAAATTTCACCGCGTTGCCGATCAGATTCCACAGGATCTGCCGCAGGCGAGTGCCGTCGGTCAGGATCTGCTGCGGCAGCGGCGTCTGCGGCTCCATGACGAACTGCAGCCCTTTCGGCTGCGCCAGCAGGCCCGAGAGGTTCTCCAAATCCGCCAGGAAACCGGTGAAGTCCACCGGCTGGTTGTCGAGCTGCACCTTGCGCCGCTCGAGCTTGTCCATTTCGATAATGTCGTTGAAGATATTGCCGAGGGTGATGGCGCTGACGTGGATGGTCTTCAGGTATTTCAGCTGCTCGTCGTTCAGCTCGGTATCGAGCAGAATGCGGCTCAGGCCGACGATGCCGTTAAGCGGCGTACGCAGCTCGTGGCTAATGGTGGAGATAAAGGTAGTCTTCTCCCTGCTGGCGTTCTCCAGCGCGTCCTGGTAGCGCTTACGCTCGGTAATATCGCGGCCGAAGCCCATCAGCCCGTGGCGTTTGCCCACCCGGTCGTAAAACGGCACCTTGCGCAGCTCGAAACAGGCCTTGCGGCCGTCGGGATACACCAGCCACTGTTCGTAGGTCAGCGAAACGTTGTGGCGGAACACTTTCTCGTCGGTCTCAATAACCTTTTCAGCGATCTCCTGGCCGTAGACGTCGAACGGCGTCAGGCCGATCAATTGCTTCTCGCTCTTGCCGGTCAGCAGCTCCATCGCGCGGTTGCAGCCGGAAAACTCTTTGTCTTCGTTGCGGTAGTAGACCAGATCCGGCGAGGCATCGAGGAAGGAACGCAACAGCGCCGATTGCTGGCCCAGCTCAATCTGCGCCTGCTCGCGCTGTTCCATCTCTTCCGTCAGCTTTTCCATCACCTGCAGGCGCTCTTCTTCCGCCTTGATACGGTCGGCGATCTCCTGATTCAGCTGGCTGATATTGTCTTTGAGCTGCTGATTGAGCTCCAGATCGCGGTGGCGCATCTCTTCCAGCTTGTCCACCAGCCGCGCCAGCCGTTGGCGCGACTCTTCCAACTGTTCCACCACCACCGAGAGAAAATAGACCGCCCACGGGGTGATCAACAGGCCGAAGAAGATCGAACGCACCACGTCGATGCTTTCCACTTCGCCGCGCAGCAGCATGGTCACCGCCATCTGCACCACCATCGCCAGCACCACCAGCGCCGAGGCCAGCAGCAGCGAGAAGCGCACCAACCCCAGTTTCACCATTAAATCAACGTAGTACTGGGCCAACACCCGGATTTGCTTCATAGCGGCTCCCATCAGACACAATCTTTTGAATCATACCGTAAAACAGCGGTGAGATAAGGCGGCAAACGCCGAAGTGTGGCAAAGATTGCACTTCAGAGCGCCATGCCAGGGCGGTAGCGCCACTTTTCATCCAGCGCGCTGCCCTGCCCGCCGTGCCGTTGCAGATAAGCGCCGACCGCCTGCATGCCGCTCCAGCGGTTTTCGCACCACAGCGGCGCCAGCAGCGTCGGCCGGCGGGCGCTGGCGGAAAGGCGGTGGTACACCACGTCCCCCGGCGTATGGCGGATCATCTCCCCGGCGCTGGCGGCGTAATCCTCCAGCGCCAGTTCGGGCAACCGCCCGGCCTGCCACGCCCGCGCCAGGGTGCTGCCGGTGACGACGTGCAGCGGGTGCAGCTTGATACCGTCGACGCCGGTCTCCGTCACCTGCTGCAGCGTGAGCAGATGATCGCGCTGGGTTTCTCCCGGCAGCCCGACGATCAGATGGCAGCACACCTTCAGCCCGCGCTGCCGGGCCAGCCGCGCAGTCTGCTGATAACAGCGAAAATCATGGCCGCGGTTGATGCGCTTCAGTGTTTTATCGTGCGCCGTCTGCAGCCCCAGCTCCAGCCACACCTCATAGCCTTGCTCGCGGTATCCCGTCAGCAGATCCAGCGCGGCGGCCGGCACGCAGTCCGGCCGGGTACCGACGCACAGGCCGACCATGGCGCTCTGCGCCAACGCCTGCCGATACATCGCCTCCAGCCGTTCAACCTCCGCATAGGTGCTGGTATAGGCCTGGAAATAGGCCAGATAGCGCCGCGCCCGATCGACCCGCGCGGCCTGCTGCGCCAGCTGTTCGGCGATGCTCTGCCGCTGCATCGCCTCATCGGCGAACGAGGCGACGTTGCAGAACGTACAGCCGCCGCGCCCCAACGTGCCGTCGCGGTTAGGGCAGCCGAATCCGCCGTGCAGCGTGAGTTTATGGATCTTTTCGCCATAGCGGCGCTGGAGATCCGCGCCAAACATATTGACTAATTGCGGCAACTGCATAATCTTGGTGGTTCTCTGTGTTCAAAGCCGCGATGCTAATAAGAAACGGTTTTTCCCGCGATGACAGAGATCAACGCTTTCCCCGCAAGGCGCCACCAGGCATAACTATTCATCATAAATGCAAATCAATTCACTATAATTCTGATGAATTATTCTAATCGTCACGCAACCGTTAACGGCAATATGACAACACGGTGAAAAATAGTCATAAACATCAGAAAAGCAATATCTTATAGAATAAAACTCTGGCATTACCCCTCGCACTAGCATGGTGCAGAGATTAAGGGGTTGCACTATAGTGAGACAGCTCACACTTCTGAGTGGATCGGCGTTGCCCCATGATAGTGCAAAAATGCGTTAAAACAATTATTTTTCAAATAAATAAACATCATCAATTCGATAAGAATCTATCTTAAGCCCACATTTGACCTGCGAATTCTTTCTCGCTAAGTTGGAAGTCCGCTGGAAGCTTTCTGGACGGGCAAACGTCTCGTCATATTTATGCAGTAATTGAAGACTCCCTCTTAAAACAAGTCCTATACCACTTGTGAGACCGTCACGAGAGGCCATTGATGGAGGGCGGAAAAGCAGATTGGCGGGGTTAACTTGCTGATTGGACTTCTGCCTGAAATTGGGAAGCCCCCTCGCAGTAGGTTGTGAGAGTCACGCAGAGCCTGGGGAGGTTCACGATATGTTGTACGATAAATCCCAAGAGAGGGACAACTGTGGTTTCGGCCTGATCGCCCACATAGAAGGCGAACCTAGCCACAAGGTGGTGCGCACCGCCATTCACGCGCTGGCCCGCATGCAGCACCGCGGCGCGATCCTCGCCGACGGCAAGACCGGCGACGGCTGCGGCCTGTTGCTGCAAAAACCCGATCGCTTCTTCCGCATGGTGGCGGAAGAGCGCGGCTGGCGTTTGGCCAAAAACTACGCCGTCGGCATGATGTTCCTCAGCCAGAATGAAGAGGAAGCGCGCCTCAGCCGCCGCATCGTGGAAGAAGAGCTGCAAAACGAAACGCTGTCGATCGTCGGCTGGCGCGAAGTGCCGACCAACCCGGACGTGCTGGGTGAAATCGCCCTCTCCTCCCTGCCGCGCATCGAGCAAATCTTCGTTAACGCCCCGGCCGGCTGGCGCCCGCGCGATATGGAACGCCGCCTGTTCGTGG
This sequence comes from Serratia sp. FS14, assembly GCF_000695995.1. Taxonomy (NCBI): domain Bacteria; kingdom Pseudomonadati; phylum Pseudomonadota; class Gammaproteobacteria; order Enterobacterales; family Yersiniaceae; genus Serratia; species Serratia sp. FS14. The sequence goes on along the minus strand of NZ_CP005927.1, from coordinate 1,480,053 downwards.
CGCGCCGCCGCATCGAGAAACGGGTGCAGGATGACAGTTTCTACGTCTGCAGCTTCTCCAACCTGGTGACGATCTATAAAGGCCTGTGCATGCCTGCGGATCTGCCGCGCTTCTATCTCGATCTGGCGGACCTGCGCCTGGAATCGGCCATTTGCCTGTTCCACCAGCGCTTTTCCACCAACACCGTGCCGCGCTGGCCGCTGGCTCAGCCGTTCCGCTACCTGGCGCACAACGGTGAAATCAACACCATCACCGGCAACCGCCAGTGGGCGCGCGCCCGTACCTATAAATTCCAAACGCCGCTGATCCCGGATCTGCAGGCCGCCGCGCCGTTCGTCAACGAAACCGGCTCCGACTCCAGCTCGCTGGACAACATGCTGGAGCTGCTGCTGGCGGGCGGGATGGATCTCATCCGCGCCATGCGCTTGCTGGTGCCGCCGGCCTGGCAGAACAACCCGGACATGGACGGCGATCTGCGCGCCTTCTTCGACTTCAACTCGATGCACATGGAGCCGTGGGACGGCCCGGCCGGCATCGTGATGTCCGACGGCCGCTACGCCGCCTGTAACCTCGATCGCAACGGCCTGCGCCCGGCGCGCTATGTGATCACCAAAGACAAGCTGATCACCTGCGCCTCCGAAGTCGGCATCTGGGATTACCAGCCGGATGAAGTGGTGGAAAAAGGCCGCGTCGGCCCCGGCGAGCTGATGGTGATCGACACCCGCAGCGGCCGCATCCTGCACTCGGCGGAAACCGACAACGATCTGAAAAGCCGCCATCCGTATAAAGAGTGGATGGAGAAAAACGTCAAACGCCTGGTGCCGTTCGAAGATCTGCCGGACGATCAGGTCGGCAGCCGCGAGCTCGACGACGCGCAGCTCGAAACCTACCAGAAACAGTTCGGCTACAGCAGTGAAGAGCTGGATCAGGTGATCCGCGTGCTGGGCGAAATTGGCCAGGAAGCCACCGGCTCGATGGGCGACGATACCCCGTTCGCCGTGCTTTCAAGCCGGCCGCGCATCGTTTACGACTACTTCCGCCAGCAGTTCGCGCAGGTCACCAACCCGCCGATCGATCCGCTGCGCGAAGCGCACGTCATGTCGCTGGCCACCAGCATCGGCCGTGAAATGAACGTGTTCTGCGAAGCCGAAGGCCAGGCGCACCGCCTGAGCTTCAAATCGCCGATCCTGCTGTACTCCGATTTCAAACAGCTCACCACGCTGGAAGGCGAATACTATCGCGCCGAGACGCTCGATCTGACCTTCGACCCGCAACAGCAGGATCTGGAGCAGACCATTCGCGCCCTGTGCGACGAAGCGGAACGCAAGGTGCGCGAAGGCGCAGTGCTGTTGGTGCTGTCCGACCGCGCCATCGCGCCCGGCCGCCTGCCGGTACCGGCCCCGATGGCCGTTGGCGCCGTGCAAACCCGGCTGGTGGAGAAAAGCCTGCGCTGCGACGCCAACCTGATCGTTGAAACCGCCAGCGCCCGCGATCCGCACCACTTCGCCGTGCTGCTCGGCTTCGGCGCGACCGCCATCTACCCGTATCTGGCCTATGAAACCCTGGCCAAGCTGGTGGACAGCCAGGCGATCGACAAGAAATACCGCGACGTGATGCTGAACTACCGCAACGGCATCAACAAAGGCCTGTACAAGATCATGTCCAAAATGGGCATCTCGACCATCGCCTCTTACCGCTGTTCCAAGCTGTTCGAAGCGGTCGGCCTGCACCGCGATCTGGCGGATCTGTGCTTCCAGGGCGTGGTCAGCCGCATCGGCGGCGCCAGCTTCAGCGACTTCCAGCAGGATCTGCAGAACCTCTCCAAGCGCGCCTGGCTGAAACGCAAACCGCTGGAGCAAGGCGGCCTGCTGAAGTTCGTGCACGGCGGCGAATACCATGCTTACAACCCGGACGTGGTGAACTCGCTGCAAAAAGCGGTGCACAGCGGCGAGTACAGCGACTACCAGGCCTACGCCAAGCTGGTGAACGAGCGGCCGGTCGCCATGCTGCGCGATCTGCTGGCCATCACGCCAAAAGGCGAACCGATCCCGGTCGATCAGGTTGAACCGGCGGAGTCGCTGTTCAAACGCTTCGACACGGCGGCGATGTCGATCGGCGCACTGAGCCCGGAAGCGCACGAGTCGCTGGCGATCGCCATGAACGGCCTCGGCGGCTTCTCCAACTCCGGCGAAGGCGGCGAAGATCCGGCGCGCTACCGCACCAACAAGGTGTCGCGCATCAAACAGGTGGCCTCCGGCCGCTTCGGCGTCACGCCGGCCTACCTGGTGAACGCCGACGTGATCCAGATTAAGGTGGCGCAAGGCGCCAAACCGGGCGAAGGCGGCCAGCTGCCGGGTGACAAAGTCACCCCGTACATTGCCAGACTGCGTTACTCGGTGCCGGGCGTGACGTTGATCTCCCCGCCGCCGCACCACGACATCTACTCGATCGAAGATCTGGCGCAGCTGATCTTCGATCTGAAGCAGGTCAACCCGAAGGCGGTGATCTCGGTGAAACTGGTGTCCGAGCCGGGCGTTGGCACCATCGCCACCGGCGTGGCGAAAGCCTATGCCGATCTGATCACCATCGCCGGTTACGACGGCGGCACCGGCGCCAGCCCGCTGTCCTCGGTGAAATATGCCGGCTGCCCATGGGAACTGGGCCTGGTGGAAACCCAGCAGGCGCTGGTGGCCAACGGCCTGCGCCACAAGATCCGCCTGCAGGTGGACGGCGGCCTGAAAACCGGCGTGGACATCGTCAAAGCGGCGATCCTGGGCGCGGAAAGCTTCGGCTTCGGCACCGGGCCGATGGTGGCGCTGGGCTGCAAATACCTGCGCATCTGCCACCTCAACAACTGCGCGACCGGCGTTGCGACTCAGGACGACAAGCTGCGCCGCGATCACTACCACGGCCTGCCGGAACGCGTGACGAATTACTTCCAGTTTATCGCGCGTGAGACCCGCGAGATCATGGCCCAGCTGGGCGTGAGCCAGCTGGTGGATCTGATCGGCCGCACCGAGTTCCTGACCGAGCTGGACGGCATTTCCGCCAAGCAGAACAAGCTGGATCTGTCGCCGTTGCTGACAACCGCCACGCCGCATCCGGGCAAAGCGGTGTACTGTACCGAAAGCAGCAACCCGGCGTTCGACAAGGGTCTGCTGAACAAAGAGTTGCTGGCGCAGGCGCAGCCGTACATCGAAGCGAAGCAAGGTAAAACCTTCTACTTCGACATTCGCAACACCGACCGCTCCGTGGGCGCCATGCTGTCCGGCGCGATCGCCAACGTACACGGCGATCAGGGGATGGCAGGCGATCCGATCAAGGCGCACTTCTCCGGCACCGCCGGGCAGAGCTTCGGCGTCTGGAACGCCGGCGGCGTCGAGCTGACCCTGACCGGCGACGCCAACGACTATGTCGGCAAAGGCATGGCCGGCGGCAGCATCGCGGTGCGCCCGCCGATCGGTTCCGCCTTCCGCAGCCATGAAGCCAGCATCGTCGGCAACACCTGCCTGTACGGCGCCACCGGTGGCAAGCTGTTCGCCGCCGGCCGCGCGGGCGAACGTTTCGCGGTGCGCAACTCCGGCGCCATCACCGTGGTGGAAGGCATCGGCGACAACGGCTGCGAATACATGACCGGCGGCATCGTCTGCGTGCTGGGTAAAACCGGCATCAACTTCGGCGCCGGCATGACCGGCGGCTTCGCCTACGTGCTGGACGAAGACGGCGAGTTCCGCAAGCGCGTGAACCCGGAGCTGGTGGAAGTGCTGGATGTCGATCAGCTGGCGATCCATGAGGAGCACCTGCGCGGCCTGATCACCGAACACGTGCAGGCGACCGGCTCTTCCCGCGCGGAAGAGATCCTGGCCAACTGGCCGGAGTGGGCGCCGAAGTTCGCCCTGGTCAAACCGAAGTCCAGCGATGTCAAAGCGCTGTTGGGTCACCGTAGCCGTTCCGCAGCCGAGCTGCGGGTGCAGGCGCAGTAAGAGGTAGGTCATTAATGAGCCAGAACGTTTATCAATTTATCGACCTGCAGCGTGTTGATCCGCCAAAGAAACCGCTGAAGATCCGCAAAATCGAGTTCGTCGAGATCTATGAACCGTTTTCGGAAACCCAGGCCAAGGCCCAGGCGGACCGCTGTCTGTCCTGCGGCAACCCGTACTGCGAATGGAAGTGCCCGGTGCACAACTACATCCCGAACTGGCTGAAACTGGCCAACGAAGGCCGCATCATGGAAGCGGCGGATCTGGCGCATCAGACCAACAGCCTGCCGGAAGTGTGCGGCCGCGTATGCCCGCAGGATCGCCTGTGCGAAGGCTCCTGCACCCTGAACGACGAGTTCGGTGCGGTCACCATCGGCAATATCGAGCGCTACATCAGCGATAAGGCCATCGAAATGGGCTGGAAGCCGGACATGTCGCACGTGCAGCCGACCGGCAAACGCGTGGCGATCGTCGGTGCCGGCCCCGCCGGGCTGGCCTGCGCCGACGTGCTGACCCGCAATGGCGTCAAGGCGGTCGTATACGATCGTCATCCGGAGATCGGCGGCCTGCTGACCTTCGGCATCCCGGCTTTCAAGCTGGAAAAGGAAGTGATGGTCAAACGCCGCGGCATCTTCAGCGAGATGGGCATCGAGTTCCAGTTGAACACCGAAGTGGGTAAAGACGTCAGCATGGAGACCTTGCTGAGCGAGTACGATGCGGTGTTCCTCGGCGTCGGCACCTATCAGTCGATGCGCGGCGGCCTGGAGAATGAGGAGGCGCAGGGCGTGTACGACGCGCTGCCGTTCCTGATCGCCAACACCAAGCAGCTGATGGGGTATGAAACCGAGCAGCACGAGCCTTACGTCAGCATGGAAGGCAAACGGGTGGTGGTGCTGGGCGGCGGCGATACCGCCATGGACTGCGTGCGTACCTCGGTGCGTCAGGGCGCAACGCAGGTCATCTGCGCCTACCGCCGCGACGAAGCCAACATGCCGGGCTCCAAGCGCGAAGTGAAGAACGCCCGGGAAGAAGGGGTGGACTTCCAGTTCAACCTGCAGCCGCTGAGCATCGAACTGAACAGCGCCGGCCGCGTGGCCGGAGTGAAAATGGTGCGCACTCAGCTGGGCGCGCCGGATGCCAACGGCCGTCAGACGGCGGAGCAGGTGCCTGGTTCCGAACACGTGATCGACGCGGACGCGGTGGTGATGGCGTTCGGCTTCCGCCCGCACCGCATGGACTGGCTGGCGGCGCACGACGTGCAGCTGGATAAACAGGGCCGCATCCTGGCGCCGGAAGGCAGTGACAACGCGTTCCAGACCAGCAACCCGAAAATCTTCGCCGGTGGTGACGCAGTGCGCGGATCTGACCTGGTAGTGACGGCGATCGCCGAAGGCCGCAAAGCGGCAGACGGCATCATGAACTACCTGGAAGTGTAAACCTTCCGTACCATCAGAGGCCCGGCATATTGCCGGGCCTCTGTTTTTAGCCTGCCACGCTTTGTAACAACCTCCCCGCTCCTCACCGCCTCAACGCGCTATAGTATTGAGTTAGCACCATTGCGGGGCGCGGCTGCGCCTGACACCGAGATAAGGATAGCGAACATGAAATGCTCCATTTCCCTGTTGGCCGGCGCGCTGCTGGCCGTCAATTTCAGCGCTTCAGCCATGACGCTGGATTCGCAGGAGGTTGGTTACAATATCGAAGCGCGCGGCGCACGGCCGGTCGTGGCGCAGTTGGGCAAGGCCGGGCAGTTCGGCGCCGTGGAAAACAGCATCCGGCTGGGGGACGACAGCTGGATTGCCCTGGCGCCCAAGTTGGCCGGCGGCGGCAATGCCGGATTTACCGCCGGCATCAAATCAGCCCTCTCCGCAGCCCTGATCTACAATCCGGCGGCGGTGTTGCAGGCGCTCAACAAAGGAAACGATCTGCCGCTCAATGACATTTGCACCGCCCCGCCGGAAGTGCAAGGCGATACCGCCATCACCAGTTTCCGTGAGCGTGCAACCCACGCCCTGTCTACCGTACGCGTAGGCGATCTCAGCGCGCCGCGCGACGCCTGCATTGCCGCGTTGAAAGGCTGACCCGCTTCTGCCGGGCAAAAAAAAGCACCCCCATGGGGTGCTTTTTCGTTTGTTCTCACGGGGTTATTTCACCACGCGCAGCGCCGGGCGGCCACCGCGCGGCGGCTGCGGCGGTTCGTCATCCGGGCCGTTGTCTTCCGCGGTATCCGGGCGATCGCCGTCGATCACTGACATCAGGGTTTCCGAAGGGATCGTCTCATTGTCCAGACCTTCGAACACGCCGTCGCTCTCGTCGTAGGCGGCTTCCGGTTCGAACATCGTGCCGGCGCCGTTTTCACGCGCATAGATCGCCAGCACGGCGGCCATCGGCACCGAAACCTGACGCGGCACGCCGCCGAAGCGCGCGTTGAACTGCACGTCTTCGTTACCCAACGCCAGGTTGCCTACCGCGCGCGGCGCGATATTCAGCACGATCTGGCCGTCACGCGCGAACTCCATCGGCACCTGCACGTCCGGGCGAGTCACGTCGACCACCAGGTGCGGCGTCAGTTGGTTATCCAGCAGCCAGTCGTAGAACGCCCGCAGCAGATACGGGCGACGCGGCGTCATCTGAGACATGTCCATCGCGCTTAGCCCCGGGTCTGCAGGCGCATTTCACGCTCGGCTTCGGTCAGGGAAGCCAGGAAGGCGTCGCGTTCGAAGACGCGGGTCATGTAGCCTTTCAGCTCTTTGGAACCGGCACCGCTCAATTCGATGCCCAGCTGCGGCAGACGCCACAACAACGGCGCCAGGTAGCAATCCACCAGGCTGAACTCTTCGCTCATGAAATACGGCGCCTGACCGAAGATAGGCGCGATCGCCAGCAACTCTTCGCGCAGTTGGCGACGGGCGGATTCCGCTTCCTGGCCGCTGCTCTTCTCGATCTTGTCCATCAGCGAGTACCAGTTCTTCTCGATGCGCAGCATCATCAGACGGCTCTCACCACGGGCAACCGGGTAAACCGGCATCAGCGGCGGGTGCGGGAAACGCTCATCCAGATATTCCATGATGATGCGGGATTCATACAGGGTCAGTTCGCGATCGACCAGCGTAGGCACCGTCTGGTAAGGGTTGAGGTCAATCAGATCTTGCGGCAGGTTATCCATTTCGACCTGCTCGATCTCGACGCTGACACCTTTCTCCGCCAGTACGATACGTACTTGATGGCTAAAAATGTCGGTCGGGCCAGAGAACAGCGTCATTACCGAACGTTTGTTGGCAGCGACAGCCATGAAAACCTCCAAGTTATCTAGAAAATACTGCGAATAGCCAACTGACAGGCTGCTATCCTGAATAATCTTGCCGCAGGCCGGCAGCACGCAGCGCGACCCGAGCCCATAAAAAACCGGCCCAGGAGGTCAACTGCACGGCGAACAGGCGCAAAAGTGGATGATAGTTTACCAGATTCTGCTTGTTTTGTGGGGGCGGTGCGGCGAATTCATGTTGAATTGTCTGATATGCCACAGATTTTAGTCGGGGACGGCGGATTTCAGGCGTAAAAAAACCCGGTGAAGCACCGGGTTTTTTGCGTAAATCGCACTGCCGAAGCAGCGAAAATTAACGCTTGGAGAACTGCGGACGACGACGTGCTTTACGCAGACCGACTTTCTTACGTTCAACCTGACGAGCGTCACGGGTGACGAAGCCAGCTTTACGCAGTTCAGAACGCAGAGTCTCATCGTATTCCATCAGTGCACGGGTGATACCGTGACGGATAGCGCCAGCTTGACCGGAGATACCACCACCTTTAACGGTGATGTACAGGTCCAGTTTGCCAACCATGTCGACCAGTTCCAGCGGCTGACGAACTACCATGCGGGCAGTTTCGCGACCGAAGTACTGTTCCAGGCTGCGCTGGTTGATAACGATGTTACCGTTGCCCGGCTTGATGAAGACGCGAGCGGCGGAGCTTTTGCGGCGACCAGTGCCGTAGTATTGATTTTCAGCCATTGCCATTAATCCCGATTAAATGTCCAGAACTTGCGGTTGCTGTGCCGCGTGATTGTGCTCGGTGCCCGCGTAAACTTTCAGTTTACGGAACATAGCACGACCCAGCGGGCCCTTTGGCAGCATGCCTTTAACCGCGATTTCAATCACGCGCTCAGGACGGCGGGCAATCATCTCTTCAAAGGTCGCTTGCTTGATACCACCGATGTGGCCGGTGTGGTGGTAGTACACTTTGTCTGTACGCTTGTTGCCGGTTACAGCAACTTTGTCAGCGTTCAGAACGATGATGTAATCACCGGTATCCACGTGCGGGGTGTATTCCGCTTTATGCTTGCCGCGCAGGCGACGAGCCAGTTCAGTAGCGAGACGGCCTAAAGTTTTACCATCTGCATCAACAACGTACCAGTCGCGTTTTACGGTTTCTGGTTTAGCTGTAAAAGTTTTCATTAGAAAGCTTACCCAATAATTAGTTACACGTTGGTGAACACCCAAACGCTCGAAAACAGTTGAGGCTCACACGACCATACAAGTCCAGCAAACCTACCCCTTCGAATAGCCATTGCCGGCACTATAAAGTTTTTGGGAAAAAAAACTTTGTTGTAACGTGGGGTCGCAAGATTATAGAGAAGTCGCTCACAAAGATCGAACGGTTTTTGAATGGAAAATAAATTTATCGCCGGCGGCGGACAACCGGCGATAGGCCCGGCGGGCTCAGGGCAGATGCGGCAGCTTGAGGTACTCTTCGCTCTGCATTTCCTGCAGGCGCGACAGGCAGCGCTGGAATTCAAATTTCAGCTGCACCCCCTGATAGATCTCGAACATCGACGCTTCGGCGCCGATCACCAGCTTGATGTGACGCTCGTAAAATTCATCCACCAGCGCCAGGAAACGGCGCGCGGTATTCTCTTTCAGCGGCCCCATCACCTGCACATTATACAGGATCACGCTGTGATACAGCCGCGACAGCGCGATGTAGTCCAGCTGGCTGCGCGCCTCTTCGCACAGCGTGTGGAAATCCACCGCCAGCACGCCGTCCACCGAACGGATCGCCTGCAGCGGCCGATGGTTGATCTGCAGCACCGGCGCCTCCTCCCCCGCCTTGCCCGCCAGCTTGACGAACATCCGATCCAGCGCCTCACGCGTCTGGTCGCTCAGCGGTGTCAGGTAGAGGTGCGCCTGGGTCAGGGTGCGCAGACGATAGTCGATGCCGGCGTCGACGTTCATCACGTCGCAGTACTCGTTGATCAGATCGATGGCCGGCAGGAAACGTGCCCGCTGCAGACCGTTGCGGTACAGATCGTCCGGCGGGATGTTCGAGGTGGCCACCAGCGTGATGCCGCGCGCGAACAACGCCTGCAGCAGCGTGGCCAGCAGCATGGCGTCGGTGATGTCGGAGACGAAGAATTCGTCGAAGCACAATACGTCGGTCTCGGCCTTAAAGCCGTCGGCGACGATTTCCAGCGGGTTTTCCCGCCCCTGCAACTCGGTCAGCTCTTCATGCACCCGCAGCATGAAGCGGTGGAAGTGCAGACGCATTTTGCGATCGCCCGGCAAACTGTGGAAGAACATATCCATCAACCAGGTTTTGCCGCGCCCGACGCCGCCCCACATATACAACCCCTGCACCGGGCGCTGCGGCGCCGTGTCGCCGCCCTTGCCCAGCAAGCGGCTGAGCTTGCCGCGCAGCCCGCCGGCAGGCGCGTTCGCCGCCGGCTTTTGCCGCAGAGCCTGATAAATGCGATCCAGTTGAGTGACGGCCCGGCGTTGAACCTCATCGGCCTGATATTCCCCCGCCTCCAGCGCCTGCTGGTAGCGAGATAACGGTGATAGTGCCTGCATCTGTTCGATGTTCCCTAAGAACGCTTAGAAATTATTTAGCCAACGTTGGCGGCAAGTTGATGCCGATTCGCACCGTTATCGCCACAAATGCCCGCTGCGGGCGCCGCTGAAAACCCTGTAAAAATTAGGTGGAAGCGCATCAGGATTCCACTCGGACAAGGTTAACGGTTATAGTGGATATTATTAAGTGAAAAATCCCTGCGGAACAACGAAGTCAAAATAGGAGTCATCATGACCTGGGAGTATGCGCTGATTGGTTTGGTCGTCGGTATCGTGATTGGTGCGGTGGCGATGCGTTTTGGCAACCGTAAATTGCGTCAACAACAAGTCTTGCAGAATGAGCTGGACAAGAGCAAAACCGAGCTGGAAGAGTACCGTCAGGAGCTGGTCGGCCACTTCGCCCGCAGCGCCGAGCTGCTGGATAACATGGCGCGCGATTATCGCCAGCTGTATCAGCACATGGCGAAAAGCTCCAACAACCTGCTGCCGGATCTGCCGATGCAGGAGAACCCGTTCCGCTATCGCCTGACCGAAGCGGAAGCGGACAACGATCAGGCGCCGGTGGAAATGCCGCGCGACTATTCGGAAGGGGCCTCCGGCCTGCTGCGCGGTCAAAGCGCACGCCGCGACTGATATTCCTTCTTCGCCCGCGGGGCCTCCCGCGGGTTTAATCCCGTTTGTGCCATATTGACCTTCCTTCGCATTACCTTTACTGAACTTTGCACGCAAATTCACGGTCTTACCCTTCACTATGACAAGGCGATTGCCTTATCATCAAATTTTCATCGGCAGGTATTGAGAGAGTTATCATCAATGAAGAAAAAGTCGTTAATTCTTAGTGCATTGGCAATGAGCCTCGGTCTGGCGCTCAGCGCCGCACCGGCGGCCAACGCGGCCCTGCCCGTCGCCGTGCAGGGGCAGCCGCTGCCGAGCCTGGCGCCGATGCTGGAAAAAGTCTTGCCCGCCGTCGTGAGCGTGCATGTCGCCGGCACCCAGGTGCAGCGTCAACAGTTGCCGGAAGAGTTCAGACGCTTCTTCGGCCCCAACTTCCCCGGCCAACAGCAGAGCTCCCGCCCGTTTGAAGGGCTGGGTTCCGGCGTGATCATCGACGCCGCCAAGGGCTACGTGCTGACCAACAACCACGTCATCAACAACGCCGATAAAATCCGCGTGCAGTTGAACGACGGTCGCGAGCTGGACGCCAAGCTGGTCGGGCGCGATGAACAGTCCGACATCGCCCTGCTGCAGCTCAGCGATACCAAAAACCTGACCGCCATCAAGATGGCCGATTCCGACCAGCTGCGCGTCGGCGACTTCGCCGTGGCGGTCGGCAACCCGTTCGGCCTGGGCCAAACCGCCACCTCCGGCATCATCTCAGCGCTGGGCCGCACCGGCCTGAATCTGGAAGGGCTGGAAAACTTCATTCAGACCGACGCCTCCATCAACCGCGGCAACTCCGGGGGCGCGCTGGTTAACCTGAACGGCGAACTGATCGGCATCAATACCGCCATTCTGGCGCCGAGCGGCGGCAACGTCGGCATCGGCTTCGCCATTCCGAGCAATATGGCGCAGAACCTGAGCCAGCAGCTGATCGAATTCGGCGAAGTGAAACGCGGCCTGCTTGGCATCAAGGGCAGTGAAATGACCCCGGACATGGCCAAAGCCTTCAACACCGACGCGCAGCGCGGCGCCTTCGTCAGCGAAGTGTTGCCGAAATCCGCCGCCGCCAAGGCCGGCATCAAAGCCGGGGATATTCTGGTTTCCGTCGACGGCAAACCGGTGAACAGCTTTGCCGAACTGCGCGCCAAGGTCGGCACCACCGCACCGGGCAAAACGCTCAAGGTAGGCCTGCTGCGCGACGGTAAACCGCAGGAAGTCTCGGTCACGCTGGACAACAGCGAGAGCGCCTCGACCAACGCCGAAACGCTGTCGCCGGCGCTGCAGGGGGTATCCCTCAGCAACGGCGCGCTGCCGAGCGGCGACAAGGGCGTGAAAGTGGAGAACGTGGATAAAGGCTCGACGGCGGCGCAAATCGGCCTGCAAAAAGGCGACGTGATCATCGGCGTCAACCGCCAACGCGTGGACAGTATCACCGCGCTGCGCAAGGTGCTGGAAGCCAAGCCACCGGTGATGGCGCTCAATATCGTGCGCGGTAACGAAACCATTTATCTGCTGCTGCGTTAATTTGTGCAAAAACCGGGCTCGGTGACATACTGCGCCCGGTTAACTCATGCTATCCTCCGAACATCGTTCACCACACCACGAAAACTCCATGTTTGCTAAGCTCTTGCGTTCTGTCGTTATCGGTCTCATCGTTGCCGGCCTGCTATTGGCCGCCCTGCCCATGCTGCGCTCCTCCAACGGCCTGTTTGCAGAGAAAACCGAGAATACCAGCGACGAAACGCCGGTGAGCTACAACAAGGCGGTGCGCCGCGCCGCCCCTGCCGTGGTGAACATCTACAACCGTAACCTGAACGGCGCCGCCAACGTGCTGTCGCTCGGTTCCGGCGTGATCATGAACGAACGCGGCTATATCATCACCAACCGCCACGTGATCAAAGACGCTCAGCAGATCACCGTGGTGTTGCAGGATGGCCGCCGCTATGAAGCGCTGCTGGTCGGCTCCGACGGCCTGACCGACCTGGCGGTGCTGAAGATCGATCCCGGCAACCTGCCGGTGATCCCGACCAATAAAAATCGCGTTGCCCACGTCGGCGACGTGGTGCTGGCGATCGGCAACCCCTATAACCTGGGGCAAACCGTGACTCAGGGCATCCTCAGCGCTACCGGGCGCATCAGTATGAGCACCACCGGCCGGCAGACGTTTCTGCAGACCGACGCCTCAATCAACCGCGGCAACTCCGGCGGCGCGCTGGTCAACTCGCTGGGTGAGCTGATCGGTATCAACACCCTGACCTATGACAAAATCACCGACGGCGAAACGCCGGAAGGACTGGGCTTTGCGATCCCGATCGAACTGGCTACCAAGATCATGGACAAGCTGATCCGCGACGGCCGCGTTATCCGCGGCTATTTCGGCATTCAGGGCAAGGAGATCATTCCGCTGCGCCCCTCCAATTCCGGCATCGATCGCCTGCAGGGCATCATCGTGACCGAAATTACGCCGAACGGCCCGGCGAGCAGCGCCGGTTTCCAGATCAACGACATCATCATCAACGTGGATAACAAACCGGCGGTATCCGTGCTGGAAACCATGGACCAGGTGGCGGAGATCAGGCCGGGCACCGAGATACCGGTTATCGTGCTGCGCGACGGCAAACGCATTACGTTGAAAATGACGGTGGGTGAATTCCCGGAAGACAGCAATTAAAAAAGGGCCGGCATTGATAGCCGGCCCTTTGCTATTCATCCTGCCGACGCAGCCGCGCCGGCGCTAATGACTTACTCGCCTTTCACGCGCTCGATGTTCGCACCCAGCGCGCGCAGCTTGTCTTCAATACGCTCATAGCCGCGATCGATGTGGTAGATGCGATCGACAACGGTCACGCCGTCGGCGATGCAGCCGGCGATCACCAGGCTGGCGGAAGCGCGCAGATCGGTCGCCATCACCTGGGCGCCGGACAGCTGTTCAACGCCATGGCAGATCACGGTGTTGCTCTCGATCTCCGCGTGTGCGCCCATGCGGATCAGTTCCGGCACGTGCATGAAGCGGTTTTCGAAGATGGTTTCGGTGATAACGCCGGTGCCTTCCGCCACCAGGTTCAGCAGGCTGAACTGGGCCTGCATGTCGGTCGGGAAGCCCGGGTGCGGCGCGGTGCGTACGGTGACCGCTTTCGGGCGCTTGCCGTGCATGTCCAGGCTGATCCAGTCTTCGCCCACTTCGATATCGGCACCGGCTTCGCGCAGCTTGGCCAGCACCGCATCCAGCGTGTCCGGACGGGTGTTGCGGCACATCACTTTGCCGCCGGAAACCGCGGCGGCGATCAGGAAGGTGCCGGTCTCGATGCGGTCTGGCAGCACGCGATACACGCCGCCGCCCAGACGCTCGACGCCCTCGATAGTGATCTTGTCGCTGCCGGCGCCGCTGATCTTCGCGCCCAGCGTGTTGAGGAAGTTGGCGGTATCGACAATTTCCGGCTCACGCGCGGCGTTTTCGATAACGGTGGTGCCGGTCGCCAGGGTCGCGGCGCTCATGATGGTCACGGTCGCGCCCACGCTCACCTTGTCCATGACGATGTGCGCACCCTTCAGGCGGCCCTCGACGGACGCCTTGACGTAGCCTTCTTCCAGCTTGATCTCGGCACCCAACTGCTCCAGGCCGGTGATGTGCAGATCGACCGGACGCGCGCCAATCGCGCAGCCGCCCGGCAGGGAGACCTGACCGCGGCCGAAACGCGCCACCAGCGGCCCCAGCGCCCAAATGGAAGCGCGCATGGTTTTCACCAGATCGTAAGGGGCGCAAAACTCGTTCACGCCGCTGGCGTCCACGAAGACCGAACCGTTGCGCTCAATCTTGGTACCCAACTGGTTGAGTAGTTTAATGGTGGTGTCGATGTCCTTCAGCTTGGGGACATTCTGCAGCTCGACCGGCTCTTCCGCCAACAGGGCGGCGAACAGGATCGGCAGGGCGGCGTTTTTGGCCCCGGAAATAGACACTTCACCGCTCAGGCGGGTCCGACCCTGCACACGAAATTTATCCATCTGACTACTCTCTGTTATCTAATCTGAAGCTGCCCGCCCGGCAGGGCAAACAGCCTTAAAATCCGTTGAGTTTGCGGTCTCGCTGCCACTCTTCAGGGGTGTACGCCTTAATAGACAAGGCATGAATGCGGTTGTCCGCAATGTATTCCATCAGCGGCGCGTAAACCGTCTGCTGTTTTTTGACGCGGCTCATGCCGGCGAACAGTTCACCGACCACGATCGCCTGAAAATGGCTACCGTCGCCCGTCACATGTACTTCATCCAGTGCCAATGCCTGCATCAGCACGTCTTTAATCTCGTTGGTTTCCATAGTATCCAGTTCTGCCGCTAAAGGATCATAAACAGCCTAGTATCTTAGTGGAATACGATGTTTTCTTAAACTAAAGAAAAAGCCCCTGCATAACAGGGGCTTTGTATCGTTTTACCACGCAAGAGCGGCCTAAAACGCCGCTAACCGGCGGTATCGACAGGCATTATCGCCTGCAGGTTATAGAGCGCGATCAGCGTTTTCAGGCGCTCGGTAGCGCCGAAAATTTTCAGCGCTACGCCGCGTTGGCGCTGCTCTTCCTGCAGATGCAGCAACAGCGCCAGCCCGGCGGAGTCCACGCGCTGCAGTTGCGCCACGTCGATCGCGGTTTTATCCGCCATCAGCGCGGCGCGCTGCCGCCACAGCGGCTGCAGCGTTTCCCGGTCCAGTTCACCGCGCAGGATCAGCGTCTGCCGCTCTGATTCGAAGCTGAGCGCTGCCGACATCAGTTTTTCTTGTCCAGCGTGATAGGCTGCGCGGCGGCGGCCTGCAACTGCTTGGTCAGGCCGTCGATGCCCTGAGTACGCAGCGTAGACGCCCACTCATTTTGCTTGGTGGTGATCATGCTGACGCCTTCGGCGATCATGTCATACGCCTGCCAGTAGCCGGTTTTGCTGTTCTTGCGCCATTGGAAATCCAGACGCACCGGCGGGCGGCCGCCGTTGTCGATGATGGTGACGCGAATAGCCACGATGTCGGCATTGCCCAGCGGCTGTTCAGGCGCGATCTGGTAAGTCTGGCCGTGATACATCGCCAGCGCCTGGCCGTAAGCCTGCTCCAGGTAAGCCTGGAAGGCGGTGAAGTAAGCTTCGCGCTGCGCAGGCGTTGCCTCTTTGTAGTAACGCCCCAGCACCAGCGCGCCGGCGTATTTCACCTGCACGAACGGCATCAGTTCCTGATGCACGATGGCTCGCAGGTAGTTCGGGTCCTGCTTGATCTTCGGCTGTTCGTTCTTCAAACGGCTGAAAGTCTTCTGCGCCGCTTCTTGCATCATGCTGTAGGGATTGGTTTGGTCGGCTGCGCTCGCCAGCGGTGCAACCACCAGCAGAGCCACCATCAGTAAACGTTTAAACATGCAGGTATCCTCTCTTAATGATTTGGAACAGCGGGTTGCGGTGCGGCGCCGGCAGCCGGCTCAGCGGCCGCGTCTCCCGATTTGGCGCTGTCCTGACCGCCGCTTTTATACAGGAACTGGCCGATCAGGTCTTCCAGAACCATGGCTGATTTGGTGTCCTGAATGGTGCCGCCATCTTTCAGGATGGTGGTGCCCATATCAGGATCTTCAAAGCCCACGTTAAGCGCCAGATATTGCTCGCCCAGCAGGCCGGAGGTGCGGATCGCCAGCGAGCTGGTATCCGGGATTTGGTCGTACTTTTTCTGGATATCCAGCGCTACGCGCGGCGTGTAGGTTTTCGAATCGAGTTCGATGTCCGCCACGCGGCCGATCACCACGCCGCCAATTTTCACCGGCGAACGCGGTTTCAGGCCGCCGATGTTGTCGAACGTCGCGTAAATGCGGTAGGTCGGCTCGCTGCCGATCGATTTAAGGTTCGCCACCTGCAGGCAGATAAACACGATGGCGCACAGCGCGATCAGCATAAATGCCCCAACCCAGATCTCACTCTTCTTCGTTTGCATCGAATCAATTCCCAAACATCAGTGCGGTCAGCACGAAATCCAATCCCAACACCGCCAGTGACGAATGCACCACGGTACGCGTCGTCGCCCGGCTAATCCCTTCAGAGGTAGGCACGGCGTCGTACCCATTGAAAATGGCAATCCAGGTTACGGTAATGGCGAATACCACGCTTTTGATCAGGCAGTTGAGCAGATCTTTTTTCCACTCCACGGCGCCCTGCATCGCCGACCAGAAGAAGCCGCTGTCGATGCCCTTCCAGTCCACGCCGACCACCGAACCGCCCCAAATGCCGATCGCCACGAAGATGATGGTCAGCAGCGGCATGCTGATAAGCCCGGCCCAGAAGCGCGGCGCCACGATGCGCCGCAGCGGATCAACCGCCATCATTTCCAGGCTGGAGATCTGCTCCGTCGCCTTCATCAGGCCGATTTCCGCCGTGAGTGCGGAACCGGCGCGGCCGGCAAACAGCAGCGCCGTGACCACCGGCCCCAGCTCGCGCAGCAGCGACAGCGCCACCATCATGCCAAGGCTGGCCTCGGCGCTGTAGGTGGTGAGCACGATATAGCCCTGCAGGCCCAGCACCATGCCGATAAACAGCCCGGAGACCATGATGATCAGCAGCGACTGCACGCCGACGCTGTAGAGCTGTTTCAACAACAGCGGCCACTGCTTGCCGGGTTCCGGCCGGCCAATCAACGCGTTGAACAGCATCAACCCGGCGCGGCCGAAGCTGGCGCTGGTGTTGATGCCACTGCGCCCCAACGACGCTAACGCTCTTAATAACATGAGCTTATTTACTCCCTAAGCCTAGCAGTTCGGTCTGATAATCCCCGGCCGGATAGCGGAACGGCACCGGCCCATCCGCTATACCATCCAGGAACTGGCGCACGCGCGCATCAGGATTGTTCTGCAATTGCTGTGTGGTGCCTTCGGCGATCACCCGGTTGTCGGCCACGATGTAGGCGTAGTCGGCGATGCTCAGCACCTCCGGCACGTCGTGCGACACCACGATGCAGGTAATGCCCAGCGCATGGTTCAGCTCGTCGATCAGCTTGACCAGCACCCCCATGGTGATCGGATCCTGGCCAACGAAGGGTTCGTCGAACATGATCATCTCAGGGTCCAGCGCGATCGCGCGCGCCAACGCCGCCCGGCGTGCCATGCCGCCCGAAAGCTCATTGGGCATCAGTTGAGCCGCGCCGCGCAGCCCCACCGCTTCCAGCTTCATCAGCACCGTGCTGCGCAACAAAGGCTCCGGCAGATTGCTGTGCTCGCGCAGCGGGTAGGCCACGTTTTCGAATACGGTCAAATCGGTAAACAGCGCGCCCGACTGGAACAGCATGCTCATCTTTTTGCGCGCGTCGTATAACTGACGGCGGGACAACGCGGGAATGTTGTCGCCGTCGAACCAAATCTCCCCGCTGTCCGGCGCCAGCTGGCCGCCGATCAGGCGCAGCAGCGTGGTTTTGCCGATGCCTGATGGCCCCATGATCGCCGTGACCTTACCGCGGGGCACCGTCAGGTTGATGTCTTCAAATATCCGTCGGTCGCCGCGCGAGAAGCTCATGTCGCGCACTTCGACCAAATTATCTGCCTTTTGGAGCATGTTAATGGACCCTTTACGACTCATCTTTTGCTGAATCTACCCGTGATGTTAAAGCAATGGACGCAATCCGTCTCATCTTTACAAAAACTTACTGCCATTTCGCAACCAATGGTGCCATTGGTTTTACTTTTCCGCGCCACCCGGTCAAAATTGGCGCCATAACGAAAAAAACGAAACTGTTCAACTATTAGCCGGGGAAAACCGTTGCTGCGGCTTAAACGCGCGCAACGGAGGGCAAGCAATACCGCCGCATTGACGGCTTTAACCAACGAACCGGGATAATACCCGACAAAGGACCCTGCATGTTTCTCGCGATAGCATTATTAATCGTTGGTTTATTTCTACTGGTGTACGGTGCAGACCGCTTAGTTTATGGTGCTGCCGTGATTTCCCGCTCGCTCGGCGTACCGCCGCTGATCATCGGCATGACCATCGTCGGCATCGGCACCTCGCTGCCGGAGCTGATCGTGTCCACCACCGCCGCGCTGAACGGGCAGATAGATATGGCCGTTGGCAACGTATTAGGTTCCAACATCACCAACATTTTATTGATTCTGGGCGTGGCGGCGCTGATTCACCCGCTGGCCGCGCGCTCTGAGATACTGCGGCGCGAACTGCCGCTGATGTTAGCGGTCACAGTATTATGCGGTTTCGTGTTGATGGACGGCACCCTGAGCAGGCTGGACGGCGTGCTGCTGCTGGCCGCCGCCGCCGGCTTCATCCTGCTGATGCTGAAAATCGCCCGGCTGGCGCAGCGCGAGGGCAGCGACAGCCTGACCATGGAGCAGATCGCCGAGCTGCCGCAGGACAGCAGCAATACCGTGGCGGTGCTGTGGCTGGTGCTGGCGTTTATCATTCTGCCGCTCTCTTCCAGAATGGTGGTCGATAACGCGACGGTGATCGCACACTATTTCGGTCTGAGCGAACTGGTGGTCGGTTTGACCATTATCGCCATCGGTACCAGCCTGCCCGAACTGGCCACCTCCATCGCCGGGGCGCTCAAGGGCGAGGATGATATGGCGATTGGCAATATCATCGGCTCCAATATTTTCAACACGGTGATCGTGCTGGGCGTACCCGCCTTGCTGTCGCCGGGCAGCGTAGACACCGCCGCCTTCCAGCGCGATTACTGGGTGATGCTGGCGGCCAGCGTGCTGCTGAGCGTGCTGTGCATCGGCCGCAAACATCGCATCGGCCACCTGGCGGGCGCGCTGTTATTATGCGGCTTTATTGCGTATCTTGCGGTGCTGTTCTTTAACCCTTTCAGTACTTTCGGCTAAACCGACGGGAATGAGTATGTCGAACATTGAGTTGCAACCGGGCTTCGATTTTCAACAGGCCGGCAAAGAAGTGCTTCAGATAGAGCGTGAAGGGCTGGCTCAGCTCGACAGCTACATCAACGCAGACTTCACCCGCGCCTGCGAAACCATCGCCGCCTGCGGCGGCAAAGTGGTGGTGATGGGCATGGGCAAATCCGGCCACATCGGCTGCAAGATCGCCGCGACCTTCGCCAGCACCGGCACGCCCTCATTCTTCGTTCATCCGGCGGAGGCCAGCCATGGTGATTTGGGCATGGTCACCCCGCAGGACATCGTGCTCGCCATCTCCAACTCCGGCGAGTCCAGCGAGATCCTGGCGCTGATCCCGGTGTTGAAACGCCAACAGATCACCCTCATCTGTATGACTAACAATCCGGAAAGCTCGATGGGTAAAGCGGCGGATATCCACCTGTGCATCAAGGTGCCGCAGGAAGCCTGCCCGCTGGGGCTGGCGCCGACCACCAGCACCACCGCCACGCTGGTGATGGGCGATGCGCTGGCCGTCGCGCTGCTGAAAGCGCGCGGTTTCACGCCGGAAGATTTCGCGCTGTCGCATCCGGGCGGCGCACTCGGCCGCAAACTGCTGCTGCGGGTTAGCGATATCATGCACAGCGGCGATGAAATTCCCCACGTCAGCGCCGACGCCTCGTTGCGCGACGCGTTGCTGGAAATTACCCGCAAAAATCTGGGCCTGACGGTGATCTGCGACGATCTGATGAAAATCGCCGGCATCTTTACCGATGGCGACCTGCGCCGGGTGTTCGACATGGGCATCAACCTGCACGAGGCGAAGATTGCCGATGTCATGACGCCGGGCGGCGTGCGGGTGCGCCCCAACCTCCTGGCGGTCGATGCGCTGAACCTGATGCAACAACGCCACATCACCGCGCTGCTGGTTGCCGATGGCGACCAGTTGCTGGGTGTGGTACATATGCATGACATGCTGCGCGCCGGCGTCGTTTAATTAAGGAATAGAACGGAATGGGTATGGTAGAAACCTGCTACGGGCCGGTAGAACAAGAGGTTATGGCGCGTGCCGGGAACATCCGCCTGTTGATTTGCGACGTTGACGGCGTGCTGTCGGACGGCCTGATCTTCATGGGCAACAACGGTGAAGAACTGAAGGCGTTCAACGTGCGCGACGGCTACGGCATCCGCTGCTTGAAAACCTCAGACATCGAGGTGGCGATCATCACCGGGCGCTCCGCCAAGCTGCTGGAGGACCGCGCGCAGACGCTCGGCATCACCCATCTGTATCAGGGGCAGTCCGATAAGCTTTTGGCCTTCCGCGAACTGTTGGATAAACTGTCGTTAACGGCGGATCAGGTCGCCTATATCGGCGATGACCTGATCGACTGGCCGGTGATGGCACAGGTCGGCCTGGCGGTCGCGGTGGCGGACGCCCATCCGCTGCTGACGCCGCGCGCCCACTACGTCACCCGCATTGCCGGCGGCCGCGGCGCGGTACGCGAACTGTGCGACATCATTCTTTTGGCTCAAAATAAGCTGGAGGACGCCAAAGGGCTGTCGATATGAGTAAAACCAAACTGTGGATCACCATCCTGTTGACGGTGATCGTTCTGGCGCTGATCGGCTGGAACATGACGGACTTCAGCGACGACACGGCCCCTGGCCCGGTCAACGATCAGGATCCGACCTACCAGAGCCAGCACACGGTCACCGTGGTGTACAACCCGGCCGGCAAGCTGAATTACAAACTGGTGGCGGAAGACGCGAAGTATTACACCGCCGGCGAGCTGAGCTGGTTCACCCAGCCGGTGATGACGCTGTTCGATGAGAATGCGGTGGCCACCTGGTCAGTTCGCGCCGATCGCGCCAAACTGACTAAAGACCGAATGCTGTATCTGTATGGTCACGTCGAGGTGAACAGCCTGACCACCACCTCGCAGCTGGAAAAAATTAAGACGGACAACGCTCAGGTAAACCTGGTCACCCAGGACGTCACCTCCGATGACGAAGTCACGCTTTACGGGACCAATTTTACCTCTAACGGCATGAAAATGCGTGGGAACCTGCGGACCAAAACCGCTGAGCTGATTGATAAGGTTAAGACCAACTATGAAATTCAGAACCAAAAACCAACTCCGTAACCTGTTGCTCGGCAGCTTAGTTTTGGCCGCCAGCGCCCCCGCTCTGGCGCTGAAATCCGACTCCAGCCAGCCGGTCAGCATCGACTCGCTCAAGCAGTCGTTGGACATGCAAAGCAACGTCAG
This sequence comes from Serratia sp. FS14, assembly GCF_000695995.1. Taxonomy (NCBI): domain Bacteria; kingdom Pseudomonadati; phylum Pseudomonadota; class Gammaproteobacteria; order Enterobacterales; family Yersiniaceae; genus Serratia; species Serratia sp. FS14. The sequence goes on along the minus strand of NZ_CP005927.1, from coordinate 1,458,460 downwards.
CACCTTCACCGACAACGTGGTGATCAAACAGGGCACCATCGATATTCGCGCCGACAAGGTGGTAGTCACCCGCCCGGGCGGAGATCAGAATAAGACCTATATTGAAGCGTTCGGCAACCCGGTAACCTTCTACCAGATGCAGGACAGCGGCAAGCCGGTCAAAGGCCACGCGCAGAAAGTGCGTTACGACGTGGCGACCCAGCTGGTGACCCTGACGGGCAACGCCTATCTGGAGCAGCTCGACAGCAACGTGAAAGGCGATCGCATCACCTATCTGGTGCAACAGCAGCAAATGCAGGCGTTTAGCGATAAAGGCAAACGCGTGACAACGGTTCTGGTACCGTCGCAGTTGCAAGACAAAAACGGGCAAAAAAAGAGTAACTAATCACTTATGGCAACACTCATCGCAGAAAACCTGGCGAAAGCCTACAAGGGCCGTAAAGTTGTCGAAGACGTCAGCCTGAAAGTGAAATCCGGCGAGATCGTCGGCCTGCTCGGCCCGAACGGCGCCGGTAAAACCACCACCTTCTACATGGTGGTCGGCATCGTGCCGCGCGACGCCGGGCGCATCGTGATCGACGAAGAAGACATCAGCCTGCTGCCGCTGCACGCCCGCGCGCGCCGCGGTATTGGTTACCTGCCGCAGGAAGCGTCGATCTTCCGCCGCCTGAGCGTGTACGACAACCTGATGGCGGTGCTGGAGATCCGTCCCGACCTCACCAGCGAACAGCGCGAAGACCGTGCCAAGGAGCTGATGGAAGAGTTCCATATCTCCCATCTGCGCGACAGCCTTGGCCAGGCGTTGTCCGGCGGTGAACGCCGCCGCGTCGAAATCGCCCGCGCGCTGGCGGCCAACCCGAAATTCATTCTGCTGGACGAACCCTTCGCCGGGGTGGATCCGATTTCCGTTATCGACATCAAAAAAATCATCGAGCACCTGCGTGACAGCGGCCTGGGCGTGCTGATCACCGACCACAACGTGCGCGAGACGCTGGACGTATGTGAACGCGCCTACATCGTCAGCCAGGGCAAACTGATTGCCCACGGCACGCCGGATGCTATTCTGGCCGACGAGCAGGTTAAACGCGTTTATCTGGGCGAAGAGTTCCGCCTCTAAGCGCCGGCGTGCCCTGCGGGGCGACACCGTTAACGGAAGTAGACAGAAAACTATGAAGCAAGGTTTGCAACTCAGGCTCAGTCAACAGCTGGCCATGACTCCTCAGCTCCAGCAGGCGATCCGCCTGCTGCAGTTGTCCACGCTTGAGCTTCAGCAAGAGATCCAGCTGGCGCTGGAGAGCAATCCGCTGCTTGAACAGACCGATCTGCACGACGAAATCGACGCCAAAGAAACCCAGGAGACCGAGGGGCTCGATACCCGCGAGGCGCTGGAACAGAAAGACATGCCGGAAGAGCTGCCGCTGGACGCCACCTGGGATGAAATCTATACCGCGGGCACACCGTCCGGCACCGGCACCGACTACAGCGACGACGAGCTGCCGGTCTATCAGGGCGAGACCACCCAAACGCTGCAGGATTACCTGATGTGGCAGGTGGATCTGACGCCGTTTTCCGATACCGACGCCGCCATCGCCACCTCCATCGTCGACGCGGTGGACGACACCGGCTATCTCACCGTGCCGCTGGAAGACATTCTGGAAAGCCTGGGCGACGAAAACGTGACCCTCGAGGAAGTCGAGGCGGTGTTGAAGCGCGTGCAGCGTTTCGATCCGATCGGCGTCGCCGCGCGCGATCTGCGCGATTGCCTGTTGGTGCAGCTCTCCCAATACGCCAAAGACACCCCTTACCTGGCCGAAGCGCGGCTGATCATCAGCGACCATCTGGATCTGCTGGCCAACCACGACTTTCGCAGCCTGATGCGATCAACCCGGCTAAAAGAAGATACACTGAAAGAAGCGATGCTGCTGATTCAGTCGCTCGATCCGCGCCCGGGGCAGTCGATCAATACCGGCGAATCGGAATACGTGATTCCGGACGTGCTGGTGCGCAAGACGCAGAACAAATGGACGGTCGAGCTCAACGGCGACAGCGTGCCGCGTTTGAAGATCAATCAGCAATACGCCGCGCTGGGCAACAGCGCCCGCAGCGAAGCAGACGGCCAGTTCATCCGCAGCAACCTGCAGGAAGCCAAGTGGCTGATTAAAAGCCTGGAGAGCCGCAATGAGACGCTGCTGAAAGTCACCCGCTGCATCGTCGATCAACAGCAGGCGTTCTTCGAGCAAGGCGAAGAGTTTATGAAACCCATGGTGCTGGCGGATATCGCCCAGGCCGTGGAGATGCATGAATCGACGATCTCGCGCGTCACCACGCAGAAGTTTCTGCACAGCCCGCGCGGCATTTTCGAATTGAAATATTTCTTCTCCAGCCACGTGAATACCGACAGCGGCGGCGAAGCCTCCTCGACGGCGATCCGCGCGTTGGTGAAGAAATTGATTGCGGCGGAAAACCCCGCCAAACCACTCAGCGACAGCAAGCTGGCCACCCTGCTCGCCGATCAGGGGATCATCGTGGCGCGGCGCACCGTCGCCAAGTACCGAGAGTCTTTGTCCATCCCGCCGTCGAACCAGCGTAAACAGTTGGTTTGACCTCTATTGAGAAGGAAGACACTATGCAGCTCAACATTACCGGACACCACATCGAAATCACCGATCCGTTGCGCGAGTTCGTGAACAACAAGTTCGCCAAACTCGAACAGTATTTTGATCGCATCAATCAGGTGTATGTTGTATTAAGTGTGGAAAAAGTGCAGCAAATTGCGGAAGCAACGGTGCACGTGAATGGAGGCGAGTTGCACGCCACCTCGGAAGACGAGAATATGTATGCCGCAATTGATACGCTGATCGACAAATTGGCACGTCAATTGAACAAACATAAAGACAAATTGAAGCAACACTGACACCCTAACCCATTCCATGAGGCGGCATCCGTCGCCGCCTCACCCTTCGGCGCGTGACCCGCATGGGTGACGCGCCGAACGGTAATCAGGGTTAAAACCGACGAAAAACCGCCTTGCCGGGTTCGCCCGGCGGCGCGGTTTTAAGTGAAGATGAGATGAACAACGAATATATGCAATTAAGCTCGGTGTTAAACATCGAGTGCACCAAAAGCTCGGTACACTGCACCAGCAAGAAGCGGGCTTTGGAAATTATCAGCGAACTGGCCGCCAAACAGCTCAATCTGCCTTCGCAGGTGGTGTTTGACGCGGTTCTCACCCGGGAGCGCATGGGCAGCACCGGTATCGGCAACGGTATCGCCATTCCCCACGGCAAACTGGAAGAGGACACACTGCGGGCCGTTGGCGTGTTTATCCGTCTCGACCAACCCATCGCTTTCGACGCTATCGACAACCAGCCGGTCGACCTGCTGTTCGCGCTGCTGGTGCCTGCCGATCAGTGCAAAACTCATTTGCATACGCTGTCGCTGGTCGCCAAACGCCTGGCCGACAAAACCGTATGCCGCCGCCTGCGCGCCGCGCAGAGCGACGAAGAACTTTACCAAATCATCACCGAGTGATGCCCGGCCGGCGTGACTTCCAGCCCGGATAACGATACTGTTTTACGATGATGGATCCGGCCACGGCCGGAATAACAAAGTTTAACGGTGGCGATGAACGCCGCCGCGATGCCAGGGGAGTTGCCACATGGTGCTGATGATTGTCAGCGGCCGTTCCGGTTCCGGAAAATCCGTCGCCTTGCGGGCGCTGGAAGACATGGGTTTTTACTGCGTTGACAACCTGCCGGTGGTGCTGCTGCCGCAGCTCGCCAATACGCTGGCGGAACGCAATATCTCCGCAGCAGTCAGCATCGACGTGCGCAACATGCCTGAATCACCGGAAGTGTTCGAATACGCGATGACTCAGCTGCCGGACAGCTTCTCGCCGCAGTTGCTGTTCCTCGACGCCGATCGCAACACGCTGATCCGCCGTTACAGCGACACCCGCCGCCTGCACCCGCTCTCCAGCAAAAACCTGTCGCTGGAAAGCGCCATCGACGAAGAGAGCGATCTGCTCGAACCGCTGCGCTCGCGGGCGGACCTGATTATCGACACCTCGGAAATGTCGGTGCACGAACTGGCCGAAATGCTGCGCACCCGCCTGCTGGGCAAGCGCGAGCGCGAACTGACCATGGTGTTCGAATCCTTCGGCTTCAAACACGGTATCCCGATCGACGCCGACTACGTGTTCGACGTGCGCTTCCTGCCGAACCCGCACTGGGATCCGAAGCTGCGGCCGATGACCGGCCTGGACAAACCGGTGGCGTCGTTCCTCGATCGCCATACCGAAGTACACAACTTCATCTACCAGACCCGCAGCTATCTGGAACAGTGGCTGCCGATGCTGGAAACCAACAACCGCAGCTACCTGACGGTCGCCATTGGCTGTACCGGCGGCAAGCACCGTTCGGTGTACGTGGCGGAACAGCTGGCCGATTACTTCCGCTCGCGCGGCAAGAACGTGCAGTCGCGCCACCGCACGCTGGAAAAGCGCAAACAATGACGGTCAAACAGACGGTTGAAATCAAAAACAAGCTGGGCATGCACGCGCGCCCGGCGATGAAACTGTTCGAACTGGTGCAAAGCTTCGATGCCGAGGTGATGCTGCGCAACGAAAGCGGCACCGAGGCCGAAGCCAGCAGCGTCATCGCGCTGCTGATGCTGGACTCCGCCCAGGGCCGGCATATCGAAGTCGAAGCGACCGGCCCCGACGAAGTCAACGCGCTGGCGGCGGTGGTCGAGCTGTTCAACTCCGGGTTTGATGAAGATTAGTCGCTGAGGGCGCGCCTCTGCGCCCAATCACTCACATGCCCCTCAACTCCGGCTCAGGCAGTCCAGCGCCACCGCTTTGAAGCTGTCGAAGCTGTCGCTGCCCAGCAGGCGGCTCATTGAACGTTCACGCACGAAGGTGACGAACAGCTCGTAGATCGCCATCGCCTCTTCATAATCACTCTTGCTGATCGCCAGCAAGAAAATCACGTGCGCAACCTCACCTTCCCCCCAGGCGACGCCCTGCGGCGCCAGCAGCGTCACCACCACGGTCTTCTTCGCCAGCAGCCCCAGCGAGTGCGGCAGCGCGATGCCCTCGCCCAGCAGCGTGGAAACGATCGCCTCGCGTTCGACCACCGACGGATAAAAATCCGCGCCGACGTACCCTTCTCGCTCCAGCTGGCCGCACACCCGGCTGAACAACTCCGCCTGCGTCAGCGGCTCGTTGATCACCATAAAATGTTCGGCGTCGAAGAACTTCTCCAGCATGTACGGTTTGGTGCGATCCACCAGCACCAATTTGCCCAGTTGTTCCAGCTGATAATCGGTCGGGAACGGCGACATCACCACCACCGGCTTGTTCTTCTCGCCGATGCGGGCGTTGGAAATCACGAAGTCTTCGTCGATGTGCGCGAGCATCTCGTAATCGCGCAGCGAAACGATGCGCGTCATCACCAGCTGCGGATACTTGCGCGCAATCTGCGCCTGGATCATGCGCACCGTCGAGTTGCCGGTGTCGCACACCAGCATCACCTGCGGGTGGCGTTCATAACCGATGTTGTAATGCCGCTCCAGCCCCACGCCGATGTGCAACACCAGATAGCCGATTTCGTTCTCGCTCAGCGTATAAGGCGTGTACTTGCCCCAGCTGGAGACCGCCGCCAGCGTCACGTCGTAAGCCATCGGATAGTGCTGCTTGATGTTGGCCAGCAGCGGATTGGGGATGTTGATCTGGTATTTCACCCGCGTAATCATGGTCTTGATATGGGTGAGCAGATCGGCCCGCAGCTGCTCGTCGCCCTGCAGGTTGTAGTTATAGTGTGCGTTGATGTAGGACAGGATGTAGTCCACCAGCGCTTCTTCATCGTCGGCGTTGATCTCGGTCGGTTGCACGTCCTGCACGCGCCGTGCGGCGATGTTGACCCGCAGATAGGCCTCTTCGGCCATCGAGATCTCTTTGCCGGAGGCCGCGCGCAGCTCCGCCGCCAGACGGGTCGACACCTGACGCACCGCCTCGTCGCCGTCCTCCACCTCGAAGTCCGGCAGCGGATAACCGTCGTTGATGCGCCGCAGCGCCACCGCGCAGTAGAAGATCAGGTACTGCTCGCCCTCGTCGGTCAGGCGAATGGCGTATTGCGACAACAGCGGGTGCAACAATCCGGCGAACGCCGCCACCTGCGGCTGCAACAGGATCTCGTTGTTGAGCAACGGGTTCTCGGCGTCGGCCAACTGCAGCTGGAACAGCAGATCGGTCAGGCAGGCGCGGATCGCCATCTCCGCGCCGAACAGCTTCATGCCGTAGCGCGGCTTGGTTTCGATCGTCAATTGATAGTGCGCCAGACGCTCTCTCACCTCAGCCATGTCGTTTTGCAGCGTGCCGCGGCTGACGAACCATTCGTCGGCCAGATCTTCCAGTTTGAGAGAGAAGGCTGAGGTCAAAAAACGCACCAGCAGATAATGCACCCGCTCCTGCGCGCTGCGCGGGGTGGCCTGTTTGCGGCGCTCCTGATGCTGCAGGGCGCTGAATAGCGCGGCGTTATCGACCTGCAAACGATAGCCGGCCCCGCGGCTATGCACGAAGCGCGCACCGTATTTGTCCAGGATCTCGTTCAGCGCGGTGATATCCGCCCGCACCGTGCGGGTGGACACGGCGAAACGCTTCGCCAGCTCATCCTGCGGCAAAGTCTCGGTTTGCAAAGCATCGAACAAGTAAGCCAAACGCGGGTAAGGAAATCGCACCATTCTGTGTCCGTCAATCAGGCGGCCCACCCGGCGAACCGGGCGGGCCACGGGTTACTTCGCCGGCGGCAGGAACGCCATTTGCGAGGGGCTGCCGATCGGCAGATAGCCGCCCACAAAGCTGAGTTTGCCGTCCGTCGGGTTGACGCTGAAGCGCGTGACGTTATCGCTGCGCTGGTTCAGCGCATACAGATAGCGGCCATCCGGGCTCAGCGCCAGCGAACGCGGATAATCGCCGCGGGTCCAGGTTTCCGCCACCGGTTTCAACTCGCCGCCGGCGCCCACGCTGAACTGGGCAATGCTGTTATGCAGCCGGTTGGCGACGTACAGCGTGTCGCCGTTCTTGCTGAGCGCCAGCCCCGAAGCGAAGCTGGTGCCCTGATAGTCGGCGGGCAGCGCGGAAACCGCATGCAGTTGTTTCAGAGTACCTTTTTGGCGATCAAAACGGTAGCTGGTCAACGTCGAGGCCTCTTCGTTCACCAGCAGCACGGTGTCGCCGTCCGGGTGGAACACAAAATGACGCGGGCCGGCGCCGGCAGAAGAGGCGGCGATCCACGGCGGATCGTTCGGCGTCAGCCGGCCGCTCGCGGCGTCAAAGCGCCATTGGTAGATGCGATCCAACCCCAGATCGGTGGAGAACACGAACTTGCCGCTCGGATCGCTGGCGATCATATGGGCATGCGGGCCATTGTGATCGCTGATGGCGAAGCTGCCGTTCACCGCCGCCGCCGGTTTGGCCGCGCCCGCCGGGCCCTGCTGTTGCTGCACCGAGCTGGCGGCGCTCAGGCTGCCGTCCGCTTCAATCGGGAAAGCCGCCACGCTGCCGCTGACATAGTTCGCCACCAGCAGATGGCGGCCGTCCGGCGTCGGGGTAAGATACACCGGTCCCGCCCCCTGCGAATCTACCTGGTTGAGCTGCGTCAGTGCGCCATCGGCCGGATTGACCCGGTAAGCGGTGATGCCACCGTGTTTGCCGCCGTTGAAGTCGGCCACTTCGCTGGCGACATACAGCGTCTTGCCGTCAACGCTCAGCGTCAGCTGCGCCGGATTCGGCACTTTGCTGACCAGCGTGGCGTGGCTCAACGCGCCGCTGGCCGGATCGACCTGCACCCGGTAAACGCCTTCGCCGTTGGGATTGTAGGTGCCGATATAGGCGAAATGAGATGACGTGGAGTTCATTGCATCCTCAGCATGCAGCGCCGGGCCGGTCACGGCCAGCAGCGCCAGGAACAACGCGGTGCGTCGGGTTGGAACCTGCCAGTTTCGCATAGTAATCCTCAGTATAGGTAAGGCGCGGCATGCCGCGCCACGGGAAAACCTTCGCCTCCCAGCGTTTACCTCATCCCATTACGCGTTCAACCCACCAGCTTTTTGGTCATCGCCAGCAGGGTTTTCACGTCCTGCGGACGCGTGTCGCCGCTGGCGGCGTCGATGATCGAGCTGTAGATATGCGGGATCACGCGTTTCACGCCGGCCGCCAGGGCGATCTCAACGATCGGCTCGTAGTTTTCCAGATCGATGCCGCCGGTCGGCTCCAGCATGAAGTCATGCTCGGCGCAGGCCTTGGCGACGTATTGGTATTCGTCCTTGCACTTCAGGCCGCCCATCGGGAAATACTTGATGGAACTGCCGCCCATGTCCTTCAGCAAAGCGATGGCGGTTTCCACCGGCACGATGCCGTCCGGCGCCGCGGCGCTCAATGGGCCGGTAGAGATCTTCACCCAGCCGACGCGGCCGGTCGGCGACACCAGGCCGTTGACCACGCTGTCGTTCTGGCCCAGCAGCGCGCGGCTGGCGCCGACGCCGGTAAACACCTGGTTAACGTGCTGCGGCTGCACCTGCTGAGCGATCAGGCTGACCATCGCCGACTGCTTCGGATCGCCGGCGCCCAGGCCGACCGACAGCGCGTTTTCAATCAGGCGCGCATAGCGCAGCATGTCGGTCACCGCGCTGTCGACGTCCGGGTAGTTCTTGGAAAGCACGCCCACCAGCACATGGCCTTCCGCCGCCGCGTAAATGTCCTGCGCGTTGGCTTTGGAGCCGGCCAGCACGTTCAGGCAGACGCGGTCGCGATAGTAGTTAGGCTGCAGCTTCATGCTTGTTTCTCCGTAAACAGGTTCTTGATACAGCTAAAGACGGTCATCAGCTGTTGCTCGTCGACGCTGCGCACGTCGACCTCAATCTTGCCCTCGTTGGCCTTGTAGCCGCGGAAGTAGATGGCGATGTCGCCGGTTTTCAGCGCCTGAACGATGTCATAGGTCGACCGCCCCAGCACCGCCTCATCAAAGGTGATCTCGGCGCGGGCGATATCGCGGCCGGCGCTGTCCCAGACGGTTTTGGCGCTGACGCCGGTCAGGGTGTTGAGGCTGTTGAGGAACGGCGTCATCCGCGCCACCATCTGTTGCCCGGTGGTTTTCTCAAGCGTCAGATAGCTTTCAATTGCCTGCGTCAGGCCGAGGATGCCCTCTTTGCCGACCTTCATCGCCCGGCCGATGCCGCCGGACTGGAGCTTCACCCACTCGACGTACTGTTTCTTGCCAATAACCAAGCCGCTGGTCGGCCCCTCGATGGCTTTGGCGCCGCTGTAGATCACCAGATCGGCCCCCATCTGGTAGTAACACATCAGATCTTCTTCCGCCGCGGCGTCGACGATCAGCGGCAGGTTATGTTTACGCGCCACCACCGCCGCCTGTTCGACGGACAGAATGCTTTTCTGTACGCAGTGGTGCGATTTGACGTACAGGATCGCCGCCGTCTGCGGCGTGATGCAGGCTTCAATCTGCTCCGGCGAACATTCATTGGCGTAGCCCGCCTCCACCACCTTGCCGCCGCCCAGCGCCACCATGGTGTCCACCGGCGCGCCGAAGTTGACGTTGTGGCCGCGCGGCAGCACGATCTCGCGCGGCACGGCGATCGGCGCCGAGTGCAGGTTCACCAGCAGATTGGCGTTATCTTTAACGATCACCGCCGCCACTGACTGGGCGATCCCCGCCGAGGCGCAGGAAACGATCACCGCGTCCTCCACGTTGAGCAGATCGGCGATGTAGGCGCCGGTCTTGTTGACCAGATCCTTGATTTCGAAATAGTGGTTCAGGCCGTAATCAACGGCGTCGATCACGTCCTGGCGCGGCGTGGAAACGCCGAGAATGGTCATGCGGCCGGAGGTGTTGATCACCTGCTTCAAACCGTATTTTTCATAAATCGAAGACATGGCTTGCCTCCCCTTGTTCGGTTAATAGGATTTCCCCGGCCACCACCGCGGCCAGCGGCACCAACAGCCGTTCGCCCTCGGCGGTTTGCCCTTCGGCGTCGGCGAACACCTGCGGTTCGCGGCGCAGTTCAAACAGCGTGAAATCGGCGTCATAGCCCGGCTCCAGCCGCCCTTTGCCGCTGAGCTGCAGCGCCGACGCGGCGTTCTCCGTCACGCAGGCGATCACCTGCGGCAGCGTCAGGCCGACGCTGAAGAATTTGGACATCACCGTCGCCAGGCTGTGCACCGGCCCGTTCATGCGGTTGCGGCAGTAAATATCGGAGCTGATGGTGTGCGGCAAAATGCCCAGTTTGATCGCCTGGCGCGCCACCTCGAAGCTGAAGCTGGCGGTGCCGTGCCCCACGTCGAGCAACACGCCGCGCCGCAGCGCGCGCTGGATAGACTCACGCAATGTGCCCGCCGGCGTCAGAATGCGGTTCGGTTTGCCGTTGTAGCAGTGGGTGATGATGTCGCCGCGGGTCAGCAGATCGGCGATGTCGTCCAGATCCGGCGGGTTGTTGCCGATATGCACCATCAGCGGCAGCTGGCGGTTTTCCTGCTGGATCTCTTTGGCCAACACCAGCGGCCGGGTACCGTTTTTCCCCACCACGCTGCTGCTCATGCGCGCCTTGATGCCGATGATGAAACCGGGGTGATTGGCGATGGCCTGGCCGGCCTCACGCTTGTCGATATCCGTCAACTCCGCCAGCTCGTTCTGCCGCAGCAGGCCGATGCGCGAGATGTTGAGGAAGGCGAAAACGTTGGTTTTGGCGCTGCGCGTCAGCTGATAAAAGGCGTCGATATCGTCGGCGCCGGTGCTGCCGGCGTCGACCACGCTGGTGACGCCGCTGGCGACGCCGACCCGATCCGGCTCGTCATGGTAAATCGGCGATTCAGGATAGCAGTGCACGTGCGCGTCGATCCAACCGGCGCTCAGGCGGCAGTTGCCCGCCAGATCCAGCTGGCGAACGGCGCTGACGTCCGCCGCCAGCCGCCCCACCGAGGCTATTTTGCCGTCCTTTACCGCCAGATCGATCAGCGTATCGTCCGCCAGTCTGGCGCCTCTGATTACTAAGTCATACATACCGCATTGCTCCTGTTAGCCCGGGCGCCGCCTCAGCCTCGGGCGGCACCTAGCGCAGGCCTCTTAAGAAATGGCTACCGGGAAGATCGCCCCCAGGATCATCGCGCCGAGGATCGCTCCGCCGGTGATCGGTTTACCCCAGATATAGAACAGCAGCGCGCCGAGCAGCGAACCGATGCCGATCGGGATCGAAGCGGTCATCGCCGACAGGATGATCAACGGCCCGAGGAAACGGCCCGACGAGTTGCCCGCGCCCATCATCACGTCCGCGCCGTAGGTGGAGTTGCTCTGATTGATGGTGAATTTGCGCGCCAGGATGATCACGTAACCGATCGCCAGGCCGATGATCAGACCGGTGGCCAGTGACGCGGCGAAGTTGGCGACCGGGAACACGATGCCGGCCCCCAGCAGCAGCGCCGGTACGCCCAGCCCGACGCCGGTCTGGATCGCGCCGCCGATGTCGAGGATGCCTACCAGCGAGCCTTCGATGATGCGCGCGAACAGGAAGCTGGCGCCGAACGCCGCCACCGCGCCGTACACGCCGGTATCCATCCCCGCCCGCAGCATGGAGACGAAGGCCACTTCGTTAAAGGCGCCGATGCCGTACAGGTAGTACATGTGCGTCCCGGCGAACACGCCGGAGGACAGCAGGCCAACAAAAATCGGGAATGACCAGTCGGCGTACCAGAAGCCTTTTTGGGTTTGCTCTTCCATCATCCCGCTCCTTATTTACCGCTCAGGGTGTTGTGAATGGCGTCCAGCCAGCCCGGCACGCCGAGGCTGAAGGACTCGAGAACTTTCATGTCGAAGCCGCGGAAGAAGCCGCTCAGCACGAACAGCAGCACGATCACCGCCATCATGATCTTGGTGATCTTGTTCCAGCCGCTCTCTTCCACGCCCTTGCCGATCAGAATGCCCAGCACCAGGCCCGGTACGGCGTTGCCCATGATCAGCTGCGCCAGGCCGCCGAAGATGGTGCCCCAGAAGCCGGAACGGCGCCCGGCGTCGATCGCCGCCAGCCAGAAGATCACCGGCATCACGGTGTTCACCAGCAGGTTGGCCGCCGGCACCAGCACCTTGATCGCGGTGACCTGCAGCGCGGCAGGCACGGCGGAAGCGGTGGTATTGAGGAACGCCACCACCAACATGCCGATGATGCCGCAGGCGATAGCCATTTTTTTCGGATCGTGCAGCGTTTGCGTCAGATTGCGGTTTTTGACCATCAAAGCCGCCGCGCCCCAGTGCGGGATGATGCGGTGATCGACGTCCTGCGTGAAGGAGCCCGCCGCCACGGAAGACGCCCAGGCGTTGAAGAAGAAGCCCAGACCGAATGAGAAGTGGGAAGCCGGATCGCCCTCGCAGGAGTTCAGCTCGCCCAGGGTGCGAAACGCTCCCATGCCCTGTGTTGTCGGCGCGTGGAACATGCGTGCGGCGCCGGCCCCTACGCCGACCCCCACCAGCCCACCGATAATAATCGATTTAAATAAGATGATTAAAAACATCAGTATACCCTTTCATTTATGCTAACGTTTTTATTTCGTGACGAAGACAACCTTCTCGGTATTGATAATGGTTACGTTCACGGTTATTTCCAGAGAAACGGCATAGCTCTTTCTTTCACGCGGCAAAAAGAAGAAAAGAAATTTCTCTTTAGTTATTTTCTCTTCCGCCTTCACTACGCTGACGTCCTGCGGCTCGATGCGCAGCAGAATATTGTTGGTGGACTTTAATACCGCGCCCTGCACATTAGCCAAGGCGGAAGCAAAAGCTTTCGCTTTGCTGTCGCCTTTACCCTCCACCTTTACCGATGTGGTATATTGCTCTTTCATTATGGGTTGCCATGTTTTTTGACGTAGGCTTCCACCAGTTTCTGGCCCAGCTCTTCTTTATCCATAAAGCCGAAACCCAGCACGTTGCAGCCTTCGTTAATTGCCGTCACGCCCTCTTCCACCGAACGCATGCCGTATTTGGCTTTGTAGCCGTATTTGGTTTGCGCGGTAATCGCACCGGCGCCGCCGCTGCCGCAAAAAGAAATGCCCAGCTGCGCGTTTTCCGCTTTCATGACGTCGCCCAGCTTCATATCCGCCGCCACGCCGGGGATAACCACCGCTTTTCCGCCTGCGTTTTCAACGCCCTGGCCGACTTTTTGCCCTTTGCCCAAACGATCGCCGATCACTACGGTAATTTGACCCATGGTATATTCTCCTGATTGAAATCGATGCGTTAACCGCTATGCGTTATTATCTTTCGCCACTTCGAAGTGCACGGACAGCAAATAGGCCTCTTCGATAGGCAATGTGCCAAACTGATCCACCACGCGCTCCGCCATTTGCATGGACTCGGCGGAAATTTCGTCGAACAATGATTTATCCACCTCCGGCAACGGCTCACCGGTTATTGAGCGCAGCACCATGGCGCGAATATGCGATTCCAGCATCTGTTGCTGCACCGCATTGGTATAAATATTCTCAGCATTCAGCATCGCGGTAATATCCGCCAGCACCCGAGCGGTGATCTCACCGGCTTCGCTGATATCGGATTGTTCAATTTCTTTTATCGAAGCAGATCCATCATTCACTTTTCAGTACCCCTAGATCCCACATTAATCAGTAAGCCGTAAAGCGCATCACCTTAATAACCCGCTTTCTGTGATGTCTTTACCCTACCCCCGGTAAGATTTTCTGTGGAGACCGGTTTTTTCCAGTTCGAAGTGGAAATCGAATGACGCGCGGAGATCCATTTCGCAAAACGGCGCTACGGCGAAAAAGTAAATGAGATAACAATTACATAACCCGGCTAACGGTTTTTTTGCCTCGATTGACGATAAAAGCCTTCGTGATCGGGATCTCTTTCTTTTCTCGCCCCAACCGCCTACTATCAATGGGACAAATCGACATTACCCACACCCCCGCTCCTCTGGCGCGGGGGTGTTGCTTTGTGTTGTTTTTCCGAATTTATGGGCGCACAGACTGGCGCCCTTTGATTTGACTGGAGAGTGGAATGACCAAACCCATCATTACTATTAATGAGCTGGATGCGGAACGCCTGGATGCGCTATTGGAACAACCGGCCTTTGCCAACACCGACGTCGCCGCCGCGCTGAACGACGAGTTGGATCGCGCGGAAATCCTGCCGCCGGAGAAAATGCCGGCCAACGTGGTGACCATGAACAGCCGCGTGCGTTTTCGCGATCTGCACACCGATGAAGAGCATGTGCGCACGCTGGTCTACCCAGCTTCGCTGAAAGACAGCCACGATCAGCTGTCGGTGATGGCGCCGCTGGGCGCAGCGCTGCTCGGCATGCACGTCGGCAAGCAGATCTCCTGGCAATTGCCGAACGGTGAAGAAGCGCGGATTGAAGTGCTGGAATTGCTGTACCAGCCGGAAGCGGCGGGCGAATACCACCGTTAAGCGGTTTTCAGGGCGGCATCCGGCCGCCCTTTCTGTCTCAGAGGCAGATAGCGATCAGCACGGCGATCAGCAGCAGCACGTAGATTTTGGCATGCAGCGCATCGCTCACCTTCGGCAAACAGCGCCTGGCAAACACGATCCCCGCAATCCCCGCCGCCACCAGCAGCCCCAGAATGTTCAGATTGACGTAACCCAGATACTGCGGCCCGCTCATCTCGCGCCACCCCAACACGATATACATCAGCGCCCCGATCACCGCCACCGGGATCGACAGCGGGTTGGCGGCGCTGACGCAATATTTCATGTCGTAACCATGGCGACGCAGCAGCGGCACGGTCATCACGCTGCCGCCCACCCCCAGCAGCGTGGCGATGCCGCCGATCAACGGCCCGCCGCCCCACAACGTGGCGGGAGACAGTTCGGCGCGCGCCGGTTTGATCAGGAAGCCCCGGCGGAACAGACAGTCGGCGATGGTCACCGTCATATAGACCACAAACAGCCAGCGGATCACGCCGTCCGCCAGCAGCGAGGAGGCGAACGCGCCCAGCGCCGCGCCGATGCCGATGAAAAAGATCAGCGGTACGATGGTTTCTCGCAGCAGGTTGCCGCTGCGCCAGTTGGTCAGGGTGGCATAACTCGCGTTGAGGATCATCACCGCTGTCGAGGTCGCTACAGCAATATGCATCGCCTGGCCGGGCTGCTCGCCCGAGGCGGAGATCAGGTGATAGACAAAAGGCACCACCACAAAACCGCCGCCGAAGCCGAACAGAATGGTGGTGATGCCGGTCAGAAAACCGGCACCCAGTACAATCAACGTTTCAATCATGGCCGTGCGCCCGCACGAAGTCGTCGAACCCGGCGCAGAACTGCCCCGCCAGCGGATGGAAACGATCGCCGACGAACAGCCCCAGATACTGATCGCGCACGGCGTCGTGATCCACCAGCTCAATGCCCGCCTGTTCCGCCCGCGCCAGCGTCTGTGCGTCCGGGAAGCCCCAATAGCGCGAATCACCCTGCTTTTCCGCCGCTATCGCTTCGCGCCGTTCCGCCCGCATGAGCTGGCGCGCCAGGAAGGTGCCGCTTTGCACGCCCAGCAACATCATGTTTTCCAGGAACGAAAGATCGTGACGCAGCTCGGCGGGCAGACGGGCGAGCACCGGGCCGGCGTCCCAGTGCTCATCCATTTCATGCAGCGTCACCGCACAGCTCTTGTCACCGTTCATCATTGCGCGGAATAGCGTCATCACCCCGCGATAGCGCGGCAAGTCGCCGGGGTGCAGGTTCCACAGCAGCTTGCCGCGTCGGCTGAAGGCGCGCACATAGTCGGCGGAGAATTTCTGATAGCAGCGCAGGGAGATCACCGCGTCCATATGCTCCAGGCTGCTGATAAACGTGGCGTCATTGATGTCGAGAACGCGATGCGCTTTGACCCCGGCGGCGGCCAGGAACAGGGCCGGCGGTTGATAGGCACCCTCACAGGCGGCGGCGTTGCGGCCAACGAACGGGAACACAAAATCGTTCAGCACCTCGCGCTCGTACAGCCCCAGACGGCGAACCGCTGGCTCTTGGGTGCGGCCGCCGCTTTTCGCCAGGGGGAAATACACCGTAAAAGCACACTCGCCTTTCAGGGCGGCGATCAGATCCTGACACACCAGCCAGGAGAAAATGTCGTTGCCGACAAAGAGCGCTACGTTTTTCATACTTCAGCCTTCTTTGCATTGAAAATAGGGTTGTTGAACACGATTTTGCTGATATCCCGCGTGATGGATTCCATCGCCGAGGTGTAAAAAAGATCGCCCTTGGCGGGCGCGCCGAGCGAGTAAATATGCTGCTCACGGCCGCGTCGGTCGGCGATTTTCAGCGTATGCGGGTTGCACTTCACGCCGCCGAACAGGTTCTCTTGCACCAGCCCGTCTTGCAGCAGCTGCTGGCTCAGGCGGTTGGGCGGCAGTTGATAGGAAGGCGTGGTGCAGTTGAACAGATACTGCGCGTGCACCCGCGTCTCATGGCAACGAAGGATAAACCCGTCCGTTGCCTTGCTGATATCCACCAGGCCGCCGCAGGCGCGCAGGCGTTGGCTCTCCAGCGCCGCCACGATCTTGTAGGCATTCTTGATCGGCATGGCGTGCCGATTGCGCATCCAGGAGGAGTTGTAAAAGCGCATGAAGACCTGCCGGTTGTTGGCATCCATCTTGACCCAGGCGGCGCACACCGCCGGGTGGATCGCCGCCAGATAGCTGCAGATATGCTCCCTGGCAAAGCGCGCGCGATCGAGGCTGTCCGCCAGATCGCGGTAGCAATCGCGCCTTTCCCCCAGCGCCGAGAGCACCGTCAGCCGCTCCGGCCCCGGATAGTGGCGCGCCAGCGCGGCGTTGATCGCATGCACCAGCTGATGCGCGTCAATAAAATCGCGGCCGGCGACAAAGCGCCGCAGCGCCTCAACAAACGCCTCCGGCGGCGGACGCATCAGCGCCGGCTGCACGCTGGGGAACAGGCCCGAGCGCGACAGGGCGCAGATGTCGGTCGCTCCCAGCCGCTCCATCAGTTCAACGATGGCGTCAATCGCCGTCAGGCTGCAGCCGATCACGCCGATGCTCGAATAAGGGTTGATCGGCGGCAGATCCTGATGAGCCTGATAAGCGATCACCCCATCCACCGGGTAAAGGCATTCCGGCGGGTTGTGCCCCGAACACAGCACCAGCGCGTTCATCTGCTCGGCGCCGCCGCAGGCGGTGGTCAGCCGATAGCCGGCTTCGTGCGGCGCGATGGCATTCACTTCGGCGGTCACGAAATTCAGCGCTACGTTACTGTCCGCCGCCATATATATCGTCATGTCGCGAATAAAATCGAGATATTCCCGATACAGCCAGCGCGGCGGATAACGATCCTGGCAAAACTGCGGAAAATGCATGGCGATCCAATCAACGAAGTGTGCTTCGTCGAAAATATCCGCCGACATATTTTCCGGCGTCATATTTAATATATGGCTGTCAAAATCGCTGCTGTATGCCATACCGCCTTTAAATCCCTGCTTGTCGAAAACCGTCAGGGAAAGCGGCCTTTTGCAATGATTAACCGACTTATTTTTTATAAAGTTATAGGCAAAAGAGATGCCAGCGGCCCCGCCGCCAATCACACCGAACTTATACATGAAATATCACCTTATAGTCATTGAACTGCGCTAAGAACTATTGCTTCAGGTGTTGGAATAAAATGACGCTTTATTCCTTATTAACTTCTTGTATTGCGAGAACGAGAACCTTCGTCCCACCCTGGTGTGAAGACTTGTACGGGTTTCATGGCCGATAAAATAACGGCGCCCCGAACAAGCGTTATTTTTCTGCCCCGATAGTAGGGCGAGCGTCGCTGGCTTGCTTTATATGAAAGGCCAACTATCATTGCGTTTCGGCCAATTTGCCCGCCAAAGGGAACACATGCGCAACGTCCGCATTGATGACATCGACCACGTAACCCGCGCGGTGATCGCCATCGGCACCGATTATCCGCCGGGGCACCTGCTGCCAATGCACAGCCACCGGCGCGCGCAGTTGCTGTACGGCGCTACCGGCGTCATGCACGTTTTCACGCAGCAAGGCAATTGGGTCGTTCCGCCGCAGCACGCGGTGTGGCTGCCGCCGCAGATGCCGCACGCGGTGCGGATGGTCGGCGTCACCACCCGCAGCCTGTACCTCGAACCCGGCGCGTTGCCCGCCGAACGCCCGCAGGTATGTCAGGTGGTCAGCGTCACGCCGCTGATGCGCCAGCTGTTGATGGCGGCGGTGGATATGCCGCTGGAGTATGAACAACAGGGCCGCGACGGAGCGCTGGCGGCGCTGCTGCTGCACGAGCTGGCCCGGCTGCAACCTTTGCCGTTGCACATCCCGCTGCCCGCCGATCCTCGGCTGGGTGAGCTGTGCCGCGCCTTTTTGCAACACCCCGACGCCCACGACTCCGCGCAGCGGTGGGCCCCGCGTCTGTATATGAGCATTCGCACCTTCAGCCGCTTCTTTCGCGCGCAGACCGGCCTGCCTTTTTCGCAATGGCGCCAGCGCGCCTGCGTGGTGCTGGCGCTGGCGCTGCTGGCCGAAGGGCACAGCGTGACGCAGGTGGCGATGGAGATGGGATATGACAGCAGCGCGGCGTTTTCAACCATGTTCCGCCGCGTGCTGGGGCAGGCGCCCTCCTCCTATCTGACGGAAGACGGGCGCGACGGTTGACGGATTAGCGGAATTTCTTGTGGTTGGCGTCGCGGGTTTGTTTGAAGCCTTGCGCCAATTGCTTCGCTTCAGCGACTTTGCCCTGATTGGCCAGCGCCAGTGCCTGATCGATCTGGCCGATCAGGGTATCCAACCCGCTGCGGAAATCTTTCATCTCCGGGCTGTCGGCGGCTTTGTCTTCCAGCTTCGGCGGGGTGCCCTGTTTGGCATCCTGCGCGGCGGCGCGCATGTACTGCAGGCTCTGCTTGAGGGTAGCGGCGGAGTCGGTATTCAGCACCGTTTTGTAGTTTTCCGCCAGGGTGTCCATATCGTCGCCCAGATCGGCGGCGACCGCCAGCGAACTGGCTGCCAGCAGCGCCAACGCCGCCAGCGCTTTCAGGGTATTCTGCATGTTTGCTCACCTTCCAGTTATTGTTTTAATTAACCCACCGTTACCATAGGCAAGGCCGGGAAAAATCGAAACCGGAGATTTGTAAGCAAGGTTGAGACGGGATAACGCGCGGCCGGCGGGCGCCGGCCGCGCAGCGGATCACTGGCCGGCGATCTTCATTTCCGGCAGCAGCACCGAACCGCACTGGATATTGCTGCGGGTTTCGATATCGCTGCCGACGCTGACGATGTTGCGCAGCATGTCTTTCAGGTTGCCGGCGATGGTGATCTCGCTGACTGGGTACTGGATCTCGCCATTTTCCACCCAAAAACCGGCGGCGCCGCGAGAATAATCGCCGGTGACGCCGCTGACGCCCTGGCCCATCAATTCGGTGACGACCAGGCCGGTACCGAGCTGCTTCAGCATGCCGGCGAAGTCTGCGCCCTGCCCGGCAATGCGCCAGTTATGGATGCCGCCGGCATGGCCGGTGCTGTGCAGGCCCAGCTTGCGCGCCGAGTAGCTGGTCATCAGCCAGGTTTGCAGCACGCCATCCTTGACGATATCGTGCCGCTGGGTGCGCACGCCCTCGCTGTCGAACGGCGTCGACGCCAGCCCTTTCAGCAGGTGCGGATGCTCCTCGACGGTCAGCCACGCCGGCAGGATCTGCTTGCCGAGCGAGTCCAGCAGGAAAGTAGATTTGCGATAAACGCTGCTGCCGCTGATGGCGCCTACCAGATGGCCGAACAATCCGGTGGCCACCTCGGAGGCGAACAGCACCGGCGCCTTCATGGTCGACAATTTGCGCGGCGCGAGGCGCGCCAGCGTGCGGCGGGCGCACTCCTGCCCCACCCACTCAGGGCTTTGCAGATCGCCCATCGCCCGGCCGATGGTGTAAGCGTAATCCCGCTCCATGTCGCCGTCCTGTTCTGCGATGACGCAGCTGGACAGCGAGTGACGGCTGGAACAGTAGCTTTGCAGCATGCCGTGGCTGTTGCCGAACACCTTGATGCCGTAGTGGCTGTTGAAGCTGCCGCCTTCGGTGTTGGTAATGCGTTTGTCCGCCGCCAGCGAAGCCTGCTCGGCGCGCGCCGCCAGCTCGATGCCGCGATCGGCGTCCAGCTCGGTAGGGTGGAACAGATCGAGATCCGGCGCCTCGAACGCCAGCAGATCTTTCTCAGCCGGGCCGGCGCAGGGATCCTCAGAGGTATAGCGCGCGATGTCCAGCGCCGCCTGTACGGTGCGGGCAATGGCGTCCGGGCTGAGATCGGTGGAAGAGGCGCTGCCTTTGCGCTGGCGGTGATACACGGTAATGCCCAGCGCGCCATCGCTGTTGAACTCGACGTTTTCCACTTCGCCGAAGCGGGTGCTGACGCTGATGCCGGTCGATTTGGTGACCGCGACTTCCGCCGCGTCGGAACCGGCGCGGGCCAGCTCCAGCGCCTGAGAAACGGCCTGTTCCAGCGCCTTGCGCTGTTCTGCAACTTGAGTGACTACTTTCATCAATCTGCCATAATTAATCAGAAAATCGTTGAGAAAAGTGCCGGAGCGGCGTAGTTGTGCACGCGGAGCGGCGCGCAAAAATCCTGAGATCTCTGCCGTTGAGTCTAACAGGAACCGCGTTGAATTTCGCATAAAGCCGGCAACCTGTTAGGATTAGCCTCTTTTTAACGGAGCCTACCATGAACAAACAGCCTGAAGACTGGCTCGACGATGTCCCGGAGAATGAAAACGAGGACGATGACGAGATTATCTGGGTCAGTAAAAGTGAGATTAAACGTGATGCCGAAGCGCTGAAAGACCTGGGGGCCGAAATGGTCGATCTGGGCAAAAACGCGC
Source organism: Serratia sp. FS14 (assembly GCF_000695995.1). NCBI lineage: Bacteria > Pseudomonadati > Pseudomonadota > Gammaproteobacteria > Enterobacterales > Yersiniaceae > Serratia > Serratia sp. FS14. Next base: position 1,437,554 of record NZ_CP005927.1, on the reverse strand, counting down.
TGGATCGCATTCCGTTGGATGAAGATTTGCGTGCCGCCATCGAACTGGCGCAGAAGATCAAAAAAGAGGGCCGTCGCCGTCAGCTGCAGCTGATCGGTAAAATGCTGCGCGCCCGCGATATCGAGCCGATCCAGACCGCGCTCGACAAGCTGAAAAACCGCCACAACCAGCAGGTTTCGCTGTTCCACAAGCTGGAAGCGCTGCGCGACCGTCTGGTCGAAGAAGGCGATGACGTCATTCCGTCGATCCTGGATCTGTACCCGGCCGCCGATCGCCAACAGCTGCGTTCACTGGTGCGCAACGCGCAGAAAGAGAAGGCCGCCAACAAGCCGCCTAAGGCTTACCGCCAGATCTTCCAATACCTGCGCGAGCTGGCCGAAGCGGCCGACTAAGCGCCGCCGCCATCCCGGGATGAACCCGTTTCATCCCCGGTGATGTGCCGGTTCGCCGCTGCTTTCGCGGATATTGAAGCGCAGGCTGCCTTCCAGCTCTTCTTCCGCCTCTTCAAACAGCAGAATGATCGCGCCGAAACGACGCTTGCTGCGGGCATTCAGGTGAGTGAACTCGATTTCCACCGGCAGACCGATATCGCCGGTCACTACGTCCCACAGCGCGTCGAGGTTGGCGCCGAATCCCTCGTCCAGCGCAAACTTGTGCGCAAAATCGCGGTAGAAGGTCGGCACATCCTGGATCTGTTCAAAATCAAACTCTACTTTTGCCATCAAACTCACTCCACACGAATGAAGTTTTTGTAATGGTCGCGCGTGACGAAGATCAGACCGTCGCTCGAATACAGCAGGCGATCGGCGCCGCGCCGGCCACACTGGTAATTGATGTCCGCTTCGCGCCAGACCCGGCCGCCGGCGCTCGGCAGTTGCCCTTCACGGTTAGAGAATCGATCGCCGCCAATCGCCTTGCCCGGCAATACTGCACAGAGGTTGCCTGAACGCGGGTCCCAGCCCTGCTCGCGCGCCTGCTTCTTGGTGACGTAATAGCCCGGAAGCCGCTGATGCTGCTGCAGGTAGCTCACCACCGTTTGCTGCTGCGTGAGCCGATCGATGCTCTGCTGTTGCCCCGCCGGCGCTTGCACCACCGTCGCATTGCCGCCGATCGCACGGTGCTCGTTGCCGCGCAGCGCGCTGAAGACGGCGATGACCACGGCGATGACAATCGCCAACAGAATCCGCTTGTTCATGACATTCCCTGAAATTATGCCGCCGAAGGCGCCGCAGCTCCCCCAGGCTAGTTAGGTATATAGCCGACCAGGATGAAACTAAGATGACCGGCACGTCACGTTTTCGCGGCGGTAAGCGTTTCATCCACTCATGACAATGATGCCACTTTCCAGCCGTTCTGGCACTCGGAGTCTCTCTGAAAACGGGCCGCCTCACATGAGACGGCTCGCCATGCCAGGCGCTGCTTTCAGTATAGTCAGGGAAGGCGCCGCACAACGCGGCGCAACAGGAGGGAACGCATCAATCGATCAAGGCGTGACGATAGCGATGCAGCATGTCGGCCAGGCGTTTCACCGGCCCGGTGACGCTGAGCGGCGCCTGATTGTCCACCAGCTTCTGCTGGTACTCGTTCATTTCACCCAGCAAGCGATCGTAGTAATAGGCGCGCTTGACGTCGTTCTTGGCGGAGACCACCCGATCGGCGGTGCTGCGGATCTGGCGGTGGAAGGCCGACAGCTCTTCGCTGACCGGAATCTCCGCCCGCTGCATGCGCTGGTGGGCAATGATCAGGTTCAACGCCAGACGATACTTGGCGATGTCGTTCGGGAACATCATCAGCAGCTGGTTAAGCTGCTGATACAGCGCAGGCAGGTGGTTTTGCCGACGACGCGCCGCCTTGGTGGTCAGCGCCGACACCGCGCTGCTGACGAACTGGTTGAGCAACGTGCGGCCGGTGCGTTCACGCGAATTGTCGCGGATCAACAGCAGCACCATCAGCCCAACGCAGCTGCCGAGGAACTGGCCCAGCGCCCCGTCGAGAAACTGGGTGACGTTGAACTCCATCGGGTTGCTCAGCACCAGAATGTTGATGGTCCCGGCCAGCAGCCCCAGCGAACCGAGCCGCCGCTTCTGCACCTCGATGCCGATGAAAAACGCCAGCAGGCCGAGGCTAAGACACAGCAGCAAAATGCTCTGCTGCGTCGCCGGCAGGATCACCATGAAGAACAGAGAGCCGACCGGGATCGCCGCCAGCATGCCCAGCACGAAATCCATCGCCACCATGCGCGGTGCCGGGGTGCGCATAGCCAGCGAGGTGATGACCGCGATGATCACCATAAAACCGCTGCCGGACGTCCAGCCGGTCCACAGCCACAGCAGGCTGCCGAAGGCCGTCGCCACAAAGGTGCGCAGGCCGTTGATCATCGCGTGATGCCCTTCCGCCGAAGTCGGCTTGACCACGGTTTCGTTGCTCAACACCCCCTCTTCCACCGCACTGATGCTGCAGTTGGCGTGCACGCCTTTCGACAGCAGCAGGTAGCGCGTCGCCGCGCCGACCCAGCCGGTGAGGGTCGGCAGCGTTTCCTCGGAACGATGCGTGGTCAGCACCTGGCGCAGCAGCTTCATGCGCTTGTGGATCTCCTGCGGGGTTTCCGCCGGGACCATCAGCTGCTCACGCAGGCTGTCTTTCAGCGCGTCCGGGTGATTCAACAAGATCAGATAGGTTTCGCAGGCCTGGGTGATCAGCGTCAGCGACAGCGTATGCAGCGCTTTTACCCGGCGGTTGACCTTCTGCCAGCGCGAGGACTCCATCATCAGGTTGTTGCGCATGCCGTCCAGCGCCGTGGTGCTCTTCACCAGATTGCTCCAGGCGCGGTCGATATCCTCTTTGTCGGCATTGCTGATGCACATCTGCATCAGGCGGTATTGCGCCACCAGCAGTTGATCCACCGCCCGATCGATGTCCTGTTTGATCGAACGCGGCGAGAACAGCAGATCCGCCAACACGGCGCTGACGATCCCCAGCACGATCTCGCTGCAACGCTCGATGGCGAACTGCGGCGCTTCCAGCAGATGAGACTCGCTGGTGGCGACCGTCACGATGATGATCAGCGCGGTATACCCGGCCAGCCCCCAGGCATAGGAGTTCTCCACCTTGATAAGCGAAGAGAGCCAGGTGCAGAAACCGGCCCAGATGCAGCACAGCAACAGCATCACCACCGGCGCACGGGCGGTGGTGATGATAATGATCAGGCCGACGAAGCAACCGATAAAGGTGCCGATAATGCGCAGCCAGCCGCGGTGGCGGATGGCGCCGGAGAAGGGTTCGCCGCCGGCGGCAAAGGCCGGGCCGGCGGCGACGATGGCGGCGGTCATCGCCGACCAGCGCGGGGTTTCCAGATTGAGATGGAAGCCGACGAACAGCGCAAACACAATCGCGAAGCTGAGTTTGAAGGCGAATCTCAGCCGGATAAAGGTTGGGCTGCTCATTAGCCGAACTCACGCAGCCGGTGCATCAGGCGCACAAAAGGCGAGCCGCTGTCGGCATTGCGATCGTTCTTGCCGACGATCACCACGGTGGCGGTGGTGCCGGCCGGGTACGGATGCTGTTGATCCTTGGCGTCCAGCAGGATCTTTACCGGCACGCGCTGCGCCAGGCGCACCCACTCCAGGTTGCTGTCGATCGACGCCAACCCTTTGTTGTTCACCGTGCTGCTGCTGTTGTTCACCGCCGCCGCCACGCTGTCGACGGTGCCGTGCATGATGCGGTTGCTGCCGAGCGGGGTGATCTCCGCACGGTCGCCCTTATTCAGGCCATTCAGCTTGGTTTCTTCCAGGTACGCCAGGATGTAGAAGGAATCTTTCTTCACCAGCGCCACCGCCACCGAGCCGCGGGTGATGTATTCGCCGGCATGGACGTTGAGGTTGGTGATCCAGCCATCGGCCGGCGCCCGCACCGTGGTGCGTTCCAGATCCAGCTGCGCCAGCTCGCGCGCCGCAATGGCCTTCGCCAGCTGGTGCTGCACGGTCTGCAGTGAGTTGTTCGACTGGTCAATCTCTTCCTGCGACATCGCCTGCACGCCCAGCTTCACGCGGCGGCCGGCCTCGCGCCGTTTTTCCGCCGCCAGCGTCTGATAGTAGGCGACGTCGGCGCCGGCTTCCGCCAGCGCCTGCTCATAACGCGGCCGATCGACCACGAACAGCACCTGGCCTTTCTTCACCAGTTGGTTATCCACCACCGGCACGTCGGTCAGCAGGCCGCTGACGTCCGGGGCGATCGCCACCACATCGGCGGTAAACTTGGCATCACGCGTCCACGGCGACTCGGTGTAGAACACCCAGGCCTTGAATATCGCGGCGATGCCCAACAGCACAAGAATCAAAGTGATCGCGATTCGGGTTATTTTTATCGAAAAATTTTTCACAGCGACCTCAAACAAAAAGACACGAAATCAGATAAAACAAGCAGCAATACAGCGCGGTGTTAAACAGCGCCGGATGCCAGACAAAATCGTAAATCCCCGTCGGCTGCAGCAGGCGGCGCAGGAGAAAAAACAGCGCCAGCGACACCAGCAGCTCGAAAAACACCGGCGGAAACGACAGCCCGAAGATGACCATAACCGGAAGCAAACTCATCACTTTTTCCTTATTGTTCACTACGCCGGGGAAAGACACATCTCGCCATTCACATTCTCTTTACATTTTAGCGTGCGCGCGCCACAAATCTTGACCGGACAGCTTGTCCAGGTCACGAACCCGAAAAAGGTTAAACTTGGGGGCAGACATCCACGACAGGGATTGCGAGGGTGCCGGAGGAGCGGCAGGATTGCGTTGCCGATCGCTCTCGCACGTTGGTAAGGTCTATTCACCCGACCACGTTATATTAGCCTGCTTACTATCAAGGCATCAACAATCTGTGATCTAAATCACTTTTAAGCCAGAGTGAATAATGGAAAGATTAAAACGGATGTCGGTATTCGCCAAAGTGGTTGAGTTCGGGTCGTTTACCGCGGCCGCACGCCAACTCGACATGAGCGTTTCATCGATCAGTCAAACCGTCTCGAAACTGGAAAATGAACTGCAGGTCAAGCTGTTGAACCGCAGCACGCGCAGCATCGGCCTGACCGAGGCCGGCAAAATCTACTATCAGGGCTGCCGACGCATGCTGCAGGAAGTCAGCGAGGTGCATGAGCAGCTGTACGCGTTTAACAATACGCCCGCCGGCACGCTGCGCATCGGCAGCTCATCCACCATGGCGCAAAACGTGCTGGCGAACATGACCGCCGAGATGATGAAAGAGTACCCAGGCCTGACGGTCAACCTGGTAACCGGCATTCCGGCGCCGGATCTGATCACCGACGGACTGGATCTGGTGATCCGCACCGGGGCGCTGCAGGACTCCAGCCTGTTCTCCCGCCGCCTGGGGCAGATGCCGATGGTGGTGTGCGCCGCCAAAAGCTACCTGATCCAGCACGGCACGCCGCAGAAGCCGAGCGACATGGTCAACTTTTCCTGGCTGGAGTACAGCGTGCGGCCCGACAGCGAATTCGAACTGATGTCGCCGGAAGGCATCACCACGCGTATTTCCCCGCAGGGGCGCTTCGTCACCAACGACTCCTCCACCATGATCCGTTGGCTGAAAAACGGCGCCGGCATCGCCTACGCCCCGCTGATGTGGGTGATCGAAGAGATCAAACGCGGCGAGATCGAGATCCTGTTCAAAAGCTACCACTCGGATCCGCGGCCGATCTACGCGCTCTATACCGAGAAGGACAAACTGCCGCTGAAGGTACAGGTGTGCATCAACTATTTAACCGACTATTTCGAACGCGTAGCGGCGGTCTATCAGGGCTATCGCTGAGCGGCGCTCAAATAGCGGCGCGCCAGCGCGGCCAGCAGCGTCAGCGCCACCATGCCGAAGCCCCACAGCAGCCAGACGGCGTAGCCCGCCCAGGCCAGCAGCACAGGAAAATAGCTCGCCAGCCCGCTGCCCAGCTGTTTCAGCCATGGCAGCCAGGCGTCCAGCGCCGCCTGCGGCACCAGGCTCAGCGCACCGTTCACCGGCAACGATGCCTTCCCGGCTGCCTCCGCCAACGCCGGGAGCCAGGCCAGCACCCCGGCTACGCCCCAGGCCAGCAGCGTCCATAGCGCCATGGCGCCCAGCAGCAGCGCGAGTGTCCAACCGCCCCGGTTCACGGCACACCGCCGCCGCACTGCGGACAAAAGCGGCTGCCCGGCGGCAACGGCGCGGCGCACTGGCCGCAGGTGGCGCTTAGCGCGGCAAACGGCTGACCGCAGCGGTGGCAATAACGGGCGCCCGATTTATTCACTGCCCGGCATTCCGGGCACTGCGGCCCCGGCTCGCCATGTTGATTATAGCGGTTGCCATGATGCCCGCCGCCGTGGCCCGCGCGCTGATGACCGCCGTGAATACCGCTTTGCCCCAACAACCGTTTCAGTAAGCTCATCCCGCCTCTCCTCTGTGCATTGACGCTGAACCTCACTGTAAACCCTGGAGTAAACTCCAGGGTAAAGCCCGGTGAGCAGGATTTACGTTTCATTACATCGTAAAAGTGGCAAGGCTTTGATGCCGTTAACAAAAGCACCATCGGCATTATCCCACGCCGCCGCGCTGCGTTATGCTGCGGAAACCTCTCCCTGCATCAGGAATAACCATGAAAAAAATCATACTGGACTGTGACCCGGGGCATGACGACGCCATCGCTCTGTTGCTGGCCTGGGGCAATCCGCAGATCGACCTGCTGGCGGTCACCACCGTGGTGGGTAACCAGACGCTGGACAAAGTGACGCGCAACGCCCTGGCGGTGGCCCGTATCGCCAATATCACCGGCGTCCCCTTCGCCGCCGGCTGCCCGCGTCCGCTGGTGCGCAATATCGAAGTGGCGCCCGACATTCACGGCGACTCAGGCCTCGATGGCCCGGTGCTGCCGGCACCCCACCTGCAGTTGGACTCACGCCACGCGGTAGACCTGATCATCGAGACCGTGATGGCCCACCCACCGGGCAGCGTGACGCTGGTGCCGACCGGCGGCCTGACCAATATCGCCATGGCGGTGCGTAAAGAGCCGCGCATTGCCGAACGGGTCAAGGAAGTGGTGCTGATGGGCGGCGGCTATCATGTGGGCAACTGGAGCGCGGTGGCGGAGTTCAATATCAAAATCGATCCCGAGGCGGCGCACATCGTGTTCAACGAAAAATGGCCGCTCACCATGGTCGGGCTGGATCTCACCCACCAGGCGCTGGCCACGCCGGCAGTCTGCGAACGCATCGCCGCCCTCGGCACCCGGCCGGCCGCCTTCGTCGGCGAGCTGCTGGCATTCTTTGGCCGTATGTACCAACAGGCGCAAGGCTTCAGCGCCCCGCCGGTGCACGATCCATGCGCGGTGGCCTATGTGATCGATCCGAGCGTCATGTCGGTGCGCAAAGCGCCGGTAAATATAGAGCTGACCGGCACCCTCACCTTAGGCATGACGGTCGCGGACTTCCGCGCGCCGCCGCCGCCGGATTGCCACACCCAGGTAGCGGTCAAACTGGATCAGGATAAATTCTGGGATCTGGTGGTGGATGCGCTGGAGCGGATCGGTGAGGGGGAGTAAGCGAATGAGAGACGAGATTAACGCGCTTTTACAGGCGCGTTAGTCCGTATTCTGCCGCGGCAACGGGAGGCTCAGGCCATAACCTCTTTTATTTCCAATACAGCAGAACAATCCTAACAATAAATCATTTTATAAAAATTAAAAAAACAGGTAAAGACAAGAAGAATCTTAATAAAAATAAAACCATAAAAACCACATTGAATTTAAAAACCAGCAATGGAAAACGATGAAGTAAATCTCCACCGTCACGCCGCCACTGACGGCATCAATTAAACAAGCAGATACCTCTTTTACTCTTCACATTGCCTGCCAATATAGGCCATCGCCGAGATGCTCCACGATATTCACACACGTCAAGACAACCCTCAATCAACTGATTTCAATGAATAAAAATAATATTCGATTAAAATTTGACTGAATCACAATAGATTTGAGAAAATAGCGCATCTGTTTTTGTAAACAACAAAAATGCCTTTTGCGGGTGAAAAATACGGCTTAACCTTTCTTTAGGCACACGGCCTCGCGCATTCTCAGGGTAAACATTATTTATCGCTTCACCATGAAGACGGATTAAATTTCCCATGAGACATTTTCGAATTGAACATTACACGCATTTCAACATCAGGATAAAGGATAGGGAATAATCAAAACATGCATTTCATAAACGCTATCAGGCCATGGCAGGTTAACCATGGCCGATAAATCTCCCGCTAACGCAGCGACCATCGCCGTGCTGCCCCTGCTGCTGATCTGGATGGCGGCGGTCCTGCCGGTTTATTACCCCAACATGGGCGGCGACGGTCTGGCGCTGCCGCAAAACATTCTGGCCTGGAGCGTCATGGCGCTCACTACGCTGATCGTGACGTTTACCGTTTGCCTGGGTCGCATCCGTTTTTCGCTGACCCCCACCGCCCGGCGGTTGCTGCTCGGCATCGCCGTACTGGCGTTGCCGCTGCTGTATACCCGCCTCGAGTGGCGCGAAGATGCCCTGTGGCGCTGCGCCGGTTTGCTCGGCGGCTGGCTGTTCTATGTCGCCTGCCTGCAGCTGCGCCTAACCGCCCGACAGCGCGAGCTGCTGCTGTACGGTCTGCTGTTCGCCATCGGCGTTCAGGCGTTGCTGGCGGCGCTGCAGCTGTTCGCCCCCACGCTGGCCTGGGTAGCCCCTAACGGCAGCCGGGTCTACGGCGTCTTTCAGCAACCGAACGTGCTGGGCAGCTTTATCGCCACCGGGCTGGCCTTGGCGCTCTGGCTGCTGCTTGCTCCCCTCTCAGCGCCAACGTGGCGGCGGCAAATCCCGCTGCTCGCGCTGCTGGCCGTTTTCTCCGCCCTGCTGGTACTGATCCAGTCGCGCGCCGCCTGGCTTGGCGGCGCCTTGGCGGCAGCTTTGCTGCTGTGCCGTTTTGCCCGCCGGCGCCCGGCCGCGAGCCGCTGGGCCGGCGGCGCGATGCTGCTGGGCGTGGCGATCGGCCTGGCGGTGCTATTCACCGGTTTCGGCCTGGATGGCCGCGCGGGTCTGATCGGTCGGGAGCTGTCCAATAGCGCTCGCCTCACCATGCTGCATGACGTCGGCGCCATGATCCTGGCCAAGCCGCTGCTGGGCTGGGGTTACGGCGGTTTTGAATACAGCTTCGCGCACTTTCGCCTGCAGGAAATGCCCTGGCGAGAAGTGTTGGAAGTCGCCGGGCATCCGCACAATGAAATCCTGCTGTGGTGGGTTGAGGGTGGCCTGCCGGCGCTGGCAGGTATCGCTATCGTCCTTGCCGCCGGCGCACGGCTGCTGAAAAGCGCCTGGCAACGGGATCGAGAACAGCCGAACGGTGCGCGCGTCGGCTTGTTCCTGGTGCTGCTGCCGATGCTGATACACACCCAGCTGGAATACCCTTTCTATCTGTCTGCGCCGCACTGGCTGGCGTTTCTGCTGCTGCTGGCGCTGCTGGACGGCCAAACCGGCGAGCCCCGCCCGCTGCCGTTCGCCAAAGCCCTGAGCCTGCCGGTGGCGTTTGCGGCGCTCGGCGTGCTGGTGATGGCGGTCTTCGCCTGGCAAGGGCGCATGGCGCTCACCCAGTCGGAGCGCACTATGCTGGCCAACATCGACAGCATCGAGCAGATGCCGTCGCCGGCCGCCTGGATCTACCGGGAGCGCAAAACCTTCGACGAGCAATCTCACGCGCTGCTGGTCTACAACCAGACGCGTGATGATGCCCTGTTGACCGGCTATCGGCAGTGGGCCAATGCCTATCTGCAGCACCGCATCGACGCCAACGTCTACGCCACGCTGATTATGATCTTGCGCTATCAGGGGGATCAGGCACAAGCCGACGCTCGCCTGCGGGAAGCCGCTTTCCTGTTTACGCGGGATGCGCGGTTTAGGTAGGGACAACAAGGTGAGAGCGATGCCTCGTCGCTCTCACCTCCGCCATTTATGTAGCAAAATCAACGTGGCAATATCGCGCACTCTTTATCCAGCAGCGACTCTACCGACGCGCGATTGCCGACGTCCCAGCCGCGCTTCGAGGCCAGCAAGATAAACCCTTGCCGGCCGGCAAACATCGTCGGAACGACGACCACGCCATATTCCGCCAGCTGCGGCGGCGACAGATGGAAATAATCTGCCAAATCCTTAATCGGGTAGATGCCCATCACGGCTGGCTGCATCACGCGGCGAGCATAATAGGTGTGGCGCAACAACTTATCCGGCAAAGGCCGCCATTGTTCCTGTATGTAGGGGCGTTCCGCCTGCAATTGGCGCCGCACGTCCTCGCGCAGACAGGTCAGGTGAATGTGCAACTGGTTTTGGCTGCGGCCGTAAGCGGAGTTGATCGCCATGCCCAACATATCATCCGGCACCGGCCCGCCATACTCGGCGGCCAGCCGGTAACGCATCAGCCAGGCATAGCCAAAATAGTCCGTCCGTTCTCCAACCAGCAGCTGCGGGCTTTCAATGCCGGAGAGCGGCGCCGTCGGCACCAGGATAAAGTGATAAGGGTAACGCGGGTTCTGCAGCACGCTAAAGCCCTGCGCTTTCCCCTGCGGCATATAAATCTGCTCGCACGGGGCCGGATTGCGTTTTTGCTGATAGTTGGCCATGCAGAGTTTATCGACCACGCCCCACAGCGCATCGGAACGGGCGCAGCCCGTCAGGGACAGAACGCCCAGCACCAGCAGCCAACGCCGAGCGGATAATGCCAGGCGCGTCATTCTTGTCGTGCTCTGTTTTTTCGCCACGTCAATTTCATTCCATTATGTCGTGCAGGCTACGGCGTCCTGCCGCGCTTAGCGTTACGAATGCGAGAAAGGCCGCGAAATGGAGCATGGTGAGGGGCCAACGCGTGGCCCCTTGAGGAAAGATTACGCCGTGCCGCCGACGGTGAGCGTATCCAGTTTCAGCGTCGGTTGGCCGACGCCTACCGGCACGCTCTGGCCTTCCTTGCCGCACACGCCCACGCCTTTATCGAGCGCCAGATCGTTGCCGACCATCGAGATCTGCTGCATCGCCTCGATGCCGGAGCCGATCAGCGTCGCCCCTTTCACCGGTTTGGTGATGCGTCCCTTCTCGATCAGGTAGGCTTCGGTGGTGGAGAATACAAACTTGCCGGAAGTGATGTCCACCTGGCCGCCGCCAAAGTTCGGCGCGTACAGGCCGTACTCGACGCTGGCGATGATCTCTTCCGGCGTCGATTGACCCGCCAGCATGTAGGTATTGGTCATGCGCGGCATCGGCAGATGCGCGTAGGACTCACGGCGGCCGTTGCCGGTCGGCGCGACGCCCATCAGCCGCGCGTTGAGCTTGTCCTGCATGTAGCCTTTCAGCACGCCGTTTTCGATCAGCACGTTGTACTGGCCCGGCACGCCTTCGTCGTCGATCGCCAGCGAACCGCGGCGCCCTTGCAGGGTGCCGTCGTCCACCACGCTACACAGCTCAGACGCCACCAGCTCGCCCATATGGCCGCTGAATACCGAGGTGCCACGCCGGTTGAAGTCGCCTTCCAGGCCGTGGCCCACCGCTTCGTGCAGCAGCACGCCCGGCCAGCCGGCGCCCAGCACGACCGGCATATTGCCAGCCGGCGCCGCTACCGCGCCGAGGTTGACCAGCGCCATGCGCACCGCTTCTTTGGCGTAGGCATCGGCGCGCACGTCGCCGTCGACGGTTTCCAGGAAGTAGTCATAGCCGAAACGGCCGCCGCCGCCGCTGGAGCCGCGCTCACGCTTGCCGTCCTGCTCCACCAGCACGCTGACGGAAAGACGCACCAGCGGGCGAACGTCCGCCGCCAGCGTGCCGTCGGTGGCGGCCACCAACACCTGCTCGTAAACGCCGGTGATGCTGGCGTTCACTTCCTGAACCCGCGCATCGGCGGCGCGCGCCACCTTGTCGACGCGGTGCAACAGGGCGATTTTCTCTTCGCGCGGCAGGCTTTGCAGCGGATCAAGCAGCGGATACAGCGCCCGGTAACCGATTTCGCCCAGGGTATGCGCCCGCCCGTCGCCCTGCTCGCGCACGATGCTGCGCGCCGCCTGGGCACTCTGCTGCAGCGCATTCAGGGTGATCTGATCGGCATAGGCGAAGCCGGTCTTCTCACCGCTGACGGCGCGCACGCCGACGCCCTGGTCGATATTGTAAGAGCCATCCTTGATGATGCCGTCCTCGATCACCCAGGCTTCGTGATAGCTGGACTGAAAATAGAGATCGGCGTAGTCGATACGGCGTTCTGCCAGTTGACCCAGTACCCTGTACAGGTCTTGATGACTCAGCTTGTTGGTAGCGAGTAACTGCTCACTGACAAACGTCAGGCTCATAATGGTTTCACTCTTGATTGGAGGATAGCTTGTCAGACGGCGCCGTCAGCGACGTCTGGAATCGGTTGTGCTGCAGCACCGGCATCTGCGCACGAATATTTTTCAGGCTTGCGGTGTCCACGCGCACCTTCAGCGCCGCCACGGCGTCCGCGTTCTCGGCCAGCACCTTGCCCCAGCCGTCAACAGCCAGCGTGTGGCCCCAGGTGCGACGAGTCGGTCCGTGGCGCCCCACCTGCGCCGGCGCCAGGATCATGCACTGGTTTTCGATCGCCCGGGCGCGCAGCAGGATTTCCCAATGCGCCTCACCGGTGACCCGGGTAAACGCCGCCGGCACCGAAATCAGTTCGGCGCCCTGTGCCCGCAGCGCCTGGAACAGCGCGGGGAAGCGCAGATCGTAGCATATGGTCATGCCCAAGCGCCCGACCGGCGTATCCACCACCGTCAGGTGCTGCCCGTGCTGGTAGGTATCCGACTCGCGGTAGTGGCCGTGCGCATCGTTGATATCCACATCGAACATGTGCAGTTTGTCATAGCGGGCGCGGATCTCGCCCTGCTCGTCGAACAACAGGCTGCTGGTGGTGATAAGTTCCGGGTTTTCGCGGCTGATCAAGGGCATCGAGCCCACCAGCAACCACACGCCATAGCGGCGCGCCAGCTCGCGCACCGCGTTCTGCAGCGGGCCATCGCCCTGTTTTTCCGCCTGTTGGCGGTAGGCCGCGGAGTTGGCGAACAGCAGCGCGTTCTCCGGCGTCATGACCAGTTTTACCCCGGCATTGAGCTGCTTGATCTGCTGTTCAATCTGGGCCAGGTTATCGCGCACCTGATCGCCACTGCACAACTGCAACAACGCAACGTTAGCATTCCTCATGACGCCTTATCCTCCTTTGCCTTACGAAGTACCTCATTGATCTTCGGCTGGTCGAGATCGCCGCCGATATGGTAGCGAATCAGCGAAATCTTGCTCCACAGCGGCCCCAGCACCTGCGAGGCGGCAAATACCGCCGCGCCGACGATCGGGTTGACGACAAACGCCGTGGCCACGCCGACGGTCGCCGAAATCGCCGGCGCCACCACCGCCTCCATATCGATACGGCGGCGCGCCAGATCGATCTGGCCGCTCATGGCGATGTCCGCCGCCAGGCCGTCGATTAATAGATTATCAGTATGCATTATGCCATCTTTCAGCCAGGCGGTGCTGCGGATGGAATCAAAGTAGAAACCTTTGCCGAAGGTATCGCTGAAATCGAACTGCAGCTTGCGCAGCAGGGCGTCGAAGCTGACCAGCCGCAGCAGCTGGCCGGCGCGGCCGCCGCCCATGCTGTCGATCTCGCCCTTGCCCATCTTGACCTGCAGCGCGCCGCTTAACGTATCGACCTGCGGCTGCCACGGCGCGCCGTGCCAGTACAGATCGAAGTCCACGTCGTAAGGCGCCCCCTTCAGCGGAATAGTGATGCCGAAGAAGGCGGCGGTTTCATCGATCTTGCCGCCGAGCAGTTTGCCTTTCAGCGAGCTGCGCTCTTCCTGCGCGTTTTGTTTCCACAGGCCGGTGGCGCTCATACGCCCTTTACCGGTATCGACCAGACCGTGATCCAGCGTCAGGGTATCCCCCCGATTAGTCAGATCCGCCTCGACCTTGCCGAGGTTCTGCCCCAGCACCCAGCACGACTTACAGCGCAGCATCAGCGAAGGCCAGTCGCGGAAGGAAACTTTCTCGGTCGACGGCGACGGTGCGCCCGCCGCGTTTTTCGTCTCGGCGAACTGTGGGTTGTAATACAGGTAGTTGATATCGGCGCGCCACGGCCCGCGATCGGCCACCCGCAGGCTACCGTCCACTTCGTCGCTCTTGGCGCTCACCAGGGTACCGCCAAGCTGTTTTTCGGCCGACAGCGTCAGCTTATGCCAGGCCTGGCCGCCCAACAGCAGCTGCGGCGTAGTCAGCGCCACGGTGGTAGGGAAGCTGAAACCGCCCACCTGACCGCTGCCGCCGCCCTGTTTCAGCGCCGGCGCCAGCAGCGCCAGCCACTGCTCGCCGTCCAGCGCCGGCAGGTTCAGCGTCATCGATTTGCCGGCCGGCAGCGGCGGGGTGCCGCCCCCGTTGGTTTGCCAGGCGGCACGCGCCAGATTCACCTGTTTTTTGTCGAAGTTCCATTCGCTGTTGAAGCGGTTCTGCTTGCCCGCGCTGCCGGTCAACATGAAACCGTTCAGACCGCCTTTGACCTTGACGTTCACCGGCAGTGCCTCGCCCGGTGCCTTGTCCAGCGGTGAAGGTAAGTGACTGCTCACTTTCTTCAAATCCGCGTCAATGCCGATATCATAGCTGGCCGAGCCCTGATGCGGCAGCGTGATGGCCACCTGGCTCTGCCAGGGCGCGCTGCCGCTGAGCGCATCAGCGGCCTCTTTTGGCAGGCCGGGGAACTTGCCCGGCTGCCAGTCGCCCTTCAGGCCGACATTGATCTTGTAATCGCGATCGCCTTCCTGCGTGGAAAAGTTGACCGCCACCGGCTGCCCGAACCAATTGGCCGACAGGGGGTCGCTCTGCAGGTTGCCGTTGTCGAAGCGGAACTTGCCGCTGAGTTTTTGCAGTTCGCTGTCCAGCGGCTTTATCAGCAACGAATTGTTGTTCAGCGCCACTTCGCCGGTGGCTCTGACCTGCTCGCCGTCCAGGGGAATATCAAGATGTAAGCGCCCACTGACATCACCGCCAATCTGCAGCTGCTCCAGCGCCGCCCCGAGCGAATCGTGCAACGGCGTCTGCATGAAGTAGTCATGCACGTCGCTGCCCGCACCCGCGACTTCGGCGTCGATCAGCAGCCGCTCTTTCAGGTAATCCGGGATCACCGCGCTGATATTTTTACCCGCCACCTTACCCAATCGGGTTTGCGGCGCATGCATCCACAATCCCTCGTTGGCGAAATCGAGATCGATCGCCAAATCGGTCAGCGCCGGCCAGCCCGGTTGGAACTGGAAGGTGGCGTGACGTAGCGGTACGAAAACTTCAAACTGCCCTTCGTTTTTACGATACGGGAAGTGCTGCGGATCGCCGGAATAAATCAGCGTGGCGTTATCCACCTGGCCGCCCTGAATGGCGCCGCTCAGGTAGTCCACCAGATGCTTGCCCATCAACGGTTCCGGGAAATAGCGCCAGGCGTCGGCGCCGTCATACAGGCGGATGCCCGCCAGGATGTTCAGCCACGGATCGCCCTTGGCCGGCTGCTGATAACGGAAATCACCGTTGACCCACAGCGACTTCGCCTTGACGTCCAGCCCCTGACTCGCCAGCTCCCAGCCCTGATCGTTGTAACGCCAGGTCAGCGCGCCGCGCGCGCTGCTGATTTCAAGCGGGGCGCGGAACATGTCGCCGTAAGGCAGGGTGCTGTCGGTGAGCCCCAGCGTCAGGCGGCCGTTCTCCACCCCGCCGCTCAACGCCCCGGAGAAGTGGTTAACGCCCGGCAGCAGTTCCCAACGCTGCCAGCTGACATCGCGCCACAGCGCCTGGAAACGGCTCTTTTCCTGCTGCTTGAGCGGAATGTCCAGCGCCAGCGCTTCCAATTGCCCCTGCGGCTGCAGATCGTTCCAGCGCTCGAGCACGTCCGGGCTGAGGAAGGAGAAGGTCGGCAACAGCGCCGACAGACGCTCCAGCTGAATATCAGTCGCGCGCACACGCAGTTCTTCATTCTGCGCCGGCCCCATGAATTCGGTGTTTTCCGGCAGCCACAGCGCGGAAAGCGCGCCCTGCGGCCAGGCCTGGCCGTCGGTGCTCAACCGCAGTTGCGGCACGTCGAGCTGCCAACCGGTGCCCTGGCGGCGCAGCGACAGCGCCAGATTATCCACGTCCAGCCGGTGCTGCGCGGCGCCGGTGTCCCAGTTGGCCGCCCCCTGCTTGAGCAACGCATGGCCGCCGGCGATCTGGCCGTTCTGCACCTGCAGCCAGGCAGCCAGGCTGAAGTCGGCGCTTTCCAGCCCGGTGTTGGCGCGCAGCCAGCGGGTAAACCAGGGTTTCATGTCGATGTTATCGGCCTGCAGGTAGACCGTGCCGGTATCCAGCAGGCCTTGATTGTCACGCAGGTCCATGCGCAGCTGCACCACGCCGTGCTGGCCATTCAGCGTCGACAGGCTGATCTGCCCCTCGGCGCGGTGGCGATCGCGGCCGTTGAGCCAGATCAGCTGGGGAATGTCGAATTCGGCGCGCGCGCCGGCGGGCGTCAGGAATGAAATACGACTGTCGCGCAGATCGAAATGGTCGAGCTGGCGCAGCATCAGATCGCTGATTTTACCGGGTTCAAGGCCATCGCCCTGCCGATCGCCGCCCAGCGTGGCGTTCAAATCAAGCCGGAATTGATAGAAGGTCAGATCGCGGAACTGCCAGCGCCAGTGCAACAGCGACTGCCACACATCCAGCGCCAGCGTCACGCGCTCGATATGCACATCGCTTTTGGGCAGCGTAACGCTCAGGTTACGCACTTCAAGCTGCGGGCCGAAGGTTTCCCAACTGCCCTGTAGGAAATCCATCTGCACGGGCACGCCGGACAGCTTCTCCACCTGCGCCAGCAGTTGGGGACGGTAGTCGTTCAGCTTCGGCAGCATCAGGCGCAGCCCGCTGATCAGCAGCGCCACAATCACGATTAGGGTGGCGCCTGTTGCTAACAGAATCCCAGGCAGTCGCCTCACGCAGTTCTCCTTGCTCCGCTGCCTGGCAACGGGAATATCTATGCACTGACGGGCCCGGCGTGCCGGGTCCCTACCGATGTCGGGCGGGCTACATCATGACGACGTCGAACTGCTCCTGGCTGTACAACGGTTCGATCTGCACCTTCACCTGTTTGCCGACGAAAATCTCCACTTCGGCCAGCGCATGCGACTCTTCGCTCTTCAGCGCTTCGCCGACCGCCGCAGAGGCGTACACCAGGAAGCGATCGGAATCGTAAGCGTGATGCACGCGCACAATCTCGCGCAGGATCTCGTAGCACACGGTTTCCACCGTTTTCACGGTGCCGCGCCCATTGCAAGTAGGACAATCGTGACAGAGCACATGTTCAATGCTTTCACGCGTTCGTTTACGCGTCATTTCAACTAAGCCTAGCTGAGAGAAGCCGTTGATCGTGGTTTTTACCCGATCTTTACTCAACGCCTGCTCCAGCGAGTGCAGCACCCGGCGGCGATGCTCTTCGTTGTTCATATCGATAAAGTCGATGATGATGATGCCGCCCAGGTTGCGCAGCCGCAGCTGGCGCGCAATGGCCTGTGTCGCCTCGATGTTGGTATTGAAGATGGTTTCGTCGAGGTTGCGGTGGCCGACGAAGGCGCCGGTGTTGATGTCGACCGTGGTCATCGCCTCGGTCTGATCGATGATCAGATAGCCGCCGGACTTCAGCTCCACCTTGCGCTCCAGCGCGCGCTGGATCTCGTTTTCCACATCGTACAGATCGAAAATCGGCTGGCTGCCGGTATAGAGCTCGAGCTTGTTGGTGATGTCCGGGATGTACTCACCGGTGAACTCCACCAGCAGATCGTGCGTCAGCCGCGAATCGACGCGGATGCGATCCAGCGCCGCGCCGGCGAAATCGCGCAAGATGCGCTGCGCCAACGCCAGCTCGCCGTACAGCTTGTATTTGGTCTGGTTGCGCTTCTTGCGCTCCATCACCTTGGTCCACAGCCGTTTGAGGAATGCGGCGTCCTGCGCCAGCTCTTCCTCGCCGATGCCCTCCGCCGCGGTGCGGATGATAAAGCCGCCCAGCTCGTCGCAGTGCGGCGCCACGATCGCCTTCAGGCGCTCGCGCTCGGCTTCGCTGTCGATGCGCTGCGACACGCCGACGTGCGCCGCACCCGGCATGAAGACCAGATAACGCGAAGGCAGCGTGATATCGGTGGTCAGACGCGCGCCCTTGGTGCCAAGCGGATCTTTCACCACCTGCACCATCAGGTCTTGCCCCTGGCGCACCAGCTCGGCGATGTCGCGCACGTGGAAGTTTTTCCGCTCATCGCCGGCGACGCATTCGGTATGCGGCATGATGTCAGAGGCGTGCAGGAAGGCGGCCTTATCGAGGCCGATGTCGACGAACGCCGCCTGCATGCCTGGCAGGACGCGGCTGACGCGCCCTTTATAGATATTGCCGACGATGCCGCGTTTGGATTCGCGTTCGATATGGATCTCTTGCAGAATGCCGCCATCGATATAGGCGACCCGCGTTTCAGACGGTGTGATATTAACCAGTAGCTCAGCTGTCATGCCTTCTCCTCAGAGCCGGTCGATAATGGCAGCGCCCATCAACCGGTTCTTACATCACGTAATGCGACAAAATTACTGAGCAGCTCATGTGTTTCGACCAGCGGCAGACCGACCACTGCGTGATAACTCCCGGTTATCGTTCTGACGAAACAACCACCCTTTCCTTGAATTCCATAGGCGCCCGCCTTATCCATCGGTTCGCCCGTAGCAATATAGTCGCGGATATCCTGTTGTGACAGGCTGCGGAACGTCACGTCGGTCACCACCAGCTGGCAACGCACGTCGTGGCGATCGGCGATCGCCACTGCCGTCATCACCTGATGCTGCTTGCCGGACAGGGCCGCCAGCATGTCCGCCGCATGGGCTTCGTCGCGCGGCTTCTCCAGCACCCGGCCGTTGAGCACCACGATGGTGTCGGCGCCCAGCACCGGCCGATCTTCCTGCGCCAGCGCCACGCCCGCCTTGGCCTTGTCCTGCGCCAGGCGGCGCACATAGGCTTCTGCGGCTTCGCCTTCCCGGCGCTGCTCTTCGGTATGCGTCAGCAGAATGTCGAACGACACGCCCAGCAGGATCAGCAGTTCACGTCGACGTGGGGAGCCGGAGGCCAGATAAAGCGAAGTCATTGATATACCCTTACTGTACGGCGAACTGACGGCGGATTTTACGCATCAACAGGAATAACCACGGCCACAAAATGCCGTTTACCACACTACTCCAGAACACCTCTGGGCGGAAAGAGACGTTGATCACTAAAAACTCAGCCCAGAACACCACCACATCCATCGACAGCGACAGCAACACGACAATAAGCGCCTGTTGCCACAGCGCCATATTGCGGAACAGTTGGAATTTGAACGCCACCAGATAGGCGATGATGCCCAGCGCCAGCGCGCGCACGCCCAGCGTGGAACCGAGGATCAGATCCATGATCAGCCCCAGCACGAAGCCGGTGCCGACGTTGACCCGATGTGGCAAAGCCATCACCCAGTAGATCAGGATCAGCACCAGCCAGGAAGGCCGGAACATGTAGATCTGCTCCGGCCACGGCATGATTTGCAGCACCAACGCCACCAGGAACGACAGCCAGATTATCCAGCGCCCGTGGCTGCGGTAGCTGTTCATTGCACCACCCCCGCCGCCGCGGGCTGAACCTGAGGCTGAGCAGAGGCCGGTGCCGTGGTTTGCGGCGCCACCCCGGTGGCCGGAGCCGGCAGCTGTGGCCCGACGGAACCGGCAGGCGGCAGCACCTGCGGCATCATCTGCATCAGGCGTTCATTGGCCACGCGGTGCACTTCGTCCGGCGGCAGCGGCATGTCGCCGTTGCGATCGGCGCCCCACAGCAACAACAGGTAACGCAAGCGCTGCAGACCGGCGGTCGGCCGCGCCTGAATCACAGTGTAAGCGCGTTGATTGTCGACCTTGACCGAAGAGACCACCGCCACCGGATACCCTTCCGGGAAGCGGCCGCCGAGGCCGGAGGTGACCAGCACGTCGCCAACGCGGATGTCGGTGTTGTTCGGCAGATGCTCCAGTTGCAGATCGTCGGCGCAGCCGCTGCCCGCAGCGATCACCCGAATATCGTTGCGCAGCACCTGGATCGGCAGCGCATGCGAGGCGTCGCAGATCAGCAGCACGCGGCTGGTGACTTTCGCCACCGCCACCACCTGACCGACCACGCCCTTGTCGCTGATCACCGGCTGGCCTTCATAGACGCCGTTGTCCGACCCTTTGTCGATCACCACCTGATCGCTATACGGATCGGAACCGGTGGAGATCACCTGGGTGACCATCTTGTGTTCGTCCTGACGCAGCGGAGAACCCAGCAGCTCGCGCAAGCGGGCGTTTTCCTGCTTGAATTGGCCAAGAAGAAGAATATCGCTGTTTTTCAGCAGCAGTTCCTGCCGCAGAGCGCGGTTTTCCAGCTCCAGCTGTTGGCGGGTGGCCAGCGTCTCTGACACGCTGTCCAAAACTTTACGCGGCCCGTTGGCCAGAAAATAGAAAGGGCTGACTGCGGTGTCCATGTAGTTGCGTATCTTCACGAACGTGCCGAGCCGGCTGTCGGCAACGATCAGGCCAATGGCCGCAATCACCGCCAAAAAAAGTCGCAGTTGCAGGGAAGGCCCCCTGCTAAAAATCGGCTTCATAAATTATGCGAGTTCCTCGACAACAGAAAGAGGAACCGTACCCGATTCTCGCTGTGCGCATTCATCCGATACGATTCCTCCTTCCAGGGGCTGACTATTCTTCGCTGAACAAATCGCCGCCGTGCATGTCGATCATTTCCAACGCCTTGCCGCCGCCGCGCGCCACGCAGGTCAGCGGATCTTCCGCCACTACGACCGGGATGCCGGTTTCTTCCATCAGCAGGCGATCGAGGTTGCGCAGCAGCGCGCCGCCGCCGGTCAATACCATGCCGCGTTCGGAAATGTCGGAGGCCAATTCTGGCGGGCACTGCTCCAGCGCCACCATCACCGCGCTGACGATGCCGGTCAGCGGCTCTTGCAGGGCTTCGAGGATTTCATTGGAGTTCAGGGTAAAGCCGCGCGGTACGCCTTCGGCCAGGTTACGGCCGCGGACTTCGATTTCACGCACTTCGTCACCCGGATAGGCAGAACCGATTTCGTGCTTGATGCGCTCGGCGGTGGCTTCGCCGATCAGCGAGCCGTAGTTGCGGCGCACATAATTGATGATGGCTTCATCGAAGCGGTCGCCGCCGATGCGCACGGAAGAGGAGTACACCACGCCGTTCAGCGAGATCACCGCCACTTCAGTGGTACCGCCACCGATATCCACCACCATGGAGCCTGTCGCTTCGGAGACCGGCAGACCTGCGCCAATCGCCGCCGCCATCGGCTCTTCAATCAGGAACACTTCGCGCGCGCCGGCCCCTTGGGCGGACTCGCGGATAGCGCGGCGTTCAACCTGGGTCGCGCCGACCGGCACACAGACCAGCACGCGCGGGCTTGGGCGCATGAAGCTGTTGCTGTGAACCTGTTTGATAAAGTGCTGCAGCATTTTTTCGGTCACGAAGAAGTCGGCGATCACGCCGTCTTTCATCGGGCGAATAGCCGCAATGTTGCCGGGGGTGCGGCCCAGCATCTGTTTGGCGTCATGACCGACGGCCGCAACGCTCTTTGGGGAGCCGGCACGATCCTGACGAATGGCAACCACCGAAGGTTCATTCAGTACGATGCCTTGCCCTTTAACATAAATCAGGGTATTGGCGGTACCCAAGTCGATGGACAAGTCGTTGGAAAACATGCCACGAAATTTCTTAAACATAACGAAAGGATAATCCTGCAAGCTGGGGGCGGAAAATAAAATCCGCCTACTTTACCAACCACACGAAGCAGCGACAAGGCGCAAAAACGTTCTACTTCGGTGAAAAATAGTCTGTATTGTTTCTGCTCGAATGCACGGAAATTGGATGAGGCCTGAATTCCCTGAACAAAGGCTCAGTTTACCACCCTGTCAACGCACGAAACGGCGTAACACAGCTCATAAAATCTAACATATTCCCTGATTGCCGCCGATGGTAAGTACCTACCAACGCCAACCAGATAAAAGCTGACAAGAGCCTATCTCAAATAGGCGTCGTTGTCGCAGGCAGATTGGAGAAAACTCCAAAATGACGGGTGACATGGCCCAGATGGATCCGGCGCTCATTCTACGTCAATTTTTGTCCGGCAATCAGCTTAAACGCGATAACGACGTGAATATTTTTTACGCCCCGCGTCGATCGGTTCCGGCGACGCGAAAAAGTCACCCTGCCCGCCGAGGATCCCACGCTCTTTCAGCGTCTGCCACTCGTTGCGCGTGCGTACGCTGGCGGCGAACACCTGCGCGCGCGTGCCCGCGCAGGCGCCGGTCAGGCTCTGCACGAACAGCTGGTTTTCGTCCCGCTTATCGATGCTCCGCACCAACCCCGGGTGGAGCTTGACGATCTCCACCTGCAGCGACTTGATATAAGACGTACTGACCACGGTTAAACCCGCTTTGGACACCGCAAGGCGGCAGCCCAGACCTGACAACAGCCTCAGCACCGGACGCAAACGGTCGATATGTTGACACACATCTGCCTCCGCAAGTTCAATCAGAATTCGCCGACGCTGACTTTTTTCGCACTGCAACAGCGTATCCCGCAGCCAGCGCTGGAAAGAGCGCTGCAAAATCGAGTCCACGCACAGTGGAAACGCCAGCGTTTCCTCGGGCCACTGCGCCAGCAAGGGAATGATGCGGCTCACCTGTTGGCGATCGTAGCTCTCCGCCAACCCCAGCTGCTGCACCAGCGGCATATATTCCGCCGGCAGCAATTCCTGGGTGCCGTCATAGATCCGGCTCATGATCTCGCGATGGTGCACCTCGCCTTCCACGGTCACCGCCGGTTTCTGATACAGCCGCGGGCCACCGCGCGCCAGCACCTGTTCCAGCAGCGTGCGCCACTTGACGCTGCCGCGCCCCTTTTCCGGCACCTGGCTGTCGTACACATACCACCCGTTTTCGCCCTGCAGCGTAGCGTGGCGCGTCGCCTGCTCCGCATAGTCGATCACCTGCTCGGTGGTTTGACCGCTGCGGTACGCCACGATGCCGATGTGCAGGAAGGCCTCGCGATCGATCAGCGCCGTGGAAGGCAAGGCATCGATGGCGTTGACCAGCTGTGAAGCGATGCCGTCGGCCTCCTTCAGGGTTCGATGCGGCAACAACACGGTAAAATCGCTGTGGAAGTAGCGCGCCAGCAGCGCCGACGGGTAGCGCATCACGAAGGTAGACAGCAGGTTGACCAGCGAATACATCAGCTCCTGCACCGCCACGCTGCCGTGCGTCTCGCGCAGGGTCTCGAAATCGGGCAGCCGCACCATCATCACGATGCCGTGCGAGCCTTCATCTTCCAGCTGAGTGGTCAATTGGTTATCGAAGAACAGGCGATTATTCAGCCCGGTTTTGGCGTCCTGCGCGGCGAAGGCGCGGATCAGCGTATCGACCCGGCTGCGCTCTTCCCGCGCTTCCGCCAGATCGGCCAGCAGGCGGTCGAGCGCGCCGCTGACGTTGGCCGGCCACTCACGCACGTCGCCCTGCATGACGTTTTCACGCTCGCCGTTCAGAATGCGCCGCGCGCGGCGTTCCAGACGATCTTCGCCGTCGGCCTGCTCACGCAGCCAGCGCAGGCTGAACAGCAAAATCACCACCATGACGACGATCGACAGCGTGACGGCGGCGGTGGATTGCAGCGTACGCACGTCGCTGGCGAAGGGATCGAGGTAGGTGATGTACAGCGTGCTGCCCGGGTGCTGCAACAGGGGGCGCGAGACCTGACGATAGCCGTTCAGCGCATCCCAGTGCTCTTTTTTGACCGTCGGCAATTTATAGTCGAGCAGTTGGCTGGTCCCGGCCTCTATGCGGATCGACACGATGCCGAGCGTGCGCATGACGATGGGCAACCATTTCTCCTGCTCCTGCGGCGGCTCGCTCAGCATGGCTTGATCGAGAGTGGTAACCAGCGAATCCAAGCGGCGCTCCTGGCGATCCTGGGTAACGTAAAAGAAGCTGTATGAGCATCCCATCAGCATCAAAAACATCGCCAGCGCGACCAACAGAGTGATCAATGCAGAGAGTTTGGTGGTAAATCGCATCCCTGTGCCTTGTCCGCTATGGTTAAGTGAGTGTTCACCCTTTAGCTAAAAGGGGCCGTCCAACCCTAACAAGCCTTGCTGAGGAATTAAACCTGCAAGCGCCGTTTTTGTCCTTTATCAGGACTTGGGCCGCTTATTATGCATATAGTCAAATAAATGTGATTCAGCCATTGATAGAAAAGTGTAAACGAGAGGAAGAGTGACATGCGTGCACTGTTATTGGAACAACAAGACGACCAAACTCTGGCCCATATCAAAGATATCGACAGCGATCGGTTGCCGGAAGGCGATGTTACCGTCGACATCAACTGGTCCAGCCTGAACTACAAGGATGCGCTGGCGATCACCGGCAAAGGCAAGATCGTGCGCAACTTCCCAATGGTGCCGGGCATCGATTTCGCCGGCACCGTGCGCCACAGCCGCGACGATCGCTTCAAAGAGGGGCAAAGCGTGGTGCTCACCGGCTGGGGCGTGGGCGAACACCACTGGGGCGGCCTGGCCGAGCAGGCGCGCGTCTCCGGTGAGTGGCTGGTGCCGCTGCCGAACGGGCTGGATGAGCGCAAGGCGATGATCATCGGCACCGCCGGCTTTACCGCCATGCTGTGCGTGATGGCGCTGGAGGAAGGCGGCGTGCACCCGGACGACGGCGATATCCTGGTCACCGGCGCCAGCGGCGGCGTGGGCAGCACCGCTATCGCCCTGCTGGCGGCGCTGGGTTACCGGGTGACCGCCATCAGCGGCCGCGACAGCAATACCGAGTACCTGAAAGCGCTCGGCGCCAAAGAGGTGATGTCGCGCGATGGCTATATCGACACGCCGCGTCCGCTGGAGAAACAGCTGTGGGCCGGCGCAGTGGACACCGTCGGCGACAAACTGCTGGCCCGGGTGCTGGCGCAGATGAACTATAACGGCACCGTCGCCGCCTGCGGCCTGGCGGGCGGTTATCAGTTGCCGACCACCGTGATGCCGTTCATTCTGCGCAACGTGCGCCTGCAGGGCGTGGATTCAGTGCATACGCCGCTGCATCGCCGCCAAACCGCCTGGGAACGGCTGTCCGGCATTCTGCCGGACAGCTTCTATCAGCAGGCCACACACGAAATCGCCCTCGAGCAGGCGCCGGCCACCGCCGCTGCGCTGCTGAACAACCAAATCACCGGCCGCACTCTGGTGAAAATCCGCTGACCTTCTCCCCTCGGCGACGGGGGGAGTTCCCGCTTCTGCGAAATTTCATATTTTCCCGCGCCCCCTCGCTTCCGGCCGGCTTTAGCGCCATGCTTATTTCATGGAGACCCGTTTGCCGCTTACAGGCGGCGGGAATCAGTCGCGGAGAACATAAGCATGAACAAACACCCGAAATTAACCGAGGCCGACGTCACGCCGGAGAGCGTGTTCCACCAGCGGCGCAAGGTGCTGCAGGCGCTCGGCATCAGCGCCGCTACGCTGGCGCTGCCTACCGGTGCGCGGGCGGACCTGCTGTCGTGGTTCAAGGGCAACGATCGCCCCAAGGCGCCGCCGGGCAAAGCGCTGGCATTCAGCAAACCGGCCGCCTGGCAGGCGCAGCTGGCGATGACGCCGGAAGACAAGGTGACCGGCTACAACAACTTCTATGAGTTCGGCCTCGACAAAGCCGATCCGGCCGCCAACGCCGGCGGGCTGAAAACCGAAGGCTGGAAAGTGCGCATCGACGGCGAAGTGGCGAAACCGATAACGCTGGATATCGACGATCTGATGAAGCGTTTCCCGCTGGAGCAGCGCATTTACCGCATGCGCTGCGTCGAGGCCTGGTCGATGGTGGTGCCGTGGATCGGTTTCGAGCTGGGCAAGCTTCTCAAGCTGGCCGAACCGAACAGCAACGCGCGCTACGTGGCCTTCCAGACGCTGTACGATCCGGAGCAGATGCCCGGCCAGAAAGATCGCTTTATCGGCGGTGGCCTGAAATATCCCTACGTCGAAGGGCTGCAGTTGGACGAGGCGATGCATCCGCTGGCGCTGTTGACCGTCGGCGTGTACGGCAAAACCCTGCCGCCGCAAAACGGCGCGCCGCTGCGACTGATCACGCCGTGGAAATACGGCTTCAAAGGCATCAAATCGATCGTGCATATCCGCTTGGTGCGCGATCAGCCGCCGACCACCTGGAACCAATCCGCGCCGAACGAGTACGGTTTTTACGCCAACGTGAATCCGCACGTCGATCATCCGCGCTGGTCGCAGGCCACCGAGCGCTTCATCGGCTCCGGCGGCATTCTCGACGTCAAACGCCAACCGACGCTGCTGTTTAACGGCTATGCCGATCAGGTGGCGTCGCTGTATCGCGGCATGGATCTGCGGGAGAATTTCTAAGTGCGCCTGACGCCTGTTCACATCAAATGGCTGAAAGCCGCCCTGCATCTGGCGGCGTTTTTGCCCTTTCTCTGGCTGGTACTGGCGGTGGATCAAGGCTGGTTCAGCGCCGATCCGTCCAAGGACATCCAGCATTTTACCGGCAGGATGACGCTGAAACTGCTGCTGGCCACGCTGATGATCGCCCCGCTGGCGCGCTACGCCCGCCAGCCGCTGCTGATCCGCTGCCGCCGCCTGGTCGGGCTGTGGTGTTTTGCCTGGGGCACGCTGCACCTGATAAGCTACTCCACGCTGGAGCTGGGGCTGAGCAATCTCGGCCTGCTGGGCAGCGAGCTGGTGAACCGCCCGTATCTGACGCTCGGTATCCTCACCTGGCTGATCCTGCTGGCGCTGGCGGCCACCTCGACGCTGTGGGCGATGCGCAAACTGGGCGCCAAATGGCAAACGTTGCACAACTTCGTCTATCTGGCGGCGATCCTCGCCCCCATCCACTATCTGTGGTCGGTCAAAACCTTTTCCCCCCAGCCGTTCATTTACGCGCTGCTGGCGGTGGCGCTGTTGGGCCTGCGCTACAAGAAATTCCGCGCCTGGTGGCGCTGAATCGCGCGGCGGCGCGCGTGATTGTCGTTGAAAAACGCACGCCGCCGGCGGGAACTTTTTCTGTGTTCCAGCGCTCATATTCCTGTCACGGAACCCCGAGTTGGTCGATTTGGGGTTGAATATCTTCGCTGATAAGACCAGTATTTAGCTGCGAATTGCTACGATATCGTTATAATGCCCGACCTTGTTTCTGTTCTCAGGGTGAATTTGCCCCTTAACAGGTGACAAATCGGTAACATCGGGTTATTTTCTACGATGATGGTTTTATTGCCGGAGATACCAGCACAATGGCGGATAAGTTTCACATTTTGCTTCTGAACGGCCCCAATCTCAATCTGCTGGGGACGCGTGAGCCGGAGAAGTACGGCAGCACGACGCTGACAGAGATTGTTAACGGATTGGAAAACCAGGCATCCGCATTGGATATTACCCTGAGCCATCTGCAGTCCAACGCCGAGCATCAGCTGATCGATCGCATCCATCAGGCGCGCGGCAACACCGATTTCATTCTGATAAACCCGGCGGCGTTCACGCACACCAGCGTGGCGTTGCGCGATGCGTTGCTGGCGGTGCAGATCCCGTTCATCGAGATCCACCTGTCCAACGTGCACGCCCGCGAACCTTTCCGCCATCACTCTTATCTCTCAGACGTAGCGGTAGGCGTGATTTGCGGCCTCGGCGCGGATGGCTACGCTTTCGCTTTACAGGCAGCGGTTAACCGTCTGTCGAAAACCCACTAATTGCTCCACAAAAAGAGTACGGAATCACACTCATGGATATTCGTAAAATCAAGAAACTGATCGAACTGGTTGAAGAATCAGGCATTTCTGAACTGGAAATCTCTGAAGGCGAAGAATCGGTTCGCATCAGCCGTGCCGCACCGGCGCAGGCTTATCCCGTCATGCAGCAGGCTTACGCGATGCCGGCACAGCAGCAGCCAGCCCTGGCTACCGCCGTTGCCACCGCGCCTGCGGCAGAAACCCCTGCAGCACCGGCGGCCGTGAGTGGCCACGTCGTTCGTTCCCCAATGGTAGGCACCTTCTACCGCACCCCAAGCCCGGACGCGAAAGCCTTCGTGGAAGTGGGTCAGAAAGTGAACGCCGGCGATACCCTGTGCATCGTTGAAGCCATGAAAATGATGAACCAGATCGAAGCGGACAAGTCCGGCGTCGTGAAAGCCATCCTGGTGGAAAACGGCCAGCCGGTCGAATATGACGAGCCGCTGGTCGTCATCGAATAACGAGGCGCCCCCATGCTTGATAAAATTGTTATCGCCAACCGCGGCGAGATCGCGCTTCGCATCCTGCGTGCCTGTAAAGAACTGGGCATCAAGACCGTTGCGGTTCACTCCGCGGCCGACCGCGATCTGAAACACGTGCTGCTGGCCGACGAGACCGTCTGCATCGGTCCTGCGCCATCGGTAAAAAGCTACCTGAACATCCCGGCCATCATCTCGGCGGCGGAAATCACCGGCGCGGTGGCGATCCACCCGGGCTACGGCTTCCTGTCCGAGAACGCCGACTTCGCCGAGCAGGTTGAACGCTCCGGTTTCATCTTCATCGGCCCGAAAGCCGAAACCATCCGCCTGATGGGCGACAAGGTTTCCGCGATCAACGCCATGAAAAAAGCCGGCGTGCCATGCGTGCCGGGCTCCGACGGCCCGCTGACCGACGACATGGATAAAAACCGTGCCTTCGCCAAGCGCATCGGTTATCCGGTGATCATCAAGGCCTCCGGCGGCGGCGGCGGTCGCGGCATGCGCGTGGTGCGCAGCGACAAAGACCTTGAGCAGTCCATCAACATGACGAAAGCGGAAGCCAAAGCGGCTTTCAACAACGACATGGTGTACATGGAAAAATACCTGGAGAATCCGCGTCACATCGAGATTCAGGTATTGGCCGACGGCCAGGGCAACGCCATCTATCTGGCCGAGCGCGACTGCTCCATGCAGCGCCGCCACCAGAAAGTGGTCGAAGAAGCGCCGGCGCCGGGCATCACCAGCGAAATGCGCCGCTACATCGGCGAGCGCTGCTCGAAAGCCTGCGTGGAAATCGGCTACCGCGGTGCGGGCACCTTCGAGTTCCTGTATGAAAACGGCGAGTTCTATTTCATCGAAATGAACACCCGTATTCAGGTAGAGCACCCGGTTACCGAAATGATCACCGGCGTGGATCTGATCAAAGAGCAGCTGCGCATCGCTGCCGGTCAGCCGCTGTCGATCAAACAGGAAGAAGTGAAGATCCACGGCCACGCGGTAGAATGCCGCATCAACGCCGAAGATCCGAACACCTTCCTGCCGAGCCCGGGCAAGATCACCCGCTTCCACGCGCCAGGCGGTTTCGGCGTGCGTTGGGAATCTCATATCTACGCCGGTTATACCGTACCGCCGTACTATGACTCCATGATCGGCAAACTGATCACCTTCGGCGAAAACCGTGACGTGGCGATCGCCCGCATGAAAAACGCCCTGGCTGAACTGATCATCGACGGCATCAAAACCAACGTTGAGCTGCAGCAGAAGATCATGAACGACGAAAACTTCCAGCACGGTGGCACCAACATCCACTATCTGGAGAAGAAGCTGGGTCTGCAGGAAACCTAAGGCAGCCACGCAGCATCGTCTGACGAAAGGCCGGTTAATCACCGGCCTTTTTCTTTTCTCGCGCCCGCCTGATTTTTTCGTTCAACCGCGCAAAATAGAATCAAATCTTCACAGATAACTTTCTCTTCACATTTATCCAGCTCTCCACCCACATCACCACTATAAATATAATAACCTGTTTTTAAACAAAAAATATTTAACTCATAGCTTACAAATAAATATTAGCAAGGGAAAAACTCAATCCATCGCATTTTCACACGCCATAAGCTTTAACAAAATTAACGTATTAATTACAAAGCTTGACCCCGATCACATCCGCTCGGTGATAGCCCGTGCTATTGTCGCCGTCGATCGAATGCAGCGCGCTCTTTTTCTCTTTTTATTTATCCTTTTTATTGACTTAGATGAGTAATGTCTTAATGAGCCATGTAACTGAATACGACCGTAAGCCCGTGTTTTCCCTGTACCACCGTGCTGACATGGAAACCATAAAAAGCATTAAGGAAAACGGGATTGAGAAGCTTTTGGGCGAAGTGAAGAATTTCCGCGCCAATGAGGAAATGAACCGCTTTATTCCCGAACAGGCACGCCTAGCAGTAAGCTGGGTGCGTCTGGCGAAAAACGAAAAGCTGGATGTGCATGTTCATCCAATATCTTCGCTGTATATCATTTGTGAAGGGGAAGCGATCCTGCTGGGAGACGGCGTTGACCGCCGGGCCGTTCCAGGCGATGTCATCTGCATTCCGCCAGGCGCGGATCACGGCTTCATCGGCGCGGGCGACAACGGCTACTGGGGGCTGTCAATCCAGTTTGAGGAGCGCGGGCTCTATGAAGATCCCAGCAAGCCGCTGGTGACTTTCGATCAAGATCCCTACGCTTACTACCATCAGCTTAAAGCGCATAACGCCCGCTACATCGAGCGCTACCAGGACAACCCGATCTTTACCGCATTCGCCAAGGATAAAACGTTCTCCGAGGCGAAAAAATCCTTGTTCCTGGACTACCTGCAGATCCTGTCCGATCAGTTCCAAAAAATGGTGCTGCTGCGTAGCGCACTGTGTGAAGACGTTCGCTTCTCGCGTTTCTTCAGTGAACATCTGAAAGAAGAATTCGGCCATGACGAGGTGCTGCGCAACAGCCGCGACAACCTCCAGGTTCGCGAAGACGCGATCTTTGAAGCACTGTGCATCTGGTTCAACCACCAGATGATCACGCTGGATAATCTGGAACAGGCTATCCTGGTGCACTTTGTCATCGAAGGTTCGGCTTTCGTGTTCTATAACAACATCAAACACGTGTTCGATCCGAGCAAACAGAACCATTTCGAGGATCACTCCGAATTCGATGGCGATCATCAGGAAGTGGATAAAGCGTTCTTCAAGGGGATGACCGAAGAACAATTCCAGCGTGTCAAAGCCGTACTCGATAAAGGGTGGAGTATGGTTGAGAAGCAGTATGCAAGACTGGCCGAACTGATCGAAGCATAAGCCGGGCAGGTCATCAGGAGCGGTCATGAAAATTGTTTTATTGGGATTCGGCGGCATTGGGCAAGAGACGCTAAACGCGCTGTTAAGTACGACCGAGCGACGTGGCAGCGTCAATGAAGTCGTGATCATCTGCCGAAATACCGAAAAGTATTCAGCCGTTTGCGAAGATATTCTTGATGGCCTGCTGGCGGAAGCGCTCTTCTCACGCCATAACCGAACGTCTTTACCCAAGATTGTTGTGACGGATGACTACCGCCACATCGACGGGGCTGACGTGATCCTCTGTTGCTATGGCGTGCCTTCAACCTTTCCGATGCATGACCGCCAGGCGTTGCTGGACGATCACGTACGGCTCAGCGAGGCCATTTTTAGCCGAGCCAAACCCTTCATTGCTCCCGGCTGTCACATCATCAATGCGGTCAATCCGGTGGATAGCATCAGCTATTACATCGATAAAATCCTGCTCGACTCTCGCTGCCGGGTGATAGGCATCGGCGCCGCGCACAACACCGCCAGGCTGCTGAAAAGCATCTGCCGCATTTCCGGGATCGACATGCAGCGCATCGACGCGCGTAGCCTGACAGTCTGCGGCGAGCACGGCGCCGGGTTAGTGCCCTTGCTCAGCCAGGTAACAACCGACGAGGGACCGCTGAACCAGCTACTTTCGGCGCAGGCGCTGGCGCAAATCGTCACCGATACCCGCAATCAAGGGTTGGACATATTTCACAAAATGCGGCGCCCTCCTAAATATGGCCCGGCCGCCTCCATTCTTATCTTGCTTGAGCGCATCATCCAACGGGACGAAACCCCCTGCTGCGGTTCGGTCTGGCTGCCGGAACTGGGCGTATTCATGTCCTGGCCGCTGGCTCTGCGCGACGGCGTCTTTACGCCGCTGTCGCTGATGCCCAATCAGGATGAGCAACAACAAATCCACCAGGCGGCGCTCAAGTTAAAAAACATCATCCAAGGTTTTAGCTGATGACGACCGATCAAACCAGACAGATTTTCCGCGATCTCTACATGCCGTTACGCCCTGAGTATCGTTTTCTTTCGCCACTGTACGGGGTGCTGTGGTGCAACAACGAACTCGCGGAAAAGTATTACCGTTTTCTTGGCGCCGAACACCCGATCGGCCAGGTGGCGCGCGCGTTGTTCTACCGTACTGACCTGGTCGAGTTTGACGTAAGCAAAGAGGTGAAGAATCCGTTCACCTGGTTTTCCCCCTCTACCCTTGCACGGCTGGTGGCTTTCATGAGCAGCCCGCGTTTCACCGACAATGATATCGCCTCGTTATATCAGCATGTACGAGATGAAACGGACTTTCACGCTGCCATTGAGCAGCAACATCGGCTTTCTGTGCAAATACGCCGGCTTTGCGACAGCGTACTGCAACAGTTCGAGGACACAAAAGCGCAGATCGCAGCCGCAGAACGCGAAGCGCTCTCCCTCGGCGCCCATTTGAAAGCGCAAGAAAAAGCGCTGAATCAGATCCTGCAACAGGCGGAAAACGCCGTTAAAGCGCAGCAGGTGCCGATCCAACAATGTCGAGCCGCGATCGCCGCGCTCAAAGCCGGCAAAAAAACGCTGGGCAAAAGCGCTGCTGAGAATAAAGAGGCGCAGCTGCTGGCGCTCAATGCCGAAATCACCGAGCTGGAAGCACGCCTGAATGCGGCGCAGCAAGAAGCCGTGCATCAAGCCGGCCTGTTCCCCGCCTGGCAAAACGCGCAGGCCGCCGTCGAACATGCCCGCCAGCAAAAAGATGAAGCCACCTTGCGCGCCAGCATGCTGGCGGAAAATTTTACCGAAAGCACCGTCGCACGGCTGCAAACCGAGGGATTCAGCGCTGACTTCATTGCATTGCATCTGCCTTTCAACAAGTATCACCGCTATCTGCCGCGACGTGTGCAGGATTACGTCGGTATCCACTGTGCCGATCGCGACAGCTTGCTGGCCGAGTTGCACAATTTATGTCGTTTACTGATCGCGGCCAGCCGCACCGCCGAGCACGACAGAGAGGTGTTTCATTTGCTCAACGCGGCGCTGTGGCTGAAATGCAAGGGTAACTTCGGCAAATTGACCGCCTACATGCAGCAACTGCGGGAACTGAGCGGGGAGCTGTTCGGCGAAACGGCGACGGGCGAGACGCACTTCCCCGATCGCTGCCATGACTATTACGATCGCGAAGTGTACGGCCGCTATTTTCCGCCGCTGTGCATCACCAAAACCTGCCGCCCCGCGCCGGATTCTGACGTCTCGTTCTCAGATTGCGGGGAGAGTTCGCTGCGCAACTTCATCAATGTCCTGGTGAAAAACCAAGCAAGCGCGCAACTTGACGCCGGAATACTCAAACGCAGCGGCCTGGCTGTCGATCCGCGCGTCATCGCGTTCTATGAAAAAAACCCTCGTTTGGAAACGATCAGAAGCCAGGAAGTACATAACCAGTGGGCTGAAATTGCCTCATCACTCAATGCGCGCGACAACCGAATCAAATACCTGACGCCAGGTAAAGACGCCTATTGCGAGTTGGCCGCCGGCGGCAACAACATGCAGCATATGCTGCAAGCGCTATTGGGCGAAGCTGATATCACCACCATTTGCCGCCGAATCGCCTCCTCTTCCGGCATCGATATTCGTTGCGATCTCAGCGACTTCCACCCGGAACGGCACGATCTGGAAGACTTCACCAACGTTGTTCGCCTTGAATTCGACGGCAAATATGTCTTTCACTGGTATTTCCTCAAACAGCATTTCCGCTGCGCTTCGGCAGATCTGTTCAACGAAGAGGAAAATTATGTACGCCAGGCACTCGCCATGCTGAATGACGAGATGAAACAGGGCCGTCTGAATCGCGACCAGTTCCGCGCACTGCTCAGTTTCCATCTGAAAGAGAAGCCCGTGGCGCAAGTCAAAATGATATTCGACAGCCTTGGCGCTACCCTCGTCGGAGATGAAATGACGTTCTTGATGCTGGGTAAATTGAACTCCGTCGATTCCATGTTCGAATACTGCATGAACGTTCTGGCGATTCCAACGCTGGCGCATAGCGCGCCAGTCGCGGCGACTGTCGCCGCGATTATTCAAGGCATCAGCCCGCATCCGGTTATCTTCGATCAGCGGAAAAATCTCATCGCGAGGATTAGAGAAACCGGAGTGACGCCGTTACTCACTCTGGCTAACCGATGGGAAAAGGAAAGTTTGGAAAAGGTGTAATACACTCGGTTCAACAGACGACGAGCAACATTTAAGGAGAAACCGCCTTGAGGTCAACATTCATCCCTTATTTCCCAAAAGAAATATGGGTTATCTTTATCGGGACGTTTTTGACGCGCGCCTGCTTTTTCATGATTTGGCCATTCATTACCATTCTCA
This sequence comes from Serratia sp. FS14, assembly GCF_000695995.1. Classification (NCBI taxonomy): domain Bacteria; kingdom Pseudomonadati; phylum Pseudomonadota; class Gammaproteobacteria; order Enterobacterales; family Yersiniaceae; genus Serratia; species Serratia sp. FS14. Next base: position 1,402,936 of record NZ_CP005927.1, on the reverse strand, counting down.
TGAGAAATAACTACGCGATGACTCCGGTGGAAATCGGCGTCATGATGAGCGTATCACTTATCGTGTCTATTTCTTTCGGCTATCTCTTCGGTGGCGCATCAGACAAATATGGCCGTCGCACGTTGATTATTCTTGGTGCAATTGCCGCTATCATTTCATTTAGCGTACTTGCGTTGGCCAACTCACCGGCGTGGTATTTTGTCGGTATTTTACTCAATGGCATTTCGCGCTCATTGATCGAACCCGCCAGCAAAGCGGTGATCGGCGATATTCTCCATGACAGGCAAGAGCGAGAACGCGCGTTGAACATCCGCTACTTCCTGATGAACGTGGGCGCAGCCGTAGGCCCATTAGTGGGTGTCGCTCTCGGGCTGACGGCGCAGAAGGCCACCTTCTTCGTTACCGCATTGTCGTTCCTTTGCTATTTGCTGCTGGTGCTCGCGGTATTCAAAGCGGGGCACGGTAAAGAAACGCGCAACGCCACCTTCTCATTCATTGGCTCTTTGCGGATTATCTGGAACGATCAGGCGTTCAAGGTGTTGGTAGTCGCCAACATTTTGGTGATGCTGGTCTACGGGCAGATCGACGTGACGCTGCCGCAATACCTCATGATCAGCCAGGTGTACAACCCCGAATACCTGCTCAGCGTGCTGATATTCATCAATGCAGCCACGGTGATAACGCTGCAGTATTTCACCGAGCGCTTTACCCGCCGCATGTCATTGGCACTGAAAACCAGCCTGGGCGTGTTCTTTCTCGCGCTTTCACAAATTGTCTTCCTGCTGGTTTCCAGTGAAAGCTGGCTGCTGTGGTTGGTCGCCATGTTCCTGCTCAGCCTCGGCGAAGTCATCCTGTTCCCTACGCTCAATATACAAATTGATCGTATGGCGCCGGCTAACCTAAAAGGGGCTTACTTCGGTGCCGCCACGTTTTACGAATTTGGCCTGGCGCTCGCCCCTTTTGTCGGCGGTTTGCTGTTAAAACAAGGTGGCGGTGGCGCCCTGTATGCCGTGATGTTCTTTTTATGCATCGGCGTCATCGTTCTTTATACTATTTCGGAAAGAATATCTGAGAAAAGAACGATAACCGCGTGACATTGTTAACCCGCTAATTAACGCCGCCCTTGTTTAAACGTATTAACGGGGCGGCTTTATCGTGATATTAATCACAGTAAATAAATAGCGAAGGATATGCAGGTCATTATTTAATCGAACGATTTATTTAATGCTAAAAAATAAAATAAATCTATTTACATGAATGATTAGGAGATGTTATAAATTTGTTTATTGCAGGCGTGTAGCTCAGTGGTAGAGCGCTGTGTCATACTTCACAGAGGTCACCTGGTTCGATTCCGGTTGCGCCAACCAATATAAAACCCATTCTTTTCCCATTCTCTTTAATTATTTTCCCATCGAAATAAACCGGTAAAATTTATATATTTACCCCCCTCTTTTCTTTCCATCGCCCCGTTGCGTTCACCGGAAAGGTGAATAATTTATTAGCCAAACGCCGCACATTCCGTACAATCCTGTTCCTTCATCTGTTCTTGTCACAAGCCATCATCGTAAACCTATGGGGGACACTGATGGACAAACGCTTTATTCAGGCGCACCGCGAAGCGCGCTGGGCGCTGGGGCTGACGCTGCTCTACCTGCTGGCCTGGGGGCTGGCGGCCTACCTGCCGGACAGCGCCATCGGCGTCACCGGCCTGCCGCACTGGTTCGAAATGGCCTGCCTGCTGGTGCCGCTGCTGTTCATCGGCCTGTGCTGGCTGATGGTGCGCACGGTGTTCCGCGACATTTCGCTGGAGGACCGCGATGCAAACTGAAGTGATCCTGCCGCTGGTCGCCTACCTGTTGCTGGTGTTCGGCCTGTCGGTGTACGCCTATCGACGCCGCCAGAACGGAAACTTCCTCAGCGAATATTTCCTCGGCAACCGCTCGATGGGCGGCTTTGTGCTGGCGATGACCCTGACCGCCACCTACATCAGCGCCAGTTCGTTTATCGGCGGGCCTGGAGCCGCCTACAAATACGGCCTGGGCTGGGTGCTGCTGGCGATGATCCAACTGCCGGCGGTGTGGCTGTCGCTCGGCGTGCTGGGCAAGAAATTCGCCATCCTGGCGCGGCGCTACAACGCCATTACTCTCAATGACATGCTGTATGGCCGCTACCAAAGCCGCCTGCTGGTGTGGCTGGCCAGCCTCAGCCTGCTGGTGGCGTTCCTCGGCGCCATGACGGTGCAGTTCATCGGCGGCGCACGCCTGCTGGAGACCGCCGCCGGCATTCCTTACGACACCGGCCTGTTGATCTTCGGCATCAGCATCGCGCTGTACACCGCCTTCGGCGGCTTCCGCGCCAGCGTGCTGAACGACGCCATGCAGGGGCTGGTGATGCTGCTCGGCACCGTGCTGCTGCTGGTGGCAGTGATCCATGCCGCCGGCGGACTGGACAGCGCAGTGAGCAAACTGCAGCAGATCGATCCGGCGCTGGTGTCGCCGCAGGGCGGCGATCAGATCCTCAGCCTGCCGTTTATGGCGTCATTCTGGATCCTGGTGTGCTTCGGGGTGATCGGCCTGCCGCACACCGCCGTGCGCTGCATCTCCTACAAGGACAGCAAGGCGGTGCATCGCGGCATTTTGCTCGGCACCGTGGTGGTGGCGGTGCTGATGTTCGGCATGCACCTGGCCGGCGCGCTCGGCCGCGCGGTGTTGCCGGATCTCAAGATCCCCGACCAGGTGATCCCGACGCTGATGATCACCGTGCTGCCGCCGTACGCCGCCGGGATCTTTTTGGCGGCGCCGATGGCGGCGATCATGTCGACCATCAACGCCCAGTTGCTGCAATCCTCCGCCACCATCATCAAGGATCTCTACCTTGGCGTGCGTCCGCAGCAGATCCACAACGAGCGGCTGATCAAGCGCTTCTCCAGCCTGACCACGCTGATCCTCGGCCTGCTGGTGCTGCTGGCGGCCTGGCGCCCGCCGGAGATGATCATCTGGCTCAACCTGCTGGCTTTCGGCGGGCTGGAGGCGGTCTTCCTGTGGCCGCTGGTGCTGGGCCTGTATTGGGAACGCGCCAATGCTCAGGGAGCGCTTAGCTCAATGGTGTCGGGTGCGGTATGCTATACGCTATTGGCCAGCTTCAACCTGCAACCGGCGGGGCTGCATCCTATCGTGCCTTCGCTGTTGCTCAGCCTGTTGGCGTTTTATCTCGGTAACGTCGTCGGCGAAAAGCGCCGGGCGGCGTCATCATTACCCTCTTGAAGAGAATTGCTATGCCTTGGATCCAACTCAAACTGAACGCCACCGGCAGCCAGGCGGAAGACCTGAGCGACGCGCTGGTGGAAAGCGGCGCCGTGTCGGTGACCTTCCAGGACACCCACGATAACCCGGTGTTCGAGCCGCTGCCGGGTGAAACCCTGCTGTGGGGCGATACCGATGTGATCGGCCTGTACGACGCGGAAACCGATATGACCGAGGTGGTGGCGATGCTGGAACAGCACCCGCTGCTGGGCGCCGGTTTCCGCCACAAGATAGAGCAGCTGGAAGACAAGGACTGGGAGCGCGAATGGATGGACAACTTCCACCCGATGCGCTTCGGCGAGCGCTTGTGGATCTGCCCGAGCTGGCGCGACGTGCCGGATCCCGACGCGGTCAACGTGATGCTCGATCCGGGCCTGGCGTTCGGCACCGGCACCCACCCGACCACCGCGCTGTGTCTGCAGTGGCTGGACGGCCTCGATCTGGCCGGCAAAACCGTCATCGATTTCGGCTGCGGTTCCGGCATCCTGGCGATCGCCGCGCTGAAGCTGGGTGCGGCGCGCGCTATCGGCATCGACATCGATCCCCAGGCCATTCAGGCCAGCCGCGACAACGCGCAGCGTAACGGCGTCTCAGAGCGTCTGGAGCTGTATCTGCCGAAAGACCAGCCGGCGGACCTGCTGGCGGACGTGGTGGTCGCCAACATCCTCGCCGGCCCGCTGCGCGAACTGGCGCCGCTGATCGGTTGCCTGCCGAAGGCCGGCGGTCATTTGGGGCTGTCCGGCGTGTTGGCCAGCCAGGCGAGCAGCGTTGCACAAGCCTACGAAGAGAAGTTCACGCTCGATCCGGTCGCCGAGCGTGAAGAGTGGTGCCGCATCACCGGCCGCCGTAAGTAAGCGTCACGGTATATTGCTCCCTCATCCACCGGCCCCGCGCCGGTGGATTTTTTTTGTCCGGCGATCGCCCCACGGGCAAGACAAAATTTTATGCAATTTTTTGCCTTTCAACGACGGATCGCCCTGACAATGCGCCTTCCAGGCAGGTTATCCCGGCAAAAATAGCGGGCGAATGCAGATAATATCCTGCGCAAAGGCGAATATTTTACCGCACACAAAATAAGCACTTTTCGTCAACTCATTGTAAAATATATACAATATTTTTATGAATCACTGCGCAGCGCATTTTTTGCCCTAATAGCGAGCCAATTGGTTAAAGTTTGGCCTTTCATCTCGGCGCAAAAATGCGTAATATACGCGCCCTTGCGGACACAGTATGGTCACTCTTTGTCTATGCGCATTGGACACCACCAGCTTACTAATTGCCTGATTGCGGCCCCGATGGCCGGTATTACAGATCGCCCGTTCAGAACCCTCTGTCATGCAATGGGTGCTGGGATGGCTGTATCCGAAATGCTCTCCTCCAACCCGGAGGTGTGGCGGACGGATAAGTCGCGTCTGCGTATGGTGCATAGCGATGAACCAGGGATCCGCTCCGTGCAGATTGCCGGATGCGATCCTGATGATATGGCCGCCGCCGCGCGTATCAACGTGGCCAGCGGCGCGCAGATCATCGACATCAATATGGGATGCCCGGCCAAAAAAGTGAACCGGAAGCTTGCCGGGTCCGCCTTGTTGCAGTACCCGGATCTGGTAAAACGGATCCTCCACGCGGTGGTTGACGCGGTGGATGTGCCGGTAACGCTGAAGATTCGCACCGGCTGGGCGCCAGAGCACCGTAACTGTGTAGAGATTGCCCAACTGGCCGAAGACTGTGGTATTCAGGCCCTGACGATTCACGGCCGAACCCGCGCCTGTCTGTTTAACGGCGACGCGGAATACGACAGCATTCGGGCAGTTAAGCAGAGTGTTTCCATTCCGATTATCGCGAATGGGGATATTACTGACCCGCATAAAGCCAGAGCAGTGCTCGACTACACCGGGGCCGATGCCCTGATGATAGGCCGCGCTGCTCAGGGGAGACCCTGGATCTTCCGGGAAATCCAGCATTATCTGGACACTGGGGAGTTGCTGCCGCCGCTGCCGCTTGGCGAGGTGAAGCGCTTGTTGATTGGGCACATTCGGGAATTGCACGGCTTCTATGGCCAAGGCAAGGGATTCCGGATTGCTCGTAAGCACGTGTCCTGGTATCTCCAGGAACACGCTCCGAATGACCAGTTTCGGCGCACATTCAACGCCATAGAGGATGCCAGCGAACAGCTGGAGGCGTTGGAGGCATATTTCGAAAATCTTAGCGTAAAAAAAGAGCTGACAGAACTATGTTCGAACAACGCGTAAATTCTGACGTACTGACCGTTTCTACCGTTAACTCACAAGATCAGGTGACTCAAAAGCCTCTGCGTGACTCGGTTAAACAAGCACTGAAGAACTATTTTGCTCAACTGAACGGTCAAGACGTAAATGACCTGTATGAGCTGGTACTGGCTGAAGTTGAACAGCCACTGTTGGACATGGTGATGCAATACACCCGTGGCAACCAGACCCGCGCAGCCCTGATGATGGGCATCAACCGCGGCACGCTGCGCAAGAAGCTGAAAAAATACGGCATGAACTGATACTAGTCAGTTAACGTGTTGATAAAAGGCGCTTTATCTCATTTGATAAGCGCCTTTTTCTTTGAAAAGACTACACCATCACGCGGATAAAAGTATTAACTCTTAACCAGCAACAAACAAAAAAGGCCGCATCAGCGACCTTATGATGTACCACAACAACGATTACTTCAGTGCTCGAAGCTCGGCCTTGATTTTATCTCCCAAGCTGCCTGGATATTTGATAACCCCTCAACCACCCACACCAATCCTATTGGCCAAATCTGCCCACTCCTTGGCATTACGCGGTTCCCATCCCTTAACTTTGCCCCACGCTAAAATTTCGCTATGCTCAAGCTCAACACCTTCTTGCAATCGAGCTATACCGGGTGATGAAACCGGTTGTATACGTTCGCTTTAAGTCGCTCATGAAAGGCTAAGTCCACATGCCTGGCTGGAGAGATTGGGTTGAGAGGATAAGTCGTTTCCGGCCTACATCGCGTCTTGAACCGCCTAAAGGAAGAGTGAAAAAGTTGCTGTAAAGCGATAGAGATTCACTTTATCCTCTGACGTGGAATGAACAGGTATTCACCGCAAGGGAAGCCGTTGTTCAGACGCTCGAATAGTCCAGGCAGCTCAGTCCAGCAAAAAGGCTATTGCAGGCTAAACAAGCTGGGGTTGTAACCTGATTACGCTGGCACGTGGCTCATCAGAATAATGGGCATATGAAACGCAGATTAAAGCAATTGATGAATTAATAAAAAGGCCACCTACAGGCAGCCTTATGGTATTACCTATGCGTGATTTTCACAGCCTGGCAGGCTTTTATCGATGATCAGGTTACCTTCAGCCCGGAGACCGATCTTACCAAATAAGAACGCGTGATTAAGCTGAGTAATAACCACATTGCTCAAACCGACAGCACATTTATCTTTCTCGATAGCTTTATCAATCGCCGTTTTCATGTTCGGAATACCTGTCGGGAAGATGATTACCGGGTAAGAATCTTCGGCGGTAACACGCTGTCCAGTGACGAACTTATTACCATTGATGTTGTAGTTCTTAGTGCTACCAACGGTCAAATCAGCAACACGAATGGAACATCCAGAGAGAAGAACGGCAGATGCCATTGCCAAGATAGTTATTTTTTTCATTTTAATTCCAATAATTTACTTTAGAAAGCATACCTAAAAATCAGGCAGTGGAATTTTAGCAAGCACCTTACGCAATTTATACATTCCAATACGTATTATTTTAGTGAATTTTCTACATAGGTTAGAGACAGCCAACTCAAACCTAGAGTAAACGGATACAAATCATTCAATCAGAAAAAAACTCGGGTTATGAACACGCGAGTAAACTCAATAAATTATCAGGATGCTCATCATCACCTTGATTTTTCTTTATTTATTCTCTTTCATGCGGAGGGTATATCACTTTAACTTTATGAACGCCTGTCTTTACAAAGAAACTCCATTTACCCGCTTCGGCTGCATCTCTCATTTCTTTCTTAGCGATTTTTCAACGTTTACTTGGTGAATAAAGCCGCCATTATGAGTAACTACCCGATGAAAGCTTTGCCTGTTAATTTTATTGATAGAAATAATATTGAATTAATAAACCCCAATTTATCCCACAAATAACAATCAAAAAAAATCATTACTAAACAATGTGTTATGACATAATAAATCTCACCACCCAATCTGGAGAAATTGCATTTCATCTCCATACGCGAGGAAATTGAGCGATAGTTAAACAAACCAGCGAACGTAAGCAAGCCATAAAAATGAATTTATGGAAAACATCATGAACGAGTCAGTGACGTGTTGAAAAGGCGCTTTATCTCATTTGATAAGCGCCTTTTTCTTTGGGGCACGCCCGATTTACAGGCAATAAAAAAGGCCGCAGCGCGGCCCTTGGGGTAAAGCGGAGACCTTACTCGGTCACTTTGTTCTTGAGGCTTTCCGCCCCTTGCTTGGTCTTGTCCCAAGCCTTCTCCGATCCCTGTTTGGTGGAGTGCCAGGCCTTTTGCGAACCTTCGCTCACTTTGCTGCCGACGCTGTCGCTCTTGCCTTCGGCGGCATGCTTGGCTTTCAGCTTCAGCTCTTCACCCTTGTCCTGAGACTGGTGCAGCTTTTCTTTGGCGGTATCCGCCCCTTTGTGCGCCTCGGCGACAACTTCGTTGCTGGAGTGAGCGGCGGTGTCGGTCGCGGTTTCAGCAGCGAACACCGGGGAAGCGAGCAGCAGTGCAGACAAGGCAATGATTGATTTTTTCATAAGTCCCTCTTTTCTCAGATACGTGCCATTCGTCATGAAACAAGATGGCATGAAACACCCCTTGAACGATTTAAGAATAGGACTAAAACCAAAAAATCGATATAAAATTTCATTACAAATCATTTTATTGATTTTTTATGCCAACAAGCAGCACGCGCAGGGAAAGCGCACGAAAAAGTTAAATTTTTCCTGTCATAAAACTATAATTTGTACGAATTTTTAACAAGCACCAACAGGGATGGATTCTATGGTTGCCGCGATCATTATCGGCATTTTTATCATCAGCTTCCTCTACGCACACTCCCGCGGCAAAGAGAAACAAAAGCTTACCCGTCAGCTGTTCGATCACTCCACGTTTATGGGGCCGATCAACATGTTTATGACCGGTTTCTCGCGTTTGCCCGCCAAACAGCCCTATTTCGACGAAAAAGGCTTCCCGGAGCTGCAAACGCTGACCGACAACTGGCAGGTGATCCGCGAGGAAGCCGTGCGTTTGCAGGATCACATCAAAAAGGCGCAGTCGCACAACGACGCCGGCTTCAACACCTTCTTCAAACGCGGCTGGAAACGTTTCTATCTGAAATGGTACAGCGACAGCCACCCTTCGGCGCAAACGCTGTGCCCGAAAACCGTCGAGCTGCTCAACCGCATCCCATCGGTCAAGGCGGCGATGTTCGCCGAGCTGCCGCCCGGCAGCCATTTGGGTAAACACCGCGATCCTTACGCCGGCTCGGTGCGCTACCACCTGGGGCTGATGACGCCTAACGACGATCGCTGCTTCATCGAAGTGGACGGCGAGCAGCACAGCTGGCGCGACGGCCAAGCGGTGATCTTCGACGAAACCTACGTGCACTGGGCGCAAAACGCCACCGACCAGACGCGCATCATTCTGTTTTGCGACGTCGAGCGGCCAATGAAATGGCGCTGGGCGCAGGCGGTCAACCACTGGGTCGGCGCTACGCTGATGTCGGCGGCCAGTTCGCCGAACGACGATCAGGACCGCACCGGCGGCATCAACCGCATCTTCAAATACGTCAACGCGGTGCGCGACGCCGGCCAGCGCCTGAAGGCGCGTAATCGCCGCGGTTACTACCTGCTGAAATGGCTGGTGATCGCCGCCATTTTCGCCGCCATCATCCTCCCCAGCCTGTAAACCGTCGCCAATCGTCAATCCAGAGGCAATGCGAATGAGAATATTCGCATGCCTCTCTTCCTCTGAACCCCGTATCCTGTGTTAACATACGCATTCCTAGAGCCGCCTCCGCTGGCCAACAGCTATCCCTCCGAAGCCTGATAGCAGCGCAAACCGCCCTTCGAATGTAAATGTTTAGTCAATTATGGAATTCTGACTAAACCCTGGCCGTCCCCGGGTGTCTGAGTCGTTGTATCGCTATCGAGTGGATCCTTTATGCGCTACAGGTTGCTACCCCCCTAACGCATAAACGAGCTGCTATGAAACGCCAAAAGAGATTTCAACTTTCCTTGCTGCACCCGCGCTACTGGCTGACCTGGTTCGGTCTGGCCCTGTTGTTCCTGCTGGTGCAACTCCCCTACCCGCTGCTTAACCGTCTTGGCGTATGGATGGGGCGCACCTCGATGCGCTTTCTTAAGCGTCGCGTCGCCATCACCCGTCGCAACCTAGAACTGTGCTTCCCCGAGATGGACGAAACACAGCGCGAGCGTAAAGTAGTGGGCAACTTTGAGTCCCTCGGCATGGGCCTGCTGGAAACCGGCATGGCCTGGTTCTGGTCGGATAAACGCGTTAAGCGCTGGTTTAACGTCTCCGGCATCAACCACCTCAAAATGGCGCAGCGTGACGACCGCGGCGTGCTGGTGATCGGCGTGCACTTTATGTCGCTTGAGCTGGGCGGCCGGGCAATGGGCCTGTGCCAACCGATGATGGCGATGTATCGCCCGCACAACAACAAGGCGATGGAGTGGGCGCAAACCAAGGGCCGCATGCGCTCCAACAAGGCGATGATCGATCGCAAGGATCTGCGCGGCATGGTGCACGCACTCAAGCGCGGTGAGGCGGTCTGGTTCGCGCCGGATCAAGATTACGGCCCGCGCGGCAGCGTATTCGCGCCGCTGTTCGCCGTCGATCAGGCCGCCACCACCAGCGGCACCTTCATGCTGGCGCGCATGGCCAACCCGGCGCTGGTGCCGGTGGTGCTGATCCGCCGTGAAGGCGGCCGCGGCTACGACCTGCTGATCCAGCCGGCCCTGGAAGACTACCCGCTCAGCGACGAACAGGCAGCGGCGGCTTATATGAACAAAGTGATCGAGAAAGAGATCATGCGGGCGCCGGAGCAATATCTGTGGCTGCATCGCCGCTTCAAAACCCGGCCGGTCGGCGCGCCGTCGCTGTACTGAGCCCCGTTTTCCAGCCCGGCCGACGCCGGGCTTTTTTGTGCGCCGCGTTTAAAAAATCTGCGGCTCAACATTTCGCTTTCCTGTAATCTCCTTCTTTACCCGCACAGGAAAGGAAATGATGAAAGCTCAAGTCCGCATTGCTCTGGTCGGTGATTACAACCCGCAAGCCGTGGCCCATCAGGCCATCCCCGTAGCGCTCCAGCTCACCGCCGCCCATCTCGACATCGACGTGCAGCCCCAGTGGCTACCGACCGAAACCCTGACCTCCCCCGATGTCCTGCAAGATTTCGATGCCATCTGGGTGGTGCCAGGCAGCCCATATTGTCACGACGACGGCGCCTTTATGGCGATCAGGCATGCGCGGGAAAACGACGTGCCGTTCCTCGGTTCCTGCGGCGGCTTTCAGTACGCCATCATCGAGTACGCCCGCAACGTGATGGGCTGGCACGATGCCGGCCATGCGGAAACCGACAGCGGTGGCCGGTTGGTGATCGCCCCGCTGAGCTGCTCGCTGGTGGAAAAAACCGGCGACATCGTTTTTCAGCCTGACACCCGCGTCGCGCAGGCCTACGGCAGCTTGAACACCCATGAAGGCTACCACTGCAACTTTGGCGTGGATCCGGACTTCGTCGCCGACCTTGAGCGCTTCCCGCTGATTATCAGCGGCCACGATGCCGAAGGCGACGTGCGCGCCATCGAACTGCCGGGGCGGCGTTTTTACGTCGCCACGCTGTTCCAATCAGAACGCGCTGCACTGCGCGGCGAGCTTTCGCCGCTGGTGGTGGAACTCATCAAAGCCGCCGTCTGCTAACCTGCTACCTCCCCGTAGGATCGAGCCGCAGCGAGACAGGGTTCTCGTTGCGTCTTTCATTTCGGGTATCACTCGGCATCAACGTTTCACATTTATTATCTCATTAAAGTTAATCCATTAATTGCCCAATAACGGATCATTCATCGCAGTTTAATTGAAACGTCATACTCCTATGAAAGTTAACAGCAGAATTACGAATAAAGAAATGCATGAAATCACAATAAGCTTTACTTCTTATTATTCATTATTATTTCTTTTATAATAATACAACATAAGAGATTCTTTATAATTTTTTATGATTCAGCCTGTTATCTCTTGCAGAGAAGCAACCGAACTTGCCCGCTGAGATACCACTCCGTTATCGCTTACGAAGCGCCTCAGCTCCGCCCTTTTTTGCCAAAAATAAAAATAACAAATAAAACAATAAATTACATTATTGCACTTACTAATATCACGCATAAAAGCCAGTCAATCGTGATTAACACGCCACAAAAGCAATGGCAAAAAAACCAGTTTAAAAATAAATAAAATACAAATCATTAACGCTAAAATCATTGCATTTATTATAATCAAATAAAACCATTAAAAATATTTAATGTGGAAACAGGCCAACTTAATAATCACCTTTTATAATGTTCGAGTGCTTGGCTGCGACTCACTTTATTTAATTCGATTCATTCCTTATTTGTGGAGGTGGTTCCGTGTCCGCTTATTCCCTGACGACCGTGCAACAAGCCGTGTGGCTAGACCAATCTTTAAACCCCGATATCCCCTTATATAACGTTGGGTGTTTATGGCGCGTAGAGCGCGAGATTTCGCTACCGCTTTTTCAAGAAGCCATACGGCAAATCCAGCAACAACATGATGCGTTGCAAACCACGCTGAAAGAAACGCCGCAAGGCATTACCCAGGAAACCTGCGACCGGGCCTATATCGACCTGCATTACCACGATTTTTCGCACAGACAAGATGCCATCAGCCTGGCGGAAACACACCTTCGTTCTCAATTCCTGCAGCCTTATTCACTGTATGACAGCCTGCTTTGGCGCTGCCACCTGGCCAAAGTCAGCGGCTCCAGCACGCTATGGCTGCTTGCTTCCCATCACCTGATTGCGGACGGCACCTCAATTTCCCTGCTGAGCAAAATGATCATGGAGCGCTATAAACAATTAAAAGCAGGGATAAAAAACGAAGCCCCCCGCTCGCGTTACCAAGACTTCGTCATCAGCGATCGCACCTACCAGCAGTCTCCACGCTACGAGCGCGATCGTGATTTCTGGTTGAAGCGTTTCATCGACGCGCCCCCCTCCATGCTGGAACGCCGCCAAAATCACTGTGAGCAACAAACCTACCCCAGCCATCAGATAATCAAGCGGTTGCCACGCGAGCGTTTCCTACAGTTGGAACAATACGCCACCGCGCAGGGCGGTTCTGCAATGCATTTTTTTAGCGCTTTGCTGGCCACCTGGTTCGCCCGGATTTGGCAAACCGATCAATTCACGCTGGGCGTGCCGGTACATAACCGCAGTACCGCTGAACATAAGCAGACATTGGGCATGTTTTCCTCGATGATCCCACTGCGCATCACGGTCGATTCACAGCAATCCTTCGGCCACTTACTGCGGCAAATCGGCAGCGAGCTGCGCCAGTGTTATCGTCACCAGCGTTTTCCTATTGCCGAACTCAACCGCCAGTTGAACCTGCATCAGCAGGAGCGGCGCCAGCTGTTCGACATCAGCTTTTCTCTGGAGGTTTTTCCGACCGACATCGAACTGGAAGGCAGCCAGTTCAAGGTGGAAAACCTGCACCACGGTCAGGAACAGCTGCCCCTCGGCGTCTACCTGCGCCATTACCATCCGGGCGACGACCCGCTGTTGGAGTTCAACTTCAATCAGGCCTGGTTCAGTCAGGAAGACGGTGAGCGCATCGCCGCCCGCATACTGCACCTGCTGAACACGCTACTGGACGGCGATCCGGCGCTGCCGCTGGGGCAGTTACCGCTGCTGTTGCCGCAGGAAAGACAGCAAATCTTCCATCAATGGAATGAAACCCGACAAACATGGGCAGACATGCCGCAAGGCGTACATCAATTCCTGGAACGGCAGGCCGCGCTGACGCCAGAAGCGCCGGCGCTGTGCTACGGGGACCACGAGATCAGTTATCAACAGCTGAATCAGCGGGCGAATCGATTGGCTGCCTTTCTCAGGCTGCAGGGATTACAGCCTGACGATCGCATCGCGGTATGCGTCAACCGCAGCCCGGATATGGTGATTGCCCTGTACGCCATCCTGAAGGCGGGCGCCGCCTATGTACCGCTCGATCCCGACTATCCACAAGACCGCCTGCGCCACATGCTGCAAGATTGCGGCGCCAGATTCGTTCTGATCGACGATGGCGGCGAACACGCGCTGCACCCGCTGCGCGATATCGCCGTGCCGCGATTGCATCTTCAGCGTGAGAGCCATCTATGGCGGCAAGCGCCGGATGGCAACCCGCCGCCGCTGGCCGCCGATCCACAACGCAGCCTGGCTTATGTGATTTACACCTCCGGCTCGACGGGGAAACCCAAAGGGGTGATGAACGAACACCGCGGGGTGATCAACCGACTCCTGTGGATGCAAAAGGCTTATACACTGACGTCGGATGATGTCGTGCTGCAGAAAACGCCGTTCAGCTTCGACGTCTCTGTCTGGGAGTTTTTCTGGCCGATGATGGTCGGCGCCCGGCTGGCCATCGCCAAACCGGGCGGTCACCAGGAACCGGATTATCTCAGTGCCTGCATCGCACAACATGGCGTCACCACACTGCATTTTGTCCCCTCTATGCTGCAACTGTTTCTGCGCCACGGCGATATGACGCAGTGCGCCTCCCTGAAACGCATCGTGTGCAGCGGCGAGGCGTTGCCGCTCGCTACGGTACAACGTTGCCTGCAGCAGTTACCGCAGGCGGAACTGCACAATCTCTACGGCCCGACGGAAGCCGCCGTAGACGTTTCCAGCTGGCAATGCCTGCCCGATGATCCTCGCCCACTGGTACCGATCGGTAAACCGATCGCCAATACCCAGCTCCATATTCTGGATGACCAACTGCAACCGTTACCGCCCGGCATCGCCGGCGAATTGCATATCGGTGGTATTCAGGTTGCCCGTGGTTATCTGAACCGCGCGGCGCTGAGCGCCGAGCGATTTATCGCCGATCCTTTCAGCGCCGAGCCGCAAGCTCGCCTGTATAAAACCGGCGATCTGGCCCGCTGGCTGCCGGATGGCAACATTGAGTATCTGGGCAGAAACGATTTCCAGGTCAAAATCCACGGCCTGCGCATTGAATTAGGCGAGATCGAGCAACAGCTCAGACAGTGTTCAGGGGTTGAAGACGCCGCCATTCTGGCACGGGAAGACGAAAGCGGCGGCAAGCGCCTGGTCGCCTATGTCATCGCCCCAGAGCAAACGGCCGACGCCGCCGAATGGCGTCGGAAATTGCAGCAACACCTGCCGGACTTTATGGTGCCGTCCTGTTTTATCCGGCTGGATGCTTTTCCGCTGTCGCCCAACGGCAAGCTGGATCGCAAAGCGTTACCAGCACCGGCCAACATGCAGGAAACCGCTGCTTATGAAGCCCCGCAAGGCGAGCAGGAACAGCAGTTGGCCGAACTGTGGAGCGAACTGCTGGGCACAACGCGCATTGGCCGCGACGATGATTTCTTCGCGCTGGGCGGCCATTCGCTGCACGCCATTCAACTGCTGGTTAAACTGAAGCGACACGGGCATTCGTTAGGCATTAAGACGCTGTTTGCTCACTCGACGCTGCGCGGCCAGGCCCGTATTCTCACCGACGGCGTGCCCGCAACGGCTCCAGCCACCTCCGCCCCCCTGCAGCAGCTGTTGACCCGTCTGAATCAAGCCAGTTTTACCTTTAAACAGGTAGAGCGCCTGAACCACGCCATCACCCCCGACAGCGTTTGGATGATCCATCCTGCCGTCACCGGTTGCGATGTTTATCGCGATCTGGCGAACTATTTAGAGAAAGATTTCAATGTGTTAGGCATCAACAATTACAACCTGTTCCAACAGCCGCACATCACTTCGCTACGCGAGCTGGCGGCGTATTATCTCGGCCATATGCGGCTGTCGCCGGCGCGCCCCGTCCGTCTGTTGGGTTGGTCGCTAGGGGGCCTGATCGCGCTGGAGATGGCCGCTCAACTGGAAAGCCAGGGCTATCGCGATATCCAACTGTTCCTGCTTGATACCTTCTACCGAACCCCATTCCAGATCCGCAGCGAGCCGGGCATGCTGGCGGCGATGCTGGCCATGTTGGGTATTGACGGCGAGGCCGCCGACCGGGCCTTAAAGGCAGAGCCGACGGAGCTGGCATTGGCGAAACAAACGCTCAGCGCACCGTTGCAACATGCACGCATCACGCTGTTCAAGGCGACCGAAGATGCAAATCTGAATATCACCGGCCTGGGCGATGAGCGTGAACTGCTGGCGATTGCCGACAATGGCCTGTCGGCAATCGGTCAACATCTGCAGGTGCATCCGTTGCCCTGCAATCATCACTCCATTATCTTCAGCCACGAGGAGATAGGACACGCCTTGCGGCAGTCATCGCGCACGCCGGCGATGCTCGGCAACCTTCCTTGACGCTCTACGGTCTGCGGCGCCGTTCGCCGCAGACCGCCTCCTCACCACATCAGCCGGCCGATCAGTGGCGCGGCCACCACCGTGATAATGCCGGCCAACATCATCACCAGGCTCGACACTACGCCCTCCTGCGGCCCCAGTTCATAGGCGCGGGCGGTGCCGGCGCCGTGCGACGATGCGCCAAATCCGGCCCCTTTCGCCAGGCGGCTGCGTACAGCCAGCCGCAAAAACAGAATGTCGCCCACCGCCATGCCGAACACCCCGGTGATCACCACGAACAGCGCCACCAGGTCCGGTTGGCCCCCCATCTGCTTGGCGGCCTCCAGCGCGAACGGCGTGGTGATCGACCGCACCGCCAGGCTGCGCTGCACCTCTTCCGGCAGCGTCAGCAGGCGCGCCAGCCACACCGAGCTGTACACCGCCACCAGCACTGCGGTCGTTACCCCGGCGGTCAGCGACAGCCAGTGGCGACGGATGATATGCAGGTTCTCGTACACCGGCACCGCGAAGGCGATGGTCGCCGGCCCCAGCAGCCACAGCAGCCAGTGGGTTTCACCGATGTAGTCCTGATAGGAGATGTGGGTGACCACCAGCAGCAACACCAGAATCATCGGCGTCAGCACCAGCGGCATCAGCAGCAACGTGCGGCGGCGGCGATAGAGTTTCTTGTTGGCGAAATAGAGCGCCAGCGTCGCCAGAAAACAGGCCAGGCTAAGGATGAAATCATTCATGGCGCTGCTTCCGCCGCTGCAGCCAAATCTCCAGCCGATACACCCTGTCCACCACCAGCCCGGTGGCGCCCAGCGTCAGCATGGTGCTGACCGCGATCACCAGAAAGATCTTCCAGCCTTCGACCATCAGCAGCTGGGCATAGTTGACCACCGCCACCACCGCCGGCACGAAAAACAGCAGCATTTCCGCCAGCAGCCAGCGGGAGCCGGCCTTGACCCAACTCAGCGGCAGAATGCGCAGCAGGATCAACGCCAGCAGCATCAGCATGCCGACGATATTGGCGGGGAGCGGCAGGTGGAATTGTTGCACCAGACGATCGGCGATCAGGAACAGCGCCGCATACAACGCCACCTGGATCGGCACCTGCAAACGGGTCAGCAGGGAGGGGGCAACGCGGCGTAACGCCAGAGACATGAAAGATGACCTCAAACAATAATTGACGGCCTACAGTATACGCAGCCGGGAAACCACGCCTGAAATGAATTAAAATTATCGACATCATGCCGTCCGGGAATAGTTTCCCGCCGGTAGCGTCCCCAAGGAGAACCCTAACGTGGATGTCCGCACCCTGCGCTACTTCGTTGAAGTGGTGCGCCAGCAAAGCTTCACCCGCGCGGCGGAAAAACTGTTCGTCACCCAGCCCACCATCAGCAAAATGCTGCGGCATCTGGAGGAAGAGCTGGAATGCACGCTGCTGATCCGCGAAGGCCGCAAGCTGCGCCTGACCGACAGCGGCCAGGCGGTGTACCAGCGCGGCCTGACGATCCTCGACGAGTTCCGCCAGTTGGAGGCGGAGCTGGAAGACATCAGCTCGGTGAAAAAGGGCGTGCTGCGGCTGGGCATTCCGCCGATGGTCGGCAGGCAGATCGCCGATCTGATCCGCCGCTTTCGCCAGACCTACCCCGGCATCGAATTGAAGATTTCCGAGCTGGGCGGGCTGTCGGTCGAACAGGCGGTGATGTCCGGCGAACTGGATCTGGCGATGACGGTGCTGCCCTTCGATTCAGCGCAGCCGCTGACCTTTCTGCCGCTGCTGGGCCATCCGATGTGCGTGGTGGCGCCGCGCACGCCGCAGTGGCTCAACCGCACCAGCATCAATATCGCCGAATTGGCCGACAGCCCGATCCTGATTTATAACGAAGACTTTGCGCTGTACAAGATGCTGATGAAGGCGTTTCGCCTGGCCGGCTTTGAACCGCAAATCGCGGTGCGCAGCGGCCAATGGGACTTTCTCGCCTCGATGGTGCAGGCCGGCGTGGGCATTGCCATGCTGCCGGAGCCGGTTTGTCGCTGGCTGGACAAGGAAAACCTGGTCTGGCTGCCGCTGGAGCCGCGCATGGAGTGGAAAATCGGCCTGATCTGGCGCCAGGGCAGCTACCTGTCGCACAGCGCGCAGGCCTGGATCGCCTGCTGCCGCGACTACTGGCCGCCGGTCAAGTAGCCAAAAAAAGGGCCGCACAGGCGGCCCTTCAGGATGGGGATAACGAGGAAAAACGTTTATTCCTCCCTCTGCATTTACCCCTCGCGCTCGATCAACAGCGCTTCGAGCAGGTCGAGATCGTGCAGCAGTTTTTGCAGCGTCTCGTTGCTGATTTTCTGCGTGGCGCGCAGGTGATACAGCTCGCCGCGCTCGGCGCGCAGCGCCGTCAGGCGGAAACGTCGCTCGAGGTTTTCCATCGCCAGCGCATTCTCGATATCGTCTTTCGACGCGATGCGCCGCCGCAGCATGCCCGTCACCCGCGAGCTGACCTCTTTCAACACCTGCGGATCGAGGTTTTCTTCGGTATCGGCAACCAGGCGCTCTTCCATTTTATTCACGCTCTCAATCGCCACTTCGGCCGCCATGGCGATCGCCATGCGCTCTTCCTGCTTGCTGGCGCTCTTGTCGGTGACCTGCACGCCGCGCAGCAGCAGCGGCAACGCCAGCACGCCGACGATCAACGACAGCAGGATCACCCCGGCGGCGATAAACACCAGCTGATAGCGCGCCGGGAAGGCGGTGCCGTCGCTCAGCAACAGCGGTATCGACAGCACACCGGCCAGGGTAATCGCCCCGCGCACCCCGGCGAACGACGCCACCCACAGCTCACGCGTGCTGTAATCGCCGAACTGCAGCGGACGCTTTTTCATAAAGCGGTTGCTGGCCTTCTTCATCACCCACAGCCAGGTGAAACGCAGCACCAACAGCGCGGCGTAGATGGTGGCCACGTCGGCGAACAGGTACCAGGTCTGGATGGTCGGATCCAGCTCCGCCTGCAGGATGGAGGTTTCAAGAATGCCCGGCAGCTGCAGGCCCAACATGATGAACACCATGCCGTTGAACACGAATTCCAGCATCGCCCACACGCTGTTGGCGCGCAGGCGCATCGCCAGCGGCGCGTTGCGGATCACGCCGGACTGGCTGATGGTCATCCCCGCCGCCACCGCCGCCAGGATGCCGGAAACGCCGATATGTTCGGCGATCAGGTAGGACGCGAACGGCAGCAGCAGCAGGAACACGATCTGGGTCGCCGGATCGTCGCCGCTCCAGCGGCTCATCACCCGCAGCGATTTACTGTAGGTCCAGGTGACCGCCACGCCGGCCAGCAGGCCGCCGATCGCCACTTTGAGGAATTCAAGGGTCGCGCCGCCCACGGTGAACACCATGGTGCCCATCGCCACCGCGATGGCGAACTTGAGCGACACCAGGCCGGAGGCATCGTTCATCAGCGCCTCGCCCTCGAGCACGCCCATGATCGGCTTGGGGATCCGCCCTTTGCCGACGATGCCGGACAGCGCCACGGCATCCGTCGGCGACAGCACCGCCGCCAGAGCGAAGGCCGCCACCAGCGGAATGCCCGGCACCATGGCGTAGATCAGATAACCGACGCCGACCACGGTGATCAGCACCAGCACCAGCGCCAGGCCGAGAATTTCACGCCCGTGATGCAGGAATTCGCGCGTCGGCGTTTTCCAGCCGTCGGCAAACAGCAGCGGCGGGATGAACAGCACCAGGAACAGTTCGGGATCAAAATCGACGTGCAGCCCGAAATGCGGCCAGGCCAGCAGGGCGCCGATGGCGATTTGCATCAGCGGCAGCGGCACCTGGAACGGCAACATGCGCGTCACCACCCCGGACAGGGAGACCACCAGGATCAAAATGAGGATTGTAAAAAAGATTTCCATGCTTTCCTTAGACTCTACGATTCAGACGACATCGGCTCAGGGCCTGCGTTGGTCACGATAGTAGATCACTTTTTTTACAGCCGTTAAAGCTTGTTGTGCCTTTCAAAACGCGGTGCAGAGCAGAAGAAGACTTATCTTAAGAAGGGAATTGCCGTAACAGGCTCCCCCGCCCGGCGGGCGAGGGAAACCCAAGCGGCTTAAATCGCCCAGCCGCCGGCGTAGAACGCCACCAGCGCCACGGCGATCAGCACGGTGCCAATGTTCAGCTTGCGCCATTCGCCGGAGAAGATGCGGCCGATGACCAGCGAGCTGAAGCCCAGCATGATGCCGGTGACGATGTTGCAGGTCAGCACGATGAACACGGCGCACAGCAGGCCGGCCATCGCGTCGACGAAGTCGTTGAAGTCCAGCTTGGTGACATTGCTCAGCATCAGCAGGCCGACGTACATCAGCGCCGGCGCGGTGGCGTAAACCGGCACCAGATAGGCCAGCGGCGACAGGAACAGGATCAGCAGGAACAGAATGCCGACCACGGTGGCGGTCAGGCCGGTCTTGCCGCCCGCGGCGGTGCCGGCGGCGGACTCGATGTAAACCGCAGCGGGCGCGGCGCCCACCAGGCCGGAGAAGATGCTGCTCAGGGAATCCGAGGTCAGCGCCTTGCCGCCGTTGATGATCTGCCCGTCTTTATCCAGCAGGTTGGCCTGCCCGGCCACCGCGCGGATGGTGCCGGTGGCATCGAACACCGCGGTCATCACCAGCGCCAGCACGCTCGGCAACACCACCGGCTGCAATGCGCCCATGATATCCAGGCTGAAGATCAACGATTTGCCGTCAGCGTCCGCCAGGCTCGGCATGGCGAACAGCCCCTGGTATTTCACCGCCGGGTCGAAGATCAGGCCGATGATGGAAATGGCGATGATCACCAGCAGAATGCCGCCGGGCACGCGCAGTTTCTCCAGGCCGAAGATCACCGCCAGGCCGACCAGCGTCATGACGACCGGGAAAGAGGTGAACGCGCCGAGCGCCACCGGCAAGCCATCCAGCGGGTTCTTCACCACCAGGCCGACGCCGTTGGCGGCGATCAGCAGCAGAAACAGCCCGATGCCGATGCCGGTGCCGTGCGCCACGCCCATCGGCAGGTTGCGCAGGATCCAGGCGCGGATGCCGGTGACCGAGATAATGGTAAACAGCACGCCCATCAGGAACACCGCGCCCAGCGCCACCGGAATGCTGATGTGCTGGCCCAGCACCAGGCTGAAGGCGGTAAAGGCGGTCAACGAGATCGCACAGCCGATGGCCATCGGCAGGTTAGCCCACAGCCCCATCAACAGCGACCCCAGACCGGCCACCAGGCAGGTGGAGACAAACACCGCCGCCGGCGGGAAACCCGCTTTGCCCAGCATGCTCGGCACCACGATCACCGAGTACACCATCGCCAGGAAGGTGGTCAGCCCCGCCACCACCTCCTGACGCACGCTGCTGCCGCGCGCGGAAATTTTAAAATAGCCATCAAGCCCGCCGGTTGGTTTTGCGGCGTGGTTCGCTTGAGAGTTCGACATAGGTTACTTCCCCTGTGTTTCATGAATCGGCCCGTCACAGTAGGCCTGTAATCTCGCCCGCGCCCGATCGCCACGTAATCGTTTACGTCACGTTCCGCATCCCTGCCCTTATGCCACACCGCCAACGGCGATGCGCACCCAGGCAAACGTTTAACTCGCAGCGCGCGGTACGGGTGATTTATGGTGGTTTATTCAAGGCAAACGATTATCCTGCCTTCCCTAGCGTCTAATCAACTAAAGATCGCGGCAATTTATGCAGAAAACGGCGGGAATAGCTTCTGCGCGAAAAGACGGGGCGATCCGGCGCCCCTGCCGACCTGCTTCACGGCGAGCTTATTGCGCCTGCACCGCCGCGGGATCCATATACATCAATTCCCAGATATGGCCGTCCAGGTCCTGAAATCCGTGGCCGTACATCACGCCATAGTCCCGCGGCGGATGATAGGTATTGCCGCCGCCGGCGATCGCCTTGCGCACCAGTTCATCCACCGCCGCCCGGCTGGGTTGCGACAGGCACACCAACACTTCGGTGGCCTGTTTGGCGTCGCCGATCGGGTTCGGGGTAAACATCCTGAATTTGTCGTGGGTCAGCAGCATCACGTAAATCGTGTCGCTGACCACCATGCAGGCGGCGGTATCGTCGGTAAATTGCGGGTTGAAGCTGAAGCCGAGCTGGGTGAAAAACGCCATTGAGGCGGGCAGATCGCGTACGGGCAGATTGACGAAGATTTGCGTAGCCATGGGCTACCTCCGATGAAGAATGACCCCATCGAGTATAGCCCATCCGCCTAACTCAGCAGGTCGTAAGGGCCGCCCTGCTCCAATGCCCGCTGGTAGGCGGGCCGGGCGTGAATGCGCTGCAGGAAGCCGCGCAGTTTCGGGCAATCATCCAACGCGCCGCGCGCCGCCATCGCCTCCAGCGGGAAGCTCATCTGAATATCCGCCGCGCTGAAGTCGTTGCCAACGAACCAACTGCCCTTATTCAGGTGCTGTTCGAGGAATTCGCAGTGCGGCGCGATCTGCTTGTCGAGGTATTCCCGCTGCACGCCTTTGCCGATCGCGCCGGCCACCGGCCGCAGCAGCCAGGGGATCGGCGGCTGGCCGAGACGGCTGAACACCAGCTTCATCACCAACAGCGGCATCAGCGATCCTTCGGCGTAGTGCAGCCAGTAGCGGTATTGCTGACGCGCGTGGAAGTCGGTTGGCATAAACATGCCCTGTGCGTCGTAGGCTTCCTGCAAGTATTCGATAATGGCGCCGGATTCCGCCAGCGTCAGATCGCCATCGACGATCACCGGCGATTTGCCCAACGGGTGGATCTTTTTCAGCGCCGGCGGCGCCAGCATGGTGTTGGGATCGCGCTCGTAGCGTTGCACCTGATAGGGCACGCCCAGCTCTTCCAGAAACCACAGAATGCGCTGCGACCGCGAGTGATTGAGATGATGAACGATGATCATGACGACGCTCCTGTCCGCTGCCACACCAGTTCGCCAACCTGCACGCCGTTGCCGAGCTGCAGCGGCACCGTGCGCAACGTCAGCCGATCGGCGTTAAAGGCGTAAAAACGCACCTGACGGCTGCCTATCCAATTGGGGAACGAGCAGCCTTCAACCTGATGCACCACCCGTTGCTCACTTTCTTCCACCTGATAACGGCCGAAGTAGCAAATCATATTGATGAAGGCGGCATGGATCTCCCGCTCGGATCCCTGCGTCAAATCGTCGGCGACAAAACGCGGCCGCACGGCGCTGTATAGCTGCGCCGCCATCGTGCCGTTGGCCTCATAGTGGATGCGCCCCAACACCTGCTCGCCCAGCGGGTAATTGAGCTCGCCGTTCTGGTTTTTGAACGCCGACGACACCAACGCCCAACTGCCGATAAACGCATTCATCGTCATGACGCTTCTCCGGTTAAGGATCGTCTGTAAAGGGTAGTGGCGATTGTTGCCCCGCGCCAGCGGATGAAAAATAATCAATTTATTTGACAGAGATACTCAAAACTCTCCGATTTTTTATTCACATCCGGTGCACTAGTATTTAACACATCGAGAGACAACGGGCTCTCACCAAACAAACACTCTGAGGAACGCATCATGAAAAACGTCAAAATTTTTGCTACCGCTGCGCTGCTGGCTACCGCTTCTTTCGCTACCTTCGCCGCTGACCTGCCTTCCAGCCAACCTGCTGCAGACGCGCAGAAGATCGGCGTCGTCACCGTGAGCGGCGCCGCTAACCTGAGCGCGCTGGAAAGCGAACTGGCCAGCAAAGCCGCCGCGTCGGGCGCCAGCGCCTACCACATCGTCGCCGCCGGTGGTCAGAACAAACTGTACGGCACCGCAGAAATCTTCAACTGATCGTCGGACAGCCAACCGACGGAAGAAAGAAGCCCCGCAAGGGGCTTTTCTCGTTTTAGCGGGCGTCAAAGCGCGCCGCCAACTTCTGCAGGCGGAACTGTTCGGTGATGAAATCGACGAACACCCGGGTTTTGGTCGGTAAGAATTTGGTGGTGGGAAAATAGAGATACACGCTGCCGCGATCGACATACCAGCCCGGCAGAACCCGCATCAGACGGCCGCTTTCCAGATAAGGCGCCGCATTCGGCATGCCGATCAGCGCGATGCCCAATCCCATTTCCGCCGCCCGCGCCGCCGCTTCCGGTTCATTGACCGTCATGCTGACCGTCATCCCCGGCGCACGCTGCTCATTCTGGGCATTTCGCAGCGGCTGGTGGCGAATGCGCCCGGTCTGCGGCGAACGGATGAAAATCCCGGCGTGTTGCGCCAGTTGCTCCGGCTCCGTCAACGGCGGCCGCTGTCGCAGATACTCCGGCGAGGCCACCAACACCCCATGAGCCGGCGCCAGCTCACGCGCGATGATGCCCTGCGCCAATTCGATGCCGCCGCCCAATGCAGCATCGAAGTGCTCACCGATCAGATCCACCTGGCGATTGTCGAAATGCCAGTCCGGCACGATTGCCGGATAACGCGCCAGAAAGTCCGGCAACATCGGCAATACGAAGTGCAGACCAAAGGCGGTACCCATACTGACCTTCAGCCCGCCGGCCGCCGCGCCGCCGCCGCTGCTCAGCCCTTTCAATGCGCACTGGATCGATTGCAATCCGCCGCTCACCTCGCCGAGAAAACGCTCCCCCGCCTCGGTGAGGATCAGCTTGCGGGTATTGCGCTGAAACAGCCGCACGCCAACCACCGCTTCCAGCCGGGTGACATTCTTGCTCACCGCCGCCGGGCTGATGCCCAGCTTGCGGCCGGCGGCGGAGAAACTGCCGTTTTCCGCGCTGCTGACGAAGCACTCCAGATGTCCCAGCATGCTTTTTCCTTATGGATTTTAAACTAATGGTTTTAACTGATTATAGCTCTTTGTGGCTAGTGGCCGTGCAAGCGATCTCCGATACTGAATGCCGACACTTTACCCTCATCCACTCTGGAGAAATAACATGACCACAGCACTCCCACTGCAAGGCAAAGTCGCATTCGTTCAGGGCGGTTCCCGCGGCATCGGCGCCGCCATCGTTAAACGCTTGGCGAGCGAGGGCGCCGCCGTCGCCTTTACCTACGCCGCCTCAGCCGATCGCGCCGAAGCGGTGGCGAGCGCCGTTACCGCCGCCGGCGGCAAAGCCCTCGCCATCAAGGCCGACAGCGCCGATGCTGCGGCGCTGCAGCAGGCGGTTCGCCAGGCGGTGAGTCACTTCGGCAACCTGGATATTCTGGTGAACAACGCCGGGGTATTTACGCTGGGCGGCACCGAGGAACTGGCGCTGGACGACCTGGATCGCATGCTGGCGGTCAACGTACGCAGCGTATTCGTCGCCAGCCAGGAGGCGGCGCGCCACATGAACGACGGCGGCCGTATCATCCACATCGGCAGCACCAACGCCGAGCGCGTGCCGTTCGGCGGCGCGGCGGTGTACGCGATGAGCAAATCGGCGCTGGTCGGGTTGACCAAGGGCATGGCGCGCGATCTCGGCCCACGCGGCATCACCGTCAATAACGTGCAGCCCGGCCCGGTGGACACCGAAATGAACCCGGACGCCGGCGAGTTCGCCGATCAGCTCAAGCAGCTGATGGCGATCGGCCGTTACGGCAAAGATGAAGAAATCGCCGGTTTCGTCGCCTACCTGGCGGGCCCGCAGGCGGGTTATATCACCGGCGCCAGTCTGAGCATCGACGGCGGCTTCTCGGCGTAGCGCTCAAAGCCCCGCAAGGGGCTTTTTTTTCATTCGCTCCCCGACGACCGCTTCTCACCTCGCACGGCATACTCGGCCTTGAAAGACAATAATAGAATTAGTTTATGCGCAAAAATGGAATAGTTTATTGACGATTCTGTTATTTATTCACCAGGCCGACGTCTTTATCCTTCGCTCCATCGTGTCATACCGGACACCCTTATTTTTCGAACCTTCGAACACAGGATAAAGATATGAAAATCATGACCACCGTTATTTCACTCGCTCTGTTTTCCATGCTGTCGTTTAACGCCGCGGCAGAAAGCGTGACCGCAACCGGCAGAACACTGGATTCCACCGAAGCCCTCATCGCTAAAAAAGCGCAAGAAGCCGGCGCAAGCGGCTACAAAATTACCAGCGCCTACATGGGCAATTTCGTCACCATGAGTGCAGAACTGAAAAAATAATGCGTTTAGCGATAACGCCGTGCATACGGCGTTATTCATTACCGCATGATTAAGGAAATCATCGCCGGGCGCCTTTTTTAAAATCACGCTGACGTACCCAGTACACAGAAAAAATGAGCCGTTCCCTCACCGGTTATTATTCGGCGGCCTCACGCCGCCAATTTCCGGAGGCTCACTTTCATTCGCCCTGCAATACTATGTTATAAGGATGAGTCACTGATGAAATCATTGTATCGCCTCTCCCTCTTGCTGCCCTTGCTGGCCGCAGTGCCCGCGCACGCTGCAGAATCCGCCGCGCAGTCGCCAGACTGGTATCCTTCCGTTTACGGCGCAAAAGACGAAATCGGCGCGGCCAACCTGCTCACGCCTGAGGTCGTATTACAGTCCGTGCAGTTGGTAAAACAAGGCAAGACATTGTCATTGGCGGTGCCCGTCGATAAAGATTTCCCGGCGTTCCGCCACCGCAGCTTCCGCTTATATAATATTCAGCCTGGTCAGCAGGACGGTAAAACGCTTGGCCCAAATAAATTCACCTTTAATGATGAATTGGTGAATGCCTGGACCGGCGTCGGCACTCAGTTGAATGGCATTGGCCATATCGGCATCGACAATGTTTATTATAACGGCAATAAGGCGGCGGATTTCGTCACCGTAGATGGCGTGAAAAAATTGGGCGTGGAAAAAGTGCCGCCCATGGTCACACGCGGCGTCGTACTCGATATGACGGCTTATTATAATAAAGCGATCGTTCCGGGCGGCACCGAATTTTCCGTTGCGGATATTCAAGCGGTGCTTAAAAAGCAGGGCATCAGTTTACGCAAAGGCGACGTTGTCTTGTTCAACACCGGCTGGCTGGAGCTGATTGGCAAAGACAATAAAAAGTTCCTGGAAGTTGAACCGGGCATCGGCATGGAAGCGGCGAAATGGTTGGCCGACCAAGGCATCGTGGCCTTCGGCGGTGATACCTGGGCCTCCGAAGTTTACCCTAACCCGAAAAATGACGAAGAGTTCCCGGTCAACCAGTACCTGCTGGCCAAACGCGGCGTCTATAACCTGGAGCTGATCGACAGCCGCCCGCTGGTACGCACGAAAACCTGGGAATTCCTGTTCGTACTGGGGCAACCGCTGTATGTCGGTTCAACCCAGGTCAATATCAACCCGGTAGCAATTTACTGACTGGCGACACCGCCGCAGAAAATCAGCGGCTAACGAACACAAAAAACCCCGCCTGAGCGGGGTTTTTTTAGCGCTGTCGCCAGGCTTAGAACGGAATATCGTCGTCGAAATCCATTGGTGGTTCGTTGCTGGTCGCCGGTGCGCTGTTCTGCGCCGGGCGAGACTGCTGCTGGCCGCCGCTGAACTGGTTGCCGCCCTGTGGCTGCTGAGGCTGGCCCCAACCGCCCTGGCCGCCGGCAGATTGACCGGCCGGTGCGCCGCCGCCCTGACGGCCGCCCAGCATCTGCATGGTGCCGCCGACGTTAACCACGATCTCGGTGGTGTAGCGATCCTGGCCGCTCTGATCCTGCCATTTACGGGTCTGCAGGGAGCCTTCGATGTAGACCTGAGAGCCTTTACGCAGGTATTCCCCCGCCACTTCGGCCAGTTTGCCGAACAGCACGACGCGGTGCCATTCGGTCTTCTCTTTCTGTTCGCCGGTCGCCTTGTCACGCCAGCTTTCGGAGGTCGCCAGGGTAATGTTGGCCACTGCGCCGCCGTTCGGCATGTAACGGACTTCTGGATCCTGACCCAGATTCCCGACCAGAATTACTTTGTTTACGCCTCTGCTGGCCATGAGCACTTCTCCCGATGATTGATTTCTACACAGTATAAACGCGTCAGTTTACCACGCTGAGTACGAAACCACACCCGTGTTGATAAGTGCGAATTGCATTCCAGAATTGTCTTTTCGATCGACCTTGTTGCATTCGCATACTGGATATTCATTCAGGTTTTTTTGTGTCATAATTATGCGTTTCGACCAGGCTGTGCCGGTTTTTTGCGAGATCCATCACAAAATCCCCCGCAAAAATCGCGACAGGCGCGGTGTATCATCAAGACGGGAAGTGTAAATGGACAATATCGAAGTTCGTGGTGCTCGAACCCATAATCTGAAAAACATTAACCTGATCATCCCGCGTGACAAACTGATCGTCGTCACCGGTCTGTCCGGTTCCGGCAAGTCTTCGCTGGCTTTCGATACGCTGTATGCCGAAGGGCAGCGGCGCTATGTCGAATCACTCTCTGCCTATGCGCGCCAGTTCCTGTCGCTGATGGAAAAACCGGACGTCGATCATATCGAAGGCCTGTCGCCGGCGATCTCCATCGAGCAGAAATCCACCTCGCACAACCCGCGCTCCACGGTCGGCACCATTACCGAGATCCACGACTACCTGCGCCTGCTGTTCGCCCGCGTCGGCGAGCCGCGCTGCCCGGATCACCATGTTCCGCTGGCGGCGCAGACCGTCAGCCAGATGGTCGACAACGTGCTGAGCCAGCCGGAAGGCAAGCGCCTGATGCTGCTGGCGCCGGTGGTGAAAGACCGCAAGGGCGAGCACACCAAAACGCTGGAAAACCTGGCCGCCCAGGGCTATATCCGCGCGCGCATCGACGGCGAAGTGTGCGATCTGTCCGATCCGCCGAAGCTGGAGCTGCAGAAGAAACACACTATCGAAGTGGTGGTCGACCGTTTCAAGGTGCGCGACGACATGGCGCAGCGCTTGGCCGAATCGTTCGAAACCGCGCTGGAACTGTCCGGCGGCACCGCGGTGGTGGCGGATATGGACGACGAAAAAGCGGACGAGCTGCTGTTTTCCGCCAACTTCGCCTGCCCGATCTGCGGCTACAGCATGCGCGAGCTGGAACCGCGCCTGTTTTCCTTCAACAACCCGGCCGGCGCCTGCCCGACCTGCGACGGCCTGGGCGTGCAGCAGTTCTTCGATCCGGATCGCGTGGTGCAAAACCCCGAGCTGTCGCTGGCCGGCGGCGCGATCCGCGGCTGGGATCGCCGCAACTTCTATTACTTCCAGATGCTGCGCTCGCTGGCGGAGCACTATGAGTTCGACGTCGAAGCGCCATTCAACACCCTGAGCGCCAACGTGCAGAAGGCGGTGCTGAGCGGCTCCGGCAAAGAGTCGATCGAGTTCAAATACATCAACGATCGCGGTGACACCACCGTGCGCCGCCATCCGTTTGAAGGCGTGCTGCACAACATGGAGCGCCGCTATAAAGAGACCGAGTCCAGCGCGGTGCGCGAAGAGCTGGCGAAGTTCATCAGCAACCGCCCTTGCGCCTCGTGCCACGGCACTCGCCTGCGTGAAGAAGCGCGCAACGTGTTTGTCGAAGACACCACGCTGCCGGAGATCTCCGATCTGAGCATCGGCCATGCGATGACGTTCTTCCAGAACATGAAGCTCAGCGGCCAGCGCGCCAAAATCGCCGAGAAAGTGCTGAAAGAGATCGGCGACCGCCTGAAATTCCTGGTGAACGTCGGCCTGAACTACCTGTCACTGTCTCGCTCGGCGGAAACGCTCTCCGGCGGCGAAGCGCAGCGTATCCGCCTCGCCAGCCAGATTGGCGCCGGCCTGGTGGGCGTGATGTACGTGCTGGATGAGCCGTCGATCGGCCTGCACCAGCGCGACAACGAGCGCCTGCTGGAAACGCTGATCCACCTGCGCAACCTCGGCAACACGGTGATCGTGGTGGAGCATGACGAAGACGCCATCCGCGCCGCCGATCACGTGATCGACATCGGCCCCGGCGCCGGCGTACACGGCGGCCAGGTGGTGGCGGAAGGCACCGTCGACGACATCATGGCGCAGCCGGAATCGCTGACCGGCCAGTTCCTCAGCGGCAAGCGCGAGATCGCCATCCCCGCGCAGCGCGTGCAGGCCGATCCGACCAAGGTGCTGAAGCTGAGCGGCGCGCGCGGCAACAACCTGAAAGACGTGACGCTGACGCTGCCGGTCGGTCTGTTTACCTGCATCACCGGCGTGTCCGGCTCCGGCAAATCGACGCTGATCAACGATACGCTGTTCCCGATCGCCCAGCGCCAGCTCAACGGCGCCACCATCGCCGAACCGGCGCCGTTCCGCGAAGTGACCGGCCTGGAACATTTCGACAAGGTGATCGACATCGATCAGAGCCCGATCGGCCGCACGCCGCGCTCCAACCCGGCCACCTACACCGGCATCTTCACCCCGGTGCGCGAGCTGTTCGCCGGCGTGCCGGAATCGCGCAGCCGCGGTTACACGCCGGGCCGCTTCAGCTTCAACGTCAAGGGCGGGCGCTGTGAAGCCTGCCAGGGCGACGGGGTGATCAAGGTCGAGATGCACTTCCTGCCGGACATCTACGTGCCGTGCGACCAGTGCAAGGGCAAGCGTTATAACCGCGAAACGCTGGAAGTGAAGTACAAGGGCAAGAGCATCCACGAAGTGCTGGAGATGACCATCGAAGAAGCGCGCGATTTCTTCGACGCGGTGCCGGCGCTGGCGCGCAAGCTGCAGACCCTGATGGATGTCGGCCTGTCCTACATCCGCCTCGGCCAGTCGGCCACCACGCTCTCCGGCGGTGAAGCGCAGCGCGTCAAGCTGGCGCGCGAACTGTCGAAGCGCGGCACCGGCCAAACGCTGTATATCCTCGACGAACCGACCACCGGTCTGCACTTCGCCGATATCCAACAGCTGTTGGCGGTGCTGCATCAGCTGCGCGATCAGGGCAACACCATCGTGGTCATCGAACATAACCTGGATGTGATCAAAACCGCCGACTGGATCGTCGATCTGGGGCCGGAAGGCGGCAGCGGCGGCGGCGAGATCCTGGTCGCCGGCACGCCGGAAACGGTCGCCGACTGCGAGAAATCGCACACCGCACGCTTCCTGAAACCGCTGTTGAACCAGTAATGTCGCCGGCGTGCAGGCCGTCGTTCAGGCGGTCCGCACGCTGCCCCGTTTCCCCGCAATCGAACAGAAACAGGCAAGATTTCGACATTTTCAGGCATTTCCCTCCACGCTCACCGCTTCTATCATCAATGTTCCCTCGGCGGCCGCCCTGTCTGATTCAGGCCGCGTCTCGCCGGCACTTCGCTGCCGGTCAAACGTTGTCCCCCCTACATTGATAACTGGAGCGACCATGAACATTACCCATGCCTATGCCGCGCATGACGCGAAGTCTGCGCTGGTGCCTTTCGATTACCAGCCGCGCGCCCTGCGCGACCACGATGTGCAAATTCAGGTGTTGTTCTGCGGCGTCTGCCACTCGGATCTGCACCAGGCGCGCAATGAATGGAGCAATACGATTTACCCGGTGGTGCCGGGCCACGAAATCGTCGGCCGCGTTAGCGCCGTCGGCGACCATGTCTCGCGTTACCGGATCGGCGATCTGGTCGGCGTCGGTTGCATGGTGGATTCCTGCCGCAGCTGCCCGAGCTGCGATGAGGGGCTGGAACAGTATTGCGAGAACGGTTTTACCGGCACCTATAACGGCCAGGATCGCCACACCGGCGCCGTGACCTACGGCGGCTACTCCACCAATCTGGTGGTGGATCAGGACTTCGTGCTGCGCGTGCCGGAAAACCTCGATCCGGCCGGCGTCGCGCCGCTGCTGTGCGCCGGCATCACCACCTATTCGCCGCTGCGCCAGTGGGGCGCGGGGCCAGGCAAAAAGGTCGGCATCGTCGGGCTCGGCGGGCTGGGGCACATGGGCGTCAAACTGGCGCGGGCGATGGGCGCGCATGTGGTGCTGTTCACCACCTCGCCGTCGAAAATCGAAGACGCCAAGCGCCTCGGCGCCCATGAAGTGGTGATTTCGCGCAACCCGGATGAGATGGCGCAGCACGTCAACAGCTTCGACTTCATCCTCAACACGGTAGCGGCTCAGCACGATCTGAACCCGTTCCTCAACTTGCTGCGCCGCGACGGCACCCTGACGCTGGTCGGCGCGCCGGAGCACGATCATCCGTCACCGCAGGTGTTCAACCTGATCATGAAGCGCCGCCGCATCGCCGGTTCGCTGATCGGCGGCATCGCGGAAACGCAAGAGATGCTGGACTTCTGCGGGCAGCACGGCATCACGTCGGATATCGAGCTGATCCCGATGCAGCAAATTAATGAGGCCTATGAACGCATGCTGAAAAGCGACGTGAAGTACCGCTTCGTGGTGGATATCGACTCGCTGCGCGCCTGATGACGGCGGGCGCCCGGCGGCGCCCATTTTTTTATAGCTGCTTGATGATCCTGGCCGGGTTGCCGCCCACCACGCAATTGGCCGGCACGTCTTTGGTCACCACCGCGCCGGAGGCCACGACCGCATTATCGCCGATGGTCACTCCCGGATTGATCACCGCGCGCCCGCCGATCCACACGTTGTCGCCAATCCTGACACTCTTACCGAACTCCGCCCCGCCGACGCGAGTCTCGGCGTCCAGCGGATGGGTGGCGGTATAGATATGCACGCCCGGCGCCAGCAGGCAGTTGTCGCCGATATGCACCTCGCATACGTCGAGGATCACGCAGTCGAAGTTGGCGTAGAAGTTCTTGCCGAGATAGATGTTATAGCCGTAGTCGCAGCGGAAGGTCGGCTCGATGGTGCCGCCCTGATAGCGGCCCAGCAACTCACCCAGCCATTGTTTGCGCAGCTCGCCCTCTTCCGGCGAAGAGTGGTTATAGCGATGCGTTAGCTGGCGTGCGCGCCGGCGTTCGCTGCGCAGCAGTTCATCGCCGGCGTCGTACAGTTCCCCGGCGATCATCTTGCGCTTTTCTTCGCTCATGGCCATGTCGGCCTCCTTCATCCGCGTGTCTTGAATGCCCAAGCGTAGCTGTTTTAGTGCCGCAATAAAAAGGGAACGTTCCCAAGCCCAGGTCGCGATCACACTTTAACATGAAAAAAACAGAAGAAAAACGGGCGGCGCCGCCGCCCGGCAATCAGGCGCGCAGTTCCTGGCGCACGTGTTCGGGCAGGCCGTCCACCACCAGCTGATAGGAGCTGTCGATCAGCGTGTAAAACTGCGAGTTCGGCAGGTTGCCGTCGAGAAACACCGTATTCCAGTGCGCCTTGTTCAGACCGTCGCAGGCGACGATCTCCGGATGGTGTTCACGCAGGCTTTCCGCCAGCTCCGGGCTGGACTTGACCGCCAGCGCCGGCCGCCCTTCGACCTCGCACACCATGGCGAACATCACGTCGCCCACCTTGATCTGGCTGGCCTGCCACTGGTTCTGGTCGCTCTGCTCCGCGCCCGGCTTCGCCATGCAGTACTCCAGCAATGCGCTGTTATTCATTGGGTTATTCCCCCTGTAACGTGGCCACAATACGGCGTGCTCCGCCGTGGATGCGGTGCTCTCCCAGCCAGATGCCCTGCCATGTGCCCAACATCAGCCGCCCGTGTCTGACGGGCAGCGTCAAGGAAGCGCCCAGCAGCGAGGATTTGATGTGCGCCGGCATGTCGTCCGGCCCTTCGTAGTCATGCTGATAGGGTGCGTTTTCCGGCACCTGACGCAGGAAATGCTGCTCCATATCGGCTCGCACCGTGGGATCGCAGTTCTCGTTGAGCGTCAGCGAGGCCGAGGTGTGCTGCAGCAACAGATGCAGCAGGCCGGTTTGCAGGCGGTGTAAGTGGGTTAACTGGTTGACTATCTCGTCGGTAACCAGATGAAAGCCACGCGCTTTTGCGCTGAGGATTAGCGTTTGCTGATGCCACATGAGTGAGCGCCCCTCAATCAGTATATTCTCTCTCCGGTTTGCGGCAACTTCGGCGGCGCGCCGGCAATAAAAAAGGAGCGATATCGCTATCGCTCCCGATCAACGTCCGTTCAGACTAACAGGCGTTACTGCACTGCGGCAAACGCCTCGGCCACCTGACGCACGTTGTTGTGGTTCAGGCCGGCCACGCACATGCGGCCGCTGTGGATCAGGTAGACACCGAACTCTTCACGCAAACGATCGACCTGCGCCGCGCTGAAGCCGGTGTAGCTGAACATGCCGCGCTGCGCCAACAGGTAATCAAAGTTGCGCTGCGGCAGCGCGCTCTTCAGGGTGTCCACCAGCGCGTGACGCATCTCGAGAATGCGGGTGCGCATGCTCTCCACCTCGTCCAGCCACTGGGTTTTGAGCTGGGCGTCGTTCAGCACCTTGGCCACCAGCTGCGCGCCGAAGTTCGGCGGGCTCGAGTAGTTGCGGCGCACGGTGGCCTTCAGCTGGCCCAGCACGCGTCCGGCCGCCTCTTCGCTTTCGCACACCACCGACAGGCCGCCGACGCGCTCGCCGTACAGCGAGAAGATCTTCGAGAACGAGTTGCTCACCAGGCACGGCAAACCGGCCGCCGCGATGGCGCGAATGGCGTAGGCGTCCTGCTCCATGCCGCCGCCGAAGCCCTGATAGGCGATGTCGAGGAACGGAATGATTTCACGTTCGGCGATCACCTTGACCACCTCATCCCACTGGGCGGGAGTCAGGTCGGAACCGGTCGGGTTGTGGCAGCACGGGTGCAGCAGCGCAATGCTGTGCTTCGGCAGCTGTTTCAGCGCAGCCAGCATGGCGTCGAACTTCACGCCCAGGCTTTCGCTGTCGAAATATGGATAGGTATTCACTTTGAAACCGGCGCCGCTGAAGATGGCGACGTGGTTTTCCCAGGTCGGATCGCTGACCCACACCTGCGAATCCGGGAAATAGCTTTTCAGGAAGTCGGCGCCCACTTTCAACGCGCCGGAACCGCCGACGGTCTGAATGGTGGCGATGCGCCCCTGCTGCAGCATCGGGTGCTGCGCGCCGAACAGCAACTGCTGGATGGCGGAACGGTAAGACTGCAGCCCTTCCATCGGCAGGTATACCGAGGCGCCATGCTCGACGCTGTTCAACTGCGCTTGCGCCGCGGCGACCGCCCGCATCTGCGGAATGATGCCCTGCGCATCGTAGTACAGGCCGATGCTCAGGTTCACCTTGTGCGCGCGCGGGTCTTGTTTGAATTTTTCCATCAGCGACAGAATGGGATCGCCGGCATAGGCGTCAACGTTCTGGAACACGGGGTTTTTCTCCTGGTTTATTGTGGTTTTGGGCACAGCGTTACGTTCCTAATATAGACGGAAAAGCGCATTCGGTTTTAGCTTTATCTCGCCACCGGCAATAAACCGTTTTCCTTGATGCGATTGAGCACCACCGCCGTTTTGATATGCGCCACGCTTTTGTGCGGCGACAGCGTCTGGCTGATGAATTCGCTCAGCGCCGGCAGGTCCGCCACCGCTACTTTGAGCAGGTAATCGGCGTCGCCGGTGGTCTTGTAAGCGTCCAGGATCGCGTCCACTTCCTCCAGCATCTGATGAAAGCTGTCGATCTGCTCCTGCGCGTGCGTGATCAGGCTGACTTCGATCAGCCCCACCAGC
Source organism: Serratia sp. FS14 (assembly GCF_000695995.1). Classification (NCBI taxonomy): domain Bacteria; kingdom Pseudomonadati; phylum Pseudomonadota; class Gammaproteobacteria; order Enterobacterales; family Yersiniaceae; genus Serratia; species Serratia sp. FS14. The sequence continues at coordinate 1,367,554 of NZ_CP005927.1, read as the reverse complement.
CCCAGGCCGACCGCCTCCGGCGCCAGCCGCGCGTGGTAACCGCGGATCAGCTGCGCCTGCTCCAGGCTGATGCGCCGCCGCGAACATTGGGAGGCGGAGAGCCCCACCAGCTCGCTCAGCTCCTGATTGGTCAGACGGCCGTTGGCCTGTAACAGCGTCAGGATTTTCATATCAAAATCGTCAATGTTGTACATAGCCACCTGTAAACTGTGTTAATAAATGTTGACGTTACAGCCTACCAGTTTTTTTACCGTTGCCGACGTCACACCCTGGCGCTTAAATCGCGTACAGCAGCAACGCCCGGCGTTTTCGCCGGTAAGCGGCATAAAAAACGGCTAACTCATGCAGGCAAACGACAATTAACGGCGAAGTAACGCATAAAACCACGAATGTATAAAAGGACGCCAGATGAAAAAGTTACTCCCTCTCGCGCTGCTGCTCGCCGCCGGCAGCGCCGGCGCGCAATCCCACCTGGACAAAGTGCTGCAGCAAAAGACCCTGGAGGTCTGCACCACCGGCGACTACAAGCCCTATACCTTCCTCAAGGAAGACGGCGGCTATGAAGGCATCGACATCGACATGGCGGAGTCGCTGGCGAAGAGCCTGGGCGCCAAAGTGAAGTGGGTGAAAACCAGCTGGAAAACCCTGACGCCGGACTTCGTCTCCGGCAAGTGCGACATCGCCATGGGCGGCATCTCCGTCACGCTGGAGCGGCAAAAACAGGTGTTCTTCGCCGACAAGCTGGATACCGACGGCAAAATCCCGCTGGTACGCTGCACCGACGTGAAGAAATACCGCACGATAGAACAGATCAACAAACCGTCGGTGCGTCTGCTGGAACCGGCGGGCGGCACCAATGAAGCCTTCGTGCACGCCTATTTGCCGAAGGCCAAACTGACGCTGACGCACGACAACATGAGCATTTTCCAGCAGTTGGTGGATCGCAAAGCGGACGTGATGATCACCGACGCCTCCGAGGCGCTGTATCAGCAGAAGCGTTATCCGAAGCTGTGCGCGGTGAATCCGACCAAGCCGATGCAGTACGGCGAGAAGGCTTACATGCTGCCGCGTGACGATCTGAGCTGGAAACTGTATGTGGATCAGTGGCTGCACCTGGCCAAGGCGACCGGCGAGTATCAGAAGATTATCGATAAGTGGTTGGCGGTAAAGAAGTAACGCGCTGAGAAACGGGGCCGACGCGCGTCGGCCCCTGCGGCGCATCAGTCGCCGATGTATTCCATCGCCACGCGCTGCGTGAGCTTGGTGATCAGTTCATAAGCGCTGATGCCGGTACAGGCGGCGATGCGCTCGACCGGCAACGCCGGCCCCCACAGCACCGCTTCATCCCCCACCTTATCGGCGGCGTCCGGCCCGAGATCGACCGAAATCATGTCCATCGACACCCGGCCGACGATCGGCACTTCGCGGCCGTTGATCAGGATCGGCGTGCCGGTCGGCGCGCTGCGCGGGTAGCCGTCGCCGTACCCCATCGCCACCACGCCAAGGCGAGTATCGCGCGGGCTGATCCAGGTGCCGCCGTAGCCCACCGCTTCACCAGCCTGGTGCTCGCGCACCGCGATCAGGCTGGATTTCAGCGTCATCGCCGGCTGCAGACCATGCTCGGCGCCGCTGCCGCTATCCAACGGCGACACGCCGTACAGAATGATGCCGGGGCGCACCCACTCGTTGTGGGCATCCGGCCACAGCAGCGTGCCGCCGGAAGCGGCGACCGAGCGCTGGCCCGGTTTACCGCGCGCGAACTGCTCAAAGCAGGCGATCTGTTTCAGCGTGGCGTCGGACTCCGGCTCATCGGCGCGGCTGAAGTGGCTCATGATATTGACCGGCTGCGCCACGTTGCGGCAGGCGCACAGACGCTGATAAAACGCCTCCGCCTGCTCGGGGCGCACCCCCAGCCGATGCATGCCGGTATCGAGCTTCATCCACACCGGCACCGGGCGCGCCAGTTCGGCCTGCTCAAGCGCTTCGAGCTGTTCGATGCAGTGCACTGCGGTTTCGATGTTGTTCGCCACCAGCACCGGCAGGTCTTCGGCACAGAAGAAGCCTTCCAGCAGCAGGATCGGCTTGACGATGCCGCCGGAGCGCAGCATCAGCGCCTCGCCGATGCGCGCTACGCCGTAGCAGTCGGCGTCTTGCAGGGTGTGTGCTGTTTCCAGCAGGCCATGTCCATAAGCGTTTGCTTTCACAACGGCAATCAGGCGGCTTTGCGGCGCCTGGCGGCGCACCTGTTGCAGATTATGTCGCAGAGCGCGGCGGTCGATTACAGCGGTTGCCGCTTTCATTTCAGTTCCTTAGCTGATTATTCGTCATCGTATTGTGGCCCCGCGTAGTTATCGAAACGCGACCACTGGCCGTTAAAGGTAAGGCGCACGGTGCCGATCGGGCCGTTACGCTGCTTACCGATAATAATTTCCGCGATCCCTTTCAGATCGCTGTTCTCGTGATACACCTCATCACGATAGATGAACATAATCAGGTCGGCATCCTGCTCGATAGAGCCGGATTCACGCAGGTCGGAGTTGACCGGGCGTTTGTCGGCGCGCTGCTCCAGGCTGCGGTTCAGCTGCGACAGCGCCACCACCGGCACCTGCAGCTCTTTCGCCAGCGCCTTCAGCGAGCGCGAAATCTCGGCGATCTCCAGCGTACGGTTGTCGGACAGGGCCGGCACGCGCATCAGCTGCAGGTAGTCGATCATGATCAGGCTAAGCCCGTCGTGCTCGCGGAAAATGCGCCGCGCGCGCGAGCGCACTTCGGTCGGCGTCAGGCCGGAGGAGTCGTCGATGTACATGTTGCGCTTCTCCAGCAGGATGCCCATGGTGCTGGAAATGCGCGCCCAATCCTCGTCGTCAAGCTGGCCGGTACGGATGCGCGTCTGATCCACGCGCGACAGCGACGCCAGCATACGCATCATGATCTGCTCGCCGGGCATCTCCAGGCTGAAGATCAGCACCGGTTTTTCCTGGGTCATCGCTGCGTTCTCGCACAGGTTCATGGCGAAGGTGGTTTTCCCCATCGAAGGACGGGCGGCGACGATGATCAGATCGGACTTTTGCATGCCCGCGGTTTTCTTGTTGAGGTCCTGATAGCCGGTATCGACCCCGGTCACGCCATCGTGCGGCTGCTGATACAGCTGTTCAATGCGCGAGACGGTGTCTTCCAGGATGCGTTCGATGCCCTTCGGGCCCTCGTCTTTGCTGGCGCGGTTCTCGGCGATTTGGAATACGCGGGATTCCGCCAGATCGAGCAGGTCTTCGCTGCTGCGCCCCTGCGGATCGTAGCCGGCGTCGGCGATCTCGTTAGCCACCGAGATCATCTCGCGCACCACCGCGCGCTCGCGCACGATGTCGGCGTAGGCGCCGATGTTGGCGGCGCTCGGGGTGTTTTTCGACAGCTCGGCCAGGTAGGCAAAGCCGCCGACCGAGTCCAGCTCGCCCTTCTGCTCCAGCGATTCGGACAGGGTGATGAGGTCGATAGGCTTGCTCATCTCCAGCAGACGCTGCATCTCGGTAAAGATCAGGCGATGCGGGCGGCTGAAGAAGTCGTTGGCGACCACGCGCTCCGCCACGTTGTCCCAACGCTCGTTATCCAGCATCAAACCGCCCAACACCGACTGCTCGGCCTCCAGCGAGTGCGGCGGCATCTTCAGCCCTTCCATCTGACGATCTCTGGAACGCTCTCTGGTTTCGTCCGCGTTTGTTTTGTTGGTTGGTTTTTTTCCTGCCATGAAACGTAGTCTTTATCCGGTTGCGAATGAAGGATCTTGACGCGAGAGTATACGTGATTTTTGCGTCATAACCGATGCAAAAAAGGTATTGAATCCCGCACGGGTGAACTGGATCTCCGATACTAAAAAGAATAGGGTGAAATCAGACACTCAAACGAGGTAACGATATGGCCAAGCGCATTCAGTTTTCCGCCACCGGCGGGCCGGAAGTCTTGCAATACGTTGATTTTACACCGCTCGACCCCGCCGCCGGCGAAGTGCAGATCGAGAACAAAGCGATCGGCATCAACTACATCGACACCTATGTGCGCAGTGGGCTGTACGCGCCGGCCAGCCTGCCGAGCGGCCTCGGCACCGAGGCAGCCGGCGTGGTGGTCAAGGTTGGCGCCGGGGTCAGCGCGATCAAACCGGGCGACCGGGTGGTGTATGCGCAGTCGTCGCTCGGCGCCTACAGCGAAGTCCACAATGTGCCGGAAGAAAAAGTGGCGCTGCTGCCGCACAACCTCAGCTTTGAGCAGGGCGCCGCTTCTTTCCTGAAAGGGCTGACGGTGCATTACCTGCTGCGCCAGACCCACGACGTGCAACCGGGTGAAGTGTTCCTGTTCCATGCCGCCGCCGGCGGCGTCGGGCTGATCGCCTGCCAATGGGCCAAAGCGCTGGGCGCGCGCCTGATCGGCAGCGTCGGCTCCGACGAGAAGGCCGCGCTGGCGAAACAGGCCGGCGCCTGGGCCACTATCAACTACCACAAAGAGGATATCGCCCAGCGGGTGGCCGAGCTGACGCACGGCGAGAAGGTTGGCGTGGTGTACGATTCGGTGGGGCAAAGCACCTGGCAGGCCTCGCTCAACAGCCTGAAGCGGCGCGGCCTGATGGTCAGCTTCGGCAACGCCTCCGGCCCGGTGACGGGAGTCGATCTGGCGCTGCTGAATCAGAAGGGCTCGCTGTACGTCACCCGCCCTTCCCTCAACGGTTACATCACCAACCGCGCCGAGCTGCAGTACGCCAGCAATGAGCTGTTCTCGCTGATCGGCAGCGGCGCCATTCGGGTGGAGGTGAGAGACGAGCAGAAATTCGCGCTGGCCGACGCCCAGCGTGCGCACCAGGTGCTGGAAAGCCGCAGCACCAGCGGTTCCAGCCTGCTGATCCCCTGATAGCAGCCAAAGAAAAGGGCTCCTTGCGGAGCCCTTTCTGTTACTGCGTTTTGTAGGGGTAGAGCAGAGTCCGCCAGAGACAGGGGTTGCTTTAGCAACACGAATTTTAGGTGTCTCTCACGGTGATGAAATGGGTCGCATCACTGCATCGACCAACATCCTAACAGCCCCGTCCGGCAAAAAACACGCTTTATGTGCCACATCACAGAGGAAAACTGCCAAGCTGTGATCGCTGCCGCATTAGCGTGGCAGGCAGTTATGCAAGTTTCATCGCGACTGACTGATTATTCAGCAAAAAATCAGTAACGCCTGACCTGGGGTTTCTGCATTGAACGGTAAATCCATACCCCAACCACCGCCAAAATCAGCCACGGCAGCAGCTTGATGACCACCGCGAATAACCCGCCCAACAACATGAACGCCGCCGCCGCCAACAGCGCAGCGAAGATCCCCAGCAGCGAGATGCCGGTCACCATCAGCATCACCACAAAGCCAATGAGAAAGAAGATTTCCAACATGATTGCTCCTTTGCAATGCAACGTATCTGCAGAGTGAATTACAAGAAGCGTGCCAGAATGGCGGAAGGGCTAACCTATTGAAAAAACGGGGAAGGCATCCGGCAGTGCGCCGAATGCCTGGTGAAAAAGACTAACTGTTGGTCAAATTTTTTCGGCTACGCCATTTCGACACGCGGCTGGCGCACCAACGCCAGCGCCTGCTCCACCACCCGCGCATCGGCGCCCGGCTTATGGGCGTTCTCGCTCAGATGGCGACGCCACTGGCGCGCGCCCGGCACGCCCTGGAACAGACCGAGGATGTGGCGGGTGATGTGGCCGAGATAGGTGCCGTTAGACAGCTCACGCTCAATATACGGATACAGCGCTTCGACGATCGCCACGCTGTCCGGCACTGCGGTCTGCACGCCGAACAGTTCGCTGTCGACCCGCGCCAGGATGCCCGGATTCTGGTACGCCTCGCGCCCCATCATCACGCCGTCCAGATGCTGCAAGTGCTGTTGCGCCTCTTCCAGCGTTTTCACCCCGCCGTTGATGGCGATGGTCAGCGCCGGGAAATCCCGCTTCAGCTGATAAACGCGCGGGTAGTCCAGCGGCGGCACTTCGCGGTTCTCTTTCGGGCTGAGGCCGGAGAGCCAGGCTTTGCGAGCGTGGATGGTGAACATGTCGCACTCGCCACGCCCGGCGACGGTCTGGATAAAGTCGCACAGGAAAGCGTAGCTGTCCTGATCGTCGATGCCGATGCGGGTCTTCACCGTCACCGGAATCGATACGACGTCGCGCATCGCCTTGATGCAGTCGGCGACCAGCGTCGCCTGCCCCATCAGGCAGGCGCCGAACATACCGTTTTGCACCCGATCGGACGGACAGCCGACGTTGAGGTTAATCTCGTCATAACCGCGCTGCTCCGCCAGTTTGGCGCAGTGCGCCAGCGCGGCCGGATCGCTGCCGCCCAGCTGCAGCGCCACCGGATGCTCTTCTTCGCTATAGGCCAGATAGTCGCCCTTGCCGTGGATGATCGCGCCGGTGGTCACCATTTCGGTGTACAACAGCGTTTCCTTGGTCAGCAGGCGGTGGAAGTAACGGCAATGACGATCGGTCCAGTCGAGCATTGGCGCGATGGAGAAGCGATTGGCGGCGTAGGTTGGGGCGTGGTTGTCTTTCGTCATGCTGAGTTACTGGCTACCTGAGTCTGTCTGGGTTCAACGAACGGCGCGCGGCCGCAAACGGCTATTATAACGACAATCGACGCCGTTGGGAAAACCGCCTTGCCGGTGGCGTAAATAAGCGGGAGTAAGGCGAATAAATTCACTCGTTCAGGTGTTATCTCATTACGGGCGCGCACGGCGCCTCTGCCTTGAGGACATAACCATGAACAGCTTCATTAAACGCCTGCTGGCATCGGCCATTGCCGGCTGCCTGCTGTTTTCCGGCGCGGCGCTGGCGATGGGCGGCGACGGCAGCGGCCAAACCCCGCCGATCTGTCCGAAAGGCCAGGTTTACGACAGTAAAACCCAGACCTGCACGGTGGATAAAGGCAGCAAAGTCGACGACGCCGACCGCACTAACTATGCCTATGCACTGGCGAAAAGCGGCCGCTATCAGGAAGCGATCGATATGCTCAACACGCTGCAAAATCCCAACACCGCCGTCGCACTGAATTATCGCGGCTACGCCACGCGCAAACTGGGCCGCACCGATGAGGGTATCGGCTATTATTTAAAATCAGTGGCCCTCGATCCGAAATACCCCAAAGTGCGCGAGTACCTTGGGGAAGCCTATATGCTGAAAGGGCGGCCCGACCTGGCGCGCCAACAGCTGCAGGTGATCCAGTCGCTGTGCGGCACCGGGTGCGAGGAGTACCGAGATTTGGCGGCAGCCATCGATCACCAACCGGAATCTTGATCCGACGCGCCTGCGGAGGTGACTATCAGCGGCGATGCGATACGCGATGAACTCGGCCACTATCTCTCCCGCCTGTGGCGCTATGCGCTGGTGCTTTCGCACCGGCGGGATGTCGCCGACGACCTGGTGCAGGCAACCTGCGTGCGTGCGCTGGAACGCGCCGCGCAATTCACCCCCGGTTCACACCTGGATCGCTGGTTGTTCTCCATCTTGCACTCTATTTGGCTCAATGAAGTTCGCGCCCAGCATCGTCGTCAGGGGCAAGGCTGCATGGCGGCGGAAGAGCTTGGCGATGCGGACAACGGTGAACAGCCGGTCTGGCTCAATGAAGTGATGCGGCGCGTAAGCCGGTTGCCGGCGGCCCAGCGCAACGCGCTGTTTCTGGTGTATGTCGAAGGGCTGTCCTACCGGGAAGCGGCGAAAGTGCTGGCGGTGCCAATCGGCACCGTCATGAGCCGCCTGGCGGCCGCACGCCTGGCCTTGGCCGATGACCGCCAGTTGCCAAACGACGATTCGCACCGTAAGAAGACCCCTCATCCGCCCTTGCCCCGCACTCGCCGATAAACCGCTGGCCGCCAATTCGTGTTAAGCGGCCTATTCCAACGCGCGAATAACCCGGTACGGCTGCCCCAGCGCCAGCACATTGGCCGGAATGTCGCCGGTGACGATGCTGCCCGCGCCGATGGTCGTGCCGTCGCCGATGGTCACTCCCGGCAGGATCACCACGTTGCCGCCGATCCACACGTTGCTGCCGATAGACACCGGCTGCGCCGAGGTGCGGAAAGGAAAAGCCGGGTCACCGGTAAAGCGTTCACCGGCCTTCAGCGGATGACTCGGCGTGTAGATTTGTACGTTGGGGCCGATCAGCGTGTTGTCGCCGATGGTGATGGTGTTGCAGTCGAGGAACACCGCATTGACGTTGATAAAACAGTTTTTACCGATGCGGACATGCTGCCCGTAGTCGCACCAGAATGGCGTTTCGATCCAGCTCGCCTCACCCCAGTTGCCGAACAGCTCGCCGAGCAGGCGATTTTTCTCGTCCGCCTGATGCGAGTCCAGCGCCCCCAGGCTTTTGGTCAACGCCCTCGCCCGATGGTACAGGGCGATCAGTTCTTCATCGCGGCTGTTGTATTCCAGGCCGCTTAACAGCTTCTCTCTTTCCGTCATCACACAGGGCTCCTGCTCATCACGCGGGTGAAAGGCGTTATACCGCTCTCGCCCGCTGCTCTCCAGCGCTAAAACCGGCAACGTTGATCTACCGCCCGGCGGAGGGGAAAAGTTGTGATGCATCTCTCTTTTAGCGCACTCAGCGCGCCTTTCTCTGCGCTATCCTCAGGGGAAAAGGGGGCAACTCTCGGCGATTCGCCGTAATCATGGTAAAATCGGCTTTTTTACGTACCGGGATATTTGCGATGAACTCAACCACCCAGGAAAAGCTGCTGGCGCAGGCGGAACGCCTCTGCCAGCAACGCAATGTGCGATTGACGCCGCAACGGCTGGAAGTGCTGCGTCTGATGACTCAGCAACCCGGTGCAATCAGCGCTTATGACCTGCTCGATCTGCTGCGCGTCGCCGAACCGCAGGCCAAGCCGCCGACGGTCTACCGCGCGCTGGATTTTCTGCTGGAGCAAGGGTTTATCCATAGGGTGGAGTCCGCCAACAGCTACGTGCTGTGCCACCACTTCGAACAGCCGATGCATACGTCCGCGCTGTTTATCTGCGATCGCTGCGGCCAGGTGACCGAACGCACCACCGAAGGCGTGGAGGAGACGCTGCAGAAGCTGGCGCAGGAAGCCGGATTTGCGCTGCGGCACAGCGTGGTGGAAGCGCACGGCCTGTGCGCCGGTTGCGTTGAAGTTGAAGCTTGTGACAGCAAGCATGACTGCGCCGAACACGATCACAGCATCGCCATCAAGAAGAAGTAAGACGAAGTCAGGTACTTCCCTGTACCTGCGGCCGGGGCGCCATAGGATGGAGCGACGCCGGCCTGCGCTGTTGCCGGCCGCCGTCAGTGGCGGCCCTGCGTGTTACCAGCGGTGTTTGGTGTGATCTTCCCAGGCCTTCACCTCTTTTTCGGCCGCCTCTTTCTGGTAACCGTAGCGCTCCTGAATTTTGCCGACCAGCTGTTCGCGTTTCCCTTCGATGACCGTCAGATCGTCATCGGTCAGCTTGCCCCATTTCTCTTTCACTTTGCCTTTCAGCTGCTTCCAGTTACCGTCGGCTTGATCTTTATTCATAGTCTCTCCGTTAACCTGTGGTGAATCAGTGATCCCTGTCGCCGGCCGGGGTTAACCAGAAGTTTTTCTGGCTGATGCTCCCTTCACCTTAAGAAGCACCGCTCCCCTTCATTTACCAGCCACATGATTCATTCTAGTTAAACATGGAAATAAAAAAGCCAAAACACAGGATAAAAAACCATTAACAAACAAGATAAAAACAAAAAACGCTAACAAACAACGAACTAACGCGAACAGACCAAGGCTGAAAACATGTAAGCAAACATGATCAAAACCATAAGAAAAACTAACCATTAACCCAACAAGACGTCCGGTTTAATGGGCAGTAAACCAGCTGCCGTGCACCTGGTGACGGTGCCAAATCCAGCCCAATGCCAGGCCGCGCAGCGCCAGAAACACCGCCAGCGCCAGCCAAAGCCCGTGGTTGCCAAGCAGCGGCACGCTGAACAGCGCAATACCATATCCCGCCGCGGCCACCGCCATGCTGTTGCGCATCTCGGCGCCGCGCGTGGCGCCGATAAACATGCCGTCCAGCAAATAGCACCACACCCCAACCAGCGGCAGAATGACCTGCCAGGGTAAATAATGGGCGGCCAACGCACGCAGTTCCGGCAAAGAGGTCAAGGCTGCCACGATCTGCTGGCCGGTAACGGCATACGCCAGGCCGAAGGCCAACGCGACCAGCCCTGCCTGCCTGCAGGCCGCGTGCCACACTTTGCGCAGTTGGCTGTCGTCCCGGGCGCCATAGGCGTGGCCCGAATGAGCCTCCACCGCATAAGCGAAACCGTCGAGCGCATAGGCGGTGAACGTCAGCAGATTCATCAATACCGCATTGACCGCCACCACCTCGCTTCCCAGGCGAGCGCCGAAAATGGTCAACGACGCAAAGCACAGTTGCAGCAACAGTGAACGCAGCATGATGTCGCGGTTGAGCGCCAGCAGGCGACGCAGATCGCCACGCCAGGCCTGGCGCAGCATCTGCAGGGTAATACCGCGCAGGCGCATCACCCGCCACGCCAACCACAGGCCGAGCAGCAGCGTAGCGTATTCGGCGATGGCGGTTGCCGCCGCCGCCCCCCGCACGTTCCAGCCCAGGCCCATCACCAGCCAGATATCCAGCACGATGTTCAGCAGGTTGCCGACGATCAGCAGGATCACCGGCGCCCGCACGTACTGTACGCCAAGCAGCCAGCCCAGCAGCACCAGGTTGGCCAGCGCCGCCGGGGCGCTTAACCAGCGGATCTCAAGAAAACGCCGCGCCTGTTCCAGCACGTCGGCATCGCCGCCGACGATCCGCAGCGCCAGTTCGATCAGCGGATAGCGCAGCAGGACGATCGCCACCCCGGCCAACAGCGCCAGCAGCAGCGGTTGCATAAAGGCGCGCGCCAGCGCCTGGGGGTTCTGCGCCCCCAGCGCTTGCGCCGCCAGGCCGGTAGTGCTCATGCGCAGGAACAGCAGCAGCATGAACAGGAAGCTGGTCGCCACCGCCCCGATCGCCACGCCCCCCAGATAAATGGGGCTGTCGAGGTGGCCGATCACCGCGGTGTCCACCAGCCCGAGCAGCGGCACGGTAATATTGGAGAAGATCATCGGCAGGGCGAGGCGCCACAGGGCTTTATCGGTGTCGCTGGTGAAAGCGGAAATCAGGCGCATGATGGGATGTTCCTGTGACTGAGTGACAAAGGGCGAAGTCAGAAACAAAAACGCCCCAAAACAGGGGCGATTGATACAGGGAGCGGCGGTGATGGCGCGGCGATTAAATCCAGTCGCCGTTGCGGATCACGCCGACCGCCAGCCCTTCGATAGTGAAATTCTGCTGACGCAGATCGACCACGATCGGTTGGAATTCGTTGTTCTCCGGCAGCAGTTCAACCACGTTGCCGTGCTTTTTCAAGCGCTTGACCGTCACTTCGTCTTCGATCCGCGCGACCACGACCTGGCCGTTGCGCACGTCTTGCGTTTTGTGCACCGCCAGCAGATCGCCGTCCAGAATGCCAATGTCGCGCATTGACATGCCGTTCACCCGCAGCAGGAAATCGGCGCTCGGTTTAAACAGGGAAGGATCCACCTGGTAGTGCCCTTCGATGTGCTGCTGCGCCAGCAGCGGCTCGCCGGCGGCGACGCGGCCGATCAGCGGCAGCCCTTCTTCTTCTTCCATCAGCAGACGGATACCGCGCGAGGCACCGGAGACGATTTCGATCACGCCTTTGCGTGCCAGCGCCTTCAGATGCTCTTCGGCGGCGTTAGGCGAACGGAACCCCAGACGCATCGCGATCTCGGCACGCGTTGGCGGCATGCCCGTTTGCGAAATGTGCTCGCGAATCAGATCGTAGACCTCTTGCTGTCTGGTAGTTAGTGCTTTCATTCCGCCCCCTGTTTGTTTATACAGTCTTGCTGTGAGTATATACAGGTAAGCGCGGATTGGGAACCGAAGAATAAATAAAAATCAGTCAGTAGGCGCTTTTCGTCAGCCGAAATGCTGCCATAAGACCGTGCCCCAAACGAACAGCGCCAGCACGATCGCCAGCGACACCGCCGCCGATCCCATGTCCTTGGCCCGCCCGGACAGCTCGTGATGTTCGCTGCCGATGCGATCCACCACCGCCTCGATCGCGCTGTTCAGGATCTCGACGATCATCACCAGCGCTACCGATCCGATCAATAAAATGCGCGCTATCGCACCCACATCCAGCCAGACAGCCAGTATGATAGCCAGAAGGGTGACCACCAGTTCCTGGCGGAAAGCCGCTTCGTGCTGCCAGGCGGCGGATAGCCCTTTATAAGAATAGCCGGCGGCCTTGATGATGCGGGTCAGTCCGGTTGCTTGGTTTGCCATGTTTTCGTGCCTTTCTCAGAGGTCGGTCATAATAAAAAGAGTCTAGAACAGTCCGCGCTGACGGCTCTCGGTTTTCGAACACCACAGATCTGCTACCCGGTTTCTGGTATGCTTGCGGCGCATTGCTAACAAGAGGCTTCACGTTGTTATGTCAGGTTGGCGTAAAATTTATTATAAAATATTGAATTTACCACTTAAATTGTTGGTAAGAAGTAAGGTCATCCCTTCAGATCCGGTTACCGAGCTAGGGTTGGATCCCTCACGGCCGATTTTGTATGTTTTACCTTACAATTCCAAGGCGGATTTGCTGACGCTGCGCACCCAGTGCCTGGCGCAGGATCTGCCCGATCCGCTCAACTCGCTGGAGATCGACGGCACCGTGCTGCCGAGCTACGTGTTCATTCACGACGGCCCGCGCGTATTCCGCTATTACACCCCAAAAGAAGAGTCGGTAAAGCTGTTCCACGACTATCTGGACCTGCATCGCAGCAACCCGGATCTCGACATTCAAATGCTGCCGGTTTCGGTGATGTTCGGCCGTTCGCCGGGCCGCGAAGGCCACGGCACGCCGCACCTGCGTCTGTTGAACGGCGTGCAGAAATTCTTCGCCGTGCTGTGGCTCGGCCGCGACAGCTTCGTGCGTTTCTCCAACACCGTGTCGCTGCGCCGCATGGCTACCGAACACGGCACGGATAAAACCATCGCGCAGAAACTGGCGCGCGTGGCGCGCATGCACTTCTCGCGTCAGCGCCTGGCCGCGGTGGGCCCGAGTCTGCCGGCCCGTCAGGATCTGTTCAACAAGCTGTTGGCGTCCAAAGCGATCGAAAAAGCGGTCGAGGACGAAGCGCGCAGCAAGAAGATCTCGCACGAGAAGGCCCAGCAGAACGCCATCGCGCTGATGGAAGAGATCGCCGCCGACTTCTCCTACGAAACCGTGCGCCTGTCCGACCGCGTGCTGAGCTGGACCTGGAACCGGCTGTATCAGGGCATCAACGTCACCAACGCCGAGCGCGTGCGCCAGCTGGCGCAGGACGGCCACGAGATCGTCTACGTGCCCTGCCACCGCAGCCACATGGACTATCTGCTGCTGTCGTACGTGCTGTATCACCAGGGCCTGGTGCCGCCGCACATCGCTGCGGGCATCAACCTCAACTTCTGGCCGGCGGGCCCGATCTTCCGTCGCCTGGGCGCGTTCTTCATCCGCCGCACCTTTAAAGGCAACAAGCTGTATTCGACGGTGTTCCGCGAATACCTCGGCGAGCTGTTCACCCGCGGTTACTCGGTGGAATATTTCGTGGAAGGCGGCCGTTCCCGCACCGGGCGCTTGCTGGAGCCGAAGACCGGCACCCTGTCGATGACCATCCAGGCGATGCTGCGCGGCGGCACCCGTCCGATCACGCTGGTGCCGATTTACATCGGTTACGAACACGTGATGGAAGTGGGTACCTACGCCAAAGAGCTGCGCGGCGCCACCAAGGAAAAAGAGAGCCTGCCGCAGATGCTGCGCGGCCTGCGCAAGCTGCGCAACCTGGGCCAGGGATACGTCAACTTCGGCGAACCGCTGCCATTGACGGCTTACCTCAACCAGAACGTGCCGCAGTGGCGCGAATCGATCGATCCGATCGAAGCTCAGCGTCCAAGCTGGCTGACGCCGACGGTCAACGATCTGGCCGGCCAGATCATGGTGCGCATCAACAATGCCGCCGCAGCCAACGCCATGAACCTGTGTTCCACCGCGCTGCTGGCCTCGCGTCAGCGTTCGCTGACCCGCGAGCAGCTGGTCGAGCAGCTTGAGTGCTACCTGCAGCTGATGCGCAACGCGCCTTACGCGCGTGACGTCACCGTGCCGACGCAAACGCCGGATGAGCTGCTGGATCACGCGCTGAACATGAACAAGTTCGAGGTGGAGAAGGACAGCATCGGCGACATCATCATCCTGCCGCGCGAGCAGGCGGTGCTGATGACCTATTACCGCAACAACATCCACCATCTGCTGGTGTTGCCGTCGCTGATCGCCAGCATCGTGATGCATCATCGCCGGGTGTCGCGCGCCGAGCTGCTGCGCCAGATCGGCATGATCTACCCGATGCTGAAAGCCGAGCTGTTCCTGCATAACGACAAGGAACAGCTGCCGGAGGTGCTGCGGCCGATGATCGACGAGCTGATCCGTCAACAGCTGATCTGCGACAAAGGCGACGATCTGGTGCTCAACCCGGCGCGCATTCGCCCGCTGCAGCTGCTGGCCGCCGGGGTGCGCGAAACCCTGCAACGCTACGCCATCACCATGTCGATCCTCAGCGCCAACCCGAGCATCAACCGCGGCGCGCTGGAGAAAGAGAGCCGCATCATGGCGCAGCGTCTGTCGGTGCTGCACGGCATCAATGCGCCGGAGTTCTTCGACAAGGCGGTGTTCTCCACCCTGGTGGCGACGCTGCGTGAAGAAGGCTACATCAACGACAGCGGCGATGCGATCCGCGAGCACACCCTCGAGGTGTACAGCATGCTGAGCGATCTGATCACGCCGGAAATCAAGCTGACCATCGAAAGCGTCAACATGCCGGAAGAGACCAACGCTCTGCCGCAAACCGATGCGGAAGAAGAGAAAGACGAGTGATTTCGCCCGGCGCGGAAACACAAAAGGCACCCCTTGGGGTGCCTTTTTTCTTGCTGCAGGAAACCGTTACGCCGGCAGATAGCTCAGCGCGATGCCGATAAACACCACCAGCCCGACATAGTTGTTCTGCAGAAAGGCCTTGAAGCAGGCGTCGCGCTCGCGCCCGGCGATCTGCTTCTGCTGGTGAATGAACAGCGCGCCCGCCAGCAGCAGCGACCAGTAAAACGCGCCGCCGAGCTGCGCCAGATAACCGACCCACACCAGCAGCAGCAACGTC
This sequence comes from Serratia sp. FS14, assembly GCF_000695995.1. NCBI lineage: Bacteria > Pseudomonadati > Pseudomonadota > Gammaproteobacteria > Enterobacterales > Yersiniaceae > Serratia > Serratia sp. FS14. The sequence goes on along the minus strand of NZ_CP005927.1, from coordinate 1,352,277 downwards.
GCGAACTGCAACAGCCCGACGATCAGCTTGTCATAACGCCCGAACAGGATAGCGGTGGACTTGATGCCGATTTTCAGATCATCGTCGCGATCGACCATCGCATACAGCGTGTCATAGGCCACCGTCCAGCAGATGTTCGCCAGCAGCAGCAGCCAGCAGCTGAGCGGCAGCGATTCGCTGACCGCCGCATACCCCATCGGAATGCCCCAGCCGAACGCGGCGCCCAGCACGAACTGCGGCAGGTTGGTCACCCGCTTCATAAACGGATACACCCAGGCCAGCGCCAGCGCCGCCAGCGACAGCCAGATGGTCATCGCATTCAGCGTCAACACCAGGCAGAACGAGATCAGCACCAGCACCACGAACAGCACCTTGGCCTCTTTCGCGCTCACCCGGCCGCTCGGCATCGGCCGCCCGGCGGTGCGTTTCACGTAGCCGTCCACCGCGCGATCGGCATAGTCATTCACCACGCAGCCGGCGGCGCGCATCAGGAACACGCCGAGCACGAACACCAGCAAAATCGACAGCGGCGGCACGCCTTTTCCGGCCAGCCACAGTGCCCACAGCGTCGGCCACAACAGCAACAGCGTGCCAATCGGTTTATCAATGCGCATCAAATGGCTGTAAGCCCGCCATTTACTTTGAGTCACGCTTCCCTCCAACGTCTTGCTCTCCTCTCTTATGCGGGGACCGCTGAATACAGCGGTGAAGCCGGTAAAAACAGTTCGGTCAGCAGCAGCGGCTTGCCCGCCAGCCGCAGCCGTGAACGACGCGCCCACAGCGCATCCTGTCGGCCGATATGGATATAGTCGCGGGTCAGATCGCCGCTGCTGAACAAATAGCGCCCCAGCGGCAGCGTCCCCAGATCCACCAGCGCCTGGTCGGGGCCGGTCAGCGTATGTTCCGGGATCACCGTGCGCCCCAGCAGCCAGGGCTGGCCGTCGCCCAGCAGCACCACTTCGCGCAGCCAGTAGCGCGGGCTGTCGGGTAGGTGGTTCGCCTCGTCGCCCAGCGCCTCGCGCGTGACGAAGCATTCGCGCTGCGGTTCAACACGCACCTGGCCGCAATGGCGTTCAAATCGGCGGGTCATGGAGCCTAACTCCATCAGCCAGTCGCTGACGGCGGCGGGCGCCGGAGGATCCTGTTCGGATAACCACTCCAGCGGCGGCAGGATGGAATCCCTGATGCCAGACATTGCTTTACTCCTCGCCTGAACCGCAGCCGGTACGGCGCGCCAGACGATACAAACTGTTAACAGGCCCCCATTGTAGCGCAGAAATGCGAAAGCGGCAGGCTGATTCGTGGCGAAAACGGCAGGTCTATCGGCCGGAAAAAGCGGGGTTCTGTCATCTTTTTGCCATCCGCATTCTCTATCTTCATTTCCCGGCGCGCTGACGATTCTGTGATCGCCCGCAAAGTTTCAGCTTCCTCGCGTTGTGTTATCTACGCGCGTAGATACCCTGATACGGCAGCGTTGAATCGCCATGCGTCCGACATGATTTGTCGGCACACCTTTGTTGCCGGCACCAGGGAAACCATCTTTAACCGCGCCCCTCCAGGCGCAGAACAAAAGAGGATAGCACTGCCATGAGCGAAACAACGCTTGCCCCTTCACAGACCGCCGACGCCGCGCTGGCGGCCGATGAACGCCTGGCAACCAAAGAGGGGCGCAGCCAATTTTGGCGCGCCACCTTCTCCTGCTGGCTCGGCACCGCCATGGAATACGTCGACTTCGCGCTGTACGGCCTGGCGGCCGGCATGGTGTTCGGCGACGTGTTCTTCCCCGAAGCCACGCCGCTGGTGGCGTTGCTGGCCAGCTTCGCCACCTACTCCGTCGGCTTCGTCGCGCGGCCGATCGGCGCGCTGGTGTTCGGCTGGATCGGCGATCGCAAAGGCCGCCGCGTGGTGCTGATCACCACCGTGGCGCTGATGGGCCTCTCCACCACATTGATCGGCCTGATCCCGCCCTATGCGCAAATCGGCGTCTGGGCGCCCGCCTGCCTGGTGATCCTGCGCTTCGCGCAGGGGTTCGGCGCCGGTGCGGAGCTGTCCGGCGGGGCGGTGATGCTGGCGGAATACGCGCCGGCCAAGCGGCGCGGGCTGGTGGCGTCTATCATCGCCATCGGCTCCAACAGTGGCACCCTGCTGGCGTCGCTGGTGTGGCTGCTGGTATTGCAGCTCGACAAGGAAGACCTGATGAGCTGGGGCTGGCGCATTCCGTTCCTCGCCAGCATCCTGATAGCCGGGGTGGCGCTGTATCTGCGCCGCCACGTGCGGGAAACGCCGGTGTTCGAACGCGAGCTGCAGCAAAACCACCAGCGCATGCTGGACGCCGCCCAGGCCGCGCCGGATACGCGCAGCTACCTGCAGCGCACCAAGGCGTTCTGGGTGATGCTCGGCCTGCGCATCGGCGAAAACGGCCCCTCCTACCTGTGCCAGGGCTTTATCGTCGGCTACGTCGCCAAGGTGCTGATGGTCGATAAATCGGTGCCGGCACTGGCGGTGCTGATCGCCTCACTGTGCGGTTTTCTGGTGATCCCGCTGGCCGGCTGGCTCTCCGATCGTTTCGGCCGCCGCATCACCTACCGGTGGTTCTGCCTGCTGCTGGTGCTGTACGCTTTCCCGGCGTTCTGGTTGCTCGACAGCCGTGAGCCGGCGATCGTCATCTCGGTGATCGTGGTCGGCATGTGCATCGCATCGCTGGGGATCTTCGGCGTGCAGGCGGCCTACGGCGTCGAACTGTTCGGCGTGAAGAACCGCTACTCCAAAATGGCGTTCGCCAAGGAGCTCGGGTCGATCCTCTCCGGCGGCACCGCGCCGCTGATCGCCACCGCGCTGCTGTCCGGTTTCGGTCACTGGTGGCCTGTCGCCTGCTATTTTGTTGTAATGGCGGCCATCGGCTTAATCACCACCTTCTTTGCTCCCGAAACCCGCGGCCGCGATCTCAACCTGCCGCAGGATGCCGCGTAGCGGGAAGGCGAACAGGACCTCAATTTGGATAATCACTCCGCGCGCCGCGTTACCCGCGCCGACGTGGCTCGCATAGCGGGCACCTCCGTCGCCGTGGTCAGCTATGTGATCAACAACGGTCCGCGCCCGGTGGCGGAAGCCACCCGGCTGCGCGTGCTGGCGGCAATCGAGCAGACCGGCTACCGGCCGAACGACATCGCGCGAGCGCTGGCCTCCGGCAGCACGCAAACCTACGGGCTGGTGGTGCCGGATATTTCCAACCCGTTCTTCGCCACGCTGGCGCGGGCGCTGCAGCAGGAGGCCTTCAGCCGCGGCCGCGTGCTGCTGCTGGGCGACGCCGGTGACGACCGGCAGCGCGAATATGAGCTGATCAACAACCTGCTGCGCCGCCAGGTCGACGGCCTGCTGTACACCAGCGTCGATCGCCATCCGTGGTTCGATCTGATCCGCGCCTCCGGCACGCCCTGCGTGATGATAGATACCATCGACAGCCAGGCCGGCGTCTGCGCCATTCGCGTCGACGAGCGGGACGCCGCCTGCCAGGCGACCCGCCATCTGCTGCAGCACGGCTATCGCGACATCGGCATTTTTATCGGCCCGCTGACCATGCTCAACGCGCAGGATCGCCTGAACGGCTGGCGCGATGCGCTGCTGGAAGCGGGCATCACGCCGCGCGACGAATGGATTTTCGAGGTGCCCTACACCCGCCAGGGCGGTTACCAGGCCACCCAGCGCCTGGTGCAAGGCCCGCGCCCGCGCGCCGTTTTCACCTCTAACGAGCAGCAGGCGCTCGGCTGCCTGTCGGCGCTGGCGGAACATGGGCTGCGCGCGCCGGGCGATCTGGCGCTGATCTGTTTTAACGGCACGCAGCAATCCGAATTCAGCGTGCCGCCGCTCAGCGCGGTCGAGCAGCCGATCGACGCCATGGCCAAGCGGGCCATCGCCATGCTGGCCGCCGGCGCCGCGCCCGCCGAGCTGCATGAATTCGCTTTTCAACTGCGCATCCGCCACTCGTGCGGCTGCTAGCGGTTTTTCAGGACACCTTACTATGCGTTTAATCATTGATTGCGATCCCGGCAACGGCGTTCCCGGCGCCAACGTCGATGACGGTCTGGCGCTGGCTCTGGCGCTGGCGGCCAAACCGCAGCTGCAACTGGAGCTGATCAGCATCGTGGCCGGCAATACCCCGCGTGAAGTGGGCTTCGCCGTCGCCTCCGATCTGCTGGCGCAGAGCGGCTACCGGGTACCGGTCGCCCTCGGCGCGGCGCGCGCCCTGAGCGAGCCGCCGGAGCCGTGGCGCGCCCATCTGGACCGCCCGATCGCCGATCCGCAGCTGGCGGCGCTGTGGCGCGACTTGCCCGCCCCCTCGCTGGCCAACGCGCCCGCACCGGACGCCGCCATCGCCATCGGCGAACTGATCTGCCGGCATCCCGGCGAGATCACGCTGGCGGCGATCGGCCCGCTGACCAACGTCGCGCACGCCATGCAGCTTTACCCGCAGATGGCGCAGGCGGTGAAAGAGATCGTGATCATGGGCGGCGTGTTCAACGTCGAAGGATACATCAAGGACACCAATTTTGGTTTGGATCCGGAAGCGGCGCGGCTGGTGTTGAACAGCGGTGCCAATATCACGCTGGCGCCGCTGGACGTCACCACCCAGACCATGCTGACCCAGGCGGATCTGGCCGCGCTGACCCAGCCGGATACCCCGCTGTGCCGTTATTTGCGCGCCACCACGCAGCCGTGGATCGACTATTCGCGCCATACGCGGCGCCTGCCGGGCTGCTGGATCCATGATGCGCTGGTGATCGCCTGGCTGCTGGAACCGCAGTTGGTCACGACCGAAATGTTCCATGTGGATGTGGCGCTGGAAGGGGCATTGACGCGCGGCAGCTCACGCCGTTGGCGGCCGGGCGGCCTGCGCCTGACGGTCGGTATGCCGCCGCCGCAGGGCAAGCCGGTGCGCATCATGCAGCAGGTGGACAACACCCGTCTGCTGGCGTTGATCGGCGCAACGCTGGCGCGCGGATGAAAAAAGGTGCGCCAAGGCGCACCAATCATCGAGCCAGCATCGGCAGCGCCGGGTGTTACCCCTTGCCTTTAACGCTGCTGATAAACGTTTTACGCGCAGTGGTAGAGCCCAACTTCTCGGCCTCATTCATCAGCTTCAGCGCCTTGTCGATATCGCCCGCCTTCACCGCCTGCTTGATGCCGTTATTGAAGTAGCTTTCGGTATCGTTGAGCATCGGCTCCGCCGGTTTCTCCGGCGTCGGCATCGGTGCCGCCGCCGCGGCCGGGGTGCTCGACCCCACCACCACCGGCGCCACGGTCGGCGCAGGCTGCAGCATGCCGATCATCACGTTGCCGGTGCCCTGTTCAGCGGTGACCTTAAGCTTCAGCGTGCCGGTCGTCGCGTGGCCGGCGATCGGATCCGGGATATCCGGCACCGCGTTGCCCACCCCCTGCGCATAGGCCTTGGCCGGGTTGGTCAGCTGCGTAGTTTTCACCAAATCCTGGCGAGTGGTGTACACCAGCAGGTAAATCTGTTTTTGACCGAGCGCCGGCGTCAGCTTCAGCGTGCCTTCGAGACGATCGGAGGACATCGCCCCCGGCGGCTGGTAAGGGAAATAGCTGCTCGGGTAATACGCCGCCGGGCGCAGATGCTCGTCCAGCACCAGCACGCTCGGCGCGTACAGCGAATTGTTTTTGGCGAGGCTGCTCAGCGTCACTTCCAGCGAACCGCGATCGGCCGGCAACGTATAGGCGGCGATCGCCCCCTGGATCTCGCCCTGATTGAGCTGCGGGCTGACGGCGTCGAGCTTCACCTCTTGCGACACCGGCGGCTGCAACGGCTGCCACGGCAGGCTTTGCAGCGTGGCGGCGCTGATGGCCGGCGCGACGGAAACGTTGGCCGGCGTATCGGCATTGGCCGCCAAAGGCGCGCCGACGGTCAGCGCCAGCGACAGGCAGAGTGACAGCAGATTCTTTTTCATCGTTATATCCTCTTTCAGCGCCGCGATGGATCAGGCAAGAGATCCGGCCGCGGCGAATGCGATTGGGGGAGAGCCTACGGCCCTCCCCGTCCTGTCGTTACCACCAAATTTCCATCTGGGCGCCGAAGGTGACTTCGTCATCCTTGCCGCGGCTGAAGGTATGCATGCTGGTGTCGTTGTAAGCGGTGCCGGCGTTATACCCGGTATCATCGCCGGTGGCGTAGCCCCACTTCTCATCCCACTTGGCGTAGGTGGCGAACAGGCGGATGGCCGGACGCGACCAGATGCTGTTGCCCGCCTGCCATTGCTGCGCCAGGGTCACTTTATACTGGCCGTTGCGATCGCCGGTGCGCTGGGATTTGACGTTGTCATAGCCGGCTTCCAGCAAGGTGCTCATGATCGGCGTCCATTTGTACATCGGGCGTACGCCCACGGTGTACCAGGTGGTGCCGTTGTTGTTGTCGCGGTCGATGTCCTGGAACATGGCGACGTACATCAGCGCCCATTGATCGTTGAAGTCGATGGCGCCGTGATCCAGCACGCGGATCATCTTGCCGTTGTTATCGATGGTGGCGCCTTCGTTGCGGCCGTTGTTCTGCGAGGTCATCGAGTCGGTGGCGTACTGCAGCACGAACTTGTTGTAACCGTTCAGGATGCTCTGCGTGTGTTCCGCGGTGAACATCCAGCCGTCTTTGCTGGCGCCGTCCGCCAGGCGGTAGTTATCCTGCGCATTGGCGCGGCCGTAGTCCACGCCCAGCTCCAGGGTGCCGCCCGGGTTCAGCTCCAGGCCGGCCAGACGCAGGTCGAAGGTATCGTTGACGGTCGGACGCTGTTTCCATTCGTTATCCAGATAGCCGTAAGAGCCGCCGGATTCGGAGTTGCGGGTCACGGCGGCGGACAGCTTGCCGAAGCCCAGATCGATGTTTTCCAGACCGGCGCCCGGGCCGGAGATATCCCAGTAGTAGAAGTCGATCATGTGAACGTCATGACGCTGATAGAAACGCTTACCGGCCCACAGCGTGGAGCCCGGCAGCCACTCGATCAGGTTTTTACCCTGCACGTTGACTTCGCGGAAGCCCGGGGTCACGTCTTCCCAGTCGGAACGCTGCGAGACCGAATAGGCCAGGTTGGTGTCGAAATAGAAGCTCTTGTCGCCTTCTTTCCACACTTCCTGCCCCAGTTTCAGTTCGGCGTAGGTTTCACATTCGTTGCCGAGACGGTATTTGCTCGCGGCGCCGGTGGCCTTGAAGCACTGTTGCTCACCGCCGCTGCCGGTCCAGCCGATGCCGGAACGGGCGTAACCGTGAAAATCCACGGCCAGCGCCTGAGTAGAGAGAACACCGGCGGCGACAGCCAGTGCCAGAGGAAGTTTGCGCAGAGTAGTCATCATTATTCTCCTGTTATACCGACTTTGATGCTTTAAACGCCCGGCTCCTGGTGCAGCCGTTTACATGCCGTACCGTCTTCACGGAACAGGTGGCAACGATGAGGCGGCAGGCCGATGGCGAATGTGGCACCTTCTTCTACCAGCACCACGTCGTTCTGGCGGTACACCAGGTTTTGACGGATGGCCGGGATTTGGATGTGGATTTGCGTCTCGTTGCCGAGCTGCTCCACCACCTGTACGTCGCCGGTAAGCCGCACTTCAGAGGCTTCGCCGGGCAGCAAATGTTCGGGGCGAATGCCCAGTGACAGATTGGCGCCGGGCTGAACGCCCGCGCCTTCCACCGGCAGCCAGACCAGTTGACGGTTGGGCAGTTCGACCTGCACCTGTTGCGGCTGCGCAGCGGTCACCTTGACCGGCAGGAAGTTCATCTTCGGCGAGCCGATAAACCCGGCGACGAAGCGGTTGGCCGGGTAGTGGTACAGTTCCAGCGGCTTGCCGACCTGCGCCACGCGACCGGCGTCGAGCACCACGATCTTGTCGGCCAGCGTCATCGCTTCAACCTGATCGTGAGTGACGTAAATCATGGTGCGCTGCAGGCGCTTGTGCAGACGGGAGATCTCGATGCGCATCTGCACCCGCAGCGCGGCATCGAGGTTGGACAGCGGTTCGTCGAGCAGAAACACGTCCGGCTCGGCCACCAGCGTGCGGCCGATCGCCACGCGCTGACGCTGACCGCCGGACAGCGCCTTCGGCCGCCGATCGAGCAGGTGCGCCAGCTGCAGCACCTCGGAGACCTGGTTCACCCGTTGATTGATTTCCGCTTTCCTGGCGCCGGCCAGCTTCAGGCCGAACGACATGTTGTCCGCCACCGACAGGTGCGGATACAGCGCGTAGGACTGGAACACCATGCCGATGCCGCGCTCGGAAGGCGGCACCTCATTCATCCGTTTCTCGCCGATCAGCAGGTCGCCGGAGGTGATGTCCTCCAGCCCGGCGATCATGCGCAGCAGCGTCGATTTGCCGCAGCCCGACGGCCCGACGAACACCACAAACTCGCCGTCTTCGATGGTCAGATTGACGTCTTTGGAAATCACGGCCTCACCGAAGGCCTTATAAACGCTGCGCAGTGTCACGCTAGCCATGCGTTACTCCCCTGCTTTCGCAGTTAACATGTCGTGTGAAAATGGCGGAGGCAAAGCCCGCCAAAACCCATTGATGACCCTCTTGCTGCGCGCCGTGCTGCCATGCCAACGGCAAGGTCGCCTCAGACGGCGCGGCCGCCTGAGTATAAGGCTGCAGGTTTATCAGCGCTTCAAGGCATTGATCCTGATGGGTAATAAGTAAGCGCACCACGCCGTCCCGCTGGCTGACCGCGTTCAGCTCGCCGCGCTGGATGAGCGGCGAACGGCGCAGAGCCAACAGCGCCTGGCAGTAACGTAAGGTGGAGTGGCTGTCGTGCTGTTGGCGGCTGATGGCCAATGCGCGGTGTTCGATCGCCACCTGCTGATACCAGCTGATCTCCCCGGCGGTGACCTGTTCGGGGGCTTCATGCCACGGCATCGGCGTTTGCGCGCCGCGCGGATCCTGCAGGCCGGCGGCATGCGGCAGCCCCAGCTCTTCGCCCTGATACAGGCAGATCGGCGCCGGCAACATCGCCAACAGCGTCAAAAAGGCGGCGGCGGAACGCAGATCGCCTTGCCCCCAGCGGCTGACCACTCTTGGCTGCTCGGCGTCCCCGGTGCTCCACAGGCTGTCCGCCAACGTGGCGCGGCGGGCGTGCAACACCGCCGCCAGCTTCTCCGCGCTGAACGGCATCACGTCCAGCGCCAGCGCGCCGTGGGCGAACCGCTGCGGCGCGACGGCATTGCGAACGCGGTTGGCTTCATCGCCGTACCACAGCGTCAGCCCTTCGCCCGTCACCGTCGCCTCGGCCTCCGGCGCCAGCGTCTGCGGCAGCAGCAGGCCGTCGATCGACAGCGCTTTCAGGTACGGCAGCGCCGCCAGCATGCCGTGCGCGTCGCCCACGCCGTCCCCGTTTCCGTCACGGAAACTGGCCGGATGGATCCGGTACAGGGTGGGCTGAGTGGCGATAGGCATTGACGACATAAATCCGGTATCCCTGCTGCGCGTGGCGTTAAAAATCGATGTGCCGATAGTGCGGGAGTCACCGGAAAGGGTAATCATCCGTAACAGGATTTTTCATGGGGGAGGAGGCGGGAGGATGAGAGAACGACCGCGGCGATGAGAAGTTCCGCGCTTAAGGCAAATCTGTGATCAAGCCGGCAAAAATCGCCCCCCTATTGTGTGCCTGACGCCACAGAATAGAGCACAACGTTAACTGGATCACACTCCTCATCTCAGGGGCGTAGAGGGGGGGAGGATGAGAATATGTCGCGTTGTGACCCACTATTACCGCGAAACGTCTCTCCTTGATTTATGTGCCCACAAAAAGAAGGACTGGATTATGACTCGCAGCATTACCCTCGCCCGAACGCTGGCGCTCTCGGCACTGGCCACCCTGGTGCTCTCTTCTTCCGCCTTCGCCAAGATTGAGGAAGGCAAACTGGTTATCTGGATCAACGGCGACAAGGGCTATAACGGCCTGGCCGAAGTCGGCAAGAAATTCGAAAAAGACACCGGCATCAAAGTCACCGTCGAGCACCCGGACAAACTGGAAGAAAAATACCCGCAGGTGGCCGCCACCGGCGACGGTCCTGACATCATTTTCTGGGCCCACGACCGCTTCGGCGGCTATGCGCAGTCCGGCCTGTTGGCCGAAATCCACCCGTCCAAAGCCTTCCAGGACAAGCTGTTCCCGTTCACCTGGGACGCCGTGCGCTATGACGGCAAGCTGATCGGCTATCCGATCGCCGTCGAAGCGCTGTCGCTGATTTACAACAAGGACTTGGTCAAACAGCCGCCGAAGACCTGGGAAGAGATCCCGGCGCTGGACAAACAGCTGCGCGCCGCCGGCAAGAGCGCCATCATGTGGAACCTGCAGGAACCCTACTTCACCTGGCCTATCATCGCCGCCGACGGCGGTTATGCCTTCAAGTATGAGAACGGCAAATACAACATCAAGGATGTCGGCGTCGCCAACGCCGGTTCGCAGGCCGGCCTGCAGTTCATCGTCGATCTGGTGAAAAACAAACACATCAACGCCGATACCGATTACTCGATCGCCGAGGCCGCGTTCAACAAAGGCCAGACCGCGATGACCATCAACGGCCCGTGGGCCTGGAACAACATCGAGCAGAGCAAAATCAACTACGGCGTGACGCTGCTGCCGACCTTCAAAGGCAAACCGTCCAAACCGTTCGTCGGCGTGCTGACCGCCGGTATCAACGCCGCCAGCCCGAATAAAGAACTGGCGACCGAGTTCCTCGAGAACTATCTGCTGACCAACGAAGGGCTGGCGGACGTCAACAAAGATAAACCGCTGGGCGCGGTGGCGCTGAAGTCCTACCAGGAAACGCTGGCCAAAGATCCGAAGATCGCCGCCACCATGCAGAACTCGCAAAACGGGGAGATTATGCCGAACATCCCGCAGATGAGCGCCTTCTGGTACGCCGAACGCAGTGCAGTGATCAACGCCGTCAGCGGCCGTCAGACGGTGAAAGCCGCGCTGGACGACGTGCAGACCCGCATCACCAAGTAACGACGTCGTGCGGGGTGCCGTGGCGCCCCGCCATTGCTTCACAGAAAGGAACGCCCTATGCAATTCGCTCACGCCGGGACGCCTGCGCGTAAAAAATCGAAGTGGTGGCAAAGCGACGCGCTGAAATGGCTGTTGGTCGGCCTGTTCAGCCTGGTGACCTGCTACCTGATTGTGTTGATGTATGCACAGGGTGAATACCTGTTCGCCATCCTGACGCTGATCCTGGTCAGCGCCGGACTTTACGTCTTCGCCAACCGCCGCGCCTACGCCTGGCGCTATGTGTATCCCGGCGTCGCCGGCATGGGACTGTTCGTCCTGTTCCCGCTGATCTGCACCATCGCCATCGCCTTTACCAACTACAGCAGCACCAACCAGCTGACCTTTGAGCGCGCGCAATCGGTGCTGATGCAACGCCAGTTCCAGAGCGGCAAAACCTTCACCTTCGGCCTCTACCCGGCGGAAAATCAGCAATGGCGCCTGCAATTAACCTCGCCGGACAGTGAACAGCCGTTGATTTCCGAGCCTTTCCACCTCGACGCCGCTGCGCCGCAAACCCTGACATTGACCACGCAGAGCGCCGCGCCGCAGGGCGAACGCGCCACGCTGCGGGTGATCACCCAGAACCGGCAAGCGCTGAGCCAGCTGGTGGCGCAACTGCCCGACGGCGGTGAATTGCGCATGAGCTCTCTTCGCCAATTCTCCGGCACCCGCCCGCTGTATGCGCTGGACAAAGACGGCAGCACGCTGACCAATAACCAGACCCAGGTGCGCTATCGGCCGAACGGCGACATAGGCTTCTATCAGGCGATCAACGCCGACGGCGGCTGGGCGCAGGAAACCCTGAGCCCCGGCTATACCGTCACCACCGGCTGGAAAAACTTCCTGCGGGTGCTGCAGGACGAGGGCATCAAGAAACCGTTCGTGTCGATCTTCATCTGGACCATCGTGTTCTCGGTAATGACGGTGATCCTCACCGTGGCGGTCGGCATGGTGTTGGCCTGCGTGGTGCAGTGGGAGGCGCTGAAAGGCAAGGCGATCTACCGCGTGCTGCTGATCCTGCCCTATGCGGTGCCGTCGTTCATCTCGATCCTGATCTTCAAAGGGTTGTTCAACCAGAGCTTCGGCGAAATCAACATGATGCTCAGCCATCTGTTCGGCATCAAACCCGCCTGGTTCAGCGATCCGCTCACCGCCAAGAGCATGATCCTGATCGTCAATACCTGGCTCGGCTATCCGTACATGATGATCCTGTGCATGGGGCTGCTGAAAGCGATCCCGGACGATCTGTACGAGGCCTCGGCGATGGATGGCGCCAACCCGTGGCAAAACTTCTTCCGCATCACCTTGCCGCTGCTGATCAAGCCGCTGACGCCGCTGATGATCGCCAGCTTCGCCTTCAACTTTAACAACTTCGTGCTGATCCAGCTGCTGACCAACGGCGGCCCGGACATGATCGGCACCACCACGCCGGCCGGCTATACCGATCTGCTGGTCAGCTACACCTACCGCATCGCCTTCGAAGGCGGCGGCGGGCAAGACTTCGGCCTGGCGGCCGCCATCGCCACGCTGATCTTCCTGCTGGTGGGCGCGCTGGCGATCCTGAATTTGAAAGCCAGCAAGATGAACTTCGATTAGGGAGAATAACGATGGCCATGGTTCAACCCAAATCCCAGCGCTTGCGCCTGTGGATCACCCATATCTTGATGCTGTGCTTTATCGCCCTGATCATGTTCCCGCTGCTGATGGTGGTGGCCATCTCGCTGCGCGCCGGCAACTTCGCCACCGGCAGCTTGATACCGGAAACCCTCTCTTGGGATCACTGGCGGCTGGCGCTCGGCTTCAGCGTCACCCACGCCGACGGCAGCGTGACGCCACCGCCGTTCCCGGTGCTGCTGTGGCTGTGGAACTCAGTCAAGATCGCGGCGATCACCGCCATCGGCATCGTGACGCTGTCCACCACCTGCGCCTACGCCTTCGCCCGCATGCGTTTTCGCGGCAAGAGCACGCTGTTGAAGAGCATGCTGATCTTCCAGATGTTCCCGGCGGTGCTGTCGCTGGTGGCGCTGTACGCCCTGTTCGACCGCCTGGGCCAGTACATTCCGTTTATCGGCCTGAACACCCACGGCGGCGTGATTTTCGCCTACATGGGCGGCATTGCGCTGCACGTCTGGACTATCAAAGGCTATTTCGAAACCATCGACAATTCGCTGGAAGAAGCGGCGGCGCTGGATGGCGCCACGCCGTGGCAGGCGTTCCGTCTGGTGCTGTTGCCGCTGTCGGTGCCAATTCTGGCGGTGGTGTTCATTCTGTCGTTTATTGCCGCCATCACCGAGGTGCCGGTGGCGTCGCTGCTGCTGCGCGATGTGAACAGCTACACGCTGGCGGTGGGGATGCAGCAATATCTCAACCCGCAGAACTACCTGTGGGGCGACTTCGCCGCTGCTGCGGTGCTGTCGGCGATACCGATTACCGCCGTGTTCCTGCTGGCGCAGCGCTGGCTGGTGGGCGGCCTGACGGCCGGCGGCGTGAAGGGGTAATTTGTGCCACTGCAGTGCGTTTGATGTTTTTCCGCGATAGCGGTAATCCTGTGTCTTTGGCGGCCTTTGGCCGCCATTTTTATCTCCGCTATTCCCGTTTCAGCCGGTCGGTGTTGGCCAGATAGAGCGTCACCACCAGCACCAATATCGCCGCCGCGTAGATCAGGGTGTCGATGGGATTTTTGTGATCCACGATAATCAAACGAATAATCGCGGTAATGCCGATATAAATAAAATAGCGCAGCGGGAAATGATAACCCGACTCAAAATACTTGACGATCAAGGCGATAAATTCAAAGTACAGAAAATAAATCACGATGCCTTCAATCAACAGGTAAGAGGACGACTCTTCGCTATTAATAAATAACACCTTCGCCAGATGGATGGTCTCCTTGACCAGAAACACCACCAGAATTGCCGCCAGCAGCAACAAGCCCACGTTCAGCACCCGCTGCAGCCCCTTCGCTATCATGATCGAACGCGACGTTTTTGCCATAAAACCTCTCCTGAATACCGCTTATATGATTCAACCGTGCCAATATAGGCATTGTCCTAAAAATTCCGCCCTTCGCGAAAGCACTTTAAACCCCATTTAATTCATCACGTTATAATAAGATGTTTCTGGCTTATAGATTTGTAGCAAATCGAAATGTCAACTATCATGGGTCACAGAGATCTTTACATAAAACCAATAACCTCGAATTAACAAGGGAATTCTTTATGCGCGCTAAACTTAACGGACTGGTCGCTGCAGGCCTGTTTACCTGTGCATTGTCCGGCCACGCCGCCGGCCTGGTAGCCCCTGACAACGATCTGCGTAACGATCTCGCCTGGTTGTCTGACCGCGGCGTCATCAATGTCAGCCTGTCCACCTGGCCGCTGAGTCAGGAAGAGATCAGTTCCGTTATCGCGCAGGCCAAACCGGTCACCAATACCGAGAAAAACGTCATCGACCGCGTGCAACGCCGCGTCGATGCCCTGAAAGCCAACATCCGCGTCAGCGGTTACGCGTCGACCGATAAACCCGGCACCCCGCAAGGCTTCGGCCAAAACGAGTACGCCGACGATCGCCTGACCATCGGCGCCGGCGCCAACGGCGAGTTCTGGGACGTGCGTCTGCAGGGCTCGGTGGAAGGCGATCAGCGCGTCAGCGACGGTTCCAAATTCAACATGAACGGCTCCTACGGCGCAGTGAAAATCTGGAACCAATGGCTCTCCTTCGGCGAGGTTTCCCAGTGGTGGGGCCCGGGTTACGACGGCAGCCTGATCCGCTCCGACGCCGCGCGCCCAGTGGCCGGCTTTATGCTGCAGCGCGCCGACCAATCGCCGTTTGAAACCCCGTGGCTGTCGTGGATCGGCCGCTGGCAATACCAGCTGTCAGCCGGCCAGCTGTCGCAGTACAGTTCTGTACCGCACACCAAACTGATCGGCGGCCGTTTCACCATGATGCCTACCGACTTCGTCGAGCTGGGCGCATCGCGCATCATGCAGTGGGGGGGGAAAGGCCGTCCGCAGTCATGGAGTTCATTCTGGGATGCCTTTAGCGGTAACGATAACGATGACTCAGGTCAGGGCAACGATCCGGGCAACCAGCTCGCCGGTTTCGACTTCAAGCTGAAAATGCAGCCGCTGATCGGCCTGCCGGTCAGCCTCTATGGCCAGTTGGTCGGCGAAGATGAAGCCGGCATGTTGCCGTCGAAAAACACCTATCTGCTCGGTCTGGAAGGTCACCCGGAATGGGGCCCGACCACCATCAACTGGTATATTGAAGGTTCCGATACCCGTTCGGATATGAGCCGTAAAAACTACGTGTACAACCACTACATCTACAAAGGCGGCTACTATCAGCAGGGCTACCCGCTGGGTCACGCGATGGGCGGCGACGGCCAGATGCTGTCCGGCCGCGTCGAGCTGGTGCTGGACGACAGCCAGCGCTGGAGCACCCGTCTGGTATACGCCAAGGTGAACCCGCTGAGCCAAAGCATCAACCAGGCGTTCCCGAAATCCGATACGCTGAAGGGCGTCCAGGTCGGTTGGGGTTACACCTTCCCGTCTCAGGTTAAGTTCGATACCAGCCTGTGGTACACCGACAACGATCACAGCACCGCCGATGACGTGGGCGCGGGCGTCAGCTTCGAAGTGCCGATCAATCTGTAATTTGTTACAGACGTAAAAAAACCCGCCGCGGCGGGTTTTTATTGGCTTCAGCTCAGGCGCTTAGCGCCATTCCTTGAAGCGGTTGATCAGCGCATTGGTCGAGCTGTCATGGCTGCTGATTTTCTCGCTGCCCGCCAGCTCCGGCAGGATGCGGTTAGCCAGCTGTTTGCCCAGCTCCACGCCCCACTGATCAAAGGTGAAGATGTTCAGGATCGCGCCCTGGGTGAAGATCTTGTGCTCGTACAGCGCGATCAGGCTACCCAGGCTGAACGGGGTGATTTCACGCAGCAGGATCGAGTTGGTCGGCCGGTTGCCTTCAAACACCTTGAACGGCGCCACGTGCTTGACCTGCTCAGGGGTTTTGCCCTGCTCCGCGAACTCGGCTTCCACCACTTCCAGCGACTTGCCAAACGCCAGCGCTTCGGTCTGAGCGAAGAAGTTGGACAGCAGTTTGGCGTGATGATCGCCCAGCGGGTTATGGCTGATGGCCGGCGCGATGAAATCGCACGGCACCAGCTTGGTGCCCTGGTGGATCAACTGATAGAAAGCATGCTGGCCGTTGGTGCCCGGCTCACCCCAAATGATGGGGCCAGTCTGGTAATCCACCGGGTTGCCATTGCGATCGACGTACTTGCCGTTGGATTCCATGTTGCCCTGCTGGAAGTAAGCGGCAAAACGGTGCATGTACTGATCGTACGGCAGAATGGCTTCGGTTTCGGCGCCGAAGAAGTTGTTGTACCAAATACCGATCAGCGCCAGCAGCACCGGCAGGTTTTTCTCCGCCGGCGTTTCGGCGAAGTGCTTGTCCATAGCGTGCGCGCCGCTCAGCAGCTGCTCGAAGTTGTCATAACCGATGGACAGCGCGATCGACAGGCCGATCGCCGACCACAGGGAGTAACGGCCACCGACCCAGTCCCAGAACTCGAACATGTTGTCAGTATCGATGCCGAACTCGGCTACCGCTTTGCCGTTGGTGGACAGCGCGGCGAAGTGCTTGGCCACGTGCTGTTGATCGGCGGCGCTGCTCAGGAACCAGTCACGCGCGCTGTGGGCGTTGGTCATGGTTTCCTGAGTGGTGAAGGTTTTGGAGGCCACCAGGAACAGCGTGGTTTCCGGATTCAGCGGCTGCAGCGTTTCGGCGATGTGGGTGCCGTCGACGTTGGAGACGAAGTGCATGTTCAGGTGGTTTTTATAAGGGCGCAGCGCTTCGGTCACCATGTAAGGGCCGAGATCCGAACCGCCGATGCCGATGTTCACCACGTCGGTGATCGGCTTGCCGGTGTAGCCTTTCCACTCGCCGCCGATGACGCGCGCGCAGAACTGTTTGATCTTGGCCAGCACCGCGTTCACTTCCGGCATCACGTCTTTGCCGTCGACCAGGATCGGGCTGTTGCTGCGGTTGCGCAGGGCAATGTGCAGCACCGCGCGATCTTCGGTGCGGTTGATCTTCTCACCGGCGAACATCGATTTGATGGCGCCTTGCAGATCGGTTTCTTTCGCCAACGCCTGCAGCTTCTCCAGGGTTTCCTGCGTGATGCGGTTCTTGGAATAGTCCACCAACATTTGATCGTTGAAGGTCGCGGAGAACCTGGAGAAACGATCGCTGTCCTGGGCGAACAGGTCGGCGATCCGTACGTCTTTCATCTGTGCATAATGTTGCTGCAGGGCTTGCCAAGCAGCGGTTTGACTAGGATTGATATTTTTCATAGCAACACTCTTAGGCTTGAGAATAAAAATGACGCGTTTGTCCGATTGTAGCCTGTTCGACTGTGATTATGATCGCTTTTCTTGCGATAGGCGCTAACTGTCAACGCATTGCCGCCTCGTTTCAGCTTTCACTCTATACTTTTGGCTAACGGCCTGTTATCGGGGTTGCCGAATTGTCATCAGGCTGTGTCATCGTCGTTTATTTCGTCATTTGAAAGGGATCTCGCTTATGGAATTATCCGCCCCGCTCATGTTGGTGCTTATCGGCCTGGCGTCGCTGCTGGCGCAGTGGCTGGCCTGGTTGCTGCGCCTGCCGGCCATCTTGCCGCTGCTGCTGTTCGGCATCGTGCTCGGCCCGACGGTGCATCTGGTACAGCCGGATCTGCTGTTCGGCGATCTGCTGTTTCCGCTGGTGTCGCTGTCGGTGGCGATCATCCTGTTCGAGGGGGCGCTGACGCTGCGTTTCGAGGAGATACGCGGCCTCGGCGGCGTGGTGCGCAACCTGGTCACCGTCGGCATGCTGGTCACCTTTCTGGTCATCAGCCTCGCCAGCTGGTGGCTGCTGGATTTCCCGCCGGAGCTGGCGGCGCTGATCGGCGCGGTGACGGTGGTGACCGGGCCGACGGTGATCGCCCCGCTGATGCGCGTGGTGCGGCCGAACGCCAACATTAACCAGGTGCTGCGCTGGGAAGGGATCGTCATCGATCCGGTCGGCGCCATCTTCACCCTGCTGGTGTTCGAGTTTATCGTGCTGAAGCAGAATGCGGAATCCTATACCCACCTGTTTTGGACGCTGGGCGTGACCGCCGCCGTCGGTCTTATCGCCGGCGCGCTGTTCGGTTACCTGCTCGGCCTGGCGCTGCGCCGCGTTTGGCTGCCGCGCTACCTGCAGAACCTGGCGGTGCTGGCTATTATGCTGACCGCCTTCGGCGTGTCCAACGCCATCGCCGACGAATCCGGCCTGCTGACCGTCACGGTGATGGGCATCTGGCTGGCCAACATGCGCGACGTGGACACCAGCGATATTCTGGCGTTCAAAGAGGAGCTGTCGGCGATCCTGATCTCGGCGCTGTTCATCATTCTGGCGGCGCGGCTCGACATCCAGGCGCTGTGGAACATGGGCTGGCCGCTGCTGCTGCTGCTGCTGGCGGTGCAGTTCATCGCCCGGCCGCTGTGCATCGCGGTGTCGACCTGGCGCTCTTCCCTGCACTGGCGCGATCGGCTGCTGCTGTGCTGGATCGCCCCGCGCGGCATCGTGGCCGCGGCGGTCAGCTCGCTGTTCGCGCTGACGCTGCAGCGCAGCGGCTATCAGGGCGCCGACCGGCTGGTGACCGTGGTGTTCGCCATCATCATCGGCACCGTGGTGTTGCAAAGCCTGACCAGCGGCATAATGGCGCGCTGGCTGCGGGTGCAGCAGCAGAAACCGCGCGGCGTGCTGATCGTCGGCGCCAACAGCGTGGCGCGCATGCTGGCGCAGGCGCTGATCAAGCTGAACGTGCCGGTGATCGTCACCGACAGCAGCTGGGAATACTACCGTCAGGCGCGCATGGACGGCATTCCGGCCTACTATGGCCACGCCTACTCCGAACACGCCGAGAACTACCTCGATCTGAGCAATATCGCCCAGGTGCTGGCGCTGTCGCCCAACCGCCACCAGAACGCGCTGGCGGTCTACCACTTCGGCCATCTCTTCGGCGAAGATCACGTGTTCGCCATCCGTTCGGGGGCGCCGTTGAAAGGACGCGGCGCCAGCGCGGAAAGTTCGCGTTTCCGCCGGCATGAAATTTTATTTAATCAGGAAGCCACCTACGGCCGCCTGAGCAGCCTGCTCGCCAGGGGGGCCACCATCAAAGCGACCAAATTGAACGAAAATTTCGGTTGGCTGGAGTATTTGGAGAAACATCAGGGCGTTATTCCGCTATTCAGCCAAAAGGAAGACGGTTCTCTGCAACCGATTGGCGCCGGTTCCACGCCCGCGATGCCCTGTACGCTTATCGCGCTGGTGCAAGATGAAAATCCCTCACCGTCTGTACGTTGACAGAATGGCGATAACCGGCTATTCCTAACAGCCTACTTGCGCACCCGGTGCGCAAGCCAGAAGAGGCGCGTCGCCCAGGTAGAGTGTCAGAGGAGCCGTTTCTCCGTTGACGGCACCCGAGGGGGAGCGACGCCGAGGTAGGGTAATGGCCGGCCATTATCGTATCGACTACAGGGGCTGAATCCCCTGGGTTGTCACCAGGGGATCGCCCGCAGGGCGATCGACAAGGTGGGGCGCTTCTGGGTGTATCGTAGCCTGACCTCTACGCCTGCCCCCTGTTTACCGCTCTCCCCTTGTGCCAAGGCTATGGAATTACAGTGCCCCAAACGGGCATCCCTGACACGAGGTTTCTAGATGAACCAAGCAGCACCCCAGAATTCCACCGTGGTAGCCAAGTTCGGCGGCACCAGCGTCGCCGACTTTGAAGCCATGAACCGCAGTGCCGACGTCGTGCTGGCCAACCCGCAGGTCCGCCTGGTGGTGTTGTCCGCTTCGGCGGGCGTCACCAACCTGTTGGTCGCCCTGGCCGAGGGTTGCGAGGCCGACAAGCGCAATTACCAGCTTGATGAAATCCGGCGTATCCAGTACGCCATCCTCGATCGCCTCGCGGCGCCGGCGGTGATCCGCGACGAAATAGACCGCCTGCTGGAAAACATCGCCATGCTGTCGGAAGCCGCGTCGCTGGCCACCTCGACGGCGTTGACCGACGAACTGGTCAGCCATGGGGAGCTGATGTCCACCCTGTTGTTCGTTGAAATCCTGCGCGCCCGCAACGTGCAGGCCGAATGGTTCGACGTGCGCAAAGTGATGCGCACCGACGATCACTTCGGCCGCGCCGTGCCGGACAGCGCCGCGCTCAGCGAACTGGCCCGGGCGCAGTTGCAGCCGCGCCTGCAGGAAGCGCTGGTGGTCACCCAGGGCTTTATCGGCAGCGAGCCGAAGGGCCGCACCACCACGCTCGGCCGCGGCGGCAGCGACTATACCGCCGCGCTGCTCGGCGAAGCGCTCGGCGTCGGCCGGGTGGATATCTGGACCGACGTGCCGGGCATCTACACCACCGATCCGCGCGTGGTGCCGGCGGCCAAGCGCATCGACAAAATCGGTTTCGAAGAGGCGGCGGAAATGGCCACCTTCGGCGCTAAAGTGCTGCATCCGGCCACCCTGTTGCCGGCGGTGCGCAGCGATATTCCGGTGTTCGTCGGCTCCAGCAAGGATCCGGCGGCCGGCGGCACGCTGGTGTGCAACACCACCGAGAACCCGCCGCTGTTCCGCGCGCTGGCGCTGCGCCGCAAGCAAACGCTGCTGACGCTGCACAGCCTGAACATGCTGCACGCGCGCGGTTTCCTGGCCGAGGTGTTCAACATCCTGGCGCGCCATAATGTCTCCGTCGATCTGATCACCACTTCGGAAGTCAGCATCGCGCTGACCATGGACACCACCGGCGCCACCTCCGTCGGCGGTAGCCTGCTGACCACCTCACTGCTGACCGAACTGTCGTCGCTGTGCCGGGTGGAAGTGGAAGAAAACCTGGCGCTGGTGGCGATCATCGGCAACCAGCTGTCGCGCGCCTGCGGCGTGGGCAAAGAGGTGTTCGGCGTGCTCGATCCGTTCAATATCCGCCTGATCTGCTACGGCGCCAGCAGCTATAACCTGTGCTTCCTGGTGCCGGGCGAAGAAGCCGAGCAGGTGGTGCGTACCCTGCATCACAACCTGTTCGAATAAGTCATTATCCCTGATTGCGGGCGCAGCATGCTGCGCCCCTGCGTCTAAAAAATCCGTTCAAAACCTGCAGGGGTTCAGCATGTTGAGCCCGCAATAAAAACACAACCACATCCACCGTTCTCAATCTGGCTAAGGAAAACCTGCATGCTGGCACTACTCACGCGCTTATTCCCCCTCTGGGCGATACTGCTGTCCGTCGCCGCGTATTACACGCCGACCACCTTTACCGGTATCGGCCCCTACGTCAGCCCGCTGCTGATGCTGATCATGTTCGCCATGGGCGTCACGCTGCGGCTCGACGACTTCAAACGCGTGCTGGCGCGCCCCGGCCCGGTGGCGGCAGGCATCTTCCTGCATTATCTGATCATGCCGCTGGCGGCCTGGATCCTGGCGATGCTGTTCCGCATGCCGCCGGATCTGTCCGCCGGCATGGTGCTGGTGGGCAGCGTGGCCAGCGGCACCGCCTCCAACGTGATGATCTATCTGGCCAAGGGTGACGTGGCGCTGTCGGTGACCATCTCGGCGGTCTCGACGCTGGTGGGGGTGTTCGCCACGCCGCTGCTGACCCGTCTGTACGTCGACGCCGAGATCAGCGTCGATATCATGGGCATGCTGTTGAGCATTCTGCAGATTGTGGTGATCCCGATCGGCCTGGGCCTGATCGTCCACCATACCCTGACCAAGGCAGTGAAACGCATCGAGCCACTGTTGCCGGCGTTGTCGATGGTGTGCATTCTGGCGATCATCAGCGCGGTGGTGGCGGGCAGCCAAAGCCATATCGCTTCGGTCGGCCTGGTCGTTATCATCGCGGTGATCCTGCACAACGGCATCGGTCTGCTGAGCGGCTACTGGGGCGGTAAACTGTTCGGTTTCGACGAGTCCACCTGCCGCACGCTGGCGATCGAAGTCGGTATGCAGAACTCCGGGTTGGCGGCCACACTGGGCAAAATCTACTTCTCGCCGCTGGCCGCGCTGCCAGGCGCGCTGTTCTCGGTCTGGCACAACCTCTCCGGTTCGCTGCTGGCGGGTTATTGGTCCGGCCGCCCTATCAAGAAGAAATAAACCGCCTGTAGGGACGCAAACAATTGCGTCCCTTTTCTTTCCTGCGAAATTTCGTATTTCCCACTGGTCGGATTGTCATAATTCCCCTCATCCCCTATCATCCGTGAAAAATAAAAATTCAGATTCTTCCTATCCATGCCGATAATGTTGGTAAGAGGAAGAGACGCTCCACTTTTTTTAATTAATTAAGTCACCAGGGTTGCCCGCCATAAAAGAAGCAGCCTAATTATTATTTAGATATATACCCACCGTCTTATTTGCTGCGGCAAATCAAGATACCTCGCAATGTGCATGTCGCTCATTATTTCGGGCCGGCCGTCGGCCGCCCGTGGTTAACCTCATGGATTGGGCTGGCTGCCCCGGCGGCCTCTCCGAATGGATTACAATGATAAAAAAACTCACCGCCTTGACACTGCTGGTCAGCACGGCCCTTTCCGCCGAAACCCTGCCGGACTCCCACATGATGATGGACATGTCGATGGGGGAATCACGGCGCGCGTTGCAAGACAGCACGCGTGAAGTCAACCAGTTGATTGAGCAACGCCGCTACCAGCAGCTGAAGCAACAGCGCCTGCTGGCGGAACCGGAACCGGCCGCGCCCGCACTGCCGCAGTCCGCGCAGTGCCTGCCGATCGCCGGCGTTTATCTGCAGGGAATCACCCTACTCTCACCGGGTGATTTATCTGCGCTGAGCGCGCTGCCGGAAAACTGCATCAGCAGCAACGATATCAATCGCTTGACCCGTGAATTAACGCGTCTTTATGTGCAAAAGGGCTATATCACCGCGCGCGTGCAAATTGTTCGCCCTAATTCACAAGGAGAATTGGGGTTAAGCGTGACGGAAGGATTTATCGAGAAAATAGAAGGCGGCGATAGCTGGGTCAACAGCCGTTTATTATTTCCGGGGCTGGAAGGCAAGCCGTTGAAATTAACCGAGCTCGATCAGGGATTGGATCAGGCCAACCGTTTGCAATCAAATACCACCAAGCTGGATATATTGCCCGGCCGCCAGGTTGGCGGTTCGGTTATTCGTTTGCGCAATCAGCATGCCAAGCCCTGGCTGATTACCGCCGGCACGGATAATTACGGCCAAAAAAGCACCGGCCGGTGGCTGGCGCGCGCCACTGCCACGTTGGACAGCCCGTTTGGCCTGTCGGACTTTGTCAGCCTGAACGCCAACAGCACGCTGGAAAACCCGGCTCACCGCTATAATCGCGCCTACACCCTGCTCTATTCGCTGCCGTACGGCGCGTTCACCTTCAGCGGGTTCGCCAGCTTCTCATCCTATGAAAACCACCAGCAGCTGCCGCACAACGTGGTCAAACTGCACGGCCAGACCCAACAGTACGGGCTGCGCAGCGACTACGTGTTTTATCGCGATCACGATCAGATAGACAGCCTGAGCGGCCAGCTGACCTACAAGCGCATCGACAACTACTTCGAAAGCGTGCGCCTTGAGGTCAGCAGCCCAACGCTGACCCTGGCCGAACTGAGCGCCAGCCACCTGCAAATTCTGCCCAATGGCGTGTTCAGCGCCAGCCTCAGCGTCGAGCAGGGGATGCCGTGGCTGGGGGCCGGCCGCCACCCGAGTTCGGTGCACCTCGACAGCCAGTTCACCAAAGGCAAGCTGTTCGCCAACCTCAGCCAGCGCCTCCAGCTGGGTGGCGCCACCTATCAGCTCAACAATCTGTTCTACGGCCAGTACAGCCGCGACCCGCTGCCCGGCGTGGAGTGGCTGAGCCTCACCGATCGCGGCGCCGTACGCGGCTTTAGCCGCAGCACCCAGTCCGGCGACAACGGCTGGTATCTGCAGAACACGCTGTCGCGCAGCTTCAATTTAGGCGCCGCCACGCTGACGCCGCGCCTTGGCGCCGACGTCGGCCGCATTCTGCCGCGTCAGGACAACTCGGGCTGGCGCAGCAGCGCCGGGGTGAGCAGCGGCGCCACGTTACGTTACCGCCAGGCGCTGGTCGATCTCGAGGTCAGCCGCGGCTGGATTTTGTCTAACCACGCTACGCCGGAAGATCCCGTTCAGGTGTTGGCCCGCTTTTCTTACACCTTTTAATCAACAGTTTTGCAGGACCCCACGGCAATATACGGAGATACATGGATGAAAAATAATAACTTCAGACTTTCGGCGGCAGGCAAACTGGCCGCCGCGCTGGCGATTATTCTCGCCGCTTCCGCCGGCGCCTACGCCGCAGAGATCGTTGCGGCCAACGGCGCCAACGGCCCCGGCGTCTCCACCGCCGCCACCGGCGCGCAGGTGGTCGATATCGTCGCGCCGAACGGCAACGGGCTGTCGCACAACCAATATCAGGACTTCAACGTCAACCAGCCCGGCGCGGTGCTGAACAACTCCCGCGAGGCGGGACTGTCGCAGCTGGCCGGCCAACTGGGCGCCAACCCCAATCTGGGCGGACGCGAAGCCAGCGTGATCCTCAATGAAGTGATCGGCCGCAATCCGTCGCTACTGCATGGCCAGCAAGAGATCTTCGGCATGGCGGCCGACTACGTGCTGGCCAACCCGAACGGCATCAGCTGTCAGGGCTGCGGGTTCATCAATACCAGCCATTCCTCACTGGTGGTCGGCAACCCGCTGGTGGAAAACGGCGTGCTGCAGGGTTACAGCACCTTCGGTAACCGCAACACCCTGAGCCTCAATGGCACCCTGAACGCCGGCGGCGTACTGGATCTGATCGCGCCGAAGATCGACAGCCGCGGCGAAGTGATCGTGCAAGATTTCAAACATTCGAATGGTAAAGTGACCTCGGCGACGATCAACGCCATCAGCGGCCTTAACCGGGTAGCGCGCGACGGCACGGTGCAGGCCAGCCAACAGACGCCGACCGCGCTGGACAGCTACTACCTCGGCAGCATGCAGGCCGGGCGCATCAACATCATCAACACCGCGCAGGGCAGCGGCGTGAAACTGGCCGGCTCGTTGAACGCCGGCGATGAACTCAAGGTGAAAGCCTATGATATCCGCAGCGAAAGCCGCGTCGACGACGCCAGCAGCAACAAAAACGGCGGTGATAACTATCAAAATTACCGTGGCGGCATCTACGTCAACGATCGCAGCAGCAGCCAGAAGCTGACCCGCACCGAGCTGAAAGGCAAGAACATCAGCCTGGTGGCGGATAATCATGCGCACCTCACCGCCACCGATATCCGCGGCGAAGACATTACGCTGCAGGGCGGTAAGCTGACGCTCGACGGCCAGCAGCTGAAGCAGACGCAAGGCCATACCGACGATCGCTGGTTCTACTCCTGGCAATATGACGTCACCCGCGAACGCGAGCAGCTGCAGCAGGCGGGCAGCACCGTCGCCGCCAACGGCAGCGCCAAACTCATCAGCACCCAGGAAGACGTGAAGCTGCTGGGCGCCAATGTCAGCGCCGACCGTGCGCTGAGCGTCAAAGCGGCGCGCGACGTACACCTTGCCGGGCTGGTGGAGAAGGATAAATCCAGCGAGCGCGGCTACCAGCGCAATCACACCTCCAGCCTGCGCACCGGCAGATGGAGCAGCAGCGACGAAAGCGAAAGCCTGAAGGCCAGCGAACTGCGCAGCCAGGGCGAACTGACGTTGAAAGCCGGTCGCAATGTCTCGACTCAGGGCGCCAAGATCCACGCCCAGCGCGATCTGACGATCGATGCAGATAGCCAGATCCAGGTCGGGGTGCAGAAAACCGCCAACGCCAAAGCGGTGCGCGATGACAAAACCTCCTGGGGCGGCATCGGCGGCGGCGACAACAAAAACAACAGCAATCGCCGCGAGATCAGCCACGCTTCCGAGCTGACCAGCGGCGGCACCCTGCGCCTGAACGGTCAGCAAGGCGTCACCATTACCGGCAGCAAGGCGCGCGGCCAGAAAGGCGGCGAAGTCACCGCCACCCACGGCGGCCTGCGCATCGACAACGCGCTGAGCACCACCGTGGACAAAATCGACGCGCGCACCGGCACCGCCTTCAACATCACCAGCAGTTCGCACAAGGCCGACAACAGCTACCAGAGCAGCACCGCCAGCGAGCTGAAGTCCGACACCAACCTGACGCTGGTCAGCCACAAGGATGCCGACGTGATCGGCAGCCAGGTCGCCAGCGGCGGTGAGCTGAGCGTCGAGTCGAAGACCGGCAACATCAACGTCAAGGCGGCCGAGCGGCAGCAGAACATCGACGAGCAAAAGACCGCGCTCACCGTTAACGGCTACGCCAAAGAAGCCGGTGACAAGCAGTACCGCGCCGGTTTGCGCATCGAGCACACCCGCGACAGCGAGAAAACCACCCGCACCGAGAATAGCGCCTCAAGCCTCAGCGGCGGCAGCGTGAAGCTCAAGGCGGAGAAGGACGTGACCTTCAGCGGTTCTCAATTGGTCGCCGACAAAGGCGACGCCAGCGTCAGCGGCAACAAGGTTTCGTTCCTGGCGGCCGACGACAAAACGGCCTCAAACACCGAGCAAACCAAGATCGGCGGCGGTTTCTATTACACCGGCGGCATCGACAAACTCGGCAGCGGCGTGGAAGCCGGCTACGAGAACAGCAAAACCCAGACGCAAAGCAGCAAGGCGATCACCTCCGGCAGCGACGTCAAAGGCAATCTGACGATCAACGCCCGCGACAAGCTGACCCAGCAAGGCGCGCAGCACAGCGTCGGCGGCGCCTATCAAGAAAACGCCGCCGGCGTCGATCACCTTGCCGCTGCCGACACCGCCAGCACCACCACCACCAAAACCGACGTCGGCGTGAACATCGGCGCCAACGTCGATTACAGCGCCGTGACCCGTCCGGTCGAGCGCGCGGTCGGCAAGGCAGCCAAGCTGGACGCTACCGGCGTTATCAACGACATCGGCGGCATCGGCGCGCCTAACGTCGGCCTGGATATCGGCGCACAGGGCGGCAGCAGCGAAAAACACAGCAGCAGCTCGCAGGCGGTGGTCAGCTCGGTGAAAGCCGGCAGCATCGACATCAATGCCAAAGGCGAAGTGCGCGATCAGGGCACGCAGTACCAGGCGAGCAAAGGCGCGGTCAACCTGACGGCGGACAGCCACCGCAGCGAAGCCGCGGCAAACCGTCAGGACGAGCAGAGCCGCGACACCCGCGGCAGTGCCGGCGTGCGCGTCTACACCACCACCGGCAGCGATCTGACCGTGGACGCCAAGGGCGAAGGCGGCACCCAGCGCAGCAACAGCAGCGCCAGCCAGGCGGTGGCCGGCTCGATCGACGCGGCCAATGGCATCAACGTCAACGTGAAAAAAGACGCGGTCTATCAGGGTACCGCGCTGAACGGCGGCAGCGGTAAAACCGCCGTCAACGCCGGCGGCGATATCCGCTTCGATCAGGCCAGCGACAAACAGAGCGAGAACCACAGCGGCTTTAACGTCAAAGCGTCCGCCAAAGGCGGTTTCACCGCCGACAGCAAAAACTTCGGCGCCGGTTTCGGCGGCGGCACCAACAACGGTGAAAGCAGCAGCAGCACCGCGCAAGTCGGCAACGTCAACGGCCAGGGTGTGGCGCTGAAGGCGGGCCGCGATCTGACGCTGCAGGGCACCAACGTCAAGAGCCAGGGCGACGTCAGCCTGAACGCGGGCAACAAGGTCGCGCTGCAGGCGGCGGAATCGACCCAAACGCGTAAGGAAAGCAAGCTGTCCGGCAATATCGATCTGGGCGCCGGCAGCAGCGACAGCAAGGAAAAAACCGGCGGCAGCCTCTCCGCCGGCGGCGCGTTCGACATCGCCAAGGCGAATGAGTCCGCGACAGAACGCCAGGGCGTCACTATCGCCTCAGACGGCAAGGTCACCCTGTCCGCCAACGGCAAAGGCGATGACGCGCTGCATCTGCAGGGGACAAAAGTCAGCGGCGGCAGCGCCGCGCTCGAAGCGAAAAACGGCGGCATCCTGCTGGAATCCGCCAAGAACGAGCAGCATAAGGACAACTGGAATCTGGGCATCAAAGCCAACGCCAGAGGCGGTCAAACCTTCAACAAGGACGCAGGCGGCAAGGTCGATCCGAACACCGGCAAAGACACCCACACGCTGGGCGCAGGTCTGAAAGTCGGCGTGGAGCAGCAGGATAAAACCACCCACGCCAACACCGGCATCACCGCGGGCGACGTGGCGCTCAACAGCGGCAAAGACACCCGCCTTGCCGGCGCGCGCGTCGACGCCAACAGCGTACAGGGCAAGGTGGGCGGCGATCTGCGCGTTGAAAGCCGCAAAGACGTCGAGACAGGCGTGAAGGTGGATGTGGATGCCGGTCTGAGCCACAGCAACGATCCGGGCAGCAGCATCACCTCCAAGCTGTCGAAGGTCGGCACGCCGCGCTACGCCGGTAAAGTGAAAGAGAAACTGGAAGCCGGGGTGAACAAAGTGGCCGACGCCACCACCGACAAGTACAACAGCGTGGCGCGTCGCCTCGATCCGCAGCAGGATACCACCGGTGCAGTCAGCTTCAGCAAGGCTGACGGCAAAGTCACGCTGCCGGAAACGCCGGCCGGCGAAAAACCGCAGGGCCCACTGTGGGATCGCGGCGCACGCACCGTCGGCGGCGCGGTGAAAGACAGCATCACCGGGCCGGCGGGTCGCCAGGGGCAGCTCAAGGTCAATGCCGACGTGGTGAACAACAATGCGGTCGGCGAGCAATCGGCGATTGCCGGTAAGCACGGCGTGGCGCTGCAGGTCGGCGGCCAAACCCAGCTGACCGGCGGCGAAATCCGCAGCCAGCAGGGCAAGGTGGAACTGGGCGGTAGCCAGGTCAGCCAGCAGGACGTCAGCGGCCAGCGCTATCAGGGCGGCGGCCGCGTCGATGCGGCCGCCACGGTAGGTGGACTGTTAGGCGGCGCGGCGAAGCAAAGCGTCAACGGCAACGTGCCGTTCGCCAGCGGCCATGCCTCAACTCAGCAGGCGGACGCCAAAGCCGGCGTGTTCAGCGGCAAATAACGCGCCTCCCCTACGCAACGCCCCCGGTTTTTCGGGGGCGTTTTTTTTACAGCGTGCTTGGGGTGTCTTCCCAGTCGCGATCGTCATCTTTCGCATCCTGATCCAACACGTTGTAGGCCACGGCGCAAAACAGCGAGTTCAGGCGCTTCATGTCCCCCAACAATCCCAAATGCAGCGAACTGGTCTCGATGCTCTGCACGTTTTGCTGATGCAAACGATCGACGTGCGCATGCGCATAGCGGCGATCCAGAATGCGGAAGCGGTGCTTGGAACGGCGCAGGCGTTTGGCGCTGGTGACGTCGCCGGACAGGAACACCGACAGCCCCAGACGCAGGTTGCCGATCAGCCGTTCGTGCAACCCGTCCAGTTCCGCCAATCCTTCCGCCGAGAAGGCGCGGCGCGCGGCGTGCGATTTGGCGCCCACGTCGCCGGCCATGCGCTCGATGATGTCGCCCGCCTGTTCCAGGTTGAGCGCCATTTCGATGATTTCCGCCCAGCGGCGCGAATCTTCCTCGCCCAGATCTTCCTTCTGGATCTGCGCCAGATACAGCTTGATGGCGGTGTACAGCACGTCGACGTCATCGTCGAGTCGCCGCACCTCTTTATCCACGCCTTGCTTACCGTGCAGCACTTCGCGCTGCAGGATCATCATGTGTTCCACCACGTCGCCCATGCGCAGCGTTTCGCGCGCCGCGTTGGCCAGCGCCAGCGTCGGCGTATCCAGCGCGCTGGCGTCCAGATGACGCGGCCGCATGCGCGGGTCGTCGGCCGCCACGTCGACGATCAGCCGTTCGCACAGCGTCGCCATCGGCCCGGCCAGCGGGATCATCACCAGACAACGGATCAGGTTGTAGAACACGTGGAAATAGATCACCAGCTCTTCGCTGCCGCCCGGCAGTTGAGCCATCACATCCGCCAGATAGGAGACGAACGGCAACACCAGGATGCAGCCCACCAATTTGAACAGCAGGCTGCCTAGCGCCACGCGCCGCCCGGCGGCGTTCTGGCCGCTGGCGTTGATCATCGCCAGCAGGCCGCTGCCGAGGTTGGCGCCGATCACCAGACAGAGCGCCACCTTCAGCGAAATCACGCCGGTGGCGGTCAGGGTGGCGGTCAGCAGCACCGCGGCCAGGCTGGAATAGCTGACGATGGCGAACAGCGCGCCGGTCAGGGCGTCCAGCATCACATCGCCGGTCAGCGACGAGAACAGCACTTTCACCCCTGCCGCCTGGGTGATCGGCGTGGCGGCGGCCACGATCAGTTCCAGCGCCAGCACGATCAGCCCCAGACCGATCAGAACGCGCCCGATCTGGCCGATCCGCATCTGTTTGCGGCTGAGGAACAGGAAGACGCCGACCAGGATCAGCAGCGGCGACAGCCAGGAAAGATCGAAGGTCAGCACGCGCGCCATCAGCGCGGTGCCGACGTCGGCGCCGAGCATGATCACCAGCGCAGGCGCCAGCCCCACCAGCCCCTGCGCGACGAAAGAGGTCACCAGCAGCGCGGTGGCGTTGCTGCTTTGCACCAGCGCGGTCACGCCGATGCCGGAAACGAACGCCAGCGGTTTTTTCTCAACGCTGTCGCTCAACACGCGCCGCAGATTGGCGCCGTAAACCCGCATGATCCCGGTGCGCACGATGTGGGTTCCCCACACCAACAGCGCCACGGACGAAAGCAGGTGAAGAAGGGTCAGCACGGAAGATACGCTCCATTAACGCCCGGCCAAAGGAGGCTGATACCCGATGCCTGTCACGCGAAGCAGAGAGGCGAGCCAAAGGATGACGGGTACAGCGCGCGGTCCCGCCTGCCGGGCGTGGGTCTGGCAGGACAGCGGGCGGGCGGCAGACCGCAGAAGAGAAGGGTTAAGGCGGCGGTGGGAGAGCCCCGGCGCCGCGCTGCGAAGTCATGCAACTTCCCGCAATACAACAGGTTCCAAGTGTAGCCCAATTTCCGCGCCGTCGGGCCGCAGATCGGCCACCGAACGGTTGAGCACGTCAACCAGCAACTCTACCTCGCGAACCTGAATCCGATAGCGTACCACATTCCCGAGCAAACTGTGGCCAAGGATCACCCCGCCGATCCCCTGTCCGGCCGGCAACAGCCCGATAGACTCGGGGCGGATCGCCACCTTGCCGGCATAGTTGCGCCCGGTCAGCCGGCCGGCCTGTTCGGCGCTCAGCAGGTTATAGTTGCCGATAAAACCGGCGGCGAAGGCGTCCGCCGGCTGGGTATACAGGGTTTCCGCATCACCGCTCTGCACGATCTGCCCCTTGTTCATCAGGACGATGCGATCCGACAGGGTCAGCGCCTCTTCCTGATCGTGGGTGACGAAGATCGCCGTCAGGTTCAGCTCGCGTTGAATGCGCCGGATCTGCTCGCGCAGATGTTTGCGGATGCGCGCGTCCAGCGCCGACAGCGGTTCGTCGAGCAGCAGCAGACGCGGGCGCGTGACCAGCGATCGCGCCAGCGCCACGCGCTGACACTGGCCGCCCGACAGCTGATGCGGATAGCGCTTCGCCAGATCGCTCAGCTCCACCAGCGCCAGCACCTCCTGCACCCGCTGGCCGATCTGCCCAGCCGCCAGCTTCTGCATTTTCAGGCCGAAGGCCACGTTGCCTTCCACCGTCATATTGGGAAACAGCGCATAGCTTTGGAACACCATGCCGATGCCGCGCTTTTGCGGCGCCAGCGGCACCAGATCCTGGCCCTGCAGCAAAATTTGCCCGCTGTCGACCGGGGTCAGGCCGGCCAGACAGCGCAACAGCGTCGACTTGCCGCAGCCGCTCGGCCCGAGCAGGGTGACAAACTCCCCCTCTTCGGCGGTGAAATCGATATCCTGAAACACCTGGGTCTGGCCATAGTGTTTGTTCAGGCGGGTGACGTTGAGATAAGCCATCGGGTTAACCCTTGTTTTTATTCAGCAGGTTCGCCAGCCAGGTGACGAGCAGCACCACGGCGAAATAGGAGATGACCAGCGCGCTGGTGAAATGCCCGCTGCCGTTGCGCATATTGAACAGATAGACCTGCAGCGTTTCATACTGGCTGCCCACCAGCAGGTTGGCGAACACGAACTCGCCGATCAGGAACGAAAACGACAGCAGCACGGCGATCGTTCCGCCCTTGCGCAGATTCGGCAGCACCACCCACAGCGCCGCCCGCCAGGTGCTGGCGCCGAGCAAGTGCGCGGCGTCCATCAGATCGCGCAGGTTGATCGCCTGCATGTTGTTGCTGATAGCCCGGTAGATAAACGGCAGCGCGATGGTGAAATAGCAGCCCACCAAAATCCAGGGGGTGCCGAGCAGCGGCAGCGGATCGGCGGCGAACAGTTGCATCAGCCCCACCGCCGACACCACCGGCGGCACGGCGAACGGCAGCAGGATCAGCACGTTCATCACCGCGTCAAGCCTAGGGAAGTAGTAAGCGATTACAAACATCGCCGGCAGGATCACCACCACCGACAGCAGCAACGTGCCAAAGCAGATCAGCAGCGAGTGCCACAGCGCCTGCAAAAAGCGCGGGTCGCTCCACAGCGCCGTCAGCCACTTCAGGGTAAAACCGTCCGGCAAAATGGTGGCGCCCCACTGGGTAGCCAGCGCGTAAATCAGCGTCGCCGCCAGCGGCAGCAGCAGGATCAACAGCAGCAGGCCGGTCACCGTGCGGTGGTACAAGCGTTCAACACGCGACATAAGCATTCTCCAGCCGGTTATGAGCGCGCATTGAGGTAGCTCCTGCGCAGCATCCATTGGTGGATCACCGTGATAAACGCCATCATCACCACCAGCAGCATCGCCAGCGCGCTGGCCAGGTTCGGATCGAGGGAGATGTCCCCCGCCACCAGTGCCGAGATGCGGATCGGGATCACGTTGAAGTTGCCGGTGGTCAGCGCATACACCGTGGCGTAGGCGCCCAGCGCGTTGGCCAGCAGGATGACGAAGGTGCCCATCAGCGCCGGCGCCAGCACCGGCAGGCCAATATGCCGCCAGTAGCGCCAGGGGCCGGCGCCGAGCAGCGCCGCCGATTCGCGCCAGTCGGCGCGCAGCGCGTCGAATGCCGGATACAGCAGCAGCACCCCGAGCGGGATCTGGAAGTAGGTATACAGCACGATCAGGCCGCTCTTCGAATAGAGGTTGAAGCTCTCCATCAGGCCGTATTTGCGCAGCAGCAACGTCAGGCAACCGTTCAGCCCCAGCAGAATGACGAAGGCGAACGCCAGCGGCACCCCGGCGAAGTTGCTGGTCATGTTGGTGAACGACATCACGAAGTCATGAAACCGGGTCTGGCCGAGCTGGCGCAGTGAGTAACTGCCAACTAATGCGATCAGCAAGCCGTAGACGCTCGACCATAACGAGATCTCCAGCGAGAACTGAAACGCCTGCAGGTAGAACGGCGAGGTGAGGATATCGACATAGTTGCCCCAGCCCCAGCCGCTGGTCTCGCTGAAAAAGCTGTGAATGGCGATCCACACCAGCGGGGCGATCTGAAACGCGCCGAACAGCACGATAAACGGCAGCAGGCACAGTGCGGCGATCCATTTGGTTTTGCTGTTCATCGCGCATCCTGCGCCAGCAACGCCCGGCAGCGCGGCTTGTCGTGCGGCGCCTGCAGCAGATCGCAGATCGTGCCGCACAGCTCGGTTTGCTGCGGATCGGCGTCGTCCAGGCTGAAGCCCGCGCCGAACACGAACAGCGGCACCTGGCGCTCTTCCGGCAACACCCCGCCGTGGCTGCGATCGTCGTTCATGCCGTGGTCGGCGGTGACCAGCACCTGATAACCGGCCGCCAGCCACTCGGGCAGATAGCGCGACAGCGAGCCGTCGGCGCGCCGCGCCGCGTTGCGGTACTGCGGCGAAGAGAGGCCGAAGCGGTGCCCGGCGTCGTCGATGTTCATCGGGTGGATCAGCAGAAAATCCGGCTGATGACGCTGGCGCAGGCTTTCGGCGTCGTCGAACAGATGGCTGTCGGGATAACCGTCGTCGTAATAGAAATGCCCGTGTTGAATCGGCAGCTCGGGGGCGTCGGTATGGCGGTCGCGCGCGGCGTCGAACGGCGTGCGGTTATACAATTCGCTGAACCAGTGGTAAGCGGCGGCGGCGGTGCTCAGCCCAGCGGCGCGCGCGTAATGAAACACACTTTGTTGATGAGAAAGGCGCGAGACGTGATTGTGCACCACGCCGCTCTCCACCGGCGTGACGCCGGTGAGAATGCATTCATACAGCGGCCGGGAGAGCGAGGGCAACTCGCTCTCCAGCAGGTACAACCGCCCGCGTCCCGCCGCGCATTCGGCCTGCAGATACCCCATAGCGTCGTGCGCCACCCGGTAGTTGAGGCCGTCCAGCAGCACGAGGATCGTTTTCATGGTGCGTTAACTCACTGCTGCATAAACATAATGACGTTTTCCTGCCACAGGCGCGGCAGCGCTTTGGCGCTCTGTTCCCAGGCCGCCGGATCGGCGATCGGATGCGCATTCTTGTACTGCTCGGCCGGCAGCAGCTTGGCCTTGACGTCGTCCGGCAGCGTCAGATGTTCGGCGCGGATCGGGCGGGCATAGCCGCGCGCCAGGTTGATCTGGCCGGCGTCGGAGAAGATGTATTCGCGCGCCAGCTTGGCGGCGTTCGGGTGCTTGGCGTATTTGTTGATGATGGTGGTGTAGCCGGAAGTGATCGAACCGTCCGACGGGATCAGCACTTCAAAACGGGTTTTGTCGATCTGATCGCGGTAGTTCAGGCCGTTGAAGTCCCACACCACGCCAACCTGCACTTCCCCTTTCTCCAGCGATGCGATCACCGGGTTACTCAGGCTCAGGCGGCCGGCCTTGGCCAGCTTGCCGAAGAATTCCAGGCCCGGCTTGAGGTTTTTCTCGTTGCCGCCCATGGCGTAGGTGGCCGCCAGCACGCCGCTGGCCGCCTGCGACGCGGTGCCGACGTCGCCGATGGTGACCTGATAGCTGCCCTTGAGCAGATCGGCCCAGCTGTGCGGGATGTCTTTCACCTGCTGCTTGTTGATGATGAAGGCGATGGTGCCGGTGTAAGCCAGCGCCCAGTGGCCGTCTTTGTCTTTCGCCCACTCCGGCACCTGATCCCAGGTAGACGGTTTGTACGGCTGCGTTACGCCCTTCTGCACCGCCACCGGGCCGAAGGCCGCGCCGACGTCACCGATGTCCGCCGTGGCGTTGTTCTTTTCCGCATCGAATTTGGCGATCTCTTGCGCAGAGCTCATGTCGGTATCGACATGCTTCAGGCCGTACTTGCTCAACAGATCTTGCCAGGTGCCTTTCCAGTTGGCCCAGCTGTCCGGCATGCCGACGCTGTTGACTTCGCCTTCTTTCTTCGCGGCCTGCTCCAGCGCCGCCAGATCGGTATCCGCGGCCCAGCTCATCTGGCTGGATAACACGATGGCACTGGTTAACACAGAAGCGCACAAACGTTTCATAACTGATGCTCCAGGTGGTAGTGTGGGGATAGCTGGACTAGTCCAGCAAGGACCAAACCAATCTAACGGACGAATGTGATAATTATATGTCAGCTTAAAAAAGCGACAGTTTTATCACCCATTGCAACGGCGAAAACGCGACGCTGGTCTACCTTAAGGAAGGCCAAACGCACTGAAACGGGACACCCGCTGTATGAGTGAAGCACCGACGACCGTCGCCACCATCTGCCAAACGCTGAGCGCCCGCATCACCGCCGGCGAGTTCGCCGCGGGCGGCAAGCTGCCCTCCGAGCGCGCCCTGAGCGAACAGTTCGCCACCACCCGCATTACCTTGCAGGAGGCGCTCGGCCAGCTGGAGGCGCAGGGCGTCATCTACCGCCAGGTGCGGCGCGGCTGGTTCATCTCGCCTCCACGTTTGATCTACAACCCGTTGCAGCGCAGCCATTTTCACGCCATGGCGCAGCAGCAGGGGCGCGCCGCCCATACCGAAGCGATCGACAGCGCGGTCGTCACGCTCGACGCGCCGCTGGCCGGCCGCCTGGCGCTGCCTCCCGGCGCGCAGGCCTATCGCATTCGCCGGCTGCGCTACATCGACGGGCGCGCGGTGCTGTACTGCGAGCACTACCTCAATCCGGCCTATTTCCCCGGTATTCTGGACGAAGATCTGACCCAGTCGCTGACCGCGCTGTACGCCGCACGCTACGGCATTCACTACGGCCGGGTACGTTTCGACATGCTGCCCACCCTGCTGCCGCAGCAGGCCGCCGCCATGCTGAAGGTGACCTACGGCAGCCCGGCGCTGTTCATTACGCGGGTGAATCGCGATCAACATGACCGGGTGATCGATTGCGACCTGGAGTATTGGCGGTACGACGCGCTGCACATCGATGTGGAAGCGCTGTAAATGACAAGGGCGCATCGCTGCGCCCTTAAAGAGGAAAGTCAGTCGGCGTCGTAGCCGAGGTTTGGCGCCAGCCAGCGTTCGACCTCGCTCACGCTCATCCCTTTACGCGCCGCATAGTCTTCCACCTGATCGCGCTGGATCTGCGCCACCGCGAAGTACTTGCTCTCAGGATGGCTGAAGTACCAGCCGGACACCGCCGCCCCCGGCCACATGGCGAAGGACTCCGTCAGTTCCATGCCGGTGTGGCGATTGACGTCCAGCAGCTGCCAAATGGTCGCTTTTTCGGTGTGCTCCGGGCAGGCCGGGTAGCCCGGCGCCGGCCGGATGCCCTGATAGTTTTCGCGGATCAGTTCTTCGTTGCTCAGATTCTCGTCGGCGGCATAACCCCAGTGCAACTTGCGCACCTGTTCGTGCAGGTATTCGGCGAAAGCCTCCGCCAGACGATCCGCCAGCGCCTTGACCATGATTTTGTTGTAATCGTCGTGCTGTGCGTCGTACGCCGCCGCCAGCGCGTCCTCCTCCAGCCCGCCGGTCACCGCGAAGGCACCGAAGTAGTCGGCCTTGCCGCTGCTTTTCGGCGCCACGAAGTCCGCCAGGCAGTAGTTCGGGAAGTCGGTTTTTTCCGTCTGCTGACGCAGATGGCAGCTCACCGCCAGCACCTCGCTGCGCTGTTCGTCGCGGTACACTTCCACGTCGTCGCCGACGCGGTTGGCCGGGAACAGGCCGTAAACGCCGCGCGGGTTGAGGCTGCGCTCGGCGGCCAGCCGATCCAGCATCTGATTGGCGTCGTGGAACAGGCGCTTGGCCTCTTCCCCCACCACCTCGTCTTCCAGGATGCGCGGGTATTTGCCCGCCAGCGACCAGGTCATGAAGAACGGCGTCCAGTCGATATAGTGGCGCAGCGTCTCGATGCCGGCCGACACCGGGAATACGCCAAGCTGCCGTGGCGCCGGCGGCTGATAGTCGGCCCAGTCCAGCGCCATGGCGTTGGCGCGCGCCTTGTGCAAATCGACCGGCGGCGTGCGCGGTTTTTTGCGCGCGTGCTGAATGCGCACCGTTTCATACTCTTTGCGGGTGCGCGCCACAAACTCATCGCGCTGGGTGGCGGACAGCAGCGCCGCCACCACGCCCACGGTGCGCGAGGCGTTTTGCACGTAGGTGGTCGGGCCGCTGTAGTTCTGCTCGATTTTCACCGCGGTGTGCGCCTTGGAGGTGGTGGCGCCGCCGATCAGCAGCGGCAGGGTAAAGCCCTGGCGCTCCATCTCTTTGGCCACGTTGACCATCTCGTCGAGCGACGGCGTGATCAGCCCCGACAGGCCGATGATATCGACGTTCTCCTCGCGCGCGGTGCGCAGGATTTTCTCCGTCGGCACCATCACGCCCAGATCGACGATTTCATAGTTGTTGCACTGCAGCACCACGCCGACGATGTTCTTGCCGATGTCGTGCACGTCGCCCTTCACCGTCGCCAGCAGGATTTTCCCCGCGGAGGTGCCCTGCTGCTTGCTGGCCTCGATGTACGGTTCCAGGTAGGCCACCGCCTGCTTCATCACGCGGGCGGATTTCACCACCTGCGGCAGGAACATCTTGCCCTCGCCGAACAGATCGCCGACCACGTTCATCCCCGCCATCAGCGGCCCTTCAATCACTTCGATCGGGCGTTCGGCCTGCTGCCGCGCCTCTTCGGTGTCCAACTCGATAAACTCGGTGATGCCCTTCACCAGCGAATACTCCAGCCGCTTTTCCACCGGCCAACCGCGCCACTCCGCCTGCTGCACCGCCGCTTCGCCGTCTTTGCTGCCGCGGTACTTTTCCGCCAGCTCCAGCAGGCGTTCGGTGCCGTCCTCACGACGGTTGAGGATCACGTCCTCTACCGCCTCGCGCAGCTCGCCAGGCAGATCGTCGTAAATCGCCAGCTGCCCGGCGTTGACGATGCCCATGTCCATGCCATTGCGAATGGCGTGATACAGGAACACCGCGTGGATCGCTTCACGCACCGGATCGTTGCCGCGGAACGAGAACGACACGTTGGACACGCCGCCGGAGATCATCGCGTGCGGCAGGTGGGTTTTGATGTCGGCGCAGGCTTCGATAAAGTCGACGGCGTAGTTGTTGTGCTCTTCGATGCCGGTGGCGACGGCGAAGATGTTCGGGTCGAAAATGATGTCTTCCGGCGGGAAGCCGACGCGTTCGGTCAAAATTTTATAGGCGCGGCGACAGATCTCGAACTTGCGCTCGCGGGTGTCCGCCTGGCCCACTTCGTCGAACGCCATCACCAC
The DNA here is from genome assembly GCF_000695995.1 of Serratia sp. FS14. Taxonomy (NCBI): domain Bacteria; kingdom Pseudomonadati; phylum Pseudomonadota; class Gammaproteobacteria; order Enterobacterales; family Yersiniaceae; genus Serratia; species Serratia sp. FS14. The sequence goes on along the minus strand of NZ_CP005927.1, from coordinate 1,313,501 downwards.
CACCGCGGCGCCATAGCGGCGCACCAGCCGGGCGTGGTGGATAAAGGCCTCTTCGCCCTCCTTCATCGAGATCGAGTTGACGATGCCCTTGCCCTGAATGCATTTCAGGCCTTTCTCGATAACGGACCACTTGGAGGAGTCGATCATGATCGGCACCCGGGCGATATCCGGCTCGCCGGCGATCAGGTTGAGGAAACGCACCATCGCCGCTTCGGCATCGAGCATCCCCTCGTCCATGTTGATGTCGATGATCTGCGCGCCGCTTTCGACCTGCTGTCGCGCCACGTCGAGCGCCTCGTTGTATTTCTCTTCTTTGATCAGGCGCTTGAATCGCGCCGAACCGGTGACGTTGGTGCGCTCGCCGACGTTGACGAACAGGGTGTTGGCGTCGATGGTCAACGGTTCCAGACCGGCCAGGCGGCAGGCGACCGGTATATCCGGCAGCCGGCGCGGCGGCACGCCCTCGACCGCCTTGGCCATCGCGGCGATATGTTCCGGCGTGGTGCCGCAGCAACCGCCGATGATATTGAGGAAGCCGGCCTGCGCCCACTCCCCGACCTGGCGCGCCATCTCGGCCGCATCCAGATCGTATTCGCCGAAGGCGTTCGGCAAACCGGCGTTCGGGTGCGCGGTGACGTAGGTCTCCGAGATGCGCGCCAGCTCGGCGACGTACTGACGCAGCTCATCCGGCCCCAGAGCGCAGTTCAGGCCGAAGGTCAGCGGCTTGACGTGGCGCAGCGAATTGTAAAACGCTTCGGTGGTCTGGCCGGACAGGGTGCGGCCGGAGGCGTCGGTGATGGTGCCGGAAATCATGATCGGCAGTTCCACCCCCAGCGCTTCGAATTCGGTTTCCACCGCAAAAGCGGCGGCCTTGGCGTTGAGGGTGTCGAAGATGGTCTCGATCATGATCAGATCGACGCCGCCCTCCACCAGCGCGCGGGTCGATTCGCGGTAAGCCGCCACCAGTTCATCGAACGAGATGTTGCGGAACGCCGGATCGTTGACGTTCGGCGAGATGGACGCGGTGCGGTTGGTCGGCCCCAACACCCCGGCGACGTAGCGCGGTTTTTCCGGCGTGCGCGCCGTCCATTCGTCGGCGCAGGCGCGCGCCAGGCAGGCGGCCTGATAGTTAATCTCGGCGGACAGCGACTCCATATGGTAGTCGGCCATGGCGATGGAGGTGGCGTTGAAGGTATTGGTCTCAAGGATATCAGCGCCCGCCTCGAGATAGGCGTAATGAATGGCGGTGATCACTTCCGGCTTGGTCAGCACCAGCAGATCGTTATTGCCTTTCAGATCGCTGCGCCAGTCGGCGAAACGCTCACCGCGGAAATCGCGCTCATCCAGACGGTAGCTCTGGATCATGGTGCCCATGCCGCCGTCCAACACCAAAATGCGCTGCGCTAACTGGCGGCGCAGTTGTTCTACTCGATTCGTCACTGTAACCCCTTCCATTGCCATCCAGCCCATTGCTCAACTGCCGCAAACACCAACGAGTCATCCTAGCACAGCTTGTAAGGACAAAGGGCCAGGCAACAATTGAGAGTTTTTCAGGTTGTGCGCCAACACCTCCGATGAGCTGACGGCGGCTTGCAATTCATCGGCAAAAAACGAAAATGAATTCCATCATACGGAAAAAGGAATCTCACCCATGGCCACCCCTGCTCCCGCCAAGCGCGGCAAGAAGCCCCGCGCAGCAGCCCCCGCCGCCAGTGCGGCGACCGGTCAGGTACAATCGTTGACCCGTGGCCTGAAACTGTTGGAATATATTTCGGAAGCCCAGGGCAACGTGGCGCTGACCGATCTGGCCCAGCAGGCCGGCCTGCCGAACTCCACCACTCACCGCCTGCTCACCACCATGCAGCAGCAGGGATTCGTGCGCCAGGTCGGCGATCTCGGCCTGTGGACCATCGGCTCGCACGCCTTTGTGGTCGGCAGCAGCTTCCTGCAAAGCCGCAACCTGCTGGCGATGGTGCATCCGACGCTGCGCCGCCTGATGGAAGAGTCCGGCGAAACCGTCAACCTGGCGGTGCTGGATACCAGCGAGTACCAGGCGATCATCATCGATCAGGTGCAGTGCACGGCGCTGATGCGCATGTCGGCGCCGATCGGCGGCAAACTGCCGATGCACGCCTCCGGCGCCGGCAAAGCGTTCCTCGCCACCCTGCCGGACGATCAGGTGACCAAACTGCTGCATAAGAAAGGCATGCACACCTACACGCCGCATACCCTGACGCCGCACAACCTGAAAGAGGGGCTGGCGCAGATCCGCAAACAGGGCTTCTCCTTTGACGACGAAGAGCACGCGCTCGGCCTGCGCTGCGTGGCGGCCTGCATCTTCGACGAACACCGCGAAGCCTTCGCCGCCATTTCCATCTCCGGCCCGGTGTCGCGCATCACTGACGATCGCGTGATCGAGCTGGGCGCGCTGGTGATCCACGCGTCGAAAGAGATCAGCCTGGCCTACGGCGGCGTGCGCTAATCCTGTCCATCCGAGGGGCGCCGCAGCGCGCCCTTGTTCCCCCGCTCTGTTCTGTTGTCAGCATGTAACAGGCTGTCGGCATCCTGTTTAGCGCACAGGAAAAAAGCTTGAAGCCGATCACAGTTAACGATCCTCACGGCGAAAGCCCATTGCAACCGCTCAAACTTCCTTCGACAATGTTACCGATAACATGTTACCGGTAACAATCAAGCTGAACGAAGGTAACGTCACCCGGTGTTTTGGAGCCAAGCCATGACCAACAATCAAAATCGCATTTACGTCGTTATGGGCGTTTCCGGCAGCGGCAAGTCCGCCGTCGCCGCCGCCGCCGCCCGCCAACTCTCTGCCGGCTTCCTCGACGGCGACTTCCTGCACCCGCGCAGCAACATCCTGAAGATGGCCGCCGGCGAGGCGTTGAACGACGACGATCGCGCGCCGTGGCTGGCAGCGCTCAACGACGCCGCCTTCGCCATGCAGCGCACCAACAGCGTGTCGATCATCGTCTGTTCGGCGTTGAAAAAGCAGTATCGCGACCGCCTGCGCGCCGGCAACGGCAACCTGTCATTCATCTATCTGCACGGTGAGTTCCCGGTGATCGAATCCCGCCTGGCGGCGCGCAACGGCCACTTCTTCAAGCCGCAGATGCTGGTCACCCAGTTCGCCGCGCTGGAGCAACCGGGCGCCGACGAGAACGACGTGATGGCGATCGACATCAATCAGCCGCTGGACGCGGTGATCGCCGATACCGTGCGCCATATCCAGAGCTTCCTGCCGCAGGACGTGTGCGCGTGAGTACCGTAACGCTGGTCGGTACCGCAGTCGGCTCGGTTTTACTGCTGTTATTCCTGGTGATGAAGGCGCGCATGCACGCCTTCGTCGCGCTGATGCTGGTGTCCATCGCCGCCGGCATTTTCTCCGGCATGCCGCTGGAACACATCGCCGACACCATGCAAAAAGGCATGGGCGACACGCTGGGCTTCCTGGCGATCGTGGTGGCGCTCGGGGCGATGTTCGGCAAGATCCTGCATGAGGTCGGCGCGCTCGATCAAATTGCGGCGCAATTGCTGAAACGATTCGGACAAAGCAAGGCGCACTACGCGCTCGGCATCGCCGGGCTGATCTGCGCGCTGCCGCTGTTCTTCGACGTGGCGGTGGTGCTGCTGATCGGCATCGTGTTCGCCGTGGCGCGCCGCACCGACGGCAATATCGTCAAGCTGGCTATTCCGCTGTTCGCCGGCGTGGCCGCCGCCGCCTCCTTCCTGCTGCCGGGGCCGGTGCCGATGCTGCTGGCGTCGCAGATGAAGGCCGATTTCGGCTGGATGATCGCCATCGGCCTGGTAGCGGCGGTGATCGGCATGCTGATCGCCGGCCCGCTGTACGGCAGCTTTATCAGCCGTTTCGTCAACTGGCCGATGCCGCCGGAAGAGAATGAGCCGACGCTGACCAAGGGCAATCTGCCGTCGTTCGGCTTCAGCCTGGCGCTGGTGCTGTGCCCGCTGGTGCTGGTCGGCATGAAAACCATCGGCGCGCGGCTGGTCACCCCCGGCTCGCAGCTGCAGCAGTGGCTGGAGTTTATCGGCCACCCGTTCACCGCCATCCTGCTGGCCTGCCTGATCGTGATTTACGGTCTGGCGAAGCCGCGCGGCATGAGCAACGAACAGACGCTGGCCATCTGCTCCGCCGCGGTGCAGCCGGCCGGGATCATCCTGCTGATGACCGGCGCCGGCGGGGTGTTCAAGCAGATCCTGGTGGATTCCGGCGTCGGGCCGGCGCTGGGTGACGCCATGATCGGCGCCGGCCTGCCGATCGCCGTGGCCGCCTTTGCGCTCTCCGCCATGGTGCGGGTGATCCAGGGCTCGGCCACCGTCGCCTGCCTGACCACCGTCGGCCTGGTGCTGCCGGTCACCAGCCAGCTCGGGCTCAGCGGCGGGCAACTGGCCGCGCTGGCCATCTGCATCGCCGGCGGCTCCATCGTGCTGAGCCACGTCAACGACGCCGGCTTCTGGCTGTTCGGCAAATTCACCGGCGCCAACGAACTGCAAACGCTGAAAACCTGGACGGTGATGGAAACCATTCTGGGCAGCGTCGGCGGCGCCATCGGCATGATTGCATTCACGATGTTTTAAATCCTAAATCGCCCCCGGCCTTGCACACCAGGGCTGCAAATCACCCCCGGGGGCACCGCCACAGGCGGCGACTATAACAACAGCAATGTGAGGAAGGCATGATTAATCCAACCTTGTCCCGTGTCACACAGCGCATCATCGACCGTTCCCAGGCCAGCCGCGCCGCCTATCTGGCGCGTATCGAGGCGGCCCGCTCCCAAACCGTCCACCGCGCGCAGCTCGCCTGCGGCAACCTGGCCCACGGTTTCGCCGCCTGTCAGCCCGATGACAAGGCGTCGCTGAAAAACATGGTGCGCAGCGATATCGCCATCATCACCGCCTACAACGACATGCTGTCGGCCCACCAGCCGTACGAACATTACCCACAGCGGCTGAAACAGGCGCTGAAGGCGGTGGGCGCCGTGGGCCAGGTGGCCGGCGGCGTGCCGGCGATGTGCGACGGCGTGACGCAGGGGCAGGACGGCATGGAGCTGTCGCTGATGAGCCGTGACGTGATCGCCATGTCGGCCGCCGTCGGCCTGTCGCACAATATGTTCGACGGCGCGCTGTTCCTCGGCATCTGCGACAAGATCGTGCCGGGGCTGGTGATGGCCGCCCTCTCCTTCGGCCACCTGCCCGCGCTGTTCGTGCCGGCCGGCCCGATGAGCAGCGGCCTGCCGAACAAGGAAAAAGTGCGCGTGCGCCAGCTGTACGCCGAGGGCAAGGCCGACCGTTTGGCGCTGCTGGAGGCCGAGGCGGCCTCTTATCACGGCATCGGCACCTGCACCTTCTACGGCACCGCCAACACCAACCAGATGGTGATGGAAGTGATGGGTCTGCATCTGCCGGGCGCCTCCTTCGTCCATCCTGACACGCCGCTGCGCGACGCGCTGAACGACGCCGCCGCGCGCCAGGTGACCCGACTGACCGATACCGCCGGCAACTACCTGCCGATCGGCCGCCTGGTGGACGAGAAAGTGGTGGTGAACGGCATCGTCTCGCTGCTGGCGACCGGCGGCTCAACCAACCTGACCATGCATCTGGTGGCGATGGCGCGGGCGGCGGGCATCATCATTACCTGGGACGATTTCTCGGAGCTGTCGGAGGCGGTGCCGCTGCTGTGCCGTATCTATCCGAACGGCCCGGCCGACATCAACCAGTTCCAGGCCGCCGGCGGCGTGCCGCTGGTGGTGCGCGAGCTGCTGCAACACGGCCTGCTGCACGAAGACGTGCATACCGTGGCCGGTTTCGGCCTGCGCCGCTACACCCAGGAACCGTGGCTGGATAACGGCCAACTGGTGTGGCGCGAAGGCGTGGCCGGCTCGCTCGACGCCAGCGTGATCGCCAGCGTGGCCCAGCCGTTCGAACATCACGGCGGCACCAAAGTGATGGCCGGCAATCTGGGCCGCGCGGTGATGAAAACCTCGGCGGTGCCCGCTGATAACCAGATCATCGAAGCGCCGGCGGTGGTGTTCGACAGCCAGCACGATATCGTGCCGGCGTTCGAAGCCGGCAAGCTGGATCGCGATTGCGTGGTGGTGGTGCGCTTCCAGGGGCCGCAGGCCAACGGCATGCCGGAGCTGCACAAGCTGATGCCGCCGCTGGGCGTGCTGATGGATCGCGGCTTCAAAGTGGCGCTGGTGACCGACGGCCGCCTGTCCGGCGCCTCCGGCAAGGTGCCTTCCGCCATCCACATCACCCCGGAAGCCTATACCGGCGGCCTGCTGGCGAAAGTGCGCGACGGCGATCCGATCCGCGTCAACGGCCGCAGCGGCGAGCTGCAGGTGCTGGTCGACGCCGACGAACTGGCCCGGCGCACGCCATGCCAACCCGATCTGAGCGCGGAACACATCGGCTGCGGCCGCGAGCTGTTCGGCGCGCTGCGCAGCCAGCTGTCCGGCGCCGAGCAGGGCGCCTGCTGCATCAAATTTTAATCGATAGCCTGGCCGCATCGCCGCCTGGCGGCGGCCACAGAGGAGAACGTCAGCATGAACAAGTGGACAACAAGCGCCGAGCAGATCCTGACGGCGGGGCCGGTGGTGCCGGTCATCGTGATCAACAAGCTGGAACATGCGGTGCCGTTGGCGAAAGCGCTGGTCGCCGGCGGCGTGCGGGTGCTGGAGGTGACGCTGCGCACCGCCTGCGCCATGGACGCCATTCGCGCCATCGCCCAAGAGGTGCCGGAAGCGATCATCGGCGCCGGTACGGTGATCAATCCGCAGCAGCTGCGGGAAGTGACCGAAGCCGGTGCGCAGTTCGCCATCAGCCCAGGCCTGACCGACGAGCTGCTCAAAGCCGCCACCGCCGGTTCCATTCCCTTGATCCCGGGCATCAGCACCGTTTCCGAACTGATGCAGGGCATGGATTACGGCCTGCGCGAGTTTAAATTCTTCCCGGCGGAAGCCAACGGCGGCGTAAAAGCGCTGCAGGCGATCGGCGGCCCGTTCCCGCAGGTGCGCTTCTGCCCGACCGGCGGCATCTCACCGGACAACTACCGCAGCTATCTGGCGCTGAAAAGCGTGCTGTGCATCGGCGGCTCCTGGCTGGTGCCGGCGGACGCGCTCGAAAGCGGCGACTACGCGCGCATCACTGAACTGGCGCGCGCCGCCGTCGCGGGCGCCGAGGCCTGATTTACATCGCAGCGGTGGCGGCCGGCAGCGCCGCCCCGCTGCGCTGGCTGAACCGCTGCTTCTTGCGATAAGCAAATACGTCTTCCACATGCCCTTCGCGGATGCGCTGCTGCAACCCGCGCCAATACTCCGCGGTAAACAGATCGCTGTGCAGCTCTTCAAACACCTGCCGAATGCGCCGATCGCCGCACAGAAAGTGGCGGAACTCTTCCGGGAACACGTCGTTGGGCGCGATGCTGTACCACGGCTCGCTGGCCAACTCATCTTCCGGATAACGCGGCGGCGGGATATCGCGGAAGTTGACCTCAGTCATGTAGCAAATCTCGTCGTAGTCATAGAACACCACCCGCCCGTGGCGCGTCACGCCGAAGTTCTTGAACAGCATGTCGCCGGGGAAGATATTGGCGGCGGCTAACTGCTTGATCGCGTTGCCGTACTCTTCAATCGCATCGCGCATCTGCTGGTCGTTGGCCTGCTCCAGATACAGATTCAGCGGCGTCATGCGCCGTTCCATATACAGGTGCTTAATCACAATGCGATCGCCGAGATCTTCCAGTTTGCCCGGCACTTCGCGCCGCAGCTCCGCCAACAGTTCCGGGCTGAGGCGCGCCTTGTCGACGACGAAATTTTCGTACTCTTGGGTATCCGCCATACGCCCGACGCGATCGTGCTCTTTCACCAGCTGATAGCAGGCCATCACCTGCGCCTGCGTCACCTCTTTTTGCGGGGCGAATTCGTCCTTGATCACTTTAAACACCCGATCGAAGGACGGCAGGGTAAACACCAGCATCACCATGCCCTTCACCCCCGGCGCGATGATGAACTGCTCCTGCGACTGCGCCATAAAGGTCAGGTATTCGCGGTAGCATTCGGTTTTGCCGTGCTTCTGGCAGCCGATCGCCATGTACAGCTCGGCGGTGGTCTTGCCCGGCAGGATCTCGCGCAGCCACTCGACCATCGCCGCCGGCAGCGGCGCGTAGACCATGAAATAAGAACGGGCGAAGCCGAAGACGATGCTGGCCTCGGCCTTACCGGTCAGGCAGGCATCGATAAACAGCGCGCCCGACTCGCTGTGGTGGATCGGCAGCAAGAACGGATAAACGCCGTCAGCCAGGCGCAGCTTGCCGACCAGCCAGGCGGCCTTGTTGCGATAGAACAGTTCGTTGGCGATCTGAAAGGTGGCCCCCGCCAGTTGCTGCGGACTGAAGGCGCGCTGCAGCGCCTGAGTGATGTAGCGAATATCGCGCGTCAAATCTTCCCACGGCAACCGCAGCGGCAGATCGCTCAGCACGCTGCGCAGCATCGCCGGCAGATCGCCATTGGAGGTGAAATCGCGCGCCAGCGGACGCGGAATGTCGCGAAAGCGCCGTTCCGGCTGCGAACTGAACACGAACAGCTTGTCCGGCGTCAGATCGCGATGCTTGAACAGCCGGCAGTAGACCGAGTTAAAAAAGCTTTCGGCTATCTCGAAACGCGGGTAGTCCGGCAGCAGATCGATATAAACCGCTTTGACCCGGCTGGGGAAGTCGGCGTCGAAATATTTCTGCCCGGTGATGCATTTGAGCTGCTCCACCACCAGGCCGACGTGATGGTCATACAGATGGATGCGCTTTTTCATCGCCTGCTGCACCGCCGGCCAGTCCGCCTGCTCGAAGCGCTGCTGCGCGCCGGCGGTCACCTCCAAAAAGCGGCCGTACTGCGCATCGAAGCCCTGCAGGATCGTCTGTGCGATCAACAACTCCAGTTTTGCCGCCATCCTTACCCCCGCCAGAAAAAGAAGCCTGCGCATGCAGGCTCCGGGTGAAACGTCTTCAAGCTTGCCGCATCAGAACTGCTGTTCTTCCGTCGAACCGGTCAGCGCGGTGACCGAAGAGGCGCCGCCCTGAATGATGGTGGTGACCTTGTCGAAGTAGCCGGTGCCCACCTCCTGCTGGTGCGACGCAAAGGTGTAACCGCGATCCACCGCGGCGAACTCCGCCTGCTGCACCTTCTCGACGTAGTGTTTCATGCCCTCGCCCTGCGCATAGGCGTGCGCCAGGTCGAACATGTTGAACCACATGCTGTGGATGCCCGCCAGCGTGATGAACTGATACTTGTAGCCCATGTCCGACAGCGCCTGCTGGAAGCGAGCGATGGTCTGATCGTCGAGGTTCTTCTTCCAGTTGAACGACGGCGAGCAGTTGTAGGCCAGCAGCTTGCCCGGGTATTTGGCGTGAATGGCGTCGGCGAAGCGCTGAGCGGCATCCAGATCCGGCGTTGAGGTTTCGCACCACACCATATCGGCGTAAGGGGCATAGGCCAGGCCGCGGCTGATCGCCTGCTCGACGCCGGCATGGGTGCGGAAGAAGCCTTCCGCCGTACGCTCGCCGGTGACGAAGGCGCTGTCATACGGATCGCAGTCAGAGGTCAGCAGGTCGGCCGCATCGGCGTCGGTACGGGCGATCACCAGCGTCGGCACGCCGAGCACGTCGGCCGCCAGGCGCGCGGCGACCAGTTTCTGGATCGCTTCTTGCGTCGGCACCAGCACTTTGCCGCCCATATGGCCGCATTTCTTCACCGCCGCCAGCTGATCTTCGAAGTGCACCCCGGCGGCCCCGGCGGTAATCATCGCTTTCATCAGCTCGAAGGCGTTCAGCACGCCGCCGAAGCCGGCTTCCGCATCGGCGACAATCGGCAGGAAGTAATCGGTGTAGCCTTTGCTGCCCGGCTCAATCTGGTTCGCCCACTGGATCTGATCGGCGCGGCGGAAGGTGTTGTTGATGCGCTCGACCACCTTCGGCACCGAGTCCACCGGATACAACGACTGGTCAGGGTACATGGCCGCCGCGCTGTTGGCGTCGGCCGCCACCTGCCAGCCGGACAGGTAGATAGCCTCGACGCCGGCTTTAGCCTGCTGCAGCGCCTGGCCACCGGTCAGCGCGCCCAGGCAGTTCACGTAGCCTTTGCGCGCCTTGCCGTTCAGCAACGCCCACAGTTTGGCGGCGCCGTTTTGCGCCAGGGTACATTCCGGGTTGACCGAACCGCGCAGGTTGATCACGTCTTCGGCGCTGTAAGGGCGGGTGATGCCTTCCCAACGGGCCGATTTCCATTCCTGTTCCAGCTGCTGGATCTGTTGAGAGCGAGAGGTAGACATAATTTTTATCCTTTCAGTCATGTAGGGTTGATTGGGAAAGTTCAGGCCAGCAGCTCATAGCCGGGCAACGTCAGGAAATCGATTAATTCATCTTGCGTGGTGATGCGCTCCATCAGGCGCGCCGCCTCTTCGAACCGGCCGGCGTTAAAGCGCGCTTCCCCTACTTCTTCACGCACCACCAACATCTCTTCTTGCAACATCTGGCGGAACAGTGCCTTGGTGACCGGGCGCCCGTCGTTCAGGCTCTTCTCGTGGTGGATCCACTGCCAGATAGAGGTACGGGAGATCTCCGCCGTCGCGGCATCTTCCATCAACCCATAGATAGGCACGCAGCCATTGCCGGAGATCCAGGCTTCGATGTACTGCACCGCCACGCGGATATTGGCGCGCATCCCCGCTTCGGTGCGTTCGCCGTCGCATGGTTCCAACAGCTGCGCGGCGCTGATTGGCGAATCCTGCTCACGCATCACGTCCAGCTGATTCTGGCGATCGCCCAATGCCTTGCCGAACACCTCCATCACCGTGTCCGCCAGCCCCGGGTGCGCCACCCAGGTGCCATCGTGGCCATTGTTGGCCTCCAGCTCTTTATCCGCCCGCACCTTGTTCAGCACCCAGGCGTTTTTCTCAGCGTCTTTGCTCGGGATAAACGCCGCCATGCCGCCCATGGCGAAGGCGCCGCGCTTATGACAGGTTTTGATCAACAGACGTGAATAGGCGCTGAGGAAAGGTTTCTCCATGGTCACCGACTGACGATCAGGCAGCACACGATCGCCGTGGTTCTTCAGCGTTTTGATGTAGCTGAAGATGTAATCCCAGCGGCCGCAGTTCAGGCCGACGATGTGATCGCGCAGGTGATAGAGGATCTCGTCCATCTGGAACACCGCCGGCAGGGTTTCGATCAGCACGGTCGCCTTGATGGTGCCACGTGGCAGATCGAAACGATCCTCGGTAAAGCTGAAGACATCGCTCCACCAGGCCGCTTCCTCCCAGGACTGGGTTTTCGGCAGGTAGAAATACGGGCCGCTGCCCTTGGCCAACAGCTGACGATAGTTGTGGTAGAAGTACAGCGCGAAATCGAACAGGCCGCCGGGGATGGCTTCATCACGCCACAAGACGTGTTTCTCCGGCAGGTGCAAGCCGCGCACGCGAGCGATCAACACCGCCGGATTCGGTTTCAGCTGGTAGATCTTGCCGGCTTCATTGGTGTAGGAGATGGTGCCGTTAACCGCATCGTGCAGGTTGATTTGACCGTCGATGACTTTGTCCCAGCTTGGCGCCAGGGAGTCTTCGAAGTCCGCCATAAATACTTTTACGTTGGCGTTCAACGCATTGATCACCATCTTGCGTTCTACCGGCCCGGTGATCTCGACCCGGCGATCGCGCAGGTCTTGCGGGATGCCGCGGATCTGCCAGTCGTCTTCACGAATGGAATTAGTTTCCGAAATAAATCCAGGTAGCTCGCCGCGATCGATATTTTGCTGCCAGCGGGCACGCGCCGCCAGCAGCTCATTGCGCCGCGGCGTGAATTTCGCCACCAGTTCCGCCAGGAATTCAACCGCTTCATCCGTTAATACCTGGCGCTCCGCTGCGGCGAAACCCTGGGTAAACCTTAACTCCGTGCCTGCTATCTGTTGCGTCATGACCTTGCTCCTTCCCATCATTGCGCCCGAGCGACCGGCGCATTTTCATCAGAAATCACTGTGGATCAGGGCGGATGAAACGATCCTAAACTGGTCAGATCTCATCCCGATAGCTCTAAGAATACTCAACAAAAAACAAAAATCAAAAACCATTTCCATTTTATTGTTAAATATTTTATTAACACTTTATTATCAATTAGTTAGAACAAATAACATAACCAACAGGGAAGGAAACTGGTTCCAATAGAATCGCAAAGATAGGCTAACGCGTTGTTGGCCAATGGTTTTTTGGGGAAAGTGACCGGTAAAAAGGGGATCGTGCGGAGGATCAACAGCGCGGCGGCCTCGATTCAGCCGCCGGCAGGCAGAAAAGATCAGTCGAGAGTCGGATTCATATGGCGCAGATCGTAAGGCGTGATCTGGTAGACGTAATAGTTGAGCCAATTGGAAAACAGCAGGTGGCCATGGCTGCGCCAGGTGGCTTTCGGTGTCAGTGCGGGGTTGTCATCGGGGAAGTAGTTGAGCGGTACGGCAGGATCGAGGCCAGCTTCGTTGTCGCGACAATACTCCCCGGCCAGGGTCAGGGCATCATACTCAGGATGGCCGGTGACAAACGCCAGGCGCTTATCCCTGCTGGCGAACAGGTAGGCGCCGGCCTGCTCGGATTCGGCCAGAATATCCAGGTCGGTATATTGGCGAATCACCTCGGTCGGGAAATCGGCATAGCGTGAGTGCGGCGCCAGGAAGCTTTCGTCGAAGCCGCGCGTCAGCAACGCATGCTGCTGCAGCGTTTGGTGCGGATAAACGCCGGAGAGCTTCACTTCGCGCGTCATCTTGGGAATGCCGTACAGGATGTTCAACGCCGCTTGTACCGCCCAGCATACGAACAGCGTGGAGGTGACGTGGTTTTTGGCCCAGTCAATCACCCGTTCGATCTGCGGCCAATAGGCAACATCGCAGAAATCAACCAGCCCCAGCGGCGCGCCGGTGACGATCAAACCATCGAAGTTCTCATTCTGGATATCCTCGAAGTCACAATAGAAGTTATTCAGATGCTCGGCCGGCGTGTTCTTCGATTCGCGGCTGTCGATACGCAGCAGCTGGATATCAATCTGCAGCGGCGAGTTGGAAAGCAGGCGCAAAAACTGGTTTTCCGTTTCGATCTTCTTTGGCATCAGGTTGAGGATCAGCACTTTCAGCGGCCTGATTTCCTGTGTTTTTGCCCGCGAGGATGTCATCACGAAGACATTCTCACCGCGCAAGAAATTGACCGCAGGTAACTCATCAGGAACACGAATCGGCATTGCTTAACCCTCACACATCCATTTATACGTTTAGACTTCTAGATGCCCGAAGATAGCGTTTTTTTTCGTCGCTGTCGAGCATTCAGCGGAAAGGTGAAAATGTTTCATTGCGCAGCCTGCGCCGGGATATAAGCAGAGGGAGTAAAGCGGATGAAAAGCAAAAAGGCCATCCTTTCGGATGGCCTCTTGGCTTATTTGATGCTTGGCAGTGTCCTACAGTATTCGTCTCATCCTGAGACTCTCCCCTGCGGGGCCGCCGCAAGCGGCGTTAAGGCCCGTTCCCGACGGGCCTTTCGCATGCCCATGCTCGAGCAGAACACCAAATARCAKACAMWWCRWAWAGCCCCATRCWTTCGCATGAGGCTTGWWGTTTTATTTGATGCTTGGCAGTGTCCTACTCTCGCATGGGGAGACCCCACACTACCATCGGCGCTACGGCGTTTCACTTCTGAGTTCGGCATGGGGTCAGGTGGGACCACCGCGCTATTGCCGCCARGCAAATTCTKTTTYMTKCCGAACYKCTWMACYCWCKTGTCGMMATCAGAASYRRTCKCKGAACTWCSCWGAAARTCKMWCTRRRRACMYCWYCGSTGTWSYAAGGKTRMGCTCTCACSRATCATKAGTMCTGGWTAGCTCAATGCATCGCTKMACTTACACACCCAGCCTATCAACGTCTTAGTCTTAAACGTTCCTTCAGGGRCCTTAAAGGYCCAGGGAAGACTCATCTTGAGGCAAGTTTCGCGCTTAGATGCTTTCAGCGCTTATCTTTTCCGCACTTAGCTACCGGGCAATGCCATTGGCATGACAACCCGAACACCAGTGGTGCGTTCACTCCGGTCCTCTCGTACTAGGAGCAACCCCTCTCAATCTTCCAACGCCCACGGCAGATAGGGACCGAACTGTCTCACGACGTTCTAAACCCAGCTCGCGTACCACTTTAAATGGCGAACAGCCATACCCTTGGGACCTACTTCAGCCCCAGGATGTGATGAGCCGACATCGAGGTGCCAAACACCGCCGTCGATATGAACTCTTGGGCGGTATCAGCCTGTTATCCCCGGAGTACCTTTTATCCGTTGAGCGATGGCCCTTCCATTCAGAACCACCGGATCACTAAGACCTACTTTCGTACCTGCTCGAGCCGTCACTCTCGCAGTCAAGCTAGCTTATGCCTTTGCACTAACCTCACGATGTCCGACCGTGATTAGCTAACCTTCGTGCTCCTCCGTTACTCTTTGGGAGGAGACCGCCCCAGTCAAACTACCCACCAGACACTGTCCTCACCCCGGATCACGGGGCCGAGTTAGAACATCAAACATTAAAGGGTGGTATTTCAAGGATGGCTCCACGCAGACTGGCGTCCACGCTTCAAAGCCTCCCACCTATCCTACACATCAAGGCTCAATGTTCAGTGTCAAGCTATAGTAAAGGTTCACGGGGTCTTTCCGTCTTGCCGCGGGTACACTGCATCTTCACAGCGAGTTCAATTTCACTGAGTCTCGGGTGGAGACAGCCTGGCCATCATTACGCCATTCGTGCAGGTCGGAACTTACCCGACAAGGAATTTCGCTACCTTAGGACCGTTATAGTTACGGCCGCCGTTTACTGGGGCTTCGATCAAGAGCTTCGCCTTGCGGCTGACCCCATCAATTAACCTTCCAGCACCGGGCAGGCGTCACACCGTATACGTCCACTTTCGTGTTTGCACAGTGCTGTGTTTTTATTAAACAGTTGCAGCCAGCTGGTATCTTCGACTGGCTTCAGCTCCATCCGCAAGGGACTTCACCTACATGCCAGCGTGCCTTCTCCCGAAGTTACGGCACCATTTTGCCTAGTTCCTTCACCCGAGTTCTCTCAAGCGCCTTGGTATTCTCTACCTGACCACCTGTGTCGGTTTGGGGTACGATTTAATGTTACCTGGAGCTTAGAGGATTTTCCTGGAAGCAGGGCATCAACTACTTCTGCACCGTAGTGCATCGTCATCACGCCTCAGGGTTAGTATGCAACCGGATTTACCAGGTCACACCCCCTACACGCTTAAACCGGGACAACCGTCGCCCGGCCAGCCTAGCCTTCTCCGTCCCCCCTTCGCAGTAACACCAAGTACAGGAATATTAACCTGTTTCCCATCGACTACGCTTTTCAGCCTCGCCTTAGGGGTCGACTCACCCTGCCCCGATTAACGTTGGACAGGAACCCTTGGTCTTCCGGCGAGCGGGCTTTTCACCCGCTTTATCGTTACTTATGTCAGCATTCGCACTTCTGATACCTCCAGCAACCCTCACAGGCCACCTTCAACGGCTTACAGAACGCTCCCCTACCCAACAACGCTAAGCGTCGCTGCCGCAGCTTCGGTGCATGGTTTAGCCCCGTTACATCTTCCGCGCAGGCCGACTCGACCAGTGAGCTATTACGCTTTCTTTAAATGATGGCTGCTTCTAAGCCAACATCCTGGCTGTCTATGCCTTCCCACATCGTTTCCCACTTAACCATGACTTTGGGACCTTAGCTGGCGGTCTGGGTTGTTTCCCTCTTCACGACGGACGTTAGCACCCGCCGTGTGTCTCCCGTGATAACATTCTTCGGTATTCGGAGTTTGCATCGGTTTGGTAAGCCGGGATGGCCCCCTAGCCGAAACAGTGCTCTACCCCCGAAGATGAGTTCACGAGGCGCTACCTAAATAGCTTTCGGGGAGAACCAGCTATCTCCCGGTTTGATTGGCCTTTCACCCCCAGCCACAAGTCATCCGCTAATTTTTCAACATTAGTCGGTTCGGTCCTCCAGTTAGTGTTACCCAACCTTCAACCTGCCCATGGCTAGATCACCGGGTTTCGGGTCTATACCTTGCAACTAATCGCCCAGTTAAGACTCGGTTTCCCTACGGCTCCCCTATACGGTTAACCTTGCTACAAAATATAAGTCGCTGACCCATTATACAAAAGGTACGCAGTCACACCACGAAGGTGCTCCCACTGCTTGTACGTACACGGTTTCAGGTTCTATTTCACTCCCCTCGCCGGGGTTCTTTTCGCCTTTCCCTCACGGTACTGGTTCACTATCGGTCAGTCAGGAGTATTTAGCCTTGGAGGATGGTCCCCCCATATTCAGACAGGATGTCACGTGTCCCGCCCTACTCATCGAACTCACGACCTGTGCATTTTAGTGTACGGGGCTATCACCCTTTGCTGCGCGACTTTCCAGACGCTTCCACTAACACACAAGCCGATTCAGGTTCTGGGCTCTCCCCGTTCGCTCGCCGCTACTMGGGGGAATCTCGGTTGATTTCTTTTCCTCGGGGTACTTAGATGTTTCAGTTCCCCCGGTTCGCCTCATGCCACTATGTATTCATGACATGATAGTGTGTCGAAACACACTGGGTTTCCCCATTCGGGTATCGCCGGTTATAACGGTTCATATCACCTTACCGACGCTTTTCGCAGATTAGCACGCCCTTCATCGCCTCTGACTGCCTAGGCATCCACCGTGTACGCTTAGTCACTTAACCTCACAACCCGAAGATGTTTCCATCGTTCGYGCTGCAAACATTTGAGAGACTCTATGACAGGTTACTCTTTATCCCRRWACTTCTACGGAGGGATAAATTTCAGCCGTCATGTTTCAATTTTCAGCTTGTTCCAGATTGTTAAAGAGCAAAATACTTCGCAGCATACTGTCGCCAATATACTCTGAAGTATTGAAATACCGGACTATATGGTGGAGCTAAGCGGGATCGAACCGCTGACCTCCTGCGTGCAAGGCAGGCGCTCTCCCAGCTGAGCTATAGCCCCATACAGTCACGCGCAGTACCTTTTCCACTTCATGAGAAGTGGTAGGCCTGAGTGGACTTGAACCACCGACCTCACCCTTATCAGGGGTGCGCTCTAACCACCTGAGCTACAAGCCTATAAAGGTATTTCTGCTCGTTACTTTCTATCAGACAATCTGTGTGAGCACGCCACGCGAACTAATATCTTTAGGTAAGGAGGTGATCCAACCGCAGGTTCCCCTACGGTTACCTTGTTACGACTTCACCCCAGTCATGAATCACAAAGTGGTAAGCGCCCTCCCGAAGGTTAAGCTACCTACTTCTTTTGCAACCCACTCCCATGGTGTGACGGGCGGTGTGTACAAGGCCCGGGAACGTATTCACCGTAGCATTCTGATCTACGATTACTAGCGATTCCGACTTCATGGAGTCGAGTTGCAGACTCCAATCCGGACTACGACGTACTTTATGAGGTCCGCTTGCTCTCGCGAGGTCGCTTCTCTTTGTATACGCCATTGTAGCACGTGTGTAGCCCTACTCGTAAGGGCCATGATGACTTGACGTCATCCCCACCTTCCTCCAGTTTATCACTGGCAGTCTCCTTTGAGTTCCCGGCCGAACCGCTGGCAACAAAGGATAAGGGTTGCGCTCGTTGCGGGACTTAACCCAACATTTCACAACACGAGCTGACGACAGCCATGCAGCACCTGTCTCAGAGTTCCCGAAGGCACCAATCCATCTCTGGAAAGTTCTCTGGATGTCAAGAGTAGGTAAGGTTCTTCGCGTTGCATCGAATTAAACCACATGCTCCACCGCTTGTGCGGGCCCCCGTCAATTCATTTGAGTTTTAACCTTGCGGCCGTACTCCCCAGGCGGTCGATTTAACGCGTTAGCTCCGGAAGCCACGCCTCAAGGGCACAACCTCCAAATCGACATCGTTTACAGCGTGGACTACCAGGGTATCTAATCCTGTTTGCTCCCCACGCTTTCGCACCTGAGCGTCAGTCTTCGTCCAGGGGGCCGCCTTCGCCACCGGTATTCCTCCAGATCTCTACGCATTTCACCGCTACACCTGGAATTCTACCCCCCTCTACGAGACTCTAGCTTGCCAGTTTCAAATGCAGTTCCCAGGTTGAGCCCGGGGATTTCACATCTGACTTAACAAACCGCCTGCGTGCGCTTTACGCCCAGTAATTCCGATTAACGCTTGCACCCTCCGTATTACCGCGGCTGCTGGCACGGAGTTAGCCGGTGCTTCTTCTGCGAGTAACGTCAATTGATGAACGTATTAAGCTCACCACCTTCCTCCTCGCTGAAAGTGCTTTACAACCCGAAGGCCTTCTTCACACACGCGGCATGGCTGCATCAGGCTTGCGCCCATTGTGCAATATTCCCCACTGCTGCCTCCCGTAGGAGTCTGGACCGTGTCTCAGTTCCAGTGTGGCTGGTCATCCTCTCAGACCAGCTAGGGATCGTCGCCTAGGTGAGCCATTACCCCACCTACTAGCTAATCCCATCTGGGCACATCTGATGGCAAGAGGCCCGAAGGTCCCCCTCTTTGGTCTTGCGACGTTATGCGGTATTAGCTACCGTTTCCAGTAGTTATCCCCCTCCATCAGGCAGTTTCCCAGACATTACTCACCCGTCCGCCGCTCGTCACCCAGGGAGCAAGCTCCCCTGTGCTACCGCTCGACTTGCATGTGTTAAGCCTGCCGCCAGCGTTCAATCTGAGCCATGATCAAACTCTTCAATTAAAAGCTTGATTTGCTTCCACTCGAGAAGCGATGCTCAAAGATTTACTGCATGAATTTTACTTCAGTTAGTCACTCTTCAAGACTTGATATTTTTTTGCATCCGAAGATGCTGGATATCGTCTTGTGGAGTGCCCACACAGATTGTCTGATAAATTGTTAAAGAGCAGTGAGTTAGGCGCTTTCGCTTGCTAACTCGAGGTGGCGTATATTACGCTTTCCTCTTTCAGAGTCAACCCTAATTTTCAGGATTTTTTTCTCTGCGAACCCCCGGATACTCTGTGAAGTTGTTCACATGTTCCGTGTCGATGGAGGCGCATTATAGGGAGTTCCTCGCAGGCCGCAACAGGTATTTTCAGCAAAAACGATCGTTCGCTGCATTCCACAGCAAAACCCCGCCTTATACCCACTTGCGCACAGTGTTATCCACAGATGCGATTTGTACGGAAAATTTACGAGCGCCACGCAAACGTTTTCGCTACAATTCCCCGCGACGAAACGATCCCCCTTTTAATGGGGGCGTTACCTGAATATGTGCCTGACCCTCCCTTTATAAGGCAAAAAACCTTCCTTATAGAGAGAACGAGGTGGACATTCACGTAACGCTCTTTAATTGCGACTCAAAGCCAAGGGATAAAACCATGCAACAACCTCGTCCAATCCGCCGGGCCCTGCTCAGCGTGTCTGACAAAACCGGTATCGTTGAATTCGCCGAAGCGCTTTCCCAGCGCGGCGTTGAACTGCTGTCCACCGGCGGCACCGCCCGTCTGCTGGCAGACGCCGGTCTGCCCGTTACCGAAGTTTCCGACTACACCGGCTTCCCGGAAATGATGGACGGACGAGTTAAGACCCTGCACCCGAAAGTTCACGGCGGTATCCTCGGCCGCCGCGGCCGGGACGATACCGTCATGAATCAGCATGACATCCAGCCTATCGACATGGTGGTCGTCAATCTGTACCCATTCGCCCAAACCGTGGCGCGCCCGGATTGCTCGCTGGAAGACGCGGTCGAAAATATCGATATCGGCGGCCCTACCATGGTGCGCTCCGCCGCCAAGAACCATAAAGACGTCGCCATCGTGGTGAAGAGCAGCGACTACGCCGCCATCATTACCGAAATGGACAACAACGACGGTTCGCTGCGCTATGCCACCCGCTTCGATCTCGCCATCAAGGCCTTTGAACACACCGCCGCCTACGACAGCATGATCGCCAACTACTTCGGCGCGCTGGTGCCGGCGTACCACGGCGAGACCGAGCAGCCGTCCGGCCGCTTCCCGCGCACCCTGAACCTCAACTACATCAAGAAGCAGGATATGCGCTACGGTGAAAACAGCCACCAGCAGGCCGCCTTCTATATAGAGGAAGAAGTAAAGGAAGCTTCTGTCGCGACCGCCGAACAGCTGCAGGGCAAAGCGCTGTCCTATAACAACATCGCCGATACCGACGCCGCGCTGGAATGCGTGAAAGAGTTCGACGAACCGGCCTGCGTGATCGTCAAGCACGCCAACCCTTGCGGCGTGGCGATCGGCGACGACATTCTGGCCGCCTACGAGCGCGCTTACCAAACCGATCCGACCTCCGCCTTCGGCGGCATCATCGCCTTTAACCGCGAGCTGGACGCCGCCACCGCGCAGGCGATCATCAGCCGCCAGTTCGTGGAAGTGATCATCGCGCCAAACGTCACCCAGGAAGCGCGCTCCCTGCTGGCCGCCAAACAGAACGTGCGCGTGCTGGCCTGCGGCCAGTGGCAGCAACGCGTGGCGGGGCTGGACTTCAAACGCGTCAACGGCGGGCTGCTGGTGCAGGATCGCGATCTGGGCATGGTGACCGCCGGCGATCTGCGCGTGGTATCAGAGCGCCAGCCGACCGAACAGGAACTGCGTGACGCGCTGTTCTGCTGGAAAGTGGCCAAGTTCGTGAAATCCAACGCCATCGTTTATGCGCGTGACAACATGACCATCGGCATAGGTGCCGGCCAGATGAGCCGCGTTTACTCCGCCAAGATCGCCGGCATCAAAGCGGGCGACGAAGGGCTGGAAGTGAAAGGCTCCGCCATGGCCTCCGACGCCTTCTTCCCGTTCCGCGACGGCATCGACGCCGCAGCGGCGGTTGGCATCACCTGCGTGATCCAGCCGGGCGGTTCGATCCGCGACGACGAAGTGATCGCCGCCGCCAACGAACACGGCATTGCGATGATCTTCACCGACATGCGTCACTTCCGCCATTAATTCCTTTTGCCGCGTGCGCTCCGGCGCACGCCATTCGTGGAGCTTCTGATGAACATTTTGATTATCGGCAACGGCGGGCGCGAACACGCGCTGGCCTGGAAAGCCGCCCAGTCTCCGCTGGCGGATAAAATCTATGTTGCGCCGGGCAATGCCGGCACCGCGCTGGAAGCCAATCTGGAAAACGTGGCGATCGCCGCCACCGACATCCCCGCCCTGGTCGCTTTCGCCCAGAGCCATGACATCGGTCTGACCATCGTCGGGCCGGAAGCGCCGCTGGTGATTGGCGTGGTCGACGCCTTCCAGGCCGCCGGTCTGAAAATTTTCGGCCCGTCACAGGCCGCCGCACAGCTCGAAGGCTCCAAAGCCTTCACCAAGGATTTCCTGGCGCGCCACCGCATTCCGACCGCCGAATATGAAAACTTCACCGAGGTGGAGCCGGCGCTGGCCTACGTGCGCCGCAAAGGCGCGCCGATCGTCATCAAGGCCGATGGCCTGGCGGCCGGTAAAGGCGTGATCGTCGCGATGACGCTGCAGGAAGCGGAAGAGGCGGTGCGCGACATGTTGGCCGGCAACGCCTTCGGCGACGCCGGTCATCGCATCGTGGTGGAAGAGTTTCTCGACGGCGAAGAAGCCAGCTTCATCGTGATGGTCGACGGCGAGAACGTGGTGCCGATGGCTACCAGCCAGGACCACAAACGCGTCGGCGACGGTGACACCGGCCCGAACACCGGCGGCATGGGTGCCTATTCTCCGGCGCCGGTCGTGACCGACGAAATCCACCGGCGCGCCATGGATCAGGTGATCTGGCCGACGGTGCGCGGCATGGCGGCGGAAGGCAATACCTACGTCGGCTTCCTGTACGCCGGCCTGATGATCTCCGCCGACGGCCAGCCGAAGGTGATCGAATTCAACTGCCGTTTTGGCGATCCGGAAACTCAGCCGATCATGCTGCGCCTGCGCTCCGATCTGGTGGAGCTGTGTCTGGCGGGCGCCGAAGGCCGTCTGAACGAGAAGAGCTCTGATTGGGACGAACGCCCTGCCCTTGGCGTGGTGCTGGCAGCCGGCGGTTATCCGGGTGACTATCGCAACGGCGAGGTGATCCAGGGGCTACCGCAGCAGGAAAGCGCCGACGGTAAGGTCTTCCACGCCGGCACACGCTTGCAGGGCGATGACGTCGTCACCAGCGGCGGCCGCGTGCTGTGCGTGACGGCGCTGGGCGAAACCGTGGCGCAGGCGCAGCAACGCGCCTATCAGTTGGCGGAAGGCATTCAGTGGCCAGGCAGCTTCTGCCGCAAAGATATCGGTTATCGCGCGATTGCGCGCGGCAAATAATTTGACCTTTCATAATAATGACCAGAGGCTCCGCAGTGCGGGGCCTTTTTTATAGCTGGTCTTCTTTCGGTTCCCAGCTGCAGAAATCGTCGTTCGCCACCAGCAGCAGCTCGCTGCCTTCGGGCGCTTCCAGCCAGGCGACGCTCACCGGCCGGCTGCTGCTGCGGGCGCGTTTTTCGATCCAGGCGATGGCGGAGGCATCCAACCCGGGTTTTAAGCGCTGCCCGTCGCAGGTTTGCACCTCGCCCTGCATCCAACGCCCCTGCAGCAATTTGACCTTGCCGGCGCGCAGCGCATTGCTCACTTCGAGGATCCGTCGCGCCTGATATTGATACAGGGCGATTTCATCGCGGGTCAGCGGTTCGCGGCGTGTCGCCAGCTGGCGCTGCATAAAGCTCACCGTGCCATCGTCGGCAAAGCGCAGCTGAATGGAATCTCGATCGCCGTCGGCGTCGTTACGTTTGATTTGGCGCAGCACGTCGCCCTGATAGGTGTACAGCGTGGTAATGGTACCCGGGCCGCGGTAAGGGCTGTAAACGCTGACCAACACTTGCGGACGATGTTGCTCATCGTCTTTACGCCACAGACGTATCACGCCCTGATCGGCCACGAAGCCGCTGGCGGTAAAGCTGGGGATATCGGAATGGAAACTGCAGGCGCTCAGGCCGACGGCGATGCCAACGGCCATGAGCGCCCGACGAGTAAACAAAAGGGGCGCCATCGCCCCCCTGTTTAATCTTTTCACCGAGGCGCGGTCTTATTTAACGGCGTCTTTCAGTGCTTTGCCAGAAACGAACGCAGGCACGTTGGCTGCTGCGATTTTGATTTCTTTGCCAGTCTGTGGGTTGCGGCCAGTGCGCTCGCTACGATGGTTTACTTTGAAAGTACCGAAGCCAACCAATTGTACTGCATCACCTTCTTTCAGAGACTCAGTAATTGCAGCCAGGGTGGATTCCAGAGCCAGTTTAGCTTGTGCTTTGGAAAGGTCAGCCTTGTCCGCGATTACATCAATCAGTTGAGTCTTGTTCATAAGTTATCCTTACAGTGTGTTTATCGTTTGCAAAGCATCGAGTGCGACGGATATGCCGATTGACAGCACTCTCCTGCATACACGCACCGATAGCCACTTTTTTTACGCCCCCCAAATGTAGACCAGACAGGGTGCGGATGTGAAGCCTTAAGGCATGACAAATCAGGCGTTAAATCACGTTTTGTTGCCTTATTGCGCTAAATTTATCCCGATGTTGCTGACGCCCGCCTCTCGCAGGTCGGATCGCAGCCCCTTGATCAGGTCTATATCGCGCTCTTCACAGGCGTCCAACAGGCGGAAAATTTCCCATTGAATGTCCCATTCTTCCTCTACCGCAGGCAAACTTTCCAACTCTTCGTCGGTCATTTCCTTACCGGCTTGGGTCATTTCCAACATCGCCACGGTGCGAATCGATGTTTCACTGATGGCGATGGCGTGCTCCAGCGTCTCCCCGCCGAGCCGCGAATGGATCAGTTCCCCTAATGCGATACAGGCATCAATTGCCGGGTAAACGCCGTAAAGATCGTAATCTTCCGCCGACGGAATCGCCTCTTCCAACTTCTCGAGCTGGCTGTCGAAGTTGACCTTGGCGTCCTTCACCACCAGCGTTTCCCACACCAAATCCAGAATGCGGCGATAAACTGCCGGATCGCCGAACTCGGTCTGTTTGCAGAACATCTGGTAATTCGGGTACATACGCTCGCACAAACTGGCCATAAAGGTCAAATGTTGCCAGCCCTCGAGCCGTTCCAGACGTAAATGAATCGGGTTACGTAGCATGCTTTACTCTCTTACGCGTTATCTGCGGCGCAGTGTACCCGAAATCGCTCATGGCGACACCTCCGGATGCTGCTGCAACCACCGCTGAAACGCCGGACGGCGCGAAGCGATGGCGTCGGCCCAACGGGTCGGCTCCGGCAAACGGTAGCCCGCCATGCAGCGCTGCACCCACGCCAGCGCGCTGTCGGCGCCCACGCGGTGACCGGTAGAGATGAACAGCGGGTTGCAACGCGCCTTGCTACGCCATACCCAGCCCAGCTGTTCTCCCTTATCTTCCAACGGCGCCAGCGCGCCGACGGCGGCGTCCAGCGGCGCGAATTTGCCGCACAGGCGCTTCTTGGCCACGCCGATGGTCGGCACATCGACCAGCAGGCCGAAATGGCTGGCGACGCCGAGGCGCCGCGGATGTGAAACGCCGTGCCCATCGACGAAGATCAGCCCCGGTTTTTGCCGCAGCTGCCCCCAGGCGGCCAACAGCGCCGGGTATTCGCGAAACGACAGGAAACCCGGGATATAAGGCATGACGGTGGCGATGCGCGCCACCTGATACTCCACCAGCTCCAGCGACGGATAGCGCAGGATGGCGATGGCGGCGCGCGTCACCGCGCCCTCTTGCTCGAAGCCCACATCGGCGCCGGCGATGAACGCCGGCGGTTCGGCCGGCAGCTCGTCGTAGCGAATGACTTCAGCGGCGCGCCGCAGCTGTTCGGCGCGCAGAGCCGCCATATCGGTCACATCGGATCCTTAACGGTGGTATTTCGCCGACTGCGCGTGTACCGCCTCGACGAAGGCCCCGGCGTGCTCCGGCGGCACATCCTGATGGATGCCGTGGCCCAGGTTGAACACATGACCGTTGCCGTGGCCGAAACCGGCCAGAATGGTCTCCACTTCTTCCGCGATGCGCGCCGGAGAAGCATAAAGCATCGACGGATCCATATTGCCCTGCAGCGCCACTTTGTCGCCTACGCGACGGCGCGCATCGGCAATGTCGGTGGTCCAGTCCAGCCCCAGCGCATCGCAGCCGGTGGCGGCCATCGCCTCCAGCCACTGCCCGCCGCCTTTGGTGAACAGCGTTACCGGCACACGGCGGCCGTCGTTTTCACGCAGCAAGCCATCGACGATCTTGTGCATGTAGTGCAAAGAGAACTCACGGTAATCGCGCCCGGTCAGCACGCCGCCCCAGGTGTCGAACACCATCACCGACTGCGCGCCGGCCTTGATCTGGGCATTGAGATACAGGATCACGCTGTCCGCCAGCTTGTCCAGCAACAGGTGCAACGTGGCCGGTTCGGCATACATCATCTTCTTCAGCTTGGTGAAGGCCTTGCTGCTGCCGCCCTCAACCATATAGGTAGCCAGCGTCCACGGGCTGCCGGAAAAGCCGATCAACGGCACTTCGCCCTTCAGCTCGCGGCGGATGGTGCGCACCGCGTTCATCACATAACCCAGCTCCACTTCCGGATCGAACACCGGCAGTTTATCGACGTCGGCGCGGCAGGTGACGGGGGAGCTGAAACGCGGGCCTTCGCCGGCTTCAAAGTACAGGCCGAGCCCCATGGCGTCGGGAATGGTGAGAATGTCGGAGAACAGGATGGCGGCGTCCAGCGCGTAGCGGCGCAGCGGCTGCAGCGTAACCTCGCAGGCCAGCTCCGCGTTCTTGCACAGCGACATGAAATCACCGGCCTGGGCGCGGGTCGCCTTGTACTCCGGCAAATAACGACCGGCCTGGCGCATCATCCATACGGGGGTCACATCCACCGGCTGGCGCAACAGCGCGCGCAGGTAGCGATCGTTCTTCAACTCAGTCATTTATGGGGCTCCCTTAATAATCTGCCGGCCATTGTACATTATTCTGCCCGGCACAGCGCCACGGTGTCCTCAATCAACCGGCGCGCCACGGTGCCGGGCGGCGGCAACAGCGGCAGTTGGTCGTAACGATACCAGCCGGCATTGAGCAGCTCCTTGGGATCGTGACGAATCTCACCCTGGTGGTAATCGGCCATAAAGGCCATCATCAGCGAGTGCGGAAACGGCCAGGGTTGTGACGTGACGTAGCGCAGGTTCTTGATTTCAATATTGCTCTCTTCCATCACTTCGCGCGCCACCGCTTGCTCCAGCGTTTCGCCCACTTCAACGAAACCGGCCAGCACCGTGTGGATACCGCCGCGATGGCGCACGTGCTGCGCCAGCAGGATCTGATCCTCGCGCCGAATGGCGACGATCACGCAGGGCGCGATCTGCGGGTAGTAGCGCTCCTTGCAATGGCCGCACAGGCAGGCGCTTTCGGTGCGGCTGAGGTGCATCTCATGGCCGCAGTAGCCGCAATAGCGATGGGAGCGGTAGAAATCCGCCAGCTGCACGCCGCGCCCGGCAAGCTGGAACAGACCGCGATCCTGATCCAGCAGTTGGCGCACCGATCCCATCTCCCGCGGCATCGCCTGGCGCACCAGCCAGACCGGCGCGCCCTCCCACTCACCGATGGTGCGCGCCATATGGCCCTGCAGGCCGAAGGCGGCGGCGTTCCCCGACGGCAATTCACCGTTCGGTAACCAAAGTTTGCTTTCATGGCTGACGATCCACCAGCCGTTTTCATTGCCCGTTAATGCAAGTTCCATATCGTTGTTGCACAACCTCAGCTTCACTGGCACTCTACAAATCGGCTTTGTTACATTTTAATAACTTACCGGTTACTTTTGTTACTTACACGGAGTCAAACATGCTCAACCGTTTGGAAAGGCTGACTCAGCGCGTTGGCGGTAGTAATGAATTAGTTGATCAATGGCTTCAGGCCCGCAAGCAGTTGCTGGTCGCCTACTGCACGCTGGTAGGCCTCAAACCGAATAAAGAAAAGCATACGCCGCTGAATGAAAAAGCGCTGGAGAACTTTTGCCATAACCTGGTGGATTACCTCTCCGCAGGGCATTTTCATATCTATGACAGAATTATCAAACAAGTGGAAGGCGCAGCCAGTCCGAAAATGTCACTGGCGGTGAACATCTACCCCAAGCTGTGGGCCAATACAGAACAGATCATGGCGTTCCACGATCGCTATACCGAAGTGGATATCGATCAGGAGATTTGTCTGGAATTCCACCAGGCCTTGTCGGATATCGGCGAAACGCTGGCGGCGCGCTTTGCGCTGGAAGATAAGCTGATCCTGCTGGAAGCGGAAGCCACGCAGCAACCGCTGCCGGACCAGGCGCTGGATCCGGCGCGTTAAAATTTTATAGGTTTTTTTTCTTATCCCTCCTATACTGGGGGGCATCTTGTCGGAGTGCCTAGCGCCTGATTTGTTCATCGAATCAGCCAGGCTGAGACCGTTAATTCGGGATCCGCGGAACCTGATCGGGTTAATACCCGCGAAGGGAACAAGAGTAATCTATCGCCACAGACACGGCCTTCCCCTTGCGGGTGCCCTGCCTTATCGGCCACCATCATTACTCCCTCCGAGCTCCAGACAAGCAACTTTCCCAACCCAACACACTGGTAGGAACTTGCTATGTCTAACGTTAATCCACCGCGCGCCCGTAAGGCGCAACGCGAAGCCGCCCAGCAGTTTATCGACACCCTGCAAGGCATGGCTTTCCCAAACTCACGCCGCATCTACCTGCAGGGTTCGCGCCGCGATATCCAGGTGCCGATGCGCGAAATTCAGCTCAGCCCGACCCTGATCGGCGGCAGCAAAGATAGCCCGCAGTATGAACCCAACGAGGCGATCCCGGTGTATGACACCGCCGGCCCGTACGGCGATCCACAGGCCGAGCTCGACGTGCACGCGGGCCTGACCAAGCTGCGCGCAGGCTGGATCGACGCGCGCGGCGATACCGCCACCCTGAGCGGTGCCAGCTCCGGCTTCACCCAGCAGCGGCTGGCGGACGAAGGTCTCGATCACCTGCGTTTCGAACACCTGCCGCTGCCGCGCAAGGCGTTACCGGGCAAGTGCGTCACCCAGTTGCACTACGCCCGCGCCGGCATCGTCACCCCGGAGATGGAGTTCATCGCCATCCGCGAAAACATGGGGCGCGAGCGCATTCGCGGCGAGGTGCTGCGCCACCAGCATCCGGGCCAGGGCTGGGGCGCCAACCTGCCGGACAACATCACGCCGGAGTTCGTGCGCCAGGAAGTGGCTGCCGGCCGCGCTATCATTCCCGCCAACATCAATCACCCTGAGGCGGAGCCGATGATCATCGGCCGCAATTTCCTGGTGAAGGTGAACGCCAATATCGGCAACTCGGCGGTCACATCATCGATCGAAGAAGAGGTGGAGAAGCTGGTGTGGGCCACCCGCTGGGGCGCAGACACCGTGATGGATCTCTCCACCGGCCGCTACATTCACGAAACCCGCGAATGGATCCTGCGCAACAGCCCGGTGCCCATCGGCACCGTGCCGATCTACCAGGCGCTGGAGAAGGTCAACGGCGTGGCGGAAAACCTCACCTGGGAGATGTTCCGCGATACGCTGCTGGAACAGGCTGAACAAGGGGTCGACTACTTCACCATCCACGCCGGCGTGCTGCTGCGCTACGTGCCGATGACCGCCAAACGCCTGACCGGCATCGTGTCGCGCGGCGGCTCGATCATGGCCAAATGGTGTCTGTCGCACCATCAGGAAAACTTCCTCTATCAGCACTTCCGTGAAATCTGCGAGATCTGCGCCGCCTACGACGTTTCGCTGTCGCTCGGCGACGGCCTGCGCCCCGGCTCAATTCAGGACGCCAACGACGAAGCCCAGTTCGCCGAACTGCATACGCTGGGCGAACTGACCAAAATCGCCTGGGAATACGACGTGCAGGTGATGATCGAGGGCCCAGGCCACGTGCCGATGCAGATGATCCGCCGCAACATGACCGAAGAGCTGGAACACTGCCACGAAGCGCCGTTCTACACCCTCGGTCCGCTGACCACCGACATCGCCCCGGGCTATGACCATTTCACCTCCGGCATCGGCGCGGCGATGATCGGCTGGTTCGGCTGCGCCATGCTGTGTTACGTCACGCCGAAAGAGCACCTCGGCCTGCCGAACAAAGAGGACGTCAAACAGGGCCTGATCACCTACAAGATCGCCGCTCACGCCGCCGATCTGGCCAAAGGCCATCCGGGCGCGCAGATCCGCGATAACGCCATGTCCAAGGCGCGCTTCGAATTCCGTTGGGAAGATCAGTTCAATCTGGCGCTCGATCCGGCCACCGCGCGCGCCTATCACGACGAAACCCTGCCGCAGGAATCCGGCAAGATCGCCCACTTCTGCTCGATGTGCGGGCCGAAATTCTGCTCGATGAAGATTTCACAAGAGGTGCGCGACTACGCCGCCGCCCAAGAGGCCGCCAAACCGATCGAGGTGCAGCTGACCGGCATGGAGAAAATGTCCGCCGAGTTCCGCGCCCGCGGCAGCGAGCTGTATCACAGCGCCGGCAATTTGCAGGAGGAGACCAGCAATGACTGATATCACGACCCCCTTCCCGGCAACGCCTCACAAACTGGGGCTTTACCCGGTCGTCGACAGCGTGGAATGGATCGCTCGCCTGCTGGAGGCCGGCGTCACCACCATCCAGCTGCGCATCAAGGACCTGCCGGATGAGCAGGTCGAAGAGGATATCGCTGCCGCCATCGCGCTGGGCCGGCGTTATCAGGCGCGGCTGTTCATCAACGACTACTGGCGGCTGGCGATCAAGCACGGCGCCTACGGCGTACATCTGGGCCAGGAAGATCTCGATACCACCGATCTGGCGGCCATTCACCGCGCCGGGCTGCGGCTGGGCGTGTCCACCCATGACGACGCCGAACTGGCGCGCGCGCTGGCGGTGAAACCGTCCTACATTGCGTTGGGGCACATCTTCCCCACTCAGACCAAAGACATGCCTTCGGCGCCACAGGGGCTGGCGGAGTTGAAACGCCACATCGCCGGTTTGGCGGATTACCCGACGGTGGCGATCGGCGGGATCAGTATCGATCGCGTGCCGGCGGTGCTGGCGTGCGGCGTCGGCAGCGTGGCGGTGGTCAGCGCCATCACCCAGGCACCGGACTGGCGCGCGGCGACGACCGAGCTGCTGCGGCTGATCGAAGGCGAGGATCCGAACGATGCTTAACGATCAGGAATTCCTGCGCTACAGCCGCCAGCTGCTGCTGGAGGACGTCGGCCCGGAAGGCCAGGAGAGACTCAAGCGCGCCACGGTGCTGATCGTCGGTTTAGGTGGGCTCGGTTCCCCGGCTTCGCTGTATCTGGCCGCCGCCGGCGTCGGCACGCTGCTGCTGGCCGACGACGACCAGCTGCACGTCACCAACCTGCAGCGGCAAATCCTCTACCGCAGCGCCGATACCGCCACCGGCAAGGCGGCGCTGGCGCAACGCCACCTGCAGGCGCTGAACCCGTTGGTGGAATCCATCCCGCTGGCGCAGCGGCTGCAAGGGCAAGCGCTGCGCGACGCGGTCGCCCGCGCCGATCTGGTGCTGGACTGCTGCGACAATATGGCGACCCGCCATGAGGTCAATGCCGCCTGCATCGCCGCCGCCAAGCCGCTGATTAGCGGCAGCGCGGTCGGCTTCAGCGGCCAGCTGCTGGTGCTCGAGCCGCCCTATGCGCACGGCTGCTACGCCTGCCTGTACCCGGAGCAGGAAGAGCCGCAGCGCAACTGCCGCACCGCCGGGGTACTCGGCCCGGTGGTGGGCGTGATCGGCACTCTGCAAGCGCTGGAGGCCATCAAGATGCTGGCCGGCATGCCTTCTTCCCTCAGCGGTAAACTGCGGCTGTTCGACGGCAAGCAGCAGAGCTGGAGCACGCTGCAACTGAGCCAGGCCCGTGCCTGCCCGGTATGCGGAGGCGCGGCATGAAGATCCGTTTAAACGACCAACCGCTGGAGCTGGCGCAGCCGCTCAGCGTCGCCGCCCTGCTGGCTCAGCTGGAACGCCACCAGCCGGGTACCGCGCTGGCGATCAACCAAACCATCATCCCGCGCGCCGACTGGGCCGACCATCAGGTGCAGGACGGTGACGACATTTTGCTGTTTCAAGCGATCGCCGGAGGCTGACATGCTGAAAATCGCCGATACCACTTTTACCTCGCGCCTGTTCACCGGCACCGGCAAGTTCGCCACCCCTGCGCTGATGCTGGAGGCGCTGGCGGCCTCCGGTTCGCAGCTGGTGACCATGGCCATGAAGCGCGTCGATCTGCGCGGCGGCAACGACGCCATTTTGGCGCCGCTGCAGCAGCTGGGCGTCAGGCTGTTGCCCAATACCTCCGGCGCCAAAACGGCCGCCGAAGCGGTATTCGCCGCCCGTCTGGCGCGCGAAGCGCTCGGCACCCACTGGGTGAAGCTGGAGATCCACCCCGATGTGAAATACCTGCTGCCGGATCCGATAGAAACGCTGAAGGCGGCGGAAACGCTGGTGAAAGACGGTTTTGTGGTGCTGCCCTACTGCGGCGCCGATCCGGTGCTGTGCAAACGGCTGGAAGAGGCGGGCTGCGCGGCGGTGATGCCGCTCGGCGCCCCTATCGGTTCCAACCGCGGTCTGCGCACCCGCGACTTCCTCGAGATCATCATCGAACAGGCCAAGGTGCCGGTGGTAGTTGACGCCGGCATCGGCGCGCCGAGCCACGCGCTGGAAGCGATGGAGCTGGGCGCCGACGCGGTGCTGGTGAATACCGCCATCGCCGTGGCGCGCGACCCGGTGCAAATGGCGCGGGCGTTTCGCCTGGCGCTGGAGGCCGGCGAATTGGCGCGCAGCGCCGGATTGGGCGTCAGCCAGCGCGGCGCGGTCGCCTCGAGCCCGCTGACCGCCTTCCTCAGCCAGCCAGAGGAGGCACAGTGATGGCCGACGATTTCAGTAGCCGCTGGCAACAGCTGGATTGGGACGACATTACGCTGCGCATCAACGGCAAAACCGCGCGCGACGTGGAACGCGCGTTGAACGCCGACAAGCTGACGCGCGACGACTTTATGGCGCTGATCTCCCCCGCCGCCGCGCCGTATCTGGAACCGCTGGCGCAGCGCGCGCAGCAGCTGACCCGTCAGCGATTCGGCAACGTCGTCAGCTTCTATGTGCCGCTGTATCTGTCCAACCTGTGCGCCAACGACTGTACCTACTGCGGCTTTTCGATGAGCAACCGCATCAAGCGCAAAACGCTGGATGCGGCGGAGATCGCACGCGAGTGTGAAGCCATCCAGGCGCTGGGGTTCGAACATCTGTTGCTGGTCACCGGCGAGCATCAGACCAAGGTTGGCATGGACTATTTCCGCCGGCACATCCCGGCGATCCGCCGACACTTCAGTTCGCTGATGATGGAAGTGCAGCCGTTGGCGCAGGAGGAATACGCCGAACTGAAAACGCTGGGCCTGGACGGCGTGCTGGTGTACCAGGAAACCTACCATCCAGCCACCTACCTGCAGCATCACCTGCGCGGCCAGAAGCAGGATTTCCATTGGCGCCTGGCCACGCCGGATCGCCTGGGGCGCGCCGGGATCGACAAGATCGGTCTCGGTGCGTTGATCGGCCTGTCCAACAGTTGGCGCACCGACTGCTACCTGCTGGCGGAACATCTGTTTTACCTGCAGCAAACCTACTGGCAGAGCCGCTACTCGATCTCGTTCCCGCGCCTGCGCCCCTGCGCTGGCGGCATTGAACCGGCGTCGATCATGAGCGAGCCTCAGCTGGTGCAGCTGATCTGCGCCTTCCGGCTGTTCGCGCCGGACGTTGAGCTGTCGCTGTCTACGCGTGAGTCGCCGTACTTCCGCGATCATATGATCCCGGTGGCGATCAACAGCGTCAGCGCCGGATCCAAGACGCAGCCCGGCGGCTATGCCGATGACGTGCCGCCGGAGTTGGAACAGTTCGAACCGCACGACGGCCGCACGCCGCAGCAGGTCGCCGAGGCCATCAGCAACGCCGGGCTGCAGCCGGTGTGGAAAGACTGGGACGGTTATCTGGGACGCGGTGCGCAATAAGCGGCAACGTTTACCGCCGCGTGAAGAAAACGCTGGAGCGGCCGCGCAATGCCGAACGGTGGCGCTGGCGCCGGCAGGCCCGCCGATTATAGTGACCTTGCCGGCCGCCAAACCCGGCGCCGGCCGGGGCCGTCTCCCTCTCGATGGCCCCGCCTTATCCCATCCCGGATCGCGCCGGAGATTCTCTTGCGCGACTCCGGGCCCTCTCCGCAGCAACGCGCATATGGCGTATCGCGGCCTGTAAGGGGGTACGGGCAGGTGCCTTGTCGGCTAAAGGACTGTGGCACAACGGTGCTCGGCACTCACTCAGCGGTGAAACTCATAGGACGCTGTTGCGGCAGAAAAGTGGGGAAAGAGGAAAAAAGAAGGTACAGCGACGAAGAGAGGTTCGAGTAGCCATCCCCGGTGCTGCCAATGGCCCTGGTGTCGGCCGCGGATCTTTTTGCCGCCTGCTCCCTGCTTACGGACAAGAGCAGGCGGTTTATTTTGTGAGACTGGCACCCCCCCAGGACGCGAATCACACAGTATGTGCGCTAATTAACCACATAAACGGCTAAATGTGAATGTCTTTTGAGTGTTTTTTATTTGTCATCGAGTGTGTTTTGAGTTTGCCAAGGAAAATCAAACTGATATCACCGCAATAACCGAGGCTTCATCTATAATCCAGCACGGGTCCTCACGCAGGTTTTGCAACGCTCGCGGTTAACATCAAAAAAGCCAAGGTTGTCATGAAGAAAACGCCAAATTACATCGATGCAATCAGCGCGTTGCTCACTCTGAAAGGAGTTGGCGACAGAAAACATGCCTCCACGATGGCCAACATACTGAACCTTCAGTACAACAGCGCCAAACAAAAGCTGGATGGCAAAAGGGGCATCACCCTCGATGAAGTCAAAAAGGTTTTCCAGTATTTCAACGAGCCGTTTGCCGGCCAAAGGACACATAACGGCGTGTTTATCATGAACAGCATTCACAAGCGCTGTAACATTGAGGTCGACGAGCGCCCGGTCACTCAAGCGGACAACGACGAAACTTACGCCTACAAAAAGGACGATCTTTTCATCATCAACACCAATCGGGAATATGCAGCCGATGCCCCGCTGTATAAAGTCAACAAGATAGACTTTCTGCCGGCCCCGCGCATCGCGATCCTGGATAATGACGGCGATATTCTCGAACTGTTGAAGAAGATCGCCAGCCGCTACGGCATCGAGGCTGAGACCTTTCAGACGGCGGACGCCATGCTGGCCGCGCTGGAGCAGCAGTCCTTTGAGGCGTTTATTTTGGACTGGCTGTTGGACTTCGGCGAGACTTCCGAACGCGTGGTGAAGAAAATTAAAGACGCCCTCGATCCGCACGCCCGCATCATCATTCTGACCGGCCAGCTGAATCACTACGAGAAAAACATCGGCGATATGATCCTGCACTATGACGTGCACCTGGTGGAAAAACCGACCAAGCCGCTGATTATCTCTTCGCTATTGCTGTCGAACCTATTCTTTAATTAGTTTGACCGGAATGCGGATCAAAAACGATGAGCCACCCCCTTCGACGGATTTGACCTTGATGGTGCCTTTCATCGTCGTGACGTAATTTTTGATAATGGTCAGCCCCAGCCCTAATCCCTGCCGCGTCTCCCTTTCTACCCCCTGATTGAACGCCTTATATAACCGATCCAGATTATCGACGTTAAACCCGATGCCGGTGTCTTTTACCCGTAAATACAGATTGCCGTGACACACCTTCACATTGAGGGCGATCGCGCCGTGGTGGGTAAACTTATCCGCGTTGCTGAGCAGGTTGGCCAATATTCGGTAGAGCTTGTATTTATCAGAACCAATCAGGCCGGCATAAGACGAACGGTGGATCACGAGGCGATTGCCTCGCCCGGCGCCGATGCCGGTTACGGCATCGTCCACCACCTCATTCAGCCGGAAGGTGGAAATATTGATTTTAACTTCTCCCATCTCAAGCCGAGAATAATCCATCACCTCGCGCGTTTGTTCGGCGATCTTGTTACCGTGATAGGAGATCAGGCGGGCTTCTTTTTTCAACTCTTCCTGCGCCAGCTCATGTTCCATGATATCCGCGGCAATGACGATGGCCTGAGTCGAGCCGGCGATCTCGTGGTAGATGGAAGAGATAAAGATGTTCTTGTTCTTGATGATCTCTTTCAACGAGAAGGCGTTTCTCAGCACCAGGAACATCATCAGGAACACTAAAATCAGCGAAAAGAGGGCGAACATCTCGGCTTTACTCGAGTTGTCCTGGATGATGCCTTTCACTTCGGTAAAATTTTTAATCTGTATCCGATAAATAATTTCCTGGATATCGACCAGCGTACCCTCGATATCATCCATATAAGAGAGAATGTCCGCCTTGTTTTTCAGCCCCACCAGCAAGCCGGCAGAAAGATCGTCCAACGTGCGATACTGCTGCTTCAGCAGCGCAACATTTTTGATGAACTCGTCGTCGTAATAAAAAGAGTCGCTGAAGGTCGAACGGCTCTCCAGGATCTGAATCTTCGAGTAGAAGATTTTCTTTTTGATCTGGAAGGCGTCGTAGTCGTTGTTTTCACTGAGCAACAGCGCGATTTTGGTCCTTTCAAACGCCAGAAACAGGATCTCGGCCACCGAGTAGTTGTCCAGATTGGGCTCGATCTGCTTATAGCGCTCTTTTACGCCGCCGAAGTTAATGGCAATCAACAAAATCAATAAGGAGAAGATGGCAACCAACGCGATAAGAGTACCGATCAGTTTTTTGCTCATCTTATTTCAGCTCCAACCGTTTCACTTGCCAGACGGTTTTCGCATTCACATCCAGGTTATTCAGTTCGGCATAGCCATCGCGCGGATAAATAATGGCGAACGGCCCCAGCTCACCAACGTCGATCGGCTTGCCGCCGCGCTGGTAGGCGACGATCACACGGTATTTAATCATCTCGTCAATCGGCATCGAATAGGAGTAATCATCCCAGGCGAAAGCGCGCACCGACTGGCCTTTCAGGTGGTAGGCTTTCACTAACTCCGCAAACTCAACGCCGGTGAACGTATCTTCCGGGGTGAAATTGGTCGAGGTTTTAATCGTGTGCTGCGGCATCGCCTCCAGCATCTGCCGGGTTATCTTGATCTTCTCGCCGTCGAGCGGTTTCAGGTAAAAATAGTCAACGGCCGCATACAGCGGTGCACTGAACAGCGAAAGCAGCAGTAACGTCATCAATCCTTTGATTGTCATTATTCACCCTCTTTGCGTTTCACCAGTTCGGCCTGGCCGAACTCATCCTGCCCGACCACGGCCCAGCCGTGATGTTGATAAAAGCCTTCGGCTTTGGAGCCCGGATCGGTGGTTAAGTGGATCGCTTCGGCGCCGCGCTCAAACATCCAGGCGGTGACTCGCGCCAACAAGGCGGAGCCGATCCCCTTCGACTGGTATTCCGGCTTCACGAACAGGCCGCCGATCAGCGGTTCAGGGATGAATAACCCGAAGCCAACGCCGGCATAGTCGTCGCCATGCTTGCAGATCCAGCCGCCGCCCTGGTTGATGTCCTCCAGCGCCTGCCTGCGCTGCAGATACTGGATCTGATGCGGATGCAGCAAGTTTTCTTCAACGGAAAAGCGGATCTCATACAGGTAAGGCAGGTGTTGCGCCGTCAATTTTTCGAAGGTAATGAGGCTGTCCATGTTCGCACTGTCCTTGGTTGTCTGGTAAAAGCGCCGGTCAATTTCTGCTGTAACCATAGTAGCAAAGTTTGCTCTGCCCCGGCATGAGGCGAAAAAAAACCGCCCCCTAGGGAGCGGTTTATCTGGCAATGGGCCCGGCATGCCGGGCCCGCGGCGCGGATGACGATTACTCGTCGTCGCTGCCGCCCAGGCCTGCGTTGAGCAGCTCGGCCAGGTTCGCGGTCGCTTCTTCCGCGCTGACTTGCGGAACAACCGGCGCTTCACCCTGAGCACGGCGACGCATGCGATCCTGATGATAAGCGTAACCGGTACCGGCTGGGATCAGACGGCCCACGATGACGTTCTCTTTCAGGCCACGCAGTTCATCACGCTTGCCGGCTACGGCAGCTTCGGTCAGAACGCGCGTCGTTTCCTGGAACGATGCGGCGGAGATGAAGGACTCGGTCGCCAAGGATGCCTTGGTGATACCCAGCAGATCGCGCGAGAAGGTTGCCGCGATTTTACCTTCAGCTTCCAGCTGACGGTTGGCAATCTTGACGCGAGACACTTCAGCCTGCTCGCCTTCCAGGAACTCGGAGCCACCAGCGCTAACGATGGTGCCTTTACGCAGCATCTGACGAACGATAACTTCGATGTGCTTATCGTTAATCTTAACGCCTTGCAGACGGTAAACTTCCTGCACTTCGTTGGTGATGTAGCGGGTAACCGCATGCACGCCACGCAGACGCAGAATGTCGTGCGGAGACTCTGGGCCGTCGGAAACGACGTCGCCACGTTCCACCACTTCGCCTTCGAACACGTTGAGCTGACGCCATTTCGGAATCATCTCTTCGTAAGCGTCGCTGCCGTCCAGCGGAGAGATCACCAGGCGACGTTTGCCTTTGGTCTCTTTACCGAACGAGATAATCCCGCTGATTTCAGCCAGGATTGCCGGCTCTTTCGGACGACGCGCTTCGAACAGGTCGGCAACGCGCGGCAGACCACCGGTAATATCCTTGGTACCGCCGGATTCCTGAGGAATACGCGCCAGGGTATCACCCGCACCGATCTGAATGCCGTCTTCCAGCTGAACGATCGCTTTGCCCGGCAGGAAGTATTGGGCAGGCATATCAGTACCTGGGATCAATACGTCTTCGCCCTGTGCGTCAACGATTTTCAGTGCCGGACGCAGGTCTTTACCGCTACCGGTACGCTCTGCGCTGTCCAGAACAACCAGAGAAGACAAACCGGTCAGTTCGTCGGTCTGACGAGTAATCGTCTGGCCGTCGACCATGTCGGCGAAGCGAATGAAGCCGCTGACTTCACTGATGACCGGCATGGTGTGCGGATCCCAGTTAGCGACGGTTTCGCCGCCGTTAACTTCTTCACCGTCGCCTTTGCCCATCACGGCGCCGTAAGGCACCTTGTAGCTTTCTTTGGTACGGCCGAATTCGTCGATCAGTTTCAGTTCGGTGTTACGCGAGGTGATCACCAGCTTGCCTGCGGCGTTCATAACGAACTTCGCGTTGCTCAGCTTGATGCTACCCTTGTTTTTCACCTGAATGCTGGATTCAGCAGCCGCACGAGATGCCGCACCACCGATGTGGAACGTACGCATCGTCAGCTGTGTACCCGGCTCACCGATGGACTGTGCCGCGATAACGCCGATGGCTTCACCTTTGTTGATGATGTGGCCACGTGCCAGGTCGCGACCGTAGCAGTTTGCACACACACCGAAGTCGGTTTCACAGCTCACCACGGAACGGACTTTAACGCTGTCGACAGAGTTCTCTTCCAACAGGTCACACGCCTTCTCGTTCAGCAGGGTGTTGCGTGGCACCAGAATGTCCGCCGTACCCGGCTTGAGGACGTCTTCTGCCGTCACACGGCCCAGAACGCGTTCACGCAGCGGCTCTTTCACGTCGCCACCTTCGATAACCGGAGTCATCAGGATGCCGTCGTGGGTGCCACAGTCGTCTTCGGTCACCACCAGGTCCTGCGCCACGTCAACCAGACGACGAGTCAGATAACCGGAGTTCGCGGTTTTCAGTGCGGTATCCGCCAGACCCTTACGAGCACCGTGGGTGGAGATGAAGTACTGGAGTACGTTCAGACCTTCACGGAAGTTCGCGGTGATTGGCGTTTCGATGATGGAGCCGTCCGGCTTCGCCATCAGACCACGCATACCGGCCAGCTGACGAATCTGAGCGGCGGAACCACGCGCACCGGAGTCGGCCATCATAAAGATGCTGTTGAAGGAAACTTGCTGTTCCACTTCGCCGTCACGGTTAACCACGTCTTCTACCGACAGGTTTTCCATCATCGCTTTCGCAACGCGTTCGTTCGCTGCAGCCCAGATATCGATCACTTTGTTGTAGCGTTCGCCGGCGGTAACCAGACCAGACTGGAACTGCTCCTGGATCTCGGCAACTTCGGTTTCCGCTTCTTCGATGATCTCCGCCTTCTTGGCCGGGATAACCATGTCGTCGATACCTACGGAAGCGCCGGAACGGGCTGCGTAAGCAAAACCGGTGTACATGATCTGGTCAGCAAAGATTACGGTCGGCTTCAGGCCCAGGATGCGGTAACAGGTGTTCAGCATCTTGGAGATCGCTTTCTTGCCCAAAGGCTGGTTAACGATCGCGTACGGCAGACCTTTCGGTACGATCATCCACAGGATGGCGCGGCCGATGGTGGTGTCGATGATGCTGGTCTGAGAGGTCCACTCGCCTTCGGCGTTCTTGACGTCTTCGGTGATACGCACTTTAACGCGCGCATGCAGAGACGCCAGGCCGGCGCGGTATACGCGCTCAGCTTCTTTGGAACCGTTCAGCACCATGCCTTCGCCCTTGGCGTTAACACAGTCGCGGGTCATGTAGTACAGACCCAGTACAACGTCCTGAGAAGGAACGATGATTGGCTCGCCGTTCGCTGGGGACAGGATGTTGTTGGTGG
Organism: Serratia sp. FS14; assembly: GCF_000695995.1. Classification (NCBI taxonomy): domain Bacteria; kingdom Pseudomonadati; phylum Pseudomonadota; class Gammaproteobacteria; order Enterobacterales; family Yersiniaceae; genus Serratia; species Serratia sp. FS14. Next base: position 1,273,764 of record NZ_CP005927.1, on the reverse strand, counting down.
ACATCATCAGCGCACGCGCTTCCAGCTGGGCTTCCAGCGTCAGCGGTACGTGAACGGCCATCTGGTCACCATCGAAGTCGGCGTTATAGGCCGCACAAACCAGCGGGTGCAGCTGGATCGCTTTACCTTCGATCAGAACCGGTTCAAACGCCTGGATACCCAAACGGTGCAGGGTTGGTGCACGGTTCAGCAGTACCGGGTGTTCGCGGATCACTTCGTCCAGGATATCCCAAACAACGGCTTCTTCACGCTCAACCATTTTCTTGGCGGCTTTGATGGTGGTGGCCAGGCCACGCAGCTCCAACTTGCCGTAGATGAACGGTTTGAACAGCTCCAGCGCCATCTTTTTAGGCAGACCGCACTGATGCAGACGCAGGTATGGACCTACGGTGATTACGGAACGGCCGGAGTAGTCAACGCGTTTACCGAGCAGGTTCTGACGGAAACGACCCTGCTTACCTTTGATCATGTCGGCCAAAGATTTCAGAGGACGTTTGTTGGAACCGGTGATGGCACGACCGCGACGGCCGTTATCCAGCAGGGCGTCTACCGCTTCTTGCAGCATACGCTTCTCGTTGCGCACGATGATGTCAGGCGCAGCCAGATCCAGCAGGCGTTTCAGACGGTTGTTACGGTTGATCACGCGGCGATACAGATCGTTCAGATCCGACGTCGCGAAACGACCGCCATCCAGCGGAACCAGCGGGCGCAGATCCGGCGGCAGTACCGGCAGCACGGTCAGGATCATCCACTCCGGCTTGTTACCGGACTGTACGAACGCTTCCAGCAGCTTGATACGCTTGGTCAGCTTCTTGCGCTTGGTTTCGGAGTTGGTTTCGTTCAGCTCTTCACGCAGCTGCTCGCACTCGGCTTCCAGATCCATGTTTTTCAACAGGGCCTGAATGGCTTCCGCACCCATCTTGGCGTCGAATTCGTCACCGAACTCTTCCAGCGCGTCCAGATACTGCTCTTCAGTCAGGATCTGACGGCGCTCGAGGTTGGTCATACCGCCTTCGACCACCACATAGGATTCGAAGTACAGTACGCGTTCGATGTCACGCAGCGGCATATCCAGCAGCAAACCGATGCGGGATGGCAGCGATTTCAGGAACCAGATGTGCGCAGTCGGGGAAGCCAGCTCGATGTGGCCCATGCGCTCACGGCGCACTTTGGTCTGGGTCACTTCAACGCCGCACTTCTCACAGATCACGCCGCGGTGTTTCAAGCGCTTGTACTTACCGCACAGGCACTCGTAATCTTTTACCGGCCCGAAGATACGGGCGCAGAAAAGGCCGTCACGCTCAGGTTTGAACGTACGGTAGTTAATGGTTTCCGGCTTCTTAACTTCACCGAACGACCACGAACGGATCATGTCTGGCGAGGCCAGAGCAATCTTGATCGCATCAAACTCTTCGGTCTTAGTTTGCGCTTTCAGAAACTTCAATAAGTCTTTCACGGATTGGCTCCTGTCGGAGTTAAACCTGTTGGGTACCCACAACCGCAGTAGGTACCCGTGTGACCTGAACAACCACCCTCAGGCTCCCTTAGGCGGGGAGCCTGAGCCGGCATGACGATTACTCGTCTTCCAGTTCGATGTTGATGCCGAGCGAGCGGATTTCTTTCAACAGTACGTTGAAGGATTCCGGCATGCCTGGCTCCATCCGGTGGTCGCCATCCACGATGTTTTTGTACATCTTGGTACGGCCGTTAACGTCATCCGACTTAACGGTGAGCATTTCCTGCAGGGTATAAGCCGCGCCGTATGCTTCCAGTGCCCACACTTCCATCTCACCGAAGCGTTGACCACCGAACTGCGCTTTACCACCCAGAGGTTGCTGAGTAACCAAGCTGTAAGAACCGGTTGAACGGGCGTGCATTTTATCGTCAACCAAGTGGTTCAGTTTCAGCATGTACATATAGCCAACAGTAACCTGGCGCTCGAATTGCTCACCGGTACGGCCATCGAACAGCGTGATCTGACCGGAGGTCGGGATACCACCCATTTCCAGCAGCTTCTTGATTTCAGTCTCTTTCGCACCGTCAAACACCGGCGTTGCGATCGGCATACCTTTTTTCAGGTTCTCTGCCAGACGCAGTACTTCGTCGTCGCTGAAGGTGTTCAGGTCAACTTTCTGGCAAACGTCGTCGCCCAGATCGTAAGCCTTCTGGATGAACTCACGCAGCTTGGCCACTTCCTGCTGCTGCTTCAGCATCTGGTTGATCTTCTCACCGATGCCTTTCGCAGCCATACCCAGGTGGGTTTCCAGGATCTGACCGATGTTCATACGTGATGGTACGCCCAGCGGGTTCAGTACGATGTCTACCGGCGTGCCGTTTTCATCGTAAGGCATATCTTCGATCGGGTTGATCTTGGAGATAACACCCTTGTTACCGTGGCGGCCTGCCATCTTGTCACCCGGTTGGATCTGACGTTTAACGGCCAGATAAACCTTGACGATTTTCAGCACGCCCGGCGCCAGATCGTCGCCCTGAGTGATCTTACGACGCTTGGCTTCCAGCTTCTTCTCGAAGTCGGATTTCAGTTCGTCGTACTGCTCAGCCAGCTGCTCCAGCTGGTTTTGCTTCTCTTCGTCGGTCAGGCCCAGTTCCAGCCAGCGATCGCGCGGCAGCTTGCTCAGCTTGTCGGCTTCGATGCCACCGGCAACCAGCACCGCGTGGATACGTGCGAACAGACCAGCTTCCAGGATCTGCAGTTCTTCAGTCAGGTCTTTCTTCGCCTGCTTCAGCTGCATCTCTTCGATTTCCAACGCGCGCTTGTCTTTTTCCACGCCATCGCGGGTGAAGACCTGCACGTCGATAACCGTACCGGAAACGCCGTTCGGCACACGCAGAGAAGAGTCTTTAACGTCAGACGCCTTCTCACCGAAGATCGCACGCAGCAGTTTCTCTTCCGGCGTCAGCTGGGTTTCGCCTTTAGGCGTTACCTTACCGACCAGAATGTCGCCGCCGGTCACTTCAGCACCGATATACACGATACCGGATTCATCCAGTTTGGAGAGCGCAGCTTCACCCACGTTAGGGATGTCGGCGGTGATCTCTTCAGGCCCCAGTTTGGTGTCGCGAGATACGCACGCCAGTTCCTGAATGTGGATGGTGGTGAAGCGATCTTCCTGCACCACGCGCTCGGAGACCAAGATGGAGTCTTCGAAGTTGTAGCCGTTCCAAGGCATGAACGCTACGCGCATGTTCTGGCCCAGTGCCAGTTCGCCCAGGTCTGTCGATGGGCCATCCGCCAGCACGTCGCCGCGCTCGATTGGCTCACCCAGATTCACACACGGCATCTGGTTGATGCAGGTGTTCTGGTTAGAACGGGTGTACTTGGTCAGGTTGTAAATATCGATACCTGCTTCGCCCGGGTACATCTCGTCTTCGTTAACTTTGATAACGATACGGGAAGCATCCACGTACTGGATCACACCGCCGCGTTTGGCAACGGCGGTTACGCCGGAGTCAACCGCTACGGCGCGTTCCATACCGGTACCGACCAGCGGCTTGTCAGCGCGCAGGGTTGGTACGGCCTGACGTTGCATGTTCGCACCCATCAATGCACGGTTGGCGTCATCGTGTTCCAGGAATGGAATCAGTGAGGCACCAACGGAAACAACCTGTTGGGTGGATACGTCCATGTAGTCAACCTGGTCGCGGCTGAACAGGCTTGATTCGCCTTTGCTACGACAGGTGACCAGGTCTTCTACGAAGCGGCCTTCTTCATCCAGGTTGGAGTTCGCCTGGGCGATAACGAAGTTGCCTTCTTCAATAGCAGACAGGTAGTTGATTTCATCGGTCACCACGCCGTCGCGCACGCGGCGGTACGGGGTTTCCAGGAAGCCATACTCGTTAGTCTGTGCGTACACGGACAGGGAGTTGATCAGACCGATGTTTGGACCTTCCGGCGTTTCGATTGGACACACGCGGCCGTAGTGGGTCGGGTGTACGTCTCGAACTTCAAAGCCGGCGCGCTCACGGGTCAGACCGCCCGGGCCCAGTGCAGAGATACGACGCTTGTGCGTGATCTCGGACAGCGGGTTGTTCTGGTCCATGAACTGGGACAGCTGGCTGGAGCCGAAGAACTCTTTCACCGCCGCCGAAATCGGCTTGGCGTTGATCATGTCCTGAGGCATCAGGGTATCCAGATCGCCCAGAGACAGACGCTCTTTCACCGCACGCTCAACACGCACCAGACCTACGCGGAACTGGTTCTCGGCCATTTCGCCGACGGAGCGGATACGACGGTTGCCCAAGTGGTCGATATCGTCCACTTCGCCCTTGCCGTTACGGATATCGATGAGCTTCTTCATCACTTCGATGATGTCGTCTTTGCTCAGGATGCCCGAACCTTCGATCTCGTCGCGCAGCAGAGAACGGTTGAACTTCATACGGCCGACCGCGGACAGATCGTAGCGGTCTTCGGAGAAGAACAGGTTCTCGAACAGGCTTTCGGCAGCTTCGCGCGTTGGCGGCTCACCAGGACGCATCATGCGGTAGATTTCTACCAGCGAGCTCAGACGATCGTTGGTCGGATCGACACGCAGCGTTTCAGAGATATACGCGCCGTGGTCCAGATCGTTGGTGAACAGCGTTTCGATGCGCTTGTGGCCGGACTGGCTCAGCTTGGCCAGCAGATCCAGCGACAGCTCCATGTTGGCTGCGCAGATCAGTTCGCCGGTATTGGTATCGATATAGTCTTTCGCGACCACTTTGCCCGCGATGTACTCTACCGGTACTTCAATGCTCTGAATGTCGTCTTTTTCCAGCTGACGGATATGACGGGCGGTGATACGACGGCCTTTCTCTACGTAGATCTTGCCGTTGGCTTCGATATCGAACGAAGCGGTCTCACCACGCAGGCGCTCAGGCACCAGCTCCATCTGCAGCTTGTTGTCGCGGATTTCGAAGACGATCTTGTCAAAGAACAGGTCGAGGATCTGTTCAGTGGTGTAGTTCAGCGCGCGCAGAATGATGGTCGCAGGCAGTTTGCGGCGACGGTCAATACGCACGAACAGGTTGTCTTTCGGATCGAACTCGAAGTCCAACCATGAACCGCGGTAAGGGATGATGCGTGCGTTGTACAGCACTTTACCCGAGGAGTGGGTTTTACCCTTATCGCTGTCGAAGAATACGCCAGGACTACGGTGCAACTGAGATACGATAACCCTCTCAGTACCGTTGATCACAAAGGTGCCGTTTTCGGTCATGAGCGGAATTTCGCCCATGTAGACTTCTTGTTCCTTGATGTCTTTGACCGTACCTTCAGGCGCTTCGCGCTCATAGATAACCAGGCGCAGTTTTACGCGCAGCGGTGCAGAGAACGTCACACCACGGATCTGGCACTCTTTGACGTCGAAGACCGGCTCACCAAGACGGTAGCTAACGTATTGCAGCTCCGAATTGCCACTGTAGCTCTGGATAGGGAAAACAGAACGGAATGCGGCTTCAAGGCCGTACTGCCCTTCTGGATCTTGCTCGATAAACTTCTGGAACGAGTCAAGCTGGATAGAAAGGAGATATGGTATGTCCAGCACTTGTGGACGTTTACCAAAATCCTTACGAATACGTTTTTTCTCGGTATAGGAGTAAACCATAGGGTTCCTCAGCTCGCTGATCAGTGACCCAATCTGTCCGTCCGATTAGGGACAGTTCATGCAACACCGTTTTGTCGACCGGAAAGCGGGAACACTTTCCGCAATATCTCTTGCTATCACGCTTAAACCATTTCATCGCGCCTTCCCCCAGAACTCCTGGTAGTGCAAAGACCGCGGTATATTAAGTCGTCGATAGAAACAAACATTGGGAGGCGAAACCAGCAGCCAAACAGTGTGAAACGCTACTGGCGCCCTACAGCGCAAAAAGGCTGGTGACTAAAAAGTCACCAGCCATCAGCCTAAAAGACTAGGCTGCAACCGGAAGGGTTGGCTTATTTAACTTCAACTTCTGCGCCAGCTTCTTCCAGAGATTTTTTCAGAGCTTCTGCGTCATCTTTGCTCACGCCTTCTTTCAGAGCGGCTGGAGCAGATTCAACCAGGTCTTTAGCTTCTTTCAGACCCAGGCCGGTAGCGCCACGTACTGCTTTGATAACAGCAACTTTGTTAGCGCCTGCAGCTTTCAGGATAACGTCGAATTCAGTTTTCTCTTCAGCAGCTTCAGCTGGGCCAGCAGCTACAGCTACAGCAGCAGCAGCAGAAACGCCGAATTTTTCTTCCATAGCGGAAACCAGTTCAACAACGTCCATTACGGACATAGCGGCAACTGCTTCCAGGATTTGGTCTTTAGTGATAGACATAACAATTGTTCCTAAAATTCAGAAATAGTTTAAATACGTTAGCAAAGGCTAAGAAAGAGTGGCTTACGCCGCTTCTTTCTGATCGCGTACTGCAGCCAGAGTGCGAACCAGTTTGCCGGCAGCGGCTTCTTTCATGGTTGCCATCAGGCGTGCGATCGCTTCTTCGTAAGTTGGCAGCGTCGCCAGGCGGTCGATTTGCGCCGCTGGGATCAGCTCACCTTCAAAGGCCGCAGCTTTAACCTCGAATTTTGCATTCGCTTTCGCGAACTCTTTGAACAGACGAGCAGCAGCGCCCGGGTGTTCGTGAGAGAATGCAATCAAGGTTGGACCGACAAACGTGTCTTTCAGGCATTCGAATGGAGTGCCTTCAACTACGCGACGCATCAGAGTGTTGCGAACAACACGCATGTAAACGCCAGCTTCACGACCTGCTTTACGCAGTTCAGTCATTTTATCTACGGTAACGCCGCGGGAATCCGCAACAACCGCAGACAGCGCGCCTTTGGCTACTTCGCTGACTTCAGCAACAATCGCTTGTTTGTCTTGAAGATTTAATGCCATTAGCTTTTTGCTCCTGGATTAGCCGGGGAAAATCCCCCGGAACTCACTTCACTCGGCGCTTTGTAAAACGCCACGCCGAGCGGCTTAACACGGTGAGCAGAATCCAGCAAAGACATTCTTTTATAAAAAAGAAAAATTTTCTTAGGCTCTGTCACCGTCTACGCAGGAAGGATTAAGTATCTTGCGATACACCTGCGGTCTTGGACGGAGGCCTGGATAGGCCAGGCTCCAACCGAAAAATCTTTGTTTTGCCTACGGCATAGCCAATAGCAAAACCTTGGGGCATAAGATTCTAGACAAATCTCGGCCCCAAGTCAAAGCGATAATCGCAAGTGCGATTAGTTCGCTGCGGCAGACAGACCGCTTTGATCGATAGCAACGCCAGCACCCATGGTGGTGGAGAGGCTAACTTTCTTGATGTACATGCCTTTCGCCTGAGAAGGTTTTGCTTTTTTCAGCGCAACCAGCAGGGCTTCCAGGTTTTCTTTCAGTTTGTCTGCGTCGAAATCAACCTTACCGATAGTGGTATGGATGATGCCGTTTTTGTCGTTACGGTAGCGAACCTGACCTGCTTTAGCGTTTTTCACTGCTTCAGCAACGTTCGGAGTAACGGTACCCACTTTCGGGTTTGGCATCAGGCCGCGTGGACCCAGGATCTGGCCCAGTTGACCTACAACGCGCATTGCATCCGGGGAAGCAATAACAACGTCGAAGTTCATTTCGCCTTTCTTGATCTGCTCAGCCAGATCGTCCATACCTACCAGCTCTGCGCCGGCAGCTTTCGCTGCTTCAGCGTTAGCGCCTTGGGTAAATACGGCAACGCGAACGGAACGACCGGTGCCGTGTGGCAGAACGGTAGCGCCACGAACGTTTTGGTCAGATTTACGAGCGTCGATACCGAGGTTAACGGCAACGTCAACGCTTTCTACGAATTTAGCGGTGGCCAGCTCTTTCAACAGAGCAACAGCTTCAGTGATGTCATACTGTTTAGTAGCATCAACTTTGTCACGGATCACGCGCATGCGCTTGGTCAGCTTAGCCATCTCTTAATCCTCCACTACCAGGCCCATGGAACGAGCGGTACCTTCGATGGAGCGAGTCATCGCTTCAACGTCAGAACCAGTCATGTCCGCAGCTTTGGTTTCTGCGATTTCACGTACCTGAGCACGGGTCACTTTACCTACTTTGTCTTTGTTCGGCTTACCGGAACCAGACTTGATACCAGCCGCTTTTTTCAGCAGAACTGCTGCTGGCGGGGTTTTGGTAACGAAAGTGAAGGAGCGATCAGAATAAACGGTGATAACAACCGGAATCGGCAGACCTTTCTCAACGCTGTCAGTTTTAGCGTTGAATGCCTTACAGAATTCCATGATGTTAACGCCCTGCTGACCCAGAGCTGGACCCACTGGTGGGCTCGGGTTAGCCATACCAGCTGCAACTTGCAGCTTAACGTAGGCTTGTACTTTCTTAGCCATTTAAATTTCCTCGGTTTGGGTAGTATCGCCTCGTGAGAGGCTCCCCGTGTTTAACCTCGCCGGACAAACATCAGGCAAGGCATCTAAAAACAAAAGGCGCGAAATTGTAGTTCAATTTCGCGCCTTTGACAAGCGGCAACGGACCGCTTATTGCTGATTATTCGATCAGCCTTTTTCAACCTGGCTGAAGTCCAGTTCCACCGGCGTTGCACGGCCGAAGATGGAAACGGAAACTTTCAGGCGGCTCTTCTCGTAATCGACTTCTTCGACCACGCCGTTGAAATCGGCAAACGGGCCGTCGTTGACGCGCACCAGCTCGCCCGGCTCGAACAGCGTTTTCGGACGCGGCTTGTCACCGACCTGCTGCAGGCGGTTCATGATCGCATCAACTTCTTTATCGCTGATCGGCGCTGGACGGTCAGACGTACCGCCGATGAACCCCATGACGCGCGGTACGCTGCGCACCAGGTGCCAGCTGGCGTCATTCATCACCATCTGCACCAGCACATAGCCAGGGAAGAACTTACGCTCGCTCTTGCGACGCTGGCCGCCACGGATTTCAACCACTTCTTCCGTAGGCACCATCACTTCGCCGAACAGCTCTTCCATATCGTGCAGTTTGATGTGTTCACGCAGCGATTGCGCTACGCGACCTTCAAAACCGGAAAACGCCTGAACGACGTACCAACGTTTTTTTGGAGCTTCAGACATTTTAGAACCTCAGGCCAGTAATAAACGACACCAGACGGACCAGAATACCATCCAGTCCCCACAGAATCAGTGACATCACGGCGGTTACCGCGGCAACGATCAACGTGGTGTGTAGCGTTTCCTGACGAGTTGGCCAAATCACTTTACGTACTTCGGTACGCGCTTCACGGGCAAACGCAACGGTGGCTTTGCCTTTGGTGGTCATCAGAGCCACTGCACCTGCAACGGCGATGATCAGCACAACTGCCAGCGCGCGCAATGGCAGGCTTAAATCACGGTAGTAATAGTTACCGACAATAGCCACAACCAACAGAACGGCGACGATCAGCCACTTTGCCGCTTCCAGGCCGCGTCCGCTCCCTTGAGCCTCGGTATTCGCACTCATAAACCAACCTGTCACAATGATGATTCAGAACAAACAACTTTGCCTCGCATTGCGAGGCAAACCAAACCGATCGGATACCGCACTAGCGATATCCCGGTGTTTTACGCCATGACGTATTCAGTCAATACGGTTTAAGAGCCCATCTCACCAATGATTATGACTGCAAAATCGCTGATGAGATAGGTTCTAGTTCACAGCGTAGAAAAAGGGCATCAAATGATGCCCTTTTACCGCGTGTCGCGTCAAACTTTATCAGCGATTAAGCGATAACTTTAGCAACAACACCAGCGCCTACAGTACGGCCGCCTTCACGGATTGCGAAACGCAGACCGTCGTCCATCGCGATTGGGTGAATCAGGGTTACAACCATGTTCACGTTGTCGCCTGGCATTACCATCTCTACGCCTTCTGGCAGTTCGATGGTACCGGTCACGTCAGTAGTACGGAAGTAGAACTGTGGACGGTAGCCTTTGAAGAATGGCGTGTGACGACCACCTTCATCTTTGCTCAGGATGTACACTTCAGATTCGAACTGGGTGTGCGGCTTGATGGAGCCTGGCTTAGCCAGTACCTGACCACGTTCGATTTCTTCACGTTTGATACCACGCAGCAGAACACCTACGTTCTCACCAGCACGGCCTTCGTCCAGCAGTTTGCGGAACATTTCAACGCCAGTACAGGTAGACTTAACGGTGTCTTTGATACCAACGATTTCAACTTCTTCGCCAACTTTGATGATACCGCGCTCAACACGACCGGTAACAACGGTACCACGACCGGAGATGGAGAATACGTCTTCGATTGGCAGCAGGAACGGCTTGTCGATTGCACGCTCTGGCTCTGGGATGTAGCTGTCCAGGGCTTCGGCCAGTTCGATGATTTTCGCTTCCCACTCAGCTTCGCCTTCCAGCGCTTTCAGCGCGGAACCGCGGATTACTGGCAGGTCGTCGCCTGGGAAGTCGTAAGCGGACAGCAGTTCGCGAACTTCCATTTCTACCAGTTCCAGCAGCTCTTCATCATCAACCATGTCGCATTTGTTCATGAATACGATGATGAAAGGAACGCCAACCTGACGACCCAGCAGGATGTGCTCACGGGTCTGAGGCATTGGGCCGTCAGTCGCAGCTACTACCAGGATCGCGCCGTCCATCTGAGCAGCACCGGTGATCATGTTTTTCACGTAGTCGGCGTGCCCTGGGCAGTCAACGTGCGCGTAGTGACGAGTCGGGGTGTCATACTCAACGTGAGAGGTGTTGATGGTGATACCACGAGCTTTTTCTTCTGGCGCGTTATCGATCTGGTCGAAAGCACGTGCAGAACCGCCGTAGGTTTTAGCCAGAACGGTAGTGATCGCTGCAGTCAGGGTAGTTTTACCGTGGTCAACGTGGCCGATAGTACCGACGTTAACGTGCGGTTTTGTACGTTCAAACTTTTCTTTAGACATCGATTGTCCCTCTAAGACACGGATAAATCGGTGGTATCACCACATCAACCAAGCATTTGCTCGTTGAATCCAGAACAGAAAGAAAATCAGGGGGCGAGAAATTAAGAAGTGGTGCTGATAGGCAGATTCGAACTGCCGACCTCACCCTTACCAAGGGTGCGCTCTACCAACTGAGCTATATCAGCACATCTTGGAGCGGGCAGTGGGAATCGAACCCACATCATCAGCTTGGAAGGCTGAGGTAATAGCCATTATACGATGCCCGCATCCTGGAACTCGGCTACCTGATTTTTCTGTAGAATTTTGGGATGGAGCAGGATTGTTCATCACTCGGCTCGCATCCTTCGGGCCGGCTGCGCCTTGCGCTGCACAGCTCGAACCTTGCCGAAGGCTTTCGCCCTCTCCTCCCGCCATCAACCGTTGCGGTATTTATCGCATCTCAGTTAATCGCCGAAGGCAAGATTTGGTGGTGGGGGAAGGATTCGAACCTTCGAAGTCTGTGACGGCAGATTTACAGTCTGCTCCCTTTGGCCGCTCGGGAACCCCACCAGATTTTAACTACTTGTGACTTGAATGGTGCCGGCTACCGGAATCGAACTGGTGACCTACTGATTACAAGTCAGTTGCTCTACCTACTGAGCTAAGCCGGCATCAAGTGCAGCGCATTCTAGGTAGAGCGGGCGACCTATGCAACAAAAAAATTGCTTTACGCGCACTTTCGCTCATAAATCAGTCAATTTTGCATACTGTCATGCAATTTGCAGCCTGCGGCGTGCAAACATTCATCACTCGCGGCAATCATTCTCTACAATTTTATCCACTTTTTGCAAGCCTTGAGCGCCGCTTTCTCCGTGTCGGGCTTCTCAAAACACTTAACCCGCGCTGGTAAACTGTGAGCGGGATCGATGCACCAAAAAGGGGATACCTGCCCCGGACTGCGGCGTGGGCTACACTGATCCCTCGCCCTTTTGCCGTTGCTATGCCTTTCGCCGCTGTGGCTCAGTTATTGCTTCTCTTCATTACCCCCATCCCAGGAGGAATGACCGATGAAAATAGTGCCTATCAACGCCGCTACGCTCCCAATTTACCGCGATGAATTGGCCCGCCTGTTGACCGATGCCGTCACGCACGGCGCTTCTGTCGGTTACGACACCTTAATTCCTCACGAAGACGCCGAGAGCTACTTCCACAGTCTGCGACCGGCCCTGGCCAAAGGTGAGCTGCTGCTGTGGATTGCCCGTGACGATCGCGGCGTCGTTGGCACCGTGCAACTCGAACTTTGCCAGAAGCCGAACGGCCGTAATCGTGCGGAGGTGGTGAAGCTGTTGGTGCATAGCCGTGCTCGCCGCAACGGCGTAGGTCAGGCTCTGATGAAGACGCTGGAGTACGCGGCACTGCAGCAGCAACGCGGGCTATTGTATCTGGATACGCAGGCCGGTTCGGCGGCAGAAGCGCTTTATCGCAGCCTGGGTTATCGCTGTTTGGGTGAGCTGCCGGATTATGCAGCGGGTCCCGATGGGCATTACCATCCGACCGTCATTTATTACAAACGTCTGTTCACCGTAAATCAGCCTTCGCGCGCCATCGCCAGTTAGTCTTCAGGCGGTATCCGGCTCTGATGATACCGCCTTGCAACCCCGCTTTATCAACTGCGCGCCGCTTCGCACAATTGACATAAACTGCTGCCTATCGACAACTTTTGCGAAAAAAGTCTACGCCAAAAACGAAGCTGTCTATAATATGCAGCTTGTTTATTCTCTGGAGTTGGCGTCCGGCGCCTTTCCCAACCTGCGTTAACAGGCAGAATTTGGCTTATGATAAAAAGAGATCAATCTTTAGCAACGCCTTACCTACAGTTCGATCGTACCCAATGGGCTGCGTTGCGAGATTCGGTGCCGCTGACGTTGTCGGAAGAAGAGATCGTTAAACTGAAAGGGATTAACGAAGATCTCTCGTTGGAAGAAGTTGCGCAGATTTATCTGCCGCTGTCACGGCTGTTGAACTTCTATATCAGTTCCAACCTGCGTAGGCAGGCGGTGCTCGAGCAATTCCTCGGCACCGACGGGCAAAAGATTCCCTATGTCATCGGCATCGCCGGCAGCGTAGCCGTAGGTAAGAGCACAACCGCACGTCTGTTGCAGGCGTTGTTGAGCCGTTGGCCAGAACACCGCAGCGTTGAGTTGATCACGACCGACGGCTTCTTGCACCCTAATAAGGTGCTGAACGAACGCGGCCTGATGAAGAAAAAAGGCTTCCCGCAGTCTTACGATATGCATAGCCTGGTGAAATTCGTGTCGGAAGTGAAATCCGGCGCCAAACGCGTCACCGCCCCGGTTTATTCCCATTTGATCTATGACGTTGTACCCGAAGGTAATAAAGTCATCGAGCAACCGGATATTCTGATCCTGGAAGGGCTTAACGTGTTGCAAAGCGGTATGGATTATCCTCACGATCCGCATCGCGTATTCGTTTCCGACTTTGTCGACTTCTCTATATATGTCGATGCGCCGGAAACGCTATTACAAAGCTGGTATATCAATCGTTTTCTGAAATTCCGTCAGGGCGCATTTTCCAATCCCGATTCTTATTTCCATAATTATTCAAAATTGCCGGAACCGGAGGCGATTAATATCGCCACGCAATTATGGAATGAAATTAACGGATTGAATTTGCAGCAGAATATACTGCCCACCCGTGAACGCGCCAGCCTGATAATGACCAAAAGCGCTAACCACGCCGTTGAAAGCGTGCGTTTAAGAAAGTAAGCCTACCGATCGATTCAGGGGACGTTACTGTCCCCTTGTCTTTTCTCACTATTCCGCGCTGCGCAGCGATATCTCGCCACCGATGAAGGGCTTGATCTCCCCGTCCTGTTCCAGCAGCAGTGCGCCCTGTGAATCGATTCCTCGGGCGATACCCACAATCTGCCGCTCGCCAATCAGCAGCTTGACCGGCCTGTCGATAAAGTTATCCAGGGTACGCCAGCGACCGATAAAGGGCGCGAGTCCGTCTATCTCAAACTGTTTCAATGACTGACGCAGTTCATTAAGCAAGGTTGCAGCCAGTTCATTGCGATCGATCTGAATTCCCGCTTCCTGTAGGTTAATCCATCCCTGAGTAATGGCGCTGGCATTGGTATCACGCATCGCCAGGTTGATGCCGGCGCCGATGACCAGTTGAGCCGCATCGCCGGTTTTTCCCGTCAGTTCGACCAGGATCCCCGCTAATTTACGATCGTTCAGATAAAGATCGTTAGGCCACTTCACGCGCACATCAGCCGCACCGAGGCGCTGCAAGACCTCCGCCATCACCATCCCGATCACCAGGCTAAGCCCCATAGCCGCTGCCGGCCCCTGCTCCAGTCGCCAGAACATCGACAGATATAAATTAGCGCCGAATGGCGAGATCCACTGCCGCCCGCGGCGCCCTCGTCCAGCCTGTTGGTATTCAGCGACGCAGGCATCACCAGAGTGCAATTCGTCGATGCGGTCCAGCAAGTATTGGTTGGTGGAATCGACCACCGGCAACACGCTTACACGCTTGTCTTCCAGCAGGCTGAGGATTCGCTTGGCTTCCAACAGCTGGATGGCGCCAGGCAGGCTATAGCCTTTTCCGGGCACGGTAAAGACATCCAGTCCCCATTCGCGAATGGTCTGAATATGCTTATTGATCGCCGCGCGACTCATGCCCAGTGACTCACCGAGGTGTTCACCGGAATGGAATTCGCCGTCAGCCAGCAGCGCGATCAGTTTTAACGGAACCTTGGTATCTTTCATGACAGCACCGCCACGGCATTCAGTTCACCGGTCGCGCCAATAAAACGCACCTCAGGTTCCAGCCACACGCCGAATTTATCAGCCACCGTCTTGCGTACGTGGCGCGCCAACGCCACCACATCCTGACTGTGGGCGTTGGCGATGTTCACCAGCACCAGCGCTTGTTGGCGGTGTACCGCAGCGCCACCGATACGATATCCTTTCAGTTCGCATTGATCGATAAGCCATCCGGCGGCCAGCTTCACCTGGCCATCCTGCTGTGGATAATGCGGCATACCGGGATATTGAGCGATGAGTTCTGCGGCTTTCTCTGCGTTCACCAGCGGATTCTTGAAGAAGCTGCCGGCATTGCCGGTTTCACGCGGATCGGGCAGCTTGCTGCGGCGCATGGCGCATACGGATTCAAATACCTGAAGTGGCGTCACCGTGGCAGGATCCAGCTTGGCCAGATCGCCGTAGCTCAATTTGGGTTGCCACTGTTTGTTGAGACGCAGACCCAGCCCAACAATGACATGTCCGGTCTGGAAACGGTGTTTGAAAATACTTTCCCGGTAGCCAAAACCACACTCGGCAGCCGGAATACGATCGATAGCGCCGGTAGAGAAGTCCAGCAGATCGACATACTCGCAGACGTCTTTCAATTCGACGCCGTAGGCGCCGATGTTCTGGATAGGGGCGGAACCGGCCAATCCAGGAATCAACGCCAGGTTTTCCAGACCGCAGATCCCGGCCTGCAGCGTATATTGCACCAGGTCATGCCAATTTTCACCGGAGCTGACGTGGAGATACCAGGCATCGTTATCTTCCCGAACATCAATACCCTTCAACTGATTGACCATTACTGTGCCAGAAAAATCCTCCAGGAACAGCACGTTGCTACCTTCACCGAGAATCAGCAACGGCTCCTGACGCTTGCGCGTTTGTTGCCACACCTTGAGCATCAGCTCAATTCTATCGGCCATGATCAGGTGCGCTGCGTTGACCGGGAGCGCAAACGTATTGTGGTTTTTTAAAGACGCGCTTTCAGTAGACATAACGTTCAGTACCCATACGGAAATAATCTTCCGCCTAGTCTACTCGATTCGAGGCGTCTGGCTAATATTTGTTTTAATTAACGTGAAATTTATCGACTAATACACTGAAGAATTAAGACTTATCTTTGATATAACCGGATAATTCTCATCAGTCTGTTCATAGATAGATATTTTTATTATTTAAATAATAATCTGGAACTATCAATTATATATTTAGCTGGCTATTTCCCTAGCAAAGAAACATTATGCTTCCTTATAAGGATAAGCTACATATGCCCAAAAAGGCATTTTTCAAAGTAATAGATACTGTCAGGATATTWATTTTACGYATAGCAWAMAGCYSTAGWACGTCRKTATCMKGGCWTTCTSGCWTKRGGAGACCCCACACTACCATCGGCGCTACGGCGTTTCACTTCTGAGTTCGGCATGGGGTCAGGTGGGACCACCGCGCTATTGCCGCCAGGCAAATTCTGTTTCATTCCAACCGCTTCACTCTCGTGTCGCCATCAGAACCAATCTCGGAACTTCGCTGAAAATCTCTCTAAAAACACCTTCGGTGTTGTAAGGTTAAGCCTCACGGATCATTAGTACTGGTTAGCTCAATGCATCGCTGCACTTACACACCCAGCCTATCAACGTCTTAGTCTTAAACGTTCCTTCAGGGRCCTTAAAGGYCCAGGGAAGACTCATCTTGAGGCAAGTTTCGCGCTTAGATGCTTTCAGCGCTTATCTTTTCCGCACTTAGCTACCGGGCAATGCCATTGGCATGACAACCCGAACACCAGTGGTGCGTTCACTCCGGTCCTCTCGTACTAGGAGCAACCCCTCTCAATCTTCCAACGCCCACGGCAGATAGGGACCGAACTGTCTCACGACGTTCTAAACCCAGCTCGCGTACCACTTTAAATGGCGAACAGCCATACCCTTGGGACCTACTTCAGCCCCAGGATGTGATGAGCCGACATCGAGGTGCCAAACACCGCCGTCGATATGAACTCTTGGGCGGTATCAGCCTGTTATCCCCGGAGTACCTTTTATCCGTTGAGCGATGGCCCTTCCATTCAGAACCACCGGATCACTAAGACCTACTTTCGTACCTGCTCGAGCCGTCACTCTCGCAGTCAAGCTAGCTTATGCCTTTGCACTAACCTCACGATGTCCGACCGTGATTAGCTAACCTTCGTGCTCCTCCGTTACTCTTTGGGAGGAGACCGCCCCAGTCAAACTACCCACCAGACACTGTCCTCACCCCGGATCACGGGGCCGAGTTAGAACATCAAACATTAAAGGGTGGTATTTCAAGGATGGCTCCACGCAGACTGGCGTCCACGCTTCAAAGCCTCCCACCTATCCTACACATCAAGGCTCAATGTTCAGTGTCAAGCTATAGTAAAGGTTCACGGGGTCTTTCCGTCTTGCCGCGGGTACACTGCATCTTCACAGCGAGTTCAATTTCACTGAGTCTCGGGTGGAGACAGCCTGGCCATCATTACGCCATTCGTGCAGGTCGGAACTTACCCGACAAGGAATTTCGCTACCTTAGGACCGTTATAGTTACGGCCGCCGTTTACTGGGGCTTCGATCAAGAGCTTCGCCTTGCGGCTGACCCCATCAATTAACCTTCCAGCACCGGGCAGGCGTCACACCGTATACGTCCACTTTCGTGTTTGCACAGTGCTGTGTTTTTATTAAACAGTTGCAGCCAGCTGGTATCTTCGACTGGCTTCAGCTCCATCCGCAAGGGACTTCACCTACATGCCAGCGTGCCTTCTCCCGAAGTTACGGCACCATTTTGCCTAGTTCCTTCACCCGAGTTCTCTCAAGCGCCTTGGTATTCTCTACCTGACCACCTGTGTCGGTTTGGGGTACGATTTAATGTTACCTGGAGCTTAGAGGATTTTCCTGGAAGCAGGGCATCAACTACTTCTGCACCGTAGTGCATCGTCATCACGCCTCAGGGTTAGTATGCAACCGGATTTACCAGGTCACACCCCCTACACGCTTAAACCGGGACAACCGTCGCCCGGCCAGCCTAGCCTTCTCCGTCCCCCCTTCGCAGTAACACCAAGTACAGGAATATTAACCTGTTTCCCATCGACTACGCTTTTCAGCCTCGCCTTAGGGGTCGACTCACCCTGCCCCGATTAACGTTGGACAGGAACCCTTGGTCTTCCGGCGAGCGGGCTTTTCACCCGCTTTATCGTTACTTATGTCAGCATTCGCACTTCTGATACCTCCAGCAACCCTCACAGGCCACCTTCAACGGCTTACAGAACGCTCCCCTACCCAACAACGCTAAGCGTCGCTGCCGCAGCTTCGGTGCATGGTTTAGCCCCGTTACATCTTCCGCGCAGGCCGACTCGACCAGTGAGCTATTACGCTTTCTTTAAATGATGGCTGCTTCTAAGCCAACATCCTGGCTGTCTATGCCTTCCCACATCGTTTCCCACTTAACCATGACTTTGGGACCTTAGCTGGCGGTCTGGGTTGTTTCCCTCTTCACGACGGACGTTAGCACCCGCCGTGTGTCTCCCGTGATAACATTCTTCGGTATTCGGAGTTTGCATCGGTTTGGTAAGCCGGGATGGCCCCCTAGCCGAAACAGTGCTCTACCCCCGAAGATGAGTTCACGAGGCGCTACCTAAATAGCTTTCGGGGAGAACCAGCTATCTCCCGGTTTGATTGGCCTTTCACCCCCAGCCACAAGTCATCCGCTAATTTTTCAACATTAGTCGGTTCGGTCCTCCAGTTAGTGTTACCCAACCTTCAACCTGCCCATGGCTAGATCACCGGGTTTCGGGTCTATACCTTGCAACTAATCGCCCAGTTAAGACTCGGTTTCCCTACGGCTCCCCTATACGGTTAACCTTGCTACAAAATATAAGTCGCTGACCCATTATACAAAAGGTACGCAGTCACACCACGAAGGTGCTCCCACTGCTTGTACGTACACGGTTTCAGGTTCTATTTCACTCCCCTCGCCGGGGTTCTTTTCGCCTTTCCCTCACGGTACTGGTTCACTATCGGTCAGTCAGGAGTATTTAGCCTTGGAGGATGGTCCCCCCATATTCAGACAGGATGTCACGTGTCCCGCCCTACTCATCGAACTCACGACCTGTGCATTTTAGTGTACGGGGCTATCACCCTTTGCTGCGCGACTTTCCAGACGCTTCCACTAACACACAAGCCGATTCAGGTTCTGGGCTCCTCCCCGTTCGCTCGCCGCTACTGGGGGAATCTCGGTTGATTTCTTTTCCTCGGGGTACTTAGATGTTTCAGTTCCCCCGGTTCGCCTCATGCCACTATGTATTCATGACATGATAGTGTGTCGAAACACACTGGGTTTCCCCATTCGGGTATCGCCGGTTATAACGGTTCATATCACCTTACCGACGCTTTTCGCAGATTAGCACGCCCTTCATCGCCTCTGACTGCCTAGGCATCCACCGTGTACGCTTAGTCACTTAACCTCACAACCCGAAGATGTTTCCATCGTTCGYGCTGCAAACATTTGAGAGACTCTATGACAGGTTACTCTTTATCCCRRWACTTCTACGGAGGGATAAATTTCAGCCGTCATGTTTCAATTTTCAGCTTGTTCCAGATTGTTAAAGAGCAAAATACTTCGCAGCATACTGTCGCCAATATACTCTGAAGTATTGAAATACCGGACTATATGGTGGAGCTAAGCGGGATCGAACCGCTGACCTCCTGCGTGCAAGGCAGGCGCTCTCCCAGCTGAGCTATAGCCCCATACAGTCACGCGCAGTACCTTTTCCACTTCATGAGAAGTGGTAGGCCTGAGTGGACTTGAACCACCGACCTCACCCTTATCAGGGGTGCGCTCTAACCACCTGAGCTACAAGCCTATAAAGGTATTTCTGCTCGTTACTTTCTATCAGACAATCTGTGTGAGCACGCCACGCGAACTAATATCTTTAGGTAAGGAGGTGATCCAACCGCAGGTTCCCCTACGGTTACCTTGTTACGACTTCACCCCAGTCATGAATCACAAAGTGGTAAGCGCCCTCCCGAAGGTTAAGCTACCTACTTCTTTTGCAACCCACTCCCATGGTGTGACGGGCGGTGTGTACAAGGCCCGGGAACGTATTCACCGTAGCATTCTGATCTACGATTACTAGCGATTCCGACTTCATGGAGTCGAGTTGCAGACTCCAATCCGGACTACGACGTACTTTATGAGGTCCGCTTGCTCTCGCGAGGTCGCTTCTCTTTGTATACGCCATTGTAGCACGTGTGTAGCCCTACTCGTAAGGGCCATGATGACTTGACGTCATCCCCACCTTCCTCCAGTTTATCACTGGCAGTCTCCTTTGAGTTCCCGGCCGAACCGCTGGCAACAAAGGATAAGGGTTGCGCTCGTTGCGGGACTTAACCCAACATTTCACAACACGAGCTGACGACAGCCATGCAGCACCTGTCTCAGAGTTCCCGAAGGCACCAATCCATCTCTGGAAAGTTCTCTGGATGTCAAGAGTAGGTAAGGTTCTTCGCGTTGCATCGAATTAAACCACATGCTCCACCGCTTGTGCGGGCCCCCGTCAATTCATTTGAGTTTTAACCTTGCGGCCGTACTCCCCAGGCGGTCGATTTAACGCGTTAGCTCCGGAAGCCACGCCTCAAGGGCACAACCTCCAAATCGACATCGTTTACAGCGTGGACTACCAGGGTATCTAATCCTGTTTGCTCCCCACGCTTTCGCACCTGAGCGTCAGTCTTCGTCCAGGGGGCCGCCTTCGCCACCGGTATTCCTCCAGATCTCTACGCATTTCACCGCTACACCTGGAATTCTACCCCCCTCTACGAGACTCTAGCTTGCCAGTTTCAAATGCAGTTCCCAGGTTGAGCCCGGGGATTTCACATCTGACTTAACAAACCGCCTGCGTGCGCTTTACGCCCAGTAATTCCGATTAACGCTTGCACCCTCCGTATTACCGCGGCTGCTGGCACGGAGTTAGCCGGTGCTTCTTCTGCGAGTAACGTCAATTGATGAACGTATTAAGCTCACCACCTTCCTCCTCGCTGAAAGTGCTTTACAACCCGAAGGCCTTCTTCACACACGCGGCATGGCTGCATCAGGCTTGCGCCCATTGTGCAATATTCCCCACTGCTGCCTCCCGTAGGAGTCTGGACCGTGTCTCAGTTCCAGTGTGGCTGGTCATCCTCTCAGACCAGCTAGGGATCGTCGCCTAGGTGAGCCATTACCCCACCTACTAGCTAATCCCATCTGGGCACATCTGATGGCAAGAGGCCCGAAGGTCCCCCTCTTTGGTCTTGCGACGTTATGCGGTATTAGCTACCGTTTCCAGTAGTTATCCCCCTCCATCAGGCAGTTTCCCAGACATTACTCACCCGTCCGCCGCTCGTCACCCAGGGAGCAAGCTCCCCTGTGCTACCGCTCGACTTGYATARTGTTAWGCYWKMCGCMAGCGTTCAATCTGAGCCATGATCAAACTCTTCAATTAAAAGCTTGATTTGCTTCCACTCGAGAAGCGATGCTCAAAGATTTACTGCATGAATTTTACTTCAGTTAGTCACTCTTCAAGACTTGATATTTTTTTGCATCCGAAGATGCTGGATATCGTCTTGTGGAGTGCCCACACAGATTGTCTGATAAATTGTTAAAGAGCAGTGCCGAGAAACTCATCGGCGCGGGCTGCGTATACTACGCTTTTCGCCCGGAGAGTCAAGCGTTTATTTCGCTTTCTTCTCGCTGACCCGGCGGCTTGTCAGTCGTTGTTCCCGGTCAGTGGAGGCGCATTATAGGGAGTTCTCGGCAGGCCGCAACCCCTAATTGCAAAAAACTTTTCAAGCGCGGATTTTTTCGGCAAAACGCTGGCCAAACCCGCGTTTTTGTCACTTTTCGTACTGGATCTGGCTAAATTCCTGGGCGAAACGATCGACCTGCTGCCAATCTGTGTACTCCACTTCCTTACTGGTATCCGTTTCACCGCCCGTCATACGCATAATAAATTGAATCATGATGCGGTCGAACCAACGATAGCGCGGATACCGCAATGCGCCGGCAAACACCGCGCACTGTTTTGGCTGCCACGGCGAGGCCAGCAGGAACTTGCGGGTATAAGCGTTGGTTTGCGGTGAGCGCTTTTCCGGTTTACGCGCGGTCAGGTTCACGGCGAAGAAGGCGCTCGGCATCCTATTCAGCTGTTCGGCATGGCGCTTAACGAATTTATCCAGTACCGGATTAAAGTGCCCGTAACGGATAGAAGCACCGATCATCACCTGCTGGTACTGACTAAGGTCGACCTGTTCCGCCTGCAGCAGATCAATCACCTCACAACGCAGCGTGTCCTGCAACTTGCTTGCTATATAAGAAGCGATAGCACGTGTTTGCCCGTCACGGCTCGAATAAAGTATCAATGCCTTCATGGCGTACTCCTTATATCAGGCTCACTCACGCCAAAAAGTTGGCGTGAACAGCACCAGCAATGTAAACACTTCCAGGCGCCCGAACAGCATCGTCACCACCAGGATCCACTTGGCCGCCGCCGGCATCGTGGTGAAGTTATCTGCCACCACGCCCAGGCCGGGGCCAAGGTTATTGAGTGTTGCCGTCACTGCGGCGAACGCGGAAAAATCGTCAACGCCGGTGGCAATGATCGCCAACATGCTGACGATAAACACCAGCGCATAGGCGGAGAAGAATCCCCACACCGCTTCCAGAATACGTTCCGGCAGCGCGCGGTTGCCCAGTTTGATGGTATAGACCGCGTTGGGGTGCACCAGCCTCTTCAACTCGCGCGAGCCCTGCAGGTACAGAAGCAGAATACGGATCACCTTCAGGCCACCGCCGGTCGAGCCGGCGCAGCCGCCGATGAACGCTGAGCACAGCAACAACATCGGCAGGAACAGCGGCCACTTGGCGATGCTGTCGGTCGTAAAACCGGCAGTGGTCGCCATCGATACCACCTGGAAGAACGCCTGATTGAGCGTTTCCATACCGCTCTTATAGACGCCATGTCCCCAGAGCACCAACGTGCATACCACCACCAGCGTCAACTGAACGAAGATGAACATGCGGAATTCAGGATCGCGCCCGTACACCTTCAGACTACGGCCGCTTAGCAAAGCGAAGTGCAGGCCGTAGTTACAGCCGGAAATCAGCAGGAACACGGCGATGATGGTGTTGATAGTCGGACTGGCGTAATAACCGATACTGGCGTCGTGGGTAGAAAACCCGCCAATGGCGATGGTCGAGAAACTGTGGCCGATCGCGTCGAACACCGACATCCCGGCCCCCCAGAGCGCCAGCGCACAGGCGACGGTCAGCAACACATAGATTAGCCACAGGGTTTTGGCTGTTTCGGCGATGCGTGGACGCATCTTGTTATCTTTCAGCGGCCCGGGCATTTCCGCTCGATACAGCTGCATGCCGCCGACGCCAAGTATCGGCAGTATCGCCACCGCCAACACGATGATCCCCATGCCGCCCATCCATTGCAGCATTTGGCGATAGAACAGGATGGCCTTCGGCAGCGAGTCCAGCCCCACCAGCGTCGTTGCGCCGGTAGTCGTCAATCCCGAGAAGGATTCAAAGAAGGCGTCGGTCAGCGACAAATTAGGGCGCTCCGAAAACAGGAACGGCAATGCCCCCACGCTGCCCAGCACGGTCCAGAACAACACGACAATCAGGAAGCCTTCACGGGGCTTCAGCTCGTGTTTCTGTTTGCGGTTCGGCCACCACAGCATCAGCCCGATGGTCAACGCCACGAAGAAGGTTTGGCTGAACGCGCGCCCCGCCCCATCGCGGTAAATCAATGCCACCAGGCCGGGAATAAACATCGTCCCGGAGAACAGGATGACCAGCAGACCAACGATACGGGTTATGGCGCGAAAATGCATTTCAGCACGATCCTTAGCAATTCAATTGGGAGGAATTATTGCGAAATGGGGGTTAATTGCAAATTACCGCGACTGAGATCACGCAATTTATTCCCAAACAGTTCGACCTCGGTGGCCGGCAACGCCAGATGCAGCACGACGGCGGCACCGTATTCGCCCTGCAGGATCCGACCTGCGGTTTGCTGCAGCAAGTTCTCCACCAACGCCAACTGCGCATAGTCGCACTGCAAGATATATTCGGCTTCCGGCACCTTTTGTGCCAACGCCAACTGCTTCAACGCCTGTTGAACACCATTGCCATAGGCTTTCACCAGCCCGCCAGTGCCCAGCTTGACGCCGCCATAGTAACGAACGACCACGGCGGTCACTTCACCGATGCCGCTCCCCATCAGCTGCGCGAGGATCGGTTTGCCGGCGGTGCCCGACGGCTCTCCGTCGTCTGAGAACCCCAGTTGCTGCGAGTCATCGGGGCTGCCGGCGACGAAAGCCCAACAATGGTGTCGCGCCGCCGGATGCTCATCCCGCACCTGCTGAATAAACGCCTTTGCCGCTTCTACCCCGCTGGTCGGCGCCAGCAGGGTGATAAAACGGCTCTTCTTTATTTCTTCGGTAAAGCAGGTGGCTTCCGCCGGTATCGGGTAAGGCCGCATCAGGCCAGGTTCAGATCGCGCGTCATGTTCTCGATGCGCTTTTCGTGGATCACGATGTTGTCTTCGATACGGATGCCGCCATACGGCTTCAGCGCATCGATGCGATCCCAGGCGAAGTGCTGCTTGAATTCACCGCTGCGCCACGGCGCCAACAGAGATTCGATGAAGTACAGACCTGGCTCAATGGTCAACACCATGCCCGGTTGCAACACGCGGGTGCAACGCAGGAATGGATACTTGGACGGCGCCGGCAGATGGGTGCCTTGCTCGTCCTGCATAAAGCCGGCGGCGTCGTGCACCTGAAGGCCCAGCGGATGGCCCAGCCCGTGCGGCAGGAACGGCGTGGTAATACCCGTTTCAACCATCGCCTCTTCGCTGAGGCCGTTCACCAACTTGTGATTCTTGAGCAGCTTGGCGATGCGCTGATGCATTTGCACATGGTAGTCGGTATAGCGCACGCCGGGCTTGATGGTGTCGATCAGCGCCAGCTGTTCACCATTGAGATCTTTCACCAGGTGGGCGAACTCGCTGCCGCTTTGCGCCGCGTAGGTGCGGGTCAGATCGGCGGCATAGCCGTTATATTCCGCGCCGGCGTCGATAAGGAAACTCAGGGGTTCGGCCGGCGGCTGATGATCCAGCTTGGTGTAGTGCAGTACCGAAGCGTGTTCGTTCAGCGCTACGATGTTGTCGTAAGGCACGTCGGTATCGCGGTGGCCTGTCGCCGTCAGGTAGGCCAGATTGATGTCGAACTCGCTCATGCCGGAGAGGAACGCCTCATGCGCCGCACGATGGCCGGTTACCGCCGTCTTCTGCGCTTCGCGCATGCAGGCCAGCTCGTAGCCGGTTTTGATAGAACGGTGGAAATCCAGGTAGTTCAACACCGCTTTCGGGTTGATGTTTTCAGAAGAAATGCCGAGATCGCGTGCGCGCTGTTGCGCATAACCGATATAGCCCACGCGCTCACGCTGCGACGGCAGCTGCTGCGCGATCGCATCGGCGTTGGCCAGCGGCATCAATTCAAGGGACTTGGTCCAGAAACTGTCCGGCAGCGGCTCTACGCTGTGCCAGTAGTCGACCGGGGAGTAGAACCACAGCTTCGGCTTATTGACACCGTCGATCCACAACCAGCAGTTCGGCACCGACGTCACCGGCACCCAGGCTTTGAAATGCGCGTTCACTTTGAACGGATAGCTATGGTCGTCCAAAAATACCTTTTGCAGCTCACCGGAGTGAATCAGCAGCGCATCCAACTTGTTGCGCTCCAGCACTTCGCGCGCGCGTTTTTGCAGCTCTGCCAGGTGGTCGTTATACAAAGAAGCCAGCGTTTCCATCACAGTACCCTTATGCCTTAGCACGAAAGAAGTCATCTTAACACAGCGCTCCGGCGCACCAACCTTATCGCGTTGGGCATGCGGAGCAGCTCGCAATTCCCTGCAAATGCCGTTACATCCGCAGTTTAACCATTAGCCAGCCGGCCAGGCCGAGCAACGCTATCGCCAGCGCCCACAGGCCATGGTGCTCCAACAACACCGCGCCGGCCGCGGCAACGCCCGCCAGACACTGCTGTAGAAAGCCACACAGCGCCATCGCATAAGCGCCGTACTCTTTGGCATCGCTGACGGCCATCGCCATGCTGTTGGGAAACAGCACCGCCTGGCCAAAAATGGTCAGGCAATACAGCGCGATGAACAGCGCCATACCGGAAAGGCCGGCCAGGACGCCGCTCCACCACAACAGCAGGATCGCCGCCGCCGCCAGCGCCACGATGCCGCTGCCGGCCTGCATCAGTTTTTTCCCGCCGACACGCGCCACCGTGCGGTTCACCGTCAGCGCCCCGCTGAAGTAGGCGACGCCGATCACCAGCCCCAGCGCACCGAACGCCGTAACGTTGAGACCAAAACCCTGCTGCATGACGAACGGACTCACCTCCTGCAATGTCACCGTGGTGGCGAAGCCCAATCCGCCGACGCAGGCCGGCCAGAAGAACCCCGGCCGCCGCAGGATGGCGAAGTAGGTGGCCGCCATCGCCGGGCGTGGCCCACGTGCGCGCCCCGCCTCAAGCGGCAGCGTCGCCATCAGCGCCAGAATGGCCAAACCGGTGGCGCCCATCAGGACGAAGCCCATCTGCCAGTGCGAATATTGGCTGAGCAGGCCGCCGACAAACTGACCGCCGCCCAGCGCGGTGATGAAAGCGATGGAGAGCACCGACAGACGGCGCGCCAGCTCATCACCGCTCCAGTTATCCCGCACGATGATACGCGCAATGATCGCCGCACCACCGGCACCCACACCTTGCAGCGCACGCAGCGCCAGTAATTGGGTACCGTTGCTGCACAGCGCCAACAGTCCGCTGCAGCCAATGAAAAGCAGCAGGGAAAGCGTCAGCGGCGCTCGGCGGCCAAAGCGATCGGCAGCCGCGCCCCAGAACAGCACCGGTAAGGCAGCGCCGATGACGAAGATCGAAATGGACAGCTCGGTGGCACGCCGGCTCATCGCCAGCTCGCGCATCACCGTCGGCAGCGAAGGCAGATACACGGTCGTCGCCATCTGCGCCATAAACACCAACAGACACGCCAGCGTCATGGTTCTGGCGGGAATGCTCCATAAGCCGCTGCGTTTGACACAAGCCGCCTTAGTCATGCCTAACCTCGTCTGAATGATAAATCGCTGCAGGCAAGTGTATGAGGGCCGACAACCACCAGCAAATGCCGATAGCACATAAAATATAACTCCGTTTTAAATCAAAACACTAACTTGGTGAGATGTGATCAGACCAGCAAATATGCAATCTCTCATTTGCATATTTTTAACATAAAAACCACACTCCTCTTCATCTGGTCATACCAGATCATACGCTGATTCAGGAGATAGACATGCTCTACCAAGGCGAAACATTACAACTGCACTGGCTCGATAACGGCATTGCCGAGCTGGTGTTCAACGCATCAGGCTCGGTCAACAAGCTGGACACCCGCACCGTCGCCAGCCTGGGCGAAGCGCTCACCGTGCTGGAAAACCAGTCTGAGCTCAAGGGGCTGCTGCTGCGCTCCACCAAAGCCGCATTTATCGTCGGCGCCGATATCACCGAATTCCTTTCTCTGTTTGCCGCACCGGCTGAAAAGCTGCACGAGTGGCTGGTATTCGCCAACAACGTCTTTAACCGGCTGGAAGATTTGCCGGTACCGACCATTTCGGCCATTAACGGCTATGCGCTCGGCGGCGGTTGCGAATGCATTCTGGCGACCGATTTCCGCGTCGCCTCGCCGGACGCGCGCATCGGCCTGCCGGAAACCAAATTGGGCATCATGCCGGGCTTCGGCGGTTCCGTCCGTCTGCCACGCCTGCTGGGTAACGACAGCGCGCTGGAAATCATCGCCGCCGGCAAAGACGTCAGCGCCAAAGACGCGTTGAAAGTCGGCCTGGTCGATGCGTTAGTGGCGCCGGAAAAACTGGCCGAAGCGGCGCTCAACATGCTGCAACAGGCGATCGACGGCAAGCTGGACTGGCGCGCCGCGCGTCAACCTAAGCTGGAGCCGCTGAAACTCAGCCCGATTGAAGCGGCGATGAGCTTCACCACCGCCAAAGGCATGGTACTGCAGACCGCCGGTAAACATTACCCGGCGCCGATGACCGCGGTGAAGACCATTGAAGCCGCCGCCAAGCTGGGCCGCGATGAAGCGCTGAAACTGGAAACCGCCAGCTTCGTGCCGTTGGCCCGCTCCAACGAAGCGCGCGCGCTGGTCGGCATCTTCCTTAACGATCAGTTCGTGAAGGGCCAGGCGAAAAAGCTGGCCAAGAATGTGGATGCGCCAAAACAGGCGGCGGTGCTGGGCGCCGGCATCATGGGCGGCGGTATCGCTTACCAATCGGCGCTGAAAGGCGTACCGGTGATCATGAAGGACATCAGCGACAAGTCGCTGACGCTGGGCATGAGCGAAGCGGCCAAGCTGCTCAACAAGCAGCTGGAGCGCGGCAAGCTGGATGGCCTGAAAATGGCGCAGGTGCTGTCGACCATTCAGCCGACGCTGGACTATGCCGGCATCGAGCGCGCGCAGGTGATCGTTGAGGCGGTCGTCGAGAATCCGAAAGTCAAAGCCGCCGTGCTGTCGGAAGTGGAAGGCCTGATCGGTGAAGACACCGTTCTGGCGTCGAACACCTCGACCATTCCGATTAATCACCTGGCAAAATCGCTGAAGCGCCCGCAAAACTTCTGCGGCATGCACTTCTTTAACCCGGTGCACCGCATGCCGCTGGTTGAAATCATCCGCGGCGAACAGACCAGCGATGACACCATCGCCAAAGTGGTGGCCTACGCCAGCCGCATGGGCAAAACGCCGATCGTGGTGAACGATTGCCCGGGCTTCTTCGTCAACCGCGTGCTGTTCCCATACTTCGCCGGCTTCAGCCTGCTGCTGCGCGACGGCGCCGACTTCCGTCAAATCGATAAAGTGATGGAAAAACAGTTCGGCTGGCCGATGGGCCCGGCCTACCTGCTCGACGTCGTGGGCATCGACACCGCGCACCACGCGCAGGCCGTGATGGCCGCCGGTTTCCCGGATCGCATGAGCAAAGACTACCGCGACGCCATTGACGTGATGTTCGACAACCAGCGCTTCGGTCAGAAAAATCAACTGGGCTTCTACCGCTACAGCCAGGACAGCAAAGGCAAACCGCGCAAGGACAACGATGAGCAGACCGATGCGCTGCTGGCCGAAGTGAGCCAACCGCGCCAGACCATCAGCGACGAAGAAATCATCGCGCGCATGATGATCCCGATGATCAACGAAGTGGTGCGTTGCCTGGAAGAAAATATCGTCGCCAGCCCGGCCGAAGCCGATATGGCGTTGGTCTACGGCATCGGTTTCCCTCCGTTCCACGGCGGCGCGTTCCGCTACCTGGATACGCTCGGCACCGCCAACTACGTTGAGCTGGCCCAGCGTTACGCACACCTCGGCGCCCTGTATCAGGTGCCGGCCGGTCTGCGCGCCAAGGCCGAACGCAATGAAAGCTACTACCCGGTGGCGACACCGCTGTCCGACGTCGCAACCCGCCAACCGGCATGAGGTCATAAAGATGGAAAACGTAGTTATTGTTGATGCCGTACGCACGCCGATGGGCCGCTCCAAGGGCGGCGCCTTCCGCCAGGTGCGCGCCGAAGATCTCTCCGCTCATCTGATGCGTGAAGTGCTGAGCCGCAACCCGGCGCTGAACGCCGAGGAGATCGATGACATTTACTGGGGCTGCGTGCAGCAGACGCTGGAACAAGGCTTCAACATCGCCCGCAACGCCGCGCTGCTGGCCGAGATCCCGCACCGCGTGCCGGCGGTGACCGTCAACCGCCTGTGCGGCTCTTCGATGCAGGCGCTGCACGACGCGGCGCGCGCCATCATGGTTGGCGACGCGCACATCAGCCTGATCGGCGGCGTGGAACACATGGGCCATGTGCCGATGAACCACGGCGTGGATTTCCATCCGGGCCTGAGCCGCAGCGTGGCCAAGGCCGCCGGGATGATGGGGCTGACCGCTGAAATGCTGGCCAAGATGCACAACATCAGTCGCCAGATGCAGGATGAATTTGCCGCCCGCTCCCACCAGCGCGCGCATGCAGCAACGCTGGCCGGTTACTTTAAAAACGAGATCATACCGACCAACGGCCACGACGCCGACGGCGTGCTGACCCGTTACGATTTCGATGAAGTCATTCGCCCGGAGACCACCGTCGAAAGCCTGTCGGCCCTGCGCCCGGCGTTCGATCCGGTCAACGGCACCGTCACCGCCGGCAGCTCCTCCGCCCTGTCGGACGGTGCTTCCGCCATGCTGCTGATGAGCGAATCGCGCGCCAAAGCGCTCGGTTTGAAGGCCCGCGCCCGCATCCGCTCGATGGCGGTCGTCGGCTGCGATCCGTCCATCATGGGCTACGGCCCGGTGCCGGCCAGCAAGCTGGCGCTGAAACGCGCCGGTCTGAGCGTGCAGGACATCGATCTGTTCGAGCTGAACGAAGCGTTCGCCGCCCAGTCGCTGCCGTGCATCAAGGATCTGGGGCTGATGGACAGCATCGACGACAAGATTAACCTGAACGGCGGCGCCATCGCGCTCGGCCACCCGCTGGGGTGTTCCGGCTCCCGCATCTCGACCACCCTGTTGAACAACATGGAACGTCGCGACGCGCAGTTCGGCCTGGCGACCATGTGCATCGGCCTGGGCCAGGGTATCGCCACCGTGTTTGAACGCGTTTAGCTGTGTCTATCTTGGGATGACCGCGTCACCACTTCAAATCGCGGCATCCCGCCAAGTTTAGTTGCCGTTCTTCCCGCCTGTCAGGGGCGGGTTTTTTATGCCTGAAATTTGCCGACGCCCAAATAAAAACGGGGCGACCCTCGGCCACCCCGTTCACTGCGCATCGCCTCTGTCAGATAAACGAAAACGCGTCGCCAAACATATGCGCTTCCAGCGCGCCGCGCTCGGCGCAGAAACGCTCGCGGGCGATTTTCGCCATCTCGAAACGCCCGGCGATGTAAATGTCATGCTCCGCCAGCGTGCCGAAATCCTGCAGCACCGCGCTAAGCACGGTGCCGCTGCGGCCACGCCATTCAGCCTCCGGCTGCTCGACCACCGGGATCACCTTCAGATTCGGATGCTGCAACGACAGCGCTTCCAGCTCGCTCAAATCGTACAGGTGCTTCAGCTCACGCCCGCCCCAGTAGATTGAAATGTCGCGATCCGGCTGCTGCTCCAGCGCGGTCAACAGGATTGAACGCGCGTAAGAGAAACCGGTGCCGCCGGCGATCAGCACCAGCGGACGGCTGCCCTCTTCCCGTAGCCAGGCGTCGCCATGCGGCACGTCAACGGTGATCGCCTGCTCTTTCAGGATGCGATCCATCACCGCCATGGCGTACAGATTCAGCTCCGAAGCGCCGATATGCAGCTCGATGTAATCTTGCTGCGTCGGGGTTGATGCCAGTGAGAACGGGCGCTTGTCGCGCTCATCCATCACCACCATCAGATATTGCCCTGCCTTGAAAGAAAACGGCTGTTCGGGCACCAGACGTACCCGATAAACCGTATCGGTAATGGCCTCTACCGAGGTCACTTTACAGCTCAATATTGTCATGCGTTCCCTCTGTCGGGTCATCAATGCAAAGCTGAGAACAGGGCCTGACGCTATAACGTCGGTTCCCTGTCACTGAAGATTGCGAGCTCATCCCAGATTTCGTCGACGCGCGCACGTACCTTTTCATCCATCTGAATCGGACGGCCCCATTCGCGATCGGTTTCACCCGGCCATTTATTGGTGGCGTCCAGCCCCATCTTCGAACCCAGGCCGGAAACCGGCGAGGCGAAGTCCAGATAGTCGATCGGCGTATTCTCCACCAGAACAGTATCCCTTGCCGGATCCATTCGTGTGGTGATCGCCCAAATCACGTCGTTCCAGTCGCGCGCATTGACGTCATCGTCACAGACGATAACAAATTTGGTGTACATAAACTGCCGCAGGAACGACCAGACGCCCATCATCACGCGTTTCGCGTGGCCGGCGTACTGTTTTTTCATGGTCACTACCGCCAGGCGGTACGAGCACCCTTCCGGCGGCAGATAGAAATCGACGATTTCCGGGAACTGCTTTTGCAGGATCGGCACGAACACTTCATTCAGCGCCACGCCCAGGATCGCCGGCTCATCCGGCGGCCGGCCGGTGTAGGTCGAGTGGTAGATCGCGTTGCGGCGCTGGGTGATGTGGGTAACGGTGAACACCGGGAACTGGTCGATTTCATTGTAGTAACCGGTGTGGTCGCCGTAGGGGCCTTCCGGCGCCATTTCACCCGGCTCGATATAGCCTTCAAGCACGATTTCGGCGCTGGCGGGCACTTCCAGATCGTTGGAAAGGCACTTGACCACTTCGGTTTTATTGCCGCGCAGCAGCCCGGCAAAGGCATATTCAGACAGGGTATCCGGCACCGGCGTGACCGCACCGAGGATGGTAGCGGGATCGGCGCCCAGCGCCACCGCGACCGGGAAACGCTCGCCCGGGTGCGCCTGGCACCACTCCTGATAATCCAGCGCGCCACCGCGATGCGACAGCCAGCGCATGATCACTTTATTCTTGCCCAGCACCTGCTGGCGATAGATGCCGAGGTTTTGCCGTTCCTTATGCGGGCCGCGGGTCACCGTCAGCCCCCAGGTGATCAGCGGCGCAGCGTCTTCCGGCCAGCAGTGCATCACCGGAATACGGCTGAGATCGACATCGTCACCCTGCCATACCTGCTCCTGACAAGGCGCGGATCCCAGCACCTTGGTCGGCATGTTCAGCACCTGCTTGAACTTTGGCATTTTGTCGAACAGATCGCGGAAGCCTTTCGGCGGCTCCGGTTCTTTGAGGAACGCCAGCAGTTTGCCGACTTCGCGCAGCGCGCTGATGTCTTCCTGCCCCATGCCCATCGCCACGCGATTGGCGGTGCCGAACAGGTTACAGAGCACCGGCATGTCATACCCTTTCGGGTTTTCAAACAGCAGTGCCGGACCGCCCGCTCGCAGGGTGCGATCGGCAATCTCCGTCATTTCCAGGTAAGGATCGATCGGCTGGCTGATGCGTTTTAGTTCCCCTCTCTTCTCCAGCAACGAGAGGAAATCGCGTAAGTCACGGTATTTCATGCTGATCATTATAACGGCCAGTGGGGAGGGCATTATAAGCCCTCTTCACGGTTGTTGCTGCAATTTTGTTAACGCCGCCCGCCGCCGGGTGGCCCTCAGCCGCAGTTGAACGGCACCAGCGCAGCCAGCGCGCGCGTATCCTGATATTCACGCGTCTCCTCACCGTGGCGGAACACCTTGAAGCCCTGCCCGTTAGCGCTGAAGTAACGCAGCGCATTGCCTTCAACGTGCAGCAGGCTACCTTCACGCAGCGCCACCACCGATTCGCTTGGGTTGACCGCGCAGAACTCCGCCAGGCGCTCGTCACGGGTTTCGCCCATGTGGCCGCTGATATGCGCGTCGATGTAGTGCGGGTTGATCTGCACCGGGAACAGCCCCAGCGCCGGCAGCACCACGCTGCAGCGCACCGGCATGTCATTGGTGGTGCGAATGCTCGGTGTGGCCACGTTGCAACCGGCGCTCCAGCCGACGTAAGGCACTTCACGCTCGCGCACCGCGCGCTGGATGGGCACGATCAGGCCTTGTTCGTGCAGCATTTGGTTCAGCAACCAGGTATTGCCGCCGCTGACCAAAATGCACTCCGCCTGCGCGATCGCCGCCGCCGGCGAAGCGGCGTGGTGGATGCTGGTGACTTCGATGCCCAGCGTTTGCGCCAGTTCCTGCGCACGCTGGTCGTAGTCGTAACGGATCAGGGCGTAAGGGATAAAGACGGCGGATTTGATGCCGCGACGCGCAATCATCGCCAGCAGTTGGCTTTTGGCGTACCCCAGCAGCTCGGCTTCGCCAGACAGCTTGCCGTTGCTCAACAGAAACAGCTCCATTTCTTTCCCTCTCGGTCAAAACGATGAATAGCGTCACAGCCGGCGGCGCAGCGCCTGCCATACTGTGACGGTAACAAATTTTTAGCCCTCTGTTATACCAGCACCGTATCGATAAGTGTGTGACCCCTCGCTAATAGCCGCAGATTCATAGAGATAGGTGATGTTACACACTGAAACTTGCATCACTATGTATCCGGAATAGCTTTTGATATGCTTACCGGCTGGCAGAAAGGCATGTGAAATTATGGAATCCTGGTATCTACTTTATTGCAAACGCGGTCAGCTGTTGCGGGCGCAGGAACATCTGGAGCGGCAGCAGGTAAACTGCCTCAGCCCGATCATCACGCTGGAAAAGATCGTGCGTGGTAAGCGTATCGCGGTCAGCGAACCCCTGTTTCCCAACTATCTGTTTGTGGAGTTCGATCCGGAGCGCATTCACACCACCACCATCAGCGCCACCCGTGGCGTCAGCCACTTCGTGCGTTTCGGCGCGTTGCCGAGCGTCATCCCGAGCAAGGTGATCGATGAGCTGCGCACGCACGCCAGCGAAACCTATGTCGATCCGGAAACCCCACAGCCAGGGGATACCGTTCTGATCGTCGACGGCGTGTTCGAAGGGCTGCAGGCGATCTACACCGAACCGGACGGCGAGGCGCGTTCCATGTTGTTACTGAACCTGATCAACAAGCAGGTCAGTCAAAGCATCGACAACCGACAGTTCCAGAAGATGTAATGCAAAAGGCGCCCTCAGGCGCCTTTTTGTTGGCTCATTTTGCGCTTAGCGACGCATCGCATCGTCGTGCAGCCACTGCGCGACACGCTTGGCGAAGTAGGTCAGCACGCCGTCGGCGCCGGCGCGTTTGAAGCACATCAACGATTCCATCACCGCAGGTTGCTCCTGCAGCCAGCCGTTCTGAATCGCCGCCATATGCATGGCGTACTCGCCGGACACCTGATAAGCGAAGGTTGGCACACCGAAGGTATCCTTCACGCGGCGCACGACGTCGAGGTACGGCATGCCCGGTTTCACCATCACCATGTCCGCACCTTCCTGCAGATCCTGCGCAATCTCCTGCAGCGCTTCGTCGCTGTTGGCCGGATCCATCTGATAGGTCTTCTTGTTGCCGCCCTTCAGGTTGCCGCTGGAGCCCAACGCATCGCGGAACGGGCCGTAGTAGCAGGAAGCATACTTGGCGGAGTAGGCCATGATTTGGGTATTCACCAAGCCCTGCAATTCCAGACGATCGCGGATCGCCCCGATGCGGCCGTCCATCATGTCACTCGGCGCCACGATTTCCGCGCCCGCTTCGGCATGGGACAGCGCCTGACGCACCAGAATGTCTTTGGTCACGTCGTTAATCACATAACCCTGCTCATCGATCACCCCGTCCTGCCCATGCGTGGTGTAGGGATCGAGCGCCACGTCGGTCAGAATGCCCAGTTCAGGCACCGCGTCTTTCAGCGCGCGCACCGTGCGCTGTACCAACCCTTCCGGGTTATAGGCTTCTTCCGCATGCAGCGATTTCAGGCTCGGTTCGATCACCGGGAACAGGGAAATCACCGGCACGCCAAGTTTGGCGATGGTTTCCGCTTCCTTCACCAGCAGATCGATCGTCATGCGCGATACGCCCGGCATCGAGGCCACTTCTTCCTGGCGGTTGCTGCCTTCCATGACAAACACCGGATAAATCAGATCGTTGACCGTCAGTTGATTCTCGGCCACCAGGCGGCGGCTGAAGTCGTGACGGCGCACGCGGCGCATACGGCGACCAGGGAAGGTGCCCGGAAATGCATAGCTCATAGTTTTCTCCTAGCTCAAACCAGCCGGAATAGCCGGCGGGCGTTCTCATCGGTTTTTTGCCCCAGCCATTGCGGCTCTTCCTGTCGCCAGACGGCGACCTGCTGCACGATATGGGGCAGGAAACAGGGTTCGTTGCGGCGAGATGCGGGTTTAGGCTGTAAATCCCGGGGCAACAGATAAGGGGCGTCAGTTTCCAGCAGCAGACGCTCGGCCGGGATCTGCGGCAACAGGGTGCGCAATTCCAGGCCGCGCCGCTCGTCGCAGACCCAACCGGTAATCCCGATCGACAGACCCAGCGACAGGCAGCTTGTTAATTCTTCGGCGGTGCCGGTGAAGCAGTGCACCACGGCCGCGGGCAGTTTATCCAACCACGGCGTCAGTAGCTCGGCAAAACGTGCGTGTGCGTCGCGGCAATGAAGAAACACCGGCAGCGCCAACTCCGCCGCCAGCGCCAGCTGCGCGGTGAACGCCGCTTCCTGCTGTACGGGCGTCGAGAAGTTGCGATTAAAATCCAGGCCGCATTCGCCGATCGCCGCCACTTCAGGGCGTGCGGCTAACGCATAAATCTGCTCGGCAGTGTGTTCATCCCAACCGCTGGCGTAATGCGGATGCACACCGGCGGTAGACCAACCGTAGCCCGGATGTTGTTGCGCCAGTTCGGCGGCTTCGCGGCTCTCCGGCAGATCGGTGCCGGTAATCAACATCCCGGTCACCCCTGCGGTGCGGGCGCGCTCCACCACCGCCTGGCGGTCTTTGGCGAATTGGCTGCTGGTGAGATTAACGCCGATATCAAACATGATTTTTTCCAAAGCAAAAGCCGCCCAATGGGCGGCTTCGCAATTAAGATGGATCAGGGAGCTGGCGGTTCGTCACCCTCGTCTTCTTCTTCCGCCTGCGGACGACGTTTGCCGGTATAGAAGCGGGCGAAGAACACCCCCACTTCAAACAGCAGATACATCGGTATTGCCAACAGGGTTTGCGAGAACACGTCCGGCGGCGTCAACAGCATGCCGACCACAAACGCGCCAACCAACACATA
Source organism: Serratia sp. FS14 (assembly GCF_000695995.1). Classification (NCBI taxonomy): domain Bacteria; kingdom Pseudomonadati; phylum Pseudomonadota; class Gammaproteobacteria; order Enterobacterales; family Yersiniaceae; genus Serratia; species Serratia sp. FS14. Next base: position 1,237,233 of record NZ_CP005927.1, on the reverse strand, counting down.
CGGCCGTTTCTTCTTCAGATCTTCCGGCGAGGTGACGCCACTCCAGCACAGCAGAATGATGGCGACCGGCACTTCGAAAGCGACGCCGAACGCCATAAACAGCGCCATGACGAAATCGAGGTAGTTTTTGATGTCGGTGGCAATGGTCACCCCCATCGGCGCGGTCTTGGCAAAGAAGCCGAAGGCCAGCGGGAACACGATGAAGTAGGCGAAAGCCATGCCGAGGTAGAACAGCAGGCTGCTGGACACCAGCAGCGGCATCATCAGGCGGCGTTCATGCTTGTACAGCGCCGGCGCGATGAATGCCCACACCTGATACAAAATCATCGGCGCGGAGACGAACACCGAGACGATCATGGTTAATTTGATCGGCGTAAAGAACGGTGACGCCACGTCGGTAGCGATCATGCTCGCCCCGGCCGGCAGCTGCTTGAGCAGCGGCGCAGAGACCAACTGGTAGATGTCGTTGGCGAAAAACACCAGCACCACGAACACCGCCAGCACGCAAATAATCGAGTTCAACAGCCGCTTGCGCAGCTCTATCAGATGACTGATAAGGGGTTGGGTATCTTCAACAGCCATGTATTAACGATCGCCACTAGGTTGGTGAGACGCTGGGGTTTTATCCGCAACAGGTTCGACAGGTGCCGGCGCGGTTTCCGCCGGCGCTTTAGCCGGTTGCGCCGCCACCGGCGGTGCTGGTGACACGGGCGCGACGGCTTCAGGTTCCGCTGCCGGTTTTGGCGCGGCGGCGGGCGCACTGGCGCGGGTTGCCGCTTCCGCCGGCGTCACGCCGTCGTGCAAGGCTTCCGGATCGGTGATCTGCGGGTTATGAATGGTGTTCGCCAGCTCTTCTTTCTCGCCCTGGTAGGTGCGTTTCAATGATTCCGCCGCGTCTTTCAGCTCATCCATCGACGCCTTCAGTTCCGGCGTCAGGTTCTGCAGGCCGGCCTGTTCCGCTTTTTTCAGGCTGTCCTGCAGCTCCTGCAGCTTCAGCTCCTGAGACAGTTCGTGCTGCACCGAGGCCGCCAGCGAGCGCAGCGCGCGGATCCAGCCCGATACCGTTCTGACCGCGACCGGCAAGCGTTCCGGCCCCAGAACAACCAGGCCGATCACCAGCACCAGCAGCAGCTCACTAAACCCAATGTCAAACACGGTTTATACCTGCTCTTTGTTCTTCGACTCTTCCGGTTTCACTTCCGGCTGCTTATCGGTAATAGGCTTGGCCGAGAAGTCAGCGTCATCCAGGCTGCTTTTCTCAGCCGTGTTGGGGGTCGACGGCGTATCGTCGCCGATCGCCTTCTTGAAGCCCTTGATCGAGGCGCCGAGATCGGAGCCCAGCGTGCGCAGTTTTTTGGTACCGAACAACAGCACCACGATCACTGCGATGATCAACAATTGCGTAATACTAATACCGCCCATTTTAATTACCTCTAATTTTAAAGGGTCTTTTAAAGCCAGCCCGCATTATAGAACCGACTTTACCAGAGTAACGAATTAAATCAGGTGGTTCGCTTCCAGCCAATCACCCAGCATACGATGCCGGCGGCCATCATCCAGGCGGGAAACACCTCGATTTGCCCCAGCAGCAACAGCGTGCCGCTTACCAACAGTGTAGCGCCAACGCCGAACAAATAACGTGACTGCCCCTGACGAACCCGCTGAGCCTGCATCTGGTTGGTCAGCTTATCAACGCTTTGTTGCAACAGTTTATGCTGCTGCAAGCTGTCGTAAAACAGCTCGGGCAGTTCCGGCAGCTTCTCCGCCCAGAACGGCGCTTTCTCTTTCAGCGCACGCACCACGGCGGGAATGCCGACCTGATCGCGCAGCCAGCTCTCGAGGAACGGCTTGGCGGTGGTCCACAGATCCAGCTGCGGATAGAGCTGACGCCCCAGTCCTTCAACATACAGCAAGGTCTTCTGCAATAACACCAGCTGGGGCTGCACTTCCATATTGAAGCGTCGCGCGGTGTTGAACAGGTTCAGCAGCACGTTGCCGAAGGAAATCTCCGCCAGCGGCTTCTCGAAAATCGGCTCGCACACGGTGCGGATGGCGAATTCGAAGTCTTCCACGTTGGTGTCGCGCGGCACCCACCCGGAGTCGACGTGCAGTTCCGCCACCTTGCGGTAATCGCGGTTGAAGAAGGCGATGAAGTTTTCCGCCAGGTAGCGTTTATCATCCTTGTTCAGCGAACCGACGATGCCGCAGTCGATGCCGATGTAGCAAGGATCTTCCGGATGTTCGTAGCTGACGAAAATATTACCGGGATGCATGTCCGCATGGAAGAAGCTGTCGCGGAAGACCTGGGTAAAGAACACCTGGACGCCGCGTTCCGCCAACAGTTTCATGTTGGTGCCCTGCTGTTCCAGCGTGGCGATGTCCGAGACCGGAATGCCGTAAATGCGCTCCATCACCAATACGCTTTCGCGGCAGTAGTCGGAATAAACTTCCGGTACGTACAGCATTGGGCTGCCGTCGAAATTGCGGCGCAGCTGAATGGCGTTAGCCGCTTCGCGCAGCAGGTTCAATTCGTCCAGTAGAGTTTTCTCATACTCGCGTACCACTTCGCGCGGGCGCAGACGGCGGCCGTCCGGCAACAGCTTCGGCACCCAGCCTGCCAACCGGTACATCAGACGCACGTCGGCCTTGATGATCGGCCCGATATCCGGCCGGATCACCTTCAGCACCACTTCCTGGCCGGTGGTTTTCAACCGCGCGGTATGCACCTGCGCGATCGAGGCAGAGGCCAGCGGCTGCTGATCGAAGTCATCGAACCAGGTCTCCAGCGGGCCGCCCATCGCCAGCTCGATATGCTTACGCGCCAACGCGCCATCGAAAGGCGCCACCCGATCCTGCAGCAGCGTCAGCTGATCGGCAATGTGCGGCGGAAACAGATCGCGACGGGTCGACATCATTTGGCCGAACTTGATCCAGACCGGCCCCAGTTCCTGCAGCGCCAGCCGCAGACGTTCACCCAGCGGTTTGTCCTTGTGCCGATTCGGCATCCAGAACAGCAGCCGGCGGCCAAAGCGCAGCGGCAGCGTCAACCGCATTTTAGGGATCAGCTCGTCCAGCCCGTAGCTGAGAAAAACGCGGACGATAAAATACAAACGGCGCAGTTCGCCTGGGGTCATCGCTTGCCCTCCAACTTGTCCATGCGGGCAATCAGCGCTTCCGCGCTGCGGGCGAGTGCGTCAACTTCTTCGTTGAACCACACCACTTCCAGCGGCCCCGGCGCCAGGCGCCACTCTTCTGTCAACGCCTCAGCCATGTCTTGCTGCCGGCGCATAAAGCCGGCTTTCAGCAGCGAGGCGCCTTTTCCCAGCGCCTGTGTAATGCCTTGGGCGGCGATATCGCCGATGTAGGGCGCCAGCCACTCCGCCGGATCCCACTCCGCCAGATCGAGCAGGCCAACCAGCTGTTGCACCACCTGAATATCGCCTTCCACCGTCAATTCGCCGCTGCGCATCAGCACCGGCAACTGCTGGCGATCGCGCAGCTTCAGCAAGGAGGGAATGCGGCTACGCACGGTGCAATCGGCGCTGTCTTCAGACTGCCCCAGCACATCCACGCGCAGTTCGCTGAACACCAGCACCAGCGGCGAAGCCAACTCTTCCAGTTCGATGCGCAGCACCTTGCCCGCCAGGCGTTGGCGGGCGGCTTTCATGCTGCGATCGCGAAACAGCAGGTTATTCAGCGAGGTTTCCAGCGCACCGGTCAGCAGAGGGGTAAACAGCATCGGCATCTCCCTCTCAGAACTTGAAGCCGCGATGCAGGGCGACAATACCACCGGTCAGGTTGAAATAGGTGACGTTTTCAAAACCGGCGTTGCCCATCATGCCCTTCAGGGTTTCCTGATCGGGGTGCATGCGGATCGATTCCGCCAGGTAGCGGTAGCTGTCCGGATCTTTCACCACCAGCTCGCCGATCTTCGGCAGCACGTGGAAAGAGTAGGCGTCATAGGCTTTGCTCAGCGGCGCCAGCAGCGGCTTGGAGAATTCCAGCACCAGCAGACGGCCGCCCGGCTTCAGCACGCGGAACATCGAGCGCAGCGCTTTGTCTTTGTCAGTGACGTTACGCAGGCCAAAGGAGATGGTGATGCAATCGAAGTAATTGTCCGGGAACGGCAGCGCTTCGGCGTTGGCCTGCACGTAATTGATGTTGCCGACGATGCCGCGATCGCGCAGCTTCTCGCGCCCCATCTTGAGCATCGAATCGTTGATGTCCGCCAGCACCACCTGCCCCTGCTCGCCCACCATGCGGGAGAACTTGGCGGCCAGGTCGCCGGTACCGCCGGCCAGATCCAGCACGCGCTGCCCGCGGCGCACGCCGCTGCAGTCAATGGTGAAACGCTTCCAGATACGGTGAATACCGAACGACATCAGGTCGTTCATCACGTCATACTTTGCCGCTACCGAATGGAAAACGTCCGCCACCATGGCCTGTTTTTCGTCTCTAGCGACGGTGCGAAAACCGAAATCGGTGGTTTCCTGCGATTGATCTGCCATTGTCCTGCCTGCTATTCAGTCAATTTTGTGTGGATGAGTGTACCAGAAGCCCGGTGAATACCCCACCTCGCCACGGCCTCAGCCGTGCGAAACGAAGCCCGGTTCCCCGGCGGTATCGTCATCGTCGTTCGTCTGCGGCAGCGCGGCGACATCATCGTCGTTCGCCTCTTCCGCTTCATCGTGTTGCGCGCCGGCTTGCTGCGCCAGCAGCGGGTTTATCGGCCGTTTGACCTCAACCCCCAACGCGCGGAAACCTTCAATTTGGCCGATAAGATTACCACGGCCTTCGCTCAGTTTGTTCATCGCCTGACGATAACTGCCCTGCGCCTTGTCCAGGCTCTGCCCCAGCGCGGACATATCGTCCACGAACAGCCGCATCTTGTCATACAGTTTCGCCGCGCGATCGGCGATGCGCTGGGCGTTCTGGCTCTGATGCTCATAGCGCCACAGGTTGGTGATGGTACGCAGCGCCACCAGCAACGTGGTCGGGCTGACCAGCATGATGTTGTGCTTAAGCGCTTCGCTGATCAGCTCCGGCTCGCGATCGATAGCCAGCAGGAAGGCGGGCTCGACCGGAATGAACATCAGCACATAATCCAGCGAACGCAGCCCCGGCAGCTGCTGATAGTCCTTGCGGCCCAGCATGCGGATATGGCCGCGCAGCGAGGCGATATGTTCGCTCAGCGCCGCTTCGCGCTCCGCCTCATCCTCGCCGTTGAAATAGCGCTCGTAGGCGATCAGCGACATCTTGGCGTCAATCACTACATCCTTACCCTGCGGCAGGCGCACGATCACATCGGGCTGCATGCGGCTCTGATGATCCACCCGCACGTTGACCTGCGTTTCATACTCATGTCCTTCGCGCAGGCCGGAAGCCTCCAGCACCCGGCTCAGCACCACCTCGCCCCAGTTGCCCTGCGTTTTGTTGTCGCCTTTCAGCGCCTTGGTGAGGTTGATCGCCTCGCGCGCCATCTGCGCGTTCAACTGCTGCAGATTGCGTATCTCGTGCGTCAGCGTATGGCGCTCACGCGCCTCCTGGCCAAAGCTGTCCTGCACCTGCCGGCGGAAACCGTCCAGCTGTTCGCGCAGCGGCAACAGTAAACGATCCAAACTTTGCTTATTTTGCTCGTCCACCTTGCGGCCGCTGTGTTCAAAAATGCGGTTGGCGAGATTTTCAAACTGGGTGGTGAGCCGCTGTTCGCTGTTGATAAGCAGGCGCTGCTTCTCCTCCGCTGCCATACGCGTCTCTTCCAGACGGATGGTGACTTCGCGCAGTTCGGCTTCCTGCGCGCTGTTAACCTCGCGCTGGGCGCGCAGCTCCTGATTGAGCAGTTCGCATTCGTTGCGCCAATGGTTGAGCTGTTGCAGCTTCTCATGTCCGGCCGCCAGTTGGCTGTGCAGATTGCGCAGCTCCAGCTCGCTCTGGCGCGACTGCTGCTCGTGGCGCTGCAGCGTTTCCTGCCGCGCCGCCGTTTCCTGCTGCGCCTGCTGCAACGCTTGCTCCAGCAACCGCAGCTCGGTTTCATGTTGCGCATGCGTCTGCTGCACCCGCAGACTGGCGATCAGCCACCCCAACAGCATGCCGATCGCTACGCCGCCAATCCCATAAATCAGACTGGTATCCACCCTGCCTCCTGTTGCACCTTGCCGTTGCGGCGTTTTGCACGCCCATTGCCCGTCACGTTAAGGGGAGGCTGTATGGATGTCCAGCCTGATTTTGCCGGCCGCGCACAATATTGCGCGGCGCTGCGCAATTTAGCGAGAAATCAACCCAGCCACTGGCTGAGCCACTTGATGCCGAACGCCCCCGGCGCCAGAATGCCGAACGCCCAGATCATCGCCGACGTGACGTTGGCCAGTTGGAAATAGCGCTGCGGCATGCCGCAAATGCCGCCCACCAACGGCACCACGGCGCGCAGCGGGCCGAAGAAGCGGCCGATGAAAATGCCCAGCACGCCCCAGCGTTCAAAGAAGGCGTGGCCGCGCGCCAGCAGCTGCGGATTGCGCGACAGCGGCCACATATGGGCCACGCGATCCTGATAGTGATAGCCGATCCAGTAAGAGAGCCAGTCGCCGAAAAACGCCCCGGCGGCGGCGGCGGCCCAAATCGGCCAAAAGGCGATGCCGCTTTCGCCGATCAGCGCGCCCAGCGCCAGCAGGATCACCGTGGCCGGCAGCAGCAGCGACAAAAACGCCAGCGACTCGCCGAACGCCAGGAAGAAGATGATGGGAATGGCCCAGCCTTCGTGCTGACGCACGACGTCGCTGACCCAGTTGATAACGTCATTGAGGCTCAATACGGGGCTCCTGATACGCGATGGTTCGCCGCCTAGGATAAGCCGGGGCGAGTTAAACCCCGGTTAAACACGCAGCGATTTACTCGAGGTAGAACGCCTGCAGCGCTTCGCGCTGGGCCGCGCCCAGACCGTATTCCGCTTCCAGCCAGCGGTCGGTGGAGCCGTATTGCTGACGGATGCAGCCCAGCGCCGTCATCAGGAACTCCTCGCGCGCGCTGAGCACGTAGGCGAATTGCTCCAGCGCCGCCACATTCAGCTTGATAGAGAGCTGATCCAGCATCTGCTCGCGGAAAGTGGCCAGCGTGGTTTCAGTCAGCAGATAGTCTTCCAGCACCGTCGCTTCGTCGGCCCCCAGCGCGAACAGCACCAGTGCCGAACCGACCCCGGTGCGATCCTTGCCGACTGCGCAGTGCTGCACGATCGCGCCGCCGCCGGGGTTGCTCAGCAGCTGCGCCAACCGCTGATAGGCCACATTGCCGAACGGCAGGCGGCGATACAGTTCCAGCATGAACGCGCGGGCGTCGAAAGCGGCCAGCGTTTCGTTGGTGAGCTTCTCCAGGTTGGCGTTGACTTCGCTGCTCAGCGGGTTGGCCGGCACGTGATGATAGTCGGCGCCATTCCACAGAATATCCGGTTTGGCCTGCACTTCGTCGGCATCGCGGTAGTCCAGCACCGAACGCACCGGCACGCCGGCGAGAAAGGCGCAGTCGTTTTCCGTCAGCCGCTCGAGGGAACCGGAACGAAACAGCAGGCCGCGCTTGATGCGGCGCCCGTCGGCCACGCCGTTGCCGCCGAAGTCACGGAAATTAATGCCGCCGTCGAGCGGCGCAAGCGAAGGATGAAGCAGGATCTGGGCGGTCATAAACGTCCTCGTTGTTTTTGTTATGACAACGCGCGGCGGCCATCGGCGCAGCGCTGAGGAGTATCACCGTAACAGATTAGTCGCGAATGGAAAAACGGGCCGCGGCGGCGGCCCGTTCAGGGGAGGCGATTACAGCAGACGGCGGGCGGCATCCACCACGATCTGCACCGCTTTGCTTTCGGTGTTTTTCATGGTCTCGGCGTTCGGGATCTCTTGCTGGGTGCGGTTAACGATCACCCCAGCCACCATGCCGGCACGCAGGCCCTGGCTGGCGCACATGGTCAGCAGCGTGGCGGACTCCATTTCATAGTTCATCACGCCCATCGCCTGCCACTCTTCCATCGAGCCTTTAAAACGGCTGACCACGCGGCCGGAGTAGGTGTCGTAACGTTCCTGGCCCGGGTAGAAGGTATCGGAAGAGGCGGTTACGCCAATGTGGGTGGTCGCGCCGCTGGCTTTGGCCGCTTCCACCAGCGCGGTGGTGCAGGCGAAGTCCGCAACCGCCGGGAACTCCATCGGCGCAAAGTGCAGGCTGGCGCCGTCGAGGCGTACCGCCGCCGTAGTCACCAGCACGTCACCGACGTTGATATTGGCCTGAATGGCGCCGGTGGTGCCGATGCGCAGGAAAGTGCGAATACCCAGCTGCGCCAGCTCTTCCACCGCGATAGAGGTAGAGGGGCCGCCAATACCGGTGGAGCAGACGATCACCGCCTTGCCGTCCAGCTCTGCGCGCCAGGTGGTGAATTCACGGTGGGAGGCCAGATGCACCGGATTTTCCATCAGCTTGGCAATCTTCTCTACGCGCTGCGGATCGCCCGGCACGATGGCAAGCTGGGCCCCTTGTAAATCGTTCTTGGTGAGGCCGAGATGAAAAACGTCAGACTGAGACATACGAGACTCCTCATGGATCATGTTTATTGGGAGGAACAAAAAAGCACTCTACTGAAAATCGCCGCTTAATTTCGTGACGACAGTCACTATGAAAAGAGAAACAAATTACATGCTACATATTTTTTGTGATTTTTATCACAAAAAATCACTATCACTATAAGGCATCCAGAATGCACCGCTAAACCTCAGTCTAGCCGACAAACCTTGCAGCTCCCTGCCCGTTGGTTGCCGACTGAAACTATTTAGCTCATCAATCCGAAATAACTCCATCTTATCGGTTGCTTAGGGGCAAAAAAGCCCTCTAACGCACCTTATGGCACTTACGCGGGCCAAAACGCGTAATAACATGATAAAAAGCGCTTAAAAATGCCGCAAAGCCAGATAATTAGCCGTTTTTTATCGACTTGTCCGAAAGTGCGCCACGCAGCGCCAATAATGGGTAATCTTTCCTATAGTTAATCTCAGCGCTTTTTTCTATTGCACGGAGACCGCAATGAAAACCGAACATGTGATGACATTAGAACAGGCTCAGGGGGGATTCGCCCCGGCCGCCGCGCCGTTGGCCGCCTCCGCGATTATCACCGACGAACAGGGCATTCATGCCGGGCAAACGACCATCCCTTCTCAGGGCGACGCGCTGCCGGCCTACGTCGCCAAACCCGCCGACCATAACGGCCCCTTTCCCATCGTGCTGGTGGTGCAGGAAATCTTCGGCGTCCATGAGCACATTCAGGATCTTTGCCGTCGCCTGGCCAAGCAGGGCTATCTGGCGATCGCGCCTGAGCTCTATTTCCGCCAGGGCGATGCCAACGACTACAGCGATATCGGCGAGCTGTTCCAGCAGTTGGTGACCAGGGTGCCGGATCGTCAGGTGCTGTCGGATCTGGATCACGCCGCGCACTGGGCTATCCGCCACGGCGGCGACGCCGGCAAGCTGGCGATCACCGGCTTCTGCTGGGGCGGCCGCATTACCTGGCTGTACGCGGCGCACAACCCGCAGTTGAAGGCCGCCGTCGCTTGGTACGGCAAACTGGTCGGTGAGAAAACGCTGAATTCACCGAAGCATCCGGTCGATGTCGCCACCCACCTGTCGGCGCCGGTACTGGGGCTGTATGGCGGGCAGGACAGCGGCATTCCGCTGGAGACGGTGGAAACCATGCGCCAGGCGATACGCGCCGCCAACGCCGAGGCCGAAATCGTGGTGTACCCCGAGGTCGGGCATGCGTTCAACGCCGATTATCGTCCCAGCTACAACGCCGAAGCGGCGCAAGACGGCTGGCAACGCATGCTGGCGTGGTTCGCCCAGCACGGCGTCAAGTAACCTCCCCCGCATAAAAAAGGGCGCCGAAGCGCCCAATCATCACACCAGTCAATCTGTAAGCGGCGGAGCTCATCCGCCGCACGCCATCACGCCTGCTCGCGCAGGCGCTGCGCCGCCAATACCATGTTGGCCAGCGACTGCCGGGTTTCCGGCCAGCCGCGGGTTTTCAGGCCGCAGTCCGGGTTAACCCACAGGCGTTCCGCCGGGATGTTCTGCGCCGCTTTACGCAGCAGCGCTTCGATCCATTCCACGCTCGGCACGTTCGGCGAGTGGATATCGTAGACGCCCGGCCCGATTTCGTTCGGGTATTCGAACTCTTTGAAGGCTTCCAGCAGATCCATATCGGAACGCGAGGTCTCGATGGTGATCACGTCGGCGTCCAGCGCGGCGATGGAGTCCATGATGTCGTTGAACTCGCAGTAACACATGTGGGTGTGGATCTGGGTGTCATCCTGCGCCACGGCGGCGTTCAGTTTGAAGGCGTCCACCGCCCAGTTCAGGTAGGCGGCCCAGTCGGATTGGCGCAGCGGCAGCCCCTCGCGCAGGGCGGGTTCGTCGATCTGAATGATGCCGATACCGGCTTTTTCCAGATCTTCCACCTCGTCGCGCAGCGCCAGCGCAATCTGCTTGGCAATCACTTCACGGGTCACGTCTTCACGCGGGAACGACCAGCACAGGATGGTCACCGGCCCGGTCAACATGCCTTTCACCGGCTTGTCGGTCAACGACTGGGCGAATTTGGCCCATTCGACGGTAATGGCTTCCGGGCGGCTGACGTCACCGATGATCACCGGCGGCTTCACGCAGCGGGAACCGTAGCTCTGCACCCAACCATTCTGGGTAAACACGAAGCCGTCGAGGTTCTCGCCGAAATATTCCACCATGTCGTTGCGCTCGGCTTCACCGTGCACCAATACGTCCAGCCCGAGGCGCTCCTGCTCGACGATCGCCTGTTTGATGTGCTCACCGATGCTGGTGCGGTAGTTGCTGCCGTCCAAACGGCCCTGTTTGAAGTCCAGACGCAGGCCGCGGATTTCGGTGGTCTGCGGGAACGAACCGATGGTCGTCGTCGGCCAGGCCGGCAGGTTGAAACGTTCGCGCTGCGCCCTGGCGCGCTCGGCGTACGCGCTGCGGCGTTCGCAGTCCTGCGCGGTGATCGCGGCCAGGCGGCGCTCAACCTGTGGGTTATGCACGCGGTTCGATTGGCGACGGGCGCGGATCGGCGCGCTGTAGGCGTCCAGTTCGGCTTGCTTCGCCGCGTCAGGCGCGTTCAGCGCCGAGCTCAACAGCGCCAGCTCGGCGCATTTTTGCAGGGCGAAGGCGAACCAGCTTTTCACTTCTTCGTCCAGACGGCTTTCCACGCTCAGATCGATCGGGCTGTGCAGCAGTGAACAGGAGGTGCCGATCCATAGCGGGCGCTGTCCCACCAGCGGCTGCAGACGTTCGAACCAGCGGCTCAGATCGGCGCGCCAAACGTTGCGGCCGTTGATCACGCCCAGCGACAGCAGCCAGTCTTGCGGCAATGCGGCGCTCAGCGCGGCGATATCGTCATGGCCGGCGACCAGATCGACGTGCAGCCCCTGCACCGGCAGCGTGCGAATGGTGTCGAGGTTGTGGCCGACGCTGTCGAAGTAGGTGGTCAACAGCAACTTAACCGGCCCCTGCAACGCGTCATACGCCGGTTTGAAGGCGTCCAGCCAGGCTTGCGGCAGCTCCAGCACCAGCGCAGGTTCGTCGATTTGCACCCACTCGACGCCGCGCTTCGCCAGCTCCGCCAGCACCTGCTGGTAAACCGGTAGAATGTCTTTCAGCAGCGACAGGCGGTCGAACGGCTCGCCCTTCACTTTACCCAGCCACAGATAGGTCACCGGGCCCAGCAGCACCGGCTTGATGTGATGCCCCAGCGCCAGCGCTTCGTCCACTTCGTCCAGCAGCTGGGTCCAGCCCAGCTTGAACTGCTGGCCTTGCTGGAATTCGGGCACCATGTAGTGATAGTTGGTGTTAAACCATTTGGTCATTTCCGCCGCGGCCGCCGGCTCGCCGGTCGGTGCGCGGCCACGGCCGATGCGGAACAGCGTGTCCAGATCAATAGAGCCATCCGCATTCTGATGGCGCGCCGGCACGTTGCCCAGCAGCAGGCTGGTGGTCAACACATGATCGTACCAGGCGAAATCGCCGACCGGCACCAAATCCACCCCGGCCTGCCGTTGCTGCTGCCAATGACGAGCGCGCAGCTCGCGGCCAACCGCCAACAGCTCTTCCTGCGTTGAGTTGCCGGCCCAGTAGCTTTCCTGAGCTTTTTTCAGCTCACGTCGTAGCCCAACGCGAGGAAAACCCAGTGTGTGATTCAAAATTGCCATCGTCATATTCCCCATTTAGCCGTCCAGATGTTTACACATCCATAATCAGCAGGTACTGTATTAACCACAAGCGCAATTTATTCACTGTCAATGTGAAGGACTCTCATGATCGAACTGAAACATTTACGGACGCTGCAGGCTCTGCGCAACAGCGGTTCGTTGGCGGGGGCGGCGGCCCAACTTCATCAGACGCAGTCTGCCCTGTCGCACCAGTTCAGCGATCTTGAGCAACGTCTGGGCTTCAAGCTGTTCGTGCGCAAGAGCCAGCCGCTGCGCTTCACCGCCCAGGGCGAAATCCTGCTGCAGCTGGCGGAACAGGTGCTGCCGCAGATCCAGCAGGCGCTGCAGGCCTGCCACGAGCCGCATCAAACCACGCTGCGCATCGCCATCGAATGCCACAGCTGCATTCAGTGGCTGACGCCGGCGCTGGACAACTTCCGCCAGCGTTTCCCGCAGGTGGTGATGGACTTCACCTCCGGCGTCACTTTCGACCCGCAGCCGGCCCTGCAACAGGGCGAGCTGGATCTGGTGATGACGTCGGATATCCTGCCGCGCAGCGGCCTGCACTATTCGCCGATGTTCGATTTTGAGGTGCGTCTGGTGCTGGCGCCGGATCATCCGCTCGCCGGCAAGCCGCACATCGAGCCGGCAGACTTGAGCGATGAAACGCTGTTGATTTACCCGGTGCAGCGCCAGCGGCTGGATATCTGGCGGCATTTCCTGCAGCCGGCGGGCGTCAACCCGGCGTTGAAGAACGTCGATAACACGCTGCTGCTGATCCAGATGGTCTCGGCGCGGATGGGGATTGCGGCGCTGCCGCATTGGGTGGTGGAAAGTTTCGAACGGCAGGGGCTGGTGGTGACCAAAACCCTGGGTGACGGCCTGTGGAGCCGCCTGTACGCCGCCGTGCGCGACGGCGAACAGCGCCAGGCGGTGACCGAAGCCTTTATCCGCTCGGCCCGCCAGCACGCCTGCGATCATCTGCCGTTCGTGCGCGACGCGGCACGCCCCGGCGCGACCGGCGCCAAAGCGTTGGCGGCCGGCGTATAAACTGTCGCCCTCCCGTTTAGCCGAGCTGTTTCGGCGCCACCCAGCGGCGGTGCACCCACAGCGAAGCGACGATCACCGCCCCGCCGATGATAAAGCTCGGCCAGTGCGGCTGTTGCTGCCAGATGGCAAGGTTGACCAACAAGCCGGCCGGCACATGCATGTTGTTCATGATGCCGAGCGTGCCGGCATCCACCTGCGTCGCGCCGTAGTTCCACATGAAATAGCCCAGCCCCGACGCCACCACGCCCAGCCAGATCAGCACGCCCCACTGCAGATTGGTCGTCGGCAGCTGCTGCGGATTGCCCCACAGGAACCAGGCCACCACCGCCACCACCGCCGCCCCCAGGTAGAACCAGGAAAAGGCGGTGTGCTGCGGCAAGGGGTGCACTTCCATCAGGCGCTTATAGCCGACCATGCCGATGGCGAAGCTGATGTTCGCCGCCTGCACCAACAGCAGCCCCCACCAGAAGTGTTCGCTCAGTTGGTGATAGCGAATGATCGCCGCGCCCAGCACCGCCAGCAGCGCGCTGAGCACATAGCCCCAGCGTAAACGTCGGCCGCTCAGTAAGTCGTAGATCAGCGTGATGTACAGCGGCGTCAACACGGTGAACAGCAGGAATTCGGGTACCGTCAGGTAGAGATAGGCGCGGAAGCTGAACAGATACATGATGCCCAGCTGGAAGGCGCCCACCAGCATATACAGCAGGATCACCCTAGGCTTGATATTGCGCCAACGCAGGAACGGCAGGAACACCAGCGCCGCCAGCCCGATGCGCACCAGCGCCGAAAACCCGCTGTCGACCTGGCCCGCCAAATATTCGCCGATCAGGCTGAAAGAAAACGCCCACAGAATGGTGGTTATAACCAAAAGCAGCACGATGGGTTCACCCTAAAAAGACCGAAAGGGCGATTGTAACGGAAGATGGACGCATAAGTGGATGAAAGGCGGTTTACATCTGAACAAAAGACAAACTACCAGCAAAATTTCACCGCTGGGTTAGGCTTAATAAAAAAGCGAGGTAACCATCATGAAAACGTCTCACATCCTGTTCGCTCTGCTGTTGCTGCCCGGCCTGGCTGCAGCGGCCAACGGCGTAACCGATCTGCGTTCACAGCAGCAGCTTCTCAACCAAAACAGCCAACAGGCGCAGCAACAGCGCTTGTTGAACAACCGGCAGATGGATCAACGCCGCCTGCAACAACAGCGCCAGTTCGACAATCAACGGCAACAGCTGTTGCAAACCGCGCCGAACGGCGGCCAGTTGCTGCCTAACGGCAACCAGCCGCGCGATCCGTTCAACCGTACCGCGCCGGCGGTGCCGCAGGCACCGCTGCCGGCTACGCCCGCACGCCCATAACGGTGAGGATCAGCGGCGTGGTGATCGCCGCCAGCACGGTGGACATCACCAGGCTGGTGGCGGCCGGGCCGGTGAGCGTATTGAACTGGCGCGACATCAGGTAGACATTCACACCCACCGCCATTGAGCCCAGCAGCACCACCACGCGGGTCTCCATCGGCGGCAGATCCATCATCCAGGCCAGCAGCCAAATCACCAACGGCTGCACCAGCAACTTCAGCACGCAGATGGCGCTGCTCAGTTGCCAGCCTTCGCTGATGCGGTACTCGGCGAGCCCCATGCCAAGCACCACCAGCGACAGCGGCGCCGCCACCTGGCCGAGCATGCTGACCGGCCGATCGACGAAGTCCGGCAGCGGCAGGCCGGTCAGGCTAAACAGCGTGCCGGACAAAATGCCGACGATCAGCGGGTTGGTCAGCACGCTGCGCGCGGTTTTAGCAAAGCCCCCCAGCGTCGGCGAGCCGTTGCGCGCCCATTCGATCGACACCGTGACCAGCGTCCACAGGATCAGGCCGTTGAACACCAGCACCAGCGCCACCGACGGGATCGCCGCCTCCCCCAGCATCACGCTGGCGATCGGTAAACCGAGCATCACGTTATTGGAGAAAATACCGCCCAGCGCAAACACCGACCCGGCGACGCCATCCAGCCGGAAAAGGTGCCGGGCAACCATGCGGCCGAGCACGAACACGATCAGGCAACTGCCGAAGAACGCGATCAACAGCCGGGCATCGACCGCCGGGCGCTGCGAGAAGTCGCACATCATGCGAAACAGCATGGCGGGCAAGGCGAGGGAAAACACAAAGCGCGTCAGGCCATCGGTGATGCTGGTGGGCCATTTCCCCCAGCGAATCAGCCCATAACCCAACGCGATCAGGACGAACAGCGGTAATGACAGCACCATCTGGTGCCACAGTGACAGGATAAAGCCAGGCATCGCATTCCTTCCGGTGGTGCGGCGGCAAGGCTTGTCGTCGCAGGATTCATCGGCGCCGGATTAGAACTCCGAGCCAATCAAATCTATCCGGTCGGTGCAAATGCAGTCAACGCCCCAGTCGAGCAGCAGGCGCGCGCGATCCGGCTGGTTAACGGTATACACCAGAATGCGCAGACCGGCGTCTTTCAACGCTTTCACCCGCTCGGCAGTCAACGCCTTGTGGTCGATATGCAGCGAGACGCAGTCCAGACGCTCCGTCAGCTCGCGCCAGTTGTCGTCCCAGTCCTCCAGCAGCAAACCGCGCGGCAAATCCGGCACGGTACGCTGCGCCGCCGCCAACGCTTCCACCGAGAAGGAGGAGAGCAGCGGGTCGGTCTGCCCTTGCCACAGCAACCGCGCGGCCAGCGCCACCACCCGCCCGGTTTCATCGTCGCTGCCAGTGGTCGGTTTGATCTCGATATTGGCCATCAGGCCGTGTTCCCGGCAGCGTTCCGCCACCTCCGACAGCAGCGGCAGCCGCTCGCCCTTGAAGGCCGAGCTGTACCAGTTGCCGGCGTCCAGCTGCACCAGTTTGTCCCACGGCAGCTCACCCGCCACGCCCCAACCGTTGCTGGTGCGATCCAGCGTGTCGTCGTGCAGCAGGAAAATTTGCCCGTCCTGCGCCAGCTTGGCGTCGAACTCGATCATCTTGTGGCCGTGGCGCGCGCCGACGTCGATCGCCGCCAGGGTGTTTTCCGGCGCCAGAGAACCGCCGCCGCGGTGGGCGACAATATGAGGGTAAGGCCAGGGTCTCGTCATCAATCCATCCGTAATCCGCTGTGGGTGTCAAAAAAGTGCAGCGCCTGAGCAGGCAGCTGCAAATATAGCGTACTGCCCGCCGTCGGCAAGGTTTCATGCGACAGCCGCGCTATCACTCCGTGGCCGCCCCACTGGCCGTGCGCCAGATTGTCGGCCCCCAGCAGTTCCAGCGTCTGCAGCTGCAGCGGCACGCCCTGGCCTTGCGCCACCAGTTGAATATGCTCCGGCCGAATGCCCAGCGTCAACGGCCGCCCCGCCCACTGCGGCTTGGCCGCAGGCAACGGCAGCGCCATGCCGTCCGCCAGCAGCAGCTGGCTACCGTCGGCGCTCAGGGTGCCGGGCAACAGGTTCATCGCCGGCGAGCCGATAAAGCCGGCGACGAACAGCGAAGCCGGCCGTTGGTACACTTCGCTCGGCGTGCCGATCTGCTCCGCCACGCCCTTATTCATCACGATCACCCGCTGCGCCAGCGTCATCGCCTCCACCTGGTCGTGAGTCACGTACAGGCTGGTGGTTTTCAGGCGTCGGTGCAGCTGTTGCAGCTCCAGGCGCATCTGCACCCGCAGCTTGGCATCCAGGTTGGACAGCGGCTCATCGAACAGGAACACCGCCGGTTCGCGCACGATGGCGCGCCCCATCGCCACCCGCTGGCGCTGGCCGCCGGAAAGTTCGCGCGGTTTGCGCTTGAGCAGCGGCTCCAGCTCCAGGATGCGCGCCGCTTCCTCCACCCGCTGGCGGATATGCTCCTTGCCGAAACCGCGGATCTTGAGGCCGTAAGCCATGTTGTCGTACACGCTCATGTGCGGATAGAGCGCGTAGTTCTGAAACACCATCGCGATGCCGCGATCCTTGGGCTCCAGATCGGTCACGCGCCGGGTATCGATATAAATATCGCCGCTGGTGGTGCGTTCCAGCCCGGCCACCATGCGCAGCAGCGTGGACTTGCCGCAGCCGGACGGGCCGACCATCACGATGAATTCGCCGTCCGCCACGTCGAGATCGATCTGTTTGATCACCGGCGTTTTACCGTCGTAAGACTTGGTGACCGCCTGTAGTTTTAATCCTGCCATCGTCGTTATTTCTCGCTATCAACCAGACCGCGCACAAACCAGCGCTGCATCAGAAGCACCACCGCCAACGGTGGCAATAAAGTCAGAATCATCGCCGCCATCACCTGGTTCCACTGGGTCGGCGCGCCGGAAGTGGAGATCATGCTCTTGATGCCCGCTACCGCGGTGCCCATCGAGGCGTCGCTGGTGATCAGGATCGGCCACAGGTATTGGTTCCAGCCGTAGATAAAGGTGATGACGAACAGCGCGGCCAGATTGGTTTTCGACAGCGGCAGCACGATGTCCCAGAAGAAACGCATCGGCCCGGCGCCGTCGATGCGCGCCGCCTCCAGCAGCTCATCCGGCAGCGTCATGAAGAACTGGCGCAGCAGGAAAGTGGCGGTGGCCGAGGCCATCAGCGGCAGCGTCAGGCCGGTATAGCTGTCCAGCAGGTTGAGGTTGGAGATCACCTCCACCGTCGGGAAAATACGCACTTCCACCGGCAGCATCAGGGTGAGGAAAATCAGCCAGAAGAACAGGCTGCGCAGCGGAAAGCGGAAGTACACGATGGCGTAAGCCGACAACACCGACACCGCGATCTTGCCGCAGGTGATCGCCAGCGCCATGATCACGCTGTTCAGCAGCAGCAACGAGAACGGCACTTTGAGATTGCCCACGCCGCCCTGCCAGATATTGCGGATGTTCTCCCACAGGTGGCCGCCGGGCACCAGCGTCATCGGCACCTGAAACACCTGTTTGTCGTCCAGCGTGGCGGCGACAAAGGCCACGTACAGCGGGAACAGCACCACCAGCACGCCGATAATCAGCATCACATGGCTGAAGATGTCCAGCCCGCGTCGATTCTCAATCATTGGTAGCGCACCTTACGTTCAACGAAGCGGAACTGGATCACCGTCAGGCCGATCACCAGCAGCATCAGGATCACCGACTGCGCGGCGGAACTGGAGAGATCCAATCCGGCGAAGCCTTCGCGGTAGATCTTGTAGATCAACGTGGTGGTGGACTGCACCGGCCCGCCGCCGGTGGCGGCGTCGATCACCGGGAAGGTATCGAAGAAGGCGTACACCAGATTGACCACCAGCAGGAAGAAGCTCACCGGCGCGATCAGCGGCAGCACCAGATGGAAGAAGCGGCGTACCGGGCCGGCGCCGTCGATGGCCGCCGCCTCCACCAGCGAACGCGGGATCGACTGCAGCGCCGCGAGGAAAAACAGGAAGTTATAGCTTATCTGCTGCCATACCGAGGCCAGCACCACCAGGCACATCGCCTGGCCGCTGTTTTGCGCATGGTTCCAGTTATAGCCCAGACCGTTGAGGAAATGGGTGATCAACCCGAGACCGGGGTTGAACAGAAAGATCCACAGCACCGCCGCCACCGCCGGCGCCACCGCGTAGGGCAGGATCATCAGCGTGCGGTAGAGGCGGCTGCCACGCAGCACGTAGTCCACCAGCGCAGCGAAGAACAGCGAAACCGCCAGCCCGATGCCCGCCACCAGGAAGCTGAAGATCAGCGTGGTGTAGAACGAGTCGAGGTAGTAAGGATCCTGAAACAGCTGTTTAAAGTTCTCCAGCCCGACAAACTGGCTGGACAGGCCGAACGGATCGAGGCTCTGCACCGAATACCACAGCGCCTCGCCGGCGGGCCATAAAAAGAAGACGGCGGTAATCAGCAGCTGCGGCAGCACCAGCGCATAGGGCAACCAGCTGCAGCCGAAACCGGGACGGGAAGATGACATAGCAGTTAAACCATTAATCGGGTACGGAAGGATCGGCGTGAAGACGCGAGCCCGATCAGACGGGCCCGCGACGCGGGGTTACTTAGTCGAAGCTTCGAAGCGGCGCAGCAGCACGTCACCGCGCTGCACGGCGGCGTCCAACGCCTGCTGCGGCGTTTTCTTGCCGGTCCACACGCCTTCCAGCTCCTCATCCACCACGCTGCGGATCTGCGGCATGTTGCCCAGGCGCAGGCCCTTGGTGAACGGCAACGGCGGCTTGTTCAGCATCTGGCGAGTGGCGACGTCGGCACCCGGGTTCTTGTCGTAGAAGCCCTGCTGCTTGGTCAGATCGTAAGCCGCGGTGGTGATCGGCAGATAGCCGGTCTTCTGGTGCCATTCGGCGGCGATTTCCGGCTGCGCCAGGTACTGCAGGAATTCGGCCACGCCCTTGTAGGTGGCGGCGTCTTTGCCGTTCATCACCCACAGGCTGGCCCCGCCGATGATGGCGTTTTGCGGCGCATTTTTCGCGTCAGCGTCGTACGGCATCATGCCGACGCCGTAGTTGAATTTGGCGTAGTGCTTGATGTCCGCCAGCGAACCGGAAGAGGCGGTGGTGATGGCGCAATCGCCGTTGTAGAACTTCTCGGTGGATTCGTCTTTGCGGCCGAAGTAGGTGAAGTCGCCCTTCTTGTTCATCGCTTCGAGCAGCGCAATATGTTTGACCTGCAGCGGTTGGTTGAACTCCAGCTTGGCACTGGTGCCGCCGAAGCCGTTGTTTTCACTGGCGAACGGCACGCCGTGCCAGGCGCTGAAGTTCTCCAGTTGGATCCAACCCTGCCAGCCGCTGGCGTAACCGCACTTCATGCCGGCTTCGCGCAGCTTGGCGGTATCCGCCGCCAGTTCCTGCCAGGTTTTCGGCGGCTGATCCGGGTTCAGGCCGGCCTTTTTGAAGGCGTCTTTGTTGTAGTACAGCACCGGCGTGGAGCTGTTGAACGGCTGCGACAGCAGATGGCCGCTCTTGTTGTCGGTGTAATAGCCGGCCACCGTCGGCACGAACACCGATTCGTCGAAGTTGATACCGGCCTCTTTAAACACTTCATAGACCGGCTTGATGGCTTTGCTGGCCATCATGGTGGCGGTGCCCACCTCGTAAACCTGCAGGATCGCCGGCGCCTTGCCGGAGCGGTAAGCGGCGATGCCCGCCGCCAGGCTCTGTTCGTAGTTGCCTTTATAAACCGGCACAATCTTGACGTCGCTGTGCGACTGGTTGAAGCGATCCGCCAGAGAGTCCACTTCTTTACCCAGTTCGCCTTCCATCGAATGCCAGAACGGGATTTCTGTCGCCGCCAGCGCCTGGGCGCTGACCGCCAGGGTCAATGCGACGCACAGCGTGGTTTTGCGAATAGCGTAGGTGAGCATGCCTAACTCCTGAAAAAGCTGGTGTAAAAGCGCGTGAGCGAAAAGAATCAGTTTTTTGTTCGGAAGCTAACATGCCATGCGCGGATGACAGAAAAATAACCGCTAGATGACAGCCACATGACGGCAAGGTGAAGTGAAGATGGCGGTTTGATGTCGGCGGCGGGCATCAGCTCCGCCGCCGCGAGGCTTACAGCGAACGGCGCAGGCGCGCCACCGCTTCTTGCATCTGCTGCTCGGTGGCGGTGGCGAACGACAGGCGGAAGGTCGAACGATCCGGGTTGTCGGAGAAGAAGTATTCCCCCGGCACGAACACCACGCCCTGCTGCAGCGTGGTGTTCAGCCATTCGGTGGCGTTGAACGGCTGGCGGAAACGCGCCCACAGGAACATGCCGCCCTTCGGTTTATCGAAGGTGATGTAGTCGCCCAGCTCCTGCTCCACCAAACCGGCCAGGATCTCGCCCTTCTGTTTGTAGGCCGCGCGGATCTTGTCGATCTGAGCCGGCAGGCGATCCAGGCCGAGATAGCATTCGACGATGCTCTGCGACAGGGCGCTGGCGTGCAGATCCGCCGCCTGTTTGATGATCGCCACTTTATGCAGCAGGAACGGCGGCAGGATCGCCCAGCCCAGGCGCAGGCCCGGCGCCAGGATCTTGGAAAAAGTCGAGGTATAGATGATGTGGTCGGTGTTGCCCAGCACCTGCTGCGACACCTGATGCAGCGTCGGGTGGCGCTCTTCGGTGAAACGCAGCTCGCCGTACGGATCGTCTTCGATGATCAGGAAGTTATGTTCGGCGGCCAGCTTCACCAGCAGTTCGCGGCGCGCGGCGCTGAGGGTGATGCCGCTGGGGTTGCCGAAGTTCGGCACCACGTACACGCCCTTGATGCGCTGGGTTTTCAGCAGCTCGGCCAGCTCTTCCACCACCATGCCGTCGCTGTCGGACGAGACCGACATGATGTTGGCCTCCGCCAGTTCCAGCGTTTGCAGCGCCGCCAGGTAGGTCGGGCGCTCCACCACGAACACGTCGCCCGGGTTGACGATGGCGCGCATCACCAAATCCAGGGCCTGCTGAGAGCCGGCGGTGACCATCACCTCTTCTGCGCGCGCGGTGACGCCGCGCTCGGCACACAGCGCGCAAATGCGCTCACGCAGCAGCGGGCTGCCCTCGGTCAGGCCATACTGGAATGCGCTTTTCGGCTGTTCGGTGATCGCCTGCCGGGTGGCGATGCTCAATCCTTCGAAATCGAACAGCGCATCAGAGGGGATGCCGCCCGCCAGCGAAATGACGTGTTCCATCTTGCTGTGCTTAAGCAATTCACGGATGGCCGAACTTTTTACGTTAACGATGCGCTGCGCGAGTAACCCTTCTGTCTTCATTTCTTCTTCTCGTACCTGATTATTTTAATTCGTAGGGGGGCGGATTAGCCGCCCAGATACGCCGACCTCACTGCTTCGTTGGCTAACAATGCAGCCCCCGTATCTTCCAACACCACGCGGCCGTTTTCCAGCACATAACCGCGGTCCGCCAATTTCAGCGCCTGATTGGCGTTTTGCTCCACCAGGAAGATGGTCATGCCCTCTTCCCGCAGCTGCTGAATGATGTCGAAAATCTGCTGGATGATGATGGGCGCCAGCCCAAGCGAAGGTTCGTCGAGCAGCAGCAGCTTCGGCTGGCTCATCAGCGCGCGGCCGATGGCCAACATCTGCTGCTCGCCGCCGGACATGGTGCCGGCGCGCTGGCTTCGGCGCTCCAGCAGGCGCGGGAACAGCGTGAACACCCGTTCGATGCGCTGCTGATATTGGTGACGATCGGCGAAGAAGCCGCCCATCGCCAGGTTTTCTTCCACCGTCATGCGCGAGAAAACGCGCCGCCCTTCCGGCACGATCGCCACCGCTTCGCGCATGATGCGCGAGGTTTGCCACTGGGTGATGTCCTGCCCCTGGAAGACGATGCTGCCTTCGCTGGCGCGCGGTTCGCCGCACAGGGTGCCGAGCAGCGTGGTTTTACCGGCGCCGTTGGCGCCGATTAACGTCACGATTTCGCCCTGACTAATCGTGAGACTGACCTGATGCAGCGCCTGAATTTTGCCGTAATGGGCGGATACCTGATTGAATGACAACATATTATTATTCGCCCAAATAAGCCCGGATCACGTCCGGATTGTTGCGGATCTCCGCCGGTGTGCCCTGCGCCAGCGGCGTGCCCTGATTCACCACGTAAATGCGATCGGAGATGCCCATCACCAGCTTCATGTCGTGCTCGATCAGCAACACCGAGACCTTATGCCGATCGCGCAGCTCGACGATCAGATGATCCAACTCGTCGGTCTCTTTCGGGTTCAGACCGGCGGCCGGTTCGTCCAGCATCAGCAGCTCCGGCCGGGTCACCATGCAGCGGGCGATCTCCAGCCGACGCTGCTGCCCGTAGGCCAGGTTGCCCGCCGAACGGTTGGCCATCGATAGCAGGCCGACGCGCTCCAGCCACTCCGCCGCGCGCGCCAGCGCCTCGGCTTCGGCGCGGCGGAAGGCCGGGGTTTTCAGCAACCCGGCGAACACGCCGCTTTTCAGGTGCTGATGCTGCGCCACCAGCAGGTTCTCAATCACCGTCATTTCACGGAACAGCCGCACATGCTGGAAGGTGCGTACCACGCCCATACGGGCAATGGCCTGCCCCGCCAGCCCTTCCAGATGGCGATCGCGCAATTTGATGGTGCCGCCGC
The DNA here is from genome assembly GCF_000695995.1 of Serratia sp. FS14. Lineage (NCBI taxonomy): Bacteria > Pseudomonadati > Pseudomonadota > Gammaproteobacteria > Enterobacterales > Yersiniaceae > Serratia > Serratia sp. FS14. Next base: position 1,213,930 of record NZ_CP005927.1, on the reverse strand, counting down.
TCGGGCGGTAAAAACCGGTCAGGCAGTTGAATACCGTGGTTTTACCGGCGCCGTTGGGGCCGATCAGCGACACGATTTCGCCTTCGTTCAGCGTCAACGCCACATTGTTGACCGCCAGCAGCCCGCCGAAACGCATCGACAGGCCTTCCACCTGAAGTAAAGGTTGAACGCTCATGCCTGTTCCCCCTTGCCCGCGTGAATGTCCGCCGCCTGCAGCTTCAGCTGCGGCCGTTTCATCGGCAACAGCCCCTGCGGCCGCCAAATCATCATCAGCACCATCAGCGCACCCAGCAGCAACATGCTGTATTCATTCAGATCGCGCATCAGCTCGCGCGACACCACCAGCAGGATCGCCGCCAGAATGACCGCGAACTGCGAGCCCATGCCCCCCAACACCACGATCGCCAATACGAAGGCCGACTCGACGAAGGTGAAGGATTCCGGGCTGACGAAACCCTGGCGCGCGGCGAACAGCGTGCCGGCAAAGCCGGCGAAGGCGGCGCTGATGGTAAAGGCGGTCAGCTTGATGCGCGTCGGGCTGAGGCCCAGCGAGCGGCAGGCGATCTCGTCTTCACGCAGCGCTTCCCAGGCGCGCCCGAGCGGCATGCGCAGCAGGCGGTTGATGACGAACAGCGTCAGCACCACCAGCAGCAGCGCCACCAGGTACAGGAACACGATGCGATCGCTCGGATCGTATTTCAGGCCGAAGAAGTTATGGAAGGTATCCCAACCGCCGTCGCGCACGCTGCGGTTAAATTCCAGGCCGAAAAAGGTCGGTTTCGGGATCTGGCTGATGCCGTTCGGCCCGCCGGTGATCTCGGTATTGTTCAGCAGCAGGATGCGCACGATCTCGCCGAAGCCGAGCGTCACGATCGCCAGGTAGTCGCCGCGCAGCCGCAGCACCGGGAAACCGAGCAGGAAGCCGAAGGCGGCGGTGACGATACCCGCCAGCGGCAGGCTCTCCCAAAATCCGAAACCGTAATAGTGATTCAGCAGCGCGTAGGTGTAGGCGCCGATGGCGTAGAAACCGCCGTAGCCCAGCACCAGCAGACCGGACAAACCCACCACCACGTTGAGGCCGAGGCCCAGCATCACGTAGATCAGCGTCAGGGTGGCGATATCCACCGTGCCGCGCGACACCAGGAACGGCCAGGCGACCGCCGCGACCAGCAGCAGAGCCGCCAGCAGCTTTTGCCGCGGCGTGGTGCCGTCGAAGCTCGGCAGCACGAACGCCGGGCCGGAGACCTTTTTCAGGCCCTGCTGCAGCAGCGGGCGCAACAGCTGGAAGAAAAAGACGATGACGCAGCCGATGCCGATCCACATCCAGCGCACTTCCGCCGCGCCGTGCACCACCAGTTTGGTGCCGTCCAGGCTGAGCTGCATGCCCATCAGGAACGAAGCCATCACGAACAGCACCGCCGTGGCGATCAGCGCATTAAGCAGATTGAGTTTCATACTTTCTCAACCTCCGGACGCCCAAGAATGCCGGTCGGCATGATCAGCAGCACCACGATCAGCAACGCGAACGACACCACGTCTTTGTATTCGGTGCTCAAATAAGCGGAGGTCAGCGCTTCCGCCACGCCCAGCACCAGGCCGCCGATCATCGCGCCGGGAATGCTGCCGATGCCGCCCAGGACCGCAGCGGTGAAGGCTTTCATACCGGCCATAAAGCCGATGTAAGGGTTGATGACGCCGTAGAACTGGCCGAGCAACACCCCGGCCACCGCCGCCATCACCGCACCGATGACGAAGGTCAGCGAGATCACCCGGTCGGTGTTGATGCCCAGCAGGCTGGCCATCTTCAGATCTTCCGCGCAGGCGCGGCAGGCGCGGCCCATGCGTGAATAGCGGATAAACAGCGTCAGCGCCAGCATCGCCAGGAAGGTCACGAGCCAGATGGTCAGCTGCATGGTGCTGATGGAGGCGGCGAAGCCGTTGCTTTCCCCCAGCACCCACTGGCCGGTGACCAGGCTGGGCAGCGCCAGATCGCGAGAGCCCTGCGTCAGGCTGACGTAGTTTTGCAGGAATATCGACATGCCGATGGCCGAGATCAGCGCAATCAGGCGCTTGGAGTTGCGCACCGGCTTGTAGGCCACCCGCTCGATGCTCCAGCCGTAGGCGCTGGCGATGACGATCGAGACCAGGAACGCGGCGCCGATCAGCAACCAGCCGACGTCGATGCCGAGCATCATCAGGGCGGCGATAACGATAAAGGAGACATAGCTGCCGATCATGTACACCTCGCCGTGGGCGAAGTTGATCATGCCGATGATGCCGTAAACCATGGTGTAACCGATGGCGATCAATGCATAGGTGCTGCCCAACGTTAAGCCGTTGAACATCTGCTGCAGAAAATAGAGGAGCTGCTCTGACATACTCTGAACCCTTGGCTGCGAAACCCGCCGGCGGAGAACCGGCGGGTAAAGGGAGACGGGGCCGGCAAGCCGACCCGCCGGGCGCAGCAAACTGCGCCCCACCCTAATCATTATGGCTTATTTGATCGGTGTGGACGTGCCGTTGGCATGCCACTCGAACACGCCGAACTCGAAGCCTTTCAGGTCGCCCTTGTCATCCCAGCTCAGCGGCCCCATCACGGTGTCCACCGGCTTGCCGGTTTTCAGATCCTTGACGATGTCCGCCGGCTCCTGGCTGCCGCTGCGCTCCATGCCGGTGGTCAGCGACTGCAGCGCGGCATAGGTAGTCCAGACGAACGGGCCGGTCGGATCCAGCTTCTTGGCTTTCAGCGCATCGACGATCGGCTGGTTGGCGGGCACCTGATCGTAGCGTTTAGGCAGCGTCACCAGCATGCCTTCCGAGGCGGCGCCGGCGATGTTGGACAGCGAGGAGTTACCCACGCCTTCCGGCCCCATGAAGCGGGTAGTCAACCCGGCCTGCTTGGCCTGACGCAGGATCTGGCCCATTTCCGGGTAGTAACCACCGAAGTACACGAAGTCGATATTCTCTTTCTTCAGGCGCGCCACCAGGGTGGAGAAGTCTTTGTCGCCGGCGGTGATGCCTTCGAACATCGCCACTTCGGTACCCTGTTTTTTCAGGCTGTCGCGCACCGAGCGCGCCAGGCCTTCGCCGTATTGCTGCTTATCGTGCACCACGGCGATGCGCTTCGGCTTGATGTCGCTGAGGATGTATTTGGCGGCGGTCGGGCCCTGATCCGAATCCAGACCGGTGGTGCGCAGGATCATCTTGTAGCCGCGAGTAGTCAGATCGGCGTTGGTGGCCGCCGGGGTAATCATGATCACGCCTTCGTCTTCATAGATATCGGACGCCGGCTGGGTGGAAGAGGAACACAGGTGGCCAATCACGTAGCGAATGCCGTCGTTGATCACCTTGTTGGCGACCGCAACCGCCTGTTTCGGATCGCAGGCGTCGTCGTATTCCACGCCGACCAGCTTGTCGCCCTTGATGCCGCCCTTGGCGTTGATGTCGGCAATCGCCTGGCGTGCGCCGGTAAACTCCATGTCGCCATACTGCGCGACCGGGCCGGACATCGCCCCGACGATCGCCACCTTGATGTCTTTCGCCATGGCCGCCTGGCTCATGGCCATCGCAATGCAACCCGCCAGCAGTGCCTTACCTGTTGTTAATTTCATCCGCAAATCCCCATCTGTCGTTGTGAACGTACCTGTTGTGTTTGCCTGCGCCCGATCGTTATTGACCGCTTTTGTTATAAGTAATAATGATTTAGGCGCTTTGTCGGCATTATTTTCTAATAAGACTTTATTTTTCATGCCATTAAACAGGAATTTTCTGCTGCAAATCAACTTCATCAGGCAGAAACAAGCGGTGTAAACAGGATAAAATTCGAATTAAATCTGCGCCGTTTACCTTGAGGCGTAGCGCGTTGTGCTGGTTAACAATCCATTTACTAACTATTTACTCGGAAAATGCCCCGTGCAAAAAACATATTGCACAGTAATCGTACAGAAAAACTTACACAACGCTCTGCACAAGATCTATTACACTGTCGGCATCATTTAGCTGCGCGGAAATTCTGCATGAAACTGACCATCGAGCGCCTGACCGCGCTGTCCCCGCAAGACCTTATCGATCTCGGTAAAATTTGGCCGCATCAGCAGCCGGAACAGTGGCAGAGCTGGTTGAGCGGCGGCAAGGCGCTGTTCGCCGCCCGCTTCAACGAGCGTCTGCTGGGCGCGGTGAAAATTGCGCTGCAGGATGACCGCGCCGAGCTGCAGGACTTGCTGGTGCGCGAAGTGACGCGCCGCCGCGGCGTCGGCCTTTACCTGGTGCAGGATGCGCAGCGTCAGCTGCCGCAGGTCGCTCACTGGCAGCTGTCGACCGCCGGCCTGGCACCGCGCGAACGCGGGGAAGTCGAGAACTTCATGCGCGCCTGCGGCTTCGCACCGCAGGGCGATCTCTGGCAAAAATGAAACGCCGGTTGGCGGCGCTGGTCTTGATTGCGCTGGGGCTGGCGGCCGCGTTCCTCGGGCGCCAGCAGGCGCTGCGCCTGGCCTCAGACTGGGATCAGCAGGTTTATGTCTGGCAGCGGGTCTGGACGCCGCAGCACGCCGATGCGCTGGCGCACAGCCGCGATCTGTTCGCCGGGCTGCGGGTGCTGGCGCTGCAGGTGCATCCACGCGAGGGCTGGCGGGAAATCCCGGCCGACCTGCGCTTATTGCAACAGGATGGCCGCCCGCTCTGGCTGGTGGCGCGCCTCGACGGCCAGCTGCCGCAGCTGGACCAGGAAGCCATTATCCAGCGGCTGCTGGCGCTCGCCCAACGCTGGCAGGCGGCCGGGCTGCCCGTCACCGGCGTCGAGATCGATCATGACGCCGCCACCGCCCGCCTGCCGGACTACCAACGCTTTCTGCAGCGGCTGCGCCAACGCCTGCCCGCCGCTTTGCAACTCGGCATCACCGCCCTGCCGGCCTGGATCGGTTCACCCGGCCTGCCCGGCGTACTGCAACAGGCCGACAGTTCCGTCCTGCAGGTGCATGCGGTGCTCTCGCCGCAGCAGGGGCTGTTTGACGGCTCCTTGGCGCTACGCTGGGTGCGGCAGTACGCCGCCGTCACACCGAAGCCGTTTCGCGTCGCGCTGCCGGCTTATGGCATGGCACTGCTGGGTTTTGATGCACAGGGCGCGCAGGTGGAGAGCGAATCCTCGCTGCGCGTGGCCGGCAACGGCCGCGAACTGACGGTCGCGCCGCAGCAGATCGCCGATTTTCTGCAAACGCTGGCGCAGCAAACGCCGCCCCGGCTGCGCGGCATTATCTGGTTCCGCTTGCCACTGGCGGACGATCGGCGCGCCTGGTCGCTCGCCACGCTGCGAGCGGTGATCGAACGGCGGCCGCTGAATGTCGACTGGCAGGTAAAATTTAGGCCTCAGCCACAGCAAAACGGGCTGTATGATCTGATAATTCATAACAACGGGCCGGTGGACGCCCCGCTGCCGCAAGAAGTCATCATCCGCGCCGACGACTGCCTGGCGGCGGACGCGGTCGGCAACTACCGGCTGGAATCCGCACCGCAACGGCAACGCTTTATTCGCATCAGCGGCGATCAGCTGCGCGCCGGGCAATCCCGGCCGCTGGGCTGGCTGCGCTGCCAACAACTGACGCCAGGAGGCACCCTTGTCACACCTTGATACGCGCGCGGCACGGAACACCCGCCGCCTTCTTCCGCTGGCCATGCTGATCGGCGCCGCGCTGGCGCTGCCGCTGAACGGCTATGCCTGCGGCCCGGATTTTCCTAACCGGCTGCTGATCGACCGCAACGGCACCCTGCTGTATATGCCGGAGGGCAATTTCGCCTTCGAAGCCGGCCGGCTGGTGCTGGCGGACAGTCAGTTGCCGCACTGGCAGGCCCCGCCGCCGCCGATGCCGCCGAAACCGATGCCGCAATCGCCGGAAACGATAGCGATCGGCAAAATGCGCGCCGCCAAAACGGTGGAAGAGGCTGACGCCGTCAATACGCAGGGGCTATCCAACGCCGCCCGCCTTTATCAACTGGGTGCCGTGGCTTTCGCCAGCCACGATCCGCGCGCCGCAGACTATTTCCAGCAGGTGCTGAAGCTACCGGCCGTCGAGCAGGGCGATTGGGGGCTGCGGGCGCAGTATTCGCTGGGGCGGGTACTGATGGCGGACCACGGGACGCCGGTGAACGAATCCGGTGAAGCGGCCCCCGCCGCCGAGCACCCGCCAAAAGCCGCGCTTGAACAGGCGCTGGCTGCATTCCAGCAGGTGATCGATCGGGTGAAAAACGGCGCCGCCGATCCCGATCAGCTGGCGCTGAGCAGCCTTGGGCAGCAGGCGCGCATCCACCTGTGGCTGGGTGAGGTCGCCCCCGCCGCCCACCTGTACGCACAGCAGGCGGCGCAGGGCGATCCGAGCGGCGGCCAGTCGCTGCAGTACGTCTCCAGCTTCCTGGTCAATCCCGACCATTTGGACACGCTGAAACAGATTATCGGCGATCCGTTGATCCAGCAGCTGGTGACCATTGAGCTGTTCGCTCGCAGCGGCAACCTGCAAATGGCGGATACCGACGGCAACAGCCGCTCCGCACAAATCATCAGCCAGATCCTGACGCTGCTGGACGGCTCAGTGAAAAGCGGCTTCGCCGGCAGCGATCGGCTGGCGGCGCTGGCTTACCGTTCGGGGCAGTACCCGATGGCGGCGAGCCTGCTGAAAAATGCCGGCGACAGCGGCCTGGCGTGGTGGCTGCGCGCCAAAATGGCGCTGCGCGACGGCGATGTGAAAGCCGCCACCGCTGCCTACGCCAAGGCGGCAAGCGCGTTCCCCGCCGACGAAAGCTGGGGCGAGCAACGCAACGCCGACTTTGTTGCGGAAACCATCGTGCCCGAATGCCGGGTGGCCGGCGAACAGGCCATCCTGGCGCTGAACCGCGGCGACTATCTGCAGGCGATGGACCTGCTGTATCGCGGCAAGGCGCTCTATTGGGCCGACGTGGCCGACGTGGCGGAGCGAGTGCTGACCGTCGATGAGTTGAAAGGCTTTGTCGATAAGCACGCCCCGGCGCCGACGACGCCGCTCAAGCCGGTTAACCCGGACGACTACGGCGGCCAGCAGATCACGCCGGAAGTGCAGCTGCGCGAACTGCTGGCGCGGCGGCTGATGCGCGTCGGAAGAGCCCCGGAGGCGCTGGCCTACTTCGATATCCCCAACTACCGGCAGGCGGCGCAGCAGTACGCCGACGAGCTGAAGGCCGCCAAGGACAAATCCGCCGCACCGCTGGCGCGTGCGCAGGCTTACTATCGCGCCGCCAACCTGCTGCGTGCCCAGGGGCTGGAATTTACCGGCTATGAGATGACGCCGGACTACGCCATCTATGGCGCCGGCTATTCCTATCTGGGGGATGCGTTCGATACCCGCGAGCTGAAGCACAAAAGTTGGATCGACAGCGCGGAAGCGGTACGCGCCAAGGCGGCGCTACCGGCGGAAGACAACCGTTTCCTGCACTATCGCTGGCAGGCGGTTGGGCTGGCGCAGCAGGCGGCCGATCTGCTGCCACCGAAGAGCCAGGCCTATGCCGCCGTGCTGTGTAACGCCGCCAGCTGGGTTATCAAGCGCGACGCCAAAACCGGCCGAGCGCTTTATCAGCGCTACATCAACACTGGCACCCGCTACCCGTGGGCGGCGAAATTCGGCTACGACTGCCCGGCGCCAGACTTTGCCGTCGTGGCGCCATAGCGCCGGATTTCAGGCACTAAAAAGCCCGGCTTGCCGGGCTTTTTTTATCGAATCTCGCATCGACTCAGGCTTCGATCGCCATTTTCAGTTTCTTCATGGCGTTCTTTTCCAGCTGGCGCACGCGTTCGGCGGAAACGCCGTACTGATCGGCCAGCTCCTGCAGCGTCGACTTGTTGTCGTCGTCCAGCCAACGGGCGCGGATGATATGCTGGCTGCGCTCGTCCAGACCTTCCAGCGCATAGGCCAGTTTGTCTGCGGCGTTGCTTTCCCAGTTATCTTCCTCGATGCCTTCGGCGAAGTCTGAGCTCTTGTCCTGCAGGTACAGCACCGGCGCCATCGACTGGCCGTCGCGGGCCTCGTCGTCCGGAGTCGGATCGAACGTCATGTCCTGCGCCGCCATGCGCGATTCCATCTCGCGCACGTCTTTGCTGGTTACGCCCAGCTCACGGGCCACCAGTTCCACTTCGTCCTGGTTGAACCAGCCCAAACGCTGTTTGGTTTTGCGCAGGTTAAAGAACAGCTTGCGCTGCGCTTTGGTGGTCGCCACTTTCACGATGCGCCAGTTGCGCAATACGTACTCGTGGATTTCCGCCTTAATCCAATGCACCGCAAAGGAAACCAGACGCACGCCGACTTCAGGGTTGAAGCGGCGAACGGCTTTCATCAGGCCGATATTGCCTTCCTGAATCAGATCCGCCTGCGGCAGACCATAGCCTGAATAGTTGCGGGCAATATGAGCGACAAAGCGCAGGTGAGACAGGATGAGCTGCTTAGCGGCATCCAGATCGCCCTGATAATGCAGCCGTTCAGCCAGCTCCCGCTCTTCCTCTGCCGTCAGCATCGGATAGGCGTTGGCTGCCCGGATATAGGCTTCCAAGCTACCTTGGGGTACTAAGGCTAAAGTTTGCATTTCTTTGGTCATTCAAACCCTCTCTATGAGAATACAAAATCATGCAGGTGATTATTACAGCGGGGAAATGATTGATTCTACGGCAGTTGCTGAAGCAAAAGCGGTTCCACACGCCGGACACCTTAACATTTGCTGCAATTTTTGACCGTACTCCGCCCCAGAAGTTCACCCTTTTTTGCAAGCATTGTTGCTGACAATACGTGACGAAGGTGCAGGCCGATAGGGAATTTGTGCGCTAAGAAGAGAGGGATGGTGCTGACTTCGCTTGAGGTCACTCTTCTCCCGCAACGCGATCAAAAGCAGCAGGAGAAGAGTATACCAAAAAAATCTTACTGTGGTGTAAATCGGCGTAAATGTTGCACCGTCGCCAGCCAGGCGGCGATCCAACCGATCATCGCGGAGATGATCAGCAGCAGCAGCGCCTCATCCCAGCCCAGCCCGTGCAGGGTGAAGGTGGTGCCGAATACCTTGGCCACGCCGGCGACCACCGACTCCAGCTGCCACACCAGCGCGCCGGACAACACCAGCGACAGCAGCGCGCCGGCAAAGCCCAGCATCGCCCCGCCGTTGAGGAACGGCCGCAGGATAAAACCGTCGGTGGCGCCGATCAGTTTCATCACGTTGATGGTGTCGCGGCGGCTGAAGATGCTCAGACGCACGCTGTTGCCGATCACCAGGAACACCGCCACAATCATCAGCACGCCGATGATCGCCGCAATCTGGCCCGCCAGCCCGGTCAGCGCCGCCAGGCGGGCAAACCAGCTGTCATCCATACGCACTTCTTCCACGCCCTGCACCGCCGCCACGCGATCGCGCAGGGTGTTGAGGGTATCCGAACTCTGGAAGCTCAGCTTCGGCGTGACGATCGCCACCGCCGGCAGCGGGTTCTCTTCCAGCATGTCCAGCGCGCCGCCAAAGCCCGACCAGTTGCGGAACTCGCCGCGCGCTTCTTCACGCGACAGATAGTTCACCTTCTCCACGCCGGCTTCCGCCTTGATGGCGTCGAGCACTTTCAGCGCGGCGTCGTCATCGAGCGATTTATCCAGATAGACGGTCAGCTGCGGCGTCGGATACCACTGGCTGGCCGCGGTGCTGACGTTTTTCCACACGATGTAGCATACGCTCGGCAGCGTCAGGGAAATGGCGATCACCATCACCGTCAGCAGCGTCGCCAACGGCTGACGCAGCATGTCTTTGATGGCGTTCATCCAGGCGTAACGCCACTGTTCGCGCCAGCCGCCGCGCAGCGCCTTGCTCTTGGCGGTTTTTGCGTTATTGGCCATGGTGAGCGCCTCCTTGCATGCGGCCCTGGCTCAGCGTCAGGATGCGGTAATTGCGGCGGGCGATAAGCCCGGTGTCGTGCGTCGCCATCAGAACGGTCACGCCGACGCGGTTGAATTCTTCAAACAGGCGCAAAATGCCTTCCGACAGCGCATCGTCCAGGTTACCGGTCGGTTCATCCGCCAGCAGCACCGCCGGCTTGTTCACCACCGCACGGGCGATGCCCACACGCTGCTGCTCACCGCCGGACAGCTGAATCGGGAAGTTCTTCGCTTTATCCAGCAAACCGACCTTGTCCAGCGCGGCGGAAACGCGGCGACGGATGTCTTCGGTGCTGGCGCCGGCGATGATCAGCGGCATCGCCACGTTGTCATACACCGTGCGATCCAGCAGCAGGTGGTGATCCTGGAAGATCATGCCGATCTGCCGACGCAGGAACGGCACCTCGCGGTTTTTCAAACGACTGATGTCGTGACCGCCAAACCAGATGTGGCCGGCGCTGGGCCGTTCGATACCGCAAATCAGTTTCAGCAGGGTACTTTTCCCCGCGCCGGAATGGCCGGTCAGAAACGCCATCTCCGCCGGGCGCAGATGGAAATCAACCCCCTGCAGCGCTTGCCGTCCGCCCAGATAAGCTTTACTGACCTGTTCAAAGCGAATCATCCGTATTAATCCTCTCGGGCAAAAAGTGCCTCAATAAAATCGTCAGCCTTAAACGGCCGCAAATCTTCGATGCCTTCCCCGACGCCGATATAGCGGATCGGGATACCGAACTGATCGGCGATGGCGAAGATCACCCCGCCCTTGGCGGTACCGTCCAGTTTAGTCAGCGTGATGCCGGTTAAGCCCACGGCCTCATTAAATAATTTCGCCTGACTGACCGCATTCTGGCCGGTGCTGGCATCGAGCGTCAGCATAACCTCATGGGGGGCCTGGTCGTCCAGTTTTTTCATGACGCGGACGATCTTCTTCAGCTCTTCCATCAGGTGCGATTTGTTCTGCAGACGGCCGGCGGTATCGGCGATCAACACATCGATGCCGCGCGCCTTGGCGGCCTGCACCGCATCGAAGATCACCGAAGCGGAATCCGCGCCGGTATGCTGCGCCACCACCGGAATGCGGTTGCGTTCACCCCACACCTGCAGCTGCTCCACCGCCGCGGCGCGGAAGGTGTCCCCCGCCGCCAGCATCACCGACTTGCCTTCCGCCTGGAACTGGCGCGCCAGCTTGCCGATGGTGGTGGTTTTACCCACGCCGTTCACGCCGACCATCAGGATGACATACGGGGTTTTCCCGCTGACATCCAGCGGCTGATCGACCTTGGCCAGAATTTCGGACATTTCCTCCTTCAGCTTGCCGTACAGCGCTTCGGCGTCTTTCAGCTGCTTGCGGCTGGCGTGCTGGGTCAGGGAGGTGATGATCTTGCGCGTGGTGTCCACGCCAACGTCGGCGATCAGCAGCTGTTCTTCCAGCTCGTCGAACAGGTCGTCGTCGATCTTTTTACCGCGGAACAGCCCCATAAAGCCGGAGCCGAGGTTCTGCTTGGTCTTCAGCAGGCTGCGCTTCAGGCGCGTGAAGAAGCCCTCTTTGGTCGGGCGCTCCTGCTCTTGCGCAGCGGCCGGCACGACGGGTTCCAGCGGCTCTTCTTCCGCTTCCGGCTCTGGCTCAACGGCCGGCTCAGATTCGACGACCAGCTCGGGCTCGATGACCGGCTCGGGTTCGACGACCGGCTCAGGCTCAACGACCGGCTCAGGCTCAACGACCGGCTCGGGTTCGACGACCGGCTCAGGCTCAACGACCGGCTCAGGCTCAATGACCGGCTCAGGCTCAACGACCGGCTCAGGCTCAACGACCGGCTCAGGTTCGATGACTGGCTCGGGTTCGACGACCGGCTCGGGTTCGGTAACAGGTTGCTGCTGCGCCGCCACCTGTTCGGTGACGCTGACGATCTCTTCGGCCAGCGCTTGCGCCGCCGGATGCTCGGCCGCTGCCGGCAGATTTTCCGCGATTTGCTCGCCGGCCTGACCGTTATCCCACTCTCCCGGGGTGTCGACGGAGGCGGCAGGTTCAGATTCCTGGGCGGGGAGCTTGTCGTCCAGCTTGGCGGTGACCGGTTCAGCCGGCGTCTCCGCGGCCTGAGGTTCCGCCTGCTCTACCGACGGCTCAGGTTGCTGTTGCTCTTCTTCCTTCTCCTTCTGGCCAAACCCCAGCCAGGAGAAAAACCCACGTTTCTTATCTTTTGCCATGTTATGACTCTACTCCGTACCGAAGGCTCGCTTACCCTCCATACCTGAAGGATATATGCTGACAATAATCCGCCGAGTCTATCACTTTCCCTCGCCCAGCAACACGCATCCGGCATGCTTTCCGGCGTGAAATCAGACAACAACGTTTTACCGTTCCCCCCGACGCCCGTCACCGGTAGAATAGGGACAACTTTTCGTTAACCTCGGCGGCCCCGCGCCGCGAAAGAAACCAAACAACGCTTATGACAAGACTCTCGCCACGGGCGGTGGCCAAAAAACCGCCCCAGGCCGCAGCCGGACAGATCCGCATCATCGGCGGCCAATGGCGCGGTCGCAAACTCCCGGTGCCGAACAGCCCGGGGCTGCGCCCCACCACCGATCGGGTACGCGAAACCCTGTTCAACTGGCTGGCGCCGGTGATTCAGGGCGCGCGCTGCCTCGACTGTTTCGCCGGCAGCGGCGCATTGGGGCTGGAAGCGCTGTCGCGCTATGCCGGCAGCGCCACGCTGCTCGAATTCGAACGGCCGGTGGCGCAGCAGCTGGAAAAAAATCTGGCGCTGCTGCAGGGCAAAGGGGTGGTTATCAACACCAACGCGCTGAGCTGGCTGGCGGGCGATGGCCAACCGTTCGACGTGGTGTTCCTCGATCCGCCGTTTCGCAAAGGCCTGCTGGCGGAGACCGCCCTGTTGCTGGAGCAACGCGGCTGGCTGGCCGACGAGGCCTGGATCTATGTAGAAGCCGAGGCGGAAAGCGCCGCGGCGGACGTGCCTGCCAGCTGGCAGCTGCACCGGGAGAAGGTCGCCGGCCAGGTGGCCTATCGCCTTTATATTCGTTCGCAAGAGAAAACCGACCATGTTGATTAATCTGGGCCGCCTGCTGATGCTGTGCGTGTGGGGCTTCCTGCTCTCTAACCTGTTCCATCCGTTTCCCAAGCCGCTGAAGTATTTCATCGACGTGGCGCTGTTCTTTATGGTGGTGATGCACGGCCTGCAGCTGGTGCTGTTGAAATCCACCCAGCCGAAGGATCAGCCGATCAGCTACTGGCAAGAGGCCAAGATCTTTATCTTTGGCGTGTTCGAGCTGCTGGCCTGGCAAAAGAAACAGCCGCCCATCAAGAAGAAGTGACCGCTACGGCTGAGCGGTGAACGAGACGAAGCGCGTGCCCTGCATGTTCAACGTGCCCTGCGCGCCCTTTTCTATCGGGTTGTACTGCCATTGCTTCAGCCGCAGCTGGATATCTTCACCTCCCTGTACCGGACTGAACACCACCTCGTAATTCATCGGTTCATTGACCAACGGCTCGCGCTGCGGCGCGCGGGTCTTGGTGACCGGCACCGCGCGTTTGTCGCTCACCGTCACCTGCAGACTGCGCATCGGCGCGCGATCGTTTTCCGCCTCCTGCTGCCGCTGCTTGAAGTAGCGTTGCGTGGCCAGCACGGCGATCAGCGCAATCACGGCGACAAAAAATAACGGTGGCTTACTCATCGGTTTCCCATTTCCTTCGCGGCTAAATCAGCGTAAACATAGCATTCTCAAGAAAGCATTGTCGATCGCCGGCAGGCTACCTACACTGAAATGAAGAAGTGACATTGGTGACAGTTTGGAGCCGGTTGTTGCGGCTCCCTCATACATAAGGAAGACATTAATGAGTTGGCCGTTCCTTGCCGTATTCTTTTCCGGTTGGCTGTTCGTCGACGCCTCTTACCGTGGGCCGCGCTGGCAGCGCTGGGTGTTCAAACCCGTCACGCTGCTGCTGCTGTTGCTGTTGGCCTGGCAGGCGCCGGTGCTCGGCGCTGCGGGTTATCTGATCGTACTCGGCCTGCTGGCGACGCTGATCGGCGACGCATTGCTCCTGTTGCCGCGCGAACGGGTGCTGTATGCCATCGGCGCCTTTTTCCTGTCCCACCTGCTGTACACCCTGAGTTTCGCCAGCCAGATGACGTTCAGCCTGTTCTGGCCGCTGCCGCTGGCGCTGCTGGCGATCGGCGCACTGCTGCTGGCCACCGTCTGGACCCGGCTGGAAGAGATGCGCTGGCCGATCGTTACCTACGTGGCGATGACGCTGCTGATGGTCTGGCTGGCGGGCGAACAATATTTCCTGCGCAGCACCGATTTCGGCTTCTCGCTGCTGACCGGCACCTCGCTGCTGCTGCTGGCCAACGTGGTTTGGCTGCTCAACCGCTACCGCTTCACCTTCCGCGCGGCGGACGCCATCGTGGCTTTCTGTTATTTCTCCGGCCACTTCCTGATCGTGCGTTCGCTCTACCTGTAGAGACCTACCGCGGGTTCGGCGCGCCGAACCCGTTTCTTCATCAAGCCAGCGCTTTCAACGTCAGAGCATCATCCGCACCCAGCTGATTGCGGTACAGATCGCCGTCGCGCGAGAAGAACGCCAGCGTGCTGCCATCCGCCCGCAGCAGGGCGATGCCGTCCGGAGCCGGGCGCCAGCCCACGACTTCCGCCGCAAACACGCTCTGCAAACACTGTTGCCGATCCACCAGCTGATAGCCGTTGGTCTCGCTTTGTTCATGCGCCAGAAACTCGATTTGGCATTGCCGTTCGCTGTCGGCCACCTGCCATTGCCCCGCCAGCGACTGCGCGGTCGGCAATGCCAAACTGCCGGCCATCACCGCACTCGTCACCATCATGCCACCCGCCGCCAAAGCGGTGCGCGCTAAAGTACCTTTCATACCGGGCTCCTGCATCACGCCCGGCCGAGACTGCGCCGGGCGTTCCGTTGCTGTGTTACACGATAAAGTCCGTGGCGACGTCTACCTGGCCGACGATTTTCACCAGGAAGTCCGGCGCCTGATGCCCGCCGATGTTCACCGACAAATCGGTCACGTTGCTGGACGCGTTGTAGCTCAGCAGCGCCTCACCGGCCGTGCCGCTGAAGTGATCGACGAAGTGGATGAAATCACTGCTATTCGCTTCTTTATTGAAGAACGACAGGTCGATCTTGTCGATCCCTTTCTGGAAGTCGCGGATCCAGTCGGAAGCACCCGGTGCGGAATCGCTGGCGGCAGAGAACACAAAGATGTCTTTGCCGGCACCGCCCCACAGTTCATCCGCCCCGCCGCCGCCGAACAGCACGTCGTTACCCGCGCCGCCTTTCAGCACGTTGTTGGCCGCGTTGCCGACGATCACGTCGTTGCCGGAACCGCCAATGGCGTTCTCAATGGTCACACCGGCGGCGATCGAGACGTTGCCCTTCAGGCCGCCCACGTCGGAGAACGATTTCTCATTCAGGTTGATGCGCTGGTTAGCGGTATAACCGGAGAAGTCGAAGGTATCGTTGCCACCCGCATCCCAGGCCGCAAAGATCACTTTCTGCGAATTGCTGGTGGTGCTGAGGAAGTCACGACCGGTATTGGAGTTAAAGCCGTACACGGTGTCGCCGGTGCGGGTCGACAGGTTGGCGCCATACAGATGCTGAATGGCGGCAATGTCATCCAGCAGCGGAGCCGCGGCATAGTGACCGCCGTTGTCGCCACCTGTGTTGGTTTCACTCCAGTAGCTCATCAGGCTGAACTGGCGGGTATCTTCCGCATAGGTGACGTCGTTATAGGTCGGGTTGCCCTCACCGGCGTTGTAGTCGCCCGGGTGGCTGAGGCCCAGCGCATGGCCAATCTCATGGGTGAATGTCTGGCGGCCGTAGTCTTCGGTCGCCGGATGCTTCACGTTGGATTGGTTGACGTTGTACCAGGTCTGGCCGCCCAAATCCTGGCCCTGCCAAATGGTGTTCGGCAGGAAGGCGTAGGCCTGGGTACCATAATCATAGTGGCCGGGACGATCCTGGCTGTAATTGCCGAAGGTGATATTGGCCTTTTGACCGGCCGCCACTTCGGTGAAGGTGATATTGGCGACGTCGGCCCAGGACTGCAGCGACAGCTTAGCCTGCTGCTGCTGTTCCGCGCTGAACTTGCTCAGCCCGGTATCGCCGGCGACGTTGGTGGAAGAGAACTTATAGTCCGGGAAGGAGAAGGTTAATTTGACCGGCTGGCCAAATACCTTGTAACCGTTCCAGGTTTGGTTCTCGCGGGTAATAAACAACCCAGCTTGCTCGTTAGAAAATGAATCCTTGCCATTAATCTGAATCCCGTTACCCCGCTCATGATAATGCAGCAGGTCATCTACAGCATCGTAGCCGGTTGCCGCGGCCGCAAGGCTGGATTCAGTAATTTCAATTGCCTTTTTAGTAGATTGCATTGGTTCGATTCCACTCATTACCTGATTGATATCATCAGACAGATAGACATAACCTCCCCGTAAGCCACGGTTAATAAACCTTAAGCTTGCTGGAAGGGGCTTATGCGCCGTTACCGGCAGTGTGTTAGGTAGAATTAATGCATATATATCAGCAAATAAGATCACCATTAAAAATGGTAATCGATTCCAATTATAGGCAGGGTCGCAAAACTGCACATAAAATAATCAACCATTTATTATCGCAACGAAAGTTTGTTATGCTGCTTTTTAGAGTTCTTTACAAAGCAAATGAAACTTGATGAGGATAAGTTGGCACCAAACTTCAATAGCAATGCGGCCTGCAGACTCAAGCGAATCATGCTGGCTTTACTCAGGGGAAAAGGTAAATTTCGCTAAAGCGTTATAGATTAATAACTCTTTATTATTAGGTCGGGCGATTTTTTAGTTTCTATAGGAATATTATTTTCTTATTTAAACTAACGGCAGCGAGCCTTTTCGCCCCAATAGGGGATAAGAAAAGCCGATATATTAAAATCCGCATTATTCATTATTGAATGAATACCCCCCTTTCTACGCTTGAACGCCGTTAGCAATAATTCTCATCCGGCTCTTGACTCTGGAGTGGACTCCAAGGTGTAGAGTCAGTTGAGCAAACCCGTTTAACAGCCCGCAGGGGGGCGTTATGCACAATCAGCAAAACCATAATCATCAGGAACATCACCACGCCGAAGGCGGATGCGGCTGCAACCACAGCCACAGCAAAACTCAGCACGGCTGCAGCAGCGAACCGAAAAACGCCACCGCACAGGCCGAACACGCCCACCATCATCACGATCATGGCGATAGCGGCTGCTGCACCGCCGCGCCCGACGATCCGGACGAGGAAAGCGACAGGCTGGCCGCCGCTCCCCCTTCCGGCAGCCAACGTTTCAGCTGGAAAGTCACCGGCATGGACTGCCCCAGCTGCGCCAAGAAAATCGAAAATGCCGTCACCGCACTCCCCGGCGTCGACAGCGCGCGCGTGTTGTTCGCCACCGAGAAACTGGTGGTCGACGCGCAGTCCGACATCAGCCTGCGGATCCAGGATGCGGTCGCCCAGGCCGGCTTTACCCTGCTCGGCGCTCAGACCGCCAAAGCCGCAGCGCCGAAAACCTCACGCTTCGGCGAATTCGCGCCGCTGCTGCTGTTAACCACCCTGATGGTGGTCAGTTGGGTGCTGGATCGGGTTAACCCGGAGCTGGGCCGCATCGCCTTTATCGCCACCACGCTGGTCGGGTTGGCGCCGGTCGCCGCCAAGGCGCTGCGTTTGATTCGTTCCGGCACGCCGTTTGCCATCGAAACGCTGATGAGCGTGGCGGCCATCGGCGCGCTGTTCATCGGCGCCACCGCCGAAGCGGCGATGGTGCTGCTGCTGTTTATGGTCGGCGAACTGCTGGAATCCTACGCCGCCAACCGCGCACGGCGCGGGGTGAAGGCGCTGATGGAGCTGGTGCCGGAAGATGCGCTGCTGCTGCAAGGCACGGAACGCAAACGCGTGCCGGTCGCCAGCCTGCGCCCCGGCGACGTGATTGAAATCGCGCCCGGTGGGCGCCTGCCGGCCGACGCCGAGCTGCTCAATCCGTTCGCCAGCTTCGATGAAAGCGCCCTGACCGGCGAATCGGTGCCGGTCGAGCGCCAACAGGGGGAGAAAGTGGCCGCCGGCAGCCTGTCCGTCGATCAGGCGGCGCAGATGAAAGTGATATCCGAGCCCGGCAAAAACGCCATCGACCGCATTCTGCAGCTGATTGAAGAGGCCGAGGAGCGCCGCGCGCCGATCGAACGCTTCCTCGATCGCTTCAGCCGCTATTACACCCCGGCCATTATGCTGCTGGCCGTCGCGGTGATCCTGGTGCCACCGCTGCTGTTCTCGCAGCCGTGGGATACCTGGATCTATCGCGGCCTGACGCTGCTGCTGATCGGCTGCCCATGTGCACTGGTGATCTCAACGCCGGCGGCCATCACATCCGGACTGGCGGCCGCCACGCGGCGCGGCGCGCTGATTAAAGGCGGCGCGGCGCTGGAGCAACTGGGCCAGATCCAAACCATCGCCTTCGATAAAACCGGCACCCTGACCGAAGGCAAGCCGACGGTGACCGACGTGCTGCCGATCGGCGCGCTCACCGAACAGCGGCTGCTGCAGCTTGCCGCCGCGGTGGAAGCCGGTTCACATCACCCGCTGGCGCAGGCGATCATCAACCGCGCCGCCGCAAGCGGGGCTGAGTTGCCGCTGGCGCAGGCGCGCCGCGCGCTGGCCGGCGTCGGCGTGGAAGGGATCGTGGACGGCAAGACCGTGCTGATCAGCGCGCCGGGCAAGCTGGCGCCGGGCCTGCTCGACGCCCAATGGCAGAGCCAGATAGACAAGCTGGAAAACGCCGGCAAAACGGCGGTGGTGGTGCTGGAAGACGGCGCGCCCATCGGCTTGCTGGCGCTGCGCGATACGCTGCGCGGCGACGCCAAGCAGGCGATAGCCGAACTGAACGCGCTGGGCATTCGCGGCGTGATGCTGACCGGCGACAACCCGCGCGCCGCCGCCGCGATCGCCGGCGAGCTGGGCCTCGACTATCGCGCCGGTCTGCTGCCGGAAGATAAGGTCAGCGCAGTCACCGAACTGAGCGAACTGCGCCCGACGGCGATGATCGGCGACGGCATCAACGACGCCCCGGCGATGAAAGCCTCCAGCATCGGCATCGCCATGGGCAGCGGCACCGACGTGGCGCTGGAAACCGCCGACGCCGCCCTGACCCACAATCGGCTGGTGGGCGTCGCGGAGATGATCCGCATCTCGCGCGCCACCCACGCCAATATCCGGCAAAACATCACCATCGCGCTGGGGTTGAAGGGGGTCTTCCTGATCACCAGCCTGCTGGGGCTGACCGGTTTGTGGCTGGCGGTGCTGGCTGACTCCGGCGCCACCGCGCTGGTCACCGCCAACGCGCTGCGGCTATTGAGAAAGCGCAGCTAAGCTCTGAAACAAACACGGGCGCGGCATACCGCGCCCGTTGTCATTTGGGGGAGGGAACTTTTAACTCGGCCGCGCCGCCGTTAGACGCCTTTACGTAACAGATAACGGTATGGCACCTGTTCGGTCTCCTGCGCCACCAGCGTGTGCTCCATAAAGCGGCAGAACCCCGGGATATCGCGGGTGGTGGCCGGATCGTCGGCGATAATCAGCAGCGTTTCGCCGTTGTCCATATGGCGCACGGTTTTGCGCACCATCATCACCGGTTCCGGGCAACGCAGCCCCAGCGCGTCGAGCGTCTGGTCTGCCTGGGCAAATAAGTCAGTCATGCAATTTTTCTCGTTCAAAAACGATCGGCGAACGCTCGCCGCATCTCATTAGCGCCTAGTTTACGCCGGTAGTTTTTCTGCGCAAGACGCGTTAACGTTTGCGTTAAATTTAACCATTGCATTGGTTGCGCAAACGCGTATCATGCCGCCGCGCAGCGTTTTTTTGCTGTTTTGACAAGACACACTGGGTTCCCTCACCCCACTGCTAAAAAGGCTACAACATGTATTCGTTTACCGCGCAGCAGCGCTTCACCGCGTTGGTCTGGCTTTCGCTGTTTCATATCGCCATCATTACCTCCAGCAACTACCTGGTGCAGCTGCCGATCAGCGTTTTCGGCTTCCATACCACCTGGGGCGCCTTTACCTTCCCGTTTATCTTCCTGGCGACCGATCTGACCGTGCGCATCTTCGGCGCGCCGCTGGCGCGGCGCATCATCCTGGCGGTGATGGTGCCGGCGCTGTTCATCTCTTATGTGATCTCCACCGTCACCTATCAGGGAGAATGGCAGGGCTTTGCGGCGCTGAACAGTTTTAACCTGTTCGTGGCGCGCATCGCCGTCGCCAGCTTTATGGCCTATGTGCTCGGCCAGATCCTCGACGTACACGTCTTCAACCGCCTGCGTCAACGCAGCGCCTGGTGGGTGGCGCCGGCGGCGGCGATGTTCCTCGGCAACATCAGCGATACGCTGGCGTTCTTCTTCATCGCCTTTTATAAGAGCAGCGATCCCTTCATGGCCAACAACTGGGTGGAGATCGCGCTGGTGGATTACAGCTTCAAGGTGATGATCTGCCTGCTGTTCTTCCTGCCGATGTACGGCGTATTGCTGAACATGCTGCTCAAACGCATCGCGGCGCGCAGCGGCGGCCTGCAACCGGGCTGAGTCGTGTTATTCTGGGCGGCCCTATCCTTTGGAGGCCGCTCATGACCCCAATCGTCCGCACCGCCACGCTTGAAGACATCCACCGCCTTTACCAACGCATCCCCGAATTCGGCGGCCTGCATAGCCTGGCCGATCTGCAGCGGCGCATCGGCGCCGCCCCCGCCAGCCTGTTGATCGCCGAGATAGCCGGGCAACCGGCCGGTTTCAAACTCGGTTATCAACGGCAGGAAACGGTGTTTTACAGCTGGCTGGGCGGCGTGTTGCCGGCATTTCGTCGCCACGGCGTGGCGCAGGCCTTGTTGGCCGAACAAGAGCGCTGGGCGCGGGCGCAGGGCTATCGCCAACTGACGGTCAAAACCCGTAACCGGTTCCGCGCCATGCTGACGATGCTGATCGCCCACCACTATCAGATTGTTCAGCTGGAAAAGAAAGGCGAAGTGGCTGATTATCGGCTATTACTGGAAAAAAACTTGTGACAACATCTGCCTTGCATTTCAACCTGGAATAGGTTGCGATACGACAGTGAATCCCTACCGGAAAGGAAGAAGGAAGCCCGATGCGTAAAGTAGCGAAATTGATGGGTATCAGCCTGCTGGCGCTTGGCCTCGCGGCCTGCGACGGCGAAACCAAAGACACCAAGGCGGCAACGGACGGCGCGGCGGCCAGCGCGCCGGCCGGGCAGCAGGTGAGCCTGCTGGACGGTAAACTGGCGTTCACCCTGCCTGTCGGCATGGCGGATCAGAGCGGCAAGCTGGGCAACCAGGCCAACAACATGCATGTTTACGCAGACAGCACCGGCCAGCGCGCGGTGATTGTGATCCTGGGTGACAAGACCGCCGACAGCCTGGAGACCCTGGCCAAGCGCCTGGAGAATACCCAACGCGCGCGTGACGCCAACCTGCAGGTGATCACCAACAAAGCGCTCGACGTCAACGGTGTGCCGCTGCGTCAGCTGGACAGCATCATCACCAGCGGCGGCGAGAAAGCCTATTCTTCCGTCCTGATCGGCTCGCTGAACAACAACATGCTGACCATTCAGGTAACGCTGCCGGCGGACAATCAGCAGCAGGCGCAGACCGAAGCCGAAGGCATCATCTCCACCCTGAAGCTGAAGCAGTAATCCCACAAAGGGCCGGCTTGCCGGCCCTTTCGCTTTATGCCAGCGCCTGCGCCAGCAGGGTGATCGGATGTTCGCAGCGTTTGCTGGTGGACATTTCTATCTGCCATTTGCAGGTCTCGCAGTCGGTCACCACCAGATCCACCCCGCTCTCTTCTATCTGCCGGAACAGCGGCGCGCCGATGCCCTGCGACGTGGCGTAGTTCTCCGATTTGAACCCGTAGGTGCCGGCGATGCCGCAGCACTGCGAATCCAGCACCACCAGCTCCAGCCCCGGTATCTGCCGCAGCAGCTCCAGGGTGTAGGCGGTCCAGCCCATCTTCTCCATATGGCAAGGCGTGTGATAAGCCACCCGCAGCGGCGTGCGCTTGAGCGGCAGGCTGCGCCCCTGATTGATCAGGCGATAGAGATAGCGCGTCGCCAGCTCCACCCGATCGCGCACCGCAGTGGTGTCTACGTCCAGCAGATGAGGGTATTCGTCACGCAGGGTGAAGGTGCAGCTCGATGAGGTCGCCACCACCGGAATGCCGCGATCCAGCACCGTTTCATGCAGCGATTCGGCATTGACCCTGGCCTGCTTTTTAGCCTGATCGATAAACCCGTTGGCGATCAGCGGCACGCCGCAGCATTTCTCACGTTTCAGCAGCTGCACGCCGATATCCAGCGCGTTGAACACCCGGACCAAATCCTTGCCCAGCTGCGGGTGGTTATAGTTGACGAAGCAACCGTGGAAGAACGCCACCTGCTCGGCGTAACGCTGCTGCGCCTGCGCCTGTTGCCGGTACCAGCGGCGGAAGGTGCCGAAGGAATATTTCGGCAGTTCGCGCCGGTGATCGATCTTCAGCGCCTTGTCCAGCAGCTTGCGCACCGGTTTCAGCCCGGTGGCGGCGTTGACGATCGGCGCGAACGGCGTCGACAGCGATCCCATGATATCGGTGTGGCTGAGGATGGCGTCACGCAGCGTCGGCTTGCTCTGGGCAAAGTCGGCGCGGGCGCGCTGAATGATGTCGCCGATTTTGACGTCGGACGGGCAGGCCACTTCACAACGCTTGCAGTTGGTGCAATATTTCAACGCCTCGTCGTACAGCGTCGGGTCTTTCAGCCGCAGCCGCTCGCCGTCCGGCCCCGCCTGTTTCGGCCCCGGGTAGAGCGGGTTCACTTTGGCGACCGGGCAGTAGGTGGTGCAGACGGTACATTTGATGCAGCTTTCAAAGCTGTGATCCTGATGCAGGCTCATGCGTTCTCCTCCGCGGCGATCTGCTGCGCAACGTGCAGCGCACCGATCAATGACACGCCGGCGCCGCAGCCCTGCTGCAGCGGATCGTAACCGCCGGCGACCGCACCGATGGCATACAGATTGTCGAACGGCATTCCCTGCTTCATCGCCCGCAGCCTGCCGTCGGTACGCACGCCAAACTGCAGATAAGGCTGTGGCGCGAACAGCTCGCGCCGGCTCCAGTCGGCGCGATCGGCGCGGCTGTGCACGTCCAGCCCGAAGATCGGCTCACGCACTTCATCGAAATCCGCCACCAGCCCGTTGCTGAAGAAGCTGCCGCTGGCCAGCACCACCTGCTGCGCCCGCAGCGGAATATCGCCGTGGTTGCGGGTATACAGGCCGGTGACGCGGCCGGCTTCACACTCGGCGCGCAGCACGCTGTCGCCCGGCATGAAAACGCCGCCCAGCTGTTGGAAACGCCGCCGCAACGCCTGGTGCAAGCGCATGCCGGGCACCGAAGGCGGCAACGTCGGCAGCAGTCGGATCGGCTTGCCGACCGCATCCTGCAACACCGCCAGCGACGCGTCGTCCTCCAGGCCCAGACAGGCCGGCAGGAAGAGCGCCTCGGCCTCGCCCGCCAGCCGCCGCAGCTCTTCAGCCAACGGCGGCAGGCTTTCCATCAAATCCAGTACCCGGGCGATGTTCACCGCGCGGAACTCGCTGGGGTTATTGCGCAATCTGTCCAGCGCCGGCATGTGCAGATAGGCCACGTACGTCTGCACGCCGAGCTCGCGGCTTAAGGCGTCGGCGGCCATCTGCGGTTGGAAGTCGAGGAACCCTTCGATGCCGATCACCGCAATGCGCCGCCAGGGCAGTTGGCCGGTCAGCGGCAGCGTCGGGATCGCCTGCGGGCTGAGCCAGGTGGCGCGGCGCGTGCCGAGCGGCGTGATGCGCAGATGGTTGTTCACCCCCTCGCCCTGCAGATTCAGCCCGCAGCGTTCCAGCAGCCGCTGCGCGGCGGCGGACAGCGCCGCCACCCGGCCGGGGCCAATCAGAGAATACGGATGCTGCGGCGCCTGTTGCGCCAGCTGCGGCAGCGCCGCCAGTGGCATCTCGACCGGCGTGCCGTCCGGCAATCTCGCCAGCAGATCGAGCGAGCCGGAGGAGAAGTAGAGCGCGCTCTGGCCGGAACTGACCACCGCACAGCGTTTGCCCTGTTCGGCCACGGCAATGGCGCAGCTCAGGCCCGCCAGGCCGCCGCCAATCACCACTACGTCAAATCGCATCATCCGCCTCCTGCTCTTTGTCTGCCTGGGCCTCAAGCCCGCATAATCCCTGGTAAACCCAACTGGTAAATTCACTCTCGCGCAGCGCATCGCCCCAGGCGATCGGCCGCACGCCTTTCCAGCGTTCGTTGAGGAACTGCGACAGCTGCGCGATGGATTGCTGCGGCGTGCTGACCTTGAAGCGCGTCAGCAGTCCGGCGGCGCGGCAGGCGCAGAGTTCGCCCTGGCAGGTGCCCATGCCGACGCGGGTGCGGCGGCGCAGATCCACCAGGTTATTGACGGTCAGCGAATTGACCGCATAGCGCACTTCCCCGGCGGTCACCGCCTCGCACTCGCACACCAGGCTGGTGTCGAGCCGATCGGCCGCCGGCACCTGGCTGGCGCGATCGCCGTGCCGGTAAATCGCCGAGCCGCGAATGCTGGCGGGCAGAGAAACCACGCTGCGCACCGTTTCCTCCGCCGACTGACGGGATCCGGGCAACGCGTCCTGCGCGGTGGTGCACGGGCGGTTTACCCCGAGCTTTTCGCACACCTTGTCGGTGGCCCACTCCGCCATCAGGCGGTAGGTCATCAGCTTGCCGCCGGTGATGGTGATAAACCCTTCCAGCCCGTCGCGGGCGGCGTGATCGAGCAGCACGATGCCGCGGCTGACATTGCGCCCGCTGGGATCGTCGTCGCTGGCCACCAGCGGCCGCACCCCGGCATAGGCGCGCAGAATGCGGGTCTGCGCCAGGGTGGGCGCCAGCAGCGCCCCCTCGCGGATCAGAATGTCCACCTCCTGCGGGGTCACCAGCATGTTGTCAATTTGGTCGTAGTCGATATGGGTCGAGGTGGTGCCGATCAGCGAGATGGTGTCGCCCGGCACCAGGATGTCGGCGTCCGCCGGTTTGCGGCAGCGGTTGATCACCATGTTGTTGATGCGGTGACCGAGGATCAGCAGCGCTCCCTTGGCCGGGAACATGCGGATACGCAAATCGGCGTATTCGGCGATCTGCTGGCCCCAGATGCCGGCAGCGTTGACCACCACCGGTGCGTGCAGCTCATAGCGCCGCTGATTCTGATGGTCGTAAACGCGCACGCCCGTCACCCGGTCGCCGCTGCGCAACAATCCGACCACCTGGTAGTAAGTCAGGATCTGCGCGCCGTGTTCGCGCGCATCCAGCATGTTGGCGGCGGTCAGCCGGAAAGGATCGACGGTGCCGTCCGGCACCCGCACCGCGCCAATCAGCGCCGGATTAGCCGCCGGCTCCAGCCGCAGCGCCAGCTGCGGGTCGATCGCTTCGGCGTCGATGTCGGCCTGGCGACAGGCGGCGATAAACTGTTGCTGATACTCCAGCGAGTCCTGCGGCAGGGTGATGAACAGCCCATCGGTGCGCTCGATACAGTGATGCGCGATGCGTTTCAGGATGCGGTTCTCTTCGATGCACTCGCGCGCCGACTCCCCGTCGGTCACCGCATAGCGCGCGCCGCTGTGCAGCAAGCCGTGGTTGCGGCCGGTGGCGCCGGTGGCGATGTCGTGACGCTCCAGCAAAATGCAGCGCAAGCCGCGCCGCGCACAATCGCGGGCAATGCCTGCGCCGGTGGCGCCGCCGCCGATGATGATCACATCCGTTTCGCCGCCGTCAAAATAGCTGCTCATGTCGCTCCCTCAGGATCGGTAGTTATGAGCCTATTGAGCCACGGTTATTAGGGTCTTTGTTTGATAAGGAACAAGAACGAACATAAAACGAAATAAAAATGTCCACAAAAAACCATCAATGTGATCATAATCACGATTTTTGGACGTTTTTCTATTTCATAACGTTAACGAATCGCTCAAAATCCGCCGTGGTTTCATGAAAGTGTAACAATTGCGCCATTCGTCACAGCGACACCAGGCGTATTTGTCGACAATGGCGCTCGTTATGGAACACAAAAACACCACATTCGATATCCGCTCAATCATCAAATGAACGTAAAAGGTCATATTGATGTGATAACAGATAAAGCCATCGGAGGCGCTCATGTTGAGTATTTTTAAGCCGGCCGCACACATCGCCCGTGTGCCGAGCGATAAGGTAGACCCGCTCTACCGTAAGCTGCGCTGGCAAATTTTCCTGGGGATCTTCTTCGGTTACGCCGCTTACTATCTGGTGCGTAAGAACTTCACCCTGGCCATGCCTTACCTGATCGAACAAGGCTTCAGCCGCGGCGACCTCGGCTTCGCGCTGTCGGGCATCTCCATCGCCTACGGCTTCTCCAAATTCATCATGGGTTCGGTCTCCGACCGTTCCAACCCGCGAGTGTTCCTGCCTGCCGGCCTGATCCTGGCGGCGGCGGTGATGTTGTTCATGGGCTTCGTGCCGTGGGCCACCTCCAGCATCGCGGTGATGTTCGTTCTGCTGTTCCTGTGCGGCTGGTTCCAGGGCATGGGTTGGCCGCCGTGCGGCCGTACCATGGTGCACTGGTGGTCGCAGAAAGAACGCGGCGGCATCGTTTCCATCTGGAACTGCGCCCACAACGTGGGTGGCGGCCTGCCGCCGCTGCTGTTCCTGCTGGGTATGGCCTGGTTCAACGACTGGCACGCGGCGCTGTACATGCCGGCCTTCGGCGCCATCCTGGTGGCCCTGATCGCCTTCGCCCTGATGCGCGACACCCCGCAATCCTGCGGCCTGCCGCCGATTGAAGAGTACAAAAACGACTATCCGGACGACTACAGCGAAAAAGACGAAGAAGAGCTGACCGCCAAGCAGATCTTCATGCAGTACATCCTGCCGAACAAGCTGCTGTGGTACATCGCGGTCGCCAACGTGTTCGTCTACCTGCTGCGTTACGGCATTCTGGACTGGTCGCCGACCTACCTGAAAGAAGTGAAGCACTTCGCGCTGGACAAGTCTTCCTGGGCCTACTTCCTGTATGAATACGCCGGTATCCCGGGCACTCTGCTGTGCGGCTGGATGTCGGACAAAGTGTTCAAAGGTAACCGCGGCGCCACCGGCGTGTTCTTCATGACGCTGGTGACCATCGCCACCGTGGTGTTCTGGATGAACCCGGCCGGCAACCCGACCGTGGACATGATCTGTATGCTGGTCATCGGCTTCCTGATCTACGGCCCGGTGATGCTGATCGGCCTGCACGCGCTGGAGCTGGCGCCGAAGAAAGCCGCCGGCACCGCCGCGGGCTTCACCGGCCTGTTCGGCTACCTGGGCGGCTCGGTCGCGGCCAGCGCCATCGTCGGTTACACCGTGGACTTCTTCGGTTGGGACGGCGGCTTCATGGTGATGATCGGCGGCAGCATCGCAGCGGTCATCCTGCTGCTGCTGACCATGCTGAACGAGAAGAAACACCACGCGGAAATCGCCGCCAAGCGCGGTTAAGCGTCACACGACTTTTGCATGATTTAAAGGCCGCCCTGCGGCCTTTTTACTACCCTGCCCCCAACAACACGGAGAAAACGGAATGCGGACTCAAGTCAAAGCCCTGCTGACAGGGATCATTCTCGCCACCTCGATGGTCAGCGCCGCGCAGGCGGCGGACAAAGTGGTCATCGCCCACCGCGGCGCCAGCGGCTACCTGCCGGAACACACCCTGCCGGCGAAGGCGATGGCCTACGCGCAGGGCGCCGATTATCTCGAACAAGATCTGGTGATGACCAAGGACAACGAGCTGGTGGTGCTGCACGACCATTACCTCGATCGCGTCACCGACGTCGCCGAACGCTTCCCGGACCGCGCGCGTAAAGACGGCCGTTATTACGCCATCGACTTTACGCTGGCGGAGATCAAATCGCTGAAGTTCACCGAAGGCTTTGAAATCGAAAACGGCAAGAAGGTGCAGGGCTACCCTGGCCGCTTCCCGATGGGCAAATCCGACTTCCGCGTGCACACCTTCCAGGAAGAGATCGAGTTCGTGCAGGGTCTGAACCATTCGACCGGCAAGAACATCGGCATCTACCCTGAAATCAAGGCGCCGTGGTTCCACAAACAGGAAGGCAAAGACATCTCCAGTAAAGTGCTGGCGGTGCTCAAGCAGTACGGCTACACCGGCAAAAACGACAACGTCTACCTGCAGTGCTTCGACGCCAACGAGCTCAAGCGCATCAAGAACGAGCTGGAGCCGAAGCTGGGCATGGATCTGAAGCTGGTGCAGCTGATCGCCTACAACGACTGGCAGGAAACCTACGAGCAGAAAGCCGATGGCAAGTGGGTGGAATACGACTACGACTGGATGTTCAAACCGGGCGCGATGAAGAAAATCGCTCAGTATGCCGACGGCATCGGGCCGGACTACCACATGCTGGTGGTGGCGGAAAAATCCAAGCCGGGCCACATCGTGCTGACCGACATGGTGAAAGAAGCGCACGCCAGCAAGCTGGCGGTGCATCCGTTCACCATCCGCGCCGATGCGCTGCCGAAGTACGTGACCGACGTGAACCAGCTGTATGACGTGATTTACAACCAGGCCGGCGTCGACGGCGTGTTCACCGACTTCCCGGACAAGGGCGTGCAGTTCCTGCAGAAGCAGGGCCAGCACAAGTAATGCCAAGGGCGCCGCGAGGCGCCCTTATTATTTAATGGTTATTTCAGAGGAACATCTTGCGCAGGTAGTGCGGCACCGCGTTATCGACGTTGGAGCCGATCACTTCCAGCTCCGGCAGCATGTCCTTCAGGCGCTGATGCGCGTCGCGCATGATGCAGCCCTTGCCGGCCATCGACAACATCTCCAGATCGTTCATGCCGTCGCCGAAGGCGATGCACTCTTGCAGCGTATAGCCGATGATCTTGGCCACTTCTTCCAGCGCATGCCCTTTCGACACGCCGCCCGCCATCACTTCCAGGCAGGTCGGGAACGAGAAGCTGACGTTGACCCGATCGCCCCAGCGCGCGTTGATGGCGTCTTCCACCTGCAGCAACCGCTCGTGATCTTCACAGGTGAAGTAAACCTTGCAGACGCCGTCGGTTTCCAGCAGGCCCGGCTCAAACAGCTGATATTTGAACACCGACTCCTGGAAGAACTCTTCCTGCTCCGGGCTTTCGCGGTTGGTAAACCAATCGTCGTTACGGTAGACGTTGGTGGTGATATCCGGATCGTCGTGCAGCATGCCGTACAGATCGCGGGCGATATCTCCGTCCAGGTTGTGGCTGAAAATCAATTCGCCGGCGGTGTTGTGCACCCGTGCGCCGTTGGAGGTGATCATAAAGGCGCTGATCTCCAGGCTGTCGCGGATCTGCGCCACGTCGATATGGTGGCGGCCGGTGGCGAACACGAAATGCACGCCGCGCTGAGTCAGCAACTTCAGCGTTTCTTTAGCGTACGGCGACAGGGTATGGTCGGGAGACAGCAGCGTGCCATCTAAATCGGAAGCGACGACGTGATACATAGCGTTATGTTCTAACCTCTGATGGAGTTGTCGGCGGCAGCGCGCCGCCTAAGTGTTGAGCAAAGAAGCGCAGAATTGCGTTCAGTGCTTCGGCGCGCAGCGCGTCCCGCTCGAACAGGATCTCATGGCGTGCGCCGTTGATAACCCACGGGAGCCCCCCTTCGCAAGGGCGCCCCGCGTCTGACAGAGCCTGACAAAAAGCCTGGTGCGAACGGTTGTCGACTACCCGTTCTTCACCGGCCTGCAAAAGCAACAGCGGCGTGGTGATCTTCCCGGCCTGCGCGATAATCTGCCGGCCGGCGCGGATGCTCTCCCGCACCCAATGGTAGGTCGGCCCGCCCACCTGCAGCTCGGGGTAATCGGCATAATAACGCAGGCTGCGCCGGTAACGCTCGCGGCTATGGGTCAACACGTTGACCACATAGGGCAACGGACGCCACTGGCCGGTGCCCACCGCGTAATAGTCGCGGATCGCCGGGCGGGTCTCCGCCCAGTCGAGAATGCGATCGGCCAGCCAACCCGGCATCGGCAACCGGATGCCGAACATCGGCGCGCAAAACGCCGCCGCGTCGAACGCCTGCGGCCGGCGCTGCAGGAACTGCGCCAGGATCGCGCCGCCCATCGAATGCGCCAGCGCGAAGCGCTGCCGATAACCGTGCGATTCGACCTCGCGCAGCCACAGCTGTTCGAAATCATCCACGTAGTCGGCGAAGTTTACCACATGACCGCGGTGCGTATCCGCCAGTAAACGCCCGGAGCGCCCCTGGCCGCGATGATCAACGATCACCACGTCGTAGCCGCAGTGGAACAGATCGTAGGCCACCTCGGGGTATTTCACGTAGCTTTCGATGCGGCCGGGGCTGACCACCACCACTCGCTGATGCCGCGCAGAACTGAAGCGCACAAAGCGGATCGGCACGCCGTCCACGCCGCTGAATTCGCCTTCTTCGCGCTGCCGCCAGAAATCCAACAGCGGCCCGGTGGCGAAGGCAGCGAACTGCGTTTCACGCGTTAACCAGTCATCGGAGCTGAGAGTGAACGAGGTCATCGAGAGCGTTTTCCCTTGGGGCCGGCGGAAAATGTGACCGCTGGCACAAGAAATCATACTAGCGTATTGTGATTCAATTCTGACAAAAACGGCGCCGCCTCGGCGCATTGTGGCACAAAACGACACTTTCAGGGAGCCGAAGCACCATGACCTTGGACTGGTGGTTAACCTATCTGCTGACCACGCTTATCCTGAGCCTTTCCCCCGGCTCAGGCGCCATCAATACCATGAGCACCGGCATCAGCCACGGCTATCGCGGCGCCGCCGCCTCGATAGCCGGGCTGCAGGTCGGGCTGAGCGCGCACATCGTGCTGGTGGGCATCGGTCTCGGCGCGCTGATATCGCAATCGCTGCTGGCGTTCGAACTGTTGAAATGGTTGGGCGCCGCCTACCTGGTGTGGCTCGGCATCCAGCAGTGGCGCGCCGCCGGCGCGCTGGATCTGCATGCGCTGGCGGGCAGCATGCCGCGCCGCCGTCTGTTCCGCCGCGCGGTGCTGGTCAACCTGACCAACCCGAAAAGCATCGTGTTTCTCGCCGCGCTGTTCCCGCAGTTCATCTTGCCCAATCAGCCGCAGGCCGAGCAGTATCTGGTGCTCGGCGTCACCACCGTGGTGGTGGATATTCTGGTGATGATCGGTTACGCCACTTTGGCGACGCGCATCGCCGGCTGGCTGAGAACGCCGCGCCAGATGCAGTTGCTCAACCGACTGTTCGGTTCGCTGTTCATTCTGGTGGCGGGGCTGCTGGCGACTGCCCGCAAAGCCTGACAAAAAAGGCCGGGCATCGCTGCTCGGCCTTGGGCATGTCACCGCCGATCAGCGGGTAAAGATCAGGTGTAACCCGAAGCCGGTGAACAGCACGCCCGCCACCCCGTCGGTCCACTTGGCCAACCGCTGATAACCGCGGCGCATCGCCGGCAGCGCGAACACCACCGCCACCAGGCTGAACCAGACAAAGGTCTCGGCGACGATCAGCAAGAACAGCCCCCAGCGCGCTCCGGCGCCGACGCTGTCGCCGACGAACAGCGAGAACACGCTGCCGAAATAGATCACCGCTTTCGGGTTGGACAGATTGGTCAGGAAGCCGCGAATAAAGCTGCGCCCGGCCTTGGGCAACGCCACCTGGGCCTCCGCTGCCGGCTGCGCCCGCGCGGAACGCAGCAGTTGCCACCCCATCCAGCACAGGTACATCCCGCCGCCGACCATGATGATCTGATGCAGCCAGGCCATCTTCTGCAGGATCAGGTGCAGCCCCATCAACGCCACGCCGGCCCACACCACGATGCCGAGCGAAATGCCGACCACGCCCATCATCGCCTCGCGGCGCGAACGGCTGGCGGCGGTTTGCGACACAAAAAAGAAGTCCGGCCCCGGGCTCATCAGCGCAATCAGATGCACCAGCGCCACGGTGAGAAACAGCATTAGCATGATTTATCGCCCTCAGTCTTCGTCATTGTCGAGATGGTCGCGGATCATCGCCATAAAGGGCGCGCCGAAACGCTCCAGTTTGCGCTGGCCGACGCCGTTGACGCTCAGCAGATCGCCGGCCTTGATCGGCATCTGTTCGGCCATTTCCAGCAGCGTGGCGTCGTTGAACACCACGTAGGGAGGAATGTTTTCTTCGTCGGCGATCGACTTGCGCAGTTTGCGCAGCTTGGCGAACAGCTTGCGATCGTAATTGCCGCCGTAGGATTTCTGGTTGGCGCTGCTGCGCGACTTCAGGCTCTGAATGCGCGGCACCGCCAGCTGCAGCGCCACCTCGCCGCGCAACACCGGGCGCGCCGCCTCGGTCAATTGCAGCGCCGAGTGCATGGCGATGTTCTGGGTGATAAAACCCAGGTGGATCAGCTGACGCAGCACGCTGGTCCAGTGTTCGGTGGTCTGATCGCGGCCGATGCCGTACACCGGCAGCTTGTCGTGGCCATATTCGCGGATACGCTGGTTGTTGGAGCCGCGCAGCACTTCCACGATGTACCCGAGGCCAAAGCGCTGGCCGACGCGATACACGCAGGACAGCGCCTTGCGCGCGTCCTCCAACCCGTCGTAACGCTTGGGCGGATCGAGGCAGATATCGCAGTTGCCGCAGTTCTCGTGCTTGCCTTCGCCAAAGTAGTTGAGCAGCACCAGGCGGCGGCAGGTTTGCGCCTCGGCGAACGCCCCCATGGCATTCAGCTTGTGGCGCTCGATGTCCAGCTGTTGCCCGGCGGTTTTCTCCTCCAGGCAGCGGCGCAGCCAGGCCATATCGGCCGGATCGTACAGCAGGATGGCTTCGGCCGGCAGGCCGTCGCGCCCGGCGCGGCCGGTCTCCTGATAATAGGATTCGATATTGCGCGGGATGTCGAAATGCACCACGAAACGCACGTTGGGTTTGTTGATGCCCATGCCGAAGGCGACGGTGGCCACCACCACCTGCAGATCGTCACGCTGGAACGCTTCCTGCACCTGGGCGCGGCGATCGTTGTCCAGCCCGGCGTGATAAGCGCCGACGCTCAGCCCGCGGCTTTGCAGGCGCGCGGCGGTGTCTTCCACCTTGGCGCGGCTGTTGCAATAGATAATGCCGCTCTTGCCGCGCTGATCCTGCACGAAGCGCCACAGCTGATCGAGCGGTTTGAATTTTTCCACCAGCGTGTAGCGGATGTTCGGCCGGTCGAAGCTGCTGACCTGCACCAGCGGGTCCTGCAGCGACAGCAGGCGCACGATATCGCCGCGGGTGGCCTCGTCGGCGGTGGCGGTCAGCGCGATCACCGGCATCGACGGGAAGCGCTGTTTCAGCTGACCCAGCGCGCGATATTCCGGCCGGAAGTCATGGCCCCACTGCGAAATACAGTGCGCCTCATCCACCGCCAGCATCGCCGGCGGACAGTGATCGAGCAGGCTGAGGAAGCTTTCCATCATCAGCCGCTCCGGCGCGATGTACAGCATCTTGATGGTACCGTTGCGGCAGCCGGCCATAACGTCCAGCTGCTCCTCGCGGGTTTGCGTCGAGTTGTAGCAGGCGGCGGAAACGCCGTAGGCCAACAGTTGGTCGACCTGGTCCTTCATCAGCGAGATCAACGGGGAAACGACCAGCGTCAGGCCGTCCATCACCAGCGCCGGGATTTGGTAACACAGCGACTTGCCGCCGCCGGTCGGCATCACCACCAGGCAATCCTGCCCGCCGATCGCGGCGTTGATAATCGTTTGTTGGCCCGGGCGGAATTGCTGGTAGCCAAAGGTATCGCGCAATACCTGCTCGGCCAGCAACTCTCTGTTAATCACTGCTGCGGTTGACACACACTTCCCCATTTTTTCATCGGTACACACCCATCGGGTATGATTACATAATATCGTTCAGCATGACACCAACGCCCACCCGTGTCTGCCGGAAGTTGTAGTCGATCAGCGATTCGCCGTAGCCGCTGAACACCTGGGTATAGAAACGCACGTTGCGGGTGATTGGGTAACTCCAGCCCAGTTCCGCGCCGCCGTAGCCGCTGTTCCAGTTGTAGTGGCTGTCGACGCTGAACACACTGTCGCCCCAGGCGTAACCGACCTTCAACCGGTAGTATCCCATGTATTTGGTGATGTCCGGGTTGTCGTCGTTGCTCGAGCTCTCCGAGAAGCGGAACCAGGGCTTGAGATCCACCTGCCAGTTGCCATTTTGCGCCATCAGCCGCGCATAGCCGCGATTCCAGCTGCGCGACGTCGGATCCGAGCGGCCGTTAGACTGATGGTTAACGCCGATTTCCACATCGCGCAGCGTCCAGCCGGCAAAGCGGTAATCGGTCGCCCACCCCACGAACAGCTGCGGCTCGTAGTTGGTCTCGCGGAACGGCGAAGACTCGCCGCGGTTGGACAATTGCCACCAGGAGCGCTGAGTATAAGACGCGCCGAGCACCGAGTTGTCACCGGCAATGCCCCGCCACAGCGGAAACGCCAGGCTAAGCTGGTATTTCACCTCGTCCTTGCGCGCCTTGTCGGCCCAGTTGTACGTCTTGATGGCTTCTTTGTTGATATCGCTGGTGTCGGTGTACAGCAGGTAATTGGGATCGTAAGGATACAGCGTGAATGGATTATCGTGCTCCTGCAGCAGGTTGGCGATAATGCTGCCGCGCACCGCCGGCTTATCGTGAATCTGCTGCTCTTTGGCTTCCTCAGCCAATGCCAGCGCCGGCATCAGCAGCGTGGCGGAAACGATCCCTGACAAAATGCGCATAACCTCTCCTTACTCCAACGAAAAAGGGCAAGCCCGGAAAAAATCAGGCCATTTTACACACAAAGGAGGATTTACCGCAGCGCGGTCCGGTTTTATTGGAATAGTCTGGAAAGCAACAAAGGTTAAGCATAAAATCAACATTCCATTAACCTGGACTGACCAGTTAGCTCCCTTAAAACGCAAAAGAAAAACGGAACCCCGCTATGTCGACCACTGCTCTGACCCTGGAAGCCGCCCGCCGCAAGATCGGCGAAATCTTTGTCTACCACATGCCGTTCAACCGCGAGCTTGGCCTGGAGCTGCGCCGCTTCGACGATGACTACGTCGAGCTGAGCTTCACCAACCAGCGCAAGCTGGTGGGCAACGCCGCGCAGGAAATTCTGCATGGCGGCGTGATCGCCGCGGTGCTCGACGTCGCCGCCGGGCTGGCCTGCGCCGGCGGCGTGCTGACGCGCATGGAACCGCTGATCGAAGAGGAGATCGCCGCCAAACTGTCGCGCATGGGCACCATCGATCTGCGCGTCGACTATCTGCGCCCCGGCCGCGGCGAACACTTCGTCGCCTCCGCCAGCGTGCTGCGCAGCGGCAACAAAGTCGCCGTCGCGCGCGTAGAACTGCATAACCACGACGGCCTGCATATCGCCACCGCTACCGCCACCTATCTGGTCGGCTGATGATTGTGTGCGGTGAGCGACTTCAGTACACTCACCGCATCTTACGTTCCCCACCAGAGTGACGTCATGGACGCAAAGCAAACGCGTCAGGGCATTTTCTTCGCCCTGGCCGCCTATTTTATGTGGGGCATCGCCCCGGCCTATTTCAAACTGATCCAGCAAGTATCCGCGGACGAGATCCTCACCCACCGGATCATCTGGTCGTTTTTCTTCATGCTGGCGCTGATCACGCTGGGCCGCAACTGGCCGAAAGTGCGCGCCGCCTGCCAAAACCGCAAACGGCTGCTGTTGCTGGCGGTCACCGCGCTGTTGATCGGCGGCAACTGGCTGCTGTTCATCTGGGCGGTGAACAATCACCATATGCTGGAAGCCAGCCTGGGCTACTTCATCAACCCGCTGGTTAACGTGCTGTTGGGGATGCTGTTTCTCGGCGAACGTTTCCGCCGCATGCAGTGGGTGGCGGTGGCGCTGGCGTTCACCGGGGTGCTGGTGCAGCTCTGGCAGTTCGGCTCATTGCCGATCATCGGTCTGGGCCTGGCGTTCAGCTTCGCCTTCTACGGCCTGCTGCGCAAGAAAATCGCCATCGACGCGCAGACCGGCATGCTGATTGAAACGCTGTGGCTGCTGCCGGTGGCGGCGGGCTACCTGTTCCTGTTCGCCGACAGCCCCACCAGCCACCTGAGCGCCAACCCGTGGTCGCTGAATCTGCTGCTGGTCGCCGCCGGTATCGTCACCACCGTGCCGCTGCTGTGCTTCACCGCGGCGGCTACCCGGCTGCGCCTGTCGACGCTCGGTTTCTTCCAGTATCTCGGCCCGACGCTGATGTTCCTGCTGGCGGTCACCTTCTACGGCGAGACCGTCGGCCAGGACAAGCTGGTGACCTTCGGCTTTATCTGGGCGGCGCTGATCCTGTTCACCCTCGACGCGCTCTATACCCAGCGCAAGCTGCGCTGAGCCCGGCGCCGCCGAGTTACAGCCAGTTCTTGCGCTTGAAGTACAGGTAAGGGGCCAGGCCCGCCAGGATCATCAAGGTGATGGCGCCCGGGTAGCCGAACGACCATTTCAGTTCCGGCATGAATTCAAAGTTCATGCCGTAGCTGGAGGCCACCAGCGTAGGCGGCAGGAACACCACCGACACCACCGAGAAGATCTTGATGATGCGGTTTTGTTCGATGTTGATGAAGCCCATCGCCGCCTGCATCAGGAAGTTCACCTTCTGGAACAGCGATTCGTTGTGCGGCAGCAGGGATTCGATATCGCGCAGCACTTCACGCGCCTGCTCCAGCTGGCCGGTCGGCAAACGCGCCTTGCGCACCAGGAAGTTGAGCGCGCGCTGGGTATCCATCAGACACAAACGCACCTTCCAGCCGATATCTTCCAGCTCCGCCAGCGTCGACAGCGCGGCGTCGTATTCGTCGCCCTGATGCCCTTCCATGATCACCCGGCTAAGCTGTTCCAGATCGCTGTAGATGTTCTCTATCTCATCCGCCAGCTGTTCAATCTTGGTTTCGAACAAATCCAGCAGCAGTTCGTAGGCGTTGCCTTCGAGCATGGTCTGGTTGCGGGCGCGCATGCGGTACAGGCGAAACGCCGGCAGTTCACGCTCACGCAGGGTATACAGGCGACCGTCGCGGATGGTGAAGGCCACCGTGGAGTTGCCGGCGTGATCTTCCGCATCTTCAAAGTAGAAGAAGGAGTGGATATGCAGACCGTCTTCGTCTTCGAAGAAACGGGCGGAGGCTTCGATGTCGTCCAGTTCGGGACGCGTCGCCAGGCTTTGTCCCAGCTCATTCTGCACGCGCTCACGCTCGCCCTCTTCCGGCTCGACCAGATCAACCCACAGCGATGACGTGAGATCATCCGAGTCGTCCAGTTCCAGACGGGACAAGCGGCGGTTATCTAATTTAAAAGCGCTCAGCATGTGCCAAAACTCCGTGAAGGTAACGGGTGCGGACAACGCGTTGAAGCACAGAAACAGAGGGGATGCGTATCACCGATTTGTTTCAGACCATGAAGAGATCTGACTCATAGCGACGCTTTGCGGGGTCGCCGACAACCACGAAGGCTATCAGCAAAAACGGAGAGCCTTAGAAGTTATACCTGCGGCGCAGGTCAGTGAGCCAGTATCTACTGGGTGTGTCCAAGGCGTCTGTCCTCAATGATAATAGTGCGCGCATGTTACGCCGAGAAGAAAAAGCCTGTCAACACGTTAGGCGGGATAATTGCGCAACAAATCATCACGATGATCAATGGCAGAAATGGCGCTTAAACCGTACTGAAAAAGTCGCGGCGATCGCTTACCACCTCCCAGAATGTTGCTAAGATGACATCACCCTAATGGTACGACAAGCATGCGGATTTAAACGATGAAACAGATTACCGCCCATGAACTGACCGCGATGAGCGAACAGGCCGCCAGCGTGGCCCGCCTGCGCGCGCACCGCACCTTACACGAAGAGCTGAGCGACCCGGTGCAACGCCTGGCGATCGCCATGGAACCCGGCACCTATATCCGCCCGCACCGCCACCCGCAAACCTGGGAGCTGCTGACGCCGCTGCGCGGCCGTTTCGTCGTGTTACAGTTCAACGATGACGGCGTCGTGACGCAGCGCACCCTGCTCGGCGAAGAAACCAAAGTGCTGGAGATGCCGGCCTTTACCTGGCATGCGGTGCTGTCGGTCGATGCCGGCGGCGTGGTGTTCGAAGTGAAGCAGGGACCGTATCAGGCGCTGACCGAAGAAGACTGCATGCCGTGGGCGCCGCAGGAAGGCGGCGAAGGTACCGAAGCAGTGATGCGCTGGTACGCCACCGCACAGGTCGGCGACCGCTACCCTCACTGATGATGAACGATTGCAGGGGCTTGCCCCTGCAACGCCTCTCTCGTTAGACCGTTTCCAAACGCGCGTAGGCCGCCACCAGCCATTTGATGCCTTCACCCGGGAAGGCGATCTGCAGCCGGCTGTGCTCGCCGCTGCCCTCCAGATTGACGATGGTGCCTTCGCCAAACTTGGGATGGCGCACGCGCTGGCCCAGCTTATAGCCGGTATCGTTCTCGCTGATCGGCGTGCCCATGCGGCGGTGATTGACCGGGCGCGATACACTGGCACGCAGGCGCACTTCTTCCACGCACTCCTCCGGCAGTTCGCCGATAAAGCGCGACGGCCGATGGTAAACCTCTTTGCCGTACAGACGGCGCGTTTCGGCATAGGTCAGCGTCAGCTTCTGCATGGCGCGCGTTACGCCCACATAGGCCAGACGGCGCTCCTCCTCCAGACGGCCGCCTTCATCCAGCGACATCTGGCTCGGGAACATGCCCTCTTCCATGCCGACGATAAACACCAGCGGGAACTCCAGCCCCTTGGCCGAGTGCAGAGTCATCAGCTGCACCGCGTCCTGATAGGCGTCGGCCTGGCCTTCGCCCGCTTCCAGCGCCGCATGCGACAGGAACGCCTGCAGCGGCATCAGATCCTGATCTTCGTCCTGATAGCTGAACTGGCGCGTCGCCGTCACCAGTTCCTCGAGGTTTTCGATACGCGCCTGCCCCTTCTCGCCCTTCTCCTGTTCATACATGATGAACAGCCCGGAGTCGCGGATCACCCGGTCGGTCTGCACATGCAGCGGCATGTCGGCGGTTTCATGCGCCAGCGATTCCACCAGTTCGATGAAACGCTGCAGCGCCGACGCGGCGCGGCCGGCCAACACCTTGTCCTGCATCAGCTCGCGCGTCGCCTGCCACAGCGTCAGCTGGCGATCGCGCGCCGCCTGGCGCACCACGTCGAGGGTGCGATCGCCGATGCCGCGCGTCGGGGTATTGACCACGCGCTCGAAGGCTGCGTCGTCGTTGCGGTTGGAAATGAGGCGCAGGTAAGCCAGCGCATCCTTGATTTCCTGGCGTTCGAAGAAGCGCTGGCCGCCGTAGATGCGGTACGGCATCGCCGTCTGCAACAGCGCCTCTTCCAGCACCCGCGACTGGGCGTTGCTGCGGTACAGGATGGCGCAGTCGTTCAGCGCGCCGCCGTTGTCTTGCCAGGTCTTGATGCGGTTGACCACGAAGCGCGCTTCGTCGAGTTCGTTGAAGGCGCAGTAGAGGGATATCGGCTCGCCTTCACCGCCTTCGGTCCACAGGTTTTTGCCCATGCGCCCGTCGTTGTTGGCGATCAGGGTGTTGGCCGCTTTCAGAATGTTGCTGGTGGAACGGTAGTTCTGCTCCAGACGGATGGTTTCCGCGCCGGGGAAATCCTTCAGGAAACGCTGGATGTTTTCCACCTGCGCGCCGCGCCAACCGTAGATTGACTGGTCATCGTCGCCGACGATCATCACGCTGCTGTTGCCGCCCGCCAGCAGGCGGATCCAGGCGTACTGGATGCTGTTGGTATCCTGGAATTCATCCACCAGCACGTTGGTGAAACGCTCGCGGTAGTGATTGAGGATATGCGGCTTGTTCAGCCACAGCTCGTGCGCGCGCAGCAGCAGCTCGGCGAAATCCACCAGCCCCGCGCGATCGCAGGCTTCCTGATAGGCCTGGTAAATGCGCAGCCAGGTGGCCTCCACCGGGTTGTTGTAGGTTTCGACGTGCTGCGGGCGCAGGCCCTCGTCTTTCTTGCCGTTGATGTACCACATCGCCTGACGCGGCGGCCACTGCTTCTCGTCGACGTTCAGCGCCTTGATGATGCGCTTGAGCAGCCGCAGCTGGTCGTCGCTGTCGAGGATCTGGAAATCCTGCGGCAGGTTGGCCTCCAGGTGATGGGCGCGCAACAGACGATGCGCCAGGCCGTGGAAGGTGCCGATCCACATGCCGCCCTGGCTGGTGCCGATCAGATGTTCGATTCGGTGACGCATTTCCGCCGCCGCCTTGTTGGTGAAGGTCACCGCCATGATCGAATACGGCGAGCAGTTCTCCACCGACAGCAGCCAGGCGATGCGATGCACCAGCACCCGCGTCTTGCCGCTGCCCGCTCCGGCCAGAACCAACAGGTTGCTGCGCGGCGCCGCCACGGCTTCACGTTGTTTTTCATTCAGGCTGTCGAGCAGATCGGAGACGTCCATAGGCACCACTAATGGTTAAGGGAAAACCCGCCGGTGACGGGTTTTTCACTGGAAATTTATACAGAGTTCTGGCAGGGATTATAACAATGCTGTCAGCGATGCCAACTGCGAAATCTCAATATGCGGCAGCAGGCGGCTGTCGGCGGCCTGCATCAGGCAGCGTTGCCGATCGTTGATCCAACAGGCCTGCAGCCCCGCGCGCAGCGCGCCGGCGACGTCGGTAGTCAGATCGTCGCCCACGTGCAGGATCTGCCCGGGCGCCACGCCCAGCCGTTCGACGGCCAGGTGATACATGTCCTGATACGGCTTGGCGCGCCCGTCCGGCCCGGATCGCAACACGAACTGGAAGTAACCGTCCAGGCCGCACTGCGCCGGATCGGCGTTGCCGTTGGTGATCGCCACCAGCGGGTAGCGCGCGGCCAGCGCCTTCAGCGTGGCGTGGGTCGCTTCCGGCACTTCGATGCGGCTGCGCCACAGCGCGAAGTTTTGCATCGCCGCATCGGCTCCGATCGCGGCTTCGGCGTCGCGCAGCCCCTGCCGGCTCAGCGCCAGATGAATGGCGCGCCAGCGCCACTGGGTGACGTCGTGGTAGATCTCCGGATCCTGCTCACGCAGCTCCTGGCGCAGACGGTGGAAATCCGCCGACTGGAAGCTGTTCAGGCCGGGATGGTAGCTCTGCAGGAAGGCCACCGACTGCTGCTCGGTTTGCCGGATCACCGGACGGTTGTCATACAGCGTGTCGTCCAGATCGAAAGTCAGCGCCGCCAGCGGGCGCAGCGGGCGATAAAAATGCATCAGGATTTCCCCCGTTTGGCGCGCGGATGCGCGGCATCGTACACGTTCGCCAGATGTTGAAAGTCGAGGTGGGTATAAATTTGCGTGGTGGTCAGGTTGGCGTGGCCGAGCAGTTCCTGCACCGCGCGCAGGTCGCCGCTGGACTCCAGCATGTGGGTAGCAAAGGAGTGACGCAGTTTGTGCGGGTGAATGTGGCTGTTGACGCCCTGTTTCACGCCCCATTCGGCGAAGCGCTTTTGCACGTTGCGCGTCGAGATGCGTCGCCCCTGATTGGACAGAAACATCGCATCATCCTGCGGCCCAAACAGATCGCGCATCGCCAGCCAGTGTTCCAGCCAGGTGACGGCGGTGCGTCCGATCGGCAGTTTACGCTCTTTGCTGCCTTTCCCCATCACCCACACCTCGCCGGCCGCCATATCGACATGGCGGCAATCCAGCCCCACCAGCTCGGAAAGACGCAGGCCGGCGCCGTACATCACCTCCAGCATGGCGCGATCGCGCACCGCCAGCGGATCGTTGAGATCGATCTCCAGCAGTTGGTTCATTTCATCGACGTCGATATTTTTCGGCAGATGGCGACCGCTGCGCGGCGTGCGGATGCCTTTGGCCGGGTTGGCGTGCAGCACGCCCTGGCTGACCAGCCAGTCGAGGAAACTGCGCAACGAAGAGAGCCGCAGCGCCAGGCTGGCGGACT
Organism: Serratia sp. FS14; assembly: GCF_000695995.1. Classification (NCBI taxonomy): domain Bacteria; kingdom Pseudomonadati; phylum Pseudomonadota; class Gammaproteobacteria; order Enterobacterales; family Yersiniaceae; genus Serratia; species Serratia sp. FS14. Next base: position 1,171,962 of record NZ_CP005927.1, on the reverse strand, counting down.
GCAGGCCGGCGCGTTTGCTGCGCGCCGCCAGCATGCGCACCCGGGCGGCGTCCAGCGCCGCCCAGTCGGTGACGCCGATCTCCTGCGCCAGGCGCATCAGCGCCGCCAGCTGGCGCGAATAGCTGAGCTGCGTCAGCGGGCTGAGTTGCCGTTCTACCTTGAGATAACGCAGAAAAGCGTCCACCGGCTGCTGCAGGCTGGGCGCAATCGGCGTCATGCGCGTTCGATCCAGCGTTCCAGCAGTTCCGGCAGCATGCGCGCCAGTTGATTGAGCATTACCGTGCCCATGCCCTGCTGATAATGTTGCGTATCGCGGCTGCTGAAGATCACCATGCCCAGCTCGCCATCGTCGCCCAGCATCGACAGCGCTACCGAACCAATCTGGCCGATCTGTTTGGCCTGCGGCAACAGCAGCAGCAGTTCGGGGCCGTTCAGGCCGCCGAGGTAGTGTTGTTCGCTGCCCAGCCGCTGGATGCGGAACGGCTCGAACGCCGAACGCGTCAGCGCCAGATGGGTGAAATCGGAAGGCGCGCCGATATTCCAGCGCTCGGCGAACAGACGCACCGTGGCGCCGGCCAAACCGAAGCCGCGCGCCCAGCGCTGCAGCCGGTTGAGCATGTCCTGCAAGCTGTCGGCGGTGGCCAGATCGGCCTGCAGGTGCAGCAGCCTGGCGAACAACCCTTCGTTGGCGCTGGCCTGCTCCATCAGCAGCGTGATCTCTTCTTCCAGCCGTTCGATATGATTGCGCTGGCGGGCCAGATGCCATTCCACCAGCGAAACGGTGCCGCGCACCGGGTGAGGCACACGCATCTGCTCAACCTGGCGCGCGTTGCGAATAAAGAAATCCGGGTTCTGCAGCAGATACTGCATCACGGTGTCGTCATCCAGCGCCAGGCCGGCGACGCTCTGTTCTTCTACGCTTTTCATAGATGAATAAATCCGTCATAGACATGGGTTGCCGGACCGGTCATAAACAGCGGGTTGCCCGGCCCCTTCCAGCGAATATGCAGGCTGCCGCCCGGCAGCTCTACATGCACTTCTTCTGACAGCAATTCCTGTTGGATCCCCACCGCCACCGCCGCACAGGCGCCGCTGCCGCAGGCCTGCGTTTCACCGGCGCCGCGCTCATAAACGCGCAGCTTGATATGATCGCGGCTGACCACCTGCATAAAGCCGATGTTGGCCCGTTCCGGGAAGCGTTCATGCCCTTCCAGCACCGGCCCGAGCAGCTCCACCTTGGCGGTGTTTACGTCGTCCACCTGCAAAACACAATGCGGGTTGCCCATCGACACCACGCCGCACAACACGGTATGTTCCGCCGCGCGCATGATGTAGGTCTTTTCAGCCTTGGCGGCGCGGAACGGCACCGCCTGCGGGTCGAAATTCGGCTCACCCATGTTGACGCACACCAGATCGTCGTCGGTGACGCTGAGTACCATGCGCCCGGTTTGGGTGCTGACGCGGATGTCGCGTTTGTTGGTCAGCCCTTTCAGCCGTACGAAGCGCGCGAAGCAACGCGCGCCGTTGCCGCACTGCGCCACTTCGCTGCCGTCGGCGTTAAAAATTCGGTAGTGAAAATCCAGTTCGGGATCGTAAGGCGGTTCTACCACCAGCATCTGGTCAAAGCCGACGCCCAGGTGCCGATCGGCCAGCCGGCGGATCAGCTCAGGTGAAAAATAGACATTCTGTGTAACGGCATCGACCACCATAAAGTCGTTGCCCAGACCGTGCATTTTGGAGAACTGCATATCATACTCCGCTATCTGGACGCGCTATCCGTCTTGATTTTACGGCGGCGCTCGCCACCGCAAACAGGGTGTTACTGGTCAACCATCGACGGTTTTTGCTGAGAGCCAGACTGCTCCTGCTGGTTCTTTTGCACCTGATCGCCCGTTTGCACCGGCGGCTTGGCCGGTTTTTGGCTGGCGGGGTCGGCAGGCGGGAAGTAAAGCGGGCCTTTCAGACCACAGCCGGCGAGGCCGGTAACCAGAACTGCCATCAGCGCATAGCGTAGTTGTTTTTTCATTTGCATTAATGCCTGTAATTCATGCGTCCAAGGTCTCTATAATCGCAGGTGGATCATGAAAAGCAATAGGAATTGAATATGAACGACAGCGAGTTTCACCAGTTGGCCGACCAGCTGATGCTGAATATTGAAGAGACACTGGACGATTTTGACGGCGATGCGGACATCGATTACGAAACCAATGGCGGCGTGATGACGCTGAGCTTCGAAAACGGCACCAAAATTGTCATCAACCGCCAGGAGCCGCTGCACCAGGTGTGGCTCGCCACCAAGGCCGGCGGTTACCACTTCAACTACCGCGACGGCGTCTGGTTATGCGATCGCAGCGGGCAGCCGTTTTACCAACTGCTCAGCGAAGCGGCCAGCGCGCAGGCCGGTGAGGAACTGCGTTTTTCCTGAGGCAATGCGGGGCTCGGCCACCGAGCCCTTGCGGCGTCAATGCAGCTGGAACTGCTGCTTCAGCGGCTGAGCGGCGCCGTCGGCCACCGTCACGCACAGGCTGGACAGCACGTTGCTGCGGAACGGGATCACCTGCGTGCGCCCGTCGAGCTGCACGATTTGATAGAACTGCGGCAGGTTAAAGTTGATGAAGCTGGAGCCGTAGGTGAAACGATCGTGCGATGAAGAGTAGAAGCGGCTGACGTCGCGCACCAGCTCTTCTTTACTGCCCTCGCAGTGGTGATACACCTCCACCCGATTCGACTCGTCCAGAATATAGATGTTGAAACCCTTGTCATCCGAGGTGTCTTCGAAGAAGAACTGGATGATCCCTTCGCTGGCGAAGCCATCCACCACCGGCGGCAGATGCACCTGATCGGTTTCCACCTTGATAGACAGGCCGTGCAGCTTGTTGTTGGAGATGGCACCGTAAAACTCCACCGCATTCTCCAGTTTTTGCACCGACACGCTCAGGCGCTCGAAGAACAGCCCCCAGGTCTGCCCGGCGACGCGCACCGCCTTGAAGCGGCCGGGTTCCAGCCGGGTGCTGGACAGGCGCAGCTCGATGCATTCCGATACCAACTGCTGAATGCGGGTGCGGATCAGGCCGCGCAGGTGCTGGCTGTAGCAGAACACTTCCACCGACTCCGGCGGTGCGGCGTCCTGATGCATTTTGCCGAGAATGGTTTTCAGCGCTTCCAGCACCGACTGCTCGCCGCTGAAATGCAGAGTGCGCACCTCGTTCCAGGAGTTGCGGTACAGCAGATCGATGCTGCCCACCAGACACTGCTGCTGCTGGCCGAAGCTGAACACGTCCAGTTTGCGGAAATCGAAGTGCACCACCTGATTGCGGAACGCGGCGGTCGGATCGTTTTCCAGATTGACGATGATCGCCAGATGGCGAATCTCGCACGGGCTGTACAGCGCTTTCGGCGTCGGCGCCGGCAGGCGCAGCGGGAAGTGATGGGAAACGTCGGCCACCAGCTCCTGCAGCTTGGCGGTATCGCACAGGTTGCCGCTCTTGATGTGCAGGCGGGTCTGCGGCGTCAGCAGGCCGTTGAAATAGGCCCAGGCCACCAGCTTGTTCAGGTAGCGGTTATATTCCAGTGGCTGATGGCTGACGATCGAATCCATGGCCGGCGCCTGATTGTACAGGTACCAGCCGGTGCGGTTGGCGCGGCCAACCGGCACATGAATAAAGGTTAAATCGTTTTCCGACAGGTCCGGCGAAATCTGCGGGTTCACCAGCGTCACCTTGCCGGGCAGCGCTTCGAACGCCGCATACAGTTTGCGGGTCAGCACGCCGATATCCTGCGGGCTGGCGCTGACGCTGAGGTTATTGCGGCGGGCGAAACGGATCAGGTTGCGGTAGCTCTGCATCATCGCATCGAGCAACTCGTTATGCGCTTCGCGCACCCGCTCGATCTTCCAGTTGGCGCGGTTGTCCAGCATCGCCAGACGCTCGTCGCTCCAGCCCCACTCGCTGACCAGTTGGCTGAGGATCTCGCGCCGCCAGCCGACGCAGGCCTTGGCCAGCGACAGCTTTTCACACACTTTCAGGTAGAAACAGCGGCGGGCCAGATCGAGGCGGGTGGTGTCGTTGATGTCGGTCAGATAGCGGGTCACGCGCTCGAGCATCATGCAGTAGGCGTCGAGCCCGAAGCTGACGATCTCGCCCTGGTGCAGGCGATGTTTGATGTCCGTCGCCAGCAGCTGGGTATTGGGGTATTCCCAGGAATAGGCTTCCAGCAGCAGGGTCTTCAGCACCGCCTTGTAAGGCGAATCGATGCTCTTGTACAGCTGCCACAGGCTGGCGCCGAAGTACTCTTCCGCCGACAGCGAACTCAGGCCGCCGAGATCCAGCCACTCGTTCGGCGTCAGCGCGCCCTGCGCGTACAGCGACAGCACGTATTCATCGTAGTGCGCTTCTTCTTCGCCCGGCACCATGTTCCACAGGATGCGTTTGCCGGCCAGGCGCACCGCGGTGCGGTAGAACTCGTCCAGCAACAGGATGTGCTGCGTCGAGCCGCAGTCTTCGCCGCCCAGGCTGCCGCTTTCATTATGGCGGAAACGGTTTTCGTCGATCAGGAAGAAGCTGACTTCCACCCCCATCGAGGCGGCCCACTTCTCAAGCAGGCTGCATTTTTGCTGCAGGCGGGTGCGTTCTTCGTTGTCCAGCCAGGACTGGTGGCAGACCCAGATATCGAGATCCGAGCTGCAGCTTTGGCCGATAGACGAGGTGCTGCCCATCGAATAGACGCCGGTGATCGGCAGCTCGCCGCTGGCCGGTTTGTCAAACGGGCTGCCCCATTTGTCTTCTAAATCGTTCAGGTAATCTTGTTGAGTTTCATCAGGCGTGTAGAGGCAAATGCCGTGGGGAACGTTACCGTTCAGGTAACCCGGCATCAGCGGGTGGTGGTGGTGCAGTAAGGTGGGCAGCAGACTGTATACCCGTTGAAACGCGGGCTTCATAGCCGCCAGGGCGCGATCGACGCGTAGCTGATTGATCGCATCCAGTCTCTGCTTCAATGTCTCGATGTAGAGGTACAAGACGTCTCGCCTGATTATCCCGGTGTTTAGAAAAAAACCCGTATTCCATAAGCGCCGTTAGTGTAAGAAGAATATTTGGCGACTTATTGCTGGAAACGTGATCAATTTAACACCTTGCTGATTGACCGTAAAGGAGGTAACGCTTCACAATTATTGTAGCGCTTCCCTAAACGATTTACCCGCAGTGTTAACTGCCCCAAAGCACATCACACGTCCCTTTGATTCCGTTGTCCTTTTTCCGCCTCCGGCTTCTTGCACTGACAGTATTGGCTCTCAGTGGTAGGATGGATGGCGAAATATAAAAACGGTAACAAGCATGTTAGACAAAATTATTCGAATTGCCACCCGACAAAGCCCGCTTGCTCTTTGGCAAGCACATTATGTGCAGCAACGTCTGATGGCCTGCCATCCCGGCCTGCAGGTCGAGTTGGTGCCGATGGTCACCCGCGGCGACGTTATTCTGGATACGCCGTTGGCGAAAGTCGGCGGTAAAGGCCTGTTTGTTAAAGAACTCGAGCTGTCGCTGCTGGAAGGCCGCGCCGACATCGCCGTGCATTCGATGAAAGACGTGCCGGTCGATTTCCCTGCCGGGCTCGGTTTGACCACCATTTGCGAACGCGAAGATCCGCGCGACGCTTTTGTTTCCAATCGTTTCGCCTCGCTCGATCAGCTGCCGCAGGGCAGCGTGGTCGGCACCTCCAGCCTACGCCGCCAGTGCCAGCTGCGTGAACGCCGCCCGGATCTGATCGTGCGCGACCTGCGCGGCAACGTCGGCACTCGCCTGGCCAAGCTGGACAACGGCGACTACGACGCGATTATCCTGGCGGTGGCCGGCCTGAAGCGTTTAGGTCTGGAGCAACGCATCCGCAGCCCGCTGAGCGCCGAAGAGTGTCTGCCGGCGGTCGGCCAGGGTGCGGTCGGCATTGAATGCCGTCTCGACGACAGCGTCACCCGCGCGCTGCTGGCGCCGCTGAACCATGCGGCCACCGAAACCCGCGTGCGCGCCGAACGGGCGATGAACACCCGCCTGGAAGGCGGCTGCCAGGTACCGATCGGCAGCTATGCCGAACTGGATGGCGACAGCCTGTGGCTGCGCGCCCTGGTCGGCGCGCCGGACGGCAGCCAGATGGTGCGCGGCGAGCGCCGCGGCCCGGCCGCCGAGGCCGAACGGATGGGCGTTGAGCTGGCGGAAGAGCTGCTGGCGCGCGGCGCGCGCGAGATCCTGCGCGAAGTTTATCAGGGAAATCCGCCGGCATGACCATTCTGGTAACCCGCCCATCGCCTTCGGGGGAGCTGCTGGTGAGCCGGCTGCGCGCGCTCGGCCGGGTTGCCTATCATGCACCGCTGATCGACTTCGCCCCCGGCGGCGATCTGCCGAAGCTGCCGCAGGCGTTGCAGCAGCTTAGCGCCGGCGATCTGGTGTTCGTGCTGTCGCAGCATTCGGTGAGTTATGCCGATTCGGTTATCGGCCGCGCCGGGCTGAGCTGGCCCGCGCACCTGACTTATTACGCCATCGGCCGCACCACCGGCCTGGCGCTGCACCGCATCAGCAGTTTGCCGGTGGAGTACCCGCGCGAACGCGAGATCAGCGAAACGCTGCTGCTGCTGCCGGCGCTGCAAAAGCTGGCGGGCAAACGCGCGCTGATTTTGCGCGGCAACGGCGGCCGCGAACTGTTGGGGTCGACGCTGAGCGAGCGCGGCGCCGACGTCAGCTATTATGAATGCTATCAACGCAGCCCGGTGCACTATGACGGCAGCGAGCAAAGCGCCCACTGGCAGCGCGCCGGTGTGGATACGCTGGTGGTGACCAGCGGTGAAATGTTACAACAGCTCTATACTTTAGTTCCTGATTACTATCGTTCTTCATGGCTGCTGCGTTGCCGCCTGGTAGTAGTGAGCGAACGCCTGGCTACCCTCGCCCGGGACTTGGGCTGGCGTACGATTCGGGTAGCTGACAACGCCGATAATGACGCGCTGATCCGCGCGCTACAATAATCTGACTATGGGATGTGCCACTATGACGGAACAAAATACCCCATCCGCCCCGGTTGAAGAGCCAACCACCGCGGTTGAGAGCTCCCAGCAGCCAGCCGCTGCCAGCCGCAAAGGCAAGAACACCGGCCCGGTGCTCGGCGCGATCGCTATCGTGCTGGTCATCGCCCTCGGCGCGGGCGGCTATTACCACACGCACAAGCAGGCGCAACAGCTGATCGCCGCCAATCAGGCGCTGCAGCAGCAGCTTGAAGGCGTAAAGCAGAGCCAACAGCAGGAAAGAAATGCGCTGGAAGGCCTGCTGCAGCAGCAGGGTAAAACCCTGGACGCCGCCGATCGCGAGCAGGCGAATCTGGCGCGCCAACTGAGCGAGCTGCAGGAAAAAGTGGCGACCATCTCCGGCAGCGACGCCAAAACCTGGCTGCTGGCGCAGGCCGATTTCCTGGTGAAAATGGCCGGCCGCAAGCTGTGGAGCGATCAGGACGTGACCAGCGCCGCCGCGCTGCTGAAAAGCGCCGACGCCAGCCTGGCGGACATGAACGATCCGAGCCTGCTCGACGTGCGCCGCGCCATTACCGAAGACATCAGCACGCTTTCCACGCTGACCCAGGTCGATTACGACGGCATTATCCTCAAGGTCAATCAGCTGTCCAATCAGGTGGATAACCTGCGCCTGGCGGACAACGACACCGACGAAGCGCCGATGGATCAAAACAGCAGCGAGCTCTCCGGCTCGATCGGCGAATGGCGGCAGAACCTGGCCAAGAGCTGGCGCAATTTCATGGCCGACTTCATCACCATCCGCCGCCGCGACACCAGCGCCGAACCGCTGCTGGCGCCGAACCAGGACATCTACCTGCGCGAGAACATCCGTTCGCGCCTGCTGGTGGCCGCACAGGCCATCCCGCGCCATCAGAACGAGACCTACAAGCAGTCGCTGGAAACCGTCTCCACCTGGGTGCGCGCCTATTTCGACACCACCGACCCGGCGACCAAGGCCTTCCTGGAAGAACTGGACAACCTGAGCCAACAGTCGATCTCGATGGATGTGCCGGATCAGCTGAAGAGCCAGCCGCTGCTGGAAAAAGTGATGCAGACCCGGGTGCGCAACCTGATGACCCAGTCCCCTGCCGCTCACCAGGAGGGTTAAGCCATGTTACGCGTGCTATTTCTGTTCCTGGTGGTGATCGCCAGCGTGGTGCTCGGGCCGATGTTGGCCGGGCATCAGGGCTATGTGCTGATCCAGACCGATAACTACAATATTGAAACCAGTGTCACCGGCCTGGTGATCATGCTGGTGCTGCTGTTCGTGGTGCTGCTGGCGATCGAGTGGATCCTGCGCCGCATCTTCCGTACCGGCGCCCGCACGCGCGGCTGGTTTATCGGCCGCAAGCGCACCCGCGCGCGCCAGCAAACCAAAGCCGCGCTGATCAAACTGGCGGAAGGCGACTACAAGCAGGTTGAAAAGCTGATGACGCGCAACGCCGCCCACGCCGAACAGCCGGTGGTGAACTACCTGCTGGCCGCCGAGGCCGCACAACAACGCGGCGATGACTTCCGTACCAACCAATATCTGGAGCGCGCCGCTGAAGCCGCCGATACCGATCAGCTGCCGGTGGATATCACCCGGGTTCGCATCCAGCTGGCGCAGGGCGAGAACCATGCCGCGCGCCACGGCGTCGATCGCCTGCTGAACCAGGCGCCGCGCCATCCGGAAGTGTTGCGCCTGGCGGAACAAGCCTATCTGCGCACCGGCGCCTATGCGTCGCTGCTGGAAGTGCTGCCGTCGATGCGTAAAATCGAGCTGCACAGCGAAGAGCAGCTGCAGGCGTTGCAGCAACAGGCTTACATCGGGCTGATGAATCAGGCGATGGCGGACGAAGGCAGCGAAGGCCTGAAGCGCTGGTGGAAAGATCAGAGCCGCAAGACGCGTCACGAAGTGCCGCTGCAAATCGCGATGGTGGAGCACCTGATCGAATGCAACGACCACGAACTGGCGCAGGAGATTGTGCTCGATAGCCTGAAGCGCCAATATGACGAGCGCCTGGTGCTGTTGCTGCCGCGGCTGAAGTCCGGCAACCCCGAGCAGTTGGAAAAAGCGCTGCGTCAGCAGATGAAGCAACACGGCGCGACGCCGCTGCTGAACAGCACGCTGGGGCAACTGCTGATGAAGCACGGCGAGTGGCAGCAAGCGGCCGACGCCTTCCGCGAAGCGTTGAAACAGCGCCCGGATGCTTACGACTACGCCTGGTTGGCCGATACGCTGGAAAAACTGCATCGTTCGGATGAAGCGGCGCAGATGCGACGTGAGGGACTGATGTTGACGCTGAAACAGAACGGCGGCGAATAACGCCCTGCCCAAGTGAGAAAAGCGCGGCTCCGATGCCGCGCTTTTTTTTTGCCCAGGGTTTTCTGTGGCGCAAAAAAAAAACACTTGCCGTATGGCAAGTGTATAAAGAAGCAATCAGGTCTAGGACAACAGGGGCGGTGCCTCACTCAACGTTTTGCCCTGAGCGTGATGACGGGTTAGTCATCGTTCTCGTGGGCGATAGGCACCCTAAATCGGCTCTGCGTCATTCCCAGGGTTTATGAAGCCTAAGGCGAACATAAGAGGTGGAATGAGCATCTACGCTATAGGTATTGCATTTGACGTGCCAACTTTTAGATTGAGCCCATTTCCAATGGGAAATTTAATTCAATGCATTGAAATATAAATAATTTATACTTCCCCCCACCCTTCCTGCCTGATACCTCTCCCTGGCATTCCATGCCAGCGGCCGTTATAAGAATGTCGCTTCAAAACGACGGCTTAAGCCAAATCCGGTTTTATCTTTTAAAATCAATAAATTATTTGTCTCAACCTGACGACAGCGCTGGATGGTCATGTCGCTGAAAACCAACATGCTCACAGGCAGGCACAAGATGCCAGCCCTCATGGATGCAAAAAGCCCGCACATTGCTGCGCGGGCCTGCCTTCTCGTCTCGCTTCGCGAGGCTCCTCCTGCGGAGGTACTCATCCTCATAAACTGCAGACGAAAAAAAACCTGCTTTAAAAAGCAGGTTTTTCGAATGTGGTCGGCGAGAGAGGATTCGAACCTCCGACCCACTGGTCCCAAACCAGTTGCGCTACCAAGCTGCGCTACTCGCCGATTTGTGTTGCTCATACTACCCGATTTATCAGACCGTTGTCCATATAAATCTTATATTTATCAGATATTTTGCGTGGTGCGAAGAGAGGGACTTGAACCCTCACGTCCGTAAGAACACTAACACCTGAAGCTAGCGCGTCTACCAATTCCGCCACCTTCGCACTGTCACAAAATACTGCTAAATCTTCACTTCATCAGGAAGTGGGGTGGCTAATGGGACTCGAACCCACGACAACTGGAATCACAATCCAGGGCTCTACCAACTGAGCTATAGCCACCATTACTACTTCTTCTTACTCACGCGGTAATATTACCACCGCAGCTCCTGCGCACAAACTTAATGGCGCGCCCGACAGGATTCGAACCTGAGACCTCTGCCTCCGGAGGGCAGCGCTCTATCCAGCTGAGCTACGGGCGCGTAGCGCCGTTGCGGGAGGGGATACTACGGATTTACGCCAATCCTGTCTAGTGCTTTTTCGCAGAAATGTTGCGTTTGATTACGCTTTGCTCACTCCTGCGCGGGAAAGCGCACTCCGTAGCCCCTTTTCACCGTTTATTGCCGTGTTTCTACCCGATTTTCAGCCGGATGATGTTTCTTATGCATGCCGAAAGCGAAGTAGCACAGGCTGACGCCCGCTAAGAAAATCGCCCCGACCAGCAGGGAAATCCGCGTATCCGGGTTGATTCCCATGCCGACCAGCACGCAAACCAGAAAAGCGATGGTCAGATAGTTCACATACGGGAACATGATCGACTTAAAGCTGTGGTTTTTGATCGCTTCCTTATGGGCGCGGCGGAAATAGAGCTGGCTTATCAGCACCACGAACCACGGCACCATGCCCGGCAGCACGCTGGCGCTGTAGACATAGACGAACACCTGCTCCGGATTCGGGATAATGTAGTTCAGCGCAGATCCCACCAGCAGGCAGCCGATGGTGACGGCGATGCAATTCACCGGCACGCCGCTGGCGGAAAGCTTGGTCAACGCCGCCGGCAGTTGGCGATTCTTGGCCAGGGCGTACAGCATACGGCCGCCGCTGTACATGCCGCTGTTGCAGCCGGAGAGCGCGGCGGTCAACACCACGAAGTTGATGATGCCGGCGGCGGCAACGATGCCGATCTTGGCGAAGGTCAGCACGAACGGGCTGCCGGTAGTGCCGATGCCGTTCCAGGGGAAAATGGTGACGATGACGAAGATCGCGCCGACATAGAAGATCAGGATGCGCCACAGGATATTGTTGATCGCGCGTTTCAGCGTCACCTGCGGGTTCTTGGCTTCCCCGGCGGTGATGCCCACCAGCTCAACCCCCTGATAGGACGCTACCACGATGCACAGCGCAAACAGGAAGCCTTTCCAGCCGCCGGCAAAGAAACCGCCGTGCGCCGTCAAATTGGCGAAACCGATAGGTTCACCGCCGTTGCCGAAGCCGAAGAAGATCACCCCCAGCCCCACCAGAATCATCACGATGATAGTGGTGACCTTGATCATGGCGAACCAGAACTCCAGCTCCCCATACAGGCGCACCGCCGCCAGGTTGGCCAGCGCCACCATCGCCACGGCGATCAGCGCCGGCACCCACTGCGGTATTTCCGGGAACCAGAACTGCACATACACCCCGATGGCGGTGATCTCAGAAATGCCGACGGCAATCCACATAAACCAGTAGCCCCAGGCGGTCAGATAACCGAAGTAGGGATTCATGTATTTATGCGCGTAAACGGCGAACGACCCGGCGACCGGCTCAAGGAACAGCATCTCCCCCATCGAACGCATAATGAAGAACACGAACAGCCCGGCGATGATGTAAGCCAGCAGTACCGACGGCCCGGCCCACTTCAGCGTACTGGCCGATCCCATAAACAGGCCGACACCAATGGTGCCCCCGAGAGCGATAAGCTCGATGTGCCGGGCCTCAAGGCCTCGGTGTAGCCCTTGCGGTTTCTCTTTGTGTGCCATAAATCCTCAATAATTTTTCTCGGGTTGTGTTTGCCTGCCGGCCGCTGCCGGTCGTTATTGTCATTATTAAAAGAATAAATCATCCCCTGCCGTTCGGGTTGGCATCAACGGGTAGTCGGAGCGAAGTTACCGTGAGAAGAACATCGTTCAGCGCTGTCGCATCAGGCTTCAGCGGCCAGGGATAATTTCCGGGCGGTATCGTTTCGCATTTCGCCGCTATAAGCAAACCGCAATTTAAAACTTTATGGAATAAATGCGGCGACGTTTAGGGCTGGGGGTTATAGATATGCGGGAGAAATAGGCAAAAGCAGATTATTGGTACAGCAGTCCGGAGCGGAACAGCACTTTCCACCCCGGATGAGAGGTTACATCTTGCCGCTGTAGTAGTAGCCGACAAACTTCAACAGCTTCAACTGCCGGCCGATGCGGCTGGGTTGGCTGAGCAGGCGGTAGAGCCATTCCAGACCAAGGTTCTGCCACACCTTGGGCGCACGCTTCACATGGCCGGTAAACACGTCGTAGGTGCCGCCCACGCCCATATACAGCGCCTGCGGATGCACCTTGCGGCAGTCGCGCATCAGGATCTCCTGCTTCGGCGATCCCATCGCCACCGTCACGATGGCGGCGCCGCTGGCGCGAATACGCTCGAACAACGCCTCTCGCTGATCCGGTTTGAAATAGCCGTCCTGGCTGCCCACCAGGTTGACATTCCACTGGCTGCGCAGCTTCTGCTCGGTTTCCGCCAAGACTTCCGGCTTGCCGCCGACCAAGAAGACCGGCGTGCCTTCGCGGCCGGCGCGCTGCATCAACGCTTCCCACAGATCGGCGCCCGCGACGCGCGACACATCCGCCGCCGGGTATTTGCGGCGAATCGAGCGCACCATGCTGATGCCGTCGGCGTACTTGTACTCCGCTTCATCCAGCAACGCATGCAGCGCCGGGTCCTCTTCCGCCTTCAGGATCTTTTCCGCATTCATCGCCACCAGCGTGCCCTGTTTGACCCGGCCGCCGTCGAACAGAAAATCCATACAGTGCGCCATATCGCGAAAGCCCCACAGGCTGAAACCGCGCAGCTCATACTGCGGCACCGAAATCTTTGTTTCCATCGTCGTCATTACCCTTACAAAAGACCGTCCGCCCGTGGGGAAGAGGCCAGCGCGCGGGCGCGCGTCACTCTGGCCTTGATCAGCCCGGCGGTATCGAACAGCCAATACAGCAACTTCGCCAGCACCAGACAGGCGCCGAAAATAATGCAGAAGAACACCACGCGCGAAACGAATGAGTCCACCCCTTCGCGCGCCAATACAATCATGTTGAACACCGCGCCGAAGCAGAATCCTTGCAGGATAGCCGCCTTATAGCGGTTCGGCTCTGTTTTGCCCAGCTCATACAGCCAGTCGAACCACTTGATGATCATGCCCACCAGAATCGCGCCGAGCGGGATGAACAGCGCGCCGCCCATCACCACCAGCGAACCGATCAGCGTCGGGGATATCGCCAGCCCGGAGTGGTTGTTCAGCACTTCCCAGGTGAAATAGTTGGCCGAGTTCAGCACCACGTCCGGCCGGCCCGGCCATAGCCAGGTTGGGATAAAGACGTAGAAATCACGCAAGATCGGCGCCAGGCCCTGGAAATCGATCTTGTCGTAATTTTGCAGCAGCAGCGCCAGGTTTTCCCACGGCGAGAAGGTGTCTCGGGTCAGATAGAGGAAGGTATAAAACGCTTCCGCGCCGCTGACGTCCAGGCTATAGCGCTTCAACGCCAGCCAGAACATGCCGACCACGCCGAATATGCCCGCCGCCGCCAGCATCCACAGCGTGATCCAGCCGCGCACGATGCCGATAAACAGGAACAGCGCGAAAGCGATAATGATGTTGGCACGGGTGCCGCCGACGATCACGTAGGTCAGAATACCGAACGCCACCGTCGCCACCAGGAACAAAAACCAGGCGCGCAGATCCTGCCGCAGGAAATAGACCACCAGCATCGCCGGAATGAAGAAGTAGAAGAACCGCTTGAGCGCCACGCCGGACACGTCGCTGGAGAAAATCTGACTGTAGGAATTGAGCTTGAACAGCAGGAAGCCGTTCTGCATGAAGAAGATCCCAACGGTACCGATCGCCACCAGCGCCAGCAGCACCCAGGTCATATGAGTCTCTACCCGGTTCATGGTAAACAGCGCCGCGCGCGGCTGAGTGCGGCGCTTGCGCAGCCGGGTCTTGTAAGTGACGTAATAGATGGCGTAAAACGCCGTCGCCGACAGCAGGGCATACAGCAGAAACTCCACCGGCACCACCTCGACGTCAAACTGAAACACCAGCAGGCAGGTTAACGGGAAGCCGAAATAGAACGTCAGCAAATACAGCAGCGAGAAGAAGACGTTGAAGTTAAAGCGCACGCGCCGAAACTCCTGGTAGGTCAGCGTCAGGATAAACGTCAGGCTGACCAGATAGACGACAAACAGGCCGCCGAATTGCGCCAACGTCATGAGTGCTCTCCCGCCGCCAGCGCCAGGGCCTGCTGCCAGCCGTCAACATAGTTCGGATTGAAGAAGGCGATCGCCTGTTTATCCACCGCCGCCAGCTGACGCTGCGCTTCGCGCACCACCGCCTCGTCCAGCGAATCGCCGTAGAACAGCACCGGCAGGTGCTGTTCCGCCAAATCCTGCCAGAACGGGTTTTGCCGGCTGAGCACAAAAGGCACGCCGAACTGAATCAGCAGGCACAGGGTGCCAATCCCCTGCTGGCGATTGAAAATGAAATAGCCCAGATCGCAGGCGCGCAGAATATTGAGGTAGTCCTCGAATGCCACCTGCTGCGTGAGCAGCTGCAGGTTTTTCTCGCCGAACAGCGGCAACCCGGCGGCGCGCACCTGCTCGATGTAAGCATCGTTGTTGGCCGGATAACCCATCGGCAGGATCACGCGCATGTCGGCGCCGAACTGCTGATGAATCGCCTGCAGCGCTTCGATATGCCGATTGCTGCGATCGCCGGAGTTGCCCACCAGAATCGTCATCGGCCCGGCCAGGTTTTTCTCGACGTGAACGTCGGTCAGCGCCGGATCCATGCGGGTAGGGAAATACAGCAGCGAGGCCGGCACCCGCGCATGGCGCTGCTGGTAGTGAATCACGTCGCCGCGAGTGGCAAACACATTCCCTACCCGCCCCTGCGCAATGCGGCGCAGCAGATAGAACAACCGGAATTTCCAGCTGGTGGCGTCCTCATACAGATCGGCGCCCCAAATATGCCAACTGACCTGACGCGCCTTGATCTTGCCGCTCAGCAGCGCCAGCCACAGCCCCGGGTTGAACTGGCCGTGCAGGAAGAAACGCGTATCGCGATCGGCTTGGGCGCGCGCGATGACCGCCGCCGCCAGGCTTTTCTTGTCCGCGTAGGGCTCAATGTTCAGGGCGGGGAAATCTCCCAGTGCCGCCACATCCTTGGCCGCCACCATAAAATGCCGCGTCTGCTCAGCCGGCAGACGCGGCGCCAACACGTCGTTGAAGAAGCGCAGCACCGTCTGGTTATGATGCGGGATATCGGATCCCAGAACGTGAATCAGTATGGTCATACTCGTCTACGATAAATAAGAAACACGCAGCTACAGAGCGCGAAATACACGATGTAGGTTGCCATATAGGCCTGAGCCGCCCCCAGCGCGCCGCGCAGCGGGATCAGCCAGTGCGAGAACAGCGTCAGCAGCAGAAACTGGCTGACTTCCGTTAGGATATAAAAGCGCAGCGACGCTTTGGCGATCACCAAATAGCCGAACACATAGGCCCCGACTTTCAGCACGTCGCCCACCAGTTGCCAGGCAAACAGATCGCGCATGGCGACGAACTTGTCCGAGAACAACAGCCAGATGGCGAAATCACGCAGCAACCACACCGTAAAGCTCGCCGCCGCTACCGCCGGCAGCACGAATTTCAGCGAGCGCACGATCTCCCGCGAGATGGCGCCCTTGTCCGTCAACCGCGACAGCGTCGGCAGCAGATAGACGGTAAACGAGGCGGTGATAAACTGCAGATAGGCATCGGAAATGCTGCTGACGCCCTGCCAAATCCCCACCTCATCCCAACCGTAATGCGCGGCCAACAGGTTACGCATCATCACGTAAGCCACCGGCAGCGTCACCGAGGTGATCAACGCCATGAGGGTGAATTTGCCGAGGTTGCCGGCCACCCCTTTGTCCCAGCGCGGCGCCAGGTAGCGCAGCGGCAACGTTTTGCGCCGCCACAGCATCAGCCCGGCCGGCAGCACCACCAACGCCGGCACCAACGCCAGCCCTGCCAGCGCGCCTTCATAGCCGCCCAGCTTGAAGCACAGATAATAAGCCATCACGCCGATCAGGCTGCCGCCGATCACCGCCAGCGCGTTGCCCATCGCGTCGCGATAACCTTTCAGCACCGCCATGAACAGGTTGGCGTAGGCGATGCCCATCTGAATGAAGGCGACGGCGCGCACCACGCCGACGTAATCGGCATGCCCGAACAGCCCGATGCTGATCGGCTCGGCGGCGAACAAAAACACCAGCGCCAGCAAGGTCGAAAAGCCCAGCACGATGCTCGACGCGGTGCCGACCGCCAGACGCAGACGCTGCGAGTCCTGG
The DNA here is from genome assembly GCF_000695995.1 of Serratia sp. FS14. Lineage (NCBI taxonomy): Bacteria > Pseudomonadati > Pseudomonadota > Gammaproteobacteria > Enterobacterales > Yersiniaceae > Serratia > Serratia sp. FS14. The sequence continues at coordinate 1,155,242 of NZ_CP005927.1, read as the reverse complement.
TGGTACTCCGCCACGTATTTGGTGATGCCGTTAAAAATGCCCGCGCCGGACAGCACGCCCAGCACGGTGATCAACTGGCGAAAGTTACCCGCCTGCCCCACGCCGCTGGGGCCAAACGCCACCGCCAGCAGTTTCACCACCAACAGCCCCACGCCAATCTTGATCAGCGTGGAGCCGGCGGTCCATATCGACGCTTTTGCCAACGACATATCAGGCGAAGAAGCTCAGGATGGTATTGATTACCGTACGTTGATTAGCATCGGACATATTGTAGAACAGCGGCAAACGCACCAGGCGCGCGCTTTCCTGGCTGGTATAGCGATCTTCACCGGCAAAGCGGCCAAACTGTTCGCCGGCCGGGCACGCATGCAGCGGGATATAGTGAAACACCGTCATGATCTCAGCTTCCTTCAGGTAGTCGATAAAGGCGGTGCGATCGTCGATATCACGCAGCTTGATATAGAACATGTGCGCATTGTGCTCGCAGTCCGCCGGCACAGTCGGCAACTCGATACGGCCGGCCTGCGCCAACGGCAGGAAGCTGTCGTAGTAATTCTGCCACAGAGCCAAACGGCGCTGGTTGATGCGTTCCGCCACTTCCAGCTGGCCCCACAGGTAGGCGGCCTGCAGGTCAGACATCAGATAGCTGGAACCGATGTCGCGCCAGGTATATTTGTCGACCTGGCCACGGAAGAACTGACTGCGGTTGGTGCCCTTCTCGCGGATGACTTCAGCCCGATCGATCAGGGCAGGATCGTTCACCAGCGTCGCGCCGCCTTCGCCGCCGGCGGTGTAGTTTTTGGTTTCATGGAAGCTGAAGCAGCCGATATGGCCGATGGTGCCCAATGCCTTGCCTTTGTAGGTCGACATCACGCCCTGCGCGGCGTCTTCCACCACGAAGAGGTTATATTTCTTCGCCAGCGCCATGATGGTATCCATCTCACAGGCAACGCCGGCATAGTGCACCGGTACAATCGCGCGGGTTTTATCGGTGATCGCCGCTTCGATTTTGGTTTCGTCGATGTTCATGGTGTCCGGACGCAGGTCGACGAACACCACTTTGGCACCGCGCAGCACAAAGGCGTTGGCGGTGGAAACGAAGGTAAAGCTCGGCATGATCACTTCGTCACCCGGCTGGATATCCAGCAGGATGGCGGCCATTTCCAACGACGCGGTGCAGGAAGGCGTCAACAGCACTTTCGCGCTGCCGAAACGCTGTTCCATCCACTGCTGGCAGCGACGGGTAAAACCGCCGTCGCCGCACAACTTGCCGCTGCTCATCGCAGCCTGCATATATTCCAGTTCAGTGCCAACAACCGGTGGAGCGTTAAATGGAATCATGTCTACCTCTGTATAACCAGTACGCGGTGCTTTCAATCACGGCACCCTGTCGTTGATAGAGTCGTAATGCGGCGATATTGCCTACCTGGGTCGCAACCCGCAGGCGTTGCATCCCCTGCCGCCGACATTCGGCCAGCGCCGCCGCCATCAGTCTGGAACCAATGCCCCGGCCTGATGCGCCGGGGTAGGCCGCCAGCAAGCCGATACGCATTTCCTGGCCGCCAATGTCGCGCAGGCTGACAAAGCCTTCAGGTTGCCCCTGGTTACCCAATACCAGCAAGCATTGATGATCGAAGGTGCCCAGCACCGCTTTTTCGATCCAGGCCGCATAGAATCGCCCGCTATCGGTGCGCTCGTACCACGGTGCGCGAAATCGGCTGGCGGCGAACACGTCACCGGCGGCAGCCCGCAACGACGGGATGTCCTCGGGCACGGCCATGCGCACCCCGGCCGCAGCGGTATCGACCGTCTCGCGTCCAGTTGCAATGTTCACGGCCAGATCCACTTCGCCTTCGACCAGCCGGAAGCCCAGCGCCGACAGTGCATCGGCCCACTCCAATCGGTAAGCGGGGATTTTAGCCTGCACCAACGCATAAGCATCCAAATCAGCGTTGCTCACGGGGGCCGCAGAGTCGTCGAAATGCAACTTGGCGCTCTTCAATTGGAAGAAGTCGCTCTCCCAATTCAGCGGTTCAATACTGGCGTGGACGTGCATGCAATAAATCCAGTAAGTATTTGCCGTAACCTGTTTTGGCCAGCGTCTGAGCCGCGCGTTTCACGCCCTCATCATCCAGCCAGCCATTGCGCCAGGCGATCTCTTCAAGACAGGCGATTTTAAAGCCCTGACGTTTCTCTACCGTCTGCACGAAGCTACTGGCTTCCAGCAGGCTGTCGTGAGTCCCGGTGTCCAGCCAGGCAAAACCGCGCCCCAGCAGCTCGACGGTCAGCTCGCCACGCTCCAGATACATCTGGTTGATGCTGGTGATCTCCAATTCTCCCCGAGCTGACGGCTTGATCTGCTTGGCGAACTCCACCACCTGAGCATCATAAAAATATAATCCGGTCACCGCCCAATTGGACTTCGGTTTAACCGGCTTTTCTTCGATCGACAGCGCGCGGAAGTGGTCGTCAAACTCCACCACGCCGAAACGCTCGGGATCCATCACCTGATAGCCAAATACAGTGGCACCGGCGGTGCGCGCCGCAACGCTTCTCAGCTTGGGACTGAACCCCTGACCAAAGTAAATATTATCGCCCAACACCAGGCAGCTCGGCTCGCCGGCCAAGAATTCTTCGCCAATCAGAAATGCCTGAGCCAGGCCATCGGGGCTAGGCTGCTCGGCATAGCTGAGATTGATGCCAAACGCTTCGCCGCTGCCCAACAAACGCTTGAAAGAAGGCAGATCTTCCGGCGTGGAGATAATCAGAATGTCTTTGATCCCTGCCAACATCAGTACCGACAGCGGGTAATAGATCATCGGCTTGTCATAAATCGGCAGCAGTTGCTTGGACACGCCGCGCGTGATCGGATGCAGACGCGTACCGGAACCGCCAGCCAGCACAATACCTTTCATACTTACTCCAAAACCCGCCGCACCGCCGCAAAGCGACGCGGCGTTAAATTAATCTGACAACCCCAAACGCTCACCGGCATAAGAACCGTCTTGCACCCGGCGCCACCAGGTTTCGTTAGCCAAATACCAGGCGACCGTCTTGCGAATGCCGCTTTCAAACGTTTCCTGCGGCCGCCAGCCCAACTCGCGATCGATTTTGCCGGCGTCGATGGCGTAACGCATATCGTGGCCTGGGCGATCCTTCACGTAAGTGATCAGATCGCGGTAGTTCGTCACGCCCTGCGGTTTATTTGGCGCCAATTCTTCCAGCAGATCGCAAATGGTCTGCACCACTTCGATATTCTTGCGCTCGTTATGGCCACCAATATTGTAAGTTTCGCCTACCACGCCTTCGGTCACGACCTGATAGAGCGCGCGCGCGTGATCTTCAACATACAACCAGTCACGCACCTGCGCGCCGTTGCCGTATACCGGCAGCGGTTTGCCGGCTACCGCATTCAGGATCACCAACGGAATCAACTTCTCTGGGAAGTGATAAGGGCCGTAGTTGTTCGAACAGTTGGTCACGAGGGTCGGCAAACCGTAGGTGCGCAACCAGGCACGCACCAGATGATCGCTCGATGCCTTGGAGGCGGAATACGGACTGCTCGGCGCATACGGCGTGGTTTCGGTGAACAGATCGTCGGTGCCGTGCAGGTCGCCGTACACTTCGTCGGTGGAGATATGATGGAAGCGGAAAGACTGCTTCTTCTCCGCCGCCAACGGCTGCCAGTAATGGCGCGCCGCTTCCAGCATCGTGTAAGTGCCAACCACGTTGGTCTCGATAAACGCCGCCGGGCCGTCGATAGAACGATCGACGTGGCTTTCCGCCGCCAGGTGCATCACCACGTCCGGCTGATAGCGGGCAAATACCCGGTCCAGCTCGGCACGATCGCAGATGTCGACCTGCTCGAAAGCATAGCGCTCGTTGTCGGCCACCACCGCCAGCGACTCGAGGTTACCGGCATAGGTCAGCTTATCCACTACCACCACGCTGTCGCCGGTGGCTTCGATGATGTGCCGCACCACTGCGGAGCCAATGAAACCGGCACCGCCGGTGACTAAGATACGCTTCAACGCCAGACTCCCTTGGTATCCACCACCCAGCTTTGCTTGATCTCTTCCGGCCGGATGGCCTTGAACTGTTGGTGATCGACCAACATCACAATCACATCGGCCTGCTGCAACGCCTCAGCTATTGGCGTCAACGTCACATGGCCCGCCAGCGACTTCGGCAACTGTTCGACGTTCGGTTCCACCGCCAGCGTTTCGCCGACGTGCCATTCGGCGATCAGGTGCGCCACTTCCACCGCCGGACTTTCACGTAAATCGTCGATATTCGGTTTGAAGGCCAGGCCGAAGCAGGCGATTTTCACCTCGGACGCGCGCTTGTCGGTGGCGGCCAGGCAATCGGCCACCGCCGCTTTCACCCGGTCGACCACCCACAGCGGTTTGCCGTCGTTCACCAGGCGTGCGGTGTGAATCAAACGCGCCTGCTGCGGGTTTTGCGCCACGATAAACCACGGATCGACGGCGATGCAGTGACCGCCTACGCCCGGCCCCGGCTGCAGAATATTCACCCGCGGATGGCGGTTCGCCAGACGGATCAGTTCCCAGACGTTGATCCCCTGTTCGGCGCAAATCAACGACAGTTCGTTGGCAAAGGCGATATTCACGTCGCGGAAGCTGTTTTCCGTCAGCTTGCACATCTCGGCAGTGCGTGAGTTGGTGACTACGCATTCCCCCTCGAGGAAAATCTTGTACAGCGCGCTGGCTCGTTCCGAGCACTTCGGCGTCATGCCGCCGATCACTCGGTCGTTTTGAATCAGCTCTACCATCACCTGCCCCGGCAACACGCGCTCCGGACAGTAGGCGATATTCACGTCCGCCGCTTCGCCCGCTTGCTGCGGGAAGCTGAGATCGCTGCGCGCCTGCGCCAACCAGTCCGCCATTTGTTCAGTGGCGCCCACCGGCGAGGTGGACTCCAGGATCACCAGATCGCCTTTTTTCAGCACCGGCGCCAGCGATTTCGCCGCTGCTTCGACATAAGCCAGATCCGGCTCGTGATCGCCCTTGAACGGCGTAGGTACCGCGATCAGGAACGCATCGGCCGCCAGCGGTTTGGTCACCGCCCGCAGGAAACCGCCGTCGACGGCGTCCTTGACCACTTTGTCCAGATCCGGCTCGACGATATGGATCGCGCCGCGGTTAATGGTATCTACCGCATGTTGGTTAACATCTACGCCCACCACTTTTTTCTTGCGGGAAGCAAACGCCGCCGCCGTTGGCAAGCCGATATAACCCAGGCCGATAACCGAAATAGTGTCAAAACTCATAGTGTCACCTGATGATTCTTTAAAGCTTCGAGGATACGCTGACAGGCATGCCCGTCGCCGTATGGGTTATGCGCCCGGCTCATCGCGTGATATTCGCTTTCGTCCGTCAACAGCCGGGTCACCGCTTCAACAATTTTGGCCACATCGGTGCCGACCAGGCGCACCGTGCCCGCATCTACCGCTTCCGGGCGCTCGGTGGTGTCGCGCATCACCAGCACCGGCTTGCCTAACGAGGGCGCCTCTTCCTGAATGCCGCCGGAGTCGGTCAGGATCATGTAAGCGTGGGTCATCAAATAGACAAACGGCAAATAATCCTGCGGCTCGATCAGCATGACGTTGTCGATGCCTTTCAAAATGCGATTCACCGGCTCGCTGACATTCGGATTGAGATGCACCGGGTACACCACCTGCACTTCCGGGTGGCTGCGGGCGATCTCCGCCAGCGCACTGCAAATCCGCTCAAAACCGCCGCCAAAACTTTCCCGGCGATGGCCGGTGACCAGAATCAGTTTTTTGTCGGCATCGAGGAACGGGTAACGCTGCGCCAGGCTGGCGCGCAGCGCAGCATCGCTCATCACGCGATCGCGCACCCAGAACAGCGCGTCGATCACCGTATTGCCGGTCACAAAAATACGGTTGTCCGGCAGCAGCTCGCGCAGCAGGTTTTGGCGCGAGTTCTCGGTCGGCGCGAAGTGGTACATCGCCAGATGGCCGGTTAGTTTTCGGTTGGCCTCTTCCGGCCAGGGAGAATACAGATTGCCGGTACGCAGCCCGGCCTCGACATGCCCGACGGGGATGCGTTGATAGAACGCTGCCAGACTGGTCGCCAGCGTGGTGGTGGTATCGCCGTGCACCAGCACCACGTCCGGTTTGAAGTCTTCCAGCACCCCTTTCAGCCCTTCCAGGATGCGACAGGTGATTTCCGTTAGCCCCTGGCCGGGTTTCATGATGTTCAGGTCGTAATCCGGCGTGATCTCGAACAACCGCAATACCTGATCCAACATCTCACGATGCTGTGCCGTTACGCAGACTCTTGCTTCAAAGGCCTCATCCTGGGCCAGTGCATGTACCAGCGGTGCCATTTTAATGGCTTCAGGTCTGGTGCCGAAAACAGTCAACACTTTCACAGCGAATCTCTTTTGGTCGGTTAATCGCAGGCCCCGCCTGCGAATGGGGCGCTCACGCGCCCTGCATCAGATTATTATATTATTTTTTTAACTACGCGGCCGACGCGCCAAGGCAACACCCGCGCCAACCAAAGCGCCCATCGCGCCCCACAGAATCAGCCAGAATACCCGGCGCGGGCTGTCGCGTTTTACCGGCTCTTCCGGCGTGCGCAAATAACGATAGGTCTGGAACTTCTCATCCAACGTCGGGCCAACGTTCAGCGTCGCCAACATTGCGCGATTCTGATCGTAATCCAGATCGTAGGTCGGGCCGGAGGCCTGCAGGCCTTCCAGACGCGCCTGCAGCATTGGCCGGCCCAGCAGGAACAGATCCGAATCCGGCAACTGTTCTGCCGGGGTGTCGGTTTGCGTGCGGCTGATCCCCTGGCTTTCGGCGATTTTCAACGCCTGCTGCGTGGTGTTCAGCTCGCGCTTATAAACCGACTCCGCCACCGCTTCCTGGCGCTTGACCTGTGCCTTCATCGAAGTAGTGCGAGCGGCCCACGCCCCCTGAATCTCTTCGTTCAGATGCAGGGCAGCGCGGTGGCTGGCGAAGGCCACATATTGGCGCAGCAGGCGGTTGGCGTCTGCGGCGGTTTCCGCCGTCAGCTTCACGCCGTCGTTCGGGACTTTTTTGTCGTCGCGCGGCGTGAACAGGATGTTATTGATCAACTCGTCGAGCAATGCCGCATCGGCGCGGGCATCCCCTTCCTGACGCTGTTTGTAGTAATCGCTCTGCAGCCAGAAATCGCGACGCGTGTCGTAAGCCGCCAGCTGCATGATGAACTCATTGTACGCTTCATCCGCGATGCTCGGCTGATCGCCGGCCATCGCCGGCAGCGTGCGCACGTCCAGATTGCGCAGGAACTGCTGCTGGGAATAGTAACCACCCAGCGCATTCACCGTGGGTTTGTCGGTGATTGCGGTCGCGCTCCACTCTTGCTTAACCAGGTAAGAAACGATCAGCGCGACCGCCGCGAACAGCACCGCAATGCCGATAATCCACGGTTTGCCGCGCCACAGGGTGCAGCACAGGCCGCGGATATCGAGTTCGTTATCCACCGCCGGGGTATGCTTGTCAGACGTTGTTTCTGGATTCATCACAGCCAAAAAGCCTCTGGTTAAGATACTTGCTTGTTATCGCTCGAACGCCGCAGCCGGCGCTTGATACGCTTAATGTACCGCGCAACCCGCCAGGCGCGCTTGATGCAGTAACCGTACAGGAAGAAAGCAAGCAAAAATAATGCCAACATAACCCACTCAGGGATAAAAGTCAGGCGTTCGCCGATCACGCCCACCGCCGCCAGCAATGCGGCCGCCAGGGTGATCAACACGAAAGCCTGCCGCGGCGTAAAGCCGGCGCGCATGATCAGGTGGTGAATATGTTGACGATCGGGAGAGAAGGGGCTCATCCCCTTGCGTAAACGACGGTACATGATTGCTATCATGTCCATCAGCGGAATAGCGATGATCCACAGCGCGGTCACCGGGTTGATCGAGTGTGCCTTACCCTGCGAGCTTTGCAGCAGCAGCCAAATGGCGGTAAAGCCGATCAGGGTGCTGCCGGCGTCCCCCATAAACACCTTATAACGGCGGCCGAGGATGCCGAGGTTGAGCAAAATATAGGGAACGATGGTGGCGATCATCGCAAAGCACCAGAACGCCAGCTCATGATGGCCGCTCAGGTACAGCAGCAGGCCCAGCGCCCCGAAGGAAACGCACGACAGCCCACCCAGCAGGCCATCGATGCCGTCGACCATGTTGAAGGCGTTGATCGCCGCCCATACCGCGAACAGCGTCACCAGATAACCGAACGGCCCCAGCAGCATCTCCCAGTCACCCAGCACATGGCCGAAGCTGCGCAGATACAGACCGGCGAACACCATCATGGCGATGCCGACCAGCGCCTGCACCAGGGCGCGGATTTTAACGCTGATGTCGAAACGATCGTCGAGCGCGCCCACAAACACCAGAATGCCGGCGCAGGTGAGATAAAGCTTGGCGTGCGCGATAGGTTGTTCGGAAATCCAAAACGCGAAGCACAACCCGGCATAAACGGAAATACCGCCGACCAGCGGAATCAACCCCTGATGGCGTTTGCGATAATTGGGTTTATCTACCAGACCAATACGTTTTGCCGCCTTGCGGGCAACAAAGAGAAAAGCCAAAGAAAACAGGAAAACAAATAGAATTTCAGTACTCATAGTGAGTAAGTTCACAGTTAACAGATCTCTGTAGAAGATAAGGCAGCTTACCACGGGCAATAGCTTGTGCCATCGACCCCCGCCACCTTTCGGTCATTTCCTATGACAACGGTGATTCATGCCTATTTTCTTCGCATCGGCTGACAAAACGACAGCAGCAAAGCCGACCGGCACCGGGCCGACCGACAAACAAGATGAATTCTCAATAAGTCGAGGAAACAACTTACTTTTCCATTACTGCTACTTATCGTATCCGCCAAAAGCGAAAAACGCCACGACTAGGCGTGGCGTTCAGCGAATTTTTTAACGAATTATGAGCGTTTCATCATATCGAAGAATTCATCGTTGGTTTTGGTCATCGCCAACTTATTAATGAGGAACTCCATCGCGTCAATCTCACCCATCGGGTGAATGATTTTGCGCAGGATCCACATTTTCTGCAGCTCTTCGGAAGTGGTGAGCAGCTCTTCTTTACGGGTACCGGAGCGGTTGTAATCGATCGCAGGGAATACGCGTTTCTCGGCGATTTTACGCGCCAGATGCAATTCCATGTTGCCGGTACCTTTAAATTCTTCGTAGATCACTTCGTCCATCTTCGAACCGGTATCAACCAGCGCGGTCGCGATGATGGTCAGGCTGCCGCCCTCTTCCACGTTACGCGCCGCACCGAAGAAACGCTTCGGACGATGCAGGGCGTTGGCGTCCACACCACCGGTCAGCACCTTGCCAGAGGCCGGTACCACGGTGTTGTAGGCACGCGCCAGACGGGTGATGGAGTCGAGCAGAATGATCACGTCTTTCTTGTGCTCAACCAGGCGCTTGGCCTTCTCGATCACCATTTCGGCCACTTGCACGTGACGCGAAGCCGGCTCGTCGAAGGTCGAGGCGATCACTTCGCCTTTCACCAGGCGCTGCATCTCGGTCACTTCTTCCGGACGTTCGTCGATCAGCAGCACCATCAGCACGCAGTCTGGGTGGTTGTAGGCAATGCTCTGCGCAATATTCTGCAGCAGCATGGTTTTACCGGCTTTCGGCGGTGCCACGATCAGGCCACGCTGGCCGCGGCCAATAGGCGCCGCCAGATCCAGTACGCGCGCCGTCAGGTCTTCGGTCGAGCCGTTGCCGCGCTCCATCCGCAGACGGGAATTGGCGTGCAGCGGCGTCAAGTTCTCGAACAGGATCTTGCTGCGGGCGTTTTCCGGCTTGTCGTAGTTGACTTCGTTGACTTTCAACAGGGCAAAATAGCGCTCGCCTTCTTTTGGCGGACGAATCTTACCGGAAATGGTGTCACCAGTGCGGAGGTTGAAGCGGCGGATTTGGCTAGGGGATACGTAGATGTCGTCGGGACCGGCGAGGTAGGAACTGTCTCCAGAGCGGAGGAAACCGAATCCATCCTGCAATATCTCGAGCACGCCGTCGCCGAAGATATCTTCTCCGCTTTTCGCATGTTGCTTCAGAATGGAGAAGATAATGTCCTGCTTGCGCATACGGGCAAGGTTTTCCAGCCCCATATTTTCGCCGAGAGTAATCAGCTCAGAAACCGGCGTATTCTTTAATTCGGTAAGATTCATAGTGGTGGGTTCTTAAACTCGGGGTATGTCTCGAACTTGTATCGTGAATGGTATGGCAGCGAAATGCGTGCCTGTTTACTGGACGTTCGATCACCGGGCGCAGAGCCGTCGCGGTAAGAAATGGCTTACATCGGGCGCACGCATTGACGGTTGAAGATCGAAGGTACCTTAAAAATGATTTTTGCAAAACCGTTTGATTGCCAAAACACGGGCTGAGTTCAGTTTACTTTCAACGCCAGTGATTCGACACAGAGTATAGCTTTAGATTCAAACTCTTTAGATTTAAAACTTCGGGCAAGTTCTATATGCAGTGTGGTTAAACTTAACACGCTTCTTGGCAGGCGTCTAGCGGTGAATTGAACATCACCGCCAGGCGCCTGATACTGGGCTTCCCGCCCGATTACAGATTCGCGTTCAGGAAATCTTTGAGCTGACCTTTGGACAACGCGCCAACCTTGGTCGCGGCCACTTCGCCGTTCTTGAACAGCAACAGCGTAGGGATGCCACGGATACCGTACTTAGGCGCGGTAGCCGGGTTCTGATCGATATTCAGCTTGGTGATGGTCAGTTTGCCTTCGAACTCTTCGGCAATCTCATCCAGAATCGGAGCAATCATCTTGCACGGCCCACACCATTCAGCCCAGAAATCGACCAGGATCGGCCCTTCCGCTTTCAGCACGTCAGCTTCGAAGCTGCTGTCAGTCAGGTGAATAATTTTATCGCTCATGTTCTACTCCACAGGATTATGTCTACCTTGTTGGTGTAGCATTAACCAACTCAAGGTGATTTTATTGCACCGCGTTTATTTCAACGGATGTGCTTTCGTAAAGCAATAGTTAGCTGATATTCTACCACACTATGAGCAAAACACACTTGACCGAACAGAAGTTTTCCGACTTCGCCCTGCACCCGTTAGTCCTTGAAGCCCTTGAGAAAAAAGGGTTTCACAATTGCACGCCCATCCAGGCGTTAGCATTGCCGCTCACGCTCTCCGGGCGTGACGTTGCAGGTCAGGCGCAAACCGGTACCGGAAAGACGCTGGCGTTTTTGGCGTCTACTTTTCACTATTTGCTGACTCACCCGGCGAAACAGGATCGCCAGACCAATCAGCCGCGCGCCTTGATCATGGCGCCTACGCGTGAACTGGCGGTGCAAATCCACTCCGATGCGGAAGCGCTCTCCCAGAGCACCGGCCTGAAACTGGGCCTGGCCTACGGCGGCGACGGCTACGACAAACAGCTGAAAGTGCTGGAAAGCGGCGTGGACATTCTGATTGGCACCACCGGCCGTTTAATCGATTACACCAAACAGAACTATGTCGATCTCGGCGCGATGCAGGTCGTCGTGCTGGATGAAGCCGATCGCATGTACGATCTTGGCTTTATCAAAGACATCCGTTGGCTGTTCCGCCGCATGCCTGCGGCCGATCAACGCCTGAACATGCTGTTCTCCGCTACCCTGTCCTATCGCGTACGCGAACTGGCCTTCGAGCAGATGAACAACGCCGAATATGTTGAAGTGGAACCGGAACAGAAAACCGGCCACCGCATTAAAGAAGAGCTGTTCTACCCGTCCAACGAAGAAAAAATGCGTCTGCTGCAGACGCTGATCGAAGAAGAGTGGCCGGATCGCGCCATCATCTTTGCCAACACCAAGCACCGCTGCGAAGACATCTGGGGCCATCTGGCCGCCGACGGTCACCGCGTGGGCCTGCTGACCGGTGACGTGGCGCAGAAAAAACGCCTGCGCATCCTCGACGACTTCACCAAAGGCAATCTCGATATTCTGGTCGCCACCGACGTCGCCGCGCGCGGTCTGCACATCCCTTCCGTCACGCACGTCTTCAACTACGATCTGCCTGACGACTGCGAAGACTACGTGCACCGCATCGGCCGTACCGGCCGCGCAGGCGCCAGCGGCCACTCCATCAGCCTGGCGTGTGAAGAGTATGCGCTCAACCTGCCGGCGATCGAGACCTATATCGACCACAGCATTCCGGTGAGCAAGTACAACAGCGATGCGCTGCTGACCGATTTGCCGGCGCCGAAGCGCCTGTCGCGCCCGCGCGGCGGCAACGGCCCACGTCGCAACTCCGCGCCTCGTCGCGGCGGCGCGCCGCGCAACAACCGTAAACGTTCGAGCTGATCGCCATGCTCAGCTCCAGCACGCTTTATGCTGCCATCGATCTCGGCTCCAACAGCTTCCACATGTTGGTAGTGCGCGAGGTGGCCGGCAGCATTCAGACTCTGGCGCGGATCAAGCGCAAAGTGCGCCTGGCGGCCGGGCTGGATCAGAACAATCACCTGTCGCATGAGGCCATGCAACGCGGCTGGCAGTGCCTGCGGCTGTTCTCCGAACGCCTGCAGGACATCCCGCGCGAGCAGATCCGCGTCGTTGCCACCGCCACGCTGCGTCTGGCGTCCAACGCCGATGAGTTCCTGCAGGCAGCCGAGCAAATCCTCAGCTGCCCGGTACAGGTGATCAGCGGCGAAGAAGAGGCACGGCTGATCTATCACGGCGTCGCGCACACCACCGGCGGGCCGGATCGTCGGCTGGTCGTCGACATCGGCGGCGGCAGCACCGAACTGGTCACCGGCAGCGGCGCACAGGCAACGCAGCTGTATAGCCTGTCGATGGGCTGCGTCACCTGGCTGGAACGCTACTTCAGCGATCGCAACCTTGGGCAAGAAAACTTCGAGCGCGCCGAACAGGCCGCGCGCGAAATGGTGCGGCCGATCGCACCGCAATTGCGCCAGCAAGGTTGGCAGATCTGCGTCGGCGCTTCCGGCACCGTGCAAGCGCTGCAGGAGATCATGGTGGCGCAGGGCATGGATGAGCGCATCACCCTGCCCAAACTGCGCCAGCTGAAACAGCGCGCCATTCAGTGCGGCAAGCTGGAGGAGCTGGAGATCGAAGGGTTGACGCTGGAGCGTGCGCTGGTGTTCCCGAGCGGCCTGTCCATCCTGTTGGCCATCTTCCAGGAGCTGGGCATCGAGAGCATGATGCTGGCCGGCGGGGCGCTGCGTGAAGGTCTGGTTTACGGCATGCTGCATCTGCCGGTGGAGCAGGATATTCGCATCCGCACCATCCGCAACCTGCAGCGCCGCTACCTGATCGACACCGAGCAGGCCGAACGCGTCAGCCAGCTCGCCGCCAACTTCTCCCAGCAGGTCGCCAACGAGTGGCAGCTGGATGCGCGATGTCGCGAGCTGTTGCACAGCGCCAGCCTGATCCACGAACTCGGCCTCAGCGTCGATTTCAAGCAGGCGCCGCAACACGCCGCCTACCTGATCCGCCACCTGGACTTACCCGGCTTTACCCCGGCGCAGAAAAAACTGCTGGCCACCCTGCTGCAAAATCAGAGCAACACCCTCGACCTGTCGCTGTTGAACCAGCAAAACGCCCTGCCGCCGCGCACTGCGCAGCGCCTGTGCCGCATTTTGCGCCTGGCGATCATCTTCGCCAGCCGCCGCCGCGACGACACGCTGCCGGCGGTGCGGTTACGCGCCAATCAGGACGATGAACTGACGGTGATCTTGCCGCCGGGTTGGCTGGAACAGCATCCGCTGCGCGCCGAGGCGCTGGAGCAGGAAAGCCACTGGCAGAGCTACGTCCACTGGACGCTGCGGTTGGAAGAACAACGTTGACATGACCAGGGCGCGAACCGCGCCCTTTCTTTTTAATTCCCGCCTTTGGCCTTGGCCAGCTGGGCGCGGATATTGGCCAGATGGCTCTGCCCCTTCTGCATCCGTTCCTGCGGGCTCACCACTTTGCGTTCGGTTTCCCACGCCAAATCGTCCTGCGGCAGCTCCAGCAGGAACCGGCTCGGCTCCGGCCGCACCAGCTCGCCGTACTGACGGCGCTCGCGGCACAGGGTGAAGATCAGCTCTTTTTGCGCGCGGGTGATCCCTACATAGGCCAGACGCCGCTCTTCATCGACATTGTCTTCGTCGATGCTGCTCTGGTGCGGCAGCAGCCCCTCTTCCATGCCCACCAGGAACACGTAAGGGAACTCCAGTCCCTTTGAGGCGTGCAGCGTCATTAGCTGCACCTGATCCAGCTCCTCTTCACTTTCACCGCGTTCCATCATGTCACGCAGGGTGAAGCGCGTCACGACCTGGGTCAGCGTCATCGGCTCGTCCAGATCGTTGCCTTCCAGCATTTCCGTCATCCAACCGAACAGCGTGTTGACGTTTTTCATCCGCATTTCGGCGGCCTTCGGGCTGGTCGAGGTTTCAAACAGCCAGCTCTCATAATCCACGCCGCGGATCAGATCGCGCACCGCCGCCACCGGCTCACGTTCCGCCTGCTGGGCGATGCCGCCCAGCCAATGGGTGAAGCGCTGCAGCGATTCCAGCCCGCGTCCGGTCAAGTGCTGGCTCAGCCCCAGATCGAAGCTGGCATGGAACAAACTTTTGTTGCGCTGGTTGGCCCACTCGCCAAGCTTCTGCAGCGTTGCCGGGCCGATCTCGCGCTTGGGGGTATTGACGATGCGCAGAAAGGCGCTGTCGTCTTCCGGGTTGGTCAGCACGCGCAGGTAAGCCAGCAGATCCTTGATCTCGGGGCGCGAGAAGAACGAGGTGCCGCCGGAAATCTTGTACGGGATACGGTTCTGCATCAGCATCTTTTCAAACACCCGCGACTGGTGATTGCCGCGGTACAGGATCGCATAGTCGCCGTAATTGGTCTTTTTCACGAAGTGGTGGGCGATAAGCTCCCCTACCACCCGCTCGGCTTCGTGATCCTCATTGTTGGCGGTCACTACCTTCAGCTCTTCGCCATACCCCAGCTCAGAAAACAGCCGCTTTTCAAACACGTGTGGGTTATTGGCGATCAGAATGTTGGCCGCCTTCAAAATGCGCTCGCTGGAACGGTAGTTTTGCTCCAGCTTGATCACCTGCAGCGCCGGGAAATCTTCCTTCAGCAGCACCAGGTTCTGCGGCCGCGCGCCGCGCCAGGAGTAGATCGACTGGTCGTCGTCGCCCACCACGGTAAAGCGCGCGCGGTTGCCCACCAGCAGCTTCACCAGCTCGTATTGGCTGGTGTTGGTATCCTGATACTCATCCACCAGCAGATAGCGGATGCGCTGCTGCCAGCGTTCGCGCACCTCTTCGTTGCGTTGCAACAGCAGCGTCGGCAGCAGGATCAGGTCATCGAAGTCCAGCACATTGCACGCCCGCATATGGGCGTGGTAAAGACCGTAGCAGTGGGCGAACAGCTTGTCGCGTTCCGAGCGCGCCAACTCTGCCGCCCGCTGGGGATCGATCAGGTCGTTTTTCCAGTTGGAGATGGTCGAAATCAGCTGCGCCACCAGCGTTTTGTCGCTTTCCAGCCACTTTTCGGTCAGCTCTTTCAGTAGCGCCAGCTGATCCTGATCGTCGAACAGCGAGAAGTTGGACTTCATCCCCAACGCCACGTATTCCCGCTTGATGATCTCCAGCCCCAGGGTATGGAAGGTCGAAATCATCAGCCCGCGCGCCTCTTTGCGCCCCAGGGTTTGCGACACGCGCTCTTTCATCTCGCGTGCGGCCTTGTTGGTAAAGGTCACGGCGGCGATGTGCCGCGCCTGATAGCCGCAGTGGTGGATCAGGTGGGCTATCTTGTTGGTGATAACGCGCGTCTTGCCGGAACCGGCGCCGGCCAACACCAGGCAGGGCCCGGTAACGAATTCGACGGCTTGTTGTTGGCTGGGGTTTAATCGCATGGTGCTGGCTTGCTCAACTGTAAAACGTGGAAGGGAATTGTAGCAGAAAGCGCCGATGAGATTTAGCGGGTATAATCAGCGCAATTTTCGCATCGACAAAGGCAATACCATGGCAAAAACGGCGTGCGCCCTGCACATTCTGGTAGACAATGAAAAGCTGGCCAACGAGCTGCTGGCCAAGCTGAAGCGCGGCGTCAGCTTCGACACGCTGGCACGCAAATATTCGAGCTGCCCGTCAAAACGCAACGGCGGCTCGCTGGGCGAATTCAACAAGGGCGCGATGGTGCCGGCGTTCGATAAAGCGGTGTTCAGCATACCGCTGCTCAAACCTTACGGCCCGGTCAAAACCCAGTTCGGTTACCACATCATCAAGGTGCTGTACCGCAACTAGGGGGCCTGCGCCCCCTGCTGCGAATTACTGCGCGCCGGCGTCCGTCGCCGGCGCAGCCACCGCGGTGTCGGCCGGTTTGGCTTCTTCCGTCACCACCGCCGGCGCCGGCATCATGATGCCGTCATAGGTTTCCTGCAGCTGCTTCATGCTCATTTCCGGCTCGCCCTTCGGCTGCATCAGCACCAGGGTCGCCTCCTGAGACAGCTGCAGCTTCAGCGCCTGATTCAGCGTCTCCAGCGTCAGGCTGGCCAGGAATTCCTGGCGCAATTTCTGATACAGCTCCGGCGCGATATCCACCACCCCGCTCTGCTGCGAACGCAGGCGCTGGCTCATCAGCACATCGGTGTCGGTGCGGGCGTAGGTGGCGAACAGCTTGCTCAGCTGATCGTTTTTCTGCGCCAGCAGCGCATCGAATTCCTCTTTCGACAGACCGTTATCACGCACGTTGGCCAGCTCGCGGGCGATAAAGCCCAGGCTGCCGTTCAGATTGTTGTTCGGCGTATCCAGATGGATGGCGCACTGCCCACGCTGGTACTGCACGCGGCAGTCAAAGCCCAGATGCAGGCTCTTCTGGTCGCTTTTTTCCAGCGTCTGCTGAAGATGCCAGAACAGCGCCTCGCGGGCGAGATCGCCACGCCAGTAACGGAGCAGGCTCTGCGAATCGCGAATCGGGTGCCACGGCGAATCCCACATGATCGACAGCGTATCCTGCTTCACCTGCTCGCTGATCAGGCTCACCGGCTGCTGCGGCAGCGGCGTCAGGGTCGGCATCGGGGCCGGGGTTTCACGTTTGCCCTGCAGCGGCGAGAACGCCTTGTTGATCTGCTCGCCCAGGCTGCGGCTGTCGACCTTGCCGACCACGAACAGCGTCATGGCGTCCGGGGTATACCACTGTTGATAGAATTTCTTCAGTTGCTCGAGATTGACCGGCCGTTTCGCCGGCTGCGCCGGATCGTGCGCCAGCAGCGTCGAGCCTTTCAGGCGGTAACGCCACCAGGCATCTTGGGTATTGGGCGGGAAAGTGCCGACCGGATTGATGCTGGAATTCATCACCGCGTGCACCGTATGCTCGTCGATCGCCAGTTTGCCGGTGGTGTCCGCCAGCCAGGCCAGCGCTTCTTTCAGCAGGTCGGGCCGGTTGTTCGGCAGGCTGAGGTTATACATGGTGAAATCATACGAGATGATCGCCGGCGGCAGCGGCCGCTCGTTATCCACGCTCTGTTGCCACAGGGCGCGCAGCTGCGGCGCGGTAAAGCTTTCGCTGCGCGCCAACGCCAGCCGCGGCAGCAGATGGGCGAAACCGGTCTGCTGCGAAGACTCCACCAGAGAGCCGGTATTGACGATCAGCCGCAGTTCCACGCGGTCGCTTGGCCGCTGCGGCGTATCGAGAATCTGCCATGAAAACCCGTTGGCCAGCGCCCCCTGCTGCCAGGCAGGATCGGGTTGTAGTGCTTCAGCCTGCACGCTGCTACTGGCTGCCGCCAGTAGCAGCCCACCAACTATAAGATGAATTCTGGTGCCCTGCATGTGAACCCCTGCTTAATGACTATCCAATTTCTTATGCAAATGCGTGTATTCCATTCAATGGAATCATAAAAATACGCCCTGAGTTTCACAGTGGGGCGGAAAGCAGAAAGTGTACCATCGTGTTAGACCGCGCGCCTTTGCGGATGTCACTCATTAGAGTGAAAAATAATAGATTGCGGGGTTTTTAATGCAAAAAATCGTTACGAGGCAGGGGAAGATGCTCACCGGCCGCGGCTGCGGCCGGTGATTTACAGCCGAAATCAGGCGGAAGGCAGCGTTTTGTCCGCGCCGGTGTTTTTGTTGTTCAGGGTGTCTTTCAGCTGTTTCTCATCCAGCTGATTACACCATTTGGCCACGACCACGGTCGCCACGCCATTGCCCACCAGGTTGGTCAGCGCGCGGGCTTCCGACATAAAGCGGTCGATGCCGAGGATCAGCGCCAGGCCGGCCAGCGGCAGGTGGCCTACGGCGGAGATGGTGGCGGCCAACACGATAAAGCCGCTGCCGGTCACGCCCGCCGCCCCTTTGGAGGAGAGCAGCAACACCACCAGCAGGGTAATCTGATGCATGATATCCATGTGGGTGTTGGTCGCCTGAGCGATAAACACCGCAGCCATGGTCAGGTAGATAGAGGTGCCATCCAGGTTGAAGGAGTATCCGGTCGGGATCACCAGACCCACCACCGATTTCTTGCAGCCCAACTTCTCCATTTTATCCAGCATGCGCGGCAGCGCGGATTCGGACGACGAGGTTCCCAGCACGATCAGCAGCTCTTCTTTGATGTAGTTGACGAATTTGAAGATACTGAAGCCGTTGGCGCGGGCGATGCTGCCCAACACCACCACCACGAACAGGATGCAGGTGATATAGAAGCACACGATCAGCTGGCCGAGTTGCACCAGCGTGCCGACGCCGTATTTACCGATGGTAAACGCCATGGCGCCGAAGGCCCCCAGCGGCGCCAGGCGCATGATCATGTTGATGATGCCGAAAATCACCCGCGAGAAGCTGTCGATCACGTTGTAGATCAGCTGCCCTTTGTCGCCCAGACGATGCAGGGCGAAGCCGAACAGTACCGCGAACAGCAGCACCTGAAGAATGTTGCCGCTGGCGAACGCGCCGATCACGCTGCCGGGGATGATATCCAGCAGGAACGGAATGATGCCCTGCTGCTGCGCCTGCTCGGCGTAGATCGCCACCGCTTTGGCGTCCAGCGTGCCGGGATCGACGTTCATGCCGGCGCCCGGTTGCACCAGGTTGACGATCACCAGGCCGATAATCAGCGCAATGGTGCTGACGATTTCAAAATACAGCAGCGCGATGGCGCCGGTGCGCCCCACCGCCTTCATGCTTTCCATGCCGGCGATGCCGGTCACCACGGTGCAGAAGATCACCGGCGCGATGATCATCTTGATCAGTTTGACGAAGCCATCGCCCAGAGGTTTCATCTCGGCGCCAAGGTCAGGGTAGAAATGGCCAAGCAGGATACCCAGCGTGATCGCCGTCAGCACCTGAAAATAGAGGCTCTTAAAGATCGTTGTTTTCATATGAACATCCTATGGGGGGAAGACACGCACCAGGCAGCAGTCTAAAAATCCAGCCTGTTCATCGCTTGCGCGGAAAATAACACCCACTTAACAACATGGAAATAATTTGTTGCACCCACCGTGTGGGGTTGATGTGAATTTAAGAGCTGAAACGCGTCAGTCGGGGTGCAAAGCTGAAAATTGCGTAAGCCTTTGTTTGCACTAACGCAAAAGAGGTAGATAAAGAATGGCGATTTTCGGACGAGGAAAAGTACCGGAAAGGTATCGCGACGCTCACGGCGCCGCGCGGCAAAACTCGGCTTCGAACGCTTCGCGCGGCAGCGGCCGAGCGAACAGGAATCCTTGCCCACTGCGAATGCCGTGCTGCAGCAGCCAGTCGCGCTGTTCGGCGTTTTCCACGCCTTCGGCCATCACCGGCAACGCCAGCACTTCGGAGATCGAACTGACGATGCGCACCATCGCATCGTCGCCCGGCAGCCCCTGAATGAAACTGCGGTCGATCTTAATCAAATCGATCGGCAGGGATTTCAAGCGGTTGAGGTACTCCAGGCTGGAGTAGCCCATGCCGAAGTCGTCCAGCGCGATCGACAGCCCCAGGTCGTGCAACTCGCGCAGCAGCGCCAGGGCGCGATCGAGATCGTCGATGCGTACCGTCTCGGTGATCTCCAGCAGCAGCTTGCGCGGATCGATCCGATACTGCGCCAGCAGGTTTTTCAGATGCGGGACGAACGCTTCATCCTGCATCTGAATACCGGAAACGTTAACCGCCAGCGGCAGCGCAATGCCGCGTTGCTGCCAGTCCGCCAGGATACGGCAAGACTCTTCCAGCACCCAGTTGCCGAGAGGCACGATCACGCCCAGCTCTTCCGCGAGCGGGATAACGTCGGCCGGCAGGGTATAGCTGCCGTCATACTGCTGCCAACGCAGCAGCGCTTCGGCGCCGATCACCTCGTTGGACTGCATGTCGATCTGCGGCTGCAGGAACAGCGTGAAATGCCGCTGCTCGATGCCGTGCAGGATCTCGCTCTCCTGCGTCAGCCGCTTCTGCGTGCGTTCCGTCAGGCTGGGTTCGAAGAACAGGATCTGATTTTTTCCTTCGCGGTGCGCGGACATCATTGCCGAAGTGGCGCTGCGCAGCAGCTGTTCCGCGCTCTCCCCCTGATTGAGGTAGTGCGCGATGCCGATGCTGGCGTTGGGCCGCAGCGCCAGACCTTCCAGCGTCAACGGCGCATTGATCTCCGCCATGATGCGCCGCGCCAGCTGCATGGCGTGGAACGGCCGCTCAATGCCCTTGGCCAGAATGGCGAATTCGGTATTGCTCAGCTGTGCCAGCACGCCGTTTTCGTCGATGCAGCCGCGCAGCTTCTTCGCCAGCGCCAGCAGCAGCGCTTCACGCATCGCCGGGCTCATCACGCCAGACGCTTCATGCAGCGTCTCGATGCCGATCACCAGCAGGTTAAAACGCTCAGGGCGCAGACTGGAGGCGATATGTTGTTCCAGCAACGCGTTCAGCAATGCAGGATTCGGCAGTTCGGTCACCGGGTGGCGGGTGCTCAGGCGGCTCATATCGGCATGCGCCTTGGCCAGCGTCTGTTGATTGCGGTTGTAATTGCGCACCAGCAGGCCGAGCTCGTCGTCCTGGTGCAGCGCCGGCAGCATCAGCTGGTGATAGGGCGCTTCGTCCTGCGAGATGTTCTCCAGCTCTTTGGCCATCGCGCGCAGCGGATGCACCATCAGCCGGTTCATGCACCAGGTGATGGCCACCGACAGGATCAGCGCCAGCAGCAGGTAGGTCGACAGCATGGTCGACAAAATGCTGAGGATAAACTGGTACATGCGGAACGAATCGGCCTGCAGCACCAGATAGGCCAGCGGCTGCTGGTTGGCGGGCACCCGCTCCAGCGAATAGAGCGGCACGGAAATTTGGATAGGCAGTTCAAACAGCCGGGCGATCAGCGTCGGCACCGGCCGCTCCGGCGGGAAATTGGCGTGCAGCGCCTGAAACTCGTTCGGCAACACGATATCCGCCCGGCTGAGAATGCCGACCGGCAACAGCGTGTTCAGCACCTTTTTGGCTTCCGGCACGTCCATGCGCAGCACCGCTTCCGCCAGCGGCTGGCGCACGGAATGAGCGATATTCTCCAGTTGCTGGGCGTAGTCATCCCTGCGCTGCTGCACAAAGTGGAATAACTGGATCACGATAAAAATGCAGATCGTGACCAGCGCCACGCCGGACACTGTCGCCATCTGCTTAATCGTTAACGAACGCCTGACCCGCAAACCTGCTCTCCGTGAAATCGGGCTGAAACAAAAAGGGGGCTGACTCTCACCCGCCCCCTCGAACCGGGCTGAGTATACTCGATCATCGGCTGTTTTTATCTGGCTATGCCGCAGGCAAAACCAAGAAAATCGCGGGTTTCAGTCTTTTCCTAAAGCGGACAAACGCGACCCGGACACAGGGTAACAAAACTCCCCGGTGTCCGACACTCCGAATCTTCCCCTCCCGGCTACTTGAAGTCGGCGTATGGCGTCAGCGGCTGCGGCGGCAAATCGAGATCCCCTTGCCAGCCGGCCAGGGAATAACGCAGATAAATCAACGCGTGGCTCGGCGTATAGTCCTTCGCCTGTTGAATATCGATGCCGGCGCCGAGCGTCCAGTGCGAACTGAGACGGCGTTCGACGATCGCCCGCAGGGTATAACCGACGCCGCTCGAAGAGCTGCCGTCCTCGACGGCGAACTTATCGGGCAACGAATCCGGGATCAGCCCCTGCAGCGGATAGCGGCGCTGGCTGTCGGTCTTCGAATGGGACAGCGAAACCGAACCGCCCAGCTCCCACGACCAGTTCTCGGTGCGCTGGCGGTAGTTGACCGGTAGCGACAGCGACAGATATTGCTGCGGGCTGTAATAGCCGCCCTGCCCCAGCGAATAGCCGCTCAAATCCTTCTGGTAGTGCCACAGCATGGTATTGAGCCCGACGCTCAGGCGGCGATTGTCTTCGTTGATCAGCTTGTAGTAGTAACCGGCCATCAACCGCTGCCGCTGGTTGTCCGCCACGTTCTTGCCGGTAATCTGGTGCGCGCTGAGATCGGCCCAGACGCCGTTCGCCTCGCCGCGATCGTAGCTGGCGCTCAGGCTGACGCCGGTAGCGCGCACGCCGCCCCAGGTGATGCCGGTATTCGGGTCTTTGGCGCCGCCGAACGCCAGCAGCGAGCTGGAGATCGGCCGTCGCGAGGCCGCCAGCGTCCAACCAATGTGGTTCCAGTCGCCGCTGTAGGCCAGGCCGCCGGTCCAGTCGACCACCTCAAAGCCCATCGGCGTCGTGCCGATGTCGGCGGCCCAGCGATCGTTTTTCCAGCCGGCCGCCACGCTGGTGCCGGTGGTTTTCTGGTGTTCATCGCCGCGGCACCCTTGTGTGTGGCAGGTGCCGAAGGTTTCGTAGTATTTGCCGCTGCCGTCGGTCGAGAAACGGCCGGCATCCAGCTGCACGGTGTCGGTGCGCAAGAAGGCGCGCCCGTCATACAGCGGCATGTCCACCTGCAGCATGGTATCGTGCGCGTTGAAGTCGGAGATGCCGCCGGTGCCGCTCGAGCGCCAGTAATCGTGATCGAGCGTGACGTTCACGTCTTGCTGTCGATACAGATCCGCGGCGTCGGAGCGGATGCCGCGTTTCAGCCAGTCGTCGCTCGGATTATTGCGCGTCAAATAGGTGTAGCTGTCATTATCCTGCGGCAGCGTCGGCGTGATGCCGCTGGCCACCATCGCCTGGCGGTAATCCTGCTGCGCCCGTTCAGGCTGTTGCTGAGCCCGCTCCAGCCGGGCGGCATCACGGTAAACCAGCGCCTTGGTCTGTCCGACGGGCTCCGAAGCCGCCGCCGTTTTCAGTCGGTCGAAGATAGCTTCGGCCTGCTGCGTATCGCCGACCGCCCCCCAGGCGTTGGCGACTCGCCGCTGGCTGTTGAGCGAAGCGTCTTGTGGCTGCGGTTCGGTTTTAAGCCGTTGACGCGCCGCGTCCAGATCCCCCTGCGCCACATAGGCTTCGATCTCGCCCAGCTGCGCATCCGGGTTGTTCGGCTCACGCCGTTTCACCCGCTGATAGTCGTCCAGCGCCGCCGCATACTCCCCGCGCGCCAGTGCCCAGTCGGCCAGCAGCAAATCGATGCGCGTGTCCGCCGGCTGCCGGCGCAGATAGGCTTCCGCCGCCGGTTCGTCACCGGCCGCCCGCAGCCGTTCGGCATGCTCGATTACCGCCTGCATTTTCAGCCGCTGCGCCAGCTCGCGCATGTTGTCGTTCCACTGTGCCGCAGGCAGCGTATTGAGTTGTGCCAGCGCCTGCCTGTCGCGATCGCTGCCGGAAAGATAGAGCGCATAGGCGTAGGTCAGCTGCGGATTGGCATGTTGGCGCTGCGCCAGCTGCCGGAACAGAGCGTCTGCCTGCTGCGGCTGCCCGGCCTGACGCAGCGCCTGTGCATAGCGATAGGTCAGCCAGACGTCGTCGGGATCCATCGGCTGAGCGCGGCGATAGATTTCAGCCGCCTGCTGCCACTGCTGCTGTGCCGCCAGCGTCTCCGCCTGCTGCTTCAACATATCGAGCCGCAGTCCGTCGAGGGTGCTGCGCAGCTTGGCCTGTTGGCTGCGCGGCAGGCCGTTGAGGTAGGCCAGCGCTTTTTCCGGCGACTGGCGCTGATAGATATTCACCAGGCCGCGCAGCGCGCTGCCGTTGCCGGGATCGCGTCGCAACGCCTGCTGATAAAACCCTTCCGCCGCGGCGTCATCCTTGCTCGCCACCGCCACATCGCCCAGGCCGATGAACGCGTCGCCGTCGCCGTCGTCGAGCTGGCGCGCCTGCTGATATTTCTGCCGGGCCAGCGCGAGATTGCCGGCCTTCAGCGCTTTGTCGCCCTCGTCGATCGCCAGCCAGTAGCTGGTGCTTTTGATCAGGCTCTGCCACTTGCCGCTGTCGTAGCCGTTCTTGTCGGCCGCCAGCGCCTGGCGAAACAGCTTCAGCGCCTGCGGGCGGTTGCCGGCGCGCGAGTAGGCCTGGCCGAGCGCCCCCAGCACCTCGGCGTCGTTCGGCGCCGCCGCCAGCGCCTTTTGCAACTCAGGAATGGCTGCCCGGCTGCCGCCTTTATCCACCTGCGCCAGGCCGCGCACCCGCGCCTGATAGGTCGGATCGGCCAACAATTTCTGCTGTCTGGCCAGCTCTTCGCGGGCGCTGGTCGCCTGATCGCCAGTGTCGAACACGCCGAGGAAGCGGTTGAGCGCCGCCACGCTCTGCGCGCTGACCGGCATCGCTTTGACCTTGTCCAGCCACAGATCGGCGGCATCGCCGCGCCCGGCCGGATCGGCGGCGATCTTCTGCAGCAGTTCATAGGCCTGCGCGTCCTGGTTCTGACTGAACAGCATACGCGCCAGCGACATACGCAGCGCCACATTGCCTGAATATTGCTGATCCAGCGCCTGCAGCTGCTTTAACGCCTTCGCCTCCTGCCCCGGCAAACGCGCCACCAGCCGCCAGTATTCCACCGCCAGATCGAGCGTCGGCGGCTCGCCGTGAAACAGCGCATCGTACTGCGCCTTGGCTTCCGGCAACCGGCCGGCGGTCGCCATCAGGCGCGCCTGCTGCAGCTTTTGCCGGGTTTCCGGCTGGGTCAGCAGCATGTTCATTTGCGCCTGGCGATAGGCGCTGGACTGCGGCGCGAGGGTTTTCAGTTTGTCCAGCTGCTGCTGCGCCAGCGCCATGTTGCCCTGCCGCAGCGCCAAACGCATGCGCGCGGCGATCACGTCCGGGTTGTTCGGATCCATCAGCTCGAGCCGGTACAGCGACTGGCGCACCAGATCGTCCTTGTTGCCGGCCTCGCCAATGCGCACCTGTTCCAGCAGCCACTGTTCCGGGGCCACGGCCTCCGCAGCGCGCGCCTGCGGCAGCATCGCCAGGCTCAGCGGAATCAAATTCAGCCAGTTTATTTTGAAGTTGTGCATTGGCCGTCCCACGAGGGTTGCAATTCACCCTGACGATTAAAGCGATAACGTTGTTGATCCCACCCCTGACCGAACAGCGTCAGCGAAGCGCTGAAATAGGCGTCGTCACCCGGCGGGTGCTCGCTGATGCGCTGCCGCTGCACCGCCAGCGCTTCAGCCTGCGTCGCCAGCATCGGCAGCACAGAAGCGGAGAAACCGACCGGGCCGTCGCCGGTGGTTTTGCCGCTGGCGGTATCGGTTTTCTCCGGCGGAACGCCCTGTTTGGCAGTGAACTGCGCCATCGGCTGGAAGCGTTCAAGCAGTGCCGCCTTGTGTTCATCGTCGTCCGCCAGCATGCCGGCCCACAGATAAACCCGAATGGCGTCGTAGCTGCCGACGTTCGGCTTGACGGTGTCCGGCTGCCAACCGGCACCGACCCGCCACACCACCCAATCCGGTGAGAAACCGTGCGGCGCGGTGTCCAGCCACAGCCGTTGATTGACCTCGCGCATCGCGCGCCATGGGCCGTTCAGCGCCGCAAAACGCGCCAACAGCTGCGGCGGCAGGTAGCTGGGATTCAGCCGCCAGCGATCTTCCGCCACGAACCCGACTTTGCCCGGTAGCAGCATCAGGCCCAGGCCGGGAATGTCGGCCACTTCCTCGCGGCCGATGCGTTGCAGCAGCAGCGTCCCCAGGGTTTGATAACGCCGGCTTTTCCACAGGCGGCCGGCTTCGAGCAGGTTGTAGGCGATCCACAGATCGGCGTCCGACGCCGAGTTGGCGTCCAGCACCTTCCACTGCTTATCGTCGCTCTCGCCCCACAGCCAGGCGGGCAAACGGGCGCTGAGATCGCCCGCCGCCAGATTGTTCTCCGTCCAGGTCAACAGCTGGTCGAAGGTCGGCCGGTCATTGGCCACCAGGGCGAAGAACAGGCCGTAACTCTGGCCCTCAGAGGTGGTGATTTTGTTCGGGCTGCTCGGGTCGATCACCCGCCCCTGCGGGCTGATGTAGAACTGCTTGTACTGTTGCCAGCCCGGCCACTCGCAGGCCGCCGCCGCGCTGAAAGCGCACAGCAGCAGCATGCCGAGCGACAGGCGTTGCAGCATCGCGTTCACCGCCGTCAATCCCGATCTTCAGGCGCCAGACGCCGCCGGCTGAAGGCCTTCAGGCCGCGCCACAGCATCAGCCCCAGGATCACCACCAGCACCACCGCGAGCACCGCCAGCAGGACCGGATGGGTGGAGAGGGCATACCACAGCCGCTCCCACCAAGGCAGGTGGCCGACATAGTAAACATCGCCGACGCGCAGGCTGTTGACCCCCGATTCGCGGATCACCGCCACCGAGCCGAACACCACGGCGCGCTTGCCGCTGTCCAGCAGGGCATTGTTCAGCAACTCATAGCCGCGCGGGCTGTCCGCCAGCAGCGCCACGATGCTGCGCTGATCGTTGAACGGCGATTGCACGCCGATGATCGCCGACATTGCGCCCTCGGAGCTGACGGTGGTTTTGCTGTCCGGCTTGGCGTCCTCCGCCAGCAATTCCGCGCTCGGCAACGGCGGTTGGCGCGTCGGCTGCTTCACCCAGCTTTGAGTGGCGTCCACCAGCAGGCTGATTTTCTTGTCGTCGCGCAGCGCCGGCGGAATGGTGCCGATCATCAGGATATCGTCGTCACGATCCTTGGCCTGCGACCAGTCGTCGCTCAGCGTAAAGGCCAGCGCCGGGTAGCCGGTTTGCGCGCCGATCACGCCGAGCGCGTTCAGCAGCGCGCTGACCTGCGCCGGCTGCGGTTTCTGGTTCACCAACACCAGCGTTTGCGACAGATCCGCCAGGCGGCTGAACGGGAAGCCGGCGTTGGCGAAGGCGCGCAAATCCGGCATCGCCATAAAGTGGCGATAGCCGGAGAAATCGATGGTGGACGCGCCGTCGATCACCGCGTGGTTTTGCGTGAAGGAGTAGGTTTCGCAGCGCCCTTCCGCGCCGCTGGCCAGCAGCGTGGTGTAGTCAAAGTCAAAGCGCAGCTGGTTGGTGGCCCCCAGCCGCAACGCCGGGATGCTGACGTTCCTGTCGGAGTCGAGCAGCCCCTGCGTCAGCGGCAGTCGCAGCAGCTGCGCGCCCTGCTCGTGTTCCGGCACCAGCGAGTAAGCCTGCACGAACTGGTTGTTCAGGCTGACGCTCAGCCGCGAACCGTCCTGAATGCGCGGCGCGGTATAACGGTATTTCAGGTGCATGTCGATGCCGGTGCTGCGGATCAGGAACAGATCCGGCGGCAGGTTCATGGTCAGCGAAATCGGGCCGGGTTCGATGCCGCTGGTTTGCAGCTGTTCGGCATATTGCTGCAGCTCGGCGAAGGTCATCGGCCGATCGGTGCGCACCCAGTTCGGCGCGTCGTAAGGCTGGCGCGCCGCGAGCTGTTCCACCTTGTCCACCGTCACGTTCTGGCCGCGGAACAAGATGTTACCCTGCGCGATACCCTTCACCGCGGTGATCAAATCGTTGTCGTCACGCCCCTGAATCAACAGCAGTTTGACGTACGGATTGTCGGGGTGGCTGATCATCTCCACCGTCGGGCCGTTGACCGCCGGATAATCGCGCAGGAAATCCGGGCGCTGCGAGTTGGTGGCGAACACCACCGCGTGCTGCGCCGGCAGCGCATTGTACAGCGTCGGGAAGGATTGCCCGCGCCACTGCGCCTTGCTGCCGAACCAGGATGCCAGAATGCCCGCCGCGCGCTGCTGGGCGAGATCAGGCTGGCCGGCGAATACCATCGGCAGCGTCAGCGGCCGATTGTCGCGGCTGTCGAAGAACGGCTCAGGGAAGTGCGACAGCTCGTTTTTCACCGGCAGCGTCTGGAAGCGCAGCTTCAGCGCGCTGGATTGGCTGACGTCGAGCCACAGCGAGGTGCTGGCCGGGTTTTCGCAGATGTTCTGATAATGGCCGACAAACACCAGCCGGACGCGGTTAAAATCGGTGATATAGCGCGGATCGATCGCCATCTGGATGCGATTGGGCTTGCCCAGCTGCTCTTTGGCGAGGGTGGTCACGCCCATCAGTTCGTCGTTCAGATAGACTTTGACGTGCGACTCCACCGGGATCAGCGCCGGCGACGGCGTAAATTCCAGGTCGAGCATCGCCTGCGAGACCACCTCATCGCTGCGCACGCCGAATTCGATCTGCCCGTCCGGCCGGGTGCCGCGCAGAACAAAGGTGCCCGGCGGCGGCGCTATCTGCGCGAACGGCAGCGACACGTCGCGCACCGGCGCATTCGGATCCTGCGGCGCGGTCGCCGTATCGGCCGCCGCGGCGATCGGCGGCTGGGCCGCCACGGTCGGCGCGGTGGCGGTTTCGGCCTGCGACAGGGTACTGATGCCTAAGGCCAGAGCAGTTAACCAGGTTATTTTTCTCGTCATCGTATCATCATCAATGTTGGAGCCTGTTCACCGGGCGAGTGAGCGGGCGGTTGAACTCGCAGCTAACCCACGGTTTCTTGTTGACCCAAGGTCGGATCCCTGCCGACGCCGCGCGGAATAAACGACACTACCCAGGCGGTCAGCGAAGTGACCCCGACCAGCAGGCCGCGCACCAGCGGCGGCGCGTAGTCCGCCATGCGCACATAGCCGCGGAAGCCCAACGCCAGCACGTCGCGCAGGCTTTCGATCGGCCGGTCTTCAGGGAACCCGTCCTGCCACAGCGCCCAGGTATCGGCGCGGGCGAAGGTGCACTGAATGAAATCGATGTGTTCACGGGTGGAGAGACTGACCAGACGCACCCCCACCTTGTTGCCGAAGGCGCGCGTCACCACACAGGGGAAGCTGTATTCCTGCTGGCCACGTTTGAGCAACAGCGAAACCTTGTCGCCGTCTTTCAACGCATTCTCCACCCGCATCTCAATGCCCACGCCGCCATCGGAGTAATCGCGCAGCGTGCAGGGGTAGAGGTGGCCATCAGCACGCGCGATCGCCGCCGGCATGGCGATCTCCACGCGGTGCGCCTGGCGCACCTGCTTGGCCTCCACCGCCACCGCCACCGCGCCGCCGAGAATGGTCATGTTGTACAGCACCCACACCAGGCTGATGATCACCGTCATCACCTCGTCCGTCGGGCCATAGGCCAGCCGCCAGGCGCCGAACGCCAGCCCAGCCAGATTCAGCACGACCAGGAACATGTAAGGCCGGGTGATCACCCAGTCTACGTGCTCCTCTTCCACCAGGCCGCCTTTGGCGGTGACGTTGAATTTGCCCTTGTGCGGATTGAACAGCGCTACCGTCGTCGGCCGCGCGATATACCAGGCCAGCACCGTTTCATAGATCTCGCTCCAGAACGAATGGCGGTATTTCCCCTGGATGCGCGAGTTGGTCAGGCTGGCGTGGATCATGTGAGGCAGCACATACAGCGCGATCGCCAGCGCCGGCGCGAAGATGATGTAGGCATGCAGCAGTAAAAACGCCAACGGCGCGGTGAGGAAGATCAGCCGCGGAATGCCCGACAGGAAGTGCAGCATGGCGTTGGCGTAGCACAGACGCTGCGCCAGTTTCAGCCCTTTGCCCAGCAGCGGGTTGTCGAGCCGGAAGATCTGCACCATGCCGCGCGCCCAGCGAATGCGCTGGCCGATGTGCGCCGACAGGCTTTCGGTCGCCAGCCCGGCGGCCTGCGGAATGCGGATATAGGCCGAGGTGTGCCCGCGCCGGTGCAAACGCAGCGAGGTATGGGCATCTTCGGTGACGGTTTCCACCGCGATGCCGCCGATCTCGTCCAGCGCGCTGCGGCGCAGAATGGCGCAAGAGCCGCAGAAGAAGGTGGCGTCCCACATGTCGTTGCCGTCCTGCACCAGCCCGTAGAACAAAGTGCCTTCGTTGGGCGTCTGGCGGAAGCGGCCGAGGTTGCGCTCGAACGGATCCGGCGAGAAGAAGTGGTGCGGGGTCTGCAGCATCGCCAGCTTTTTGTCTTTGAAGAACCAGCCCATGGTCAGCTGCAGGAAGGAGCGCGTCGGCACGTGATCGCAGTCGAAAATCGCCACGAACTCGCCGGTGGCCTGCTTCAGCGCATTGTTGATGTTGCCGGCCTTGGCGTGTTCGTGGGTCGGCCTGGCGATGTATTTCACCCCCACTTCGGCGGCGAACGCCCGGAATTCGGGGCGATTGCCGTCGTCGAGGATATAGATGTTCACTTTCTCTTTCGGCCAGTCGATGCCCAACGCCGCATAGAGGGTGGGCTTCACCACCCCGAGGTCCTCGTTGTAGGTCGGCACCATCAGATCGATGGTCGGCCAGGTGGCGCTGTCTTCGGGCAACGGCACCGGCTGGCGGTTAAGCGGCCAGATGGTCTGGAAATAGCCCAGCACCAGCACCACCCAGGCGTAGGTTTCCGCCACCAGCAGCAACAGGCCGCACACCAGGCTGAGCGGATCGTCCCAGTTCAGCGTGGCGGTATAACGCCACCACAGGTAACGACAGGACACGGTCAGCGACAGCACGATCAGCATCAGCGCAGGCAAACGCCCCGGCACCCGGCGCACCACCATCGCGATCCCCCACAGCAGCACGACGAACACGAACTGCGCCGACAGATCGAACGGCTGCGAAATGCACAGTATGGCGAGGATCGCCGCCAGCACGCCGACCAGAATAAACAGCGCGCGTCGCATGCCGCGGTTCATGCGGCCGAGGCGCTCTACCGAACGCTGTTCCACGCCGGCGTTTTTCAGCCGTTGCGGCAGGCTCTGCAGCCAATCGGCGTAGCGCTGCTGCAGCCGCCGCCACCCGGCGAAATAGTCGCGCGGCACCGGCGCGCGACCGCTGCGAAACAGCAGCAGCCACAGGCCCTGCAGCAGATAGCGCAGCGCATCCGCCGGGCGCGGGCGTTCGGCGGACAGATGCGGGAACCAGTAAGCGCGGCCGACGCGCACGCGCTGCCAGGCCGGTGACTCGAAGCGCAGCAGCATCCACCCCAGCGCCACCAGCAGCGTGGCGAAAAAGGCGGTCAGCGCCGACGCGCCGTTGCGGCGATAGCCGCGGTAGCGCGCCTGCACCGCCTGACGCACCGGCGGTACCAGCAGCAGGCTCAGCACCCGGCTCATGGGGCAACGCCCCGTTTGAGGTTGATCAGGCACCAGTTGGCCAGCGTCAGCACTTCATCCGCCGCCAGGCTCTCGGGGCGATACTCGCCCAACGGCTGTTTGACCGCCAGCGCTTCCGCCAACGCTTCGTCGCGGTGGATCACCACCGGCAGCAGGCCGCTCAGGGTTTGCAGCCACAGCTGATGCAGATCCTGCTGCAGCTGGCTGGCGGAGGAGTAGTGATTGACCAGGAAACGGCAGTCATTCGGCAGCGTCTGTTGATGGAGCCGCACCTGACAGTTGGCGTCGGGGTTCAACAGCACGAACACGCTGTCGGCAAGCTGCAGCGCCTGCTGCGCCAGCACGCCGTCCCCGACCGGGACATCCAGCAGGATCCAGCGCTGCGGATCGCCGGCGATCAGTTGGCGCAGATTGTCGCGCCAACGCTCGGGCTGCTGCTGACATTGACGTTGTACTTCCAGCCGTTCCGCCCCATTCAGGCGGCCAAAAGGCAGAAAGTCGAGGTTTTCACAATAACGCAGCGCGCCTTCCTGCCAAACGCCGCCATCCCGCTCCGCGCGGGCCCAGCCGCGCGCCAGCTCGAACGGGGTGTTGAAATGCAAGCGCAGCAGATTATCCGGCGTGAAGTCGATCGCCAGCACCGGCTCGCCCAGCTGCTGCAACGCCCAGGCGAGCGCCGCCGTGACCGAGGTCGTCCCCATTCCACCCCGCAACCCTTGCAGCGCGAGCACCGGCATAGATCAGTGGCTCCCCGTGGTCTGCGCCAATTCGGCCAACAGTGGCCAGCGCGTCATCATTTGCGTTAACCGCTCCTGCCGCGAAATATCGACATAGCGTAATTTCGGCAATGAAAAAGCCTGGCTGAGCGCCTGCAGGTCATCCTGGCTCTCCCCAGGCGCCGCTGCACGAAAATGGGTGGGTGCGTTATTCATTCTTCCGCCTTGGCGAAAATAGGCTATGTTAATTAACTATAGCAACGATACAAAAAGAGAGAGGCAATAAGATGATTCTCAACAAATATTGTTGAAGAGCGTCGGAGATTTGTTATTGCCAGCGTAAAAATGGCTATCTTTAAATATAAACGCCTTTAGTCGGCTTTCAACGAAAGTAGAACACATCCTATGGCGCACTCTTTTTCTCTAGGCATTCGGCAGATTTGGGAAGAGCTGTCGGTGATGCAGGCCCCCGGGCTTTATTGGATCAATATCGACAGGCAAAGCGACGCCGCGCTGCTGTGTCGCCAGGTCATCGCCGCTCAACCGGCCACTCACAAAGTCGCCCTGATCTGCAGCGGCGACAAACCCGAGCGCCTGCTGGCCGAACTGGCTGCGCCCGCGTTGCAGAAGCTGCCGCTGTATCAATTACCGGAGAAAAAAGCCGCGCTGACACAGTTGAACGACGATCTGATGCGCGCCCTGCGGCCGCAAAATCGCTTACTTATCCTACTGGCCCACGCCAGCCTGTGGCAAACCTTCACCACCGAAGAGCTGCGCGAGTGGACGCGCACCCTCGCCGCCTGGCTGCGGCGGCAGGGCTGTACGCTGTTGATCCTTAGCCACGGCGGCGGCATCAATAAGCTCAAAGGGCAGCTCAGCGCACAGCACCGCATCCTGAACGGCCTGTCCAGCCTGCAATGGCAGCAGGACAGCGCGCAATACCTGGTGAACTGGTGGAGCACCGAAAACGGCATCAACGCCAACCAGCTGCTGACCTTGTATGCGGCGGAAGGCGGCTGGCAGGGCGAGGATGAAAATAGCCAACCCTCCCCCACCGCCTTACGCAGCGACGAAAGCCTGTATCTGGCCGAGCGCAGCATCCTGGAAGGCGCGCCGCCGCTGTCCGCCAACTGGCAACTGCTGGAGAGCAACGACGAACTGGCGCAGCACGGCATGCTGAGACTCTCGGCGACGTTGATTTTCGCGTTGTATCAAAGCGACCAAATCGATCATCTGGCGCACCAGATCCACACCCTGCGCCGCAGCCGCGGCAACGGCCTGAAAATTGCGGTGCGCGAGATGAGCGCCAGCCTGCGCTACAGCGACGAACGGCTGCTGCTGGCCTGCGGCGCCAACCTGATCGTGCCGCACGTCGCGCCGCTGTCGCGTTTTCTGACCATGCTCGAGGGCATCCAGGGGCAGCGCTTCTCACGGCATGTGCCCGCCGACATCGATGCGCTGTTGGCCGGGCTGCGTCCGCTGCAGCTCAAAGGCTACATGCGGCCGGAAGCGTTCAGCCAGGCGGTGCTTTCGCTGATGGCCAACACCTTGCTGCCCGAGGACGGCAAAGGCGTGATGGTGGCGTTGCGCCCGGCCACCGGCCTGCGCGCCGAACAGGCGATGACCCTGTGCCACCTGCGGCGGTTCGGCGACGTGATGACCGTGGTGCAGGGGCGGCTGGTGCTGTTCCTTTCCACCTGCCGCATCAACGATCTGGATACCGCGCTGAAGTTCATCTTCCGCCTGCCGGTGGATGAAGCCTTCAGCAACCGGGTGGTGTGGCACCAGGATGTCGATATCATTTCGGAAATAAAACGCATGGCCCAGGGGCGCTGGCAGATTTCGGCCACCGGCGCCGCCGGTGCCGCGCCGCGCCCCCGCGTGGCGGCAGCCGAGGTGCCCGCGGAACGGCGGCAGCCGGTCGCCTTCACGCTGCCGCTTGGCCCGCAGGAGGAACCGCATGCTGAACCTTAACGACATCGTGCAACTGATCCTGCTGTGCGCGCTGATCTTCATTCCGCTGGGCTACGCCTTTCACCGGCGTTTTCCGCATTTGCGTCAATACTGGCAAAACCTGTTGTTATCGCCGCGCTATTTGAAATCCGCCGGTTTATGGGTGCGCACAGGCTCCTCATCTCAGATTAAACGTAAGAAGCAGCCATGAATCCAAACTCGAAGACGCAATCCGATAACGCTCTGTGGCGCTACTGGCGCGGGCTGGGCGGCTGGAACCTCTACTTTCTGGCCAAATTCGCCCTGCTGTGGTTCGGCTACCTGAATTTCCACGCGCTACCGAACCTGGTGTTCATGGCGTTTCTGCTGATGCCGATCCCTTCGCAACGCCTGCATCGCTGGCGCCATTACCTCGCTATCCCGATCGGCATCGCGCTGTTCTACCACGACACCTGGCTGCCGGGCATCAACAGCATCCTCAGCCAGGGCTCGCAGCTGGCCGGTTTCAGCGCCCAGTATCTGCTGGAGCTGATCAACCGCTTTATCAACTGGCAGATGATCGGCGCGGCCTTCGTGCTGTTTATCGCCTACCTGTTCGTCGCACAGTGGGTGCGCGTCACGGTGTTCACCGTGGCGGCGCTGGCGTGGCTCAATATCGTCAACATCGCCGGGCCGGCGGTTTCACTGCTGCCCGCCACTTCCACGGCTGCCGCCGGCGGCGCCAATACCCCGGCCACATCAGCGCCGGCGGCGGGGGACGCTGCGCCGGCAGACAGCCTGCCGCCGACCAGCGCCAACCTGACGGCCTACCTGAACCAGTTCTACGAGCGGGAAAAAGGCCGCGCCACCGCGTTCCCGGCCACCTTGCCCGCCGACGCCCAACCGTTCGATCTGCTGGTGATCAACATCTGTTCGCTGGCCTGGGCCGATATGGAGGCGGTCAACCTGCAGAACCATCCGCTGTGGTCGAAGATGGACATCATGTTCGACAGCTTCAACTCGGCCACCGCCTACAGCGGCCCGGCCTCGATACGGTTGCTGCGCGCCAGCTGCGGCCAGCTTTCGCATCATGATTTGTACCAGCCGGTGAACCAGCAGTGTTACCTGTTCGACAACCTGGCGAAGCTCGGCTTCAAGCAACAGCTGATGCTCGATCACTCCGGTGTGTTCGGCAACTACCTGAAAGAGCTGCGTGAACAGGGCGACATGCAGGCGCCGTTAATGTCGCAGGCCGGCATCGGCAACGAGCTGACGTCGTTCGACGGTGAGCCGATTTATAACGATCTGGAATTGCTGACCCGCTGGCTCGATCAGCAGCAAAAAGCCGGAGACGCCCGCACCGCCACCTTCTTCAACGTCATCCCGCTGCACGACGGCAACCGCTTCGTCGGCTCCAACAAGAGCGCCGACTATCAGCCGCGCGCGCAGAAGCTGTTCGATCAGCTGAACACCTTCCTCGATCAGCTGGAAAAATCCGGCCGCAAAGTGGTGGTGGTGATCGTGCCGGAGCACGGCGCGGCGTTGGTGGGCGACAAGATGCAGATGTCCGGCCTGCGCGATATTCCCAGCCCGAACATCACCCATACGCCGGTCGGCATCAAACTGGTGGGCATGAAGGCGCCGCATCAGGGCAGCCCGCTGCAGATCAAAACGCCGAGCAGCTATCTGGCGCTGTCGGAGCTGGTCTCACGTCTGGTGGACGGCAAGGTCTTCAGCGAATCCAGCGTCGACTGGCAGGCGCTGACCCAGGGGCTGCCGCAGACCCCGGTCATCTCCGAAAACGACAACGCCATCGTGATGCAATATCAGGGGAAACCTTACATTCGCCTGAACGGCGGCGACTGGGTGCCTTATCCGCAATAAGCGCGGCCTCATCAACCTAAAGCGCGCCGCCGGCGCGTTTTTTTTGGCTTTTATAATAAAAATGGTGAAGCCGATAGGCCGATATAATGTTATTAACAACAACCCGTTGAATTCCATAATTAGATTATTATTCTCATGCGAAGATTCTTAGAAAAATAACTCTTATCAGAATTTAATTAGGGAGGTAATTAAAATGGCGGACTGTGGTAGTTTTCTACTTATTAACCCTTTGATTGAGTAATAAAAAACGCCGGCGTGATGCCGGCGTGAATTTAAGCGATGACGTTCGACGCTTTACGCCCCCGGATGTTCGTCCTGATCGACCGCAAAGCAGGCCACCATCTGCTCACCGTACTGTTTTAGCTGCGGCTGCAGCTGCACGCAGGTGCCGAAAGCGCGGCGGCAGCGGGCATTGAACGCACAGCCCGGCGGCGGATTCATCGGGCTGGGCAGTTCGCCGGTCAGCTTGATGCGCTCGCGGCGCATATCCGGGTTCAACCGTGGCGTCGCCGACAGCAGCGCCTGGGTGTACGGATGGCGCGGGTTGTTGAAGATCGCCTCTTTGCTGCCCTTTTCCACGCAGCGGCCGAGGTACATCACCATCACCTCGTCGGCGATGTGTTCCACCACCGACAGATCGTGCGAGATGAACACATAGGACAGCCCCAGCTCCTGCTGCAGATCCATCATCAGATTCAGCACCTGCGCGCGCACCGACACGTCCAATGCCGACACCGGTTCATCGGCGATCACCACGTCCGGATTCAACATCAACCCGCGGGCGATAGCGATACGCTGGCGCTGGCCGCCGGAGAACATGTGCGGGTAGCGGTCATAATGCTCGGTCTTCAGGCCGACCTTCGCCATCATCTCCAGCGCTTTTTCCCGCCGTTCGGCGGCGCTGAGCGACGTGTTGATCAACAGCGGCTCCTCGAGGATCTGCCCGACCTTCTTGCGCGGGTTGAGCGATCCGTAAGGATTCTGGAACACGATTTGGATCTTCTGGCGCCGCAGTTTCTCGGCCGAGACGTCCGGCTTCAGCAGATCCTGCCCCTGGTAATACAGCTCGCCGCCGGTCGGCACTTCAATCATCGTCAGCAGGCGGCCGAGCGTTGATTTGCCGCAGCCCGACTCACCGACCACCGCCAGCGTTTTGCCGCGCTCCAGGGTGAAGGACACGCCGTCGAGCGCCTTGACCAGCCGCTCCGGCGCGAACAGGCCCTTTTTCACCGGGTAATGCTTTTTCAGGTCAATCGCCTGCAGTAAAGGTTGATTCTGGCTCATACGGTCGGCCTCCCCGCATCATCCAGCGGTGTGTGACATTTAACCTGACGGCCGGGAATGCTGCGCAGTTCCGGCTCCTCGTTACGGCAGCGCTCGTTGGCGTACGGACAACGCGGGTTGAGCAGGCAACCGGTCGGGCGATCGTATTTGCCCGGCACCACACCCGGCAGCGAAGCCAGCCGCGCCTTGTCGGCGGCGAACTCCGGCAGCGCGCGCAGCAGCGCCTGGGTGTACGGGTGGCGCGGCGCGCGGAAAATCTCCGCCGCCTTGCCGGATTCCACCACCTGGCCGGCGTACATCACGATGATGTGATGCGCCGCTTCCGCCACCAGCGCCAGATCGTGAGTGATCAGCAGCAGCGCCATGTTTTCGCGCTGTTGCAGATCCAGCAGCAGTTCGATGATCTGCGCCTGGATAGTCACATCGAGCGCGGTCGTCGGCTCGTCGGCGATCAGCAGCTTCGGCCGACAGGCGATGGCCATGGCGATCATCACGCGCTGGCTCATGCCGCCGGAAAGCTGGTGCGGGTATACGTCCAGCCGCGAAGCCGGATCGGGAATGCCCACCTGCGTCAGCAGGTCGATAGCGCGCTGACGGCGGGTGCGGCGGTTGCCGCCCTGATGCACCTTCAGCGCCTCCATGATCTGGTAACCGACGGTATAGCACGGGTTCAGGCTGGTCATCGGATCCTGGAAGATCATCGCCACTTCGGAGCCCACCAGCTGGCGGCGCTCTTTTTCGGAGATCTTGCGCAGATCCTGGCCGTTGAACTCCAGCTTGTCGGCCATCACCTTGCCGGGGAAATCGATCAGGCCCATGATCGCCAGCGAGCTGACGGATTTGCCGGAGCCGGATTCACCGACGATGCCGACCACCTGACCTTGCTCCACGCTGTAACTGATGCGGTCTACCGCGCGGAACGGGGTGCCTTCGTCACCGAAGTGCACCGAAAGCTTGTCTACATTCAATAACGCCATCTCTCTCGTCCTCTGTTACTGCTTGAGTTTGGGGTCGAGAGCGTCACGCAAACCGTCCCCCATCAGGTTAAATGCCAGCACCGTCAGCAGGATCGCCAGGCCGGGGAAGGTCACCACCCACCAGGCGCTTTGCGCGAACTGCAGCACGTCGGAGAGCATGGTGCCCCACTCCGGCGTCGGCGGCTGCGCACCCATGCCCAGAAAGCCGAGAGCGGCCATGTCCAGAATGGCGTTCGAGAAACCGAGAGAAGCCTGCACGATCAAAGGCGCCAGGCAGTTAGGCAGAATATTGACGAACATCTGGCGCAGCGCGCCGGCGCCCGCCACCCGCGAAGCGGTGACGTAGTCGCGGTTGACCTCCACCAGCACCGCCGCGCGCGTCAGACGCACATAGTGCGGCAGGGCGACGAAGGTCAGCGCCAGCGAGGCGTTGACGATCGACGGCCCGAATACCGCCACCAGCACCAGCGCCAGCAACAGGCTCGGCAGAGCCAGCATGATGTCGACGATGCGCATGATAATCGCGTCCACCACGCCGCCGAAGTAACCGGCCAGCAGGCCGAATATCACGCCCATGATCAGCGACAGCACCACCACCAGACAGCCGACCAACAGCGACAGCCGTGCACCGTACATCAGGCGCGACAGCACGTCGCGGCCCACGTCGTCGGTGCCGAGGATATATTGCCAGCTGCCGCCTTCTTGCCACACCGGCGGCTTGAGCAGCGCGTCGCGGAACTGGTCCGCAGGCGCATGCGGCGCCAGCACGCCGGCGCCGAGCGCGATCACCAGCATCAGAACGATGTACACCAGGCCGACCACGGCCCCTTTATTGCGCTTGAAATAGTGCCAAAACTCCTGAAACGGGGTCATCGGCTTCGGCGCACCTTTAACTGCAGACTCAGTGATTTGAGACATGAGAGCGCCCCTTATTTCTTGTGGCGAATACGCGGGTTGACCACGCCGTAGAGCACGTCTACCAGCAGGTTAACCAGAATGATCATACAGGCGACCAGCAATACCCCGCCCTGCACCACCGGGTAATCGCGGCGCTGCAGCGCGTCGATCAGCCAGCGGCCCAGCCCCGGCCAGGAGAAGATGGTTTCCGTCAGAATAGCGCCGGCCAGCATGGTGCCAACCTGCAGCCCGATCACCGTCACCACCGGCAGCAGCGCGTTGCGCAGCGCGTGGACGACGATCACTCGCATGCGGCTCACGCCCTTGGCGCGCGCGGTGCGGATATAGTCTTCGCCCAACACTTCCAGCATCGAGGAACGGGTCATGCGCACGATCACCGCCAGCGGGATGGTGCCCAGTACGATGGCCGGCAGGATCATGTGCATCACCGCGTCGACGAAGTCGCCAGGCTCGCCCCAGATCAGGGTGTCTATCAGCATGAAGCCGGTCAGCGGGTGGCTGTCGTCGAGGAATACCGTGTCGCTGATGCGCCCCGACACCGGCGTCAGGTTAAGCTGCACCGACACCAGCATGATCAGCATCATGCCCCACCAGAAAATCGGCATCGAATAGCCGGTCAGCGAGATGCCCACCGCGGTGTGATCGAAGACCGAACCGCGTTTGACCGCCGCCAGCACCCCGACCGGGATGCCCACCAGCACCGCGAACAGCATCGCGCAGAAACCCAGCTCCAGCGTGGCCTGGAAGCGCGGAACGAACTCGCTCCAGACGGAGATGCGGCTTTTGAGTGAGGTGCCCAGATCGCCGTGCAGCACGTTGGACACGTAGGAGAAATATTGTTGATAGAGCGGCTTGTCCAGCCCCATTTCCGCCATCAGCTGCGCGTGGCGCTCGGCGGAGATACCGCGTTCCCCGGCCATGATGGTCACCGGGTCGCCGGGGATCATATGGACGAATGCAAAAGTCAGCAACGTAATGCCGATAAACGTTGGGATAACTAACCCCAAACGTCGGAGTATGAACTGCAACATATCCCGAACTCTCTGTATCAATGCCCGGCAGCTCATCGTCCGCCAGGCTTATTAACGCTCACATGCCTTTGAACGATTCGACGGCCATACGCCGGAGACTGGTCAGCAGAGGCGCAAACCTGTTGCGCCCCTGCAAGTCCATTCGTGCGTCTCCGGTAAAGCGGTCGAAATCAGTCTACAGAGACATTCTCGAAGTGATGCTTACCGAGCGGATCCACGACGTAGCCTTTCACTTCCTTACGCACAGGCTCATACACGGTGGAGTGTGCGACAATCAGCGCCGGAGCCTGATCGTGCATCACCACCTGCGCCTGTTTGTACAGTTCGATACGCTTGTCGTGGTTGGATTCGGCGCGCGCCGGTTGAATCAGATCTTCAAACGGCTTGTAGCACCAGCGGGAGTAGTTGGAGCCGTCTTTCGCCGCCGCGCAGCTGAACAGCGTGGCGAAGAAGTTGTCCGGATCCCCGTTGTCGCCGGTCCAGCCCATCATCACCGTCTGGTGCTCGCCCGCTTTGGCGCGCTTGAGGTATTCACCCCACTCGTAGGTCACGATTTTGGCTTTCACGCCGATCTTGGCCCAGTCGGCCTGGATCATTTCCGCCATGCGGCGCGCGTTCGGGTTGTAAGGACGCTGTACCGGCATCGCCCACAGATCGATGCTGAAACCGTCGGCCATGCCCGCTTCTTTCAGCAGCTCTTTCGCCTTGGCCGGATCGTAAGCGTAATCCTGCACCGCGTCGTTATAGCCCCACATGGTCGGCGGGATCAGGTTCTTGGCCGCCTGGCCCGCGCCCTGATAAACCGCGTCGATGATCGCCTGCTTGTTGACCGCCATGGTCAACGCCTGACGCACCTTCAGGTTATCCAGCGGCTTTTTCTCGACGTTGAACGACAGATAGCCCACGTTCAGGCCCGGCTGTTCCATCAGGTTGATGGACTTGTCCTGCTTCATGCGGGCGATATCGGCCGGGTTCGGATACGGCATCACCTGGCATTCGTTTTTCTGCAGTTTGGCGTAGCGCACGGAGGCGTCAGGCGTGATGGAAAACACCAGGCGATCGATCTTCGGCTTGGTGCCCCAGAAACCGTCGAACGCCTTGTACAGGATCTTGGAGTCTTTCTGGTATTGCAGCAGCTGGAATGGGCCGGTGCCGATCGGGTTCAGATCGACTTTCTCCGGCGTGCCGGCTTTCATCATCACGTCAGCGTATTCGGCGGACAGAATGGACGCGAAGTCCATGCCCAGGTCAGCCAGGAACGGCGCCTCCGGGCGGTTCAGCACGAAGCGCACGGTGTTGTCGTCCACTTTTTCGATCTTGGCGATCAGCTTCGGCATGTCCATGCCTTCAAAGTATTCGTAACTGCCGCCGGACACTTTGTGATAGGCGTTGTTCGCATCCAACTGGCGTTCAAAGGAGAACACCACGTCGTCGGCGTTGAAATCGCGCGTCGGTTTGAAGTCTTTGCTGCTCTGCCACTTCACGCCTTTGCGCAGGTGGAAGGTGTAGGTTTTGCCGTCTTCGCTGACGTCCCACTTCTCAGCCAGGCCCGGCTGCAGCTCGGTGGTGCCGGTCTTGAATTCGACCAGCCGGTTGTAGATTGGTACCGAGCTGGCGTCATAGGTGGTGCCGGAGGTAAACAGCTGCGGGTTGAACCCTTCCGG
Organism: Serratia sp. FS14; assembly: GCF_000695995.1. NCBI lineage: Bacteria > Pseudomonadati > Pseudomonadota > Gammaproteobacteria > Enterobacterales > Yersiniaceae > Serratia > Serratia sp. FS14. The sequence goes on along the minus strand of NZ_CP005927.1, from coordinate 1,113,401 downwards.
GGAACCTTCAGAACAGTAAACCAACGTCTTGGCCTGTACGCTGGCCGCCACGGTCAGCGCGATCAGCCCAATACCGAATTTCAGAATCCCCGATTTACCCAAGGAACGTGTCATCGTTAGTGCTCCATTGTGTGATGTGATGTGTGTAATTGCCGCCAGACCTGTATTTTTTATTGCGTGGCCTGTGCGATCGGCGCCCGAAGGCAGAAGGCGTACGAGGAGAGAATGCCGGATGGAACGCATCGCGGCGGGGACGTCTGAGCGCGTGGAATTCACTCAAACAACTCTCGCTCTTACCCCTGAGGCTATCAAGTTGCCAACTGTTTGGGGTGTCGTCAATATAACCAGTGGGGATTTACGCAGACTGTGAGAAACAGCAAACAAACATAAAAAAACCTTTTGTTAACAGTTCCAGCATGAAAATTTATGCTAAGCGGCCATTTTTAGCGCATTGGTCTGACCCTCACAAACTTACTGGTTTTTAACTCCGTTAAAAAACGCCAAAACTTTGTTGCTGAATGATGAATATCTGAACGGTTATTTTTGTGATCGCCGTTAAAGACAGGAGGAAATGCTGAAGGATTACCCAAAAGGGTGAGTCCGATGAGCGCGTTTTGCTCGGGGCAGAGCCACAATCTGTGCGGCGTAAAAAAACTTTCGGCGGCGAAAAAGCCGGGGGCGAAAGGATATCCCCCGGCAACGCACTGCAACCGATTATTGAACGCCGGCGCTGTTGCCCAGGCTGGCGTTCATGCTGTTGAGAATATCGCCGTTATCCGCATCGATCTCCCAGGAGAACAGGCCGCCCAGCTGCTTATCCAGCACGTACTTGCCTTTGGCCTGCACCGAGCGGGCATCGTCGAAGGTGATCAGATCGCCGGTGGAAGGTTTGAACACGTAAGGCGCTTCCGCCGTGGCGTCGTAGGTATACTGCCACTCGCCGCTCATGAACTGGCCGGCGATTTGGCGGTAGTCCACGATGCCGTTCTCCCAGGTGCCTTTAACCGGCCCGGTGGCGGTACCGGTGAACGGAATGTTGTTCTGGTAGCCGTTCACCCCGGTCCAGCCGCGGCCATACATGGCGGTGCCGACCACGATCTTGCCCGGCTTGACGCCCTGCGCCAGCAGCGCATTGACGCCGTTCACCGAGGTGTAAGCGGTGTCCGGCTTCCAGGCCGGCGCATTCAGCGCGGTCTGATGCCCAAGGTTCTTCAGATCGAAGGCGCCATAGAAGTCGTAGCTCATCAGGAAGATGTGATCCATCGAGTTCTGCGCAACGTTGTAAGCCACCTTATCGATCTTGTCCTTGCCGGCGCTGATGGCGGAGGTCAGTTCATATTTGCGGCCGGTTTCCGCCGACAGCTGATCCAGCATCGCCCGCAGCTCCTTCATCAGCAGCACATAGGTTTCCCCGTCCTGCGGGCTGCCCAGGTTCGGGTTGGCGCCTTTGCCGCCCGGGAACTCCCAGTCGATATCCACGCCGTCGAAGAACTTCCAGGTCTGCAGGAACTCTTTCACCGAACCGACGAAGCGATCGCGCTTCACCTTATCGCCCATGAAGAAGAACGGGTCGGACAGCGTCCAGCCGCCGATCGACGGCAGAATTTTCAGGTCAGGATGCGCCTGTTTCAGCGCCATCAGCTGGCCGAAGTTGCCCTTGTAGGGGTCATCCCAGGCGGTAACGCCCTTCTGCGCTTTTTGCAGCGCGGCGAACGGATCGTGGATCGAGACTTTGAAGTCCTCGCGGCCCTGGCAGGAGCGCTGCAGCGCCTGGAAGCTGCCTTCAATCTCTTTCAGGCTGTCGTTGATGCCGTTGCCGCCGCAGATCGGGATAAAGCCGTACAGCAGGTGGGTCAGATTCTGCGCCGGGATCTTGTCGACAGTGAAATTGCGCCCGTAAACGCCCCACTCGACGAAATAAGAACCGACCACTTTGCCGGAGTTCTGTTTATACGGTTTATTCTTTTCCAGCAGCGGCTCTTTCAACGGCGCCAAATGGCTGCCGTCGGTGTCGGCCACCACAATTTCGGTGGCATCGCTGGCGCTGCAGCCGTCGGCATTGCACAATGCCACCTGCATTTGATAACGGCCGCCTTTATTGACTTTAAAATTCGCCGTACCGGAAGAACCGGTTGACGGGCCGCTCCACGCCTCTTTGCCATTTAATAAAACTTTTGCCGTCGTACCGGTGTCGCCATTCCATAAATTCCAGGAGACCGAAACATCGGCGGCATTTTTTACCTTCACCAAATTATTATAAGCGGTAGCCGCCTGGTCAACTTCAACGATGGCGAACTTGGTGTTGCCCCAGGCGATGGTCGGCTTGCCCGGCGCGGCGGCCTGCGCCGCGGAACACAGCGTGCTGCCGATCAACAGCGCCAACAGCGGTTTATTAAATTTGCGCATAACTGATTCCTTTATTCCGAGAGGATAAACATAAAAGAGTTAATCGTCGCGATGCATTGCCGATGCGAAAAAATTCCGCAATAATCCACGAAGATTAACGTTAATAAATAATCACGATATTTTCCACGCAGCGGGAATAACATATCCCGCGTTGTCCATTCAGACTATAGGTAAAAAAAATGTGAAAACAAGAGCGCTATAAACCGGGTTTTATTCGGCAAGCATGAATTTATTTAAATATGAGAAAAAGAGCCCAATGGGAATAAGGAGTGTGAATAAATTAAGCGTAAAGGATAAATATATTTCACGAGGACGGTGGATTGACGCACGCCATAAAGCGAAGCCGACCGTATCGGAGGAGGTACTCATCCTCATAAACTGCAGGCGAAAAAAAACCTGCTTTAAAAGCAGGTTTTTCGAATGGTGGTCGGCGAGAGAGGATTACGCGCATCGTTGATGCGCGCCCTTGCGGGCCGTTGCTAAAGCAACGTTGTCTCGCTTCGCGAGGCTCGAACCTCCTGCGGAGGTACTCATCCTCATAAACCGCAGACGAAAAAAAACCTGCTTTAAAAGCAGGTTTTTCGAATGGTGGTCGGCGAGAGAGGATTTCGAACCTCCGACCCACTGGTCCCAAACCAGTTGCGCTACCAAGCTGCGCTACTCGCCGATGCGGGGCGCATCTTACTGCTGGCGGTTATAGGCGTCAATCACTTTTTTGTCCCTGCATTTCAAGTGGTGATAAAAGCGCCATAATACGCTGCGCCGGGGGTTGCGCAGCGTATTTTACTCAGGCGTTGGCCGGTTTCAGCGCCGGCGTCTGCGCGCGCAGGAATGGCAGCAGGAACAGCGCCGACAGGCAGGCGGCGATGGAAATCACCACGAAGAAGCCGTTCCGAGTGCCAGATCTCCATCACCCGCGCGATCGGGTAGCCGGACAGCGCCGCGCCCAGGTAGGCGAACAGGCCGACGAAACCGGTCGCGGCGCCCGCCGCATACCTTTGTGACGAGCACTCCGCCGCCGACCTATGCCGATCAGCATCTGCGGGCCGAAGATGAAGAAGCCGATGGCGAAGAAGCAGCAGGCCTGCAGCAGGTAGGTGACGCCCGGCATTAGCCACAGTGCCGCCACCGACAGGAAGATGCCGATGGCGAAGATCAGGTTCATCGGGCCGCGGTTGCCGCGGAACAGCTTGTCGGAACCCCAACCGGCCACCAGCGAACCGATAAAGCCGCCCACTTCAAACAGCGAAATGGCCGAGTTGGCGGTCATCAGCGAATAGCCCTTTTCCTGCGTCAGGTAGAGGTTGCCCCAGTCGTTGATCGCGGTGCGCACGATGTACACCAGCACATAAGAGACCGCCAGCAGCCAGATGTACTTGTTGGTCAGCACGTAGCGCTTGATGATCTCGCGGTTGCTCAGCCCCTGGCCTTCCGATTCCTGCACCAGCTCCATGGCGTCGTTGCGCCATTTGCCGACGCTCGGCAGCCCCAGGGTGGATGGCTTGTCACGCAAGCGCCAGCACATCAGCAGGCCGAGCACCACGCCGATGATGCCGGGAATGATCATGCCGTAACGCCAGCTGAAGTGCAGCGAGATAAAGCCGACCAGCAGCGGGATCAGCGCGCCGCCGACGTTGTGCGAGGTGTTCCAGATCGCCCACCAGCTGCCGCGCTCGGAGCGCGAATACCAGCTGGTGAGGATTTTGGAACACGGCGGCCAACCCCAGCCCTGGAAGAAGGCGTTGAGGATCCACAGCGTGCCCAGCATCAGCAGCGACGAGCTGAGACCGAAGAAGATATTCAGCACCCCGGTCATGATCAGGCCCAGCCCCATAAAGTAACGCGGGTTGGAGCGATCGCTGATCATGCCGGAAATGAATTTCGAGCAGCCGTAGGTGATGTAGAACAGCGTGCCGAGGATGCCGACGTCGGACATCGTCAGACCCAGATCGCTCAGCATCGCCGGCATGATGAAGTTGAAGCTTTTGCGCGTGAAGTAAAACGCGGCATAACCGATGTACATGGTGCACATCAGCTGAATGCGCCAGTATTTGTAGCTGGCGTCGATCTGCCGTTGATCGGTGACCTGCGGCGCATCCGGGCGGCTTTTAAGGAAAGACCACATGTGGAACCTCAGAGGATTGAATTAAAGTGCCGCTATGATGCTCCTCGCGCGCGCAGGGGGCTTACGCCGGATTCTCGAGGCGGTTAGGAGTTTTTCCTAGTTTTGCGTTTGCGCCGGTGAAACTGTGGGCAAGATCACACTCAAACAGGCGCCCCGCTCAGCGGTGAACCGCAGGCTGCCGCCGAGGGCGCTGATGCGCTCTTGCATGCCGCGCAGGCCGTACCCCGGCTGATGGTTTTCCGCATCGAAGCCCACGCCGTTGTCGCGGATGGTCAGGGCGATCTGCGGCGCGGCGCCTTTGCGCGGCTGCAGGCGCGCATCCAGCTCCAGGCGACTGGCGCCGGCGTGGCGGCACACATTGGTCACCCCTTCCTGACACACCCGATACAGCGTGATTTTCAGCGTTTCATCCAGCAGCTCGTCGGGCACCTGCCATTGCATGCGGCTCACCAGCGACGCGTCCTGCGGCAGCGACTCCCGCAGCATCGCCGCCACCGCCGCCGACAGCGGCAGGTTGTTCAGCGCCGCCGGCCACAGCTGGGTCAGCACATCGTGCACCCCGTCGTAGACCCGCAGCGCCAGCGCATCGATGGTGTCGGCGCAGCCGATCACCGCCGGTTCCGGCGCCAGACGCTTGACGATGCTGGCCTGAGTGCGGATCACGGTGATGGTCTGCCCCACTTCATCGTGCAGCTCGCGCGCCACCTCGCGCCGGGTTTGCTCCTCCGCCGTCACCAGCGCCCGCGCCAGCTGCCGATTCTCCGCCAGCCGCAGCCGCAGTTGCTGATTCAGTTCGCGCTGGCGCTGAATGCCGGCGCCCAGCAGCAGCCCGGTCAGGCTTTGGGCCAGCAGCGACAGCAACAGATCGCGGTGCGACTCCGGCTGCGGCGGCTCGTTGACCATCAGCGCCACGCCGTTGAGCAGCGTCGCCAACAGCGCGCCCTGCCAGCCATAGCGATAAGACATGAACACGATGGGGATCGCCAGGCAGAACGGCGCGAAACGGCGCAGCTCGGCGGCGTTAACCTGCTGCTGCAGCCAGATGCTGAACGCAAACAGCAACAGATAGCTGGCCAGGTGGCCCAGACGCAGCTCCACCGGCTTGTGGATCAGCCCCGGCTCCAGCGGCACCCAGATTTGGCGCGCCAGATAGTGCCACAACAGCAGGCAGGTTGGCGCGATGGTGAAACCACCGGTCAGGCCGAGCAGCAGCGCGCGGGCGCCTTCGCCGCTCACCAGCTGCCAGACCAACGCCTGCAGCAAGGCGGCGATGGCGACCACCGCGCCCTGCAACAGCGGCCAGCGCCATTCGCTGTCGCTCTGCTGATGGCGCAACAGCCACGGCGAGGCCAGCAGGCTGAGCAGCACCGTCAACACCAGCACCGCCACCGACGCCCACAGCGCCGGGCCGTAGCCGAACTGATCCGCCAGCAACGCCATCAGCAGCAGATCAGCCAGCAGGATCCCCGGCCAGAAACGGTACGGGCTCTGCAGCAAAATGCCCATGCGCAGGCCGAACGGAAACAGCAGCAGCGCCTGCCAGGGGGGGTCGATCAGCGCGGTGCCGATGCCCCACAGGCAAAACGCGCTGGCGGCGTAGATGAAAAACAGCGCCAGCTGGGTGATCAGGCGCTGCGTCACAGGTTCAGCATCCGTCTGGCCAGTTCGACGTTGTTGTTGATGCCCAGCTTGGCGAACAGGTTGGCGCGGTGCACATGCACCGTTTTCGGCGACAGCCCCAAGGCGGCGGCGATCTCACGCACCTCCTGGCCCTGCGCCAGCAATAGCGCGATCTCGCGCTCGCGGCGGGTCAACGGATCGACCCTCACCCGCGCCAGCTGCTGCGCGATTTCCGGCATCAGGTAGACGCCGCCGCCGGCGACGGTGCGCACCGCGGTGATCAGATCTTCCGGCTTGCAGCGCTTGGAGAGAAAGCCGCTGGCGCCGCGTTCCAGAGCCATTTCCACCAGCGCCGGGTTATCGTGCATCGACAGCATCACCACGCGGATGCCGGAAGGAATGTCCGCCAGCAGATCCAGCCCGCTGCCGTCCGGCATCGAAATGTCGCAAATGCAGATTTCCGCCTCCAGCCCCGGCAGGCCGGCGCGCGCCTGTGCCGCGCTGCTGAACTCGCCCACCACCTGAATATCGGCCTCCAGTGACAGCAGTTGCACAAAGCCCGAACGCACAATGTCATGATCGTCGATAAACGCCACGCGCAGGGTCATGGAAATCTCCGGTTAGCAGGGGAAGTGCGCAAGTATACCGTATGCGCACACCGGAATAATTGATGAAGAGAATGTATTGGGTGAAATTACCGGGTGCGCAAGGCAGGCACCCGGCGGGAGGGATCACAGGCGGGCAGGCGCCGTTTTATCCTGCGGCAGATGGCACCAGTTGTTTTTATCCACGATGCCGCCATCAGGAGAGGTGTAGCCGAGGCAGCCGAGGATGGTGTCAAACAGCTCGACGTGGCGATGCGTTTTGCCGATGCGCTGCTGCGCCTGCAGCTGCTCAAAAGCGCTGAGGTGCTGCGGGTTTTCGAGGAACTTGTCCGACGCCCACACGATCATCGGCACGCGGAACTGCTCCGGCGGCGCCATTTCGCGCGGCGTGCCATGCAGGTGCGTATTCTCGCCGATCGATTCGCCGTGATCGGCGGCATAGAACACGATGGCCTTCTTGTCCCGCACCTGGTCGATCACATTACTGATAAAGCTGTCGGTATACAGCACCGTATTGTCGAACGCATTGATCAGTTGCGCCTTGGTGCAGGAATCGTCCACCCCCATGCACTCCGGCTGATAACGCGCATAGCTGCGCGGATAACGCTGCGAGTACAGGTAGTGCGAGCCTTTGGTATGCAGGATCACCAGGTGCTTGCCCTTCGGATAGCGCGCCAGCGACTCCTTCATTTCGTCCACCAGCAGCATATCGTCGACCGCCTTGCCGTCGTTGCGCTTCTCGGACGCGATCATCTCGCGGAACGAATAGTTGTTCACCTCGGTGTTGTTGTAGAACCACACCTCGCTCTGCATGGCGAACAGCTCGGAAGAGAAGCCCAGATCCTTCAGCACCGCGAACACGTTCTGCTCTTTCAGCGTGCGCTGCGGATTGTCTTCGGTGCCGCCTTCACGCACGAACATGCAGCGCAGCGACAGCTTGGTGGCGGTATCGCACGACTCGCCGCGGAACGCCACCAGATTCTTCTCTTTAGACAGCCGCGGCGTGGTATCGCGCTCGTAGCCCAGCATGCCCATGTGATCCCAGCGCGTGGTCTCGCCGATGATGAACACCACGTAGGTGTCGTCGATGTCCGCCGGCGGTACGTAGGTGAAGTGTTTGCCCGGATCGAACATCGTGCTCTGATCCTGGCTTTCGTCATAGCGGGTGTAGGCAAACAGCCCCAGCGCCGACAGCCAGTTGGACGGCAGATACGAGTGCGCCACCACGCCGCCGTAGCTCGGCAAATCGACGTTGGAAAGCTTCTCTTGCACACTCTGCTCGTCATCCAGCATGCGCAGCGGCAGCCAGACCAGCGCCACCACCGCCAGCAATACCAGCAGCGGCTTGATGCGATGACCAGGGGTTTTCAGCTGTTCTATCAGGGTATAGCGCAGGTTGTTTTTCCAGATCAACAGCAGCGGTAAGGCGCTGAGCGCCACCATCCACAGCACGAAGTGCAGGCCAACCACCTCTTTCGACAGATCGATATCGGTGGTCATCACCGACACTACGATGCCGTAGCCGATCACCACATTGAAAAACGTCATGTAGTAGCTGGCGGCAACCGAAATCAACACCAGCAGCGAGGCGACGATGCGATAAAACAGCCGGCCGCCGAGCGATACCAGCCGCATAATGAAGAACGTAAACAGGACGATAGCGATGACTTCCGTCACCGCCGAAATAAGCTTAATTCCCTGAATGCCGTGCGCCAGCGAATCAAAACGGCGATAGAAAACGGACAGGTTTAGAAAGATGCCGATATAGATCGCTAACAATAACGATAAATTCTGCTGTGATAGCGATTTAACTTTGTTCATGTAACGCGGTGGCTCCGGGGACGGTGTAGCGGTTCTGACTCAGTCAGACACTGATTGCGGCTTCTGGTTCAGCCAACCGGCAATAAGCGTTATTTTGCGGGTAATAATCAAGAGAATTCTCACAAAACGGACAAAATTTACCGTTTTTTTGAGCGGTTTTCAGACAGGGCACGCAAGAAAATGGAGGGATAAACCCTCCATTTTTTCCAGATATCGGCAAAAATCTTACTTAACCTTCAGAGTTACATCGATATTTCCACGGGTGGCGTTGGAGTATGGGCACACCACATGCGCCTTTTTCACCAGATCTTCCGCCACGCTGCGCTCGATGCCCGGCAGCGAGATATCCAGCTGCACTTCGATGCCGAAGCCATTCGGGATTTCACCGATGCCGACGGTGCCGTCGATCTTGGCTTCGGCCGGAATTTTGACCTTTTCTTTCGCCGCGACAAACTTCAACGCGCCGAGGAAGCAGGCCGAGTAACCGGCGGCGAACAGCTGTTCGGGGTTGGTGACTTCGCCGCCGGCGCCGCCCATCTCTTTCGGCACGCCCAGTTTCACGTCCAACACGCCGTCGGAGGAGGTCGCACGGCCGTCGCGGCCGCCGGTTGCGGTGGCGTGAGCGCGGTAAACCACTTTCTCAATAGACATCGTTCATTCCTTCTTGCTGGTTGGCGAGATGACTACGGCTTCCACGAGGTAAAGCCGGTCACATATTTATCTTTTGCGATTAAATCGCGCACTACTTATTTTTGACGCTTATTAACCAGTGTAGACCACCCCTGCCGTTCTTGCGTCCGGCGCTGGAGGATCAAATCTGATCGATCAGGCTGCCGCGCAGCTTTTCCAACTGCTGTTTGAGCGAGACGATCTCGTCCAGGCTGCAGTCGGTGGCGCACATCACCGCCTCGGGCACCGATTGCGCCCGCTCACGCAGCGCGCGGCCGGCTTCGGTGAGGGCAATGATCACCTGCCGCTCGTCGGTGGTGGCGCGATAGCGCACCAGCAAACCGGCGGTTTCCAGCCGCTTCAGCAGCGGCGTCAGCGTGGCGGAATCGAGGAACAGCCGCTCGCCGATATCCGATACCGTCACCCGATCGCGCTCCCACAGCACCATCATCACCAGGTATTGCGGGTAGGTGAGTTCGAGCTGATTCAACAGCTTGCGGTAGACTTTGTGCAGCGCCAGGTTGGCGGAGTACAGCGCGAAACAGAGCTGCTGATCGAGCTGCAGCAGGTTCTTCGCGTTGGGTTGTGCGGTATCGGTGCTTTTCATGTTTGTGAATATAGATAGTGCACGATGTAATCGCAAGCTATTTCTTGTGAGGTATGCTACCTTTTTTTCATGCAGAGGATGCTCGGAGGGAAAGGAAATGACGAATACGCTTGCAGAACGCGCGCGCCGCTACGCCACCAAGGCGCATGCGGCCATCGATCAGCGCCGCAAATACACCGACGATCCGTACATCGTCCACCCACAGGCGGTGATGGAGCTGGTGCGCAGCGTGCCGCACACCGAAGAGATGCTGGCGGCCGCCTGGCTGCATGACACGGTGGAAGATACGCCCACCACCCTCGGCGATATCGAAAGCCACTTTGGGCCAAAAGTGGCGGAACTGGTGCGAATGTTGACCAACGTCAGCCGCGCCGAGGACGGCAACCGCTTCGAGCGTAAAAACCGCGATCGGCGCCACAGCGCCGGCGCGTCGCCGCAGGCCAAAACCATCAAGCTGGCGGATCTGATCGACAACACCCGCTCGCTGCTGGACTACGACAGCCACTTCGCCCAAACCTATCTGATCGAGAAACAGCGCCTGCTGGAAGTGCTGACCGAAGGCGACCCGACGCTGTGGCGCCAGGCCAGCCATATCGTCGAACAGGGGCTGCTCAGATTGCAGCAGCCGCCGCACAACGTGCCGGCCAGCTGGTTTGAGCACGCCCGCCGGCGCTACCGCGAGAGCGACGCGGCCTGATCAGAAGGTCACCACCGTTTTCAACGCCGTCACCCAGGCGTCCTGCGTCTCGCTGACGCCCGCCGGGTGATGCCAGTATTGCAGGCCCGGCTGCAGCTGCAGCCACGGCGTGACGTTAACGCGATAATAGAGTTCCGCCGTCACCGAGTGGCCCGGCACCGGCCGATAGTTCGGATCGTGATAATCGTTGATGCCGCTCATCTGGTTGAGATAACGCTGATTGTCTTTGTAGCGGTCGCTCAGCTTCACCACCGAGACGCCGAGCCCCAGCCAGTCGTCCGGCCGCGCATCGAACAGCCCGCGATAGCGGATGCCGGTCGAGGTGGACCAATGCAGGTAGTTGCTGCGCTGATCTCCCAGCCCCAGGCTGTAGAACACGCTCAGACCGCGGTTGACGTCGTCCGCATGGCGCGTCACCTGCTGGTTGAAACCGGTATACAGGAACCAGGTGCGATCGTGGCTGCGATAGCCCTGCGGATCGCTGGCGCCCGGCCCGCCGGACACCCCTTCATAAAGATCGCTCTGGCGCGCGTTGGTGAACAGCACGCCCAGGTTATACACCCCCGGCAGCTGGTTGACGGCGTGGGTTTTCAGCTCCAGCTCCATCGGCAGCAGAAAGCCTTTGCTGCCCTTGGTGGACCAGCTCCAGGCGTGGCTGCGGCTGGGGGCGCTCGGGTTCTGTTCCATCACGCCGCCCTTGAGCGTCAGGCCGTCGGTCAGTTTGTATTGCAGCGTGGTGCCCCAGTAATGCACGTTCCAGTTGTACCAGGTCAACGAGTTGGCGGACTTGCCGCCGCACAGCGTCAGCGTCTGAAAATCGCAGGGGATGATCTGATCGAAATCCTGCACCTTGTTCATCATGCCGATGCGCCACTGCAGCCGGCGATCGAGGAAGGAGCGGCTAAAGGTCAACCAACCCAGCCGGGTAATCGACTGCCCGCCAAAGCTCTCCTGCGACAGATCGGTCAGGCCGACGCGCGGATCCTGCAGGCGATCGCGGGTCAGGTTGTTGTCATGGTTGCGGTTGACGATATTGCCTTCGATCGCCGCGTCCGAAATGCCGGTCAGCGCCTGCAAATCCTGGCTGAAGGTCAGCGAAAACTGGTCGATATACGACGCCTGTTTATCGTGGTTGTAACCGCCACCGGCGTTATACGACAGCTGGCTGAGGTAGCCGAGATTATAGTGGAAGCCGTGATCCTCCAGGATCGGCCTGATCCCCAGCATATCCCCCAACAGCCCGGGCTGCGGCGGCTCAAAGCCGAGCGCCACCCCTTCCCATTTGGCGGTGGGGGCTTCGACGTCCTTGCCGGTTTGCAGCGTTTCCGCCTGCGCCTGGCTACAGAGCAGCGCCAGCGCCGCCAGAGTCATGGAACGAGGTAATAAGCTTTTCATCATTATTATATTTCTCCGCATAACGGCTGACTGCGGGCAACAGCATTCCCTGGGAGAGAATTTCCCATCATGAACAGCAGCGAATAACGTTAGGTTAACGCCCGGCGCTTGCCGCCGGGCTGAAGGGTTAGCGTCGGTCTTTCAGGCTGGCGCCGTTGCTGTGGATCACATCGCGGTACCAGTAGAAACTCTTCTTGCGGCGGCGCTCGAGGCTGCCGTTGCCGGCATCGTCCCTGTCGACGTGAATGAAGCCGTAGCGCTTCGACATTTCGGCCTTCGAAGCGCTGACCAGATCGATCGGCCCCCAGCTGGTGTAGCCCATCACCTCGACGCCGTCGTCGATCGCTTCCGCCACCTGCACCAGATGATCATTGAGGTAGTTGATGCGGTAATCGTCGTTGATGCTGCCGTCGGCCTCGACGCGGTCTTTGGCGCCCAGCCCATTTTCGACGATGAACAGCGGTTTCTGATAGCGGTCGTACAGCACGTTGAGCAGGTAGCGCAGCCCGATCGGGTCGATTTGCCATCCCCACTCCGAGCTGGCCAGATGCGGGTTCGGCACCATATCGAGAATGTTGCCGCGCGCCGTCTCATACTGCTCCGGGTCAGCGGTGACGCAGCCGCTCATGTAGTAGCTGAACGAGATGAAATCGATGGTTTCACGCAGCGTTCGCCGATCTTCCTCGGTGATCGCCACCTGAATGCCGTTTTCACGGAAGAAGCGCTGCATATAGGCCGGGTAATAGCCGCGCGCCTGCACGTCGCCGAAGAACAGCCAGTCGCGGTTTTGCCGCTGGGTTTCCAGCAGATCTTCCGGCTTGCAGCTCAGCGGATACAGAATGCCGCCCAACAGCATGTTGCCGATTTTGCCCTCCGGCACGATCTCGTGACAGGCCTTCACCGCTTTGGCGCTGGCCACCAGCTGATGGTGGATCGCCTGATAGATGGCGCTCTTGTCGCTCTCCGGCGGCAGACCGACGCCGGTGAAAGGCGCGTGCAGCGACATGTTGATCTCGTTGAAGGTCAGCCAGTATTTGACCTTGTGCTTGTAACGTTCGAACACCGTGCGCGCGTAGCGCTCGAAGAAGTCGATGGTGCGGCGATCGCCCCAGCCGCCGTAGTGCTTCACCAGGCCGTAAGGCATTTCATAGTGCGACAGCGTGATCAGCGGCTGAATGCCGTATTTCGCCATCTCATCGAACAGCCGATCGTAAAACGCCAGCCCGGCTTCGTTCGGGGTCTCTTCATCGCCCTGCGGGAAAATGCGCGTCCAGGCGATCGAGGTGCGCAGGCACTTGAAACCCATTTCGGCGAACAGCGCGATATCCTCTGGATAACGATGATAGAAATCGATCGCCACGTCCTTGATGCCGCTGTCGCCCGCCGTGCGCGGCGTGATGGCGCCGAAGATGCCCTGCGGCTGCAGATCGGAGGTCGACAGCCCCTTGCCGTCGGCCTGATACGCGCCTTCTACCTGGTTCGCCGCTACCGCGCCGCCCCACAGAAAATGTTGCGGAAACTTGCCGTTCATCGCTTGCTCCTCAATTAACGTAATAAAGTCAGCAGCGGCACCTGTTCCTGCACCGGAGACAGGCCGCTGGTCAATACGTCCACGTAATCATCGCTGTTGCTGATGATGATCGGCGTGGTGGTGTCATAGCCGGCGGCATGGATCGCCGCCTGGTCGAACTCGATCAGCAGATCGCCCGGGGCGACCCGCTCGCCTTCCCGCACGTGGGCGGTGAAATGCGCCCCGTCCAGCTTCACGGTATCGATGCCGACGTGAATAAGAATCTCCGCGCCGTCGTCCGATTCGATGCCGATGGCGTGTTTGGTTTTGAACAGCGACGCCACGCTGCCGCTCACCGGCGCCACCACGCGCCCCTGCTGCGGCGCAATCGCCACCCCTTTCCCCAGCAGGCCGCTGGCGAAAGTCGCGTCGTTCACCTGATCCAGCGGCACGATGTCGCCGGCGATCGGGCTGAGGATCGCCTGTTTGCGGTTGAGCGGCGCGGCGGCTTCAGGCTGCGCCGCGTCTTCCGCCGGCGCAACGCCGAACAGATAGCTGGCCAGCGCGGCGAACACGAACGACAGCAGGGTGCCGCCGATCGCGCCCCATACCGTGGCGTCGATGCCGCCGCCGGGGATGATCTGCGCGAAGGTGAACACGCTCACCAGGCCGAACGAGTAAACCGAAGTATGGAAGTAGCCGATCACCGCGCCGCCCAGCGCGCCGCCGATGCAGCCGAAGATGAATGGGCGTTTGTTCGGCAGCGTGACGCCATACACCGCCGGCTCGGTGATGCCGAAAATGCCGGCGCCGATGGCCGAAGCGGACAGCGCCCGCAGTTTGGCGTCGCGAGTGCGCAGCATCACGCCCAGCGTGGCGCCGACCTGCCCCATCACCGCCGGCAACAGCAGCGGCACCATGGTGTCGCGCCCCAGCACGCTCAGGTTGTTGATCATCAACGGCACCAATCCCCAATGCAGGCCGAAGATCACGCACACCTGCCACATCGCCCCCATAAAGGCGCCGGCGATGATCGGGTTAAAGGCGTAAATGCTCTGATAGCCGTTGGCCAGCAGGTGGCTGAGCCAGGTTGCCGCCGGGCCGATCAGCAGGAAGGTCAACGGCACAGTGATCGCCAGGCACAGCAGCGGCGTGATGAAATTGCGCAGCGCACTGTGGATCACCCGGTTAAACAGCGGCTCCAGGCGGCAGGACACCCAGGCCGCGAAGATGATCGGGATCACCGACGAGCTGTAGTTGATGAAGGTCAGCGGAATGCCGAAGAAATACTCGCGCACCGCGCCCGGCTGCTGCGCCGCCTCGAACGCCGCTATCATCAGCGGGTGCGTCAGCGCGCCGCCGATCGCCATGGTGACGAACGGGTTGCCGCCGAATTTTTTCCCGGCGGTGTAGCCGAGCATGATCGGGAAGAAGTAGAACAGCGCGTCGCTGGCGGCGAACAGCATTTTGAAGGTGCCGCCGCTCTCCAGCAGCCAGCCGCAGGCCAGGCTCAGCGCCAGGAAGCCTTTCAGGATCCCCGAAGCGGCCATCACCCCGAGCAGCGGGGTGAAAATGCCGGACACCAGATCGATAAAGCGGCTGAGCAGGTTGTCTTTTTTGCCGCCCGCGTCGTCGCTCGGCGCACCTTCGGCCAACCCGCCGACCCGATTGACCGCGTCGAACACCTCCGCCACGTGGTTGCCCACCACCACCTGGAACTGGCCGCCGCTTTCCACCACCATGATAACGCCCGGATTTTTCTTCAGCGCTGCCGCGTTGGCGCGATTGTCGTCGCGCAGCTTGAAACGCAGGCGGGTAGCGCAATGCACCAGGCTTTTCACATTGTCGCGGCCACCGACGCCGGCCAAAATCTCACTGGCTAATGTGTCATATTTCATACTGTTATCCTTAGACTTCGCGTTCTGCCGCTCCCCGCCCCGCGCTGGCCTGGCGCTGAGGCTAAATTCGGCGCAAAAAAAAACCTAAACCTCGCGGCCTCTGCCCCATCGGGGAACAGAAACGCGAGGTTTAGGTTTTGCCTGCCGTAGCAGTAACAACCCTAAATCGGTTGAGTTATGACGTTAACACCGCGGATTTTGCCGGGGCAAGCCTTTGCGTCGGCAAATTGCCGAACTGTGATCGGGCGGGCAAAACCGACCTGAGGTATCAAATAAGGCCTGTCGCCCTCTATCGGCTTCAGCACAGCAGTGATATATCGCGCAGGCGGAATAGAGAGGGGGCGGAATATCGCCCGCCTCAGGCAAAAACATAAGATTAACTAACCTAATAATTCACAGTCAGGCGAAAGCAAAGCGCTCGTCCATCCACTGTCAATCCCCGCTTTTTTGGTCGAAATCGGCAATCCATAAGGCAAATAGATCGCCAAACTTGATTGCGCATCGTTAACATTCCACGATATTCACCTGTGCAAAAATCACCATGCGCAATTGATAATGGTGAAAGAAACATCAGAATGACTAATTAAAACGACTGGACAAAAGTCACGCGGGCGATTATTACTGGTCAACGCGTAATCGATTGTAAGGATGACAGCGACCATGACGTTGCGGACTGAGTTGGGACGGATTCTGATCACCGGCGCCGGCGGCCGGGTGGCCACGGCGTTTCGCCAGGCGATGGGCGATCGCTACGCGCTGCGGCTGGCGGAAAGGGATGTCAGCCTGCTGCACGATCTGCAGCCCGGCGACGAAGTCATCAGCTTCAACATCGCCGATCTCGACGCCTGCCGCGCGGCCTGCGCCAATATCGACACCGTGTTGCATCTGGCCGCCGATCCCTCCCCCGATGCCGACTTTTGCGGTTCGTTGATGGACAACAACATTCTCGGCACCTTCAATATTTTCCGCGCGGCGAAAGACGCCGGCTGCCGCCGGGTGGTGTTCGCCAGCAGCGCACAGGCGGTGGAAGGCTATCCGCTCGATTACCAAATCCGCCCGGATGACGCGCCGAAACCGAAAAACCTGTACGGTGCCAGCAAGGCGTTCGGCGAAGGCATCGCCGCCTACTTCGCCCATCAGGAAGGGCTTTCCGCCCTGTCGGTGCGCATCGCCAACTTCACCACCCTCAGCCCGGGCGATCGGCTCAGCGCCCGCGACATGAGCGCGTTTCTCAGCCATCGCGACGCCGCCGATCTGCTGGAGCGCTGCATTCGTGTCGACGGGGTGCAATATGCGGTGGTGCACGGGGTTTCCAATAACCGCTACACGCGTTTATCGCTGGAAGAGACCCGTCGCCTGCTCGGCTACGCCCCGCAGGACGATGCGTTCAGCCTGCTCGGCTTTGAGTGAGCGCGGCGGGGAACCCCGCCGCACGCTGTCGTTTTAACCGTTGGCGTAGGCCACTTTTTCGGCCTGACGGTGGGTGAACAGCACCAGCAGCAGCGCCAATCCGGCAATAATCGCCCCCATCACCGGCACGAAGCTGTATCCCAGCCCGGCGGAGACTACCGCGCCACCGGCGGCGGCGCCCAGCGCATTGCCCAGGTTAAAGGCACCGATATTGACCGAAGACGACAGCCCCGGCGCTTCACTGGCGACACGCATCACGCGCATCTGCAGCGGCGGCACCACGGCAAAGGTCGCCGCGCCCCAAATCACCATGCTGACTGCGGCGCCGATTTCACTGCGCGCCAGGAACGGGATCACCAGCATAATGACCACCAGCAGCAACAGGAAGCCTTTCAGCGTCGCGCTTTCGGAGCGGTCGGCGAACTTGCCGCCGAGGTAGTTGCCGATGGAGAAACCGACGCCGATCAACACCAGCATAGACGTCACGAACAGCGGTGTCGCATCGGTGATGTGCTGCAACACCGGCGAGATATAGGTATAGAGCGTGAACATCGCGCCCGCGCCCAGCACGGTCGTCAGCAAGGCGGACAGCACCTGAGGGCGCACCAATACCGACAACTCGCGTTTTACATCCGGACGCGCGCCGGCGCTGCCTTGCGGCAACGAGAACCACAGCCCCAGCATGGCGATCACGCCCAGCCCGGCCGTCGCCAGGAACGACATGCGCCAGCCGATGGTTTCACCCAGCCAGGTCGCGGCGGGCACCCCGCCGATATTGGCGATGGTCAGGCCCATAAACATGGTCGCCACTGCGCTGGCCTGTTTCTCCTTCGGCACCACGCTGGCGGCCACCACCGATCCGAGGCCAAAGAACGCGCCGTGGTTCAGGCTGGTGATGATGCGCGACAGCATCAGGGTGGTGTAGTCAGGCGCAACGGCCGACAGCACGTTACCCAGAGTAAAGATCGCCATCAGGAAGATCAGCGCGCTTCTGCGTGCCCGGTGAGAAAGCAGCAACGTCATCAGCGGTGCGCCGACCATCACGCCGACGGCGTAGGCGCTGATCAACATGCCGGCCATCGGGATGGAGACGTCCACCCCTTTGGCGATGGTCGGCAGCAACCCCATCGGGGAAAACTCGGTCGTGCCGATGCCGAACGCCCCCACCGCCAGGGCTAATAAGGGAAAGTTAATTTTCATTCAACAACTCCGGTTAACCGCTGCCGAAGCGCGGGAAAGTTAAGATGCCAAAAGTATGACATTGATCACACCAAAGATAAGCAGGCGGGAGGCTAAAAGACTTTTGCGATTTTGTTAAAAATCGTGGGGAAAAACAGCAGCCGACTCTATCCCAACCACGCGCCGACAGGCAATAGCCGCCGTCGCCCGAGCGCACATCGGGTTCATTCCCGCCACCTGCGGCAAGCCGGCGGCCACCGCAACTATTGAACACAGAGCAAAAGTGTTTTGTTATTGTGCGCGTTTTTAGAATTAAACGACGAAATATAATGGCCTCAGTAAAACATCAATGCCCTACGGCCCCATTCACACAGAGGGAAGCGCCATGCTTTTTGACTCGTATTCTTTAAACGGTTTATCGCTGAACAATCGCATCGTCATGCCGCCCATGACCCGCTCTCGGGCCGGCGCCGGCGACGTCGCCACCGACATGATGGCTGAATATTATGCCCAGCGCGCCAGCGCCGGGCTGATCGTCAGCGAAGGCACGCAGATTAGCCAGCAAGGCCAGGGTTATGCCTGGACGCCCGGCATTTACACCCCGGAACACATCGCCGGTTGGAAAAAAGTCACCGACGCCGTACATCAGGCCGGCGGCAAGATCTTCGCGCAGCTTTGGCACGTCGGCCGCGTGTCGCATACCATTCTACAGCCTGGCCACGCCGCGCCGGTCTCCTCCTCCGCTATCCAGGCCGATGGGGTCAAGGTATTTGTGGATGTCGAAGGCCGCGGGCCGGAACATGGCGTGGGTGAAATGGTGCAACACTCCGCACCGCGCGCCTTAACGCGGGAAGAAATTCCGGCGATCGTCAATGACTACGCTCAGGCGGCCCGCAACGCCATCGCCGCCGGTTTCGATGGCGTAGAGCTGCACGGCGCGAATGGCTATCTGATCAATCAGTTTATCGACTCGCGGGAAAACCAGCGCGACGACGAATACGGCGGTTCACTGCAAAATCGCCTGCGTTTCCTGCGGGAAGTGGCGCAGGCGGTAGCGGACGCCATCGGCAAAGAGAAACTGGGCGTGCGCCTGGCGCCGCTGACCACCCTGATGGGCTCGCAGGACGACACCCCGGAAGCCACCTATCTGGCGGCGGCCAGCGTGCTGAACGATATCGGCGCCGCTTACATTCACATCGCCGAAGCGGACTGGGATGACGCCCCGGTGATGCCGGCGGCGTTCAAAGAATCACTGCGCCTGATTTTCCGCGGCACGCTGATTTACTCGGGCAAATACACGCGTGAACGCGCTGAAGAAGCGCTGGCCAAAGGCTGGGCGGATCTGATCGGCTTCGGCCGCCCGTTCATCGCCAACCCGGATCTGCCCCACCGCCTGCAACACGGGCTGGCGCTGAATGCGCCCATTAAAGAGAAATTTTTCGGCGGCAGCCGTGAAGGCTACACCGATTACCCGGCGATCGGGTAACGATCGCCGACAACGCCGGCTCAAGCCGGCGTTATTTTTTTCTGTGCTTCGATCCAGTCAAGAAATTGCATCATTCTGTCGCTAAAATCCGCGTCATTCGCCTCCCCTGCCGCGTGCGCTAACCAATAGTCCATTTCATCGCGCTGCTCTGCATAAAGCGCCAACAGCTGATCGGCATAGTCGGTTAGCGTTATCGGCCAGAACGGGCTCCCCTCGGCGCGCAACATATTGGTGGCGCGGATCAGCTTTCTGGCCGCTTCGCGCTTTAAGCGCCTCTCATCCGATACCGTCCTTGCCTGCAGCAGTTGCTCCCGATAACGCGCCAACGCGGGCCGTAAATCAGCATTGACCGCCAGCGCGATGCTCCGGCGCCAACGCTTCATCAACGCCACCTCATCCCCTCCCGCTGCGCACTTTGCCCGCGCGCAGTTCGATGTTCCGCTGCAGTTCGCGCAGCCCGCCGGCCAGGAAGCAGGCTTCCGCCAGCACGAACAGCGGGCCGATGATAAGGCCCGTCACGTCGTCCATAAACGCCGGTTTTCGCCCCTCCCAAAAGTGCCCGGCAAACTGAAACAGCCAGCCGATGACGAAGCCGCCGATGCCGACGCTCAACCACGCCGCCGTCGACAGCGACGCCACCCAGGCACCGAACCCGAGGCACAGCAGCAGCAACGCCAGCATCATGATGCCAAGGCGCAGGTTCAGCCGCAGGTAATAGAGCGCCGAGACGATAACCGCCGCGCAGGCCGGCGAAAACGGCAGCCCTCCCGCGCCCCACGCCGGCCGGGAGAGCAGCGCCAGCAGGCTGATGACGATCAGGGGGATACCGATAAAATGCGTGGCGATATTGCGCGTATCGCGGTGATAGGCGGCATAAGCGGCAAGGTGATCTTCCAGACTTCGCATGTTGACCTCCGGTATGTGCGGCCTTCGTCGCCGAACGCGCGCAGCCGCATGCGGCTGCCCTTACCCATAGCTTAGCGCGGGATCACCAATACCGGTTGACCGATCTCATCCAGCAGGCCACGCGTGACGGAAGCGTTCAGCCAGCGCCCCAACGAAGACAGGTGGCGGTGCGAGATGATCAACAGATCGCAGTTGAACAGCGCCATCTGTTCCGGGATCACCTCAATGGGCGAGCCCGCGGCCAGCAAGCCCTGGGCATTGAAGCCCTGTGTTTCAGCGCCCGCGTCACCTGCCCGACCTGCTTTTCCGCCAGCGCTTCTTCCCGTTGGGCGGCGGGATACTCCTCGCGCTCATCGCTGTCGAAACGCAGGCCGCTGCGGCTGAGCGTGAAGGCATTGTCCACCACCGTCAGCACAATCACGCCGCCGATGCTGCCTTGCAGGCGCGCCATAAATTCCAGGGCGTTGCCGCTGTGTTCAAAGCAGTCCACCGCCAATAACACTCTCTCAATCATAACCATCCTCACTCGCCCGAGTTAAATCGCGCCCTTGAAATTGGCTTCGCCCTTTTTCCAATAACCTTTGGCAAACAAGGCGGCGCGGGAAATGCCCATTTCGTTGATAAAACGCGCCTTCAGATAGGCGGCGACCTGGTGCTCGCAGGCCAACCACACCTGCCCTTCGCCGGCCGGCAGCTCGCAATGGCTGACGGCCTGCACCAGCGGGCTGTTCATCACGCTGTCGAAATGTCGGGTGCGGATTTGCCAGCTGTTCACCTGCAAAAAGGAGCAATCGACGTCCTGGATCTCCTGCGCATCGCCCACCTCGGCGAACCACAGCACCGGCAACGGTGCGGAGAGCGAGGCGATAATGGTGCGCATGGCGGGCAGCGCGGTCTCATCACCCAGCAACAGCAGCCAGCGAGTTTGCGGCAACAGCCGAAAGCCGCCGGAGCAAGGGCCGGCGAACCCCAGCTTGTCGCCCGGCATCGCGTCGCGCGCCCAGTTCGACGCCGGGCCTTCGCCGTGCAGCACCATGTCGATATCGAAGGTGCGGGCGAGTTTGTCGATGCCGCTCAGGGTGTAGGCCCGCCCGGCCAGCGTGTCGCGCCACGGGAAGAACACCTTGACCCAGCTGGCCGGCTCCTGCGCGCGCGGATCGGCGATAAACTTATCCACATCGTCGCCGCTCAACGTGATGCGCCTGATCCGAGCGGTGACTTGCCGCACGGCGCTCACCCGTGCCTCCCGTTTGCGGCGGGTGTCCCTTTCCAGCATCTCGTCAACAATCTTATTCAGCGTGTTGTGCATCAGCCTTCTCCTGTGGCGCCGCAGACGGGTAGGTGAGTTCCCAGCCGCCGCCCAGCGCTCGATAGATATTCACCACGGCGATCGCCGTCTCCTCCTCTGAAACAATTTGCGCGGACTGCAGATCCAGCAGCGCGCGCTGCGTGCTCAGGACGTGGATAAAATCGCTGGCGCCGTTCAGATAGCTGTCGCGCGCCAGCGCAAACGCGTGTCGGTTGGCGGCCAGCGCTTCGGCCAGGTGCGTCTGGCGGCGCTGTTGGGCGCGATAGCCGGAAAGCGCGTCGTCGATCTCATGCCAGGCGCGCAGCACCGTTTGCTGGTAGGCGATGGCCATTTCCTGCTGGCGATATTCGCTCAGGCGTACCCGCTGGGTGATTTTTCCCCCGTCGAACAACGGCAGATACAAAACGGGGCCGATGGCGAAGGTATGCGTGGACCAGCTGCCCATATCCGACAAGGCCAATGCCTGGTAGCCCGCGTTGCCGGTCAGCGTGATGCGCGGGTAGTAGTCGGCGGTGGCGACGCCGATCTCGGCGGTCGCCTGATGCAAACGCTCCGCCGCTTCGCGAATATCCGGCCTGCGCAGCGCCAGATCCGACGGCACCCCCATCGGCACCGCGCGCGCCAGCGTCGGCAGCGGCCCCGGCGGCGACAGCATCGCGTTCAGCGCGCCCGGCCGCTCGCCCAGCAACAGGCCGATGGCGTTAATCAGCCGTTCTTGCCGGTCGGCCAACGTCGGCAGCAGAGCATCCACCTGCGCCAATTGCACCTGCGCCTGATCGATATCCAGTTCGTTGCCCGCGCCGCTTTGATAGCGGCTTTGCGTCAACTGCAGCGTGCGCAGCGCCGTGGCGCGGTTTTCCTGCGCCACCGCCAGCTGCTGCTGCGTGGCGCGCAGGCGCAGATAGTTGCTCGCCACCTCCGCCGTCACCGACGTCAACAGCGCGCGTCGATTCTCCTGCGAAGCGGCAAAGCCGGCGCGCGCGCTTTCCGACGCGCGGCGCAGCTTGCCCCACATGTCCAGCTCCCAGGCGGCGCTGAAGCCGCCGCGCCAGAGGTTGTAATCCGCCTCTCCGCCGTTGCCGGACGGATCCATGCTGCCCACCGAGGTAGCTCGCTGGCGCTGATAGGCGCCATCCAGGCTCAGATCCGGCATCAGCGCCGCCTCCGTCACCCCCAGCAGGGCGCGGCTCTGTTGCAGGCGCGCCGTGGCGAGCTGCAGATCCAGGTTACCGGCCGCCACGCGCTGCACCAGCTGCGACAGCGGTACATCGTTGAATATCGACCACCAGGCCACCGGCAATGCCCCGCCGCCGGCCTGCTCACCCCAGCTCTCGGGCAGCGCGCTCTGCGGCCGAGCGTAGTCCGGCCCTACCGCCCGGCAGCCGCTCAGCGCCATCAACAGCAGCGGGATCACGGCTCTGTTCATTGCAGGCCTCCGTCCAGCGTATTGATGCTGACGTCCGCAGACATGCCGACGCGCAGGGCGCTCAACAAGGCGGCATGCTCTTTGTTGATATCAAATACAATTTTCACCGGGATGCGCTGCACGATCTTGGTGAAGTTGCCGGTGGCGTTCTCCGGCGCCACGGCCGCGAAGCTGACGCCGGAAGCCGGCGCGATGCTGTCCACCTGCCCTTTCAGCGTTTGGCCGGGAAAGGTATCGATATGGATGTCTACCGACTGCCCGTGCGCAATGTTTTCCAACTGGGTTTCCTGGTAGTTGGCGATGATGTACAGCTTGTCCTGCGGCACGATGGCCAGCAGCGCATCGCCCGGTTTGACGAACTCCCCGACCCGCAGACTTTTCTTGCCGATCACGCCGCCGATCGGCGCGGTGATGCGGGTGTAAGACAGGTTCAGTTCGGCCATCGCTTTCTTGGCCTGCGCCAGCATCAGCTCGGCATCGCTGTCCGCCAGCTTGGCCTGCAGCACCAGCTCCATGTTTCGCGCCGCTTTGAGCGTCGCCTCCGCCTGCGCCACATTGGCGGAAAGCGTGTGCACCCGCGTTGTCGCCTGCTGCGCCGCCTGCTGCGACCCCGCGCCGCTGCTGGCCATTCTCTGGTAGCGGTTCTGCTCCTGACGCGCAAACGCCAGCTCCGCCTGCGCCGCCTGCCGCTCCGCCTGCGCGGCGGCGATCAGCGCGCTCTGCCGGGTGAGGTTGGCCCTGGCGTCGTCCTGCCGGGCGCGGGCGGATTGCTCCTGCGCCGTCGCCTGCGCAAGGGCAACGTTGAATTCACGCGGATCGATCACCGCCAGCAACTCCCCCTGTTTAACCCACTGGTTGTCCCTGACCAACACCTGCGCAATTTCACCGGCAATCTGCGGAGAAATACGCGAGATATCGGCGCGAATATAGGCGTCGTTGGTATTCTGCTGTGTCTCTTTAATAAAAAACTTATTCATTAATAACCCCAGCGTAATGACGGTAACCGCCAATACGGCGACGGCGACTTTTTTGTTAGCCATAAAAGTGACTCCACTTAATATTTATTTCTGATGATAAAATGTCAGGCGGCGACCGAACGCGGCGGATAAATACGGGTCGGCATAACTAAAATCAGCGCGGTCAGTAATAACGCCAGGCCGGCAACCAACAGATAAAGATCGGCGCTGGCCAGCACGTGGCCCTGCCGGGCGGCAAGCTGCGCCAGCTGCTCCGCCGACCCCGATGCGCTGCTGTAGGCCGAGCCAAAACCGTCGGCGATCGTGCCGGCGTGATAGTCCCCGCGCTGTCGGCTGAGCAGCGCGATGGCGCCGCCGGCCGCGGTGGCGGCGAAGCCCTTCACCGCGTTAAACCAGGCCGCCGCAAACGGCCCGTCGGTCGGCAACAGCCCACCGGTCGCCTGCATCAGCAGGGGGATGATCGCCATCGGTTGCGCGACCGCCTGCAACAGCGCGATAACGCGAAACGTGTCGCCGTTCCATTCCGGCGTCAGCTGGGCGGCCAGTACGCAGGCGGTGGCCATCAACAGCAGGCTGATCGCCAGCACCCAGCGGCAATCCACCCGCGGCGTATTGCAAATTATGGCGACGATCGGCAGCGTAATTAATTGCGGCAACGCCACCCACAGCATTAAGTCGGAGGTTTGTTCCTGACGGTAACCCTGAATCGCGGATAAATATCCCGACGTGATATTGACCAGCGACACCATAATTAACAGCACGCCACCCAGCGTAATTAAGGAGAAGGACAAGTTCCTTTTGCTTAATAGCTGCAAATTGAAAAAAGGCAGCGGGTGATACCATTCGTTAATCAGAAATAATGCCAATAGCCCAATGCCGCCCAACAATAAAACGTAGATCAGCGGCGAGTTCAGCCAGTCGAGGCGCTCCCCCTGTGAGATGCCCATCGTCAGCATGCCGAGCGCCATGCCGCCGAGCAGCAGGCCGCGCCAGTTGAACTGCCGCAGGCGCTCCAGCCGCAACGGATCCTGCGGCAGGCCGTAACCGATGCACACGGCCGCGATCGCCATCAGCGGCAGGTTCCAGTAGAAATATCCGCTCCAGCCCCAGTGAAAGGCAAAGGCGGCGGCGGTGGCGCCCAGCGTAGCGCTCCAGGCCGAGACCCAGCCGTAGGCGCCCAGCCCCAGCACCTTGATCAGCGGCGGCATAAAACGCAGCACCACCGTCATCAGCATCGGCGGCAACGCGCCGCCGGCGAAGCCCTGCAGGCTGCGCACCGCCAGCAGCACGCCATATTGTTCTCTCAGCCAGGGCGTCAGCAGCCCGCTGGCCAGGTAAATGCCGCACATCGTCAGCGCCACCCGGCGCAGCGAAAAGGTCGGCCAAAAACAGGGCGTGAACCCGGAACCGATCACAAAACCGGTGACGTAGCACGTGGTCAGCCAGCTGCCGGCATCGAAACTCAGCAGCATGCCGCCCTGTATATCCGCCAGCGCGAACTTGCTGGCGTTTTCCCCCACGCCGCTGGCCATCACCGCCAAAAACACGCCGAACAACCCCAGCCAGGTACGGCCGTTGATTTCGCCGGCGCTGGCGAGCCATCTATTCTTGTGATGCGGCGTAACAGACACCTCAACCATTCCCCACTCCTGCTGTTTCAGCCTCAATCTTTGTTGTCGTGGGCAGTATCCGGGCTTATTTCGATTGTTTAAAATGAAATGATGTAATTAACTAGTTGCACAAAACGCAATCCATTGAGTGCACCACCACCGGAGAGGCCATGCCGCAAAAAATTGATTTCAACCTGATCTATGCGCTGAATCTGCTGCTGGAAGAAGGGAGCGTGAGCGGCGCCGCCGAGAAGATGAATCTGAGCGCGCCGGCAATGAGCCGCATTCTTGGGCGCATCCGCCGGCAGTTCGACGACCCGATCATGGTCAGAGCCGGTAAGCATCTGGTGCCGACGCCGCGTGCGCTGGAGTTGAAACGCCAGCTCGGCGACATCATCGAACAGGCTGCCGCGCTGATCGCACCGAATGATGCATTCGAACCCGGCAAGCTGACCCGAACCTTCACCATTCGCGCCAACGACATTTTTATCGGCGCGCTGGCGGGCGGCCTGCTGGAAACGCTGCGGGACATGGCGCCGTTAAGCGGCCTGAAGTTTACCGCAGAAAGCGACGGCGAGGATGATGCGCTGCGCAGCGGCAAGGTGGATCTGGTGATCGGCTCCTCGCGCGACTGGCATCCGGAAATCAAAACGCAGAGCCTGTTCACCAGCACCTTTCAGGCGCTGGTGCGCCCTGGGCACCCGATCATCGGCCGGGTAACGCCCGAAACCCTGACCCATTACCCGCATATCAGCGTTTCTCGCCGCGGGCGAACGCAGGGGCCGATCGACGACGCGCTGCGCGATCTCGGCCTGCAGCGCAACGTCGCCCTGACCCTGCCGGGCTTTCATTCGGCGATGATGCTGACCATGAAGTCGGACTTTATCCTGCCGCTGCCGCGCCACGTGCTGCAGGGGGTGAGCAATATCCACCTGCCGTTGGCGGAGATCGAGCTGCCGCTTGAGCTGGAATCGGTGTTTATCGTCCAGGCCTGGCACCCGCACCTGGATCGCGATCCGGCGCACCGCTGGCTGCGGCAGACCATCAAGCAGTTCTTTTTGCAGCGGGAGTGAGGGGGCTATGTGTTGGGGAGAGGGACGCTCGCTGCAGAACCCAAATACGCCTGCCAGATAAGCCGGTAATATGGCATTTTGCCGAAGCCCTGCGCATACTCAGACGTCTTGGGTAAACCGCGCAACGCGGGCAATGGCATCGATATTCCATTTCGCCAAGCACGAAAACAGAAAGGAACTCATGCCCAGGGAGGCGCAAATGACCAAAGCGTATTATTGGAAAAGTCAGGTGTGGGGCGTGACTTACTTTTTTATCGCGCTTTATTACATCTATTCTTTCCAGGACATGGTGAATATCGCACTTTCGTTGATCCTCTCCATCCTGAGCTTTTTACTGTATCCCTGTGCTAAAAAAGGCACTGAAACGGCCGCCCTGCAGTTCACGAGTGAAGAATTTTGGCACCGCGGACTGTTCGCCGATACCATAGGCAAAAATGGCGTGCTGATCCTGTATTATGCATTCTGTTATGTCATGGCCCTGCCGCTGGGCGCCCTGTATCTGCTTGCCCTGTTTCTCAGAAATAAAAAGGCCGCGTAAGCGGTTTTTACGTCAACGGCTTACTGCCTCATAGTCCTTCTTCATGAACGTTTCTTCTACCCACGCAAGCTGCACTAACACAAAGCGAAAGAAGCAAACTCACTCTACCGGAGCCGACAATCACAGAGGAGGTTGGGAGATATTGATTGGCGATCACAGGAGTCGCATAAGAACGTCAATATCATGATACTAAAAGGATTATTTAGTATGGATAATTAAGTAACCCCCATAAGCACCCCCAAATGCTTTTGCTTGCTCCTTTTTGTATAAAAAGCAGGCAACGAATGACTCGTGGATCTTGCGGATTTTACTCCATTTTTGATGCGGTAAACAGGCTCACTTATCGCTTCAAAATGAATAGAGAGCACGCTCTTCTCGAGCTAACATCCCTGGATAGTGCTTCGCCACGATATCATTCATTTTCTCCACCAGATCCAAGCGTTTGAAAATTACATGCGCGGTACCTTTTTGAAAATAGCGGATACCAAACAGATCATCCTCGTAGCTCTGTTGACGAGGGTTATCCCGGATATACTCCATTAACCGCACAGAGATATCCCCACGATTGTCAGGAACGGGCTTACCATCCAACAGATACAACATTCGCTCCAAATCAACTAACTGGTCCCGCCGCCAGCCCCAACTTAAGCTGAATCCCCAACGGTTATGCGTGACCAGATTGTTAACAATGATTTTTTTGCCGAACATACAGGGACTGTTTGTTTTATATTCCCATGATAGTCCCCTGAAAACATTGATAACACCGCGCTCAAATACATCCTGTTTATTCAGATGTAGCTGTTCAAAAGTGCTGAGGATATTGTCTTCATTGATAGCTGGTAGGTCGCCCCCGTCCAAATTTTTATACCACTGCTCGCGAGCTTCAGCATCCATGAGAGCCAGCATGCCAGATTTCATCATCAGATCACGCCAAATACTGCGATCGATATTTTGGGTGATCAACTTTATAGCTTTGTCTGGCATTTCCATTAACCAGCAGTCATAGCGACTTCCTTGACTCATCGCCCACTCGCCAGCAGTCCCCCCACCAATTGAAGAAGTGAGTGAAGAAATTTCACTAAGCTGATAGATCAGCTGTTCTATCTGTTTCAGAGCGCTATCACGGCCAGCAACGATTCGCGCTACGCTGGTCGAGCAAATCACCTCGCTATGTTCAACTATTACTTCGGTTTCAGTTTGCATCATCGTAATCCTTACATAAAAGTAAACACGCCTACCAAATCAGTTAGGCGTATTATGCAACAGATAAAAAGGGGATAAAGCTCAGGAAAGATAGTGTGGAAAGCGTTTCGCAAAACCTAGATGGCTAATAGCTTTATTGCCTATCGAATGCGAACTTGCCCTCAAAAAAACAAAATCTGCCAATCTGGGTGGACAGGTAATCAGCATGCCAGCGGTAATCCGGACAGGCTCATGTCTGCTTTTCGCCCCGGATAACTGAGGTGATGGTCTGGTAACCCAGACGGGTCATCAGGCCGGTGGCTCGACGGGCACGGAGAATATCGATAGCCGTGATGAAGGGAGATTGTTCCTGGCAGGAGAACCCCCGGCGATCGATGCGAACCAGGTCGAACTTTTCCACCGTGAAATTCAACGCATCAGCCAGAGAGATACCGGCATCAATATGTTCGTGGATCACCGCGTCATCACTGAACTCGGTATCGTTAAGCGCCAATCCGTAATGCTGTTCCAGCAGATACGTGAGCATGGATTGCCAGACAATAACGGGTGATGGGCAAGCGTAAGCCGCCTGTTTCGGAGTGACAGGTAAGATTTGCATGTGGGTTATCTCGTTGTTAGTCAGATGAAAAAAGGGAAAGTGATAGAGATAAAAAACGAAGATTTATGCCGTTGATGAAGGCGTAGGATAAATGGAGAGATACACATAGCCGTGTGATCCCAGGCTATCGGCTTCACAGGTTAGTCCATTGCGGTAAAGCGTGACGCAGTGCTGATAGCGGGGATTGAGTTCACCAGAAAGCAGCATCAGTTCCAGGTGGTTGATGAACTGCGGGAAAGTGTTATCTACATCTCGTAGCTGCGCGTCGCTGAAGGTCCCGCTGATATCGGCACGGTCGATCAGAAAATGCAGCCGGTCACCTTCCTGTACCAGGCGGGCACCCAACTGCGGAGTGACGTTGCGTTTGAGTCCCCAGGCCGGGGCAATGATTGGTGGCATCGTATCGCCCTATAACAAGCCGTGTTCAGCAAACGAATACACCGACATGCCGCCGACAATACAATGATCCAGTACTCTGACCTCAACCAGTGCCAGCGCATCTTTAATCCTGCCGGTGATTTGACGATCGGCAACACTGGGCTCAGCGTGGCCGGAAGGATGGCAATGCGCCAGAAGCACCGCAGCAGCATTGTGCTTCAGTGCCGCCTTCACGATTTCGCGGGGGTGGACCTCGGTACTATTGATACTGCCGGTGAACAACGTTTCGTGGGCCAACAGCCGGTGTTGATTGTCCAGCCAGAGCACCATAAACACTTCACGCTCCAGCTTAGCCATGCGCAATCGAAGCCAATCGCTGACGGTACCAGGTGAAGTGAATGAGGCTCCCGGCTCACGCAAATGGGCCTCCAGCAAGAACAGGGCGCGTTTGATAGTACGTTGTGTACTTAATGGCAGTTCAGTGACTGCCGGGGATAAGGTTAAGTTCATGAGGTTATTCCCGTTGTTTTCAGTCGTTCATAAGCATGATGTCACTGCATTCAGGGTTCATTGAGCGGTAGCGCAGGAGACGGCTTGAAATAGGTCATCTCAGCGCCTAAAAACCAAAAACCCCGTCGCGATCGGCGACAGGGCTCTAAGTCAGTAGCAAACTGATAGCGGTAATCAATCAGCTAGAGATGATCAACAAGACGCTTGAGTGGAGATAGTTGACTATTGCCTGATTTGATGTCGCATGATGTGGTCTTGGCATTAACCAATGCCTTGCCCAGAGCGGGTGTCAACAATTTCGCCGGGTATTGGAAGCTGTACGCCAGAGGGACATGATCGAAGCTGCTGTCGTTGTGGTAGAAGTGAAAAACAAAGGTCCCTTCCTTACGCTTCTGCATGGCAGAAACCGCCTGTGCCAAATTAGCCGTCAGAAGGCTGTCCATCAACGTATCGGGATGATCGATACTGATGTTCATTTGATGGGCCCCGGCCGGGTAATACTGCAGAGTCATTCCCGTTGCCCCCTCGGCCTTATCGCCATAGATATCTTTCAGGTAATACATGATGCCCAGACGTGCTTCATCGGCGTTGCAGGTGAGCCTGAATTTCTCAGTAACCTTTCCCTTCTTCCCCGTGATGATAAATTCATCAACGCCATCCATAATACGGTCATGCTCAACCTGTACGCTGTCAGCCACCACATTCCGGTATTCTATCGGCTTGAGATCATAAGCCGCTGCGCATGCGGCCTGGCTCAACAGAGCGCTGACCAGCAGGGTAAACATCATTATCATTTTTTTCATGTTCATCATCTCCTTGATAAAAATCACTTATTCCGAATCCGTTAGCGTGACGTAAATATTACCGCCTGAACGCACTTCTATCGTCAGCGGCTCTTTTGAGCCGGTATTCAACAAAGCCTGAGCCTGATAAAAACGCCCTGCCACCTCCTCTTTAATATCTGTGATACGGATACAGTGCTCCTCTATGCCCTGACGCTGCAGGATTTTAGTGACCACCGGGCAAGCACTTTGCGCCAGCCGTTCGGTACCTGATTGCGTTTTAAAATGATTACCGGCCACGGCTGACAATACGGTACAAATCAGCCATACCTGTAACAAGCGCCAGGGCTTCCCCTGACGCTCGTCACGTTGACGGAGATAAACCATCGGAAGCAAGAACCATCCCATTGAAGGGGGCGTGATCTCCTGCTTCATCAGGTTAAGTCGGTCGAGCAGCACCCAAATAAGCGAGAGCACCATATACAAGCCAAGAGCAATCTCTTTAGGAAAGAAAATGGCGAAGGGTATCCAGATAACCGGAAGGCCAATGGATAAACACCAGGCATAGGTGTCTTGCTTAAGAAACGGATAAGGTTTCAACATAGAGAAATATTCCTTTATTAATAATTAATTAGAAAACAGTGGGATTAAACGACCTCCCCAGCGAGGGGATCGTATCGGGATGTAAAGAGGAGGGATAATCGTTAGTGAAGATCAATAAACCGAAACCGATCGTTGAAATCTATCGATATAAACGATCGTTAATTGCCATTTAATAGTCAGAAGCTATAATAAATCTATATTCGATCGGCGAAACAGATCGAACACAAGGCAGGTTTCTCGGCATACGTTAAAAGAAGCGATGCCAGAGCAATTTGGCCAAAGAGAGCAATCGAGAGCGCACCTGTTTTAACCACGTTCTTAATGTATGTGACTCCAGTAGGGATTCCACGCTTGCGTCAAAGATGTCACCTACAACGCGGCCAAAGCCCTCCTGCGCCGTGGTGGTCACCTTCTCTGTCCGATACTCAGGCTCAAGCTGACGGGCAACCGCACTGCTGGCTTTGTCGGGTAAAACGGTGATGAGGATTTCGACCCACCCAGGAATATTGAAACCTTCAGAGGCGGAAACCGCCAAGACAGGATGTACGGGAGAAAATACGGTATTCACCTGGGTCACTTTCTCCTGAAGGTTCTGCTGTTGCCGCAGAGAAGGTTGGCGAGTTGCAATATCCCATTCCCGGCAAGGCTCAATTTTATCGGCCTGGTTGAGGACGAACAGACACCGGGCGGGATCTGCCCCCTGAGAAACCAACTGTCTGTAACACCGGATATCATCATTCCAGGCGCGGTCGTCGGCTTTGAGTACCCAGACAATCAGGTCCAGTTTATTCAGCCAGTGTTGGTACAAATGGGCATACATCTTATCAAGCGTGGGTGTTTCACCGATCCCTGGGAAATCAATAATGTTGAGAGCATTCAGACCACCAGAGGTTTTGTACTGTTGAGCAAAACGGGTACACCCCTTCACCGCATCCACGTTGGCAGGAGGAGACGTAAAAAGCGTATTGCACAGGCTGGATTTCCCTACGCCAGTTTTGCCCATCAGTCCGATTGTCGGTTCATAGGCGATCACTTCATCGAGTCGATGAAACACTCTTTGAGATATTTCTCGGGGAAGAGTCTGTAACAAAGAAGACAGAGGCTCATAACTTTTCTGTTTTTTATTCATTGCGTTACCTAAGATAATTAAGTTAAATACCACTTCAATGATATTTAACTAAGAAATTATCCAAATAAAAAACAAGAAAAATCTAGATATTTAACAGCCCCCGCCCTTTTAAATTAAATCTTTCTTTGTTGTTAATGTTTTTAACTCCAGAGAAAAAACCATTATCTCCAATGAAAGTGTTTTTTACCTCGCTCACTCTATCTGAAAAAAACTTAGGCTCCTTAAAAACCGGAATAAAGAAACCACTATTATCCCTGTGTTCCCTTCTCCTCTCAAAAACAGGTACAACTCCGGAGTACTTACTTGAGAAATTCCTGCGCCACCCTTTATTAATAAGATCTGACTGCCTCAAATATCTAATATTGAAGAAATCATAATGCCCACTATATTTATTCCACTCTGTAGAAGTAATTATCATAGGCTGATACATAACGCGATATTTAAGCTCCACACTTGAAACATTTGAGTTCTTCTTTAGACTCCCGGAAAACTGTAGTCTGAGAAACACAAAAATCGCACTGTCATCATCCACCTTATGAACATTTTCCCCATACACCTCCTTATAAAAATCAGCAAGAATCCCTGTATTGGCCGCTTGGGTTATCTGTTCAGAATAAAACAACTTCCTCTCACTAGGCGTAGAAGCCAATGCCTCTTCAAGAACGAGTGCCCCATGAGAAGGGAAAATATCCTGTCTGGGATAGTAGTGATCATAAATCTCTAACTCAGGCCTGACTTTCCGCACATCGTTAGCATGCGGCCTTTCTTGCATGAGAAGCGACTCGACGTATTTTGACTGCGTCATCCCTGCTTTCTTGGCTGAGTTAATGACCCGTTCATAGAGCGCCTTATCGGAAAGATAGGTCGTTATCTTGTACTTGCTTGCCATCTCTTGCTTTCCCCCACAGCCTTGACTTTAAAAAGTAACTTACTTTACAACAAAATCATATATATCATGAGATTATTTTAAATAGAAACAAAAGATCAAGATTTTCAAAGGATCTCTTTGGGAGCAAGTAAAGCGCATTGGGTACGCCAATACATAGGGGTATGTAAAAAAATACTGCGCATCCCATTGATTGATCCATGAACACCCTCCCTACAAAACAGCGGTGGCGTTGCCGGTACTGGTTCAGTCTCTCCCATGCCACTCGAGGGAAGAGATAGCAAATGTGCCAACCAGAACAGGTTGCCCTGCGCAACAGCCCTTCCCTGCAAACAAGCATGTAAATATAGCGTTTTAAAAAAGCATAACTCCAGAGTAAATTATCCAAAAAGTAATCAATAGAATCGTAGGCTGACACCTCGCCCAGTCTGAAAATCGCCATGAAATTTGCTTATTGCAAACTAAAATAAAATCTCGGATTGTTTAATATATATATACAAAGAACACAATGGATTAATTATATACAAATAAAATTGAAGATATGAAAGATGATTTTAATAATTAAATACAGGGTATGGGATGAGATGAAGACAATTAAACCCTGAGGGCATACATTATGAAAGCAAGCACAACATCACATAACAATCACTACCTAAATAGGTTTGAGCAAGTCATAAGTCTCGCTTTGGCTAAACACCCCAGAACCTTAGCTGCACGTATTGACCTGCACTTGCCTAATGAAGTATCTCGTAATGACAAAAATGTCATATCACGTTTTACAGATGCCGTTAAAGCGAAAGTAAAAGCAGATAGGAAAAGAAGTAAAAAACCAATCCCAAGGCACATGACTCTGAAGTCCATTACATATGGGTGAAGGAAAGTAACCAAACAGGAAACAAAGTCCACTACCACGTTCTCCTAATGTTCAATAAGGATGCTTACTGGACACTGGGCAGCTATTCGGCGAGAGATAATCTTTCGGACATAATTATCCAGGCATGGTGTAGCGCACTTAGTGTCGATAAAGAAAAGGACCGTTCTCTTGTCTATTTCCCCAGGAACCCTTGCTATCACATCAATAAGAATGCCCTGACGAAAACAAATGACTACCAAGCTCTTTTAGACCGTATCAACTACATGGCAAAACACCGGACAAAGCAATATAGCAATCAAGCACGCTCCTTTGGATGCTCAGTGAACTCTGGCGTTCTGATGGGGAAACGAACAAACAAGTACATGCCTACATAGCTACCAAGGGTGGCGTCAAGGTTCTCCCATCATCTGATGGGGAGCCTGCGCTCTGCCCCAACTGCGAATTATTTATTTCTTACTCGGTAACCCATCCCTTGAGGGAGGCCAAGTAGAAAACCCAAACGGCATTCCTCCTTTAACCATTTGACTTAAAGGAGATTTTAACCATGAATACCAACACACCATCTCTGCTAAACGATCAGCTTGTCGACATGGCGTTTATCACTCAGTTCACTGCATTAAGCGACAAATGGTTTTACAAACTGATCCAGCAGGGTGAGTTCCCAAAACCTATCAAACTGGGGCGCAGCTCCCGTTGGCTACAGAGCGAAGTTGAAGCCTGGGTGCAGCATCGAATAGACCTTTCTCGTCAATAACACCCTGTTTTTCATACACGTTAGACCCCTTCATCTTTTTCCTAAAGAAGGTAAACCACCGGAAACAACGATTCGCCTGCCACCAATGTATTGGTCCATGATGTCCCCAGAACGAGCACGCCCTGTTTTTTTACGCTTAGCAGGTACTTTCTTGTTTTTACTCGCCTTGTTTTTTGCTTCAATTCTTTTCTTAGCATGCGAAAGTATAATCAGTCGACCTGACATCAAACTCTGCCGCGACAAATCTGCTGCATCATAGCCATTCACTATAAGCGTTATTTCCTTTTCAATTTCTAACAACGTTTTTTCGGCTACAAATTTATCTACCACACTGGTATATTTTTTATCCAATTTCTTAGTGAGCGCCCAATGGTAAGAAATCGTGGATACACTTTGTTTTTTAGCGGTGTGGCGGAGGGATTGAGAAGAAATGCCTGCTTTGGCATGAGCCTTGTCGAGATGTTTTTTTAATCGTCTGGCGTCTTTAAGAGAAACATTACATATTGGACATTTGCAGGCTTCTGGGGTAACTGATGGCGCTTCCACTGTAGGCTTAGATACCATCTTCCAACCATGCTTACTAAGCAGATGGTTAGATAACATATTTAACCCGACCTCCGCATTGCACAGTCCACATACAATTTTTTCCATTTTCTTCACCTTAATGTAAGCGAGA
The DNA here is from genome assembly GCF_000695995.1 of Serratia sp. FS14. Taxonomy (NCBI): domain Bacteria; kingdom Pseudomonadati; phylum Pseudomonadota; class Gammaproteobacteria; order Enterobacterales; family Yersiniaceae; genus Serratia; species Serratia sp. FS14. The sequence goes on along the minus strand of NZ_CP005927.1, from coordinate 1,077,741 downwards.
TAGCCCTCAAAAAAGCAGTATCACATCCATATTTTTAACCTACCATAATCATCCCTGCCATCCCATCCAGCCGTTCTTTTGTCATTTCCCACTTCGGCATAACCTGCCCCATAAGCCGATAGAAGCGTTCACTATGGTTGTGCTCGGCCAGATGACAGAGCTCATGCAAGATAACGTAGTCGATGCATTCCCGGGGAGCTTTGACCAGGTTTGGGTTTAGGGTGAGCCGGCCGTTAGGGGAACAACTCCCCCACTGCGTTTGCATGGTGAGAATGTGCAATGGGGGCGGAGCATTGACCCACAGAGCCTGCTCGAGCATGGCTTCGAGCCGTTTGGCGAAAACATCCTTGGCACGAGTCTTATACCAATCGATAAGAAGCTGCCGGACCTTTTCAGGGCTCTTCTGACGCAAGGTAACCTCCAGCTTTCCACGCAACATTTTTACGCGTTGTAACCCTGCAGGTTCTTCAATCACCTTCAGCAAGTATTGTTTGCCAAGATAATAATGGCTCTCACCGCTGATATACTTACGTGGCGTAATGTACTCAAGCTGTTTACGGAAATCACGGAGCTGCCGGTAAATCCAGCGTCCTCGTTTTTTTACTGCCATCAAAACGGCCAGGTCATCAGCCTCTTCAGGTGCAGAGACAACCACCCGGCAATCAGGATGCACCTTAATCAACACACGGCTTGTTGCATGAGGACGAGACTCACGGTCAAAGTTGATCCACTCATCTCCGTAGATAAAGCTCATAGCCTGTACTTGCGTGTGAATGGGCACAGCTTATACTCCACTCAATCCGACACGGGTAATTTGTACAATCATCTCGACGATCTTCTTCGCCTGGTCCATTCCGCCGCCAATGGCTTTGCACTCTTTGAACATCAATGGCAGCAGCTTTTTCCTGATATCTGCTTCAATGTTCTGCGGGTTTATTGAGTTTTCAGCCACCGAGGTTTCGACTGAACGGTCCACATCAAACGCCAGTTTTATCCATTTATCCTGAACTTGCGAATCGGTAATCGAGAAAACCTCAGGCAGAATTTTTTTGAATACGCCAAAGTAAGCCTGAGCATGGTGGTTGCCGGCGAATGCATCTGGAATATCATTCAAGCGGCGTTCCTGCACCTGTTCTTCAAACTCACGGAAGAGCATGTATTGCTTGAGCGGATGTTCGAATAACTTCTCGGCTTCTTCAATAGCTTGCCGTAATAGCTTAGAGAACGCCTCCTGCGCATAGGGATCATCACGCAGTTCTTGCTCGATCATACGAGTAACACGCGTTTTTATGATGTCGGTTTCGTTGCGGGTTTTATCTTCGCTCCACTCTTCTGGCTGCGCTTGCCCCATCTTGTTTACTTCGTAAACACCATCAGGTTCCCGAACCTCCACGCCAACAACATGCTTATCGAGTAACTTTTTGACCTGCTCGGCATACTCATCATAGTCGATACGCTCACCGGCATCTTGCTGCACTAACTGGCGCAAACTGGAGAATTGCTTCACCGTCTCTTTGTAATGACGGCGGTCATCTTCACTGAAGCTCTTGTCTTCAAAGAAAGTGGCTGATTGCAATGCAACTTTCAAACAGCTGGCAAACTCAGTCAGTGCCTCGTAGAAGTCTTCACGCACTTTCAGGTGCACATCAACCAGTTCGCCATTTTTTTCTTCAATGCGTGGTACCAGTACCTGGCGCAGTTGCTCGGTATCTTGTCTGTTCCTTACACCGTCAAAAATTGCCCACAGATTTTTATAGAGCTGCGGTAGACGTTTGTATTCGGTGCTCATCTGATTATAAAGCCCGGCGAGATCGTCAATCTCATAGCCACCCTGGGTGCGGGATGCGAGTTTCTGGTACTTCTCTATGGTAGTATCCAACTCTTTAAGAATGCCACGATAGTCTATGAGCAGACCGAATTTCTTCTTAGGGTGCAAACGGTTAACTCGTGCTATCGCCTGGATAAGGTTGTGCCCTTTAAGCTGCTTATCTATGTAAAGCACGGCGTTCTTGGGCTCATCAAAGCCGGTTAGCAGCTTATCTACCACGATCAGCAATTTCAGCGAGTCGTCTTTATCAAAGCGGTCTATCACATTTCTGGTGTAGGATTGTTCATCCTGCTGTCCAACATTCTCTTTCCACCATTTAACCACTTCAGGTGCGGTAGATTCATCAACGTCGGTGTTGCCTTCACGTGTGTCAGGGGCGCTGATCACCACCGCGGATTCAAACAGCCCGGCCTCATCCAGGTATTTCTTGTACTTGATGGCAGCAGCTTTGCTGTCGCAAGCAAGCTGACCTTTTAAACCATCGTCGATATTTTTCACAAAGTGGTTCGCAACATCTAATGCAATCAGGCGAATACGATCGTCTGCAGTGTAGATCTGGCCCTTACTGGCATACTTGCGCTTAAGATCGGTTTTTTGCTTGTCACTCAACCCTTCAGTGATCCTCTCAAACCAGCTATCAAGTGCACGTTCGTTCACTTCCAAATCAGGAATGCGCTCTTCGTAGAGCAATGGGGTAACAGCTTTATCATCCGTTGCCCGCTGCATCGTATAAGCATGGATAATAGAACCAAATTTTTTGGTCGTTTTATCTTCTTTCAATAATGGAGTACCCGTAAAGGCTACGAATGCGGCTCTCGGTAACGCCTGCGTCATCCGGATATGGTTTTCACCACCTTGGCTACGATGACCTTCATCAATCAACACGATAATATCTGCGCTGGTGTTGATGCATTCAGGCTGCCTGATCGCGGTATTAAATTTCTGTATCAACGAGAAAATAATGCGCTCAGTGCCCTTACCTATTTGCTCTGCCAAACGCCTGCCAGATGTCGCGATCGCCGCTGACTTGTCTCTCTTCCCGGAGAGCTCTCCACTGGAGATAAAGGTGCGGCTAAGCTGGTTTTCCAAATCGACGCGGTCGGTAACCACCACAATGCGGCATTGCTTTAAGCTTTCATGCAAGATTAGCGCTTTGCTCAGAAATACCATCGTCAATGACTTACCCGAACCGGTGGTATGCCAAATAACGCCACCTTCACGGCTACCATCAGGTCTTTTGGTATTGATACGCTCAATCAAGCGTTTGATGCCAAACACTTGCTGATAGCGAGCAACAACCTTGCCGACTTTTTTATCAAACAGCGTATAAAAGCGAACCATATCCAGCAGACGTTCAGGCAACAATAGGCTGATTAACAGCTTATCTTGCCCGGTAACGGCCAACTCACCCGCAGCTACCAAACCTTGGTACCAGTCTCTGGCCGCTACTGGCCGATGATCAAATAACTTATCTAGCTGTTCAGGCAGAAGTTTTTGGTTCTTGATGACATACATTTCAGCATCAGAGAGGTCCTCTTCACGCCAGGCGGCCCAGAATTTAGCCGATGTTCCACAGGTACCATACCGACCATCATGGCCATTAATCGACAACAGCAACTGGCTGTAGACAAAAAGGCGTGGAATTTCATCGTGCCGCTGATTGCGGAGAGTTTGTGATATCCCTTCACCAATGGTTGGCACCTTTTTAGCTTTACCATCCGGACGTTTGGCCTCAATGACCACCAGTGGAATACCGTTCACAAAGCAGACGATATCTGGTCTACGTGATTCAACACCGTTAGCCCGCGTTACCGTGAACTCCTCGGTAAAGACAAAGCTGTTATTCGTTGGATGATGCCAATCGATTAAGGAAATGGTTGGGTTCGCCTTTTTACCATCAATAAACTCGGTAACGGAAATCCCATACATCAAGTGGTTATAAAGACGCTCATTGGCAGTGAGTAAGCCCTGATTCAGGGCCGGGCTGTTGACTTCAGCAATCAGATTATCAATAGCCTTGTCAGAAAGGGAATATTCCTGCCCACCAAACGTAAAAGTACGCTTTGCCAGTTGCTCCCTGAGCAGGTGCGTCAACACAACCTGATCGGGTTTACCTGCTCGGGTAGCCAGAGCCTCTTCAGGAGAAAGATAAGACCAGCCAAGGTTATTCAGCAGCGCCAAAGCCGGAAGCTTAGCACTGTATTCTTCCTGAAATTTTGGGGCATGTTGAGTGCTCATTATACTCCCTTGTAGTGCTCTATCTCTTTGGAAAAATGACGTTTTCCTTCCTGACGAACTATACGGATTATTCGCATGATTGAATTTTGAACAAGTTCACCTTCTGCAAAGATATTGATTAGATGTTCATTGATAGCACTAACATTTTTGTCGTCTAGCTCGGCCATGGATGCCTGACTGAACCAGAGCGTGTCTGACTGGAAGGGGCATTCAATGCGGGCACGGCCATCATCGCACTGAAACAACGGGAACACACTCACCAGGACTTGAGGTAGATGTTTATCCGTCATGCGGCCTCCGCTTTTACCCGTCGCTTACCGGTGAGCAGTTGCTGCATGAGGGCTTTTTTTTCTTGTTTAAGGTAAAAGAGTTTTTGTTGTAAGGTTTCATTTTGTTGATCAAAAACAGAGAGTACAGATGCTATTTTAATTTGCTCAGAAATTGATGGCATATTGAGCTTTATTTTCTTTATCGCCTTTCCGACAATTTGAGGTTGAGCAGAACCAGAAATCACATCTTTAAACCCTCTAAACTTCAAGAGTTGATATAAAAAAAGATATGAATTTTCATTCTCATCAATACTATCTAAACACATTGAATTCCCCGTAATATAACTTCTCCCTGGAATTAATGAAACTTCACCACATGTTGACCCCCGGCAGGTAACCGCTACAGTTTCGCACTCATGGTTATATGTTGAATAATAACCTATGAAACCGTTAGCACCATATACAGGATATCCAGAATCAACTAAATCAGATGATGATATCGTTACCCATTGCTGCGGTTGGCATATATCACCAAGATATACTTCTTTCCATTCCCCACTAAATTCCGGAAAACGCTTCTTACCGGTTAAAAGCTGTTGCATCAGTTTTTTTTTCTGCTGCTGGATATTGGTAAGCAGTTGTTCAGTAGTAGTGATAGCCTTATCCCAGGTGCAAAGGATTTGGGCGATTTTTTTTTGCTCAAAAATAGGGGGGACTGGAACCTGAATTGATTTTACTATTCCAGCACTTAGATTTTCTTGACCGCCACTATTAGACATTTCTCGGATATTTTCATACTGGTGTATCAGAAATTGATAGTAATAATCGATGTCATATCCTTCCTTCAGAAGGATTGCTGCACACGCTTGATTAGTTGTTGCCTCTATCCCTAACTTTGCAACTTGTCCTCGGGTTTTCCCTTGTCCATACATTGCCATGAGAATAGTGTCTTTGGGAAATAGCTTTGCTGATGAATTAGTTAATCCATCTACCGTTATCTTCTCAGCAGTATCAATAATTGTTTTAAATTGAACTTCAGCTGTTGTAACCCAAGGGATATTACCATTCCAATAGGACGCATTTTTACGACTTGGCGTTCCCCCTGAGGAGACTGTAGCAATTTTTTCTATTGTACTTAATTGCCATCCTTCAGGCATCATAACCCAACTCCTCTAGGTACTGCGCCATTTTTACTTCCAGCTCAGCCATCCGTGTTAACAATTGCTGACGCTCGGCACGGACTATCATCAGATCAATTTCCTTTTCCTCTTCAAAAGTATCGACATAACGTGGAATGTTCAGATTGTAATCGTTGTCACAGATCTCCTGCAGACTAGCAAGATGAGCATATTTCTCGACGTTATCACCATCACGGTAAGTTTTAACGATTTTGGCAATATTTTCCTGACTTAATCGATTCTGATTCTTACCCGGTTCAAACTCACGGCTAGCATCGATAAACAACACATTATTGTCTACCTTTTGCTTTGTAAAGATCAGAATTGCAGCTGGAATACCCGTGCCATAAAACAGTTTTTCGGGTAACCCAATCACCGCATCCAGCAGGTTTTCTTCAATCAGCTTCTGACGGATTTTGCCTTCACTAGAACCTCGGAACAGCACGCCATGGGGAACGACCACCCCCATACGTCCAGTTTTCGGCTTCATGGTTTCGATCATATGCAAAATAAAGGCGTAATCACCCTTAGTTTTTGGCGGCAAACCACGGCGGAAACGACCAAATTTATCGTTTTCCACGTCATCATGCCCCCACTTATCCAGCGAGAACGGAGGGTTAGCGGTAACCACATCAAACAGCATCAAATCGCCGTTTTTATCCAGCAATTTGGGGTTACGGATGGTGTCGCCCCATTCGATTTTGTGGTTATCCTCACCATGCAGAAACATATTCATTTTCGCCAGCGACCAGGTTGAACCTATCGCTTCCTGACCATAGAGCTCATACTGTTTAGAGCTATGATGCTGTACTACCTTGCGACCACATTTCATCAACAAAGACGCGGAACCACAGGCTGGATCGCAAATAGTGTCGCCAGGTTGAGGATCTAACAGTTCCGCAATCAGTTCTGACACTTCCGGCGGGGTATAGTACTCACCCGCCTTCTGACCACTGTTTGCAGCAAACTTTCCTATCAGGTATTCATACGCATTACCGATTATGTCCAGCCCGCCCACGCGGCTAGGCTTAAGGTTCAGCTCTGGATTAGCGAACTCCACTAACAGGTCTTTGAGGATCCCGTTCTTTTGCTTCTCTTCACCTAGTTTATCGGTGTTGAAAGTAATGTCCTGGAAAACACTTTTCCCTGCATCTTTCAGCTTAGTACCGTTAGCTTCTTCAATCGCGTGAAGGGCTTCATCAATACGCTCGCCGTTACCAGGTTCATTACGACGTTCGTAAAGCGCATAAAAACTGGCCTCTTTTGGCAGAACGAATCGTTCGTTCCTCATCATTTCTTCGATCAGTTCCGGCTCGTCACCATACTCTTTTTTGTATCCATCATAGTGATCCTGCCACACATCAGAAATGTACTTCAGGAACAACATGGTAAGGATAAAGTCTTTATAGGTATCCGGACTGATAGTGCCGCGGAAGATATCGCATACGCCCCATAGCACCCTGTTAATACGGTCTTGATCGATTTTGTTGCTCATAACCTATTTATCCTTAAGTAATTTTTGCAAAATACCAAGCTCAAGCTGGCGGCGGTTTTTTTGTAACTTACTGATAAGTTTATCTTCTTCCTGCCAGACTCGTTGGAGCTCAATAAGTTGTCGTTGCGTATGCGCAGGTGGAACAGGAATCTCCACATCCAACAATGCCGCTTTAGTAATAAGCTGGATGTTTGTACCACTACGATTAAACATCTGTTGTGTCATCGGGTGGTTAAGTACCCAACACAGGTATTCAGGAGCTATCTCGCGCGCTTCCCTTCGAAGGGTAACGATCAGAAACTGGCTGGTAGCTACCACTGGGATTTCACTGCTATAGACAACCGCGACGTTCCGGTTACCTCTAGCGGCAACGACGATTTCGCCTTGCCTGAGAAAAGGTGGTTCAACACGCTGCTCCCAGCTTATCGCAGGTAAAGCCTCATAATCTTCCTGCCAACCCAGCTCGAGGTCCTTAATTTGTAATATGCGTACATCTCCGTCAGGCACTGGCTCTATTGCCCCTCGAAAGGTATAGCCAGACCGGACAGTAGCAATATCACCTAGCTTTCTTAATGTTGTTGGCATAAAGGCCTCGGTTAGGTGCACCATTCCAGGTGCACTTGTCGTCAAGTGGGGATTCAAGGGCCGGAGTTTTGAACCCATTAATGGCCCTTCTCTTGATATTCCATGCCCACTTCTACCGCTTTGCTCTCATTACGAAGGTATCATCACCATAACCAGAACACCCTCACGAACTTTCGCATCAATTTAGTTAGCGACAATGATCCATGCAAAGTCATAGCGTTAACATTGGGCTCTGCTGGGTTTGACGCGGTTGTCACGCGAAATGTAATAATCATATTTTGCACATCAAGAGAAATTTGATAATCTGTCATGGATTCGATCTCCTATCCGAGTTTAGACGCTTTGGGTTTGAGTCAACGCGACAGGTTGCCCCCTGTCGCACCACTCACATCACTGTCTGTACGACTGATACTGCAGTAAAAATGAGTTGGTAGAAGCATCATGAAATAAAAAAAGTGTATCGTCAACATCATTTTATCTACAGTACCATCTCTACAGACGGATGGCGTTTCACACTAAGCTACCAAAAAGAGCAATAAAGCAAGAAAGAAGTATCCATAAGAGACTGTTTTATCAAAAAAATTATTTTCCTCATTGAACTTCACAAATAAAAGAATCTCCTTTCCCAGCACCTAGCTGAAGTCAAAAAAAATTTTATGCCGTTTTGCTAAACGAACCAGCAAGTACGTTTCCAGCACTCGCAAGCCCATCAATATAGTCCCCATACCACTGCATCATCTCCCGTCTTCCCTCCAGGTAATGCGCATGGTTGTACGTGCCGCGAATCGCATTCTTATCCACATGAGCAAGCTGCGTCTCTATCCACGCCGAGTTGAACCCCTGCTCGTGCAAGATCGTGCTCATCGTGTGGCGGAAGCCGTGTCCTGTCAGCCTCCCTTTATAACCCAGTAACTCAATAACCTGATTAACGCTTTCCTTTGAGATCGGCTTTGTCCGGTCATTTCTTCCAACAAATACCAACGGATACATGCCGGTAATCGGCTTCAGCGACTGAAACAGCTCCACAACCTGCTCTGACAGCGGAACGATATGGGGCCGTTTCATCTTCATCACTTCAGGGGGGATCTCCCAGAGACGCTTCTCAAAGTCGATATCCTGCCAACGCGCAAAGCGTAGTTCCTGGGTACGAACCCCCGTCAGCATGATGATTTGCGTCGCCGTTTTAGTAATCACACTGCCAGTATACCCGGCCAGATCCTTGATGAAATAAGGAAGTTCTTCTGCGGTAAGGAAGGGAAAATGAGTTTTCTTTGGCGTTGCCAAGGCTGTCGCCAGATCGGGGGCCGGATTGTATTCCGCGCGCCCGGTCACAATGGCATAGCGAAACACTTCGCCGCAGCGCTGGCGTACTTTGCGCATCTTCTCCAATGCACCACGCTTCTCCAAACGCCGGAGCGTTTCAAGCAGCTCCATTGGCTTGACCTCAGCTATCGGGCGTCGGCCAAGGTAAGGGAATATGTCTTTCTCAAAGGTATCAATTATTTCATCACGATAGCGTAACGACCAGCGATCGGCCTTTTGCTTGTGCCACTCACGGGCAATAGCTTCAAACGTGTTCTCAGTAGAGAGCTTTTGTGCCAGCTTATCCGCCTTCTTTACCTCACCAGGATCACCTCCTGCAGCCAGAATTTTGCGCGCATCATCTCTCTTTTGGCGTGCGTCGGCTAAAGAGACATCCGGATAAACGCCGATCGACAGCATCTTTTCCTTGCCGACAAAACGGTACTTCAGCCGCCAGTATTTTGAGCCATTCGGTTTGACCAGCAGATACATACCGCCACCGTCAGTAAGCTTGTAAGCCTTTTCCGTCGGCTTGGCCGATTTCACCTTGATATCCGTAAGAGGCATAGCATCTCCATTGAAAATATAAATAGCGACTTGATGTATTGGCACTGCCAAATCAGAGGGAAAGGGGGGTACAGCATGTTCTGGGGGTGCCAAAAAAGAGCATACAATTTTACACCCCCTAAAGCACCCCCAAATATTTATTGATGTAGATAGAACCCGGTTGAGCTCCAGAGATAGTAATGAGCATTTAATCCAGTGATTACAGGGGGTTTGTTGAGTTCAGGAGAGTGTGGGAGATATTGATTGGCGGAAGATCACAGGAGTCGAACCTGCCCAGGACCGCTGGCGGCCCCAACCGGATTTGAAGTCCGGCCGCCCCACCGGGGACGAGGATCTTCCTTGGAGAAGAGAAGAAGCAAGGCGCTGATTATAGCGCAGTTTGTTCGCTGCGCTAAGCGGGAAATGGCGGCCGCCGGCGATTCGGCGGCCGGGGAGAGCTACTTCAGGAAATCCTTCACGTCCAACAGGATGAACTCGTTGTCATCCGCCATATTGGGCTGGCGGCTGGAGGAGAAAGGGAAGTTGTTGTCGTTGCCGACGATGATGTGGTTGGCGTCCACCACGTCCACGTTCTCGATGGTGAAGAACGGGAAGGTCAGCACGCCGTCGTTCAGCGGCTTGCGCGCCAGCTTGTTCGGATCCTGAATGTTCATCAGGTCGATATAACCCAGTTTCTCGACCGGTTTGCCGACGTTGGCGTCCGAGAAAGCGATTTTATACACTCGCTTGAACTTGGCTACCTGGCTGAAGCAGTTGTCGGTTGGCGCACCGGCGGCGCAGGCTTTGTCCGGCGTGCCTTCGCCGTTGTCGCGCTCGATCACCAGCCCGTGGGTGGCGTCGATCATGTTGAAATCGCCGATGGCGTTTTGGTTTTCTTCTAGCACGTACTGCCAGCTGCGGCCGGTCCAGGCCTGCCGTTTGACGTCGAACTCCAGCACCCGCAGGTAGCGTTTGCCGCCGACGTTCTCGAACTGCTCGCCGTCCCACAACGCCCCTTCCAGCAGCGGGTACAGCTTGCTGCCGTCCGGCGAGGCGGCCATGCCTTCAAAGCCCTTGGAACGCGCCACCTGGAAGTTTTGCTTGCCGTCCGGCGCGCCCGGCAGGGTCAGCGTCGGGTTGTCCGGCGATTTCACTACTTTGCCATCCACCTGGGTGTCGAACACCGCCAGCACTTTGCCGTTCAGGTCGGCCTTGATCAGGTAAGGCCCAAATTCTTCTCCGATCCATAAGGCATCGTCGGCAAACTGGAAGCTTTCCGGATCGAAATCGCTGCCGGTCAGATAGCGCTGCTCGGTGCTCTCGTTGATGATGTGGAACGGCACCTTTTTATCCGGATCGTGCAGGAACACTGTCTTCAGCGGCGCAACCGTGCCGTCTTTGAAATCGATCTTGTAGTGGTTGAGGTACAGCATAGCGTCCGGGGAGTTGGCCTTGCTGCCGAAACCGTTGTCGGTCAGCACCCAGTAGGTGCCGTCGGGCATGTGTTTGATGCCGGAGTGGCCCTGCAGCGGCTGGCCGTTGATCGGCAGGCCGATCCCGGTCAGGCGGTCGGCCGATTTGCCCGCCACGCTGCCCAGCTCGGTGACGCGTTTGCCGCTGGTGTATTTGCCGCTCTGTTGCAGATCGCTCGGTGCATCTTTCGGCGTGGAAACGGCGGATTTTACCGGCAGCAGCGCATGCCCGGCCAGCGTCGCCTGCACCGGCTGCGCCTCGGCCCACAGGTTGGCGCTCAGCGCCATGCAGCCGACCAGCAGCGCCAGCCGGGTTTTGGTGTTGTGCATGTCATTGTCCCTTTTCGTTGTTATCGCCCAGAAGTAAAAGCAACGTCACTATAGGGAGCGGCAATGACAGAAATATTATTCGGCGAACGCCCGCCGGTAGCTGTGCGGGTGGAAGCGCCAGGTAATGGCGATCAGCACTACCACCAGCAGCGCGTGGATCTGCCAGTCCAGCACGAAGCCGCCGCTGTAGTCGCGCAGCAGGCCGGAGAGGTAGGGCGTCACGCCCGCCAGCAGGAAGCCGACGCCCTGCATAAAGGCCACCAGCCGCCCTGCCGCCGCCGGCTGGTGCAGGTGATCGAGCGCCAGCACCAGGCACAGCGGGAACGCGCCGCCCAGCCCCAGCCCGGAAACCAACACCCACAGCCACGGCAGCGTTTGCGGCAGGTAAATCAGGCCGATAAAGCCGATCAGTTGCATCATCAAGGCCAGCAGCAGCAGCGGCCGCCGGTCATGATTGCGCGCCAGCGCCGGCAGCAGCAGCGCGCCCATCACCTGGCCGAAGGTCATCAGCGCCAGCAGCGAACCGCTGGCCTGCGGCTGCCAGCCGAGCTGCATGTAATACGGCGGCAGCCAGGCGATCAGGCTGGTATAGCCGCCGTTGATCAGGCCGAAATAGGCGCCGAGCAGCCAGGCGCGCCGGTTGCGCAGCAGGCTTGGGCCGCGGTGTTCTCCCGCCGCGCCCAGGCGAGACAGCCCGCGGCTGACCGGCCACCAGGCCAGCAGCGCCACCAGGGCCGGCAACGCCCACCAGGCCAGCGCGCTGTGCCAGTCATGCCCCGCGCTCATCAGCCATGGGGTGATCGCCGCACCCAGCCCGCCGCCGCCCATCAGCGCCGCCGACCACAGCCCGGCCACCAGCGCCATGCTTTTAAGGAAGTGATGCTTGATGATGCCGGGCATCACCGCCTGGATCACCCCGATGCCGAGCCCGCCCAGCACCGCGCTCATCAGCAGTTGCACGCTGCCGGGGGCCAGTTCGCGCCAAAGCGCGCCCAGCCCGATCGCCAGCAGGCTCAACACCACGGCGCTGCGTTCGCTGAACAGTCGGTTGATGGCGCCGCCCGCCAGCGCCATCAGCCCCATCATCAGCACCGGCAGCGTGGTCAGCAGCGCCGCGCCGCCAAAACTCAGCCCGGTGGCCTGGCGCAACGTCGGCAGTAACGGGCCGATCGAAGTCAACAGCGGCCTCATGTTCAGGCCGATCAACACCAGCGCCAGCAACAGAGGATTGAGCCAGCGACGTGGAGAAGGTGAATTAACAGAATGATTTAACACGGTATATTCCTGGTACTGCGAAATGAAGAGTGCGGCGTCACAGTGCGATCGCCGCAGCGTTGCGTTACTGTAGGTAACGCCGCTAGTATTGGGAAATTAAATAATAAAATAGCCAACAGTGGGAAAATGAATCGTTACCCGATGTTCAATCCGCAGCTGCTGCTCAGCTTCGTCGCCGTGTGCGACAGCAACAGCTTCACCCGCGCCGCAGAGCGGGTGTTTTTGTCGCAGTCCACCGTCAGCCAGCAGGTGCGCCGGCTGGAAGAGATGCTGGGCAAGCCGCTGTTTGAACGCTCCTCGCATCAGGTGCTGCTGACCGAAGAAGGCGTCAAGTTGTTGAGCTACGCGCGCCGCATCATCGCGCTGAATGAAGAAGCCCATGACGCGCTGACCGGCATCTGGCGCGACGGCGTGCTGCGGATCGGCATGCCGGAAGATTTCGCCGTGCCCACCACCGAGCTGCTGGCGGAATTCAGCCGCGAGCACCCGCACCTGCGGCTGGACGTCGCCAGTGGCCTGAGTGCCGATCTGCACAGCGCCTACGCGCGTGAAGAGCTGGATCTGATCCTGGTGAAGCAGCGCCGCCGGCAACCGCCGCGCGCCGCGCGGCCGGAACCGTTGCTGTGGCTGGACAGCCTGGCCTTCCCGGCCATCGAGCAATCGCCGGTGCCGCTGGCGGTGTTTCCACTGAACGGCCTGTACCGCGACGAGCTGTGCCAGGCGCTCGACAACCTCGGCAAACGCTGGCGCATCGGCTACAGCAGCGCCAGCCTGGCGGCGTTAACCGCCGCCTCCGCCGCCGGGCTGGGCGTCACCCTGCTGCCGGCCGGCTGCCGTCTGCCCGCGCATCGGGTGCTGGGCGAAGCCGAAGGATTGCCGCCGATAGACAGCTTCGAACTGGCGCTCTACTACCGCGACGGCGCCCCCGCCGCCACGCTGGCGCTGGCCCAGCGGCTGACGGTGTTTTGCGGGTTGAAGTGAGATCGCTTACGCCACTATCTGCGGGTATTCACGCTGCAGCCAGTCGATAATCCGTACCCACAGCGCTTCGGTCTGCTCAAGGCAAGCCTGTACCGCCGCGTCCGTCACCAAATCGCCGGAGTAATCCGCCACATGGCGCTGCTTTCGCAATGCATCCAGGCAGATCATTGCCCCGCGCGGCAACCCTACGGTGAGCGGCAACGTTTGGATCATGGTCTGGTGATGACCGGGTTTGCTGGTCAGCGTACGGTACCCCTTGGCTTGTAAAGCGGCATTAGCCATTTGCATGATCGCCTTATATGCCGTGTCGAAACGGCTCTCATTGCTGAGCTGAGTGATACCCGCATCGCATCGGTTGCGCGGCGGCGGCCAGCAATTTTTTAATCGCCCCTGCGTCAGGCGTTATCACCTCCAGTCCCAGCCCGACCAGATTGTCCAGCGTCATCCTTGTCTCCCGCAATCCAAAGTTGGGGTTTCTGCATAATGTCCTGTATAAACGCGGAGTTCTCGGCCAAAGCCGCCCGCCACTCTTCCGGCGAGTACAGTTTGGGGTTAATTTCCCGACCCAGCGTTTCCTGCAGCGGGTAAACCGCCTGAACCACATCCGCAAAAGACAGTTTACCGACGATCAACACATCGATATCACTGGCCGCCGTCGCTTTGCCACTGGCGACGGAACCAAAAATAAAGGCCCGTTCAATAGCTGCGCCAAACTCTGCCAATGCCTGCCTTAAGCGCTCCGCAGGCCCGCAAGCCTTGCGGAAAATAGCCGCCAGCTCTGGGAAAATCAGGCAATCAGCGTTGGCCTGATAGCAAATTTGGTTGCCCTGCCGCTGCCTGAGCAAAATGCCCCCTCAGCCAGCCTGCTCAACTCTTTATGTAAAGTACCGGCCTGAGTTGCGGTACGCCGCGCAATTTCCCGCACGTGAAACGCTCGCCCGGGCTCAATAAACAGCAGGCTTAGCACTTTTCTACGGTATTCGCTGAACAGCAGTTCGAGCATCGGATCGTGCATCACGCTAACCTCAATGTAGCTTTAATGACTACGAATGTAGCTATTAAAGCTACGAAAGGGCAAGCCAGGAAAGCCATTCAACCGGCGCACGCCGGTCATTACCAAATCGAATAGTCACCAGTGGCAAATGTCGCTGCCAACCGGCAGCTTCCTCTCCTAAATTGGGGGATGTTTTCACTCCCTCACCTCTGGATTAAGGAACCGAACGTGGAAAACCCTCAACAACCGGGCCGCAGAGCCTTCCTCAGCCAAACCGGCAAACTCACCACCGCCTGCGCGGTGATCGGCCTGACCGGTGGCGTGGCACAGGCCGCGTCTCCTGGCGGCGAGCAGTGTGCGCCAACGCCGATGACCCTGACCGATCGCCACTACTGCCTGAGCGAGGTGCGGCTGGAAGACGGCTTTGAATACGACGGCGACACGGTGATCGGCACCCGCACCGCGCTATACACGCTTGAGATCAAAGACGGCAAGATCGCCGCCATTCACGCCGCCAACGCCGCGTTGCCCGCCGGCGTGCCCCGCTATCAGGCGCAGGGCCGGCTGCTGCTGCCGGCGTTTCGCGATATGCACATCCACCTGGACAAAACCTTCTACAGCGGCCCGTGGCAAGCGCCGCGCCCGCGCCAGGGCAAAACCATCATGGACATGATCGCGCTGGAGCAGACGCTGATCCCGAAACTGCTGCCCACCTCGCAGCAGCGGGCGGAAAATCTGATCGCCTTGCTGCAGTCCAAAGGCAGCACCGTGGCGCGCAGCCACTGCAATATCGATCCGGTCAGCGGCCTGAAAAGCCTGGAGCACCTGCAGCGCGCGCTGGAAAACCACCGGGCGGACTTCAGCTGTGAAATCGTCGCCTTCCCGCAGCACGGCCTGCTGCACTCCAGGGTCGATGCGCTGATGCGCGAAGCGATGCAGATGGGCGTGCAGTACGTCGGCGGGCTCGATCCGACCAACGTCGACGGCGCGATGGAGAAATCGCTGGACGCCATGTTCCAGATCGCCCTCGATACCGGCAAAGGCGTGGATATCCACCTGCATGAAACCAGCCCGGCCGGGGTCGCCGCCATCAACTACATGATCGCCACCGTGGAGAAAAACCCGGCGCTGCGCGGCAAGGTCACCATCAGCCACGCTTTCGCCCTGACCACGCTGACGCCGGGCGAACTGGCGGAAACCGCCACCCGACTGGCGGCGCAGCAGATCACCATCGCCTCCACGGTGCCGATCGGCGGCCTGATGATGCCTCTGCCGCAGCTCAGCGAGAAAGGGGTGTTCGTGATGACCGGCACCGACAGCGTGATCGACCACTGGTCGCCGTTCGGCACCGGCGACATCCTGGAAAAGGCCAACCTGTACGCCCAGCTGTACCGCGGATCCGACGAGTATCACCTGTCGCGCGCCATGGCCATCGCCACCGGCGGCGTGCTGCCGCTGGACGAGAAGGGCCAGCGCGCCTGGCCGAAAGCCGGCGATGCCGCCGAGTTCGTGCTGGTCAACGCCAGCTGTTCCGCCGAGGCGGTCGCCCGCCTGCCGGCGCGCAGCGCCACCTTCCATCAGGGGCGCCTGGTGGCTGGCCAGGTGAGCAAAGCCTAAGGTCGGTCCGCTGTTGTCATCATGATGGCCGTTTTTGGCCTTCTGCCAGAGTAATGAGCGGCGCAATATGGTCGCTACACACACTGGCGGAGGGCCGAAAATGTCACAGAGCGCGTTATTGATCATCGATGTCCAGCAATCATTCCAGCACCGTCCATTCTGGCAGGAGGACGATCTGCCGGCGTTTCAACAGGCGCTGACCCGTCTGATCGCGGGCTGTCAGCAACGCGGCGCGGCGCTGGTCGACGTGCTGCACGTCTCGCCGCAGGGGCCGTTCTCGCTGGCTTCAGGCCACGTGCAGCGCCTGCCGTTCCTCACCCACCAGGCGGATATCACCGTGCATAAGCATGTACACAATGCGCTGACCGAATCCGGCCTCGACGCCTGGCTGCGCGAGCGGGATATCAACCACCTGATCATCTCCGGCATCCGCACCGAACAGTGCTGTGAAACCACCACCCGGGTGGCGTCCGATCTCGGTTATCGGGTGACCTTCGTCACCGAGGCGACGCTGACCTTCCCGATGCGCCATCCCGACGGTGAAGTCTTTACCCCCGCGCAGCTGAAGCGGCATACTGAAACCGTACTGGTCGATCGTTTCGCCCGCATCGCCAGCGTGGATGAGGCGCTGGCGCAACTCGCACAGGAGTAACCATGCCGCAGGCCGTCTATTTTCTGCTGTTGCCCAACGTACTGTCGCTCGACTTCAGCGGCCCGGCGGAAACCCTGCGCCTCGCCGGGTCGTTCAGCCTGCGTTACCTCAGCCCGGCGCCGCAGGTCGTCTGCTCCATCGGCATGACGCTGAGCGGCCTGCAGCCGTTGCCCGAACGCCTGGAAGACGGCGCCATTCTGGTGCTGCCGGGCGTCGGCGATTCGCAGCGCTATTTCGCCGGTGAAGAGGCCGAGCAGGCCCGCCGCTGGCTGGCGACGCTGCGGCCCGATCTGCAGCAGCAGCGCATCACCCTGGTGTGCATCTGTTCCGGCGCGCTGCTGGCGGCGCAGGCCGGGCTGCTCGACGGCTATCAGTGCACCACCCACCACGACGTCATCGAACGCATCCGCCTGCAGGCGCCAGCGGCGCAGGTGAAAGAGAACCGCATCTTCGTCGAAGACCGCGGCGTCTACACCAGCGCGGGCATCACCACCGGCATCGATTTGGCGCTGCATCTGGTTCACCGTCACTGCGGCTCCGGCCGGGCGCGCGACGTCGCACGCGACATGGTGGTTTATTTCCGCCGCGCCGGCGACGATCCGCAACTGTCGCCCTGGCTGCGTTACCGCAACCACCTGCACCCGGCGGTGCACCGCGCGCAGGACGTGATGGCCGCCGAGCCGGAAGCCGACTGGTCGGTGCCGCAGGTGGCGGAGAAGGCGCACGTCAGCAGCCGCCATCTGGCGCGGCTGTTTCGCAGCCACGTCGGCATCAGCGTACGGGAATATCATGAGCAGCTGCGGTTGGCGGTGGCGCAACAGCGCCTGCAGCAAGGGTATAGGTTGGAGAAGGCCGCGCTGGCGGCCGGTTTTTCTTCCGGGCGGCAGCTGCGCCGCGCCCAGCAGCGCCAGCGCTCGCCGCTATGACACCAGCCGGCGGGTATCCAGCCGCTGCAGGCCGACAGACAGCAGCAGGCTGAGCCCCAGCGCCACGCCGAACACCCAGAAGATATCCAGCAGCGGGTGGCCGGTGAAATCCAGGTGCCGATTGCGCATCACGTTAACGATAAGGGCGTGAAAACCGTAAATCGCCAGCGAATGGCGGGAAAACGCGCTCAGCCAGCCGATCGGCTGCGGCAGACAGTGTTTCACCCACACCAGCAGCGCCACCGCCGCCATAAACACCAGCGGGCCGCTGTAGATGTAGTAGGTATCGGCGAAGTTGCCGTTGATGAACAGCTGATGTTTGGTGCCGCGCGCGATCAGCGCCACGCACAGCGCAAATCCCAACGCCGCCAGCCAACCCACGGCGCGCCCGCGCGTCTCCATCATGCCAATCGCCCGCCCGGCCAACGCATACAGTAGGTAGTAGAAGGTATCGCCGTAGATATACAGGTTAACCGGCAGCAGGTGCGCGTTGCCGAAGGCCAGCTTGTCGGTATTCGGGTTGGCGATCGCCGCTAACACCACCAGCGCGGCGGCCAGGTAGCGACGCGACACCGGTTTAACGCTGATCAGCGGCGACAGCAAGTAAATCACCGCGATGGCGTAGAAAAACCACAGGTGGTAAAACACCGGCTTTTGCAGGATGCCGCGCAGCGACGGCCAGAAACCGATCTTGGTGAAGGCCGCGATATAGATCAGCGCGATGGCGCTGTAGAACAGAATGCAGCAGATGATGCGGGTGAAATGCCGCCGGCCGGCGCTCTTTTCGCCGAAGAACAGGTAGCCGGAAATCATAAAGAACAGCGGCACCGACACGCGCGACAGCGAGTTCAGTACGTTGGCGATGTCCCAGTTGTGCAACCCTATCGCCGCGCCGTTGGTGACGTAATAGGTGGTGGCGTGGATCATCACCACCATCATGCACGCCATCGCCCGCAGGTTGTCTATCCAGCCGATTTTCTCGCTCAAACGCTCGCCCGATCTTATGTCATATTGATATGTTAAGAAGAGGTTATCGGGCACGGCGTTCGGCGACAACCCAAAAGCGAAATATCAGAATGCACTTAAACAACACCTTATGATTGCGAAGGTGAACAATTGGCGGCAAAATAGCCGCCACAACTCGCTCAGTTTGCGCTTCCCGCCCTGGCAGTTCCTTTTTCTCTTTTACTATCAGTACAATAATATGAAAACGACATTACCACCTGCGGCACGTTTGGGCCGGCAGGCGCTTTTATTCCCTCTTTGTCTGGTGCTGTTCGAGTTCGCCACCTATATCGGCAACGATATGATTCAGCCGGGCATGCTGGCCGTCGTGGCGGATTTCAACGCCGGCGAAGAGTGGGTGCCCACCTCAATGACCGCCTATCTGGCCGGCGGCATTTTCCTGCAGTGGCTGCTCGGGCCGCTGTCGGATCGTCGCGGCCGTCGCCCGGTGATGCTGGCCGGGGTGGCGTTCTTCATCGTCTCCTGCCTGGCTATCCTGCTGGTCACCACCATCGAGCAGTTTATCGCCATGCGTTTCCTGCAGGGCATCGGCCTGTGCTTTATCGGCGCGGTCGGCTACGCCACCATCCAGGAGTCGTTCGAGGAGGCGGTGTGCATCAAAATCACCGCCCTGATGGCTAACGTGGCGCTGATCGCCCCGCTGCTCGGGCCGCTGGCCGGTGCGGCGTTGATCCACGTCGCGCCGTGGCAGAGCATGTTTGTGCTGTTTGCGGCGCTGGCGGCCATCGCCTTCTACGGCCTGTGGAAAGCGATGCCGGAAACCGCCACGCTGCAGGGCGAGGCGTTTTCCGCCGCCAACCTGTGGCGCGACTACCGCCAGGTGCTGGGCAACCGCCGCTTCCTGTGCGGCGCCCTGGCGATCGGTTTCGCCAGCCTGCCGCTGCTGGCCTGGATCGCCCAGTCGCCGGTGATCCTGATCAGCGGCGAGTCGCTGTCGACGTTGGACTACGGCCTGCTGCAGATCCCGGTGTTCGGCGCGCTGATCCTCGGCAACCTGACGCTGGCGCGCCTGACCGGCAAGAACAGCGTGGAGCGCCTGATCAAGCTGGGCGCGGGCCCGATGCTGCTGGGGCTGCTGATCGCCGCGCTGGCGACCCAGTTCTCCAGCCACGCCTACCTGTGGATGACCGCCGGCCTGAGTCTGTACGCCTTCGGCATTGGCCTGGCCAACGCCGGGCTGTACCGCCTGACGCTGTTCTCCAGCAACGTCAGCAAGGGCACAGTGTCGGCCACTATGGGCATGCTGAGCATGATGGTGTTCACCGTCGGCATCGAGCTGGCCAAGGTCGCCTACGTCTGGGGCGGCAGCGGGCTGTTCAACCTGTTCAACCTCATCAGCGGCCTGTGCTGGCTGACGCTGGTGGCGCTGTTCCTCGGCAAACGCCGCAACGGCGACCCCACGCCGCAGCCGAACGGCGCGGCGTAAACGCGACGATAAAACGCCGGTCCGGTTTCCCGACCGGCGTTTTTTATGCGGCTTCAGCCGAGCAACCCCCACAGTGCATACCCCGTTCCCACCACCGCCACCGCCAACAACAGCAACGCCGACAGGACAGAGATCGCCCGCCGCGTGCGCTGCAGCGCCGTTCCCGACAGCAGGGTGATATAGGTCAGCAAAATGGCGAAGTCCGCCAGCACCCACAGCGCGGTCAGCAGCGTCAGGCTGGCGCCGATCGAGGGGGTGACGGCGATGAACTGCGGGAAAAAGGCGACGAAGAAGATAATGTCTTTGGGGCTGGCGATGCCCACCAGAAAACCGTTCAGGATCGCCGAGCGTTTTTGCGGCGGCGCAACGGGCTGCACATCGGGGGCTCGCGCGGATAAATCCTCATACAGCGAGACGATCGCCATACGGCCGATAAACAGGCAACCCAGCAGGCCTATCCACTGCAGCAAGCGCATATCCACGGTGAACAGCCCGGTGATAATCAGCGCGGCGACGCCGATCAGCAACAAGGAGGCTCCGTTGCTGCCCAGCGCGGTCAACAGCGCGCGCCGGGCGCCAAAGCGCGCCGCGGTGTTGGCCACCATCGCCACCACCGGCCCCGGCGTGGCGATCAGCAACAAAATGGCGGCGAAATACGCCGCCAGCAACGACAGGTTCATCTTTATTTCACTCACATTCAGTCAGTTGGCGTCGCGCCATTATCATGCCGCCGCCCCCGCCTTGAAAAAGGAGTAATCCTGTCGTTTACTGTGAATCAGACTCATTATTAGAGACGCCGCGATGGCCAGTTCCCTTCCGCCGCTTTACGCCCTGCGCGCCTTCGAAAGCGCCGCCCGCACCGGCTCGTTCACGCTGGCCGCCGAGGAGCTGCATCTCACCCCGAGCGCGGTCAGCAAGCACATCAAAACGCTGGAGCAGCACTTTGGCTGCCGGCTGTTCCAGCGCAACGGCCCGCGTATCGAGGTCACGCCGCAGGGGAAAATCTTCGCCGCCGAGCTGCAGCAAGGGTTTGGCCGCATCGAGCAAGCCTGCGAGCTGTTCAGAAGCCACCGCGATCTGCTGCGGCTGAAGGCGCCCTCCACCCTGACCCTGCACTGGCTGCTGGACTGCCTGAGCCGGTTCCGGCAAACGGCGCAGGCGTTCGAGGTGCAGGCAGCCAGCGTCTGGATGGACATCGACAGCGTGGATTTTTTCAGCGAACCCTACGACTGCGCCATCCTGCTCGGCAACGGCCATTTTGGCGCCAATACCGCCGCCGCCAAGCTGTTCGACGAATGGCTGATCCCGATTTGCGCCCCCGCGCTGCTCGCCGACGGGCAGCGGGATCTCGCCGCCTGCCCGCTGATCCACCCGTCGCCCGATCGGCGCGACTGGCGGCGCTGGCTGCAGAAAAGCGGCATCGCGGCCCCGATCGATCTCACGCGCGGCCAGGTATTTGATTCGCTGGAACAGGGCAACGCGGCGGCCATCGCCGGGCACGGCGTCTCGATCGGCGATCTGGCGCTGAGCCTGCGGACGATTGAGGAGGGATTATTGGTGTTGCCTTGTGACGTCGCCGTGCGCACCGGCGACGGTTACTATCTGGTTTGGCCGGAAGAATCGGCAAAACGGCCGCTGATCGAACGCTTACAGGCATTTCTCGCCGCCCAAACGCCCGACGTCAGCCGGGCCGCCGTCAGATTTATCGGGTAGGGGACTCGCTACCGAACAGCCCGCCGTCGCGCAGCAGATGCTCGTTGCCCTTGCGGCGGGTAAAGCCGCTACGATCGAAGAACTCCAGCACCTGGATCGCCAGCTTGCGCCCGACGCCGAGCCGATCGCGGAAATCGGCGGCGTTGGCGCCCCCGCGCTCCGCATCCAGCTCGCGGATCAGCGCCGCGAACTGATCGATGCGTCGGCTGAGGTAATAGCGATCCACCACCACCGCCGTCACATGGCCCAACTGAGCCGCCTTGCGCAGCAGCGCGCGCACCCGGCTCTCTTCCTCGCCCAATTCGCTCGCCAGATCGCGCACCCACCACGGTTCGTCGCCGAACAGCGGTTCGATGCGCGCCCACAGCGGCGCCTCTTCGGCGCTGAACGCCAGGCCGTGTTCCGGCAGGTGCAGCCAGCCGCGCGTATTGCGCAGCGCGCCGGCCCGCAGCAGCCGATCGATCATCATAAACACCAATGCTTCAGGCTGCTGCGGCAGCGCCATGCGCCGCAGGCGGGCGCGCCCTAAGCCCAGCTGATCGGCGTGCTGTTGGTGATACTCCGCCAGCACCTGCAGCAGGCGGCTTTCCGCCTGTTGCACCTGATCCTGCGCCAGCGCTCGGTCACCGACGATCAGCAGATCGCGGTTCGCCAGCAGCTCGTCCAAGCCATCGTCCGTCAATTGACGCGCCCAGGCGAACGCCGCCAGTGACAGCGCGCCGTGCGGCAATTCAAGCGCCAGCGCCTGCGCATCGTCCTGCGCCAGCGCCAGGGCCTGCAGCCATGCCAGATAGTCCGGCTGACGCTTGCCGCGCTTGGGCGCATTCAGCCTGAGCACCCGAGCCGCGCCCAGCGTTTGCCGCGCGCCGATATCGCGCAGCACCAGCCGATCGTTCTGCGCCAACCACAGCGGACGATCGAGGATCAGTTCCGCCAGCCCGTCGTTCAGCAACGAAATGCGCCCGGTGATGTGGCTGGCGGCATGGTGCAGATGCAGCGGCTGCCAATGGCGGATCGGCCGATCCGTCTCCAGCGCCACCAGAATGCGTTCCGCCGCTTCGTGCGGACGCTGCGCCAGCAGCCAATCGCCGCGCGCGACCCGCTCTTTATCGACATCGCCGCTGATGTTAAGCGCAATGCGCTGCCCGGCCTGCGCCTGCTCCACGGTCTGGTTCTGGGCATGCAGGCCGCGCACCCGCACCGGCGCGTCGGCGCCGGTCAGCCACAGCGTATCCCCCACCTTCACCCGGCCGCCGAGCGCGGTGCCGGTCACCACCAGCCCCGCCCCTTTGACGCTGAACGCGCGGTCTACCGCCAGGCGAAAACGGCGCGTCAGCGCATGTTCAGCGGGCGACAACGCCAGCAAATGCGCGCGCAGCGCCTCGATGCCCTCGCCCGTCACCGCCGCGGTCACGAACAACGGCGCATCGGGCCAGCCCTGGCCCGCCAGCTCGTCGCGCACCTGACCGCGCACCTCATCGATACGCGCCGCGTCCACCCGGTCGGCCTTGGTCAGCGCCACCGTCAGCGCCGGGCGCCCGCTCAGGCGCAGGATCGCCAGATGCTCGCGGGTTTGCGCCATCACGCCGTCGTCGCAGGCCACCACCAGCAGCGCATGGTCAATGCCGCCGACGCCCGCCAGCATATTGGCGAGGAATTTCTCGTGGCCGGGCACGTCGATAAAGCCCAGCACCCGGCCGTCCGGCTGCGGCCAGTAGGCGTAACCCAGATCGATGGTCATGCCGCGGCGCTTTTCTTCCGGCAGGCGATCCGCGTTGATCCCGGAGATCGCCTGCAGCAGGGTGGTTTTGCCATGATCGACATGGCCGGCGGTGGCGATGATCATGATGCGCTCAGCGCTGCGATCAGCGCCCCTTCCTGTTCCAGGCAGCGCAGATCCAGCCACAGCCGGCCGTCGCCGAGGCGGCCGATCACCGGCTGCGGCAGACAGCGCCAGCGTTCGGCCAGCGCTTCCAGCGTGGCGCCGCGGCCGTCGCGCGGCGTGAAGGTCAGGGCATAGCTGGGCAGGCGATCCACCGGCAGCGAACCGCTGCCGATCTGCGACCAGCACGGTTCGGCGCGCAGGTCGAAATCGGTGGTGAACCGTGGCGTCAGCGCCGCCAGCAGCCGCTCGGCCGCCTGTTGCATCTCCTGCTGCGGGCGGGTCAGCAGCCGCAGCGTCGGCAGCTGCTCAGCCAGTTTTTCCGGCTGCAGATAGAGCCGCAGCGTGGCCTCCAGAGCCGCCAGCGTCAGCTTGCCGACGCGCAGCGCGCGCTTGAGCGGATGCTGCTGCAGGCGCGCGATCAGCGCCTTTTTGCCGACGATGATGCCGGCCTGCGGGCCGCCCAGCAGCTTATCGCCGGAGAACGTCACCAGATCGACGCCGGCGGCCAGCAGCCGCTGCGGCATCGGTTCGGCGGGCAGGCCGTACTGCGCCATATCGATCAGCGAGCCGCTGCCCAGATCGGTGGCGGTCGGCACGCCCTGTTCGGCCCCGAGCTGCGCCAGTTCGGCCTCGTCGACCGCCGCGGTAAAGCCCTGAATGCTGTAGTTGCTGGTGTGCACTTTCATTAACAAGCCAGTCTGCTCGTTGATGGCCTGGCGGTAATCCTTCAGATGGGTGCGGTTGGTGGTGCCGACCTCGACCAATTGACAGCCGGCCTGGCGCATCACGTCGGGAATGCGGAACGCGCCGCCGATTTCCACCAGCTCGCCGCGCGACACCACCACCTCTTTGCCGGGGGCGATCGCCGCCAGCATCAGCAGCACCGCCGCCGCGTTGTTATTGACGATGCAGGCGTCTTCCGCGCCGGTCAGCCGGCACAGCAGATCCGCCACCGCCCGATCGCGATGGCCACGCCCGGCGCCGTCCAGATCGTACTCCAGCGTCACCGCCTCCCCCATCACCGCGTTCACCGCATCCTTCACCGGCTGCGCCAGCAGGGCGCGCCCGAGGTTGGTGTGCAGCACGGTGCCGCTGAGGTTGAACACCGGCAATAACGCCGGGCGTTGCTGCCGGGCCAGCTCGGCCCGCAGCGCCTGCGGCCAGTCGCCGCACCAGGCCGGCAAGCGTTGCCGTTGTTTGATCGCGTCGCGCGCCTGGGCCTGCAGCCGGCGCAGCAGTTCGCCGATCAGCGTCTGGCCATGCTGCGCCACCAGCGGTTCAATCGCGGGTTCACGCAGCAGGCGGTCGATGGCGGGCAGTTGGCTGTAAAGAAGGTGGGATTCAGTGCTCATGGTCGCTCGGTTTTCAGTTTAGACGTATCGGCATAGCAAAACCCCGCCGCGGCGGGGAGAAAAAACTCAGGGCGGCGCCGTGCGGGCGAAGCTTTCGCGGGCGAACAGGCGTTCGGCCAGTTTGACCAGCGCCGGGCGCTCGACGCACCAGTTGGGCAGGATGCGGCGAAAATTGAGGTAGCCCAGCGCGCAGCCGGTGGCGATATCCGCCAGCGTCAGCCGCTCGGCATTGAGCCACGTTTTTTCCCGCGCCAGCGCCTCCAGGGCGTCCAGGCCCTGCGTCAGCTTGTCACGCTGGCGCAGCATCCAGTTTTCGTCCTGTTTTTCCGGCGCGCGCCGGCTTTCACGGAACAGCGTCGCCGCCGCTTCGGTCACGCCGTCCGCCAACGCCGCCACCTGCCGGACGCGCAACGCGGCGGCGCGTTCGGCCGGCAAAAACGCCGGCTCCACCGCCAGCAGCTCGAGGTATTCGGCCACCACCGGCGAGTCGTAAAACACCTCGCCGTCATCGGCGATCAGCACCGGCACCTTGGCGAGCGGGTTCAACTCCTTCACCCGGCTGCCGGGCTCATACGGCGGATCGTTGACGAACTCGAACGCAATCCCCTTCTCCAGCAGCATCACGGAAATCTTGCGCACAAAGGGGCTGGTGTAACTGCCGATAAGCTTCATCCGGTCTCCTCCGCTTCGCCCTGGCTGCGGCGTCCTTACTTCACCGCCAGGGTATCGATAATCCGCTGCACCAGCGCCTGATGCACTTCCGGCGTTTTGGCCGGCGACAGCATTTGCAACGTCACCACCCGCTTGTTGAACACCGTCAATACCAGGGTGGAGACCACCTTTTGCCCGTTGACGGTCTGTTCGGTATCCACCCGGCGAAACTTCTGTTTGCCGACGCTGAAGTTCTCTTCTTTGGTGGTCTGGATATTCTGATAGCGTTCGGCCAGCACCGTGATGGCGCTCTGCGTCAGCTCTTTCAGCATTTTGTCGCTGGTGTTGAGCTTCATGCCGTCCGGCGGGATCACTTCGGACGAGACCGCGCTCTGGCGCGACTTGCCGTCAAGGAAGCGCTGAATGGTGGAGGTGCTGTCGTTGATGATGCCGCTGTTCAGCGTTTGATCGCTAAAGCCCGGCGGCAGCTCGAAGGTGATCTTGCCCTTCTGCAGCGACACGTTCAGCCCCGGCGGCGCGGGCGGGGTTTCTACCGGCGCAGGCGGCAGCGGTGGCGCGGGCTGCGTCACGGTCGGCTTGGTGTCCGGCGGCGGCACCGCCGGTTTGGTGTCGTCTTTGTTGTCGCAGGCCGCCAGTCCAACCGCCAACACGGCGACCGCGGTCAGTTTTGCCAGGGTGTTTAACATCGTGGTTCCTTTCGCTTGGCGCGTTATGGCCTAAACGTAGCAACTCGCCCGGGCGATTGCCAGAAGCCCGTTCTGAAATTGCTCATCCGGCCCCGCGCGAACGGGGCCGGGCGGTTACTCCGCCGGGAACAGGAACGGATTGATGCTGCTGCGGCCGAAGCCTTCTTCTTCCATACGGGCATCCAGCACCAGCGAAGCCAGATCGTCGGCCACCGCTTCGACCTGCGGGTCTTTTTCCTGATAGAGGATCTTCAGGTAAGTGCCGCAGTCGCCGCAGCTCTCCGCCTTCACCGCCGCCTGCTCGCTGTCCAGCGACCAGTAGTTGAGATCGCGAGTCTGCTCGCAGTTGCTGCACTTCACCCGCACCACGTGCCATTCGCTTTCGCACAGGTTGCAGTGCAGGTAGCGCAGGCCGTTGACGGTGCCGATGTGCACCATGCTGGAGACCGGGATGCTGCCGCACACCGGGCAGAACTGGCGCTGCTCGCCGTATTCGGCGCGCGCCTTGCCGGGGATCAGGCTGGCCATCTGCGCCCAATAGAGCGACAGCGCGGCCCAGAGGAACGGCGCCTTCTCGCTGCCCACCTTGCCAAACTCGCGGTTGAGCAAGGCGTCGGCCATCAGCTCCAGCTCGTGCGCCGAGGCCTTCTCCAGGTTGTCCAGCACCGCCAGAATGTGTTCCGGCGCCTGCGGGCGCAGCTCGGCGATCAGCGACGTCAACAGCTTGCGCCAGTGCTCGCTGCGCGGGAACACGCTCAGATCGAGCGGCGGTTTGCCGCTGGCGGCGCCCTGCGCCAACGCTTCGCTAAGATCGAGCGCCAGCGGGTTATCGTGCAGCGCATGCTGCTGCGCCTGCGCCAGCTCGGCGGCAAAGTTCAGGTAGTCACCCAGCGGGTTGTCGACAGCCAGCTGACGCAGACGTTCGGCGCGGCGGCTGTACAGGCTTTTCAGGTTGGCGAAAAGTAACGGCGGGATGTTCTCCGCCGTTGTGGACTTCTCACGCTGTGCCCCTAACTGCTCTTTAGGAACGATGCGGATACTCATCAGGGTTTATCTTCCTGTCGTTTCTCGCGGACCTCACGGTACCAGCGCGGATGATGTTTCTTGGCCCAGGCCGCCGGCACCCAGCCTTCCACCATCGCGGTAATGGTGCCTTTTACCCACAATGCGGCGTAAATGTGCACCATAATCACGATGATAAGGCCGACCGCGGCCAGCGAATGCACCAGCAGCGCGATGCGGATCAGCGGGATGGAGAACGACGGCGCAAAATACGGCCGCCAGATCACCACGCCGCTGGCCAGCAGCAGCACCAGGCTGATAATCGCCGCCCAGAACACGCACTTCTGGCCGAAATTATAGCGCCCGGTGTCACCCACTTCCTCGTTCATGGCGATTTTGTGGATGTTCTTGGCCCAGACGATATCTTCCCGGTTGATCAGGTTATGCTTCCAGTAGCGCAGGAACATCAGCAGAAACGCGGCGAACATGATGACCCCGACAAACGGGTGCAGAATGCGCGCCAGCTGCGGCGTCCCGAAGATGTTCATCAGCCAGTTGAAGGAGGGGAAGAAGAACCCCAGCCCGCTGATGGCGGCGAACACGAAGCAGAACGCCACGATCCAGTGGTTGATGCGCTCCGGCGCGCTGTAACGCTGAATGGGCTTTTCCTTTCTCATTTGCGCGTCTCCTCGTCGTGCGACTCGTCGTGCTCGTCCTCATCCTCGACGCGGTTAGGCCCGACGCCGACATAGTGGAACACGCTGGCCGCGAAGGTGGCGGCAAAGCCGATGGCCGCCAG
This sequence comes from Serratia sp. FS14, assembly GCF_000695995.1. NCBI lineage: Bacteria > Pseudomonadati > Pseudomonadota > Gammaproteobacteria > Enterobacterales > Yersiniaceae > Serratia > Serratia sp. FS14. The sequence goes on along the minus strand of NZ_CP005927.1, from coordinate 1,049,492 downwards.
GGGTTTCCACACGCCCTTCCAGAAGGTCACCGCCGGGCTGATGCTCGGGTTGTCCGGCAAACCGTGGTACAGCTGCGGTTTGTCGGCGTGGTGCAACACGTACATCACGTGCGTGCCGCCCACCCCCGCCGGATCGTACAGACCGGCGTTCTGGTAGCCGCGGGTATTCAGCTCGCTGACGCGATCCGCCGCCACCTGCTTCATCGCTTCCTTGGTGCCGAAGTGAATCGCGCCGGTCGGGCAGGTTTTCACGCAGGCCGGTTCCTGGCCGACGTCCACGCGGTCGACGCACAGGGTGCACTTGTACACCCGGTTGTCGTCCTTGTTCATGCGCGGCACGTCGAACGGGCAGCCGGCGATGCAGTAGCCGCAGCCGATGCAGTGCTCGGACTGGAAGTCGACGATGCCGTTGGCGTACTGAATGATCGCGCCTTCCGACGGGCAGGCCTTCAGGCAGCCCGGATCGGCGCAGTGCATGCAGCCATCCTTGCGGATCAGCCATTCCAGCTTGCCGTTTTCCTCCACCTCGGAGAAGCGCATCACCGTCCACGACTTGGCGGTCAGATCGGCGGGGTTATCGTACACCCCGACGTTGTGCCCCACTTCGTCGCGGATGTCGTTCCATTCGGAACAGGCCACCTGACAGGCTTTACAGCCGATACAGGTGGTGACATCGATCAGTTTGGCCACTTCTTCCTGGTGGTCACGGGCGCGCGGCGCCGGCGTGAAGCCATTGGTGGCGGATTTACGAATGATGTCTTGAGATTGCATGGCCATAATTCGTCTCCGTTACACCTTTTCCACGTTGACCAGGAACGCCTTGAACTCCGGCGTTTGCGTATTGGCATCGCCGACGAACGGCGTCAGCGTGTTGGCGATAAAGCCTTTCTTCGCCACCCCTTCGTAACCCCAGTGAATCGGGATGCCGATGGTGTCGACTTCCTGGCCGTGCACCTGCAGCGTGCGAATACGCTTGGTCACCACCGCCTTGGCCTTGATGTAGCCGCGGTTGGAACTGACCTTCACGGTATCGCCCTGCTTGATGCCCTTCTTCTCCGCCAGCTTTTCGCCGATTTCCACAAACTGCTCCGGCTGCGCGATGGCGTTCAACCGCGCGTGCTTGGTCCAGTAGTGGAAGTGCTCGGTCAGACGATAGGTGGTGCCGACGTACGGGAACTTGTCGGATTTGCCCATCGCCGCCAGATCGTCCTTGAACACGCGCGCCGCCGGGTTGGACACCACGTTCGGGTGCAGCGGGTTGGTGCCGAGCGGCGTTTCGAACGGCTCGTAGTGTTCAGGGAACGGCCCTTCCGCCATTTTGTCGGTGGCGAACAGGCGGCCCATGCCTTCCGGCTGCATGATGAACGGCCCGACGTCGCTGCCCGGCGCGGCGGTGCTGTAGTCCGGGATATCGGCCCCGACCCACTTGGCGCCGTCCCACTCCAGCAGCTGGCGTTTCGGATCCCACGGTTTACCCTGCGGATCCGCCGAGGCGCGGTTGTACAGAATGCGACGGTTGAGCGGCCATGCCCAGGCCCAGCCCAGCGTGTTGCCGAGGCCGGACGGATCGGCGTTGTCGCGCCGCGCCATCTGGTTGCCGGCCGGCGTCCAGCTGCCGGCGAAGATCCAGCAACCGCTGGCGGTGGTGCCGTCGTCGCGCAGCTGCGCGAACGAGCTGAGCAGCTCGCCTTTTTTCACCACCACTTTGCCGTCGGCATCCAGCAGATCCGCCAGCGCCTTGCCGTTGTTCTCCTGCGCCACCTCTTCCGGGGCCGGGTTGTCCGGCGTCAGGTAGTCCCAGCGCATGTTCAGCACCTGTTCCGGCACCGCGCCGCCGTCGCGCGCATACATCTCGCGCAGGCGGCTGAAGATGCCCGCCAGGATCTCGCCGTCGTTCAGCGCTTCACCCGGGGCGTCCGCGCCTTTCCAGTGCCACTGCAGCCAGCGGCCTGAGTTGACGATCGAGCCGTTCTCTTCGGCGAAGCAAGTGGACGGCAGGCGGAACACTTCGGTCTGGATCTGCGACGGATCCACTTCGTTGAACTCGCCGTGGTTCTGCCAGAAGTTGGAGGTCTCGGTGTTCAACGGATCGATGGTCACCAGGAACTTCAGCTTGGACAGTGAAGCCACCACCTTGTTTTTGTTCGGGAACGACGCTACCGGGTTAAAGCCCTGGCAGAAGTAGCCGTTGACCTTGCCCTGCGCCATCATCTCGAAGTACTGCAGCACGTCGTAGCCTTTGTCCCACTTCGGCAACCAGTCAAAGCCCCAGCTGTTGTCCTTCTGCGCCTTGTCGCCGTAGAAGGTCTTCATCATGCTGACGAAGAATTTCGGGTAGTTGCCCCAGTAGTTCACCTGGCCCGGCAGCAGCGCCTTCGGCGTGTTAGCCTTCAGGTAGGTCTCGAGATCGGTCTGTTTCTCCGACGGCAGCGTCAGGTAGCCCGGCAGGCTCTGCGACAGCAGGCCGAGATCGGTCAGACCCTGGATGTTGGAGTGGCCACGCAGCGCGTTGACGCCGCCGCCCGCCATGCCCATGTTGCCGAGCAGCAGCTGGATCATCGCCATGGTGCGGATGTTCTGTGCGCCGACCGAGTGCTGAGTCCAGCCCAGGGCGTACAGGAACGAAGCGGTCTTATCCGCCACGCAGGTTTCGGCGATGTATTCGCACACCTTGAGGAAATCGTCCTTCGGCGTGCCGCAGATGTTGCTCACCACGTCAGGGGTGTAGCGGCTCACGTGCTGCTTCAGCAGGTTCCACACGCAGCGCGGATCCTGCAGCGTGACGTCGCGCTTGGCGAAGCCGTTCTCGTCGAACTGGTAGTTCCAGGTGGTTTTGTCGTACTTACGGTTTTCCGCGTCGTAGCCGCTGAACAAGCCGTCTTCGAAGGCAAAGTCTTCCCGCACCAGCAGGCTGGCGTTGGTGTAGGCCTCGACGTATTCGCGGTTGAACTTGTTGTTGGTCATCAGATACAGCAACACGCCCGACAGGAAAGCGATGTCGGTCCCGGAGCGGATCGGCGTGTAGAAGTCCGCCACCGATGCGGTTCGGGTAAAGCGCGGATCGATCACGATCAGCTTGGCATTGTTGTGTATTTTGGCTTCCATCGCCCAGCGGAACCCCACCGGATGCGCTTCCGCCGCATTACCGCCCATGACGATAATCAAATTCGCGTTCTTGATATCAACCCAGTGGTTGGTCATCGCACCGCGACCAAATGTTGGAGCAAGACTTGCTACCGTTGGTCCGTGTCAGACACGCGCCTGGTTGTCTACGGCAAGCATGCCGAGAGCGCGACTAAATTTTTGCGACAGAAAACCGGTTTCGTTGCTGGCGGCCGAGGCGCACAGCATGCCGGTGGTCAGCCAGCGGTTGACGGTAACGCCCTGGTCGTTGGTTTTGATGAAGTTGGCGTCACGGTCTTCCTTCACCAGCTTGGCGATGCGGGTAAAGGCGTCGTCCCAGCTGATGCGCTGCCATTTGTCCGACCCCGGCGCCCGGTATTCCGGATACTTGAGGCGGCTTTCGCTGTGGATGAAGTCAACCAGGCCGGCGCCTTTCGGGCAAAGCGCGCCGCGGTTTACCGGGTGATCCGGATCCCCTTCGATATGGAAAATGCTTTCTTTGGCGTTTTTGGCGCCATCACCAAGGCTGTACATCAACAGCCCACAGCCGACGGAACAATACGTACAGGTATTACGGGTCTCGCGGGCGCGCAGCAGTTTGTACTGCCGGGTTTCCGCCAACGCCACTTCGGGGGCAAAGCCCAGCGCGGCCACCGTCGTTCCTGCCATACCGCCAGCGCAGATCTTAAAGAACTGCCTTCTGCTGACCTGCATGGGGGTCTCCTTTACTCTCGATTGTCACATTGTTCAAATGCGCCTGCCCGCTAGCGCGGCAAACGCGAATGTCACTGTTGTTATGCTTGCTACGAACGCCGGCCATATTACCACAGCGTGCTTGTGGTTGTTACACACTCGTGCTCATTCAGTGAACGCATTGGCACATTTCGATACATTTCGGCGTTGGCGCTCCCTACAGTATAGAGAGTAACCAAGGCGCCGGGGCGGCGGTTCGACGCGGCTCCCCAGCGCCCTCTTCTATCAGCATGTTAACGCAACGATTTGTTCATTAACCACACAGTTCACAGGGCATTGATAATCATTTTCAATATCATTTAATTAACTATAATGATCCGACTGCTTACGCGGTGCTCGCCCTTTGCGCCGCCCATACACCACTGGAGATGATGATTATGAGTTATTCACTGCCATCCCTGCCGTACGCTTACGACGCACTGGAACCGCATTTCGACAAGCAGACGATGGAAATCCATCACACCAAACACCACCAGACCTACGTCAACAACGCCAACACCGTGCTGGAAGCCTACCCTGAGCTGGCCAAATACAGCGTTGAAGAGCTGATCCAGGATCTGGATAAAGTGCCTGCCGACAAACGCACCTTCATGCGCAACAACGCCGGCGGCCACGCCAACCACAGCTTCTTCTGGAAAAACCTGAAAACCGGCACCACGCTGGGCGGCGATCTGAAAGCGGCCATCGAGCGCGATTTCGGCAGCGTTGAGAAATTCCAGGAAGAGTTCGAGAAAGCCGCAGCCACCCGCTTCGGTTCCGGTTGGGCCTGGCTGGTGCTGAAAGACGGCAAACTGGCCGTGGTGTCTACCGCTAACCAGGACAGCCCGCTGATGGGCGAAGCCGTCGCCGGCGCTTCCGGTTTCCCAATCATCGGTCTGGACGTGTGGGAACACGCTTACTACCTGAAATATCAGAACAAACGCCCTGACTACATCAAGGCGTTCTGGAACGTGGTCAACTGGGACGAAGCGGCCGCACGCTTCGCTGCGAAGAAGTAATTCGCCCCCGTTGATGAAGATGCCCGCCACCGGCGGGTATTTTTTTGCCTGAAATACGCTAAAGTTTGACCACCTCTTGCCGATGGTTTGTTCAATTGACGTTCGCCCGGAGAAGGAAAAACGCTATGGCGGCATTGCAAGCATTGGCAGGAAAGTTCACCCATCTCACCGTAGGTAAAAAGCTCGGCCTCGGCTTCGCGCTGTTGCTGCTGTTGGCGGTCGTCATCGCCGGCACCGGGGCGCAATATCTGCATATCATCGAATCCCGCGCCGATCGCATCGACTTCAGCAACCGGCTGAACGAGGAGATCAACCAGGCCAAATACAACCGCGCCATGTACGGCCAGACCTACCAGCCGGAGTATCTGCAGAACAACCGCGCCAATATCGATAACGCCGTCAAACTGATAGACCAGGGCCAGGCGTTGGATTGGGACGCCCAAAGCCGCAAGGATCTGCAGCGTCTGGTGACGCTGATTGGGGAATATCAGCAACAGCAAAAGGTCTTTGAGCAAGCGGTCTCGGCGAAAGACGCCGTGCGCCAGAGCTGGAACATGTCGGAAGTGCAGGCCAGCCTGAGCCAGGTGGAGCGCCAGCTGACCAACGGCGATCTGCAACTGGCCTTCATCCAACTGAACCAGAAGCTGACCCAGGTGCGCTACGGCGCGCGCGGTCTGCTGCTGAGCCTGAACAAGGAAACCGAAGCGCCGCTGATGGCGGCCATCGATGACGCGCGCGACGCGGCCAACGCCCTGAGCCGCCGGGTCAGCGACGCGCAGCGCCCGCAGCTGCAGCCGCTGCTGGCCGCTTTGGACGATTACAAAAACCGCATTGCGGCCTACCTGCCGGCCTATGAGCACGAGCAGCAAATCAGCCGGCAGCTCGGCGAACGCGCGCAGGCGATCGGCACGCTGGTGAACGCCTTTATGCAGGACGAGCTGGTGCAGACGCGCAACAACATCAACCTGGCGCAGCTGCAGATGGGCGTCACCACCCTGATCGCCATCATCGCCGGGGTGCTTATCGCCTGGCGCATCACGCTGCAGATCACCCGTCCGCTGCACAGCACGCTGGCGATGGCGGAACGCATCGCCGGCGGCGACCTGCGTCAGGCGCAGACCAGCACCCGCCGCGACGAGCTGGGGCAGCTGCTGAACGCGGTGGCGGCCATGAGCCAAAACCTGCGCACCATGATTGAGAAGATCCAGATGGGGGTCAGCCAGGTCTCCACCGCCTCGGCGGAAATCGCCGCCGGCAACACCGATCTCTCTTCCCGCACCGAGCAGCAGGCGGCGGCGGTCGAGGAAACCGCCGCCAGCATGGAGCAGCTGACCGCCACGGTGAAACAGAACGCCGACAACGCCCATCACGCCAATCAGCTGGCCACCGACGCCTCGCAGACCGCGCAGCAGGGCGGCAAGCTGGTGGAAAACGTGGTCAGCACCATGCGCGATATTTCCAGCAGTTCGCAGCGTATCGCCGAAATTACCACCCTGATCAACGGCATTGCCTTCCAGACCAACATCCTGGCGCTCAACGCCGCGGTGGAAGCGGCGCGCGCCGGCGAACAGGGCCGCGGCTTCTCGGTGGTCGCCAGCGAAGTGCGCAGCCTGGCGAGCCGCAGCGCCCAGGCGGCGAAGGAGATCGAAGGGCTGATCGCCGAATCGGTCAGCCGGGTGAAAACCGGCACCGAACTGGTGGAAAGCACCGGCAATACCATGGAGCAGATCGTCCGCTCGGTCACCCACGTGCGCGACATCATGGCCGAGATCGCCGCCGCCTCCGATGAACAGACGCGCGGCATCGCCCAGATTGGCCAGGCGATCGTCGAGATGGACCACACCACCCAGCAGAACGCCGCGCTGGTGGAAGAGTCCGCCGCCGCCGCCGATTCGCTGGAAGAGCAGGCGGAGATGCTGCTGCAGAGCGTTTCGGTGTTCCGTTTGGCGGAGCAGACCGAACCCGCCGCCGTGAAAGCCGCCGCGCCGAAAGCGCCGGCCGTCAAACCCGCGGCCGCCAACGCCGCAGCGGAAGAGAACTGGACCACCTTCTGACGCCATCAGGCGAGGAATATCCGTTCCTCGCCCTATCTTTGTGGCAACAGGTGGGTCGCAACTCCCCAATTCAACAAATTAAAACCAGAGGCGGTCGCATCAAGCATTGCGTAGCCGCAATTGCGATGACCGTATCTGCGGAGGTCCTCCTGCGGGTCAGCCCCTTTAAGCCACCAAATCAGTGCCTGCAGAGCATGGCCGTGCGTAACCACACCAAGCGTTTGATTTTGTCCATCGACAGCCAGATCGGACAGACAAGCCATCAGGCGCCAGGCAACCTCATAAGCATTCTCCCCTCCCGGAGCCGACGCCTCTGCCTTACCGGCAAAGAGGCACTGCGTCGCTTCAGGATAATCGCGCATGGCCTGCGCATAAGATAATCCTTCCAGTCGGCCAAAATCTTGCTCCTGCAAACGCTTATCCATTTGCACAGTGCAGCCACATCTCTCAGCCAACGTCTCCGCTGTCGTAAAAGCCCGGCCAGCCGGTGAACTGATCAACAAAGTGACCGATAACATTTGCAAGCGAGCGCCAAGCCCAGCGATTTGACGTCGCCCCTCTTCTGTCAGCGGACTGTCACTTCGCCCCTGAATAATCCCCGAGCGGTTCCATTCTGACTCCGCATGCCTCAATACAATGAAACGCATGGTTTTTTCTCGACGATAAAAGCCTAAATATAGACAGGAAAAACACATCCTTCCGTACAGGTAAACGCCGGGTAGTGTACGGGAACAACTCAGGCTATGCTGAGCCCTCGACGCGAGACACGGAGGCGCACATGCATCACCCAGACGTTTACATCGGCAGCATCCAACCCTATGAAGGCGGGCGCCCCAGCGCCATCGCCAAACGCCAAGTGGATGGCGCCATCCGGCTCACGCAGCTCGGGCTGGAAGGCGACGAACAGGCCGAAAAAAGCTACCACGGCGGGCCGGACCGCGCGCTGTGCCACTACCCGCGCGAGCATTATGCCCACTGGCGCGAGCAGTTTCCGGCGCAGGCCGAGCAGTTTTGCGCCCCGGCCTTCGGCGAGAACATCTCCACCGAAGGGCTGACCGAGCACAACGTATTTATGGGCGACATCTTCCGCTGGGGCGAGGCGCTGATCCAGGTCACCCAACCGCGCTCGCCGTGCTTCAAGCTCAATTATCACTTCGCCATCGAGGACATTTCGGTGCTGATGCAGCAAAGCGGCCGCTGCGGCTGGCTGTATCGGGTGGTGTCGCCGGGCGCGGTCAGCGGCGATCGTCCGCTGGCGCTGGCGGCGCGCAACAGCGATGTGTCGGTGGCCGAAGCCATCGCCATCGCCTGGCATATGCCGTTCGACGCGGAACAGTATCGCCGCCTGTTGGCGGTGGCCGGCCTCTCCGCCAGTTGGAGCAAGACCATGCTCACGCGGCTCGCCGAAGGGCGCCTTGAGGATTTCAACCGCCGCCTGCTCGGCCATTGAAAGCGCGGGCGGAAAAATGAAAAACGTGCGCCGAATGCCGCGTTAACTCTTTTCTTCCGCCTATACTGTAGCCGCACGTTTTTTCAGCCAGGAGCCAGGTTATGACCACCCCGACCCATTCGATTCATCACGCCGCCGCCGAAGGCTATCAGGCCAATGCCGATCGCTATGTGAAAGGCCGGCCGGATTACCCGCCGGAAATCGCCGTCTGGCTGCGTGACGTCATCGGCCTGCACGCCGGCATGACGGTCATCGATCTCGGCGCCGGCACCGGCAAGTTCACCCCGCGCCTGCTGGAAACCGGCGCGCAGGTGATCGCCGTCGAACCGGTGCCGCAAATGCTGGAAAAACTGTCGGCGGCGCTGCCGCAGGTGAAAACGCTGGCGGGCACCGCCGACGCGATCCCGCTACCGGACGAGTCGGTGGATGCGGTGGTGTGCGCCCAGTCCTTCCACTGGTTCGCCACGCCGCAGGCGCTGGCGGAAATCCAGCGCATTCTCAAGCCCGGCGGCAAACTCGGCCTGGTGTGGAACATGCGCGATGCGCGCGTCGGCTGGGTGCGTAAACTGAATCAGATCGTCGATAGCCACGAAGGCGATGCGCCGCGTTTCTATACCGGCGAATGGCGCAAGTTCTTCCCGTTCAAAGGCTTTGAACCGCTGCAGGAGCAGGTGTTTATGCTGGGCCACCGGGGCGCAGTGGAGGACGTGATCTACAACCGCGTGCGTTCAACCAGCTTTATCGCCGCGCTGCCGCAGCCGCAACAGGAGCAGGTTATCGATCAATTGCGCCAACTGGTGGCGGAAGAAGAGGAGCTGCAGGGCCAGGACACGGTCACCGTGCCCTATCAGACCAAGGCGTATTTCACCACCAAGGTCTGACGCCCGGGGTTCAGAACGCTTTCTTGGCGTAGCCGGTGACCGCTTTCAGGCCCATCTCGCGGCCCAGCGCGGTCATCGGGTGCACCACGATCAGCCCGCGCGCGCTTTTCTTCAGCGCGCCCATATCGGCCTGCTCTTTCTTGGTGATCTCGCGGCTGAACGGCAGCTTGCTCAGCTTCTGCGCTTCGGCGCTCAGCTTCTCGCCGCGCACGTTTTTCAGGCGCTCGATCTCCGTCGCCAGCTTCTCTTTCTCTTTGGTGTGCTGCGCGATCAACTCAGGGTTGCCCTGTTGGATCACGGTGGCGTCTTTGTGGTTCAAGGCGTCCAGCAGGTCGCTCAGGCGCTTGATCTCTGCCTTTTCTTTCTCTTTCATGGTCTCTGGCCCGTTGTGCCCAAAATGGCACGCTAATCAATGATACCGGCATTGTAGCAAAAGGCGCGCGCCGTTACCCGTCCTGCGCAATGCCGGGCGGCAGGCCGCTCATCTCGCAGGCTTTGGCGCCCAGCCGGGCCAGCGCCTGGGTGTAGCGCGCGTTGAACGGGTAGCAGCAGGAGAGCCGCAGCGCGTTGCGGTAACGCCCGCTGGGCGAATACAGGGTGCCCGGCGTCAAACAGATCTGCTCCTCCAGCAGCTGATGGAACAGCGCCACGCTGTCCACGCCGGGAGGGAATTCGACCCAGAACACGAAGCCGCCCGCCGGCTGGGTGGCCAGCGTGCCGCGCGGGAAATGCCGGGCGATCAGCGCCCGTGCCTCGTCCACCTGAGCGGCATAGCGCTTACGCAGGTTGCGCAAATGGTGATCGTAGCCGCCGCTCTCCAGGAAGGTCGCCAGCGTTTCCGACAGCAGCTGCGACTCGGACATCGACGACACCGCCTTCAGCTTGCGCAACGCCTCGTGAAAACGGCCGCCGCAGATCCAGCCGACGCGAAAATCCGGAGCCAGCGTTTTGGTGAAGCTGGAGCAAAACAGCACCCAGCCGTCGCGATCGAACGCCTTCACCGCCGGTGACAGCGCGCCGCCGAACTGGATCTCGGCATACAGCCCGTCTTCAATCAACGGCACCTGATGATCGTTCATCAGCCGCGCCAGCCGCTTTTTCGCCGCCAGCGGCATGGTGCAACCCAGCGGGTTTTGCACCGTCGGCATGGCGATCACCGCATTCAGCCGCTTCTCGTTCAATAGCAGCTCCAGCGCGTCCAACGACAGCCCCAGCTGCGGATCGGTAGGGATTTCCAGCGCTTTCAGCCCCAGGCTGGCCAGCAGCGGCAGCAGGTAAAAGTAGGTCGGCGACTCCAGCCCGACGCAGTCGCCCGGTTGGGTGGTGACGCGCAGCGCCAGCTGCAGCGCTTCCATGCAGCCGTGGGTCAGCACCACGTCGCCCGGCTCCAACAGCATGCCCAGCGTCATCGAGCGGCGGGCGATCTGCTGACGCAGCCGCAGGCTGCCGGGCGGCAACGGATACTGCCCGATCAGATCCGGCTGGCGGCGCAGCTGAGAGGACAACATGCGCCCCAACTTGCCGCCGGGATAAAAGTCGCTGGTCTGCGGGCAAGCCAACGCAATGTTGGTGAAGGCCGGGTTTTGCTGGGCGGCGAACACGGTGTCGATCAGCGCCAGCACGTCGTCCGCCGGCGGTTCGATGCGCCCGCTGGGCGCCGAGGCCATCTTCAGCGCCGGCAGCGTGCTGCGGACATAAAACCCCGACTGCGGCCGCGCTTCAATCAGCCCGCGATCCTCCAGCGTGCGGTAAGCCGACACTACGGTATTGATGCTGACGCGATGGGTTTGCGCACAGCGCCGCACCGAAGGCAAGCGGTCGCCGGGCCGCAGCGTGCCGCGGCGAATGGCCTCGGCCAGCGTATCCGCCAGCTGCAGGTAACGGGTATCCGGGGTTTCATCGAGCAGGGTCACAGTTTCTCTCCAGGGAATGGGTACAGTTTACATTTTGCACAACTGTAACCATGACAATAGCCGATTTGTGGTTCTGTCACCATCCCATTGCAGCGATTATGCTGATCCTCTCGTTATCACCGTCATTTTCAAGGAACCTGCCATGCTGGACTCCGCCTTTGTCAGCTACGTCACCGTCATGTCGATCACTCCCGGCCCCAACAACCTGCTGCTGGCCTCGTCGGGCGTTAACTTCGGCCTGCGCCGCACCCTGCCGATGCTGTTCGGCATCTGCGTCGGTTGTGCAGTACAGCTGGCGATCATTATCCCGCTGCTGGCGCTGGCGCTGAGCTGGGCCGGCGTCATCCGCTTCCCGCTGGCGGTGATCGGCTGCGCCTACCTGCTGTGGCTGTCGTGGAAACTGTTTCAGGCGGCCTCGCCGGACGCCAAAGAGCAGGCGCAGCCGATGAGCCTGCTCAACGGCGCGCTGTTTCAGGCGGTCAACCCCAAGGCCTGGCTGATGGTGATCAACGTGGCGATCCTGTTCACCCCGCGCGAAGGCGCCACCTTTGTCCATACGCTGTCGGTCATCGCCGGTTTCGCGCTGCTGAACTTGCCTTGCGTGCTGCTGTGGGCGGTGCTGGGCGATCGGTTGCGCAACGCGCTGCGGGTCACCTGGAAGCTGCGGGTGTTCAACGGCGCGATGGCCGGGCTGATGGCCGCCACCGCGCTGTGGTTGTTGTTCGACGAGTGGCGCGCGGCCTTTGCCTAGCCGCGGCCGAGAGGAGAAAGCCGAGAGGGTTGCTTGGCGCCGATGCCGGCGATCAGATCGGTAATGGACAACACCATGGTGGAGCGCACCATCTGCTGATAGCGCTGGCGCTGCATGGCGATCAGCGCTTCATCCGCCTCGCCCGGCTGCAGGAAAGTCGGCACCGGCGGCAGCGCGGCCACGCAGTGCAGCTCGCCGAACGGCCCGAGTATTTCGTCGTCGACGAAGCGGTATTCCGATCCGTCGTGGTTCAGCTCTTCGCGCATCGCCATCAGCAGTTCGGCGTCTTCATATTCGTGGCGGGAGATCACCCCCAGCCCGTACATCAGCTTCAGGCGCACCGACAGCTCCCCCAGCGGGCCGCTGCCGGACAATAGCGGTTCGACGGCATATTTCACCGCATAGTCGTCCTTGCGGAATACCTGCACCACCAGCACGTTGAGCGCTTCCGCCAGCAGCTCTACCGCCGCGATCAGGAAGCTGCGCACCGTTTTGCCCGCGTTCAGCTTTTCCAGAACCTGGTTTTCAAATGCCTGTGCTTCTTCCATCGTCGCTTTTCGAAAGGCGTGGGGAGGGCCGTCGATGCCGAACTCGGGTTCCAGGAGCGCAGCAAGCTGCGCTCGGGTGTTCATCATCACGATTCTACTTGTGCATGGCGTTATACACAGCAACGGCCTCTTCTACAACCTCGCTTTCCGCCGGCAGGCCGGAAATTTGCGCCAGCGCGGCTTTCGGCCCGAGCGTGTTCAGCAATTCCGCCAACTCCAGCGCCTGCGGATCCTGTTCGCTGCGGTAACTCATGGCGGCGGCGATGCCCTGGATCAGGTTGGCATGCGGCAGGCCGTATTCCAGCGTGCCCAGCAGCGGTTTGATCAGGCGATCGCCGGCGCTCAGTTTGCGCAGCGGCTGGCGCCCCACGCGCTCGACGTCATCGTGCAGATACGGGTTTTCGAAGCGGCCGAGAATTTTGTTGATGTAGGCGGCGTGCTTGTCGGCGTCGAAGCCGTAACGCTTGATCAGCACCGCGCCGCTCTCTTCCATCGCCCCTTTCACCACGCGGCGGATCGCCGGGTCGAGAATGGCGTCGCGAATGGTTTGCAGCCCGGCCCGTTGGCCGAGGTAGGCGGTGATGGCATGGCCGGTGTTGAGGGTGAACAGCTTGCGCTCGACGAAGGCCATCAGGTTATCGGTCAGCTCCATGCCGGCGATCGCCGGAGGCTGGCCTTTAAACTGCGTCTGATCGACGATCCATTCGCTGAAGGTTTCCACCGTCACTTCCAGCGGATCGTTGCTGTCCGCCGGCGGCACAATGCGGTCGACCGCCGAATCGACGAAGCCGACGTGCTGCTCAACCCATGCCTGCTCGTCCTGCGGCAGCGCGGCAAACACGTGCTGCTTCAGCTGGCTGGTGCCGCGCACCATGTTCTCGCAGGCGATGATGTTCAGCGGCTGCACATTGCCCTGCTGATGGCGCAGCACCAGCCCTTTGGCGATCGTGCCGGCGATTTTGGCGAGAATTTGCGGGCCAACGGCGGTGGTCACCAGATCCGCCTCGGCGATCAGCGCCACCGCGGCTTCGCTGCCGCTGTTGACGGCGCTGACGTTGTTGACGCTCTCTACGCGCTCTTGCTCGCCCACCACGTGCACCTGGTAGCTTTTACGGCTGTTCAGCAGATCCAGCACCGTTTGATTGACGTCGGCGAAGGTCAGCTCAACCCCGGCGTCCGCCAGCAGCTTGCCGATAAAACCGCGGCCGATGTTCCCTGCGCCAAAATGTAATGCTTTCATAACTCTACCTTCTTAATGTCGAAGGGTGCAGCACGCTGCACCCTTGAAAATGATTCTGTTATCCGGCTTTTTTGCCGCCGAGCAGGTCCAGCACTTCCTGAACGCTGGTGGTATTCGCCAGCCGCTCGATCACGCTCTCGTCATCCAGCGCGTTGGTCAGGCTGGTGATCACCTGGATATGCTCGTTGTTGCGCGCGGCGATGCCGATCACCAGACGGGCCACTTCATCCTCTTCATCGCCGAAGCGCACGCCCTGCGGGTATTGGCAGAACACCACGCCGGTACGCAGCACCCGGTCTTTGGCCTCGATGGTGCCGTGCGGCACGGCGATCGATTCGCCCAGGTAGGTGGAGGTGAGCTTTTCGCGCTCCAGCATCGCCGGCACGTATTCCGGCTCAACGTAGCCGCCCTTCACCAGTTGCTCGCCGGCGAAGCGGATCGCCTGCTCTTTGTCGCTGGCCTGCAGGTTGAGGAACACGTTGCTCTCGCTTAGCTTGAACAGCCCCGGTTCGCCGGCCTCTGCAGCCGCGTGCGCGCCGCTCTGCGGGGCCGCTGCGGCAGCGGTGTTCACCGCCAGCAAACGCTCGACCAGATCGCCATACAGCTTGCTGTCGAGGAAGTTAGTCAGCGAAATGTGCTGGGCCTGCGGCGCATGGCGCATCGCGCGCTCGGTCAGATCGCGGTGGGTGATCACCAGATCCACATCGTCCGGCAGGCTGTTGATGGCGCTGTTGGTCACCGAGATGTTCTTCAGCCCGGCGTCGGCCACTTTCTTGCGCAGTACCCCGGCGCCCATGGCGCTGGAGCCCATGCCCGCATCGCAGGCGACGATAATTTTGCGCACGGTGCTCAGATCGCCATCGACCGCCGCCGGCGCGGCCGCGCCGCCCTTGGACTGCGATTTCATCTCTTGCACGCGGCGGGTCGCGGCTTCCAGATCGTCATCCTCTTTCACCTTGGAGGTTTTCAACAGGAAAGCGGACACCACGAAGGAGACGGCAAAGGCTGCGCACACCGCCGCAATGTTGGCGAAGTAGGCGCCTTTCGGAGTCATCGCCAGCACCGCCAAAATCGACCCCGGGGAAGCCGGAGACACCAGGCCGCCGTTCAGCATCGTCAGGGTGAATACGCCGGTCATGCCGCCCAGGATCACCGCCAGCAGCAGACGCGGGTTCATCAGCACGTACGGGAAGTAGATTTCGTGGATGCCGCCCAGGAAGTGAATGATCGCCGCACCGCCGGCGGATTGCTTGGCGCTGCCGCGGCCGAAGAACATGTAGGCCATCAGCACGCCCATGCCCGGGCCTGGGTTGGCTTCGATCAGGAAGAACACCGATTTGCCGGCTTCCGTCGCCTGCTGGATGCCCAGCGGCGAGAAGATGCCGTGGTTGATGGCGTTGTTCAGGAACAGGATTTTCGCCGGTTCAACGAAGATGGACGCCAATGGCAGCAGGTTGTTCGTCACCATCACGTGCACGCCCGCCGCCAGCAGCTTGGAAAGCACCTCCACCAGCGGCCCGATGCCCAGGAAGGCCAGGATCGCCAACAGCATGCCGATGATGCCGGCGGAGAAGTTGTTCACCAGCATTTCAAAGCCGCTTTTGATCTTGCCGTCCACCCAGCGGTCGAAGTGCTTGATGGCCCAGCCGCCCAGCGGACCGGCGATCATCGCGCCGAGGAACATCGGCATGTCGGCGCCGACGATGACGCCCATGGTGGTGATGGCGCCGACCACGCCGCCGCGATCGCCGCCCACCAGCCGCCCGCCGGTATAACCGATCAGCAGCGGCAGCAGGTAGGTGATCATCGGGCCGACCAGCTTGGCTAAGGTCTCATTCGGCAGCCAGCCGGTTGGAATGAATAGCGCGGTGATAATCCCCCAGGCGATAAAGGCGCCGATGTTGGGCATCACCATGTTGCTCAGGAAGCGGCCAAAGTTTTGCACTTTAACCTTGATGTCTGGTGAAAACATAAAACACACCCCTATTGTTACGCGCTGACAATAGAGCGCGTGATTATTGTTGTGACGATCCAGCCGTGTTGCCGCTGTATGCGAAACGGACTCTATCACGCTGTTTTTGTCACGCGAACTTCACGAATTTTTTGTGACACAAGTCACACGCAACGCCCCAACAACCCCTCATTTATGGTGATAAAGATCACATTTATGGCGTGTAAAAAAAGCACAGTGAGAAAAAAACCGCCCAAAAACCGACAATAAAGTGATTAATGTCACATTTTTAACTTGGTTGTTTGTTTTTAAATTGTGATAAACATCACAATTTATTTTTAGCTGCAGCGCCCGAACGCGACGCTCTGTTTGATCTTCCCTGTGAGCACTCATCCCGCCGGGAACTAGCGAAGTGATGAATGAAAGAAAACTACAATGCCGAATGAATGGATTAATTGAAGTGTAGTACAGAAGCCTGCGTAATAAACCAGCAAGCTATTGGAAACGCTGAGGGGAAATAAAACAGGCCGGCCAATGCCGGCCTGTAGATCGTCGTAGGCGCGTTATTGCGTCACGCTTTGAATGGCTTTCTGCGCATTCACCAGGTTCTGCTGTTTGGCCACCAGATTCGACATCATGGTGTTGTACTGCGCCACCTGCTGCGCGGTGCGGAACTGCACGCCGTTGTTGTTGAAGCTGACCTGATTGCCCTGGCTCTGCAGGAAATCGCCAACCTGCACCAGATCCTGCACAAAGCTGGCGGTGGTCGGGATTGCCGGCATCAGGGCGTTGGCCGGCGCAGTGACGATTTTGTCATAGGCCTGGTTATACACCGCCTTCAGATCGTCGGGCTGTTTCAGCGCCGCGCGGGCGGTATCCGCCTGCGACTTGGCGGACTGGATCTGCTGGCCCAGCAGGTTCAACGCCCCGACCGATTGCTGCAGCGCATCGCGTTTGTTCAGATAGTCCTGTGCGGTGCGGATCTGGTTAATCTGATCCAGCGCTGGCGTCAGGCTGGCGCCGACCGACTTGGACAGCTGCTGTGAAAAGCCGACCAAAATCGCGTAATCGCCGGCATAGTTGCCGAACTTCTGCTTCTGGTCTTCGCTCAGCGTGGGGATGTTCGCCCCGCTGCGCATCACGGTATTCTGTAAGTAATCAATGAATGCTTTGCGCTGTTCCGGCTCTTTATCGCCGCAGGCGGTCAATTGCATGACCACCAACAATGCCAATACCGGTGCCAACCAACGCGCGAAACCTCTGCTCTGGATCCCTACCGCCATGTGACATAACTCCTGTTATAAACCTGCTTTTTCATTGGACTCCGCCCCTTTTTCCGCACTCCGTGCGCCTATAAGAATAGATCAACTGGCGGCGTTCCGATACGCGATTCCGTTTGCGGTGAACATTGTCTCGGCCGGAGGCGGTTGAACATCGTGCGCAAAACGCACTGAGGTTCATTGCCGTCGGCGACCGGATGCTTCAATTTCCCCAAGTCTCCCCCAAGTCTCCCCCAAGTCTCCCCCAAGTCGCCCCCAAGTCGCCCCCCAAGTCGCCCCCCAAGTCGCCAGGCGACCTTGCCTTCGCACCCAGGAAACGGAAATAAAAAAGGCGCCCGCAGGCGCCTTTTCACAGCACAGAGCCGTTTACTGCAGTACGGAGATATCCGCCACCTGCAGGAACAGTTCACGCAGTTTGCTCAGCAGCGTCAGACGATTCACGCGCACTTCCGCATCGTCCGCCATTACCATCACGTTGTCGAAGAACGCATCCACCGGTTCACGCAGCGCAGCCAGTTCCACCAGCGCTTCCTGGTAATTGCCCGCCGCGAAGTACGGCTGCAGCTTGTCGCGCAGCACCACCAGGTGGGTCGCCAACTGGATCTCCGCCGCGTCCTTCAGCACCGAGGCGCGCACGCTGTCGTTCAGCGTTTCGGTAGATTTGGCCAGGATATTGGAGACGCGTTTGTTGGCCGCAGCCAACGCCGCCGCTTCGTCCAGCGTGCGGAAGTGGGATACCGCCTTGACGCGTGCGTCAAAGTCGGCCGGCTTGGTCGGACGGCGCGCCAGCACCGCCTGAATGGTATCGACCGCGTGGCCTTCTTCCTGATACCAGGCGCGGAAGCGGCCCAGCATGAATTCCACCACCTCATCGACCACTTTGGCATTGGTCAGCTTGCTGCCGTACAGGCGCACGGCCTCTTCGGTCAGGGTCTGCAGATCCAGCGGCAGGTTTTTCTCGACGATGATGCGCAGC
The DNA here is from genome assembly GCF_000695995.1 of Serratia sp. FS14. Lineage (NCBI taxonomy): Bacteria > Pseudomonadati > Pseudomonadota > Gammaproteobacteria > Enterobacterales > Yersiniaceae > Serratia > Serratia sp. FS14. The sequence continues at coordinate 1,031,574 of NZ_CP005927.1, read as the reverse complement.
ACGCCCAGCGCGGCGCGGCGCAGCGCGAACGGGTCTTTATCGCCTTTCGGATGCTGCCCGATGCCGAAAATGCCGGCCAGGGTGTCCATCTTGTCGGCGATCGCCAGGGAACAGGCCACCAGCGACTGCGGCAGCGCATCGCCGGCGTAGCGCGGCTGATACTGCTCGTTCAGCGCAACGGCGACGTCTTCCGCCTCACCGTCGTGGCGCGCATAGTGCATGCCCATCACGCCCTGGGTGTCGGTGAATTCGAACACCATGTTGGTCATCAGGTCGCACTTCGACAGCAGGCCCGCGCGGGTGGCGTGGTTGACGTCGGCGCCGATCTGGCCGGCAACCCAGCCCGCCAGCGCCTGAATGCGATCGGTTTTGTCGCGCAGGGTACCCAGCTGCTGTTGGAACAGCACGGTTTCCAGGCGCGGCAGGTTGTCTTCCAGACGTTTCTTGCGATCGGTGTTGAAGAAGAACTCGGCATCGGCCAGGCGCGGACGCACCACCTTCTCGTTACCGGAAATGATCTGCTGCGGGTCTTTCGACTCGATATTGGCCACAAAGATAAAGTTCGGCAGCAGTTTGCCCGCGGCGTCATACACCGGGAAATACTTCTGGTCGCCCTTCATGGTGTACACCAGCGCTTCCGCCGGCACCGCCAGGAATTTCTCTTCGAATTTGGCGGTCAGCACCACCGGCCATTCCACCAGCGAGGCCACTTCTTCCAGCAGGCTGTCGCTCAGATCGGCCTTGCCGCCAATCTTCTGCGCCGCCAGTTCGGCGTCGCGTTTGATGAGGGCTTTACGCGCTTCGTAGTCGGCGACCACTTTGCCGCGCTCCAGCAGGATCTGCGGGTATTGGTCGGCGTTATCGAGGGTGAACTCGGCTTCGCCCATGAAGCGGTGGCCACGCACGGTGCGCGCGGATTCGATGCCCAGCACGGTGCCCGGGATCAGATCGGCGCCCAGCAGCATCGTAACGGTGTGCACCGGACGCACGAACTGCACGTCGGAGTCGCCCCAACGCATCAGTTTCGGGATCGGCAGTTTAGCCAGCGCGGTGCTGACCATGCCGGCCAGCAGTTGCTGCGCCGACTGGCCTTTGACGTGGGCGCGGTACATCAACCACTCGCCCTTGTCAGTCACCAGGCGTTCAGCCTGATCGACGGTGATGCCGCAGCCGCGCGCCCAGCCTTCGGCCGCTTTGCTCGGTTTGCCTTCGGCGTCGAACGCCTGGGCGATCGCCGGGCCGCGTTTTTCAATTTCGCGATCGGCCTGCGCCGCGCTCAGGTTAGCCACTTTCAGCGCCAGGCGGCGCGGTGCGGCGAACCAGCTCACTTCACCGTGTTCGAGGCCGGCGTTGTCCAGCTCGGCGGTGAAGTTGGCGGCGAAAGATTCCGCCAGGGAACGAAGAGCCTTCGGCGGCAGCTCTTCCGTGCCGATTTCCACCAGGAAAGTCTGTTGAGTCATGGCTGCCTCTTAGTTCTCGTTCTTCTTGTTGCACATCGGGAAGCCCAGCGCTTCGCGGGAAGCGTAGTAGGCTTCGGCAACGGCTTTGGTCAGCGTGCGGATACGCAGAATGTAGCGTTGGCGCTCGGTCACCGAAATCGCCTTGCGTGCGTCCAGCAGGTTGAAGGTATGGCCCGCCTTCAGGATGCGTTCGTAGGCCGGCAGCGGCAGCGGTTTTTCCAGCGCCAGCAGCGATTGGGCTTCTTTCTCGTACTGCTCGAAGCAGGAGAACAGGAAGTCGACGTCGGCGTATTCGAAGTTGTAGGTGGACTGCTCCACTTCATTCTGATGGAACACGTCGCCGTAGGTGGTGACGCCCAGCGGGCCGTTGCTCCACACCAGATCGTACACGCTGTCCACGCCCTGGATGTACATCGCCAGACGCTCCAGACCGTAGGTGATCTCGCCGGTCACCGGCTTGCACTCCAGGCCGCCGACCTGCTGGAAGTAAGTGAACTGCGTCACTTCCATGCCGTTCAGCCACACTTCCCAACCCAGGCCCCAGGCGCCGAGCGTCGGGTTTTCCCAGTTGTCTTCCACGAAGCGAATGTCGTGGATGGTCGGATCCAGACCCAGCTCTTTCAACGAGCCCAGGTAGAGTTCCTGAATGTTGTCCGGCGATGGCTTAATCACCACCTGGAACTGGTAGTAGTGCTGCAGACGGTTCGGGTTTTCGCCGTAGCGGCCGTCGGTCGGGCGGCGAGATGGCTGCACATAGGCGGCGGCCATCGGCTCCGGCCCCAGTGCGCGCAGGCACGTCATCGGGTGTGAGGTTCCCGCGCCGACTTCCATGTCCAATGGTTGAACGATGGTGCAGCCCTGGCGCGCCCAATAATCCTGCAGTGTCAGGATCAGGCCCTGGAAGGTCTTGGTATCAAACTTTTGCATGTTGAATTCGCACGCGATACAAGTGGATTTAGATGGAATGAGCCAGTATACCCGTTGACCGTAAGATATACAGCCAGAATCCGGCAACAAGTGCGAATCGGGGCGAGAAACGCTGGATTTTCGCGCGCGGCGCGCGCAGGACAGGGCGCCGGTTAGCCGGCTAATTTCACCGGCGACGAACGGGGCGAAAATACGACCCGCCAAAAACATTAGAATAACTTAACAAAAAACGAGACTAATCGTTGCTTAAATCGTCACTTATTCGCCCGCAGCTCCTGTTCTCACCAACCCTATTTACGCAGATTGAAATGCACACATGCTTATATTTGCCACAGGGCAAAGTTACGTCAATGTTATTTTTGTTAATTTTATCAACTAAAAAACTCGCCTCACCGGCAGATAATGTGACTAACCGCCAAATTATTTCTTATATCGTGAAAAATAAGGAGAGATCACGCGATGGGCCGCTGCAGCGACTCGAGGAGAAACAAGCGGATATGTAATACGCCAACAATGAGCCACATAAACCCATTGACAGTTAATCTTTGGTTATACAATAATAATTAAAATTTTCCCTGGTGTTGGCCAAGTGGCTACCTGATCCTTTCATAGGATCAGTTTTTTTTGTATTTCCGTCAGCATCATGACGGCCCGCATAATTAATTCCCGTCCGCTTCCTCTTAATTAGCTTCCCTTATAAGAACGTATCGCTTACGCAATGCCATTTAGCGCGCCTTTGGCAAACGCGCTCTGCAGGCACCCCATTCAAAAACGCGCGCTGACGCCGACGTTATACATAAACTGCTCGCCGCTGCTCAGGCCGCCGGTTTGCGAGACGGTGGCGAAGGCCGACACCCTGTCCGTCAACGGCATGTTGGCCCCGAGCGTGACATCCACCCAGTTTTTGTCCTGGCCCGCACTGTCGCGAGTAAATGAGGTTTGCGTCGATTTCAGGCCGCCGCCGGCGCGGTAGACGTCATCGCCGAACTGATGCTGATAACTCACTTCCGCATAAGGGTTAAACACGCCGAATTGCGTATCCAGCCGCCAACCCAACGCACCGATCTGCGAGTGGTAGGTTTGATCGTTGAAGCGCATGGCGGTGCTGTCATCGCCGTCTTCGCTGTAACCGGAAACGCGGCTGTAATCCCAGGCGAACTGCGCCACCGGCCCGGTGGTCAGGTAAGAAGCGATCGGGAAGTCATAGCCGGCGGTCACGCGCGCCCCCCACTGCCTGCCGGAGGTCGAACCGGTTTCGGTGCGCGTCAGCGGCCCCAGCCGCATGCTGCGGCGGATGTCGTCATAATCCATCGTCGCATAGTGCAGATCGGCGTTGACCCAACCGTGCTCGAATATCGCCAGTGAACTGAAAGCCGAGAGCAGCAGCCCGCGCGCCTTGTAATCAAAGCGGCTGGAAGGATGCTGATCGTCGTTGGAACCGGCGATCAACGCGCCGATCAACCAGCTGTCGGTCAGCTGATAGTCCACGCCGACGGTCAGGTTGTGGGTGGTAGCGTTGCCGTCCCCCGCGGCCCGGTTATCGGCATAGTCGTAGTGCTGGCCGGCGTAACCGCCGAACACGCCCAGCGAACCCTGCGGGTTGTCGCCGTTGCGCAGCTGCTGGAAGCGGCTGTCGAGCGTGGCGCGGCTGTCGCGCGCCATCGCCGCCGTCGCCTGATTCAGCGCCACCACCTGCGCCGGGCCATCCAATACCGCCTGGATATAATCCGCAATCAGCAGGTGCGCCTGTGGGCTGGGGTGGAAATGGTCGGAGAACAGATAGGACTGGCCGGCGTCGAAGCCGGGCATGTCGGAACGGCAAACCGCCGAGGAAACGCCCGGCGGGCAAGCCATGCCGGCGGTGTTGGCGAAGCCGAACTGCGCCGGATTGGCGATCGCTTCGGCGAACAGCTTGTTGACGTCCACCCGCACGATATTGCCGCTTCCCTGCGCCAGCAAACGGTCTTCGCTTTGATTATAGAAATCGGTCAGCTGAGCGGCCTGCGCGCTCAGGCCGTCATACGCCGCGATAAGCTGCGCGGCGATCGCCTGCTGCACCTGAGGAATGGCGCTGCCCTGCTTCGCCGCAGCGGCCAACGCTGCGTGGATCGCCTGCGTGCGTGAAGCGTTGTCCGGCGTCGCCACCGAATTAAGCGTGGCGTAGGCCGCCTGGATCGCCGCCCCCTGCACCGGAGACAGCGCCTGTTGAATGATCAATTCCATCAGCTGCGGCGTGGAGCCGATGTTCGGCACCGTCGGCACGATCACCGTGCCGGCGCCGGCGTTCAGCAGCGAATGCACCTGCGCGGCCGCCGCGGCGGCGCTGTTATAGGCCACGCCGGGCGCGGTAGCGGCATTCAGCGCCGCCGCCGCCAGATCGTTGCCGCCGATCCAATGAATATACAAACCGTCGCCGTCGGCCTGGCCATTGACCCGGTTCAGATAGCGCTGCACCTGCTCCTGGGTGTTGTCGGCCGGGTTCAGGCCCGGCACCGCCACGGCGCCGCCGGCGGCGTAGTTCTCACCGCCGTTGTCCGAAGCCACCAGCGCCGCCCCGATGCGTTGCGCCAATGCTTCGTCGTACAGCAGGTGCTGGCTGCCGTCATAGGTGAACCGGCCGTTGTTGCCGGTATCGCTCAGGCTGTCGCCAAAGACGTAGAGTTGATCGTACGCCTGAGCCGGAAGGGTCACACTGCAAAGTAACGCCACTGCAAGCGCCGCCGGGCGGGGCATGCACGTTATTTTTAGAGGCATGAATCGACTCCTGAGAGCCTGCAAATGAAGGCCATGTCGTTTTTATCGTTGGTCAGTTTTCCACCGGCCATGTAGTAACTATTGTCGGCTTTTTCGTCACGTCAAGCGGGCTGATGACAAAACAATCAGAGACTTGCCAAGTTCGGCGCTTCGAGCGATGATTACTGTTCATAAACACAGCATAAGGACATTCAGGATGGCAGACGAACGTTGCGGTTGGGTGACGGCCGATCCGTTGTATCTCGAATATCACGACAAGGAATGGGGCGCGCCCACCACCGACGCGCGCGAGCTGTTTGAAATGTTGTGCCTCGAGGGGCAGCAAGCCGGCCTTTCCTGGATCACCGTCCTGAAAAAGCGCGAGAACTACCGCCGCGCTTTCCACGGTTTCGATCCGCAGCGGGTCGCCGCCATGACCGAACAAGACGTGGAAAACCTGCTGCAGGACAGCGGCATCATCCGCCATCGCGGCAAGATAGAAGCCATCATCACCAACGCCAAGGCCTATCTGGCGATGGAGGCGGCCGGAGAGAATTTCGTTACCTTCATTTGGGACTTCGTCGGCGGCCGGCCGCAGCTCAACCGCTGGCAAGCGCTGAACCAGGTGCCGGCCAAAACCGAGCAGTCCGACGCCATGTCCAAGGCGCTGAAAAAACGCGGCTTCAAGTTTATCGGCTCCACCATCTGTTACGCCTTCATGCAGGCCAGCGGGCTGGTGAACGATCATCTCACGGGGTGCATGTGTTACCCAAAGCCACGGTGATCCGCCCCTGTGGCCCGGAGGATATCGAACGGCTGATGGCGCTGTGGCTGCCCAGCACCATCGCCGCCCATCCGTTCGTGGCGGAAAAATACTGGCGTGAGAGCGCCGCGCTGGTGCGGGAAAACTACCTGCCGCGCGCGCAAAGCTGGGCCTGCTGGCACGAAGGCGAGATCGTCGGCTTTATCAGCGTGCTGGACGAGCAGTTCATCGGCGCGCTGTTTGTCGATCGGGCGTTTCACGGCCGCGGCGTCGCCCAGGCGCTGATGACGCACGTGCAGCAGCGCTACCGCCGACTCAGTCTGGAGGTGTACCAACAGAACCTGCGCGCCTGCGCGTTCTACCACAAGCACGGCTTTCAGATAACGCAGCGCCTGTTCAATGATGAAACCCAGGCCTATACGCTGATCATGAACTGGCCGGCAGTCGAAAACTCAACCGGTTACGCTTAAAAAAGGCGCATCCGCACCCCGGATGCGCACAATTAGGAATCCGCTGCATGGCGCCGCCCGGCGTTTTGCCGCATAACTCCCCCAGCACTTACCCGCGCTCATCATTTGTCACGTTTTTCTCCGGAACTGCCGGCGAAAGCGCGCGTCATAGGTAGCGCGGCGATGCGGGCTCCCTGCGTCACCCACTTTTTTGCGTCCCCGTTTTGGGCCGGCGCGTACAGATTCTGATGCCATTAAGGACAAGAACATGAAAAAACGCATTGCAATTATTGCCGGCGCCGTGAGCCTTACGCTCGCGCTGTCGGCCTGTACCACCAACCCTTACACCGGTGAATCCGAAGCCGGCAAATCCGGCATCGGCGCAGGCCTCGGCGCCGCACTGGGCGCCGGCGTCGGCGTGCTGTCCTCTTCCAAGAAAGATCGCGGCAAGGGTGCGCTGATCGGCGCAGCGGCCGGTGCAGCCCTCGGCGGCGGCGTAGGCTATTACATGGACGTGCAGGAAGCCAAACTGCGCGACAAGATGAAAGGCACCGGCGTCAGCGTCACCCGTCAGGGCGACAACATCGTGCTGAACATGCCGAACAACGTGACCTTCGACAGCAGCAGCGCCACGCTGAAACCGGCGGGCGCCAACACCCTGACCGGCGTCGCCATGGTGCTAAAAGAGTATCCGAAAACCGCGGTCAACGTGGTCGGCTACACCGACAGCACCGGTTCCCGCTCGCTCAACATGAACCTGTCGCAGCAGCGCGCCGACGGCGTAGCCAGCGCGCTGATCACCCAGGGAGTGGCGGCGAACCGTATCCGCACCACCGGCGCCGGCCCGGACAACCCGATCGCCTCCAACAGCACCGCGGAAGGCAAGGCGCAAAACCGCCGCGTCGAGATCACGCTCAGCCCGCTGCAGTAATCCCGTGCGGGGCGCCACCTGCGCCCCGCCGCCTCCCTGCGATTTTCTCCTTACCCTTCAACATTCCCGCCCGCACATCGGGTATGGTAGTCTCCTTGGCAATTAACCGCAGGAGGGATCGGCTGTGAGCACTGTCAAGGCAACGCGCGCATCGGGACGCGCCACCATCAGCGATGTGGCCAGCATCGCCAAAACCGGCAAGACCAGCGTGTCGCGCTATCTGAATGGTGAACAACACCTGCTTTCCGACGATCTCAAACAGCGCATCGAACAGGCGATCCAGCAGCTCGACTACCGGCCAAGCCAGATGGCGCGCAGCCTGAAGGGCGGCCAGACCCGCCTGATCGGCCTGATCCTCGCCGATATCACCAACCCCTACTCGGTGGACGTGATGCGCGGCATCGAGGCCGCCTGCCGCCAGCACGGCTTTACCCTGCTGGTGTGTAATACCAACAACGAAGTCAATCAGGAACAGCACTACCTGCAGTTGCTCAGCAGTTACCGGGTGGAAGGTATCGTGGTCAACGCGGTCGGCATGCGCGAGGAAGCGTTATCCACGCTGCAACAGTCGATGCTGCCGATGGTGCTGATCGACCGCAAAATCCCCGATTTCGCCTGCGACGTGGTGGGCCTGAACAACCGCGAAGCCGCTACCGTCGCCACCGAACACCTGCTGCAACAAGGTTTCGAAGCGATCCTGTTCCTCAGCGAGCCGCTCGGTACGGTCAATACCCGCCTGGAACGCCTGCACGCCTTCAGGCATACCATGGCGCAGCACCCCGCGCTGTTGGCGGAGCAGGCCGAAACGCCGCTCAACGATCGGCAGAAGCTGGAGCAGGTGCTGAGCGATTTCAGCGGCCGCCACCGCGGCATGCGCAAGGCGGTGATCTCCGCCAACGGCGCCCTGACGCTGCAGGTGGCGCGCGCCATGCGTCGGCTCGGCATCCAGTGGGGCAACGACATCGGCCTGCTGGGCTTTGACGAACTGGAGTGGGCGGAACTGGCGGGCGTCGGCATCACCACGCTGAAACAGCCCACCTACCAAATGGGGCACGCGGCGCTGGAGCGGCTGGTGCAGCGCATTCAGGGCCTGGCCGCCCCCAGCGGCGAGCAGATGTTCTCCGGCGAGCTGATCGTCCGCGGCTCCACCACCCGCTAACCCGCCTTTTCCGGGGCGTTAACCGTCCCGCCCTCACCGGCTGTTTTTTGCTCAGCTTCGTGATTGCGATCATATTTTTACACTCTGCCGCTTCTCGCTGGAACCGGTTCCATTTAACGTACCGGTAACAGCAGCGGCGGCGACAATGCCGCCTCAGGAGTCAAAATGAAAACAGAAATCATCGTGGTCACCGGCGCCTACGGCACCGATACCGTCAAACAACACGGCGGCCAGCGCGCGCTGTTGCCCCTCATCGCCGGCGCTGGCGCCGACGGGGTGGAGATCCGCCGCGAACTGTTCGCCGCCGGCGAGCTGGACAGCCTGCCGGCGCTGGCGCAAGAGATCGATCGCCAGCAGCTGTTCGCCGTCTACTCCGCCCCTGAGGCGCTGTTCACCCCGCAACATACGCTGAACCCCAACCTACCGGCGCTGCTGGCGGAAGCGCAGGCGCTGAACGCGCGCCAGCTGAAGCTGTCCCTCGGTCATTTCCGCCCCGGCTTCGATTTTACCGAGCTGAAAGTGGCGCTGGAGCAACACCCGGTCAAGCTGGTGGTCGAGAACGACCAAACGCCGGACTGCGGCATTTTGTCGATGCTGAACGCCTTTTTCCACGCCGCGGAAGATAGCCACCTGCCGGTCAGCATGACCTTCGATATGGCCAACTGGCTGTGGGTGGGGCAAGACGCCTTCGCCGCCGCCGAGCGCCTGGCCCGCCACGTCGGTTACGTGCACGTCAAAGCCGCCACCCAAGGCCCGCGCGGCTGGCGCGCCGTCGCGCTGGACGATACCGACGGCAGCTGGCGCGATCTGCTGGCCCGCCTGCCGCACGATGCGCCGCGCGGTATCGAATTCCCGTTGCAGGGCGATGACCTGGAGGCCGTCACCCGTCATTACGTCAATATTTTGCGTGCGGAGTAACCCCATGATGACAACGTTAACGGCAACGACGGCGCAGCAGACGCCCCTGGATGTGGTCACGCTGGGCGAAGCCATGGCGATGTTCGTGGCGGCGCAAACCGGCGACCTGGCGGAGGTGGAAACCTTCACCAAACGCATCGCCGGCGCCGAACTGAACGTGGCGATCGGCCTGGCGCGTCTGGGCATGAACGTCGGCTGGGTCAGCCGCGTCGGCAATGACTCGTTCGGCCGCTTCGCCCTGCAGCAGCTGAAAAAAGAAGGCATCAACTACCGGCAGGTGACGGTCGATGGCCACTATCCGACCGGTTTTCAGGTGAAATCCAAAACCACCGATGGTACCGATCCCAGCGTGGAATACTTCCGCAAGGGCTCGGCGGCCAGCCACCTGTCGATTGCCGATTTTAACCGCGAGTATTTCGGTTCCGCGCGCCACCTGCACCTGAGCGGCGTGGCGGCGGCGCTGTCCGGCGAATCGCTGGCGCTGTGCCACCATGCGGCGCGCGAGATGCGCGCCATGGGCAAAACCATTTCGTTCGACCCCAATCTGCGCCCGGTGCTGTGGCCCAGCCGCGAGGTGATGATCGAGCAGCTGAACCAGCTGGCGTTCGCCGCCGACTGGGTGCTGCCGGGGCTGAAAGAGGGGCAGATCCTCACCGGCCAATCGACGCCGGAAGGCATCGCCGATTTCTATCTGGAACGCGGCGTGCAGGCGGTGATCATCAAAACCGGCCCGGACGGCGCCTGGTTTAAAACCGCCGCCGGCGATAAGGCGGCGGTGGCCGCAGTCAAGGTCGACAACGTGGTGGATACCGTGGGGGCGGGTGATGGCTTTGCCGTCGGCACCCTCAGTGCCCTGCTGGAAGGCAAAACGCTGGTACAGGCGGTGCAGCGCGGCAACAAAATCGGTTCTCTGGCGATCCAGGCCATCGGCGACAGCGAAGGCCTGCCGACCCGCGCGGCGCTGGCCGAATAACAATAAAAAAACGACTTCTCCGCATGACGTCAGCCTCTGGCCCTACAACCGGGACGCGTCGGGAGAGCATCTGCCCCTTCTTCTGGCATGCCGGGCGAAGGGGATGCAACACCACTGAAGGATACTGAACATGAACAAAGCGACTGTCGCGGCCAAACGCTGGTGGTACATCATGCCCATCGTGTTTATCACCTACAGCCTGGCCTATCTCGATCGCGCCAACTTCAGCTTCGCCTCCGCCGCCGGCATCAATGAGGATCTCGGCATCACCAAGGGCATGGCCTCGCTGCTGGGCGCGCTGTTTTTCCTCGGTTATTTCTTCTTCCAAATTCCCGGCGCCATCTACGCCGAACGCCGCAGCGTCAAAAAATTGATCTTCTGGTGCCTGATCCTGTGGGGCGGTTGCGCCTCGCTGACCGGCGTGGTGAGCAATATCCCGATGTTGGCCGCCATCCGCTTTATCCTCGGCGTGGTGGAAGCGGCGGTGATGCCGGCGATGCTGATCTACATCAGCAACTGGTTCACCAAATCGGAGCGGTCACGCGCCAATACCTTCCTGATCCTCGGCAACCCGGTGACGGTGCTGTGGATGTCTGTGGTGTCCGGTTACCTGATCCACGCCTTCGGCTGGCGCGAAATGTTCATCATCGAGGGCATTCCGGCGGTTATCTGGGCGTTCTGCTGGTGGGTGCTGGCGAAAGACAAACCGGCGCAGGCCGGCTGGTTGAGCGCCGATGAGAAACAGGCGCTGCAACAGCAGCTGGACGAAGAACAGAAAGGCATCAAGGCCGTGCGCAACTACGGCGAAGCCTTCCGCTCACGCAACGTGATCCTGTTGTGCGTGCAGTACTTCGCCTGGAGCATCGGCGTGTACGGCTTCGTGCTGTGGCTGCCTTCCATCCTGCGCAGCGGCATGCAGATGGGCATGGTGGAAGCCGGCTGGCTGTCGGCGGTGCCTTACCTGGCGGCAACCATCGCCATGATCGTCGTCTCCTGGGCGTCGGACAAAATGCAAAACCGCAAGCTGTTCGTCTGGCCGCTGCTGCTGATCGGCGCGCTGGCGTTCTTCGGCTCTTACGCCGTCGGCGCCAACCATTTCTGGATCTCCTACGGCCTGCTGGTGGTCGCCGGCGCCGCGATGTACGCCCCTTATGGGCCGTTCTTCGCCATCATTCCGGAAATGCTGCCGAAAAACGTCGCCGGGGGCGCCATGGCGCTGATCAACAGCATGGGCGCGCTGGGTTCGTTCTTCGGTTCGTGGTTCGTCGGCTATCTGAATGGCGCCACCGGCAGCCCGGCGGCCTCTTACATGTTTATGGCCATCGCACTGGTGGTGGCGGTGGTGCTGACGCTGATCGTCAAGCCCGCCCGCAACGAGATCCAGCCACAATTGGCTTGATCCGGTTATACTTTTTCTCTGTTAACCCAACCGGGGGGGCGCCATGCCCCCTTTGGCCCAGCTGGAGTTCGTGATGAAGCCTTCTATCGTATTGTACAAAAGCCTGCCCGCCGATCTGCGTGAACGTCTGGAACAGCACTTCACCGTGCACGCCTTCAACGGCCTGCAGCCGGAGAACCGCGACGAACTGCGCCAGGCGCTGCAGCAGGCCGAAGGGATCATCGGTTCCGGCGGTAAAATTGACGAAGCTTTCCTGCAGCAGGCGCCCAAACTGCGCGCGGCCTCGACCGTTTCCGTCGGCTACGACAACTTCGACGTCGAGGCGCTCAACGCCCATAACGTGCTGCTGATGCATACCCCGACGGTGCTGACCGAAACCGTCGCCGACACCATCATGAGCCTGGTGCTGGCGACCGCGCGCCGGGTGGTGGAAGTGGCGGAGCGGGTGAAGGCCGGCGAATGGCGCGGCAGCATCGGGCCGGACTGGTTCGGCGTCGACGTGCACCACAAAACCATCGGCATCCTCGGCATGGGGCGCATCGGCCTGGCGCTGGCGCAGCGCGCGCACTTCGGCTTCGGCATGCCGGTGCTGTACAACGCCCGCCGCACGCACGAAGAGGCGGAGCAACGCTTCAACGCCCGTCGCTGCGATCTGGATACCCTGCTGGCCGAATCGGATTTCGTTTGCATCACGTTGCCGCTGACCGAACAAACTTTCCATCTGATCGGCCGCGATCAGCTGGCGAAAATGAAGAAAAGCGGCATTCTGATCAACGCCGGCCGCGGGCCGGTGGTGGATGAGCAGGCGTTGATCGAAGCGCTGCAAAACGGCGTGATCCACGCCGCCGGGTTGGACGTGTTCGAGAAAGAGCCGCTGCCGGCCAATTCGCCGCTGCTCAGCATGCCGAACGTGGTGGCGTTGCCGCACATCGGCTCCGCCACCCATGAAACGCGCTACGGCATGGCCGCCTGCGCGGTGGATAACTTGATCGCCGCGTTGACCGGCACGGTGAAAGAAAACTGCGTCAATCCGCAGCTGTTGCGGAAATAACTCAGCGCGGCCGGTGGTCTGCGGATAACCGGCCGTGTTGCTCTTCCTGCTGCGGCGCGAACAGCGCCTGCAGCTGATGTTCTTCGGCGAAGTGCTGCAATTCGGCATCCTGAATTGCCCGAACGATCTCTTCTCGCCAGTTTTTGTCCGTCATCGCTAACCTCCTTTGATGTTCATCGTTTAATCTGCCGCAGCGCGCGCGCAAAGCCAAGCCGAATCAATCCGAAAACGCTCCGCCCTTCTCCTCCTCCCCGAAAAACCCTCGCAGGGAGGAGGCCATTTTTCCGCCGTTTGCCACACTGGCGCTACCCAGCGGAAAAAACGCTTCCTGCCACGCGTAAGGAGAGCCATGAAACTGTTACCCCTGCCCTTGTTGATACTGCTGTCGCCTTCGGCACTGGCCGGCTGGACGTTGGCGGGTTTCCCGGCCTTCGACGAAACTGCCGCCGGGCTGTTCGCCAGCCAGGCCGCGCTGCCCAAAGGCCAACTGCCGCTGCGGCTGTATCAGGATAACCACTGCTGGCAGCCCGCCGAGGCGGTGAAGCTTAACCAAACGCTGTCGCTGCAGCCCTGCGGCGCCCATCCGCCGGCCAGCTGGCGGCAGTTCCGCGCCGGCGATTATCAGGTGCGCATCGACACCCGCAGCGGCACGCCGACGCTGCAGCTCAGCCTGAGCAGCGCGCCGGAAAGCGCCGCCGTTGCCGTGCGCAGCTGCCCACGCTGGGACGGCAAGCCGGTCACGGTCGACGTCGCCTCCACCTTCACCGAAGGCGAAACGCTGCGCGATTTCTATTCCGGCCAAACGGCGCAGGTGAGCCAGGGGAAAATCACACTGCAGCCCGCCGCCGCCAGCGGCGGCCTGTTGCTGCTGGAATCCGCCGCCACGGCGAAACCGACGGCGTTCAGTTGGCATAACGCCACGGTCTACTTCGTGCTGACCGATCGCTTTGAGAACGGTAATCCGGCCAATGACCACAGCTACGGGCGCCGCAGCGACGGCCTGCAGGAAATAGGCACCTTTCACGGCGGCGATCTGGCCGGCCTGACGCAGAAGCTGGATTATCTGCAGCAGCTCGGCGTCAACGCCTTGTGGATCAGCTCACCGCTGGAGCAGATCCACGGCTGGGTCGGCGGCGGCACCCAAGGCGATTTCCCGCATTACGCCTATCACGGCTATTACGCGCTGGACTGGACGCGCCTCGACGCCAACATGGGCACCGAACAGGAGCTGCGCACGCTGGTCGAGCAGGCCCATCAGCGCGGCATTCGCATTCTGTTCGACGTGGTGGTGAACCATGTCGGCTACGCCACGCTGGCGGATATGCAAACGTTCCACTTCGGCTCGCTGTATCTGCAGGGTGCAGAGGTGGAGAAAACCCTGGGGAAAAACTGGAGCGACTGGCGCCCCGGGCCAGGGCAAAACTGGCACAGCTTCAACGACTACATCAATTTCAGCGACAAGGCGGGCTGGCGCCCATGGTGGGGGAAAAACTGGATCCGCACCGACATCGGCGACTATGACGCGCCGGGCTATGACGACCTGACGATGTCGCTGGCCTTCCTGCCGGACATCAAAACCGAAGCGCCCGGCGCCAGCGGCCTGCCGCTGTTCTATCGCCACAAACCCGACACCGCCGCTCGCGACATGCCCGGCGCCACCACCCGCGATTACCTGACCGTCTGGCTCAGCCAGTGGGTGCGCGATTACGGCATCGACGGTTTTCGCGTCGACACCGCCAAGCACGTGGAAAAACCGACGCTGGCGCTGTTGAAGCGGCGCGCCACGGCGGCATTGGCGGCGTGGAAAGCGGAGCATCCGCAGCAGGCGCTGGATGACGCGCCGTTTTGGATGACCGGCGAGGCCTGGGGCCACGGGGTGATGAAAAGCGACTATTACCAAAACGGCTTCGACGCGATGATCAACTTCGATTTCCAGGACCAGGCGTCGCAGGCGCTGGGCTGCTTTGCCGACATCGATGCCACCTACCGGCAGATGGCCGAGCGGCTGCAGGATTTCAACGTGTTGAGCTACCTCTCTTCACATGACACCCGGCTGTTCTTCGCCAGCGACGCCAAAGGCTCGCAGGTGCGCCAACAGCGGGCGGCGAACCTGCTGTTGCTGGCGCCGGGGGCGGTGCAGATTTACTACGGCGATGAAAGCGGCCGCCCGCTCGGCCCAACCGGTTCCGATCCGCTGCAGGGCACCCGCTCCGACATGAACTGGCCTGAGTTGCAGGGGGAAAAAGCCTCGCTGCTGGCCCACTGGCAACGGTTGGGGCAGTTCCGCGCTCGCCACCCGGCGATCGGTGGCGGCGTGCAAACCCCGCAGCCGCGCGCCGCCTACTATGCCTTCAGCCGTCGACTCGGCGACGATAAGGTGATGGTGGTATGGGCCGGCGAACGGTCACAATAATCCAGCGTAATATGCTGACAATCGGCTAATGAGCGAAGCTTTTGCCCATTGGTCGATTTGTCGGCCGCATTGCAGAGGAATTTGTCTGGCGGTATGGTGGGGGATTACCTGCTAAAAAACAGTACTGCTGCACCTATGACTTTCTCACTTTTCGGCGAAAAATTTACCCGTTATGCGGGCATTACCCGTTTGATGGACGACCTGAACGAAGGCCTGCGCACCCCCGGTGCCATCATGCTCGGCGGCGGCAACCCGGCGCAGATCCCAGAGATGGAAGCCTACTTCAAACAGCTGTGCCAGGAGATGCTCGACCAGGGCAAACTGACCGAAGCGTTGTGCAACTACGACGGCCCGCAAGGCAAGGACGCGCTGCTGAAAGCGCTGGCCAATCTGCTGCGCGACGAGCTCGGCTGGGAGATTTCACCACAGAATATTGCACTGACGAACGGCAGCCAAAGCGCGTTTTTCTACTTGTTCAACCTGTTCGCCGGCCGCTACGCTGACGGTTCGCGCCGCCGCGTGCTGTTCCCATTGGCGCCGGAATATATCGGCTATGCCGATGCCGGGCTGGACGAAGGGCTGTTCGTCTCCGCCAAACCGAACATCGAGCTGCTGCCGGACGGCCAGTTCAAATATCACGTTGATTTCGAACACCTTACCATCGGCGACGACATCGGCATGATCTGCGTTTCACGGCCGACCAACCCGACCGGCAACGTGATCACCGACGAAGAGCTGATGAAGCTCGACCTGCTGGCGCAGCAGCGCGATATTCCGCTGGTGATCGACAACGCCTACGGCGTGCCGTTCCCCGGCATTATCTTCAGCGACGCCACGCCGCTGTGGAACCCGAACACCATCCTGTGCATGAGCCTGTCCAAACTCGGCCTGCCGGGCTCGCGCTGCGGCATCGTGATCGCCGACGAGAAGGTGATCACCGCGCTGACCAACATGAACGGCATCATCAGCCTGTCGCCGGGCAGCATGGGGCCGGCGATGGCGACGGAAATGATCGCGCGCGGCGATCTGCTGCGCCTGTCGAACGAGGTGATTCGCCCGTTTTACAAACAGCGCGTCGAACACACCATCGAGATTATCCGCCGCTACTTGTCGCCGGAGCGCTGCCTGATCCACAAACCGGAAGGGGCCATCTTCCTCTGGCTGTGGTTCAAGGATCTGCCGATCACTACCGAGGTGCTGTATCAGCGCCTGAAAAAGCGCGGCGTGCTGATGGTGCCGGGCCACTACTTCTTCCCGGGGCTGGAGCACGACTGGCCGCACACCCACCAGTGCATGCGCATGAACTACGTGCCCGACCCGGAGAAAATCGAGCGCGGCGTGGCGATCCTGGCAGAAGAGATCGAACGCGCGCATCAGGAAGCGAACTAAGCTCAATCCATTGGGGCGCCACCACGGCGCCCTGATGGATTACAGCGTCCAGAACAGCACCGCCAGCAGCTGCGGCGACATGATGCGCAGGAACATCGCCAGCGGATAAACGGTGGCGTAAGACAGCGCCGCGGCACCGCTGGTGGGATGCAGACCGTTGGCGAACGCCAGCGCCGGCGGATCGGTCATCGATCCCGCCAGCATGCCGGACAGCGTCAGGTAGTTCATCTTGCCCACCGTGCGCGCCAGAATACCGACGCTCAGCAGCGGAATCGCGGTGATCAAGGCGCCGTACCCGACCCACGTCAGCCCCTCGCCGTGCAGCAACGTATCGATGAAGTTACCGCCCGATTTCAAACCAACCACCGCCAGAAACAGCACGATGCCCAGTTCGCGCAGCGCCAGGTTGGCGCTCGGCGGCATAAACCAGTACAGCTTGCCGATGCTGCCGATGCGCCCCAGGATCAGCGCCGCCACCAGCGGCCCGCCGGCCAGCCCCAGCCGCAATGCCGCCGGGAAGCCGGGCACGAACAGCGGAATGGAACCGAGCAACACCCCGAGGCCGATACCGATAAAGACCGGCAGCATCTGCACCTGCTGCAGTTTTTGTTGGGCGTTGCCGACAATCGCCGTCACCGCGTCGATGGCCTCCGGCCGGCCGACCAGGTTGAGAATGTCGCCAAACTGCAGCGTCACGTTGCTGCCGGCCACCAGCTCCACGCCGGCGCGGTTGAGGCGTGAAATCACCACGTCATACTTTTGCTTCAGATTCAGATCGCGGATTTTCTTGCCCAGCACCTGCTCGTTGGTCACCACCGCCCTCACCACCTGCAGCGCAGTGCCGCGCGTCGACAGCGAGGCATCCACCTCTTCGCCGATCACCAACCGGGCGTTCTCCAGATCTTCGCGTTTGCCCACCAGGTGCAGGTAGTCGCCAAGCTCCAGCCGCTCGTGCGGCGCCGGCACCATCAACAGCTCCCCGCGCTTGAGGCGCGAACAGACGATCGCTTCACCGTTGAGCAGCGGCACGCTTTTGATCGCCATGCCCTGCAGATTGGGATTGCGCACCGCCACGTTGATGGCGTGCAGCAACTCGCGCTGATTGCCCAGGCTGCTTTCAAACGCCTGAGCCTCACGCTCGATGTTGATGCGGAAAATCAGCCGGATCAGCCACATCACCAGCAGGATGCCGCATATGCCAAACGGATAGGCCATGGCGTAACCCATCCCCATGCCGTCCACCAGCGCCGGATCGGAACCGAGATCGGTCAGGATTTGCTGACCGGCGCCCAGCGCCGGGGTGTTGGTGACCGCGCCGGAGAACACGCCGAGGATGATCGGCAGCGGCACGTCGAACAGCTTGTGTACCGCCGCCGCCACGATGCCGCCGGTCAGCACCAGCAGCACCGCGAAGGCGTTGAGCCGCAGACCGGAGACGCGCAGCGAAGAGAAGAAACCGGGGCCGACCTGGATGCCGATGGTGTAGACGAACAGGATCAGGCCAAACTCCTGGATAAAGTGCAGCATGTCCCCATTCAGGCTGATTTGCCCGCTCTGGGCAAAGTGGCCGACCAGGATACCGCCGAACAGCACGCCGCCAATGCCCAACCCGACGCCATACAGCTTCCAGTTCCCCATCCACAGCCCAATGACGGCCGCCAACGCCAACATGCTGACGGTCAGGGCGATATCGCTCATAGGTCACATCCTTGCCAAAGTTGAACATGGGATTTGCGGCCAAAGACACACAATTAACAAGGATTATGGCATCGGGCAGACGGGGGGACTGTGGCGTGCGCCACATAACGCAACGGGGGAGATCCGTTTGGATCTCCCCCGCATGATGATGACCGTTTTTCAGCCGGTTATTTCGCTTCCAGCTCCGGCGTCGCGCCGATGGCGATGCGCTGAGGCTGCAAGGCTTCCGGCACCTGACGCACCAGATCGATGTGCAACAGGCCATTTTCAAATTTGGCCTCGGACACCTGCAGGTGTTCCGCCAGGGTGAAGGTCAACTGGAACTCTTTGCACACCAGCCCCTGATGCAGGTACTCGACCTGTTTTTCCGGCGGCGTGGGTTTACCGCTGACGGTCAACCGCGGCCCTTCCACTTCAATATTCAGTTCGCTCTGCCGGAAACCGGCCAGCGCCAGAGAAATGCGGTAGTGATTGTCGTCACTTTTCTCGATGTTATACGGCGGGAACCCCTGGGGTTCCTGGCCGCCCATTGAACTGGCCAATTTATCAAAACCAATCCACTGACGCAGAAGCGGGGATAAATCGTAATTACGCATAGGAACAACTCCTTTCATTAAGCGAGATGTGTTTATTCAGCCCCCTGACGGCAGGCTAATCATGACTTCATATTTACCGGCAGCGTACCTGCCGGCGAAACGGAAATTTATTTAATTTCGATGCGGCGCGGTTTTAATGTTTCCGGAACGATGCGTTGCATGTCGATATACAACAGGCCATTCTCCAGTTTGGCGCCTTTAATTTGAATATGTTCGGCCAGCTGGAATTTACGCTCGAAATTACGCTCGGCGATGCCCTGGTATAAATAGGTTTTTTCTGCCGGTTCATTGTTGTGCGCCCCGCGCACGATCAGCAGATTGTCCTGCGTGGTGATCTCCAGCTCCTGCTCGGCAAACCCGGCTACCGCGATGGCGATCCGATAATGATTTTCATCCACCAGCTCGACATTATAAGGGGGATAACCGCCATTGCCCTGACTCTGGCCAGCCTCCAGCGCGTTGAACAGGCGATCGAAACCAATGGCGGAACGGTATAGCGGGGAAAGATCAAAATTACGCATAAAACAGCCTCCTAAGGCACTTCAGCGAGGTTGAAATAAATACGCCTTCCACTCTGGACAGGCTAATTAAGCCAGAATTCCCTTACGGCGAATTCTCAATTCGGCTCTGATGATAAAATGGGGGTTGCTTTCATCAATTCAACAGGCGAGGATCAAAAAAATTTGCACCAATAAGGTAAAAGTTTTTTTTACCACTTACACTAAAGTGAGAGAGCCGCCACAGAGCGGGATTTTGCTTCTTTTAAAGCAGCAACAGGATGTTATAAATCAGCTTAATTTAGGGGCACAGCAACCCTGCAGGATGGATTAATGACGATGATGAAAGCGATAGCGACGGGCTGCATGTTGTTGGCGACCAGCGGTTGCTCCAGCGTGATGAGCCATACCGGCCCGAATCAGGGTTACTATCCCGGCACCCGCGCCAGCGTGGACATGCTGAAGGACGACAACACCAGCTGGGCGATGATGCCGCTGGTGGCGCTGGATCTGCCGTTCTCCGCGGTGATGGATACCGTGCTGCTGCCTTACGACTATCTGCGATCCGGCAACGACGCCACCGCAGACTCGCCAAAAGCGCGTATCCTGCGCAGCGAGCAGCAGAATTTGGCGGCGACCGGCAATCCCGGCCAGGGCGACGACAGCACCGCCACGCACTAATCGCGCACGCAGCGGGTCATCAGGCCCGCCTTACGCCTCAACCACGAAGATCTGGTTGAACCCCGCTATCTCGCGCATAAACGCCACTTTCTTGCCATCCGGCGAGAACACCACGGCATCCCCCGACGGCGGCTGCACGCTGCGCTGCGTCAAACGCTGCAGGCGACCGCTGGCCACCTCGCACAGCATCACGCTGTTGTCGCACACCAGGGCTATCGTCCCGCCCTGCGGGTGCCAGCTGAACGCCGACTGGATGTCATGCTCGCTTCGGCTCACCTGGCACGGCTCGCCACCGTTAGGCGACACCGTCCACAGCTGCACCACGCCGCCGTCGTCCTTCATCAGAAAAGCTATCTGGCTGCCGTCCGGCGAACTGCGCAACCAGTGGCGCGGCGCACCAGCCACGCCAGGAAAACGGCGATCCCCGGTAAAGGTTACCCGCCGCTGCCTGACGCCAAGCGGCGGCGCCGGCAGCTCGCTTTCCGTCCCCTGCAGCGGCAAAGCGCCCGCCCGGGCGTAGTCGACGTCGTTCTCCGGCAGATCGACGATAAACACCTCAGACAGCTTCTCTCCGGCAGCGGACAACGTATCGCCGATAAATGCCAGCGCCCAGCGCTGCCGGCTGCCGTCGGCCTTACGGTAGCCTTCGCGGCCGATCCAGCCTTCTTCGTAAGCGCGATTGATCTGATCGCTACCCGGCTGCGGCTGCGGTACCGTCTCGCTGACCAACACGCAATAGTGGCTGCCGTCGTACTCGCGCGGGTGCTGTTTTGGCGGATTAACCCCGTGCAGCGGCACGGCCACGCCGACGTTGCGCAGATCGCGCGCCGGATCGCGTTCATGCATCACGTGATCGTTGTAGGTAAAGCTGAGGCGGCTGCCGTCCGGACTGAAAACGTGCACGTGGCTGCCGCCGCGCAGCGCGCCGGGGGTATAGGGCGCGGTGATATCCAGCGCGTCGAGGGTGATGGCCAACTCGCGATCCGGTTCGCTGACGATCACCCCGCGGCGGTGGTGAAAATCATACTGCCAGGCGCTGTCCGGGTGCTCAGGTCCGTGAATAAAGGCATAGCGCGCCGGCGCATCGGGGCTGACCGTGACCACGCCAACGTGGGCGCCGTGCTGGGCGCGATAAATCACCTCCACCGCGCCGCTGGCGACGTTGACACGCTCGATGCTGAGGCCGGTGAAAGAGGCGCCGCGCGGGCGCACGTCATAAGCCAGCCATTGACTGTCCGGCGTCCAGACGTTGATATTGGTTAACTGATGCCCACGAGGGTCGAAAGTCAGTTGTTTTTCCCGATGGCTCATGGCGGCTCTCCTGCACATGCTGGCACTGAGCCGTCATCTTACCGGATCGGCGGCAGCGTTTCATATCGCCGCCGCCGTTTGCAGGCAAGGTTACTTTTTCAGGGCGTTGAACTCCGTTTTGGCCCGTTGCAACTGCGCAGCGAAAGTGGGCTCCGCATGCAGCCGAGCAACGATGGCCGAAGCGACCAAGCGCGCGGCGGTCACGTCGCTCTGCCAGTGATAGCCGCAGATCACTCGGCTTTGGCCCATCTCATAACCACGCTGCAGTATCGCCCCCTGATTGGCGGGATTGATCTCCGCCAGCACCAAAGCGGTCGCCCAGCCGATGGTGGTATGCCCTGAAGGATAGGAGCCGTTCTTCGATAACGTGCCTTCATCATCCGGGCGACAGGTAGGTTCCTGGTAGAAAGCGAATGGCCGAATGCGCATATAGTGATTCTTGGCGCTGCGGGTAGCCAGATCGCCTGCATCTTCACGCATTTTCATCACCAGCTTGAACAGCTCCGGCGTTTTATCCTGCGCAATTTCCGTACCGAATGCGCCGGAAAAAGCGGCGGCGACGCCATCTCCGGTAACCTGAGCGTCGTTATAAGCCTGTTTGCCTCGTTCAGTATTACGCAATAATTTTCCTGCATCATATTGTGCCTTGTCATTCATAAAATCGATGCTGTCCATCGCGGGCGGCGGCGGTAATAACGCCAGGCTATCTATCGACTGCGATTCTTGCAGAAAATAAACCTCTGGCTGGGTGGTCACATCCTTGGCGGCGAAACAAAACGGCGTCAGCGCGGCATAGGTTAATGAAGCGAGAAATATTTTTTTCATTATCGTTCCCTAATTAAAAATAAATGAGAGACTGCGACTTCCTTAACGCAAATAAATAAAAAATCGTGCCGTTAAACTATAATTTAACGATTATTTTTAGCCGTAAGCGCGATCACACAATGCCATGACCGGTTTTGACCAACGGTTGTGGGTAGGGTTTACAATCAATACAAAAAAGTACAAACTGGATTTTTAAGTCCAAGTAAATCTTCTGGAGCCGGTATGAACACCATCTTCGATGCCATTGTTTCCGCTCATCAGCAACTGCGCCCTCAGGTGCGGGTCACGCCGCTGGAGCGCAGCGTGCTGCTTTCTCAGCAATTGGGTTGCGAGCTGTATCTGAAATGCGATCACCTGCAGCACACCGGTTCCTTTAAATTTCGCGGCGCCAGCAACAAGCTGCGGCTGTTGGATAACGAGCAACGCCGGCGCGGCGTGATCGCCGCCTCAACCGGCAACCACGGCCAGGCTGTCGCCCTGGCGGGGCAACGGATGGGCGTTGGCGTCACGGTTTATGCGCCGGAGACGGCGGCGAGCATCAAGCTCGACACCATCCGGGCGCTGGGCGGCACCGTGGAATTGGTGCCGGGCGACGCGCTGAACGCCGAACTGGCGGGGGAACAAGCCGCACGCGAACAGGGGAAAACCTACATCTCGCCGTATAACGACGAGCAGGTCATTGCCGGCCAGGGCACCTGCGGCATGGAGCTGGTTGAACAACTCGCCGATCTTGACGCGGTGTTCGTGGCGGTCGGCGGCGGTGGCTATATCGCCGGCATCGGCACCGTTTTGCGGCAACTGTCGCCGAACACGCAGCTTATCGCCTGCTGGCCGGAAAACGCCACCAGCCTGTACAGCGCGCTGGAAGCCGGCCATATCTTCCCGGTGGAAGAACAAGAAACCCTGTCCGACGGCACCGCCGGCGGCGTCGAGCCGGGCGCCGTGACCTTCCCGCTGTGCCAGCAGCTGATTGACCGTAAAGTGCTGGTCAGCGAGGCGGAGATCAAACACGCGATGCGCCGGATCGCCGCCAGCGATCGCTGGATTATCGAAGGCGCGGCCGGCGTGGCGCTGGCGGCGGCGATCAAACTGGCGCCGGAATACCGAGGTGAAAAGGTGGCGGTGGTGCTGTGCGGCAAGAACATCGTGCTGGAGAAATACCTCAAGGCCATCGCCGATGCGCATCCTTAATCAGCAGCAAATCCTCGCCGCGTTCGACGCCGAGGCCATTACGCCGCTGCTGAAGCAGGGTTTTATCGCCTACTCGCAACAGCGGGTGCAACAGCCGCCGGTACAGCATTTCCTGTTCGAGCAGGCCGCCGGCGACTGCTGCATCAAGTCCGCCTGGTTGGAAGGCGACGAACTGT
This sequence comes from Serratia sp. FS14, assembly GCF_000695995.1. Classification (NCBI taxonomy): domain Bacteria; kingdom Pseudomonadati; phylum Pseudomonadota; class Gammaproteobacteria; order Enterobacterales; family Yersiniaceae; genus Serratia; species Serratia sp. FS14. The sequence goes on along the minus strand of NZ_CP005927.1, from coordinate 1,008,034 downwards.
TCGTGGTCAAGATCTCTACCGGTTTCTATCGCAATGCCGAACACGGCCTGCCGAGCAATCAGGGGCTGATGATGGCGTTCTCCACCCAGACCGGCGAGCCGCAGGCGCTGCTGCAAGATGAAGGTTGGCTGACCGCGCTGCGCACCGCCCTGGCCGGCCGCATCGTCGCCGAGCTGTGCGCGCCGCCGCATATTCAGGCGATCGGCATGGTCGGCACCGGCCTGCAGGCGCGGCTGCAGCTGCAATGTCTGAAACCGGTGACCGATTGCCGCGAGGTATGGGTGTGGGGCCGCAACGAACAGGCGCTGGCGTCGTATCGGCGCGATGCCGAGGCTGAGGGTTTTCGGGTGCGGGTCACGCAGGATGCGGCGGAGCTGGCGGCGCACTGTCAGCTGATCGTCACCACCACGCCCAGCCGCGAACCGATTTTGCAGGCGGCGGATATTCGGCCCGGCACGCACATTACCGCGGTGGGTGCCGACGCGCCCGGTAAGCAGGAGCTGGCGACCGAGCTGGTGGCCCGCGCGGACGCGCTGTTGGTCGATGCGCTGGCTCAGTGCACAGACTATGGCGAGATCGCGACGGCTTATCGGCAGAACAAGCTGACTTCAACGCCGATCGTCGAAGTGGGCGCCGCATTGGCGCAGGGCGGGCGGGTACGACGCGAGCCGCAGCACATCACCATCGCCGATCTCACCGGCTTGGCGATTCAGGATCTGCAGATCGCCAAAGGGGTGTTGGCGAAAGTATAAAGGGGCGCCGCAGCGCCCCGTTTTCTCAGGAGTTGAGCACGAACTTCTCGATAGCGCGCGCCACGCCGTCTTCGGTATTGGCGCTGGTGACAAACTGCGCCACCGCTTTCAGCTCGGGAATGGCGTTGCCCATCGCCACGCCGACGCCGGCATATTCGATCATCGCCGTATCGTTAGCCTGATCCCCCAGCGTCATGATGTTTTCCCGCGCCACGCCGAGGTGCTCGGCCAGCATTTTCACCCCGGCGCCCTTATCGACGTTTTTATGTAAGATCTCGAGGTAGTAAGGCGCACTTTTCAAGATAGTGTAACGCGCGCGCGTTTCCTCCGGGATGCGCGCGATAGCGCGGTCCAGCAGCTCCGGCTCGTCGATCATCATCACTTTAGGGAAACGCATCTGGCGATCCATCTCTTCCACGCTGCGGTATTTCAGCGGAATGCCGGTCATTTCCGCCTCGTGTATGGTGTACTTGCCGATGTCCTTGTTCGGGGTATACAAGGTATCGAAATCAAACGCCTGGAAGTGAACGCCTAACTCGCGCGCCATCTGCTCGAAGTGCAGATAATCCTCGAAGCCCAGGGTTTCCTGCAGGATGCAGGCGCCGTCGACCGCGCGCAACACCAGCGCGCCGTTATAGGTGATACAGAAATCGCCGGGGCCCTGAATGTCCAACTGGCGCAGATAGTCCTGCACGCCGACATAAGGCCGCCCGGTGGCCAGCACCACGTGCACCCCTTTGCGCCGCGCCGCCGCGATAGCCTGCTTTACCGCCGGCGTGATTTGATGCTGCGGATCCAGCAACGTGCCGTCCATGTCGATCGCAATCAGTTCAATAGCCATTCAACGCTTCTCCCAGTGGTTTTTATTCATGCTAACGCGTTTCAGCCTCGGCTGTCAGCGCCAAAAAAGGCCAAAAAAAATCCGCGCGGGTCGCCCGGCGCGGATTTTCACAGCCATTAACGCATCAGATATCGATGTTCGCCGCTTTCAGGGCGTTTTCTTCGATAAAGGCGCGACGCGGTTCAACCGCATCGCCCATCAGCGTGGTGAACAGCTGATCGGCAGCGATGGCGTCCTTGACGGTCACGCGCAGCATGCGGCGGCTTTCCGGGTCCATGGTGGTTTCCCACAGCTGCTCCGGGTTCATCTCGCCCAGACCTTTATAACGCTGCACCGACAGGCCGCGGCGCGACTCTTTCACCAGCCACTCCAGCGCCTGCTCGAAGCTGTCTACCGGCTGACGGCGTTCGCCGCGCTCGATGAACGCGCCCTCTTCGATCAGCCCGCGCAGCTGCTCGCCCAGCTGGCAGATCTTGCGGTATTCACCGCCGTGGATGAAGTCGAAGTCCAGCTTGTAGTCGGTATCCACGCCGTGGGTGCGGATGCGCAGCGCCGGCTCGAACATCTGGCGTTCGCGGTTCTCGAAGATCACGAAGTCATAGCTGCTGCCGTGCTGCTCTTTGTCGTTCAGCGCCTGCACCAGCGACGCGATCCAGGTCTTCACCTTGGCTTCATCGCTGAGATCGCCTTCGTTCAGCGTCGGCTGATAGATCAGGCTGTTCAGCAGCGCGCGCGGGTAGCGGCGCTCCATGCGGCCGATCAGCTTCTGCACGCCGTAGTGCTCGGCCACCAGTTTTTCCAACTGCTCGCCGCCGAGCGCCGGTGCGCTGGCGTTGGTGTGCAGCGTAGCGCCGTCCATCGCGATGGCGATCTGGTACTGATCCATCGCCTCGTCATCTTTGATGTACTGCTCCTGCTTGCCTTTCTTCACCTTGTACAGCGGCGGCTGTGCGATGAATACGTGGCCACGCTCGATGATTTCCGGCATCTGGCGGTAGAAGAAGGTCAACAGCAGCGTACGGATGTGCGAACCGTCGACGTCGGCATCGGTCATGATGATGATGCTGTGGTAACGCAGCTTGTCCGGGCTGTACTCGTCGCGGCCGATGCCGCAACCCAGCGCGGTGATCAGCGTCGCCACTTCCTGCGAAGAGAGCATTTTGTCGAAACGCGCTTTCTCGACGTTGAGGATTTTCCCCTTCAGCGGCAAGATAGCCTGATTCTTGCGGTTGCGCCCCTGCTTGGCAGAGCCGCCCGCGGAGTCCCCTTCCACCAGGTACAGTTCGGACAGCGCCGGATCGCGTTCCTGGCAGTCCGCCAGCTTGCCCGGCAGGCCGGCCAGATCCAGCGCGCCTTTGCGGCGGGTCATCTCACGCGCTTTACGCGCCGCTTCGCGCGCGCGCGCCGCGTCGATGATTTTGCCGACCACGATTTTCGCGTCGCCCGGATTCTCCATCAGGTAATCCACCAGCTTCTCGTTCATCAGCGTTTCAACCGCGGTTTTCACCTCGGAAGAGACCAGCTTGTCCTTGGTCTGAGAGGAGAACTTCGGATCCGGCACCTTCACCGACACCACGGCGATCAGGCCTTCACGCGCGTCATCGCCGGTGGCGCTGACCTTGGCCTTCTTGCTGTAGCCTTCCTTCTCCATGTAGCTGTTCAGCGTACGGGTCATCGCTGTACGGAAACCGACCAGGTGCGTGCCGCCGTCGCGCTGCGGAATGTTGTTGGTGAAGCAGTAGATGTTTTCCTGGAAACCGTCGTTCCACTGCAGCGCCACTTCCACGCCGATGTCGTCTTTCACGGTGGAGAAGTAGAACACGTTCGGGTGGATCGGGGTTTTGTTCTTGTTCAGGTACTCGACAAACGCCTTGATGCCGCCTTCGTAATGGAAGTGGTCTTCACGGTCGGTGCGCTTGTCCTTCAGGCGAATAGACACGCCGGAGTTGAGGAAGGACAGCTCGCGCAGACGCTTGGCCAGAATGTCGTACTCGAATTCGGTCACATTGGTGAAAGTCTGGTGACTCGGCCAGAAGCGCACCATGGTGCCGGTCTGCTCGGTTTCGCCCACCACGTTCAGCGGCGCCTGCGGCTCGCCGTGGCTGTAAGTTTGTTCGTGCACTTTGCCTTCGCGGCGGATCACCAGCTCCAGTTTCTCCGACAGGGCGTTAACCACCGAGACGCCCACGCCGTGCAGGCCGCCGGAAACTTTATAGGAGTTGTCGTCGAATTTACCGCCGGCGTGCAGCACGGTCATGATGACCTCTGCGGCTGAAACCCCTTCTTCCGGGTGAATGCCGGTCGGAATGCCGCGGCCGTCATCCTGTACCGATACCGAGTTGTCGGCATGGATGGTGACCTGAATGTCACTACAGTGGCCCGCGAGCGCTTCGTCGATAGCGTTGTCCACAACCTCGAATACCATGTGGTGCAGACCGGTGCCGTCATCGGTATCGCCGATATACATGCCCGGGCGCTTGCGCACCGCATCCAGCCCTTTTAATACCTTGATACTTGAGGAGTCATAAGAATTCGACATCAACGTTTCTCGCTCATTTTAGTCCTGTGGTTGAACCTCTATTTTACCCTGTTCCACGCGGAACATCTTGCCCTTTTCACCGGCCATGTCGGTCACTTGTTCAGCGCTGACCGCGCTGACAAAAACCTGGGCCTGGGTGGCTTTCAGGCGATCGGCCAGCAACCGGCGACGGCCGGTGTCCAGCTCGGAGGCAAAATCATCAATCAGATACAGGCAACGCCGCCCGCTCTGCCGGGTGAGAAACTCACCCTGCGCCAAGCGCAACGCGCACATCAGCAGCTTAAGCTGACCGCGCGATAACAAATCCTCTACCGGCGTGCCGTCGGCACGAATGCGAAAGTCCGCTTTATGCGGCCCCACCGCGGTATAGGTCAACGCCCTGTCGCGCTCGAACTGGCGCTCCAGCAGCTCGCCGTAGTCGCTCTCTTTGTCCCAGCCGCGCTGGAAGGAGAAGCTCAGGGCAAATTCAGGCAGAAACTGCGCGCAGGTCGCGGTGATATCCGCGGCGATCGCGTCGCTGTATTCCGCCCGCCATTCGCTGATGCGCTCCGCGAGCGGGATCAGTTCCTGATCCCAGGCGCGGATCTGCGCATAGCGACTCACCTGGCGCAGCGCGGCATTGCGCTGCTTCAGTAACCGTTTCAGGTTGCTCCAGGCGGTGAAAAAACCGGGTTCGTTATGAAAACAGCCCCAGTCCAGGAAAGCGCGCCGGAATTTCGGCCCGCCGTTCAGCAGGGTAAAACCTTCGGGGGTGATCAGCTGCATGGGCAGCAGCTGCGCCAGCTCGGCCACCTTGTGGCCGTCGCTGCCATCGATGCGTACTTTGCTGTCACCCTGACGGCTCTTGCTCAATCCTACCGACAGCTCGCGCTCCGCGCCTTCGATGCGGCCGTGCAGCACGAACTCCGGTTGGTCGTGGCGAATAACCCGACCGGCCTGCAGGCTGCGAAAGGCGCGGCCATGGCCGAGCGTATACACCGCCTCCAGCACGCTAGTCTTGCCGCTGCCGTTGGCGCCGACCAGGAAGTTGAATCCCGGCGCCAGCGCCAAATCCGCCGCCTCGATATTGCGGAAGTCTTTAATCAATAAACGCGTCAGAGCCATGCAATCTCTTTACCGATGACGGTGCTGTAATTCAAGGTAACGAGACTACAACCGCATTGGCATGACAACGTAGGCCGCCGCCTGGCTGGCGCCGTCTTCGATCTGCACGCTGGAGACCGAGTCGGTCAACAGCAGGCGCACGTCTTCACACTTGAGCGCGTTCAACACGTCCAGCACGTAGCTGACGTTGAAGCCGATCTCCATCTCCGCGCCGTCGTAGCTGACGTCGAGGATCTCTTCCGCCTCTTCCTGCTCCGGGTTGTTGGCGGTGATCTTCAGTTGGTTCTGGCTGACGTACAGCCGCACGCCGCGGAATTTCTCGTTCGAGAGAATGGCCGCGCGGGCAAACGCCTGCTTGAGCAGATCGCAGCCGGCTTCCAGCGTTTTGTCCGGATTCTTCGGCAAGACGCGGCGATAGTCCGGGAAACGGCCGTCAACCAGCTTGGACGTGAAGATGAAATCGCCAACGTGGGCGCGGATGTTGTTGCTGCCGATCTGCAGCTGCAGCAGCGAGTCGCCGCCGTCCAGCAGACGCACCAGTTCCATCACCCCTTTACGCGGCACGATCACCGAATGCGACGGCAGCTGCTGGCCTATCAGCATCGAGCACACCGCCAGGCGGTGGCCGTCGGTCGCGACGGTGCGCAGCTCTTCGCCTTCGGTTTCAAACAACATGCCGTTCAGGTAGTAACGCACGTCCTGATGGGCCATCGAGAACTGGGTGGCTTCTATCAGGCGCTTCAGCGTCGCCTGCGGCAAGGTGAACTCCACCTCGCTCTGCCAGTCGTCCAGGTTCGGGAAGTCCGCCGCGGGCAGCGTGGACAGCGAGAAGCGGCTGCGGCCGGACCGCACCAGCATGCGCTCGCTCTCCAGCGTGACGGCGATCTCCGCCCCTTCCGGCAGGCCACGGCAGATATCAAAGAATTTGCGCGCGGGCACAGTCGTCGCGCCCGGCTCGTGCGGCTGGGACAGGGCGACGCGCGCCACCATCTCCATCTCCAGATCGGTGCCGGTCAGCAGCAGGGAGCCTTCCGTCACCTGCAGCAGCAGGTTGCCCAGGATCGGCAAGGTCGGGCGGCCGCCCAGCGGGCTGCTCACCTGTTGCAGCGGTTTTAGCAGATGCTCACGTTCAACGATAAATTTCATAGCGCTATGAAGATAATGTTCTGATTAAATTGGAGAAATCTTCTTTGATGTCGTGACTTTCCTCACGCAACTGCTCGATCTTCCGGCAGGCGTGCAACACCGTGGTATGGTCGCGGCCACCAAACGCATCGCCGATTTCCGGCAGGCTGTGGTTGGTGAGTTCCTTCGCCAGCGCCATCGCCATCTGGCGCGGGCGGGCAACGGATCGCGAACGCCGCTTGGACAGCAAATCCGCGACTTTAATCTTGTAATACTCCGCCACCGTCTTTTGGATATTGTCGATGGTGACCAGCTTTTCCTGCAGCGCCAGCAGATCGCGCAGCGCTTCGCGCACGAAATCGATGGTGATGGCCCGGCCGGTAAAGTTGGCGTTGGCGATCACGCGGTTCAGCGCCCCTTCGAGCTCACGCACGTTGGAACGCAGGCGCTTGGCGATGAAGAACGCCACTTCACCCGGCAGGCGAATGTCGTTTTCGTCGGCCTTTTTCATCAGGATCGCCACGCGGGTTTCCAGCTCCGGCGGCTCGATCGCCACCGTCAGCCCCCAGCCGAAGCGGGACTTCAGACGATCTTCCACCCCGTTGATCTCTTTAGGGTAGCGATCCGAAGTCAGGATGATCTGCTGATTGCCTTCCAACAGGGCGTTAAAGGTATGGAAGAACTCTTCCTGCGAACGCTCCTTGTTGGCAAAGAATTGGATGTCATCGATCAGCAACGCGTCGACCGAACGGTAGTAGCGCTTAAACTCTTCGATGGCATTGTTCTGCAACGCTTTGACCATGTCCTGCACAAAGCGTTCCGAGTGCATGTAGACCACTTTGGCGTTGGCCTTGCGCGCCATGATGCCGTTGCCGACCGCGTGCAGCAGGTGAGTTTTACCCAGGCCGGTGCCGCCATACAGGAACAAAGGGTTGTAGGCGCCGCCCGGATTGTCCGCCACCTGGCGAGCCGCCGCGCGCGCCAGTTGGTTGGACTTACCCTCGACGAAGTTGTCGAAGGTGTGTTTAGGGTTGACGTTGGAGCGGTAAGAGAGCTCGGGTTGCGCCGCAGCGTTGTCCCAGCTCGGGCGCGAAGGCGCAGCCGTGCGCGCCGCCGGAGCCGCAGGGGCGCTGCTGACGCTGGCGGTCACGGTCTGGCTGATCACCTGCGTGATCGGCTTGCTGCCGACTTCAAAACGCAGCAAAGGCGCATCCGTGCCGCAGAAATCATTCAGCAGACCATTGATGTTGTTTAAGTACTTATCGCGAACCCAATCCAGCACAAAACGGTTAGGCGCGTACAGCGCCAGGGTGTTGTCACTCAGTTCCGCCTGCAATGGGCGAATCCACATACTAAATTCTGTGGCAGGTAACTCATCCTGCAATCGGGCAAGACACTGCTGCCAAAGCGAAAGTGACACGGCGGACTCCACTCGAACAAGATCAATAAAGAAAAGAAACGGGCAACTTTTTTATAACTCATGATTTTTGACACATACCCGGCATCGGCTGTTTGCCTGTGGGGGATGCGAACCGCCTTTCACGGTTTGTGTCCCTCACGATCCCGGCATGAGGGATCGCGATCGGAATGACGGATCATAGCGCAATCCGCGCAAGAGATCCTCCCCTTCCTCACAGATTAGATCCATTTTATCCACAGGCCGCGGCCGGCGGCGATCTTTTCGCCGCCGGCGCCGAATGACCGCGCAGATCCCGGCCGCTGCGCCGCATTTTTTACATTGTCAACCGGTTATACCCTGTTATCCACGTCGGATCCTGCGATCGCGCGCAAAGGATCTCACGGGGATCCTTGCGATTTCACCCCGAGTCCGTATAATCTTCGCCCTACGTGTGATACCTGGTTCCTTATGGTGCGTCATTAGCCAGACAGGATTCTGCGGTGACCACGGGCCAAGAGCGGATTTTGTTCCGTTACTGGCAGACAACCAGGTAGGCTGGCGCGATGCGAATTGACTCAGGACTGTACAATTATTACAATCCCGCTTCTTTATGTATTGCGATTGAGGCGTCGGTCATCTTCACGCCGAGTAGCCAAACGCGTTTACTGATCAGTAATTATTTTAAGTTTAGGTAGAAATCGCTATGAAACGCACTTTCCAACCGTCCGTATTGAAGCGCAACCGTAGCCACGGTTTCCGTGCTCGTATGGCCACCAAAAATGGTCGTCAAGTTCTGGCCCGCCGTCGTGCGAAAGGCCGTGCTCGTCTGACTGTTTCTAAGTAATAAAGCTAACCCGCTGAGTGGTTAAGCTCGCTTTTCCCAGGGAGTTACGTTTGTTAACTCCCACTCATTTCACTTTCGTCTTCCAGCAGCCACAACGGGCTGGCACGCCGCAAATCACCATCCTCGGCCGCCTGAACCAGCTGGGGCATCCCCGCATCGGTCTTACCGTCGCCAAAAAACACGTCAAACGCGCGCACGAGCGTAATCGGATCAAACGCCTAACCCGCGAAAGCTTCCGCCTGCGCCAGCACGAATTACCGGCGATGGATTTTGTCGTGGTGGCCAAAAAGGGGATAGCGGATTTGGATAACCGCGCGCTGACGGAAGCTTTGGATAAATTATGGCGTCGCCACTGTCGCCAGGCTCCCGCATCCTGATCGGGCTGGTGCGGGCCTATCAGCTCGTCATCAGCCCGCTGCTAGGGCCTCGTTGTCGCTTCCAGCCGACATGCTCTCATTACGCAATTGAGGCATTAAGCAGGTTTGGCATGATAAAAGGCAGTTGGTTAGCATTGAAACGCGTATTAAAATGCCACCCTTTGAACCCAGGTGGCGATGATCCGGTGCCGCCAAAAACCGACGATAACAGAGAACACTAACGATGGATTCGCAACGCAATCTTCTTCTCATCGCTCTGCTGTTCGTGTCTTTCATGATCTGGCAGGCATGGCAAACGGACAACGCTCCGCAGCCGGCCGCACAGACCACGCAACAGACTTCGAACGCAGTAGCCGGTGATGCCGCCAGCCAGGCCGTGCCAGCCAGTGGTCAGGGTAAGCTGATTACCGTGAACACCGACGTGCTGTCACTGACCATCAACACCCGTGGTGGCGATATCGAGCAGGCTAAACTGTTGGCCTACCCGGATACTCTGGGTTCATCGACTCCGTTCCAACTGCTGGAAACCACCCCGTCGTTCGTCTATCAGGCGCAAAGCGGCCTGACCGGTAAAAACGGCCCGGACAACCCGGCCAACGGCGAACGCCCGCTGTATCAGGCGGCGCAAGACAGCTACACCCTGCCGGAAGGCCAGGACGAGCTGCGCATCCCGCTGACCTACACCGGTAAAGACGGCGCGATCTACACCAAGACCTTCGTGCTCAAACGCAACCACTATGCGGTCGGCGTGGATTACAGCATCGACAACAAAGGCGCGACGCCGCTGGAGCTGACCCTGTTCGGCCAGCTGAAGCAGACCACCGAATTGCCTAAGCACCGTGACACCGGCAGCAGCAACTTCGCGCTGCACACCTTCCGCGGCGCGGCGTACTCGTCCAGCGAGGACAAGTACCAGAAATACGCGTTCGACAAAGACGAAAACCTGAGCGTCACCACCAAAGACGGTTGGGTTGCGATGCTGCAGCAGTACTTCGCCACCGCGTGGGTGCCGGCGACCAAGGGTGACAACACCTTCTACACCGCCAAACCGGGTGACAACCTGTCCACCATCGGCTTCAAATCTACACCGGTCGTGGTGCAGCCGGGCGCTCAGCAACAGCTGAACGCGATCCTGTGGGTCGGCCCGGAGCTGCAGGACCAGATGGCTCAGCTGGCGCCACACCTGGATCTGACCGTGGATTACGGTTGGCTCTGGTTCATCTCCCAGCCGCTGTTCAAACTGCTGAAGTTCATCCACGGCTTTATCGGTAACTGGGGCTTCTCCATCATCATCATCACCTTCATCGTGCGCGGCATCATGTACCCGCTGACCAAGGCGCAGTACACCTCGATGGCGAAAATGCGCATGCTGCAGCCGAAGCTGCAGGCGATGCGCGAGCGCATCGGCGATGACAAACAGCGCATGAGCCAAGAGATGATGGCGCTGTACAAGGCGGAGAAAGTGAACCCGCTCGGCGGCTGTCTGCCGCTGATCATTCAGATGCCGATCTTCCTGGCGCTGTACTACATGCTGATGGGTTCGGTCGAGCTGCGCCACGCGCCGTTCGCCCTGTGGATCCATGACCTGTCGGCGCAAGACCCGTACTACATCCTGCCAATCCTGATGGGCGTGACGATGTTCTTCATTCAGAAGATGTCGCCGACCACCGTGACTGACCCGATGCAGCAGAAAATCATGACCTTCATGCCGGTGATCTTCACAGTGTTCTTCCTGTGGTTCCCGTCCGGTCTGGTGCTGTACTACATCGTCAGCAACCTGGTGACCATCCTGCAGCAGCAGCTGATTTACCGTGGTCTGGAAAAACGCGGTCTGCACAGCCGCGACAAGAAAAAAAGCTAAGCGTAGTGTAGGGGTTCGGCGCGCCGACCCTTGCAGTCACACCAAAGGCGGTCATTAGACCGCCTTTTTGCATCTTAATCGTCAGAGAGAACCGTTATGAGCACCACCGATACCATCGTAGCCCAAGCCACCCCGCCGGGACGCGGCGGCGTCGGCATTCTGCGCATTTCCGGAAGCAAGGCCAAAGACGTCGCCCAGGCGTTGCTCGGCAAGCTGCCGAAGCCGCGCTACGCTGACTATCTGCCGTTCCGCGACGCCGCCGGCGCCACCCTCGATCAGGGCATCGCGCTGTGGTTTCCGGGGCCAAATTCCTTTACCGGCGAAGACGTGCTGGAGCTGCAGGGCCACGGCGGGCCGGTGATCCTCGATCTGCTGCTCAAGCGCGTGCTGGCGCTGCCCGACGTGCGCATTGCGCGGCCCGGCGAGTTCTCCGAGCGCGCGTTTCTCAACGACAAACTCGATCTGGCGCAGGCCGAAGCGATCGCCGATCTGATCGACGCCAGCTCCGAGCAGGCGGCGCGTTCGGCGATGAACTCGCTGCAGGGCGCATTTTCCACCCGCATCCACCAGCTCGTGGAAGCGCTCACTCACCTGCGAATCTACGTGGAAGCGGCGATCGACTTCCCGGACGAGGAAATCGACTTCCTGTCCGACGGTAAAATCGAGGCGCAGCTCAACGACGTCATGGCGGATCTGGACAACGTGCGCGGCGAAGCGCGCCAGGGCAGCCTGCTGCGCGAAGGGATGAAGGTGGTGATCGCCGGGCGTCCTAACGCCGGTAAATCCAGCCTGCTCAATGCGTTGGCCGGGCGCGAGGCGGCGATCGTCACCGATATCGCCGGCACCACCCGCGACGTCTTGCGCGAACATATCCATATCGACGGCATGCCGCTGCACATCATCGACACCGCCGGCCTGCGCGACGCCAGCGACGAAGTGGAGCGTATCGGCATCGAACGTGCCTGGAACGAGATCGAACAAGCTGACAGGGTGCTGTTTATGGTGGACGGCACCACCACCGCCGCCACCGAGCCGGCGGAGATCTGGCCGGAGTTTATGGCGCGCCTGCCGGGCACGCTGCCGATCACCGTGGTGCGCAACAAGGCCGACATCACCGGTGAAACGCTGGGCCTGACGGAAGTGAATAACCACTCACTTATTCGCCTGTCGGCCCGCACCGGCGAAGGCGTCGATGTGCTGCGCGATCATCTGAAACAGAGCATGGGCTTCACCAGCAACATGGAAGGCGGCTTCCTGGCGCGCCGTCGCCACCTGCAGGCGCTGGAACTGGCGGCGCAGCATCTGGTGCAGGGCAAAGAACAGTTAGTGAGCGCTTACGCGGGCGAGCTGCTGGCCGAGGAACTGCGTCAGGCGCAGCTGGCCTTGAGCGAAATCACCGGCGAATTCACCTCCGACGACCTGCTGGGCCGCATTTTCTCCAGCTTCTGTATCGGTAAATAACGCGCTGCCAGAGGCCTTCACGGCCGGGATAAGCCCTTGTTCCGGCCGTTTTTCTTTCCCGCTCTCGCTCTGCGCGCTGGCTCACAGCGCCGCCGCAACTGCCCGCGATATACTGGACGGTCAGGTGTCTTTCTCAGGAACGAGTCAACATGGCGTTAACCCTCAAGGTATTGCTGGAAAACCGCCGCGCCGCCGGCGCCAACCCGCTATTGCAGGCCAAGGCCGGGTTAAGCCTGCTGATTGAAGACGAGACGACCTCCATACTGTTCGACACCGGCCCCGACGACAGCTTCCTGCACAATGCGGCGCTGATGGGCGTCGATCTCTCCCGCATCACCGCGGCGGTGCTCTCCCACGGCCACTATGACCACTGCGGCGGCGTCGCCTGGCTGCCGGACAACAGTCGCATCATCTGCCATCCCCAAATCGGTGATGAACGCTATGCGGCGCTGAAGGTGCTGGGCCACACCCACAAAATCAAAAAGCTCTCTTTGGACATCGACTACTCGCGCCATAACATGCACTACAGTCGCGAACCGCTGGCGATCGGCGATCGCTTTATGTGGTCAGGTGAAATCGCCGTGCCCGCACCGCGCGCCTACGGGGTGATTACCGGGGAAAATGCGGCGGTGGATTACGTTATCGACGAAGGGGTGCTGATTTACAAATCGGATCGCGGTCTGGTGATCGTGACCGGCTGCGGGCATCGCGGGATCGTGAATATCGTGCGCCACTGCCAGAAAATCACCGGTATCGATCGGATCCACGCCTTGATTGGCGGTTTTCATCTGCGTTGCGCTTCCCCGCGCACGCTCTGGCGCGTCCGCCGTTTTTTACGGCAGCACCAGCCGGAAAAGATCATGGGTTGCCACTGTACCGGCGCGTGGGGTCGGCTATGGCTGCCGGAAGGGATCGCGCCGGCCACCGGCGATACGCTGATTCTGGCTTAGACGTACCGCTTTACACGAATAGCGTCGCTATCACCGCGATGCCGCAGCACAGCACCGCTATTCCTACCATCTTTTGCTGGCCGTCGCCCCGCTGTAAAAAATACAGTGATGGGATGAAAAAGACGGTCATCACGATAACGGGTATCGACCAGCTTGAGATGATCTTGATGATGCTCGGATTAATCGTGCCGATAAGCGTACAGACAACAATGTTCCCCGCGATGATGCCCTTTTTTCCCGCCATGCCGAAGGACGTAATACCGTCGATGACCCCGGTCAAGGTGCCGATATAAGCGCCGCCGGTGAGCAAGCACAGCAGCAGGGCTGCGCCTAACCACGCCATCGAGTTACCGGTCAAACCTGCGGTATAAAACAGCGAATCCACATTGCGGCCGTTAATGATCGAGATATCATCCAACGTCAGCAAGCGACTGATAGCGATAACGATCATGGCGATAAACGCCAGGATCAGTATCTTGCCGAACAGAATACTGCGCGCCTGCGGCCGCACGGCACTTTGCGCAAACCGCTGGATACACGGGGTAAAGTTAAACGTAAAAGAAAAATAGGCAGCAGCACCAACGTTTGCAATGAAATGCTCGGCGGCGCAGGCGTCCGCTGAGCCCCTGCAGGTTGTAACAGGAAAAACAGCGTAAGGATCGCCACCAGAACGATAGAAACCAGTGCCATTCTGGAGATCAAGTGCTCGATTCTCTGGCTAAATGCCAGCCATGCGGCCGACAGCGCCGCACTCAGCAACAGCGAAACACCGCCCCGAACCCAAAATCCATCGTGGAGAAAAGACGCGACCACGTTAACCAGGGTGATGAAATTTATCAGCACGATAATGATCATCGACAGAATAAACAGCACACAGACGATTGCCGCCGCCCGCTCACCGATAAACGTCGACGATGCCGCCAGGAAATCTTTCTGCGGGTGCGAGATGATGAATTTGAAAAAAAGATAGTGCGCCATCATCGATACCGACATGGCGATGACGATAAACAGCATGAACGCCTTCATCCCCAGCACGCCCGGCCCCACCGCCTGAGGCAAAAAGAAAATCCCGGCGCCGAATGCCGTGGAGAAGAAAGTGACTGGCCAATACAGGTGTGAAATTTTCATGATAATGCTCGACCATCATGGCTATGCAGCGACACATAGCCAGCTGGCACAAAAAATGTCATTCAAAACAGGATCTGCCGAAGAATACCAGTAAGGAAGGCAAGGAAAAGTTATCGTAAAAAGTCGCGGCCGCGCGATAGCCGTTAAGTACGTTAACGCGTGAACACAGCGGAAAAACGCCAATATGCGACGTGTAATTATCGAAGACTTTATTAGAGGAAATGCGATACCGAATAGCCCTGAACGTCGCGGCATTGCCCGCCGCACAGGTCGGTTTATTTTCCTTGATGATATCGAACTCGTGCTCTCCCACCGCCATCTTCACATTACCGTCTTGGCGCTGAAAATACGCCTCTTTATCCATACGGTTTTTAATGTGGCGTTTAAAGCGATCCGCCATGTTTTTCTCACTGACATAAAATGCATTGATATCAATGTCATGACGTTGATTCGACGCCAGAATGTAGTCGTTTATTTTTTCTGGAATAATATACGGCGATGTCGCCATCCTCCTGAATTCGTTAGCGCCGTCTATCTCGCTGCCATCGTTTTTTTCCATATAGAAATCATTTATTTCCATCAAGAAGTCAGGCTGAACGTTGAGCTGTCGGATGGATTCGGCTATGTAGTCAATGCAGAATCGCGCGGACTTTTCCACTTCACTGCTGACAGAAAAACGATCGTCCAAATTAACCACGGTATGCCCGCCGGAAATCACCACCTTATCCGTCAAAAAAGACGATGCCAGCGCGATGAGCTCTTCGAGGTTATTATTTGAAACCTCATTGTTGACGACCTCAATGATTCCATTCTGATCGGCCTTGTAGACGATAAAGCGATCTTCGCCCTTCCAACCTTTTTTGCAGTTGCATTTATATTCTTTAAAAACAACACGTTCAGCTGTCTTATAAAATTCGGCGCTTTGCAGCGGCATTAACTCGAGATCTGGCATGCCCTTCTTCCCTATTCGTAGCCAATGACGCCAACTTTTTATAACAATAGCTAATGTAAATTTAGTGATCTGACTCCGATAATTAACAAACACACATATAAAATAGGGCTTTTGTGGCTTTAGTCACATTTCCAAGTTTAGGTTATTTTAACCATTTTTATTTTATGGTTTTATGTTTCCAACAAACGAATGCGGAGAGGTGGGCGAGTGGTTTAAGCCAGATTTAAGAAACTAACCGTTTCTTAAATCCACACGAGTTATCGTGTCGTAGGTTCGAATCCTGCTCTCTCCGCCAACTCTTTCTTGTCTGATAGCTACTTTTATAGGCTCATTGGACGCCGTCGATTCGGATGTGGTTGGTTTCGGAACTGATTAATTTTGTGCACGCACCTATTCAGGTCCGTACGATCTTCTCCCCCCGCCTATACAGCGCAAAGCCAACAAATCGGATAAAACGCATAGTGTTTTTTGATGATAAATCCTCAACTTAGTCTTAATCTAACACCCCTGCGTTCTTAGCGACTCTCTGTCATGGAGTGAACAATGGCGTGTCATTTTGCCCGATGGACCCCGGCCTCCGCTGTCCTGGATACCCAGAGACTCGCCGACGAAGTGATAGCCGCCACCCGCACCTTTTCCGTTAAGCGCCGCACGCGCTACCTGCAAGGGCGCATTCTGCTCGCCGAAATGATGTTCTACCTGTACGGCCTGCCGACGCTTCCCCCTATAGCCACCACGCCCACCGGCCGCCCCTGCTTCGCCGATCATCAGCTGCCCGATTTTAGCCTCGCCTATGCCAGCAACACCGTGGGCGTGCTGCTCAGCGACGAAGGCAAAGTCGGACTGGATATCGAAGTGATGCGGGCGCGCGGCAGCCGGCAAAGCGCGCTGCAGAACGCGCACCAGACGCCGGCGGAAAGCGCCTGGATCGGCGCGCAGGACGATCGGCTGGAGGCGGAAACTCAGCTGTGGAGCATTCGGCAAAGCGTGCTGAAAATTTCCGGCCTCGGCAACAGCGGCCAGTCTACGCTGCGTCTGCATCCCTTCTCCGGCCACCTGCGCTCCAGCGCCACGCCGGACGTTCAGGTGATGAGCGACGCCGACGAATATCTGAGCTGGGCCTGCGCCGGCAGCCCCGGGCTGGATCGCCTGCTGTGCTGGCGCTACGAAGAGCGCGGCGGCCTGCACAAAGACGGGGAAATCTCGCCGCGCAGCCCGGCGGCATCCTCACGCTTCGTTAAACTGACGGGCCTGAAGACGCCAGGTTGACGCGGCGCAAAGCGGATAACGCGGTCTTTACCGCACCAGTTACTGGATTAAATTGTAAAGACAGCTAAATGTTGAGCAATCGCCTATTCTCGACCCGCGCTTTAGCCTACTATTCGCCCATGTTGTACGCTGAATCTGCTCATTCGAAAGGGAGAATCACCATGTCAGACCAAGCCTTAAAAATCGTCACTCTACTCGGCAGCCTGCGCAAAGGCTCCTACAACGCCATGGTGGCCCGCGCCCTGCCTGGCCTGGCCCCACAGGGCGTCACCATTGAAGCGCTGCCCTCCATCCGCGATATCCCGCTGTACGACGCCGACATGCAACAGGGTGAAGGCTTCCCTGCCGCGGTCGAGGCGATCGCCGAGCAGATCCGCCAGGCCGACGGCGTGATCATCGTCACCCCTGAATATAACTATTCCGTACCAGGCGGGTTGAAGAACGCCATCGACTGGCTGTCTCGCGTACCGAATCAGCCGCTGGCCGGCAAGCCGGTCGCCATTCAAACCAGCTCAATGGGGCCGATCGGCGGCGCGCGCTGCCAATACCATCTGCGCCAGATCCTGGTGTTCCTCGATGCGATGGTAATGAACAAGCCTGAGTTTATGGGCGGCGTGATCCAGAGCAAGGTCGATGAACAGGCTGGTGAACTGAGCGATCAGGGAACGCTGGATTTCCTGACCGGCCAGCTGTCCGCGTTCAGCGAGTTTATTCGCCGCGTGGAGTGAAGGTCTCGCGGCGCCCGCTGGGCGCCGCAACAGGACATGACGTCCGTCAATTTATTGAAATTAAAGCCATAGCATCATGTATTTTTTCATTTTAGCGTTATTTTTCGTTTCCATCACCAGTCCCGCTTTCGCCGCAGACATGCGTTATCCCGCCGGTGAAGAGCCGCTGGAGCTGCCGGCGCACAGCGCGCTCAACGCCCAACTGTCGCGTTCCGCGCAAACCCAGGAAGACAAAAAGCTCGGCGCCATGTCGCTGTACCTGACGCTGATGCGCGAAGACGGCCGCAACGTCTGGGCGCCCTACCAGCTGGCGGTGTCGTCGGCGGAGAAAGGGCAAACCGAACTGGCGGAGCGTTACCTGCAGCTGAGCGCCGACCGCGGCCTGTGGTACTACTACAACCTGCTGGAGGACGACGCCTTCAACAGCATCCAACACTCCGCCACTTACCAATCCATTTTGGCCGTCACCAAAGCGCGCTATCTGCAGCACGCCCGTCAGTATGAAGGCAAAGCCAGCTACGCGGTGCCGGACGGCGAAGCGCCGCCCGCAGGCTGGCCAACGGTGATCTTCCTGCATACCTACGGCAAAGCCGCCGCCATCAGCCCCGAGGAGCGGCTGCTGTTCGGCGAAATGGGAGTGGCCTACATCGAGATCAACGGCACGCAGATGCTGTCGGAAAACAGCTTCCGCTGGTCAAATTACAGCGACGAGAGCACCCAAACCGCCCTGCAGCGCACGGTGCAACAGCTGGCTCCGCAGCTAAAGCTGGATCCCCAGCGGATTTACCTCAGCGCCCGCGGCCAGGGCGCGCTGCATGCCGCTAACCTGCTCGCGAAGTACCCACAGTTTTACGCCGGCGCGCTCCTGATCGCCCCCCACGGCGAGATCAAGCCGGCCCAGCAGTCGCTGGCGGCGAAAAAGAAAATCGTGATGGCGTATTACGATCGGCAGACCTTCAGCGAGCAGGCGCTGGCGTTGCACTTCGCCAATCTGTTCGGGGAGGATAATCAGGTGCAGACGCTGCACTTCGCCCAGGGAGAGGATGCCGCCGGCAGCTGGCAGGCGCGCTTCAGACGGCCGTTGCAGTGGGTGTTGGATCAGGCGCCGGATGCGACGCCGGGCGTCTAGGGATTCAGGGCCGACAGCCGTCGGCCCTTTGGCTGTCAATGGCCGTCGACGAAGACGATCTTAAGCACGAACAGCAGCGCCACCACCACCACGCACGGGCTGATTTCACGCCAGCGGCCGGTGCCGAGCTTCATCACGCAGTAGGAGATAAAGCCGAGCGCGATGCCTTCGGTGATCGAGAAGCTGAACGGCATCATCACCGCGGTGACAAACGCCGGCACCGCTTCGGTCAGATCGTCCCACTTCACCCGCGCCAGGCTGGAGGTCATCAGCACGCCGACGTAGATCAGCGCGCCGGCGGCGGCATACGCCGGCACCATGCCCGCCAGCGGCGACAGGAAGATCACCAGCAGGAACAACAGGCCGGTGACCACCGCCGTCAAACCGGTGCGGCCGCCGACGGCGACGCCGGATGAGCTTTCGATATAAGCGGTCACGGAAGAGGTGCCCGCCAGCGAACCGGCCACCGAGCTGATGCTGTCAACGTACAGCGCCTGCTTCATGCGTGGGAACTTACCCTGGTTGTCGGTCAGGCCGGCTTTATCGGTGACGCCGATCAGGGTGCCGGAGGAGTCGAACAGGTTCACCAGCATAAACGAGAAGATGATCCCGGCCAGCCCGATGTTCAGCGCGCCGGCCACGTCGACCTGGCCCACCACCGAGGTAATGCTCGGCGGCAGCGAGAACAGACCGCCGTATTTCACGTCGCCCAGCATCCAGCCGATCAGGGTAGTGACCACGATCGACACCAGCACCGCCGCGTGGAAGTTACGCGAAGAGAGCACGGCGATGATGAAGAAGCCGAGCGCCCCCAGCAGCACGTTGTGCGAGGTCAGGCTGCCGATGGTCACCAGGGTGTCCGGGTTGGCCACCACGATGCCGGCGTTTTTCAGCCCCATCATGCCGATGAACAGGCCGATGCCGCTGGTGATGCCGACGCGCAGGCTGACCGGAATGTTGGCGATCATCCAGTAGCGAATGCGGAAAATGGTCAGCAGCAGCAGGCCGACCGCGCCCCAGAAGATGGCGCCCATGCCCACCTGCCAGGAGATGCCCATCGCCCCGACCACCACGAAGGCGAAGAAAGCGTTCAGCCCCATCGCCGGCGCCAACGCCACCGGCAGGTTCGCCAGCAGGCCCATAAAGATGCTGCCGAAGGCGGCGATCAAACAGGTGGTGACAAATACCGCCTGGGTATCCATGCCCGCCGCGCCTAAAATTTGCGGGTTAACGAACACGATATACACCATGGTGAGGAAGGTGGTGATACCGGCAATCGTTTCCGTACGCGCCGTCGTGCCATGTTGCTTGAGTTTAAACACGCGCCCAAGCAAGCCTTGCTCAGCGTCAAGGCCAGATACTGGTTTGGTCATTATCAGAATTCCGAAAATGGGAATGGACAGTCGCCGGCTATCCTATAACAAAAAGTGGGGCTTTTGACGCCGGTCACAGGTTTTTTTCGCCGTCTTTACGGCTAAATGCGTCAACGGCTTGTATTTACAGACATTCATCCCCCGACCGCCCATTGCGTTGCCGTTTGCCGGCACGGCCGATAAAATGGCCTATCGCCCTCTCTTTCCCTATCCGTTAACAAACAGGAACCCGCATGTCTTCGACCTTTATCGATAAGCTGGCGTTGATCGCGCTGAAAGATGACAAAGTGGCGCTGGTGCGCTCACACAACAAGACGCTGTTTTATATGCCTGGCGGAAAGCGCGAAGCGGGTGAAACCGACGAACAGGCGCTGTGCCGCGAAATCGACGAAGAGCTGACCGTCGCGCTGCAGCCGAACTCCATCGCGTTTTACGGCGAGTTCTCCGGCCCGGCAGACGGCAAGCAGGACGGCACCCAGGTACGCATTCGCTGCTACCAGGCCGGTTTTACCGGGCAGTTGCAGCCGGCCGCCGAAATCGCCGAGCTGAAGTGGTGCGACAGCCGCGATCTGCCGCAGTGCTCACACGTCGCCGCGCTGATTTTGCACGATCTCAAGGCGCGTAACCTGATCAAGTGATCGCTGAGTCGCCTCAGCGGCGTTAACCCGAAGGAACCTGTCCCGCATGAATCAGATTGACTGCATTTTGTTCGACTGCGACGGCACGCTGGTGGACAGCGAAGTGCTGTGCAGCAAAGCCTATGTGCACATGTTCGCCCGCTACGGCATTCATCTGTCGCTGGAAGAGGTGTTCAAGAAATACAAAGGGGTGAAGCTGTACGAGATCATCGATCGGGTCAACGCCGAGCAGGGCACTGACCTGGCAAAAGAGACGCTGGAGCCGCTGTATCGGCAGGAAGTGGCGCGGTTGTTCGACAGCGAGCTGCAGCAGATTGCCGGCGCCCGCGAGCTGCTGGCGCAGGTGACGGTGCCAGTCTGCACCGTCTCCAACGGGCCGGTCAGCAAGATGCAGCACTCACTCGGCCTGACCGGCATGCTGCCTTATTTTGATGACCGGTTGTTCAGCGGCTATGACATTCAGCGCTGGAAGCCGGATCCGGCGATCGTGTTTCACGCCGCCGAACAGATGCGGGTGCCGGTGACGCGCTGCATCCTGGTGGACGACTCGCCCGCCGGCGCGCAGGCCGGCATCAATGCCGGTATCCCGGTCTTTTACTTCTGCGCCGATCCGCATAACCCGCCGATCGATCACCCGCTGGTGACAACGTTTGACGACCTGGCTCAATTGCCCGCGCTGTGGCGCGAACGCGGCTGGCGGCTGACGGCCGATTAACTGGCCGGCAACGGCGGCTTGTTGCGCCACCAGCGCCAGGACCGTTTCAGCGCGCGGGTTTGCGCGCCGAAGCGGCGGTTGACCGCGTTGGCCAGCAGATCGAGCGCCAGGCAGAACACAAAATAGACCAGCGCCACGAACAGGAACACTTCCATCGGGTAGACCATGCTGCGGTTGTTGACCTGGGTCGCCAGGAAGGTCAGTTCGCCAACGCCGACGATATAAGCCAGCGAAGTGTCTTTGATCAGGGAAATCCACTGGTTGATGAACGACGGCACCATCATGCGCAGCGCCTGCGGCAGCACGATCATGCGCAGCGTCTGCCAGCGGGTCAGCCCCAGAGAAAGCCCGGCCTGCCACTGGCCGGGGCCGATGGCGGCGATGCCGGCTTTCACCGCATGGGCCAGATAGGCCGAGGCGATCAGCGCCAGCGCGCACACGACGGTGGTGATTTCCGGGATCTCTACGCCAAACACCATCGGCAGCAGGAAATAGGTCCAGAAGATCAGCATGATGACCGGAATGGCGCGGAAAAAGCCCAACACCGCCGCCAGCAGCCCGGCGGCGATGCCGCGCGACATCGCCAGCGCCACGCCGAGCAGGGTGCCGAGCACCGCCGAGGCGACCCCGGCCATCAGACTGATCGCCAACGTCAGCGCCGCGCCGCCCAGCGGCCCATCCGGCCAGGTGCCCCACAGCAGGTAGCCCAGGTTGTCGTGAATCACGCTGAAATCCATCTCAATGCCCTCCCAGCGGTTTACGCTGTTGTCGCCACATGCCCCAGCCTTCCAGCAGCGCGATGATGGCGATGTACAGTACCGTCGCCACGCCGAACGCCTGGAAGGTGCGCAGGGTTTCGGTTTCGACCTGACGCGAGGCGTAAGAGAGTTCGGCCACGCCGATCGCCATGGTCAGCGACGAGTTCTTGATCACGTTCATGTATTGCCCCAGCAGCGGCGGCAGCGCGATTTTCAGCGCCTGCGGCAACACCACGTAGCGCATCGCCTGCCAGCCGGTCAGCCCCAGCGCCTGAGCGGCATATTTCTGCCCGCCGGCGACGCCGCGAATGCCGGAACGGATCTCTTCGGCGATAAAGGCGGTGGAGTAGAGCGTCAGGCCGAAGAAACCGGCGAGAAACTCGAACGACGGCCACTCAAGCGGGCCGATCTGATGGGCGCTGTTCAGCCACTGCATGGCGGCGGACGGCAAGATCTGCCCGGCGGCGAAGTACCAGAAGAACAGCTGCACCAGCAGCGGCGTATTGCGAAACAGCGAGCTGTAGCCCATCGCCAGCCAGCGCAATGGCCGCAGGCTGCTGTCGCGCATCGCCGCCAGCACGAAGCCCAGCAGCGTGGCCGCCAGGCCCGCGCAGGCGGAAAGCCACAGCGTCAGCAGAAAGCCGTGCCACAGCCAGCTCAGGTATTGCGGCGCCAGCAGCCAGTCCAGATTCATGTTCAATCCTTGTCTTGCAGAATGCATCAGGGGCGCAGCAAGCTGCGCCCCTCCGTACCGATCTCACCGCGCGCGGTTAAATCAGGCTTTCGGTTGCTGATCCAAAGGCGCGATTTTGAAATCGCCGCGCGGCTGGGCGGATTGGGTTTCCGGCCCGAACCAGCGATCGTAAATCTTAACCGCTTCACCGTCTTTTTCCAGCTTGATCAGCGTCTCGTTCACCGCGGCGGTCAGGCGATCTTCGCCCTTGGGAATGCCGACGCCCTGATACTCTTTGGTCAGGCTGAACGGCGAAATTTCAAACTCCGCCTTTTGCGCCGCCGGCAGGTTGCCGAGCAGGCCGACCAGCTTGGCGTCGTCCTGAGTGATCGCCTGCACGTTGCCGTTACGCAGCGCCACGAACGCCAGCGGGGTATCATCGTAGGAGATCACTTTCGCCGTCGGGAAACGCTCGCGCAGGGTGATTTCCTGCACCGTGCCCTTGTCCGCGCCGATGCGCAGCTTCTTGATGTCTTCCGGGGTTTTCAATACGCCTTTGCGGGCGATGAATTTCTGGCCGGTGGCGAAATACGGCACGCTGAAGTTCACTTCCTTGGCGCGCTCGTCGGTAATGGTGAAGTTGGCGGCAATCAGGTCAACCTTCTTCGACACCAGCAGCGGAATGCGGTTGGCCGGGTTGGTGGCGCGCAGCTCCACTTTCACTCCCAGCGCTTTGCCGATCGCGTCGGCGACATCCACATCGTAGCCCACCAGCTTCTTGCTCTGCGGATCGATGTAACCGAACGGCGGATTGCTGTCGAACACCGCGATGCGCACCACGCCGGCTTGCTTGATATCGTCAAGTTTGTCCGCGTGCGCGGCGCCGGCGGCGAAACCGGTCAGACTGGCTAACAACGTTAAGGCCAAAGCGCGATGTTTCATAGAAAGCTCCTAAGTGGTTGATGTCCTGCTGGCGGATAAGCTAGCAAGCGCCACATAGGTCAGGAAATAATATAAAAAGCTATATTTATAACCTTTTTATCTTTACGCGCTTAAGATGGAATAAAGGCGCGGGAAACCGCGCCTTGGAAGGATATTACCCGGAAAGGGTTAGTCGTCTTTTTCGTCTTTACCGCCCGGAGACAGCAGCTTTTCCAGGGCGTCGCCGCCCAAATGACGGAAATCCTGTCCTTTGACGAAATAGAAGATAAATTCGCAGATGTTCTGGCAGCGATCGCCGATACGCTCGATAGAACGGGCGCAGAACAGCGCGGTCAGCACGCTCGGAATGGTGCGCGAATCTTCCATCATGTAGGTCATCAGCTGACGCACGATGCCTTCGTATTCCTGGTCGACCTTTTTATCTTCCCGGTAAATACGGATCGCTTCGTCCAGATCCATGCGCGCGAATGCGTCCAGCACGTCGTGCAGCATCTGCACGGTGTGGCGCCCCAGCGACTCCAAGCTAACCAGCAGCGGCTGGTGCTGGTGCGAGAACTTCTCCAGCGCGGTGCGGCAGATCTTGTCCGCCACGTCGCCGATGCGTTCCAGTTCGGAAATGGTTTTGATGATCGCCATCACCAGACGCAGATCGCTGGCGGTCGGCTGGCGCTTGGCGATAATGCGCACGCAGGCTTCGTCGATCGCCACTTCCATCATGTTGACCTTGGCGTCGCCTTCGATCACGCGCTTGGCCAGCTCGCCATCCTGATTGTGCATCGCGGTGATGGCATCGGTCAGCTGCTGCTCCACCAGCCCGCCCATGGTCAGCACCTGGGTGCGGATATGCTCGAGCTCTGCGTTGAACTGGCCGGAAATGTGTTTGTTTAAATTCAGGTTATCCATGATGCTTCCTATCAACCATAACGGCCAGTGATGTAGTCTTCAGTCTGCTTTTTCTGCGGCGCAGTGAACAGGTTATCAGTATCACTGAACTCGATCAGCTCGCCCAGATACATAAATGCGGTAGAGTCGGAGCAGCGCGCCGCCTGCTGCATGTTGTGCGTCACAATCACCACGGTGTAATCGGCCTTCAGTTCGCTGATCAGCTCTTCAATCTTGCCGGTGGAGATCGGATCCAGCGCCGAGCAAGGCTCATCCAGCAACAGCACTTCCGGACGAATGGCGATGCCGCGGGCGATGCACAGACGCTGCTGCTGGCCGCCGGAGAGGCTGTAGCCGCTCTGGTGCAGCTTGTCCTTGGTTTCGTTCCACAGCGCCGCCTTGGTCAGCGCCCACTGCACGCGCTCGTCCATATCGGCGCGCGACAGCTTTTCAAACAGGCGAACGCCGAAGGCGATGTTGTCGTAAATCGACATCGGGAACGGCGTCGGCTTTTGGAACACCATGCCGACCTTGGCGCGCAGCAGCGCGATATCCGAGTTGTCGGTCAGGATGTTCTGGCCGTCCAGCAGGATGCCGCCTTCCGCACGCTGTTCCGGGTACAGCTGGTACATCTTGTTGAAGGTGCGCAGCAGGGTGGATTTGCCGCAGCCGGAGGGGCCGATAAACGCGGTGACCTTGTTCTTGGCGATATCCAGCGTGATGTTCTTCAGCGCATGGAATTTGCCGTAGTAGAAGTTCAGATCGCGTACCTGAATTTTGCTGCTGGAAGCGTCAGTAACCATACTCATCAAGACTTCTCTCTTTTCATCAGCGCCGCCAAAGCGGCGCTCAAAATTTTATGAATGCTTTTTCTTGGCGAAAATTACGCGCGCCAGGATATTCAGTAACAGTACGCACAGGGTGATCAACAGCACCCCGGCCCAGGCCAGCTGCTGCCATTCGGCGAACGGGCTCATGGCGAATTTGAAGATGGTCACCGGCAGGTTGGCGATCGGCTGCATCAGGTCGGTGCTCCAGAACTGGTTCGACAGCGAGGTGAACAGCAGCGGCGCCGTTTCCCCCGCGATACGCGCAATCGCCAGCAGCACGCCGGTGATGATGCCGGACACCGACGCCTTCAGCGTGATAGCGGAAATCATGCGCCATTTCGGCGTGCCCAGCGCATAAGCGGCCTCGCGCAGCGTATCCGGCACCAGCTTCAGCATGTTCTCGGTGGTGCGAATGACGATCGGCACCTGCAGCAGCGCCAGCGCCACGATGCCGGCCCAACCGGAGAAGTGTTCCATCTTCGCCACCACGATGGTGTAAACGAACAGACCCACCACGATCGACGGTGCGGAGAGCAGAATGTCGTTGATAAAGCGGATCACTTCCGCCAGCCAGGATTTACGGCCGTATTCCGCCAGGTAGATGCCGGCCATGATGCCCAGCGGCGTACCGAAGAGGGTCGCCCACAGGATCAACAGACCGCTGCCGGCGATGGCGTTGGCCAGGCCGCCACCCGCGGTATTCGGCGGCGGGGTCATCTCGGTGAACAGCGCCAGCGACATGCCGTCGAAGCCTTTGGTGACGGTGGCGATCAGGATCCAGATCAGCCAGAACAGCCCGAACGCCATGGTCGCCATCGACAGGAACAGCGCGAGGCGGTTTTTCTGCCGGCGCCAGGCCTGCATTTTGCGGCGGCTTTCCGCCAGAACGACTGCGTTTTGCATATCCATCGTCGCCATGTTAACGCCCCTCATTCTTGGCCAGACGCATGATCATCAGTTTCGACAGCGCCAGCACGATAAAGGTGATAACAAACAGAATCAGGCCCAGCTCCATCAACGCGGCGGTGTGCACGCCGGACTCGGCTTCAGCGAATTCGTTGGCCAGCGCCGAGGTGATGCTGTTGCCCGGCATGTACAGCGAAGCGCTGTCGAGCTGGTAGGTGTTGCCGATGATAAAGGTCACCGCCATGGTTTCCCCCAGCGCGCGGCCCAGGCCCAACATCACGCCGCCGATGACGCCGTTTTTGGTGAACGGCAGCACGATGCGCCAGATGACCTCCCAGGTGGTGCAGCCGATACCGTAGGCCGACTCTTTCATCATTACCGGGGTCTGTTCGAACACGTCGCGCATCACCGCAGCAATGTAAGGAATGATCATGATCGCCAGGATCACCCCGGCGGCCAGGATGCCGATGCCGAAGGCCGGGCCGGAGAACAGCTCGCCGACGATTGGAATGCCCGACAGTACTTCGCCCACCGGCGTCTGGAAGTATTCGGCGAACAGCGGGGCGAACACGAACAGGCCCCACATGCCGTAGACGATGCTCGGAATGGCCGCCAGCAGCTCAATGGCGATGCCCAGCGGCCGCTTCAGCCAGTTCGGCGCCAGTTCGGTCAGGAACAGCGCGATGCCGAAGCTCACCGGCACGGCGATGATCAGCGCGATAAGCGAGGTGACCACGGTGCCGTAGATCGGCACCAGCGCGCCGAACTGCTCCGCCGGCGCGTCCCACTCTTTGGTCCACAGGAACGCAAAGCCGAATTTCTGCATGCTTGGCCAGGAGGCGAAGATCAGCGAAACGATGATGCCACCCAGCAACAATAGGGTAATCAGCGCAGCCAGTCTCACCAGCGCGCTGAAAATGATGTCACCGTTTTTGCCCGGTGCTTTGATGGTCGGCTTGTACTCAGCCATAGATTACTCTCTGTTTGAACCCTGGCAGCCCCAACCGGGATCGGAGCCTGAAGAACTGTGTGGGGCGCGGCGAACCCGCGCCCCTGCGTTGTTAGTACAGCGCTTTACCTGAACTGTCTTTTACGTTGGTTTTCCAGGCCGCACGCACCTGCTCAACCACTTCTGCCGGCAGGGTGGCGTAATCCAGCTCGTTAGCTTGTTTTGCACCGGTTTTATACGCCCAGTCGAAGAACTTCAGCACTTCGGCGCCCTGAGCAGGGTTTTTCTGCTCTTTGTGCACCAGGATGAAGGTGGTGGAGGTGATTGGCCACACGTTGTCGCCTTTCTGGTCAGTCAGATCCTGAGCGAAAGTTTTGCTCCAATCCGCGCCTTTGGCGGCGTTGCTGAAGCTCTCTTCGGTCGGGCTGACCGGTTTGCCGTCGGCGGACACCAGCTTGGTGTAAGCCAGGTTGTTCTGCTTGGCGTAAGCGTATTCTACGTAGCCGATAGAGCCTGGCAGGCGCTGAACGAAGGCGGCGATGCCGTCGTTGCCTTTACCGCCCAGACCGGTCGGCCAGTTAACGGTAGAACCGGCGCCAATCTTTTCTTTCCACTGCGCATTGGCCTTGGACAGGTAGCTGGTGAACACGAACGAGGTGCCGGAACCGTCGGCGCGGCGCACTACGGCGATGTTCTGGTCAGGCAGTTTCACGCCTGGGTTCAGCTTGGTGATAGCCGGATCGTTCCACTTTTTGACGTTGCCCAGGTAGATATCGCCCAGGGTTTTGCCGTCCAGCGTCAGTTCGCCGGATTTGATGCCCGGGATATTCACCGCCAGCACCACGCCGCCAATCACGGTCGGGAACTGGAACAGGCCGTCGGCCGCCAGCTTGTCGTCAGACAGCGGGGCGTCGGAGGCGCCAAAGTCAACGGTGTTGGCCACGATTTGCTTTACGCCGCCAGAGGAGCCGATGCCCTGATAGTTAACTTTATTGCCGGTTTCTTTCTGATAAGAATCTGCCCACTTGGCGTAAACCGGAGCGGGGAATGTCGCACCTGCACCGGTCAGGCTGGCAGCAGCGAACGCGGACACGGCGGTCAGGGAGAAGGTCGCTGCCACAATACTGGCGACGGTGGTACGCATCAGTTTCATAATCCCTCCTAATGGGATATTTAAAATCGACTTCGAGTCGTTTTAATCAGAGTAAGTATTGCTGCAGGAGGGAAAATAGGACAGTTTGGTGACAGAAAAATGTACGCAATATGACAGTTATATTACAGTGCATTTGAGGGGTGATGATTTATATAAAAATCAAATTGTTAAATCAAAAACAGCGCAATTGCCAAGCAATAAAAAAACCGTTTGGCCACGCCCTATCCGCTTGAATATGACAACGTTTATCCCTGAATCGGCGCCGCTGTCATCTTTCGCGTTACTCATGAAAAAAGC
The DNA here is from genome assembly GCF_000695995.1 of Serratia sp. FS14. Taxonomy (NCBI): domain Bacteria; kingdom Pseudomonadati; phylum Pseudomonadota; class Gammaproteobacteria; order Enterobacterales; family Yersiniaceae; genus Serratia; species Serratia sp. FS14. The sequence continues at coordinate 979,459 of NZ_CP005927.1, read as the reverse complement.
CGGCGCTAAGGCCGGCTTTTGCAGTTTACCTGTGACAAATTACTCTACGGTGACAGACTTCGCCAGGTTGCGCGGCTGGTCAACGTCGGTGCCCTTGATCAGCGCCACGTGGTAAGACAGCAACTGCAACGGCACGGTGTAGAAGATCGGCGCGACGATTTCCTCGACGTGCGGCAGAGGAATGATGGTCATGCCTTCGCTGCTGACGAAGCCGGCGTCCTGATCGGCGAACACGTACAGCTGACCGCCGCGCGCGCGCACTTCTTCAATGTTGGACTTCAGCTTTTCCAGCAGTTCGTTGTTCGGTGCCACCACAATCACCGGCATATCAGCGTCGATCAGCGCCAGCGGGCCGTGTTTCAACTCACCCGCCGCATAAGCTTCAGCGTGAATATAGGAGATCTCTTTCAGCTTCAGCGCCCCTTCCATGGCGATCGGGTACTGATCGCCGCGGCCGAGGAACAGCGCATGATGTTTGTCCGAGAAACCTTCCGCCAGCGCTTCGATCTCTTTATCCATCGACAGCATCTGCTCGATACGCGCCGGCAGCGCCTGCAGGCCGTGCACAATCTCCTGCTCCACGCTTTCCGCCATGCCTTTCAGGCGGCCCAGGCGCGCCACCAGCATCAGCAGCACGGTGAGCTGCGTGGTAAAGGCTTTGGTCGAAGCAACACCGATTTCCGTGCCCGCTTTGGTCATCAACGCCAAATCGGATTCGCGCACCAGCGACGAACCCGCAACGTTACAAACGGCCAGCGAACCGAGATAACCCAGCTCTTTGGACAGACGCAGCGCCGCCAGGGTGTCGGCGGTTTCGCCGGACTGCGACAGAGTGATGATCAGGCTGCCCGGACGCACCGCCGATTTGCGGTAACGGAATTCGGACGCGATCTCTACATCGCACGGCACGCCGGCCAGCGCTTCGAACCAGTAACGCGCCACCATACCGGAGTGGTAAGAAGTCCCACAGGCGATAATCTGCACGTGCTGCACCTTGGCGAGCAGCTCGTCGGCGTGCGGCCCCAGCTCACTCAGGTTGATTTGGCCATGACTGAAACGCCCTTCCAGGGTGTTTTTCAGCGCCAGCGGCTGTTCGTAAATCTCTTTTTGCATGTAGTGGCGATAAGCGCCCTTGTCGCCGGCGTCATACTGCACCTGGGATTCGATCTCAGGACGCTCGATGGCGTTGCCCTGTTTGTCGAAGATGTTGACGGTGCGGCGAGTCACTTCCACCACGTCGCCCTCTTCCAGGAAGATGAAGCGGCGGGTGACCGGCAGCAGCGCCAGCTGATCGGAAGCGATGAAGTTTTCCCCGACGCCGCGGCCGATAACCAGCGGGCTGCCGGAACGCGCCGCGACCAGCACGCTCGGATCGCGGCTGTCCATCACCACGGTGCCATAAGCGCCGCGCAGCTGCGGGATCACGCGCTGAACCACTTCCAGCAGCGTACCGCCTTGCAGTTGTTCCCAGTGCACCAGGTGCGCAATCACTTCGGTGTCGGTTTCAGAGCTGAAACGGTAACCGCGTTCAATCAGCAGTTCGCGCAGCGGCTCGTGGTTTTCGATGATGCCGTTATGCACCACGGTAATGTAGTCGGAAACATGCGGGTGCGCGTTCGCTTCGGTCGGTTCACCGTGCGTAGCCCAACGGGTGTGAGCGATGCCGGTACCGCCGTGCAGATCGGTTTGTTCCGCCGCTTCGGCCAGCTTTTGTACCTTGCCAACGCGACGCAGGCGACTGACGTTGCCTTTTTCATCGACCACCGCCAGACCAGCGGAGTCGTAACCGCGGTACTCGAGACGACGTAAACCTTCCAACAGGATTTCTGCGATATCACGTTGCGCTACTGCGCCTACAATTCCACACATCAGTTATATTCCTAATGAACGCCCTTCATGGGCGCTTTCGATGCCTTGACCTGATTTTTGCCGGTTTTTACCGTGCGTCCCCCGAGCCTGTAGATGGTGGGGGTTATTATGTTTTGTATTGGGCTCTGAACGGAGCCCAACGCAAAACACACTATGACTTCTTCTTCACCGGACGTTGCCAACCCTGAATGTGCACCTGCTTGACGCGGCTCAGCACCAGTTCGTTCTCGGCGATATCGCGCGTCACCGTGGTGCCGGCGGCGATGGTGGATCCTTTGCCGACCGACACCGGCGCCACCAGCTGAGTATCGGAACCGACGAATACGCCATCGCCGATCAGCGTTTTGTGCTTGTTGGCGCCATCGTAGTTACAGGTGATGGTGCCGGCGCCGATATTCACGTCATCACCGATTTCGGCATCGCCCAGGTAGCTGAGGTGGCCGGCCTTGGAGCCTTTGCCCAGACGCGCCTTTTTCATTTCCACGAAGTTGCCGACGTGAGCCCCTGCCGCCAGCTGCGCGCCTGGGCGCAGGCGGGCGAACGGCCCCACCGTGCAGTCTGCTTCCAGCACGCTGTCTTCCAGCACGCTGTAAGGGCTGATCTCGCAGTTATCGCCAATCACGCAGTTTTTCAGCACGCAGCCGGCGCCGACTTTCACCCGGTCGCCCAGCTTGACGTGACCTTCGATAATCACATTCGCATCAATAGTGATGTCACGGCCGTGAACAAGTTCCCCGCGCAGATCGAAACGCGCCGGATCCAACAGCATCACGCCGGCCAACAGCAGCTTTTCAGACTGTTCCGACTGGAATACGCGCTCCAGAGTCGCCAGCTGCAGACGGTTGTTCACGCCTTCCACTTCACTTAAACGCGACGGGTGCACGGCTTCGATTTTCTTGCCGTCGGCATGGGCCAACGCAATGATATCGGTGATGTAAAACTCGCCCTGTGCGTTGTCGTTATTCAACATTCCCAGCCAGCGCTTCAGATCGCGCCCGTTCGCCACCAGGATGCCGGTATTGATCTCGTTGATCTGGCGCTGTGCCTCACTGGCGTCCTTGTGTTCGACGATGCCCACCACGTTGCCCTGCTCACGCACGATGCGGCCGTAACCGCTCGGATCGTCCAGCTTGACCGTCAGCAGGCCGATGCCGCCCTGCGGCTTGGCCGCCAGCAGGCGTTGCAGCGTATCCACGGAGATTAACGGCACATCGCCGTACAGCATCAGCACGTCTTCATCGTCGGCAAAGTGCGGCGCGGCCTGCTGCATCGCATGGCCGGTACCCAGTTGCTCGGCCTGCAGCACCCAGTTCAGCGCGCCTTCGGTCAACGTGCTTTTCAACAGATCGCCGCCGTGGCCGTATACCAGATGAACCTGTTGCGCGCCCAGTTTCATCGCGGCATCAATGACGTGTTGCACCATCGGCTTGCCGGCCAACGGATGTAAAACCTTGGGAAGATCGGAATACATGCGTGTTCCCTTGCCCGCGGCGAGGATGACCACGCTCATTGCGCTGTTCGACATAAGCAACCTGATAACTCCATTTTGATAGACGAAAGTAAAACCGTTTAGCGACGATATTACTACATATTTCTCTGCACGAACCCGGCGCAGGCCGCGTGGGCCTTGGTCTGCCGCTATCACGGCCAATTCGCCGTCGGAGCGAAAAAACTGTCGGCGATCGGCGACGTTTATTTCCCGATATCAGCGGTTATACACCACACCGCCCGCCGGGCTGAAATGCTTATTTTAAAGTAAAAAAAAGCGACCCTATAGGCCGCTTTCTTAAAGTTGGGTGCCGGGCACCCAAACATTACATCGCTTTTCTGGTGAGCTCGATAACGCGCAGTTTTGCGATCGCTTTCGCCAGTTCAGCGGATGCCTGAGCATAGTCGACATCGCCATGAGAGCTGCGAATGTGTTCTTCAGCTTTACGCTTAGCTTCCAACGCTCTCGCTTCGTCGAGGTCAGTACCACGGATAGCAGTGTCCGCCAGCACGGTAACCACGCTCGGCTGCACCTCGAGGATGCCGCCGGACAGGTAGATGAACTCTTCTTCACCGTGCTGCTTAACAATACGCACCATGCCAGGCTTGATGGCAGTCAGCAGCGGCGCATGGCCAGGGAAGATCCCCAGTTCACCTTCGCTGCCTGTCACCTGGATCTTCTGCACCAGGCCGGAAAACATCTGTTTTTCCGCGCTGACTACATCCAGATGGTAAGTCATAGCCATATCACCCTCCTCTCAAGGCGTTACAGTTTCTTGGCTTTTTCCACTGCTTCTTCAATGGTGCCAACCATGTAGAACGCCTGCTCCGGCAGGTGGTCATAGTCGCCGTCCATAATGCCTTTGAAACCACGGATGGTGTCTTTCAGCGATACGAACTTGCCCGGAGAACCGGTGAAGACTTCTGCCACGAAGAACGGCTGAGACAGGAAGCGTTGGATCTTACGCGCACGGGATACGACCAGTTTGTCTTCTTCAGACAGCTCGTCCATACCCAGGATCGCGATGATATCTTTCAGTTCCTGGTAACGTTGCAGAATGGACTGCACGCCACGCGCTACGTCGTAGTGCTCCTGGCCAACAACCAGCGGATCCAGCTGACGGCTGGTGGAATCCAGCGGGTCAACGGCCGGGTAGATACCCAGAGAAGCGATGTTACGGCTCAGTACCACGGTTGCGTCCAAGTGCGCAAAGGTGGTGGCTGGAGACGGGTCAGTCAAGTCATCCGCAGGAACGTAAACGGCCTGTACGGAAGTGATGGAACCGGTCTTGGTCGAGGTGATACGTTCTTGCAGAACGCCCATCTCTTCCGCCAGCGTTGGCTGATAACCTACCGCGGATGGCATACGGCCCAGAAGTGCGGACACTTCGGTACCGGCCAGGGTGTAACGGTAGATGTTGTCAACGAACAGCAGAACGTCACGGCCTTCGTCACGGAATTTCTCCGCCATGGTCAGACCGGTCAGCGCAACGCGCAGACGGTTACCTGGTGGCTCGTTCATCTGGCCGTAAACCAGGGATACTTTGTCCAGAACGTTGGAGTCGGTCATTTCGTGGTAGAAGTCGTTACCCTCACGAGTACGCTCGCCCACGCCCGCGAACACGGAATAACCGGAGTGCTCGATCGCGATGTTACGGATCAGCTCCATCATGTTTACGGTTTTACCTACGCCCGCACCGCCGAACAGACCAACTTTACCGCCCTTGGCGAATGGACAAATCAGGTCCATTACCTTGATACCGGTTTCCAGCAGTTCCTGGGAGTTGGACAGCTCTTCGTAGCTTGGCGCCGCGCGGTGAATCGCCCAACGCTCTTCTTCGCCGATGTCGCCTTTCATGTCGATCGGTTGACCCAATACGTTCATGATACGGCCTAGGGTAGCTTTACCCACCGGCACTTCAATCGGGTGGTCCAGGTTGTTCACTTTCAGACCGCGACGCAGACCGTCGGAGGTCCCCATTGCGATACAGCGAACCACGCCACCGCCCAGCTGTTGCTGAACTTCCAACACCAGTTTTTCGGTGCCGTTTTCTACCTCAAGGGCGTCGTACACTTTCGGTACGGCATCCTGAGGGAACTCGACGTCCACCACGGCGCCGATTACCTGGATAATCTTTCCAGTAGCCATCTTGAATCCTCTACGTAATTCGTAAACCTAGCTTAAACCGCGGAGGCTCCCGAAACGATCTCGGTGAGTTCCTGAGTGATGCTGGCCTGACGCGCCTTGTTGTATACCAACTGCAGCTCTTTGATCAGGCTACCGCCGTTATCGGTTGCGGCTTTCATCGCGACCATTCGTGCGGCCTGCTCGCTGGCCAGGTTTTCCACGACGCCCTGATAAACCTGCGACTCCACATAGCGGCGCAGCAAGGTATCAAGCAGCACTTTTGGATCCGGTTCATACAGGTAATCCCAAGGCGTTTTCTTCAGCTCTTCGTCATCGGCTGGCGGTAACGGCAGCAGCTGAAGCACCTGCGGCTCTTGGGACATCGTATTAACAAATTTGTTGCTGACAATGTACAGCTTGTCCAAACGACCTTCGTCGTAGGCCTGCAGCATCACTTTCACCGGCCCGATCAGATCCGACAGGGAAGGTTTATCCCCCATGCCGGTCACCTGGGCAACCACGTTGCCGCCCACGGAACCAAAGAAAGAGGCCGCTTTAGAGCCAATCAGCGCCAAATCGGTTTCGACGCCTTTTTCGGACCAGGCTTTCATCTCCGCCAGCAGCTTTTTGAACAGGTTGATGTTCAAGCCGCCGCAGAGACCACGGTCAGTAGACACCACCAGATACCCAACGCGCTTAACGTCACGCTCATCCAGGTACGGGTGCTTGTACTCCAGATTCCCTAACGCAAGGTGACCAATCACTTTGCGCATGGTCTCTGCATAAGGACGGCTGGCCGCCATGCGATCCTGCGATTTACGCATTTTGGAGGCGGCGACCATTTCCATCGCTTTAGTGATCTTTTGCGTGTTTTGCACGCTAGCGATCTTACTACGTATCTCTTTTGCGCCGGCCATCTCTGCTTCTCCTCAGTGCCAGACGGCCTGCTGTCTTTCAACAGCAGGACCGTTCGGCGTTACCAGGACTGGGTTTTCTTGAAGGTCTCGAGGACGTCTTTCAACTTGCCCTCGATCTCATCATTGAAGTTGCCAGTTTGGTTGATGTGGTTCAGCAGTTCGGCGTGCTCGCGGTCCGCATAGGCCACCAGCGCGGCTTCGAAGCTCACCACTTTGGCGACTTCGACGTCGTTCAGGTAACCGCGTTCTGCGGCAAACAGCACCAGAGACTGTTGTGCAACCGACATCGGCGCATACTGTTTCTGTTTCAGCAGCTCGGTCACTTTCTGACCGTGGCTCAGCTGTTTGCGGGTCGCGTCGTCCAGATCGGAGGCGAACTGGGAGAACGCAGCCAGTTCACGATACTGCGCCAGCGCGGTACGGATACCACCGGACAGTTTCTTCATGATCTTGGTCTGCGCGGCGCCACCAACACGGGATACGGAGATACCCGGGTTAACTGCCGGACGAATACCGGAGTTGAACAGGTTGGATTCCAGGAAGATCTGACCATCGGTAATCGAGATTACGTTGGTCGGAACGAACGCGGAAACGTCACCCGCTTGGGTTTCAATGATCGGCAGAGCGGTCAGTGAACCGGTTTGGCCTTTAACTTCACCTTTGGTGAAGGCTTCAACGTATTCGGCGTTGACGCGCGCTGCGCGCTCCAGCAAGCGGGAGTGCAGGTAGAATACGTCGCCTGGGTAAGCTTCACGACCTGGCGGACGACGAAGCAGCAGGGAAATCTGGCGGTAAGCAACGGCCTGTTTGGACAGGTCATCGTACACGATCAGCGCATCTTCACCGCGGTCACGGAAGTATTCGCCCATTGCGCAACCGGCATATGGCGCCAGGTATTGCAGTGCAGCGGATTCGGAAGCGGTCGCCACCACCACGATGGTGTTGGCCAGTGCGCCGTGCTCTTCCAGTTTGCGCACCACGTTAGCGATGGTGGACGCTTTCTGGCCGATAGCCACGTAAACGCATTTGATGCCGGAGTCGCGTTGGTTGATGATCGCATCGATCGCCAGCGCGGTTTTACCGGTCTGACGGTCACCGATCACCAGCTCACGCTGGCCACGGCCAATTGGAATCATGGCGTCAACGGATTTGTAGCCAGTCTGAACCGGCTGATCAACGGACTGACGCTCGATAACGCCTGGCGCGATAGCTTCTACCGGAGAGAAACCGTCGTTCTCAATCGGGCCTTTGCCGTCGATTGGTGCGCCCAGGGTGTTAACTACGCGGCCCAGCAGACCACGACCGACTGGAACTTCCAGGATACGGCCGGTGCATTTCACCTTCATGCCTTCGGCCAGATCCGCGTACGGACCCATGACCACGGCACCAACGGAGTCGCGCTCCAGGTTCAATGCGATTGCGTAACGGTTGCCAGGCAGCGCGATCATTTCGCCCTGCATAACTTCGGCCAGGCCGTGTACGCGGATGATCCCGTCGCTGACGGAAACGATAGTACCTTCATTGTGAGCTTCGCTCACTACATTGAACTGAGCAATGCGCTGCTTGATCAGTTCGCTGATTTCGGTGGAATTCAGTTGCATGCTCCAGTCCCCTTAAGACTGCAAGACGTCTGTCAGGCGTTCAAGACGACCGCGAACGCTGCCATCAATCACCATATCGCCGGCGCGAACAACGATGCCGGCCAGTACAGACTTGTCAATTTTGCAATTCAGCTTAACTTTGCGTGACAGACGTTTTTCCATCGCAGCGGCGATTTTCGCCTGCTGTTCGTCGTTCAGCGCGCTCGCAGAGAGCACTTCGACTTCGACGGTGGATTCCAGCGAGGCGCGCAGTTCGATGAACTGCTGCAGCACGGCAGGAAGAACCAGTAAACGTCCATTTTCGGCCATTACACGGATAAAGTTCTGGCCATGTTCGTCGAGCCGATCGCCACAAACCGCGATGAACGTCTTGGACAGCGTTTCTGGCGCAACCGCGCCAGACAGCAGTTCAGAAATCTGTTCATTGCGAGTGACTTCAGCCGCAAACGCCAGCATGTCCTGCCAGCGCTCTACGCTTTGGTGCTCAACGGCAAAGTCAAAAGCTGCTTTGGCGTAGGGGCGAGCTACAGTTACAAATTCAGACATCAGCCCCTCCCTCCTTACAGTTCAGCGACCAGTTTATCAACGATGTCGCTGTTAGCAGCTTCATCCACGGAACGTTCGATGATCTTCTCGGCGCCGGCAATTGCCAGCATCGCGACTTGCTTACGCAACTCTTCACGAGCGCGCTTACGTTCGGCTTCGATCTCAGCCTGAGCCTGCGCCACGATTTTGTTACGTTCCTGCTCGGCTTCGGCTTTCGCTTCATCCATGATCTGAGCTTTGCGTTTGTTCGCTTGCTCGATGATCACTTGAGCTTCTGCTTTGGCAGTTTTCAGCTGGTCGGTCGCATTGGCTTGCGCTAAGTCCAGATCTTTTTTGGCACGCTCTGCAGAAGCGAGGCCGTCAGCGATTTCTTTCTGACGCTTCTCGATGGCAGCCATGATCGGCGGCCATACGTACTTCATGCAGAACCAGACAAACAGAACGAACGCGATGGCCTGGCCGAGGATTGTTGCGTTAAGATTCACAGCACAATGCCTCTTTAAAAGTTAATAGTTTGGTTACGTCGTAGAGGGTTGCTCTACTTACGCGACGGCGAACATCACGTACAGACCCAGACCTACAGCGATCATCGGGATGGCGTCGACCAGACCCATAACGATAAAGAACTGTGTACGCAGCAGAGGAATCAGGTCAGGCTGACGAGCAGCGCCTTCCAAGAATTTACCACCCAGGATGCCGATACCGATCGCAGCACCGATTGCCGCTAAACCCATCATCACAGCGGCAGCCATGTACAGCAGATCCATACTCAGGTTTTCCATGACAGTCTCCAGTTTGTTTCAGTTTAAAAGTGCAAGTGTTTTAAGAAAATCAGTGCTCTTCAGACGCCATCGACAGATAGACAATCGTCAGAACCATGAAAATAAAGGCTTGAAGCGTAATGATCAGGATGTGGAAGATAGCCCAAGGCAAGCTCAGGACCCACTGTGACCACCACGGCAACAGGCCGGCAATCAGGATGAAGATCAACTCACCCGCATACATGTTGCCGAACAGTCGCAGACCCAGTGAAACAGGTTTGGACAGCAGGCTGACACCTTCAAGAATCAGGTTGATAGGAATGAATACAGGGTGGTTGAACGGCTGCATGGTCAACTCTTTAACGAACCCGCCAACGCCTTTCATTTTGATGCTATAGAACAGAATCAGGATAAACACGCCCAGCGCCATCGACAGCGTGACGTTTACATCGGCGGTAGGCACTACGCGCAGCGCAGGCAGGCCGAGGATGTGTTCGCCAACGTAAGGCAGGAAGTCGATGGGCAGCAAATCCATCAGGTTCATCAGGAACACCCAGACGAACACGGTCAGCGCCAGCGGCGCAATCACCTTGCTCTTGCCGTGGTACATGTCGCGCACGCTGCTGTCGACGAAACCGACCACCAGCTCCACGGCGGTTTGCAGTTTACCCGGCACGCCGCTGGTGGCGTTTTTGGCCACTTTGCGGAAGATCACCAGGAAAAGCGCCCCGAGGACGACGGAGAAAAACATCGAGTCGATGTTGATCGACCAGAACCCAGTCCCGACCTGAAGCTGCGTCAGGTGGTGACCGATATACTCCTGTGGAGTCAAGACTTCTCCTGCAGACATGATGCCTCTTACCCTTATTTAGTTAAGTTCGGTAACTGTTAATCACGGCCGGTGCCACTATCTGCACCACTAACACCGCTAAATAGGTCAGGCCAAGCGGTATAAACTCCGCCTTGAACACCCCCAGCGCCACGATCAGCAAAACGATGGTGATCACGACCTTTAGCCCCTCGCCGATGGCGAACGACCAGGCAACCCTACCGGGCGCCGGCGTTTGCGCCTGATGGCGCAAGGCAAACAGCATAAACATTGCACTCGGCAACCAGGCGGCGAGACCGCCTGCCAACGCCGAAGCGCTCCATTCCGGGCTTTTCAGCCAGAAAGCAACGCTGATCAGAACAAAAGTCATTAACTGCAAAAACAGCAGTTTGCGTGCGACTTTCCCGCTGTAAAGGGACACAGACATGACGTTTGTTCTCTCCGTACCCCAGAGGGGGTATGCTGAGTGACGTATACAACTGTTTTTGCTGTCCTGAGTCAAGCAGCAAAAAACGAGCAAATTATACGGGGCATACCAACGAATTCAATCGATAAGTAGCGAAAAGGTGAACAATTATTTAAATTTCCCTATTCCAGCCTATTTTCACAAGAAAACGGTCGGAATAATAGGGCGCATTTAATTGTCTGATTATTCCAGCGTTGCGTTTAGAAACGCGAAGCTGATCACAGTAATGTCCCTTCCTGATTTATAGCCGATGGTCAACCAAACCGTCTTTAGCAATTTGAGCGATCAAAAAATTATATAAATCAAAACATTACTAGTTAACTGTTCAAAAACAATCCGTATACCCGATGAAAACCTTTTATTGACAAGCAGCGGGGCAATATTCCAACAGCCAATTAACATTAGCAGCAAACGCCAATCTTTCGCACATGATTGCTAACGTGACTATTTCTAAATGCAATTACTCTATTGTCGCTAATTAGCCGCGTTTTTTGTGTTAATAGAAAGTAAATTAACTAAAAAAAGCGACCAACTAATTAGCCTGCTTACCTTTCTGCTGGGTACGACCTTTAATTCACGCTTGTTTGATCAAAAGCAAACTCAGTTTGCCTTAAGAATCACCAGATGACGTTCGCCTTCCAGTTCAGGCACCTGCAGCCGCACGATAGACTCCAGGCTAACGCCAGCCGGCAGCTGCGTCAGTTCTTCATCCGGGCGCACGCCTTTCAACGCGTAAAAACGCCCCTGCCCTTTCGCCGGCAGGTGATAGCACCAGGACAGCATATCCTGCAGCGAAGCGAATGCCCGGCTGATCACGCCATCGAACGGTGGCTCGGCCAGAAACGCTTCGACGCGGCTCTGCACCGGCTCGATATTGTTCAGGCCCAGCTCATGCTGCACCTGGCGCAGGAAACGCACGCGCTTGCCCAGGCTGTCGAGCAGCGTGAAATGCGCGTCCGGGCGCACAATCGCCAGCGGAATGCCCGGCAAGCCGGGGCCGGTGCCGACATCGATAAAACGCGAGCCCTGCAGATGCGGATTGACCACAATACTGTCGAGGATGTGGCGCACCAGCATTTGCTGCGGATCGCGCACCGACGTGAGGTTATAAGCCTTGTTCCACTTATCCAGCATGCCGACATAGCCCAGCAGCTGCTGTTTCTGCTGATCGGGCAGCTCAATGCCTGCTGCCGCGAGCAGCGAGTCTAATTTTTTTGCACAACGGATCCTCTGGCAGGCGCTGAACGACCAGCGGATGGTTAGCTGGCGCAATGAGGCGACTATGATAATTCAGGGCGCAAGTGATGTCAGCGGCCGTTTGGCTACGGGTTGAGCAAACGGCCGCCTGGATGCGGGATTTATGCGCTGCGGCGCAGCAGTCCCTGCTTTTTCAGCCAGATCAGCAAAATCGAGATTGCCGCCGGTGTAATGCCGGAGATGCGCGAAGCCTGGCCGATGGAGTTCGGTTTGTGATCGTTCAGCTTGGCGATCACCTCGTTCGACAGCCCCGAAACCTGACGGTAGTCAAGATCCAGCGGCAGCACGGTGTTCTCGTTGCGCTGCTGTTTTTCGATCTCTTCCTGCTGGCGAGCGATATAGCCTTCGTATTTGACCTGGATCTCGACCTGCTCGGCGGCTTGTACGTCGTCCAACGGCGGTGCGAAGGCGTCGATGCCGGTCAACTGCGCGTAATCCATCTCAGGACGGCGCAGCAACTCTTCGCCGTTCGCTTCACGCGACAGCGGCGCTTTCAGCAATGCATTGACCTGTTCGACGTTCTCGGCGTGCGGATGCATCCAGATGTCGCGCAGGCGCTGACGTTCACGTTCGATTCGCTCCAGCTTCTCGCTGTAACGTGCCCAGCGCACGTCGTCCACCAGACCGAGTTCACGGCCTTTTTCCGTCAGGCGGAGATCGGCGTTGTCTTCGCGCAGCATCAGACGATACTCGGCGCGTGAGGTAAACATGCGGTACGGTTCTTTGGTGCCGAGGGTGCTGAGATCGTCCACCAGCACGCCGAGGTAGGCCTGATCGCGACGTGGCGCCCAGCCCTCTTGTTCATCGGCGAAGCGCCCGGCGTTCAGACCGGCAAGTAACCCCTGTGCGGCGGCTTCTTCATAGCCGGTGGTGCCGTTGATCTGGCCGGCGAAGAACAGGCCCTGAATAAATTTGCTTTCCAGCGTCGGTTTCAGATCGCGTGGATCGAAGAAATCGTACTCGATGGCATAACCAGGGCGAATAATACGCGCGTTCTGCATCCCTTCCATTGAACGGACGATCTGCATCTGCACGTCGAACGGCAGGCTGGTGGAGATCCCGTTAGGGTAAATCTCGTTGCTGGTCAGGCCTTCCGGCTCAAGGAAGATCTGGTGCGCGTTGCGATCGGCAAAACGCATGACCTTGTCTTCGATCGACGGACAGTAACGTGGGCCGATCCCTTCGATGATCCCGGCATACATCGGGCTGCGATCGAGGTTATTGCGGATCACGTCATGGGTTTTTTCATTGGTGTGGGTGATGTAGCACGCCATTTGTTCCGGGTGCTGGCTGGCATCGCCCAAGAACGAGAATACCGGCACCGGCGTATCGCCGTGTTGAGGTGCCAATACGCTGAAATCGATAGTGCGGGCGTCGATGCGCGGCGGCGTACCGGTTTTCAAGCGGTTAACGCGCAGCGGCAGTTCACGCAAACGCTGCGACAGCGAGATCGAAGGAGGATCCCCGGCGCGGCCGCCGCTGTAATTCTCCAGGCCGATATGGATCTTGCCGTCCAGGAAGGTGCCTACGGTCAATACCACCGCCTTGGCGCGGAATTTCAGACCCATTTGGGTGACGGCACCCACGACGCGATCGTTTTCGACGATCAGATCCTCAACCGGCTGTTGGAAGATCATCAGGTTGGGCTGGTTCTCCAACGCGGTACGGATCGCCTGCCGATACAGGACGCGATCCGCCTGAGCGCGAGTGGCGCGAACGGCTGGGCCTTTGCTGGCGTTTAGTATCCTAAACTGGATGCCGGCATGGTCGATCGCCGTTGCCATCAGGCCGCCGAGCGCATCAATTTCCTTAACCAGATGCCCTTTACCAATACCGCCAATCGCCGGGTTACAGGACATCTGTCCCAGCGTATCGATATTGTGTGTCAATAATAAAGTCTGACGTCCCATGCGTGCCGCGGCCATGGCGGCCTCGGTACCTGCATGGCCACCACCGATGATGATGACGTCAAATTGATCTGGATAAAACATGGAACTGCACCTCGCCGTATTGCGAACGATCGTATTTGCCCTGGGGTCGGGGATTCTACTCAAGTTTAGACGATCGACCAAGTGGTCAGGATCGTCGGTAATTAAAAGAAGATCTTCTTTATTTAAAGATCTCTTTATTAGATCTCTTATTAGGATCGCGATCCTCTGTGGATAAGTGACTATTCACGATGAAGATCAGCAGATTAAGGAGGATCGTTTGCTGTGAATGATCGGTGATCCCGACGCAGATAAGCTGGGATCTAAAAGGCTTGTTATACACAGGACAAAAAGCGCGCTACGGTTGTTATTGGGATAACTACGGCTTTTACCCTGCTTTTAAGTATAGTTATCCACAATCGTTCGCGCGATCTTTAGACGAATTAGAGTAAATTAATCCAGTTTTTTACCCATTCCTCGGCCGGATCCTCGGGAATTTCATGCTCGGTCACGTCGATCTCGAGACGATCGCCGATCCTTTTAGCGCCTCTGGCGATCAAGAGATCGTCGATCTGTTTGATTGCGCCGCAGAAGGTGTCGTATTCCGAACTGCCCAAACCGACTGCGCCGAACTGTACCTCGGAAAGATCCGGCAGCTGCTCAGCGATCTGTTCCAACAGCGGTTGAAGGTTATCTGGTAGTTCGCCGGCGCCGTGCGTGGAAGAGACCACCAGCCAGCGGCCGGTCAACGGCAGTTCATCCAGTTCAGGGCCGTGCAGCATCTCGGTAGAGAAACCCGCGTCTTCCAGCTTTTCAGCCAAATGTTCAGCCACGTATTCGGCGCTGCCAAGCGTACTGCCACTGATCAGAGTAATGTCTGCCATGAACCAACGATCCCAACCTTCTCACTCAAAGTGGCTGCATTGTACGCTGTGAATCGGCTGGGATCTACCTGTGGATAATGTGGGTATGCAATTTGGCGGGTTACGGCACGATGGTGCGCATAATGGGGTTCTGCAGCGAGATCAGCGTTTCGGTGGACTGGATCTCGTCGATGGTCTGGATCTTGTTGATAAGTACCTGTTGCAACGCGTCGATCGATCGGCACATTACCTTAATAAAGACGCTGTAGTGGCCGGTGGTGTAATAGGCTTCCACCACTTCTTCCAGGCTTTCCAGCTTCTTCAGCGCCGAAGGGTAATCCTTGGCGCTCTTTAATATGATGCCGATAAAGCAGCACACGTCGTAGCCCAGCTGTTTGGGGCTGACGTCGATGCGCGCGCCGGTGATGATCCCGGCCTGCTTCATCTTCTCCACCCGCACATGAATGGTGCCGGGGCTGACGGCGAAGTTTTTCGCCAGTTCGGCGTACGGTGTGCGCGCATTGTCCATCAGGGCGTTGAGAATGCCGCGATCGAGATTATCGATCTGATAAATTTCCGCCATTTAATCCCCCATTAATTAACGATTGTTGAATTCTGTCCGGGTAAAAATGAACGATTAAAAGTGAAAAGGCAATATTGATTAATGGATATTGAATTGTCGTGTCATTTTGTTGCTTAATCGATGGCAACAGAGACAGGTTTACAAGAGATACGGCAATGAAAAAACAGTTTATCCAAAAACAACAACAAATCAGCCAGGTCAAAGCCTTCTTCTCCCGCCAGCTGGAGCAACAGCTCGGTCTGATCGAAGTGCAAGCCCCGATCCTTAGCCGCCTGGGCGACGGCACGCAGGATAACCTTTCCGGCAGCGAGAAAGCGGTGCAGGTCAAAGTCAAAACCTTGCCGGACGCCACCTTCGAAGTGGTGCATTCGCTGGCGAAATGGAAACGCAAAACCCTGGGCAGCTACGATTTCGGTGCCGGCGAAGGCCTGTATACCCATATGAAGGCGCTGCGCCCGGATGAAGACCGCCTGACGCCTATCCACTCGGTGTACGTCGATCAGTGGGACTGGGAACGGGTGATGGGCGACGGTGAGCGCAGCCTGGACTACCTGAAAAACACCGTGCGCAGCATTTACGCTGCGATCAAGGCGACGGAGGCGGAAGTCAGCCGCGAGCATGGCCTGACTCCGTTCCTGCCGGAACAGATCCACTTCGTGCACAGCGAAACCCTGCTGCAGCGCTACCCTGATCTGGACGCCAAGGGGCGCGAGCGGGCGATTGCCAAAGAATTGGGCGCAGTGTTCCTGATTGGCATCGGCGGCAAGCTGTCACACGGTAAATCGCACGATGTGCGGGCGCCGGATTATGATGACTGGACCACGCCGACGGCGGATGGCCTGGCGGGCCTGAACGGCGATATCGTGGTGTGGAACCCGGTGCTGCAGGACGCTTTCGAGCTGTCCTCCATGGGGATCCGCGTTGACGCCGCCGCGCTGAAACACCAGTTGGCGCTGACCGGCGATGAAGAGCGCATGAAGCTGGAATGGCACCAGTCCTTACTGCGCGGCGATATGCCGCAGACCATCGGCGGCGGCATCGGTCAGTCGCGTCTGGTGATGTTGTTGCTGCAACTGTCGCATATCGGCCAAGTGCAATGCGGCGTGTGGTCGCCGGAAGTGCGCGGCGCGGTCGAAGGCCTGCTCTAATCCCGCCTAGCGCCGCCAGCGGCGCATCAAACGGCTTTTCAGCCCGGTATCAAAGCGCCAGATATGATCGAAGATGCGCATGATGCCGGGTTTGCCGTAGGCGGACATCGCCACCGCGTGGAAACGTTGCTGGTGGCTTTGCTGCTGCTGTTTCACCTTCTTTATTACCTCCTCCGGCAACCGCTGGGCAATAAAATCGGAAATGATCACCGCATCGGCGTCGAACCAGCCGCTCTCCGCCATTTTGGTGACGGTGGCGTTCAGGCAGGCCGCCAGATCGGTGCCGCCACGAAACTGCTGGCCGAGAAAGCGCACTGCCTGCTCGATGCCGCTGGCGGCGGTGAGTTCGTAATGCACGATCTGGTTGGCGAACAGCATGATATAGCAGCGGCGGTTGTCCGCCAGCGCAATGCGCAGCAGCGCCAGACAGAACGCCTTGGCGCACTGTTCGTTGAAACCGCCCATCGATCCGGAGGTGTCCACGCAGACGATAAACGGCCCGCGCGGCTGTTGATCCTGCTGCTGGTGAGTGACCTGGCGGATCAGGATCTGTTCCTGCCAGACGTCGCCCTGCAGACGGTAGCTCAGCAGCCGCTTTTCCAACAGGCGGCGATAAAACTCGAATTCCAGCTCTTCAATCCCCAGCGTCGCCAGCTCCGGCGGCAGCAGGCGCAGGATGTCGTCGCTCTGATGAATGCCGCTCACTTCTTCCGGCAGCGTGGCCGGCACCTGCACCATGACCCTGAACGGCTCCGGCTGCGCGTCCTGTTGCTGCACCGCCTTGGCCTGATAGCTGCGGCCCAGCTGTTGCGCCAGTTTTTTCAGCTCCGGCTGCTGCTGCAAAAAGTTACCGTACTCCACCAGCCGCTGATAATCGCCACGCTGCAGCTGGCCTTTGCTCATGTCCCACAGCCTGCCGGCGGCGGTGTCGTTTTCCGACAGCAGCGGTTCCAGCGCGCCGCTCAGCGCCAACCGCTCCTGCAGTTCCGCCATCAGCTGCTCGCGCTCTTGTTCCAGCAGTTGGTGGTGCAGCATGGTGGCCTGCAGCGTCAGGCTGATGCGCCAGCGCTGCAGAAACAGCGTTTGAAAGCTGTCGTCCAGCGGATGATTGGGCAGATCGGCGGCGTCCACCAGCGCGCGCGCCTGTTCATAAAACGGTGAGACCAGCTGGCGCAGCAGCTCCATGGTGTCGTTGAGGTTGTGATAGAACTGGGTGTTGTTCTCCAGCTGGCACTGCTGGTAGCGATAGAATTCCTGCGCCAGCGCCGGCGGCACCATCGCCTCCTGCAGACGCTCCTTGAGCTGCAGCTTCCAATGCGGCAGATCGCGATCCAGCGCTCGGCGAAGGGCCGGAAACTTTTTAAAGAATACCGACAGCTGCGGCGCCGCCAGCATGCCGACGATCATCTCCTCGATCATCTCGCCTTCGGTGATCGCCAGCAGCAGATCGAGCGTCTCCAGACTGAGCATGGTTACTGGCCGCGCATTTGCTGCAGTTGCTGTTTAACCTGTTCCGCGACCTGCAGCAGACTGGCTTCGATCTTGGCCAGGCCGGCGGCGGGGGTGAACAGACAGGGCTGATGTTGGCTGAAGGCGCGGCGCTGCTCCGCCAGGCGCTGGGCCAATGCGTCCATTTCATCCAGCAGCGCCTGCGGCGTGGCGGTGGCCTGTTTGCCCGGCAGCGCCAGTAATGACGGCTGGCGGCTGACGTCCAACACCGTCAGGTGCAGTTGGTCATCCACTTCCAGGTCGATCGGCTGCGCAAAGCCGATGCCGTTCAGCTTGGCGCGCACGTCGCCGCCTTTTTGCAGCCAGTTGTCCAGCGCGCTGCTTTCGATGCTCAGATGGTTGACCTGAATGTCATGCAACTGCAGCGGCTTTTGCAACAGCAGAGTGAGGGTGCCGCCGGCGAACGGCGTGGCCGGCGCGTATTGCGGTTTGCGGCTGAACATGCCGCCTTTTTTCACCAGGCTGATGGCCTGCCGGTCGCTTTGTTGCTGCTGGTCCTGCAACCAGCGGGTGTGGATCTGTTGCAACTGGATCAGCATCGACTGCTGCTGATAGGCCGACTCGGTCAGCAGCTGATCTATCTGCTGTTGCAGCAGCTTCAGCGAGGTGAGATCGTGCCACAGGCAGTCTTTCAACAGCATCAGATCGAGCGGGGCGATGGCGTCGCGCCCGCTGAAGAAGGCGCAGGCCTGCAGCAGGCGCAGGGCTTTTTTCCAGCGTCGATCGGAGACGTACGGCGCCTGCTCCAGTGCGTCCAGCCGCTGGCGCAGTTGGAAAATCAGCTCAAAGCAGGCTTCCGGCAGCGTGACTTTGTCGATCAGCGGCTGCCACTGCAGAAACTCTTCGTCGCTGATGCTCAGCGCCGCCGGCACCGGGTTTTGGCTTTCGCTCTGGCGGTTGACCAGCAGCGAGCGGAAATTCTGTTTATCCTGCACCTTGTCCAGCCACAGGCGGATCAGCATGCGGTCATATAAGGCTTCGAGGCTGTTGTCCGCTTCGGGCAGTTCGTTGGAGGCGGTGACCAGCAGGCGCAGCGGGATCGGTTCTTCGCTGTTGCCGTTGCGAAAGCGTCGTTCGTTGATCGCCGTCAGCAGGGTGTTGAGGATCGCCGGGCCAGCCTTCCAGATCTCGTCCAGAAACACGATCTCCGCTTCCGGCAGATAGCCGGCGGTCAGACGCTGATAGCGCCCCTCATCTTTCAGCGCCTGGATAGAGAGCGGGCCGAAGACCTCTTCCGGCGTGGAAAAACGCGTCATCAGGTATTCAAAGGAGCGGGCGTTGCGGAAGGCAAACTTCAGCCGGCGCGCGATCAGGCTCTTGGCGATGCCGGGCGGGCCGAGCAGGAATACGCTTTCGCCGCTCAGCGCCGCCAGCAGGCACAGACGGATTGCCTCTTGCCGCTCATAAAGACCGCTCTCCAGCGCGCTGCTGAGGCGGGAAATTCGTTCTGCCAGAAGGGATGATGGCGTCATATAATTGTCGCATTGTCCGAGAGTTAGCCAATCTTGGTCGATAATCCGATGATAAACCACCATTATTTTTAGTGGTATAGCCCGTTGATTAGTAATATTTTTCTACGTTAAGCCGGATATTCGGTTCACATTTTGTTTATTTTTCGGCTCTGATATAAGGGTAGGCAAGCGGTATAAATGGTGCATACTGTGCGGCTTTCTGGTGGGCGTGACGGATCTTTGAGCCCGTATTTTGCCTGATGCGGATGCATCGCTAACGGATGTTCTGATAAAGAAACGAATTATGAGCGCAGAGCATAAGCAGTCCTTATCGGCGGTAACCCTGGCTGCCATCGGCGTGGTCTACGGTGATATCGGTACCAGCCCTCTCTATACGCTGAGAGAGTGTTTCTCCGGCCATTACGGCTTCGATGTTCGTCCAGACGTGGTTTTCGGCTTCCTGTCGCTGATTTTCTGGATGCTGATCGTGATCGTTTCCCTCAAATATCTCACCTACGTGATGCGCGCGGACAACGCCGGCGAGGGCGGTATTCTGACGCTGATGTCGCTGGCCGGGCGCAATACCTCGGCGCGCACCACGGCGGTGCTGGTGATACTGGGTCTGATCGGCGGCAGCTTCTTCTATGGCGAGGTGGTGATCACCCCGGCGATATCGGTGATGTCGGCGATAGAAGGGTTGGAAATCGCCGCCCCTGCGCTCGATGCCTATATCGTGCCGCTCTCCATTCTGGTGTTGACGCTGCTGTTCGTCATTCAAAAGCACGGCACCGGCAGCGTCGGCAAGCTGTTCGCCCCGGTGATGCTGCTGTGGTTCATCGTGTTGGCGGTGCTGGGCGCGCGCAGCATCATATCGAACCCGGAAGTGCTGCAGGCGCTGAACCCCAAATGGGCGCTCAACTTCTTTATGGAATATAAGAAGGTATCGTTCTTTGCGTTAGGTGCGGTGGTGCTGTCGATCACCGGCGTTGAGGCGCTGTATGCCGACATGGGGCACTTCGGCAAGTTCCCGATCCGCCTGGCCTGGTTCACCGTGGTGCTGCCTTCGCTGGTGCTCAACTACTTCGGCCAGGGCGCGCTGCTGCTGAAAAATCCGGAGGCGATCAAAAACCCGTTCTTCCTGTTGGCGCCTGACTGGGCGCTGATCCCGCTGCTGATTCTGGCGACCCTGGCGACGGTGATCGCTTCGCAGGCGGTGATTTCCGGCGTCTTCTCGCTGACTCGCCAGGCGGTGCGCCTGGGCTATCTGTCGCCGATGCGCATCATTCACACCTCGGAAATGGAATCCGGCCAGATCTACATTCCGGTGATCAACTGGACGCTGTACATCTCGGTGGTGCTGGTGATCATCGGCTTCGAGCACTCCAGCAACCTGGCGGCGGCGTACGGCATCGCCGTCACCGGCACCATGGTGCTGACCAGCATTCTGGTCACTTCGGTGGCGATTAATAACTGGCACTGGAACCGCTTCCTGGCGATCGGCATCGTAACCATCTTGCTGATCATCGACGTGCCGATGTTCTCTGCCAACGCCCTGAAGCTGTTCTCCGGCGGCTGGTTACCGCTGACCCTGGCGCTGGTGATGTTCATCATTATGACTACCTGGAAGAGCGAGCGCTTCCGCCTGCTGCGCCGCCTGCATGAACACGGCAACTCGCTGGAGGCGATGATTGCCTCGCTGGAGAAATCGCCGCCGGTACGGGTGCCGGGCACCGCGGTCTTCTTGTCGCGCGCCACCAACGTCATTCCTTTTGCGCTGTTGCACAACCTGAAGCACAACAAGGTGCTGCACGAGCGCGTGGTGCTGCTGACGCTGCGCACCGAGGATGCGCCTTACGTGCACAACGTGCGCCGGGTGACCATCGAGCAGCTGTCGCCGACCTTCTGGCGGGTGGTGGCCAGCTACGGCTGGCGCGAAACGCCGAACGTCGAGGAGGTGTTCCACCGCTGCGGGCTGGAAGGGTTGCCGTGCCGCATGTCGGAGACGTCGTTCTTCATGTCCCATGAATCGCTGATCCTCACCAAGCGGCCGTGGTACCTCTACCTGCGCGGCAAACTGTTCGTCGCCCTGAGCCGCAATGCCCTGCGCGCGCCGGATCAGTTCGAAATCCCGCCGAACCGGGTCATCGAACTCGGTACGCAGGTCGAGATCTAATCCGCCTGACAGGGGCTCAGCATGGCTGAGCCCCTTTTGTTTGCGCTTTCTCCGTGCGCGAACGAAACGTTTCGATGACGATCACACTTCTGCATTGTCCGGGTTGCCTTCCCCTGCCGTTTTTTTACACTCCTCCAGAGAGCGAAACGTTTCGCTAGCGGAGTGAGAAGATGAAAAAAGGCGTATTACTGAATTCCGACGTGTCTGCCGTGATTGCCCGGCTGGGGCATACCGATCAGCTCACCTTGTGCGATGCGGGTTTGCCGATACCGGCGGCGACGCAGCGCATCGATCTGGCGCTGACGCAGGGCGTGCCGACCTTCATGCAGGTGTTCGCGGCGGTCACGCAAGAGATGCAGGTAGAAAGCGCCATCCTGGCGGAAGAAATCGTGAAACAAAATCCGTCGCTCCACGAGGCATTGTTGGCTGAACTGACCGCACTGGGCCAACGCCAGGGCAATACCATCGGCGTGCGTTATATCAGCCATCAGGCGTTTAAAGCGCAAACCGAGCACAGCCGGGCGGTGATCCGCAGCGGGGAGTGTTCGCCTTACGCGAACGTGATCCTGTGCGCCGGCGTAACTTTCTGAGGCGTTTATGCAACCTTTACTGCAACTGAAAGGGATTGATAAAGCCTTTCCCGGCGTGAAGGCGCTTTCCGGCGCCGCTCTCAGCGTTTATCCCGGCAAGGTGATGGCGCTGGTGGGGGAAAACGGCGCCGGGAAGTCCACCATGATGAAAGTGCTGACCGGCATCTACCAGAAAGACGCCGGCAGCCAGTATTTTCTCGGTAAAGAGGTGGCGTTCAACGGGCCTAAAGATTCGCAGGAAGCGGGCATCGGCATTATTCATCAGGAACTGAACCTGATCCCGCAGCTGACGATTGCGGAAAACATCTTCCTCGGCCGCGAGTTCGTCAACCGTTTCGGCCGCATTGACTGGAAGCGCATGTACGCCGAGGCCGATCGCTTGCTGGCGCGCCTCAACCTGCGCTACAGCAGCCACCGGCTGGTGGGCGAGCTGTCGATTGGCGATCAGCAGATGGTAGAGATTGCCAAGGTGCTGAGCTTCGAATCGAAAGTGATCATCATGGACGAACCGACCGATGCGCTGACCGACACCGAAACCGCCTCGCTGTTCAAGGTGATCAACGAGCTGAAGGCCGAAGGGCGCGGCATCGTCTATATCTCACACCGTCTGAAAG
The DNA here is from genome assembly GCF_000695995.1 of Serratia sp. FS14. Lineage (NCBI taxonomy): Bacteria > Pseudomonadati > Pseudomonadota > Gammaproteobacteria > Enterobacterales > Yersiniaceae > Serratia > Serratia sp. FS14. The sequence goes on along the minus strand of NZ_CP005927.1, from coordinate 956,738 downwards.
AGATCTTTGAAATCTGCGACGACGTGACGGTATTTCGTGACGGGCAGTTCATCGCCGAGCGGCCGGTGAGCGAGCTGCAGGAAGATTCGCTGATTGAAATGATGGTCGGTCGCAAGCTGGAAGAACAATACCCGCGCCTTGATTTACCGCGCGGGGAAAAGCGGCTGGAAGTCAGTCATCTTTCCGGACCCGGCGTTGAAGACGTCAGCTTTACGCTGTATCGCGGTGAGATCCTCGGCGTGGCCGGCTTGATGGGCGCCGGGCGCACCGAATTGATGAAGATTCTGTACGGCGCCGCGCCGCGCAAGGCCGGCACCGTCAACCTCGACGGCCGCGAGGTAGTCACCTATTCGCCGCAGGATGGATTGGCGAACGGCATCGTCTATATCTCGGAAGACCGTAAGCGCGACGGCCTGGTGCTGGGCATGTCGGTAAAGGAAAACATGTCTCTGACCGCGCTGCGCTACTTCAGCCGCGCCGACGGCAGCCTGAAACAGGCCGACGAGCGGCAGGCGGTGGGGGACTTCATCCGCCTGTTCAATATCAAAACGCCGTCGATGGAGCAGCCGATAGGTCTGCTTTCCGGCGGTAATCAGCAGAAAGTGGCGATCGCCCGCGGCCTGATGACCCGGCCGAAGGTGCTGATCCTCGATGAGCCGACGCGCGGCGTCGATGTCGGGGCGAAAAAAGAGATCTATCAGTTAATCAACCAGTTCAAGCAGGAAGGGCTGAGCATCATTCTGGTGTCTTCGGAAATGCCGGAGGTGATGGGCATGAGCGATCGCATTCTGGTGATGCACGAAGGGCATCTCAGCGGCGAGTTCCCGATTGAACAGGCCACCCAGGAAGCGTTGATGGCGGCAGCCGTCGGCAAGCAATACGGCGTAAAGCAGGAGTAATCAGATATGAGTTCCCAGACTATCGCAGCTAAGCGCTGGTTCAGTAAAGAATGGCTGTTAGAGCAGAAGTCGTTGATTGCGCTGCTGGTGCTGATCGCCGTGGTCTCTTCCATGAGCCCGAACTTCTTCACCCTGAACAACCTGTTCAATATTCTGCAGCAGACCTCGGTCAACGCCATCATGGCGGTGGGGATGACGCTGGTGATCCTCACTTCCGGCATCGATCTATCGGTGGGATCGCTGCTGGCCCTGACCGGCGCGGTGGCGGCGTCGATCGTCGGCTTTGAAGTCAACGCGCTGGTGGCGGTGGCGGCGGCCTTGGCGCTGGGCGCCGCGATTGGCGCCTGCACCGGGGTGATCGTCGCCAAAGGCAAGGTACAAGCCTTTATCGCTACGCTGGTGATGATGCTGCTGCTGCGCGGCGTCACTATGGTGTACACCAACGGCAGCCCGATCAATACCGGTTTCACCGACGTGGCCGACACCTTTGGTTGGTTCGGCATCGGCCGTCCGCTGGGTGTGCCTACACCGATCTGGATCATGGCGATCGTGTTCATCGCCGCCTGGTATATGCTGCACCATACGCGCCTGGGCCGCTATATTTATGCCCTGGGCGGCAATGAAGCGGCGACCCGCTTGTCCGGCATCAGCGTCGATAAAGTGAAAATTATCGTCTATTCGCTGTGCGGCCTGCTGGCGGCGCTGGCGGGGGTGATCGAAGTGGCGCGCCTCTCGTCGGCGCAGCCGACCGCCGGCACCGGCTATGAGCTGGACGCCATCGCCGCCGTGGTGCTGGGCGGCACCAGCCTGGCCGGCGGCAAGGGACGCATCGTCGGCACGCTGATCGGGGCGCTGATCCTCGGTTTTCTGAATAATGGCCTGAATTTACTGGGTGTTTCTTCCTACTACCAAATGATCGTGAAGGCAGTGGTGATACTGCTGGCGGTTCTGGTAGATAACAAAAGCAACAAGTAACCTCCCCCTACAGGAATCACGATGATGAAAATGAAAAAACTGGCAACCTTAGCTTCCGCCATCGCGTTGAGCGCCACTCTGAGCGCCAATGCCATGGCCAAAGACACCATCGCGCTGGTGGTGTCCACCCTCAACAACCCGTTCTTCGTCTCGATGAAGGATGGGGCGCAGCAAGAGGCCAACAAGCTGGGCTATAACCTGGTGGTGCTGGATTCCCAAAACAACCCGGCGAAAGAGCTGGCCAACGTGCAGGATCTGATGGTGCGGGCGCCCAAGCTGCTGTTGATCAACCCGACCGACTCCGATGCGGTGGGCAACGCCATCAAGATGGCCAACCAGGCTAAGATCCCGGTCATCACGCTGGACCGCGTGGCGAGCAAGGGTGAAGTGGTGAGCCATATCGCTTCGGATAACCGCGTGGGCGGCAAAATGGCCGGCGACTTCATCGCCAAGAAAGCGGGCGCCGACGCCAAGGTGATTCAGCTGGAAGGCATTGCCGGCACCTCCGCCGCGCGTGAACGCGGCGAAGGCTTCAAACAGTCGCTGGATCAGAATAAATTCAAACTGTTGGCCAGCCAGCCGGCCGATTTCGACCGCACCAAGGGCCTGAACGTGATGCAGAACCTGCTGACCGCTCACCCGGATGTGCAGGCGGTATTTGCCCAGAACGATGAAATGGCGCTGGGCGCGCTGCGTGCGCTGCAAACCGCCGGTAAAACCGACGTGATCGTGGTAGGCTTCGACGGCACCGCCGACGGCGTGAAAGCGGTTGAAGGCGGCAAGCTGGCGGCGACCGTGGCGCAGCGTCCCGATCAGATCGGCGTGATAGGCGTGGAAACCGCCGATAAAGTGCTGAAAGGCGAAAAAGTGCCGGCGACCATTCCGGTCGATTTGAAACTGGTCACTCAGTAAGTCATACCAGCGCCATCGGGACGGGGCGTTTACGATGGCGCGCAATTCAGGAATCAATGCGATGGAAACAGGTAAGCTGGTGGTTCTGGGCAGCATCAATGCCGACCATATCCTCAATATTGAACAATTCCCCCACCCGGGCGAAACGGTGATCGGGAAGCAGTATAAGGTGGCGTTTGGCGGCAAGGGCGCGAATCAGGCGGTGGCGGCCGGGCGCAGTGGGGCGGAGATCGCCTTTATCGCCTGCGTGGGCGCCGACGATATCGGCGAGCGTGCCCGCCGGCAGCTGGCGAGCGATCGCATTGATACCCAACCGATTGAAGCCATCGCCGACAGCACCACCGGCGTGGCGCTGATCTTCGTCAACGCCGAAGGCGAGAACGTGATCGGCATCAATGCCGGCGCCAACGCCGCGGTGACGCCGGACTACCTGGCGCGCTACCGGCAAAAAGTCATCGACGCCGACGCCCTGCTGATGCAGCTGGAGTCGCCGCTGGAGACGGTGATCGCCGCCGCCCGCCTGGCCAAGCAACATCAAACGCAGGTGATCCTCAACCCGGCCCCGGCGCGCGAGCTGCCGGACGAGCTGCTGGGGATGATTGATATGATCACCCCGAATGAAACCGAAGCGCAGCGCCTGACCGGCATCGCCGTGGACAGCGACGCCGATGCGGCGCGCGCGGCGCAGGCGCTGCACGACAAAGGCATCGCGACGGTGATCATCACCCTCGGCAGCCGCGGCGTGTGGCTGAGCGAAAACGGCAACGGCAAACGGGTGCCCGGCTTCAAAGTGCAGGCGGTGGACACTATCGCCGCCGGCGATACCTTTAACGGCGCGCTGGTGACCGCCCTGCTGGAAGGTAGAATCATGGCCGACGCGGTGCGTTTCGCCCATGCGGCGGCGGCGATCGCCGTCACCCGCCCCGGCGCGCAGCCTTCAGTGCCCTGGCGTGAAGAGATCGACGCCTTCTTGCAGCAACAGGGGTGATCCTTTGGCCACCATGAAAGATGTCGCCCGCCTGGCGGGCGTTTCAACCTCTACCGTTTCGCATGTGGTCAACAACAATCGCTTTGTCAGCGACAGTGTGCGCGACAAGGTCATGGCGGCCGTAGAACAGCTGAACTATGCGCCTTCTGCGCTGGCGCGCAGCTTGAAGCTCAATCAGACGCGTACCATCGGCATGTTGGTGACCGCCAGCAACAACCCGTTTTATGCCGAAGTGGTACGCGGCGTGGAGCGCAGCTGCTATGAGCGCGGCTACAGCCTGATTCTGTGCAATACCGAAGAAGACGCCGCGCGCATGAACCGCAGCATGGAGACGCTGCTGCAAAAGCGCGTCGACGGTTTGCTGCTGATGTGCACGGAAAACCATCGGCCATCGCAGGACGCCCTGAGCCGCTACCCGTCATTGCCGATCGTGATGATGGACTGGGCGCCGTTCGAGGGCGCCAACGACATTATTCAGGATAACTCGCTGCTGGGCGGCGAGATGGCGACCGATCATCTGATCGCCCGCGGCTACCGCAAGATCGCCTGCATCGCCGGCCCGCAGGACAAAACCACCGCCCGTCACCGGCTGGAAGGCTATCGCAATGCGATGCGGCGCGCCGGATTGCCGATCCCGCCAGGGTATGAAGTGCATTGCGACTTTGAGTTTGAAGGCGGCGTGAACGCCATGCGCCAACTACTGGCGCTGGACGAGCCGCCGCATGCAGTGTTTGCCGGCAACGACGCGGTGGCGGTAGGCGTTTATCAGGCGCTGTATCAGGCCGGGCTTTCCGTGCCGCAGGATATGGCGGTGATGGGGTATGATGACATTGAACTGGCGCGTTATCTGGCACCGCCGCTGAGCACCATTCATCAACCGAAGGATTCGCTGGGCGAGCTGGCGATCGATGCGCTGATCAACCGCCTGCAAAACCCGGAGCGCGCTCCCCAGGTGCTGGTGCTGACGCCCGAGCTGGTGGAACGCGCCTCGGTGGGCCGCCGTTAACTGGCCGCCTTCGCTTCTTTCTTGCTTTCCTGGCCGCTGATCAAGTTGCGGCCATCTTTCCTTCTCAGCAACATAAATACCAGCGCCGACGCCACGGTGACGATCCCCATGGTGATAAAGGTGTAATGGAAGTGGTCGATCATAGTGCCTAACGACAGGGATTCGTAAAAACGCAGCACCGCCGCGCTGATCGCTACGCCGAAACTGATGGACAGCTGTTGGGTGACCGCCAGGACGCTGTTGCCGGCGCTGGCGTTGGCGTCGTTCAAATCCGCCAGGCTGATGGTATTCATGGCGGTGAACTGGGTGGACATCGCCATGCCCAGTACGAACAGCGGCAGGATCATCAGCCACAGCGGCATGCCTGGGCTCTGCAGGGCGAACTGCGCGATCAGCGCTCCGATGATAACGGTGATGCCGACCAGCGTTTTACGGTAGCCGAACCAGCGAAGCACCTGAGTGACGGTGGATTTCGCCATCAGCGAGCCGATGGCGGTCGGCGCCATCATGCAGCCGGCGACGATCGCCGTGTAGCCGAATCCCACCTGCAGCATGAGCGGCATCAAAAACGGCACGCAGCCGGTGCCCAACCTGGATGCGACGTTGCCGGCGATGCCGACAGAGAAGGTGCGGGTTTTGAACAGGTCGAGGCCGATCAGCGGCTGAGGATGACGGCGTGCGTGCGCGATGTAGCCGAACAGCATCACGAAGCCGCTGAGCAGAATGCCCAGCGAAACGTAGCTCGCCAGCACCCGCTCGCCAAACAGTTCCAGCCCGGTAGAGATCAGCACCAGACTCAGGCCGAACAGCATAAAACCAAGGAAATCGAAGCGGCGTTTGGGCGTGGTGAAGTCCGGCATGTATTTGCGCGCATAGAAGATGCCGAGCAGACCGATAGGGATATTGATCAGGAAAATCCAGTGCCAGGTGGCGTAGGTTACCAGCCAGCCGCCCAGCAGCGGCCCGAGAATCGGCCCGACCAGGCCGGGCATGGTGACGAAGTTCAGCACCGGCAGCAGTTCGCTGCGCGGGTAGGCGCGCAGCAGCGCCAACCGCGCGACCGGCATCATCATCGCGCCGCCGATGCCCTGCAGCACGCGAGAGGCGACCAGCACGCTCAACGTGGGGGAGAGGGCGCACAATAGCGAACCGAGGGTGAATAACGTGACGGCGAAGATGAATATCCGTCGAGTGCCGAAGCGATCCGCCAGCCAGCCGCTGACCGGGATCAGCATCGCCACCGTCAGCGTGTAGCTGATGACGGCCGATTGCATCGCCAGCGGCGAGTGCCCGAGGCTGTGGGCGATCGCCGGCAGCGCGGTGTTGAGGATAGTGGCGTCCAGCGCCTGCATAAAGAACGCCATTGCGGCGATCCACGGGAGTCCTGCCATACTGCGCGCGGATTGGGTCATGGTCGGTCCTGGTTAAATGGTCGTCTGTCCCTCGTCTCTTTCTTCTATATATAAGCGGGGGAGCGTGTCTAGTCTTTCTCTTTCAGCAGCACCTGGCAGGCGACGAGTGCGCCTGCGCTGTCTCCGGCGAGTATCGCATCGACGATAGCCTGATGATGGCGCAGCTTGATCACTTCATTGCCGGTGATGGCGCGGAAGTAGCTTTGGTACACCGAACTGAACAGGTTGGCGAACGAGGTCAGGAACGGGTTGCCGCTGGCCTCGTAGATAAGCTGGTGGAATTGGGTATCGACCTGGATCCAACGCTCGCGATCAAACTGGGTATGCAGCGCGCGCATTTCCGCCATCAGCCCCGCCAGCAACTTGGTTTGTTGCGGGCTGGCGTGGTTTGCCGCCAACGCGCAGGCCTGCGGCTCCAGCGAGGTGCGCAAGATAAGGAAGTGTTGCATCACCTGATCGAAGTTTTCCCGCGTCATCCACCAGGTCAGTAAATCTTGATCGAGGAAATTCCATTGGCTTTGCGGCATCACGCGGGTGCCAATGCGCGGGCGCGGCAACAACATGCCTTTGGCGGCTAACATCTTTACCGCTTCGCGCACCGCGGTGCGGCTGACGCCGAATTGCTCGCCCAGTTCCATTTCGCCAGGTAGGATGCTGCCGGCCTGATAATCGCCTGCCAGAATTTGTTGGCCGAGTTTTTCTGCAAGCAGATAAGAAAGATTGCGTTGGGCGGCCTGTTGTTGTGCATTTAACGGCATGGCTGCGGATCCTTACTGACATCGTTATTTCTATTTTACTCCAGTGATCGCCAGCTTTTATGGCTGTTTACCTGAAAAAGTGACATTAATTCGCCGCTTTTTCGCCCTTTTGTTGAAAAAAATCCGCGCTTGAAAARGTTTTTTTGCAATTAGGGGGTTGCGGCCTGCCGAGAACTCCCTATAATGCGCCTCCACTGACCGGGAACAACGACTGACAAGCCGCCGGGTTAGCGAGAAGAAAGCGAAATAAACGCTTGACTCTCCGGGCGAAAAGCGTAGTCGCATAACTTCGTATAGCATACATTATACGAAGTTATACGAATAAACGCTTGACTCTCCGGGCGAAAAGCGTAGTATACGCAGCCCGCGCCGATGAGTTTCTCGGCACTGCTCTTTAACAATTTATCAGACAATCTGTGTGGGCACTCCACAAGACGATATCCAGCATCTTCGGATGCAAAAAAATATCAAGTCTTGAAGAGTGACTAACTGAAGTAAAATTCATGCAGTAAATCTTTGAGCATCGCTTCTCGAGTGGAAGCAAATCAAGCTTTTAATTGAAGAGTTTGATCATGGCTCAGATTGAACGCTGGCGGCAGGCTTAACACATGCAAGTCGAGCGGTAGCACAGGGGAGCTTGCTCCCTGGGTGACGAGCGGCGGACGGGTGAGTAATGTCTGGGAAACTGCCTGATGGAGGGGGATAACTACTGGAAACGGTAGCTAATACCGCATAACGTCGCAAGACCAAAGAGGGGGACCTTCGGGCCTCTTGCCATCAGATGTGCCCAGATGGGATTAGCTAGTAGGTGGGGTAATGGCTCACCTAGGCGACGATCCCTAGCTGGTCTGAGAGGATGACCAGCCACACTGGAACTGAGACACGGTCCAGACTCCTACGGGAGGCAGCAGTGGGGAATATTGCACAATGGGCGCAAGCCTGATGCAGCCATGCCGCGTGTGTGAAGAAGGCCTTCGGGTTGTAAAGCACTTTCAGCGAGGAGGAAGGTGGTGAGCTTAATACGTTCATCAATTGACGTTACTCGCAGAAGAAGCACCGGCTAACTCCGTGCCAGCAGCCGCGGTAATACGGAGGGTGCAAGCGTTAATCGGAATTACTGGGCGTAAAGCGCACGCAGGCGGTTTGTTAAGTCAGATGTGAAATCCCCGGGCTCAACCTGGGAACTGCATTTGAAACTGGCAAGCTAGAGTCTCGTAGAGGGGGGTAGAATTCCAGGTGTAGCGGTGAAATGCGTAGAGATCTGGAGGAATACCGGTGGCGAAGGCGGCCCCCTGGACGAAGACTGACGCTCAGGTGCGAAAGCGTGGGGAGCAAACAGGATTAGATACCCTGGTAGTCCACGCTGTAAACGATGTCGATTTGGAGGTTGTGCCCTTGAGGCGTGGCTTCCGGAGCTAACGCGTTAAATCGACCGCCTGGGGAGTACGGCCGCAAGGTTAAAACTCAAATGAATTGACGGGGGCCCGCACAAGCGGTGGAGCATGTGGTTTAATTCGATGCAACGCGAAGAACCTTACCTACTCTTGACATCCAGAGAACTTTCCAGAGATGGATTGGTGCCTTCGGGAACTCTGAGACAGGTGCTGCATGGCTGTCGTCAGCTCGTGTTGTGAAATGTTGGGTTAAGTCCCGCAACGAGCGCAACCCTTATCCTTTGTTGCCAGCGGTTCGGCCGGGAACTCAAAGGAGACTGCCAGTGATAAACTGGAGGAAGGTGGGGATGACGTCAAGTCATCATGGCCCTTACGAGTAGGGCTACACACGTGCTACAATGGCGTATACAAAGAGAAGCGACCTCGCGAGAGCAAGCGGACCTCATAAAGTACGTCGTAGTCCGGATTGGAGTCTGCAACTCGACTCCATGAAGTCGGAATCGCTAGTAATCGTAGATCAGAATGCTACGGTGAATACGTTCCCGGGCCTTGTACACACCGCCCGTCACACCATGGGAGTGGGTTGCAAAAGAAGTAGGTAGCTTAACCTTCGGGAGGGCGCTTACCACTTTGTGATTCATGACTGGGGTGAAGTCGTAACAAGGTAACCGTAGGGGAACCTGCGGTTGGATCACCTCCTTACCTAAAGATATTAGTTCGCGTGGCGTGCTCACACAGATTGTCTGATAGAAAGTAACGAGCAGAAATACCTTTATAGGCTTGTAGCTCAGGTGGTTAGAGCGCACCCCTGATAAGGGTGAGGTCGGTGGTTCAAGTCCACTCAGGCCTACCACTTCTCATGAAGTGGAAAAGGTACTGCGCGTGACTGTATGGGGCTATAGCTCAGCTGGGAGAGCGCCTGCCTTGCACGCAGGAGGTCAGCGGTTCGATCCCGCTTAGCTCCACCATATAGTCCGGTATTTCAATACTTCAGAGTATATTGGCGACAGTATGCTGCGAAGTATTTTGCTCTTTAACAATCTGGAACAAGCTGAAAATTGAAACATGACGGCTGAAATTTATCCCTCCGTAGAAGYWYYGGGATAAAGAGTAACCTGTCATAGAGTCTCTCAAATGTTTGCAGCRCGAACGATGGAAACATCTTCGGGTTGTGAGGTTAAGTGACTAAGCGTACACGGTGGATGCCTAGGCAGTCAGAGGCGATGAAGGGCGTGCTAATCTGCGAAAAGCGTCGGTAAGGTGATATGAACCGTTATAACCGGCGATACCCGAATGGGGAAACCCAGTGTGTTTCGACACACTATCATGTCATGAATACATAGTGGCATGAGGCGAACCGGGGGAACTGAAACATCTAAGTACCCCGAGGAAAAGAAATCAACCGAGATTCCCCCRAGTAGCGGCGAGCGAACGGGGAKGAGCCCAGAACCTGAATCGGCTTGTGTGTTAGTGGAAGCGTCTGGAAAGTCGCGCAGCAAAGGGTGATAGCCCCGTACACTAAAATGCACAGGTCGTGAGTTCGATGAGTAGGGCGGGACACGTGACATCCTGTCTGAATATGGGGGGACCATCCTCCAAGGCTAAATACTCCTGACTGACCGATAGTGAACCAGTACCGTGAGGGAAAGGCGAAAAGAACCCCGGCGAGGGGAGTGAAATAGAACCTGAAACCGTGTACGTACAAGCAGTGGGAGCACCTTCGTGGTGTGACTGCGTACCTTTTGTATAATGGGTCAGCGACTTATATTTTGTAGCAAGGTTAACCGTATAGGGGAGCCGTAGGGAAACCGAGTCTTAACTGGGCGATTAGTTGCAAGGTATAGACCCGAAACCCGGTGATCTAGCCATGGGCAGGTTGAAGGTTGGGTAACACTAACTGGAGGACCGAACCGACTAATGTTGAAAAATTAGCGGATGACTTGTGGCTGGGGGTGAAAGGCCAATCAAACCGGGAGATAGCTGGTTCTCCCCGAAAGCTATTTAGGTAGCGCCTCGTGAACTCATCTTCGGGGGTAGAGCACTGTTTCGGCTAGGGGGCCATCCCGGCTTACCAAACCGATGCAAACTCCGAATACCGAAGAATGTTATCACGGGAGACACACGGCGGGTGCTAACGTCCGTCGTGAAGAGGGAAACAACCCAGACCGCCAGCTAAGGTCCCAAAGTCATGGTTAAGTGGGAAACGATGTGGGAAGGCATAGACAGCCAGGATGTTGGCTTAGAAGCAGCCATCATTTAAAGAAAGCGTAATAGCTCACTGGTCGAGTCGGCCTGCGCGGAAGATGTAACGGGGCTAAACCATGCACCGAAGCTGCGGCAGCGACGCTTAGCGTTGTTGGGTAGGGGAGCGTTCTGTAAGCCGTTGAAGGTGGCCTGTGAGGGTTGCTGGAGGTATCAGAAGTGCGAATGCTGACATAAGTAACGATAAAGCGGGTGAAAAGCCCGCTCGCCGGAAGACCAAGGGTTCCTGTCCAACGTTAATCGGGGCAGGGTGAGTCGACCCCTAAGGCGAGGCTGAAAAGCGTAGTCGATGGGAAACAGGTTAATATTCCTGTACTTGGTGTTACTGCGAAGGGGGGACGGAGAAGGCTAGGCTGGCCGGGCGACGGTTGTCCCGGTTTAAGCGTGTAGGGGGTGTGACCTGGTAAATCCGGTTGCATACTAACCCTGAGGCGTGATGACGATGCACTACGGTGCAGAAGTAGTTGATGCCCTGCTTCCAGGAAAATCCTCTAAGCTCCAGGTAACATTAAATCGTACCCCAAACCGACACAGGTGGTCAGGTAGAGAATACCAAGGCGCTTGAGAGAACTCGGGTGAAGGAACTAGGCAAAATGGTGCCGTAACTTCGGGAGAAGGCACGCTGGCATGTAGGTGAAGTCCCTTGCGGATGGAGCTGAAGCCAGTCGAAGATACCAGCTGGCTGCAACTGTTTAATAAAAACACAGCACTGTGCAAACACGAAAGTGGACGTATACGGTGTGACGCCTGCCCGGTGCTGGAAGGTTAATTGATGGGGTCAGCCGCAAGGCGAAGCTCTTGATCGAAGCCCCAGTAAACGGCGGCCGTAACTATAACGGTCCTAAGGTAGCGAAATTCCTTGTCGGGTAAGTTCCGACCTGCACGAATGGCGTAATGATGGCCAGGCTGTCTCCACCCGAGACTCAGTGAAATTGAACTCGCTGTGAAGATGCAGTGTACCCGCGGCAAGACGGAAAGACCCCGTGAACCTTTACTATAGCTTGACACTGAACATTGAGCCTTGATGTGTAGGATAGGTGGGAGGCTTTGAAGCGTGGACGCCAGTCTGCGTGGAGCCATCCTTGAAATACCACCCTTTAATGTTTGATGTTCTAACTCGGCCCCGTGATCCGGGGTGAGGACAGTGTCTGGTGGGTAGTTTGACTGGGGCGGTCTCCTCCCAAAGAGTAACGGAGGAGCACGAAGGTTAGCTAATCACGGTCGGACATCGTGAGGTTAGTGCAAAGGCATAAGCTAGCTTGACTGCGAGAGTGACGGCTCGAGCAGGTACGAAAGTAGGTCTTAGTGATCCGGTGGTTCTGAATGGAAGGGCCATCGCTCAACGGATAAAAGGTACTCCGGGGATAACAGGCTGATACCGCCCAAGAGTTCATATCGACGGCGGTGTTTGGCACCTCGATGTCGGCTCATCACATCCTGGGGCTGAAGTAGGTCCCAAGGGTATGGCTGTTCGCCATTTAAAGTGGTACGCGAGCTGGGTTTAGAACGTCGTGAGACAGTTCGGTCCCTATCTGCCGTGGGCGTTGGAAGATTGAGAGGGGTTGCTCCTAGTACGAGAGGACCGGAGTGAACGCACCACTGGTGTTCGGGTTGTCATGCCAATGGCATTGCCCGGTAGCTAAGTGCGGAAAAGATAAGCGCTGAAAGCATCTAAGCGCGAAACTTGCCTCAAGATGAGTCTTCCCTGGRCCTTTAAGGYCCCTGAAGGAACGTTTAAGACTAAGACGTTGATAGGCTGGGTGTGTAAGTGCAGCGATGCATTGAGCTAACCAGTACTAATGATCCGTGAGGCTTAACCTTACAACACCGAAGGTGTTTTTAGAGAGATTTTCAGCGAAGTTCCGAGATTGGTTCTGATGGCGACACGAGAGTGAAGCGGTTGGAATGAAACAGAATTTGCCTGGCGGCAATAGCGCGGTGGTCCCACCTGACCCCATGCCGAACTCAGAAGTGAAACGCCGTAGCGCCGATGGTAGTGTGGGGTCTCCCCATGCGAGAGTAGGACACTGCCAGGCATCAWATAAACAATAAGCCCTGAACTGACGTTCAGGGCTTTTTGCTATGCGTAAAACGTAAAAAAGCGCAGCTACGCTGCGCCTTTCAACCACTCGACAATAAAGTCGGCGATGTTTTCCGGTTGATTGAGATCCAGCTGCTTAGCTGAGATGGATAGTGGTCGGTCGCTGGCTACCGCCACGACAAACTGATCCAACATGTCTTCCAACGGTTTGCCGATCTTGGCCCGATAAAGCAGGATTTTGCTGACCGGCTCATGTTTAAACCCTTCAACAAGAATCAAATCGATCTTATCGGCATCAAAACGCTCTGCCAGGTAGCGTAGATCCAAAGGTTGTTGCTCCGGCGTTTCGGTCATTAATGCCCAGCGGCGATCGCTGGCGACCAGCGTTTGCTCGGCGCCCGCTTTACGCAGCTCATAGCTGTCCTTACCTGGCGTATCCACATCCATGTCGTGATGCGTATGTTTGATCAGTCCAATCCTTACCTGGCGTTGTTTCAGCAACGGGATCAGCTGTTTGAGCAGGGTGGTTTTCCCCGTTCCGCTGTAGGCGCCGATGGCCAGCAAGGGGGGCAATGAACGATTCATTTCTTTAGCTCTCGTGTTTGCTGCCAATGTAGGCAGTCTTCCGGCGTATTCAGGTTATGAAATGCCGCTTGTTGTCCGCTGAACACCACGCGTTGTGCGTTAATCTGATGCAAGAACAGCATCAGCTTGCGTTCACCGCGCGCCAGATAGTCGGCCAGCTGCGGCGCTAGTTGGGTATGCAGTAACGCCAGCGTAGGGTGATCACGTTCGCCATCGCTGGCAAAGGCAGCCGGCGCTGCGCCTTTTTGCCGCCAGAGTTGTGCCACTAAGTCAGCGGGAAAGTCGGGGACATCACAAGGGACGAAGGCCACCCATTCGCTGGAAGATTGCTTGAGTCCGGCCAGCATACCGGCCAACGGCCCGGCGAAATCGGGCGTCAGATCGCCAATCACCGGCAAACCGCTCGCCTGGTAACATGCCTGATTGCGATTGGCGCTGATGACGATGGAAGCCACCTGCGGCCGTAACCGAGCCAATATGTGTTGATAGAGTGCGATACCACCAATCGACACCAGGCCTTTGTCTTCACCGCCCATACGCGTGGCCCGTCCACCGGCCAAAATGACGCCGCTGATTTCTTTATGCATCTCGTTTATCCCGCCTTGTCGATGGGCTGATTGTAGCGCTAAAGCCGGCGTGACATCAGGATTTACCTTTATTGACAAGCCGGTTCTTTCACTGTGTGGGTAAGCCTGTTACTTTGTGAGTTTATTCATGCTATTGGACGATATTGAGATGAAAACGCATCGCGTAAACGAGTTGATCGAGCTGTTGCACCCGGCCTGGCAGGAAGATCCCGATCTCAATTTGATGCAGTTTTTGCAAAAGCTGGCGAAGGAAGCGGGCTTCCAGGGCGAGTTGTCCGAACTGAGCGACGACATTCTCATTTATCACCTGAAAATGCGCGGCAGCGCCGGCACGGATCAGATCCCGGGTCTGAAGAAAGATTACGAAGAAGATTTTAAAACGGCGCTGCTGCGCGCTCGCGGCGTTATCAAGGGCTGATCCTCGTGCGGTGCGAGAAAGCATAGCGCGTGAAATGCGCCATTAATGCTACTATTTCTCATTCCCGGCACCGTGCTGTCAGCGATCAAACGAACGTTATGAATAACTCTGCTTTTAATTTCGAAACCCTGTCGCCCGATTTGATTATGGACGCGCTAGAAGGAGTTGGCCTGCGCGTCGATTCCGGCCTGACGGCGCTGAACAGCTACGAGAACCGCGTCTATCAGTTTATGGACGAAGATCGCCGGCGCTACGTGGTGAAGTTTTACCGCCCGGAGCGCTGGAGCGCCGCACAGATCGGTGAGGAACATCAGTTCGCTCTGGATCTGGCCGGCGCGGAGATCCCGGCGGTGGCGCCGTTGGCGGTGCAAGGCGCTACGCTGCATACGCACGGCGGCTTTTTCTTTGCCCTGTTCCCCAGCGTAGGGGGCCGGCAATACGAGATAGACAATCTGGATCAGTTGGAATGGGTGGGCCGTTTTCTGGGGCGTATCCACCAGGTCGGCGGTGAGCGTTTGTTCGCTGAGCGGCCAACGATGGGGATTGAAGAGTACCTCACCGCCCCGCGTCAGGTGCTCGCCGATTGCGAGCTGCTACCGGCAACGCAGCGTGACGCGTTCCTGCAGGCGACGGATAATCTGATTGCGGCGATCAAGTCGCACTGGCATCTGAACTGGCAACCGCGCCGTTTGCACGGTGATTGCCATCCGGGCAATATTCTGTGGCGCGATGGCCCGCTGTTCGTCGATCTTGATGACGCGCGCAACGGCCCGGCAGTGCAGGATCTGTGGATGTTGCTGCATGGCGAACGTCGCGATCAACTGATGCAGCTGGATGTCTTGCTGGAGGCGTATAGCGAATTTGCCGAGTTCGATCAGCGCGAGCTGGCGTTGATTGAACCACTGCGGGCGATGCGCATGGTGTATTACCTGGCCTGGGTCGCTCGCCGCTGGCAGGATCCGGCCTTCCCTAAGAGTTTTCCGTGGATGGCGGAGTCTGATTTCTGGTTGTCTCAGACTGCGGCCTTCACCGAACAGGTTAAGCTGTTGCAGGAGCCCCCTCTGCAGCTGACGCCAATGTATTGAAGCTTTAACACAATGGAGAGTTTAGTCTTATGAAAAAAATATGGTTGGCGCTCGTTGGCATGGTGATGGCATTCAGTGCCTCGGCGGCACAGTTTAGCGATGGCGCTCAGTATGTGACTCTGGACAAACCGGTGACCGGCGAGCCGCAGGTGTTGGAGTTCTTCTCCTTCTACTGCCCGCACTGCTACCAGTTCGAGCAGGTCTATCATGTGTCTGAGAACGTAAAGAAAGCGCTGCCTGCCGGCACCAAAATGACCAAGTACCACGTGGAGTTCCTGGGGCCGTTGGGCAAACAGCTGACTCAGGCGTGGGCGGTGGCGATGGCGCTGGGCGTGGAAGACAAGGTGAGCCCGCTGATGTTTGAAGCGGTGCAGAAAACCCAGACCGTGCAAACGCCGGACGATATCCGCAACGTCTTCGTGAAAGCGGGCGTGACCGCCGCAGATTATGACGCGGCCTGGAACAGCTTCGTGGTGAAATCTCTGGTGGTTCAACAGGAGAAAGCCGCAGAAGATCTGCAGCTGCGCGGCGTGCCGGCGGTATTCGTCAACGGCAAATACATGGTTAAAAACGATGGCCTGGACACCAGCTCGATGGACGCTTACGTGAAGCAGTTCGCCGATGTGGTTAAATTCCTCAGCCAGCAGAAATAAGCCTGATTCAACATGAAAAACGCCGGCATCGCCGGCGTTTTTTTATCCGTATTGCCGCTTCAATTTATCCAGCAACCGGTCTTTTTCCTGCCACAGCGTATTCAGCCACAGCTGGAAGCGCCGCTTGAACTGTTTGTCGTTGAAGTAGTCGCCGTGCAGGGTTTCATCGATCGGCAGCGTCTCTATTCTCACCACGATACGCGTCAGCCGCCCACACAGCATATCCATAAAAGGCCGCTGGTTATTTTCCGGATAGAGCAGAGTAACGTTCAACACTTTGTCGAACTGATTACCCAGCGCGCTGAGCGTAAACGCGATGCCGGCGGCTTTAGGCGCCAGCAAATTGCGATACGGCGAATTGCTTTTAATTTTCTTGGCTTCGGTGAAGCGTGAACCCTCGACGAAATTGACGATGGTGGTTGGACGCTGGCGGAATTTTTCGCAGGAACGGCGCGTCGTTTCGATATCCTTGCCGCGCTTTTCCGGATGCTTGAGCAAATAGGCGCGGGAATAACGCTTCATGAATGGCATATCCAGCGCCCAGCAGGCCAGACCGACAAAAGGCACCCAGGCGAGCTGTTGCTTGAGGAAATACTTATTCATTGGAATATGATTTCTGAACAGCACGCATAACACGACAATGTCCGACCAGCTTTCGTGGTTGCTGATCAGTAGATACCAGTTTTTGCGATCCAACCCTTCCAGCCCTTCAATATCCCAACGCAATTGCCCGTTAATGCGCAATAACAGCGCCAGCCCTTGGCACCAACACCACATCATGAAATCGGCGAAAGCCGAGATATATCGCCAAACGGCGGGAATGGGCACCAGGAGTTTCACGATGCCGGCCAGCGTGATGGGGATGGAGCACAACACCGTCACCAGAATGGTAAGTATGACGGAAATGATAAAGATAACAGGCGTTAACAATCTTGGCATGATTATGGGCTGACGGTTGGTGGGAACATCGTTGCATGCCAAAGCGCATGAACAAAAATGCATTTTAACAGAAATCGCCGGGGTAAAGCGCCGCTTAAAATCACTGTTTTTCGTCTCATCGGATAACCATTTGCTGAGTTTTCGTGCAACTTGTCCAGCTTGTGCTATGGTAATTGAGGCGCCGAATTTGATTAATAGTGCGATTAAAATCCGGCGAAAGTTATATCCACAAATTCAATAAATGCCAGTAATAAAGCGTCGCCGGAATTCGTTCTTTTAACGCGGTGATTTAAATAGGAATTTTATTCGCCGTTATAACGATAATCGCAGCGTTATAATTCGGTCTCTTTTCTATGCACAAAGTTATCCACAGGTAAGATCTTGCGGATCCTCGCACACAATCACATCATTTTCGTCCGCAATGCACGCTAAGGTTCGTCTCCGGCGGCCAGCTATGGCATGCTTACCCCTATGTCCGATCACGATAAAGAAACGCTATGGCCCAGATTGCAGAAAACCCACTAATCCTGGTTGACGGTTCCTCCTACCTCTACCGCGCTTATCACGCCTTCCCGCCGCTGACCAACTCGGCGGGCGAGCCGACCGGCGCGATGTACGGCGTGCTGAATATGCTGCGCAGCCTGCTGCTGCAGTATCAACCGAGCCACGTTGCCGTGGTGTTTGATGCCAAAGGGAAGACCTTCCGCGATGAGCTGTTCGCTGAATACAAGTCGCACCGGCCGCCGATGCCGGACGATCTGCGCGCGCAGATCGAGCCGCTGCACAACATGGTCAAGGCGATGGGTCTGCCGCTGCTGGTGACACCCGGCGTTGAGGCGGACGACGTTATCGGTACGCTGGCGCTGGAGGCCGAAAAGGCCGGCCATGCGGTGCTGATCAGCACCGGCGACAAAGACATGGCGCAGCTGGTGACGCCGAACGTCACCCTGATCAACACCATGAACAACACGATCCTCGGCCCGCAGGAAGTGTGCGACAAGTACGGCATTCCGCCGGAGTTGATCATCGACTTCCTGGCGCTGATGGGCGATTCATCGGACAACATTCCCGGCGTACCGGGCGTGGGCGAGAAAACCGCCCAGGCGTTGCTGCAGGGGATCGGCGGGCTGGATGCGCTGTACGGCAATCTGGAGAACATCGCCACGCTGAGCTTCCGCGGCGCCAAAACCATGGCGGCCAAGCTGGAGCAGAACAAAGAGGTCGCGTACCTCTCCTATAAGCTGGCGACGATCAAAACCGACGTCGAACTGGATCTGACCTGCGCGGACCTGACGGTATCTGAGCCGGATGTCGATACGCTGCAACAGCTGTTCAAACAGTACGAGTTCAAACGCTGGCTGGCGGACGTGGAAGCTGGCGTCTGGCTGGAAAACAAGAAAGGCGCGGGCGCGAAAGCTGCCGGCGCCGCCAAACCGGCAGCCGCCGTGGAAGCGCCGAAAGCCTTGGCGGAAGCCAAGCTGTCCCAGGACGGATATGTCACTATCCTGGATGAAGCGACCTTTACCGACTGGCTGACGCGGCTGAAAAAGGCCGACGTGTTTGCCTTCGATACCGAAACCGACGGTCTGGATACCCTGACCGCCAACCTGATCGGCCTGTCCTTCGCGATCGCGCCGGGCGAAGCGGCTTATTTGCCGGTGGCGCACGATTACCTGGATGCGCCGGCGCAGCTGGATCGCGCTTATGTGCTGGAGGCGCTCAAGCCGCTGCTGGAAGACGAGAAGGCGCTCAAGGTCGGGCAAAACCTGAAGTTCGATATGAGCCTGCTGGCGCGTTACGGCATCGAGATGCGCGGCATCGCCTACGACACCATGCTGGAGTCCTATGTGCTGGACAGCGTCGGCGGCCGTCATGATATGGACAGCCTTGCCGATCGTTATCTGGGCCACAAAACCATCACCTTCGAAGAGATTGCCGGCAAGGGCAAAAACCAGCTGACGTTCAACCAGATCGCGCTGGAGCAGGCGGCGCCTTACGCCGCCGAAGACGCCGATGTCACGCTGCAGCTGCACCTGGCGATGTGGCCGCAGCTGAAACAGAGCGCGGAACTGCTGACGGTATTCAATGAGATTGAAATGCCGCTGCTGCCGGTGCTGTCGCATATCGAACGCACCGGGGTGCTGATCGATCCTGCCATTTTGTCGGCCCACTCCCAGGAGTTGGCCAAGCGTCTGGCAGAGTTGGAGGCGCAGGCCCACGAGCTGGCGGAAGAGCCGCTCAACCTGGCGTCGACCAAGCAGCTGCAGGCGATCCTGTACGAAAAACAAAAGCTGCCGGTGCTGAAGAAAACCCCGGGCGGGGCGCCGTCCACCAACGAAGAGGTGCTGGCCGAGCTGGCGCTGGACTACCCGCTGCCGAAGGTGATCCTGGAATACCGCGGCCTGGCGAAGCTGAAGACCACCTATACCGACAAGCTGCCGTTGATGATCAATCCGGTCAGCGGCCGGGTGCATACCTCGTACCATCAGGCGGTGACTGCCACCGGCCGCCTCTCCTCGAGCGATCCGAACCTGCAGAATATCCCGGTGCGCAACGAAGAAGGGCGGCGCATTCGCCAGGCCTTTATTGCGCCGGAAGGCTACCGCATCGTTGCGGCCGACTACTCGCAGATCGAGCTGCGCATCATGGCGCATCTGTCACAGGATGAGGGGCTGCTGAAGGCCTTTGCCGAAGGGAAAGACATTCACCGCGCCACGGCGTCGGAAGTTTTCGGCGTGCCGTTAGATAAAGTGACCGGCGAGCAGCGCCGCAGCGCCAAGGCGATTAACTTCGGTTTGATTTACGGCATGAGCGCCTTCGGCCTGGCGCGTCAGTTGGGGATCCCGCGTGGGGAAGCCCAGCGCTATATGGATCTCTACTTTGAGCGTTACCCGGGCGTGCTGGATTACATGGAGCGCACCCGTCAGCAGGCTTCCGAGCAGGGCTATGTCAGCACGCTGGACGGCCGCCGTCTGTATCTGCCGGACGTCCGCTCCAGCAACGCCATGCGCCGCAAGGCGGCCGAGCGCGCCGCCATCAACGCCCCGATGCAGGGCACGGCAGCCGATATCATCAAGCGTGCGATGATCGAGGTCGACGCCTGGCTGCAAGGGCAGGAGAAGCCGTTGGTGCGCGCGATCATGCAGGTGCACGATGAATTGGTGTTCGAGGTGCATGAATCGGTGATCGAAGAAGCCAGCCAGCGCATCCGCCAACTGATGGAAGGCAGCATGGCCCTGGCGGTGCCGCTGAAGGTCGATGTGGGCGTCGGCATGAACTGGGATGAAGCGCACTGATCGCCGGGTTATCGCCGTATGCGCTAACTGGCGAGAAGCTAAGCACTTTTCGTAATTAAGCTACAAGATGCGGCGATAGTTTCCCCAACTTCGCCGTTCTTGCGCCGCAAATTGTGTAAGTAAACTACAAAAAATTCTTTTTCCCTGCGAAAAAATGATGTAGAGTTACAGGCGTAGGGTACAGAGGTAAGATGTTCTATCTTTCAGACCTTTTACTTCACGTAATCGGATTTGGCTGAATATTTAGCCGCCCCAGTCAGTATTGACTGGGGCGTTTTTTATTGTAAAAACAGCAGCAAACCATACGTTTTTCCTATCGCTCTGCCCCGCTTTTCATTTCAGCTTTCGCTCCCTTAATCCGCGTAATTCGGCGAGACAAGCCCGTTTTGGCAATAAGTCTTTATGATGGCTTTATTTCAAAAGTGTAATTAGATAACAAAAAATCCCGCCTGCGGCCGATCTGCGGGCATAAAAAAGCCGATGCGGCGAGGCATCGGCTCAAACGTGCGATCAGGGCTTATTCGCCGATGTCCTCTTCCGGCAGCACTTCCGGCGGGATCTCGTTAAACCAGGTGTCCAGCTTCTGGCGCAGCTTGTCGACGCCGATCTTTTTCAGCGATGAGAAGGCTTCGACCTGGATATCCCCCATAAACGGCAGCACCGCTTCACGCACCATGTTGAGCTGTGCCTTGCGTGCGCCGGAGGCCAGCTTGTCGGCCTTGGTCAGCAACACCAGCACCGGCGTGCCGACGTCGACCGCCCACTGGATCATCTGCTGGTCGAGATCTTTCAGCGGATGGCGGATATCCATCAGCACCACCAGCCCTTTCAGGCTGTTGCGCATCTGCAGGTATTCGCCCAGCGCGCGTTGCCATTTGCGCTTCATTTCTTCCGGCACTTCGGCGTAGCCATAACCCGGCAGGTCGACCAGACGAATGCCGTCTTCCACTTCGAACAGGTTGATCAGCTGGGTGCGCCCCGGCGTCTTACTGGTGCGCGCCAGGCTTTTTTGGTTGGTCAGCGTATTCAGCGCGCTGGATTTACCGGCGTTGGAACGGCCGGCAAAGGCGACTTCAATTCCTGCATCCCCCGGAAGATGGCGAATATCGGGTGCGCTGGTGACGAAATGGGTCACATGATAGTTGTAGTTCTTGCTGGTCAAAATTTTTCGTCTCCGTGAGGATGGCTAACTGGTTGGCGATTATAACTGCATCAGCGGTAAAAATGGCGTGTTTCTCCGTTTTTAAGCGGCGGGGCGCGATAAAACAACAGTTAAGCCGACCGTACGTTGTGAGACATTTGCCATTCGAATCGCGGGTAATGTCGCTTTATTCGAAAGTCATATTTATGTTTTTATTTTAAAAACAACATGTTATTTTTTCGTTGTGTGAAAATGTCAGTCAAATCGGCGTCAGGTGCCTTGAGCCTTCGCAACAATAACGTAAAGTACTCGTTAACGCAGGGTTGCGCAGGATTAGGGAACATCCGGGAAGGATGACAAATCTCAGGGAATGCACAGGGCGTGCAATGAGTGCCAGGATGAACGCAAAAGGAAGTGACCCTTTCGCACCGGAATAGGCGGCAGGCACATCGGATGGTGAAGTATCGGCAGTTTGGATGCCCGCAGGAAGCGCGCTCGAGAAGAGCGGATGCGAATGGATTGCGCCATGGACGATTTTCCTTTCAGGATGAAGGACGTAGTGGCAGGGAATGCGGTTATAGCAGAAGGAAAAACCGGGATGTTGCATGTACGCAAGGAGCGCGTAACAGGAATACCCTTCGCAAGAAGGTGCGAAATAGGCGGCAGGTTTAACCTGCCGCCTTTTTTCTTTGTCCGCTTTCTGCTAGATTCCGCCGCAATTCTATACTGAATCTACATACCTAAGAGCACACGCTATGAACCAGCCATCAAAAGCACCTCGCGGCAGCGCGGCGAAGTCAAAAACGAAAAGAAAAGCCGTATGGAGCTCGATCAGGAAGCGCGCGAGCGCAAACGCCTGAAAAAACGCCGCGGCCACGCTTCCGGTTCACGCACTCAGGTCGAGTCCGGCAGCCAGAAAAACAAATCGGCGGCGGAAGCCAAAGATCCGCGTATCGGCAGTAAAGTGCCGGTTGCGCTGGTGGTCGATGAAACCAAAGTGAAGGCTAAACCGCAACCGAAGCCAAAGGCCGAAGCGAAACCGCGCCTGTCGCCGGAAGAAGAGCTGGCGAAGCTGGAAAATGACGAACGCCTGAACGCGCTGCTGGATCGCATCGACGATGGCGAAACGCTGAACGCGCAAGAGCAGGCGTATGTCGACAAGACGTTGGATCGCATCGATGTGCTGATGGACGTGCTGGGCATCGAGCTGGGCGATGAAGACGATGAGGAAGAAGAAGAGAAGCAGGAAGATATTCTGAAGCTGCTGAAAGGCGGCAACCCGAAGGACGCTTTTTTAACGCGCCATGTGGCTGATCCCGACAATAGCCCTACTCTTGATGTGTTATCTGCTGTGGTTATTCGGTAAACTATGGCGGCTGTCTAAGCGCAAAGCGCGTTTTCGCAGCGCTTCCGTGGCCAGACAGCGCAGACAACCGCCCCTCTCCCGGCCCGGTAGAAAAAGATATCGGAAGGAGTGAGCATGTCAGAGCAGACGATTGTCTGGGATTTGGCCCTGATCCAAAAATATAACTACTCAGGGCCGCGTTATACCTCATACCCCACGGCGCTGGAATTTAACCAGCGCTACGACGAAGCGGCGTTTCAACGCGCCGCGGCGCGCTACCCTGAGCGCCCGCTGTCGCTGTACGTGCATATCCCTTTCTGCCATAAGCTGTGCTACTTCTGCGGCTGCAACAAACTGGTGACGCGTCAGACGCACAAGGCCGATGAATACCTGAATGTCCTGGCGCAAGAGATCGCCAGCCGTGCGCCGCTGTTCGCCGGCCGCAAGGTCGGTCAGATGCACTGGGGCGGCGGTACGCCAACCTACCTGGACAAAGCGCAAATCAGCCGGCTGGTGGCGCTGCTGCGCGAACATTTTGATTTTCTGCCCGATGCGGAGATGTCGATCGAAGTCGATCCGCGCGAGATAGCGCTGGATGTGCTCGATCATTTACGCGCCGAAGGCTTTAACCGCCTGAGCATGGGGGTGCAGGATTTCAACAAGCAGGTGCAGCAGTTGGTCAATCGCGAGCAGGATGAAGCCTTCATTTTCGCCCTGATCGAGCGGGCCAAAGCGCTGGGCTTCCGCTCGACCAATATCGATCTGATCTACGGCCTGCCGAAACAGACGCCGGAAAGTTTCGCCTTCACCCTGCAGCGGGTAGCTGAACTGAATCCCGATCGCCTCAGCGTGTTCAACTACGCGCATATGCCGAATTTATTCGCCGCCCAGCGCAAAATCAAAGACGCCGATCTGCCCAGCGCGCAGCAGAAGCTGGATATCCTGCAGCAGAGCATCGCGTTCCTGACTGACGCCGGCTATCAGTTCATCGGCATGGATCACTTTGCACGCCCGGACGATGAGCTGGCGATTGCGCAACGCGAAGGCAAGCTGCACCGCAATTTCCAGGGGTATACCACCCAGGGCGACAGCGATCTGCTGGGGTTGGGCGTGTCGGCCATCAGCATGCTCGGCGACAGCTATGCGCAGAATCAGAAAGAGCTGAAGCATTACTATGAGAGCATACCGGCGCAGGGCAACGCCCTGTGGCGCGGGCTGGCGCTGACGGACGACGATTGTCTGCGGCGCGATCTGATCAAAACCCTGATCTGCAACTTCCGGTTGGCGTATCAGCCGCTCGAACGGCAATACGGCATCGATTTCACCGCTTACTTCGCCGAAGACCTGCAGCTGCTGGCGCCGTTTGAACGCGATGGGCTGGTGGAGCGCGACGAGCAGGGCATTCGCGTCACGCCGCGCGGGCGCTTGCTGATCCGCAATATTTGCATGTGCTTCGACCGCTATCTGCGGCAACAGGCGCGCAGCCAGCAGTTCTCTCGGGTGATCTGAGGATGAAAAAACAGCCGCTGATGCGGCTGTTTTTTTAACTGAAGAAGTTAATCAGCGCGGCGCACAACACCGCGGCGACCGCCGCCTGCGGGGAGTGGCTGGCGGCGGAGCCCAGCTCCGCGCCCTGAGAAATGAATACGATGAATGAGTCCAGCATCGTCAACCTCCAGAGTGTGCGACACGATCATACTGCGCCCGCGCCGGCTGTAAAGTCTGTGGTTGGCGTTTTTTTGTGCGCCGGACTGCGTTTTTCATCATCCACCCCGTTCCTATTCCATGCCCAGCTCTTTAAGCTTGCGGGTGAGGGTATTGCGCCCCCAGCCCAGCAGGCGCGCGGCTTCCTGTTTGTGCCCTTGGGTGTGGCGCAGGGCGGTGGTGAGCAGCGTGCGCTCCATTTCCGGCTGCGCTTCCGACAGCAGATTTTGATGACCGGAACGCAGCGCGCGATCGGCCCACTGCGCCAGCAGCGTGGCCCAGCTGTCCGGCAGACTGTGGCTGGGGCTTTCCGGCGCGGCGGTTTCGAACAGTTCGCCCGGCAGATCCTGAATCAGCACCTCTTGCCCGGCGGCCATCACCGTCAGCCAGCGGCAGGTGTTCTCCAGCTGGCGCACGTTGCCCGGCCAGGGCAGGCGGGTCAGCGCGGTTTCGGTTTCCGGATGCAGGTTCTTGGCCTCGACGCCCAGCTCCTTGGCGGCGATCTGCAGGAAGTGGCGCGCCAGCCGCGGGATGTCTTCACGGCGTTCGCGCAGCGGCGGCAGGTGTACGCGGATCACGTTCAGGCGGTGGAACAGATCCTCGCGGAACTTGCCTTCCTGTACCCGCAGCTCCAGGTTCTGGTGCGTGGCGGCGATGATGCGTACGTCGACCTTCACCGGCGCATAGCCGCCGACCCGGTAGAACTGGCCGTCCGCCAGCACCCGCAGCAGGCGCGTTTGCACGTCGAGCGGCATATCGCCGATCTCGTCGAGGAACAGCGTGCCGCCGTCGGCCTGTTCAAAGCGCCCCTGACGGATTTGGTTAGCGCCGGTGAAGGCGCCTTTCTCGTGGCCGAACAGCTCGGACTCGATCAGATCCTTGGGAATAGCGGCCATATTCAGGGCGATGAACGGTGATTTGGCGCGCGGGCTGTGGCGGTGCAGCGCATGTGCCACCAGCTCTTTACCGGTGCCGGATTCGCCGTTGATCAGCACGCTGATCGACGAACGCGAGAGCCGGCCGATGATGCGAAACACGTCCTGCATCGCCGGCGCTTCGCCGATGATGTCCGCCGCCGGATCGCTGGCCGGCTGGCTGCGCACCGGCTGCTGCTGCTCCTGATAATGGCTGATGGCGCGCTCGACCAGCGCCACCGCTTCGTCGATGTCGAACGGTTTCGGCAGGTAGTCGAAGGCCCCTTGCTGATAGGCGCTGACGGCCGCGTCCAAATCCGAATGCGCGGTCATGATGATCACCGGCAGCATCGGGTGGCGCTGTTTGATCTGCTTGAGCAGCGCCAGACCATCGATGCCCGGCATGCGGATATCGGACAGCAGCACGTCGGGGGTTTGCGTGGCCAAGGCTTCCAGCACGTCATTGCCGCCTTCGAAGGTGGCGCAGCTCAGGCCCGCGCCGGTGAGCGCGCGCTCAAGCACCCAGCGGATGGAGCTATCGTCATCGACGATCCAGACTATCCCTCGTTGCATTGCAAACCTCACTGGCGAATGGGCAGGTAGACCGAGAATTCGGTATGACCTGGCCAACTGTTGAACTCAATTTTTCCGCAATGCTGATCGATCAGATTGCGGGCGATGGATAATCCCAGGCCGGTACCGCCTTCACGGCCGCTGACCATCGGGTAGAACAGCGTGTCCTGCAGCTGAGCCGGCACGCCGGGGCCGTCGTCTTCGACGTCGATGCGCGCCGCCAGGCGGTAGCGGGTGCCGTGCAACGTAATCTGAAACGCGGTGCGGGTGCGCAGCGTGATGGTGCCGCCCGCCTCGCCCAAGGCCTGCAGCGCATTGCGGGTGATGTTCAGCAGCACCTGTTCTATCTGATCCGGGTCGTGGGCCATTTCCGGCAGGCTGGGATCGTAGTCGCGCACCAGCGTGACGTTATCCGGCATTTCCAGCGACACCAGCTGGCAGACGCGCTCCGCGACCTGATGGATGCTCTGGGTGATGTGCTGGCCGGGCCGCTGCGGCCCGAGCAGACGATCCACCAGATTGCGCAGCCGATCGGCCTGCTCAATGATCACCTTGGTGTATTCGGTCAGCGCCGGATCGGGCAGCGCCTTGGCCAGCAGCTGCGCCGCGCCGCGCAGGCCGCCCAGCGGGTTTTTAATTTCGTGCGCCAAACCGCGCACCAGATCGCGGGCCGCCACCTGTTGGGCATGCTGCAGCTGTTCCTGGCTCAGGCGGCGCTGATTGTCCATCGGCGCCAGTTCGACCAGGATATAGCCTTCCGGCAGCGCTTGAGCGGTCAGGGAAAGGATATGCGCGCGGCCGTCGACCACCAGAGTCACTTCGTTGTCGGTGAAGCCCTGCCCGGCGCGCAGGCTTTCGCGCATCAAAGAGACGTTCAGCGAAAAATAACCGAGCAAATCGGGCAGCGGCGTGCCGAACAGCTTGCGGGAGCTTTGCGCCAGCAGCTGCTGTGCCGCCGGGTTGGCGTAGTGAACCGCCAGTGAGTCATCCAACAGCAGGATGCTGTTGATGAGTGAATTGAGGATCTGCCCAGCATCGGGCAGCTTGCCAGTTGCCATACAGCAGACTCCTGCACCTTTTTAGTGCATCTATCCTACTCCATCCGGGATAGGCGCGGTATGGAATAGTTTTGCAGAAAATACGGTGGAGAAAAAACCCATCCGAAGATGGGCTGAAAGTTTCCACGGCAACAAAAAAGCGATAACAAAAATTGTGGGCGCCGTCCGCCTTTGCAGACGGCGCGGGTAGGGCTTAGACGCTGTAGTACAGTTCGAACTCGACCGGGTGTGGCGTCATGCGAACGCGGTCCATCTCTTCTTTGCGCAGTTCGATGTAGGCATCGATCGCATCGTCGGTGAACACGCCGCCGCGGGTCAGGAACTCGCGGTCTTCGTTCAGTGCGGCCATCGCCTCGTCCAGCGAGCCGGCCACTTTTGGGATCTCGGCTTCTTCTTCCGGCGGCAGGTCGTACAGGTTCTTGTCCATGGCATCGCCAGGGTGGATCTTGTTGATGATGCCGTCCAGGCCGGCCATCAGCAGCGCGGCGAAGCACAGGTATGGGTTAGCCGCCGGATCCGGGAAGCGGGCTTCGATGCGGCGCGCTTTCGGGCTGGCGACCACCGGGATACGGATGGACGCGGAGCGGTTACGGGCGGAGTAAGCCAGCATCACCGGCGCTTCGTAGCCTGGCACCAGACGTTTGTACGAGTTGGTGGTCGGGTTGGCCAGCGCGTTGATCGCCTTGGCGTGCTTGATGATGCCGCCGATGTAGAACAGTGCGGTTTCAGACAGGCCGCCGTATTTGTCGCCGGCGAACAGGTTGGTGCCGTTCTTGGACAGCGACATGTGGCAGTGCATGCCGGAACCGTTGTCGCCGAACATGGGCTTCGGCATGAAGGTCGCGGTTTTACCGAAGGCGTGCGCCACGTTGTGCACCACGTACTTGTAGATCTGAATTTCGTCGGCTTTCTTGGTCATGGTGTTGAAGCGGGTTGCCACTTCGTTCTGACCAGCGGTCGCCACTTCGTGGTGGTGCGCTTCAACCACCAGGCCCATCTCTTCCATGGTCAGACACATGGTGGAACGCAGATCCTGCGAAGAGTCGACCGGTGGAACCGGGAAGTAACCGCCTTTCACCGCCGGACGGTGGCCTTTGTTGCCGCCGTCGTATTTTGTGCCGGAGTTCCAGGCGCCTTCGATATCGTCGATCGCCACGTGGGAACCGCGGATGCTGCTGCCGAAGCGGATGTCGTCGAACAGGAAGAACTCAGGCTCTGGCCCGAACAGCACGGTGTCCGCGATGCCGGAGGAGCGCAGGAAGTCTTCGGCGCGTTTGGAGATGGAGCGCGGGTCGCGATCGTAGCCTTGCATGGTGCCCGGCTCGAGAATGTCACAGCGAATGATCAGCGTAGGTTCTTCGAAGAACGGATCCAGAACCGCCGTGCTGGCGTCCGGCATCAGCACCATGTCAGATTCGTTGATGCCCTTCCAACCACCGATAGAGGAGCCGTCAAACATTTTACCTTCTTCGAAGAAGTCGGCGTTTACCTGGTGAGCCGGGATAGTCACGTGCTGTTCCTTACCCTTGGTGTCAGTGAAACGCAGGTCTACGAATTTCACTTCATGCTCATTCAGCATCGTCAAAACGTGTTCAGCGGACATACTTAACTCTCCCGGTTTATCATTGTCGTCGTCGTGGAACGAATCTGTGGAACTGGCTTTTTTTCGCCTTGAAAAGACTAAAGCGAAAAGCGTGCCAACTTTTAAAAAAGGCTTTCATCGCCTTTCTGCGCGGGTTTTACCCAACAACAGTATGCACCATCAGTGATAAATTGCACCGAAATGGTGCAGTTGGGGTGGGCTTGGGCACTGAAATGGTGCAAAAGTGCAACGATTGCGGCTTTTTGCACCGTGAAAGGGATCACAAACTGACCGGTACGCGGTTGTTTATAAGAGATGGTTGTGATCTTGTTTAGTCCCTCGCTTAATACGTGTACAATAGCGCGCTATTTCTAATGCCCGAGGCAAAGCTGTGATCGAAAATTTGCGTAACATCGCCATTATTGCCCACGTTGACCATGGTAAAACCACCCTGGTTGATAAGCTGCTGCAACAATCCGGTACTTTCGGAGAGCGTGCGGAAGCCACCGAACGCGTAATGGACTCCAACGATTTGGAGAAAGAGCGTGGGATTACCATCCTCGCAAAAAACACCGCCATTAATTGGAACGGTTACCGTATCAACATCGTGGATACCCCGGGACACGCCGACTTCGGCGGCGAGGTAGAGCGCGTGATGTCGATGGTTGACTCGGTGCTGCTGGTTGTGGATGCAATGGATGGCCCTATGCCGCAAACCCGCTTCGTGACCAAGAAGGCCTTCGCCAACGGTCTGAAGCCGATCGTGGTCATCAACAAGGTTGACCGTCCTGGCGCGCGTCCTGACTGGGTTGTGGATCAGGTGTTCGACCTGTTCGTGAACCTCGACGCGACCGACGAGCAGCTCGACTTCCCGATCATCTACGCTTCTGCGCTGAACGGCATCGCCGGCGTCGACCACACCGACATGGCGGAAGACATGACCCCGCTGTATCAGGCGATCGTCGACCACGTGTCTGCGCCGCAGGTTGAGCTGGAAGCGCCATTCCAGATGCAGATCTCCCAGTTGGACTACAACAACTACCTGGGCGTTATCGGCATCGGCCGCATCAAGCGCGGTAAAGTGAAGCCGAACCAGCAGGTCACCATCATCGACAGCGAAGGTAAAACTCGCAACGGTAAAGTGGGTAAAGTGCTGGGTCACCTGGGTCTGGAGCGTATCGACAGCACCCTGGCGGAAGCGGGCGACATCATCGCCATCACCGGTCTGGGCGAGCTGAACATCTCCGACACCATCTGCGACACCAACGCCGTAGAAGCGCTGCCGGCGCTGTCCGTCGACGAACCGACCGTAACCATGTTCTTCAACGTCAACACCTCGCCGTTCTGCGGTAAAGAAGGCAAGTACGTGACGTCGCGTCAGATCCTTGACCGTCTGAACAAAGAGCTGGTGCACAACGTGGCGCTGCGCGTCGAAGAAACCGACGATGCGGACGCCTTCCGCGTATCCGGTCGTGGCGAGCTGCACCTGTCGGTGCTGATCGAAAACATGCGTCGCGAAGGTTTCGAGCTGGCGGTTTCCCGTCCGAAAGTTATCTTCCGCGAAATCGATGGCCGCAAGCAGGAGCCATTCGAGAACGTAACGCTGGATATCGAAGAGCAGCATCAGGGTTCCGTGATGCAGGCGATGGGTGAGCGTAAAGCCGACCTGAAAAACATGGATCCGGACGGTAAGGGCCGCGTGCGTCTCGACTACGTGATCCCAAGCCGCGGTCTGATCGGCTTCCGTAACGAATTCATGACCATGACTTCGGGTACCGGTCTGCTGTACTCCACCTTCAGCCACTACGACGACGTGCGTCCGGGCGAAGTGGGCCAGCGTCAGAACGGCGTGCTGATCTCCAACGGCCAGGGCAAAGCGGTTGCGTTCGCGCTGTTCGGCCTGCAGGATCGCGGCAAGCTGTTCCTGGGCCACGGTGCGGAAGTGTATGAAGGCCAGATCATCGGTATTCACTCACGTTCCAACGACCTGACCGTAAACTGCCTGACCGGTAAGAAGCTGACCAACATGCGTGCTTCCGGTACTGACGAAGCGACTACCCTGGTTCCGGCCATCAAAATGACCCTGGAGCAAGCTCTGGAGTTCATCGATGACGACGAACTGGTAGAAGTGACGCCGACCTCGATCCGTATCCGTAAGCGTCACCTGACGGAAAACGATCGTAAGCGTGCCAGCCGCGGTCCAAAAGACGCTTAATCGCTGATTGAGTGTCTCATGCTTAGGGCGCGGCTCTCGCGCCCTGAGTTTTTTCCTCTGTTGTTCCCCGTTTGTGCGGCGCGCTATGCGCTTTTCCGTTCGCTCCCTGTTCAGCTGTTCCTTTTCCCGCTACAGTGAAATCTCACCGGCCCATCAGGAGAGGACTATGCTGTATATCTTTGATTTAGGTAATGTGATCGTCGATATCGATTTCAAGCGTGTGCTGGGCGTGTGGAGCAATTTGAGCGGCACGCCGTTGGCGGTGCTGTCCGATCGTTTCGCCATGGGTGAGGTGTTCCAGCAACATGAGCGTGGTGAAATCAGCGATGAAGACTTCGCCGGCAAGCTGTGCGATGAAATGGGCATTGCGCTCAGCTTCGAACAATTCGCCACCGGCTGGCAGGCGGTATTTGTCGCGCTGCGCCCGGAAGTGATCGACATCATGCAGCGCCTGCGCAACGAAGGCCACCGGGTGGTGGTGCTGTCGAACACCAACCGTCTGCACTGCAACTACTGGCCGCAGCACTATCCTGAAGTGGCCGCCGCTGCCGATCATCTCTATTTGTCGCAAGATCTCGGCATGCGCAAGCCGGAGGCCGATATCTATCAACATGTGCTGGCCGCGGAAAACACCGCCGCCGCCGACGCGGTGTTCTTCGACGATCACCCGGCGAACGTCCTCGCCGCGCAGGCGCTGGGGATCAAGACGGTGCACGTCACCGATCGCGACGTGGTGCCGGCCTATTTTGCTCAATGAGCGCAGGGCGCGTTAAGCTTAAGGCGTATCAACGGACATCAAGGAGTGACCATGTCGTTTTTCCGCCGCAAGAAGCTGCCCTCTGCGATTAAGCCCGGCGTCACCTTCGGACGGCTGCTGTACCAGCGTATCGATCATGATGGCCTGACGATGTTGGCGGGCCATCTCGCCTATGTTTCCCTGCTGTCGCTGGTGCCGCTGGTCACCGTGGTGTTCGCGCTGTTCGCGGCTTTCCCGATGTTTTCCGACATCAGCGAGCAGCTGAAGAGCTTTATCTTTTCCAATTTCGTGCCGGCCGCCGGCAACGTGATCCAGAACTACCTGGAACAGTTCGTCGCCAATTCCAACAAGATGACCGCCGTCGGCACCTGCGGGCTGATCGTCACTGCGCTGTTGCTGATTTCCTCGGTGGACAGCGTGCTGAACACCATCTGGCGCAGCAAGAACAAACGGCCGATCGTCTTCTCCTTCGCCGTGTACTGGATGGTGCTGACGCTGGGGCCGCTGCTGGTGGGTGCCAGCATGGCCATCAGTTCTTACCTGCTGTCGCTCAACTGGCTGGCGCAGACCGGCGTCAATGGCCTGGTGGATCAGGTGCTGCGCATCTTCCCGTTGATTTTGTCGTGCATCTCCTTCTGGCTGCTGTATTGCATCGTGCCGACGGTGCGCGTGCCGCCCAAAGACGCGCTGATTGGCGCGGTGGTGGCCGGATTGCTGTTCGAGCTGGGCAAGAAGGGATTCGCGCTGTACGTCACCATGTTCCCTTCCTATCAGCTGATTTACGGCGTGCTGGCGGTGATCCCGATTTTATTCCTGTGGGTCTACTGGAGCTGGTGTATCGTGTTACTTGGCGCGGAAATCACCGTGACCATCGGCGAATATCGCGACTACCGCCGGCAGAAGGCGGAGCAACAGGAACCAAAACCAGAAGGGCAGCAGGAATGATTGCGTTGATTCAACGGGTGTTAAACGCCAGCGTCACGGTGGGTGGCGAGACGGTAGGCAAAATTGGCCCCGGTTTGTTAGTGTTATTGGGCGTGGAGCAGGGCGATAACGAGCAAAAAGCGCAGCGCCTGTGCGAACGCGTGTTGGGATACCGCATTTTCGGCGACGAGAACGACAAGATGAACCTCAACGTCCAGCAGGCCGGGGGCAGCGTGCTGGTCGTTTCGCAGTTCACCCTGGCGGCGGACACCCAGAAAGGCATGCGGCCCAGCTTCTCGCGCGGCGCCGCGCCGCAAGAAGCCGATCGGTTGTATCAATATTTTGTTGGCCAGTGCCGCGAACGCGGCGTAGAGACCCAGACCGGCGAGTTCGCCGCCGACATGCAGGTGGCGCTGGTCAACGATGGTCCGGTGACATTCTGGCTACAGGTCTAAGCATTCGGAGAACAGGCGTCTATGTATCACCTACGAGTACCCGTAACAGAGCAAGAACTGAAAGAGTATTACCAGTTTCGCTGGGAAATGCTGCGCAAGCCGCTGCACCAGCCGGTGGGTTCGGAAAAGGATGCCTATGACGCCATGGCCCATCACCAAATGGTGGTGGACGAGGCCGGTAAAATCGTCGCCATCGGGCGGCTGTACATCAATGCCGACAACGAGGCGGCGATCCGTTTTCTGGCGGTAGACCCGACGCTGCAGGATAAAGGGCTGGGGACGCTGGTGGCGATGACGCTGGAGTCCGTCGCGCGGCAGGAAGGTGTGAAGCGGGTGGTGTGCAGCGCCCGTGAAGATGCGGTGGATTTCTTTGCCAAGCTGGGGTTCGTCAATCAGGGCGAGATCACTGCGCCGCAGACCACCCCGATCCGCCACTTTTTGATGATCAAACCGGTAGCGACGCTGGACGATATCCTGCATCGTCCCGACTGGTGCGGCCAATTGCAGCAGGCCTGGTATGAACACATCCCGCTGAGCGAAAAGATGGGGGTGCGCATCAGCCAATACACCGGCCAGCGCTTCGTCACCACCATGCCGGAGATCGGCAACCAGAACCCGCACCATACGCTGTTTGCCGGCAGCCTGTTCTCGCTGGCGACGCTGACCGCCTGGGGGCTGATTTGGCTGCTGCTGCGCGAGCGCCATCTCGGTGGCACTATCATTCTGGCGGACGCGCACATTCGCTACAGCAAACCGATCACCGGCAGGCCGCGGGCGGTGGCGGATCTCGGTTCGCTAAGCGGTGATTTGGCGCGTCTGGCGCGGGGCCGCCGCGCGCGCGTGCACGCCGAAGTGCATCTGTTCGGCGATGAGGATAAGGGCGCGGTGTTCGAAGGCACTTACATGGTGTTGCCGGCCGAGCCGGATGTGCCGCTGGATCAGGGCGGTTCCGAAGCGCTGGAAGAGTAAAACGGCGGCCCTGCCTGGCGGTGGGCCGCGCGATAGATTACGGCAGCTGTTGGTTCACCGTCTGGCCGTCGCCGGCTGTGGCTTGCAGAGTCCCCTTCAATGAAGCTTTGAACGGCCCGTCGCTGTTCAACAGCCCTTTCAACTGCAGCTCAAGGTTGCCGTCGCCCGTCAGCGGCACCGGCTGCCATCCCCATTGCTGCAAGGTATTGAGCGGTACCGAACGGCCGTGCAGCGTCAGCTGGAACGGCTTGCCCGGCAGCTGATCGACGGTCGCGTTGGCCTCAAGCAGCCCATTGGGCATAAAGGCGCTGAGTTCGGTGACGGCGATCTGGTTGGCGTCGGCGTTCAGCGCCAGCGAAGGGCGCCGCACGTCGATTTTGTTGAAGGTGGCCTCGCTGCCGTTCAGGTTTAACGAACCGGACCAAATGCCCCACTGGTGGTCGCGCGCCAGCAGCAGGTTGCTGCCGTAACCGTCCAGCGCGGTGATCTGGAACGGAAACGCCGGGTTGATGTCGATAATCAGATTGCGGTTGGTGGTCAGCTTGGTCACGTACACCTCCGCCAGCCAGTCCGGCAGCGGTTTCAGCCACAGCTCGCGCCAGTCGATTGGCAGGGTGTACTCCAGCGCCGCCATGGCCACTTCATCCAGCTGCAGGCGTTTGCCGGCGCGCAGCCAATTGCCGGAGGTGCGCAGCAGCCCGCCTTCCCAGCGGGTGGTGAACTGCTGAATGGCGATGCCGGCGGAGGAGAGGCGCAGGGTGGCGATCGGGTCGATCAGGTGGAAACCGCCGTTGATCACATCGCTGGCATTGACGTTGAGCGAGCCGTCTTCGCTGCGCCAGTCGCCTTTTTCGATGCTGACGTTTTGCAGCGACAGATCGAGATCGTTAAACGCCCACGCCTTGCCTTCCAGGCGCGCATCGATCAGATCGAAACGCTTGAGGGTGACCGGCGGCAGGGTGGTAAAGCGCTGCATGAATTCCGCCAGCGTCAACGGGGTCTGCATGCGCACGCCGCTCAGCCGCAGGCGATCCACTTGCCAACTGCCGTCGGCGGCGCGGCTGGCCACGCCGGTCAGGTCGCCCTGCGCCAGATCGGCGCCGAAATTGTTCAACAGCAGCTGGCCCTGTTTTTGCTCCCCCTGCACCAACACCTTCGAAGCGGGAATGCCGTTCAGCGTCATCGAACCGGCGCTGAACTGGAACTGATTGTTGTCCCCCAGCAGATGGCCGGCCAGCGGGCGCCACGGCGTGATGCCGGCATTGACCCGCTGCGCGTTGAGCTGCCACTCGTTATCGTTGGATTGCAGCGCCATGTTGCTCAGCTGCAGCACGTCGGCCTGTACAGGCAGCGCAGCAGTCTGCGGCTGCACGTTCAGCGTGCCGTCACGCAGCGTGACGCTGTGGAAATAGCGCGGTTCGGTGATTTGGCGCAGGCTGAGGCCGAGATCGACGCGTTTGGCGGCCAGCGCCTGCGGCTGGCCATTGCGCGCCAGCTGCACCTCTTCCAGACCGATCTGGCCCGGCTGATTCCACGAGTGGGTGATTTTTCCTATCGACAGGCGGTATTCGCTGTTGTCGCTGATCCAGGCGCTCAGGCGGCCTGCCGCCCAGCGGGTTTGCCCCACCAGATACAGCACCACCGCCGCCAGCACGGTCAGCAGCAGCAACGTCAGCAACAGCTTTCCGATAAATTTCAT
The DNA here is from genome assembly GCF_000695995.1 of Serratia sp. FS14. NCBI lineage: Bacteria > Pseudomonadati > Pseudomonadota > Gammaproteobacteria > Enterobacterales > Yersiniaceae > Serratia > Serratia sp. FS14. The sequence continues at coordinate 921,192 of NZ_CP005927.1, read as the reverse complement.
CGTCTACATCCGCATCGGTCAAAAAAGATACCCTGTTTATGCCGCAATTGGCCGGGCATCTCAAGGGCAATGGTCTGATAGACAATAAAAAACGGCCGCAAGCGGCCGTTTGAACGTCAATGGGCGGGTTACTTTTTCTCGTGTTCCTGCGGGAACACCAGGTTCAGCACGATGGCGGTAATGCCGCCGGCGGCGATGCCGGAAGAGAGCAGGGTTTTCAGCCAGTCCGGCGCGAACTGCAGGATCAGCGGCTGCTGAGAGACGCCCATGCCGACGGCCAGCGACAGCGCCATGATCATGATGGCGCGCCGGTTCAGGCGCTCGCGCGACACGATGCGCACGCCGGAGGCGGCGATGGTGCCGAACATCACGATGGTCGCGCCGCCCAGTACCGGCTCGGGAATGTGCTGCACGAAGCCGGCCACCGCCGGGAACAGCCCCAGCGCGATCAGCATCAGCGCCACCACGAAGCCGACGTAACGGCTGGCGACGCCGGTCAGCTGGATCACGCCGTTGTTCTGGCCGAAGCAGGAGTTGGGGAAGGTGTTGAACACCGCCGACAGCATCGAGTTCAGGCCGTTGGCCAGTACGCCGCCCTTCAGGCGCTTCATGTACAGCGGCCCGCTGACCGGCTGTTCGGAGACGTCGGAAGTGGCGGTGATGTCGCCGATGGTTTCCAGCGAGGTGACCATAAAGATCAGCATCAGCGGCAGCAGCAGGTTCCAGTCGAAGCCCAGGCCGTAATAGAGCGGCGTGGGAATGGTGATCGCCGCCGTTGGGGCTGCCGATGCGCCGGCGGGCAGCATGTCCATCGCCCAGGCCAACAGATAGCCGACCGCCATGGCGATCACCAGCGAAGCGACGCGCAGGTAAGGGTTGCGCTGGCGGTTCAGCAGGATGATGACCGCCAGCACCGCGCCGGCCAGCAGCAGGTTTTTCGGTGAGCCGAAGCTGTGATCGTTCATCGCGGCGTAGCCGCCGCCGATCGAGGTCAGACCGACCTGAATCAGCGACAGGCCAATGATCATCACCACGATGCCGGAAACCAGCGGGGTGATAATGCGGCGCGCCAGATGCAGCACGCGCGACAGTAAAATTTCGGTGCAGGAAGCGACCATCAGGGTGCCGAACAGCGCGGCCATCATGGTCGGCACGTCGGCGCCGCCGTTTTTCAGCGCCAGACCGCCCATGATCAGCGGCGAAACGAAATTGAAGCTGGTGCCCTGAATCGACAACAGCCCGGAACCCACCGGCCCCCAGGTTTTGATTTGCAAAATGGAAGCCAGACCGGAGGCGAACAGCGACATGCTGATGATGTGCTGGGTATCCTGTGCCGGCAGGCCCAGCGCCTGGCAGATCAGCAGCGCCGGTGTGATCACTGCGACGAACATCGCCAGCAGATGCTGGCCGGCGGCAAACAGCGTTTGCGGCAGCGGCGGGCGATCTTCCAGGCGATAAATCAGTTCACTGGCGCGGGGTTCTGAGGCGGCTTGGCGCGCGGCATCAAGCTCGGAGGATGACATGCTCATGGTGTGGCGTTTCCAGATACGGCAAAGCAGGCATTTTAATGCCCCGCCCCGCAAAAGCAAACGGTTGCGCGTAAATATTATGTTGCCGACTTTCCCGTTTATGTCGCATTTTCATTCATTTTTTCTTGTCATCTCAGCGTTTTTTACTTCTAATCCTGCACTCATCAAGTTTAAAAACTAAGTGGTTTTCTATAACTTATTATTTTTATTTGGATCTTTTCCCTTACATGGAGTACCTGGATGTTTCATCTTGATACTTATGGCACGTTAGTCGCGGCGACGCTGGTTTTGCTCCTCGGGGGCAAGTGCGTCAGAACCATTCCCCTGCTGCGAAAATATACCATTCCCGCTCCCGTCGCCGGTGGTTTGCTGGTGGCCCTTCTGCTGTTAGCCCTGAAAAAGCTCGTCAACTGGGAAGTCAGTTTTGACATGTCGCTGAAGGATCCGCTGATGCTGGCCTTCTTCGCCACCATCGGCCTGAACGCCAACCTGGCGCGTTTGCGCGCCGGCGGCAAAGTGCTGGTAGTGTTCCTGTTCGTGGTGCTGGGGCTGCTTATCGTGCAGAACGCCATCGGCATCGGCATGGCGAAAATGCTGGGGCTGGATCCGCTGATGGGCCTGATTGCCGGATCGATCACCCTGTCGGGTGGCCACGGCACCGGGGCGGCCTGGAGCAAGCTGTTCATCGAGCGCTACGGTTTTGAAAACGCCACGGAAGTCGCCATGGCCTGTGCCACCTTCGGCCTGGTACTGGGCGGTCTGATCGGCGGCCCGGTGGCGCGCTATCTGGTCAAGCACTCCTCCACGCCGGAAGGCACCCCGGATGACAGCGTGCAGCCGAGCGGTTTTGAGAAGCCGGAAAGCGGCCGTCTCATCACCTCGCTGGTGATGATCGAAACCATCGCCATGATCGCCATCTGTCTGAGCCTGGGGCAATTGATTGCCGGCCTGCTGAGCGGCACGGTGTTTGAACTGCCGAACTTCGTTTGCGTGCTGTTCGTCGGGGTGATCCTCAGCAACACGCTGGCCTTCACCGGCTTCTATACCGTGTTTGAGCGGGCGGTGTCGGTGTTGGGTAACGTCAGCCTGTCGCTGTTCCTGGCGATGGCGTTGATGAGCCTGCGCCTGTGGGAGCTGGCCTCGCTGGCGCTGCCGATGCTGGCGATCCTGGCGGTGCAGACGCTGGTGATGGCGCTGTACGCGATATTCGTCACCTACCGGGTGATGGGCAAGAACTACGACGCGGCGGTGCTGGCCGCCGGCCACTGCGGCTTCGGCATGGGTGCCACGCCGACGGCGATCGCCAACATGCAGGCGATCACCGATCGTTTCGGCCCGTCGCACGTGGCGTTTTTGGTGGTGCCGATGGTGGGGGCGTTCTTTATCGATATCGCCAATGCCATCGTCATCAAGCTGTATCTGCTGCTGCCGGTGTTCCCGGCGGTGGGGTGATATCGCGAGCCAGAAAAAAAGAAGAGGGCGCCGTCGGCGCCCTTTTTTATGCGTTGGAGTAGCGCGCCTTCTCCGGCAGCCAACGTTCAATCAGCGCCTGGGCGTGTTCCGGGTAGTGCTGGTGGAGGTGGCGAGCGACGCGCTGCACTTCGGGGATCATCGCCTGGTCGCGCAGCAGGTCCGCCACTTTGAATTCGGCGCTGCCGGTCTGGCGGGTGCCGAGCAGCTCGCCCGGGCCGCGGATCTCCAGATCGCGCTGGGCGATGACGAAGCCGTCATTGCTGTCGCGCAGCACCTGCAGGCGCGTTTGCGCGGTTTTGCTCAGCGGCGTTTTGTACAGCAGCACACAGTGTGAGGCCACCGCGCCGCGCCCTACGCGGCCGCGCAGCTGGTGCAGCTGCGCCAGGCCAAGCCGTTCCGGGTTTTCGATGATCATCAGGCTGGCGTTCGGTACGTCGACGCCGACTTCGATCACCGTGGTGGCGACCAGTAGCTGCAGCTCGCCCTGTTTAAACGCCTGCATCACCGCCTGCTTCTCCTGCGCTTTCATGCGGCCGTGCACCAGCGCCACCTTCAGCTCCGGCAATGCGGCTTTCAATTCCTCCCAGGTGGCTTCTGCCGCCTGCGCTTCCAGCAGCTCAGATTCCTCGATCAGCGTACACACCCAGTAAGCCTGCCGCCCCTCTTCCAGGCAGGCGCTTTTCACCCGTTGAATGATGTCGGCGCGGCGGGTATCGGGAATGGCGACGGTGGTCACCGGCGTGCGGCCCGGCGGCAGCTCGTCGATGACCGAGGTGTCGAGATCGGCATAGGCGGTCATCGCCAGCGTGCGCGGGATCGGCGTGGCGGTCATGATCAGCTGATGGGCGTGGAAGCCTTGTTCTTCGCCTTTCTCCCACAGCGCCAGCCGCTGATGCACCCCGAAGCGGTGCTGCTCATCGATGATCACCAGCGCCAGGCCGTTGAACTGTACCTGCTCTTGGAAGATGGCGTGGGTGCCGACCACCATTGACACCTGGCCGCTGGCGATGGCTTCCTGCTGCGCGATGCGCGCCTTGCCTTTCTGTTTGCCGGCCAGCCAGCCGACCTCCAGCCCCAGCGGTTCAAACCACTGGCGGAAATTGTTGGCGTGCTGCTCGGCCAGCAGCTCGGTCGGCGCCATCAGCGCCACCTGTTTGCCGTGCGCGATAGCGCGCAGCGCCGCCAGCGCCGCCACCAGCGTTTTGCCGGAGCCGACGTCGCCTTGCACCAGCCGCATCATCGGGAAGTCTTTTTGCATGTCGGCTTCGATGTCGGCCACCACGCGCGTTTGCGCGCCGGTCGGCGAGAACGGTAGCTGGGCGAGAAAACGTTTTTTCAGCCGATCGTCCGGCAGCAGCGGCTGCGCCTGATAACTCTGGGCGCCGGCGCGCACCGCCAGCATGCTGAGGTTATGCGCCAACAGCTCTTCGAGGATCAGGCGTTTTTGCGCCGGGTGTTTGCCCAGCTCCAGATCCGCCAGCTGGATGTCCGGCGGCGGGCGGTGCAGGGTGTGCAGCGCCTGCGGCAGGCTCATCAGGCCGCCGCTCAGCTCCGGCGGCAGCAGCTCGGCGATGGCGCAGGTATCCAGCAGCGCCAGCGCCTGATCGGTCAGCTTGCGCAGCGTGGCCTGCCGCACCCCTTCGGTGGTGGGGTAAACCGGCGTCAGCGACTCCTGCAGCTCAACCTCGCTGGCTTCGCCCTGAATGCGGTATTCCGGATGGATGATCTCCGCGCCGTGGTTGCCGCGTTTGATCTCGCCGTAGGCGGTCACGCGGCGGCCGGTGGCCAGGCTGTTTTTCATCGCGGCGTTGAAGTTGAAGAACCGCATGGTGAGGATGCCGGTGCCGTCGCTGATCTGGCAGGTCAGCATGCGGCGGCGGCCGAAACTGATGTCGCTGCGCAGCACTTCCCCCTCTACCGTGGCGTAGATGCCAGGCAGCAGATCGTTGATCGGATAGAGGCGGGTGCGATCTTCGTAGCGCAGCGGCAGGTGCAGCAGCAGATCCTGAATGGTGTCGAGGCCGAGTTTGGCCAATTTGCCCGCCTGGCTGGCGCCAACCCCGGAAAGCGTGGTGAGTGGGACAGCATCCAGCAGGCGGCCTTTCATTTGCGCACCGTCGCCTGCATGGCCGCCCACCATTCGGCGCTGGCGATCACCTGGCCCTGTTCATCGATCTGCGGGCGCGGCAGCCCTTTGCGCTTGGCCACGTTGGCGAGCACCGGGTAACCGCCTTCGAACAGCAGACGCTGCTGCTCTTCTTCGTCCAGCATACTGTTGTCGCGACGGTACAGGCCGGCGTTCTGCCGCTGGCGCTGCGCCTCATACAGGATCAGCGCCGAAGCCACGGAGACGTTGAGCGATTGCACCATGCCGATCATCGGAATGACGATGTCCTGATCGGCCAGCGCCAGCGCTTCTTCGGTGATGCCGGTTTTTTCCTGGCCGAGCAGCACGCAGGTTGGTCGGGTGTAGTCCACCTCGCGGAAATCGACCGCGCGCGCAGACAGGTTGGTAGCCAGAATTTGCATGCCCTGCGCTTTCAGGTGCCCGACCGCGTCGCCGATGGTGCGGTGGGTTTTAACGCTGACCCAGCTGTTGCTGCCGGCGGCGGAGGAGACCAGGGTGCGCATGCGGGTGGTGGGCCACACGGCGTGGACCTGATGCACGCCGACGGCGTCGGCGGTACGGATAATGGCGGAGACGTTATGCGGCTTGTGTACCTGCTCCAGGCAGACCGTCAGATCCGGCTGCCGGGTCGCGAGCATTTCACAAATCCGCGCATAGCGTTCAGGACTCATAAGCGCTAGTTTCGGTTGCGGTTAACTTTGATCACATCCGGCATGATACGGATTTTACGCATAATGTTTGCCAAATGGATGCGATCGCGGGTGGTCAAGCGGATAAAGGCGCTATAAACCCGACCGTCTTTCTCTTCGGTGTTCAGGCTCTGAATATTGGACTCGGCCGCGTTGATCGCCGCCGTCAGGTTGGCCAGCGCACCCTGGTGGTTAAACATATCCACCTTGATCTCGGCGATGAACTCCTGCTCGGTCTCTTTATCCCACTCGACCGCCATGAACTTCTCAGGCTCTTTCTGATAGCCGCGAATATTGCGGCAGGATTCATGGTGGATCACCAGCCCTTTGCCCGGGCTGACGTGAGCGATAATCGGGTCGCCCGGAATCGGACGGCAGCACTTGGCGAAGGTGATCAACACGCCGTCGGCGCCCTTGATGGCCAGGTTGCGCACGCCGGAGGTGGTGCCCAGGCTGGACTGATCGCCCTGCAGGTTCTTCGCCACTACCACGCTCATGGCGTTGCCGAGGCCGATTTCCGCCAGCAGATCGTCCAGCGTCGCCAGCTTCATGCGGTCCAGCTCGTGCTGAATGTTTTCCTGCGGGATTTCGGCCAGTTTGCGGCTGCCGCCCAACGCATGGTTGAGCAGACGGCGGCCGAGGCCGACGGAGTCGTCGCGCTTGAGGTTCTTCAACATCTGGCGAATCTTGGCGCGCGCTTTCGAGCTGACCACGAAGTTCAGCCAGGCGGCGTTGGGCCGTGCGCCCGGCGCGGTGATGATCTCGACGGTCTGGCCGCTGGTCAGCGACTGCGACAGCGGGTACGGCTGACGATCGACGCGCGCGCCGACGCAGGCATGGCCGATATCGGTATGCACCGCATAGGCGAAGTCGACCGGCGTGGCGCCGGCGGGCAGCTCGACGATGCGGCCTTCCGGGGTGAAAACGTAAATCTCATCCGGGAATAGATCGGATTTGACGCTCTCGATAAATTCAAACGAACTGCCGGCGCTTTGCTGCAGCTCCAGCAGGCTTTGCATCCAGCGTTGGGCGCGGATCTGCGCCGTGGTGCCGGTTTCGCCCTGTTCTCTTTCCTTGTAAGCCCAGTGCGCGGCCACCCCCATCTCAGCCATCTGATCCATATCTTCGGTGCGGATCTGCACTTCGACCGGCACGCCGTGCGGGCCGATCAGCGAGGTATGCAGCGATTGATAGCCGTTGGCCTTGGGAATGGCGATGTAATCTTTCACCCGCCCCGGACGCGGTTTATACAGGCTGTGCACCTGGCCGAGCACGCGGTAGCAGGTATCGACCTCTTTGACGATCACCCGGAACGCGTAGATATCCATGATGGAATGGAAACGCTGTTCTTTCAGGTGCATCTTGAGGTAGATGGAGTAAAGGTGTTTTTCCCTTCCGCTGACGCGGCAGGCGATGCCGGCCTCGGTCAGCCGCCCTTCGATCTCGGAGAGGATTTTTTGAATCATCTCTTTGCGGTTGCCGCGCGCGGCTTTCACCACTTCCTTGATCACGCGATAACGGTTTGGGTACAGCGCCTCGAAGCCCAGCTCTTCCAGCTCGGTTTTCAGGTGATGAATACCCAGGCGGTGGGCGAGGGGGCTGTAGATTTCCAGGGTTTCACGCGCGATGCGCCGGCGTTTGTCGGGGCGCAGCGAACCGAGGGTGCGCATGTTGTGCGTACGGTCGGCCAGCTTGATCAGCACGACGCGGATATCCTGCACCATCGCCATGATCATCTTGCGGAAGTTTTCCGCCTGCGCTTCTTTCTTGTCCTGGAACTTCAGCTTGTCGAGCTTGGAGACGCCCTCAACCAGTTCGGCGACGCTCTTGCCGAACAGCTGTTCCATATCTTGATAGGTGGCCGGGGTGTCTTCGATGACGTCGTGCAGCAACGCCGCCATCAGCGTCTCGTGGTCGAGACGCATTTCCGCCAGGATGCAGGCCACGGCGACCGGGTGAGTAATGTAGGGCTCACCGCTGGAGCGTGTCTGGCCCTCGTGCGCGTCGCGCGCGACGAGGTATGCCTGTTTGAGGCGCTTAATCTGCTCCTCGGGCAGGTAACGTTGAATCAGCAGATTCAGGCTTTCAAACAGGTACAAGGCGGACTCGCTGTCTAATTAACGACGACCTTCAGCAATCGCGGTAACCGCTTGAATCTCTGCGGCTTCCTGCTCTTGCTGTTCCTGGCGCTCACGCACGTCGAGGATCTGGCTGGTGATCAGGCCTTCTTCGATTTCGCGCAGGGCGATAACGGTGTACTTGTCGTTCTCTTCCGGAACCAGTGCATCTTTGCCGCCGGTCTGGATCTGACGCGCCCGACGAGCAGCGACCAACACCAGGTCAAAACGGTTACCAATTTTCTCTACAGCGTCTTGAACAGTTACGCGTGCCATATTTGTGCTACTCCACAGGTGACGAAAAGACTGGGCATGATACTGAAACTGCCTTCAGTCTGCCAATAGTTTGCTGATTAAAGCGTCATGCCGCAGCAACTGGCGGCCCAAACGCAGGCGTTCGGCGCGAATGATGGTCTTCAGATCGGACAGCGCCAGATCGAAATCATCGTTCACGATCAGGTAATCGTACTCCGCGTAATGCGTCATTTCCGCCACGGCCTGGGCCATGCGTTTGGCGATCACCTCTTCGGAATCCTGCCCGCGCCCGCGCAGGCGGCGGCCCAGTTCTTCCTTCGACGGCGGCAGAATGAAGATGCTGCGCGCCTGCGGCATTTTGGCGCGGATTTGCTGCGCGCCCTGCCAGTCGATATCCAGAAACACGTCTACGCCGGTCGCCAACACTTGTTCGATGGCGGCGCGTGAGGTGCCGTAATAGTTGCCGAACACTTCGGCGTGCTCAAGAAACGCATCCTGCTCGATCATCCGGCGGAATTCGTCTTTCGAGACGAAGAAATAGTGCTCGCCGTGATTTTCACCCGGGCGGCTGTCGCGCGTGGTGTGCGAAACCGAAACCTGCGTGTCGTACAGCGGTTGCGTCTTTAACAAAGCCTGAATCAGACTTGATTTACCTGCGCCACTGGGAGCAGAGACAATATAAAGCGTGCCTTGAGCCATGATGATGTTCGTTGATAACGGTTGATATGCCAAAAACAGCGGATGTGTATTTTCTCCGCACAGTATACACGGCTAACGCGCCGGGTGCAGCGTTAGCTCGCATTTTGCCCGCGGCTTTGCGTGGAAAAAGCGTCGAAAGGGCGAATTTGCGCGTCGAAGGGCGACATTTTTGCAGTTTTGGCCTCGGCGGCGGCGCGTTGCCGCCCCGAGATCAGTGATCCGGATGCTGGTAGTTGAACACCGGCAGGCCGAGGCGGAAGCGCAGGGCGATAAGACGCGCGCTCAGGCCGGCGACCAAGGTGAGGATCACGACCAGATTGTGCGGCAGGCTGAGGTGCTGCAGGCCGATATACAGCCAGGCGGCGCTGAAGGAGATGCCGGCGTAGATCTCTTTCTGGAAAACCAGCGGGATACGGTTGCAGAACATGTCGCGCAGCACCCCGCCGAAGACGCCGGTGATCACTGCGGCGATGGCGGCGATAATCGCGCTGTGCCCCATATCCAGCGCCACCTGCGCGCCGATGATCGAGAAAACGATCAGGCCGACGGCGTCGAGCACCAGGAACAGGCGGCGCAGATGGCGCATCAGAGGAGCCACCCAGGTGGTGACGATCGCCGCTATTGCGACGATGACGATGTATTCCGGGTGTTTGACCCAGCCCAATGGAAAATGCCCGAGCAACATATCGCGCACCGACCCGCCGCCGATCGCGGTGACCGAGGCGATGATGATCACGCCGAACATGTCCATTTGGCGGCGGCCGGCCGCCAAGGCGCCGGTCATGGCTTCGGCGGTGATGCCGATGATATAAAGGATGCTCAGTAACATAAGGGATTCACAGCGTACTTGCGTCAGAATGATGTCCGGCAGGGTAATCGCCGCCGAGGACGCGCGCCACTGAGTTTTTTTCACCGATGGCATTTCGGATTAATATAGCTAATCCAAACTCCGTTTTTATTGCCGATAACCAGCCTTTTTTAACATCTGGCTGTTAATGAAAACATTAGAAATTTCGCGCTAATTTCCATCGCTGACTATGATTTTTGCAGCGAATCCTTCAACCGAGAAACCGAGACTGCAGATGAAAAACTCTCCGAGACTGGCCGCCGGCGCCGTGGTGGCTGCCGCCCTGCTGCTAAGCGGCTGCGTGGCGCCAGGCCACCAGACAACGTCACCCGCTCCGGCTTGCCGCACCGGCGATCCGCTGGTGCAGACAACGCTCTACTTCGGCCTGAATCGGCCGGCGGGGCCGGCGATCACCGCCGCCGAGTGGCAAACCTTCGTCGATAGCCAGGTGACACCACGTTTTAAAGACGGGCTGACGGTGTTTGATGCCAAAGGGCAGTGGCTGGGCCACGACGGCAAACTGGCGCGCGAGAACAGCAAGGCGCTGCTGCTGATCCATGCGCCGGGCAAAGAGAGCGAGGCGAATATCGAGGCGCTGCGCAGCGGCTATAAGCAGCAGTTTGCGCAGGATTCGGTGATGCGGGTGGATGCGTCGGTGTGCGTGGCGTTTTAAAGCGAACTCCCGGCCTTATGGCCGGGAGTGGGGATTACAGCACCAGGCCGGCGATGGCCGCCGACAGCAGGCTCACCAGCGTCGAGCCGTAAACCAGCTTCAGGCCAAAACGGGAAACCACGTTGCCTTGCTGCTCGTTCAGCCCTTTGATGGCGCCGGCGACGATGCCGATGGAGGCGAAGTTGGCGAACGACACCAGGAACACCGACAAAATGCCCAGCCCGCGCGGCGACAGCTCCGCCGCGATCTTCTTCAGTTCAATCATCGCCACGAATTCGTTGGCCACCAGTTTGGTCGCCATGATGCTGCCCGCCTTCAGGGCCTCCTCCGCCGGGATGCCGATCAGCCAGGCCAGCGGATAGAACACGTAGCCGAGGATCTGCTGGAAGCTGATGCCGAGCACCGCCGAGAACAGCGCGTTGACGGCGGAGATCAGCGCGATAAAGCCGATCAGCATCGCCGCGATGATCATCGCAATCTTGAAGCCGGCCAGAATGTACTCGCCCAACATTTCGAAGAAGCTCTGATCTTCGTGCAGCTTGTTCAGCTTCAGCTCCGGCTCGTCTTCAACCTGATACGGGTTGATGATCGACAGGATGATGAAGGTGCTGAACATATTAAGGATCAAGGCCGCCACCACGTACTGCGCGTCGATCATCGACATGTAGGCGCCGACGATGGAGAGCGATACCGTCGACATGGCGGTCGCGGCCATGGTGTACATGCGGCGCGGCGAGATGTCGCCGATGATGCCCTTGTAGGCGATGAAGTTCTCCGACTGCCCCAGCACCAGCGTGCTGACGGCGTTGAACGATTCCAGCTTGCCCATGCCGTTGACCTTGGACAGCAGGGTGCCCACCAGGCGGATGATCAGCGGCAGGATGCGGAAATGCTGCAAAATGCCGATCAGGGCGGAAATAAAGATGATAGGGCACAAAACGCCGAGGAAGATAAACGCCAGGCCATCCTTACTCATGCCGCCGAATACGAACTCCGATCCTTGGGCGGCGTAGGCGAGCAGGGTGTCGAAGAAGCCGGCGACGTGTTTGATCACGCTGAGCCCGCTGGCGGAGTGCAGGAAGAAGTAGGCCAGCGCGCCTTCGATCACCAACAGCTGGATGATATAGCGCAGGCGGATTTTCTTGCGATTATTGCTGACCAGCAGCGCCAGGGCGATGATCACCACCAGGGCCATAATAAATTGCAGAATTTGTGGCATAAACGGTCCGTACGGTTCACGGGCAGGAAAAAAACACATTTAGCCACAGCATCGCCGTCCTTTCATTACCTTGCGTGATAATTAGAACAAAATACTTATGGCGTGCGGGATATCTTGCTGAATGTCATCCACACGCGCTGCTCGGCAGTTTTTCATAAGCCCCCGAAGTGCCTTAGTGAGCCGTCTTCCATGATGCCTGCCGGCTCGCAGCCTGATGCAACCACCGTCCCGCACGTTCAGGCGCCTGGAATCTGGCTCGCAATGGGCGATTTTTCATGGCGCAAAGCGTGGCTTTCTTGGCTGAGGAAGAGAAACATGTTTGGACAAGGCGCCGGTCGCGATCGGCACGCATTTTCTCGGACAAGGAGGCGAACGATGAATACCGGCACGTTGCTCAGGGCGCTGGCCAACGGCGTTAATCCCGACACCGGCGAGCTGTTGAGACCGGCTTCAGCGGCCTGCGCGCCGGAGGCTATCCGCCTGCTGTTTGCATTGGCCAACGAGTTCGACGGTGAAGCCGAACTGCAGAAAAAAGCCAGGCTGACGCCGGAAGAAAAGCAGCAGAAGAATCTGGCCGAGGGCCGGCCGGCCAATGCCTACTTCCCTTGGCCGGAAGAAGAAAAACTGTGGCTGCGCGAGAGCCATGCGGCCGGGGCGACGCTGGAGGCGCTGAGCGATGAGTTCGAGCGCTCAACCTGGAGCATTGCGGTGCAGCTGCAGAAAATGGGGTTGATCGGTGAGGAGCAGGCGGCCGCCTATCGCTGATCTGCAGCCATAAAAAAGCCCGCGTGGCGCGGGCTTGATGGCGTGCGGAGCGGGATCACTCAATGTTCTGGATCTGCTCGCGCATCTGTTCGATCAGCACCTTCAGCTCGATGGCGGAGGCGGTGACGTCGGCATTGATCGACTTGGAGGCCAGGGTGTTCGATTCGCGGTTGAACTCCTGCATCATGAAGTCGAGGCGGCGGCCGACGGCTTCTTTCTTCTTCAGGATGTTGTGCGTCTCTTTCACGTGCGCTTCCAGGCGGTCCAGCTCTTCGGCGACGTCGATGCGCTGCGCCATCAGCACCAGCTCCTGCTCCAGGCGGGTGTTTTCCAGCTGCACCTGCGCCTCTTCCAGCTTGCTGACCAGGCGTTCGCGCTGCCATTGCAGGATGTTCGGCATCTGGGCGCGCACTTTGACCACTTCGGCGCTGACGCCGTCGAGGCGCTGTTCGATCAGCGTTTTCAGCGCGGCGCCTTCGCTTTCGCGTGCGACGATGAAGTCATCCAGCGCGCCGTCCAGCGCCTGCATCAGCTCGGCGCTGATGGCGTCCAGATCCTGCTCCTGCGCGGACATCACGCCCGGCCAGCGCAGCACGTCTATCGGGTTGATTTCCCCTTCGTCGCTTTGCATTTTCACCCAGTTGGCGGCTTCGACCAGCTGTTTGGCCAGCTTTTCGTTCAGGATCAACGAGCTTTGCGCGCTTGGATCCAGTTCGAAACGCAGGTTGCATTCGACTTTGCCGCGGGTCAGGCGGCCACGGATACGTTCACGGATCACCGGCTCCAGGCTGCGGAATTGTTCCGGCAGGCGGATGTAGGTTTCTAAGTAGCGCTGGTTAACGGAACGCAGCTCCCAGGCTGCGCTGCCCCATTCACCCTTGATTTCACGCCGGGCGTAGGCGGTCATGCTGCGGATCATTGATGCGTACCCGTAATAGGAAAAGATGGGGCGATTATAGCGTCGCGGCTGCGGGCAGGATAGGCATTACGTCACGAAGCCCGTATAATGCGCAGCCAATAGTTGATTTGAAGCCGGAGAGAGCCCATGCGTCCTGCAGGCAGAGCACCACAGCAAGTTCGCCCCCTGACACTGACCCGTCACTATACCAAACACGCTGAAGGTTCAGTGCTGGTTGAGTTTGGCGATACCAAAGTCTTGTGCACCGCCACGGTAGAAGAGGGCGTTCCGCGCTTCCTGAAAGGCCAGGGGCAAGGTTGGATCACCGCCGAGTACGGTATGCTGCCGCGCTCCACCCACAGCCGCAACGCCCGTGAAGCCGCCAAAGGCAAGCAGGGCGGCCGCACGCTGGAAATCCAGCGTCTGATCGCCCGCTCGCTGCGTGCCGCGGTGGATCTGAAAAAGCTCGGTGAATTCACCATCACCCTCGACTGCGACGTACTGCAGGCCGACGGCGGTACCCGCACCGCCTCCATCTCCGGCGCCTGCGTGGCGCTGGCCGACGCGCTGAACACCCTGGTGGCCAACGGCAAGCTGAAAGCCAACCCGATGAAGGGCATGGTGGCGGCGGTTTCCGTCGGCATCGTCAATGGCGAAGCGCTGTGCGATCTGGAGTATGTGGAAGATTCCGCCGCGGAAACCGATATGAACGTGGTGATGATGGAAGACGGCCGCATGATTGAAGTGCAGGGCACCGCCGAAGGCGAGCCGTTCAGCCATGATGAGCTGTTGGCGCTGTTGGCGCTGGCCCGAGGGGGCATCGAAACCATCTTCCAGGCGCAGAAAGCGGCGCTGGTGGACTGATTTTTCAAGGCGACTGAGAAGTCGCCTTTTTTATGCCCGGCGATCGGGCGGTAGTAATGACAAGACCCAAGCAGATTCAGACGAGGAGAAGCAGTAATGAAAGCCTATCAGCGCCAGTTTATCGAGTTCGCGCTTAACAAGCAGGTATTGAAGTTCGGCGAGTTCACCCTGAAATCCGGCCGCACCAGCCCGTATTTCTTCAACGCCGGCCTGTTTAATACCGGGCGCGATCTTGCGCTGTTGGGGCGCTTCTACGCCGAAGCCCTGATGGATTCCGGCATCGATTTCGATCTGCTGTTTGGCCCGGCCTATAAAGGCATTCCTATCGCCACCACCACGGCGGTGGCGCTGGCGGAACACCATGAGCGCGACGTGCCTTACTGCTTTAACCGCAAGGAAGCCAAAACCCATGGCGAAGGCGGTTCGCTGGTGGGCAGCCCGCTGCAGGGGCGCGTGATGCTGGTGGACGATGTGATCACCGCCGGCACCGCGATCCGCGAGTCGATGGAAATCATCGGCGCCAGCGGCGCTTCGCTGGCGGGTGTGCTGATCTCCCTCGACCGTCAGGAACGCGGCCGCGCGGATATCTCCGCCATTCAGGAAGTGGAACGCGACTATCACTGCAAGGTGATTTCGATCGTGACGCTGAAAGACCTGATTGCCTACCTGGAAGAGAAACCGGAGATGGCGGACCACCTGGCGGCGGTGCGCGCTTACCGCGAGCAGTACGGGGTATAAATAACAACGCCGGGCATGCCCGGCGTTTTCGTTATTGCAGCTGTGCCGCTAATAGCGGCCAGCGGGCGTCGAATTCCTGCGTGGGGCGATAGCGGAATTCCGAACGCACATAGCGCGACAACATGCCTTCGCAGAAGGCCAGCAGTTGGCTGGCCAGCAGCGTTTCATCGACGATAAAGCCTTTGCCTTCGCGCAATTTGCGCTCTTTCAGCACCTGACGCAGCTGCGCCTCGATGCGCTCGAACAGCTGGTTGATGCGGCCCTGCAGGCGATCCTGTTCAAACATCAGCGCGTGGCCGGTCATGATGCGCGTCAGCCCTGGGTTGCGCTCCGCAAAGCCCAGAATCAGCAGCAAAATCAGGCGCAGACGATTAAACGTCTCTTTCTCGTCCTGCAAGATCAGGTTGATGCGGGTGATCAGGCTGTCTTCAATAAACTCGATCAGACTGTCGAACATCCGTGTCTTGCTGGGGAAATGCCGGTACAGCGCAGCTTCAGAAACACCCACGTTCGCGGCGAGCTTGGCGGTGGTGATGCGTTGGCTGCCGTCGCTGGATTCCAGCATCTGGGCTAACGCCTGCAATATTTCCTCGCGCCGATTCCTTTTCGTCTTTTCTTTTTCTGCCATGTCTGATTAGACCCTTGCTAAAACTTAACTGACGGAAACCCGCGCACCGGCCGCTGCAGAGCAGGCTCTGTGCGGCTTATGTGATAGCTTTTTTACGATGCTGGGGTCAGCGGCCTTAACGGCCTTTTTCCGCGCTGCCTGGTGTGCGCTGCAATTGTCGCGGTAAAACCTTGCCGCAGAGGCATCCTTCTCCCCGGAAAGGCAAGGTTCAGGCGACGTTTCCCTGCCGGCCATCGTGCATTGGGTGGCGCTTAGTGGCGCCCCGAGTGGCCGAAGCCGCCTTCGCCGCGTTCGCTGCTGTCGAATTCTTCCACCAGGTTGAATTCGGCCTGCACCACCGGCACGAAGACCATCTGCGCGATACGTTCGCCCGGCTCGATGGTGAAGTGCTTCTGGCCGCGGTTCCACACGGACACCATCAGCTGGCCCTGGTAATCGGAGTCGATCAGGCCGACCAGATTGCCCAGCACGACGCCGTGCTTATGGCCCAGGCCTGAGCGCGGCAGGATCACCGCCGCCAGGCTGGCGTCGGCGATGTGGATCGCGAGGCCGGTAGGCAGCAGCGTGGTTTCACCCGGCGCCAGCTCTACCGCGCTGTCCAGACAGGCGCGCAGGTCGAGACCGGCAGAGCCCGGCGTAGCGTAGGTCGGTAGCGGGAAATCCTGACCGATGCGTGGGTCGAGGATCTTAACGTCGATTTTTTTCATCATAACGGCTGACTATCTCGTCTATTAAACGTTGGCCAAGGAGTGCCTTGTCGCTCAGCGCCAGGCGCTTTTCTCCATCCTGCCAAAAAAGGTGCAGGGCATTGGTGTCGCTGTTGAACCCGTGCTCTGCAAGCGATACATCGTTAGCGCAAATCAAATCCAGCTTCTTACGCGCCAGTTTTTGCCGCGCGTATTCTTCCACATTCTGGGTTTCGGCGGCAAACCCCACGACAAACGGTCGATTTTTGGTCATCGCCGCCACGCCGGCGACGATATCGGGGTTTTTTACCATCTTGAGGACGATTTCATCACCCTGTTTTTTTATTTTTTCATCGGCGATCCGCTCGGGGCGATAGTCGGCCACGGCGGCGCAGGAGATGAAAATCTGCTGCTGCGCGGCGCGTTGCTGCACCGCCTGCTCCATCTCCAGTGCGCTGGTAACGTCGACTCGGGTGACTGATGGCGGCGTCGGCAAATTGACCGGCCCGGCGATCAGCGTCACCTGCGCGCCGCGAGCGGCGGCTGCGCGGGCAATGGCGAAGCCCATTTTGCCGGAGCTGTGATTGCTGATGAAACGTACCGGATCCAGCGCTTCACGCGTCGGGCCGGCGGTGATCATAACCTGCAAATGTTGCAGATCCTGCGTGACAGAGAAATGGCCGTTCGCCAGCTCGACGATGTCCAGCGGATCCAGCATGCGGCCCGGGCCGACGTCGCCGCAGGCCTGGCTGCCGCTGTCCGGCCCCCAGAGCAGCATGCCGCGCGCCTGCAGCGTTTGCAGGTTGGCCTGCGTGGCGGCGGCGCGATACATCTGCTGGTTCATGGCGGGCGCGGCGGCGATAGGGGCGTCGGTCGCCAGGCAGACGGTGGTCAGCAGATCGTTGGCCATGCCGGCGGCGACGCGCGCCAGCAGATCGGCGGTCGCCGGCGCCAGAATCACCAGATCCGCCCATTTGCCGAGCTCGATGTGGCCCATGGCGGCTTCGGCGGCGGGATCCAACAGATCGTCGGACACCGGATAGCCGGAAACGGCCTGCAGCGTCAGCGGCGTAATGAACGCCTTGGCGGCGTGGGTCATCACCACGCGCACTTCCGCGCCCCTGTCGCGCAGGCGGCGCACCAGCTCTGGGCATTTGTAGGCGGCGATGCCGCCGCTGATGCCAAGCACAATATGTTTGCCGGAAAGTCCCGTCATCATCATTGTCCGATTGAAAGCCGAAAGATGCGCCATTTTAGCATATCCGCCGTTCAGGTGAGCGATTCCGCAATGGCTGCATGGCGTTACATTGTGCTTTGCGAAACACTTCGCAATGTTATCAAACACCTGTCGAACGCGTCGGGTGGCGCATGGCATGCTGTAGCCCTTTCAGGGAGGAACACGATGAGCAACCCGATTGTGGCGTGCTGGCCGGGCGCGTTGGCGCCGCGTGAAAAGCTGTTGATGCAAGGGGCGGCGTCGTTGTCCGACGCAGAGCTGTTGGCCATTTTCTTGCGCACCGGATTGCCCGGCGTGCACGTGATGCAGCTGGCGGAGCAACTGCTGCGCCGATTCGGCTCGCTTTATCACCTGATGTCGGCCGATCATCAGGCTTTTTGCAGCCAAAAAGGCCTGGGCGACGCCAGCTATACCCAACTGCAGGCGATTGCCGAGCTGGCGCTGCGCTTCTTTTCCAGCCACTTGTCGCAGGAAAATGCCATGCTCAACCCGCGCGTTACCCAGCATTATCTGCAAAGCCTGCTGGCGCATCGCGAGCGAGAGGTCTTTTTGGTATTGTTTTTAGACAATCAGCATCGGGTTATTCGCCATCAGGAGATGTTTGCTGGTACCATCAGCAGCGTCGTCGTCTACCCGAGAGAAATTGTGCGCGAAGCGTTGAAGGCTAATGCTGCCGCGCTGATTCTCGCGCATAATCACCCTTCGGGTAAGGCTGAACCCAGTCATGCCGACCGTTTAATAACGGAACAGGTGGTGAAAGCCTGTCAGTTATTGGAGATCCGAGTGCTTGATCATTTGGTGATCGGTCGGGGTGAATGCGTCTCTTTTGCCGAGCGCGGATGGCTTTAAGCGATTTTTTCGCGATCCTTGTGGGATCTTTAGCTGTTCGGGACTTGAGCACTTACGCTTCAGAGCGTATACTACGCCACCTTTGAGAATCTTGGGTTTGGCGCAAGAGCCTATCTCAGCAGGTTTCTGACCTGATGTGTGGTTTCTACCTGATGACGAGAGTCTCCTCAGTATGAAGTTTGCTGAGATGGGCTCTAAAAGCCTGACGAGGCGGCCATACCCTATACGAAGCTCGAGCTGATTTGATTTTTGGAGAATAGACATGTCCCGAGTCTGCCAAGTTACTGGCAAGCGCCCGGTGAGCGGTAACAACCGTTCCCACGCAATGAACGCGACCAAACGCCGTTTTCTGCCTAACCTGCACTCACACCGTTTTTGGGTTGAGGCTGAGAAGCGCTTTGTAACTCTGCGTGTATCTGCTAAAGGTATGCGTGTTATCGATAAGAAGGGTATTGAGACGGTTCTGGCCGATCTGCGTGCCCGTGGTGAGAAGTATTAAGGAACTGAATCATGGCTAAAGGTGTTCGCGAGAAGATCAAGCTGGTTTCTTCTGCTGGTACTGGTCACTTCTATACCACCACGAAGAACAAGCGTACTAAGCCGGAAAAATTGGAACTGAAGAAATTCGATCCAGTTGTCCGTCAGCACGTAGTATACAAAGAAGCTAAAATTAAATAATTTTAGTGGATTAATGAAAAACCCGGCCTTGGCCGGGTTTTTTGTTTTATAAAGGGTAGAAAACGTCGGAGGGGAAGCCAGATGCCTGAATTACCGGAAGTTGAGACGAGCAGACGCGGTATAGAGCCTTATCTTGTCGGCCACAGCATTCAGTATGCGGTGGTGCGCAATGCGCGCCTGCGCTGGCCGGTTTCCGAGCAGATCCTGACGCTGAGCGATCGGCCGGTGCTCAGCGTGCAGCGCCGGGCCAAATACCTGCTGATCGAGCTGGAGAACGGTTGGATTATCGTGCACCTGGGCATGTCGGGCAGCCTGCGCATGCTGCGCGAGGAAAACGAAGACGAAGCCGGCAAACACGACCACGTCGATCTGGTGATCAGCAACGGCATGATCCTGCGCTATACCGATCCGCGCCGTTTCGGCGCCTGGCTGTGGTGCGAAGACCTGGCGACCAGCAGCGTGTTGGCGCATCTGGGGCCGGAACCGCTGAGCGAAGCGTTCAACGGCGACTACCTGTATGAAAAATCACGCAATAAGCGCACGCTGATCAAACCGTGGCTGATGGATAACAAGTTGGTGGTCGGCGTTGGTAACATTTACGCCAGCGAATCGCTGTTCAGCGCCGGGATCCTGCCCGATCGTCCGGCGGGATCGTTGAGCAAAGCCGAAGCGGAACTGCTGACGAAGACCATCAAGGCGGTGTTGCAGCGCTCTATCGAGCAGGGCGGCACGACATTGCGCGACTTTTTGCAGTCGGACGGCAAACCGGGGTATTTCGCGCAGGAGCTGCAGGTTTACGGCCGGGCGGGAGAACCGTGCCGCGCATGCGGCACGCCGATTGAATCCGCCAAGCACGGGCAGCGCAGCACCTTCTTTTGCCGCCGCTGCCAGCGCTGAGCATCACTCGGCGGCGAGTTTCGCCATCAGCGCCTGGGTGACCACATCGGGCAGGAAAGGCGCGATATCGCCGCCGTGGCGGGCGACCTCCTTCACCAGTGAGGAGGAGATGAACGACCACTCTTCGGAAGGCATCAGAAATACGCTTTCCAGCGTTGGCATCAAGTGACGGTTCATGTTCGCCAGCTGCAGTTCGTATTCAAAGTCAGACACCGCACGCAGCCCGCGCACCAGGATATTGGCGTTCTGGTGGGCGGCGAAGTGCGCCATCAGCTCACTGAAGCCCAGCACTTCCACATTGTCCAGATGCGAGGTGACCTGCGTCGCCAACGCCACGCGCTCATCCAGGCTGAACAGCGGTTTTTTGCTCGGGCTGGCGGCGATGGCCAGAATCACGTGATCGAACATCAGTGATGCGCGCGTCACTAAATCCAGGTGGCCGTTGGTCATGGGATCGAAGGTCCCGGGATAGATGGCTTTGCTGGTCATGATTCACTTCTCTGAGTAGTTGCGGCCCAATGCCCATAATGCGGCATATTTATTGAAGGTATATTGCGCGTTGACCACCGCTAACAGCAACCCCTGTTTACCGTCCAGGAAGCCGGCGCGCAGCAGCCAGGTTTTGACGAAGGCGCCGAGCGTGTGGGTCAGGATGGACAGGTAGCCGCAGCGCTTGCCGGCCCGGTGGCGCTGGGTGGCCCACTCTTCGGCATAGCGCAGCTGTTTACGCTGGAAGGCGAAGAAATCGCGGCAGGTCAGGTGCAGCATATCGCCGCTGAGAGGGATGACTTTGGCGCCGCCGATGTTCAGCGATTCGTGCACCAGATCGTCGTTATAGCGATAGCGTTGGTTGGCGTACAGGCGGTTGACGCGGTCGGGATACCAGCCGCTGTGGCGCATGAAGCGGCCAAGGAACAGGTTGCGGCGCGCGCAGCTGTAGACGGCGCCGTCGTCCGGCGCGTTCAACACCTGTTCGATAGATTGCCGCAGCTCGGGCGTGACGCGTTCGTCGGCGTCGATCATCAAAACGTAGTCATGGCTGGCGTAGCTTTGCGCCAGCTGACGCTGCTTGCCAAACCCTTGCCAGTCGGTGTGGGTGAAGACTTTGGCGCCCAGGCTTTCGGCGACGGCGACGCTGTCGTCTTCGCTGCCGGAGTCCAGCACGATGATTTCATCGGCCCACTCGACCGAGCGCAGGCAGTCCGGCAACAGCC
This sequence comes from Serratia sp. FS14, assembly GCF_000695995.1. Taxonomy (NCBI): domain Bacteria; kingdom Pseudomonadati; phylum Pseudomonadota; class Gammaproteobacteria; order Enterobacterales; family Yersiniaceae; genus Serratia; species Serratia sp. FS14. The sequence continues at coordinate 900,109 of NZ_CP005927.1, read as the reverse complement.
CGGCTTCGTTTTTGGCGATCATCACCACCGACAGGCTTTTGCGGCTGCTCATTCAGTGACTCCGGGGCGGCAGGTGCGGTTCCAGCAGCTGCAGCAGGCGCTGCAACGCTCCCTGATTCTGATACAGCACTTCCACCGCATGACGGCCGTAGTAACGGCGGTAGTCTTCGTCGGTCAGCAGGGTTGCCACTTCCTTCACCAGCGAATCCACGTCGGTCACGGTGATCAGGCCTTCGGCCTGCGAAAGCTTGGCGCAGATGTCTTTAAAGTTGAAAGTATGCGGGCCCATCAACACCGGGATGGCGTGCGCGGCGGCTTCCAGCGGGTTGTGCCCGCCGCGTTCCACCAGGCTGCCGCCGACAAAGGCCAGATCGGCGATGCCGTACAGCAGCATCAGTTCGCCCATGGTATCGCCGATCACCACCTGGGTGCTGCCGGACGGGATTTCGCCACTGCTGCGCAGGGTGTAACTGAAGCCGGCCTTCTGCACCAGCTCTTTGGCGGTCGGGAAGCGTTCCGGGTGACGCGGCACCAGGATCAGCAGCAGGTCAGGGTGTTTTTCCAGCAGTTTGCGGTGCGCTTCCAGCAGGATGGTCTCTTCACCGTCGTGGGTGCTGGTGGCGATCCACACCGGGCGGCGCGGCGCCCATTGGCGGCGCAATGTAACGGCGCGGGCGGCCAGCTCCGGGGTGACGGAGATATCGAATTTCAGGCTGCCGGTGACGGCCAGCTGAGAGCGTTTCAGGCCCAGTTCGATAAACCGATCGCCATCTTCCTGGTTCTGTGCGGCGATCAGCGTGATGCGGCGCAGCATATCGCGCATGAATCCGCCAATTTTCTTATAGCCGGCGGCGGAGCGGGCCGACAGGCGTGCATTGGCGATCACCAGGGGGATTTGCCGCTGATGCAGCGCGTTGATCAGGTTAGGCCATAGCTCGGTTTCCATGATGATCACCAGCTTGGGATTCACCTGGTCGAGGAAGCGGTTCATGGCGCCGGGCAGATCGTAGGGCAGATAGACATGATGCACGTCTTTGCCGAAAGCGGACTGGACGCGTTCTGAACCTGTCGGGGTCATTGTGGTCACAGTTATCGGCAAAGCGGGGTAACGATGGCGCAGCGCCCGCACCAGCGGGATGGCCGCCAGCGTTTCGCCGACGGAGACGGAATGCAGCATGATGCCGCCTGGCACGACTTTCCCGGCGCAGAAGCCATAGCGTTCCGCCCAGCGTTTACGGTAGGCTGGAGCTTTGCGGCTGCGCAGCAGTAAGCGGAGCCAGATCAGGGGTTGGATGAGGTAGAGTAGTACCTGATATAAACGCAGCAACATTCTATCAATTTCATTTATATGGGTTATTCGGAATAGTACCATAACTGGAAGGGAAAGGCGCTAATTTGGTAACCTTGGGTGTCAGTTTCAGACAACCGGCGAGCGATTTCGCCGACAGGCTCGGAATGAAGAATATTTTAATTATTCGCCGCGATAACATCGGCGATCTTGTTTGCACCACGCCCTTGATTGAGGGGGTGAAAATTGCCTATCCGGACGCAAAAGTTTATCTGCTGATCAATAAAGTCAGCCAGGATGTTGTTAAAAACAATCCTCATCTCGAGAAAGTCTTTGTCTATAAAAAGGCCAAGCACAAGGCGAAAAATGAAACGACGTTGGGCGTTTATTTCGAACGCATGATGATCTTCCTGAAGCTGCGCAAAATAAAGTTCGATGCGGTTATTCTGGCCAACCCGGTGCCTTGCAAATACAGCCTGCGTCTAGCGAAAATGGCCGGCGCCACCCATATCATCGGCGCCGATCTGGGCACGAGAGATATTCATCGCCCGTTCCGCAAGGACGATTTCCGCGGCCTCCATCAGGTCGAACACACCTACAGCTATTTATCGGCGATAACCGATCAATCCATTCCGATCCCGCCGGTGCGGGTGTTTCTGGCGCCTGAAGAGCGGCAATTGGCGGCACAGCGGCGGCAGGAACGTCTGCCGCCGGTCGAACGAGTCTGCGCCGTGCATATCAGCAGCCGCAGCCCGAAAAGGCGCTGGCCGGTTGAGCGCTATGCCGAAATCATCAACCGTCTGGTTGCCGATCCCCACACCGGCGTGCTGATCTTTTGGTCGCCTCAGGGCACGTTGGCACCGGACGACATCGGCGATCAGCAGCGCGCCGAACAGCTGCTGGCGCTGTGTCAAAACGAACGCGTCGCGCTTTATCCGACGGCGTCGGTGCGTGAGCTGTTGGGCGGGTTTGATTTATGCGACCGGGTGCTGTGCAGCGACGGTGGGCAGATGCATCTTGCTGCTGCGTTGAATAAGGACATGGTGGTGTTCTTTGGCGATACCGATAAAGTGTCCTGGCATCCATGGACTGGCCGCCATCATATTTTGCAAAGTGAATCGGGGCACTGTGAAGATGTTTCTGTCGATGAGGTTTGGCAGAAAATGCAGGCGCTCAACTAACGAAGAAAATAAGGCAGGCATCCCCTGCCTTATTTATTTTTTTATTGTTCTTCTTTCAGCTCAATATATTGATGGCAAATAGGCTCAAGCCCATAGCTCAGCAATTGCTGTTGATTTATCTGCGGCGGGTTGGCGTAAACCTCCGCCATTTTTTCTGCCAGCGACGCTTCGTTTAATTCCGCCAGCGCGTTAGCCATGCCGGCTTTTTCCAGAATTTCCGCAGGGCCGCCCGGGCAGCGAGTGCTGACCACCGGTGTGCCGCACAGCAGCGATTCTACCAGTACGTTGCCAAACCCTTCGCTGTCGGAGCTGAGCACCAGCAGCGAGGCATGGCGAATAAACGGGTAGGGATTGCTCTGGAAACCGAGGAACAACACGCGCTCTGCGATGCCCAAGTCTGTCGCCAGACGTTTGACCTCGTCGACTTTGGCGTCGTCACCGGACCCGATCAAGGCCAGCGGTGCCTGAATGCCGGAGAGCGCATAGGCTTTCAGCAGGCGGTCATGCCGCTTGGTGGTGTGAAAGCGGCCGACGTGCACCAGATAGCCCTGGCCGGCCAGTTCGCAAGGCGCCGCCGCCTGTTGCTGAATGGCGTCGATGTCGAACGGGTTGTTGATGACCGCCAACCGGCGCGGGCGGATCGGCAAATTCTGCTGCAGATCGCTGCCGACCGCCTGTGAAACGGCGACGATATTTCTTCCCTGGTAAACGTTGGCGATTTTGCGTTGCTTCAGCCAGCGGTCCAGACCCTTGCGGTGGCCGAGGTAGGACGTGGAGAGAATGCCGTGAATGCAGAACCACAGGCGATCCGCGGCCAACCGCTTGCTGCGGCTGACGATGCGATCGGTTTTATGCAGGTTGGAGAACACCAGATCGAACGCGCCGTGTTGGCGCTCGTGTTCGGCTATCGCGCGATCCAGCGCGGCGGCGCGGCGCGACAGCTCGGTCAGCTTGCGCCAGGGGGCACGGCTGCGATCGGCCACCACCTGATAATCAATGCCCGGTGGAATAGGGTAATTGCAGACGTCGCGCAGCGAGATCAGACTGACGTCGTGCCCCTGTTGCTGCATGCCCTGACACAGGGTCAGCACCACTTTTTCCGCGCCGCCTCCCGGCAGGCCATCGATGATCATCAGAATATGCATAGCTAATCCAGTAACCGGTTATAGAGGGAAATCAGCTGTTCGGACAGATGCGCCGGTGTAGCCGTCATAATGCGCAATCTTGCCGCTTCGCCCATGGATGATCCCAGCGCCTGGCGCGGCAGTGCCCGAATAGCCTCCGTGATGGCCGGTACGTCGAGCGCGTCGGTCACGAAGCCGTTCTGGCCTGGGGTGATAAACTCGGCGCCGCCGCAGGTGGTGCTGGTGATAACCGGCAGGCCGCACGACATCGCTTCCAGAATCACATTCGGGAACGGATCGTACAGCGTCGGCAGCAGCAGCGCGTCCGCGGCCTGATAGAACGGCAGGGTCTGCTTCTGCACGCCCATAAAGTGAATGCGATCGCCGCAGCCCAGCGACTGCGCCAGCGCCCGGTAGCGTTTTTCGGCTTTGTCTTTACCGATCACCAGGAGGTGGCTGTCGGTCGCCGCCACGGCGCGGATGGCGGCGGCCAGCCCTTTGCGCTCGAAACCGGAGCCGACGAAGATCAGGCAGTGCGCCTGTTGCGGGATCTGATATTGCTCGCGCAGACGTTGACGCAGGGCCTCGTCGGCGGGCGGGAACTTTTGATTGTCGATGGCGTTATAGATCACCGTGATCTTGTCGGCGGGCACGCCAAAGTCGGCGATGATTTCCTGCTTGATCATCTCGGCGTTGCAGATGACGGCTTTCAGCTCGGGCGCGGCGTACATGGCGCGTTCGGCGCACATCACATAGCGGTGATAGCGATTGGAGAACAGCCACTTGCGGCGCCATTCCGGCAGCAGACGCGCGCGTTGCAGCAGCCAGCGGCGGTGTACGCCGTCGCCGGCGCGATAGATGTCGCAGCCGGGAATGCGCTCGTGGCTTTGCACCAGATCGAAGCGCTCTTTCTGCCACAGCGCCCTGGCTGCCACGGCGAAGCCTCGCTCGCGGCTGATGCGGCCGAGCTTTAACGGGTTACACAGGTGGATATGCCAGTTGGGATTGGCGTCGCCCTGCCATTCGCGAGTGATGACGTTCAGATCGAGATCCTGTTGCTCCAGCGCTTCCAGGGCGCGGGAAACGAAACGTTCGGCTCCGCCGTCCGGGCGATATTTTTGGCGAACGATCGCCAAACGAAATGCTTTCATGCCAGCGTGCTCCGCGCGGCTGCAATCACCGCGTCTGTAGGAATAAGGTCGAGATACCGTTCGTCGGTGCCGGTATCGATGGCGTCCGGATCGGGCAGTTCGCCGAAGTCGCCGGCCCAGATCACGGCGCCGGTAGCTTGCCACGGCCGCCAGAAAGTCAGCTTGGAAGGGCCGAACAGCGCCACGCACGGCGTTTGCAGCGCGGCGGCCATGTGCATCGGCACCGAATCCACGCCGATAAACAGCTTGGCGTGGTCGATCAGGGCGGCCAGTTGGCGCAGCGTCAGCTGGCCGGCCAACGAGATCACGCCCTGTGGCGGGCAGAGCGCCAAAATGCGTTCTACCATGGCTTGTTCTCTGGCGTCGGGGCCGGAGGTGATCACCAGCTGGTGGCCGTCGGCCTGCAAGGCGGTGAGGGTGGCGGCCATTTTCTCTTCGCTCCAGCATTTGAAGAACCAGCGCGAGGTGGGTTGCACCACAATATAACTGCCGAAGACGCCCTGCTTCTGCAACCGTTGCTCACAAGCCTGCCAATCCTGCGGATCGTAACTCATGGTCACATGTTCATTGAGCGCGGGCAGGTTCAGCGGCGCCAGCAGCGAAAGATTCTGTTCGACGGTATGCAGGTGGGCGTGATTGTCGACCGGCACCAGCTGGGTGTGGCAATGGCGCCACAGCAAGCCGCGGCGTTTGGGGAAATCGAAGCCCAGACGGATACGCGCACCGGTCAGGCGCGTGAGGATGGCGCTGCGCCACTGATCGGCCAGGTTGACCACCAGATCGTAGCGTTGCGCCTTCAGGCGACGCAGCAGCGCCAGTTCGTGCCCCAGGTGCGCGCGGGCGCCCTGTTTTTTCCATTGACGGTCGATGGCGAACAGCGTCGACAGTTCCGGATTACTGGCCAGCATCTCCTGCGTTTCCTGATACAGCAGCACATCGATCTGCGCCTGCGGGTAGTTTTGCCGCAGGCTGCTGATGACCGGCGTGACCAGCAGCATATCGCCGTGATGGCGCAGTTTTATGATCAGAATACGCTGTACGGATGGGGCGGAAGTTGGGGCTGGCGCGTCGTTCATCATGAGTCGCTTTCTGGGAAACCAATCTTTGATTCTAAATGACACGATCGCATGTGGCTACTGTTGCAAGGTTTTCTTGCCTGGCCGTAAAAAAATCGCCGAGCCGGGGACGAATACGCTTCAACGTTGTCCAAACCAGGCAGCAAAGTCGTTTGCCCTGGCGAAACGGCCTGCGTAACATAGTGCATTCTGTTGATATCAGGCTCGATATTCATGACTAAACCGGCGTTTCTCATCACCATTGATACCGAAGGCGATAATCTGTGGCAAAACCACGATCGCATCGCGACCGAAAACACGCGTTTCTTGCCGCGCTTTCAGGCATTGTGCGAAAAATACGCCTTCAAACCGGTTTATCTCACCAACTATGAAATGGCGGTGGACCCGGCTTATGTCGAGTTCGCGCGCGACGTGATCGCTCGCGGCACGGGTGAAGTGGGCATGCACCTGCATGCCTGGAACAGCCCGCCGCTGACGCCGCTCACCGACGACGACTGGCGCCACAAGCCTTATTTGATCGAGTATCCCGCCGATCAGATCCGCGCCAAGGTCGATCACATGACCAAGCTGCTGGAAGATGCCTTCCAGACCAAAATGCTCAGCCATCGCGCCGGCCGTTGGGCGTTCAACGAATATTATGCCTCGCTGCTGCTGGAATACGGCTATCAGGTGGATTGTTCGGTGACGCCGCGGGTCAACTGGCAGTTTTCGCCGGGCAATCCACAGGGCAACGGCGGCACAGATTACAGCCGGTTCCCGTCGCAGGCCTATTTCATCGATCCGCAGAACATCGCCAAACCGGGCGCTTCGTCGCTGCTGGAAGTGCCGATGAGCATCCAGTACAAGCATTCGGCGCTGATGAATGCGTTCAAGCAGGGCTATGATCGGCTGCGCGGCAAGCGGCGTTCGCCGTCCGTCAACTGGCTGCGGCCGAGTGGCGGCAACGTGGCCAAGATGATAAGCGTGGCCGAGACGTCGTTGGCGCAGGGGCATGACTACGTCGAGTTTATGCTGCACTCCTCCGAGTTTATGCCGGGCGGCAGCCCGACGTTCAAAACCGAGCAGGATATCGAAGGGCTGTACCGCGATCTGGAGCAGCTGTTTGACTGGCTGCAGCAGCGCACGGTGGGCATGACGCTGGCCGAGTATTATCAACTTAAAGCGAACTAAGCACGCACATGTCGAAGAAATGGAAAATCAAGGTTGCCGACTGGTTCTTGCGGCGCTATACGGCGAAGTACGGCCGTTTTCAGGACAAGGCGACGTTCGACGGCGCCCAGCAGTTTGACAATATCGTCATCTATTCCACCACGGCGTTGGGCGACTTCATGTTCAACACGCCGGCACTGCGGGCGATGCGGGAACGTTACCCCAACGCGCACATCACGCTGGTGGTGCACAAGAAAAACCGCGAGCTGGTGGAAAACGGCCGCTATTATGATCGCGTGGTGTATTGGGACAGCAAGATCAAGACGATGCGCCCGTTGCTGAAATCGCTGCGCGAACATCAGCCGGATTTGGCGCTGATCCTGCATTCCCATCTGCCTTATGACATCATCAGCGCCGTACTGGCCGGGGCGAAGTACATTATCAGGGATAACTACAGTTCAGGCATTTGCGGGCTGGAGCCTTGGCTAACCAACTACGTCTTCCATTATTACGGCCACTTCGTGCGCCGCAAGCTGGAGCTGATTTCCATTTTGGGCTGCCGCAGCGACGATCCGACGATGGAAATTCCCGTGGATTATCAGCGCGGCGTCAAAAGCAGCGAGCATCCCACCATCGGTTTTCAGCTGGGGGCGTCAACGGAGTCGCGTTGCTGGCCGGTTGCGCACTATGCGCGGCTGGCCGATGAGCTGGTGGCGAAGCACCCAAATGTACGCATCGTGCTGATTGGCGCACCGTTTGACGACGGCAAGGCCAAACAGTTTTTGAGTCTGATCGGCCCGCAAACGCAGGCCTGCGTGGATAACCAGATCGGTAAAACGGGGCTGCAAGGTTTGCTGACGTTGCTCGACAGTTTCCATGTTCTGGTTACCGGCGATACCGGGCCGCTGCATCTGGCAGTGGCATTGAAGGTGAAAACCATCAGCCTGTTCGTGACCGCCGACTCACGCTCCACCGGGCCGATTCAGGATCCTGAACTGCATCGCATCATTCAGGTGTCTCGTACCGGTTATACAATGCCGCTGGAGGCGGAAAGCCCGATGGGGGTTATCCAGCCGCAGCGGATTTATGACGAGCTGGTCGCGCACGTGCCTTTAGCGCGCTAAAGGCGAGACGACGCATCGGCCGCCCGGCCGATGCGATTAGTGCGGCCTGCGCCCGCGCAGCTTCGAAAGAAAGGTATCTACTCGCGCATAGCGCATCTGGCGGACTTTTTTGCCCGGCACGTCGCTGTTGCGGCAGACAGCGGCGGCGCGGCGCAGGATATGCAGCGTTGCCGGTGCGTAATGGTAATAGCCGTATACCGCCTTCGACATGCTTTTCACCTCGGAAAAGCAGTTGGCCAGCATCAGGGCGGCTAACCGGCGCAGCGGCTCATCCCCGGGATGCTGCGCCACAAAACGCAGCATCTTCTCCATGGCGAACAGCAGATCTTCAATATCTTTGGGTTTGATATTGCGGGTGATGCCCTGGCTGTTGTCCCGATAGAAGTAGAGTTCGCAGTCAAGATGGGCGATGTGGCGAGTTTTGAAATACTGAAAAGGCGTGAAAATCACGTCTTCGTAGCGCCTGCCGTCTTCGAACGCCTCCCCTTCCAGCAGCGTGCGTTTATATACCCGGCTCCAGAGATGCCACATCGAACGTGCAAACAGCGGTTGCAGGCAGCCGAGCCCCAACTGTGAAAAGTCGTAGGCTACGGGCTGCATTGCGCGTTTATCCGCTGTCGGCGGATGCCCGGTGAACTTCTGATAATTAAAATCGATCAGGTCATATTCACCGGCGATCAGCAGGGGGCGCAGGATCGCCAGATAGTCATCGCTCAGCAGATCGTCTCCGTCGAGAAAGGTGATATAGCGCCCGGTGGCCTGCTGTAGGCCGACGTTGCGGGCGTGCGCAATGCCGCCGTTGGCCTGCGAAGTAAGGATCGCGCGCGGGTGCCGCCGCTGCGCCAGATAGTGGCTGACCAGCGCCCCTGACGCATCGGTAGAGCCATCGTCGATGATCACCACTTCGATATCGTCGCTAATCTGTACAAATAACGAATCCAGCGCAGCGATGACGAACGCTTCGTTATTGTAAAACGGCACGATAACGCTGAGCAGCGGTGGCTGTGTCTTCACGCGGTTTGCTCCTGCGCGGAAGGCTGTTTCGCCACGGAGAGCACGGCGGCGATCAGCGCCAGACAGAACATGACGGTGCCTTCCGTGCTGAAGAAGATGACGTCGCTAAGACCGTAAACGAACAGGCTGGCGCTGACGCTCAGCAACAGCGCGTTGCGCTGCGGCCGGAATGAAGAGCAGAACAGGCCGATATACAGCGCCAGCAACAGCAACGTCCCCCAGACGCCCTTGAGCGAGTAGGTTTCCAGCAGTTCGTTGTGCAGGTGGACGTTGATGTAGGGCATGACGCCGTACAGATGTGGCTGCTGCGCGACGATGGCGCGGATCTCTTCACCGCGTTGTTCGGCGGATTGGCCCCAAGGGGCTTGTGAACCGGTACGCCATGCCAGCGTTTGCATCGACAGCCGGGAAATGATCGAGTTATCTATCTCAGGTTTATCGATCAGTTGCATGTTGGTTTTGAAGTCGGCAATGCGTTGTTCAATCTGCGCTTTAAAGACGAATCCGCAGATGAGCAGCAATAATGGCACCGAGGAGACCAGCAAAAACTTGTGTTTTCTGGATACCAGATGCTTGGTCGCCAGCAGCGACAGACAAACCGCCACCGGGTAAACCAACATGGCCGCGCGCGTGCCGGTGAGCACCAGCGCAGAGAAGGACAGCAGGAACGCCGCAATGTACAACACCAGACGGTAGCGGGTGCGCAGCATCAGGATGGCTTGCATCATCACCAGATCGATGGCGGTCATCAGGTAGGCAACGACCGTGGCGCGATCGAAGTTGAGCTCCACGCGCGGAATATCCAGCCGCAGCCCCTGATAGAGTGAATAACCGTTGACCGCCAGACCGGTAATGAGGGCCACGACAACGAGCAGGCGCTGCACGCACAACCGCTCATTAAGCGCAATCAGCAGGATGAAGGCGGTTGCCAGTTGGAGTTTACCGGTCGACATATAAGAGCGGTAAATGTTGATGTATTCACCCGGCTGTTTGAAGTGGTGCATCCAGAGGATGGTCCCCATGCCGACGCTGAACATCAGCGCCGGCAACAGCAGATTTTTAACGTTGCTGAGGTAATAGCGCGGATACAGGCAAACGGCGATAAAGGCGATGTAGCTGGAAACATAAAACAGATTGCGTCCGGTCGCGGAACCGAAAGGAATGGTGCAAAAAGCGATGGCGCACCCCAGATAGATCAGATAGCTGAAGGCAGGGTGCGGTGTTCTGTGTTTTAACATTGGGCGTGTTTTCCGGCTCACGTTTTAATTAAGCGATGAAGGAGCGCAGCGTGTCGTCGAACTCAACTTTGAACTGAGCATAGTTGAAATGCTCCGCAGGATAGCGCTGCGCATTTCGGCTCAGAGTCTGGTAGGTTTCTCGCTCCAGCAATTTCTCAATGGCATCCGCACAGTCGATATGCGACAGCAGCTTGGGCGCCACCAGGCTGTCGGTCTGCGGATCGTAGACCTCATGCGGGAAGTCGACCTCGATATCGGTGAGCTGCCGGTGTTGTTCGATGGTGACCGACGGTGTCAGGCCAAGGCCGCAGACCCCGTCCCTGACCGCTTCCGGCTGGCCGTCGACCCGCGGGAAGATGACCGGCACGCCGAAATAGAGCGATTCCATGCAGGACAAGCCGAACGGCTCGGTGATCGGCGTGCTCATGTAGATGTGCGTGCGATTGAAGAAGCCGGCGACGTCATCCTGATAACCGCTGAAGGTGACGCGATCGCCGAGCTGCAGCCGTGCCGCCAGCGCCTCGAACGCCGCGCGATCCGGCCCTTTGCCGGCCACTTCCAGCGTGACGTCATGCCCGCGCCGCAGCAGTTCCTGCATCATCAATAATGAAACGCTGATGCCTTTCAGGCTGACCAGGCGTGAGGCAGTGCCGATCCTGACCGGCTGCGACAGCGTTTTCGGCGCAGCGTCGATCCCCGCCGGCGTCTTGATGCGGTTGATCACCACGTGATTTGGGCAAGGCAGATTAAAGCGCAGCTCCATCACCCGCTTCGATGCGTGTGAGGCGGAAATCACGCCGTCCAGCATGGCGAAGAAACGCAGCGTCTTTTTATTCTTGGGGTAACGCCAGGAGCAGCCGTGATCGTAGTAAACCAGCTTGCCACGCTTGGGTTTGGCCGCCAGCCCCGGCACCAGGTCCCAGACGATCACCACGTCGGCGTTCGCCCGTTCAATTTTCCATTTCAGCAAAAATTTGCGCAGGAACTGCGGGCAACGCAACGGCAACGCATTGATCAGGCGGTTGGCGAAGGTGACGGGCTGATGCGCCGGCAACTGGCGGCGGATCTCTTCGCCAATGTCGCCGCTGATGCACAGGACCTGGTTGCTGCCGTCGGTGGTATCGTTGATGTACTGCAGGAACAGGCGCTCGACGCCGCCCATTTTACCCAGGTTGATAATGTGCAGTTTTTTCATGCTATAACCTTTTGCAGCGCCTGCCATGCCGTATCGGCGTCGATTGTCGCCATGCTTTTTTCCGGCGAAATCAGCGAGTGCTGATTTTGCCCGTAACCGCCGATCAGGCCGGGATCGGTCGGCCCGAACAGCGTGATGTTCGGTTTGTCGAGCGCGGCGGCCAAATGGCTGAGCCCGGTGTCGACCGAGATCACACCCCTGGCGCCGGCCAGCACCTCGGCCACCTGCTGCAGGCTGAGTTTCGGCAGCACCTCGACATGTGGAAAACCTTCCGCCAAGCGCAGCGCGCGCTGATGTTCATGCTCTGCGCCCCACGGCAGTTTTATCTTCAGCCCGCTGTCCGCCGCCAGCGCGATCAGCTCACGCCAGTTTTGCTCCGGCCAATGCTTATCGTCACGGGTCGTCGCGTGCAGAAACACCAAATACTGCCCGGCATCGGCCGGCGGGCGGCTGAGAAAGCGTGCGGCGATGGCGTAATCGCCGTAGCTGCCCGGTTTATCGTAGCCGAGGCTTTTGGCGAACAGTTCGCGCGTGCGTTCCACCGCGTGCTGCTGTTTGTCTACCTCATGGCGCACATTGTAGAACCAGCTGGCGAACGGCTCGCGCGCGCTCTTGCAGTCCGGGCCATGTTTGTTGCCTTTAGCGATGCGCGTGATCAGCGCGGCGCTTTTGATCAGGCCCTGCGCGTCGATCACCACGTCGTAACGGCGTTCTTGCAGCGCGCGCTTGAAGTCGCAGCGCTGTTGCCGAGTATCGTTGCCGAACCAGTTTTTTCGCCAGCGGCGAATGGCCACCGGGATCACGCGATCTACCGCCGGGTGCCAGGTGGGGATTTGGCTGAAGCCTTCTTCCACCACCCAGTCGAAGCGGATATCGGGAATGGCCTGCAGCGCGTCGGTCAGGGCGGGCAGCGTATGCAGCACGTCCCCCATCGAGGAGGTTTTTACAATTAACACCTGCATGACTATTCCTCGCTGGCGACAAGTAACGGCGTCAGCGCATCCAACACTTGCTGCGGCTGAATATCGATCAAACTTTGGTGGTATCCCTGCTCGGCATCGCCCTTACGCACCTTGTGGTAGCCGCTGATCAGGCGAATGACCCGCGCCTTGTCGGAAAGCGGCGGTGTGAAGTCGGGGCTGCTTGGGCCGTACAAGGCTATCAGCGGTTTGTTCAACGCTGCGGCAACGTGCATTAAACCGGAGTCGTTGCTGACCACCGCCCGGCAGGCTGCGATCAGGATAACTGCTTGCTCCAGCTGGGTTTTCCCGGCCAGATTAAGGCAGAAATCGCGCGCGTCTTCCTGCAATGCGGCGCGGATCTGTTCGCCGGCCTCATGGTCTTTCGCCGAACCGAACAGCGCGATTTGATAGCCGCTCTCGATCAGCCGCTGAGCCAGCGCCGCGTAGTGATAGTGCGGCCAGCGCTTGGCGGGGCCGAACTCCGCGCCTGGGCAGAAGCCGACGATCGGGCGGCTGTCGGTCAGGTTGAAGGCCGCGGTGGTGTCGGCGATCTCTTCGTCGCTCACCCGCAGCTGCGGCCACAGCAGCGGCTGCGGCAGATCGTCGGCGCGCTGAACGCGGCCTTTGTCATAGGTCAGCGCCACATAGCGCTGCACCATCAGCGGGAAAGCGGCCTTGTCGAGCACGCGGACGTCGTTCAGCAGGCCGTAGCGCATTTCGCCCCGCCAGCCGGTGCGCTGCGGGATATCGGCGAAGAAAGGCACCAGCGCGGATTTGAACGAGTTGGGCAGAACGTAAGCGCGATCGTAACGGTTGGCGCGCAGAGCGCGTCCCAGGCGGCGGCGCTCGCCGAGCCCCAGCGCGCCGTGGCCCAGCGGCATCGCCAGCGCCTGATTGACTTCCGGCATGCGCGCCAGCAACGGGCGACACCAGGCCGGCGCCATCACATCGATCTCCGCCGACGGGTATTCGGCCTTCAGGGTGCGATAGAGACTTTGCGACATCATCATGTCGCCAACCCAAGAAGGGCCGATAACCAGTATTTTCATACCCAGCGTTAATTCCTTCAGCTTATGCGGTGCGGTTCAACCAGGCCATGTACTCTTTCACGCCTTCGGCGACCGTTTTGAACGGTGCGTTGTAGCCGGCGGCGCGCAGCTTGGTCAGATCGGCCTGGGTGTACGCCTGATAGCGGCCTTTCAGCTTCTCCGGGAACTCGATGTATTCCACAGCGCCTTTCTGGTGGAAGTCCACCACCGCGTCGGCTACCGCCTGGAAGGTTTCCGCTCGGCCGGTGCCGCAGTTGAAGATGCCGGATTTGCCGGTTTCCCAGAACCACAGGTTAACCGCCGCCACGTCGCCGACGTAGATGAAGTCACGCTTGAAGTTTTCGCTGCCGGCGAACAGTTTCGGGTTTTCGCCGCGGTTGATCTGGGTATTCAGGTGGAAGGCGACGCTGGCCATGCTGCCTTTGTGGCCTTCGCGCGGGCCATAAACGTTGAAGTAGCGGAAGCCGCAGATCTGCGAGTCCGCTTCCGGCAGGATCTCGCGCACGTACTGATCGAACAGGAATTTGGAGTAGCCGTAAACGTTGAGCGGCGCTTCATACTCACGCTCTTCGATGAACTCTTCGCGGCCGCCGTAAGTGGCGGCGGAGGAGGCATACAAGAACGGGATTTCGCGATCCAGGCAGTAGTGCAGCAGGTCTTTGGAGTACTGATAGTTATTGTCCATCATGTACTTGCCGTCCCACTCGGTGGTCGCGGAGCAGGCGCCTTCGTGGAACACCGCTTCGATCTCGCCCAGATCGTCGCCGGCCACGATGCTGGCGATAAAGTCTTCTTTATCGATATAGTCGGCGATATCCAGATCGACCAGGTTGACGAACTTGGTGCCGTCTTTCAGGTTATCCACCACCAGGATATCGCGATATCCCTTGTCGTTCAGTGCCTTAATGATGTTGCTGCCGATCATGCCGGCGCCGCCTGTGACGATAATCATTGGGTTACCCCTGCTAAGCTGCCTGGCGGGGCACAATGCCCCACGCTCAATGGCGGTTATAATAGCATTTCATGCCGCGGCAAACAGCGGAAGGGCTCCGAATATCCCGCATTGCCATTGAAGTCCGCCGTTTGCCGTGATATCTGCTGCAATTTTAATATTCTCTCCCGCGCATTCTCGTCAGTTTGGTTACAAATCAGTAAAATATGCCGCAAATAGCCCAATCCTGGAGATAACCGAATGTCAGCGTCTTTTTATCAGCAGTTGGAACAACAGCTTGCCGCCACGCGCAGTGAAGGGCTGTTCAAGGAAGAACGCATCATCACCTCCGCGCAACAGGCGGATATCGCCGTCGCCGACGGCAGCCATGTGATCAACTTCTGCGCCAATAACTACCTGGGCCTGGCCAACCACCCGGCGCTGATCGCCGCCGCCAAGTCGGGCATGGACAGCTACGGTTTCGGCATGGCGTCGGTGCGCTTCATCTGCGGCACCCAGGACAGCCACAAGCAGCTGGAACAGAAACTGGCGGCCTTTTTGGGCATGGAAGACGCGATCCTGTACTCCTCTTGCTTCGACGCCAACGGCGGGCTGTTCGAAACCCTGCTCGGCCCGGAAGACGCCATTATCTCCGATGCGCTGAACCACGCGTCGATCATCGACGGCGTGCGCCTGTGCAAGGCCAAGCGTTATCGCTATGCCAATAACGACATGACCGAGCTGGCCGCGCAGCTCAAGCAGGCCAAAGCCGACGGCGCGCGTCACATCCTGATCGCCACCGACGGCGTCTTCTCGATGGACGGCGTGATCGCCAACCTGAAAGGGGTTTGCGATCTGGCGGACGAATACCAGGCGTTGGTGATGGTGGATGACTCTCACGCGGTGGGCTTTGTCGGCGCCAACGGGCGCGGCACCCATGAATACTGCGAAGTGATGGGCCGCGTCGATATCATCACCGGTACGTTAGGCAAAGCGCTGGGCGGCGCGTCCGGCGGCTACACCGCCGCCAAGAAAGAAGTGGTGGAGTGGCTGCGCCAGCGTTCGCGCCCGTACCTGTTCTCCAACTCGCTGGCGCCGGCGATCGTCGCCGCGTCGATCAAAGTGCTGGAACTGCTGGAAGAGGGCGATGCCCTGCGCGATCGCCTGTGGGCCAATGCGCGTCTGTTCCGCGAAAAAATGACCGCCGCCGGCTTCACGTTGGCCGGCGCCGATCACGCCATCATCCCGGTGATGCTGGGTGAGGCGAAGTTGGCGCAGGAATTCGCCAATGCGTTGCTCAAGGAAGGCATCTATGTGACCGGTTTCTTCTATCCGGTGGTGCCGAAAGGCCAGGCGCGCATCCGCACCCAGATGTCCGCCGACCACACCCCGGAGCAAATCGAACGCGCAGTGGCGGCGTTTACACGTATCGGTAAGGATCTTGGCGTTATTGCATAAGGTAAAACCATGAAAGCACTGTCAAAACTGAAAGCGGAAGAAGGGATTTGGATGACCGACGTGCCTCAGCCGGAGCTGGGCCACAACGACATCATGATCAAAATCCGCAAAACCGCGATCTGCGGCACTGATGTGCATATCTACAACTGGGACGAGTGGTCGCAAAAAACCATTCCGGTTCCGATGGTGGTCGGCCATGAATACGTGGGCGAAGTGGTGGCGATCGGTCAGGAAGTCAAAGGCTTCAACATCGGCGATCGCGTGTCCGGCGAAGGCCACATCACCTGCGGCCACTGCCGCAACTGCCGCGGCGGCCGCACGCACCTGTGCCGCAACACCGTCGGCGTGGGCGTGAACCGCCCGGGCAGCTTCGCGGAATACCTGGTGATCCCGGCGTTCAACGCCTTCAAGATCCCGGATAACATCTCCGATGAACTGGCTTCGATCTTCGATCCGTTCGGTAACGCGGTGCATACCGCGCTGTCGTTCGATCTGGTCGGGGAAGACGTGCTGGTGTCCGGCGCCGGCCCGATCGGCATTATGGCGGCGGCGGTGTGCAAACACGTCGGCGCCCGCCATGTGGTGATCACCGACGTTAACGAATACCGCCTGGAACTGGCGCGCAAAATGGGCGTGACCCGTGCGGTGAACGTCAGCAAGGAAAACCTCAGCGACGTGATGGCCGAACTGGGCATGACCGAAGGGTTCGACGTCGGCCTGGAAATGTCCGGCGCGCCGCCGGCGTTCCGCACGCTGCTCAATGCGATGAACCACGGCGGGCGCATCGCCATGCTGGGCATTCCGCCTTCGGATATGTCGATCGACTGGAACCAGGTGATTTTCAAGGGGCTGTTTATCAAAGGGATTTACGGCCGCGAAATGTTTGAGACCTGGTACAAGATGGCGGCGCTGATCCAGTCCGGTCTGGATTTGACCCCGATCATCACCCACCGTTTCTCGATCGACGAGTTCCAGCAGGGCTTCGACGCCATGCGCTCCGGCAAGTCGGGCAAAGTGGTGCTGAGCTGGGATTGATCTCGGCAGGCGTGAAAAGGGCCGGAATTCCGGCCCTTTTTTTATGCTTGCGGTTTGGTTTGCGTCCAGTGCTGCCAATGACGCTTGATGAAGGTCACCGGCGGCGAGGTGGCAATGCTGTCGGCGATAACGCCCAGCGCGGTGCCGGCGTTGGCTTTTTCCTTCGGCGGTTTGACCTTGCACTGCTTGATGCCGCCGCTGAACGGGTTCTTCGGCTGCGGTTTTTGCGGTTTGACCGGCGGCGGAACGTAGCTGCCACCGCCGTTGCCCTGCGGTTCGTTCAGCAGCGCGCTCGGTTTGACCAGCACGATATCGGCGGGCAGCGACGGCAGCATCTGCTGCAGCACTTTCACCGTCGCCGGGCGCGGGTGGCCGATGGCGATGGCGGAACCGTTGCGCCGCGCCAATTCGACCGCGCGGTTGAACTGGCGGCGGATATCGGCTTCGTTCGCGGTATCGTCGAGGAACACCCTGCGTTTGATCACTTTCACGCCGGTGCCGGCCGCGGCGCGGGTCGCCTGGCTGCTGCCGATGGTCATGCTGTCGAGGAAATACAGACGATAGCTTTCGAGCGCCTGCATCACGTTCTGCATGCCCGGCAGGCTGGAGGTCATGGCGCTGCCCATGTGGTTGTTCATGCCGACCGCGTAGGGCACGTTGTTCACCGCGTTGCGGATGATGCGCTGGATCTCGTCGCTGCTCATGGAAGGCTGCAGGGTATCGCGTTCCAGCGGCTGCTTGCTGAGCGGCGCCATCGGCATGTGGATCAAGACTTCGCGGCCCTGGCTGTGGGCGCGGGTGGCCATCAGGCGGGCATGCGGCGCGTTGGGCAAGACTGCGACCGAGATCGCCGTCGGCATTTGCAGCACCGCGTTTTCTTCGTGAGGGCGGTAGCCCACGTCATCGATGACGATGGAGAGTTTTCCTGCCTGCGCAGCGTAAACCTGCAGCAGACAGCCGATTAACAAAGCTGTACGGGTTTTGACATAACGCAAATCTATCTTCCCAACCACGGCAGTGGGTTAACCGCCTGTCCCTGACGACGGATTTCGAAATAGAGCGACGGCGTTCCCTGGCCGCCGCTGGTGCCGACCAGAGCGATCGGCTGGCCGGCGCGCACCTGCGCCCCGACGTTGACCAACGCGCTTTGGTTGTAGCCGTACACGCTCATGTCGCCTTTACCGTGTTCGACCACCACCATCAGGCCATAGCCTTGCAGCCAGTCGGCCAGCAGCACGCGGCCATCGGCGACGGCTTTCACTTCGCTGCCTTCGCGGGCTTCGATCACCATGCCTTTCCAGCGTAGCTCGCCCTGCTGCTGCTCGCCAAAGCCGTGCAGCGTGCGGCCGCGCACCGGCCACATCAGCTGGCCGGCCGGACGACCGAGGCCGCCGGTTCGCGCCATCAGCGAGCGATCGGCTTCGCTAGGTTTGTAGGTGGTGCCGGTTTTCTTCGCCTGCTGTTCCTTGATGCGCACCTGTTCGCGCACCTTGGCCGCTTCACGCGCTTCGCGTTCGGCGCGCGCACGGGCTTCGCGCTCCGCTCGGGCGATCTTGTCGCGCATGCGGGCTTCGTTTTGGCGCAGTTCCACCAGGCGTTGTTGGTCTTTTTCCAGCGAGGCTTCCAGCGCGGTCAGCGTTTTCTTGCGGGCGCCGCGCGCCTGCTCCAGCTTCTGCTGCTGCGTCTGTTGTTCGCTCAGTAAGGATTTTTGCTGGCCCTGTTTGGCCACCAGCGTGGTTTTTTGCTTCGCCAGCTCGGCGCGGGTCTGTTTCAGCTCTTCGATGGTTTTCTGGCGCGCTTCGTTCAGATAACCGAAATAGGCCAGAATACGTTCGCTGCGCTGGCTTTCTTCACCGCTGAGGATCAGCTGCACGGCGCTGTGCTGCCCTTGCCGGAAGGCGGCGTCGAGCTGTTTGGCGAGGAGGTTTTGCTGGGTCGATTGCTGTTTTTGCAGTTTGGCTATCGAGGCGTTCAGGCCGGAAATGTCCTTGCCCAACTGGGTGAGCGTGCCCTGGGTGTCGCGCAACTGGCGGCTGGCCTGGGCGATGGTTTTTTCCTGCTGCCGCAGCTGATCCTGCAGCGAGCTGCGCTGCTGTTGCTGCTGCTTCACCGCCTTTTCTTTCTCGGCGATGCTCTGCTGGATGTCTTTCAGCTGGGATTTATTGTCTTCCGCCGCCTGGCCGGCGAGCGGCAACAGCAAGACGCCAGCGCAAAATACGCTGGCGCACATGGCGGTGAACGTCCTTGGCGCGGTGCGTTCAGGCAGCGGCCGGCTGCCTGCGTTTGCGCTTCGGGTTACCCTTGATAGTGCAAAAAACGCCTTCTCCCTCATGGAGAAGGATTATTCCACGATGAACAGCGGCTTACCAGTCATCTCTTGCGGGATTTCCATTCCCATCAGCGTTAACAGGGTTGGCGCGATGTCCGAAAGCTTGCCGCCTTCGACCGCGCGCGCCGGTTTGCCGACGTAAATCAGCGGCACCGGCAGGCTGGTGTGGGCGGTGTGCGCCTGGCCGGTGGCCGGATCGCGCATCTGCTCGGCGTTGCCGTGATCGGCGGTGATCAGCAGTTGGCCGTCGACGTCGCGCACCGCGTCAACCACCTGAGCGATGCAGGCGTCCAGCGTTTCCACCGCTTTGACCGCCGCTTCATACACGCCGGTATGCCCCACCATGTCACCGTTCGGGTAGTTGCAGATGATGGCGTCGTATTTGCCGCTGCGGATGGCGCTCAGCAGCTTGTCGGTCAGCTCGGCGGCGCTCATCTCCGGCTGCAGATCATAGGTGGCGACCTGTGGCGAGTTGACCAGCACGCGGTCTTCGCCCTTGAACGGCGCTTCCACGCCGCCGTTATAGAAGAAGGTGACGTGGGCGTATTTTTCGGTTTCCGAGATGCGCAACTGGGTTTTGTCGTGCTTCATCAACCATTCGCCGAAGGTGTTGGCCAGCGGCGCCGGCGGATAGGCGCAGGCGGTCGCGATGTCGGCGGCGTATTCGGTCAGCATCACGAAATCGCCGAACTGCACCTGCTTGGCGCGCGGGAAACCGTCGAAGTCGGCGTTCACGAAAGCGCGGGTGATCTGGCGCGCGCGATCGGCGCGGAAGTTCATGAAGATCAACGCGTCGCCGTCCTGCATTGCGGCATCGGCCTCACCGGCGGCGCGGATCACGGTCGGTCTGACGAACTCGTCGTTTTCACCGCGCTGATAAGCAGCCTGCAGGCCGGCGATCGCATCCTCGGCCACGGAATCGCCTTTGGCTGCGGTCAGCAGGTCATAGGCCAGCTGCACGCGATCCCAGCGGTTGTCGCGGTCCATCGCGTAGTAGCGGCCGATCAGCGAGGCGATGCGCCCGACGCCCAATGCGGCGAAGGCGTCGCGGCAGCGTTGCAGCAGGGCTTCGGCGCTGCGCGGCGGCGTGTCGCGCCCATCAAGGAAGGCATGCAGATAAATGGCTTTGGCGCCGCGTTGGGCGGCCAGCTTGATCATGGCCAGGATGTGCTCGTCATGGCTGTGCACGCCGCCCGGCGACAGCAGACCCATGATATGCACCGCCTTGCCGGCCGCTATGGCCTTATCGACGGCGGCGGTCAGCACCGGGTTGGTGAAGAAGTCGCCGTCGGCGATCGCTTTGTCCAGCCGGGTCAGATCCTGGTACACGATGCGCCCGGCGCCCAGATTGACGTGGCCGACTTCGGAGTTGCCCATTTGCCCATCGGGCAGGCCGACATCCAGCCCGGAGGCGGCGATCAGCGTATGCGGCTGCTCCCGCCACAGACGATCCATCACCGGGGTGCCGGCGTTCAGGATCGCGTTGTCCTGTCGCTCTTCACGGTGGCCGTAACCGTCCAGGATCACCAGGACCATCGGTTTTTTGTTGTTCGACATTGCATTGACCTCTTATGAACTTTTTAAGCTGCGAATAGCCATGCGCCCCCGCAAGCATGGCTATTCGCCCTCGAAAAACCGGCTGATTTTACACCGCCGCCGGCGATAAATAGCCCCAAGAGATCAAGGTTGCGGCGAATCGCGCGGGCTTTTATGCTCTGACCTCGGGAATTTCTCAGCGCAGCCCGCAGTTTCTACAATCGCGCTTGCTTATTGGCTGTATTTGCCGCACTCGGCAGGTATACTCTGGAACCTTGACTTATTTATCCCTTAACTGACGGGAGTTGTTACACCCCATGCTGCAAGAAATTATGCCATTCGTAAGCAGACACCCTATTCTGAGCCTGGCTTGGATCGCTCTGCTGGTCGCCGTGATCGTCATGACCTTCAAAAGCCGTTTCTCCAAGGTCAAAGAGATCGCCCGCGGTGAAGCCATTCGCCTGATCAACAAAGAAGAAGCCGTGGTGGTCGACACCCGCAGCCGCGACGATTTCCGCCGTGGTCACCTGGCCAACGCCATCAACCTGACCGCCAGCGAAATCAAAAACGGCAGCCTGGGCGAGCTGGAAAAACACAAAGCGCAGCCGATCATCGTCGTGTGCGCCAACGGCACCGCCTCCCGCGAGCCGGCGGAGAACCTGAGCAAGGCCGGTTTTGAAAAGGTGACTATGCTGAAAGACGGCATTGCCGGCTGGAGCGGAGAAAACCTGCCGCTGGTGCGCGGTAAGTAACCGTTTAACCTATTTGAGGTGGCAATCCATGGCTAACATTGATATCTACACCAAAGCGACCTGCCCGTTCTGCCATCGCGCCAAGGCGCTGTTGAACAGCAAGGGCGCGGCGTTTAACGAGATCGCCATCGACGGCGATAACGCCAAGCGCGAAGTGATGATCGAGCGCAGCGGGCGCACCACCGTGCCGCAGATTTTCATCGACGGCCGGCATATCGGCGGCTGCGATGATTTATATGAACTCGATGCTCGCGGCGGCCTGGATCCGCTGCTTTAAGCAGCTTGCCGGTTCACCGAGTGTCAATAAGGACGTTTAACCAAGGGTATTACTCACATGTCAGAACAAAACAGCACCGAAATGGCTTTCCAGATCCAACGTATCTATACCAAGGATATCTCCTTCGAAGCGCCGAACGCGCCGCAGGTTTTCCAGCAGGAATGGCAGCCGGAAGTTAAACTTGATCTGGATACCGCGTCCAGCCAGCTGGCTGACGAAGTGTATGAAGTGGTACTGCGCGTAACCGTGACGGCGACCCTGGGCGAAGAGACTGCGTTCCTGTGCGAAGTGCAGCAGGCTGGCATCTTCTCGGTAGCAGGCATCGAAGGCACGCAGCTGGCGCATTGCCTGGGTGCATACTGCCCGAACATCCTGTTCCCGTATGCGCGCGAGTGCATCACCAGCCTGGTTTCCCGCGGCACCTTCCCGCAGCTGAACCTGGCACCGGTCAACTTTGACGCGCTGTTCATGAACTATCTGCAGCAGCAGGCGGAAGGCGAAGGTGCCGCACCACATCAGGATGCCTGATGAACACCGTCAATGCTTCAATGACTGTTATCGGTGCCGGCTCGTACGGCACCGCATTGGCCATTACGCTGGCGCGTAACGGCCATCCCGTGGTGTTGTGGGGACATAACCCCGCGCAAATTCAAACGTTGCAGCACGATCGCTGCAATCAGGCGTTTCTGCCTGACGTTCCCTTCCCCGATACCCTGCTGCTCGAAGCCGATTTGGCGCGTGCGCTGGCCGCCAGCCGCGACGTGCTGGTGGTGGTGCCGAGCCACGTGTTCGGCGACGTGCTGCGCCAGCTGAAGCCGCATCTGCGCCCGGATGCCCGCATCGTGTGGGCCACCAAAGGGTTGGAAGCGGAAACCGGCCGCTTGCTGCAGGACGTGGCGCGTGAGGCGTTGGGCGAGGCGATCCCGCTGGCGGTGCTCTCCGGGCCGACGTTCGCCAAAGAGCTGGCCGCCGGCCTGCCGACGGCGATCGCGCTGGCGGCGACCGATGCGCAGTTCGCCGACGATCTGCAACAGCTGCTGCACTGCGGCAAGAGTTTCCGCGTCTACAGCAATCCCGACTTCATCGGTGTGCAGCTTGGCGGCGCAGTGAAGAACGTGATCGCCATCGGCGCCGGCATGTCCGACGGCATCGGTTTCGGCGCCAATGCCCGTACCGCGTTGATTACGCGCGGGCTGGCGGAAATGAGCCGTCTGGGTTCTGCGCTGGGCGCCGATCCCTCGACGTTCATGGGCATGGCGGGGCTGGGGGATCTGGTGCTAACCTGCACGGACAACCAGTCGCGCAACCGTCGCTTCGGCATTATGCTGGGGCAGGGTAAAGGCGTGCAGGAAGCGCAGGACAGTATCGGTCAGGTGGTCGAGGGCTATCGCAATACCAAAGAGGTGTTGGCGTTGGCGCAGCGGCACGGTGTGGAAATGCCGATCACCGAACAGATTTATCAGGTGCTTTACTGCCACAAGGACGCCCGCGAAGCGGCGCTGAGCCTGCTGGGGCGAGCCCGAAAGGACGAAAAACCCAGCGCGTGACATAAAACGATATGTCGGGGCAGCGGAATGCTGACCCCGCAAATGACCTGGGCCGCTTCGCGCTACCGTGTGAAGCGGCCCGTTTGGCAAGGTAAAGGGGTATGTGATGTCGTCAGAAGAGTTGGAACAGGTCTGGAACAGCATTAAATCAGAAGCGCGAGCACTGGCTGATTGTGAACCGATGCTGGCCAGCTTTTTCCATGCGACGTTGCTCAAGCACGAGAACCTGGGCAGCGCGCTCAGCTATATGCTGGCCAACAAGCTGGCCACGCCGATCATGCCCGCCATCGCGGTGCGTGAGGTGGTGGAAGAGGCCTACAAGTCTGACAACCAGATGATCGTTTCGGCGGCGCGCGATATCCTCGCGGTGCGCCTGCGCGACCCGGCGGTCGATAAATACTCCACGCCGCTGCTTTACCTGAAAGGGTTCCACGCGCTGCAGGCTTACCGCATCGGCCACTGGCTGTGGCAGCAAGGGCGGCAGGCGCTGGCTATCTACCTGCAAAATCAAATTTCCGTCGCCTTCGGCGTAGACATCCACCCGGCGGCGACCATCGGTTGCGGCATCATGCTCGACCACGCCACCGGCATCGTGATCGGTGAAACGGCGGTGGTGGAGAACAACGTCTCTATCCTGCAATCGGTCACCCTGGGCGGTACCGGTAAAACCAGCGGCGACCGTCACCCGAAAATCCGTGAAGGGGTGATGATTGGCGCAGGCGCCAAAATTCTCGGCAATATCGAAGTGGGCAAGGGCGCGAAGATCGGTGCGGGCTCGGTGGTCTTGCAGGCGATACCGCCGCACACCACCGCCGCCGGCGTGCCGGCGCGCATCGTCGGGCGGCCGGAGAGCGATACGCCGTCGATGGATATGGACCAATACTTCAACGGCACCAACCACGGCTTCGAGTACGGCGACGGCATCTAAGCCGCGCCTGCGGGTCCATTCAGGGGGAGCTTCGGCTCCCCCTGTGTTTTTCAGGCGGCGGTCAGCCCTGTTTCGGGAACGTGACGATATCGTTGACCATGTCATCGATCGCCGCTTTGACTTCTTGTTCCGTGACTGGCGCGCTGTCGTTGTTGACGGTTTTGCCGTAACTCTTGCGCACCACTTCCAGCACCGTTTTACCGCTATCCTGATCGATCAACTGCGCTTCCAGGAACAGCGTGGTGTTTTGCGTCCGGTGGCCAGTGGCGGCCATGGTGCTGGCCACCACGGCCGCTACCGGCACCACTTCATAGAATTTCATATCCTCATCTTCGGCAGACACGGCGGTAATCGCGACTTTGGCCAACAGCACGCGGGAACCTGTCGGGTTATTCAAAACGGTAGTGCGCTCGGCCACCGCTTTTCTCACGCTTTGGTCGGTATAGTTTCTAATTTTGTCCAGCGTTTGTTGGCTGACGCGGGCGGTGGGTTTAGCCGCCGGGTAATAAACCACGGGAGCGACATACACGCCGCGATAATTCGACTCTTTAAAGGTGGGATCGATCCAACGCAGCGTTTTATGGCCGCTTGGCGAGCTGGTTTCCTGCAGCTTGCTGTAGTCCGGTAGGAACCCCGAATATTGATTCGTTTGGGTGACTTTGGACGAGCAGCCCGCCAGCAACAGGCCCGCCGCCAGAACCGCCATGGCAACGCTCAAACGTTGTTTCTTCATATGGTTTCCTATGATGAGTGGTGATTACCCTTACAAAACATAGCGCATTATCTGCGCCTCATCGGGCTTTTTCGGGGCCGGGCGTGCCCTGCTGCGGCCTTTTTTCAGGATCGTGATGCGCCGCCGGTTTTCGCCGCCAGTGCCGGTGATAAGGCGGCGAGCAAGGCGTCCGCGCTGACCAGCGCCTGGCGTTGCTCAGCTTGCCACCGGGGCAACAAGGGCCAGAGATCCGCCTGATGTTCGGCTTGCAGGCACCAAACCTCCCGGTCGTGCCAATCACCGAGGGCGTTCTGCGCCGCTTTCAGGCTCGCCATCGCGGCGGGGGAGAGAGGAAGGCGCTGCGGATAGGCTTCAGCCGCGTAACGCAGGCGTTTTATCAGCAGCCGCAGGCGGTGGCGATCGTAGCCGGTATCGGCCAATGCCCGGCACAATTGCCGTTGTTGGCGCTGCAGGCGTCGGTTCACACGGTGTTTGGCAGCGCGTTGCGCGCTGCGGCGAAAGCGGCGCGGCCAGGCGTGCAAAAGCGAGGGAAAGCCGATGAGCTGCGGATGGGTGAGCAGTTGACGGTAGCGGGCCTGAAATTCGCTCTGGCGCACGTTAGCCTGCCAATCGAGGCGATGTAGCGCCAGTTCGGCGATCAGCACCTCGAGATCGCGCAGCGGCGTCGTGAGCCTGCCCAATTCGGCGGCGGCCCGATCGAGCCGGGTTGCGCCGGGGCAGCCGCGTAACGGGCGCAGCAGGCTGCGAATGCGGCGCAGACAGACGCGCAAATCGTGCAGCGCTTCGCTGTCTTGCGCCTGTTGCAGCCGCAACAGCGCCTCGTTCAGCGCCGGTTCGAGCCGGCGAAGCTGAGTGACAATCTCTGCGATGAAAGCCATGTGCCGTGCCTGGAGAGGATGACTCTTCCAGTATGGCGCGACGTCGCGGATTACGCCTTGATCAGCGCACCGGCATAGTCCAGCTGCCGCCAGGCTTCATACACCACCACCGATACGGCATTCGACAGGTTCATGCTGCGGCTTTGCGCCTGCATCGGGATGCGGATTTTTTGCTGCGCGGGCAGCGCATCGAGGATGTCGGCAGGCAACCCGCGCGTTTCCGGGCCGAACAGCAGGTAGTCGCCGGCCTGGTAGCTGACGGCGCTGTGCGCCGGCGTGCCCTTGGTGGTGAGGGCAAACAGCCGCTGCGGGTTTTCAGCGGCGAGAAAGGCGGCGTAATCGGCATGGCGGCTGACGCGGGTGAACTCATGATAGTCCAGCCCGGCGCGGCGCAGGCGTTTGTCGTCCCACGGGAAACCCAGCGGTTCGATCAGGTGCAGATTAAAGCCGGTATTGGCGCACAGGCGGATGATATTGCCGGTATTGGGTGGAATTTCGGGTTCAAATAAAACGATGTTCAGCATGTTGCAGGCCCCTCGTGAACGAGGGGCGCAGGATAGCAAACTCTTACTGTTCTGTCTTAGAGGATAGGCGTTGATGATGCAGCGGCAGCCACAGCACCAGCCGCAGACCGCCAAGCGGGCTGTCTTCGGCCTTCACCCAGCCGCGATGCTGATTGACCGCCGCCTCGACGATAGCCAGGCCAAGGCCGGTGCCGCCGGACTCACGGTCGCGCGCCTCATCGGTGCGGTAGAACGGACGGAAGATCTGCTCGCGGTCTTCGGCGCTGACGCCGGGGCCGTCGTCGTCAACCTGGATAGTCACGCCCTGATTGTCGGCGCTGAACGCCACGGCGATGCGGGTGTGCGAATAACGCAGGGCGTTGCGCACGATGTTTTCCAACGCGCTGTCCAGCGCGCTCGCGTTGCCGAACAGCGTCCACGGACCGGGCGGCGCAGCGATCTCCAGCTGCTTGCCCATCTGTTCGGCTTCGAAACGGGCGTTATCCAGCACGTCGGCCCACAGTTCGTTGGCCTTCAACTGCTCGCGCGCCAGCTCGCCCTTCTGCTGCCCGCGCGACAGCGCCAGCAGATCGTTGATCATCGAATCCAGCCGTTGCGCTTCGGTTTCGATGCGCGCCAGCTCGTGGCCTTCGCCGTGGCGGCGGCGCATCAGCGCGGTGGCCAGCTGCAGGCGAGTCAGCGGCGTGCGCAGCTCGTGCGAGATGTCCGAGATCAAGCGTTGCTGGGCGTTCATCATGCGTTCCAGCGCGCTGACCATCTGGTTGAAGCTGGCGCCGGTGGCCAGAAATTCCTGCGGGCCGGCCTCCAGTTCCGGATGCTGCTTCAGGTTGCCGCGCGCCACGTCATCGGCGGCGTTCTTCAGCTTGCGCGCCGGTTTCGCCAGGCTCCAGGCCAGCCACAGCAGCAGCGGGGCGCTGATCAGCATGGTGACGATCAGCAGCAGCAGCGGCCGGTCGAACATCAGGTTGATGAAATCGGATTGCGGGCTGTTGGCGGGGCGGATCAGGTACAGCTGGTAGTTGTCTTCGCCGTCGCGCACCGCGAACGGCCCGACCAGTTCGACGCGGCCGTATTTTTTCTTCTTCGGATGATCCGAATTGTCGGATTGGCCGATGAAGTTGCGGACGATCTGCATTTCATTGCGCTGCGCGCCGATCACCCGGCCTTCGCTGGTGACCAGTAGCAGGCGTTGGCCCGGCGGCGCCCATTTGTCGATGGCGCGGAACAGGCGGCGCCACCACATTAGATCGTTGGCCGGATCGTTTTGCAACTCGGCCTCGACGTGCTGTTCCAGCATCAACCCCTGCCGCTGCTCGCTGTCGAGCAGCGAGGTCATTTGGCGGGAGTCGAGCTTGGGCACCATCAGCACCAGCATTAGCACCAGGGCTAACGTGAACCAGAAAATGGCGAAGATGCGTGCCGTCAAACTGTTGATCATGTTGCAGATACCATCAAATAACCACGCCCGCGCAGGGTTTTGAACCACGGATGCCCGTCTTTGCGATCCGGCAGCTTACGCCGCAGGTTGGAGATATGCATGTCGATGGCGCGATCGAACGGAGTCAGGCGTTTGCCCAGCACTTCCTGGCTCAGCAGTTCGCGCGACACCACTTGGCCGAGATGTTGCGCCAGCAGATACAGCAAGGTGAACTCGGTGCCGGTCAGATCCAGCACCTGGCCGTCGAAGCTGGCCTCCTGGCGGCCGGGGTTCAGCTGCAGGCCATCGACATCCAGCGTCGGGGCGCCGCTGTCGACCTGCTGCTGCTGTTCGCTCCAGTTGGAACGGCGCAGAATGGCGCGAATGCGCGCGACCAGTTCGCGATCGTTGAAGGGTTTCGGCAGGTAATCATCGGCGCCCAGCTCCAGGCCCAACACGCGGTCCAGTTCGCTGCCGCGCGCGGTCAACATGATGACCGGCGTCTGGTGATGTTGGCGCAGTTCTTTCAGCGTATCGATGCCGTTTTTCTTCGGCATCATGATGTCGAGCAGCAGCAGATCGACGGAGCTGTCCAGCAGCGACAACGCCTGCTCGCCATCGTGCGCGACGACGATATTAAAACCTTCCATTTCAAGCAGTTCTTTTAACAGCGAGGTCAACTCGCGGTCGTCGTCAACTAACAGAATCTTGTTCATTATGATTTACCTCCAGACGCAAAATACGTCATCAACTGTTGCCATTCCATGACTTTACGTAGTTTTACATGCACTGACGCAGGTTTTCAGGTGTGGCGGTACACTGCTCCTCGTTGATTCGCAAAGTGAGAAAGCTTGAGGAGTTGAAATGCGTAAGGTGACCGCATTAGTTATGGCATCACTGCTGGCAATTGGTTCGACCGCTGCCTTCGCTGCCGACACTATACCGGACACAGCCCAACCTCCCGGCAACGACGCGATGACCCGAATACCCGGCCAGCACCATATGTTCGACGGTGTCAGCCTCAGCGAACAGCAGCGCCAGCAAATGCGCGATTTGATGCGCCAGGCCCGGCACGATCTGCCTGGTGTCAATGTAGCTGAAATGGAAGCCATGCATAAACTGGTGACCGCAGAGAAATTTGACGAAGCCGCCGTGTATGCCCAGGCGGAAAAGATGGCCCAACAGCAGGTCAAGCGCCAGGTCGAAATGGCCCGGGTGCGCAACCAAATGTATAACCTGCTGACGCCAGAGCAAAAAAGTGTTTTAGACCAGAAACATCAGCAGCGCATGCAGCAGATGGAGCAACAAATTTCTGGTTTGCAGCAAGCTTCTGCCCAGAAGTGAAGTACGACTGAGTAGTCCCCTGTTTTTCCTTGCCATAGACACCATCCCTGTCTTCCCCGCCATGATGGCGGGGTTTTTTTATCCGACATTTCGCTATATTGAGCGCCATACCTTTTGACCGGGATCCCTCAATGGAACAGCGCTATGCACGCCTGGTAAAGTCCGCTGCGTTGGCCGCTACCGCGCTGGCGTCGTCGCTGTTGCTGATCAAAATCGTCGCCTGGTACCAGACCGGTTCTGTCAGCCTGCTGGCGGCGCTGGTGGATTCGCTGGTCGATATCGCCGCCTCGCTGACCAACCTGCTGGTGGTGCGCTATTCGCTGCAGCCTGCCGATGCCGAGCACACCTTTGGCCACGGCAAAGCGGAGTCGCTGGCGGCGCTGGCGCAAAGCATGTTTATTTCCGGTTCCGCCCTGTTTCTGTTTCTCACCGGCTTCCAGCATCTGTATGCACCGCAAACGCTGCGCGATCCCGGCGTTGGGGTCGTCGTGACGGTGATCGCGTTAGTCAGCACCCTGATGCTGGTCACCTATCAACGCTGGGTGGTCAGAAAAACGCGCAGCCAGGCCGTGCGCGCAGATATGCTGCATTATCAGTCAGATGTCATGATGAATGGTGCTATTCTTATCGCTCTTGGGCTAAGCTGGTACGGCTTCCAACGGGCGGATGCGCTGTTTGCGCTGGGCATCGGCGTTTACATTCTGTATAGCGCGCTGCGCATGGGTTATGAAGCGGTGCAGTCGCTGTTGGATCGGGCGTTGCCGGATGACGAGCGCCAGGCGATTATCGCCGTGGTTTCCTCCTGGCCCGGGGTGAAAGGCGCACACGATCTGCGCACGCGGCAGTCGGGGCCGACGCGTTTCATCCAGCTGCATCTGGAGATGGACGACACGCTGCCGCTGCGCGAGGCGCACCGGTTAGCCGATCAGGTGGAACAGGCGTTGCGGCACCGTTTTGCGGGGGCGGATGTCATCATTCACCTGGATCCGTGCTCCGTGGTGCCGCCGGGTAGGCAGGGGCATTGGGAGCTATAATCATATAGAGGCATAGCGCAAAGTATTATCATGAATATCTGAGTTAGCTCAGCGTGCCATGCGGTGTTTTAACCGTTATATTGCGTGACTTGAATCAATTCAGCTGGGTGTTTTTGATATAATATCCAGCAATAAGCCATAAAGCTGGTTTTCTGCAGCCGGAGAGGTTTCAAGACGATCGGCGGAGACAGAATTCTTAAGAAATTGCATCTACACAGTTCAGAGGTAGTCATGATCAAGAAAATCGGTGTACTGACGAGCGGCGGTGATTCGCCGGGTATGAACGCTGCAATCCGCGGCGTTGTGCGTTCTGCGCTTTCAGAAGGTCTGGAAGTTTTTGGTATTTACGATGGCTACCTTGGCTTGTACGAAGATCGCATGGAGCAGCTGGATCGCTATAGCGTATCCGACATGATCAACCGTGGCGGCACCTTCCTTGGTTCGGCCCGCTTCCCGGAGTTCAGGGATGAAAACGTGCGTGCCAAGGCGATTGAAAACCTGAAGAATCGCGGCATCGACGCGCTGGTGGTGATCGGCGGCGACGGTTCCTACATGGGCGCCAAACGCCTGACGGAAGAAGGCTTCCCGTGCATCGGTCTGCCGGGCACCATCGATAACGATGTCGCCGGCACCGACTACACCATCGGTTACTTTACCGCGCTGGAAACCGTGGTGGAAGCGATCGACCGCCTGCGCGATACCTCCTCGTCGCACCAGCGTATCTCCATCGTGGAAGTGATGGGCCGTTACTGCGGCGATCTGACGCTGGCGGCGGCGATTGCCGGCGGCTGCGAATTCATCGTGCTGCCTGAAATCGAATTCAACCGCGAAGATTTGGTGTGCGAAATCAAGGCCGGTATCGCCAAAGGCAAAAAACACGCCATCGTGGCGATCACCGAGCACATCTGCGATATCGATGAGCTGGCGCGCCACATTGAGCAGGAAACCAAGCGTGAAACCCGCGCCACCGTGCTGGGCCACATTCAGCGCGGCGGTTCGCCGGTCGCCTATGACCGCATCCTGGCCTCGCGCATGGGCGCCTACGCCATCGAACTGCTGCTGCAGGGATACGGCGGCCGCTGCGTCGGTATCCAGAACGAAAAAATGGTGCACCACGACATCATCGACGCGATCGAAAACATGAAGCGTCCGTTCAAGGGCGACTGGCTGGAAACGGCGAAAAAGCTGTACTGATACGCCACTCACCGCACGACAAAAAAGCCTCCGCTCCCGGGGGCTTTTTATGCTCGCCGGTGACATATTCCAGAATCATCTATCCCAAAATTTTTTATTCTTTAGTTGCCGGGAAAGTTTCTGGCAGGCTCTGATGCTAAATCAACCGATTGAGGTTGCGCTTAATTTTCTGGGAGAGCCTGTCGATGCGTAAATGGGGTGTAGGTCTGACATTGGTGCTGTTGGCGTCCGGCGCCATGGCGAAGGATATTCAGTTGCTGAACGTGTCATACGATCCGACGCGTGAGTTCTATCAGGCTTATAACACGGCATTCAGCAAGCACTACCAGGCGGAAACCGGCGACAAGGTGACGGTGCGCCAGTCGCACGGCGGCTCCGGCAAGCAGGCGACGTCGGTGATCAACGGCATCGAGGCCGATGTGGTGACGCTGGCGTTAGCCTATGACGTCGACGCTATCGCCGAACGCGGGCGCATCGAGAAAGACTGGATCAAACGCCTGCCGGACAATTCGGCGCCTTACACCTCGACCATCGTCTTCCTGGTGCGCAAAGGCAACCCGAAACAGATTCATGACTGGCCTGATTTGATCAAGCCGGGCGTGTCGGTGATCACACCAAACCCGAAAACTTCCGGCGGCGCCCGCTGGAACTACCTGGCCGCCTGGGGCTACGCGTTGCATCACAACAACAACGATAAGGCCAAGGCGCAGGACTTCGTCAAAAACCTGTACAAGAACGTCGAAGTGCTGGATTCCGGCGCGCGCGGCTCGACCAACACCTTCGTTGAGCGCGGCATCGGCGACGTGCTGATCGCCTGGGAAAACGAAGCGTTGCTGGCGGAGAAAGAGCTGGGCAAAGACAAGTTCGAGATTATCACCCCGAGTGAATCGATCCTGGCCGAACCGACGGTGTCGGTGGTGGATAAGGTGGTCGACAAACGCGGTACCCGCGAGGTGGCGACCGCCTACCTGAAATATCTGTATTCGCCGGAAGGGCAGACTATCGCGGCACAGCACTATTACCGCCCGCGCGATGCGGCGGTGGCGGCCAAGTTCGCCGGGCAGTTCCCGCAGTTGAAGCTGTTCACCGTGGATGACACCTTCGGCGGCTGGACCGAAGCGCAGAAGGTGCACTTCGCCACCGGCGGCGTATTCGACGAAATCAGCAAACGCTGATGCCGTTTAAACGGCAATAAAAAACCCCGGCAAGCCGGGGTTTTTTTATGGCAAGCCTAAGGCAATCAGGCTTTTTTCGCTGCGGCAGCGGCTTTGACGATCACGGCGAAAGCGTCGGCTTTCAGCGAGGCGCCGCCAACCAGCGCGCCATCGATGTCCGGCTGGGAGAACAGCTCTGCGGCGTTCTTGTCGTTCACCGAACCGCCGTACTGGATGATGATTTCAGCGGCAACCGCGGCATCGTGCTTGGCGATGTGATCGCGGATAAATTTGTGCACGGCCTGCGCCTGTGCAGGGGTGGCGGATTTGCCGGTACCGATGGCCCAGACCGGCTCATAGGCGATCACGGTGCCTTTCATCGCCGGTGCGCCCAGCGTTTTCAGCACGGCGTCGATCTGGCGCGCGCATACTTCTTCGGTTTTGCCCGCGGCGTTTTCCGCTTCGGTTTCACCGATGCACAGCACCGGGATCAGGCCGGCTTCTTTCAGCACGGCGAATTTCTCGGCGATCACTTCGTCGCTTTCTTTGTGGTAGGTGCGACGCTCGGAGTGGCCGATGATGATGTACTGAGCGCCGACGTCTTTCAGCATGTTGGCGGAAACTTCACCGGTGAAGGCGCCGGACAGGTTAACGTCCACGTTCTGCGCGCCCAGCGCGATGCGGCTGCCGGCCAGCGCGTGCTTGGCCTGATCCAGATACATCACCGGCGGGGCGATGGCGACGCCACAGCCGTCAACGCTGCTCAGCTCATGGCGCAGACCGGCGATCAGTTCGTTGACCATGTGAGTGCTGCCGTTAAGCTTCCAGTTACCCATAACTAATGGATGACGCATGTTTTTTCCTCCAACTAGGGAACGCGAGAGTCGAAATGACAACTGCCGGACCGGCAGTTTACCTGCCCAACAGTATAGAGATCATTAAGCGCGAAGGCTTTGCTTTTCGTCATTAAATGCCGCGCCGTTACGGCTCGGAAAGCGCCAGCTTAATCGGTTCAACCGCGAAGGTGACGCCTTTATCGCCGTTGTCCGAGACGACATAGCGAATGGCGCCGACCTGCTGTTGGTAAAAGCGCGATCCTTTGCCTTTTTCCAGCAGGCTGTTCACCTTGTTCTGGCTCTGTTCCACCGTCAATGCCGGTTCGAACTGGCGCATCAGCGCCGCCATGTAGTTGATGGCGATGGCGCGCGCGGCTTTTTCTTCATTGGCCTGCTGCAGCGGCAGATGCGTGATCTGCAACGTTTTGATTTTGCCGGTGCCTTTCTCCAGTGCGGTGGAGGCGTACAGGTTTTCGTTGAGTTTACTGGCGGCGCGCGTCAGCAGCGGCGAATCGTCTTCGGCGGCGGGAATGGCGCGGAATTCGCCAATCGGCAGCTTGGGGTTGTCGCGATTGTATTTCTCGCGGAACTTGACCACCGTCAGATCGAAGGTCGGCGCCCCGGCCAGCAGGTAAGGCGCGGTCGGTTTCGCTTCGGCGGCGGGCGGTTCGGCCCAGGCGCTGGCGGCGGCCTGCAGCAGGCAGGCGATGGCGAGGGTTTTTCTCAGCATGGCGTATGGCATCAAGGACAAAGATGGCTCCGATTAAAGCGATAACCCGCAGGCCTTGTCAAAGATCCCACGCCATTATCGGTTCGCTGACGAGAAAGCTGTGCGGCGCGCCGCGTTATGCAAGGCGGAAAACTCGGCCCGGCAGCGCCTATGTTACACTGCGGCGCAGAATATGGGCAGGCTTAGAGCGCAGGAATCGATGACGTTACAACAGTGGTGTTTTTCTTTTAAGGGCCGCATCGGGCGGCGCGACTTCTGGATCTGGATGGGGCTGTGGTTGGTGCTGATGGCGGCGGCGTTTACGCTGGCCAATTATCAATTGATCGCCATCCAATCCATCGCCTTCTTTATCGTGGCGCTGCTGTGGCCGACGGCGGCGGTGCTGGTCAAACGTCTGCACGATCGCAACAAGGCCGGCTGGTGGGCGTTGCTGCTGATCCTGGCGTGGATGCTGGCGGCGGGCAACTGGCAAATGCTGGCGCCGATCTGGCAATGGGGCGTCGGGCGTTTCATCCCGACGCTGATTATCGTGATGATGACTATCGATCTGGGCGCCTTCGTCGGCACGCCGGGAGACAATCGGTTCGGCCCGGAAGCCGAACCGGTGAAGTTCCGCTGATCCTCGGGTTACCAGTAGTGCTCGCTGGTGATGTGGCCCGGTTTGCGGCGCAGGTGCTTGCGCATTTGGCGGTGGTCTTTCAGCGTTTGCTGGGTGTCCCGCACCATCTGCGGGTTGCCGCACAGCATCACGTGGCTGGTTTCGGCGTCGATGGTCAAGCCGATCGCCGCTTCCAGCCGGCCGTCCTCGATCAGCGCCGGCACGCGGCCGGTCAGTGAACCGGGCGTCTCTTCACGGCTGACGACGGTCTGGATGCGCAGCTTGCCGTTGTAGCGTTGCTGCAGTTGCTGCATCAGCGGCAGGTAGCTCAGATCGCGCGCAAAACGCGCGGCGTGCACCAGCACCAGGTTGTTAAAGCGTTCCAGGCCGACACCTTGCTGCAGAATCGATAAATAGGGGCCGATGGCGGTGCCGGTCGCCAGCATCCACAGCGTGTCGCAGTCGGGCACCTCATCCAGCACGAAGAAGCCGGCGGCTTCTTTGGTCACCATGACATCCGACCCTGGCCGCAGCTGATTGAGGCGCGGGCTCAGTTTGCCTTCCGGCACCGTCACCAGATAGAACTCCAGGTTGGCGTCATCGGGGGCATTGACGTAGGAGTAGGCGCGTTGCACTCGTTCGCCGTCGATCTCCAGCGCCAGTTTGGCGAATTGCCCGGCGGTGAAAGGATCGATGGGGGCATTGACCACCAGGCTGAACAGCCCGTCGGTCCATTGTTTTACCTGCGTAACCTTGCCGTTTACCCATTCAGCCATACTCTAAAGCTCCCGTGGTCGAATCAAATAAGCACAATGTCGTGAGCCGGAAATGGCGTGCGTGGTGCGCTCTATCCGATAGTCGTTGCCGAACAGGCGGTGAAACAGCTGCAGCTCGGAATTGCACAGGCTGCTGCAGTTGGAACCGGCCACGCCGATCGGACAGTGGTTTTCCACCAACAGCGCACCGTGCGGATGATCGAGCAATTCAGCCATGTAACCATCATGTTGCCGCAGACGCACCAATCGGGCTAACCGCTCTTGGTGGCTGCGCTCGGCAGACAGCTCTTCGGCATAACGCAGATAAAGCTGCTCTTCACGCGCGTTCAGCAACGGTTCCACGCCGGCGCCGCCAAACAGCCGCAGCGCGGATGCCCGCAGCCGTTCCTGATCGGCGGCCGCAAAAGCGTGCCCTCGCGCTGTCAGCGACCAGTAGCGCGTCGGGCGGCCGACCTTGCTGCGCGCTTCTTCGTAACAAACCAACTCACGTTTTTCCAGGGATTGCAGATGTTGTCGGATGCCCATCGGCGTGATGTCCAGACGCTCCGCCAGCATTTTGGCCGAGTGCGGGCCGAGAGCCTTTAACTGCAATAAAATCAGCTCAGGTGTTTTCATGAACCAAATCCCTATGGTGTTATTTTATTTCAAGTTGATGAAAATAATTATCGATTAAATGCTAAAGCGCGGCTACTGCAAGGGCGCTATTTTTAACTCCAAAGCGTTAGACGTACAGTTTAATTTACGAGCCTGGTCGGGTTTGCTGCCAGTGTGACCTGGATCAATATCTGCCTGAAACTCGCTAAAAAAATCAGATTTGATTAGTTTATGCCGCCATAGAGGGCTGCTCGCCGTTCTGGCTGCTGCAACGGCCATACCGGGACGCTGTGACGAGTTGAAACGTTAACGAAGATAATGAGAAAACTAGAGAATTTTCACCTGCTGGTGATGCTTATCCTGTTGGTCGCCGTCGGCCAGATGGCGCAAACTATTTATGTTCCCGTTATTGCTGATATCGCCCACGATCTGTCGGTTCGCACCGGCGCCGTGCAACGGGTGATGGCGGCGTATCTGCTGACCTACGGTTTCTCCCAGCTGATTTACGGGCCGATATCGGATCGTATCGGGCGCCGCCCGGTGATCCTGACCGGCATGATGATCTTCCTGGTCGGTGCGCTGGGCGCGCTGCTGTCCACCAACCTGACGATGCTGGTTGCCGCCAGCGCGATTCAGGGCATGGGCACCGGCGTGGCGGGCGTGATGGCGCGCACCATGCCGCGCGATCTGTATGCCGGCACCGCCCTGCGCTACGCCAACAGCCTGTTGAACATGGGGATTTTGGTTAGCCCGCTGCTGGCGCCGGTGATCGGCGGCGCATTGGCGATGGTGTTCGGCTGGCGCGCCTGCTACGCCTTCCTGCTGGCGCTGTGCGCCTGCGTCGCCTTCGCCATGTTCCGCTGGCTGCCGGAAACTCGCCCGGTGCAAACGGAAAACGTCGCATGCTGGCCAGTTTCCGCCAGCTGCTGGGTGACAGCACCTTCAGCTGCTATCTGGTGATGCTGATCGGCGCGCTGGCGGGGATTGCGGTATTCGAGGCCAGCTGTGGCGTGTTGATGGGCGGCGTGTTGGGGCTGAGTGGGCTGACCGTCAGCATCCTGTTCATTCTGCCGATCCCGGCGGCGTTTTTCGGCGCCTGGTACGCCGGGCGCGACGGCAAGACTTTCCACACGCTGATGTGGCATTCGGTGATTAGCTGCCTGCTGGCGGGGGCGATGATGTGGATCCCGGGCTGGTTCGGCGTGATGAACATCTGGACGCTGATCGTGCCGGCCGCGCTGTTCTTCTTCGGCGCCGGCATGCTGTTCCCGCTGGCGACCACCGGGGCGATGGAGCCGTTCCCTTACCTGGCAGGCGCGGCGGGCGCACTGGTGGGCGGGATGCAGAACATGGGGTCCGGTCTGGCGACCTGGCTGTCCGCCATGTTGCCGCAAACCGGGCAGTTCAGCCTCGGCTTGCTGATGTTCGCAATGGCGCTGCTGATCCTGCTGTGCTGGTGGCCGCTGTCCAATCGTATGCAGCATCAGGGGCATACCGCATAACGACAGGGCGCCATTCGGCGCCCTCATACCGTTGACAAAGGGGAGAAAAAGCGGGGTTTTTCTCCCCTTTGTGGTTATCAGCCGAAAATCAATAAATTGATTTTCCTTGTTTTTTATTCGCTGTTCTCTGCCAACACGGCAAGGGCATGAGGTTTGTCATCAATCATCAGGGCGCCATTCGGCGCCCTGTTTCGTTACAGCAGAAACTCGTGCAGCGCCGGGTCTTTGCGATCCAGATAGTGGGTCGAACGAATACGGCGGATGGTGCGCGACTTGCCGCGGATCAGCAACGTTTCGGTGGTGGCCATGTTGCCCTGGCGGCTGATGCCTTCCAGCAGATCGCCCTTGGTGATGCCGGTGGCGGAGAAGATCACGTTGTCGTTGCGCGCCATCTGATCCAGACGCAGCGCCTGGCCGGCTTCGATACCCATCTCCCGGCAGCGGGCCAACTCCTGTTCGCCGATGCGGCGGTTTTCGGCGCTGTCGCCTTTCACCTCATGACGCGGCAGCAAACGCGCCTGCATGTCACCGTCCAGCGCGCGGATCACCGCGGCTGAGATCACCCCTTCCGGCGCGCCGCCGATGCCGTACATCACATCGACCTCGCTTTCCGGCATGCAGGTGAGAATGGAGGCCGCTACGTCGCCGTCAGGAATGGCGAATACTCGCACGCCCAATTGCTGCATCTGCGCGATGACGCCGTCGTGGCGCGGTTTGGCCAATACAATCACCGTCAGCTGCGACAGCGGTTTGCCCAGTCGTTCGGCGACGTTCTGCAGGTTCTCGGCCAATGGCCGGTTGAGATCGATGGCGCCGCGCGCTGCCGGGCCGACCACCAGCTTCTCCATGTACATGTCCGGCGCGTGCAGGAAGGTGCCGCGATCGCCCACCGCCAATACCGCCAGCGCATTGGACTGGCCCATGGCGGTCATGCGGGTGCCTTCGATCGGATCGACCGCGATGTCGACCGCGTCGCCCTGACCGGTACCGACCTGCTCGCCGATATACAACATCGGCGCTTCGTCGATCTCGCCTTCGCCGATCACGATGCGCCCATCGATATCCACTTTGTTGAGCATGATGCGCATGGCGTGGACCGCCGCGCCGTCGGCGGCGTTCTTGTCGCCGCGTCCCAGCCATTTGTAGCCCGCCAGCGCGGCGGCTTCGGTAACGCGGGAGAATTCGATGGCTAATTCACGTTTCATGGCAAACCTGTCTGTGAGAAAGGGAGGAAAATATCGGCAAAGTCTATCACAGCGCGGTGGCGGCAGGGCGGGGCAAAAAAAAGCGCCGCCCGCAGGCAGCGCTTGTTGGCGAAACGGCAGCTTCGGGATTACTCGTGATCTTCCCATGCCTGAGCGCGAGCCACCGCTTTTTTCCAGCCGCTGTAGCGGTAGTTGCGTTCGGTGGTTTCGATGCTTGGGCGGAATTCACGCTCAACCACCGCTTTGCTCTTCACTTCATCCAGATCGTTCCAGTAGCCGATGGCCAGGCCCGCCAGGAACGCCGCGCCCAGCGCCGTCGATTCACGCACTTCAGGGCGTTCTACGCGGGTGCCGAGAATATCGGACTGGAACTGCATCAGGAAGTTGTTGGCGACCGCGCCGCCGTCCACGCGCAGCGATTGCAGGCGGGTGTTGGCGTCGGCCTGCATAGCGTCCAGCACGTCACGGGTCTGGAAGGCGATGGATTCCAGCGTGGCGCGGATGATGTGGTTGCTGTTGGCACCACGGGTCAGGCCGAAGATGGCGCCGCGGGCATACGGATCCCAGTAGGGCGCGCCCAGGCCGGTGAAGGCCGGCACCACATAGACGCCGTTGCTGTCTTTCACCTTGGTGGCGAAATATTCGGAGTCGGCGGCGTCGCTGATCAGTTTCAGCTCGTCGCGCAGCCACTGGATAGACGCACCGCCGATGAACACCGCGCCTTCCAGCGCATAGTTCACTTCGCCGCGTGGGCCGCAGGCGATGGTGGTCAGCAGACCGTTTTTCGAGCGCACCGCTTCTTTGCCGGTGTTCATCAGCAGGAAGCAGCCGGTGCCGTAGGTGTTCTTCGCCATGCCCGGTTGAACGCACAGCTGGCCGTACAGTGCCGCCTGCTGGTCACCGGCGATACCGGCGATAGGAATACGCGTGCCGCCCTTACCGCCGATGTTGGTCTGGCCGTACACTTCGGAGGACGGGCGGACTTTCGGCAGCATGGCGCGCGGAATGTCCAGCACTTCCAGCATGCGTTCGTCCCAGTCCAGCTCGTGGATGTTGAACATCATGGTGCGTGAGGCGTTGGTGTAATCGGTGACGTGTACGCGCCCCTGGGTCATCTTCCACACCAGCCAGGTATCCACGGTGCCGAACAGCAGTTCGCCGCGTTTGGCGCGCTCGCGGGCGCCTTCGACGTTGTCCAGGATCCACTTCACCTTGGTGCCGGAGAAGTACGGGTCAACCACCAGGCCGGTGTTGTGACGGATGTACTCTTCCAGGCCGTCGCGCTTGAGCTTCTCGCAGATGTCGGCGGTGCGGCGGCACTGCCAAACGATGGCGTTGTAAATCGGCTTGCCGGTCTCTTTTTCCCAGACGATGGTGGTTTCGCGCTGGTTGGTGATGCCGATGCCGGCGATCTGATCGGAATTGATGTCGGCTTTCGCCAGCACTTCTACCAACGTCGAACTTTGCGACGCCCAGATCTCCATTGGGTCGTGCTCAACCCAGCCGGCCTTTGGATAGATCTGCGGGAATTCGCGCTGCGATACTGCAACGATGTTGGCGTCGTGATCGAGCACGACGGCACGTGAGCTGGTGGTCCCTTGGTCGAGTGCGACAATGTATTTTTTTCTACAGTCATGGTAATTATCCTGCTGTTGTTAACCGTGTAAAACTGCACCCATCACGCTTTACGCTGCTGGGTCTTGGCGTCAGGCTCTTCTTCCGTCACGCAGACGTCGCACGGCAGGTGGCGGCCAATCAGCGCGCGGTAACCGAAAGCGCCCAGGCCACAGCCGACGATAGGGGCGAAGATCGGCACCAGGAAGTACGGGATGTCGCGTGCGCCGGTGAAGGCGACTTTGCCCCAGCCGGCCAGGTAGGCGAACAGTTTCGGCCCGAAGTCACGCGCCGGGTTCAACGCAAAGCCGGTCAATGGTCCCATGGAGGCGCCGATCACGGCAATCAGAATACCGATCAGCAGCGGCGCCAGCGGGCCGCGCGGAATGCCGTTGCCGTCGTCGGTCAGCGCCAGGATCAGGCACATCAGGATTGCAGCGATCACCATTTCTACCAGGAAGGCCTGGCCGACGGAGATGTGCGCGTTAGGGTAAGTCGAGAAGATGCCTGCCAGTTCGAGGCTTTCGTTGCTGCCGCGCACCATGTGGTGGGCCGCTTCGAAGTCGAAGAACAGGTTGTAGTACAGTCCGTAGACCAAGGCCGCGGCGCAGAAGGCGCCGGCGACCTGCGCAATGATGTAAGGCACCACTTTGCGCCCGTCGAAGCAGGCGAACAGCCACAGGGCGAGGGTGACCGCCGGGTTGAGA
This sequence comes from Serratia sp. FS14, assembly GCF_000695995.1. Lineage (NCBI taxonomy): Bacteria > Pseudomonadati > Pseudomonadota > Gammaproteobacteria > Enterobacterales > Yersiniaceae > Serratia > Serratia sp. FS14. The sequence goes on along the minus strand of NZ_CP005927.1, from coordinate 858,925 downwards.
TGCGCACCGGAAATGGCGGCGGTCAGATAGATGGCCATGGCGACGCCCAGGCCCCAAATGATGCTGATTTCCCACTGGCCGAAGCTGGCGCCCGCCAGTTTCAGCGCGGCAACGCAGCCTACGCCAAAGAAGATCAGCAGCGCCGTGCCGAGGAACTCGGCGATGCACTGGCCTTTTAATGTCGGACTGGTGGTTTGGCTCATAATGTTGGTGTCCTGCAAAACGGCGGTTGTTGGTTTATAGGCTCAGCCAGGTATACATCTGACCTATGGGCACAGTTTTTTCATCTCGTCCAATTATTGAATGAGGACGTGATGTAAATTTATCGTTAACGAACATAAACGAGAAATAGCGAAATCAAAATGTGTGTGGCGCGTCATAAAATTGAGCGATTTCGCGTCGTTTAGTGTTCTTTCTGAGCCATAAAAGTGTGATCTGACCAGTGGTTTAGCGAGGGGCGTTAACAACTCGCGGCGGCGGCGATGGGGATTTTCAGTTTTTGCTGATGGCGGGGGCAGGAAAATTGCAACAGACTGCGCGATGATCCGGTATGTTGCTAGACAGGCGGAGACTGGCTACTTACAATCGTTTTTAACGAATCGAGACCGGCGCGCCTTTCGTAACGGCGCGCGTCACTGAGCGCGATGCAATATTCGCAGTAGCTGCAGCCGACGTTGCGGCCGCTACTTATAGATGTACGCCTTGCTATCATGAGGGGACTGAAGCATGTCATTTGAAGTATTTGAGAAACTGGAAGCAAAAGTACAGCAGGCGATTGATACCATCACCTTGTTGCAGATGGAAATTGAAGAGCTGAAAGACAAAAACAACTCTCTGTCGCAGGAAGTTCAGGCTGCCTCCGGCAACCACGAAGCGCTGGTGCGTGAAAACCAACAGCTGAAAGAAGAACAGCACGTATGGCAAGATCGCCTGCGCGCGCTGCTGGGCAAAATGGAAGAGGTTTGATTCCTTACGCCATGCAGCAACGAAAAGGGCGCCTGAGGCGCCCTTTTTCATGTCCGAAAATCACTCGATGTCGAGCGGGTCTTCGGAGAGGATGATGCCGGTGTTGTCGGCATACAGGTGGTCGCCTGAGAAGAAGGTGACGCCACCGAAGTTGACGCGGATATCGCTTTCGCCCACGCCTTCGCTTACGGCACCCGCCGGGATCGCCGCCATCGCCTGAATGCCGATGTCGAGCTCTTCCAGATCGTCCACCTGGCGCACCGCGCCGTACACCACGATGCCTTCCCATTCGTTCTGGGCGGCCAGGCGCGCCAGTTCGGCGTTGATCAGCGCCCGGCGTACCGAACCGCCGCCGTCGACCAACAGCACGCGGCCGCGGCCGTTTTCTTCAAGCAGATCGAATAACAGGCCGTTATCCTCAAAGCATTTCACCGTGGTGATCTGCCCGCCAAATGAAGTACGCCCGCCAAAATTGGAGAACAGAGGTTCAACAACGTTCACCTCTTCATGATAGATGTCGCAAAGTTCGGAAGTATCGTATTTCATAGGATTTTACGTCTGTTTGCCGCAGGAATGTTCAGTATATCCCTTTATTCGCCCTGTTGGCAAAATCATCAGTTTTTAACTGAGCGCCACGCCGATGGCGAACAGCAGGTTGGCCAGCAACGCCGCCTTGACCATATGCTCCAGCATCGGCCGCATGCCGACCGGCGTCGGATCGCGCAGCACGCGCAGGCCGTGGCGCACCAGCAGCGGGATCGCCAGCACGAACAGCCAACCCCACGGGCTGTGGAGGTTGAACAGCGTGAACAGCGCGAAACACAGCACCGCGCCGCCGAGCAGCAGGGCGTGGTAAATGCGCGCCTTGTGCGGGCCGAGACGCACTGCCAGCGTATTCTTGCCGTTTTCGCGATCGCTTTCGATATCGCGCAGATTGTTGATGTTGAGCACCGCCGTCGCCAGCAGGCCGCAGGCGGTGGCCGGCAGCATCACGACGCTGTCGAAGGTGTGCGTCTGCAGATAGTAGGTGCCGGCCACGCTCAGCCAGCCGAAGAACACCAGCACCGAGATATCGCCCAGCCCCAAATATCCGTAGGGCTTGTTGCCGACGGTGTAGGTGATGGCCGCCACGATGGACAGCCCGCCCAGCACCAGGAAACCCACCACGTCGCTGGGTTGCTCACAGGCGACGGCGATCAGCGAACAGCCGGCGAGGGCGATCAGCACCACCGTCACCACCAGCGCCCGTTTCATCTGCGCCTGGGTGATCATGCCTTTCTGCATGCCGCGCAATGGCCCGATGCGATCTTCTTTGTCGCTGCCTTTGACCGCATCGCCGTAGTCGTTCGCCAGGTTGGAGAGGATCTGCAGCAGGCCGGCGGTCAACAGCGCCAGGAGCGCTACTTCCGGTTTCAGGCTACCGTGCCAGGCGGCGATTGCCGAGCCGACCACGATGGAGGCAAAGGCCAGCGGCAGGGTGCGGGGGCGTAGACTTTCCAGCCAGGCGGAAATCGGGGTGGTGGAGGTTGATGAGCTCATGTTTCGCTTCTGTGTCCGTTAGAAATAATTGTGGGAGGCAATGCCTCCCACACAGATGACTGACAAGACAATGATTGAGCGATTATAGGATAAAACGACTCAAATCTTCATCCGCCACCAGTTCATCCAGATGACTGCGCACGTAATCCGCATCAATTGTAATGGATTGGCCATTAATTTCACTCGCATCGTAGGAAATATCTTCCATCAGACGCTCCAGCACGGTGTGCAGACGACGCGCGCCGATGTTCTCGGTGCTTTCGTTGACCTGCCACGCGGCTTCGGCGATGCGGCGGATGCCGTCGGCGGTGAACTCGATGTTGACGCCTTCGGTGCCCATCAGCGCTTTGTACTGCTCGGTCAGCGACGCGCTCGGCTCGGTCAGGATGCGCTCGAAGTCTTCGGTGGTCAGCGCCTGCAGCTCAACGCGGATCGGCAGACGGCCCTGCAGTTCCGGGATCAGATCCGACGGATTGGCGGTCTGGAACGCGCCGGAAGCGATGAACAGGATGTGGTCGGTCTTCACCATGCCGTGCTTGGTGGACACGGTGCAGCCTTCCACCAGCGGCAGCAGATCGCGCTGCACGCCTTCGCGCGAGACATCCGGGCCGGAGCTTTGGCCGCCGCGCTTACAGATTTTGTCGATCTCATCGATAAACACGATGCCGTGCTGCTCAACCGCTTCGATCGCCTGCTCTTTCAGCTCTTCCGGATTCACCAGCTTGGCGGCTTCTTCTTCCACCAGCAGCTTGAAGGCTTCTTTGATCTTCAGCTTGCGCGGTTTTTGCTTCTGGCCGCCGAGGTTCTGGAACATCGATTGCAGCTGGTTGGTCATCTCTTCCATGCCAGGAGGCGCCATGATTTCCACGCCCATCGGCGCGGCGGCCAGATCGATTTCGATCTCTTTGTCATCCAGCTGGCCTTCGCGCAGTTTCTTACGGAATGCCTGGCGGGCGGCGGACGGTTCCTGATTTTCTTCCGGCTGGCCCCAGTTGTTTTTGGCCGGCGGGATCAGCACGTCGAGAATGCGCTCTTCGGCCAACTCTTCGGCGCGAGTGCGGTTTTTCTCGATCGACTGCATGCGCACCATTTTGATGGCGGCATCGGTCAGATCGCGGATGATGGAGTCCACTTCTTTGCCCACATAGCCCACTTCGGTGAACTTGGTGGCTTCAACCTTGATGAACGGCGCGTTGGCCAGCTTCGCCAGACGGCGGGCGATTTCGGTTTTACCGACGCCGGTCGGGCCGATCATCAGAATGTTTTTCGGGGTCACTTCGTGACGCAGCATCTCGTTGAGCTGCATCCGGCGCCAGCGGTTGCGCAGGGCAATGGCGACAGCGCGTTTGGCCTTGTTTTGGCCAATGATATAGCTGTCCAGTTCGCTGACGATCTCGCGCGGGGTCATTTCAGACATGGTATTCGATCCTTACGCTTTGGAAGGCAATTCTTCAATGGTGTGGAAATGGTTGGTGTAAATACAGATGTCGCCGGCGATGTTGAGGGATTTCTCAACGATGTCGCGGGCGCTCAGTTCGGTATTTTCCAACATGGCGCGGGCGGCGGCCTGGGCGTACGGGCCGCCGGAGCCGATGGCGATCAGATCGTTTTCCGGCTGCACCACATCGCCGTTGCCGGTGATGATCAGCGAGGCGGTTTCATCGGCGACCGCCAGCAGCGCTTCGAGCTTGCGCAGCATGCGGTCGGTGCGCCAGTCTTTCGCCAGCTCGACGGCGGCTTTCACCAGGTGGCCCTGATGCATTTCCAGTTTGCGTTCAAACAGTTCAAACAGCGTGAAGGCGTCAGCGGTGCCACCGGCGAAACCGGCGATCACTTTGTCGTTATACAGGCGACGCACTTTCTTGACGTTACCCTTCATCACCGTATTACCCAGGGTTGCCTGGCCATCACCACCGATGACGACCTGGCCGTTGCGGCGTACGCTTACAATTGTTGTCACGAGCAGACCCTCGTTAAAGACGGAAAGAAGTCCCCGCAGCGCCTGCTTTCGCAGACGCTACGAGGCATATTGAGAGTATAGATGGGGGGGGATTGACGCTTTTCAACCCCCAACGGAGAGGGGAATGCAACTCGACATGCCGACGCCCTTCAGGCGCGAAAGGGTTTTGTCCGCTGCGGCGCGGCTGCTGTAGGGGCCGAGCACTACGCGATTCCAGCCGCCGCCGGCGGTGATGCGGCTCTCGATGCCCTCGAACGCCAGGCGCGCACGCACGGATTCAGCCTGATCGGTGGCGCGGAACGAACCGCATTGCACCATCCACTTCTGTTTCGATTCCGGTTTGGTGTCCTGCTTGGCCGTTTCCTGTTTCACTTCCGGTTTGGGCTCCGGCTTCGGTTGCGGCTTCGGCTCAGGCTGTTTCACCTGCACCGGTTGCTGGGTGGCCGGCTTCGGCTGCTGGTGCTGCTGCACCGGCGCGGTGGTGGCCCCGTTGTTGAACGGGTTGCGCGGCGGCTGAGTGACCTGCTGCGGTTGCTGTACCGGCTGCTGCTGCATTTGCTGTTGTTGCATCTGCTGCTGCTGGCGATTGCTGCGCGCGTTGGCCTGGCCCGGATCGTTATACGGCACTTCGTTCAACTGCGTCGGGCGCTGCTGCATGTCGGCCTGCATCTGCTCCAGCAGTTGCCGTTGTTCGGCGGTCAGCTGAGTTTTGGAATTGAGCTCGCCGCCTGCCGTCGGTTCGGTCGGGGTTTGTACGCCGATCTGGCGGTTTTCCAGCTCTTTGATATAGCGCCAGCGCTCTTCGGGCTTCGGCGGCAGGCCGTTGCCTGGGCGAGTGGTGTGCGCAGGCAACAACGGCGCGTCTTCCGGCTTGTTGTGCGTAATGAAATAGAGGCCACCGACAAAGACAACCAGCAACGCGACGGCTAACGCCAGCACGGTTTTGGAAACCTTCGGAGAACTGCGTTTTTTACGGCTGGGGGTTTTGCGCTTAGCTCCTGCTGCGCGCCCACGGCTTACATAGTCTTTTTGTGCCACTATTATTCCGCTGTGTCCTGATGAGAGGATAAGTCCGTCATGTTACTGAACCCTAAAATATTTGACTAGCGTTTCGGAGCAGCGGTGCTGCCCCTGATAATCAATTCACTGTCCAATAGCCGGGAGCCGCTGGCCACCGTCTGGCCGTTCAACTGCTCCAACAGCAACAACATCGCCTGCTGGCCGATCTGGAAGCGCGGTTGCGCCACCGTGGTCAGCGGCGGATCGCAATACTGCGCCAGCTTGAGGTCGTCAAAGCCGACGATCGACAGATCCTGCGGCACCCGCAGCCCCATTTTTTTCGCCTGGGACAGCACGCCGATCGCCATGACGTCACTGTGGCAGAACACCGCCGTCGGCGGTTTCGGTTGAGCCATCAGCGCCGTCAGCGCTTGCGCGCCGGCTTCGTAGGTAAAATCACCCCGGGTAATATAGCTGCTTTCGACGGTAATGCCATTACGGCGTAGCGCTTGAACATAACCTTGCAGCCGATAATGGCTCAGCGGCATCTGTTCCGGCCCGGCGACGCAGGCGATCTGCCGGTGACCCAGTTGATGCAAATAATGCACGGCTTCAAAGGCGGCGGTCAGGTTGTCGATATGCACCGTCGGCAGTTCCAGCTCGGGCGCGAACTCATTGGCCATCACCATCGGCGGCAGGTTGCGCTGTTCTTCCTTGCTGGCGTCGAACGGTAGATTAGAGCCCAGCAGCAGCATGCCGTCGATCTGTTTGGTGATGATCAGATTGACGAAGGTGCGTTCTTGCTGGTTCTGCTGCGCGCAGTCGCCGATCAGCACCAGATAACCTTGTTGGGCGGCGGTCTGTTCGATCCCCTGGATCACATCCGCGAAAAACGGATCGCAGATGTCGGGCACGATCACCAGGATGGTGCGAGATTCGTTGCGTTTGATATTGCGTGACAGAGCATGAGGAGAATAACCCACGGCCAGCACGGCCTGTTCCACTTTCTGACGCGTTGGCGTTGACACCTTTTCCGGATTCATCAGCGCACGCGATACGGTAGCCGTTGAAACGCCCGCCATTTCGGCGACGTCTTTCATGGTCGCCATGGATAACTCTTTCTTGTGTTCCAACGCCTTTCTCCTTGCGTCAGCCCCATGCCGACGCCACTACTGCTGTTTGCTCACAATGTCCGGCATGCGGTGGCGGGATTGTTGTCATTGGCGCCACTCGCGTTCGAGCACTCCGTCGCGCTGCGATGTGGCGACAAAATTTGCCCTCGCAGACATTCTAAACAGAATACGCCCCGCCTTTGTTACCTAATTTGCATAAAAAATGTGACCTGAGAAGGTTTTTTAGCGTTCGCTCGCAATTTAAAGGGTAAACGTTTGCATGACGGCAGCTAAATCGGACTTTTCCGGGATCAGCTGTCGATCGGATCGACATCCAGCGTCCATTTCACTTTGCGCGTTTGCGGCAGGGTGCCGATCAGCGGCAGCGAGCTCTTCATCAGCTGTTGCAGGACGCGCCGCGTCGGGTGCTGCAGCAGCAGCTGCCAGCGGAAACGGCCGCCGCGTTTGGATTGCAGCGCCGGCACCGGGCCCATCACCCACAGCGAATCGTCCTTCAGCGGGCTGGCTTCCAGCAGGTTGCGCAGCTGCTGCAGGAACAGCGGGGCCTGTTGGTTATCGTGATCTTCGGCGCGCACGATGATGTGGCTGGTGTAGGGCGGCAGAAACACGCTGCTGCGCTCCGCCAGCGTCTGTTTGGCGAAGGCGTCGTAACCTTGTTGCAGCAGCACCTGCAATAACGGGTGCTCCGGGTGGTGGGTTTGCAGCAGCACTTCACCCTGTTTGCCCGCTCGGCCCGCGCGCCCGGAGACCTGGGTATAGAGCTGAGCGAAACGCTCGGCGGAGCGGAAGTCGGCGGAGAACAACGCGCCGTCCACGTCCAGCAACGCCACCAGCGTGACGTCGGGAAAATGGTGGCCCTTGGCCAGCATCTGCGTGCCGATCAGAATGCGCGCTTCGCCGCGATGAATATCCGCCAGGTGCTGCTCCAGCGCCCCTTTACGGCTGGTGGTGTCGCGATCGATGCGGGTGATCGGCGTGTCGGGGAACAGCGGCGCCAGCTCCTGCTCCAGCTGCTCGGTGCCGACGCCGACTGATACCAGGTGGGTGGAGCCGCACTGCGGGCATTGGTGCGGCACCGGCCGCTGGCTGTCGCAGTGGTGGCAGCGCAGCTGGCGCTGATGCTGGTGGAAGGTGTAATAGTGATCGCAGCGCTGGCACTCGGCGATCCAGCCGCATTCGTGGCACAACAGCGCCGGGGCATAGCCGCGGCGGTTGAGGAACAGCATCACCTGATTGCCGGCTTTTAAATGGTGCTGCATGCTTTTCAAAAGCGGCTGCGACAGGCCGACCTTCAGCGGCAAACCTTTCAGATCGATCAGATGCTGCGCCGCCGGTTTGGCGTTGCCCGCGCGCTGGGTGAGCTTTAACTGGCGATATTTGCCCAGCTGCACGTTGTGCAGCGTTTCCAGTGCCGGCGTGGCGGAGCCCATCACCATCGGGATGTCCTCTTCCCGGGCGCGAAACACCGCCAGATCGCGGGCATGGTAGCGCCAGCCTTCCTGCTGTTTATAAGAGCTGTCGTGCTCTTCGTCGATGATGATAACGCCCAGTTGCCGGAACGGCGTGAACAGCGCCGAGCGGGTGCCGATGACGATCGCGGCTTCGCCGCTGCGCGCGCGCAGCCAAACCGCCAGCCGTTCGCTGTCGTTCAGCCCGGAGTGCAGCACGTCCACCGGCGCGTTGAAGCGCTCGCGAAAGCGGGCGATGGTTTGTGGCGTCAGGCCGATTTCCGGCACCAGCACCAGCGCCTGCCGGCCTTTGGCCAACACGTTCTCCAGCACGCTGAGATACACCTCGGTCTTGCCGGAGCCGGTGACCCCGGCCAGCAGCCAGGCGGCAAACTGCTCATCCTCGCTTCTGATCGCCCCGACGGCGGTGGCCTGTTCGGTATTCAGCCGCAGCCGCTCGCCAAGCACCGCGAAATTGGGGCGCCAGTCCTGCGTGGCCGCGACCTGAGCACGCAGGTCGATCAGCCCTTTGGCGCGCAGCGCCTGTAGAGCGCTTTCCGTCAGCTCAAGCTGGCTGACCTGATGGCGATAGACCGGGCGTTGCAACAGCGCCGCCAGCGCCTGCTGCTGTTTCGGCGCGCGTTTCAGGCTTTCGGGCGGCGTGGCGCGCCCCTCTTCGGTGGCGAACCACTGCCACAGCGGCGCGGCCTCGGCCGGTTTGCCTTGGCGCAGCAGGATCGGCAGCGCATGGAACAGCACTTCACCGATGGGATAGTGATAGTAATCGCTGGCCCAGCGCAGGATGCGCCACAGGCTGGGAGAGAACAGCGACTCGGTGTCGATCACGCTGTCGATCGGTTTGAGCTTGTCCAGCGGCAGTTCGCTGGTGTCGCTGCAGCCGGTGACGATGCCGATTGCATGCTGCCTGCCCCAGGGCACGCCCACGCGCGCGCCGGCCACCGGCTGCATGCCGGGCGGCAGCAGATAGTCGAAGGTGCGGGCGAGGGGGACCGGCAAAGCAACGTGTACGACGGGCATGATCTCATCCAAATTGAAAAAAAGTGGGCATCAGTTTACACGGCGCATCGGCAAATGTACGGTTCCGATTGCGCGCCCCGACTAATGCTGTATAATTTGCCGCCTTTGGTATAATTCGATACCAAAATTCTATTATCAACCACGTGTGGTGTCTGGCGAAACAGGGCTGGATAGCGACACGGCCTTAACTGAGGTTTCCCATGAAACAAGGTATCCACCCAAAATACGAAGAAGTTACTGCTAACTGCTCTTGCGGTAACGTGATGAAGATCCGCTCCACCGTGGGCCACGATCTGAACCTGGACGTTTGTGGCGCATGCCACCCGTTCTACACTGGCAAGCAGCGTGACGTTGCTACCGGTGGCCGCGTTGACCGCTTCAACAAGCGTTTCAGCGTACCAGGCGCTAAGAAATAAGATTTCTTATCGACCGATGAAAAAGGCGCCCTGGGCGCCTTTTTTCTTTTCTGCCGCCGGCGTTCGCCGGGCGGTTCTCAATATTCCCAGGTATCGGGATCGACACCCAGTTCGCGCATCAACGCTTTTGCGGCTTCCGGGATTTCATCGCTGCGCTCTTTGCGCAGGTCTTCATCGTTCGGCAGCGGCTGGCCGGTAAAGGCATGCAGAAACGCTTCGCACAGCAGTTCGCTGTTGGTGGCGTGGCGCAGGTTGTTCACCTGGCGACGGGTCCGTTCGTCGGTAAGGATCTTCAGGACCTTCAGCGGAATGGATACCGTGATCTTTTTGACTTGCTCGCTTTTTTTACCGTGTTCAGCGTAAGGGCTGACATACTCGCCGTTCCACTCAGCCATGGGACACCTTAACTTTGTCAGAAAAATTACAAAATTCTAAAAACCGGCCAATTATGCCCGATCTTCACTGTTCTCACTAAATAAATGTCAATTTTACGCGACCAGGGTCACTGAATGCCCCGCTTCGGCCAGGCATTGCCGCTTAACATCTTATCGTCATGTCATATCGGCATAATTTTAGCGGGTATTGTGTCATTGCTCAATCTATACGCAAAGAAGTTTAGATGTCCAGATGTATTGACGTCTATCAATCCTGCGATTACTCTTTAGGCCTCATCCACCGAACCGAGAGCCGAGCGAGCCCATGACGCGTAAACCAGCCACGATTGCCGTACGCAGCGGCCTGAACGACGACGAACAGTACGGCTGCGTTGTCCCGCCGATTCATTTGTCCAGCACCTATAACTTTACCGACTTCAACCAACCCCGAGCCCATGACTACTCGCGACGCGGCAACCCGACGCGCGACGTAGTGCAGCGCGCGTTGGCGGAGCTGGAAGGCGGCGCCGGCGCGGTGATGACCGGCAGCGGGATGTCGGCGATCCATCTGGTGACCACCGTGTTGTTGAAGCCCGGCGATCTGCTGGTGGCGCCGCACGACTGCTACGGCGGCAGCTATCGGCTGTTCGACAGCCTGAGCAAGCGCGGCGCCTATCGCGTGCTGTTCGTCGATCAGGGTAATGAAGAAGCCCTGCAGCAGGCGCTGGCGCAAAAGCCGAAGTTGGTGCTGATAGAAAGCCCCAGCAATCCGCTGCTGCGGGTGGTGGACATCGCGGCGATCTGCGCTGCCGCGCATGCGGCGGGCGCGTTGACGGTGGTGGACAACACCTTCCTCAGCCCGGCCCTGCAACAGCCGATCGAACTCGGTGCCGATCTGGTGGTCCATTCTTGCACCAAATACCTGAACGGGCATTCGGACGTGGTGGCCGGCGCGGTGATCGCCAAAGATCCCGAGCTGGCGGTCGAGCTGGCCTGGTGGGCGAACAACATTGGCGTGACCGGCGGCGCGTTCGACAGCTATCTGTTGCTGCGCGGCATGCGCACGTTGTCGCCGCGCATCAAGGCGGCGCAACAAAACGCTGAAGCGATTGTTGACTATTTACAGCAGCAACCGCTGGTGAAAAAGCTGTATCATCCCTCCCTGCCGGAGAATCCGGGGCATGAGATCGCCCGCCGTCAGCAGCGCGGTTTCGGCGCGATGCTGAGTTTTGAACTGGACGGCGATGAAGCGGTGCTGCGCCGTTTTCTCTCTGCCCTTGAGCTGTTTACTCTGGCAGAATCGTTGGGCGGCGTAGAAAGCCTGATCTCGCATGCAGCGACCATGACTCACGCCGGCATGGCGGCGGAGGCGCGGGCAGCGGCCGGCATCTCCGAGAGCCTGCTGCGCATTTCCGTGGGTATTGAAGACAGTGAAGATTTGATTGCCGATCTGGAACGCGCTTTCCAGGCGGCGGCAACGAGGTAAGCATGAATGCAATTGCTGTAGCAGGGCCGGTGAGCGGGCGTCAACTGCACAAGTTTGGCGGCAGCAGTCTGGCGGATGTGAAGTGTTATCTGCGTGTGGCCGGGATTATGGCGGAATACAGCCAGCCGGGCGACATGATGGTGGTATCGGCCGCCGGCAGTACCACCAACCAGTTGATCAACTGGCTGAAGCTCAGCCAGAGCGATCGCCTGTCTGCGCACCAGGTGCAGCAGACGTTGCGTCGTTATCACAGCGATCTTATCAGCGGCCTGTTGCCGCCGGAAAGCGCAGAGCCGCTGATCGCCGAGTTCATTCAGGATCTGGAACGTCTGGCGGCGCTGCTGGACGGCAACGTCGACGAGGTGTGCTACGCCGAAGTGGTCGGGCACGGCGAGATTTGGTCGGCGCGCCTGATGGCGGCGGTGCTCAACCACCTGGACATGCAGGCGGCCTGGCTGGATGCGCGTGACTTCCTGCGCGCCGAGCGCGCCGCGCAGCCGCAGGTGGATGAAGGCCGTTCTTACCCGCTGTTGCAACAATTGATGGCCCAACACCCGGGTAAACGCCTGGTGGTGACCGGGTTCATTTCGCGCAACGACGCCGGGGAAACCGTGCTGTTGGGGCGTAACGGCAGCGACTACTCCGCCACTCAGGTCGGCGCGCTGGCCGGCGCTGCGCGCGTCACCATCTGGAGCGACGTGGCCGGGGTTTACAGCGCCGATCCGCGCAAGGTGAAAGATGCCTGCCTGCTGCCGCTGCTGCGTCTGGACGAAGCCAGCGAGCTGGCGCGTCTGGCTGCGCCGGTGTTGCACACCCGCACCCTGCAGCCGGTCTCCGGCAGCGATATCGATCTTCAGCTGCGCTGCAGCTATCAGCCGGAGCAGGGCTCGACGCGCATTGAGCGCGTATTGGCGTCCGGCACCGGCGCCAAGATTGTCACCAGCCACGACGATGTGTGCCTGATTGAACTGCACGTTGCCGCTCAGCATGACTTCAAACTGGCGCAGAAAGAGTTGGATCTGGTGCTCAAGCGCGCGCAGATCAAACCGCTGGCGGTGGGCATCCACCCTGACCGCAACCTGGTGCAGCTGTGCTACACCTCCGAGGTGGTCAACAGCGCGCTGGCGACGCTGCAGGCCGCGGCGCTGCCAGGCGAGCTGCGCCTGCGCGAAGGGTTGGCGCTGGTGGCGATGGTCGGCGCCGGGGTGTGCAAGAACCCGCTGCACAGCCACCGTTTCTATCAACAGTTGAAAGATCAGCCGGTCGAGTTTATCTGGCAGGCGGAAGATGGCATCAGCCTGGTGGCGGTATTGCGCCAGGGGCCGACCGCGCTGCTGATCCAGGGGCTGCACCAAAGCCTGTTCCGCGCCGAGAAGCGCATCGGTCTGGTGCTGTTCGGCAAGGGCAATATCGGCTCGCGCTGGCTGGAGCTGTTCGCCCGTGAGCAGACCAATATCTCCGCGCGCAGCGGCTTCGAATTTATCCTGGCGGGGGTGGTGGACAGCCGCCGCAGCCTGCTGAACTATGACGGGCTGGACGCCAGCCGCGCGCTGGCATTCTTTGAGGATGAGGCGCAGGAGCTGGATGAAGAATCGCTGTTCCTGTGGATGCGCGCGCACCCGTTCGACGATCTGGTGGTGCTCGACGTGACCGCCAGCGAAGAGCTGGCCGGGCAGTATCTGGACTTCGCCAGCTACGGTTTCCACGTGATCAGCGCCAACAAGTTGGCGGGGGCCTCGTGCAGCGACAGCTATCGCCAAATTCGCGACGCCTTCGCCAAAACCGGCCGCCACTGGCTGTACAACGCCACCGTCGGCGCCGGCCTGCCGGTCAACCACACGGTGCGCGATCTGCGCGACAGCGGCGACAGCATTTTGGCGATCAGCGGCATCTTCTCCGGCACGCTCTCCTGGCTGTTCCTGCAGTATGACGGCACGGTGCCGTTTACCGAGCTGGTGGATCAGGCCTGGCAGCAGGGGCTGACCGAACCGGATCCGCGGGTCGATCTCTCCGGCCAGGACGTGATGCGCAAGCTGGTGATCCTGGCGCGCGAAGCGGGTTACGACATCGAGCCGAATCAGGTGCGGGTCGAGTCGCTGGTGCCGGCGGGCTGCGAGCTGGGCTCCGTCGATCAGTTCTTCGAGAACGGTGAGGCGCTGAACCAGCAGATGCAGCAGCGCTTTGAGGCCGCCAGCGAAATGGGCCTGGTGTTGCGCCACGTGGCGCGTTTCGACGCCAACGGCAAGGCGCGGGTCGGCGTGGAGGCGGTGCGCCCTGAGCATCCTCTGGCCTCGCTGCTGCCGTGCGACAACGTGTTCGCCATCGAAAGCCGCTGGTATCGCGATAATCCGCTGGTGATCCGCGGGCCGGGCGCCGGCCGCGACGTCACCGCCGGCGCGATCCAGTCAGACCTTAACCGATTGGCGCAGCTGCTTTAATCCTCTGCGGGCGCGGGTTCACCGCGCCCTTTTGCTTTTCCTGCCATACTTATCCTTGTCGCGATCATGAAATTCCCTCGTTGAGCGGGTGAGGATTAATCATCTTATTCCCCTCATTTTCCTGTTGACTCTTTAGCCAACATGCGGCATTTTCTATCTAGACGTCTAAACGTATAGACGCTCATCAAGATGAAATAAAAACAGTGATCGATAAGAGGTGAGCAGGGTATGAGTTTTTTCCACGCAAACCAGCGGGAAGCGCTGAATCAGAGTCTGGCGGAGTTGAACGGCCAGATTAACGTATCATTCGAGTTCTTCCCGCCACGCACCAGCGAGATGGAAGAGACCCTGTGGCAGTCGATCGATCGTCTGAGCATCCTCAAGCCTAAATTCGTTTCCGTCACCTACGGCGCCAACTCCGGCGAGCGCGATCGCACCCACAGCATCATCAAAGGGATCAAGGAACGCACCGGCCTGGAGGCGGCACCGCACCTGACCTGCATCGACGCCAGCCCGGCGCAGTTGCGCGACATCGCGACCGATTACTGGAACAGCGGCATCCGCCATATCGTGGCGCTGCGTGGCGATCTGCCGCCGGGCGGCGGCAAGCCGGACATGTACGCGACCGATCTGGTGGCGCTGCTGAAAGACGTGGGCGACTTCGATATTTCCGTCGCCGCTTACCCGGAAGTGCACCCGGAGGCGAAGAGCGCCCAGGCCGATTTGATTAACCTGAAACGCAAGATCGATGCCGGCGCCAGTCGCGCGATTACCCAGTTCTTCTTCGACGTTGAGAGCTACCTGCGCTTTCGCGACCGCTGCGTCGCCGCCGGTATCGACGTGGAAATCGTGCCGGGCATTTTGCCGGTGTCCAACTTCAAGCAGCTGCAGCGCTTCGCCACCATGACCAACGTGCGGGTGCCGAGCTGGATGACCAGCATGTTCGAAGGGCTGGACGACGATGCGGAGACCCGCAAAATGGTCGGCGCCAACATCGCCATGGACATGGTGAAGATCCTCAGCCGCGAAGGGGTGAAAGATTTCCACTTCTATACCCTGAACCGCGCCGAGATGAGCTACGCCATCTGCCACACGCTGGGCGTGCGCCCGGTGGCCGCCGCCTGACGGGCTTGCTCCATTGAAAAGGGCGTCGCTTTACCGCGGCGCCCTTTTTTTGTGGGGGAAGGCATAAAAAACGGCCCCGATAAACGGGGCCGCGATGAGGCTCACTAGCCGGTGTTGCGCATCCCGGCGGCGACGCCGGCGATGGTGACCATCAGCGCCTGCTCCACGCGGGCGTCCGGCTGCTCCTGCTGACGCGAACGGTGCAGCAGCTCGGCCTGCAAGACGTTCAGCGGGTCGGTATAGACGTTGCGCAGCGCGATGGATTCGGCGATCCACGGCAGGTCTTCCATCAGGTGCGCATCGTTGGCGATGGTCAGCACTACCTTGATGTCGCTTTCCAGCTGATCGCGCAGCTGTTGGCCCAGCGGCCACAGCGATTTATCCACCAGGCGCTGATCGTAGTATTCCGCCAGCCACAGGTCGGCTTTGGCGAACACCATTTCCAGCATGGCGATGCGGGTGGAGAAGAACGGCCAATCGCGACACATCGCCTCCAGCTCCGCCTGTTTGCCGGCCTTCACCGCTTCCTGCAATCCGGCGCCGGCGCCGAGCCAGGCCGGCAGCATCAGGCGGTTCTGCGTCCAGGCGAAGATCCACGGAATGGCGCGCAGGCTCTCTACGCCGCCGTTCGGCTTGCGCTTGGCCGGGCGCGAGCCCAGCGGCAGTTTGCCCAGCTCCAGCTCCGGCGTGGCCGCGCGGAAGTAAGGCACGAAGTCCGGGTTTTCACGCACGTAGCCGCGGTACATCCGGCAGGAGGTGTCGGACAGGTCGTCCATCAACGCCCGCCATTCTTTCTTCGGTTCCGGCGGCGGCAGCAGGTTGGCCTCGAGGATCGCGCCGGCATACAGCGCCAGGCTGCTTATGGTGACTTCCGGCAGGCCGAACTTGAAGCGGATCATCTCACCCTGTTCGGTGACGCGCAGGCCGCCCTTCAGGCTGCCCGGCGGCTGCGACAGCAGCGCCGCATGCGCCGGTGCGCCGCCGCGGCCGATGGAGCCGCCGCGGCCGTGGAACAGCGTCAGCGCCACGCCGGCCTTTTCACAGGTTTTGATCAGCGCGTCCTGCGCGCGGTACTGCGCCCAGGAAGCGGCCATCACGCCGGCGTCTTTCGCCGAGTCGGAATAGCCGATCATCACCATCTGTTTGCCCTGGATGAAGCCGCGATACCAGTCGATATTCAGCAACTGGGTCATTACGTCGTCGGCGTTGTTCAGGTCGTCGAGGGTTTCGAACAGCGGGGCGACCGGCAGAGCGAACGGGCAGCCGGCCTCTTTCAGCAGCAGGTGCACCGCCAGCACGTCGGAAGGCGTGCGCGCCATCGAAATCACGTAGGCGGCGATCGAGCCCTGCGGCGCTTCGGCGATCACCCGGCAGGTTTCCAGCACTTCCTGCGTGTCGGCGCTCGGTTGCCACTTCAGCGGCACCAGCGGGCGTTTGGAGTTCAGTTCGCGGATCAGGAACGCCTGTTTATCGGCTTCCGACCAGCTTTCATAGTCGCCCAGCCCCAGATAGCGGGTCAGCTCGGCGATGGCTTCGGTATGGCGGGTGCTTTCCTGGCGCACGTCGATGCGCACCAGCGGCACGCCGAAGCAGCGCACGCGGCGCAGGGTATCCAGCAACTGGCCGTTGGCGATGATGCCCATACCGCAGGCCTGCAGCGACTGGTAGCAGGCATACAGCGGCTCCCACAGCTGCTCGTTGTTCACCAGCAGGTCGTGCGGCTTCAGCACGCGTTCGCCCTTCAGGCGGCCTTCCAGATAGGCCTGGGAGCTCATCAGCTGGCTGCGCAGCTGCTTCATGATTTCGCGGTACGGTTCCTGCACCTCATCGCCGCCGGCGCGGGCGCGCAGCTCCGGGGTACATTCGGTCATCGACAGCTCAGAGACCAGCACCTGGATGTCGCGGGTGAACAGGTCGCAGGCTTTCCAGCGGCTGAGCAGCAGCACATGGCGGGTAATTTCGGCGGTCACGTTCGGGTTGCCGTCGCGGTCGCCGCCCATCCAGGAGGTGAAGCGCACCGGCACCGCTTCCACCGGCAGGCTGTAATCGATGGAGTTTTCCAGCTGTTCGTTGAATTCGCGCAGGAACGCCGGCACGCCTTCCCACAGGCTGTTTTCCACCACCGCAAAGCCCCATTTGGCTTCGTCGATCGGGGAAGGGCGGTGTTTGCGAATTTCATCGGTGTGCCACGACTGGGCCACCAGCTGGCGCAGGCGGCGCATGATCTTGTTGCGCTCGTAGTCGGCCAGATCGTTGTGATCGAGCTGGCTGAGGCAGGTGTTGACCTCCACCAGCTTGTGGATCAGGGTGCGACGGGTGATCTCCGTCGGGTGCGCCGTCAGCACCAGCTCGATGGAGAGTTGCGATACCGCGTGCTGCAGCTCTTTGTCGCTGAGCTTTTTGTCTTTGAGACGGCTGAACAGTTGAGCCAGCGCTTCCGGGTTGCTGGCGGCCTCGCCGTTGGGCGAAATGCTGTGGTACTGTTCGGCGACGTTGGTCAGGTTGAGGAACTGGCTGAAGGCGCGCGCCACCGGCAGCAGCTCGTCGTTGGACAGGTTCTGCAGGGTGGAGAGCAGCTCCTGGCGATGCGCTTCGTTGCCGGCGCGTGAGGATTTGGAAAGCTTACGGATGGTCTCAACGCGATCGAGAATATGCTCACCCAGCGCTTCTTTGATGGTATCGCCGAGCAATTTGCCGAGCATACTGACATTACTGCGCATTGCCGAATATTGTTCGTTCATATAACCCCTGACCCAGTTCTGTATGATTTTTATCTTGTAAATAAATTTCACGCGTCAGGCGCAGACCGCTTGCCTGATCACATCGCGTTCCTGTCCAATCGTCAATTGACACTATTTTTAGCAAAAAAACATCAAAATCGGCGCATTTTCTGAAATTTAATTACGGCGCGTCGGTTATCAGCACGGCTTATTTCGCCGTTTTCTACTTATTTTGAGTTAGGGGAAGCATAAAGCATTTCCCCTGTTAAATGTCGGGTTTATTGCCGGCAAAAGTGATTGACCAGCTGACCCAACAGTTTGCGCGTCGGTTCGATAAACGCGGTGTCGATGTATTCGTCCGGCTGGTGGGCCTGATCGATGGAGCCGGGGCCGAGCACCAGGGTCGGGCATACCTGTTGCACGAACGGCGCTTCGGTGCAGTAGTTGACCACCTGCGTGCGGGTGCCCAGCAGCTCCTCGATCACCGCCACCATGTGGTGGTCGGTCGGGCACTCGTAGCCCGGCACCGACGCGTGCAGCTCTTCGATGGTCAGGCGGCCCGGCCAGCGTTGGCTTACCGGCTCCAGCGCCTGATGCATCAGTTCGTTGATGTTGTCGAGCGTCATGCCGGGCAGCGGGCGGATATCCAGGTGCAGTTCGCAGCAGGCGCAGATGCGGTTGGCCGCGTCACCGCCGCTGATATGGCCGAAGTTCATGGTGGGATAAGGCACGGCGAACGCCGGGTTGTTGTAGCGCTCCTGCAGGGTCTTGCGCAGCTCCATCAGGCGGCCGATGGACTCGTGCATCAGATCGATGGCGTTGACGCCGCGCGCCGGATCGCTGGAGTGGCCGGACTGGCCGACGATGCGAATGGCGTTGGCCATGTGGCCCTTGTGCGCGCGCACCGGCTGCAGCGAGGTCGGCTCGCCGATGATGGCGAAATCCGGCCGAATGGCGGTGGAGGCGGCGAAATAACGCGCGCCGGCCATCGTCGTTTCTTCATCTGCGGTGGCTAAAATGTACAGCGGCTTGGTCAGCTTGCTCGCGTCGATATCGCGCACCGCATCCAGAATAAAGGCGAAGAAGCCTTTCATGTCGGCGGTGCCCAGCCCGTAGAGCTTGTTGTCGTGCTCGGTCAGGGTGAAGGGATCGCGCGTCCAGCGGCCTTCGTCGTAAGGCACCGTATCGGTGTGGCCGGCCAGCAGCAGGCCGCCGCTGCCTTCGCCGATGCTGGCCAGCAGGTTGAATTTGTGGCGCGACTCCGGCACCGGCTGTACGTCGACGCGAAAGCCCAGGTCGGCAAACCATCCGGCCAACAAGTTGATTAACGCCTCATTGCTCTGATCGAGGCCGGCATCGGTGGCGCTGATTGACGGAGTGGCGATCAACGCCCGGTACAGCTCAATAAATGGAGGTAATTTCATCTTCACTGTTGACAGCCTTTGGTTAGGATAGTATCAATATTCATGCATTTATTTTGAATAAAAATACAGTAAGCCGAAGCGTAAGGGAACCCGATGCCCGGATGTTTATAAAAGCATCAACGCCTGGCTCCGTGGGTGAACGGCGCAACAACGCTGGCTAGCCCTGTTACCTGGGTCGCAAGCGACCGCACGTCAGTTTAGAAGGTGAAAGGCCACATGTTGAATACGCTGATCGTTGGTGCCAGTGGTTACGCCGGAGCGGAGCTCACGGCTTACCTGAATCGCCACCCACACATGAACATAACCGCTTTAGCGGTTTCAGCGCAAAGTGCAGATGCAGGAAAGTTGCTTTCCGATCTCCATCCCCAGTTGAAAGGCATCGTCGATCTGCCGCTGCAACCGTTGACCGACGTTGCCAAGGCGGCGCAGGGCATCGACGTGGTGTTCCTCGCCACCGCCCATGAGGTCAGCCACGATATCGCACCGGCCTTCCTGGCGGCGGGCTGCGTGGTGTTCGATCTGTCCGGCGCCTTTCGCGTGCAGGACGCCGGTTTTTATACCCAGTACTACGGTTTCGAGCATCGGCATGGCGCCCTGCTGGAGCAGGCGGTGTACGGCCTGGCGGAGTGGCAGAGTGACAAGATCAAACAGGCGCAGCTGATCGCCGTGCCGGGCTGCTACCCGACGGCGGCGCAGCTGGCGCTGAAACCGTTGATCGAAAAACAGCTGCTGAATCTGGATCAGTGGCCGGTGATCAACGCTACCAGCGGCGTCAGCGGCGCCGGGCGCAAGGCCAGCATGACCACCAGTTTCTGCGAAGTGAGCCTGCAGCCGTACGGTATTTTCACTCACCGGCACCAGCCGGAGATCGCCGCGCACCTTGGCGTGCCGGTCATCTTTACGCCGCACCTGGGCAATTTCCCGCGCGGCATCCTTGAAACCATCACCTGCCGTCTGAAAGCCGGGGTGACCACGCAGGACGTCGCGGCCGCCTATCATGCCGCCTATGACGACAAGCCGCTGGTGCGGCTGTACGACCAGGGCGTGCCGGCGCTGAAAGCGGTGGTGGGGCTGCCGTTCTGCGACATCGGTTTTGCGGTGCAGGGCGAGCATCTGATCGCCGTGGCGGCGGAAGATAACCTGCTGAAAGGCGCGGCGGCGCAGGCGGTGCAATGCCTGAATATCCGTTTCGGCTTCCCGGAAACCCAATCACTCCTTTAAACCAGCGTGAGTAAACAGCAATGAACCCGTTAATTATCAAGTTAGGTGGCGTGTTATTAGACAGTGAAGAAGCGCTGGAGCGTCTGTTTACCGCGTTGGACCGCTACCGGCAGCAGCATCAGCGTCCGCTGGTGATCGTGCACGGCGGCGGCTGCGTGGTGGACGAGCTGATGAAGCAGCTCGCTTTACCGGTGGTGAAAAAGAACGGCCTGCGCGTCACGCCGGCCGATCAGATCGACATCATCACCGGCGCGCTGGCCGGCACCGCCAACAAAACGCTGCTGGCGTGGGCGATTAAACACCAAATCAACGCCGTTGGCCTGAGCCTGGCGGACGGCGGCAGCGCAGTCGTGACCCAGCTCGATCCGGCATTGGGCCACGTCGGCAACGCGCAGCCCGGTTCGCCCGCGCTGCTCAATACCCTGCTGGGTGCCGGCTACCTGCCGGTTATCAGCTCCATCGGCATCACCGCCGAAGGGCAGTTAATGAACGTGAACGCCGATCAGGCGGCGACGGCGCTGGCGGCGACGCTGGGGGCGGATCTGATCCTGCTGTCGGACGTCAGCGGCATCCTCGACGGCAAGGGCCAACGCATTGCGGAAATGACGGCGCAAAAAGCGGAACAACTGATCGCGCAAGGCATCATCACCGATGGTATGGTGGTGAAGGTGAATGCGGCGCTCGACGCCGCCCGCACCCTCGGCCGCCCGGTGGATATCGCCAGCTGGCGCCATGCCGATCAGCTTCCTGCTTTGTTTAACGGCGTGTCGATTGGCACCCGGATCCTCGCTTAATTTTAGAATTAGAAAGGAATAGATCATGCAAAACCAAGGCATCAAAAAAATCGTTCTGGCGTACTCCGGCGGCCTGGATACCTCGGCCATCATTCCATGGCTGAAAGAGAACTACGGCGGCTGTGAAGTGGTGGCGTTCGTGGCGGACATCGGCCAGGAGCGCAGCGATCTGGAAGGCGTGGAGCAAAAAGCCCTGCAGTCCGGTGCCTCTGAATGTCACGTGGTCGATCTGCGTGAAGAATTTATCCGCGATTACGTTTATCCGGTGCTGCAGACCGGCGCCCTGTACGAGGGCAGCTACCTGCTGGGCACCTCAATGGCGCGGCCGATCATCGCCAAGGCGCAGGTCGAGCTGGCGTTGAAAGTGGGCGCGGACGCGCTGTGCCACGGCGCGACCGGCAAAGGCAACGATCAGGTGCGTTTCGAAACCACCTACACCGCGCTGGCGCCGCAGCTGAAAGTGGTGGCGCCTTGGCGTGAGTGGAACCTGCGTTCCCGTGAAGCGCTGCTGGATTACCTGAAAGAGCGCAACATCCCGACTACCGCGTCGCTGGAGAAGATCTACAGCCGCGATGAGAACGCCTGGCACATCTCCACCGAAGGCGGCGTGCTGGAAAGCCCGTGGAATGCGCCGAACAAGGATTGCTGGGTATGGACCGTCGATCCGCAGGAAGCGCCGGATCAGCCTGAGCAGGTGACCGTCACCGTTGAGAAAGGCCGCGTTGTGGCGGTTAACGGTAAAGCGCTGTCGCCGTACCAGTGCCTGGAAACCCTGAACGCGCTGGGCGCCAAGCACGGCGTCGGCCGTATCGACATCGTGGAAAACCGTCTGGTGGGCATCAAATCCCGCGGCTGCTATGAGACCCCCGGGGGGGCACCATCATGGTGGCGGCGCTGCGCGCCGTCGAGCAGCTGGTGCTGGACCGCGACAGCTTCAAATGGCGCGAGCAGCTGGGCCTGGAGATGTCCTATGTGGTGTACGACGGCCGTTGGTTCGCGCCGCTGCGCCGCTCGCTGCAGGCCTCTGCCGAAGCATTGGCTGAAGAGGTGAACGGTGAAGTGGTGCTGCAGCTGTACAAAGGCCAGGTGACGGCGATCCAGAAAAAATCCGCCAACAGCCTGTACTCCGAAGAGTTCGCCACCTTCGGCGAAGACGAAGTTTACGATCACAGCCACGCGGGCGGCTTTATCCGCCTGTTCTCTCTGTCTTCACGCATTCGCGCGTTGAACGAGAAAAAGAATAAATAACCGATTGGCGTGACTCTGCAAGGGCGCAGCATGCTGCGCCCTTTCGCATAAAAATTCAGGAGTAAAGGTATGGCACTTTGGGGCGGACGGTTCACTCAGGCGGCGGATCAGCGGTTCAAACAACTCAACGATTCGCTGCGGTTCGATTATCGCCTGGCGGAGCAAGATATCGTGGGCTCGGTGGCCTGGTCGAAGGCGCTGGTGACCGTTAACGTGTTGACGGCAACGGAGCAACAGCAGCTGGAGCAGGCGCTGAATGCCTTGCTGACGGAAGTCCAGGCCGATCCTTTGGCGATCGTCCAAAGCGATGCCGAAGACATCCACAGCTGGGTGGAGCAGAAGCTGATCGAGAAGGTCGGCGATTTGGGCAAGAAGCTGCACACCGGCCGCAGCCGCAACGATCAGGTTGCGACCGATCTGAAGCTGTGGTGCAAACAGCAGATCGGCGATCTGCATCAGGCGATCGTCCAGCTGCAGCAGGCGCTGGTGGAGACCGCCGAAGCCAACCAGGATGCGGTGATGCCGGGGTATACCCACCTGCAACGTGCGCAGCCGGTGACTTTCGCGCACTGGTGCCTGGCCTATGTCGAGATGCTGGCGCGCGATGAAAGCCGTCTGCAGGACACCCTGAAACGGCTGGACGTCAGCCCGCTGGGCAGCGGCGCGCTGGCCGGCACCGCGTATCCTATCGATCGCGAGCAGCTGGCCGGCTGGCTGGGCTTCGCCTCGGCGACCCGCAACAGCCTGGACAGCGTATCCGATCGCGACCACGTGTTGGAACTGCTGTCCAACGCCGCCATCAGCATGGTGCACCTGTCGCGCTTCGCCGAAGATCTGATCTTCTTCAACAGCGGCGAGGCGGCGTTTGTCGAGCTGTCCGATCGCGTGACCTCCGGCTCTTCGTTGATGCCGCAGAAGAAAAACCCGGACGCGCTGGAGCTGATCCGCGGCAAGTGCGGCCGCGTACAGGGCGCGCTGACCGGCATGATGATGACGCTGAAAGGCCTGCCGCTGGCGTACAACAAAGACATGCAGGAAGACAAAGAAGGGTTGTTCGACGCGCTCGACACCTGGATGGACTGCCTGCAGATGGCGGCGCTGGTGCTGGACGGCATTCAGGTGAAGCGCCCGCGCTGCCAGGAAGCGGCGGAGCAGGGCTATGCCAACGCCACCGAGCTGGCGGATTACCTGGTCGCCAAGGGCGTGCCATTCCGCGAAGCGCACCATATCGTCGGTGAGGCAGTGGTAGAAGCGATTCGCCAGGGCAAACCGCTGGAAGCGCTGCCGCTGGCGGATTTGCAGCAGTTCAGCGCGACGATCGCTGACGATGTCTACCCGATCCTGGCGTTGCAATCCTGCCTGGACAAACGTGCGGCCAAAGGCGGCGTCGCGCCGCAGCAGGTCGCCGCGGCAATCGCCGCAGCGAAACAGCGTTTGGCTTGACGACGACAAGGGCGGCCTGGCGCCGCCCTTGAACCTCTACCCCGCCAGGCGGGCGCACAGATAACGGTTCAGGCTCACGCCTTCCTCCATCGCGCCAATCGCCAGCCGGCGATGCTGTTCCGGCGTCATGCGCAACACCAGTTTTCCGCTGAAGCTCTTTTCCGCCAGCGCCTGCGGCGGCGTTTCGCCTTGCGCCAGCATATCGGCGATCGTTTCGCTCACCACTCTTTCGATGCCCTCCAGTGCGCCAGTACGCGTGGCGGCCAGCCAGGACAGCGAGGGGAATTCGGCGCACAGCCCGACATATTCACGATCTTCCGCTGACCAGGTGATGCGATAGGTATAGTGTTCATGCTTTTCCATGCTCTTCCTACATTCTGGTTCTGCTCTCCATTTTAGTATCATTATTGATATCACTTCAATGCCAAAGCATAAAAAATGCGTGCAGGAGGGCCGTGAGGCAAGAGGAGGGAGGCAAATGTGGAAAGTGCTGCGCAAAAAAACCGGGCCTGAAGGCCCGGTGGGTATGAACGGAGAATGGGAGGTTATTCGCCCGGGCAGCGCTGGCAGCGCTCGATTTCGGCCGCGCCGAGTTTGAGCTTCGCCTGCAGGTCGCGCAGCGCGGTGCGCAAGCCTTCTTCGATCACCGGATGATAGAACGGCATGTCCAGCATCTGATCGACGGTCATCTGCTGCTGGTGCGCCCAGGCCAACAGATGCGCAATGTGTTCGGCGTCCGGGCCGATCATTTCCGCACCGAGGAAACGGCCGGTGCCCTGTTCGCCGTAAACGTGCAGAACGCCCTTGTTGCGCAGCATCACCCGAGAGCGGCCCTGATTCTCAAACGAGACCTTGCCCACTTCAAAACATCCGCAGGCGCTGAACTTCTCGCTCAGCTCGCGGAAGGTCGAGCCGACCATGGCGATCTGCGGATCGGAGAACACCACCGAAATCGCGCTGCGGCGCAGACCCGGATTGATCTCCGGGAAGCTGCCGGCATTGGCGCCGGCGATGCGCGCCTGATCGCTGGCCTCATGCAACAGCGGCAGCTGGTTGCTGGCGTCGCCGGCGATAAAGATATGCGGCACGCTGGTTTGCATCGTCAGGCGGTCGGCCAGCGGCACGCCTCGAGCGTCGAGCTGCAGGCCGGTATTTTCGAGGCCAAGCCGATCGACGTTGGGGCGGCGGCCGGTGGCGGCCAGCACGTAGTCCACCAGGATCTCCTGCGACTGGCCCTGCAGATCCTGATAGCGGATAAATACGCGGTCGCCTTCGCGCTGCATCATCTCCACTTTCACGTCGGCGTCGAGGTAGAACTCTTCCCCCAGCGCCTTCGCAGCGTAATCGCGCACGGCGCTGTCGGTGAGCGGCCCGACGGCGCCGCCGATGCCGAAGACTTTGGTGTCGACGCCGAGGCGGTGCAGCGCTTGCCCCAGCTCCAGCCCGATCACGCCGGGGCCGAATACCGCCACGGACTGCGGCAAGCCATCCCAGTTGAACAGATCGTCGTTGACGATCAGGCGATCGCCCAGTTCATTCCACGGCGCCGGCCAGCTGGGGCGAGAGCCGGTGGCGATCACGATGCGCTGCGCCACGATGCGCGTATGGTCATCGACCTGCAGCGTGTTGTCGTCGATAAAGCGGGCATAGCCCTGAATTTTGTCGGCGGCCGGGATCTCGTCCACGCCTTCCAGCACGAAGCCGACGAAACGATCGCGTTCGCGTTTGACGCGCGCCATCACCTCGCGTCCGTCGATACGCGTTTTGCCGGTTGGGTGCACGCCAAAGCCCGGCGCACGTTCGATTTGATGCACCGCTTCGGCGGCGGCGATCAATAATTTGGATGGCATGCAGCCAACGCGCGCACAGGTGGTGCCATAAGGCCCACCTTCGATCATCACCACGCTGGGGGTAGACAGTTTGGCCGCGCGATAGGCGCCGAGCCCTGCGGTGCCGCCGCCGATGACCGCGACATCAACGTTCAACAGTTTCATATCCGCTCCTGAAAGGTAAAAAAAGGGCGGGCCGTAGCCCGCCAAAGTTCACGTTGGCTTTGTTATTACTTATTAAGCTGACAGGAATGTTTCCAGATCGTCGCTGCCGCCGATGTGACGGCCGCCGATGAATACCTGCGGCACCGTGGCGCGGCCGCTGACGGCGCGCAGGCTGACGGTGGTGGCGTCTTTGCCCAGCACGATCTCTTCATACTGAATGCCGCGCTCTTGCAGCATCTGCTTGGCTTTGGCGCAGAATGGGCAGCCCGGTTTGGTGAACAGGGAGACCGATTCCTGCACTTTGAATTCCGGCGCCAGGTATTTCAGCATAGTATCGGCGTCGGACACTTCAAACGGATCGCCCGGCTTGTTCGGCTCGACAAACATTTTCTCGACCACGCCGTTGCGTACCAGCATCGAGTAGCGCCATGAGCGAGGGCCAAAGCCCAGATCCGCTTTCTCGACCAGCATGTTCATGCCTTTGGTGAATTCACCGTTGCCGTCCGGCACGAAGGTGATGTTTTCCGCATGCTGATCGGCTTTCCAGGCGTTCATGACGAAGGTGTCGTTCACCGAGACGCAAAGAATGCTGTCGACGCCGTGCTGCTTGAATACGCTGGACAGTTCGTTGTAGCGCGGCAGGTGGCTCGAAGAACAGGTCGGCGTGAACGCGCCCGGCAGCGAGAAAACAATGACGGTTTTGTTTTTGAACAGGTCATCAGTGGTCACATCAATCCATTGGTCGCCCTGACGGGTGTGGAAAGTAACCTGAGGAACTTTCTTGCCTTCTTGACTGGTAAACATTGATTAACCCCTTAATTAGGAAAAGTAATTTTTAGCATTTAGCGCGATATCGCTTCGTTGGGACACATTATTGTCGCTGGGGCTTGATAGATCTAATCGCTCATTGCTATCTTATCTATCGCCATGAGCTATCATGGAATGGAGGGAAACAATGAATATTCGTGATTTAGAGTATCTGGTCGCCTTGGCTGAGCACCGGCACTTCCGCCGTGCGGCCGATTCATGCCATGTGAGCCAGCCCACGCTGAGCGGGCAGATCCGCAAGCTGGAAGACGAGTTGGGCGTCATGCTGCTCGAGCGCACCAGCCGCAAGGTGCTGTTCACCCAGGCGGGTCTGTTGCTGGTGGAGCAGGCGCGTACCGTGCTGCGCGAAGTGAAAGTGTTGAAGGAGATGGCCAGCCAGCAGGGCGAAGCCATGTCCGGGCCGCTGCACATCGGCCTGATCCCGACCGTGGGGCCTTATCTGCTGCCGCAGATCATCCCGACGCTGCACAAAACCTTCCCGAAACTGGAAATGTACCTGCATGAAGCGCAAACCCACCAACTGCTGGCGCAACTCGACAGCGGCAAACTGGACTGCGCCATTCTGGCGTTGGTGAAGGAAACCGAGGCGTTTATCGAAGTGCCTCTGTTCGATGAACCGATGAAGCTGGCGGTGTATTCCGATCACCCGTGGGCGCAGCGCGAGCGCGTGGCGATGCCGGATTTAGCGGGAGAGAAGCTGCTGATGCTGGAAGATGGCCACTGCCTGCGCGATCAGGCGATGGGCTTCTGCTTCCAGGCGGGCGCGGACGAAGATACTCATTTCCGCGCCACCAGTCTGGAAACGTTGCGCAATATGGTCGCTGCCGGCAGCGGCATTACCCTGCTGCCGTCACTGGCGGTGCCGCCGCAGCGCGAACGCGACGGCGTGTGCTATCTGGATTGCTACAAGCCGGAACCGAAGCGCACCATCGCGTTGGTGTATCGCCCCGGTTCCCCACTGCGCAGCCGTTATGAGCAGTTGGCCGAAGCGATCCGCGAGCACATGCAGGGCTACATCGACAGCGCGTTAAAACAGGCGGTTTAAGCCGTTAAGCGCCGCCACCCGGTAGGCTTCGGCCATGGTCGGATAGTTGAAGGTCGTATTAACGAAATACTCGATAGTATTGCCTTCACCTTTCTGTTCCATGATCGCCTGGCCGATGTGGATGATCTCCGCCGCACGCTCGCCGAAGCAGTGGATCCCAAGGATCTGCAGGGTGTCACGATGGAACAGGATTTTCAGGCTGCCGACGTTCATCCCGGCTATCTGCGCGCGCGCCAGATGCTTGAACTGGGCGCGGCCCACTTCATACGGCACCTTCATCGCGGTCAGTTCCTGCTCGGTTTTGCCGACGGAGCTGATTTCCGGAATGGTGTAGATGCCGGTCGGGATATCTTCGATTAAGTGACCGCTGGCTTCGCCGGAGGCGATCGCTTGCGCGGCGATGCGGCCCTGATCGTAGGCGGCGGAAGCCAGGCTCGGATAGCCGATCACGTCACCGACCGCATAAATGTGCGACAGCGCGGTTTGATACATGCTGTTCACTTTCAGCAGCCCGCGGCTGTCCGACTCCAGACCAACGTTCTCCAACCCCAACGAATCGGTGTTGCCGGTACGGCCGTTGGCGTACAGCAGGCAGTCCGCTTTCACCTTCTTGCCGGACTTCAGGTGCACGATCACGCCGTCTTCGGTGCCTTCGATCTTCTCGAATTCTTCGTTGTGGCGGATCACCACGCCGTTGTTCCAGAAGTGATAAGAGAGCGAATCCGACATCTCCTGATCGAGGAACGCCAGCAGCCGATCGCGGGTGTTGATCAGATCCACCTTGACGTTCAGGCCGCGGAAGATAGACGCATATTCGCAGCCGATCACCCCGGCGCCGTAAATGATCACGTGGCGCGGCTCATGGCTCAGCTCGAGAATGGAGTCGCTGTCGTAGATGCGCGGGTGATTGAAATCGACGCTGGCCGGATGGTAAGGGCGCGAGCCGCAGGCGATCACGATGTGGTCGGCGCGGATGGTGTCCTGGGTGCCGTCCATGTAGCTGACGCTGACGGTGTTGGCGTCGATGAAGCGCGCGTCGCCGGCGAACAGCTTGCACTGGTTCCGCTCATAGAACCCTTGGCGCATGCGGGTCTGCTGGCTGATGACGTTATCGGCGTGGCGTAAAATGTCAGGGAAGGTCGCGCTAAGCGTGCGCGAATTGTTGTAAAGCGGGTTCTGGTTGAATTCGATAATGCGGCTGACGGCGTGGCGGAGGGCTTTGGAAGGGATGGTGCCCCAATGGGTGCATCCGCCGCCTACGTTGTTGTACCGTTCGATAACGGCCACACGGGCGCCCTGTTTCACCAGCCCCATGGCGGCACCTTCACCACCAGGGCCCGAGCCAATCACTATGGCATCAAATTGATAGTGCTGTTGCATGTAGGAGAGACCTGTTTTTTTATACAAGATTACAACGGTATCTTAACATCATAGCGCTGCTCACCCAATCACCATTAGGCTTTTTGAGTCAAAGCACAATCGGCTCAGGGCGGAAGTGTGATAGAGCGCGTTAGTATAAATGCTGTTGCAATAAAATTTGCTATATTGCCGAGTCTAGGGCGTTAGACTGAGAGAATGGAACCTATCCGGATATGCATATGGGCGTCAGAGCACAACAAAAAGAACGGACTCGTCGTTCCCTGATCGAAGCCGCATTCAGCCAGCTGAGCGCCGAACGCAGCTTCGCCAGCCTGAGCCTGCGGGAAGTTTCACGCGAGGCGGGCATCGCGCCCACGTCGTTTTATCGCCATTTCCGCGATGTGGACGAGCTGGGGCTGACCATGGTGGACGAAAGCGGCCTGATGCTGCGTCAGTTGATGCGCCAGGCGCGCCAACGCATCGCCAAGGGCGGCAGCGTGATCCGCACCTCGGTGTCCACCTTTATGGAATTTATCGGCAACAACCCGAACGCCTTCCGCCTGCTGCTGCGCGAGCGCTCCGGCACGTCGGCGGCATTCCGTGCGGCGGTGGCGCGCGAGATCCAGCATTTCATCGCCGAACTGGCGGACTACCTCGAGTTGGAAAATCACATGCCGCGCAGCTTTACCGAAGCGCAGGCGGAAGCGATGGTCACCATCGTGTTCAGCGCCGGCGCGGAAGCGCTGGATATCGACGTCGAGCAGCGGCAGCAGCTGGAAGAACGGCTGGTGCTGCAGCTGCGGATGATCTCCAAAGGGGCGTATTACTGGTATCGTCGCGAACAAGAAAAAGCTTCTGTGTCCCACGTATAAAAAAGGTAAAAAATGATGGAAAAACCAGGCCGTGAAAATGGCACCTTACTGCTGGCGTTGATTGCCGGCCTTTCGATCAACGGTTCCTTTGCCGCGCTGTTCAGCTCGGTGGTGCCGTTTTCGATCTTCCCGCTGATTGCGTTGGTGCTGGCGGTGTACTGTCTGCATCAGCGTTACCTGAACCGCGCCATGCCGGACGGCATGCCGAAGCTGGCGGCGGCCTGCTTCCTGCTGGGGCTGTTGATGTACAGCGCCATCGTGCGCGCCGAATACCCGCAGATCGGCTCCAACTTCCTGCCGTCGGTGATCTGTGTGGCGCTGGTGCTGTGGATCGGGGTCAAGCTAAAGGCGCGCAAGGCGCTGGATGCGCCGACTCAAGAGCCGTAATGAAACGGGGCGCCATCATGGCGCCCCTGTCGTATCAGCGGTGTTTTTCCAGCAACACGCCGCATTCCATGTGATGGGTATACGGGAACTGGTCGAACAGCGCCAGGCGGCTGACCCGGTGCGTGGCCTGCAGCGTTTCCAGGTTGGCGCACAGCGTTTCCGGATTGCATGAAATATACAGAATGCGCGGGTAAGCCTGCACCATCTTCACCGTTTCCGCGTCCAGCCCGCTGCGCGGCGGATCGACGAAAATCGTCTCGCAGTTGTAGCCGCTCAGATCGATGCCTTTCAACCGGTTGAATTCGCGTACTCCGTTCATCGCCTGGGTGAAGTCTTCCGCCGCCATGCGGATGATCTGCACGTTGTCGATATGGTTGGCGGCGATGTTGTACTGCGCCGCCGCCACCGACGGCTTGGCGATCTCGGTCGCCAGCACGCGCTCGAAATTGCGCGCCAACGCCAGCGAGAAGTTGCCGTTGCCGCAGTACAGCTCCAGTAAATCGCCTTTGGAACCGGCGGTGACCGCCAGCGCCCATTCCAGCATCTGCACGTTCATGGCCGCGTTGGGTTGAGTAAAGCTGTTTTCCACCTGGCGGTAGATCATATCGCGGCCGGCGACCGGCAGCACTTCGTCAACATAATCCTGGTCGAGCATGATCTTGGTCTTCGACGCTCGGCCGATCAGCTGCAGGTCAAAACCCTGCGCCCGCAGCTCGTCGCGCAGTTGCTCGGCGCGCTGCTGCCAAGCGTCATCCAGCTTGCGGTGGTACAGCAGCGAGGCGATGATTTTACCGCTTTGCGTCGACAGATAATCGATCTGGAACAGCTTGTGACGCAGGATCGGCTCCGGTTTCAGCGCGGCGATCAGGGCGCTCATCAGGCGGTTGATCAGTTCGCTGGCGGCCGGGAATTGATCGACGCGAATACGCTGCTTGGTCTGCTGATCGAACATGATGTGATACATGTCGTCCGCGTCGTGCCAGATGCGGAACTCGGCGCGCATGCGGTAGTGGTCGACTGGCGAGCGGAACACTTCCGGCTCGGGCGCCGCGAACGGTGACATCAACGTCTTCAGGCGGGCGACTTTCTCCGCCAGTTGGTCATCGTAACGTTCAATAGGCAAATTCTCGGGCGTCATGTGTTTCTTCTCGTCAGGCAAATTTGATCAGCGGGGATTGTAGGGAATCAGCCCGTGAAGTCCAGTTTTGTCGCGTTTATTATTTGTAACATTAGTAGCAGTCTAGACATCTATTTACATTGATCGTAGCATTGCCGTCCGGCCTCAAGCAGCGAGTGAAAAGGGAATCCGGTGTGAATCCGGAGCTGACGCGCAGCGGTAAGGGGAAGTCACGGCGATAGCGTTTCGACGCAGACACTGTCCACTGCAGGATGGGAAGTCATCGCCCGTTGCCGGTCGCGCCCTGCGGCCTGCAAATCCCAAGCCCGAAGACCTGCCGGTGTTACGTCGCAATGTCCGTGGCCGTCGCGAACTACCGGCCATGATCCTGCGGCATCCGCCAATTAAGTTTGGATGCTTTTCTCATGACAATTACAAAAAATACGCTGCTGGCGGTGGTCTCTTCCGTCACGGCTTTTTCTGGATGGGCGCAAGACAACACTACAGCCACGAATGGCGATAACCTGGTGGTGACCGCCAACCGCTTCCCGCAGCCGGTTTCTTCCGTGTTGGCGCCGACCTCCGTCGTCACCCGTAACGATATCGATCGCTGGCAGGCCAAGAGCCTGACCGACGTGATGCGCCGTTTGCCAGGCGTGGACATTGCGCAGAATGGCGGCCTGGGGCAGCAAAGTTCGTTGTTTATTCGCGGCACCAATTCCAGCCATGTGCTGGTGTTAATTGACGGTATTCGCCTTAATCAGGCGGGCGTCAGCGGCTCTTCCGATCTCAGCCAAATCCCGATTTCGTTGGTGCAGAAAGTCGAATACATCCGCGGCCCGCGCTCGGCGGTATACGGTTCCGACGCCATCGGCGGCGTGGTCAACATTATTACCACGCGTGAAAAGAACGGCACCACGCTGGCTGCCGGCGTCGGCTCCAACGGCTATCAATCCTATGACGCGTCGACTCAACAGCAACTGGGCGACAGCACCGTGGCGACGGTGGCGGGGAACTACACCTATACCAAAGGGTATAATGTTGTCGCGAACTTGCCGGACAGCTTCGGCAATCCTGCACAGCCTGACCGCGACGGCTTTATGAGCAAATCTCTGTATGGCGGCATTGAGCACAAGTTCAATGAGGCGTTCAGCGGCTTTGTTCGCGGTTATGGTTATGACAATCGCACTGCCTATGACGGTAATTACAGTTATTCGGATCCGGCGCACTTAGATGCGTTGCCTGACACTCGCCAACTCTATAGCCAAAGCTGGGATAGCGGTCTGCGTTATCAGGACGGCATCTATGCTACGCAGTTGATCGCGAGCTATAGCCATACCAAAGACTATAACTACGATCCCAAATACGGCCCTTATTCTGCGTCTGCAACCCTGGATGACTCCACGCAATACAATGTGCAGTGGGGCAATACGTTCCAGGTTGCTCAAGGCCATATCAGTACGGGTGTCGATTGGCAGAATCAGAAAATCGAGCCGGGTACGGCTTACATCACTGATAGCAAGAGCCAACGTAATACCGGGCTTTATCTGACGGCGCAGCAACAAGTGGATGCCTTTACTTTGGAAGGTGCGGTGCGCGGTGACGATAACTCGCAGTTTGGTTGGCATGGCACTTGGCAAACCAGCGTGGCCTGGGAATTTGTTGAGGGCTATCGTGCCATCGCGTCTTATGGTACTGCGTTTAAAGCGCCAAATTTGGGGCAGCAGTACGGCAGCTTTGGCGGCAACCCGGATTTGAAACCGGAAGAAAGCAAACAGTGGGAAGGGGGCTTTGAGGGGCTGACCGGCCCGGTCACCTGGCGCGTTACCGGTTATCGCAATGATATAGATAATCTGATCAGCTATGCATCAAGCGGTTCAGGTTCAGCCTATTACAATGTTAATCAGGCCAGGATTAAAGGTGTTGAAGCGACGGCGTCTTTTGATACCGGCCCGCTGACGCATCAGATTGGTTACGATTATGTCGACCCGCGCAACGCAAAAACTAACGAAGTGCTGTTGCGCCGCGCCAAACAGCAGGTGAGATATGAGCTGGACTGGCAGCTGTATGACTTTGATTGGGCGGTAACCTACCAGTATCTGGGAGAGCGCTACGACGGTGATTACAGCGGCTACACTACGCGTACGGTTAAACTTGGCGGCGTGAGTCTGTGGGATCTCGCAGTTTCGTATCCGGTCACATCTCATCTGACAGTTCGTGGTAGAATTGCCAACCTGTTTGATAAAGATTATGAGACGGCCTATGGCTACGCTACTCCAGGAAGAGAATACTACCTCACTGGAAGCTATACCTTCTAACAGCACCGCCACACCTCGCCCGACGGTGCTGGTTTTCGATTCCGGCGTCGGCGGGCTGTCGGTGTATCAGGAGATTCGGCAGTTGCTGCCGGATCTCCACTATATATACGCGTTCGACAACGTGGCGTTCCCCTACGGCGAGAAGTCCGAAGAGTTTATCGTTGAGCGCGTGCTGGAGATTGTCGGCGCGGTGCAGCAGCGTCATCCTCTGGCGATTGTCGTCATCGCCTGCAACACCGCCAGCACGGTCTCCTTGCCGGCCCTGCGCGAGCGTTTCAGTTTCCCTGTCGTGGGCGTGGTGCCCGCCATCAAACCGGCGGCCCGTCTTACCGTTAACGGCATTGTCGGCCTGTTGGCGACCCGCGGCACCGTACAGCGCAGCTACACCCACGAACTGATTTCCCGTTTCGCCACCGACTGCAAGATTGAACTGCTGGGCTCTTCAGAACTGGTGGAGCTGGCGGAAGCCAAGCTGCATGGCGAAGCCGTGCCGCTACCGGTGCTGAAGAAGATCCTGCATCCATGGCTGAGCATGCGCGAGCCGCCGGATACGGTCGTTCTGGGCTGCACCCATTTCCCTCTTTTAGCTGAAGAGCTGATGCAGGTGTTGCCGGAAGGCACCCGATTGGTGGATTCCGGCGCGGCGATTGCCCGTCGCACCGCCTGGCTCATCTCTACGCAGGAAAACCTGGTCTCGAGCCAGGAAGAGAATCTGGCGTATTGCATGGCGTTAAATGAAGATACTGACGCTTTATTGCCCGTTTTGCAGGGCTATGGCTTTAAATCGTTGAAAAAACTGCCGCTTTAACGGTGTTTTGGTTAAACATTCAACGGTCGGAAAAAATATTGAAAATAGGGGTTGCGGCTCGCCGAGAACTCCCTATAATGCGCCTCCACTGACCGGGCATAACTTCGTATAGCATACATTATACGARRWKAWACGAATAAACGCTTGACTCTCCGGGCGAAAAGCGTAGTATACGCAGCCCGCGCCGATGAGTTTCTCGGCACTGCTCTTTAACAATTTATCAGACAATCTGTGTGGGCACTCCACAAGACGATATCCAGCATCTTCGGATGCAAAAAAATATCAAGTCTTGAAGAGTGACTAACTGAAGTAAAATTCATGCAGTAAATCTTTGAGCATCGCTTCTCGAGTGGAAGCAAATCAAGCTTTTAATTGAAGAGTTTGATCATGGCTCAGATTGAACGCTGGCGGCAGGCTTAACACATGCAAGTCGAGCGGTAGCACAGGGGAGCTTGCTCCCTGGGTGACGAGCGGCGGACGGGTGAGTAATGTCTGGGAAACTGCCTGATGGAGGGGGATAACTACTGGAAACGGTAGCTAATACCGCATAACGTCGCAAGACCAAAGAGGGGGACCTTCGGGCCTCTTGCCATCAGATGTGCCCAGATGGGATTAGCTAGTAGGTGGGGTAATGGCTCACCTAGGCGACGATCCCTAGCTGGTCTGAGAGGATGACCAGCCACACTGGAACTGAGACACGGTCCAGACTCCTACGGGAGGCAGCAGTGGGGAATATTGCACAATGGGCGCAAGCCTGATGCAGCCATGCCGCGTGTGTGAAGAAGGCCTTCGGGTTGTAAAGCACTTTCAGCGAGGAGGAAGGTGGTGAGCTTAATACGTTCATCAATTGACGTTACTCGCAGAAGAAGCACCGGCTAACTCCGTGCCAGCAGCCGCGGTAATACGGAGGGTGCAAGCGTTAATCGGAATTACTGGGCGTAAAGCGCACGCAGGCGGTTTGTTAAGTCAGATGTGAAATCCCCGGGCTCAACCTGGGAACTGCATTTGAAACTGGCAAGCTAGAGTCTCGTAGAGGGGGGTAGAATTCCAGGTGTAGCGGTGAAATGCGTAGAGATCTGGAGGAATACCGGTGGCGAAGGCGGCCCCCTGGACGAAGACTGACGCTCAGGTGCGAAAGCGTGGGGAGCAAACAGGATTAGATACCCTGGTAGTCCACGCTGTAAACGATGTCGATTTGGAGGTTGTGCCCTTGAGGCGTGGCTTCCGGAGCTAACGCGTTAAATCGACCGCCTGGGGAGTACGGCCGCAAGGTTAAAACTCAAATGAATTGACGGGGGCCCGCACAAGCGGTGGAGCATGTGGTTTAATTCGATGCAACGCGAAGAACCTTACCTACTCTTGACATCCAGAGAACTTTCCAGAGATGGATTGGTGCCTTCGGGAACTCTGAGACAGGTGCTGCATGGCTGTCGTCAGCTCGTGTTGTGAAATGTTGGGTTAAGTCCCGCAACGAGCGCAACCCTTATCCTTTGTTGCCAGCGGTTCGGCCGGGAACTCAAAGGAGACTGCCAGTGATAAACTGGAGGAAGGTGGGGATGACGTCAAGTCATCATGGCCCTTACGAGTAGGGCTACACACGTGCTACAATGGCGTATACAAAGAGAAGCGACCTCGCGAGAGCAAGCGGACCTCATAAAGTACGTCGTAGTCCGGATTGGAGTCTGCAACTCGACTCCATGAAGTCGGAATCGCTAGTAATCGTAGATCAGAATGCTACGGTGAATACGTTCCCGGGCCTTGTACACACCGCCCGTCACACCATGGGAGTGGGTTGCAAAAGAAGTAGGTAGCTTAACCTTCGGGAGGGCGCTTACCACTTTGTGATTCATGACTGGGGTGAAGTCGTAACAAGGTAACCGTAGGGGAACCTGCGGTTGGATCACCTCCTTACCTAAAGATATTAGTTCGCGTGGCGTGCTCACACAGATTGTCTGATAGAAAGTAACGAGCAGAAATACCTTTATAGGCTTGTAGCTCAGGTGGTTAGAGCGCACCCCTGATAAGGGTGAGGTCGGTGGTTCAAGTCCACTCAGGCCTACCACTTCTCATGAAGTGGAAAAGGTACTGCGCGTGACTGTATGGGGCTATAGCTCAGCTGGGAGAGCGCCTGCCTTGCACGCAGGAGGTCAGCGGTTCGATCCCGCTTAGCTCCACCATATAGTCCGGTATTTCAATACTTCAGAGTATATTGGCGACAGTATGCTGCGAAGTATTTTGCTCTTTAACAATCTGGAACAAGCTGAAAATTGAAACATGACGGCTGAAATTTATCCCTCCGTAGAAGYWYYGGGATAAAGAGTAACCTGTCATAGAGTCTCTCAAATGTTTGCAGCRCGAACGATGGAAACATCTTCGGGTTGTGAGGTTAAGTGACTAAGCGTACACGGTGGATGCCTAGGCAGTCAGAGGCGATGAAGGGCGTGCTAATCTGCGAAAAGCGTCGGTAAGGTGATATGAACCGTTATAACCGGCGATACCCGAATGGGGAAACCCAGTGTGTTTCGACACACTATCATGTCATGAATACATAGTGGCATGAGGCGAACCGGGGGAACTGAAACATCTAAGTACCCCGAGGAAAAGAAATCAACCGAGATTCCCCCRAGTAGCGGCGAGCGAACGGGGAKGAGCCCAGAACCTGAATCGGCTTGTGTGTTAGTGGAAGCGTCTGGAAAGTCGCGCAGCAAAGGGTGATAGCCCCGTACACTAAAATGCACAGGTCGTGAGTTCGATGAGTAGGGCGGGACACGTGACATCCTGTCTGAATATGGGGGGACCATCCTCCAAGGCTAAATACTCCTGACTGACCGATAGTGAACCAGTACCGTGAGGGAAAGGCGAAAAGAACCCCGGCGAGGGGAGTGAAATAGAACCTGAAACCGTGTACGTACAAGCAGTGGGAGCACCTTCGTGGTGTGACTGCGTACCTTTTGTATAATGGGTCAGCGACTTATATTTTGTAGCAAGGTTAACCGTATAGGGGAGCCGTAGGGAAACCGAGTCTTAACTGGGCGATTAGTTGCAAGGTATAGACCCGAAACCCGGTGATCTAGCCATGGGCAGGTTGAAGGTTGGGTAACACTAACTGGAGGACCGAACCGACTAATGTTGAAAAATTAGCGGATGACTTGTGGCTGGGGGTGAAAGGCCAATCAAACCGGGAGATAGCTGGTTCTCCCCGAAAGCTATTTAGGTAGCGCCTCGTGAACTCATCTTCGGGGGTAGAGCACTGTTTCGGCTAGGGGGCCATCCCGGCTTACCAAACCGATGCAAACTCCGAATACCGAAGAATGTTATCACGGGAGACACACGGCGGGTGCTAACGTCCGTCGTGAAGAGGGAAACAACCCAGACCGCCAGCTAAGGTCCCAAAGTCATGGTTAAGTGGGAAACGATGTGGGAAGGCATAGACAGCCAGGATGTTGGCTTAGAAGCAGCCATCATTTAAAGAAAGCGTAATAGCTCACTGGTCGAGTCGGCCTGCGCGGAAGATGTAACGGGGCTAAACCATGCACCGAAGCTGCGGCAGCGACGCTTAGCGTTGTTGGGTAGGGGAGCGTTCTGTAAGCCGTTGAAGGTGGCCTGTGAGGGTTGCTGGAGGTATCAGAAGTGCGAATGCTGACATAAGTAACGATAAAGCGGGTGAAAAGCCCGCTCGCCGGAAGACCAAGGGTTCCTGTCCAACGTTAATCGGGGCAGGGTGAGTCGACCCCTAAGGCGAGGCTGAAAAGCGTAGTCGATGGGAAACAGGTTAATATTCCTGTACTTGGTGTTACTGCGAAGGGGGGACGGAGAAGGCTAGGCTGGCCGGGCGACGGTTGTCCCGGTTTAAGCGTGTAGGGGGTGTGACCTGGTAAATCCGGTTGCATACTAACCCTGAGGCGTGATGACGATGCACTACGGTGCAGAAGTAGTTGATGCCCTGCTTCCAGGAAAATCCTCTAAGCTCCAGGTAACATTAAATCGTACCCCAAACCGACACAGGTGGTCAGGTAGAGAATACCAAGGCGCTTGAGAGAACTCGGGTGAAGGAACTAGGCAAAATGGTGCCGTAACTTCGGGAGAAGGCACGCTGGCATGTAGGTGAAGTCCCTTGCGGATGGAGCTGAAGCCAGTCGAAGATACCAGCTGGCTGCAACTGTTTAATAAAAACACAGCACTGTGCAAACACGAAAGTGGACGTATACGGTGTGACGCCTGCCCGGTGCTGGAAGGTTAATTGATGGGGTCAGCCGCAAGGCGAAGCTCTTGATCGAAGCCCCAGTAAACGGCGGCCGTAACTATAACGGTCCTAAGGTAGCGAAATTCCTTGTCGGGTAAGTTCCGACCTGCACGAATGGCGTAATGATGGCCAGGCTGTCTCCACCCGAGACTCAGTGAAATTGAACTCGCTGTGAAGATGCAGTGTACCCGCGGCAAGACGGAAAGACCCCGTGAACCTTTACTATAGCTTGACACTGAACATTGAGCCTTGATGTGTAGGATAGG
Source organism: Serratia sp. FS14 (assembly GCF_000695995.1). NCBI lineage: Bacteria > Pseudomonadati > Pseudomonadota > Gammaproteobacteria > Enterobacterales > Yersiniaceae > Serratia > Serratia sp. FS14. Next base: position 819,916 of record NZ_CP005927.1, on the reverse strand, counting down.
TGGGAGGCTTTGAAGCGTGGACGCCAGTCTGCGTGGAGCCATCCTTGAAATACCACCCTTTAATGTTTGATGTTCTAACTCGGCCCCGTGATCCGGGGTGAGGACAGTGTCTGGTGGGTAGTTTGACTGGGGCGGTCTCCTCCCAAAGAGTAACGGAGGAGCACGAAGGTTAGCTAATCACGGTCGGACATCGTGAGGTTAGTGCAAAGGCATAAGCTAGCTTGACTGCGAGAGTGACGGCTCGAGCAGGTACGAAAGTAGGTCTTAGTGATCCGGTGGTTCTGAATGGAAGGGCCATCGCTCAACGGATAAAAGGTACTCCGGGGATAACAGGCTGATACCGCCCAAGAGTTCATATCGACGGCGGTGTTTGGCACCTCGATGTCGGCTCATCACATCCTGGGGCTGAAGTAGGTCCCAAGGGTATGGCTGTTCGCCATTTAAAGTGGTACGCGAGCTGGGTTTAGAACGTCGTGAGACAGTTCGGTCCCTATCTGCCGTGGGCGTTGGAAGATTGAGAGGGGTTGCTCCTAGTACGAGAGGACCGGAGTGAACGCACCACTGGTGTTCGGGTTGTCATGCCAATGGCATTGCCCGGTAGCTAAGTGCGGAAAAGATAAGCGCTGAAAGCATCTAAGCGCGAAACTTGCCTCAAGATGAGTCTTCCCTGGRCCTTTAAGGYCCCTGAAGGAACGTTTAAGACTAAGACGTTGATAGGCTGGGTGTGTAAGTGCAGCGATGCATTGAGCTAACCAGTACTAATGATCCGTGAGGCTTAACCTTACAACACCGAAGGTGTTTTTAGAGAGATTTTCAGCGAAGTTCCGAGATTGGTTCTGATGGCGACACGAGAGTGAAGCGGTTGGAATGAAACAGAATTTGCCTGGCGGCAATAGCGCGGTGGTCCCACCTGACCCCATGCCGAACTCAGAAGTGAAACGCCGTAGCGCCGATGGTAGTGTGGGGTCTCCCCATGCGAGAGTAGGACACTGCCAGGCATCAAATAAACGTTATCAGTGTGACGACTGGTAATGCGCAAGTCGCAGAGCGCGATATTGCCGGTATCGAAAGATACAACGTAAAAGAATCGGTGGAGCGGTAGTTCAGTTGGTTAGAATACCTGCCTGTCACGCAGGGGGTCGCGGGTTCGAGCCCCGTCCGTTCCGCCACTTATTTAATTATGCCTGCTTTATTAGCAGGCATAATGTTAAGCGAGATTTAGGGGCGTAGCTCAGTTGGTAGAGCACCGGTCTCCAAAACCGGGTGTCGCGAGTTCGAGTCTCTCCGCCCCTGCCATATTAAGAACCCTTTGCGAAAGCAAAGGGTTTTTTTTTACCTATTATCCCTTTCCTTAGCGCGTTTATCGTTTTGGAAAAGAGCGCATCGGCTGTTCTATGCTGATGTTTATCTGATCCGAATTGCTCCATAACCTTTCGATCTTTACCTCCGCAGAGCTCCTGATTCTCCCGACATTTTGCATTTTCTTCTCTCAGAAGGCGATGGGCGGCTTTTGGCATGATAGACAGCCAAGACCACGGTGGCGGCTTTTAAGGCCGCCATAGCGCTTTAGGCTGCGGTATTTAAAGGTATTTTAAGTAATTGTCGAATCAAAGGCTGTTGATCGCTGTTTTGCAACCAGACGGCATACAGTGGGCGGATAATCGGCGGGATCTCGCTGGCGGCCACCAGCTGTGGGTACTCTTTTTCCCAATGGCTGGGTAGGAAAGCGCATCCGCCCGTGGTTTCCAACAGCTGACGCGTCAGGTGAGCGGAGGTGGTGGTAAGCACCGGTACGTTATCACCTTCCAACATGCGGTTTTCCTGTTGGTGGAAGTCGGCTCCCCATTCCAGCTTGATGTAGGGCATTGGGGCCTGTTTGTCACGATAAGCGGATGAGAACAGGCGTAATGAGAAATTGCTCAGCTGCTGGCTGGCCAATTCATCCATCTTCGGCGGTTCAGTGGTGATCAGTAAATCGAGCTGCCTTTCATGCAGTTGTTTTACCAAAGAGTGCCTTAATGCCACCCTGGCTTCTAGCTGCAGCGCCTCGCGTTGTTGATAGAGTGCTTGCAACCAGGGAGTCAGATAGGCCTCCCACAACGAAGCGGTAGCGCCGATCGATAACTCGGTGTGTTGCAGCGAACGCACGACTTCCTTCTTCGCCAACTGCCAGGTGTTCATCAGGCTCTCGGCATAGGGCAGAAGCCGCTCGCCGGCAGGCGTCAGGCGGATGTTATTGCGATGACGGGTAAATAAATTTGCGCCCAACTGGTTTTCTAACTGACGGATGCGGAAACTGACCGCGGACTGCGTTAAGTACAAAGATTCTGCGGCTCTGCCAAAGTGACGCGTTCTACTGACCTCCAAAAAGGTTTTCAGTAATTCGGTATCCACACCTATCTCCAAAAAAATTTGTCGTTAAGATTTAAATGTTTTGTTTTACACGCTGTCAAGCCTATCTAATACTCCGCGCCATAAACAGCACGGCCATAAGAGAATTAGGAGCGTGTCAGATGGCGGATAGCTTCACCACGACCAATCGTTTTTTTGATAATAAACATTACCCTCGCGGGTTCTCCCGTCACGGCGATTTCACCATTAAAGAGGCGCAATTGCTAGAGCGCTTCGGCTACGCGTTTAACGAGTTGGACTCGGGTAAACGCCAGCCGGCCACTGAAGAAGAACAGCTGTTCGTCGCAGTGTGCCGCGGTGAGCGCGAAGCGGCTACCGAGCAGGAAAAAGTATGGGCTAAATATCTGGCGCGCACACGTCGCCCGAAGAAATTCCATACTCTGTCCGGCGGTAAACCGCAGGCTGACGCAGTAGAAGATTACAGCGACAGCGAAGACTAAAGACGATGGGGCCTGCGGGCCCCATTTTCATTCCAGACTGCGATGCAGTTGTAACAGCAGGCGGTCCATACTGCGATAGCCCAGCGCTTCGCTGAGGTGGTGCCTGTCGAGTTCAGCATCTCCCGCCAAATCCGCCAGCGTGCGCGCCACTTTCAAGATGCGCTGCCAGGCGCGAACCGATAACCCCAGCGTGTTTAATGTTGCTTCCAAAAACTCGGCGTCAGCCGCCTGCAAAACGCAATCTCGTTCCACTTCGCGGTTGCTCAACAGCGCGTTGACTTTACCGGCGCGTTCGAGCTGCCGGGCGCGTGCCTGCTGCACCCTTTTCCGTACTTGTTCGCTGCTTTCTCCCTGGGTTTTCCGATGACTGAGCGTACCCGGCGGCAACAGCGGTACTTCGATAGACAGATCGAAACGGTCGAGAAAAGGCCCTGACAGCCGGGCCAGATAGCGCAACACCTGCTGCGGTGAGGCGCGATTGTGCAATCCCTGATAATGCCCTGTCGGGCTGGGGTTCATTGCCGCGATCAGTTGCACCCTGGCGGGGAAACAGACCTTGGCGTTGGCACGTGAAATCACGATCTCGCCGGATTCCAACGGCTCACGCAGCGCATCCAGTACCTTACGCTCGAATTCCGGCAGTTCATCCAGAAACAGCACGCCGTTATGCGCCATCGAGATCTCGCCCGGTCGCGGCAGTGAGCCGCCGCCGACCAATGCCGCCATCGAGGCGCTGTGGTGCGGTGCGCGGAACGGCCTCTGACGCCATGGTAGAGCGGCGGGAATATGATGCTGCAAGCTGGCGACCGCCAGGCTTTCCAGCGCCTCAGTCTCCGTCAGCGGCGGCAGTAAGCCCGTGAGACGGCTGGCCAGCATGGTTTTACCGGTGCCCGGTGGCCCAATCAACAGTAGGTTATGCCCGCCGGCGGCGGCGATCTCTAATGCCCGCTTGGCCTGTTCCTGGCCGATGATGTCGCGCAGGTCGGCGTTTTCGCACGCGTTGTCTGCATCGGGGGGCGCGGCCGCCACCGGCAGTTCGCCTTGGCCGAGCAGAAAAGCGCAGACTTCCAGCAGGTGTTGGGCAGTATGGGAGTGCGACTGCGCGATCAGGCCGACTTCGGCGGCGTTGTCCGTCGAGAGGATCAGTTGCCGCCCGGCATCAGCCGCCGCCAGCGCCGCCGGGATCGCTCCCCTGACCGCGCGCAGTGAGCCGGACAGCGCGAGCTCGCCAAGAAACTCGTAGCGTGCCAACGGTGCGAGGGGTAACTGCTCGGATGCGGCGAGGATCGCCAGCGCTATCGGCAGATCGTAACGCCCGCCTTCTTTCGGCAGATCGGCGGGGGCCAAATTGACGGTGATGCGCCGGGCGGGAAAGGTGAAACCGTTGTTGATCAGGGCGCTGCGCACCCGATCGCGCGCCTCTTTTACCGTGGTTTCCGGCAGGCCGACCAGCGTCAGGCCGGGCAGGCCATTGCTGATATGCACCTCCACCGTCACGGAAGGGGCCTGAACGCCGATGATGGCGCGGCTATAGATTAACGCCAGTGACATATCGCTCTCCTTGCTGAGGACGACATGATGCGTGATTCATCCTGGCATTGCGCGGCGTTATTGGTGGTTTTTCTAGGGGTTTCGCAGCGTAATTGCTCATTTTCATCGAAGTAAATGAGATTGTGCGAGCCGCCTCGCATCCTGCGGCAATACCCATTAACAATTCGCTGAAGGCTGCAACACATTAGCGGCCCATACACATTGCAATCATAGGGTTAAAGGGTGTATTTAACAATTGATTAAAAGAAAAATCACTTCTTTAACAAGCCCCGACCGCCGCCGCATTCTGCCCGGCAGCCGCTAAACCTCCTGACTTCGTACTCTACGGTAGGGATAACACTATGTTTGGTTGGACCCCGCTGCAACGCAACGCGGCAATCGCCAGCTTTTCAAGCTGGACGCTCGACGCTTTCGATTTTTTCGTGCTGGTATTCTTACTCAGCGACATCGCGCAGTCCTTTCACGTCGGTCTGGAACAGGTCACGCTGGCGATTCTGCTCACGCTGGCGGTGCGCCCGATTGGCGCGCTGATCTTCGGGCGTGCGGCGGAAAAATATGGCCGCAAGCCGATTCTGATGTTGAATATCGTCTTCTTCTCGGTGTTTGAGCTGCTCTCTGCCGCCGCGCCCTCGCTGACGGTCTTCTTGCTGTTGCGGGTGTTGTACGGTGTTGCGATGGGCGGCATTTGGGGCGTGGCGTCATCGTTGGCGATGGAAACCATACCGGACCGCTCACGCGGCCTGATGTCGGGTATTTTCCAGGCCGGCTATCCGTTTGGTTATCTGCTGGCGGCGGTGGTGTACGGCCTGCTGTTCGAAACGGTCGGCTGGCGCGGCATGTTCGTCATCGGCGCGGCGCCGATCCTGCTGCTGCCGTTTATTTATTATTACGTGCAGGAGTCACCGGTATGGCTGGCGGCGCGTGAACGCAAAGAGAGCACCGCCTTGCTGCCGGTGTTGAAGAGCCACTGGAAGCTGTGCTGCTATCTGGTGCTGCTGATGGCGGCGTTCAATTTCTTCTCCCACGGTACGCAGGATCTGTATCCGGTGTTTCTGAAAGTTCAGCACGGTTTCGACCCTAAAACCGTCAGTATTATCGCCATTAGCTACAATATCGCGTCAATTATCGGCGGTGTTTTCTTCGGTTCGTTGTCAGAAAAGATCGGCCGCAAAAAAGCGATCATCATTGCCGCGCTGTTGGCGCTGCCGGTGATCCCGCTGTGGGCGTTTTCCAGCGGTTCGCTGATGTTGGGGATCGGCGCTTTCCTGATGCAGTTCATGGTGCAGGGCGCCTGGGGCGTGGTGCCGACCTATCTGACCGAGCTGGTGCCGGCCAACACCCGTGCGGTGCTGCCGGGGTTCGTGTACCAGCTGGGTAACCTGATCGCCTCGGTCAACGCCACGCTGCAAGCCACCATCGCCGAGCATCATGGGCATAATTACGGTCTGGCGATGGCGATCGTCGCCGGTACGGTGGCGGTGGCGATCGCCCTGTTGGTGTTCTTCGGCAAGGATACGCGCGGCAAGGCGATCACCGACGCGGTAGAAAATCCGGGTATGCGCGCCAACGTGTGAAAGAGGGGCGATTCGCGTGAGGTATGACCAGATTGCGCCGAATAATAACGCAAAAAAAAGTGTTGTCATGTCGCGCGCGGCTGTGGTACCTCTGTAAGCATTAGTTCTGAATGAGCACAGTGAACAAACCCATTATGAAAGCCTTTGCCCAAGTGATTAGCCTAGTCGTGATTAGCGTGGTGGTGATTATTATCCCACCGTGCGGGGCTGCACTTGGACGAAGAAAGGCTTAGCAAACAAGCCGGAATCGCAAGAGAACCCCCGCACCGTCAGGTCCGGGGGTTTTTTATTGGCAAGAGAAAAGTGGAGCAAGGGGCAGAGCATGAAAAACAGAACAAAATCCTGCAGTTGTCGAAGAAAGGCGGGGAAATAACCATGAATGGCGCTCAGTGGGTAGTTCAAGCGTTGCGTGCGCAGGGTGTGGATACCGTATTCGGCTATCCGGGCGGGGCAATCATGCCGGTGTACGATGCGTTGTATGACGGCGGCGTGGAACACCTGCTGTGCCGCCATGAACAGGGCGCCGCCATGGCCGCCATCGGCTACGCCCGCGCCACCGGCAAAGTCGGCGTTTGCATCGCCACTTCCGGCCCCGGCGCCACCAACCTGATCACTGGCCTGGCTGATGCGCTGCTCGATTCTGTTCCCGTTGTCGCCATCACCGGCCAGGTGGGTTCCGCGCTGATCGGCACCGATGCCTTTCAGGAGATCGATGTTCTCGGCCTGTCTCTGGCCTGCACCAAGCACAGCTTCCTGGTGGAGTCGCTGGACGCCTTGCCGGGCATCATGGCGGAAGCGTTCGCCATCGCCGCAGGCGGCCGCCCCGGCCCGGTGCTGATCGATATCCCGAAAGACATCCAGCTGGCGCAGGGGGACTTGCACCCGCATCTGATGCCGGTTGACGAAGCGCCGGCGTTCCCGGCGGCGGCGTTGGCAGAGGCGGCCGCGCTGCTGGCGCAGGCGCACAAACCGATGTTGTACGTCGGCGGCGGCGTGGGCATGGCGCAGGCGGTGCCGGCGCTGCGTGAATTTATCGCGGTGACCCGCATGCCGAACGTCGCCACCCTGAAGGGGCTGGGCGCGCCGGACGCGCAAGACCCGCTGTATCTCGGCATGTTGGGCATGCATGGCGCCAAGGCTGCCAACCTGGCGGTGCAGGAGTGCGATCTGCTGATCGCCGTCGGCGCGCGTTTCGATGATCGCGTGACCGGCAAACTGAACGCCTTCGCGCCGCACGCCAAAGTGATCCACATGGATATCGACCCGGCGGAAATGAGCAAGCTGCGCCAGGCGCATGTGGCCCTGCAGGGTGATTTGAAAACGTTGCTGCCGGCGTTGCAGCGCCCGCTGGACATCGCCGCCTGGCAGCAGCAGGTGACGGCGCTGAAAGCCGAGCACGCCTGCCGCTATGATCACCCTGGCCAGCCGATCTACGCGCCGCTGTTCTTGCGCCAGCTGTCTGACCGCAAGCCTGCCAACAGCGTGGTGACCACCGACGTCGGTCAGCACCAGATGTGGAGCGCGCAGCACATGACGTTCGAGCGTCCGGAGAATTTCATCACCTCCAGCGGCCTCGGCACCATGGGATTCGGCGTGCCGGCGGCGGTAGGCGCTCAGATTGCCCGCCCGCAAGATACGGTGATCTGCGTCTCGGGCGATGGCTCCTTCATGATGAACGTGCAGGAACTGGGCACCATCAAGCGCAAGCAGCTGCCGCTCAAAATCGTTCTGCTGGACAACCAGCGCCTCGGGATGGTGCGTCAATGGCAGCAGCTGTTCTTCGACGGCCGCTACAGCGAAACCAACCTGTCCGATAACCCCGACTTCCTGATGTTGGCCGCCGCCTTCGGCATTCCCGGCCAGCGCATCAGCAGCAAGGATCAGGTGGAGGGCGCCCTCGAGGCGCTGTTCAACACCGAAGGCCCGTATCTGCTGCAGGTCTCTATCGACGAACTCGAAAACGTCTGGCCGCTGGTGCCGCCGGGCGCCGGCAACGAAACCATGTTGGAGGAAATATCATGATGCAGCATCAACTCTCGATCCAGGCGCGTTTTCGCCCCGAAATGTTAGAGCGTGTATTGCGGGTCGTGCGTCATCGCGGCTTTCAGGTTTGTGCTATGAATATGGTTTCCCCGGCCAACGCCGACAGCATCAATATCGAATTGACCGTTGCCAGCCCGCGCCCGGTTGCCCTGTTGTCATCTCAATTAAGTAAACTGATGGACGTCTCCTGCGTCGAGATCCAGCAGCCAACATCACAACAAATACGCGCCTGAGGCGCCGAGAAGGATAAATAACAATGACTAAGAAAGCCGATTACATTTGGTTCAATGGTGAGATGGTTCCTTGGGCCGAGGCCAAAGTGCACGTGATGTCGCACGCGTTGCATTACGGCACGTCGGTATTTGAAGGGGTGCGCTGCTACGACTCGCACTTGGGGCCGGTGGTGTTCCGCCATCGCGAGCATATGCAGCGCCTGCATGACTCGGCGAAAATCTACCGCATGCCGGTTTCGCAAAGCGTCGACGAACTGATGGAAGCCTGCCGCGCCACGCTGCGCAAGAACAATCTGGTCAGCGCCTACATTCGCCCGCTGGTGTTCGTCGGTGATGTCGGCATGGGCGTCAACCCGCCGGCCGGTTATAAAACGGACGTGATTATCGCGGCGTTTCCTTGGGGCGCTTACCTGGGTGAAGAGGCGCTGGAGCAAGGTATCGATGCGATGGTCTCCTCTTGGCACCGCGCGGCGCCGAACACTATCCCGACCGCGGCCAAAGCCGGCGGCAACTATCTTTCCTCCCTGCTGGTGGGCAGCGAAGCGCGCCGCCACGGCTATCAGGAAGGCATCGCGCTCGACGTGCACGGCTACATTTCCGAAGGGGCGGGCGAAAACCTGTTCCAGGTGAAAGACGGCGTGATCTACACCCCGCCGTTCACCTCGTCGGCGCTGCCGGGCATCACCCGCGATGCGATCATCAAGCTGGCGAAAGACATGGGCTTCGAGGTGCGCGAGCAGGTGCTGTCGCGCGAATCGCTGTACCTGGCCGATGAAGTGTTCATGTCCGGCACCGCGGCGGAGATCACGCCGGTACGCAGCGTGGACGGCATTCAGGTCGGTATCGGTAAACGTGGCCCGGTGACCAAACAGATTCAGGAGGCGTTCTTCGGCCTGTTCACCGGCAAGACCGAAGACAAGTACGGTTGGCTGGATCCGGTAAACCCGTAACGACAAGACAGACAGATAAGAATATCCAGGCGGTTCGTTCGCCGCCTGTCATAAATACATTTGGAGTGAAAAGAGCATGCCTAAGTACCGTTCCGCCACCACCACCCACGGCCGCAATATGGCGGGTGCCCGCGCATTGTGGCGCGCGACCGGGATGACCGACGCCGATTTCGGCAAGCCGATCATTGCCGTGGTCAACTCCTTTACCCAGTTCGTGCCTGGCCACGTGCATCTGCGCGATCTGGGCAAACTGGTCGCCGAACAGATTGAAGCCTCCGGCGGCGTGGCCAAAGAGTTCAACACCATCGCGGTGGATGACGGCATCGCCATGGGCCACGGCGGCATGCTCTATTCCCTGCCGTCGCGCGAGCTGATCGCCGACTCGGTCGAATACATGGTGAACGCCCACTGCGCCGACGCGATGGTGTGCATCTCCAACTGCGACAAGATCACCCCGGGTATGCTGATGGCGGCGTTGCGCCTGAACATTCCGGTGATCTTCGTTTCCGGCGGCCCGATGGAAGCCGGCAAGACCAAACTCTCCAACCAGATCATCAAGCTGGATCTGGTGGACGCGATGATCCAGGGCGCGAACCCGAACGTCAGCGACGCCGACAGCGAGCAGATCGAACGTTCCGCCTGCCCGACCTGCGGCTCTTGCTCCGGCATGTTCACCGCCAACTCGATGAACTGCCTGACCGAAGCGCTGGGCCTGTCGCAGCCGGGCAACGGTTCGCTGCTGGCCACCCACGCCGATCGTAAGGAACTGTTCCTCAACGCCGGCAAGCGCATCGTCGAGCTGACCAAACGCTATTACGAGCAGGACGACGAGAGCGCGCTGCCGCGCAATATCGCCAACAAGGCGGCATTTGAAAATGCCATGACGCTGGACATCGCCATGGGCGGCTCGACCAACACCGTGCTGCACCTGCTGGCTTCGGCGCAGGAAGGCGAGGTGGACTTCACCATGGAGGACATCGATCGCCTGTCGCGCAAAGTGCCGCACCTGTGCAAGGTGGCGCCGAGCACGCAGAAATATCACATGGAAGACGTGCACCGCGCCGGTGGCGTGATCGGCATCCTCGGCGAGCTGGATCGCGCCGGCTTGCTGAACCGCGAGGTGAACAACGTGTTGGGGCTGACCTTGCCGCAGACGCTGGAAGCCTACGACGTGATGCTGACCCGCGACGAAAGCGTCAAGAAAATGTACTCCGCCGGGCCGGCCGGCATCCGCACCACGCAGGCATTCTCTCAGGACTGCCGCTGGGATTCGCTGGACACCGACCGCAAGGAAGGCTGCATCCGCACCCGTGAACACGCCTACAGTCAGGACGGCGGGTTGGCGGTGCTGTACGGCAACCTGGCGGAAAACGGCTGCATCGTCAAAACCGCCGGCGTCGACAAGGAAATCCTCACCTTCCGCGGCCCGGCCAAAGTGTATGAAAGCCAGGACGACGCGGTAGACGCCATCCTCGGCGGCAAAGTGGTGGCGGGCGACGTAGTGGTGATTCGCTACGAAGGGCCGAAAGGCGGCCCGGGCATGCAGGAAATGCTTTACCCAACCACCTACCTGAAATCGATGGGGCTGGGCAAGGCGTGCGCGCTGATCACCGACGGGCGTTTCTCCGGCGGCACCTCCGGGTTGTCCATCGGCCACGCTTCGCCGGAAGCGGCCAACGGCGGCCTGATCGCCCTGGTGCAGGACGGCGACATGATCGCGATCGATATTCCTCATCGCGGCATCCAGCTTGACGTCAGCGAGCAGGAGCTGGCGGCGCGGCATGAGGCGGAACTGGCGCGCGGTGACGCGGCCTGGACGCCGAAAAATCGTGAACGTCAGGTGTCCTTCGCGCTGCGCGCCTACGCCTCGTTGGCCACCAGCGCCGACAAAGGCGCGGTGCGCGACAAGAGCAAACTGGGGGGATAAGCAGCATGGCGGTCTCTCAACCCCTACCCAGCGCCCCCTGCGGCGCGGAATATCTGCGAGCGGTACTGCGCTCGCCGGTTTACGAGGTGGCGCAAGTCACCCCGTTGCAGGCCATGAGCAAAATCTCTTCGCGCCTCGGCAACACCATTTTGGTGAAGCGCGAAGATCGCCAGCCGGTGCACAGCTTCAAGCTGCGCGGGGCCTATGCGATGATCGCCGGGCTGGACGAAGAGCAGAAGGCGCGCGGCGTCGTGACGGCTTCGGCCGGCAACCACGCGCAGGGCGTCGCCTTCTCCGGTAAACGGCTGGGGATCAAAACGCTGATCGTGATGCCGGTGTCCACCGCGGACATCAAGGTGGATGCGGTGCGCGGCTTCGGCGGTGAAGTGCTGCTGCACGGCGCCAATTTCGACGAGGCCAAAGCGAAGGCGATCGAGCTTTCCCAACAGCAGGGCATGACTTTTGTGCCGCCGTTCGATCACCCGACGGTGATCGCCGGGCAGGGCACGCTGGCGATGGAGCTGCTGCAGCAAGACGCGCATCTGGATCGGGTTTTCGTGCCGGTCGGCGGCGGTGGCCTGGCCGCCGGGGTGGCGGTGCTGATCAAACAGCTGATGCCGCAGATCAAAGTGATCGGCGTCGAAGCGGAAGACTCCGCCTGTCTGCGCGCGGCGCTGGATGCCGGCCATCCGGTGGATCTGGCGCGCGTCGGGCTGTTCGCCGAAGGCGTGGCGGTGAAGCGCATCGGCGACGAAACTTTCCGCCTGTGCCGTGAATATCTGGACGACGTGATCACCGTGGACAGCGACGCTATCTGCGCGGCGGTCAAAGATCTGTTCGAGGACGTGCGCGCCATTGCCGAACCTTCCGGCGCGTTGGCGCTGGCGGGGCTGAAAAAGTACGTCCAGCAGCACAACATTCAGGGCGAGCGTCTCGCGCACGTGCTCTCGGGCGCCAACCTCAACTTCCACGGGCTGCGCTATGTTTCCGAGCGTTGCGAACTGGGCGAACAGCGCGAAGCGCTGCTGGCGGTAACCATTCCGGAACAGCAGGGCAGCTTCCTCAAGTTCTGCCAGCTGCTGGGCGGCCGCTCGGTGACCGAATTCAACTACCGCTACGCCGATGCCGACAACGCCTGCATTTTCGTCGGCGTGCGGCTGACGCGCGGTCACGCCGAACGGCGGGAGATCATCGACGAACTCAACGCCGGCGGTTATCAGGTGGTGGATCTGTCGGACGATGAGATGGCCAAGCTGCACGTGCGCTACATGGTGGGCGGGCGTCCGTCGAAGCCGTTGCGCGAACGGCTGTTCAGCTTTGAGTTTCCGGAATCGCCGGGCGCGCTGCTGAAGTTCCTGCAGACGCTGGGCACGCACTGGAACATCTCGCTGTTCCACTATCGCAGCCACGGCACCGACTTCGGCCGGGTGCTGGCGGCCTTCGAGCTGGCGCAAAGCGAGCCGGAATTCGAGCGGCACCTGCAGGCGCTGGGCTACGATTGCCACGACGAAACCGACAACCCGGCGTTCCGCTTCTTTTTGCAGGGATGAGCCGGATTGATAAGCAACCGTGACGCGTTAGTCAGTTTATGGGTTGCATGGTTGTGATTTTGTCGTGCATTTTTATACTGCCAAGACTTCTGACGTATAGGGATGCACGACAATGAAAACCGCTTTTTCTACGCCGTTCGGTTCTCCCGAAGACGATTTGACCAACGCCGAATTTGCCCGCCTGTTGGGCAATGCCGGGGTACAAGAATTCTATCGCGATATTAATCTGCAAGCCTTGCAGGACTCGCTGGACTGCAGCCTCGCTTTTCATGGCGTGGGAATTATTTTTTCCGACGGGCAAAACTCATTTTTAGTCCGCCCGACGCAGCACACCGGTTATTCGAACGCTTCGCAGGTCACGCACGTGGTCATCAGCAAAACGGTGGCTCATACCTCGCGCGTTGCCGCGACCAATACGCTGTCGGAAGCGTTGAGCAAACCCAGCGTCAGCAAAGAGTTGGCCTCGGCCGCGCTGTCGTGCGGAACGCTGCTGGTATCGGTATTTTTACTGGCGTCGGGCAGCGTCGCCGTGCCGTTCACCGGCGGCACCAGCTCTGCGGTGGCTTATCTGGGCTATGCCGGCATGGCCGCCAGCGCGCTGCAGTGCGGCAATGGGCTATACCGCGTCAACAAGCTTTATGACGGGAAAGGCGATGAATTGGCGCAGCTCGACTCTGAGCAGTGGTATATCGCCACCAGCACCGTACTCGATGTGATCTCGCTGGCCAGCGCGGGAGCCGCCCTGAAGGAAGCGACGATGACCTACCGCGCCATGCGCCGCATTTCGGCGCGCAAGGCGACGGAATGGCTGAAAAGCATGCCCCGCAGCGAAAGGAAGCGGCTGACCGAAAACATCATTCGAGCGGAAAATCCGGGGATTTCCAATAACGTCTTGAAAGAAATGGTGAAGAACGGCTTATACCCGAAGCGCTATCCGACGGAAGCGATCCAAAACGGGTTGCGTCAGCAACTGCATTCGGCGCTCAATAACTCATTGACGTTCGTGGGCAGCGGCATCAGCGGCACCCTGTCGGCGCCGGTGAATGTGAAAACCACCGGACAGTATTTTGTGGGCATTATGCAGAAATTGCCGCAGATGGTGAGGTAATGGCGGAGTGGATGATTAAACGCCTGATCGCGCAGGGCCGGGAGATGGAAAGCCAAATCGCGGCGCGCGATCGCGCGCTTTTCGCCGGCGTGGATGCGCAGCTTGAGCAGCATTTCCTGACGCCGGGCCAGCGGCTGTCACCGCCGGGCGTCGGCAATGTCATGTTGCTGATGGTATGCCTGACGCTGGGGCTGGCGGGCGTGATGGGCCTGGCCACGGACGTGGCGGCCGCCTGGAGCGGCAGGACTTCCGCCGCCGTTCTCATGGGCAGCGGCGCGATCGTGGCGGTGTGGATGACGCTGATCCTGTTCCAACTGGTGCAGGGGAAAAACAGCGGGGTGGTATTGCTGCAATACTATCTTGGCATGCTCGGTCTGTGTTGCCTTGGCGCTGCAGTAGCGTGGGCGACGGGCGTGACCGGCATCGCCACCGTTGCCATGTTGCTGGGGGGCGCGGTGGGTGGTGCGCTATTCAGCAACCGGGCGGCGTTCTACCTGTATGTCGCTTATTTTCGCACGCGTCGGCGCGTGTTTATCAAACGCCGTTGGCAGAGGGAAGATCTGCGCAACACCCGATAAATCGTCAGAACGGAAAAGCTTATGACGCAACCTTTCTCCGGCTTTAGTCAGCAGGGCCTGAATTTCCTGCAGCAGGTGCGGATTGAGAATGATAAGGCGTGGTTCGACGGCAACCGCGACATCTACGATCGCGAGCTGCTGGCGCCGTTTCGCGCGCTGGTGGAGCAGCTGGCTCCCGGCATGCTGGCGATCGATCCGCAGTTCGAGACTCGCCCGGCGATCGGCAAAACGCTGTCGCGCATTCATCGCGATACGCGCTTTTCTCATGATAAATCGCGCTACCGCAGCCGCATGTGGCTGACGTTCAAGCGCCCGAGTAAAGACTGGAAAGATGCGCCGGTGTATTTTTTTGAACTGGGGCCAGACATGTTGCGCTATGGGCTCGGCTACTACAGCGCCAACAAGCCGACCATGGATCTGTTCCGCCATACGCTGAGGCAGCGGCCGCAGCCTTTCCTTGAGGTGGCCGCCTGCTGCCGGCCGCCGTTCGAGCTGGTGGGCGAGAGCTACAAGCGCCCGCTGGTGAAGGAGCAGGCGGCGGAGATCGCCACCTGGTACAACCGCAAGTCGTTTGCGGTGATGGTGACCGACAGCGAAGTGGAAAAGCTGTTCAGCGCCGATCTGGCGCCGCGGCTGGCCGGGGCATTTTTGCAGCTTGAGCCGCTCTACCACTGGCTGATGCAGGTAGAGACGATGAAGCAGATCGATCCGGCGGATCTGTAAACCTCGCGTCAGCGGGGATGCAGCAACCGCCAAAAGGCGTCGATCAGCGGATCGCTGAGGCGCTTCTTCTGGACGCAGACCCCCAGCTCGAAGGGTTCGACCATCGAGATGTTATCCAGCTGCGAGATGCGGTTGCGCACCGGCTCCGGGCTGTTATCCACCACCACGCTCGGGATCAGCGCGATGCCGCAGCCCAAAGCGACCATCGACACGATCGCTTCGTGGCCGCCGACGGTGGCGTAAATCAGCGGATTGCTGATGCGGTGGCGGCGGAACCACAGCTCGATGCGTTTTCGCGAAGGGCCGTGTTCCGGCAGGATGAACGGGATCTCGGCCCAGTCGGGCTTGTCGGCAAACGCCTGGCTGCGTACCGCGCAGGGCAGCGCCGGTGCGATCAGCACCAGCGGGATTTCACCGATTTTGGTGAACGCCACGCTGGCGGGCAGCGTTTCCGGCCGGCCGGCGATGCCGAGATCGGCCTCGTTGGACTGCACCTTGTCGACCGCGTCGGCGGCGTCGCCGGTGGTCAGCTTAATTTCTACCAGCGGGTGCTGCGCGCGGAAGCGATCGAGGATCGGCGGCAGGTGGCTGTACGCCGCGGTCACCGAGCAGAACAGCCGGAGTTCGCCGCTCAGCGAAGGGCCGTGCTGGCCGAGCGAGTGCTTCAGCTGCTGATATTGCAGCAGCGTTTGCTGGGCGAATTCTTTCAGCTGTTCGCCGGCGTCGGTGAGCTGCACGGTGCGGTTATCGCGTAGGAACAGCGGCTGCCCGAGGATCTCTTCCAGCCGCTGGATCTGGCGGGAGAGCGTCGACGGGCTGACGTGCATCGCCTTGGCGGTGCGCCCGAAGTGATGGCTTTCGGCCAGATGCAGGAACAGCTTTAAATCACGTAAATCCATATCGATACGCTCGCAGTGAGAGTGTTGCAAAAATTGCAATATCACGTTCTCAATATATCAATTTAAGCAACGCATTTCCTGTTATACATTGAGTTTAACGAATCTCCGCACAGACAGGGCGGGGAATGAAAATAACAATGCAAGACAACATCAAACCGGAGTACCACCATGGCTAACTATTTCAACACATTGAACCTGCGTCAGCAGCTGGCGCAATTGGGCAAATGCCGCTTTATGGCGCGCGACGAATTTGCTGACGAAGCCGGCTACCTGAAAGGTAAAAAAGTGGTGATTGTCGGCTGTGGCGCCCAGGGCCTGAACCAGGGGCTGAACATGCGTGACTCCGGCCTGGATGTCGCCTATGCCCTGCGCAAAGAAGCGATCGACGAAAAGCGCGCTTCCTGGCGCAAGGCGACCGAAAACGGCTTTAAGGTCGGCACCTACGAAGATTTGATCCCGCAGGCGGATCTGGTGGTTAACCTGACCCCGGACAAGCAGCACTCTTCCGTGGTGCGTGCGGTGCAGCCGCTGATGAAAGACGGCGCGGCGCTGGGGTATTCCCACGGCTTCAACATCGTTGAAGTGGGCGAGCAGGTGCGCAAAGACATCACCGTGGTGATGGTCGCGCCGAAGTGCCCGGGCACCGAAGTGCGCGAAGAGTACAAGCGCGGCTTCGGCGTGCCGACCCTGATTGCGGTTCACCCGGAAAACGATCCGAAAGGCGAAGGCATGGCGATCGCCAAAGCCTGGGCGGCGGCGACCGGCGGCCACCGCGCCGGCGTGCTGGAATCCTCCTTCGTCGCTGAAGTGAAATCTGACCTGATGGGTGAGCAGACCATTCTGTGCGGCATGCTGCAGGCGGGGTCTCTGCTGTGCTTCGACAAGCTGGTTGCTGAAGGCGCCGATCCGGCTTACGCCGAGAAACTGATTCAGTTCGGCTGGGAAACCATCACTGAAGCGCTGAAGCAGGGCGGCATCACCCTGATGATGGATCGCCTGTCCAACCCGGCCAAGCTGCGCGCCTATGCGCTGTCCGAACAGCTGAAAACCATCATGGCGCCGCTGTTCCAGAAGCACATGGACGACATCATCTCCGGCGCGTTCTCCAGCGGCATGATGGCCGACTGGGCGGAAGACGACGTGAAACTGCTGACCTGGCGCGAAGAGACCGGCAAAACCGCATTCGAGAATGCGCCGCAGTTTGAAGGCAAAATCAGCGAGCAAGAGTACTTCGATCACGGCGTGCTGATGGTGGCGATGGTGAAAGCGGGCGTTGAGCTGGCGTTCGAAACCATGGTCGATGCCGGCATCATTGAAGAGTCGGCTTACTACGAGTCGCTGCACGAGCTGCCGTTGATCGCCAACACCATTGCGCGTAAGCGTCTGTATGAAATGAACGTGGTCATCTCCGATACCGCGGAGTACGGCAACTACCTGTTCGCCAACGCAGCGGTGCCGTTGCTGAAGGACTTCATGACCACCCTGCAGGCGGGCGATTTGGGCAAAGCCGTGGCGGGTACGGCGGTGGACAACGCGCAGCTGCGCGACGTGAACGAAGCGGTGCGCAGCCACCCAATCGAAACCGTCGGCCGCAAACTGCGTGGCTACATGACCGACATGAAACGTATCGCCGTTGCGGGCTGATTTTCCGCAAGATAAAAAAAAAAGCCGGCTGCAATGCCGGCTTTTTTATGCCTGCGGCGGCGCGATCAGTTGCCGTTCAAGGCCGCGCCGGATCGCGTGTTTGGCGTTGGCGACCCCCAGCTTACGCACCGCATTGCCGATGTGAAACTTCACCGTGCCGGTTTTGATCCCCAGGATCAGCGCGATCTCGTTATAGGTTTTGCCCTGGCTGGCCCAATAGAGAATTTCCCCTTCGCGCGGCGAGAGCCGATCCTTTCGGCCAGCCTCGGCGCTGGCCAACGCAAACGCGTGCTGGTGGGTATCGACCAAGACCATCTGCAGGCTGGCCCTTTCTTCCGCCATTAGCTGCCGCAGTTCGGCGTCATCGGCCGCCGTCGCGCTGATTGACAAGATCGCCAGGTTGTTGTCGTGATCGTGCAAAACAAAGCTGCAACCGTGCACGATGTCGTACTCCCGCGCCTGGCTGAAGATCTTCCGGTAATGCCGATCCTCGGTGGTGAGGGCGGTGTCGTGCCACATAAAGGGCGCACAGCGGCTATGGGCGGCGCGCACGACGGGATCGATGTGCTGATAGCGATTGGTACTGTAGATGTCCAGCCATTCTTGCGGGTAGTTCGATACCAGCAGATGGCGATCGGGATGGTGTTTGTTGAAGGTCAAGTAAGCGTATTTGAATTGGCTAAAGGCCTGTAGCCGGCCGTCAAGATGCAGTCTTGCGGCGACGGCGTTGGCGAATGTGGCGGCCATCGGTAACCTCCCTGTCGTTCGGCGGCTCAGCCCGACCTGCACCAAAGTCCAGCTAGTCAGTGCGGCGGATTGAAATTTATACTCGGCTAATAAATTCAAAAAGACGGCAATGCCAAGACCCGAGCTTAGCAGCTCTGGGCGGAAATAAGCCAACGCCAGGGAAATTCTTTCAATCATCCTCTGATCAATGCTTCTGGGATCCATTGCGTGGGCGGCGGGGGTGACTTCGCCGCCGCCTTATTGATTATGCGGGCATCGCCGCTGCGGGAATGATGGCGCCGCGATGTTGGATCACCGTTGCAGCAAGCTGGTGGCCGCGCTGCGTCGCCTGCTGGGCGCCGCCGCCGTTCAGGCGCACCGCCAGGTAGCCGGCGCTGAAAGAGTCGCCCGCCGCGGTGGTATCCACCACGCGCTCCGGCGGCAGCGCGATCGCCGGCACCTCAAGCCGCTCCCCCTCCACATTGAACACCAGACAGGCATCCGCGCCGCGTTTGATAACGATCTCGCCGACGCCGAGCGCCTGCGTGCGCGTCACTATCTGTTCAACCGGCTGCGCTCCCCACAGCAATTCTTCGTCATCCAGCGTCAAAAAGGCGATGTCGGTGCAGGCCAGCACCTCGCGGTAGGCCTGCTGCGTTTCCTCACGGCTTGGCCACAGGCGCGGGCGGTAGTTGTTGTCGAAGATCACCTTGCCGCCGTTGGCGCGACAGCGGCGCAGCAACGCCAGCAGCTTCGTGCGGTCGGCAGGCGCGAGGATCGCCAGGCTAATGCCGCTGAGGTACAGGTAATCGAACTGCGCCAGCCGCGCGCACAGTGCGTCGGCCTGCGGTCCAGCAAGCCAATAGCGGGCGGCGGCGTCATTGCGCCAATAGTAGAAAGTGCGTTCGCCGGCGGCGTCGGTTTCGATCACGTACAGGCCCGGCAGCTTGTTGTCGAATTGTTGAATCAACCCGGTCTCGATCTTCTCCTGCCGCCAGGCCTGCAGCATCTCGCCGCTGAAGCTGTCGGTGCCGAGCGCAGTGACGTAATGCACCTGCAACGTCTGTTTCGGCATTTGGCGGGCGAGGTAGACGGCGGTGTTGAGGGTATCGCCGCCAAAGCCGCGCGTCAGCTGTGCGCCCTGCTGCGACAGCTCGATCATGCATTCGCCGATCACGGCGAGGTTTCGGATAGTCATCGTCAATAAGCCCTGGCTAAAGAAGAAGCAACAGCCACCAGTCTCCACGCAAGGCGGTAAGAGAGTCAATAAATTAAAACAGTGTTTTAATTTTTTATGATCGCGATCGGCCAACGCCAACAGGGTGAAGAGGAAAGCGTGCGGCAATTCGTGCTTAAAGTTTTACGCGGCGTGGCCGATAAGTTGGGTAAAGAAACAGCGGCAGCGCTCTCACTTCCCCGCCACGGCGATAGTACCGATGATAACCAATCTGATCTCGGGTCTGCTGGCGCCCTGTTTTGCCCTCTATGCCTGCGCCAAATCGCGGCGCTACTGGCGGCAATGCCGGCGCTTGTATACCTTCCAGCCGATTTATCGCACCAGCGGCGCGCTGTTGGCGGTGGAACTGCTGACGGCGGTATATCACCCGAATGAGCCGGACAAGCGGCAATCCCCGGAACACTATTTTGCCTCGCTCGGCGTCGCCCAGCGTTTGCGGGTGGTTCAGGAACAGCTGGCGCTGTTGCAGCGCTGGCAGGCGTTGTTCACCCGCCATGCGGTGATGGTGTCGGTCAATATCGACGGCATCGCGCTGCAAGCATTACAGCGTCATAGCGCCTTGCAACGGCAGATCGCCGAGATGCCCTATCTGCGCTTCGAGCTGGTGGAGCACGCCGCAACGGCGTCAAACCGCCCGCTGCAGCAGATCGTCGGCGGCGAGCGGCTGTGGCTGGACGATTTCGGCAGCGGGCTGGCCAACTTCTCCGCCGTCGGCGCCTGGCGCTATCAATACATCAAGGTGGCGCGTGAATTGTTTACCTTGCTCAAACAGTCGGAAGAGGGCGTCCAGCTGCTCGGCACCCTGATCAAGATGATGAACCAGCACAGCGACGGGGTGATCGTCGAGGGTGTGGAAACCGAACAAGAGTGGCGGCTGGTGCAGCGTTCCGGCGCGTTGGCCGCCCAGGGCTACTACCTTTCCCGTCCGGCGTGCTTTGAAACGCTGCACAGCGTGCCGACGCTGTTCGCCGCACCCGGCGCGCCGGCGTGAACTCCGGCCCATCCTCAGCTAGGCTTAAACGGGGCTGCTAACTCCTTTCCTTTCATTCGGCAGCCCGATTTATGCGCTGAGGGAGCCGCTATGACAAGAACAGGAAAGGTTTTCAGCTGGCTGGGCGGCATTTTGCTGCTGCTGATCGTCGCGCTGACGATCTTCATTGCTACCTTCGACTGGAATCGACTCAAGCCTACCATCAACGACAAAGTGTCGGCCGAACTGCGGCGACCGTTCGCCATTCGCGGCGATCTGGGCGTTGACTGGTCGCGCAATCCGGATGAGGGCGGCTGGCGCGCCTGGGTGCCCTGGCCGCATATTCACGCCGAAGACGTGTGGCTGGGTAACCCGAAAAACGTGCCCGGCGACAGCATGGTGACGCTGCAGCGCGTCGACGCCAGCATTGCGCCGCTGGCGCTGCTGGGTAAAGAGCTGCTGATCCCGCGCATCTGGCTGAAGCGGCCGAATGCTTCGTTGCAACGCCTGGCCAACGGCGACAACAACTGGACGTTTGACCTGGCCGCCGGCCAGGATCCCAAGCAGCCGCCTTCCGATTGGTCGTTCACCGTTCACGACATCGTATTCGACAAGGGGCAGATCGCCTTTAGAGACGCCACGCTGAAGGCGGATTTCCGCGCCGTCATCGATCCGCTCGGCAAGCCGTTGCCGTTCAGTGAAGTGACCGGCAAACAGGGCGGCGACAAGGCCGCCACCCCCGATTACGTTTTCGGCTGGCAGGTGAAAGGCAAATATAGCGGCGAGCCGTTGAGCGGCAGCGGCAAGATTGGCGGCATGCTGTCGCTGCAGAGCGCCGATTTGCCCTTCCCGCTGCAGGCCGATGTGCGCTCCGGCAGCACCCGGGTGGTGGTCGCGGGCACCTTGTCCGATCCGCTGAACCTCGGCGGCCTGGATGTACAGCTGAAATTTTCCGGTGAAAGCCTGAGCAACCTCTATGGCCTGACCGGCGTGTTGTTGCCGAATACCCCGCCGTATGCGACCGATGGCCATCTGACCGCCCGCCTGCATCAGCCGGGCGGCGCGGTGTTTGAGTACCAGAAATTCGACGGAAAAATCGGCGACAGCGACATTCACGGCAGCTTGAAGTACGTTGCCGGTAAACCGCGGCCCACGTTGAGCGGCGCGGTGAACTCCCGGCAGCTGAGATTGGCGGATCTGGCGCCGCTGATCGGCGCGGACTCCAACGCCGCCAAAGCCGGGCGCGGCGAGAAAAGCCGTCAGCCGGCGGATAAGGTGCTGCCGGTCGAACAGTTCGATACGCAAAGCTGGAGCAAGATGGATGCCGACGTGAAGTTTGCCGCCGCGCGCATTGAACGCGGCAGCGATTTGCCGCTGAGCGATCTGGCCACGCACCTGAAGCTGAACAATGGCGAACTGCGCCTGGATCCGCTGCGCTTCGGCATGGCGGGCGGCAGCCTGAACGCCGTCGTGCGCCTCGACGGCGGCAAAAAGCCGATGCGCGGGCAGGTGGATATGCATGCACGCAAACTTCAGCTTAAACAGCTGTTGCCGAACGTGGAGGCGATGAAGCGCAGCCTCGGGCAGATGAACGGCGACGCCAGGCTGACGGGCAGCGGTAATTCGGTGGCCGAACTGCTGGCGACCAGCAATGGCGACCTGCGCCTGCTGATCAATAATGGGGTGATCAGCCGTAGCCTGATGGAGATCCTCGGTCTGAACGTCGGTAACTATCTGGTGGCGCAGCTGTTCGGTGACGACGTGGTGGGCATCAACTGCGCGGCGGCGGACGTCGGCATCCGCAGCGGCGTCGCCGCGCCGCGACTGTTTGTGTTCGACACCGAAAACGCGGTGATCAACATCACCGGCAACACCAACCTCGCCACCGAACGGCTGGATTTGTCCATCGATCCGGAAAGCAAGGGCATGCGCGTGCTGACCCTGCGTTCGCCGCTGTACGTGAAAGGCACCTTCAAGCACCCGGACGCCGGGGTCAAAGCCGGGCCGCTGATCGCGCGCGGCGCGGCGGCGGTGGCGTTAGGGGCAGTGCTGACGCCTGCGGCGGCGCTGCTGGCGCTGGTCTCGCCCAGTGAAGGCGGCGAGGAGAACCCGTGCGGGCAGATCCTGCGGGAGATGAAAGGCAAAAAATAATCAGGCGCGCGGCGGCGGCGTGAGCAGCCGGCAGTCGTGATCCTGGATCTCTTCCGCCGAGGCCAGGGTGAACGGCAGCAGGCTGCGCTCGGTTGCCAGCAGCAGGAAATCCCCGTCCGGCAGCGCGGTCATCGCCAGGCCGAAGCTGCCCATGCGCCCGTCGGCGCGCGGCAGGCCGGAGGCCAACAGGCGGAAGGCGCCCTGTTGTTCCAGTTCAGCGGCGGTCACCCGCCGCCCCAGATAGTCATGCCCCAACAGGCCGCCGGGCAGCGGTTGCCATTGCTTGATGAAATGGGGGCCGATTTGCGCCAGCCGCTGTTTTACCGCCGGCAGCAGGCAGGAGATATGGATGTGCAGCTGGTTTTGCGTGCGGCCATATTCCGAATTGATCGCCAGGGAAATATCGCCGTCGTCGATCGGTTTGCCATAGCGTTCCGCCATCACGTGGCGCGCGCGCCAGGCCTGGGCGAAGAAATTCGGCGTGGCGGCGTCCAGCACCGCCGGGCTTTCGATACCGGTGATTTTGGCGCTGGGCATCAGCAGGTATTGCAACGGCCCGTTGCGATCTTTAAACACCACGAAACCGGCCTGCACATCCACCTGCGCGCAGGGCGCCGGGTTGTCGTGCGCCTGCTGATTGGGCAGACATTGCTGGCTGACGATGCGCCACAGCGCATCGGGATGGTCGGGTTTCAACCCGTAAAAGAGCGCGATGGCGATAGCCGCCAGCAGCGCCACGCAGACAAATACCCCACGACGCAGAGACATCGGCCGATCCTGTTACCGAGAGAAACATTCAGCATAGCCCGGTTTTATGACAGGAAACGAACACCGCGTGCGGCCCCCGCAGTGAGGGGGCCGTAGGGGATCACAGCGACTGATGGCGGGTTTCTTTCATCAGCAGCAGGGCCAGCAGCGTCAGCCCGGCCATCGCCGCCAGGTACATACCGACGTAGAACAGTCCGTAGTGGGCCGCCAGCCAGGTGGCGATATAAGGCGCCACGGACGCGCCGAGGATCGACGCGACGTTGTAGGAGAACGATGCGCCGGTATAGCGCACTTCGGTAGGGAACAGCTCCGGCAGCAGCGCGCCCATCGGGCCAAAGGTCAGCCCCATGATGCTCAGGCCGCACAGCAGGAAGCCCATCACCAGCGCCTGGTTGCCGGAGCCCAGCAGGGTCGGGAACAGGAACGCGAAGCCGATCATCAGCAGGGTAATGGCGATCATGGTCTTGCGGCGGCCGAACGCGTCCGCCAGCAGACCGGCGATCGGCACCATCACGCCGAAACCGATCACCGCCACCATCAGCATCCACAGGAAGCTGTTGCGGGAGTAACCGAGCCCGAGCGGCTGCGGCGCGGTGCCGTAGGTCATCGAATACACCGTCATCAGATAAAACAGCGTGTAGGTTGCCAGCATGATGAAGGTGCCGAGGATGGTGGCTTTCAGATGCTTGCTCAGCAGCGTGCCGAGCGGCACTTTCACCTGTTTGCCGGCCTTGGCCACTTTGGCGAACACCGGCGTTTCATGCAATGACACCCGGACGTACAGGCCAATCAGCACCAATGCGGCGGAGAGGATGAACGGCACGCGCCAGCCCCATTCCATAAATTGCTGGTCGCTCAGCAGCCACGAGAGCAGCAGGAAGGTGCCGTTGGCGAAGAAGAAACCGATAGGCGCCCCTAACTGGGGGAAGGAGCCATACAGCGCGCGCTTTTTGGCCGGCGCGTTCTCCGTCGCCAGCAGGGCTGCGCCTCCCCATTCGCCGCCCAGCCCCAGCCCCTGCCCAAAGCGCGCCAGCGCCAGCAGGATCGGGGCGAAGATGCCGATGGTTTCATAGCTCGGCAGCAGGCCGATCAGCACGGTGGAAATCCCCATGGTCAGCAGCGAGGCGACCAGCGTCACCTTGCGCCCCACGCGATCGCCGAAGTGGCCGAACAGCGCAGAGCCGATAGGGCGCGCGACAAAGGCGACGGCGAAGGTGGCCAGCGACTGCAGCGTCGCGGTGGTCGGGTCGCCCTGCGGGAAGAAGATGTGCGGGAACACGATCACCGCGGCGGTGGCGTAGATGTAGAAGTCGAAAAACTCGATGGCGGTGCCGACCAGCGAGGCGACGATGACTTTCCCGCGGGAGTTCACCGGTGTGGACGCGTCGTCGGCGTCGAGTGGGGGTGCGATGGTGGCTTGCATATCTATTTCTTATTGTTGGAGGGGGTAAAAATCCATCTTAGTGACAGCATTCGGCCTTTTCAACGCGGGAACTTTGGGCAATGACCCGGCTAACCGGTTAAAAAGACTAATGTTTTATCTGGCTTGTTTTCTGCAGCGTTAAACGTTGAGAAAGGGCTTTCGTACAGAGGGAATGGCTGTAAAAGCGGCAAAGAAAAGTGATTGGGTAGTCTGTTATGCTGGTTTTTCGGATCGCGTGCCGCGTTATTTAGACGTATTGACTGGTTTTCTGGCTGATATCCAGAGGAAAGTGCCGGTGTGTGCGATAACACCGGCACGATCGCATGGCTTCAGCGCGCCGGCGGCTCGCGTTCCGGCACGGCTTTGTCGCCTTTGTAGTCGGCGGTGGCGATCCAGGCGGCGCAAAACAGCGTCAGGCGGGCGAAGAAGTAGAAGAACGCCATCAGCCCGATCACCGAGCCGAAGGCCGCGCCGGAAGGCGATTTCGCCACCTGCGGCAGCGTCATCGTCATCACGAACTTGATCACCTCAAAGCCGATAGCCGCAAGCAAGGTGCCGCGCAGCAGCGCTTTTTTCTTCGGTTTGTGGCGCGGCAGCATCCAGAAAATCCACAGGAACAGCAGATAGTTGGCGAAGATCGAGATCGACAGTGCGATCGTCGTCAGCGCCGGCCGCAGCCATTCGATGCCGTCCAGCCCCAGCGCGTTGACGATCGCCGCCTGCGCCGACCCGGCGACCGAGGTCAGCGACAGCGTGATGATCAGCGCGACCACCAGGCCGGTCAGCGAGATGAAGTCGCGGGTGTACTTGAAATAGATTTTCTCCTGATCCTGCGGATTGCGCTCCCAGACGTCACGCGACTGCGCGCGGATCGCTTCGCGCAGGTTGCCCATCCAACTGATGCCGGAATAGAGCGCCAGCGCCAGGCCGGTCAACCCCACGGTGGTGCGCTGCTGAATGGCGGTATTGACGGTGTTCTTCAGCGTGCTGGCCAGCGTCGGATCGCTGATGCTGCCGACGATCCGGTTGATCAAGCGGGCCAGCAGATCCGGGTTGGAAGCCAGCACGAAACCGGCGGCGGCGAACGACACCATCAGGATCGGGATCAGCGAGAGGAATGAAAAATAGGTGATGGCGGCGCCGAACTGGCTGCCCAGCCGATCGTTAAAGCGTTCGGCGGCGCGCAGCAGGTGCGCCACGCTCGGCCAGGCTTTGATGCGTTCAATCAGACGTGAAAAACCGCTAATGCGGCGGTCGAGCGTCTCATGGCCGGTCTTGATGGCGATAAGCGGCTTCGGCGGCGTGTCTTGTGCGGGCTGGCGGCGTTCCTGGTCTGGTCCTGTAGGCATTACTTCACGATTTCCTTAACGTTAAACGGCATGTATCAGCGTTGATTATAGCCAAAGCCCTGCGGCGTTTTGAGCGCCGGGGCGGCAAACGGTCAATTTCCGAGCTTAACGCGTTAGCGCCCGGCATGAAATGCCGGGGATGGCGCGATAGGTAAAATTCCTATGAAAACCCCGTGGCGCCTCGGTTTTTTTCACTTCTCTACCTCCAATTTTTATCTGTTTCGTCGGCGAGAAAGCGTTTACTCATGATGTGGCGTCGCGCTTTGCCGCTCGCCGCTCCGCTGCAGCCGTAGGGGCTGGAACGGTCTCATCCGTCATCAACAGAAAAACTGGAAGGTCTTATGAAATTGCTTAATCACCCCACCTGTCGTCCGTTTACCGAAGCGGGCAATCTGTCGCAGATCTCCGCCTACTATGAAGAGGGGCGGCACATCATGTGGATGCTGCTGCGCGCTGCGCCACGCCCCTGCTTCAACCAGGCATTGATTGAAGACATCATGACGCTGGCGCAGGCGGCGAAGGAGTCTTCGCTGCGGTTCGACTTCTGGGTCACCGGCTCGCTGGTGCCGAACATGTTCAACGTCGGCGGCGATCTGCAGTTCTTCGCCGAAGCGATCAAAAACCGCAAGCGCGAGGCGATGATGGCCTACGCGCGCGCCTGCATCGACTGCGTGCATGCGGCGGCGCGCGGTTTCGACACCGGCGCGGTCAGCATTGCGATGGTTGAAGGCAGTGCGCTGGGGGGCGGTTTTGAAGCGGCGCTGGCGCACCATTTCGTATTGGCGCAAAACAATGCGCGCATGGGGTTCCCGGAGATTGCGTTCAACCTGTTTCCCGGCATGGGGGGGTACTCGCTGGTGGCGCGCAAGGCGGGCATGCGCTTGGCTGAGGAGCTGATTTGGGGCGGCGAGTCGCACACCGCAGAGTGGTTCGAGAGCCGCGGGCTGGTAGACCAGCTGTTCCAGCCCGGCGACGCTTACCTGGCGACGCGCACCTTTATCGATACCATCCGGCCGAAGCTCAACGGCATGCGCGCCATGCTGCGGGCGCGTCAGCGCGTGTTGCAGCTGACGCGTTCCGAGCTGATGGACATTACCGAAGATTGGGTGCACTCGGCCTTTACCATTGAGGAAAAAGACCGTGCCTACATCGAGCGACTGGTGATGTTGCAGGATCGCCATACCCTGAACCTGCGTCGTGCCGGCTAACGTTAACGCGCCCGCCTCATGCGGAGGGTGAGCGCGGGCGATAGGACTGCAGCCAATGCTCCAGTTGTTCCGGGAGCATTGGCCGCGCGAACAGAAAGCCCTGTTTTTCGTCCACGCCGACTTCGTCGAGGAAGTGGTTTTCGCTCTCGGTCTCCACCCCTTCGGCGATCACGCGGAAGGCTAACGCCTCCGCCGCCGCGACGATCGCGCGTACCAGCGATTGCGATACCGGATTGAAATTCACCCCGCGCACGAAGCTTTTATCCAGCTTGATGGCGTCCAGAGGAATGCGTGCCAGCTGCGCCAACGACGAATAGCCGGTGCCAAAGTCGTCAAGATGCACCTGCGCGCCCAGTTCGCGCAGCCGGGTGATCAGCGCGCGCGCGCGATTCTCGTCTTCAATCAGGCTGCTTTCGGTCAACTCGAAGTCCAGCAGACAGGGAGCCATGCGGTGACGGTGCAGCACCCCGAGCAGGTCGTTGACGATGCTGTCATCTGCCAGCTGACGGGCAGAGAGGTTGACCGCCACCCGCAGATTCAATCCCCGCTCTTGCCACTGCGCCGCCTGCCCGGCGGCGGTTTGCAGCACCCATTGGCCCAACGGGCCGATCAGGCCGGACTCCTCGGCATAGGAGATGAACTGCAGCGGCGGGATCAGGCCGCGCTCCGGCGAATCCCAGCGCACCAACGCTTCCACGCTGTGCACTTCACCGCTGTGCGCGTCGATTTTAGGCTGGTAATACAGCACCAGCTGATTTTGCTCCAACCCTTTGCGCAGATTGGTGTCCAGCCACATGTACTCGGCGACGCGTTTGTTCATCTCCGGCGAGAAGACGGTATAGGTGCGTTTTCCGTGCTCCTTGGCGACGTACATGGCGGTATCGGCGCTGCGGATCAGGCTGTCGAGATCGTTGCCGTGCTCAGGGCACAGCGCGATGCCGATCGAACAACCGGTATACACCTCAATCAGGCCGATGCGAAAAGGGGTCTTCAGCCTGTCGATAATGCGCTGCGCCAGCGTTTGCAGGCGCTCGCGATCGCTTTGTGGCGCCAGCACCAAGAATTCGTCGCCGCCGAGGCGGGCGAGCACTTGATCCGGGCTCAGGCAGCCGAGGATCGCCAGAGCGACCTCGACCAGGAGCCGATCGCCGAACATATGGCCGTAGGCGTCGTTGACCTTTTTGAAGTTGTCGAGATCGAGGTACACCAGGCCGAAACTCTCTTCACCGCGCGTGGCGATGGCGTGATTGATCTTGTCCTGTATGGCGTTACGGTTCGGCAGGCCGGTGATGAGATCGGTGTTGGCCAGCACCCGTAGCCGCTCTTGCGCGCGGCGTTCTTCGGTGATGTCGGTACCGGAGCAGATCAGAAAGACTTCGTTTTTTCCGCTGCCGCTGTGCACGAATTTGTTGCGAAACAGGAACAGCCGTTCACCCTTGACCGTCTTTACCCAGCGTTCCACCTCATAGGACGAACCGTTGCGGAAGAAGCCGGCGATGTTGCGCCGCGAAGCGGCGGCTTCTTCCGGGCTCATAAACAGTTGGAAAACGTTTTTGCCGATCACCTCGTGTTCGTGCAGCCCGGTGTACTCCTCGCTCAGCCGGTTGAAGCGCTGGATGCGGCCGTGCTGATCGACGATCACGATCACCGAGTTGGCTTCGGACACCACCTGCTCGGCGAAGGAGAGGCCGTGCACCAGGTCGCGCGCCACGGATTGGGTGTCGCTGAAGGCGGAAGCGGTGCCCGCCCATTCGAGGTTGTTGACGCGGCGCCCGACCAGATGCAGATGCAGCGGTTCACCGGCTAGCGTAATGGTCAGCTCAAGGCTGGCAGTCACGCCGGTCAGACGGCGGATTTTCGCCGCTTCCATAGCGCTGAGCGCCACCGCGACATGAGCTTTGCCCTTAATAGCGGACAGTTCCAGGGCATTGCTGTCAAACGCCAGCCGCCAGTGGGGGCTTTGGGTGCCGAAGTGAGCGCTAAGAAGCTCAGGGCCTTGGTCTGCGGGCATGACGATTCCTCAAAAGAGCACGGGCGGGCGGCCGGCACAGCGCCGGGCAGCCTGTTGGCCCGAAAGCGATCGCCGTACGCATCTGTGCATCATATAACAGGTTTTCACAGGCGGGGCGGGTGATGGAAACTATTATATAAGCAATGATTAGTTTTGCGGTGTAAACGTCGCCCGGCGGCCGCTTGCCTTAAAGTGTAGGAGAACATCGGATCGTGTGATGCTTAGTGATTTTCCCTGCTATCGGAAAACGGTTGATACAAGGTTGCCGTGCAGGTGAGTAAATTATAGCGGTGAGGGGAAAGCGGAAAAATAACTCCACCGGGGGGATTTTTGCCGAGAAATTAAAATTTCCATCAAATAAACGCCATCTTCATAGTTTTCTCATAATTGGTGAATAAATCCGAGACGGGTTTTAAAAAGTTTACACACCCTCGCATTACTTGAAATTTATCAGCCTATTATTATCTCCGACAACGAATGAGCCTGTTAACGTACAGCGCTCCTGATGAAGAAAATTTTTAAGGAAATGATTATGCGTAAATTGACGGCTTTATTTATTGCTTCCACGCTGGCTCTGGGTTCTGCTTCCGCGGCGTTCGCCGCCGATACGGCGACGGCCCCGGCGGCGGATGCGGCGCCGATGAAAATGATGCATCACAAGGGTGAAGGCAAAGGCGGCCCGTTCGCCGGGCTGAACCTGACCGAGCAGCAGCGCCAGCAGATGCGCGATATCATGAAAGAGTCGCACCAGAAGCGCGGGCCGGGCATGAAAGAGGAGCGCCAGGCGTTGCACAATCTGGTCGCTTCCGACAGCTTTGACGAAGCGAAGGCGAAGGCGCAAATTGACGCGATCGGCAAAGCGCAATCCGAACGCATGCTGGCACGCGCCAAAGCGGAAAATAAAATGTATAACCTGCTGACGCCTGAGCAGAAAAAACAATACAATGAGAATTATCAGAAACGCGAGCAAAAGATGATGGACCACATGAATAAAATGAAGGAGCAGATGCCCTCCGGTCAGTAATATCCGCTCGCGGTGAATAAAAAAGGGCCAGACTATTTGTCTGGCCCTTTTTATTTGGCGTTATCACCGGCAGGTTCTGCAGTGAGTGATAATCATTCCCCGCCGACAATGCGCCGGAACTGTTCGGCAACGGCCTGTGCAAAGCGCGGGTCGTTAATATGATAAGGCGTTTTTATCAGCCGGCGTTTGTCGGTGGCGTATACCGTCTCCTCCAGCGCTTGCGTAAAGGCGGCCAGCGCCGCCGGATCCCAGAACGGTTGGCCGGGCGCATCCAAAGCCGATACGCCGCCCGCCGGGATAACGAAACGCACTTCGCCCGCGCAGGCGTTGATCTTTTCGCCCATCCAACGCCCCATTAACGCATTCTCCCGCGCGCTGGTGCGCACCAGCGTCACTTGCGGGTTGTGATGGTGACGCAGACGGTTGGCATAGCGAGCCGGCACCGTATTCGGCGCGCCGAAGTTGATCATGTCTATCGCGCCGCAGGAGAGCACGCACGGGATGCCGGTACGCGCAATGGCACCAAAACGATCCGTATTGCAGGGCAGCACACCGCCAAACAGGTAATCGGCCACTTCGGTAGTGGTTAAATCGATGGCGCCGTGCAGTTGGCGGTTATCGATCAGTTTTTCCAACGATCTGCCGCCGCTGCCGGTCGCATGAAACGTCAGACAATCCCATTGTGTTCCCAGTTCGGCAACCAACGCCTGAACGCAGGGCGTGGTGACGCCAAACGTCGTCAGGCCGATCGCGGGTTTGTTATCGTGATAGTCGACGGCGGCGAAGTGCACTGCGCCGGCTATCTGGCGCGCTGCGTTGCTCAGCACCCGTCGCGAGATGCGGTTCAGGCCGGCGAGATCGGTGACCGAATACAGCATGTTGATATCGCTGGCGCCGACATAGGCGGAAACGTCTCCCGCCGCCATGCTCGAGACCATCACTTTCGGCAGGCCGATCGGCAGCTGCTGCATGGCCGGCGTGATGATGGCGGTGCCGCCGGAGCCGCCCAGGCCAAGCAAGGCGGCGATATCGCGGCGCGTCAGGATAAAACGTTCGAAAGCGGTCGCCATGGCGGCGATCGCCTGGCCGCGACTGGCGCAGAAGACCGCGTCGGCGCCCGCCGGATGGTGGCGTGCGACGTCCTCTGGACCGATATCGGCCGGGGAGTCAAACGGCAAGCGACGAGTGGAAAGATCGACGGTTCGCGTGGGTAAATTCAGGGCAGCGATCAGCCGGCGTACATACTCCAGCTCTTGTCCTTTCGTATCTGCTGTGGTAGCAATATAGACAAAATTTGAAGTGTCTTTCATGTATCTTCCTGGGGTGTTTCTAATTTTTATTTAAAAATCATTTTGTTATATTTTTTAGGGTGCCCTGGTGTTGGCGTTTAAATTAAATTGATTAATGTATTTATATAATGAGACGGCAGTATCATTTTTGCAAGGGCAGCTCAGTGCAAAATGGGACTCCTGTCTCATTTTTGAGCTTTTCAACGTGGCCGGCGCTTTGCCGGCAGCCAGTCGACAGAGGCGCATCCTCTGTTGCGCAAGCGTGTGCAGATGCATGAGGTTTATGTGCAGATAGATGCTTTTCCCACCCCGTTTGATCCTTCACTGACTTCCACCCGGGCAAAAACCTACCGTTTGTTGCTGGCCAGCGCGATGACGCTGTATGACGAAGGGGCGTTTCCTTCGATCACTGAACTGGCGGCGCATGCGCAGGTATCGCGTGCGACGGCCTACCGCTATTTTCCGACCCAGAGTGCGCTGATTAGCGCCGTGGTGGCGGAAAGCCTGGGGCCTATTCTGGAATGGCGCCCGCAAGACGATGACGCCCTGAAACGCATCCAGCAGTTGCTGACTTTCGCCTATCCTCAGATGGAGCGGCACGAGGGAGCATTGCGCGCGGCGCTGCAGCTCTCTTTGCAACAGTGGGCGCACGCGACGCCGGGCGAGAAATTCGTGCGCGGCAACCGCAAGCGTCTGTTGGCGCTGGCGGTGGAACCGCTACAGGGCAAACTGCCGCCGGACTCTCTGCAGAGAGTGATTCATGCTTTCTCGCTGATTTACGGCTCGGAGGTGTTTCTGGTGCTGAAAGATATCTGGGGGCTGGAGCTTGAGAGCATTCAGGACGTCACGCAATGGATGGCCAAAGCCATTCTGCGTCAGGCGGAAGAGGACGCGACGAACTGCAAAAAAACATCAGCAGGATAATCCAATTTTTGCCGATGGTCGAGTGAAAAACCAGCATAATTCACTGAGTGAATATTGGCAAAATTTATAATTAAAAGTGATAAAAGACGCCTGTTAAGCACTTTTCAGGCGGCCGCACTCTTCATGTATCCCTGGGTTATATTTTTATTTATCAGTAAATTATAATTTATCCCTTCACTTGTTATCGCCGTTTTGATACCGGTAAACGTCATTGTCATTTCTTATCGGCACTGGCCTGATTCATCCCTGAAACATTCTCTCCTCCCGTCGAACTGCCGGATGACACATTAAGCGCACTTGAGATTGTTGTGCTTTATTTATTTGGTGTTACCAAACTGTTACACAAAAAATCTTATAAAACATTTGCAAACAACAACGGACGGTATCTGGGATGGAGAAGAAACGTAGAGGAGTCAAATCCGCTCGGGCGGCCTTCGGCTGGCCTGAAATCGGAGTTCATCGCGCACAATGGAGCGCGATGCTGATCTGCCTGACGGCGATTGGCGGGGCGCAGGCCTCCAGCTATATAGAGAACGGCCAGGCGGGCGATCCAGCCAGCTGGCGCAGCAGTGAGTTCAATGCAGAATGGGGGCTGGGGGCGATCCACGCCGACCAGGCCTACGCCGCCGGTTATACCGGAAAAGGCATCAAACTTGGCATTTTCGATCAGCCGGTTTACGCCAAGCACCCGGAGTTCGCTGGTGAGAATAAGGTGATCAATCTGGTTACCAAAGGCATCCGTGAATACACCGATCCCTATATTCCGGTGAAAAAAGGCGATGATTTCCGCTATGACGGCACGCCGAGCGTGGATTCCGATGGCACGCTCGGTTCGCACGGCACCCACGTGGGCGGCATCGCCGCCGGCAGCCGCGACGGCGGCGCCATGCACGGCGTGGCGTTCAATGCGCAGATCATCAGCGCCGAAAACGGCGATCCCGGCCCGGAGGACGGCATCATCCTCGGCAACGACGGCGCAGTGTACCAGGCCGGCTGGGATGCGCTGGTGGCCAGCGGCGCGCGCATCATCAACAACAGCTGGGGTATCGGCATTACCGATAAATTCGCCAAGGGGGGCAAGAATCCCGCTTACCCTCATTTCACCGTCGACGATGCGCAAAAGCAGTTCGATCAGATCAAACAGATCCTGGGCACCAAGCCCGGCGGCGCCTATCAGGGCGCGATCGACGCGGCGCGCAGCGGCGTGGTCACCATCTTCGCTGCCGGTAACGATTACAACCTCAACAACCCGGACGCCATGGCCGGCCTGGCTTATTTTGTGCCGGAGATTGCACCGAACTGGCTGTCGGTCGCCAGCCTGCAGGATCCGACCAATACCGGCGATTACAGCATCAGCACCTTCTCCTCTCGCTGCGGTTATACCGCCAGCTTCTGCGTCTCGGCGCCGGGCACCCGGGTATACAGCTCGGTAATCGAAGGCACCAGCCTAGAGAATCTGACAACCGGCTACGCCAAATACAGCGGCACCTCGATGGCGGCGCCGCACGTGGCCGGCAGCGTCGCGGTGCTGATGGAGCGTTTCCCGTATCTGAGTGGTGCGCAGGTGGCGGAAGTGCTGAAAACCACTGCCACCGACATGGGCGCGCCGGGCATCGACGCGCTCTACGGTTGGGGGATGATCAACCTGGGCAAAGCCATCAACGGCCCGGGCATGTTGGTGACTGCCGAAGATATTCCTGCGGAGTTCCGTATTCCGGATCCGACGGGCGTGGCCTACGGCCCGACCCAGTTTGTGGTGGATCTGCCGGGCGTCGGCGCGGTGCTGGACAAGGGTAAACCGACCGAGCGCGTCTGCAGCGATGTGCTGTGCGGCCTGGATTTCTGGAGCAACGACATCTCCGGCCATGGCGGCCTGACCAAACAGGGTATCGGCACGTTGGTACTGACCGGTAACAACACCTATGCCGGCCCGACGCTGGTTAATCAGGGGCGGCTGGCGATCAACGGCTCGGTCACCTCGGATGTCAGCGTGCAGAACGGCGGCATCGTCGGCGGCAGCGGCACGGTCGGTTCGCTGACCGCCCGCCGTGGCGGCACCGTGGCGCCGGGCAACTCGATCGGCACCCTGAACGTGGCCGGCAACGTCAGCTTCGAGCCGGGTTCGCGCTATGCGGTGGAAGTGGGCCCGAACGGCCAGAGCGATCGGATCCAGAGCAGCGGAGCGGCGACGATCGGCGGCGGCGAGGTGGCGGTCACGCTGGAGAACAGCAGCAACCTGCTGACGCAAAGCGAGGTGCGCAGCCTGCTGGGCCAGCAGTACACCATCCTGAGTGCGCAGCAGGGGGTGAGCGGGCAGTTTGACGCGGTGGTGCCGAACTACCTGTTCCTCGGCACCGGGCTGAGCTACCAGCCGAATGGGGTGACGCTGAGCGTCGGGCGCAACGGCACAAGCTTCGCCAGCGTGGCGCAGACGCCGAACGAGCGGGCGGTGGCGGCGGCGGCGGATGCGCTGGCGGCGGGCAACCCGGTGTACGAGAGCCTGCTCAACAGCGGCTCGGCGGGCGAGGCGCGGCAGGCGTTCCGCCAGCTGTCGGGGCAAATCCATGCGGACATCGCGTCGGCGCTGGTGAACGACAGCCGCTACCTGCGTGAGGCGCTGAACGGGCGCCTGCGTCAGGCGGAAGGGCTGGCGAGCTCGTCGGCCATCAAGGCGGACGAGGACGGCGCCTGGGCGCAGCTGCTGGGGGCGTGGGACCATGCGTCGGGCGACGCCAACGCCACGGGCTATCAGGCCTCGACCTACGGGGTGCTGGTGGGGCTGGACTCGGCGGCGGCGGCCGACTGGCGGCTGGGGGTGGCGACCGGCTACACCCGCACCTCGCTGCACGGCGGGTACGGGTCGAAGGCGGACAGCGACAACTACCACCTGGCGGCGTACGGCGACAAGCAGTTCGGCGCGCTGGCGCTGCGCGGCGGGGCGGGCTACACCTGGCACCGTATCGACACCAAACGGTCGGTGAACTACGGGATGCAGTCGGACCGCGACACGGCGAAGTACAGCGCGCGCACCGAGCAGCTGTTCGCGGAAGCGGGTTACAGCGTGAAGGGCGAGTGGCTGAACCTGGAGCCGTTCGTCAACCTGGCGTACGTGAACTTTGAAAACAACGGCATCGCGGAAAGCGGCGGCGCAGCGGCGCTGCGCGGCGACAAGCAGCACACCGACGCGACGGTGTCGACGCTGGGGCTGCGTGCGGACACTGAGTGGCAGGTGAGCCCGGGCACGACGGTGGCGCTGCGCAGCGAGCTGGGGTGGCAACACCAGTACGGCGGGCTGGAGCGTGGCACCGGGCTGCGGTTCAACGGCGGCAACGCGCCGTTCGTGGTGGACAGCGTGCCGGTGTCGCGTGACGGCATGGTGCTGAAGGCGGGAGCGGAAGTGGCGATGAACGAGAACGCCTCGCTGTCGCTGGGCTACGGCGGGCTGCTGTCGCAGAACCATCAGGACAACAGCGTCAACGCCGGTTTCACCTGGCGCTTCTAAGCAACATCGACTCAATCCTTGTACGGGAACCGTCTGCGGGCGGTTCCTTTTTCACATCCTGCTAATGATAACCCGGCGCACCTGGGGCGTCGGCCAATAACAAGCAAAAGGTAAGGAAATGACAACAACAATGGGTTTTGATAGCAAAGGAAACGCTCGTCGCTCGTCGTGGCGGCTGAACGCGCTGGTCTGCTGCATGGCGCTGGCAGGGTATGCGCAGGCGGCGCCGCACGAGGTGAACGGCCAAGCCGGCGATCCGGCCAGCTGGCGCAGCGCCGAATTCAACGCCAACTGGGGGCTGGGGGCGATCCACGCCGATGAGGCCTACGCCGCCGGCTACACCGGCAAAGGGCAAAAGGTGGGCATTTTCGACACCCCGGTTAACCGCCATCCCGAATTCGCCGGCGACGGCAAACTGATCAACGTCGTCACCGAAGGCTACCGCGCCTATACCGATCCGCACCGGCCGGGAATTAACGCCGGCGATCGCTTTTACTTCGACGGCACCTTCCACTTCTACAGCGGCTCGCAGGGCATGCTGAGCAATCACGGGGTGCACGTCGCGGGGATCAGCGCGGCGAACCGCGACGGCGTCGGCATGCACGGCGTGGCCTTCGATTCGCAGGTGATCAGCGTCGATAACGACAACGACGGCCCGGCGTACGGCGAATTCCTCGGCCTGGACGGCGCCGTCACCAATGCCGGCTGGCAGGCGATGATCAAGAGCGGCGTGCGGGTGATCAACAACAGCTGGGGCGTCAGTATTCCCGATTTCCTGTCCGACGGCGGCCGCGATCCCAACGCGCTGCACTTCGAGCTGAAGGATGCGCAGGAACAGTTCGATCAGGTCAAGCCGCTGCTCGGCAGCCTGGCCGGCGCAGGCTATCAGGGCGCCATCGACGCGGCGCGCAAAAATATTCTGGTGTTGTTCGCCGCGGGTAACGACGGCAACTACAACCAGCCGGATGTGATCAGCGGGCTGGCCTATTTCGTGCCGGACATCGCGCCGAACTGGCTGTCGGTCGCCAGCGTGGCGCAGGATGCGGCATCGACCAACAGCGTGCCTTACACCATCAGCAGCTTC
The DNA here is from genome assembly GCF_000695995.1 of Serratia sp. FS14. Taxonomy (NCBI): domain Bacteria; kingdom Pseudomonadati; phylum Pseudomonadota; class Gammaproteobacteria; order Enterobacterales; family Yersiniaceae; genus Serratia; species Serratia sp. FS14. The sequence goes on along the minus strand of NZ_CP005927.1, from coordinate 782,618 downwards.
TCTTCCCGTTGCGGCTATACCGCCAGCTTCTGCGTCTCGTCGCCGGGCAGCAAAATCTACAGCACTGTGGCCAACGGCTCCGATCCGGCCAACCTGGTGTCGGACTACGGCAATAAAAACGGCACCTCGATGGCGACCCCGCACGTCACCGGCGCGGTGGCGGTGTTGCTGCAGCGCTTCCCGTACATGAGCTCGGCGCAGATTGCCGACGTGCTGAAAACCACCGCCACCGACATGGGCGCGCCGGGCATCGACGCGCTCTACGGCTGGGGGATGATCAACCTGGGCAAGGCCATCAACGGCCCGGGCATGTTCTATACCGTTGAAGATATTCCTGCGGAGTTCCGCATTCCGGATCCGACGGGCGTGGCCTACGGCCCGACCCAGTTTGTCGCCAATATTCCGGGTCTGGGCGCCGAGGTGGATGCCGGCACGCTGCACGCCAGAAAGTGTGACGACATCAGTTGCGAGCTGGAAGTCTACTCCAACAACATCTCCGGCCATGGCGGCCTGACCAAAGAAGGGATGGGCACGCTGGTCATGACCGGCGCCAACACCTATGCCGGCCCGACGCTGGTCAATCAGGGGCGGCTGGCGATCAACGGCTCGGTCACCTCGGCCGTCAGCGTGCAGAACGGCGGCATCGTCGGCGGCAGCGGCACGGTCGGTTCGCTGACCGCCCGCCGTGGCGGCACCGTGGCACCGGGCAACTCGATCGGCACCCTGAACGTGGCCGGCAACGTTAGCTTCGAGCCGGGTTCGCGCTATGCGGTGGAAGTGGGCCCTAACGGCCAGAGCGATCGGATCCAGAGCAGCGGAGCGGCGACGATCGGCGGCGGCGAGGTGGCGGTCACGCTGGAGAACAGCAGCAACCTGCTGACGCAAAGCGAGGTGCGCAGCCTGCTGGGCCAGCAGTACACCATCCTGAGTGCGCAGCAGGGGGTGAGCGGGCAGTTTGACGCGGTGGCGCCGAACTACCTGTTCCTCGGCACCGGGCTGAGCTACCAGCCGAATGGGGTGACGCTGAGCGTCGGGCGCAACGGCACAAGCTTCGCCAGCGTGGCGCAGACGCCGAACGAGCGGGCGGTGGCGGCGGCGGCGGATGCGCTGGCGGCGGGCAACCCGGTGTACGAGAGCCTGCTCAACAGCGGCTCGGCGGGCGAGGCGCGGCAGGCGTTCCGCCAGCTGTCGGGGCAAATCCATGCGGACATCGCGTCGGCGCTGGTGAACGACAGCCGCTACCTGCGTGAGGCGCTGAACGGGCGCCTGCGTCAGGCGGAAGGGCTGGCGAGCTCGTCGGCCATCAAGGCGGACGAGGACGGCGCCTGGGCGCAGCTGCTGGGGGCGTGGGACCATGCGTCGGGCGACGCCAACGCCACGGGCTATCAGGCCTCGACCTACGGGGTGCTGGTGGGGCTGGACTCGGCGGCGGCGGCCGACTGGCGGCTGGGGGTGGCGACCGGCTACACCCGCACCTCGCTGCACGGCGGGTACGGGTCGAAGGCGGACAGCGACAACTACCACCTGGCGGCGTACGGCGACAAGCAGTTCGGCGCGCTGGCGCTGCGCGGCGGGGCGGGCTACACCTGGCACCGTATCGACACCAAACGGTCGGTGAACTACGGGATGCAGTCGGACCGCGACACGGCGAAGTACAGCGCGCGCACCGAGCAGCTGTTCGCGGAAGCGGGTTACAGCGTGAAGGGCGAGTGGCTGAACCTGGAGCCGTTCGTCAACCTGGCGTACGTGAACTTTGAAAACAACGGCATCGCGGAAAGCGGCGGCGCAGCGGCGCTGCGCGGCGACAAGCAGCACACCGACGCGACGGTGTCGACGCTGGGGCTGCGTGCGGACACTGAGTGGCAGGTGAGCCCGGGCACGACGGTGGCGCTGCGCAGCGAGCTGGGGTGGCAACACCAGTACGGCGGGCTGGAGCGTGGCACCGGGCTGCGGTTCAACGGCGGCAACGCGCCGTTCGTGGTGGACAGCGTGCCGGTGTCGCGTGACGGCATGGTGCTGAAGGCGGGAGCGGAAGTGGCGATGAACGAGAACGCCTCGCTGTCGCTGGGCTACGGCGGGCTGCTGTCGCAGAACCATCAGGACAACAGCGTCAACGCCGGTTTCACCTGGCGCTTCTAAGCCAAGCGGTCATTACAGGGTCAACGGAGCCGGCATGCCGGCTCCGTTTTTATTTGCGGCTGCGGGGTGAGTCCGTATGATGGCGCGGCGCCAGGGCAATAAAAAACCGGGACCCTGACGGATCCCGGCTTAAAAGTGGGTAAAACAGATTAGCGCTAAAGGCTCAAGCCCCGTTTTGCTTATGCAGTCCAAGCGATGTGAGCATCGTCTCAGTAGCGGCAACGGAACAAATTTTCCCTGGTGTTACTATGGTTATTATTAAAAATCGTGCTGGTGTTATTTTTTATAGTGTATTGCTGTATGTCTCTTTTGATACCATGTTTGACGATACAACATGGTATGTCAAGCAACGTTTTTAACGCATAATTGCATGGGATGCTAGTTTTAGGTGTGGCTTTTTCAGCAGAAATAATCAAAACGACTGATAAATCAGTAAAAAAAMTCGAAGGAACAAATGGATAACAATCATCAAAAATTCGATTCACAGTCGATTGCCAATCGGGTCAGGGAGCTGTTTTTACATTACGGGATTGGAAAACGTCAGCATGCCCGCGAACTCAGCCGCATCTTGGATCTGAGTTTTTCACATGCGCACCGCAAATTGAAAGGGCAAAGCCCCTGGACGCTGGAACAGATCAACAGCGTCGCGGCCGCGTTGGGAGAAACGCCGGCGGCGATCGCCGATTTGAGCGCCGAACACGAGACGACCGAGCCAAACATGGCGCGTGATGCCATCTTTTTCGTGGCGGGGGTGGCGATGCCTTGCGTCGGGCACATTGGCGACGAACTTTCTGCCGGGCGGCCGGCGGAATTTGTGGCGCTGCGTGTGGAGGGGCAATGGCATATCTATCGCGCCGATGAGGCGCCGGCAGGTCTGCGTTACGGCGTCGAACTGATAGAAATCCGGCCCGGCTACGGTGACGACGAGCGGTTGAGCATCGCGGTATTGGACGATTCGCATCAGGCGGCCGATGAGCTGGCCAAGTACCTCGGCGGCTGCGGTTTCAACGCAGTGGCGTTTTACGATGTCGACAGCTTCTGCCAGGCGTTGCAGCAAAGCCTGTTCGACGGTTACGTGGTGGACTGGCTGATCGGTGAGGAAACGGCGGATCGCTGTATCGCCACCATCCGCGCCTCCGACAACCCGGACGCGCCGGTACTGGTGCTGACCGGCGAACTGGGCACCGACCGACGCGAGTCGGAGATCGCTCAGGCGATGCGCGAGTACGATGTGCTCGGTCCTTATGAAAAACCGGTGCGGCTCCATGTGATCGAAGCCGCACTGCAACGCTGTTTTAATCTTTAGCGGGGAACACCTCGGCCAGTGCGCTCGACAGCGCATCCAGCCGAACCGGTTTCATCAGGTAGTTATCGAACAGGGCGCGCTGATCCGCCGTCAGCTGCTCCGGCGTATAGGCGCTGATGCCGATGATTGGCACATGGCGGTTGGGGCCGCGACGATTGCGCAGCTGCCTGGCCAGGGCGGCGCCGTCGATGCCCGGCATCTGCAGATCCAGCAACAGCGCGTCGTAAGGGCGTCTGAGCAGCTTCTGCAACGCGCGCTCCGGCGAGTCGCACAGTTCGTGCTGGTAACCCAGCTTATCCAGCAACGCCGCAAAGGCGTCACCCACCGACTTGTTGTCATCCACCACCAGCACCTGCTGCGGTTTCTGCTGCAGAGAGGTATTGGCGGTGGCGGGCTCGTCGGCGCGTTCTTCTTCACTGATCTGCACCGGAATGCTGACGATAAAGGTGCTGCCCTTCTTGATTTCGCTGTACACCGTGATGGTGCCGTCGAGCAGCGTCACCAGGCCGTGTACGATCGCCAACCCCATCCCCACGCCGGCATATTGCTTGGTATGCGACTGATCCAACTGGGTAAAGGGTTTGAAGATCTGATCGAGCTGGTCTTTTTCGATACCGATGCCGGTGTCGGTCACTTCGATAATCAGCGAACTGCCGCCGGGTTGACGGCGCAGGCAGCTGTGCAGCGTAATGCTGCCGCTTTCGGTGTATTTGTAGGCGTTGGTCAGCAGGTTAACGATAATCTGCCGGATGCGCAGCGGATCGGAGTGCACCAACAGGTGGCTGCACTCCACTTCGCAGCTCAGTTTGACCTGCTCTTTGCGGGTCAGGGTGGCGATTTCATTAGCGGTTTCCGCGATCAGCTTCTGCGCGTCGAACGGCACGATGCGCAATTCCATCATGCCGCTGTCGAGGTGCGCGTAGTCGGTCAGATCCTTCATCTGGCTTTCGATTTGCTGCGCGGCGGTCTCCAGCCGCTGGAAAGTGTCCGCATGCTCCGCCGACACCCGGGTGTTCACCAGCACGTCGATGGCCGACATCACGCTCTGCAATGAGGTACGCAGCTCGTGGCCGATGGCGCCGAGGAAGGCGTTTTTGGTGCGTGTCGCTTTCTCCGCCTCAATGGCCTTGGCCTGCTGGCGAATGGTCAGCCGCTGCTGGCGGAACACGATCAGGGTGATGGCGATCAGCGCGATCACCGAGAACATGACGATCACCAGCCCATAGAAAATGATGTGCCGTTTCTCGATGTAGTCCTCATAGGCGGCGGTGCGCTGCTTCACCTCGGCGTGGTCGGTCAGGTTGGCCATTTCGATGGCGTAAGGCTTGATGGCCTTCATGGCCGCGAAAACCTGGCTGAAGTCGATTTTCGGGTTATCCAGCAGTTTATCGATGCGATCCATCTGCAGGCGCATCTGCTTGACCACTTCCGGGTAGCCCGGCTCGGCGTACAGCGGTTGCGTGGATTCGGAGACGGTTTCCAGCACGTAAAAGCGCGAATAGAGGATTTCGAACCGCAGCCGCAGGTTGTCGCTGTCCACCTGCGCGGCATGGCTTTGCTGCTCGACGAACGTGTCGAATTCCGCCAGCTTGATGGAGAACTTGGCGATCGACCAGGAGTAGTTCTCCTGCGTGCCGGCGATGGCATACAGCCCTTTCTTCGACAGGGTGGCGCTGTAGTAATAGAGCGTGACGGTCGAAGCCACTAAAAACAGCGCGGCAAAGATGGCCGGGATCGCCAGCCTGCTGCCGTTCTTAAAGGTCGTCAGCTTCATTTGATCACGATCCTGTCGACTTGCCAGATAAAGCGTGAATTGTACAACGGCGAGTTCAGTTCAGGCCCGGCGGCGTCGCGCGGGTAAACCAGGAACAGCGGGCCGAAGTTTCTGAGCTTCAGCATTTCCCCGTCCATCCTGTAGGCCAGGATCATGTTGTACTTCTTGACGTCGGACAGCGGCACGTCGATGTAATAATCGTTCAGCGCGTAGAAAGTCAGCGTCTCGCCCTTGGCGCCGACGCGCTCCAGGATATCGGCCACCGAAATCCCTTCAAATTTTCTCTGCGGCGTCCAGGAGGTGGAGGTGGTGATGCTGCGCACCGGCATCGCCAACAGCTGCTTATCGGTGAACAGATAGCTTTTTTTGACCGGGTCGGTCACGTTGTCGATCTTGCCCGCCACTTCCAGAGTAAAGCTGAGCGCGCTGCTCTGGGCGATAATCAGGGCCACGCAGGCCATCGCAAGGGTTTTGCATAGTTTGAACAGCATCGGCGTTCTCCAGAGGCGCGGGGAGGTTTGTATCAGTCCCGCTAATTTATCAGGCAGAATAATGGCAGAAAAAGCAGGCGGGTGCGAAGGGAATAGTAAACCGCACAAAAAGAACAGTCCTGGGCCGGTCGGCCTGTACGCGTAACCTTTCTCTTCCGTTTGTCAGCCGTTTCGATGCGCTTTCAACAGCTGCGCCAGCTGCGTCAGGCCTGCCGTTAGCTCGTCCGGCGAGGGGGAACCCAGGCACAGGCGAATGCCCGTCGCACGTTCGTCGCGGTCTACCATCACGGTGTCCGGCGGCGTCACCTTTACGTTGGCCAATGCGGCGGCGGCGGCCACAGACTCGGCGGTTTCGCGCGGCATCGGCAGCCAGACATGATAAGCGTCGGGATGCGATACGCATTCGTCGGCATCGAATATCGAGGTGGCCAGATGTACTCTTCGCTGAGCCTCATGGCGCAACGCTTGCGGTATCGTCTCGATCGCGCTGCTGGCCAGCCACTCCTCCACCACAGCGCAAGACAGTGGCGAAGGCGCGAAAGGAAGATCTTGCAAGGCTTCTTCCGCCGTAGTTTGCATGCCGGGCGGCAGAGTCAGCATGCCGATCCGCAATCCCGGGCCGAGCGTTTTCGACAGGCCATTGACATGGAACACCCGCTCGGGCGCCAGAGCCGCGAGCGCAGGCGCCGCTGAATGCCCCAGCGCATACACGCCATCCTCGATGATCCAGACATTCGCCCGCCGGCATATCTCGACGATAGCCTGCCTGCGCTCGGCGCTCATGGTGGCGGTTGTCGGATTATGCAGCGTCGGCGTCAGATAGACCGCGGTATGGCCGGAGGAGACACGCTCGAGCGCGCTCGCCAGCGCCTGCGGCACTATGCCTTGCGCATCGATCTCCACGCCGATCAGGCGATGGCCTTTACGTCGGGCCAGCGCGATCGCGCCGGGGTAGGTGAGTCTCTCGGTCAGTATCGTGCCGCGTGGCCCGCAGGCCAGGTCAAACGCCAGCGAAATCGCCTGACGGGCATTGCTGGTCAGTGCCAGGTGCGACGGATCGATCGTGACGCCGGCGTTTTCCAGCCAGCGGGCCAACAAACGCCGGTGCTCTAGATGCCCGGTCGGAGGGGAATAGAAGTTCAGATGGTCCGCATCCATTTTCCGCGCAATGCCGGCCAGCGTGCGCGCCAGCAAACGATCGGTAAGCATCGCCGGCGGCGCATTGGATGAAAGATCGATTTCGCGTTTTTCACGGGCGCGGCGGATCGCCACGAACATCCCGCGGCCTTTCACGCTGCGCACCAACCCACGCCGCTCCAGGATGGCATAGGCTTTGGTCACCGTGCCCAGACCGATCGCCAATTGCCAGGCGAGCGTACGGTGGGCCGGCAAACGATCGCCCCCTTGCAGCTTGCCCTCGATAATGTCGTCAGCCAACGCCAACACCAGCCGTTCGACGGTAGTGGCTTCCACATTGGCCAGGCGGGGCTGCCAGGGGGATTGAAGCCGCATATTCGCTCTCCGGAGAAAGAATATAGTGTCACGTGACACTATTTAAATAGGCGAAAAGTGTAACACATACTATGTTGGTGAGGAGTCCCGGCGTTTTCAACTACGGCTCGGCCGTAAGGCGGGTCAGCGGAGTTTTTCCATGATGGTCAGTCAGCTTGCGTTGGTTTACGGCGCCTATCTCCTCGCAACTGCCAGCCCCGGCCCCAGCAACATGGCGATCATGGGCGTGGCGATGCGTGACGGCCGCAGGCCCGCGTTGGTGCTGGCCGCCGGGGTGGTGACCGGATCGCTGTGCTGGGCGATGTTGGCCGCGACCGGCCTTTCCGCCGTGTTGGCCACGTATGCGCAGGCGCTGTGGACCATCAAGATCGTTGGCGGCGTGTATATGCTGTATCTGGCGCTGCGCGCCGGCCGATCCGCATTACGGGCGTCTCCCGTTACGACAGGCATAGCGGCAGGGGATAGCGCGCGATCTTATCAGAGGTTGTATCGGCAGGGCGTGCTGATGCATCTCGGCAATCCCAAGGCCATCATGTCCTGGATGGCGATCATGTCGCTGGGATTGCGGCAAGGCGCGCCTGAGCAGGTTTTACCGGCAATTATTGGCGGTTGCGCGCTGCTCGGCGTGACGATTTTCGGGGGGTATGCCCTGCTGTTCTCAACGTCGCCGATGATCGCGTTTTACACCCGGGTGAGGCGCTGGATTGAAGGAACGCTTGCGCTGCTGTTCGCTTTGGCGGGCCTGGAGCTGTTGATATCGCGGGGGTAATGAACGCCCGGCGTTAACCTGAGGAGAGAAGCGATGGTTTTTGGCATGCAGGTGGTGGATGTCTTTGGCGCCGGGCCACTCGCCGGCAATCCGTTGGCGGTGATTACGGGTGCCGGAGCGTTGTCTACGGAGGACATGCAGCGCTTGACGCGTTGGTTCAACCTGTCGGAAACGGCCTTTTTACTGCCGCCTATGCACTCACAGGCGGATTACCGGGTGCGAATATTCACGCTGGATCGTGAAATGCCGTTTGCCGGGCACCCGACGCTCGGCAGTTGCCATGCCTGGCTCACTGCGGGCGGTACGCCGCGTAATGACGCGGAGATCATCCAGGAGTGCGGGGCGGGCTTGGTGAGCATTCGCCGCGAGGCCGGACGGCTGTGTTTTGCCGCGCCGCCGTTGATTCGCTCCGGGGCGCCGTCAGAAGCGGCGTTGGCCGACGCGCTGCGGTTTTTGGGGATCGCGCCTGAGGAGGCGCTCGATGCCGCCTGGATCGATAACGGTCCGGGGTGGCTGGGGATCCGGCTGGCCAGCGCCGAGCGGGTGCTTTCCCTGACGCCGGCGAGAAGCTGGCCGCGCAGAGTGGACATTGGCGTCGTCGGCCCACATGCCGATGGTGACGCAGCCTTCGAGGTGCGCGCTTTTTTGAGCGATCACCTTGGCGCTATCGTCGAAGATCCGGTCACCGGCAGCCTCAATGCCTCGCTGGCTCAGTGGCTGTTTGCAAGCGGCGTGGTCAGCGGCGGCTATATCGCCGCTCAGGGCCGCTGCCGTGGGCGCAACGGGCGCGTGCATGTCACCCGCGACGAGAGCGGCCGGATTTGGGTGGGGGGCAATACGCGCACTCAGGTCGAAGGTCGGCTGCATGGGATTGGCACGGCGTAGAACGCGCCGCCGCACCCGCGTGCGGCTGAACGGAATATCGATTTTCATCCGATAAGGAGTGAACAGTATGTCTGCAACGGCCATCGATACCTTGAAAATGCTGGTGCGTTACAAAGCCTGGGCGAATGCCTTGACCTTTGACTGCGTGGCGGCCTTGCCGGAGGGCGAAGCGCTGCGGCCGCGCCCGACCCGTTTCGGCAATATGGTGCACACTCTGAATCACGTGTACGTGGTGGACGATATCTTCAGGCACCATCTGCAAGGCCGTAAGCATGGCTACCTCGCGCGAAACACCGAGCAAACGCCTGCGCTTGACGACTTGCGGTGCGCGGTGGAGGAAATGGACCGCTGGTATATCGAACAGGTGGACAGCTGGTCGCCGGAGGCGCTGGCGCAGGTGGTGCATTTCGAGTTCGTCGGCGGGGGGGAAGGTCGCATGACGCGCCAGGAAATCGTGCTGCATGTCGTCAACCACGCGACCTATCATCGCGGTTTTGTCGGCGATATGCTCTATCAGGTGCCCTTTGCTTCACCGGCGAACGATTTGCCGGTGTTTCTTCGCGATCATTACCGCCGGGCGCCGTGAGGCGAGCGGGATAAATAAAAAAGCCAGACGCTTTCGCGCCTGGCCTGTTACGCGCCGGAACCGGCGAAGTTGCGCCTCAGCGCATGGTGACGAACTCTTCCGCCGCGGTCGGGTGGATCGCCACGGTGTTGTCGAAGTCCTTCTTGGTGGCGCCCATCTTCACCGCCACCGCGAAGCCCTGCAGGATTTCATCCATGCCGAAGCCGATGCCGTGCAGGCCGACGATTTTCTCTTCTTTACCCGCGCACACCAGCTTCATGCGGCACGGCTGGCGGTGCTGTGTCACGGCGCTGTACATGGCGGTGAAGGAGGATTTGTACACCTTCACGTTGTCTGCACCGAACTTCTCGATGGCTTCCGGCTCAGTCAGGCCGACGGTACCGATCGGTGGGTGGCTGAACACCACGGTGGCGATGTTGCTGTAGTCCAGGTGTTCGTCCGGCTTGTTGTTGAACAGGCGCTCGGACAGACGGCGGCCGGCGGCGACGGCGACCGGGGTCAGCTCTACCGCGCCGGTGTTGTCACCCACCGCGTAGATGCCTTTGACGTTGGTGTTCTGGAACTTATCGACGTCGATGTAGCCTTTCTCATTGGTTTTCACCCCGGTAACGCCGAGGTTCAGGTTGTCGGTCGCCGGTTCGCGGCCGATGGCCCAGATCAGGCAGTCGACGGTGAATGCTTTGCCGTTTTCCAGCTGCAGCGTCAGGCTGCCGTCGGCGTTCTTGACGATCGCTTTCGGCACCGATTCGGTGTGCAGGCTCGGCCCTTCGGTGTTCATCACTTCCACCAGGGTTTCGACGATCATCGGATCGAAGGTGCGCAGCGGCGCGTGCTTGCGCACGAACAGGTGCGTTTCGGCGCCCAGCGCGTTCAGCACGCCGGCGATTTCCACGGCGATATAGCCGGCGCCGACTACGGCGACGCGTTTCGGCATGGCGTCCAGCTCAAAGAAGCCGTCGGAGTCGATGCCGTATTCAGCACCTGGAATAGCCGGATGGCTCGGGCGGCCACCGGTGGCGATCAGGATGTGGTCGGCGGTGATGGTCTCGCCGTTCACTTCCACGGTGTGCGCATCCACGAAGCGCGCGAAGCCTTTGATCACGTCGACCTTGTTCTTGCCCAGCACGTTATCGTAGGAATTGTGGATGCGGTCGATATAGGCGGTGCGGTTGGCGACCAGCTTTTTCCAGTCGAAGGCGTTGACGGTGGTGTCGAAGCCGTAGTCCGGGCCGTACTGATGGATGGCCTCGGCGATCTGCGCCGCGTGCCACATGACTTTTTTCGGTACACAACCCACGTTTACACAGGTGCCGCCCAGCTCTTTGGCTTCAATCAGCGCACACTTTTGGCCGTACATGGCTGCCCGGTTGATCGATGCGATACCGCCGCTGCCGCCGCCAATTGCTAGATAATCGTAATGTTTCGTCATCTGGGATTTCCATGAGTTGTGAATTTGAAGAGGGTAAGAGTTTAACGCCTGACCGGGGTTTGTCGCAAAGATTGCGTCGATGGCTGCGATAGGTGGACGCAGGGCGCGGCAAACCGCGCCCTGATGGGGATTATTCCGGTACCACCCAGTTCACCAGATGGTGACCGATGCCCGACGGCACCAGCACCTTGTGCAGCCACGGCAGCACGTTCTTCATCTGCTGTTCCAGCTTCCACGGCGGGTTGATGACGATCATGCCGGAGGCGGTCATGCCGCGCTGATCGCTGTCGGGTTTCACCGCCAGTTCGATCTGCAGAATGCGGCGAATGCCGGTGGCTTCCAAATCGCGCAGCATGCGTTTGATCTGCTGGCGCATCACCACCGGGTACCACAGCGCGTAAGTGCCGGTGGCGAAACGCTTGTAGCCTTCCTGAATGCCTTTGACCACGTCCTGGTAATCGGTCTTCATTTCATACGGCGGGTCCATCAGGATCAGGCCGCGGCGCGACAGGGGCGGCAGCTGGGATTTCAGCTGCTGATAGCCGTCGGCGCGCTGCACTTTGGCGCGTTCGTCTTTCTGGAATTCGCTGCGCAGCAGCGGGTAATCGCTCGGGTGCAGCTCGGTCAGGTGAATTTTATCCTGCGGGCGCAGAAGCTGGCGGGCGATCAGCGGCGAGCCGGGATAGTAGCGCAGCGTGCCGGAACGGTTGAAGTTGTGCACCACGCTCATATAGGCCGCCAGCTCTTCCGGCAGATCGTCGCGTTGCCACAGCAAGCCGATGCCTTCCAGGTATTCGCCGGTGCGCTCGGCGTGTTCGCCGCTGAGCTGATAACGGCCCGCGCCCGAGTGGGTATCCAGATACAGGAACGGCTTCTCTTTTTCCTTCAGCGACTCGATGATCAGGCTCTGAACGGTGTGTTTGAGCACGTCGGCGTGGTTGCCGGCGTGGAAACTGTGGCGATAACTTAACATGACGGGTGGCGGTTCCTTGTGCTCCGCAGACGGAGCATTCAATGCAATAAGGCTTATAATCTGCACAGTATAAACTGTCTGGCCGGGAAAAACCGGACTCCGTTGCCGCAGACGTTAACAGAAAGGGACAGGACGATGAGCAAACAGGCGATTTTGGCGAATTACCCCGACGCGGCGCGCTGGGCATTCGGCGACGGCCCCGCGTTAGCCGACGAACTGCTGGGATTGGTGCTGAGCGGGGATAAAACCGCCACCTGCAGTTCCTATGCGAGCTATCGTCGGGAACAAACCCCGCGGATCGGCGATTACAGCATCGTTCTCGATGGCCGCGGTGAACCGGCCTGCGTGATCAGAACCCTGGCGCTGCGCCTGGTGCGCTACGACCAGGTGACCGCCGAGATGGCGGCCAAAGAGGGCGAAGGCGACAAAAGCCTGGCGTTTTGGCGCCAGGGGCATCAAGAGTTCTTTACCCGCGAGGGCACTTTTGCGCCGGACATGTGGCTGGTGTTCGAAGAGTTCGAATGGGTTGAAACGCTGTGAATCACAAGGAGAAAGGATGAGCTGCATTTTTTGCGACATCGTGGCGGGCAAGGCGCCGTGCCATAAAATCTGGGAAGACGACGACCATCTGGCGTTCCTGTCCATCTTTCCCAACACCGACGGTTTCAGCGTGGTGATCCCCAAGGCGCACCACCCGAGCTACGCGTTTGATCTGCCGGACGAGGTGCTGAGCGCGTTGATGCTGGCGACCAAGCGGGTGGCGAAGCAGCTGGATCGCGCGTTCGACGACGTCGGCCGCTGCGGCATGGTGTTCGAGGGCTACGGCGTCGACCACGTGCACGCCAAACTGATCCCGCTGCACGGCACCGCATCGCTGGAACAGTGGCGGCCGATCGAATCGACCTCACCGAAGTTTTTCGAACGTTATGAGGGCTATATCTCCTCCCACGACGCCGCGCGCGCCGACGACGAACAGCTGGCGGCGCTGGCCGCCCGCATCCGCCAAAGCGCCGTTTAAGGCACGAACGATCAACGCCGGGCATTGATTTTCCTGTTGTCTGGCTCCATGTTAGAGATTCATACGCATTTTAAGGCTCGCCCGTGCGGCGGGCCCAACGCTAATCAGGACTGCCCTATGACAAATCCGTTGCTGACCCCGTTTTCCCTGCCGCCGTTTTCGGCGATCCGCCCTGAAGATATCGTGCCTGCGGTGCAATCCGCGCTGGCGGACTGCCGCGCCGCGGTAGAGCGCGTGGTCGCGCAGCCGGGGCCGTTCACCTGGGACAATCTGTGTCAGCCGTTGGCGGAGTCGGACGATCGCCTGTCGCGCATCTGGTCGCCGATCGGGCACCTGAACTCGGTGAAAAACAGCCCGGAGCTGCGCGCCGCCTATGAGCAGGCGCTGCCGCTGCTGTCCGAGTACGGCACCTGGGTCGGCCAGCACGAAGGGCTGTACCAGGCCTACCGCAGCCTGAAAGAGGGCGCGGCGTTCGAGACGCTGAGCGTGCCGCAGCGCAAGGCGGTGGACAACGCGCTGCGCGACTTCGAGCTGTCGGGCATAGGCCTGTCGGCGGACAAACAGCAGCGCTACGGCGAGATCGTCGCGCGCCTGTCCGAGCTGGGCTCTACCTACAGCAACAACGTGCTCGACGCCACCATGGGCTGGAGCAAACTGATTACCGACGAAGCCGAGCTGAGCGGCCTGCCGGAAAGCGCCCTGGCGCAGGCGCGGGCGATGGCGCAGGCCAAAGAGCAAGACGGCTGGTTGCTGACGCTGGACATGCCGAGCTACCTGCCGGTGCTGACCTACGCCGACAACCGCGCGCTGCGTGAAGAGATGTACCGCGCCTTCGCCACCCGCGCCTCCGATCAGGGGCCGAACGCCGGCAAATGGGACAACAGCGAAGTGATGGCGGAAACGCTGGCGCTGCGCCATGAGCTGGCTCAACTGCTGGGCTTTGCCACCTACGCCGACAAGTCGCTGGCGACCAAGATGGCGGAAAGCCCGGAGCAGGTGATCGGCTTCCTGAGCGATCTGGCCAAACGCGCCCGCCCGCAGGCCGAGCAGGAGCTGGCGCAGCTGCGCGCCTTCGCCAAACAGCACTATGGCGTGGACGAGCTCGAAGCCTGGGACATCACCTATTACGGCGAAAAACAGAAACAGCACCTGTTCTCCATCAGCGACGAGCAGCTGCGCCCGTACTTCCCGGAACAGCGGGTGGTGGAAGGGCTGTTCGAAGTGGTGAAACGCATCTACGGCATCACCGCCAAAGAACGTAAAGACGTGGAAACCTGGCATCCGGACGTGCGCTTCTTCGATCTGTTCGACGCTAACGGCGAGCTGCGCGGCAGTTTCTACCTCGATCTGTACGCCCGCGAAAACAAACGCGGCGGCGCCTGGATGGACGACTGTGTCGGCAGCCTGCGCAAGGTCGACGGCACGTTGCAAAAACCGGTCGCTTACCTGACCTGCAACTTCAACCGCCCGCTGGGCGATCAGCCGGCGCTGTTCACCCATAACGAAGTGACCACGCTGTTCCACGAATTCGGCCACGGTCTGCATCACATGCTGACGCAGATCGATACCGCCGGCGTCTCCGGCATCAACGGGGTGCCGTGGGATGCGGTCGAGCTGCCGAGCCAGTTTATGGAAAACTGGTGCTGGGAGCCGGAAGCGCTGGCGTTTATCTCCGGCCACTATCAGAGCGGCGAGCCGCTGCCGAAGGAAATGCTCGACAAGCTGCTGGCGGCCAAGAATTACCAGGCGGCGCTGTTTATCCTGCGCCAGCTGGAGTTCGGCCTGTTCGATTTCCGCATGCACTTCGAATACAGCCCGGAAAAAGGGGCGCAGATCCTGCCGACGCTGGCGGAAGTGAAGAAAATGGTGGCGGTTGTGCCTTCGCCGAGCTGGGGCCGCTTCCCGCACGCCTTTAGCCACATCTTTGCCGGCGGCTACGCGGCGGGTTACTACAGCTACCTGTGGGCGGAAGTGCTGTCGGCCGACGCCTACTCGCGCTTCGAAGAAGAGGGGATTTTCAACGCCGAGACCGGCAAATCCTTCCTCGACAACATCCTGTCGCGCGGCGGTTCGGAAGAGCCGATGGCGCTGTTCAAACGCTTCCGTGGCCGCGAGCCGCAGCTGGATGCTATGCTGCGCCATTACGGCATTAAAGGATAACCCGACACGTGAGCGTGTGTTTATTGTGTGAAGCAGGCGCCGATCCCGGCGCCTTGTCTGTTTTGGCGCAGCGCTGGCGGCTGACGTCCGACGACGACGCGCCGATGGCGCTGGTACTGACCCCGCAGCGGCTGGAGCTGCGCAAGCGCGACGAGCCGAAGCTCGGCGGGATCTACGTCGATTTCGTCTCCGGCGCCATGGCGCACCGGCGCCGCTTCGGCGGCGGCCGCGGCGAGGCGGTGGCCAAGGCGGTCGGCATCAAGGGCGGCTACCTGCCGGACGTGGTGGATGCCACCGCCGGGCTGGGGCGCGACGCCTTCGTGCTGGCGGCGTTGGGCTGCCGGGTACGGATGCTGGAACGCAATCCGGTGGTGGCGGCATTGCTGGACGACGGCCTGCAGCGCGGCTATCAGGATGCGGAAATCGGCCCGTGGCTGCGCGAGCGCCTGACGCTGCTGCACGCCTCCAGCCTGACGGCGCTGGCGGATCTCAGCCCGCGCCCGGAGGTGGTGTATCTCGATCCGATGTTCCCGCACAAGCAGAAAAGCGCGCTGGTGAAGAAAGAGATGCGGGTGTTCCAATCGCTGGTGGGCAGCGACGATGACGCCGACGGCCTGCTGGAACCGGCGCGCCGTTTGGCGACCAAGCGTGTGGTGGTGAAACGCCCGGACTACGCGCCGCCGCTGGCCGACGTGCCGGCGCACGCCGCCACGCTGACCAAAAGCCACCGTTTCGATATCTACATGCCGCTGTAATGTCTGCCGGGCCCGCCGTGTCGGGCCCTCAGTTTTCCTCTCGCAAACTTTTCCCCACGCCGCCGCCCGGATGCACCGCCAGCAAGGCGCTCTTGTCGTAACCGCTGCGCGCCATCAGGCAGGCGCAGGCGGCGTCGAAGATCGCCAACACCAGCACAATTGAGGTGGTGGCCAGCATGTTCAGCGGATCTATCTCCTTCTGCACCCCGGTAGCGATCGTCAGCTGCGCCGCCTGCGCGATGGCGGAATGCGGGTTTTCCGTCACCGCGATCAGCGTCACCCCCTTGGCCTGCAGCGTCGGCAGCAGGCGGGTCAGCTCGTCGGAATTGCCGCCGCGCGAGATCAGGATCAGCAGATCGTCGGCGCGCAGGAAGCCCAGATCGCCGTGCGCCGCGCCGGTGGCGTCGAGATAGACCGCCGGCCGCTCCACGCAGGCCAGCATATGGGCTATCTTGCGCGCCGCAATCCCCGAGGTGCCGACGCCGGTGACGGAGATTTTACCGCGGCAGTCGGCCAGCAGCGCCAGCAGCCGCTGCCAGGTGTGCGCGTCGAGGCGTTCGCCCAGCTGCGCCAGCTCCTGGCTGTAGGTTTGCCAGCCCTGTACGGCCTGCCGCCACTCCTGCTGCATCACGCCTCCTCCTGCATCAACCGGCGGTATTTCATGTGGTCGTTGTACAGCTCGTGGAACACCCGGTATTTACGGTCGTAATAGTTTTTTATCTGGTTGGTCTGCGGCGTGACCGTCTTGCCGATGCGGCTCATGGCGCTCATCGCCTCCGGCAAGGTGTCGAACACGCCGGCCGCCACGGTGCCCATCATCGCGCCGCCCAGCAGCATCGCTTCGCTCTCCTCCGGCAGCAGCATGGCGCAGCCGGTGGCGTTGGCGTGCTCCTGCACGAAGATCGGGTTCTTGGTGCCGCCGCCGCTGGCCATGATGGTGTCGATGCTGTAGCCGCTGTGGTTCATGGTTTCGATGATGTGGCGAGTGCCGAGCGCGATGGCCTGAATGGTGGCCAGGTAGTGCAGCGCCATGTCTTCCGGCGTGCGCGACAGCTTCAGCCCGGTCAGGATGCCGGTCAGCGTCGGGTTGGCGCGCGGCGAGCGGTTGCCGTGGAAATACGGCAGCATGTGAATGTCCTGCGTCAGGAAGGCGATGTTCTCCGGCTCGCCGGCCATGCGGCGCAGAATGGCGTTCAGCACCTCATAGATGGTCTGGCCCTGAGTTTTCGCCTGCGCCAGCAGCTCCTGATAGCACGGGTGCGACTGGATGACGTGGTCGATCAGCGCGCCGGTGGCGGACTGGCCGCCTTCGTTCAACCAGTATTCCGGCAGGATCGCCGAATAATACGGCCCCCAGACGCCGCCGATAAAGCGCGCGGTGCGCGACATCGCCATATGGCCGGTGGAGGTGCCGCCGATCAGCGCGACGCGGCGATTGAAGTCGGCCACCTCGCCGGAGACGCCGGTGGCGCCCAGCGTGCCGAGGGTGCCGGCGTGCGCGTCGATGATCGATACGCTCACTGCCGTGCCGGCGATCAGCCCCATCTCGCTGGCGGCACGCTGGGTCAGACCGTGGCCCAGCGGCTCACCCATCATTTTAACATCGCTGCCGATCTTGGCCGCGTCATGTTCCAGCACGTCTTCCAGCCCGATCTGCTGGAAGTAGCTCTTGTCCCAACGCTGCTCGTGGCCGAGATAGGTCCACTTGCACACCGTCGAGCACAGCGAGCGGGTGGCATCCTGGGTGGCGCGCCAGGTGAGGAAGTCCGGCAGATCGAACAGGTAGCCGGCGTTGGCCCAGGTGGTGGGCATGTGCTGTTTCAACCACAGCAGTTTCGGCGTCTGCATCTCCGGCGAAATGATGCCGCCGACGAAGTCCAGCACCCGGTGTTTGGTGGCGTTGATGCGCTCGGCCTGGGCGATCGCCCGGTGATCCATCCACACGATGATGTTCTGCTCGGTGCGGCCGGAGGGGCTGACGGTCAGCGGTTTGCCCTCTTTATCCAGCACCACCAGCGAACAGGTGGCGTCGAAGCCCAACCCCTTGACCTGGATCGGGTTGATGTCGGCCTGGTTGACCGCGTCGCGCACCGCATTGCACACCGCCTGCCAGATGTTATCCGACGACTGCTCGACGAAATCCGCCTTTGGCCGGTACAGATCGATGGCCCGGCTGGCCTGGCCGACCATGCGCCCATTGAGATCGAATACGCCTGCGCGTGCGCTTCCGGTGCCCACATCTACGCCAATAAAATAGCTCGCCATTATCTGTTTTCTCCTAAGCTTTTCGATTCTGTAACGCGATAAACAGGATCAGCACGCCGCCCCACAGGGCCATGGTCAGATAGCTGCTGACCCCCAGCAAATTGAGGCCGCTTTCCAACATTTGCAGCACGATCAGCGCCAGCACCAGCCCCAGAATGCGGCCGAAACCGCCGTCCGGGTTGATGCCGCCCAGCACCGAGGCCAGAATGGTCACCAGCAGATAAGATTCGCCGTAGCCGGCCTTGGCCGAGTTGAACTTGGCCATCATCAGCAGCGCGGCGCCCCAGCCGAGCAGCGCCGACAGGATGTACACCGCGATCTGCACCCGCGCGGTGTTCACGCCGCTGAAGCGGGTGGCCTGCTCGTTGGAGCCGATCAGGTACAGGCTGCGGCCCAGCGTGGTGTGCTCCAGCAGCAGCCACAGACCGACCGCCACCAGCAGGAACAGGATCAGCGCCACCGGTACGCCGAGCACGGCGCCGTTGCCGAGAAATTGAATCGCCGCCGGGAAGCCGGAGATCACCGCGCCGTTGGACAGCAGGATGTTCAGGCCGGTGATCAGCGTCATGGTGCCGAGCGAGGCGAGGATCGGCGAAACGCCTATCCAGGCCACCAGCGCGCCGTTCAGCGCGCCGATCGCCACCGCCACCAACAGGCCGGCCAACAGCGCCAGCGCCAGGAACAGCGGCTGGTCGGGATGGCTGACGATGATCGCCGCCATCACCAGCGAACAGGCGTTGGCGCCGGCGATGATCGACAGGTTGATGCCGCCGGTCAGCATGGTGATGCCCATGCCGAGCGCCAGCAGGCCGAGGATCGGCAGCTGCGAGGCGATCGACTGGAAGTTGCCGAGGCTGAAGAAGCGCGATCCGAGCAGCCCGGCGAACAGCAGCGCCACCGCGATGATGATCGCGCCCTGCAGGCGAATGATCCGATCGTTTGGGATCAACCGAGTTAACTGCGTCATGTCAGATCTCCTTGAGCAGCTTGCGTTTTTCGTTCCAGGCGGTGGTGCTGATGCTGATCAAAATGATCGCGCCGCTGAATACCTGGTGCCAATAGGCCGAAACGCTGAGCAGCGTCAGCCCGTTTTGCAGGAAGGCCAGCAGCACCACGCCGAGCAGGGTGCCGGTCAACGATCCGCGGCCGCCGCTCATGCTGGTGCCGCCCAGCACCACCGCCGCCAATACCGTCAACTCGAAGCCGAGCAGCGAGTTGGGCGCCACCGACTGGGTGATCTGCGCCTGCACCACCGCCGCGACGCCGGCCAGAATGCCCATATAGCCGTAGACGCAGAAGTGCAGCCGCAGCAGGTTCAACCCCAGGCGCGACGCCGCGTCGCGGTTGCCGCCCATGGCGTAGATCTGGCGCCCCAGCCGGGTGCGGTTCATCAGCACGCCGGTGACGACGATGGTCGCCAGCAGGCACAGCAGCGGCAGCGTCAGGCCGTAGTCGTAACCGTCGGCGCCCTGGAACGAGAACCAGTTGATGCCGTTCATGAACCAGTCCGGGAAGCCGTACAGCCAGGTACCGTTGGTGGCGTACACCAGCAGGCCGTAGAACAGGTTAAGGGTAGCGATGGTGATGATGATCGCCGGCACCTTGAGCCAATACACCAGGAAACCGTTCACCAACCCGAGCAGCAGGCCGACGCCAATCGCCAGGGCGAACGCCAGCGGGAAGCTGCCGCCGTGCTGGATCACCCAACTGGCCATCACGTATTGGGCGATGGCGGTGACCGCCGGGAACGAAATGTCGATGCCGCCGGCGATCAGCACCACGAACAGCCCGCAGGCCAGGATGCCGAGAATGGCGTAGCTGGTGGCGACGTCGGTCAGGTTGCCGAGCGTCAGAAACTCATCGGTGCCGGCGCTCAGGCCGATCGCCAGCAGCAGCACCAGCAGGCCGAGATAAAACTCGTGCCGCCCGGCCAGGCGGGCCAATAATGACTTATCCATTCACCACCTCGGCGATCTGTTGTTCGGTACTCTGGTGCGGCGCGAATTCGGCGATCAGCTCGCCCTTGCGCATCACCATCACCCGATGGCTGTTGTAATAGGCTTCCGGGATCTCGTCGCAGATCATCAGCACCGCCATGCCCAGCTGCGCCAGATCGCGGGCGATCTGGTAGATCCCCTCTTTGTTGGCGATGTCGACGCCGACGGTGGGTGAGTCGAGGATCAGGATCTTCGGCTGGGTTGCGACCCATTTGGCGATGGCGATGCGCTGGGCGTTGCCGCCGGACAGGGTTTTCACCGGCAATGCGCTGTCGGACACCTTGATGTTCAGATCGCGGATCAGCCGGTTGACCAGCTCGGTCGCCTTGGCGTGATCCAGCAATCCAAGCGAGGTATGCAGCCGATCGAAGACGGTGACGATGGTGTTGTCGTAGATCGATTGCTCCATGATCAATCCCTGCGTCAGACGATCCTCCGACACATAACCGATGCCGTGGCGCACCGCTTCGCGGTTGTTGTGCAGCTGCACCGCTTGGCCCTCGATGCGGATCTCGCCGCTGTCCGGCCGCGTCATGCCGAATAGGCTGAGGCACAGTTCGGTGCGGCCGGCGCCGAGCAGGCCGACGATCGAGACGATCTCGCCGCCGCGCAGCGCCAGATTGACATTGCGGTATTTCTCGCCGCGGCTGAGGTTGCGCACCTCGAGCAGCGGTGCCTGTTCGGCCGGCGGCAGCGGCGGCAGCGGGCTGTAATGAAAGCGTTGGCCGGTCATCAGGAACGCCAGTTCATGACTGTCCAGTTCGCTGGCCGGCCAGGTGCCCACCAGCTTGCCGTCGCGCATCACGCTGATGCGATCGGCGACTTCCATCACTTCATCCAATCGGTGGCTGACGAACACCACGCAGATGCCGGCTGCTTTCAATTCGTTGACCACCCGCAGCAGGCCATCGACCTCCTGGCGGGTCAGCGAGGCGGTCGGTTCGTCCATGATAACCAACCGCGCTTCGGCGGCGATGGCGCGGCAAATCGCCACCAGCTGCCGATCGGCGATCGACAGTTTTTCTACTTTTTTATCGGGATCGATGCGTACGCCGACCCGCGCCATGGCGTCCAGCGCCGTCTGGCGCATCACCCGCTTGCGCACCCAGAAGTGGCCGCCGGGCAGGTAACGGTGGATGGCGATGTTTTCCGCCACCGTCAGGTTAGGGAACAGCGACAGGTCCTGGTAGATCACCTGTATGCCGTAATAACCGGACAGCTGCGGCGTCAGGGAGTGGAAGAGTTTGCCTTCCAGCGAAATATTGGCGCCTTTTTCCGGCTGATAGACGCCGGAGATGATTTTAATAATGGTGCTTTTGCCGCAGCCGTTTTGCCCGGCCAGGCAGTGCACTTCGCCTTTATTCAGCGTCAGGTTGATCTGGTCTAATGCCAGCACGCCTGGGAATCGCTTGCTGATATTCTCCAGGGTGATAAATGCGGGGGAGGCTGTCATAACGTTAACCTGTGCTTGCGTAGCGGCCGAAGCCCTGGGCGCAGCAACGCTGCGCCCCTACGAGGGTTTAACTACTTTCCCGGTGTGGCGAAATTACGCGAAAAATCAGAATCCGAGCGATTGGGCGTTGTCTTTGGTCACTTCCAAAATCTTATTAAACCGAATCACTTTGTGTTCCATATCGACGTCGGCTTTGCCGAGGCCCTCGATCGACAGGTCCTTATTCACTTCTTTGCCCTGCAGCAACTGGTCGGCCACCGTCACCAGCGCATAACCGGCGTCTTTCGGATCCCACAGCAGCGCTTTCTTGATGTCGCCGCGCATCAGGTAAGGGGCGGCCTGCGCCGGCATGGCGATGCCCACCACCGCGATTTTGTCCTTGGCGCGCTTCTTGGCCACCGCCTGGCCGGCGCCGATCGGGCCGAGCGAACCAAAGCCGATAATGCCCTTCATCTGCGGATAGGTTTTCATCAGATCCAGCGTGGTGGCGTAGGATTTGTCGATGCTTTCCGCCACCGGCAAGCGCGAGGTGACTTCAAACATGTCCGGGTATTTTTCTTTCTGGTACTTGATGGCGGAATCGGCCCAGGCGTTGTGCAGCGGCACGGTCAGCGAGCCGACGTAGATCGCGTAGCCGCCTTTGCCGCCCATGTCTTTCGCCAGTTCATCGACGTTGGCCTGCGCGTATTTCTCGCTGTCGATGGTCTCGATGTCCCACTGGCCGATCTGCTGATCCGGGGATTCATGGGTCAGCACCACGATGCCTTTGTCGCGCGCTTTTTTCAGCACCGGCTCCAGCACCTTGGCGTCGTTCGGCACCACGATGATGGCGTTGACGTTCTTGGCGATCAGATCCTCAATCACCTTGACCTGCGCGGCCGGATCCGGCGTAGACGGGCCGGTCTGGTAAGCGTTGACGTCGAGTTTTTTCGCCGCTTCGTTGACGCCCACTTCCATGCGGTTGAACCACGGAATGCCGGTCACTTTGGCAACCACGGCAATCTCATATTTATCAGCGGCGAACACAGGTGTTGTCGATAACATGCACGCAGAAACCACACATGCATTTAATAATGCGAGGTTAAATTTCATTAGCTGTACCTTTTTTTATCTGTAGGGGTGGCGGTTTTTCCACCGCTGCAGATTACAAAGGAATGGAAGAGGGGGCGTAGCCGAAGTTAACGAAATGTGATCTGCGCACATTTAAGTAAAATAATGGCGCATTTTATGTTAAATAAATGTTTAATTATTTGGCGGTGGTAAATTTACTACCAATTAAACGGCAATAAATAACCTTTTATTAACTTTTAATTAACGTGTTCGCATCATTTTGATGGCTTGGACGCGGAAAAAAATGCCGGCGCAGAGGCCGGCATTGAAGCATTTAATCGATGTGTGAACAAGATCACCTTTGCGCCCGATTACAGCACGCCCTGGGCCAGCATCGCCTCTGCAACCTTGACGAAACCGGCGATATTCGCGCCGTGCACATAGTGGGTTTGCTTGCCCTCGCCGCCGTATTCCACGCAGGCGTGGTGAATATCCGCCATGATATGTTGTAAACGTACATCCACTTTTTCCGCCCGCCAGCCTATGCGCGCGGCGTTTTGCGCCATCTCCAGTCCCGAGGTGGCGACGCCGCCGGCGTTGGCTGCCTTGCCGGGCGCGAACAGCACCCCGGCGTCGAGGAAGGCGTCGGTGGCCTGGATGGTGGTCGGCATGTTGGCGCCTTCCGCCACCGCTTTCACCCCGTTGCGGATCAGCGTCTGCGCCGCATCGAGATCCAGTTCGTTCTGGGTGGCGCACGGCAGGGCGATATCCACCGGCACGCTCCACGGCTGCTGGCCCGCCAGGTAGGTCAGGCCGCGTTCGCGGGCATAGTCCGCCACCCGGCCGTAACGCTGGTTTTTGATCTCCGCCAGGTGCGCCAGCTTCTCGGTGGTGAAGCCGTCTTCATCCACCAGAGTGCCGCCGGAATCCGACACGGTGATCACGCGCGCGTCCAGCTCCAACGCTTTCTCGATGGTGTACTGCGCCACGTTGCCGGAGCCGGACACCGCCACCCGCATCCCCTCAAAGCCCAGGCCGTGGCGCTGAAGCATGGCGTCGGTAAAGTACACCAGGCCGTAGCCGGTCGCCTCGGGGCGGATCAGGCTGCCGCCGAAGGAGAGCCCTTTGCCGGTAAACACGCAGGCGGTGTTGTTGGACAGTTTCTTCATCATGCCGGCCATAAAGCCGACTTCACGGCCGCCGACGCCGATGTCGCCGGCCGGCACGTCGGTGTCCGGGCCCAAGTGGCGATACAGCTCGGTCATCAGCGCCTGGCAGAAACGCATGATCTCGCCCTGGCTTTTGCCCTTCGGATCGAAATCGGAGCCGCCTTTGCCGCCGCCCATCGGCAGGGTGGTCAGCGCATTCTTGAAGGTCTGCTCAAAGCCGAGGAACTTCAGGATCGACAGGTTTACCGACGGGTGGAAGCGCATGCCGCCCTTGTAGGGGCCGATGGCCGAGTTGAACTGCACGCGGAAGGCGCGGTTGACCTGCACCTGGCCGCGATCGTCCACCCAGCTGACGCGGAACTGAATGATACGCTCGGGCTCCACCAGGCGCTCCAGCAGCGCCTGTTCGCGATAGCGCGGGTTGCGTTCGATAAACGGCCACAGCGAGGTGAACACTTCGCGCACCGCCTGCAGATATTCCGGCTGGTGGGGGTTATGGCGTTGTAACGAGGACAGGAAAGACTCTACCGATACGGCATATTCCATGGATAACTCCTTTTCGCATTAAATTTCCCCCGCTATTTCTTATAGATTTGGGTATAGGTGATGCTCGGGGGAGGATGTTGTGTCTTTAGCGACTATATCATCGGAGGGCGGTTGATTATCAAGCGATTAATCGGCGTGGCGACATGAAAAACGCCCGCAGGGCGCGGGCGTTGGTCAGTTAAGTTAGCAAGCGCTTACTTTATTCGTCTTCTTCATCGCGCAGCGGCACGATCAGCATATCGATGTGCACGGTATTGATCAGCTGGCGCGCGGAAGACATCAGCTTGCTCCAGAAGTCCTGATGGTGGCCGCACAGCACCAGGTCCATATCGTATTTCTTGATGGCGTCCACCAGCACCTGCGCCAGATCGCCACTGCCGCTCAGGGTCTCGGTGATCGGGTAGCCGGCGTTTTGCGACAGCTCGGTCAGCGCCTGATGGGTTTCTTCAGAGATGCGTTTTTGCATGTCGCCGAGATTGACGTCGATAAGGCCGGTATAGAGGTCGGAATAGTTGACATCGACGTGGATCAGAGAAACTTTGGCGTTATACGGCCGCGCCATAGAGACGGCTTTTTCTACCAGGATCTTGCTTTCCGGGGATAGGTCTACCGCGATCAATATGTGTTTGTAAGCCATAAGAATACTCCTTCCATAAACATGCCGATTAAAAAGGGTTAGCAGGCGTTCCGTGTACCCGCCTGGCGCTGTTGGTTCCATAGTATCATTCGGATAACGCAATGATATGTTGGGGCGATCACACTGCGCCGCATCGAAAATCTCTGCGCACGATACCTTTCGTTGTACACCCGCGCGGCGTAAAAGCCTATGGGTTATGCGGGTTTTAACGGTCTGACCGCTTGAATTATAAGCGTTATTAAACAAAGTATAGCGCTAAATGTGCAATCAGCGCTCCAGATGCGGCTGCAGCAGGCTTTCAAACCACTCATGAAACACCGCCAGGCGCCTTGAGCGCTGGCGGCGATGGGGGTAGATCAGGGCGATCGGCATGGAGGCGGCGCGGTAACCGGGCAGGACTTCCACCAGTTCACCGGCGTCGAGCAGGTGTTGCACGTCGTAGCGCGGGATTTGCATCAATCCCAGCCCGGCGCGGCAGCAGGCGATATAGCTTTCGGCGTTGTTGACCACCACCCGGCTGGGCAGTTCGAGCCGTTGCGTAGGGCCGTCGCCGCTCAGGTATTCCCAGGGGGATTCGCGGCCGGTCCTGGGCGAGGCGTAGCCGATGCTCCAGTGCCCCTCGGCAAGATCGCCGGGGTGGAGCGGATGACCGAATTCGCTCAGGTAGGCGGGGCTGGCGCAGTTGATCAGCGCGATATGGCCGAGCGGGCGCATCACCAGGCTGCTGTCGTGCAGATCGCCGACGCGCACCGCGCAGTCGACCCCCTCCTGTACCAGATCGATGGCGCGATCGGCGGAGCCGAGCACTAGCTGCAGGTGAGGATGGCGCCGCAGCAAGCCGGGCAGCGCCGGAGCGATCAGCCGGCGGGCGATGCGGCTCGGCACGTCGACGCTGAGCCGTCCGGAGGCCTGCCGTTGGCTGGCCTGAAATGACTGATCGATATCCTCCACCTCGGCCAGCAGCGGGCGCAGCCGTTCGAGCAGCTGTTCGCCGTCGGCGGTCAGCCGCACTTGCCGTGTGGTGCGGTGCAGCAGGCGCACGCCCAGCTGCGTTTCCAGTTGCTGAACGGCGGCGGACACCGAGGCGCGCGGCACCTCCAGCGCATGGGCCGCCCGGATAAAGCTGCCCATCTCCGCCACCTGCACGAATACGCGATATTGATTGAATCTGTCCATCTCGTTGACCTGCTGTTCCTTGGCGCCGTTCCCGACAGAGAGTGTAGCCGCATGGCGCGGTTGCGCGCGAGCAGGTGCGGGGGCGATAGGTGCCCCCGCCGGGTTTATTTGGTGGTGTAGCCGCCGTTGATCAGGATGGTTTGGCCGGTTATCCACCAGCCGTCGCTGACCAGATGGCGGATGAACGGCACCACGTCTTCGATATCGGTCAGACCGGTTTGGCTGAATGGCGACAGCGCCGCCGCCGTCTTGTGGTAGGCCACGGCGTCCGCGCCTTCCGCCGGGTAGAAGAACGGGGTATCCATCGGGCCGGGGCCGACCGCCGTCACGGAGATGCCGCGCTCGCCGAACTCCTTGGCGGCGGCGCGGGTGAAGTGCTCCACCGGCGCTTTGGTGCCGGCGTAAGCGGCGTAGAACGGCGTGAAGGCGCCGAGCAGCGAGGTGACCAGCGTGCAGATTTTGCCGTTGTCGTTAAGGTGCTTACCCGCCTCTTTCAGGAAGAAGAACGCGGTTTTGGCGTTGACCGCGGTCATCTCGTCGTACTCGGCTTCGCTGATGTCGATCAGCGGCTTTTTCAGCACCTTGCCGACGGTATTGATGGCGATATCCGGCTTGCCGACGGCGGCGACCGCATCGGCGAACAGCTTCTCGACCGCGCCCGCCGTGGTCAGATCGGCCTGCAGCGCGACGCCTTGCGCCCCGGCGGCCTGAATGGCGGCGACGGTTTTTTCCGCTTCGGCTTTGGAAGCGGCGCTGTTGTAGTGGATCACCACCGCTTTGGCGCCTTGTTCAGCCAAATCGCGCGCGATCAGCCCGCCGAGGTTTTTGGCGCCGCCGGCGATGAGGACGGTTTTTCCCTTGATTGAATGGTTTGCCATAACAGTTTCCTTGGATGAGCGTAACGGAAACCTGAGTCTAGCCAGCGTGGGGGGAAAGATCAGCGGCGTGGCGCGGGATAGACTATCCAGAAAAGCGACATAATCGAAACGGACGGTTATCGCTTATAACGCCCCGGCAGGTGACTTTTCGCTACAGGGCGGTAAATTTTATCCACTGCTCAGGCCAGTTTGCGTTTCATTAACCTACAATGATGGATATGGGCCTCATCATTTCTCCTCTGAGTAGAACCATGCCGTGCAAATCTCATCGTGCGGTGCGGCAACGTCTTCGGAGGCGGTGGGTTATGGGCGTGGCCCGTGCAGGCAAAAAAAGGGGATGAGAGCGGTAAGCTCCAGCAGAGTATCGGGTAATGAGGTAGGGCGGTTGGACCCGGCGGATGGCCGCGGATAACAACGCCTTGAGGGGGCAATCATGATCAGTACCGTCGCGCTGTTTTGGGCCTTATGTGTGGTGTGTGTGGTAAACATGGTGCGGTATTACTCTTCTCTGCGCGCGCTGCTGGTGGTATTGCGCGGCTGTGACCCGCTGCTGTACCAATACGTCGACGGCGGCGGCTTCTTCACCGCCCACGGCCAACCCAGCAAGCAGCTGAGGCTGGTGCGCTATATCTTTGCGCAGCGCTATGTCGAACACCACGATCCGGAGTTTATTCGCCGCTGTGAGCGGGTGCGCGGGCAGTTTATGCTGACCTCGGCTCTGTGCGGCCTGGTGGTCATCTGTCTGATAGCGATGATGATTTGGTATTAATGCCTTTCTGTTTCCCTTGATGCAGGCAAAAAAAAGGCGGCCCTGCGGCCGCCTTCCTCATGATGCTTATCGCTTAGATCAGCTTCAACGCAATCCAATACAGCGCACCGGAAAGCAGAATCGAGATTGGCAGGGTCAGTACCCAGGCCAACAGGATGTTCTTCACGGTTTTGCTCTGCACGCCGCCGCCGTCCACGATCATCGTCCCGGCAACCGCCGAAGAGAGGACGTGGGTGGTGGAGACCGGCATGCCGGTATAGCTCGCCACGCCGATCGACAGCGCCGCGGTCATCTGGGCCGATACGCCCTGGGCGTAGGTCATGCCTTTCTTGCCGATCTTCTCGCCGATGGTGGTGGCCACGCGTTTCCAGCCCACCATGGTACCGAGCGACAGCGCCAGCGCGACGGCGACGATGATCCACATCGGCGCGTACTCGACGGTCTGCAGCAGATCCTGACGCAGGTTCTTCAGGAAGCGCTGGTCGGCGGATGAGGTTTCCGGCAGCTTGGCGACTTTATCCGCCGTGTCGGTCACGCACATCAGCAGGCGGCGCAGGTGGCTGCGCTGGTCAACCGTCAGCTGATCGTAGCTTTGCAGGTTGGTCAGCATGCCCTGAGCCAGCTCGATCGCCGGCATGGCGCGCGAACTGTCGCAGTGGAACTCGGCCGGTTTGCCAGACGCAGCTTCGTCATCCGGGCTTGGCACCAGCGGCGTCAGCGACACCGCATGCGACAGCGCGTCGCCGTGCTGCTGGTAATATTGCTGCAGGTGGGTCACGGCGTCACGCGTACGGGTGATGTCATAACCGGTTGCATTCATATTGACCACGAAGCCGGCCGGCGCAACGCCGATCAACACCAGCATGATAAGGCCGATGCCTTTCTGGCCGTCGTTGGCGCCGTGCGAGAAGCTGACGCCAATCGCCGACAGGATCAGCGCGATACGGGTCCAGAACGGCGGCTTGCGTTTGCCGTCGACCTTTTCACGTTCCGCAGGGGTCATGTGGATACGCTGGCGTTTCTTGGTGCCACTCCAATAGCGGCGCAAGGCGAACACCATCACTCCCGCCACCATCATGCCGACCAGCGGCGAGAACAGCAGAGAAAGGAAAATGCCAATCATTTTCGGGACGTTAAGCGCATCCACCACCGAAGTGTGGGTCATCAGGGCGTTGGTTAAACCGACACCGATGATTGCGCCTATCAGCGTATGGGAACTGGAGGCCGGCAGACCGAAATACCAGGTGCCGAGGTTCCAGATGATTGCCGCCAACAGCATGGAGAAGACCATGGCTAATCCGTGTGCTGAACTGACGTTCAACAACAGATCGGTAGGCAGCAAGTGGACGATGGCGTAAGCAACACTCAAACCGCCGAGCATTACGCCAAGAAAGTTGAACAAACCTGCCATCACGACCGCAAGTTGCGAGCGCATGGCGCGGGTATAAATAACTGTAGCGACCGCATTGGCCGTATCATGAAAACCGTTGATGGCTTCATAAAACAACACGAACAACAATGCGAGAATTAACATCAGGCCGGTATGGAAATCCAGGCCAGCGAACAAATGCAGCATAAGCGTTACGCCAGTTTGTGGACATGAACGCCGCGCATTATCAGTGACAACCGGGGCCGGGGAAAAGGAAAATATGACGTTTTTTTGATTTGGACATGACGAAACGATGACGCGCCTATAACAAAAATATTGAATATCAACGCGTTATTCTCCTCTGACCTCTGTAATATTTTCTTACTGTGGCGTTGGCGGCGCCGGGGCTTTACAATCTGCCGCCGTGAATTTGGCGGTGACCGGCGGCGAAACGGCGTAATATGGCGCTCTTTTGTCGCGATTGTGGTTTTGATAAGTGAGGCTCAGGTGGAACAGTTTGATGTCGTAGTGATTGGGGCGGGTGCCGCTGGCATGTTTTGCGCCGCGCAGGCGGGGCAACTCGGTTGCCGCGTGTTGCTGCTCGACAACGGCAAAAAACCGGGCCGCAAGATCCTGATGTCCGGCGGCGGGCGCTGCAACTTTACCAACATGTACGCCGAACCGGCGGCCTATCTGTCGAACAACCCGCACTTCTGCAAGTCGGCGCTGGCGCGCTACACCCAGTGGGACTTCATCGATCTGATCAACCGCTACGGCATCGCCTACCATGAAAAAACGCTGGGGCAGCTGTTCTGCGACGACTCGGCGCAGCAGGTGGTGGATCTGCTGGTCAAAGAGTGCGAGCTGGGTCAGGTGACGATGCGCCTGCGCAGCGAAGTGCTGGGCGTGGAGAAAACCGAGAACGGCTACCAGCTGGCGCTCAATGGCGAAAAAGTAAGTGCTCGCTCACTTGTGGTGGCCAGCGGCGGATTATCCATGCCGGGGTTGGGCGCCTCGCCGTTCGGTTACAAACTGGCGGAGCAGTTCGGCCTCAGGGTGCTGCCGACGCGCGCCGGGCTGGTGCCTTTTACCCTGCATAAGCCGCTGCTGGAGCATGTGCAAACGCTGTCCGGCGTGTCGGTGCCGGCGGTGATCACCGCCGAGAACGGCGTCAGCTTCCGTGAAAGCATCCTGTTCACCCATCGCGGTCTCTCCGGCCCGGCGGTATTGCAGCTGTCCAGCTACTGGCAGCCGGGTGAGTATGTGAGCGTTAACTTACTTCCTGAGCTGGATCTGGCGGGCTTCCTGGATAACCAACGCCAAGAACACCCGAACCAAAGCCTGAAAAACACTCTGGCGCTGCATTTGCCGAAGCGACTGGTGGAGTGCTTGCAGACCCTGGGACAACTGCCGGAGGCGACGCTGAAGCAGCTGAATGCGCCGCAACAAGCGGCGCTGGTTGATCTGTTGCAGAACTGGCGCGTGCAGCCGAACGGCACCGAAGGCTACCGCACGGCGGAAGTGACGCTCGGCGGCGTCGACACCAACGAACTTTCTTCCAAGACGATGGAGGCCCACAAGGTGCCGGGGCTCTATTTCATCGGCGAAGTGGTGGACGTGACCGGGTGGCTGGGTGGCTACAACTTCCAGTGGGCCTGGAGTTCGGCCTGGGCCTGCGCCCAGGCGCTGGCGGCGCAGGGGCGTTAAAACCCGCTCAGCCTTAACACGTGCCGGGTCACATTGGCCCGGCCTTGAGCTGATTCATTAATTTCATTTTAGTGTTGCCGTCGAGAAAACTCGCCTCCAGCGCCTGTCGGTTGCTGCGGTTAAAATCGTCATCCTGCCAGCCGAAGGCGTCATGCAACAGCTGATACTCCTTGTTCAGCGTGGTGTCGGCGACGGTGCGCGCATCGGTATTCACGTTCAGCCGCACTCCCATCCTTTTCAGCCGATCTATCGGATGATCGTCGATGCTGTCGAACAGATTGCAGACGAGATTGCAGCTGGGGCAGATCTCGAGCAGGACGCCGGTGGCTATCAGACGCTCGATAAGGGCAGCATCCTCGATGCTCCTGACGCCGTGGCCGATGCGCGACACCTGTAGCTGCTCCAGCGTTTCCCGTACGCTGTCGGCGCCCTTCGCCTCGCCGGCGTGGGCGATGACGTTGCCGCCGGCTTCGCGCACCGCCCGAAAGGCCGCTACGTGATTGGCCAGCGGGTAACGCGCTTCATCGGCGGCCAAATCCAGCGCCACCACGCCGCTTCCCTGATAATCGATAACCAGTTTCGCCGTTTGCAGGCTGGCGGCCGCGTCGAAATGTCGCAGCGTACACAGGATCAGCCCGGCGGCGATGCCGTAAGCCCGTGATGCGTGATGCATGGCCGCCAGCACCGTCTCGACCACCGCTTCGCCGGTTAATCCCAGCCGGGTATGCAGCAGCGGCGCGAAGCGCAGCTCGGCATAGATGACATTATCCGCCGCCAACTGCGCGAATAAGTCCCCGACGGCCAGCGTTATCGCCTGGCGTGTCTGTAATAGATCTATTTGCGGCGCTATCTTGCTTAAAAAGTTCCCCAGATCGGCGCATCGCTTCGGCGCGATAAATTGCCGATTAAATGCCGCTCTGGTTATTTGCGGGTCGACCTTTTTGACATAGTGGTAGCTTAAACAGGTATCCAAATGGACGTGTAATTCCACTTTCTTCAATTTTCTTGGATCGAATTTCATACGGGCCACTTATTTCATTAACGGCTGAGATAACAACGAGAACAGCTTTTCTTTAAACAGGCCGGGTTTGATGCGGGTGATCACGCGCGCATTGGCCGGTTCGCCGGTCAGGTGGGTGGAATCGATGACGTAATGGCCGTAAGACCTTTCACTTTTATATTCAACCCAGGAATACGCCTCCAGACTGGTTTCGACGATGTCCGGGTAGAGCGCCACCGCCATGGTGGTCGGATCGGGCAAATCAAAGCCTTTACGTTCGGTGCGCATGGCGTTGAACGCCATCAGCGTGCGATTGCAGCGCACGGCAAAGCGCCCCAGTTCGCCGAGATTATTCAATCGCTCTATATCGCGTTCGTTGATAAATGCTTCCCCCATGCCGATCTCCCAGCCAACGAGGGTGAGCGGCAGCCCGGCAGTGAGCACCAGATGCGCGGCCTCGGCATCGGCGTAAAAATTAAATTCGGCCAGCGGGGTGATATTGCCGGGCATCAGCCCGGAACCGCCCATCACATAAACCCTCTTCACTTTTTCGGCCAGCGTGGGCGCTTTCAGTACCGCCATCGCGAGATTGGTCAACGGCCCGAGGGTGACGATTTCCAGCTCGCCATTGAGCCGTGCGGCGCAGTCGATGATGGCGTCCACGGCATGAACGGGTTCGGCGCTCTGGCGCGGATCGGGCAAGGCCATGTCGCCCATGCCGTCTTCGCCGTGAATATGGTGCGAATGATAACGCGTTCGCAAAAGCGGTTTCGCCATGCCGGCATAAACCGGGGGCGCATAGGCTCCCGCTTTTTCCACGCAGATAAGTGCATTTTTGACGCACTGTTCAAGCGGGCAGTTTCCCGCGACGGTGGTGATCGCTTCCACCTTTACGTCGGGTGCGCGCAACGCCATCAGCAGCGCGACGGCATCGTCGGAAGCAGTATCGGTATCTATCAAAATATGTCGCATGGCCATCTCCTCGGGTGGGCTATGCGGAGAAAGTACCCAGAGGACCTAAGGCAAAAAAGGTCAGATGTCCTTTTTCGTTCTGAAGCGCGTCGGCTATGCTGAACGCAGTCGAAAGCGAGGATGTAAGACGTTTAAGGATGAGCCCTGGGAGTGAATCGCCTTGAAAACGGTCGGTGACAGCAAGCTAAAAGAAGCTTTTATTGACGCTCACGATCTGCGAACGGCGCTTTCGCCCACGCTGCTCGCCGCACTGCGCCTGGTCAGCGTCGAAGCCGGCGAATACCTGGTGACGCAAAGCGATCGTTTGACCCACCTGTTTTTTCTCGTGCAGGGAAAATTGCAGGTTGAGAATTTTGATGTGAATGGCGCGCACATTGTCTTTTCCTTCGAAACGGATTTCTCGGTGATTGGCGATCTGGAGCTGTTCTCCCAGGCGCAGCGCACGCTGTTCAGCACCGTGCAGGCGGTGACCGACGCGCTGCTCCTCGCGGCACCGATAGAGGCCATCAACAATCACGCCCTGAGCGACCCGGCGTTCCTCACCTTTATCTGCCGGCAATTGAGCAATAAGCTGCTGAATGCCTCTTTGCTGCATGCGAACGGCGTTTTTACGGCGGAGTATAAACTGCGAAAATTTTTATTATTCAAGATAAAGAACGAAGGGGAATTGATTGAGCTGGAAAACCGGGAGGCGCTGGCGGCGAGATTGGGCATCTCCGTCAGACAGCTGAGCCGCGCGCTGGCGCAGCTCGCGGCGGACGGCATCATTCAATTTAAAAACAAATCACTGCGGGTGACGGATCGCCAACGGCTGTCCGACATCAACGGGAGCGCCAGGATCTAGCCGATCGCCGGCCCCTTCAATTCCACGCGATTGCCGTCCGGATCGCTGAAATAAATGGACGGGCCGTCGCCTTCAGCGCCATAGCGCGATTCGGCGGGATCAACGCCGATCCCCTGCGATCGCAGATAGGCCAACAGCTCGTCCTCGTTGAAAGGATCGATGCGCAGGCAGATGTGATCGACATTTTGCCGGTGAGGATCGGGCGCCGTGCCGCCTTTTTTCCCCAACACGCCGTTAATATCCACCAGATCGATCATGGCCGCTCCGGCGCGCAGGTGCATCAGCCCCAAATCCGGCCGCTGTTTGGCGATATCACAGCCGACGATCCGGGTATAAAAATGCAGGCTTTTCTGCATATCGCGCACGCGCAGCACCACATGGTCGATAGTCTTCAGGCTGAAAGGGCGCACGGCCATCTCCTCAAACGGAAGTCTCCTTTACAGCATAAACGGCGCTGGCGGATTTATCCTGCTCCAGAGCTAAAGCAAAAAAATGGCCGATGGTTTTCACCATCGGCCGTAAGCGTGAGGAGTGTTCACGCATTAACGCGGGAAGTTGCCGCTCAGCGCATCCAGGCCATCCTGGTAGATGCCATGGAACAGGGCGACGGCTTCGTCGTCGCTGATATTGACCGGCGTGAAGCTGCCCGACCATTCCACGCGCGCCACGTTGGCGTCGTCGGTGGCGTGTACCGACAGGGTGGACAGGTAATTCACCACCGGGAACGGCGCCTGCATGATGGAGTAGCTGTAGCTGCGTTGACGGTTGTCGAACGCTTCCAGCCGCTCGATAACGGTACCGCCGTCAGAGGTCGTCAAAGTGCGCACGCGGCCGCCTTCAGAAACGACGCTTTTCGGAATGAACGGCAGCCAGTCAGGCAGGGCGTCGAAGCCGCCGATCAGTTGCCATACGGTGTCGGCGGATGCCGGGATGTTCATAGATACGGATGTAGTAGCCATTTTCTTTCTCTCTTGATATCGGTTTAGGGTACGGAATTACAT
Source organism: Serratia sp. FS14 (assembly GCF_000695995.1). NCBI lineage: Bacteria > Pseudomonadati > Pseudomonadota > Gammaproteobacteria > Enterobacterales > Yersiniaceae > Serratia > Serratia sp. FS14. Next base: position 747,988 of record NZ_CP005927.1, on the reverse strand, counting down.
TGCCAGGGTGTCGACGACGCCGCCGTCGACGCGCAGCGCCGCGCCGGTAGTGGCCGAAGACAGCGGAGACGCAAGGTAAACGGCCAGGTTGGCCACTTCATCGACGTCCGCCGCGCGTTGAATGATGGAGCTTGGGCGTTCGGTTTTAACGAACTCGTCGGCCTGATCGCGCGCGCTGCGCCCGGATTTGGCCGCCGCTTCCGCCAGCATCTCCTGCAGGCCTTCGGTAAAGGTTGGCCCTGGCAGGATGGCGTTGACCGTCACGCCGGTGCCGGCGAGGCGCTTCGCCAGGCCGTGAGATACCGCCAGGTTGGCGCTTTTGGTCACGCCGTAGTTGATCATATCCGCCGGGATGGCGACGCCGGATTCGGACGACACGAAAATAATGCGTCCCCAGCCCTGTTCGGTCATGCTCTGCGCGTAGTGGCGCGCCAGACGCACGCCCGAGAGGACGTTGACGTTATAGAAGTGCATCCACTCGCTGTCGGGCACGGTAAAGAAGTCTTTATCGTTGAAAATACCGAGGTTGTTGACCAGCACGTCGGCTTTAGGCTCCGCGGCGAACAGGGTTGCAGCCCCTTGTTCGGTGCCGAGATCGGCGACCACGCCGCGTACCTGCGCGCCGGGCACGTTGGCGCTGATGTCGGCGATGGCGTTATCGACCCCGGCTTTCTGACGGCCGACGATCACCACGGTGGCGCCCGTTTTGGCAAGCCCGCGCGCGATGCCGAGACCGATGCCGGAGGTGGAGCCGCTGACGACGGCGACTTTGCCTGAAAGATCCAGTTTCATCATGTATATCACTCTGTCATGTGGGTAATGGGGCCGGGGTGCGGCCCCATAAAACTTAACGAATCGGCAGCGGCGCGTTGTCGGCCACCAGTTTCTGACGGCGCATCTCCGCCCAGAACTCAGCCGGGATCACTGCATCCAGCGCAGCCAGATCTTCGGCCATGCGGCCAGGACGGCTCGAACCGGGGATCACGGCGGCGACGGCCGGGTTAGCCAGCGCGAATTGCAGCGCAGCGGCTTTGACGTCTACCTGGAAGCGAGCGGCGATCTCTTTGATTTTCGCGACTTGCTGGCGAATAGCCGGGGACGCTTTCTGATATTCGAAATGTTCGCCGCCGGCCAGCACACCGGAGCTGTATGGGCCGCCGACGACGATATCGACATTCTGTTCCAGCGCTTCCGGCATCAGGCGTTGCAGGGCGCGTTCGTGATCCAGCAGGCTGTAGCGGCCGGCCAGCAGGAAGGCATCCGGTTTCGGCTCATCAAGCGCCAGCGTCAGTTCGCAAGGCTCGACGCGGTTGACCCCGAGGCCCCAGGCTTTGATCACGCCTTCGTCACGCAGGCGGGACAGTGCGCGGAAGGCGCCGGTACGGGCGATATTGAACTGTTCCAGCCAGCTGTCGCCGTAGAAATCCTGAGCGACGTCGTGGATCCAGACGATATCCAGACGGTCGGTTTTAAGACGCTTCAGGCTGTGTTCAATGGAGCGAAGCGTGCCGTCTTCCGAGTAGTCGTTCAGGATCTTGTTTTTCAAACCGTGTTCGAACAGGCCGCCTTTCTCACCCAGATCGCGAGCGGCGGGATCTTCCATTTCGTCCAGCATGATGCGGCCCACTTTGGTGCTCAGCACGAACTCATCGCGTGGATACTGAGAGAGCGCTTCGCCCATGCGAATTTCCGACAGGCCGGAACCGTAAAGCGGTGCGGTGTCGAAGTAGCGGATGCCCAAGTCCCAGGCGCTGGTTACGGTAGCCAGCGCTTCTTCTTCTGGAATGGCGCGGAACATATTGCCGAGCGGCGCGCCGCCCAAACCGATCTTGCCGGGTAAAATATTTTTGATGCTCATGGTGAATCCTCAATTCGTTATCTTTTCAGGGAAACTAGTGGGGCTCATACAGCGTCTGCCCCGTCACGAGGCTAAAGATAACTTGGCAAGTTGTGACTTGATAGGACATAATTTGTCTAAGTTAAGTCCTTTGAGGTCTCACATGATCGATTTACGTCAGTTGAAATACTTTGTGGCGGTGGCGGAAGAAGAGCACGTCGGCCGCGCCGCCGAACGGCTGCACATTTCCCAGTCACCGCTGAGCCGGCAGATTTCCCAGCTTGAGGAGCGCCTCGGATTGATGCTGTTCGAACGCAATCAGCAGCGCATCCGCCTGACCGCCGACGGCCAGACGTTTCTGGCAGAAACCCGCGCGCTGTTGACGCACGCCACCCGGCTCGAGTCGCTTGGGCGCCGTCTGGGGCGCGGGGAAGACGGCGGGCTGTGCATTGGCTATATCGAAAATGCGATGCACTCCGGCGTCTTGTCGAACGCCTTGCGGTCGCTGCGGGTGTCCCGGCCGGATGTGCACATCGTGCTTTACAGCCAGCCTTCTTCCATGCAGCTGGAAGGGCTGCGGCAGCGCAGCCTGGACGTGGCGCTGGTCAATACGGCGCCGGATCGCGACGATCAGGATTTGGACTATACGCAGGTGTTGGACGATCGCATGTTGCTGGCCCTGCCGCAGACACATCCGCTGGCGGACAGGGAAACGCTGCAGCCGGCGGATCTCACCGATCAGGCCTGGATCTCGGTGATCCACAAAGAGGATGCCCATTCGCGCGACGACTTCGTGGCGGCCTGCGTGAAGGCCGGGTTCGATCCGGATATTCGGCTGGAAGCGGGCGAGCCGCTGACTGCGTTGGGGCTGGTCGCCGCCGGGTTGGGGATGACGCTGATCCAGCACAGCCTGCGGCATAACGCGCCGCAAGGCGTAGTGCTGCGCGAACTGCCCTGGATGCAATACACCACGCAGCTGTGGGCCGTGTGGCACAAGGCCAACCTGCGCCCGCTGGTCACCCATTTCCGCGAAGTGATGTCGGCCGGTCCGGCCTGCCACTGACTGCGCGGCGGTGTCCGGCCCGGCTTGCGCCCGCTACGGCACAGCGCGTAGGGCGGCGACGATCGCCGCCAGTGCGGCGCGCTGCTCGTCTGCCAGCGCGGGCTGCGCCTGCGCGGCATTTTCCGCCAGCAGGGTCTGCAGGCCGATCAGCCAGTCATAGATATAAAACGCGGTATTTTTGGTTGGCGTCGGCGCCAGCCGGGTGAGCCGCTGCTGGCCGCTCCAGTCCACCGCCGGCTGCGGCGGCGGGGTAAAGATCGGCTGGCCGGGATTGACGCGGCTCTCGGGGCGCGTTGCCACATCGCGCCGCTGGAAGCCGAGCCAGGCGACGAAGTCGCCCAGTAGCGCCAGCGCCTGGCTGATCTGCCGATCTTCTCCCTGTTCCGGCAGGCCGCCGGCGCACAGCGCGCGCTCCAGTTCGTCGTCGAGCCGCTGGCGGCAGGCGGCGCCGATCAACGCATCGACCAGCAGTTCGAGATGCGGTTTGTCGACACCGAGCAGATCCAGCAACCGGCGGTTGTCCGGCAGGCTGCGCAGATGGTTGATCCAATCCGCGAATACCCGCGCGGCAAAGGGTGACGCGGGGGGCTCGCCGGAGGCCGGCGTTTCCGGTGCGCCGAACAGATCGATGTCGAGCCCGAACGGCGCAGGCGTCGCCGGGGTCGGCGCGGCGTGCTGCTGTTGCTGGTAAAGCTGGCGCAGCGTATCGCGCTGGGGCAACAGTCGTTCCAGCAGTTCGCCGTGGCGGCCGGCCTGCGCCTGCAGCGCGCGCAGCAGCTGTTGGGCGCGTTGCTGGGTCGCGTACGGATCGGCGGCGGTGAGCCAGTTGCCGAGCAGGCTGTCCGTCAGCTCGCGCTGCAACTCTTCGCGCAGCTCGAGCAGGCGCGCTTGCTTGTGGGCCGGGCGCGCCTGTACGGCCAGGTAGTTCACCATGCGGCGGCAATCCTGCTCATCCAGCGCCAGCAGCGTGGCCCAGCTGTCACCGGGTTCGCCGACCTGACGCTGAACGGCGTCGTCAGGGCGCGGTTTGCCTTCCTGGCGTGAGTCGAACGGCGTGATTGCCCAAATTAAACCGGGTTTGCGGCGTTGGCGCAGCGCCGGGGTTTCCCCCTGGGTGTGGTCGACCCAACCGGCGAGCGCCTGGCCGATGCGCGCGGCGTCCTGCGGCGCGGCGGCGGCATCGGTCACCAGCAGCAGGTTGGCGTGCAGGCCGTCCGCGCAGCGGGTCAGCAAATGGGCGCGTTTCGCCTGTTGCAGCCGCTGCGCCGGCTCCGCCTGCGGGCGGGCGCGGCTGCCGGGCAGGTCGATCAGCGCCACGTCGGCGGGCAGGCCCGCCTGCGCCGTCTGCGGCAGACCGGTGATCACTTCGGCGGTCAGCCAGGCCAGATCGCTCAGCGCGATCTCCCGTTCACCGCCGTGTTCGGCCATCACGACGATTGCCGTGTTTTCCGGTGCGGCGCTCGCGGTCAGCAGCGTCAAGGCGCGGCGCGGGGCATGAACCCGCCGGCTGTCACCGAGGGCATGCAGCGTATGTGCCAGCTGGCGATAATGCGTCGTCAGCGTCGCTTCTTCTCCCCACAGCGGTGCAAACAGGCGCGCGCGATCGTCGATGCTCAGCTGCGGCGCCAGCGCCACGGCCTGCGGCCAGAAATGCCTGTCCAGCGTCTGTTGCCCCTTGTCGCCGTGGCGGCGTTGGCTATCCCACAGCGCCAGCACATCGCTGTCGCTGAGGCCGTCGGGGGCGACTGCTTGGCGGTGACGTGCCAACGTTTGCAGATGGCCGGCGATCGCGCGGGCGTCCCAGTCCAGCCGGAAGCCGCCCATCGCGGCGGCATCGAGCGTGATGGCCAGCCACTGCGCTTCATTGAGCAGGGCGAGGGCGATCGGATACTCGGCGGGCCCCGCCTCGGCCGCCGTGCAGTAGCGCACCGCGAGCGAAAGGTCCGCGCTGAAGCGCTTTGCGCCAGGGGCCAGCGCCGCCAGCAGGTGGGCCTTGGCGGCGGCGTTGTGGCCATACAAACCGATGGCGACCTGCGCAGGCTGGGTGTTTTCCAACTGGACGGCGCGATTATGGCAACGGCGCAGGCGCAGCGTCAGGCGATCCGCCTCCTGTTCCAAACGGGCGGACTGCCGGCGCGCGGCGTCCACCCAGTCGATCGCCTGCAGAATGCCGGCGCTGAGCGCGTTATTTGGGGCTGATTGGACGGTGGTAGTCGCTTTCATCGTGGGTAAATGCTCCCGCTGTCTATCCAGTAGTGGGTCGCGCCGGAGGCGCTGGCAGCCAGGGTATTGAGTTTCAGTTGCAGATGGTGCGCCGGGACGGCACTGCCGTCGGCCAGCACCGCCTGCGCGATCTTGACGCTTTCGGCGCCCTGTTCGGCGCTGGCTGTGATGGCCAGCCGCAGGCCGATCACCGCGTCACCGGCCAGCTTACGCGCCAACTGGGCGTCATTGATGGTCAGCGTATAGAGCGGCGAGGCCGGCCAACGTTCGTTGTCCAACTGGCGGAAGCCCAGGCGCAGCGGGCCGCGCAGCTGGAAGCTGCCGGCGGGATCGAGCGCGAAATCGGCGCGATCCAGATCGATGTCGCGGTAATAGACGTTATCGTCCGCCAGCATGTTGTTGCCGTCCAGCATGCCCAGATAGCGAATGGTGGAGTAGGGCTGGAAATCACCGACGTTGAAGTAAAAGCTCTCCAGCCGCAGATCGATCGCCAGCAGGCACAGCATGGCGCCCACCGCAGCGGTGGATTTCGGGTTGTCGATGCGGCCGCGTTTGTTGAACGGGTACCAGCTGCGGGTGTGATACCCCTCGAGCGGCAGAATGCGGCTGGCGGGCAGCGGCTGCAGATGGCGCAGCAGCGCCTGCACGCCGGGGAAGCGCGCCGGGCGGCCGGTCAGCAGCAGTACGTCGCAGGTATACAGCGCCACCACTTCGGCCAGCAGGCGCAGACAGCGGCCGATGCCGATGCGATCGGACAAGAAAGCGGCGTGCAGATCGGCCAGGCGGATCACCAGCGGGGTGTGCAGGATATCGAAGGCGTTGCTGTCGGCTTCGCGCTGCACTTCGCCGTTGATAAACGCCAGCACCTGCGGCGTCGGCGGCTGCGGCAGCAGATCGCCCAGGCTGGCGGCGATTTCCGCCCGGTTGTCCAGCGGGTCGTATTCTTCATAGGCGCCGAGCAGCGCGCGTCCGGCGGGCATGAAGATCTGCAGCGCGGCCTGCTGACGCAGGGTGGAAAGCCCGTCCATGCGCCCTTCGTTGCCGAACAGCCTGTCCATCAGCGCCGGGGCGGCGCTCACGCCGGCGGTTTCGAATGCCTGCTGCACGGCGGGCAGGATAAACTGCTGGATGGCGTCCAGCAGGATATCGTCGCCGGCGACTTTAAAGCCCTCGCGGAACAGCAGGCGCGGGTTGATTTTGATGTTGTTGCCCACGCCGTCGTCGAGCGAGTAGTGCGTGATCGCCAGATCCGTGGTGCCGCCGCCGATGTCGATGGAGGCGATACGCAGCGTTTTTCCCGCCTGCTCACCTGGCGCCAACGGCCGGTCGGGCCGGGCCATGGCGGCGAAAAAGGCGTCGGTGCGGCCGGCGAAGTTCACCTGGGTTTCGTTGTACAGATAGACCATTTGACCGCAGGTGGCCTCGTCCCACTCCATCTGCACCTGCGGCGCTGGGAAGCGGGCGTGCGCGCCGTCGAACGGCGCATCCTGCGGGTGCCAGCCGAGGGCCTTCCACACCAGCCCGATCGCCTCCTGCATGCGGCGGCGGAAAATCTCGCGCTCCGGTTTCGGCATCGCCGAAGGCAGCGTCAGAATGATGGCGCGCAAACGGCGCGGGGCGGCGGCGTTCGGCATGCGGCTGCGCTGGGCGATGCTGTTGATCTGCATCAGCGCCTGCGCCAACAGCTCGCTCAGCATCAGGCTCATCACCGCGCTGCGGCTGTAATGGGCGGCGAACACCGGCAGCCGTTGCGCCGTCGGCAGGGCGGACAGCGGCACGCCTTCGTCGTTGATCAGGGTGGTCAACGGCGCGGCGGCGGCCATCGGCTCGTGCCGCTCGTTGAAGCGCCAGCCGGGCGCATAGCGCTCCTCGTCCCACAGGTAGCGGCGCGGGCTGGAAATGCCGGTGGTGCCTTCATGGCCCGTTCGCCGCTGCGCCAGCTGCGCGGCTTCACGGCCGACGCGGGTGATGGACGGCCACTGGAAGGCGTCGTCGCGCCCGCTCTGGAACGACAGATGCGGCTTGCCGAAGCTGGCCTGAGAAAACTCCACCCGGCTCTCGAACAGTTCGTTGTAGACGCGGTGCGGTTCGGACAGCGAACGCAGCTGCAGCTCGTAGGTTTGCTTCAGGCCGTTGCTCTCTTCCGGGTGGTCTTCGACCAGCACGCCACAGGTGTGCGAGTTACCGACGTCCAGCACCAGATCGACGCCGATCGCCGGTTGCTGCAGCGTCGCCGCCGCCATTTTTATCTGCGGCACCGCCAGCTGGTGGCCGAGCATGTGCAGCAGGTTGAGGTAGTGCGCCTGATACTCGAAGGTTTTCAGCCCGGCGTTGATCTCCACTTCGGCGCGCTGCTCCCGCTCGGCGGCGCGCTGGCTGAACGCCTCGCGCAGCCAGCCGTCCACCCAGGTCAGATCGAGAAATTCGCCCAGCTCGTGGTTGCGGTGCGCCAGCGCGAAGCTCAGATCGGCGCCGAGATCGCTTTCGCCCGGCACCAGCGCCTCCTGGCCGGGCGCGGCGGCGCGAGTGTCGAAGGCCAGCACCACGCGCAGCAGGTTGCCGTCCTGATCCGGTTCATCCAGCTGCACCACCTGCAGGCGCGCCCAGTTGTCCGGGCCCGACAAAAACAGGCCCGCCGGGGTGTGGCGCAAGAAGGGCAGCGGCAGCCAGAGCTTATCCAGCAGGCGCAGTGACTGCTGCAGCGGGTAGCTGAACTCCGGCCGCACCACTTCGGCGGCTTGCCCACCCTCGGCCGGCAGCTGATATTTGCCGCTCTCGGCCTCCCATTGCAGGCGCAGCAGCGGGCCGCTGGCGGTCTTGCGCACGAATTTGCCGGGAAACTCGGCGTCCAGCCGCGGCGTCAGGGCAAAGTCCATAAACTGAATGCCGCTGTCCTGAATCAGCGTAATGCCGTGTTTGTAGTCCGTAAGGGGTGCCAGCATCATTTACTCTCGCGCTTGAACGTCATGGGATAGGTGGTGTCCGCATCGTAGCGGCCGGTGCATTCCGCGGCCCCGGTCTCGCCCTGGCGGCAGACGATTTCCGGGATCTGGTAGCGGCTGCCGTCGCTGCAGCGCGCCTTGGTGCGGCTGTTGATCACCAGATTGCCGGACTGCATCAGCCCGGCTTCGACCGCCACCCGGCAGCTGACGCCGTCGCCGTAGGCGATGACAGCGCTGCCCTTGCCACCGTTCAGACGGTATTGCAGACCGGGGCGCTTGCCGGTAATCGGGTCTTTCAGCGCCACCGTGGCGCGCCATTTGCCGTTAAGGAAACGGGTGGAACCGGCCTTCACCGCCTCGGGCGGCAGCACCAGCGCATTTTTGTCCAGCGGTTGCGGGATGGCCGGTGCCGGGGGCGGCGGCATCAGCGTGGCGTGCGCCAGCGGCAAGCGCAGCTTGGGCAACGGCGCGGCGGTTTTTTTCGGCGGCGCCGGATGCCGTACCTCAGCCGGCATCGCCGGTTGCGGCGGCGGTAAGCGGTGCAGCCAGGCGGCCAGCGCCGCGCTGCCTAGCAGCAGTACCGGCAACAGCCACAGCGCGTGGCGCCGATGTGGGCGAACAACGGCGGGGGATTCGACGGGCGCCGCCGGAGCGGGCACCGGTTCAGGCTCGGCGGCCGGGGCCGGCTTTACCTGTTCGACAACGGCCGGTTTACGCGGAGCGGCGGCGATCGGCGCCGGTTTTTCCACTTCCGATTCGATCGGACGCAGGCAGGCCAACGGATCGTCCGGGCTCTGCGCCTGCGGCTTGATAAAGCCCCAGAAGGTCAGCACCGGCCGATCGTCCACCAGGTAAACGTGGTTGGGGTCGGGTATGTGCATCGTTTTGGCTAACAGCGCGCCGAACAGGCGATGGCTGGGGTGATCGGTCTCCAGAGCCTGCTCCGTCAGGCTGCGGAAGGTCGTCAGGCAGTGTTCCAGGTGCCGTACCGCCTGCGCGCGCTGGGCATCGCTTGCCGCCAGCCAGGAGGTCACCTTGCCCGGAAAGGGTGCATACCAGTCGATGCGCGTGCCGCTTTCGTTCGGCTGGGGGATCGCCAGACAGTCGGCGGCCTGCTGCTGTCGGCGAAGACGCAGGGTTTCCCGCAGCTGTTGCGCGCAGGCGTAGATCGGTTGCCCGTTTTCGCCTAAAGCCAGCACATCATCCAAACTGCCACTGCGTAAGAAGGGTTTCACCACGGCGCCGCACCTTGTCCTGTTCTGCAAAAACGCATAAAAGTCCATGATACCCTGCAGGCAGAGCCGCCAAACGGCCAAGGACAGCCCGAAAAACGCCCTTCTTTGGCGTTAGCGGCGCACTTTGGCAACCGGCACAGTGAAAATCTCGCTATCTGGACCTGTCTGTGAACCGCTTTATCTGAAAAATAGAACGCAGCCCCGGCAAGCGACGCCGGGGAACGATGTTCTCTTTTACTATGACCTCGCCTCGCGGGTTGCCGATTTCGGCATGCCTCAGGCGTGCGGAGCATTCGCATGATGGACAGTCAGTCTGAAAAAACGCTTGTTGTTACCCCTGCTCATCCCGCCGTCGGGCATTCGGCTCAGGGCTGGATGAACGGTTTCCTCGGCATGATTATCTTCAGCGGCTCGTTGCCCGCCACCCGGGTGGCGGTGCTGGAGCTCGATCCGCTGTTTCTGACGGCGATCAGGGCGGCGATCGCCGCTTTGCTGGCCCTGTGCGCGCTGCGGATCACTCGCCAGGCGCGGCCGACGCGGGCCGATTTGCCGCCGCTGCTGTTTGTGGCGCTTGGCGTGGTCATCGGTTTTCCGCTGCTGACGGCGTTGGCGCTGCAGCACACCACCTCGGCGCATTCGCTGGTGTATATCGGCCTGCTGCCGCTGGCGACCGCCGGTTTTGGCGTTTTGCGCGGCGGAGAGCGGCCCAAGCCCGCTTTTTGGGCTTTTTCAGGCGTCGGCGCCGTGCTGGTGGGCGCTTTCGCGTTGAGCCAGGGGAGCGGCGGCGCCTGGCAAGGGGATGCGCTGATGGTCGGGGCGGTGTTGCTGTGCGGCCTGGGTTATGCCGAAGGGGCGGTGCTGTCGCGCCGGATCGGCGGCTGGCAGGCGATCTCCTGGGCGCTGGTGGTCGCCTTGCCGTTGACGCTGGCGGCCACCTGGTTGGCGGCACCGGCCGCCTGGCCCGTGGTCAGCGGCGCTGCCTGGCTGTCGCTGGTTTACGTCTCGGTGTTCAGCATGTGGATTGGGTTTATTTTCTGGTATCGCGGCCTGGCGCAGGGCGGCATCGCCGCCGTCGGGCAGTTGCAGCTGCTGCAGCCGTTCTTCGGCCTGGCGCTGGCGGGCTGGCTGCTGCAGGAAACCGTCCAGCCGATGATGATCGCCGTGATGGCCGGCGTGGTGGTTTGCGTGTTCGGCGCCAAACGTTTTTCCCGCTAGGCGCCGCTGCCGGCGCAGGCCAGGATCACCTGTCCGAGCCGTTCCACCGCCTGTTGCACCTGGCGGTCGGCGTAACCGCCCAACCCCAGCACCAGGCCCGGCTCACCGTGGTCGGGCGCATACATCGGCGACACCGCCCGCAGCGCCAACCCGGCTTCGTTGGCCTGCAGGGCGACCCGCACGTCGTCGAGATCTTTTCTCAACCACAGCACCATGTGCATGCCCTGATCGCAGGGCTGCACCACCGCCAGCTCGGCCGGGATGTAAGCGTTGATCGCCTCGATCAGCACCCGACGCTTCTCGGCGTAGACGCCGCGCATTTTGCGGATATGCCGGTCGAGATACCCTTCGGCGATAAAGGCGGCCAGCACGTATTGATCCGCGCTGGGTGGATGGCGATCCATCAGGATCCTGGCGCCGCAAAAGGCGTCGACCAGCGGCGGCGGCACGATGGCGTAACCCAGCCGCAGCGAAGGGAACAGCACCTTGCTGAAGGTGCCGAGATAGAGCGTCCGCTCGGGCGCCAGCCCCTGCAGCGAAGGGAACGGGTGGCCGGCGTAGCGCATCTCGCTGTCGTAATCGTCTTCCACGATCCAGGCTTGTCGCTCTCTGGCCCAGGCCAGCAGGGCGCTTCTTTTCGCCATGCTCATCGGCATGCCCAGCGGATACTGATGCGACGGCGTGACAAAGGCGGCGCGGGCATTGGCGGCCAGGCGCACGCCGGCGGCGACGTCGATGCCGTCGTCGGCGACGGGCACCCTAATCATGCGCCGATCGCGGAACAGGCTATCGAAAATGGCGGTAATGCCGGCGTAGGCAGGATCTTCGACCCAGGCGCTGTCGCCGGCGTCCAACAGGATCTGCGCGGCCAGATACAGCCCCTGTTGGGTGCCGGAGGTAATGAGGATTTGCTGCGGCGTACAGTTTACCGAGCGGGAACGGCGCACATAGTCGCAGATGGCTTCGCGCAGCGGCAGTGCGCCCAGCGGATCGCCGTAGCCCGACGGCGCGCCGGGGCCGCGGGCGCGGATGCGGTTGCCGAGCCGCCGCCAGATATCGTCGGGCGCGGTATCGCCGATTGGCACTGACACAGTGAACGGTACCGGCGGCAGCGCCCGCGCCTGCGTGGCAAAGCGCGCCAGATGCTGCGCCTGTGAAGAAAGCGGAACCGCTACCGCCGAACTCGCCTGTGCCGTGGCGTGCGGCGTGCGGCGCGGCGCCTGATAGTGGGCGACCCGGGTGCCGGAGCCGGGCTGCGGTTCGAGAAAGCCTTCCGCCGTCAGCTGAGCAAAGGCTTCCAACACCGTGCCGCGCGCCAGATCCAGCGCCGCCGACAGCCGGCGCGTCGAGGGCAGCAGATCGCCCGCTTTCAGATCGCCGCGGTGAATGGCCTGACGCAGAGCCTGCGCCAGCTGGTGGCTAAGCTGACCCGCCTGGCGATCGAGCTCGCCGAGGGCGGGAACGTCAACGACTTTGGCTGTTCTGGGCATGGATTCCGGCTCGCTTTGCAGTGCGAAAATGAGTATTCAGAGTAAACCACTCTTTCGGCACTCGCGAGTCCGTTGTCAGTCAACTCAGCCCGCGCTGATTCAGCAGCACCTTATTCAGCTCGCTGTTTTTTCGCACGTTCAGCTTGCGCATCGCCGAGCGTTTATGGGCGCTGATGGTTTTCTGGCTGCGCTGCAGCAGGCCGGCGATGCTGCAGGCGGACATGCCGCTGCTCATCAACCCCAACACTTTTTTTTCGCAGTGGCTGAGCGCGGCGATGCGGCAGGCCTGGCATTTCCACTGGCCGGCGGCGTGCAGCGCCACCCACGGATGCAGGATGAACTTTTCCAACGCCATCTGCAGCTTGAGGCGGATGGCGTAGGCCGAATCGCGCCGATGGATGCTGAACAGCGGCGGCAGGTTTTTCACCTGTTGCTGGGGCGTGTCGTCGAGGATCAGCAGAGTCAGCTGCCGCTGACGCGGGATGCCGTAGGGGCTCTGGTAACAGCAGGCGCAGCCCCAGCGCTCTTCCGGCGTGCGGAACACGATTTCGATGTTATCCAACGCCTGCAGCGCCAGCGGCGAGAACTGCGGGTACAGGCGCTGGCATTCGTTCAGGGAGTGCAGATAATCCTGCAGCAGCAGACGCAGCCCCTGCTGGTAGAAGTTATCGCTGTCGAACAGCGTGAAGCGAATATCTGGCATGGGTGCCTCCTTAAAAGGCCGCGCCGGAGCGAACGGTGACGGCCAATCGCCGGCGATTGCGCGCCGGGCGTTTTCCTGATTTCCCTGGGGCGGTGCGGGGCTTATTGGTACGCCAGCACAAAATTGGCGACGGACGTGAATTCGCCTTCGGTAATGCTTTGGTTCTGAATCGCGCTCGGCCGCCCTTGTACGTAGGCGGTGAAGTTCAGGTTGTTGGGGCCGTTTTGCAACGCGACGGCGCTGGTGGCCTTATTCAGAGAGATGTCCGCACCCTGATGATCAAACAGGGCGATGGCGGCGCCGTTCGCGCCGTTGTTGATCGCCAGCTTGCCCGGCAGCTCTCCGTCTTCGGCGCCGCTGAAGGTCACGCTGACGGATTTGAACACCGTGGTCTTGCAGTCGGTCAGCTTGATGCTGAACGGCACCGGCGTGGTATGGCCGTAGCGGTACAGGGTTTTGACGATCACCGTGCCCATCTCCACCAGCTGATCGGCGGACTGCGGTTCGATATTGCACGGGCGGCTCACCACGGTGCCGTGGAACTGCACCGGCGCGCCGATAAGCTCGGTGTTCGCCGCCGCCGGCATGGCGGCAAACCACCAGGGCGCGCAGCTCAGCAGCGCTAAAGCGCGTAGACGCATTTTCCGTTCCTCCCTCGGTTACTGGAATGCCGCCACGATGGTGGCCGATGCGTTGAATTCCCCTTCGCCGATCTCTGCGCCGCCGTTGGCGAACGGCGCCGCCACCAGGTTCCAGGAGCCGCCGTTGCCGATGTTCGGCACCGGGTAAAACTCATTCGGGATGACCAGCTGGCCGTTGTGCGTCAGCCGGATGCCGAGATCGTTCTTGTCGGTTTTGAATACCTCGTTGCTGAAGGAGGCCGCCGTGCCCGACACCGCCAGCTTGATGTTCAGCGTGCCGTCCTCGAAGCTGCCGCCCTCGCACTGGAAGCGCACCGGAATGCTTTGCGGGTAGTTTGAGCCGTTGAGATCGCTGCCGCCGATCTCGCCGAACTCCACGTTGATCAACTGGCCTTCGTTCACCACGCATTTATCGGGCACGTAGAGGATTGCGGACTGGATAAACACCTGCGCCATCGGGTTGGGGCCGAAACCGCCGTCGGTCGAGCCGAGGCGGCCGTACATCTCGATGATCTGCCGATCGTTAATCTCAACGCCGTTAATGATTTTTTTGCGCACCCGGAAGGTGATCTTGCCTTTGGAGCCGCTGCCGTAGTTGTTGACCTGCAAGTACGGCGGCTGGCAGCGGTGTTGGCTCAGCAAATTCGATTCGTTGTAAAAAGGCACGGTGACGTAGGCGTTCTTGTTGCCGGCAATCCACACCTCGGCTTTTAAATCCAAAAAGTCATTCAGCTTTAAATAGCCGTTGCCGTAGTCGGAGGGGGGCAACGCCGAATCCGACTTGTAAAAGTGCGGGCTGGTGGGGATAGGGGTATCGCAATACACCTTGCCGGTATAGGTGCCGCCCAGATCATAGGGAAACAGTTTGGTGAACCCCACCTGGTTGGTGATGTTGCTTTCATTCAGATCGATATAGAACTGTTTCGGCCCGCCGTCCGGCGTGACATAGCCGTTGGCCCAGGCGGCGGGGGCCGCCAGCGCAATCGCCAGCGGCAGGCAGAGTTTGGTCAGTTGAGTTTTCATTGCGTTCTCGAGCCTCACAGGTAAATCACCTGAATGTGCGCCACGGCGGCGAACCCGGCCGCCATCACCGCCCGCTGGGTGGATTCCACGCTGGCGCTGAACCACAGGGTGTTGCTGCCGGGCTGCAGAATGTAGGGGCGGCTGCGCTGATTCAGCTCCAGCGCCTGGCCCTGCTGGTCTTGCAGCCGCAGGCCGATGCCCTGTACGCCGCCGTTCAGCTTCAGCAGCGACGGGTTGTCGACGTCGCTTTCGCCGAGAAACACCAGCGTGGCGGCCTGCTCACCCTGCAGGTAGAGGCGGCCGGCATCGCCGTTGCGCGGGCCGGCCGGATTATCCGCCAGCGCGCGCGCGCCCAGCAGGCAATTGCGGAACGAGAGACGAAAACGCACCGGCGCGCTGCGATCGCCGGCGTTACGGAAGTCGCGTGCGCTGACGTCGCCCAGATCGACGGACTGATCCCGACTGTCCGGCGTCAGGCTGCAGGGAGAGCTGAGCAGACCGCCGTGAAAGCTGACGGTGCCGGTGGTGCCTTCGATCACGCCCAGCGGCGTTGCCGCCAGCGCGCCGCCGCCGCACAGCAGTGCGCCGAGCAGCAGAGGGCGCAGTCGATCGGTGAATTCAGCCATGCTGGACCTCCTTATTTTTTCTCGGGCACGGCGGTGCAAACGCCGCCATTGCAGACGAAGCGCAGCTCCGGATGGCCGCCGTAGTCGTTGATGTAGGTGATGACGAAGCTGTTCATGCCGGTGTCGTGCAGCTTGAGGCTTTCGCTGGATTTCGGCTTCAGCATCAGCGGCTGAAAACCGCCGATCGCGCCGCCGCCCTGTTTTTGCGTTTGCCGCGTCATGCCGGTCAGGGTGATGTAAAACGGCGTCGGGTTATCGACGGTGATGGCGCCGCCGCTTTTACGGAACACCAGCTTTTCCTGCCACACTTCACCCTTGGGCGCGACAATCGCCTTCGGCCGGTAAAACAGCTTGATCTGCGTCTGCAGCGCCAGCTGCATCACGTTGGTTTTGGTGCTTTTCGGCGGGATCTCGCGCAGGTTGAAGTAGAACACCGACTCGCGATCCTGCGGCAGGCGATCCGCTTCCGGCGTCTTGGTGATGCGCACCACGCTGCGCTCGCTCGGCTCCACGCGCTGCAACGGCGGCAGCACCACCAGCGGCGAGGTGATTTTCTGATGCTGCTCGTTCTCCAGCCAGGACTGCGCCAGGAAAGGCAGCTCTTTGTTTTCGTTGACGATATTCAGGCTGATCGATTTGGCGTCGCTCACATAAACGGCGCGCGTGCGATCCAGCGATATCGCCGCGTCGGCGGTGGGCAGTACGGCGCTCAGGGCCAGGCCGGCGGCGGTCAGTAGCGTTATCGGGTGTTTGTTCATGTCATTATTTCTCAGCGTTACGGATTACAGGGTGGCGCACGGCAGCAGCAGCTGGTCCAGCGGCTTGGCGGCGCCCGGGATCACGATGCGGCAGCGGCGTTGGCCTTCCCAGGCGACATCCAGTTTTTCCTCCGGCTGTACGCCGGTCAGATAGACCGAGCCGCCGTCGTTGACCACCGCGACCTCGCGGCCTTTCTCGCTCAGCACCGCGGCGCCGAACGGCGGTTCGCTGCCGTCCGCGAGGCGAATGGTGGCCAGCAGCTTGCTGCCTTTCACCACCTCGAAGTGGCGGTAGCCGATGGCGCCTTCGGTCAGCGTGCCTTGCACCACGGCGCGAGTGGCCTCGACGTCGTCCGCCAGCTTGTTGACGTCGATGCGGGTGTCGGTGTCGTAGTAGCTGGTGATGTCGGAAATCACCGCCAGCCCGAAACGGTTGCTGTAGGCGCGGCCGTTATTGATCGGCACGCCGGCGATGCCGTCGGTGTCGAGCATCATGCGGCTGCCGCCGTTGCTCGAGTTCTGATGCGCCGCGATGCCGTGCCGGGTCGCGGTGAGACCGCCGCGGAACGAGCCGCCGATCGACGAGTAGCTGTCCTGCTGGTAAGAGGCGCTGGCGTTCAGCGAGCCGAACGAGGCGTTGTGGGTGTAGTACCCGCGCGCCAGCGATTTGCCGGACTGGTTAAAGCCGCCGCTGACCTGCCAGGTATTGTCCGGATCGCTGTAGTCGTTGTACGACGCGGTCTGCGTGACGTCGCCGTTGTTGGTTTGCAGCGCATAGCCGACGCGCCGACGATCGCCGATCGGTACGGTGAAGTTGAGCATCACGCTGTCGTCGGTGCGGCCCTGGTAATAGGTGCGGTAAGCCGACAGCGAGGCGGTGATGTTGCTGATATCGCCGATGCTGAACAACTTGCTGGTCGACAGCCCGTAACGATCCTGGGTTCGCGCGTCCCAATAGGTCTGGTGCGAGTAAGTCAGATAGGTGGTGATCGCCCTGGCGCTGTCTTCCGCCATAAAGGTTTTACTGGCGGTGATGGTATACAGCTCTTTCTGACGGCCGTTGTAATTCTTGTCGTAATCGCCGTAGCGCTCCTGCAGATACTGCGACATGTTCATGAATTTGCGTTGCGAGAAGCGGTAGCCGGCGAAGGTGATCTGGCTGTTCAGCTCGTCGAAGCGTTTGGCGTAGTTGAGCTTGAACGACATGCCGCTGGCGGTCGGCTCGCCGGGCAGGCGAGCGATCGACTGGGTGACGTCCAGCGACATGGCGCCGAACACGTTCAGATCGCGGCCGAGGCCGAGCGCCCAAGCGTTATAGTCGCCGCCGAGCAGCGCGCCACCATACAGCGACCAGGCGTTGCTCAGCCCCCAGGAGAAGTCGCTGGCGGAAAACAGCGGCCCCTGGGTGCGGTGGTCGTAGGCCGAGGTTTTGCCGAGCGCCACGTTGTAGCGCACGTAGCCCGGGCGGGTCAGGTACGGAATGGTGGCGGTATCCACCTGGAAGGTCGAAACGGTGCCGTCCTGCTCTTCCACCTTGACGTCCAGCTTGCCGCGCACCGAGCTGTTGAGATCCTGGATGGCGAACGGCCCGGCGGGCACGGTGGTTTCGTACAGCGTGCGGCCTTCCTGTGAGACGGTGATCTTGGCGTTGCTCTTGGCGATGCCGCGCACTTCCGGCGCGTAGCCCTGCAGGTTCGGCGGCAGCATGCGCTCGTCGCTGGCCAGATTGAGGCCGGTGAAGCGATAGGCGTCGAACACCCCGGAGTCGAGATAGATCTCGCCCAGCGTCAGCTTGGCGGCCTGCATCGGCAGCGCGCGGTAGGCGTAGATCTGGTTCCAGTCGAAACCGGTGCTGCGATCGCCGGCCTGCTGATTGTAATTGGCCTGGTAGTCCGCGCGCAGGCGCCAGGGGCCCAGGTTGGCGCCCAGCGTGCCGTAGCTGCTCAGGTTCTGGGCGGTGTTGTTGTTGTGGCTCTGTTTGCCTAACTGGCCGCTCAGATTGTAGTCCAGCAGCAGGCCGGGAATGCCGTCGTCCCACTGCTCGGGCGGCGTCCA
This sequence comes from Serratia sp. FS14, assembly GCF_000695995.1. Taxonomy (NCBI): domain Bacteria; kingdom Pseudomonadati; phylum Pseudomonadota; class Gammaproteobacteria; order Enterobacterales; family Yersiniaceae; genus Serratia; species Serratia sp. FS14. The sequence continues at coordinate 730,177 of NZ_CP005927.1, read as the reverse complement.
GTCGGGATCGGAGTATTTCATCCACGCCTGCGGGATGGTGATCGCCAGCACGCCGCCGCCGATGCGATCGGAGACGGTCGCGCCTTTGATGCCGCGAATGTCGGCGCACTGGTTGTCGTGCCACAGGGTGATTTTTTTGGCCGCTTCTTCTTTTAACGCCATTTTTTCCACCAGATCAGGCGGCAGGCACACCTGGCTGCCGCTCTTGTTATCCGGCGACGGGAAATACTGAATGCTGCGCTGGGGCAGCGTTTTCTGGTTGATCTTGATGTCCAGCAAATAAGCGCCGGGCATGACGTAGTCGGCGTCGGAGAAACGCGAAAGATCCACTTTGCTGCGCTCGCCGATATCCAGGACGTCGGTATTGAATTCCGTGGCGGAAAATGCCGGACGCACCCAGAGGAAAGATAGAATGACGAGGAGAGGTAGGTGTTTCCGTGTCAGTAATGACGTCATAGCATAATCACTCATGGCAAGTCCGCGCCCAATAGCAGGTCATCCGTACGACCTGAATACGTAATGCTGTGCAGCGCCCGCCGGCGCTAGAGATAAGACAGGGTGAATTTGGCCAGAGAGCTGAAGCCGCCCGCCCGCGCCTTGTCGGGATGCAGGCGCAACTGCGCGCCAAAGCGCAGCGTGTTGTCGCCGGCGACGATCTGGTAATCCGCCGTCGTGCTGCCGAGCGGGATCGGCGTGCCGGCATCGTTCAACAGCTCGATAGCCACGCCCTTCGCCTCGCCGTAAACGCCGAGCAGGGAAGGATCCCCGCTGTCGGCGGTGCCGTCGAACGTGACGTTGGCCGCGCGATAGATGAAGTCAGGCTTCACCTGGCTGGCCAGCTCGCAGTTCACCAGTTTGATCGTGAAATGGCGGCGGCTGCCGATCAGCACCGACTGCCCATCCTGCGAGGCGTCGGTCATGGAAATCAGACCAAAATCGACGGTTTGATCCAGGCTGTCGCTGGCGATGCCGCACGGCGTTTCAACGATGGTGCCGCCCAGGCTGACTTTGCCGTGGCCCTGATTTTTCGCTGCCGCCGCCGCGCTGCCGACGCTGAGCGCGATGAGCAACAGGCCGCAAAGGCGGATAGTCATGCTGGCGTCTCCCTGTCTTTCCCTGTTCCCTTGCCGGTATCCTCGGCATGCAATAAAGCGGGGGATGCCCTGAGACATCCCCTGTGGGGTATTACAGGTAAGCCAGGGTGAAGTTCGCCACGCTGGTGAAGTCGCCCGGCACCACGGCGCTTGAGGCGCTGCTGCCCTGCAGATAAGCGGCGAATTTCAGCGAGTTGTCGCCGTCGTTCAGGCCCTGACCGTCGGTCGCGGTGCCCAGTTCCACCTCTTTGGAGTGCAGGTTGTCGTAGATCACGATGCCGGCGCCGGTTGCCGTGCCGCTCAGGGCCAGCAGTTTGTTGTTAACCGGATCAGGCGTGCCGGTAAAGGTCACTTTGACGTTTTTCATGGTGGAGATGGAGCAATCTTTCAGTTCGATGTTGAAAGGCTGCATGCTGGATTTACCCTGGTTGGCCAGGATGCGGCTGCTGATCTGGCCCATCGGCACGGTTTGGTCAACGGATTCCGGCGCGACGCTGCATGGCGCATCGATAATTTCGCCGGTAAAGGTGACTTTACCGCTGCCCTGATTAGATGCGGCATGAGCAACAGATGCGGAAGCGAAAGCAATCATGGTTGCCAGCATTAATTTATTCAGTTTCATTTCTCAGGTTCCTGTAGAGAGTTTTTAAATAAAAAGAACAGCACATCTAAATCCCCCGCGGCGGTGGCAACGCCATGTCGCCGCCCGTGCGGTTGGAGCCAGATCCTTTTGCTCTGGGCAATACGCCGACATCCGTTATTTATGAGAAATAACGAGATTTGGAAAATCGATAATGGATTTTCTGGTAAATAAAATACGTTTTTTACGTGTGGCGTGTTGCTGGGAATATTCTTGCAAATAATAGTATTGCTTGGAAATAGATTTTATTAAATTAAGTCAAATTCAGAATATAAAACCAAAAGGAAAAAGAAATATATTTGCTTTAAAATCAATAGATCGTATACAAATATTATCCAGTATAAATCACTATATAAATAACGATATGCGAGATATTAGATCGGGGGAAATAGGGTGACACCTACAATTCACAATATTGTTTTGCTAATATCGCTCTGAGGCAGCAGATGATGCATTTCCCTTTAGAAACAAAATATAAAGCATAATTTATTGTTTTTATTGTTATTTCATGGTTGTTTGTTCATGAGGGAATGGGGTTTCTTATTCGCGTTTAGCCAGCGTTTAGACCTAATTGGTTAACAATTAAATAACAATTGCACCGGTAGTGAATTATTCTATCGCATTGCGTGATAGGGATTTTTTGCTACCTAACCCATTTTGATTAATCAAATTAAGGCATGTGCTGCTGCCGTTCGCCACATAATGATGACCTAAGTGACAATTAAAGGATTATAAACGGAATGATAACGATGATTAATGCTTGCGGCGGGCGCCGTTGGGCGGGTTTGACCCTATTTCTGCTGTCTTTTATGGCGCTTTCTGGCTGTGCGGGCGGGAGCAAGACAAAACTGAATTCCGTGAAAAAAATCTCACAGAATAATCCTAATGATAAATCCGATGAGCAACGCATCGCGCTTTGTCAGCAGCGGGTTAATTCATTAAAGAATATTAATCCGCAAAGTTACCAAAAACGCATCGCCTATTTTAATGGCCTGCTTTCCAACGCTTCGGGATATGCCGGGGTGCGCGGCAACGTGGATGAGAGTACCCGTAAAGCGATTGATGCTCTTTATCAATATAAAACCGAGAAATTCTGCGCTGACGTCGAGCATGAGCTGATGTCCGATCTGTCCAGCCGGGTTGAGAATCTGTAGCCATGAAGCGATGCGCGCAAGGATGGGCGATGGCTCTTTTGCTGTTGGCGGCGAGCGGGGCCGCTTGCGCCGCCGATGACGGCATTCCCGCGCTGTTGAAGTTTGCCGAACAGCGGCGGGCGCCACCGGCCGCGCCCAGGGAAGACACCGCGCGTAAATCGGCGTCAGCACCAGCCGCCAAACCGGCCGCAGACAGCGCTCGTTTAACGTCGTTGCAGCACTCTGTGCAACAGCAGGCGGAGAAAATCCGTCAGCTGGAGCGGCAGTTGGCGGCGGCTCAGGCCGCCGCGGCGCCGAAACGGGAACCGGCCGTCGTCGATATTCGGCCGCTGGCCGATGCCCTGAAGGGATTGCGGCAGGCCGTTGCGCCGGTGCCTGAAGTGAGCGTGCTGGCCGCTTCGTTAACGCGGGCCGAACAGCGCAGCGCAAGTTTGGCGGCGCAGCTGGCGCAGCAGCAGCGGCGGGTGGAGACCTTGCTGGCCGAACGGCAGCAGGCGGCCGAGCCGCCTGCGCTGGCCAGCGAGGCGGACAAGCAGGCGTATGCCGCCGGCGTATCGCTCGGACGCGACATTCTGCATCTGCAGCAGGAGAACCGGCGCGCGGGGCTGGAAGCGGATACCCAGCTGTTGCTGGCGGGCATCGCCGATACCCTGGCCGGGCGGTTGCGGCTCGATGAAGCCGCCATCGACGGCGCGCTGCACACGGCGCAGCAGCGGTTGCAGCAGGCGCAACAGACGCAGGCGCCGCCTCGGGATGACAACGCCTACCTGGCCAATTTCGTTCGCCAGGAGGGGGTCAAGCAGGATGCGCTCGGTTTCTATTACCGGGTGGACTATGCCGGCAGCGGGGCGATCGGCGCCGACGATCGGGTGGATATCGTGGTGCGCGAAAGCCTGACCGACGGCCGGGTAGTCAAAGACATGGAGCTGGCGGGGACGGTGATCTCGCAGCCGTTGACGCGCTACCCGCCGCTGTTTCGCGCGGCTATCGAGAAGCTGCAGCAACACGGTGCGATCACGCTGGTGGTGCCGCCGGCGCTGGCGTACGGCAAACAGGGCAACCCGCCGGCGATCCCCCCGAATGCCACCATGATTTACACCCTGCGCATCGCTGACGTGCAGCCGTGAGCGGGGTGCTCAGCAGTAACCACTCAGGAGGAATGCTATGGCCAAGGCGCCGAAAACGTTTGAAAGCAGAAAATCGCTGATGCTGAATGTGTTGCAAGGATTGTGCAGGGAGCGTGTGGAAGGATCTGGGGGCCATCATCCCCCGCCGGAGCAGTGGCCGAAGACGCGCGAGCTGGCGGATAAATGCGGCGAAAATATTTATACCACCCGCACCCTGCTGCTGGCGCTGGAAAAGGAGGGTAAGGTTCACTGCACCCACCGCAGCATCAACAATTCTCTCCGCTGGTACAGCTGCGACGAACAGGCAGCGATAAAAAAAGAGTGATTCGACCCTGGCGGTCGCTTTTGACTATTCCTACAGCTAATCATTAATTAAATTTATCATTTGGCGGGGCGTTTCGCTCCGTCAATCCTTCCCCTTCGTTCGCTGCCATCCGCACAGCCATTGCTAAGATGTTTTTGGCAGCCATATACTTATCGCTCAGACGGGAACAGGTATAGGGAGCCGGCATCGTAATGAAGGAAAAGAAAGACATACTGAGATTGGATGATATTCATTATCAAATAGACAACCAGGTGATCCTGGATTCCGTCTCTTTCACGCTGGGTGAAGGCGAGTTCAAACTGATCACCGGACCTTCCGGCTGCGGGAAAAGCACCCTGCTGAAAATCATCTCTTCCTTAATGGATCCGACCAGCGGAAAGCTCTATTTCGACGGCCAGGCGATCGACGAGATGTCGCCGGAGGCGTATCGCAAGCAGGTCTCTTACTGCTTCCAGACGCCGTCACTGTTCGGCAATACGGTTTACGACAATCTGGCGCTGCCCTACCAGATCCGCCAGGAACCGCCGGCCGAGCGAAAAATGAAGGCCGATCTGGCGCGTTTCGGGCTGCCGGAGGCGATGCTGACCAAAAGCATCAATGAACTGTCCGGCGGGGAGAAGCAGCGGGTGTCCCTGATCCGCAACCTGCAGTTTATGCCCCGGGTGCTGTTGCTCGATGAGATCACCAGCGCGCTGGACGAGGAAAACAAACGCAACGTCAATGAGATAGTGCATCAGCTGGTGGCGGAACACCGGCTGGCGGTGCTGTGGGTGACGCACGATACCGAAGAGATAGCGCATGCGGACGAGGTGATCACCCTGCGCGCGCACGGCGCCGAGCAACAGGAGCAACAGCATGAATCAGCATAACATCACCAACGAATCCTTGGGCTTGTCGATGGTGCTGGTGGTGGTCGCCATCCTGATCAGCCACCGGGAAAAGCTGGCGCTGGAAAAGGACATTATCTGGAGCATCTGCCGCGCGGTGGTGCAGTTGATCATCGTCGGCTACGTGCTGAAGTATATTTTCGACCTGGATAACGCCGTTCTCACCGTGTTGATGGTGCTGTTCATCTGCTTTAACGCGGCTTACAACGCCAAGAAACGCAGCAAGTACGTCGAACACGCGTTCGTGACGTCGTTTATCGCCATCACCACCGGCGCGGTGCTGACGTTGGCGGTGCTGGTATTGACCGGCTCCATCGAATTTACGCCGATGCAGGTGATCCCCATCTCCGGGATGATCGCCGGCAACGCCATGGTGGCGGTGGGGCTGTGCTACACCAACCTCGGCCAGCGTTTCAAAGGCGAGCAGCAGAAGATTCAGGAGATGCTCAGCCTGGGGGCGACGCCCAAGTTCGCCTCGGCGGCGCTGATCCGCGACAGCATCCGCGCTTCGCTGATCCCGACCGTGGACTCGGCGAAAACCGTTGGGCTGGTCAGCCTGCCGGGCATGATGTCCGGGCTGATCTTTGCCGGCATCGACCCGGTGAAAGCGATCAAATACCAGATTATGGTGACCTTTATGCTGCTTTCCACCGCCAGCCTGTCGACCATCATCGCCTGCTATCTGGCTTACCGTAAGTTTTACAATGCGCGCCACCAGTTGGTGGTCGGCAACCTGAAGTAACGCCATGAAAAACGGCCTCCGCGGAGGCCGTTTTTTTTACCCTTGCAGCAGGGCGATGCTCTGGCGGATTTCCCGTTCGATATCCGCCTCGCTCCAGCCGTCCAACTGCGAAGAGAAGGGCTCGAAGGCATAGACGCCGGTGTAGCCCAGGCGTTCCAGGTTCTGTACCTGGCGGCGGCTTTCCAGCCGATCGCCCGTGCTCAGCATGATGCGCTCTTCATCGCTCAGCGCGCCTTTATCCCGCCCATCCTCCACGCCGGACAGATGCACCAGGCCGATCTGCGCCACCTGGATCTGCGCGTCGAAGTCGGCTTGCGCCACACCGCTCAAATAGTGGTGGAACGTATCGAGCACGATGCGATACGGCGCGCCCGAGTTGCGGATGAGCGCCTGGGTCAGCAGCGACGATCGCAGCGAGCTGATGCCGAAGCCCAGCGGTTCGACGTATCCCTGTACGCCATAGCGGGCAAACAGCGGCGCCAGCAGACGCAACGCGGCGAGGGAATCGTCCCGTTTTTGCTGCTCGCTGCGCGTGTCGTCGGCGCTGCAGTGTGGGCACAGCACCAGCGCCCGGCTGTGGATGGCCTGCGCCTGCGCCAGCAACGCTTCGGCGCGCTGCTGCAGCGCCGCCGGGTCATCCACCCGATTGAACATGCCGAGGGCGTTGATCGTGACGATTTCAATGCCGTATTGCGCGGCGAGCGCGTTGAGCTGCGCGTCGCTCAGATCGTCGGTCACCTTGCCGCTGGGCATGTCGTTGCGCAGCTCAACTTTGCTGAGCCCGCAGCGTTTCACCAGGCGGAAAAAATTGTCCAGATCGAGATTCGGCGCGATCTTGCGGTTAATGCAGAAGCGGTCCAGCGCAATGTTCATGGGGCATGACTCCAGCGGTCAGGGTTGAGAGATCAGGATTTGCCGTTTTCCAGCGGCAGCGGCTTGCCGTCGGGCAGGGATTGGCGGAGGCGTTTGGCCAGCACCACCTGTTCCATTTTTTCCAGCGAGACGCCTTTGGTTTCAGGAATATAGCGGCCGATAAACCAGTAGCTGAACAGGCAGCAGGCGGCAAAGATCCACATCGGGAAGGCGCCGTGGAAATGCGAGAACAGGTAAGGGTGGTCGTTGATCATCGGGAACGACTGCGACACCGCGAAGTTGGCGACCCACATGCAGCCGACGGCGATGCTCATCCCCTGCGCGCGCATGCGGTTCGGGAAGATTTCCGACACCAGCACCCAGGCGCCGACGCCCCAGGACAGCGCATAAAACACCATGAAGAACAGCATGCCGAACAGCGCGAAATAGCCGGTGGCCTGGGTGTAGAGCGCGTACGAGGTGAGCAGCAGGCCGGCGATGGCGCCCAGCGTGCCGTAACGCATCAGCGGAATGCGGCCCATGCGATCCATCAGCATGGCGCCGATGACCGAACCGACCAGCTGCAGCACGCCGATCCAGATGGTCTGGAACAGCGCTTCCTGCGCGTTTTCGGTGACGGTTTTCAGCACCACCGGCGCGTAGTACATCATCACGTTGACGCCGGTGACCTGCTGCAACATGGCGATCATACAGCCGACGAACAGGATGAAACGCACCCGCACATCGCCGTAGTTCAGCTTTCGGTGCTGCTGCTGTTGATCCTGCTGCAGCGAGTCTTTGATTTCTTTCAGCAGATTCTGCGCGTGGGCGGCGTTGGAGACTTTGGTCAACATCGCCAGCGCCTGATCGTCGCGGCCCATCATCACGTTCCAGCGCGGCGATTCAGGAATGACGAACACCAGGATGCAGAACAAAATGCAGGGGATCACGCCCGAGGCGAACATCCAGCGCCAGCCCATTTCCACCAGCCAGGCTTCACTGGCGAGGCTGGCGATTTTGAAGTTGACGTAGAAAATCACGATCTGGCCGAAGACGATGGCGAATTGCTGCATGCTGAGCGCCCGCCCGCGCATGTCTTTCGGTGACACCTCCGACATGTACATCGGCGACACGGTGGCGGCAATGCCGACCGCCAGCCCGCCGATGATGCGGTAAATGACGAACCAGGTGAAGGTCGGAGCCAATGCGGCGCCGATGGCGGACACGGTGAACAGCAGCGCTGCCAGCATCAGCGCCTTTTTACGGCCCCAGCGCGCCGCCAGCGGCCCGGCGGCGAAGGCGCCGACCACGCAGCCGATCACCACGTTGGAGACTGCCCAGCCGGTTTCGGCCGGGCTGAGATCGAAATAGGCTTTCAACGCTTCGATCGCGCCGGAGATCACGGCGGTATCGTAGCCGAACAGAATGCCGCCCAGGGCGGCGATGCCGCAAATTCGCAATATGTAGCCGGTATTGTGCTTACGCTGATATGACATGTGTTGCTCCGATTTTTATCCTGGCTTCCGTCCGCACGGTTGGGTTGTCGGGAAGAGGGCGAGCGGAAGGGTGTGAACCGTGCCTGTCATCAAGGCGATGTCGTCGATAAATGCTGGAACAAACAAGAACATTTATTTCATAATTAGTGAATAATGGAATATTGATTTTTAGATCCAGTTCAAAAAAAACCGTCGCGAGCGATCCGGGCGCCTTGGGCGCTCGGAGGGCGGCGGTAACGGCGGCAGGTCAGGCGCAGTGCGGATTTTATGTAGCAAAGTCAGTGTGCATTAGCGATGGACTCTCCTGCGAAATCGCGCCTTGACTGGCGCGGTAATGAAAGCGCCAACCCGATCGACACCGCAAAATTGCGACCTCACGCACTAAAAACAAATTTTTCAAAACAATTTATTTGAAACTTTTTTTTCAATGAAATAGAGTTTGCTGCATCCGGTCAGGATGTAGCCGGCTTGCCGACGGGGTTTGGCGAGCGGGACGATTAACGCCGCGCCGCCTGGGTGTGGCCAGGCGACAGCGGACTTGAAAAGAGGGCGTGACATGAAAACCGTGGGTAACTTTATTGACGGGCAGGTGTGCCTGAGCAGCAGCAATCAAACCGTTGACGTGCACAACCCGGCCAGCGGGCAGGTTGAGCGGCGCGTCACGCAGAGCACCGCCGCCGAAGTCAAGCAGGCCATCGACGTGGCCCATCGGGCGTTCGCCGACTGGTCGCGCACCACGCCGCTGCGCCGCGCGCGCATCATGTTCAATTTCAAGGCGCTGCTGGAACAGCACCGCGACGAGCTGGCCGAGCTTATCGTCAGCGAGCACGGCAAAGTGTATTCGGATGCGCTGGGCGAACTGACGCGCGGCATGGAAGTGGTCGAATTCGCCTGCGGCATCCCGCATCTGATCAAGGGCGAGTACTCGCCGGACGTCGGCAGCGGCGTCGACAGTTTCTCGCTGATGCAGCCGCTGGGCGTGGTGGCGGGCATTACCCCGTTCAACTTCCCGGCGATGGTGCCGATGTGGATGTTCCCCATCGCACTGGCCTGCGGCAACACCTTCGTCCTCAAGCCGCCGGCGCTGGTGCCTTCGGCCTCGGTGCGCCTGGCGGAGCTGCTGAAAGAAGCCGGCCTGCCGGACGGCGTGTTCAACGTGGTGCACTGCGCCAATGAAGATGCGGCGCAGCTGTGTACCGATCCGCGCATTCAGGCGGTGAGCTTCGTCGGCTCCTCCACCGTGGCGGAACATATTTATACCACCGCCAGCGCGCACGGCAAGCGGGTGCAGGCCTTCGGCGCGGCGAAGAACCAGGCGATCGTCATGCCGGACGCCGATCTGGACGCCACGGTCAATGCGCTGATGGGCGGCGCGTTCGGCTCTGCCGGCGAGCGCTGCATGGCGTTGCCGATCGCCGTGGTGGTTGGTGACGACACCGCCGATAAACTGATCGCCAAACTGAAGCCGCTGATCGCGCAGCTGCGCGTCGGGCCGGGCTTGCAGCAGGGCGGCGAAGAGAATGAAATGGGGCCGCTGGTATCGTCCGCTCACCAGAAAAAGGTGCTGGGCTACATCGATCTGGGCGTGGAAGAAGGTGCCACCCTGGTGGCCGACGGCCGCAATTATCAGGTGCCGGGCTACCCTGAAGGCTACTACGTCGGCGGCACGCTGTTCGACCATGTGAAGCCGAACATGCGCATCTACCGCGAAGAGATCTTTGGGCCGGTGCTGGGCATCGTGCGGGTGCCGGACTATCGCACCGCCATCGACACGGTTAACGGCCACGAGTTTGGCAACGGCAGCGCCATCTTTACCGGCAGCGGCCACTACGCGCGCCAGTTCGTGCAGGAAGTGCAGGCCGGGATGGTCGGCGTCAACGTGCCGGTGCCGGTGCCGATGGCGTTCCACAGCTTCGGCGGCTGGAAGCGCTCGGTGTTCGGCGCGCTGAACGTGCACGGCACCGACGGCGTGCGTTTCTACACGCGCATGAAGACCGCCACCGCGCGCTGGCCGGCCGGGCAGCAGACGGTGTCTGAATTCAGCATGCCGACGCTGGGTTAAGCGATCGCAGAGTATGAGCGGGCCGTTGCTCCATGGGGGCAGCGGCCTTTGCACGGGGAGTTAACAGGAGAATCGAAATGTCTTCACTGCTTGCCAAATGTCAGGCGCCGAACGCCGAGGGGCGTATCCAGCACGTGACGCCGGAAAATGCCGGTTGGGGCTATGTCGGCTTTGACGTTTACCGCCTGGCCGCCGGGCAGTCGCTGCAGCTGGAGTGCGGTGACAAGGAACTGTGTCTGGTACTGGTGGCCGGTATCGCCTCCGTCGCCACGCTGCGCGCCGAATACCCGCATATCGGCAAACGCATGAGCCCGTTCGAGCGCACGCCGCCTTACGCGGTGTACGTGCCGCACCACGATCGCATCGACGTGCGGGCAGAAACCGATCTGGAGTTGGCTGTGTGCAGCGCGCCCGGCAGCGGCCATCTGCCTTCACGCCTGATCACGCCGGCGGAAATCGGCGTGGAGCGGCGCGGCAAGGGGCGCAACCAGCGGTTGGTGCATAACATTCTGCCGGACAGCGAGCCGGCCGACAGTCTGCTGGTGGTGGAGGTTTACACCGACGAGGGCAACACCAGCTCCTACCCGAGCCACAAGCACGATCAAGAAGATTCGCCGGACGAGACCTATCTCGAAGAGACGTACTATCACCGTATTCAGCCGGAGCAAGGGTTCTGCATGCAGCGCGTCTATACCGACGATCGCACGCTCGACGAATGCATGCCGGTCTACAATCGCGACGTGGTGAAAGTGCCGCGCGGTTATCATCCGGTGGCGACCCTGGCGGGCTACGACAACTATTATCTCAACGTGATGGCCGGGCCGGTGCGGCAGTGGAAATTCACCTGGGAAAAAGACCACGCCTGGATTAACGGCGAAGGTTACCCCGCCGCGCAATAGGCGCTTGAGGCCCGGCTTGCCGGGCTTTCTCTTTATCAGGGTATAAATTTGACCTAAATTTGCCCTCTATCTTGCTCAAATGATAACCTGTCCGCACGCGATTGCTCCCTGGCTGAGTGAATCTAACGAACCGCTGTTATGCAGTGAGAATGCCGGTACACAGGAGGAAAAACTATGACAACCACCATGTCTCAAAAAGCGGCGCGCGAAGGATTAGGTTCGCCCGATCTGTTTGAAGGCGGGGTTTACGTCACAAAAAATGGTGTTGCCGAGCTGTTTGTACAAACGGCGGCTGAGAGAGAGGCCGAAATACGGGAACGCAATCTCGAGCGCCAGTCCAACGCGTTGTTGAAACTGACTATGATGGCGAAGCAAGAGATTAAAAATCAGCGCGGTCTGTCGCCCGAAGAAACCTTGCAGCGGCTGCGTGACGCGCGGAAATAGACCCGAGGTGCAGGATGCCCCAGGAAATACGTTTTACCGTCGCGCCGGCGGCGGAATGGAGCCTGAAAGACATCGAGTCTTATAAGAGCGGAACGATAGGGGCCGTCGCAGCCGGGATGTTCGTGGACAATCTGTTGTTATCGTCCCTCGCGGCAATCGCCGACGATCCCGTCCGCTATCGCTTCAACGCCGTGCTGGCGGGCATGGGAGTGCGGTTGCACGAACGATTGGATCCCGACAGCGAATACCGCGCCATCTATGACTACGACGGCCAAACGGTGGAGATTCTGCTTTTCATCAGCATGAAGCAGGATCTGGAAAGCGCGCTCTACCGCTATTTGTTGCTGCAATAATCCCGCCGCGCCCGAGCCTGTCGGGCGCGTTCACATCCGCCTTACTCGTCCCGGGCGTTATTCAGCGCCAGCGAGACCGCCAGCGTCTGCGCCAGGCACATCGAGGCCACCTGCGAACGGAACCCGTCCACCTGCGCTTCACGCACCACGAAACAGACGTCGCTGAACGCGGCCAGCGGGCTGACCTGGCTGTCGGTGATGGCGATCTGCTGCGCGCCGCGCTTGGCGCCCAATTCCACCAGTTCCACCGCCTCGCGGGCGTACGGCGAATAGCTTATGGCGATCACCACGTCTTTCGGTTTCACCATGCTCAGCTGTTCGGTGAACATGCCGCCCAGGCCGTCGATCAGAAATGCGCGGCGCTCCAGATGGCGCAGCGCATAGGTGAGGTAGGAGGCGACGCTGAACGAGCGGCGCAGGCCGATCACGTAGATGTTTTCGGCGTTGTTGAGCAGTTCGACGGCGCGATCCAATTGCTCGGGGGCAATCTGCATCGCCAGCTGCTGCAGCGCCTGCGCATTGACCATGGTGAATACGTTGAGAATCTCCGCCGGCTTCTCCGGCGCGACGTTGTCGTCGGTAGAGGTTTGGCGGAACAGGCGCGCGCGCTCGGTATAGTTCACCGTTTCTTCCATCAGATGCTGACGGAACACCTGCTTCATTTCGTTGAAGCCGCTGAAGCCGAAGGCGTTGGCGAAACGGATCAGGGTGGAAGGCGGCACGCTGGCCTGTGCGGCGATGGAGGCAACGGTATCGAAAGCGATGCTGTTACTGTTATCCAAAATATAGCGCGCCACCTGCTTCAAACGCTTGCTCAGCGTTTCATAACGGTGGCGGATCTCGTCCTGTAACAGCGAAAGTTGAGTTGGGTTGTTCATCCATTCGGCTCGCAGTGGGGTGAAGGCGCATTGGCCTGATGCCTGAAATATTGACAGGGTATTTTAACAGACGGAGCGGAAATTTCATTTCCTCAAAAAGCGATTTATTCGATCGCACATTGCGCGACTTCACAGAAAAGGGGCAAAAAAATCCCCTTAAAGCGGCGAAATGGCCTCAAGGGGACGTGAACCTGCTGTTGCTGTCAGTGCGTGCCGCCCGCCTGCGGACGGTACTGGCGCCAGAAACCGATCAGCGTCAGGTATTTTTGTTTCACCTGCTCGATCAGGGCCGCGTCGTCGATTTCCCCCTGCAGCCAGCGGCGCGAAGGTTGGCCGAAAATGGTGCGGCCGACGGCGAAACCTTTCACCCAGCGCGCATCCGCGGCGGCGGCGAAGCCCGCCTTCAGCACCGCCTCCGGGGAGTCGAGCCCCAGGATCAGCACGCCGCGGCAGAAGGGATCGTAGGTGTCGATCAGGGCACCGACCTGCCGCCAGTTTTCTGCGCTCAGCGGTGGCAGTTTCCACCAGTCGGGCTGAATGCCCAACTGGTAGAAATGCTCAATCATCTCCAGGTAATAACGTTCGTCTTTGTCGGCGTTGCTGTCCGGCAGGATCACCTCCAGCAGCAGCTCGTGGCCGGATTTACAGCAGCCGCGGTAGACGTCGGCGATCAGCTCATCCTGTTCGCGGCGCAGTTCCTCCGCATCGTGCGGGTGATAAAACACCAGGCACTTCACCACGTGCTCCTGCGGCCAGTCGATCAATTGTGAACCGATATTGCCGTGCTCCAGGCGCAGCGGGCGCGAGCTGGGCAGCTCCACCGGCCGGCCGATCCACCATCCCTGGCCAGTGATCTCGTTCAGCGCCGCCTGCCCGTAGGTGGTGTCGGCCAGAATGCCGCTGTTGCCGTTGAGGCCGGCCTGCGCGGCAGCCTGTTGCGCCGCGGTGAGCAGCAGGGTCTTCAGGTGCGGAATGCGTTCCTCGCCGACGCCGGCTTCGCGCGCCATGTCCGCCAGCTGCTTGCGGTGATCGAAGGCGAACACGCACAGTTCCGGCCACTGTTGCTTGCGGGTGGTGACCCGGTGCAGGTGGTTCAGGCGTGCGTCGCAGTCCGGGCGCGTGACCTGCTGTTCACGCTGCAGGTAGTCGTCCAGCTCCCGTTTGGTCGGCATCGCCGGCGCGCAGCCGTGGCGCGAAACCACCAATGCGCCGCAGGCGTTGGCGTAGCGGCAGGCCTGCTCCCAGCCCTCATCGTTCAGGTAGCCGCGCAGCAGCCCGGACATAAAGGCGTCGCCGGCTCCCAGCACGTTCAGCACTTCAACCCGCACACCGGCGTGCAGCTTCACCTGCGCCCAGTCGTCGGCGATTTCACCTTCGAACACCGAGCAGCCCTGCGCGCCGCGCTTGCACACCAGCGTGGCCGCGGTAGTCCGGCGCACGTTTTTCAGCGCCGTCAGCGTGTCGGTGCTGCCGCCGGCGATATGAAATTCCTCTTCGGTGCCGACGATCAGATCGAAATGGTGCAGCACCTCCTGCAGTTCGCGGGTTACCTGGTCTGATTCCACAAAGCGGGTTTCGCCGTCGCCCAGCGACGTCAGCCCCCACAGTACCGGGCGGTAATCGATGTCGAGCGCGGTGCGCAGGCCGTGGCGGCGCGCATACTCCAGCGCCTTCAGCACCGCGGCGCGGGTGTTCGGGTGCGACAGGTGCGTGCCGGTGATGGCCAGCGCGCGGGAGGAGGCGATGTAGGCCTCGTCGATGTCGTCCGGCGTCAGCGCCATGTCCGCGCAGTTTTCGCGGTAGAAGATCAGCGGGAAGGTTTCCTGATCCTTGATGCCGAGGATCACCAGGCCGGTTAATCGTTGCTTGTCGGTGATCAGACAGCGGGTATCGGCTCCGACGCGCTGCAGCTCTTCACGCAGAAAGCGGCCCATGTGTTCATCGCCGACGCGGGCCAGCATGCCGGATTTCAACCCCTGAATGGCGGTGCCGTAGGCCACGTTGCCGGAAGAGCCGCCGAGGTATTTGGCGAATGTGCCGGCGTCTTCCAGACGCGCGCCGATCTGCTGAGCATAGAAATCGACGGCGATGCGCCCGAGACAAATGACATCAAGCTGTTTTTGTTGTGTAGCCATACCCGTTTCCTTCTGTTAAGCAAAACTCCGGCGGCGGCCCGAGCGTGGCGCCCTGCAGGAAGCATGGGGACAGTATGGGGAATGAAAATTTCAATTTCAATATGAAATGAAATTTACACCCCAAAAATGTGATGCGTTTAAAACATCGACAGAGGCGTGGGAAAAGGCGATGAATCGGCTGCGCAAGGGCCGCCGGGGCGGAACATAAAAGGGAGGTGAGGGCAGAGGAAAAGGCTGTCAGCCCATGTGCCAACGACTTTTATCGGCCGGTGCGCGGCACGAAGCCCATGAAGGCTTAACCACGAGATGAAACGGGCTTTTCATGCAATATGCGATCTTTATCGCAAAATGAAATGTTTCTTCTGTAATGTGATTTTATGAAAAATATATTTGTTTATAATCGCTTCACGTTTCAGGTTGTCGACTTCGTGAGCAGCGCGGGCATCGCCTGCTCAAGATAATAGCTGCCGCCGCGTAACACAAACACGGGATTGTCGGCTCGGCATGAGCGCTTTCCGGGGCGGCCCTTAATCTAAAGGGTGGGTAAATGGGCAAGATCAGGTTAACCATGGCGCAGGCGCTCGTCAGATTTCTCGATAACCAGTATCTGCTGGCCGACGGCGTGGAAACCAAATTCGTCGCGGGCATTTTCGCGATTTTCGGCCACGGCAATGTGCTGGGGCTGGGGCAGGCGCTGGAACAGGATAGCGGCGATCTGCGGGTGCACCAGGGCCGCAACGAGCAGGGGATGGCCCATGCGGCGATCGGCTTCGCCAAACAGAAGCTGCGCCGGCAAATTTACGCCTGCACCTCATCGGTCGGCCCCGGCGCCGCCAATATGATCACCGCCGCGGCCACCGCCACCGCTAACCGCATTCCTTTATTGCTGCTGCCGGGCGACGTTTACGCTTCCCGCCAGCCGGACCCGGTGTTGCAGCAAATCGAACAGTCTTACGATCTCAGCATCAGCACCAACGACGCGTTCCGTGCGGTGAGCAAATACTGGGATCGCATCGTGCGGCCGGAACAGCTGATGAGCGCCTGCATCAATGCGATGCGCGTGTTGACCGATCCGGCGGAAACCGGCGCGGTGACGCTGTGTCTGCCGCAGGACGTGCAGGGGGAAGCCTACGACTACCCCGACTATTTCTTCCAAAAGCGCGTGCATCGGCTCGATCGCCGCCCGGCGACAGACGGCATGTTGGCGGACGCCTTGGCGCTGCTGACGGCCAAACGCAAACCGCTGCTGGTGTGCGGCGGCGGCGTGAAGTACTCACAGGCCGGGCGGGTGCTGCGCGAATTCGCCGAGCGCTTCGGCATTCCGTTCGCCGAGACCCAGGCCGGTAAAGGCACGGTATCGAGCGACCATGAATTCAACCTCGGTGGCATCGGCGAAACCGGCTGCCTGGCGGCCAACACGCTGGCCCGGCAGGCCGATCTGGTGATTGGCGTCGGCACCCGTTACACCGATTTCACCACCTCGTCCAAATGGCTGTTCCAACACCCGGACGTCAGCTTCCTCAATATCAACGTCAGCGCCTTCGACGCCGGCAAGCTCGACGGCGTGCAGGTGCTGGCGGACGCCCGCGAGGCCCTGAACGCACTGGGCGCGCTGCTGGCGCAGGCCGATTATCGCGCCGGCTGGGGCGACGCCATCGCCGCGGCGCGCGGTGCCCAGCGTGAAGAGACCGAGCGCGTTTACGCGGTGGAATACAGCGGCGCAGACTTTGTGCCGGAGATAGACGATCACCTCGACCGCGAGCAGGTGTTCGACGAATTTATCGCCCAGACCGGCTCGGCGATGACGCAAAGCCGGGTGCTGGGGGTGCTGAACCGCGAGCTGCCGCCGGACAGCGTGATCGTCGCCGCCGCCGGCAGCCTGCCGGGCGATCTGCAGCGGGTGTGGCACAACCGCGGCGAGCACGGTTACCACGTGGAATACGGCTACTCCTGCATGGGGTACGAGGTGAACGCCGCGCTGGGGGTCAAGCTGGCCGAGCCCCAGCGCGAGGTGTACGCGATGGTGGGCGACGGCGCCTTCATGATGCTGCATTCCGAACTGGTCACCTCGATTCAGGAAGGCTGCAAGATCAACGTGGTGCTGTTCGACAACATGACCAACGGCTGCATCAACAACCTGCAGATGGAACACGGCATGGACAGCTACACCACCGAATTCCGCTTCCGCAATCCACAGGGCAGCAAGCTCGACGGCAAACTGGTGCCGGTCGATTTCGCCATGCTGGCGGCGGCTTACGGCTGTAAAACCTATCGCGTCACTACCGAGCAGCAGCTGCTCGACGCGCTGGCCGACGCCCGCAGGCAAACCGTGTCCACGCTGCTGGACATCAAGGTGCTGCCGAAGACCATGGTGCACAAGTATCTCAGCTGGTGGCGCGTGGGCGGCGCTCAGGTGGCCGACAGCGAAAAAATCGTCGCAGTGGCGCGCAAGCTGCAGGAAAACATCGATAAGGCGCGCGATTACTGATTCGTTTTCATACATTAATCTCGAGGGTAGCGAAAATGACATTGAACATTGGGGTTATCGGCACCGGCGCTATCGGCCGCGATCATATCCGTCGCTGCAGCAAAGTGTTGCAGGGCGCCCGCGTGGTGGCGGTCAACGACATCAACCGCGACAACGCCGCCAAAGCGGTGAGCGATCTGCAGCTGGATGCGCGGGTGTATGACAACGGCCACGATCTGATCAAGGCCGCCGACGTGCAGGCGGTGCTGGTCACCTCCTGGGGGCCGAGTCATGAAGAGTTCGTGCTGGCGGCCATCGCCGCCGGCAAACCGGTATTCTGCGAGAAGCCGCTGGCGGTGACCGCGCAGGGCTGCAAAAACATTGTCGACGCCGAAGCGAAGCACGGCAAACGGCTGGTGCAGGTCGGCTTCATGCGCCCCTATGATCAGGGCTATCGCGCGCTGAAACAGGTACTGACCAGCGGCCAGATCGGCGAGCCGCTGATGCTGCACTGCGCGCACCGCAACCCGACGGTCGGCGAGGCCTACACCACCGATATGGCGATCACCGACACCCTGATCCACGAAATCGACGTGCTGCGCTGGCTGCTCGACGACGACTATGTGTCGGTGCAGGTGGTGTTCCCACGCAAGAGCCCGAAGGCATTCCCGCACCTGAAAGATCCGCAAATTGTGCTGTTTGAAACCGCCAAGGGGACGCGCATCGACGTCGAAATCTTCGTCAACTGCCAGTACGGCTACGACATTCAGTGCGAAGTGGTGGGGGAAACCGGCATCGCCAAACTGCCGGAACCGTTCTCGGTGCAGATGCGCAGCGGCGCCCGCCTGTCGACCGAAATCCTGACCGACTGGAAGGATCGCTTTATCGATGCCTATGACGTCGAGCTGCAGGGCTTCATCAACGACGTAGCCGCAGGCAAGTTGACCGGGCCTTCCGCCTGGGACGGCTACGCCGCCGCAGTAACCGCCGACGCCTGCGTGGCGGCCCAGCTCAGTGGCGAGATCGTGCCGGTGACCCTGCCGGCGCGCCCGGCGTTTTACGGTAAATAACCGCTCGCAGCGCGTAACCACGATTGCAGAGGAGTGACCATGAAGATCGCTTTTGATGTCGACGTTATCCGGGATTTGGGCGTCACCAAAATGGTTCAGCAGGTGGCGGACTGGGGCTACAAATACATCGAGCAGTCGCCGCACCCGCAGATCAACCCGTTTTACAAACATCCGAAGGCCAGCCGCGAAATCATGGCGGAGTATAAAAACGCCCTAAAAGCGACCGGCGTGGAGATCTCCTCATTTATCGTGGTGTATCGCTGGTCCGGTCCGGGGGAAGATCGCCGCCAGGCGGCGGTCAAAAACTGGCGGCGGATGATCGAAATCGCGGTGGAAATGGGCGTGCAGGTGATCAACACCGAGCTGGCCGGCAACCCCAACGAACCGGAGATCTGCGAGGAGCTGTGGTATCGCTCGATGGAGGAGCTGCTGCCGATCGTTGAGCGCGAGGGTATTCGTATGGAGATCCAGTCGCACCCGTGGGACTTCTGCGAGCTGAGCAACGAAACCGCCGATCTGGTGAAGTCGCTGCGCAGCGACCACGTCAAATATCTCTACAGCGTGCCGCACACCTTCTACTACGACAAGGGGCAGGGTGACGTAGCCGGGATGCTGCAGTACGCCGGGGACGATCTGTCCCACGTGCTGATCGCCGACACCATGAACCACACCAAGCACTGCCGCTATATCGTCAACCCGCCGGGCGTTGACGCCGCGGTGCACCAGCACGTCGGCATCGGCGAAGGCGAGGTGAATTTCGACGCCCTGTTCCAGACGCTGCGCGACATGGAATTTGCCAACCGCAGCTTCAAGGTCGGCGGCGAATCGATCATCTGCACCTCGCTGTTCGGTTACCCGGAAAAGATGCCGAGCCAGGCGGTGGCGACCAGAGAACGCATCGAAAGAGAGCTGTTGGGCAAATAATCTGATTCGGCTCGCCGGTGGCGTTTGTACCGGCGGCCCTGCAAGGACCGAGGCAAACCATGAATAAAGACAACGTGAAATTGGCCATTGCGCCGATCGGCTGGACCAACGACGACATGCCCGATCTGGGCAAGGAGAACACCTTCCAGCAATGCGTCAGTGAAATGGCGCTGGCCGGTTTCACCGGCAGCGAAGTGGGCAGCAAATACCCGCGCGATCCGGCGGTGCTGAAACCGATGCTGGATATTCGCGGCATCCAGATCTGCAACGCCTGGTTCAGCACCTTTTTCGCCGACGGCCAGAAAGACAAAACCATTGATGAATTTATCAACCACATGAATTTCCTGCATGCCATGGGCGCCAGGGTGATTGGCTGCTCAGAGCAGAGCAAGAGCATTCAGGGCACCACCAAAGGCGTGTTCGAAGAGAAGCCGTACTTCAGCGATGAAGAGTGGCAGCGCGTGGCCGACGGTTACAACGAGTTGGCGAAGATCGCCGCCGATAAAGGCATGCAGGTGTGCCTGCACCACCACATGGGCACCGGCATTCAGACCACGGCCGAAATCGATCGCTACATGAGCATGGTCAACGACGACGTTTACCTGCTGTTCGATACCGGCCACGCCTACTATTCGGAAGGCAGCCAACAGGCGATGATGGCGATCCTGGAGAAGTATCTGCCGCGGATCAACCATGTCCACCTGAAGGACGTGCGCGATGAGGTGGTGGCGGAAGTGAAGGCCAACAAGCTGAGCTTCCTCGACGGCGTGAAGAAGGGCACCTTCACCGTGCCGGGTGATGGCGTGATCGACTTCAGGCCGGTGTTCAAGCTGCTGGACGAGCGCGGTTACAAAGGGTGGATGGTGGTGGAGGCCGAGCAGGATCCGGCGCTGGCCAACCCGTTCGAGTATGCGGTGAAGGCGCGCCGTTATATTCGGGAAACTGCCGGTATTTAGGCGGTGGGGGGCAATAAAGATCGAGGGGCGCCACCGGCCCCCTTTTTTGATGGCGGCGCGTTAGCCGCCGAGCGTTTGCCAGGTTGTGACCTGGCTGCCCGGCCACGGCGTGGCGGCGTATACGCCCCGGGCGATCGCCCGAGCGAGGGTGTCCGCCGCCAGCGCGCCGATCTGCAGCACCGCCAGTTCGCGGCTGCCCTGTACCTCGCGCTGCCCGGTGGACAGGGCGAACACCACGTCGCCGTCAAACGGGCTGTGCAGCGGGCGAATAGCGCGCGCCATGCCGTCTTGCGCCATGATGGCCACCCGTTTCAACTCCACACGCGTCAGCGCCAGATCGGTGGCGATGCAGGCCAGGGTGGTGTTCTTTCTGCCGCCCTGCGGCTTTTGCACCATCCAGTCTTCGCCTTGCGCGCGCAGTTGCGCCAGCGCCGTCGCGCCGCCGTTGCCGAATTCACCGTCAATTTCATAGGGCGTCGCCCAGAAGGCGCGGGTGCCGGGCGCTACCACCGCTCCCAGGCTGTTGACCGCCACCAGTGCACCGACGGTAGCGCCGCTGGCGGCAACGATCGATGCCGAACCGAGCCCGCCTTTCAGCTTGCCCATGCCGGTCATGGCGCCGTAGCCGGCGCCGACGGTGCCCAGTGGAAAGTCCAATCCAGCCTTGCCGACCGCGTCGATGCCCAGCTGGCGATACGGCGGCGTGAGCTGCCAGTTTTTATCGCCGCCGTTGGCAAGGTCGTACAGGCAGGCGGTGGGCACGATAGGTGAGACCGGCACGCCGGGAGCCGGCCGCAGCGCATAGCCTCTGCCTTGTAGCCCGAGCCAGGCCGCGACGCCGTCCGCCGCCGCCAGGCCGTATACCGAACCGCCGCTGAACGTCAACGCATCGACGGTCTGTACCAAATTGTCTTCACCCAGCGCGTCGGTTTCCCGGGTGGCGGGGCCGCCGCCGCGCACGTCCACGGCGGCAATCGCCGGGCTGTCCGGCAGTATCACCGTCGCGCCGGTGCGCACCCGGCTGTCCTGCGCCACGCCGACCTTCAGGCCGGGCACATCGGTAATCAGGTTGCGGGCGCCAGGGCGCCCGGCGGCGGAAGTTGGCATAGCGGCACCTAATGGGGTGAAGGGGGAGAACATGCCGGCGGCGGTCAGGCCGGCCAGCGCGTGTAAAAAGGTTCGGCGGTTGATATTCAGGGGCCGGCGCAGCGGCCCCTGCGGGGGGATGAGATCACGCATCGCCGCGCGGCTGCCCGGAGCGAAAACGCGCCATATGGTAGGCATCGACCAGCACGCCGTCGCGAATGGCGAAAGCGCGGCTGGTGCCTTCAATCTCAAAACCGAACTTGCGATACAGCGCGATGGCCGCCGGGTTGTCGGTAAACACCGTCAGTTCGATGCGCTCGATGGCCGCCCAGTTGTCGCACAGGTCGATCATCGCCTGCATCAGGCGGCTGCCGACGCCTTTACCGTGGTAGCGCGGATCGACGCCGATGCCGAAGGTGGCCACGTGGCGGCGGCGAACGCGCTGATTCAGCATCACGGCTAACTGACCGACAAGCTGCCCGTCAACGAAGGCCGCCAGGTTATGCGTGCCCGGTTCGGGGTTGGCGAGGCGTTTCTGCCAGGACTCGACGGACGGTAGCGGGAGCTGCAGCGTATCGCGGTAGACGGGCGTCTGAGAATAAAGATGATGCAGAGCCTGAGCATCCGATGTTTCCACGTGGCGTATCACGATCTCGCTCATCTCGCTGCTCCTTTTGCTTACCGGTTGAATAACCTCTGAATTTATCCGTTTACTGCCTTGAGTCAATATTATTTCAACGGGTCAAAAAAAACGCTTTACAGGTGCGAATGATAATGATTATTATTGCGATGCGTTCCGGGGAGGGCATCAATCCTTGATACTCTCGCTGCGAAGGCACGACATTGCTCACATTGCTTCCAGTGTTTACTTAGCCAGCTCGGGTGCTGGCTTTTTTTTGCCCTTTTTCAGCCGGTTCCGCTTTCAACAAATCCGCTGCCCATCCGCTGTTTCATTTCATCGAAATTTTTGAACAGAGGCATGAGTTTTTTACGCTTTCTTATTCTGCTGGCAGGACTAGACTGTAAAAAAACATTGAGGAGAGTTGAAAATGATTTATGTACGTAAAGCGGAAGACCGCGGCCACGCCAATCATGGCTGGCTGGATAGCTGGCACACCTTCTCATTTGCCGATTACTACGATCCGAACTTTATGGGGTTCTCGGCGCTGCGAGTGATCAACGAAGATGTGATCGACGCAGGGCAGGGTTTCGGTACTCACCCGCATAAAGACATGGAAATCCTGACCTACGTGCTGAGCGGCACGGTGGAACATCAGGACAGCATGGGCAACAAGGAGCAGATCCAGGCCGGTGAATTCCAGATCATGAGTGCGGGCACCGGGGTGCGTCACTCTGAGTACAACGCTAATCAGGATCGTCCGTTGCACCTGTACCAGATTTGGATCATCCCGGATCAGGTCGGGCTGGAGCCGCGCTATGAGCAGCGCATGTTCGACGCGCCGCAGGGCCGTCAGCTGGTGCTGTCGCCGGATGCGCGCGACGGTTCGCTGAAGGTGTTCCAGGATATGACGCTGTCGCGTTGGGCGCTGAATAAGGGCGAGCAGGGGGAATGCCCGATCGCCGCCGGCCGTCGCGTTTGGATCCAGGTGGTGCGCGGCAAGGTCTCGGTCAACGGCCAGACCGCTGGCATCAGCGACGCGTTCGCGGTGTGGGATGAATCGGCGCTGACGATCCAGGCCGACGGAGAGAGCGAAATCCTGCTGTTCGATCTGCCGCCGGTGTGATTAAGCGGTAAATTTCAAGGGCTCACGGTGTGAGCCCTTGAGGTTAATGACACGTCTGACGATGTTGCCTGACTTGACGCCGCCAGCATATAAAAACAAGGAAAATCAATTTATTGATTTTCGGCTAATCATCATAAAGGGGGAAAAAACACGCTTTTTCCCCCTTTGTCAGCGTATGAAGGGCTCACTGTGTGAGCCCTTTTTGCGTTGGCCGTCGCATAACCGACAATATCGGCCCGCCGTTTTTTTTGCTAAAATGGCTGCCCATTCACGGTTAGTCAGTTCATTGATAATGAAGAAAAAACGGCCGGTACTCCAGGATGTGGCGGACAAGGTGGGCGTGACCAAGATGACGGTGAGCCGTTATCTGCGCAATCCCGACCAGGTTTCCGCCGCCCTGCAGCAAAAAATCGCCGTCGCGCTGGATGAGCTGGGCTACATCCCCAACCGCGCGCCGGACATTCTCTCCAACGCCACCAGCCGGGCGATTGGCGTGCTGTTGCCGTCGCTGACCAACCAGGTGTTCGCCGAAGTGCTGCGCGGCATCGAAAGCGTAACCGACGCGCACAACTACCAAACCATGCTGGCGCACTATGGCTACCTGCCGGAGCGTGAAGAAGAGCGTCTGACCTCGCTGCTGTCTTACAATATCGACGGCCTGATCCTGTCTGAGCGCCATCACACGCCGCGCACCCTGAAAATGATCGAGGTGGCGGGCATTCCGGTGGTGGAGCTGATGGACTGCGTCTCGCCGTGCATCGATCTGGCGGTGGGCTTCAACAACTTCGAGGCGGCGCGCCAGATGACCCAGCAGATCATCGCGCACGGCCACCGTCACGTGGTCTATTTCGGCGCCCGTCAGGATGAACGTACCATCATCAAACAACAGGGGTATGAGCAGGCGATGCGTGAATCCGGCCTGGAGCCGTACAGCATCATGACCGCGCGTTCTTCCTCTTATTCCGCCGGCGGCGAGCTGTTGCGCCAGGCGCAGCGTGACTACCCGCAGATCGACAGTATCTTCTGCACCAACGATGACCTGGCGATCGGGGCGGCCTTCGAATGCCAGCGGCAAGGGCTGTCGATCCCGCAGGACATGGCGATCGCCGGTTTCCACGGCCATGACATCGGTCAGGTGATGGTGCCGAAGCTGGCCAGCGTGCTGACGCCGCGCGAGCGCATGGGGCAGATCGGCGCCGAGCGCCTGCTGGCCCGGCTGCGCGGCGAAACGGTGTGCCCGCGCATGGTGGACGTCGGTTTCACCGTGATCCCCGGCGGCAGCATCTGAGCTATTTTAACGTTCTGTTTTAACACTCTTTCTTTTTACAGCGCGCCCTGAGGCGCGCTGGTTACCCCGCCTGTAAGCCCGCCGCTCGTTGCCGGCATAAGTTTGATCTCTGTCCCAGAACGCGAATTTTAGCCGGTTACCCGGTTCCGGCGCACTCGTTGTTACCGGTATCATGATACCGGTAACAACGAGTGCGCGGTCATCTTGCTGCAAGACTGAACCTCTGACTCAACAACACCTACAGCTCTTCTTAAACACCGGGAAAGAGCCTAAAAATAAAACAACCGCACGCTTTACGCATATTGTAAAGAGAGTCGCGATAAAAGGTTGGAGAAAAACTATGCCATTAGTGATTGTTGCAGGCGGCGTAGCGCTGCTGCTGCTGCTGATGATCCGCTTCAAGCTGAACGGCTTTATCTCTCTGGTTCTGGTTGCTTTGGCGGTCGGGATCGCGCAGGGTATGCCGGTCGATAAGGTCATCGGCTCCATCAAGGCCGGCGTGGGCGGCACGTTGGGCAGCCTGGCGCTGATCATGGGCTTCGGCGCCATGCTCGGCAAACTGCTGGCGGACTGCGGCGGCGCACAGCGCATCGCCACCACGCTGATCGACAAGTTCGGCAGAAAACACATTCAATGGGCGGTGGTGCTGACCGGCTTCACCGTCGGCTTCGCGCTGTTCTACGAAGTGGGCTTCGTGCTGTTGCTGCCGCTGGTGTTCACCATCGCCGCCTCCGCGCGTATCCCGCTGCTGTACGTCGGCGTGCCGATGGCCGCCGCGCTGTCGGTGACCCACGGCTTCCTGCCGCCGCACCCGGGCCCGACCGCCATCGCCACCATCTTCCATGCCGACATGGGTAAAACCCTGCTGTACGGCACGTTGCTGGCGATCCCGACGGTGATCCTGGCCGGCCCGGTCTATGCCCGCTTCCTGAAAGGCATCGACAAGCCGGTGCCGGAAGGCCTGTACAACCCGAAAACCTTTACCGACGCGGAGATGCCGAGCTTTGGCGTCAGCGTCGCCACGTCGCTGGTGCCGGTGATCCTGATGGCGCTGCGCGCGGTCGCTGAAATGGTGCTGCCGAAGGGCCACAGCCTGCTGCGCTTCGCCGAGTTCTTCGGCGACCCGGTGATGGCCACCCTGATCGCCGTGCTGATCGCCATCTTCACCTTCGGCCTGAACCGTGGCCGTACCATGGATGAAGTGATGGGCACCATCACCGACTCGATTAAAATCATCGCCATGATGCTGTTGATCATTGGCGGCGGCGGCGCCTTCAAGCAGGTGCTGGTGGACAGCGGCGTTGAGAAGTACATCGCCGGCCTGATGGAAGGCAGCAACGTTTCGCCGATCCTGATGGCCTGGTCGATCGCCGCTGCGCTGCGTCTGGCGCTGGGTTCCGCCACCGTGGCGGCGATCACCGCGGGTGGCATCGTGGCGCCGCTGATCGCCACCACCGGCGTCAGCCCTGAGCTGATGGTGATTGCGGTCGGTTCCGGCAGCGTCATCTTCTCGCACGTCAACGATCCGGGCTTCTGGCTGTTCAAGGAGTACTTCAACCTGAGCATCATGGAAACCATCAAATCCTGGTCGGTGCTGGAAACCATTATCTCGGTGTGCGGCCTGGTGGGCTGTCTGCTGCTGGCGACGGTCGTATAATCTTTATCCGGCGCCCTGCGGGGCGTCGGCGTTCCAGAGTATCTTTATCAGTTGGGACGCATTTGGCGCGCTCGCGCCAGTTCCCATAAGGGCATGACACAATGAGCAATCCGCAGAATCACGTATTTGTTTTGATGGGCGTTTCCGGCAGCGGCAAATCCGCCGTGGCCAGCGCTGTCGCTCACCAGGCCAACGCCGCCATGCTGGACGGCGATTACCTGCACCCGCGCGCCAACATCATCAAAATGTCCTCCGGGCATGCGTTGGACGACAACGATCGCGCGCCGTGGCTGGCGGCCCTGAACGACGCCATCTTCGCCATGCAGCGCACCAACGACGTGTCGCTGCTGGTGTGCTCGGCGCTGAAGAAAAGCTATCGCGATCGCCTGCGCGACGGCAATCTCAACCTGCATTTCCTGTATCTGAAAGGCGACCAGTCGGTGATCGAGGAGCGTCTGAAGCAACGCAAGGGCCACTTCTTCAAGCCGCAGATGTTGATTTCCCAGTTCGCCACGCTGGAAGAGCCGGGCGAGCAGGAGCCGGATGTGCAAGCGATCGACATCAACCAGCCGCTGGACGGCGTGGTTGCCGATACGCTCGCCTATATTCGCCGCGTTACCGCCCGCTAAACGCGGACCGTTGTCGGCGCCGCCAGGCGCCTACAGCTTCATGTAAGCCCGCACGCCGTCCAGGAACATCTGGGTCGACAGCATCACCAGAATCAGCCCCATCAACCGCTCCAGCGCGCTGACGCCTTTGCTGCCCAGCAGGCGCAGGAACAGGTTCGACATCAGCAAAATGGCCGCAGAGAGGCCCCAGGCGATCAGCAGCGCCGCCACCAAATGCGGCAGCTGATGTGGATACTGGTGCGACAGCAGCATCAGCGCCGCCAGAATCGATGGCCCGGCCACCAGCGGGATCGCCAGCGGCACCAGGAACGGTTCCTCGCCGGCGGACAGCCCGGAGCTGTTCCCCTCCTGCGTGGGGAAAATCATCTTGATGGCGATCAGAAACAGGATGATGCCGCCGGAAATGGAGACGGTTTCGGTGCGCAGGTTGAGGAACGCCAGAATTTTCTCGCCGGCGAACAGAAAGATCAGCATCAGCAGCAGGGCGATCAGCAGCTCGCGAATCAACACTACGCGGCGGCGGCGCGGCTCCAGGTGCTTGAGCACCGACATGAAAATCGGCAGGTTGCCCAGCGGATCCATAATTAAAAACAGCAATACCGTAGCGGAAATCATCTCTGTCATGGTGACCTCGTGATCGGGAAAACGCCTCGGCCTTTACGGCCGCGTCCTTGCCTATAAGAAGGATTGCTGAGAAATCCCCAGCCATCGAATAAATTCACTTTGCGCCCGCGCCGACATTTTGTAAGGTGAGGAGATATTGCACACAACTCGTTATCACCTAATAAGCCCTTATCCGGGCGGGACACAGATATTATGAAAAACGTTGGTTTCATCGGTTGGCGCGGAATGGTCGGCTCGGTTCTCATGCAACGCATGACGGAAGAGCGCGATTTCGACGCCATTCGCCCGGTCTTTTTCTCCACCTCGCAGCACGGTTCCGCCGCGCCGGCCTTTGGCGGCCAGCAGGGCACGCTGCAGGATGCGTATGACATCGACGCGCTGAGCGCGCTCGATATCATTATTACCTGTCAGGGCGGCGATTATACCAACGAAGTTTATCCTAAGCTGCGCGCCAGCGGTTGGCAGGGTTACTGGATCGACGCGGCCTCGTCGCTGCGCATGCAGGACGACGCCATCATCATCCTGGATCCGGTCAACCACGCGGTGATCCAGCAGGGCCTGGACAAAGGCATCAAAACCTTCGTCGGCGGCAACTGCACCGTCAGCCTGATGCTGATGTCGCTCGGCGGCCTGTTCGCCAACGATCTGGTGGAGTGGGCATCGGTCGCCACCTACCAGGCGGCCTCCGGCGGCGGCGCGCGCCACATGCGCGAACTGCTGACCCAAATGGGCATGCTGCATGCCGACGTGGCGAAAGAGCTGCAGAACCCGGCCTCCGCCATTCTGGATATCGAACGCAAGGTGACCGAGGCCACCCGCAGCGGCAAACTGCCGACCGATAACTTCGGCGTGCCGCTGGCCGGCAGCCTGATCCCGTGGATCGACAAGCAGCTCGACAACGGCCAGAGCCGCGAAGAGTGGAAAGGCCAGGCTGAAACCAACAAGATCCTGAACACCGCCAGCGTGATCCCGGTCGACGGTCTGTGCGTGCGCGTCGGCGCGCTGCGCTGCCACAGCCAGGCGTTCACGCTGAAGCTGAAAAAAGACGTGTCGCTGCCGGAAATCGAGCAGATGCTGGCGACGCACAACGACTGGGTGCGCGTGATCCCGAACGACCGCGAACTGACCATGCGCGAACTGACGCCGGCGGCGGTGACCGGTACGCTGAATACGCCGGTCGGCCGTCTGCGCAAGCTGAATATGGGGCCGGAGTACCTGTCGGCGTTCACCGTGGGCGACCAACTGCTGTGGGGCGCGGCCGAGCCGCTGCGCCGCATGCTGCGCATCCTGCTGTAAACCCGCACTTCCAGGGGGCTGGCTGCTTTCAGCCCCCTAATGCCTTATTTTCCGCTTTTTTGTTCGCCGCGCATCGCGTCGGGCAGCGTCATCGCCAGCCTCGTTTCAATGGGCGGGATCCCGCCTATCTCCTCGTCAGCCGCCGCATGCAAACGCCGCCAGGCTGGCAGTTTTCTTAATGAAGAATTTTCCTGAGCAATGCTGAGCAGTTTTTAACAGACATTGGCTATGCTTAACGCATGGGTGGACAATTTTTCACCATGACTGAAATATTTCAAAAAATAAGCATAAAGAGCGAAATTCAGGTCGGCAGAGTAAAGATTGGTCAATAACCGACCGCAATCACGCTTTAGAGTCCGAATGCATTGCATGATGACCAAAACGGCCAAGGAATAATCAACAAGCCGTGCTTAGATCATGCTGTTAATCTAAGGAAGAAGACTATGCCTGTACTTCCCGATCGTGACGTGATTGATCAGATCATCGCCGGCCATTACGCCGATCCCTTCGCTCTGCTTGGCATGCATGCGACCGATAACGGTCTGCAGGTGCGCGCGCTGCTGCCGGACGCCGGCGCAGTCTGGCTGGTGGAACAGCAAACCGGCCGGCGGCTGGTGCAGCTGAACTGCGACGATCCGCGCGGTTTCTTCAGCGCGGTAGTGCCGCGGCGCAAAAATCCTTTCCGCTATCAGCTGCAGGTCAGCTGGCGCGATCATCAACAGATCGTCGACGATCCCTACCGGTTCGGCCCACTGCTGCAGGATATCGACAGTTGGCTATTGGCTGAGGGTACGCATTTGCGCCCCTACGAACGGCTGGGCGCCCACCTCGTCACGCTGGATGGCATCGACGGCGTCAGCTTTGCGGTCTGGGCGCCCAACGCCCAGCGTGTTTCGGTGGTGGGGGAATTCAACTTCTGGGACGGCCGCCGCCACCCGATGCGTCTGCGGCGTGAAAACGGCATCTGGGAGCTGTTCTTGCCCGGCGTGCAGGCCGGCCAGCTGTACAAATATGAAATCGTCGATTGCTACGGCAATACTCAGTTGAAAGCCGATCCTTACGCCTTCGAGGCGCAGATGCGCCCGGATACCGCCTCGTTGGTGGCGCCGCTGCCGGAGGTGGTGCCGTCGACGCCGGCGCGCCGCCGCGCCAACGATTTTGACCAGCCGATCGCCATCTACGAGGTGCATCTCGGCTCATGGCGCCGCCACACTGACAACCACTTCTGGCTCAGCTACGGCGAGCTGGCGGTGCAGCTGATCGATTATGTGAAGGACATGGGATTCACCCATATCGAGCTGCTGCCGATCAACGAGCACCCGTTCGACGGCAGCTGGGGCTATCAGCCGCTGGGGCTGTATGCGCCGACCCGGCGCTTCGGCACGCCGGCCGACTTCAGGGCGTTTGTGGCGGCGGCGCATGAGGCGGGCATCAACGTGATCCTCGACTGGGTGCCGGGGCACTTCCCGAGCGACGCCTACGGCCTGGCGAATTTCGACGGCACTGCGCTGTACGAGTACGCCGATCCGCGCGAGGGCTACCATCAGGACTGGAATACCCTGATCTACAACTACGGTCGTCACGAGGTACGCAACTACCTGGCGGGCAACGCGCTGTATTGGCTGGAGCGTTTCGGCATCGACGCGCTGCGGGTCGATGCGGTGGCGTCGATGATCTATCGCGATTACAGCCGCGCCGACGGCGAGTGGGTGCCGAATTACTACGGCGGCAACGAGAATCTGGAGGCCATCGCCTTCCTGCGTTATACCAACCAGACTATCGGCCAGGCGCAGCCGGGCGCGGTGACGCTGGCGGAGGAGTCCACCGACTATCCCGGCGTCACCCTGCCGCCGGATGCCAACGGCCTGGGGTTCCATTACAAATGGAACCTCGGCTGGATGCACGACACGCTCAATTATATGAAGTGCGATCCGGTGCACCGCAAGTATCACCACAACCAGATGACCTTCGGCATGCTGTACGCCTATACCGAGAACTTCGTATTGCCTATCTCGCACGATGAAGTGGTGCACGGCAAAAAATCGATCCTCGACCGTATGCCGGGCGATGCCTGGCAAAAGTTCGCCAACCTGCGCGCCTATTACGGCTTTATGTGGGCGCATCCGGGCAAAAAGCTGCTGTTTATGGGCTGCGAGTTCGCGCAAGGGCGCGAGTGGAATTTCGATACCAGCCTCGACTGGCATTTATTGGAAGGGCTGGATAACTGGCATAACGGCGTGCAGCGGCTGGTGCGCGATCTGAACCACTGCTACCGGCAGCAGGCGCCGCTGTATGAGCGCGACTACTTCCCGGATGGCTTCGAGTGGCTGGTGGTCGACGATCACGATAACTCGGTGTTCGCCTTCGCGCGCTACGATTCGCAGGGCAATGAGC
Source organism: Serratia sp. FS14 (assembly GCF_000695995.1). NCBI lineage: Bacteria > Pseudomonadati > Pseudomonadota > Gammaproteobacteria > Enterobacterales > Yersiniaceae > Serratia > Serratia sp. FS14. The sequence continues at coordinate 698,953 of NZ_CP005927.1, read as the reverse complement.
TGATCGCCATCAGCAATTTTACCCCGGTGCCGCGCTACCGCTACCGCATCGGCCTCTCGCGCGCCGGTGACTACCGCGAGATCCTCAATACCGATTCGCACCACTATCACGGCAGCAACGCCGGTAATCAGGGGCGGGTCTCTTCCGAAGCGGTCGGCAGCCATGGCCGCGATTTCTCTATCAGCGTGACGTTGCCGCCATTGTCGACCATTTATCTGCTGCGGGAGGCGCCATGACCGAGCTGACGGCCGGCCTCGCCGCGCCGCTGGGCGCGCAGTATGACGGCGAAGGCATCAATTTTACCCTGTATTCGGCGCATGCCGAGCGGGTGGAGCTGTGCCTGTTCGACGGCCAGCAGCGCGAAGTGCGCCTGCCGCTGCCGGCGCGCAGCGGCGATATCTGGCATGGCTATTTGCCGGGCGGCAGGCCGGGGCAACGTTACGGCTATCGGGTCTACGGCCCGTTTGATCCGGCGAACGGGCAGCGCTTCAACCCCAACAAGCTGGCGCTCGATCCGGCCGCGCGCGCGGTGGAAGGGCCGGTGGCGGACCACCCGCACCTGCACGGCGGTTACGAGCAGCCGGATCCGCACGACAGCGCCGAGCTGATGCCGAAGTGCGTGGTGGTGGACGAACAGTATGACTGGCAGGACGATCGCCCGCCCGCCACGCCCTGGGGGCAGACGGTGATTTACGAAGCCCACGTGCGCGGCCTGACGCTGCTGCACCCGCTAATCCCGCCGGCGCTGCGCGGCAGTTTCGCCGCGCTGGGGCACCCGGCGATGATCGCCCACTTCAAACGCCTTGGCATCACCGCGCTGGAACTGCTGCCGGTGCAACAGCATACCTCCGAGCCGCGCTTGCAGCGGCTGGGGCTGATCAACTACTGGGGCTATAACGTGCTGGCGCCCTATGCGCCGGACAACCGCTACGCCAGCCTGAGCACCGATGCCACGCCGCTCAACGAATTTCGCGATGCGGTTAAGGCGCTGCACCAAGCCGGCATTGAGGTGATCCTTGACGTGGTGTTCAACCACAGCGCCGAGCTGGACAGGGATGGGCCGATGCTGTCGCTGAGCGGCATCGATAATCTGAGTTACTACTGGCTGACGCCCGAAGGGGATTACGTCAACGACACCGGCTGCGGCAACACCCTGCGGTTGGATCAGCCGCAGGGCGTAGCCTGGGTGATGGATTGCCTGCATTTTTGGGTGCGGGAGTGCCACGTCGACGGCTTCCGCTTCGATCTGGGCAGCGTGCTGGGCCGCACGCCGGGGTTCGATCGCGATGCGCCGCTGTTCCAGGCGATGCTGGCGGACGATCTGCTGTCGCGTTGCAAGCTGATCGCCGAACCCTGGGACATTGGTCCCGGCGGCTATCAGGTGGGGGCATTTCCCGGCCGCTTCGCCGAATGGAACGATCATTACCGCGACGACATGCGCCGTTTCTGGCTGCAGAGCGGCGTGTCGCTTGGCCAGTTCGCCCGGCGTTTTGCCGCTTCCAGCGATCTGTACAACCAGCGCGGGCGGGCGCCTTACGCCACCGTCAACATGCTGACCGCCCATGACGGTTTTACCCTGCAGGACGTGGTCAGCTTCAACGAGAAACACAATCAGCCGAACGGTGAGGGCAACCGCGACGGCAGCGATCGCAATTTCAGCAACAACCACGGCGTGGAAGGCCTGGTCGCCGACGACGCCATTGTGCAACGCCGCAGGGCCAGCCAGCGGGCGATGCTCGCCACGCTATTGCTGTCCCAGGGCACGCCGATGCTGCTGGCCGGCGATGAACAGGGACACAGCCAGCAGGGGAACAACAATGCCTATTGTCAGGACAACGCCACCACCTGGCTCGATTGGGCCACGGCGGATGACGCGCTGACCGATTACGTCGCGGCGCTGATCGCGCTGCGCCGCCAGATCCCCGCGCTGCAGCAGGACCGCTGGTGGCAGCAGGACGACGGCAGCGTGCAGTGGCTGAACGCGCAAGGCCTGCCGCTCGACGCGCAGCAGTGGGAGCGGGGCGAGCTGCTCATGCAGATCCTGCTGTCGCAGCGCTGGCTGTTGCTGGTCAACGCCACGCCGCAAACGACGGAGATGAGGTTGCCGGAAGGCGATTGGCAGGTTGTCGCCCCGTTCACTCAGGAAGACTCACGGGCGGTATTGCCCGCCTGGCACCAGGCCGCGCGCTCGCTTTGCGTTCTGGTACGGAAATAATAAAAGGAGTCCGCTATGGTTAGGTTTGAAAATAAAGACCCCCTGATGTTGGCGCGCCAGTTGCCGATTAAATCCGTAGCGCTGATCCTGGCCGGCGGCCGCGGCTCACGTTTGAAAGATTTGACCTCCACCCGCGCCAAGCCCGCCGTCCACTTTGGCGGCAAATTCCGCATCATCGATTTCGCCTTGTCGAACTGCCTGAACTCCGGCATCCGCCGCATCGGCGTGATCACCCAATACCAGTCGCACACGCTGGTGCAGCACATTCAGCGCGGCTGGTCGTTCCTCAACGAGGAGATGAACGAGTTCGTCGATCTGCTGCCGGCCCAGCAGCGCCTCAGCACCGAGCATTGGTACAAGGGCACCGCCGACGCGGTGTACCAGAACCTGGATATCATCCGCCGCTACGAGGCCGAATACGTGGTGATCCTGGCGGGCGATCACATCTACAAGATGGATTATTCGCGCATGCTGATCGATCACGTCGAGAAAGGCGCTCAGTGCACCGTGGCCTGCCTGCCGGTGCCGCGCAGCGAAGCCGGCGAATTCGGCGTGATGAAGGTGGATGAAAGCGACCGTATCATCGAGTTTCTGGAAAAGCCCGCCGATCCGCCGGCGATGCCGGGCAACCCGGATATGTCGCTGGCCAGCATGGGCATCTATATTTTTAATGCCGCCTACCTGTTCCAGCTGCTGGAAGAGGATATGTCGACCCCCGGCTCCAGCCACGATTTCGGCAAGGATCTGATCCCGAAAATCACCGCGCAGCAGGCGGCGTGGGCGCATCCGTTTACCTTGTCCTGCGTGACGTCCAACCCCGATCTGCCGCCGTACTGGCGCGACGTGGGCACGCTGGACGCCTACTGGCGCGCCAATCTCGATCTGGCGTCGGTGACGCCGGAGCTGGACATGTACGACCGCGCCTGGCCGATCCGCACCCACATGGAACCGCTGCCGCCGGCCAAGTTTGTGCAGGATCGCTCCGGCAGCCACGGCATGACCATGAACTCGCTGGTGTCCGGCGGTTGCATCGTGTCCGGATCGGTGGTGGTGCATTCGGTGCTGTTCCCGCGCGTGCGAGTGAACTCGTTTTGCACCATCGACTCTACCGTATTGTTGCCGGACGTGAACGTCGGCCGTTCCTGCCGCCTGCGGCGCTGCATCATCGACCGCGCCTGCCACATTCCGGAGGGCATGGTGATCGGGGAAAACGCCGATGAGGACAGCAAGCGTTTCTATCGCTCGGAAGGCGGCATCGTGCTGGTGACGCGCGAAATGTTGTCAAAATTGTGAGTTAACGTGGGGGCAGAACGATAGCCTGCCGCCCGATGAACGGTTCGATGGCTTGCGCAACGCGGCACACATAACAGCGGCAAGCCTGCTTTATTTCTTATCCAGAGGCCTTCGGCCGACTTTCAGGAGTGATAATGCAGGTCTTACACGTATGTTCTGAAATGTTCCCCCTGCTGAAAACGGGCGGACTCGCAGACGTGGTTGGCGCGCTGCCGGCGGCGCAAATCGCCGAAGGCGCCGATGTTCGGGTGCTATTGCCCGCTTTTCCTGACGTACGCAACGGCATACCTGACACCGTGCTGGTGGCGGAAATCGACTCGTTCGCCGGCCGGGTTGGCCTGCGTTACGGCACCTACCATGGTGTGGGCATCTATCTCATCGATGCGCCCTGGCTGTATGACCGGCCGGGCAGCCCGTACCACGATCAGTCCATGTATGCCTACCCCGACAACCACCGCCGCTTTGCGCTGCTGGGCTGGATGGCCTGCGAGCTGGCCAAGGGGCTGGATCGCTACTGGCGCCCGCAGCTGGTGCATGCCCACGACTGGCACGCCGGTCTTAGCTGCGCCTATCTGGCCGCCAACGGCCACCCGGCGCGTTCGGTGTTCACGGTGCATAACCTGGCCTATCAAGGGCTGTTCTCCGCCCATCACGTGACCGAGCTGTGGCTGCCGGCGTCGTTCTACAACGTCTATGGCCTGGAGTTCTACGGCCAGATGTCGTTCCTCAAGGCCGGGCTGTTTTATGCCGACCACGTGACCGCCGTCAGCCCGACCTATGCGCGTGAGATCACCCGGCCGGAGTTCGGCTACGGCATGGAGGGGCTGCTGCAGGAGCGGCAGCGGCAGGGCAGGCTGAGCGGCATCCTCAACGGGGTGGACGACAAGATTTGGGATCCGGCCCACGACCCGCGGCTGAGCGCCCGCTATGACGCCGACGATCTGAAAAGCAAGGTCAAAAACAAGCTGCATCTGCAAAAGGCCATGGGGCTGAAGGTGGACGAATCACTGCCGGTGTTCGCGGTAGTGAGCCGATTGACCAGCCAGAAAGGCCTCGATCTGGTGCTGCAGGCGTTGCCTGAACTGCTGGCGCAGGGCGGGCAGCTGGCGCTGCTGGGCGCCGGCGATGCGGTGCTGCAACAGGCGTTTCTGGCCGCCGCCGCCGACTACCCTGAACAGGTCGGCGTGCAGATCGGTTATCACGAATCCTTCTCCCACCGCATCATCGGCGGCGCCGACGTCATTTTGGTGCCGAGCCGCTTCGAGCCCTGCGGCCTGACCCAGCTCTACGGCCTGAAATACGGCACGCTGCCGCTGGTGCGCCGTACCGGCGGGCTGGCGGACACGGTGGTGGACTGCGCGCTGGAGAACCTGGCCGACGGCACCGCCAGCGGATTCGTGTTCGACGATTGCGACGCCATCGCGCTGGGCAACGCCATCCGCCGCGCCATGGTGCTGTGGAGCCGGCCGAAACACTGGCGCCACGTTCAGCGCCACGCCATGAGCGTGGACTTCGGCTGGCCGGTGGCGGCGAAAGAGTATTTATCGCTTTATCAACGCTTGTAGCCCGCGTTTCGCGTTTCGGGTTGACGCGCGGCGGGCAGCCGTAAGGGTAGATTGTCGGGGCGCGGCGTGCCGCGTCCATGTTCAGCGGAGCCCGCTATTCCGCGGCGAATGGCGGGGCTCCCTACAAGGGATTAAAAAGCCATGACTTCACCGTTTAGTTACACCTCACCTACGGTCAGTGTGGAAGCGCTGAAACACTCCATCGCCTATAAGCTGATGTTTATCGTCGGCAAGGATCCGGCCATCGCCAACCGGCACGATTGGCTGAACGCCGTGCTGTTCGCGGTACGCGATCGCATGGTGGAGCGCTGGCTGCGTTCCAACCGCGCCCAGCTGTCTCAAGACGTGCGGCAGGTGTATTACCTGTCGATGGAGTTTCTGATCGGCCGCACGTTGTCGAACGCGCTGCTGTCGATGGGCATTTATCAGGACATCGACAACGCGTTGAACGAGATGGGGCTGAACCTGGCGGAGCTGCTGGAGGAAGAGAACGACCCCGGGCTCGGCAACGGCGGTCTGGGCCGGCTGGCGGCCTGCTTCCTTGACTCGCTGGCGACGCTGGCGCTGCCGGGGCGCGGCTACGGCATTCGCTATGAGTACGGCATGTTCAAGCAGAACATCGTCAACGGCCAACAGATGGAATCGCCGGACTACTGGCTGGAGTACGGCAATCCGTGGGAGTTTCCGCGCCATAACACCCGCTACAAGGTGCGCTTCGGCGGCCGCGTGCAGCAGGAGGGGGCCAAGGCCCGCTGGCTGGAGACCGAAGAAATCGTGGCCATCGCCTACGATCAGGTGATCCCCGGTTTCGACACCGACGCCACCAACACGCTGCGGTTGTGGGGCGCGCAGGCCAGTAACGAGATCAACCTCGGCAAGTTCAACCAGGGCGATTACTTCGCGGCGGTGGAAGATAAAAACCATTCGGAGAACGTGTCGCGCGTGCTTTATCCGGACGATTCGACCTCGTCCGGGCGCGAGCTGCGGCTGCGGCAGGAGTATTTCCTGGTGTCGGCCACGGTGCAGGATATTCTCAATCGCCATTGGCTGATGCACAAAACCTTCGACAACCTGTCGGACAAGATCGCCATTCACCTCAACGACACTCACCCGGTGTTGTCGATTCCGGAGCTGATGCACCGGCTGATCGACGAGCACAAGTTCAAGTGGCTCGACGCCTGGGAAGTGGTGGAGCAGGTATTCTCCTACACTAACCACACGCTGATGAGCGAGGCGCTGGAGACCTGGCCGGTGGACATGCTCGGCCGCATCTTGCCGCGCCATCTGCAGCTGATTTTCGAAATCAACGATCACTTCCTCAAGATGGTGCAGGAAGTGGCGCCGGGCGACAACGATCTGCTGGCGCGGGTCTCGATCATCGACGAAACCAACGGCCGCCGGGTGCGCATGGCTTGGCTGGCGGTGGTGGCCAGCCACAAGGTCAACGGCGTTTCCGCCCTGCATTCCGAACTGATGGTGCAGTCGCTGTTCGCCGACTTCGCCCGGCTGTTCCCGACCCGTTTCTGCAACAAAACCAACGGGGTGACGCCGCGCCGTTGGCTGGCGCTGGCCAATCCGCCGCTGGCGGCGGTGCTGGACGACTGCATCGGTCAAACCTGGCGCACCGATCTCAGCCAACTGAGCGAGATCAAAGCCAACGTCGATTACCCGAGCTTCCTGCAGGCGGTGCAGCGCGCCAAGCGGCAGAACAAGGAGCGGCTGGCGCTGTACATTGCCAAAACGCTCAACGTGGTGGTCAACCCGGATGCGTTGTTCGATGTGCAAATCAAGCGCATCCACGAGTACAAACGGCAGCTGCTCAACGTGCTGCACGTTATCACGCTGTATAACCGTTTGCTGGCTGACCCGGACATCGAGCGCGTGCCGCGGGTGGTGATCTTCGCCGGCAAGGCGGCCTCAGCCTACTATGCCGCCAAGCAGATCATCCGTCTGATCAACGACGTGGCCAAAGTGATCAACAACGATCCGCGCGTGCATACCCAACTGAAGGTGGTGTTCATTCCGAACTATGGCGTCAGCCTGGCGCAGATCATTATCCCGGCGGCGGATCTGTCGGAACAGATCTCGCTGGCGGGCACCGAGGCCTCGGGCACCAGCAACATGAAGTTCGCGCTGAACGGCGCGCTGACCATCGGCACGCTGGACGGCGCCAACGTCGAGATGCGTGAGCACGTGGGGGAGGAGAATATCTTTATTTTCGGCAATACCGCCGAGCAGGTTGAGGAACTGCGCCGCAACGGTTACAACCCGCGCCAGTACTATGAGCAGGATCCGGAGCTGCATCAGGCGCTGACGCAGATCGCCACCGGGGTGTTCAGCCCGGAAGAGCCGAAACGCTATGGCAATTTGTTCGACTCGCTGGTCAACCTCGGCGATCACTATCAGCTGTTGGCGGATTACCGCAGCTATGTGGACACGCAGGACAAGGTGGACGAGGTCTATCTCAATCAGGACGAGTGGACGCGGCGCGCGGTGCTGAATATCGCCAATATGGGCTACTTCTCATCCGATCGCACCATTCAGGAATACGCGGATGAAATTTGGCACATTAAGCCGGTGAAACTGTAAAGCGAGAGAGGAAAAAAGCAAAGGGCCGGATAACCGGCCCTTTTTCGTTACGCTGCAGCTCAGGAAGCCAGAGACAGCGCTTTCGTTTTCGCGTGTTCCGCCAGCCAGGCTTTCACTCGCGCCTGCTGCGCTTCGTCCAGCCACATGCCCAGCTTGGTGCGGCGCCAGATAGCGTCGTCCAGCTCCACGACCCACTCTTTCTCGGTCAGGTAGCGCAGCTCGGCTTCATACAGACCGTGGCCGAAATCTTCGCCCAGATCGGCGAGGCCGTTGGCGCCGGCCAGGATCAGCTCGCTCTGGCTGCCGTAGGTGCGGGCATAACGGCGCGCCAGGGCTTCCGGCAGCCAGCCGTGCGCACGGCGCAGTTTGGCCGCGTAACCGTCGCGGTCGCCGTCGATGTCACCGCCCGGCAGCGTGGCGTTTTTGGTCCACGCCGGGCCGCAGCCTGGGTAGTAGTGGGCCAGTTTTTCCATCGCATGTTCGGCCAGCTTGCGGTAGGTGGTCAGCTTGCCGCCGAACACCGACAGCAGCGGCGCTTTGCCCTGCTCGTCGTGCACGTCCAGCGTGTAATCGCGGGTGATCGCCTGCGGTGAATCGGATTCGTCGTCACACAGCGGACGCACGCCGGAGTAAGTCCAGACGATGTCGTCGCGGCCCAGCTGCTTCTTGAAGTGATCGTTGTACACTTTCAGCAGATAAGCGATTTCGTTCTCGTCGATCTTCACGTCTTTCGGATCGCCTTTGTACTCCACGTCGGTGGTGCCGATGATGGAGAATTCGTCATTCCACGGGATCACGAACACGATGCGGTGGTCTTCGTTCTGCAGAATGTAAGACTGCGGCTGATCGTGCACGCGCGGCACCACGATGTGGCTGCCTTTGATCAGGCGGATGCCGTAAGGCGATTTCAGCTTCAGGCCGTCGTCGAAGAAGTTTTTCACCCACGGGCCGGTGGCGTTCACCAGGCCTTTGGCGCGCCAGGTGAAGGTTTTGCCGCTGTCGATATCGACCGCTTCCACCATCCACAGGCCGTTTTCACGCCATGCGCGGGTCACTTTGGTGCGGGTGCGCACTTCGCCGCCGCGTTTTTCCACTTCCTGCGCGTTCAGCACCACCAGGCGAGCATCGTCGACCCAGCAGTCGGAATATTCGAAACCGCGCTTCAGTTCAGGCTTCAGCACCGACTCTGGTCCAAAGCGCAAACCCTTGCTGCCCGGCAGGCTGGTGCGTTTGCCCAGGTGATCGTACAGGAACAGGCCGATGCGGATCATCCAGGCCGGACGCAGGTGCGGCTGGTGCGGCAGGCGGAAACGCATCGGGAACGCGATGTGCGGCGCCAGTTTCAGCAGCACTTCACGTTCGGCCAGCGCTTCGCTCACCAGACGGAATTCGTAGTGTTCCAGGTAGCGCAGGCCACCGTGGATCAGTTTGGAACTGGCGGAAGACGTAGCACAGGCCAAGTCTTGCGCTTCCAGTAGCAGTACCGACAGCCCGCGCCCGGCAGCATCCGCCGCGATGCCGGCACCGTTGATGCCGCCACCGATAACGATCAAGTCTTTGGTTTCCACGTCATCTTCCTCCAGATGTTCGAAATAGCTCTTTCATGTTCGTTTTCGCTCATGATTGTAATCAAAAACCAACAAGCAAGCCAAGACTTAACCAAACAAAAACATTTAGGCGTGATAGAGGTAACAGTTTGGTGATGATAGTCACATAAATAATATGGATATGGCGCGGGCGCGCAAACGGCTATCGGTGAGGAGGGCTAAAGGGATGAAACGGGGCGGCGGCGCGCCCCGCGGGTTAAGGCCGGATCAGCACAGCTCCAGCTGAACGTCGTACTGTTCGATGATTTTCATCACGCTCGGCGGCGGCAGCTGGTCGGTAAACAGGTAGTCGATCAGGTTCATGTTGCCCAGGTTGACCATGGCGTTGCGGCCGAATTTGGAATGGTCGGTCACCAGCATCACACAGCGGGAATTTTCGATAATCGCGCGTTTGGTGCGCACTTCGTGATAGTCGAATTCGAGCAGCGAGCCGTCCATATCGATGCCGCTGATACCGAGAATGCCGTAATCGAGGCGGAATTGGGAGATGAAGTCCAGCGTGGCTTCACCCATGATGCCGCCGTCGCGGGTGCGCACTTCGCCGCCGGCCAGGATCAGGCGGAAGTCTTCTTTGGCGGTCAACAGGGTGGCGACGTTGAGGTTGTTGGTGACCACGCGCAGGTTCTTGTGGTTCATCAGCGCATGGGCCACCGCCTCCGGCGTGGTGCCGATATCGATGAACAGCGTGGCGCCGTCCGGGATCTGGCTGGCGACGCGCTGCGCGATGCGGGCTTTCTCTTCCGACCACATCACCTTGCGATCGTTATAGGCAGCGTTGACCGAGCTGGAAGGCAGCGCCGCGCCGCCGTGGTGACGCTGGATCTTGTTCTGGTCGGCCAGGTCATTCAAATCGCGGCGAATCGTTTGCGGGCTGACGTCAAAATGTTCGACCAGCTCTTCCGTGCTGACGTAACCCTGCAGGCGCACCAGCTCGATAATTGCGTCATGACGCTGTGTTTGCTTCACGATAATCCCCTAAAACGCCCGCTATGCCCATTGGGGCATAGCTCCCGGCTGTTATTGTTCGTTGTGTGCGCGATGACGCGTATCCCAAAATGCCATCAATAACCCTAACACTAAACCGGCTATGTGTGCCGCGTTGGCGATCGACATTCCTAAAATATCGAAATATCCGGCCACCAGCCACAGCACCGAGAACACCATCAGGCCGCGCGGCAGCATCAGGCCGCGCTCCGGCGCCCGTTCGCCCGACAGCCAGACATAGCCCATCAGCGCATAGACCACGCCCGACAGCCCGCCGAACAGCGCGCCGCTGAACAGCGATTGCGCCCAGCCGCTGAAGAACGCCGACACCACCGCCAGCACGAACAGCTTGCCGGCGCCGAGGCGTTTTTCCATCTGGCCGCCGAGATACCACCACCACATCAGGTTAAACAGGATATGCAGCAGGGAGAAATGCAGGAACGCATGGCTGACCCAGCGCCACAGCTGGGTGTATTGGCTGCTGTCCTGCGGCCAGGAGAGCCAGTACATCACGGTATCGTCGCCCAGCGCCTGCATCAGAATATAGACCGCGATGCACAGCACCATCACGCCGAGCGTCAGCGGCCCGGCCTTGCTGCGCAGGGTGTGCAGGTAGGATTCGCTCTGATAATGCAGGCCGGCGTCGGTATGGCCGGTCTGCCAGCTGGCGGCCTGATAACGGCGGTTGAGCGGATCGGCCAGAAACTGCTGCAGCTCGTGTTGCACCTGCTCGAGGTGACCGTCGTCGGCCAGCCAGATTTCCGCCGCCTCGCCGCTGTTGCGCAGCTCAAGCCGGATGCCCTGGGTCGCCATATAGTCGACAAAGGCCAGCGCCAGGCGCGGGTTGGATATGGCGATTACTCTAACCATTGCTCTTCCGTCGTAAGTGAATGATTTTGGCCGCGGCTTGCTCGCCGGCGACCCTGACGGCCGATTATAACGTCGAAATCCTGAGCGCTGGCAAACGGATCTGCGAAAAACCCGCGAAAACGCGCATAAAAACGAAGGGGAAGCCCGCCGACGCACGGCGGGCGGCGGGGATCAGGCAGAGGTTTCCACGTCTTGCGGATACTGGCGGGCCCAGGCTTCGAAGCCGCCGTCGATACTGTAGACCGCGTCGAACCCCTGGTGCAGCAGGTACTGCGCCGCGCTGCGGCTGCTGTTGCCGTGGTAGCACATCACCATCACCGGCCGCTCGAAGTCGTTTTGTTGCATAAAGGCCGACAGGGTGGCGTTGGTGAGGTGAAAGGCGCCCGGCGTATGCCCGGCTTCAAAACTTTGCGGATCGCGGATGTCGACCAGGGCGGCGCTGCCCTCTTTCCAGCGGGTGTACGCCTGCTCAACGTTGATCGCTTCGAACTGTTCCATACTGCTGACTGCCTCGTAATAGGGGGACGCCGCTATTGTAACCAACTCTGCGGCGTTTAAGACCAGAGGGATATCAGGGTTTTTACGCGCCGTACCCCATCATTTTCAGCAGTTGCTGCGCCTGCTGCACCGCCTCCTGGCGATGAGCCACGCCCAGTTTCTGATACAGGTTGCGGATGTGCGTCTTGATGGTGGTGGCCGCCACATCCAGCTCACCGGCGATCTGGTCGTTGCTGTAACCGGAATAGATCAGCCCCAGCACCTGCCATTCGCGTTGGGTCAGCGGGCTGGTGCGGATCAGTTCCGGCACCTGCGGGTGGGTCAGCAGCTTATCGACGAAGTTCTCGTCAAAATGCGCGAACTTGTGCCGATGATGCTGGTTGATGTCGCGCAAGATACGCTGGGCGCGATGCTGTTCCAGCTCCGGCAGCGTGTTGAGCTGGATCAGCTGGCGCAGCTGCTGCGCCATCGCTTCGCCCTCGATGACGAAGTGGCTGATAAAGCCGGTGCGGTTGGCCAGCGACAGCGCTTCGATCAGCGCCTGCTGCGCTTCGCCCTTGCGCTCTTGCAGCCAGTAGAGCTGGTTGCTGAGCAGCAGATTGCGGTTGAGATCGCTCACCAGCCGCAGGCGACGGGCATTTTCGTTCAGTTCATCCAGCACCACGCCGGCCTCTTCATACTGGCCGAGCAGGATCTGCACTCGCGCGATGTTGCGCCATTGGCCCTGCGTGAAGTGGTTGTCCGCCATGCCGGGCTTTTCGGTGTGGCGCAGCCACTGGGCGGCGGCGGCGGTGTCGCCGGTCATCTGCCAGTGGATCACCCGCGACTTGTCGGTGTTGGTCAGCCAGTCGCGATGATAGTGGGCGCCGTGCAGCAGGGTTTCGCAGCGCTGCAGATGGGTATTGGCGTTGTCCAGATCGCCGCGCGCCAGCGAGCATTTGGCCAACATGGCGATGCACTGCAGCTGCTGCTGCGGTTGGTAGTTGGCCAGAATTTTCAGCCCGGCGCGCGCCGCGTCTTCCGCTTCGTCCAACCGCGACCACGACCACAGGATCTGGGCGCGGATGCGCAGCAGAAATTCGTGCATCGGCAGCTGTTCCAGGTGCTGCTCGCGGATCAGTTCGAACGCCTTATCCTGGGTTTCGTAAGCGGCCTGCAGGAAGCCTTGGGCGATAAGGATTTCGCTTTGCTGCAGCAGCGCCCAGAGCGCGTAATGGTTCGCCTGATGGCGACGCGCCATCTGCTCGGTTTGCTGCATCATCGGCAGCGCGCGCGCCAGTTCGCCCTTGCAGTGGTGCACTTCGCCGGTCACCGAGGTGGCGACGATGCGGCTGTAGTAGCTGGACAGCGGCAGGAATTTCAACGCTTCGGTCGCCAGCCGCTCGGCTTCTTCCGGTTTGCCGGCGTTGATCGCCACCTGGGCGCGCAAGGCGTCGAACTCGGCGTGCAGCGTTTGGTCTATCTCGATTTTCTGTTCGCGCATGGTGCGCTCGGCGCGCTCCAGCAGGGTGTTGACCTCGCTGTAGCGGTGCTGGCTCTGCGCCAGCCAGGCCTGCAGCAGCGCCAGCTTGGGGTTTTGGATCAGGCGCTCATACGGCAGCGCGTTGAGGCACTCCTCCAGCAAGGCCAGTTCGCTGTGGTGGAACAGCGACCAGGCGTGTTGCAGCAGGATATCGCGCAGCATGCTGACGTCGCTGGCCGCCAGCGCGTGGTGAATGGCCTCCGCCGGATACCCCAGCGCCAGCCAGCCTTCGGCGGCGGCGCGGTGCAACCCCGGCAGCTCCAGCGCCAGTTCCCACTGGCAACGCTGGCGCAGGAAAGAGGCGAACAGCGGGTGGAAGTTGAACCATTCGCCGGTGTCGTCCATGCGGTGGATAAACAGCCCCTGGCGCTCCAGCTCCTCCAGCCGTTGCTGGCCGTTGTCTTCGCCGGTCAGCCGCACGATCAGCGCGTCGTTCATCGAGCGCAACACCGAACAGCGCAGCAGGAAGGCGCGCGCATCGCCATCGACGTGGTCCAGCACTTCGTCCACCAGATAGTCGGACAGGTGACTGGCGTTCAGCCCCGCCAGCCGCTTGGCCGACAGCTGAGCCGATGAGGCGGATTGGCGGGCCGACAGCGCGATCAGCTGCAGCGCGGTGGCCCAGCCTTCGACTTCGTCGCACAGGCGGCTGCTGTCCTGCTGTTCCATCGGCGCCGCCAGGCGGCAATCGAAGAACTGTTTGGCTTCCTGATGGGTGAACGCCAGCTGCTGCGTGCCCATTTCCAGCAGCTGATCGCGCACCCGCAGGTTGGCGATGCCGAGCGGCGGCAGAGTGCGCGAGAGCAGGATCAGCGTCAGGTTTTCCGGCTGATGGCGCAGGAAAAAGCGCATGGCTTCATGGATGGCGTCGTTGGTGATCAGGTGGTAGTCGTCGATCACCAGGTACAGCGGCTGATGCCAGTCGGCCAGCTCGATAAACAGTTGGGCGAACAGCGCCGACAGGCTGGCGTACTGGTGTTTCTGGCTCAGCGCCTCGCTCTTGACGCAGCGGCCGCCGCTGGCCTGCTGCAGCGCGGCGATCAGGTAGCTGGCGAAGCGCTCCGGCTGGTTGTCGCTCTCATCCAGGGAATACCAGCCCAGATCGGCCTTGCCGGCCGCCCATTGGGCGATCAGCGTGGTTTTCCCGTATCCCGCCGGGCAATTGACCAGTGTCAGACGATAGTTGCCCGCGCTGGCCAGTTTGGCCAGCAGGCGATCGCGGATCACGGTATTTTGCAGCCGTACCGGGCGGCTCAGTTTTGATGGGATCAGCATAGTATTCCAGGGTATAAATCGCGGTTCCCGCCGGGATTGGAGTGGCGCTAATTATTTTATGGTTCGTAATTAATAGCTCCCCCTAACTTCTGCCAACCCTAAACGTATTGCAACAAGCTTCCGCATCGGCTTGGAGTTAAGTTGCTATCGATCACACTTTTTTACGTTTGGCGTCGGAGTATGGCGATACGGTTGCGGATCGCATTTCCGGCCATGGACAAAACTTCAGCAGCGCGAATACTTGTGCTAACGTCAGGGTTAACGTTCTCAGTGCTCGCCGCACGCGTTGGCGGGCTTTTTTGCATCGTTGCAAGGGAGTCAAAAAGTGCCTGAGATCACAATTCCAGCTACGCCCCAATCCTCCTCCCCAGCTAATCCCCAGGCGGGATGATGCCGTCAGGCTTTCTCACCGGCACGATAGCGGCAATTTGACCCACTTACTGGATAGAGAGTTTTCCTTATGTCACAGCCTACGCTCAAGAAGGATGCTTTTCTGGCGGCGCTCGCCCGTCAGTGGCAACGGTTCGGCCTCAGTTCCGCGCAGCAAATGACGCAACATCAATGGTGGGAAGCCGTCAGTGCGGCGCTGGCCGAGCAACTGGCCGCACAGCCGGCGCCGCGCAAAAGCGCCAAACCGCTGCGTCACGTGAACTACATCTCGATGGAGTTTCTGATCGGTCGGCTGACGGCGAACAACCTGATCAACCTGGGCTGGTACGACACCGTCGAGCAGGCGCTGGCCGAGCAGAACATCAAGCTGGCGGACCTGCTGGAACAGGAAACCGATCCGGCGCTGGGCAACGGCGGGTTGGGGCGGCTGGCGGCCTGTTTCCTCGACTCGATGGCGACGGTGGAACAACCGGCCACCGGCTATGGGCTGAATTATCAGTATGGGCTGTTCCGCCAGTCGTTCCGCGATGGGCAGCAGCAAGAGGCGCCGGATAACTGGCAGCGCAAGAGCTACCCGTGGTTCCGCCACAACGCCGCGCTGGCGGTGGACGTGGGCATCGGCGGCAAGCTGGAAAAGCAGGCCGACGGCCGCGAACTGTGGCGCCCGGCCTTCACCCTGCGCGGCGAAGCCTGGGATCTGCCGGTTCTGGGGTATCGCAACGGCGTGGCGCAGCCGCTGCGTCTGTGGCAGGCGACTCATCAGCATCCGTTCAACCTGAGCGATTTCAACGACGGCAAGTTCCTGCAGGCTGAGAAGCAGGGCGTAGAAGCCGACAAGCTGACCAAGGTGCTCTACCCGAACGACAACCATCAAGCCGGCAAACGCCTGCGCCTGATGCAGCAGTATTTCCAGTGCGCCTGCTCGGTGGCGGATATTTTACGCAAGCACCATCAGGCCGGCCGCAAGATTGAAGAACTGCCGAAGTATGAAGTGATCCAGCTGAACGACACCCACCCGACCATCGCGATTCCGGAAATGCTGCGCATTCTGCTGGACGAGCACCAGTTGGAGTGGGAGGCGGCCTGGGCGATCACCAGCAACACCTTCGCCTATACCAACCACACCCTGATGCCGGAAGCGCTGGAATGCTGGGATGAAAAATTGGTGCGCAACCTGCTGCCGCGCCATTTCTCCATCATCAAACAGATCAACGCCAGGTTCAAAAAGCTGGTGGATAAGCACTGGCCGGGCGACGAGGCGGTGTGGGCCAAACTGGCTGTACACCATGACAAGCAGGTGCGCATGGCCAACCTGTGCGTGGTCAGCGGCTTTGCGGTCAACGGCGTGGCGCAGCTGCATTCGGATCTGGTGGTGAAAGATCTGTTCCCGGAATACCACCAGCTGTGGCCGAATAAATTCCATAACGTCACCAACGGCATCACGCCGCGCCGCTGGCTGAAACAGTGCAACCCGGCGCTGTCGGGCCTGATCGATGAGACGCTGAAGGTGGAGTGGGCGAACGATCTCGACGCGCTGCGCGGGCTGGAGAAATTCGCTGACGACGCGGCGTTCCGCCAGCGTTATCAGCAGATCAAACGCGACAACAAGGTGGCGCTGGCCCAGTACGTGCACGGCGTGATGGGGTTGAAGCTCGACCCGGACGCGATCTTCGACGTGCAGATCAAACGCCTGCACGAGTACAAACGCCAGCACCTGAACCTGCTGCATATCCTGTCGCTGTATCGCCAGCTGCGCGACAACCCGAACCTGGACATCGTGCCGCGCGTGTTCCTGTTCGGCGCCAAGGCGGCGCCGGGTTACTACCTGGCGAAGAACATCATCTACGCCATTAACCAGGCGGCCGAGAAGATCAACAACGATCCGCTGGTGAAGGATCGCCTGAAAGTGGCGTTCATCCCTGACTACCGTGTGTCGGTGGCCGAATTGATGATCCCGGCGGCGGATATCTCCGAACAGATCTCCACCGCCGGCAAAGAGGCCTCCGGCACCGGCAACATGAAGCTGGCGTTGAACGGCGCGCTGACGGTCGGCACGCTGGACGGCGCCAACGTCGAAATCGCCGAGCAGGTGGGCGAAGACAATATCTTTATCTTCGGCAATACCGTGGAGCAGGTGAAGGCGATAGTGGCGAAAGGTTACGATCCGCTCAGCTACCGCAAGAAAGACAAGCACCTGAAGGCGATTCTGGACGAGCTGGCGAGCGGTGCCTTCAGCCACGGCGACAAGCACGCGTTCGACATGATGCTGCACAGCCTGCTGGAAGGCGGCGATCCCTACCTGGTGCTGGCGGACTTTGCCTCGTACTGCCAGGCGCAGCGCCGGGTCGACGAGCTGTATCGCGATCGGGACGAATGGACGCGGCGGACTATCCTTAACACCGCGCGCGTCGGCATGTTCAGCTCGGATCGCTCGATCCGCGATTATCAGCAGCGTATCTGGCAAGCCAAACGTTAAGGAGAGCGAATGGATCGCAAGCGTATCGATCAGGCGGCAGCGCAGGCGGGGATCGCTGCCGATTTTATCAATGCCCACGGCAAGCGGCAGGCGATTGAACCGGAGACCAAGCGCAAGCTGTTGGCAGCCATGAATCGGGCCGATGGCGCGCAGGAAGGCGCGGCGTCGCCGTTACCGGCGGTAAAGGTGTTCTATCAGGGCGCGCCGCTGGCGTTGACCCCGGCGGGTGAAGGCGAGTACCTGTGGGCGCTGCGGCGTGAAGACGGCGAATGCCTGCAGGGGCGCGTCGGCGCGCGCAAGACCCTGACGCTGCCCGGCGATCTGCCGATGGGGTACCACCAATTGACGCTGAGCCAGGGCGAGCAGCAGTGGCCATGCCGAGTGATCGTCGCGCCGAGACGCTGCTTCGAGCCGGACGCCTTGCTGACCGGCAAGAAGCTGTGGGGCGCCTGCGTTCAGCTGTATACGCTGCGTTCCGATCGCAACTGGGGCATCGGCGATTTCGGCGATCTGCGCCTGATGGTGGAGCAGGTGGGGGAACGCGGCGGTGCCTTCGTCGGCCTCAATCCGATCCATGCGCTGTATCCGGCCAACCCGGAGAGCGCCAGCCCCTACAGCCCCTCATCGCGCCGCTGGCTGAATCTGGCGTATATCGACGTCAATGCGGTGGAGGATTTCCAGCGCAGCGACGCGGCGCAGCGCTGGTGGCAGAAGCCGGCGACGCAGAAGCAGCTGGCCAAGGCGCGCGCCGCGGAGTGGGTGGACTACACCGCCGTGATGCAGCTGAAGCTGGCGGCGCTGAAGCTGGCGTTCCCGCTGTTTCAGGCGCGCCAGCCGAACGACGCGCAGCGTCAGGCGTTCGAGCAGTTCGTGGCTGAGGGGGGCGACAGCCTGTATCAGCAGGCGGCGTTTGATGCGCTGCATGCCTATCTGGCGGCCAAAGACGCCAGCCAGTGGGGCTGGCCGGCCTGGCCCGAGCGCTATCGGCAGGGGCAGAGCGACGCGGTGCGGCAGTTCTGCGCCGAACATCAGGACGCGGTCCGCTTTTACCTGTGGCTGCAATGGCTGGCGGCCACGCAGTTCGCACAGTGTTTTGACCAGAGCAGGCAGCAGCAGATGCCGATTGGCCTGTATCGCGATCTGGCGGTCGGGGTGGCGGAAGGCGGGGCGGAAACCTGGTGTGACCGTGAGCTGTACTGCCTGAGAGCGTCGGTCGGGGCACCGCCGGATATTCTGGGGCCGCTGGGGCAAAACTGGGGCCTGCCGCCGATGGATCCGCACGTGATGGCGGCGCGCGGGTATCAGCCGTTCATCGATCTTTTGCGCGCCAACATGACCAGCTGCGGCGCGCTGCGCATCGATCACGTCATGGCGCTGCTGCGGCTGTGGTGGATCCCGTATGGCGAAACCGCCGATCGCGGCGCCTATGTCAAATACCCGGTGGACGATCTGCTGGCGGTGCTGGCGCTGGAAAGCCAGCGCCACCGTTGCATGGTGATCGGCGAGGATCTCGGCACGGTGCCGGTGGAGATCGTCGGCAAGCTGCGCGACAGCGGCGTCTATTCCTACAAAGTGCTCTATTTCGAAAGCGACGGCGAGCACCATTTCCGTGCGCCGCAGGCCTATCCGGTGCAGGCGATGGCGACCATCACCACCCACGATCTGCCGACGCTGCGCGGCTATTGGCAAAGCGACGATCTGACGCTCGGCAATCGGCTGGGCCTTTACCCGGACGCGGAGATCCTGCGGGCGCTGTTCGCCGATCGGGAACGCGCCAAACAGGGGTTGCTGGACGGATTGCATCGTTATGGCTGCGTGCCGCAGAAGGTGGGCAAGAAGGCGGCGCTGCTCGGCATGAGCCCGCTGCTCAACCGCGGCCTGCAGCGCTATGTCGCCGACAGCGCCAGCGCCTTGCTCGGCCTGCAGCCGGAAGACTGGCTGGATATGGCGGATCCGGTCAATATTCCCGGTACCAGCGATCAGTACCCTAACTGGCGGCGCAAGCTGACCCAGACGCTGGAGGAGATGTTCGCCGACCCGCACATAAACCGGCTGCTGAAGGATTTGGACAAGCGGCGCCGCAAGGTGTCGGTGGGCTGAAAACGACAATGCCGGAACGGGTTCCCCCTTCCGGCATTGTGTTATCTACCGTGGCGCGAACGCCGGGTATCAGTAGTAAGAGTGCTCGCCGCGCTGGTGCTCGGTCAAATCACGTACGCCTTTCAGCTCCGGGAATTTCTGCAGCAGCTCTTTCTCAATGCCTTCTTTCAGCGTGACGTCCACCATCGAACAGCCGTTGCAACCGCCGCCGAACTGCAGAATAGCCATGTTGTCGTCGGTGATCTCCATCAGCGTTACGCGGCCGCCGTGGCCCGCCAGCTGCGGGTTGATCTGCGACTGCAGCACGTATTCCACGCGCTCCATCAGCGGTGCGTCGTCATCGACCTTGCGCATCTTGGCGTTCGGCGCCTTCAGCGTCAGCTGAGAACCCAGCTGGTCTGTCACGAAGTCGATTTCGGCGTCTTCCAGATACGGCGCGCTCAGCTCATCGACATAGGCGGACAGTTTGTCGAACTTCAGTTCGGTATCCGTCGCTTCTACCGCGTCCGGCGGGCAATAAGAGACACCGCATTCGGCCGTCGGCGTGCCCGGGTTGATCACGAATACGCGGATTTGGGTGCCTTCTTCTTGATTTGCCAGCAGTTTGGCAAAGTGTTCCTGTGCAGCATCTGTTATACGGATCATAGCATTAGCTCAATAGTTGACTTCTATAGTCGGTTATAATACGCCCATTGCCGTGGCACTACAACGTGCGGCAAACGCACCATATCTGCACCGAAGCGGCGCCTTGCCGCCGCAGCAGCGCCGCGATCGCCGCGACGGTGCTGCCGGTGGTCACCACGTCATCCACCAGGGCGATATGCCGGCCGGCGACCGGCACGGTACAGGCGAACGCGCGCTGCAGATTGCGTCTGCGGGCAGAGGCGCTCAGCCGCTGTTGCAGGGCGGTTTTGCGCACCCGGCGCAAGGCGGCGGGCCGATAGGCGCAGCCCAGCCAGCGCGCCAGCGGCCGGGCCAGCAGATCGCTCTGATTATAGCCACGGCGCCAGCAGCGTGATGCATGCAAGGGTACCGCTAAAATCAGGTCGGGTCTGTTCAGATACTGCTCTCTTCGCGCCTGCTGCCACCGCAGCAGCATCAGGCGCGCCAGCGTCGGCGCCAGCTCGGGCGCGCGGTGGAACTTGAATCTTTTTACCAGTTGGCTGAGCGGCGCAACGTAGTCGCCGACGAACACCAGCCGCTGCCAGGGCGGCGGCCGTTGCAGGCAGCGGCCGCAGGGCATTTGCGTCTCGCCGGTGGGCAATCCGCAGCGCGGGCAACACGGAGGGTTGACCGGCAGATGGCGCAGGCAGCAACTGCAGATGCCATGACGCACCAGGCTCAACGGCTGTCGGCATAGCCAACAGCGGCTGCGGATTGATAGCATAGGGCCTCCGACACGGATAAGCATGAAAGGACAGTAACCAATGACAGCGCTGTACTGGCAAACAATAGGCGAAGGCGAACGCGATCTTGTGCTGCTGCACGGCTGGGGATTGAACGCCGAAGTGTGGAGTTGCATCCAGGCTCGACTGACGCCGCATTTTCGCCTGCATCTGGTCGATCTGCCGGGATACGGCCGCAGCCAGGGGTTCGGCGCCCTGTCGCTGGAGCAGATGACGGATATCGTGCTGGCGGCCGCCCCGCCGCAGGCCTGGTGGCTTGGCTGGTCGCTCGGCGGGCTGGTGGCCAGCCAGGCGGCGCTGATGCAGCCCGGGCGGGTCAAGGGGCTTATCACCGTGGCCTCCTCGCCGTGTTTTGCCGCTCGCGATGCGTGGCCGGGGATCCGCCCGGACGTGCTGAGCGGTTTCCAGCATCAGCTGAGCCTGGATTTCCAGCGCACCGTCGAGCGTTTTCTGGCGCTGCAGACGCTGGGCACCGAGAGCGCGCGTCAGGATGCGCGCCAGCTGAAAGCGGTGGTGCTCAACCAGCCGACGCCGAGCGTCGAAGTATTGAACGGTGGGCTGGAGATCCTGCGCACTGCCGATCTGCGCGCGCCGCTGGCGGAGCTGGATCTGCCGCTGCTGCGGATTTACGGCTATCTGGACGGGCTGGTGCCGCGCAAGGTCGCCGAGCTGCTCGATGCCGCCTGGCCGAACTCCACGTCGCAGATCGTGGCCAAAGCCGCCCATGCGCCGTTTATCTCTCATCCCGATGAATTTGTGACGATGATCGAAGCGTTTATTGCAGCACATTGAATGCAGCGGGAAAACGCACGATAGAGCGCGAAAAAAAACGCTGCCGGGTGGATAAAAGACAAAGCTGTTCAATACTTAGTGAGTCAATGCGTTGGCTGCAAAATGAAAAGACCGCGTGCGGCGCTTTTCATTTTGGCGTTTCGTCTCTGGGAAACGGGCCCCGTCAGGGAAAGCAACGAGGCCTGAGGATGTCGCGGCAGCCTGCGGTACTACGCATGGATTTTTGACGGCTTTCATAACAGATAAATTATCCATTGAGAGGTTAGTGTCATGAAATCATTGAAGATGATTATTGCAGCGGCAGTGCTGGGTTCGGTGTCTTTCGGCTCCATGGCGGCAACCCTGCTGACCAAGGAAGATCTGGATAAGAACCCGGGTAAATACGAGAAGATCGGCACCGTCACCACGACGGCGGAAACCACGTCACCGATGGACGCCAAGGAAGAGCTGTCCAAACTGGCTGACGAAAAGGGCGGTCAATACTACGTGATCCTGGCAGGCCGCGAACACGGTAAATTCAGCGCCATCGCCGAAGTTTACAAAGACAAACAATAAGCCTTGAACGGTAATGGGGCGCCCGTCATTGGCGCCCCTTATCTTCAGGCTTTCAGTCGGTAGAACACCGTGCTGCACCCCTGGCCCTGCGGGCAGCTTTTGCAGCCGCCGCTCAAACAGGCGCCGTCATCCTGTTCGATGCGCTCCACTTTCCCCATCGCCGTCAAACGATCCAGCATCGCCTGCACCAGCGGCAGCGGCGTCGCCAGCGATTGGCTGAGCTGCTGCGCCTGGGCGCTGCCGCGCAGCGCCAGCGCATCGCGCACCTGCAGCAGCCCGGCCATCAGTGACAGTTCCCTTTGGCGCCCTGACAACAGGCCGCCGGCGTGGCGTTGCCCAGGCGCACCGTGACGCGGCTGCGCGCCCGGCGAAGGCCGAACAGCACCAGCAGATTCACCAGCAGCACCGCCAGGATCGCCGTCAGGCTGTACTGCGGATGTTGGTTGAAGGTCGCCGCTTGGTAGAACAGCGTCGCCAGCGAGTAGGCCACGTTCAGCCCCCACAGGATGGAGAATGTCATCCAGCCGCGGCTCGATTCGCGGGCGATGGCGCCCATCACCGAGACGCAGGGCACATACAGCAGCACGAAGATCAGATAGCTGTAGGCGGAGATGCCGGAGCCGAATTTGCTGCTCATCACGCCCATCGAGCCGACGCCCATCTCGCCGTCGCCCTTGCTGGCTTCGATCGGGTTGGACAGCACGCTCAGGCTGAAGGTGTTTTTCAGGCCGTCCCAGGTTTCCTGCAGCGCGCCGCCCAGCTCATCGAGCAGGTTGAAGTTGGCGGCGTCGAACGCCTCTTTGTTGATGTGCTCGGCGGTATACAGCGTATTCAGCGTGCCGACCACCACTTCTTTCGCCATCGCGCCGGTCACCAGGCCGACGGTGGCCTGCCAGTTATCGCGGTGGACGCCCATCGGCTGCAGCAACGGCGTCAGCACCTTGGAAACCGTGGCCAGCGCGGAGTCGTTGATGTTGTCGACCGTTTTGCCGCTGAACGAGAAGCTGTTCAGGCCGCCGATGAATATGCTGGCCACCACGATCACCTTACCGGCGCGCAACACGAAGCCTTTCAACCGCTGCCAGGTTTGCAGCAGCAGGCTTTTCAGGTGCGGCACGTGGTAAACCGGCAGCTCCATCACGAACGGCGAGGCTTCGCCGCGCATGAGGGTGTATTTGAGTACCAGGCCGGTGAGGATCGCCACCGCGATGCCGAGCATGTACAGCGAGAACACCACCCCTGCGCCGTCCTGGCCAAAGAAGGCGGCGGCGAATACCGCGAAGATCGCCAGCCGGGCGCCGCAGGACATGAACGGCGCCATCATGATGGTGATCAGGCGCTCGCGTTGGGCGTCCAGCGTGCGGGCGCCCATGATGGACGGCACGTTGCAGCCGAAACCGACGATCAGCGGCACAAAGGATTTGCCCGGCAGCCCGAGCGCCTGCATCAGGCGATCCATCACGAACGCCGCACGCGCCATGTAGCCGGAGTCTTCCAGGAACGACAGGAACAGGTACATCATGCCGATCTGCGGCACCAGCGGCAGCACGGTGTTGATGCCGCCGCCGACGCCCTGCGCCAGGAAAACGGTCAGCCAGTCGGGGAAGTGCAGGGTGTAGCCGAGCCACTGAATGCCCTGAATGAAGATCGCCGCCGAGCCGATATCGAAGATCGGCTGCAGCGCGCCGCCGATGTTGATCGCCAGCAGGAACATCAGGTACATCACCAACAGGAAGATCGGTACGCCCAGCCAGCGGTTGAGGATCACTTTATCCAGCATGTCGGTCAGGCGGTTGGGCATCGCCTGCTGCGAGTTGCTGACCGCGTCGCTCAGGGTGGCGATAGACTGGTAGCGCGCGTCGGCGATCACCAGCGCCGGGTCTTCTTGCTGCTGCTGTTGCAACGCCTGAATGGCCGCAGGCAGCAGCGCGACGGCGGGACCGGCCAGCCGGTGGCTGTAGATGTCGCCTTCCAGCATCTGCAATGCCAGCCAGCGGCGTTGCACCGCCGGCAGCGTTTGCGGCATGGCATCGCTCAGCGTGGCGACCGCTTTCAACAGCAACGGCGGGTAGTTCACCAGCGCCTGCTGTTCGTTGATGCGATGATTGTCGATCATCTGTTTCAGCACGCCGATACCGTCGGCGCGGGTGGAGATCATCGGCACTACCGGGCAGCCGAGGCGCGCCGACAGCGCGGCGACGTCGATATCGATATGCTGGCTTTTGGCGATGTCGAGCATGTTCAGCGCCACGATGCAGGGAATGCCCAGCTCCAGCAGCTGCAGCGTCAGGTAGAGATTGCGCTCCAGGTTGGAGGCATCGACCACGTTGATCAGCAGATCGGCGTCGCCGCTCAAAATGTAGTGGCAGGCGATCTGCTCATCGAGCGAGGTTTGCTCTGAAATGGTGGTCAGGGAGTAGGTGCCGGGCAAATCGACCAGCCGCACGTCGGACTGCGGGGTAGTGAAATGGCCTTCTTTGCGTTCGACCGTCACGCCCGCCCAGTTGCCGACCCGTTGACGTGCGCCGGTCAGCTGGTTGAACAGCGTGGTTTTGCCGGAGTTCGGGTTACCGATTAAGCCGATGGTGAGTTTTTTCATAGTTCTGCGTGTCGTCTTCAAGGAGAGCAGCGCCGGCGCAAGGGCGCGTCGGCAAATGGAGGCGCGCCGGTTCAGGACTGGCCGTCGAGCTGCAGCAGCGCCAGATCCTTCCTGCGCAGCACCAGGCTGACTCGGCGGGTTTTAATTTCTATCGGATCGCCCAGCGGCGCGACGCGCACCACGTCGAACGAAGAGCCGGGCAGCATGCCGAGCGATAACAGTTTCTGGCGGTAGGCCGGTGCAATTTCACCGGAAAAGCCGACAATCTTATATGTGTGTTTAGGTTGAAGCTGCATGTGATTAACCTTCCGGGTGCCGATGAACATCGGGCTGATGATAATTGGACGTTGCCGGCGAAAATGCCACGCCGTCGGCGGTATTCATCCATAAGGTCATGCAATAAAGTGAGCGCAAATAATAGTAATTATCATTATCGCATTCAACACAAAAGATAGGGGTATTGTAACCAATTATTATGGCGTCGACAGTTTTTGGTTGTGTCGTCTTGATAAGCCCCGTTTTACCACTGCTTTTACTCGGCGACAAATGAGAATGGTGAGTTAAATCAGTTGCGTATTTGTAGCCAAGTTTTCTCGTTTGCAAATATTGATGGCGTTTTTCCCTTATTTATTTCTGATGAAAGGCAATTCAATAACATTATTCCGCCGTAATGCGAGCGGTAACCATTTGTGTTTCGCTCACAATTCGCAAAATGAAAAATGCGTGTTAACGACGTTGTTAATAAACGGCTGCAGAAGGGATGTTTGCCACTTTAACAATGGGAGGGCGGTCACGCAGCAACGGGAAATAAAAAGATAACGGTTTATTGAGACGGGTCAAAAAAATGCCGCAAGTTTTCTTTCTCGGAAAGGGCGGAGCAGGCTCCGCCCTGTCGGTTCCGACTTAGCGTTTCTTGCCGAATGCCGCCGCCAGCGCGTCGCCCATGGCGCTGTTGCCGGCCGGCGCCGCGTTGCGCGGTTTGGCCTTGTTGCCGCCTGCCGAACGGTTGGCGTTGTCGCGCGTCTGGGCAGGCGCGTTGCCGCCGCGACGCGGTGAACCCTCGCCCGGTTGCTCATCCAGGCGCATGCTCAGCGCAATGCGTTTACGCTGCAGATCGACTTCCATCACCTTCACTTTGACGATGTCGCCGGCTTTCACCACGGTGTGCGGATCTTCGACGAACTTATCCGCCAGCGAGGAGATATGCACCAGGCCGTCCTGATGCACGCCGATATCCACGAAGGCGCCGAAGTTGGTGACGTTGGTCACCGAGCCTTCCAGGATCATGCCCGGCTGCAGATCGTTGAGGGTTTCCACGCCTTCGGCGAAGGTGGCGGTTTTGAATTCCGGACGCGGGTCACGGCCCGGCTTCTCCAGCTCTTTCAGAATGTCGGTGACCGTCGGCACGCCGAACTTGTCGTCGGTGAAATCAACCGCTTTCAGGCTGCGCACCGCGGAGGCGTTGCCCATCAGGTCCTGCAGCGCCTGCTCGGTGGCGGCCAGGATGCGTTGCACCACCGGATAGGCTTCCGGGTGAACGGTGGAAGCATCCAGCGGGTTGTCGCCGTGGTTGATGCGCAGGAAGCCGGCGCACTGTTCGAAGGCCTTCGGCCCCAGACGGCTGACCTTCAGCAGCTGTTCACGGTTGCTGAAGCGGCCGTTCTCGTCGCGCCAATTGACGATGTTCTGCGCCATCATGCGCGTCAGGCCGGCCACGCGGGTCAGCAACGGCACAGACGCGGTGTTCAGATCGACGCCGACGGCGTTTACGCAGTCTTCCACCACCGAGTCCAGTTTCTTCGCCAGCTGGCTCTGGCTGACGTCGTGCTGATACTGGCCGACGCCGATGGATTTCGGGTCGATCTTCACCAGCTCCGCCAGCGGATCCTGCAGGCGGCGAGCGATGGACACCGCACCGCGCAGCGATACGTCGAGATCCGGGAACTCCTGCGCCGCCAGTTCGGACGCGGAATACACCGACGCGCCCGCTTCGCTGACGATCACTTTCTGCGCCCGGACTTCGCCGAACTGCTTTTGCAGGTCGAGATAAAAGCGCTCGGTTTCACGTGAAGCGGTGCCGTTGCCTATGGCCACCAGCTCCACGTTGTGTTTGATGCACAGCGCCGCGACGATGGCGGCGGCTTTCGCCGCTTGCCCGGTGTGCGGGTAGACGGTGTCGGTGGCGACCAGCTTGCCGGTCGCGTCGACCACGGCGACTTTCACCCCGGTGCGCAGGCCCGGATCGAGGCCCATGGTGGCGCGCATGCCGGCCGGTGCGGCCATCAGCAGATCATGCATATTGCGGGCGAAAACGTTGATTGCTTCATCTTCCGCGCGCTCGCGCACCGTGCCCATCAGCTCGGTTTCCAGATGCAGCAACACCTTGATGCGCCAGGTCCAGTTGACCACCGCCTTGCGCCAGGCGTCGGCCGGGGCGTTGTTCAGGCGCAGGTTGAGGTGATTGATGATGATCAGCTCCGCCTGGCTTTCGCGCGGGGCTTCCTCAAACTGCGGATCGGCGTTCAGCGCCAGCTGCAGCACGCCTTCGTTGCGGCCGCGGAACATCGCCAGCGCGCGGTGTGAAGGCACCTGAGAAATCGGTTCGTGGTGATCAAAATAGTCGCGGAACTTGGCGCCTTCTTCTTCCTTGCCTTCGACCACTTTGGACACCAGATGGGCGTTTTTCCACAGGTAGTCGCGCACCTTGGCCAGCAGCGCGGCGTCTTCGGCGAAGCGCTCCATCAGGATATAGCGCGCGCCGTCGAGGGCGGCTTTCACGTCCGCCACGCCCTTGTCGGCGTCGACGTAGCGTTCAGCCAGTTGTTCCGGCTGCTGTTGCGGATCCTGCCACAGCGTATCCGCCAGCGGTTCCAGGCCGGCTTCGATGGCGATCTGGCCACGGGTGCGGCGCTTCGGTTTGTACGGCAGGTAGAGGTCTTCGAGTTCGGTCTTGCTCAGCGTGGCGTTGATCGCCCCCGCCAATTGTTCAGTCAGTTTGCCCTGTTCATCGATCGACTTCAGGATGGTCTGGCGACGATCTTCCAGTTCACGCAGATAACCCAGGCGGGTTTCCAGCTGGCGCAGTTGGGTGTCGTCCAGGCCCCCGGTGACTTCCTTACGATAGCGTGCAATAAAGGGCACGGTATTACCTTCATCCAGCAGACGGATGGCGGAGTCGACTTGCTCCGGCCGGGCCTGCAGTTCTGTTGCAATAATGCGGCTCAGTGGGTCATTCATAGGTCTGGTATCTGTATTGAGATCGGTGAATAAACAGGGGACAGTTATACGGATTGATCGGGGAAAATGCCAGCGAAGCGGGCCGCCGCCGCGCGGCCGCGGCATGGAGAACAGCGCAGACGGCGGCGTTGGCGGCGGTTAGGAAAAAGCTGAAAGCTTACTTCGGGTAGTTTATCTCGTTAACGTACCACTGCGCCTCGCCCAGCGGGGTATTGACGGTGGCGACGTCCCCGACCTCTTTTTTCAGCAGGGCGCGCGCCATCGGCGCATCGATGGAGATGTAATCCTTGCGGCCGAAAATCTCGTCGTAACCGACGATGCGAAAGCGTTTGGTTTCGCCGTCTTCGTTCTCCACCTCTACCCAGGCGCCGAAGAACACTTTGCCTTCCTGCTGCGGTGAATAATCGACGATCTTCAACTGCTCCAGGCATTTGGTCAGATAGCGGACGCGGCGATCGATCTCGCGCAGCCGCTTCTTGTTGTATTGGTAGTCGGCGTTTTCGCTTCTGTCGCCCAGGCTGGCGGCCCAGGTCACTTTCTTGGTCACCTCGGGGCGTTCTTCGCGCCAGAGGTAATCCAGCTCTTGTTTGAGCTTGTCATACCCTTCACGGGTTATCAGTTGAGTTCTCATCGTGATTTATCTTTATGGGGCCACCGCCACAGTGTACGTGAATGCGGGGGGCTTTAGAAATGGCGCGCGGGCCTGTGCCTTGTCGCACGGTTTTTATTCAGTTTGCGCAGCTTTTAACGATCGGGAGTATGCTTAGCGTAGCGGAAAAGGAATGTGACGAAAGGAGGATATCTGGCGAGAGAGACAAGGAATTTTGGCGCACAACCCAACACATTGAAGGTATTACCGCATGGAATTTAAAGATTACTACGCCACGATGGGCGTTGAGCCCAACGCCGATCTGAAAACCATCAAAACGGCCTACCGTCGGCTGGCGCGTAAATATCACCCTGACGTGAGCACTGAAGACGATGCCGAAAGCAAGTTCAAGGAAGTGGCCGAAGCCTATGAGGTGCTGAAGGACGAGGAGCGCCGCGCCGAGTACGATCAGATCCGGCTGCACCGCAACGATCCGAACTTTGGCCGCCAGGCGCGCGGCGATCGCGGCGGCTATCAGCAGAGCGCTTCATGGCACGGCGGCGGCGCCGACGCGCAAGACTTCTCCGATTTCTTCGAAAGCATGTTCGGCGGGCGGGCGGCGGGCGGGCATCGCTCTGCTTCGCACTCGCACGGCGGGCATGGCTTCCGCGGCCAGGATCTGGAGATGGAGGTGCCGCTGTTCCTCGAGGAAACGCTGCATGGCCAAAGCCGCGAGATTTCCTACAAGTTGCCGGTGTACGACGAACTGGGGCGGCAGGTAAGCGAGGCCAGCAAGACGCTGAACGTGAAAATTCCGGCCGGCGTGGGCGACGGCGAGCGCATTCGCCTCAAGGGGCAGGGCGTTGCCGGCGTGGGCGGCGGCCAGAACGGCGACCTGTATCTGGTCATCCGCCTTGCGCCGCATCCGCTGTTCGAGATCGACGGCCACAACCTGAGCATCGTGGCGCCGCTCGCTCCGTGGGAAGCGGCGCTCGGCGCCAGCATTGAGGTGCCGACGCTGACCGGCAAAATCGCGCTGACCGTGCCGGCCGGCAGCCAGAGCGGCAAACGGCTGCGGGTCAAAGGCAAAGGGTTGGCGGGCAAGAAAGAGCCCGGTGACCTGTACGTTATTCTCAAGGTGGTGATGCCGCCGAAGCCGAACGAGAAGGCCAGCGCCCTGTGGCGAGAGCTGGCTGAACAGGCGGCGTTCAACCCGCGCGCGGAATGGGAGTAAAGCAGATGATGAAAAAAGAGATCACTTTCACCGTGGTGGAACTGTGCCAGCGGGTGGAGATTTCAGAGGACGAGCTGGTCGAGATCGTCGGCCTGGGCGTTATCGTGCCGCTGGAGCCGGCGCAGCCGCGCTGGGAGTTCGATTATCCGGCGCTGAGCCATCTGCAGCGCGCGCGCAGGCTGCGTGCCGAGCTGGATCTGGACTGGCCGGGGATCGCCATGGCGCTAACGCTGCTCGACCGGGTTGATGCGCTACAGCAAGAGAACCGGCAGCTGCGCAGGCAGCTGGCGCGTTTCCTGCAAACTTCCTGACCCGACAGCTGAACGCCACCGGGCGCTTCCCGGTGGCGAAATTGCACAAAATTGGGCCGTCGCCCCACATTGCGCCGATAAAGGGCGAAATTTTGACGAACCCCCGTCGACATTCACTGAAAATTGTTGATAAATGGGGAAAAGAATAAGCTTTGTAACAATTTCGTCTAGAATACATACCATTAAACGCTGTCTCAAATGGCAAGGTTTTCTAACAATATTCGAGTCAGGCAATAAAGCCTTTGGGAGTAATACCATGCAAGAGAATCATAAGATCCTGGTTGTCGATGATGACATGCGCCTGCGCGCGCTTTTAGAACGTTATTTAACCGAGCAGGGCTTCCAGGTTCGCAGCGTTGCCAACGCTGAGCAAATGGATCGCTTGCTGACTCGTGAATCCTTCCATTTGATGGTGCTCGATCTGATGTTGCCGGGCGAAGACGGCCTGTCCATCTGCCGCCGCCTGCGCAGCCAGAGCAACCCGATGCCAATCATTATGGTCACCGCCAAAGGCGAAGAGGTCGATCGCATCGTGGGGCTGGAAATCGGCGCCGACGACTACATTCCTAAACCGTTCAACCCGCGTGAGCTGTTGGCTCGTATCCGTGCGGTGCTGCGCCGTCAGGCGAACGAACTGCCGGGCGCGCCTTCGCAGGAAGAAGCGGTGATCGCGTTCGGCAAATTCAAACTGAACCTCGGCACCCGTGAGATGTTCCGCGAAGACGAGCCGATGCCGTTGACCAGCGGCGAGTTCGCGGTACTGAAGGCGCTGGTCAGCCACCCGCGTGAACCGCTGTCGCGCGATAAGCTGATGAACCTGGCGCGTGGCCGCGAATACAGCGCCATGGAGCGTTCCATCGACGTGCAGATCTCTCGCCTGCGCCGCATGGTTGAAGAAGATCCGGCGCATCCGCGTTATATCCAGACCGTGTGGGGTCTCGGCTACGTCTTCGTCCCGGACGGCAGTAAGGCATGAGGCGATTGCGCTTTTCACCGCGTAGCTCGTTTGCCCGAACCCTGTTGTTGATCGTCACCTTGCTGTTTGTCAGCCTGGTGACGACCTATCTGGTGGTGCTGAACTTCGCCATCCTGCCCAGCCTGCAGCAGTTCAACAAGGTATTGGCCTACGAAGTGCGTATGCTGATGACCGATCGGCTGCAGCTGGAGGACGGCACGTTGCTGGAAGTGCCGCCGGCGTTCCGCCGTGAGATCTACCGCGAACTGGGCATCTCTCTCTACACCAACTCGGCGGCGGAGGAGAGCGGCCTGCGCTGGGCGCAGCACTACCAGTTCCTCAGCCAGCAGATGGCGCAGCAGCTCGGCGGGCCAACCGATGTGCGGGTGGAGGTGAACAAGAACTCCCCGGTGGTGTGGCTGAAAACCTGGCTGCAGCCCGATATCTGGGTGCGCGTGCCGCTGACGGAAATCCACCAGGGCGACTTCTCGCCGCTGTTCCGCTATACGCTGGCGATCATGCTGCTGGCGATCGGCGGCGCCTGGCTGTTTATTCGTATTCAAAACCGCCCGCTGGTGGAGCTGGAACATGCGGCGCTGCAGGTGGGCAAGGGCATTATTCCGCCGCCGCTGCGCGAGTATGGCGCTTCCGAAGTGCGGTCGGTGACTCGCGCATTCAATCAGATGGCGTCGGGCGTCAAACAGCTGGCGGATGACCGCACGTTGCTGATGGCCGGGGTCAGCCACGACCTGCGCACGCCGTTGACGCGCATCCGGCTGGCGACGGAGATGATGAGCGCCGAAGACGGCTATCTGGCCGAGTCGATCAATAAAGACATCGAAGAGTGCAACGCCATCATCGAGCAGTTCATCGATTATCTGCGCACCGGGCAGGAAATGCCGACCGAAAGCAGCGATCTGAACGCCATTTTAGGCGAAGTGGTCGCGGCCGAGAGCGGCTATGAGCGGGTGATTGAAACCGCGCTGTCGCCGGGCGAGCTGATGATGAATGTGCATCCGCTGTCGATTAAGCGGGCGGCGGTGAATATGGTGGTGAACGCGGCGCGTTACGGCAACGGCTGGATCAAGGTCAGCAGCGGCCGTGAGCTGCAGCGCGGTTGGTTCCAGGTGGAAGATGACGGGCCGGGCATCAAGCCGGACGAGTTGAAGCACCTGTTGCAGCCGTTCGTACGCGGAGACAGCGCGCGCAGCACCAGCGGCACCGGTCTGGGGCTGGCGATCGTGCAGCGCATTATCGACGCGCATGACGGCGAACTGGATATCGGCACCAGCGAGCGCGGCGGGCTGTTGATCCGCGCGTATATTCCGTTGCCGATGGAGAAAAAAGAGTCGACCAACGGTCATCAAACGGCCAGGGAAAACGCCTGACCTCTGGTGTGGGCCGCGCCGCTGCGGCCCCGTCAGGACTTTCTGCTCATCACGTAGTATTCCGCCGCATCTTCATGCAACCGACGGCCGGTCGGCGCCTGCCACGGATCGATTAACTCGATGCCGCAGTGGAGGAAGTTTTTGGTATTGCGGGTGGCCAGGGCGGCGCCGTAATGCAGGCAGGTGGCGGCGATTTGGGTATCGGGCATGCTGACGCCAATACCTCGGCGGCGATTGGCGCCCATTAATTCCGCATGCTGCATCGCACAGCCGACGTCAAAGGGTAAGATTCTGTCTGAAAACTCTTCCTGCAGCATGTCGCCGAGGTTAGTTTGCAGTTCGAGCTGTTTCTTGCCGTGAGGCATGCAGGCGATGCCCGTATACAACTCCGCAACCACGATGGCGCTCAAATAGAACCGATACGTATCCTGCTCATCTAACCAGCGCAATACATTGTAGTGAGGCGCCGGCCGCAGCAATTCCGAAACGACGTTGGTATCCAGCACAATCATTTTTCATCATCTTCATCAAAGTTGACGATACGATGAGGGGCTTCATCACGTGGGGGGATCTCCAACTCAACGCCGCCGAATTCGGCGAAGTACTGATGCATGCGTGTTCCTAACCCATAGCGCGGCGGCTTTTTCACCAGCGCCTGCTTCAGGATCATGCGCGCTTCCTCTTCCATGGAGTGGCCGTTTTTCGCCGCTGAAATGCGCAGCAGTTCTTTGATTTCGTCGTCCAGATTTCTGACGGTGATAGTCGCCATTTAAACCTCCTTTGCTATCAATGATTGCATTGACTTATTTTCTCGTCTCGTTGGTCAAAAAGCAATCACGAAAAATAAAAAAGGCGCGGGATCCGCGCCTTAGCTGAAGAGGTAATGCTACCGAATTACAGCTTCGGGCCAGCGCTGACCAGCGCGGCGCCTGCAGGCGTGTCGGTGTATTTGTCGAAGTTGGTGATGAAGCGCTCGGCCAGATCCTGCGCTTTTTCCTGCCACTGCTCGAGGCTGGCGTAGGTATTGCGCGGATCGAGGATCTCCGGATTCACGCCCGGCAGCGCGGTCGGCATCGCCAGATCGAAGATCGGCAGAGTGACGGTTTCCGCCTTGTCGATCTCACCGCTCAGGATGGCGTCGATGATGCCGCGCGTATCTTTGATCGAGATGCGTTTGCCGGTGCCGTTCCAGCCGGTGTTGACCAGGTAAGCCTGGGCACCGGCGGCCTGCATGCGTTTCACCAGCACTTCGGCGTACTGCGTCGGGTGCAGCGACAGGAACGCGGCACCGAAGCAGGCGGAGAAGGTTGGCGTCGGTTCGGTTACGCCGCGCTCGGTGCCGGCCAGTTTGGCGGTGAAGCCGGACAGGAAGTGGTACTGAGTCTGGTTGGCGGTCAGACGCGATACCGGCGGCAGCACGCCGAAAGCGTCGGCGGTCAGGAAGATCACCTTGGTGGCGTGACCCGCCTTGGACACCGGCTTGACGATGTTCTGGATATGATAGATCGGGTAAGAAACGCGGGTGTTTTCGGTTTTCGAACCGTCATTGAAGTCGATGCTGCCGTCGGCCAGCACGGTGACGTTTTCCAGCAGCGCATCGCGTTTGATGGCGTGGTAGATGTCCGGCTCGGCTTCTTCAGACAGCTTGATGGTCTTGGCGTAGCAGCCGCCTTCGAAGTTGAACACGCCGTCGTCGTCCCAGCCGTGCTCGTCATCGCCGATCAGCTGACGCTTAGGATCGGTGGAGAGGGTGGTCTTGCCGGTGCCGGACAGGCCGAAGAATACCGCCACGTCGCCTTTCTCGCCCACGTTGGCCGAGCAGTGCATCGAGGCGATGCCTTTC
Source organism: Serratia sp. FS14 (assembly GCF_000695995.1). NCBI lineage: Bacteria > Pseudomonadati > Pseudomonadota > Gammaproteobacteria > Enterobacterales > Yersiniaceae > Serratia > Serratia sp. FS14. Next base: position 664,660 of record NZ_CP005927.1, on the reverse strand, counting down.
AGCGGCAGCAGGTAGTTCATCATCGAGAACATGCCTTTCTTCATTTCGCCGCCGTACCAGGTGCCGCCGATCAGCTGCATGCGCTCGGTCAGGTTGAAGGCGACGAAGTTCTCCGAGTTCAGGCCTTGCTGCTGCCAGTTCGGGTTGGTGCATTTGGCGCCGTTCATCACCACGAAGTCCGGTTCGAAGTCAGCCAGCTCTTCGTCGCTTGGGCGGATGAACATGTTTTTCACGAAGTGCGCCTGCCAGGCCACCTCGGTGATGAAACGCACTTTCAGGCGCGAGTCGGCGTTGGCGCCGCAGAAGGTATCCACCACGAACAGGCGTTTGCCGGACAGTTGCTCGGTGACCAGGTGTTTCAGATCGACCCAGACTTCCGGGCTGAGAGGTTTGTTGTCGTTTTTGCCTTTGCCCTGATCGGCCCACCACACGGTATCGCGGGTGATGTCGTCGCGGACGATGTATTTGTCTTTCGGCGAACGGCCGGTGAAGATGCCGGTATCGACGGAGACGGCACCCAGCTTGGTGACTACCCCACGCTCAAAACCTTCCAGAGATGGGTCTGTTTCTTCCTTAAACAGCAGTTCATAGCTCGGGTTGTGAACGATTTCGCTAACGTCGTGAATGCCGTAAGCGGCCAGATCCTGAGGGGTTATACCTTTAACGCGCATGTTACTACTCCTTGGTCACAGAATTTCTGGCGGCAATTGTAGGGATCTAACGGTGCGTAACCGCGATGGGTATCAAATATTTAACGTTTTAGGCGGTATTTCGTTACGATCTGAGAGATAGCACACGGAAAAAAGCAAACGTGCAAACGGCGGGCGTTGGCGGGCGCCGGGCGCGCCCGCCGAAAGGGTGTAACTTAGTGCAACTGGTCGCTTTCGCCGGTGTTACCCGCATACAGCGCGGCAACATCAACCGGGTCAAAGACATAGTGGCTGCCACAGTAGTCGCAGTGCATGTCGATATTGCCGTCCTGCTCCAGCATGTCCGCCACTTCGTCGGTCGGCAGGGTCAGCAGCGCGTCGGCGCAACGCTGGCGAGAACAGGTGCAGCGGAACTGCACGTCCTGCGGTTCGTACAAGGTGACCTCTTCCTGATGGTACAGGCGGTACAACACTTCGTTGGCCGGCAGGCCGAACAGCTCTTCGCTTTTGACCGTGTTGGTCAGTTGCACCAGATGATCGAAATCATCGAGGTTGCCGTCCTGCGCCGGCAGCACCTGCAGCAGCATACCGGCCGCCGCGGCGTTGCCTTCCGCTTCGCCGGTGCGGATGAACAGGCGGGTTGGCAGCTGTTCGGACTGGCGGAAGTAGGCTTCCAGGCATTCGGCCAGGGTTTCACCTTCCAGGCCGACGACGCCCTGATAGCGCTCGCCTTCCGTCGGGGAAATGGTGATGACCATGACGCCGTTGCCGATCATCTGATGCAAGGTGCTGTCGTCGGCGATAGGCGCCTGGGTGCGCGCAACGCCGCGCATCTCCTGGCGGTTGTTGCCGTTGATCACCGCCAGCTTCAGCGGGCCGTCGCCTTGCAGCTGAACGGTGATGTCGCCGTCGAACTTCAGGGTCGCGGTCAGCAGACTGGTGGCGACCAGCAGCTCGCCCAGCAGTTTTTGTACCGGCGCCGGGTAGTCGTGGTTATTCAGGATCTGCTGATAGGTTTCGCTGACGGTAACCAGCTCGCCGCGCACCGCGTAGTTTTCAAACAGGTAACGGTGCAATTGGTCATGGTTGGACATAATCTTCTCTCATTGCGGTGAGGGGTTATTCCGGCTCACCAAATTTAAATTTCATCAGGTCGCGCCGCTCCTTTTTGTCCGGACGACGGTCCGGATGCGGCATGGTCAACGCGTTCATCTTGCGCGCCAGCGCCATTTTTTCGCGGTTGGCGATGCTGGCTTCGGTTTCCTGATACATTTGCTGCGCCTCGCCGGCGCCGCGGCGTTGGCTGGTCAGCGCCAGCACGATCACCGTACGTTCTTCGTTGCCCTGCCGCAGCTTGAGCTCGGCGTTAAGTTCGACAATCTTGCTCGGCTTGCCACGCTGGCCGTTGTAATGCACCTTGCCGCCGTCGATCATTTCGCGCGCCAGCGCACGGGTCTTGTAGAAGCGTGCGGCCCACAGCCACTTATCCAGCCGGACCGCGTCGTCGCGCGTCGCTTTTTCCTTCATGCTTCCCCCTTGGCCAGCGCCGGTATCAGCAGGCGATAGTCGCGCATCGACGGATGGCGCTGGAAGCTTTTCTCCGCCGTGCTGGAGTCCGGGTTTTGCACGCCCAGGCAGTAACGAATGCCGAAAGTGCGCGCCGCGTCGAGGATCGGCTCGCCGTCGTCGACGAACAGCGTGCGCTGCGGGTTGAACCCGGTGTGCTGTTGCACTGCCTGCCACAGACGCTGATCTTCTTTCGGATAACCAAATGTGTGGGTGGAAAACAATAAATCAAGGTGCCGATCCAGACCGGTATGCTCGATTTTCACCGCCAGGCTGTGCGGATGGGCGTTGGTCAGCAAAATGGTTTGCAGGCCGGCGCCGCGCAGCGCCCGTAAAAATGGCTCGGTGTCCTCGCGCAGCCGGGCGCGGCTGCCCACTTCGCTGGTCATGCGGTAGATATCCAGATCCAACCGCTCGCTCCAGTAATCGAAGCAATACCAATTCATGGTGTGCTGCACCGCCTGATATTCCCGCTCAATAATATTGCGGGCTTCGTCAAACGGAATGGCGCGCCTTTCGCTCAGCGCTTGCGGCACCAGGCTGAGCCAAAAGTGGCTGTCGAACTCCAGATCCAGCAAGGTGCCGTCCATATCCAGCAGCACGGTATCGATCTGCGGCCAATCAAACTCGGGAACCATAAAAACTCCACGGGCGAACCGACGGGCGGTCCGCAGATGAGAATAATAGCGTTAGCGTAGCATAAGCAGATGACAGGGCGGAGGCCCCGGCGTCAGGTTCAGGGCATCGGCCGCATCGACATCGGATTGAGCTGCGGGTTGAAGCAGCTGTCGTAGTAACGCTGGATATCGGCGACGCGGTGTTGATTTATGCGCCGACGCTGCACCAGCCGCCAGGCGTTATAGCCCAGGCTGACGACCACCGCCAGCAACAGCAGGCTGGTGCCGAGGTAACGCCACAGGGTGATCATGTCCGGTTCGCTGTGCAGCGCCACGTGGCGGGTGCCGTTGGCATCGACGCTGAGGCTGGTGATCACCCCCTGGGCCTGGAACGGGGTATGCAACAGCAGAGTGGAAAGGCGCTGCAGCTCATTCCACTGGTCGAGGGCGTTGTATTCGCTTTGCGGCACCGAGGATTGCGGGTGGCTGACCAGTTGGCGGCCTTCGTCGCTGCGGATCAGGAAACCGCCCGGTGGCGGGCTGTTGAGCGCCGCGGCGGCCAGGCGCGTTTCATTGAAGATGAACGATGACGTGGCCACTTTGGTCAGGCTTTCCAGCGACTCGGCGCTCACCGGGCGCAGTAGAACGTTGACGCCTTGCAGCGCGCCGGACCTGGCGCGTTTCATCAGGCCGCTCCAGTTTTTGGCGTTGCCCAGGTTGACCAAGGCGTTTTTTAACCGCACGCAGTCGTTTTCTGCCTGACATAAATCCTGAGTTTTCAAAACGATATCAGAGAAGTCATCCAACAGGATCATGCCGGATTTCTCGATGGCGCTGGCCAGCTGCGGGTTGACCTTCTGATCGGCGCCGCTCGGATGCAGCTGGCTGTTGACCGTGGCCAGCAGGGCCGTCGCTTTGTCTATGACTTCCGATTCCGGCTGCGGCAGCGGGGCGGCGTTGTTCCAATAGATGCCGGAGCAGTCGAACGGCGCAAAATTGACGGTGCCGCCACCGTTGGCCGGCGGCGGCACATAGCACATGCCGCTGCCGCGCACTTTCAGCGTGTCGCCGATGCGCAGCGGCGTGGCTTCCAGGGCCTGCACGCTGGTCACTTCCACTTTTTGCGCACCCTGCAGCCAGGCCATGCTGAGGGTCAGCGGCAGGTTGAGCGGGATATAGATCAACAGCAACAGCAGTACCAGCGCCGAGCTGGCGACCAGCACCGCGTTGCGGCCCCACTGCTGCAGCGGGAAATTCTTCACTTCGTCATGCAGCGAGAGGAAGCGCCCCTGGCGCACTACCTGCCGATTGAGGTAGACGTCCACATCAGTGGTCTTGCCCAGATCCTGAGTCAGGTACGGCTGCCAATGCGGTGGGTAGATAAGATCGATGATGCCGAGCGAAATGTTGCTGATCTGCCCCTGATCGGACTCGCCGAACAGGCCCCAGCGCTTCGGCGTGCCGCGCAGGCAGTGGATCTCTTTCAGCTCACGCGACGCCGGACGGCGGAACAGGTTCCAGCATCCCCAGGCGATCATCAGCACCGCCACAAAAATCATCCAGGGGATAACCAGCACCGGGCTGATCAGGCTGAAGAACAGCAGCAGCAGTGCGGCGGAGATGATGACGGCTTCGCGGATGCCGTTCGGCCGGTTCAGCGCATGCTCTTCCGGCGTTTCCTTGCGAATATTGACCAGCTCGACATGCTCGCTCTCTTCCTTGCGGATGGACGCGTTTTTGGTCGGCGTGGCGGCCACCACCGGCGGCTGCGGCCGATCGTGAATGTGATCTTTCAGCGAGTGCCCGTTGAGCGAAATCACCAGCGGCAGCGTCTGGGTTCTGATCACTTCCACATGGTTGTCGGCGGTGATATAGGGTTCCCAAAACGGCGGCAGATGCACCTCTTCCGCGTCGAGGTAATAGCGCCATTTATTGGGATCGTCGCTGGCCAGCCCGTAGCGGGTGATGGCGTGCGTGACCGGATATACGTTATCGCTTTGCGGGGTGAGCGCCAGCTTGGCCGCGGGCAGCGTAGCGCCGCCGCCGGGCAACAGTTTGTTGCTCAGTTTGTTTTGCTGACTGAGATAGAACTCGACCGCGGCGCGCTCTTCGTCGGTCAGCTTGCGGTGGGCAGGCTTGATAAACGGCAATGCGTGCGCCAGCGCCGACGGGTTGCGGGCCTTGAACCACAGGTACAGGCCGGCGGCAATCAGGCAGACAAGCACTAAGGCCAATATCAACACTATTGTGCTCATGCAATCCCCATCTCACACCCGTGAATTTCGCCAACCTGATGAAAAGCTGAATATTATACGGAGTAAACCGCCAGGAGGCACCCAGAACTAATGAGGGAACAAACAGATTCTCGCTCTGGATCTCATTCCTTCATGACGCAAGGCCATTTTATCACTGATTCTTGCCTGCGTGATACTAGCAACCGGTCTCTGCCGTCGATATCGGTATTATCCTATTTTCTTGCGCGCTGTTTGCTGAATCAGTACGGAAAATCGCCGGCCGCTGGCTACGCTTGTTAAAAGAAAGTAAATTACTGTTCATGCGCGTTGCGGCGGAGCTTGCCCTTAACGCACAATGTGATCAGGATCGAATTTGGTCAGCGTTTGAGCGCCAACGAGCCGTGCGTTACGCCAATCATTTTTTCGGTTGCCCCGTCCGCGCCTGGGTAACCTCTTTGAGGCAATCATGGATAAACACCTGCAAAAACCTAAAATTCTGAAAGTGGAAACGGTCGCGCGTTCGCGTTTGTTTAACGTCGAGTCGGTCGATTTGGAATTCAGCAACGGTGTTCGGCGGGTGTATGAGCGCATGCGGCCTTCGGATCGCGAAGCGGTGATGATCGTGCCGGTGATTGGCGATGACCTGCTGTTGATCCGCGAATATGCGGTGGGCACCGAATCCTATGAGCTGGGGTTCCCGAAAGGGTTGATCGATCCCGGCGAGGGGGTGCTGGAGGCGGCCAACCGCGAGCTGATGGAAGAGGTGGGGTACGGCGCCAGACGCTTTGATTTCCTCAGCAAGCTGACGATGGCGCCGTCCTACTTTTCCAGCAAAATGAATATCGTGCTGGCGCACGATCTCTATCCGCAGAGCCTGGAAGGGGACGAACCGGAACCCCTGCCGCAGGTGCGCTGGCCGATCGCCAACATGATGGCGCTGCTGGCGGAACCGGATTTCCGTGAGGCGCGCAACGTCAGCGCGCTGTTCCTTTCCGAGGCATTTTTGCGCGCGTCGCGCTGATACGCTTCACGCCGAATAAAAAAGGGCCAGATTTCTCTGGCCCTTTTCGATCAGAACAGCTCGTGGCTTTCGCCGCCCGGATCGGTCAGCGTGGTGCCGGTATCGCGCGATGGGTAGTCCGTCGGCTGCGTTCCTTCGATAAAGTACTCGGAACGGCTGCCGCCGCCACCGCCAGAGAGCTTGCCGCTGCTCTTGTCGATGGTGACGCTGATGATGCCCGGCGGCGGCGTGACTTTCTGCTCTGGGATGCCTTCCAGCGCGGTTTTCATAAAGTCGTCCCACGCCGGCTGGGCGCTCTTGGCACCGCCTTCACCGCCGGAAATCTGATCCGGGATAGCGCCGGATACCGTCGAACGGCCCAGGTCGCGGCGGTGATCGTCGAAACCGATCCACACCGAGGTCACGGTATCCGGGCCATAGCCGGAGAACCAGGCGTCCTTAGAACTGTTGGTGGTACCGGTTTTGCCGCCGATATCATGACGCTTCAGATCGCGGCCGGCTCGCCAGGCGGTGCCCATCCAACCCGGTTCACCGAAGATATTGCTGTTCAGTGCGTCGTGGATCAGGAAGGCCAGCGGCGTGCTGATCACGTGCGGCGCATACTGTTGGTCGCCGTCCTGCTGTACCTGAGCCGGGGTGACTTGCTCCAGCTGAGGCATCGGCACCGTGCTGTTGTTGCCTTCCTGCGAGGTGGCGACATTTTCGATGTTGTCGTCGGACAGCACCGCCGAACGGTGGGTATCGCCGTAGATCACCGGCAGGTTACAGCTGCCGCACACCACTTTCGGTTTGGCTTCGAACACCGTATTGCCGTTATCGTCTTCAATTTTGGTGATGAAGTACGGATCGACCAGGTAACCGCCGTTCGCCAGCACCGCGTAGCCGCGCACCAGCTGCATCGGGGTGAAGGAGGCGGAGCCCAGCGCCAGCGATTCGGTATGCACGATATTCTGCGCCGGGAAGCCGAAGCGCTGCAGATATTCCGCCGCGTAATCGACGCCCATCGCGCGCATCGCGCGCACCATCACCACGTTCTTCGATTGCCCCAGCCCCTGTCGCAGGCGAATCGGGCCGTCGTAGGTCGGCGGCGAGTTCTTCGGCCGCCAGTCGGTGCCGGCGCCGGCATCCCAACGGGTAATCGGCAAGTCATTCAGAATGGTGGCCAGCGTCAGGCCTTTATCCATCGCGGCGGTGTACAGGAACGGTTTGATGTTCGAGCCCACCTGACGCAGGGCCTGCGTGACGCGGTTGAACTTGCTCTGGTTGAAATCGAAGCCGCCAACCAGCGCTTTCACCGCGCCGTCGTTCGGGTTGATAGAGACCAGCGCCGAGTTGACGTCCGGCACCTGCGACAGCCACCAGGCTTCGTTCACTTTACGCACCCACACTTGCTGGCCGGCCTGCACTACGTCGGTGACGCGTTTCGGCGTTGGGCCTTGCTGAGTGTCCGAACGGTATGGGCGTGCCCAGCGCATGGTCGCCATCGGCAGGGCAATGCTGCTGCCGTCGGCCAGCATCGCCGTCGCTTCCTGCGGGTTGGCGGCGGTGATCACCGCCGGCGCCAGCGGGCCGTAGTTCGGCAGGTTTTTCAGCGAGTCGACAATCTGTTTGCGATCCCAGGCCGCTTCGCCGACTTTCCACAGCACGTTTGACGGGCCGCGATAGCCGTGGCGCATGTCATAGGCCAACACGTTATTGCGCACCGATTCCTGCGCCGCCAGCTGCAGCCGTTTGGTCACGGTGGTGTAAACCTTATAACCGTCGGTATAGGCGTTTTCACCGTAGCGCTTGATCATCTCCTGACGCACCATCTCGGAGAGATACGGGGCGGAGAAGCTGATTTCCGGTGCATGGTAGTTGGCGACCAGGTCTTCGGAGCGCGCCTGATCGTACTGCGCCTGCGTGATGTAGTGTTCGTCCAGCATGCGCGACAGCACCACGTTGCGACGGGCAACGGCGCGATCGTGCGAATAGAGCGGGTTGAAGGTGGATGGCGCTTTCGGCAGGCCGGCGATGGTCGCCATTTCGCTCAGGGTCAGCTGGCTGACGTCTTTGCCGAAATAGACCTGCGCGGCGGCGCCCACGCCGTAGGCGCGGTAACCCAGATAGATCTTGTTCAGATACAGCTCAAGGATTTCATCCTTGGTGAGCATCTGCTCGATGCGCACCGCCAGGAAGGCTTCCTTGATTTTACGCATCAGGGTGCGTTCCGGGCTTAAGAAGAAGTTACGCGCCAGCTGTTGGGTAATGGTACTGGCCCCCTGCGAAGCGTGGCCGGAGACCAACGCGATGGAGGCGGCGCGGAAGATGCCGACCGGATCGACGCCATGGTGATCATAGAAGCGGCTGTCTTCGGTGGCGATGAATGCGTGCACCATCACCGGCGGAATTTGATCCAGTTTCAGCGGAATGCGGCGTTTCTCGCCATATTGGGCGATCAGTTCGCCATCGGCGCTGTAGACCTGCATCGGTATCTGCAGCCGCACATCTTTCAGCGTTGCGACGTCGGGCAGCTGCGGCTCGACATATTTGTACAAGCCGAAAATCGAGGCTGCTCCCAGCACGATGCAACATACTGCAAGGATTAGTAAATACTTTACGAACTTCACCTGAGATTTCCCATTTCTAAGTCATTTGGGCAGTTTATAAACAACCGCGCGGTAGTATAAAGGCAAGCCTGCGACATGGATATGTTCTTTTATCATCTGATGTTATGGAGGCTTGCGAAACATGTTCCCTCAAGCATGGCAGGTGGGGCTGGATATACAAATCGACTGCGTGCGGGCGGTGGCGGCCCAACGGCGCCGCAACGGCTGGCAGTTGCGCCACTGGTGGCAGCAGGCGCTGCCGCAGGCGGTTTTACGCGATGGCTGTCTGGAACCTTCCGAATTTCTTATCCGGGCGCTGCGGCAATGGCGCGTCCAACTGCCGCGACATATTTCCTTACGCATTGCCCTGCCGGCGCAGCGCGTGTTGCAGCAACGCATGGCGCAGCCGGACGCGCGGCTGCGCGAGCCGGAACGCAGCGACTATATCGGCGGCCACGGTGTGAAGCAGTTTCCGCTCGACGGCCAGACGCTGGCGCTCGACTATCGCACCGCGCCGGCGGATGAGGCGGCGCTGTTGCTGACCGCCGCGCGGCGGCAGGAGCTGCAGCAGTGGCTGCATTGTCTGCGTCAGGCTGGCCTGCATCCGCAAGCGGTCGATATCACACCCTGCGCGCTGCGGATGATGGCGACGGCGGCAGGCGTGCCGCCCGCTGCGGGGCTGATGCACCGTCTCGAACGAGAATGGCTGTGGGTGGCGCCGGCCGACGGCGCGTTCGCCTTTGGTCTGGCGCCGGGCGACGATGACGCGCAGGCGCTGCGGGTGCTGCAAGCCCAGATGCCGGCGGGCGACGATCGGCCGGTCTATGCCGGCAGCGTGCTGGCAGGTGCCTTGCCCGCCGGTTGCCTTGCCTGGTCGCCGCTCAGCGCCTTCACGCAGCTGCGTCCGCCGTTGCCTGCGCATCCTTCGGCGTTCGCGTTGGCCGGTGGCCTGGCGCTGCGCGAGGAGGAGCGCTGATGTATCAGGTCAACTTTCTGCCCTGGCGACAACGCCGCGAGCGGCGACGCGGCTATTTCTGGTTGGGCGTGCTGCTGTTGCAGCTAACGGCACTGCTGCTGGCGCTGTTCCTGGTCGCCGGCCAGTTGCGTCACCAACAGGCGCAGCGGCAGGCGCGGCTGGCGATGCTGGGTGAAGAGCTGGCGGCACTGACGTTGCTCGCCCGTCAGCAACAGCAAGAGCGGGCACAGCGGGCGCTGCAGCGCGCCCGCGCCGAACGGCAGGCGAGCAACGCCCAACATAACCGGCGTTATTTTCAGCTGCTGCAGCAATTGTCCTCCAGCATTCCTCCACCGCTGTGGCTCACGGCGATGGAGAGTGATGAGGTGAACGGCCTGCGGCTGCGTGGATTGAGCCGCTCTCCTGCGGCCATCACGCAGTTCGAACGGCGGCTGGCGGGGATGCCTGCGTTGCCGCGGTTGCGTTTGGCTGAGGTGGCGCAACGCGACGACGGCCTGTACACCTTTCATCTGGCGGCGCAGTGGGGGCGTGATGGATAACCGTTTGTCCTCCGGGCTGCGCCTCTGGCTGAGCTTGCCGGGCTGGCTATTACTGCTGTCGCAAGGGTTGGGTATCGGCACGTTGGCGCTGTTGGGCGGCGGCTGGATGCTGCAAGACGAATGGCGTCAGCGGGAAAGCGCGGCGGAGCGGCAACAGCGTCTGTTGCAACAGATCGCCATGGTGCAACGCCAACTGGACGAGGTGCCGGAAACCGCTATCCCGGCGGCGGCGCTACCTCCGTCCACCACCGGCGATCTGGCGAGCGTGCTGCAACGGGCGGGAGGCGCGTTGTTGCGCTGGCAGCGGCAGGAAAAACCGCCGCGGCAAACGCTGAGCTTGCGCATTGACTACGCCGGTTTGCTGGCGCTGCTGGAGACGCTGCCCACCGATTTACGCCTTGAGCAGCTGAGCGTGGAGACGCCGTCCCTTGGCATGACGGCGCGGTTGGTTTTGCAGGATGCCACCGAGGATCAACCCAATGAGTAAAAGGCCCGGCCGTTGGTGGTGGTTGCTATGGCCATGGGCATTGTGCGCTGAGCCGCGCGACCCGTTTGCGCCGCTGCCGATGCCTGCTTGTGCCCAAACGGAGGCGTCGCCGGCGGGCTGGCGACTGAAAGGCGTCATCGGGCAACCGACGCTGCGCTATGGCTGGGTGGTGACGCCGGCGGGGCAATGGTTGCGCCTGCGGCCGCAGCAACGGGTGCTGGCCGAGCGCTGGCAGGTGACGCAGGTGCAGGCGCGTAGCCTGACGTTAACGGCGCTGACGGCCGAACCAGATTGCCCGGCGAGCCAGGGCGACGTCTCGCTCATGATGGACAACAAGGATGGCAAACCATGAAAGGATGTGCTGGATTGGGCTTGGCGCTGTGGTGCCTGGCGCTCGGCACCGCGCAGGCGCAGGATAAACAGCGGGTTTCCCTGGAATTTCAGGATGCGCCGGTCACGGTCATCCTGCAGGCGTTGGCGGATTATCGGCAGATGAACCTGATCGCCGCGCCCGGCGTGAGCGGCAACCTGACGCTGCGGCTGGAGAATGTGCCCTGGCCGCAGGCGCTGGCGTTGACCCTGCGCATGGGCAAACTGGCGATGACGCGGGAAGGCAACGTGATACTGATCTCGCCGGAGCCGGACGCACAGGAAAAAAGGCAGCAGCGAGAGGCGTTGGCGCAGCGGCAACCGCTGCACAGCCTGACCTTGACGTTACAGAACGGCGATGCGGCGGAAATTGCCGAAAGCCTCAACGCCCAACGTGGCGCGTTGCTGAGCGAGCGTGGCAGCGTGTTGGCGGATAAACGCACCAATACGCTGCTGCTGCGCGACACCGCGCCAATCCTGACGCAGTTGAAAAAGCGGGTAACGGAAATGGACGCGCCGCTGGCGCAGGTGCAACTGGCGGCGCATATCGTGACCATCAACCGCGAAAGCCTGCGTGAGCTTGGCGTGCGTTGGGGGTTGGCGCCCGACGACAGGCCGGCGCGGCCGTTGCGGCCGGGCAATGTCGGTGTCAACCTGCCGCTGGAGCGCAGCGCGGTGAACGCCGGTTTCCATCTGGCGCGCATCAGCGGGCGTTTGCTGAGCCTGGAGCTGACGGCGCTGGAGCAGGAGAATCAGGTGGAGATCATCGCCAGTCCACGCCTGCTGACGGCGCACCTGCAAACCGCCAGTATCAAGCAGGGAACCGAGATCCCTTACGAAGTGTCAAGCGGCGCCAGCGGTGCGACTGCCATCGAGTTCAAAGAGGCGGTGCTGGGCATGGAGGTGACACCGAAAGTGTTGCCGGACGGGCGCATCACGCTGACGCTGCACATCAGCCAAAATATGCCGGGGCGCGCTATCAGCCGCGGGACGGGTGAGGCACTGACCATCGATAAACAGGAGATTAAGACGCAGATCACGGTGAAAAACGGTGAAACCCTGGTGCTCGGCGGTATTTTTCAACGGCATAGCGGCAAGACGGCGGACAAGGTGCCGGGGTTGGGGGATGTGCCGTTATTGGGAGGCTTGTTCCGACAAAGCGGCGCACAACAGAAAAAACGCGAGCTGGTGATCTTCATTACGCCGACTCTGATTAAGGGATAAGCGGCGGCCTGTCGCCCGGGCGGCAAATCTCCTAAAGTTGATGAGCAGATACACTTTTTTATCTCCTTGGGGGGATCTGCGTTTGACGCTGCGGCCGATTTAGCTTACAAGGGTTACCGAATTGAGCACCGAGGTTTTTTGTTAGCGTCAAGACGCCGTTAAAAACATATGGTTTCCCTCCCGCGGCGTGGATTGCGATTTATTCGGTTGCCAAACTACCAAGAGTGTTGAGATAATTTTTCGTCTGATCTCGCACTATCGCTCATGAGGTTTCAGTTTAGGTCCCGCCGCTGATTTGATTGGCGGGGCGGGTTAACATTAACGAATTGTCTTAGTAATACCGAAAAACATGGCAGAGAAACGCAATATCTTTCTGGTTGGGCCTATGGGTGCCGGCAAAAGCACTATTGGCCGTCAGTTAGCTCAGCAACTCAATATGGAGTTCTTCGACTCCGATCAAGAAATTGAGCGACGTACCGGAGCTGACGTGGGCTGGGTATTCGACGTGGAAGGGGAAGAAGGTTTCCGCGATCGTGAAGAAAAAGTCATTAATGAACTGACGGAAAAACAAGGGATTGTGTTGGCGACCGGCGGCGGTTCGGTGAAGTCGCGCGAAACGCGCAACCGTCTGTCCGCGCGCGGTGTGGTGGTCTATCTGGAAACCACGATCGAGAAGCAGCTTGCTCGTACCCAGCGTGATAAAAAACGCCCGCTGCTGCAGGTCGATTCTCCGCCGCGTGAAGTGCTGGAAGCCTTGGCGAAAGAGCGCAATCCGTTGTATGAAGAGATTGCCGATGTCACCATCCGCACCGACGATCAGAGCGCTAAAGTGGTTGCCAACCAGATCATCAACATGCTGGAAAGCAACTGATTGCCGCTTTCCGCGTTCGCCGTCGGCCAATGCGGAAAACTGATTTGTGTTCCCCGCCGCAGCGGGGATCAACCACCGCCGCACCATACAGAGAACTGAGCGCGACATGGAGAGAATTACTGTAACGCTTGGGGAGCGCAGCTACCCGATTACCATCGCCGCCGGATTGTTTAACGATCCGGCTTCTTTTATGCCGTTGAAGGCGGGTGAGCAAGCGATGTTGGTCACCAACCAGACCCTGGCGCCGCTTTATCTTGAGCGTGTCCGGCAGGTGTTGGAGCAGGGCGGCGTCGTGGTGGATCAGGTGATCCTTCCCGATGGTGAGCAGTACAAATCTCTGGCGGTGTTGGAGCAGGTGTTTTCGGCGCTGCTGGAAAAACCGCACGGGCGTGATACCACGCTGATCGCCCTCGGCGGCGGCGTTGTCGGCGATCTGACCGGCTTTGCCGCCGCGTGCTACCAACGCGGCGTGCGCTTTATTCAGGTTCCCACCACGCTGTTGTCGCAGGTGGACTCTTCCGTGGGCGGCAAGACCGCCGTCAACCACCCGCTCGGCAAAAACATGATTGGCGCTTTCTATCAACCCGCTTCGGTGGTGGTTGATCTGGATTGCCTGAAAACCTTGCCGGCGCGTGAACTCTCTTCCGGCCTGGCAGAAGTCATCAAATACGGGATCATCCTCGATCGCGAGTTCTTCGTCTGGTTGGAAAACAACATCGATGCGCTGATGGCGCTGGATATGCAGGCGTTAGCCTACTGTATCCGCCGCTGCTGTGAGCTCAAGGCCGAGGTGGTGGCCGCCGACGAACGCGAAAGCGGCCTGCGCGCCTTGCTGAATCTGGGCCATACTTACGGCCACGCCATCGAAGCCGAAATGGGCTACGGCGTATGGCTGCACGGCGAAGCGGTGGCTGCGGGCATGGTGATGGCGGCGGAAACCGCGCACCGTCTCGGCCAGTTCTCCGTTGAAGATATCGAACGCATCAAAACGCTGCTGCTGCGCGCCGGCTTGCCGGTCTGCGGGCCGCAGGAAATGACGCCGGAATCCTATCTGCCGCACATGCTGCGCGACAAGAAAGTGCTGGCGGGTGAACTGCGCCTGGTGCTGCCGACCGCGATCGGTGCGGCGGAAGTGCGCGGAGGCGTAGGGCATGAGCTGGTGTTGGCGTCGATCGCCGCCTGCCTGCCTGAGCAGACGCGTAATTAAATCGGACTAAGTAACAGTGGCTTAGCCGCCATTTGCATCTATATTAATACAGTGAGCAGAGCACGACGGGTGTCGCTTTGCCATCATCGGGTTAATCTGCCCGTGCCACGGTAGGTCTACGGTGGTGGGCTTTTGCCTCTAGTTGGAGGGTTTCAGATGGACGAGTTTAAACCGGAAGACGATCTCAGACCTGATAGCAGCGATCGTCGCCCTACGCGCTCGCGCAAGCCGGCCGCCGCGCCGCGCTTCGCCGTTTCACGCCAACATTTGATGATTGGCATCGGCATTTTGGTGCTGCTGCTGCTGATTATCGGCATCGGTTCCGCCCTGAAGGCGCCGACCAAACATGAAGCGGCTCAGGAGAACGGCGCGCAAAACGGCGGAGCCCGCGATATCAACCTGTCCGGTTCTTCGTCACTGACTACCGCCAACAACGGCGTGCCGGGCGGTACCACGGATACCCACGATAACAACGGCGTGAGCGCGACTCAGCCGCAGCAACCGCAGAACGTCAGCGTTCCGCCGATCTCCGGCACGCCGACCGAAGCGCAAACGCAGCCTCAGCAGGGCGGTGCGCAGCAGCGCGTCGATTTGCCGGGCAACATGGCGGATGCGTTGTCGCAGCAACAGGGGCAGGTGGATGCGGCGACCCAAGGCATGACCGGCGCAGCGTCGACGTTGCCGACCGCACCGGCGACGGTGATGAGCGGTGCCGCAGCGCGCGAAGCGACGCGTCCTGTGCAGGGAACCGCGCCGCAACAGCATAAAACGCCGGCGAAAACTGCCGCCGCCAAACCGACCGCAACGCAGCATAAATCACCGACCACGGTGTATACGCCGCCGGCCAAGCCGTCTTCCACCGCGAAAGCGGGAGCGGTCGCCAGCAGCGGCAGCTCTGTGCAGTCTGCGCCGGGCAGCCACTATACCTTGCAGCTGAGCAGCGCTTCGCGTTCCGATACGCTGAACGCCTACGCCAAACAGCAGAAGCTGCAGAATTACCTGGTGTACGCCACCAAGCGTGACGGCAAGCCGTGGTACGTGCTGGTGAGCGGCAACTATGCTTCTTCCGCAGAAGCGAAGCGCGCCATTGCTTCGTTGCCGGCGGATGTGCAGGCGAAAAAACCGTGGGTCCGACCTGTACACCAAGTGCAGCAAGATCTTAAAAAATAAATCATTTAAATTTGTGCGCTGATGTGCTGTCTGAAACAGAGTACAATCCGCCGCTCTGAATTGTATAAGTAGCTAATTGACGGCATGAAGAAAAACCGCGCTTTTTTAAAATGGGCTGGTGGAAAATACCCGCTGGTAGATGAGATTCGTCGCCATCTGCCGGCGGGAGACTGCTTAATCGAGCCCTTCGTGGGTGCGGGATCCGTCTTTCTGAATACGGATTACGACGCCTACATTCTCGCCGACATCAATAGCGATCTTATCAACCTGTATAACATCGTTAAGCTGCGCACGGATGACTTCGTGCGCGATGCCCGCACGCTTTTCGCCGATGAATTCAATAACTCGGATCAGTTTTACCTGCTGCGAGAAGAGTTCAATACTAGCACCGAGCCTTACCGCCGGGCGCTGCTGTTCCTGTACCTGAACCGTCACTGCTATAACGGCCTGTGCCGCTATAACCTGCGCGGCGAGTTTAACGTGCCGTTCGGCCGGTACAAGAAACCGTACTTCCCGGAAGAAGAGCTCTACTGGTTTGCCGAAAAATCGCGCAATGCCACTTTTGTCTGCGAGCATTACCGCGATACCATGGCGAAGGCCGTGGCCGGTGCCGTGGTGTATTGCGATCCGCCTTACGCGCCGCTGTCGGCGACGGCGAATTTCACCGCTTACCACACCAACAGCTTCAGCATCGCCGATCAGCAGAGTTTGGCGCATCTGGCGCACCAGCTCTCGGTAGAGAGCCAGGTACCGGTATTGATCTCCAATCACGATACCGAGCTGACGCGCGACTGGTACCAGCATGCTGCGCTGTATGTGGTGAAAGCGCGCCGCACGATCAGCCGCAATATTCTCGGCCGCAGCAAAGTGAACGAGCTTTTGGCGCTGTATCGCTAAGCCGGGGGCACCCCGGCGCATAACAACTCGACCCTACGTTTGGAGAAGCGGATGAAAAAGTTTTTGATTGCCCCGTCCATTCTGTCGGCAGATTTTGCCCGGTTAGGTGAAGATACCGCTAACGTGCTGGCCGCAGGCGGCGACGTGGTGCACTTCGACGTCATGGACAACCACTATGTGCCCAATCTGACCATCGGTCCGATGGTGTGCGAAGCGCTGCGCAACTACGGCATTACCGCGCCGATTGACGTGCATCTGATGGTCAAGCCGGTAGATCGCATCGTGCCAGATTTCGCCAAGGCCGGCGCGTCTTATATCTCTTTCCACCCCGAAGCTTCCGAACATGTCGATCGCACCATTCAGCTGATCAAAGAGCACGGTTGTAAGGCCGGCCTGGTGTTCAACCCGGCGACGCCGCTAAGCTACCTCGATTACGTGATGGATAAAATTGACGTGATCCTGCTGATGTCGGTCAACCCGGGCTTCGGCGGCCAGTCGTTTATCCACGGCACTCTGGACAAGCTGCGCCAGGTGCGCAAACTGATCGACGACAGCGGCCGCGATATCCGCCTGGAAGTCGACGGCGGGGTGAAAGTGGATAACATCGCCGAAATCGCCGCCGCAGGCGCCGATATGTTCGTCGCCGGTTCCGCCATCTTTGGCCAGCCGGACTACCGCAAGGTGATTGACGAAATGCGCAGCGAGCTGGCGAAGGTTACCCATGGCTGATTTTGGCGCGATCCGCGCATTGGCCTTCGATCTGGACGGCACGCTGGTCGACAGCGCGCCGGGTCTGGCGGCCGCCATCGATATGGCGCTGGAAGAGACGGGCCTGCCGCAAGCGGGTGAGGAGCGGGTTGGCACCTGGATCGGCAACGGTGCCGACGTGCTGGTGCAGCGCGCGCTGCGTTGGGCGGAGACGGAAGGCACGCCGGAGCAGTGCAGCCGGCTGCGTGAACGCTTCGACCATTTCTACGCGCAGACCGTCGACAGCGGCAGCCGTCTGTTCCCACAGGTGCAAGAGACGCTGGCCCGCCTGGCCGCGCACGGTTACCCGATGGCGCTGGTGACCAACAAGCCGACGCCGTTCGTGGCGCCGCTGCTGGCATCGTTGGGCATTGGCGACTATTTCTCGCTGGTGATCGGTGGCGACGACGTGACGGAAAAGAAACCGCACCCGGCGCCGTTGTACCTGGTGCTCGGCAAGCTTGGCCTGCGCGCGCATGAACTGCTGTTCGTCGGCGACTCACGCAACGATATTCAAGCCGCGCAGGGCGCCGGTTGCCCGAGCGTCGGCTTTACCTACGGTTATAACTACGGCGAATCGATCGCCCTGAGCCACCCCGATCGGGTGTTGGAGCGCTTCGCCGATTTGTTGCCCGCTCTTGGGCTGTCATCTTTAGAGAATCAGGAAATTTAAACATGAGTAAGCCCATCGTATTTAGCGGCGCGCAGCCGTCCGGCGAACTGACCATCGGCAACTACATGGGTGCGCTGCGTCAGTGGGTGCAGATGCAGGACGACTACGACTGCATCTACTGCATCGTCGATCTGCATGCCATCACCGTGCGCCAGGACGCCGAGAAGCTGCGCAAGGCCACGCTGGATACGCTGGCGCTGTATCTGGCCTGCGGCATCGATCCGGAAAAAAGCACCATCTTCGTGCAGTCGCACGTGCCTGAGCACACGCAGCTGAGCTGGGTGCTGAACTGTTACACCTATTTCGGCGAACTGAGCCGCATGACGCAGTTCAAGGACAAATCCGCACGCTACGCGGAGAACATCAACGCCGGGCTGTTCAGCTATCCGGTGCTGATGGCGGCGGACATCCTGCTGTATCAAACCAATCAGGTGCCGGTGGGCGAAGATCAGAAACAGCACCTGGAGCTGAGCCGCGACGTGGGCCAGCGTTTCAACGCGCTGTACGGCGACGTGTTCAAAGTGCCGGAGCCGTTTATTCCTAAATCCGGCGCGCGTGTGATGTCGCTGCAGGAGCCGACCAAGAAGATGTCCAAGTCGGACGACAACCGCAACAACGTGATCGGCCTGCTGGAAGATCCGAAAGCGGTGACCAAGAAGATCAAACGCGCAATGACCGACTCGGAAGAGCCGCCTGTCGTGCGTTACGACGTGGTCAACAAGGCGGGCGTCTCCAACCTGCTGGATATCCTCGCCGGCGTGACCGGCAAGAGCATTGCGCAGTTGGAAGCCGAGTTTGAAGGCCAGATGTACGGCCACCTGAAAGGCGCGGTGGCGGAAGCCGTCTCCGGCATGCTGGCTGAGCTGCAGGAGCGCTACCACCGCTTCCGCAACGACGAAGCCTATCTGCAGCAGGTGATGCGCGACGGCGCCGCCAAGGCCCGTGCACGCGCGCAGGAAACCCTGGCGAAGGTCTACCAGGCCGTCGGTTTCGTACCGCCGCAGGCGTAACGCCGGCGCAAATAAAAAAAGCGGCCTAAGGCCGCTTTTTTTACGTCGGTATTACGCCATTTGCGCCAGGCTGGCGGGCGATTCCTCGCTGGCGAACCAATTGAGCTTGCTGCGCAGGCTGACCACGCTGCCGACGATGATCAGGCTGGGGCTGGCGGCCTGCAGGGACAAGGCGCCCAGTTGGTGGAGCTCGCCTTCGATCACCCGCTGGCGGCAAGAGGTGCCGTTTTCCACCAGCGCCACCGGCGTGGCGGCCGGCAGTCCGTTCGCGATCAGCCGGCGCTGGATTTCCGCCGCTTGCGACAGCCCCATATAGAACACCAGCGTCTGTTGCCCGGCGGCCAGCGTCGCCCAGTCCAATCCACCGTCGGCCTTGGCGTGGCCGGTCACCAGGCGGACGCTCTGCGCATGGTCGCGGTGGGTGAGCGGGATGCCGCTGTAGGCGGAACAGCCGGAGGCGGCGGTAATGCCCGGCACCACCGAGAACGGCACGTTGGCGTCCGCCAGCGTCTCCAGCTCTTCGCCGCCGCGGCCGAAGATAAAGGGATCGCCGCCCTTCAGCCGTACCACGCGTTTGCCTTGCAGCGCCTGCTGCAGCAGAATTTGGTTGATCTGTTCCTGCGGCACGCAGTGGTGCCCGGCGCGTTTGCCGACGAAGATGCGCTCGGCGTCGCGGCGCGCCAGCGCCATGATCTCTTCGGAGACCAGCCGGTCGTAAACCACCACGTCGGCCTGCTGGATCTGTTGCAGCCCTTTCAGCGTCAGCAAACCGGCATCGCCCGGCCCGGCGCCCACCAGCACCACTTCACCGCGATCTGCCGGCTGTTCGCTGAACAGCTGTTCGAGCTGGCGTTCGGCCAGCGCGGCGTCGCCGTTGGCCAGCGATTGCGCCAGCCGATCGTGAGCGAACAACCGTTCCCAGAAGCGACGGCGTGCGCCGAGGCCGCTGAAGCGTTGTTTTACCCGCTGCCGCAGCGAGCCGCCCAGCTGGGCCAGCTTGCCGAGGTGCTGCGGCAGCATCGCTTCCAGCTTCTCGCGCAGCAGCCGCGCCAACACCGGCGCTTTGCCGCCGGAGGACACCGCCACCATGATCGGCGAACGGTCGATAATCGACGGCATGATAAAGCTGGCGCGTTTCGGGTCGTCGACCACGTTGCAGAATACCCGCTGCTGGTTGGCGCATTGGTACACCCGCGCGTTGACCTCCAGCCGGTCAGTGGCGGCGATCACCAGCCATTTTTCCGCCAACAGGCTCGGGCTGAATTCGCCCTCGGCCAGCGTCACCAGGCCTTCTTCCGCCCATTGGCGGAACTGCGGGGTGAAGTCCAGGGCGTTGACGGTCAGCGCCGCGCCGGCGTCCAGCAGCAGGCGCGCTTTGCGTTCGGCGATTTCGCCGCCGCCGACCAGCAGGCAGGCTTTGTGTTGCAGTTGGCAGAAAATCGGCAGGTAATCCATCGGCACTCCTCGGGGTCATCAGGGTGGGGGCGAAAGGCGCCCCCGAAAACTCAGGCGGTCTGACGTGCGGCGGCTTTCGCCGCCTGCGGGCGTTCGGCGCGCGGCGTGGCGTACCAATACCCCAGGCCCATCAGCACCGAGCCGGACAGGATGTTGCCCAGCGTCACCCACAGCAGGTTGTGGCGGATGCCGGCGAGGGTGTAGGCCTCGCTGTGGTTGCCGAACCAGGAGAGGGCGAACAGCGTCATGTTGGCGACGGAGTGTTCGTAACCCGAGGCGATAAAGGCCAGCAGGCACCACCAAATGGCGATGAACCTGGCGGCGCCTTCAACGCGGATCGCCATCCAAATAGCCAGACAAACCAGCCAGTTGCATAGCACGCCCTTGAAGAACAGCACTTCGGCCGGCGCGGTGGTTTTCGCCAGCGCGGCGCTGTGCACCAGGCTGGTATCCACCGGCAGCAGGCTGCCGCCGCCGTAGTAATACATCAGCGCCACCAGCACCGAGCCGAGCAGGTTGCCGAGCCAGGTTTGCGGCAGCACCGCCCACATCTGGCTCTGGCGGATGGTGCCGGCTTTGACGCCGAGCGTCAGGAACATCGTATGGCCGGTGAACAGCTCGGAACCGGCGATGATCACCAGCGTCAGCGCGATGCCGAAGGTGGCGCCCATCACCAGCGGCCGTATGCTTGGGTCGACCAGGTTGCCGAGGGTGAAGATCAGGATGATGCCGAGGCCGACGTAGGCGCCCGCCATCGCCGAACTGATCCAAAAGCCGAGCGGGCTCTCCTTCGCCAGGCGGACGATGCGCGCCGCGTTGGCGGCGCATTTGTTGATCGTATCGGTAAACATGTTGCCTCCCGAAAGGTTATGCCGCGACTTGCACGATGCCGTCGACCACCCGGCTGGTGAAGCTGGCGACGGAACGACTGTCATCTTCCAGACAGTGACCGTCGTACAGGCGGAAACGCTGTTTCTTCAGCGGGCTGGCGACCCACAATTCGCCCTGATGCTCGGCGATGAGGCCGCGCGACAGCACGCTGGCCTGGGCGAACGGGTCGATATTGCTGATGGCGAACACCTGTTCGTCGGCATAGGGGCGGAACACCGCCACCTGCCGATCGCCGATCAGGGCGCACACGCCGGTGCCGGGCAGAATGTCGGTGACGGGACAAACGGTAATCCACTGGCTCATGCGTGACTCTCCTCGGTATCGATCAGGGTGACGGGAATGCGCTCGTCCGGGCGCGCCGGGCGGTGCTGGTCGCGTTCGGCCACCACCTGCACGTTCGGATCGCGCAGCGGGCTGTTGATGAAGTGGGCGAAGCGCAGCTGCGTTTCCGGGTGCTCGACGGTCTCTTTCCATTCGCAGACCACCGCGTCGCGCAGGCGGGCGATCTCGGCTTCCAACTGCGCGTTGATGCCGAGCTTGTCGTCGACGATCACCTTGCGCAGGTAATCGATGCCGCCTTCCAGGCTCTCCAGCCACACCGAGGTGCGCTGCAGCTTATCGGCGGTGCGGATATAGAACATCATGAAGCGGTCTAGGTAACGCACCAGGGTCTCGCGATCGAGATCGGCGGCCAGCAGATCGGCGTGGCGCGGTTTCATGCCGCCGTTGCCGCAGACATACAGGTTCCAGCCGTTCTCGGTGGCGATGATGCCGACGTCCTTACCCTGTGCTTCAGCGCATTCACGGGTGCAGCCCGAGACGCCGAACTTCATTTTGTGCGGGGTGCGGATGCCTTTGTAACGGTGCTCCAGCGTGACGCCGAAGCCGACGCTGTCGCCGACGCCATAGCGGCACCAGGTGCTGCCGACGCAGGTTTTCGCCATGCGCAGCGCCTTGGCGTATGCGTGGCCGGTTTCAAAGCCGGCGGCGAGCAGCTTGCTCCAGATGGCCGGCAGGTCGTCTTTCTGCGCGCCGAACATGCCGATGCGCTGCGAACCGGTCATTTTGGTGTAGAGGTTGTACTCCTTGGCGATTTGGCCGATGGCCAGCAGGCCGTCCGGGGTGATTTCGCCGCCGGCGGAGCGCGGGATCACCGAGTAGGTGCCGTCTTTCTGGATATTGCCGAGGAAGTTGTCGTTGGTATCCTGCAGCGGCGTATGCTGCGGCTTGAGGATGTACTCGTTCCAGCAAGAAGCCAGCAACGAGCCGACGGTTGGCTTACAGACTTCGCAACCGTAGCCTTTGCCGTATTTGGTCAGCAGCGCCTCGAACGACTTGATGCCTTCGACGCGGATCAGGTGGAACAGCTCCTGGCGCGAATAGGCGAAGTGTTCGCACAGGTGATGGTTGACCTCGATGCCTTGCTTGCTCAGCTCGGCGTTCAGTACCTGGGTGAGCAGCGGGATGCAGCCGCCGCAGCCGGTGCCGGCCTTGGTTTCGGCCTTCAGCGCCGCCACGGTGTGGCAGCCTTTGTTGACCGCCTGGATGATGTCGCCTTTGCTGACGTCGAAGCAGGAGCAGATCTGCGCGCTTTCCGGCAGCGAATCCACGCCGATGGCCGGTTTGCTGCCTGCATGGGCCGGCAGGATCAGGCCGTCCGGGTTTTCCGGCAGCGCGATGCCGTTCAGCGCCAGCTGCAGCAGGTTGCCATAATCGCTGGTGTCGCCCACCAGCACCGCGCCGAGCAGGGTTTTGTTGTCGGCGCTGACGATGAGGCGTTTGTAGACTTCTTTGCTTTCATCCAGATAGACGTAGCTGCGGGCGCCCTCGGTGCGGCCGTGGGCATCGCCGATGCCGCCGACGTCTACGCCCAGCAGCTTCAGCTTGGCGCTCATGTCGGCGCCCAGGAAGCCGTTTTCGCGGCCCAGCAGGTGATCGGCGGCCACCTGCGCCATTTTGTAACCCGGCGCCACCAGGCCGAAGGTGCGATCGCGCCAGGCGGCGCACTCCCCGATGGCGTACACGTTCGGATCAGACGTCTGGCAGCTGTCGTTGATGGCGATGCCGCCGCGGCGGCCAATCTCCAGCCCGCATTGGCGCGCCAGCTTGTCCTGGGCGCGGATGCCGGTGGAGAACACGATGAAATCCACTTCCAGCAGGCTGCCGTCGGCGAAATGCAGGGTTTTGCGCGCCGTGCCGCCGCCGTTGACGATCTCCTGGGTGTTTTTGCCGGTGTGTACCTTGACGCCCATGCGCTCGATCTTGCGGCGCAGCTGGTCACCGCCCATCGGGTCGAGCTGTTCGGCCATCAGCACCGGAGCGAACTCGATCACGTGCGTTTCCACCCCCAGGCTTTTCAGCGCGCCGGCGGCTTCCAGCCCCAGCAGCCCGCCGCCGACTACCGCGCCGCGCTTGCTGCGGCGCGCGCAGGCTTCGATGGCGTTCAGGTCTTCGATGGTGCGGTAAACGAAGCAGTCCTGGCTATCCGAGCCTTTAATCGGCGGGATCCACGGGTAAGAGCCGGTGGCCATGATCAGCTTGTCGTAATAAACGGTGCGGCCGGTGTTGGAGTGGATGACCTTCTCGTCGCGATTGATGGTGATAGCGCGCTCGCCGATCAGCACCTTCACGCCGTGTTTTTCGTAAAAGCCTTCGCGCACCAGCGACAGCTCTTCGGCGGTGTGGTGCGAGAAGTAGGAGGAAAGGTGCACGCGATCGTAAGCGATGCGCGGCTCTTCGCAAAATACGGTGATGTCGAATTGGTCTTTGTCTGCTTTATCCAACAGATCTTCGATGAACCGGTGGCCGACCATGCCATTGCCGACGACGGCAAGTTTGACTCTGCTCATTATTGCCTCAAAATTCGGGTTTCCTAGGCTTACCTTATCTCTCCCGAGGGGCAATTTATTGATGCAAATCAATCACACTCTTATATACCTCTAACGTGGTATATAGATGATTTTTCACGTTTTTTGATAAGTTGCGGATTTTCTTCACCTTTAGCTGAAGCGAGTCAGTTTGCATGCAAATTACCCCGCAGGGAGTAAACGCAGGGGGTAGGCATGAAACGGTGACTTTGTCAGCGCGATCCGCTGCCAGTATGATGAAGAAAACCAGCGCAACGGCAGAGGTGAAGGGTGGCGAAACGTCCATTGAAGTTTATCGATAACCTGCGTTTAAGCGGGCATGAAGGGTTGTGGCAACTGGCGATCGAGCAAGGGCGCATCGCGCATCTGGTGCCGCAACCGGAAGGGCTGGAGTGGCGCAGCGACGTGTTGGATGCGCAGGGCGGACTGGCGCTGCCGGCGTTCGTCGAACCGCATATTCACCTGGATACCACGCAAACCGCCGGTCAGCCGGCCTGGAACCAGTCCGGCACGCTGTTCGAGGGCATTGAGCGCTGGGCCGAACGCAAGGCGCTGTTGACCCATGAAGACGTCAAACAGCGCGCCTGGCAAACGCTCAAGTGGCAGATCGCCAACGGCGTGCAGTATGTGCGCACCCACGTCGACGTTTCCGATCCCACGCTGACCGCTCTGCGCGCTATGCTGGAGGTGAAACGGGAGGTGGCATCCTGGGTAACGCTGCAGATCGTCGCCTTCCCGCAGGAGGGGATCCTCTCTTATCCCAACGGCGAAGCGCTGCTTGAAGAGGCGCTGCGGCTGGGGGCCGACGTGGTGGGCGCCATTCCGCACTTCGAATTCACCCGCGAATACGGCGTGGAGTCGCTGCATAAGGCGTTCGCACTGGCGCAAAAATACGATCGGCTGGTGGACGTGCACTGCGACGAGATAGACGACGAGCAATCGCGCTTCGTCGAAACCGTGGCGGCGCTGGCGCTGAAGCTGGATATGGGGGCGAAAGTCACCGCCAGCCACACCACGGCGATGCACTCTTACAACGGCGCTTACGCCTCGCGGCTGTTCCGCCTGCTGAAAATGTCCGGCATCAACTTTGTCGCCAATCCGCTGGTGAACATTCACCTGCAGGGGCGTTTCGACAGCTATCCGAAACGGCGCGGCGTGACGCGGGTGAAGGAGATGCTGGAGGCGGAGATCAACGTCTGCTTTGGCCACGACGACGTGTTCGATCCCTGGTATCCGCTCGGCACCGCCAACATGCTGCAGGTGCTGCATATGGGGCTGCACGTGTGCCAGCTGATGGGCTATGGCCAAATCGACGACGGGCTGAAGCTGATCACCAGCCACAGTGCGCGCACCCTTAACCTCAGCGACTATGGCCTGGCGGCCGGCAACAGCGCCAACCTGGTGATCCTGCCGGCGGAAAGCGGTTTCGACGCGGTGCGCCGCCAGACGCCGGTGCGTTATTCGATTCGCCAGGGGGCGGTGATCGCCGAAACGCGGCCGGCGGAAACCACGCTGCATTTGCAGCGGGATGAGACGGTAGATTTTCGGCGCTAAGGCGCAAAAAAAGGGCGCCTTGCGGGCGCCCTTGATGTATTTGATGCGAAGAAATCAGTGCGTCACGTGACCGTGGCTGCGGTGCTTGGTCACGAAGCCCAGCAGCAGACACATCACGAATACCGCCAGGTACAGGCCGTTGGCGGTGGTCAGCGCCGCGTGCGCGCCGCCTTTCGCCACGATCGGGCCGGTGACCACGAAGGTCAGCATGGTGCCGATGGTGCCGCAGGTCAGGATAAAGTTGACCAGCTTCGGCGAGGAGACCTTGGTCTGCAGCGAGCCGAGGGTGATCAGCGTGGTGTAGATGGCGCTGGAAACGAAGCCCAGAGCCATGATGTAGTAGCCCAGGTGTTCCGGATTGTCGGTGCTGACGAACAGGTACATCGCGCCGGTAGCCAGCGCGGCCAGTACGGTAACGATGCGCTGCAGATCGAAGAAGCGCAGGATGAAGCTGAACACCCACATGCCGACCATGTAAGAGGTCCAGAAGTCGCTCACCAGCTTACCGGCCTGGCCGATGTCCATGTTGAACGACTTGGTGGCGTACTCAGGCACCCACTGAATGAAGCCCAGCTGGCCGAGGATGTAGCACAGCGCGGCGATCGACAGGAACAGCACGCCGATGCCCCATTTTTCTTTCTCGACCGGTTGACCGGCATCGGCGCCTTTCTTGCCCAGCACCGGGAATTCGGAGCACAGGGTCAGCACGAAGATCGCCACGTACAGCAGACCGATGCAGGCGTAAACCCAGTACCAGCCGATATGGCGAGCCAGCAGCATCGCGGCGACGATCGGGAAAATCATCCCGGCCATGCTGAAGAAGGAATCGGTGAACAACAGGCGCGAACCGCGCTGGCGGCCGGCATACATGTGGGTGATCAGGAAGGTGCCGATCGACATGGTGATACCGCTAACCACGCCAAGGATAAACATGCACAGCGAGAACATGGTCAGGCTCTTGCCGAGCATCAGCCCTGCGACCGCCAGCACCATCAGGACAAAGCCGAAGATCAGCTGACGCTTCAGCGGGATGATTTCCATCAGCCAGGCATTGAGGAAGATCGAAATCAAAATACCGGCGTTGAGGAAAGTAAAGGTGTTACTCATGCTGGAAACCGGCAGATTAAAGTACTCTGCAATGTTTCCCATCACCATCCCTGTGACGATCACTAAAGCACCGGTCAGCGCGTACGAAAAGAAGCTGATCCAGGTAAGCCGTATGCGGTTACTGTCATTCATTGTATAGGCCTGAATATGTCTGTTAGAGGTTTTAACGCTGGCATAAGGCCGCTGGCTTTTCCTGGCAAACGCAGAAAAAAGTCCCGATCAGGCCACCAGGGGGCGGATCCTAGCACAGACAACGGGATTTTTTGTGATGGTTGTCGATTTTTTGATGCAACCTATGAAGGGAGGGTACGCATTATTGTGATCTATTTGCGTACCGTCACAATGGAATCACGGTTGACGATCGTCGGCTCAAATGGGTGCGCCGGGGTGGTGGGGTCGATCAGCCTGCGCGCCGCGTATTGGGCCATCTCGCTGATGGGAAAATGTACGCTGCTCAACGCCGGGCGGACGAAGGGCGCGCGTTCGCCGCTGTCGTAACAGATCAAGGAGATATCCTGCGGCACCCGCAGGCGGTGCTCGTTGATCGCCAGCAGCGCGCCGATCGCCATCTCTTCGTTGCAGCAGTAGATGGCGCTGGGCCGTGCGGCTTGCCGCAGCAGGCGATCGGCGCAGCGGTAACCGCTTTCCAGATCGTAAACGCCCTCCAGACAGGCCACCGGCTCGAAATTCGCCGCCTGCATCGCCTCTTCAAACCCTTGCAACCGCAGGCGGCTCGACGGGCGCTCGCGCGGCCCGCTGATGCAGGCGATGCGCCGGTGCCCGGCATCGAGCAGTTGCTGGGTCGCCATGCGGCTGGCGAGCGGATGATCGAAGGTGACGCAGCGATCTTCCAGCCCCGGCACCAGCCGATCGAGCAACACGAAATGACGTTGCTCCGCCGCCAGCTGGCGCAGCCGATCGTCGCTGAGAAAACGCACGTGCAGGATCACGCCGTCGCAGCGCAGGCTGAACAGCCGCTGCACCGCCTGCCATTCGTTTTCGGCGCTGTTGCGGCCCTGGGTCACCAGCAGCTGCTTGCCGTGGGATTCGGCCTCGGTTTGCACGAAGTCCATCAGCGCGCCGAAGAAGCCGCCGCGATACGACGTGGTCACCAGCCCGAGGGTATTGCTGTGGCTGGAGGCGAGCGCGCGGGCCGCCGGGTTGGGGGTGTAACCGAGCTGGGCGACAGCGCGTTCAACCTTCTCGCGGGTCGGCGCTTTGACGTTGCTGTCGCCGTTCACTACCCGCGATACGGTGGCGCGCGATACGCCCGCTAGCGCCGCGACATCTTCCAGTGTCACCATCGTCCAACTCCTGATTACGGCTAAAAAAATGGGTTCGGCGCGCCGAACCCCTGTCATACCGCGCGCAGGCGCTTACCTGAACTGCGGCAAATACGGCGCGTTTATCGTCAACACCTCGTCCAGCAACGGCTGCGCCAGATTGGCGTTGCCCACCAGCGGGTTGGCGGTCAGCGCCAGCAAGCCGCTGCGGCGATCGCCGTGCACCGCGGCCTCGATGGTCAGGCGTTCGTAGGCTTTCACCTGCTGCGTCAGCGCCTGCATCGGTTCCGACAGCGGGCCGAAAGTCAGCGGATGCGCGCCCTGAGCATCGACGATACAGTTGATTTCTATCACAGCATCGTCCGGCAGGCCATGGATTGCGCCGCGGTTTGCGGTGTTGACCACTAATTGCGTGCCGAGATTATTATGGATAGCACGGATCAGCTCCAGCGCAACTTCGGAATAGAAAGAACCGCCGCGGAAGCTGAGCTGCTCCGGCTTACTGTTCAACTGCGGATCGGCATACAGCTCGAACAGCTCTTTCTCCACCTGCATCACCTGCTCGGCGCGGGTGCCGCGCTCGCCGGCGGCGGCCATCTCTTCCGCCAGCATCTCACGGGTCTGGTAAAAATAGCGGTGGTACGGGCAGGGGATCGCGCCGAGCGCGCGCAGGAAGTCCGGCTGCCAGGGCTCTTCCTTGATGTTGTTCATGGTAAGCGCCGCGCCGTCGCACAGCATGTCGATCACCTTGGCGGTGACGTCGCGCCCCTGCTGCGTGACCTGATGCACCCAGACCATGTGGTTCAGGCCGGCGAACCGCAGCTGCACGTCGGCGTAAGGCGCCTGCAGCATGTTGGCGATCATGTGATGCATGCTGATCGGCACGTTGCACAGGCCGATGATCTTCGCTTTGGTAAAGCGAGACACCGCCTCGGTGACGATACCGGCCGGGTTGGTGAAGTTGATGATCCAGGCGTCCGGCGCCAGCTTTTCCACCCGACGGGCGATATCCAACATCACCGGAATGGTACGCAGCGCCTTGGCGAAGCCGCCGACGCCGGTGGTCTCCTGGCCGAGCAGCTGGTATTTGAGGCCCAGCCGTTCGTCGGCGGCGCGCGCCGGCAGTTGCCCGACGCGGAACTGGGTCAGCACGAAAGCGGCGCCGCGAATCGCTTCGTCCAGCGTGAAGTGCACGCTGACCTTCACCTGTTCCAGCCCATGGCGCGCCAGCATGCGGCGCGTCAGGGAGGCGATGGTTTCCACTTTTTGGCGGCCTGGCTCGACGTCCACCAGCGCCAGTTCGGTGACCGGCAGCTCCTCGATGCGCTGGATCAGCCCATCGACCAGCTCGGGAGTGTAGCTGCTGCCGCCGCCGATCACGGCGATTTTGAGCGTGCTCATGGGCGGCCCTCCGTCAGCGACTGACGGCGATAGAGCTCGATCATGTCGTCGGCCAGATCCTGGATCACCATGGCGTTCATCAGATGATCCTGCGCATGCACGGTGATCAGATTGATCGCCAGCTTGCCGCAGCCTTCGTCCAGGCCGATCAGCTCGGTCTGGATCAGGTGCGCTTTCTTCACCCACTCTTTGGATTCGGCCATGTGTTTGGCCGCGGCGGCGAAGTCGCCGGCGCGCGCTTGTCGCAACGCCATCAACGCATTGCTGCGCGCGCTGCCGGAGAACACCAGCAGTTCCATGATGGTGCTTTCAAACTCGGGGCTGACTTCAGTCATCAATTCACTCACGTCATTTCTCCAGGGGTTGCGCGGCGATGCCGCCGTGGGATGCTTCAATATCCGTTCTTTTTATAATGAGAGCGCTCTCATTTATATAGAGTAACGACAATGCGTGTGCAAACTGGGAGGCAGATCGCAAAAACCGCCCCAGGGCGGCACGGGGCAAAAAATGCGTGATGCGGTTGGCAAAAAAGCCTTCTGCGCCCATACTTTCCGCAGCAAAATTCAGGGCCGCCTAGGATATGTCCCGTAATTGGGTAAATATAGGTAAATGGCTGGCACTTGCCGATACAGCTCTTTAGAATCAAAGCGCTTTTCCGTTGTTTGTCTCTCAGAGAAAGGACCCGTTAATGTTCAAACGTACTTTAGTGACCTTCGTCGCGCTGTGTTCCCTGTCCGCAGTGGCACCAGCCGCACTCGCCGCCGGTGAGACCCATGTCATGCTGACGACCTCGGCGGGGAATATCGAATTGGCGCTCGACAGCCAGAAGGCACCGGTTTCCACCCAGAACTTCGTCGATTACGTGAACAGCGGGTACTACAACAACACCATTTTCCACCGCGTGATCCCGGGCTTCATGATCCAGGGCGGCGGTTTCACCGCTGACATGCAGCAAAAATCCACCAAGGCGCCGATCAAGAACGAAGCCGACAACGGCCTGCGCAACCTGCGCGGCACCATCTCGATGGCGCGCACCGCCGACAAGGACAGCGCCACCAGCCAGTTCTTCCTGAACGTGGCGGATAACGCCTTCCTGGATCACGGCCAGCGCGACTTCGGCTACGCCGTGTTTGGCAAAGTGGTGAAAGGCATGGACGTCGTGGACAAGATCGCTCAGGTGCCGACCGGCAACGTCGGCCCTTACCAGAATGTGCCGACCAAGCCGGTGGTGATTCTGTCGGCCAAGGTGCTGCCGTAAATTTTTTGGCCGATCCCGCCGGGGTCGGCCGTCCTTCCTCCCGAAGCCTTGCCTTCATCACTGTTTTCTCCCGCGCCCCATGCTCTAATCGGCAGACAATAACCAGACCGGAAATCCGGCGTTCGCCCTTTGTTGTCTCTGGATGAGTTGCTGCCATGTATGAATTTAACCAGGTGCTGTTGCTGTTGCAGCAGATGTGCGTCTATCTCGTTATCGCCTATCTGCTGAGCAAAACCCCGCTGTTCATTCCGCTGATGCAGGTGACCATTCGCTTGCCGCACAAGCTGCTGTGCTACGTGATCTTCTCGGTGTTCTGCATCATGGGCACCTATTTCGGGCTGCATATTCAGGATTCGATCGCCAACACCCGAGCGATAGGCGCGGTTCTGGGCGGGCTGCTGGGCGGGCCGTCGGTAGGCTTTCTGGTCGGGCTGACCGGCGGCCTGCACCGGTATACGCTCGGCGGCATGACCGACGTGGCTTGCGCGATCTCCACGGTGTCCGAAGGGCTGGTCGGCGGCATCGTACACAGCATCGCCATGCGCCGGGGGCGCATCGAGCTGCTGTTCAATCCGCTGTTCGTCGGCGGCGTGGCGCTGGTGGCGGAAGTGCTGCAGATGGCGATCATTCTGGCGGTGGCGCGCCCTTATAACGAGGCGTTGCAGCTGGTGGAACACATCGCGCTGCCGATGATGATCGCCAATACCGTCGGCGCGGCGATGTTTATGCAAATCCTGCTGGACAGGCGCGCCATGTTCGAGAAATACACCAGCGCTTTCTCTTCCAAGGCGCTGAAAATCGCCGAGCGCACCGAGGGCATCCTGCGGCAGGGCTTCGATCAGGAAAACAGCATGAAGGTCGCCCGGGTGATTTATCAGGAACTGGGTATCGGCGCGGTAGCGATCACCGATCGCGACAAGCTGCTGGCGTTTATCGGCATCGGCGACGATCACCACCTGCCGGGCACGCCGATCGCCTCGGTGCATTCGCATCGCGCCATCGACAACAACGAGGTGGTCTATGCCGACGGCAATCAGCTCTCTTACTGCTGCTCGATCAATCCGGCCTGCAAACTGGGATCGACGCTGGTGATCCCGCTGCGCGGCGAAAACCAGCGGGTCATCGGTACCATCAAGTTGTATGAACCGAAAAGCCAGCTGTTCAGCACCATCAACCGGACGCTGGGCGAAGGCATCGCCAGCCTGCTGTCGGCGCAGATCATGGCCGGGCAGTACGAGCGCCACAAACAGCTGCTGGCGCAGTCGGAGATCAAGCTGTTGCATGCGCAGGTCAATCCGCATTTCCTGTTCAATGCCTTGAATACCCTGGTGGCGGTGATCCGTCGCGACGGCGAGCGCGCCTGCGAGCTGGTGCAGTCCCTCTCGACCTTCTTTCGCAAAAACCTCAAACGCTCGGATGACGAAGTCAGCCTGGCGGACGAAATTGAACATGTGAACGCCTACCTGCAGATAGAGAAAGCGCGCTTCGCCGATCGGCTGGAGATTGCGGTATCGCTGCCCGAGGCGCTGCTGGCGGCGCGGCTGCCGGCGTTTTCGCTGCAGCCGATCGTCGAGAATGCCATCAAGCACGGCACCTCGCATCTGTTGGGCGTGGGCCGCATCGAAATCGGCGCCTGCTGCGAAGGCGAGCATCTGCTGCTGCAGGTGACGGACAACGCCGGGCTGTTCCAGCCGAAACCGAACTGCAGCGGGCTGGGTATGAATCTGGTGGATAAACGCATTCGCGTGCGCTACGGCGAAGGCTATGGCGTGCAGGTGGATTGCCGGCCGGACGCCTACACCCGCATTACGCTTAATGTCCCTATGGAGAGGGCAGCCTGATGTTAAACGCACTGATTGTTGACGATGAACCTTCCGCGCGCGACAACCTGCGCCACCTGCTGGAAGCTGAAGCGGGGATCTCGATTATCGGCGAGTGCGCCAACGCCATCGAAGCCATCAGCCAGATCCATCGGCTGCAGCCGGACGTGGTGTTTCTCGATATCCAGATGCCACGCATCAGCGGGCTGGAAATGGTCGGCATGCTGGATCCCAACCGTATGCCGCACATCGTGTTTCTGACCGCCTACGACGAATACGCGGTGCAGGCATTTGAGGAGCACGCCTTCGACTATCTGCTGAAGCCGGCGGAGCCGACGCGGCTGAGCAAGACGCTGCAACGCCTGCGGCAGCGCAGTGCGCCGCAAGACGTGACGGCGCTGGATGAGAGCGCCGGCTACCTGAAATACATTCCCTGCACCGGCCACAGCCGCATTTATCTGCTGCGGTTCGATGAAGTGCTGGCGATCCGTTCCAAGCTGAGCGGGGTATTCGTGGTGCGCAGCGACGGCATGGAGTGTTTCACCGAATTGACGCTGCGCACGCTGGAAAGCCGTACGCCGCTGGTGCGCTGCCATCGGCAGTATCTGGTCAACCTGGAGCAGGTGCGCGAGATCCGCTTCGAAGAGGGCGGTGCGGCAGAGATGATCATGTCGGCCGGCGATCCGGTGCCGGTCAGCCGGCGCTATTTGAAGGCGCTGAAGGAGCAACTGGGGCTGCGGGGGTGACTATGCCGGCGGCCACCGGCGGCGAGTATGCACGATGGCCAATATGATGACGCGTTGAGCCGCCAATTCATAGACCAACAGATAGGACGGGGAGATGACCAGCTCGCGCGTGCCGGCTATCCGACCCGTTTTCCCGCTGGTGGGATGATGCACGAGGCGTGCCGCCGCGTCAGCGATTTTTGCATCATTTTCTGCGGCGGCGGCCGGATTTTTAAGTTCCAACCATTCATAAATCGCCAGACGATCGGCGAGGGCGGGTACCGTCCATGTCAGTTTCACAAAAGTCCTTTTGTGTTTTATTGCGTTGATTTAGCTCTGCGTTCGGCGAAATAAGCAGCCACCTCTTCATCGTCGGCGAACTTGCCTTCACGCAACGCCTTGCGGCTCACCTCGACCTTTTCCTTTAACCACTGGTCGTACTCTTCCTGCTGCGCCTGGCGGCTGACAAACTCGCGCATGAAATCGCGCAGCAGTTGCGAAGCCGTGCGATCGGCGGCTTTTGCCGCGCTGGCGAAAGCGGTTTTTAACTCGTCATCCACGCGGATTACCACGGTAGATTCAGACATGGTATTTACCTCGTATATACAGCGTAATGCTCACTATAACACTGGTGCTTTATTGTTCAAGCAAAGACGCTCTGACGCTAAGCGCAATCTGAATTCATCAGGCCCCGACGGCGCTCTTTTTGTTTGTCCTTGACGGGGTTACGCGGCGCTTATAGCTTTATTGCATCAACAGGCGCGTTTCGCGCCGCGGTCAGCGTCAAAGGAACAGAAAATGAGTGAACCACGGATTATCGCCAAGGCGATGAAAGACGGAAAACCGGAACAGGATCTGGTGATTTTGCCGGCGTTGGCCAACCGCCACGGCTTGATCACCGGGGCAACCGGCACCGGCAAGACGGTGACGCTGCAGAAAATGGCCGAACAGTTCTCACGCATCGGCGTGCCGGTGTTCCTGTCGGATGTGAAGGGCGATCTGTCCGGCATCGGCGCCGAGGGCGTGCCTTCCGAAAAACTGCAGGCGCGCCTGGCGGCGATCGGCGTCACCGACTGGCAGCCGCAGGCCTGTACCATTATCCCGTGGGATATTTACGGCGAAAAGGGCCACCCGATCCGCGCCACGATTTCCGATCTCGGGCCGTTGCTGCTGGGGCGCCTGTTGGATCTGAACGAGGTGCAAAGCGGCGTGCTGCAGCTGGTGTTCAAAATCGCCGATGACAATGCGCTGCTGCTGCTGGACATGAAAGACCTGCGCGCCATGGTGCAGTTCGTCGGCGACAACGCCAAACAATTCCAAACCCAGTACGGCAATATCTCTGCCGCCTCTATCGGCGCCATCCAGCGTGGATTGCTGACGCTGGAAGAGCAGGGGGCCAACCAGTTCTTCGGCGAGCCGATGCTGGACATCAACGATCTGATGAAAACCGACGCCAACGGCCACGGCGTGATCAATCTGCTGGCGGCGGACAAGCTGATCAATCAGCCGAAGCTGTATTCGGTGTTCCTGCTGTGGCTGCTGGCCGAGCTGTTTGAGCACCTGCCGGAAGTGGGCGACCCTGAACAGCCGAAGCTGGTGTTCTTCTTCGATGAGGCGCACCTGCTGTTCAACGATGCGCCGGCGGCGCTGCTGACCAAGATTGAACAGGTGGTGCGTCTGATCCGCTCCAAAGGCGTCGGCATTTACTTCGTCACCCAGAACCCGCTGGACATCCCGGACAGCGTGCTGGGCCAGTTGGGCAACCGCGTGCAGCATGCGCTGCGCGCCTTTACCCCGCGCGATCAGAAGGCGGTGAAGACGGCGGCGCAAACCCTGCGCGCCAACCCGGCCTTCGATGCCGAAACGGCGATCACCGAGCTGGGCGTGGGCGAAGCGCTGGTGTCGTTCCTCGACGAAAAGGGCCGGCCGAACGTGGTGGAGCGGGCGATGGTCATCGCGCCGGAATCCAGGATGGGCATGCTCGGCGCGGAAGGGCTGAACAGCGCGATTAACAAGTCGCCGCTGTATGGCCGCTATGAAGACATGATTGACCGCGAGTCCGCCTACGAGAAGCTGTCGTCGGGTGGCTTCGCCACCGTCGGCACTGCGCAGCAGGAGCAGCAACCGCAGGCGCAAGCGCAGCAACAGACGGGCGGCGGCCTGATGGACGGATTGAACGAGCTGCTGTTCGGTTCTACCGGCCCGCGCGGCGGCAAACGCGACGGCATCGTCCAGACCGCCGCCAAGAGCATGGCGCGCGATCTCGGCCGGCAGATCCTGCGCGGCGTACTGGGCTCGATCACCGGCGGCCGTAAAAAGTAAGCGGAAATTATCGTCGGCAGCGGCGGGTTAAATCAGTAAACTATGGCGGCGTTTTTCTCTGCCGGACCTGACATGCTGCTGCTGATCGATAACTACGACTCCTTTACCTATAACCTTTACCAGTACTTCTGCGAGTTGGGCGCCGAGGTGGTGGTGAAGCGCAACGATGAGCTGCAGCTGGCCGATATCGAGCGGCTGGCGCCGCAGCATCTGGTGATTTCCCCCGGCCCCTGCACCCCGAACGAAGCGGGTATCTCGCTGGCCGCCATTCGTCATTTCGCCGGCAAACTGCCGATCCTTGGCGTGTGCCTGGGGCACCAGGCGCTGGGGCAGGCGTTCGGCGCCGAGGTGGTGCGCGCCCGCGCGGTGATGCACGGCAAAACGTCGGCCATTCGCCATCTGGGCGTCGGCGTGTTTCGCGGCCTGAGCGATCCCCTGACCGTGACGCGTTACCATTCGCTGGTGCTGAAAGCCGATACGCTGCCGGACTGCTTTGAAGTGACCGCCTGGAGCGAACGCGACGGCGTGCGCGACGAGATCATGGGCATCCGCCACCGCGCTTTGGCGTTGGAAGGCGTGCAGTTCCATCCGGAAAGCGTGCTCAGCGAGCAGGGCCATCAGCTGCTGGATAATTTCCTCAATCGTTAATCCCGATGCGTTTTTTTCGCTCGTTAGGCGTTTTGCGTTTGCGCTTGATTGGTTTTTTATGCATATTTCGTGATTATGTTTTCAATCTGACATTACGATAGCGCTGAAAAACCTTCGGGGTGGAGCCGAAAAATGACTGAAAAATCCGCAGTGAGCCGCAGCACCTTTGACCAGGTTATCCTGCCTGTTTATGCACCCGCCCAGTTTGTGCCGGTGCGCGGCAAAGGCAGTCGGGTCTGGGATCAGCAGGGAAAAGAGTACATCGATTTTTCCGGCGGCATCGCGGTAACGGCGCTGGGGCACTGCCATCCGGCGCTGGTCGAGGCGCTCAAACGTCAGGGTGAGACTCTGTGGCATACCAGCAACGTCTTTACCAATGAACCGGCGCTGCGCCTGGCGAGCAAACTGATCGACGCCACCTTCGCCGATCGGGTGTTCTTCGCCAACTCCGGCGCAGAGGCCAACGAAGCGGCGTTCAAACTGGCGCGTCATTACGCCATCACCCGCCACAGCCCCTATAAAACCAAAATCATCGCCTTCTATAACGCGTTTCACGGCCGCACGCTGTTCACCGTGTCGGTGGGCGGGCAGGCCAAATACTCCGACGGGTTCGGGCCAAAGCCGGCCGACATCGTGCACGTGCCGTTCAACGATCTGGCGGCGGTGAAAGCGGTGATGGACGACCACACCTGCGCGGTGGTGATGGAGCCGATCCAGGGCGAGGGCGGCATTACGCCGGTCGACGCCGACTTCCTTAAAGGCGTGCGCAAACTGTGCGACCAACATCAGGCGCTGCTGGTGTTCGACGAAGTGCAAAGCGGCATGGGGCGCAGCGGCAAGCTGTTCGCCTATATGCATTATGGCGTGACGCCGGACATTCTCACCACCGCCAAGGCGCTGGGCGGCGGTTTCCCGGTGAGCGCCATGCTGACTACCGAAGAGATTGCGTCGGTGATGCAGGTGGGCACTCATGGCACCACCTACGGCGGCAACCCGCTGGCCTGCGCGGTGGCGGAGGCGGCGTTGGATGTGATCAATACGCCGGAAGTGCTGAGCGGCATCGAACAGCGCCACGCGCTGTATGTGCAGGCTTTGCAGGATATCGGCGATAAATACGGTATTTTCACCGCCATTCGCGGCATGGGGTTACTGATCGGCGCCGAACTGACGCCACATTATCACGGCAGAGCGCGCGATTTCCTCACCGCCGCCGCCGCGCGTGGGCTGATGATCCTCAACGCCGGGCCGAACGTGATCCGTTTCGCGCCGTCGCTGGTGGTGGAGCTGCAGGACATCGAGGCCGGCATGGCGCTGTTCGAGCTGGCGGTGCAGGATGTGATCAACGCCTGAAGCCCGTGCGGCGAATAACGGGGCGCGGCATGCCGCGCCCTTATTGATCGCGCAGTTTGCGCTTGAGCCAGATGCCGTGGTGCGGGCGCTGGCGCCAGGCCAGCGACGAAATGGTATGCATCACGTTCAGGTGCGACAAAATGCGCCGCAAAT
This sequence comes from Serratia sp. FS14, assembly GCF_000695995.1. Classification (NCBI taxonomy): domain Bacteria; kingdom Pseudomonadati; phylum Pseudomonadota; class Gammaproteobacteria; order Enterobacterales; family Yersiniaceae; genus Serratia; species Serratia sp. FS14. Next base: position 626,980 of record NZ_CP005927.1, on the reverse strand, counting down.
GACGTTCCATCTCGGTGACGGGCATGTCCGGATGCAGATCCGGCGGCTGCATGATGCCGCTGTTGTCACTGCTCGGGCCGTCGTATTCCAACCGCTGCTGGCAGCTTTGCAGCGCAATTTCACAGGTTTGCAGATAGGCTTCCGCCAGTTTCGGCGTCAGCATGTAGTGCTCGCGCGCCAGAATGGTCATGGCGTTCAGGTGTTCGACGATGAACTGGCTGTGAGTGACCCACAGCCGCATGTCCGCCAGATAATTCGACGCGAACCCCGGCTCCTGCATCGCCTGATTGAGCGAGGTGAACAGCGCGTTGTGCGCCTGGTTGACCTGCATGCGAGTATAGGCCAACGCGGTGGCGTCCGGTTCCGGCTGCTTCAGCATCAGCCGCAGCGCGGCTTGATCGTTCTCCAGCGCCTGATGGGCATTCTTGCGCAGCAGCCCGCTTTGCCACTGCGGCCACAGCCAAATGGTGCCGCCGAACGCCAGCACGCAGCCTATCAGCGTGTCGATCAGACGCGGTACCAGAAAATGCGAGCCGTTCAGCGCCAGCAGCTGCAGGGTGTAAACCGCCGTGACCGTAAAGCCAATCACCGACAGCCCGTAGTTCTTGCGCGAAACCAGGTAGGCCAGCAGCGTGATCACCAGCATGATGCTCAGCGTTTCTCCTTCCGGCAGCTGCAGCTGCAACAGCCCGGCCGCCAGCAATAGCCCGGCAATCGTGCCCAGCGCACGGTGCTGAATACGCACCCGGGTGGCGTTATACCCGTTTTGGCTCACCAGCATGATGGTGAGCAGGATCCAGTAAGGCTTCGGCAGGTTGAAGACCGCACCCAGGCTGCTGCCGACCGCCAGCGTCACCCCCAGCCGCGCGGCGTTGCGCAGGGCGGTGGATTTGAACGACAGGTAGCTGGCCAGCGCCGGCCAAAACGGCAGGCGGTGCTGGCCGGGCATCAGGTCGCGGCGATACAGCGGATGCTGGGTGCGCAGCAGGCGGGCGATGCGGCTGAAGTGGTAATAACAAAACTGGCCGACCGGGTTATCGGGATGCTGCGCCGCCATTTTTTCCAGCGCCGCCAGTTCGTGGCTCATGGAGAAGCGCTTCGAATGTTGATGGTAGAGAATATCGTGCGCCACCACGCGCAGCCGGCCGGCGATCACCTGAGCGTTGCGGCGAATGATCGCTTCGGCCTGGCTCTGCTCCACCAGTTTTTGCACCTCCTCCGGCAGATGCAGGCTGACGGTGATGTGCTCCTGCAGATCCATCGCCACCTGAAAGGCGCGCTGCAGGCGCTTTTGTTCGAGGTTGTTGGCGTGCGGCAGGAAATTGAGCTGTTGGTATAAAAGGCTGATCAGATCCATCACCTTTTGTTGGCGTACCAGCAGCGGGGGCAGCGCGGTTTGCGGATCGGTGTGCTGAGTCAGCAACGAGTATTTGGCTTCGAAATAGTCCGCCAGCTCCAGATAGAGCTGGCTGAGCGTCTCGCGCATTGGCTGTTCTTTCCACAGCTTGAACCAGAACCAGGTGAATAAGCCGTACCAGACGGTGCCGATCGCGTACAGCAGCGGCGCCTGCCAGAGGGGTACCGTGCCGGCCGTGCTGAGGGCGAAAATGGCGGCCACCAGCGCCGCCGGCAACAGCCGGGCGTGCAGCGGGCTGATTTCGCCGGTGACGCCGAGCAGCAGCGCCAGGCCCAGCATCAGCGCCGGCAGCGGCACGTGCCACAGCAGTGCCTGTTGCAGCAGCACGCTGCTGAAGGCGAACAGCGAGCCGCCGACGATCAGCCGTTTAAAGAAGCGCTTATGCGGCGTGTCCAGACCGGCGATATTGCAGCAGGCGGGCACCAGGGAGAACATCAGGCCGAGCTGCAGCTGGCCTATCAACAAGCCGAACAGCACCGGCAGGCACAACACCAGCGTTTGTCGCAGTGCGTAGTTGATTTCCGGGTGGTAGATCAGGCGGCGCCACATGGCAGGGAGCAGATAAAAAAACGGCGCAGACTGCGCCGTTTCTTCGGGGATTAACGGGTGCCGTAGACGACAATGGTTTTGCCGTGGGCGGAAATCAGGTTTTGATCTTCCAGCATTTTCAGAATACGGCCAACGGTTTCACGCGAGCAGCCGACGATCTGGCCGATCTCCTGACGGGTGATCTTGATCTGCATGCCGTCCGGGTGAGTCATGGCGTCAGGTTGCTTCGCCAGATTCAGCAGGGTTTGCGCGATGCGGCCGGTCACGTCCAGGAAGGCGAGGTTGCCCACTTTTTCGGAGGTGACCTGCAGGCGGCTCGCCATTTGGGCGGACAGACGCATCAGGATGTCCGGGTTCACCTGGATCAGCTGGCGGAATTTCTTGTAGGAAATTTCGGCCACTTCACAGGCGGTTTTCGCGCGAACCCAGGCGCTGCGCTCCTGGCCTTCTTCGAACAATCCGAGCTCGCCGATGAAATCCCCCTGGTTGAGGTAGGACAGGATCATCTCTTTACCTTCTTCATCCTTGATCAGCACCGCGACGGAGCCTTTCACGATGTAGTAAAGCGTTTCGGCCTTTTCACCTTGGTGAATCAGCGTACTCTTCGATGGATATTTGTGGATATGGCAATGAGACAGGAACCATTCGAGAGTAGGGTCTGTTTGCGGTTTGCCGAGAACCATTCGCTGTTATCCTCTGTTGTTATCGCTGCCTTGTGTCACAGGGGTCAGAGTTCCCTGTAAAACCCGCCTGTAGCCGCAGTCATGAGCGAGGGCTACCGGCAAGTTTTGAGGCGTGTCATAAAAATACGCTGTCGCTCTAGCATATTAACTTGCCGTAAGCGCTGCAAGCTACATTCTGTTAACATACCGGTAAAGGAGCCTTTCTCTGGGCGTTTCCCTGAAATTCAGTGTCCCGGAAAGATTTATTGCGGCTCTGTTTGTAGCACAGAGTAAGGCGGGTGTCTCGTGTTGTCTCGCTTCAGCATGATTAGCATCAGGTTACGTTGCCTGTTTCTATGCGAAAGCGTACTCTGATTTTAAGAAATCAACCGGAGTGACCAGAATGCAGGCAAGAGTTAAGTGGGTGGAAGGGTTAACGTTTTTGGGTGAATCGGCCTCCGGCCACCAGGTGCTGATGGACGGCAACGCCGGTGATAAAGCGCCCAGCCCGATGGAGATGGTGCTGATGTCGGTGGGCGGCTGCAGCGCGATCGACGTGGTGTCCATCCTGCAAAAAGGGCGCAACGACGTGCGCGACTGCGAGGTGAAGCTGACCTCAGAGCGCCGTGCAGAAGCCCCGCGGTTGTTCACCCATATCAACCTGCACTTCATCGTCACCGGCCAGGATCTGACCGACAAAATCGTAGAGCGAGCGGTGAACCTGTCGGCGGAGAAGTACTGCTCGGTGGCGCTGATGCTCAACAAGGCCGCCACGGTGACCCACAGCTTCGAGATCCGCCAGCCGGTGTAATCGAGACGGAGCGCGGCCCGCCGCCGCGCTCAACGCGCTTATTCGATCTTCTTGCCTTCCAGCAGCCGCTGCACCAGCGGCGCCATGATCAGCTCCATCGCCAGCCCCATCTTGCCGCCCGGCACCACTAACGTATTGATGTGCGAGATAAACGAGCCCTGCAGCATCGCCAGCAAATAGGGGAAGTCAATCTGATCCAGCCCGCGGAAGTGGATCACCACGAAGCTTTCATCCAATGAGGGAATGGCTTTGGCGGCGAACGGGTTGGAGGTGTCCACCGTCGGCACGCGCTGGAAGTTGATATGGGTGCGCGAGAACTGCGGCGTGATGTAGTTGATGTAGTCTTCCATCGAACGCACCACCGAATCCATCACCGCCTCGCGGGAGTGGCCACGTTCGCCGGTATCGCGGATCAGCTTCTGTATCCACTCCAGGTTGACGATCGGCACCACGCCGACCAGCAGATCGACGTGGTTGGCCACGTCATGGTGCTCAGTAACCACGCCACCGTGCAACCCCTCGTAGAACAGCACGTCGGTCGGTGCCGGCAGCGGCTCCCACGGGGTGAAGGTGCCCGGCACCTGATTATAGGGCACCGCTTCGTCGTAGGTGTGCAGGTACTTGCGCGAACGGCCGGTGCCGTTTTTGCCGTAGTCGATAAAGCTCTGCTGCAGCAGGCCGAAGTCGTTGGCCTCGGGGCCGAAATAGCTGATGTGTCTGCCCAGATCGCGCGCCTTGCGGATCGCCGCGTCCATTTCCGGCCGGGTATAGCGGTGGAAGCTGTCGCCCTCCAGTTCGGCGGCGCGGATATTGAGCTGCTGGAAGATTTTACGGAACGCCACGCTGGTGGTGGTGGTGCCGGCGCCGCTGGAACCGGTCACCGCGATAACGGGATGTTTGGCAGACATGATGGTTGTCACTCCGTGTTGAATGCGCCGGCGTCAGGGGATTATTGTGGCTCTTGTTGACGCTCTCTATGTCAGGAAAAATGGCGCGCGCTGGTTTGCAATGCCCCATTGTTACCTGATTTTTTCCGTCAGTCATAGAACCGGGCGCCACTAAATTTCTTCCTGCCCGGCGCGGAATTGGCCGCGCGGCATGATGTTGACGCTCTCATGCAGTTCCGACCACACCAGCACCACTTCGCCGTTTTTCAGCTGGCGGCGCACGTCCTCCACCTTCTGCTCCAGCGAGCGCTCGTGTTCGCCGTAATCGGTGCCTTCGCGCAGCACAAAGGATTCGATCAGGCTGTTCAGGGTGTCGGTTGCCAGTTCTTGCCAGGGAATAATCACGTCGGAATGTCCAGATAAGGGGAAAGCCAGGCCGGAATGCGATGCTCCAGCCACATGTGCGGTTTTTTCAGCGTGCCGCCGACAAAGCCGACGTGGCCGCCGAACTCGGTCAGCTGATATTCGATATTGCGCGGCAGGCCGGCGACGTCGGGGATCACCTCATGGGTCATGAAGGGATCGTCCTTCGCATGGATGATCAGCAGCGGCGTTTGGATCGCCGGCAACAGCGGCAGGGCGCTGCAGCGGCGATAATAGTCGGTGGCGTCGCTGAAGCCGTGAATGCGCGAGGTGATGGCGTCGTCGAATTCGCGGATGCGTCGCAACCCGTTCAGCTGTGACAGTTTGAGCGGCAGAGTATCCGGGTAGTGCAACAGCTTGCGGGTGGCGTTTTGTTTCAGCTGCCCCAGCAGGTAGCGCTGATAAACGCGGGAGAAGCCTTGCTCCATGCGGTAGGCGCAGGGTTCCAGCATCAGCGGCGCCGAGACCACCACCGCCGCCTGCAGCAGGCTGTCGGCGCCTTGTTGCGCCAAATAGCAGGCCAGCATGTTGCCGCCGAGCGAAACGCCTACCGCCGCGGTTGGCACCTCGCCGTAGCTATCGCGCAGCCAGCGCAGAAAGAAGCGCGCGTCTTCGGTTTCACCGGAGTGGTAGATACGCTGCTTGCGGTTGGGCACGCCGCTGCAGCCGCGAAAGTGCATCACCACGCCGAGCCAGCCGCGCTCGCGCCAGGCGTTGAGCAGGCCGTGCGCGTAGGGGCTGTAGAAGCTGCCTTCCAGGCCATGAAACAGCACCGCGCGCGGCTTGTCGCGCGCCTGCGCCGGATCCTCGCTCCAGGCGAGATCGACGAAATCGCCGTCGGGCAATTCCAGCCGTTGCCAATGCGGTTTCAATAACACGCGGCGGCGCACCAGCCGCGGCAACAGCGTTTGCAGGTGCGGGTTACTGGCCCCGGTCAGGGGGCGAAAGACGTCATGCATAGGCGGAGTAAAAATGTTGTTGGCGACTATTGTGAGATCCCAGGCGCACTGTTAGCTTCAATACCAATAACTGACAATGATACTGCAAAAAAGCGCCTTGGGTGAGGAGCACCCGTGCCATGGAACCGAGTTTATTCCTTTCGATGCTGGGCTTCCTGTGGGTCGCCGCCATCACGCCTGGCCCCAATAACCTGCTGCTGACCACCTCCGGCGCGAACTTTGGCTTTATGCGTTCGCTGGGGCTGATGATCGGCATCATGCTCGGCATGCAAAGCATTTTGCTGCTGGTGGCCTTCGGCGTCGGCAGCCTGATCCTGGTCTACCCGTCGCTGCACCTGATCCTGAAAATCCTCGGCAGCCTGTACCTGCTGTGGCTGGCGTGGAAAGTCGCCACCGCCGCCTATGAAAAGCTGGAAACCGACGTGGCGCCACCGCAGCCGGTGCGGCTGTATCAGGGCTGGCTGTTGCAGTTCCTCAACCCGAAAGCCTGGCTGATGGCGCTGGGCGCGGTGGCGAGCTTCAGTCTGGCGGGCGATAAGTACAACGGTTCCATTGCGGCGATCGCGCTGGGCATTGTGGTGGTGAACATCGTCGCCGGCATTATCTGGCTGGCGTTCGGCACCCTAATCGGTCGCCTGCTGCGCAGTAAAAAGGCCTGGGTTATCTTCAACGTTTCCATGGGGTTGTTGACTGCAGCCTGTGTGTTACTGATCTGGCATTAAGGAGTGAACGATGGCGGAAAACTATTATCACGTGGTCGCCTTTACTGGTGAGGGGTTGCGCGGCAACCCGGCCGGGGTCTGCCTGTTGACGCAGCCGCTGCCGACGGAGCGGCTGCAGGCGATCGCCAACGAGATTGGCCTACCGGAAACCAGCTTTGTCTGGGATGACGGCGACATGACCGCCATCCGCTGGTTTACCCCGGAACGCGAGGTCGATCTTTGCGGCCACGGCACGCTGGCGGCGGCGCATGTGATGTTCAGCGCGGTTAACCCGGCGCTGAAGGATATTCGCTTCAGATCGGCCGGCGGCGAGCTGTTCGTCAAGCGCGATGAGCGGGACGGGGAGCGGCTGGTGCTTGATTTCCCCGCCAGGCCGCCGCAGAAAGTCGCCGAACCGGCGGGCCTCGCGGCGCTGCTGGGCGTGCAGCCACAGGAAGTGTGGCAGGCGAAAGCGCTGCTGGTGGTGCTTGAAAACGAGGCGCAGGTGCGCGCGCTGCGGCCGGACATCCCGGCGCTGATCGCATTGGCCGGCCGCGCGGTGATCGTCACCGCGCCGGGTGACACCGTGGACTTCGTTTCGCGCTATTTCACGCTCGACGGCGGTGAAGATCCGGTCACCGGCTCCGCGCACTGCACGCTGATGCCTTACTGGGCGGCGCGTCTCGGCCGCCATCGGTTGCACGCCCGGCAGATTTCGGCGCGCGGCGGCGAGCTGTTCTGCGAACTGCAAGGGGACCGCACGCTGCTGGGCGGCTACGCTCACGTGTTCTTGCACGGGACGATCGCGCTGTGATCCGCTTTAATATTACCTAAGGTAATAAAGAAGATTTTTTTATTCTTTTATCACCCGTCATCGCTCAGATAAAACTGTCAGCAACTGAACAGATTTTTATCAACGGAGCGGAACATGGCGGGCAAACTCTTTTCTTTACGCAACGCGGCGCTGCTGGCGTTGTCGCTCAGCGCGGCCAGCGCCTACGCGGTGGACGTGACCGTGGCGTACCAGACGTCGGCGGAGCCGGCCAAGGTGGCGCAGGCGGAAAACAGCTTCGCCAAACAGTCCGGCGCGACCGTGGACTGGCGTAAGTTCGACAGCGGCTCCAGCGTGTTGCGCGCGCTGGCCTCCGGCGACGTGCAGATCGGCAATATCGGCTCCAGTCCGCTGGCGGTGGCCGCCAGCCAAAAACTCCCCATCGAAGTATTCCTCATCGCCTCGCAGCTCGGCAGTTCCGAAGCGCTGGTGGTGAAAAATGACATCAAAAGCCCGCAGGATCTGATCGGCAAGCGCATCGCGGTGCCGTTTATCTCCACCACGCATTACAGCCTGCTGGCCTCGCTCAAACATTGGGGCATCAAGCCTGAACAGGTGAAGATCCTCAATCTGCAGCCGCCGGCCATCGCCGCCGCCTGGCAGCGCGGCGACATCGACGGCGCTTACGTCTGGGCGCCGGTGGTCAACGAACTGGCCAAACAGGGCAAGGTGCTGACCGACTCCGCGCAGGTGGGCGAATGGGGTTCACCGACGCTGGACGTGTGGGTGGTGCGCAAAGACTTCGCAGAGAAACATCCCGACGTAGTAACCGCCTTTGCCGCCAGCGCCCTGCAGGCGCAAAAGGCCTACCTGGCGGCACCGGAACAGTGGCTGAAAGATCCGAGCCATCTCAGCACACTGGCGCGCCTGAGCGGCGTGCCGGAAGCGCAGGTGCCGGAACTGGTGAAGGGGAACCGTTATCTGCCGGTGGCCGATCAGGTCGCCCAGCTCGGCCAGCCGGTGGACAAGGCAATCCGCGATACCGCCGAATTCCTCAAGCAGCAAGGCAAGATCCCGCAGGTCGACAGCGACTACAGCGCTTACGTCACCGACCGTTTTGTGAAACAGGTGCAGGCTGCGCCGCAGTCGTAAGGAAGCAGGATGCTAAACGTCAATCATCTTTCAGCAGAGTATCAGGGGCGGCCCGCGCTGCGTGACGTGTCGTTCCAGATCGCCGCCGGGCAACTGGTGGTGGTGCTCGGCCCATCGGGCTGCGGCAAGACCACGCTGCTGAATTTGATCGCCGGGTTTATCGAGCCTTCAGCTGGCAGCATCACGCTGGATGGAACGCCCGTTCACGGCACGGGCGCCGAACGGGGCGTGGTGTTCCAGCATGAGGGCTTACTGCCGTGGCGTAACGTGGTGGACAACGTTGAGTTCGGCCTGCAGCTGGCCGGCATCGGCAAGGCGCAGCGCCGCCAGGTGGCGGAGCAGATGCTGCAGCGCGTGGGGCTGGCAGGCTATGAACAGCATTTCATCTGGCAGCTTTCCGGCGGCATGCGCCAACGCGTCGGCATCGCCCGCGCTCTGGCCGCCGATCCGCGTCTGCTGTTGCTGGATGAACCGTTCGGTGCGCTGGACGCGTTCACTCGCGAGCAGATGCAGGAGCTGCTGCTGACCATCTGGCGCGATACCGGCAAGCAGGTGCTGCTGATCACTCACGATATCGAAGAGGCGGTGTTCCTCGCCAGTGAACTGTTACTGCTGTCGCCGGGGCCGGGGCAGGTGGTGGAGCGGCTATCGCTGAACTTCGGCCAGCGCTATGCCGACGGCGAAGCCTGCCGCGCCATCAAGTCCGATCCTGAATTTATCGCTCAGCGCGAATACGTGCTGGGCAAAGTTTTCCAACAGCGCGAGGCCTTGTTATGAGCCTGCATTCCACGTTAAAGGCCGCAGCCCAGCCGCAGGGCAAAGCGGCGCGCCGTTTCAGCGTGCCGCGCAACGTTTGGTTGAGCGGCGCCACGCTGTTGACGGTGTTGATCGTCTGGTGGGGCGTGACGGCGCTGCAGCTGATCAGCCCGCTGTTTTTGCCGGCGCCGCAGCAGGTGCTGCACCAGTTGATCACCATCGCCAGCCCGCAAGGCTTTATGGACGCCACGCTATGGCAGCATCTGGCGGCCAGCCTGGGGCGCATTTTGGTGGCGCTGCTGGCGGCGGTGATCGTCGGCATTCCGGTGGGCATCGCCATGGGGTTGAACGACACGGTGCGCGGCATCCTCGATCCGCTGATTGAGATCTATCGTCCGGTGCCGCCGCTGGCCTATCTGCCGCTGATGGTGATTTGGTTCGGCATCGGCGAGACCTCGAAAATCTTGCTGATTTATCTGGCGATCTTCGCGCCGGTGACGCTCTCCGCCGTGGCCGGCGTGCGCAGCGTGGCACAGGTACGAGTGCGCGCCGCCCGCGCGTTGGGCGCCACGCGTTGGCAGGTGCTGCGTTTCGTGGTACTGCCGAGCGCGCTGCCGGAGATCCTGACCGGCATTCGCATCGGGCTGGGCGTCGGCTGGTCGACGCTGGTGGCCGCCGAACTGATCGCCGCCACGCGCGGCCTGGGATTTATGGTGCAATCCGCCGGTGAGTTTTTGGCGACCGACGTGGTGTTGGCCGGCATCGGCGTGATTGCGGTGATTGCATTTGGGTTGGAGCTGGGGCTGCGCGCCCTGCAGCGCCGATTGACCCCGTGGCATGGAGTACAGCAATGAACGAACGTCTGAATATCACCCCGCTGGGGCCTTACATCGGGGCGCTGGTGGAAAACGTCGAGTTGGCCCGGCCGTTGGGCGACGGCCAGTTTGAACAGCTTTATCATGCGTTGCTCAAGCATCAGGTGCTGTTCTTCCGCAACCAGCCGATCACGCCGTTGCAGCAGCGCGATCTGGCCGGGCGCTTCGGCGATCTGCATATCCATCCGGTCTATCCGCATGCCACCGACGTGGAAGAGATCATCGTGCTCGATACCCACGACGACAATCCGCCGGACAACGACAACTGGCACACCGACGTGACCTTTATCGAGAACCCGCCGCTGGGCGCGATCCTGGCGGCCAAGACCTTGCCTGCCACCGGCGGCGATACGCTGTGGGCCAGCGGCATCGCGGCCTACGAAGCGCTGTCGGCGCCGTTCAGAACGCTGCTCGCGGGGTTGCGCGCAGAGCATGACTTCACCAAGTCGTTCCCGGAGCACAAGCATCGCGGTAGCGAAGAAGAACACCAGCGTTGGCAACTGGCGGTGCAGAAAAACCCGCCGCTGCTGCATCCGGTGGTGCGCACTCACCCGGTCAGCGGCCGACAGGCGCTGTTCGTCAATGAAGGGTTCACCACGCGGATCGTGGATGTGGCGCCGAAGGAGAGCGATGCTTTACTGAATTTCCTGTTTGCTCACATCACTAAGCCGGAGTTTCAGGTGCGCTGGCGCTGGCAGGAAAATGACGTGGCGATCTGGGATAACCGCGTGACGCAGCACTACGCCAACGCGGATTATCTGCCGCAGCGGCGCATCATGCACCGCGCGACCATTCTGGGGGATAAACCTTTTTACAAGGCCTGAGGCTTAGGCTTCGAACGCCTGCGTTAACTGCTCCAGCTGTTCCTGCGCATCCAGCCAGGTCATTTCCGTCTCTTCCAGCGCGGATTTGGCCTGGCTTTGCTTTTGCAGGCAGTCGGTCAACTCGGCCTTGCGGCTGATGTCGTACAGCGCGGGATCCGCCAGCTGTTCCTCCACCGCCGCCAGTTCGGCGCCCAGTTTTTCCATCTGCTGTTCCAGCTTGGCGATCTGCTTGCGCAGCGGTTGGGTTTGCGTACGGAACTCCGCCTCGCGGCGTTTTTGATCCTTGCGCGCCTGCGCGCTGTTGCCGCCGCTCTCTTTTTCCGGCGCGTCCTGTTGGCTTTCCTGGCGCTGCAGGTCGACAAGCCACTGCTGATAATCGTCGAGATCGCCTTCGAAAGGCTCGACCTGGCCATCGTGCACCAGGTACAGATCGTCGGTGGTGGAGCGCAGCAGGTGACGGTCGTGCGATACCACCACCAACGCGCCTTCGAAATCGATCAGCGCCTCGGTCAGCGCCTGACGCATGTCGAGATCCAGATGGTTGGTCGGTTCATCGAGCAGCAGCAGGTTCGGGCGCTGCCAGACGATCAGCGCTAGCACCAGCCGCGCCTTCTCGCCGCCGGAGAAACGCTCGGTCATTTCGCTGACCTTGTCGCCCTGGAAGCCGAAACCGCCCAGATAGTCGCGCAGCTGCTGCTCCAGCACCCTTGGGGCGATGCGGCTCAGGTGCTGCAGCGGCGATTCGTCGGCGCGCAAAAATTCCAGCTGATGCTGGGCGAAGTAACCCAGCTTGATGCCTTTCGCCAGGCCGATCTCGCCGCTCAGCGGCTCCAGGGTGCCGGCCAGCAGTTTGATCAGCGTCGATTTCCCGGCGCCGTTGCGGCCGAGCAGGCCAATGCGCGAGCCGGGCACCAGGTTCAGCTTGATGGACTTCAGGATCACTTTCTCGCCATAGCCGGCGCTGACCTTTTCCATGCGCAGCAGCGGGTTCGGCAGGCTTTCCGGCGGGCGGAAGCTGAAGGTGAACGGGTTGTCGACGTGCGCCGGGGCTATCAGCTCCATGCGCTCCAGCATCTTAATGCGGCTCTGCGCCTGTTTGGCCTTGGTGGCCTGCGCGCGGAAACGGTCGATATAGCTTTGCAGGTGCGCCACTTTCTCTTGCTGGTGCTGATACAGCGACTGCTGCTGCGCCAGCTTGGTGGCGCGCTGGCGTTCGAACGACGAGTAGTTGCCGGTGTACTCGTTCATCGTCTGCTGTTCGATATGCAGGATCTTGTCGACGATCGGATCGAGGAAGTCGCGGTCGTGCGAGATCAGCACCAGCGTGCCGGGATAGCTTTTCAGCCAGCGCTCCAGCCAGATCACCGCATCGAGATCCAGGTGGTTGGTCGGTTCGTCGAGCAGCAGCAGATCGGAACGGCACACCAGCGCCTGCGCCAGGTTGAGGCGCATGCGCCAGCCGCCGGAAAAGTCGCGCACCGGGCTTTGCAGCTGTTCGTTGGAGAAGCCGAGGCCGTGCAGCAGGCTGGCGGCGCGGGAACGGATGGTCCAGGCGTCGATGGCGTCCAGCTTGCCGTGCAGGGTGGCGATGGCGTGGCCGTCGTTGCGATCGTTGGCCGCCTGCAACTCGGCTTCAAGCTGGCGAAACTCGCGGTCGCCGTCGATAACATACTCGATCGCCGGCACGTCCAGCGCTGGCGTCTCCTGGTTGACCCAGGCCAGCGCCCAGTTGCCGGGGAAGGTGAAACTGCCGCCGTCCGCCGCGATCTCGCCCTTCAGCAGCGACAGCAGCGTGGATTTGCCGCAGCCGTTTTTGCCCACCAGGCCGACCTTCTGACCGGGATTAACCGTCGCCGTGGCGTTGTCCAGCAGGACGCGAATGCCGCGTCGGATTTGTAGCGAGGAGAATACAATCATAAAGCGCCGTATGTTCAGAGTATGTTAAATTATCATTAAGGTAACAGAACGCGCACCGCGCGCTGTTTTTGTCTTTGCGATGCATGGTAACGGAAAACCGCTACCCTGACGACGCTTTGGAGGGGAATGATGTCGCAGCCGCCCAAGGTCTTGCTGCTGTATGCCCATCCGGAATCCCATGACTCGGTGGCGAACCGGGTTTTGCTTCGACCGGCGCAGCAGTTGGAACATGTCACCGTGCACGATCTCTACGCGCACTATCCTGATTTTTTTATCGATATCCATCACGAACAACAGCTGCTGCGTGAGCATCAGGTCATCGTGTTTCAGCATCCTCTCTATACCTACAGCTGCCCGGCGCTGCTGAAGGAGTGGCTGGATCGCGTGCTGGCGCGCGGCTTCGCCAGCGGCGTGGGCGGCAATGCGCTGGCGGGCAAGTACTGGCGCTCGGTGATCACCACCGGCGAGCCGGAAGGCGCCTACCGTACCGGCGGTTATAACCACTATCCGATGGAAGATATCCTGCGGCCGTTCGAGCTGACCGCCGGGATGTGCCATATGCACTGGTTGACGCCGTTCGTGGTGTATTGGGCGCGGCGGCAAAAGCCGGAGGTGCTGCGCAGCCATGCGGACGCCTACGGCGAGTGGCTGAGCCACCCGCTGCCGCACGGAGGACGATGATCATGGAAGGATCGACCTTACTGACCGCCATTTTGCTGTTCCTGTTTGCCGCGGTGGTGACGGTGCCGATCGCCCGTCGTCTGGGGATTGGCGCGGTGCTGGGCTATCTGATCGCCGGTATCGCCATCGGCCCGTGGGGATTGGGCTTCATTCGCGACGTTGACGAGATCCTGCACTTCTCCGAACTGGGCGTGGTGTTCCTGATGTTCATCATCGGCCTGGAGCTGAATCCCAGCAAGCTGTGGGAGCTGCGGCGCTCGATCTTCGGCGCCGGCGCCGGCCAGGTGCTGATCACCGCGGCGGTGCTGGGCGCATTGTTGTATCTGACGCACTTCGCCTGGCAGGCGGCGGTGATAGGCGGTATCGGCCTGGCGATGTCTTCCACCGCCATGGCGCTGCAGCTGATGCGCGAAAAGGGCATGAATCGCAACGAAGGCGGGCAGCTGGGTTTCTCGGTGCTGCTGTTCCAGGATATGGCGGTGATCCCGGCGCTGGCGTTGATCCCCATTCTGGCCGGCGCCGGCGGCACCAGCGATGACTGGGCGAAGATCGCGCTCAAGGTGGCGGCGTTCGGCGGCATGCTGATCGGCGGCCGCTTCCTGCTGCGGCCGCTGTTCCGCTATATCGCCGCTTCCGGCGTGCGCGAGATCTTCACTGCCGCGGCGCTGTTGCTGGTGCTCGGCTCGGCGCTGTTTATGGAGACGCTTGGCCTGTCGATGGCGCTCGGCACCTTCATTGCCGGCGTGCTGCTGGCGGAGAGCGAATACCGCCACGAACTGGAGATCTCCATCGAGCCGTTTAAAGGGCTGCTGCTGGGGCTGTTCTTTATCTCGGTGGGCATGGTGTTGAATATCGGCGTGCTCTACACCCATTTGGCCGAGGTGTTGATCGGCGTGTTGGCGCTGGTGGCGGTGAAATCCGGCGTGCTCTACGGCGTGTCGCGCCTGTTCGGCCTGCGCAGTTCGGTGCGCCTGCAGTTCGCCGGCGTGCTCAGCCAAGGCGGCGAGTTTGCCTTCGTGCTGTTTTCTGCGGCGGGCGCGCAAAAGGTGCTGCAGCCGGATCAACTCTCTTTGCTGCTGGTGGTAGTGACGCTGTCGATGATGACCACACCGTTACTCATGCAGGCCATCGACCGCATTTTGGCGCGCCGCTATAACGCCAAAGGCGAAGACGAGGAGACGCCGTACGTAGAGGACGACGATCCGCAGGTGATCATCGTTGGCTTCGGGCGTTTCGGCCAGGTGATCGGCCGCCTGTTGATGGCCAACAAAATGCGCATTACCGTACTGGAACGCGACGTCAGCGCCGTCGGCGTGCTGCGGCGTTACGGTTACAAGGTCTATTACGGCGACGCCACCGAGCTGGAGCTGCTGCGCGCGGCGGGCGCCGAAAAGGCCAAGTCGATCGTGATCACCTGCAATGAGCCGGAAGACACCATGGAGATCGTGCGGCTGTGCCAGCAGCACTTCCCGAATCTGAGTATTCTGGCGCGGGCACGCGGCCGCGTGGAGGCGCATGAGTTGCTGCAGGCGGGCGTGAAACAGTTCAGCCGCGAAACCTTCTCCAGCGCGCTGGAACTGGGGCGCAAGGCGTTGATGGAGTTGGGCATGCACCCGCATCAGGCCTTCCGCGCCCAGCAGCATTTCCGCCGCCTGGATATGCGCATGCTGCGTGAACTGATGCCGCCGCATCAGGGCGACGTGGCGCAAATTTCCCGCGTGAAAGAAGCGCGGCGCGAGCTGGAAGAGCTGTTCCATCGCGAAATGCAAAAAGAAAGTCGCCAGTTTGACGGCTGGGATGAATACGAATAAGCGGGAGCATAACGATGTCTGCAACACGTAAGAGATTTATCGCCGGGGCGGTGTGCCCAAGCTGTAGCGCCATGGATACGCTGGCGGTGTGGCGGGAGGATCAGGTGGAAGTGGTGGAGTGCGTCAAGTGCGGCCATCACCAGCGCCAGACCGAGCAACAGGTGGAAAAACACGTTCGCCCGCAAGAGCAGGTGATCGGCATTTTTCAGCCGAAGTAGCGTTTTTTTATCCCGGAGGGTACAGCGAGGCAGATTTCCGTTACAATCTGTCCGGAAAAGGCGCGCATCCCGATAACGGTGCGCGTCCTAGTAGCCAACGGTAGGAGATATCATGAAAGTAGCAAAAGACTTGGTGGTCAGCCTGGCTTACCAAGTACGTACAGAAGACGGTGTTTTGGTTGATGAGTCTCCGGTGAGCGCACCGCTGGACTATCTGCACGGGCATGGTTCTCTGATCGCAGGTCTGGAAAAAGCGCTCGAAGGCCACGACGTTGGCGATCGTTTTGACGTTCACGTCGGCGCGAACGACGCGTACGGCAACTACGACGAAAACCTGGTGCAGCGCGTACCGAAAGACGTCTTCATGGGCGTTGACGAACTGCAGGTCGGCATGCGTTTCCTGGCTGACACCGATCAGGGCCCGGTACCGGTTGAAATCACCGAAGTTGACGGCGACCACGTTGTGGTTGACGGCAACCACATGCTGGCCGGCCAAAACCTGAACTTCAACGTGGAAGTTGTCGCGATCCGCGAAGCGACTGCAGAAGAACTGGCACACGGTCACGTACACGGCGAGCACGACCATCACCACGAACACGGTGAAGGCTGCTGCGGCGGTCACGGCCACAGCCACGATCACGACCATGGTCACGACCACGGTAAAGGCGGTTGCGGTAACGGCGGTTGCGGCTGCCACTAAGCAGAACGCGATCACGAGACAAGAGGGCGGCCATCGGCTGCCCTTTTTTATGCGCGGCGCACCGGGCGCCGAACGGCACAACAGGACATGCCATGGCCACCATGAAAGACGTTGCGCGGCGCGCCGGCGTTTCCACGGCCACCGTCAGCCGGGTGATCAATAATACCGCCTACGTTGAACCGGTGACCCGCGAACGCGTCGAGAAGGCGATGCGCGAGTTTAACTACCACCGCAACGCCGCCGCGCTGGCGCTGGCGAAAAGAAGCGGCAATATGCTGGGGTTGCTGACCGGCAACCTCGACGATCCGTTTTTTTCACGCCTGGCGCGGGGCGTGGAAGACATCACGCGACAGGCCGGCGTGCGTTTGATGTTGTGCAGCGGCGGTCATCAGGCCGAACTGGAAAAAAGCGGCCTCGACTTTCTCATCAATCAGGGATGCGAAGCCATCGTGGCGCACGTCACGCGCATGGGGGAGGAGGAGCTGCTGCGCTACGCCGCCCACACGCCCGCGCTGGTGCTGATCAACCGTTACCTGCCCGCCATCGCCAACCGTTGCATCTGGCTCGACAACGCCAATGCGGCGCAGACGGCGACCAAGCTGCTCATTCGTCAGGGGCATCGGAGAATCGCCTGCGTGACGACGGATCTGCCGATCGACGACCGCGCGCAGCGGTTAGCGGGTTACCGCCAGGCCATGGCCGCCGGCGGCATTGAGGTGCCCGGCAGCTGGATCATCAGTGTGCCCTTCAATGAAAGAGGGGGCGAACTGGCGGCCGAGCGCGTTCTGGCCAGCGACCAACGCTTCACCGCCGCAGTGACGTTCAACGACGTGATGGCCGCCGGCATGATGCGCACCTGCCACCAACGGCAAGTTCAGTTGCCTGAAGCGCTGTCGATCGTCGGTTTTGACGACATTGCCCTGGCGAAATATCTCCACCCCGCGTTGACCACCGTGCATTACCCCATCGAGAAAATGGCCCGCCGCGCCGCGCGTCTGGCGCTACAAATCCACAGCGGCAGCGACGTCGCGCCGCAGAACAACCGCTTTTCGGCCGAACTTATCCTGCGAGACTCCGTTGCCGATGGTGAGAGGACTGAGCAAAGCAAGCGCGGCGAATGAGAGGCGGCTCACATAACGCCATCTCATGAAACCGATTACATGGCCAGTGGCCTGCGCTCACATCCTCCGATTACCGAAGCCATTACGCTGTTGCAGTACCCCCTCTTCAACAGGAGCCGTATATGGATAATAAGAAAACGCTCAACCTTGGGCTGGCGACGCTGCCGATTGTGGCCATGCTGTTGCTGCTCATCATCGGCTATGGCCAGTTTGGCCTGCGCATTGAACCGCTGCTGCTGGTTTCCGCCGCCATCGCCGCCGCGTTGGCCTGGTGGCAAGGCTACCGCTGGGATGACATCATCGGGGCCATCGTGGCCAAGCTGGCTAAGGCAATGCCGGTGATCATGATCCTGATCTGCGTGGGCGGGCTGATCGGCACCTGGATGATCAGCGGAACAATCCCTTACATGGTGTATTGGGGGCTGAAGCTGATTAGCCCGCAATACATTCTGATCGCCGCGTTCTTTATCACCAGCGTGATCTCGGTGTGCACCGGTACCTCGTGGGGGGCGGCCGGCACCGTGGGCGTGGCGCTGATGGGCGTGGCCGCTGGTCTGGACGTGCCGCTGGCCGCCGCGGCCGGGGCGGTGGTGTCCGGCGCCTACTTCGGCGACAAAATTTCCCCGTTGTCCGATTCGACGAACTTCGCGGCTATCGTCGCGGATACCGATCTCTACAGCCATATCCAGCATCTGATGTACACGACGCTGCCGAGCTTCATCCTGGCCGCCGTGGTGTACCTGATCGCCGGCCACACCGGCGCGGTGGGCAGCGTGGCAACGCCGGAAAAAGTGACCGAAATCGTCAGCGCGCTTGAGGGGTTGTACCATTTCAATCTGCTGTTGATCCTGCCGCCGGTGCTGGTGCTGTGGGGCGCGGTGACCAAACGGCCGGTGATCCCCGTCATGCTGGCCGCCTGCGCGCTGGCGATCGCCATCGGCGTCGCGCTGCAGGGTTTTAGCCTGCAACAGGGGCTGAATGCGTTGATGGACGGTTTCAATCTGTCGATGTTCGCCAGCCAGGGCCATAACGTTGAAGGGATCGTCGCCGATGTGCCGCGCCTGCTGAACCGCGGCGGCATGTTCTCGATGATGAGTACGATCCTGCTGGTGTTCTGCGCCTTTTCCTTCGCCGGCGCCTTGACGCTGACCGGCGCGCTGACGGTGATCATCAGCCGGCTGCTGAAAGTGGTGCACACCACCGGCCAGCTGATCGCCGCTACCGTTGCCACCACCATCCTGGTGACCGGCGCGACCAGCGACGGCAAGCTGGCGCTGCTGATCCCGGCTGAGCTGTTCAAAGGGGCCTATCGACGCATGGGGCTGGACAACAAAAACCTGTCGCGCACCGTCGAAGATGCGGGCACCGTCATCGAGCCGCTGATCCCGTGGACGGCCGCCGGTATTTACATGGCGACCACGCTGGGAGTGAGCACGCTCGATCTGCTGCCGTGGGCGATCCAATGTTATGTCGCAGTGGTGTTCGCCCTGATTTATGGCTTCACCGGCTTCGGTATCGCCAAACTCCAACCTCAGAACGACTTGCAGCGTAAGGAAGCCTGACATGACGAGTCATTTCAACGCCATCATCGATCGCCACAATACCGGCTCCGTGAAGTGGGACTTCATCGACCGCTATCTGCAACTGGACGGCAGCGAATTGTTGCCGATGTGGGTGTCCGATTTCGACTTTCCATGCCCGCCGGAGGTGCAACAGGCGCTGCATCAGCGGGTGGACCACGGCGTCTTTGGCTACAGCGAACGCGACGACGCCTACTACCAGGCGGCGCTCGACTGGTTTGCCAAGCGGCACGACCTGCCGCTGCGGCGCGAGTGGTTCACGTCGATTGAAGGGGTGGTGCCGGGGTTGGCGATGCTGATCCAACTGCTCAGCAAGCCGGGGGACGGCGTGGTGGTGCAGGGGCCGTACTATGGCTCGTTCGCCAAGATAGTCACCATGAACGGCAGAGAGGTGATTGAAAATCCGCTGCTGGAAACCCCGCAGGGATACCGGATCGATTTCGACCGGCTGGCCGCCTGCCTGGCGCAGCGCAAACCGCCGCTGTTGTTGCTGTGCAATCCGCACAATCCGACCGGCCGTTGCTGGCGCCGCGAGGAACTGGAGCAGCTCATGGCGATCTGCCACGCCCACGATGTCACGGTGATCTCCGATGAAATTTGGGCCGATCTGCTGCTGCCCGGCGAGACGTTTACATCGGTGTTGCATCTGGACGAGGAATATCGCGAGCGGGTGATTGCGGCGACGTCCGCCAGCAAAACCTTCGGACTCTCTTCGCTGCGCATTTCGAATTTTCTGATCCCCAATGCCCGGCTGCGGCAGGCGTTTGTCGATCGGCTGAACGCCCACGGGCTGGATGTATTCAACGCGCTGTCGATGACGGCGGCGACCGCGGCCTATCAACGGGGCGCTGCCTGGCTTGATGAGCTGCTCGACTACCTGGCGGAGAATCGGCGCTGGTTTGAGCAGGCGCTGGCGGCCGCCGCGCCCTGGTGCACGATGACCCAGGCTGAAGGGACTTATCTCGCCTGGCTGGATTGCCGTGCACTGGGTTTGAACGATGCTGACTTACAGCAGGCGCTGGTGGCGGTGGCGAAGCTGGCGCCGTCGATGGGCAGCGGTTTCGGCCCGCAGGGGAGCGGTTTTATCCGCATCAACCTGGGGTGCCCGCGCCGCTATCTCGAGCGTGCCGTCGAAGGGCTGGCACGCCTGAAATAACCGCGCAGCGGGCCCTCAATAGTGCGGCGGAGGGGTTTCTTCCGATTGCGAGGCGATCATTGAGGTTTGGGTCGAGCGCAGCTTGTCGGTCAACATGCGCAGGTGTTCGCGCATCTTCAGCATTTCCATTTGATGCTGGATGACGGTCTGGTTGAGCTCTTCGATGGTGAGCTCTTGGAAGGCCTGGCGGCTCTCCAGTTCTTCAAGCCGCTGTAGCAGGCGTTGAATGTCGGCGTTGTGCATGAGGCTACCTCTGACGCGATAAAATCCTGATTCGGCGTTATGGTAACAGCTGACGCCGGGTTTGCTCGCGCTATTTCTCCAGGCGGCGCGCAACGTTGCGATCGGCAGTGTAAAGTGCTGAAAAGTTGCACGCCCGATACGCCGTTTTTTGCTAACCTCGCCGAATATTCTGCAAGAAAAATCTGATTTATCATGCGAGTAGCACGCAGGGGGAAACTTCTTGGCAAAGCGGGAGTCACACTTTGACTCGATTGGTTACCTGTGCGACTGTTTTGTTTTGTTTCAGGCAGCTATAGTAGCCCGGTTATCTTACCTAATGATTGTTTGGGGCATTGCTTCAGACACTGGAGAAATGGATGAAATCTTTGTTTAAAGTCACGCTTCTGGCAACCACCATGGCTTTTGCTCTGAATGCGACCCAGGTCATGGCAGCCGATGCCGCCAAACCGGCAGAAGCCGCTAAACCAGCGGACGCGGCGGCAGCACCGAGCACCGGCAAGTTCAAAAACGACGACGAGCAAGCCGCTTACGCACTGGGCGCCTCTCTCGGCCGTTACATGGACAACTCTCTGAAAGAGCAAGAGAAGCTGGGCATCAAGCTGGACAAAGATCAGCTGATCGCCGGCGTTCAGGACGCGTTCGCCAACAAGAGCAAGCTGAACGACGCCGACATCGAGAAGACCCTTCAGGGCTTCGAAGCGCGCGTGAAGGCTTCCGCTCAGGCGAAGATGGAACAGGACGCCAAGGACAACGAAACCAAAGGCGCTAAGTACCGCGACAGCTTCGCGAAAGAAAAAGGCGTGAAGAAAACCGAATCCGGCCTGCTGTACCAGGTAGAGAAACCGGGCGCGGGTGAAGCACCGAAAGACAGCGACACCGTGGTAGTAAACTACAAAGGCACCCTGACCGACGGTACTGAGTTCGATAACTCCTACACCCGCGGCGAGCCGCTGTCGTTCCGTCTGGATGGCGTGATCCCGGGCTGGACCGAAGGCCTGAAGCACATCAAGAAAGGCGGCAAAATCAAGCTGGTGATCCCGCCGGCATTGGCCTACGGCAAAACCGGCGTTCCGGGCATCCCGGCTAACTCCACGCTGGTGTTCGACGTTGAGCTGCTGGACGTGAAAGCGGCGCCGAAAGCCGACGCTAAAGCCGAAAAATCGGCTGACGCGAAAGCAGACGCTAAAGCGAAATAATCTCGTCGCTCTGTTTGCCACCGCCGCGGATGCCCTCCGCGGCGGTTTTCATTTCGACCGCCGCCGCTTCTCTCTCCATTGAACGCTTGACGCCTGCCGGGCATCGGGCTTAACGTCAATACCACGCGCAAACGCAAGGACTTTGCTCCGGCCGCTTTGCTAGACTAATAATTCTGACTTATCAGTCATGCGTCTGCCCCTTAGGGCGTGTACCTAAAATTGTTCCCGGCCGCCTCGCCCGCGGATGTCATCGTGCCGTTTATGCTGCTCTCAGCCAGCCGCGCTGCGGCGTGCCGACGACGGCAGCGATCCGGTCCGAGCGGTTTTAGCTGCGCCCCCTGGCACAGGCGATCTATGAGGGTGGTATCTTCGATGTCGAATTCGCTTTTATCCAGCGAAGCCAGCGAACTTGATTTGCTGAATGAACGTCCGTTTACTCAAACGGATCATGAAATCCTGAAATCCTATGAAGCGGTGGTCGATGGGCTGGCGATGTTGATCGGCGGCCACTGCGAGATCGTATTGCACGCGCTGGAAGACCTGAACAGTTCGGCGGTGCGCATCGCCAACGGGGAACATACCGGGCGTAAAATCGGTTCGCCGATCACCGACCTGGCGCTGCGCATGCTGCACGACATGGCCGGCGACGACAGCAGCGTGTCGAAAGCCTACTTCACCCGCGCCAAGAGCGGCGTGCTGATGAAGTCGGTGACCATCGCCATTCGCAATCGCGAACAGCGGGTAATCGGCCTGCTGTGCATCAACATGAACCTCGATGTGCCGTTCTCGCAGATTATGCAGACCTTTATGCCGCCGGCCACGCAGGACGTGCCGTCGTCGGTGAATTTCGCCTCTTCAGTCGACGATCTGGTGGCGCAGACGCTGGAGTTCACCATCGAAGAGGTGAATGCCGATCGCTCGGTATCCAATAACGCCAAGAACCGCCAGGTAGTGCTAAACCTCTATGAGAAAGGCATCTTCGACATCAAGGATGCGATCAATCAGGTGGCGGATCGCCTGAATATCTCCAAACACACCGTGTATTTGTACATCCGCCAGTTCAAGAGCGGCGATCTGTTGGGAAGCGACCGTTGATGCTCGATTATTGTCTGTTGGTCACCGGTCCGGCTTACGGCACGCAGCAGGCCAGCAGCGCCTATCAGTTCGCTCAGGCCCTGCTGGCGAAAGGACACCGGCTTTCCAGCGTCTTTTTCTACCGTGAAGGGGTGTTGAACGCCAACCAGCTGACCGCGCCCGCCAGCGATGAGTTCGACCTGGTGCGCGGTTGGGCGCAGCTGGCTCAGCAACACGGCGTGGCGCTCAACGTCTGCGTGGCCGCCGCGTTGCGCCGCGGCGTCACCGACGAGCAGGAGGCGGCGCAGCAGGGGCTGGCAAGCGCCAACCTGCAGCCCGGTTTTACCCTGAGCGGGTTGGGTTCCCTGGCCGAAGCGTCGCTAAGTTGCGACCGTCTGGTGCAGTTCTGAGGATAGGATGAAACGAGTCGCTTTTGTTTTCACCCATGGGCCGCACGGCGGCGCCAGCGGCAGGGAAGGGCTGGATGCGCTGCTCGCCACGTCGGCGCTCAGTGAAGATGTGGGGGTGTTTTTTGTCGGCGATGGCGTATTGCAGCTGTTGCCGGGCCAACAGCCGGAAAAGATTTTGGCGCGCAATTACATTGCCACCTTTGGCGTGCTGCCGCTGTATGACGTGGAGCGGTGCTATCTGTGCCAGGCTTCACTGCAGGAACGCGGACTGAGCCAGGTGACCGATTGGGTGCTGGACGCCGAGGTGCTGGCGCCGGACGAGCTGCGCCGCGAACTGGACGGCTACGACGCCGTGATGACGTTTTAGGATCCTCTGATGCTGTATACCCTGAGCCATTCGCCAAACCAATGTGACCTGCCTGCGCTGCTGCGCCTGACGGCGCAGGGCGACGCGCTGTTGCTGCTGCAGGACGGCGTGCTGGCAGGCCTTGCCGGCAGCGCTCATCTTGAATTGCTGCTCGCCGCCCCCATATCCCTTTATGCGCTGCAGGACGACCTGGAAGCCCGGGGATTGGTTGGTCATTTTTCGCACAAAATCACTGTCGTCGGCTATAATCACTTCGTTGAATTAACCGAACAACACCGCAGCCAAATGGCCTGGTGATGAGAGTGATGTTGTATATTTCTTGACACCCATACTGGTCAGCCATAAAATTCTGCGTCCTCGTACTTTGCCAGTAGTGCATACGAGGGGATTTATCACATGTTTACGAAGCTAGTACGAAGCAAAAACCAGGAGCTTTTTTAATGGCAACAATTAACCAGCTGGTTCGCAAACCACGCTCTGTGAAGGCTGCTAAAAGCAACGTTCCAGCGCTGGAAGCCTGCCCGCAGAAACGTGGCGTATGCACCCGCGTATATACCACTACCCCGAAAAAACCAAACTCCGCACTGCGTAAAGTTTGCCGTGTGCGTTTGACCAACGGTTTCGAAGTGACTTCCTACATCGGTGGCGAAGGCCACAACCTGCAGGAACACTCCGTAATCCTGATCCGTGGCGGTCGTGTAAAAGACTTGCCAGGTGTGCGTTACCACACCGTCCGTGGTGCACTTGACTGCTCCGGTGTTAAAGACCGTAAGCAAGCTCGTTCCAAGTACGGCGTGAAGAAGCCAAAGGCTTAATGGTTCTCCGTTAAGTAAGGCCAAACGTTTTAACTTTAATGTCAAAATAAACTCGTAGAGTTTTGGACAATCCTGAATTAACAACGGAGTATTTCCATGCCACGTCGTCGCGTAATCGGCCAACGTAAAATCCTGCCAGATCCTAAGTTCGGATCTGAGCTGCTGGCCAAATTTGTAAATATCCTGATGGTAGACGGTAAAAAATCTACTGCAGAAGCAATCGTCTATACCGCGCTGGAGACCCTGGCTCAGCGTTCTGGTAAAGATCACCTGGAAGCTTTCGAAGTCGCTCTCGACAACGTTCGCCCGACTGTAGAAGTTAAGTCGCGTCGCGTTGGCGGTTCTACTTATCAGGTACCAGTTGAAGTCCGCCCGGTTCGTCGTAATGCTCTGGCAATGCGTTGGATCGTTGATGCTGCACGTAAACGCGGTGATAAATCCATGGCTCTGCGCCTGGCGAACGAGCTGTCTGACGCAGCAGAGAACAAAGGTTCTGCTGTTAAGAAGCGTGAAGACGTTCACCGTATGGCCGAAGCCAACAAGGCGTTCGCCCACTACCGCTGGTAATCATCCGGCTGTAGTCATGCTAACCAAGCGGGCGCGTCAAATCGGCCCGCTTGGGTTAACTGAACTTGAACGCCCTAGGAATAGAGGAATCAAATGGCTCGTACAACACCCATTGCACGCTACCGTAACATCGGTATCAGTGCTCACATCGACGCCGGTAAAACCACCACTACCGAACGTATTCTGTTCTACACCGGTGTAAACCACAAAATCGGTGAAGTTCATGACGGCGCTGCCACCATGGACTGGATGGAACAGGAGCAGGAGCGTGGTATTACCATCACTTCTGCAGCGACTACTGCCTTCTGGTCTGGTATGGCCAAGCAGTTCGAACCGCATCGCGTAAACATCATCGACACCCCAGGGCACGTTGACTTCACCATCGAAGTAGAACGTTCCATGCGTGTGCTGGATGGCGCGGTAATGGTTTACTGTGCTGTTGGTGGTGTTCAGCCACAGTCTGAAACCGTATGGCGTCAGGCTAACAAATACAAAGTGCCACGTATCGCGTTCGTTAACAAAATGGACCGTATGGGCGCTAACTTCCTGAAAGTTGTAGGCCAGATCAAAACTCGTCTGGGCGCCAACCCTGTTCCTCTGCAGCTGGCTATCGGCGCAGAAGACAAATTCACCGGCGTTATCGACCTGGTGAAGATGAAGGCGATCAACTGGAACGAAGAAGACGCAGGCGTAACCTTCGAATACGAAGACGTGCCGGCTGACATGATGGATCTGGCTGAAGAATGGCGCCAGAACCTGATCGAGTCCGCTGCGGAAGCTTCCGAAGAGCTGATGGAAAAATACCTGGGCGGCGAAGAGCTGACCGAGGAAGAAATCAAATCCGCTCTGCGTCAGCGCGTGCTGAACAACGAAATCATCCTGGTTACCTGTGGTTCTGCGTTCAAGAACAAAGGCGTACAGGCGATGCTGGATGCGGTAATCGAATACCTGCCGGCACCAACTGACGTTCCTGCGATCAACGGTATCCTGGACGATGGCAAAGATACTCCGGCTGAGCGTCACGCAAGTGATGACGAGCCGTTCTCTGCGCTGGCGTTCAAAATCGCTACCGACCCGTTCGTGGGTAACCTGACCTTCTTCCGCGTGTACTCCGGCGTTGTTAACTCCGGCGACACCGTGCTGAACTCCGTTAAGGCTGCGCGCGAGCGTTTCGGCCGTATCGTTCAGATGCACGCCAACAAGCGTGAAGAGATCAAAGAAGTTCGCGCAGGCGACATCGCCGCTGCGATCGGTCTGAAAGACGTGACCACCGGGGACACCCTGTGTGATCCAGACTCTCCAATCATCCTGGAGCGTATGGAATTCCCTGAGCCGGTAATCTCTATCGCCGTTGAACCAAAAACCAAAGCTGACCAAGAAAAAATGGGTCTGGCTCTGGGCCGTCTGGCTAAAGAAGACCCGTCATTCCGCGTATGGACTGACGAAGAGTCTAACCAGACCATCATCGCCGGTATGGGTGAACTGCACCTCGACATCATCGTTGACCGCATGAAGCGTGAATTCAACGTTGAAGCTAACGTGGGCAAACCTCAGGTAGCTTACCGCGAAGCGATTCGCGCGAAGATTACCGATGTTGAAGGTAAGCACGCCAAGCAGTCTGGTGGTCGCGGTCAGTACGGTCACGTTGTGATCGACATGTACCCACTGGAGCCAGGCTCTAACCCGAAAGGTTACGAGTTCATCAACGACATCAAAGGTGGTGTAATTCCTGGCGAATACATCCCTGCCGTTGATAAAGGCATCCAGGAGCAGCTGAAGTCTGGTCCGTTGGCTGGTTACCCGGTAGTAGACATGGGTATTCGTCTGCACTTCGGTTCTTACCACGACGTTGACTCCTCTGAACTGGCGTTTAAACTGGCCGCGTCTATCGCCTTTAAAGAAGGCTTTAAGAAAGCGAAACCAGTTCTGCTTGAGCCTATCATGAAGGTTGAAGTTGAGACTCCAGAAGAGAACACCGGTGACGTTATCGGTGACTTGAGCCGTCGTCGCGGCATGCTGCGCGGTCAGGAATCTGAAGTGACTGGCGTTAAGATCCACGCTGAAGTACCGTTGTCCGAAATGTTCGGCTACGCAACTCAGCTGCGTTCTCTGACTAAAGGTCGCGCATCATACACCATGGAATTCCTGAAGTATGATGATGCACCGAACAACGTCGCTCAGGCCGTAATCGAAGCCCGTGGCAAATAAGCCGCAGGGTTAAAACCAAAGTCCCGTGCTCTCTCCAGAAGGGGAGAGCGCTATAGTAAGGAATATAGCCGTGTCTAAAGAAAAATTTGAACGTACAAAACCGCACGTTAACGTTGGTACTATCGGCCACGTTGACCACGGTAAAACTACCCTGACTGCAGCGATCACCACCGTTCTGGCTAAAACCTACGGCGGTTCTGCACGTGCTTTCGACCAGATCGATAACGCGCCAGAAGAAAAAGCTCGTGGTATCACCATCAACACCTCCCACGTTGAGTATGACACCCCGACTCGTCACTACGCGCACGTTGACTGCCCAGGGCACGCCGACTACGTGAAAAACATGATCACCGGTGCTGCTCAGATGGACGGCGCGATCCTGGTAGTAGCTGCGACTGACGGCCCAATGCCTCAGACTCGTGAGCACATCCTGCTGGGTCGTCAGGTTGGCGTTCCTTTCATCATCGTATTCATGAACAAATGCGACATGGTTGATGATGAAGAGCTGCTGGAACTGGTAGAAATGGAAGTTCGCGAACTGCTGTCCGCTTACGACTTCCCAGGCGACGACCTGCCGGTAATCCGCGGTTCCGCGCTGAAAGCGCTGGAAGGCGAAGCTGAGTGGGAAGCGAAAATCATCGAACTGGCCGAAGCCCTGGACAGCTACATCCCAGAGCCAGAGCGTGCAATCGACAAGCCGTTCCTGCTGCCAATCGAAGACGTATTCTCCATCTCCGGTCGTGGTACCGTTGTTACCGGTCGTGTTGAGCGCGGTATCATCAAAGTTGGCGAAGAAGTTGAAATCGTTGGTATCAAAGACACCGTTAAGTCTACCTGTACTGGCGTTGAAATGTTCCGCAAACTGCTGGACGAAGGCCGTGCTGGTGAGAACGTAGGTGTTCTGCTGCGTGGTATCAAACGTGAAGAAATCGAACGTGGTCAGGTACTGGCTAAGCCAGGCTCTATCAAGCCGCACACCCAGTTCGAATCTGAAGTGTACATCCTGAGCAAAGATGAAGGTGGTCGTCACACGCCATTCTTCAAAGGCTACCGTCCACAGTTCTACTTCCGTACTACTGACGTGACCGGTACCATCGAACTGCCAGAAGGCGTAGAGATGGTAATGCCAGGCGACAACGTGAACATGGTTGTAACCCTGATTCACCCAATCGCGATGGACGACGGTCTGCGTTTCGCAATCCGTGAAGGCGGCCGTACTGTAGGCGCTGGTGTTGTTGCTAAAGTTATCGCTTAATCGCGAATAATTTTTCGACACAAAAAAGGGCACTTCGGTGCCCTTTTTTTATGCAATTTGTATAAATCTTAATTGAAATAAAAACCATTCCTATTTAGACTCAATGCATTGGTTAAGAAGTGAGTCTCTCTATGTATGTATGTCTGTGTAATGCGGTGACTGACAAAGCGATCCGTAATGCGGTGCGTCAGCACAACCCCCATACCATGAAGCAGCTGCGTGAACTTGTGCCGATTGGTACCGATTGTGGAAAGTGCATTCGTCAGGCAAGACAGATTATGGTGGAGGAACGCGGAACTATCATCCCAATGCATGAAGTTGCCTAACAAAGGGTAAGGTTATTTTTGACTCTTGGCTTACAGGTTCTACACTTTTAGAACTGGCCAGGAGGAGTTACCTATGAAAGGCGATAAAAAGATCATTGCTCACCTCAACAAGCTGCTCGGCAACGAGCTGGTTGCCATCAATCAATATTTCCTGCACGCCCGCATGTTCAAGAATTGGGGGTTAATGCGCCTCAACGACAAGGAATACCACGAGTCGATCGACGAAATGAAACATGCCGATCGCTACATCGAGCGCATCCTGTTCCTGGAAGGAATACCTAATCTGCAAGACCTCGGTAAGCTGAACATCGGCGAAGACATTGAAGAGATGCTGCGTTCCGATCTGGCGCTGGAGCTGGCGGGCGCCAAGAACCTGCGCGAAGGTATCGCCTACGCCGACTCGATTCACGATTATGTCAGCCGTGATTTGATGATCGACATTCTGGCCGATGAAGAAGAGCATATCGACTGGCTGGAAACCGAGCTGGATCTGATCGCTCGCCTCGGCATTCAAAACTATGCCCAGGCCCAGATTTTAGAACGCAAAGAGTAAGCCTGCCTTCCGTTCGTCATCGCCTCTCCTGCCGGCGACCGTTTTTACGGCGGGGCAGGGGAGCTGCCCGCTAAGCATAATTTATACCTTGATCGCCACCTTCATCCCGTGATCGTCGCTGAACGCGCAAAAATGACGATTTCCTGAGCATATTTCCAACTGCGGCTTGCTTCCTGGGCCATTTTGCGTATAATGCGCGGGCTTACCTAATCTTGGTAAGCCTGATTTTAGCGAATCAGTCGATTGGCAGGTCTTTTTTGCCTTTCGAACAATACTCCCGATATGGGGGTTATATGTTGACGATTACACTCCCCCATCAATCGAAATGGGTGTGAGGAGTAATTATTTACGTTTATAAATAATTGGAGCTCTGGTCTCATGCAGAACCAAAGAATCCGTATCCGCCTGAAAGCGTTTGATCATCGTCTGATCGATCAATCAACCGCGGAAATCGTCGAGACTGCAAAGCGCACTGGTGCGCAAGTCCGTGGTCCGATCCCGCTGCCAACTCGCAAAGAGCGCTTTACCGTTCTGATCTCTCCGCACGTCAACAAAGACGCGCGCGATCAGTACGAGATTCGCACTCACAAGCGTCTGGTTGACATCGTTGAGCCAACCGAGAAAACCGTTGATGCTCTGATGCGTCTGGATCTGGCTGCCGGTGTAGACGTGCAGATCAGCCTGGGTTAATCAGGTCATTGAGCGATTGAGAGGTTGAAACAATGATTGGTTTAGTCGGTAAAAAAGTGGGTATGACCCGTATCTTCACTGAAGATGGCGTTTCTATCCCAGTAACCGTAATTGAAATTGAAGCGAACCGCGTGACTCAGGTTAAAAGCCTGGACACCGACGGTTACCGTGCCGTTCAGGTTACCACTGGTAGCAAAAAAGCTAACCGTGTAACCAAGCCGGAAGCGGGCCATTTCGCTAAAGCTGGCGTTGAAGCTGGCCGTGGTCTGTGGGAATTCCGCCTGGAAGAAGGTCAAGAATTCGCTGCAGGTCAGGAAATTAGCGTAGAAATCTTCGCTGACGTTAAAAAAGTCGATGTTACCGGTACTTCTAAAGGTAAAGGTTTTGCTGGCACTGTTAAGCGCTGGAACTTCCGTACCCAAGACGCTACCCACGGTAACTCCTTGTCTCACCGCGTTCCGGGTTCTATCGGTCAGAACCAGACTCCGGGCAAAGTGTTCAAAGGCAAGAAAATGGCTGGCCACCTGGGTGATGAGCGCGTAACCGTTCAAAGCCTGGACGTAGTACGTGTTGACGCTGAGCGCAACCTGCTGCTGGTTAAGGGTGCTGTACCGGGCGCAACCGGTGGCAACCTGATCGTTAAACCAGCTGTGAAGGCGTAAGGGGATAGCAATGGAATTAGTATTGAAAGACGCGCAAAGCGCGCTGACTGTTTCCGAAACTACCTTCGGTCGTGATTTCAACGAAGCGCTGGTACACCAGGTTGTTGTTGCTTATGCAGCAGGTGCCCGTCAAGGTACCCGTGCTCAGAAGACCCGTGCTGAAGTAACTGGTTCCGGCAAAAAGCCATGGCGTCAGAAAGGCACCGGCCGTGCGCGTTCAGGTTCTGTAAAGAGCCCGATCTGGCGTTCAGGCGGCGTGACCTTTGCTGCTAAGCCACAGGACCACAGTCAGAAAGTAAACAAAAAGATGTACCGCGGCGCGCTGAAAAGCATCCTGTCCGAGCTGGTACGTCAAGATCGTCTGATCGTTGTCGAGAAGTTCTCTGTAGAAGCGCCTAAAACTAAGCTGCTGGCACAGAAACTGAAAGATATGGCTCTGGAAGACGTGCTGATCGTGACCGGTGAACTGGATGAGAATCTGTTCCTGGCAGCTCGCAACCTGTACAAGGTTGACGTGCGCGATGTAGCAGGTATCGATCCGGTTAGCCTGATCGCCTTCGACAAAGTGGTTATGACTGCTGATGCTGTGAAGCAAGTTGAGGAGATGCTGGCATGATCCGTGAAGAACGTTTGCTGAAAGTGCTGCGTGCACCGCACGTATCTGAAAAAGCATCCGCTGCGATGGAAAAAAGCAACACCATCGTTCTCAAAGTTGCCAAAGACGCGACCAAAGCAGAAATCAAAGCTGCAGTGCAGAAACTGTTTGAAGTCGAAGTCAAAGACGTGAACACCCTGGTAGTTAAAGGGAAAGTGAAGCGTCACGGTCAGCGTGTTGGTCGTCGTAGCGACTGGAAAAAAGCTTACGTCACCCTGAAAGAAGGCCAGAATCTGGACTTCATCGGCGGCGCAGAGTAAGTCGGAGGAGTAAGAACAATGGCAATTGTTAAATGTAAACCTACATCTCCGGGTCGTCGCCACGTTGTTAAAGTGGTTAACCCTGAGCTGCACAAGGGTAAACCTTATGCCCCGCTGCTGGAAAAACTGAGCAAAAGCGGTGGTCGTAACAACAATGGCCGTATCACCACCCGTCATATCGGTGGTGGCCACAAGCAACATTATCGTCTGGTTGACTTCAAGCGCAACAAAGACGGTATCCCTGCTGTGGTTGAGCGTCTGGAGTACGATCCGAACCGTTCCGCGAACATCGCGCTGGTTCTGTACAAAGACGGCGAACGCCGTTACATCCTGGCGCCGAAGGGCCTGAAAGCTGGTGACCAGATTCAATCTGGCGTTGATGCTGCAATCAAAGCGGGTAACACCCTGCCGATGCGCAACATTCCAGTTGGTTCAACGGTTCACAACGTAGAAATGAAACCAGGTAAAGGCGGCCAGATGGCTCGCTCCGCTGGCGCCTACGTTCAGATCGTTGCTCGTGATGGTTCCTACGTAACTCTGCGTCTGCGCTCCGGCGAAATGCGTAAAGTTCCAGCTGATTGCCGCGCCACCCTGGGTGAAGTCGGTAACGCTGAACACATGCTTCGCGTTCTGGGTAAAGCAGGTGCTGCACGTTGGCGTGGTGTTCGTCCTACCGTTCGCGGTACGGCGATGAACCCGGTAGATCACCCGCACGGTGGTGGTGAAGGTCGTAACTTTGGTAAGCACCCGGTAACTCCGTGGGGCGTTCAGACCAAAGGTAAGAAGACCCGTAGCAACAAGCGTACTGATAAGTTCATCGTACGTCGCCGTAGCAAAAAATAATTAGAGGATAAGCCATGCCACGTTCTCTCAAGAAAGGTCCTTTTATTGACCTGCACTTGCTGAAGAAGGTAGAGAAAGCGGTGGAAAGCGGTGACAAGAAGCCTTTGCGCACTTGGTCCCGTCGTTCAACGATCTTTCCTAACATGATCGGTTTGACCATCGCTGTCCATAATGGTCGTCAGCACGTACCAGTGTTCGTTTCCGATGAAATGGTCGGTCACAAACTGGGTGAATTCGCGCCGACTCGTACTTATCGCGGCCATGCGGCTGATAAAAAAGCTAAAAAGCGCTAAGGTAGGAGGAAGAGATGGAAACTATCGCTAAACATCGCCACGCTCGTTCTTCTGCTCAGAAGGTTCGCCTTGTTGCTGACCTGATTCGCGGTAAGAAAGTGTCGCAAGCTCTGGAAACTCTGACCTACACCAACAAGAAAGCTGCTGGTCTGGTTAAGAAAGTGCTGGAGTCTGCCATTGCTAACGCAGAACACAACGATGGCGCTGACATCGATGATCTGAAAGTTACGAAAATCTTCGTAGACGAAGGCCCAAGCATGAAGCGCATTATGCCGCGTGCAAAAGGTCGTGCAGATCGCATCCTGAAGCGCACCAGCCACATTACTGTGGTTGTGTCCGATCGCTGAGACTCTGGAGACTAGCAATGGGTCAGAAAGTACATCCTAATGGTATTCGCCTGGGTATTGTCAAACCTTGGAACTCTACTTGGTATGCGAATACCAAAGAATTCGCTGACAACCTGGACAGCGACTTTAAAGTTCGTCAATTCCTGACTAAGGAACTGTCGAAAGCTTCCGTTTCTCGCATCGTTATCGAGCGTCCTGCGAAGAGCATCCGTGTGACCATTCACACTGCTCGCCCAGGCATCGTTATCGGCAAGAAAGGTGAAGACGTCGAAAAACTGCGCAAGGTCGTAGCGGACATCGCTGGCGTTCCTGCACAGATCAACATCGCCGAAGTCCGTAAACCGGAACTCGACGCTAAATTGGTTGCTGACAGCATCACTTCTCAGCTGGAACGTCGCGTTATGTTCCGTCGTGCTATGAAGCGTGCAGTACAGAACGCAATGCGTCTTGGCGCTAAAGGTATCAAAGTTGAAGTAAGCGGCCGTCTTGGCGGCGCCGAAATCGCACGTACCGAATGGTACCGCGAAGGTCGTGTTCCATTGCACACTCTGCGTGCGGACATCGACTACAACACATCTGAAGCGCACACCACTTATGGTGTAATCGGCGTTAAGGTATGGATCTTCAAAGGTGAGATCCTGGGTGGTATGGCTGCAGTTGAACAACCGGAACCGGCTGCTCAACCTAAAAAGCAGCAGCGTAAAGGCCGCAAGTAAGGAGAGTCGCTGATGTTACAACCAAAGCGTACAAAATTCCGTAAGGTGCACAAGGGCCGCAACCGTGGTCTGGCGCAAGGTACGGATGTTAGCTTCGGCACTTTCGGTCTGAAAGCTGTTGGCCGTGGCCGTCTGACTGCTCGTCAAATCGAAGCAGCTCGTCGTGCAATGACTCGTGCAGTTAAGCGTCAAGGCAAGATCTGGATCCGTGTATTCCCGGACAAACCGATCACCGAGAAGCCGCTGGAAGTGCGTATGGGTAAAGGTAAGGGTAACGTGGAGTATTGGGTTGCCCTGATCCAGCCTGGTAAGGTCCTGTACGAAATGGACGGCGTGCCAGAAGAGGTTGCCCGCGAGGCATTCAAACTGGCAGCAGCGAAACTGCCGATCAAAACCACCTTTGTAACTAAGACGGTGATGTAATGAAAGCACAAGAGCTGCGTGAAAAAAGCGTTGAAGAGCTGAATGCCGAGCTGCTCAACCTGCTGCGTGAGCAATTCAACTTGCGCATGCAGGCGGCCAGTGGCCAGCTGCAACAAACTCACCTGTTGAAACAAGTGCGTCGTGACGTCGCACGCGTTAAGACTTTACTGACTCAAAAGGCGGGTGTGTAAATGACTGAAGTTATCCGTACCCTGCAGGGTCGTGTTGTTAGCGATAAAATGGAGAAATCCATCGTTGTTGCTATCGAGCGTACTGTGAAGCACCCGATCTACGGGAAATTCATCAAACGTACGACCAAGCTGCACGTACATGACGAGAACAACGAATGTGGTACCGGCGACGTGGTGGAAATCCGCGAATGCCGCCCACTGTCCAAGACCAAGTCCTGGACGTTGGTTCGCGTTGTAGAGAAAGCGATTCTGTAATAGAGTAGCTGGCTCTCACTTAATAAACGGCTCAGAAAATGAGCCGTTTATTTTTTCTACCCATACCAAGTAAGCGGTGTTATAATGCTGCGCCCTCGGTTATGGGGCTTTTCAACGGCCTAATTTTTACTTGGGTCTTTAAAGTAGTAGTTGACATTAGCGGAGCACTAAAATGATCCAAGAACAGACTATGCTGAACGTCGCCGACAACTCCGGTGCACGTCGCGTAATGTGTATCAAGGTTCTAGGTGGCTCGCACCGTCGCTACGCAGGCGTCGGCGACATCATCAAAATTACCATCAAGGAAGCAATTCCTCGCGGTAAGGTGAAGAAAGGCGATGTTCTGAAGGCGGTAGTGGTGCGCACCAAGAAGGGTGTACGTCGCCCGGACGGTTCTGTCATTCGCTTCGATGGCAATGCATGCGTTATTTTGAACAATAACAGCGAGCAGCCAATCGGTACGCGTATTTTTGGGCCGGTAACTCGTGAACTGCGTAATGAGAAGTTCATGAAAATTATCTCTCTGGCACCAGAAGTACTCTAAGGAGCGAACATGGCAGCGAAGATCCGTCGTGATGACGAAGTTATCGTGATTACCGGGAAAGACAAAGGTAAGCGCGGTAAAGTAAAAAATGTCCTGTCTGCTGGCAAGGTCATTGTTGAAGGCATCAACCTGGTTAAGAAACACCAGAAGCCGGTTCCGGCTCTGAACCAACCAGGCGGCATTGTTGAGAAAGAAGCTGCAATTCAGGTTTCTAACATTGCTATCTTCAACGCGGCTACCGGCAAGGCTGACCGTGTAGGCTTTAGATTCGAAGACGGCAAAAAAGTCCGTTTCTTCAAGTCTAACAGCGAAACTATCAAGTAATTTGGAGTAATACGATGGCGAAACTGCATGATTACTACAAAGACGAGGTAGTCAAACAACTGATGTCTCAGTTTGATTACAACTCTGTCATGCAAGTCCCTCGGGTCGAGAAGATCACCCTGAACATGGGTGTTGGTGAAGCGATTGCTGACAAGAAACTGCTGGATAACGCCGCAGCGGACCTGGCAGCCATCTCCGGTCAAAAACCGTTGATCACCAAAGCCCGCAAATCTGTTGCAGGCTTCAAAATCCGTCAGGGCTATCCGATCGGCTGTAAAGTAACTCTGCGTGGCGAACGCATGTGGGAGTTCTTTGAGCGTCTGATCTCCATTGCTGTTCCACGTATCCGTGACTTCCGTGGCCTGTCCGCCAAGTCATTCGATGGCCGTGGCAACTACAGCATGGGCGTGCGTGAGCAAATCATCTTCCCAGAAATCGACTACGACAAAGTCGATCGCGTTCGTGGTTTGGATATTACCATTACCACTACTGCGAAATCTGATGATGAAGGCCGCGCGCTGCTGGCTGCTTTTAACTTCCCGTTCCGCAAGTAAGGCAGGGTTACTGATGGCTAAGCAATCAATGAAAGCACGCGAAGTCAAGCGCGTGAAATTAGCTGACAAGTTCTTTGCAAAACGCGCTGAACTGAAAGCTATTATCTCTGATGTGAACGCATCCGATGAAGATCGTTGGAATGCCGTTCTCAAGCTGCAAACTCTGCCGCGTGATTCCAGCCCGTCTCGTCAGCGTAAACGCTGCCGCCAAACTGGCCGTCCACATGGTTATGTGGGCAAATTCGGGTTGAGCCGTATTAAGCTTCGTGAAGCCGCTATGCGCGGTGAAGTACCAGGCTTGAAAAAGGCTAGCTGGTAATTACCAATTGAATCACGGGAGTAAAGACAGATGAGCATGCAAGATCCGATCGCGGATATGCTGACCCGTATCCGTAACGGTCAAGCCGCGAACAAAGTTGCGGTCACCATGCCTTCCTCCAAGCTGAAAGTGGCAATTGCCAACGTGCTGAAGGAAGAAGGTTTTATTGAAGATTTCAAAATCGAAGGCGACGCCAAGCCTGTTCTGGAACTGGTACTGAAGTACTTCCAGGGCAAAGCTGTGGTAGAAAGCATTCAACGTATCAGCCGTCCAGGTCTGCGCATCTACAAGAAAAAAGATGAGCTGCCAAAAGTTATGGCCGGTTTGGGTATCGCTGTTGTTTCTACCTCTAAAGGTGTTATGACCGATCGTGCAGCTCGCCAGGCTGGTCTTGGTGGCGAGATTATCTGCTACGTAGCTTAATTCGGGAGGAAAGAATGTCTCGTGTTGCAAAAGCACCCGTCGTCATTCCTGCCGGCGTAGAGGTAAAACTCAACGGTCAGGTTATTTCGATTAAGGGTAAAAACGGCGAGTTGACTCGTACTATCCACGACGCCGTTGAAGTGAAGCAAGAAGCTAACGCACTGACTTTCGCTCCGCGCGAAGGTTTTGCTAACGCATGGGCCCAAGCGGGTACCACGCGCGCTCTGCTGAACGCAATGGTTGTTGGTGTTACCGAAGGCTTCACCAAGAAGCTTCAACTGGTAGGTGTTGGTTATCGTGCTGCCGTTAAAGGCAACGTGGTGAATTTGGCCCTGGGCTTCTCTCACCCTATCGATCACCAGCTGCCGGCAGGTATCACTGCTGAATGCCCAAGCCAAACTGAAATCGTGCTGAAAGGCGCTGATAAGCAGGTAATTGGCCAGGTAGCAGCAGATCTGCGCGCTTACCGTCGTCCTGAGCCTTACAAAGGCAAGGGTGTTCGTTACGCCGACGAAGTCGTGCGTACCAAAGAGGCTAAGAAGAAGTAAGGTAACACTATGGATAAGAAATCTGCTCGTATCCGTCGTGCGACCCGCGCACGCCGCAAGCTCCAAGAGCTGGGTGCAACCCGCCTGGTGGTACATCGTACCCCGCGTCACATTTACGCACAGGTGATTGCTCCAAACGGTTCTGAAGTACTGGTAGCCGCTTCTACTTTAGAAAAAGCTATCGCGGAGCAACTGAAGTATTCCGGTAACAAAGACGCAGCAGCAGCCGTAGGTAAAGCTCTGGCTGAGCGCGCGTTGGAAAAAGGGATTGCGAAAGTATCCTTTGACCGTTCCGGTTTCCAATATCATGGTCGAGTCCAGGCACTGGCAGATGCTGCCCGTGAAGCTGGCCTTCAGTTCTAAGGAAGAGGTTTAAGATGGCTCACATCGAAAAACAAGCTGGCGAACTGCAGGAAAAGCTGATCGCGGTAAACCGCGTATCTAAAACCGTAAAAGGTGGCCGTATTTTCAGCTTTACCGCACTGACTGTAGTTGGTGATGGTAACGGTCGCGTTGGTTTTGGCTACGGCAAAGCACGCGAAGTTCCAGCAGCGATCCAGAAAGCGATGGAAAAAGCCCGTCGCAACATGATGAACGTCGCGCTGAACAGCGGCACCCTGCAGCACCCTGTTAAGGGCGCTCACACGGGTTCTCGCGTGTTCATGCAGCCTGCTCATGAAGGTACCGGTATCATCGCGGGCGGTGCAATGCGCGCCGTTCTCGAAGTTGCTGGGGTGCACAACGTATTGGCTAAAGCTTATGGTTCCACCAACCCGATCAACGTGGTTCGTGCAACTATCGACGCTCTGGCG
Source organism: Serratia sp. FS14 (assembly GCF_000695995.1). Taxonomy (NCBI): domain Bacteria; kingdom Pseudomonadati; phylum Pseudomonadota; class Gammaproteobacteria; order Enterobacterales; family Yersiniaceae; genus Serratia; species Serratia sp. FS14. Next base: position 589,135 of record NZ_CP005927.1, on the reverse strand, counting down.
AATATGAAGTCTCCTGAAATGGTCGCTGCTAAGCGTGGTAAATCCGTTGCCGACATTCTGGGGTAATTGACCATGGCTAAGACTATTAAAGTTACACAAACTCGCAGCTCAATTGGCCGTCTGCCGAAGCATAAAGCTACTCTGCTCGGTCTGGGTCTGCGTCGTATTGGTCACACCGTAGAGCGCGAGGATACTCCTGCTGTTCGCGGTATGGTCAACCTGGTTTCCTACATGGTTAAAGTTGAGGAGTAACAGATGCGTTTAAATACTCTGTCTCCGGCTGAAGGTGCCAAGCATGCGCCTAAGCGTGTAGGTCGTGGTATTGGTTCTGGCCTGGGTAAAACCGGCGGCCGTGGTCACAAAGGTCAGAAGTCTCGTTCTGGCGGTGGCGTACGTCGTGGTTTCGAAGGTGGTCAGATGCCTCTGTACCGTCGTCTGCCGAAATTCGGCTTCACTTCACGCAAAGCGATGATCACGGCAGAAGTTCGTCTGTCTGAACTGGCTCTGGTTGAAGGCGATGTTATCGACCTGAACGCGCTGAAAGCCGCTAACGTAGTTGGTGTCCAGATCGAATTCGCGAAAGTTGTACTTTCTGGCGAAGTCGCTCGTCCGGTAACCCTGCGTGGTCTGCGTGTCACCAAAGGCGCTCGTGCTGCTATCGAGGCTGCTGGCGGTAAAATTGAGGAATAAGTAGCAGATGGCTAAGCAACCAGGATTAGATTTTCAAAGTGCTAAAGGCGGGCTCGGCGAGCTGAAGCGCAGACTTTTGTTTGTCATCGGCGCGCTGATTGTCTTCCGCATCGGCTCTTTCATTCCGATTCCTGGTATCGATGCCACTGTGCTTGCCAAATTGCTTGAGCAGCAGAGAGGCACTATCATTGAAATGTTTAACATGTTCTCTGGTGGTGCCCTCAGCCGTGCTTCTATCTTTGCTCTGGGGATCATGCCGTATATCTCGGCGTCGATCATTATCCAGCTGCTGACGGTGGTTCATCCAGCGTTGGCGGAAATCAAGAAAGAAGGGGAGGCTGGCCGTCGCAAGATTAGCCAGTACACCCGCTACGGTACGCTGGTATTGGCCATATTCCAGTCGATCGGTATTGCTACCGGTCTGCCGAATATGCCTGGTATGCAGGGCCTGGTGTTAAACCCAGGCTTTGCATTCTACTTTACTGCGGTTGTGAGCCTGGTAACCGGGACAATGTTCCTGATGTGGCTGGGTGAGCAGATTACTGAGCGCGGTATCGGCAACGGTATCTCGATCATTATCTTCGCGGGTATTGTAGCGGGGCTCCCGCCGGCAGTGGCCCATACTATTGAGCAAGCGCGGCAAGGCGACCTGCACTTCCTCCTGCTGCTGTTGGTTGCAGTATTGGTGTTTGCAGTAACCTTCTTCGTTGTTTTCATCGAGCGTGGTCAACGTCGTATTGTCGTTAACTATGCGAAGCGTCAACAAGGTCGTCGTGTTTATGCAGCACAGAGTACACACTTACCGTTGAAAGTGAACATGGCGGGTGTTATCCCGGCGATTTTCGCTTCCAGCATTATTCTGTTCCCGGCCACGATTGCATCATGGTTTGGGGGCGGTACCGGTTGGAACTGGCTGACTACGATTTCGCTGTATTTGCAGCCAGGGCAACCGCTTTATGTGTTACTCTATGCGTCTGCAATCATCTTCTTCTGTTTCTTCTACACGGCGTTGGTTTTCAACCCGCGTGAGACAGCAGATAACCTGAAGAAGTCCGGTGCCTTCGTACCAGGAATTCGTCCGGGAGAGCAAACGGCGAAGTATATCGATAAAGTAATGACGCGTTTAACCCTGGTGGGCGCGATGTACATTACTTTCATCTGCCTGATCCCGGAGTTCATGCGTGATGCAATGAAAGTACCATTCTACTTTGGTGGTACCTCGCTACTGATCGTGGTTGTCGTCATCATGGACTTTATGGCTCAAGTGCAAACTCTGATGATGTCAAGTCAGTACGAGTCTGCATTGAAGAAAGCAAATCTGAAAGGCTATAACCGCTAGTCAGATTCGTTTGAGAAGTTACGGAGAGTAAAAATGAAAGTTCGTGCTTCCGTCAAGAAATTATGTCGTAACTGCAAAATCGTTAAGCGTAACGGTGTCGTTCGTGTGATTTGCAGCGCCGAGCCGAAGCATAAACAGCGTCAAGGCTGATTATCTCGCATATTTTTCTTGCAAAGTTGGGTTGAGCTGGCTAGATTAGCCAGCCAATCTTTTGTATGTCGCACTGCAACATTATTTGAGTATCCTGAAAACGGGCTTTTCAGAATGGTGTTGCTGTATAAAATAGTAGGAGTGCATAGTGGCCCGTATAGCAGGCATTAACATTCCTGATCATAAACATACCGTTATCGCCTTAACGTCGATCTTCGGTATCGGTAAAACCCGTTCACAGGCTATCTGTGCATCTACGGGTATTGCTGAAAATGTTAAGATCAGTGAGCTGTCTGAAGAGCAAATCGAAAAGCTTCGTGATGCAGTTGCCAAATACACCGTTGAGGGTGATTTGCGTCGTGAAATTACCCTGAGCATCAAGCGTCTTATGGACCTTGGTTGCTATCGTGGTTTGCGTCATCGTCGTGGTCTGCCGGTACGCGGTCAGCGCACCAAGACCAACGCTCGTACCCGTAAGGGTCCGCGCAAGCCGATCAAGAAATAATCGGGGTTATTGAATAATGGCAAAGGCACCTGTTCGTACACGTAAGCGTGTAAGAAAGCAAGTCTCTGACGGCGTGGCTCATATCCATGCTTCTTTCAACAACACCATCGTTACCATCACTGATCGTCAGGGTAATGCTTTGGGTTGGGCAACAGCCGGTGGTTCCGGTTTCCGTGGTTCTCGTAAGTCCACTCCGTTCGCAGCACAGGTTGCAGCAGAACGTTGTGCTGACGCAGTGAAAGAATACGGTATCAAGAACCTGGAAGTTATGGTTAAAGGACCTGGTCCTGGTCGTGAGTCTACTATCCGCGCTCTGAACGCGGCTGGTTTCCGCATCACTAACATTACTGATGTGACTCCGATCCCTCATAACGGTTGTCGTCCGCCGAAAAAGCGCCGCGTGTAACGCAGCTTTTAGGATTGTTGGAGAAAGAAAATGGCAAGATATTTGGGTCCTAAGCTCAAGCTGAGCCGTCGTGAGGGCACAGACCTGTTCCTTAAGTCTGGCGTTCGCGCGATCGATTCCAAGTGTAAAATTGAACAAGCACCTGGTCAGCACGGTGCGCGTAAACCGCGTCTGTCTGATTACGGTGTTCAGTTGCGTGAGAAGCAGAAAGTTCGTCGTATGTACGGCATTCTGGAGCGTCAATTCCGCAACTATTACAAAGAAGCAACCCGCCTGAAGGGCAACACCGGTGAAAACCTGTTGCAGCTGCTGGAAGGTCGTCTGGACAACGTTGTTTACCGTATGGGCTTCGGCGCTACTCGTGCAGAGTCACGTCAGCTGGTTAGCCACAAAGCAGTTATGGTAAACGGTCGCGTTGTTAACATCGCTTCTTATCAGGTATCTCCGAATGACGTAGTCAGCATCCGCGAGAAAGCTAAAAAGCAGTCTCGTGTTAAAGCTTCTCTGGAGCTGGCTGAGCAGCGTGAAAAGCCGACTTGGCTGGAAGTTGATGCTGCTAAGATGGAAGGCGTGTTCAAGCGTATGCCTGAACGTACCGATCTGTCTGCGGACATTAACGAACACCTGATCGTCGAGCTTTACTCCAAGTAAAGCTTAGTACCAAAGAGAGGACACAATGCAGGGTTCTGTGACAGAGTTTCTAAAACCGCGCCTGGTAGATATCGAGCAAGTCAGTTCGACGCACGCCAAGGTGACCCTTGAGCCTTTAGAGCGTGGCTTTGGCCATACTCTTGGCAACGCACTGCGCCGTATTCTGCTTTCATCTATGCCGGGTTGCGCGGTGACCGAGGTTGAGATTGATGGTGTACTGCATGAGTACAGCACCAAAGAAGGCGTACAGGAAGATATCCTGGAGATCCTGCTCAACCTGAAAGGGCTGGCGGTGAGAGTTCAAGGCAAAGACGAAGTTATTCTTACCCTGAATAAATCTGGCATTGGCCCTGTGACCGCTGCCGACATCACCCATGATGGTGATGTCGAAATCGTCAAGCCTCAGCACGTGATTTGCCACCTGACTGATGAGAACGCGGCTATCAGCATGCGTATCAAAGTTCAGCGCGGTCGCGGTTATGTGCCGGCTTCTGCCCGAATTCATTCGGAAGAAGATGAGCGCCCAATCGGTCGTCTGTTGGTTGACGCCTGCTACAGCCCTGTAGAGCGTATCGCCTACAATGTTGAAGCTGCGCGTGTAGAACAGCGTACTGACTTGGATAAGCTGGTCATCGAAATGGAGACCAATGGCACGATCGATCCTGAAGAGGCGATCCGCCGTGCGGCCACCATTCTGGCTGAACAACTTGAAGCTTTCGTTGACCTGCGTGATGTGCGTCAGCCGGAAGTTAAAGAAGAGAAACCGGAATTCGATCCGATCTTGCTGCGCCCTGTTGACGATCTGGAATTGACTGTCCGCTCTGCTAACTGCCTCAAGGCAGAAGCTATCCACTACATCGGTGATCTGGTACAGCGTACCGAGGTTGAGTTGCTGAAAACGCCAAACCTGGGTAAAAAATCTCTTACCGAGATTAAAGACGTGCTGGCCTCACGTGGTCTGTCTCTGGGCATGCGCCTGGAAAACTGGCCGCCGGCAAGCATTGCTGACGAGTAACCGGATCACAGGTTAAGGTTTTACTGAGAAGGATAAGGTCATGCGCCATCGTAAGAGTGGTCGTCAACTGAACCGTAACAGCAGCCATCGCCAGGCTATGTTCCGTAACATGGCCGGCTCTTTGGTTCGTCATGAGATCATCAAGACGACCCTGCCAAAAGCAAAAGAGCTGCGTCGCGTTGTTGAGCCGCTGATTACTCTTGCCAAGACCGACAGCGTAGCTAATCGTCGTCTGGCATTCGCCCGTACTCGTGATAACGAGATCGTGGCAAAACTGTTTAACGAGCTGGGCCCGCGTTTCGCGAGCCGTGCCGGTGGTTACACTCGCATTCTGAAGTGTGGCTTCCGCGCAGGCGACAACGCGCCGATGGCATACATCGAGCTGGTTGATCGTGCTGAGTCTCAAGCAGAAGTAGCAACTGCAGAGTAATCTGTAGACGCGTAAAAAAACCGGGCTTGCCCGGTTTTTTTACGTCCAAATCCAGCCAAATGTGCGCAATTCCCCTGCAGTGCTTAAGATCCCCGCCCCTATCCGCTATGCTAAGGCTTATTCATTAGGCTAACCGAGGCTGTCTGTCATGGGGTTGCTTGATCAATGGGCGGAGCGTCATATCCTTGATGCTCAGGATAAAGGCGAGTTCGACAACCTGCCTGGCCAGGGGCAGCCGCTGGCGCTGGAAGATGACAGCGCGGTGCCGCCCGAGCTACGCGCCGGTTACCGTTTGCTGAAAAATGCCGGTTACCTGCCGCCGGCGCTGGAAGATCGTAAAGAGGCGTTGACCGTTGCTCGCTTGCTGCAAGAGATTAATAGCGAACATCCGGACTATGTCGATCTCAGCAAGCGCATGGCACTGCTGGAGCACCGGCTGCGTCAGGCTGGGATGAGCACCGATTTCTTGCATGGCGAATATCAGCGCGCGCTTGATGGCAAGTTCACCCGAGAGGAGCGGTAATGTTCAAGATAGGTCAGTTGGCCAAGCTCGCCGAAGTGACGCCGGATACCGTGCGTTACTATGAAAAGCAGGGCATGATGGATCACAATGTCCGCACCGAAGGCGGTTATCGGCTGTATACGGAGCAGGACCTGCAGCGGCTGCGTTTTATTCGCTATGCCAAACAGTTGGGCTTTACTCTGGAAACGATCGCCGAACTGCTGTCGATCCGGGTTGATCCTGAACATCATACCTGCCAGGAATCGAAGTCGATCGTCGATGCTCGCCTGAGCGAAGTGGAAAGCAAGTTGGCGGAGCTGACTCGCATGCGCGAATCGTTGAAACGCCTGAGTGACGCCTGCTGCGGCACTGCCCATACCAGCAACTATTGTTCTATTCTGGAAGCCTTGGAACAGGGTGCCAGCGATGATAAAGGCAAAAAAGATTGCTGACGGCACTTTAATTTTTATATTGCCGGCAGTATTATCGGCTCGTTTTATTACCCTACCTTTTACAGGAGCATTATCATGACGAAATATCGTCACACTAAAGGCCAGATTCAAGATAACGCCATTGAGGCGCTGCTGCATGACCCGCTATTCCGCCAACGAGTGGAAAAGAATGTGAAAGGCAAAGGCAGCTATCGGCGTAAAGAAAAACACAACAAAGGCGGTAACTGGGAGGCCAGTGGCAAACTATCAAACGATAATTTACCACTGGCCTTCTGGTTTTAAGGCATTAAAAAAGCCACCTTCATCGGTGGCTTTTTATTGGCATAACTTAATGCTGTTTTACAGTTTTGGCTGCTGTTGCTGGCTCAGCAAATCACGGATTTCCGTCAGCAGTTTCTCTTCTGCGGTTGGTTCTGGCGGCGCTGCTGGCGCTTCTTCCTGCTTGCGACGCACCTTGTTCATCAGTTTAATCGCCAGGAAGATAGCGAAGGCGACAATCACAAAGTCAAATACGGTCTGGATGAATGAACCATAGTTCATTACCACCGCCGGTACGGCGCCCTGAGCTTCACGTAACACCAGATGGAACTGTTTAAAATCGACGCCGCCAATCAGTAAGCCCAACGGTGGCATGATGATATCGGCCACGAAGGACGAAACAATCTTGCCGAATGCAGCACCGATAATCACACCGACGGCCAGATCGACCACGTTGCCGCGCATGGCAAATTCGCGAAACTCTTTCAACATACTCATAGAACGCACCCCTTGCAGAATTAATAACTCAAGTTTAACAAAGCAATTTCCCTTTGCCACAAATGGAGAAAAGTTTTATCTCCTCCCAAGGCAGAGAACAACTACGCAATTATAGACCATCGCCTAATAAATTCGTTCTACAAGAAGAACGGGCTCGGTTGGAACAAGCGTTCAACGTCCGGCACGAATTTCTTGTCGGTAATAAACATGATGACGTGATCGCCCTGTTCGATTTTGCTGTTGCCGTTGGCGATGATCACGTCGTCGCCACGCACGATCGCACCGATGGTGGTACCCGGTGGCAGCTTGATGTCTTCCACGATGCGGCCGACCACTTTAGATGTGCTTTCATCGCCGTGGGCAATCGCTTCGATCGCTTCTGCCACGCCGCGGCGCAGTGACGAGACGCTGACGATATCCGCTTTGCGCACATGCCCAAGCAGCGCGGAGATGGTTGCCTGCTGCGGGGAAATGGCAATATCGATCACGCTGCCTTGCACCAGATCGACATAGGCGCGGCGCTGGATCAATACCATCACCTTCTTGGCGCCCATGCGCTTGGCCAGCATGGCAGACATGATGTTGGCCTCATCGTCGTTGGTAATGGCGATGAAAACATCCACCTGCTCGACGTGCTCTTCGGCCAGCAGCTCCTGATCGGAGGCATCGCCGTAGAATACAATGGTGTCGTGCAGCTGTTCGGCCAGTTCGGCGGCGCGTTGTTGATTCCGCTCGATCAGTTTGACGTTGTAGTCTTTTTCCAGCTTGGCGGCCAGGCCGGCGCCGACGTTACCGCCGCCGACGATCATGATGCGCTTATAGGGTTTTTCCAGCCGCTGCAGTTCGCTCATCACCGCGCGGATATGCTGTGAGGCGGCGACGAAGAACACTTCATCGCCGGCTTCGATGATGGTCGAGCCCTGCGGACGGATCGGACGATCCTGGCGGAATATGGCGGCGACGCGGGTATCGATATGCGGCATGTGCTCGCGCATTGAAGAGAGAGCATTGCCGACCAGCGGGCCGCCGTAATAGGCTTTAACCGCGGCGATGCTGACCTTGCCTTCGGCAAAGTTGACCACCTGCAGCGCGCCAGGGTATTCAATCAGCTTGTAGATATAGTCGATGACCAGCTGTTCCGGCGAAATCAGATGGTCGATTGGCACCGCTTCCGGCAGGAACAGTTTCTCCGACTCGCGGATGTATTCCGGCGCGCGGATACGGGCGATACGGTTAGGGGTATTAAACAGAGAATAGGCGATCTGGCAGGCGATCATGTTGGTTTCGTCGGAGTTGGTGACGGCGACCAGCATGTCGGCGTCTTCTGCGCCGGCTTCGCGCAGCACCCGAGGGTGGGAACCATGCCCCTGAACCACCCGCAAATCGAATTTATCCTGCAGCTGACGCAAGCGGCCGGAATCGGTATCGACGACGGTGATATCGTTGTTTTCACCCACCAGGTTTTCCGCCAGCGTCCCGCCAACCTGACCGGCACCAAGAATAATTATTTTCATCGTGTTCTCTGCTTCACACTGAAAGACTTAGGGCGCGCACGCACGCCCTGAAGCATTACATTTTAATCAGCTTAGCGTAAAAGAAGCCATCACCGTCCTCGGGATGCGGGATATTCTGTCGCCCTGGCCGCTGCGCATCACCGGTTTCAACCAGCTTGGCATCGGCGTGGCGTTGCAAGAACGCGGCGATCTGGTTGCTGTTTTCATCCGGCAGGATAGAACAGGTGGCGTAAACCATCACTCCGCCTGATTTTAGATGCGGCCAGACGGCTTCCAGAATTTCTGCCTGCAGTGCGGCGAGTTCGGCGATGTCGCGATCGCGGCGCAGCCATTTGATGTCGGGATGACGGCGGATCACACCGGTGGCGGAACAAGGCGCGTCCAGCAGGATGCGGTCGAACTGCTTGTCCCCGCACCACTGCTGCGGAGTGCGGCCATCGCCCAGTTTAACCTCTGCGTGCAAACGCAGACGCTGCAGGTTCTCTTTGACTCGCGCCAGGCGCTGTTCGTCGATATCGACCGCCATGACGTGTGCTTTCGGCGCCGCTTCCAAAATATGCGTGGTTTTGCCGCCGGGTGCGGCGCACAGATCGAGGATCTGTTCGCCGTCTTGCGGATCCAACAGATCGACACACCCCTGGGCTGAGGCATCTTGCACGGTGACCCAGCCTTCGGCGAACCCTGGCAGATCGGTCACGGCGCAAGGCGCCAGCAAACGCACTGCATCGGCATAGTCTGCATGAGTTTCCGCGGCGATGCCGGCGTCGTTCAGCAGCTGCAGATAAGCGTCACGGGTGTGATGCAGGCGGTTGACGCGCAGCCACATCGGCGGCTTCTGGTTATTCGCGTCGACGATCTGTTCCCAGTTGGCGGGATAAGCCTGTTGAATGCGTTTCAGTAACCAGCTGGGATGCAGATAGCGGCTGTCATTGTTGGCGGCGCGTTGCAACAGCTCTTCCTGCTGGCGTTGAAATTGGCGCAAGACGCCGTTAATCAGGCCTTTTAACTGCGGGCGTTTCAGCGCTACCGCACCTTCCACGGTTTCCGCCAGCACGGCGTGCGCCGGGATGCGGGTATACAGCAACTGATACAGGCCAACCATCAGCAAGTAGTGCAGCGTACGCTGCTTACCGGTCAGCGGCTTGGCCATCAATTGCTGAATGCACCATTCGAGCTGCGGCAGCACGCGTAACGTGCCGAAACACAGCTCCTGCAGCAACCCGCGATCTTTGTCGCTGATGGAGGTTTGCAGCGCCGGCAGGACAGTGCTGAGCGACTGCCCCTGATCCAGCACCTGGCCGATGGCTTTGGCAGCGATGCTGCGGAGATTGTAATTATTTTTCATAGGCTGAAGCTGATAACGATCGGCATTAAGAAAATAACGGCCCGGCGATGAACGGCCGGGCAGTGGGGTGACTTACAGCCGGTTACCCGGGGTAAACCATTCACGACGTGAATTTAACAGGTCCTGCGCCGACATCGGTTTCTTGCCGGCGGGCTGCAGCTGGATCAGATTGAGGATGCCGTCGGCGGTCGCCACCTGAATGCCTTGCTTGTCGGCATGGACAACGGTGCCCGGCTCCGCGTTGGCGCTTTGCGCCAGCACGCTGGCCTGCCAGACTTTTACCGGTTGATCGTCGATGGTGAAGTAGCTGATCGGCCAAGGGTTGAAGGCGCGGATGCAGCGCTCCAGTTGTGCAGCGGACAGGTTCCAGTCCAGGCGAGCTTCTTCTTTGCTCAGCTTCTCGGCGTAAGTGACCAACGCTTCGTCCTGTACTTCGCGGGTGGCGCTGCCGTCGGCCATTTGGCGCAGCGTCGTCAGCATGCCCTGCGGGCCGAGCTGGGCCAGTTTGCCGTAGAGACTGGCGCTGGTGTCGCTGCTCTCAATCGGGCAGGCGATCTTGTGCATCATGTCGCCGGTATCGAGGCCGGCGTCCATCTGCATGATGGTCACGCCGGTTTCGCTGTCGCCGGCCCAGAGCGAACGCTGGATCGGTGCCGCGCCGCGCCAGCGAGGCAGCAGCGAGCCATGTACGTTGATGCAACCGAGACGCGGCATCTCCAGCACCGCTTGCGGCAGGATCAACCCGTAGGCAACAACTACCATCACGTCGGCGTTAAGATCGGCCACCAGGCGCTGGTTCTCTTCTGGGCGCAGCGATTTGGGCTGAAATACCGGCAGTTGGTGTTGTTCAGCCAGCACTTTTACCGGGCTTGGCGTCAACTTGTTGCCGCGGCCTGCCGGGCGGTCGGGCTGGGTAAAAACGCCGACAATCTGGTGCTCAGATGACAACAGCGCGTCAAGATGACGCGCTGCGAAGTCTGGTGTTCCGGCGAAAATAATCCGTAAAGAGTCAGACACGTTGATTTCCTGATCGGTTAGGCGCGGGCTTGGAGCTTGGCCATTTTTTCCAGTTTCTGACGAATGCGCTGGCGCTTGAGCGGCGACAGGTAATCGACGAACAGTTTACCCATCAGGTGATCCATCTCGTGCTGGATGCAGATCGCCAGCAGATCGTCCGCTTCCAGCTCGAAAGATTTGCCTTCGCGATCCAGCGCGCGGATCTTCACCTGCGCGGCGCGTGGTACCAATGCACGCTGCTCGGGAATGGAAAGACAGCCTTCCTCGATGCCGGTTTCGCCGCTTTTTTCCAGCAGCTCCGGATTGATCAGCACCAGGCGCTGATCGCGATTCTCGGAGACGTCGATCACGATAATGCGCTGATGGATATCCACCTGAGTCGCAGCAAGGCCGATGCCTTCCTCTGCGTACATGGTTTCAAACATATCATCCACGATGCGCTGGATATCTGCATTGACTTCTTTTACCGGCACTGCGACTTTGCGCAGACGCTCGTCTGGGAAATGTAATACCTGCAAGACTGACATATATCTTTAGATCTGTATCCGAGTAATGAACGAGGTTTAACCTCTATTCTAGACATTTCCCGGCCTGATTGACAGCATTGCGCACCAATTGCTCAGATTGGTAATACCACCGTTTTTGCTGAGGGAACAGAGGATGCGGCCGGAAGAGATCGCTTTACGGATGCGGGGGGTTACGGGGCTGCAGACCGTCGTGGCCAGCCGGATCGTGCGGCAGTTATCGCAAATGGGTGGCGAGCCTCGCCGCGCGTTGCGTGAACTTGGATTGAATGAACGGCAGCGAGCACAGTTCAACCAGACGGATCCCGGTTATCTGGCGGCCACCTTGCGTTGGCTGGAAGTGCCGGCGCACCGTATGCTGAACTATGCAGCGGCCGGCTATCCCGAATACCTGGCCCAGATCGACGATGCGCCGCTGTTCCTGCTGATCGATGGAGATCCTCAGGCGCTGTTGCGCCCGCAACTTGCCATGGTTGGCAGCCGGCAGTTCAGCCACTACGGCGAGCGCTGGGCTAACCATTTCGCCGAGGAATTGGCGCGTTGCGGTTTCACCATCACCAGCGGTTTGGCGATCGGCATCGACGGCATTTGCCATCGCGCAGCGCTGGCGGCCGGGGGTTGCACGATAGCGGTGTTGGGTAGCGGGCTGGCCAATATCTATCCGCGCCGGCACCGCCAGCTCGCGGAACAGATAGTCGAACAGGGCGGTGCGGTGATTTCAGATCATTTGGTCACCGATTTGCCCCTGGCCGACCATTTTCCGCGCCGCAACCGCATTATCAGCGGACTGAGCCAGGGCGTTCTGGTCATAGAAGCCTCGTTGCGCAGCGGTACCCTGGTGACGGCTCGCTATGCGCTGGAGCAAGGGCGTGAGGTATTCGCCTTGCCGGGGCCGTTAGGGAACCCGATGAGCGAAGGCACGCACTGGCTGATCCAACAGGGTGCGCATCTGGTGACCGGGCCGAAAGATATCGCCGAATTGCTGGGAAGCGGCCTTCAATGGTTGCCACTGAACGAAAATACAACTATTTGTGCGTCGCAGGCTGAAGTTGAATTGCCATTTGCCGATGTGTTGGCTAACGTAGGAGATGAGGTGACACCTGTTGACGTCGTCGCTGAACGTGCCGGCCAACCTGTGCCAGTGGTGGTAATCAAGTTACTCGAGCTGGAGTTAGCAGGGTGGATCGCAGCTGTACCCGGCGGCTATGTCCGAATAAGGAGGGCAAGCCATGTTCGACGTACTCATGTACTTGTTTGAAACTTATATCCACAATGAACCAGAGATGCGCGTCGATCAGGATCAACTGACCGATGATCTCGCCCAGGCGGGGTTTCATCAGGATGATATCTACAACGCGTTGAATTGGCTTGAGAAGTTGGCCGACCTGCAAGAAGGTCAAAACGCGCCTTACTTTATGGATGCCGATCCGCTGGCGATGCGGATCTATACCGAAGAGGAAAGCGCGCGTTTGGACGCCGGCTGCCGTGGTTTTCTCCTGTTCCTGGAACAGATTCAGGTATTGAACCTCGAAACCCGTGAAATGGTTATCGACCGCGTTATGGCTTTGGATAATGCGGAATTCGATCTCGAAGATCTGAAATGGGTCGTGTTGATGGTGCTGTTTAATATCCCCGGATATGAAAGCGCCTATCAGCAAATGGAAGAACTGTTGTTTGAAGTGAACGAAGGTTATCTGCATTGAGCCGATAACGCGCATAGAAGACGTTATGACAAAAAACGCGATTTTTGCCGCCAGGCAAAATGAACCCTGTCCGGAATGCGGGGCCGAGCTGGTGATCCGTAGCGGTCGCCACGGCCCTTTTCTCGGCTGTTCCCAGTACCCTGAATGCCAATATATTCGGCCGCTGAAAGCGCAGGCCGATGGGCATATCGTTAAGGTGTTGGATGGGCAACAGTGCCCGAAGTGTCAGGCGACGTTGGTGCTGCGCCAGGGGCGCTACGGCATGTTTATCGGCTGCAGCGATTATCCGCAGTGCGATCACACAGAAGTGATCGACAAGCCTGATGAAACCGCCATTACCTGTCCGCAGTGCGGCCAAGGCAAACTGCTGCAGCGCAAGTCGCGTTACGGCAAGGTTTTTCACTCCTGCGATCGTTACCCGGAATGCCAGTTCGCTCTCAACGTTAAACCCGTCGCCGGTGAATGCACCTACTGCCATTACCCGCTGCTGATGGAAAAGCGCACGGCAAAAGGCCCCGTCCTGTGCTGTGCCAGCAAGCTGTGCGGAAAACCCGTCGCGACTACAGAATAATCACATCATGAATTCAGAATTAAGCCCGAACCTTTTATCTATCATCGATGCTTTGCATCAACAGCAGGTGATTGCGTATCCCACCGAAGCCGTATTCGGCCTGGGTTGCGATCCCGACAGCGAGCAGGCGGTCAATGCATTGCTGGCGCTGAAACAGCGGCCGTGGGAAAAGGGGCTGATTTTGATCGCCGCCGACTATGCGCAGCTTAAGCCTTATATTGACGACAGTACGCTCAGCGAACAGCAGCGCGCGACGATGTTTGCCAGCTGGCCTGGGCCGGTAACCTGGGTGTTGCCTGCTCGCCCGGAGACGCCGCGTTTGTTGACCGGGCGTTTCAGTTCACTGGCGGTGCGCGTCAGCGATCATCCGCTGGTGCAGTTGCTGTGCCGGCAGTATGGCAAGCCGCTGGTGTCGACCAGCGCCAATCTCAGTGGGCTGGAACCGTGCCGCAGTGCGGATGAGGTCACGCGGCAGTTCGGCGAAGCTTTCCCGGTATTGCGCGGCAAGGTGGGTGGCCGTCTTAATCCTTCCGAAATCAGAGACGTTCTGACCGGCGAACAGATCCGTCAGGGCTAGAGGTAATGGGCATGGAGAAGTTTGCGGTATTTGGCAACCCTATCGGCCACAGCAAGTCGCCGCGAATTCATGCGCTGTTTGCTGCCCAGACCGGCATTGAGCATCCTTATGGGACGGTGTTGGCGCCGCTGGACGGTTTTGAAACCAGCCTGCAGGCGTTTATCCGCGCCGGAGGGTTGGGGGCGAACGTCACGGTGCCTTTCAAGGAGCGAGCTTATTCGGCAGCCTCTGAACTGAGTGAGCGCGCGGCGATGGCTGGTGCGGTTAACACCCTGAAGGTATTGCCGAATGGCGGTCTATTGGGGGACAACACCGACGGCATCGGTTTGCTGACCGATCTGCAGCGTCAGCAATTGATCCGGCCGCAGGATCGCATTCTGCTGGTGGGCGCCGGCGGCGCGGCGCGCGGCGTGATCCTGCCGCTGCTGTCTTTCGGCTGCTGGCTCACGATCACCAACCGCACTTTCAGCCGGGCCCAAGAGTTGGCCGACGCTTTCCGGCATCTGGGGGAGATCTCGGCGGTGCCGATGGATCAATTGGGTCAACAAGCTTTTGATCTGGTGATCAATGCGACGGCGTCCGGCATCAGCGGGGAGATCCCGGCGTTGCCTGCAGGCGTGGTGAATGCGCAAACCCGTTGCTATGACATGTTCTATCAGCAAGGCGTTACGCCATTTCTGGCCTGGGCGCAGCAGCAGGGCGCAACGGAATACGCCGATGGGCTGGGTATGCTGGTGGGGCAGGCGGCACATGCTTTCCTGCTGTGGCACGGAGTAATGCCAGAGATAGAACCAGTCTTACGCCAGCTGCGCAGCGAACTGGTGGCATAAATTCTACCCCGTTCTCTTTATAGGGAACGGGGCGCCCATCAGATATCTTCCGACAGGTATTCGTCTTTCCAGCGTACATAGTTGTTAGAAGAATAAAGCAATCCCTCCAACTCGGCGGCGGTCAAAGGCCGAACCTGGCGTGCCGGGCTACCCATATAAAGATAGCCGCTGGCCAGGCGTTTGCCCGGCGCCACCAAACTGCCGGCGCCAATCATCACGTCATCTTCTACAACTACGCCGTCCAACAGGATTGATCCCATCCCGACCAGCACCCGGTTGCCGATGGCGCAGCCGTGCAGCATCGCTTTATGGCCCACGGTAACGTCTTCGCCAATTAACAGGGGATAACCGTCGGGGTTATGTTCGGAGCGGTGAGTCACATGCAGCACGCTGCCATCCTGAATATTGCTGCGTGCGCCGATCTTTACCGCATTGACGTCGCCGCGAATGGCGACCAGCGGCCAGATGCTGACGTCATCCGCCAGATCGACGTCGCCGATCACGACGCTGGAAGGATCGATCAAGACGCGCTGACCGAGTTTGGGGGTGTATTGAAGATAAGAACGTACTGCATCGGACATGGTGCTTGCCTCACGTCGGGATCATATTTACCGGCAATACTAGACCCTGGCGATGGAATTACAACCAACGCCAGCGCCGGATCCTGCGGAAAATGGCCCTGATCGCACAAGATCCACCCGGAAGGGCTGAAAAGTGTGCAAACAGAAAGAAAAGATCAAAAAAGGGGTTGTGCAAAAAACTCGGATCCCTATAATGCGCCTCCATCGACACGGCGCAAGTAACTTCGTATAGCATCCGGGATTATACGAAGTCCTGAAAATTAGGGTTGACTCTGAAAGAGGAAAGCGTAATATACGCCACCTCGAGTTAGCAAGCGAAAGCGCCTAACTCACTGCTCTTTAACAATTTATCAGACAATCTGTGTGGGCACTCCACAAGACGATATCCAGCATCTTCGGATGCAAAAAATATCAAGTCTTGAAGAGTGACTAACTGAAGTAAAATTCATGCAGTAAATCTTTGAGCATCGCTTCTCGAGTGGAAGCAAATCAAGCTTTTAATTGAAGAGTTTGATCATGGCTCAGATTGAACGCTGGCGGCAGGCTTAACACATGCAAGTCGAGCGGTAGCACAGGGGAGCTTGCTCCCTGGGTGACGAGCGGCGGACGGGTGAGTAATGTCTGGGAAACTGCCTGATGGAGGGGGATAACTACTGGAAACGGTAGCTAATACCGCATAACGTCGCAAGACCAAAGAGGGGGACCTTCGGGCCTCTTGCCATCAGATGTGCCCAGATGGGATTAGCTAGTAGGTGGGGTAATGGCTCACCTAGGCGACGATCCCTAGCTGGTCTGAGAGGATGACCAGCCACACTGGAACTGAGACACGGTCCAGACTCCTACGGGAGGCAGCAGTGGGGAATATTGCACAATGGGCGCAAGCCTGATGCAGCCATGCCGCGTGTGTGAAGAAGGCCTTCGGGTTGTAAAGCACTTTCAGCGAGGAGGAAGGTGGTGAGCTTAATACGTTCATCAATTGACGTTACTCGCAGAAGAAGCACCGGCTAACTCCGTGCCAGCAGCCGCGGTAATACGGAGGGTGCAAGCGTTAATCGGAATTACTGGGCGTAAAGCGCACGCAGGCGGTTTGTTAAGTCAGATGTGAAATCCCCGGGCTCAACCTGGGAACTGCATTTGAAACTGGCAAGCTAGAGTCTCGTAGAGGGGGGTAGAATTCCAGGTGTAGCGGTGAAATGCGTAGAGATCTGGAGGAATACCGGTGGCGAAGGCGGCCCCCTGGACGAAGACTGACGCTCAGGTGCGAAAGCGTGGGGAGCAAACAGGATTAGATACCCTGGTAGTCCACGCTGTAAACGATGTCGATTTGGAGGTTGTGCCCTTGAGGCGTGGCTTCCGGAGCTAACGCGTTAAATCGACCGCCTGGGGAGTACGGCCGCAAGGTTAAAACTCAAATGAATTGACGGGGGCCCGCACAAGCGGTGGAGCATGTGGTTTAATTCGATGCAACGCGAAGAACCTTACCTACTCTTGACATCCAGAGAACTTTCCAGAGATGGATTGGTGCCTTCGGGAACTCTGAGACAGGTGCTGCATGGCTGTCGTCAGCTCGTGTTGTGAAATGTTGGGTTAAGTCCCGCAACGAGCGCAACCCTTATCCTTTGTTGCCAGCGGTTCGGCCGGGAACTCAAAGGAGACTGCCAGTGATAAACTGGAGGAAGGTGGGGATGACGTCAAGTCATCATGGCCCTTACGAGTAGGGCTACACACGTGCTACAATGGCGTATACAAAGAGAAGCGACCTCGCGAGAGCAAGCGGACCTCATAAAGTACGTCGTAGTCCGGATTGGAGTCTGCAACTCGACTCCATGAAGTCGGAATCGCTAGTAATCGTAGATCAGAATGCTACGGTGAATACGTTCCCGGGCCTTGTACACACCGCCCGTCACACCATGGGAGTGGGTTGCAAAAGAAGTAGGTAGCTTAACCTTCGGGAGGGCGCTTACCACTTTGTGATTCATGACTGGGGTGAAGTCGTAACAAGGTAACCGTAGGGGAACCTGCGGTTGGATCACCTCCTTACCTAAAGATATTAGTTCGCGTGGCGTGCTCACACAGATTGTCTGATAGAAAGTAACGAGCAGAAATACCTTTATAGGCTTGTAGCTCAGGTGGTTAGAGCGCACCCCTGATAAGGGTGAGGTCGGTGGTTCAAGTCCACTCAGGCCTACCACTTCTCATGAAGTGGAAAAGGTACTGCGCGTGACTGTATGGGGCTATAGCTCAGCTGGGAGAGCGCCTGCCTTGCACGCAGGAGGTCAGCGGTTCGATCCCGCTTAGCTCCACCATATAGTCCGGTATTTCAATACTTCAGAGTATATTGGCGACAGTATGCTGCGAAGTATTTTGCTCTTTAACAATCTGGAACAAGCTGAAAATTGAAACATGACGGCTGAAATTTATCCCTCCGTAGAAGTWYYGGGATAAAGAGTAACCTGTCATAGAGTCTCTCAAATGTTTGCAGCRCGAACGATGGAAACATCTTCGGGTTGTGAGGTTAAGTGACTAAGCGTACACGGTGGATGCCTAGGCAGTCAGAGGCGATGAAGGGCGTGCTAATCTGCGAAAAGCGTCGGTAAGGTGATATGAACCGTTATAACCGGCGATACCCGAATGGGGAAACCCAGTGTGTTTCGACACACTATCATGTCATGAATACATAGTGGCATGAGGCGAACCGGGGGAACTGAAACATCTAAGTACCCCGAGGAAAAGAAATCAACCGAGATTCCCCCAGTAGCGGCGAGCGAACGGGGAKGAGCCCAGAACCTGAATCGGCTTGTGTGTTAGTGGAAGCGTCTGGAAAGTCGCGCAGCAAAGGGTGATAGCCCCGTACACTAAAATGCACAGGTCGTGAGTTCGATGAGTAGGGCGGGACACGTGACATCCTGTCTGAATATGGGGGGACCATCCTCCAAGGCTAAATACTCCTGACTGACCGATAGTGAACCAGTACCGTGAGGGAAAGGCGAAAAGAACCCCGGCGAGGGGAGTGAAATAGAACCTGAAACCGTGTACGTACAAGCAGTGGGAGCACCTTCGTGGTGTGACTGCGTACCTTTTGTATAATGGGTCAGCGACTTATATTTTGTAGCAAGGTTAACCGTATAGGGGAGCCGTAGGGAAACCGAGTCTTAACTGGGCGATTAGTTGCAAGGTATAGACCCGAAACCCGGTGATCTAGCCATGGGCAGGTTGAAGGTTGGGTAACACTAACTGGAGGACCGAACCGACTAATGTTGAAAAATTAGCGGATGACTTGTGGCTGGGGGTGAAAGGCCAATCAAACCGGGAGATAGCTGGTTCTCCCCGAAAGCTATTTAGGTAGCGCCTCGTGAACTCATCTTCGGGGGTAGAGCACTGTTTCGGCTAGGGGGCCATCCCGGCTTACCAAACCGATGCAAACTCCGAATACCGAAGAATGTTATCACGGGAGACACACGGCGGGTGCTAACGTCCGTCGTGAAGAGGGAAACAACCCAGACCGCCAGCTAAGGTCCCAAAGTCATGGTTAAGTGGGAAACGATGTGGGAAGGCATAGACAGCCAGGATGTTGGCTTAGAAGCAGCCATCATTTAAAGAAAGCGTAATAGCTCACTGGTCGAGTCGGCCTGCGCGGAAGATGTAACGGGGCTAAACCATGCACCGAAGCTGCGGCAGCGACGCTTAGCGTTGTTGGGTAGGGGAGCGTTCTGTAAGCCGTTGAAGGTGGCCTGTGAGGGTTGCTGGAGGTATCAGAAGTGCGAATGCTGACATAAGTAACGATAAAGCGGGTGAAAAGCCCGCTCGCCGGAAGACCAAGGGTTCCTGTCCAACGTTAATCGGGGCAGGGTGAGTCGACCCCTAAGGCGAGGCTGAAAAGCGTAGTCGATGGGAAACAGGTTAATATTCCTGTACTTGGTGTTACTGCGAAGGGGGGACGGAGAAGGCTAGGCTGGCCGGGCGACGGTTGTCCCGGTTTAAGCGTGTAGGGGGTGTGACCTGGTAAATCCGGTTGCATACTAACCCTGAGGCGTGATGACGATGCACTACGGTGCAGAAGTAGTTGATGCCCTGCTTCCAGGAAAATCCTCTAAGCTCCAGGTAACATTAAATCGTACCCCAAACCGACACAGGTGGTCAGGTAGAGAATACCAAGGCGCTTGAGAGAACTCGGGTGAAGGAACTAGGCAAAATGGTGCCGTAACTTCGGGAGAAGGCACGCTGGCATGTAGGTGAAGTCCCTTGCGGATGGAGCTGAAGCCAGTCGAAGATACCAGCTGGCTGCAACTGTTTAATAAAAACACAGCACTGTGCAAACACGAAAGTGGACGTATACGGTGTGACGCCTGCCCGGTGCTGGAAGGTTAATTGATGGGGTCAGCCGCAAGGCGAAGCTCTTGATCGAAGCCCCAGTAAACGGCGGCCGTAACTATAACGGTCCTAAGGTAGCGAAATTCCTTGTCGGGTAAGTTCCGACCTGCACGAATGGCGTAATGATGGCCAGGCTGTCTCCACCCGAGACTCAGTGAAATTGAACTCGCTGTGAAGATGCAGTGTACCCGCGGCAAGACGGAAAGACCCCGTGAACCTTTACTATAGCTTGACACTGAACATTGAGCCTTGATGTGTAGGATAGGTGGGAGGCTTTGAAGCGTGGACGCCAGTCTGCGTGGAGCCATCCTTGAAATACCACCCTTTAATGTTTGATGTTCTAACTCGGCCCCGTGATCCGGGGTGAGGACAGTGTCTGGTGGGTAGTTTGACTGGGGCGGTCTCCTCCCAAAGAGTAACGGAGGAGCACGAAGGTTAGCTAATCACGGTCGGACATCGTGAGGTTAGTGCAAAGGCATAAGCTAGCTTGACTGCGAGAGTGACGGCTCGAGCAGGTACGAAAGTAGGTCTTAGTGATCCGGTGGTTCTGAATGGAAGGGCCATCGCTCAACGGATAAAAGGTACTCCGGGGATAACAGGCTGATACCGCCCAAGAGTTCATATCGACGGCGGTGTTTGGCACCTCGATGTCGGCTCATCACATCCTGGGGCTGAAGTAGGTCCCAAGGGTATGGCTGTTCGCCATTTAAAGTGGTACGCGAGCTGGGTTTAGAACGTCGTGAGACAGTTCGGTCCCTATCTGCCGTGGGCGTTGGAAGATTGAGAGGGGTTGCTCCTAGTACGAGAGGACCGGAGTGAACGCACCACTGGTGTTCGGGTTGTCATGCCAATGGCATTGCCCGGTAGCTAAGTGCGGAAAAGATAAGCGCTGAAAGCATCTAAGCGCGAAACTTGCCTCAAGATGAGTCTTCCCTGGRCCTTTAAGGYCCCTGAAGGAACGTTTAAGACTAAGACGTTGATAGGCTGGGTGTGTAAGTGCAGCGATGCATTGAGCTAACCAGTACTAATGATCCGTGAGGCTTAACCTTACAACACCGAAGGTGTTTTTAGAGAGATTTTCAGCGAAGTTCCGAGATTGGTTCTGATGGCGACACGAGAGTGAAGCGGTTGGAATGAAACAGAATTTGCCTGGCGGCAATAGCGCGGTGGTCCCACCTGACCCCATGCCGAACTCAGAAGTGAAACGCCGTAGCGCCGATGGTAGTGTGGGGTCTCCCCATGCGAGAGTAGGACACTGCCAGGCATCAAATAAAACAATAAGCCTCATGCGAAAGCATGGGGCTTTTTGTTTTGTCTGTTATCTGGCGTTCTGCCCGAGCATGGGCATCCTGAGACGAATGGTGTAGGACAAATCCGCCGGGAGCGGATTTGAACGTTGCGAAGCAACGGCCCGAAGGGGGGCGGGCAGGACGCCCGCCATAAACTGCCAGGCATCAAATAAAGCTGAAAGCCCTGAACTGACGTTCAGGGCTTTTTGCTATGTGCAATACGTAAAAAAGCGCAGCTACGCTGCGCGGTTTTCCCCCTCCACCTTATTTTCCGCCAGCGAGCCAGAGAAAAGGCCCCGAAGGGCCTTTGATTAGGGTGTGTTTGCTTTTTTCACTTATTATTCGATCAATGCGAGCTGCCCTGAGAGATGCCCAGCCCGGTTTGAGAACGGACAAACTGGGCCCGGAAGCGTTCCCGCTCCTGCTGCCCGGCCAGCGAGCTGTCGGTGATCGAGAACAGCCAGGTGCCGACAAAGGCCACGATCATCGAGAACAACGCCGGGTATTCATACGGATAAATCGGTTTCTCATGGCCGAGGATCTGCACCCAGATCGTCGGGCCGAGGATCATCAGAATCACCGCCGTTAACAGACCCAGCCAGCCGCCAATCATCGCGCCGCGAGTCGTCAAACGCGACCAGTACATCGACAGGATAATGATAGGGAAGTTACAGCTGGCGGCGATGGAGAACGCCAGCCCCACCATAAAGGCGATATTCTGCTTCTCGAACAAAATCCCCAGGGCAATGGCGACCAGCCCCAATACCACGACAGTGATCTTGGAGACCTTCAGCTCATCGCGCTCGGTCGCCTTGCCATTTTTAATCACGCTGGCGTACAGGTCATGGGACACGGCCGAGGCGCCGGCCAGCGTCAGGCCTGCAACCACTGCCAGAATGGTGGCGAACGCCACCGCCGAGATAAAGCCGAGGAAGAAGTTGCCGCCAACGGCATTGGCCAGGTGCACCGCCGCCATGTTGGTGCCGCCCAGCAGCGCGCCGGTGGCGTCTTTGAACGCCGGATTGGCGCTAACCAGCAAGATGGCGCCGAAGCCGATGATAAAGGTCAGGATATAGAAGTAACCGATAAAGCCCGTGGCGTAGAACACGCTCTTGCGCGCTTCCTTGGCGTCACTCACGGTGAAGAAACGCATCAGGATGTGCGGCAGGCCGGCGGTGCCGAACATCAGCGCCAGGCCAAGCGACAGCGCGGAAATCGGATCGGACACCAGCCCGCCGGGGCTCATGATGGCGATGCCTTTCGGGTGCACCTTCACCGCTTCGGCGAACAGGGTATTGAAGTCGAAGTTAACCGACTTCATCACCATCAGCGCCATAAAGCTGGCGCCGGCCAGCAGCAGCACCGCTTTGATGATCTGCACCCAGGTGGTGGCCAGCATGCCGCCGAACAGCACGTACAGCACCATCAGAATGCCGACCAGGATCACCGCCACGTGGTAGTTGAGCCCGAACAGCAGCTGGATCAGTTTGCCGGCGCCGACCATCTGCGCGATCAGATATAGCGCCACCACCACCAACGAGCCGCAGGCCGAGAGGGTGCGGATCGGTTTCTGCTGCAGACGGTAAGAGGCGACATCGGCGAAGGTATAGCGGCCGAGATTGCGCAGGCGTTCCGCGATCAGGAACAGAATGATCGGCCAGCCGATGAGGAAGCCGATGGAGTAGATCAGCCCGTCATAGCCCGAGGTGTAGACCAATGCGGAGATCCCGAGGAACGAGGCAGCGGACATGAAGTCACCGGCGATCGCCAGGCCGTTTTGCAGGCCGGTAATGCGCCCGCCCGCGGTGTAGTAGTCCTGACGGGAACGGGTGCGTTTGGACGCCCAGTAGGTGATGTACAGGGTGGCACCGACAAACAGGATAAACATCACGATCGCCTGGATGTTCAGCGGCTGGCGATGCACCTCGCCGCCAATGGCGTCGGCGCAGGCCAGGCCCGGCAGTAACAGCAGCGCGGCGGCGGACAATAAGCGCTTCATTGTTTCACCTCGCGCAGGATCTCTGCGGTGAGGCGATCGAACTCGCCGTTAGCGCGAAACACGTAGATCCCGGTCAAGACGAAAGAGATCACGATCAACCCGACGCCGACCGGGATCCCGCGGGTGATGGTCGATCCGGCGGCGATCGGCGTACCGAGCCATTGTGGATCGAAGGCGATCAACAAAATAAAGCCGACGTACAGCGCCAGCGTAATCAGCGAAAGCAGCCAGGCGAACCGGCCGCGTTTTCTCACCAGCTCTTTAAAGCGCGGGTTTTCTTCAATCCCTTGATAAATGGTGTCATTCATCAGAGTGTCTCCAGTCGGTATTGAGAGAGTACGCCGCGCCAGGGCCGCTCAACGGCGCGTTATCCGAATGAGCGGCCTGAAGCGGCGTAAATTATGACGGCACTTTCATTGATTGTTTTTCTTCCAACAGCTTGTCGACTACGGCCGGATCCGCCAGCGTGGAGGTATCCCCCAGGTTGCTGGTGTCGCCGGCGGCAATTTTGCGCAGGATGCGCCGCATGATCTTGCCGGAGCGCGTTTTGGGCAGCGAGTCTGTCCAGTGCAGCACATCCGGTGTAGCGATCGGCCCTATCTCTTTGCGCACCCAGTTGCGCACTTCGGTATAGAGCTCCGGCGTCGGTTCTTCGCCGTGGTTCAGCGTGATGTAGGCGTAGATCGCCTGGCCTTTGATGTTGTGAGGAATGCCGACCACCGCCGCTTCGGCGATTTTCGGGTGCGATACCAGCGCGGACTCGATCTCGGCGGTGCCCAGACGGTGGCCGGAGACGTTCAGCACGTCGTCGACGCGGCCGGTGATCCAGTAGTAACCGTCCTCGTCGCGGCGGGCGCCGTCGCCGCTGAAGTACATGCCTTTGAAGGTCGAGAAGTAAGTTTGCTCGAAGCGATCATGGTCACCGAACAGGGTGCGCGCCTGGCCCGGCCAGGAATCGACGATCACCAGGTTGCCTTCGCAGGCGCCTTCCTGCGGCGTGCCGACGTTATCGACCAGCGCCGGCTGTACGCCAAAGAACGGCCGCGTGGCGGAACCGGCTTTCAGCTCAGTGGCGCCCGGCAGCGGGGTAATCATGAAGCCGCCGGTTTCGGTTTGCCACCAGGTGTCGACGATCGGGCATCTCGCGTTGCCGATCTTGTTGTAATACCACTCCCAGGCTTCCGGGTTGATCGGTTCGCCGACCGAGCCCATGATGCGCAGCGAATCGCGTCGGGTGCCTTCGATCGCCTTGTCGCCTTCGGCCATCAACGCGCGAATGGCGGTCGGCGCGGTATACAGAATGTTGACCTGGTGTTTGTCGATCACCTGCGACAGGCGATTGACGCCCGGATAGTTAGGCACGCCTTCGAACATCAGCGTGGTGGCACCGCAGGCCAGCGGGCCGTACAGCAGATAGCTGTGGCCTGTGACCCAGCCCACGTCGGCGGTGCACCAGTAAATGTCGCCGTCGTGGTAGTCGAACACATACTTAAAGGTCATCGCAGCGTAGACCAGGTAGCCGCCGGTGGTGTGCAGCACGCCTTTCGGCTTGCCGGTCGAACCGGAGGTGTACAGGATGAACAGCGGATCTTCGGCGTTCACTTCTTCCGGCGGGCAGTCTGCGGAGACGCCCTGGGTCAGCTCATGCCACCACAGATCGCGCCCTTCCTGCCAGTAGCCCGGTTTACCGGTGCGTTTGAATACCACCACGTTGGCCACGGTGACCACGCCGGGATTTTTCAGCGCATCGTCGACGTTCTTTTTCAGCGGCACGGCGCGGCCGGCGCGCAGGCCTTCATCGGCGGTGATCACCAGTTTGGCGTTGGAGTCGATAATGCGCCCGGCGACGGCTTCCGGCGAGAAGCCGCCGAAGATCACCGAATGTACGGCGCCGATGCGCGCGCAGGCCAGCATGGCGACCGCCGCTTCCGGCACCATCGGCATATAGATGGCCACCACGTCGCCTTTTTTAACGCCGAGCTGTTTCAGCACGTTGGCGAATTGGCAGACATCGTGGTGCAGCTGCTTGTAAGTCACCTTTTTGGATTGGGTCGGGTCATCGCCTTCCCAGATAATGGCGGTTTGGTCACCGCGCTCGGCCAGATGGCGGTCCAGGCAGTTGGCCGCCAGGTTCAAGGTGCCGTCTTCAAACCAGCGAATGCTGACGTGGCCCGGATCGAACGAGGTATTTTTAACTTTGGTATAGGGTTTGATCCAATCCAGGATTTTGCCATGCTCACCCCAGAAAGCCTCTGGGTCTTGAACCGACTGTTGATAATACTGTTGGTATTGTGCCGGATTAATCAGGGCGCGTTCTGCAATTGCAGAAGGAATAGCGTGTTTATGCAGTTGGCTCATAGCTTTTCTCCTTGAAGTTGTTAATGATATGTCAACTGAAGGTTAAGTATAGTTTGCTACGATTCTTTGTTTCTTTTTTGCGCGGCAGATCACGCAACAAAGATATTGATTTGTAATCGTTCTGTCGCATTTGCAGGGCGTATCTATCTCTTTGGCGCTTAAATCCTCATAAACCCACGTTTTTAACCAAAAACACTTATATAAAGAATAAAAAAGAATAAACCAAAACGGACTCAACTGCCGCGAAATTAATAGATACGATCAGGGCCGCCATTATTTCTCGCTATAAATCTTTTTGGGTTGTTTTTCGCTATTAATATTCTAAGTTGGCATTAGCACGATATAACGATGGACTGCACCGCGTGAAATAACGTTTTATTAACGCTTAATTCCTGATGAAAACTCGGGAAATACCCTGTGGCATTCATCCTGCGGTATCGTTCGATTTTTAATCGAAATATAAAGTGGCGCTGCATTTATGGACGAAAGTGTCACTCGGCCAATTCTCATTTGTTTGACTTTTGAGTAACAAAATATAAACATACGATGCGGATTAAATATGCAGAATGAGCGAAAAATAACGCATTTTAATCGCGTTCAAAAAACCGTCGTCGGCGCGGTTATGTACTTCATTATATGAAAAATTATGTTTTTAATAACAAGCAATTATGCCATTTGAAATAGTAACGCGAAATTTTTGTGATTCGATTCAGCGCTCAAGCCTGACAAATCAAGGCTTGCAGAGCATGCCGCCCGGATGATACAGATTTATACTGCGTCGCACCCAGGGCAGGTGAACGCTTCCACTGAATTAACATAAGCCTGTAATAAATGATTAAGTATTCTTTTCGCCGTGTTGCGACTTTGTACGGCGCAAAGAGTCTTTGAGGACTTTTTGGGTATGAAAAGTGTAAAAATTAGCCTGGCTTGGCAAATCCTGATCGCGTTGGTACTGGGTATTATTGTTGGCGCGGTATTGCACAACCAGACCGAATCTCGTGAGTGGCTGGTGAGCAATATTCTCAGCCCGGCGGGTGATATCTTTATTCGTCTGATCAAGATGATTGTGGTGCCGATCGTTATTTCCACGCTGATCGTCGGTATTGCCGGCGTGGGGGATGCGAAAAAGCTGGGCCGCATCGGATTGAAAACCATTATCTACTTCGAAGTGATCACCACCGTCGCCATCGTGGTGGGGCTCACCTTGGCCAACGTCTTCCAACCCGGCCACGGCATCGATATGTCGACGCTGACCACGGTGGACATTTCGCAGTACGAGAAAACCACCGAACAGGTGCAAAGCGGTTCGCACAGTCTGGTGGCGACCATTCTGTCGTTGATTCCGTCGAACGTCTTCTCGTCGATGGCCAAGGGCGACATGTTGCCGATTATCTTCTTCTCGGTGCTGTTCGGTCTGGGGCTGTCGTCGTTGCCGAAAGAGACCAAAGAGCCGCTGCTGAAGGTGTTCAAGGCGGTGTCCGAGAGCATGTTCAAAGTCACCCACATGATTATGCGCTATGCGCCGATCGGGGTGTTTGGCCTGATTGCGGTCACGGTAGCCAACTTCGGTTTCGCTTCGCTGCTGCCGCTGGCCAAGCTGGTGGTGCTGGTGTACTTCGCCATTGCGTTCTTCGCCCTGGTGGTGCTGGGGGCGGTCGCCCGGCTGTGCAACCTGCGCATCTGGACGCTGATCCGCATCCTGAAAGACGAACTGATCCTGGCTTATTCCACCGCCAGTTCGGAAACGGTGCTGCCGCGCATCATCGAAAAGATGGAGGCTTATGGCGCTCCCAAGTCGATCACCAGCTTCGTGGTGCCGACGGGTTACTCCTTTAACCTGGATGGCTCGACGCTGTACCAGAGCATCGCCGCCATCTTTATTGCCCAGTTGTACGGCATCGAGCTGTCGTTGGGGCAGGAGATCGTGCTGGTGCTGACGCTGATGGTGACCTCGAAAGGGATCGCCGGCGTGCCGGGCGTCTCGTTCGTGGTGCTGCTGGCCACCCTGGGCAGCGTCGGCATTCCGTTGGAAGGCCTGGCGTTCATCGCCGGCGTGGACCGTATCCTGGATATGGCGCGCACTGCGCTGAATGTGGTGGGTAACGCGCTGGCGGTATTGGTGATCGCCAAATGGGAGCACCAGTTTGATCGCAAGAAGGCGCTGGCCTACGAAACGGAGTTCCTGGCGCAGAAGGTGAAGCCGGCCAACCAGGCCTAATTACCGAGTATCGCCGACGTTGAAAACGCCCCAGGCAGTTGTGCCGGGGCGTTTTGTTTTTATGGCTCTTCAACCGGCCACTTTCTTTTCTCTGTCCTACTGCGCGACTTGCATCCCCGCTTAACAGAATCTAAAGTGTTACCAAATTAATAGAAATGATAATAGATGTTATTATTATTTTCATTTGATGATGTATGGAGACACGCAAAGCCGTTGAACGGTGGGGTTACGCCCGTTCGGCGTCTTTATTCAGGCTTATCAAAGGTAGGTAACATGTCGGACACCGCTTTGGCCTCTGAATGGTTGCCGCTGGCGCCAGCGCAGCTTGATTTCTGGGAAGAACACACCTTGCACCCTGGGCAGACTCTGTCCACCGTCGCACATTGCACCGAACTGTGTGGCGCGGTAGAGGAAGAGGCGCTCTGCCGGGCGATCGCCACCACTCTCGCCGAGACGCAGGCGTTTGCCTTGCGCTTTGGTGAGCGGCATGGCGACGCTCCCCCGCCGTTACGTTACGATCCACAGTGCACACCGCCATTGCAACGCATCGATCTGCAAACGCACGGCGATCCCTGGCAGGCGGCGCAAAGCCTGATGCGCGAAGATATCGCGCAGCGCCGGGCGCTACATAGCGAGCCGCTAGCCGCAGCCTGGCTGCTCAAATTGGGGCCGGAGCGCTACCTCTGGTACGTGCGTGCGCACCATATTCTGATTGATGGCTTCGGTATGGCCCTGATCGAACACCGCTGTGCCGCGTTATATGCGCACTATCTGGGTGAGGGTAGCGCGGGTATGCCCCTGGGTGCCTTTAATGTCTTTCAACAGGCCGAGCTGGCCTACGCTGATTCTGAGCGATGCGAGCGCGATCGGCGCTTTTGGCAGAGCTATCTGCCGCCGTCGCAGGCGTTGCCGACGGTGCGCAAGGGCGGCAGGGAGTATGGCGTGCGACGCCTGAGCGTCAACCGTCGGTTGCCGACAGAAGTCGCGCAACGTCTGGCGCAGCAGTCGGAACGCAGTGGCATCAATTGGCCCGACTTGCTGGTGGCGCTGTCGGCGGCCTGGCTGTTTCAGGTGATGCCGCGCTGTACCCGGCAGGGCGATACGCTGCCGATGTGGATGCCGGCGCTGAATCGCCGTGGGCAGGCCGCCACCAACGTGCCTTCGCTGGCGGTCAATACCCTGCCGCTGCTGGTGTCACCGCCGCAAGCGGAGACGCTGGGGAGCTTTCTCACCACGCTGACGCAGCAGCTGCGGGAGCTGCGCAGCCACGCCGGCTACCGCCTGCGCCAACTGGCCGCCGATCGCGGCGTGGATCCGGACTCGCGCTTCTTTATTTCCCCTTTCATCAACGTGCAACCCTTCGATACGCCCCGTTTTACCGGCTGCAGCGGTACGCGCAGCGTATTGGCCGGCGGCTCGGGCGACGGTTTCAACCTGACTTATCGCGGCCGCACCGACGCCCGCGATCTGCAGGTGGATATCGATATCTATCTGGAGCAGTTTCCGACGGAGGATGCGCTGGACTATGGCGAGGCGCTGCAAGAATTTCTGTTGCGTGCGCTGCAGCGGGAAGCCTGGGAGCAACCGCTGGCGGCCCTGACGGCGTTGCCCGCCTGAGAAAGTGCGGGCGGGAGGGTGCTCCCGCCCGAGTGGCAGGACTTCAGCTGGCCAGCAACGCCGCCACTTCGCGCGCGTTCTTGCACGGCAAGAGCGAACTGCTTACCAGACGGGTGCCGAAAGCGTCATTGAGGCGTGAGGCCACCTGTTTGATATGCGGCAGCTTCAGCCCCATGGCGATAAACGCCGTCTCTTCCCCCCATTCCGGGCGCGGGGTCACGCCGATCGCCTGCCAGTAAATGGTCAGGATCTCGGCGCTGCGCGCCAGCGGCGCGTTCGGCGGCGGGGCCGCGCAGGCGTTCAACGCCGGCGCGGTTTGCTGGTGGCTCAGGTCGGCGCGGATGCGATGGCGGTCGGTTTTACCGTTGGCAGACAGCGGCAGCGCCTCGGCATGGATAAAGCGCGTGGGAATATGGGTACAGGGCAGATAGCCGGTGGCGAAGGCGCGGATCTCGGACAGCGGCAGCGGTTTGCCGTCACGGGTCAGATACAGGGCGCCGAGCGCCGCCTCGTTGTTCTCTCCGCTGGGATAATCCACCACTACCATATCCAGGATCGCCGGATGGCGGCGCAGCACGTCTTCGATTTCCGGCAGCGAGACGCGCACGCCGCGGATCTTCACATAGCCGTTCACTCGGGTGGCGAACATGATGTTGCCGTCCGCACGGTAGTAGCCCTGATCGCCAGTGCGGAAAGCGCGCAGCGGTTGTCCGTCC
The DNA here is from genome assembly GCF_000695995.1 of Serratia sp. FS14. Taxonomy (NCBI): domain Bacteria; kingdom Pseudomonadati; phylum Pseudomonadota; class Gammaproteobacteria; order Enterobacterales; family Yersiniaceae; genus Serratia; species Serratia sp. FS14. The sequence goes on along the minus strand of NZ_CP005927.1, from coordinate 559,009 downwards.
GGCCCTTCGAGGGTGATGAAATCGTGCTGCCTCAGCTCACCCTGTTCCAGGTAGCCCAACGCCAGGTTGACCCCGGCGGTATGGATGCGGCCGACCACGCCGGCCGGGCAATGGCTGCCGTCGTCATGGCAGATGAAATAACGGTTGGCGGGCAGCGGGCGGCCGTAAGGCACAGTGCCGCTCTCCTGCGGGGCGATCGGGTGCCAGATGCTCCAGATGGTGGTTTCGGTCGGCCCGCCGAGCGAGAACAGCGCGAGATCCGGGCGTAGGGTTCGCAGGGTTTGCACCGTCGCCGGCTTGATGTAGTCGCCGCCTTGCGCCACCAGACGCAGCGAACGCAGGCTGCCGGCCGTTTTGCAGGTGAGCAGCATCTCCAGAATGGCCGGCACCGAACACCACAGGCTGACCCGATGTTTTTCCACCAGATGGTTCCAGCTGATGGCGTCTTTTTCCTGATGCGGCGCCGGTAGCACCAGCGTAGCGCCGGCGCACAGCGAACCGAACAGATCGAACATCGACATATCATGGTGCGGCGGCGTGACGGAAATGAACACGTCGTCGGCGGTGACCGCCCAGCGTTGCTGGGTCTGGTGGATAACGTTGGCGGTGGCGCGGTTGTTGAGCACCACGCATTTGGGCTTGCCGGTGGTACCGGAGGTATACAGGTAGTAGCTTGCGGCCAGGCTGGCGCTGCGTTCCACCAACGTCTGTTCATCCGGCAGCGCAGGCGCGCGATCCGTCGGCGCCAGCAGGATCGCCGGCGTCACGCCGATCGGCGTCTCCAGATCGCCGCCGTGCACCACCAGCGTTGGCCGGCAGTTCTCCAGCAGGTAGGCGGTGCGTTCCGGCGGTGAGTTGATATCGATAGGCACCCAGATCACGCCCTGCAGGGCGCAGGCGAGGCTGAAGATGATCTGTTCTGGGCTGCGCGGCAGATACAACGCCACCACGTTGCCCGGCTGCACGCCGCGGCTTTGCAGGTTGGCGATCGCCGTGGCGATCCGCTGGCCCAGTTCGCGGTAGGTCAGCGTCTGTTCGCCGCAGATCAGCGCGTTGCCGCCGTTTTGTGCGCCAAACAGCCGCTTGGCCAGCTGCGCCAGATAAGGATAAGGCGCGTAATTCGCTTCGCTGTCGTTGTGGCGATAATGCGCCAGATCGATGAAATCTCGCGGCGCGATCGCCAGGTCGGCGCGTTGGCAACTGCGCAGGATGCGTCGCTGCAACGCCGCCAGCATGGCTTCTACCTGCTCGCCGTGCAGCGCCTGTTCGGCGTAGTCCACGCACAGCTGCAGGTTTTTTTCGCTGTCCAGCGTCAGGCGAATATCGATGGCGACCTGCGGCGTTTGGGTCAGGCCGTAGTGAAAGCGCACCGGCGCCTCGGCCGGCAGCGTTTCCCAACCCAGACAGTTGGTCAGGATCACCGGCAGCGCCGGGCCGCCCTGGCTTTGGCCGAGCAACTGCCGCGCCAGATCGACGCCGGAAAACGCCAGGTGGTCGAGCGCGCCGAGCACGTCGTCCTGCAGGGCTTGCGCGCGCTGGATAAAATCTTCGCCGTGACGGGAATAGCGCACCGCCACGAAGCTGGAGGCGTTGCCCAAGGCACCAGTCGGCGGCGGGGAACGCTACCGGCACCCGACGCACAGCTCACCGTCGGTGGTCCAGTGGGCCAGCGTATCGAGGACCAGCGCCGAGAGCAGGCTGTTGCGCAGCAGCGCATGCGGCGATCCCAGGCGGCCAAGCTGTTTTACCGTATCGCGCGGTAGCGTCAAGGTGGCGCGGCGATAGCGTGATGAGGTGAGATTGGCGAGCGGGGCGCGCCACGGCAGTGCCGACGGGGTGGTGACATCTTGCAGCTTTTCACGCCAGTAGGCGGCATCGGCCTGGCGCTGCGCCGCCGATGCGGCGGGGGGCGGCAGTGCGGCGGCGGTCGACGTCAGAGGGCGATCGTCGAACAGGCGCGCGATCACGGTGGAGATCCCCTGGCCGTCGAGGATCAAGGCATCAAAGCTGGTAAAGATCAGCATATCGTACGGCGATCCCGTCGGATCCTGCTGTTCGGCAAGTTGGATCACGGCGATGCGCCACAGCGGTTGGCTCGGATCGTGGCGCTGGTGGGAGTAGCGCTCGCGCAGCTGTTCGACCTGGCGCTGCGCCGTTTCGCCATCAAGGGCGCGCAGATCGTGGCGATCCAGATGCAGCGTGGTTTCCGGGCGTACGTGCTGCGTGCCGCGCTGCACATCGATGCAGGTGCGCAACGCCGGGTAGTGCTGTACCAGCTCGGTCAGACGCGCTTCAAGGCGCGGTACATCCTGCTGCCGGGCGCGGTATTCGCGAAAGTCGTGCATCGCTACGCCGCCGAGCGGCCATCGATCGCTGCGGCCCAGAAGGTAGGCCTGCTGAAGTGCGGTTAATGGTGTCTCCATGGTACTTCCCTATAGTCGCTAACCGATTAAAACGAGCCGGGCACCGTGCGCCCGGAAACCGATCTCAGTGCTGCGGCGCCAGCGCGGCGAGCAGCGTTTTCGCATGCCTTCCTGCCTCGGGCGACCGTTGGCAGATCAACGCCGCCAGCGCCGCCGGGGAGGGATGCGCCGTCAGATCCTGCGCCGTCAGCGCCGCCGCCAGATACTTGTTGAGCACCGTCAGCAGCGCGTTCACCCCGGCATCCGGCAAGGCCAACCGGCGGATATCGTCGTGGTCGCGCACATTGGCCTCGGGAGCCACCCGCGCCAGCAGCCGGTGCAGCACCTGGCGCACCGGCGCCTGCTGCGCCAGCGCGTCGGGCGTGCATTGCGCCAGCAGCTGCGACAGCGGGCGATCGAACGCCCCCGCTTGCCGCGCGGCCAGGTGCAGCAGCGCCCGGTAACAGGCCAGCAGGCGCGGCAGCACGTGCTCGGGGAACGCGTCCAGCCGCACGTCCCAGTTGATCAGAATGCCGTCGTCGACGTGGGCGACCTGCGCATCCAGCGCCACCTGCGGCCCCTGAGAGATCACCCAACCGAGACGGCCAAAGGTGTTGGTGACCCGTTCGGAAAACAGCGTTTTGCCGCGGATGCCGAAACCGGCGGTAAACACCACCGGCGAAGGCTGCAGGCTGCCGTGCAGGCGCGACAGATCGCGCATCACGCTGACGCCGGGGTAATCCGCATGCTCGATCAGCTCCGCCAGCTGCGTCATCAGGCGCCGGCAGAAGGCGTTCAGGTTTTCCGTCGGGTTCAGTTCCACGCCGAGCAGCACCAGGTTAGAGAAATCGCCGATGAGGCGATGTGCGTCCTCCCGTTCGCTCTCGCGGTGGAACAGCGGCACGTTGAGCCGGAAGCGCGTCATGTTCCAACCCTGGCCGACGGCCAGCGCGAACAGCGCCAGAAACAGCGTCGAGAGGGAGGTGTGGTGCCGCTTGGCCACACTCTCCAGCGCGCGGCTTTCTTCTGCATTCAGCTGTACGGCCAGGCGATCGCTGCGGCAGCGGTCCGGCGTGCGCAGCAGGCGCGGCGCCGGCGGCACCTGCGCCAGGCGTTCACGCCACCAACGTTGGCCGCGTTCGCGCCGCTGGCGCAGCGCCACGTCGGCGTCGCGTCGTTCGAGGTGATCGAAGTAGGCCGGCGGCGCGTCATGGGCTGGGGCCGCCGGACACTGGTGATAAAACGCCGTCAGATCTTCCATCAACAGGCGAAAGCTCATGGCATCGCCGGCGATCATGTCGAGATCGACATGCAGGCGGCTGCGTCCTTCCGGCAACAGGCTCAGGCTGATATCGCAGGGAACGCCCTGTTCCAGCGGCAGCAACTGGGTGCTTTTCGCCTGGCGTTTGGCGGCGAGCGCGGCCGCCTGCGTTGCTTCATCGGCGTGTCGCCAGTCGTCGAGATGCAAGGTATGTCGGGGGCCGGGAGACGCGATCGTCTGCCGGCCATCGTCGGTAATGCGCAGGCGCAACAGCGGATGACGCAGGTACAACGCCTCGACGGCCTGGCGCAGCCGAGCGATATCCAGCTCGCCGCCGTCGAACTCCGCATACAGATGGGCGGCCATGCCGCCCAGAGGGGGAGCGGACTGTCGGCCAACCCAATAGGCGGCCTGCATCGTGGTCAAAGCTTTCATCGGGTATCCATTTTGATTCAGCCAACGAGACTGCAAGAATATATCCAAATGTTAATAGGAATGAAAATTATTATTATTTGATCCATTTGACGCGAGGGTGCTATCTATAAGGGGTTTTAGCTGTAACGGGCAGGCATGGGGTTGGGTGTGAATAATTTATTCATATTATTCTTAGCATTGTAATTATTGCCTGTTGTTTCAGCGCTTGTTTTACCTGCGAAAGTATAAGGTTTTCTGGCGGTTATCGTGGCCGCTCTCACACCTTTATTGATAATGATTTGCATTAGAAAATGCAAAATATTATCATTCTTAACATTATTTTACGTTTTTATACAAGCCGTCGGCCGCTCCGCCGGCGGCTTGGCCGTGGACGGGCCGCGCCCGTTCGGCCGCGCAAGGCATAGGTTTGCCGCAGGGATAAGCAACAGCAAGGTCGGGAAGGCCGCAGCGTCATGGTCTGTGTGAGTGTCGATGTAGGTTGTGTAAAAAAAATCAAATTTTGTGCACCTCTGGGATGAAAGGAGAAGACATCTATGGGCAAGCATTTTGCGGCTCAACGGCATGAAAGCGTAGGAAACGGGGAAAAGGCGGGGTTAAGAGCCATTGGGGCATTTTCCTCGGTATTTTTAGGCGTGTGTTCACTGGCGATCGGTAACGTCAACGCGGCGGAAACGAAGAGCAACGAAACCTACCAGGACGCGGAAACGCTGCTGGTCACCGGTGAGAAGATCAAACGTTCCATTTTCGACACCGGCTCCAGCGTGCAGGTGTTCGACAGCAACCGCATCGCCTCGATGCCCGACGCGGTGCAGATCCCCGATCTGCTGCGCATGACCCCCAACGTGGTGGATCTGGGCATCGGCAACGAACTGCCGACCGTGCGCGGTATCGACGGTTCCGGCCCGAACGTCGGGGCCAATGCTTTCCTCAGCGGCACCCGCCCGCGCCTCAATCTGTCGTTGGACGGCCGTTCGCTGACCTATAACGAACAGGCGTTCGGCCCGCAGTCGCTGTGGGATCTGGATCGCGTCGAAGTGTTCCTCGGCCCGCAAAGCTACATCCAGGGGCGCAACGCCATCGCCGGCGCCATCGTCATGGCCAGTAAAGACCCGACCTTCGAATGGGAAAGCGCCTTCAAGGGCGGAGCCGGCAACCAGCACTCGTCACAGTTGGCCGCCATGGCGTCTGGCCCGCTGGTGGAGGAGCAGCTGGCGTTCCGCGTCAGCGTCGATCGCCAGCGCCGCCGCAGCGAGGCTGACCTGCCGGCCTATGCGCCAGTGGGCGATCCGCGTGAAGTGGAAGCCACCACCGCCCGCGCCAAGCTGTTGTTCAATCCGGCCGGCCTGCGCGATCTGACCACCAAGCTGACCTTTAACCACTTCGGCAGCACCGCACCGCAAAACGAAAGCCTCAACCCGCAGCCGCATCCGACCAATCCGCGTCACGATCCGCGCCGCGCCGTGTTCAAAAGCAACATGAACAGCACTATCTGGGATCTGGCCTGGGAGGCCTCCGATGCGCTGACGTTTGAAAACCGCGTTATCTACACCGATTTCAACATCAACCGTCCTACCGCTTACAACATCCAATACGCCGAGATCGACGGCCAGGAAGTTCACGTGGAGCCGGTGGTGCGCTTCGGCGGCGCGGACAGCCGCCTGCACGGGCTGGCGGGGCTGCGTTATTTCCACGGCACGCAGGATGAGTTCGTCAACATTTTCGGCGGCTCGACCTTCAAGGATAAAACCGATACCCATTCGGCGTTCGCCGAGCTGACCTATGCGCTGACGCCGCAGGTGGACGTGACCGCCGCCAGCCGTCTGGAACGCGAACACCGTCGCCGCGACGGCGGCAGCCAGGCGGTGCGCATCGACTTCGATGAAACCTACACCGTGTTCCTGCCGAAGCTGGACGTGGCCTGGAAACCGACGGATACCCAAACCTACGGCGCCAAGATCGCACGCGGCTATAACGCCGGCGGTGGCGGCATCACGATCGGCACGCCGGTGGTCAGTTACACCTACGGTTCCGAGTATGTCTGGAACTACGAGCTGTACACCCGTCATCACCTGAAAGACGCCAACGTGGTGCTGACGGGTAACATCTTCTACAACGATTACAAAGACATGCAGCTGCCGTACTCGCTGGGTGAGAACTCCAGCGTGATCCGCAACGCCGACAAGGTGGAAACCTACGGGGCGGAAATCGGCGCCACCTGGCAGCCGCGCTGGGACTTCGAGCTGTTCGGCAACCTCGGCCTGCTGAAAACCGACATCAAAAAGTTCTCGGGCAGCGGCGTGGAAGGGCATGAACTGGCGCGCGCGCCGGCTTACACCGCCAACATGGGGGCCAAGTATCAGTTCCTGAAAGGGTGGGAGCTGAGCAGCAACGTGGCGTTCACCGACTCCTACTATTCGCAATACGACAACGACTCGCGCGGGCGCATCGGCTCCTATTGGACGGCCAACGCCCAGCTGGCTTACACCTTCGACTACGGCCGCGCCACGCTGTATGCGAAGAACCTGTTTGACTCCGACCGCCGCGAGATGGTCAGAAGCAATGACATTTACACGGCGACTCTCCAGCGAGGCCGCCTGGTCGGTGCAGCGGTTGAGCTGACTTTCTAACGCTATCGCGGTGACGGGGGACGAATGTCCCCCGTTTTATGCGCTATCCCGGCACGGCCGGGCAAAGGAGATAACGCAGTGATCGGTGATTTTGACAGCATTCTGAGCGATGAAGAGGCCCAGCGGCTGGAGAGCGCGTTTCAGGCGCTGGGCGCGGCGTCGGCCAACGGCGAGCGGCCGGTAAGCGAAGCCGAAGAGCGGGCATGGTTCGCCCATCTGCAGCAGGGTGACGCACGCGGGCAGCGGGCGCTGGCCTGGCGCCTGACGGGGGAAGTGGATATCGCCCGGCTGGCGGCGGCGCTGCAGGCGCTGGTGCGGGAGACGCCGGGCGTGGACGTGCGCTATGTTTTTGATGACGAAAACGGGCTGGTTAAACGCCCCGCCGGCTCGGCACCGTTGCCGGTGAGCCTTCGTCAGGTGGCGGACGAACAACACGCCATGGGTTGCCTGCTGCAGGCGCAGGCAACGCCGTTTGAACTGGAAAACGAAGCGCCGCTGCGCGGCTTGCTGTTGCTCACGCCGGGCGATGCCGTGATTTTGGGCGTGGTCTTGCATGACATCCTGGCGGAAACGCTGCCTTGGCGCCACCTGCCGGCGATGCTGTCCGCCCGTTACAACGGGGATGTGATGTCTCTGCCTTTCGCGGCGGAGCCGGTCGAGCTGGCGGAAACCCCGGAGCCGCAACTGCCCTGGGCGCGCCAGGCGGTCTCGCTGCAGGATTACCGCAGCCCGGCGCCGCGTGCTGAAGCGTTGCCGCCGGTGGGCGCGCGCGTGGTCACGCGCATTGATCGCTCGCTGTTGCCCGCCAACGACACGCCGCGGGCCTTGCTGGCGGCGGTGGCGGCGCGGTTTGCCGAGTTCGTCGCCGCGCAGGCCGGCGGCCAAGCGGTGCAGCTGTGTGTGCCGGCCGCGGAAACGGCGGAGTTCGTCGGCCTGGAGCTTGGCCTGACGGCGCCGCCGCTGATGCGCCTGACCGTGCAGCATGGCGAGAGCGACGTCGGGCAGCGGCTGCTGGTGCAGGCCGTGGCTGAACAGCCGGACCCGCAACGGGCGCAGCTGCTGGTGGCCTGGCGCGACGATCTGGCCGCAGAGTGGCGGCTGGAAGGCGTTCACGCCGAGCGCATGTTGCTGCCGCCGCTGCATACGCCGTTTGAACTGGCGCTGCTGTTGGGCTTGCCAGAGGCGGAAGCGCTGACGCTCGAGCTGGTCACCGATCCGCGCCTGTCTCCCCATGTGGCGCCTTTCCTGCTGGAGCAGTTCAGCGCGTTCCTGGCCGGGCAGCGGATTGCCGTCGCCTTGCCGGCGGCTGAGGCCGCTTCCCCGGCGATGGCCGCGCCGGCGGCGAACGGCGAGGCGGACGAAAGCGTTGCACCGCTGATTTTGCAGGAGTTCCGTGAGGCGCTGGTGGCGCCGGAAATGACCCTGGATGAAGACTTCTTCGATCGCGGCGGCCATTCGCTGGTCGCCACCCGGGTGATCGGCCGCTTGTTGAGCCTGCATCAGATCGAAATCAACATTAACGATCTGTTCAGCCATCCGACGGCGCGCGGGTTGGCGGGCTACGCCAAACGCCTGAACGTCGCGCAGCCGAATGCCCCGGTGGCCGCCGCCGACGATCATGATCGCGCGCAGGCGCCGCTGTCGCTGGCGCAGGAATCGCTGTGGAAGGTGTATGAAGCCTTCGGCCATGACGAGATTTTCAACCTGCCGTTCTCTCTGCGCTTCTTCGATGCGGTGGATGAAACGGCGCTGCATCAGGCGTTTATCGACGTCATGACTCGCCATACCGTGCTGCGTTCACGCTTTGTCGAGCAGCAGGGCGAGGTGGTGCAGGTGGTGGTGCCGGCTGCTGAACTCGCGGACTACTCGTGGTTCCGCTTCTCGCACGAGACGCCGGCGGGCAACGCCGCCGCCCTGTTGGCCGATGCCGGCCAGCACCGGTTCGATCTGGCCGCCGAGCTGCCGCTGCGCGTCACGCTGCTGCGCGATGCGGACAACGGCCAACAGCTGCTGTCGCTGCTGTTCCACCATGTGGTGCTGGATGAATGGTCGCTCAACCTGATGATGGATGAGCTGGGCATCGCCTACCGCCATCGCGTCGTCGGCCAGGCGCCGCAGTGGAGCGGGCAACCGCCGCAGTTCCACACCTTCGCCCGGCAGCAGCGGGCCTCCGGGGTGCAGCAGCAACATCTGGACTACTGGCTCGATGCGCTGCGCGGCGCGCCGGTCGGCCAGCCGATCTTCCTGCAAGAACCCTCTACCCACCCGGCAGTGCCGGCGCCGGCGGACGTCAACGGCGGCTGGCTGGAGTTCGAGGTCGATCCCGCCGTGGCGGAAGGCCTGTATCAGCTCGCTCGCCGCAACAACTCTTCGCTGTTCAACGTAGTGTATGCCGGGATTACCTCGGCGCTGCGCCTGCTGGGCGGCCCGGCGGATCTGCTGGTGGGCACTTCGACCTCCGGCCGTAACGACGCCGAGTTCTTCGATACCGTCGGCTACTTCACCACCGTGGTGGTGCACCGCGTGCGCTTTGACGAAGGGCTGACGGTGGCCGGCTTGGTCAGCCAGGTGAAAAACACCATCAACGGCTCGCTGCCATACACCGACATTCCGATTGATCTGGTGGAGGAAGGGCTGTTCGGCGTGGACGCCGACCGCAAGAACCACATGTTCGAAGTGTTCATCCAGATCCACAGCCGCATCAAGCTGAACGGCGAGTTCCAGCTGCAGGACGGCAGCGCGATCGCCTACCGGCAGGTGGAGCCGGAAAAAGCCGAATCGTTGCTCGGCCTGCAGTTTGAGGTGATGGAAGACGATCTGGCGGGGGCGAAATCCCTGCGGGTGATGATGACCTACCGCCAGGATCACTACAGCCGGGAGCAGGCCAATCTGATCGCCGACGGCGTTCAGCACGTCTTTACCCAGTTTGCGCAGCACATCGCTGGCGATATCGCTCTGGCGGCGCTGCCGCCCGGGCCGCAGGCATGACGTTGTTTCACTCTAACCGAAAGCATGATTTTCAAGGAGATAAAAGGATGTCTGGAACCCTAGCAACCCCGCGCGCGTTACTGTCGCTGCTGGTGGCGGCCTCTCTGGTGGTCGCCGGCGCCGCGCAGGCCGACGATGCCGGCATCAAACCGCAGGACATCAAGCGCCAGGCGCTGTCGTCGACGGTGGTGGAGATGGCCTACAGCACCTCGCAACAGGCGCTGTTCGTCAGTGCGCCGGACTGGAAGGAAGAGGCGCGCTCCCGCGTGCTGCGGCTGGATCCCAACACCCTGGCGATCAAGGCGGAGATCCCGCTGCAGGTGAAAGGCTTCGGCGTGGCGCTGAACGACGCGGGCAATCGCCTGTACCTGACGCAGGCCTTCAACGGCGAAGTCGGGGTGGTGGACACCACCACCAACCACGCGCTGGGCAGCATCAAGTTGCTGGACAAAGCGGTGCTGGAGCAGGCTTACAAGCAGGCGGGCATCAGCGGCAAGCGTCTGGATTTCCTGTTGGCGGAGCTGAAGAAGTTTAAAATCACCGAGGACTACCTGTACCGCCTCCGCGAGCTCAAGTATGACGCGCAAAGCGGCCGTCTGTTCCTGCCGGGGCTGGGCTTCGGCGTCGACAGCGTGCTGTATGTGGTCGATACCAAGGCCGGCAAGCTGGAGAAAGTGATCCCGGGCTTCGGCTACAACGCGGTGGGCATCACGCTGGATGAGAAGGGCCGCCGGGTGTTCGTCTCCAACATGCAGGGGCAGGTGATCACCCTGAACGCCGACACGCTGGCGATCACCGCCACGCACGAAGTGCAGGCCGATCAGCTGCTGAACCTGGTGTATGACCCGGCGAGCAATCGCCTGCTGGGCGTCGATCAGGGCATCGACCGCGACGACTACCGCAATCATCATCTGGGGCACGACTATGTGAAGCGCAGTAGCGGCCACCGGGTATTCGCGCTGGATGCGGACAGCGGAAAAGTGCTGGCCAGTGAGCTGACGGATGAGGTGCCGATCGGCCTGCTGCTCGATGAGCGTAGCCAGCGGCTGTATGTCGCCAACCGCAAAGGCGTGCGCGTGGATCACGGCGCCGGCACGCTGACGGTGTTTGACGCCAAGACCCTCAAGCGCCTGCAAACCGTAGACCTGCCGCCGCACCCTAACAGCTTGGCGTTGGATCCGAAAGGCGACGCGCTGTTCGTGACGGTGAAAAACGACGGCGCTGCCACCAAGGCCGGCAAGCCGGAAAGCGTGGTGCGCATTCAGCTGCACACCAGGTAACTGAATTGCAAAGGTAAAAAAGGGGTGCTGAGCACCCCTTTGTCGTTGGGTTATGTCATCAGAAGTGGGTGTTGATGCTCATGTAGTAGGTGCGGCCCGGTTCGTTGTAGGTGGCCGCGCCCGCGCCGGCGATGTTGATCACGCCGGTGTTTGGGTCACCCACGTTCTGCGCGTTGCCGGCGCGGAACTGGCGTTTGTCGAACAGGTTGTCGATGCCGGCGGTGAGGCTGACGTTTTTAGTCAGGTCATAGGTCGCGCTGGCGCCGACGATGGCGTAAGGGCTGACCTCGCGGGTTTCGCCGCCGGTGGCCGGTTTACCCTGATAGTTGTACTTCTTCGGCTTCTGCCGGCCGTACCAGGTTAAAGTGGACTGCATCGACAGATCCTGCGTGGCCTGCCAGCTGAGGGTCGAGTTGACGGTGAACTTCGGGATCACCGACAGGTAATCGCCGGTAGTCTTGTTCTTGTTCTCGATCATGTAGGTGGCGTTGTTGCTCCAGGTGACGGTCTCGCTGACCGGCACGTTCAATGAGCCCTCTAGCCCCTGCACCACCGCCTTCGGCACGTTTTCCCACTGGTAGACCGCTGTATTTTTGCTGCTGGTGGCGATGCGCGAGTTACCCGCCTCAATCTTGTTGTGGTAATCGTTGCGGAAGTAGGTCACGCCGGCCAGCCAGCCCTCGTTATGGAATTCCAGCCCGATCTCTTTGTTAACGCTGGTTTCCGCTTTAAGATCGTCGTTGCCGAGCAGGTAGCAGCCGTTTTTGGTATCGCTGCCGGCACATCCCTGGCCTTTGCTGTACAGCAGGTAGTTGCCGTTGGTTTGGAACAGCGTCGGGGCTTTATAGGAACGCGCGATGCCCATCTTCAGCGTGAAGTAATCACCTAGTTCCTGCGACAGGTTCAGCGCCGGGCTCCAGTTGTTGCCGGATTCCGAATGCAGATCGTAGCGCAGACCCGGCGTCAGCATGGTGGTGTCGGTCAGCTCAATGTTGTCTTCGGCGAACAGCGAGAAGATATGCGCGGAAGCGTAAGGGCTGCGCGTGCCGGTGGTCATGCCGGGAATGGTGCCGCCCATCAGCGTTTGGCTGGTGGAGGTGCCGTCTTTCATCCGCTGCTGGGTCCATTCGGTGCCCAGCGTGGCGGTTTGCGCGACGCCCAGCTCAAACGGCACGCTGACTTCGCTGTGCGCCAGGAAGTCGTCCAGCTTGGTGGTGCCGAAACCGGTGTTCTTGGTGTCGAAGATGCCTTCGGTGCCGCCGGCCAAGCCCTCGTTCAGGCGGGTGTTGCGGGTGCGTTCAAACTGAACGTAGTTGTTGGTGCTCACGCCGTTGTCCCAGGCGCCGCGATGGGTCAGACCGAAGGTTTCACGGTAGATGCGGTTGGTCTCTTTGCCGTAGTTGCTCTGCACCAGGTCGTTGCTGTTGGTGTTCTGGGTATCGCCGGCGTACAGGTTGCCCTGGCGGCCGTAGGCGTACTCGAACTCCAGCGACTGCAGATGGGCGAAATCCCAGTGCAGCAGGGCGTCGATGTTTTTATCGATAACCCCTTCGCGGCCAGCGGGAACGCTATTTTCATAACTAGGAGTGGTTGCTGTGGCTGCAGCGCGGTACGACTTATGCGATTCGTTAATGTCCCAGGCGTCGGCCTGCGTTTTGCTGTAGCCGCCGAACAGGCGGAAGCTCAGGGAATCGCTCAGCGGGCCGGACAGGCTGAAGTCAGTGCGCTTGGTGGCGCCTTCCTGCTTGTGCTGCGGCACGTTGAAGTAGCCGTTCAGCGAGCCGTGCAGCGCATCGCCGGCTTTCTTGGTGATGATGTTGACCACGCCGCCCGCGGCGCCGTTGCCGTAGCGTGCAGCAGCGGGGCCGCGCAGCACTTCGATGCGTTCGATCATTTCCGGCGGCACCCAGGCGGTATCGCCGCGGGAGTCGCGTTCGCCGCGCCAGCCCTGACGCACCGAGTTGCGGCTGGAGGCCGGTTTGCCGTCGATCAGAATTAGGGTGTTTTCCGGGCCCATGCCGCGGATATCGATCTGGCGATTGTTGCCGCGCTGGCCGCTGGTGGAGTTGCCGGTCAGGTTAACCCCGGGCATGGTGCGGATCAGTTCGCTGATGTCGCGCGCCGGCGGGCGTTTTTTGATCTCGTCGGCGGTGATGGTGGACACCCCTGGCGCCTGCAGGTTCTGCCGGGCGGCGGTCACGACGATGGTGTCTTCGCCGCGCGGCTTTTTATCCGTGGTGCCGCTGTTTTCTTCCGTGGTGGGGGTGTCGGTCTGCTGCGCGGCGCTGGCGAACGCGGACGCGCCCAATCCCAAGCCGATAAGAGTGGCTAAAGAATAACGTGATAGCTTGCTTTTCATCTGAGTGTCCTACCTTGCTGCCCTCCCTCGCCGAATGGGGGAAAGGCGGTTGTAGTTTTTGTGTAGTCGGAATAGAAAATCGGCTGCGGCAAGGGATGCCATTGATGTATCCCCGATCCCTGTCCGTTGCGCGCAATACCAGCACGATCTCCAAGCCTTACACACTATTGCAAATGCAAATTATTATCAATAGTATTTGGCCTACAGTGTGTTCGGGCGGTGGCCGGCGATAGGGAAAAGTCGACGTTCCCGGTGCCGCCAACTACAAAATGGGTAGGCGTTGTGAATACAGAACTAGAGTCAGAAAGCAGCAGATTATTAGCCAGCAGCAATGCGGGCAGTCCAGGGTGGTGGTTGACGGTGGCACGACGCGGTACGCCATGGGTAGAACCGGCGGGTAACGGCCGGTGGCGAACCACCTTTTTCTGGCGCGATCCGCAGGGATGCGAATTGACTTCCGCCTACCGCCGGGTGTGGATCAACATCAACTGCCTGACCGACCATCACCAGCCGAATCCGCCGCAAAGCCTGCAGCGTTTGGCCGGCACCGACGTATGGTACTGGCAGACCGAGCTGAACGGCGCCTGGCGCGGCAGCTACTGCTTTATTCCTTGTTTTGACGAGCGGCCGCCGGCGTTCAGCGACGACGATGCGCACGCCAACATGCACAACCTGCGTCACTGGTGGCACCAGGTGTTCGCCTGCGCCACTCCCGATCTGCTCAACCCCTATCGCTCCTGGCAAAGCGCCAGCGGCCACAGCGTTTCCGGTCTGCACATGCCGGATGCGCCGCCGCAGCCGGTGTGGCGTTCGTTCGATGAGTATGAGATCGCCAGCGGGCGCTGCACGCCGCCGCTGCCGGCGCGTTTGCAGCGCCATACCTGGCAGAGCGAGCGTCTGGGCAACAGCCGCGATGTCTGGATCTACACCACCGGCGACAGCAAGCCCGCCGAACGCCCGCTCGCGATCCTGCTCGACGGCCAGTTCTGGGCGAAGCAAATGCCAGTCTGGGCGCCGTTGATGCAACTGACCCGCGAGGGGGCGTTGCCGGAAGCGGTGTATGTGCTGATCGACATCATCGATCTGCCGCACCGGGCGCGTGAGCTGACCTGCAAGGACGATTTCTGGCTGGCGGTGCAGGAAGAACTGATGCCGCAACTGGCCGAATGGGCGCCGCACAGCGACAATCCGGCCGAGACGGTGGTGGCGGGGCAAAGCTTTGGCGGTCTGGCCTCTCTGTACGCCGGGCTGCGCTGGCCGCAGCGCTTCGGCGCGGTGATCACCCAGTCCGGCTCCTATTGGTGGCCGCGGCGCGACATGCTGCAGCTGCCGAGCATTCCCGACGACGCCTGCTGGCTGATGCAACAGGTCGAACGCCACGGCCTGGGCAACCACGGCGCGCTAAAGGTCTTTATGGAAGCCGGTTCGCAGGAAAAGCTGGTGCATCAGGTCAGCGGGCAAATGGCGGCGCGCCTGAGCGAAGCCGGCCATCGGGTGCACTACCGGGTGGTGGAAGGCGGGCACGACGCGCTGTGCTGGCGCAGCGGCCTGACCGACGGGCTGCAGGCGGTGTGGGCTTCCGCTTTCGCCACCGCTTATCCGGCATCGGTAACGACGGCGGCACAAGGAACGCAGGATGGAAAGCCTGAATCCGTTCGATGATCAACAGCAGCGCAGCCTGGTGCTGCGCAACGTACAACAACAATACAGTTTGTGGCCGGATTTCCGCGCCATTCCGTCCGAGTGGACGATCGTCTTTGGCCCGGCGGCGCGCCCCGAGTGCGCCGCGTGGCTGGAACAGCATTGGCAAGATATTCTGCCGGTCGCAGCACGCGAGGCGTGACCGGCGCCAGGTAATCACGGGAGCAATAAGCAGTGTCACACACCCCTAACTCTCTCAGCGGCCCGGCGCTTGCGGGCGAATGGCCGCTGGTCGCGGCGCAACCCGGCATCTGGGTCGCCGATCAAATCTCCCCGCATCGCAACGCCTACGCGGTCGCACATGCCATCGAACTCAACGGCCCCGTTGCCGTGGAGCCCCTGTTGCAGGCCATCACTCAGGGTCTCGGCGAGGTTGACATGCTGCGGCTGCGTTTTGCGGAACGCGACGGCGTGCCGGTGCAATGGCTGGATGACTCGCTGGCGGTGCACGAGCCGGAACTGATCGATCTGACGACGTCGCCGGAGCCCGAAGCCGCCGCGCGCGCGCTGATGGACATCGATCTGGCGAGCGATCTGCGCGCCGGCAGCGGTGCACCGCTGTATCGCCATGTGGTGATGCGCCTGGCGGATGATCGCTGGTTCTGGTATCAGCGCTATCACCATCTGCTGGTGGACGGTTTCAGCTTCACCGCCATCGCTCGCCGCGTGGCGGCGATTTATACCCACCTTTGCCGCGGCGACGCGCTGGAGCCGACGCCATTTACGGCGTTCAGCGACGTGGTGGCGGAATACCAGGCTTACCGGGAGGCGCCGGCCTGGCAACGCGACGCCGATTTCTGGCGCGAAAAAGCGCGGCAGCTGCCGCCGCCGGCCACGATCTGCCCGCAGCCGCTGGCCGGGCAAACGCCCACGCCGCGCATCCACCGGCTGGAACAGCGCTGCGATCCGCAGGCTTTTGCCGAACTGGTGCAATGCGGCGCACAGCAGAAGCTGAACGCCGCCGATATGGCGGTGGCGCTGCTGGCGCTGTGGGTGTCGCGCCTGAGCGGCCAACCGAGCTTCAGCGCCGGTTTTATCTTCATGCGCCGTACCGGCTCGGCCGCCCTGTGCGCCGCCGGCCCGGTGATCAACGTGCTGCCGATGGAGATGCATCTCGAGCCGCAGGCCACGCTGTATGAGGCCGCCGCCCGCATCAGCCG
Source organism: Serratia sp. FS14 (assembly GCF_000695995.1). Lineage (NCBI taxonomy): Bacteria > Pseudomonadati > Pseudomonadota > Gammaproteobacteria > Enterobacterales > Yersiniaceae > Serratia > Serratia sp. FS14. The sequence goes on along the minus strand of NZ_CP005927.1, from coordinate 542,796 downwards.
CGAGCTGAAAACGGTGCGCCGCCATCAGCGCTACGACGCCGAACAGGTGCAGCGCGATCTGGGGCGCGTCGGCGACGGCGAACCGCTGTACGGCACGGTCTTCAACTTCAAAATGTTCGATTACCAGCTGGATTTCGCCGGCATCGAGGGCATTACCCACGATCTGGCCTCCGGGCCGGTGCGCGATCTGGAGATTGCGCTGTTTATCGATGAACACCATCAGCTGAAGGTTGAGCTGCTGGCCAACGCCGAACGTTACAGCCGCCAGGAGCTGCAGGCGCACCTGCAGCGGTTGCCGCTGCTGCTGGCGCAGTTCGCCGCGCAGGCAACGTTGCCGATCGGCGAGGCCGACATGCTGACCGCCGACGATCGCGCGCTGCTGGCGCGGGTCAACGACACGGCGCATCCGGTGCCGGCGACCACGCTGAGCCAATTGCTGGCGCAGCAGGCGCAAGCCACGCCGGACGCGCCGGCGTTGGCGGATGCGCATTTCAGCTTCACCTACCGCGAAACGCGCGAGCAGGTCACGGCGCTGGCGCGCCAGCTGGTGGCGCAGGGCGTGCGGCCGGGCGACATCGTGGCGGTGGCGCTGCCGCGCTCGGTGTTCCTGTCGCTGGCGTTGATGGCGATCGTCGAAGCGGGCGCCGCCTACCTGCCGCTGGACACCGGTTATCCGGACGAGCGGCTGGCGATGATGCTGGAAGACGCCGCGCCCCGCTTGATCATCACTAACCCGGCGCAGCAGGCGCGTTTCGCCGACAAGGGCGACATGTTGCTGTATGACGCGCCGCTGGCGGCCGATCACGCCGCCGGGGTGGCGATCGCGGGCCCGACGCCGGACCATGCGGCCTATATCATCTTTACCTCCGGCTCCACCGGGCGCCCGAAAGGCGTGCTGGTCGGCCATCAGGCGATCGTCAACCGCCTGCTGTGGATGCAACACCAGTATCCGCTGGGGGCGGACGACGCGGTGCTGCAGAAAACGCCGTGCAGTTTCGACGTCTCGGTGTGGGAATTCTTCTGGCCATTGATGGTCGGCGCCCGGCTGGTGATGGCGCCGCCGGAGGCGCACCGCGATCCGCAGCAGCTGCAACAGCTGATCGCCCAACACCGCATTACCACGATGCACTTCGTACCGTCGATGCTGGCGGCTTTCGTGGCCGCCCTGGACGACGACGCGGCGGTGGCGAGCTGCGCCGCGCTGCGCCAGGTGTTCTGCAGCGGCGAAGCGCTGCCGGCGGAGCTGTGCCGCCTGTGGCAAAGCCGCAGGGCGGTGCCGTTGCACAACCTCTACGGCCCGACCGAAGCGGCGGTGGACGTGACCTGGCATCCGGCCTACGGCGAGGCGCTGGCGAGGGTGACCGGCGCCAACGTACCGATCGGCCTGCCGGTGTGGAACACCGGGCTGCGCATTCTGGACGCGCGTCTGCGGCCGGTGCCGCCGGGCGTAGCGGGCGATCTGTATCTGACCGGCGTGCAGTTGGCGCACGGCTACCTTGGCCGGCCGGATCTGACCGCCAGCCGCTTTGTCGCCGACCCGTTCGGCGAGGGCGGGCGCATGTACCGCACCGGCGACGTGGCGCGCTGGCTGCCGGACGGCGCGGTGGAATATTTGGGCCGCAGCGACGATCAGCTGAAGATCCGCGGGCAGCGTATCGAGCTGAGTGAAATCGACCACGCCCTGCTGTCGCTGCCGGGCGTGCGCCAGGCGGTGACGCATGCGCTGGTGTTGCAGGGCACGCCGGTGGACGCCGGCGGCGATACGCGTCAGCTGGTGGGCTATCTGGTGATGCAGCCCGGCGCGAGCTGGGATGCGGAAGCCCTGCGCGCGGCGCTGGCCGATCGCCTGCCGCCGCACATGGTGCCGGTGGCGTTGGTGGAAATGAGCGATTTGCCGCTGAGCGCCAACGGCAAGCTGGATCGCAAGGCCCTGCCGCAGCCGCAGGGCGGCGAGCGCAAGGCGGGGCGGCCGCCGCAGGCCGGGTTGGAAAGCGAGATCGCCGCGGTATTCGCCCGCCTGCTGCAGCGCGAGCAGGTGTTCGCCGACGACGATTTCTTCGCGCTGGGCGGCCATTCGCTGTTGGCGATGCGTCTGGCGGCAGAGCTGCGCCGCGATTTGGGCAAGGCGGTGTCCGTCGGCCAGGTGATGGTGGCGTCGCGCGTCGAGCAACTGGCCACCTTGCTGGCGGAAGATCGCACGCAGGAAGAGGCCGATCGCAGCGGCTTCGACAGCGTATTGCCGCTGCGCGTCACCGAGGGGCCGACGCTGTTCTGTCTGCATCCGGCGTCCGGTTTCTCCTGGCAGTTCAGCGTATTGCCGCGCTATCTCGACCAGCACTGGTCGCTGGTCGGCATCCAGTCGCCGCGGCCGGACGGCCCGCTGGCGCTGAGCGAAGACATGGACCAGGTGGTGGATGCGCACCTGCAGACGGTGCTGCAGGTGCAGCCGCACGGGCCGTACCACTTCATCGGTTATTCGCTCGGCGGCACGCTGGCGCAGGGCATCGCCGCCCGGCTGCAGGCGCGCGGCGAGCAGGTGGCGTTCCTCGGCCTGCTGGATACCTATCCGCCGGAGACCCAAAACTGGGACGTGATGCTGGACGACAACGTGTTGAAGGAAGTGCAGCGCGAGCGCGAACAGTTCCTGGCGGTGTCGCAGGATACGCTCGATCCGGCGCTGGGCGAGACGCGCACCATGATGTTCGACAACATCGAGGCCAACTACGCCGATTCGGTGCGGTTGCTGTCGCACACGCGGACCGCCCGCTTCCACGGCCAGGCGACGCTGTTCGTCGCCAAACGCACGCTGCAGGCAGGGATGGACGTGCAGCAAACCTGGTCGCAGTACGTCGATGCGCTGCAGGCGCACGAGCTGGACTGCGCGCATGTCGATATCGTTTCGCCGGCGTCGTTCAAAGTGCTGGGGCCGCTGCTGAACCGGATCTTGCGCACGCTGTAATGACGCCCTCATCCCGCCGCCAGGCACGGGGATTGCCCCGCGTTTGGCGGCGTTTCTTGCGGTCGCTCACAATTGAATATCAATGATTTTTATTATCATTATTGATTTCGCCATCTGTGCTAGCATAGCGCCCCGCAACTGCAGAATCCCCGTTTAAAGATGTGGTGAACAACCGATGAGTAGCAAACCCTCCATCCTGCTTGATTTCAGCCTGCTGAAAACCAATCGGGCTTTCCGCGCGGTGTTCTGCGCGCGCTTTATCTCCATTGTGGCGCTGGGGTTGATGGCGATCGCCATCCCGGTGCAGATCCAGGCGTTGACCGGTTCCACCCTGCAGGTCGGGCTGGCGGTGACGCTGGCCGGCGGCGGCATGTTCGCCGGGCTGCTGATGGGGGGCGTATTGGCCGATCGCTATGAGCGACGCCGGCTGATTCTGTTTGCGCGTTCCACCTGCGGCGTCGGATTTGTCGGCCTGTGTCTCAATGCCCTGTTGCCGTCGCCTTCGCTGGCGGCCATTTATCTGCTGGCGGTGTGGGACGGCTTCTTTGGCGCGGTGGGGGTGACGGCGCTGCTGGCGGCCACGCCGGCGCTGGTGGGCCGCGAAAACATCGTACAGGCGGGCGCCATCAGCATGCTGACGGTGCGCTTCGGCTCGATTCTTTCTCCGGCGATCGGCGGCCTGGTGATCGCCCATATGGGCATCGCCTGGAACTACGGCCTGGCGGCGTTCGGCACCCTGCTGACGTTGCTGCCGCTGCTGAGCCTGCCGCAGCTGATGCCGCCGCCGCAGCCGCGTGAACATCCGCTGCGCGCGCTGGCGGGCGGTTTCGCCTTCCTGTTCCAGAACAAGGTGATCGGCATGGTGGCGCTGATCGGCGCGTTGCTGACCATGGCCAGCGCGGTGCGCGTGCTGTACCCGGCGATGGCGGAAAGCTGGCGCATCGACGCAGCCCACCTCGGTTATATGTACGCCGCCGTGCCGTTCGGCGCGACTATTGGTGCGTTCACCAGCGGGCGCGTGGCGCATGTGGCGCGCCCCGGTTGGGTGATGCTGCTGACGGCGATCGCGGCTTTCGCCTCTATTGGCCTGTTCGGCCTGATGCCGTGGTACAGCCTGGCGTTGCTGTGCCTGGTGGCGTTCGGCTACCTGAGCGCGCTGAACTCGCTGCTGCAATACGGCCTGATCCAGGGCCTGACGCCGGACAATTTCCTTGGCCGCATCAACGGCCTGTGGACGGCGCAGAACGTGGTGGGTGATGCGCTGGGTGCGTTGCTGCTGGGGGCGATGGGCGCCTTTATGCTGCCGGCGATGAGCGCCAGCGGTTTCGGCTTCGGCGCGGCGCTGCTCGGCATCCTGTTGCTGTTTGCCATGACCGGTTTGCGCCAGGTTACGCTGCACAAACCGGAGCCGCAGCCCGCCACAGAAAAGTAGTCGAACGCGTTAAAACAACGCTGTGGGATCAAATAGCAATGCTTATCATCGGCATGCGTAAAACCCACAGCGTTTATGTCATGATTTCGAAATGAAAGAAGTGCTTACGTTTATTGACATAGCAAATATCGGCGAGTAATTTAGCGCGGAATCAACTCAAATGATAATCATTATTATATTGGTTATCACTTCAAATTATTGAGGGCGAAGCGATGGTTACTGCCGTGAACGACATCAATCGAAAGGAAATGCAGGAGCGCGAAGAACACCGGTTCGCCGCTGATTTTTCTCCGGCGTCGGGCTTCTTCTTTACCTCCCCTTACCGCAGCTTGACCACCACCGGTTGTTTCAGCCGCATTCGCCTGCCGGCCGCGGACGGCGCCGATCTGAACGGCGAGTTCCAACGCCGCGTGCGGCAGGCGTTTGCCGAGGCCCGTCAGGCCGGCATCAAAAAGCCGCTGCTGTGCGGCGCCATTCCGTTCGATACCCGGCAACCTTCGGCGCTGTTTGTTCCCCAGCAGAGCCGCTGGTTCGACCGCGCCGCCTTTATGGCCGGCGTTCGGCCTTCGGCGAACGGCCCTGAATTGGCCGGGGTGACGGAGCTGCCGCCGCAGCAGACGTTCATGAACATGGTCAGCGACGCCGTTGACGCGATGAAGGCCGGTGAGCTGGATAAAGTGGTTTTGTCGCGCCTGCTGGAGATCGAAACGCGCCAGCCGGTGGATCGCCATGCGCTGATGGCGCGCGTGATCGCCCAGAACCCGCACGGTTTCCACTTCCATGTGCCGCTGGAGCAGGGCGCGCTGTTGGGCGCCAGCCCAGAGCTGCTGCTGCGCCAGGACGGCGGCCGTTTCTATTCCAACCCGCTGGCCGGTTCCGCCCGGCGCGAGGCCGATCCGCAGCGCGATCGCGAAGTGGGGGAGCGGCTGATGGCCTCGGCGAAAGATCGCCACGAGCACCGCATCGTCACCGAAAGCATGCGCGACGTGCTGGCCGGCCGCTGCCGCTACCTGAACGTGCCGCACACCCCTGAATTGCTGACCACCACCACGCTCTGGCATCTCTCCACGCCGATCGACGGCGAGGCGGCATCTCCCGACGAAAACGCCCTGTCGCTGGCCTGCCTGTTGCACCCGACGCCGGCGCTATGCGGCATGCCGGCGGCCCAGGCGCACGCCCTGATCGGCAAGCTGGAGCCGTTCGATCGCGGCCTGTTCGGCGGCATCGTCGGCTGGTGCGACGACGAAGGCAACGGCGAGTGGGTTGTGACTATCCGCTGCGGCACCGTTGACGGCAACCGGGTACGGCTGTTCGCCGGCGCCGGCATCGTGGAAGACTCTTCACCCGAATCTGAATGGCATGAAACAGGTACCAAACTCAGCACCATTCTGCGTGCCTTTGGTATGAATCAAGGATAACGACAAGATGAGCATTGCCTTTACCCCCTGGCCGGCGGAGTTCGCCAGCCGCTATCGCGAGCGCGGCTACTGGATTGACAAGCCGCTGACCGAGATCCTCGATCGCCAGGCCAACAACGACGCTCCGGCGATTATCGATGCCCAGGGCAGCCTGACCTACCGCGAGCTGCAGCAGCGCTCCGATCGCCTGGCGGCCGCTTTGCTGCGCCGCGGCGTAAAATCCGGCGACACCGCGCTGGTGCAGCAGGGCAACGTGGCGGAGTTCTATATCGTGTTCTTCGCGCTGCTGAAAATTGGCGTGGCGCCAGTCAACGCGCTGTTCAGCCATCAGCGCAGCGAGCTGAACGCCTATGCCGAGCAGATCAAACCGGCGCTGCTGATCGCCGATCGCCAGCACGCGCTGTTTGCCGACGATCAATTCCTGAACGCCTTCCGCGATGCGCATCCTTCGCTGCGCGTCGTGGCGCTGCGCAGCCAGGCCGAGGGCGAGCTGGCGCTGGCCGCCTGGCTGGACGAAGCGAGCGACGGTTTCGTCGCGCAGCCTTCCGCGGCCGATCAGGTGGCGTTCTTCCAGCTTTCCGGCGGCAGCACCGGTACGCCGAAGCTGATCCCGCGCACCCACAACGACTACTACTACAGCATTCGCCGCAGTGTGGAGATCTGCCGTTTCGACGCGCAGACCCGCTATCTGTGCGCGCTGCCGGTGGCGCACAACTACCCGATGAGTTCGCCGGGCGTGCTGGGCGTGTTTTATGGCGCCGGGCTGGTGGTGTTCGCCGCCGATCCGGACGCCGGGCAATGTTTCCGCCTGATCGAACAGCACCAAATCAATGTGACGGCGCTGGTGCCGCCGGCGGTCACGCTGTGGCTGCAGGCGATCGAAGAGTGGGGCGGCAATGCCCAGCTCGCCAGCCTGAAACTACTGCAGGTGGGCGGCGCCAAGCTGGGAGAAACGCTGGCGGCGCGCATTCAGAGCGAAATCGGCTGCCAACTGCAGCAGGTGTTCGGCATGGCGGAAGGGCTGGTGAACTACACCCGACTGGACGACGACGAGCGCCACATCCTGGCGACGCAAGGGCGGCCGATGTCGCCGGACGACGAGGTGTGGGTGGCGGATGACAACGGCAATCCGTTGCCGGCGGGCGAGGTCGGGCGGTTGATGACGCGCGGGCCTTACACCTTCCGCGGTTACTACCAGAGCCCGGCGCACAACGCCGACGCCTTCGACGCCGACGGTTTCTACTGCTCCGGCGATCTGATCAGCATCAGCGAAGACGGCTACATCACCGTGCAGGGGCGGCAGAAAGACCAGATCAACCGCGGCGGAGAGAAGATCGCCGCCGAGGAGATCGAGAACCTGCTGCTGCGTCATCCTGACGTGATCAACGCCGCGCTGGTATCGATGCCGGATGCGCTGATGGGGGAGAAGAGCTGCGCCTATATCATCGCCAACGCGCCGCTGAAGCCGGTAGTGCTGCGTCGCCACCTGCGCGAACAGGGCGTGGCGGACTTCAAACTGCCGGATCGCTTTATTCAGGTGGACAGCCTGCCGCTGACTCCGGTCGGCAAAGTGGACAAAAAACGGCTGCGCCAGCAGCTCGACGCGCAACTACAGACTCAGGCTCAGGGAGATTAATGGATGGCCATTCCAAAACTTAATGATTACGCGCTGCCGACGGCGGACGAACTGCCGCAAAATAAAGTCACCTGGCAGGTAGAACCGCAGCGCGCCGCGCTGCTGATCCACGACATGCAGCAGTATTTCCTCAATTTCTGGGGCGAAGACAGCGCGCTGATTAAACAGGTGGTGGAGAACATCGCCAACCTGCGTCGCTATTGCAAACAGCAGGGCATTCCGGTGTTCTATACCGCGCAGCCGAACCAGCAGAGCGATGAAGATCGCGCGCTGTTGAACGACATGTGGGGGCCGGGCCTGAACAAGCACCCTGAGCAGCAGGCGGTGACCGCCGCGCTGGCGCCGGATGAAGACGACACGGTGCTGGTGAAATGGCGTTACAGCGCCTTCCACCGTTCGCCGCTGCAGGAAATCCTGCAGGAGTCCGGCCGCGATCAGCTGATCATCTGCGGCGTGTATGCGCACATCGGCTGCCTGACCACCGCCATCGACGCCTTCATGCGCAACATCCAGCCGTTCATGGTGGCCGACGGTCTGGCGGACTTCTCGCGCGACGAACACCTGATGGCGCTGCGCTACACCGCCGGCCGCTGCGGCCGGGTGGTGACCACCGCGTCTCTGCTGCCGGCGGCCGGCATCGCCAGCATCGACGCGCTGCGTCAGCAGATCCTGCCGCTGCTGGATGAAGACAGCGAGGACATGGGCAACGATGAAAACCTGATCGATTACGGTCTGGATTCGGTGCGCATCATGGAGCTGGCGACCCGCTGGCGCAAGATCCGCGGCGATATCGACTTTATCGCGCTGGCGCGCAACCCGACCATCGACAGCTGGTGGGCGCTGCTTTCCGAAGAGAAAGCCTGATTTTAATAATGAAAAGAGGGCGGCCGCGCGGTCGCCCCGTTAGCTCTATAAGGAAATCTCGATGAATGCTTTGATCACCAAGGGAAAACGCGCGGCATTTCCGCTGATGCTGCTGTCCACGCTGCTGTTCTCCAACACCTTGCAGGCGCAGACCGCGCCGGACGTGCTGCGCAAACCGGTCGGCAAAGGCGCTTATGAAATGGCCTACAGCCCGAGCGAAAACGCGCTCTACCTGGCGACCTCGCAGAGCCGCAAGCTGGATAAGGGCGGCATCGTCTACCGCCTGGATCCGACCACGCTGGACGTGACCCAGATTATTCATAACGACATCAAGCCGTTTGGCGCCGCCATCAACGCCAAGAGCGGTACGCTGTTCTTCGGCAACACCGTCAATAACTCGGTGACCGCCATCGACGCCAAGACCGGTGACGTGAAAGGCCGCCTGGTGCTGGACGCGCGCCAGCGCTCCGAAACCGTCAAGCCGCTGGCGCCGCGCGAGCTGGTGGCGGATGCCGACAGCGATACCCTGTATATCACCGGGCTGGGGGATTCCAGCGTGGTGTGGGTGGTGGACGGCAAGGATCTGACCCTGCGCGCCACCGTGGCCGACACCGGCAAATACGGCACCGGTCTGGCGCTGGATGCCGCCGCCAAACGCCTGTACGTCACCAACGCCGACGGCGAGCTGGTGACCATCGATACCCAGAACAACAAGGTGCTGTCGCGCAAGAAGCTGGATGAGTCTAAAGAGCACTTCTTCCTGAACATCAGCCTGGATACCGCCACTCACCGCGCCTTCATCACCGATTCCAAGCAGCCGCAGGTGCTGGTGGTGGATACCCGCAACGGCAACATCCTGAGCAAGATCGACGTGCCGGAATCGCTGGCGGTGCTGTTCAACCCGGCGCGCAATGAAGTTTACGTCACCCACCGCCAGGCGGGCGAAGTGAGCGTGATCGACGCCAAGAGCTACAAAGTGCTGAACACCATCAAGACGCCGACCCATCCGAACAGCCTGGCGCTGTCGCCTGATGGCCAAACGCTGTATGTCAGCGTCAAGCAGGCTTCCAGCCGCGAGAAAGAAGCGACCGCGCCGGACGACGTGATCCGCGTCGCGCTGAAATAATCCCACCCAGGTAAGCACACCGAACAGGCGAAGCGGCGACGCTCCGCCTGTTTTTTTCGCCGTGCGATCTGCGGTATAACGTGTGGATTGCCTTATTGACCCGAAGGAACGTTGGTTATGCCTGCCTCACGCGCACCGCTGTTATTGTCCGCTATCACTCTGCTGCTGCTGGCCGCGCTGATCCACAGCGGCATCAGCCCTTACGATCGCACCACCTGGTTGATGGAGGTGGCGCCGGTATTGATCGTTTTGCCGCTGCTGTGGCTGACCTATCGCCGCTATCCGCTGACGCCGCTGCTCTACACGCTGATTTTCTTCCACGCGCTGATCCTGATTTTCGGCGGCATGTACAGCTACGCCCGCGTGCCGCTGGGATTTGAGGTGCAGCAGTGGCTGGGTCTTGATCGCAATCCGTACGACAAACTGGGGCACTTCTTTCAGGGGCTGGTGCCGGCGCTGGCGGCGCGCGAGATCCTGCTGCGCGGCGGCTATGTGCAGGGAGGCAAGATGCTGGGCTTCGTGGTGTGCTGTATCGCGCTCGCCATCAGCGCCCTGTATGAGCTGATCGAATGGTGGGCGGCGCTGGCACTGGGCCAGGGCGCCGACGAGTTTCTCGGCACCCAGGGCGACCCGTGGGACACCCAGTCCGATATGTTCTGCGCGCTGCTCGGGGCGATCTGCGGCCTGCTGTTGTTCTCCGGCTGGCAGGATCGGCAAATAGGCCGCTTATGCCGATAAATCTTGAGTGAACAAGCATTGATGACCCGCCGTATGGCGGGTTTTCTTTATGTATTTTGCGATGAAAGCGCCGGTTCAGGGCGATCGTCGGGACATAATACACATTGGTAATCCGGCTTTTTATTTTACATAAAAATAATTATCTTATTGATTTTATTTGATTTATAGTTGTTTTGTAAGAATTTTCTTATATGTGGCGCTGTGCTAATATCGCCATGTTTGGTAGGGGCTAATTAAGGCTAATTAGTTTATAGCGCAGGGAATTATGAGATATATTATTAATAATAATATTAAATATCATGAAGATAGATCCGAGCTGGTCTCGTTGCATGACGATATCCCCCCGGTTGCGCTGACGGCCACGCTGAACCGCCTGCTCTCCGCATTGGTCAGAAACAACAATCTGGTGCTTTCCAGAGAAACCTTGCTGACGCAGGTGTGGGAGGCGCACGGCCAGGTCGCTTCCGGCAACAACCTCAATAATACCATCTCAATCCTGCGCAAGATGTTCGCTTCGCTCGGCGAAGAGGAGATTATCGTCACCTTACCGCGGCAGGGTTTTATGTTTACCGCCGCCGCGCTGGAAACGGCGGACAGCCAGGCGCCCGCAGAACAAGGTCTGGCAGTGGAGGCGGGCCAGGATATGAGCTATCCCCCTCTCGGGAGTGAGGCAGGCTCCGCCGCTGTACGCAGCTATGCGCGTTTCAAGGTAGCCGGACTGGCGGCGTTGCTGGTTCTGGCGCTGGGCAGCAGTATTTGGGCGTGGTGCGATGCGGGTTATCGGCCGGCCAGCACGGTCAATGTGGGGCGTATCGACAGCTGCAGCGTGCGTCTTATCACCACTTATCACAACCCGGCAATCAGCAAGGTCGATTTGGCGCATCTGCAAGACATGCTCAAGCAGCGGCCGCAGATCCAATGCAATGAGCCTGCTACGCTGCTCTACTACGATACGCAAACATTGATACCAAATGGCTCCGGGAAGACACGTACTTCTTATTTCTATTACTGCCCGCTGTCGCAAATGGTGGATAACAAGGCGCAGTGCGAGAGTTTCTATGAAAGCTGGGGGACAGTAAGCGGATGAAACGATATGGCTATACCCTGGTGGCATTGCTGGCTGTCGGCTGCGGCGCCATGGCCGCTTATTCGCTGTTTTTTAAACCGCAGGTTCCGGAATGCCGGGCGGTGCAACATAAGACCGACAACGTTGCCGGCCGCAGCGTTGAGCGCATCATTCTGATCAACGTGGTTCCCGATGGCCCGCGGCGCATCAACATATTGTTGAATGGCAGAGTCTATGATGGCGCGAATCGGTATGTTATCTCGCGTATCCTGGTGATGGACTACCGGCGGCAGGGAAATAACTATACGCTGTGGGTGAGGGAAAATATCAAGAAACCGCAAGATTCATTCAAGATTGAGGGTTTTAATCGGCGGCTGCCGGTGAAGGGAATGCAGCTGCACTGGCGGATTGAACGGCTAGACAGCCGGCACTTCTTGTTCGCGGATAATCATGCGCCGCTGTTTGTGTGTACCACCTCTTAAGAAAACCCCCCTTGGCTAAACCAAGGGGGCTGAGTATTACCTGGCCTGGTGGGATAATGCTTACAATATCAACGCTAGTTTTTATCGATATAATTATAAATGCACGGGCTGTCGCCTTCCCGTGGGCAGAAGGTCAGCAACTCGGTGTCTTTCTGCGAGGCTTCGTCGCGGATGTTGTCGTAGTAATACACGTCTGCTTTACTTCGGCAGTTAAAACCGGCGTTCTGAATAAACTGCCTGATTTGGGTCAGGTTGCCGCTGCCGGAACTCATGCTGTAAATCTGGCAGCGCTGGTAATCGCCTAACGGATACATGCTGATACGAGTGGCATTCTGATAAAGCACGATAGCGGCAAACGGCACCAGGCAGGCAAAGAACGCCATAGCCAGATGCCTGAATGAGCGCGTGGCGCTATTATGCTTCTCTGTCACCCTTATCGATTTTTCCAATTCAATATCCCCCGCAGGGTTATTTCTACTGCTATCTTCTCCTTCGTTACTATTTATTTCATGAATGATATCAGCGGTAAATTTAAAGCCCTGACGCGGATAGGTGACAATCAGCGTTTCTTCACCGAACTGCGCCAGTGATTTACGTAAACCTGAGACATAGTTATTCAGGTTGTTGTTAGAGGCTTTAAGACCGTGTTCAACCCAAACATCATTCAGCAGCCTGTCACGCATTAACAGAACATTATTGTTCCGGATAAATAATGATAGCAGCCTGGCGCTGGGTCTAAGTAAGACTATTTTTGTCGCCGCATTATCAATATGCGACAGCGTATTCTCTACTTCATCGTAGAGAACGTTGTTATTTATATAGAAAATCATTTATTCAACCTGTCAACTTACCTGTCGAGAGATTATTCTGAGACCTGTCTGTCTTTTTTTCAATCCTTGCTAATATTGGTCAATAGGATTTTTCCCTGTCTTTGTATAATTATCGTAATGAGACCTTAAGTTTACAAGTATTAAAAATAATTAGCCTTATTTAATTTCTATTTTTTAGAATTTAAATCTATTTAATGGCTATTTTTTATTTTTAAATCCTGTGTTTTTATCTTTTCACGATATAACGTTTTATTTTTGATCTGGAAGGGGTAAATTTGTTGCCACTGATACGGAACGCTGAAAAGCAGGTATCAGCGAGAGAACAGATGCTCGGCAATAATAAAGCAGGGCGTTAATCATCAAGAGTGAATTGTCGATTTAATTGACGTCAATGAGTACCTCTTTCTTACTAAGGAATGTAAGGGATTTAATATGAAACTGAATAAAATCATGATGGCAGCAGTACTGGCTTTCGGCGTATCTTCTGTTGCTCACGCAGCGGATCAGGGCCACGGCACCGTGACTTTTAAAGGCGCAATTATTGATGCTCCTTGTTCAATCACCCCAGAAACCGTAGACCAGACCGTTAACCTGGGCCAGGTTTCTAACGTAGCGCTGAAAGACGGCGGCCAGTCCACGCCGAAGAACTTCGTGATCAAACTGGAAAACTGCGAGCTTAATGATAAAACGCCTGGCAAAAACAATGCCGTTTCCATCAAATTTACCGGTGCTTCTTCAGCAGATGACGAAGAGCTGCTGGGCATTACCGGTACCGCTAAAGGCGCCGGCATTGCCATCACCGACGGTTCCGGTAAGTTGGTAGAACTGGGTAAAGCGACAGCGGCGCAAACTTTGCAGAACGGCAACAACACCCTGAACTTCTCTGCTTACCTGCAGGGCAGCAAGGCTTCTAACGCCGTAGTTACCCCGGGCGACTTCCAGTCCGTGGCTGACTTCACCCTGGCTTACCAGTAAGTCCGGCTGTTTGTCCTTATATTCAGCATGCGGGCTTGCCCGCATGCTTTTTCCGGAAACCCGATAGTTGGAATAGTTTGTGAATAGGGAATATTCGATGAAGCGTTTTCCTGAAAAATTAATGATCCCTTGCATATTGGCCCCGTTGTTATTTATCAACGGCGCTCAGGCCGCCCATTCCTCTCAGGGATGGGGACGGGTCAATATGCAAGGGGCCATTATCGACACCGCCTGCGCTATTGCCGCCGGCAGTCGGGAACAGGCAATAGATATGGATACGGTACCGGTGGCGGATATTATTCGCGATGGGCGGGGAGTATCCAGAAACTTTTCTATTGAGCTGGTTAACTGCGTATTATCCCGTACTGATAATAAACTTAGAGATTGGCAGCATTTTCAGGTGACATTTGACGGCAATGCCGATGAAGAGTTATTCAGCGTTGACGGTGAGGCTAAAGGGGTTGGGCTGCAAATTGCCGATGTCAATGGAAATATAGCTCTACCAGGCCACCCCTTGCCGAATAGGGATGTATCACCGGGGAATATGCGTCTTAATTATGAAATGCGACTGGTTGCCAATAAGCAACCGCTGCGGGCAGGAGCATACTATTCTGCAGTGCGTTTTAAGATGGATTATTACTGAGGCTTATCTCTACCGATAAATATTATTAAATGACAGGGTCGTGGATATGGTTTTTTCTCCTGCATGGAAGCTGTTTCGTCCTAATGCGTTAGGCGTTTGTATTTTTCTGGCTTTAGCTCACCTCGCACAGACGGCTGAGGCAGAGGATGGCATTCAGTTTAATACCGACATATTGGACGTTAACGATCGGCAGAATATCGACCTGAGCCAGTTCTCGCGCAGCGGCTATATTATGCCTGGCGCCTACGGCATGGTGATTCACCTTAATAACAATGAGCTGCTGGAGCAAAGCGTTAACTTTTATCCCTCGGATAGCGATCCTAAAAGCAGCCTGGCCTGTATTTCGCCGGTGCTGGTGGAACAGCTGGGGCTGAAGCCGGATGCGTTGAAAACGCTGAGCTGGTGGCATCAGGACGAGTGCCTGGATATCGCCAGCCTGAAGGGTATGGAAGCGCGCGGCGATTTAGCCACGGCGGCGCTGTATCTGAGCATCCCGCAGGCCTATCTGGAATACACCGCGGAGAACTGGGACCCGCCGTCGCGCTGGGACGAAGGCATTCCGGGGCTGCTGTTTGACTATAACGTCAACGGCCAGACTCAGCGCCAGCAACGCAGCGGCGGCCAGAGCAACAGCCTGAGCGGCAACGGCACCGCCGGCGCCAACCTTGGGGCCTGGCGGCTGCGCGCCGACTGGCAGGGGCAGGTCAACCGGGGGCAGCAGGCCGATCAGCGGCTGGACTGGAGCCGGTACTATGCCTACCGCGCGCTGCCGGCGCTGCGCTCGCGGCTGACGTTGGGGGAGGATTACCTCAACTCCGGCCTGTTCGACAGCTTCCGCTTTACCGGCGTGAGCCTGGTGTCGGACGACAACATGCTGCCGCCGAACCTGCGCGGCTATGCGCCGGAAGTGGTTGGGGTGGCGAAGACCAACGCCAAGGTCACCATCAGCCAGCAGGGGCGGGTGATTTACGAGACCCAGGTGGCCGCAGGGCCGTTCCGCATCCAGGACATCAGCGAGGCGGTGTCCGGCGAGCTGGACGTGCGGGTGGAAGAGCAGGACGGCAGCGTACAGGCGTTCAAGATGAACACCGCCAGCATCCCGTACCTGACGCGCCCCGGCTCCTGGCGCTTCAAAATGGCGGCCGGCAAGCCTTCGGACTGGCAGCACCGTTCCAACGGCCCACTGTTCGGCACCGGGGAATTTTCCTGGGGGGTGAGCAACGGCTGGTCGCTGTACGGCGGCGGCCTGTTCGGCGGTGATTACAACGCGGCTTCGCTGGGTATCGGCCGCGACCTGATGGCGCTGGGCGCGCTGTCTCTCGATGCCATCCAATCGCGGGCGCGGCTGCCGCAGCAGAACGGCACGCTGAGCGGCGGTTCGTACCGCCTGAGCTATTCGAAGACCTTCGACGAGACCGACAGCCAGGTGACCTTTGCCGGCTACCGCTTCTCGGAGCAGGACTTTATGAGCATGAGCGAGTATCTGGACGCGCGCTATTACGGCGGCCGGGTGGGCAACAACAAGGAGATGTACACCATCACCTTCAACCAGCAGTTCCGGGATATCGGCCTGAGCCTGTACCTGAACTATGACCACCAGACCTACTGGGATCGGCCGGCCAACGATCGCTACAACCTGACGCTGTCGCGCTACTTTGATATCGGCCGCTTCCGCAACCTGAGCCTGTCGTTGACCGGTTACCGTAACAAGTATGAAAACACTAACGATGACGGTATGTACCTGTCGCTGTCTCTGCCATGGGGCCAGGGCGCCAACCTTAGCTACAGTGCGGCGGTAAACCGCAACAACAGCAGCCAGCGGGTAGGGTATTACGATCGGCTGGACGAGCACAGTAACTATCAGCTGAGCGTCGGCAGCGCCAGAAACGGCGCCAATTTGAGCGGCTATTACAACCGCCAGGGTGACATGGCCCAGCTGAGCGCCAACGTCAGCTACCAGGAAGGCAGCTACAGCGCGCTGGGCTTCAGCGCGCAGGGTGGCGCAACCTTGACGACCGAAGGCGGAGCGCTGCACCGCGTCGGCATGCCGGGCGGCACTCGGTTGCTGCTGGATACCGGTGGCGTGGCCGGGGTGCCGGTGCGCGGCTACGGCAGCACCGTAGACACCAACCATTGGGGCAAGGCGGTGGTGACGGACGTCAACAGCTACTACCGCAACAAGGCCAGCATCGATCTTGACCGGTTGAGGGACAACGCCGAGGCCACCAAATCGGTGGTGCAGGCCACGTTGACCGAAGGCGCGATCGGCTACCGCAAGTTTGACGTGATCGCCGGGGAGAAGGCGATGGCGGTTATCCGGCTGGCGGACGGCAGCACGCCGCCGTTCGGCGCCACCGTGATGAACAGCAACAAGCAGGATACAGGGATTGTGAACGACGGCGGCAGCGTTTACCTGAGCGGTATCCAACCAGGTGAAAGCATGACCGTGCACTGGAACGGCGCGGCGCAGTGCGCCATCAGCCTGCCCAAAATGTTGCCGGCCGACATGATGAGCAACCTGCTGCTGCCGTGCCGGGCGCTGCCGACGGGCAAGCCAGAGGCGCAATGAGCGCCAGACCCTATTTAAATCTGTAAGAGTGATAAACGTATGAAAAAGAACTTTACCATCAAAAAATCGTATATGACGACCGCCGCGCTGCTGGGCGCACTGCTGGCGCCGCAGGCACAGGCGGCGATAGCGCTGGACCGCACCCGGGTGATTTTCGACGGTAGCGAGAAGTCGGTCAGCCTGAACATCAGCAACCAGAACAAGCAGCTGCCGTACCTGGCGCAGGGGTGGCTGGAAGACGAACAGGGCAACAAGATTCAGAGCCCGCTGGCGGTGCTGCCGCCGGTGCAGCGCGTGGAGCCGGGTAAGCCGAGCCAGGTGAAGATCCAGGCGTTGCCGGTGGCCAAACAGCTGCCGCAGGACCGCGAGACGTTGTACTACTTCAACCTGCGCGAGATCCCGCCGAAGAGCGACAAGCCGAACACCCTGCAGATTGCGTTGCAGACGCGCATCAAGCTGTTCTACCGCCCGGCGGCCATAGCGCCGCAGCAGAATGCCGCGCCCTGGCAGGAGCAGCTGACGCTGGCGAAGCAGGGCGATAAGTACGTGGTGAATAACCCGACACCGTATTACGTCACTCTGGTGGATGCGGGCGCCAAAAAAGGCGTGGCGGGCGTGAAAGGCTTCGAGCCGCTGATGGTGCCGCCGAAGGGCAGCGCGCCGCTGGGCGTCAGCGCCGCCGCGTTGGGTGCCGGCCCGGTGCTGACTTACATCAACGACTACGGCGGCCGACCGCAGCTGACGTTTAACTGCAGCGGCAGCGCCTGCCAGGTGGCGCCGGAAAAGAGCAAGTCGTAACGCCGGCAACTGCGGCGGGTCATCGGGAGGAATAAAGATGCAATGGATGAGCGACAGACTGAGGAAACACCTGCCGGAGCGCCATGATTGGCATTATTACGGCGCTCTGGGCGGGTTGGCGCTGATGGTGCCGATCACTTTAGGTACCATGTTGTGGCTGCTGCCGGCGGCTCAGGGGCAAACGGCGGATAACTGGTACACCGACGGCGCCAACGGCGTATTGCAGGTGCGCGGCGCGTTGACGGAAAGCGCCTGCCGGCTGGAGATGGAAAGCGCCTGGCAGGACATCAGCCTGGGGGAGATCGGCACCGGGCGCCTGCAAAACGTCGGTGACCGCGGCATGCCGGTGGCGTTTGAACTGCTGCTACGGGACTGCCTGCGCAGCCCGGTCGGCAGCCGCGACTCGCGCACCGGCGCCTTAACCTGGGCTGACAACCAACCGGCGGTGACGGTGACCTTCCGCGCCGTGCAGGATGCGGACAATCCGCAGCTGATAAAAGCGCAGGGCGTTGCCGGGTTGGGCCTGCGTCTTGCAGGCGGCCGCGGTCAGGACGTGCGGCTGGGCAGCCGCGGTGAGCCGCTGCTGCTGACGCCGGGGCAGAATGCCCTGAGCTATAGCGTGGCGCCGGAACGCACGGAGGCCCATCTGGTAGCCGGAGCCTATCGCGCCACGGTGGATTTTAGCCTGAGCTATGATTGAGGAATCGAGGAACATGACGCACAAATTTAAGGCTGGTTGTTTCACCTCTTGGCGTAATGCGGCGATGTTTCTCCTTTGTGTGGGGATGTCGACACTGACCGACGCGGCCACCGTGACGGTCAGCGTTACGGTGCAGGTACCGCCGCCTTGTGTGATCAACGGCAATCGCACCATCGAAGTAGACTTCGGCGAGATCCTGACGGTTAGCGTGAATGGCAGCAATTATAAGAAAAGAGTGGATTATACACTGGAGTGTTCAGGCCGTAAGTCCAATGCCTTGCAGATGAAGATCCAGGGCAATGTGACCTCCTTTGATCCTACTGCGTTGCGGACTAACATCAACGACTTCGGCGTGGCGTTACACGCCAATGGACAGCCGCTTAATATTAATAGTTGGCTGAAGTTCACCTATTCGGATAATCAAACGCCGTTATTAGAGGCGGTGCCGGTTAAAAAAGCGGGCAAGACGCTGCCCGGCGGCGCCTTTACTGCCGGCGCTACCCTGCTGGTGGCTTATCAATGAGGAAGGCGGCGATGAAAAAGCTTGGCATGGTTTACCTTTTCCTGTTGGGTATCATGGCTCGAGGGGCGATGGCGGAAAACATGAGTTTTAAGGGAATACTGAGAGAGGATGTGCCCTGCGAGTTCAACGGCGGGCAGCCGATAAACGTCGATTTCGAGACGGTTGGCGTCAATAAAATAGATGGCGAGCGCTACAAAAAGTCATTTGCCGTTGATATAACTTGCCCCTCTGGTTTTGACGTTCCCTTTAAAATCAGCTACGTCGGTAAGCCGAGTGATTTCGATACCTCAGCGCTGGCGACCAATATCAACGGGCTGGGGATTAAGGCCCTGCAGCAAATCAATGGTGGTTTTTCCGATCTTGCCGTCGGTGGTTATATGGGGGGGGTTGGCAGCATTAAGCGTCATGTGACAGTGGTGCCGGTTAAGAGTCTCAATACAGTTCTAACTCCGGGTATGTTTAATGCGAATGCCTCACTCCGTCTTGAATATTATTAAATCGAATTCACGGTGAATAATAAAAACCATTCATACTATTAACCAGGAGATGGAGATGAAGAAGACTTTGCTGCCGCTGGCATTATTTTACATTAGCCATGCCTGTTGGAGCGCGGCGCCCACGGTAGCTGTCAACTATAGCGGCGTACTGGTGGCGGAGCCTTGCGTTATTGCCCCCGGGGAAGAAAATATTGAGCTGGATTTTGGCACGGTGATTGATAAATATCTGTATCTCAACCAACGCACGCCAGGGAAAGAGTTTTTTCTGCAACTAATGGAATGCGACTTAAGCCTTGGAGAAACGGTAAGCGTCTCTTTCAGCGGCACGGAAAGTGCTGTGCTGCCGGGGCTGCTGGCCATCAATAGCGGTGGAGCGAACGGGATCGCCATTGGTCTGGAAAATACCGTCGGGGAGTTACTACCCCTGAACCAGTCCAGCAGCAAATATCGGCTGCAGGCGGGCAGCAATATAATCATGTTTAGGGCCTATGTGCGTGGTGAGCCGGATGCTATAAAAAATAGAAGTATCGGTAGAGGAGTGTTTAGCAGCTCGGCGACATTTTTGTTGGACTATGAGTGAGTTTGACGATGAAATATGGCATGCAACAGCTGTTGGTTAATTATGTTAATGGAATTTTACAGATAGGGGTAATGTGAGGGTGATTATATTATTCAGTAAGCTATTTCTGATTTATCTTCTTCCGTTTTTAGCGAAAATGAGCAGGAGCGAGCGTTAGTATGCTGGCGACGTTCAGCCTGGTTTATGATTAGAGCCTATTTATGATTGAGTTTTATACAAATAATGCAAGAAGGTTCGTGATGGAATGGAAAACGATAAGATATTTAATATTTTTCGCTCTTGTTATGTCATTTTCTAGCATAGCCAGGGCTGCAGATGTGGAGTATCAAATCACTGAAGTAAAGGAGCAGATAATGATAGTGGCGAAAATAAAATCCCTGACGCTCCGTGATTTTAAGATACCCTACACGGAGGGGGATTCACGCTGCGGGAACGGTGACATGAGTAACCAGTGTATGATAATTCCTGAAGTTTCGTCTGAATCGGGTTCTTATCAGGTTCGTTCGATTATGTCGAAACCAAATGTTAATGTCTCTCAGGCAGTGGATGAATTTTCTAAACTAGGTTCTGTAACCATTTATATGCCTCTTGAGCGGTGGAGAAAGTATATTTCCAATCCTCCAGTATGCTTCAGTTTGAGGCTGTGGATAGCTAGTAGTGGAAGGGAAGGTGCTAGCTCTTGTAACGGGGGGTTGCCACCACTTCCAGTACCAGATCCAATATCATGTACCATGAATGATATTGAAATTCAACATGGCACAATTAACCTTTCGGATATCAATGGTCATCAGACGTCGAAATCTGCATTTATCAGTTGCAATGGTAATGGAACTGGACGTGTGACAGTCAATGTTAGTGCGATAAATAATGGGGTGATAATTCTTGATAATAATGGACATCTTAAATCACAAATCTATGTAAATGGAAAGGCAGGGGGGCAAAGTATGACAATACCTAACAATGGTTCGTCGATAAATATCATGTCCAAACTAACAGCGGACACCGAATTTGAATTTAATGGCCAGTTCAAAAAAAGCTCGACAATCGTTCTTAATATACTATAACGCTAGTAATCTAAGACTGGTTTCTATTTTAATGTTTTTTTAAATAAAATTAATTTTATACCGAAGCTTGGCGATCGAGGGTGCGCGGATACCAATATTCCCGTCTTGATATTGGGGTAGATAGTTGTCTTTTCTTCTCGGAGTTTTCAGTGGGTGTAACATTCAGCTTTAGGATTTTCAGAGTCTCTGCGATAACGCCAAAAGATGCATTTTAAATTTTTAAATCAAGCACGTAGATATGACTCGATTGCCTTATCCACTAGGAGTTATCAGGATGAATACCTTCAATATTGTAATCGATGACGAAAATTGCTATTTCGCAGAAGGCTTGCGGTTGGGTATTGAAATGCACGCGCAAAAAAACAGTAAAACTGTTTGCTTCTTAACCCCAGACGATGCGGATCAGCCCGATGTAGTGTTCACTTCTTCACTGCGGCGTGCTCAGCGCTGGCATAGGACAAACCATGCTGGCGCACCGCAGGTGATCGCAGTGAAAGAAAAGCCTGCTCTTGCCGCGAACGACGCGGCCGACGTGTTGTACCGAACGGACGATCGGAGCAAGCTGTTTGAGCTGTTGAACGAAGTGTTATCTGGCGGCGAGCCAATGCTCTACAGGCGTCAGCCCCTGACCCGCCGTGAACGGCAGGTCGTGGGCTATCTCCGCAGCGGGCTCGATCAATCGCAAACCGCCAGGCTGCTGGGGTTAAGCGTCAAGACGATTCATAGCCATAAACGCTCGGTAATGAGCAAGCTGATGTTAAACCGGCATCATGATTTTATTTATTGGCTGTTGTCTCAGGAGGAAGAATATTCTTAACATTAAAGAGGGATATCCTGTACGCCGTTTTTTGTTATTCTAGTGCCTCTGTCAGGCTGAAATTAGAATAAAAATCGCCAGGTAATCATTCAATCATTGATGATGTGGATTTTTATGTCGGCATAATAGCGTTGAAAATCGTTAAATCAATGCCGCAAGGCCTAATAATCGTTTTGTTAATGAGCAGGGATTAGTCCTGCTTTTTTCGGGCCATAAACTGAAGTGGCTTATGGGTTTTAAATAACAATTAATATTATGAATGTGATCTTTTGGGCACTGCACGGTGCCGAACCAAAGGAAGGTACAGTGGGTCTTTTTTATCTGGCGGTATTCCTGTTTTTTCTGAGCGTTTATTCGTTTTTTAAACACGAAAAGCGCATGAAGAAAAGGCGGTTAACGATAGGTAAGAAAGAACATTAGCGGCCGTAACGCCACGGGAAGCTGCCCGGCCGCATTATAGGGAAAATAAACCCATGTTGGGTTATTCAAATAAGGTGCAAGGAGAGGGATATGATGAAAAGAAACACCAAGTTACTTGGTTGCGCGTTGCTGATGTGTTCTCAGCTGTCTTATGCCGGCCTGGTGATCGAGGGCGGCATTAATGGCAACACCGGCAGCGGCGGCAGTTCTTCCGTTGATGTGAGCATTAACGGCAGCACCAATGGCAACAACGGCACCGGCGTGAACATTGGCGGCCAGAATGGCGGTTCGCAAAAGCCTGACTCTTCCGCCAGCCAGCTGCAAAAAGACATTTATGCGTCCATCTGCGCCAGCCCGTTTATGAAGAAATACGCCTCTATTTGCCAGTAAAGGCTGAATGTGAGCAAGCCCGCCATTATGGCGGGCTTGCTCTTCGCTTTGCCTACGGTAGGTATCTCAATCTCGCTGCTAAGGTTTGATATAGGCAATGCCCTTCTCGTCGTATAACGCGTAGATCATCCGCAACAGCGTACTGATATCCTCTGACTCATCCAGCAGCCGGGTGCTCATGATGATCGGGGAAACCAGGCGCTGCTCGTCCAATGCGTTGTAGACCACGTCCGGGCGCTTCAGGCTGTGCAGGCAGTGGGGCACCAGCGCGATGCCTTCGCCGGCGGCGACCAGCCCCAATGCGACCTGCAGCTCCCGCACCTCCATGATTTTTTTTGGGGCCAACGCCCGATCGTGAAATGTCGCCAGCACCAGATCGGCAAAGCTTGGGCGCGGCGCTTGCGGGTAAACGATCAGCGTTTCCGCCTGTAGGGCGCGCAGCGTTAATCCCTCCGAACGCGCCAGCGGGTGATCGGCCGCCAGGGCCGCCATCAGAGGCTCTTCGCGCAGGATAATGCGGCGTATATGAATATCCTCATGGCGAATGCGGCCGAATCCCACATCGATTTTCCCTTCCTTGAGCGCCCGGATCTGCTCCAGAGTAGTCATTTCATGCAGGCTCAGATCCACTTCGAGGTGGGTGGTTCGGAAACGGCGAATCAGCTGCGGCAGAATGTCATAGAGCGTTGAGGCGACAAAACCGAGCGACAGCGGGCGCTCGACTAGCCCCACGCGCTGGGTCATGGTCTTCAATTCGAGACTTTGCGGCAGGAATTGCAGCGCGTGCCCATAGAGAAAGCGCCCGGCCTCGGTCAGCACCAGCGGGCGGGATCCGCGTTCAAACAGCATCACCCCCAGGCCCGCCTCCAACTGCTGAATTTGCCGGCTGAGCGGCGGTTGGCTGATATGCAGCCGCTCAGCCGCTCAGCCGCTCGGCTGAAATTCCGCTCTTCCGCGACGGCGATAAAATAGCGTAAATGACGCAGTTCCACGATTATGCCTTTAAGGTATCAATACGATGCAAAATGGGTGTTAGACGAGCGGCGCCCACAGGCGATACCGTCGTGAAGGCAACTGAAAATATGCATTGGCAGCTCATCATAGGTGGTTTTTTCTTTTTACTAAAGAATAAGCTTCCCCAGCCAAATTTAACCCGTAGATATATAAATAGAACATATAAGTTCAACCTGTCATTGGGGCCTTATGCTGATATTTATGGTTGGCGCTAATTTCAAGACTAGGGGGGGGTATGTCGCAGAGTGATATTTACGCCGTGGATATCAACCAAATAATTGATAATGCAAAGCTGAATAATACGCACCGATTAACGGTTTTCTGGTGCGCTTTTATCATTGTTTTTGACGGTTTCGACCTTGCCGTGCTGGGGGGTGTGCTGCCCAGGCTAATGGCCGAATGGGGCATCACCGCCGCACAGGCCGGCCTGCTGGGCAGCTATACTCTGGTTGGCATGATGCTCGGTGCGATTTTTTTAGGCCCGCTCTCAGATAAAATAGGCAGAAAGAAGACCATTAGTTTGTGCATTATCACCTTCAGCTTATTTACTTTCCTTTGCGGCTTTAGCGCTAATGCCGGCCAATTCGGCTGGTGTCGTTTTATCGCCGGTATCGGGCTGGGGGGCGTTATGCCCAGCGTCACCGCCCTCACCAGCGAATATTCGCCGAAAAATAAACGGAGTCTGATGGTCGGGTTAATGTTTAGCGGTTATTCCATCGGCGGAATGCTCGCGGCGCTGTCAGGCATTTATTTGATTCCGCTCACGGGGTGGCAATCTATATTTTATATTGCCGTCGTGCCTCTCATTTTCTTGCCGTGGATGCTAAGCCACCTGCCTGAATCCGCTGCATTTCTGGTTAAAACCAGGCAGCATGACCGTTTAAAATATCTGCTGGAAAAGATAGCTCCAGACTACATCCATCAGCCGGGTACGGAGTTTATCAATCCGTCGGTGGCAGGAATAAAGCCGAGAAAGGCGACCCTGAAGGATCTGTTCGCCGAGCGCCGGGGCTTAAGCACCCTGATGTTTTGGCTGGTTTTTTTCATGTCGTTGTTTGTCATTTACGGCATGACCTCCTGGCTGCCCAAGCTGATGCTGCAGGCGGGTTACCCATTAGGCTCCAGCCTGTCGTTTCTGTTTACCCTGCACCTGGGGACCATTGCCGGAGCGCTGAGCAGTTGCTGGTTGATGGATAGGGTGAACGGAAGGCGTATTCTCATCGGCTATTTTTTGCTGGGGGCCGCCACTCTGCTGCTGCTGGGTATTCAGACGCCGATCCACCTGCTGTATTCGCTGTTGATTGTCGCAGGTGCAAGCACCATTGGTACGCAAATAGCGATGAGCTCTTATGTCGCCCGTTTTTATCCCGGAACCATGACTTCGACGGGCCTTGGCTGGGGCCTGGGCATTGGCCGCATCGGCGCGATCCTGGGGCCGTTCATTGGCGGTCTGCTGATCGATATGGATCTGACGCTGCAGCAAAACTTTATGGCTTTCGCGCTGCCGTCGCTGCTGGCGGCCGTCTGCCTGCTTTTCGTCAATCCGCGTCTGGCGGCATCCT
Organism: Serratia sp. FS14; assembly: GCF_000695995.1. Lineage (NCBI taxonomy): Bacteria > Pseudomonadati > Pseudomonadota > Gammaproteobacteria > Enterobacterales > Yersiniaceae > Serratia > Serratia sp. FS14. Next base: position 517,693 of record NZ_CP005927.1, on the reverse strand, counting down.
GAAAATGCCATGGGGGATGGAGAGTCCGTACCTCAGAAAGCAAAAAACCCGCCATAGGCGGGTTCTTCTAAATAGGGCGACCGGACTCGGACAACCGGCCTTGCGCCGTGTTGAACAGCGCTTTAGCGCTGGCCCGCAGGGTGAGGTCTTCAGACCGAATAATCGAACGCAGTTCGATGAAGAGTCCGTACCTCAGAAAGCAAAAAACCCGCCATAGGCGGGTTCTTCTAAATAGGGCGACCGGACTCGGACAACCGGCCTTGCGCCGTGTTGAACAGCGCTTTAGCGCTGGCCCGCAGGGTGAGGTCTTCAGACCGAATAATCGAACGCAGTTCGATGAAGAGTCTGTACCCCAGAAAGCGAAAAACCCGCCATAGGCGGGTTCTTCTAAATATGGTGCCCGGACTCGGAATCGAACCAAGGACACGGGGATTTTCAATCCCCTGCTCTACCGACTGAGCTATCCGGGCAACGGGCAGCATTAAACCGTATTGGCCGGGGGGCGTCAACGGCTTTATGCATGAAATACCTGAAAACACGTTCGGTTGCTGGCTTTTCAGTCAAAGGGCATAAAAATACGCCCGCTCAGGCTGCTGCGGCATCCTGGCTGCGCCGCGCCAGGCCGTTGTTCAGCTTAACGCGCCGTTTCTGCGGCACTGCGCCACCTGCAAGATGTCCTCGGCCAGCCGTTTGGCGACCGATACGTCCTGGAGTTGGCGTTTTACCAGCAGTTTGCTCAGGCAGCCTTCCTGAATCAGTTCCATTTGCTGCGCCACCATGTCGGCGTCGTCGGCGTCCATGTCACGCAGCAGTTCGCGGGTCAGCTCGAGTGAGGTCAGCTTCTGTTGTTCCGCCAGTTGGTGAATCGGGTGATCCGTTTCCGGAAAGAAGCTGCAGGCGGCGATAAACAGGCAGCCGGGATAGCGGTCGTGCCGCACGTATTCCGCCAGCACGTCATAGCGCGCCAGCAGCTTTTGCTGTGGGCTCAGGTTTTCGTCCAGCAGCAGTTGGCGGCGCCAGGTGTCGATCTGTTGGCCGTGGTAGCGCAGGCAGTCGTACAGCAGCGCTTCGCGATCCGGCCAGAACCGTTTAAGATCGCCGGGCTGAACGTCGAGTTTTTCCGCCAGCATCTCTAATGTGGCGGTCGCCAGGCCCTGTTGTTCCAATAGGCCCAGCGCGGTATCAAGGACGTGTTCACGTTGCACTTGTGCTTCCTCCCATTCGCTTCCGATCTTCAGTGTCAGTTATCGCATCACTTTCTGCAAATGCGTGTTGAAAGCTTCTGCCTTCATAAAACCGGTGACCCGCTGTGCCGTCAGTTCCTGGCCTGCCGGATCGAAGAACAGGATGGTCGGCAGCCCCAGCACTTGCAGGTGCTTCAACAGCGCCGCCTGTTCCGCACCGTTGGCGGTCACATCCGCCTGCAGCAGCACCGCGTTGGCCAGGCTTGCCTGCACCGCGGCGTCGCTGAAGGTGTATTTCTCGAACTCTTTACAGGCCACGCACCAGTCGGCGTACAGATCCAGCATCACCGGCTTGCCCCGCGCCTGTTGCAGCGCGAGATCGAGCTGTTCGACGTTGTTGATGCGGGTAAAGGCCAGGTGCGGCTGAGCCGCTTGCTGCGCCTGGTCGGCGCCGAAAGCCCAGTCCTGCAGCGGCCGCGCGGCGATCACCGCCGCCGCCAGCAACAGCAGTTGTAGGGCGCGCGCCCAGCCGCGCGCGCTTCTCAGGCTCAGGGCGAAGGCCCAGCCGAAGAACGCCAGGCCGAGCAGGCTCCACAGGCGCAGGCCCCACAGATCGCCGATCACCCGCTCCAGCAGGAACACCGGCAGCGCCAGAATGACGAAGCCGAAGGCCTCTTTCACGTACTGCATCCACGGGCCGCTGCGCGGCAGCAGGCGGTTGCCGAACAGGGTGACGATCACCAGCGGAATGCCCATCCCCAGCGCGTACAGGTACAGCGTGCCGCCGCCGGCCCACAGATTGCCGCTCTGGGCGATATACAGCAGGATGGCGCTGAGCGGCGCTGTGGTGCAGGGGGAACAAATCAGCCCGGCCAGCGCGCCCATCAGGAATACGCCGGTCAGTGAGCCGCCGCGCTGGGTGTTGCTCCAGTTCGCCAGCCGGGTTTGCAGCGCCGAGGGCAGCTGCAGGGAATAGAGGCCGAACATCGACAGCGCCAGCGCGATGAACGGCGCCGACAGGCCGATCAGCACGTAAGGGTGCTGCAGCGCCGCCTGGAACTGCAGGCCGGCGGCGGCCACCACCAACCCGAGCAGGGTGTAGGTGAGCGCCATGCCCTGCACGTAAACCACCGCCAGCGCCAGAATGCGGCCGCTGCTTTGCGGCCGGTCGCGGCCGAGAATGATGCCGGAGATCAGCGGGTACATCGGCAGCACGCACGGCGTGAAGGCGATGCCGATGCCGATCAGCAGCGCCCACAGCGGCGAAAACGGCAGGCTGGCCGGTGCGGCGGGCGCTTCAGCCGGTACAGCCGCCGGGAGCGGCGCGGCTGCGGTGGCGCTGACCGCGTCCAGCGGGATAGTTCGGGTTTCCGGCGGATAGCAGAAGCCGGCCTCGGCGCAGCCCTGATAGGTGACGCTGAGGCTGGCGTTGGCCGCCGCCTGTTGCAGCGGCACCTGCAGATTAAGCTGCTGCTTGAAGATGGCGACTTCGCCGAAGAACTCGTCCTTGTGGCTCAATCCTTCCGGCAGGGTAAAGGCGCCGAGCGTAGCCTGCTGCGGCACCAGTTTGATCTGCTGACGATACAGGTAATAGCCGGGGCGGATCTGCCAGTTCAGCGTCACCTGGCTGCCTTGCTGTTTGAAATCGAAGGCGAAGGCCCGATCGACGGGCACGAACTGGCTGCCGCCCGTCGGTGCGAACAGCGAAGCCTGCGCCGCCTGCGGCAGGAAGCACAGGCTGCACAGCAGCAAAATCAGTTTAATGAAGCGTTGATCCATAACAGGTAGTCTTTATCTCCGGCCATCACCGGCAATACCAGCAGCTCAGGCGTCTGGTAAGGGTGATGTTGTTTCAGGGTGTCGAGCAGGGCCTGCTGACGGCGGCGATCGCTTTTGAACAGCATCTGCACTTCGTATTCCTGTTCCAGTTTCCCTTCCCAGTAATACAGCGAGGTGGCGCCGGGCAGCAGCGTGGCGCAGGCCGCCAGCTTATCGCCCAAGACTCGCGCCGCCAGTTCCTGGGCGCTGGCTTCATCGGGTGCGGTACAGAGTATGACGACAGCTTCGCAATCAGACATCTTCAGCCCTCTCATCGGTTCGAATGGGCACTATACCCTGAAGGCGGATTGGCTAGAAGGCGAGTTTATCGCCAGAAAGAAAACCGGGGCCGCAGCCCCGGTCGAAGCGTTACAGCATGACGCTGCCGAGCAGGAAGCCGAAGAACACCGCGAAAATCACGCCCATGGTGCCGGGAATGAAGAACGGATGGTTGAACACGAAGCGGCCGATGCGGGTGGTGCCGGTATCGTCCATCTGCACTGCGGCGACCAGCGTCGGGTAGGTCGGCAGGATGAACAGGCCGGAAACGGCGGCGAAGGAGGCGACGGCGGTCAGCGGCGACACGTTCAGCGCCAGCGCCATCGGCATCAGCGCCTTGGCGGTGGCGGCCTGCGAGTACAGCAGCGCCGAGCAGAAGAAGAAGATCACCGCCAGCAGCCACGGGTGCGCCTGAATGACGCTGCCGGCCATCTCTTTGATCCAATCGATGTTGGCCTGGACGAAAGTATCGCCCAGCCAGGCGACGCCGAGGATACAGATACAGGCGCTCATGCCGGCCTTGAAGGTGCTGGAGTTCAGCACCATGTCGGTGTCGACGCGGCACAGCAGGGTGGTCAGCGTGGCGACGCTCAGCATGATGATCAGAATGGCGTTGGTGGTGTTCATCAGCGGCTTGGTCACCAGGCCCAGGCCCGGGCTGTTGATGATGGCGTAGGCGACCACGCACAGCACGCCGAGCAGGAACAGCAGCACCGAGGTTTTGGCGCGCGGTTTGATCGCCAGCGCGTTGTTGCCGCGCAGGGTAATCAGGCCCTCCTCCAGGCGTTTCAGGTACACCGGATCGTTAGACAGCCTGGAGTCGAACAGCCAGGTCACCAGCAGCGACATCAACAGCACCGCGCAGAAGGTGGACGGGATCACCACCATCAGCAGGTGCAGGTAGCTGACGCCGTGGCCTTCCATCACCGAAGACATGTACACCACCGCGGCGGAGATCGGCGAGGCGGTGATGGCGATCTGGGCGGAGACCACGGCGGTCGACAACGGGCGGCAAGGCTTGATGCCCTGCTCTTTCGCCACCTCGGCGATCACCGGCAGCGCCGAGAGCGAGATATTGCCGGTGCCGGCGAAGATGGTCAGAAAGTAGGTGACGATAGGGGCGAGAATGGTGATGTGCTTGGGGTTCTTGCGCAGCAGTTTTTCGGTCTGCTGCACCAGGTAGTCCATCCCCCCGGCGACCTGCATGGCGGAGATCGCCGCAATCACCGCCATGATGATGGAGATGACGTCGAAGGGAATGTTGCCCGGTTTGACGCCGATCAGCGCCAGCGCCAATACGCCCAGTCCCCCCGCGAACCCGATACCGATACCGCCCAATCTGGCCCCTAAAAAGATGGCCAGCAGAACGATAACCAATTCCAAGGCTAGCATAGTGTTTACTCCTTAAAATGAGATTTCCCGTCATCCTTGAAACTGCATCGGTGTTGGCTGCGAGCACTCACCCCAGTCACTTACTTGAGTAAGCTCCTGGGGACTTGCGCTCTTGCCGCCTTGATGCAGTCCCAATGATTTAGGGTGTAAATTGAAAATAAAACGTTAAAATTTTGTGGGCGCCTAAAAGTAAAAAGGCACGCTATCCAGAGGATTTAGCGTGCCTTTCAGGGCTACCGGGTAGGTCTGTTATTGTTCATTTTCATCCGTATAGCGTTTGGCTTTATAGGCCGGGTGCATCAGGTTCTCCACGGAGAAGATGTCATCCAGCTCAGCTTCGGTCAGCAGGCCGCGTTCCAGCACCACTTCGCGCACGCTCTTGCCGGTTTCGGCGCAGATCTTCCCGACGATGTCACCGTTATGGTGGCCGATGAACGGGTTCAGATAGGTGACGATACCGATCGAGTTGAAGACGTAGTGTTCGCAGACTTCTTTATTCGCGGTGATGCCGTTAATGCATTTTTCCAGCAGGTTGTAGCAGGCGTTGGTCAGGATGTGGATCGACTCGAACATCGCCTGGCCGATCACCGGCTCCATCACGTTCAGCTGCAGCTGGCCCGCTTCGGCCGCCATGGTAACGCAAGTGTCGTTGCCAATCACCTTGAAACACACCTGATTGACCACTTCCGGCACCACCGGGTTCACTTTGGCCGGCATGATGGACGATCCCGCCTGCAGCTCCGGCAGGTTGATTTCGTTCAGGCCGGCGCGCGGGCCGGAGGAGAGCAGGCGCAGGTCGTTACAGATTTTGGACAGTTTTACCGCCAGGCGTTTGAGCGCGCTGTGCACCATCACGTAGGCGCCGCAGTCGGAGGTGGCTTCGATCAGGTCTTCCGCCGGCACCACCGGCAGGCCGCTGACTTCCGCCAGTTTTTGCACCGCCAGCGGCTGGTAGCCTTCCGGGGTGTTGAGCGCGGTACCGATGGCGGTGGCGCCGAGGTTCACTTCCAGCAGCAGCTCCGCGGTGCGGTGCAGGTTGCGGGTCTCTTCGTTCAGCAGCACGCTGAAGGCGTGGAACTCCTGGCCGAGGGTCATTGGCACCGCGTCCTGCAGCTGGGTGCGGCCCATTTTCAGGATGGTTTCGAACTCTTTCGCCTTGCGATCGAAGCCTTCGCGCAGCTGGTTGATGGCGTCGATCAGTTTCTGGTTGGAGGCGTACACCGCGATGCGGAACCCGGTCGGGTAGGCGTCGTTGGTGGACTGACACTTATTGAGGTGATCGTTCGGGTTCAGGTACTGGTATTCGCCTTTTTGATGGCCCATCAGCTCCAGACCGATGTTCGCCAGCACTTCGTTGGTGTTCATGTTCAGCGAGGTGCCCGCGCCGCCCTGGAACACGTCCACCGGGAACTGATCCATGCACTTGCCTTTATCCAGCACCTCGTCGCAGGCCTGGATGATCACGTCTGCGATTTTGCGCGGGATGGTTTTGAGTTCTTTGTTGGCCATCGCCGCGGCCTTTTTCACCATCACCATGCCGCGAACGAACTCGGGGACATCGCTGATTTTGCTGTTGCTGATGTAGAAGTTTTCAATCGCACGCAGAGTGTGAACTCCGTAGTAAGCGTCTGCGGGGACTTCACGTGTTCCTAACAGGTCTTCTTCGATACGAATGTTGTTTGACATGAGAACCTTCTCTATGTGTTGCTGCCGAATTAATAATTTGTCAGGTCAAGGCTAGTAAGGGCGCAGCCTAAATTAATGTTGCCGAAGGCTTGGGGCGTGAAACGATTAACCAAATCACCCGTAGCTGCCCAGATCATATGCTGGTTGGTAAGAAATGACTGAATCCAGATCACCTTATGGTGTTTAAGGATATGCCCTTTTTCGGTTCTGTGACTTCTTTCACGTTTGCGAACTTTAGCAATTAAAACCGGCTCTCGGTTGAAATGGTGGGGGGATGCCCTCATTGTAATAGTGTCGGCCGTTTACGGCCTCTTTTTTCGCGCCGTCGCCCCGTGGCGGCCGTGCCTTACCTACCGATAGGAGAACCAGGTGCGCTGGTTACCGCTACTGCTGATATTTCTGCTGGCTTACATAGAAATATCCATCTTTATTAAAGTCGCCGCCGTGCTCGGCGTGGCTGTCACCCTGCTGCTGGTGGTGTTCAGCTCCTGCGTCGGCATTTCGCTGGTGCGCAATCAGGGCATGAAAACCTTCGTGCAGATGCAGCAAAAGCTGGCGGCCGGCGAAAGCCCGGCGGCGGAAATGGTGAAAAGCGTTTCGCTGGTGCTGGCGGGCTTCCTGCTGCTGATACCGGGCTTCTTCACCGATTTCCTCGGTCTGTTGCTGCTGCTGCCGCCGGTGCAAAAATCGCTGACGCTGAAGCTGATGCCGCACCTGTCGGTGTATCGCCCCGGCGGTTGGACGGGCGGCGACGCCGCCAACGGCAATACCTTCGACGGCGAATTCCAGCGCAAGGACGACGAACACCCGGTGCTGGAACACCGCCCGGACGAGGATCGCAAACCTCACGATCGTTAAGCAAACGCGGCTAAGGCCGCGTTTTTCATCTCTGCGGCACTCGTCGGACCAAAAATGCGAAATTTTTTTTGTTCGCCCCCTTGAAGGGGGCTGGAACGCCCCCATCTCAAATGCCACGAGGCCGGTAATAACAACCATCCGGTGTACAACCCTAAATCTGATAGAGACCTTCTTACAGGAGAGCGTTCAATGAGTATTCGTCCATTGCATGACCGCGTTATCGTCAAGCGCAAAGAAGTTGAATCAAAATCTGCTGGCGGCATCGTCCTGACTGGCTCTGCTGCGGGTAAATCCACTCGCGGTGAAGTGGTTGCAGTGGGTAAAGGGCGTGTGCTGGAAAACGGCAACATCCAACCGCTGGATGTGAAAGTTGGCGATATCGTGATTTTCAACGACGGCTACGGCGTGAAAGCAGAGAAGATCGACAATGAAGAAGTGTTGATCATGTCCGAAAGCGACATTCTGGCAATTGTTGAAGCGTAATTGCGCTTTATCTTCTGAACTGAACGAGTTGAAGGGAAATACCAATGGCAGCTAAAGACGTAAAATTCGGCAATGACGCTCGCGTGAAAATGCTCCGCGGCGTGAATGTTCTCGCTGATGCAGTAAAAGTGACCCTGGGCCCGAAAGGCCGCAACGTAGTGCTGGATAAATCTTTCGGCGCACCGACCATCACCAAAGATGGTGTTTCCGTTGCGCGTGAAATCGAACTGGAAGACAAGTTCGAGAACATGGGCGCGCAGATGGTGAAAGAAGTGGCTTCCAAAGCGAACGACGCGGCGGGCGACGGCACCACCACGGCAACCGTACTGGCTCAATCCATCATCACCGAAGGCCTGAAAGCGGTTGCTGCAGGCATGAACCCGATGGATCTGAAGCGCGGCATCGACAAAGCGGTTGTCGCTGCGGTTGAAGAACTGAAAAAACTGTCCGTACCTTGCTCTGACTCCAAAGCTATCGCTCAGGTCGGCACCATCTCCGCCAACTCCGACGAAACCGTGGGTAAACTGATCGCGGAAGCGATGGAGAAAGTGGGCAAAGAAGGCGTTATCACCGTTGAAGAAGGCACCGGCCTGCAAGACGAGCTGGACGTGGTTGAAGGTATGCAGTTCGACCGCGGTTACCTGTCCCCATACTTCATCAACAAGCCGGAAACCGGTTCTGTTGAGCTGGAAAGTCCGTTCATCCTGCTGGCTGACAAGAAGATCTCCAACATCCGCGAAATGCTGCCGGTGCTGGAAGCCGTTGCCAAAGCAGGCAAACCGCTGCTGATCATCGCTGAAGACGTTGAAGGTGAAGCGCTGGCGACCCTGGTGGTCAACACCATGCGCGGCATCGTGAAAGTGGCTGCCGTTAAGGCGCCTGGCTTCGGCGACCGTCGTAAAGCCATGCTGCAGGACATCGCGACCCTGACTGCCGGTACCGTTATCTCTGAAGAGATCGGTCTGGAGCTGGAAAAAGCCACCCTGGAAGACCTGGGTCAGGCGAAACGCGTTGTCATCAACAAAGACACCACCATCATCATCGATGGCGTGGGCGACGAAGCGACCATCCAGGGCCGCGTTGCTCAGATCCGTCAGCAGATCGAAGAAGCGACCTCTGACTACGATCGTGAAAAACTGCAGGAGCGCGTAGCGAAACTGGCCGGCGGCGTTGCCGTTATCAAGGTTGGCGCAGCGACTGAAGTTGAAATGAAAGAGAAGAAAGCCCGCGTTGAAGACGCCCTGCACGCCACCCGCGCTGCAGTGGAAGAAGGCGTGGTTGCCGGCGGCGGCGTCGCGCTGATCCGCGTTGCAGGCAAAATCGCCGCGCTGAAAGGCGACAACGAAGACCAGAACGTGGGTATCAAAGTTGCGCTGCGCGCAATGGAAGCCCCTCTGCGTCAGATCGTGGTTAACGCCGGTGAAGAAGCTTCCGTTATCGCCAACCAGGTGAAAGCGGGCGAAGGCAGCTACGGCTACAACGCTTACTCTGAAGAATACGGCGACATGATCGCGATGGGTATCCTGGATCCAACCAAAGTGACCCGTTCTGCTCTGCAGTACGCGGCTTCCGTGGCTGGCCTGATGATCACCACCGAATGCATGGTCACCGACCTGCCGAAGGCTGACGCACCGGATCTGGGCGCAGCAGGCGGCATGGGTGGCATGGGCGGTATGGGCGGCATGATGTAATCATCCCCCACACGCTTGTGTACTGAGAACCCCGGTCAAATGGCCGGGGTTTTTTTATCTTAAAAATCAATAAAAAGAATGTTTATTTAGCTTGTTATTAGTTAACTGAATGAATTATTGCATTATTTTGCTTTTACCCTAAACCGTTGCCGTTTCGTACCGATATAGCCCCTACCAGGCGGGGAATTTTCCCTCGCCGGTGTGACTGTCAACGGAGACGACTTATGCTGAAAAATATGAAAATAGCCACCTGGCTGATGTTGATGCTGTTGCTGTTGGGCTTGATGCCCATGGGAACCGGCGCCATCGCCTTCTATTTCATGCAGCAAAACGGCCACAGCATCGGCAGAATGAGCACTTTCTCCGACGAGGAAGCGGCGCTTAACCGCAGCTGGCGTTCCTTGCTGCAAACGCAGACGCTGATCGACAACATGGCGTTCGAGCGCTGGGCGCAGGTCAGCAGAGCCGATATTCAGCAGGGTATCGATGAGGCGCGCGGCGAGCTGCGCAGCGCCGATGTCGCTTTCAACCTGTTCTGGGATACGCCGGGCCTGACGGTATCGCGCCCGGAGCTGGGCGAGGCGATGAAAAAGGTCTACCTGGCGCAGCAGAGCGTGCTGAAGCAAGAGCTGACGCTGTTGGCCGACACGCCGCAGGCGGCGCTGATCGAGCGGCTGCACGCTATGGCGGCCGAGAAACGCCAGGTGCGCCAGCGGCTGGACAGCCAGTTTGCCGACTACATGCGGGCCACGGTCGCTGCCCACCGTCTGGCGGTGGAAGAGGCGGAGCAGACCCAAAAAGTCTTCGCACGCCTGCTGAGCGGCACCCTGGCGGCGATCTTGCTGCTGCTGGTCGCCGTGCAGCGTGATTTCCGTCGGCGCCTGATCCTGCCGTTGCGTCAGATTGCCGAGCATCTGAAAAAAGTCGGGCGCGGCGATCTGCGCAGCAAGATCGTGGCGCGCAGCAACGATGAGATCGGCATGCTGTTCGCCGGTCTGCGAACGATGCAGCAGGAGCTGGGAGCCACCGTGCAGCAGGTGCGTGACGGCGTGGAGTCGATCAACCACGGCACGCATGAGATCGCCGTCGGCAACGCCGATCTCTCCAGCCGCACCGAAGAACAAGCCAGCGCGCTGACGGAAACCGCCGCCAGCATGGAGCAGATCACCGCCACGGTGCGGCAAAACGCCGATAACGCCAATCAGGCCGCCGGAATGGTCAATCAGACCGCCGCCATCGCCCGCAACGGCGAAACGCTGATGGCCAGCGCGGTCGATAAGATGCGGGCGATCAGCGACAGTGCGCGTCAGGTGGGGGATATCACCAGCGTGATCGACGGCATCGCCTTCCAGACCAACATTCTGGCGCTGAACGCCGCCGTCGAGGCTGCGCGTGCCGGGGAGCAGGGGCGGGGTTTTGCGGTGGTGGCCGGCGAAGTGCGCAATCTGGCGCAGCGCTGCGCGACTTCGGCCAAGGAGATCAGCAGCCTGGTCGACGGCGTCACCTGCGATATCGCCGCCGGCGTGCGGCTGGTGGAACAGGCGGGCGAGACGATGAATGCCATCGTCGGCTCGGTGAACCAGGTGACGTCGCTGATGGATAACATCTCCTATGCGTCGGAAGAGCAAAGCAAAGGCGTCGAGCAGGTCGGGGTGGCGGTGACCCAGATGGATCAGGTGACTCAGCAGAACGCTGCGCTGGTGGAAGAGGTGGCCACCACCGCCGTCGGCGTGGAGGAACAGGCGGCCTTGCTGGCGCAGGCGGTGGCGGTATTCAAACTGGCGGAGGGGGAATCGCGCCAGGGCGACGTGGAGGCGCAGGCATCGGCGGCCGTTGCCGGTTGGGTATAACGCCGCCGCACTGTATTTGATGATATTTTTGCCGCCCGGGGCGATTTAGCTGGTAAACTGGTAAGTCATCAGCTGTCGCTCAAGACGTTGGCTCGCTCGCGCGGCAACGGATGCTTAAGAGATGGCATCGCTTTCTGATAAGCTTTTGCGTAATTCTCAACATCGAATGGGGAACAAGATGCGGATTAAAGCCTTACTGGGTCTTTCGGCAGCGATGCTGCTGGCGGGTTGCAGCACCACTCATGAACTGACCGCTGCGGGTCAGCAGATCAAGTTCACCGACAGCAAGCCGGCGGCGGAATGCCAGCTGCTGGGGGAAGTGACCGGCACCCAGAGCAACTGGCTGTCCGGCAACGGCGGTGAAGGCAGCTCCATGCGTGGTGCGGCCAACGATCTGCGCAACAAGGCAGCGGCGATGGGCGGCAACGTCATTTACGGCGCCAACAGCCCAAGCCAGAACCTGCTCTCCAGCTTCGCGCCGCTGGACAGCAAAATGGTCGGCCAGGTTTACAAGTGCCCGTAAGGCGCTGAGGCCAAACGCCGCACAGAGATAAAAAAAGAGGAATGCTACGGCATTCCTCTTTTCGTTCCATCAGGCCATGTGGCGCGCATCACTCCTGCATCAGACGCAGGTCGATCGGTGTTTTGCTCGGTTCGCCGCCCACTTCACGCGTCAGGCGCGGCACCAGATAACCGGACACCTTGCTCAGCAGCGCCTGCATGATGACGCGAGCTTCATCGTCGCTGACCATGAAGTGCGCCGCGCCCTGCACCTTGTCCAGCACGTGAATGTAGTAGGGCAGGATGCCGGCGTCGAACAGCGCGTTGCTGAGCGCGGCCAGTGTGTCGGCGTCATCGTTGACGTCGCGCAGCAGCACGCTTTGATTGAGCAGCGTGACGCCGGCGAGGCGCAGCTGAGCCATGGCACTCTGCAGCTCGCGGTCGATTTCGTTGGCGTGGTTGATATGCGTAACCATCAGCACCTGCAGGCGCGAGGCCGACAGCAGGCGGCACAGCGCCGGCGTAATGCGCGCCGGGATCACCACCGGCAGACGGGTGTGAATGCGCAGGCGTTTCAGGTGCGGGATGGTCTCCAGTTCGCCGACCAGCCACTCCAGCTCGCTGTCTTTGGCCATCAGCGGATCGCCGCCGGAAAAAATGATCTCGTCGAGTTCCGGGTGTTGGCGGATATAATCCAGCGCCTGCCGCCAGTTGTTCTTGTTGCCCTGATTATCCTGATAGGGGAAGTGGCGGCGGAAGCAGTAACGGCAGTTGACCGCACAGCCGCCTTTGACCAGCAGCAGCGCGCGATTGCGGTATTTGTGCAGCAGGCCCGGCACCACGCTGCGCTGCTCATCGAGCGGATCGGTGGTGAACCCTGGGGCGTTGATGAACTCCTCTCTGGCGGTCAGCACCTGGCGCAGCAATGGGTCGTTGGCATCGCCGGGGCGCATGCGCGCAGCGAAGGCGCGCGGCACGCGCAGGGCAAACAGCCGGCGGGCATCGCGCCCCTGCGGCAGTTCCGGGTGCGTATTCAGTGACAAAAGCTGCAGTAATTCATCGGGATCGGTAATAACATCGGCGAGTTGATGCAACCAATCTTCTCTATGTGCCGTACTTTGGGTTATAATGTGTGCCATTTTTTTGGCTAAGCTACCAGTTCAAATATTCAGAGGGCCATCATGGCGACTTATTCTAGCAACGATTTCCGTCCGGGTCTTAAAATCATGTTCGAGGGCGAACCTTACGCCGTTGAAGCCAGTGAGTTCGTTAAGCCGGGCAAAGGCCAGGCATTTGCGCGCGTGAAAATGCGCCGTCTGCTGACCGGCACCCGCGTGGAAAAAACCTTCAAGTCTACCGATTCTTGCGAAGGCGCAGACGTGATGGACACCAACATGAACTACCTGTACAGCGACGGTGAGTTCTACCACTTCATGCACCCTGAGTCTTTCGAACAGCATCAGGTTGACGGCAAAACCGTCGGCGACGCGGCCAAATGGCTGCAGGATAACGCAGAGTGCATCATCACCCTGTGGGATGGCCGTCCAATCGCCGTTCAGCCGCCGAACTTCATCGAAGCGGAAATCACCGATACCGATCCTGGCCTGAAAGGCGATACCGCAGGGACTGGCGGCAAGCCGGCGACCCTGAGCACCGGCGCCGTAGTAAAAGTGCCGTTGTTCGTCCAGATCGGCGAAGTGATCAAAGTTGACACTCGCTCTGGCGAATACGTCTCTCGCGTTAAGTAAGTTTCAAAACAGAGGAACCCCCGCGGTTCCTCTGTTTTATCCCATCCTCGTTCGTTGGCAGAAAATCCGCATGTTCAAGAAAACGCTGTTGGCCGTGCTCTCCCTGTTGTTCCTTTTCTCCCTCAGCAGTTGCAATACGTTTCGCGGTTTCGGCGAAGACGTTCAGCATCTCGGCGGCGCCATCTCCCGCACGGCCAGCTGATCCTGCCTTTAACCCGATGTATTTGCGCCACAAAGCCGGTCACGATCCCACACCCTCCGTCAATTTTGACTACGCTTAGAAAGCCGTACTTTTTCATCAACGACAAATAAGGACTTTCTTATGCTGAAGAAAAGTATTATCGCGATCTTCTCTTTGATGATTTTGAGCTCGCTGACCGCCTGCAATACCACCCGCGGTGTGGGTGAAGACATTCAGGCCGGCGGCAAGGCTATTCAGCGCAGCGCGGAATAATCCGCATTCCACCCGGCGGCGTTCCGGCTGCGGAGAGCCGCCACATTTCTATCCCTTGCCTGAGCGTTAACGCTGCTGCTATCCTGCCGCAGTGCGGGTGAGGTTACCCGTCATGCATCACCTCGCTGAACGGGACGACCCGTTTACGCGTCATTTTATCGGGGACGACCCCAGTGGTAGGGAGGCCGTCTCATGGCCTGGATTATTCTGCTTATCGCCGGTTTGCTCGAAGTGGTTTGGGCTATCGGTCTGAAATACACCCACGGTTTTACCCGGCTGACGCCGAGCATCATCACCATCGCCGCGATGGTGGTCAGCATGTTGCTGTTGGCCAACGCCATGAAAACGCTGCCCGCCGGCACCGCCTACGCGGTGTGGACCGGCATCGGCGCGGTGGGCGCGGCCATCATGGGCATGGTGCTGTTGGGCGAATCGACCAATATCGCGCGCATCATCAGCCTGTGCCTGATCGTGGTCGGCATACTCGGGCTGAAGTTCAGCAGTCACTGATCGGCGGACTGCTGCACCCAGATCAGCTTGTCGGTGGCGAAACCGTAGCCTTTGGCTGTCTGCAATAAACGGTCGCGCACGGCGGCGTCAAGCGTCGGCGTGCGCGACAGGATCCACAGATAGTCGCGGTTCGGGCCGCAAACCAGCGCGTAGCCATACGCCGGATCCAGGGCAATCACGTTGTAGCCGCCATAGAAAGGGCCGAAGAACGACACTTTCAGCGCCGCGACCTGCGGTGAACCGATAAAGTAGGCTTTGCCTTCGCTTTCTTGCCATTGCTGTTTTTGCGGATTGAAGCCGCGATTGATGACTTTCAGTCCGCCGTCGGCGCGCGGGCTGTAATGGGCGGTCACCTGCTGCAAACCGCGTTCAAAACGATGATCCAGACGTGCGATCTCATACCAGGTGCCGAGATAGCGCTGGCTGTCGAAATTGTTCACGACCTTGATGTCTTTAGGCGGAGAGACGCTGCAGGCGACGGAGAGCAGGGCGGAAAGCATGACGCAAAGCTTTGACCATAAACGCATCGGTGACTCCTGTTTACCGGGGGCGAGTAGACAGTGTAGCCGATGAGAAAAGGGCGGCCAACGGGCGTTGGCCACCCGAGCGGTTTACAGAGTGACGACGCCGATGACGGTGACGACGCTGAGGATTGCCGCCAGACCGTAGAACACCCACTTGCCGGCCGGCACGTGGATCTTCAGATCGTGCATCGCATGGTGGATGCGGTGCAGGCCGCACCACAGCGGCAGAATGATCATCAACAGCAGGAACAGGCGGCCGATCAGGCTCTGGCAGAACGCCAGCACGCGCTCGTAACCCAGCGCTTCACCGGGGAACAGCCCCAGCGGCAGCAGGATGCCGACCAGCAGCACGATAGCCGGCGCGACGATCGCGCCCCACATGCCGCCGGCGCCGAACAATCCCCAGAAAACCGGCTCATCGGAGCGTTTAGGTGCTTGATTTATCATGTTTCCTCCGGATTAGAACAGGGCCACGGCCAGGATGACCACGCTGACGACGATGGTGACGGCCCACAGCCCTTTCACGATGGGGCCCGGTCCCATTTTCTCGCTGTTGACCACGATATTGGCGGCCTTCGGCGCCAGATCGAACCAGGTTTTGGTGTGCAGCGCCGCCGCCAGCAATGCGACGACGTTGATGAACAGCACCAGCGGATTCTGCAAGAAACCGACGAAGCCGGCCCAGCTCTCGGCGCCGCCCTTCAGCGCGAACACGCCGTAGAGCAGCACGATGCTGAACCAGACCGCCAGCACCGAGGTGCCTTCGCGCAGCATGTAGAAACGGTAGAAGCCGAGCTTTTGCCACCAGGTGGGCGTCATGGTGCGCACATAGGGCTTACGTTGAGTTGTCATGGCAATTTTTCTCCCTTATTGCGGCTTCAGCATGGCGATCATGAAGTCTTTGGCGCTCTCCACCTTGCCCTGCTGGATGGCGGCGGCGGGATCGACGTGTTTCGGGCAGACTTCAGAGCAATAGCCGACGAAGGTGCAGCTCCAGACGCCGTTTTGGCCGTTGAGCTGCGGCATGCGCTGTTTCTTGCCGTGGTCGCGGTTGTCCAGGTTATAGCGGTGCGCCAACGTGATCGCCGCCGGGCCGATAAACTCGGGGTTGAGGCCGAACTGCGGGCACGCGGCGTAGCACAGGCCGCAGTTGATGCAGCCGGAGAACTGGTGGTATTTGGCCATCTGCGCCGGGGTCTGCACGTTCGGGCCATCCTCCGGTTTGCGATCGTTGCCGATGATGTACGGTTTGATCGCCTCCAGGCTTTCGATGAAGTGGGTCATGTCGACCACCAGATCGCGCTCGATCGGGAAGTTGCCCAGCGCTTCGACCTTCATGCCGCCGACGTAGTCGCGCAGGAAGGTTTTGCACGCCAGCTTCGGCACGCGGTTGACCATCATGCCGCAGGAGCCGCAGATCGCCATGCGGCACGACCAGCGGTAGGAGAGGTCCGGCGCCAGGTTATCCTTGATGTAGCCCAGCGCATCGAGCAGCGAGGTCTGTTCATCATAAGGCACGGCGTAAGTGACGAAATGCGGCTCGGCGTCACTTTCCGGGTTATAGCGCATGACGTCGATCTTCAGGGTTTGCATCTCAGCCATTTGCCTGCTCCTTATTCTTTTTCTCCTGCGCTTCGGCTTCTGCGCCGTAGACGCGTTTGGCCGGCGGCAGCTTGGTGATTTTCACGTCGCTGTATTCGAGACGCGGTGCGCCCTGCGGGTTGTGGAACGCCAGCGTATGCTTGAGGAAGTTGACGTCGTCACGCTCGGTGCAGCCTTCGTCCAGGCGCTGGTGGGCGCCGCGCGACTCTTTGCGGTTAAATGCGGAGTGCGCCATGCATTCGGCGACGTCCAGGCCGTAGCCCAGCTCGATGGTGTACAGCAGATCGGTATTGAACACGCTGGTGTTGTCGGTGATTTTGACGCGTTTGAAGCGCTCTTTCAGCTCGGCCAGCTTATCGATGGTTTTTTGCATCAGCTCCGGCGTGCGGTAGATGCCGCAGCCTTCTTCCATCGACAGCCCCATTTCGTCGCGGATCTTCGCCCAGTTTTCGTTGCCTTCCTGCTTCATCAGGTTGCCCAGGCGGGTTTCGACGTCGCGGGTTTGCGCATCCAGCACGGCGCCGTTGGCCGGCGCGGTTTCCAGCGCGCGGCGCGCCGCGTGCTCACCGGCGACGCGGCCGAATACCACCAGTTCCGCCAGCGAGTTGGAGCCGAGACGGTTGGCGCCGTGCAGGCCGACGGAGGAACATTCGCCGACCGCGAACAGCCCCTTGATGCGGGTTTCGCAGTTCTGGTCGGTTTCAATGCCGCCCATGGTGTAGTGCGCGGTAGGGCGCACCGGGATCGGATCCTTCACCGGATCGACGCCGACGTAGGCTTTGGCCAGTTCACAGATGAACGGCAGCCGCTCCAGCAGCTTTTTCTCGCCCAGATGGCGCAGATCGAGGTAGACCACGTCGCCGCGCGGGGTGGCGATGGTGCGGCCGGCGCGCCATTCGTGCCAGAAAGCCTGCGACACTTTATCGCGCGGGCCCAGCTCCATGTATTTGTTTTTCGGCTCGCCCAGCGGGGTTTCCGGGCCCATGCCGTAGTCTTGCAGGTAGCGGTAGCCATCCTTGTTCACCAGAATGCCGCCTTCGCCGCGGCAGCCCTCGGTCATCAGGATGCCGGAACCGGGCAGGCCGGTCGGGTGATACTGCACGAACTCCATGTCGCGCAGCGGTACGCCGTGGTGGAACGCCATGCCCATGCCGTCGCCGGTGACGATGCCGCCGTTGGTGTTGTAGCGGTAAACGCGCCCGGCGCCGCCGGTGGCCATCACCACCGCGTTGGCGCGGATCTGCACGCGGGTACCTTCCATCATGTTGAGCGCCACCAGGCCGCGCGCCTGGCCGTCATCCACCAGGATATCCAGTACGAAGTGCTCGTCGAAGCGTTGAATTTGCGGGTATTTCAGCGAGGTCTGGAACAGGGTGTGCAGCATGTGGAAGCCGGTCTTGTCGGCGGCGAACCAGGTGCGTTCGATCTTCATGCCGCCGAAACGCCGCACGTTGACCGAACCGTCCGGTTTGCGGCTCCACGGGCAGCCCCACTGCTCGAGCTGGGTCATCTCGCGCGGACACTGATGCACGAAGTGATCGACCACGTCCTGCTCGCACAGCCAGTCGCCGCCGGCGACGGTGTCGTGGAAGTGGTAGTCGAAGGTATCGTGATCCTGAGTGACGGCGGCGGAGCCCCCCTCGGCGGCGACCGTGTGGCTGCGCATCGGGTAGACCTTCGAGATCAGCGCGATTTTCAGTTGGGGATTGGCTTCCGCTGCGGCTATTGCTGCACGTAAACCAGCGCCCCCGGCCCCAATAATGGCAAGATCGGCGTTAAAGGTTTGCACTGCATTCCTCCAATGTTCTTGTTAAGAACGGCAAGTTAAATATCTATGCTTAAAATTTAGCGAACTCTTCGGGTGCTAACTAATTGAACCGATTAATGTTGCTTAAAGGTTAAGGATAGATATCTCCCACCAATAATGGGGAATTAACTATACCTAAAGTTAAGTAGTCGAAATTTGATGTGATCGATTGTTTTGTCGATTAACGCTTGCCCAACAGGCTTGCCTGCCTTTTCGCGCGTTCGGCGTGCTTTACCCTTTTTAACGCGCTTTTGCCGCCTATTTATCGGAAATTGGCGTTATGGCCGGTTGCGCATCGTGAAGAATTTGTTTGGCTGCAAGGATGCGAGTAGACTGCATCCCCTGTTTGATTTCGGAGTTAATTACCATGAGCGAAACGGCAAGCTGGCAGCCTACTGCACCCATCGCCAATTTGTTGAAACGCGCAGCGATTCTGGCTGAGATCCGGCGTTTCTTCGCCGATCGTGGCGTGCTGGAAGTTGAGACGCCCACCATGAGCCAGGCGACGGTCACCGACGTTCACCTGTTCCCGTTCGAGACGCGTTTCGTCGGGCCGGGGGCGGCAGAGGGCCTGACGCTATACATGATGACCAGCCCGGAATATCACATGAAGCGCCTGCTGGCGGCGGGCAGCGGCCCGATCTACCAAATGGGGCGCAGCTTCCGCAATGAAGAGGCCGGGCGGCACCATAACCCCGAATTCACCATGCTGGAGTGGTACCGTCCGCACTACGACATGTACCGCCTGATGAATGAGGTGGACGATCTGCTGCAACAGGTGCTGGACTGCGAGAGCGCGGAGACCCTGTCTTATCAGCAGGCGTTCCTGCGCCATCTGGACATCGATCCACTGTCGGCGGAGAAGACGCAGCTGCGCGAAGCGGCGGCCAAACTCGATCTGAGCAACATCGCCGATACCGAAGAAGATCGCGATACGCTGCTGCAGCTGCTGTTCACCGTGGGCGTGGAACCGCATATCGGCCGTGAAAAGCCGGCGTTCGTTTACCACTTCCCGGCCAGCCAGGCGGCGTTGGCGGAGATCAGCACCGAAGACCACCGCGTGGCGGAGCGTTTCGAGGTGTACTTCAAGGGCATCGAGCTGGCGAACGGTTTCCGCGAGCTGACCGACGGCCGTGAACAACAGCAGCGCTTCGAGCAGGACAACCGCAAACGCGCGGAGCGCGGTCTGCCGCAGCAGCCGATCGACTATCACCTGTTGGCGGCGTTGCAGCACGGCATGCCGGAATGTTCCGGCGTGGCGCTGGGCGTGGATCGTCTGGTGATGCTGGCGCTGGGCGCCGAGAGCCTGAGCGACGTGTTGGCCTTCCCGGTCGGGATCGCCTGACGTTTCAGGCGGTGAAAAAAGCAAAAAGGGTCGGCATTTGCCGACCCTTTTTTTATCGCGAGAAGCGCTTACAACCCCCCGGCGTCGCGTTTGGTGTTCGGCGCCGGCGTAGACGGCGGCGTACGGCCGTTGTTGGTCAACCGCGACAGCGTCTCGGTGCGCACCTGGAACGGCGGGTACGGCAGCGTGATGCCGTGCTCGCGATAGCCCGCCAGGATCAGCTGGTGGATCTCGTGGCGCAGCGGCATGCGGTGGCCCATCTCGGCGGCGTAAATACGCATCTCGAAGATCTGGATGCCCTGTTGCAGATCGACCAGGTAAACCTCCGGCGCCGGATTATCCAGCACCAGCGAGCAGCGTTCGGCGGCGTTCATCAGGATTTTGGTCACCTCCTCGCTGTTGGCTTCGCCCGGCGCCGGTACGGTCAGCACCACACGGGTCAGGGTGTCCGACAGCGACCAGTTGACGAACTGTTCGGTGATGAACGCTTTGTTCGGCACGATGATCTCTTTGCGGTCCCAGTCCGAGATGGTGGTGGCGCGGGTATTGATCTTGGTGACGGTGCCGGTCAGGTTGCGGATCGTCACGGTGTCGCCGATGCGGATCGGTTTCTCGAACAGGATGATCAGGCCGGAGATGAAGTTAGAGAAGATCTCCTGCATGCCGAAGCCCAACCCCAGACTGAGCGCGGTAACCACCCACTGCAGTTTTGACCATTCGATGCCGATCCAGGCGAAGCTGAGCACCGCACCGAACAGCAGCAGCAAGTACTTGGTGATGGTGGTGATGGCGTAGCCGGTGCCCGGCGACAGATCCAAGTGCTGCAGCACCGCCAGCTCCAGCAGCGCCGGCAGGTTGCGCACCAGCTGCATGGTGATGATCAGCACCAGAATAGCGATCAGAACCGCGCCGAGGGTGATCGGATGGGCGGTCTCTACGCCGTTGACCGTCGAAGTCACGTCCCACAGCGAGATGTTTTCCAGGAAGGCGAACGCGGAGTGGATCTCGGACCACAGCACGATCACCGACACCAGCGCGATCAGCGTCAGGATCGACCGCACCAGCCGCAGCGACTGGGCGCTGATGGTGTCCAGATCGAAGTCCGAATCGTCCGGATCGATGGCGCCTTCGGTGCTGTTCGGGGCGTGCGAGGTTTCGTCTTCGCCGCGGGCGCGCTGGGCCAGGATGTCGGCGCGGCGCTGTTTGGCGCGATCGAAGGCGATGCGCCGCCGTTGGATCAGCATCCAGCGGCGGATGATGTGGTAGATGACCAGCAACAGGAACCAGATCGCCACCGAGGTTTCCAGACGTGCCAACAGCGCCTGAGCGGTGGTGAGGTAACCGACGGTCGAGGCCAGCGCCGCCAGCAGCGGCGCCGACAGCAGCAGCCCCCAGAAGGCGCTGTTGAGCATGTTGTCGCCGGAGCCGTTTTTATCCAGATACAGCGGAATGCCGGCGCGTTTCAGGCTGTGGGTGACCAGCGCCAGCGCCAGACACAGCAGGATGAAGCACAGCCGTCCCAGCGTGTTGGCGAACTCACGTTCTTTCAGGCTATCGAAGGTGATCAGCGCCATGATCAGCGGCACGATCAGCCAGATCGACATCTTGTAGTAGCGCATGGCGCGCGAGACCTGCTTCGCCGGCCAGCGGAAGTGCACGATGAACAGCCCCTGCGGGTGGGCGAAGGCGGCGCAGATCATGCAGATCCACAGGATCGGCAGCGTGGCGGTCACCCCTTTGCCGATCGCTTCTGCCACCGGGTAGTTCCAGGCGCTCTGCAGGCCGTAACCGAGCGCGGCCCACAGCACCGGCAGCGGCATCGCCACCAGAATCGACCAGAACACGGTGCGCACCGTGAGGAAGAATTCGTCCTGCGTCACCTTGCCGACGCGGCTGCTGGCGCGCTCGAGGAAGGCGTGATAGTGCTTGCGTGAACTGATGCTGAAAATCACCAGCAGCAGGGCGCCGAAGATCGGGATCAGCGTTTCGCGGCTGGTCACCATCATCATGAAGGCGCCGCCGAGCTGCGACAGCGTGTCCAGCGACAGGACGCGCGTCAGATCGTGCGCCACGTTGAGCGGATAAGAGAAGTTGATCGGATTGACGTCCGGCACCCAGAACAGATAGCGGTGGGTGGCGTCGCGAATTTCGTTCAACGCTTCGATCAGTTGGGTGTTGGCCACCTTCAGCTTGGTCAGCTCGAGGATTTGGGTGTCGCAACCGGACAGCAGCGAGTTGAGCAGCTCGCGCTGGGTGCGCAGCTGGGCATCGACGATGCGCTGCTCCTGGCTGGTCAGCGCGCTGCCGTCGTCGCGCTTGAATTCGCGCTGCGACAGCTTTTCCAGCTGATTTTCAAACTGCAGGCGCTGCACGCGCAGCTGGGCCATGTCGCCGTCCAGCTGTTGCGGCTTGGGCATTTCCGGCAGCGTCGCCACTTGGGCGCGCAGGGTTTCCCCCAGCGCCGACGACGAGCCGAGCCACTGGGCCTGTTCGATGATGGTGCTCAGCGCCTGGCGCACCTGCAGCGTCTGCGCCGCCGCCTGCCGCTGCTGCGACGAAATCAGATCCATGCGCTGCGCCTGGCTGTTCAGCGCGGCGGACAGTTCGCGGTTGATCTGCAACTGCTGGCTGATGCTTTTTGGCAAATCGCCGTTCTGCTCGGCCAATTGCTCGGTTTTTTCCAGCGCCAGCTCCGCTTCGCGTTGGCGTTGGGCGTTGAGGTTGTTGCGCAGCGCCTGCAGCTGAACGTCTATTTTCTCGTGGCGCTTTTTATAGACCTCGGCGCGCATGCGCGCCAGCTCCTGCCGGTTGTTGGCCGACAGCTGCGCCAGCTCCAGCTCGTCCACTTTGGCTTTGCGCGCCGCCGCTTCGGTCTGCAGCAGGGCCAGGGCGGCCTGCGCGTACGGCGTGGTCGGGTTGGCGGGCTGCGCCTGCAGGCGGCGCTGCACTTCCGTCAGCGCACGGCGGGCGTCGGTCTGCTGCTGCGGCAACTGGCCGAGCGAATCGCTGATCTCCCGCGTGCGATCCTGTTCTTGCTGCAGCAGGCGCGCCTGTTCCAGCAGCAGGCTGCTGGTTTGCAGGATCTGCTGTTCCAGCTCGGCGGCCGGCAAATCGTCGCCGTTCGGCAGGATCTTGTTGCTTTCCAGCACCAACTGACGGCGCAGCTCCTGCGTCATCTTCGGAAAATCGTCGATCACCCTCTGATACTGCTCGGAGCGAGTCTGCGACTCTTTGCGCTCCGTCAGCCAGTTGAGGGCGCTTTGCAGCGCCTCGGTGGTTTCCGCCTGATTCGGCGCGTTTTTGCTGCTTTCCGCCTGCTTCAGCTCCTGTTTGAGCTGGCTCTCGGTTGGCACGGGGGCGGCCAGCGCCGGTTGCCACAACAGGCAACCGAGCAAAAGCGTGATGAAAAGGCGCACGGCGTCGATTCCTTTAGATCGGGGTCTGTGGTGTTTCAGCGGCGGCCGGGATTTCGGCGAAGGCTTCACCCATGCGGGTGACGGTGCCGTTATGCAGCTGCGGCGCAAACTGCACGCTGCCTGCGGTAAACAGGTTGATCACCGTGGAGCCGAGTTTGAAACGGCCCATCTCGGCGCCTTTTTCCAATGTGATGGCGCCTTCTTCGCCGGCGGCCGGGTAGGTCCAGCGCTTGATAATGCCTTCGCGCGGCGGCGTGACGGTGCCGGCCCAGACGGTTTCAATGCTGCCGACGATGGTGGCGCCGACCAGGATTTGCACCATCGGCCCGATGTCGGTGTCGAAGACGCAGATCACGCGCTCGTTGCGTGCGAACAGGTTAGGCACGTTGGCGGCGGTGAGCGGGTTGACCGAGAACAGATCGCCCGGCACATAGATCATTTCGCGCAGCACGCCGGCGCACGGCATGTGGACGCGGTGATAGTCGCGCGGCGCCAGGTAGGTGGTGGCGAACAGGCCGTTGCGGAACGGCTCGGCCAACAGATAGTTGCCGGCCAGCAGCGCTTCCAGGCTGTAGTGGTGGCCTTTGGCCTGGAAGATTTGATCCTCGCGGATCGGGCCGAGCTGGCTGATGGCGCCATCGGCGGGCAGCGCCAGCCAGTTGGCGTCGGCGATGATCGGGCGCGCACCATCGCGCAGCGGGCGCACGAAGAAGTCGTTGAAGGTGGCGTAAGACGCCAGGTCCGGGTTTTGCGCTTCCTGCATGTCCACGCGGTAGTAGCGAGCGAAGGTTTTGACCACCAGTTGGGTCAGCCAGCCGGCCCGTTTGTCGGCGCCCCAGCCCGCCAGGCGGGTCAGCGCCAGCTTCGGCAGCCAATATTGCAGTTTAATCTTGATGCTATCCAGCACGTTAACCTCGTGAATCAGGGTAAAGGGCGCGCATTGTAACGAGGGCTCCGCCGTCGTCAATGCCCGCTCGTCAGTGTCAGTCTGCGGCGTCCGTGAAGTTCTTGCGAACCTTCACCTGCGCCATGCTTTCCAGAATGCGGTGGTAGTTGTCGAAACGCTCTTGCGCGATATCGCCTTTCTCCATCGCCGCGCGGATAGCGCAGCCGGGATCGGTATCGTGGCGGCAGTCGCGGAATTTGCAACCGCCTAAATAATCACGGAATTCGACAAAGCCGCGGGTAATTTGTTCCGGCTCCAGGTGCCACAGGCCAAACTCGCGCACTCCGGGGGAGTCGATCACGTCGCCGCCGTGCTGGAAGTGGTACAGCCGCGCGGCGGTGGTGGTATGTTGCCCGAGGCCCGAGACGTCGGAAACCTGATTTACCAGAATTTGCTCTTCAGACGGCGGCAGCAGCGCGTTCAGCAGGCTGGATTTGCCGACCCCCGACTGGCCGGCGAAGATGCTGATGCGCCCGGCCAGCGCCTGTTCGAACTCCGCCATGCCTTCCCGCGTCTGGCTGGAGACTTCCAGCACCCGGTAGCCAATCTTGCGATAGATATCCATCATGCCGTCGACCAGCTTGCGCGCTTCGGCGTCCAGCAGGTCAATTTTGTTGAGCACGATCAGCGGCTCGACTTCGAGCGTTTCGCAGGCCACCAGATAGCGGTCGATGATGTTCAGCGACAGCTCGGGCAGGATCGCCGACACGATGACGATCTGATTGATATTGGCGGCGATCGGCTTCACGCCGTCGTAGAAGTCCGGGCGCGTCAGCACCGAGGTGCGCTCGTGCACCGCTTCCACGATGCCCTTCACCCCTTCATGGGTGCCCAGGCCGGGGCGCCACACCACGCGATCGCCGGTGACCAGCGAACGCAGCGTGCGGCGGATGTTGCAGCGGTGCTGAGTGCCATCCGGCGCCTCAACGTCGGCGTGCATGCCGAAACGGCTGATGACGACGCCTTCCTGCGGCTCGCCCAGTTGGGAATCATCCGGTTCCGGTTTGTTATCGGCGCGCTTCAAACGGCGCTGATGGTTCGCCTGCACGCGGCGTTGCTGACCTTTGGACAGTTTGTTCTTACTCACTGCGCCTCACTTGAATCGGTTTTATACCTTTACGTATATGCACAGCCGCGGCGGGGAGTTGCCCCCGGCGCAGCCTTGAACCCGTCAGGGTATATGTCGCCCAAGGCGACCAAAAAGACTATGATACACGCTATTTTATATTAAATAACCGTTGTTAGCCGCCGGCTGCGGCGCGTCGCCACCGGCGGCGCCCGTCGTCTCGTCCGCACAGCGTTTTTCTCTCGGCTTTTAGGCAGGAAACATCATGACAGGAAACGAAAATAACCTGATTTGGATCGATTTGGAGATGACTGGGCTGGATCCCGAGCGTGACCGCATTATCGAGATCGCCACGCTGGTCACCGACGCCAACCTGAACATCCTGGCCGAAGGGCCGGTGATCGCTGTGCACCAATCCGACGAGCAGCTGGCCTTGATGGACGAGTGGAACGTGCGCACCCATACCGGCAGCGGGCTGGTGGAGCGGGTGAAAGCCAGCCGCCAGGACGATCGCGCCGCCGAGCTGGAAACCATCGCCTTCCTGCAGCAATGGGTGCCGGCCGGCAAATCGCCGATCTGCGGCAACAGCGTGGGCCAGGATCGCCGTTTCCTGTTCCGCTACATGCCGGAGCTGGAGGCCTACTTCCATTACCGCTACCTGGACGTCAGCACGCTGAAGGAACTGGCACGCCGTTGGAAGCCGGAAATTCTCGGCGGCTTTAAGAAGCAGGGCACCCATCAGGCGCTGGATGACATCCGCGAATCGGTGGCCGAACTGGCTTATTACCGCGAACATTTCATTCAGCTTTAAGGCGATGGCGGCCCCTGCGGGGAAAAAACGCTGTTTTTAGCCGCTTAATTCGCCAATCTGGCGCTTTAATCGGCAATCAAACAAAAATCGCGTTTTTTTGCTTTCAGGGGCTTGCGGCAAAAAGGATTTCTCGTATAATGCGCACCCCGTACCGATGAAGAATTTCGTAACGTTCCACCATCGATACGCCGGGCGGGAATAGCTCAGTTGGTAGAGCACGACCTTGCCAAGGTCGGGGTCGCGAGTTCGAGTCTCGTTTCCCGCTCCAAATTCAACAATGTCGCGATGCGGCATGATGAATAAATAAAGCAGTATCAAGCAGTACCTATGCGACGCGGGAATAGCTCAGTTGGTAGAGCGCAACCTTGCCAAGGTTGAGGTCGCGAGTTCGAGCCTCGTTTCCCGCTCCAAAAATTCAAAGGTCACGCCAGTGTTTGGTGACCGGATGCCAAAAGCATCTCTATGCGGGAATAGCTCAGTTGGTAGAGCACGACCTTGCCAAGGTCGGGGTCGCGAGTTCGAGTCTCGTTTCCCGCTCCAATTTTCTCTTCGTTTCAAATTCAAGTCCAACGCCTTATCCGGCGCGGATTTTTGTCCCGTTTTACACGCCCGGTAAAAATGTTGTGAACAGAGTTATCCACAGCCTCTGCACATAAACTCGCCTGCCTGAAAAATCAACGTCATACAAATTAAATATTTATCTATTTGATTTATATGCTTATTTATTTATCCCAAAACGTTATGCCGATCACTTGCTCTTTTTGTTGCAGTTGAAAGACAACGTGTTTTTATTTTTATGCACAAATCCACAGAGTAAGGATGCCGGTGATGCGGCCGCGCGGCGCACGCCGTCAGGCGTCCCTCGGTAAACCTTTTTCCACAGCCCGTATCAGCCGTTTTTTCTGTGCCGTCTGCACCTCTATGCCCTGCGCTTCACGGCGAGCAAGCTGTTGCGCCAGCGCCCAGTGGATATGTTCGTCCAGCATGCTGTCCTGGCCCAAACGCGTGCGCAGCGCGAGCACGACGCCGTCCTCATAAGGCGCATTGCCCAGCGCCACGGCGATATTGCGCAACCAGCGCAGGTGGCCGATGCGGCGTATCGCCGAGCCTTCGGTGATGCGCAGGAATTTTTCTTCTGTCCAGTTGAACAGATCGATCAGCTGCGGCGCATGCAGTGCGGCGCGCGGGCTGAAATCGTCTTCGTCAGTGAGCTGCGAAAAGCGATTCCACGGGCAGATCAGCTGGCAGTCGTCGCAGCCGTAGATGCGGTTGCCGAGCAGCGGGCGAAATTCTTCCGGGATCGCGCCTTCCAGCTCGATGGTGAGGTAGGAGATGCAGCGCCGGGCGTCGACAGTATAGGGGGCGACGATGGCGCCGGTCGGGCAAGTGGTGATGCAGGCGACGCAGCGGCCGCACTGCTCTTCCTGCGGCCGATCCACCGGCAGCGGCAGATCGATCAGCAACTCGCCGAGGAAAAACCACGACCCGGCTTCACGGTTGAGAATTAGTGAGTGTTTACCAACCCAGCCGATGCCCGCCTTGGCGGCCAGCGCGCGCTCCATCACCGGCGCAGAATCGACAAAGGGGCGGAAATTCAACTCGCCGCAGTATTCCTGGATCTGATCGCCCAGTTTTTTCAGGCGCTGGCGCAACAGCTTGTGATAGTCACGCCCCAGAGCGTAGCGGCTGACGTAGCCCAGTTGCGAATTCTGCAAGGTGCTGGCGAACGCCGCCTTGGCCGGCAGGTAGTTCATGCGTACGCTGATCACTCGCAGCGTGCCCGGCAACAGTTCGTGAGGGCGTGCGCGCAACATGCCGTGGCGCGCCATCCATTCCATCTCGCCGTGGTACTGCTTGTCGAGCCAGGCCTGCAGCTTCGGCTCTTCAAGGCTCAGATCGGTATCGCAGATGCCAACCTGCTGGAATCCTAGCGATTGCCCCCATTGCTTGATATGTTGGGCGAGTTGATGAAGATCGAGGGGGTGCGTCATGACGGGCCACAGTGAAAAAGCATACGCTGACAGTTTACCACACTCTGTCTGGCCTGCGGATTGGATCCGTCGTTCGGAACCCGCGGCGGCGGCCTCGCTCGGTATTTCTCTTTACGATTTGATGCAGCGCGCCGGTCAGGCGGCCTACGCGCTGGCTCGCAACGCGTACCCCTCCCGTGACCACTGGCTGGTGCTGTGTGGCCACGGCAACAACGGCGGCGACGGCTATGTGGTGGCGCGCCTGGCGAAGGCGGCGGGCGTGCAGGTGACGCTGATCGCCTGCGAAGGCGCACGCCCTTTGCCACCGGAAGCCGCAGCGGCTCGCGAGGCCTGGCAAGCTGCAGGCGGCGACATTCTGCCGGCGAACAGCCGCTGGCCGGCGTCTGTTTCGCTCATTATCGACGGCTTGCTGGGCACTGGCCTGGGCAGCGCGCCGCGTGCGCCTTACGATGCGCTGATTGAGGCCGCCAACCGCCATTCGGCGCCGGTGGTGGCGCTCGATATCCCGTCCGGCCTGCTGGCGGAAAGCGGCGCGGCGCCGGGCGCGGTGGTGCGTGCCGCGCATACCGTCACGTTCATCGGCCTCAAGCCGGGTTTGCTGACCGGGCAGGCGCGCGACTGGGTCGGGCAACTTCATCAGAATGCGCTAGGCTTATCGGATTGGTTGGCGAAGCAACCGGAGCAGATTCAGCGGCTTACCGCCGAGGCGTTGCCGCGCTGGCTGCATCCGCGGCGCCCCTGCGCCCATAAGGGCGAACATGGTCGTCTGCTGCTGGTGGGCGGCGACCGCGGATTCGGCGGCGCCATTCGCATGGCGGCGGAAGCGGCGCTGCGCAGCGGGGCTGGATTGGTGCGAGTGCTTACTCACATTGATCATGTTGCGCCGCTGCTGGCGGCCAGGCCGGAGCTGATGGCGCAGGCGCTGGACGATGCGACGCTGCGGCAGGCGATGCAATGGGCGGATGTGCTGGTGATTGGCCCGGGGCTGGGCCAGGCTGAGTGGGGCAAAAACGCCTTGAGCGTGCTGCAAACCAGCGATAAACCGGCCTTGTGGGACGCCGATGCGCTGAACTTGCTGGCATTAAATCCCGAGAAACGGCAGAATCGCGTGATGACTCCGCATCCCGGAGAGGCGGCGCGGCTGTTGAGCTGCAGCACTGCCGACATCGAGAGTGATCGCTTACTTGCCGTGCGCAAGCTGACGGCGCGCTACGGCGGCGTGGCGGTGCTGAAAGGCGCCGGTACGCTGATCGCCGATGAGCAGGGGCAGATGGCGATCGCCGACGTCGGCAACGCCGGCATGGCCTCCGGCGGCATGGGTGATGTGCTGTCGGGCATCATCGGCGGTTTGCTGGCGCAAAAGCTCCCGCTGTATGATGCCGCCTGTGCGGGCTGCGTCGTGCATGGCGCGGCCGGCGATCGCGTAGCGGAAAGACAAGGAACAAGAGGCATGTTGGCGACCGATTTACTGCCGGACATCCTTCATTTCGTTAACCCTGAGTGGGCAAAATAGACTTTATCGAATGAAAGAACTCGTTTTACCTCTGCCGGACGAGGCAGCGACTGTCGCTTTGGGCACCACTTTGGCCAAGGCCTGCGATCGCGCCAGCGTCATCTATCTCTACGGCGACCTGGGCGCCGGTAAAACCACCTTCAGCCGTGGTTTCCTGCAGGCGTTGGGGCATCAGGGCAACGTCAAAAGCCCGACCTACACGCTGGTGGAACCCTATGCCTTGCAGCCGCTGGCGGTGTATCACTTCGATCTGTATCGCCTGGCCGATCCGGAAGAGCTTGAATTCATGGGCATTCGCGATTACTTCGCGCAAGACGCCATCTGCCTGGTCGAATGGCCGCAGCAGGGCACCGGCGTGCTGCCGGAGCCGGACCTGGCGCTGCACCTCGGCTATCAGGGCGAGGGACGAGAGGCGAAGATCGAGGCGATTTCTGCTTACGGCAGCCAGCTGTTAGACCGCATTCATGGATCACAGGGATGATGCTGCAATGACGCAGGTGTTGAAAAAATTTGCGGTCATCATGCTGATCGCCGTGCTGGGGCCGCTCGGCGCGTTGAACGCGCTGGCGGCGTCCTCGCTGTCCGATATCAAAGTGTCGAACGCCCAACGCGAAGCGACGGTGTCGGTGAGCTTCAATGGCCCGCCGGACTATGCGTTTTTCCCGCTGCACGGCCCGGAACGGGTGGTGCTGGACGTTAACCAGAAGGGCAAAGTCGGCGGCCTGCCGCTCAACTTTAGCGGGCAAAACCTGGTAAAGAGCATTCGCTCCAGCGCGCCGAAAGACGCTCAGAGCGTGCGTCTGGTGTTTGATCTGACCCAGCGCGCCAAAACCCGCGTTTCCACTCGCCAGAACGGCGGCGTGCATACCGTGGTGTTCACCATTTCGGCTGAAGGCGGCGCCAATATCGTGGCGCGTAAAGCGCCGGTGCAAACGCCTCCGCCGGTCGCCGTCAGTCAACCGCCGCGTCAGGCGCCGGTTGCGGTGCGTGAAGCGCCGGAGCCGCCGCTGCGCAAAGCGCCGACGGGATCGAATCCCTTTACCCAAAAACAGACTGTGGTCGCAGGCACCGCCACTGAGGTCACGCCGCGCAGCAGCCGCGTTTCCGCCGGTTCCGGCGATCGGGTGGTGGTGGCGATCGACGCCGGCCACGGCGGCCAGGATCCGGGCGCCATCGGCCCGAGCGGGTTGAAAGAAAAGAATGTCACCATCGCCATCGCGCGCCGCCTGCAGGCGATGCTGGACGCCGATCCGCAGTTCAAACCGGTGCTGACGCGTAACGGCGATTATTTTATCTCGGTGATGGGGCGTTCCGACGTTGCGCGCAAACAGGGCGCCAACGTGCTGGTCTCCATCCACGCCGATGCCGCGCCAAACCGCAGCGCCAGCGGCGCTTCCGTCTGGGTGCTGTCTAACCGCCGCGCCAACAGCGAAATGGCCGGCTGGCTGGAACAGCATGAGAAGCAGTCTGAGCTGCTCGGCGGCGCCGGCGATTTGCTGGCCAACAGCCAGGCCGACCCTTATCTGAGCCAGGCGGTGCTGGATCTGCAGTTCGGCCACTCGCAGCGCGTCGGGTACGATGTGGCGGTGAAGGTGCTGCAGCAGCTGCAGAGCGTCGGATCGTTGCATAAACGTCGGCCGGAACACGCCAGCCTGGGCGTGCTGCGTTCGCCGGATATTCCATCGCTGCTGGTGGAAACAGGATTTATCAGTAATAGCACGGAGGAGCGGCTGCTGGGCAGTAGCGCGTATCAGGAGAAGATTGCCAAGGCCATTCATAACGGCCTGCGCAGCTACTTCCTGGCGCATCCGCTGCAAGCCGACCCAAAGGTGGAAAACCGACCGCTGGACGTCGCAGCGGCGGTTAACACCTCAACACCAGACGTGCGCCAGCCGGAGCCTATCGTCAGCTCGGCCGGCGCGAGCCGCAGCGTTAGCGGCAAGACCCAGATCCACGTGGTGAAGCGGGCGGAGACGCTGTCCGGCATCGCCGACAGCTACGGCACCACCATGGCGGCCCTGCGGGATCTGAACAAACTGAAGAAAGACGGCGTGTGGGTCGGGCGACGCCTGAAGGTGCCGGCGGGGAAAACCGCCGCCGTCACCGCCGTCGCCAAGGCGAAAACGCCGGCGAAGAAGCCGTCTAAACATAAAGTGGCCCGTGGGGACACGCTGTCCTCTATCGCTTCTCGTTATGGGGTCAGCGTCGGCGATCTGAAACGGGTCAATAATCTGAAGTCGGACGTCGCGCCGCTGGATCGGACGCTGACCATTCCGCAGGCCTAGCGCCACCGCTACAGGAGTCAGCATGCCTATCCAGGTGTTACCGCCACAGCTCGCCAACCAGATCGCCGCCGGAGAGGTGGTTGAACGCCCCGCGTCGGTGGTCAAAGAGCTGGTGGAAAACAGTCTGGATGCCGGTGCGACGCGCATCGATATCGATATCGAACGCGGCGGTGCCAAGCTGATCCGCATTCGCGATAACGGCTGCGGCATCGGCAAGGACGATTTGGCGCTGGCGCTGGCGCGACACGCTACCAGTAAAATCAGCACGCTCGACGACCTGGAAGCGATCGTCAGCCTCGGTTTTCGCGGCGAAGCGCTGGCCAGTATCAGTTCGGTGTCCCGTTTGACCCTGACGTCGCGCACCGCCGAACAAAGCGAGGCGTGGCAAGCCTATGCCGAAGGGCGCGAGCAGGCGGTGACGGTCAAACCCGCTGCACACCCGGTCGGCAGCACGCTGGAAGTGCTGGATCTGTTTTACAACACGCCGGCGCGCCGCAAGTTCATGCGCACCGAGAAAACCGAATTTGGCCATATCGATGAAGTGGTGCGGCGCATCGCGCTGGCGCGTTTCGATGTGGCGATCAACCTCAGCCACAACGGCAAACTGATCCGTCAATACCGGGCGGCGAAGGAAGAGAGCCAGCACGAGCGCCGTTTGGGCAGCATCTGCGGCCCGGCGTTTTTACAGCATGCGCTGAGCATCGACTGGCAGCACGGCGATCTGAGCATCCGCGGTTGGGTGGCGGATCCGGCCGGGGCACGCCAACTGGGTGAAATGCAGTATTGTTACGTCAACTGTCGCATGATGCGCGATCGTTTGATCAATCACGCCATTCGTCAGGCCTATCAGGATCAGTTGAAGGACGATCAGCAGCCCGCTTACGTGCTGTATCTGGAGGTCGATCCGCACCAGGTGGATGTCAACGTTCATCCCGCCAAGCACGAGGTGCGTTTCCATCAGGCGCGGCTGGTGCACGATTTTATCTACCAGGCGGTGACCACCGTGCTGCAACAGGCCGGGCAGACGCCGTCGCTGCCGCTGGCGGAAACGCCGGACGAAGCGCCCGCGCCGGTCTGGCAGCAGGAAAACCGCGTCGCCGCCGGCGGCAACCATTTTTCTTTGCCGGCGTCGCGTCGTGAAACGCCGTCATCGCCCGGCGCCGCCCGCGAGCGCGCGCCGCAGCCCGGTTGGCAAACGGCGGGCGGTTACCAAAAACGCGAAGGCGAGCTGTACGGTAAACTGATGCAGCCCGCCGCCGAGCCGCCGGTCGAGGCCGCGCCGGAAACCCCGAGCAAGCCGCCGCTGTTCCCGCCGGCGAAAGCCGCAGCGGAAACACCGTTGGCGAGCGGGCAACACAGCTTTGGCCGGGTGCTGATGATCCATCCGCCGTGTTATGCGTTGATTGAACAGTGCCAGCAGCCGGCGTTGCTCAATCTGACGGTGGCGGAACGCTGGCTGCGCCAGGCGCAGCTCAACCCGCCGGCAGAAGGGCTGCGGCCGCAGCCGCTGCTGATCCCAGTCAAGCTGACGTTGGAGAAGAGCGAAGCGGCGGCCATCGCGCGGCATCAGGCGCTGCTGACGATGATGGGGCTGGATCTGCAGGCGGATCACGGCCGTGTGACGCTGCGCGCAGTGCCTTTACCATTACGCCAACAAAATTTACAAAAACTGATACCCGAACTGTTAGGCTATCTGGCCGAACATCAGGAGATGTCGCCCGCGGTGCTGGCTACCTGGCTCGCTCGTCGCCTTGGCAGCGAACATGAACAGTGGAACACCTCGCAAGCGATACAATTGCTGACCGACGTTGAACGACTTTGCCCGCAGCTGGTCAAATCGCCACCGAGCGGACTTTTACAACCCGTTGATTTACAGGCCGCACTGGCGGCCCTCAAGCATGACTGACACTGAAATGACACCACGTCCCCCGGCTATTTTCATCATGGGGCCAACCGCCTCGGGCAAGACCGCGCTGGCGATCGCGCTGCGCGAACGCCTGCCGGTGGAACTGATCAGCGTCGATTCCGCGCTGATTTACCGCGGCATGGATATCGGCACCGCCAAGCCGAGCGCCGAAGAATTGGCGCAGGCGCCGCACCGGCTGATCGATATCCGCGATCCCGCCGAAGCTTACTCGGCCGCGGAGTTTCGCGCCGATGCGTTGAAAGAGATGGCCGACATCACCGCCGCCGGTCGCATTCCGCTGTTGGTGGGCGGCACCATGTTGTATTTCAAGGCGTTACTGGAAGGATTGTCGCCGTTGCCGTCCGCCGATCCCGCGGTGCGCGAGCGCATCGAACGGCAAGCGGCGGAGCAGGGCTGGGAGGCGTTGCACCGTCAGTTACAGGCGATCGATCCGGTCGCGGCATTGAGAATTCATCCGAATGATCCGCAGAGACTGTCCAGAGCACTGGAAGTTTTTTTATTTCGGGTAAAACTTTAACGGAACTGACTAAAATTTCGGGTGAATCGTTGCCGTATCAAGTTCACCAATTTGCGATAGCGCCGACCAGCCGTGAGTTGATCCATCAACGCATCGAGCTGCGGTACCATCAAATGTTGGCGGCGGGTTTTGAGACGGAAGCGCGTGCACTTTTCGCACGGGGTGATTTGCATACGGACTTGCCCTCCATTCGCTGTGTCGGTTACCGCCAGATGTGGTCATACTTGTCTGGTGAAATTAGTTACGATGAGATGGTTTATCGTGGTATTTGCGCAACACGTCAGTTGGCTAAACGCCAGATGACCTGGTTACGGGGTTGGGAGTCGGTCCATTGGTTGGACAGTGAAAAGCCGGGAGAGGCTTTGGACTCGGTGACACAGGTTGTTAGTGCATAGGTTGGGTGATTGTGTACAATTGCTGAGTATTCAGCGCGCAAATTTTTTACGTCGTTTATTTTAGAGCCGACAGGTTCTTAGTTACAAACAACAAGCAAATAAGGAAAAGATAGAATGGCTAAGGGGCAATCTTTGCAAGATCCGTTCCTGAACGCATTGCGTCGTGAACGTGTTCCGGTTTCTATTTATTTGGTGAATGGTATTAAGCTGCAAGGCCAGATTGAGTCTTTTGACCAGTTTGTCATCCTGTTGAAGAACACGGTTAGCCAGATGGTGTACAAGCACGCTATCTCTACCGTTGTCCCGTCACGCCCGGTTTCGCATCACAGCAACAACCCGAGCGGCGGTTCAAGCAACTATCACCATGGCAACAATCCGTCTGCGCAGCAACAGCCGCAGCAGGAAAGCGATGACGCTGAATAAAGCGCGTTGCAAGTCAACCATGACGGGGAGCATAAGCAGCCGCGGGCTGTTTATGTCCCCCAAACTCACGGTGAGTGTCCGTTTGAGAGGTTGCACGCTTGTTTGACCGTTATGAAGCCGGTGAGCAGGCCGTACTGGTTCATATCTATTTCTCGCAAGACAAAGATACGGAAGACCTCAACGAGTTCGAATCGCTGGTCTCCTCAGCCGGTGTCGAAGCTTTGCAAGTGGTGACTGGTAGCCGCAAAGCCCCGCATCCGAAGTACTTTGTCGGCGAAGGAAAGGCCGAAGAAATTGCAGATGCGGTGAAAGCCAGCGGCGCGTCTGTTGTCCTGTTTGATCATTCCCTTTCCCCGGCGCAGGAAAGAAACCTCGAGCGCCTGTGCGAATGCCGGGTGATCGATCGCACCGGGTTGATTTTAGACATCTTTGCCCAGCGTGCCCGCACCCATGAAGGTAAGCTGCAGGTGGAGCTGGCGCAGTTGCGTCACATCGCCACGCGCCTGGTACGCGGCTGGACGCACCTGGAGCGGCAAAAAGGGGGGATTGGCCTGCGTGGGCCGGGGGAAACCCAGCTTGAGACCGACCGTCGCCTGTTGCGCGATCGCATCAGCTTGATTCTGCGCCGCCTGGAGCGGGTAGAAAAGCAGCGTGAACAAGGCCGACGCGCGCGGACCCGCGCCGATGTGCCGACCGTATCGCTGGTGGGCTACACCAACGCCGGCAAATCCACCCTGTTTAACCGAATAACGTCTGCCGAGGTGTATGCGGCGGACCAGCTATTTGCCACCCTGGATCCTACGTTGCGGCGCATTGACGTGCCGGACGTGGGGGATACCGTGTTGGCGGATACCGTAGGCTTTATCCGGCACCTGCCGCACGATCTGGTGGCCGCCTTCAAGGCGACGCTGCAGGAAACGCGCCAGGCATCTCTGCTGCTGCACGTCATCGATGCCGCAGATCCGCGCGTCGATGAGAACATCGAAGCGGTGAACACCGTGCTGGCGGAGATAGACTCGGATGAAATTCCTACACTGTTAGTGATGAACAAAATAGATATGCTGGACGATTTTGTGCCGCGTATCGACCGCAACGACGAAAACCTGCCGATCCGGGTGTGGCTGTCCGCCGCCAGCGGAGAGGGTATTCCGTTGCTGTATCAGGCGTTGACGGAGCGCTTATCGGGGGAGATCGCGCATTACGAATTGCGCTTACCGCCACGGGCAGGCCGTCTTCGCAGCCGTTTTTACCAGCTTCAGGCGATTGAAAAAGAGTGGAACGAAGAAGACGGCAGCATTGGCGTGGTGGTGCGAATGCCGATCGTCGAATGGCGTCGTCTCTGCAAGCAAGAACAGGACCTGATTGACTTTATCGTATGATCATATCCTGTTACATTTATGCTTCGCGAAAGCCTGAAGTACCCAATCACAGAATATGGAGCTAAAACATGGCGTGGAATCAGCCCGGTAATAACGGACAGGACCGCGACCCGTGGGGGAGCAGCAATAACAATGGCGGCAACTCTGGCGGTAACAACAAAGGCGGTCGTGATCAAGGGCCACCTGATTTGGACGATATCTTCCGCAAACTGAGCAAGAAATTGAGCGGTTTCGGCGGGGGCAAAGGCTCCAACAGCAATAGCGGCGGCACCGGCACCTCTGGTCCGGGCTTCAGCGGCCGCATTATCGGTATCGCGGCGGTCGCCGTGGTGGTGATCTGGGCCGCCAGCGGCTTCTACACCATCAAGGAAGCCGAGCGCGGCGTCGTGACGCGTTTCGGTAAGTTCAGCCATCTGGTGCAGCCGGGCCTGAACTGGAAGCCGACCTTCATCGACGACGTGCGTCCGGTGAACGTGGAGTCCGTGCGCGAATTGGCAGCGTCCGGCGTGATGCTGACCTCCGATGAAAACGTGGTGCGCGTGGAAATGAACGTGCAGTACCGCGTGACCAACCCGGAAGCGTACCTGTTCAGCGTCGTCAATGCCGACGACAGCCTGAGCCAGGCGACCGACAGCGCCCTGCGCGGCGTGATCGGCAAATACTCGATGGATCGCATCCTGACCGAAGGCCGTACCGTGGTGCGTAACGATACGCAGCGCATGCTGGAAGAGACCATTCGTCCTTACAACATGGGCATCACGCTGCTGGACGTCAACTTCCAGGCGGCGCGTCCGCCGGAAGAGGTGAAGGCGTCGTTCGACGATGCGATCGCCGCGCGTGAGAACGAGCAGCAATACATCCGTGAAGCGGAAGCTTACGCCAACGAAGTTCAGCCGCGTGCGAACGGCCAGGCGCAGCGTCTGCTGGAAGACTCCAAGGCTTATAAGGACCGCACCGTCCTGGAAGCTCAGGGTGAGGTGGCGCGCTTTGCCAAGCTGTTGCCGGAATACAAGTCCGCACCGCAGATCACCCGCGAGCGTCTGTATATCGAAACCATGGAAAAAGTGCTGGGCCATACCCGTAAGGTGTTGGTGAGCGACAAAGGCAACAACCTGATGGTGCTGCCGCTGGATCAGATGCTGCGCGGCCAAGGCGCGGCGACGGAGAGCGGCAATAATAAGGATACCAGCCTGATTCGCCTCAATCCGAATCCTGCGCCGGCTGCCAACAGCAGCACTCCGCGCACCAGCGGCGGATCGGTTATGGATCAGCGCCGGGCGAATGCGCAGCGTGACGACACCACTCGCGTAGGGAGAGAGTAATCAATGCGTAAGTCTTTTGTAGTTATTGTCCTCGCGGTGCTGGTGGTGCTGTACGCTTCGCTGTTCGTGGTGCAGGAAGGCCAGCGCGGCATCGTGCTGCGCTTCGGCAAGGTTCTGCGCGATGGCGAAAACAAGCCGCTGGTGTATGCGCCGGGTCTGCACCTCAAGATCCCGTTCATTGAGACCGTGAAGAACCTGGATGCGCGTATCCAGACCATGGACAACCAGGCCGATCGCTTCGTGACCAGCGAGAAGAAAGACCTGATCGTCGACTCCTATCTGAAATGGCGCATCAGCGATTTCAGCCGTTACTATCTGGCGACCGGCGGCGGCGACGTCTCCCAGGCCGAAGTGCTGCTGAAACGCAAGTTCAGCGACCGTCTGCGTTCCGAAATCGGCCGCCTGGACGTGAAAGACATCGTGACCGACTCGCGCGGCAAACTGATGTCTGACGTGCGTGACGCGCTGAACACCGGCACAGTGGGCGACGGCGAAGAAGTGGCGACCACCGAAGCCGATGACGCTATCGCCTCTGCGGCGGCGCGCGTTGAGCGGGAAACCACCGGCAAACAGCCGCAGGTGAACCCGAACAGCATGGCGGCGCTGGGCATCGAAGTGATCGACGTGCGTATCAAGCAGATCAACCTGCCAGCCGAAGTGTCCGACGCCATCTACCAGCGTATGCGCGCCGAGCGTGAAGCGGTAGCCCGTCGTCTGCGCTCGCAGGGCCAGGAAGAAGCCGAGAAGCTGCGCGCCAGCGCGGATTACGAAGTGACCCGTACCCTGGCGGAAGCAGAGCGTCAGGCGCGTATCACCCGCGGTGAAGGCGATGCCGAAGCAGCCAAGCTGTTCGCCAACGCGTTCAGCCAGGATCCGGACTTCTATGCCTTTATCCGCAGCCTGCGTGCCTATGAAGCCAGCTTCAAGGACAATCAGGACGTGCTGGTACTGAGCCCGGACAGCGATTTCTTCCGCTACATGAAGTCGCCTGATACCCTGCGCAAATAAGCGCGGGAGGCAATCTGATCGAGGGCCCGTTTACGCGGGCCCTTTCTCGTTTTTGGGGGATGCATGAACTCAACGATTTGGCTGGCGCTCGGGCTGGTTCTGGTGCTGGAAGGATTGGGGCCGATGCTGTTTCCGCAGGCCTGGCGCAAAATGATTGTGGCGATGTCGCAGTTGCCGGACGCGACGCTGCGGCGATTTGGCGGTGGAATAGTGGTTGCGGGCTGCGTGATCTACTACATGTTGAGCGGCCGCACGGGTCTTTAAAGTCTAGCCCAAAATTTATGCAATCGTATGCTAAAAGTGCTGAAAATCGAAAATTACGGTGGTAGAATCCATTTTTAAGCAATCGGTGATTTTGAAAAATGGGTAAGAACGTCGTCGTACTGGGCACCCAATGGGGTGACGAAGGTAAAGGCAAGGTTGTAGACCTGCTGACTGAACGGGCTCAATATGTTGTGCGCTACCAAGGTGGCCATAACGCTGGCCATACTCTGGTAATCAACGGTGAAAAAACCGTTCTTCATTTAATTCCTTCAGGTATTCTGCGTGAAAACGTCACCAGCATCATCGGCAACGGTGTTGTTCTGGCGCCGGACGCGTTGATGAAAGAAATGGGTGAACTCGAAGCGCGTGGCATCCCGGTACGCGAACGTCTGTTGCTCTCTGAAGCTTGCCCGTTGATCCTGCCTTACCACGTTGCGTTGGATAACGCGCGTGAGAAAGCGCGCGGCGCGAAAGCGATCGGCACCACCGGTCGCGGCATCGGCCCGGCTTACGAAGATAAAGTGGCTCGTCGCGGCCTGCGCGTCGGCGATCTGTTCAACAAAGAAACCTTCGCCGTTAAGCTGAAAGAGATCGTCGATTACCACAACTTCCAGCTGGTCAACTACTACAAAGTTGAAGCCGTCGATTATCAGGCGACGCTGGACTATGTGCTGTCTATCGCCGACATCCTGACCGCCATGGTGGTTGACGTTTCCGAACTGCTGGACGGCGCGCGCAAGCGTGGCGACCTGATCATGTTCGAAGGCGCTCAGGGCACCCTGCTGGATATCGACCACGGTACTTACCCGTACGTCACCTCTTCCAACACCACCGCCGGCGGCGTGGCTACCGGTTCCGGCATCGGCCCGCGTTATGTGGACTACGTGCTGGGCATCGTGAAAGCCTACTCCACTCGCGTGGGTGCAGGTCCGTTCCCAACCGAACTGTTCGATGAAACCGGCGAGTACCTGTGCAAGCAAGGTAACGAGTTCGGCGCCACCACCGGCCGTCGTCGTCGTACCGGCTGGCTGGACGCGGTAGCGGTGCGCCGCGCCGTGCAGATCAACTCCCTGTCCGGCTTCTGCCTGACCAAACTGGACGTCCTGGACGGCCTGAAAGAAGTGAAGATCTGCGTGGGCTACCGCATGCCGGACGGCCGCGAAGTGGACACCACTCCGCTGGCGGCTGAAGGCTGGGAAGGCATCGAGCCTATCTACGAAACCATGCCGGGCTGGAGCGAAACCACCTTTGGCGTGAAAGAGCACAGCAAGCTGCCTCAGGCTGCGCTGAACTACATCAAGCGCATCGAAGAAGTGACCGGCGTACCGGTAGACATCATCTCTACCGGCCCGGATCGCAGCGAAACCATGATCCTGCGCGACCCGTTCGACGCATAATCAGGCTTTGCGGCATTAAACAAACCGGGCGCGTCCCGGTTTGTTTTTATCCTGACTCCCTCCGATTGCGGTTTCACGTCAAAAAATCCTTTCATAAACCCGCCTTAGGGCGCGGGATTCGCTAAATAATTAGCGACGAACTCTCCGGCTGGTTTATTATCCAATGAGTAATCTTTTGAATAGCGCCGAAAAGCGGCGTATCAGACGGGTAAAGTGATACCCAGAGGTAAGATGTGCAGTTAACAAGTTTTACTGATTATGGCCTGCGGGCGTTGATCTACATGGCCTCGTTGCCGCAGGACAAGATGACCAGCATCTCGGAAGTGACCGAGGTTTATGGCGTGTCTCGCAACCATATGGTGAAGATCATCAATCAGTTGAGCCGGGTGGGTTTTGTCACGGCGGTGCGCGGCAAGCATGGCGGCATCCGTTTGGGCAAACCGGCCGAGAGCATTCGCCTCGGCGACGTGGTGCGGGCGCTGGAGCCGCTCGCGCTGGTTAACTGCAGCAGCGAGTTTTGCCACATCACCCCTGCCTGCCGATTGAAGCAGGTGCTCCACCAGGGCGTACAGAATTTCCTTGAAGAGCTGGATAAGCATACGTTGGCCGACATGGTCGAAGACAATCCGCCGCTCTACAAGCTATTGCTTGTCGAATAAAACGACGTTGAGAAGACAAGGCTCAACGTCATCCTGCTGATGACAACGGAGGAACCGCAATGTCACAAGATCCATTCCTGGAACGAGAAGCAGAAAAATACGAATCCCCTATCCCCAGCCGTGAATATATCCTGGCCCATTTGGCGAAAAGAGAAACGCCGGCCAGCCGCGAAGAACTGGGCAACGAATTGGGTCTCAGCGGTGAAGAACAGCTGGAAGCGCTGCGCCGCCGCCTGCGCGCCATGGAGCGCGATGGACAGTTAGTGTTTACCCGCCGCCAGTGCTACGCGCTGCCGGAACGTTTGGATCTGCTGCGCGGCACGGTGATCGGCCACCGTGACGGCTACGGCTTCCTGCGCGTTGAAGGCAGCAAAGACGACCTGTACCTGTCCGCCGAACAGATGAAAATGGCGATCCACGGTGACGTGGTGCTGGCGCAGGCGCTGGGCGCGGATCGCAAAGGGCGCCGCGAAGCGCGCATCGTGCGCGTGCTGGTGCCGAAAACCAGCCAGATCGTCGGCCGCTTCTTCATGGATGCCGGTACCGGCTTCGTGGTGCCGGACGACAGCCGTCTGAGCTTCGATATTCTGATCCCGGCGGACAGCGTCAGCGGCGCGCGCATGGGCTTTATGGTGGTGGTGGAGCTGACTCAGCGTCCGACCCGCCGCACCAAGGCGGTTGGCAAGATCGTTGAGATCCTCGGCGACAAGATGGGCACCAGCATGGCGGTGGACATCGCGCTGCGCACCCATGAGATCCCGCATACCTGGCCGCCGCAGGTGGAAAAACAGGTGGCCGATCTCAGCGAACAGGTGCCGGAAGCGGCCAAGAAGGGCCGCGTCGATCTGCGCAAGCTGCCGTTGGTCACCATCGATGGTGAAGACGCGCGCGACTTCGATGACGCCGTGTACTGCGAGAAAAAACGCGGCGGCGGTTGGCGCCTGTGGGTGGCGATCGCCGACGTCAGCTACTACGTGCGTCCGCGCACCGCGCTGGACGATGAAGCGCGCAGCCGCGGCAACTCGGTGTATTTCCCGTCGCAGGTGATCCCGATGCTGCCGGAAGTGCTGTCCAACGGGCTGTGCTCCCTGAACCCGCAGGTCGATCGCCTGTGCATGGTGTGCGAGATGACCATCTCCGCCCAGGGGCGCCTGTCCACGGCCAAGTTCTACGAGGCGGTAATGAGCTCTCACGCCCGCCTGACCTACAACAAGGTGTGGCACATTCTGCAGGGCGATCAGGAGCTGCGCGAGCATTACCATCCGCTGGTCAAGCACCTGGAAGAGCTGCACGCCATGTACAAGGTGCTGGATAAGGCGCGCGCCGAGCGCGGCGGCATCGCGTTCGAAACCGAAGAAGCCAAATTCATCTTCAACGCCGAGCGTCGCATCGAGCGCGTAGAGCCGACGGTGCGCAACGACGCCCACAAGCTGATCGAAGAGTGCATGATCATGGCCAACGTGGCGGCCGCGCGCTTCGTCGAGAAACGCAACGAGCCGGCGCTGTACCGCGTGCACGATCGTCCAAGCGACGATCACATCTCCGCACTGCGCAGCGTGCTGAGCGAACTGGGGCTGACGCTGGGCGGCGGCAATAAGCCGCAGCCGAAGGACTATGCGGTGCTGATGGATGAAGTGTCCGAGCGCCCTGACCACGAAATGCTGCAAACCATGTTGCTGCGCTC
The DNA here is from genome assembly GCF_000695995.1 of Serratia sp. FS14. NCBI lineage: Bacteria > Pseudomonadati > Pseudomonadota > Gammaproteobacteria > Enterobacterales > Yersiniaceae > Serratia > Serratia sp. FS14. The sequence goes on along the minus strand of NZ_CP005927.1, from coordinate 474,958 downwards.
GATGAAACAGGCGATTTACGATCCGGAAAACCGCGGCCACTTCGGCCTGGCGCTGGCGTCTTACGGCCACTTCACCTCGCCGATCCGCCGTTATCCGGATCTGGCGCTGCACCGCGCGATCAAATATCAGCTGGCCAAAGAACACGGCGAGCCGAAAGAGCGCTGGACGCCGACCGGCGGCTGGCACAGCGAATTTGAAGAGATGCTGCAGCTGGGCGAACACTGCTCGATGACCGAGCGTCGCGCGGACGAAGCGACGCGCAACGTCGCCGACTGGCTGAAGTGCGACTTCATGCAGGATCACGTCGGTGAAGTGTTCAGCGGCATCATCTCCAGCGTGACCGGCTTCGGCTTCTTCGTGCGCCTGAACGATCTGTTTATCGACGGGCTGGTGCACGTATCAACGCTGGATAATGATTACTATCGCTACGATAATATCGGCCAGCGCCTGATCGGCGAGTCTTCCGGCACGGTCTATCGCCTGGGGGATACGGTGGAGATCCGCGTGGACGCGGTGCATATGGACGAGCGCAAGATCGACTTCGCGCTGGTGTCCAGCACCCGCAAAGCGCGCGGTGAAGGCAAAACCGAGCGCGATCGCGCCAAGAAAGGCGGCCAGCGTACGCTGCGCGACAACGGTAGCGCAGGGCGCGGCAAACGCCGCGGCGGCAAACCGCCGGCCAACTTCGAGCCGGACAGCGCCTTCCGCAAGCAGGATGACGCCAAGCCTGCGGACAACGTGAAGAAGGCGAAAAAGAAAGCCAAGAAAGCGTCCGACAAAACGCGGAAAATCGCGGCGGCGACCAAAGCCAAACGCGCAGCCAAGAAGAAAGGTGCCGAGCAGGCCTAACCTGCCGCACATCGTTATCATCGGCCGGTTATCGCCGGCCGCACGAATTTAAAAGAGCATCATGAGCGAAATTATTTACGGCATCCACGCCGTCAAAGCCCTGTTAGAGCGCGACCCGCAACGCTTCCTGGAAGTGTTTATCCTGAAAGGCCGCGAAGATCGCCGCCTGCAACCGCTGATCGCCGAGCTGGAAGCGACCGGCATCGTGATCCAGGTGGCGAACCGCCAATGGCTGGATGACAAGGTTGAAGGCGCGGTGCACCAGGGGATCATCGCCCGGGTGCGCGAAGGGCGTCAGTATCAGGAGAACGATCTGCCAGGCCTGCTGGAAAGCGTGGAGACGCCGTTCCTGCTGGTGCTGGACGGCGTGACCGACCCGCACAACCTCGGTGCCTGCCTGCGCAGCGCCGACGCTGCCGGCGTGCACGCGGTGATCGTGCCGCGCGACCGTTCCGCCCAGCTGAACGCCACCGCCAAGAAAGTGGCCTGCGGCGCGGCTGAAAACGTGCCGCTGATCCGCGTGACCAACCTGGCGCGTACGCTGCGTCTGCTGCAAGAGATGAATGTCTGGGTGGTGGGCACCGCCGGCGAAGCCGACCATACGCTGTATCAAAGCAAAATGACCGGCCCGATGGCGCTGGTGATGGGCGCGGAAGGCGAAGGCATGCGCCGCCTGACCCGCGAACACTGCGACGAGCTGATCAGCATCCCGATGGCCGGTACCGTCTCTTCGCTGAACGTGTCGGTCGCCACCGGCATCTGCCTGTTCGAAGCGGTGCGTCAGCGCGGCTGATTCTCCTGACGGGGGCGCAGTGCCCCCGTTAATTCCCCCTCTTGTGATCCCGCCTGCGGCAGAAATCCCTGCGCCGACCATACTTACTCCTGACGCTTTTTTCAGGGAGCACTCTCATGGTCTGGACTACGCACACCGTTTTTAACCAACCCAAGCCGCTGGGTAACAGCAACCTGTTTCTTTCCGATACGCCGCTGCGCGAAGCGTTGCAGCGCGAGCAAGGTGGTTGGGACGCCGAGGTATTGGCTTCGCTGGGCCAGCAGCTCGGCACGCAGGAGTCGCTGGAGCTGGGGCGGCTGGCCAACGCCAACCCGCCGGAGCTGCTGCGCTACGACGCCACCGGCCAGCGACTGGACGACGTCCGCTTTCACCCGGCCTGGCATATCCTGATGCAGGGGCTGATCGCCAACCGGGTGCACAACCTGCCCTGGCAGGAGGATGCGCGCATCGGTTCCTTCGTGGCGCGCGCCGCGCGCTTTATGCTGCATGCGCAGGTTGAGGCTGGCACGCTGTGCCCGGTGACCATGACCTTCGGCGCCACACCGCTGCTGCAGCAGGCGTTACCGGCCGAGTTTCGCTCCTGGCTGACGCCGCTGCTGTCGGATCGTTATGATGCTCACCTGCTGCCTGGCGGGCAAAAGCGCGGTCTGCTGATCGGCATGGGCATGACGGAGAAGCAGGGCGGCTCCGACGTATTGAGCAATACCACCACCGCCGTGCCGCTCGGCGCGCGTGGGCCGGGCGAAGCCTACCGGCTGGTGGGGCACAAGTGGTTCTTCTCGGTGCCGCAGAGCGATGCGCACCTGGTGCTGGCGCAGGCCGAAGGCGGGCTGTCCTGCTTCTTCCTGCCGCGCATTTTGCCGGACGGCAGCCGCAACGCCATTCGCCTGGAACGGCTGAAAGACAAGCTGGGCAACCGCTCCAACGCCAGCAGCGAGGTGGAGTTTCAGGATGCCACCGCCTGGCTGCTGGGCGATGAAGGCGACGGCGTGCGCCATATCCTGAAAATGGGCGGCCTGACCCGTTTCGACTGCTCGCTGGGCAGCCACGGCCTGATGCGCCGCGGGCTGTCGGTGGCGCTGTATCATGCGCTGCAGCGGCAGGCATTCGGTAAGCTGTTGATCGAACAACCGCTGATGCGTCAGGTTCTGGCGCGCATGGCGCTGCGGCTGGAAGGGCATACCGCGTTGCTGTTCCGGCTGGCCCGCGCCTGGGAAAGCCGCAGCAATGAGGGCGAGCTGATCTACAGCCGCCTGCTGACCCCGGCGGCCAAATACAGCATCTGCCGCCAGGGCATGCCGTTCATCGCCGAGGCGATGGAGGTGCTGGGCGGCATCGGCTACTGCGAAGAGAGCGAGCTGCCGCGCCTGTACCGTGAAATGCCGGTGAACAGCATCTGGGAAGGTTCCGGCAACATCATGTGCCTGGACGTGTTGCGCAGCCTGCACAAATTGCCGGGCGCGCTTGAAATGCTGCAGTTCGAGCTGCAGCCGGTGCGCGGCCAGAATCGGTTGTTCGATCGCGCCTGGCGGCAGTGGCAGCAGCGCGCCCGGCAACCGAGTGAGGAGATGGGGCGGCTGCTCACTCAACAGTTGTTCGACCTGTGCTGCGCCGCGCAGCTGCTGCAGCACGCCAGCCCGCAGATCGCCGATGCCTGGTGTCATCTGACGCTGGATCATCGCGGCGAGAGCCTGCTGTCGGCCGAGGTGTGCGAACTGCTGCTGAACCGCGCCATCGGCGGTTAGGGAAAAGGGTGGCGCGCGGCGGCGAAAACCTTTTTAATTCAGCCTCACTCTGACAGGAAAATGCACATGGATATTCTCAGCGCGTTGGCGGCGTTCGCCTCTTACTTCTTCAGCGGCTTCGCCATGATTTTGGTGTTTCTGTTCGTCTATACCCGCATCACCCCGCATGACGAATGGGCGTTGATCAAGGCCGATAATCAATCCGCCGCCTTTGCCTTTATCGGCGCTTGCCTGGGGTATGTGATCCCGCTGGCCAGCGCGGCGATCAACTCGATCAGCCTGCTGGATTACCTGCTGTGGGGCGTAGTGGCGCTGGTGGTGCAACTGCTGCTGTTCGCGGCCGTGAAGATCTACATGCCGCGCATCAGCGAAAAGATCGAAGCGAATCACCTGGCCGCCGGGATTTTCCTGGGGGGCGTCTCCGTTAGCGGCGGCGTGTTGAATGCGGCTTGCATGAGCTACTAAAGGTATAAGATGGCCGAGGCGCGCCAGCCAAGCGGGTGCGCCTGCTCTTCCATCCGCAGGATGCGGTAATAGCTGGCGCCGTGTTGGTCGGCGGTGCGGGCGATGGCCAGTTCCGCTTCCTGCGGCGAGCCGGGCAGATCGCTGAAGGTGATCTCGGCGATTTCACTGAGCGGCGTCACGCGATCGGCGGGCGCCAGCTCGGCGGACTGTGCGCCGGTGCTGAGCAACCCCATGGAAAGCAAGAGGGAGGTGAGTGCGGTGGAGCGTTTCATGGCGTTCCCCTTCGTCAGATCCTGAATCGCACCCGCAACATGCGGCATGCTGTCCCTCAGTGTGCAACACCCTGCTTCAGCCTGTGCAAAGCCAGTGTAAATCTGCTTAAAAAATCCCCGCCTTAGCGATACAGGATCGCCTGGGAATACCATTGGCCCGGCACGACGGTTTCGCTGTTCATGATGATCACATAATAACGGGCGCCGGCGGCGGTGGCCTTGCGCTGGATCTCCGCTTCCACGTCCATCGGGCTGCCGCGCACCACGGCGGTGACGGTGCCGATTTTCACCAGCTCGGCGGTCTGCGCGCGAACGATCTCCTGCGCCTGCGTGGTGGGCGGCGGCGGCGGTTTCGGCGTGGTGGTCATGATGCCGCAGGCGGAAAGCTGTGCGGCCAGCGTCAGGGCGATGAGTGTGCGGACAAACGTCATGGGAACCTCGAGAGAGCCGGTGCGATGGCTTCAGTGTAACGCAATATAAGCTGGAACAGATTGAGCTAACGCTGGCTGGCGCAAGTTTGTCATGATGAATGCCAACAGGTGAGTTGAGGATGAACGGATGATCGAAATTCATGACGAGCGGGCGGGCGATATTGCGGTGATCCATGCGGTGCCGGCGGGGCAGTATCATCGGCCGTTGCCGACGGTGTTCTTCTGCCATGGTTATACCTCGTCGAAAGAGGTTTACGCCTACTTCGCCTATGCGCTGGCGCGCGCCGGTTTTCGGGCGGTGCTGCCGGATGCCGATCGGCACGGCGAGCGGTTCGACGGCGATGAGACGCGGCGCCTGGCGGCGTTCTGGGAGATCCTGCGCAGCAATATCGACGAGCTGCCGCAGATCAAGGCACATTTTGAGCAGCTTGGCCTGATTGCCGACGGACGCATCGGCGTTGCCGGCGCCTCAATGGGCGGCATGACCGCGCTTGGCGCCTTCGCGCGCTTCCCGTGGATCCGGGCGGCCGCCAGTCTGATGGGCTCCGGCTATTACCGTTCACTGGCGCAAACGCTGTATCCGCCGTTGGGCGAAGAGGGCGAGGTGCTCTCGCCGGCGGCGTTTGCCGCGCGCACCGCCGTGCTGGCGGAATATGAGCTGGAAGGGCGTTTGGCGCAGATCTCCGGGCGGCCGTTGTTGCTGTGGCACGGCGAGACGGACGACGTGGTGCCGGCGGCGGACAGCCTGCGTTTGGCGGCCGAACTGCGGCGGCAAGGCGCGGATGGCCGTTTGACGTCGCTCGTCGAGCCGGGGGTGAAGCACCGCATCACGCCGTTGGCGCTGTCCGCCACGGCCGACTTTTTTCCGCCGCGAGCTGTGATGCGCCGCCGGGCACGATGCATGGAATTGCAGCGCTCTGTGCCTGCTGTTTCGGCCATCGTTTGGCCGAATGAAGGGGAGAATGTCAGCGTGAATTCTTTCTGGGGCAGCAAGGAGCAGGGCATGATAAAGGGTATCAGCAAGACGGCCGACGCCGATCGCAGTTTGATGGGAACGATGAAAGCGCGCGCCGAGCTTAACTCAGCGGCCTTCAGCGAGATGCTGGAGGCAGCCGACGGCAAGGTGCATCCGCTGTCGCGCATTACCGCGCATACGGTGCAAAACATGACGGCACTGTTCTCTTTCGCGCCGAAAGCGGCGGCCACTCACACTGCGGCGCCGGGAGCACTCTCGTTCGAACAGCGGGCGACCCTGGCGGAAAGTGCCGATCTGCTGCAAATGCGCACCCACTATCTGCGGATGGCGTTGCAGTTGCACAATCCGGGCAAGGCGCTCAATGCGCCGGCGTTGCTCAAGCTCTGATTGGCGGGGGAAGCGGAGCGCCCAACGGGCGGCGCTCCGGTGCGGACTGAACGGGCTTTCTGATGAAGCCCTGGGATTTCCCTGGCGTGGTGCGTCTCTTTAGCGGTACAGCTCGGCGCTGACGTGCATCGTGCTGTTGTCGCCCGGTTCGTGCAGGGCGATGATGCGATAAGAGCTTGCGCCGCGTTGGTCGGCGATTTTACTGACCTGGCTGCTGGCGTCGTCCGGCGAAACCACATTCTGGTTCAGGGTGACGAAGCCGACGCTTTGGCGTTGATCGGCCTGGTGCGAGGTGATCTCCGTCGCGGCCATCACATTGGCGGAGAACAGGGCGGCCAGCGCCGTCGCGAGAATAATGCGTTTCATAGTGCCTCTCTTACTTTTTGCCGTTACGGCCTGACAGCGAGTGTCGCTGCGGCAAAAAGTCATTTATCTGCATTGAATAACCTGGGATCTTTTTCGTCGCGCTGTCTGCGGCGGATATGGTTAATTTTAGTCCGTTGCCGGCGATTAAAAAGCGGGGTGTTTTGAAGGCGTCTTTCAAAAAAAGTGAAATAGATTTGTGACTCAACGCTGATTTCATTGAAAGATTTTTGAAACTGATGGATCGGCGTACATAGGTTCACTCACGAGCAAATCGTGCTATTTCCCATAGCGCCTCGCATTAACGCGAATAAAACCCACGCAGTCCTTGAGTTTCCCGCCCTGCGTCAGTATGATTACGCGTCATTTTTCAGCCGCACACTAAACACGTTCCTTGCTTCCATGGGCCGCGGTTGACCCTGACAGGAGGCTGAATAATCCGTAAGGAGCAATTCGATGCGTCATTACGAAATCGTTTTTATGGTCCATCCTGACCAAAGCGAACAGGTTCCGGGCATGATCGAGCGTTACAGTGCTACCATCACTAACGCGCAAGGTCAGATTCACCGTCTGGAAGACTGGGGCCGCCGTCAGCTGGCTTATCCGATCAACAAACTGCACAAAGCTCACTACGTTCTGCTGAACGTTGAAGCGCCGCAGGAAGCGATCGATGAGCTGGAAACTAACTTCCGCTTCAACGACGCCGTTATCCGCAGCATGGTTATGCGCGTTAAGCACGCGGTAACCGAAGCATCTCCGATGGTTAAAGCGAAAGACGAACGTCGTGGCGATCGCCGCGAAGACTTCGCTAACGAAACCGCAGATGATGCAGATGCTGGGGATTCTGAAGAGTAATTGCCGCCGTGACGGCTAATCGTCTGGTTTTGTCGGGCACTGTGTGCAAGGCGCCGGTTCGAAAAGTGAGTCCTTCCGGGATACCGCACTGCCAATTTGTGCTAGAGCACCGTTCGCAGCAGACGGAAGCCGGATTCAGCAGACAAGCATGGTGCCGAATGCCCGTGGTTGTCAGCGGACAACAGTCACAAGCACTAACTCAAAGATTAACGGTCGGCAGTCAGATTACCGTGCAAGGCTTTGTAAGCTGCCATCAAGGGCGCAACGGGTTGAGCAAATTGGTTCTGCATGCCGAGCAGATTGAATTGATAGATTCTGGAGACTAGCCAAATGGCACGTTATTTCCGTCGTCGCAAGTTCTGCCGTTTCACCGCGGAAGGCGTTCAAGAGATTGACTATAAAGACATCGCTACGCTGAAAAACTACATCACCGAAAGTGGTAAAATTGTACCGAGCCGTATCACCGGTACTCGTGCAAAATATCAGCGCCAGCTGGCCCGTGCTATCAAGCGCGCGCGCTACCTGTCTTTGTTGCCGTACACTGATCGTCATCAGTAATCGGCCACTGTCCATTAACGACTTTGAGAGGATAAGGTAATGCAAGTTATTCTGCTTGATAAAGTAGCAAACCTGGGCAGCCTGGGTGATCAAGTTAACGTTAAAGCGGGCTACGCTCGTAACTTCCTGGTACCACAGGGCAAAGCTGTTCCTGCTACCAAGAAAAACGTTGAGTTCTTCGAAGCACGCCGTGCTGAACTGGAAGCCAAACTGGCTGACGTTCTGGCTGCTGCTGAAGCTCGCGCAACCAAGATCAACGAACTGGGTTCAGTCACCATCGCTTCCAAATCTGGCGACGAAGGTAAACTGTTCGGCTCTATCGGCACCCGCGACATCGCTGACGCAGTGACTGCGGCAGGCGTTGAAGTTGCCAAGAGCGAAGTTCGTCTGCCGAACGGCGTTCTGCGTACCACTGGCGAGCACGAAGTGCACTTCCAGGTACACAGCGACGTGTTCGCACAGCTGAATGTAGTTGTGGTTGCAGAAGCGTAATTTACGCTGCTGTTAACCGGTTAAAACGCCAGCCTCGCGCTGGCGTTTTGCTTTTCTGCGTCCGGCAAAACGCGCTACGCTTGAAGACGGGATGAAAAGGAGAGCGTGCGATGGCAACGATTACGCTACAGCGGGTTTACGATTTCAGCGCGCCGGCGCCGGAACACTGTTATCTGATAGACCGGCTATGGCCGCGCGGCATCAGCAAAGAGCGGTTGACGGGCGTGCAGTGGTTGAAACAGGTGGCGCCGGATGACGAGCTGCGCAAGTGGTTCCATCAGCATACCGACCAGTGGGAAGCCTTTGAGACGCGCTATCGCCAACAGCTGGCGGCCAACGACGCCTGGCAGCCGCTGGTGGCGCTGTTACGGCAGGGGCAAACGCTGACGTTGCTGTATGGCAGCAAAGATACCGAGCACAATCAGGGCGTGGTGCTGCGCGAGTTTCTGCTGGCGCAGCTGTAGAGATTAGCGTTCCCGGCGGTAGCTGCCGTCGGCCTGGCGGCGGAACAGCGCCTGGCTGTTGTCTGCCGTGGTGACCGACAGCGCGCTAATCACACCGTTGGCGTCGCGTTCGATGCGCACTTCCTGGCCGGCTTTCATGTTGCTCAGCGGCTTGTCGCCGCCTTCCACCTGTGCCATGGCGAACACTTCATTCACCGGCAGATTGTTGTCGCGAAACAGTTGGGCCAGGGTCTGGCCGGGCTGGATCTGATAACGCTGCCAGTTGCCCGCCGGCGTCGGTTCGTTGGCAGGCGTGGCGGCGCTACCGCCGTTTTGCAGCTCGGCCTGCAGCGGCACGCTGGTTTCCTGCTGAGAGACCGGGAACGGCTGTCTTTCGGGCGAATAGGGCCACAGCAACGCCAGCAGCAGAATGATGCCGAAGATCAGCACCCAGCGGCGATGAAAGTAGGGCAGCGGTTCCATCCAATGGAAACCGTCCGGCAGATGCCAGACTTTAATCAGCAGCGCTTTGACCCGCTGCATTTTGTCGTTGGCCGACGGCGGCTCCGATGGCGGTTCCGCGCCTTCAGCCGTGGGTGCGGCGCCTGGTTTCAGGCGCTGGCTGATGTTCAGCCAGGTGCGCAGCAGCGGCTGGTAGATGCGGGTGGTTTTCCTTCTCCTGGGCGCGATTCTGCCCATGGTGACCTCTCTTCGACGGCGTAATAATCAGTGCGGCGCGGCAAACGCGTCGCCTGCCCGATATCCTGCTTTCAGTATAGTCCGCTAACTGATTGAAGTGAAAGGCGGCTGAGCGGCAGAGCCGGGGTTTGCGGCTGCGGGCGTTAACAGAAGGTTATTGTTTCTTTTTCTACGACAAAAGTCATCATTCTCCACACAAGATTTTACCCGGCATTGACGCGCTGTTATGCTGCGCTTTCGACTTTTTACAGACTTAAGGAAAACCCCATGACAACCCCTTCTTTTGACAGCGTTGAAGCGCAAGCAAGTTACGGGATTGGTTTACAGGTCGGCCAGCAGCTGCAAGAGTCCGGGCTGGAAGGTTTGCAACCGGAAGCTTTGCTGGCGGGTTTGCGTGACGCGCTGGAAGGGAATGCCCCGGCGGTTCCGGTAGACGTGGTGCACCGTGCGCTGCGTGAAATCCACGAGCGTGCGGATGCGGTGCGCCGCGAGCGCCAGCAGGCGATGGCGGTTGAAGGCCAGAAATTCCTGGACGACAACGCCAAGCGCGATGACGTGACGCTGACCGAGTCTGGCCTGCAGTTCTCCGTACTGGAGCAGGGCAACGGCCCAATTCCGTCCCGTCAGGATCGCGTGCGCGTGCACTACACCGGCCGTCTGATCAACGGCGACGTGTTCGACAGCTCGGTTGAACGCGGCCAGCCGGCGGAATTCCCGGTCAGCGGCGTGATCCCAGGCTGGATCGAAGCGCTGACCCTGATGCCGGTCGGCTCCAAATGGCAGCTGTATATCCCGCACAACCTGGCCTACGGCGAGCGTGGCGCAGGCGCGTCCATCCCGCCGTTCAGCGCGCTGGTGTTCGACGTCGAGCTGCTGGAAATCCTGTAATCCCACCGAGGATTGTTCTGGGCGCCCTCGTGGCGCCCTTATTTTATGCGCCGCGCAGACGGGCGATGAATGGCCGGGCGCGCCGGCCATAAACCGTGTTACTTACCGCTTAAATCGATGCGATAAACCGCGAAGCCGATGCTGTCGCTGCCTGCGGCGCTCATCGGATATTGGGCGTGCTCTTTGATAAACCTTGTCGCTTTGTCCGAAGGCGAGGTCTCGAAGCGGATATCCAGCGGCTGCTGGCTGCTGAAGTTCGCCAAACGCCAGTTGTTGTCCGCCTGCGGGCGCACCGCGCCATGCCGCTGGGTTTCGGCGCTGATGTAGGCCGCCAGCACCGAGCGGTTTTCATCCGGCGAAGCGAAGGCGATATGTTTGTCGCCGGTGCCGGCAAATTTGCCGCCGTAGGCGCGGTAGTTGTTGGTGGCGACCAGGAAGGTGGCGTTCGGATCGATCGGCTTGCCGTTGAAGGTCAGCTGCTTGATACGCTCCGCCTTGTCGTTGATCAGTTGGCATTCGCCGTCGTAGCGCGCCGGCTGGCTGACGTCGATCTGGTAGTTGACGCCGTCGATCACGTCGAAGTTATAGGTGCGGAAGCCGTCCCAGTTGATCAAGCCCTGCGGCTTGGCGCTGTTGACGTCGATCTGGTTGAACTGACCGGCGGAGCACTCCAGCCACTCTTTCACCTCTTTGCCGCTCGCCTTCACCACCACCAACGTATTGGGGTAGAGATAGAGATCGGCGGCGTTGCGGAAGGTGAGCTGGCCTTTTTCCACTTCGACGAAGCTGGCGGGATCGTTCTTGCGGCCGCCGACCTTGAACGGGGCCGCCGCCGACAGCACCGGCAGATCGGCCAGGTCCGGATCGCCCTGGATGTAATGTTCGACGTAGGCTTTCTGCGCATTGTTGACGATCTGCACCGTCGGATCGTCCTGCACCAGCGCCAGGTAGCTGTACATGTTGCCGTCGGATTTACCGATCGGCTGGCTGACGAACTCGCGCGTGCCCTTGTGATCGTCCGCCAACACTTTCACCAGCGCGGCGTCTTCCGCCGCCAGCGATTTCTTGTTCTCTTTGTCGTAGATCGGCCGTGCTTCCGCGTTGGCGGCGGTCACTTTCCAGCTGCCGCCATCGTTGTTGAGCTGCAGGTCGACCACGCCGAGATGATCGCCCCATTGGCCCGGCATCACCGCCGGCACGCCGTTCAGCAGGCCTTTGTCGATATCCGCGCCTTTGATGTTGGCAAAGTCCTTGCTCGGGAACACCGCATGGGCGTGGCCGAACATGATGGCGTCGATGCCCGGCACCTGGCTGAGGTAATAGACCGAGTTTTCCGCCATCGCCTTGTAAGGCTCGCTGGACAGCCCGGAATGCGGGATCGCCACCACCAGATCGGCGCCCTCTTTACGCATCTGCGGCACGTAGCGCTTGGCGGTGGCGGTGATGTCGTCCACCGTCACTTTGCCCTGCAGGTTGGCTTTGTCCCACACCAGGATCTGTGGCGGCACGAAGCCGATGTAGCCGATGCGCAGCGTATGCGCCTTGCCGTCGCGATCTTTCACCGGCGTATCGACGATGATGTACGGCGTGAACAGCGGTTTTTGCGTTTTGGCGTCGATGACGTTGGCGTTGATATACGGGAATTTGGCGCCCGCGATAGCGTTCTTCAGGTAGTCCAGCCCATAGTTGAACTCATGGTTGCCGATGTTGCCGACGACGTAGTCCAGCGTGTTCATCGCCTTATAGACCGGGTGCACGTCGCCCGGTTTCAGCCCCTTGGCCGCCATGTAGTCGCCGAGCGGGCTGCCCTGAATGATGTCACCGTTGTCCACCAACACCGCGTTGGCGGCCTGCTGGCGCGCCTGTTGGATCAGGCTGGCGGTGCGCACCAGGCCGAACTTGTCGGTCGGCGTGTCCTTGTAGTAATCGAAGTCCATCATGTTGCTGTGCAGATCGGTGGTTTCCAGCACGCGCAGATCGATGGTGGCCGCTTGCGCGGAGGCGCACACCAGCAGCGCAAGCGCGGACAGCGTCAGTGGATGCTTCATCATTTGGGATTCTCTCCATTCCATTATTCGAGTGTTATCGCAGAGGGAAATGTAATTAACATTGCTTGCCACAGTAAACTGTGAAGTGTGGCAGAAAATGGCGGCGGGTAACGCGGGGAAGTTCACAGTTGTGCCCAACAAGAAATGAGGAATTCCCGAGGCTTAGGCGGTTGAGATGGATATTCGGCGTAAAAAAAACTAGTCTGCTAGCAGAGACAGGGGGAAATTTCCCACGGAGATGCGGAGTTGAGGTGCATGATGTTAGAGCGAATTTGCCAACTGTCCCGCGAGGCGGGGGCGGCGATCATGGCGGTGTACGATGGTGAACAACCGCTTGATGTCGCACAGAAAAAAGATGATTCACCGGTGACGGCGGCCGATCTGGCGGCGCACCATATCATCAAGCGCGGCCTGGCGGCGCTGACGCCGGAGGTGCCGCTGCTGTCGGAAGAGGATCCGCCGGCGTGGGAAGAGCGCCGCGGCTGGACGCGCTACTGGCTGGTCGATCCGTTGGACGGCACCAAAGAGTTTTTACATCGCAATGGCGAGTTCACGGTCAATATCGCCCTGATTGAAGATGGGCAGGCGGTGATGGGGGTGGTGTATGCCCCGGCGATCGACGTGTTGTATCTGGCGGAGCGCGGTAAGGCCTGGAAAGAAGAGAAGGGCGTGCGGCAGGCGATCGGCGTCAGCAACGCGCATCCGCCGCTGGTGGTGGTGAGCCGCTCGCATATCGATGACGAACTGAAAGATTATTTGCAGCAGTTGGGCGAGCACCAGACCGTGTCAGTCGGTTCCTCGCTGAAGTTCTGTCTGGTGGCGGAAGGCAAGGCGCAGCTCTATCCGCGCTTCGGGCCGACCAACATTTGGGATACCGCCGCAGGGCATGCGGTGGCGGTGGCCGCCGGGGCGCAAATTCACGATTGGCAGGGTAAGCCATTGCTCTATACCCCGCGTGAATCTTTCCTCAACCCCGGCTTCCGGGTGTCGCTGTTCTGAATTAGTTCGCCAACAGCTGGTGCAGCTTGGACATCACCTGCTGCACCTCTTCCGGCGTCAGCGCGCCGTCTTTGGCGAACTGGATGCGCCCTTGCTTATCCAGCACCACGATGGCGGATCCTTTCGGCTGCAGATCCCAGGCTTTGCGAACGTTGCCGTCGCTGTCGACGATAAACTGCGACCATGGGAACTCCTTCTTGCTGTCTTCAATACTGCTGCGCACGAACATCGCGGTGCCCATCAGGGCATCGTCGGTGTTGACGATTGTCGTCGTTTGGTAACGATCGTGTGGTAGCTTCGCCTTCTTGATCGCTTCAATCAGTGGGTCGTTCATGTCTTTGGCGGAGCTGCGGCCGGCAATATGTTGTATCACTCGCACTTTTCCACTGAGCTGCGCGCTGTTCCAGTTCTGGTAGCTAAAATTACCGTCAGCGTAATTGAGCTCTCCTTTGTCGCTGACGCCGACCGGCGCCACGCGCTGCTGGAGCTGGAAGTTGTGCGCGGAAGCGAAAAGCGGGGCGAGCAGCAGGGATACCATCAGCATGCGACTTGTTTTCATGCTTTCTCCTTGTAATGGGGGGAATTTGTGCGACAGCACTTCGACAGCCTAAAGCATAGGATGTGATAAGAGGTCTGTCCTGTTAACCGGATCGCAGATTTTCCCTTGGTTCGCTAATCATCAGATTTTGAAGGGATATCCTGAAAACGTTATAAATTATCATATACAATTCTGTCAAAAAGTGTAAATCCAGCGTAGATATTCGGGCAGAAGTGAACGTTCTGGTCTTTACTGGGTCTACTACATGCAATCAAGTTGCGTTCTGAATTTCGAGGCTGCCACCTTTGGCGGCTCGCTGAGCGCATGGATCAACGGGAGGAGCGTAAAAGAATGAGAATCTTCCAGCGTTATAACCCTTTGAAAGTGGCAAAGTACGTTAAGACCCTGTTTCGCGGAAGGCTGTATATCAAGGACGTGGGCGCATTTGAATTCGACGAGGGGAAAATCCTGCCGCCGAAGATTCGCGACAAGCGCCATTTCAGCGTGATGTCTGAAGTGAACCGTCAGGTGCTGCTGTTGCAGACCGAGATGGGGTGAGCACCTCGCTGACAGCGGTAAAAAAAATGCGGCCCCGATGGGGCCGCTGATGTTTTTGTCCTTCGCGTCGTCAGGCCGCAGGCGTGTCGTCCGGCGCTTTCGGCAGCACCGCCGCCGGCTTGTCGCTCAGCCGGGTGACCAGCAGCTGGTCTATCTTGTAGCTGTCGATATCCACCACTTCGAACTTGTAGCCGGCGTATTTGACGAAGTCGGTGCGTTTCGGGATCTTGCGCAGCATATACATCATAAAGCCGCCGATGGTCTCGTAGTTGCCCGCCTGCGGGAACTCGTCGATATCCAGCACGCGCATCACGTCGTCGATCGGCGTGCCGCCTTCAATCAGCCATGAGCTTTCGTCGCGCGCCACGATCTGCTCTTCCTGGCCCTGGCCGACCAGATCGCCCATCAGCGTGGTCATCACGTCGTTAAGGGTGATGATGCCCACCACCAACGCATATTCATTGAGGATCACCGCGAAGTCTTCGCCGGCGGTTTTGAAGCTTTCCAGCGCTTCGGACAGCGTCAGCGTGTCCGGCACGATCAGCGCCGAGCGGATCTGCACGCCACTGCTCAGCACCAGGCTTTGGTTGCCCAGCACGCGGTTCAGCAGGTCTTTGGAATCGACGTAGCCGACCACCTGATCGATATGGCCGTCGCACACCAGGAACTTGGAGTGCGGGTGAGTCGAGACCTTCTCCTTGATGCTCTCTTCGCTTTCGCGCAGATCGAAGTACACCACGCTTTCGCGCGAGGTCATCGAAGACGGCACGGTGCGCGATTCCAGTTCGAACACGTTTTCAATCAGCTCGTGCTCCTGCTTGCGCAGCACGCCCGCCAGGGCGCCGGCTTCCACCACCGCATAGATGTCATCGGAGGTGATGTCGTCTTTACGCACCATCGGCAGCTTGAACATGCGGAAGATCAGGTTGGCCATGCCGTTGAAGAACCACACCAGCGGGCGGAAGATCATGATGGAGAAACGCATCGGGTTGATGATCCGGACGGCGACCGTCTCTGGTGCAATCATACCGATGCGCTTCGGGGTCAAATCGGCGAACAGGATAAACAGGCTGGTCACCAGCACGAAAGAGCAGATGAAACTGACCTGTTCCGCCAATTCGGGCGACAGGAAACGATCGAACAACACCTTGAAAGTGGGCGAGAAAGCCGCGTCGCCGACGATACCGCCGAGGATGGCCACGGCGTTCAGGCCGATCTGCACCACGGTGAAAAAGATGCCAGGGGTTTCTTGCAGCTTGAGCACTCTGGCGGCGTTGACGTTACCTTCGTCAGCCATCAGCTTCAGTTTGATCTTGCGCGAGGCGGCCAGAGAGATTTCCGACAGTGAGAAGAACGCACTCACCGCGATCAGAAAAAGAATCAGTAAAATACTGTTTAACATAATCTATCCATACGTGCCGACGGGATGCCGGCGCTCTTGAGGAAGGGTAGTACATAGTAAAAAAAGCAGCGATAACAACCAGAAGGGAAGCTATCGGGCCGCAGAAGCGGCCCGCATAGTATAGCAGTTGCCCCACAGGGGCCGCCAGCGGTTAAAAAAGTGCCGCCGGCCGGCATCAAATCAGCCCTGCGGCGGCAGGCAAACGCCGATGCCGCCCAGCCCGCAGTAGCCTTCCGGGTTTTTGAACAGGTACTGCTGGTGATCGTCTTCCGCATAGTAGAACGGCAGCGCCGGTGCGATCTCGGTGGTGATGGCGCGCTTATCGCCCGCCGCATCCATCGCCTGCTGGAAGCGTTGCAGGCTGCTTTCCGCCTCGGCCTGCTGCTCTGGGTTCAGCGTGTAAATCGCCGAGCGGTACTGCGTGCCGACGTCGCCGCCCTGGCGCATACCCTGCGCCGGATCGTGATTTTCCCAGAACACCTGCAGCAGCTGCTTGTAGCTGACGACCTGCGGATCGAACACCACGCGCACCACTTCGGCGTGGCCGGTCTGGCCGCTGCACACTTCGCGGTAGGTCGGGTTCGGCGTGTAGCCGCCGCTGTAGCCGGCGGCGGTGCTGTAGACGCCCGGCTGTTGCCAGAACAGACGCTCAACGCCCCAGAAACAGCCCATGGCGAAGATCGCCACTTCCATGCCGGCCGGCACCTGAGTCATCGAGTGTTCGGTGACGACGTTGAGCGTTGCGACAGGCATTGGCGTGGTGCGGCCAGGCAGCGCGCTTGCCTTATCGACGGTTTGTGATTTATCAAAAAATGGCACCACGGTTGACTCCTGTTGTCACAGTAAGAATTGACCCTACATGGCGGCGGTTCGGTTGTATCTCACCGCGTCTTTGCCCACAATAAGCGGCAAGTGGGATTTTGTATAAGCTTAACGCAGTATTTTGAGCGCCAAAAGTGAAGAATTCGCCTGTTGCGCGGCGGTGGCAAAGCGCGGCGGGCGGCGTCCGGAAGAAGGTTGAAGAGGGCTGCCGTCATGATAGCGCGGAGTCTGCCCTGGCCCCGGAGCGAACACCATAACAGGACAGTAAAATCAATAAGGAGAACACGTGCCAAAGTACCCGGTCATGTGCTTGATATCTGTGTTGCTTGCGGCACCTGCAGCCTATGCGGCGAACGTGCGGCTGCAGGTGGAGGGGTTAAGCGGAGAGTTGGAAAAAAACGTCCGGGTGCGGCTGTCGTCGATCACGCCTGAAGAGGTCGGCACCGACGGCCGCTTCCGCGCACGGGTGGACGAGGCGGTGCGCCAGGGGCTGCGCGCGCTCGGCTATTACCAGCCGACCATCGAGTTTACGCTGGACGATCGGCCGGGGATGTCGCGCCCGGTGCTGCATGCCAAGGTCAATCCGGGCGAGCCGGTGCGCATCGCCGGCGCCAACATCGTGCTGGAAGGCGGCGCAAAGACCGATGAGGACTACCTGACGCTGGTAAAGAAGGGACGGCCGACCATCGGCGAGATCCTCAACCACGGCAAGTATGACAGTTTCAAAGGCTCGCTGACCGGCCTGGCGCTGCGCAAAGGCTACTTCGACGCCGACATGACCAAAAGCCAGCTCGGCGTGGCCGAAGATCTGCACAAGGCATTTTGGGATATCGATTTCAACAGCGGCGAACGTTACCGCTTTGGCAAGGTGAAATTCACCGGTTCGCAAATCCGCGAAGACTATCTGCAAAATCTGGTGCCCTTTCATCAGGGGGATTACTACAGTTCGGAGGATTTGGCCGAGCTGAACCGCCGTTTGTCCGCCACCAACTGGTTCAACTCGGTGGTGGTGTCCCCTGATTTCAACGATGCCAAAGAGAACAAGATTTTGCCGTTGGACGCGCTGGTGACGCCGCGCACGCGCAACACCGTCGAAACCGGTATCGGTTATTCCACCGACGTCGGCCCGCGGGTGAAAGGCACCTGGAAAAAGCCCTGGCTCAACGATCGCGGGCATAGCCTGGAAACCAGCGCCAGCGTGTCGGCGCCGGAGCAGCAGCTGGATCTGACTTACAAGATCCCACTGCTCAAGAACCCGCTGGAGCAGTATTACCTGCTGCAGGGCGGGCTCAAGAACGTCGATCTTAACGACACCAAATCCGTGACCTCCAAAGTGGTGGCCTCGCGCAACTGGGATCTCTCCAGCGGCTGGCAGCGGGCGATCAACCTGACCTGGCGCTGGGATAACTTTACCCAGGGCAACGTCAGCAACACCACCATGCTGCTGTACCCCGGCGTCAGCTTCAACCGCACCCGTTCGCGCGGCGGGCTGATGCCGACCTGGGGCGACAGCCAACGCTATTCCATCGACGTGTCCGACACTTCCTGGGGCTCCGGCGTGGACTTCGCGCTGATGCAGGCGCAGAACGTCTGGATCCGCACCCTGGCCGACAAGCATCGCTTTGTAGCGCGCGGGCAGGTGGGCTGGATCGAAACCAACGACTTCGACAAGGTGCCGCCGGATCTGCGCTTCTTCGCCGGCGGTGACCGCAGCATTCGCGGCTACAAGTACAAAGACATTTCGCCGCGCGGCGACGACGGCAAGCTGACCGGCGCCTCCAAGATGCTGACCGGCTCGCTGGAGTATCAATACAACGTGACCGGCAAATGGTGGGGGGCGATGTTCGTCGATTCCGGTGAAGCGGTGAACGATATCAAGCAGAGCAACTTCAAGACCGGCGCCGGCGTAGGCGTGCGCTGGCAGTCGCCGGTGGGGCCGGTGAAGCTGGATATCGCCGCGCCCGTGGGGGACAAGGACACCCACGGGATGCAGTTCTACATCGGTTTGGGGCCTGAACTATGAGCCTGGTTAAAAAGATTTGCCTCGGATTTCTGGTCATTCTGCTGTTGCTGATCGGCGGCCTGGCCTTCCTGGTGGGGACCACCACCGGTTTGCATATGGTCATCAACGGCGCGGCGCGCTGGGTGCCGGGGCTGGAGATCGCCGGCGTCAGCGGCGGCTGGCGCGATCTGACGCTGAAGGGCGTGAAGTATCAGATGCCGGGCGTGACGGTCAACGCCGGGCAGTTCCATCTCTCCCTCGATCTCTCCTGCTTTAAACGCAGCTCGCTGTGCGTCAACGCCTTGACCGCTCAGGACGTGGACGTGGCGGTGAACACCAAAGAGATGGCGCCCTCCGCGCCGGTGGAGGAGAGCAGTGAACCGACCACCAATCTCAGCACCCCTTATCCGATCACCCTGCGCCTGTTGGCGCTGAATAACGTCAAGGTCACCGTCGACGACACCGCCATTTCTCTGGCCGAGTTCCGCACCGGCGCGCAGTGGCAAGAGCGCGCGCTGACGCTGATGCCGACCAAGATCGGCTCGTTGCTGATCGCCTTGCCGAAAACGCCGCAAAATCCGTTGCCGGAAGCGGTGCAACCGGCGGTCGAGGTGGCGAAAAAGGTCGGTGAGCAGGTTACCGACGCGGCGAAACTGGCGCCGCAGCCGGAGGAGAAGCCGCTCGGCGAAACGCTGAAGGAACTGTTCGCCAAACCGCTGTTGCCGGATCTGCCGGACATCCGCCTGCCGCTGGATATCACCGTGAAAGAGATCAGCGGCGAACAGCTGCGCTTGACCGGCGATACCGACGTGCTGATCACAAGCCTGTTGCTGCAGGCCAGCACGCAGGATCAGCATATCCAGCTGGACAACTTCGACGTGAAGTCGCCGCAGGGCACGCTGTCGGTGCAGGGGCAGGCGACCCTGACCGGCGACTGGCCGGTGGCCCTGACCGCCAACAGCGCGTTGAACATCGACCCGTTGAAGGGCGAGAAGGTGAAGCTGAACATCGGCGGCGGGTTGCGTGATGAGCTGAAGGTGGCGCTGAACCTGTCCGGCCCGGTCGGCGCCCAGCTCGATGTGCAAACCCGGCTGGCCGAAGCCGGCCTGCCGCTGGCGCTGACGCTGCAGAGCAAACAGCTGAAATGGCCGCTGAGCGGCGAGGCACAGTACCAGGTTAACGATTTCCGCCTGCGCTTTAACGGCAAGGCGACCGACTATGCGCTGTCGACGCGCGCCAATCTGAAAGGCCAGGATCTGCCGCCGGCGGTGCTGACGCTGGACGGCAAAGGCAACGTCGAGCAGTTCAAGCTGGAGCGCCTGCGGCTGGCGGCGCTGCAGGGCAATACCGATCTCACCGCGCTGGTGGACTGGAGCAAGGCCATCAGCTGGACCTCGCAATTGACGCTGAGCGGCATCAATACCGCCAAGCAGTGGCCGGAATGGCCGGCGAAACTCGACGGCAAGATCACCACGCGCGGCAGCCTGCACGGCGGCAGCTGGCAGCTGCAGGTGCCGGTGCTGCAGCTGGACGGCAACGTGAAGCAGAACAAGGTCACGGCGCGCGGCACGCTGAGCGGCAACGCCGCCGGGCAGTGGAAAATCCCCGGCATCGATCTGACGCTGGGGCGCAACCAGCTGAACGTCAAAGGACAGCTGGACGAGAAGAACTGGAACCTGGACGCCAATATCGACGCGCCGCGTCTGGACGGCGCGCTGCCGGGCCTCGGCGGCACCGCCAAAGGGCTGCTGAAGCTGCGCGGCAATCTGCAGGCGCCTCAGCTGCTGGCGGATTTGACCGCCTCCGGTTTGCAGTGGCAGGCGCTGCGCATCAACCGCGTGAAGATCGACGGCGACGTGCGCTCCACGGATCAGATCCAGGGGCAGCTGGCGGTACGCGTCGAGCAGCTGAAGCAGGACGCGCTGGAGGTCAGCCTGCTGACCCTCGACGCCAAAGGCAGCGAGAAGCAGCATCAGCTGCAGTTGAAGATCGACGGCAAACCGGTCTCCGGCCAGCTGGCGCTGCAGGGCAGCTTCGATCGTCAGCAGCAGCGCTGGCGCGGCAATCTGAACAATACCCGCTTCGATACGCCGGTGGGGGAGTGGCGCCTGACGCGCGCCATTGCGCTGGACTACCTGAACACCGCGCAGAAGATCAGCGTCGGGCCGCACTGCTGGCAGAACCCGAACGCCGAGCTGTGCGTGCCGAAGACCATCGAAGCCGGCCAGAGCGGCCAGGCCAGCGTGGTGCTCAACCGCTTCGATCTGGCGATGATCAAGCCGTTCCTCGGCCCGGAGACCGCCCTGAGCGGCGTGTTCACCGGCCGGGCCGACGTCAGCTGGAAACCGGGCGGCGCGCTGCCAGAGGCGAAGGTCACGTTGGCCGGCAACGGCGTCAAGGTGGTGCAGCAGGTGCAGGGCAACGCGCTGCCGATCGCCTTCGATACGCTGACCCTCAACGCCGGCCTGAACAACGGCCGCGCGCAGGCCGACTGGCGGATCAAACTGACCAACAACGGCCAGTTCGACGGCAATATCCAGGTGGCGGATCCGCAGGTGCGGCGCACCATCAGCGGCAACGTCAATATCACCAACATTTCGTTGGCGCTGATTAACCCGGCGCTGATGAAGGGCGAAAGCGCGGCGGGCATGCTGAACGCCAACCTGCGTCTGGGCGGCAGCGCGCAGAAGCCGCTGGTGTTCGGCCGTCTGGCGTTGGATCGGGCGAAGGTGCAGGGGCACTGGATGCCGTTCGATATGACCGACGCGCGGCTGGCGGTGAATTTCAACGGCATGACCTCGACGCTGGAAGGGCTGCTCAGCACCACGCGCGGCCAGCTGAATCTGGCGGGCGATGCCGACTGGCGTGACATCAACGCCTGGCGCGCGCGCATCGCCGCCAAGGGCGACAAGCTGCGGGTGACGGTGCCGCCGATGATCCGCATCGACGTGTCGCCGGATCTGGTGTTCGAAGCCACGCCGCAGCTGTTCTCGCTCAACGGCAAGGTCGACATCCCTTGGGCGCGCATCACGGTGCAGGAACTGCCGGAAAGCGCGGTGGGCGTCTCTTCCGACGAGGTGATGCTGGACGATCAGCTGAAGCCGATTCAACCGAAGACCGCCTCGATCCCGATCAACAGCAACCTGATGATCCACGTCGGCAACGACGTACGGCTGGACGCCTTCGGCCTGAAAGCCCGCCTGAAGGGCGATTTGAAAGTGGTGCAGGACAAGAAAGGGTTGGGCCTCAATGGCCAGATTGACATCCCTTCCGGTCGCTTCCATGCTTATGGTCAGGATTTGATCGTGCGTAAAGGGCAGCTGATGTTCTCCGGCCCGCCGGATCAGCCGCTGCTCAATATCGAGGCGATCCGCAACCCGGAATCCACCGAGGACGACGTGACCGCCGGCGTGCGCGTGACCGGCCTGGCGGATGCGCCGAAGCTGGAAGTGTTCTCCGATCCGGCCAAATCGCAACAGGAAGCCCTGTCTTATCTGCTGCGCGGTCAGGGCTTAAGCAGTTCCGGCGCCGACGGCAACGCCATGACGTCGATGTTAATCGGCATGGGGGTTGCACAAAGTGGTCAACTTGTGGGTAAAATCGGCGAGGCATTCGGCGTGAGTAATTTGGCTCTGGACACTCAAGGGGTTGGCGACAATTCCCAGGTTGTCGTGAGCGGCTATGTCCTCCCAGGCTTACAAGTAAAATATGGGGTGGGCATTTTCGACTCGCTGGCCACGCTGACGTTGCGTTATCGCCTGATGCCTAAGTTGTATCTTGAAGCGGTGTCTGGTCTCGACCAGGCATTAGATTTGCTCTATCAGTTTGAGTTTTAGCGATGCGAATAATTGTCTACGGCAGTTTACGGCGCAAACAGGGAAACAGCCATTGGATGACCAACGCCCAATGGCTCGGCGAGCACGAGCTCGAAGGCTATCAGATTTATAATCTGGGCCATTACCCGGCGGCGATCCCTGGAGAGGGCACGATACATTGCGAAGTGTATCGTATTAACTCATCGATTCTGGCAGAGCTGGACGAACTGAAAAGCAACACCAAGGACTATAAGCGCGAGCTGATTCAGACGCCTTATGGGAGTGCGTGGATCTACCTGTATAAACACAGCGTGGACGGTTACCCGCGAATTACCAGCGGTGACTGGCTGAAACGCCTCGAAGATCAGTAATAAAAAAACACCGCTCAATGAGCGGTGTTTTTTCATCGGACGGCGGCGAAAATTACTTCTTGGCGGCGCGTTCGAAGGAGGCGATGATTTCCGCTTTAGCTGCGGCAGCGTCTGCCCAGCCTTCCACTTTCACCCATTTGCCTTTTTCCAGATCTTTGTAGTGCTCGAAGAAGTGAGCGATCTGGGCTTTCAGCAGTTCCGGCAGGTCGTTCACGTCTTTCACGTGATCATACTCTTTGGTCAGCTTGCTGTGCGGTACCGCAACCAGCTTGGCGTCTTCACCGGCTTCGTCGGTCATTTTCAGCACGCCAACCGGACGGCAGCGGATCACGGAGCCCGGCTGCAGCGGATATGGGGTTGGGACCAGCACGTCAACCGGATCACCATCCAGAGACAGAGTGTGGTTGATGTAGCCGTAGTTGCATGGGTAGAACATCGCGGTGGACATGAAACGGTCAACGAACAGCGCGCCGGTTTCTTTGTCGATTTCGTATTTGATTGGATCGGCGTTGGCCGGGATTTCGATTACTACGTAGATGTCTTCCGGCAGGTCTTTGCCAGCTGGGACCAGATTCAAGCTCATGTCGGTTTCCTTTAATCATCAAACCAGAAATGGAGTGGCGGCTATTATAGCGGACTCTTTTGCGATTTCCTGCCCTTTTCATCGTCGAAAACCCAGTGTCTCTGCGCGCGGAGAATTTCCAGATTAATCCCGCCGCGGCATGAAGTTTTGCCTCCGCCTGCCGATAACTTCAACAAACAATAATGAGCCAGCAAAGCTGGCTCCGCGTTTTGCCACCCCTACTACGTCTGATCTCACTATTCTGAAGCCGGGAAGAACTCATGCTAAAAAAGATTACGGTGAAGGCTGGGCTGATCGCCCTGCTGAGCCTGATGACCATGCTGCTGATCATGGTCAGCGTTATTGGCGTCAACGCGATTAACGAAGGATCGCGCTCGATCCATACCTTGAACCAGATCCTCGGCGAAGAGCTGGGCTCGCTGGCCAACAGCTCCAACCTGACGCTGCGCGCCCGAACCGCCGCTTCGCTGGCGGTGCGCCAACGGGAGATCGGCCAAACTGATGTCTCCGACGCCACCGTCGGCCGCATCTACGGCTACCTCGAGCAGTCGAACAAGGAAATGGCGCGCTTTGTCGGCGTCGGCACCGTGACCGAGCGCGGCCGCGAACTCTCCAACCGCCTGCAAAACAGCTATCGCGCCTATCTGGAGCAGGGCGTGAAGCCGATGGCCGCCGCCATCAAGGCCGGCAAGATCGATGAGTACTACCATATTCAGGAGACCCGTATCTCTGCGTTGAGCATCGCGTTTGAAAAGGATCTCAGCGATTTCCGCAGCTTCGCCATGAAGCTCGGCGAGAAGCAGGTGTATGACGCGGAAAGCAACGCCAGCACCAAGATCTCGCTGATCGTGGTGGCGGGCCTGCTCAGCGTGCTGCTGGCGGTGCTGGCCTGGTTTGCGTTGCGGGTGATCATTTTGCGTCCGCTGGATGAGTCCATCGCGCAGCTGGAATACATCGCCGGCGGCGATCTGACCCATGAGATCCGCGGCGAGGGCGATACCGAAATGGGCCGCCTGGTGCGGGCGATGCAGCGCATGCAGCGGGCGCTGGCCAATTCGGTCAGCAAAGTGCGTGACGCCAGCAGCCAGATCGACACCGGTTCACGCGAACTGGCGGCCGGTAACCTGCATCTGGCGCAGCGCACCGAAGAATCGGCCGCTTCGCTGGAAGAGACTGCCGCCAGCATGGAACAGCTGACCTCGACGGTGAAAATGAACGCCGAGAACTGCGAGCAGGCCAATCAGCTGGCGCTGAGTGTGTCCGATATCGCCAACCAGGGCAGCGACGTGGTCAGTCAGGTCATGAGCAAGATGCAGGCGATCACCGACAGTTCACGCCGCATCGCCGATATCATCAGCGTGATGGACGGCATCGCCTTCCAGACCAATATCCTGGCGCTGAACGCGGCGGTGGAAGCGGCGCGCGCCGGTGAACAGGGCCGCGGTTTCGCGGTGGTGGCCGGCGAAGTACGCAATTTGGCGCAGCGTAGCGCCCAGTCGGCGAAAGAGATCAAAGGGTTGATCGAAGCGTCGCAGAACCGGGTGCAGGAAGGCGAGCAGATGGTGGAGTCGGCGGCGCAGACCATGAGCGGTATCACCGGTGAAGTGGGCCGGGTGACGGCGTTGATGCGTGAGATCTCGGCGGCGACGCGCGAACAAAGCAGCGGTATCGAACAGGTGAACCTGGCGGTGGCGCAGATGGATCAGGTGGCGCAGCAGAATGCGGCGCTGGTGGAAGAGTCGGCGGCGGCGACGCGCTCGCTGGAAGATCAGGCTCAGCTGCTGGCGCAGAGCATGGCGGCGTTCAAGCTGTAAGGCGATAAGGGTTCGGCGCGGCGCCGAACCCTTGCCAGTAACGCGTTACTCGTCCGGGTTTTCGGCGATGAAGCGTTCTGCGTCTTCTACCATCGACTTAGTGCCGACGAAGAATGGCGCGCGCTGGTGCAGTTTCACCGGCGTGATGTCCAGAATGCGATTTTTGCCGTCGCTGGCCTTACCGCCGGCCTGTTCGGCCAGGAACGCCATCGGGTTGCATTCGTACAGCAGGCGCAGCTTGCCTTGCGGGTGGCTGGCGGTGCTTGGGTAGATGTAGATGCCGCCTTTCAGCAGGTTGCGGTGGAAATCCGCCACCAGAGAACCGATGTAGCGCGAGGTATAAGGGCGCTGCGTCGCTTCGTCCTGCTCCTGGCAGTACTTGATGTATTTCTTCACGCCGAGAGGGAACTTGATGTAGTTGCCTTCGTTGATGGAATACATGTTGCCGCTCGCCGGGAAGCGCACTTTCTCGTGAGAGAGACAGAACACGCCCAGAGACGGATCGTACGTGAAGGCGTGGACGCCGTAACCGGTGGTGTACACCAGCATGGTGGACGAGCCGTAAACCACGTAACCCGCTGCGACCTGGGCGCTGCCCGGCTGCAGGAAGTCTTCTTCGGTCACCGGCGTGCCGACCGGCGTGATGCGACGATAGATAGAGAAAATCGTACCGACCGAGACGTTGACATCGATGTTGGACGAACCGTCCAACGGATCCATCAATACGACATACTTGGCATTTTCAGCTCGCTCGCCGTCGAATATCACGATTTCATCTTCTTCTTCGGAAGCGATACCCGCAACTTCACCACGCGCTTTCAACGCCGCTTTCAGTTTTTCGTTCGCGTACAGGTCCAGTTTCATCTGAACTTCGCCCTGTACGTTGGACACCCCGCTGGTCCCCAGAATATCAACCAGGCCGGCCTTGTTGATGTCGCGGTGGATGATTTTGGCGCCCAGTTTAATTGCAGAAAGTAACGCGGTCAGCTCGCCGGTGGCGTGAGAGAAGTCGTGCTGTTTCTCGACGATAAATTCGCCTAACGTTTTCATGACACAATCCCTGAATCTACGGATGGATAGCGGCCTGTTAACAAACCGCCAACGTTTTCGCGTGCAGTGTAGCCCAAAGATGCGCGCCATTCATAGGCAAATCCATTTCTTCTGGACGATTCTGAGCGTTAGAATATGCCGACATTCGATGCACTCACATGAGAAACCTATGCGCATTCACATTCTTGGGATCTGTGGCACCTTTATGGGCGGGCTGGCGATGCTGGCGCGCTCACTGGGGCATGACGTCACCGGTTCGGACGCCAACGTCTATCCGCCGATGAGCACGCTGCTGGAGAACCAGGGGATCGATCTGATTCAGGGTTATGATCCCGCCCAGCTGGATCCGGCGCCGGATCTGGTGATCATCGGCAACGCCATGACGCGCGGCAACCCGTGCGTGGAGGCGGTGCTGGAGCGCGGTATCCCTTACGTTTCCGGCCCGCAGTGGCTGCACGACGCCGTGTTGCGCGATCGCTGGGTACTGGCGGTCGCCGGCACCCACGGCAAAACCACCACCGCCGGCATGGCGACCTGGATCCTCGAAGCCTGCGGCTACCAGCCGGGCTTCGTCATCGGCGGCGTGCCGGGCAACTTCGACGTCTCGGCTCGCCTCGGCGGCAGCCCGTTCTTCGTGATCGAGGCCGACGAGTATGACTGCGCGTTCTTCGACAAGCGCTCCAAGTTCGTGCACTACAGCCCGCGCACGCTGATCATGAACAACCTGGAGTTCGACCACGCCGATATCTTCGACGATCTGAAAGCCATTCAGAAACAATTCCACCACCTGGTGCGTCTGGTGCCGGGCAAAGGCAAGATCATCCTGCCGGACAACGACAGCCACCTGAAGCAGGTGATGGCGATGGGCTGCTGGAGCGAGCAGGAGCTGGTGGGCGAAGAGGGCGCCTGGCGCGCGCAGAAGCTGACGCCGGACGCCAGCCATTACGCGGTGTTCCTCGACGGTGAGCAGGTCGGCGAAGTGAAGTGGGCGCTGGTGGGCGAGCACAACATGCATAACGGCCTGATGGCTATCGCCGCGACCCGTCACGTCGGCGTGCAGCCGGCGGACGCCTGCCGCGCGTTGGGCGATTTCATCAACGCCCGCCGCCGTCTGGAGCTGCGTGGCGAAGCCAACGGCGTCACGGTTTACGACGATTTCGCGCACCACCCGACGGCGATCCTGGCCACTCTGGCCGCGCTGCGCGGCAAGGTCGGCGGTACGGCGCGCATTCTGGCGGTGCTGGAACCGCGATCCAACACCATGAAAATGGGCATCAGCAAAAACGATCTGGCGCCTTCGCTCGGCCGTGCCGACGAAGTGTTCCTGTTCCAGCCGCACCACATTCCGTGGCAGGTCGCGGAAGTGGCGGATGCCTGCGTGCAGCCGGCGCATTGGAGCGCGGATCTCGACACGCTGGTGGAGATGGTGGTGAAAACCGCACAGCCGGGCGACCACATTCTGGTGATGAGCAACGGCGGTTTCGGCGGCATTCACGATCGCCTGTTGGACGCGCTGGCGAAAAAGCAGGAACCGAAGGTGACCTACTGATCGCTTAGCCGCATAAGCCAACCTAAGGGCCGCATTCGCGGCCTTTTTTACGCCCATAAAAAAGCCCTCGCGAGCGAGGGCAACGGGGTTCGTCGGATAGGACGACGAGAGGGTCTCTGGGAAATCGGCGTTTGCGTCAGAACTCGGCAGTGGCAGTGACGAGGGTAATCAGCTCTGCAAAGCCGTTCCCAGAGTTGTTATTTGTAAATCTCGGCGGTGGCGTGGTAGTTGCCTTCGTTACGGGCTTCGATCACGCGGTAGGCGGTCGCGCCTTTCGCGTCGGCTTTCTCCGACAACGCCTGGCGAATGTCGGTCGGCGCGCCGTCGATGCCGCTGACGGTAATGGTGCCGATAGATTGCAGATTGGCGGTCTGATCGTTAGTCACCAACTGGGCGGCAGACGCACCGAAGGAGATGACGGACAGCAAACCGAGTGCAGCAACAGTAGTTTTCATGTTCATGATAGCGATCCTTGGTCATAACAGCCTGGAAGGGCTTGGCAGCGATTTTTATTCTTGAAGGCCGTTATGACAGCGTTTGATTCCAGAGATGTATTGCCCGTTGCCGGGTAATGCCGTTACTTATTTGTAGATTTCAGCGGTCGCGTGGAAGTTGCCGTCGTTGCGCGCTTCGATCACGCGGTAAGCGGTCGCCCCTTTGGCGTCGGCTTTGTCGGACAGTGCCTGGCGAATGTCGGAAGGCGCAGCGGCGACGCCGCTCACGGTGATCACACCGGCGGGCTGCAGTTTTGCGGCCTGGGTTGCATCAACAGATTGTGCTGCGAATGCACCAAAGGAAAGCATGGACAGAACGCTCAGGGTTGCAACGGTAGCTTTAATTTTCATCATCTCACCTCATCGTATTCTTTTATCAGTTCCAACGAACTGTGATTCAGTTCACGAAAATGAGTATACAGCTAGTAACGCGAAAAATTAATAGTTCGCTAACAGTTGCTAGTGAAACTTTAACCTCATGATCCTTATTTTTTATAACCGTAAGGAATAAAAAACGCTCATAAAACGATCTTTTGATGTTAAATTTATGTA
Organism: Serratia sp. FS14; assembly: GCF_000695995.1. Classification (NCBI taxonomy): domain Bacteria; kingdom Pseudomonadati; phylum Pseudomonadota; class Gammaproteobacteria; order Enterobacterales; family Yersiniaceae; genus Serratia; species Serratia sp. FS14. The sequence goes on along the minus strand of NZ_CP005927.1, from coordinate 446,144 downwards.
ATTTCAATAAGGTAAGTGATTTTGACCAAAAGTGCGGAAGATCACAGTGGGTACTGCTGGTTACATGGAGATGTCATGGAAATGTGTTGTTGCGGGATAAAAAAGCAGTGTTAAACGCGGTTGAAGGCTGGGAAGGTAACGCGAGGGTTAAAGAAGCGCTAACAAAATGCGGTTTACAGCCGCACTTTGTTAGCGCCAGGTTTCACAGCTCTTGTTCGAACACGCCCAGGATCGCTTCATGCAGCTTCTGAGCGGTAAAGCCGTTGGACGGGGTGACGAAAATCGTGTCGTCGCCGGCAATTGTGCCGAGGATACCCTGGGATTTACCCAGTGAGTCGAGCAGGCGGGCGATCAGCTGTGCGGCGCCCGGGCTGGTGTGGATCACCACGACGGCATCGTTATGGTCGACGTCGAGCACCAGATTCTTCAATGGGCTGGTGGTGGTCGGCACGCCGAGTTCGGCAGGAAGGCAATACACCATTTCCATTTTGGCATTGCGCGTACGTACCGCGCCGAACTTGGTCAGCATGCGCGATACTTTGGATTGGTTAATGTTTTCGAAGCCTTCTTCTTGCAGCGCCAAAACGATCTCGCCTTGAGAACTGAATTTTTCTTCTTTCAATAACGCTTTGAACGTCTTGATCAGATCTTCCTGTTTTGCGGGATTACGCATTTTGCACCGTGGAATGTTGATAGTGGAAGTCATGATTATGCATATAGATGAATTTTTATGCAACAAAGGCCGCCCCAAAGAAAATAAAAATGACCGGACGGCGAGGAAAGGGCGGCATTTTAACAAAATCCGGCCGCGATGAATATGCCCTTTTGACGACGGAAAATCGGCCTGCGGTGGTAAATAAAATGTTATTAAAATGATGTTGTTCTGATGTTGCGTAAGGGTGTAATGTAACGGCCGGTTAACTTGCTCGTGAATAACCTCGCACTATTTTTGATTAGTGTGCGCTATGCCCTTCATGCGTAAGCGATTTAATCTAAAATGGGCGCGACAGCGGCCGTTTTATTATACCTGCAGGCAAGAATTGGCTAATTTATTGTTTTGAAAGGTGTAATAACGTAAGGTCCGTAACCAACACATTCACGGCGCTTTATATATTTAAGATAATAAAGGAGTATAGGATGAAAGTTGCAGTTCTCGGTGCTGCTGGCGGTATCGGCCAGGCCCTCGCCCTTCTACTCAAAACCCAGCTTCCTTCAGGTTCTGAACTCTCTCTCTACGACATTGCCCCTGTTACCCCAGGCGTTGCCGTCGACTTAAGCCACATCCCAACCGCAGTTAAAATCAAAGGCTTCAGCGGCGAAGACGCGACTCCGGCTCTGCACGGTGCGGACGTGGTGCTGATTTCCGCCGGCGTGGCCCGTAAGCCAGGCATGGATCGCTCTGACCTGTTCAACGTTAACGCCGGCATCGTGCGTAACCTGATTGAGCAAGTGGCGAAAACCTGCCCGAAAGCCTGCATCGGCATCATCACCAACCCGGTTAACACCACGGTCGCCATCGCGGCGGAAGTGCTGAAAAAAGCCGGCGTTTACGACAAGAACAAACTGTTCGGCGTGACTTCGCTGGATATCATCCGTTCCAATACCTTCGTGGCCGAGCTGAAAGGCAAGCAGCCTGAAGAACTGAACGTGCCGGTGATCGGCGGCCACTCTGGCGTGACCATCCTGCCTCTGCTGTCGCAGATCCCTGGCGTGAGCTTCACCGATCAGGAAGTGGCGGATCTGACCAAACGTATTCAGAACGCCGGCACTGAAGTGGTGGAAGCCAAAGCCGGCGGCGGGTCTGCAACGCTGTCCATGGGCCAGGCGGCCGCCCGTTTCGGTCTGTCTCTGGTGCGTGCGCTGCAGGGCGAGAAAGGCGTTGTGGAATGCGCTTACGTTGAAGGCGACGGCAAATACGCTCGCTTCTTCGCGCAGCCGCTGGTGCTGGGCAAGAACGGCGTTGAAGAACGCAAAGATATCGGCACCCTGAGCGCCTTCGAGCAGAAAGCACTGAACGAGATGCTGGACGTGCTGCATAAAGATATCGAACTGGGCGAGAAGTTCATCAATAACTGATCGACACCGATAGTCAGCCGATAAACGCCGCCGGACGCTGTTCCGGCGGTTTTTTTTGCTCCGCGTTCACGATTTGATGCGTGCTTTGCGATCCAGCAGGCAATCGCTGTGCGGATCGTAATAGCGGCTTGGCCAGATCTCCGAAGGGTGGATGCCTATCGCTTCGGCGATCAGCCATTCCCCCTTTGGCCACGGGCGCGACAGCGCATTGGCCAGCGTCGATGAGCTTAATCCGGCCTTGCGCGACACTGCCGCCAGCGTGGTGCCCTGCTTGCGTAGCGCCGCGATGATATCTGCCGGATGCCAATCTGGGTTCCTTGAATTCATGTTTACATTCCTTTTCTGATTAGCCAAAGTTGCGTTAGTGGTATAACTAACGGGTCATGGTTAAGCGTTTGAACAACGTGAAACGCTTATTCGGAAACAAGAATACCATTAAATTTCCTAAAAAATACCCAAGTAATTTCCAAAAACCGACATTGCCCACTATTGCCCAGAGATGATGGCTATGAAAAACGAGTGGTTTGCCGCCAAGGAACTGACAGGCATCGCAGGATTACCTTCCTCACCACAGGGAATCAATCTGATGGCCCGACGCGAAGGCTGGATCAGCCGCAGGCGTAAAGGCGTGCAGGGAAAAGCGTTGGAGTACCATATCGACAGCCTGCCTCCAGGCGTGCGTAACCTGCTGGCGCTGAAAGAAGACGGGGCGACATATGACGTAGAACGCCAGGATCCGTTGGCGGTCTGGATCGAGTATTACTACCATTTGACGGAGAGCGAGCGCGAGAAAATGGTGGCTTTCCTGATGCGGGAAGGGATTGGCGGCCTGCTGGCGCGTATCGACGAAGAGAGCAATACCTAGGCAGGCCCGCGTGGGCGGGCCTGATGAATGTATTGCGAAATTAAAATTTCTTAAAAATCGCGTTGTACCGCCAAATGGGCCAGGCCCTCCAGCGCTGTACGGTGCTCTGATGCCGGCAAGACCTGCAGCGCGGCGATCGCCTTGTCGGCTTCTTCCTCGGCGCGTTTGCGGGTGTATTCCAGCGAACCGCATTGCTGCATCGCCTGCAGCACCGGCTCCAGCAGGTGGCGGCCGTTGCCTTGCTCAATTGCGCCGCGGATCATGTCACGCTGGGCGTCGTCGCCGTTGTGCATCGCGTGCAGCAGCGGCAGGGTCGGTTTCCCTTCGTTCAGATCGTCGCCGGTGTTTTTGCCCAGCGTGCTGCCGTCGGCGCTGTAGTCGAGCAGATCGTCGATCAGCTGGAAAGCGGTGCCGAGGTAGCGGCCATAATCTTGCAGCGCCTGTTCTTGCTCAGCGCTGGCGCCGGACAGGATCGCCGACGATTGCGCCGCCGCTTCAAACAGACGGGCGGTTTTGCTGTAGATCACCCGCATATAACTTTCTTCGCTGATGTCGGGATCGTGCACGTTCATCAACTGCAGCACTTCACCTTCGGCGATGACGTTGACGGCCTCCGACATCAGCGCCAGCACGCGCAGGGATTCCAGGCTGGTCATCATCTGAAAGGCGCGGGTATAGATAAAGTCGCCGACCAGCACGCTGGCGGCGTTGCCGAACGCCGCGTTGGCGGTGGCTTTGCCGCGGCGCATGTCCGATTCGTCGACGACGTCGTCATGCAACAACGTGGCGGTATGAATGAATTCGATCAGGGCGGCTACGGTGACGTGCTTGTTGCCTTCGTAGCCCAACGCCCGCGCCGCCAGGACGGCGATCATCGGCCGGATGCGCTTACCGCCACCGCTGATAATGTAATAGCCAAGCTGATTGATGAGCGTGACATCGGAATTCAGCTGTTCGAGAATTGTTGCGTTCACGGCCGCCATATCTTGCGCGGTTAACTCGGTAATTTGCTCTAGGTTCATTGTGTTTTTTTCAGCTGTGTTTCTCTTCACCGCGTTGAGATCGCTGCTCACATCGGTACATGGCGGTAACTGTCCCTATGATTGTACTTGAAAAACGGTTCAGATAAACGCCACGAAAGAAACTGCGCTTTTTTCTTCTTTTTTCTCCTTCTGGTCTTATTCTGCTCTTGTCATGCGCCGCTTTTTTGCGTAGAATTCGCGCCCTATTGTGAATATTTATAGCGCGCTCTGAACTAACACAGTCGGGCACGCGGAAAGCGGAGTTTTATATGTACGCGGTTTTCCAAAGTGGTGGTAAACAACACCGAGTAAGCGAAGGTCAGACCGTTCGCTTGGAAAAGCTGGACATCGCAACTGGTGAAGCGGTTGAGTTTGACCAGATTCTGATGATCGCTAATGGCGAAGATATCAAAATCGGCGTTCCTTTCGTCGATGGCGGCAAGATCAAAGCTGAAGTCGTTGCTCACGGTCGTGGCGAGAAAATTAAAATCGTTAAGTTTCGTCGTCGTAAACACCACCGTAAGCAGCAGGGCCACCGTCAGTGGTTCACTGACGTTAAAATCACCGGCATCAGCGCTTAAGTTAGGAGAGCGGATTAATGGCACACAAAAAGGCTGGCGGCTCGACTCGTAACGGTCGCGATTCAGAAGCTAAACGTCTGGGCGTAAAACGCTTTGGCGGCGAAGCAGTACTGGCAGGCAGCATCATCGTTCGTCAGCGCGGCACCAAATTCCACGCTGGTACCAACGTGGGTTGCGGCAAAGACCACACTCTGTTTGCTTTGAAAGACGGTAAAGTCAAATTCGAAGTTAAAGGCCCGAGCAATCGTAAATTCATCAGCATCGAAGCTGAATAATTTTTCGAGCCTTACGAAATAGATGTAAGCCCCGCAATTCGTTGCGGGGCTTTTTACATTTATGGGTTGCCTGAGGGCAGGCCCGTCAGCGTTGGCGAAGGTGATATGGATACGAAGCAGCAGGTCGGCGTTGGTATTTCTTTGGCGTTAACCACGGCGGTTTGCTGGGGCGCGTTGCCGATCGCGATGAAAGAAGTGTTGGTGGTGATGGAGCCGTTTACCGTTGTCTGGTATCGCTTTACCATGGCCGCCATCGGTTTGGGCCTGATCCTTGCGGTGCGCGGCAAGCTGCCGCCGCTGACGATGTTCCGCCAGCCGCGTTGGCTGCTGCTGTTGGCGATCGCGACGGCGGGGCTGCTGGGCAACTTTGTGTTCTTCAGCTCCTCGCTGCAATACCTGAGCCCGACGGCGTCGCAGGTGATTGGCCAGCTGTCGCCAGTCGGTATGATGTTCGCCAGCGTGCTGATTTTAAAAGAGCGCATGCGCATCACCCAGGTCATTGGCGCCCTGATGCTGATTTGCGGGCTGATGCTGTTTTTCAACGTCAGTCTGATAGAGATCTTCACCCGGCTGACGGACTACACGCTGGGCGTCATGCTGGGCGTGTGTGCGGCGATGGTCTGGGTGAGCTATGGCGTGGCGCAGAAGGTGTTGCTGCGCCGGCTGGCTTCGCCGCAGATCCTGGTTATGTTGTACACTTTATGTGCGATTGCGTTGTTCCCTCTGGCCAAACCCGAGGTGATTTTCCAGCTTAGCGGCTGGCAATTGGCGTGCCTGCTGTTTTGCGGCGCCAACACGCTGATCGGCTATGGCGCGCTGGCAGAAGCGATGGCGCGCTGGCAGGCGGCGCAGGTGAGCGCGTTGGTTACGCTGACCCCGCTGTTTACCCTGCTGTTTTCAGATTTATTGGCGCTGGCTTGGCCCCAGGCATTCGCCATGCCGACGCTGAACATCGTCGGCTATGTCGGTGCGTTTGTGGTTGTGGCGGGCGCCATGTTTTCCGCAATTGGTCACCGGTGGTGGCCGCGACGGGCAGACCCCCCCCTGGTTGCTCCTTTGAAGCAGCCCGGTGAATGATTTACGGAGACGGTAAATGAAGTTTGTAGATGAAGCAGCGATTCTGGTCGTTGCAGGCGACGGCGGCAACGGGTGCGTCAGCTTCCGCCGCGAAAAATATATCCCGAACGGTGGGCCTGACGGCGGTGACGGCGGCGACGGCGGCGACGTCTACCTGCTGGCGGACGAGAACCTTAACACCCTGATCGACTACCGCTTTGAGAAGTCTTTCCGCGCCGAACGCGGCCAGAATGGTCAGAGCCGCGACTGTACCGGCAAACGCGGTAAAGACGTCATCATCAAGGTGCCGGTCGGCACGCGCGTGAAGGATCAGGGCACCGGCGAGATCCTCGGCGACATGACCCGCCACGAGCAGAAGCTGATGGTCGCCAAAGGCGGCTGGCACGGTCTGGGCAACACCCGTTTCAAATCTTCGGTCAACCGCGCGCCGCGTCAGAAGACGCTGGGTACCGCCGGCGAAGCGCGTGACCTGTTGCTGGAGCTGTTGCTGCTGGCCGATGTGGGCATGCTGGGGCTGCCGAACGCCGGCAAATCGACCTTCATCCGCGCGGTGTCCGCCGCCAAGCCGAAGGTGGCCGATTATCCGTTTACCACGCTGGTGCCGAGCCTGGGCGTGGTGCGCATGGATCACGAGCAGAGCTTTGTGGTCGCCGACATTCCGGGGCTGATCGAGGGCGCCTCCGAAGGCGCCGGCCTGGGTATTCGTTTCCTGAAACACCTGGAGCGTTGCCGCGTGCTGCTGCACCTGGTGGACATCGCGCCGATCGACGAATCCGATCCGGTGGAAAACGCCAAAGTCATCATTAACGAGTTGAACCAATACAGCGAAAATCTGGCGCAGAAGCCGCGCTGGCTGGTGTTCAACAAAATTGATGTGATTGGTGAGGAAGAAGCCGCCGAACGCGCCAAGGCGATTGTGGAAGGCATGGGCTGGGAAGGGAAGTACTACATGATCTCTGCCGCCAACCGCGAAGGCGTCAACGCGCTGTGCTGGGACGTGATGAACTTCATCAACACCCAGCCGAAAGCGATGGCGATCGAAGAAAGCGCACCGGAAAAAGTCGAATTCATGTGGGATGACTACCACCGCGAGCAAATCGCGGAAGTGGAAGCCGAAGCGGAAGATGACTGGGATGACGACTGGGACGAAGACGACGACGAAGGCGTCGAAATCATTTACCAGAAGTAATTCGGTGATAAAGGGCTCAGCAACGCTGGGCCCTTATTATTTGAGCGCCTTTTCCGGCAGCCAGCACTGGGCATTCAGGCCGCGCGCATCGCGGCGGTTTTCCAGCGTCAAACGCCCCTGGTGCAGTTGCGCGATGCGGATCACGATATTCAGGCCCAGTCCGCTGCCGCCGTAGCGTTGATCCATGCGGCGAAACGCCTGCGTCAGCTCCCCGACCATTTCTTCCTTGATTCCCGGGCCATCGTCGATGACCTGCAGCAGATAGCCGTTGTCTTGCGGCGTTAACCGCACCTGTATCGCGCCGCCTTCCGGGCCGTAACGGTGAGCGTTTTCGACCAGGTTGCGCAGCAGAAGCCGCAGCAGCACCGGATCGCCGTTCACTGTGGCAGCAGCCGGCAATTGCCAGCCCAGCGTCTGCCCGCGTTGGGCGGCCATTTCGTCGAGCTCTTCGCGCAGCGGCTGGATCACATCGGCCACCCAATCGAAATGCTGATAATGGCCGCTGGCGAAGTCTTGCCCGGCGCGCGACAGCATCAGCAACTGCTCGACGGTATGCATCAGCTGATCGATGCGGGCGATCAGCGCCTGGCTGCCCTTGACGCCTTGTTTTTCCATCAATTCCAGATGCAGGCGGATGCCGGCCAGCGGCGTGCGCAGTTCGTGGGCGGCGTCGGCGGTGAACAGGCGTTCCTGTTGAATGGTGTTGTCCAACCGTGAGAACAGCTGATTGAGCGCATTGGTGACGGCCACCATTTCCTGGCTATCGCTGGTGATCGGCAGCGGCGTCAGGTTATCGGCAGAGCGCTTTTCCAGCCGCTGTTGCAGTTGGTTGAGTGGGCGGATGATCCAGCTGATAGCCCAGAATGACGCCAACAGGGTGACGATCATCATGATCAGCGAAGGGGCCAACAGCGATGCGATGGCCTCGGCGATCTCGGTATCGACGCGTTCGGTACGCACTTTGGCGGACAGGGTTTCGTCCACCAGGAAGCTGATCTGCTCCTGGCTTTCGTGCCACAGCCAGAAGGCGCTGATGAGTTGCGTGACCAGCAGGATCAGCGCCAGCATCAGCAGCAGGCGGCGGCGCATGCTGATCATGACGAGGGTTCCAGGCGGTAGCCGATGCCGCGCACGGTGCGAATGCGATCCTTGCCCAGTTTGCGGCGCAGGTTGTGAATATGCACTTCCAGGGTGTTGGAACCTAAATCGTCTTGCCAGGTGTAGAGATCCTGCTGCAGGAGTTCGCGGTTGACCGTCTGCCCGGCACGCATGATCAGGCGCGCCAGAATGGCGAACTCTTTCGGCGTGACCTCCACCGGCTGCTGTTGCAGATAGACCTGCTGGCTGGAGAGATTCAACTGCAGGTCATCCACCTGCATCAGATTGTCGCTGTGGCCCTGGTAGCGCCGCAGGAGAGCGCGCACGCGCGCCTGCAGCTCAACCAGCGCGAAGGGTTTGACCAGGTAGTCGTCGGCGCCGGCGTCCAGCCCGTCGACGCGATCTTCCAGGGCGTCGCGGGCGGTCAGGATCAGCACCGGCAGATCGATCTGCTGGCGGCGCCACTGCCGCAGCAGCGCCGCGCCGTCCATGTCCGGCAGGCCGAGATCCAGGATCACCATGCTGTATTGGCTGGTGATGAGCAGGCTGTTGGCCTCCGCCGCCGTGGCGGCGCAGTCGCAGACGTAACCCTCGCCGGTCAGCGCCAACGCCAGCCCCTGTTGCAGCAGTTCATCATCTTCAACGACCAGCAGCTTCATGACGACCCTCAGTTGTTTTGGTAAATATCCCGATACAGGCGGCTTTCGAAGCGCACCAGCGGCGCGCGGCGCTGTTTCTGATCTTCCGGCGGCACGGCGTAGCCGGAGAGATACTGCACGAAGGCCATGCGCTGGCCGCTGGCGGTCGTGATGAAGCCTGCCAGGTTGTAGACGCCCTGCAGCGCGCCGGTCTTGGCCGACACCTTGCCGTCGACGCCGGCTTCATGCAGGCCGCCGCGGTAGCGCAGGGTGCCGTCATAGCCGGACAGCGGCAGCATCGAGATAAAGTTCAGCTCGTTGTCGTGCTGCGCGATGTACTGCAGTGCCTGCATCATGGTCGCCGGGGCCAGCAGGTTGTGGCGCGACAGGCCGGAACCGTCGGCGATGATGGTATTGCCCAGATCGATGCCGGCCTTTTGGCGCAGTACCTGGCGCACCGCATCGGAGCCCGCTCGCCAGGTGCCCGGCACGCCGAAGCGCTCATGGCCGATGGTGCGGAAGACGGTATCGGCAATCATGTTGTCCGACTTCTTCAGCATGATCTTCAACAGATCGTGCAGCGGTGCCGACTGGGTTTGCGCGATCACCGTGCCGGTAATGCCGGGACGCGTCTGGCGTTTCAAATGCCCGTCGATCTGGATGCCGGCCTGCGTCAGCTCGTCTTTCAAGATGGCGCCCGCATAGCTGGCGCCGTCCTGGATGGCGAAGGCCAGCGGCAACGGTTCGCTGCGCTGCGTCAGGCAGCCGGTCAGGGTAAAGCGGTTCAGCTCGCCCGGCACCACGTCCAGCTCGCAGTACTGCGCGTCTGCGGAGCCGCGCGCCAGGGTGCGCACCTGGCTAAACATATTAACCGGATAATAGGAGGCGACGCGGATAAACGCCATGTCGCCCGGATTCGGCGCGCTGTACAGCGAGACCGAGAAACAGTTGCGATCGACGATGGCGGCGGCCGGCGGCGCGCTGAAGCACTGCGTCAGATCGTTCCACGGCCAACCGGGCGCTTTGTCATGGCTGGCGAAGACTGAGGTATCGACCAGCACGTCGCCGCTGATTTGGCGCACGCCCTGCTTTTTCAGGACGGCCACCATATTGCGCAGGCTCTGGCGTTTGAAGGTCGGATCGCCGCTGAAGCGAGCGATCAGGTTGCCGCGCAGCACGCCGTCGCGGATATCGCCCTGGCTCTCCAGCGTGGTGGTGAAACGGTAATCGGGCCCGAGTTGCAGCAATGCCGCCAGCGCCGTCAGCACTTTTTGGGTACTGGCCGGCAGCGCCATTTGCTGAGAGTGGTAATCGATCGTCGGCGAGCCGGCGCCGATCTTCTGAACGACCAGGGCAAGGTTGGCCCCATCAGGCAGATATTGTGTGTACTCTTCAACCGGGGCCGCATTCGCATTCAGAACAAATGCGCAAGCCAATGCACTGACAATTCGTGAAAAACGCATAATCTCGGGATAACAGCTGGATAACGTGCCGTCATACTACGGTGCAATCAGGGAAAAAGTAAACGATGACCCTCAAGGAACTCTAGGCTAAAATGCGTATCAAAATGCAAAACCGATCTTGGCTTGGGCTCCGTTCCGAGTCAGGTTTCTTTTGTTTGTCGCCTGGAGGCGGGGGGCGGTATGCCAACCGTGTTTTCATACGAATACGTCAGGATGACGGTTATTTGAACAGGAAAGATTTAGAGGTATTTATACGATGAACCAAATTCCGATGACCTTGTTTGGCGCTGAAAAACTGCGCGAAGAGCTCGAATATCTTAAAAGCGTGCGCCGCCCGAAAATCATTGCGGATATCGCTGAAGCGCGTGAACACGGCGACTTGAAAGAAAATGCCGAGTACCATGCCGCCCGCGAACAGCAGGGTTTCTGTGAAGGCCGCATTCAGGAAATCGAAGCCAAGCTGTCCAATGCTCAGGTGATCGACATCACCAAGATGCCGAACACCGGTCGGGTGATCTTCGGCGCCACCGTATCGGTGATGAATCTGGATAGCGAAGAAGAAGTGACTTACCGCATCGTTGGCGACGATGAGGCCGATTTCAAGAAAAATCTGATTTCGGTAAACTCGCCGATGGCGCGCGGCCTGATCGGCAAAGAGCAAGACGATGTGGTGGTGATCAAAACCCCAGGCGGCGACGTGGAATACGAGATCCTGAAGGTCGAGTATCTCTGATCGGGACCGTTGGTCATTAATGCGCCAACGTTTTGTAAAGATAGGAAAAAGGCCGCAAGCGGCCTTTTATCTTGGTCAGGCGCATGGCACCTTTTCGTTAACCTGATGGTTATTAACGCGGTAGACTGATCTTGCGCTCTTTCGACGGGCGGTAAAGAATAAGCGTACTGCCGATAACTTGCACATTGCAGGCGCCCGTTTCACGCACGATAGCGTCGGCGATCAGGGTCTTGGTTTCGCGATCTTCAGCGGCGATTTTTACCTTGATCAGCTCATGATGCTCCAGAGCCTGTTCAATTTCAGCCAGCACCCCTTCGGTAAGACCGTTATTGCCCAGCATCACCACCGGTTTTAACGGATGCGCCAGGCCTTTCAGGTGCTGTTTTTGTTTATTATTCAGATTCATTGTCTTTTTTGCTTAAGTTGGGATTGAAAACGGTACATTCTACCGCCATCTCATGTATATCACCAAATCGGTCTTCACCGGTGTGAGTCTACGTGAGCAGCGACCCTGACATAAGACTCTTTTTATGATAGTTGGAAAACGAGATGGCTAATAAAAAGCGTTCGGCTAGCTCCAGTCGCTGGTTACAAGAACACTTTAGCGATAAATATGTACAGCAGGCGCAGAAAAAGGGACTGCGTTCCCGTGCCTGGTTTAAACTTGATGAAATACAGCAGAGCGACAAACTGTTCAAACCGGGCATGACCGTGGTTGACCTGGGCGCCGCACCGGGCGGCTGGTCGCAGTATGTGGTCACCCAAATCGGCGGTACCGGGCGCATCATCGCCTGTGATATTTTGCCAATGGATCCTATCGTTGGCGTCGATTTCCTTCAGGGCGATTTTCGTGATGAACTGGTGCTGAAGGCACTGTTGGAACGAGTAGGCGAGAGTAAGGTTCAGGTGGTCATGTCCGATATGGCCCCGAATATGAGTGGCACCCCGGCGGTCGATATTCCAAGGTCGATGTATCTGGTGGAGTTGGCGCTGGATATGTGTCGTGATGTCCTCGCACCAGGCGGAAGTTTCCTGGTGAAGGTGTTCCAGGGAGATGGCTTTGACGAGTACCTACGGGAAATTCGCTCCCTGTTTACGAAGGTTAAGATTCGTAAGCCAGACGCTTCCCGCGCCCGTTCGCGCGAAGTGTACATTGTAGCGACAGGGCGCAAACTGTAGTACCCTAACGCTGTTTGTTAACACAGTTGTAAGATGAGGTTAATCCCTTGAGTGACATGGCGAAAAACCTAATTCTCTGGTTAGTCATCGCGGTAGTGTTGATGTCTGTATTCCAGAGCTTTGGGCCCAGCGAGTCGAATGGCCGTAGGGTGGATTACTCTACCTTCATGTCCGAACTGACCCAGGACCAGGTTCGCGAAGCGCGAATCAACGGACGTGAAATTAACGTTACCAAGAAAGACAGTAACAAATACACGACCTACATCCCTGTCAACGATCCTAAGTTGCTGGATACGTTGTTAACGAAGAATGTGAAAGTTGTCGGCGAGCCGCCTGAAGAGCCGAGCCTGCTGGCTTCTATCTTTATCTCTTGGTTCCCGATGCTGTTGCTGATCGGGGTCTGGATCTTCTTTATGCGGCAAATGCAGGGCGGCGGCGGCAAGGGCGCGATGTCCTTCGGCAAGAGCAAGGCCCGCATGCTGACGGAAGACCAGATCAAGACCACTTTCGCCGATGTCGCCGGGTGTGACGAAGCGAAAGAAGAGGTGAGCGAACTGGTGGAATACCTGCGCGAACCGAGCCGTTTCCAGAAGCTGGGCGGCAAGATCCCGAAAGGCGTGCTGATGGTTGGCCCGCCGGGGACCGGTAAAACGCTGTTGGCGAAAGCGATCGCCGGCGAAGCGAAGGTACCGTTCTTCACAATTTCCGGTTCCGACTTCGTCGAAATGTTCGTCGGCGTGGGTGCATCCCGCGTGCGCGACATGTTCGAACAAGCGAAGAAAGCCGCGCCGTGCATCATCTTCATCGATGAAATCGACGCCGTCGGTCGCCAGCGTGGCGCCGGCCTGGGTGGCGGTCACGATGAGCGCGAGCAGACCCTGAACCAGATGCTGGTTGAGATGGACGGTTTCGAAGGCAACGAGGGCATCATCGTCATCGCGGCCACCAACCGTCCGGACGTGCTTGACCCCGCGCTGTTGCGCCCGGGCCGTTTCGACCGTCAGGTCGTGGTCGGGCTGCCGGATGTGCGTGGCCGTGAGCAGATCCTGAAGGTGCACATGCGCCGCGTGCCGTTGGCTGCCGACATCGACGCCTCCGTCATTGCGCGCGGTACGCCGGGCTTCTCCGGTGCCGATCTGGCCAACCTGGTCAACGAAGCGGCGCTGTTCGCCGCCCGCGGCAACAAGCGCGTGGTGTCGATGGTGGAGTTCGAGAAAGCCAAAGACAAGATCATGATGGGTGCGGAACGCCGCTCCATGGTAATGACCGAAGCGCAGAAAGAGTCGACCGCGTATCACGAAGCGGGCCACGCCATCATTGGCCGCCTGGTTCCTGAACATGATCCGGTACATAAAGTGACGATCATTCCTCGTGGCCGTGCGCTCGGCGTGACCTTCTTCCTGCCGGAAGGGGATGCGATCAGCGCCAGCCGTCAGAAGCTGGAGAGCCAAATCTCCACCCTGTACGGCGGCCGTCTGGCGGAAGAGATCATCTACGGGCCGGAAAAAGTCTCTACCGGTGCGTCGAACGACATCAAAGTGGCGACCTCCATCGCCCGCAACATGGTGACCCAATGGGGCTTCTCCGAGAAGCTGGGGCCGCTGCTGTATGCGGAAGAAGAGGGTGAAGTGTTCCTGGGCCGCTCCGTGGCCAAGGCGAAGCACATGTCGGATGAAACCGCGCGTATCATCGACCAGGAAGTGAAGTCGCTGATCGAACGCAACTACACGCGTGCTCGCTCGCTGCTGATGGAAAACATGGACATCCTGCACTCGATGAAGGATGCGCTGATGAAGTATGAAACCATCGATGCGCCGCAGATCGACGATCTGATGAACCGCAAAGACGTGCGTCCGCCGGCGGGCTGGGACGATGCGAACAAAGGCAACAGCTCCGACAACGGCGGCACCCCGAAAGCCCCGACGCCGGTAGATGAGCCGCGCACCCCAACGCCGGGCAACACCATGTCCGAACAGCTCGACAAGTAACAACGGCTGTGTAATAACATCAAACCCCGGTACGCCGGGGTTTTTTTTTGCCCGGCGGGCAGTGAACCAGGCAACAGTAAGGTGGACCAACCATGCAGTTAACCGTGCGCGACATGACGCTCAATCTCTCCCATCCACAGGTGATGGGCATCCTCAACGTGACACCGGATTCGTTTTCCGACGGCGGCCGCCACAACACCCTGAACCAGGCGCTGATGCATGCGCATGCGCTGATTTCGGCCGGCGCCACGATGATTGATATCGGCGGCGAATCGACAAGGCCGGGGGCGGCGGAGGTGAGTGAAGAGGAAGAATTGGAACGGGTCGTGCCGGTGGTGGAAGCGCTGGCGCAGCGCTTCGAGGTCTTTATCTCGGTCGATACCTCGAAGGCGGGCGTGATCCGCGAATCGGCGCAGGCCGGCGCCCATCTGATCAACGACATTCGTTCGCTGCAGGAGCCGGGTGCCCTGGCGGCGGCGGCGGAAAGCGGCCTGCCGGTCTGTCTGATGCACATGCAGGGGCAGCCGCGCACCATGCAGCAGGCGCCGCACTACGACGATCTGATCGCCGACGTTCAGGCGTTTTTCGAACACCATATCCGGCGCTGTAACGAGGCGGGGATAACAAATCAGAAATTGCTGCTCGACCCCGGCTTCGGTTTCGGTAAAAATTTGTCGCACAACTATCAGCTTCTGGCTCGGTTGTCGGAGTTTCATCGTTTTGGTTTGCCGCTGTTGGTCGGCATGTCGCGCAAATCGATGATTGGACAACTGCTGAACGTGCCGCCGGATCAACGGGTTATCGGCAGCGTGGCCTGCGCAGTGATCGCGGCGATGCAGGGTGCGCAGATTGTCAGAGTGCATGACGTTAAAGAAACCGTCGAGGCGATGCGTGTCGTCGAGGCAACACTTTCAGCTAAGGGACAGTAGAGACATGAGCGAGCGCAAATATTTTGGCACCGACGGCATCCGTGGCAAGGTCGGGGACAGCCCCATTACGCCGGACTTCGTGCTGAAGCTGGGCTGGGCGGCCGGTAAAGTGCTGGCGCGTCACGGTTCCCGCAAGATCATCATCGGTAAGGATACGCGCATCTCCGGCTATATGCTGGAGTCCGCTCTGGAAGCCGGTCTGGCGGCCGCCGGATTGTCCGCCTCTTTCACCGGGCCGATGCCCACGCCGGCGGTAGCCTATCTGACGCGCACCTTCCGCGCCGAAGCGGGCATTGTCATTTCCGCTTCGCATAACCCGTTCTATGACAACGGCATCAAGTTTTTCTCGATCGACGGCGCCAAGCTGCCGGACAATGTCGAAGAAGCGATCGAGGCCGAGATGGAAAAGCCGCTGACCTGCGTGGAGTCCTCGGAACTGGGTAAAGCCAGCCGCATCATCGACGCCGCCGGTCGCTATATCGAATTCTGCAAAGGCACCTTCCCGAGCGAGCTGAGCCTGAAAGGGCTGAAAATCGTGGTCGACTGCGCCAACGGCGCGACTTACCACATCGCGCCGAGCGTGCTGCGCGAGCTGGGCGCTACGGTGATCGCCATCGGCGTTGAGCCGGACGGCATGAACATCAACGAGAAATGCGGTGCTACCGATGTGCGTCAGTTGCAGGAGCGCGTGCTGCAGGAAAAAGCGCACGTTGGCCTGGCGTTCGACGGCGACGGCGACCGCGTGATGATGGTGGATCACCTGGGCAATAAGGTGGACGGCGATCAGATCCTGTACATCATCGCCCGCGAAGGCCTGCGCCAGGGTCAGCTGCGCGGCGGCGCGGTCGGCACCCTGATGAGCAATATGGGGCTGGAGCTGGCGCTGAAACAGCTGGGCATTCCGTTCGCTCGCGCCAAAGTGGGCGACCGTTACGTGCTGGAGAAGCTGCAGGAGCTGGGCTGGCGCATCGGTGCGGAAAACTCCGGCCATGTGATCTTGCTGGACAAAACCACCACCGGCGACGGCATCGTGGCCGGGTTGCAGGTGCTGACTGCCATGGTGCGTAACCACATGAGCCTGCATGACCTGTGCAGCGGCATGAAGCTGTTGCCGCAGATCCTGGTCAACGTGCGTTTCGCCGGCGATCACAATCCGCTGGAGTCCGAAGCGGTGCGCAAGGTCACCGAACAGGTGGAAGCCGAGCTGGCCGGTCGCGGCCGGGTGCTGCTGCGCAAATCGGGCACTGAACCGCTGATCCGCGTGATGGTGGAGGGTGAGGACGAGCAGCAGGTGACCGCGCTGGCGCATCGCATCGCCGATGCGGTGAAATCCGCAGGTTAAAACAGACAGTTAGCCGCCGGGCTTGGCATCGCTGAGCCCGAACAGGCGATTGTTGGCGTTTTTTTCCGCAAACGCGCCGACGGCTGCAAATTGCCCTTGCGCGGGTTGGCGGCTTTGGTTAGTATTCACACCCGCTTCAGTAGGCAGTTTATAAACACGCCTGCTTGATGAGTGTGAAGCATTTGGCATGCGGTGAGGCCGCAAGGATACGGGTACTACTATGTACGAAGCTCTTCTGGTAATTTTCCTGCTGATTTCAATCGGGCTGGTTGCTCTGATTATGTTGCAGCAAGGTAAAGGCGCTGATATGGGAGCCTCTTTCGGAGCAGGTGCATCAGGCACGTTGTTCGGTTCGAGTGGTTCCGGTAACTTTATGACCCGCATGACTGCTGTATTGGCGACGCTGTTCTTCGTCATCAGCCTGATTCTGGGCAACCTCAGCAGCAACCAAAGCAAGAAAGGCAGCGAGTGGGAAAACCTCGGTCAGCCGGTGAAAACTGAGCAGACAACCGCGCCGGCAGCACCTGCCAAGCCGAGCAGCGACATCCCGCAGTAAGTCGCAAAAAGTTTGTAAACGGTGGTTGTGAACTCGAAAGAACAACGGCCGTTAGCAGTAAGAATCAGTACCGAGGTGGTGGAATTGGTAGACACGCTACCTTGAGGTGGTAGTGCCCTAACGGGCTTGTGGGTTCGAGTCCCATCCTCGGTACCAAATCCCAGAGATAACTTGCAATTTTGCGATTATCGGCGTAGTATTTGCCACGTTTTCGGACGCGGGGTGGAGCAGCCTGGTAGCTCGTCGGGCTCATAACCCGAAGGTCGTCGGTTCAAATCCGGCCCCCGCAACCACTTTCCTTTAAGTGTTTATTTTCAAATACACTTTTCGATTGAAATCCGCTTTTCTCGATCAACATTTGAAAATGACACTTGCTCGAAAGTTGTACCGAGGCCGCCTAGCGGCAAACAGGGTCCAGTTGCATAAAGCCCCGATTTTTCGGGGTTTTTTGTTATTTGGCAACAGAATCACTGGGCTATTTAGCCCTTTTTTTATGTCTTGGGGGTGGGCTTGTCCACATTAGAGCAACAGTTAACAGAGATGCTTTCGGCACCCGTAGAAGCGTTGGGCTTTGAGCTTGTAGGCATCGAATTCATTCGTGCGCGCCAATCGACGCTCCGCATCTATATTGATAGTGACAACGGCATCAATGTTGATGATTGCGCTGATGTCAGCCACCAGGTCAGCGCTGTATTGGACGTCGAAGATCCAATCACGGTCGCTTACAACTTGGAAGTCTCCTCTCCTGGCCTTGATCGCCCGATGTTCACCGCAGAGCACTATACGCGTTACCTCGGTGAAGAAGTCAGCCTGGTCCTGCGCATGGCGGTACAGAACCGTCGCAAGTGGCAGGGTATTATCAAGTCTGTCGAAGGCGAGATGATCACGGTTACTGTGGAAGGGAAAGATGAAGTGTTCGCGCTGAGCAACATCCAGAAAGCGAACCTGGTACCCCACTTTTAAAGTTTGGAAGAGGCAACTAGGATGAACAAAGAGATTCTGGCTGTTGTTGAAGCAGTTTCCAATGAAAAATCCCTTCCGCGCGAGAAGATTTTCGAAGCGCTGGAAACTGCATTAGCCACCGCAACCAAGAAAAAATACGAGCAGGAAATCGACGTGCGCGTCAGCATTGACCGCAGAACCGGCGATTTCGATACCTTCCGCCGTTGGGTCGCCGTAGACGAAGTGACTCAGCCAACGCGTGAAATCACGCTGGAAGCCGCTCAGTTTGAAGATCCGAGCATCGAGCTCGGCGGCTACGTCGAAGATCAGATCGAATCCGTGACCTTCGACCGTATCACCACCCAAACCGCCAAGCAGGTTATCGTGCAGAAAGTGCGCGAGGCCGAGCGCGCGATGGTGGTTGACGCTTTCCGTGAACATGAAGGCGAGATCGTCACCGGCGTGGTGAAGAAAGTGAACCGTGACAGCATTGCGCTGGATCTGGGCAACAACGCCGAAGCGGTGATTGGCCGTGAAGACATGTTGCCGCGCGAAAACTTCCGTCCGGGCGACCGCATTCGCGGCGTACTGTACGCCGTGCGTCCTGAAGCCCGCGGCGCGCAGCTGTTCGTCAGCCGTTCCAGCCCGGAAATGCTGAAAGAACTGTTCCGCATCGAAGTGCCGGAAATCGGCGAAGAAGTGATTGAAATTAAAGCGGCAGCCCGCGATCCTGGCTCCCGTGCGAAAATTGCAGTGAAAACCAACGACAAGCGCATCGACCCGGTCGGCGCCTGCGTAGGTATGCGCGGTGCGCGCGTTCAGGCCGTGTCGAGCGAGCTCGGCGGCGAACGCATCGACATCATCCTGTGGGATGATAATCCAGCGCAATTCGTCATCAACGCCATGGCGCCGGCCGACGTCGCGTCGATCGTGGTAGATGAAGATAACTGCACCATGGATATCGCCGTTGAAGCCAGCAACCTGGCACAGGCGATCGGCCGTAACGGCCAAAACGTGCGTTTGGCTTCCCAGCTGCTGAAACAACACCGCGGCGACGATCGTTGGGAACTGAACGTGATGACGGCGGACGACCTGCAGGCCAAGCACCAGGCCGAGGCTCATGCCGCTATTGATACCTTCACCAAGTATCTTGATATCGACGAAGATTTCGCCACCGTACTGGTTGAAGAAGGCTTCTCCACGCTGGAAGAGCTGGCCTACGTGCCGATCAAAGAGCTGTTGGAAATCGACGGTCTGGATGAAGATACGGTTGAAGCATTGCGCGAACGCGCCAAAGCTGCATTGACCACGCTGGCCCTGGCACAAGAAGAAAGCCTGGGCGACAACAAACCGGCCGACGATTTGCTCAACCTGCCGGGTCTTGAGCGCAGCATGGCCTTTAAACTGGCCGCGCGTGGGGTTTGTACGCTGGAAGATCTTGCCGAGCAGGGTGTTGACGATCTGGCTGATATTGAAGGGCTTAGCGACGAGCAAGCCGGCGAGCTGATCATGGCTGCGCGCAATATCTGTTGGTTTGGCGACAACGCGTAATAACTGTAGCAGGAAGGAACAGCATGACGACAGATGTAACCGTAAAATCGCTGGCAGCAGAGATTCAGACTCCGGTTGATCGCCTGGTACAGCAGTTTGCTGATGCAGGGATCAACAAGTCCGAGTCGGACTCTGTTACCCAGCAAGAAAAAGAAACATTGCTGGCGCACCTGAACCGTGAACACGGCAGCGCGCCGGGTAAACTCACTTTGCAGCGCAAAACGCGCAGCACCTTGAATATCCCGAGCACCGGCGGTAAAAGTAAATCGGTGCAAATTGAGGTCCGCAAGAAACGCACTTATGTAAATCGCGATACGCAGGAAGCCCAGTTGGCTGAAGCGGCAGAGCAGGCACAGCGTGAAGCGGAAGAGCAGGCACGGCGCGAAGCGGAAGAGCTCGCAAAACGCGAAGCGGAAGCGAAGCGCGCAGCCGAAGAGCAAGCCAAACGTGAGGCCGCGGAGATTGCTAAGCGTAATTCAGCGGAAAAAGAAAAGTGACCAATCAACATACCGACGAAATGACCAAGCCAGCTCAGGCGGAAAAAGCACGCCGTGAAGCCGAAGCCGCTGAACTGAAACGCAAAGCGGAAGAGGAAGTGCGCCGCAAGGTTGAAGAGGAAGCCAAGCGCGTGGCGGAAGAAGCCCGTCGCATGGCCGAAGAGAACGGCGAGAAGTGGGCCCAGGCAGACGCGGCAAGCGCCGCGGTTGAAAGCGCCGACTATCACGTGACCACCTCTCAGCACGCCCGTGCCGCGGAAGATGAAAACGACGCCAAAGTTGAAGGCGATCGTCGCAGCCGCACCCGCGGCGGCAAAGCCACCAAGCAGAAGAAAGGCAACAAGCTGTCCGAATCCAAAGCGGATCGCGAAGAAGCGCGCGCCGTTACCCGTGGCGGTAAAGGCAAACGCAAGCCTAGCGCTCTGCAGCAGGGCTTCAACAAGCCGGCGCAGGTGGTTAACCGCGACGTGGTGATCGGTGAAACCATCACCGTGGCCGAGCTGGCCAACAAGATGGCGGTAAAAGGTTCTCAGGTCATCAAAGTGATGATGAAGCTGGGCGCCATGGCCACCATCAACCAGGTTATCGACCAGGAAACCGCGCAGCTGGTTGCCGAAGAGATGGGCCACAAAGTTATCCTGCGTCGTGAAAACGAGCTGGAAGAAGCGCTGATGAGCGACCGTGATACGGGTGCTGCGGCCGAGCCGCGCGCGCCGGTCGTGACCATCATGGGCCACGTTGACCACGGTAAAACCTCTCTGCTGGACTACATCCGCTCCACCAAAGTGGCGGCGGGCGAAGCCGGCGGCATTACCCAGCACATCGGTGCCTACCACGTAGAAACCGAGAACGGCATGATCACCTTCCTGGACACCCCGGGCCACGCCGCGTTTACCTCGATGCGTGCTCGCGGTGCTCAGGCGACTGACATCGTGGTTCTGGTGGTGGCGGCCGACGACGGCGTGATGCCACAAACCATCGAAGCTATCCAGCACGCGAAAGCGGCGCAGGTGCCATTGGTGGTTGCGGTGAACAAAATCGACAAACCGGAAGCCGATCCGGACCGCGTTAAGCAGGAACTGTCCCAGTACGGCGTGATGCCGGAAGAGTGGGGCGGCGAAGCGCAGTTCGTCCACGTGTCCGCGAAAGCCGGTACCGGTATCGACGAGCTGCTGCAGGCCATCCTGCTGCAGGCCGAAGTTCTGGAGCTGAAAGCGGTTCGCAGCGGCATGGCGAGCGGCGTAGTGATCGAGTCCTTCCTGGATAAAGGCCGTGGCCCGGTGGCTACCGTGCTGGTTCAGGAAGGTACGCTGAACAAGGGCGATATCGTCCTGTGCGGCTTCGAATACGGCCGCGTGCGTGCGATGCGTGACGAATTGGGCCGTGAAGTGACCTCCGCCGGTCCGTCCATCCCTGTGGAAATCCTGGGTCTGTCCAGCGTGCCTGCAGCGGGTGACGAAGCGACCGTGGTGCGTGACGAAAAGAAAGCGCGTGAAGTGGCGCTGTATCGTCAGGGCAAGTTCCGCGAAGTCAAACTGGCGCGTCAGCAGAAGTCCAAGCTGGAAAACATGTTCGCCAACATGACCGACGGCGAAGTGTCCGAGCTGAACATCGTACTGAAATCCGACGTACAGGGTTCTTGCGAAGCGATCAGCGACTCGCTGCTGAAACTCTCCACCGACGAAGTGAAGGTGAAGATTGTCGGCTCCGGCGTAGGTGGTATCACCGAAACCGACGCGACGCTGGCAGCGGCTTCCAACGCCATCATCCTGGGCTTCAACGTGCGTGCCGACGCTTCTGCGCGCCGCGTGATCGAAGCGGAAAGCCTGGATCTGCGTTACTACTCCGTGATCTATAACCTGATCGACGAAGTGAAGCAGGCGATGAGCGGCATGCTGGCGCCGGAATACAAGCAGCAGATCATCGGCCTGGCCGAAGTGCGCGACGTGTTCAAATCGCCTAAGTTCGGCGCTATCGCCGGCTGTATGGTTACCGAAGGGACCATCAAGCGTCACAACCCAATCCGCGTACTGCGCGACAACGTGGTTATCTATGAAGGCGAGCTGGAATCCCTGCGTCGCTTCAAAGATGACGTTAACGAAGTCCGTAACGGCATGGAATGTGGTATCGGCGTTAAGAACTATAACGACGTGCGCGTCGGCGACATGATCGAAGTGTTCGAAATCATTGAGATCCAACGCACCATCGCTTAACGATTGCACATCTGCTTATATCTGTTTACGGGGGGCCTTTGTGCCCCCCGATTTGTCTGGAGAATCCAAAATGGCAAAAGAATTCAGCCGCGGTCAACGCGTGGCGCAAGAGATGCAGAAAGAGATTGCGATCATTCTGCAGCGTGAAGTGAAAGATCCGCGCGTCGGCATGGCGACCGTTTCCGGCGTGGAAGTGTCCCGCGACCTGGCGTACGCCAAGGTTTACGTCACCTTCCTGAACGTGCTGACCGAGAACCACGATCCGGATCTGGTCACCAACGGCATCAAAGCGTTGCAGGACGCTTCCGGTTACATCCGCACTCTGCTGGGCAAAGCGATGCGTCTGCGCGTGGTGCCGGAGCTGACCTTCGCCTACGACAACTCCCTGGTGGAAGGCATGCGCATGTCCAACCTGGTGACCAACGTGGTGAAGAACGACGCCGAGCGCCGTTCCGCCTCAGGCGATGACAAGGAGGACTGATGAGTCGCCCTCGTCGCCGCGGCCGTGATATCCACGGCGTGCTGTTGCTGGACAAGCCGCAGGGTTTGTCGTCCAACGATGCGCTGCAAAAAGTAAAGCGCCTGTACAACGCCAACCGGGCGGGCCATACCGGCGCGCTCGATCCGTTGGCGACCGGCATGCTGCCTATCTGCCTGGGCGAAGCGACCAAGTTTTCGCAATATCTGCTCGATTCCGACAAGCGTTATCGGGTGATCGCCAAACTGGGGCAGCGTACCGATACCTCGGACGCCGACGGTCAGATCGTGCAGGAGCGCCCGGTGAACTTTACCCAGGCGCAGCTCGACGCGGCGCTGGACACCTTCCGCGGTGACATCCAGCAGGTGCCGTCGATGTATTCGGCGCTGAAATACCAGGGCAAGAAACTCTACGAGTATGCGCGCCAGGGGATTGAAGTGCCGCGCGAAGCGCGCAGCATCACGGTGTACGAGCTGCAGTTTATCCGCTGGGAAGGGGATGAGCTGGAGCTGGAGATCCACTGCTCGAAAGGTACCTACATCCGCACCATCACCGACGATCTCGGCGAGCTGCTGGGCTGCGGCGCGCACGTGATCTATCTGCGCCGCCTGCAGGTGGCGACTTACCCGATCGCGCGCATGGTGACGCTGGAACAGCTGAACGCCAAGCTGGCGCAGGCGCAGGAACAGGCGATCGCGCCCGGCGAGCTGCTCGATCCGCTGCTGATGCCGATGGACAGCCCGGTTGAGAACTATCCGGAAGTGAATTTGCTGCCGGTGGTGGCGGGCTACGTCAAGCAGGGGCAGCCGGTGCAGGTGGCCGGCGCGCCGGCTTCCGGCATGGTGCGTATCACCGAGGGTGAAGAGCGGAAATTCATCGGCGTTGGCGACATCGCCGAGGATGGTCGCGTGGCGCCGCGCCGCCTGGTGGTCGAACATTTCGACTGACGGCGGGGCACTGCGTCGCCTTGCGATCGCACTGCGCTAAGAGTAGAATGGCGCAGCTTATGCATTGGGTTGCTGAATTAGAGATCGGCGCCTGTTTTTATTATCTATAATCTGGAGTATTACAATGTCTCTAAGTGTTGAAGCTAAAGCTCAAATCGTAGCTGATTTCGGTCGTGGTACTAACGACAGCGGTTCTACCGAAGTTCAGGTTGCCCTGCTGACTGCGCAGATCAACCATCTGCAAGGCCACTTCTCCGAGCACAAAAAAGATCACCACAGCCGTCGTGGTCTGCTGCGTATGGTTTCTCAGCGTCGTAAGCTGCTGGACTACCTGAAGCGTAAAGATGTAGCACGTTACACCAGCCTGATCGAGCGTCTGGGTCTGCGTCGCTAATCTAGCAAGTTTCAGTGGAAAGGGGCCTATTTTGGCCCCTTTCTTCTAGGAAGCATAAGCAAATCAGGTTAATGTATTACTGATGTTTCCAAACAGGTTCTTCCGTTACAGAGGTTCGCGCGGCTAATGAGAGGCTTTATCTCCCGCCTGAGATAAGGATTGTCATTAGTCGCGAGGATGTAGTGAGAAGGCAAATCGAGTCACAGGCGTGTCGAGTCGTCAATGCGATTGCGCGCCGCTAATCAAGGATATAATTTTGCTGACACCGATCATTCGCAAATTCCAGTATGGCCAGCATACCGTCACCATCGAAACCGGTATGATGGCTCGTCAGGCCACTGCCGCCGTTATGGTGAGCATGGATGACACCGCCGTATTCGTTACCGTCGTTGGCCAGAAAAAAGCCAAGCCGGGCCAGAGCTTCTTCCCGCTGACCGTTAACTACCAAGAGCGTACCTACGCCGCCGGCCGCATCCCGGGCAGCTTCTTCCGTCGCGAAGGCCGTCCGAGCGAAGGCGAGACCCTGACTTCCCGTCTGATCGACCGCCCGATCCGCCCACTGTTCCCGGACAGCTTCCTGAACGAAGTTCAGGTGATCGCGACCGTGGTTTCCGTTAACCCGCAGGTGAACCCGGACATCGTTGCGATGATCGGTGCTTCCGCGGCCCTGAGCCTGTCCGGTATTCCGTTCAACGGCCCAATCGGCGCAGCGCGCGTAGGTTACATCAACGATCAGTATGTGCTGAACCCGACGACCGACGAGCTGAAAGAAAGCCGTCTGGATCTGGTGGTTGCCGGTACTGCCGGTGCGGTGCTGATGGTTGAATCCGAAGCGGACGTGCTGAGCGAAGATCAGATGCTGGGCGCCGTGGTGTTCGGCCACGACCAGCAGCAAGTGGTTATCGAAAATATCAACGCGCTGGTTGCCGAAGCGGGCAAACCGAAGTGGGATTGGCAGGCGCCTGCGGTCAACGAAGCGCTGCACGCGCGCGTGGCTGAACTGGCCGAAGCTCGCCTGGGCGACGCTTACCACATCACCGAAAAACAAGAGCGTTACGCTCAGGTTGACGCGATCAAAGACAGCGTGGTTGAAACCCTGCTGGCGCAGGACGAAACGCTGGACGCCGGTGAGATCCAGGACATCCTGGGCACCGTCGAGAAAAACGTGGTGCGCAGCCGCGTACTGCGTGGCGAGCCGCGTATCGACGGCCGTGAAAAAGACATGATCCGTGGCCTGGACGTGCGCACCGGCGTACTGCCGCGCACCCACGGTTCCGCGCTGTTCACCCGTGGCGAAACTCAGGCGCTGGTTACCGCGACCCTGGGCACCGCGCGCGACGCCCAGAACCTGGACGAGCTGATGGGCGAGAAGACCGACAGCTTCCTGTTCCACTACAACTTCCCTCCGTACTCCGTAGGCGAAACCGGCATGGTCGGTTCTCCTAAGCGTCGTGAAATCGGTCACGGTCGCCTGGCGAAACGCGGCGTATTGGCTATGATGCCTAAACCGGAAGATTTCCCGTACACGGTTCGCGTGGTGTCTGAAATCACCGAATCCAACGGTTCTTCTTCCATGGCTTCCGTGTGCGGCGCGTCTCTGGCGCTGATGGACGCCGGTGTGCCAATCAAGGCTGCCGTTGCGGGTATCGCGATGGGCCTGGTGAAAGAAGCCGACAACTACGTGGTTCTGTCCGACATTCTGGGTGACGAAGATCACCTGGGCGACATGGACTTCAAAGTGGCCGGTAGCCGCGACGGTATCACCGCGCTGCAGATGGACATCAAAATCGAAGGCATCACCCGCGAAATCATGCAGGTGGCTCTGAACCAGGCCAAGGGCGCGCGTCTGCACATCCTGGGCGTAATGGAACAGGCTATCAGCACTCCGCGAGGCGATATCTCCGAATTCGCACCGCGTATTCATACTATCCGCATCAACCCGGATAAAATCAAAGACGTGATCGGTAAGGGCGGTTCCGTTATCCGCGCGCTGACCGAAGAGACTGGCACTACCATCGAAATCGAAGATGATGGTACAGTTAAAATCGCTGCGACCGACGGTGAGAAAGCGAAATTCGCTATCCGTCGCATCGAAGAGATCACGGCAGAGATCGAAGTGGGCCGTATCTACCAGGGTAAAGTGACCCGTATCGTTGATTTCGGCGCATTCGTCGCTATCGGCGGTGGTAAAGAAGGTCTGGTGCACATTTCTCAGATCGCCGACAAGCGCGTTGAGAAAGTGACCGACTATCTGCAGATGGGTCAGGAAGTGCCGGTTAAGGTACTGGAAGTTGACCGTCAGGGCCGCGTGCGTCTGAGCATCAAAGAAGCGATGGCGCCGGAAGCGGGTTCACCTGCGCCTGAAGCAGAATAACTGTATAGATAGTTTTACAGCTCCCCGCCACGGGGTTGGGGGCTGTTCGTATCGCGCGGGTAGGATGCCCGCGTTTTAGCAAACGGAGGACAGGACGTTCATCCAATGTTTGTCTTCGGGAGTGGGAAATGAAGCCTTTCTTGCGCTGGTGTTACGTTGCGACAGCACTCATGCTGGCAGGATGCAGCAACCATGATTGGCGTAAAGACGAAGTTTTGGCAATCCCGTTGCAGCCTACGTTGCAGCAGGAAGTGATCCTGGCGCGCATGGAACAAATTCTTGCCAGCCGGGCACTGACGGATGACGAACGCGCACAGCTTTTATATGAGCGCGGTGTGCTGTATGATAGCCTCGGGTTACGTGCATTAGCGCGCAATGATTTCTCGCAGGCGCTGGCGATACGTCCCGACATGCCGGAAGTTTTCAACTACCTGGGCATTTACTTAACGCAGGCAGGCAATTTTGATGCTGCCTATGAAGCGTTTGATTCTGTACTAGAGCTTGATCCAACTTACAATTACGCGCGTTTAAACCGGGGCATCGCACTGTATTATGGCGGCCGCTTCCCGTTGGCGCAGGATGATCTGCAGGCGTTTTATCAAGACGACCCAAACGATCCCTTCCGTTCGTTATGGCTGTATCTGGTGGAGCGAGAAATCGATCCCAAGAAGGCCGAGGTAGCGCTTCAGCAGCGCTATGACAAAGCGGACAGAGGGCAATGGGGATGGAATATTGTCGAATTCTACCTGGGCAAGATCAGCGAAAAAACGCTGATGGAACGCCTCAAGGCAGATGCAACGGATAACACTTCGCTCGCTGAGCATCTCAGTGAAACTGACTTCTATTTGGGTAAACACTACCTGAGTCTGGGGGACAAGGACACCGCTTCGGCGCTGTTCAAACTGACGGTGTCTAACAACGTTCACAACTTCGTTGAGCACCGCTATGCATTGTTGGAATTGGCGCTTTTGGGCCAAGAGCAAGACGACCTATCGGAATCGGACCAGCAATAGCTGACGAACACCTATCAGCCTGATGGACATTGGTTTTTAACCAAAGTTATCGCCTTAACGGGCGAGGGCTTTTTTGTTCGTTTTATAATCTAATTTGAGCCGGTTCACACTTTTCAATGAAAATGACTGAAAATTTTCTCGACGAGTTATGTAGACTGGCTGCCATTATTAATGAGGCACGTGTACATGACGACTGAGTTTGAAACCTCTTTTGCCGATCTGGGGCTGTCTGCTCCAATCATTTCCGCCCTGAACGATCTGGGCTATGAAAAACCATCTCCGATCCAGGCTGAGTGTATTCCTCACCTGTTGAACGGCCGCGACGTGCTGGGCATGGCGCAGACCGGTAGTGGTAAAACTGCAGCGTTCTCGCTGCCGCTGCTGCACAACCTGCAGGCAGACCTGAAAGCACCTCAGATCCTGGTGCTGGCGCCGACCCGCGAACTGGCGGTTCAGGTTGCTGAAGCGATGACCGATTTCTCCAAACACATGAACGGCGTCAACGTGGTAGCCCTGTACGGCGGCCAGCGTTACGACGTACAGCTGCGCGCTCTGCGCCAGGGCCCGCAAATCGTTGTGGGCACCCCAGGCCGCCTGCTGGATCACCTGAAGCGCGGCACCCTGAACCTCTCTAACCTGAGCGGTCTGGTGCTGGATGAAGCCGACGAAATGCTGCGCATGGGCTTTATCGAAGACGTAGAAACCATCATGGCTGAGATCCCGGCTGAACATCAGACCGCGCTGTTCTCCGCCACCATGCCGGAAGCGATCCGTCGCATTACCCGCCGCTTCATGAAAGAGCCGCAGGAAGTGCGCATCCAATCCAGCGTCACCACCCGTCCGGACATCAGCCAGAGCTACTGGTCGGTCTACGGCATGCGTAAAAACGAAGCGCTGGTGCGTTTCCTGGAAGCCGAAGACTTTGACGCGGCGATCATCTTCGTCCGTACCAAGAACGCGACCCTGGAAGTGGCCGAAGCGCTGGAGCGCAGCGGTTACAGCAGCGCCGCGCTGAACGGCGACATGAACCAGGCGCTGCGTGAGCAGACTCTGGAGCGTCTGAAAGATGGTCGTCTGGATATCCTGATCGCGACCGACGTTGCGGCCCGTGGCCTGGACGTTGAGCGCATCAGCCTGGTTGTCAACTACGACATCCCGATGGACTCCGAGTCTTACGTTCACCGTATCGGCCGTACCGGTCGTGCGGGCCGCGCCGGCCGCGCGCTGCTGTTCGTGGAAAACCGCGAACGCCGCCTGCTGCGCAACATCGAACGCACCATGAAGCTGACCATCCCGGAAGTGGAGCTGCCGAACGCAGAACTGCTGGGCGAGCGTCGTCTGGCCAAGTTCGCCGCGAAAGTTCAGCAGCAGCTGGAAAGCAGCGATCTGGACCTGTACCGCGCACTGCTGACCAAACTGCAGCCGGAAGAAGAGCTGGATATGGAAACCCTGGCCGCCGCGCTGCTGAAAATGGCTCAGGGCGAACGTCCGCTGATCCTGCCGCCGGATCCGGTCTTCAAGCCGCGTCAGCGCCGCGAGTTCAACGACCGTGACGATCGTCGTGGCGACCGTCGTGACAGCCGTGACGGCGATCGTCCGCGTCGCGAACGTCGTGACGTTGGCGAAATGCAGCTGTACCGCATCGAAGTGGGTCGTGACGATGGCGTAGAAGTGCGTCACATCGTTGGCGCTATCGCTAACGAAGGCGACATCAGCAGCCGTTACATCGGCAACATCAAGCTGTTCGCTTCCCACTCCACCATCGAGCTGCCAAAAGGCATGCCGGGCGAGATCCTGAATCACTTCACTCGCACCCGCATCCTGAACAAGCCGATGAACATGCAGCTGCTGGGCGATGCACAGCCGTTCGAACGTCGCGAGCGTCGTGACGGTGGCAACGGTGGCGAGCGTCGCGGCAACGGTCGTCCGTTCAACGGCGAACGTCGCGAAGGCGGCCCACGTCGCTCCTTCGGCGAACGTCGTGAAGGCGGCAACGGCGGCGAGCGTCGTGGCGGTAACTACAACCGTGACGGCAAGCCGGCGCCACGCCGTGATGACGGCGCACCGGCGGCACCACGTCGTCGTTTCGGCGACGCGTAATCGCTGATTCGCCGTTCGCGGTGAAGCGCTCTGAAAAACCAGCCTGCGGGCTGGTTTTTTTATGCCTGAAAGTTGCCGTCAAACGCCCCTGAATGGCGTATCATTCATAAGGTTTTTTCTTACGAATGATATGCACGGGAGATGCCATGAGTTGGCAGCAGTTTAAATCTCAATACCTGGTGCGCTTTTGGGCGCCGCTGCCGGCGGTGATCGCCGCCGGGATCCTTTCTACCTACTACTTCGGCATGACCGGCACCTTCTGGGCGGTGACCGGCGAATTCACCCGCTGGGGCGGCCATGTGCTGCAGTGGTTCGGCCTGCACCCCGAGCAGTGGGGCTATTTCAAGGTCATCGGCCTGCAGGGCACGCCGCTGGAGCGCATCGACGGGCGCATGATCATCGGCATGTTCGCCGGCTGCATCGCCGCCGCGCTGTGGGCCAACAACATCAAACTGCGTCAACCGCAGCACCGCATTCGCATCGTGCAGGCGCTGCTGGGGGGCATCATCGCCGGCTTCGGCGCACGCCTGGCGATGGGCTGCAACCTGGCGGCGTTCTTCACCGGCATTCCGCAGTTCTCGTTGCACGCCTGGTTCTTCGCGCTGGCGACCGCCGCCGGCTCCTACTTCGGCGCCAAATTCACGCTGCTGCCGATGTTCCGCATTCCGGTCAAATTGCAAAAGGTGAAGGCCGCCGCGCCGCTGACGCAGAAGCCTGAGCAGGCGCGCCGCCGCTTCCGGTTGGGCATGGCGATCTTCGGCCTGGCGGTGGCCTGGTCGCTGTGGACGCTGTTCGATGCGCCGAAGCTCGGCATCGCCATGCTGTTCGGCATCGGCTTTGGCCTGCTGATCGAGCGCGCGCAGATCTGCTTCACTTCGGCGTTCCGCGATCTGTGGATCACCGGCCGCACCCACATGGCGAAAGCCATCATCATCGGCATGGCGGTGAGCGCCATCGGCATCTTCAGCTATGTGCAGCTCGGCGTGGCGCCGAAGATCATGTGGGCCGGCCCGAATGCGGTGCTGGGCGGTTTGCTGTTTGGCTTCGGCATCGTGCTGGCCGGCGGCTGCGAGACCGGTTGGATGTACCGCGCCGTGGAAGGGCAGGTGCACTACTGGTGGGTGGGGCTGGGCAATATCATCGGCGCTACGCTGCTGGCCTATTACTGGGACGACCTGGCGCCGGCGCTGGCGACCGACTACGACAAGATCAACCTGCTCGACACCTTCGGCCCGATCGGCGGCCTGCTGGTGACTTACCTGCTGCTTGCGCTGGCCTTCGCCGCCATGCTGTGGTGGGAGAAACGCTTTTTCCGCGCCCGGCCTGAGGCGCAGGTGGTGAATTTGAGGAGCATGCCATGAAAGAGACGACGATAGTGCCTGACTACCGGCTGGACATGCTGGGTGAGCCTTGCCCGTACCCGGCGGTGGCGACGCTGGAGGCGATGCCGCAGCTGAAGCCGGGGGAGATCCTGGAGGTGATCAGTGATTGCCCGCAGTCGATCAACAACATCCCGCTCGATGCGCGCAACCACGGCTACAAGGTGCTGGATATCCAGCAGGACGGGCCGACCATCCGCTATCTGATCCAGCGTTAATGCCGAGGCGGTGGGGTTCCCACCGCCTTTTCGCTTTTTAGCCCTTCACGATGTCGCCCTTCACGCCGGCGACGATCTCGAACGAACGCAGCCGCGCCTGATGATCGAAGATCTGGCCGTTGACCATGATCTCGTCGGCATCGGTTTCACGCAGCAGCGTTTGCAGCCCGTGACGCACCGTTTTTTCATCGCCGACGATCGACATCCGCAGCGCCTGTTCGACGCCGTATTGCTCACCGGCGGTCCACAGCGCGTGGATGTTATCCACCGGCGGCGGCAGCGGGCCGGGCGAACCGCGGCGCAGATTGATGAACTGCTGCTGCATCGAGCTGAACAGGAAGCGCGCGTCGCGGTCGCTGTCGGCGGCGATCACGTTGACGCACACCATGGCGTGCGGCTGCGCCAGCTGTTTGGAGGGTTTGAAGTTCTCGCGGTACAGCTGCAGCGCCTGAAACAGCATATCCGGAGCGAAGTGCGAAGCGAAGGCGAACGGCAGGCCGAGCTGCGCCGCCAGCTGCGCGCTGTAGAGGCTGGAGCCGAGCAGCCAGAGCGGCACATGCAGCCCCTGGCCCGGCACCGCCTGCACCGGCTGGCCGGGCTGCGCGTCGCAGAAGTAGTTTTGCAGTTCCTGCACGTCGCGCGGGAAGGTATCCACATCGCCGGACAGGTGGCGGCGCAGCGCCATCATGGTGCGCTGATCGGTGCCGGGCGCGCGGCCCAGCCCCAGATCGATGCGGCCGGGGTAGAGCGATTCCAGCGTGCCGAACTGCTCAGCGATCACCAGCGGCGCATGGTTCGGCAGCATTACGCCGCCGGAGCCGAGGCGAATGCTCTGGGTGCCGGCGGCCAGATAGCCCAGCAGCACCGAGGTGGCGGCGCTGCCGATGCCGGTCATATTGTGGTGCTCGGCCAGCCAGTAGCGCTGGTAGCCCCAGCGTTCGGCGTGTTGCGCCAGATCCAGCGAACAGTGGAAAGCGTCGCGCGCCTTGGCCCCTTGCGGGATTGGCGATAAATCCAGTACCGAAAGCGGTACGGCAGTGTGTTCAGTCATGACATCGTCCATCAGAGAGTGGATCGCTTAAAGGGCGATTGCAGGAATCTGCATACTAAAAGGCCGAAAAAAGATGCTTTTTAGTGTTAAAAGCATAATCCAATTTATAGTTATAAAAGAGGAGATATGTGCTTGTGATATCCTCATGAGTGCAATGGTGTTTTTTGGAGCAATTTGAAACATGGAAATGATGATCCCCGCCCGCCGCTTACCGTTCCGGGAGCCGATATAATGAAAAAAAAGACGCTGTTTACCCTGTTGCTGATGTTGGCGGCGATCGCATTGGCGATCCTGTTCCGCGCGCACAATCAGGATCTGTTACTGCAGGGTGAAGTGGATGCCCCCGAAGTGATCGTTGCATCCAAGGCGAAAGGCCGGGTCGTTGAACGCCTGATTGAACGCGGCGACGACGTGAAAAGCGGCCAGCTGATCATCCAACTCGACAGCCCCGAACTGATGGCGCAGCTGCGTTCCGCGCAGGCGACGCGCGACGAGGCCAAAGCGCAGCTCGAGCTGTCGCTGCACGGCACCCGTGAAGAGAGCATCCGCAACCTGCGCGCCAACCTGGCGCAGGCCGAGGCGCAGTACCGCAATGCGCAAAACGACTACAACCGTAACCTGAGCGTGGCCGGCAAGGGCTATATCTCGAAGTCCGAGCTGGACGCTTCGCGCCGGTCGCGCGACACCGCCTTCCAGCAGGTGCAGGCCGCCAAGGCCAACCTGGATGAAGGCATCAACGGCGACCGCGTCGAGCAGCGGCAGCAATATGCGGCGGCGCTGCGGGCGGCGGAAGAGAACCTGCTGCAGATCCAGGCGCAGAGCGACGATCTGCAGGTGAAAGCGCCGGTGGACGGCGAAGTGGGGCCGATCCCGGCCGAAGTGGGCGAATTGCTGAACGCCGGCAGCCCGCTGGTGACGTTGATCCGGGTGC
The DNA here is from genome assembly GCF_000695995.1 of Serratia sp. FS14. Taxonomy (NCBI): domain Bacteria; kingdom Pseudomonadati; phylum Pseudomonadota; class Gammaproteobacteria; order Enterobacterales; family Yersiniaceae; genus Serratia; species Serratia sp. FS14. The sequence goes on along the minus strand of NZ_CP005927.1, from coordinate 413,045 downwards.
CGGACGCTTACTTCGTGTTTAACCTGCGTGAAGACATCCTGGCCCACGTGCGCAAAGGCGACAAGGTCAAGCTGCGGGTGCCGGCGCTGAAGGACAAAATGATCGACACCGAGGTGCGTTACATCGCGCCGCTGGGGGACTACGCCACCAAACGCGCCACCCGCGCCACCGGCGACTTCGACCTGAAAACCTTCGAAGTGCGCCTGTATCCGTCACAGCCGGTGGACGGCCTGCGTCCGGGGATGAGCACCTTATGGCAATGGAAAGAGTAAGGGCCGGCTGGCGCTGCTTCAGTCACGCGTTCGACAAAGAGTGTCGCGTCGCCTTTCGCAGCCCGGTGGTGCACTGGCTGAGCTGGATCTTTCCGCTGATCCTGTTTGCGCTGATCAGCAGCAACTTCTCCGAAGGCACGCTGCTCGATCTGCCGGTCTCGGTGGTGGACAGCGATCACAGCCCGCTGTCCAAATCGCTGACGCGCCGGCTGGACGCCGGGTCGCACGCCCACGTCGAGGCATACGGCGGCGGGCTGCCGGAGTCGCTGAGCCGCCTGCGCAGCGCGCAGGATTACGCGTTGCTGTATATCCCGCCGGACTTTGAGGCCAATGCGCTGTCGGGCAAACAGCCGAGCGTGGTGATGTACTACAATGCGCTGTTTTACGGCGCCGGGCTGTACTCCACCCAGGACTTCGGCGGCCTGATGAACGAAATCAACGCCAGCACCCGCAGCATCATCGCCACCGAGATGGGCAAAACGTTGCCGCCGTTGGCGGACGTGACGCTCTCCTACGGCAGCCTGTTCAACGCCAGCGGCAGCTATATCTATTACCAGCAGTTCGCCGCCACCATCCACCTGCTGCAGCTGTTCGCGGTGACCTGCATGATCTATGTGCTGGCGCGCAGCAAGTCGCTGCTGCAGGCCAAGCCGTTCAGCCTGGCGCTGCTCGGCAAGCTGGCGCCATACACGCTGTGTTTCACCACCCTGCTGATGGTGGAGATCGCGGCGCTGGTGGGCATCTTTGACGCCCGCGTCAGCGGCAACCCGCTGTTTATGCTGATGATCGGCCTGTTCTATGTGATGGCGGCGCAGAGCATCGGCCTGCTGCTGTACACCTTTACCGGCAGCACCATCACCGCCTACAGCCTGATCGGTATTTTGGTCAGTATCGCGATGACCTTCTCCGGCATGGCGGTGCCTGAGCTGTCGATGCCGCTGCCGGCGCGCATCATTTCCAACATCGAACCGCTGACCCACGCGCTGTACGCGATGTTTGACGTGTTCCTGCGGCAGGTGCACGCCAGTGCCATCTTCAGCGTGTGCGCGCTGCTGGCGGTCTATCCGCTGGTGGCCGCGCTGCTGGTGCGCAATCGCCTGCCGGCGCGGCTGGCAAAAGAGGGGAACGCCGGATGAAGCTCTATTGGCAAACCTTCGTTAAAGTGTTGCTCGGCATGCTGGAGCGGCCGGTGTGGCTGATGCTGATCCTGTCGCTGTGCATCATGAGCCTGGTGTACGCCAACCGCACGGTGTGGGATCTGCCGGTGGGGGTGATAGATCAGGATCACAGCACCGCCAGTCGGCAGCTGATCCGCCAACTGGACGCTACCTCCAAGATCGCGATTGAAACCTACGACAGCCTGGAACAGGCACAGCGCGATCTCAGCTGGCGCAAGCTGTTTGCGGTGATCATCATGCCGGTGGATCTGGAGAAGAAAATTCTCAGCGGGCAGAACATCGTGGTGCCGATGTACGGCGACGCCACCAACCGCCTGGCCAACGGCCAGATCCAGCAGGACGTGGTGGCGGCCTATCAGCAGCTGCTGACGCAATACAACAACGGGCTGCTGCTGCGCAGCGGCTTCAGCGAACGGCAGGCGCAGATACTGCTGACGCCGATACTGGGGCAAACGCTGGACGTGTTCAACCCCGGCATCAGCTTTGCTGCGATCATCTTCCCCGGCCTGCTGGTGATGCTGTTGCAGCACTCGCTGCTGATCGCCTGTATCCGCGTCAATATCGCCATGAAGAGCATGCCCGGCGGCAAGGCGCCGCTGGCGGCGCACCTCGGCGGGCTGACGGCGCTGCTGCCGATCTGGCTGTTCCTGTCGATCGTGCTGTTCGTGCTGTGGCCGTGGGTATTGGGCTATAGGCAGACGGCGAACATCGCCGAACTGCTGCTGCTGACCTTCCCGTTCCTGCTGGCGGTATTGGGGCTGGGCAAGCTGGTGACAGAATGTCTGCGCAGCGTCGAGATGATCTACCTGACGCTGGCGTTCATCACCACGCCGATCTTCTACCTGTCCGGCACCATCTGGCCGCTGCAGTCGATGCCGGCCTGGGTGCGCGCCATCTCGTACAGCATTCCCTCCACCTGGGGCACCAAGGCGATCGCCGGCGTCAACCAGATGGGGCTGTCGCTGAATGAGGTGTGGGGCGACGTCGCCATGATGCTGGTGCTCGGCGTGGTCTATACCCTGCTGGGCTTCGGCGTCGGCTTCTTGCGCAACAGCGTGGCGCTGCGCGGGATGTTCAGGAGGCGGCGGGCGTAGGGGATAAATAAAGGCGCCATTTTCGGCGCCTTTATTATTTCGTATTATTGATATGTTTAAGGTGATTTATTTAGCGGGACGTCTACTCTTATTTTTAATTTGATTTGTTATGTTGATTTTGGTAGTTGTAATTATCGACCTGCTTAGGGAATTAATGGTTGGCGTTGACTTTATCTATAACATGTTATTTAAAGGATGGAATAACATGTCAACAATAAGATCGCTTGATTTTGATGAGATGAAATTGATTGGCGGTTGTGGCGATGGAAATAACGGCGGCGATCGTGACAGGCCAAGCAGAGGTGCGTCAAACTCTTGTGCCAATCAGGTTGGAATGGGCATTATCATTGGCGCATTTACCGGTTTTTCCGGCGACCCGCCAGGGATGATAGATATGACCGTTGCCGGTGGCTTAATGGGGGCGGTCTCTTGCGCAGATAACAGCCCTGCCGGGAATAATAAGAATAACGGTGGTGCCTTGGGTGGGAATAAAAACGCCAATAGCGCTAATGGGCAATGTCGCTGGTGATGAGTAAATCGCTTTTAGAGTGTCAAAAATAGAGGGTGGGTTATGGTTAACAGACGTCTTTTAAACCCGCTGTGTAATATGATTGCGCTAACGTTGAGTATGTTACTTGTCTCGCTCTCCTCACTGAGTATTATTTCATACGGAGAACATTTGGTAGATGCGGCCATCGCGGTTTTCACTTATTTTGGTATCAGAAGCTGCTGCCTGATGTGTGTAAGTTTATTCCATTGGTTCCACGGTGGAGATGAGCGCATTAATCTTGATAAATAAACAGTGCCGGCAGCGCCCGCTGCCGGCACTGTCCTCGTTAAGACACCAACTCCAGCCCCGCCACCCGGCGCCAGTAGCCGTTGCAGTCGGCGCGCTCAGTCAAGGCCAGCGGCTGCTCGCCGTGCTCATTGGCGCGGAAGGCGTCGATCTGCGCCAGCGTCTCGGCGCCCTGCGGCGACAGCCGCACGATGTCCACCAGCCCCTGCATGCTCGGCAGCTCGTTGCCGAGGTTGTAGCAGTAACCGCTCATGGTCTGGATGCCGTTGAGCACGAACACCTGCTGTTGTTCCTGAGAGCGCATCATGCGGCCCTGCGGATACTTGATGCAGCAGGTTTCGCACTCGTCCTTGCCGCGGTTCTCCGAGCGGGCGGTGAAGCAGCGCGCCGAATAGGCCAGCGGCAGGTGGCCGTAGCTCAACACCTCCACTTCGAAGTCGTGGCGGAAGCCCAGCTCGTCGCACTGCGTCAGCAGATTGGCCAGCCAGTCGCGCGACAGTTCGACCGGCATGCACCAACGCACCATGCCCTGGCGGCGCAGCAGGCGCAGGGTATAGGCGTTGTAGCAGTTCAGCGCATGGCCGGCGACGAACGGCAAACCGCGTTCCGCCGCCATGTTCACCGCGCCCAGATCGTTGGCTTCCAGCAGGAACTCGCCGTTCTCCACATAGCGTTTCAGCTCATTCAGCTCGGACGGCGCCTGCAGCAGCGCCAGCGTGGAGATCACCACCTGTTTGCCGCTGTGGGCGATCTCGCGCGCCAGAGCCAGCCAATCGCCAACCTTCATCTCGCGCCGTTTGGTGCAGACGCTCTCGCCGAGGTAAATGATGTCGGCGCTGCTCTCTACCGCCTGTTGATAGAACGCCGCGATGTCGGTTTTCGGCCAGTAGTAGAGTACCGGCCCCAGTGCGTATTTCATGTTTCCTCCGGCTACTGCCATTTGCGGTGATAGGCGCCCAGCGTGGTCTGGGTGCCTTCGGACATCGCGCCCAGCGTCTCCATCCAGGCGGCGTCGGCGCGATAGGCGGCCGGATCGGCCTGGCAACGGTCGATCGCCTGGCGCCAGACGCGCGCCACCTGGCTGACGTAAGCCGGGCTGCGCTGGCGGCCTTCGATCTTCACCGAGGCGATGTTGGCGGCCAGCAGCTCCGGCAGCAGCTCCAGCGTATTGAGGCTGGTGGGCTCTTCCAGCGCATGGTAGCGCACGTCGTCCACCAGATAGCGGCCCTTGCACAGCGTCGGGTAACCGGCGTTTTCGTGGTCCTGGTAGCGGTCGATCAGCACGTCGTTCAGGCGCGACTCCATGCCCTGCGGGGTTTGCTGCCAGCGCACGAAGCGCGCCGGCGAGCAGGCGCCGACGGTGTTCGGCGACTCGCCGGTCAGGTAGGAGGAGAGGTAGCAGCGTCCTTCGGCCATGATGCACAGGCTGCCGAAGGCGAACACTTCCAGCGGCACCGGGCTGGTACGCGCCAGCTGCTTCACCTGGTGCATCGACAGCACGCGCGGCAGCACCACCCGGCCCACCTCGAAGTTGCGCTGGTAGAAACGGATCGCTTCCTCGTTGGTGGCGGAAGCCTGCACCGAAACGTGGCGCTCCAGCTGTGGGTAGCGCTGGGCGGCGTATTCCAGCATCGCCAGATCCGCCAGAATCAGCGCGTCGGCGCCCAGCTGGGCAGCCATATCCACCGCGCGCTGCCAGCGGGCGTAGCCGTCGGGATGGGCGAAGGTGTTGATGGCGATATGCAGTTTGCGGCCGTGGCGATGCACGTAATCGACCGCTTCCTGCAGCTTTTTCTCGGTGAAGTTAAGGCCGGCGAAGTGGCGCGCGTTGGTATCGTCTTTCAGACCGATGTAAACGGCGTCGGCGCCGTTATCCACCGCGGCCTTCAGGGCCGGCAGGTTGCCGGCGGGGCAAAGCAGCTCCATAGATTTATCCTGGCTTAGCCGTGCGCCCGGCCGGGCGCACGCTGTCTTTAAAGATTGCCGGCGGCGGTGTTCCGCCGGCAAACGCGAATCGGGGAGGCCATTTTAGGCAAAGGGGCGCACACAGGTTTTGATTTGGGGCAGCTTATGGCGTATTGATAAACATGGCGGTGAAATGCACTATTTGTTGATATAGACCGCTGAAGCCGCGCGCCAGTGTGGCAAAATAGCGGTAGTCCGTATTGAAAGGAGTGGATGACCGTGTTGGAACAACTACGAGCACGCCTTGTGCGCCAGGGGCCGTCGCTGCTGCGCATCCCGCTGAAATTCACGCCGTTCGCCCTGCAGCGCCAGCTGCTGCAGCAGGTGCTGAGCTGGCAGTTCCGCCAGGCGTTGGCGGATGGCGAGCTGGAATTTCTCGAATCGCGCTGGTTAAAGATCGAAGTTCGCGATCTGGCGCTACACTGGTTTATGACGGTAGAAAACGACAAACTGGTGGTCAGCCAGCACGCCGAAGCGGACGTCAGCTTCAGCGGCGACGCCAACGATCTGATCCTGATCGCGGCGCGCAAGCAAGATCCGGATACGCTGTTCTTTCAGCGTCGGCTGCAGATTGAAGGGGATACCGAATTGGGCCTGTATGTGAAAAATTTGATGGACGCCATTGAGCTGGAAAGCATGCCTGCGCCGCTGCGCATGGGGCTGCTGCAGTTGGCTGATTTTGTCGAAGCAGGGCTGCAGGAGGGCACGGCGTCGGCTTCCCGTGTGGCGGCATCATGCTGATCCGCGTAGAGATCCCGGTAGACGCGGCGGGCATCGACGCCTTGCTGCGCCGCGCCTTTGGCCGCGACGACGAAGCCGACCTGGTGCAGCAGCTGCGCGAAGACGGCCTGCTGACGCTGGGCGTGGTCGCCACCGACGACGAAGGCGGGGTGGTGGGGTACGCCGCGTTCAGCCCGGTAGACGTGGCCGGCGAAGACCGCCAATGGGTGGCGCTGGCGCCGCTGGCGGTTGACGAAAGCCTGCGCCGTCAGGGGCTGGCTGAAAAGCTGGTGTACGAGGGGTTGGATTCGCTGAACGAATTCAGCTACGCCGCGGTGGTGGTGCTGGGCGATCCGGCCTATTACGGCCGCTTCGGTTTCAAACCGGCCGCCGCCTATGGTCTGAATTGTCGCTGGCCGGACACGGAAAGCGCGTTCCAGGTGTATCCGCTGGCGGAAGACGCCCTGAATGGCGTCAGCGGCGAAGTGGCTTTTTCGGCGCCGTTTAATCGCTTTTAACGACCGGCAATAGATACTCCAACGACAGCGGCGGGTGATTCACCAGCCGCTCTTTTTGTATTTTGCTCAGCTGTTTGACGCGGTATTCCAGCTTCAACGCCGTTGAGCGATCCCCCACCTGGCAGTGAAACGCCAGCGTCAATTCCCCTTTGCCGCGCAGCGCCTTGGCGCCTTTGCCGGATTGATGTTGCGCCAGGCGGCGCGCCACGTCGGTGGTGATGCCGGTATACAGCATGCCGCTCGGTAAACGCAGCATATAGAGATACCAGTGGGGTAAGTCCATCATTGGGGTCCTGTGCAAGGGTAGAGATGACATCAGGCCGCCATAGCTAAGCGCGGCATCTCTATTTTGTCACGATTTAACGATGGATTTCACCACTGGCGGAACGGTTTGTTTATTCCGTCTTGACGATAAGGGATTATTTTACACCCACGGTAAATTTGTTTTCCTCCCCTTTATGATGCTGAATTGTCCACTCGCCACTGACGCGGAATGAAGCCGCGGAAGCATAGGTGTCTTCCATAAACTGGAAATAAACGATTTTTCCGTCTTTGACCTGCGCTTTTATTGCGAAAGGAGAGGTGAACTGATGGCCTAACGCTACTGAGGTATAGGTGAATTGACCAAATACGGCCACGGTGCCTCCGTCGGCAAGAATGTCACCGATCGTGAAGTCGTTTATTTCCCAGTAAGTTCCGACATTTGAAAAGGTATCGATGTAAACCTGTCGCCCTTGAGAAGTGCCCGCCCAGGGCTCGATCTGTTTGAGCTCTTTGTTTTCAAAGTTCAGGGAAGTATAAACCGCGTTTTCATCGATAAGACGCATGGCGGCATTGGTGACGTCTTCCTTTGCCGTGTTCATCAAGAATGCATAAACCACATCTTTTGGCAGTTGAGTCTCTTCAGCTTTCACAATGAGTTTTTCATTGTTTTTCATATAAACCTCGTCACGTGACTTCCGGGGTGAATAATTGGCCGTTTATTCCGATGATGAGCCGGTGATTGGTTGTAAATCAACGGTGATCATAGCACCGCCGGAAAGCAGAGCAGATGATAGAAAGTGCTTAGGCGTTCGGGAAATAAAGTCCCTGCAAAACGGCATTAATCATCATAACGACATATTAAATAAGGGGTTTTATTCATGGTAAAGGCGTTGGCGCACATGGGATGACGAAGCGAGAACGCTGTTTTAAATGGATTTATATAAGCGGTATCAATGATGTTTTGATGCTTTTTATTTATGAATGGCGGTAGTGAACAGGAATTATGCTTGGTGGCTTGGATTTACTGATAATAAAGCCCGAGAGTAAGAAAGAGAGTGAGTCATTCCAGTCACTAGAGCGGCGTGGGCGACAGAGAGCGTCGGCTGGCCAGGGTTGCGATGAGGTGATATTGCGCCCCATCACAATCCCACCCCCGGCCGCCGGTGCTTTACCGCTTTACCCCTTTTTTCCCGCCAGCTCGAAGCGCGGCGAGACGATGCCGTACAGCGTCCAGCCGAGGAAGGTGGCGATGGCGCCCCACATCATCGCTTCCTCACCGGAGCTGTAAAGCGCATAGAAGCTGTACAGCGCGCCGATGCCGGCGATGATATTGGCGATGCGCGCCTTGTTGTCCGGCACCTTCGCCACTTTCTGAATAATGACCAACGCCGCCATCGACAGGATGTACGGGATGATGTTGGTCACCACCGCCAGGTTCACCAGCACGTTGAACTGCTTGTTCAGCGACGGGCTGATAGTCATCAGAGACAGGCCGCTCTGGATGACGACGATGGTCAGCATGCCTTTAACCGGCGCGTCGGCCTTGCTCAGCCTGGAGAAGATTTTCGGGAAGAAGCCGCTGTCGGCGGAGGATTTGAACACCTGAGCGATGGTGAACTGCCAGCCGAGCAGCGAGCCGACGCAGGACATGACCATCAACGCCATGATGATCTTGCCGACCGTCGGGTTGAACATGTGGGAGAACGCCAGCCCGAACGGGGCGGTGGAGTTGGCCAGATCCATGTTCGGCACGATGCCGGCGATCACGTTGGTCGAAACGATATAGATCACCGCCGCGCTGAGGGTGCCGCCCAGTACGGCGATCGGCACGTTGCGCTCCGGGTTTTCCACCACGTCGGTGTTGGCGCAGGCGGATTCCAGCCCCAGGAATGCCCACAAGGTCATCGAGATCGAGGCGCCGATGGCTTCGAAGGTCGGCACCTGATGCGGGTTCCAGGCGGCGACGTAGGCGCTGCCGCTGAACCAGTACCAGCCGATGACCGAGATGCCCACCACCGGAATGATCACGCCCCAGACGGTGATGCCGCTGATTTTGCCGGTGATGCGCGCACCGCCGAAGTTGGCGACGGTCGCAAGCCACAGCACGCCGATGGTGGCGATACAGATCCCTAGCGGGCTGAGCGTAGCGCCAAACAGCTCGGTGCCGTAGCCGACGGCGGAAATGGCGATGGCGATGTTGGCGATCAGCAGCGAAACGCCATAGGTGTAGTTCGCCATAAAGTTGCCTGATTTACCGAAGGCGTATTCGGCGTAGCCGCCCATGCCGCCGGATTTACGGCTGAACATGCCGCATTTGGCGAACGCGTAGGCCAACGCCATCGAGCCGACGGCGGTCACCAGCCAGGAAACGATCGAAATCGTGCCCACTTCGGCCAACTTGGTCGGCAGCATAATTATGCCGGAACCCATCATGTTCACGGCGGTCAGGATCGTTAATTGCACGACCCCCATTTTATTGTTGGACTTACTCATGATCATTTTCTCTTTTAGGATGCGATCCGGGCGGCGAAAATAATCGCCGCCCCGTAAGGTGATTAATTTTTCATGACGTAGCCGTAAGCGCGGTTCCAGCCGTCCTCATCCTGTTGGATATAAACGCCCTGCAATTCCGGTGCGAATCCCGGCAATAAATTGATCCCTTCTTCCAGTGCCAGGAAATAACGCTGCGCGGCGCCGCCCCAAATTTCGCCGGGCACCACGCACAGCACGCCAGGAGGGTAAGGCAGGGCGCCTTCGGCGGCGATGCGGCCCTCGGCCTTGGCCAGCGAGACTAATTCCACGTTGCCGCGCACGAACTCGGTATTGGCGTCCTGCGGGTTCATCACCACGCGTGGGAAATAGCTTTTGCGGAACATCTCTTTTTGCAGTTCTTTAACGTCATAGCTGACGTAAAGGTCGTGCATTTCCTGGCACAGCTGGCGGATGGTGTAGTTTTTGTAGCGCTGCTGGTGGTTTTTATAGACCGCAGGCAGCACCTCGCTGAGCAATGAGTTTTGCTCGATGTGCTTCTCGAAGCGGGCGATCAGGGCCACCAGATGCTGCATCTTGGCGATGTCTTCCGCCGGCGTCAGCAGGAACAGGATCGAGTTGAGATCGCATTTTTCCGGCACGATGCCGTTTTCACGCAGGTAGTTGGCCAGAATGGTCGCCGGGATGCCGAACTCGCTGTAGCTGCCGGTCGCGGTATCGATGCCCGGCGTGGTGAGCAGCAGTTTGCACGGATCGACGAAGTACTGCGACTCGGCATAGCCCTCAAAGGCGTGCCACTTCTCGCCGGGCACGAAGTTGAAGAAGCGCAGATCGTTGGCCATCGCCGCGGTGTCATAGGCCTGCCAAGGCTTGCCGTCGATCTGATCCGGCACGAACGGTTTGATCATCGTGCAGGTATCCAGCAGCATTTTGCGCGCTTCGATGCCCACGCGCACGCACTCCTGCCACAGGCGCTGGCCGCTTTTGCCCTCGTGCATCTTGGCGTTGACGTCCAGCGCGGCGAACAGCGGGTAGAACGGGCTGGTGGAGGCGTGCAGCATAAAGGCGTTGTTGAAGCGCTTATGGTTGCAGTAGCGGCTCTGCCCCTTGATGTGCTTGTCTTTTTTGTGGATCTGCGAGGTCTGCGAGAAACCGGCCTGCTGTTTGTGCACCGACTGGGTGACGATGATGCCGGGATCGTTTTCGTTCAGTTCCAGCAGCAGCGGCGAGCAGTCTTTCATCATCGGAATGAACTGCTCATAGCCCACCCAGGCGGAGTCGAACAGGATGTAGTCGCACAGGTGGCCAATTTTGTCGACCACCTGACGGGCGTTGTAGATGGTGCCGTCGTAGGTGCCGAGCTGGATGATCGCCAGGCGGAACGGGCGAGCCTCGTTGGCGCGTTCCGGCGCCACTTCGCGGATCTGCTGGCGCAGGTAGCGTTCGTCGAAGCAGTGCGCGTCGATGCCGCCGATAAAGCCGAACGGGTTGCGCGCGGTTTCCAGATAAACTGGCGTAGCGCCGGCCTGGATCAACGCGCCGTGGTGGTTGGATTTATGGTTGTTGCGGTCGAACAGCACCAGGTCGCCGCGCGTCAGCAGGGCGTTGGTCGCCACCTTGTTCGAGGCCGAGGTGCCGTTGAGCACGAAGTAGGTCTTGTCAGCGTTGAACACCTTGGCGGCGTGCTGCTGCGCCGCGCAAGGCGCGCCTTCGTGGATCAACAGATCGCCCAGTTTGACGTCGGCGTTGCACATGTCGGAGCGGAAAATCGTTTCGCCGTAGAAGTCGAAGAACTGGCGGCCCGCCGGGTGTTTGCGGAAGAACTCGCCGCCCTGGTGGCCGGGGCAGGCGAAAGTGGCGTTGCCCATTTCCACGTACTGCGTCAGCGTGTTGAAGAATGGCGGCAGCAGCTCGCTCTCATATTTGGCGGCGGCGGCCTCCAGCTGTTTGCCGTAGAACTGGGTATTCTTGCCGCACAGCTCAAACACGCCGTGCAGCGCCGGCAAGACGGCATTATCCAGCTCTTCTTCGCAGCAGACGGCGACGAACAGCGGAATGTTCAGGCCGTGTTCTTCGATGCGCGCCACCATGCCTTGCGCGACGTCGTCTACCGACAGCACGATGGCGGCGACGTCATTGAAATCGCTGTGATGCACATCGACGATGTCGCGTTCAGTTTCAAAGCAGCCGAGGGTTTGGGTGTTGGCGGCAATTTTTAATTTTTTCATTTTTCTCATTCTTCAGGCAAAGGCATTCCGCCGGCAAATAATTCCATTTGCCGTTAACGCCTTCACGAAAATAAAGGTGTGCGAGAACCCAGTGATGCCGAAAGGCATTAACTGTGTTCGCTGTTTTATTTATCCTGGATGCGCTTGGCCGAAATTAAAAATGTGTTGCGTGTCCTTCCCGCTTAGCGAGAAAAAGACATTATCACCGGAGTGCGGAGAATAAAGTGAAACGCAAAGACACTCTTATCAACGGCGTAAGAGCGAAGGGGAGGGTTATCTGTAGTTGAAGAATGCGAAGCTAAAGCAGCTGCGATGAGCCATCATCATAATATGGGTTGTACGCCTGATGTGCGCCATTTTTCGGTTATTGTTTTCCATTTTCTAATCCACCTTGCTGAGTGAAAAGATGGCGCTATTTTAACGCAAGATGGGCAGAAAATCGTGACTCTCATCACATAAATGCCGGTGTTTATAAATAACTATTCATTGATTATGCAGTGAGTTGCATAAACTGCGGCCAGGCAGACAAATGAGCATGTAAATAAATTGCTAATCTGCGCCGGGCAGACGCGCTAAATTTGCGTGCCGTCAGGATGGGAATAAAAGAATGGCGCAATTAATCGGTTGCCTAACGATCAAATAAATCCGGTTTGTTTTTTTATGTTATAAACCCGCTCGATGCTGAAATGAGTAAAAATACAGATATTGTGATTTTATATTCGCATGGGGTTTTTGGTGATTATCGTTATTTGTGACTCGCTTCAACAACGCAGGGTAAGATGAAGTGAGTGAACAGGGAGGCGAGTAACCTTGAATACCCCAGAACAACGGCAGCAGATTGCGGATTTTATCGGTAAACAACACGTCTTGACGCTGTGCGCCGGCGACGGCCTCGACATGTGGTGTGCCAACTGTTTTTACGTGTTCGACGCCGCGACGATGGCGCTGTGGCTGATGACCGAACCGCACACCCGCCACGGCGGGCTGATGCTGAACAACGGCCGGGTGGTCGGCACCATCGCGCCGAAGCCGAAAAGCATCGCGCTGATCCGCGGCGTGCAGTACCGCGCCGAGGCGGTGCTGCTGAGCGGCGAAGAGGCCGAGGCGGCGCGCGCGCGTTACTGCAAGCGCTTCCCGATCGCCAGGGCGATGAAGGCCTCGGTATGGCGGCTGGATCTGCACGAGGTGAAGATGACCGACAACACCCTCGGCTTCGGCAAGAAGCTGCATTGGACGCGGTCTATACTTTAAGTCGACGTATTGATTACAACGGGAGATCGCATGGCGCGAGCACTGTTAGTCGGCGCAACCGGGCTGGTGGGGCGCGAGTTGTTGCAGCGGTTGCAAAGCGATCCGCAGATAACGGCCATCGTGGCGCCGACGCGCACGCCGTTGCCGCCGCACGGCAAGCTGACCAACCCGGTCGGCGATGCGCTGTTCGAGCTGCTGAGCAGCCTGCAACAGCCGGTCGATCTGGTGTTCTGCTGCCTGGGCACTACCCGCCAGGCAGCGGGCAGCGCCGATGCCTTCCGCTACGTCGATTACCAGTTGGTGGTGGAGAGCGCGCTGACCGGCCGCCGGTTGCGGGCGCAGCACTGTCTGGTGGTGAGCGCGTTGGGTGCCAACGCGGATTCCACCTTCCTGTATAACCGCACCAAAGGCGAGATGGAGCAGGCGCTGCGCGAACAGCGCTGGCCGCGCCTGACGCTGGTGCGGCCTTCCATGCTGGTGGGGGATCGCCCTGCGCCGCGCCTGATGGAGCGCCTCACGTTGCCGCTGTTCAGGTTGCTGCCCGGCAAATGGCGCGCCGTCTCCGCCAAAGACGTGGCGCAAACGCTGCTGCAGCAGGCGTTCACGCCGGGCGAAGGGGTCAGGGTGCTGGAGTCGGACCGGCTGCACTGTTACCGAGGCTGACGCTGAGGTGGTCGAACGCCAGCTCCAGCCCGGCGGGCAGTTCGTGGTCTAGCAGCCACCGATCGAGATGATGGCTGATGTGCGTCAGCAGCGTGCGTTTGGGCTGCAGCAACCGCTGCGTCTCCTGCGCGCGGGTCAGATCGTTGTGGTTGCGCGGCGCCTGCGGTTGAGGCGGCAGGCTGCAATCGAGCACCAGCAGATCCAGCGCCACATTCTGCAGATAGTCGGCGGTGGCCGGCGGCAGGCCGACGGTGTCGGTCAGGTAGGCCAGCGCAGCGCCCGCCGCCTGGATCAGATAACCGTGGGTCAGTTTGGAGTGTTGCAGCGGCAGCGGGGTGATGCGCATGCCGCCCAGTTCGACGGTGGTGAAGGGCGCCAGCGGCGGCTGAAACGCCAGAATGCCGGGGTGTTTGAACAGGTCGTCGCAGCCCTGTTCATCCGGCGGGCCATATACCGGAATGGAATTTCCGCACCCCCAACGCAAAGGAAATAACCCCTGAACGTGATCCATGTGGTAATGTGTCAGTAAAAAACGTTGAATTTGCCCCGCCGAAAATCGCCGCTCCAAAGCCGGCAATCCCGCATCCAATAAGGTCGTTTCCCCCTGATAGTTGAGCATGGCGCTGCACGCGCGCCGCCGAAATGCCGGCTCGCGCCGCGCCCGTTGGCAGATAGGGCAGTCGCAGCCGAACACCGGCACCTGCTGCGCGCCGCCGGTGCCGAGAAAGGTCAGTTGCATCGGCTCCCCTCCGTTAAAGGTACTTCTGCGCAAAGCGGTTGATGTCGCGAAAATCCGCCAGCCGCGCCTGCAGCGTAGCGTGATCCCAGTGCCACCACTGGCTGCGTTCGATACGCTCTATCAGCGCGTCGTCAAAGCGCATGCCGATCTTTTTGGCCGCCACGCCGGCGACGATGCTGTAAGGCTCCACGTCCTTGGTGACTACCGCCGCGCTGCCGATCACCGCGCCGTTGCCGACGCTGACGCCCGGCATCAGGATGGCGTTATGGCCGATCCACACGTCGTGGCCGACGGTGACGTGGTGCTCGCGCCGCCAGTCGAAGAACGCCGCGTCGTCTTCCCCCAGCCCGTATTCGGAAGCGCGGTAGGTGAAGTGGTGCTGCGCAATGCGCTGGTAGGTCGGGTGGTTGCCGGGATTGATGCGCGCATAGGAGGCGATGGAGACGAACTTGCCGATAGTGGCGTAAAAGATCTGGTTGTGCCCGGCGGTGTAGGAGTAATCCCCCATCTCCACCTCTTCCAGGATCGCATCGTCGGCCAGGTGCACATACTGGCCGAGCCGGGTGCAGTTAAGGGTCACGTTGTCGCCGATTTTCGGCTGGGCAAAGTCGTTCATGGCGTCGCATCCTGAGCTTGTCGGATAGAGGTGGGCAGCAGCGCCAGCAGCGCCGCCAGGGTGTCGTCGAGTGGGCCGTCGTTGTGCAGCACCCGGCAGCCGGCGGGCAGGCTCTGCTGATATTCCGCCGCTCGCGCCAGCCGCTGCTCGATCTGTTCGGCGCTTTCCCGCCCGCGATCCTGCAGGCGCTGGCGCAGGATCGCGGCGCTGACCTGCAGGCACACCGGCAGCAGCTGCGCCCCGTAGCGCTGCTGCGCCTGCGGCAGGTGGGCACGTGAACCGTTGACCGCCACGTCGATCCCCTGCAGCAGCCAAAGATCCACTTCGATCCCGAACGCGTAGCGCTGCTGGTGGGCCTGCCAGTCGAGCGCGAACAGCCCCTTGGCGCGGCGGCGCAGAAATTCGGGTTCGCTCAGCGCGATGTGATTCTCGCAGCCGGCGTCCGCCGGCCGGGTGATGTAGCGGTGCGCCACCAGCGGCGCGCGGTCGGCGTCGGCCCGCAGCGCGGCCAGCAGGCTGTCCTTGCCTGCGCCGGAAGGCCCCATCAGATAGATGAGCCGCGCCATCAGAACACCTGCCTGCCCTGACGCCACACGTTCTGCACGTAAACGTGCTCGCCGTGCGGCCGCGCCAGCACCAGATCCGCCCGCAATCCTTCGGCGATGGTGCCGCGATCCTGCAGATCCAGCGCCCGCGCCGGGTTGCGGGTGATCATACGCACCGCTTGGGGCAGATCGTAGGCGTTGCGCTCGTCCGCCGCGAGGCGAAACGCCGCGTCCAGCAGGCTGGCCGGGTAATAATCGGAAGAGAGAATATCCAGCACCCCCAGCGCCGCCAGGTGGTGCGCCGCCACGTTGCCGGAGTGGGAACCGCCGCGCACGATGTTTGGCGCGCCCATCAGCACCTGCAGGCCCTGCTGGTGCGAGGCGCGGGCGGCCGCCTCGGTGGTGGGGAACTCGGCGATGGCGCTGCCCAGCGCGCAGGATTCGGCCACGTGCGCGGCGGTGGCGTCGTCATGGCTGGCCAGCGAGATGCGGCGCGCGCGGCAGTGGGCGGCGATCGCCTCGCGGTTCGGCGCGGCCCAGCGGGCGGACAGGGCGACCTGCTGCTCCTCGTACTCGCTCATCTGCTGGTCGTTGAGGTGGTATTTGCCCTGATAATATTCGCGATACTTTTCGCGTGAGGCGAACTGGCGCTGGCCCGGCGAATGGTCCATCAGCGACACCAGCGATACGCCCGGCTTGTCCATCAGCTGTTCGAACAGCGGTAGCGTGCTCTCGTGCGGCAGCTCGCAGCGCAGGTGCAGCCGGTGCTCGGCGCGGTTCACTCCGACGCGCTGGCTGTGGATCACCGCGTCGATCATCTTCTGCAGGTTTTCCAGCCGGTGGCCGCCGTCGCGCACGTCGCCGATCGCCACTGCGTCCAGCACCGTGGTGATGCCGTTGGCCACCATCAGCGCGTCGTGGCTGCTCATCGCCGAATGGGCCGGCCAGTCGACGTTCGGGCGCGGGGTGAAAAACTTGTCCAGATTGTCGGTATGCAGCTCGATCAGCCCCGGCAGCAGCCAGCCGCCGTCGCCGTCCAGCGCCTGCGGCAGCCGGCTCGGGCCGTCGGCGAAGCTGCGGATCACGCCGTCCTGCATCTCCAGCGAGCCTTGCACCACCTGGTCATCCAGCACCAGCTTAACGTTATTGACGATCATCAGAGGGCCTCCAGCGCCTGTGGCGCCTGCATGTCATAAAGCCGGTCGGCGACCTGTCGGCGGACGCCTTCATCGTGAAAAATGCCGACGATCGCCGCGCCGCGCGCCTTGGCGCGTTCGATAAGCTGCACCACCGCCGCGCTGTTGCGGCTGTCGAGCGAGGCGGTCGGTTCGTCCAGCAACAGGATGGGATAATCGACGATAAAGCCGCGCGCGATGTTTACCCGCTGCTGCTCGCCGCCGGAGAAGGTGGACGGCGCCAGCGGCCACAGACGCTGCGGCACGTTGAGCGCGGCGAGCAGCGCTTCGGCGCGTTCGCGGCATTCGGCGCGCTCGACGCCCTGTTCCAGCAGCGGCTGCATCACCACCTCCAGCGCGCTGATGCGCGGGATCACCCGCAGGAACTGGCTGACCCAGCCCAGCGTATGGCGGCGCACCGCCAGAATCTGGCGCGCGTCGGCGCTGACCATGTCCAGCCAGTCGCCCTGGTGGTTGATCCAGATATGGCCGCTGTCCGGCAGGTAGTTGGCGTACAGCGAGCGCAGCAGGGTGGACTTGCCGCTGCCGGAGTGGCCGTGCAGCACCACGCATTCGCCGCCGTGGACCGTCAGGTTGGCGTCGTGCAGCACCGGCAGGCGGGTGCCGTACTGCTGATGCAGCACAAAGGTTTTACTGAGATGTTCAACTCGGATTTGCATAGTCATCTGTTATCGCCTTGGGTTACGACAGCACCGAAGAAACCAGCAGCTGGGTGTAGGGGTGGTGCGGATCGTCCAGCACCCGATCGGTCAGGCCGCTCTCCACCACTTCGCCCTGTTTCATCACCAGCAGGCGGTGGGCCAGCAGCCGCGCCACGCCGAGATCGTGAGTGACGATCACCGCCGCCAGCTGCATCTCCACCACCAGGTTGCGCAGCAGATCGAGCAGGCGCGCCTGCACCGACACGTCCAGCCCGCCGGTTGGCTCATCCATAAACACCAGCTTGGGGTGGGTGACCAGATTGCGGGCGATCTGCAGCCGCTGCTGCATGCCGCCGGAGAAGGTGGTCGGCAGATCGTCGAGGCGCGACAGCGGGATTTCGACGTCTTCCAGCCACTGGCCGGCCTGGCGGCGAATGTCGCCATAGTGGCGCTGGCCGATGGCCATCAGCCGCTCGCCGATATTGCCGCCGGCGGAGACCTGCGGCCGCAGCCCGTCGAGCGGGTGCTGGTGCACCACGCCCCAGTCGGTGCGCAGCAGGCGGCGGCGATCGCTCTCCGCCATGGCGTACAGATCGTGTTCCTGGCCCGCCTGCGGGCGGTAAAGGATCTGCCCGCGCTGCGGCGCCAGCCGCGCCGAGATCGACTTCAGCAGCGTGGTTTTGCCGGAGCCGGATTCGCCGACGATGCCCAGCACTTCACCGGGGTAGATGTCGAACGACACGTCGCTGAAGCCCTTGCCGGGGGCGTACAGGTGGGTGAGCCGGTTCACCGACAGCAGCGGGGTGGTGCTCAAAGGGGGGGAAGTCATCAGTGCTGCGCCTCTTGCGAAGATTGCGCCAGCTGCTGCCGGCAGTAGTCGGTGTCCGAACAGACGAACATGCGGTTGCCCCGATCGTCGAGCACCACCTCGTCCAGGTAGCTGTGGCGCGAGCCGCACAGCGCGCAGGGTTCGTCCCACTGCTGCACGCTGAACGGATGGTCGTCGAAGTCCAGGCTCTCCACCTTGGTGAACGGCGGCAGGGCGTAGATGCGTTTCTCGCGCCCGGCGCCGAACAGCTGCAGCGCCGGCATCATGTGCATTTTCGGGTTGTCGAATTTCGGGATCGGCGACGGATCCATCACGTAGCGATCGTTGACCTTCACCGGGTAGGCGTAGGTGGTGGCGATATGGCCGTAGCGCGCGATGTCTTCATACAGCTTCACCTGCATCACGCCGTACTCCTCCAGCGCGTGCATCTTGCGGGTCTCGGTTTCGCGCGGTTCGATAAAGCGCAGCGGCTCCGGGATCGGCACCTGATAGATCAGGATCTGGTCTTCGCGCAGCGCGGTTTCCGGAATGCGGTGACGGGTTTGGATCAGCGTGGCCTCCGGCGTGCGTTCGGTGGTTTCCACCCCGGCGACGCGCTGGAAGAAGCGGCGGATCGACACCGCGTTGGTGGTGTCGTCGGCCCCTTGGTCTATCACCTTCAGCACGTCGGCGCGGCCAATGACGCTGGCGGTGAGCTGAATGCCGCCGGTGCCCCAGCCGTAGGGCATCGGCATATCGCGGCCGCCGAACGGCACCTGGTAGCCGGGGATCGCTACCGCCTTGAGGATGGCGCGGCGGATCATGCGCTTGGTCTGCTCGTCCAGATAACCGAGGTTATAGCCGGTCAATACTTCACTCATCGCGGGCCTCCTGGCGCTCGCTGTATTCCTGCCGCAGCCGCTTGAGCAGTTCCAGTTCAGCCTGGAAGTCGACGTAGTGCGGCAGCTTGAGATGGGAGACGAAGCCGGCGGCCTCGACGTTGTCGGCGTGGGCCAGCACGAACTCTTCGTCCTGCGCCGGGCCGGCGACGCCTTCGCCGTAGTCCGGGCTCTGCAATGCGCGATCCACCAACGCCATCGCCATCGCCTTACGCTCGGCGCGGCCGAACACCAGCCCGTAACCGCGGGTGAAGTGCGGCGGGTGGTCCTTGGGATCGACGAAGCCGTTGACCATTTCGCACTCGGTCAGCAGGATTTCGCCGATATCGATGGCGAAACCCAGCTCTTCAGGCACGATCTCCACCGAAACGTGGCCGGTGCGGATCTCGCCGGCGAACGGGTGGTTGCGGCCGTAACCGCGCTGGGTGGCGTAGCCGAGCGCCAGCAGAAAACCTTCGTCGCCGCGCACCAGCTGCTGCAGGCGCGCCGAGCGCGAGCAGGGGTAAACCGGCGGATTGCGGGTGATGTCGTCCGGCGCGCTGCCGTCGTCCTGTTCCTCCCGCGCCAGCTGCTGGCGACACAACAGATCAAACACGTGGCCGCAGTTGTCCGGCAGCGGTTCGTCGGCCTGCGGCGCGCGCGGCGCCTCGCCTTCCGCCAGCAGCGCGAAGTCCAGCAGCCGGTGGGTGTAGTCGTAGGTCGGTCCCAGCACCTGCCCGCCGGGCAAGTCCTTGTAAACCGCCGAGATGCGCCGCTCCAGCCGCATGCTTTCGCTGGCCAGCGGCTCGCTGACCGCCAGGCGCGGTAGGGTGGTGCGATAGGCACGCAGCAGGAAGATCGCCTCTACCAGATCGCCGCTGGCCTGTTTGATGGCCAGCGCCGCCAGCTCGCGATCGTAGATGCCGCCTTCGGTCATCACCCGATCCACCGCCAGCCCCAGCTGCTGTTCGATTTGTTCCGCGCCGAGCGCCGGCAGCGCCTCGTCGCCGCGCCGCAGCTGTTCCTGCAGCTGATGGGCGGCCTCAATGGCTTTTTCGCCCCCTTTTACCGCTACGTACATCAGCACACCTCCACGCGGGTGGTCCGCGGGATCGCCAGCAGGCGATCGCCGCAGGTCAGCAAGATATCCAGCCCGAGCGGGAAGCGCTGCGGACGGTTGACGAGATAATCCAGCAGCGCCGGCGGCAGGCGCGGCGCTATCAGGCGTTGGCTCTCGATGCCGGGGCCAGTCAGGCGCAGCGCGGCGCCGTTCTCCAGCTCAGCGAGCTGCACGATGACCGTAGCGCCGAACTCCGGCGAGATTTCGCTGCCGTGCGGCAACGCCTGCAGATCGGCGGCCTGCACGTGCTCATCGAACAGGGCAAAGCAGACCTCCTGCGCCGTGGCGGCCAGCGGCGCGCCGCTGTGAAAACGAATGTTGGTTAGCACTTGCTCACTTTTAAGCGCCGCACACAGCTGCAGCGGCGTTTCCTGATCGGCCAGCGTCAGCAGCGCGGCGGTGCTGGCGGCGTTCAGCGGCGCCCAGGCCGGGCCGTTCGGCAGCGTCACCCGGTGGCCCGGTTCGCTCAAGGCTTTAAGAATCAAACGGAAAGCGTGCTGCGATTGGTCTATCGGTTGTTCAAAACCGGTTAATAAACTCATGGCTTAATCCCCTCGCACCAGCGTAAAGAAGTCCACCCGGCTGGCGGCGATCGCCCGGGCGCGCAGCTGGCGCTGTTCGTGCTGCAGCGCGGCCAGCGGCGCGATCAGCTGTTGTTGCAGGCGTTCGCCGTGCTCCGGCTGTTGCAGCAGCGCATCGGCCAGCGCGCACAGCTCGGCGTGCGCCTTGTCGCGCCCGGCGATGTAGCTGTAGCCGTAGCCGCCGTTGTCCAGCTGCACCACCGCGCGGGTGACCGTCATGTCCCCCAGCACGAAGCGGCGGCCGGTGGCGCCCATGCGCCCCTGCAGCTGGGCCAGGCCGATCTCCGGCGCGCGGATGCTGCGGTAACCCGGGCTGAGGTTCAGCGCCTGCCAGTGGCTGCGCAGCTGCTCGGGCCGGCTGTGCGCCAGCACCGACATCCAGCGTTGTCTCGACTCTAAGGTGTGCATTCAGTGCTCCATCGTCAGTTCAATCATGTCGGCGCGGGCCAGGCTGACGGAGTATTCCGCCACGTCTTCGCCGCCGCTGCGGACGTTAAGGGTGCGCACGCACAGCAGCGGCGCGTGGGTGGCGATCTCCAGCAGCCGGCTCTCTTTGGCCTGCGCGCGGCGCGCGCTGATGCGCGTCTGGCGGCGGGCCAGCGGCTGCCGGAGGTGCTGTTCGATAAACTGGTGCAGCGAACCGCTGTGGAACTGCTGCAGCGCCGGCCACCAGTCCAGATCGGGCAGATAGTGGTCGATCACGCTCATCGGCACGCCGTTGACCCGGCGCAGGGTGCGCAGGTGGATCACCATTTCGCCTTCTTCACGCGAGAGCGCGCTGGCGACATGCCCATTGCACGGGCGCAAGACAGCGAGTAAGCGCTCACTGGTGGGGTGGCTGCCCTGCTCGAACAGGTTCTGGCTGAAGCGGGTGTTGGCGTGCAGCGGGTAGTCGTAAGGCCGCATCAGCACCAGAATGCCGACGCCGTGGCGGCGCTGCAGCCAGCCGCGCTCCACCAGCTGATCCACCGCGCGGCGCAGGGTGTGGCGATTGACCTGATAGCGCTCGGCCAACTGCTGTTCTGAAGGCAGGTAGTCGCCGCAGCGGTATTGCGTGCGCAGCTCCTGTTCCAGCTGCGCGGCGATCTGCTGATAGCGGGTGGGGTAAGTGGTCGGATGTCTAGATAACTCCATCATAATAAAAACCTCGTCATACCGATGGCTGTGCGATGAAGGCGGAAGCGGTGCGTTTCATCGGGCGTCTACCCTGTGGTTTTCAAGTTGGCATCATGGTGACGGGCGCAGATGACAATCGCGTTACGCCTCGGTGGCGAACAGATGAACTATTTAGGACAGCCCGAACGTGCACGAGCGGCGGCGGCGCGCTATGCTGGCGCCACTGTTGACTGACTCTGGCCGCTACCATGCCGCAATCTCTGAATGCCCCTGAACCCGCCCCACGCGCCTGGCCGCTGTGGAAACCGATCCTGTTTCTGCTGGTGGTGGCCGTCGGCCTCTACTACGTCAAATGGCAGCCTTACTACGGCAAGGCGTTCGTGGCGGCGGACAGCCACTCGATCGGCAAATCGATCCTGGCCGACGGCGCCGCAAGCCCCTGGCTGGCGGCCTGGCAGTACGCGCTGGTCTACTTCACCGCGGTGTGGAAGGCGGCGCTGCTCGGGGTGCTGTTAGGCTCGCTGGTACAGGTGCTGATCCCACGCGACTGGCTGGCGCGCACGCTTGGCCACCGGCGTTTTTCCGGCACCGTGCTGGGGGCGCTGATCGCGCTGCCGGGCATGATGTGCACCTGCTGCGCCGCACCGGTTGCCGCCGGCATGCGCCGCCAGTCGGTGTCCAGCGGCGCCGCGCTGGCCTTTTGGCTCGCCAACCCGGTATTGAACCCGGCGACGCTGGTGTTTATG
Organism: Serratia sp. FS14; assembly: GCF_000695995.1. Taxonomy (NCBI): domain Bacteria; kingdom Pseudomonadati; phylum Pseudomonadota; class Gammaproteobacteria; order Enterobacterales; family Yersiniaceae; genus Serratia; species Serratia sp. FS14. The sequence goes on along the minus strand of NZ_CP005927.1, from coordinate 390,620 downwards.
GGGTTTGTGCTCGGTTGGCCGTTCGCTGCCATCCGCCTGGTGGCGGGTGTAGTGATGGTGCTGGGCATCGCCTGGCTGGTACAGCGCGTGACCGCCAACGACCCGCAGCCCGCCGCGCCGCTACCGCCGGTGATGACGGCGCAGAGCGATGAGCGGCCGTTCCTCGTCCGCTGGGGCAAAGCGCTGTGGGCGCTGTTTTGGTCGACCATCCCGATCTACGTGTTGGCGGTGCTGGCGCTGGGGGCGGCGCGGGTCTGGCTGTTCCCGCACGCCGACGGCGCCGTCGACAATAGCCTGCTGTGGATCATCGGCCTGGCGATCGTCGGCTGCCTGTTCGTTATCCCCACCGCGGCGGAAATCCCGATCGTACAGACCATGATGCTGGCGGGCATGGGCGCAGGCCCGGCGCTGGCGCTGCTGATGACCCTGCCGGCAGTCAGCCTGCCTTCGCTGCTGATGCTCAACAAGGCCTTCTCCGCCCGGGCGTTGTGCCTGACGGCGGCGCTGGTGGCGCTGTGCGGCGTACTGACCGGCGTGGTGGGGATGGGGTTGGTGTAACTTGCCGTTGCTGATGAGTGACCCCGTGCTGTCTCAAAGGAGGAGATGGAAATGGAACAGCGGAATAAACCTGAAAGGGACGTAGAGGCGATGTTGCTGGAGCAAGCGCTGTGTGAGAGGGTGAATGCCGCCCTTGAACGTTTAAGAAACGGCACCGCGGTTTATATAAGCCATTCGGAGGCAGAAAAACGAATGGCTTTATTTAATTAAAGCGAGAATCCGGGGCGTTATCGCTGAGTGTGTTGAGGGGGATTCATTCAGAGCTGTGCTGGTGGTTACTGCGGGTAGCTCCTGACAGTCGGTTTTGAGTGAGGAGCGGACATTGCTAACATCGCGGTATATTAATCATTGGGAAGCAGCTCTCAGGAAGTGGCCAGGCGCGTAACAGAGCATTTATGGCCCCGCCAACCTTGATAGCTTAATGTCTATCGATATCTGTATTTATTGAATGATTGTTCTTATGTGTTAAAGTTCTCGAGAGCTTTTTTAACGAGTTCATTACTCACACTGCGGATGGGTGACAGAATGAAAATCGATAAGCGTTCCGAGCTAAACCTGTTGTAAATCCTACCCACCCCCCCTTTTTGATGCATAATATTTTCACTCTGTTACTGACTAAAGGTCATAGAAGTTAACAACCCCTTGTTAGTCAGAGCATGGATTATCACTTAAGTGAATATGGAATAAATAAGGTTTACGAATGACGGTTCCAAACTCCGCAAGCTATCCCATTCCTGCTGATTGGCAAAATTTTGAGAGACTCTGCATCACTTTGATGAGCGAAATCTATGGTTGCAAGTTTCAGGCCTATGGCCGTAGCGGGCAGCGGCAGAACGGCGTAGATGCGCTAGGCATTCTTCCAAATGGAGATGTCATCGCAGTTCAGTGCAAAGGTAGGGATCAAGGTTATGGTAGTAGACTTAAGCCAAAGGATATTCATACCGCAGTTAGAGAAACTAAGAATTTCAAGAATAGAATCGCTCACTTCTACATTCTGTCGACCTGCCCAAATGATGTCGCTCTTGAAGATGAAGCCGTGCAGATTACCCAGTCGCATTTGCTTCAAGGACGCTTTCCGGTAACGTTTTGGGGGTGGCAGACACTTGAAAATCAAATTAGGAGGTATGAGTCTGTACAGCGGGAACATTTTGGGTATTGGTTCAAGCGTCCATCCACTCTACAGTGGGCAATACGAATTGCTATTGGATGTCTGTTGATTATTAGCAGTATTTATGTAGTTCATCAGTATCTGACTTATCACAATGCTCAGGTTGATCTCAGAGAGAACACGGATAAAGACATTTCTCAGTTTTTAACTCTAACCAATAAACTGGATCATGCATACAGCACATGTCTGAAGACCCTTGATGAAAAACCATTTTTATCATCATGGGAACTGGATACATTCTGTGCAAAACCAGTGTCAACATCACTGGGGAAAATTGAATCTCAAGTGAAAGAAACTGGGTTAAATATAGACGCGCGTGCTTTTGATAATCTGTCAGCTATTTTGAAGATATTTCGTGAAGATTATAGGCAAGTGCTGATTGCGTCTGACAGAACCCGTTCATTTGAAAAAAATGTGCTGCGTAATATGAAGGCTCTTTGTCCGCCATTCAAGGATAAAGGGATAATGGATCGTATGTTCATAGAGCTAAGAGAGCCTGCAGAAGCTGCACAAATAAGCCAGCTTGAGTTTTACTTTGTTCTCAGAGATTTCATAATGCCAAGTTTAGATGCGGTAAGGGCACAGGTTCTTGTCTCTACCAGGTATATAAATAACCAGCAGATACCACAAACCCTTATGGAAGAAGCAAAAAGACTGAACCAACTTATCAATGAAAGAAATAATTATAATATCGAACCACCACAGGTTCCATTTAGTCTGGCAGTAGTTAAGTCAATGAGCTCGCGGGCAATAACAATGACTGGAGAGATGCCAGACCAAGTAGAGGAGGCTCGTTGGGCCGATTTGATGTTAGGAAGTATGGCTCTTGCAATGGAGGGCAACCCAAAAGAGGTTGACGAATTGGTTCAGTGCGGGTTTTATAAATCAGAAACACCTAGTGTTATAAAAAATAGGAATCAAGAGAGGATTCTAAAATCACAAATTCAACAATTGGAATGAGAAGTAAAATATATTTTATTTTGAGGGTTATGCATTGCAAATAAAAGCCCCACAAGGAGCTAACATGTCTGGATCAAAATTATATATAAGTTTGAAGTAAGAGGTTGATGAGGTTGCCGAAAAGGCGATTGAAGTATTTTAATTATCTTATCAAAAACTGATCATTCAAGTCTTCATGACCCATTAATTAGATGGTGTGATTTTATTAATTCCGACCGTCGCTGTGCATTGGACCACATTCCCTCGCCTATGCTGGCAAGGCTGTAACAAGCACCTTCGGTGGTCATGTCAGCGCTCCGAATTGGGTCGGAATATGCACTTAATGTTTACGATTTGTGATCTGCTCACTAGTGATTACTACAAAATACTGTAACAACCTCAGCTCTGGCACAAAGCGGCCCACCAGATTAACTCCATACCGTAGCGCTGCCAGATCGAGTCTGTGCAGCTAGCTCATCGCAACCTATGCACTACCTGGTTGCTGCTGCCGCGCCAAATCAGCGCCGGGTCTTTCAAATCCTGCACGAACTTGCCGTCGATCAGCACGTTGATCCTGTCCACCACCTGCATTTGCTGTGCGTCCAGCTCCGCCAGCCGGTAGCCGGTCCACAGCCAGATATCCTTGCCGGGGCACTCGGCGCGCACCCGTTTCACCAGCGTTAAGATGCTCGGCACGTTGGCCGGGTGCAGCGGATCGCCGCCGGAGAGCGACAGCCCCTGGCGCGGCACGCGCGTATCGTTCAGATCGGCAATGATGCGGTCTTCCAGCGCCGGGGTAAACGGCTGACCGGAGTTGAGCCGCCAGGTGCTTTTGTTGTAGCAACCGGGGCACTGGTGCACGCAGCCGGCGACAAACAGCGTGCAGCGGGTGCCGGGGCCGTTGACCACGTCGATTGGATAGTACTGGTGATAGTTCATCGTTCGTCTTCTGGCTGGAGGGCCCGGCAAGCCGAGCCCTGAGCGGATTAACCAAGCTGCCCATTACCGAGGTGTTTCACCCGGCGTTTCACCTCTTCCTGTTTGCCAGCGTTGAACGGCCGGGCATCGGGGCTGCCGAGATAGCCGCACACCCGGCGGGTGACCGAGACCTTGGCCGAGTCGTGGTTGCCGCATTTCGGGCAGGTGAAGCCTTTGCTGGTGCAGGAGAATTCACCGGTGAAGCCGCATGCGTAGCACTCGTCGATCGGCGTGTTGGTGCCGTAGTAAGGCACCCGGGTGTAGCTGTAGTCCCATACATCTTCCAGCGCCTTCAGGTTGTGCTGCAGGTTCGGGTATTCGCCGTAGCAGATGAAGCCGCCGCTGGCCAACGGCGGGTAGGGCGCTTCGAAGTCCAGCTTGTCGTACGGATTGACCTTCTTCTCCACGTCGAGGTGGAAGCTGTTGGTGTAATAGCCCTTGTCGGTGACGCCCGGCACCACGCCGAAATCGGCGGTGTCCAGCCGGCAGAAGCGATCGCACAGGTTCTCGCTCGGCGTGCTGTAGAGGCTGAAGCCGTAGCCGGTCTCGTCTTTCCAGGCGTCGACGGCGGCGCGCAGCCGTGCGACGATCGCCACCGCTTTGGCGCGCAGCGCCTCGTCGTCATACACGTGGTTTTCGCCGCCGAACAGCGCGTTGATGGTCTCGTGCAGGCCGATATAGCCCAGCGAAATTGAAGCGCGGCCGTGCTTGAAGATATCGGCGATGTTGTCGTCGGCCTTGAGCCGCACGCCGCAGGCGCCTTCCATGTACAAGATTGGCGCCACCCGCGCCTTGATGCCTTCCAGCCGGGCGATGCGCGTCATCAGCGCCTTTTTCGCCAGCTGCAGGCGCTGATCCAGCAGCGTCCAGAAGCGCGACTCATCGCCCATCGCCTCCAGCGCGATGCGCGGCAGGTTGAGGCTGATGACGCCGATGTTGTTGCGGCCGTCGTGCACCAGTTCGCCGTCCTGCTCGTAGGTGCCGAGGAAGCTGCGGCAGCCCATCGGCGTTTTGAACGAGCCGGTGACTTTAACCACCTGATCGTAGTTGAGGATATCCGGGTACATGCGCTTGCTGGCGCACTCCAGCGCCAGCTGTTTGATGTCGTAGTTCGGATCGCCGTACTGGTGGTTGAGGCCGTCGCGGATGGCGAACACCAGTTTGGGGAACACGGCGGTCTTGCGGTTTTTGCCCAGCCCGGCGATGCGGTTTTTCAGGATCGAGCGCTGGATCAGGCGCGACTCCCAGCTGGTGCCGAGGCCGAAGCCGAAGGTGACGAACGGCGTCTGGCCGTTGGCGGTGTGCAGGGTGTTGACCTCGTACTCCAGCGATTGGAAGGCGTCGTAACACTCTTTCTCGGTGCGCGCCATGGCATAGCCTTTGGCGTCCGGGATCTGCCACTCTTCCGCCACCTGCAGGTGTTTGCGGAAGCTCTCGTCGACGAACGGCGCCAGAATTTCATCGATGCGGTTGATGGTGGTGCCGCCATAGATATGGCTGGCGACCTGGGCGATGATCTGTGCGGTCACGGCGGTGGCGGTGGAGATCGACTTCGGCGGCTCGATTTCGGCGTTGCCCATCTTGAAGCCGTTGGTCAGCATGCCTTTCAGATCGATCAGCATGCAGTTGAACATCGGGAAGAACGGCGAGTAGTCGAGATCGTGGTAGTGAATTTCGCCGCGTTCATGGGCCAGCACCACGTCGCGCGGCAGGATGTGCTGCTTGGCGTAGTGTTTGGCGACGATGCCCGCCAGCAGGTCGCGCTGGGTGGGGATCACCTTGCTGTCCTTGTTGGCGTTTTCGTTCAGCAGCGCGCGGTTGCTCTGCTCGACCAGGCCGCGAATTTCCTGGTTCAGGCGGCCGCGCAGCTCGCGCGCCACGTCGCGATCGTGGCGGTATTCGATATAGGCGCGCGCCAGCTGCTTGTATTCGCCGGCCATCAGCTGGTTTTCCACCGCCTGCTGGATCTCGTGGATATCGACGCGTGGCTGCTGCTCCATGCGCTGAGCGACCACGCGGGCGACGGTGGCGCAGTAGTCGGCGTCGACCACGCCCACCGCCAGCGCGGCGCGCTCGATGGCCTGCGCAATGCGCGCTTCGTCAAAAGGTACCTGGCAACCGTCCCGCTTAATCACTACTGGTTTCACGTTGTACTCCTTGTTCCCCGAGGGAGCGTTGATACCCGCCTGACGCGGCGAGCAACCGTCAAATTTCGCTTATCCACAGGGCAAAGCCGCAGCGCGCAAGGGCTGTGGCGGCGTGTGGATGATTTTGTGGATAACTACTATATATAGGTGTTCGTAATTCTTTATGCACTATATATAGATATTGGCGCGATTCTTTTGATGTAGAACAAGGAAAACGGAAGAGCGTGCGCAAGCTGAACAGTCGTCAATCGCCCGTCGGCCGATCGCGAAAATGTTCCAGTAGAAAATCGACCCAAACGCGCACCCGCGGCGGCAGATCCGCCGAAGCGTAATAGAGCCACAGCTGCACCGGGCGCGGCCAGCATTGCGCCAGCACCGGCCGCAGTGTGCCTTGCTCGAAGTGCTTTTCAACGTACCAGCGCGCCAGGTTGACGATACCGAGCCCGGCCAGCGCCGCATCCAGCAACATCTCCGGCCGGCTGGCCACCAGCCGGCCGTTCAGATCCAGCGCCAGCGTTTCGCCCTGATGGCGCAGCTGCCATTTGACGTGGCGGCCGTTGGCCGGGTTGCGGTGCAGCAGGCAGTCGTGGCGCAGCAGATCGTGCGGCGTTTGCGGTTCACCGCACCGTGCCAGATAGTCCGGCGACGCCGCCAGCACCATGTGCATCGGGTAGAGCGGGCGGGCCACCAGCCGGCTGTCGGGATCGACCCGGCTGCCGATGCCGACGTCGAAGCCTTCGCCCACCAGATTTACCACCCGGGCATCCAGCGACAGATCGAGATCGATCTGCGGATAGCGCGCCAGAAATTGCGGGATCAACGGCATCAGCATCCGGCGGCCGAAGCCGGGGATCATCGTGACGCGCACCACCCCGGCCGGCGCCTGCCGTTCGCCGCCGGCGCTCTCCAGCGTCGCCGCCAATGCCTGCCACAGCGGCGCTACCTGCGCCAGCAGCGCTTTGCCCTCGTCGGTCAGCAGCACGTTGTGGGTGTTGCGCTGAAACAGCCGCAGCGCCAGCTTCTCTTCCAGCGCGCGGATGTTTTTGCTGACCGCCGCCGGCGTCACGCCCAGCTGGCGGGCGGCGGCGGAGAAATTTTGCGCCTGCGCGGCGGCGAGGAAGGCCGGCAACAGGCGGTGTACGTCAAAGGGCAGCGACATAGTGGTTGATACTTTCAGTTGAAATTGAAGTGACCTCTAACAGCCTACACCCGCCGCGGCGGAAATGGAAAAATGCCTCATCTTCTTATGACCGAGGAATCATGTATGTCGCGCATTTTAGTGTTAACCGCCCACCGCACCCCCGACGAGTCGCGCATCAACAAAGCGCTGATCGCGGCGCTGAGCTCGTTGCCCAACGTTACCGTTCACGAACTGATCCGCGCTTACCCGGATTACCGCATCGACGTGGCGCGCGAGCAGGAACTGCTGCAGAGCCATGATGCGGTAGTGATGTTGTTCCCGTTTTACTGGTACAGCTCGCCGGCGATCCTCAGCGAATGGCAGGATGCGGTATTAACCTACGGTTTCGCCTACGGCAGCGAAGGCACCCAACTGCACGGCAAACCGCTGCAGCTGGTGGTGAGCACCGGCGGCAACGCGCAGGCCTATACGGCGGAAGGATATAACCGTTATCCGGTGCAGGATCTGCTGCTGCCGTTCCACGCCATGGCCAACCTGACCGGCATGGATTATCTGCCGCCGCATCTGGTGCAGGGCGTGTTCGACATGAGCGATGAACGCCTGGCGCAAGAGGCCGCCGGGGTGGTAGCGCTGCTGGGGAAATGGTAGGGCGCAGCGCTCGCCGCGCCCTGCGGGGTCAGTCTTCGAGCAGCCACCACACCGCTTCGAACGGCCGCAGCGTCAGCGCCTGCGGCTGGTCTGCCGAGTCGCTGTAGTTGCTCATCAGCGGGCGCCACTGGGCGGAAGGCTCCACGCCCGCCGCCGCCCAGGCCTGCGGCTCGCGGCTCAGGTTGGCCGCTACCAGCAGGCGCTGGCCGTTCCAGCTGCGCTGATAGCACCACAGCGCCGGGTGTTCCGGCGCCAGATCCTGATAGTCGCCGTGGGTCAGCAGCGGGTACTGCTTGCGCAGGGTGATCAGCTGGCGGTAGGCGTAAAACACCGAGTCGAGGTCGGCCAGCGCCGCTTCGGCGTTGATCTGCGGGTAGTTCTCTGCGCAGCCGATCCACGGCGTGCCGGTGGTGAAACCGGCGTGCGGCGCGGCGCTCCACTGCATCGGCGTACGGCCGTTGTCGCGCGATTTGTCGGCCAGGATTGCCAGCAGTTCGGCGTCGCTGCGGCCCTGAGCGCGCAGTTCAGCGTACATGTTCAGGCTTTCCACGTCGCGATACTGTTCAATGGCGCGGAAGCCGGGGTTGGTCATGCCAATCTCTTCACCCTGGTAGATATAAGGCGTGCCCTGCATGCCGTGCAGCACCATCGCCAGCATTTTGGCGGCTGGCAGCCGCAGTGCGCCTTCATCGCCGAAGCGTGACACGATGCGCGGCTGATCGTGGTTGCACCAGAACAGCGCGTTCCAGGCGCGGTTATGCATTCCTTGCTGCCAGTGGCGGAAGATCTGCTTCAGCTCCACGTAATCCGGCGCCGCCCGCGTCCATTTTTCGCCGCCGGCGTAGTCCACCTTCAGATGGTGGAAGTTGAAGGTCATCGACAGCTCTTCGCCGCTCTGCGCAGCGTATTGCTGGCAATGCTCGAGCGTGGTGGAGGACATCTCGCCCACCGTCATCAGGCCGCGCGGCTGGAACACGTCGCGGCTCATCTCCTGCAGGAACTCGTGGATGCGCGGGCCGTCGGTGTAGAAGCGGCGGCCGTCGCCCTGGCTGTCGGACGGGAAATCCTGCTGTTTGGACACCAGGTTGATCACGTCGAGGCGCAGGCCGTCGACGCCTTTGTCCGCCCAGAACTGACAAACTTTCTTCAGCTCTTCGCGCACCGGCGGGTGTTCCCAGTTGAGATCCGCCTGCTCGGCGGCGAACAGGTGCAGGTAGTACTGGCCGCTGTCGGCGTGCCACTGCCAGGCGTTGCCGCCGAACTTGGAACGCCAGTTGTTCGGCGGCGTATCGCCTTCGCCGTCGCGCCAGACGTAGAACTGGCGATACGGGCTGTGGCGATCCTGCGCGGCCTTGAACCACGGGTGCTCGGTCGAGGTGTGGTTGAACACCATGTCCATCACGATGCGGATGCCGCGCTGGTGGGCGGCGGCGACCAACTGCTCGAAGTCCGCCATCGTGCCGTAAGCCGGATCGATGGCGCAGTAGTCCGCCACGTCATAGCCATTGTCCACCTGCGGCGATACGTAGACCGGCGTCAGCCAGATGGCGTCGACGCCCAGCTCCTGCAGATAGTCCAGCCGCCGGGTCACGCCGGCCAAATCGCCGTAGCCGTTGCCGGTGCTGTCCTGAAAACTCTTCGGATAAATTTGGTAGATGACGCCGTTCTGCCACCAGGGGGTTGGGTTGCTCATAGATCAATACCTTTGAATCGTGACAACGAGCCTGCGCGAGCAGGCTCCTACATTCATCTTGCGTGAATCAAACCGGCAGCTCGCCGCGGGCGGCCTTGCGTTTGTAGACCATGATGGTCAGCACCAGCGGGATGACGATCGCCACCAGAATCGCCAGCGAGTAAATCAGCCAGAACTGCGGTTTGATAGACAGAATGCCCGGCAGGCCGCCGACGCCGATGCCGTTGGCCATCACGCCGTCCAGGCCGCAGATAAGGCCCGCGATCGCGGAGCCGATCATCGCGCACAGCATCGGGAAGCGGTATTTGAGGTTGATGCCGTACATCGCCGGTTCGGTTACGCCGAGGTAGGCGGAGATCGCCGCCGGCACCGAGATTTCACGTTCGTTGGCCTTTCGGCTGATGATGATGATGCCGAGCACCGCCGAGGCCTGCGCGATGTTGGACAGCGCAATCAGCGGCCATACCGGGGTGCCGCCCATGCTCTGGATCATCTGCATGTCGATAGCCAGCGTGGTCTGGTGCACGCCGGTGATCACCAGCGGCGCATACAGGAAGCCGAACAGCGCGGCGCCCACCGGGGCGAAGCTGCCGGTCATCACCGCTTTCACTGCCCAGGCGACGCCGTCGCCGATCATGCGGCCGAACGGCCCGATCAGCGCGTGGGCCAGGAACACCGCCAGCAGCAGCGAGACCACCGGCACCACCACCAGATAGAGATAGTCGGGGACGATCTTTTTCAGCCGGGTTTCGATCCAGCCCAGCGCCATCCCCGCCAGGATTGACGGGATCACCTGCGCCTGATAACCCACTTTCTGGATCACGAACCAGCCGAAGTTCCACACTTCCGGCGTTTGCTGGCCGAGCAGGTAGGAGTTCATCAGCTGCGGTGACACCAGGGTGACGCCCAGCACGATGCCGAGCACCGGGGTGCCGCCCATCTTTTTCACCGTCGACCAACAGATGGCCACCGGCAGGAACATGAAGATCGCTTCACCGAGCAGCCACAGGAAGTCGTAAACGGTTTTCCACGCCGGGTGCATCTGCGCCAGCGTTTGGCCGCCGGACATCGGGATGTCGCCGATCACGTTGCGGAAGCCGAGGATCAGACCGCCGCTGATCAGCGCCGGCAGCAGCGGGAAGAAGATCTCGGCGAAGTGGGAGATGGTGCGCTCGGTCCAGGTCATGTTCTGGCGGGCGGCTACCTTGGCCTGCTCCTTGTCGGCCTCGTTGACGCCGGTGCTGGCGATCAGCGCCTGATAGTAGTCGCCGACGTCGGTGCCGATCACCACCTGGAACTGCCCGGCGTTGGTGAAGCAGCCTTTGACCATCGGCAGCTCTTCGATTTCCTTTGGGCTGGCCTTGCTGGGGTCATTGAGGACGAAACGCAGCCGGGTGATGCAATGGCTGACGGTGGCGATGTTCTCGCGGCCGCCGACCAAAACAATCAGGCGATCAATATCCTGCTGTTTTACTTTGCTCATTATGGGATACCTGCAGAGGTGTTGACTGAGTAATGATCAAAGCTTAGCCACTCGGCATTTTGAATGAAATGGGAACGTTCCCGGTTTGGGGCGAGGATCACAAAATGGCAAAAAATGGTCAACTTCTAATCAGGGAGTCAGGAAAGTTTGCTGGGCACCACCAGGCGGCGGATCCCTTGTTCGCCGCTGAGCTGCGCCAGCAGCTGCTGCGCGGCCAGCAGGCCGGCGCTGCCGTAGCCGAACTCCACCGACAGAGTGTCGGGGAACAAGAAGCTGAGCAGCGGGGTGTTGCCGATGGCGCACACCTGAATGGCGCGCGCCGGCTGCTGCTGCAGGTACTTGATCGCGCCGAGGGCGATGCTGTCGGAGGCGCAGATCAGCGCGCTGGTGTGCGCATCGATCACTTCGGCGGCGTGCTGGAAACCGCTCTGGTAACTCAGCTCGCCCAGCGTGGCGCGCGGCGTGAGCGTGAGGCGTTCACAGGCGTCGAGATAGGCCTGGTAGCGGCGCTGGCCGGTGGTGGCGTCGCTGAGCTGCACCCCCAGATAGCCGATATGCCGATGCCCCTGCCGGTACAGACGATCCATCAACAGGTTCACCGCGCCGGCGTCGTCGTAGCAGACGGACGAGAAGCCGTCGTATTCGCGCACCATCACCACCATTTTTTCCTGCCACGGTTTGAGCATCGCTGCGGTCAGGCCGGTGAAGCCGAACAGGATCACGCCGTCGACGTTGCGCTGGCGCAGTACGTGCAGATGCTCCTGCACCAGGCGGGTTTCGAACTGGCTCTCCATCACGATCGGGTCGAAGCCCTGTTGGTACAGCAGCGGCAGCATGGTGCGCACCGCCTGGTTCTCCGACGGCGAATCGAGACGGGAAACGATGATGCCCACCACTTTGTCGCTTTGGCCGCGCATGGCGCGCGCCGACTTGGAGGGGGTAAACCCTTGCTGACGGATCACCGCTTCCACCCGTTCGCGGGTCTGCGGGCTCACGCTGCCTTCATTGTTCAACACGCGTGAGACGGTGGATTTGCCTACGCCGCTCAGGCGCGCGATGTCCTTGATGGTCAGCCGGTTTTGCATGGTTTACTTTTCGTTGAGGTGGACAGGCGTAACATAATGGCCTGTAAAACAATGCCCGTCAGCATAGCTCATTTTCCCACGCGGATCTTGATGCAAAACGGGATTGTTGCACTGCGCTGAACGGCCGCTCCTGCCGCTCTGTTTTTCCCTTTACCGGAGGTTATACCCCATATGGACCCCGACCCGACTGCTTTAGACACTCACTCGGTTCTCCGGTAAAACCTCTCCGCCTGGCGCTGCTGTTTTACCGGTGAAGTACATCACGGTAACCGGTAGCGCGCGCTTCGTCGTTCGCTCCTGCTGCTGAAAAAAAGAATAAGGATCTGCGTTGGCAGAGGCTTTTTGGCGCATCCGCCATTCGCCCGGCCGATGACGATCCCCGTTTACCCGCTGCCGTGAGGCACCGGGCGACGAGGTGCGAACCATGAAACTGAAAAAACTCCCCCGTCAGCTGCTGGGCCTGTTCGCCCGCGGCCTCCCGCGCCGTTTGGTGCGCCGCGACAGCCTGCTGGACGGCGTCAGCGGCGCTGCGCGCGATATGCCGGCCGGCCTGGCGCAGCAGCGGCTGGAATGCGCCGCCGCAGAGACAATGCAGCTGTTTGAGCGTTTTCACAGCCACCCGGAAGGCATCACTGCCCATGAGGCGGAGCAGGTGCGCCGGCGCTGCGGCGAGAACGTCATCGACGATCAGCAGAAAGAGGCCTGGTGGCAACACCTCTGGCACTGCTACCGCAACCCGTTCAACCTGCTGCTGACCGCGCTCGGCATGATCTCTTACGCCACCGAAGATCTCACCGGCGCGTTGGTGATCGCGCTGATGGTGCTGATCTCCACGCTGCTGAACTTCATCCAGGAGGCGCGCTCCAACCGGGCGGCCGACGCGCTGAAAGCGATGGTGAGCAACACCGCCACGGTGATCCGCAGCGATGCGCTCACCGGCAGGAGCGAGCATGTGGAGCTGCCGATCGCGCAGCTGGTGCCGGGCGACATCATCAAGCTGGCGGCCGGCGACATGATCCCGGCGGATCTGCGCGTGCTGTCGGCCAAGGATCTGTTCATCAGCCAGGCGGCGCTGACCGGCGAATCGCTGCCGGTGGAAAAATCCGCAGCGCCGCAGTTGCCGGCGGCCGATCCGCTCGACTGCCGGAACCTGTGCTTCATGGGCACCAATGTGGTCAGCGGCACCGCGCTGGCGATGGTGATCGGCACCGGCGGCAGCACCTATTTCGGCCAGCTGGCGCAGCGCGTCACCAGCCAGGATGAACAGCCGAACGCCTTCCAGAGCGGCATCAGCAAGGTCAGCTGGCTGCTGATCCGCTTTATGCTGGTGATGACGCCGATCGTGCTGCTGATCAACGGCTACACCAAGGGCGACTGGTGGGAAGCGGCGCTGTTCGCGCTGTCGGTGGCGGTCGGGCTGACGCCGGAAATGCTGCCGATGATCGTCACCTCGACGCTGGCCAAAGGGGCGGTGAAACTGTCGCGCCAGAAGGTGATCGTCAAACGGCTGGACGCCATCCAGAACTTCGGCGCCATGGACATTCTGTGCACCGACAAGACCGGCACCCTGACCCAGGACAAGATCGTGCTGGAGCGCCACACCGATGCGTTCGGCGCCGGCAGCGAGCGGGTATTGCGCTACGCCTGGCTGAACAGCTTCTACCAGACCGGGCTGAAAAACCTGCTCGACGTGGCGGTGCTGAGCTGCGCGGAGCAGAATCGGCAGCCGGAGGCGCTGCAAAACTACCGCAAGGTGGATGAGATCCCGTTCGATTTCGTGCGCCGCCGCATGTCGGTGGTGGTGGCCAAAGACAACGAGTATCACGAGCTGGTGTGCAAGGGTGCGCTGGAAGAGATGCTGGCGATTTGCAGCCACGTGCGCCACGAAGACGAGGTGATCCCGCTCAGCGCGGCGTTGCTGGCGCGCATTCGCCGCATCACCGACGATCTCAACCAGCAGGGGTTGCGGGTGGTGGCGGTGGCCAACAAGATCCTGCCGGCGCAAACCCATGAATACGGCGTGGCGGATGAATCGGATCTGATCCTCGAAGGCTACGTCGCCTTCCTCGATCCGCCGAAGGAAAGCACCGCACCGGCGCTGGCTGCGCTGAAACAGAACGGCGTCACGGTGAAGATCCTCACCGGCGACAACGAGCTGGTGGCGGCCAAAGTGTGCCGAGACGTCGGGCTCGAGGCCGATCATCTGCTGCGCGGCAGCGAGATCGAGCAGATGGACGACGAGCAGCTGGCGCAGGCGGCGGCGCGCACCACGGTGTTCGCCAAGCTGACGCCGCTGCACAAGGAGCGCATCGTCAAACTGCTGCGCCGCCAGGGGCACGTGGTAGGCTTTATGGGCGACGGCATCAATGACGCGCCGGCGCTGCGCGCGGCCGATATCGGCATCTCCGTCGATTCGGCGGTGGACATCGCCAAGGAAGCGGCGGACATCATCCTGCTGGAAAAAAGCCTGATGGTGCTGGAGCAGGGGGTAATCGAAGGGCGCCGCACCTTCGCCAACATGCTGAAATACATTAAGATGACCGCCAGCTCCAACTTCGGCAACGTGTTCAGCGTGCTGATCGCCAGCGCCTTCCTGCCGTTCCTGCCGATGTTGCCGCTGCACCTGTTGATTCAGAACCTGATGTACGACATCTCGCAGATCGCCATCCCGTTCGATAACGTCGACGACGATCAGATCACCCAGCCGCAGCGCTGGAACTCCGCCGATCTGGGGCGGTTTATGGTGTTCTTTGGGCCGATCAGTTCGATCTTCGACGTGCTGACCTTCAGCCTGATGTGGTGGGTATTCAAGGCTAACACGCCGGAAATGCAGACGCTGTTCCAGTCCGGCTGGTTCGTGGAAGGGCTGCTGTCGCAAACGCTGATCGTGCACATGATCCGCACGCGCAAAATTCCGTTTATCCAGAGCCGCCCGTCCTGGCCGCTGTGCATCATGACGCTGGCGGTGATCGCCACCGGCATCGGCCTGGTGTTCTCGCCGCTGGCCGGCTTCCTGCAGCTGCAGGCGCTGCCGCTCGCCTACTTCCCGTGGCTGGTGCTGATCCTCGCCGGTTACATGGTGCTGACCCAGTGCGTGAAAGGCTGGTTCGTGCGCCGCTACGGCTGGCAATAACCCGTTCGCCCCCTCCGGCCGGGAGGGGGCAACTGTGATCCCGTCCGCTTTTTCACCGCAACGGTTGGACATCTGTTCTGTGCTGAGTCTTTATCTACAGCGTTGGCTGTTTTCCCCTGCGCCTTTCAAGCCACCGCGTTGTTGGCTGTACGCCCGCCCCCCAGTTACTTAGCAGACCTAAGCGCCTGGGGATGCGGGCGCTTGCCACCTAGCGGTGGTTTGAAATTCATTGGGGATATTTTGTTTTTTCCTCTGAGGAATTTCCGATGCACAGACCTTTCCGTTATACGCTACTGGCTTCATCGTTATGGTTTTCTTGCGGCGCGCTGGCGCAGCCGGCGGGTGATTTGCCGCTGATGCCCTGGCCGCAGCAGGTTGAAGTAACGCAACCGGCGGGCAAACTGATTTTGGATCACCGGCTGTCGTTAAGCCTCCGGGGCGATGATTTGGGCGACGCGCTGCCGCGCTGGCGCCAGCGCATCGAACTGCAGACCGGCTGGACGCTGGCGCCGAGGGAAGAAGCAAACGGCGCGGCGATCAAGGTGGTGATCAAGGAGCGGGTGGCGGCGCAGCCGCTGCCGGGCAGCGATGAGAGTTACCGGCTGGCGGTCACGCCGCAGGGCGCCACGCTGACCGCCAACACCCGCTTCGGCGCGCTGCGCGGCATGGAGACCCTGCTGCAACTGCTGCAGACCGACGGGCAAAACACTTTCCTGCCATTGGTGGATATTCGCGACGTGCCGCGTTTTCCGTGGCGCGGCGTGCTGCTGGATTCGGCGCGCCATTTCCTGCCGCTGCCGGACATTCTGCGCCAGCTTGACGGCATGGCGGCGGCCAAGCTCAACGTATTCCACTGGCACCTGACCGACGATCAGGGCTGGCGCTTCGCCTCCGAGCATTACCCCAAATTGCAGCAGCAGGCCAGCGACGGCCTGTTTTACACCCGTGAGCAAATGCGGCAGGTGGTGGCTTACGCCACGGCGCGCGGCATTCGCGTGGTGCCGGAGATAGACATGCCGGGGCACGCCTCCAGCATCGCGGTGGCCTATCCCGAGCTGATGAGCGCGCCGGGGCCGTATCGCATGGAGCGCGAGTGGGGCGTGCATAAGCCGACGCTAGACCCGACCCGCGACGAGGTTTATCAGTTTGTCGACACGATCGTCGGTGAATTGGCACAGATCTTCCCCGATCCCTACCTGCACATCGGCGGTGACGAAGTGGACGCCAGCCAGTGGCGGGCGTCGCCGTCGATACAGGCGTTTATGCAGCAGAACGGGCTGGCGGATACCCATGCGCTGCAGGCCTACTTCAACCAGAAGCTGGAAAAGATCCTCGAGAATCACCAGCGGCAGATGGTCGGCTGGGACGAGATCTATCACCCGTCGCTGCCGCGCTCGATCGTCATCCAGTCCTGGCAGGGTCAAGACTCGCTGGGCGCCAGCGCGCAGGATGGCTATCAGGGCATTCTCTCCACCGGTTTCTATCTCGATCAGCCACAAAGCACCGCCTATCACTACCGCAATGAAATTCTGCCGCAGCCGCTGGGGGTCGAGACGGCGGTGCAGCCCGGCGAGCAGGCGCAAAGCTGGCGTTTCAGCATGCCGCGCCTGAAGGGCAGCGCGGTGGAAGGCAGCTTCACGCTGATCGAGGGCAAGCAGGGTTGGCGCGGCTTTATCGATTTCAACGGCAAGTCGCGCCGCGCGGTGCACGACATCGTCTGGCGCACGCCGCAGCAGGTGACGTTCCGCGTCGATACCTGGATGGGCGACACACGGCCGGTGTTTACGCTGCAACAGGACAAGCTCAGCGGCTATACGCTGGTCGGCAACGTGCGTTACCCCACCAGCGGCGACAAGCTGGCGGCGGCGCCGGCGGGCAAGATGCCGGTGGTGCCGGACGAGAAGGGGCAGGCCAACATTCTCGGCGGCGAAGCGGCGCTGTGGGCGGAAAACGTGCGCGCGCCGCTGCTCGATCTCAAGCTGTGGCCGCGCGCCTTCGCGGTGGCGGAGCGGCTGTGGTCGGCGCAGGACGTCACCGATGAAAGCAACATGTACCGGCGGCTGGCGGCGATCGACGCCTGGTCGGTGGTGTCGGTCGGCCTGCAGCAGCACGTGGAAACGGCGCGCGAATTCACCCGCCTGAGCAACAGCGTGCAGATCGCGCCGCTGCAGATCCTGGCCGAGGCGGTGGAACCGGCGCAGTATTACACCCGCCAGCACCTGAAGTTCCAGGCCGGCAACTATCACCAGTTCGAACCGCTGAACCGCTTTGCCGATGCGCTGCCGCCGGAAAGTGGCGCGGTGCGCGAGATGCATGTGCAGGTCGCGGCTTTGCTGAAGGATAAGCGCGATAAGGCGGCGGCGCAGGCGCTGCGCGAACGGTTGCAGCGCTGGCAGGCGAACGGTGCGGCGCTGCAGACGGCGATCGCGGGCAACCGTGCGCTGCGGGAGCTGGCGCCGGTGGCGCAGGACGTCGATGCCCTGGCCGCATTGGGCTTAACGCTGCTGGAGCGCCATCAGCAGGACAAACCGCTGAGCCGAGCAGAGGCCGAACAAGCGCAGCGCCGGCTGGATGCGGCGGCGCAGACGCGCGACGAAGTGGTGATTGCGGCGGTGTACCCGCTGGAGGCATTGCTGCGGGGGCTCCAGCCGCAATGAAGCGGACGGGCTCGTGTGAGCCCGGATCCCTACAGCTGCAGCGGCGGCAACTGGGTAAAAATGCTGACCAGCCCTTCGCCCCAGCCCTTGCGGATGGCGCTGAAGTACGGATGATCTTCGGTAATGCGGTATTGCCGGGCATGACTGAAGCTGTCGCGCGGGTAGATCATCACGTCGAGCGGCAGCCCGACGGACAGGTTGCTGCGTAAGGTTGAATCCAGTGAAATCAGCGCGCATTGCATCGCTTGTTCCAGCGGCGTGTCGTAGTGCAGTACCCGGTCGATGATCGGTTTGCCGTATTTGCTTTCGCCTATCTGAAAATAGGGCGTGTCGCGGGTGGCTTCGATAAAATTGCCTTGCGGGTAGATATGGAACAGCCGCATCTCTTCCCCGCTAATTTGGCCGCCGAGCAGCAGGTTGCAGCTGAAGTCGGTGGTGCTGCCGCTTTGCTGCGCCTCACTGTCGCGCTGGATCACCTCGCGCACCGTTTCCCCCACCAGCGTGGCGGCGTCGTAGAGGCTGGGAGCGTTGAGCAGGTTGGGGCGTTCGGCGTCCTTGCTGCGGTGCAACAGCAAACTGATGATGCTCTGAGTGGTCGCCAGGTTGCCGGCGCTTTGCAGCACCAGCGTGCGATCGCCGTCCTGTTGGAACACGTGCAGTTTGCGGAAGGTGGAAATATGATCCACCCCGGCGTTGGTGCGCGAATCGGACGCAAAGACCAGCCCGGACGACAAACGCATGGCCACACAGTAGGTCATACTACAATCCCTCAAAACAAGACCGGCACGCCGCCAACGCGCAGCGTGCCCGAAACATTTGCCATCGGCAAGCGGCTACTGGCCGGTTGGCATCATTTGTACGGCGGCGATGGCGCTCATGTCTTCGCAGCCGCCGCCCAACCGCATGCCGCGCACCGGGCAGGCGTCCAGATAATCGATGCCAACCGCCAGCTTAAGGTGCTGATTTGGCATGCGCGTATTGTTGGTCACGTCGAAGCTGTGCCAGCGTTCCTCCACCCACACTTCCGCCCAGGCATGGGTGGCGACATGGGTCGAGTCTTCGCTGTACAGGTAGCCGCTGACGTAGCGCGCCGGGATGTTCAGGCTGCGGCAGCAGCTCAGGAAGACATGCGTATGATCCTGACACACGCCGCTGCCGGCGGCGAACGCCTCGGCGGCGCTGTCGGTCACGCGCGTGGAGCCTGGGCTGTAAGGCATCTTCAGCAGCAGCTCGCCCATCAGATGTTCCAGGCCGCTCAGCACCGCCTGCGGTTGGTGATAACGCAGGGCGAAGGCCTGAATGGCGTCATCGGGCTGGGTCAGCGGGCTATGGCGCAGAAATACCAGCGGCGACAGATGCCCGAGCGCCCGATCTTCGACGCCGTCTTCAATTTCCACTTCCCCGAGCACCCGAATGGTGATGGCCTGATGCGGTTCATCGAGCGTCAGCACGTGCAATACGTTGCCGAAGGCGTCGGTGGTGCGCACCGCGTCATCCGGCAACGACAGTTGCCAGGAGAGGATGCGCTGATGCGGCGAATCCTGCGGCGTCAGCCGCAGATATTGGGTGCTGCGCTGCACCGGCTGGGCGTAGCGATAATGGGTGTTGTGCTCAATATTCAGTTTCATTGCGCCTCCAGATAAGTGTGATGGATGCTTTCGGCGATGCCGTTCACCTGGCCGAGAAAGGCGCTCAACCACTCGCCCAGGCCGATCTTGTTCAGGTCCTTCATGCTGCTGAAGCGCAGCTCGGCATGCAGGGTGTGCGCCAGACGTCGCGGTTGGTTGGCGCCGCCGCCGATCAGTTCCAATTGCTGCACCATGTCGCCGACGCAGGCCAGCAGTGAACGCGGGATTTCATTGCGCAGAATCATCAGTTCGGCGATGGTCTCGCGGCTCAACGGCTGCTTGTAGATGCTGTGGTAGGCTTCGCGCGCGCTCACCGCCCGCAGCAGCGTGTCCATGCGGTAATATTCGCGCACCGGGTCGCCGTCGATGTCCATCAGCGTGTTCTTCACCTCCAGCAGACGGGCGGTGCCGTCGGCCCGCTCCAGCAGGGTGCCGAGACGGATAAAGCGCATGGCGTCGCTGCGCAGCAGCGTGCCGAACATGGCGCCGCGAAACAGATGGGCGCGCTCCTTCACCCAGTCGAAGAAGGCATCGGCACCCACCGAGCCGATGCCCTGGCGGCGGATCAGTTTCATCTCTATCCAGGTGGCGTTGATGCACTCCCAGACTTCGGACGACAGGCTGCCGCGCACCGCGTGGGCGTTGTTCCAGCCCATTTGCAGGCAGCTGAAGATGCTGCTGTGGTTGCGGTTGTCGAGCGCGAAGAAACTGACCAGATTCGGCATCGTCAATTCCGGGTAGGCGGCGGCATACAGCTGGCCGGTGCCGGTCAGATTGAGCGGCACCTGCAGATCCTGATCGCCGCCGTCGCGGATCGGCATCATCGACAGCTTGTTGGTGACGTCCAGCACCCGGGCGATGCTTTCCGCCCGCTCCAGATAGCGGGCCATCCAATAGAGTTCACTGGCGGTGCGGCTCAGCATAGGTCGTCCTCCAATACCCAGGTGTCCTTGGTGCCGCCGCCCTGCGACGAGTTCACCACCAGCGAACCTTCCGCCAACGCCACCCGGGTCAGGCCGCCGGGCACCAGGCGGATCTCCGCGCCGCTGAGGGCGAATGGCCGCAGATCGATATGCCGCGGCGCCAGACCGTCGTTGACGAAGGTCGGGCAGGTGGACAGCGCCAGCGTGTTTTGCGCAATGTAATTCTGCGGGCGAGACAGCAGCAGAGCGCGGAAGCGGGCGAGCTCGTCCTTGCTCGCCGTGGGGCCGATCAACATGCCGTAGCCGCCGGCGCCGTGCACCTCTTTCACGACCATCTGTTCGAGGTTGGCCAGCACATACGACAGTTCGTTTTTATGTCGGCACTGCCAGGTTGGCACGTTGTTGAGGATCGGTTCCTCTTGCAGGTAGAAGCGCACCATATCCGGCACGTAGGGGTAGATCGATTTGTCGTCGGCCACGCCGGTGCCGATGGCGTTGGCCAGCACCACATTGCCGGCGCGATACACCGACAGCAGCCCCGGTACGCCGAGCATCGAGTCCGGCCGAAACGCCAGCGGATCGAGGAAGGCGTCGTCCACCCGACGATAGATCACGTCCACTTTGCACGGCCCGGCGGTGGTGCGCATGAACACCGCGCCGTCCTTGACGAACAGATCGGCGCTTTCGACCAGCTCCACCCCCATCTGCTGCGCCAGGAAACTGTGCTCAAAATAGGCGCTGTTGAAGCGGCCTGGCGTCAGCACTACCACGGTGGGATCGTTGATGGGCGAGCTTTCGCGCAGCGTTTGCAGCAGGTGCGACGGGTAGCGCTCCACCGGTGCGATGCGTTGCCGGGCGAACAGTTCCGGATAGAGACGCATCATCATTTTGCGGTTTTCCAGCATGTAAGAGACGCCGGACGGGGTGCGCAAGTTATCTTCCAGCACATAGTATTGGCCATCGCTGTTGCGGACCATGTCCACGCCGACGATATGCGCATAGATATCGCGATGCAGATCAACGCCTTGCATACAGGGTTGATACTGATCGTTGGCCAGTACCTGCTCCGCCGGAATGAGGCCGGCCTTCAGAATATGCTGCTGGTGGTAAATGTCATGCAGGAAGGCATTGAGCGCCAGTACGCGCTGGCGAATGCCGCGATCGAGCATCGCCCATTCGGCGGCCGGAATAATGCGCGGCACGCTGTCGAACGGGATCAACCGCTCGGCGCCGTCATCGTCGCCGTAGACGTTGAAGGTGATGCCCACCCGGTGAAACAGCAGCGCAGCCTCTTCCCGCTTGCGTTGCACGGCCTGGTGATCGGCCTGCTGCAGCCATTGCCAGTAGGCGTCGTAGTGGCCACGGTGTTTTCCCTCAGCCAGAAGCATCTCATCAAAAAACGGTGAAGCGGAAAGATTGATATTCAGCATCGTCACCTCGTCGACATTGCAGGCTGTCAATCAATCGAGCATAAAACGTGCCAAGGCGATAACGGGCGAAAATGGCGCAGAACGGGGCTGCCGCGGCGAAAAACGCCCGTTTGCGGTGCAGGTGCGGCGTGACGACGCCTTAATATAGGGCGAAATGGCGGTGGCGGTGAGCGCTGAAGGCGCAGGGACGGCAGGCTGTCGGGGCAGAGCAGAAATAAAAACGGCCAGCCGAAGCTGGCCGTCATTCGCGTGCGCGTCGATTAACGACGCACGGCGATGGCTTCGATTTCGATCTTCACGTCTTTCGGCAGACGCGCCACTTCCACGCAGGAGCGGGCCGGGAACGGCGCGCTGTGTTCGGTGAAGAAGGCTTCGTACGCGGCGTTGACGGTGGCGAAGTCGTTCAGGTCTTTCACGAACACGGTGGTTTTCACGATGTCGGCAACGCTCAGGCCGGCGGCTTCGACGATCGCCTTGACGTTTTCCAGCGACTGGCGCGCCTGAGCGGCGACGTCGTCGGCGACGGCGCCGGTTTTCGGATCGACCGGGATCTGGCCGGAAGTGATGATCATGCTGCCCAGATCAACGCCCTGCACGTAAGGACCAATGGCTGCCGGGGCGAGTTCAGTGCTGATGTTACGTGACATGTTTTCTCCTGATAAACGAGGATTGTTCTATCCAGAAATCCCATTATAGGGCGTCACCGGGAGAATAACAGCGCCATCTCCCGGCACCCATACCGGGCTTAGTCGGCCTGCAGCACCACCTGGTGCTCGAACTCTTTTTCGCAGTAGCGGCACTTCAGGTGCACTTCGCCGCCGCGCGATTTGACGCTGAAGCTCGACGCCACTGGCTCGCTGCGGCTGATGCAGTTGCCATTCGGGCAGGTCAGCACGCCGTCGATGTGGTCCGGCAGGCTAAGGGTCAGTTTGCGCACCACTTCATAGTTGTCGATGCGGTTCACCGTGGCCTTCGGCGCGTACATCGCCAGCTGGTTGGCCTGCTGCTCGGTCAGGAAGGTGTTCTCGATCTTGATCAGATCCTTGCGGCCCAGCTCGTTGGAAGGCAGGTTCAGGCCGATGGTGATGCGCTGGTCGGTGGCGGTCAGCTTGAACAGCGTCAGCAGTTTGAAACCGATCTGCGCCGGAATGTGGTCGATCACCGTGCCGCATTTGATCGCTTCGACCTGCAGTTTGTTGTCGTGAGTCATGGCGGTTCCCCCTTAAAGAGCCAAATCTGCGTTGAGCACCAGCGCCAGCAGCGCCTGGCGGGCGAAGATGCCGTTGCCCGCCTGCTGGAAGTAGTAAGCGTGCGGCGTTTTATCCACGTCGGTGGCGATCTCGTCGATGCGCGGCAGCGGGTGCAGCACCTTGAGGTTGGCGCGCGCGCCGGCCAGATCCGCGGCGCGCAGCACGAACTGCGCCTTCACGTTGGCGTACTCGGACGGATCGAGGCGCTCTTTCTGCACCCGGGTCATATAGAGAATATCCAGCTCCGGCACCACTTCTTCAATGCTGCCGTGCAGGCTGTACTCGATGCCTTTCTCGTCCAGCATTTTCAGGATGTAGGCCGGCATCGCCAGCGCGTCCGGGGCGATGAAGTAGAAGCGGTTGCCTTCGAACTTGGCCAGCGCCTGAGTGAGCGAGTGCACGGTGCGGCCGTACTTCAGGTCGCCGACCATGGCGATGCTGAGGTTGCTCAGGCGGCCCTGGGTTTCCTGGATGGTGAACAGATCCAGCAGGGTCTGGGTCGGGTGCTGGTTGGCGCCGTCGCCGGCGTTGAGCACCGGCACGTTGCCGGAGAACTCCGAGGCCATGCGCGCCGCGCCTTCCTGCGGGTGGCGCATCACGATGGCGTCCACGTAGGTGCTGATCACCGAGATGGTGTCGGCCAGGGTTTCGCCTTTCTTGCCAAGCGAGGTGTTGCTGCCGTCGGCGAAACCGACCACCGAGGCGCCGAGGCGGTGCATCGAAGTTTCGAACGACAGGCGGGTACGGGTCGAGGCTTCAAAGAAGCAGCTGGCGATCACCTTGTGTTTCAACAGCTCCGGCTGCGGGTTGGCTTTCAGACCGGCGGCGGTGCGCAGCACCAGCTCCAGATCCTCGCGGCTGAGATCGTTAATAGAGATGATGTGTTTGTGATACAGCGGGTTGGCCATTTTTCACTCCTCCTCGACGCGTGCCCGTGGCGCGGGACTTTTTAAGGCAAAAAAAAGCCCCTCAATGAGGGGCTTGAAACGATCGGTTTAGCAACAGGAGAAACAACGGCAGCTGGCCGCCGATAGGCAGTCGGTTTTGTCGATTGCGGCTAACAAAACAAACGTCGTTTTTCATGCTTTCTCCTGGCAAATTGTGGCGCATTATACTCGCGCTTTTCGCCACTGCAAGCGTTAAAACGCCGTTTTTTGCCGCCCCGCAATCGATTGGCCGGCGATGGCCGCCCGCCGGCTATTTGCTGACGCGATCGTAGTAGACCATGTCGGCGTTCAGCCCTTGTTGATAGCCTTTGACGTTGTCGCGCAGCACCACTTCGGTTTTGGCCTGATCGATAAACACGTACGGCGAACTGCGCTGCAACTCCTGCTGCATGGCGGTGTACAGCGCGCGGCGCTTGGCCGGATCGGCTTCGGCCAGCGCCGCCAGCGTCTGCTGGTTCAACTGCGGGATCTGCCAGCCGTTCAGCCCGGCCACCGTGCTGCTCTTGCCGTCGTTGTAGGCGAAGGCGCTGGCGTTGGAGTGGGCGTCGAAGTAATCCGGGATCCACAGGCGGATCGCCGCCTGATGCTGCCTGGCGCGCACGCGGGAGTAAACCTGGCTGCCCGCGGCCGGCAGCAGCTCGATCTTCACGCCGGCGGCGGCGAAGCTGCTCTGCAGCGCCTGCGCGATGGTGATGAACGGCGGTTTGTTCTCCACGTCCAGCGTAAAGGCGGCGTGGGTGATGCCCGCCTTGGTCAGGATGGCTTTCGCCCTGGCCGGATCGTAGCTGAACGGGTTGGTCTCCAGCGCGCCAGGCAGCCCGACCGGCAGGAAGCTCTGGTGCACGAAGTATTGGCCCTTCAGCAGATCCTTCGTGATGCCCTGATAATCCACCAGATAGCGCGCCGCCTCCCAGAAGGCCGGGTTGCTCAGCAGCGGATTGGCGCCGTTGCCGGTGTTGAATACCAGGTAGTTTTGCTCGGCGGACGGGATCTCCAGCACCTTAACCCCCGGCTGGTTCTTCAGCGTGTCGGTCTGGTCGGCGCCCAGTTCGCGGGCGATATCGGCGTCGCCCTGCTGGAGCAGCAGGCGGCGGGTGGCCGGATCCGGCACGTTTTTAATGATGATGTTTTTCAGCTGCGGCTTGTCGCCCGGCGAGGTGGGGTTGGCGTCCAGCACGATCGCCTGATGCGGCTGATAGACGCGCATCTTGAACGGGCCGCTGCCGGCGGAGTGCATCTTCAGCCAGGCGTTGCCGAAGTCGCCGTCTTTGACGTTGGCCAGCGCCGCCTTGCTGTCGACGATCGAGGCGATCGGCGTCGAGAGGATATTCAGCGCCACCGCCGGGCTGACGTCCGCCGTCCAGCGCAGCTGCACGGTATGTTCGTCGATCTTCTTGAGCTGCGCGTCGATGTTGTCCGGCTGCCAACCGAGCACGTTGAGGATGAACGCCGGCGATTTGTTCATCTTGACCGCGCGGCTGTAGGAGAAGATCACGTCGTCGGCGGTCAGCGGGTTGCCGGAGGCGAACGCCGCCTGCGGCCGCAGTTTCACCGTCAGCGTTTTGGCCGCCGCATCGCTCTGCCAGCTTTCCGCCAGCACCGGCGCCACCTTGGCCGGATCGTCGCGATCCGCCTGCACCAGCCGCTGATACAGGCTGGGCACCGTCTGGATGCTGGAGAGTTCGTTGGCTTCCGCCGGATCGAGGCTGACGATGTCATCCAGCGATTGCACCACCACCAGCGTATTCGGCGGCGTGGCGGCTAACGCGGCGGCGGGCAGGGCGGCGAGCAGGAACAGCGGCAAGAGTTTGGCTTTCATCGGTGTATATCCCCTGAAGGCGCCGCAATGCGGCGCTGAGAACGGTTTGTTATCGTTGGTTTTTACGGCGCGGGCGCCGTCGGCCTGTCACGGTAAAACCTTTACCGGTGGTGGGCAAAGGTCAATGCGCTATTTGATATTCCTGGAATATATTAGCCGCCCTGGCCGGGGGCGCCAGGGCGGTGGAGGAGGATTGTCAGAGGGTTTCGCTCAGCGTGGCGACCAGCACCGCCTTGATGGTATGCAGCCGGTTTTCCGCCTGATCGAACACCACGCTGTGCGCCGACTCGAACACCTCGTCGGTCACTTCCATGCCGCCGTGCAGATCGTACTGTTGCGCCATCTGCTTGCCGAGCGTGGTTTGGTCGTCGTGGAACGCCGGCAGGCAGTGCAGGAACTTCACGTTTGGGTTGCCGGTCAGTTTCAGCATCGCCATGTTGACCTGATACGGCCGCAGCAGCGCAATACGCTCCTGCCAGGTCTCTTTCGGTTCGCCCATCGACACCCACACGTCGGTGTAGAGGAAGTCGGCGTCTTGCACCCCTTCGGCGATGTCTTCGGTCAGGGTGAGCTTCGCGCCGGTTTGCTGCGCCAGCGCCTGGCACTCGGCCACCAGCTCCGGCTGCGGCCAGCAGGCCTTCGGCGCCACCAGCCGCAGATCCATGCCCGCCAGCGCGGCGGCTTCCAGCAGCGTGTTGCCCATGTTGTTGCGTGCGTCGCCGACGTACGCCAGTTTCACCTCGCTCAGCGCCTTGCCCGGCAGATGCTCTTGCACGGTGAGCAGATCCGCCAGCAACTGAGTTGGGTGGAACTCGTCGGTCAGGCCGTTCCACACCGGCACGCCGGCGTGTTGTGCCAGGGTTTCCACCAGCGCCTGGCCGTAGCCGCGATACTGAATACCGTCGTACAGGCGGCCCAGCACCCGGGCGGTGTCTTTCATCGACTCTTTATGGCCGATCTGGCTGCCGCTTGGGCCGAGATAGGTCACCTGCGCGCCCTGATCGAATGCGGCAACTTCGAAAGAGCATCGCGTGCGGGTCGAGTCTTTTTCGAAGATGAGCGCAATGTTTTTGCCCTGCAGCCGGCGCTGTTCCCGCCCCTGCTTCTTGGCCTGTTTCAGATCGGCCGAAAGCTGCAGCAGCGCCTGCAGTTCGGCGGGGGTGAAATCCATTAACCTCAGAAAGTGACGTTGGTAGAACGCATTGCCGGTGCTCATAGTCCGATTCCCTGATTGTGTAATTGAATTAAAATTCACTTTATATGTATGAATATTCAATTTCAACCCCGGCGAGGAAATCTTTCACGTTTATCGTGGAAGCAATGTCGGCGGTGTGTGAAAATAGAAGGAATGAAGGCCATTTGACTTGAGGATATAGGCATGGCAAACCGCGAATTGCTGGAAGAACAACGTGAAGAGACCCGCCTGATCATCGAAGAGCTGCTGGAAGACGGCAGCGATCCGGACGCGCTCTACACCATCGAGCACCATCTGTCCGCCGAGAAATTTGAGGTTCTGGAGCAGGCCGCCGTTGAAGCCTTCAAGCTGGGCTACGAAGTGACCGACGCCGAAGAGCTGGAAGTGGAAGACGGTTCGCTGGTGATGTGCTGCGACGTGATCAGCGAAGTCGGCCTGAACGCCGAACTGATCGACGCCCAGGTCGAGCAGCTGGTGGCGCTGGCGGAACGCTGCGGCGTCAACTACGACGGCTGGGGCACCTACTTCGAAGATCCGAACGGTGAAGACGGTGAGGATGACGAAGACGGCGACTACATCGACGAAGACGACGACGGCAAACGCCACTAATTAACCCCGCTTATTCACATGGGCCGGCTCTCGTCGGCCCCTGATATCCCCGTCGTCTTTCAAGCTGCAGCGTTGTTGGCTGCACTCTCTCACCCCAGTCACTTACCTGAGTAAGCTCCTGGGGATGAGTGAGCTGGCCGCCTAGCTGCAACTTGAAATACATAGGGCAATGAAGCCGATGACATACCAATCCCTGTTAGCCCCGATTTTAAGCTTCCTGCACTGTGAAACCCCCGACGCCTGGATCGACGCCGCGCGCCGTCCGGAAAACCTGCAGCTATTGCTGACCGACCACCTGGTGTGCGAGCTGAAAGCCGCGCAGACCGGCATGTGGCTGATCCGCCGTTACGTGGCGGACAAAGAGAGCGGCGACGCGCTGTTGGCGCTACTGCGGCCCTACGAGGCGTTTCTGCACGAGGCGCAGGGTGCGCCGGACACGCTGTTCCGCCAGGGCCAGTTCACCCGCAAGATCCTGCCGAAAAACGGCTCGGCCTACGGCCAGGATCTGGCGGATCGCATGGTGCTGTTGATCAAGGAAGAGCTGCATCACTTCTCGCAGGTGCTGGAGATCATGCAGGCGCGCGGGATCCCGTATCGCAAGATCACCGCCAGCCGCTACGCCAAGGGCATGATCCGCGAGATCCGTACCCACGATCCGGCGACGTTGATCGACAAACTGATCTGTGGCGCCTACATCGAAGCGCGATCCTGCGAACGCTTCGCCAAGCTGGCGCCGCACCTGGACGATGAGCTGAACCGCTTTTACGTCTCGCTGCTGCGATCCGAAGCGCGCCATTATCAGGACTACCTGACATTGGCCGAGCAGATCGCCGGCGGCGACATCAGCGAACGGGTGGCGCATTTCGGCCGCCTCGAAGCTGAGCTGATTCTGTCGCCGGACAGCGAACTGCGCTTCCACAGCGGCGTGCCCGCCGCCTGAGGTTGAGGCGCGCCCTTACTGCGGTGCGCCCAGCAACAGATCCACCGCCTTTTCCGCCAGCATGATGGTCGGCGCATTGGTGTTGCCGCTGGTGAGCTGCGGCATCACCGAGCCGTCGATCACCCGCAGCCGTTCAAAACCGTGCACCCGCAGCTGCGGATCGGTCACCGCGTCCTGCGGCGACGGCCCCATGCGGCAACTGCCCACCGGGTGATACACCGTCTTGCAGAAGTTGCGCACGAACTCCTCCAGCTGCGCGTCGTCGCGTGCCCACTCCGGCTGCGGCATCAGCAGATCTTTGATCAGCGGCTTCAGCGCCGCGGTTTGCAGGAAATCCAGGCCGAACTTCACCGCGCGCACGCTGCCGGCCAGATCGTCCGGGTGGCCGAGGTAGTTGGCGTGCAGCTTGACCGGATCGCGCGGGTTGCTGCTGCGCAGCAGCACTTCGCCGCGCGCCTTCGGCTGCAGGTAACCGACCTTGAGCGTGAAGCCGTGAATGTTCGGCAGCGGCTCGCCGGGCACGTCGTCCCAGCTGTCCAGCAGCGGCAGGAAGTGGATCTGCACGTCCGGCCGGCCGTCGCCCTGGCTGTCGGTGAAGGCGGCGCCTTCCAGCACGTTGGACGAGAGTACCCCGCTGCGAAACGCCAGCCACTGCGCGCCGTGGCTCAGCGCCTGCAGGCCGCGATCGGCGCCGAACAGGCTGATCGGCTCGCGGGTGCTGACGTTGATCGACATGTGCAGGTGGTCGTGGAAGTTTTTGCCCACCGGCAGATCTGCCCGCACCTCGATGCCCAGCTGCTGCAGGTGGTCGCGCGGGCCGATGCCGGACAGCATCAGCAGCTTCGGCGATCCGACCGCGCCGGCGCTGACGATCACCTCTTTGGTGGCGCGGGCGGTCATTTCCGCGCCGCCGTTCTGGCTGTAAACCACGCCGGTGGCGACGTTGCCCTCGAAGGTCAGCCGATGCACCAGGGCGTTCAGTTTCACCACCAGCCGCCGTTCGTCGCGCACCGCCTTCAGGTAGGTGCGGGCGGTGCTGGCGCGCTCGCCGTTGTGGGTGGTGGTTTGGTAGAAGCCGACGCCGTGCTGGCTGTCGCCGTTGAAGTCGTTGCGATAGGGCAGGTTCAACTCCTGGCCAGCGCGGATAAACGCCATGCTCAGCGGATGGCGGTAGCGATTCTCGCTGACCGGCAGCAGCCCGTCGGCGCCGTGGTAGTCGTCGGACAGGCTTTCATTGGCCTCGGCGCGTTTGAAATAGGGCAGCACCTCCCGGTAGCTCCAGCCGGTGCAGCCGTAGCGTTCGGCCCAGTCGTCGTAGTCTTGCGGCTGGCCGCGCAGGTAGATCATGCCGTTCACCGAACTGCTGCCGCCCAGCACCTTGCCCTGCGCGATCTGCATGCGGCGGTTATTGGCGTGCGGTTCCGGCTCCGTCTCATAAGGCCAGCTCTTTTTGGCGATGATCTTGGCCACCCCGGCCGGCATCTTGATGAACAGGTTATTGTCGTCGCCGCCGGCTTCCAGCAGCAGCACCCGCGCCTGGGTGCGGCGGATCAGCTGCGCCGCCAGCACGCAGCCGGCGGAACCGGCGCCGACGATGATGTAATCAAAGGTATTTTCCGACATGACAGCTCTCCGTGCGCGATTGGGATACTGGCAGAGTAGCGCGGGGGAGCAAGCGGTCAATTTACGATCGTTAATTTATTAACGAACTTCACATTAAATTTACATCGCGGTTTTTAACGTCAGTTTATCTGCTTGAAAAGCAGTGTTATAGCGAGTTTTACTGATTGATTGCGATATTAATAAAAAAGGGCGCAGCCGGCTGCGCCCTGATGGAGAGGCGGGGGGCGATTACAGCGTTTTCAGCATGGTGACTTCGCAATCGACGTGGCCGGTGGCGCCCATCGCGTGGTCGATGTGTTCGAAGCCCAGGTGCTCGTACAGCGCAACGGCCTGCGTCAGGCTGGCGGTGGTCTCGAGATAACAACAGCGGAAGCCGTGCCGGCGGGCGAAATCCAGCGCCTGCAGCGCGAGGCGTTTCGCCAATCCCTTGCCGCGCAACACCGGCAGGAAATACATCTTCTGCAATTCGCAAATATCGTCTGCACCACCCTGCAGCGGCGCGATGCCGCCGCCGCCGGCGACCTGGCCGTCCACCTCGATCACCCAGTAAGCGCTGCGCGGCAGGCTGTAGAGTTGATACAGGGCGTCCAGATTGGGATCGGAGACGGTATAGCCTTTATCCGCCGTCAGGCCGTGCTCGGCGGAGACTTCGCGAATGACGTGAGCAATGGCGGCATTGTCTTCCGCCGTGATGGGGCGCACCAGCAGGCGCGCCGGGGTTGCTGTTGTCATGTTTACACTCGCCATTGAAAGAGACCACGTTCGTTTTTCGTTTTTATCGCAGCGCGAAACGCGCCGGAGGTTATTTCCCGGCGGCGTCCCTGCGGCAGTAATATCTTGTAATAACATCTAACCCGGCCCGGATGCAACGGCGATAAAAAAACAGCGGGGAAGACCCCGCTGTTTTTCAGGCGTTGGCGTGAGCCGGTGGATTACAGCGCGGCGATGGTCGCCTGCTGTTCCTGCAGCTTCACTTTGCCTTCTTTGCAGGCCGCCAGGCGATCGCGTTCTTTGGCGACCACCGCTTCCGGCGCGCGTGCCACGAAGCCTTCGTTCGCCAGCTTGCCTTCGATCGCGGCGATTTCCGCATCCAGCTTGCCCATCTCTTTGGCCAGACGCGCGATCTCGGCGTCCTTGTCGATGAAACCGGCCATCGGGATCAGCAGCTCGGCGCCGTCCACCAGCTTGGTGACGGAGACCGGGCCTTTCTCACCGGCCGGCAGCAGCGCGATGGATTCCAGGCGCGCCAGGCGGGCGATAAAGCTTTGGTTCTCCTGCACACGGCGCTGGGCGTCGGCGCTGCAGTTGCGCAGCAGCACGTCGAGCGCTTTGCTTGGCGCGATGTTCATCTCGGCGCGGATGTTGCGCACGGCGATGATGGTTTGCTTGATCCACTCCAGATCGTTCAGCGCCTGCTCGTCTTCCAGCGCGGCGTCGTAGGCCGGGAACGGCTGCAGCATGATGGTGTCTGCGGTCGTGCCGGTCAGCGGCTTCACGCGCTGCCAGATGGTTTCGGTGATGAACGGAATGATCGGGTGCGCCAGGCGCAGCAGCGCTTCCAGCACGGTGATCAGCGTGTGGCGGGTGCCGCGTTGTTCCGCTTCGCTGCCGTTGCTCACCACCGGCTTGGTCAGCTCCAGATACCAGTCGCAGAACTGGTTCCAGGTGAATTCGTACAGGATGTTGGCCGCCAGATCGAAGCGGTAGGTATCCAGCGCTTCGCGGTAGGCTTTCACCGTGCGGTTGAATTCGGCCAGGATCCAGCGATCCGCCAGCGACAGCACTTTCTCGCCGCCGTTGAAGCCGCAGTCGTGCGCTTCGGTGTTCATCAGCACGAAGCGGCTGGCGTTCCACAGCTTGTTACAGAAGTTGCGGTAGCCTTCCAGGCGCTTCATGTCCCAGTTGATGTCGCGGCCGGTCGAGGCCAGCGCCGCCAGGGTGAAGCGCAGGGCGTCGGTGCCGTGCGGCTCGATGCCGTTCGGGAACTGCTTCTCGGTGCGCTTGCGGATCTTCTCCGCCAGCTGCGGCTGCATCATGTTGCCGGTGCGTTTTTCCAGCAGATCTTCCAGCGAGATGCCGTCGACCATGTCCAGCGGATCGATTACGTTGCCTTTCGACTTGGACATCTTCTGGCCTTCGTCGTCGCGGATAAGACCGGTCATGTAGACGGTCTTGAACGGCACCTGCGGCTTGCCGTTTTCATCCTTGATGAAGTGCATGGTCAGCATGATCATGCGCGCGATCCAGAAGAAGATGATGTCGAAGCCGCTGACCATCACGCTGGTCGGGTGGAAGGTTTTCAGCGCGTCGGTCTGCTCCGGCCAGCCCAGGGTGGAGAAGGTCCACAGGCCGGACGAGAACCAGGTGTCCAGCACGTCTTCGTCCTGGGTCAGCACCACGTCGGCGCCCAGGTTGTTCTCGCTGCGCACTTCTTCTTCGCTGCGGCCCACGTAGACTTTGCCGTTCACGTCGTACCAGGCCGGGATGCGGTGGCCCCACCACAGCTGACGCGAGATGCACCAGTCCTGAATGTCGCGCATCCAGCTGAAGTACATGTTTTCGTACTGCTTCGGCACGAACTCGATTTGGCCCTGTTCGACCGCTTCCACCGCCACTTTGGCCAGCGGCGCGGTGCGCACGTACCATTGGTCGGTCAGCATCGGCTCGATCACCACGCCGCCGCGGTCGCCGTAAGGCACCGTCAGGTCGTGCGGTTTGATCTCGTCCAGCAGGCCCAGATTTTCGAAGGCGGCAACCACCGCTTTACGCGCCGCGAAGCGCTCCAGGCCGCGGAACTCGGCCGGGATCTCGTTGCAGTAGTCGGTGCAGACTTCGCCCAGGGTGTTGAACACTTCCGCTTCCTGACGGATGTCGCCGTCGAAGGTCAGAATGTTGATCATCGGCAGGCCGTGGCGTTTGCCGACTTCGTAGTCGTTGAAATCGTGCGCCGGGGTGATCTTCACGCAGCCGGTGCCTTTTTCCATATCGGCGTGTTCGTCGCCGACGATGCGGATGCGGCGGCCGACCAGCGGCAGAATGATCTCTTTGCCGATCAGATCCTTATAGCGTGGATCTTCCGGGTTGACCGCCACGCCGGTATCGCCCAGCACGGTTTCCGGACGGGTGGTGGCGACCACCAGGTAGTCTTTTCCCTCGGCGGTCTTCGCGCCGTCGGCCAGCGGGTAGCGCAGGTGCCACATGGAACCTTTGGATTCGCGGTTTTCCACTTCCAGATCGGAGATGGCGGTGCGCAGCTTCGGATCCCAGTTCACCAGGCGCTTGCCGCGGTAGATCAGATCTTCTTTGTGCAGACGGACAAACACTTCGCGCACCGCGTTCGACAGGCCTTCGTCCATGGTGAAGCGCTCGCGCTCCCAGTCCACGGAGTTGCCCAGACGGCGCATCTGGCGGGTGATGGTGCCGCCGGATTCCGCCTTCCACTGCCAGATCTTGTCGATGAACGCGTCACGGCCGTAGTCGTGGCGGGTTTTGCCTTCTTCTGCGGCGATCTTGCGCTCCACCACCATTTGGGTGGCGATGCCGGCGTGGTCGGTACCCGCCTGCCACAGGGTGTTTTTACCCTGCATGCGCTGATAGCGAATCATGGTGTCCATGATGGTCTGCTGGAACGCGTGGCCCATGTGCAGGCTGCCGGTGACGTTCGGCGGCGGGATCATGATGCAGAAGCTTTCCTGGCTGGTATCGCCGTTCGGCTTGAAGTAACCCTGATTCTCCCAGTGATCGTACAGCTTCTGTTCGATCTGTTTTGGGTCGTATGCGGTATCGAGCTGACTGTTTGTCTTTTCCATTCTTTATCGTATTCAGTGAGTTGGCGGCGTAGCCGTGGTCAAATGGAAGCCGACGCTGCGATAGGCCTTGTAACGGTCGCGCGCCAACTGTTTCAGAGTGTCTTCGTAAGGAACGAAGTCTACCACTTCATGGAAAGCGGTAGCAAAATCGGCAAACTGCGGCAGCAGGGCGATCAGCAGATCGCGCGGGGCGTTGCCGCGCTTGCCGGGCCAGCACAGTTCCACCGGCGCGCCGTAGTGCGGCCCTTCGCCGGCCAGGTTGTGCGGCACGAATTCATGCGGCTCGCGCTGCCACAGCGCTTCGTCCAGCCGCTGGGCCTGCTCCTGGCTCTCGCAGGCGATCAGCACCCGCTTGCCGGCGCGGAAGCCGTTGGCGGCAACGGCGCAGGCCACGGCCTCATGGGCGCTGAGCGCGCCTGACGGTTCCGCGTTGTCGAGCAAATAAAACGTCGCCTGTTTCATTAAGGATCCACCGCTGCCGATAAAAAAACAGGGCACAACATGTAGGTTGCGCCCTTTTTGGGAACGGAGCAGATAACTCTACCCCTTCGCTGCTGAGAGGATTATATACCCAATAGATTTCAAGTTGCAGCTAGGCGGCAAGTTCGTTCATCCCCAGGAGCTGACATCAAGTCAGTGACTGGGGTGAACGAATGCGGCCAACAACGCTGCGGCTTGAAAGATGAAGGGTATTTAATCGTCGCCGTTCAGGCCTGCACGGTTGAGCAAGAACTGCGACAGCAGCGCCACCGGGCGGCCGGTCGCGCCCTTGGCTTTACCGGAGCGCCAGGCGGTGCCGGCGATATCCAGGTGCGCCCAGGTGTACTTGCGGGTGAAGCGCGACAGGAAGCAGGCGGCGGTGATGGCGCCGCCAGGGCGGCCACCGATGTTCGCCATGTCGGCGAAGTTGGAGTCCAACTGCTCGTAGTACTCGTCGGCCATCGGCAGGCGCCAGGCGCGGTCGCCGGCCTGCTCGGAAGCGCCCAGCAGCTCGTGCGCCAGCGGGTTGTGGTTCGACATCAGGCCGGTGATGTGGTGGCCCAGGGCGATCACGCAGGCGCCGGTCAGGGTGGCGATGTCGATCACCAGCTCCGGCTCGAAGCGCTCGACGTAGGTCAGGGTGTCGCACAGCACCAGACGGCCTTCGGCGTCGGTGTTGAGCACCTCGACGGTCTGGCCGGACATGGTGGTCAGCACGTCGCCCGGACGGTACGCCCGGCCGCCCGGCATGTTTTCACAGCCGGCCAGCACGCCGATCACGTTCAGCGGCAGGTTCAGCTCCGCCACCACGCGCATCACGCCGTACACGGTCGCCGCGCCGCACATGTCGTATTTCATCTCGTCCATGCCGTCGGCCGGTTTGATCGAGATGCCGCCGGAGTCGAAGGTCAGCCCTTTGCCTACCAGCACGATCGGCTTAGCGTCCGGATTTGGGTTGCCCTTATATTCCATCACCGACATCAATGATTCGTTCTGCGAACCGGCGCCGACCGCCAGATAGGCGTTCATGCCCAGCTCTTTCATCTGCTGTTCGCCGATGACGCGGGTGGTGATGTTGGTGCTGAAGGCGTCCGCCAGCTGACGGGCCTGCGAGGCCAGGTAGCCGGCGTTACAGATGTTCGGCGGCATGTTGCCGAGATCTTTGGCCGCCTTGATGCCGGAAGCCACCGCCAGGCCGTGCTGAATCGCGCGCTCGCCGCTGGTGAGCTCACGGCGGGTCGGCACGTTGAACACCATTTTGCGCAGCGGACGACGCGGCTCCACCTTGTTGCTTTTCAGCTGATCGAAGGTGTAGAGCGTCTCTTTGGCGGTTTCTACCGCCTGACGCACTTTCCAGTAGGTGTTGCGGCCTTTCACGTGCAGTTCGGTCAGGAAGCAGACCGCTTCCATTGAGCCGGTGTCGTTGAGGGTATTGATGGTTTTCTGGATCACCTGCTTGTATTGGCGCTCATCGAGCTCGCGCTCTTTGCCGCAGCCGATCAGCAGGATGCGCTCGGAGAGAATGTTGGGCACATGGTGCAGTAGCAGCGTCTGCCCGACCTTGCCTTCCAGTTCGCCGCGGCGCAGCAATGCGCTGATATAACCATCACTGATTTTGTCGAGTTGTTCTGCGATAGGGGACAGGCGGCGCGGTTCGAAAACGCCGACTACAATACAGGCACTGCGCTGTTTTTCCGGGCTACCGCTTTTTACACTGAACTCCATGCACTCTCCTGAATCTTAAAGACAAAGGCGGACGCTACGGCTAGAATAATCGACTCCGTAACGATCTCCCGCCATTTGAGTTAACGGATTATGTTAACCTGAACGGCGTAAATTGCTCTGTTTTGGCGACTATAAGCAAGTTCCTATAGGACACCCAAACGGCTTGATGTTGTAATACTATTTTAGCTGTGAAGGTTGCCATATGATGAGAATAAATGGCGGATTAGCGATGAAATTATCGATTTTCCTGCAAAAAGACAAGTTTTCACAGGCGTAATAAGCGTGATCATCATAAGATATCTGGTACGGGAAACGCTCAAGAGCCAAATCGCCATCCTGTTCATCCTGCTTCTGATCTTCTTTTGTCAGAACCTGGTCAGGGTGTTGGGCGACGCGGTGGACGGCAATATCCCGACAAACTTAGTACTCTCTCTGCTCGCTCTGGGCGTGCCGAAGATGGCGCAGCTCATCCTGCCTTTGAGCCTGTTTCTCGGCTTGTTGATGACGCTTGGGCGGTTGTATACCGAGAGCGAAATCACCGTCATGCACGCCTGCGGGCTGGGCAAGCGCACCCTGATTATCGCCGCCATGATCCTGGCGCTGCTCACCTCTGCGGTCGCGGCGGTGAACGTATTTTGGGCCGGCCCCTGGGCCTCGCGCTATCAGGATGTGGTGGTGAACGAAGCCAAGGCCAACCCGAGCATCGCCGGGCTGGCGGAAGGGCAGTTCAAACCATCGCAAGACGGCAACGCGGTGCTGTTTATCGGCAACGTGAAGGGCAGCACCTTCAACGACGTGTTCCTGGCGCAGCTGCGGCCGAACGGCAACCAACGCCCGTCGGTGGTGGTGGCCGAGCACGGCAACATCGTGCAGCAGAAAGACGGCTCGCAGGTGGTGACGCTCGACAAGGGCACCCGTTTTGAAGGCACCGCGCTGCTGCGCGACTTCCGCATTACCGACTTCACCGACTACAAGGCGGTGATTGGCCACCGCACCGTGGCGGCGGACAACACCGAATCCGAACAGATGTCGATGCAGACGCTGTGGGAATCCGACGATCCGGACGCGCGCGCCGAGTTCCACTGGCGCCTGACGCTGGTGGTGTCGGTGGCGCTGATGGCGCTGCTGGTGGTGCCGCTCAGCGTGGTGAACCCGCGCCAGGGCCGCGTGCTGAGCATGCTGCCGGCCATCCTGCTGTATCTGATCTTCTTCCTGCTGCAGACCTCGCTGCGCTCCAACGCCGGCAAGGGCAAGCTGGATCCGATGCTGTGGCTGTGGCTGGTTAACGGCGTTTACTTCGCGATCGCGCTGGCGCTGAACCTGTGGGATACCGTGCCGATGCGCAAGCTGCGCGCACGCCTGAGAGGAGCGGCCTGATGTTTGGCGTATTAGACCGGTATATCGGTAAAACGATTTTCAACACCATCATCATGACGCTGTTCATGCTGGTGTCGCTGTCCGGCATCATCAAGTTCGTCGATCAGCTGCGCAAGGTCGGCCAGGGCGAATACACCGCGCTGAGCGCCGGCATGTATACCCTGCTGAGCGTGCCGAAAGACATCGAGATCTTCTTCCCGATGGCGGCGCTGCTCGGCGCGCTGCTCGGCCTGGGCCAACTGGCGACGCGCAGCGAACTGGTGGTGATGCAGGCTTCCGGCTTCACCCGCCTGCAGATCGCCGGCTCGGTGATGAAAACCGCCATTCCGCTGGTGCTGCTGACCATGGCGATCGGCGAGTGGGTGGCGCCGCAGGGCGAGCAGATGGCGCGCAACTACCGCGCCCAGCAGATGTACGGCGGCTCGCTGCTCTCCACCAAGAGCGGGCTGTGGGCAAAGGACGGCAACGACTTCATCTACATCGAGCGCGTCTCCGGCGATAAAGAACTCTCCGGCGTGAACATCTACCACTTCAACGATCAGCGTCGCCTGGAAACGGTGCGCTATGCGGCTACCGCCAGCTTCGAGAACGGCCTGTGGCAGCTTTCGCAGGTGGACACCTCGGATCTGACCAACCCGAAACAGGTGACCGGCACCCAGACGCTGACCGGCGAATGGAAAACCAACCTGACCCCGGACAAGCTGGGCGTGGTGGCGCTGGATCCGGATTCGCTCTCCATCAGCGGGCTGCACAACTACGTGAAGTACCTGAAGCAGAGCGGCCAGGAAGCCAGCCGTTACCAGCTCAACATGTGGAGCAAAATCTTCTCGCCGCTGTCGGTGGCGGTGATGATGTTGATGGCGCTGTCGTTCATCTTCGGCCCGCTGCGCAGCGTGCCGATGGGCATCCGCGTGGTGACCGGCATCAGCTTCGGCTTCCTGTTCTACGTGCTGGATCAGATTTTCGGCCCGCTGAGCCTGGTGTACAGCATGCCGCCGGTGCTGGGCGCGCTGCTGCCGAGCATGCTATTCCTGCTGATCAGCGTGTATATGCTGCTCAAACGCAAGTAGCGGGGCGAACGGTAGTGAAGAAAGGCGGCCGCGCCTTTTTTGTTGGGGGGGCATGCCCCCGCCTGCGGTTTTTGTCGTGTTATAGTCACTTCAGCGGCAGGTAGGGAGAGGGAGCAGGCAGCCAATGGAAGACGAATATAATCTCAGCAACATTATCGGCAAGCGCCTGGAAGCAGCACTAGGGGAGTTGGGCAATCTCCTGTGGGCGTATGTGGTGTTATCCAAAAAAGACATTGCCTGCATCTTTGGCGTCACCAACTACCCGAGTGAATGGGTAAAAAAGTATCAAGAGCAGGGATTGCAGTACATTGATCCGGTGGTGCTTACCGCCCGCAACCGCTTGACCCCCTTCGCCTGGGACGAGCAAATCATGGCGGACGCGGGGCTGCACTTTCCCGAACTGTTCGAACAGGCCCGCGAGTTTGGCGTGACGCACGGCTATACCTTCGTGTTGCACGATTACAACGACAATCTCGTCACGCTTTCCTTTGCCTTCAACCTTGAACAGAGAGCGGAAGCCATCCAGGCGCTCACCGAGCGTAAAGGCGATATTTCGGTATTGCTGGCCTCAATCCATGAGTCGTACCTGGCGCTCTCCCCACTGTCAGCAAAAAACGCCGCAGCGCTGGAGAGAAACGCCCGCTTTACCGACAGAGAAAACGAGATCCTCTATTGGGCCAGCGTGGGTAAAACCTACCAGGAAACGGCGATGATCCTGGGCATCAAGACCGGCACCATCAAGTTTCATATGTCCAACGTCGTCAAAAAGTTGGGGGTCACGAATGCCCGACATGCCGTGCGCCTGGGGATGGAGCTGCGGCTGATTAAACCGGTGGATGGATAGACTGCCAGCGCCCCGTGAATACTGCGCTGGCGGCAGCGCAAAGCTAAATAAGCCGGTAGACGTCTAGAGGTAAAAAGTATCGGCTAGCGAATAGAGCCTTTCGATTCGGGAAATGAGGGGCGTTAACCGGTATTGATTTGGCTCCGTGACGATTAACGTGAAGGCCGCAATAGCATACCGGCCCCGATCTCTGCGATATGAAATAATCACCACACTGAACTTATAAAGGTCTAGTAAGGGACTGTACTTTAGTCTAACTAGTTTCTCATCCCTTGAGTCGATACACTTTCCCAGTAATGTTTTGATAAAAAATACAAAAAAAACCTGACCGCGTAGGGCCAGGTTGCCAATATTGGCCAACACCAGGGAAAATTTTCTTGCACCATCTTAAAGCTATTAACTCCGCAGAGGCAAGCGATCTCAGCTGGTTTTTAGGCATTAACCAGCCATTTTGTTAGGTATGTGCGCTATTTTATGGTGATTTTAGTTCGAAGCCTATCCAACCGAAAATACCGTCTCTTTTTTGATGGCGTTATTCCTCTCTTTATATTTTCCGTCTGATATTTACCAATGAAAAAATAGTGTTCTCGGAATGTTACGCAACCTCATTCTTTATTGGCTGACACATTGTTATGCAATTATTTGCAGCGTTGTCATTGCGGCTGGGGATTATTTTGTTTTTGATAGGCGCTGGGTGAGGCCGTGGTTGATGGGAGAGGCTGGTGCTACCTTCCGCGTGGCGGGTTCCTGAACCTGTTTCGTTAGTTGGGCGAGCGGCTCTGGCTAGCGGGAGAGAGTGACGTACGGCACAGGAGCCATCATTGCTCTGTGCAACGACGTTGGAAACAGCAATCGGACGGCATTGCGTGAGTGTGGCGCTTTATCTTGGATGCTCGTTGCAACAGCCTGCTCACCATTAACAGGGTTGTGAAGGGCGTGGAGCGAGAAGACGGGGCGGGCAAACGCGCGTGGCGGCGGTTTTTTCGACACTTAACTCATTGAACAACGGATAAGTGTTGCGTGCTGGTCGCGGGAAGGTATAATTCACCCGTTTTCCGCATACTACTTCAGTGCCGAAGTGGCGAAATCGGTAGACGCAGTTGATTCAAAATCAACCGTAGAGATACGTGCCGGTTCGAGTCCGGCCTTCGGCACCATTCCACCTTCCGTAGTCGTCCGACGAAGTCCAAAAAATCCTTTAAAATCAATAATAGTAGCCTTTCTGGCGTCCGCCATTGTCCGAGACCGTCCGTTGAAATCCAGGGGGCACTGGGGGCATAATTGGGGGCATCTCCACTTCGATAGAAAATGTGCCCCCAAAATGAAGCTAAACGCCCGCCAGGTCGAGACCGCAAAGCCCAAAGATAAAACCTACAAAATGGCCGATGGCGGCGGTTTGTATCTCGAGGTTACGACGAAAGGTTCCAAGTATTGGCGAATGAAGTACCGCCGTCCTAACGATAAAAAAGAGGATCGGCTTGCTTTTGGTGTTTGGCCGACGGTCAGTCTTGCCGAGGCACGTGGCAAAAGGGACGAAGCCAAAAAGCTGTTGGTACAAGGATTGGATCCAAAAGCAGAAGAAAGGGAAGCTCAGGCTGAAACTGCGGGCGCATATACGTTCGAGACGATTGCCCGAGAATGGCATGGCAACAACAAACGCTGGAGTGAAGATCACCGGGCGAGAGTGCTTCGTTATTTGGAACTGTATATTTTCCCTCACATTGGTGCCGCTGATATTCGTGGGCTTAAAACCAGCCATCTTTTGGCACCGATTAAAGCTGTTGATGCCAGTGGCAAGCATGATGTTGCGCAGCGCTTACAGCAACGTGTTACGGCCATTATGCGTTATGCAGTTCAGAGCGATTACATTGATTCTAATCCTGCCAGCGACATGGTCGGAGCATTGGCAACAACCAAAGCTCGGCATTATCCGGCATTGCCGCCTCATCGTTTCCCTGAGTTTCTCGCACGGCTTGCAGCTTATCGGGGACGTCTCATGACACGCATCGCCGTAGAGCTTTCATTACTCACCTTTGTGCGTTCTAGTGAGCTGCGTTTCGCCCGCTGGGATGAGTTCGATTTTGATAAAGCTTGTTGGCGCATACCGGCACAGCGTGAAGAAATCAAAGGTGTACGCTACTCACACCGTGGCATGAAGATGAAAGAAGAGCATATCGTCCCGCTAAGCCGCCAAGCGTTGGTTTTGTTGGAGAAGCTAAGGACTTTGAGCGGAGAAAACAAGCGGTTGTTCCCTGGCGATCATGATCCCGATAAAGTCATGAGCGAAAATACTGTGAATAATGCACTACGTGCAATGGGCTACGACACCAAAACAGAAGTCTGTGGGCACGGTTTTAGGACGATGGCGCGCGGTGCTTTGGGAGAGTCCGGGTTGTGGAGCGATGATGCAATAGAACGTCAGCTAAGCCATTCTGAGCGTAATAATGTACGTGCAGCTTACATCCATACCTCTGAGCATTTGGATGAGTGTCGGTTGATGGTGCAATGGTGGGCGGATTACCTTGATGCTAATCATGATGAAGGTATCCTTGCGTATGAATATGCAAAACTTCATGCAAAGAGCGAGGCACTAACTTGATTTAGTTAGAAAATTATTTTTGTGACCAGCTTAACGTGATGCGGAAATAGTTTTGGTTAATAATTTTTTATATTGATTTTTAGTTAGTTATGTTATAGAACTCAATCAATCCTTTTAAATAGGCATTACAATAAATTGGAAAGTGCTTAAGGATAAAAGTAGGAAGAAGTATGGATTATCAAACTATTAGCAGGATATTTAGTCGGCCGGTCGTCTTGGAGCTTGCTCAGAAGAACAGGGCTGATTTATTTAAAGAAATTTTAAGGGGAAGTTATCCAGCTAGTATGTTGGAAGATAAGCCTATATTCTTTATCTATGATGAAATTTATCGGCTGTTGCAAAAAAAATATCGAAATGAGTATATTTATAAAAATGAAATTGCAAAGAAAATAATTAAAGGTTGTCATAGGTATAATAATGTTAGTTATGTAAATGAGTTCAAGGTAAATGGTTG
Organism: Serratia sp. FS14; assembly: GCF_000695995.1. Classification (NCBI taxonomy): domain Bacteria; kingdom Pseudomonadati; phylum Pseudomonadota; class Gammaproteobacteria; order Enterobacterales; family Yersiniaceae; genus Serratia; species Serratia sp. FS14. The sequence continues at coordinate 348,268 of NZ_CP005927.1, read as the reverse complement.
CATTGCAGATGTTGCAATTTTTAATGGAACGTCAACTGCATATGAAATAAAAACAGAATTAGATTCTTTTGACCGTCTTCAAGAACAGTTAAGTGTATATAAAGAAGTTTTTGAATTCGTGCATCTGGTTATTCCAGCTCATAAACTTACTCAGGCATTAGACTTGGTTGATGAAAATACGGGGGTTATAATATTAAAGGAAAATAACGTTTTAAAATATGAAAGACTTGCCAAGTCAAATATGGATGTTCTATCTAAAGATAAAATATTTAATTGTTTTAGGCCTACAGAGTATATATCACTGCATGAAGATATAACTGGAAGTAAGCCTTTAGGGCGTGCAGCTGATGTTAAGCATGAATGTAGGCGTGTTTTCCTTGATCTGAACACTGAGCATGCACATGCTGAAATGTTAAAGATCTTGAGAAAGAGATCTCTCGAAAATTTCGAAAAAGAAAACTTCCGAGCTTTGCCTCAGTCGCTTTTGGCTACCCTTTTAAATTTGAGGTTAAACCATAAGTCTTTGATTAGTTTGAGAGAGAATATAAGAGAAACAATATGCTAAATGGAAAGGAGACGCAGCATGTATCATTGTTATCTAAGAGGAAAGCAATATGAGTTGCTAGCAGTTAGAGCAAGTCTTTCAAAGATGGTCCAAAAAGATATGGTTGCGATTATAGAGCCAGTAAGGGAAAGTGCTCGTGACCTATATAGTTGCCTTAGAGATGTCCATAAGGAACGTGCGAGAGTAATTTTAATAATAAATCCTAAATGTGGAGAGCTTGAAAATAACCATAGAGCCTTGGATGAATTACTCCAAGGAGCTATCGAATAGCTCCAGATATAGAGCTTGGTTTTATTGTTGATGATAAAACAAGTTCGACGGATTTAGCTGGTTTCTTTAGTTCCTACCCGCAAAACTTTAAATCCATAATTCATTATGGAAGTTATTCTAATGCTTCTCATTTGTTGAGCATTCAATTAAGTGAGCCATTGTTCCGCTCTAATATATTTATTGATGGAAAATGTGGTGGTCATTATATTTCTGTATTTAACTCGACAAACAAGGTTTTGATTATCGACGGGTTGAATAGGGCGTCAACAAATGCAGGGTATGCGAATAATATTGTTGAGTTTTTTTCTGATTTACACACAAATTATATTGCTAATGGTTTTCAAGGATTCGGTGATTTTTCTATCGTGGGTGATCATTTTGCTGAAGGAGGTGGGCAGGCCGTCACCGCAGCTATACATATCACATACGATAATTTGAATGTGCCGGAAATATTAATCCACCACTTTTTATCTGATCCAAGAATTGGATATGAAGATGTTGCAATTCTAATCGATGAAGCGCTGGAAAAATTAGATGATTTTGTCAAAAATACTAGGCCTGATATATTGGCATGGTCAACTGCTTGTAGTGAACTGATTTCCATATACAATACTCCTGGAAATAGTACGAATCTTGCCTATATTAAAAAATGTCTATAAAACATCACTTTGAACTAATGAATTATTTGCTGTGATTAAATTGGAGAGGTGCGAAAAGCACCTCTATATGATTTTATACGTGTCATTTTCTTGTTTTTTTACTCTATTCATCTTCCCCATTCATGCATCAAAAATAAGCGCACTCAGCGGCCTGTCACGGCACGATAGTGACTGCCCCTTGCTCAGTTAAATCTCAATAAATGGACGCCTCAACGAAGTGCTGACGCGTTAAACGAAAAGACGCTCAAACCTCTGCGCGCGCAATACTCCCCCCGCCTCGCCTGCGCACTTCATGTGTCGCTTTTCATGCAGTTGCATGAACGGCCGTAGGCCGCGCCAGTACTGGTGCGGCAGGGGATGAAAAGTGCATTTTCTTGCATGCAAAATCATGCACCCTATGCATGCACGCGCAATTTGAGGCTGGCTAGCCAGGAAAAAGGCTGTTTTGAGCAAGGCGAAAGGGGAATGCCCCACGATGCTGTCGAGAGCGGCGGGGCGGAGAATGCTTAGTGCAGGGTAGGATTGCTGTTGTAACGGCGATAGCGGTTCAACGTCCGTTTCTCCGGCGGTGGAAAGGCGTTCTCATCGACCGGCTGCGCTTGTATCGGCTGGCACAGGATTTTATCGACGCTTTCCACCGTCTTGAATGTGCAAGAACAGGTAAGGCTCTGACATTGGTAATACGCCTCTTTCGTCCGCTCCGTGATATAGCGACTGGTGCGGGTATAGGACGCATGAGTGCACAGCGGGCAGCGCATCATGATTTGGCCCCCTTCTGCTGCAAGCGTTGACGTTTTTCCTTCAGTTCTGAGATAGCCCGCATGCGCTTGGCAGGACTGCTTTGCAGTTCCGGCAATGCGCCGGTTTCTTGCGGTATCGTCAGACCAATCTCATTAAGCACCGGGCGGTCGATATTTTGCGTAGCCATGGTAGCGCGAATGCGGCCTTGTAGCGCGCCCAGTACCTGTTGCTCAATCATTCTCATCGAATTGTCCGCATAGACGCCGTAAGCCCGTGAAGCCAGTGCGCGCGCCTTGATAACGTCTGGGTAGATAAGCGCCTTGCTCAGCGCATCCACTGCCTGATGCATCGCGTGAGCTGCAAAGCTCGTGAGAGCGTCTTTATGCGTGTCGACCACCTTCTGGACTGTACCGCCGCAGCTGAGGTGAAGCTGCATTTTGCCCAGCTCCATCTCCTCAATCAGGCCGTCGAACTCCTTCGCCAGCTCCCGCTTGGAAATCCGACTGCGGTGCTGCGCTTGCAGTTCCGGCGTCATTTCCCCACGCAATTTGCGAAACAGGGTGCGCCACTGGCTTTCTGCCTCCTGGCTCTGCACTTCGGTGTCTTTCTTCTGTTGGTGGCAGCGAGCAATGCCTGTCACGACGTCGGTCAACGCCTGATAGTTTTTGTCGTGGGCGGCGCGAGCGTCACGCAGGGCTTGCAGTTTATCAGTGATGTATTTCGGTAAGGCGGCGCTGCTCATGGTCGTGTCTCCGGTGTCAGTCAATGTGAAGCTATTCTGCTGACCGCCGTACAACATCACCATTCATCCCGGTTTGGCCATCCGTGGGACAATAGTCCCAGAACTAACTGTAAAACTATCAATGAAGTTTTAGTTCTTATAAAAACTATTCTCTACTGTTCATCCAAATAAAAATATAGTTAAATTAGTAAATAAGAGAGTGAGCGGTTTCCTGTAAACGCTTATGCGGAAGGTTTTTGATCTATTACAGTACTGTATAGAACATGGCTGGCGCATTTTTCAAGCGATCAGTGCACTTGGTTCATCTAATCTATCAACAATGCTGATACACGCTATCAAGAGCAAATTCTTATAATCGCTTCTCCCAATAACTTGAACTGGATCATACCATCTAACTAAATTTTATTTATAAGTAATGGTAGTATTATACTAGGTAGCTTGAACGAGGGGAACGTAGTGGATAAAGCTTTCTGTACTATTGATGAAAAAGAATGGAGCGCGGATGCATTTTACGCATTGCCACTTAGTGAGATCCAACTAAAGAGACGGAGTTTGCTATGTATCGAATGTAAGGGTGATGCATGGTTCAGGCGATCGAGTTACGGAAATGACTCGCCGCATTTTTGTGCACATCACCAGGAAAACTGCCCACTGGGGACCTCATATGAAGCTGTGGGGGAAGGGGATGAAAATAAAGGTTTACCAGCATCAGACGCTGACAGTGGCATAGTATTGGATTTGGGATTAACGCAAAGCTATAACATTGATGTCAAACCAATAGTGGATGATTCAGATACTACCCCTCATGGGCAAAAGTTTTCTGGTGAGAAAAAATTAATGGTGGAAATTTAAAATATCCGGCGCATTTTACTTTAAAAAACCTACTTTACAAATTGGTGAAGTCAAAAGGGTTATGTTATACCGATAAAAAGGTGGGGTTTAAAGAGGGGGATTTTAACGATTTACCGGAACGTGGAGCTGAACTGTTTGTCGAGTTTGTCAATGTTGAACCATGGATGGACGGTGCTCGTAGAATCTTTTGGGGTTTCATTAGTGATGTTGGGCAGACAAAAGATGGCAAAATTTGGTTAAATGCAGGTAATATAAAATCTGGGTTAAGTATCTGTATTAATAAGGATGTTTCAGATGATTTCAAAGAGCAGTTTAGGGTTGAAAAGAGTCTGGATGAATTAGATGGATGTCATGCACTGATTATTGGTACTTGCGCATATGCTACAACAGGTAAACCAATTCTGTGGTGTGGTGATCTTAGTTATATTGTACTTAGAAGGTACAAATCTGATCAAAGTTTATAATTTCTGCCTGTAGGAGAGCGTGTCAATATGTATGCGCGTTTTACCAGAAAAAATAGATGGTATGCTAAAGTGGTTAGCGATATCATGAAATCCTAAATAACCTGATGTCAGATGAATGCCGGATGTCTCAAAATGCACTAAACTAAAAAATATATTTACAAAAGGACGATTATGTTGCCCCAGATGTTGGGGCCCCAGCTATGTATAATTTACTAGCGGCTAACAGCTTGGTGAGCAATTACAATATCAACTCTTCTTATCTGCAGCTAAATAGAGTCCAGAATTTCTTGCATAAGGCACTTTACCTGAAGGCACAAGCTTTGCTGCTGCATCCAAATGAACATCTTGATCATCAAAGAAAATGTGTGGTCTGAACGCTTTTAAAACTTTATCTTTTCCAACTCCACCGAGAAAAAACGCTTCGTCAACATAAACGCCCCAGTTACGTAGCGTTTTAATCACTCTCATTTCTGATGGGGAATTTCTTGCTGTGACTAAAGCAATACGGATTGGGGAGTATTCCACTCTTATTGGTAGACGCTCTTGAAGTTTTGCCAATTTCTTGAGCAATGTAGCATACGGACCTTCCCCCATAGGAATATCTTGCTGTGCATTCTCTTGAGCGTGGAATGCTTCCATCCCTTGTTTTTTATAGACCAATTCACTCTCGTCTGAAAAAAGTACGGCATCCCCATCAAAGGCAATTCTGACCTGGCCGTCAGGGATCTCTGGAGAATCTGCAGGAGGATCTTTCAAAATAGCTGCCGCACAGAAACAAGAGTCAATTACCTTCTGCGCATCAGCAACATTTGTAGTCAGAAAGAGGTCCACATCAAATGCATCTAAATAATCTGCAACCGTTTCTCCAGCTGTGAATGCCGAGCGTGAGATGTCCAGCTTATCGTGGCGGATGGTGTTTAATACGCGAATACCTGTCTCTGGGCTATTACGAGACATAACAACGACTTCTACTAACGGTGATTTATCCTCGGCCTGTTTATACTGGTTTAGCCCGAGTAATGCTTTGATTAGTGGATAGCCAGTCCCAGGTTTAAGTGGTTCATTTTCGTGCTTTAGCATATAGGCACGATATTGCTCAATTGCACTGTCGGGGTCTGTTAGCGATGTCTCTTGAAACATACGATCTGATTCACTCATATCAAACAGTGCGGTAGCACTTATACCAATAACCAAAGTATTACTCAGATCTAATGCCATTTTACTCTCCTATTAAAATCCACTCATGCCATTAACAAAGGTATCGTTCACACTGCGGATTTTTTCATACGTACGAGAACGAAATGTTCTGCGTTCAAGAATTCTAGACTCATCTCTTTAAATATCACCTTCGAAACACCCCTAGTCGGATGGTTTTTAACGATAGCTATTTAAAATTGACCTCTTTCAACTCCAACTTCACCATCAGTTGCTTATTCACCTCTTTCCCATCCACCCCACTATGAATCCGCCGATGGCAAGTTGGGCAGATGGCGCCCACCCACTGCGGGTGATCGGGGCCTTCGTCGGCTAGGCGCTTGGTGTGATGGGGTTCAAGGTAGGGCTCGCCGTTCCTTTTCTTGAATGGTGCCGGCTGATCGCAGGCTTCGCAGATGCCATTGGCGCGCTTGAGCACGTATTTTTTTACGTCTTCGCTGCGTTTGAACCAGGATTTTTTGCTGTCGCTCTGTTGGCGCTGGCCTGATATCTCTGAAGACTTTATAGCCTTTGCGCGCAACTGTTCTAAACTCTCCTCCTTCTGGCCTACTTCAGATGAGATAATCTCATGAGCAGAATCTTGAGCAGAAGATACACGGAATAGATTGAAAATTATCCCTTGCCTCATGTTTTCTTGGGTATCTTTACATTCAGCGTAGTTCCATGAATCACACTCAAATAGCCCAGCAAATTTCACGCCCGTACGTTTTTTGTTATATTCAAATAAAAGTATATCCTTACCATTCTCTTTATGGTCGCGGATATCTTTATTGCCTTTGGTAAACTGCATGTTACCTTTCTGGCCTTCTCCCGTGTAGGAGAAGTGGTCGTTGTTAGACCATCCATCTTTGTACCCATGAGTTTCGCCAGTCTCGCCGGTGAAAATGAAGATCACGGGGAATTCTATAGGTGTCGATATTCCGCCCTGTTCTTGCCCTCCATAGAGGTCGTGGAGGTATTTACGTTTATAAACTTCGTCTTTTTCCAGTATCTCAAAAGGATGCGGTGTTTCGACGATCTCAAAACCGAAGTCTTTGAGAAATTGGATGGCTTTTTCCGTTCCGCTATCGGCGTTGATTCCCTTAAACGGATAACCATGCTGCTTATTGTATGCTCTAGCGGCAATGCCTCGGATGTCGTACTTTTCGCCATTATAATGAAGGGTGAATTTTCTAAATCGCTTAATTTTATGTTGTTTTAAGAATTCATCTCGGCCAAATTTTTTATATTCTTCGATGGCTTTTAAAACGGATTCTTTTGAAGATAACGCCTCTATTGCAGTTGCCAAAACCACTCCCTCACATTGCCGAGTAGCCTCTGAGCAATGTGCTTGCTGACGAGAGCAGTATGCATCAATACCCAGCAGTTAACTCATCGATTTACCGAATGCGTTAACTATGCCAGGTAGGGGAGGAAATGCCTACCTTGATGAATGTTTTTGTTGTGATATGTCAGTCAGATCTATTGGAAATCGTGGGTGGGAAGGGCGATGAGCATCGCCCTGATTGCCATTTACGTTAGCCGCAGGCTTCCATCTCCCGCAACGCCCGCCCATAAAGATTACACAGCGCAGGAACCTGATGCGCTGTGGCGTTGAGATAGTGATTAATTTGCTCCCAGTCTTGGGCATCCAGCTGTGGGTGTTTTTGCAGCAAGTGGCCGAACAGCATTAGGCCGTGGCACAGACCTTCCGCTTGCTCGGCAGAGAGTGCGGCCAGGTCTAAGAGTTCTGAGGGATTAAAAGCGCTGAGATCGAGGTGGTTAAACAGTTGGCGATAGAGGGTAAGGGTACTTGTGGTGTTTTCGGTGATGGCGACATTTTCCATGTGTCTTTATCCTTAGTGTGTAGTATGCGTACTACCACATGAGACGCTAAACCCATGGTGGTAGCCCAAGCGGAGTTAGCGTTACCGGACACGAAGGAAACCGGCGCTTCTTGCGAAGCCCCCACTTGGGCCACCATAATTCTGGATGTTTAAAGCCCCAACATTATATACATAATGCTGCCTTGTGTAAGTGTTCGGAACGCTAACTCCGGCTGCGGATTTTGCCGCAGCAGGAAAACTATAGCGTTATCAGTAAAAGGAACAAATAACCTGTATGGAATTACAGGCTATTTCATGTCTAATATGGAATGAGTATCGCAGTTAATTAGTTGTACAATTTAACTATTGATTCTATGAATGCTCATCTTATTTATATTCTCTTGTTCTGAATGTCTTTATTTGAATTATTATTTCAAGGGTGGTAAATAAATTCAAGAAGTGAATTTGTCATGAGGTTTTTCATTGTTTTATAAATAAGTAAATATAATCTAGACTGGCTGAGAAGTAGTCGCTAAGATTTCGATTTAAAATGGTCATAGGGAATTTGGCTCATGCTTACGAAAGAACAGAAAGGCCAACAAGTGAAAGAGGGAACATTACGGCTTATGACGTTGGGTGAAATAGCCATGGCTCGACGTGTTTTCGGTAAGTCGATCGTCTACAACCGTGTATGGATTCGTTGCGATAGTTACTTACCCTTTGGTTTACAAGGTAAGCATGTTGGTATGTCGCCCAACGGCGAGATATATTTCCGAGAGGAGGAATACCTGGCTGATTTCTCTAAGGTAAATAATTACGCAAAACAACATTTCTTTATTCATGAGCTTGCCCATGTTTGGCAGCATCAGCATGGGCAGTGGGTCCGCCTCAGAGGTGCCTTTAGTTGGGCAGCTAATTACACTTATAGGTTGGACGCTAATAAGACGCTCACAAAGTACTCTTTGGAACAACAAGCTTGTATCGTTGCCGATTATTGGTTGTTAATACAATATGGCTATGATGCTTGGGCATATGGTATTGGGCGTTTTGTGAATTACACGGGTCCCCAAAACAATAGAATTCGTCTACAGTACGAGCAGGTTTTAGCCGAGTTTTTACGTCAGAGGTAATCATGAAACGGATCTTCCCCCTCGCATTTCCCTTCCTGCTCGCAGGCTGTCCGTCGATAGGCGATCGTATCCCCGTAGACTATCCCGCCACCGCCAACCTGCGTGAGGGCAAAGTATGCATCACCGTTCAGCCGCAGGGAGACGAAAAGCTCGCAGGCATCTCGATCTACCGATTGAATGAGGCGCAGAGCCGCACGTTCAAATTCTTCGAGCCGCTGCGGGATATTGCCCCCAATCAGTGCGTTCCTGATGAGGGCTATGTATTTACGCCGGGGCAGCAATACCATTTCTCCGCGAAGCTGGTCTCCATCAAGAAACAGCAGGCGGGCGAGTTTCCCTCTGCGCGTGAATTCGTCGCCGAATTCGTTGTGCTGCAGGAAGGCAATCAACTTAGGTTGGAAGCCCTCCGCATCCCACGCTAACCCCACCGCCCCAACCTACCCCAAATCCCCCCCATTGCTGGCAATCACTTTCTTATACCACCAGAACGATTTCTTGCGGGTGCGGGCGAGGGTGCCGTTGCCCTGGTCGTCGCGGTCGACGTAGACAAAGCCGTAGCGCTTGCTCATTTCGCCGGTCGAGGCGGCCACCAGGTCGATGCAGCCCCAGGTGGTGTAACCCAGCACCGGCACGCCGTCGGCGATGGCGTCGGCCATGGCGCGGATGTGTTCGCGCAGGTAGCTGATGCGGTAGTCGTCCTCAATCTCGCCTGCTGCATTGAACTCGTCGTGTGCGCCCAGGCCGTTTTCCACCAGGAACAGCGGCTTTTGGTAGCGGTCGTACATCATGTTCATGGTGATGCGCAGCCCCAGCGGATCGATGCCCCAGCCCCAGTCGCTGCGCGGCAGGTGCGGGTTCGCCAGCGATTTCACCACGTTGGCGGCGCTGCTGTTGTTGTCGTTCATGTCGGCGGAGGCGCAGCGCGAGGCGTAGTAGCTAAAGGAGACGAAGTCGACGGTGTGCTTCAGGATGTCGGCGTCTTCCGGTTCCATGACGATGCTGACGTCTTTCTCACGGAAGACGCGGGCAGCGTAGGAGGGGTAAGCGCCGCGCGCCTGCACGTCGATAAAGAACAGGTTCTCGCGGTCTTTCTCCAGCGCGGCCCACACGTCTTCCGGCTTGCTGGACCACGGGTAGAAGTTGCCGCCGGCCAGCATGCAGCCTACCTGGTTGGCGGGGTTCACTTCATGGGCGATGCGCGTCGCCAGCGCGCTGGCCACCAGTTCGTGGTGCGCGGCCTGGTATTTCACCTGTTCGGGGTTTTCGTCCGCTTCAAACACCAGCCCGGCGCCGGAGAACGGGCTGTGCAGCAGGATGTTGATCTCGTTGAAGGTCAGCCAGTATTTCACCAGCCCGTCGAAGGCCTCGAAGCAAGTGCGGGCGTAGCGGGTGAAGAACTCCACCATCCTGCGGCTGCGCCAGGAGCCGTATTCGGTCACCAGGTGCATCGGCACGTCGAAATGGCACAGGGTCACCAGCGGCTCGATGCCGTATTGGCGGCACTCTTCGAACAGGCTGCGGTAGAAGGCGATGCCTTCGGCGTTGGGCGTCAGCTCGTCGCCGTTGGGGTAGATGCGGCTCCAGGCGATGGAGGTGCGGAACACGGTAAAGCCCATCTCCGCCATCAGCGCGATGTCGTCGCGGTAGCGGTGGTAGAAATCGATGGCGTCATGGCTGGGATAAAATTCGTCGTCGCGCAGGCTAAAGCGCTTCTCCAGCCCGAGTTTGACCGCCATGCGGTTGGCGCCGTGCGGGATCATATCGACGGTGGTCAGCCCTTTGCCGCCCTCGCGATAGCCGCCTTCCGCCTGGTTGGCGGCTAAAGCGCCGCCCCATAAAAATCCTTTAGGGAATGTTGAATCGGACATGCAATCCTCAATACCCGTCATACTTGAAGCTGCATCCGTGTTGGCTGCGTTCACTCACCCGAATCACTTACTTGTGTAAGCTCATCGGGATTCGCTCTCTTGCCGCCTTGATGCCGCTCCAATTATTTAGGGTATAAATATACGTTAATGCGTTGCACCGGCGGCGTTCGCCGCCGGTGCGGTTTGGCCGGGCGCGGCGGCGTTTTCCGGCAGATCCTCGAAGCCCAGCATCAGCGTGAGCGCGAACGACAGCACCACCGAGAGCGCCATCACCGCCACCACCCACACGATGCTCATCGGGTTGGCCGGATCGAAGAACTGCACGCTGGTGAACAGCCCGGGCGAGGCCATCGAATGGCTGGCCAGCCCGCCGATGCCGGCGACCGCGCCGCAGACGAAGCCGCTGATCAGGCTGGCGACCAGCGGCCGCTTCAGGCGCACCGCCACGCCGTACAGCGCCGGTTCGGAAATCCCCGCCACGATGGCGGAGGCGGCGGCGGCCAGCGCGGTCTGGCGCAGCTCGCGGTTCTTGGTTTTCAGCGCCACCGCCAGCGAAGCGCCGCCGAGCGACAGATTGGCGCCGATCTCCGAAGGCATCACCATGCCCTCTTTGCCGGTCTCGGCGATGGTCTGGATGATGGTCGGGGTAAATACCCGGTGCATGCCGGTGATCACCAGCAGCGGCCAAATCGCCCCCATGATGGCCACGGAAAGCCAGCCCAGGTAGCCGTGCACGGTGTACACCAGCGCAGAGATGCCGCTGCCGATCCAGATGCCGAGCGGCCCGATAAGCAGAATGGCGATCGGCGCGGCGATCAGCACGATCAGCATCGGCTTGAGGAAGTTCTTGGTCACCGCCGGGGTGATGCGATCCACCCCGCGTTCGATGTGCGACAGGATCCAGGTCATCACCAGCGCCGGGATCACCGTGTAGGTGTATTTCACCGCCGTCACCGGGATGAAGGCGAATTCCACCGTCTGGCCCTGCGCCGCCTTGGCCATCAGATCGATAAAGTTGGGATGCACCAGCACCCCGGCGATGGCGATCGCCAATGACATGTTGGTTTTGAACTTCAGCGCCGCCGAGGCGGCGACCATCACCGGCAGGAAGAAGAACGCGCCGTCGCCGATCACGTTGAGGATGACGAGGGTCGAGGAGCCTTTCTCGAATACCCCGGCCATGTCCAGGATCATCGCCAGCAGCTTCACCATCGAGCCGCCGATGATGGCGGGGATCAGGGGCGACATGGTGCCCACCAGCGCGTCGAGAATGCCGGCGCCGATGCCCTTCAGGGTGAGCTTGCGTTTCTCCGGGGCGGCGGGGGATGCTGCGCCCGGCATGCCGAGCGCCAGCACCGCCTGATAGGCCTTGGCCACCTCGTTGCCGATGATCACCTGGCACTGCTCGCCGCTGAGCACCACGCCCAGCACGCCGTTGATGGCCTTCAGCGCCGGCGTGTCGATCCGCGCTTTGTCTTTCACCACGAATCTCAGGCGGGTCATGCAGTGGGTCACGGCCTCGATATTGCCCGTGCCGCCCAGGGCGGCCACGATGGCGTGCGAGATCTCTGCGTAGTTCTTCGGCATGGCGTGTCGTCTCTCAGATAGCAATTCGGATAGCCCAAAGGCGAATATTTACTGCCTGGGCGATCCGTCGTTCCATTCGTATGAAACGCCCATAAGAAACCGGTTTCACAAAATCATGTATTGGCTTTTTGTAGTTGGCAAGAACTACGATTTTTGGCGTTTCGTTTTCGTGATCTGGATCGTCAGGGATAAGTGAGTGCCAACGCGCAGGGGCGCGAAAGCGTTCCAAACGCCGGGCGTCTTGGGTAGACTGCGCTGAACCCATGGATTTTGGCGGCGCACAGATGGCAACGATACTCGAGGTGGCGAAAAAGGCCGGCGTTTCAAAGGCGACGGTGTCGCGCGTTTTGTCCGGCAGCGGCTATGTCAGCGAGGAGAAACGCGCGTTGGTGGATAAAGCCATCGCGGAAACCGGCTATCGGCCCAACCTGCTGGCGCGCAGCCTGGCGACCAACACCACCCAAACCCTCGGCCTGGTGGTCACCAATACCCTCTACAGCGGTAACTATTTCAGCGAACTGATGGCGCAGTCGGCGCGCATCATGGAGGCGAACGGCCGCCAACTGATCCTGGCGGACGGCAAGCACACCGCCGAAGAGGAGCGGGCCGCCATTCAGTTTTTGCTGGATCTGCGCTGCGACGGGGTGATCATCTATCCGCGTTTTCTGTCGATCGCGGAAATGGACGAGATCGTCTCCCAACACCGCCAGCCGATTCTGGTGATCAACCGGCGGCTGCGGCTGAACGACAGCTACTGCATCTTCAGCGATCAGCACGCCGCCGGCGCGGCGGCGGTGGCGCACCTGATCGCGCGCGGCCATCGCGACATCGCCTTTATCACCGGCTCGCTCGATTCCCCCACCGGGCTGGAGCGGCTTTCCGGCTACAAATCCGCGCTGGTGCAGCAGGGCATTGTGGTTAACGAGGCATTGATCGTTGAAGGGAAATGGCACGCGCAAAGCGGCGTGGCGGCGGTCGATGCGCTGCTGGCCGGCGGGCAGCCGTTCAGCGCCATCGTCGCCGGCAACGACGAAATGGCCATCGGCGCGATGAAGCGGCTGGCGGAGCGCGGCGTGGCAGTGCCGGAGGCGGTATCGGTCATCGGCTTCGACGACATCCCGCTGGCGCCCTATACCGTGCCGTCGCTGTCGAGCATGAAGATGCCGGTCACCGAGATGATCCAGGAGACCATCAATCGCCTGCTGTCGATGCTGGACGGCGGCGAACTGAGCAAGCGCCCCAGCTTCCCGGCCAGCCTGATCGAGCGTGAGTCGGTGGCGGCGGGGCCGTACGAGCGAAGTTGAGCTCGGCAATGCGTCCATGTGGTTTGTGAAGGCGTAGGTTGGCCGTACAAGCCGTTATCACCCGGCGCAGCGCCGTCACCCCATAGCCATGACTTTTCGCGACGGCGTGTCAGTCGCTCCCCTTACCACCCTGAGTAATAATCTGAAAGAGCGCCCCAAGACTGCTCTTTCGAGCCGCTATACGTTATGTTATCCCCCGAAAGTTTGGCCGTTCCCACCCGCCTTTAGCGGTTGAAAGCATCGCGCTTTCTTCTGTCTCGGCATGGCTTCCGGCGTTGCGTCGGTGAACGGTTTCACTGGCCAGCCTTGCGGCCCTGCGGATGAATGGCCTGAGCATGTCGCCGTCCGGCGGCAATACCCGAGCGACCACCAGAGATTGGCGTCTGTGAGCCAAGGGCGGTAGCGTAGCCATCCGACGTTTCCGGCGACAATATCCGAACACGACGGTTGCGTGCCGACCTAAAACCAACAGAGCTGCGATGCAGCTCTGTTGGTTTTAGGGGCTTGCTCGCGGCGGCGTGGTGGGAATGTTGTTATTCGATTACCGGCAGGGTGTTTACCCAGGAAAAAGCCTTTAGCCGTTTTATGCGCATGTAAAACAATGTGGCGATGAAATGACCACGGCGTATTTTAGAGGATTCTATGAAAATTATCGTTACCGGCGGTGCCGGGTTTATTGGCTCGGCCGTTGCCCGCCATATTATCAATGATACCGCTGATCACATTTTGGTGCTGGATAGCCTGACCTATGCCGGTAACCTCGAATCCCTGGCGCCGATCGCCGATAGCGATCGTTACTCCTTCGAGCAGGTCGATATTTGCGACCGTCAGGCGTTGGATCGCGTGTTCGCCGCCTTTCAGCCCGATGCGGTGATGCACCTGGCCGCCGAAAGCCACGTCGATCGTTCTATTGACGGCCCGGCCGCCTTTATCGAAACCAACATCGTCGGCACCTACACCTTACTGGAGGCGGCTCGCCAGTATTGGCACGCCTTGGACGCCGAGCGCAAGCAGGCGTTCCGTTTCCATCACATCTCCACCGACGAGGTGTACGGCGATCTGCACGGCACCGACGATCTGTTTACCGAAACTACGCCTTATGCGCCAAGCAGCCCGTATTCCGCCTCCAAAGCGGCCAGCGATCACCTGGTGCGCGCCTGGTTGCGCACCTACGGTTTACCGACCGTTGTCACCAATTGTTCGAACAACTATGGCCCTTACCATTTCCCGGAAAAGCTGATCCCGCTGACGATCCTGAACGCGCTGGAAGGCAAGCCGCTGCCGGTATACGGCAACGGCGCGCAGGTGCGCGACTGGTTATATGTAGAAGATCATGCGCGGGCGCTGTATAAGGTGGTCACCGAAGGCGCGGTGGGGGAAACCTATAATATCGGTGGTCACAACGAGCGCAAAAATATCGAAGTGGTGCAAACCATTTGCGCACTGCTGGATGAGCTGGTGCCGCACAAACCGGGTGATATCGCGCATTATGCGGATCTCATCACCTTTGTGACCGATCGCCCGGGCCACGATATGCGCTATGCGATCGACGCCGCCAAGATCGATGCGGAGTTGGGGTGGAAGCCGCAAGAGACCTTTGAAAGCGGCATTCGCAAAACCGTGGAATGGTATCTGGCGAACGAAGCCTGGTGGAGCCGGGTGAAAGACGGCTCCTATGCCGGCGAGCGTCTGGGTTTGACCCGTTAATCGATTTTTAAGGAAGAAGAATGAAAGGCATTGTTTTAGCGGGCGGTTCCGGCACGCGTCTCTATCCCATCACGCGCGGCGTTTCCAAGCAGTTGCTGCCGATTTACGATAAGCCGATGGTCTATTACCCGATCTCGGTGCTGATGCTGGCGGGCATTCGGGATATCCTGATCATCTCCACTCCGGAAGATATGCCCTCCTTCAAGCGCTTGCTGGGTGACGGCAGCCGTTTCGGCATCAATCTGAGTTATGAAATTCAGCCGAGCCCGGACGGCCTGGCGCAGGCCTTCCTCATTGGCGAAGCGTTCATCGGCGGTGACAGCTGCGCACTGGTGCTTGGCGACAACATTCACTTCGGCCAGGGCTTCGGCAACAAGCTGGAGTCGGTGGTGAAGCGCAGCGAAGGGGCGACGGTTTTCGGCTATCAGGTGATGGACCCTGAACGTTTCGGCGTGGTGGAGTTCGACGATAACTTCCGCGCGTTGTCGCTGGAAGAAAAACCGGCCGTGCCGAAATCCAACTGGGCGGTCACCGGGCTTTATTTCTATGACCATCACGTGGTTGAGATGGCCAAGCAGGTGAAGCCGTCGGCGCGCGGTGAGCTGGAAATCACCACGCTCAACCAGATGTATCTGGAGCGCGGCACGCTGAACGTCGAGCTGCTGGGGCGCGGTTTCGCCTGGCTGGACACCGGCACGCACGACAGTTTGATCGAGGCCTCTCAGTTTATACACACTATTGAGAAACGTCAGGGCTTCAAGGTCGCTTGTCTGGAAGAGATCGCCTACCGAAAAGGCTGGTTGACGCGTGAGCAACTGGCCACCGAAGCCAAGCTGCTCGGCAAAACGCTGTATGGCCAGTATCTGTCGCAGCTGATCGCGGAAAAATAACCCCGGCCCGCCGTGCTTTGAACACCCGGAGCGTGGCGGGGCACTGGACGAACCTGCATATAGAGCGGATATGAGCACTGTACATATTTGTCCTCTGGATAAATTTATTCCTTCATTCATTGAATTTGTGAATGAGAAATTCGATCCCGATGAACACACGTTTTGGGTCTATGGCGATAAGGTGCGTTTCGCTTTGCCGCCGGCGGATAACGTTCACTATCTCGGGGCGGATCTGTTTGGTAACGTCAAGCCGACGTTGAAGTTGATGAAGGCCATTCAACGTCACGATCGGGTGATTCTGCACAGCTTCCACGGCATCAAGATGGCGCTGTTGCTGCTGTTGACCCCTTGGGTATTAAAAAAGTGCTATTGGTTCATATGGGGTGGTGACCTTTACCAATACCAAATCGGCAAGCGTAACTTCAAATGGCGCCTGACAGAGCTTCTCCGCCGCCCGGCCATTAAGCGTATGGGCAACTTTGTCACTTACATCAAGGGCGATTACGAGTTGGCTAAAAAGTGGTACGGCTGCGCCGGCCGGTGGCATGAGTGCCTGCTGTATACCAGCAACGTATACAAGAAAAACGTCATCGATGAACGTGCGGCGGGCGAGGACGGTAAAACCACCATTCTGCTGGGTAATTCTGCCGATCCAACCAACAATCATTTTTCCGCGTTTGATATATTGGAAACGTACAAAAACGAGAATATTGAGCTCGTCGTACCGCTCTCCTACGGCAATAAACGCTATGCGGCAGAAGTGGTGGCCGAAGGCACGCGGCGCTTTGGCGAGAAATTTGTACCATTAACCGACTTTATGCCTTTCCAACACTACCTGGCACTGCTGGGGAAAGTGGATATCGCGGTGTTCAACCATCATCGCCAACAGGCGATGGGTAACACCATTTCCCTGCTGGGGCTGAAAAAAACGGTGTTTTTGAATCCAGGCACCACGCAGTGGGACTTCTTTCAAGAAAAGAATATCCAGGTATTGGATCTTCAAACGTTTTCGCTACGCAGCCTGAGCGCGGCGGAAAAGCATGACAACGAGCAAAAAATCGAAGCCTATTTCTCCGCTGAGAACCTTACCGCGCAGTTAAAGGCCGTCTTTACTTCCTGATGCCGCACGGCACATCGCCCCGGCATGCATTCAGAATCGACAACAAGGGATAACATGATACCGTTCAACAAACCACCGGTAACCGGCAACGAAATTCAATATATCAATGCGGCGTTGGAGAATGGGAAATTGTCGGGCGACGGCCCGTTCGGCAAACAGTGCCAGAAATGGTTTGAAAGCAAGCTGGGGTGCAAACACGCGCTGTTGACCCCATCTTGTACCGCCGCGCTGGAGATCGCCGCGCTGCTGGTCGATATCCAGCCGGGCGACGAAGTTATCATGCCAAGCTACACCTTCGTCAGTACCGCCAATGCCTTCGTGTTGCGCGGCGCGAAAATCAAATTCGTCGATATCCACCCTGAAACCATGAATATGGATGCAGCGCTGGTGGCTGCGGCGATCACCGATAAAACCAAAGCCATTGTGCCCGTGCATTACGCCGGCGTCTCCTGCGATATGGATGCGATCATGCGCCTGGCCGACCAGCATAACCTGCTGGTGGTCGAAGACGCCGCGCAGGGCGTCATGAGCAAATACAAAGGCGATTTCGTTGGCGTTAAAGGTCACCTGGCGGCTTTCAGCTTCCATGAAACCAAAAACTACACCAGCGGCGGTGAAGGCGGCGCGTTGGTGATCAATGACGAACGCTTTATCAAACGCGCCGAAATTCTGCGTGAGAAGGGCACCGACCGCAGCCAGTTCCTGCGCGGCCAGGTGGACAAATATACCTGGGTCGATTTCGGCAGCAGCTTCCTGCCGGGTGAACTGCAGTCGGCTTGCCTGTGGGGGCAGTTGGAACTGGCTGATGAGATTAACGATAACCGACTGGCGACCTGGCACAAGTACTATGCGAGCTTTGCGCCGCTGGCGGAGAAAGGGCTGCTGACGTTGCCGACCATCCCGGCGGACTGCGAGCATAATGCGCATATGTTCTATGTGAAGCTGAAGGATATCGAGCAAAGAACGCAGTTCATCGCTCACCTGAAGGCCTGTGGCGTGATGGCGGTATTCCATTATATTCCGCTGCACTCGGCGCCGGCGGGCAAGGTCTTCGGCACCTTCATTGGCGAAGACAACTACACCACCCGCGAAAGCGAGAGACTGGTTCGCCTGCCGCTGTACTACAAAATGACCGATGCCGATCAGAATAAAGTTATTGAAAGCGTAGTGAGGTTCTTTGAGTGAACGCCCGCAAGATCCTGGCGTTCGCCATCGGGCCGATCGGTAATGCCGCGCTGGGGTTGTTGACCCTGCCGGTCATTACCTGGCTGTTTTCGGCGGACGACGTAGGCCGAATCAGCATGCTGAATGTGGCCGTGTCTTTCTGCGTGCTGTTTTTCAGTTTGGGGCTTGATCAGGCTTACGTTCGGGAATACCACGGTGAAACCGATCGCGGGCAGCTGTTGAAGAACGTCGCTTTCCCCGGCTTGCTGATGATCGTAGTCATCAGTGCGGCGTTCCTGCTGTTCCCCGGCAGTTTGTCCGCGTTGCTGTTCGAACAGAAAGACACGGCGATAAGCTGGCTTATCATGTTGATTCTTTTGGCGTCGTTCATCAACCGTTTCTTGTCCCTGATACTCAGGATGCAGGAGAAGGGGATGGCGTTTTCGCTCAGCCAACTGATGCCCAAGCTGATGACGCTGATCGTCATCGGCCTGTGCTATGTTCTGTTTACCCAGCATACGCTGATGCAGTTGGTGGTGGCGAACGCCGTCGGTTTTATCGCCGTATCGCTGATGCTGATGTGGTCTTCCCGGGCGGATTGGATAGCCGCGCTGCGCAGTTCGCTGGACTACGGCAAACTGAAAGCGATGCTCAAGTTCGGCTATCCGCTGATCTTGGGCGGGTTGGCGTTTTGGGGGTTAACCACTGTCGATAGGATGTTCGTGCGAGCCTATTCCGGCTTTGAACAGCTGGCGATCTTCTCGGTGGCGGTTAGCTTCGCCGGCGTGGCGAGCATCCTGCAAAGTGTGTTCTCTACCGTTTGGGCGCCGATGGTGTACAAGCTGGCGGAGTCTAACGAAGGCGGCGAACAGCAGATGGTAACCAAGGTCACGCAGTGCATGCTGATTGCCGTGGTTTGCCTGTTCAGCCTGGGCGGGCTTTTTTCCTGGCTGGTTGACTTTGTCTTGCCCGCTAATTACGTGAATGTGAAATATATTCTGGTTGCGAGTCTGGGTTTCCCTTTGTTGTTCACACTGTCGGAAACGACGGCGGTCGGCATCGGCCTGAGCAGAAAGACCGCTTACACCATGCTGGCTTCCTTGAGCGCGTTGCTCATCAACGTGGTGGCTAATGCATTGCTGGTGCCACGTTTCGGCGCCGGTGGCGCGGCGGTAAGCACCTGTCTGGCCTTCTGGGCATTTCTGATCCTGAGAACGGAGTTCTCGATTATCAGCTGGAAGACCATGCCACGTTTTGAAATGTATTTCTTCACTTTCCTCTGTCTGGCGGGGGCGTCGGTTTCAGCGCTGGCAGGCGAGAAAATGAAATATGAGCTGTTTGTCTATTGGGGTGTCTTACTGGCCGTGGTGCTGGTGAGGAACCTCAGGTTCCTTAAGTCGTTCGCCAAACGATAACGCTTTCGGTCAGGCAACCCGTTGCGGGTTGCCGCCGTTTTCCCCATTTCTTCTTCTCATCATGACAGCGCGATCTCGCTGACGTCTCCTCTTGCTCAACGCAGCCGCCCCCGAATCTCCTCCTCCGGCAGATCCACGCCGATAAACACCAGCGTACTCTTGCGCTCTTCCTCTGGCAGCCATTCCCGATCCCAGTCGGCGTTATACAGCCGCTGTACGCCCTGGAACAGCAGGCGGCGCGGCTCGTCTTCGATGGACAGAATGCCTTTGTAGCGCAGCAGGTTGTCGGTGTATTCCAGCAGCAGGCCTTCCATCACTTCGGAGATTTGCATCAGCGGCAGCGGCCGTTCCAGCGTCACCACGATCGAGCGGATGTCGCTCTGCGGCTGCGGGATGCGGTGGAACAGCGGGGCGGGCGGCGTCAGATTCAGCTTGTCGTTCAGCGTAAAGCCTTCGATGTCGAACAGCACACTCAGATCGATATCGCCGTGCGTCACCTGGTAGAGCGGCGCGCGGGCGTTCATCCGCTGCAGCCGTTGGATCAGCGCCTCGCAGTCCGGCGCCACGTCGGTTTTGGTCAACAGGATGCGGTCGGCGTAGCCCACCTGCGCCTGGGCGATGCTGAACTGGCTCAGCTGCTGCTCGGCGTGCGCCGCGTCCACCAGGGTGATGATGCCGTCCAGCAGGAAGCGCTCGCACAGGATCTCGTGCGAGAAAAAGGTCTGGGTAATCGGGCCGGGATCGGCCATGCCGGTGCATTCGATGATCAGCCGATCGAACGTCAGCTGGCCGCTGTCGACGCCGTCCAGCAGATCCAGCAGCGCGTCCGCCAATTCGTTGGACTTGCTGCAGCAGATGCAGCCGTTGCTCAACGTGGTGATGCGGCTGGCGCGATCGCCGATCAGCGCGTCGTCGATCGGCACTTCGCCGAACTCGTTCTCGATGACCGCGATTTTATAGCCGTGTTCGGCGTTCAGGATGTGGCGCAGCAGGGTGGTTTTGCCGGCGCCCAAAAAGCCGGTCAGGATGGTGACTGCAATGGGTTTCATACGGGTCCTTGTGACTGCGGGTTAACAGCAGCGCATGCCGCCTTTGCCGTCGCCGCCGTAGCGCGCTTGCTGGCGCTCGCGGAAAAATTCTTTATAGGTCATCACCGGCTTGTCCGGGTGGTTGTCTTTCATGTGCTGGACGTAGGTATCGTAGTCAGGCACGCCCACCAACATGCGCGCCGCCTGCCCGAGGTACTTTCCCGCCTGGCCAAGATTTCCGAACATAGTTTCTTACTCCCAAATACCCTGCTTACCCTTCGTCTTTCGAACCGCAGCGGTGTTGGCTGCACTCCCGAACCCCAGTCACTTACTTGAGTAAGCTCCTGGGGATTCGCTCACTTGCCGCCTTGCTGCGGCCCGAAATCCTTTGGGTACCGGTTAACTTTCATGTCGGTACTGCATAACTGATTTTATTATGCAGGGTATCCGTTAAATCACATCAATGCTGGGTCGAAACTTTGACCTCCCCCTCAGTTACGCCGTCGGCGGGCGCGGCCTGCGGCACCGGCACGTAAGGCGTTTCCTGGTCGGTGCGTTTCGGGTTCTTGTGCGCCGCCAGCGCGGTTTTCACCCCGTAGAAGATGATGCTGTACACCACCAGCAGGAACAGAATGCTCAGCCCGGCGTTGGTGTAGTTGTTCACCACGATGTGGTTCATGTTGGCGATCTGCTGGGCGCTCAGCTCGGCGCCGCCCTCGGCGATTTTGCGTTTGTACTCGCCGGCCAGGAAGAAGAAGCCTTCCAGCTGCGGGTTGTCGCTGAACAGCTTCAGGCCCAGCGCGTAGGTGGTGCAGATCAGCAGCCACACCGCCGGCAGCACGGTCACCCAGATGTATTGCGCGCGCTTCATCTTAATCAGCACCACGGTGCCCAACACCAGCGCCACGGCGGCCAGCATCTGGTTGGAGATGCCGAACAGCGGCCACAGGCTCTTCACGCCGCCGAGCGGATCCACCACGCCCTGATACAGCAGGTAGCCCCACAGCCCGACGCAGCCGGCGGTGCCGATGATGCCGGCCACCAGCGAGTCGGTTTTCTTCAGGAACGGCACGAAGTTGCCGAGCAGATCTTGCAGCATAAAGCGGCCGGAACGGGTGCCGGCGTCCAGCGCGGTCAGGATGAACAGCGCCTCGAACAGAATGCCGAAGTGGTACCAGAAGCCCATGTTGGCGCCCGGAATGATCTGGTGGAACACGTGGGCGATGCCCACCGCCAGCGTTGGCGCGCCGCCGGCGCGGTTCAGCACCGAAGGTTCGCCGATGTCGGTGGCGGTCTGCAGGATCTGTTCCGGGCTGATGACGAAGCCCCAGGAGCTGACCGCCGCCGCCGCGTGCACGGTCACGTCCTTCAGCGAAGCCATGATCATCGGCGCGTCTTCGGTGCCCAGGCGGTGCAGATCCGGCATGGTGATGCCCAGCGCCGCCGGCGGGGTGTTCATGGCGAAGTACAGGCCCGGCTCGATGATGGAAGCCGCCACCAGCGCCATGATGGCGACGAAGGACTCCATCAGCATCGCGCCGTAGCCGATAAAGCGCGCGTCGGTCTCATTGGCCAGCAGCTTCGGCGTGGTGCCGGAGGCGATCAGCGCGTGGAAGCCGGAGACCGCGCCGCAGGCGATGGTGATGAACAGGAACGGGAACAGGGTGCCTTTCCACACCGGGCCGGTGCCGTCGACGAACTGGGTCACCGCCGGCATTTTCAGCTCAGGGTTGAGGATCACGATGCCGATCGCCAGCCCGACGATCACGCCGATTTTCAGGAAGGTGGCCAGGTAGTCGCGCGGTGCCAGGATCAGCCATACCGGCAGCAGGGCGGAGACAAAGGCGTAGCCGATCAGCGTGAAGGTGATGGTGGTGTCTTTAAAGGTCAGCGCCGGGCCCCAGTACGGGTCGTGTGCCACCACGCCGCCGAACCAGATGGCGGCTACCAGCAGCACGATGCCGATGATTGACACTTCACCTACGCGGCCGGGGCGCAGGTAGCGCATGTAGATGCCCATAAACAGCGCGATCGGCACGGTGGAGCAGACGGTGAACACGCCCCACGGGCTTTCCGCCAGCGCTTTCACCACGATCAGCGCCAGCACCGCCAGGATGATGATCATGATCAGGAAGCAGCCGAACAGCGCGATGGTGCCCGGTATCGGCCCCATCTCTTTTTTGATGATCTCACCGAGCGAGGCGCCGTTGCGGCGCGAGGAGATGAACAGCACCATAAAGTCCTGCACCGCCCCCGCCAGCACCACGCCGCCCAGCAGCCACAGCGTGCCGGGCAGGTAGCCGACCTGCGCGGCCAGCACCGGCCCCACCAGCGGCCCGGCGCCGGCGATGGCGGCGAAGTGGTGGCCGAACAGCACGTTCTTGTTGGTCGGCACGTAGTTGAGGCCGTCGTTGTTGACCACCGCCGGTGTGGCGCGGCCGGCGTCCAGCTTCATCACCCTGGTGGCGATGTACAGGCTGTAGTAGCGGTAGGCCACCAGATACACCGCCACCGAAGCGACGACGATCCACAGCGCGCTGATGTGTTCGCCGCGGCGCAGCGCCACCACGCCGAGGCAGGCTGCGCCGAGTATCCCCAGCAGCATCCACGGAGTGTGCTTTAAAATCCCCTCTCGTTTCATGAGGTATCCTTAATTCCAGTCTGCAAAATATGAATGAACTCATCCGCTTGTAAGAGATGTCAGAGTGGCGCGGTGAGCCGTAGCGTCTTTCCCGAGGTAAGGCGGGTTTAGGAACAGCTCATCATCGCCGGGGGTAAGGGGGGAAGACAGGCGTATTTCGCTCAGCGGTCAGATCCGCCGGGTGAACGGTTGGATTGGCGGGGTGAGCGGTTTGTTGCATAACCAACAGCCGCCCGTCAGCCGCTGTTGCCAATGCAGCACCCGCCCGCACCCGCCGGCTTTAAACGCCCGGTTTTTCAGCCAGATGCCTTAACGCGGCGGTTGGCACGCATCCTGCTATCGGTTTTATAACCAAAACAAGGTTTTCAATATTTGTAAATCAATAATGGTTATATGCGCGCCGCATAACGGCGCCGACGGTCAGAGGGAGAGAAGCATGTCAGCAGCAAACCACTCGCAGCAGCCGATTCAGTTCGCCTACTGGGTGCCGAACGTTTCCGGCGGCCTGGTGATCAGCAATATCCCGCAGCGCACCGGTTGGGACATCGGTTATAACCGCAAGCTGGCGCAGATCGCCGAGCGCGCCGGTTTCGACTACGCGCTTACCCAGATCCGCTTCACCGCCGGTTACGGCGCGGAGAACCAGCACGAATCGGTGTCGTTCTCACAGGCGCTGCTGGATTCCACCGAGAAGCTGAAAGTGATCGCCGCACTGCTGCCGGGGCCGTGGAACCCCACGCTGGCGGCCAAACAGATCGCCACCATCAGCCATCTTTCCAACGCGCGCATCGCGGTGAACATTGTCAGCGGCTGGTTCCGCGGCGAGTTCAAGGCCATCGGCGAGCCTTGGCTGGATCATGAGGAGCGCTACCTGCGCTCGGAAGAGTTTATCCGCTGCCTGCGCGGCATCTGGACTGAGCCCAGCTTCACCTTCGCCGGCGATTTCTACCGTTTCCGCGACTACTCGCTGAAGCCGAAGCCGCTGGCGCCGTTGCCGGAAATTTTCCAGGGCGGCAGCTCACGCGCGGCGCGCGACATGGCGGCGCGGGTCTCGGACTGGTATTTCACCAACGGCAACAGCGTGGAGGGCATTCGCCGGCAGGTGGAGGACATCCAGAGCAAGGCGCAGGCCAATCACCATCGGGTGAAGGTGGGGGTGAACGGTTTTGTCATCGCCCGCGAGAGCGAACAGGCGGCGCAGGCGGTGTTGCAGGAGATCATCGATCACGCCAACCCGGAGGCGGTGCAGGGCTTCGGGCACGAGGTGAAAAACGCCGGGGCGGCCTCGCCCGAGGGCGAGGGCAACTGGGCCAAGTCCACCTTCGAAGATTTGGTGCAGTATAACGACGGCTTTAAAACCAACCTGATCGGCACGCCGCAGCAGATCGCCGAGCGCATCATTGCGTTGAAAGACGCCGGGGTGGATCTGCTGTTGCTGGCGTTTCTGCACTTCCAGGAAGAGGTGGAGTACTTCGGCCGCGAAGTGATCCCGCTGGTGCGCGAACTGGAGCGCCAGCGGGCGGCGGCCTGAGCGTTAACCCGTTTGCAGGGTTTGCAGCAGGTGGATAAAGGCGGCGCTGAGCGGCGGCGTGGCCGGCTCATGGCGGGTAAAGATATAAAAGCGCGCGCTGATGTCGATCCCCTGCGTCGGGATTTTCTGCAGGTGCAGCTGCGGGGCGTAGTGCGCGACGACCCGATCGCTCAGCAGCGCGATATAGCCCTGCTGCCTGACCAGGCACCAGGTCGCCAGAAAGGAGTCGGTCTCGACGATCTGGCCGTGCGGCGTGTAACGCTCGGCGATCTCGCGGATGGCGGCGTGCCCCACCGAGCAGGAGCGCGGCACCACCCATTTGGCTTCGGCCGGCGGCTGCCCGGCGGCGCTCAGGTCGCCCCCTTGATAGAGCGAGAAGCGCTCGTTCTTCAGCGCCTGCATGGTCAGATCGGCACCGCCCGCCGCGCCGTTCAGGCTGCTGACCGCCAAATCCAGCTCGCAGTTTCTCAGCCGGGCGAGCAGGCCTTCCGGGCCGTCTTCCACCACCGTCACCCGGGTATGCGGGTAGCGGCGGTTGAAGCCTTCGAGCACCTGAGGCAGGTAGCACAGCAGCGGATCGACGCTCATCCCCACCCGCAGGCGCTTCTCGCCGCCGGCGCTCATGCCGCGCAGCTCGTCAAACGCGCTGAGCAACTGATTGGTGGCGGCGTCTATCCGCCGGTAAAACAACTCGCCGACCGCCGTCAGGCGCACGCCGCGGTTGCTGCGCTCCAGCAACCGCGCGCCGATGGACATTTCCAGCTCTTTGAGCACCCGGCTGAGCGTCGGTTGCGAGACGGCCAGTTTTTTCGCGGCATCGTGCAAACTTCCGCAGTGAACGATGTCTTTGAACATCGTCAGATGAGCCAGTTTCGGCATGGTTTTCATGGTGGATCTCCCTGGAAGTGAAAGGCATTAGCCGGAGCCGGCGATGCGGCTGTAATAGGCCTGTTTCATCATGCTGTCGTTCAGCAGTTTATTGATGGTCTGGTCGAGCACCGGCGTGGTGACGGAGGCCGGCATCAGCGTGGCGGTGATCTCCACGTCGTCGTCGCCAAAGGGTTCGATATCCAGATGCGAGATAAAGCAGTTTTCTCCTTGCAGCACCTGTTTGAATTTGGCCAGCGCTTCACGCTGCTCATGCTCAAAGGCAATGACGCAAATCTGGTAGGTGGATTCGCCGTTAACGTCATTGAAGGGTTGTTTGTTGACCATATTGACCAGCGGGCGCAACAGGGTGTTGGCGGCGAGCACGAACAGCGTGGCGGCCAGCGCATCGCCGTACAGGCCGCAGCCGGCGCAGGCGCCGACCGCCGCGGAGCCCCAGAGCGTGGCGGCGGTGTTCAGGCCGCGGATGTTCATCCCTTCTTTCATGATGGCCCCGGCGCCGAGAAAGCCGACGCCGGAGACCACGTAGGAGATGACGCGCACCGCGCCGCCGCTGCCGTCGATGGTCATGGCCAGGTGGACGAAGATCGCCGCGCTGGTGGCCACCAGCGTATTGGTGCGCAGCCCGGCGGTGCGCTGGCGGAATTGTCTTTCGTAGCCGATGGCGGCGCCCAGGACGGACGCGGTCAGCAGCGTCAGCAGTGTATGAATGAAATGCATGATAATAACTCGATGTATTATCCGCTTATCATGAGCCACCCGTGGCGGGGTGACTCTTGATAAACAGGTAGTTAAGTTGGCGGGATCCGTCCCGCCAGGTCAGGGCGGCGCTCAGTGCGCGGCGGCGATCTGCCGGCTGAGCGTCTCGCTGATTTTGTCCGTCAGCGGCTGCATCCCCTCGCGGGTGCGCGTCTCGCGGCGCTGCGCGATGTGATAGCAGCCGTCGAGGGTGCCGGCGCCCAGCAGGAAGATGCGATCAGACATCATCACCGCCTCCTCTACGCTGTGGGTCACCAGCACGATGGAGCGGGTTTTGATCTGGCGCGTGCTCCAGATGCGCAGCAGATCGCTGCGCAGGTGTTCGCCGGTATAGACGTCCAGCGCGGAAAACGGCTCGTCCAGCAACAGCAGCATCGGTTCTACCGCCAGCGCGCGCGCAAAGCCGACCCGCTGGCGCATGCCGCCGGAAAGCTCGCGCGGGTAGGCGTCGCGGTAGGGCGCGAGCCCGACCAGATCGAGCATTTTCAGCGTCTGGGCTTCGACCACCTGCGGCGGCAGATCCTGCGCCTGCAGCCCGAAGGCGATATTTTGATAGACGTTCAGCCACGGGAAAATGGCGAAGGTCTGGAACACCATGTTGATCTGCGGATTCGGCCCCGAGACTTTTTTATCCCCCAGCATCACGGTGCCCAGATCTGGCGCGATCAGGCCGGAAAGTATGCGCAGCAGGGTGGATTTGCCCGAGCCGGACTGCCCCAAAATGCTGACGACCTCGTTATCGTAGAGGCGCAGGTTGATTTCATTCAGCACCAGGCGTTTTTCTTTACCGGTAGGCTGAACGCTTTTGCTGACGTTATTAACCGTCAGCAGTGTGGTTTTTTTTACCATCATGATGTTTCTCCACTCAATTAAAAATATGAGCATGGAAAAATGGCCGATAGTTATCGCCGCGCAGGGGTAAAATAAATGCGAGCGCAAATAAGCCTGAGCGTTATCGGACTGTTAATAAGCGTATGCTGGAAGGATTAGCCTGTCAGGCGCGCCGGAGCGGCGTGCGCGGAGGCCATGCGCTGAAGGGGTAAAGCGAAGGGATGTGGTAACTGACGCATATCCTGACACTTTCAGGATGCAATGGGATGACTATTGCTCCTGTGACCTCAGCGATTCCAACAATAAAATAAACAACCAACTGTCGCCGTCCATATCATTTCCCCGTTATTTTTCGTGTGGCCATAATACGCGTGATATTGCCTGTGATTCAATGTGGTTAGGCGGAATTATCGCGGCAAAATGTAATTTAATATGAATGGGGAAGTTTTTCTTTATTTATTAAACGGGGTGTCAACGAAAATCATGAGAATGAATATAGGCGCTATTTTATGGAAATATAAACCTGAATTAAACGATAGAATAACAGGGCGGGCGCAAGACAAATAATGAACCGGCCGCAGAGCGCGCTGCGGCCGGTATCGGGTCAGAACTGATACATGATGCCGGTTTCGACAATGTCGTCGGCGCCAGCGCCGACGGCGTTCTGCCGTTGCAGCAGGTTGAGCTTGTACTCCACGTAGGTCGACATATTGGCGTTGAAGCTGTAGTTCAGCGCCAGATCCAGGTATTTGACCAGATCGGCGTCGCCGATGCCGGGCAGGTTACGGCCGCGCGTTTGCAGGTAGGCCACCGAGGGCGTGACGCCGGAATCGAAGTGATACTGCGCGACCGCCTCGACGGCGTCCGCGCGGGGGGCGAAGCCGGCGTAGCGATCGCCGTCGACATAGGTCATGTTTTCGGTGCGCGCATAGCTGGCCGCCAGGTAGAGGTTGTCCAGATCGTATTTCAGCCCCAGCGTCCAGGCCCGGGCGCGATCGCCGTCAGCCAGGCCGAAGCGCTGCTGCGCCAGGGTGCGCGCAGAGTTGGCGTAGGCGGCGCCAAAGTTTAGCCCCGCGCCGGTGTCGTAGGTGGCGGAAAAGGCGTAGCCATCGCCGTTTTGCGTCTGAATATCCTTCGCCCGCAGAGCGTCGTCCCCCCGATTCCTCCCCTGATATTGCAGGCCGAGATCCAGACCGTCCAACAGCCCGCCCAGGCTGCGGTTGTGGTAGGTCAGCAGGCCGTTGGCGCGGCCGGTCATGAAGTTGTCGGCCGCTTCGTAGCTGTCGTTGCCGAATTCGGGCAGCACGTCCGTCCAGCCGGCCACGTCATACAGCAGGCCGTAGTTGCGGCCGTAGTCCAGGCTGCCCCAGCGGCCGAACGTCAGCCCGGCGAAGCCCAGCCGGGTATAGCTATTGCCCGGCCCGGCGCTTTCCGGCTGATCGAGCCCCGCCTGATATTCCCATTGGCCATACCCTGTCAGCCCGTCGGCGATCTGCGTCTCGCCTTTGAAACCGAAACGGGTGTAGGAGCGATCGCCGTTATTGTCGGCATCGCTGCTGAAGTAATGCACCCCGTTCAGTTGGCCGTACAGATCCAGTTTATTGCCGTCTTTGTTGACGATTTCTGCCCCGGCGGCGGCCGCCGGCATCAGGATGACCAGCGCCATCAGTAAGCTTTTATGTTTCATTTCACTACCCTGAGTTAACGAAAATGCGGCCTTATCCGGCCGGTTGCGCCTGCGCGATTTTTTTGTACAGGCAGCTGCGGATCCGATCGGTGAGGTGCCGCAGGCTGTCCCGGTTGCGCGCCGCGCGGGGAATATTGATGCTGAATTCGTCATCGATCCGTTTGCTGGTCGCGTCCAGGATCAGCACCCGATCGGACATCAGCACCGCCTCTTCGACGTCGTGCGTCACCATCACCATGGCGCGCGTGCGCAGGCGGTTGTCTCCCCACAGCACCAGCAGATCGCTGCGCAGTTTTTGCGCGGTAAAGATATCGAGGGCGGAGAAGGGCTCGTCCAGCAGCAAGACATCGGGCTCTACCGCCAACGCCCGGGCGAAGCCCACGCGCTGGCGCATGCCGCCCGACAGCTCGCGCGGCCAGGCGTGCTCATAGCCGGTCAGCCCCACCAGGCGCAGCAGCGCCTCCAGCCGCTCGGCGATCGTCTGCGGCGGCAGCTTTTGCGCCAGCAGGCCGAAGGCAATGTTGTCGTACACCGTCAGCCAGGGGTAGAGCGCGTAGGATTGAAACACCATGCCGGCGTTGGCGCTCGGGCCGTCGACCGGCTTGCCCGCCAGGGTGAGCGTGCCGCTGTCCGGTGGGATCAGCCCGGCCAGCATGCGCAGCAGCGTGGACTTGCCCGAACCGGATTGCCCCAGAATGGTGACGAACTCGCCGGCGTGCACGGTCAGCGACACGTCGCGCAGCACGGGTTTGGGGCATTTGTTTTCGCCGATAAACGTTTTGTTCAGCCGGCGGGCGCTAATAATCACGTCTTGAGTCACCATGTGGTTCCCCCTTGATCAGTCATATTTGAATTTGGTTTCCGCGATGCGATACAGCGGTTGCCAGACGAAGATGATGCACAGCGCCACCAGCGCGCACATCGCGGCGCAGCCCAGCGCGGACTCCGGGTTTTTGCCGGCGTCGGTGACGACAGAAATGAACGCGCCCAGCCCGGTGGCGCTGAGGGTTGTGCTGCCCCACTGGATCACTTCGGCGGCGATGGCGCTGTTCCAGGCGCCGCCGGCGGCGGAGATGATGCCGGTCACGATGTAGGGGAAGATCGCCGGCAGCATGTAGTAGCGCCACCAGCGGAAACGGCGCAGCCCGAAGGTTTCGCTGACTTCGGTGATCTGCGTCGGAATGGCGGAAACGCCTGCGATCACGTTGAACAATACGTACCACTGGGTGCCCAGCATGATCATCGGAATGGCCCACCAGCCGAGATCCTGATGATAAATGGCGATGAAGGCGGCGATCAGCGGGTAGAAAATGTTGGGCGGAATGGCCGCGAGGATCTGGATGATCGGCTGGAAGATCTTCACCAGGCGCGGATTCAGGCCGATCCACACCCCCAGCGGCGTGAAGATCGCCACGCTGAGCAGCATGGCCGCGGCCACGCGCGCGGTGGTGAGCAGCATCCACTCCGGCAGCATGGCGAAGTACTGTTTGGGGAAGTATTCCCACAGCCGGTAACCGAACCACACGCAGGCCAACACCACGCCGAGATACCACAGGCTGCGCCACAGCCAATTGCCTTTGGCGGCGAGCCTGAACAGGCGGTGCAGACCGAGGGCGTACCACAGCCGCGGCAGCTTGAACAGCCACAGGTCAGCCAGCGCGCGCAGCGTGCGGCCGAGCGCCGCGCCGACGTGCGAGAAGGCCAGGCTGTTATAAAACCACGGATTGCCGAGCGCCCGATTGGCGGTGACGTCTTCGTATTTGAAGCGGGCGGTGTAACGCACCAGCGGGCGGAACACCAGCTGATCGAGCAGCACGATGTTGGCGGCCAGCGCGACGATCGCATACAGGATCGCCGGCACGTTCTGCTGCGCCAGCGCTTCGGCGATATAGGAGCCGACGCCGGGCAGTTCGACCGAGCGATCGCCGACCGGAATGGCTTCGGAGGCCACCAGGGCGAACCAGGCGGCGGATTGCGACACCATGGCGTTCCACAGCAGGCCCGGCACTGAATAGATGAATTCCAGCCGCCAGAAGCGTTGCCACGGGTTGTAATTGAAGCTGCGGGCGGCTTCGTCCAGCTCCTTGGGCACGATGCGCAGCGTCTGATACAGCGTCAGCATCATGTTCCAGGCCTGGCCGGTAAACACCGCGAAGATGGCGGTGCACTCCAGCCCCATCACGCTGTGTGGGTAGAGGTTGAGAAAGTACACGGTCGTGAAGGTCAGGAACCCCACCAGCGGCACCGACTCCATAAAGTTGACGAAGGGCAGGATCACCCGGCGCAGCGGCGCATAGCGCGCGGCCAGCACGGCGAACACCACAGAAAACAGCAACGACCAGGCCATGCCGAGGAGAAAACGCATGCTGGTTCTGAGCGAATAATAAAGCAGGTTCCAGGCATCGAGACTAATGGCAGAGACGTTTTGTTCATTGAAGTCGCCGTGCATGTCGCCCCATGCGCGAATAAAAAAGGCAATGAAGAAAACGCCGATGGCGATAACGATAAAGTCATTTAAATAAGACTTTCTGAAAACAGATGTACCCCGGTTATTTTGCATAACGCAATACCTTATTTTTCCCATAAGAAATCCGTCGGCGCTCGGGGAATAGGCCCGGCGACATCAGATAAATACCGCCACAGCGGTTGAGACAAACGTTGTTTTCGCAGCGGGGCGATGGGCGGGCAGGCAGAGCGGGAAAGGCCGTCAGAAGGGGAGCAGTTGCCGCATTCCGTATCTTTCAGAATGCAACGTGGATGGCATTACTGAAAGGTGCCCAATAGCATTAGCGTAAAACTAAAACTTTCATCGCCCATAGGGCCCTCCTCGGTTTAAATATGGCATGGAGAGGGTAATGTGTTTTGCTAATAAAAAGCAATTGGCGGCGCGCGGTTTTTACGGTTGATATGTAACAGGATGAATATTCATTTTTTAATTGCTATATTCAGAAAATAAAATAACCTATTTTGATGGCGGTAAATGTGCTGGAAATAAATCGCAGCGAAATAAAACGACGCGCCTGAATACCGCGCGCGCCGTAACATTAATAAACCTGCCTGCCGTTGATGCCGGCGGGGAAAATGCCGGTGGCGAAGAGATGCCCGTTGGCCTGGATCTGGTCGTCGGGCAGCATCTCCAGCGGAAACTCGGCCGCCAGGCAGTTGAGAAAGGCGTTGCGATCGTCCGTGGTGGTAAAGCCGATCAGATCGTAGAACAGCAGCGAAGCGATCAGCTGGCGATGTTCCGGGATGCGCCGCAGCAGCGCCGCCGACGGGAACGGCAGGTGGAAGAAGAACGCGCAGGCATTCAGCAGCCCCTGCTCCTTCAACGCCTGGGCGCAGGGCAGCAGCTGGTAGTCGTCGATACAGACGATGTCGCCCGGGCACAGGTGCTCGCAGGCGATATCGGCGAAACGGCAGTTCAGCTGCCGGTAGGCGCGGTAGTTTTCCGGCGTGAAGTGCGCCTTCTCCGGCTGGTTGTGGAACACCGGCCACAGGCCGTCGTGGTAGTAGCCCTGATAGTGGCGGCGAAACTCCTCGATCGACAGCGGGAAGGTCACCTGATCGTAACCGGCGCGTTGGCGGCAACTGATCGGGCGCTGCGCGAAATTCTGCACGTCGCCGTTCCAGCCGAGCCACAGCCCCGGTTCGGCGTCGGCCGCCAACGTCCGGCCGGCGCAGGCCAGATCCTTGCCGTCGCATTGTTTGTTGGAAATCAGCACCAAACGAGACATCGGACTCTCCTTATCAGTGCAGGGCGCGCGGGGCGTGCACCGAACCATCGGCGCGCCAGGGCGCTTGCAGCGCGGGCAGCGTGACGCGCAGGCCGCGCAATGCCGGGTGCGCCAGGCAGCAGCGCGTCAGCCAACTTCCCAGCCCGACGCCGCGGTATTCGGCGCTGACGAACAGCTCACTCACCGAGGCGAAGGTGGCGTAATCGGTCACCAGGCGGGCGAAGCCGAGCTGGTGGCGTTTGCGGTACAGGCCAAAGCACAGGCCGTGGCGCGCCAGGCGTTCCGCCGCCGCCCGATCCGGCAGGCTGAGGAAACGCTGGATCGCCTCGATATCCAACAACTGCCGATCGGTGCTGATATGAAAAACGCCTTTGCGCCAGCAGAGCAGCGGCTGTGCGGTGGCCCGTTGCGGTTGCATGTTCATGATTATCCTTAAGTTAACGAATCAGTGGACGGTTACAGCATCCAGCCGAGTTCGACGGCGGTGACCTGTTCCTCGAAGCGGCGCAGTTCGGCGCTTTTGCAGGTGTGCCACAGGGTGCAGAACGCCGGGCCGAGCAGCTCGCGCAGCGGATCGCTGTGGCGGAACAGCGCCAGCGCCTCCTGCTGGCCGAGCGGCAAGGGCGCGGCGTTGTCGCTTTCGCAGCCGTTGGCGGCGGGCGGCAGCGGCAGCGGGTGTTCCAGCCCGTGCAGCAGGCCGCCGAGCATCACCGCCAGCGCCAGATAGGGGTTGGCGTCGGCGCCGGCCAGGCGGTATTCGATGCGCTGGTTGGCGCTGTCGGCGCAGGGCAGGCGCAGCGCCACCGTGCGATTGTTGTGGCCCCAGGAGGCGCGCAGCGGCACGTGCATGCCGGGGCGGAAGCGGCGAAACGCGTTGATGTTGGGCGCCAGGATCGCCATCGATGCCGGCATCAGCGCCAGCATGCCCGCCATCGCCTGCTGCATGTTGTCGCTCAGTTCACCCGGCGCGCCGGTCAGCAGGTTCTCGCCGTGCTCGTTCTGCAGGCTGATGTGAAAATGCAGCCCGCTGCCGGCGGCATGGGCGCAGGGCTTGGCCATAAAGCAGGCGTGCTGGTGATGTTGCTCGGCAATCTGCCGCGTCAGGCGCTTCAGCGCCATGATCTGGTCGCAGGCTTCCAGCACGCGCCGGCTGTGATGCAGGTTCAGCTCGTACTGGCCGGAAGCGGCTTCGGCCACCACGCCGGTCAGCGGCAGGCTTTGCAGCCGCGCGTGCCGTTCGATGTCGCTCAGCAGCGCATGGTGGCGCTCGGGCGCATCCACCGCGAAGCTCTGCGTCGGGCAGGCTTCCGCCTCGGCGGGGCGCTGCGGATCCTGCAGGTAGAACTCCAGTTCGGCCGCCACCACCGGGAAGCAGTTACGCTCGTGCAGGCGCTTCAGCACCCGTTGCAGCACCACTCGCGGCTCCAGCTCGCAGGCGTCGCCGTCGGCGTTTTGCATCGTCAGCAGCAGCTGGGCGTGGCGTTCGGGATCGCGCGCGCAGGGGCGCAGCGTGCCGGGCACCGGCAGGCACAGCCGATCCGGCTCGCCCGCCCGCTGCCCCAGCTCGCTTTCTTCTATCACCCGGCCGTGCAGATCCAGGGCGTAGATCGACAGCGGGAAGTAGCAGCCTTTTTCCAGGCCAAAGGCTTCGGCGATCGGCAGGCGCTTGCCGCGCAGCTGGCCGTTCAGATCGTGCAGATAAATATCCAGCTGTTCGGTATCCGGATAGCGCTGCAGGTAGTGTTCCAGCTCTTTGCGGAAGGTGCGCGTCGGCGATGCGGGCAGCTCCGCCAGCAGAGGATTGAACCCGATGATATTAGAATGCATGGCGCGCTCCAGAACGAAGACCGGTCACGGCCAGAGGCAGGGATAAACGCATGAGACAACTCTCTTGTGAGGCCATAGCGGCGATGTGAAAAGGGTATCTGCGGCGGCAAAAACTGTCTGTAAAAACGCCGTAACGTTAACGGGGCGCGGAATAAAAATGCCGTAAAGAGCGCTGCGGGTTGGCCGCGCCGGCACGGTCTATACTGGCGAGACGGGCCGTGGAAGGAGTGATAACGATGAAGAGAATAGGGCTGCTTATCGCCGCGCTGGCCACGTTCAACGCCACCGCGTCTTCCCCACAGGCGTGGGCCGAGAGCGAATGGGCGATGCGCGCCGCCTGCCTGAAGGCCAGCGGGCTAAAAAACGCCAGGGTGGAAGGGGAGATTATTCACTACGGTGACGACGTCGGCTATTCGGCGCTGTTTATCGGCGGGCGCTACCCGCAGCCGTTTATGAAAAACCAGCCGGGCAAGGAGCTGTGCTTATATCAGCGCGCCACGCAGAAGGCGGCGGTGCAGGCGGTGGAGGGGAGCAGTGCGTCTGCTCAACCTTGATGTTTGATGAGATAAATAAAAATACAGCCCACGGTGGTAATAATGGCTTCTACGAGCAAAAGTCTAAAGTCCATCGCCAGCCACTTCTGTAGCTCAGGAGAGGCGTTTTTTTGCACGAAATCGTAGGTTTTCGCATCGAGCCAAACTTGATCCCTTATTTTTATTTTTTCCTTTTCAGAATCCAAAGAAACCACTGTGCTTTCAATGAGGTTCCAAGCATGCCGAGGCTATCGGCAAAGGCGACGTAGGGCGGAATAAAATGTCCGCTGCCGGCGTAACGTTGATAGAAAGCATCAAACTCTTTTTTATGGCGACGGTAACCAATGAACTGGATGAAGGCGCTTAAAACCAGCAATATCAAACACGATATGACGATAAATTTCATCATTCACCTACCACTAACGTCGTCAAATAATCGGAACCCATGCCACCCAGTGTGGATCCTGCTGCGCCGCCTATAGCGGCTCCAGCGATACCACAAACGATCACACCTGTTCCTGCTGTTGCTGCACCCAACACAATTGAACAAGCTGCAATCGCAAGACCTGCACCTGCATTCCCTGCCCAAATCCCCGCCGCAGTACTTGCCGCAAAATGACTGTATCCCTTCACCGCGATCTTAGCGCACTCCTGTTCGCGACCGGTGGTGCAGGCGTTGTAGACGTCGTTGGTGGTATTCAGCCCACTCAATCCGATGCCGATCCAGCCGCCGGCTTTCATAAACTTGGCCGCCCGGCTGGCGCTGTCGACGTAGTTCGAATAACCCTTGATGGCGCCGACGCCGGCGGTGCTCCATTCATGCACCAGCGATTTACTGGAGAGCCCTAGCGCGTGTTTGATTTGCGCATACTCTTTCATATTGAGTTGAGCACGAGTAAGGCGATTCAGTAACGGTTTTAATGTACCGAACAGCCGCGCTCGTTCCACCTGAAACTGGGTGCCAATCAACGCGCCACTCGTGCGGAACTGATTTTGGTAGGTTTTTTCAATCTCAACCAGGATATTCTTGATCTGGCTGAAGTAGCGTTCTCCGGCATCCGAAGCCAGCCCGACGACCGTTTCCCCATAGCTGGTGAAGGCGGCGATAGCGGCGTAATTGCGGTGCAAGAAGGTGGAGAAATCGCTGTCACCGGCTTTCACCGCTTTGCTGGTGCGGCTCTTGGCCTGCATCAGGGCGGCGATCTGCGTAGATTGATTATGATTGCGCGGATCGGCGACGATCAGCATTTGCCCCGGTTGAACCAGCGGCGTATCGGCATTGAGCTGCATAAAAAAACGTGCCGCTTCCGATGGCCTGCCTCCGAACAGGTAGTTGGCGTGGAAGGCGAGCGGGCCGGTTTGTTGGGCGATGCAATAGCCCGGTGCGATGCTGCTGGACTTCTGTTCCATGTCGAAAAGCCTCCTTATTTTTAGGAAACTTAACATTTTCTACAAGGTGGTAACAGGTTCTGGCTCACGCTCTCGATCGGAGAATCATCTGAAAATACCGGTGCCGCCTTACCCGCCACTTCCCGCCATCTCCCGTTCGATTACCGTCGCCAGCGCCTGCGCGGCGGAAGAGAGCTGATGCTGCGCCAGGCGGATCAGGCCCACGCGCCGTTCGATGATCGGGCCGATCAGCGGCACGCACACCGCTCCCAGCTCATCCATCTGTTGCTCGCACAGCGCCGGCACCGCGCTGGCGCCGAGGCCGTTGGCCACCATGCGCCCGACCGTCACCAGCTGGTGGCTCTCAAACGCCACCTCCAGCGTTCGCCCGCTGCGGGCCAGCTCCTGCTCCAGCAGCAGCCGCACCGCTGATGGCCGCTGCAGGGTGATGAAATCCAGCGTCAACAGCTCCTTCCAGCTCACCTGCGCCCTGCGTGCCAGCGCCGAATCCTTCGGCACCACCGCCAGAAAGCGATCGCGGCACAGCGGGGTGAAGTGCAGGGTGTCGCTCGGCTCCGGCTCGAAGGCGATGCCCATCTCCACCCGGCCTTCGCGGATCATTTCAAACACCTGCTCGTTGATAACGTCGTGCACCGCCACGTTGATGCCGGCGTAACGATCGCGAAACGCCTTGAGGATCGGCGGCAGCGGGTTGCCGGCGAACGACGGCATGGCGGCGATCGCCACCTTGCCCATCTGCAGGGTGAAGCGTTGACGCATCGCCTCTTCCGCGTTATCCCAATCCGCCAGCAGCTGGCGCGCCATCGGGAAGAAGGTTTCTCCTTCCGGCGTCAGCGTCACCCGGCGGGTGGTGCGCAGCAGCAGCGGCCCGCCCAGCGCGTCTTCCAGCCCACGGATCGCCAGGCTGAGCGCCGGCTGAGAAATATTCAGCCGCTCGCTGGCCTGGGCGAAATTCAGAGTGTGAGCTACCGCTAAAAACGCGCGTAACTGTTTGATGCTCATTTTCATTTTGGTTGGCGTTAACTCTTTGTTAATTGTCAGTTAACGAGTGATTAATAAAAATTCTAAATGAATACGGCATAAAAACAAAATTAACAAATCATTTTTGTGACCTGAAGATGCCCTCACGCAAGCCAGGGCATTTCGCCCTGCGCCGCAACATGCAGGGGCAACGATATGGCAGGGCTCGACAAACGCGTCGGCAGCTACCAGGAAGCGCTGGCAGGCCTGACGGACAACATGACGGTGCTGGCGGGCGGCTTTGGCCTGTGCGGCATCCCGGAAAACCTGATCGAAGAGATCCGCCGGCGCGGCGTGCGCGGGTTGACGGTGGTCTCCAACAACTGCGGCGTCGACGGGTTCGGCCTCGGGCGGCTGCTGGAAACCCATCAGATCCGCAAGGTGGTGGGATCGTACGTCGGCGAAAACGCGCTGTTCGAGCAGCAGGCGCTCAGCGGCGAGCTGGAGGTGGATCTTACGCCGCAGGGCACGCTGGCGGAGAAGATCCGCGCCGGCGGCGCCGGCATCCCGGCGTTCTTCACCGCCACCGGTTACGGCACGCCGATCGCCGAAGGCAAAGAGGTGCGCGAGTTCAACGGCCGCACCTACATCATGGAAACCGCCATCACCGGCGATTTCGCCATCGTGAAAGGCTGGAAGGCCGATCACTTCGGCAACGTCATCTACCGCCACACCGCGCAGAACTTCAATCCGCTGATGGCGACCGCCGGGCGCATCACGGTGGTGGAAGTGGAAGAGATCGTCGCGCCGGGCGAGCTGGATCCGGCGGCGATCCATACCCCCGGCATCTACGTCGATCGGCTGATCCAGGGCACCTTCGAGAAGCGTATCGAACAACGCACCCTGCGGGCATAAGGAGAATTCGCATGCTTACCCGTGAACAAATGGCGCAGCGCGTGGCGCAAGAGCTGAGGGACGGTTACTACGTCAACCTGGGCATCGGTATTCCGACGCTGGTGGCCAACTATGTGCCGGTGGGCATGGACTTGATGCTGCAGTCGGAAAACGGCCTGCTGGGGATGGGCGAGTTCCCGACCGAGCAGCAGCTGGACGCCGACATGATCAACGCCGGCAAGCAGACGGTCACCGCGCGCCTCGGCGCGTCTATTTTCGATTCGGCGCAGTCGTTCGCCATGATCCGCGGCGGCCATGTCGATCTGACCGTGCTGGGGGCGTTTGAAGTGGACGTCGAGGGCAACATCGCCTCGTGGATGATCCCCGGCAAGATGGTCAAGGGCATGGGCGGCGCGATGGATCTGGTGGCGGGGGCGGAGAACATCATCGTGGTGATGACCCACGCCGCGAAGGGCGGCGAGTCCAAGCTGCTGCCGCGCTGCACGCTGCCGCTGACCGGCGCCAACTGCATCCGCAAGGTATTGACCGATCTGGCCTACCTGGAAATTGAAGACGGCGCCTTCGTGCTGCGCGAACGCGCGCCGGGCGTCAGCGTGGCGGAGATTGTCGCCAAAACCGCCGGCCGGCTGATCGTGCCGGATCAAGTGCCGGAAATGCGTTTCTGAGACGGGAGGTGAATGTGCAACAACGTGAAGTGGTGATCGTGGCGGCGACGCGCACGCCGGTCGGCAGTTTTCACGGCGCGCTGGCGCCGCTGACGGCGGTGGAACTGGGCACGGCGGCGGTGCAGGGGCTGCTGGCGCAAAGCGGCGTGGCGCCGCAGCAGATCGATGAAGTGATCCTCGGCCAGGTGCTGACCGCCGGCTGCGGGCAGAATCCGGCGCGCCAGACCGCGCTGAACGCCGGACTGCCGTTTACGACGCCGGCGCTGACCATCAACAAGGTGTGCGGCTCCGGTTTGAAGGCGGTGCATCTGGCGGTGCAGGCGATCCGCAGCGGTGACGCCGACGCGGTGATCGCCGGCGGCCAGGAGAGCATGAGCCGGTCGCCTTACCTGATGGCCGGCGCGCGCGCCGGCCTGCGCCTCGGTCACGCGCAGATGGTGGACAGCGTGATCCACGATGGCCTGTGGGACGCGTTCAACGACTACCACATGGGCATCACCGCCGAGAACCTGGCGGAGAAATACGCCATCAGCAGAGAAGAACAAGACAGGTTCGCGCTGCGCTCGCAGCAGAAGGCGCAGGCGGCGCAGCAGGCCGGGCGTTTCGCGCAGGAGATCACGCCGGTGACGGTGCCGCAGCCCAAGGGCGAAGCGCTGCGCGTCGAGCGCGACGAACAGCCGCGCGACACCAGTCTGGAGGCGCTGGCGCGGCTGCGCCCGGCGTTTCGTAAAGAGGGCACGGTGACCGCCGGCAACGCCTCGTCGCTCAACGACGGCGCCGCCGTGGTGCTGCTGATGAGCGCGGAAAAAGCCGCCGCGCTGCGTTTGCCGGTGCTGGCGCGCATCGCCGGTTACGCCTCGTCGGGCGTCGATCCGGCGATCATGGGCATCGGCCCGGCGCCGGCCGCGCGCCGCTGCCTGGAAAAAGCCGGTTGGCGGCTGGAGGAGGTCGATCTGATCGAAGCCAACGAAGCCTTCGCCGCGCAGGCGCTGGCGGTGGGTAAAGAACTGGGCTGGGAGGCGGAGCGGGTCAACGTCAACGGCGGAGCGATCGCGCTGGGGCATCCGATCGGCGCGTCCGGCTGTCGCATTTTGGTGTCGCTGCTGTTCGAAATGCAGCGCCGCGGGGTGAACAAGGGGCTGGCGATGCTGTGCATCGGCGGCGGGCAGGGGGTGGCGCTGGCGGTAGAGCGCCCGTAAACAACCGAGGAGGGCACCATGCAGTCATCTGACTATGCGGTACTGGGCGCCGGGCTGATGGGGGTGGGCATCGCCACCCACTTTATTCGCCACGGCCATGAGGTGCTGCTGTATGACCCGGATCCGCAGCGGCGGGTGGAAGCGCCGGCGGTGGCGAGCGGCATTCTGGCCGAGCTGAGCGACGTCGGGCAGTTTGATAACGATGAGCGCGAAGCGGCGCTGGCGCGTCTGCGCGTGACCGGCGATCTGAACGCGGTGGCGCGCGCCCGGCTGCTTATTGAGGCGATCCCGGAACGGCTCGAGCTGAAGCATGCGCTGTATGAGCAGTTGGAAGGGCTGATCGCCGACGACGCGGTGATCGCCAGCAACACCAGCGGCCTGCCGCCGGATGAGCTGGCGGCGCGCATGACTCATCCGCAGCGCCTATTGATCGCCCATTTCTGGCACCCGCCGCACCTGATCCCGCTGGTGGAGATCGTGCCTGGCAGCGCCACCGAACCGCGTCATCTGGCGGCGGTGCAGGCGCTGCTCGGCGAGATGGATCTTGAGGCGGTGCTGCTGGAACGCGCCGCGCCGGGGTTTGTCGGCAACCGGCTGCAGTTTGCGGTGCTGCGCGAGGCGCTGCACATCGTCCACAGCGGCATCGCCAGCGCCGAGGTGGTGGATCAGGTGATGCGCGCCTCGCTGGGGCGGCGCTACGCCATGGTCGGCCCGCTGGAGGCCGCCGACATGACCGGGCTCCCAACGGTGGCGGACATCGCCCGCCACCTGTTCCCGGAACTGGCGACCGGCGACGAGATGATGGCGCTGGTGGAACAGCGGCTGCAGCGCGGCGATAGCGGCCAGCGCAGCGGCCGGGGATTTTATCTGTGGGACGAAGCACGCAGGGAACGCATCCAACGGCGACGGGCGCATCAGCTGCGCTTTGCGCTGAAACCGTAATTTCGCACGCCGTACCTGACAATAACAACGATAGCGAGGTGTCCGATGAGCGTTTTGATTGCCCTGGCAGCACTGGGATTACTGATGCTGGCCGCCTACCGCGGCTACAGCGTGATTTTGTTCGCCCCGATCGCCGCGCTGGGCGCGGTGCTGTTGACCGACCCCGGCGCGGTGGCGCCGACCTTCACCGGGCTGTTTATGGAGAAGATGGTCGGCTTCGTGAAGCTCTATTTCCCGGTGTTCCTGCTGGGGGCGGTATTCGGCAAGCTGATCGAACTGTCCGGTTTTTCCCGTTCGATCGTCGCGGCGGCGATCCGCATTCTCGGCCGGCGCCACGCCATTCCGGTGATCGTGCTGGTGTGCGCGCTGCTGACCTACGGCGGGGTGTCGCTGTTTGTGGTGGCGTTCGCGGTTTATCCGTTCGCCGCCGAGCTGTTCCGCCAGAGCGGCATCCCCAAGCGGCTGATCCCGGCCACCGTGGCGCTCGGCGCCTTCTCCTTCACCATGGACGCCTTGCCCGGCACGCCGCAGATCCAAAACATCATCCCGACCAGCTTCTTCGGCACCAACGCCTGGGCCGCGCCCTGGCTGGGGCTGATCGGCTCGCTGTTCATCATCGCGGTCGGCCTGCTGTATCTTGAACGCCAGCGGCGCAAGGCGCAGTTGAAGGGGGAGGGTTACGGCACCGAGCTGCTGAACGAACCGGAAACCCCGGACGATATCAACCTG
Organism: Serratia sp. FS14; assembly: GCF_000695995.1. Classification (NCBI taxonomy): domain Bacteria; kingdom Pseudomonadati; phylum Pseudomonadota; class Gammaproteobacteria; order Enterobacterales; family Yersiniaceae; genus Serratia; species Serratia sp. FS14. The sequence goes on along the minus strand of NZ_CP005927.1, from coordinate 306,491 downwards.
CCGAATCCGCTGATCGCCATCCTGCCGTTGATTCTGGTCGGGGTATTCAACCTTGCCTTCACCCATTGGATCCCGCAGTGGTACGGCGCCAGCCACGAGCTGACGCTGCCGGGGCTGGCCAAGCCCATCACCACCGATGTGGCGAAGATCACCGCCATCTGGGCGGTGGAAGCGGCGTTGGTGTCGGGTATTCTACTGGTGGTGGCGTTCGGCTTTGGCAATATTCGCGGCCGGCTGGCGGAAGGCAGCAAGACGGCGGTCGGCGGCGCAATTCTGGCGGCGATGAACACCGCCTCCGAATACGGCTTCGGCGCGGTGATCGCCGCGCTGCCGGGCTTTTTGGTGCTGTCGCAGGCGCTGTCGGCGATCCCCAATCCGCTGCTGAACGAAGCGATCAGCGTCACCCTGCTGGCCGGCATCACCGGCTCGGCCTCCGGCGGCATGAGCATCGCGCTGGCGGCGATGGCCGATAACTTCGTGGCCGCCGCCCACGCCGCGCATATCCCGCTGGAAGTGCTGCACCGGGTGGCCTCGATGGCCAGCGGCGGCATGGACACCTTGCCGCACAACGGCGCGGTGATCACCCTGCTGGCGATCACCGGCCTCAGCCACCGGCAGGCCTATGGCGGCATCTTCGCCATCACCCTGATCAAAAGCGCCGCGGTGCTGTTCGTGATTGGCGTGTTCTACCTGACCGGCATTGTTTAAAGGAGCGATACAATGAGTGTACAAGGCAAAACCGCGCTGGTGACCGGCTCGACCAGCGGCATCGGCCTCGGAATAGCGTCCGTGCTGGCCGCCGCCGGCGCGCGCGTGATCCTCAACGGCTTCGGTGAGGTGGAGCAGGCGCAAGCGCAGGTTGCCCGGCTGGGCGCCGCGCCGGGGTATCACGGCGCCGATCTCGGCGATGCGGCCCAGATAGCGGACATGATGCACTATGCCGAACGCGAGTTCGGCGGCGTGGACATTCTGGTGAACAACGCCGGCATTCAGCACGTGGCGCCGCTGGATCAGTTCCCGGTGGATAAATGGAACGCCATCCTCGCTATCAACCTGTCGGCGGTGTTCCACACTTGCCGGTTGGCGCTGCCGGGGATGCGCGAGCGCCACTGGGGGCGCATCATCAACGTAGCGTCGGTGCACGGGCTGGTGGCGTCGAAAGACAAGTCGGCCTATGTGGCGGCCAAGCACGGCGTGGTGGGGCTGACCAAGACGCTGGCGCTGGAAACCGCCCGCACGCCCGTCACCTGCAACGCCATCTGCCCCGGCTGGGTGCTGACGCCGCTGGTGCAGCAGCAGATCGACAAACGCATCGCCGCCGGTACCGATCCGCAGCGGGCGCGCGATGAGCTGTTGGCGGAGAAGCAGCCTTCGCAAGAGTTCGTCACGCCAGAGCAGCTCGGTGAGCTGGCGCTGTTCCTGTGCAGCGATGCGGCGGCGCAGGTGCGCGGCGCCGCCTGGAACATGGACGGCGGCTGGCTGGCGCAGTAGTGATATCTTCCCCGGAGCGCGCAATGCGCTCCGTCGTTATTTCCCGCCTTTAATTAATTCCCTCGCGTGACGGTTTACCTGCGGCAATAATATTTATTTGTTATTTGCTATCTTTATTCCCAGATAATCACGAAGGGTTATTTTGGGTGAAACGTGCGGATTGGTTTATTTCGTGCTGCGGTTATTACATTGTTTTTCTCCGTGTTACAGGTGAACACGTTTTTGCTGAAATTAAATCCAACCTGAAATAATGGCAGGTTATGGCGTGAATTTTTATATCTTGCGTGCGCTGTTCACATCGGTTAATTATTTCTGCGTGGCTTAAGACCACCGCGTTTATAACAATAATTTTTTCGGGCAGGGGTAATAATGAGAAAAAATACAACGCCAATATTCATTGGCGGCGTCTTGCTGTCGGCGATTTCCGCCGGCGCGCAGGCCGAGATCACCATTCTGGATAAAAACCCGCAGAGCAATGTGTTGCTGGCGCCGCTCAGTTTAAAGGTGGGCGGCAGCATTCGCCCCGAGTGGATCTTCAATAACGGCCCGGAGCCGGGCTATGACAAAAACGGCCACGACGGCGGTACGCGTTTTCGCTTCAGCGGCGACTATGCGCTGACGCAGGACACTACGATCATCGGCTATTACGAGTGGGGCGTCGATCTGGCGCACGCGCTCAGCTGGGACGGGCACTATAACGAAGACGGCAAGCGCGACTATCAGCGCCAGCTGTACGCCGGTTTTAAAGACGATCGTTACGGCACCCTGACCTATGGCCACCAGTACGGCATCTATTATTCGGTGGTCGGCATTAAAAGCGACGTCTGGGATAACGATGGCCATGCGGGCGGCACCGGCATCGGTATTTCCGGCGACTATGACGGCGGCAATAAACCGAAAAACAGCATCAAATACACCAATGATTTCGGGCCGGTCACGCTGTACGCCAACTATTTATTGCCGGAAGACGATCTGCACACCGCGGATAACCTGATTTATCGCCGCAAAGGCGGCGGCGGGCTGGGCTTCGATTACAAGGTGACGAAAGACTTCACCTTCAGCGCCGCCTACAGTTATACCGATGCGAAGATCAAAGATAATCTGTACAGCGAAAAAGATTATCACCAGCAGTTGTCCGGCACCGCGTTAACCTGGCAGCCGAACAACTGGTATATCGTCGGCACCGCCAGCTACTACAAAGATTATGTGCCGAGCACCCGCCAGCGCACGCTGTCGCACTTCTTCGCCGGTGACGGCTACGGGCTGGAAGGCTTCGTCGGTTACACCTTCAATATCGACAAGCCGTTTCTCAAATCCGTCCAGCCTTATGTGGCGGCGGACTCGCTGCGGCTGAAGGGAGACGAGGCGTATCACGCCAACCACGTCTATCTTGGCGCGGGCACCACCATCGGTTACGGTCTGTCGGTGTATGTGGAGCGCACGCTGGCCAACAGCAGCGACAACGAGCCGGATTCCACCTGGATAACGGTGTTCTACGACTTCTGATTTTCACCTGCTCCAAGCCGGCGCCTGCGCCGGCTTTTTTACATGGTAATTGCGCCGCCCAGGGTCTCTCCAGAGGCGTTGCGCTCCGCCAGGTAGCGCGCCGGCGGTTTGCCCACCGCCTTTCTGAACATGGTGACGAAGCCGCTGGCGCTCTCGTAGCCCAAATCCAGCGCCACCGTCTGTACGCTCTCGCCCTGCGTCAAGCGCTGCAGCGCCAGCATTACGTGCAGCTGGCGCCGCCAGTGGCCGAAGCTCATGCCCATCTGCTGTTGCAAGGTGCGGCTGAGGGAGCGCTCGCTCATGCCGATGCGCTGCGCCCACTGCCCGAGGGTGGATTTGTCCGCCGGGCTGCTCAGCATGCCTTCGGTCAACTGCCGGATGCGCGCGTCGTCGGACACCGGCAGATGCAGATTCTCGATCGGCGCGGCCGCCAACTGATCCAGCAATACCGCCGTCAGACGCCCCTCGGCGCCCTGTTCGTCGTAAAGCGGCTTAAAGGTGCTGGCCTGCAGCAGCAGCTCGCGCAGCAGCGGCGAGACCGACAGCGTGCAGCAGCTTTGCGGCAGGCCGACGGCGGCATGTTGATCGACGAACAGGCAGTAGGCCTCGGTGGAGCCGGCGCCCTGGGCGTTGTGCAACACGTTGCCCGGCATCCACAGCGCGCACTGCGGCGGCACCAGCCACAGCCCGTTTTCCACTTCGCAGCGGATCATGCCGCGCACGGTGTAGATCAGTTGCGCCTTCCGGTGGCGGTGCGGCTCGACTTCCCAATCCTGCTCGAGAGTCGAACCTTGCAGGGCAAACAGCGGGCGCGGCACCTGATCGATATCCAGACAGTGGCGGGGGATCTGTACTTTCATGAGAATAGTTCTCAATTTGGCGGAATTGAAAAGTATTATGTCCTGATTGCGCAATGCGGTCTAGCGCCGGTGCCGATAAAGTAAGCGCCAGTTCTAAACCCTTTCGCGAGGAAACTGATTATGTCATTGGATACCGCCGACTTTCCGCTGGTGTGGATGCGCCGAAACGGGCGCGATACCAAGGCCGAGCTGGCCGAATTCAGCGCGCTGCTGGCGCGCGCCGAGCCTTTTGTTCTGCTCACCGACCGCAGCGTCGGCGATGAAGAACAAGAACATGACCGCGATGCTCGCACCCAGGTGGCGCTGTGGAAACGTGATAACCGCGAGGCGCTGAAGCGGTGGGTGAAAGGCATGATCATGCTGGAGCCGGACGACGCCAAACGCGCGGCGGCGGAAGAATTCGCCGAATACGGCGCCAAATTCTGGGGCTATCCGGTACTGGTGGCCGCCGATGAAGCCGCAGGCCGGGTATTGGCGCAGACGTTATTGTTAAAATAAGGGGAACACCATGCACCAGCAACAGGTGATTGAACAGCTGCTGGCCTGGATCGAGCAGAGCCTGGATCAGCCGCTGACGCTGGACGACATCGCCGCCAAGTCCGGCTACTCCAAATGGCATTTGCAGCGGATGTTCAAGCAGCATACCGGCCATATTCTCGGCACCTACGCGCGCCGCAGAAGGCTGACCGCCGCCGCGCGTGAACTGCGCCTGACCGGCACCAGCGTGGCCTGCATCGCCGATACTTACCAGTTCGATTCGCAGCAGACCTTCACCCGTTGCTTCCGCAAGCAGTTCGGTCTGCCGCCGGCCAGCTATCGTCGCAGCCAGGATTGGTCGAGCTATGGGCTGCAGCCGCCGCTGCGCCTGACCGAAGCGCCATTGCCGCAGGCCGATATCGTGACGCTGCCCGCCATGCAGTTGGTGGGCCATACCCAGCGCCGCAGTTTTACGCTGGGGCAACTGGCGGCCTCCAAGTGTGAGCTGCGCCGCCACGCCTGGCGGCAGTTGCTGCAGCCGCAGGCGCTGCCGGAGGTGGTATACGGCCTCACCAGTCTGGAAGTTGACCGGCGCCGCCGGGGCAGCCCGCGCATGGCCTACACCGCCGCTCTGCCGGACGAAGGGGCGCCGGGAGAGCGGGTGACTATCGAGCAGGGCGAGTATGCCCGTTTCACCTACCAGGGACAGGCGGAAGGGTTACAAAACTTTATTGTCCGGCTGTATGACACCGCCATGCCGCAGATGAACGCCATTCGCCGGCCAGGGCAGGATATCGAGCGTTTCTACCCGGCGCAGGAGGGCAGTTGCCCGCTCGGCGGCGCGGCGATCCGCTGTGAATATCTGATTCCGATACGGCGGGAGGAAGCGTTGGCCGCTGCCAGCTAGGCGGCGGTTCTCGCAAAAAATCGCCTTCGTGGCGCGTCAGGTTACAAAAAATTGCGATATTACATCGGTAATGGTTCACACTTTGATTGATGTGCACATATAATGCGCATCCGGTCAAATCCCCCCTGGTTTTTCAGGCCGCAGCGCTTGGCTGCCGGCTGAAACTCATCGGGGTGAAGAGGCCGTAGAAACCGATATCCCTAATCGCCAGTGGCCTTGACCAACACGAAGATGAAAATGAGCATTCGCGCGTTATTAACCCTGTTTACGGCACTGGTTGCATTCAGCCAGGCTGCCTTCGCCGTCGTTTACCCGCTGCCGCCAAAAGACAGCCGTTTGGTGGGCGAAAATATCCAAATCACCGTACCGGAAGACAGCAAACTGCCGCTGGAAAGCTTCGCCGCCCAGTATCAGATGGGGCTGAGTAACATGCTGGAGGCCAACCCGGGCGTGGATCCGTTCCTGCCGAAGGCCGGCAGCACCCTGACTATCCCGCAGCAGCTGATCCTGCCGGACGCGCCGCGTGAAGGCATCATCATCAACAGCGCCGAAATGCGTCTGTACTACTACCCGAAAGGCTCCAACACCGTGGTGGTGCTGCCGATCGGCATCGGCCAGCTGGGTAAAGACACCCCGCTGAACTGGACCACCACCGTGCAGCGCAAGAAAGACGGCCCAACCTGGACGCCGACCGCCAAGATGCGCGCCGAATACGCGGCTGACGGCGAGATCCTGCCTGCGGTGTTCCCGGCCGGCCCGGATAACCCGATGGGGCTGTATGCGCTGTATGTTGGCCGTCTGTATGCCATTCACGGCACCAACGCCAACTTCGGCATCGGCCTGCGCGTGAGCCACGGCTGCGTGCGTCTGCGCGCCGACGACATCAAGTACCTGTTCCAGAACGTGCCGGTAGGCACCCGCGTGCAGTTCATCAACGAACCGATGAAGGCCACCGTCGAACCGGACGGCTCGCGCTACGTGGAAGTGCACAACCCGCTGTCGGCCAACGAAGAGCAGTTGCAATCCAAGGATCCGGTGCCGTTGACCATCTCCGCGCCGGTCGGCAAAGTGCTGATGGACGCCGGCGTCAACCAGAGCGAAGTGGACGCGGCGATCAAGGCCCGTTCCGGCATGCCGGTGAAAGTGAACTGATTGCCCAGAGCTTCAGTGAACGCGATAAAAAAGACGCCTGCGGGCGTCTTTTTTTATGCTTTCAGCTTCCGCTGTTGGCGCGGTGAATTATTGCTTCCCTATCATCGTCTTTAAAACGAAAAGCGCCGACTCATGTTGGTCTTTATTGACTCGTTCGAGATACATATTATCAATCGCGTCGGCGATGGGGCGGCTGGCTTCGAACAGCGCCTGCCCAGCAGGCGTCAGGTAAATAAATCGGCGGCGCCTATCATGCTCGCCGGCTTCCCGTTTTAATAGACCTTTTCCTTCCATGCGGCCTAGCAATTCGGCCAGCGCGGCTTTACTGCTGATCGCCGCTTCCATTAATTCGATTTGTTCAATGCCCGGCGTTTCTGAAACGGTGGCCAGAATGGAATATTGTTGTTTGCTGAGTTCAGGAAGCGATTTTTGCCATTGAGCACTATGATCCTGAAGCAGTTCGCGAATGAGGTGGAAAAAAGTATTGGCCAGCGTTCTGTTCATACATTATTCCCTGAAAGGAAAAAAGCTAACAATAATATCAATATAACAAAATAAGCCGATAAGGGATACCTGTCCGGAAAGTTGTTCGTTTACGAACGGTTACATATTGCCCACTTGTTTTATCGCTATCTCAGGACTAGATTTGATAAATCGTTCGCATACGAACTTTGTGGGGTGTTGCATGAAATTAGTGATCGCGATGACGGGCGCGACCGGGGCGCCGCTGGGTACGGCGCTGCTTCAGGCGCTAAAAGACATGGAGGGCATAGAGACGCATTTGATCTTGAGTAAGTGGGCCAAAACGACCATTGAACTCGAAACAAATTTCACCGTGCATGACGTGATGGCGATGGCCGACGTGACGCACAGTTCTGCCGATCAGGCCGCCACGATCTCTTCAGGTTCTTTTCATACGGACGGCATGATCATTATTCCCTGCAGTATGAAAACGTTGGCGGGTATTCGAGCCGGTTATGCTGAAGGGCTTATTGGCAGAGCGGCGGATGTGATTATCAAAGAAGGGCGGAAGTTGGTGTTGGTTCCCAGAGAAACGCCGTTGAGTACTATTCACTTGGAAAATATGCTCGCGCTCTCGAAATTGGGGGTGTCATTGGTTCCCCCCATGCCCGCTTATTATAACCACCCCACTCATATCGATGACGTTACCGATCATATTGTCGCACGCGTGCTGGATCAATTTGGTCTTGATCATCGCCGGGCAAAGCGCTGGGCAGGACTAAAAGAAAATAGCAAAAAAACCACTGACACCGAGGAAGGTTAAATATGGCTTATGACGATCTGCGAAGTTATTTAGCGGCGCTGGATGAGGCCGGACAATTACTCGATATTACCGAGGAGGTTCAGGCGGAACCGGATATCGCCGCGGCAGCCAACGCCACAGGCAGAATGGGTGAGGGCGCCCCCGCCATTGCATTCAGGAACATTAAAGGCTTTGAACACGCGCATGTGGTCATGAATACCATCGGGTCATGGCAGAATCACGCCATAGCCCTGGGGCTCCCGCCGGCCACGCCGGTGAAGCAGCAAATCGATGAGTATATTCGCCGCTGGGATCATTTTCCCGTCTCTGCGGAACGTCGCGATAATCCGCCCTGGGCCGAGAACGAGGTCAACGGTGAGGAGATTAATCTGTTTGAGATCCTGCCGCTGTTTCGCTTAAACGACGGCGACGGTGGATTCTACCTGGATAAGGCCTGCGTGGTTTCCCGCGATCCTGAAGATCCGACCCACTTCGGCAAGCAAAACGTCGGCATTTATCGCATGGAGGTGAAGGGCAAGCGTAAGCTGGGCCTGCAGCCCGTGCCGATGCACGACATCGCGCTGCATCTGCATAAAGCAGAAGAGCGCGGCGAGGATCTGCCTATCGCCATTACGCTGGGCAATGACCCGATCATTACGCTGATGGGGGCGACGCCGCTCAAATACGATCAGTCGGAGTATGAAATGGCCGGCGCCCTGCGTGAAAGCCCGTACCCGATAGCGACGGCCCCCTTGACCGGCTTTGATGTGCCCTGGGGTTCCGAAGTCATCATTGAAGGGGTGATTGAAGGCCGCAAGCGCGAGATTGAAGGCCCGTTCGGCGAATTTACGGGGCACTATTCCGGCGGTCGCAACATGACGGTGGTGCGCATCGATAAGGTTTCTTACCGCTCGCGGCCGATTTTCGAATCCCTGTATCTGGGCATGCCCTGGACAGAAATCGACTACCTGATGGGGCCGGCCACCTGTGTGCCGCTGTATCAGCAGTTGAAAGCCGAGTTTCCGGAAGTGCAGGCGGTTAATGCGATGTATACCCACGGGTTGCTCGTCATCATTTCCACTAAAAAGCGTTACGGCGGTTTCGCGCGCGCGGTGGGGATGCGGGCGATGACCACGCCGCATGGGCTGGGCTATGTGAAAATGGTGATCATGGTCGATGAGGATGTCGATCCCTTCAACCTGCCGCAGGTTATGTGGGCGCTGTCCGCCAAGGTCAATCCGGCCGGCGATTTGGTGCAATTGCCGAATATGTCGGTGCTGGAGTTGGATCCCGGCTCCAGCCCGGCGGGGATCACGGACAAACTCATCATTGACGCGACCACGCCGGTGGCTCCGGATACGCGCGGCCACTACAGCCAGCCGGTCAAGGATTTACCCGAAACTGCCCTGTGGGTGGATAAATTAACCGCCATGCTGGCTAACCGTCATTAAGGAGTTCCTATGATTTGTCCTCGTTGTGCCGATAAACAGATAGACGTCATGGCGCATTCACCGATCAAGGGCGTGTGGACGGTATACCAGTGTCAACACTGCCTTTATACCTGGCGTAATACCGAACCTGCTCGCAGAACGGAACGGGAGCATTATCCGCCCGAGTTTCGCATGACTCAGCAGGATATCGATAATGCGCCGGAAGTGCCGACCATTCCTCCTCTTCTGAGGAAATGAAACCGCAGGCGGGGAAAAGCCCGCCTTTTCATGGAAATAACAATGATGAAAAATGAAGACGTCGTTCTGCTTGACGCCGCCTGGCAGCCCTGCGGGACGACGCCCAAAGATCAGGTCCACACGCGGCATACGCCGCTGCATCTGGCTTTTTCATGCTACCTGTTTACTGTCGAGGGTGCAGTGTTGGTCACCCGGCGCGCGTTGAGCAAAACCGCCTGGCCGGGGGTCTGGACCAATTCTTTTTGTGGGCATCCCCTGCCGCAAGAGGCGCTGGCGCAGGCCGTTATACGTCGCGCTCAGGTTGAATTGGGCACGGAAGTCGAGCAGATAACGCTGCTGAGCGACGCCTTCAGTTATCAGGCGACCGACGTGTCCGGCATCATGGAGAATGAGGTTTGCCCGGTATTTGCCGCGTATTGTAAAGGCGCTCTCTGTGCTAATCCGGATGAAGTGGCGGATTATGTGTGGGTCGATCTCAATAACTTAATGGCGGCGGTAAAATTAACGCCATTCGCTTTCAGCCCGTGGATGGTTTCTCAATTGAATACCGGTGCGATAACATCAGGTTTGAAAAAATACAGGGATGCCATAACCATAAAGAGCGCTGCGCGCGACATTAGGGACGGTGCTGTAATAAAATAAATAGTCACCGTAAGGGTGACTATTTATTCATTCATGTTTACAGGCTGCCGCCGACCGAGGTCGAGGTGGAGCCGATAGTCTCGCGGAAATGTTTCGCGTAGTCGGCCACTTCCTGCTGCGTATGCGTCAGGCCATAAAGACCCAGCCCCACACCGCCTGCAACGCCGCCGATGATGGTGCCGACCAATTGGCCGACCGCACCGGCAATAAAGCCGCCTGCGCCTGCGGATTTACCTGCAATCAGCGCGCCGGTCATGGCGCCGTCCAACAGCCCATCCCAGGCCGCGTTCAGATCGCCACCGCTAACGTACTGTTCTTCATATTGACTAAGTACTTTCATATACAATCCTTATAAATAAAAGGGTGACTTAGTGGGTTTAATTAAATTCTAAAATAACACCGTAGCGCTATTTCACTTTAAAAATATAACGGCTGCCATTTGATTGGCAATATTCCATTCAACGAAGGGTGTTATTTGGTTAAATATAGTCGCATTTATTTTTGGCGAGTGTTTTAAAGAGGGGGATTGGGAATTTTCTTGGGAAAAATAGCAGATATCGCTGGGAGGTGAGAAGCAAAGCCGCCACCGGTTGGCGCAGCTTGTCACTATTTTCACATTTATTGTCTCGTCATTCGCATGGCGTTAGGCCCACATTGCAATTATTCCATTAAAAACTATAGCTAATTAATGAGTTATATATCCGCATTTATTGCCCGCCATTGAAAAAATTCTCGCAAAAAATCTCCGCTGTGAAAATAAGATCACACAAGCGTAACAAAAGGTAAACAAACCCCTCCTATATTGGCTGCTTCGCTTTTGGAGGGAGTGTCATGCGTAACTGGAACGAACCGAAAAAGAACAAAGCGCACATCGAACTGATCCCGATGATCGACGTGATGATGTTTTTATTGGTGTTTTTCGTCTTGATCAGCCTGAACGTCATTCCGGCGCTCGGGCTGAAAACGCAGTTGCCGTCCGCCGGCAGCGCGCAACAGCTGAAACCGCAGAAGAAAGCGATCATCACGCTGGGGGCCGACGAACAGCTGCAGCTGGATGGCCAGCCGATCGCGCTCGACGCGTTGGTCAACACGCTCAAGCAACAGCAGCAGGCCAACCAGACCACCACCATCATCGTCAACAGCGATAAAGGTGTGGCGGTCGAGCGGCTGGTGGCGGTCATGGACAACCTGCGCCAGGGCGGCTTCTTCTCCGTCTCCATCGCGACACGGAAGCTGTGACATGTATCTGCTCTATCGCTCACGTCATCTTTTCAGCTGGTTGCCGGCGCTGATTGTCGCCGGTTGCCTGCTGTTCGCCAGCCAACAGGCGGCGCTGAAGATCCAGCCGCGCTACGACGAAACCGCCATTGAACTGGCGCTGGTGGAACCTGAACCGGCGCCGGAACCCCAACCGGAAACGCCGCCGGAGCCTCAGCCCGAACCGCCGCCGCCCGAGCCGGAGCCGATCCCCGAACCGGTGGTGCCAGCGCCGGAACCGATCGTGGAAGCCAAGCCGGTGCCGAAGCCACAGCCAAAGCCCAAACCCAAACCGGTGAAAGAGAAAGCCAAACCGGTAGAGAAACCTAAACCGACGCCGGCGCCCGCCGCACCGCGCGCGCTGGTCAGCAAGCCGGCGGCGCAGCCCGCACCGGCCGCCCCCGCGGCGCCGAAGGTGAACGCGCAGGCGATAGAAAACGGCTACCTGCTGACCTTGCGCCGTGAGCTGGAACAGCGCAAGCGCTACCCGAGCGGGCGGCAGGCCTCGCTCGAGCGCCCGCAGGGCAACGTCGAGGTGTGGCTGGAGGTCGATCGCAGCGGGCGGGTGCTCTCTTCCGGCATCGCCAACAAGGCCGCCAGCATGCTGCTGAATCGCGCGGCGATGAGCAGCCTGCAAAGCATCAGTTCAGTGAAGCCGTTCCCGAGCGAGGCGTTCGCCGGGCAAACAACCAAAAGATTTACCGCGACGTTCAATTATCAGGCGCCTTAGCGCAAGGGTTAATCGTTTGATTTTTAAGGGATGCACACCATGAAATCGTTTAATCGTTCTGGGATCTATCTGGCGGTGATGTCGGCGGTGCTGCCGGGCGCCGCGCTGGCGGCCGACGCCACCGATGTCGGCACCATCAGCGTCAAGGGGCAGTCGCTCGGCGGCGGCATGATGGTGCAGGATGACAGCGCCAAGGCGCGCTCCACCGTCACCAAAGAGGCGATGGACAAAATGCCGTCGGCGGCCAACGCCATCGATAAACTGAAATACACGCCGGGCCTGAACGTCAACAGCAACGACGCCAGCGGCCTGAGCGGCGTGGACTACACCATGCGCGGCATGAACTCGGATCAGATCGGCCTGTCGATGGACGGCATCCCGATCAACGACTCCGGCAACTACGCGGTCTACCCGAACCTGCTGGGCGACGCGGAAAACCTGGAGGAGGTGTTCGTCACCCAGGGGTCTTCCGAAGCGGACGGCCCGCACATCGGCTCCAGCGGCGGCAACATCGGCCTGGTGACGCGCCGCCCGGCGAAAGACTTCGGCGGTTTCGTCAAGCAGACGCTGGGCAGCAACAGCCTGAGCAAAACCTTCGCCCGCCTGGAGACCGGCGAGTACAACGGCTTCAGCAACTGGCTCTCCTATTCGCACACCGAGGCGAAGAAATGGCGCGGCGAGGGGCGGCTGTACTCCGACAAGTTCGAGATGAACTCGCTGTATGAAGACGGCAACGGCAACAGCAGCAATCTGGTGATGAAGTACAACCGCCAGAACAACACCAACTACAACACCTTGAGCAAGGCGCAGTTCCAAAACGACGGCCGTGACACCGATTATGTCACCTCGCCGGAGTACAACAGCAAAGGGCAGTTGAACAAGTATTACAAGATTGAACGCAACCCGTTCGAGAACTTCACGCTGTCGTTCACCCAGAAGCTGCAGCTGCGCGACAACCTGTCGCTGACCCTGCAACCGTATTACTACTGGGGCAACGGCGGCAGCTTCAACGGCCAGACGGCGTCGGTATTGTCCAGCACGTCGGACAGAGCCGGGCAGTACGATCTCAGCAACCTGAAATCCAACACCTACTACCGCCCGTCGTGGACGCAGACCTGGCGGCCGGGCATCACCACCAAGCTGAAGTGGGACATCAACGATCAGCACAGTCTGGATATCGGTTACTGGTATGAACGCGCGCGCCAGCTGCAGACCCAGCCGTTCATCAGCATCAAGGGCGACGGCAACCCGTCGCAGATTTGGGGGCCGCCGGGCGGTTCCGATCAGGTGAAGGACGCCAACGGCAACACCGTTCAGGGGCGCAACCAGTACACCATCACCCCGGCACAGAAAGTGTGGCTGCAGGATACCTGGTTTGCCACACCGGACTGGACCTTCGTCGGCGGCCTGGCCTATCAGTACGTGGAGCGTAAAGGGGACAACCGCGGCAGCCTGTACAACGTGCCGGAGAAGCGCAAAGCCACCTATCACGAATTCCTGCCGAACTTCAGCGCCAGCTATAAGGTGAACCAGGAAAACCAGGTGTTCTACAACCTGACGCGCAACATGCGCACGCCGCCCAACTACGTGCTGTACAATGTCGGCGACTCGCTCAGCACCAAGCCGGAGCTGAGCTGGAACCACGAACTGGGCTGGCGTTTCCAGCAAGAGGACATGCTGCTGAGCGCCACGCTGTTCTACATGCGCTACAGCGATCGCCAGATCTCCACCACCAACGCGGCCGGCGACTACGAAATGATGAACATCGGCAACGTGGAGAACAAAGGGCTGGAGCTGGAGTGGAGCGGCCAACTGCCGCATAACTTCAATTACTACACCTCTTATACCTATACCCAATCGAAGCAGAAGAGCGACATCGTCAGCAACGGCGGGCAGCCGCTGCCGACCTCCGGCAAAGAGGTGCCGAACGTGCCGAAAAACCTGCTGAACATGACGTTGGGTTATGACGACGGGCTGTATTACGGCAGCGTCAGCGGCAAGTACGTCAGCGCGTTCTATGGCGATCTGACCAACGACGAGAAGATCGGCGGGCGCACGGTGTTCGATCTGGCGGCGGGGGTGCATCTGCCGGTGGACAAGAAAATCGTCAAAAGCGCCGCGCTGCGTTTTGGCATCAGCAACCTGTTTGACAAGGAATACCTGACCTCGGTGCGCACCACCACCTTCAACGCGGCGCCCTACGGCGGCGTGAAGGCCAGCACCCCGTATTACAACGTCGGCGAAGAACGCACCTTCAGCGTCTCGCTGGAAGCCACCTTTTAACTGAACGCCCAGCCGCCTGCCGGGCGGCGGGGAAGAGGAGCCCTGTATGGACGCCAATCTGTTGCACGACATTATTTTCTACGTGATGTACGCCGCGCTGGCGATTGCGCTGGTGATCATCATCGAACGCACGCTGTACTTCGCCTATACCCAGCGCCAGGCGCGCCGGCTGGAGCAGGCGCTGACGCCGGACGTACGCCGCGCCGCCGATCTGCCGGACGCGCTGACCCAGCGCAACAGCCTGCCGATGGCGGTGATCGCGCCGGTGCTGGCGCAGAAACACCGCGCCGGCGATCGCGAGGCGATCGGCGATCTGATCGACGCCCAGTACCTGCTGAGCAAGCCGCCGATGGCGCGCGGCCTGTGGCTGCTGGAAACCGTGGTCACCGCCGCGCCGTTGCTGGGGCTGCTCGGCACGGTGATGGGGATCATCGAAACCTTCAAGGCGCTGGCCGCCTCGGGGGTGTCCGAGCCGAGCCTGGTGTCGGCCGGGATGGGCACCGCGCTGTACGCCACTGGCCTCGGCATCGCCATCGCGCTGCTGTGCCTAGTGGCCAACAACTTCCTGCAGAGCCGCATGGAGCGCATCAACGAGCTGCTGAAGGTGCTGCTGATCCGCGCCGGTCAACCGGCCAGCCGCCCGGAGAGCGGCAGCGGCGAACAATGGGTTGACAGCGGGGCGCCGCGCTATGCCTAATGGCCATCCAACACGGCGGCCGTTCGGCCGCCTTTATACGGCATTGTGGGGCGGTTGTTTGTTGATGTTGAGCCAGAGCGCTGCGGCGCGTTTTGCGATTCCCGGTTACGAGCTGGTGTATACCGCACCGGTAGAAACCGCGCTGCAGGCCGACGACCTGCGCAACACCGCCGAGGTGTGGCGCGAGATGTTCGACGCGGCGAAAACCCGCATCGACCTGGGGCAGTTTTACGTAGCGAATCAGGACGGTTCGCTGCTGGACGGCGTGCTGCAGCGCCTGAAGGCGGCCGGTGAGCGCGGGGTGAAAATCCGCTTCCTGCTGGAGGAGAAAGGCATCCGCAACTCCACCGCCGAGACGCTGGAGCAGCTGAAGGCGATCCCCAATCTGGAGCTGCGCATCATTCCTTACCAGAAGCTGAGCGGCGGCATCCTGCACGCCAAGTATCTGCTGGTGGACGGCGAACAGGCGTTTGTCGGCAGCCAGAACTTCGACTGGCGCGCGCTGGAGCATATTCACGAAACCGGGCTGCGCATCAGCGACGCCAAGGTGGTGGGGCAAATTCAGGCGATCTTCGAACAGGACTGGCAGGCGCAGGCGCTGCTGGCGCAGGATAAGCCGGTGCCGGCGCTGCCCGATTCGCCGCCGACCGCGCCCCCGCAGGGCAACTATCTGGTGGCCAGCCCGCGCGCCTACAACCCGGCGGGCGTGCTCGATTCGCAGGCCGAGCTGCCGCGCCTGCTGGCCGACGCCAAACGGCGGGTGCGGGTGCAGGTGATGGATTACGCGCCGCTGTCGTTTGGCCCGGAGCGCAGCCGCCCCTTCTATGCGGTGATCGACAATGCGCTGCGCAGCGCAGCGGCGCGCGGCGTGCAGATCGAGCTGATGGTGGCCAACTGGAACACCAAAAAGCCGGATATCGCCTGGCTGAAGAGCCTGGCGCTGGTGCCGAACGTGCAGATCAAGGTGGTGACCATTCCGCCGGCCAGCAGCGGCTTCATTCCGTTTGCCCGGGTGATCCACAGCAAGCTGATGACCATCGATGATGAGATTGCCTGGGTGGGCACCAGCAACTGGACCGGCGGCTATCTGGACAACTCGCGCAATCTGGAGTTGGTGCTGCACAGCGCGGCGATGAGCGGGCGGTTGGACAGGCTGTACCAACAGCTGTGGGACAGCGTCTACGCCGAGCCGTTGAAGCTGGATTACGATTACCCGACGCCCAAACCGGGCGGCGAATCCTGACGGTCAGGGCGCGTTAACCCGCGCCCCGCGTTGTTTACCGCCGCCAGCCGGCCTTCTCCAGCGCCGTCACCAGCTGTTCGGCGCTCAACCCTTCCGCCCGATGGCCGTTGCCGCTGACGGTATTGGCCGCCAGCAGCGCATTGACGATCGCCTCTTCCACCGCTTCCGCCGCCGCCGCGAACAGCGCCGAAATGTAGTCGTTGTTCACCATGCGCAGCGGCGTGGTGAAAGCGCCTTTATTGGCGTAGTCGGCGGGCGGCAGGCCGTCGTTGCCGGTGGCGAAGGCGATAAAGATATCGCCGCTCGAATCCTCGGTGCCGCCGCCGGTGCGGGCGATGCCGATGCTTGCGCGCTGCGCCAGCCGCGCGCACTGGTGCGGCAGCAGCGGCGCGTCGGTCGCCAGCGCCACCACGATGGAGCCCATGCCGGGATGCGGCAACTGCGGCGTGAACGGCGAGGGGATATGCCCCAGGTGGCGGCCCACCGGGTAACCACCGACCAGCAGCGACTCGCGTTTGCCGTGGTTGGCCTGCACGATGGCGCCCACCGTCCAGCCGCCTTGATCGGCGGGCAAGCGGCGCGATGCGGTGCCGCTGCCGCCCTTGAACTCATGACAGATCATGCCGCTGCCGCCGCCGACCGCGCCTTCCTGCGGCAAGCCGCCTCGGGCCGACTGCTGCGCCTGGCGCACGTGCTCGGCCTTGACGTGAAAGCCGTTGATGTCGTTGAGCAGGCCATCGAAGGTTTCCATCACCACCGGCATATTCCAGTACACCGCGTTGTCGCTCGCGGGCAGCGCTTCGCGTTCCAGCGCGATCAGCGCATCGCGCACGACCCCCACGCTGTGGGTGTTGGTGAAGGCGATCGGGCTGGTCAGCAGCCCCGCTTCGCGCACCCATTCCAGGCCGGTGGCGTCGCCGTTGCCGTTCAACACGTGCACGCCGGCAAAGCAGGGGGCGTGGCGGGCGGAGCCGGGGCGCGGTTCGATCACCGTCACGCCGGTGCGCACGCTGCGCCCGTCCGCCAAATCGGCATGAAGGCTGGCATGGCCGACGCGCACGCCGGGCACGTCGGTGATGGCGTTCAGCGGGCCGGGCGTGCCCTGGCCGATGGTGATGCCCAGATCCTGAGCGCGCTGCGTCATGGTTATTCTCCTTCTATTGAGGGGGCGGCGAGGGGCGCCGTCTGGCGGCCGCGCAGATGGTTCAGCGCCAGCCCGAAGCCGATGATGCCGGCAATGATAATAAAGTCTTTCAGGCTGCTGGCGATCAAAATCGTCCACAGCACGTACAGGCAGCACAGCAGCGCCGCCAGCACCGGCAGCGGCCACAGCGGCATCAGGTACGGGTGATGGAAGTGGCGGCGACGGCGGCTGATCAGCGCCGCCACCGCCATGATGATGTACACCAGCAGCAGCAGGATCACGGTGAACGAGGTCAGCGATTCGAGATCGGAGCAAAATGCCAGCAGCGCCGAGGGCACGCCGAACAGCAGGGTGGCGATCCAGGGGGTGCCGAAGCGCGGGTGGATGATTTTCAGCGCCCGGTTGAACGCCGGCAGCCAGAAACCGTCGCGCCCGCTGGCGAACATCATGCGGCTGAACTGCGCCACGATGGCGATAATGGCGTTGAACACCGACAGATAAATCGCGCCGCTCACCACCCGCGCCAGCGTCGGGCCGCCGAGCTGGGTGACCACATAGCCGACCGGGTCGGCCTGTTTGGCCATCTCCGCCAGCGACGGCGAGCCGATCAGCAGGGCGGTGAACGGCACCAGTTCCACCAGCACCACGATGACCAGCGTCAGCATGATCGCGACCGCCATCGGTTTGCCCTGCTCGCGCATATCTTCCGCCATGTACACCGCCGCGCCGTAGCCGTTGTAGGAGAACAGCGCGACCCCGACCATGGCGACGATCAGCGGCAGCGACACCGGCGCTAGGCTGCCCTGCGCGTCCAGCATCACCGGCGCGGTGAGGATCTCCGCGCTTTGATGCGGATGGCTGAAACCGAGCCAGGCGATCAGCGCCAGCACCGCCACTTCCACCACCAGAAAGGCGCCGGTCAGCAGGGCGTTGGCCTTGATGTTGAAAATGGCGCAGGCGCCGCCGATCAGCACGGTGATCATGCCGGCGGTGGAGGCGTCGAATGAGGTGCCCAGCGCGGTATTCAGATAGGGCACGGCGCCGGTGGCCAGCACCGCCGGCACGAACAGCGCGGCGCTGAGAATAAACAGATAGGTCTGCAACCCGCACAGGGTGCCGAACAGGCGTTTGATGATGCTGTATTCGCCGCCGGCGCTGGGGTGCGCGGCGCCGAGCTCGGCATAGCACAGCGCGATGGTGGCGGCGACGCAGGCGGCGATCAGAAATGACAGAAAGGCGCCGCTGCCGGCGCTGGCGATCGCCAGCGGCGCGATGACGAAGATCGAACTGGCCGGCGTCACGCCGGACGCGGTAATCATCACCACGTCGAGGACGCTGAGATTGCCTTTGAAAGTGTGTTCAGGGGCGGACTCTTGCATGGTTAACGACTCCATTAACGTGTGAGTGAATTATTGTTTTGCTGCACAGGCTGTACGCAGAAATCAAATGGAGCGCGCGAAATGCCGGGGAGCTGTGCTCCCCGGAAGTTTATTGTTCTTATGTGTTACCCCTGCCCCGACGGGAAGCTGAAGCTGGCGCGCCGGGCGTCGCCGGAGGCCGGCCAGCGCTGGGTCACGGTCTTGCGTTTGGTGTAGAACCTGACCGCGTCCGGGCCGTAGGCGTGCAGATCGCCAAACAGCGAGCGCTTCCAGCCGCCGAACGAGTGGTAGGCCACCGGCACCGGCAACGCCACGTTGATCCCCACCATGCCGACCTGAATGCGGCTGGAGAAGTAACGCGCCGCTTCGCCGTCGCGGGTGAACAGGCAGGTGCCGTTGCCGTATTCGTGGGCGTCGATCAAGGCCATCGCCTCTTGCAGCGACGCCGCGCGTACCACGCCAAGCACCGGGCCGAAGATCTCCTCCTGATAGATGCGCATGCCGGGCGTCACGCGGTCGAACAGCGTTGGGCCGAGGAAATACCCCTGGCTGGGGCGGCCGTCGGCGCCGATCACGCGCAGTTCGCGGCCGTCCACCAGCAGCTCGGCGCCTTCGGCCACGCCCTGATCGATATAGCCTTTCACCTTCTGATAATGCTGTTGAGTCACCAGCGGCCCCATGTCGTTGCGGTTGTCGCTGCCGGGGCCGACGCGCATGGCGGCCATCTGTTGCCTCAGCCCGGCGATCAGCGCTTCAGCGGTGCCGTCGCCCACCGCCACCACCAGCGGGATGGCCATGCAGCGCTGGCCGCAGGAGCCGAAGGCGGCGCCCATCAGCGCGCCGACCGCGCCGGGGATATCGGCGTCCGGCAGCACCACCGCGTGGTTTTTGGCGCCGCCCAGCGCCTGCACCCGTTTGTTCTGGCCGCAGCCGGTGTGATAGATGTGTTCCGCGACCGGCGTCGAACCGACGAAGCTTATCGCCTTCACGCGCCCGTCATGCAGCAGTGTCTCCACCGCTTCGCGATCGCCGTTGACCACGTTGAGCACCCCCGGCGGCAGCCCGGCCTCCGCCGCCAGCCGCGCGATATACAGCGCGGCGGAAGGGACGCGCTCGGAAGGCTTCAGCACGAAGGTATTGCCGCAGGCGACCGCCATCGGCCACATCCACAGCGGCACCATCGCCGGGAAGTTGAACGGGGTGATGCCCGCCACCACCCCGAGCGGTTGAAACTCGCTCCAGCTGTCGATGCCCGGGCCCGCCTCTTTGCTGTGTTCGCCTTTCAGCAGTTCCGGCACATAGCCGGCGTATTCGATATTCTCGATGCCGCGCTGCAATTCGCCCAAGGCGTCGCTGAGCACCTTGCCGTGCTCGGCGGTGATCAATTGGCAGACTGCGTCGGCATGCTGCTCCAGCAGATCCTTGAGCTTCATCATGATGCGCGCGCGTTTCAGCGGCGGGGTATCGCGCCAGGCGGGATAGGCCTGTTCGGCGGCGGCGATGGCGCGCTCCACCGTGGCGCGGTCGGCCAGCTGCACCTCCTGCGCCGATTGGCCGGTGGCCGGGTCGTAAACCGGCTGGCTGCGTTCGCCGCCGGTGGCGGGCTCGCCGTTGATCCAATGGGTAATGGTCATGGTTATCTCCTTATTCGGTGGCGTTGAGGGCGTCGCCGACGGCGTTGATCAACGCGTCGATCTGCGCCTCGCTGCTGATGAACGGCGGCGCCAACTGCAGGGTGTCGCCGCCGTAGCGCACGTAAAATCCGCTTTCCCAGCAGCGCATCGCCGCCTCGAAGGGGCGCCGCGCCGGTTCGCCGGGCCGCGCCGCCAACGTGATGCCGGCCGCCAGGCCGATATTGCGAATGTCGGCGACGTGTTTGGCTCCTTGCAGGCTGTGCACCGCGCGCTCGAAATAGGGCGCCAGCGCCTGCACGCGCTCCACCATCTGTTCACGCTGCAGGATGTCCAGCGTCGCCAGCGCGACCGCGCAGCTGACCGGATGGGCGGAGTAGGTGTAGCCGTGCGGGAATTCGAGCTGGTAGTCCGGCTCGCCGCCGTTCATGAAGGTGTGGTAGATCTCCGGCCGCACCACCACCGCGCCCATCGGTTGCGCGCCGTTGGTCACCTGTTTGGCGATGTTCATGATGTCCGGCGTGACGCCGAACGCCTCAGCGCCGGTCATCGCGCCGCAGCGGCCGAAGGCGGTGATCACTTCGTCGAAGATCAGCAGAATGTCATGCTGGGTACAGATCTCGCGCAGGCGCTGCAAATAGCCGACCGGCGGCACGATCACGCCGGCGGAACCGGAGAACGGTTCGACGATCACCGCGGCGATCGTCGAGGCGTCGCGCAGCGCGATGATGCGGCTGAGCTCATCCGCCAGCTCCGCTCCCTGTTGCGGCATGCCGCGCGAAAAGGCGTTGCCGGCCAGCAGGGTGTGCGGCAGATGGTCCGCCTCGGCGCCGGCGCCGAACGTCTTGCGGTTGCCGGCGATGCCGCCGACCGAGATGCCGCCGAAGTTAACGCCGTGGTAGCCCTTTTCCCGGCCGATAAAGCAGGTTTTGCCCGCCTGGCCTTTGGCGCGCCAGTAAGCGCGCGCCATTTTCAGCGAGGTGTCCGCCGCTTCCGAGCCGGAGCCGGTGAAGAATACGTAATCCAGCCCCGCCGGCGTCAGCGCCTTGATTTTGTTGGCCAGCTCGAACGAGAGCGGGTGGCCGAACTGAAACGCCGGCGAGTAATCCAGCGTCGCCAGCTGGCGCTGGGCGGCGTCGGTGATTTCCTGCCGGCCGTGCCCCAATCCGCAGCACCACAATCCGGACAGGCCGTCGAAAATCTTTCTGCCGTCGTGGCTGGTGTAATACGCCCCTGCGGCCTGAGTAATGATGCGCGGCTGCGCTTTAAAATTGCGGTTGCCGGTAAAAGGCATCCAATGGGCTTCTAACCCTGCGGCATCGAGACGATTAAGCGAATAATTTTCAGCGGCCATGTTTTCCTCCGGGCAGGAAAATAAGTGCGATTAATTAAATAAAATGAGTTGTTAACGAATTGTTGTGCGAAATTGACTATGTACCGCTTGTTCTCTACTGTGAATAATCATATGTCGAAACTTACTTAAGGTTTTATGCAAGTAAAAAAGCGCGCGTTGCTGGGACAATTGTCGGATATGGATCTGCGTTTGCTGCGGGTATTCAAGGCCGTAGTCGACTGCGGCGGCATGAGCGCCGCCGAACTGGAGCTGAATATCAGCCTGTCGACCATCAGCAAGCACATCAAGGATCTGGAGCAGCGGCTGGGCCTGACGCTGTGCCAGCGCGGGCGCGAGGGCTTTGCGGTCACCGACGAGGGGCTGATTATCTACCAGGAAACCGTCAACCTGCTGGCGGCCACCGAGGCGTTCCGACGCGGGGTGGACGAGGTGCACCAGCGCATGGGCGGGCAGCTGCACGTGGCGATATTCGACCATACGGTCAGCAATCCGCAGGCGCAGATCGGCCGGGCTATCGCGTTATTCAGCGAGCGCGCGCCGGAGGTTTCTTTGCAAATGTATGTGGAGCCGATTAATACCATTGAACGCGGCGTTATTGACGGGCAATTTCAGGTTGGGGTTATTCCCATGCACCGCAGCGCGGAAAGTTTATCTTATCATTCGTTATTCAGTGAGAGGATGTTCTTATATTGCGGCGCGCAGCATGAATTATTTTCCGCCCGCCATGAAACATTAAATTGGGATCTGCTGCACAATTATGCCTTCGCCGGATTAGGCTATCATTCGCCGAATATGGAACTGAGCCTGCAGCAACATTTGCATCGCAAGGCGACGGGGTTTGCGCAGGAGTCGATAGCGACGTTAATTCTGTCCGGCAAATACGTCGGCTTTCTGCCGGATCACTACGCGGCGTTTTTTGTGGCGCAGAACCTGATGCGGGCGATCAAACCGGCGCTGTTCCGCTATCACTGCGAATACTCCAGCGTGCTGCGCCGCTCGCCGGTGCCGCAGCGGGTGGTGAAGCTGTTCCATGAGTGCCTGCTGGCGGCTCACGGAACAGCGTGACGCTTACTGCTCTTTCTTCTTGCCGAAGATTCTGATCAGCGCGCCGACCAGGATGCCGACCGCGATGCCGGCGAAGATCCAGCCGATGATGCCCATTAACTTACTCCTGCTAGTGCGTTGATCTGATTATATAATCATTCGACGCGAAACGCCTCTTCGATCATCCGTTGCCGCTGTGCCGGCGCATAGTCGATCCAGGAATTCTTGCTGTTGGATTTCTCCAGCGCCACCGCCAATTCCTGGCCGGAAATCGGCAAATCATCCTGCCAGAACGGCGCGATGGCGTGGCGGGTGATGAAATCGGTCAGGTAGCTCTCCGGGCTGCCCTGCCAGTGCGGGTACAGGCGCGCGGCCAGCTCGGCCATCAGCGCGCGCTGCTGCGGCTGTTCGCTGCTTTCCAGCAGGGTGAGGAACGGCAGTAGCAGGCGGCCGCAGACCTGGCCGTGATGGTAGTCGCGCAGCGCGCCGATCTCGCCGGCGATGCCGTGAATGACCCCCAGCCCGGCGGCGCTCAGCGTCAGCCCCCCGAGGTACGAAGCTTGCATAATCGCTTCGCGCGCCGCGTCGCTGCGGTTGAGCGCCGGCCAGGCGGCGAGGAAGTGGCGGATGCCGCTCAGCGACATATCGCGCGTCATGGCGCCGGCGGTTTTCGACAGATAGGCCTCGAACAGGTGGGTGAAGGCGTCGATGGCACAGTAGGCCAGCACCTTGTCCGGGGCGCCCGCCAGCAGCTGCGGATCGAGAATGGCGGTGTGTGGCACGAAGTTATTATGGCGCAGCGAGGCTTTCACCTTGCTGACCTGGGTGTCGGTGATCACCGCGTTCTGCGTCACCTCGCTGCCGGTGCCGGCGGTGGTGGGGATGGCGATCAGCGGCAGGGTGGCGCCGCTGATTTTGCTGTCGCCCACCTTTTCCATATAGCGCAGCGTCGGCAGCGGGTGCTCCACCAGCGCGGAGAACGCCTTGGCGGCATCCAGCACGCTGCCGCCGCCAATGGCCACCACGCGCCGCACCTGGCCGCGCCAGCGCGCCACCCAGGCGTCTATTTCCTGCGGCGACGCCTCGTGGCTGACGATCTCGGTGCCGATGAACAGCGGCGTCAGCGACTCGCTCAGGCCGGCGTACACTGGGCCGTTGAGAAAAGAGCGGCAGCTGAACAGCAGCGTCGGCTGCGGATCGGCCAGCAGCAGCGGCGGCAGCTGTTGGATGCTGCCGTGGCCGAACCAGGTCTGGCGGTTGGCGATGATGTGGCTGACGGACATGAGGTCTCCTTGACGGCGTTGCGGGGCGCGATGCCACAGCATAAGCCAGCGGGCGCGGAGCGGCCACCGCTTTCCCCGCCGCGGCAACCTGTGAGTTGTTTAACATGTAAACGATGTCGTTCTTGCATTTCGGCGCGCCGGATGCTTTTTTTAACAGTACCGGCCGTCATGCGGCCAACCCCATCCGAAATCGGTAGATTGTTAATGTATTAATAATGGCGAGGCGGGTATGGATATTCAGGTTGAACGCTTGTCTGCGGTGATCGATGCGGTGGCCAGCCCGCGTTTTTATCCCAGCCTGCTGAACTGGCTGGAAGGGTTTTTCGCCTTCGACAACGCCATCGTCTATGCCTTCGAACGCGGCCGGCCGCCGCGCTGCCTGATCAAAACCGAGCGGGAAAACAGCGACGCGGTCAACCAGATCTACCAGCAGGGCGCCTACCTGCAGGATCCGTTTTACCGCGCGCTGAACGACGGCGGCGAAGGCGAGGTGCTGACGCTGCGCCAGTTGGCGCCCTGTGGGTTTTATCACAGCGACTATTACCGTAACTTTTATCGCAAGACCGGCTGGCACGACGAGGCCGGCGTGCTGCTGCAATTGACGCCGGAGCGCGGGCTGGGGGTATTTTTCGGCTCGGCGCGCCGCACGGTGGCGGTGCGTTACCCGCAGCGGGCGGATCTGCGCAGCGCGCTGACGCTGGTAAAAAGCGTGGCGCGGCTGCACGGCGAAGTGGTGGCGGCACCGGCCGAGGCCGACACGGAGAACCACGACGGCGCGCAGGCGCGCTATCTGTTGACGCCGCGCGAGCGCGAGATCGTCGATCTGATCCTCGCCGGCTGCGGTTCGCAGCAGATCGCCGACCGGCTGTTCATCAGCCTCGGCACGGTAAAAAATCACCGCAAGAACATCTACGGCAAGCTGAACATCGGCTCGCAGGCCGAACTGTTCAGCCTGCTGCTGACCGCCCCGCAGCGGCGCAGCGCGTGAATGTTAATTTTTTGTAGCGAATGTCCCTAAGGGGACATAGCGGCACGGCTGCTGCCTCCCGATAATCCGATGTCATGGCATAGGCAATCGGGAGTGCGACAGTGAACAACGAAATCGAGTCCTTAACCTACTACGCGGCGACCAAAAAATACGATCTGCGCTTCCCGACGCTGGAAGAGGATCTGGACGTCGACGTGGTGATCATCGGCGGCGGCTTCTCCGGTATCAACACCGCGCTGGAGCTGGCGGAGAAGGGCATCACCAACATCGCCATCCTCGAAGGCCGCTATCTGGGCTACGGCGGCACCGGGCGCAACGGCGGCCAGGTGATGGCCGGCATCGGCCACGATCTGGAGAAGATCAAACGCCACGTCGGCCCGGCCGGGCTGGAAACCATCTTCAAGATCAGCAACCTCGGCGCCGGCATTATCCGCGAGCGCATCAAGAAATATGACATCGACGCCGACTTCTGCTTCGGCTACGGCTATCTCGGCAGCAACGCGCGTCAGGAGAAGACCCTGCGCGGCTGGCTGAAGGAGTTCAGGGCGGTGGCGCCGGAAGAGGAGATCGAGCTTTACACCGGGGCGGAGGTGAAGCAGGTGGTGGGCTCCGACGCCTACACCTGCGCGCTGAAACACATGGGCGGCGGCCACGTGCATTCGCTCAACCTGTTGCTGGGCGAGGCCAAGGCGCTGAGCGGCTACGGGGTGAAAATCTTCGAGAACAGCAGCGTGCTCAACGTGGAGTACGGGCCGCGCATCACGGTGCGCACCGCCATGGGCTCGGTGCGCGCCAACAAGATGCTGTGGGCCTGCAACGGCTTTCTCAACGGCATGGAACCGCAGATCTACCGCAAGACCATCAACACCTACGCCTTCCAGCTGGCCACCGAGCCGCTGTCTGACGATCTGATCCGTCAGATCAGCCCGATCCGCGGCGCCTACAGCGACATCCGCCCGGTGATCGACTATTACCGGGTGACCAATGAGAACCGGCTGCTGTTCGGCAGCGCCACCCGCCTGATCGAATATTTCCCGTCGGATCTCAAGGCCTGGAACCGCAACCTGATGCTGAAGGTGTTCCCGTACCTGAAAGACGTGAAGATCGATCTGGCCTGGGGCGGCCCGCTGTGCTGCAGCGCCAACCTGTTCCCGCAGATCGGCACGCTGCCGGATCGCGACAACGTGTTTTATGTGCAGGGCTACTCCGGCTTCGGCGTGACGCCGAGCCACATCGTGTGCAAGGTGCTGGCGGAGGGCATGAGCGAAGGATCCGATCGCTACGATCTGATGAGCTCGATCCCGCACGTCAACATTTTCGGCAAGGACAAGCTGCGGCGGGTGATGACCACCGCCGGTAAGGTTTGGCACCAGACATCCGGCTACTGGAAAGGCCGCCGTTAACCCTCAGAGGAGAATGACATGAAACCGTTACTGCTTAAACAACCGCTGCCGGAACTGCTGGAGATCGGCAGCGTCAGCAACCTGGGCGCCACGGTGATCGCCGGCACGCCAAACGTCGGCGTGGCCAGCATCTTCGGCGAACCGACCGACAACCTGAACTGCGGCGTGTTCAGCTGCACCCGCGGCAGCTTCGTGATGGAGTATCCGTTCGCAGAGCACGCCACGGTGTGGGAAGGCAGCGCCACCCTGACCAACGAACGCACCGGCGAGTCGGTGCACTATCAGGCCGGCGATTCCTGGTTCGTCGAGAAAGGCACTCCGGTGCGTTGGGACATCACCTCGGATCGCTTCGTCAAACACTACCTCGCCATCGTCGAGGGCTGACGCCGTCATGCCCCCCTCAGCAGGCTGAATGCCGAGGGGGAGCACCTTAACCTAACGCCCGAGCAATAAAGTCGGTTACCCGTTTGAGGATCTGATCCTTATTGGTTTCGTTAAAGCTCTCGTGCCGCCCGCCCGTGTTGATCATCCGTTCGAAATCGTCGCCCTGCAGACGATCGAGCGCGGTTTGCGTTTCGCTCATCAGCACCAGCCGATCGTCGTCGCCGTGGATCCACAGCGTAGGCAGCGCGCCGAACCCCGGCCCGGCGTTGATGGCGGCGAGGATCCGTTGCATGGCGCGCAGAGTGGGGCGTTTGAACGGCCCGTGCCACACCAGCGGATCTTCCTGATAGGCCGCGCCAACCGCCGGATCGCGCGCCAGGGTGGCGGTATCCAGCGGCGCGTCGGGGATCGTCGGCAACTCGGCCAGATCGGAAATCGCCGTTCTGTCGCCGAGCAGCGGGCCGGACAGCACCAATGCGCGCACCTCCTCGCCATAACGCTGCACGTAGCGGGTGGCGATCATGCCGCCCATCGAATGGCCGATCACCACCAGCGGCAGCGTCGGATACTGTTGGCGAAGATGCTCGACCACGCGCTGAACGTCGTCGATGATGGCGTCATAATCCTCGATCAGCACGCGCTCGCCCTGCGACAGGCCGTGGCCCAGATGATCGGGGCCGAATACCCGCGCCCCATGTGCCTGTAGCGTGCGCGCCACGTATTGATAGCGGCCGAGATGCTCGCCGTAGCCGTGTACCAGCAGCGCCAGATAGCGCGGCTTGTCGTTTCCCCAGTCGTGCACGGCGATGTCGCCGTGACGGCCTTTGATAAAGCTGACGGTTTGTTCGGACATGTTATTGTTCTCATGGTGGTAGGGTTGCCCTTCAGCGTAGCGGCTGGCGGCGAGCTTGTCAGGGGCGCCGGATGCGGCGCCCGCAGGAGGGGATTACAGGCCGAACTGGCGCGCCAGTTCGTCGAGCGCTTCGCGCTGGAAGCGGTTGAACGCGTCGCGCGGCTGCTGTTGCTGGATGAACGCCAGCAGCGGATCCTGCACTTCCGTGCGCACGCCGCTCAGCTGTTCCATCACCGCCAGCCCGCAGAACGGCACATAGGATTCGGCGTAGCCGCCTTCATGCACCATCACCAGTTTGCCGCCGCACAGCCGGTCGGCGGCGTCTTGCACCAGCGCGGTCATGGCGCGGAAGCTGTCGCTGTGCAGCTGCATGCGCGCCAGCGGATCGAGCGCGTTGGCATCGTAGCCGCAGGCGACGATGATCAGCTCCGGCTCGAATTTTTCCAGCGCCGGGATAATGATGCGCCGCATGGCGTGCAGGTAGCCGTCGTCGCCGGCGCCGGCCAGCATCGGCACGTTGACATTGCAGCCTGCCCCGGCGCCTTCACCGCGATCCTGTTCGCCGGAATAGCCCGCCGGGAAGCAGCCGTCCTGATGCAGCGACAGCGTCAGCACGTCGCCGCGCTGCCAATAGATATGCTGGGTGCCGTTGCCGTGGTGCACGTCCCAGTCGAGCACCGCCACCTTGCCCAGACCGTAGCGGGCCTTGGCGCGCTCGATGGCGATGGGAATATTGGCCAGGAAGCAGAAGCCCATCGATTGATCCGGCAGGCAGTGGTGGCCCGGCGGGCGTGACAGCGCATAGGCGTTATCCAGCTCGCCCTGCAGCACCGCCTCCACCGCCGCGCAGGCCAGCCCGGCGGAGAGTTTGGCGATTTCATAGCTGCCCGGCCCCAGCGGCGCTTCCTCCCCCAGCAGGCCGCCGCCGCTGTCGCTCACCTGTTTGAAGCGCTGCAGGTAGTGGGCGGGATGGATGCGCAGCAGGTCTTCTTCCGTCGCCGGTTCGGCGCTCAGCAGGGTGAGTTGGCGCGACAGACCGGACACGTCCATCAGATTCTTCATGCGCCGCTTGGTTTCCGGCGATTCGGCGTGGCCGGCGCCGGAAGGCGGTTGCACCCAGCCACCGACCGGCAGGGTGGTGGCGTGCAGGCCGGTGCTGTGCCAGAAACAGCGTTCATCAAACAAGAAACCGGTTGTTCTTTTCACCTTTCTCCTCCTGTTATACGGCGCGGTGCGCGCGGTGAAGCCAGCGAAATCAACAGCAGCGACAGCAGCGCGCAGCCCAGCGCGCCGAACAGCAAAGCGTTGAAACCGCCGGAATATTCGATTAAAGAGCCGGCCAGCGTCGGGCCGATGGCCATGCCGCCGCCGATCACCAGGTTGATGCCGTTCATCAGCTTGCCGTCGTTATCCAGCCCGGCGACCCGCGCCAGAATGAATGGCAGCACGAAGGTCCAGGTGAATTTGAACAGCAGGGCCGCCAGGGCGAAGCGCAGCAGCAGGGGTTGGCCTGTCAGCAGCGCCACGCTGGCCAGCAGCAGGGCGTACCCCAGTACGATCAGGCGCCCGCCGCTGAAGCGCGCGCCGATCAGCGCCGCGGCGCCGGCGCCGACGATGCCGAGCAAGGTGGCGACGGCCAGCACCTGGCCGCTGTGGGCCGGCGACAGCCCGGCGCCGGCGGCGATGCCGCCGATAAAGGTCCAGACCGCGCTCAGGCTGATGTAAAAGGTCAGCACCGCCAGCACGGCGCACAGCTTGCGCGCCGGCGAGGCGGCGGGGCCGCTGCGGGCGGCGCGGGCGGCGGTAAAACCGTTGGGGAACGCCGGGATGAGCGGCAGGCAGCACAGCATGATGGCCGCCAAAATCAGGTAGACCGCCATCAGACCGAAGTGCGCGAACAGCGGCGGCAGCACCAGCAGCCCGACCGCGCCCAGCACCAGCTGGCCGAGCACCCAGAAGGCATACACCCGGCTGGGATTGGCGGTGCCGGCGGCGCAGGTGATGCACAGGATCATCAGGGTGCCGCCCGCCAGCGAGGCGATAAAGCGCAGCGGCAGCAGCAGGGTGAAATCCTGCACCAGCGCCGAAGCCAGGTTGCCGGCGATAAACACCAGCGCCGACAGCATAGCGACCCGCCGCCAGTTGATGCGCCCGATCCACCACCACGCCGGCAGCGTGGCCAGGCTCATGGCGCCGAGTTCGGTGGAGAACAGGTGGCCGATCTGCGCCGGGCCGAGTTGCCACTGAGTCGCGAGCTGGGCGGCCACGGCGGGGGCGGTCATCAGAATGCCCGGCGCAATGGCGGCGAAGACGATAATGGCGGTCAGCAGCCGCGGCGGGCAGGGGAGCGCCGCGCCGACGGCGGGCGCGGAAACCGAATCACTGGACATAAACCTTTTCCCCAAGCGTTGAGTGACGATGAAATATCCCGCCCGGCCCGATTGCGGGCAGGGGGAAGCCGCGCCATAAATGGCGAATATGTTCTGGCGTTATTTTCCGGCCGCCGGCAGCGGCGGCCGTTATCGGGCGTTAACCGTGAGCGAGAAAACCGCCGGCGACCAGTTCGGTGCGGTTCACCACGTCGGTTTTGGCGAAAATATTGCGCATATGGGTTTTCACCGTAGACAGCGATATGCCCAGCTTCAGGGCGATGCGCTTATTGCTGGCGCCTTCGCGCACCATGTTGACGATCTCTTGCTCTTTGGCGGTCAGCAGCTGCGCCTCGCTGTCGGGCAGCAGATCGCGCGTCGCCAGCTCGATCAGCGGCAGTACCGCGCGCAGGCGGCCGCGCTCCACTTCGGTAAACGGCGTATCGCGGATCAGCGACACCCCGGCAACGATGCGCTTACGCTGGCGAATAAAAATCTCCGTCATGTCGCGCATGTCGTTCGGCAGCATAAAGTCGTGGTAATAGCGGCGGTTGCCGGCGATCGCCGCCGGGCTCATGCCGACCATGGTGATGTCCTGGCGATGGAAATTGGCCGGCTGCAGCGGATCTATCTGCTGGAAGTGGTTCAGATACTGCTGATGCGTTTTATCGGGCATGCCGTGCAGGATGTAGTGATCCGGCCGCAGGTCGCGATCGACCAGATAAAACACCCCGGCAGACACCGGGATCAGGTGCGTAATGGTCGCCAAACAGCTGTTGATAAAGGCATCGGATGCGGTGCTGTGCATGATTCGTGTTCCTCCCTTTATCGTTCAATCTGGAGAAGGTTGGCGGTCAATATATGAACGATACAAGCATAGTTGTAGCAATTTGGCAACACAATAAAAACATATTAACAACGTGAGGCCGATTGCAATAAAACACATAAATAACAAGATGACACTGCGTTAATCAGGGCTTTTTCGTTCGGATTTATCGCGATTTTCATTAATAGGTTAATGAAATAATTCACCGCTTTTCCCGCTGAATTTACAGCGCTTTTCAATGCTTGCTCGGGTGAAGCTTTCGCCGCCCCGCGCGTGCTACAGCCGCCGCTGTCGTCGCCGTCCCTCGTTCTTAAGAACGATAGCCAGGCTTTTCCGCCGCTTTCTACACTGCGAATTGAAGATAGCGCCAGGCGGCGCCAAACGTATAAGACGAAAAAATGATGACCTTTCTCGGGCTGAGGCGTCGGGTTGTTCAGTCCGCATGACCATACAGGGGACGGACGATGCAGAAAAAAACGTTGGCGGTGGCGTTGAGCGGCGCCTTATCGGGCCTGGCTCAGGGGGCGGACGCCGATCGCCCCAATGTGCTGATCATTCTGGTGGACGACATGGGCTACTCCGACATCAGCCCGTTCGGTGGCGAGATACCGACGCCCAACCTTCAGGCGCTGGCCGAACGGGGCGTGCGCATGAGCCAGTACTACACCTCGCCGATGTCGGCGCCGGCGCGTTCGATGTTGATGACCGGCAACACCAATCAGCAGGCCGGCATGGGCGGCATGTGGTGGTATGAGAGCACCGCCGCGCAGCCGGGGTATGAAATGCGCCTGACCGACCGCGTGACCACGTTGCCGGAGCGTTTTCGCGACGCGGGTTACGCCACCATGATGGCGGGCAAATGGCACCTGGGCTATGTTGATGGCGCCAAACCGACCGATCGCGGCTTTGAGCGCGCCTTCGCCTTTATGGGCGGCGGCACCAGCCATTTCGACGACGCGAAACCGCTGGGCACCGTGGAGGCGTTCCACACGTTTTACACCCTGAACGGCAAACGTGTGTCGTTGCCCAAAGATTTCTATTCCAGCAAGGCCTATGCCGACCAGCTGGAACAGTGGATCCGTGATACTCCGCAGAATAAACCCGTCTTCGCCTATCTGGCGTTTACCGCGCCGCACGATCCGCTGCAGGCGCCGGATGACTGGATCGCCAAATTCGACGGCAAATACGACGCCGGCTATCAGCAGGCCTATCAGCAGCGCATTCAGCGCCTGAAGGCGCTGGGGTTGATTTCCGATCGCACGCCGATGCCGACGCTGGCGCTGGATAAGGCCTGGAACGCGCTGACGCCGGAACAGAAAAAATATGAAGCCAAGACCATGCAGGTGTACGCGGCGATGATCGCTTACATGGACGTTCAGGTCGGCGCGGTGCTGAATACCCTGAAGCAGACCGGCCGCGACCAAAATACGGTGATCGTGTTCGCCACCGACAACGGCGCCAACCCGGCCAGCGGCTTCTACTACGGCTCGAAGCCGGAGTATTGGCGGCAGTTCGACAACAGCTACGCCAACCTCGGCCGCAAGGGATCGTTCATCTCCTACGGGCCGCACTGGGCCAACGTCAGCAACGCGCCGTACGCCAACTACCACAAAACCACCAGCGCGCAGGGCGGTATCAATACCGATTTCATCATCTCCGCGCCGGGGTTGAAGGGCCGCGGCGGTATCGACCGCACGCCGATGGCGGTGTATGACATCGCGCCGACGCTGTATGACTATGCCGGCATCGACGCCAGCAAACCGCTGAAGGCCAAACCGACGCTGCCGATGGTCGGCGTCAGCTTCAAGCGCTATTTCAGCGGCGAGGCCGACGGCGTGCCGCGCGCGACCTACGGCGTGGAGCTGCATAACCAGGCCGCCTACGTGGATGGAGTCTGGAAGCTGCGGCGGTTGGTGAAGGCCGGGCCGATGGCGCAGATGGCGCCGTGGGGGCTGTTCAACCTGCATGACGATCCGCTGGAGACGCGCGATCTGGCCGCCGCCGACCCGGAGCGGGTCAAACGGCTGAGCGAGGCGTATCGCCGCTTTGCGCAGCAGGGCATGGTTATTGAAGCCAAAGGTGCAGCGATCGACTATCTCGGCGTCGACGCCAACACCGGCGACTACATTGGCCTGGATCCGCAAACCCACAAACCGTTGCCGCAGGCGGCGCCATGAACCTGGCCCAGCTGCGCACGCAGCAGATCCCGGTAGAGAGCGAGCCGCGCGCGGCGGCGCCTTTTCACCTGCTGGTGAAACCGATCGGTGCCGGCTGCAACCTGGGCTGCCGCTACTGCTACTACCCGCAGCGCCAGCAAACGCGGACGCGCAAGATGGACGACGACCTGCTGGCGGAGTTTATCCGCGGCTACATCGCCGCTCAGCCGCGCTACAGCCGCGAGATCAATTTCGTCTGGCAGGGTGGAGAGCCGCTGTTGGCGGGGATCGGTTTTTACAAGCGGGCGCTGGCGTTGCAGCGCCGCTTTGCGCCGCCGGGCGTGCGGATCAGCAACAGCCTGCAGACCAACGGTACCCTGCTGAACGATGCCTGGTGCCGGCTGTTCCGGCAGCATCAATTCATCATCGGCGTCAGCCTGGACGGCGATCGCGAGGTGCAGGACGCTCATCGGCCGGACAAGCGCGGCGGCGCCAGCTATGACGCCGCGCTGCGCGGCATTGCGCTGCTGCAGCGCCATCAGATCGACTTCAACCTGCTGATGGTGGTGCACGACGGCGTCGCGGACCGCGCCGAGGCGATCTACGATCATGCGGTGGCGATCGGCGCGCGCTATCTGCAGTTTCAGCCGCTGATGCTGGAAGGGGATGCGCCCACCGCCGGCTATGGGCTGAGCGCCGCCAACTGGGGGCGCTTCATGCTGGCGGTATACCGCCGCTGGCGCAGCCGCGGGCACGTCGGCCAGGTGTTTGTGATGAACATCGAGCAGGTCTACGCGCAGTATTTTACTCACGTCAGCCCCAGCTGCGTGCACGCTGAACGCTGCGGCGGCAATTTGGTGATGGAGCCGGACGGTCGCCTCTACGCCTGCGATCATCTTATCAACGCGCAGCACCTGCTCGGCCATGCCGATCGCCACACGCCGCTCGCCACCCTGGCGGCAAAGGCGGCGGGGATGCCGTTCGGCAAGAACAAAAGCCTGCGTCGCGAGTGCCAACGCTGCAGCGTGAAAAGCGTCTGTCAGGGCGGCTGCCCGGCGCATGTGGGCGAAGATCGCTACAACCGGTTGTGCGCCGGCTATTACGCCTTCTTTTCCGCGCTGCTGGCGCCGCTGCGCGCCTACCCGCGCAGCCCGCAGGGGGCGATGCAGTGGCGCGCCGCCGTGAGCGCGGCCGCAGGTTGAAAGCGTCTCGTCCTTAAGGACGATAGTCAGCATTTTCCTTTCCTCTCTATAGTGAGATGACCGCCGCTGGCGGTGAAAAACCTGCAAGCACCTGCATGCATCAGGCCAAAACTATAAGAGGAAATAACCATGAACCTGTCGTCGCGGTTGCACGCCCACCTGGCTCGAGGCAAGGTCGGCTTTCCCACCACCCTGGCCAGTTCGGTCGGGGTGATCATGGCCAGCCCGGTGATCCTGACGGTCACCAGCGGCTTCGGCATCGGCGGCGACACCTTCGCGCTGGCGATGCTGATCGCCTTCATCATGATGCAGGCGCAGCTCACCACTTTCTCCGAAGCGGCGGCGCTGCTGCCGACTTCCGGTTCGGTTTACGACTACATCTCCTGCGGCATGGGGCGCTTTTTCGCCATCACCGGCGCGCTGTCGGCCTACCTGATCGTGCACATCTTCGCCGGCACCGCCGAGACCATTCTCTCCGGCATCATGGCGCTGGTGAACTTCGAGCACCTCAACACCCTGATGGAAAGCCACAACGCCTCCTGGATGGTCGGCGTCGGGCTGGTCGTCGTGTTCGGCCTGCTCAATGCGTTTGGCATCGAGGCCTTCGGCAAGGCGGAGATCGTGCTGACCTTCGCCATGTGGAGCACGCTGGTGATTTTCGGCATCGTCGGGCTGCTGTCGCCGCATGCGGTGCCGCTCGAGGGCTGGTTCGGCAGCACGCTCGATCTGAACGATCCCTTCGCGGTGTTCAGCCTGATCGGCATGGCGATGTTCATGTTCGTCGGCTGTGAGCTGGTGACGCCGATGGCGCCGGAGATCAAACGCTGCGATCGGGTGATCCCGCGGGCGATGGCGCTCGGGCTGTGCGGCGTGGCGGTGTGCATGGCGCTGTACGGCGCGGCGCTCAGCCACCAGGTGGAAAACGTGGTGATCGACGCCGCCAGCGGCACGCGTCTGCTGGAAACGCCGATGGCCATCCCGGCGTTCGCCGGCCAGGTGATGGGCCAGTTCGGCAAATACTGGCTGGGCGTCGGCCTGCTGCTGGCGGGCGCGGCGACCATCAACACGCTGATGGCGGCGGTGCCGCGCATTCTGTACGGCATGGCGCTGGATGGCGCGCTGCCGCGCATGTTCGCCTATCTGCACCCGCGCTTTAAGACGCCGGTGGTCGGCATTCTGGTGGCGGTCCTGATCCCCTGCGTACATGCCTTCGCCATTCAGGGCAACCTCGACAGGATCATTCCGCTGGTGCTGGCGGCGGTGTGCGCCTGGGGCGTGGCCTACCTGCTGGTGACCTGCTCGGTGGTGATCCTGCGCCTGCGCCGCCCCGATCTGCCGCGCGCCTATAAATCGCCGTGGTTCCCGCTGCCGCAGATCGTCTCCAGCGTCGGCATCGTGCTGGCCATCGTCTACATCACGCCGCCGGGGATGAACCCGCGCGACGTCTACATTCCCTTCGGCTGGATGATCGGCCTGACCGCCGCCTATGCGCTGTTCTGGACGCTGTGCGTGCAGAAAGTGAATCCGTTCAAGCCGGTGCCGGTCGAGCAGGTGCTGGAGAACGCGTTCGCCAAGGGCGAAAACGAGGAGGCGCAGTTTGATCGGCTTACTTCCCTCACTTAATCGCGCCTGGCGGCGAGCGCCGTCGGGCTATCGGCCGGGCGCCGCGCTGGATCGTCTGGCGCGTAACCTGGAACCCTACGCGTGCGAACGCCTGGCGCCGGGCCTGCTGCGGCTGACGCTGCCGCAGGGGCCGCAGATCGAGGTCAGCGAACAGGTGCAGGGGCTGTTTATGGCGCATATTGTCAGCCACCGTTTTCGGCTGCAGGGAGTATGCGCAGCGCAGCCCCCGCTGACGCTGGATGTGGTGACCGGCGGCTGGCTGCGGCGGCGCGGGGTGCGTTATCTGTTGCGCCAGCGCCATGCGGCCGCGCAGCGGGTGCTGGAAGGCCTGCAGCGCTACCCGCAGATCGGCGAGACGCTGGCGCAGCTGGATTTTCGCCGCGTGCGGCTGACGGTGAACGACGGGCGCTGGCAGGTGGATATCGAGCATTTCGCCGCGTCGGAGGTGGTCAGCCGTTTGCCGGCCGGCCGCCGCTATCTGCGGCTGGACGCCGAACAGCGGCGGCTGCTGTTGAGCAGCCTGCTGATGATCGGCCAACTGATGGAGAAGCTGAATCATGAATAGAGTGGTTGTGATTACCGGCGGCGGCACCGGCGTCGGCGCCGCCTGCGCCCGTCTGCTGGCGGCGCAGGGCGATCGGGTGTTCATCATCGGCCGCCGCCCGGAACCGCTGGCGGCGCTGGCGCATGAGATCGGCGCGCAGGCGCTGGTGGGTGACGCCGCCAGCGGCGAGAGCTGGGCCCACACGTTGCTGCCGGCCATTCTGCGCGACGCCGGGCGCATCGACTGCCTGATTGGCAGCGCCGGCGGCATGGGCTTCAAGCGTATTACCGAGATGACCGACGCGCAGTGGCAAGGGGCGATGGACAGCAACCTCAACAGCGCTTTCGCCAGCGCGCGCGCCTGCCTGCCGGAGCTGATCAAGAGCGGCGGCAATCTGCTGTTCGTCGCGTCGATCGCCTCGCTGGCCGCCGGGCCGGAGGTCTGCGGTTATGTCACCGCCAAGCACGCGCTGATCGGGCTGATGCGCTCCATCGCCCGCGACTATGGCCCGCTGGGCGTGCGCGCCAACGCGGTGTGCCCCGGCTGGGTGACCACGCCGATGGCGGACGAAGAGATGCAGCTGCTGATGGACGCCCATCAGATCTCGCTGGAGCAGGCCTACCAGATGGTCTGCCGTGACGTGCCGCTGCGCCGGCCGGCCAGCGCCGAGGAGATCGCCCGCGTCTGCCGTTTCCTCTGTTCCAGCGAGGCTTCAATCATTACCGGCGCGGCGCTGGTGGCCGACGGCGGCTCCACCATCGTCGATGTGCCGACATTGGCTTTCACTTCCCTGTAAGGAGCATTTCCATGAGTTCAGAAGCGGTATTCATTCAGGTTGGCGCGCTGGCGGAAGGCTTTGCGCCGCACAGCAATACGCTGGAACGCCAGCACGGCCTGGCGGGCACCACGCTGACGCTGCGTTTCAGCGACGGCGCGACGCAGCGCTGTCGGTTTACCGACGAGCAGACGCTGGAGTGGGGGGAGCGGCGCGGCGTCGCCTATCGCGCCACCAGCATTCGCCCCGGCGTGCTGTTCATCGATTTTCTCGATCCCGCCCGCGCCAACGCCAGCATTACGCTGGTATGCGACCGCAATCAGGGCAACCTTACCGCGGTATACGGCCAGCTGCCGGACGAAGCGCAGGCGCGGCTCGACGCCTTCAGCCGGGTGGAACAGGGGCTGCCGCTGACCGCGGTCGAGGCCGAATTCCGCTTCGGCACGCTGGATGACGCCGACGTGGCGCCGCCGGGTTTTACCGATGAGCTGATCGGCATGCGCAACATGTACACCTACAGCCCGACCGAACGTTACGAGCACATCTACCTGAACGACAACTTCTATGCCTGGCAGTGTCTGGACGGGGTGGAGAAAGGGCTGGCGGACGTCGACCGCTGCCACTACGTGAAGGTGGCGGAGCAGCTTTATCTGTTTGTCTGGCGCGAGAAGATCATTCCGACGCTGGGCGTGGTGATGATCGATCTGCAGGGCATGCGCACCGACGGCAAGATCCTCGGTTATCAGGGCAGCGATTTCAGCGCGCTGAGCAACTTTGCGGTGGGCGCCCACGCGCAGGTGCTCAACACCACGCGCCACCCGCGAGGATAGGCCGATGAACGCAACCTATGCGGCCGACGCCTTCGCGGGGCAGGCGGTGCTGGTGACCGGCGGCGCGCAGGGCATTGGGCTGGCGATCGTCAGCGCCTTTGCCCGGCTGGGCGCCGAGGTGACGATTGCGGACGTGCAGCTGCCGCAGGCGCAGGCGGCGGCGCAAACGCTGCGGGGCGAAGGGTGGAAAGTGCAGGCGCTGGCCTGCGATCTGGCCGAACCGGGGCAGGCCGCCGAGTTGGTGGCGATGGTGGGTGAGCGGCATCAACGGCTGGACGTGGTGATCCACAACGCCGCTTACTTTCCGCTGACGCCGTTCGCCGCCATCGACGCGGCCCTGTTGCAACGCACGCTGAGCGTCAATCTGATGGCGCCGTTCTTTCTGGCGCAGGCGGCGCTGCCGTGGATGCGCCGCTCCGGCGGCGGCAGCCTGCTGGTGACCTCGTCGGTGACCGGCCCGCGGGTGGCCTACCCGGGGCTGGCGCACTACGCCGCTTCCAAGGCCGGGGTGAACGGGTTTATTCGCGCGGCGGCGCTGGAGCTGGCGGCGGAGAACATTCGCGTCAACGGCGTGGAGCCGGGGATGATCCGCACGCCGGCGATGGCCAACCTGGGCGACGCGCAGGTGAATCAGGCGATCGCCGCCGCGGTGCCGCTCGGGCGGCTGGGTGAACCGGAAGACATCGCCGCGGCGATGGTGTTTCTCGCCTCGCCGGCAGCGGCCTATATCACCGGCCAGACGCTGGTGGTGGACGGCGGCGCGCTGTTGCCGGAAACGAATGCTCCGCTTGCTTGACGCAGCCACGCACCCCAGTCGCTTACTTGAGTAAGCGACTGGGGATTTACGCCTTGGCCGCCTGGCTGCAACGCCAATTAATGTGAGAATTCCGGTGGGTTAAATCACTGCTTGGCGGGATGCGCGGTGACGTTGGCGGGCAGGCTGTCGCCCAGGGTGATCAGCTCGTCCAGCAGCGTCATCAGCTGGTCCATTTTCTGCCGCGAGAAAGCGGCTTCAATCTCGGCGTAGCCCTGTTCCACCTGGTGGCGCGCCACTTCATACAGATCCTGACCCTGCTGGGTCAGCGACACGTACAGCTTGCGCTGATCGTTGACCGGCTTGAGGCGGAAGATCAGTTTGTCGCGCTCCATGCGCGACAGAATGCCGGTCAGGCTGGGGCGCAGGATACAGGTTTCCGCCGCCAGTTCGTGGAATTCGATCGAGCGGCTGTTGGCCAGCACGCGGATGATGCGCCACTGCTGCTCGGTGAGATTGTGGCTTTTCAGGATCGGGCGGAAGAACCCCATGGCGGTTTCACGCGCCTGCAGCAGGGCGATGGTTAACGATTCATGCATAAGTTTGGCC
Source organism: Serratia sp. FS14 (assembly GCF_000695995.1). NCBI lineage: Bacteria > Pseudomonadati > Pseudomonadota > Gammaproteobacteria > Enterobacterales > Yersiniaceae > Serratia > Serratia sp. FS14. The sequence goes on along the minus strand of NZ_CP005927.1, from coordinate 267,143 downwards.
TTAGCTATCAAGGTGTTCGCTGTTACGGCGCTCGTCATGGGGGCGCCCGCCCCGCAAAGCCCGATTTGTTAATAACTTAATAGTAGCCAAAGTTACCCGCAGGGATAAAGCAAAAATGCGTAGCGCAGCGAAAAATGGCGATAAAAATGATTAATGCGTTGAATAATCACGCCAATGTTTGTTGTTTGTGAATATTTTGTTATCACGATCACAAATCATTCCAAGCGCGTTGCGTAAAAGCTGCACAGCGTATAAAAGTAATCATTAATATATTAATGAATGCCGGTTGTCATGTTTTGCCATTGGAGGAGTTCGCATGAAAGGCACCGTATTTTCCGTTGCGCTGAACCACCGCAGCCAACTGGACGCCTGGGATCAGGCGTTTCACCAGCCGCCGTACCAGACCCCGCCCAAAACCCCGGTGTGGTTTATCAAACCGCGCAATACCCACCTCGCCAACGGCGGGGCGATCCCGTTTCCGGCCGGTGAAACCGTGCAGAGCGGCGGCACGCTGGCGGTGATCATCGGCGACACCGCGCGCAAGGTGCCGGCAGCGCAGGTGAGCCGTTATCTGGCCGGTTACGCGTTGGCCAACGACGTCAGCCTGCCGGAGAGCAGCTTCTATCGCCCGGCGATCAAGGCCAAATGCCGCGACGGCTTCTGCCCGCTGGGTGAGATGGGCCAACTGGAGAATGCCGATCGGCTGGAGATCGTCACCGAGATCAACGGCGTGGAGCAGGATCGCTGGTCCACCGCCGATCTGGTGCGCTCGGTGCCGGAGCTGATCGCCGCCATCAGCGATTTCATCACCCTGCAGCCGGGCGATGCGGTGCTGATCGGCACCCCGCACCAGCGGGTGGCGATCAAACCGGGGGATGAGGTGACGGTGCGCGCCGCCGGCCTGCCCACTCTGAGCAACCGCGTCACCCAGGCAGGAGCCGCATCATGAAACATGCCCGTATTCGCCATCATGGCCAGATCGTCAACGTTCAGGTGGACGACCAGCTGCGCGTCACGTTGCCGAACGGCGAGGTGCTGCAGGAGCGCGAAGTGGAATGGCTGCCGCCGGCGCAGGGCACGGTGTTCGCCCTGGGGCTGAACTATGCCGACCACGCCAGCGAGCTGGAATTCAAGGCACCGGAAGAGCCGCTGGTGTTCCTCAAGGCGCCGAACACTCTGACCGGCCATCGTCAGGTATCGGTGCGTCCGGCCGACGTGGAGTACATGCATTACGAAGCCGAGCTGGTGGCGGTGATCGGCAAGACCGCACGCAACGTCAGCCGCGAGCACGCCATGGAGTATGTGGCGGGTTACACCCTGTGCAACGACTACGCCATCCGCGACTACCTGGAAAACTACTACCGGCCGAATCTGCGGGTGAAGAGCCGCGATACCCTGACGCCGATCGGGCCGTACATCGTCGATCGCGACGACGTCGCCGATCCGCACCGGCTGGCGCTCAGCACCTACGTCAACGGCGAGCTGCGCCAGCGCGGCAGTACCGCCGACATGATTTTCGACATTCCGTTCCTGATCGCCTACCTGAGCGAATTCATGACGCTGCAGCCGGGCGACATGATCGCCACCGGCACGCCGAAAGGGCTGGCCGACGTGCGGCCGGGCGACGAAGTGGTGGTGGAGATCGAAGGCATCGGCCGTTTGGTTAACCACATTATCAGTGAAAAAGATCACGAGGAGAGCCTGCGATGAAAACCATCAACCACTGGATCAACGGCAAGAACGTCGCCAGCAAAGAGTATTTCACCACCACCAACCCGGCGAACGGCGAGGTGCTGGCGGAAGTGGCCTCCGGCGGCCAGCTGGAGATCGACCAGGCGGTGGCGGCCGCGAAAGAGGCTTTCCCCAAGTGGGCTAACACGCCGATGAAAGAGCGTGCGCGCCTGATGCGCCGTTTGGGTGAACTGATCGACCAGAACGTGCCGCAGATCGCCGAAATGGAAACCGCCGACACCGGCCTGCCGATCCATCAGACCAAAAACGTGCTGATCCCGCGCGCCTCGCACAACTTCGAATTCTTCGCCGAGGTATGCCAGCAGATGAACGGCAAGACCTACCCGGTGGACGACAAGATGCTCAACTACACGCTGGTGCAGCCGGTGGGGGTCTGCGCGCTGGTGTCGCCGTGGAACGTGCCGTTCATGACCGCCACCTGGAAAACCGCGCCTTGCCTGGCGCTGGGCAACACGGCGGTGCTGAAAATGTCCGAACTGTCGCCGCTGAGCGCCGATCGCCTGGGCGAGCTGGCGCTGGAGGCCGGCATTCCGGCCGGGGTGCTGAACGTGGTGCAGGGTTACGGCGCCACCGCCGGCGACGCGCTGGTGCGCCATAAAGACGTGCGCGCGGTTTCGTTCACCGGCGGCACCGCCACCGGCCGCCGCATCATCGAAAGCGCCGGGCTGAAGAAATTCTCCATGGAGCTCGGCGGCAAGTCGCCGGTGTTGATCTTTGAAGACGCCGACATCGAGCGGGCGCTCGACGCCGCGCTGTTCACCATCTTCTCGATCAACGGCGAACGCTGCACCGCCGGTTCGCGCATCTTCATTCAGGAGAGCATCTACCCGGAATTCGTCAAACGTTTCGCCGAGCGCGCCAACCGTCTGCGCGTCGGCGATCCGCAAGATCCCAACACCCAGGTGGGCGCGTTGATAAGCCCGCAGCACTGGGAAAAAGTCTCCGGCTATATCCGCCTCGGGGTGGAGGAAGGGGCGACCCTGTTGGCCGGTGGCCCGGATAAACCGGCCGGCTTGAGCCACGGCAACTTCCTGCGCCCGACGGTGCTGGCGGATGTCGACAACCGGATGCGCGTGGCGCAGGAGGAGATCTTCGGGCCGGTGGCCTGCCTGCTGCCGTTCAAATCAGAAGAAGACGGCCTGCGCATGGCCAACGACGTGGAGTACGGCCTGGCGTCGTACATCTGGACGCAGGATGTGAGCAAGGTTCTGCGCCTGGCCCGCGGCATCGAAGCGGGCATGGTTTTCGTCAACACCCAAAACGTGCGCGATCTGCGCCAACCGTTCGGCGGCGTGAAAGCCTCCGGCACCGGCCGCGAAGGCGGCGAATACAGCTTCGAAGTGTTCGCCGAGATGAAGAACGTGTGCATTTCCATGGGTGATCACCCGATCCCACGCTGGGGCGTTTAATCAGGCCTCGGCATCGTTCACGGAATCATTTTTGTTTCATGTGAGGACTTATGGGTAAGTTAGCGTTAGCCGCCAAGATTACACATGTGCCATCGATGTATCTGTCGGAAATCCCTGGGAAAAACTTTGGCTGCCGGCAGGCGGCCATCGACGGCCATAAAGAGATCGGCGCGCGTTGCCGCGAGATGGGCGTCGACACCATCGTGGTGTTCGACACCCACTGGCTGGTGAACAGCGCCTATCACATCAACTGCAGCGCGCATTTCTCCGGCGTGTACACCAGCAACGAGCTGCCGCATTTCATCCGCGACATGACTTACGACTACGACGGCAACCCGGCGCTGGGCCAGCTGATCGCCGATGAGGCCTGCAAGCGGGGCGTACGCGCCAAGGCGCACGACATCCCGAGCCTGAAGCTGGAATACGGCACGCTGGTGCCGATGCGTTACATGAATGCCGACAAGCATTTCAAGGTGGTGTCGATCTCGGCGTTTTGCACCGTGCATGACTTCGCCGACAGCCGCCGGCTGGGCGAGGCGCTCAAAAGCGCCATCGAGAAATACGACGGCACCGTGGCGGTGTTGGCCAGCGGCTCGCTGTCGCACCGTTTTATCGACGATCAGCGCGCCGAAGAGGGCATGAACAGCTATACCCGTCAGTTCGACCAGCAAATGGACGAACGGGTGGTCAAGCTCTGGGAAGAGGGGCGCTTACGCGAGTTCTGCGAAATGCTGCCGGAGTATGCCGATTATTGCTACGGCGAAGGCAACATGCACGACACCGTGATGCTGCTGGGCCTGCTCGGCTGGGACAAGTACGACGGCAAGGTGGAGTTCATCACCCCGCTGTTCGCCAGTTCCGGCACCGGGCAGGTCAACGCCGTGTTCCCTTTGCCCGCTGAAGCCTGAGGTGTGTGAATGCCCCATTTTTACGCTGAATGTACCGACAATATCCGCCGCGAGGCGGATTTGCCCACCCTGTTCGCCAAGGTCAACGAGGCGCTGGCGGCGACCGGCATCTTCCCGCTGGCCGGCGTGCGCAGCCGGGCTATCTGGCTCGATACCTGGCAGATGGCCGACGGCAAGCAGGATTACGCCTTCGTGCACATGACGTTGAAGATCGGCCACGGCCGCAGTCTGGAAAGCCGTCAGCAGGTGGGTGAGATGCTGTTTGCGCTGATCAAGGAACACTTCGCCGCGCTGATGGCGCAGCGTTACCTGGCGCTCTCTTTCACCATGGAAGAGCTGGATCCGGTGCTGAATTACAAACAGAACAATGTCCACGCGCTGTTCAACAAGGCGTGAATAAGGGGGCGTAAATGCTGGATAAAGAGCAGGTTAACCGCGCCGTGCAGCGTCTGCATCAGGCGGAAAAGAGCCGTGAGCAGATCCGCGCGCTGTCGCTCGATCATCCCGAGATCACCATTGAAGACGCCTATGCCATTCAGCGGCAGTGGGTAGATCTGAAGATCGCCGAGGGGCGCACGCTCAAAGGCCACAAGATCGGCCTGACCTCGCGCGCCATGCAGGTGAGCTCGCAGATCACCGAGCCGGATTATGGCGCGCTGCTGGACGACATGTTCTTCAACGACGGCAGCGACATTCCGATCGATCGCTTTATCGTGCCGCGGGTGGAAGTGGAGCTGGCGTTTGTGCTGGCCAAGCCGCTGCGCGGGCCGAACTGCACGCTGTTCGACGTCTACAACGCCACCGACTACGTCATTCCGGCGCTGGAGATCATCGATGCGCGCAGCCACAACGTCGATCCCGAGACGCAGCGGCCGCGCAAGGTGTTCGACACCATCTCCGACAACGCCGCCAACGCCGGGGTGGTGATGGGCGGGCGGCCGATCAAGCCGGATGCGCTGGATCTGCGCTGGATCTCCGCGCTGCTGTACCGCAACGGCGTGATTGAAGAGTCCGGCGTGGCGGCGGCGGTGCTCAACCACCCGGCCAACGGCGTGGCCTGGCTGGCCAACAAGCTGGCGCCGTATGAGGTGGAGCTGGAGGCGGGGCAGGTGATCCTCGGCGGTTCCTTCACCCGGCCGGTGCCGGCGCGGCGCGGCGATACTTTCCACGTCGATTATGGCCCGATGGGCTGCATCAGCTGCCGCTTCGTCTAATAAGCAGGCTCGGCGAACCGGGCCGCAATAACCGGGCGGGGGCCAAGCGCCGCGCCCGCTTGTCAGGGAGAATACGATGTTAACCAACCACTTCAAGCGAGCGCTGCAGGAAAAACGCCCGCAGATCGGGCTGTGGCTCGGGCTGTGCAGCAGCTACAGCGCCGAACTGTTGGCCGGCGCCGGTTTCGACTGGCTGTTGATCGACGGCGAACATGCGCCCAACAACGTGCAGACGGTGCTGGGGCAGCTGCAGGCGGTCGCCCCTTACCCGAGCCAGCCGGTGGTGCGGCCGCCGTGGAACGACGCGGTGATCATCAAGCAGTTGCTGGATGTCGGCGCGCAAACCTTATTGATCCCGATGATTCAGAACGCCGAACAGGCGCGCGACGCGGTGCGCGCCACGCGCTATCCGCCGCACGGCGTGCGCGGCGTTGGCAGCGCCCTGGCGCGCGCTTCGCGCTGGAACCGGGTGCCCGATTACCTGCAGCAGGCCGACGAGCAGATGTGCGTGCTGGTGCAGATTGAAACCCGCGAGGCGGTGAAAAACCTCGACGCCATTCTGCAGGTGGAAGGGGTGGACGGCGTGTTCATCGGCCCGGCGGATCTCAGCGCCGACATGGGCTTCGCCGGCAATCCGCAGCATCCGGAGGTACAGCGCACCATCGACGACGCCATCGCGCGCATCCGCGCCGCCGGCAAGGCGCCGGGCATTCTGATGGCCAACAAGGCGCTGGCGCAGCGCTATCTGGAAGCCGGCGCGCTGTTCGTCGCGGTAGGGGTGGATACCACCCTGCTGGCGCGGGCGGCGGAAGCCCTGGCGGACGAGTTCAAACAGGGCGGGGCGCAAGCGCCTTCATCGGGAGTCTACTGAACCATGAACCACGTCGATTCGCTGCCGCCGGCCAACCCGGCGCAGCAACATAAAGCGTTAACCGCCGCCGAGCAATCGGTGATTAAAAAGTTGTTTCGGCGCCTGATTATTTTCCTGTTCGTGTTGTTTGTTTTCTCTTTCCTCGATCGCATCAACATCGGCTTCGCCGGGCTGACGATGGGCAAAGATCTCGGCCTCAGCTCGACCATGTTCGGGCTGGCGGCGACGTTGTTCTATGTCACCTACGTGATCTTCGGCATTCCCAGCAACATGATGCTGAGCCGGGTCGGCGCGCGGCGCTGGATCGCCACCATCATGGTGCTGTGGGGCGTCGCCTCCACCTGCACCATGTTCGCCACCGGACCCACCAGCCTGTACGTGCTGCGCATGATCGTCGGCATCACCGAGGCCGGCTTTCTGCCGGGCATTCTGGTGTACCTCACCTACTGGTTCCCGGCGTTCTACCGCGCCCGCGCCAACGCCTTGTTCATGATCGCCATGCCGGTGACCATGGCGATCGGCTCGCTGGTCTCCGGCTATATTCTGGCGCTGGACGGGGTGATGAACCTGAAGGGCTGGCAGTGGCTGTTCCTGCTGGAAGGCATTCCGTCGGTGCTGCTGGGCGTGGTGGTGTGGTTCTACCTCGACGACACGCCGGCTAAGGCCAAGTGGCTGACCGACGAGGAAAAAGCCAGCCTGAAGGCGATGATGGAGGCCGACAAGCTGCAGCTGGTGCAGCCCAACGGGCCGAGCAGCCACCGCGCGCTGCAGCAGCGCAGCCTGTGGCGCGAGATTTTCACGCCGATTGTGTTGATGTATACGCTGGCCTATTTCTGCCTGACCAACACCCTGAGCGCGATCAATATCTGGACGCCGCAGATCCTGCAGAGCTTCAACCAGGCCAGCAGCAACGTGACGATCGGCATTCTGGCGGCGATCCCGCAGATCTGCACCATCGCCGGCATGGTGTGGTGGAGCAAACGATCCGACCGGCTGCAGGAGCGCAAGCATCACACCGCGCTGCCGTACCTGTTCGCCGCCGCCGGCTGGCTGCTGGCGTCCGCCACCGATCACAGCCTGATCCAACTGCTGGGGATCGTGATGGCGTCGGTCGGTTCCTTTACCGCCATGGCGATCTTCTGGACCACGCCGGATCAGTCGATCAGCCTGGAAGCGCGAGCGGTGGGGATCGCCGTGATCAACGCCACCGGCAACATCGGATCGGCGCTCAGCCCGCTGCTGATCGGCTGGTTCAAGGATCTGACCGGCAGCTTCAACTCCGGGCTGTATTTCGTCTCGGCGCTGTTGATCGTCGGCGCCGTGCTGGTGTGGCGCATCCCGATGAAGGATTCGCGCCCGAGAGCGACGCCTTGATACGCAGACAGGCAGGATTGCAGGAGGTAATGAGGTGCGGAAAAGTACCGGTTTTATCGCCAACATCGATATTTGCAAAGAGTATGACGCGCGCTACGCCGCCGACGAGGTGCACTACGAAACCTTCGCCGGGCTGGCGGCATTCTTTGGCCGCGACATGCAGGTGCACTGGCACGACTGCTTCTTCCAGGTGCATTTTCTGGAGACCGGCAAGATAGAGCTGCAGCTCGACGATCAGCACTATTCGGTGCAGGCGCCGCTGTTCATCCTCACGCCGCCGTCGGTGCCGCATGCGTTCTTCACCGAACCGGACAGCGACGGCCACGTGCTGACGGTGCGTCAGGAGTTGATTTGGCCGCTGCTGGAGCGCCTGTACCCCGGCAGCAACCTGGCGCTCGACATGCCGGGCATCTGCCTGTCGCTGGCCGACGCGCCGCAGGAGCTGACGGCGCTCAGCCACTATTGGGCGCTGATCCGCCGCGAGTTCGCGCAGAACCTGGCCGGGCGCGAACAGACGCTGGCGCTGCTGGCGCAGGCGGTGTTCACGTTGCTGTTGCGCAATACCGCGCTGGAAGACAGCGCCAACAGCGGCGTGCGTGGCGAACTGCAGCTGTTTCAACGCTTCAACAAGATGGTGGACGAGCGTTTCCGCGAGCATCTGCCGGTGCCGGAGTATGCGCAGGCGTTGGGCGTGACCGAATCGCGGCTCAACGACCTGTGTCGGCGCTTCGCCAACCGGCCACCCAAGCGGCTGATCTTCGATCGATTGCTGCGCGAGGCCAAGCGCATGCTGCTGTTCAGCGCCTGCACGGTGCATGAAACCGCCTACAGCCTCGGCTTCAAGGATCCGGCCTATTTCGCCCGGTTTTTCAATCGGCTGGAAGGCTGTTCCCCCTCGACCTACCGCGCGGCGCAGCACGCCCTTTCGTAACCGCGATCACAGTTTGCCGCGAAAGCGGCAAACTGACCTGAAAAGTACCGGCGATTGCCGCAAAAGTCTCTTCTCGAAACCGGCTTTGGCAGCTTCAATTAAGCAACCAAAAGAAAACATTATTTTAACAAATGGCCGACTCCACGGCCTGAAAAATGCCGATGACGAGGAAGACCCGATGAAACCAGAAGACTTTCGTGCCGACAGTAAACGCCCGTTCACCGGCGCCGAATACCTGAAAAGTTTGCAGGACAGCCGTGAAATTTACATTTACGGCGAGCGCGTGAAAGACGTCACCACCCACCCGGCGTTCCGCAATGCGGCGGCGTCTGTCGGCCAGCTGTACGACGCGCTGCACGATCCGGCCAGCCAGGATCGCCTGTGCTGGAATACCGACACCGGCAACGGCGGCTACACCCACAAATTCTTCCGCTATGCCCGCAGCCCGGAAGAGATGCGCCAGCAGCGCGACGCCATCGCCGACTGGTCGCGCCAAAGCTATGGCTGGATGGGGCGCACGCCGGATTATAAGGCGGCCTTCGGCTGCGCGCTGGGCGCTTATCCGGAGTTCTACGGCCAGTTCGCCGACAACGCGCGCCACTGGTACAAACGCATTCAGGAAACCGGGCTCTATTTCAACCACGCCATCGTCAATCCGCCGATCGATCGTCATAAGCCGGTCAACGAGGTGAAGGACGTCTACATTCAGGTGGAGAAAGAAACCGACGCCGGCATCATCGTCAGCGGCGCCAAAGTGGTGGCCACCAACTCGGCGTTGACCCACTACAACTTCATCGGTTTCGGTTCGGCGCAGGTGATGGGCGATAATCCGGACTTCGCGCTGATGTTCGTGGCGCCGATGGACGCCGAAGGGGTGAAGCTGATTTCGCGCGCCTCCTACGAGCTGGTGGCCGGCGCCACCGGTTCGCCGTTCGACTACCCGCTCACCAGCCGCTTCGACGAGAACGACGCAATCCTGATCATGGATCATGTGCTGATCCCGTGGGAAAACGTGCTGATCTACCGCGATTTCGACCGCTGTCGCCGCTGGAGCACCCAGGGCGGTTTCGCCCGGCTGTTCCCGCTGCAGGCCTGCGTGCGCCTGGCGGTGAAGATGGACTTCATCACCGCGCTGCTGCAAAAGAGCCTCTCGTGTACCGGCGTGCTGGAGTTCCGCGGCGTGCAGGCCGATCTGGGCGAAGTGGTGGCCTGGCGCAACCTGTTCTGGTCGCTGAGCGACGCGATGTGCGCCGAAGCCACTCAATGGGAAAACGGTGCCTACCTGCCGGATTCCGCCGCGCTGCAGACCTACCGGGTGATGGCGCCGATGGCCTACACCAAGGTGAAACACATCATCGAGAAGAACGTCACCAGCGGCCTGATCTACCTGCCGTCCAGCGTGCGTGACATGAACAATCCGGAGATCGACAAGTACCTGGCGCGCTACGTGCGCGGATCGGACGGCATGGATCACGTCGAACGCATCAAGATCCTCAAGCTGATGTGGGATGCGATCGGCAGCGAATTCGGCGGCCGTCACGAGCTGTATGAGATCAATTACGCCGGCAGCCAGGATGAGATCCGCCTGCAGTGCCTGCGCCACGCGCAGGGATCCGGCAACATGGATCGCATGATGCAGATGGTCGACAAGTGCCTGGCCGATTACGATCAGCACGGCTGGAAGGTGCCGCACCTGCGGAACAATGACGATATTAATCAGTTGGATAATCTGCTGAAGTAATTCAGGAGGAGGTTGTATGTCTCAGGAAAATGAACAGCGGCTGCGCTTTCGCGACGCGATGGCCAGCCTGTCGGCGGCGGTGAATATCGTCACCACCGACGGCCCGGCGGGGCGCTGCGGCATCACCGCCACGGCGGTGTGCTCGGTGACCGATACGCCGCCGACGCTGCTGGTGTGCATCAACCGCAACAGCGCGATGAACCCGGTATTTCAGGAAAACCGCAGGCTGTGCGTCAACGTGCTTAACCACGAGCAGGAGCTGATGGCGCGCCACTTCGCCGGCATGACCGGCGTCAGCATGGAAGATCGTTTCCGGCTGGAAGAGTGGCAGCTTGGCGCGTTGGGGCAGCCTGTATTGCGCAATACCCTGGCCAGCCTGGAAGGGGAGATCGAGCAGATCCAGAGCATCGGCACCCACCAGATGTACCTGGTGCAGATCAAGCAGATCGCGCTGAGTGAAGCCGGCAACGGCCTGATCTATTTCAAGCGCAACTTCCATTCGGTGATCCACCAGATGGCGGTGCCGGCCTGAGGCGTGGGGGCGCAGTTGGCTGCGCCCCTCATCTCAACTCTTGTTGGCCGCCAGATCGCTCACCAGGCGGTTGACCGGATCGCTCATGTTGGTGAACTTGCTCAGCTCCGAACGGGTCACCACCACGAACACCCCGACGTTTTTCGCCGGGATCATCGCCATGTAGGTAATGAATCCGCCGCCGCCGCCGGTCTTCTGAATGATGCCCGGCAGCCCGTCCTTCGGCGCCATATACACCCAGCCCAATCCCAATGCATCCGCTTGCCCCGGCACGTCCATGCCCTTCAGCGACACCAGATCGTGGCGCTGGAAGTACATGGTTTGCTCGCTGGCGGCGGTGGCTTTGCGCGGGCCGCTGGCGCTGGAGGAGAGGAACTGCTGCATCCAGCGCTGCATGTCGCGCGGGGTGGAGTAGACGCCGCCGCTGCCGGCTGCGGCGGTGGTGTCGCGACAGGCGCTCGGGCCGGCCGCCGCCACCATCAGGCGCGAGCACTGTTCGGGGCTCGGCGTCAACGTGGTGTCGACCATGCCGAGCGGCGCGGTGATTTTCTCTTTCAGCAGCGCGCTGTAAGGCTTGCCCGCGGCGCGCGAGAGCGCGTCGGCCAGTAGATCGTACGCCAGGTTGGAATACGCGGCGCGTACGCCCGGCGGCACCGTGACGTTGGCATGCGCCAGCCATTGCCAGCGCTGAGCCTTGGTCGGCCAGGTGAACACCGGCGTTTTCGGCGGCTTTTTGCCCGGCTGCTCGCGCGGCAGCGCGCTGGTGTGGGTCGCCAGGTTCAATAACGTGATCGGCTGGCCGGCGTTGTAAGACGGCACATAGGCGCCCTTGGGAGCGTACTTGCGCAGCGGGTCGGTCAGCTTGACCTGGCCTGCCGCCGCCATTTTCACCATCACTTCACTGGTCATCAGCTTGGTGATCGAGGCGATGCGGATCAGCGAATCCGGGCGCGGGCGCAGGTTGTTGCCGGGCTTGGTGTCGCCGAAGCTGCGGTTAACCACCTGATTGCCGTCGATCACCACCAGCGCCATGCCGGTGGCGCCGCTGTTGTAGAAAATATGTTCGGCATACTGGTCGACGATTTGCGAAGCCAGCTGCGGGGGCGCGGCCTGCACGGCCAGCGGCGCGGCGCACAGGCCCAGCGCCAGCAATAAAGCGGAGACAGAGTTCTTCAACGGTCGTTATCCATTTAACAATGCAGCGGGAAAGGGCGTAATCCATCGCCCAGTGTAATGCGCCCGCCCCCCCGCTGCATGTAGAAAAAAGAGCGGTGGCGATAAAATTTTTTTAACCGCCGGCGGCTTACTGCGCGCGGGCGAAAATGGCGATCACTTCGTCCAGGTGCGCCTTCATCGCCTTGCGGGCGCCGCGCACATTGCGCGCTTCGATCGCCGCCAGGATCGCCCGGTGTTCCAGCTCGGAGCGGTGCGGCATGTCGTCCGGCGTATAGTGGCGCTGCAGCACGCGGAACATGCTGCCGTAGCGGTGGCCGAGCAGATGGCCGATGATGAACGCGTAAGCCGGGTTGCCGCTGGCCTGGGCGATGCGGATGTGGAACAGCCGATCGCCGGGGTGGGTGGCGGAGCCGGCGCGGTTATCGCGGCAGTTCTGCTCATAGGCGGCGCGGATGCCCGCCAGCTCCTCGTCGGTGGCGTGGCGCGCGGCCAGCGCGGCGGTCTCCGGTTCAATCAGCAGGCGGGTTTGCAGCAGTGAAAACGGCGGCAGCTCGGCGTTGAAATCCAGCTCGATATTCAGTTCGTCGTCGATCTCCGCCCACTGGTTGCGGCCGGCCTGAGCCATCACCGATTCCTGCGACGCCGCCGGTGGCGTTTGCGAACGCACGATCACCCCGTTGCCCACTTTGACGTCCACCAGGCCGATCACTTCCAATGCGATCAGCGCCTCGCGCACCGATGCGCGGCTGACCTGCAATTGCTGGGCGAGATCGCGCTCCGAGGGCAGGCGGCTGCCAGGCGGAAATTCGTTATTCTCGATAAGACGTTTGAGCTGGTCGGCTATCTGTCTGTAAATCCTTGGGTTTTCCAGTCGGGTAATCGGCATTTTTGACCTTTGACGATTCGGCGTTCAGTGATTTGGCGCACAATTATGCGACAAGGCGCTTGAGTAATCGTTATTCAAGTGTAAAAAAATGGTTAATTGAAATGTGGTTTCAAGGCTGTTTTATTAACTTATTCCCCCAACGATAACGCGTAAAGCGTCTTTTGTCATGTTAGAGGCCTGACCTTTAATCGCCCTTAGTGGCCTGACCATTAGACCTTTAGGCCGAGGAGTCAAGATGGATTTAACCGGGAAACGCGTACTGATCACCGCCGCCGGGCAAGGGATCGGTTTTACCACCGCCAGGCTGTTCGCCGCCGCCGGCGCCGAAGTGATCGCCAGCGACATCAACCTCGAGCGCCTGCAGGGCTGCGCCGGGATCCGCGCGCTGGCGCTGAACGTCACCGATCCGGCCGCCATCGCGGCGGCGGCGGAGGCGATCGGCCCGATCGATGTGCTGTTCAACTGCGCAGGCGTGGTGCACAGCGGATCGATCCTCGATTGCAGCGAAGATCAGTGGGCGTTCGCGCTCGATCTCAACGTGACCGCGATGTTCCGCATGATCCGCGCTTTCCTGCCGGGCATGTTGGCGCGCGGCAAAGGCTCGATCATCAACATGTCCTCGGTGGCTTCGAGCGTGAAAGGGGTGCCGAACCGCTTCGCCTACGGCGCCAGCAAGGCGGCGGTGATCGGCCTGACGCGCTCGGTGGCGGCGGATTACGTCACCCAGGGCATCCGCTGCAACGCCATTTGCCCCGGCACGGTGGAATCGCCGTCGCTGCGCCAGCGCATCAATGAGCAGGCGCGCGAACAGGGGCGCAGCGAGCAAGAGGTGTATCAGGCGTTCGTCGCCCGTCAGCCGATCGGGCGCATCGGCACCACCGAGGAGATCGCCCAGTTGGCGCTGTATCTGGCCTCCGACGCCAGTTCGTACACCACCGGCACGGTGCAGATCATCGACGGCGGCTGGAGCAACTGAGCCGCCATTTTTGAGAGAGGAACGCATGAAACTTTTACGTTACGGGGAACCCGGGCAAGAGCGCCCCGGGATGTTGGATGCGCAAGGTCGCCTGCGCGATCTGTCGCAGCATATCGCCGACGTGGGCGGCGCCGCGTTATTGCCGGCATCGCTCGCCAAACTGCGCGCGCTGGACAGCGCCGCGCTGCCGCTGGTCGAGGGGCAGCCGCGCCTCGGCGCCTGTGTCGGCGGCATCGGCAAGTTTATCTGCATCGGCCTGAACTACGCCGATCACGCGGCGGAAACCGGCGCGGCCATTCCTGAAGAACCGGTGGTGTTCAACAAATGGACCAGCGCGGTGGTCGGCCCCTACGACCGGGTGGAGATCCCGCGCGGCTCGCAGAAAACCGACTGGGAAGTGGAGCTGGGCGTGGTGATCGGCCTGGGCGGGCGCTACATCAGCGAAACGGACGCGATGCGCCACGTCGCCGGTTATTGCGTGATCAACGACGTCTCAGAACGCGAATATCAAATTGAGCGCGGCGGCACCTGGGACAAGGGCAAAGGCTGCGACACCTTCGGGCCGATCGGGCCCTGGCTGGTGACCGCCGACGAGATCGCCGATCCGCACAGCCTGAACCTGTGGCTGGAGGTGGACGGCAAGCGCTATCAGGACGGCAACACCAGCACCATGATCTTCCGCATTCCGCAGATCGTCAGCTACCTCAGCCGCTTTATGAGCCTGCAGCCGGGCGACGTGATCTCCACCGGCACGCCGCCGGGCGTCGGCATGGGGCAGAAACCGCAGCCCATCTACCTGCGGGCGGGCCAGACGATGCGTCTGGGCATCGAAGGGCTGGGCGAACAGCGCCAGCAAACCGTACAGGCTTAACCGGGAGCGCCGCCATGACCACCATTACCGCACTGCGGGTTGAAGACATTCGTTTCCCCACGTCGCTGGGGCTGGACGGATCCGACGCCATGAATCCGGATCCCGACTATTCCGCCGCCTACGTGATCCTGGAGACCGATCGCGCGGATCTCAGCGGCCACGGGCTGACGTTCACCATCGGGCGCGGCAACGAGATCTGCTGCGCGGCGATCCGCGCGCTGGAGCATCAGATCGTCGGCGAGCGGCTGGAGGATATCGCCGCTGACATGGGCGCCTTCTGGCGGCGCTTCACCAGCGACAGCCAGCTGCGCTGGATCGGGCCGGACAAGGGCGCCATTCACCTGGCGACCGGCGCGGTGGTCAACGCGGTGTGGGATCTGTGGGCCAAATCGGTCGGCAAGCCGGTATGGCGGCTGGTGGCAGAGATGACGCCGGAGGAGCTGGTGCGCTGCATCGACTTCCGTTACATCACCGACTGCATCACGCCGCAGGAAGCGCTGGCGCTGCTCAAGCAGCGGGCCGAGGGCAAAGAACGCCGCCTGGAACGGCTGCTGCAGGAAGGGTATCCCTGCTACACCACTTCGGCAGGGTGGCTGGGTTATCCGGACGACAAGCTGCGCCGCCTGTGCCAGGAAGCGGTCGACGCCGGTTTCTCCTACCTGAAGCTGAAGGTCGGGCGCGATCTGGAAGACGACATCCGCCGGGTGCGCATCGCCCGCGAGGTGATCGGCCCGGATCGCCGGCTGATGATCGACGCCAACCAGGTGTGGGAAGTCGATGAAGCCATTCCGTGGGTGAAACATCTGGCGTTCGCCAAGCCCTGGTTTATCGAAGAGCCGACCAGCCCGGACGACGTGGAAGGGCATCGCCGCATCCGCGAAGGGGTGGCGCCGGTCAAGGTGGCTACCGGCGAGATGTGCCAGAACCGGATCATGTTCAAGCAGTTCATCATGCGCGGCGCGGTGGACGTGGTGCAGATCGACGCCTGTCGCCTCGGCGGCGTCAACGAAGTGTTGGCGGTGATGCTGATGGCGGCCAAATACCAGCTGCCGGTCTGCCCGCACGCCGGCGGCGTCGGGCTGTGCGAATACGTGCAGCACCTGTCGATGATCGACTTCCTGTGCATCGCCGGCACCCACGAAGGCCGGGTGATCGAGTACGTCGATCATCTGCATGAACACTTTGTCGATCCCTGCGTGATCAACGGCGCGGCCTACATGCCGCCGAGCCGGCCCGGTTACTCGATCGAGATGCATCCGGCGTCGATCGAGCAGTATCGGTTCCGCGGGTGAAGCGGGAGGATCGCATGCCGCGCATCGACGCTCACCAGCACTACTGGCGCTACCACCCGCAGCATTACCCGTGGATCGACGAGCGGATGCGCGTGCTGCGGCAGGATTTCGATCCGCCCCGGCTGCGGCCGCTGTTGCAGGAACACGGTTTCGACAGCGCGCTGGCGGTGCAGGCACGCCCCAGCGAGGAAGAGACGCTGGCCTTGCTGGCGCTGGCTGAGCAGAGCGAGGGCGTATGCGGCGTGGTGGGGTGGCTGGATATCGCTTCGCCACAGCTGGCGCAGCGTCTGGAAACTTTGCGGCCTTATCGCGCGCTGCGCGGGGTGCGCCATCAGGTGCAGGACGAAGCGGATCCGGCGGCCTGGTTGGCGCGGCCGGAGGTGGAACGCGGCATGCAAACGCTGCAGCGCGCCGGGTATGTGTACGAGATCCTGGTGACGCACCGGGATCTGGCGGCCGCGGCGGCGTTCGCCGCCCGCCATGACGAGCACTGGCTGGTGCTGGATCACCTCGGCAAGCCGGACATCGCCCGCGGCGCGCGGCACTGGGCGCAGCAAATCCGGCCGCTGGCGGCGCTGCCGCACGTGGCCTGCAAGCTCTCGGGGCTGATCACCGAGGCGCCGGGCGGCCGGTGGCGGGCGGAGGAGCTGCTGCCGTTCTTCGACGCCGCGCTGGAGGCTTTCGGCCCGCAGCGGCTGATGTTCGGCTCCGACTGGCCGGTGTGCCTGTTGGCCGGCGACTACCGCCAGGTGGTGCAACTGTGCGAACAGGCGCTGGCGACGCTGGGGGCCGCCGAACAGGCGGCGATTTGGGGCGGCACCGCCTGGCGAATTTACGGTTTAACGGAGTCTGGTTATGGATCTGTATCTGCAAGATAAGGTGGTGTTGGTTACCGGCGGCGGTTCCGGCATTGGCGCGGCGATTTCTCATGTGCTGGCCGAGGAAGGGGCGATCCCGGTGCTGGTCACCAACGCCGCGCCGGAGGCGGCGCTGCTGGCCGATTTGCAGCGGCTGCAGCCGCGCACCGGGGTGATACTCACCGAATTGTGCGACGAGGCGGCCTGCCGCCGGGCGGTCAGCCAGACGCTGGCGACCTTCGGCCGCATCGACGGACTGGTGAATAACGCCGGGGTCAATGACGGCGTCGGGCTGGAGGCGGGGCGCGAAGCGTTCGTCGGCTCGCTGGAAAAGAACCTGGTGCATTACTACCTGATGGCGCACCTGTGCCAGGCGGCGCTGCGGGAGAGCCGGGGCGCCATCGTCAACATCGCCTCCAAGACCGCGCTCAGCGGCCAGGGCGGCACCAGCGGCTACACCGCCGCCAAGGGCGCGGTGCTGGCGCTGACGCGCGAATGGGCGGTATCGCTGCGCCATGACGGGGTGCGGGTGAACGCGGTGGTGCCGGCGGAGGTGATAACCCCGCAGTACCAGCGCTGGCTCAACACCTTCGCCGAGCCGCAGCGGCAGATGGAGAAAATCACCGCGCGCATCCCGCTCGGGCAACGCATGACCACGCCGCAGGAGATCGCCGACACCGTGGCGTTTCTGCTGTCGTCGCGGTCATCGCACACCACCGGGCAGTGGCTGTCGGTGGACGGCGGCTACCTGCATCTCGATCGGGCGCTGACGTGAGCGGCGCGGCGGCAGGGCGGCGCCGTTTCTGCCAGGCGCTCGATCTGATTGACTCACCGGCGCTGATTGCGGAGTACCAGCAGCATCATCAGCGCATTTGGCCGGGCATCGCCGCGCATTTGCGCGAGCACGGCATTCTGGACATGGAAATTTACCGGTTGGGCACCCGGCTGTTCATGATCGTGGAGGTCAGCGCCGATTTCGACGCCGCGCGTTTTGACGCCGCCAGCCTGAACAACCCCGAAGTGCAGCGATGGGAAGCGCTGATGTGGCACTACCAGGCCGCCACCCCCTGGACGCCGCAGGGCGAAAAATGGGTGGAAATGGCGCGGATTTTCTCTCTGCAACAGCAATAACGCCAACATCATCATCGCCAGACGATACGAGGGTATCACCATGCTTGCTGAAAAAAGTGCGGCCTCCGCGCAGCCGGGCGTCCCCGTGACCGCCAATCTGCGCTGGGCCTTTATCCTGGTCACCAGCCTGTTCTTCATGTGGGGGCTGTCCTACGGCCTGCTGGACGTATTAAACAAACATTTTCAGGAGACGTTGCACGTCACCAAGGCGCAGTCGGGGCTGCTGCAGGCGGCCTACTTCGGCGCCTATTTCCTGGTGGCGCTGCCCGCCGGGTACTTTATGGATCGCAAGGGTTATAAGGCGGGCATTCTGGTCGGGCTGTGCCTGTACGCGCTGGGGGCGCTGCTGTTCGTGCCGGCGGCATCGGCCAACAGCTTCGGCGTATTCCTGTTTGCGCTGTTCGTTATCGCCAGCGGCCTGGGCTGCCTGGAAACGGCGGCCAACCCGTACGCCACGGTGCTGGGCGACGCGCAGGGCGCCGAACGGCGGCTCAACCTGGCGCAGTCGTTCAACGGCCTCGGGCAGTTTATCGGCCCGCTGATCGGCGGCACGCTGTTCTTCTCCGCCGGCCAGTCCGCCGGCGACGGCGATCAGAGCGCGGTGAAGATGACCTATGTGGCGATCGCCGCGCTGGTGTTGCTGATCGCGCTGTTGTTCAGCCGCACCCGGCTGCCGGCGATCCGCGAAGAGGAAAAACCGGTGCACGGCGTGATAGCGCAGGGATTGTGGCAGCATCCGCATTTCGTCGGCGGGGTTATCACACAGTTCTTCTACGTGGCGGCGCAGGTGGGCGTGGGGGCGTTCTTCATCAACTACGCCACCGAGCACTGGCGCGAGGTGTCTAACCAGAACGCCTCTTACCTGCTGTCGATCGCCATGATCTGCTTTATGGTCGGGCGCTTCTTCAGCACCTGGCTGATGGGGCGAGTCAAACCGGCGACGCTGCTGGCGGTCTATGCGCTGATCAACATCGCGCTGTGCGGCGTGGTGATGCTGAGCGTCGACGGCGTATCGGTGGTGGCGCTGATCGCGGTGTTCTTCTTTATGTCGATCATGTTCCCGACCATTTTCGCCCTGGGGGTGAAAAATTTGGGTAAACACACCAAGCGCGCCAGCTCCTTTATGATCATGGCGATCGTCGGCGGCGCCATCATGCCTTACTTTATGGGGGCGCTGGCCGACCGTTACAGCACCGCGCTCTCTTATCTGCTACCGCTGCTGTGCTTCGTGGTGGTGCTGGTTTACGGCCTGCGGCAGCGCCGCGCCTGATTCACCCCGGCGGCGAATCGGCTTTCGCCGCCGCTTTCGGCATCTGCCGCCGGGTTCCCATCAGGATGGCCAACGCCAGCAGCAGCACCAGGCCGGACAGCGCGCCGTTTATCGTCAGGCCGCCGGCATCCACCACCAGCCCGCCCACCAGTGAACCGCAGGAAATCGCCAGGTTAAACAGCGCGATATACAGCGAAGAGGCGACCTCGGCCGCATCGGGCGCCGCCTTGAGCATCCACGCCATCAGCGCAACGGAAACGCCACCGTAGGCGATGCCCCACAGCAGCAGGAAGGCGCCGCCGCTCAGCGGCGCGTGGCCCAGCAGCGGCAGCAGCAGGACGGCGAGCGCCAGCCCGAGGGCGATCAGCGCCAGGGTGCGGCGCAGCCGTTTGGCGGCGGCCTGGCCGGCGATGAAATTCCCGACGAGGCCGGCGACGCCGTAGGCGAACAGCAGCGGCCCCACCCAGCGGCTCTCGATACCGGAGACCGTCTGCAGCAGCGGACGGACAAAGGTGTAAGCCATAAAGTGACCGGCGACCAGCAAAAACGTCAGCAGCAGCCCGGTCAGCAGCCGGCGATTCGCGCGCTGCGCGGTGAATGACCGCCAGCCGATTTCCTGCGTGACCGGCAGCGGCGGCAGCACGCACACCAGCAGCAGCAGGGTCAGCGCCGCCAGAACGGCGACCGCCAGAAACGCCAGGCGCCAGCCCAGCGCTTCGCCGAGGAATACCCCGAGCGGCACGCCGAACACCGAGGCCGCCGCTACGCCGCCGAAGATGACGGACAGCGCCAATCCGACGGAGGCCGGCGGCACCAGGCGTTCCGCCAGCCCGCCGGCGATGGCCCAGATACCGCCGATGCAAAAACCCAGCAGGATGCGCGCGGCGAACAGCAGGGCCAGGGAGGTGGCGGCGGCGGCCAGCAGGTTGGCGGCGATCAGCAGCAGCAGAAAGCCCGCCAGCAGGCTGCGGCGGTCCGTGCGCCGGGCGCCCAGCACCACCAGCGGGGCGAACAGCGCGGCGAACAGGGCCGGCAGGGAAATCAGCAGCCCGGCGCGGCCGATCGATGCGTTCAGGGTGCTGACGATCGGGGTCAGCAGCCCGACGGGCAGCATTTCTGCGGTGACGACGGTAAAGGTGGAAAGGCCGACCGCGAAGGTCGCCAGCCACGCTTTTGCGCCGCCGTCGGCGTGTAAGGCACTCATAATGACTCTCCCAACAGATGAAGAACCTCAGTGTATCCGCGCCAAAATGGCTGATAAACTGGCCTGAATGCGCAACATTGGGGAAAAATCGTGGCTAATTTACCGTCTATGCCGTTGGATAACCTGACCGACCTGCTGGTATTCATTCGCGTCGCCGACGCCTGCAGCTTCACGCTGGCGGCTGAGAGACTGGGCATCTCCCGATCGGCGGCGGGCAAATGCGTGACCCGATTGGAGGCGCGATTGGCGACCCGGCTGCTGCAGCGCACCACGCGTAGCGTCAGCCTGACCGAAGACGGCGCGGTGTTTTACGAGTATGCGCAGCGCATCCTGTCGCAGGCCGAAGAGGCGGAAACGGCGCTCAATACGCGGCGGCAAACCCCGCGCGGACGGCTGCGGCTGGATGTGCCGGTCTCGTTGGGCCGGTTGCATATTTTGCCGATTCTGCGGGAATTTTTGGCGCAGTGGCCGGAGGTGGACGCAGACGTCAGCTTCTCCGACGATTACAGCGATTTGGTGCGCGACGGCATCGATGTGGCGATCCGCGTCGGCGGCAGCGACGACAGTCGGCTGGTGCGGCGGGTGCTCGCGCCGCATCGCCTGATCACCTGCGCGGCGCCGGACTATCTGGCGCGCTACGGCACGCCTGCGAAACCGGAGGCGTTGAGCGATCACGAGACGCTGATCTTCAGCCACCAGGGATTGCCGGCGCCCTGGCGCTATCGGGTTAACGGCCAACTGCACGAACAGCCGGTGCGCGGCCGGATGCGTTTCAACAACGTCGAGGCATTGCGGGATGCGGCCGTCGCCGGGGCTGGTCTGTGTCAGGTAGGAGCGTTTCTGGTCGGCGAGCAGATTGCGGCCGGCACGCTGGTGCCGGTGCTGGAGCGCTATTGTCGCCCGGGGCCGCCGATCTGCGCCGTCTATCCCAGCCGGCGCCACCTCACCCCCAAGGTGAAACTGTTTCTGGCGGCGATCGAACGGCGCTGGCAGGGCAAGGCGATTTGGGAAAGCGCCTAGCGCGAGCGGTTCATGCCGCTTGCACGGCCAGCGTTCGCCGCATTAAGCGATAGCCGCCGGCCGCCACCAGCAGTACGACCAGGCCGGCCGTGAGCGTGACGCCAAAGCCGGCCTTGATCCCCACCGCATCGATCGCCAGTCCCGCCAAGGCGGCGCCGAGCGCCACGCCAACCCCCAGGCCGGTCACCATCCAGGTCAATCCTTCCGTCAAGCGTGAAGGCGGCACGAGGCGTTCAACCAACCCCATGGCGACGATCATGGTCGGCGCGAAAAACAGTCCGGCGACAAACATCGCCGCCGCCAGCGTTAAGACATTGTGCACCCACAGCAGCGGCAGCGTGGTGAGTGCGGTGGCGAAGGCGGCGTATAAGAACTGCCGAGGCAATGGGGACGGCAGCTTTATTGCGCCGAAAATCAGCCCGGCGAGGCAGGAGCCGCCTGCGTAAACCGACAGCACGATGCTGGCGGCGGCCGGCT
Organism: Serratia sp. FS14; assembly: GCF_000695995.1. Lineage (NCBI taxonomy): Bacteria > Pseudomonadati > Pseudomonadota > Gammaproteobacteria > Enterobacterales > Yersiniaceae > Serratia > Serratia sp. FS14. Next base: position 245,251 of record NZ_CP005927.1, on the reverse strand, counting down.
GCCCCTGCTGCTCGGCGAAGGCCACGCTGATGACGTCCACGGTGCCGACGATGGTGCCCAGCGCGATCAGCGCCAGCACCAGGATCTGCATCGACGGCATGGCCAGGATGGCGCGCTGCCGCTGGTTATTGCGGGGATAAACCGGGGGCTGAGTGCTTTTTTGCCAGGCGAATGCCGAAACGCCCGCCACCAGAAGCAGCGCGGCCGCCAGAGGGCCGGCCTCAGGGAAGAGCGCAACGCTGAGCCCCACGGCGATCGGCGGGCCGACGATAAAGGCGACCTCATCCAACACCGACTCGAATGAAAACGCCGTGTGCAGCTGCGGCGTGCCGCGATAAATTTCGCTCCAGCGGGCTCTGACCATCGCGGAGATGCTGGGCATGCCGCCCGCGAGCGCGGCGAAGACGAACAGCGTCCAGTCCGGCGCCCGATAGTGGGTGCAGATCAGCAGCAGCAACAGGGCGAGTGCGCTGACCCCGGTGGCGTAGGGCAGCACGCGACTTTGGCCGTAGCGGTCCGCCGCGCGTGCGATTTGCGGCGCGAGCAGCGCCATGGAAAAGGCGAATGTCGCCGCCACCGCACCCGCCAGCCAATAGGAGCCGTGTACCTGCGAAAGCATGGTGATGATGCCGATACCGGTCATTGAGATCGGCAGGCGCGCGATCAACCCGGCAGAGGAAAACGCCTTGCTGCCCGGTGCGCTGAACAGTGTGAAATAAGGATTTGCCATGAATAGGGCTCCTGAATGTTGGCGGCTCGGTATTCGCGCAATGCCCATCATTGACATACGCCACGTATGTTACGTTAATTGACATACATGGCGTATGTCAATTATAACGTCATCAATGGCGAGACGGGAGTGAATCCATGGCACGTAAAGCGCGCACAGAAATGATTGAAGAAACCCGGCGTAAGCTGGTGGCGGCCGCCCGTCAGCAGTTCGGTGGCGTGGGGTATGCCGAGACGGTGATGGATGAGCTTACTGCGCAAGCCGGTATGACGCGCGGTGCGCTCTATCACCATTTTGGCGACAAGAAGGGATTGTTTTTGGCCGTCGTGCAGGAAATCGACGCCGAAATGGATGCGCGCCTGGCCGACATTACCGCGAGCACGCCAGATGACTGGGAGGCCTTCGCGGGGCGTTGCCGCGGTTATCTGATCATGATGACGGAGCCGCAATCGCAGCGCATTCTGTTGCGCGATTCGCCCTCGGTGCTGGGAGCCGACTATCTGCAGGCCAGCAAACTGGGTTGCATCACCTGGATGACGGGGGCCTTACAGGCGTTGATGGCGCAGCGGCGTATCGCTACCGCCGAACCGGAAGCGCTGGCGCATTTAATCAATGGCGGCCTGATGGATGCTGCGCTGTGGGTCGCCCATCAGCCGGAAAAAGACGTGGCGCTGGAGCAGGCCTTGGCCAGTTTGAACCTGTTGTTGAACGGGCTGCGTTCCACCTCTGCTTAAGTTTTACTGGCGGCCGCCGCGCCGTTTCGGCGGCGGCTTAAGGGTGAATGACGACGGGCTGGACGTTTTGCGCCAGCTGGATATTGTTGCGGCCGCTGTGTTTCGCCAGATAGAGCGCGGCGTCGGCTGCGCCTATCGCCGATTCGATGTCCAGTTTTTCCAGCGCGGAGATGCCGGCGCTAAGCGTCAGCGTGCCGCTGTGCTGCGGGCTGGCGCCGTGCGGAATGTTCAGTTCCGCCACGCGTTGGCGCACCCGCTCGGCCAGCTGCGCCGCGTAGCCTTCGTGCACGTTGGTCAGCAGCACCAAAAACTCTTCCCCGCCGTAACGCACCACGATATCGCGCGAACGCACCGCATCGCGGATGGCGACCGCCACCTGCACCAAAGCCCGATCGCCCATGGCGTGGCCGTAGCTGTCGTTGTAGACCTTGAAGTGGTCGATATCCAGCAATAGCACGTAATGGTGGCCGGTTTGCGGTTCCAGCAGCATAGTGATCTTATTCTCCAGACCACGTCGGTTATAAAGGCCGGTCAGGGGATCGAGCATGCTCAAATTATTGAATTTGTCCCGCTCGTTATACAGGTTGGCCACCAGCGCGTGGGTAAAGATTTCACTGCGTTTCAACATCAGGTGGTGAATGGAGAAAGCGATAATAGGTAATAGCGTGGTGAATAATATCCGCAGGGTATTATGCATGCCGTCTAGAGCCAGGATCATCATTGCGGAAGGTACGGCGTGTAAACAAAAGGCGGTAAAGTTATCCGTCAGAGAAATAGCGCTGATAAAAAAGATGCTAAACAAACTAATTAATAAAAAATCTTGGTTATTCGGTAGGCAATGTTGACTTTTAACGTAAATATGTGCGGCCCAGAGCAGGCCAAGTACGCTGGCGAACAGGTTGAGTTTGCACAAATATTTACGTGGCGTTTGCAGGGAAAATAGCGCCGCTACCAGACAAAATAGCGGTATACATAATAAAGGTAGGGTAAATGCGGGCGTATCCCTAAAAGGGAACAATAATGTAAATACGGAAGAGGCGGCATTCATTACCAAAAAAAGAAATAATGCCAGGCGCTGCTTGCTGTTCAGTAATTCCTGATAAGAACGGGCGTTCATACGGAGGTCACTCTTTGCAAAGTCGTTCTGTCGAATAATTAAGGTTGAGAAGCATTCCTTTGGCGCGAATATCCACTTGAATTGCATGGTTGAGGATTGTGATTATTATCATGCAAACAGGACTAGGAATTTTCTTATGTCAAATTATCATTTTTTCATGCTGGTGTCATCTGGGTTTGGTCAGCGCAGTGAAAATGATGCGGCGGCCAAAAAAGTGTTATATGATATTGGTTATCATTATCACTTGAAGGGGGTGTCATGCTTACCGCCATGATTGCCGCGTGCGGGCTGTGGGGCGTCAGTTGGTGCCTCGGGGATCGCCTGGCCAGCGCCTGGGGCGTTTTGCTGCCTTGTGCGCTGATGCCGCTGCTGGCCTTGATCGACCTGGATATGGTGCAGTTGCGCACCCTGATCGTGATAGCGATGTTGGCCACGCTGGTCATGTTGTTCAACAGCCGGCTGCGCCACTATCTGCTGTTGCCTTCCTGCATGGCGCTGGCGGGCGGCCTGGCGGCAGTCAGCCTCAACTTCAGCTTTGGGTGAAACGCCAGAAACGCCAGAAACGGCAAAACCACGCTTAAGCGTGTTTATCATCAATGCGTTGGGATTTTTTCGAAGTAACTACCGGAGAGATCATCAATTGGTGCGAAGAGAGGGACTTGAACCCTCACGTCCGTAAGGACACTAACACCTGAAGCTAGCGCGTCTACCAATTCCGCCACCTTCGCACAGTCGATGTTGTTGCTTTGATTTATATTACGTCGCCAGCTTGGTGCGAAGAGAGGGACTTGAACCCTCACGTCCGTAAGAACACTAACACCTGAAGCTAGCGCGTCTACCAATTCCGCCACCTTCGCATCGATGCTGAGTGCAATATAAATCATGTGGTTATTTGGTGCGAAGAGAGGGACTTGAACCCTCACGTCCGTAAGGACACTAACACCTGAAGCTAGCGCGTCTACCAATTCCGCCACCTTCGCGTTCCAGAAACATTACCGGAGTAACGTTACCACGGAGGCGAATTCTAGAGATTTTGGCGGGCACGTCAACAGTTATTTCCCCGCTTTGCGGGCGTTTGCTGGAAAAACAGCCATATCGCCGCTTTTCTGCTGGTCAAACAGCCAAATCAGCCAATCAATCAACACCCTGACCCGCGGCGCCAGGAAACGGCCGGGCGGATACATGATGTAAATCGGCATTGGCGGAGGCGGCGTGTCCGCCAACACCTCCACCAGCTCTCCCTGTTTCAGCCAGGGCGCCAGCGAATAGCGCGCCGCCTGAATCAAGCCCATGCCGGCGCGTGCGCCGGCGATGTAGGCGTCGGCGCCGCTGACGCTGAGCTGGGCGGGCAGCTCGCGCAGTTCCAGCTTGCCGCCGCGGCAGAATTCCAGCGGGTAATCGCGGTTGCTGGCCAGTGAAAAATACCCCACCGCGCGATGCGGCTCCAGGCTATCGATGTCAAGCGGCGTGCCGTGGGCCTGCAGATAAGCGGGGGAGGCGCAGGTGACCTGCGGCAGTTGGGCGATGCGCCGCGCCGCCAGGCCGTCGTCTTCGGTTTCCCAGGCGCGCAGCACGCAGTCCACGCCTTCGCGCAACAGATCGACGTGGGTGTCGTTGGCGCCCAGCGCCAGCGTGATGTCGGGATACCGCCGATAAAAGTCGTCCAGCGCCGGAATCACCACCTCGCGCGCCAGCGAATGGGGCATATCGATGCGCACCTTGCCGGACGGCTGCAGCTTATGCTGGCTGAACAGCGTGTCCGCCTCCTCCAGCGCGCCCAGCAACTGTACGCAGCGTTGATAGTAGAGACTGCCTTCGCTGGTCACCTGCACCTGGCGGGTGGTGCGGATCAGCAGGCGCACGCCCAGCCGCTGTTCCAGCCGTTTCAGCGCGTTGCTGACCGTGGCGCGCGGCAGCTGCAGGCGTTCGGCCACCCGGCTGAAGCTACCCAGTTCGACGATGCGGGTAAAAATGCGCATGGCTTGAACCTGATCCATGTCCACTCCGGATTGTTGGTGATTTTTGAACAGTGATGTGCAATCTGCATTATTTATCTTTGTCGCGTAAACAACCAGACTTTGCTGCGTTATCCATTCACCGCATGAGGGCAGCACAATGCAACAACGTAAACTCGGTTCCAACGGTCCCGTCGTCTCCGCCCTGGGGCTGGGGTGCATGGGCATGAGCGACTTCTATTCCACCGGCGCCGATCGGCAGGAAGCCATCGCCACGCTGCACCGGGCGCTGGAGTTGGGCGTCACGCTGCTCGACACCGCCGACATGTACGGGCCGCACACCAACGAAGAGCTGGTGGGGGAGGCGATCAGGGGCAAGCGGCAACAGGTGTTCCTGGCCACCAAGTTCGGCATCCTGCGCGATCCGGCGGATCCTTCGGCGCGCGGCGTCAGCAGCCGGCCTGAGTATATCCGGCGCTCCGTCGAGGGGAGCCTGCGGCGCTTGGGCGTGGAGGAGATCGATCTCTATTATCAGCACCGGGTCGATCCGCAAGTGCCGATCGAAGACGTCGTGGGCACGATGGCGGATCTGATCCGCGAAGGCAAGATCCGTCACATCGGCCTGAGCGAGGCGTCGGTCGCCACGCTGGAGCGGGCGCACAAGGTGCATCCGATCACCGCGCTGCAGACCGAGTATTCGCTGTGGACGCGCGACGCCGAGCAGGGCGTGCTGGCGGCCTGCGAGCGCCTGGGCATCGGCTTTGTGCCCTACAGCCCGTTAGGGCGCGGTTTCCTCACCGGCGCTATCCGGCGGCCGGAGGATCTGGCCGAGGACGATTTCCGCCGCAGTAACCCGCGCTTCCAGGGGGAAAACTTCGCCCGCAACCTGGCGCTGGTGGAGAAGGTGGGCGAGCTGGCGGTGCAGAAGGGCGTCAAACCCTCACAGCTGGCGCTGGCCTGGGTGTTGGCGCAGGGCGAGCACATCGTGCCGATCCCCGGCACCAAACGCCGGCGCTATCTGGAAGAGAACGTCGCCGCGGCGGAGATCGCGCTGAGCGCGACTGAACTGGCAGCGATAGAAGCGGTGTTCCCGCTGAGCGCGGCGGCCGGCGATCGCTACGGCGCGGAGTCGATGACCTATATCAACGGCTAAAAAAAAACGCGCGGCCTCGGGCCGCGCTCTGTCGTTTTCCGCCAACGGAAACTTATTTCTTCTTCGGCGCGCGCGGCGGGCGGCCGACGGTCGCCTGGTACACCTTGAAGCGGCCGTTTTGCGCCAGCACTTCGTGGCTGCCGAAGGTGGCGTCCAGAATGTCCGGGTAGGGCAGGAAGGCGTTGGCGACGATGCGCAGCTGGCCGCCGATCGGCAGGTGCTTCACCGCGCCGCGGATCAGCGTTTCGGCGGCGGTCAGGCTGGTCTGCAGCCCGTCGTGGAACGGCGGGTTGGAGATGATCATGTCGAAACGGCCGGTGATATCGGAGTAAACGTTGCTGACGATCACTTCGCCTTCGATGCCGTTGGCGGCCAGCGTTGCGCGGCTGGATTCCACCGCGGCGGCATTGACGTCGCTGAGGGTCAGTTTCACCTTCGGCGACAGCTTGGCCATCACCGAGGCCATCACGCCGGCGCCGCAGCCGATGTCCAGCACCTTGCCTTTCATGTGTTTTTCCAGCGTCGACAGCAGCAGCGAGCTGCCGACGTCCAGACCGTCGCGGCTGAACACGCCCGGCAGCGTTTTCACTTCCAGATCGTGCAACTGATAGCTGTCCCACCACTCGTTCAGGTCGAACTCGGTCTGCGCGTCCAGGCGGCCGTGATACAGGCCGCAGCGGCGCGCGCTGTCGATTTTCGCCAGCGCAACGTGGCCTTCCAGCGTTGGCTCGGCGCTGCGCACGCCGCTGCGGTTTTCACCGACCACGAACACGTCCGCGCCCACCGGCAGCAGCGCCAGCAGGTTGCACAGCTGGAATTGCGCTTCCTGCTTGCTCTTCGGCCAGTAGTAAACCAGCGTGTCGCAGTCGGCGACGAAAGCGGGATCGACGGTCAAACCGAACTGCACGTTATCGCCCATCGTCCGGTTCAGTAACTGCCAGTGATGGTATTGCTGAGTGTGGACGCGCACGTCCGCGGCCTCGAATTGGGCCGGCAGGCTGTCCTGCAGGTCGCCGGCAAACAGCACGCGGCGTTCGATAAATTCATCACTGTGGCGCAGCATGACTTCACTGGCGGGGGTTAATGCAGACATCAGATATTGGCTCCTGGAAATGAGACCGGGGATTATAGAGCTTTGTGGCGATATGTTCGACGGGTTTGTTGGCGCGGGCTGCGCGGGTTTGTTAGCATAGCGCGGCGCATGGCAGGCATGGCGCACCACAATGGGTAGGAATCGGCATGGCATCAAAACGCGACTGGCTGTTACAACAACTGGGTATTACGCAGTGGACATTGCGCCGCCCGGGCGTGTTGCAGGGCGAAGTGGCGGTCAGTCTGCCGCCCGAGGCGCGCCTGCTGGTGGTCGCGCAGACGCTGCCCGCACCCGACGATCCGCTGTTTTGCGACGTGCTGCGCAGCCTGGGGCTGACGCCGGCGCAAACCTACAGCCTGACGCCGGAACAGGCGGCGATGCTGCCTGAAGAGACCACATGCAACAGTTGGCGGCTGGGCGTGACGGAACCGCTCGCGGTCGCCGGCGCGCAGCTACACAGCCCGGCGCTGGCCGAGCTTTCCCAAGACGCGGGGGCCAAACGCGCCCTCTGGCAGCAGATTTGTCATCATGAACACGATTTCTACCCTGACGGCGGCCGACCTGGCTACAGCCTTCACCATTGAGCAAGCCAGCCACGCCTTTCCCTGGACGGAAACCACCTTCGCCAGCAATCAGGGCGATCGCTACCTTAACCTGAAGCTGAGCGCCGACGGGGAGATGGCGGGATTCGCCATCACGCAAATCGTGCTGGACGAAGCCACGCTGTTCAACATCGCCATTCATCCGCAGCACCAGCGCCGGGGTTTTGGCCGCCTGTTGCTCAACGCGTTGATCGAACAGCTGGAGAGCCGCGGCGTGGTCACGCTGTGGCTGGAGGTGCGCGCCTCCAACCAGGCGGCGATCGCGCTGTATGAAGATCTCGGTTTCAACGAAGTCACCGTGCGCCGCAATTATTACCCGAGCGCCCACGGCCGCGAAGACGCGATCGTGATGGCGCTGCCGCTGGGGTAATCAGCCCGGCCGGAAAAAGCATTGATTGTCACCGGTTGGCAAATCGGCGAAAATGCCCGGCTGTTATCTTTTATTCACCGCTTTGCCCGGCGCCGCGATCGGCGCGTTCTGATGATGTCGCAGGGCGGACTAACCGTAGAACCTGAAAACCATGTCTCCTAGTGAATTTGCCCGCGAAGTCTCCAAAAGAAGAACTTTCGCCATCATCTCGCACCCCGATGCCGGTAAAACCACCATTACCGAAAAAGTGCTGCTGTTCGGACAGGCGATCCAGACCGCCGGTACGGTAAAAGGCCGCGGCTCCAGCCAGCACGCCAAATCCGACTGGATGGAAATGGAAAAGCAGCGCGGGATCTCGATCACCACCTCGGTGATGCAGTTCCCGTACCGTGACAGCCTGGTCAACCTGCTGGATACCCCGGGGCACGAAGACTTCTCCGAAGATACGTATCGCACCCTGACCGCGGTCGACTGCTGTCTGATGGTGATCGACGCCGCCAAGGGCGTAGAGGATCGCACCCGCAAGCTGATGGAAGTCACCCGCCTGCGCGACACGCCGATCCTGACCTTCATGAACAAACTGGACCGCGACATCCGCGATCCGATGGAGGTGATGGATGAAGTTGAGCGCGAACTGAAGATCGCCTGCTCGCCCATCACCTGGCCGATCGGCTGCGGCAAGCTGTTCAAGGGCGTTTACCACCTGTACAAGGATGAAACCTACCTGTACCAGACCGGTAAAGGCCACACCATTCAGGAAGTGCGCATCGTCAAGGGCCTGAACAACCCAGAGCTGGATGCGGCGGTGGGCGAAGATCTGGCGGCGCAGCTGCGCGATGAGCTGGAGCTGGTGCAGGGCGCTTCTCACGAGTTCGATCAGGAAGCTTTCCTGAGCGGCGAGCTGACGCCGGTGTTCTTCGGTACCGCACTCGGCAACTTCGGCGTGGATCATATGCTGGACGGCCTGGTGGCCTGGGCGCCGGCGCCGATGCCGCGCAAAACCGACACTCGCGAAGTGACGGCGGCGGAAGAGAAATTCACCGGCTTCGTGTTCAAGATTCAGGCCAACATGGATCCGAAGCACCGCGACCGCGTAGCCTTTATGCGCGTGGTGTCCGGCCGTTATGAGAAGGGCATGAAGCTGCGCCAGGTGCGCACCGGCAAAGACGTGGTGATCTCCGACGCGCTGACCTTTATGGCCGGTGACCGCTCGCACGTGGAAGAAGCCTACCCGGGCGACATCATTGGTCTGCACAACCACGGCACCATTCAGATCGGCGATACCTTCACCCAGGGTGAAGATATGAAGTTCACCGGCATCCCGAACTTCGCGCCGGAACTGTTCCGCCGCATTCGCCTGCGCGATCCGCTGAAGCAGAAACAGCTGCTGAAGGGGCTGGTGCAGCTGTCCGAAGAGGGCGCGGTGCAGGTGTTCCGCCCGATCGCCAACAACGATTTGATCGTCGGCGCGGTCGGCGTGCTGCAGTTCGACGTGGTGGTGGCGCGCTTGAAGAGCGAGTACAACGTGGAAGCGCTGTATGAGTCGGTCAACGTGTCGACGGCGCGCTGGGTCGAGTGCGACGACGTGAAGAAGTTCGAAGAGTTCAAGCGCAAGAACGAGATCAACCTGGCGCTGGACGGTGGGGACAACCTGTCCTACATCGCGCCGACCATGGTGAACCTCAACCTGACGCAGGAACGTTATCCTGACGTGACCTTCCGCAAGACCCGCGAACACTGATAAATCGGCAGGGCGCCCGGTGCGCCCTGCCAGTTCCCCGTATTCTCACTCCGCTAATTAATAAATCTTCCTCATATTTTATCCTGCGAATCGATGCCGCCCAGGCGAGACGCGATTGGCCTGCGTTTTCCGCCACATGGTCTATCTTTAACGAGATGTCCGCACATTGCTTGAGAGTAAATCACTGCAATACGCTGATTGTTTGGTGAGTTATTCTGATGTGTTGCCGATAGGAGACAGTCTGTTTCCTTAAATATCAATGAGATGACTGTTTTACCGTTTCGTGTCACTTGGTCTGTCGTCAATAGGCGACAGTTTTTTGATTAAAAATCCGACTCAATGCTTTTTTTGTTTGATTTTTAAGGTGTTTATGAAGTTGGCACGGCGGTTGCAATATTCCTGTCGTGAACGCTTAATCGTATAGCGATGATGAAGTATTTACCGAGAGGCCGCGTGAAGGCGGCTGAAGGGTTCCGGCGCTCTGGCGCTGGGGCCCCCAACAAAAGGAAGAGATCGATGAAAAAGACCAAATTTGCACACTCGCTGATGGCTGTTGTTTTGGGTTCTGCTTTGGTGAGCGGCACTGCGCTGGCCGAAGACAGTCTGCTCAACAAGGCGTCTAACGCCGCGGACAGTGCCGGTGCCAAAATCGATAGCTCCATGAAAAAAGTTGACGGTTACATGGATGACAGCGCGATAACGGCTAAAGTTAAAAGTGCGTTGGTGGACGATAAAACCATCAAAAGCACTGACATTTCGGTGAAAACCGAAAAAGGCACCGTGATCCTTAGCGGGTTTGTCGGCAGCCAGGCGCAGGCGGAGCATGCGGTTGCGGTTGCCGGTAAGGTGGAAGGCGTCAAAACCGTCAGCGACAAGCTGCACGTGAAAGATGAAGCCAACCAGTCGATCAAATCGTATGCCGGCGACACCGCCACCACCAGCGAGCTGAAAGCCAAGCTGCTGGCCGATGACATCGTGCCGTCGCGCAATGTGAAAGTGGAAACCACCGATGGCGTGGTGCAGCTTTCCGGTGAGGTGAAAACGCAGGCGCAGTCTGAGCGTGCCGAAAGCATCGCCAAGGCTATCGACGGCGTGAAAAGCGTGAAAAACGACCTGGTGGTCAAGCCGTAATCCCGCCAGGCGCCCGTAACAAGTAACAACAAGCCGCATCTGTCGGGCCGTGAAGGCGGCCCGACGTGTACCACCAAAAAAAGAAACTGATTTGCCGTCGATGTCCCGTTGTCGGGGCGGTAGACGGCAGCGAATTTTTTCACAATGGTAAGGAGAAGCTTATGTTTCGTTGGGGCATTATCTTTTTAGTCATCGCGCTTATCGCTGCGGCACTGGGGTTCGGTTCGCTGGCGGGCACCGCCGCCTGGGCCGCCAAAGTCGTGTTCGTTGTCGGCATCATCCTGTTCCTGGTCAGCCTGTTCACCGGCCGTCGGCGCCCTTAGCCGGCCGGCATTTTCCTGCAAACTGTAACAAAGCTTAATTCCTTTTCTCACCTCGGGGAGGGCCGGCCATGAACAGCGACATTATCGTCGGGCGCTGGAAACAGCTGAAAGGTCAGGTATGGCAGGCGTGGGCCGAATGGTCCGGCAGCGATGGTGCCTGGTTGGCCGGCAGCAATGATTTCCTCGTCGGCGTGCTGCAAGAGGATTACGGAAGAGAGCGAGACGCGGTATCCTCGGAGAAAACGTCTCACTGAGGATGCCAAGTTGGGATACAGAATACCCATCACGCTCGGCAATATAGAACCGCTGGCGTCTAAACCTTTTCGACCAGGAAAAATGGCGTTGGTCTGCGAAGGCGGCGGCCAGCGCGGCATTTTCACCGCCGGCGTGCTGGACGAGTTCCAGCGCGCGGGCTTTAACCCTTTCGATCTGCTGATCGGCACATCGGCCGGCGCTCAGAATCTGTCTGCCTACATCTGTGGGCAGATGGGCTACGCGCGCCGGGTGATCACCCGTTACACCACCTCGGCCCAGTTCTTCAATCCGCTGCGTTTCGTGCGCGGCGGGCATCTGATCGATCTCGATTGGCTGGTTGATACGGCGGCGGCGCAGATGCCGCTGGCGATGGACGTGGCGGAACAGCATTTTATCGACGGGCGCGAATTCCTGCTGTGCGCCTGCCGCAGCGACGATTTCGAACCGGCCTATCTGCCGGCGCAGCGCGAACGCTGGCTGCCGGCCATCAAGGCGTCCAGCGCCATTCCCGGCTTTTACCGTCAGGGCGTGGAGTTGGACGGCGTCAGCTATCAGGACGGCGGCATCAGCGATGCGATCCCGGTTGAAGAGGCCTACCGCCGCGGCGCCGACACCATCGTGGTGATCCGCACCGTGCCTTCGCAAATGTACTACACCCCACAGTGGATGAAGCGCATGGAGCACTGGCTGAGCGACAGCAGCCTGCAGCAGATGGTGCGCATCCTGCAGCATCATGAGCAAAGCTATCACCGCATCCAGCGCTTTATTGAGAAACCGCCGGGCAAGCTGCGCATCTTCGAGATCTTCCCGCCTAAGCCGCTGGCCAGCAATGCGCTGGGCAGCCGACTGGGGGCGCTCAATCAGGATTATCACCTGGGGCGCCGCTGCGGCCGCTACTTCCTGGCCACCGTCGGCCAGTGGATGGCGCAGCAGGAACCGGACGGTATCAAGGTGCAAAAATCGTTGTCGCGCCGCCTGATCCAGCCGGAGAACGTCAGAATGCCTTCGCCGATCGTGACCGACATCGCCATGTCGCCCGATCTCACGGCGCAGCCGGAGGCTGCGGTGGCGGCGCCGAAAATCATCCTGCCGGGCGATCTGCCGCCGGGTGAAGGGGGCGCGCTGTGAGCTACGCCTTTACCGACACCCACTGCCATTTCGATTTCCCGCCCTTTACCGGACATGAGGCCGAGAGCCTGACGCGGGCGGCAAGCGCCGGCGTAAAGCGCATCATCGTCCCGACGGTCACCGCCGATCGCTTCGCGCGGGTGTTGCGGCTGGCGCAGGAGCATGCGCCGCTGTTCGCCGCGCTGGGGCTGCACCCGCTGTATATCGCGCAGCATCATGAGCCGCAGCTGGAACAGCTGGTGGCGCTGTTGGCCGAACGGCCGCGCAAGCTGGTGGCGGTGGGGGAGATCGGGCTCGATCTGTATATGGACAACCCGCAGTTCGAGCGCCAGCAAAGCGTGCTGCTGGCCCAACTGAGGCTGGCGAAACAGCATGACCTGCCGGTGATCCTGCACTCGCGGCGTACCCACGATCAGCTGGCCGCGGCGCTGCGGCGCATGCAGCTGCCGCGTCGCGGCGTGGTGCACGGCTTCGCCGGCAGCCTGTCGCAGGCGCAGGCGTTTATCCGCCTCGGCTATTACATCGGCGTGGGCGGCACCATCACCTATGAGCGGGCGCAGAAAACGCGCGGCGTGATGGCGCAGCTGCCGCTTGAGGCGCTGCTGCTGGAGACGGATGCGCCGGACATGCCGCTGGCCGGCTATCAGGGGCAGCCGAATCGCCCCGAGCGTGCCGCCGAGGTGTTTCACGCGCTGTGCGAGCTGCGGCCGGAACCGGCCGACGAGATCGCCGCCCATCTGCAACGCAATACCCAGTCACTGTTTGCCATGCCGGATTGACGAGCTTATAACGTGACTTGCGTCACGTTATAAGATTTTCATTTGCGTCTCGTTGTATACATTTGTGACATAAATCGGTGCGAGGGTGACCTCGCTCAGTATAATCCCCCCGAAACTCTCCAATAGCAGACCTCTCTTCATGAGCAGGGATGTATTTTATTTTTTGCAACAGGGAAACTTTGCATGCAACTCATCATGAGTCTGGTTGGCATGGCGGTGCTGATCGCCATTGCGGTGCTGCTCTCCAGCAACCGCCGGGCCATCAAACTGCGCACCGTCGTGTGGGCGTTCATCATTCAGGTCGGCATCGGCGCGCTGGTGCTGTACGTGCCGCTGGGCCGCAGCATCCTCGGCAGTATGTCTAACGGTGTAGCAAACGTTATCGCCTACGGCAATCAGGGCATTTCGTTCATCTTCGGCGGGCTGGTGTCCGACAAGATGTTCGAGGTGTTCGGCGGCGGCGGCTTCGTGTTCGCGCTGCGCGTCCTGCCGGTGATCGTGTTCTTCTCCTCGCTGATTGCGGTGCTGTACTACCTCGGCATCATGCAGTTGGTGATCCGCGTGCTGGGCGGCGGCCTGCACAAGTTACTGGGCACTTCGCGCACCGAATCGCTGTCGGCGACCGCCAACATTTTCGTCGGCCAGACCGAAGCGCCTTTGGTGGTGCGTCCGTATATCGCCACCATGAGCCAGTCAGAACTGTTCGCCGTGATGTGCGGCGGCCTGGCCTCGGTGGCCGGTTCGGTGCTGGCGGGATACGCGCAGATGGGTGTGCCGCTGGAATACCTGATCGCGGCGTCCTTCATGGCCGCGCCGGGCGGGCTGCTGTTCGCCAAGCTGATGGTGCCGGAAACCGAGCAGACCCATGATAAAGACGATGCGATGAAGCTGATCGCTGAAGAAGATCGTCCGGCCAACGTGATCGACGCGGCGGCTTCCGGCGCGGCCTCCGGCATGCAGCTGGCGCTGAACGTCGGTGCGATGCTGCTGGCGTTTATCGCGCTGATCGCCTTGCTTAACGGTATTCTCGGCGGTATCGGCGGCTGGTTCGATTATCCGCAGCTGTCGCTTGAACTGATCCTCGGCTGGGTGTTCTCGCCGATCGCTTTCCTGATCGGCGTGCCGTGGAGCGAGGCGATGACCGCCGGTTCGTTCATCGGCCAGAAGATCATCGTCAACGAGTTCGTCGCCTACATGAACTTCGGCGCCTATCTGCGCCCGGATGACGTAGTGGCGGCGGAAGGCCTGCAGGTACTGTCGACGCACACCAAGGCGATCATCTCCTTTGCGCTGTGCGGCTTCGCCAACCTCTCCTCGGTGGCGATCTTGCTGGGTGGTCTGGGCAGCATGGCGCCCAACCGTCGCCACGACATCGCGCGCTTCGGTCTGAAGGCCGTGGCGGCGGGCACGCTGTCCAACCTGATGAGTGCCACCATCGCCGGCTTCTTCCTGGCGCTGTAAGCCATCACGGAGCCCGCGACGGCGCGACCGATCGCGGGACTCCGCCTATACTCTAAGCAACGCGGGTGTTTGCCGCACCCGCGATCTTCAGCCGCTTCTTTAGCGAATTTGTGAACGATATCGCGTTATTTTGTGATGCTCTTCACATATAATTCCGGTCTGTTACAGTGCTATTTCATATAGTGTGACGATGAACGCGAATCGCCTCCGGCATTCGTGTTCAAATAGCTATTACTGGCCGGCCGCAAGGCGGGTGGCCATGTGCGGTGAGAAGGATCTCAGTTGCCGCCGCGGGAACGCCGTTCCCCAGCGCTATCTTCATGGAACCAAGTCCGCTCGCCAACACCCAGGTACTCAGTTGGAGAGTTTTATGACCGAATTAACCGCAGCAGCGCAACGTGCGCTGAACTTGATGGATTTAACCACGCTGAATGATGATGACACCGACGAGAAAGTGATCGCGCTCTGTCGTCAGGCCAACAGCCCGGCCGGCCACACGGCGGCCATCTGCATCTACCCGCGTTTTATCCCGGTGGCGCGTAAGGCGCTGCGCGAGCAAGGCACGCCGGACATCCGCATCGCCACCGTGACCAACTTCCCGCATGGCAATGACGATATCGACATCGCGCTGGCGGAAACCCGCGCGGCGATCGCCTATGGCGCGGATGAAGTGGACGTGGTGTTCCCATACCGTGCGCTGATCGCCGGCAACGAACAGGTCGGCTTCGAGCTGGTGAAACAGTGCAAGCAGGCTTGCCAGGCGGCTAACGTGCTGCTGAAAGTGATCATCGAAACCGGTGAGCTGAAACAGGCCGATTTGATCCGCAAGGCGTCCGAGATCGCCATCAAGGCCGGGGCTGACTTTATCAAGACCTCCACCGGCAAGGTGCCGGTCAACGCCACCCTGGAGAGCGCCGAGCTGATGATGTCGGTGATCCGCGATCTGGGCGTGGCGAAGACGGTGGGCTTCAAGCCGGCCGGCGGCGTGCGCACCGCGGAAGACGCGCTGCATTATCTGCAACTTGCCGATCGTATTCTGGGCGAGGGGTGGGCCGATGCGCGGCATTTCCGCTTTGGCGCTTCCAGCCTGCTGGCCAGCTTGCTGACCACGCTGGGCCACCGGACCCAGACCGCCGGCGGCGGCTACTGATCGATTTCGTTGGCGGGCGCCAGGCGCGCCCGTCTGCACCGACTCTCAGCGACACAGGGGGATGCCTTGTTCCTGGCTCAAGAAATTATTCGTAAGAAACGCGACGGCCAGCCGTTAAGCGAAGCGGAAATCCGCTTTTTCATCAACGGTATTCGCGACAATGTGGTGTCGGAAGGGCAGATCGCCGCGCTGGCGATGACCATTTATTTCCATGACATGAGCATGCCGGAGCGCGTGGCGCTCACCATGGCGATGCGCGATTCCGGCACCGTGCTGGACTGGAAGAGTCTGGCGCTGAACGGCCCGATCGTCGACAAGCACTCGACCGGCGGCGTGGGCGACGTGACCTCGCTGATGCTCGGCCCGATGGTGGCGGCCTGCGGCGGCTATGTGCCGATGATCTCCGGCCGCGGCCTGGGGCATACCGGCGGCACGCTGGACAAGCTGGAAGCCATTCCGGGCTTCAATATTTTCCCGGACGATAACGCCTTCCGCAAAATTATTCAGGACGTCGGCGTGGCGATCATCGGCCAGACCAGCTCGCTGGCGCCGGCGGACAAACGTTTTTACGCCACCCGCGACATCACCGCCACCGTGGATTCTATCCCGCTGATCACTGCCTCCATTCTGGCCAAGAAACTGGCGGAAGGGCTGGATGCGCTGGTGATGGACGTGAAGGTCGGTTCCGGCGCCTTTATGCCGACCTATGCCCTGTCGCAAGATTTGGCGCAGGCGATCGTCGGCGTGGCCAACGGCGCGGGCTGCAAGACCACTGCGCTGCTGACCGACATGAACCAGGTGCTGGCCTCCAGCGCCGGCAATGCGGTGGAAGTGCGCGAAGCGGTGCGTTTCCTGACCGGTGAATACCGCAACCCGCGCCTGCTGGAAGTGACGCTGGCGCTGTGCGTGGAGATGCTGCTGTCCGGCGGCCTGGCGAATGACGAGGCCGATGCGCGTGCCAAACTGCAGGCGGTGCTGGACAACGGCAAGGCGGCGGAAGTGTTTGGCCGCATGGTGGCGGCGCAGCAAGGGCCGATAGACTTCGTCGAACGTTATGATAGCTATCTGCCGGCGGCAACGCTGAGCAAGCCGGTGTATGCTGAAAATCCGGGCATCATCAGCGCCATGGATACCCGCGCGCTGGGCATGGCGGTGGTTTCGCTGGGCGGCGGCCGCCGTCGGGCGAGCGACGCCATCGATTACAGCGTCGGTCTGACCGAGGTGGCGCGCCTGGGTGATAAGGTGGATGCCCAGCAGCCGCTGGCGATGATCCACGCCAACGATGAAGAGAGCTGGCAGCAGGCGGCCGATGCGGTGCGTAGCGCAATGACGCTGAGTGACAAGGCGCCGGAAGCGACGCCGGTAGTGTATAAGCGCGTCACGGAATAACCCAAGAATCAGGAACGGCCGCGGCTTTTTCGCGGCCGTCCAAAGCGTGAGAACACGCAGGAGAGCACAGATGAAACGCACATTTATTATGGTATTGGACTCCTTCGGCATCGGCGCCAGCGAAGACGCCGATCGTTTTGGCGACCGGGGTTCCGACACTCTGGGCCACATCGCCGAGGTTTGCGCGCGCGGTGAAGCCAACGTGGGCCGCCAGGGTCCGCTGACGCTGCCTAACCTGAGCCGCCTGGGGCTCGGCAAAGCGGCGGAAGAGTCCACCGGCAACTTCCCGCAGGGGCTGGATCGCAATGCCGACATCATCGGCGCTTACGCATACGCCAGCGAGCTCTCTTCCGGTAAAGACACGCCGTCGGGCCACTGGGAAATCGCCGGCGTGCCGGTACTGTTCGACTGGGGCTACTTCAAGGACGAGCACAACAGCTTCCCGCAGGCGCTGCTGGATAAGCTGGTGGAGCGCGCCAACCTGCCGGGCTACCTGGGCAACTGTCACTCATCCGGCACCGTGATCCTCGATCAACTGGGCGAAGAGCACATGAAAACCGGCAAGCCGATTTTTTACACCTCCGCCGACTCGGTGTTCCAGATCGCCTGCCATGAAGAAACCTTCGGCCTGGATCGCCTATACGAGCTGTGCGAAATCGCGCGTGAAGAGCTAACCGAAGGCGGTTACAACATCGGCCGCGTGATCGCGCGTCCGTTCGTCGGCGACAAGCCGGGCCACTTCCAGCGCACCGGCAACCGCCACGATCTGGCGGTAGAGCCGCCGGCGCCGACCGTGCTGAAAAAGCTGGTGGACGAGAAGGGCGGCGAAGTGGTGTCGATCGGTAAAATCGCCGACATCTATGCCAACGTCGGCATCACCAAGAAGGTGAAAGCGACCGGCATCGACGCGCTGTTCGACGCGACCCTGATTGAAATGGAAAAGGCCGGCGACAACACCATCGTGTTCACCAACTTCGTGGACTTCGACTCCTCTTACGGCCATCGCCGCGACGTGGCGGGCTACGCCGCCGCGCTGGAGCTGTTCGACCGCCGCCTGCCGGAGCTGCTGAAGCTGGTGAAAGACGAAGACATCATCATCTTCACCGCCGACCACGGCTGCGATCCGACCTGGCCGGGCACCGACCACACCCGTGAGCACATCCCGGTGCTGGTCTACGGCCCGAAAGTGAAACCGGGCTCGCTGGGCCACCGCGAGACCTTCGCCGACATCGGCCAGACCGTCGCCAATTATTTTGGCCTGTCGCCGATGGATTACGGTAAAACCCTGTTTTAATTCGTGAGTTTAAGGCGGTGGCGCAGTTGGCCGCCGCCTGACATACCACGGCTTATACGTTTAACGCTATTTAATACGATTTAAAGGAAGAGAATTATGGCTACGCCGCACATTAATGCTGAGATGGGTGATTTCGCTGACGTAGTACTGATGCCGGGCGATCCGCTGCGCGCAAAATACATCGCCGAAACCTTCCTGGAAGGCGCGGTGGAAGTGAACAACGTGCGCGGCATGTTGGGCTTCACCGGCACCTACAAAGGCCGCCGCATCTCCGTAATGGGCCACGGCATGGGCATTCCGTCCTGCTCCATCTACGCGCGCGAGCTGATCGCCGAATTCGGCGTGAAGAAGATCATTCGCGTGGGTTCCTGCGGCGCGGTGCGTGACGATATCAAACTGCGCGACGTGGTGATCGGCATGGGCGCGTGCACCGACTCTAAGGTGAACCGTCTGCGCTTCAAGGACAACGACTACGCGGCGATCGCCGACTTCGACATGGTGCGCAACGCGGTCGACGCGGCGGCGGCGCAGGGCATCCCGGCGCGCGTGGGCAACATCTTCTCCGCCGATCTGTTCTACACCCCGGATCCGGATATGTTCCAGGTGATGAAGAAGTACGGCATCCTGGGCGTGGAAATGGAAGCGGCCGGCATCTACGGCGTGGCGGCGGAGCTGTACGAAGAGTTCGGCTGTAAGGCGCTGACCATCTGCACCGTGTCCGACCACATCCTGCGTCACGAAGCGACCACGGCGGCGGAACGCCAGACCACCTTTAACGAAATGATCGTTATCGCGCTGGAATCCGTGCTGCTGGGCGACAAAGCGTAATAACGCGGCGGGCGCCGTCATGGCGCCCGCCCGTCAATCTATTCACTCCGCATGGCCGTTTTTTGCTAACGCTTTACCTTTCAATTGGATGTGGATCCCGTTGTTACGGACAATCTATTCACCGAAAGGACAAGAAAACGGCACGGACGCATTCAACGCCTGGCCTGAGTTACTCCTTCTTCGGCGCTTCCTGCTTTGTCTCCGGCGCATCCTCTTCGTCGTCTTCCACCGTATTGCCTTCTTCCAGTGGCGTGTTGGCGGTCAACAGGTACGGCGACTGCTGCCAGCGGCTGCGGCGGTGCTGCAGCAGGGTGCGCGCCAGAATGATGCCGATCGCCAGCGCCAGCAGGATCATCAGGCGCAGCAGGTTGGTGGTGTTGTCCACCTGTTTGGATTCGGTCGCCAGCACGTGGGTGTCGAGGGTGATGCGGATAAAGCCGATCGGGCCGTCTTTGCCCTGAATGGATTCGACCAATTGGTGGTTGAAGTAGCTGCCGGCGCGTTTGCCGTCGAGCGACAGGCGATCGCGTATACTTATCTGCTCCCCGGCGTGGGAGACCAGCGTGCCGTCCAACTGATACACGCTGACGTCGAGAATGCGGCTGTGATCGGTGAGCTGCTTGAGGATGGCGTCGATGCGCGGGTTGTTGCCGTCGTCGTCCAGCAGCGGCGCCAGGCTGTAGGCGACCTGTTTGGTCAGCGTCTGCGCCAGCTCTTCCACCTGCTCGGATCGCGCCATTTGGTGACTCAGACTAAAATAAGAGGCGCCCTGCATCAGCAGCACCAGCAAAGCCAGGCAAATCAGGATAATAGCGGTGCGGTGCAGGCGAAATTTCAGTTTAGCGCGAGCCATGCAGGTTCCTTGGGCATCGGGGACACTTTATGTTGCCAGAACCGCTGGCGATAGGATAGCTTGATGCGTCGTTTTATCATGCAGCGTTTTTGTCCATTCAGGAGTCAATGATGTCAAACAGTCTGACCTATTGCGATCTTCCGGCGGAGATCTCTCAATGGCCGGGTCTTCCCCTTTCGCTCAGCGGCGACGAAGTGATGCCGCTGGACTACCGGGCGGGCAATACCGGGTGGCTGTTATACGGCAGGAAGCTGGACAAGGCGCGCATTACCCAATTCCAACGCAAGCTGGGCGCGGCGATGGTGATCGTCACCGCCTGGGGCGTGGACGACTATCAGGTGGTGCGGCTGGCGGGCACCTTGACGCCGCGCGCCAAGCTGTTGGCGGCGGAGAGCGGGCTGGACGTGGCGCCGCTCGGCAAGATCCCGCACCTGCGCACGCCGGGGCTGCTGGTGATGGACATGGATTCGACGGCGATCGAGATCGAATGCATCGACGAGATCGCCAAATTGGCGGGCGTCGGCGAACAGGTGGCGGAAGTCACCGAACGCGCGATGCGCGGCGAGCTGGACTTTACCGCCAGCCTGCGCCAGCGCGTCGGCACGCTGAAAGGGGCCGATGCCAACATCCTCAAGCAGGTGCGCGACGAGCTGCCGTTGATGCCGGGGCTGACCAGCCTGGTGGGCAAGCTGCAGGCGATGGGCTGGCATGTGGCGATCGCCTCCGGCGGCTTCACCTACTACGCCGAATACCTGCGCAACCGGCTGCGGCTGGTGGCGGCGGCGGCCAATGAGCTGGAGATCCGCGACGGCAAGCTGACCGGCGAAGTGCTGGGGCCGGTGGTGGACGCGCAGTTCAAAGCCGACACGCTGCTGCGGCTGGCGGAGAAGCTGGAGATCCCGCTGGCGCAAACCGTGGCCATCGGCGACGGCGCCAACGACTTGAAAATGATGCAGGCGGCGGGGCTGGGCATCGCCTACCACGCCAAGCCGAAAGTGTATGAAAAAGCGCAGGTATCGATCCGGCATGCGGATCTGATGGGCGTGCTGTGTATTCTCACCGGCAGCCTGAAACACGAAGTGCGATAACGAAAGATTGAGGTAAGACGTGGCAAAAGCGGCAAAACGGGCATTTGTGTGCAATGAGTGCGGGGCGGACTATCCGCGTTGGCAGGGGCAGTGCAGCGCCTGTCATGCCTGGAACACCATCACGGAAGTGCGTTTGGCCGCGTCGCCCGCAGCGGCGCGCAACGATCGCCTCAGCGGCTATGCCGGAGACGCCGGCGTCAGCAAGGTGCAGAAGCTGTCGGAAATCAGCCTGGAGGCGCTGCCGCGCTTCACCACCGGCTTTCTCGAGTTCGACCGCGTGCTGGGCGGCGGCGTGGTGCCCGGCAGCGCGATTCTGATCGGCGGCAACCCCGGCGCCGGCAAGAGCACCCTGTTGCTGCAGGTGCTGTGCAAACTGTCCGAACAGATGAAAACCCTGTACGTCACCGGTGAGGAGTCGCTGCAGCAGGTGGCGATGCGCGCTCACCGTCTGGGGCTGCCGACCGGCGGCCTGAACATGCTGTCGGAAACCAGCATCGAGCAGATCTGCCTGATCGCTGAGCAGGAACAGCCGAAGCTGATGGTGATCGACTCGATTCAGGTGATGCACATGGCGGACATTCAGTCTTCGCCGGGCAGCGTGGCGCAGGTGCGGGAAACCGCCGCCTACCTGACGCGCTTCGCCAAGACGCGCGGCGTGGCGATCTTGATGGTCGGCCACGTCACCAAAGACGGCTCGCTGGCCGGGCCAAAAGTGCTGGAACACTGTATCGACTGTTCGGTGCTGCTGGACGGCGACGCCGATTCCCGCTTCCGTACCCTGCGCAGCCACAAGAACCGCTTCGGCGCGGTCAACGAGCTGGGGGTGTTCGCCATGACCGAACAGGGGCTGCGCGAAGTCAGCAACCCGTCGGCGATCTTCCTCAGCCGCGGCGATGAAGTCACCTCCGGCAGCTCGGTGATGGTGGTGTGGGAAGGCACCCGGCCGCTGCTGGTGGAGATCCAGGCGCTGGTGGATCACTCGATGATGTCCAACCCGCGCCGCGTGGCGGTGGGCCTGGAGCAGAACCGGTTGGCGATCCTGCTGGCGGTGCTGCACCGGCACGGCGGGCTGCAGATGTCGGATCAGGACGTGTTCGTCAACGTGGTCGGCGGGGTGAAAGTCAGTGAGACCAGCGCCGATCTGGCGTTGCTGATGTCGCTGGTCTCGAGCCTGCGCGATCGGCCGCTGCCGAACGATCTGGTGGTGTTCGGCGAAGTGGGGCTGGCGGGGGAAATTCGCCCGGTGCCGAGCGGCCAGGAGCGGATCGCCGAAGCGGCCAAGCACGGCTTCAAGCGCGCCATCGTGCCGCACGGCAATATGCCGAAGAAGCCGCCGGCCAACATGCAGGTGTTCGGGGTCAAGAAGCTGGCGGACGCGCTGGACGTGCTGGAAGAGTTTTATTAATGTCGCCGACGGCGAGCAAGATATACTATTTTGTTTAGCATACTAAACGGAGGTGGCCATGCCGCAATTTGATTACCTGAAGACGTCCATCAAGCAAAAGGGCTGCACGTTGCAGCAGGTGGCGGATGCCAGCGGCATGACCAAGGGCTATCTGAGCCAGCTGTTGAACGACAAGATCAAAAGCCCGAGCGCGCAAAAGCTCGAAGCGCTGCACCGTTTTCTCGGGCTGGAGTTCCCGCGTAAAGAGGTTAAAGTCGGCGTGGTGTTTGGTAAATTTTACCCGCTGCACACCGGCCACATCTACCTGATCCAGCGCGCCTGCAGCCAGGTGGATGAGCTGCACGTCATTTTGTGCCACGACGAGCCGCGCGACCGCGAACTGTTCGAGAACAGTTCGATGTCGCAACAGCCGACGGTCAGCGATCGCCTGCGCTGGCTGCTGCAGACCTTCAAGTACCAGAAAAACATCCATATCCACTCGTTCGACGAGCAGGGCATCGAGCCCTACCCGCACGGCTGGAACGTGTGGAGCGACGGCATGAAGGCCTTTATGGAACAGAAAGGCATCGTGCCGAGCTTTATCTATTCCAGCGAAGCGCAGGATGCGCCGCGTTACCGCGAGCATCTGGGCATCGAAACCATTCTGGTCGACCCCGAGCGTTCGTTCATGAACATCAGCGGCAATCAGATCCGCCAGGATCCGTTCCGCTACTGGGATTACATCCCGACCGAGGTGAAGCCGTTCTTCGTGCGCACCGTGGCGATCCTCGGCGGCGAGTCGAGCGGCAAATCGACGCTGGTCAACAAGCTGGCCAACATCTTCAACACCACCAGCGCCTGGGAATATGGCCGCGATTACGTGTTCTCGCACCTGGGCGGCGACGAGATGGCGCTGCAGTACTCCGACTACGACAAAATTGCCCTCGGGCAGGCGCAATACGTGGATTTCGCGGTCAAGTACGCCAACAAGGTGGCATTTATCGATACCGATTTCGTCACCACCCAGGCGTTTTGCAAAAAGTACGAGGGGCGTGAACACCCCTTCGTGCAGGCGCTGATCGACGAATACCGTTTCGATCTGGTGATCCTGCTGGAAAACAACACGCCGTGGGTGGCGGACGGCCTGCGCAGCCTGGGCAGTACCGCCGATCGGCTGGCGTTTCAGCGCCTGCTGGAGGAGATGCTGCGCGCCAACAACATCGAGTATGTGCACGTTGAGTCCAGCGATTACGAAGAGCGCTTCCTGCGCTGCGTCGAGCTGGTGCAACAGCTGCTGGCGGCGGACGCCGGCCGGTTGGTGAACGCGCCCGCCCAGCATCACGCCGCAGGCTGAGCAAAATTAGCGTAATGTGCGATCGCGCGGCAGAAACGGCCGCCCGGGCGCACATTTAACGGCTTGTTTAAACATGGTTCATTCGACAGCGACTACGTTAAGCTTTTCTTTACAATAACGCTTAGAAGAAGACATGTCTTATCGCTTGCTCGCTCTTTGGTTGGTCTGCTATGCCGCAGCCTGGACGCTGCTGACTGTTCATCTCGATCCTACCCTGCCTTACGACGCCGTCGAGGCGCTCAACTGGGGCCTCAACGGCGAATGGGGCTCACCGAAAAACCCGTGGCTGGTCGGGGCGGCGATGCAGCCGGCGATCGGGTTCTCGTGGCTGCCGCTGAACCTGTACTGGTATGGCGGGCACTTCATCGCCATCGCCATCGGCATGTTGGGCGTCTGGCTGTTGGCGCGCCGGCTGAGCGGCAGCACCTCGCTGGCCTGGATGGCGCTGTTGACGCTCAACCTGTCCGGCATCATCAATTTCGACATCATTCCCTACAACGACAATTACCTGTTGGTGATGCTGTGGCCGTGGATGGCGCTGTTTTTCCACCTGGCTATATCGCGTTCGGCCAACTGGTGGCCGGCCTTCGCGCTGACGGCCGGTTTGGCGATGATGGCGAAGTACTCGACCTTCGCCTTCGTCTATTTCGCCGCGCTGTCGACGCTGTTCGTACCGCAGATCCGCCGCTGTTATCGCCAGCCGCAGTTCTATCTGGCGGTGGCGATCTGGTTGGCGCTGGTGTTGCCGAACGTGTTCTGGTTGTGGAACCACGATTTCGCCGCCTTCAAGTGGGTGGATTCGCAGATCAAGATGCAGCTCAATCTCGACATGCTGCAGTCGCTGCTGCTGGTGTTCTATCCGTCGCTGGTGCTGTGGGGGATCCTGCGGCGCAGCGGGGCGGTGCTGGCCTGGCCATCGGCGTTGCCGATGCGGGTGTTGCTGTGGGTCTACCTGTTGCCGCTCGGCATCATTACCTTCTGGTTCTCTTTCAACGTCGGCGGCCGGCTGACCGAATGGCTGCAGCCGTTCTTCATGCTGGCGCCTGCGCTGTTGGTCGGTTGCGTGCGCCAGCCGCCGGTGCGTTCGCTGCGCGCGGCGACCATTGGTCTGATGTGCGCGGCGCTGGCGGTCTACCTGGGGTATGCCGCGGTGATGCTGGGCAACGTGCGCAACGCCGGTCAGAAAATGGTGGGTATCAAGGCGTTCAGCGCCGAGGTGGAGCGGCAGTGGCAGGAGCGGTATGGCGTTGAACTGCGCTACGTCGGCGGCGAATACCTGTCGCAGTGGATGACGGTGTACGCCGGTTCCCGGCCGCGAACCATTACGCGTTGGTCCAATCATACGCGGCCGAATATCTACAACGTCAACATCAGCTATCCGCAGATTGCGCAGCACGGCGTTGCCCTGTTCGGGCGGTTGGGTGAGGACTGCGCGCGCAGCGACTTCGGCGGCGAGTTGGCCCACTGGCCGAAGATGCGCCTCGATTGGCAGCAGACGCTGACGTTCCGCGCCGATCCGCATAGCGACGAGCAGACGCTGTGCGTCGGTTTCGTTCGTCCGCAGTAACGGCGGCGCGCTGCGCCGCCGCGATTCAGGCTCAGTAAGCGATAACCAGCTTGCCTTGCATATGGCCGCCGAGCAGCTGTTGATGCGCGGCGGTCAGCGTGTCTACCGACAGCCCGTGCAGGGTTTCGCTCAGTGTGGTGCTCAGCTTGCCCTCGTCCAGCAGCTGCGCCACCTGCTGCAGGATCTTGCCCTGCTGCGCGATGTCCGGGGTGGTGAACATGCTGCGGGTGAACATGAATTCCCAGTGCAGCGCGGCGCTTTTCAGCTTCAGCGCGTTTTGGTCCAGCGGCTGCGCGTTTTCGACGATGGTGCAGATATGGCCGAGCGGCGCGATCAGTTCGGCCATCGCCGGCCAGTGGCCGTCGGTATCGTTCAGACACAGGATGTAATCCACCTGCTCGATGCCCTGCTGCGCCAGGTTGCCCTTCAGATCGCGGTAGTCCACCACCAGATCGGCGCCGCGCTCACGGCACCAGGCGGCGGATTCCGGTCTTGATGCGGTGGCGATCACTTTCACCTTGCTGCGCAGCGCGGCCAGCGGAATGGCCAGCGAACCGACCCCGCCGGCGCCGCCGATGATCAGCAGCGTCTTGTGCTCCGGCGCGTCCTGAATGTTCAGGTGTTCGAACAGCGCCTCCCAGGCGGTGAGGGCGGTGAGCGGCATGGCGGCGGACTCGGCCCAGTTCAGGCTGCGCGGCTTGTGCGCGGCGATGCGTGAGTCGATCAGTTGGTGACTGCTGTTGCTGCCGGGGCGGGTGATGTCGCCGGCGTACCACACTTCATCGCCGGGCTTGAAGCCGCTGACGCCGTTGCCCACGTCCACCACGACGCCGCTGGCGTCCCAGCCGAGAATGCGCGGCTGCTGCAGGCCGTTTTTCTGCAGACCGGCGTGCACTTTGGTGTCCACCGGGTTGACCGACGCCGCTTTCACTTCCACCAGCAGATCGTACTGGCCGGGCACCGGCATCTCCGGTGAGATTTCGATGAAATCGGCGGGGTTCTGCGGGTCTACGGCAATGGCTTTTATCGACATGATTGTACTCCTTTCAAATGATGCCCCCAGTGTAGACCCGCGACAGTGGGGTGATAAGATGGACAATATCTAACGGAGTGTTCGTTTAAGGTGAACAATGGAATTCAAACAACTGCAGGACATGGCGTTGTTCGCGCTGGTGGCGGAGTGCGGCAGTTTTACCGCCGCCGCGCAGCGCGTTGGGTTGCCGAAATCCAGCGTCAGCCAGCGCATCAGCCAGCTCGAGCAGACGCTGGGGCTACGGCTGCTCAATCGCACCACGCGCCAGCTGAACCTGACCTTCGCCGGTGAGCGTTATCTGGAACATTGTCA
Organism: Serratia sp. FS14; assembly: GCF_000695995.1. Lineage (NCBI taxonomy): Bacteria > Pseudomonadati > Pseudomonadota > Gammaproteobacteria > Enterobacterales > Yersiniaceae > Serratia > Serratia sp. FS14. The sequence continues at coordinate 218,427 of NZ_CP005927.1, read as the reverse complement.
GGTCATGATGTCTGCTGCCGAACGTGCCGATCTGGCATTGCAGCGGCTGCGCGATAACCCGAGCGGCCGCCTGCGCATCTCGACGCCCGCCGGGCTGGGGGCGACCCTGGTGGCGCGGCTGGCAGCGGATTTTCAGCGCCAGTACCCGGACGTTTCGCTGGAGGTGTCGGTGTCTGACGCGATGGTGGATCTGGTGCAGGAAGGTTTCGACGCCGCGCTGCGCACCGGCAAGCCGCAGGATTCTTCGCTGATCGGCCGCCGTCTCGGGTATGCGCCGCGCTATCTGTTGGCCGCACCGTCCTATTTGGCGCAGCACCCGCCGATCGAACATCCGCAGCAGCTGCAGCAGCATCGCTGTATCGCCCACCGCGCCTGGACGGCCTGGAACCTGCGCTGCGGCGATGACTACTACCGTTGGCAGCTGCCGCTGGCGCACACCACCGACAACCTGCTGTATGCGCGCGAATGCGCCATCGCCGGCGCGGGGATCACGCTGCTGCCGGCGTTTCTCAGCCGCGAGGTGGTGGCGCAGAAACTGTTGGTGGAGGTGCTGCCGGCGTGGCGCGCAGAAGGGAATGAGCTATATCTGGTCTACCCGAGCCGCAAGCTGAATTCCGCGGCGTTGGCCTGCTTCATCGATGTGGTGCTGCAGCATCCGGCGTTCGACGACTACGCGCGCGAGCTGGCGCGGGAGTAAAAAAAGGCGCCGCATGCGGCGCCTTTCGTATTACTTGGCGATCTTCTTGTACTTGATGCGGTGCGGCTCGAGCGCATCGGCGCCCAGCGTACGCTTCTTGTACTCTTCGTACTCGGTGAAGTTGCCTTCGAAGAATTCCACCTTGCCCTCGTCCTGGTAGTCCAGGATGTGGGTGGCGATACGGTCGAGGAACCAACGGTCGTGCGAGATCACCATGGCGCAGCCAGGGAATTCCAGCAGGGCGTTTTCCAGCGCGCGCAGGGTTTCGATATCCAGGTCGTTGGTCGGTTCATCGAGCAGCAGTACGTTGCCGCCAACCTGCAGCAGCTTGGCCAGATGCAGACGGCCACGCTCACCGCCGGACAGCTCGCCCACGCGTTTGCCCTGATCGACGCCCTTGAAGTTGAAGCGGCCGACATAGGCGCGGCTTGGCATCTCGGTGTTGCCGATGCGCATGATGTCCTGCCCGCCGGAGACTTCTTCCCACACGGTTTTCGAACCGTCCATGTTGTCGCGGAACTGATCGACGGACGCCAGCTTGACGGTATCGCCCAGCACAATGCTGCCGGAATCAGGCTGCTCCTGGCCGGACATCATGCGGAACAGCGTGGATTTACCCGCGCCGTTCGGGCCGATGATGCCGACGATCGCGCCTTTCGGCACCGAGAACGACAGGTCGTCGATCAACAGGCGGTCGCCATAGGACTTACGCAGGTTGCTGACTTCGACCACTTTATCGCCCAGGCGTGCGCCAGGCGGAATGAACAGCTCGTTGGTTTCGTTACGTTTCTGGTATTCGGTGTTGTTCAGCTCTTCAAAGCGGGCCAGGCGGGCCTTACCTTTGGACTGACGGCCTTTGGCGCCCTGACGCACCCACTCCAGCTCTTTCTCGATCGACTTGCGACGAGCGGCTTCGGCGGACGCTTCCTGTGCCAGACGCGCGTCTTTCTGCTCCAGCCAGGAGGAGTAGTTGCCTTCCCATGGAATGCCTTCACCGCGGTCAAGTTCGAGGATCCAGCCGGCCACGTTATCCAGGAAGTAACGGTCGTGGGTGATCGCTACCACGGTGCCTTCGAAGTCGTGCAGGAAGCGTTCCAGCCAGGCCACGGACTCGGCGTCCAGGTGGTTGGTCGGTTCGTCCAGCAGCAGCATGTCCGGCTTTTCCAGCAGCAGGCGGCACAGCGCCACGCGGCGGCGTTCACCGCCGGACAGGTGGGCGATTTTGGCGTCCCAGTCCGGCAGGCGCAGCGCATCGGCGGCGCGTTCCAGCTGGGCGTTGAGGTTGTGACCGTCGTGCGCCTGAATGATCTCTTCCAGGCGGCCCTGTTCGGCGGCCAGCTTGTCGAAGTCTGCGCCTTCTTCCGCGTACAGCGCGTACACTTCGTCCAGGCGCTTCAGCGCGCCGACCACTTCCGCCAGCGCTTCTTCCACCGACTCACGCACGGTGTGTTCGAGGTTAAGCTGCGGCTCCTGCGGCAGGTAACCGATCTTGATGCCCGGCTGCGGGCGCGCTTCCCCTTCGATATCGGTATCGATGCCGGCCATGATGCGCAGCAGGGTGGACTTACCGGCGCCGTTCAGGCCCAGCACGCCGATTTTGGCCCCAGGGAAGAAGCTCAGGGAGATGTTTTTCAAAATATGACGCTTCGGCGGTACCACCTTGCCGACGCGGTGCATGGTATAGACGTATTGAGCCACGTTGCTCTAAGCCTCTCTATATCAGTATTTATAGGATGTCTGGCGGCATGAGTGTAGCCCGTTTCGATCTCGGATCCCAGACATCGCTCAGCGATCGCTAAGTATAACCGTTTATGCGCCGATAAAGGCGCATATTGGTGGCTTATGGCGTGACGACGATCGCGACGCGGCGGTTTTCCGCACGGCCGCTGGAGGTGCGGTTATCGGCAACGGGATCGCGCTTGCCCATGCCGCGGGTTTCGATATTGGCGCGTGGAATGCCGACGCTGGCCAGCAGATCGGCCACCGCATCGGCGCGGCGCAGGGAGAGCTGATCGTTATAGCTGTCTTCACCGTAGTTGTCGGTATGGCCGTCCAGGCGGAACTTGGTGATGCCGACGCTCAGCAGCGCACGGCCCATCTTCTGTACCGTCTCGGTGCTTTCCGGGTTCAGTTTACCGATGTTGTTGCCGAACAGCACCTTATCCGACAGGCCGAACTCCCAGCCGTTATCGGTCAGTTTGAAGCCCTGCGATTGCAACAGCGCGACCTGCTCGGGTGTCAGGCCCTGCGGTTTGCTCTGGCAGCCGGCGAGCGCCAGCAGAGCGACGAACATCATCGTCAGCAGTGAAAAACGGCCTTTAAAAAGTTGCTGTATCATAGTCAAAATCCCTAGTTCAAGTGTTATAGCCGGGGCTCTTATTTATGTATAGCCAGCCGCCAGCCTCCGTGATAACGATGCTTTGCCTGATACATCGCATCGTCAGCTTCGTGCAAAAGACCCTGAGGCGTCGATGCGTGATCAGGGTACAGCGCAATACCGATACTCAGAGAGGTGATGACCGCCTCGTCGTTCGGCAGAATGACCGGTTGCGTCATGCAGTCGATGATGTTGTCAGCGATCTGCAAGACATCTTCCGTGCTGTGTACCGGCGCCAGCAGCACGGCGAATTCGTCCCCTCCCAGGCGGGCGACCAGATCGGTCTCGCGCAGCTGCGCGCGAATGCGCCCGGCAATGGTGGTCAGCACCGCATCGCCTGCGGCGTGGCCGTAACTGTCGTTCACCTCCTTGAAGCGATCGCCGTCGATAAACAGCACCGCCAATTTCGCCGGCGGTTCGATATCGCCCAGCGCGCGGCTTAGCCGCCCTTCGAAGAAGGCGCGGTTCGGCAAGCCGGTCAGGCTGTCGTGCGTCGCCCGGTGAGCCAGCGAGTCGTTCTCTTGCTTCAGATGGGCCTGCCAGGCCTCCAGCTCGTCGAGCAAGCCGTTGAAATCGTTGCTGAGCTCATGCAGCTCGGCGATAGGCGCCGACGGCACCCGCAGGCCGAAGGTGCGATCGCGGCGCACCGCATGCGCCACGTTGGCGATGTCGTCCAGCGAACTGACGATGCCGACCAGCATGCGGCGCGACAGCACCAGGGCGCACAGGGTGCTGAGCACCAGGCAGGCGATCATGCCGACCATGCCGCGTAACAGGAAACGCAGCAGGCTGCCGCCGTTGCCGCTCAGCCAGACCTGGCCGACCTGCTTGCCCTCGTGGGTGATAGGCAGAATGACCGGTTCGGGCAGCGCCCAGTGCGCGACGATCTGCTCCAGGCCGTGCAGCGGCCCATCGGTAGGATGGCGCCAGTTGGCCAGCATCTTGCCGTTGTTGTCGAGGATCCGCGCGTCCGATACCTCTTCGTTGGAGGATATCAGCATCAGCGCCTCGCGCGCGGCGGTGCGGTCTTCAAACACCACGGCGGCCTCGACGGTATAGCTGATGGAGCGCGCGATCAGGTGCAGGTTGTGATTGGCATAGGCGCGCAGCGCAAACAGCGCCACCAGCGTCAAAAAGATGCCGGCGGTGCCGACGGCGATCAGCGCCAGCCCAAGATGCACCCGCTGCAGCACTCGGCCCAGCGTCGGGCGCGCATTGCCGGAGCGGTTTTTACGCAACAGCCTCATAGCGGCGGCGCCTGTTTGCGTGCCAGCTGCAACACGTTGGGGTGAACGCGCACGCCGCTGCGCGCCAGAGCGTCCAGGTTGACTTTGAAACTGGCCTGGTCCCCATCAATCTGCAGGCAAAATGCGCTGCCGGCGGAGCATTCGCTATCGTTCTCGCTGATGCTGAGAATGGAGTTGCCGGAAATGCGCTGCATGAAATTTTGTCTCTGCGCGGCGGTGATGTTCCCTAAGTAGATGACATCACAGCCGGTACTCAGCGTTGGGCTATCGAACGGCACGCGCTCGGCTTTAATCGGACGCGGCGCGCTCAGCAGGATCGGATCGAACAGCCCTTCGGCATACTGGGTGGGTGCGGTCACGCACAAGCGGATCGGATTAGGTTCACGCGACCAGCGTGCGTAGCTGATGATGCCTACCACTACGGTCGTCACGGCGTGCGTGCGCTTTTGATAGGGATCAGCGGCGGCGTGCGCAGGCTCGGACAACGGCAGCAGCACCAACAAAACGATCAGCAGCAGGCGGCCGATATTCAGGCGTGCGTCAAGGAAGCCCGGTTCGGGGCTTTTTGCGCAACGCATCGCTATCGCGGTCTTATTCACCATCTTCACCCGCCATTCCGGCCTGATCCACTGCCCGCAGGCCGTGGCCTGACAAGGAAAAATCCGGCCCGCTTGAAGGGACAATCGTTTTGCTGAAAGCTGTCAGTCGCACTGCCTAATGAACACTATCTAACCCATAATTGGCGCGGATTGTATTATAAGATGTCTTCGTTGGGCGCTTTATGTGCTGTTTTCTCGGAATTATCTTACTTATTTTTGATAGTATAAAAATGCCCACCCGGGTTTGCCACCGCTTTTCTGCAAAGTTGGCGTGTTTAGCCCGCTGTCAGGCGATTTGCGCAACGGTGGCGCCATATAACAAATCAAATAATGCGATGACTAATAATTAAAAAGTATTTTACTTCTCCAATAAGCGCCGGGGCAGCTAATAAAAATCCGGTGGCTGGAAATATCCCGCCGGCCTGATTTGTCAGCCAAAGTAAACGTTTTTACCTGGCCCGCGTCATGGCGATACACTTCTTCTTCTACAGTATTGAATGGATGAGCGATTGCGCTGTCTATGGTAGATATCTGCGTCCGGGCCGTGCGCCCGGTTTTATTTTGTTCTGCGGCGCCGTGGCGCGGCGGTTACCGGGGAGCTGGGCGGCTCCCGCGGCACAATCAGTGAGGAAAGAGCGAGGATGGTCAAGGTGGACAAGCGACGGCTGTTGGCGATGGGGCTGTGCCTGACGGCGTTTTCCGGCGCGGCGCTGGCGGATTCTCTGGATGCGCAACGTCAGCGCTACCAGCAGATCAAGCAGGCGTGGGACGGCAATCAGATGGACGTGGTGGCGCAGCTGATGCCGACGCTGCGCGATTACCCGCTTTATCCTTACCTGGAATACCGCGAGCTGACACAGGATCTGAGCCAGGCGGGGTTCTCCGAGGTGAACGACTTTATCAAACGCCACCCGACGCTGCCGCCGGCGAAATCACTGGTGCCGCGCTTCGTCAATGAGCTGGCGCGGCGCGAAGATTGGCGCACCCTGTTGGCCTTCAGCGCGCAGCCGCCCAAACCGGTGGCGGCGCGCTGCAACTATTACTACGCCAAATGGGCCACCGGCGACCAGCAGGCGGCCTGGAGCGGCGCCGATGAACTGTGGCTGAACGGCAAAACGCTGCCGGGCGCCTGCGATCGTCTGTTCAGCGTCTGGCGCGGCGCAGGCAAGCAAACGCCGCTGGATATTCTGGCGCGCATGAAGCTGGCGTTGAAAGAGGGTAACAGTTCGCTGGTCAGCAACCTTTATAGCCAGTTGCCGGCCGACTACCAGACCATGGGCAACGCCCTGGTGCGCTTGCAAAACGATCCGACCACCGTGGAAGCCTTCGCCCGCAGCGTGGGGCCGACTGACTTTACCCGCGCCGCTACCGGCATCGCCTTTGAACGCCTGGCGCGGCAGGATGTGGAAAACGCACGGGCGATGATCCCGACGCTCGCGCGGCTGCAGAAAATGAGCGACGACGAACGACTGGGGTTGGAAGAGGCGGTGGCCTGGCGCCTGATGGGCAGCGACGCTACCTACGAGCAGGCGCAGTGGCGCGATCAGGTGATTCTGCGCAGCCGTTCGCCTTCGCTGTTGGAGCGCCGGGTGCGCATGGCGTTGGGCAACGGCGATCGGCAGGGCGTCGCGACCTGGCTAGCCCGCCTGCCGGAAGCGTCGCGCAACAAGGATGAGTGGCGCTACTGGCGCGCCAGTCAACTGATGGACGAAGGCAAACGCGCCGAAGGCGAGGAGATGTTGCGTAACCTGATGACCGAACGCGGCTTCTATCCGATGGTCGCGGCGCAGAAGCTGAACGCTACTTATCCGGTGATGGTGGCGGTGGCGGCCAAGCCGCGCACGTCGCTGGTCGACGGGCCGGAGGTCGCCCGGGTGCGCGAGCTGATGTACTGGAATATGGACAACCTGGCCCGCAGCGAGTGGGGCTCTTACGTCGCCAGCCGCAGCCGGCCGGAACAAGAGGCGCTGGCGCGCTACGCCTTTGAGCAAAAATGGGCCGATCTGAGCGTGCAGGCGACCATTGTCGGCAAGCTGTGGGATCATCTGGAGGAGCGCTTCCCGGTCGCCTGGCCGCAGGAGTTCCGCCGCGCCACCGATGACAAGGGGATCACCACCAGCTACGCGATGGCGATCGCGCGTCAGGAGAGCGCCTGGAATCCGAAAGCGCAGTCGCCGGTTGGCGCTACCGGCCTGATGCAGGTGATGCCGCGCACCGCGCAGCATACGGTGCAGATGTTCAATATTCCCGGTTACGTCGGCCCGAGCCAGCTGTTCGATCCACAGACTAACATCACCATCGGCACCAGCTATCTGGAGTCGGTCTATCAGCAGTTCGGCCGCAACCGCATCCTGTCGAGCGCCGCCTATAACGCCGGCCCGTCGCGGGTGAACACCTGGCTGGGCAACAGCGCGGGGCGTATCGATCCGGTGGCGTTCATCGAAAGCATTCCGTTCTCGGAAACCCGCGGCTACGTCAAGAATGTGTTGGCCTATGATGCGTTTTACCGCTATCTGACGCACCGGCCGGCCAAGGTGCTGACCGACGCCGAGTGGCAGAGACGTTATTGATTTTGACGGCCCTATGGTATGCTGCTGTACTAGTTAAATAGTATGGTGGCTGCCATGACGCAATTATCGTTAAACGACCCCGCTCTTTCAGAACAAGGCAATGAGGATTGGCTGCGCTTCGTCGCGCTGCTGCAGAATTCGTTTGCGCAAGAACTGCATCAACCGCTGCTGCAGCTGATGCTGACGCCGGACGAGCGCACCGCGCTGGGCACCCGGGTGCGAATCATCCAGGAACTGATGCGCGGCGAGATGAGCCAGCGCGAGCTGAAAAATGAACTGGGCGCGGGGATCGCCACCATCACCCGCGGATCGAACAGCCTGAAAGCGGCTTCACCCGAGCTGAAACAGTGGCTTGAGCAGCAGCTGCTGCACGATGAGCCCTAGCAGGTTTTGCGCTATTGCTGATAGATGGCGTTGTGAAACGGCACCAGCGCCAGCAGAAGCGCCTGGTGATAAACGCTGGTGCGGCTCAGCCGGCCGTCGGTGAAGACGCCGATGGCGCCGCCCTGGCGCTTCACCTCGGCATTGCCGGTGATCGCCGCCATTTCGCTGCCCAATTCGCGACCGGCGCGAATACCTTGTAAGATGACCTCCGGCAGCATCAGGCTCGCCGAGCGAGATTCGCCGCGGATGTGCGGGTTCTCGATGGTCATCCAGGCGAAGGTCATATTCTCTTCAATCCCGGCTTCCACGCCGACCCAAAAATCGGCCTCGGGCCTGACCTGGCGCGCTTCCATGACGCGTTGACGCGAGCCGGTGCGGGTTTCGTGATTGCCTATCGGCTGCAGCGAGACACCGCTGGCGACGTCAACGGATTCAATGCGGTATTGGCCTGCGCCAAAGACGTCATCGAAGGCCAGTTGAATAGCCTTGATCTTTGCCGGGTTGGTAGTTGCAGCGACAACATGGTACATAACGGGTTTGATATCCTTCTGGCCGATACGCCGGGCAGCGGCAAAAGCGCCACCGGGCCGGGGATAAATGCAAATTTCACGCAGTATAACGGAAAACAAAAATGTTACAGGTATACCTCGTTCGCCATGGCGAAACGGAATGGAACGCGGCTCGCCGCATCCAGGGTCAGTCCGACAGCCCGTTAACCGCCATGGGTGAACACCAGGCCCGTCTGGTCGCCAGGCGCGTCAGCAAAGAAGGCATTACGCACATCATTACCAGCGATCTGGGGCGCACGCGCCGCACCGCACAGATCATCGCCGACGCCTGTGGCTGCGAAGTGATTAGCGATCCGCGTTTGCGTGAGCTGCACATGGGGGTTCTGGAAGAACGCCTGATCGACAGTTTGACGCCGCAGGAAGAGCAGTGGCGCAAACAGATGGTCGATGGTACTCCTGACGGCCGTATCCCTCAAGGCGAATCCATGGAGGAGCTGGGCGAGCGCATGCGCGCCGCGCTGGAGAGTTGCCTGATGCTGCCTGAAGGCAGCAAGCCGCTGCTCGTCAGTCATGGTATCGCGTTGGGGTGTTTGATCAGTACGGTGCTGGGGCTGCCGGCCTATGCGGAACGCCGCCTGCGCTTGCGCAATTGCTCACTGTCGCGCGTCGATCACCAGCAGAGCCCGTGGCTGGCTTCCGGCTGGATCGTGGAAACGGCGGGCGATGTCACGCATTTGGACATGCCCGCGTTGGACGAACTGCAGCGTTAACGCCGAATCGGGATCAGGTAATCGCACTTGATCTCGATAGGTGCCTGATGCGGACGGCGCTCGCCTTTCGGATAGAAGCGCTCGATGTCGTGCCCTTTGCGGCGCGTCAGCTGGAGCGCCGGCAGGCAGGTGCCGTAGACCGTCAGAATAAAGTCTTGCAGTCCCTCGGTGGGCCCTTCGTAGCTGAACATCGCAAACTCACCGCCCGGCAACACCAGCGGCTGGCCTTCCTGTACCTTGTCAGGCACCTGATCCGGCTCCAGCGCCGTGGTGTACAGCACTTCCTGTTCGTCGTCCTTCTCCTGGCTCGGTCGCGAGTGGTGCAGCCCGTACAGCACCGGCGGCAGGGTTTCGACGTCACCGAGGAACTGACGCCAGAACTGTGAGCGCAGTTCGGTGCGCACGGTGGTGATCTGTTCCAGCGTACAGGAGTAGCTTTGGGTCAGGCCGACCAGCTGCTTGTCCGGCAGCGAGACGAATTCCGGCTGCGGCAAGGTGAAGGCTCCCAGACGGATCGGCGGACAGATGCCGAATGCATTCCAGTCTTCGGCGCGGCGGTACAGCGCCGGCGTTTGCGCAAACTGTTTTTTGAAGGCGCGGGTGAAGGTCTGCTGCGAGTCGAAGCGATATTGCAGGGCGATATCCAAAATCGGCCGGCTGGTCAAACGCAGCGCGACGGCGGCTTTGGACAGCCTCCTTGCCCGGATGTAAGCACCGATGGCGTTACCGGTAATATCTTTGAACATCCGTTGCAGATGCCATTTGGAGTAGCCTGCCTTGGCCGCCACGTTATCCAGCGACAAGGGTTGGTCCAAATGGCTTTCCAGCCAGCTAAGCAGATCACGAATGATACCGGCTTGATCCATAGATCTTCCTCGTAAAGCTTGGGGGTAGGAACCCGAACTGTTGATTCGTCACGCTGGTGCTGCGCTATCAGACCGATCCATGAGCCATTATGCGTTGCACTCTTTGCCTCTGCTGCGCATGCCGCGCCAGAGTTGGATTGGGGTACACCGTAGTGGGCGCAAAGAAATAACGACGCCGCATCATAGCAATTTTTTTACTCCGCGACTCTCAAAGATTTTTGTCACGCTCTGTGCTAAAACGGACGGTGCGGACCCGTAAAAAACCGATTCCGTGAGCTTAGACATAAATAATGGCGACCGCCGAACCTATTTTTGCGGCAAGGTTATACCGGAGTTAAGTAAATGAAAAAAAGCTGGATATTTTTATTCGGTTTGGTTTGCGCAACCGTTGGCAGCGCGCAGGCGGAGCAGGTGGGCTCCGTTGATACGGTGTTTAAATTGTTGGGGCCGGACCACAAAATCGTAGTGGAAGCGTTCGACGATCCGGATGTTAAAAATGTAACTTGTTATATCAGCCGCGCCAAAACCGGCGGCATCAAAGGCGGCTTGGGGCTGGCGGAAGACACCGCCGACGCGGCCATTTCCTGCCAGCAGGTGGGGCCTATCGAGCTGAGCGACAAGATCAAAAACGGCAAGGCGGAAGGCGATGTGGTGTTCCAGAAACGCACCTCGCTGGTGTTCAAGAAGTTGCAGGTGGTTCGCTTCTATGACGCCAAGCGCAATTCGTTGATTTACCTGAGCTACTCCGACAAGGTGATCGACGGTTCGCCGAAGAACGCGTTGAGCGCGGTGCCGATCATGCCATGGGCTGAGACGAAATAAAAAAACGGGGTTCAGCATGCTGAACCCCGTTTTCATGACGGCAGGCCGGAATTACTCTTCCAGATCGCCGCAGAAGCGGTAGCCTTCGCCGTGAATGGTGGCGATGATTTCCGGCGTATCCGGCGTCGATTCGAAGTGTTTGCGAATGCGACGGATAGTGACGTCCACGGTGCGGTCATGCGGCTTCAGCTCGCGGCCGGTCATTTTCTTCAGCAGTTCGCCGCGCGACTGGATCTTGCCCGGGTTTTCGCAGAAGTGCAGCATGGCGCGGAATTCGCTGCGCGGCAGCTTGTACTGTTCGCCGGCCGGGCTGATCAAAGAGCGGCTGTTGATGTCCAGCTCCCACCCGTTGAACTTGTAGCTCTCGACCAGACGGCGCTCTTCGCCGAGGCTGCCCAGGTTCATGGTGCGCGACAGCAGGTTGCGCGCGCGGATGGTCAGCTCACGCGGGTTGAACGGCTTGGTGATGTAATCGTCGGCGCCGATTTCCAGGCCGAGGATTTTGTCCACTTCGTTATCGCGACCGGTCAGGAACATCAAGGCTACGCTGGCCTGTTCACGCAGTTCGCGCGCCAACAGCAGGCCGTTTTTGCCTGGCAGGTTGATGTCCATGATGACCAGATTGATATCATTTTCAGACAGGATATTGTGCATCTCTGCACCATCATTGGCTTCATGAACAATGTAGCCTTCCGCCTCGAAAATGCTCTTCAGGGTGTTACGAGTGACTAACTCGTCTTCGACAATCAGAATGTGCGGGGTCTGCATATTTGCTACCTAAAATTGCCAACAAAATAGAAAATCGGAAGTACAGAAGTCTTTGTTTTCTTAGAGGAGGGCAGAGATAGCGCCACGTTCCCTCTCAGCAAATGACTAAAGTACGTAAACTCGTTCTTGATGCACTTTCCATCTCATGTCAACAAGATCGCTAGCCTGGTGGGGATGCTGTTCCCTACAACCCCTTGGGTGCCGAAACGGCGCATATCCTAACCCCATTAACAGCAATATAACAGCGCGTGCCGAATTCATCACCCAACAAAACTACGCTTTGTTGACATATATCAAATTCAATTGTAGCACGTTAACAGATTTGTGAAAAACACTTACAGAAATGCCAGTTTAAGTCACAGAACCTCAAATTCTGTGAACGATTCAGCATTATCCGGCCCGATAGGATACAATTATTCGCTTATTGATCATCGCGTTGTTTTAACTTATTGATAAATAAACGCAGTAAAACATAAGCGCGAATAATGACTATTACGACGGGTTTATTCGTTCAACGAGCCGTTTAATCTTGTTTGTTGCTATTAACGCGTTTATTGTTGCGTAATTGTAAATATAAGCGGGCGCTGCGCCATCGTCAAAAACGCAGGCCCGCCTTCGGTGGAAGAGTCATGCAGCTTCATATTGTTTTAGTGGCTCCGGCGCGGCCGGAAAATGTCGGCGCGGCGGCGCGCGCGATGAAAACCATGGGCTTCACGTCGTTGCGCATCGTCGACAGCGAAGCGCACCTGCAGCCGGCGGCGCGCTGGGTGGCGCATGGTGCCGGCGAGATCCTCGACGGCGTACAAACGTTCGCCACGCTGGAACAGGCGCTGGCGGGCGTGGATTTTACCGTCGCCACCACCGCCCGCAGCCGCGCGCGCTTTCACTACTACTGTACGCCGCCCGAACTGCTGGAACAGCTGAGCGAGCGTAAGCAGTGGGTCGGCCAGGCCGCGCTGGTGTTCGGCCGCGAAGATTCCGGCCTGACCAACGAAGAGCTGGCGCTGGCGGACTTGCTGACCGGCGTGCCGATGCAGGCGGACTATCCGTCGCTTAACCTGGGCCAGGCGGTGATGGTTTACTGCTACCAGCTGGCGAGCCTGATGGGTGTCAGTACACCGCAGGAAACGGCGGCGTCGGAAGGGCAGCTCAAGGCGCTGCGCCGCCGCGCCGATGCTTTGTTGAATACCCTGGATGTCGGCGATGACCAAAAATTGCGCGACTGGCTGCACCAGCGCCTCGGCGCGCTGCAACAACGAGATACGGCGATGCTGCATACGCTGCTGCACGATATCGAAAAAAAACTCGCCAAGTGATAGCGGCTCCATCAGACGGTTACCCAGCGTGATCCACTAGTAAATAGGCTTTAAGTTGTTTTTTTGTTCTGTCATTTTGCTTTTCACCTGTTGCATCGCGCATTACCGCCGCTGAACGGAAAATAAGCAAAAAAAGAAATAGTTTGACTTGGGATAGCGATTGCTTTAACCAATAGAGGGGACAGAGTATTTCATGAGACAGACAGACAACATGCGCAACATCAGCCTGAAAACCACAATTATTACCACCACCGATACCACAGGTAACGGGGCGGGCTGACGCGCACAGGAAACACAGAAAAAAGCCCGCACCTAATCAGTGCGGGCTTTTTTTTCGGCTTAAATTCGGAGAGATCACACATGCGAGTGCTGAAATTTGGCGGAACCTCGGTGGCGAATGCAGAACGTTTTCTGCGCGTCGCCGACATCATGGAGAGTAATGCGCGTCAGGGACAGGTAGCCACGGTCTTGTCCGCCCCCGCAAAGATCACCAACCATCTGGTGGCAATGATCGACAAAACGGTGGCGGGCCAGGACATTCTGCCGAATATCAGCGACGCCGAGCGGATCTTTGCCGACCTGCTGAGCGGCCTGGCGCAGGCGCTGCCGGGCTTTGAATACGATCGTTTGAAAGGCGTGGTCGATCAGGAGTTCGCGCAGCTCAAACAGGTGTTGCACGGGGTCTCGCTGTTGGGTCAGTGCCCGGACAGCGTCAACGCGGCGATCATCTGCCGCGGCGAAAAGCTCTCCATCGCCATCATGGAAGGGGTGTTCCGCGCCAAGGGTTATCCGGTCACGGTGATCAACCCGGTGGAGAAACTGCTGGCGCAGGGCCACTACCTGGAGTCTACCGTGGATATCGCCGAGTCCACGCTGCGCATCGCCGCCGCGGCGATCCCGGCCGACCACATCGTGCTGATGGCCGGTTTCACCGCCGGTAACGACAAGGGTGAGCTGGTGGTGCTGGGCCGCAACGGCTCCGACTATTCCGCCGCGGTGCTGGCCGCCTGCCTGCGCGCCGACTGTTGCGAAATCTGGACTGACGTCGACGGCGTGTATACCTGCGATCCGCGCACCGTGCCGGACGCCAGGCTGCTGAAATCGATGTCGTACCAGGAGGCGATGGAGCTTTCCTATTTCGGCGCCAAAGTGCTGCACCCTCGCACCATCACGCCGATTGCCCAATTCCAAATTCCTTGCCTGATAAAAAACACCTCCAACCCGCAGGCTCCCGGCACGCTGATCGGCAAAGACAGCACCGATGCCGATATGCCGGTGAAAGGCATCACCAACCTGAATAATATGGCGATGATCAACGTCTCCGGCCCGGGCATGAAAGGCATGGTCGGCATGGCTGCGCGGGTGTTCGCCGTGATGTCGCGCGCCGGCATTTCGGTGGTGTTGATCACCCAATCCTCTTCCGAATACAGCATCAGCTTCTGCGTGCCGCAGGGCGAACTGCAGCGCGCCCGCCGCGCGCTGGAGGAGGAGTTCTATCTGGAATTGAAAGATGGCGTGCTGGATCCGCTGGACGTCATGGAGCGCCTGGCGATCATCTCGGTAGTCGGCGACGGCATGCGCACCCTGCGTGGCATTTCAGCGCGCTTCTTCTCCGCGCTGGCGCGCGCCAACATCAATATCGTCGCCATCGCCCAGGGCTCTTCCGAGCGTTCAATCTCGGTGGTGGTCAGCAATGATTCCGCCACCACCGGCGTGCGCGTCAGCCACCAGATGCTGTTCAACACCGATCAGGTGATCGAAGTGTTCGTCATCGGCGTCGGCGGCGTCGGCGGGGCGCTGATCGAGCAGATCTACCGCCAGCAGCCGTGGCTGAAGCAAAAACATATCGATCTGCGGGTGTGCGGCATCGCCAACTCGCGCGTGATGCTGACCAACGTGCACGGCATCGCGCTGGACAGCTGGCGGGACGAGCTGGCCGGCGCGCAGGAGCCGTTCAATCTCGGCCGCCTGATCCGGCTGGTGAAGGAGTATCACCTGCTGAACCCGGTGATCGTCGACTGTACCTCCAGCCAGGCGGTGGCCGATCAGTATGTGGACTTCCTGGCGGACGGCTTCCATGTGGTGACGCCGAACAAAAAGGCCAACACCTCGTCGATGAACTATTATCAGCAACTGCGCGCCGCCGCCGCCGGTTCGCACCGCAAGTTCCTCTACGACACCAACGTCGGCGCCGGTCTGCCGGTGATCGAGAACCTGCAAAACCTGCTGAACGCCGGCGATGAGCTGGTGCGTTTCTCCGGCATCCTGTCCGGTTCGCTGTCCTTTATTTTTGGCAAGCTGGATGAAGGGCTGTCGCTGTCGGCGGCGACTCTGCAGGCCAGAGCCAATGGCTACACCGAGCCGGATCCGCGCGACGATCTGTCCGGTATGGACGTGGCGCGCAAGCTGCTGATCCTGGCGCGCGAAGCCGGTTACAAGCTGGAGCTGAGCGATATCGAGGTCGAGCCGGTGCTGCCGCCGTCCTTCGACGCGTCGGGCGACGTGGAGCATTTCCTGGCGCGGCTGCCGGAACTGGATAAAGAGTTCGCGCGCAACGTGGCCAATGCCGCCGAGCAAGGCAAGGTGCTGCGCTATGTCGGCCTGATCGACGAAGGGCGCTGTAAGGTGCGCATCGAGGCGGTGGACGGCAACGATCCGTTGTATAAAGTGAAGAACGGCGAGAACGCGCTGGCCTTCTACAGCCGTTATTATCAGCCGCTGCCGCTGGTGCTGCGCGGCTACGGCGCCGGTAACGATGTGACCGCAGCGGGCGTGTTCGCCGATCTGCTGCGCACACTGTCATGGAAGTTGGGAGTTTAATATGGTTAAGGTGTATGCACCGGCCTCGATCGGTAACGTCAGCGTCGGTTTTGATGTGCTGGGCGCGGCGGTTTCGCCGATCGACGGCACGCTGCTGGGCGACTGCGTCAGCGTGGAAGCCGCCGAGACGTTCAGTCTGCAAAACGCCGGGCGCTTCGTCAGCAAGCTGCCGGCCGAGCCGAAAGAGAACATCGTTTATCAATGCTGGGAGCGTTTCTGCCAGGAGATCGGCCGCGAAGTGCCGGTGGCGATGCGGCTGGAAAAGAACATGCCGATCGGATCGGGGCTGGGCTCCAGCGCTTGTTCGGTGGTGGCCGGGCTGATGGCGATGAACGAATTTTGCGATCGCCCGCTGGATAAGACGACGCTGCTCGGTCTGATGGGCGAGTTGGAAGGCCGCATTTCCGGCAGCGTGCATTACGACAACGTGGCGCCCTGCTATCTGGGCGGCCTGCAGCTGATGCTGGAAGAAGAAGGCATTATCAGCCAGGAAGTGCCGTGCTTTGACGATTGGCTGTGGGTTATGGCCTATCCGGGCATCAAGGTCTCCACCGCCGAAGCGCGCGCCATTTTACCCGCGCAGTACCGCCGTCAGGATTGCATCAGCCACGGCCGCTATCTGGCCGGCTTTATTCACGCCTGCCACACCCGGCAGCCGCAGCTGGCCGCCAAATTAATGCAGGACGTGATCGCCGAGCCGTACCGCACCCGGCTGCTGCCGGGCTTCGCCGAAGCGCGCAAGGCGGCGCAGGAGATAGGCGCGCTGGCCTGCGGCATCTCCGGCTCCGGCCCGACGCTGTTCGCCGTCTGCAACGATGTCGCCACCGCGCAACGCATGGCCGCCTGGCTGCAACAACACTATCTGCAAAACGACGAAGGTTTTGTTCATATTTGCCGTCTGGATACCGCAGGCGCTCGACTACTGGGATAACGCATGAAACTGTACAACCTTAAGGATCACAACGAGCAGGTCAGCTTCGCGCAGGCGATCAAACAAGGCCTGGGCAAGCAGCAGGGGCTGTTCTTCCCGCTGGAGCTGCCGGCGTTCGAACTGACCGAGATCGACCAGCTGCTGGAGCAGGACTTTGTCACCCGCAGCAGCCGCATTCTGTCGGCCTTTATCGGCGAAGAAGTGCCGGAAGCGGCGCTGAAGAAACGCGTGCAGGCCGCCTTTGAGTTTCCGGCGCCGGTAGCGAAAGTGACGGAAGACGTCTCCTGCCTGGAGCTGTTCCACGGCCCGACGCTGGCGTTCAAAGACTTCGGCGGCCGCTTTATGGCGCAGATGCTGGCGGAAGTGGCCGGCGATCAGCCGGTGACCATTTTGACCGCCACCTCCGGCGACACCGGCGCCGCCGTGGCGCACGCCTTCTATGGCCTGAAGAACGTTCGGGTGGTGATCCTCTACCCGCAGGGCAAAATCAGCCCGCTGCAGGAAAAGCTGTTCTGCACCCTGGGCGGCAATATTCACACCGTGGCGATCGACGGCGACTTCGACGCCTGTCAGGCGCTGGTGAAACAGGCGTTCGACGATCAGGAATTGAAAGACGCGCTGCACCTGAACTCGGCCAACTCGATCAACATCAGTCGCTTGCTGGCGCAGATCTGCTACTACTTCGAAGCGGTGGCGCAGCTGCCGCAGGAAGCGCGCAATCAGCTGGTGATTTCGGTGCCGAGCGGCAACTTCGGCGATCTGACCGCCGGGCTGCTGGCCAAATCGCTGGGCCTGCCGGTGAAGCGCTTCATCGCCGCCACCAACGCCAACGACACCGTGCCGCGCTTCCTGACCAGCGGCCAGTGGCAGCCGCACGCTACGGTCGCGACGCTGTCCAACGCCATGGATGTCAGCCAGCCGAACAACTGGCCGCGCGTGGAAGAGCTGTTCCGTCGCAAGGTCTGGCAGTTGAAAGAGCTGGGTCACGCGGCGGTCAGCGACGAGACCACCAAAGACACGATGCGTGAGCTGGCCGAGCTGGGCTATATCTCCGAACCGCACGCGGCCATCGCCTACCGCGCGCTGCGCGATCAGCTGCAGGAAGGGGAGTTCGGTCTGTTCCTCGGCACGGCGCATCCGGCCAAGTTTAAAGAGAGTGTGGAAGCGATACTCGGCCAGGAGCTGCCGTTGCCGAAAGCGCTGGCGCTGCGGGCTGAGCTGCCGCTGCTGTCGCACACGCTGCCGGCCAACTTCGGCGAGCTGCGCAAATTCCTGATGGGGCTGCCGGCCTGAAGTTCGGCAGGGTAAAATGCGAAAAGCCGTCTTGCGACGGCTTTTTTTTATGCCTGCTCCGGGCGTTTGAACACCAGTTCATTGCCCTGCGAGGCGGCTTCGTCGAAGACGTAGCCTTCCAGGTTGAAGTCCACCAGCTGCTCGCTGCGCGTCAGGCGGTTCTTGATGATAAAGCGGCTCATCAACCCGCGCGCTTTCTTGGCGTAGAAGCTGATGACCTTGAACTTGCCGTTCTTCTCGTCGAGGAACACCGGTTTGATCAGCGAACCGTGCAACTTGGCCGGTTTCACCGCTTTGAAATACTCGTCGGAGGCCAGGTTGACCACCACGTCGTCGCCCTGTTGTTCCAGCGCTTCGTTGAGCTTTTGGGTGATCTGATCGCCCCAGAAGCTGTACAGATCTTTGCCCTTCGGGTTTTCCAGCTTGATGCCCATCTCCAGCCGGTACGGCATCATCAGATCGAGCGGGCGCAGCACGCCATACAGGCCGGACAGCATGCGCAAATGCTGCTGGGCGAAGTCGAAATCGGCTTCGTTGAAATCCTGCGCCTGCAGGCCGGTGTAAACGTCGCCCTTGAACGCCAGCAACGCCTGGCGGGCGTTGTCCGGGGTAAATTTCGGCTGCCATTCGCTAAAGCGCGCGGCGTTGAGCCCGGCCAGCTTGTCGCTGATGCTCATCAGGCTGGCGATTTGCGCCGGCGTCAGCGCGCGGCAAATGTTGATAAGCCGCTGAGACTTGTCCAGCAGTTCGGGCTGCGTGAAGCGTTCTGTCGCCAGCGGGCTGTCGTAATCGAGCGTTTTTGCAGGGGAAATAATAACGAGCATGGCCAGATCCTGTTTATCCAAGTGCGCATACTGTAGCAAAAAGCGCGGAAAAAAGGGGCAATCGGTCCAATAGGCGGGGCGTGCATCGCACACGCCCCGGAATACTCAGCGCGGCGGCGGCTTATCGTCCCACACGCCCGGCTCCAGCTGCGATTTCAGCTCCGGATAACGGTTGGCGTCGAAGGTCGGCAGCTTGCCCAGGCGGCGCTGGCGATGGTAGTCGTCGGCCAGCTTCAGCGCCACCCGCGACAGCAGCAGGATCGCCGTCAGGTTAGTGATCGCCATCAGCGCCATGGAGGTATCCGCCATTTTCCACACCAGCGGCAGCTCCGCCAGCGCGCCGAACATCACCATGCCCAGCGCCACGCAGCGGAAAATCAGCAGGCCGCCCGGATGATTGTGTTCGAGGAACACCAGGTTGCTCTCGGCATAGGCGTAGTTGGCGATGATCGAGGTAAAGGCGAAGAAGAAGATGGCGATAGCGACGAACGGCGTGCCCCAACTGCCGACGGCGGTCGACAGCGCGCGCTGGGTCAGATCGATGCCGCTGATGCTGTCGGTCGGCTGATCGAGAATGCCGGAGGAGAGGATGATCGCCGCGGTGGCGCTGCAGATGACGATGGTATCGATAAACACCCCGAGCATTTGCACGTAGCCCTGCGAAGCGGGATGCGGCGGATAAGGCGAGGCGGACGCCGCCGCGTTGGGCGCCGAACCCATGCCGGCTTCGTTGGAGAACAGGCCGCGCTGTACGCCCTGGGTCATCGCCTGGGAGATACCGTAACCGACGGCGCCGGCCGCGGCTTCCTGCAGGCCGAAGGCGCTTTTGAAGATCAGCGTCAGGATCGCCGGCATGTGCTCGATGTTATGGCCAATCACCCAGAGAGCCAGCAGCAGGTAGGCACCGGCCATCAGCGGCACCACCAGTTCGGCCACTTTGGCGATGGAACGGATGCCGCCGAAGATCACCACGCCGCTCAGCAGCACCAGACCGATGCCGACGTGCAGCGGCTGTAAGTGGAAGGCGACGGCGGAAGCTTGCGCGATGGAGTTGGCCTGCACGGCGTTGAACACCAGACCGAATGCGATGATCAGGAAGATCGAAAACAGCACGCCCATCCAGCGCATGCCAAGGCCTTTTTCCATGTAGTAGGCCGGGCCGCCACGGTAGTTGCCGTTATCGTCTTTGGTTTTATAGAGCTGAGCCAGCGAGCTTTCCACAAATGAGGTGGCCATGCCGATAAACGCCACCACCCACATCCAGAAGATGGCGCCGGGGCCGCCGGCGGTCAGGGCGATGGCGACGCCGGTCAGGTTGCCGGTGCCGACGCGCGCTGCCAGCGTGGTGCACAGCGCCTGGAAAGAGGAGATGCCGGCGCTGTCGCTTTTATTGCTGTTTTTTAACACCGAGAACATGTGGCTGAAGTGGCGGAGCTGGATAAAGCGGGTGCGCAGCGTGAAGTAAATGCCGGTGCCGAGCAGCAGATAAATCAGCACCGACCCCCACAAAATGTTGTTTATAAAATTCATCAGGTCCGTCAATGGATCCCTCCTCTTATCGAAATTTAATGCGCACCTTGCAGCATCCACCGCAGGTGAAAAACATTGGCCTATTTTTTACAAGAGCTTAGCTGGAATCTGTCCGGCGTCAGTCGATTAAGATTTTTCGCAGATTAGCGGACGAATTGCATCAATTTTTTCGAATTTAACATAATTTATTCGGACAATAGCACGTTATTGCCTTTCCATCCGCTCGGTAATGGCGAAAGATATCGGCGTAAACGGTTGCTCGCCCAAGGATAAAACAGATGCTTGCGCGCCGCGGTTTTCCAGCCTTGCACCGGGCTTGGCGCATGTTATTATCAGGGTAGGGCATGGTTGAACAATGCCAAAAGTTCATGCACAAACGATGAGATAATGCCAACATGACCGACAAATTAACTTCCCTGCGCCAGCTGACCACGGTGGTTGCAGATACGGGTGATATCGCGGCAATGAAGCTGTATCAACCGCAGGACGCCACAACCAACCCTTCGCTGATCCTCAATGCAGCCCAAATTCCTGAATACCGCAAACTGATTGACGAAGCCATCGCCTGGGCGCGCGGCCAGAGCAGCGATCGCGAGCAGCAAATCGCCGATGCCGCCGACAAGCTGGCGGTCAACATCGGTCTGGAGATCCTCAAACTGGTTCCGGGCCGCATCTCCACCGAAGTGGATGCACGCCTGTCTTACGACACCGTTGCCAGCGTGGCCAAGGCCAAGCGCCTGATCAAGCTGTACAACGAAGCCGGCATCAGCAACGATCGCATTCTGATCAAACTGGCCTCGACCTGGCAGGGCATCCGCGCGGCGGAGCAGCTGGAGAAAGAAGGCATCAACTGTAACCTGACGCTGCTGTTCTCCTTCGCTCAGGCTCGCGCCTGCGCCGAAGCCGGCGTTTACCTGATCTCGCCGTTCGTTGGCCGTATCCTCGATTGGTACAAAGCCAACGGCGACAAGAAAGAGTTCGCGCCGCACGAAGATCCGGGCGTGATCTCCGTGACCGAAATTTACCAGTACTACAAACAACACGGTTACAACACCGTGGTGATGGGCGCCAGCTTCCGCAACGTCGGCGAAATCATCGAGCTGGCCGGCTGCGACCGCCTGACCATCGCGCCTGCGCTGCTGAAAGAGCTGGCGGAGAGCGAAGGCGCGCTGGAGCGCAAACTGTCTTATACCGGTGAAGTGAAGGCGCGTCCTGCCGCACTGACCGAACCTGAGTTCTACTGGCAGCACAACCAGGATCCGATGGCGGTCGAGAAACTGACCGACGGCATCCGCAAGTTCGCCGTAGACCAGGGCAAACTGGAAAAAATGATCGCCGACCTGCTGTAATTCCCGCAGATCGCGCAGTAAAAAGGTGGCTCAGGCCACCTTTTTTTATGCCCGACGCCCCTGCCGGCGGGGGAAGCCCTTATACTCTCGGCAATGACAACAGAACGGGGGACGAGCCCGTTCGGACCCCATCAGGCTGTAGAGGTTACGCATGGATATTTTACGTATTGGTTTGGTTTCCGTTTCCGACCGCGCTTCCGGCGGCGTTTACCAGGATAAAGGCATTCCGGCGCTGGAGGAGTGGCTGGCCGGCGCGCTGGCGACGCCGTTCAAGCTGGAAACCCGGCTGATCCCCGATGAGCAGACGCAAATAGAACAGACGCTGTGCGAGCTGGTGGACGAAATGGGCTGCCATCTGGTGTTGACCACTGGCGGCACCGGGCCGGCGCGCCGTGATGTCACCCCCGACGCCACGCTGGCGATCGCCGATCGCGTGATGCCCGGCTTCGGCGAGCAAATGCGTCAGATCAGCCTACACTATGTGCCAACGGCAATTCTTTCTCGCCAGGTGGGGGCGATCCGCAAACAGGCGCTGATCATCAACCTGCCCGGCCAACCGAAGTCGATCAAGGAAACGCTGGAAGGGGTAAAGGATGAGCAGGGCAATGCGGTGGTGCACGGCATCTTCGCCAGCGTGCCTTACTGCATTCAGCTGCTCGACGGGCCTTACGTCGAAACGCATGCCGCAGTGGTAGCAGCATTTCGGCCAAAGAGTGCGCGTCGCGAGATAAACCTCTAAATTTCAGCAATCTGCGAGATCGGCCTCAGTCCGTCTGGTGTGAAAATAATTTGCCGCTATAGTAAGGATTCTTTTACAGAAAGCCTGCGGCTTTTATTTTTACAGCCTTTACCGACGGTGCCCTATGCCTCACGACACTAATCGCCGGCTGAACCGGCAAGACTACAAAACGCTGACGTTGGCCGCGTTGGGCGGCGCGTTGGAGTTTTACGACTTCATCATCTTCGTGTTCTTCGCCGCCGTGGTCGGCGATCTGTTCTTCCCGGCGGACATGCCGGAATGGCTGCGGCTGGTGCAAACCTTCGGTATCTTCGCCGCCGGCTATCTGGCCCGCCCGCTGGGCGGCATCGTGATGGCGCACTTCGGCGATCTGGTCGGCCGCAAAAAGATGTTTACCCTGAGCATTCTGCTGATGGCGTTGCCGACGCTGGCGATGGGCCTGCTGCCGACCTACGCCAGCATCGGCATCGCCGCGCCGCTGTTGCTGCTGCTGATGCGCGTGCTGCAGGGGGCGGCGATCGGCGGTGAGGTGCCGGGTGCCTGGGTCTTCGTCGCCGAACACGTGCCGCGCCGGCGCATCGGCTTCGCCTGCGGCACGCTGACCGCCGGGCTGACGGTGGGCATCCTGCTGGGCTCGGTGGTGGCGACGGTGATCAACACCACGCTCAGCCCGCAGAGCATTGCCGGCGGCGGCTGGCGTATTCCATTCCTGCTTGGCGGCATGTTCGGCCTGGTGGCGATGTACCTGCGCCGTTGGCTGCAGGAAACGCCGATCTTTATCGAGATGCAGGCGCGTAAAGCGCTGGCCGAGGAGCTGCCGCTGAAATCGGTGGTGCTCAACCACAAACGGGAAGTGGCGGTGTCGATGCTGCTGACCTGGCTGCTCTCCGCCGGCATCGTGGTGGTGATCCTGATGACCCCGACCTATCTGCAAAAGCAGTTCGGCATCGCGCCGGCCTTGACGCTGCAGGCCAACAGCATCGCCACCATCATGTTGATCGCCGGCTGCATCGTCGCCGGTTTGTCGGCCGATCGCTTCGGTGCCAGCAAAACGCTGGTGGTCGGCAGTGTACTGCTGGCCGGCTGCAGCTGGCTGTTCTATCAGACGGTGGGCGTGCGCCCGGAAATGCTGTTCGCCTGTTATGCTCTGGTGGGGTTCAGCGTAGGCGTGGTGGGGGCCGTACCGTACGTGATGGTGCGGGCATTCCCGGCGGAAGTGCGGTTTACCGGTATCTCGTTCTCATATAATGTCTCGTACGCTATTTTTGGCGGTTTAACCCCTATTTTTGTGACGTTGATCATGAAATTAACCCCGTTAGCGCCCGCTTACTATGTGTTGGCGCTGTCGCTCATCGGGCTGCTGCTCGGCTTCTACCTGCATCGTGACCTGAACAGCGAAGCCGGGGAGCGGCGAGCCGACTCCTACAGCTAAAAAAAAGCCCTGCAGTGCAGGGCTTTTTCATCAGGGGCGGGCGATTACGCCGTGACCGGTGAGGCCGCGACGCGCGCCGGAGCCGGTTCGCCAATCGGCAGCACGGTGCGGCCGTATTGCTCGTTGAGTACTTCGGCCATCGCCAGGTAAATGGCGCTGGCGCCGCAGATGATGCCTTCATAGCCGGCGAAGGTCAGCAGCGTGTGGTTGCCGGTGATGTTGCCGACGGCCAGCAGGGCGAACAGCAGCGTCAGGCTGGCGAACACGAACTGCAGTACGCGGTTGGCGCCCAGGGTGCCGAAGAACATGAACAGGGTGAAGACGCCCC
Source organism: Serratia sp. FS14 (assembly GCF_000695995.1). Classification (NCBI taxonomy): domain Bacteria; kingdom Pseudomonadati; phylum Pseudomonadota; class Gammaproteobacteria; order Enterobacterales; family Yersiniaceae; genus Serratia; species Serratia sp. FS14. The sequence goes on along the minus strand of NZ_CP005927.1, from coordinate 194,256 downwards.
ACAGCGCCAGGTAGATGCCCAGCACGTGGGCCTCGGTGGCCTCTGCCAGGCCCAGACGCGGTAGCAGCAGCAGGCCGACCAGGCTCAGCCAGAAGCTGCCGTAGGCGGTGAAGGCGGTCATGCCGAAGGTGTTGCCCTTCTTGTACTCCAGCAGTCCGGCCAGGATCTGTGCCAGGCCACCGAAGAAAATCCCCATGCTGATAATGGCGGAGTTCAGTGGGAAAAAGCCCGCGTTGTGCAGGTTCAGCAAGACGGTGGTCATCCCGAAGCCCATCAGGCCGAGAGGGCCGGGATTCGCCAACTTGTTGGTGTGCATAAGTCCTCTGCGATAACAGAAAATTAACGGAAACAGCGAATTAAAATCATAAATGGTCTGAATGGCCAAAAAATCGAAGTTTTCCACCAGAGCGCGCGCATCATAATGATCCCCGCAACCGGAAACAATGATCTGAATGACGATAAAAAAAGAAATTTTTTTCGCCTTGCCCCTTGATGCCGGGTTGGATGGCCCCATCTTATTTGCAACCGCAGCTGCTAACCGCGGGTCGCACTGAGATATCGGGCAGTTGAAAAGCAAAAAATCGCCCGCATATAGGTTAGCAACCTGACTGATTATGAATTTTTTAGTGGAGACGTTTAGATGGGCAAAATTATTGGTATCGACCTGGGTACGACCAACTCTTGCGTAGCAATTATGGATGGTGCCAAGGCACGCGTGCTGGAAAACGCCGAGGGCGACCGCACCACTCCTTCTATTATCGCATATACCCAGGACGGTGAAACTCTGGTTGGCCAGCCGGCTAAGCGTCAGGCAGTCACCAACCCTGAAAACACCCTGTTCGCCATCAAGCGCCTGATCGGTCGCCGCTTCCAGGATGAAGAAGCGCAGCGCGACAAAGCGATCATGCCGTACAAAATCGTCGAAGCCGACAACGGCGACGCCTGGCTGGAAGTGAAAGGCCAGAAAATGGCTCCGCCGCAGATCTCTGCGGAAGTGCTGAAAAAAATGAAGAAAACGGCGGAAGATTACCTGGGCGAACCGGTAACTGAAGCGGTTATCACCGTACCGGCTTACTTCAACGACGCCCAGCGTCAGGCGACCAAAGACGCCGGCCGCATCGCGGGTCTGGAAGTCAAGCGCATCATCAACGAACCGACCGCGGCGGCCCTGGCCTATGGCCTGGACAAAGAAGTCGGCAACCGCACCATCGCGGTTTATGACCTGGGCGGCGGTACTTTCGATATCTCCATCATCGAAATCGACGACGTTGACGGCGAAAAAACCTTCGAAGTGCTGGCGACCAACGGTGACACCCACCTGGGCGGCGAAGACTTCGACAGCCGTCTGATCAACTACCTGGTGGAAGAGTTCAAGAAAGATCAGGGCATCGATCTGCGCAACGATCCGCTGGCGATGCAGCGTCTGAAAGAAGCCGCTGAGAAAGCGAAGATTGAACTGTCTTCCGCTCAGCAGACCGACGTTAACCTGCCGTACATCACTGCAGACGCGACCGGTCCAAAACACATGAACATCAAAGTGACTCGCGCCAAACTCGAGTCGCTGGTTGAAGATCTGGTGGCACGCTCCATCGAGCCGCTGAAAGTGGCGCTGAAAGACGCTGGCCTGTCGGTTTCCGACATTCAGGACGTGATCCTGGTGGGCGGCCAGACCCGTATGCCAATGGTGCAGAAGAAAGTCGCAGACTTCTTCGGCAAAGAGCCGCGTAAAGACGTGAACCCGGACGAAGCGGTTGCCGTGGGCGCTGCGGTACAGGGCGGCGTGTTGGCCGGTGATGTGAAAGACGTTCTGCTGCTGGACGTGACCCCGCTGTCGCTGGGTATCGAAACCATGGGCAGCGTGATGACGCCGCTGATCACCAAAAACACCACTATCCCGACCAAGCACAGCCAGGTGTTCTCTACTGCGGAAGACAACCAGTCTGCGGTAACCATCCACGTGCTGCAGGGTGAGCGTAAGCGCGCCAGCGATAACAAATCTCTGGGCCAGTTCAACCTGGACGGCATCCAGGCGGCGCCGCGCGGCATGGCGCAGATCGAAGTGACCTTCGATATCGATGCCGACGGCATCCTGCACGTGTCTGCCAAAGACAAGAACACCGGCCGTGAGCAGAAGATCACCATCAAGGCATCTTCTGGCCTGAACGAAGACGAAATCCAGAAAATGGTGCGCGACGCCGAGCTGAACGCTGAAGCGGACCGCAAGTTCGAAGAGTTGGTGCAGACGCGTAACCAGGCGGATCACCTGATCCACGGCACTCGCAAGCAGCTGGAAGAAGCGGGCGACAAACTGCCGACGGAAGACAAAACGGCGATTGAAGCGGCGCTGAAGGATCTGGAAGCGGCGGTGAAAGGCGAAGATAAAGCCGAGATCGAAGCGAAGACCCAGGCGTTGGTGCAGGTTTCCGGCAAGCTGCTGGAAATGGCTCAGGCGCAGCAGGCTCAGCAGGGTGCTGACGCCGGCGCGGACAACGCGGCGCAGAAAGACGACGACGTGGTTGACGCCGAGTTCGAAGAAGTTAAAGACAAAAAATAATCGCCCTTAAGCGGGCACGGGGCGGCCGAGGTGCCGCTCCCGGAAACCAGCACGGGCGTCGAGGCAACTCTGCGCCCGTGCACGCATGTTAAGGGTAAGCGAAAGAATGGCGAAGAAAGACTATTACGAGATTCTCGGCGTCAGCAAGACGGCGGATGAACGTGAGATCAAAAAGGCGTACAAACGCCTGGCGATGAAATACCATCCTGACCGCAACCAGGAACAAGACGCCGAAACCAAGTTTAAAGAAGTTAAAGAAGCTTACGAAGTTCTGACCGACGACCAGAAACGTGCGGCCTACGACCAGTATGGGCACGCAGCCTTTGAACAGGGCGGCATGGGCGGCGGCGGCTTTGGCGGCGGCGCCGACTTCAGCGATATCTTTGGCGACGTGTTTGGCGACATCTTCGGCGGAGGCCGCCGTCAGCGCGCCAGCCGCGGTTCCGATCTGCGCTATAACATGGAGCTGACCCTCGAGGAAGCGGTACGTGGCGTCACCAAAGAGATCCGCATCCCGACGCTGGAAGAGTGCGACGTCTGCCACGGCAGCGGCGCCAAACCGGGCAGCTCACCGGTTACCTGTCCAACCTGTCACGGCCAGGGCCAGGTGCAGATGCGCCAGGGCTTCTTCACCGTGCAGCAGGCGTGTCCGCACTGCCATGGCCGCGGCCAGATCATCAAAGATCCGTGCAACAAGTGCCACGGCCACGGCCGGGTAGAAAAATCCAAGACGCTGTCGGTGAAAATTCCGGCCGGCGTCGATACCGGCGACCGCATTCGCCTGGCGGGTGAAGGCGAAGCCGGCGAGCACGGCGCACCGGCGGGCGATCTGTATGTTCAGGTGCAGGTGAAGGCGCACCCGATCTTCGAGCGTGAAGGCAACAACCTGTACTGTGAAGTGCCGATCAACTTCGCCATGGCGGCGCTGGGCGGCGAGATTGAAGTGCCGACGCTGGACGGCCGGGTGAAACTGAAGGTGCCTTCGGAGACCCAAACCGGCAAGCTGTTCCGCATGCGCGGCAAGGGCGTGAAATCGGTGCGTGGCGGCAGCCAGGGCGACCTGCTGTGCCGCGTGGTGGTGGAAACCCCGGTCAATCTGAACGACAAGCAAAAGCAGCTGCTGCGTGAGCTGGAAGAGAGCCTGGGTGGCCCGTCCGGCGACAAGAACAGCCCGCGCTCGAAGAGCTTCTTCGACGGGGTGAAAAAGTTCTTTGACGACCTGACTCGCTAACCTGCTGTTTCTGTTGGCTTATGTGCGAACCCCGGGCTTCTGTCCCGGGGTTTTTATTTGCGCGCCAAACCGCTAATTCCACAACGTAAATGTGACTTATTCGTGCTTTTTATCGGTTTTTTCGAGCTATTTAGCATTTATAAACTTATTTTTTCGAACTAAAACGCCCTCTATACTCACTTCATGACTGTGGTTCGCAGGGCGCTATGTCCTGCACAGATTTGGAGAGACGTACTGTGACCAACATCATTCGTCAATTTTTACGTCAGGAAGCCGCGGGCGGTATCATTCTGATCGCGGCGGCGATCGTCGCCCTGATCATGGCCAATACCCCGGCGCAGGGGATCTATCAGGCATTCCTTAACCTGCCGGTGATGGTGAAGGTAGCTTCGCTGGAGATCGCTAAGCCGCTGCTGCTGTGGATAAACGACGGCCTGATGGCCATCTTCTTCCTGGTGGTGGGGCTGGAGGTCAAGCGCGAGCTGATGCAAGGCTCGCTGTCCGGGCGCGACAAAGCGGTGTTTCCGGCGATCGCCGCGCTGGGCGGCATGTTGGCGCCGGCGCTGATTTACCTGTTGTTCAACGGCGCGGATGAAGTTACCCGCCAGGGTTGGGCGATCCCGGCCGCGACCGACATCGCCTTTGCGCTGGGCGTCATGGCGCTGCTGGGCAACCGCGTGCCAACCAGCCTGAAAGTGTTCCTGTTGGCGCTGGCGATCATCGATGACCTGGGCGTGATCATCATCATCGCGCTGTTCTACACCCACGAAGTGTCGATGGTGGCGCTGGGCGTGGCGGCGGCGGCGACGGCGCTGCTGGCGGTGATGAACTGGCGCGGCGTGGGCAAGACCTCGCTGTACATGATGGTCGGCCTGGTGCTGTGGGTGGCGATCCTCAAGTCCGGGGTGCATGCGACGCTGGCTGGGGTGATTGTCGGCTTTATGATCCCGTTGAACGTCAAAAAGGGGCCATCGCCGTCGGAAACGCTGGAGCATGAGCTGCACCCTTGGGTGGCGTTCATGATCCTGCCGCTGTTCGCTTTCGCCAACGCCGGGGTCTCTTTGCAGGGCGTATCGCTGGAGGGATTGACGTCGCTGCTGCCGGTCGGGATTGCGGCTGGCCTGTTTATCGGCAAGCCGCTGGGGATTTTCCTCTTCAGCCTGCTGGCGGTGAAAATGGGCATCGCCCGTTTGCCTGAAGGTATCGGCTTCAAACAGGTGTTTGCCGTTTCGGTGCTTTGCGGCATTGGTTTTACCATGTCGATTTTTATCGCCTCGCTGGCGTTCGGCGATGCGGATGCGGCGCTCAGCACCTATTCCCGCCTGGGGATCCTGTTGGGCTCCACCACTGCGGCGGTGGTAGGGTATGGATTACTGCGTCTGGCGTTGCCGCGCGTGCGTTAATCCTGAATGTGCCCGGTAAGGGCACATAATAAAATGGCTGGTCGGAGCTGTACGGTATAAAATATGTGCAGCTTCGGCCGTTCTTCGTTGGGACTAATGGGGCTATACGTTGTCTGAAGCAGGGAAAGGAAGTTTGTCGCTCGTCACGGCACACCGTTTGCCGCTGCGAAACGTTGTTAAGGAGAGCCGCTCGTGAGGATGTCGCATATCAACTTTAATCACCTTTACTATTTCTGGCAGGTCTGCAAGGCCGGTTCCGTGGTCGGTGCCGCCGAAGCGTTGTTTCTGACGCCGCAGACCATCACCGGCCAGATCAAAGCGCTGGAAGAGCGGTTGGACGGCAAGCTGTTCAAACGCCAGGGGCGCGGGTTGGTGCCTTCGGAGCTGGGGCAGCTGGTGTTCCGCTATGCCGACAAGATGTTTATGCTCAGCCAGGAAATGCTGGATATCGTCAACTACCGCAAAGAGTCCAACCTGTTGTTCGACGTCGGCGTAGCGGACGCGCTGTCGAAGCGGCTGGTCAGCCAGGTATTGGAAACGGCGGTGGTGGTGGACAACGAGCAGATCCACCTGCGTTGCTTTGAATCGACGCACGAGATGCTGCTGGAGCAGCTCAGCCAGCACAAGCTGGATATGATCCTGTCGGATTGCCCGGTGGACTCCAGCCAGCAGGAAGGGCTGTTCTCGCTGAAGCTGGGCGAGTGCGGCATCAGCTTTTTCTGTCGCCAGCCGGCGCCGGAGCTGCCGTTCCCGGCTTGCCTGGAGCAGCGCAAGCTGCTGATCCCCGGCCGTCGTTCGATGCTGGGGCGCAAGCTGCTCAACTGGTTCAATACGCAGGGCATTCAGGTGGAAATTCTGGGCGAGTTCGACGATGCGGCGCTGATGAAGGCCTTCGGCATGTACCACAATGCGATCTTCGTGGCGCCGACGCTGTATGCGCAGGATACCTACAACGATGACAATGTGGTGGAGATTGGGCGCATCGACAGCGTGCAGGAGGAGTATTACATCATCTTCGCCGAGCGCATGATCCAGCATCCGGCGGTGCAGCGCGTCTGCAACAAAGACTTCTCGGCGCTGTTTTCCTGCTAGCGGTTCACTGAACGCAGGACGTAAAAAAACCGGCCTGAGCCGGTTTTTTTATCAAGCAGATAACGAAATGCTTATTGCATTGCGTTGATGCGTGCAGTCAGGTTTGACTTATGACGCGCTGCTTTGTTTTTGTGGATCAGGCCTTTAGCTGCCTGACGGTCCACCAGTGGCTGCATTACCAGGAATGCATTTTGTGCTGCTTCTTTGTCGCCAGCTGCGATAGCTGCGTCTACCTTCTTGATGAAGGTACGCACCATTGAGCGACGGCTTGCGTTATGCTTGCGGCGTTTCTCAGACTGTACGGCGCGTTTCTTAGCTGATTTGATATTAGCCAAGGTCCAACTCCCAAATATATTCTATTGAGGACAATTCAAAGGCCGAGGAATATGCCCTTTTAGCCTTCGTTTGTCAATGGATTTGTGCAAATAAGCGCCGTTTGTACAGGCGGCACTCGCTACGTTGTGATGGCGCAGGATTTTACCAGCTTCGCTCTTGGGAATACAGTGTTTCGCGAGAAAATTCGCCAATGATTTGCCGCGGCGGGCGCAAGCCGTTGGCCGCGGTCGAGAATCGCCCCGGCAGCGCCGGATAAACTGCGGCGAAGCCGTTTCACGCGCAGATTATCTCCGGTATGGTATGTCTATTACATAAAGGCACCAATCGCGGGTTAACCTTACCGGCTGTACAAGGTATAATCCGCCGATTTCCACTGTTTTGAGCCAGCTATGGAGCTAATTCGCGGCATTCACAATATCCGGGCGCGCCACCATGGTTGCGTGCTCACCATCGGCAACTTTGACGGCGTGCATCGCGGCCATCAGGCGTTGCTGGAACAGTTGAAGCAACAGGGGAAACGCCTCGGGCTGCCGGTGATGGTCATGATCTTTGAGCCGCAGCCGCTGGAGATGTTCGCCGCAGACAAAGCGCCGGCCCGCTTGACGCGCCTACGCGACAAGGCCAACTATCTGGCGCAGGCGGGCGTCGATTACCTGCTGTGCGTCAAGTTCGATCCGCGTTTCGCCGCCAACACCGCGCAGGCGTTCGTCGCCGAGCTGCTGGTGGAAAAACTGGGCGTCAAATTCCTGATGGTGGGGGATGATTTTCGCTTTGGCGCCGGGCGTCAGGGCGATTTTCCGCTATTGCAGCAGGCCGGAAAAGAGTACGGCTTCGACGTGGTCAGCACCCCGACCTTCCGCGAAGGCGAGCGGCGCATCAGCAGCACCGCGATCCGCACCGCGCTGAGCGAGGACGATCTGCCGCTGGCGGAGACCCTGCTGGGCCACCCGTACAGCATTTCCGGGCGCGTGGTGCACGGCGACGAGCTGGGGCGCACCATCGGCTTCCCGACCGCCAATTTGCCGCTCAAGCGTCTGGTGGCACCGGTGAAAGGAGTGTATGCGGTGGAAGTGTACGGCCTGGGGCCGAAGCCGCTGCCGGGCGTGGCCAATATCGGCACGCGCCCGACCGTCGCCGGCGTGCGCCAGCAGCTGGAAGTGCATCTGCTGGATGTCACAATGGATCTTTACGGGCGCCATATTGAGGTGGTGCTCCGCGCAAAATTGCGCAATGAACAGCGGTTTGCTTCGCTCGATGCCCTGAAGCAGCAAATCGCCAATGATGTGGTGACGGCCCGGAAGTTCTTCGGGCTACAGACACCGGTTTAATCTCTATAGCCGAAAACGGAACCGAGAATCTAATGAGTGACTACAAGAATACCCTGAACTTGCCGGAAACAGGGTTCCCGATGCGCGGCGATCTCGCCAAGCGCGAACCTGGCATGCTGCAACGTTGGTATGAACAGGATCTGTACGGGATTATTCGTACTGCCAAAAAGGGCAAAAAAACCTTCATTTTGCATGACGGCCCTCCGTATGCGAACGGCAGCATTCACATTGGTCACTCGGTTAACAAGATTCTCAAAGACATTATCATCAAGTCGAAAGGGATGGCCGGCTTCGACTCGCCTTATGTGCCGGGTTGGGACTGCCACGGCCTGCCGATCGAACTGAAGGTTGAGCAACTGTACGGCAAGCCGGGCGAGAAGCTGACGGCGGCCGAGTTCCGCCAGAAGTGCCGCGAGTACGCGGCCGAGCAGGTTGAAGGCCAGAAGAAGGACTTCATCCGTCTGGGCGTGTTGGGCGACTGGGATCGTCCGTACCTGACGATGGACTTCAAAACCGAAGCCAACATCATCCGCGCGCTGGGCAAGATCATCAGCAACGGCCACCTGCTGAAAGGCGCCAAGCCGGTTCACTGGTGCACCGACTGCGGCTCGTCGCTGGCGGAAGCGGAAGTGGAGTACTACGACAAGACTTCGCCGTCGATCGACGTGAGCTTCCATGCGGCCGACGCGGCTGCCGTGGCGGCCAAGTTCGGCGTGAGCCACTTCAACGGCGCCATCTCGCTGGTTATTTGGACCACCACGCCGTGGACCTTGCCGGCCAACCGCGCGATCTCGCTGCACCCGGATTTCACCTATCAGCTGGTGCAGGTTGACGGCCAGTGCCTGATCCTGGCGGCCGAACTGGTGGAAAGCGTGATGAAACGCGCCGGCATCACCGAGTGGACGGTGCTGGGCAGCTGCAAAGGCGCCGATCTGGAGCTGCTGCGCTTCAAACACCCGTTCATGGACTTCGACGTGCCGGCGATCCTCGGCGAGCACGTGACGCTGGACGCCGGTACCGGTGCGGTGCATACCGCGCCGGGCCACGGCCCGGACGACTTCGTGATCGGCCAGAAATACGGCCTGGAAGTGGCCAACCCGGTAGGGCCGAACGGCTGCTACCTGACCGGCACCTACCCGCTGCTGGACGGCAAGTTCGTCTTCAAGGCCAACGATCTGATCGTCGATCTGCTGCGTGAGAAAGGCGCGCTGCTGCACGTCGAGAAGTTCCTGCACAGCTATCCGTGCTGCTGGCGCCACAAGACGCCAATCATCTTCCGCGCCACGCCGCAATGGTTCATCAGCATGGATCAGAAAGGCCTGCGTCAGCAGTCGCTGGAAGAGATCAAGGGCGTGCAGTGGATCCCGGATTGGGGCCAGGCGCGCATCGAAATGATGGTGGCCAACCGCCCGGACTGGTGCATCTCGCGTCAGCGCACCTGGGGCGTGCCGATGTCGCTGTTCGTGCATAAAGAGACCGAACAGCTGCACCCGCGCAGCGTTGAGCTGATGGAAGAAGTGGCCAAACGCGTCGAGCAAGACGGCATTCAGGCCTGGTGGGATCTGGACGCGGCCGACATCCTCGGCGCGGAAGCCGCCGACTACGTGAAAGTGCCGGATACGCTGGACGTGTGGTTCGATTCCGGTTCCACCCACGCCTCGGTTGTCGACGTGCGTCCTGAATTCAACGGCCACGGCGCCGACATGTATCTGGAAGGCTCCGACCAACACCGCGGCTGGTTCATGTCATCGCTGATGATCTCCACCGCGATGAAGGGCAAGGCGCCGTACAAGGAAGTGCTGACCCACGGCTTCACCGTCGACGGCCAGGGCCGCAAGATGTCCAAGTCGATCGGCAACACCGTCAGCCCGCAGGACGTGATGAACAAGCTGGGCGGCGACATTCTGCGTCTGTGGGTGGCGTCGACCGATTACACCGGCGAGATCGCGGTGTCCGACGAGATCCTCAAGCGTTCCGCCGACTCTTACCGCCGCATCCGCAACACCGCGCGCTTCCTGCTGGCCAACCTGAACGGGTTCGAGCCGAGCACCGATTGCGTGGCGCCGGAAGACATGGTGGTGCTGGATCGCTGGGCGGTCGGCCGCGCGCTGGCGGCGCAGCAGGATATCGAGCAGGCTTACGCCAACTACGATTTCCACGAAGTGGTGCAGCGCCTGATGCAGTTCTGCTCGGTCGAGATGGGCTCCTTCTACCTGGATATCATCAAGGATCGTCAGTACACCGCCAAGAGCGACAGCGTCGCTCGCCGCAGCTGCCAGACCGCGCTGTATCACATCGTCGAAGCGCTGGTGCGCTGGATGGCGCCGATCATGTCGTTCACCGCAGACGAGATCTGGGGCTTCATGCCGGGCAAACGCGCGCAGTACGTGTTCACCGAAGAGTGGTACGACGGTCTGTTCGGGCTGGCGGAAGGCGAGCCGATGAACGACGCTTTCTGGGCTGAGTTGCTGAAAGTGCGCGGTGAAGTGAACAAGGTGCTGGAGCAGGCGCGTGCCGACAAACGCCTCGGCGGTTCGCTGGAAGCGGCGGTGACGCTGTATGCCGACAGCGAGTTGGCGGCGCGTCTGAACAGCCTGCAGGATGAGCTGCGCTTTGTGTTGTTGACCTCTGCGGCAAGCGTTGCGCCATTGGCGGAGGCGCCAGCCGATGCGCAGGCCTCCGAGCTGCTGAAAGGGCTGAAGATCGCCTTCAGCACAGCGCCAGGTGAGAAGTGCCCGCGCTGCTGGCATTACACCACCGATATCGGCCTGGTGGCGGAGCATGCAGACATCTGCGGCCGCTGTGTGAGCAACGTCGCCGGTGACGGCGAGAAGCGTAACTTTGCCTGAGAACTTGCGCCTGATGAGTAAACCAATTTGTTCGACCGGCCTGCGTTGGCTGTGGGTTGTAGTGGCGGTGCTGGCGCTGGATTTCGGCAGCAAACAGTGGATCCTCGCTAACTTTACGCTGGGCCAGTCCCAGCCGTTGATCCCGTCGTTCAACCTGTTTTACGCGCGTAACTACGGCGCCGCGTTCAGCTTCCTGGCCGACCATGGCGGTTGGCAGCGTTGGTTCTTTGCCGGCATCGCCATCGCCATCGTCGCGGTGCTGCTGGTGATGATGTACCGCAGCACCGCGCAGCAGAAGCTGAACAACATCGCCTACGCCTTTATTATCGGCGGGGCGTTGGGCAACCTGTTCGATCGCCTGTGGCACGGTTTCGTGGTCGACTTCATCGACTTCTACGTCGGTGATTGGCACTACCCGACCTTCAATCTGGCGGACAGCTTTATCTGCGTGGGTGCGGCGATGATCGTGCTGGAAGGTTTCCTGTCGCCGGCGAACAAAGGCGCAAAGAGCAAAGGTGAGTAATATGACGGCTCAGGTTATCAGTGACAGCGCGGTGCTGGTTCACTTTACACTGAAACTGGAAGACGGTTCGACCGCCGAATCCACCCGCAGCAGCGGCAAACCGGCGCTGTTCCGCCTGGGTGACGGCAGCCTGTCGGCGCCGCTGGAAGAGCAGCTGCTCGGCCTGCGCGCGGGCGATAAGCGCGCCTTTACCCTGCAGCCGGAAGCGGCGTTCGGCGCGGAGAACCCGGATCTGGTCCAGTTCTTCTCGCGCCGCGACTTCGCGGAAACCGGCGTGCCGGACGTGGGCACCATCATGCTGTTTACCGCGATTGACGGCAGCGAAATGCCGGGCGTGGTGCGCGCGGTGGCGGAAGATTCGATCACCGTCGATTTCAACCATCCGCTGGCGGGCCATCCGGTGACCTTCGACATCGAAGTGCTGGAGATTGATCCACAGCAGGAGGAGACGCATGCAAATATTGCTGGCTAACCCGCGCGGCTTCTGCGCCGGGGTTGATCGTGCGATCAGCATCGTGGAACGTGCGCTGGAGCTGTACGGTGCTCCGATCTACGTACGGCATGAAGTGGTGCACAACCGCTACGTGGTCGACAGCCTGCGTGAGCGCGGCGCCGTGTTTATCGAAGAGATCGCCGAAGTGCCGGACGGCTCTATCCTGATCTTTTCGGCGCACGGCGTTTCTCAGGCGGTGCGCGCCGAAGCCAAGGCGCGCGATCTGACCATGCTGTTCGACGCCACCTGTCCGCTGGTGACCAAGGTGCATATGGAAGTGGCGCGCGCCAGCCGCCGCGGCACCGAAGCGATTCTGATCGGCCATGCCGGGCATCCGGAGGTGGAAGGCACCATGGGCCAGTACAGCAATCCGCAGGGCGGCATGTACCTGGTCGAGTCGCCGGATGACGTGTGGAAACTGCAGGTGAAAGACGAAAACAACCTGTGCTTCATGACGCAGACCACGCTGTCGGTGGATGATACCTCGGACGTGATCGACGCGCTGCGTCAGCGCTTCCCGAGCATTATCGGTCCGCGCAAGGATGACATTTGCTACGCCACCACCAACCGTCAGGAAGCGGTGCGCAACCTGGCCGGCGATGCGGACGTGGTGCTGGTGGTGGGGTCGAAGAACTCCTCCAACTCTAACCGTCTGGCGGAACTGGCGCAGCGCGTCGGCAAACCGGCTTATCTGATCGATTCGGCGGCGGATATTCAGGAAAGCTGGCTGAGCGAAGCGCGCAATATCGGCGTTACCGCCGGCGCCTCGGCACCGGATGTGCTGGTGCAGGAGGTGATCTCCCGCCTGAAAGCGCTGGGCGGCCTGGACGTGCATGAAATCAGCGGGCGTGAAGAGAACATCGTGTTCGAAGTGCCGAAAGAGCTACGCGTGGACGTCCGTCAGATTGACTGAGGTGCGTGAGTGAATGACAACGGGGAGCTTAGGCTTCCCGTTTTTTTGGAATGCCAACGGCATTGAAAATAAAATGCTGAGTATATTCAAATTTTCTGCTAACTAAAGTCAAATTTATTCTGAGTATTTGAAATAGCGGTGGCGTCATTAATTATATAGGCTGAATGAAGTCATTAAATAGAATATCATTAGGCTGCAATCTAAATAGGGCCTGGTGTCGTCAACGTGATTACAATAATTACAATAGTAGTCTTGCAGATGTTTCTTATTTTATTCTTGTCGAATCTGTTCTAGGTCGTTTAATCCTTTCTCCTTTAAATAGAGCTTCATATGCTCCAGCAATCGCCGGACTTTTAATGGCTGGATCTCCCGTCTCGGCATAATGGCATAGCAATTAATTTCCGGTAATCGCCAGTCGGGCAATATTTCAATCAGCTCGCCGCTGCGCAACTCTCGTTCAACGTTGGCGAAGAAATTGCGAATGATGCCTTTGCCGGTCAGCGCCAGCTCCTTCATCGCCATGCCGCTGTTGGTGAACAGTCGCCCGGTCATGCGCATGCGGTGCTCGCCGCCGTCGCGATGGATCAGGCGAACAAACTGCGGATTGCCGAGCGGCGTAAAGGTGACCCAATGATGATGGGTCAGCGCCTGAGGCGAATCCGGCACCCCGTGGTGTGCCAGATAGGCTGGGGACGCGCACAGCACTTCGCGGCAGCGCGCCAGCCGCGTTGAGACGTAGCTGGAGTCAGCCAGCGCGCCGCCGCGTATTGCCAGATCGATGCGTTGCGCGATGAGGTCTATTCTCTCATCGTGGATTTCCAACCGCAGCGTGATGCGCGGGTGTTCGTCGAGGAAGCTCTGCAGCGCCGGCACCAGATAATGGGTGGCGAATTCGGTCGAGGTGGCGACGCGCAGTTCACCGACCAGCTCACCGCGCAGCGCGGCGATCCGCTGTTGCCCGCGCTCGGCGGCGTGGATCATCAGCAGACAATCTTCATAAAAGCACAATCCGGCTTCGGTCAGGCTCAATGAGCGCGTCGATCGCAACAGTAATTGAATGCCCAGATGTTCCTCCAGCTGGCGAATATGCTGGCTGACGGCCGATGTCGTCATGCCCAATTCTTTTGCCGCCATGCTGAATGCGCCACAATCGACCACTTTTGAGAAAATGGCCATGCGTTTTAAAATATTGCTCATAGTTTGTTAAGCACAACTTAACCTAGATTGTGATTTATACGGGCTAATAATATAGCACCATCTTTCCTATATTGCCTGAAGCATATAAACGACGGGCTGATTATTATTTTGCATGCGCTTTATCTCTTTTTGATAAATCTTATTGCGCTTGCCAATAATACACCCGTGCCACATCGCAACAGGAGCTCATTGTGGATAGCGCACAGAAAAAAGAAGAAATAGCATTAAAAATCCTACGTGAATTATTGCAATATCGACGTCGCCTCATCGCCGACGATGCTTCTCTGGCTGAAGAAGAGCTGCAGGTCACTCAGGTGCAATTGCCGCGCATTCGGGCATTCATTGAAAACGACCAGCGCATCGAATTCGTGCTGCCGGCTTTTCCGACCAAGTCACCCAACGCCAATAAGGTGATAGGCGCGGTGCCGGACATGGCGGAGCGGCTGTCGCTGATCTTCCTCAACTCGCTGTGCCAGCGCATTCAACTCTATTACCCGCCGGGCGCGCATATCGTTATCTGTTCCGACGGCCACGTGTTTGGCGATCTGATCCGCGTCAGCGACGAAGCGATCAACCATTATCAGCGCGAGATTGAAAGCCTGCTGCATGAAGTAGGCGCAACCCACCTGAGCGTATTCAACCTCGGCGACGTCAAAGGCCTGGCGGAGCATACCGATGACTACGATCTGCTGCGCCGGCTGTTGGTGGACGGCTATGCCGAATCGGAAGAGGCGATCAAGCGCCAGCTGATGCAGGACGAGCAGGGATTAATGCTGTATCGCGCCATCACGCGCTTCTTGTATGAAGACAGCCTCCTGCCGGGCTACAGCGGTTCCAACGCCGCGCTGCAAAAAGACGCCAAACGGCGCGCCTGCGGCGTTATCCAGCGCAGCTGGGCCTGGGGTAACCTGCTGGCCCAGCATTTCCCGGCGGCGATACGCCTGTCGATTCACCCGCAGCCGGCCGACAGCCTGAAGATAGGCATCCACATGATGCCGACCAAAGACGACTGGCTGACGCCGTGGCATGGCGTGGCAGCCAACGTTAACGGCCAGTTCGTGCTGATGAAGCGTAAAGATGCGCAGAGCCTGGACGGCGAATTGGTGGAGATCCGCGGCACGCCGAGCCATTACCTGATCGAACAACCGCAGATGGCCTGAGGCCGCTGCAGGCTTTTGCGCCCGAAATCCTGGCGGACGCGTTTTTGACGGCACGTTGCCGTGTGAGCAGCACATTCGATGCAAGGAGAATCACCGATGAATAACCAACCGCTTAATTGCCATATTCAACCGAATACCCCGTTCGGCGCGATCCTGACGCCGCAGCATCCGGGGCAAAAGATCGGCGAACTGCCGGTGGCAGCGCTGCGGGCGCTGGCGCAGGAGCATCACTTGCTGGTGCTGCGCGGATTCGACTCCGGTTTTAGCGATGGGGAGGTTTTGACGCGCTACGCCGAGCAGTGGGGCGAGATCATGATGTGGCCGTTTGGCGCGGTGCTGGACGTGAAGGAACATCCGGACGCCAAGGATCATATTTTCGACAGCAGCTACGTCCCGCTGCATTGGGATGGCATGTATAAGCCGACTATTCCCGAGTTCCAGCTGTTCCACTGCGTGGCGGCGCCGTCGCCGGACGAAGGCGGGTGCACTACCTTCGTCGACACCACGCGCTTGCTGGCCAATGCGGACGAAGCGTTGCTGGATCAGTGGCTGTCGGTCTCGATCACCTACCGCATCAAGCAGGTGGTGCACTACGGCGGTGAAGTCTGTTCGCCGCTGGTGGTGCAGCACCCGAACGGCAGGGGCTTGATCATGCGCTACAATGAACCGCCGACGGAGGGGAAAAAATTCCTCAATCAACATGCGCTGGAATATCACGGCGTGCCGGAACAACAGCAGGAACAGTTCCACCACACTCTGCAGCAGCATCTGTACGATCCGCGTCACTATTATGCCCACCAATGGCAACAGGGCGACGTGGTGGTGGCGGACAACTTCTCGCTGTTGCACGGCCGCGAGGGCTTTACCGCCCGTTCCGCGCGTCATTTGCAGCGCGTGCATATTCAAAGCAATCCGGTGTGCGCCAATCTGGCGCTGAAGCCGGCCAACGCAGAAGCTTAAAAGGAGCATTATGGCAAGGATACTGATGGCGGCGGTCGCCACTCCGGGGCACGTCTACCCGATGTTAGCTATCGCTCGCCACCTGATTGCCCAAGGGCATCAGGTGCGGGTGATGACCGGCGCGCTGTTCCGCGAACGCGCCGAGGCGGCGGGCGCGAGCTTCGTGCCGTTCGACGCGCAGGTGGATTTCGATTACCGCCACCTGGAGCAGCACTTCCCCGAGCGCGCCGCGCTGCCGCCGGGCAATGCGCAGATGGCGCTGGCGCTGAAAGATTTCTTCGCCGCGCCGATCCCGCTGCTGGATCGTCAGCTGCGTGCGGCCATCGCCGCCGAAAAGACCGATCTGCTGATGGTGGAGAACTGCTTCTACGGCGTGCTGCCGCTGCTGCAGTCTGCCGAACGGCCGCCGGTCTTCGGTATCGGCGTTACGCCGCTGTCGTATTCCTCGCGCGATGCTATTTTTTTATGGCCCGCGCATCCCGCCGGCGCTGCTGCCGCAGGCGTTGACCCGTGAGCAGCTGGTGGATGAAGAAACGCGCGTGCTGCTCGATGAAGTACAGCAGAGCTTCGATGCGGCGCTGGTGCAGGCGGGCGGGCGGGCGCTGGATCGCCCGTTCACCGACGCGCTGATCGGCGGCTGCGAGCGTTTCCTGCAGTTGGCTACCACGGCGCTGGAATATGAGCGTGACGATCTGCCGAGCGGCGTGCGCTTCGTCGGCCCGCTGCGCAGCGGCGGCCAGCCGGCGTCGGAAGAGACGCTGTGGGAGGCGGACGACCGCCGGCCGCTGGTGATTGTGACGCAGGGCACGCTGGCCAATGTCGATTTGCATCAGCTGATCGTGCCGACGCTGCAGGCGCTGGCGCATCTGCCGGTGCGGGTGTTGGCCACCACCGGCGGGCGGGCGACGGAAGGACTGATGGACGCGCTGCCGGCCAATGCCAGAGTGCGGGAGTTTATCTCCTTCGAACGCTGGTTGCCGGAGACGGCGCTGCTGATCACCAACGGCGGTTACGGCTCGATCAACTATGCGCTGAACAGCGGCGTGCCGCTGATCGTCGCCGGCACCGGCGAAGACAAACTGGAGGCGGCCGCGCGCGTGGTCGCCGCCGGCTGCGGCATCAGCCTGCACACCAGCACGCCAAGCCCTGAACAGATCCTGGCGGCGGCGACGCGCATTCTGCAGCAGCCGATCTATCGCCAGCGCGCGGCGCTGGTGCGTGAGGACTATGCCCGCCACGATGCGCTGACGGCGATCGCCAACGAAGTGGCCGCCATTACTGCCTGACTTCGCTGTGATCCTTTCTCCAGGCGCCATTTTCGGCGCCTTTTTTCTGCATTTTTTTGCCATGGAAACTGCATGATTATGTACAATCGTCGCAGGCCGCCAAATCGGTTGAATGTTAATCTCACGACAGCGCCGCTGATGAAAACGGGGGAATATCATAATTTTCTAATTATGAAATGAATCCTCTGGCGGCGCTGCAGCGGGGCAGTTACCCTGAATCGATAGCCTAATGGGATAGGCGTCAAATCAAGAAGAGAGCAAGCATGAGTGATTCACAAATCCGCATTGCGATTGCGGGCGCCGGCGGCCGGATGGGCCGTCAGTTGATCCAGGCGGTGCAGCAGGCGGAAGGCGTGGTGTTGGGCGCGGCGTTGTCGCGCCCGGGTTCAAGCCTGATCGGCGTCGATGCCGGCGAGTTGGCGGGCATTGGCGCGCTGGGCGTCAAGGTAAGCGACAGCCTGGAGAAAGTGGCGAGCGAGTTCGACATTTTGATCGACTTCACCCGCCCGGAAAGCACGCGGAACTACCTGGATTTTTGCGTGGCGCACCACAAGGCGATGGTGATTGGCACCACCGGCTTCGATGACGCGGGCAAGCAGGCGATCCGCGCTGCAGCGCAGCATATCGGCATCGTGTTCGCCGCCAACTTCAGCGTCGGCGTCAACCTGGTGCTGAAACTGCTGGAGAAGGCCGCGCAGGTGATGGGCGACTATACCGATATCGAAATCGTCGAGGCGCACCACCGCCACAAAGTAGATGCGCCGTCGGGCACGGCGTTGGCGATGGGCGAAGCGATCGCCGGCGCGCTGGGGCGCGATCTGAAAAGCTGTGCGGTCTATGCGCGCGAAGGCCATACCGGCGAGCGCGATCCGAAGAGCATCGGCTTTGCCACCATTCGCGCTGGCGACATCGTCGGCGAGCACACCGCGATGTTCGCCGACATCGGTGAACGGGTGGAAATTACCCATAAGGCTTCCAGCCGCATGACTTTTGCCAGCGGTGCGGTGCGCGCGGCTGCCTGGCTGCATAACCGGGATAAAGGTTTATTTGATATGCGCGACGTGTTGAATTTGGACCAGTTATAATTGATTTGCATACCATCGTGATGTGGTTGTATTGATCATAATGCTATGATAATCGGGCAATAATTTTATTGTCCTTTTTTTTAACATGATAAATATCATGTTGATTTTATTTCATTGCCAAAGCTGTTATTTGTCTGTGTTTACTTTGCTAATCATCTCCTTTTTTTCCACCCTCGGCTTTTTCAGCGTCTTTTTTGTCCCATTCCGGCGCTATTTTCCGTCATTCTTCCCCGCAACCGTTTTCCAGTCCCGGTTTTCTGTGTTTTTATCGCCGCTCAAGCCGCATGAGCGCCGAGAACTGCAAAAATAAAACAAAAAACGGCAGTTTGGGTAGACAAGCCAGGCACTCATCATTAAAATGCGCCCAATTTGCCAAAAATTGGCCTCGCGGACGGTTTTTGCATTGATTTAGATCGCGATATCTGAATTAATATGCAAATATTGTGATTGATTATTCCTTGGAGGGTGTTTTGATAAAGTCAGCGCTATTGGTTCTGGAAGACGGAACCCAATTCCACGGTCGGGCCATCGGGGCAGAGGGAACGGCAGTGGGGGAAGTGGTCTTCAATACGTCGATGACCGGTTATCAAGAAATCCTCACTGATCCTTCCTATTCCCGCCAGATCGTTACTCTTACTTATCCTCATATCGGCAATGTCGGCACCAATGCTTCCGACGAAGAATCCTCCGCAGTACACGCCCAAGGCCTCGTCATTCGTGACCTCCCGCTGATCGCCAGCAACTACCGTAATGAAGAAAGCCTGTCCGACTACCTCAAGCGTCACAACATCGTGGCGATCGCCGATATCGATACCCGTAAATTGACTCGCCTGCTGCGCGAAAAAGGCGCCCAGAACGGCTGCATCATCGCCGCCGATTCGCCGGACGCCGCGCTGGCTCTGGCCAAGGCGCAAGGTTTCCCGGGGTTGAAGGGCATGGATCTGGCGAAAGAGGTCACCACCCAAGAGGCCTACAGCTGGCAGCAAGGCAGCTGGACGCTTGAAGGCGACCTGCCGGAAGCCAAAACCGCCGCGGAACTGCCGTTCCACGTGGTGGCTTACGACTACGGCGCCAAGCGCAACATCCTGCGCATGCTGGTGGATCGCGGCTGCCGCCTGACCGTGGTGCCGGCGCAGACCCCGGCCGACGAGGTGCTGAAAATGAATCCGGACGGCATCTTCCTGTCCAACGGCCCGGGCGATCCGGAGCCGTGCGACTACGCCATCACCGCCATCAAACAGTTCCTGGAAACCGACATTCCGGTGTTCGGCATCTGCCTGGGCCACCAGCTGCTGGCGCTGGCCAGCGGGGCGAAAACCATGAAGATGAAGCTCGGCCACCACGGCGGCAACCACCCGGTGAAGGATCTGGACAACAACACCGTGATGATCACCGCGCAGAACCACGGCTTTGCGGTCGATGAGAACAATCTGCCGGCGAACCTGCGCGTGACGCACAAATCGCTGTTCGACCACACGGTGCAGGGCATTCACCGCACCGACAAAGCGGCGTTCAGCTTCCAGGGCCACCCGGAAGCCAGCCCAGGCCCGCACGACGCCGCGCCGCTGTTCGATCACTTTATCGAACTGATTGAGACTTACCGTTCTAACGCCAAATAATCAGGAGCAGTAAAAAATGCCAAAACGTACAGACATAAAAAGCATCCTGATCCTCGGCGCTGGCCCGATCGTTATCGGCCAGGCGTGTGAGTTCGACTACTCGGGTGCCCAGGCGTGTAAAGCGCTGCGCGAGGAGGGTTACCGCGTCATTCTGGTCAACTCCAACCCGGCGACCATCATGACCGACCCGGAAATGGCCGATGCGACCTACATCGAGCCGATCCACTGGGAAGTGGTGCGCAAGATCATCGAAAAAGAGCGCCCGGATGCGGTGCTGCCGACCATGGGCGGCCAGACGGCGCTGAACTGCGCGCTGGAACTGGAGCGTCAGGGCGTGCTGGCCGAGTTCGGCGTTACCATGATCGGCGCCACCGCCGATGCGATTGACAAGGCCGAAGACCGTCGCCGTTTCGACGTGGCGATGAAGAAAATCGGTCTGGATACCGCGCGTTCCGGCATCGCGCACACCATGGAAGAAGCGCTGGCGGTGGCCGCTGACGTCGGCTTCCCGTGCATCATCCGTCCTTCCTTTACCATGGGCGGCACCGGCGGCGGCATCGCCTACAACCGCGAAGAGTTCGAAGAGATCTGCGAACGCGGTCTGGATCTGTCGCCGACCAACGAGCTGCTGATCGACGAATCGCTGATCGGTTGGAAAGAGTACGAGATGGAAGTGGTGCGTGATAAGAACGACAACTGCATCATCGTTTGCTCCATCGAAAACTTCGACGCCATGGGCATCCACACCGGCGACTCGATCACCGTCGCGCCGGCCCAGACCCTGACCGACAAGGAATACCAAATCATGCGCAACGCCTCGATGGCGGTGCTGCGTGAGATCGGCGTCGAAACCGGCGGCTCCAACGTGCAGTTCTCGGTCAACCCGAAAACCGGCCGCCTGATCGTTATCGAAATGAATCCGCGCGTGTCGCGCTCTTCGGCGCTGGCGTCGAAAGCCACCGGCTTCCCGATCGCCAAGATTGCCGCCAAGCTGGCGGTGGGCTACACCCTCGATGAGCTGATGAACGACATCACCGGCGGCCGCACCCCGGCGTCGTTCGAGCCGTCCATCGACTACGTCGTGACCAAGATCCCGCGCTTCAACTTCGAGAAGTTCGCCGGCGCCAACGATCGCCTGACTACCCAGATGAAGTCGGTCGGTGAAGTGATGGCCATCGGCCGCACCCAGCAGGAGTCGCTACAGAAAGCGCTGCGCGGTCTGGAAGTGGGCGCCACCGGTTTCGACCCGAAAGTGAGCCTGGACGATCCGGAAGCGCTGACCAAAATCCGCCGCGAGCTGAAAGACGCCGGTTCCGACCGCATCTGGTACATCGCCGACGCCTTCCGCGCCGGTCTGTCGGTCGACGGCGTGTTCAACCTGACCAACGTCGACCGTTGGTTCCTGGTGCAGATTGAAGAGCTGGTGCGCCTGGAAGAGCAGGTGGCCGACGCGGGCATCAACGGCCTGAACCAAGAGTTCCTGCGCACCCTGAAGCGCAAAGGCTTCGCCGATGCGCGTCTGGCCAAGCTGGCCGGCGTCGCCGAGAGCGAAATTCGCAAGCTGCGCCACAGCTACGGCCTGCATCCGGTGTACAAGCGCGTGGACACCTGCGCGGCGGAATTCGCCACCGACACCGCCTATATGTACTCCACCTATGAAGAAGAGTGCGAGTCCAATCCGACCAACGACCGGCCGAAAGTGATGGTGCTGGGCGGCGGGCCGAACCGTATCGGCCAGGGCATCGAGTTTGACTACTGCTGCGTGCACGCTTCGCTGGCGCTGCGTGAAGACGGCTACGAGACCATCATGGTCAACTGCAACCCGGAAACCGTCTCCACCGACTACGACACCTCGGACCGCCTGTACTTTGAGCCGGTGACCCTGGAAGACGTGCTGGAAATCGTGCGCATCGAGAAACCGAAGGGCGTTATCGTGCAGTACGGCGGCCAGACCCCGCTGAAGCTGGCGCGCGAGCTGGAAGCCGCAGGCGTGCCGATCATCGGCACCAGCCCGGACGCCATCGACCGCGCCGAAGACCGCGAACGCTTCCAGCAGGCGGTCAACCGCCTGGGCCTGAAGCAGCCGGCCAACGCCACCGTCACCGCCATCGAGCAGGCGGTCGAGAAGGCGGCGGGCATCGGTTATCCGCTGGTGGTGCGTCCTTCCTACGTGCTGGGTGGCCGGGCGATGGAAATCGTCTATGACGAAACCGACCTGCGCCGCTACTTCCAGACCGCGGTCAGCGTGTCCAACGATGCGCCGGTGTTGCTGGACCGCTTCCTGGACGATGCGGTGGAAGTGGACGTCGATGCTATCTGCGACGGCGAGCGCGTGCTGATTGGCGGCATCATGGAGCACATCGAGCAGGCGGGCGTGCACTCCGGCGACTCCGCGTGTTCGCTGCCGGCGTACACCCTGAGCCAGGAAATTCAGGACGTGATGCGTCGTCAGGTGGAAAAACTGGCGTTCGAGCTGCAGGTGCGCGGCCTGATGAACGTGCAGTTCGCGGTGAAAGACAACGAAGTCTACCTGATTGAAGTCAACCCGCGTGCCGCGCGCACCGTGCCGTTCGTCTCCAAAGCGACCGGCGTGCCGCTGGCCAAAGTGGCCGCGCGCGTGATGGCAGGCAAAACGCTGGTCGAGCAGGGCGTGACCGAAGAGATCATCCCGCCGTACTATTCGGTGAAAGAAGTGGTGCTGCCGTTCAACAAATTCCCGGGCGTCGACCCGATTCTGGGGCCGGAAATGCGCTCTACCGGGGAAGTGATGGGCGTGGGCCGCACCTTCGCGGAAGCCTTCTCCAAAGCGATGCTGGGCAGCAACTCGGGCATGAAGAAGCAGGGCCGCGCGCTGCTGTCGGTGCGCGAAGGCGATAAAGCCCGCGTGGTCGATTTGGCCGCCAGCCTGCTGAAGCAGGGCTTCGAGCTGGACGCCACCCACGGCACCGCGGTGGTGCTGGGCGAAGCGGGCATCAACCCGCGCCTGGTCAACAAGGTGCACGAAGGGCGTCCGCACATTCAGGACCGTATCAAGAACGGCGAGTACACTTACATCGTCAACACCACGGCAGGCCGTCAGGCGATTGAGGACTCCAAGCTGATTCGCCGCAGCGCACTGCAGTACAAGGTGCACTACGACACCACGCTGAACGGCGGCTTCGCCACCGCGATGGCGCTGAAAGCGGATCCGACCGAGCAGGTGACGTCGGTGCAGGAAATGCACGCGCGCATCGGCAAGTAACCGCGCGATAACGCAACGTAAGGGGCGCTGCAGATGCAGCGCCCTTTTTTATTCAGCGAATTTTTCGGCTGGCGTTAAAAATTTCCGCTATCAATCAGTGGGCAAACTGTCACTCTGTGTGATTGGTATATGCTTGGTGTATTGGCAAGGAACGAAGGAACGACGATAACAATGATTCTGATAATTTATGCTCACCCGTATCCCCGGCATTCGCATGCCAATCACCGCCTGCTGCAGGCGGTGAAGGATCTCCCCGAGGTGGAGGTGCGCTCGCTGTATGAGCTGTACCCCGATTTCAATATCGACATCAACGCCGAGCAGCGGGCGGTGGAGCGCGCCGACCTGGTGGTGCTGCAACATCCGATGCAGTGGTACAGCTTCCCGCCGTTGTTGAAGCTGTGGATCGACAAAGTGCTGGAGCACGGCTGGGCCTACGGCCACGACGGCAATGCGCTGGTGGGTAAAGACTGCCTGTGGGCGGTGACCAGCGGCGGCGACGAGCACCACTTCGAGCTGGGCGACTTCCCCAACTTCGCCGCGCTGGCGCAGCCGCTGCAGGCCACGGCGATCTATTGCGGCATGACCTGGCTGCCTTATTTCGCCGTGCACAATACCTTTACCTGCAACGAGCCGGCGCTGCTTGCCGCCGGCGAAGCCTACCGCCAGCGGCTGGTCGACTACCTGATGGAACATGCCGAAGCGGAAACCCGGGAGGCCAGCCATGGATAATCACCACATGATGATCGAAGGGCTGATCTACCTCGGCTCCGCGGCGCTGTTTGTGCCGATCGCGGTGCGCCTGGGACTGGGCTCGGTGCTCGGTTACCTGATCGCCGGCTGCATCATTGGCCCCTGGGGGCTGAAGCTGGTGTCGGACGCCGAATCGATCCTGACCTTCGCCGAGATCGGCGTGGTGCTGATGCTGTTTATCATCGGCCTGGAGCTGGATCCTAAACGGCTGTGGACGCTGCGTGCCTCGGTGTTCGGCGGCGGCAGCATTCAGATGGTGGGCTGCGGCCTGGCGCTGAGCGCCTTCTGTTACTTCCTTGGCCTTAACTGGAAGGTGGCGTTGCTGATTGGCCTGACGCTGGCGCTCTCATCCACCGCCATTGCCATGCAGGCGATGAGCGAACGCAATCTGACGCCGTCGCCGATCGGCCGCAGCGCGTTTGCGGTGCTGCTGTTCCAGGATATCGCGGCGATCCCGCTGGTGGCGATGATCCCGCTGCTGGCCAGCAGCGGCGCCACCACCACGCTGGGCGCTTTCATGCTGTCGGCGGCCAAGGTGGTGGGCGCGTTGACGATGGTGGTGTTGCTCGGCCGCTACGTCACCCGCCCGCTGCTGCACTTCGTCGCCCGTTCGGGCATGCGCGAAGTGTTCAGCGCCGTGGCATTGTTCCTGGTGTTCGGCTTCGGCATCCTGCTGGAGATGGCCGGACTGTCGATGGCGATGGGGGCGTTCCTCGCCGGGGTGCTGTTGGCGAGCTCGGAATACCGCCACGCGCTGGAGAGCGATATTCAGCCGTTCAAGGGACTGCTGCTGGGGTTGTTCTTCATCGGCGTCGGCATGTCGATCGACTTCGGCACGCTGTTCCATCATCCGTTGCTGATCGCCTCGCTGCTGCTGGGCTTTATGCTGATCAAGGCGGCGTTGCTGTGGCTGATTGGGCCGCTGCTCGGCGTGCCGAAGCGCCAGCGCGGCCTGTTCGCCATTCTGCTGGGGCAGGGCAGTGAGTTCGCCTTCGTGATTTTCAGCGCCGCACAGCTGGCCGGCGTCTTGCCGGTTGAATGGGCCAAGTCGCTGACGCTGGCGGTGGCGCTGTCGATGGCGGCCACTCCGCTGCTGTTGGTGATCGCCGCGCAGCTGGAGAAAAATGCGCCGAAAGAGGATCGCCCGGCTGACGTCATTGATGACGAGAACGCCAGCGTGATCATCGCCGGCTTCGGCCGTTTCGGCCAGATCGCCGGTCGTTTGTTATTGGCCAACGGCGTGCACACCGTGGTACTGGATCACGATCCGGACCATATCGAAACGCTGCGTAAATTCGACACCAAGGTGTTCTACGGCGACGCCACGCGCGCCGATCTGCTGGAGGCCGCCGGCGCCGCTCACGCCAAGGTGCTGATCAACGCCATCGACGACGTGGAAGACAGCCTGGCGTTAACCGAGCTGGCCAGGCAGCACTTCCCGCATCTTAAGGTGGTGGCGCGGGCGCGCGACGTCGATCACTGGTATCAGCTGCGGCAGCTGGGGGTGGAAAAACCGGAGCGCGAAACCTTCGAAAGCTCGCTGCGCGTCGGCCGTGAAACGCTGGAGTTGCTGGGGCTGGACGCCTATGAGGCGCGCGAGAAAGCGGACACGTTCCGTCGCTATAACCTGAAGATGCTGGAAGATACGCTGGATAATTACCAGGATACTGAATTCCGTATCGCCAGCCTGCAGCGGGCCAAGGAGATGCTCAGCGCGGCCATCGAGCAGGATCAGAATCGGCTGGCGCGGGTGCAGCAGACCGGCTGGCGCGGCAGTATCGACGGCAAGGCGCCGGAGGATGAAGTGGTGGAAGCCAAAGGATAAGGGGAGGGGCGCCGTGATGGCGCCCCTTTTTTTGCTTAGCTCAGCGCGACCTTGATGCCTAAGGCGATCAACATGCCGCCCAGCAATTTGTCGACGATCTTCTGCGTCTTTTCCAGCCCGCGGCGCACCGGCCCGCTCTGGATCAAAAATACCAGCAGCGGCCACCAGATGACCGACAGGCCGAGAATAATCCCCGCGTACCACAGCTTGTCACCCAGACCGGAATCGATCTGCAGCACCTGGGTGAAGACCGCCAGGAAGAACAGGGTGGCTTTCGGATTCAGCAGGTTGCACAGGTAGCCTTGCGCAAAGGCGCTCTTCAGGCTGACCTGCTGCTGCGGCAGATTGCTGACGTTCATTTTGCCGCCGCCGCGCGACAGCAGCGCCTGGATGCCGATCCACACCAGATAGACCGCCCCGGCGTATTTCAGCAGGTTGAACAGCCACGGCGTGGTGGTGATCACCACCGCCAGCCCGGCGACGCAGTAGGACATGTGGGTGGCGACGCCGCAGATCACGCCGAAGGCGGTCATCATGGCGGCCAGCCGCGGGTAGCGGGCGGCGTTTTTGATCACCAGGAAAAAATCCGGGCCGGGGGAGAGCATGCCGAGGGCGGCAATGCCGGCGACGAACAACGAAGTTTCAAGCATGGGAGACGTCTCGCGCAAAAGGCAGCAATCTGGCGATAATAACGCCGCTTCCTCTGATGCGCATCAACCCAATGAGGTATTGTTAGGCTCTATGATAATAATTCATCTACCGCCCGCGACGGAGCACCATGCAGCAGACTACCGCCACAGACAGGCCGGAACCGCACCGGCAACAGCGTGAAATCACCCGACTGTGCATTCAATGCGCGTTGCTGCTGTTGCAGCACGGCGCCGAGAGCACGGTGGTGGAACAGTTATCAACTCGCCTGGGACTGGCGCTGGGCATGGACAGCGTGGAAAGCTCGATCTCCGCCAATGCGGTGGTATTGACCACTCTTAGCCATGGTGCCTGTCTGACCACCACCCGTAAGAACGTCGATCGCGGCATCAATATGCAGGTGGTGACCGAAGTGCAGCATATCGTGATCCTCGCCGAGCATCGCCTGGCGGATGCGCACGACGTGGCGCGCCGCTTTGAAAGGATCCGGCCGCTGCGCTACCCGCGCTGGCTGGTGGTATTGATGGTGGGGCTGTCCTGCGGGTGCTTCAGCATGCTCAACGGCGGTGGCGGCGACGCCTTCCTGGTGACCTTTATCGCCAGCGGCACGGCGATGTTGGTGCGCCAAATCCTCACCGCCCGCCAGATGAATCCGCTGATCAATTTCTGCCTGACGGCATTTGTCGCGACGTCGATCTCCGGACTGCTGCTGCGCCTGCCGGCGTTTAAAGACACCTCGAGCGTGGCGATGGCCGCCAGCGTGCTGCTGCTGGTGCCGGGCTTCCCGCTGATCAACGCGGTGGCCGACATGTTCAAGGGGCATGTGAATACCGGGCTGGCGCGCTGGGCGATGGCCAGCCTGCTGACGCTGGCGACCTGTATCGGGGTAGTGATGGCGATGTCGCTGTGGGATCTGCGGGGGTGGTCATGAATCTGTTGTGGGCCTTGTTGCAGGAGATGCTGTTGGCGGCGGTGCCGGCGCTGGGCTTCGCCATGGTGTTTAACGTGCCGCTGCGTGCGCTGCGCTATTGCGCATTGCTCGGGGCTATCGGGCGCGGTTCGCGCATGCTGATGATGCATGCCGGCATGAACATCGAGTGGGCCTCGCTGCTGGCGGCGATCCTGATTGGCATCATCGGCATCTACTGGTCGCGCTGGCTGCTGGCGCACCCGAAAGTGTTCACCGTGGCGGCGGTGATCCCGATGTTCCCCGGCATTTCCGCCTATACCGCGATGATAACTGTGGTGGAGATCTCGCATCTGGGCTACAGCGAGGCCTTGATGGAGACCATGATCACCAACTTCCTCAAGGCCAGTTTCATCGTCGGTGCCTTGTCGATCGGCCTGTCGTTACCGGGCCTGTGGCTGTACCGCAAACGCCCCGGCGTGTGAAATTTCCCGGCGGAAGAACGTTGGTTATTAGATATGCTGATAAGAGCTATCTTATATATTCATCTTGCTTGATTAGCCTATCGACGGCACTCAGGCCTTTACGTATAGTGTCACCAATTTTGCTGCCTACACAGGGTTAAACAATGATTATCAGCCTGATCGCTGCCTTGGCGGCGGATCGCGTTATTGGCATGGAAAACGCCATGCCGTGGCACCTGCCGGCGGACCTTGCGTGGTTTAAACGCAACACGTTGAATAAGCCGGTTATTATGGGCCGCAAGACCTTCGAGTCCATCGGCCGCCCGCTGCCGGGCCGCCACAATATCGTTTTGAGCAGCCGCCCGGGCAACGAAGCCGGGGTGACCTGGGTAACCTCGCTGGATGAGGCGCTGGCCGCCGCGGGCGAGGTGGAAGAAGTGATGGTGATCGGCGGTGGGCGCATCTATACCCAGTTGCTGCCGCGCGCCGACCGTCTGTACCTGACGCACATCGACGCCGAAGTCGGCGGCGATACCCACTTCCCGGATTACGAGCCGGACGAGTGGGAAACCACGTTCAGCGAATTCCACGATGCCGACAATCTGAACTCGCACAGCTACTGTTTCGAAATCCTGCAGCGCCGCTGATCTCAGCCTGTTAGCCAGTTATCCCCGGGGGGCGCAAGCAATTGCGCCCCCGGCCTTTTTATGCCGGTCATTCGTAACCTTTCCGTCACATTACCTGATTAGTATGAAGCCCAACTCCGAGCGCCACGGCAACTCTGGTGAATCTTGACCGCGGCGCCAAAACTAAAAAGGTAACCACGTTATGACCAAGCAAATTGAGCAATTAGACGCCGACCGCCTGATCGATCCCACTCGCCGCAAGCTGCTGCTCGGCAGCGCCGGCGCCGTCGGCCTGGCCGGTTTTCTCGGCGGCGGCATCTGGTCGGTCTCCGCCGAGGCGTTGGCCGAGGATCTGCCACCGAACAGGCTGCTGGGCTTTCAGGGCATCGCCGCATCTACCGCCGACGAGGTGACCATCGCACCGGGCTACCGTGCGGAGGTGCTGATCTCCTGGGGGGAGCCGCTGGTGGATGGCGCACCGGCCTTCGATCCGCAGGGCAACAACAGCGCCGCCGATCAGGAGAAGCAGTTTGGCGACAACAACGATGGCATGAGCTTCTTCCCTATCGATGACAATCACGGCGTGATGGCCATCAATAATGAATACGTTAACGAGCAGTACCTGTTCGCCCACGGCGGCGCCAAGGCCACCAGCCTGGAAGAGGTGCGCAAATCGCAGGCGGCGCACGGCGTCTCCATTGTCGCGGTCAAGCGGGTCGGCGACGGCCAGCGCTGGGAGGTGGAGCGCCCGTCGCGCTATAACCGCCGCATCACCGCCAACAGCGAGATGCAATTCAGCGGCCCGGCCGCCGGACATCCGCTGTTGCAGACCGCCGCCGATCCGAGCGGCCGCAAGGTGCTGGGCACCTTCGGCAACTGTGCCAACGGCAAGACGCCGTGGGGGACCTATCTGACCTGCGAGGAAAACTTCGATACCTATTTCGGTACCCGTCAGGCCGATTATCGCACCACGCCGGAACAGAAGCGCTACACGCTGAAGGCCAGCGAACCGGAGCGCAACTGGCCGGACTATGACGAGCGCTTCGATGTGGCGAAGAACCCCAACGAATTCAACCGCCACGGCTGGATCGTCGAGATCGATCCGTTGAATCCGACCTCGACGCCCATCAAGCACACCGCGCTCGGCCGCTTCAAACATGAAAACGCGGCGGTGACCGTGGCCAAAGACGGCCGCCTGGTGGTGTACATGGGCGACGACGAGCGCGGCGAACATATCTATAAGTACGTCTCCAAAGGCGTGGTCGACGCCGCCAATCCGGCCAACAATCGCACGCTGCTGGATGAGGGGACGCTGTACGTGGCGCAGTTCGACGGCGATGAAGCCGGCACGCCGCTGAAGGGCAAAGGACGCTGGATTGCGCTTGAGTTCGGCAAGAACGGCCTGACGCCGGAGAACGGTTTCCGCGATGAGGCCGAAGTGCTGATCTTCGCCCGCAAGGCGGCACAGCAGGTCGGCGCCACCAAAATGGATCGCCCGGAGTGGATCGCGGTGAACCCGCATGACGGGCGCGCGTACTGCACGCTGACCAACAACAGCAAGCGCGGCGAGGAAGGGATGCCGTTGAACGCCGCCAACCCGCGACCGAACAATATCTACGGCCAAATCATTCGCTGGGACGAGGGCGGCGATGCCACCGCCGACGTCTTCGCCTGGGACATCTATGCGCTGTGCGGCAACCCGATCGCCCATCCCGAAGGCGTCAACCGCGGCACGCCGAATATCACGGCGGAAAATACCTTCAACAGCCCGGACGGGCTGGGCTTTGATCGCGCCGGCCGTCTGTGGATCCTCACCGACGGCAAGTACAGCAACAAGGGCGATTACGTCGGGCAGGGCAACAATCAGATGCTGGTGGGCGATCCGGTCAGCGGCGAGATCCGCCGTTTCATGGTGGGGCCGAAGTCCTGTGAACTGACCGGCATCACCTTCACCCCGGACTACAAGACGATGTTCGTCAACGTACAGCATCCCGGAGAAGAAGGCGATTCGCACTTCCCGAACAACAGCCCGCGCCCGCGTTCATCGGTGTTGATGATCACGCGTGATGATGGCGGAGTGATTGGGGCGTAAGGTGGCAATACAGAACAAAGGCGGCCACCGGGCCGCCTTTATCGTTTCAGGATGCGGCTAATCTGCCGGCGTGGTCAGTCGCTTCGCCGCGATTGGCGGGCTGCGTGAAGTAACGGCGGTCTTCCCAGCGCAGCATCGTCAGATCGCCGCCCCAGCAGCAGCCGGTATCCAGCCCGATCACGCCCTCCGGCGTGCCCTTGCCTTCCAGCGAGGCCCAGTGGCCGAAGATGATGGTGTATTCCGGGTCCACCAGGCGCGGCAGCTCGAACCACGGTTTCAGCGGCGCCGGCGCGCTGCCCGGCGCATCTTTGCAGATCATGTCGAGCTGGCCGTTGGGGAAGCAGTAGCGCATGCGCGTCAGCGCATTGGTGCTGAAACGCAGACGCGCCAGGCCACTCAGCTCCGGCGCCCAGTTGTTCGGCATGTCGCCGTACATGGCGTCGAGGAACAGCGGATAGCTGTCGCTGCTCAATACCGCCTCCACTTCGCGCGCGCACATTTTCGCGGTGTCGATGTCCCACTGCGGGGTGATGCCGGCGTGGGCCATCACCAGTTTTTGCTCATCATCCACCTGCAGCACCGGTTGGCGGCGTAGCCAGTTGATCAGCTCGTCGGCGTCCGGCGCTTCCAGCAGCGGCGTGATGCGATCTTTGGGTTTGTTGCGGCTGATGCCGGCGTAAACCGCCAGCAGGTGCAGATCGTGGTTGCCCAGCACCATGCGCACCGCCGGGCCGAGCGAGCGCACATAGCGCAGCACGTCCAGCGAGGCGGGGCCGCGCGCCACCAGATCGCCGGTCAGCCACAGTTGATCGCGCTCGGGATCGAACGCAACCTGAGCCAGCAGCGACTTCAGTTCATCGAAACAGCCGTGAACGTCGCCGATAAGGTATGTCGACATAATTAATGGATCAGCGTTGGAATGGCTAAGCGGAACACGGGAATAGCGGTGCGGAACGGCTGACCCTGATGGTCAACCATTTCGTAATGGCCTTCCATGGTGCCCAGCGGCGTTTCCAGAATGGCGCCGCTGGTGTACTGAAACTCTCCACCGGGCGGAATGACGGGCTGTTCGCCGATCACGCCTTCGCCCTGGACTTCGGTTTGGCGGCCGTTGCTGTTGGTGATCAGCCAGTAACGGCCCAGCAGTTGCACGTTGGTCCGCCCCAGATTGCGGATGGTAATGGTATAGGCGAAGACGTAACGCTCTTCTTCAGGGATCGACTGTGATTCCACATAGATGCTCTGAACCTGAATACACACGCGGGGCGAATCAATCATGACAACAACTCCTTATTGCTGCGGCGCCGGATTGGCTGACAGCCAGTTCGCCAGCTTGCAGTACTGCGCCACAGAAATATTTTCTGCTCTGAGCGAAGGATCGACGCCCAGCTCCGTCAGCTGCTCCGGCGTGAACAGGTCGCCCAGGCTGTTGCGGATGGTTTTCCGCCGCTGGTTGAACGCCTGCGTGGTGATGCGGCTCAGCATGCGCACGTCGCCCACCGGGTTCGGCAGCTCGGTGTGCGGGACCAGGCGCACCACGGCGGAATCGACCTTCGGCGGCGGCGCGAACGCGGTCGGCGGCACTTCCAGCACCGGAATGACGTTGCAGTAGTACTGCGCCATCACGGTCAAACGCCCGTAGGCCTTGCTGTTCGGGCCGGCCACCAGACGGTTGACCACCTCTTTTTGCAACATAAAGTGCATGTCGCGGATTGCCTGAGTATAGCTGAAAAGGTGGAACATCAGCGGCGTCGAAATATTGTACGGCAGGTTACCAAATACGCGCAGCGGTTGGCCAGCTTCCTCGGCCAGTTCGGCGAAATTCACCGTCATGGCATCCTGCTGGCGGATGGTCAGCTTGTCTTTCAGCCGCGGATGGTTCTCCAACCGGGTGGCCAGATCGCGGTCCAGTTCGATCACCGTCATGCGGTCCATGCGCGCGCCAACCGGCTCGGTCAAGGCGCCGAGGCCGGGGCCGATCTCGACCACCGCTTCGCCCGGCTGCGGGTGAATGGCGGAGACAATGCTATCGATGACAAACTGATCGGTTAAAAAGTTTTGTCCAAAGCGTTTGCGGGCAAAGTGCCCTTGGTGGACTCTGTTATTCATTACAATTAATTATCATTTTAATGGCGAGATTCAGGGCCGTTTGGAAACTGCCGACATCGGCGGTGCCGGTGCCGGCCAGTTCCAGAGCGGTACCGTGGTCGACCGAGGTGCGTATGAAAGGCAAACCGAGGGTGATATTCACCGCGCGGCCGAACCCTTGGTATTTTAGCACCGGCAGCCCCTGATCGTGATACATCGCCAGCACCGCATCGGCATCTTGCAGATATTTGGGCTGGAACAGGGTGTCCGCCGGCAGCGGGCCGATCAGATGGATACCGTCAGCGCGCAGCGCGTCGAGCGCCGGGATGATGGTGTCTATCTCTTCGCGCCCCATATGGCCGCCTTCCCCGGCGTGGGGATTCAGACCGCAGACGTAAATGTGCGGCTGAGCGATGCCAAATTTGGTTTTCAGATCGTGGTCGAGAATGCGAATGACTTCGAACAGGCTCTGCTGCGTGATGGCGCCCGGCACCGCCAGCAGCGGCAGGTGGGTGGTCGCCAGCGCCACGCGCAGCTCTTCGGTCGCGAGCATCATCACCACGCGATCGCAGCGGCTGCGATCGGCAAAGAATTCGGTATGGCCGATAAACGGCACGCCGGCGTCGTTGATCACGCCTTTGTTCACCGGGCCGGTGATCAGCGCGGCAAATTCGCCGTTCAGGCAGCCGTCGCAGGCGCGCGCCAGGGTTTCCACCACGTAGGCGCTGTTGCCGACGTTCAGTTTACCGGCGGTGACCGGCTGAGCGAGCGACACCGGCAGCACGGTCAGCGTGCCGGCGCGTTGCGCCTCGGCCGGTTGCTGCGGTTGGTAGTCGCGCAGCGTCAGCGGCAGGCCCAAACGCCTGGCTCGTTCAAGCAGCAGGGCCGGATCGGCGCACACCACCAGCTCAACAGGCCAATCCTGTTGCGCCAGGGCAGCTACCAAATCCGGCCCCACCCCGGCGGGTTCGCCGGGGGTAATGACGACGCGTTTATTGCTGCGCATCGCTGCCATCGAGGATCTTCACGTAAGCCTGGGCGCGCTGTTCCTGCATCCAGGTCTGCGCCTCTTCGGCGAATTTACGGTTGAACAGCATGCGGTAAGCGCGATCTTTCTGCGCGGCGTCGGTTTTATCCACCTGACGGGTATCCAGCAGCTGAATCAGGTGCCAACCGAAGGAAGAGTGCACCGGTGCGCTGATTTCACCTTTGCTCAGCTTCAGCAACGCATCGCGGAAGGCCGGATCGTAGATGTCCGGGGAGGCCCAGCCCAGATCGCCGCCCTGCATGGCGGAACCCGGATCCTGCGACAGCTGTTTGGCTTCGTCGGCGAATTTGGCGCGGCCGCTCTTGATGGCTTCCGCAACGGATTGCAGCTTGGCGCGCGCCTGATCGTCAGTCAGCACCACCGAAGGCTTCAGCAGGATGTGACGGGCGTGCACTTCGGTGACCGACACCGACTGGCTGGCGCCGCGGATATCGTTCACTTTCAGGATGTGGAAGCCGACGCCGGAACGGATTGGGCCGACGACGTCGCCTTTCTTGGCGCTCACCAGACGTTCAGCGAACAGGGTCGGGATCTCTTGCAGCTTGCCCCAGCCCATGTTGCCGCCTTTCAGCGCCTGAGAGTCGGCGGAGTAGGTGATCGCCAGCTTGCCGAAGTCGGCGCCGCTGTTGATCTCACCCACCAGGCGTTTGGCCAGCTCTTCGGCTTTGTCGACCTGCTGCTGCGACGGGTTTTCCGGCAGCGGGATCAGGATGTGGCTGATGTTCATTTCGGTGTCGCTGCCGTTCTGCGCGCCCACCTGTTTGGCCAGCGCGTCCACTTCCTGCGGCAGGATGGTGACGCGGCGGCGCACTTCGTTGTTACGCACTTCGGAAATCAGCATCTCTTTACGGATCTGCGAACGGTAGGTGTTGTAGTTCAACCCTTCGTACGACAGGCGGCTGCGCAGCTGATCGACGTTCATGCGGTTCTGCGCGGCGATGTTGGCGATCGCTTTGTCCAGCTCGGCGTCGGAGACGGTGATGCCCATTTTCTTGGCCATCTGCAGCTGGATGTTATCCATGATCAGACGTTCGATGATCTGATGGCGCAGCGTCTTGTCGTCCGGCAGTTGCTGACCGGCCTGCTGGGCGTTGAGCTTCACCGACTGCAACAGTCCGTTGACGTCGCTTTCGAGTACCACGCCGTTATCCACGACGGCGGCGACTTTATCCACTTCTTGGGGTGCTGCGAACGCGGCATTGGCGCAAACCACCAATCCGAGAATAAGCGTTCTCCAGTTCTTCATACATTTCCCATTATGTAATCCGCAAATGCGGGTGAAAGTTCTCGTTTTCAAAGTGTTGCAAAGCGTCAGAATGCGCGCTGATACGGCAGAATGCCGGAGCGCAGCATTTCTGCGGAGCCGAGACTATGATCGCTGCTCAGGCCGCGCAGTTCGACGTTGAACGAAACTCTGTTGTCGTAAACGCTGGTATTGTTGCTGTTGTTCCAGTCGGTGATCTTGCGCTCATAGCCCAGCGTCACCGCCCAGCAGCAGGTGTTGTACTTCAGCCCCACCAGTTGATCGGCGGATTGTTTGGCGCGGGTGTCGTAGTAGTACGCCCCGACCACCGCCCAACGATCGGCGATCGGCCAGCTGCCGGTGATACCCACCTGCGAGATGCCGTCCTGGAAGGCCGGAACCGTTTTGGTGTTCAACGCCGTCTGGATATATTCTGGCGTGGCGTAACGGTAGTTCAGCTGCACCACGCGCTCGGCGTCCTGGCGGTATTCCACCACGCCGTTGCCCAGCGAGACGCTGTTCAGGCGGGTGTCGTACTGCAGGCCGCCGCGCAGGCCCCAACGATCGTCGATTTTCCAATAGGTATCGCCGGCCCAGGCCACGCTGCCGGTATCGTCGTTGTTGTCGTACCCGGTTACCCGATCGCCGGTGCGCGAACGGCTGAAGTAGTAGATTTGACCCACGGAAGCGTTAAAACGTTCAACCAGCGCGTCATCATAAATGCGGGTGGTCAAACCGGTAGACACGCGGTTCTGCGAAGCGATGCGATCCAGGCCGCTGTAGGTGCGATCGCGGAACAGGCCGGAGTAGTCGGTCTGCAGCAGCGTGGTGTCGTAGGTGTAGATGTTGCTCTGGTCACGGTACGGCACGTACAGGTACTGCACGCGCGGCTCCAGCGTCTGGGTGGCGCCTTCGGCCCAGATCATCGGCCGCTCGAACACCAGCTTGCCGTCGACCTTGAACTGCGGCAGTACGCGGTTGACCGAATCATCGAGCTCCGGCGCGGCAGCGTTTTTGCGGCTCTGGTAGTTGGCGGCGAAACCGTCAGGAATATCCTGCTGGTAATGGGTCGCCATCACCTTGGCTTCGGTGTTCAGGCTGGCCCAGCCGTTGGTGAGCGGCAGGCTCAGCGTCGGCTCCATATGCAGACGGGTGGCGTCCGGGCTGTATGGGTTGACGCTGGTGAACTTGGCCGCCTGGCCGTAGATATGGAAATCGAACGGACCGAGGTCGTTCTTGTAGTAGTTCAGATCCAACTGCGGTTGGACTTTATACGAGTCCGACTGTGAGCGATCGGTATCGTCGTAAATCTGGAACTGTTTGGAGCTCAGCGTGGCGTTCCAGTTCTCGTTGGCGTAGCCGAGGCTGAATTTCTGCGTGGCGTAGCCGTCGGTGGTGGAGCCGTATTTGGAGTCCAGATCGGTGAAGTACTTGGAATCGCTGACCTTGGTGTAATCGACGTTGAAGCGCCACACCTGATCCATAACGCCGTTGTGGTTCCAGTAGAACAGCCAGCGTTTGTTGTCGTCATGATCTTTGCCGTATTCCTTGTCGTCCGGCAACCAGTCGAACTCCATCAGGCCGAGGCCCGGCTGCACCAGATAACGGAACTCGGTCTGCCACTGCAAGCCACGCTTGGACATATAGTGCGGGGTGATGGTGGCGTCGTAGTTCGGCGCGATGTTCCAGTAGTACGGCAACATGAACTCGAAGCCGTTGTTGCTGCCGTACTTGGCGTTCGGGATCAGGAAGCCGGAACGGCGCTTGTCGCCGACCGGCAGCTGCAGGTACGGGCTGTAGAACACCGGCACGCCGCCGATGCGGAAGCGGGCGTTCCATATTTCCGCCACCTGCTCTTCGCGATCGTGGATCACTTCGGAACCGACCACGCTCCAGCTGTCGTCGCCCGGCAGACAGGAGGTAAAGGTGCCGTTTTCCAGGATGGTGTAACGGTTGGCGCCGCGCATTTTCATCTTGTCGGCGTCGCCGCGCCCCTGACGGCCGACCATCTGGTAGTCGCCTTCATAGACGTCGGTATCTTTGGTATTCAGGTTCGACCAGGCCTTCGGGCCTTTCAGTTTGATCTGATTGTCGCTGTAGTGCACGTCGCCGGTGGCGGTGACGGTACGCACCGGTTCCGTCTGGCCGGGGTTTTGCGTCTGATTCAGCTCAACTTCTTTGGCGGTCAGGGTGCTGTTGCCCTGCTCGATATGCACGTTGCCGCTGAACAGGGCGCTTTTCGGGTAGTCGGCGCGCGAGTCATCGGCATTGATGGTCACCGGCTGGCTGTTCGGATCGCCGCTGACCAAAGGCTTGTCGTAAACAGGAACGCCAAGCATGCATTGCTCGGCCAGATCAGCCAGCGCATGCTGACTGTAGAGTGCCGTCCAAATCATCGTGGCCAGCAGTGTTGGGAAACTTTTTTTCATACGCGGTTTTGGTGTTCCGTCATCAGAGGCGTCGTGTCCGGCAAACGGTCAGAGACTATATTACTCATCTGCGTTGCGCTAGTGCTAAATCCAGCCGTTTACTTGCGTCGTCGTTAGGCGCAAAGATAAATGACAGGTATGATAATCCAAATTCTAGGAAAAATCGCCTGCGCCCTTTCCTGAAGCGAAGGAGAGCGGGCGGCTTTCGGCATGATAATTGAGGAGTATATGCAGTATTGGGGAAAACTGCTCGGCGTCATCGTCGCCATCTGGTCTGGCGCGGGATTCTGGGGTGTAGTTCTGGGGCTGATTATCGGTCATATGATCGATACGGCGCGCAGCAACAAGCGCAGCCGGGGGTTTTTCACCGACCAGCAAACGCGGCAAACGCTGTTTTTCCGCACCACTTTTCAGGTGATGGGCCACCTGACCAAATCCAAAGGGCGCGTCACCGAGGCGGATATCCAGATCGCCAGCCTGTTTATGGATCGCCTGCAGCTGCACGGCGAAGCGCGCACCGCGGCGCAGCAGGCGTTCCGCGAGGGCAAACAGAGCCAGTTCCCGCTGCGTGAGACGTTGCAGCAGTTTCGCAGCATCTGTTTCGGCCGCTTCGATCTGATTCGGATGTTTCTGGAAATTCAGATTCAGGCGGCGTTCGCCGACGGCTCGCTGCACCCGAACGAACGTCAGGTGCTGTATGTCATCGCCGAAGAGCTGGGCATTTCGCGCGCGCAGTTCGATCAGTTCCTCAGCATGATGGAGGGCGGGCGTCAGTTCGGCGGCGGTCAGCAGGGCGGGTATTCGCAGGGCGGCTATCAGCAGGCTCAGCGCGGCCCGACGCTCGACGATGCGTGCAAGGTGCTCGGCGTGCGCAGCAGCGACGATGCCGCCACCATCAAACGCGCCTACCGCAAGCTGATGAGCGAACACCATCCGGATAAGCTGGTGGCGAAAGGCTTGCCGCCGCAGATGATGGAAATGGCCAAGCAGAAAGCGCAGGAGATCCAGGCGGCGTACGACCTGATCAAACGCGAGAAAGGTTTTAAATAACGATACCCGTCATACTTCGAGCTGCAGGTGTGTTGGCTGCCCGCGCTTACCCCGGTCGCGTACTTTTTGTACGCTCCCGGGGCTGCGCTTAGTTGCCGCCTTCCTGCAACTCGAATTATTTAGGGTATCTCAGGGTGATGAGCTCAGAAATCCGGCTCGGCGCGAAAGTGCATCGGCGTCTGGAAGGCGGGGTGGGTGATGCGCAGCTCTTGCGCATGCAGCTGTAGCCGTGGCGCCATCGCCTTAGCCTCCGGCGGGGCGTAGAAACCGTCGCCGAGGATCGGGTGCCCCAGCGCCAGCATGTGCACCCGCAGCTGATGCGAGCGGCCGGTGATCGGCGTTAGCTTCACGCGCGTGCTGCCATCGGCGTCTCGCGACAGCACCAGATACTCGGTTTGCGCCGCTTTGCCGGTGTCAAAACACACCTTTTGCAGCGGCCGGTTCGGCCAATCGCAGATCAGCGGCAAATCCACCAGTCCTTCGTCATGTTCCATATGCCCCCAAACGCGGGCGATATAGGATTTCTTCGGCTCGCGTTCGCGGAACTGACGCTTCAGCTCACGCTCGGCGGCCTTGTTGAGCGCCACCACGATCACCCCGCTGGTGGCCATGTCCAGCCGGTGCACCGATTCGGCGGCCGGATGATCGGCCTGAATGCGGGTCATCAGGCTGTCTTTGTTTTCCGGCGCGCGGCCGGGCACCGACAGCAAGCCGCTGGGCTTGTTGACCACCATGATGTGTTCATCCTGATACAGGATGTGCAGCGGGTCCTGCGGGGGATTGTAGGGTTCCATCTTGGCTCCGCGAAAAGGGCCGACCGGGGAGACGGCTGCCTCCCCGCGTCGCGCCGGTTACTGGTGGGTGACCACCACCAGACGAATGGCGTCGAGACGCCAGCCGGCTTCATTGAGGTTGGCCAGCACCTGACGGCGGTTGAACTCCAGCGCTTCGACTTCGTCGTCGCGGATGTTCGGGTTGACCGCCTTCAGCGCTTCCAGACGCGCCAGCTCGGCGCTCAGCTTGTCGTCCGCCTCTTGCTTCGCTTGTTCGATAAGCGTGCGCGCCTGCGCTTCCACCAGGCTTTCCGCCTGCTGCAGCATGGCGTGCACGTCTTGCTGCACGGCATTGACCAGCTTGCTGGAAGTGTGGCGGTTGACCGCGTTCAACTGGCGGTTGAAGCTTTCGAACTCGACCTGCGCCGCCAGGTTGGTGCCCTTGCGGTCCATCAGCATGCGGATCGGCGTCGGCGGCAGGAAGCGGGTCAGCTGCAGGTGCTTCGGCGCCTGGGCTTCCACCACGTATACCAGCTCAACCAGCAGGGTGCCGACCGGCAACGCTTTGTTTTTCAACAGGGACACCGCGCAGCTGCCGGTATCGCCGGACAGGATCAGATCCAGGCCGTTGCGGATGATCGGGTGTTCCCAACTGACGAACTGCGCGTCTTCGCGCGACAGCGCCCGATCGCGATCGAAGGTGACGGTGCAGCCGTCCTGCGGCAGGCCCGGGAAGTCCGGCACCAGCATATGGTCGGACGGCGTGAGCACGATCAGGTTGTCGCTGCGGTCTTCCTGATTGATGCCGACGATGTCGAACAGGTTGAGCGCGAAGCCCACCAGGTTGACGTCGTTATCCTGCTCGGCGATGGCGGCGGCCAGCGCCTGGGCTTTTTCGCCGCCGTTGGAGTGCATCTCCAGCAGGCGATCGCGGCCCTGTTCCAGCTGCGCTTTCAACTGGTCATGCTGCTGGCGGCAGGCGTGGATGAATTCGTCCAGGCCCTCCTGCTCGGTCGGCGCGGCCAGATAGCCGATCAACTGCTCGTAGCAGCTGTCGTAGATGGTGCGGCCGGTCGGGCAGGTGTGTTCGAAGGCGTCGAGCCCTTCGTGGAACCAGCGGCCCAGCACCGCCTGCGCGGTGTGCTCCAGGTAAGGCACCATGATTTGGATATCGTGCATCTGGCCGATACGGTCCAGACGGCCGATACGCTGCTCCAGCAGATCCGGGTTGAACGGCAGATCGAACATCACCAGCTGGCTGGCGAACTGGAAGTTGCGGCCTTCGGAACCGATCTCGGAACACAGCAGCACCTGCGCGCCTTCTTCTTCGGAGGCGAAGTAGGCGGCGGCGCGG
Source organism: Serratia sp. FS14 (assembly GCF_000695995.1). NCBI lineage: Bacteria > Pseudomonadati > Pseudomonadota > Gammaproteobacteria > Enterobacterales > Yersiniaceae > Serratia > Serratia sp. FS14. The sequence continues at coordinate 153,689 of NZ_CP005927.1, read as the reverse complement.
TCGCGCTCGATGATCGACAGCCCTTCGTGGAACACCGCGGCGCGGATCGCTTCACGCTCGCGCAGCACCTGCTCCAGCTGCAGCGCGGTGTCGGCTTTGGCGCAGATCACCAGCACTTTTTCGTTGCGGTTGGCTAGCAGGTAATCCAGCAGCCACTCGACGCGCGGATCGAAGTTCCACCAGGTGGCGTTCTCGCCTTCGAACTCCTGATAGATCTGCTCCGGATACAGCATGTCGCGCGCGCGCGCCTCGACGGATTTCTTGGCGCCCATGATGCCGGACACTTTGATCGCGGTCTGATACTGGGTTGGCAACGGCAGCTTGATCTGGTGCAGGTTACGGTGCGGGAAGCCCTTCACGCCGTTACGGGTGTTGCGGAACAGCACGCGGCTGGTGCCGTGGCGATCCATCAGCATCGAAACCAGTTCCTGGCGCGCCTGCTCGGCGTTGTCGCCTTCGCTGTTGGCCGCTTTGAGCAGCGGTTCGATGTCCTGCTCGTCGATCAGCTCGCCCAGCAGGTTCAGCTTGTCGTCGGCCAGGCGTTCACCGCTGAGCAGCAGGGTGACGGCGTCGGCTACCGGACGGTATTTCTGCTGTTCGGCGACGAACTCGCCGTAGTCGTGGAAACGGTTCGGATCGAGCAGGCGCAGGCGCGCAAAGTGGCTCTGTTGGCCCAGCTGTTCCGGGGTGGCGGTCAGCAGCAGCACGCCGGGGATATGCTCGGCCAGCTGTTCGATCACCTGATATTCGCGGCTTGGCGCTTCTTCACTCCAGGCCAGGTGGTGCGCTTCATCGACCACCAGCAGATCCCACTGGGCGTCCGCCAGCTCTTCCAGGCGCTGCTTGTTGCGGCGCACGAAGTCCAGCGAGCAGATCACCAGCTGTTCGGTCTCGAACGGGTTGCTGCTGTCGAGCTTGGCTTCGGCGTAGCGGCTGTCGTCGAACAGCGAGAAGTAGAGGTTGAAGCGGCGCATCATCTCCACCAGCCACTGGTGCTGCAGCGTTTCCGGCACCACGATCAGCACGCGCTCGGCGCGGCCCGCCAGCAGTTGCTGGTGGATGATCATGCCGGCTTCGATGGTTTTGCCGAGGCCGACTTCGTCCGCCAGCAGAACGCGCGGCGCATGGCGCTGGCCGACTTCATGAGCGATGTGCAGCTGGTGCGGGATCAGGCTGGCGCGCATGCCGCGCAGGCCGGCGAACGGCAGGCGATACTGCTCGCTCTGGTATTTGCGGGCGCGAAAACGCAGCGCGAAACGATCCATGCGGTCGATTTGGCCGGCGAACAGGCGATCCTGCGGCTTGCTGAAGGTCAGCTTGCTGTCCAGCAGCACTTCGCGCATCGCCACGCCGCTTTCCTGGGTGTCCAGGCGGGTGCCGATATAGGTCAACAGACCGTTTTCCTCTTTCACCTCTTCCACCTGCAGCTGCCACCCCTCGTGGCTGCTGACGGTATCGCCCGGGTTGAACATCACACGGGTGATCGGCGAATCGTTTCTGGCATAGAGGCGGTTTTCACCGGTGGCGGGGAAAAGCAGGGTAATCATGCGCGCGTCCAGCGCCACGACGGTGCCCAGTCCTAATTCGCTTTCCGTGTCGCTGATCCAGCGTTGACCAAGAGTAAAAGGCATATATTGTCGGCTCGATTCTTTGTAAGTAAGTCTTGTTACCGGGCGGGAAGGGCCGCGGCACCTGTACTGAACGTCTGCTAATCCCGGTTTGTTTTAAATTTGGCGGGCAATAGCCGTTCACGCCATGCAGACGTCGCGAGACGGCAGGGCTAAGCGTGGTTCAGTTTTGGGAAGGGCGCTATGGTAATGGAAGGCGGCGCGTTCGTCACCTGCAAAACCCGATGATTTTTCTTAACCTGGCGCAATCTCAAAACAGCCCCATTTGCCCGGTGACCAGCGTGGTGAAGTCGTCGTGCAAGAAAGGGAGTATAGCGTCTGCCACCGGTTGCAGCTGACGTTCGAGGTAGTGCTGATAATCGATGGGCGAATGGCGGGTTTCCAGCGGTTCCGGCCCGGCGACGGTCATCACGTAGCTGATCCAGCCGCCGTTCTGATACTGCAGCGGCCGCCCCTGGCTGCGGTTGTAGTCGTCGGCGATGCGCGCGGCGCGGGCGTGTGGCGGCACGTTGCGCTGATAGTCATCGAGCTTTCTGCGCAGCCGCTTGCGGTACACCAGTTGATCGTCGAAGTCGCCGTTCAGGGTTTTACCGACGTAATCGCGCACATAGTCCTGATAAGGTTGCCGTTTGAAGATGCGCTGATAGAGCTGCTGCTGGAACTGCTGCGCCAGCGGCGTCCAGTCGGTGCGCACCGTTTCCAGCCCTTTGTACACCATCTCTTCCTCGCCGTCGGCGCGCGCGATCAGGCCGGCGTAGCGTTTTTTGCTGCCCTGTTCGGCGCCGCGAATGGTCGGCATCAGGAAGCGGGAATAGTGGGTTTCGAACTCCAGTTCCAGCGCGTTCTCCAGCCCGAACTGCTGCTGCAGATGCTGTTGCCACCAGGCGTTGACCCGCTGCACCAGCGCCCGGCCGATCTGCGCCGCCTGCTGCTCGTCATGCGGCTGTTTCAGCCACACGAAGGTGGAGTCGGTGTCGCCGTAAATCACCTGATAGCCTTCGGCCTCGATCAACTCGCGGGTTTGGCGCATGATCTCGTGGCCGCGCAGGGTGATCGACGACGCCAGCCGCGGATCGAAGAAGCGGCAGCCGCTCGATCCCAGCACGCCGTACAGCGCGTTCATGATGATCTTCAGCGCCTGCGACAGCGGCTTATTGTGCTGGCGTTTGGCGGCCTCGCGCCCCTGCCAGATCTGTTCGACGATCGCCGGCAGGCAGTGTTTACTGCGCGAGAAGCGGGCGTTGCGAAAGCCGGGCACCGAGTCGGCGTCGCTTGGGTGGCGCATGCCTTCCACCAGCCCGACCGGATCGATCAGGAAGGTGCGGATGATCGACGGGTACAGGCTTTTATAGTCCAGCACCAACACCGAATCGTACAGGCCGGGCCGGGAATCCATCACAAAGCCGCCGGGGCTGTGTTCCTCCGGCTGTTCGCCGAGGTTGGGGGCGACAAAGCCCAGGCGATGCATGCGCGGCATATAGAGGTGGCTGAAGGCCGCCACCGATCCGCCGCTGCGGTCGGCCGCCAGCCCGGTGACGGTGGCGCGCTCCAGCAGGAAGTTGAGCAGGTCGGCCTTGGCGAAGATGCGCGTCACCAGCTCACAGTCCTTCAGGTTGTAGCGAGCCAGCGCCGGCTTGTCTTCGGCGAAGCGCCGGTCGATCTCCGCCATGCGTTGATAAGGATTGTCGATCGCCTTGCCTTCGCCCAGCAGTTCCTGCGAAACGTATTCCAGGCTGAAGGAGGGAAAGTTCCAGGTGGCGGATTTTAGCGCCTCGATGCCATCGATGATCAGGCGGCCGGCGGCGGCGGCGAAAAAGTGATTCTGCTTGAAGCCGTGCTCGCGCCACTCCAGCAGGTTGCCGCCGCGCCCCAGCCGCAGCGGGATTTGGTAGCGCTCGGCGTGCTTCTGCAGCACCCGCAGATCGAACTGCACCAGGTTCCAGCCGATGATGGCGTCAGGATCGTGGCGCTCCAGCCAGGCGTTCAACCGTTCCAGCAGCTGGGGGCGGCTGGCGCAGTATTCCAGATCGAAATCCAGCGGCTCATCGCCGCCGTTGGCCGGTCCCAGCATGTAGACCTGCCGCTGGCCGCAGCCTTCCAGCGCGATGGAGTAAAGCTCGCCGTGGGCGGTGGTTTCGATATCCAGCGACACCAGTTTTAGCGTTGGGCGGTACTCCGGCGCCGGCTTCATTTGGCCGCTGAGCAACGGCCCATTGCCGTCGCCCTGGCCGTTGAACCACACCGGCGCGGTGATGAAGCGTTCCATCAGGTAGCGCTCCGGCGGGCGAATGTCGGCCTCGTAGACCGCAACGCCGCCTTCCCGCAGCAGTTTTTCCAGCTTGATGAGCTGACGGTGCTGGCGGCAGTACAGCCCCAGCATCGGGCGATGGTGAAAATCCGTCAGCGCCAGCGGTTTCAGTTCGACTTGCCGCTCTTCCCGCAGCAGCAGTTCCGCGCGCTGCCTTTGTTCGGCGGGGATAAACGCCACCGAGGTTTGCGGCGGCAGGCGTAGCTGACGCGGGCCGGCGTCGGTCGCCAGCCAGAATTCGACCTCGGTGCCGGCGGGCGTGTCGCGCCAGTGGCGAGTGAGCAGGAACCCCTGTTGCAGTGCTGTCATAACCCCTTCGTCTTCCGCCGGGCGGCGGGCGCGACATTCAACGAGATGTCGGTTTTGGCGCTAATATAGATAAATTACAGTATGGGTTTTTATACAGTGATTGTCCATCGCCGCGCGGCGTTGCCAAATACGCATACAATTGATCGATTGACTCGTCTGCGGCGGCACTGGAAAATCCTCCGCCCGTTTGGCCCGAATAATCCACAGAGGTGTAATGGAAGCCTATTTACAAGATTTGATCACCCAGTCACTGGCTTTCACCCTGATGGTCGTTCTGCTGGTCGCTTTTCTGGAGTCGCTGGCGCTGGTGGGGCTGCTGTTGCCCGGCACGGTGATGATGGCCAGCATCGGCGCGTTGATCGGCAGCGGCAAGGTGGACTTTTACTACGCTTGGGCGGCGGGCATCGTCGGTTGCCTGCTCGGTGACTGGATCTCCTATTTCGTCGGCCGCGCGTTCAAGGGGCCATTACACCGTTGGTCTTTCCTGAAGAAAAACAAGGCGCTGCTAGACAAAACCGAGCACGCCTTGCACCAGCACAGCATGGCGACCATTCTGATCGGCCGTTTCGTCGGCCCGACGCGCCCATTGGTGCCGATGGTGGCCGGGATGCTCGATCTGCCGCCGTACAAGTTCGCGCTGCCGAACATCATCGGTTGCCTGACCTGGCCGCCGGTTTATTTCTTCCCCGGCATTCTGGCGGGCGTGGCGATCGATATTCCAGCCGGCGCCGACAGCGCGATGTTCAAGTGGCTGCTGCTCGCGGCGGCGTTGCTTGTCTGGCTGGCGGTATGGTTGAGCTGGCGCTGGTGGCGTGAGGGTAAGCGCAGCGCCGATCGGCTGAGCCGTTGGCTGACACCGCTGCGGCTGCGCGTGGTGTGCGGATTGAGTTGGCTGGCGGCACTGGCGGCCGGTTATGCGCTGAGCCAGCAGCCGCTGATGCCGGTGTATCGCCACCTGCTGTGGAAGGTGCTGTCCGGGCAATGATTGCGGGGGCATTAGCCCCCGTTCGCCTTACTGGAAGAACGCTTCCAGCTGTTCAAATACCCGCACGTCTTCGCTGTGGCGCTTCACCCGCAGCACGTCTTCCAGCTTTTCCACCTGGCTTATCATTTGTTCCAGCCGCTGATCGTCGGCGACCAATAGCCAAATGCGGCTCTGTTGGCCGTCTTTCAATGGCAGGCACAAAATGCCTTCGACGTTGAACGCGCGGCGGGCGAACAGCCCGCAAACGTGCGACATCACGCCGGGATGGTTACGCACGGCCAGCTCCAGGATCACCTGGGGTTTATCTTGTGGTTGCAGCATGGCTTATTCTCCAATCATGTCGATGTTGGCGGCGCCCGGCGGCACCATCGGGAATACTTTTTCGTTGATATCGATCAGCGCGTGGATCAGGCAGGGGCCCGGGCGTTGGATCGCCTCGGCCAGCGCCGCCTGCGGATCTTCCGCGGCGTTCAGATCGCAGGTATCCAACCCGAATCCGGCGGCGATCTTCAGGAAGTCGGTGCGCTTCGGATAGGCGGCGGCGAAGATGCGCTGTTGGTAGAACAGGGTTTGCTGCTGGTGCACCAGCCCCAGCGCCTGGTTGTTCATCAAAATGATTTTCACGTCCAGATCGTGCTCGACCGCTGTGGCCATTTCCTGAATGTTCATCATCAGGCTGCCGTCGCCGGAGAAGCACAGCACTTTGCGCTTGGGCTCCGCCAGCGCCGCGCCGATCGCCGCCGGCAGACCGAAGCCCATGGTGCCCAGGCCGCCCGACGTCAGCCACTGGCGAGGCCGGCTCAGCGGATAGGCTTGTGCCACCCACATCTGATGCTGGCCTACGTCGGTGGTGATAATAGCGCTGTCGTCCACGCAGCGCGCGGCGGCCAGCACCAGGCCGTAGTGGCTCAGCGGATCGTCGGCGTTCGGCATGTTGAACGGGAATTCGCGCTTCAGGTCATTGACGGTGTTCAGCCATTCGCTGCGCGGCTGCGTGTCGATCTGCGGCAGCAGCTGTTGCAGCACCTGGCCGACGTCGGCATGGATCGCCACGTTGGCCTGTTTGACCTTGCCCAGCTCGGCGCGGTCGATATCCACATGAATGATGGCGGCGTTAGGGCAGAACTGCTCGGTTTTGCCGATCGCCCGATCGTCGAAGCGCGCGCCCAGCACGATCAGCAGATCGGCCTCCTGCAGAATGAAGTTGGTGCTGCGTGCGGCGTGCATGCCCAGCATGCCCAGTGACAGCGGGTGTTCCACCGGCATCGCGCCCAGCGCCATCAGCGTCATGGTGGTGGGCAAACCGGCGCGCTCGGCCAGCTCCAGCGCCTGCCGGTGAGCGTCGGCGCAGATGATGCCGCCGCCCAGGTAGAGGATGGGGCGTTTCGCCTGATTGATCATCGCGGCGGCCTGCGAAACCAGCGCCGGATCGAAGCTCGGGGCGGCGTCCGGTACGGCGATCGGCGGCAACTCTTCCAGGGTGATGGTGGCGGTCTGCACGTCTTTCGGCACATCGATCCAGACCGGGCCGGGGCGGCCGGACTCGGCGATGCGGAAGGCGTCGCCAATCACCTGCGGCAGTTCGCGGATATCGCGCACCAGATGGTTGTGCTTGGTGATCGGGATGGAAATGCCGTAGGTGTCCACTTCCTGGAAGGCGTCGGTGCCGATCATTGAGGAGGGCACCTGACCGGTGATGCACACCAGCGGAATGGAGTCGAGTTTGGCGTCGGCGATGGCGGTGACCAGGTTGGTGGCGCCCGGCCCGCTGGAGGCGATGCACACCGCCGCCTTGCCGTTGGCGCGCGCCATGCCTTGCGCCATAAAGCCCGCGCCCTGTTCATGGCGCGCCAGCACGTGGTGAATGCGGGTGCTTTGGCTCAGCGCGTCATACAGCGGCAGCGCGGCGCCGCCGGGAATGCCGGCGACGGTGGTGATGCCCTGACGCTCCAGCAGATGAACGATCAATTGTGCGCCGGTGAAGCTGGTGCCCGGTTGAGGCGTGCCCGAAGTTGCCATGTTCCTGTCCTTTCTCAAGGCCGGTGAGCTTTGCTGGGCAGGGTGCTAAAACAAGAAACCCCGCCCGGTTTGCGCCGGCGGGGTTTGGGAATCGATGCGTTGATTCGGACCCTACGGCGCATTGCCGACGACCACCACCACACGCACGACGACCACCGCGGCTGGTAGCGCGGTAACTAGTAGGGTCGAAGTCAGCGAGGATGCGATCACAGGGAACCTTATCATCAGTAAAAAAGTCAGGTTTTTATAAAAACACAGGCGCAAAATTCGCACAACAGGTTTATTGGCGCAGCATAAAAAACGCGCGTCAGATCACGCTTTGCCCGAAATGCCCAGCACGCGCGCTTCGGGCGCGCTGCCGTCCAGCAGGGCCTGCGTCGGGCCATCGTAATAGATGCGGCCGTCGACCACCAGCAGCGTGCGCGGCGCGATGCGTGCGGCGTCGTCGAGGTTGTGCGACACCATCAGCAGCGTCAGGTTGCGCTGTTCGCATACCGTCTGCAGCAGTTGCAACATCTCGTTGCGCAGCGCCGGATCGAGCGCCGAGAAGGGTTCGTCGAGCAGCAGGATCGGCCGTTGGCGAATCAAACAGCGCGCCAGCGCGGCGCGCTGACGCTGGCCGCCGGAAAGTTGCGACGGCAGGCGCTCCAGATGCTCTTCCAGGCCGACCTGACGGGCGATGTGTTCTCGCTGTTGACGCTGCTGCGCAGTCAAGCGCAGACCGGGATCCAACCCCAACCCGATGTTCTGCGCCACCGTCAGGTGCGCGAACAGGTTGTTTTCCTGAAACAGCATCGACACCGGCCGCTTGGCCGGCGGCGTGGCGGTGTGGTCTTCGCCGTTCAGCAGCAGCCGGCCGTTGGCCGCCGGCAGAAAGCCGGCGATCAGGCTCAGCAAGGTGCTTTTACCGGCGCCGCTGGGGCCGAGCACCGCGACGCGCTCGCCCGGCTGGATGCGCAGATCAAAGCGCATCGGCAGGTGGTCATACAGGTAGGTCAGTTTTTCAAGCGTCAGCATGGCGGCCCGGTAAGCGTTCAATCAGGGTAAACAACAGGAAGCACAGCAGCAGCAACAGCAGCGCGGTCACCGCCCCGTCGTTGCTGCGATAGGCGCCAATCTGCTGATACAGGTAAAAAGGCAGGGTACGGAAATGCTCGTTGCCAAACAAGGCGACCACGCCGAAGTCGCCGATCGACAGCACGCAGGCGAAGGCCAGCGCCTGTGCCAGCGGGCGGCGCAGGGCGCGCAGCTCAATCAGCCGCAGCCGTCGCCAGCCGCGGATATCCAGCGACAGGCACAGCGGGTTGTAACGTTCGGCGAGGTCGCGCATCGGGTTCTCCAATACCTTTAGCGCGTAGGGCACCGCCATCAGCGCATTGGTGAGGATCACCAGCGCATAGGGCGACTGCGGCAACCCCACTGTATCGCTCAGCAGCAGGAAGAAGCCGGTGGCCAGCACGATGCCCGGCATCGCCAGGATCACCATGCCGCTCAGCTCCAGCGCCTGGCCGCCGCGCAGCTGTTGCCGCAGTTTTAGCTCACGGCTGCTCCACAGCAGCATCATCGTGAGCGCCACGCACAGCAGCCCTGCGCCGAGGGCGATGCGCAGCGACGTGAACAGCGCCTGCCACAGCACCGGCTGGCGCAGCACGCTGACCATGGCCTGATTGGTGCCGTCGGCGATCACCGCCAGCAGAGGCGGCAGCAGCAGCAACAGTGCGGCGGCGATCAGCAGAAAATCGCCGACGCGTCGCCACAGGCTGTCATCCGGATTGCGCCAGCGCTGGGCGTGGGTATGCCCCACCGGCAATGCCTGGCTCAGGCGCTGACTGATCAACACCAGCCCGAGACAACAGCCCAGCTGGATCAGCGCCAGCATGGCGGCACGCCCCAGATCGTAGTCGTAACTCAGCGCCTGGTAGATCGCCAGTTCAATGGTGGTGGCCTGCGGCCCGCCGCCCAGCGACAGTACGGTGGCGAAGCTGGCGAAGCACAGCATGAAGATCAGCGCGCCGCTCGGCAGGATTTGGCGGCGCAGCGCCGGCCATTCGACGAAGCGGAACTGCTGCCAGCCGTTCATGCCCAATTGGGCGGCCAGCTGGCGCTGCTCCACCGGAATGTTCTCCAGTGCCTGCAGCAACAGGCGGGTGGCCAGCGGCAGATTAAAGAACAGGTGCGCCAGCAGAATGCCCTGCAGACCGTAGGGCGAGAAACCATACTCGACGCCCAGCCAGCCGCACAGCGTCGCCAGCCAGCCCTGGCGCCCATAGACGCTGAGCAGGCCGAATACCGCTACCAGCACCGGCAGCACCAGCGTCATGGCGCACAGCCGCAGCAACAACTGCCGGCCGGGGAAACGGCGGCGATAGAGCGCGCGCGCCAGCAGAATGGCGGGCAGCACCGAAATCAGCGCCGACAGCAGCGCCTGCAGGAAGGTGAAGCGCACCACGTGCCACAGGTAACTGTCCTGCCACAGGCTGCGCCAGTCGCTGTCCGGCGCGTGACGCCACAGTGACCCCAGCGCCAGTGCGGCGACGAGCAGGATCAGGCCGGCGGCCAGCAGCCCCGGCCAGAGCCAGCGGGGGATCAGCGGCTGACGGCGGTTTGCCATGCCCGGATCCAGCCGCCGCGTTGTGTGGCCACCTCTTCGGCGCTGTATTGCAGCGCGGTCTGCGGCACGTTCATCTGCTCAAAGCCGACGGGCAGCGGGGTGTTGATCACCGGGTACATCCAGTTGCCGGTCGGGATGGTGTTCTGGAATGCCGGCGTCACCATGAACCGCATGAAACGCTCGGCCAGCTCAGGCTGTTTGGCGGCTTTCAGCTTGCCCGCCACTTCCACCTGCAGGTAGTGGCCTTCGCTGAACGTGGCGGCGGCGTAAAGGTCTTTTTTCTCTTCGATCAGGTGGTAGGCGGGAGAGGTGGTATAGCTGAGCACCAGATCGCCTTCGCCTTTCAGGAACAGGCCGTAGGCTTCGCTCCAGCCTTTGGTGACGGTGACGGTCTTCTTCGCCAACTGCTGCCAGGCGGCCGGCGCCTTGTCGCCATACACTTTTTGCATCCACAGCAGCAGGCCGAGCCCCGGCGTGCTGGTGCGCGGATCTTCGTAGATCACTTTCCAGTTGCGGTCGCTGCTGACCAGCTCCTGCAGGCTTTTCGGCGGGTTCTTCAGTTTTTCTTTGTTGTAGACGAAGGCGAAGTACCCGTAGTCGTAAGGCACGAAGGTCGCGTCCTGCCAGCCGCCCGGCACCGTCAGCCTGGCGGTATCGACGCCGCTCGGCGCGAACAGGCCGGTTTGCTGCGCCGCCTGCAGCAGGTTGTTGTCCAGCCCCAGCACCACGTCGGCGGCGCTGTTCTTGCCCTCCATGCGCAGGCGGTTCAGCAACGAGACGCCGTCTTCCAGCGCCACGAACTTCAGTTCACAGTCGCATTCGGCCTCGAAGGCTTTTTTCACCGCCGGGCCAGGGCCCCAGTCGGCGGCGAAGGAATCGTAGGTGTAAACCGTCAGCGTCGGCTTGGCGAACGCCGGCGCGGCGCACAGCAGCAATAAGCAGGGCAGATATTTTTTGACCACGTTGCACTCCTGAAAAATAAGGGGGCAAGGGCATCTGAGGGGGCGAGGCGGCGTCGCCGGTTCGCTGGGCTCAAATCCCTCCGCCGGTATTGACCGGATCAGGTTCGACGGGTGTGCTCTCAGCGGAAAATCGGGCTTATTACGCGGCCCGGCTCTCCGCACCCCGTTGAGACGGCGCTATTGTAAAGATTAACCGACTTGGGCGAAAGGCGCTTATGTCTCCGGCGGGGCAAACCAGGCGGACTTGAAGTCGAACCAGCCGAGGGTGTTCATCCGCACGCCGCGCATGCTGCGCTGGCCGTGCAGCTGCAGCCAGTGGTGGAACAGCGGATGCAGCTGGTGGTTGCTGACCAGGCGCTGGCAGAACTCCGCCAGCGGCAGACGGTTGGCGCGCCACAGCGCCGCGTCCTGCGCCAGATCTTCGTTCATGCAATGCTGCATCAGCGGCAGTTCGTACAGCGTGGCGAACAGCGAAAACTCCAGCGGCAGATAGAAGTTGGCGCTGCCAAGCCACAGATCGCTGCGCGCGTCGCCCTGGTGCCAGGTGGCGTAATCCACGCTTTGCACGATCAGGCGGATGCCGTGCTGCGCCAGCAGCGGCTCGATCGCCTGACGGATGGCGTGAAACTCCGAATGCTCATTGAAGTGGGTCATCGTCAGTTCGGTCAGCCCCGCCGGTTTGGGCTGCTGCGCCAGCGCGCGGTTGTGGTGCCAACGGGGCAGCAGGCCGTACGCCGGCGACCAGTAGCGTTGGTAGAGCGGCCCGGCGTGGCTCAGCAGCGAAATGGGATTGATCAATTCGCACAGCCAGCTGCGAATGGCGGGATCGGCGGCCAGCGGGGAGCGCCGGTCGAACAGCAGGAAATAGCAGCCCTCTTCCAGCCGGCTTTCCAGTTCGTTGTTGCCGGTTTCATCGCCCTGCAGCTGTACGCCGGAATGCACCAGTTCTTCGGAGAACTCCGGCAGCACCCAGATATTCACCTCGTCGATCAGCGCCCGGTAGCCAAAATAGTCGTCGAAGGCGTGGATCTTCATCTGGCTGGGGAGATTGCGCACTACGCGATAGGGGCCGGTGCCGATCGGATGGCGGGCGAAATCCGGCAGTTCGCGCCATTCGCGCGGCAGGATCATGGCGTGCACGCTGCCCAGCAGCCAGGGCAGCCAGTGGTCGGGGCTGCGCAGATGCACGTCAATCACGAATGGCGTCGGCGAGGTGACGCTCTCGATATGCGAGAACAGCGGTTGCGAGGTCAGACGCGAAAGAGAAGTAATGACGTCTGCCATCTCCAGCTCGCGGCCGTGATGAAAATGGATCGCCGGGCGCAGGTAAAATCGCCAGTGCAGTGGCGTCAACGCCTGCCAATGGTGAGACAGATCGGACTCCAGTTCCCCGTTTTCCTCATTTATGCGCGTCAGACCGTTGAAGATCTGGCGCGCCAGATGGGTTTCCGAACGCCGCAGCGCCGAGCCGGGCAGCAGGTTGTACAACTGCCGGTAGTAGAGCACCCGCAGGATGTGTTTCCCCTGGCGGAAGCTACGCCCCAGCTGTGACAGCAGCATCTGGCGCACCACGTTTTTGTCGCCCACCAGTTGCACCAGCTGATCGATGCGATCCTGTTCCAGCAGCTCCTCGGCCCGCTGTTGCTGCAGCGCCAGGCCGGTGTAGTGGAAGGTTAGCCGCGAACGCTTGCCGCGCCCCGACTCCGCCTGCCAGGTGAGCCAGCCTTCCCGCTGCATGGCGCTCAGCAGGGAGCGCACGTGGCGCCGCGAGCAGCTGAGCACCTCCGCCAGATCCTGCAGCGTGGTGTCGGTGGTTTCACCGTGGCAGCGCTGCCACAGGCGGATGAACTGCTGCTGCAATCTGGACGTGGACATAAAAGAGGAACGCTCCCGCTTCAACTCGTCAATTTTTCTTTCCCTATATTACGCCGATAATTTTCATCAATGAAAGGGGAGGGCGTAATCATGAAAGCTTTCTTATCCAGGCAGTTCTATCAGCGCTATTTCAGCGCGGTGCGCCGCCAGCGAGCCGACTGGCTGAGCGTGGTGCCCGAACAGGCGCGGCTGGCGATGCTGGCGCACCTGACGCAATGGGACATTAAAGAGATGACCGATAAGCAGTATCGCGAGCACCTGTAGGGGCTGCGGCAACAAGTTTCTGAGTAATGGTGCTGTTTCACCAGCCAGTGGGGTGACCCACTGGTTTTTTATGCGCGGTCATGGCGATGCGCTTGCATTTTTCTCGCCGTGGCTTAAGGTTCTTTCTTCTGCTTTGAGGTCAGGGAAGACGATATGCAACGCATGAGCCGGTTGTCACTGCGCATTAACCCCATCTTTGCCGCATTCCTGCTGATCGCTTTTCTCTCCGGCATCGCCGGCGCGTTGCTGACGCCGACGCTCAGTCTGTTTCTGACCACCGAGGTCAAAGTGCGGCCGCTGTGGGTAGGGCTGTTTTACACCGCCAACGCCGTGGCCGGCATCGTGGTCAGTTTTCTGCTGGCCAAGCGCTCCGATACCCGCGGCGATCGGCGCCGGTTGATCCTGCTGTGCTGCCTGATGGCGGTCGGCAACTGCCTGCTGTTCGCCTTTAACCGCGACTACCTGACGCTGATCACCGCCGGGGTGCTGATGTCCGCCGTTGCCAACACCGCCATGCCGCAGATTTTCGCGTTGGCGCGGGAATACGCCGACAGCGAGGCGCGTGAGGTGGTGATGTTCAGCTCGGTGATGCGCGCCCAGCTTTCGCTGGCGTGGGTGATCGGCCCGCCGCTGTCGTTTGCGCTGGCGCTGAACTATGGGTTCACCGTGATGTTCCTGATCGCCGCCGCCACCTTCGCGGTTTGCGTGCTGCTGGTAGGGTTTATGCTGCCTTCGGTGCCGCGTGCGGCGGAGAATGGGGAGCTGCAGGGCGGGATGTCTGCGCCGATCGCGCCCGCCAGCGCCTGGCGCAATCGCGATGTGCGGCTGCTGTTCATCGCTTCGATGCTGATGTGGACCTGCAATACCTTGTATATCATCGATATGCCGCTGTATATCACCGCCGATCTCGGGCTGCCGGAAGGGCTGGCCGGGGTGCTGATGGGCACCGCCGCCGGGTTGGAAATCCCGGCAATGCTGCTGGCCGGTTATTACGTCAAACGCTTCGGCAAGCGCAACATGATGCTGCTGGCGGTGGCGGCGGGCGTGCTGTTTTATCTCGGGCTGACGGTGTTGGCGACCAAGCCCGCCCTGATCGCGCTGCAGCTGCTCAACGCGGTGTTTATCGGCATCGTCGCCGGTATCGGCATGCTCTATTTTCAGGATTTGATGCCGGGCCGGCCGGGCGCCGCCACCACGCTGTTCACCAACAGCATCTCTACCGGGGTGATCCTGGCCGGGGTGCTGCAGGGCGTGCTGGTGGAGAATTTCGGTCATGGTTCGGTGTATTGGATGGCGGCGCTGCTGGCGCTGGCGGCGCTCGGGATGAGCGCCAAAGTGCGTGAAGTGTGAGGTTAAACGACGGCATTCTTGATGCAAGTCATTGAGAAGGCTAAGCCGGGCGCTCAAGCTGAAGGCATATGGCGCGCGATCGTTGCGCCCACGCCCGTCTCGCTATTGAGATGCCGCCCTGTCGTTTAGAACAGTGGGAACGTTATGGATAAACTCACACCGCTCAAACCGCTTCCTTCCCTGTGCGCCCTTGGCGCCACGCTGATTATCTGGTTCCTCATTCCCGTGCCGGAGGGCGTTGCGCCCAACGCCTGGCAGCTGCTGGCGCTGTTTATCGGCACCATCATCGCCATCATCGGCAAGGCGATGCCGATCGGCGCGGTCTCGGTGATCGCCATCGCTCTGGTGGCGGTGACCGGCGTCACCAACCCCGGCAAGCCGGGCGCCGCGCTGGACGACGCGCTCAGCGGCTTTTCCAACCAGCTGATCTGGCTGATCGGCTTTTCTATCATGATCTCCCTCAGCCTGAACAAAACCGGGCTGGGCGCGCGCATCGGCTACTATTTCATCTCGCTGTTCGGCAAGAAGACGCTGGGCATCGCCTACGCGCTGACGCTGGCGGAAACCACGCTGGCGCCGGTGACGCCGAGCAACACCGCGCGCGGCGGCGGCATCATTCACCCGATCATGAAATCGATCGCCGACAGCTTTGGTTCCAAACCCGAGCTTAATACCGCCGGCAAGATCGGCCGCTATCTGTCGCTGGTGAACTACAACATTAACCCGGTCACCTCGGCGATGTTTATCACCGCCACGGCGCCTAACCCGCTGATTGTCAGCCTGATCGCCAAAGGCACCCACGGCAGCTTTGAATTGTCCTGGTCAATGTGGGCGATCGCCGCCCTGGTGCCAGGGCTGTGCTCGCTGATCGTGATGCCGCTGGTGATTTATCTGCTGTACCCCCCGGAGGTGAAAAGTACGCCGGATGCGCCGCGTTTCGCCCGCGAAAAGCTGCAGGCGCTGGGGCCGGTGACGCTGCCGGAGAAAATTACCCTCGGGGTGTTCGCGCTGTTGCTGGTGTTGTGGGCCGGCATACCGGCGATGATCTTCGGCCCGGCGCTGGCGGTCAATCCCACCACCGCGGCGCTGATAGGCCTGGCGGTGCTGCTGGCCACCGGCGTGCTGAGCTGGGAGGATGTGCTGAAGCATAAAGGGGCCTGGGATACCGTGGTGTGGTTCTCGGCGCTGGTGATGATGGCCAGCTTCCTCGGCAAGCTGGGGCTAATAGGCTGGCTGTCGCAAACCGTCGGCAACGGCATCGACCGTATGGGCATGAGCTGGGTGGGTGGCACGATCTTGCTGACCCTCATCTATTTGTATTCACACTATTTCTTTGCCAGCACCACCGCGCACGTGACGGCGATGTTCGCCGCCTTCTTCGCTGCCGGCATCGCGCTTGGCGCGCCACCGGCACTGCTGGGCCTGATCCTGGCGTTTTCTTCCTCGCTGATGATGTCGCTGACGCATTACGGCACCGGCACCGCGCCGATCATCTTTGGCTCCGGCTACGTGACGCTGGGGGAGTGGTGGAAAGCGGGATGGGTGATGAGTGTGGTTAACCTGCTGATCTGGATAGTGATCGGCGGCGCATGGTGGAAGCTGCTGGGCTACTGGTGAGGAAAAAATTCACCCGCCGGGCGGCGGGTGAAGGGGATTAATTCAGAAACGCCGGCTGCTGCGCTTCGTAGCGGGAGATATCCGCTTCGTGCTGCAGCGTCAGGCCGATGCTGTCCAGCCCGTTGATCATGCAGTGGCGGCGGAAGCTGTCTATTTCGAACGGATAGCTTTTGCCGCCGGCGTTGACCGTCTGGTTCTCCAGATCCACCACGAACTCCGTCCCTTCGTTGGCGTCCACCAGCTTGAACAGCTCATCCACCTGCTGCTCGCTCAGCGTCACCGGCAACAGCTGGTTGTTGAACGAGTTGCCATAGAAGATATCGGCAAAGCTCGGCGCAATCACCACTTTGAAACCGTAGTCGGTCAGCGCCCAAGGAGCGTGTTCGCGCGAGGAGCCGCAGCCGAAGTTCTCCCGCGCCAACAGGATGCTGGCGCCTTTATAGCGCGGTTTGTTCAGCACGAACGCCGGGTTCGGCTGCTGGCCGGCATCGTCGAGGAAGCGCCAGTCGTTGAACAGGTGCTGACCGAAACCGGTGCGTGTCACCTTCTGTAAAAACTGCTTGGGAATAATGGCGTCGGTGTCGACGTTGGCCGCATCCAAAGGCACCACTAAGCCGGTATGTTGAGTAAATTTAGCCACGTTAGCCCCTTAGTGAATATCACGGATGTCAGCGAAGTGACCGGCGACGGCGGCCGCGGCGGCCATTGCCGGGCTGACCAGGTGGGTGCGCCCACCGCGGCCCTGGCGCCCTTCGAAGTTACGGTTGCTGGTGGACGCGCAGCGCTCGCCCGGATTCAGACGGTCGTTGTTCATCGCCAGGCACATCGAGCAACCCGGCAAGCGCCATTCGAAACCGGCTTCAATAAAGATTTTGTCCAACCCTTCGGCTTCCGCCTGGGCCTTCACCGGGCCGGAGCCTGGCACCACGATGGCCTGCACGCCGCTGGCGACCTTGCGCCCCTTGGCGATAGCCGCCGCCGCGCGCAGATCTTCGATGCGCGAGTTGGTGCAGGAGCCGATGAACACTTTGTCGATCGGCACCTCGGTCAATTTGATGCCCGGTTTCAAATCCATGTAGGCCAACGCTTTCTCGGCGGAGGCGCGCTCGACCGGATCGCTGAACGATTCCGGCGCCGGGATCGCCTGATTGACGGCGATCACCTGGCCAGGGTTGGTGCCCCAGGTGACCTGCGGCGCGATCTCTTCGGCGTGCAGCGTCACTACGGTATCGAACTGGGCGTCGGCGTCGGACTTCAGCGTGCGCCAGTAAGCGACCGCCTGCTCCCAGTTTTCGCCGGTTGGCGCGAACTGACGCCCCTTCAGGTAGGCGAAGGTGGTGTCGTCCGGCGCCACCAGCCCGGCTTTAGCGCCCATTTCGATCGCCATGTTGCACAGGGTCATGCGGCCTTCCATGCTCAATGCCTCGATCGCCTTGCCGCAGAATTCCACCACGTGGCCGGTGCCGCCGGCGCTGCCGGTTTTGCCGATCACCGCCAGCACGATGTCTTTGGCGGTAATGCCCTCGGCGGCGTCGCCGGTGACTTCAATCTTCATGGTCTTGGCGCGGCCCTGTTTCAGGGTCTGGGTCGCCAGCACGTGTTCCACTTCGGAGGTGCCGATGCCGAACGCCAACGAGCCAAAAGCGCCGTGGGTGGCGGTGTGCGAGTCGCCGCAGACGATGGTCATGCCCGGCAGCGTCATGCCTTGTTCAGGCCCAATTACGTGCACGATGCCCTGGAACGGGTGGTTCAGGTCATACAGCGAAACGCCGAATTCCGCGCAGTTCTTGATCAACTCCTGCATCTGGATGCGCGCCATTTCGCCGCTGGCGTTGATGTCTTTGGTCTGGGTCGACACGTTGTGATCCATGGTGGCGAAGGTTTTGCCGGGTTGGCGCACCTTGCGGCCCATGGCGCGCAGGCCGTCGAACGCCTGCGGCGACGTGACTTCGTGCACCAGGTGACGGTCGATATACAGCAACGGCGTTTCGTTCGGCGCTTCGTGCACCACGTGGGCGTCGTACAGCTTCTGGTATAAGGTCTTGGCCATGTTATGCCCCCTGAGCTACAAAGCGAGCGATGATGTCGCCCATTTCATCGGTGCTGACGGCTTTGCCGTCACCGGCCAGATCGGCGGTGCGGTAGCCCTGTTCCAACGCCTGGTTGATGGCGCGTTCTACGGCGTCGGCCGCTTCATCGGCGCCCAGGCTGTAACGCAGCAGCAGGGTGGCGGACAGGATCTGCGCAATCGGGTTGGCGATGCCTTTGCCTGCAATATCCGGCGCGGAACCGCCCGCCGGTTCGTACAGGCCGAAGCCTTGTTCGTTCAGGCTGGCGGATGGCAGCATGCCCATCGAGCCGGTGATCATCGCGCACTCGTCGGACAGGATGTCGCCGAACAGGTTGGAGCACAGCAGCACGTCGAACTGGGACGGATCTTTGATCAGCTGCATGGTGGCGTTGTCGATATACATGTGCGACAGCGACACGTCCGGGTAATCCCTGGCGACCTGATTGACCACTTCACGCCACAGGATGGAGCTTTGCAGCACGTTGGCCTTGTCGATCGACGTCACCTTGTGGCGGCGCTTGCGGGCGGATTCGAAGGCGATGCGCGCGATGCGTTCAATCTCGAAACGGTGATACACCTCGGTATCGAAGGCGCGCTCCTGCATGCCCTGGCCTTCACGGCCCTTCGGCTGGCCGAAGTAGATGCCGCCGGTCAGTTCGCGCACGCACAGAATGTCGAAGCCGCGGGCGGCGATATCGGCGCGCAGCGGGCAGAACGCCTCCAGCCCTTGATACAGGCGCGCCGGGCGCAGGTTGCTGAACAGTTTGAAGTGCTTGCGCAGCGGCAACAGCGCGCCGCGTTCCGGCTGCTCGGCCGGCGGCAGGTGTTCCCATTTCGGGCCGCCCACCGATCCGAACAGGATGGCGTCGGCCTGCTCGCAGCCGGCGACGGTCGCCGCCGGCAGCGGGCTGCCGTGGCGATCGATGGCGATGCCGCCGACGTCGTATTCGGCGGTGGTGATGCGAATGTCAAAGCGTTGACGCACCGCGTCCAACACTTTGCGCGCCTGAGCCATTACTTCCGGGCCGATGCCGTCTCCGGGCAAGACGGCAATGTGATAAGTCTTCGTCATGTTCACACCGTTTCCTGATTATTTTGATGTTTGTTTTGCTGCAGGCGCTGCTTTTCTTTTTCTACCTGCTGTGAGCGCCAAATATTGTTCAACACGTGCACCATCGCCTTGGCGGAGGATTCGACGATATCGGTCGCCAGACCCACGCCGTGGAAGCGGCGGCCGTTGTAAGAGACCACGATATCCACCTGGCCCAGCGCGTCGCGGCCATGGCCCTTGGCGGTCAACTGGTACTTCACCAGCTCGATCGGGTAGTCGGTGATGCGATTGATCGCCTGATAAACCGCATCGACCGGGCCGTTGCCGGTGGCGGCTTCGGCTTTCTCTTCGCCGCCGCAGATCAGTTTCACCGAGGCGGTGGCCATGATGCTGCTGCCGGACTGCACGCTGAAGTAACCCAGGCTGAAGTGCTCCGGCTCTTCCTGCTGTTTGTTGATGAAGGCCAGCGCCTCCAGATCGTAGTCGAACACCTGGCCCTTTTTGTCGGCCAGCTTCAGGAAGGCGGCGTACAGGGTATCCAGGTTGTAATCCTGCTCCTGGTAGCCCATCTCTTCCATGCGGTGTTTCACCGCTGCGCGGCCGGAGCGGGAGGTCAGGTTCAACTGCACATCCTTCAGGCCGATCGACTGCGGGGTCATGATTTCGTAGTTTTCGCGGTTCTTCAGCACGCCGTCCTGGTGAATGCCGGAGGAGTGGGCGAAGGCGTTGGAGCCGACGATCGCCTTGTTGGCCGGGATCGGCATGTTGCACAGCTGGCTGACGATCTGGCTGGTGCGGAAGATTTCCTGGTGGTTGATGTTGGTGTGCACGTTCATGATGTCCTGGCGCACTTTAATCGCCATGATCACTTCTTCCAGCGAACAGTTACCGGCGCGTTCACCAATGCCGTTCAGGGTGCCTTCCACCTGGCGGGCACCGGCCTGCACTGCGGCGATGGAGTTGCCGACCGCCATGCCCAAATCGTCGTGGCAGTGCACGGAGATGATGGCTTTGTCGATGTTCGGCACGCGGTCATACAGGGTAGTGATGATGCCGCCGAACTGGTTCGGGGTGGTGTAGCCGACGGTATCCGGGATATTGATGGTGGTAGCGCCGGCGTTGATGGCGGCTTCGACCACGCGACACAGATTGTCGATCGGCGTGCGACCGGCGTCTTCACAGGAGAACTCCACGTCGTCGGTGTAGTTGCGGGCGCGTTTTACCGAGCGCACCGCCATCTCCAGCACTTCGTCGAACGAGCGCTTCAGCTTCGATTCGATGTGCAGGGTTGAGGTGGCCAGGAATACGTGGATGCGGAACGCTTCGGCGACGCGCAGCGCTTCGGCGGCCACGTCGATGTCTTTGTCCACGCAGCGGGCCAGGCCGCAGACGCGACTGTTTTTGATTTGGCGAGCGATGGTTTGCACCGACTCGAAGTCGCCCGGCGAAGAGACCGGGAAGCCGACTTCCATCACGTCAACGCCCATTCTTTCCAGCGCCAGCGCAATCTGAATCTTCTCTTTTACGCTCAGGCTGGCCTGCAGCGCCTGCTCGCCATCACGCAGCGTGGTATCGAAAATAATGACTTGTTGGCTCATCGGTGCATTCCTTATCGTGTTGATTTCACGCTAAGCGGGCAAAAAAAAACCCCGCGCAGTAGCGCGGGTTTCTTATGGGTGATCGGCTGAGTCAGCTCCGAACGTCGTCCACAGGCATACCGCGCAAACAAGATGCGTTGAGTAGTAGGCCTAGTAGACGGTGAGTACGGATCATAAGGGTTCAGCTTCTCTTAAATTGGGTGTCTGCCTAATTTGATACGTGATTGGCCTGGCGATGTCAACACCTGATTGAATGCGGGGACAATGCATCAGCCCATTAGCTAAACAGAGGATCATTCGGCAAAAAAACGACGCCTTAGAGAAAAAAATGGGGCCAGTTTGCGTGCTGCTTAGCATAAACGAATCGAATATATACTGCGCTAATTGCTTCTGGATTTCGTTGCGTTAAGATTTGTGATGAAAAAAGCAAGAGGGATTAATCACGGGGAGCAATAAAATAACATTTTCAATACAAATGGTTTAAATTTAATTCATATGAATAATTGATTGTTTTAGTCATAATATAACAAAATAATGCGTTTTTACACAAAGTGAGCGGTGTTTTTAGATGGTTTGATTGCTTATGATGTGTTTTTATAGTTTGTCTCATACAGTGCGGCGACGTTGTTCAATTGTATTAATCATTGTTGATACCTAATTATTAGTACTACCCAGGTGGCATTCTTCTCGCTGACGGGGAAAGCTGCTGACATGTATTCCATATACGACTTATATCGTGTAGATAACACGAGGTTTTTTATCGATTGATGACGGTAATGGCAGGATTTGTCGTGCAAAGATAAGACAATGCGGCGTTTCATTGTTTGTCGAGCATAAGGATTAGATTATTTACACAGGATTTAGTGGAGTGAAATATGGCTGAATATGATTCAGAAATCGCCATGGTCAAAGAGCCGGCGGACATCCATTTGCGCAGCGTCGATCTTAATTTACTGACGGTGTTTGACGCCGTGATGCAAATGCAAAATATTACGCGAGCCGCTAATTCGTTAGGGATGTCGCAGCCGGCGGTGAGCAACGCGGTAGCGCGCCTGAAGGTGATGTTCAACGACGAACTGTTCGTGCGCTGCGGCCGCGGGATCCAGCCCACCATGCGGGCCAGGCAGCTGTTCGGGCCGGTGCGGCAAGCGCTGCAGCTGGTGCAGAATGAGTTGCCGGGATCTGAGTTTGAGCCGCTGACCAGCACGCGAGCGTTCTCCCTTTCGCTGTGCAGCCCGCTCGATTTGCGTCTGGGCGCCGGGATAATCAATCACGTCAAACAGATAGCGCCGCAGCTTAACCTGCAAATAAAGTCATACATTAACAATAATATTGAACGTCAATTGCGTTATCAGGACGTGGAGTTTGTCATCGGCTACAGCCGTTTCGAGTCGGCGGAGTTTCGCAGCCTGGCGATGTTCGACGACGAATTAGTGCTGGCGGTTGCGCAGGCGCACCCGAGAATAGGCGAGGAGGTGACGCCGGAACACATGCTGGCCGAGCAGCATGCTGCGGTTTCCCTGGAAAGTTTTGGATCGTTCAGTAAACCTTTTTATTTAGACGAGCCGATGCTGCGCGCCGTGACGCAGCAGTGCACGGATCTTTACAGCGTGTTGAATATGGTGTCGCAAACGGAAATGGTAGCGATTGCGCCCGCCTGGTTGGTGCGACAGCAGACGGAGGCGTTGAAAATAAAGGCGGTTCCTTTATGTGGCAACGATAATAAAGCCACCTGCTACCTCTCCTGGCATGAATCCTCAGAGCGGGATAAAGGCCACCAGTGGATGAAATCTGTCCTGATTGAGGCGGGTAACCCAAAGTAAAGCGATAAAGATGGGAACCATATAAAGATAATATTCAACTGAGCGTTTTTTCTCATGATAAAAACTAAGAACTATCTGCGTTTTTATTAAGATATTTCTTGGTTTTGCGGCGATAGAATAACTTATTCTCAGGATAAATTTGTTCATTTAGCGAAAACAATTAATATAAATTAATATTCTGATTTTTACTTTCCAGCTGGAATTTTAAACTAACTCGATGTGGCGGCCCGAACGGGCCGCGTTTTATGGCTGCCATCAAACCTTTTCCTTCCCGTTTTGTCCAACCCATGAAAGCGCGAAAGCCGGCCTGAGTTTTGGCTCACACTTCTACGCTGAAATCGCTTTTCCCCCTGCCTGAGAGTAGGTAGACTGCGCGGAAAAAAGTAAACACGTGTAAGCTGAGATGAGGGCCGCAAGGCATCGTTCAGGCTTAACTGTATGATTCATTTCAGGCTTAGAGCACTATGATCACTAATCTGCTGCAATACCATTTGATCCATCGTATACAGCATCAAATCACCCACCGAGCCGATCGCACAGCATTTCGCCAATGGTCGCCCAACGGCGAGTTTCAACTGACCTGGGGAGCGGCGGCTGCCCGCATTGATCGCATTGCTGCCGGGCTGCTGGCGCTGGGCGCCGAAGTGCAAGAACGTATCGGTATCTTCGCCAATAACACGATGGCCTGGTCGTTGACCGATCTCGCGATCCTGCACCTGCGTGGCGTCAGCGTACCGCTCTATTCCACCAATACGCCGGCGCAGGCGGCCTTCGTCATCAACGACGCTGACATTCGCATCCTGTTCGTCGGCGAGCAGGCGCAGCTGGATGCCGCCATCGCACTGCGTGGCGTCTGCCCACAGCTGAGTCATATCATCGTGTTCGACGAGGACGCCGATCTGCGCGGCTGCGAGCTCGCACAACACCTGAGCGCCTTCGAGCGCGCTGCCGATCCGGCGGCTTTTATCGCTCAACGTCGGCAGCGCATTGAAGAGTGCGACCTGCAGGATCTCTTTACCCTGATCTATACCTCGGGCACCACCGGCGAACCGAAAGGGGTAATGCTGGACTACCGCAACCTGGCGGCGCAGCTCTACCTGCACGATGAGAGACTGACGGTCGGCGAAGAGGATGTGTCGCTCAGTTTCCTGCCGCTGTCGCACGTGTTCGAGCGTGCCTGGAGCTTCTTTGTCATGCATTCCGGCGCGCAGAATGTTTTCCTGCCGAACACCGACTGGGTACGGGAAGCGATGGGGCAGGTGCGGCCGACGTTAATGTGCGCGGTACCGCGTTTCTACGAGAAGATTTTCAGCGCGGTGCATGAAAAAGTGGCGCGTGCCCCTTGGCTGCGCCGTGCGCTGTTCCACTGGGCGATCGTCTGCGGGGAGCGCAAGTTCCTGCAAGAGCGGGCCGGCAAACCGTTGGGCAAACTGTTCGAACTCTCTCACCGCTGGGCCGACAAGCTGGTATTGAGCAAGCTGCGCGGCATTCTCGGTGGCCGGGTGCGTTTCTTGCCGGCGGCGGGCGCCAAGCTGGATGACAATGTGATCCTGTTTTTCCAGGCGATGGGTGTCAACATCAAGTACGGCTACGGCATGACCGAAACCTGTGCGACCGTGTCCTGCTGGGAAGAGGGGCATTTCCGCTTCGGCTCTATCGGTAAACCGCTGCCGGAGGTCGAGGTGCGCATCGGTGAAGAAAATGAAATTCAGGTGCGCGGGCCGATCGTGATGCGCGGCTATTTCAACAAACCGTTGGAAACCGCCGCGACCTTTACCGCCGACGGCTGGCTGAAAACCGGCGACGCCGGGGCGATCGATGAAGAGGGCAATCTGTTCATCACCGAGCGCCTGAAAGATTTGATGAAAACCTCCGGCGGCAAATACATAGCGCCGCAGATGCTGGAAGGCACGCTGGCGCAGGACCGCTTTATCGAGCAGGTGGCGATCATCGCCGATGCGCGCAAGTTCGTTTCCGCGCTGATCGTGCCGTGCTTTGAGTCGCTGGAAGAGTACGCGAAGTCAGTTAACCTGAAATACCAGGATCGCCTGGAGCTGCTGCGCAACGGCGAGATCCTCGCGATGTTCGAAAAGCGCCTGCGCGAGATGCAAAAGGAGCTGGCGCGTTTCGAGCAGGTGAAGAAGTTCACGCTGCTGCCGGCGGCTTTTTCCATGGAGTTGGGGGAGCTGACGCCCACGCTGAAGCTGCGCCGCAAAGTGATCCTGCAGCGCTATCAGCGCGAAATCGACTCGATGTACCAGGAACAGGCCTGACGCCGCCGCCGGGCCATGTGCCCGGCGAAAAAAGCGGCATATCCATCACCTGATTTAGTTCTGTAATTTCCCTCCTGTTCGAAACAATGCCTAGCCCGACAACCCTGAGGCTAGCGCATTGTTTTTATAAAGCTGCGATCTCCAGCCGCTTGGCAATAACCCCGCCACCGTTAAGCCATTTTGCCGTTTGCCTGCCCCAAATTCTGACGTTATGTTAATTCGATAGCGACAACCCATAAAAACTTTGGGGCATTGCCCCGCAGCAGGCGCTACGTTCCGGCGCCAGAGAAGAATAAGCAAGCCTGGAGGCAAACCCATGGAGATGTTGTCAGGAGCCGAGATGGTCGTCCGATCGTTGATCGATCAGGGCGTTAAACATGTATTCGGCTACCCCGGCGGGGCGGTGCTCGATATCTACGACGCCCTGCATACGGTCGGAGGGATCGATCATATTCTGGTGCGCCACGAGCAAGGGGCGGTGCACATGGCCGACGGCTACGCGCGCGCCACCGGCGAAGTGGGCGTGGTGCTGGTGACCTCCGGCCCCGGCGCCACCAACGCCATTACCGGCATTGCCACCGCCTATATGGACTCGATCCCGATGGTCGTCCTGTCGGGGCAGGTGCCCAGCTCGCTGATCGGCTACGACGCCTTCCAGGAGTGCGATATGGTGGGGATTTCTCGGCCGGTGGTGAAACACAGTTTCCTGGTGAAACGTACCGAAGACATCCCGGCGGTGTTGAAGAAGGCCTTTTACCTGGCTTCCAGCGGCCGCCCCGGCCCGGTGGTGATCGATCTGCCGAAAGACATCGTCGGCCCGGCGGTACGGATGCCTTATGCCTATCCGCAGGACGTGAGCATGCGTTCCTACAACCCGACGGTGCAGGGCCACCGCGGGCAGATCAAACGCGCGTTGCAAACCATCCTGGCGGCCAAAAAGCCGGTGATGTACGTCGGCGGCGGCGCGATCAACGCCGGTTGCGAAACCGAACTGTTGGCGTTGGCGGAGCAGCTGAACCTGCCGGTGACCAGCAGCCTGATGGGACTGGGCGCTTTCCCCGGCACCCATCGCCAGAGTGTCGGTATGCTCGGCATGCACGGCACCTATGAAGCCAACAAAACCATGCACCATGCCGACGTGATCTTCGCCGTCGGCGTGCGTTTCGACGATCGCACTACCAACAATCTGGCCAAATACTGCCCGGACGCCACCGTGCTGCACATCGATATCGATCCGACCTCGATCTCCAAAACGGTGGACGCCGATATCCCGATCGTCGGCGATGCCAAACAGGTGCTGGTGCAGATGCTGGAGCTGCTGGCGCAGAACGAGAAAGCGCAGGATCACGATGCGCTGCGCGATTGGTGGCAGTCTATCGAGCAGTGGCGCGCCCGCGACTGCCTGGGCTACGACAAAAACAGCGGCACCATCAAGCCGCAGGCGGTGATTGAAACCCTGCATCGCCTGACCAAAGGCGACGCCTATGTCACCTCGGACGTGGGGCAGCACCAGATGTTCGCCGCGCTCTATTATCCGTTCGACAAACCGCGCCGTTGGATCAACTCCGGCGGCCTCGGCACCATGGGCTTCGGCCTGCCGGCGGCATTGGGCGTCAAGCTGGCGCTGCCGGAGGAAACCGTGGTGTGCGTGACCGGCGACGGCAGCATTCAGATGAATATTCAGGAGCTGTCCACCGCGCTGCAATATAACCTGCCGGTGGTGGTGGTGAACCTCAACAACCGCTATCTGGGCATGGTCAAGCAGTGGCAGGACATGATTTATTCCGGCCGTCATTCGCAGTCTTACATGGATTCGCTGCCGGACTTCGTCAAGCTGGCCGAGGCTTACGGCCATGTCGGCATCGCCATCCGCACGCCGGATGAGCTGGAAAGCAAGCTTGCGCAGGCGCTGGCGGAAAAAGAGCGGCTGGTGTTCATCGACGTGACCGTCGATGAAACCGAACATGTCTACCCGATGCAGATCCGCGGCGGAAGCATGGACGAAATGTGGCTTAGCAAAACGGAGAGGACCTGATCATGCGCCGTATTTTATCTGTCTTGCTGGAAAACGAATCCGGCGCCCTGTCGCGCGTGGTGGGGCTGTTCTCCCAGCGCGGTTACAACATCGAGAGCCTGACGGTGGCGCCGACCGACGATCCGACGCTGTCGCGCATGACTATCCAGACCGTCGGCGACGAGAAAGTGCTGGAGCAGATTGAGAAGCAGTTGCACAAGCTGGTGGACGTGCTGCGCGTCAGCGAACTGGTGCAGGGCGCCCACGTCGAGCGCGAGATCATGCTGGTGAAGCTGCAGGCCAGCGGCTACGGCCGTGAAGAGGTGAAGCGCTGTGCCGACATTTTCCGCGGCCAGATCGTTGATGTGACGGCGACGCTGTATACGGTGCAGCTGGCCGGCACCAGCGACAAGCTCGACGCCTTCCTGAGCGCGGTGCGTGAAGTGGCGGAGATCGTGGAAGTGGCGCGTTCCGGCGTGGTCGGCGTGTCGCGCGGCGACAAAATCATGCGCTGAGCGCGGTCTGGCGGCGAATAATCGGGGCGCGGCGTGGCTGCGCCCTTTGTTTTTCGGTATTTTTTGCCCGATTGCTGGCACCTTTCGGCAAAAGCGGTTGCTAGGCAGTGTTTTCTGCTGTTAGATCGCAGAGGCTGGATTGAATAACCGTACGGGATGCCATGGTTAATCCGAGCACAGCCTTCACTTCTATTTTCAGCGTCATTAAGGGGTTAATGTGAAACTGGATGAAATCGCGCGTCTCGCGGGCGTTTCGCGCACGACGGCCAGTTATGTCATCAACGGCAAGGCGAAGCAGTATCGTGTCAGCGATAAAACCGTCGAGAAAGTGATGGCCGTGGTCAGGGAGCATAACTATCACCCGAATGCCGTCGCGGCGGGGCTGCGCGCCGGGCGCACCCGTTCTATCGGCCTGGTGATCCCGGATCTGGAAAATACCAGCTATACCCGCATCGCCAACTACCTGGAGCGCCAGGCGCGCCAGCGGGGTTACCAATTGCTGATCGCCTGTTCCGAAGATCAGCCGGATAACGAAATGCGCTGCATTGAGCACCTGCTGCAGCGTCAGGTGGATGCCATTATCGTCTCCACCGCCTTGCCGCCGGAACATCCTTTCTATCAACGCTGGGCCAACGATCCGCTGCCGATCATCGCGCTGGACCGCGCGCTGGATCGCGAGCATTTCATCAGCGTTGTGGGCGCCGATCAGGAAGATGCCTTTGCGCTGGCGCAGGAGCTGCGCACCTTCCCGGCTGAATCGGTGCTGTATCTGGGCGCCTTGCCGGAGCTTTCGGTGAGCTTCCTGCGTGAGCAGGGCTTCCGTCAGGCCTGGCAAGAGGATCCCCGCCACGTCGATTACCTGTACGCCAACAGCTATGAACGCGAAGCCGCCGGCGCGCTGTTTGCCGAATGGCTGAAAACGCACCCGATGCCGCAGGCGCTGTTTACCACGTCGTTCTCTTTATTGCAGGGCGTGATGGACGTGACGCTGAAGCAACTCGGCCGCTTGCCGACCGATCTGGCGATCGCCACCTTCGGCGATCATGAACTGTTGGATTTCCTGGAGTGCCCGGTATTGGCGGTAGCGCAGCGCCATCGCGACGTGGCCGAGCGCGTGCTGGAACTGGTGCTGGCCAGCCTGGACGAACCGCGTAAACCCAAGCCGGGGCTGACGCGCATTCGCCGCAATCTGTTCCGCCGCGGCAGCCTGAGCCGCAAGTAGTTTGCCTGACAGGGGCCCGCGTTGGCGGGCTCCTGCTTTAGACGTAGTCCGCCACCCGGAACAGCCGCCGGCAGTATTCCAGGAAATAGCCATACACCACGCCCATCGCCATGGAGACCAGCGCATTGCTGGTTACCGCCGCCAGCATTTGTTGGCCGTCGGCGCCTACGCTCCATAGAATGGCGGCATAAACCGGCGACTGGAAGCTGACGTAGGCCAGCAGATCGGCGAGGTTGCGCAGCAGGAACTGGCCGCGCGGGCAGCGGCGCGCCGTGCGGATAAACAGATCGCGATAGCGGCCGTAAGGCCAGGCGATCAGGATGTTGACCGGGATCGACAACAGGCGTGAAGAGAGGGATTGCTGGAAGCTCATGCCTGAGATCAACACTTCTATCGCCATGCCGGCGATAAAGCAATACACCACCAGTGCGAACGTATCGGCAGCGGCGCTACGCCAGTGAGTAGCGGGCGAAAGCATGTGTCACCCCTTATGGTTAAAACTCTGTTAAATCATTCGTTGTTGGGTGTTAAGGCTGGTTTTTTGCCTTTTTTATAGTGTACTAATCTGGATTATGTTTTTTAACTAGGTTTATATTTTTATTTTTAACATTTGTTCGCTTTTTGTCCCGCAGAACAGGGGCGTAGGATGGAGCGGAGAGATTAAAATCGGCGTTTTTAAATAAATCGATTAAAAACATAAGGTTGCGATTTTTCGTTTTTGAAGGGGATTTTTTCCGGCAAAAATTGTGGAAATAAAGGTGTAAGAAAATGAAACCATAATTGTAAACAGGTATTTTGGGAATAATCTTACCAAGTTGATTTGAATCGAAATTACTTCTGCTCGTAATATCCGAGCCATTTATTTTTATCGCGGCCTCATCACGGCGGTGCAAATTGAAGTAAAATAGCGCCCGGTTTTACGGTGAATAACGATTGAGCGTTATTAACTCAAGGAGTTATGGCCTTATTCCGCGATCGGTTCGCCTGGCGCCGAGCCTTGGCGGGCGCGGCTCGCCAGCGGTTACAGCCCTGAGATTGCCGAGCTGAAAAATGAGACATGGCTTGCAGAAGGAAGTAATGAGTTAATTAATCGCCAGTTCGTCAGGTTTTTAATCAGATTCTTTCCGCTTAGAAAATTCTCTCCGTTTATCATGGTGTTAATTTTTAATCGTCGAATAATCAGAGTTTCTTTCGCGAGTCAGCTCCCAAAATGACCAGAGAAATATTGCCAAAGCGCTGGCGCTCTGGCTTGACAAGGTTTTCATACCCTCCGTAAACTCCATTGTGTGGGAATTTGTGGGGTAAAGTGGTGAAAACGGTCACTAAGGGGTAGCTCAGGAATGTTCCGTGGAGCGACGATGGTCAACCTCGACAGCAAAGGGCGGCTCGCCGTACCTACCCGATATCGGGAATTGCTCAACGAGGAATCGCAAGGCCAAATGGTCTGTACCATTGACCTCCATCAGCCCTGTCTGCTGCTTTATCCTTTGCCCGAATGGGAAATTATTGAACAAAAATTATCACGTCTGTCGAGCATGAATCCCGCCGAGCGCCGCGTTCAGCGCCTGCTGTTGGGGCATGCCAGTGAGTGTCAGATGGATAGTGCCGGTCGTTTGCTGTTAGCCAGTACGCTGCGGCAACACGCCGGGCTCACGAAAGAAGTGATGCTGGTCGGTCAGTTCAACAAGTTTGAACTGTGGGATGAACAGACCTGGTATCAACAAGTCAAGGATGATATTGACGCTGAACAGTCGGCTCAGGAACCGTTGTCTGAGCGGCTACAGGACTTGTCGCTATAAGCATGTTGGAAAACTATAAACACACCACCGTCCTGCTGGACGAAGCCGTCAACGGCCTCAACATCCGCAGCAACGGCATATATATCGACGGTACTTTTGGTCGCGGTGGCCATTCTCGTCTGATTCTGTCCCAGCTGGGGCCGGAAGGGCGCTTGCTGGCGATTGACCGTGACCCTCAGGCGATTGCAGCCGCCAAATCTATTGAAGATCCTCGTTTTACCATCGTACACGGCCCATTTTCCGAGTTGTCGCACTATGTGCGGGAGCGCGAGCTGGTGGGCAAGATCGACGGCGTTCTGCTCGATCTGGGCGTTTCCTCGCCGCAGCTTGACGACGCGGAGCGCGGGTTCTCCTTTATGCGCGATGGCCCGCTGGACATGCGCATGGATCCGTCCACCGGCCTGTCCGCCGCGGAATGGCTGATGAAGGCCGAAGCGGACGACATCGCCTGGGTGCTGAAAACCTTCGGCGAAGAGCGTTTCGCCAAGCGCATCGCGCGCGCCATCGTCGAAAGAAACCGCGTGGAGCCGATGACGCGCACCAAAGAGCTGGCGGATCTGATCGCCGATGCCAGCCCGTTCCGTGAAAAGCACAAGCACCCGGCGACGCGCAGCTTCCAGGCGATCCGCATCTATATCAACAGCGAGCTGGAAGAGATCGAGCGTGCGCTCGACGGCGCGCTGGAAGTGCTGGCCCCGCAGGGCCGTTTGTCGA
Organism: Serratia sp. FS14; assembly: GCF_000695995.1. Taxonomy (NCBI): domain Bacteria; kingdom Pseudomonadati; phylum Pseudomonadota; class Gammaproteobacteria; order Enterobacterales; family Yersiniaceae; genus Serratia; species Serratia sp. FS14. The sequence goes on along the minus strand of NZ_CP005927.1, from coordinate 122,681 downwards.
TCATCAGCTTCCACTCGCTGGAAGACCGCATCGTCAAACGCTTTATGCGTCACCATAGCCGCGGCGCCCAGGTGCCGGCCGGCATTCCGTTGACCGAAGAGCAGCTGCGCGGCATGGGCGGCCGGACGCTGAAAGCGCTGGGCAAAATGATGCCGTCGGAAGCGGAAGTGGCGGACAACCCGCGTGCGCGCAGCTCGGTGCTGCGCATTGCTGAGAGGATGCCCGCGTGATTGGCAACGAACGTCACGGCCTGGTCGGGGTAATTGGCGGCGATCTGCTGCGCAACGCCAAGATCCCCCTGATTTTACTGATTGCGTCACTGGTCTCCGCGATTTTCGTGGTGACTACCGCGCACCGCACCCGCCTGCTGACCGCCGAGCGCGAACAGCTGGTTCTGGAGCGCGATGCGCTGGATATCGAGTGGCGCAACCTGATTTTAGAAGAGAACGCCCTCGGCGATCACAGCCGGGTTGAACGTATCGCGACAGAAAAACTGCAGATGCAACACGTTGATCCATCGCAGGAAAATATCATCGTTAAACAATGAATGGTTTAACCGGAATAATGACACGGAGTAGAAAGGAAACGCATGAAAGCAGCGCGCCCCGGTAAGTTGAGACGCCAGGAAGATCAGGCCAGCTTTGTCAGCTGGCGTTTTGCGTTGCTGTGCGGCTGCATTTTGCTGGCGATGGTTGGCCTGATGTTGCGCGTCGCGTACCTGCAGGTCATCAACCCCGATCGTCTGGTGAAAGAAGGCGACATGCGTTCGCTGCGCGTGCAGGAAGTGCCGACCGCGCGCGGCATGATCAGCGATCGCGCCGGCCGTCCGTTGGCGGTCAGCGTGCCGGTGAATGCGGTGTGGGCCGATCCGAAAGAGCTGAACGAACGCGGCGGCATCACGCTGGATAGCCGCTGGAAAGCGCTTTCCGATGCGCTCAACATCCCGCTGGACCAGCTTTCCAACCGCATCAACGCCAACCCGAAAGGGCGCTTCGTTTATCTGGCGCGCCAGGTTAACCCGGCGATCGGCGACTACATCCACAAACTCAAGCTGCCGGGGATCTACCTGCGGCAGGAGTCGCGCCGTTACTATCCGGCGGGGCAGGTGACGTCGCACATCATCGGCGTGACCAACATCGACGGGCAAGGCATCGAAGGCGTCGAGAAGAGCTTCGACCGCTGGCTGACCGGGCAACCGGGCGAGAGAACGGTGCGTAAGGATCGTTTCGGCCGGGTGATCGAAGACATCTCCTCCGTCGACAGCCAGGCGGCGCACAACCTGGTGCTGAGCGTCGATGAGCGCCTGCAGGCGCTGGTGTATCGCGAGCTGAACAACGCCGTGGCGTTCAACAAGGCCGAATCGGGCACTGCGGTGCTGATCGACGTGAACACCGGCGAAGTGCTGGCGATGGCCAACAGCCCGTCTTACAACCCGAACAACATGGCCGGTACGCCGAAAGAAACCATGCGTAACCGCGCCATCACCGATATTTTTGAACCCGGTTCAACCGTGAAGCCAATGGTGGTGATGACCGCGCTGCAAAACGGCGTGGTGCGAGAAAACAGCGTGCTGAACACCATCCCGTACCGCATTCAGGGCCACGAAATCAAAGACGTGGCGCGGTACTCGGAGCTGTCATTGACCGGGATCTTGCAGAAGTCGAGTAACGTCGGTGTTTCAAAGCTGGCGTTAGCGATGCCGTCCTCAGCGTTAGTAGATACTTACTCTCGTTTTGGGCTGGGAAAAGCGACCAATTTGGGGCTGGTCGGAGAAAGCAGTGGCATATACCCAAAAAAACAACGGTGGTCTGACATAGAGAGGGCCACCTTCTCTTTCGGCTACGGGCTGATGGTAACTCCGTTACAGTTGGCGCGAGTCTATGCAACGATCGGCAGCCTGGGCGTGTATCGCCCATTGTCGATCACCAAGGTTGACCCTCCGGTCGCCGGCGAGCGCGTTTTCCCTGAACCTCTGGTGCGCACCGTAGTGCACATGATGGAAAGCGTGGCCTTGCCGGGCGGCGGCGGCGTAAAAGCCGCCATCAAGGGATACCGTATCGCCATCAAAACCGGTACCGCGAAAAAAGTGGGCCCGGACGGTAAATACGTCAACCGATACATCGCTTATACCGCCGGCGTCGCGCCGGCAAGTAACCCCCGTTTTGCCCTGGTGGTCGTCATCAACGACCCGCAGGGTGGGAAATACTATGGTGGCGCAATCTCCGCGCCGGTGTTCGGCGCCATCATGGGCGGCGTATTGCGCACCATGAACGTCGAGCCTGACGCGTTGCCCACCGGTGACAAAAGCGAATTAGTGATTAACAAGAAAGAGGGTTCAGGTGGCAGATCGTAATTTGCGCGACTTACTCGCCCCGTGGGTGCCGACGGCACCCGGGCGCGCGCTGCGGGAAATGACATTAGACAGCCGTGTGGCGGCTGCCGGGGATCTGTTTGTCGCCGTGGTCGGCCATCAAACGGATGGGCGCCGCTATATTCCGCAGGCCATCGCGCAGGGCGTCGCCGCTGTGATCGCCGAGGCTGACGGTCAGGCCGAAGACGGCGCCATCGTTGAGATGCACGGCGTGCCGGTGATCTACCTGAGCCAACTGAACCAGCGCCTTTCCGCGCTGGCCGGGCGTTTTTACCATCAGCCGGGCGAGCGCTTGCGCCTGGTCGGCGTGACCGGCACCAACGGCAAAACCACCACCACGCAGCTGCTGGCGCAGTGGAGCCAACTGCTGGGCGAAACCAGCGCGGTGATGGGCACCGTCGGCAACGGCCTGCTGGGCCAGGTGTGTCCGACCGAGAATACCACCGGTTCTGCGGTGGATGTTCAACACGTATTAAACGAGTTGGCGGAACAGGGCGCGACCTTCGCCGCCATGGAAGTTTCTTCCCACGGTTTGGTGCAACACCGGGTAGCGGCGCTGCCGTTCGCTGCGGCGGTCTTCACCAACCTGAGCCGCGATCACCTGGATTACCACGGTGATATGGCCAATTACGAAGCGGCCAAATGGTCGCTGTTCGCCGCCCACAACGTGGGGCAGGCGATCATCAACGCCGACGATGAAGTCGGTCAGCGCTGGCTCGGCAAATTGCCGGATGCGGTAGCGGTGACGATGCAGGACAACCTGCAGCCGGGCTGCCACGGCCGCTGGCTGAAAACCACGGCGGTCGACTATCACGACAACGGCGCGACTATTCGTTTCAGCTCCAGCTGGGGCGACGGCGAGATCGAAAGCCGCCTGATGGGCGCGTTCAACGTCAGCAACCTGCTGTTGGCATTGGCGACGCTGCTGTCGTTGGGCTACCCGCTGGCGGCGCTGGTGGAAACCGGCAGCCGTCTGCAGCCGGTCTGCGGCCGCATGGAAGTGTTTAACGCGCCGGGCAAACCGACGGTAGTGGTGGATTACGCCCACACGCCGGATGCGCTGGAGAAAGCGCTGGAAGCCGCGCGTCTGCACTGCCAGGGGCAGCTGTGGTGTGTGTTCGGCTGCGGCGGCGATCGCGACAAGGGCAAGCGTCCGCTGATGGGCGGCATCGCCGAGCAGTTCGCCGATCGCGTGGTGATCACCGATGACAACCCGCGCACCGAAGAGCCGCGCGCGATTATCAACGACATCCTGACCGGATTGCTGGACGCCGGGCAGGCGCTGGTGATCCACGGCCGCGCCGAAGCGGTGACCAGCGCCATCATGCAGGCGCAGGAGCAGGATGTGGTGTTGGTGGCGGGCAAAGGCCACGAAGATTATCAGCTGGTGGGCAACCGCCGCCTGGATTACTCCGATCGCACGACGGTCGCCCGACTGCTGGGGGTGCTGGCATGATCCCTGTCTCTCTTCAGACACTGGCTGAGGTATTGAGCGCTGAACTGGTGGGCGCCGATTGCCAAATTGTCGAGGTGACGACAGACACCCGCAAGGTGACCGCCGGTTGCCTGTTTGTGGCGCTGAAAGGCGAGCGTTTCGACGCTCACGACTTCGCGGCGGATGCCGTAGCCGCAGGCGCCGGGGCGTTGCTGGTCAGTAAGCGCTTATCAGTGGACGTGCCGCAGCTGGTGGTGAAAGACACCCGTCTGGCGCTGGGGCAGCTTGGCGCCTGGGTGCGTCAGCAGGTGCCGGCGCGCGTGGTGGCGCTGACCGGCTCCTCGGGCAAGACATCGGTGAAAGAAATGACCGCCGCCATTCTGCGTGAATGCGGCGAAGTGCTGTATACCGCCGGCAACTTCAATAACGACATCGGCGTGCCGCTGACGCTGTTGCGTCTGGAGCCGCAGCATGATTTTGCCGTGATAGAGCTGGGCGCTAACCACATTGGCGAAATTGCTTACACCACCGCATTGACGCGTCCGCAGACCGCTTTGGTGAACAACCTGGCGGCGGCGCACTTGGAAGGCTTCGGCTCGCTGGCCGGCGTCGCCCAGGCGAAAGGTGAAATCTTTACCGGCCTGCCGGCCGACGGCGTGGCGATCATCAACGCCGATAACAACGACTGGCCGCACTGGCAGAGCATGCTGGGCGGCAAAACCGTCTGGCGCTTCTCGCCGCAGGCGGCCGAAGGCGTGGACTTCTTCGCGGACGACGTGCGGGTGAACGGCGCAGGCACGCAGTTTACGCTGCACAGCCCGTTCGGCACCGCCGAGATCGCGCTGCCGCTGCCGGGGCGCCACAACGTGGCCAACGCGCTGGCGGCCACGGCGCTGGCGATGTCGGTGGGCGCCACCCTCGAAGCGGTGCGTCAGGGGTTGAAACAATTGCAGGCGGTGCCGGGGCGTTTGTTCCCGGTGGCGCTGGCCGAAGGCAAGCTGCTGCTGGACGACAGCTACAACGCCAACGTCGGGTCGATGACCGCGGCGGCGCAGGTGCTGGCGGAGATGCCGGGCTACCGCGTGATGGTGGTCGGCGATATGGCCGAGCTGGGCGCAGAAGCGGAAGAGTGCCACCGTCAGGTGGGTGAAGCCGCCCGCCAGGCCGGGGTCGACAAAGTCATCAGCGTCGGCGGGTTGAGCCGCGTGCTGAGCGAAGCTTCCGGCAACGGCGAACACTATCAGGACAAGACAGCAGTGATCGCGCGCGTGGCGGAATTACTGTCGGAACATGCGGTCATCACCGTGTTAATCAAAGGTTCACGTAGTGCCGCAATGGAGCAGGTAGTACGCGCGTTACAGGAGAAAGCACCATGTTAGTTTGGCTGGCCGAGCATTTGGTCAAATATTACTCAGGCTTCAACGTCTTTTCTTATCTGACGTTCCGAGCCATTGTCAGCCTGCTGACCGCGCTGTTCCTGTCGCTGTGGATGGGCCCGCGGGTGATCAAGCGTCTGCAAGAAATGTCCTTCGGGCAGGTGGTGCGCAACGACGGCCCCGAGTCGCACTTCAGCAAGCGCGGCACGCCGACCATGGGCGGCATCATGATCCTGACCTCCATCACCATTTCGGTGCTGATGTGGGCCTACCCGTCCAACCCGTATGTCTGGTGCGTGCTGTTCGTGCTGGTGGGTTACGGCATCGTCGGTTTCGTCGACGACTACCGCAAGGTCGTGCGTAAGGACACCAAGGGGCTGATCGCCCGCTGGAAGTATTTCTGGCAGTCGGTGATTGCGCTGATTGTCGCATTCGCCATGTACGCCGTAGGAAAAGACACGCCAGCCACCGAGCTGGTTGTGCCGTTCTTTAAGGACGTGATGCCGCAGCTGGGTTTGCTGTACATCCTGCTGGCCTATTTCGTCATCGTCGGTACCAGCAACGCGGTCAACCTGACCGACGGCCTGGACGGCCTGGCGATTATGCCGACGGTATTCGTGGCGGCCGGTTTCGCGCTGGTGGCCTGGGCGACCGGTAACATGAACTTCGCCAACTACCTGCATATTCCGTATCTGCGTCATGCCGGTGAGTTAGTGATCGTCTGCACCGCCATCGTCGGCGCCGGCCTTGGGTTCCTGTGGTTCAACACCTACCCGGCTCAGGTATTTATGGGAGACGTCGGTTCGCTGGCGCTGGGCGGCGCGCTGGGCACCATCGCGGTGCTGCTGCGCCAGGAGTTCTTGTTGGTGATCATGGGCGGCGTATTCGTGGTAGAGACGCTGTCGGTGATCCTGCAGGTGGGATCGTTCAAGCTGCGCGGACAACGCATTTTCCGCATGGCGCCGATTCACCACCACTATGAATTGAAAGGCTGGCCGGAACCGCGCGTGATCGTGCGCTTCTGGATCATTTCGCTGATGCTGGTGCTGATTGGCCTGGCAACGCTGAAGGTGCGTTAATCATGGCAGACTATCAGGGTAGAAAAGTCGTCATCATCGGGTTGGGCCTCACCGGCCTGTCCTGTGTCGATTTCTTCATGGCGCGCGGCGTAACGCCGCGCGTGATGGATACCCGTATCGCGCCGCCAGGGTTGGACAAACTGCCTGAAAGCGTGGAGCGCCATCTGGGCGATTTGAATCAGGACTGGCTGCTGGCGGCGGATCTGATCGTCGCCAGTCCGGGCGTCGCGTTGGCGACCCCGGCATTGAGCGCCGCAGCGGACGCTGGCGTGGAAATCGTCGGCGACGTCGAACTGTTCTGCCGCGAGGCGCAGGCGCCGATCGTGGCGATCACCGGCTCCAACGGCAAAAGCACCGTCACCACCCTGGTGGGCGAAATGGCGAAAGCCGCCGGTTGGGCGGTAGGCGTGGGCGGCAATATCGGCCTGCCGGCGCTGAGCCTGTTGCGTCAGGAATGTCAGCTGTACGTGCTGGAGCTGTCCAGCTTCCAGCTTGAAACGACGCATAGCCTGCGGGCGGCGGCGGCGACCATCCTGAACGTGACCGAAGATCATATGGATCGTTATCCATTTGGCCTGCAGCAGTATCGCGGCGCCAAGCTGCGCGTGTATGAAAACGCCGCGGTGTGCGTGGTGAACGCGGACGATGCGCTGACCATGCCGGTGCGCGGCGCCGACGAGCGCTGCGTCAGCTTCGGGGCGGACGTGGGCGACTATCACCTGAACCGTCAGCAGGGCGAAACCTGGCTGCGGGTGCGCGGTGAGAAGGTGCTGAATACGCGCGAGATGAAGCTGACCGGCCGCCACAACTACACCAACGCCCTGGCGGCGCTGGCGTTGGCGGATGCGGTCAATATCCCGCGTGCCTCCAGCCTGAAGGCGCTGACCACCTTTACCGGCCTGGCGCATCGTTTCCAGCTGGCCTGGGAGAACAACGGCGTGCGTTGGATCAACGATTCCAAAGCCACCAACGTCGGCAGCACCGAAGCGGCGCTGAACGGCCTGCAGGTGGACGGCACGCTGCATCTGCTGCTGGGCGGCGACGGCAAGTCCGCCGATTTCTCGCCGCTGGCGCGCTATCTGCAGGGCGACAACGTGCGGCTGTATTGCTTTGGCCGCGACGGCGCCCAGCTGGCGCAGCTGCGGCCGGAAGTGGCGACGCTGACCGAGACCATGGAGCAGGCGATGCGCACCATCGCCGGCCGCGTACAGCCCGGCGATATGGTGCTGTTGTCGCCGGCCTGCGCCAGTCTCGATCAGTTCCGTAATTTTGAAGTGCGCGGCGATGAGTTCGCCCGCCTGGCGCAGGAGCTTGGCGGATGAAACTACGCTTGCCGAACTTCGGGCTGACAGAACGGCTGAAAGACTGGGTGACCGGCGCGCGCGACAACGACGCGGTCAACATGGTGCTGTACGATCGCACCCTGCTGTGGCTGACCTTCGGGTTGGCGATCATCGGCTTCGTGATGGTGACCTCGGCGTCGATGCCGATCGGCCAACGCCTGGCGGACGATCCGTTCCTGTTCGCCAAGCGTGATGCGCTGTATCTCGGCCTGGCGTTCGGCCTGTCGCTGGTGACGCTGCGCATCCCGATGGAAGTTTGGCAGCGCTACAGCAACGTGATGCTGCTGATGTCGATCGTGATGCTGCTGATCGTCCTGGTGGTGGGGAGCTCGGTAAACGGGGCCTCGCGCTGGATCGCGCTCGGCCCGCTGCGTATTCAGCCGGCGGAGCTGTCCAAGCTGTCGCTGTTCTGCTATCTGGCGAGCTATCTGGTGCGCAAGGTGGAAGAGGTGCGCAGCAACTTCTGGGGCTTCTGTAAGCCGATGGGCGTCATGGTGGTGCTGGCGGTGCTGCTGCTGGCGCAACCGGATCTCGGCACCGTGGTGGTGCTGTTCATCACCACGCTGGCGATGCTGTTCCTGGCCGGCGCGAAAATGTGGCAGTTCCTGGCGATCATCGGCTCCGGCGTGTTCGCCGTGGTGCTGCTGATTATCGCGGAACCCTACCGTATGCGCCGCGTGACCTCGTTCTGGAACCCGTGGGCCGACCCGTTCGGCAGCGGCTACCAGCTGACCCAGTCGCTGATGGCATTCGGCCGCGGTGAGTTCTGGGGGCAGGGGCTCGGCAACTCGGTGCAGAAACTGGAGTATTTGCCGGAAGCGCACACCGACTTCATCTTCTCCATTTTGGGTGAAGAACTGGGCTATATCGGTGTGGTTTTAGCCCTGTTAATGGTATTCTTCGTCGCTTTTCGCGCGATGTCCATCGGGCGCCGCGCGCTGGAGATCGACCAACGCTTCTCCGGCTTCCTGGCCTGCGCGATCGGCGTGTGGTTCAGCTTCCAGGCGCTGGTTAACGTCGGCGCCGCCGCAGGCATGCTGCCGACCAAAGGTCTGACGCTGCCGCTGATCAGTTACGGCGGCTCGAGCCTGCTGATTATGTCGACGGCGATCGTGCTGTTGCTGCGAATTGATTATGAAACGCGCCTGACCAAGGCTCAGGCGTTTGTGAAGAGGTAAGGGATGAGCGGGAAACCTAAGCGTTTAATGGTGATGGCAGGCGGTACCGGCGGGCACGTGTTCCCGGGGCTGGCGGTCGCGCATCATCTGATGGCGCAGGGCTGGCAGGTGCGCTGGCTCGGAACCGCAGACCGAATGGAAGCCGATCTGGTGCCGAAGCACGGGATCGAGATTGATTTTATCCGCATCTCCGGCCTGCGCGGCAAGGGCCTGAAGGCCCAGTTGACGGCGCCGCTGCGGATCTGGCAGGCGGTGCGGCAGGCGAAAGCCATCATGCGCAGTTATCAGCCGGATGTGGTGCTGGGGATGGGCGGTTACGTTTCCGGCCCCGGCGGCCTGGCGGCCTGGCAGTGCGGCATCCCGGTGGTGCTGCACGAACAGAACGGCATTGCCGGCTTGACCAACCGCTGGCTGGCGCGCATCGCCGCCAAAGTGATGCAGGCCTTCCCCGGCGCGTTCCCGAACGCCGAGGTGGTGGGCAATCCGGTACGTACCGACGTGTTGGCGCTGCCGTTGCCGGCGGAGCGGTTGCAGGGGCGCGAAGGCCCGATCCGCGTGCTGGTGATTGGCGGAAGTCAGGGCGCGCGCGTGCTGAATCAGACAGTTCCTGAAGTCGCGGCGCGTTTGGGCGATAGAATTACGCTCTGGCATCAGGTTGGCAAGGGCGCGCTGGAAACGGTGCTGCGCGATTACGAAAGGGTAGGGCAGACGCAGCACAAGGTGACCGAGTTCATCGACGACATGGCCGCCGCCTATGCCTGGGCCGACGTGGTGGTCTGCCGCTCCGGCGCGTTGACCGTCAGCGAAATCGCGGCGGCGGGGCTGCCGGCGATCTTCGTGCCGTTCATGCACAAGGACCGCCAGCAGTACTGGAATGCGCGTCCGCTGGAAGAAGCCGGCGCGGCGAAGATTATCGAACAGCCGCAGTTCAACGCCGATGTGGTGGCCGAACTGCTGGCGAGCTGGGATCGCAAGACGCTGCTGGCCATGGCCGAGAAAGCGCGCGCGGTCGCCATTCCGGACGCCACCGAGCGCGTGGCGGCGGAGCTGGTGCGGCTCGCCAAGTAACGAGTGCAGGGGTTCGGTGCGCCGAACCTGAATAAAAGCAATGTGATGTAGGGCCGGGGTACCGGGTCCGGATTAGAGAGAGTGATGAATACACAACAACTGGCGAAACTACGTACTATCGTGCCCGAGATGCGTCGCGTCCGGCACATTCACTTTGTCGGCATCGGTGGCGCCGGCATGGGTGGTATCGCCGAAGTGTTGGCAAACGAAGGGTATCAGATCAGCGGCTCCGACCTGGCGCCGAATCCGGTGACCCAACAGCTGAGCGCGCTCGGAGCGACGATTTATTTCAATCACCGTCCGGAAAACGTGCTGGATGCGAGCGTGGTGGTGGTCTCTACCGCCATCTCCGCCGACAACCCGGAGATCGTCGCCGCTCGTGAAGCGCGCATCCCGGTGATCCGCCGCGCTGAAATGCTGGCGGAGCTGATGCGTTTTCGTCACGGCATCGCTATTGCCGGCACGCACGGCAAAACCACCACCACGGCGATGGTCTCGAGCATTTATGCCGAAGCCCGCCTGGACCCGACCTTCGTCAACGGCGGGCTGGTGAAGGCGGCGGGTACCCACGCACGACTGGGGTCCAGCCGTTATCTGATCGCGGAAGCGGATGAGAGCGATGCGTCGTTCCTGCATCTGCAGCCGATGGTGGCCGTGGTCACCAACATTGAAGCCGACCACATGGACACGTACCAGGGCGACTTCGAGAACCTGAAGCAGACGTTTATCAATTTCTTGCACAACCTGCCGTTCTACGGCCGTGCGGTGATGTGCATTGACGATCCGGTGGTGCGTGAGCTGTTGCCGCGCGTGGGGCGCCATATCACCACCTACGGCTTCAGTGAGGATGCCGATGTGCGCATCGAAGACTACCGGCAGATTGGGCCGCAGGGGCACTTTACCCTGAGCCGTCAGGACAAACCGTTGCTGACGGTGACGCTGAACGCGCCGGGCCGCCACAATGCGTTGAACGCAGCGGCGGCGGTGGCGGTAGCGACCGAAGAAGGCATCGACGACGAAGATATCCTGCGCGCGCTGGCGGGCTTCCAGGGCACCGGGCGCCGCTTCGATTTCCTCGGCGAGTTCCCGCTGGAACCGGTCAACGGCAAAGCGGGCAGCGCGATGCTGGTGGACGATTACGGCCACCATCCGACCGAGGTGGACGCCACGCTGAAAGCGGCGCGCTCCGGCTGGCCGGACAAGCGTCTGGTGATGATCTTCCAGCCGCACCGTTATACGCGCACCCGCGATCTGTACGACGATTTCGCCAACGTGCTGTCGCAGGTGGATGTGCTGCTGATGCTTGACGTGTACGCCGCCGGCGAAGCGCCGATCCCGGGCGCGGACAGCCGTTCGCTGTGCCGCACCATCCGCAGCCGCGGCAAGCTGGATCCGATCCTGGTTTCCGATGCCGATAGCGTGCCGGAAACCCTGGCGCAGCTGCTGCAGGATGAAGACCTGGTGCTGGTGCAGGGCGCCGGCAACGTGGGCAAAATCGCCCGTAAACTGGCCGAGCTGAAGCTGCAGCCGCCGAAGAAAGAGGAGGAGCACCATGGCTGATAAAGTTGCAGTTCTGCTGGGCGGCACCTCCGCCGAACGCGAAGTTTCTCTGCAATCCGGCGCCGCGGTGCTGGCTGGGTTGCGCGAAGCCGGTATCGATGCGCACGGTGTCGATACCCGCGATTTCCCGGTGACCCAGCTGAAAGATCAAGGGTTCACCAAAGTGTTTATCGCGCTGCACGGGCGCGGCGGCGAGGACGGCACCCTGCAGGGGCTGCTGGAGTTCCTCGAGCTGCCTTATACCGGCAGCGGCGTGATGGCCTCGGCGCTGACCATGGACAAATGGCGCACCAAGATGGTGTGGCAGTCGATGGGCTTGCCGGTGGCGCCTTACGTGGCGCTGAATCGCCAGCTCTATCTCGGCGCCGAAAAAGCGGCGCTGCTGGCGCGCGTGGCGGATCTCGGCCTGCCGCTGATCGTCAAGCCGAGCCGCGAAGGCTCCAGCGTCGGCATGAGCAAGGTCACCGAAAGCGCGGCGTTGGCAGCGGCGCTGGAAGAAGCCTTCCGCCATGACGACGATGTGCTGGTGGAGAAGTGGTTGAGCGGCCCGGAATACACCGTGGCGATGCTGGGCGACCAGGTTCTGCCGTCGATCCGCATCCAGCCGGCCGGCGTGTTTTACGACTATCAGGCCAAGTACATTTCGGACGATACGCAGTACTTCTGCCCGAGCGGTTTGAGCGCCGAGCAGGAAGCCGAGATGGCGGCGTTGGCGCTGCGCGCCTACCGCGGTCTGGACTGCAGCGGCTGGGGCCGCGTCGACGTGATGCAAGACAGCGATGGCCGCTTCTATCTGCTTGAGGTGAACACCTCTCCGGGCATGACCAGTCATAGCCTGGTGCCGATGGCGGCGCGCCAGTTTGGATTAAGCTTCTCGCAGTTGGTGGCGAGAATTTTGGAGTTGGCCGACTGATATGTCGCAAGCTGCCCTGAATGCGCGCGATCGCGAGGTGGATAACGGCCCGCGCCGCAGCAATGGAACCCAGTTGGCGGGAATGATTTTCCTGCTGATGGTGTTGGGAACGGTCGTGTGGAGCGGTTGGGCGGTGCTTGGCTGGATGAAAGACGCCAGCCGCCTGCCGCTCTCAAGGCTGGTGGTGACCGGCGAACGCCATTACACCACCAACGATGATATTCGTCAGGCGATCCTGGCGCTGGGCGCACCCGGCACCTTTATGACGCAGGATGTGGACGTCATCCAGCAGCAGATCGAACGTCTGCCGTGGATCAAGCAGGCCAGCGTGCGCAAACAATGGCCGGATGAGCTGAAGATCCATCTGGTGGAGTACGTCCCGGTGGCGCGCTGGAACGATTTGCACATGGTGGACGCCGAGGGCAAAGCGTTCAGCGTGCCGGCGGAGCGGGCGGGCAAGCAGAAGTTGCCGCTGCTCTACGGGCCGGAAGGGAGCGAGCAGGATGTGCTGGAAGGCTATCGGGCGATGAGCGCCACGTTGGCGGCCAGCAAATATACGCTGAAAATGGCGGCGATGACCGCGCGCCATTCCTGGCAGCTGGCGCTGGACAACGATGTCCGGCTTGAGCTGGGGCGCGATGACCGCAACGGGCGTTTGCAGCGGTTTATCGAGCTTTACCCGGTATTGCAGCAGCAGGGCCAGGCGGAGAGCAAGCGTGTCAGCTATGTCGATCTGCGCTACGAGTCCGGCGCTTCGGTAGGGTGGGCTCCGGTGTTGGTCGATCCGCAGGCGCTTGGCGGTCAGCAAAACAGTAATCAGCAACAGAATCAGGCACAGGCAAAACAACAATGATCAAGTCGACGGACAGAAAACTGGTAGTTGGACTGGAGATCGGTACTGCAAAAGTCTCCGCGTTGGTAGGGGAAGTTCTGCCCGATGGCATGGTCAACATTATCGGGGTGGGCAGCTGCCCGTCTCGCGGTATGGATAAGGGTGGCGTAAACGACCTGGAATCGGTGGTGAAGTGCGTACAGCGCGCCATCGATCAGGCCGAGCTGATGGCGGACTGCCAGATCTCTTCGGTGTACCTGGCGCTGTCGGGCAAACACATCAGCTGTCAGAACGAAATCGGCATGGTGCCGATCTCGGAAGAGGAAGTGACGCAGGACGACGTGGAGAATGTGGTGCACACCGCCAAATCGGTGCGCGTGCGCGACGAACACCGTATCCTGCACGTGATTCCTCAGGAATACGCCATCGATTATCAGGAAGGCATCAAAAACCCGGTTGGGCTGTCCGGCGTGCGCATGCAGGCCAAGGTGCATCTGATTACCTGCCATAACGATATGGCGAAGAACATCGTCAAGGCCGTGGAACGTTGCGGCCTGAAAGTTGACCAACTTATTTTCGCCGGTCTGGCCGCGAGCTACGCGGTGCTGACCGAAGATGAACGCGAACTCGGCGTTTGCGTGGTGGATATCGGCGGCGGCACCATGGATATGGCGGTGTATACCGGCGGTGCGCTGCGCCACACCAAAGTGATCCCTTATGCCGGGAACGTGGTCACCAGCGATATCGCCTACGCCTTCGGCACGCCGCCGACCGATGCGGAAGCGATTAAAGTTCGACACGGTTGTGCGCTTGGGTCGATTGTTAGCAAGGATGAGAATGTAGAGGTGCCTAGCGTCGGGGGACGTCCTCCGCGCAGTCTGCAAAGACAGACGCTGGCTGAAGTCATTGAGCCACGCTACACCGAACTGTTGAATCTGGTTAACGATGAAATTTTGCAATTGCAGGAGCAACTGCGTCAGCAAGGGGTGAAGCATCATCTGGCGGCAGGTATCGTGCTGACCGGTGGCGCCGCCCAGATTGATGGCCTGGCAGCCTGTGCGCAACGGGTGTTCCACACTCAGGTACGCATCGGCCAACCCTTGAACATCACGGGTCTGACGGATTATGCGCAGGAGCCTTACTACTCGACGGCGGTAGGTCTGCTGCACTATGGAAAAGAGTCTCACCTGAGCGGTGAGACAGAAGTAGAAAAACGCGCCTCGGTGGGCAATTGGTTTAAACGCATCAATAGCTGGCTGAGAAAAGAGTTTTAATGTTTCAACAAAGAGATCATGCTGAGTAATCTTTTTATGATCTCGCAGCGACAGGCACAAAACGGAGAGAAACTATGTTTGAACCAATGGAACTAACCAATGACGCGGTGATTAAAGTCATCGGCGTCGGCGGCGGCGGTGGCAACGCCGTTGAACACATGGTGCGCGAGCGCATCGAAGGTGTTGAATTCTTCGCTGTGAACACGGACGCCCAGGCGCTCCGCAAAACGGCGGTTGGCCAAACCATCCAGATTGGTAGCGGTATTACCAAAGGTCTGGGTGCGGGCGCGAACCCTGAGGTGGGTCGCAATTCAGCGGAAGAAGACCGCGAAGCCCTGCGCGCAGCGCTGGACGGCGCAGACATGGTCTTCATCGCGGCCGGCATGGGCGGCGGTACCGGTACCGGTGCGGCGCCAGTGGTGGCTGAAGTGGCTAAAGATTTGGGTATTCTGACCGTGGCCGTGGTGACCAAGCCTTTCAACTTCGAAGGCAAGAAGCGCATGGCATTCGCGGAGCAGGGTATCGCTGAACTGTCCAAACACGTGGACTCGCTGATCACCATCCCGAACGATAAGCTGTTGAAAGTTCTGGGGCGCGGCATCTCTCTGCTGGACGCGTTCGGCGCGGCCAACGACGTGCTGAAAGGCGCGGTGCAGGGTATCGCCGAGCTGATCACCCGTCCGGGCCTGATGAACGTCGACTTCGCCGACGTGCGCACCGTGATGTCCGAAATGGGCTACGCGATGATGGGTTCCGGCGTGGCTTGCGGTGAAGACCGCGCCGAAGAAGCGGCCGAAATGGCGATCTCCAGCCCGCTGCTGGAAGACATCGACCTGTCCGGCGCGCGCGGCGTGCTGGTCAACATTACCGCTGGCTTCGATCTGCGTCTGGATGAGTTCGAAACTGTGGGTAACACCATCCGTGCGTTCGCTTCCGACAACGCTACCGTGGTTATCGGTACCTCGCTGGATCCGGAAATGAACGACGAACTGCGCGTTACCGTGGTTGCAACCGGTATCGGTATGGACAAGCGTCCTGAAATCACTCTGGTGACCAATAAGCAGGCCAGCCAGCCAGTGATGGATCACCGTTATCAGCAGCACGGCATGTCGCCTCTGCCGCAGGAAGTGAAACCTGCCGCCAAGGTGGTCAACGACCAAGCTGCGCAGCCGAATAAAGAGCCCGACTATCTTGATATTCCAGCCTTCCTGCGTAAACAGGCAGACTAAGAATATCCTGAGAATTTGGAATCTCCGCTCTTTGTGCTAAACTGTCCCGCCGGCCATGCTGTATGCTTGGCTGGTAGGATGGATAACATTGCGAGATAAAACGATGATCAAACAAAGGACATTAAAACGTATTGTTCAGGCGACTGGCGTCGGTTTGCATACCGGCAAGAAAGTCACGCTGACAATGCGCCCAGCGCCGGCTAATACCGGGGTCATCTATCGTCGCACTGACTTGAATCCACCGGTTGATTTTCCGGCTGATGCAAAATCCGTGCGTGATACCATGCTCTGTACTTGCCTGGTGAATGAGCATGACGTGCGTATTTCGACCGTTGAGCACCTCAACGCCGCGCTGGCTGGGCTGGGCATCGACAATATCGTCATCGAAGTCGACGCCGCTGAAATCCCAATCATGGACGGCAGCGCCAGTCCGTTCGTGTTCTTGCTGCTGGATGCCGGCATCGAAGAACTGAACTCGGCGAAGAAATTCCTGCGTCTGAAAGAGACCGTGCGTGTTGAAGATGGCGACAAATGGGCCGAGTTGTCCCCGCATAACGGGTTCCGCCTGGACTTCACCATCGACTTCAACCACCCGGCTATCGACGCCAGCTCTCAGCGCTACCGTCTTGATTTCTCGGCTGAGTCGTTCGTGCGTCAAATCAGCCGCGCGCGCACCTTCGGGTTCATGCGCGATATCGAATATCTGCAGTCCCGCGGCTTGGCCCTGGGCGGCAGCTTCGATTGCGCCATCGTGGTAGATGACTACCGCGTGCTGAACGAAGACGGTCTGCGTTTCGAAGACGAGTTCGTACGTCACAAAATGCTGGACGCCATCGGCGACCTGTTCATGTGCGGCCACAACATCATTGGCGCGTTCACCGCGTTCAAGTCTGGGCACGCGCTGAACAACAAACTGCTGCAGGCCGTGCTGGCCAAGCAGGAAGCGTGGGAATACGTGACCTTCCAGGACGAAGCCGAAATGCCGTTGGCATTCAAGGCACCGTCTACCGTATTGGCGTAAGGTCTGAATTCCTCGCCTGCTGCGAATAACGGCAGGCGCATCCTCTGAGAGCCTGAGAATTCAGGCTCGTGATGCCGTCTGATGTTTTGCAGTTGTGTCGCTGATTACTTATCACGACTGGTTGTGTTGGTACCCTCTCCGGCCAATGCAGCCAGCCGTTCCAATATCTTGCGCAGTTTCTCCGGGCTACGGCTCGCCAATCCCCTCAGCTCTTCCGCACTCTCCAGACTCAAATGCCGCATCGGCACGGGTTTTTCCGGCGCTTTCTCGGCGTTTTGCACCTGGTTGCTGCCTTTCGCCATCAAGGCCGGATTAATCCTGATGTCGATCGACGACAATGATGGTAGAATTTGCGCTCGTAGTGCAGACAGCAAAGCGGGTTGTTCGTAGCGCAAGCGCATCATCCAACTGGCATTTGCCGTTTCGAGCACTAAAATACCCTGTCGGAAATTCGCGACGCGGCACCAGGGATGCAGGGGAGCGGGCAACAGGCCCTTCACTGCACGGTTAAGCTTGAGCAGCGCCACCGCGCGTTGCTGGACGTTATGCAGCGGCCCTTTGCTGCCGGCAGACGCGTCGTCGAACAGGACATCTAATAATTGTGGACGGCTATCGCGCATAATGGGCTCCGGCGGATTATAAACTCGTGATCGGTATTCTAAATCGTTGGCGACAATTTGGCAGACGTTATTTCTGGCCCCATCTCCTGTTAGGGATGGTTGCGGCCACGCTTGGCGCGTCTTCCAATTTGTCCGGCGCTCCCGATCAGGCCGCATTGCCGAATACGTCGTCCAGCCTTAACCGGCAAAATTCGGCCAACGGCACCTTCACCAGCCTGGCCCTGCTGCAGGACGCGCACCGCCGCCCTACCTTCAGCGTAGATTATTGGCAGCAGCATGCATTGCGCACCGTCATTCGTCACCTCTCTTTCGCGCTGGCGCCGCAGGCGGTTTATGCGCGGGTACAGGAGAGCGAAGTCGAAGCGGAACCGCCTTTGCAGGTAGCGCAACTGGCGCTGCTGTCTACCCTCAACGCGCTGCTGACGCACGAGCCGAAGCCGCCGACCATCATTCGCCACACCCACCTTGAGGTGCTGCCAACGCTGGCGCGGCACCAGACCGGCCTGTGGGTGGCTCAGGTGCAGGGCATTCGCGCCGGGCCCGTCGCCCTCGTCTGATCTCGCCCTTAGGGCATAAAAACCATAAATAATAGCAAGTTGACTGCCGCATTCGGCCGTCATGACAGAGATATCAAACATCATGTTAGTGAAATTATTAACCAAAGTTTTTGGCAGCCGTAACGATCGTACCCTGCGCCGCATGCGCAAAGTGGTTGAGCAGATCAACTGCATGGAACCGGACATGGAAAAACTGTCCGATGATGAGCTGAAAGCGAAAACCAACGAGTTCCGCGCACGCCTGGAAAAAGGCGAGTCGCTGGAAAGCCTGATCCCGGAAGCCTTCGCCGTGGTGCGTGAGGCGAGCAAGCGCGTGTTCGGCATGCGTCACTTCGACGTGCAGCTGCTGGGCGGCATGGTACTGAACGACCGCTGCATCGCCGAGATGCGTACCGGTGAAGGTAAAACCCTGACCGCGACGCTGCCGGCCTACCTGAACGCCCTGAGCGGCCGCGGCGTGCACGTGGTGACCGTCAACGACTATCTGGCGCAGCGTGACGCCGAAAACAACCGCCCGCTGTTCGAGTTCCTCGGCCTGAGCATCGGCATCAACCTGCCGGGCATGCCGGCGCCGGCCAAGCGTGAAGCTTACGCCGCCGACATCACCTACGGCACCAACAACGAATACGGCTTCGACTACCTGCGTGACAACATGGCGTTCAGCCCGGAAGAGCGCGTGCAGCGCAAACTGCACTATGCGCTGGTGGATGAGGTGGACTCCATCCTGATCGATGAAGCGCGTACGCCGCTGATCATCTCCGGCCCGGCAGAAGACAGCTCCGAGATGTACATCAAGGTCAACAAGCTGATCCCTAAACTGATCCGCCAGGAAAAAGAAGACTCCGACACCTTCAAGGGTGAAGGGCACTTCTCGGTGGACGAGAAGGCGCGCCAGGTGCACCTGACCGAACGCGGCCTGATCCTGATCGAAGAGATGCTGGTAGAGGCTGGCATCATGGATGAAGGCGAATCGCTGTACTCGCCGACCAATATCATGCTGATGCACCACGTTACCGCCGCGCTGCGCGCCCACGTGCTGTTCACCCGCGACGTTGACTACATCGTGAAAGACGGCGAAGTGATCATCGTCGACGAACACACCGGCCGTACCATGCAGGGCCGCCGTTGGTCCGATGGCCTGCACCAGGCGGTGGAAGCCAAAGAAGGCGTGGAGATCCAGAACGAGAACCAGACGCTGGCTTCGATCACCTTCCAGAACTACTTCCGTCTGTACGAGAAGCTGGCCGGGATGACCGGTACCGCCGATACCGAAGCCTTCGAATTCAGCTCGATCTACAAGCTGGACACCATCGTGGTGCCAACCAACCGTCCGATGATCCGTAAGGACATGCCGGATCTGGTGTACATGACCGAGAAAGAGAAGATCGGCGCCATCATCGAGGACATCCGCGAGCGTACCGCCAAAGGCCAACCGGTGCTGGTGGGGACCATCTCAATCGAGAAATCCGAAGTGGTGTCCCGTGAGCTGACCAAAGCGGGCATCGACCACAAGGTGCTGAACGCCAAATTCCACGCCATGGAAGCGGATATCGTCGCCCAGGCCGGCCAGAGCGGTGCGGTAACCATCGCCACCAACATGGCGGGTCGTGGTACCGATATCGTGCTGGGCGGCAGCTGGCAGGCCGAAGTGGCGCTGCTGGAAGAACCGACCGAAGAGCAGATCGAAGCCATCAAAGCCGCCTGGAAAGAGCGCCACGACGCGGTGCTGGCGGCGGGCGGCCTGCATATCATCGGCACCGAGCGCCATGAATCGCGCCGTATCGATAACCAGCTGCGCGGCCGTTCCGGTCGTCAGGGCGACGCCGGTTCATCCCGCTTCTACCTGTCGATGGAAGATGCCCTGATGCGTATCTTCGCCTCGGATCGCGTGTCCGGCATGATGCGTAAACTGGGCATGAAAGAAGGCGAAGCGATTGAGCATCCGTGGGTGACCAAGGCGATCGCCAATGCCCAGCGTAAGGTAGAGAGCCGCAACTTCGACATCCGTAAGCAACTGCTGGAGTATGATGACGTCGCCAACGATCAGCGCCGCGCCATCTACAGCCAACGCAACGAATTGCTGGACGTGTCCGACGTGAGCGAAACCATCGCCAGCATCCGCGAGGACGTGTTCAAGAGCACCATCGACAACTACATCACGCCGCAGTCGCTGGAAGAAGAGTGGGACATTCAGGGGCTGGAAGAGCGTCTGAAGAACGACTTCGATCTGGAGATGCCGATCGCCCAGTGGCTGGACAAAGAGCCGGAGCTGCACGAAGAGACGCTGCGCGAACGCATTCTGGAGAACGCCAAAGAGCAGTACCTGCGTAAGGAAGAAGTGGTCGGCAGCGAGATGATGCGCAACTTCGAGAAGGGCGTGATGCTGCAGACGCTGGATTCTCTGTGGAAAGAGCATCTGGCGGCGATGGACTACCTGCGTCAGGGTATCCACCTGCGCGGTTACGCGCAGAAGGATCCGAAGCAGGAGTACAAGCGTGAATCCTTCAACATGTTCGCCACCATGCTGGAATCGCTGAAATATGAAGTGATCAGCGTGCTGAGCAAGGTACAGGTGCGGATGCCGGAAGAGGTGGAAGCGCTGGAACAGCAGCGCCGTGAAGAGGCCGAGCGTCTGGCGCAGCAGCAACAGCTGAGCCACCACGACGAGAACGCGCTGGTGACTGAAGATCCGAACGCGCCGGCGACCGCCGAGCGTAAAGTGGGGCGCAACGATCCTTGCCCATGCGGTTCCGGCAAGAAATACAAGCAGTGCCACGGCCGCCTGCAGTAATGCCGGCCGCGGTTAACCGATAACACCCAGGGGTTCAGCTTGCTGAGCCCCTGTTTTTTGGCACCCATCAGGAGGGTGAGATGAAACATCTGAATATCGCCGTGGGCATTATCCGCAATGCTCAACAGGAGATCTTTATTACCCGCCGCGCCGCCGATGCGCACATGGCCGGCTTTTGGGAGTTTCCCGGCGGTAAGATCGAACAGGGTGAAACGCCTGAACAGGCGTTGAGCCGCGAGCTGCGGGAAGAGACCGGTATCGAAGCCGAACGCGCCGAACTGCTGGAGGTGGTGGAGCACCGCTTCAGCGATCGCATCGTGACGCTGAATTTTTATCTGGTAGAAGCCTGGGCGGGTGAGCCGTTCGGCCGTGAGGGGCAACCGATGCGCTGGGTAAAACAGGCGGACCTGCGTGAAGACGAGTTCCCGGAAGCCAACGTCGGCATTATTCAGCTGCTGGTGGCACAGGCGAACGCTGCGCAATAACCAGTTTGGCCTGGCGTCCGCCAGGCCAACAGCGGGCGATCAGCGATCGTCCATTTCGCTCCAGTCTTCGCTTTCCGACAGATCGCTGTTGCTCGGAATGCGCTTCTCTTCATCGGCCCACTCGCCGAGATCGATCAGCTGGCAGCGTTTGCTGCAAAATGGCCGGAATGGGCTGACTTCACCCCAAACCACGCCGGTGCCACAGGTTGGGCATTTTACTACGGTCGTCATAACGGTTCCTTACGCCTTCTGACAATACTGAGAAGGCTTTCTTTCATAAGTTCAACAACAGGCCAGTTCGAACGTCAGGCGTTCAGGCACCGCGCCATGTTCGCTGTCCAGCGGCAGGAAACGAATAGCATAACGCGTCTTATGGCCGGAAATCTGCGGATAAAGCTGCGGCGCCAGATGGAGGCGCAGGCGCAGCAGATCCGCCCCTTCGGCGTTGTCCTGGAAAAAACCGTTCAGGCTGATTTGATTGCGGAACGGCCCGGATTGGCGGATCAGATCCAACACCATGATCAGCGCCTGGTTCAGCGGATCCAGCGACTGCAGCCAGGCGGCGACGTCGGCATCGCGATCCTGCTGCGGCGCGTGCATCCACATGTGCAGGGTCGGCAGATCGAAGCTGCAGCAACCGCCAGGAATGTTCAGCCGCTGACGCACCAGGCCGATCAGCCGATCTTCGCGCAGCGCCTGGCCGAGGCGCGGCGCCGCCATCAGCGCCGACGAGCGCGACTTCAGCTGGCCGCGCAGCTGGTCGATCAGCGCCATATCCACACCCGGCACATCGGCCCAGGCCAACAGTTTCTGCTGCTGGCGCTCCAGCTCTTTGAGCAGTTCGGTGCGCACTTCGCCGCGCTCCAGCACGTCCAGCAAGTCGGAGACGGTGCGAAAGAAGGTGAGGGCGATGGCGGTTTCACTCAGGGCGCGTTGGCCGTGCAGCTGTTGCAGCAGGAATTCGATGCGCAGCCAGGTGCGCATCTTCTCGTTCAGCGGGTGTTCAAAGAGAACGGTTGGGGAAACATCACTCATGCAGTTTAATCCTGTTGGGGCGCTGTTGCCGCCAGTTCAAGGTAGCGACGATGCAGAGCGGCGACCTGTGGCTCTATCCCCTGAGCGGCGCCGCTGTTGTCAATAATGTCATCCGCCACGGCGAGGCGCTGCTGGCGCGTGGCCTGGGCGGCGAGAATGCTCTGCGCTTGCTCACGGCTTACGCCGTCGCGCGCGATGGTGCGAGCCAGCTGGGTTTCGGCGTCGACGTCGATCACCAGCACCCGATCGGCGCGATCCTGCAGGCGGTTTTCCACCAGCAGCGGCACCACCCACAGCGCGTACGGGCTGGTGGCCTGCGCCAGTTGGCGCTGGGTTTCTCGGTGTATCAGCGGGTGCAGCAGCTGGTTCAGCCAGGTTTTGTCATCGGGATGGCTGAAGATGCGCTGACGCAGCGCAGCGCGATCCAACGCACCGTCCGGCAGCAACATTTCATTACCAAATCGTTCGGCGATCGCGGCCAAGGCAGGGGTGCCCGGCTCGACGACCTGACGGGCGATCACGTCGGCATCGACAAGGGTTGCGCCGTGGCGCGCAAAGGCGTTCGCGACGGTCGTCTTGCCGCTGCCTATGCCCCCGGTCAACGCAACAATGTAGGCCATGGTGTTAGGTGCATCCGATGTTCATAAAAAAATAATAGTCGAATCATAAAGCGATCGCGCAGAAGTGCAAG
Organism: Serratia sp. FS14; assembly: GCF_000695995.1. NCBI lineage: Bacteria > Pseudomonadati > Pseudomonadota > Gammaproteobacteria > Enterobacterales > Yersiniaceae > Serratia > Serratia sp. FS14. The sequence continues at coordinate 99,823 of NZ_CP005927.1, read as the reverse complement.
TCGGCAGGCGGCGCTTGCGCATCGGCACCGATTGGGTGGCGAGAAAAAACGCAGCGGCACGGCAAAAATGAGCGGGCAATCACACTGCGATTATGCAGGTAAATTTGTCGGATTGTAGCGTAAATAAAGGCGAATTCGCAGTCTTGTTCGGCGATTATTAGCGCGTATTATAACGTCACTGGAACTGGCATTAATCTCGCCGCCGTCTTTTTGCGCCACTGGAAAGCCGTCGGGTAGAGGTTCGAATATCCTCCTTGCGATCCGTCGCCATTAACCAGGAAATCATAAGTCATGCGTATTGAAGAAGATTTGAAGTTGGGCTTTAAAGACGTGTTGATCCGCCCTAAGCGTTCCACGCTGAAAAGCCGCTCCGAGGTTGAACTGGAACGTCAGTTTACCTTCAAGCATTCAGGTTGCAGCTGGTCCGGCGTGCCGATTATCGCCGCCAACATGGACACGGTGGGCACCTTCCGCATGGCCGAGGCCCTGGCTTCTTTCGACGTTCTCACCGCCGTACACAAACATTACAGCGTCGAGCAATGGGCTGACTTCGTGCAGCGCATGCCGGAATCGGTGCTGCGCCATGTGATGGTCTCCACCGGCACCTCCGAAGCCGACTTCGCCAAAATGCAGCAGATCCTGGCCCTGTCTTCGGCGCTGAAATTCATCTGTATCGACGTGGCCAACGGCTACTCCGAACACTTCGTCGCTTTCCTGCAGAAAGCGCGCGAAGCCTGCCCGAATCACGTCATCTGCGCCGGCAACGTGGTAACCGGCGAGATGGTGGAAGAGTTGATCCTCTCCGGCGCCGACATCGTGAAAGTCGGCATCGGCCCGGGGTCGGTATGCACCACCCGCGTGAAGACCGGCGTGGGCTATCCGCAGCTGTCGGCGGTGATCGAATGCGCCGACGCGGCCCATGGGCTGGGCGGCCAAATCGTCAGCGACGGCGGCTGCTCGGTGCCGGGCGATGTCGCCAAAGCCTTCGGCGGCGGCGCGGACTTCGTGATGCTGGGCGGCATGCTGGCCGGCCACGACGAGTGCGAAGGCACCGTGGTGGAAGAGAACGGCGAGAAGTTCATGCTGTTCTACGGCATGAGCTCTGAATCGGCGATGAAGCGCCACGTCGGCGGCGTAGCAGAGTATCGCGCGGCCGAAGGCAAAACCGTCAAGCTGCCGCTGCGCGGCGAGGTGGAGTTTACCGTGCGCGATATCCTCGGCGGTTTGCGTTCCGCCTGCACCTACGTCGGCGCCGAGCGTCTGAAAGAGCTGACCAAGCGCACCACCTTTATCCGCGTGGCGGAGCAGGAAAACCGCGTCTTCGGCAGCAAATAAGCCGCAGCTTGCATTCGGGCGCCGCGCACCGCGGTGCCCGCTATCCTCTTCTTTATCCCAGCACGCTGCCCAGTTGAAAGATAGGCAGATACATGGCGATCACCAAAGCGCCGACAATCCCGCCCACCACCAGCATCAACAGCGGCTCCAGCGTTTGCGCCAGCGTATCGGCCAGCTCGTGCGTCTGCCGTTCATACCACTGCGCCAACTTATCCAGCAAGGCGTCCAGCGAACCGGACTCCTCGCCCACCCGCACCAGCTGCCGGCACAGTGGCGGAAACAGCGGTTGCAAACCCAGAGCCTGATGAAACGCTTCGCCTTCGGCGATCTGCCGTTGCACCTGCTCCAGCGCCTGCCGGTACAGCGGATGATCCGCCGCCAGCGCCGCCGCGTTCAAGCCTTCCACCAGCGTCAGCCCGGCGCGTTGGGTCATGGTCAGGATACGAAATGTTTGGCTCAGCGCGCCGCCGCTCACCAGCCGGGCAATCAGCGGCAGGCGCAGCAAGGCGACCTGTTCGCGTTGGCGCCACGGAGGACGCGGATGCAGCCAGCGGCAGTAGCCGAACAGCAACGCGCCGAGCAGCAGCGCCAAATAGGGGCCAACGGCGATCAGCAGCGCGGACAACCCCAATAATCCTTGGGTAAACCAGGGCAGCGGCGCATCGAACGACTGATAAACCTTGGCAAATTCCGGCAGCACCATCACCAGCATCAGCACGCTGACCAGCAGCGCCACCGCGCAGATGAAGAGGGGATATCGCAGCGCTTTGGTCACCTTGCGGCGCAGCAGCAACTGGGCCTCCTGTTGTTGCGCCAGCTGCAGGCAGCAGCGATCGAGGTTGCCGGTCAGTTCGCCGATGGCGATCAGTTGGCGATAGATCAGTGGAAAAACGCTTGGTTGTGCGGCAAGGCTTTCGGAGAGCGGCTGCCCTTCGCGCACCTGGTCGGCCAGCTGGCGCAGCAGGCAGCGCCAGGCTGCCGAAGGATGCTCTGCTGCCAGCAACTGCAGCGTATTGACCAGCGGCAGCCCGGCCTGCAACAGGGCAGCGAGCTGGCGGGTGAAGTGGATTAAGGGTTCTCCGCGCCATTGGCCGGGCGTGACGCGTTTGCCGTGCCCGATCCGCCAAGGTTGCAGGCCTTGTTCGATCAGCAGCCGGCTCACCTGCCGTTTTTCCTCGCTCATCAGTTCGCCGCGGCGTAAGGTGCCCTGAGCGTCGAAAGCCTGCCACAGAAACAACCGGCGCGCTTTCATGGCGTGGTTACGCCGAGTTGGACGACGTCGATCACGCGGTACAGTTCTTCCAGCGAGGTCGTGCCTTCGGCGGCCAGCGCCAGACCCGCCTGCAGCAGCGAAAGCTGCCCCTGTTCGCGGGCGATATCCGCCAGCAGACTGGGAGCGGCGTTCGCCAGCAATGCCGCCTGAATTTCCGGCGTAATGGCCAACAGTTCATACACGCCGATGCGCCCATAATAGCCGCCGAAGCAGTGCTCGCAGCCGTCGGCGCGCCAGGCGAGCAGCGGTTCCGCCCAGAGCGCGGTGGGAAAATGCGCCGGCTGGCTTTGCGGGTAGCGGCAGTGGCGACACAGCCTGCGCACCAGCCGCTGGGCGACGACCAGCTTCAGGCAGCCGGCGAGCAGGTAGCCGGGGATACCCATGTGCATCAGCCGCGTCAGGGTTTCAGCCGTGGAGTTGGTATGCAGCGTCGACAGCACCAGGTGGCCGGTTTGCGCGGCCTTGACCGCGATCTCGGCGGTTTCCGCATCGCGGATCTCGCCGATCATGATGACGTCCGGATCCTGGCGCAGCAGGGCACGCAGCACTCGGGTGAAGTTCAGCTCGGTTTTGGCGTTGATCTGGGTCTGATTGACGCCGAACAGCGGGATCTCGACCGGATCCTCGACGCTGCACAGGTTGCTTTGCGCATCATTCAACTGGCGCAGCCCGCTGTACAGCGTTACCGTCTTGCCGCTGCCGGTCGGGCCGGTCACCAGGATCAAACCTTGCGGGCAGGCCAACGCTGCCGCGTAGCGCGCCAGATCCGTCCGGCTCATACCCAGTTGATCCAGCGGTAGCTCTTGCTGCTCGCCCTGCTGAACGCGCAGCACCACCTTTTCGCCGTGCAACGTCGGCAGGGTGGCGATGCGCATGGCATAGCGCGCGCTGTCCAGCGTCAGGCTGAGCTGCCCGTCCTGAGGTTGACGGCGCTCGGCGATATCCAGTTGGCCGAGGATCTTCAGCCGGGCGATGAGGCGCGCAGCCAGCTGCGGCGGCGGTGAGGCAAGGGTTTGCAGCACGCCGTCGATGCGCAGGCGAATGCGAAAATGCTGCCGAAAGGGCTCAAAGTGAATGTCCGAGGCGCGGCGCTGAATGGCCAGGCGCAGCGTCTGGTTGATGAACTGTACCACCGGCGCATCGCCGTCGTCGGGGTAGGCGATGTCGGTCGTGTCCTCTTCGGCCGTCAACGGCGCCGGGAGCGGCTCGTGGTGCTGGTTCAGCGCCATCTCCAGCCTGGCCGCCGGCCATTGTTCCAAATGGATGCGCTTGCCGGTGGCGAAACGCAGTGCCGCCAGCAGCCCCTGCGGCGCTTCTTCGCTGAGCGCGACCGTCAGGGTGGTCGGGTCTTCGCTCAGCGCCAGCGCCTGATAGCGCCGGCACAGGGCGTGAACCTCTTCGCTGATTTGCGCGTTCATCGCCATTACTCCGCCGCGTTGTCGAAGCGGAAGACTTCCTGGCACACCTCAACCAGCGTCGCGTTTTCGCTGCTGCACAGCCGGGTCCAGCGGGTCAGCCCATCGGCGTTCGACTTGGGGGTTAATGCCACCGCCAGGCCCTGTAGCGTTTGGCTGCCGGTCAGCGTGATCACGCCTTTGACGACTTTCACCCCGCTGACATAGCGCGACGTGCCGCCGGTGGGAATGCCTTTGCTGCCGGACTCGCAGCCGGCGGGCGCGCCTTCGTCCAGCACGCACAGCTCGACCGCCATTTTATACGGCGCCATGGTTTGCAGCATGTCGGTCATCGCCGCTTTCTGGATGTAGCGCTGGTAGGCGGGAATGCCGATGGCGCTGAGGATGGCGATGATGGCGATCACCACCATCAGTTCGATCAGGCTAAAGCCGCGTTGTGTTTCCATGCGTTGTTTCCTCCATAAGGGTGTGGAAAACAACGGTAGCGGTTTGCGCGGGGGAACGGCGAGCAGGTTTTACGCGTTTCTCGGCGTACTTCCATCAGTATTGATGTGGTTTGCAGCGGTGAAAAAAACGGTGAGAGAGGGTTCGCAATTTTACGGTAACGCCCCCGGCAGCGGCCGGGGGCGAGGGGATCATTTGAAGCGCATCGACAGATCGAGCGCGGTCACATGCTTGGTCAGCGCGCCGACCGAAATGTAATCCACGCCGGTCTCGGCGAAGGTGCGCAGCGTCTCGCGGGTGACGTTGCCGGACACTTCCAGCTGGGCGCGGCCCTGGGTTTGTGCGACCGCCTGACGCATCATCTCTACGCTGAAGTTGTCCAGCATGATGATGTCGGCGCCGGCATCCAGCGCCTGCTGCAGTTCATCGAGCGACTCGACTTCCACTTCCACCGGCACGTCGGCGTGCAGCCAGAAGGCTTTTTCCACCGCGTTCTTGATAGAACCGGAGGCGATGATGTGGTTTTCCTTGATCAGGAAGGCATCGGACAGCCCCAGCCGGTGGTTGCTGCCGCCCCCGCACAGCACGGCGTATTTCAGCGCGGTGCGCAGGCCGGGTAAGGTCTTGCGGGTATCGAGCAGGCGAGTCCGGGTGCCTTCCAGCAGGGCCACGTAGCGGCTGACTTCGGTCGCCACGCCGGAGAGCGTCTGCACGAAGTTCAGCGCGGTGCGCTCGCCGGTCAGCATCACCCGCGCCGGGCCGCGCAGCCGGCAGAGCGGTTGGTTCGGCGTCAGACGGTCGCCGTCCGCCACCAGCCACTCCACCTGCACCTGATTGCCCAACTGAATAAAGACTTCGTTCAGCCAGCGACGGCCACAGAACACGCCGGCTTCGCGGGTGATGACGGTGGCTTCGGCCTGTTTGTCTGCCGGTAACAATTGCGCGGTAATATCGCGCCCGGCGTCGACTTCACCCCCCAGGTCTTCGCGCAGCGCCTGGGCGACGGCATAGGGAATATCACTTTCAATTCGTTCAAGAAGCTCGGTGCGGCGACTGTCGGCACTGTAGCGGCGTGTCGGCATGGAAAACTCCGAAATGGACGGTTAGATCGTAGGGGAACATGCTACTCTGTTGCAGGAATAAGTACCACCGCAGAGAGGTGTCTGATGCAGTTGGAAAATGGCTGGATTGTCGGGGCGACGCGAGTGCTCTCGCCGCACTGCGATCGGCGCCCGGATGACGAGCTCCCCTCGTTGCTGGTCATCCACAACATCAGCTTGCCGCCCGGCGAGTTCGGTGGCCCCTATATCGACCAGCTGTTCACCGGCACGCTCGACCCTGCGCAGCACCCTTATTTCGCCGAGATCCATCAGCTGCGGGTGTCGGCGCATTGCCTGATTCGCCGCGACGGGGCGATAGTGCAGTATGTGCCTTTCGACCAGCGCGCCTGGCACGCGGGCGTTTCCCTGTATCAGGGACGTGAGCGGTGCAACGATTTCTCCATCGGCATCGAGCTGGAAGGCACTGACCAGTTACCCTACACCGAAGCGCAATATCGCACGCTGCAGGCGGTAACCGCGCTGCTGGCCGAACGTTATCCGCCGCTGGCGGCCAATATCGCCGGGCATTGCGATATCGCCCCCGGCCGCAAGACCGATCCCGGGCCGGTGTTCGATTGGGATCGCTATCTGGCATCTCTGGAACAACGCGGCGCGCCCGCCGACGCTATGCTTGAGACAAGAAAAAGGGAGAGGAATCGCTAATGACGCTGTTTACGCTGTTGCTGGTTTTGGCCTGGGAGCGCCTGTTCAAGCTGGGAGAACACTGGCAGCTGGATCATCGCCTCGAAGTGGTATTTCAGCGGCTGCATCGGGTTTCGCTGGCACAGACGCTGGCGATGACCGCCGCCTGGATGGTGATCGTCTGGGGCGTTCTGTGGTTGTCGCACGGGCTGTTCTTCGGCGTGGTGACGCTGCTGCTGTGGATCGTCATCGATCTGCTGTGCGTCGGCGCCGGCATCAAGCGCAAACACTACCGCGCCTACCTGAAAGCGGCGCGGCAGGGGGATATCCACGCCAGCGATCAGATGGCGGAAGAGCTGGCGTTGATCCACGGTTTGCCGGTGGACTGCAGCGAAGAGCTGCGCCTGCGCGAACTGCAAAACGCGCTGCTGTGGATTAACTTCCGTTATTACCTGGCACCGCTGTTCTGGTTTGTGGTCTTTGGGCCGTACGGGCCGATTGCGCTGGCGGGGTATGCCTTCCTGCGCGCCTATCAAACCTGGCTGGCGCGCCACAATACGCCGCTGGAGCGTTCGCAATCGGGCATCGATCACCTGCTGAACTGGCTGGACTGGATCCCGGTGCGTTTGGCTGGAGTGGCCTACGCGCTGTTTGGCCACGGCGAACGCGCATTGCCGGCCTGGTTCGCCTCGCTGGGGGATCGGCATTCGTCGTCGTATCAGGTGCTGACGCGGCTGGCCCAGTTCTCGCTGGCGCGCGATCCGCATATGGATCCGGTGCAAACGCCGCGGGCGGCGGTGACGCTGGCGCGCAAGGTGACGATGATCATCGTGGTGGTGGTGGCGCTGTTGACCATTTACGGCACGCTGCTTTAAGCCGCTGAGAAAAAAAAACGGGCGCCGAGGCGCCCGTTTTTTTGGCCATTCGGCCGGGATTACAGCTTGGCGAAGCAGCGACGCGCGGCGTCGATGGTGCGCTGGATGTCTTCCTTGCTGTGCGCCACGGACATGAAGCCCGCTTCGAAGGCGGACGGTGCCAGATACACCCCTTCTTCCAGCATCAGGTGGAAGAAGCGCTTGAAGCGTTCCACGTCACACTGCATCACGTCCTGGTAACAGGTGACCGCCGGCGCGTCGGTGAAGAACAGGCCGAACATGCCGCCGACGTTGTTGACCACCAACGGAATATTCTCTTCCTGCGCCGCGTGCAGCAGGCCAGCGGCCAGCATTTCGGTCAGTTCGGTCAGCGTCTGGTGCACGCCGACCTGTGAGACTTCGGTCAAACAAGCGTAGCCCGCCGCCATGGCGATCGGGTTGCCGGACAGGGTGCCGGCCTGGTAGACCGGGCCGGTCGGCGCCAGCGCGTCCATCACCTCGCGACGGCCGCCGAAGGCGCCCACCGGCATGCCGCCGCCGATGATTTTGCCGAGGCAGGTCAGATCAGGCTCTACGCCGTAATAGGATTGCGCGCCGGCCAGCGCCACGCGGAAGCCGGTCATCACTTCGTCGATGATCAAGAGCGCGCCGTACTTGTCGCACAGGGCGCGCAGGCCCGGCAGGAATTCCGGCAGCGGCGGCACGCAGTTCATGTTGCCGGCGACCGGCTCGACGATGATACAGGCGATTTCGGACGGGTACTGTTCGAAGGCGGCGCGCACCGAATCCAGATCGTTATAGGTGCAGGTCAGAGTGTGCTTGGCGAAGTCGGCCGGCACGCCCGGTGAGTTCGGCTGGCCGAGGGTCAGCGCGCCGGAGCCGGCTTTCACCAGCAGGCAGTCGGCGTGGCCGTGATAGCAGCCTTCGAACTTGATGATTTTATCGCGGTTGGTGTAGCCGCGCGCCAGGCGGATGGCGCTCATGGTGGCTTCGGTGCCTGAGTTCACCATGCGCACCATATCCATCGTCGGCACCAGCTCAGTGACCAGCTGCGCCATTTTGACTTCCATCTCGGTCGGCGCGCCGAAGCTCAGGCCGCGCTGCGCCGCTTCGATTACCGCGTCGCGGATCGCCGGGTGGTTATGCCCCAGCACCATCGGCCCCCAGGAACCGACATAGTCGATATAGGCCTTGCCGTCGGCATCGAACAGGTAAGCCCCGTCTGCCCGCTCGATAAACAGCGGCACACCGCCCACGCCGGTGAATGCACGCACCGGAGAGTTTACCCCGCCGGGGATCAACTGTTGCGCCTGGGCGTACAGACTTTCGGACTTGCTGTGTAGGCTCATAAATCGGCTCCTGGATTCTCTTTTGAATGATTTGACCGCGCTATTCTAGAGGAGAGCGCCGCGTTATGAAACGATCACAGTCAGATACCATTAACGGCAGCGTCCGCCGCCAGGTTGGGGTAGAATTATCGCTCTGCCTATTTGTATTACAAATTACCTGACGAATCACTCGCGATGACAGAATCACAATCACAGCCCGTAGGGACGTTGAGCCCGCGTCTGCGCCGCAGCGATGCGGTGCGTCAGTTTATTCGCCGCGATAAAACCCCGGTGGCGATCCTGGTGATGGCCGCGCTGGTGGGGGCGCTGGCCGGTTTGCTCGGCGTGGCCTTCGATAAAGCGGTGGAGTGGGTGCAGCAGCAGCGGCTGGCTTCGCTGGCGCAGGTCGCCGACTCCTGGCTTCTGGTGTGGCCCCTGGCGTTTATCCTGTCCGCCGCGCTGGCGGCGCTGGGCTATTACCTGGTGCGGCGCTTTGCGCCTGAGGCGGGCGGCTCGGGCATTCCGGAAATCGAAGGCGCGCTGGAAGAGCTGCGGCCGGTACGCTGGTGGCGCGTGATCCCGGTGAAATTCATCGGCGGCATGGGCACGCTGGGGGCGGGCATGGTGCTGGGGCGCGAAGGGCCCACGGTGCAGATGGGCGGCAACGTCGGGCGCATGGTATTGGACGTGTTGCGCATTCGCGGCGCCGAGGCGCGTCATACGTTGCTGGCGACCGGGGCCGCCGCCGGCTTGTCCGCCGCGTTCAACGCGCCGCTGGCCGGCATCCTGTTCATCATCGAAGAGATGCGGCCGCAGTTCCGCTACAACCTGATCTCGATTAAAGCGGTGTTTATCGGCGTTATCATGTCGAGCGTGGTGTTCCAGCTGTTTAACGGCCAGGGGGCGGTGATCGCGGTCGACAAACTTTCTTCGGCGCCCATCAATACCCTGTGGCTCTATCTGGTATTGGGGGCAATCTTCGGCGCGGTGGGCGTGGGGTTCAACGCGCTGATCTTTCGCACTCAGGACATGTTCGCACGCCTGCACGGCGGCAGAATGCGCAATGTCTTGCTGATGGGCGGGCTGCTCGGCGGCGTGTGCGGCATTCTGGGACTGATCCAGCCGGAGGCAGCGGGCGGCGGCTTTGGGCTGATCCCGATCGCCGCGGCGGGCAACTACAGCGTCGGCATGTTGATGTTTATCTTTATCACCCGCATCTTCACCACGCTGCTGTGTTTCGGTTCCGGCGCGCCGGGCGGCATCTTCGCGCCGATGCTGGCGTTGGGCACGCTGTTCGGCACCGCCTTCGGGCTGGCGGGGGCGCATCTGTTCCCGCAGTACGGCATCGAGGCGGGCACCTTCGCCATCGCCGGCATGGGGGCGCTGTTCGCCGCCACGGTGCGCGCCCCGCTGACCGGCATCGTGCTGGTGCTGGAAATGACCGACAACTACCAACTTATTTTACCGATGATCATCACCTGCCTCGGCGCCACGGTGGTGGCGCAGCTGCTCGGCGGCAAGCCGCTGTATTCGTCGATCCTGGCCCGCACGCTGCAAAAGCAGGAGGCGCAGCTGGCGCGGGAGGCGGCGCAGAAAACAAGTAAGGAAAATACAACAAATGCGGTGAATACTTGAACGCAACACTCAGGTATCGGATAATCGTTAATATTAATCAGGCAGCCATAGTCGCGATCTGATGCTGAACAATGTTGGGAGTAAAGAGTATGAGTGATCAAACGGCACTGCCCCTGCAATTTACCGAGGCAGCAGCAAACAAGGTTAAGTTCCTGATTGCTGACGAAGAAAACCCGAACCTGAAGTTGCGGGTTTATATTACCGGCGGCGGCTGCAGCGGATTCCAATACGGCTTCACTTTTGACGACAAGGTCAACGATGGCGATATGACCATCGAGAAGCAGGGCGTGGCGCTGGTGGTCGATCCGATGAGCCTGCAGTACCTGGTCGGCGGTTCGGTGGACTACACCGAAGGGCTGGAAGGGTCGCGCTTTGTGGTGACCAACCCGAATGCCAAAACCACCTGCGGTTGCGGTTCGTCGTTCAGCATCTGAGTTTGCCTGCCAGAATGTCAACTCGCTCGCCTTACGGCTGGCGGGTTTTTTTATGCCTACCATTCCACGAGGATCACTGCCGTGCCGTTCTCCTGCGCCGGCCGGCCGCGAGTGATGCGCGGCTGCTCAGCGTTCGAGAATAAAGGCGGGCAGCTTGAGATGCCAGCGGATGGCCGCCAGCCGAATGGCCAGGGTAATGAGCATGCCCAGCATCATGGCCTGTTGCAGCGGCATATTGAAGGTGTAAAACGCCGTGGCGTGCACGATGCCGCCGATGATGCAGGCGGTGGCGTAAATTTCGGTGCGCAGGATCATCGGGATCTCGCGCGCCAGCACGTCGCGGATAATGCCGCCGCCGACGCCGGTGATCACCCCCATGCAGATCGCCACCAGCGGGCCGGTGCCGGCCGCGAAGGCCTTGTTGACGCCGATGCCGACGAACACCGCCAGCCCGACGGCGTCGAGCACCGGCAGCACCCACTTCGGCAGGCGGCGCGGCTGGCGCACCAGCAGCAGCGTCAAGACGCAGGTGATCATCGCCACCACCAGATCGGTGGGATCCTTGACCCAGAATACCGGGCCGTTGGCCAGCGCCATGTCGCGGATGGTGCCGCCGCCGACCGCGGTGACCACGCCCAATACCAGCACGCCGAACGGATCCATGCGCAGCTTGCCGGCCAGCAGCACGCCGGAGACGGCGAACACCGCCGTGCCGAGAATATCCAGCCAGAACACCAGCATCAGCGGATCTCCGCCAGCTGGCGGCACAGCTGCTGCGCCGCCAACAGGATGCGCGGCCCGCCGCGATTGAACCAGTCTTCGTTCAGCGCGATCACCGGCACCTGCAGCTGCGGCGCCCAGAAGGCTTTCACATTGGCGGCCTCTTTCGCGCCGCCGGTGATGACGATGGCCTGCGGCTGACGCGCCAGTACCTGCTCGCGGCTGATCTGCGGCCAAGGGGTGCGGCTGTCGGCGAAGACGTTCTGCCCGCCGCACAGCGCCAGCACCTGGCTTTGCAGCGTGGCGCCGGAGCTGGTGAACAGCGGCTGGGTGCCGAACTGCAGCAACACACGGCGTGGCACGTTAGTGGCGTACTGTTGCCTGAGAGCGGCGAACTGGCGGCGAAGGCCTTCTGCGGCCTGATGCGCCTGGTCCGGGTGCGGGCTGTAGCGCGCCAGCTTGTCCAGCAAGCCGGCGATCCCTTCGAGATTGTCGGCGTCCGCATAGAAGATCGGGATGCCGAACGCGGCGAGCTGATCCAACGCGCGTTGCGGATTGCCGCCGCGCCAGGCGAGGATCAGATCCGGCTTGAGCGCCAGCACCCGCTCCAGATTGATGCCCTGCCAGGAGGCCACCTGCTCCAGCCTGGCGGCCTGCGGCGGGTAATCGGAATAGGCGCTCGCCGCCACCAGCACATCGCCCATGCCGGCGGCATAGGCGAGTTCGGTGGCGTTGGGCGCCAGGCTGATCACCCGCTGCGCGGCGCCGGCCGGCAGAGCCAGCCAGAGCGCCAACAGGCAGAACATCGAGGTGAAGCGCAGTCTCACATCAACCGCGCTTGGCCAGGGTTTGCAGCATGGCGTTGACCATCAGCGTGGACTGCTTGGCCGCTACCACCAGGAACTCGTCAAAGCTCATGTGCGATTCGCTGTCGGCGACGTCGGAAATGGCGCGCACCACCACGAACGGCGTGCCGAACAGATGGCAGACGTGGGCGATAGCCGCGGCTTCCATTTCCACGGCGGCGACGCTCGGGAAGGTGGCGCGGATGCGCGCCAGCGGTTCGGCGCCGTTGATGAAGGCGTCACCGCTGCAGATCAGGCCGCGCACCGCGTGCAGATCCAGCTGTTTGATGCAGCTTTCCGCCAGCGCGATCAGCGCGTCGTCGGCGACGAACGCCGCCGGGCAGCCGGCCATCTGGCCCGGCTCGTAGCCGAAGGCGGTGACGTCGGCGTCGTGGTAGCGCACTTCTTCCGACACCACGATATCGCCCACGCGCAGCGTGCTGGCCAGGCCGCCGGCGGAGCCGGTATTGATCACCACGTCGGGGCTGCAGTGCTCCAGCAGCAGGGTGGTGCCCATGGCCGCAGAGACTTTGCCGATGCCGGATTTCAGCAGGGCCACGTCAACGCCGCCGATCTGGCCGGTGTAGATTTCGCAGCCCGCGCGCTGGATGGTTTGACGGTTTTCGATTTGATCGCGCAGCAGGGTGACTTCCTGCTCCATTGCGCCGATGATGCCTACTTTCATAAATAACACTCGCTGATTGGCCGTGAGAATTGCGGCATAGTCTATCATGGCTGTGTAAGAGAGATAATGCGTTGCATCCGCCGCCGGGAATTGTTATCACGGGGCAGGGCGCAACGGCGGAGAAACAGATGTCCGGGATCGACTTCAAGCAAAAAATCAGCTTCCAACGGCCTTTCAGCAAACCGATCGAGGCCGAGGAAGAGTACGACATCGTGCGGCAGTTCGAGAGCGATCGCGGGCGCATCGTCAACTCGGCGGCCATTCGCCGTCTGCAGCAAAAAACTCAGGTATTTCCGCTGGAGCGCAACGCGGCGGTGCGCAGTCGCCTGACGCACTCGATGGAGGTGCAGCAGGTCGGGCGCCATATCGCCAAAGAGATCCTCAACCGCTTCAAACAGGCGGGGAAGATCGACGAACTCGGCCTGACCCGGCTGCTCGATCCGTTTGAAAGCATCGTGGAAATGGCCTGCCTGATGCACGACATCGGCAATCCGCCGTTCGGTCACTTCGGCGAATCGGCGATCAATGACTGGTTTGCCCAGCGGCTCGATCCCGCCAGCTGCGGTAGCGAGCCGGGCAGCCACGATCGCTGCCAGGTGGCGACGCTGCGCCTGCATGAAGGGGAGAGCGATCTGAACCGGCTGCGCAGCCGGATCCGTCAGGATCTCAGCCACTTCGAGGGCAACGCCCAGGCGATCCGCATGGTGTACAGCCTGTTGAAACTCAACCTGACCTACGCGCAGGTCGGCTGCATTCTGAAATACACCCGCCCGGCCTACTGGGCGAGCGACATCCCCGCCAGCCACAGTTACCTGATGAAAAAGCCCGGCTACTATCTGGCGGAAGAGGCCTTCGTCGATCGGCTGCGGCGTGAGCTGCATATGGGCGAGTTCGATCGTTTCCCGCTGACCTACATTATGGAGGCCGCCGATGATATCTCTTACTGCGTGGCCGATCTGGAAGACGCGGTGGAGAAGAGCATTTTCACCGTCGAGCAGCTGTATCAGCACCTGATTCAGGAGTGGGGCGAGGTGGCGCCGGGCGATCTGTTCGACAAGACCGTCGCCAGCGCGTTTCGCAAGATCGATCGCGGCGGCGCGCGGCGCAGCGCGGAAGATCAGTTCTTCATGTATCTGCGGGTGTTCACCGTGGCGCGGCTGGTGCCGCACGCGGCGCAGCGCTTTATCGACAATCTGGACGCGGTTTATCAGGGCAGCTTCAATCAGGCGCTGCTGGAGGATTCCAGCCCGGCCTACCGGCTGCTGAAAATATTTAAAAATGTGGCGTTCAAGCATGTGTTCAACCACCCGGAGGTCGAACAGCTCGAGCTGCAAGGCTACCGGGTGATCAGCGGCCTGCTGGACATTTACAGCCCGCTGTTGGCGATGTCGCTGGCGGACTTCAGCCTGCTGGTGCGTGAGGACAGCCACCGCGCTTACCCGATCGAAACGCGCCTGTTCCACAAGCTGTCCACCAAGCATCGGCTGGCGTATGCGGAGGCGGTAGAAGGGCTGCAGCATTTATCGCCGGAGCAGCAAGCCATTCGGGAATATTATTTCCGCGCGCGTTTATTGCAGGACTATATCAGCGGAATGACCGACCTTTATGCCTATGATGAATATCGTCGATTAATGGCGGCGGAATAATTAAGCTGAGGAATAATTATCAGCAATTCCAACCGGTTGGCTGTCTTGATTTTTGTAAAGACGGACAATATTTGTTTACTATTGCCAATCATCTGCGCCGGAACTTCAGGCTATTAATTAACTCTGAATAAGCACGCAAGACGGCCATTCTTTTTTGAACGACTTTATAAGAGACACACAGATGAAAAAAACCGCATTAGTTCTGAGCGCATTGGCATTCAGCATCGGCATGGCGATGGGCCCGGTGACGGCCAGCGCCGCTGAAACCGCCTCTTCCAGCACCCAGCAGTTGCCGAGCCTGGCGCCGATGCTGGAAAAGGTAATGCCTTCCGTGGTGAGCATTAACGTTGAGGGCAGCACCACGGTCAATACGCCGCGCATGCCGCAGCAGTTCCAACAGTTCTTCGGTGAAGATTCGCCGTTCTGCCAGGACGGTTCGCCGTTCCAGGGCTCGCCGATGTGTCAGGGCGGTGAACAGCCTGGGCCGGATGGCCAGCCGCAGGGCACGCAGCAGAAATTCCAGGCGCTGGGCGCCGGGGTGGTCATCGATGCCGCCAAGGGCTATGTGGTGACCAATAACCACGTGGTGGATAACGCCAACAAGATCCAGGTGCAGCTGAGCGACGGCCGCCGTTTCGACGCCAAGGTGATCGGCAAGGATCCGCGTTCCGACATCGCCCTGATCCAGCTGAAAGACTTCAAGAACCTGACGGCGATCAAGATGGCGGATTCCGATCAGCTGCGCGTCGGCGATTACACCGTAGCGATCGGCAACCCCTACGGGCTGGGCGAAACCGCCACCTCGGGCATCGTTTCCGCCCTGGGGCGCAGCGGCCTGAATATCGAAAACTACGAAAACTTTATCCAGACCGATGCGGCGATCAACCGCGGCAACTCCGGCGGCGCGCTGGTTAACCTGAACGGCGAGCTGATCGGCATCAACACCGCGATCCTGGCGCCGGACGGCGGCAACATCGGCATCGGCTTCGCCATTCCGAGCAACATGGTGAAAAACCTGACGGCGCAAATGGTCGAGTATGGCCAAGTGAAACGCGGCGAGCTCGGCATCATGGGCACCGAGCTTAACTCTGAGCTGGCCAAGGCGATGAAGGTCGACGCGCAGCGCGGCGCTTTCGTCAGCCAGGTGGTGCCGAAGTCTTCCGCCGCGAAGGCGGGCATCAAAGCCGGTGACGTGATCGTCACCATGAACGGCAAGGCCATCTCCAGCTTCGCCTCGTTCCGGGCAGAGATCGGCACGCTGCCGGTCGGCAGCAAGATGTCGCTGGGCATTATCCGCGACGGCAAACCGGTGACCATTGACGTCACGCTGGAGCAAAGCGCGCAGACCCAGGTGGCCTCGGGCAATATCTACACCGGCATTGAAGGCGCCGAGCTGAGCAATGCCCAGGTCGGCAACGTGAAAGGCGTCAAGGTCGACAGCGTGAAAGCCGGCAGCGCCGCCGCGCGCATCGGCCTGAAAAAGGGCGACGTGATCCTGGGCGTGAACCAACAGCCGATCCAGAACCTGGGCGAGCTGCGTAAAATCCTCGACAGCAAGCCGTCGGTGCTGGCGTTGAATATTCAGCGCGGCGATAGCCAGCTGTACCTGCTGGCGCAGTGATAAACGTCAGGCGCTAAAAGCAACAAAGGCACGCTATGGCGTGCCTTTTTGCATTATGGCCTGAGGATTCAGGCCGGTTGCGCCAGATGCACGCGCGCCGCGTGGATCACCAGTTCAATCTCATCCAACAGCTCCAGCCACTCCGGCTCCAGTTCGTCGTTGGTGATGCCCTGGCGCAGCTGCCGCTCGAGGTAGAAACACAGCTGCTTGAGGCGCGGCACGCCGCTGTAGCTGCAGCTGCCGTGCAGCTTATGGACCAGGTCGAGGATCTCGTCGTCGTGTTGCCCCTCGAGCAGCGCCTGCACCCGTTCGCGCACCTGCGGCAGGAAATCGAGCAGCATTTGCAGCAGATCGCGCGCCAGATCCGGCTTATTGGCCGCCTGGCGCAGCGCCAGCGGCCAGTCGAGCGACAGCGGGGCATCGTCGGCGACGGCGTTTTCCACGTCGCCGCTGTGGTAGCGCGACAGCACGCGGGTCAGCATTTTCTCGTCGATCGGCTTGGCCAGGTAGTCGTCCATCCCCGCCTGCAGCAGATGCTCGCGTTCGCCGCTGGCGGCATGGGCAGTGACGGCGACGATCGGGGTGGAGTTGTGGTGCGGCAGTTGGCGGATCAGTTCGCTGGCGTGAATGCCGTCCATCTTCGGCATTTGAATGTCCATCAGGATCAGATCCAGCACGTTGTTGCGCGCCAGCGCCAGCGCCTCCTCACCGCTCTCGCACAGCAGCGTTTTTTCCACCTGTTCGCCCAGCAGCGTGCCGATCAGCTTCAGGTTGGCCGGGTTGTCGTCGACCGCCATCACCGTCAGCGGCAGACGTTTACGCTCAGGCGGGGCGGCGAGCCGATCGGGCGCCTCCATTCTCAGCAGAGGGAACAGACGCGTGCTGGTGATCGGCTTGATCAGGCAGCCGAGCGCGCCTTGTTGTTTAAGCAGCTCGGCATCGATCTGCGCCTGGCACGGCAGCGCCAGAATGACCCTATCGGCCAGCTTCAGCGAGGCCAACAATTTGTCCTGATGCTGCGCCATGTTGTCGCGGAACGGGATCGGCACGCCGGCCAGCAGGAAGTCATAGTGGCTTGGCGGCAGCTGGCCCAGCGTCGGCGAGTGGGTGATCACCAGCTGCGTGACGCTGAGCATGTTGAGCGTCGCCTGCGCCGCCGTCGGGTTGGACTCGATATAGGCCAGCGTTTTGCCGTTCAGATCCGGCAGACTCGGCGCCAGCGACAGCATGCCCTCATTCAGATCCAGCGTGATATGGAACCAGAAGGTCGAGCCGCGGTTCAACTGGCTGTGGAAGCAGATATCGCCCCCCATCTCTTTCACCAGCTTTTGCGTGATCACCAGCCCCAGCCCGGTGCCGCCATGGCGGCGGGAGATGCTGGCGTCCGCCTGGCGGAATGCCTGGAACAGCTGCGACTGCTGGCGTTCGGAGATGCCGATGCCGGTATCGTGGATCTGCACTTCCACTTCCACCCGGCGCTCCAGCTGTTTGCGCAGCTCGACGCGAATGTCGATATTGCCGGTTTCGGTGAATTTGATGGCGTTGCCCAGCAGGTTGGTGATGATTTGCTGCAGGCGCAGCGAGTCGCCGATCACCTGCTCCGGCACGTCGTTGTGCACATCCAGCGTCAGCTCCAGGCCCTTGTCGTGGGCGCTGGGCGCCAGCAGCACCACCACTTCGTCCAGCGTTTCACGCAGGGCGAACGGAATATGCTCCAGCACCAGCTTGCCGGCCTCCAGCTTGGAGAAGTCCAGCACGTCGTTGATGATGGTCAGCAGGTTGTTGGCCGAGCGCTCGATGGTCTGCAAATAGTCGGTCTGGGTTGCGCTCAGATCGGTTTTCAGCATCTGGCGGGTGAAGCCGATCACGCCGTTGAGCGGAGTACGCAGCTCATGCGACATGTTGGCCAGAAATTCGGACTTGATGCGCGCCGCCTCCTGCGCACGTTTTTTCGCCAGATCCAGTTCGACGTTCTGGATCTCCATCTGCTCCAGCGTTTCGCGCAGGTCTGACGTGGCCTGATCGATGTTCTGCTGCATCTCTTCGTGATAGGCGGTGAGCGACATCGCCATCGAGTTGATGCCGTTTTTCAGCATGTGCAGCTCGCCGAGCATGTAGCCTTCCACGCGGCTGTCGAGCTGGCCACGGCGGATGCGGTCGACGGTGTTCACCATATTGCGGATCGGGCCGGTCACGTCGCGCATCAGCCGGTAAGCGAACAGGATGGCGATACACATGCACAGCAGCAACAGCAGGGTAGAGACAAAGACCTCTTTATATTGCTGCAGCCGCACCGACTGCAGATCCAGCTCGATCGCCACATAGCCCAGGTTGTTGTCGGGATGGCTGCCGCCGTCGGCGGTTTCATCCGGATACTGGCTTTCCGACAGGATCGGCGTGCGCAGGATCAGCGAATCGCCGCGTCGGGTGAGCATCAGATCGGTGGGCAACGGCACGCCTTTCGGCAGCTGCAGCTGAGCGAAGTTGTGATGATAATTGGAGGTGACGAACAAATTGTTCTGCGCATCGAACACGGTGATCGAACGCACGATGTCCGAATGGCGGCGGTGCAACAGGCTGACCAACTGCCTGACCGATTCGCGGCTGCGGAACGTCATGCCGTACTCGCTGGCCACCGCCAGCGGCTCGATGATGCTGGCGCCGGCGTCGACCAGTTGTTCCTGCAGCTCGTTATAGCGGTGCACCACGAAGAAGGTGCTGAGCAGCAAACCAATCAGCAAGGTCGGTGCCAGAATCAGGATCATCATGCGCGCACGCAGGCTGTATTTGGTCATGGGATTCCAATGTGGGAGAATTGACAGCTGACACTAGCTTAATGAACCAGCACACAATCGACAAATATGGCGCAATTCTACTCTCCCAAACGCCGCGTGACGACCCGGCAGAGCTCACAAATCTTCACCGTGACGGTGAGCGATCTCGATCCTTTCGGCCAGGGCGTGGCGCGCCACGACGGCAAAGCGGTGTTCGTGCCGGGCGTATTGCCGGGCGAGCAGGCGGAAATCCAACTGACCGAAGACAAGCGTCAGTTCGCCAAAGGCAAGCTCAAACGCCTGCTGAGCCGCAGCCCGCAGCGGGTAGAACCGCGCTGCCCGCATTTCGGCGTGTGCGGCGGCTGCCAGCAGCAACATGCGGATGAGGCGCTGCAACAGCAGAGCAAGGCGGCGGCGCTGGTGCGCATGATCGCCCGCGAAACCGGAGTAACCCCGCAACAGGAACCGGTGATCGCCGGCCCGGAATACGGCTATCGCCGCCGCGCCCGCCTGAGCCTGGCATGGCAGCCGAAGCTGCAGCGCCTGATGATGGGCTTTCGGCAGGCGGCCTCCAGCGAGCTGGTGGCGGTGGAGCACTGCCCGGTGCTGCGGCCGGAGCTGGAGCAGCTGCTGGCGCCGGTGCGCGCCTGCCTGAGCGGGCTGCAGGCGGTGCGGCGGCTGGGGCATGTGGAGCTGGTGCTGGCGGATAACGGCCCGCTGCTGGTGCTGCGTCATCTCGACGCGCTGAAAGAGGCGGATCGGCAGGCGCTGTTGGCGTTTGGCGAGCGGGAAAAGGTCGCCGTTTATCTGGCGCCGGACAGCGAACGGGTGGAAAAACTGTGCGGTGAAACGCCGTATTATCAGGTTGACGGGCTACGCTTAGACTTCAGTCCGCGCGACTTTATTCAGGTCAATGACGTCGTAAACCAACAAATGGTGGCGCAGGCCCTTGAATGGCTCGACATTCAACCCAATGATCGGGTGCTGGACCTGTTCTGCGGCATGGGTAATTTCACCCTGCCGCTGGCGCGCCGCGCCGCCGCGGTGGTGGGCATCGAAGGTGTTGCCACGCTGGTAGCGAATGGGCAATATAATGCACATAAGAATAAGCTGAATAATGCGTCGTTCTTCCATGAGAATCTGGAGGACAACGTTGCGCGGCAACCTTGGGCAGCACAAGGGTTTGATAAGGTGATGCTGGATCCCGCCCGCGCCGGTGCGGCCGGGGTGATGTCACACATTGTAAAACTGGCGCCGGCGCGGGTGGTGTATGTTTCCTGTAACCCCACCACGCTGGCTCGCGACAGCAACGTGCTGTTGAACGCCGGTTATCGTCTTGCGCGCGTGCGGATGTTGGATATGTTTCCGCACACGGGGCATCTTGAATCAATGGCGCTGTTTATCAACGAGCGTGCGCCAGAGGTCGCTGCAAAGTAGGGAGAAGTTATGGTTGCGGTAAGAAGTGCACATCTGAATACGGCGGGTGAGTTCGCTCTTGATGAGTGGATCGCCGGCTTGGGGCTACCTAACCCGCAGTCATGTGAGCGATTGGCCGCAACCTGGCGTTATTGTGAGCAGCAGACCCAAAACCATCCTGACGCCTCGTTGCTGCTGTGGCGCGGCCTGGAGATGGTGGAAATTCTCTCGACGCTGAGCATGGACAATGACAGCATGCGCGCCGCGCTGCTGTTCCCGCTGGTGGACGCCGGCATCGTGCAGGAAGAGACCCTGACCGAAGCGTTCGGCAAGGGCATCGTCGCGCTGGTGCACGGCGTGCGTGACATGGACGCCATTCGCCAACTGAAAGCCACCCAAAACGACTCGATGGCCTCCGAACAGGTCGACAACGTGCGCCGCATGCTGTTGGCGATGGTGGAGGATTTCCGCTGCGTGGTCATCAAGCTGGCGGAGCGCATCGCCCACCTGCGTGAGGTGAAAGACGCGCCGGAAGACGAACGCGTGCTGGCGGCGAAAGAGTGTTCCAACATCTACGCCCCGCTGGCCAACCGGCTCGGCATCGGCCAGCTGAAGTGGGAGCTGGAGGATTTCTGCTTCCGCTACCTGCATCCGGAAGAATATAAGCGCATCGCCAAGCTGTTGCATGAGCGCCGCATCGATCGCGAACAGTTCATCGACGATTTCGTCGCCGGGCTGCGCGCCGAGATGGCCAACGAAGGCATTCGGGTGGAGATCTACGGCCGGCCGAAACACATCTACAGCATCTGGCGCAAGATGCAGAAAAAACACCTGGCGTTCGACGAACTGTTCGACGTGCGTGCGGTGCGCATCGTGGCGGAGCGCCTGCAGGATTGCTACGCGGCGTTGGGCATCGTGCATACCCACTTCCGCCATTTGCCGGATGAGTTCGACGACTACGTCGCTAACCCGAAGCCGAACGGCTACCAGTCGATCCACACCGTGGTGCTGGGGCCGCGCGGCAAAACCGTAGAGATTCAGATTCGCACGCGCCAAATGCACGAAGACGCCGAACTGGGCGTGGCCGCGCACTGGAAGTACAAAGAGGGCGCAGGCGTGACCGTGCGCTCCGGCTACGAAGAACGCATCGCCTGGCTGCGCAAGCTGATCGCCTGGCAGGAAGAAATGGCGGACTCCGGCGAGATGCTCGACGAAGTGCGCAGCCAGGTGTTCGACGATCGGGTCTATGTATTTACCCCGAAAGGCGACGTGGTGGATCTGCCGGCCGGCTCCACGCCGCTCGATTTCGCCTACCACATTCACAGCGACGTCGGTCACCGCTGTATCGGCGCCAAGATCGGCGGCCGCATCGTGCCGTTTACCTATCAGTTGAAGATGGGCGATCAGATTGAGATCATCACCCAGAAACAGCCGAACCCGAGCCGCGACTGGCTGAACCCAAACCTGGGGTATGTCACCACCAGCCGCGGGCGCTCGAAGATCCACAACTGGTTCCGCAAGCAGGATCGCGACAAGAACATTCTCGCCGGCCGCCAGATGCTGGACAACGAACTGGAACACCTCGGCATCAGCCTGAAAGAGGCCGAAAAGCTGCTGATCCCGCGCTACAACATGAACTCGCTGGACGAGGTATTGGCGGCGATCGGCGGCGGGGACATTCGCCTGAATCAGATGGTGAATTACCTGCAGGGCAAGTTCAACAAGCCGAGCGCCGAAGAACAGGATCGCGAGGCGCTGCGCCAGCTGGTGCAGCAGAAAGCGCCGCCGCCGGCCCGCAACAAGGACAACGGCCGAGTGGTGGTGGAGGGCGTGGGCAACCTGATGCACCACATTGCCCGCTGCTGCCAGCCGATCCCGGGCGACGACATCGTCGGTTTTATCACCCAGGGGCGCGGTATCTCGATCCACCGTGCGGACTGCGATCAGCTGGTCGATTTGCAATCGCACGCGCCGGAGCGCATCGTCGATGCGGTATGGGGTGAAAGCTACTCCAGCGGTTATTCGCTGGTGGTGCGCGTGATGGCTAACGATCGCAGCGGGTTGCTGCGCGACATTACCACCATTTTGGCCAACGAAAAGGTCAACGTGCTGGGGGTTGCCAGCCGCAGCGACACCAAGAAACAGTTGGCCACCATCGACATGGATATCGAAATCTACAACCAGCAGGTGCTGAGCCGGGTGCTGGCGAAGCTGAACCAGCTGCCGGACGTGATAGACGCCAAGCGTCTGCACGGCAACTAAGCTCACATCGCCTTTCGGGCCGTATGCGCTATCGATACGGCCCGAGGTCCATGCATTCGGTGGGCGCTCCCATGCGCCCCCATTCTTTCTCAGAGATTTTTTATGACCCAATCCACTCCGCTGCAGCGCCTGCTGAACATCATGAAAACGCTGCGCGATCCCCAGGTCGGTTGCTCGTGGGACCGCAAGCAAACTTTCGCCACCATCGCGCCCTACACGCTGGAAGAGACTTACGAAGTGCTGGACGCCATCGAGCGGCAGGACTACGCCGATCTGCGCGACGAACTGGGCGATTTGCTGTTCCAGGTGGTGTTCTACGCCCAGATGGGGCAGGAACAGGGGCTGTTCGATTTCGATGAGGTGTGCACCGCCATCAGCGATAAGCTGGAGCGCCGTCACCCGCATATCTTCGGCGACGCCGAGGATGGGGACAGCGAAGCCGTGGCCGCGCGCTGGGAGCAGCTCAAGGCCGGCGAGCGCGCCGAAAAAGCGCTGCACTCGGTGCTGGACGACATTCCGCAGGCGTTGCCGGCGCTGATGAAGGCGCACAAAATCCAAAAACGCTGCGCCTCGGTCGGCTTCGACTGGAACACCCTGGGGCCGGTGCTGGACAAAGTGTACGAAGAGATCGATGAAGTGATGCACGAAGCCCGCCAGGCTGTGGTCGATGAGAGCAAGCTGGAAGAGGAGATCGGCGATCTGCTGTTCGCCACGGTGAACCTGTCGCGCCATCTGGGGCACAAGGCGGAGAACGCGCTGCAGGCGGCGAACCGCAAGTTCGAGCGCCGCTTCCGCCAGGTGGAAGCGATCGTCCAGCAACGCGGGCTGCGGCTTGAAGACGCCACGCTGGAGCAGATGGAAGACGCCTGGCAGCAGGTGAAACGCCAGGAAAGTTGAATCGCTGCGACAACAATGTTGATCGACGACAAGGTTCACGAAAGCTGAAACGGTTAAGCTTGCAGTCAGGTCACAGGCGCATGGCTGCCGTCGGCAGCAAAAGGCCAACAAACTGAAATCTAAGGCGTTTTATCGCTCCTGAGGGGCGGTAAAAAGAAATTTTCTCCGCTAACTCTTTGTATTTCCTGGAGGGTTTGCGGGGCGCCGGCGGAGTAAACCCTGATGAACACGGGAGGGCGGCCGAGATGATGGACAGCAAAACGATCGTTTGTAGGTCAGGAGAGGTTCGGGTATACTACTTTCCCGTCCTGGTTCTTCCATCGTCTTTAAACCTAAACTCTCAGGTTCAGCATGACAACTAATTATATTTTTGTGACCGGCGGGGTCGTATCCTCTCTGGGTAAAGGCATTGCCGCAGCCTCTCTGGCGGCTATTCTTGAAGCCCGTGGCCTCAACGTTACCATCATGAAACTGGACCCGTACATCAACGTGGATCCGGGCACCATGAGCCCGATTCAGCATGGGGAAGTTTTCGTCACCGAAGACGGCGCAGAAACCGATCTGGATTTGGGTCACTACGAGCGCTTCATTCGCACCAAAATGTCGCGTCGCAACAACTTCACCACCGGCCGCATCTACTCCGACGTGCTGCGTAAAGAACGCCGCGGCGACTATCTGGGCGCGACCGTGCAGGTCATTCCGCACATCACCAACGCGATCAAAGAGCGCATCATCGAAGGCGGCGAAGGCCACGATGTGGTGCTGGTGGAAATCGGCGGCACCGTCGGCGATATCGAATCGCTGCCGTTCCTCGAAGCCATCCGTCAGATGGCGGTGGAAGTGGGCCGCGAGCACACGCTGTACATGCACTTGACGCTGGTGCCGTACATGGCGGCGGCCGGCGAAGTGAAAACCAAGCCGACCCAGCATTCCGTAAAAGAGCTGCTTTCCATCGGTATTCAGCCTGATGTGCTGATTTGCCGCTCCGATCGCGCGGTTCCTGCTAACGAACGCGCTAAAATCGCGCTTTTCTGCAACGTGCCGGAAAAAGCGGTTATCTCTCTGAAAGACGTTGATTCTATTTATAAAATCCCAGGCCTATTGAAATCTCAGGGACTGGACGATTATATTTGTAAACGATTCAGCCTGAACGCGCCGGAAGCCAACCTGGCCGAATGGGAACAGGTTATCTACGAAGAAGCCAATCCGGGCGGCGAAGTGACCATCGGTATGGTCGGTAAATACGTTGAGCTGCCGGACGCCTACAAGTCGGTGATTGAAGCGCTG
Source organism: Serratia sp. FS14 (assembly GCF_000695995.1). Classification (NCBI taxonomy): domain Bacteria; kingdom Pseudomonadati; phylum Pseudomonadota; class Gammaproteobacteria; order Enterobacterales; family Yersiniaceae; genus Serratia; species Serratia sp. FS14. The sequence goes on along the minus strand of NZ_CP005927.1, from coordinate 75,189 downwards.
AAGCACGGCGGGCTGAAAAACCGTCTGACCGTGAACATCAAGCTGATCGACTCGCAGGACGTGGAAACCCGCGGCGTGGAAGTGCTGAAAGGGCTGGACGCGATCCTGATCCCGGGCGGCTTTGGCTATCGCGGCGTGGAAGGCAAAGTGATGACCGCACGCTATGCGCGCGAGAACAACATTCCTTATCTGGGCATTTGCCTGGGCATGCAGGTGGCGTTGATGGAGTTCGCTCGCAACGTGGCGGGGATGGAGAACGCCAACTCCACCGAGTTTATGCCAGACTGTAAGTACCCGGTGGTGGCGTTGATCACCGAATGGCGCGACGAAGACGGCAACGTCGAAGTGCGCAGCGAAGAAAGCGATTTGGGCGGCACGATGCGCGTAGGTGGCCAACAGTGCAACCTGAGCGACAACAGCCTGGTGCGCCAGCTGTACGGCGAACCGACCATTGTCGAGCGTCATCGTCACCGTTACGAAGTTAACAACATGCTGTTGAAGCAGATCGAAGCCGCAGGGCTGCGTGTCGCCGGTCGTTCCGCCGACAACAAGCTGGTTGAGATCATTGAACTGCCGAATCACCCGTGGTTTGTAGCCTGTCAGTTCCACCCGGAATTTACGTCTACGCCGCGTGATGGGCATCCGCTGTTCGCCGGCTTCGTGAAAGCCGCTGGCGAGCATCAGAAGCGCCAGGTGAAATAACATATTTGGTAGGCGGCGCGCGGTGAGAACCGCGCGCTGTTTGTCTGGAGTTTTAGTTTAACTTGTACTGAGGAAAACCTAATGTCCAAAATCGTTAAAGTCATCGGTCGTGAAATCATCGACTCCCGCGGTAACCCGACTGTTGAAGCCGAAGTTCATCTGGAAGGCGGTTTCGTCGGCCTGGCTGCTGCGCCGTCAGGTGCTTCTACCGGTTCCCGCGAAGCGCTGGAACTGCGTGACGGTGACAAGTCTCGTTTCCTGGGTAAAGGCGTACTGAAAGCCGTTGCTGCAGTAAACGGTCCGATTGCTCAGGCAGTACTGGGTAAAGATGCCAAAGACCAGGCGAACATCGACAAGATCATGATCGAGCTGGACGGCACCGAAAACAAATCCAACTTCGGCGCCAACGCCATTCTGGCGGTTTCTCTGGCAGCAGCGAAAGCGGCCGCAGCCTCTAAAGGCATGCCGCTGTACGAGCACATCGCTGAACTGAACGGCACCCCAGGCAAATTCTCCATGCCACTGCCGATGATGAACATCATCAACGGCGGCGAGCACGCTGACAACAACGTCGACATTCAGGAATTCATGATTCAGCCGGTTGGCGCGAAAACCCTGAAAGAAGCGGTGCGCATCGGTTCCGAAGTGTTCCACCACCTGGCGAAAGTTCTGAAAGCCAAAGGCATGAACACCGCCGTGGGCGACGAAGGCGGCTACGCGCCAAACCTGGGTTCCAACGCCGAAGCGCTGGCGGTTATCGCTGAAGCGGTAAAAGCGGCGGGCTACGAGCTGGGCAAAGACGTTACTCTGGCGATGGACTGCGCGGCTTCCGAATTCTACAAAGACGGTAAATACGTGCTGGCCGGCGAAGGCAACAAAGCCTTCACTTCCGAAGAGTTCACTCACTTCCTGGAAGAGCTGACCAAACAGTACCCAATCGTGTCTATCGAAGACGGCCTGGATGAATCCGACTGGGCGGGCTTCGCTTACCAGACCAAAGTACTGGGCGACAAAATCCAGCTGGTTGGCGACGATCTGTTCGTGACCAACACCAAGATCCTGAAAGAAGGCATCGAGAAAGGCATCGCTAACTCCATCCTGATCAAGTTCAACCAGATCGGTTCTCTGACCGAAACCCTGGCGGCTATCAAGATGGCGAAAGACGCCGGTTACACCGCAGTGATCTCTCACCGTTCCGGTGAAACCGAAGACGCGACCATCGCCGACCTGGCGGTAGGTACTGCGGCTGGCCAGATCAAAACCGGTTCCATGAGCCGTTCTGACCGCGTTGCCAAGTACAACCAACTGATCCGTATCGAAGAAGCGCTGGGTGACCGTGCGCCGTTCAACGGCCTGAAAGAAGTTAAAGGCCAGTAAGTTCGACCGATTCGGTTGCTAAATAAAAACCCGCCGCGGCGGGTTTTTTATGGTTATAACCGGTATATTAACTACGAGTTATTTATCAAGAAAGTAACTTTAAACTGGATAAATTTATTGCCATAACTTTGTCTCCGCTTTTTATATTTCCATTTTATTTGCTTTATAACTATTCGTTACTAGACTGCCAATAAGGCAGTTTATTTTCGCCGTTCTGCCGTAGACCTTCATCATCACCATACCTTAATACTGCCGGCTTGCTGGCCGGTTGAGCGAGGGCTTGATGCGACAGCGAATCATCATTGTCGGCGGCGGAACCGGCGGCACCATATTGGCCAATTTATTAGCCACAAAATTGCACCGGGAAATTATTAATAATAAAGTTGAGTTATTAATGATATCGGATTCACCGCTGCATTATTACAAACCGGCGTTTATGTATGTGGCATTCAATTCTTTTTTCAAGCAGGAGCTTACGCGCTCACAGCGGAGTTTATTGCGGCCTGAAATACAGTTTATTATTGATAAGGCGGAATCTTTCGATTTAAAACAGCGAAGTATAGCGACGCAAAGCGGTAAGCTTTACTCCTATGACTTTTTGGTTTTCGCCACCGGCTGCGTACCTTGGCCGGAGCGCATCGAAGGGTTGGCGCAGGCGGGCGATCATTTCTACCAGTATCAGGCCGCGCGGCAGTTGGCGCATAAGCTGGCGACGATCGAGAAAGGCCGCATTTTCATCACCGTGTCCTTCCCTGAAACGCCTAATGTGCCCCATCAGTGCGGCATCGCGCCGATCGAAACCACCCTGATGCTGGACGACTACCTGCGGCGGCGCGGCGTGCGCAAGGCGGTGGAGATCGTTTATACCTACCCAACCATTTCTCAACTGCTGCGCAACTGTCTGTTTTTACAGCGACCGACCGGCGAAGCGCTGCCCGCCATTTTTGCCGCGCGCGACATTCGCCACCAGCGTGGGTTTACCCTCAGCCGGGTGGACGCTCAGCGCAACATCGCCTATTCCGCTGAGGGGGAAGAGCAGCCGTTCGATATTCTGATGGCAACGCCGCCGATTCGCGCAGTCGAGGCGGTGCGCAATACCGGGTTGAGCGAGAGTCAAAACGGTGAAGGCTGGCTGCCGACCGATCATCAAACGCTGCAGGTCTACGGCCAACAGGGCGTGTATGTCATAGGCGATACTGTGGATTTGCCGGTCAGCAAGGCCGGCGGCTCTTGCCATAATCAGGCGCCGGTCATTGCCGACAACATCGTGGCGGAAATGCGACTGGGACAACCTGTGAGCCATTACGACGGCAAGGTGCAGGCGGTCGCGCAAATGGGGCTGAATGCCGGCATGCCGCTGGTGTACGACTATCGTCACGACGTACTGCCGACGCCAGCCACCAAGGCGGGCGGCATGCTGCGCAACGGGTTTAACCGCGGCCTTTACTGGGCCACGGTAAGGGGGCTGATATGACGGAAAGCACGGTGCATGCGGCTGACCTGCAATCATTGGCGGCGTTGCTCGAGAAATTGCAGCCGCTGCTGGCGGGCGGCCGGTTGGATAACGTGGTCGATCTGTTGTCGCTGTTGTCGGATGTGGTGGATATTGCCGACAACGCGTTGGTGGAGAAATTAGCCGGCGTCTTTGAAGGTTTGGTGACCCTCGGCTGGGAAGGTGGAACGGCGCTGCAGATGGCGCACAGCGAGCTGCAGTTGAATCCACCACCGGCCAGTTTTCGCGCGCTGTACGCCTTGCTGAAGCAGCCGGATACCTTGCTGGGGTTAACGTTGCTGCTGCGTACTTTACAAATCATCGGCCGGCGCACGCGAGACAGCGCGTTGCCGCCGGCCATTTCGGATGAATCAACGAATTAAGCTTTCCCACTCAGGTAAGGAGTTGCGTTATGTCCGCCATCACTGGCCATGCTTTCGCCACCCGCGCCATTCATTACGGCTACGATCCTCAGTTGTATTGGGGGGCACTGTCCCCACCGGTGTTTATGAGCTCTACGTTTGCTTTTCCCACGGCGGAATACGGCGGCGCCTGCTTTGCCGGCACCGAGCCGGGGTACTTTTACTCGCGCATCGCCAACCCGACGTTAAACCTGCTCGAGCAACGCATCGCCAACCTGGAGGAGGGGGAGGCGGCGGTGGCGTTCGCTTCCGGCATGGGGGCGATCACCGCGTGTTGCTGGACGCTGCTCAGACCGGGTGATGAGCTGATTGTCGACGAAACCGTCTATGGTTGCACCTTCAGCTACTTTCATCATGGTCTGGCGCGCTTTGGCGTCAAGATAACCCACGTTGATTTGACCCGGCCGGAGCGGTTGGCGGCGGCCATTGGACCGCGTACCCGCCTGGTGTATTGCGAAACGCCGGCCAATCCCAATATGCGTTTGATCGATATCGCCGCCGTGGCGGAGATTGCCCATCGGCATCAGGCGCTGTTGCTGGTGGACAACACCTACTGTACGCCCTATCTGCAGCGGCCTTTGGCGCTAGGCGCCGATATCGTGGTGCACTCGGCGACCAAGTACCTCGGCGGGCACGGGGATCTCCTGGCCGGGATCGCGGTGACGCGTCAGGCGTTGGCCGAGGCGATCCGTCTGGAGGGGCTAAAGGACATGAATGGGGCGGTACTGTCAGCGCAGGATGCCGCGCTGGTGCTGCGTGGGATGAAAACTTTGCCGCTGCGCATGGATCGTCATTGCGATAATGCGCAGCGCCTGGCGGAGATGTTGGCGGAGCATCCGGCGGTCGAGCGGGTATATTACCCCGGCCTGGCGAACTTCCCGCAGCATGCGTTGGCGCAGCGGCAAATGGCGCGCCCCGGTGGCATGCTGGCGTTTGAGCTGCGGGGTGGCCTGCGTGCGGGCATTCGCTTCCTCAACGCGCTGCAGCTCATCTTGCGCGCGGTCAGCCTGGGCGATTGCGAAAGCCTGGCGCAACACCCGGCCAGCATGACGCACTCGGCCTACACGCCGGAAGAGCGGAAACGGCACCACATCAGCGAGGGGCTGGTGCGGCTGTCCGCCGGGCTGGAGGCGTTTGACGATCTGCAGGCGGATATCCTGCAAGCGCTGGCGCAGGCGCAATAAAAAACCCGCCGCAGCGGGTTTTAGCCGAAGCGAGCGTTACATCTGTTGCGTCGCTGTGGTCACCGGCGAACCGCCGCCTTTTTTGCGTACCCACAGCCAGTAAGCCGCGGTGAGGAACGCGATCCACACCAGCCCGACATACAGGGCGATGCGGCTCTCTTCGAAGTAGCCGAGCAGGCCGATGACGAACGCCATAAAGGCGGTCGCCAATGCCGGCGCCACCGGCCACCACGGCACCGGGAAGCTCAACTGACGCGTTTCTTCCGGCGACAGCGTGCGGCGCATGACGATCTGCGACAGCAGGATCATCAGCCACACCCAGACGGTGGCGAAGGTAGCGATTGAGGCGATGATCATGAAGACCTTCTCCGGGATCAGGTAGTTGAGCACCACCGCCAGCAGCAGGGCGACCGACATCACCAGCACCGTCATCCACGGTACGCCGCTGGCGGTCAGCTTGGTGAAGCTGCGCGGCGCCTGGCCGTCCTGCGCCATGCCGTACATCATGCGGCCGGCGCCGAAGATATCGCTGTTGATGGCCGAAATGGCGGCGGTGATCACTACCACGTTCAGCACGTTGGCGGCGGAGCTGATGCCGAGGTTGCTGAAGATCTCAACGAACGGGCTGCCGTTCTGGCCGATGCTGTTCCACGGATAGATCGCCATCAGCACCGTCAGCGTCAGCACGTAAAACAGCAGGATGCGCACCGGTACGGCGTTGATCGCCTTCGGCAGCACTTTGGCGGGGTCTTTCGCCTCGCTGGCGGTGATGCCGATGATCTCGATGCCGCCGAAGGCGAACATCACTACCGCTAATGACGCGACCACGCCGCCGATGCCGTTAGGCATAAAGCCGCCGTGCTGCCACAGGTTGCTGATGCCGGTGGCGTGCTGGGCTTGCCCGAAACCGAACAGCATTACCGCCGCACCGCCGACGATCATCGCCACGATGGCGGCGACCTTGACCAGCGACAGCCAGAACTCCAGCTCGCCGAAAACCTTGACGCTGCACAGGTTGAGCGCGCCGATAAACAGGATGATGCTGAGCACCCAGACCCACTGGGCGACGTCCGGGAACCACAGCCCCATATAGATGCCGAAGGCAGTGACGTCCGCCAGGGCGACGATCACCATTTCAAAGGTGTAGGTCCAGCCGGTGAGGAACCCGGCCAGCGGGCCGAGATAGTGGCTGGCGTAGTGGCCGAACGAACCGGAAACTGGCTGGTGCACCGCCATTTCGCCCAGCGCGCGCATCACCATGAATACCGCCGCGCCGCCCACCAGGTAGGCCAGCAGCACCGCCGGACCGGCCAGCTGGATGGCGCCGGCGGAGCCGTAGAACAGGCCGGTGCCGATCGCCGAGCCGAGAGCCATGAAACGGATATGTCGCGCGTTTAGTCCGCGTCTGAGTTGTGTTGTTTCGTTACGCATGTTGCTTCCCGTTAAGTGTTTGCCGAACAGGCACGCGCTGCCCGCGCCGGGTGGAACGCACCCGGCGGGGCAGAACAAACTGCGTGATTCAGTATGTGATGATTATGCCTGGCTAGGCAGCAGCGCCGCAGGCAGCAGCGATGTCAGGTGACCGGCCGCCAAGAGTTGGCTGGCGGCTTCAATGTCGGGGGCGAAGAAACGATCCTTGTCGTAGAAACTGACATGCTCGCGCAGCAGACTGCGCGCCTGCTCCAGACCTTCCGAGGTCTTCAGGCCGTTGCGGAAATCCAGGCCCTGGCAGGCGGCCAGCCACTCGACCGCCAGAATACCGCGTACGTTGTCCGCCATGTTCCACAGGCGGCGGCCGGCGGCCGGCGCCATGGAAACGTGGTCCTCCTGGTTGGCGGAGGTCGGAATGCTGTCGACGCTTGATGGATGCGCCAGCGCTTTGTTTTCGCTGGCCAGCGCTGCGGCGGTGACCTGAGCGATCATGAAGCCGGAGTTCACGCCGCCGTTCTCCACCAGGAACGGTGGCAGCTGCGACATGTGTTTGTCCATCATCAGCGAGATGCGGCGCTCGGACAGCGAACCGATTTCGGCGAATGCCAGCGCCAGGTTATCGGCGGCCATCGCCACCGGTTCGGCGTGGAAGTTGCCGCCGGACAGCACGTCGCCCTGTTCGGCGAACACCAACGGGTTATCGGAGACGGCGTTGGCTTCGATCTCCAGCACCTCGGCGGCCTGACGGATCTGCGTCAGGCAGGCGCCCATGACCTGCGGCTGGCAGCGCAGGGAGTAAGGATCCTGCACTTTTTCACAGTTGCGGTGCGAGTCGGAGACTTCGCTGCGCGCGCCGAGCAGGTGGCGGTAGGCGAGGGCGGCGTCGATCTGGCCGCGCTGGCCGCGCACCTCGTGGATACGCGCATCGAACGGGCTGCGAGAGCCCAGCGCCGCTTCCACCGTCAGGCTGCCCGCCACGGTGGCGGCCGCGAACAGATCTTCGGCATCGAACAGGCCGCGCAGCGCGAAGGCGGCGGAGACCTGGGTGCCGTTCAGCAATGCCAGGCCCTCTTTCGCCGCCAGCGTCAGCGGTTTCAGGCCGGCTTTGGCCAGCGCTTCGGTCGCCGGCAACCATTGACCCTGATGGCGTGCCTTACCTTCGCCCAGCAGCACCAGGCTCATGTGTGCCAGCGGCGCCAGGTCGCCGGAGGCGCCGACGGAGCCTTTCAGCGGAATATGCGGATAGACTTCGGCGTTGACCAGCGCGATCAGCGCCTGGATAACTTCCAGGCGAATGCCGGAGAAGCCGCGCGACAGGCTGTTGATTTTCAGCACCATGATCAGGCGCACCAGATTGTCGTCGGTCGGCTCGCCCACGCCGGCGGCGTGTGACAGCACGATCGAGCGCTGCAGATTTTCCAAATCGTCGCGGGCGATGCGCGTCGAAGCCAGCAGGCCAAATCCGGTGTTGATGCCGTATGTGGTGCGGTTTTCTTCAACGATGCGCTCTACGCAGGCCACGCTCTGCTGGATAGGGCCGTAGGCGTTGTCGTCCAGCGTCAGCGTCACCGGATGTTGATAGACGTCGCGTAGCTGGGCCAGCGTCAGTTTGCCCGGGCGAATAGTCAGCGCTTTCATGCTTTTTCTCCTTGGGTGGCGGCAACCATCGGCAGGTTCAGGCCTTGCTCGCGGGCGCAGTCGATAGCGATATCGTAGCCGGCGTCGGCGTGACGCATGACCCCGGTAGCCGGGTCATTGTGCAGCACGCGGGCGATGCGCTCGGCGGCCTCATCGGTGCCGTCGCAGACGATCACCATGCCGGAGTGTTGGGAGAAGCCCATGCCGACGCCGCCGCCGTGGTGCAGGGAAACCCAGGTGGCGCCGCTGGCGGTGTTCAGCAGGGCGTTCAGCAGCGGCCAGTCGGAGACCGCATCTGAGCCGTCTTTCATCGCTTCGGTTTCACGGTTCGGGCTGGAAACGGAGCCGGAATCCAGGTGGTCGCGGCCGATGACGATCGGGGCGGACAGTTCGCCGCGGCGCACCATCTCGTTGAACGCCAGACCCAGCTTGGCGCGCTGGCCGAGGCCAACCCAGCAGATGCGCGCCGGCAGGCCCTGGAAGCTGATGCGCTCGCGCGCCATGTCCAGCCAGCGGTGCAGGTGTTCGTCATCCGGGATCAGCTCTTTCACCATGGCGTCGGTTTTGTAGATGTCCTGCGGATCGCCGGACAGCGCCGCCCAGCGGAACGGCCCGATGCCGCGGCAGAACAGCGGACGGATGTAGGCCGGCACGAAGCCTGGGAAGTCGAAGGCGTTGTCGACGCCGGTTTCTTTCGCCATCTGGCGAATGTTGTTGCCGTAGTCGAAGGTCGGCACGCCCATCTGCTGGAACGCCAGCATGGCTTTGACGTGATCGGCCATCGACTGCTTGGCGGCGGCGACCACCTTGGCCGGCTCGGTCTGTGCGCGCTGGCGATACTCTTCCCAGCTCCAACCCTTCGGCAGATAGCCGTTCAGCGGATCGTGGGCGCTGGTCTGGTCGGTGACCATGTCCGGGCGCACGCCGCGGCGCACCAGCTCAGGCAGGATTTCCGCCGCGTTGCCGCACAGGGCGATGGAGATGGCTTTGCCTTCGGCGGTGTATTTTTTGATGCGGGCCAGCGCGTCGTCCAGATCTTTGGCCTGCTCATCGACGTAGCGGGTTTTCAGACGGAAATCGATGCGGCTCTGCTGACATTCGATGTTCAGCGAGCAGGCGCCCGCCAGCGTGGCGGCCAGCGGCTGCGCGCCGCCCATGCCGCCCAGACCGGCGGTCAGCACCCAACGCCCCTGCAGACTGCCGTCGTAGTGCTGGCGGCCCGCTTCGACGAAGGTCTCATAGGTGCCCTGAACGATGCCCTGGCTGCCGATGTAGATCCAGCTGCCGGCGGTCATCTGGCCGTACATGGCCAGGCCTTTGGCGTCCAGTTCGTTGAAGTGTTCCCAGGTCGCCCAGTGCGGCACCAGGTTGGAGTTGGCGATCAGCACGCGTGGCGCGTTGCTGTGGGTTTTGAATACGCCGACCGGCTTGCCGGACTGCACCAGCAGGGTTTCGTCTTCTTCCAGCGTTTTCAGGGTTTCGACGATCTTGTCGTAGCAATCCCAGTCGCGCGCGGCGCGGCCGATGCCGCCGTACACCACCAGCTCGTGTGGGTTCTCCGCAACTTCAGGATCGAGGTTGTTCATCAGCATGCGTAACGGCGCTTCGGTCAGCCAGCTTTTTGCGTTTAATTGTGTGCCGCGTGGCGCGCGTACATCGACATTGCGAACTTTGTTATTTGTAGTCACAGCATTTTCCTCAAACAGTATCGGTGCAGATTCCATGCCGCGGTGGGGATGAGTACCACGGCATAACAATGCGTAGGGCTTATTAACATATACTTGTATGTACAAGCATATGCAACACTGACCAGTTGCCGCTGAAAAGTGGCATAAGAAAAAGTTATTTTCTTTTTATATCAGGTTGATATGCGATTTTTTATCGCCGGTCTCAGATACGGAAAGCCGGAGAAAAGTGAGCTGTTCGGCAAAAATGAATTAAAATTGACTCATTTTTGGGCGGCTAGTCACAATATTTTTACAGACTGATTACAGTTGGCGGCGGAGGATAAACAAGCCCTATCACCGCAGGAAGAAAGCCCGCCGTGGGCGGGCTTGCCAGGCTCAGGCAGCCGGTTGCAGCATCGGCTTGCGGCTCATCTTGCACACCGTGGCGATGGCGGCGATCAGAGCCGGTACGCACAGGAACATCAGGATGCTCTGCACTTCCCACTGCATCGCCAGCAGTTGGGCGCCCATCATGGTGCCGGCGACGCCGCCGAAGCGGCCGATGCCCTGCATCCAGGCGATGCCGGTGGCGCGGCTGTGGGTCGGGTAGAAGGTGGCCGCCAGCGTTTGCAGCCCGGACTGCGCGCCGTTCATGGTGACGCCCATCAGGAAGATGAAGGCGCCCAGCAGCACGATCTGCTTGTCTTCGGTGGCCATCGCCACGATCAGCAGGGCGGTGACGACAAAGCCGCTCGAGACCACTTTGTGCGCATTCCAGCGGTCCATCAGCCAGCCGGCCACCAGGATGCCGAGCGTGCCGCCGAAGGTGAACAGCGAGGTGAGCATCGCCGATTGCTCCAGCTGATAGCCCAAGCCCTGCATCAGGATCGGCATCCAGCTCAGCAACACGTAGTAGATCACCAGCCCCATGAAGTAGGTCAGCCAAAGCATCAGCGTGCCGAGCAGGTAAGGGCGGCTGAACAGCAGCCCGACGCTGGTCTTGGCCTGCGTCAGCTTCTCTTCATACAGGTAAAAACGCGTCACGCCGTCGAGGCTCTGGCTGACGAAGCGTTGCGCGATGCGTTTGATCTTCGCCGCATCCTGCCCGCGGTTGACCATATATTTGACCGATTCCGGCAGCAGCAGGATCAGCAACACCGTCAACGCCAGCGGCGCAATGGCGCCGAGCAACAGCACGCTGTGCCAGCCGTAGCTCGGGATCAGCCACGATGAAATGGCGCCGCCGCCGGCCGCGCCCAGCGGAAAGCCGCAATACATGGTATTGATCGCCAGCGAACGGCAGCGCTGCGGCGCGTATTCGGAGATCAGCGTGATAGCGTTGGGCATCGCCGCTCCCAGCCCGAGGCCGGTGAGGAAACGCCACAGCGTCAGGCTATTGAGCGAGCCGGCGTAGGCGGTGGCCAGGCTCGACAGGCCGAAGAACAGGCAGGAAAACACCAGCACGCGCTTGCGGCCGATGCGGTCGGAGATTGGCCCGGCTATCAGCGCGCCGAGCGACAGCCCCAGCAGCGCGGCGCTCAGCACCGGCCCCAGATCCTGCTTCATGATGCCCCAGTCTTTGGCGACCGAGGGGGCGATATAGCCCATGGCGGCGGTATCGAAACCGTCGATGGCGAGGATCAGGAATCCGAGAATGATCAGTGTCCAGTGAAACAGCGAAAACTTGCTGTCGTCGATGGCCTGTTGAATGTTTAACTCGCTGGTGGAATGAGTCATGGCACCCTCTAAACGCAGATGTAGTCGTGATGGAACGTGGCCGGAACTGTCGCCCGGCTTGTGTTTGCTTGTATATACATCTGCGCGTCGACGCTTTATGTCAAATATAATTATCTTATTTGTTAACTTCGTGTTGTTTTCTGTGGAGCAGGTTGCACCGTGGATGAAAGGCCTAAGACCGGTTAACAAATTAAATGAACGCCATTGGCGGTGAGATATGCTGGCGGCGGCGCGGAGGAAAAAATTTAATACAATTTTGGCCGTTTGGTCGCCGGGCCGGAATCTGCGATAATCGCTTTTTACTTTTCCAGATTGAGAAACCGATGCAGTACCCGATCAACGAGATGTTCCAAACCTTGCAGGGCGAAGGCTTTTTCACCGGCGTGCCGGCCATTTTCATCCGCCTGCAGGGCTGCCCGGTAGGGTGCAGCTGGTGCGACACCAAACATACTTGGGAAAAGGAAGCCCATCGGGAAGTCGACCTGCAACGGATCCTGGTCAAAACAGAAGAGAGCGACGCCTGGGGCAATGCCAGCGCCGAGCAGCTGCTGGCGGTGATGCGTCAGCAAGGCTACACCGCGCGTCATGTGGTGATCACCGGCGGCGAACCCTGCATCTACGATCTGGCACCGCTGACCGAGCTGTTCGAACAGCACGGCTACCGTTGCCAGATTGAAACCAGCGGCACCCACGAAATTCGCTGTTCCGCCAACACCTGGGTGACGGTTTCGCCCAAGGTGAATATGCGCGGTGGCATGAAGGTGTTGGATCAGGCGCTGCGGCGCGCCGACGAGGTGAAGCATCCGGTGGCGCGCGAGCGCGACATCGAGGCGCTGGATGCGCTGCTGGCGACGTTGCAGGATGACAAGGCGCGCATTATCGCACTGCAGCCGATCAGCCAGAAAGAAGAGGCGACCCGTCTGTGTATTGAAACCTGTATCGCGCGCAATTGGCGGCTGTCGATGCAGACCCACAAGTATCTGAACATCGCCTAAAATCAGGGCGCCATTGCGGCGCCCTTTCTTTTAACCTTTATATACGCATCCCGCCGTACAGGTCTCTTTCACCATCACCGCCGTCAATTCCGGCAGCTGGGGCTTGAGCTGCTGCCAAATCCAGGCGGCGAGCACTTCGCTGGTGGGATTTTCCAATCCTGGAATATCGTTCAGATAATGGTGATCCAGCCGTTCCCAGATCGGGGAAAACACAGCCTTGAGCTCGGCGAAATCCATCACCCAACCGGTGTGGGGATCCACTTCACCGGTCACTTCCAGACGCACCATAAACGAATGCCCATGCAGACGGCCGCATTTATGGCCCTCCGGCACGTGCGGCAAGCGGTGTGCGGCTTCAAACTGAAAATCTTTAAACAGCGTGGTTGCCATTATTACGGCCTCATTGACTCAAAAACCGCCGCATAGTACCGGAAAGCGCGTCTGCTTGCCATTTATACCGTTATGGTCTACCGCCACGGCCAACGCGCCCGTTTAACACTTTTTTTGTTTGGTGTTTGCGGCACCTATCGGCTGGGGTTATGAGCCGAAATGTTGAACGGTGAAAAAACGATGAAAAAAAGCGCTTTAATTTCATCTGGATAAAAAACTTTGTTTAACGGTTTAAGCGTTATGCCTTACCAGAAAAACAGCTTAGTCATTTTGGTTATGATTTATTGCTATCCCTTATTTAATCGTTGCTATTCTGCTCGGTAACCTTACAAACTCTCCTGATCTTTTCCGCACACCCGACGCAGCGAAGAGACAGCGACTGACACTGGCGCGCGCCTGGCAGGAAAGGCGCTAAGTATAGGAAATAAGTACAGCAATGACGACTCAGGCTCCTCCAACATCTTTGCTCCCGCTGACGCCCGAACAGCTGGCGCGCCTACAGGCGACGATCGGCGACTATTCGCCGACGCAGCTGGCGTGGCTGTCCGGTTATTTTTGGGGCATGGTCAATCAACAGCCCGGAGCCGTGGCCATTGCGCCTGTTGCCCCTGCGGCTGCCGCCGGCATCACCATCATTTCCGCTTCGCAGACCGGCAATGCGCGCCGCCTGGCGGAGCAGCTGCGCGACGATCTGCTGGCCGCCAATCTGAGCGCCACGCTGATCAGCGCCGGCGACTACAAGTTCAAGCAGATAGCTCAAGAGCGCCTGCTGGTGATCGTCGCCTCCACGCAAGGGGAAGGTGAGCCGGCGGAAGAAGCGGTGGCGCTGCATAAATTCCTGTTCTCGAAAAAGGCGCCGAAGCTGAATGATACCGCTTTTGCGGTGTTCGGGCTGGGCGACACCTCTTATGAGAATTTCTGCCAGTCTGGTAAGGATTTCGACGGCAAGCTGGCCGAGCTGGGCGCCGAGCGCCTGGTGGAGCGCGTGGACGCCGACGTGGAGTACCAGGAACTGGCCGCCGCCTGGCGCAAACAGGTGGTGTCGGTGCTGAAGGCGCGCGCGCCGGCGGAAAGCGCCGCGCCGGGCGTGTTGGCCAGCGGCGCGGTCGATCTGATCGACAGCAGTCCGTACAGCAAGGAACAGCCGCTCACCGCCCAACTGGCGGTCAAGCAGAAAATTACCGGCCGCGCGTCGGATAAAGACGTGCGCCATATCGAGATCGATCTGGGCGACTCCGGCCTGCGCTATCAGCCGGGCGATGCGCTCGGCGTATGGTTCGACAACGATCCGGCGCTGGTGGACGAACTGGTGCAGCTGTTGTGGCTGAAAGGCGACGAGCCGGTCGAGGTGGAAGGGCAAACCCTGCCGCTGGCGCAGGCGCTGCGCAGCCATTTCGAGCTGACGCAGAACACCACGCCGATCGTCGATAAATACGCCGCGCTGTCGCGCGACGAAACGCTGATCGGCCTGCTGGCGGATAAAGCCGCGCTGCAGCAGTACGCGCACAACACGCCGATCGTCGACATGGTGCGCCAGGCGCCGGCGGATCTGAGCGCCGAACAGCTGGTCGGCCTGCTGCGCCCGCTGACGCCGCGCCTGTATTCCATCGCCTCTTCGCAGGCGGAGAACGAAAGCGAAGTGCACATCACCGTGGGCGTGGTGCGTTACGACATCGACGGGCGCGCCCGCAGCGGCGGCGCCTCCGGCTTCCTGGCGGATCGTCTGGAGGAAGACGGCGACGTGCGGGTGTTTATCGAACACAACGATAACTTCCGCCTGCCGGCCAACCCGGAAACGCCGGTGATCATGATCGGCCCGGGCACCGGCATCGCGCCGTTCCGCGCCTTTATGCAGCAGCGCGACGCCGACGGCGCCGGCGGCAAAAACTGGCTGTTCTTCGGCAACCCGCACTTTACCGAAGATTTCCTGTATCAGGTCGAATGGCAGCGCTACGTGAAAGACGGCCTGCTGACCCGCATCGATCTGGCCTGGTCCCGCGACCAACAACATAAAATATACGTACAAGACAAACTGCGCGAACAGGGCGCGGAAGTGTGGCGCTGGATTCAGGAAGGCGCGCACATTTACGTCTGCGGCGATGCCAATCGCATGGCAAAAGACGTGGAAAACACATTACTGGAACTGGTGGCCGAGCACGGTGGCATGGATACCGAGCAGGCGGATGAATTTTTAAGTGAGCTGCGCCTTGAGCGCCGTTATCAGCGAGATGTTTACTGATGAGTGATAAACACCCCGGGCCTTTGGTAGTCGAAGGCAAACTGGCCGATGCGGAGCGCATGAAGAAGGAGAGTAACTTCTTGCGTGGCACCATCGCCGATGATTTGAACGACGGCCTGACCGGCGGCTTCAACGGCGACAACTTCCTGCTGATCCGTTTTCACGGCATGTACCAGCAGGATGACCGCGACATTCGCGCCGAACGCGCCGAGCAGAAGCTGGAGCCGCGCCACGCCATGATGCTGCGCTGTCGCCTGCCGGGTGGCATCATCAGCCCGCAGCAGTGGCTGGGCATCGACAAGTTCGCGCAGGAGAGCACGCTGTACGGCAGCATTCGCATCACCAACCGCCAAACGTTCCAGTTTCACGGCATTCTGAAAGGCAACGTCAAACCGGTGCACCAGCTGCTGAACCGCCTGGGGCTGGACGCGCTGGCGACCGCCAACGACGTGAACCGCAACGTGCTGTGCACCTCCAATCCGGTGGAGTCCGAGCTGCATCAGGAAGCCTACGAGTGGGCGAAGAAGATCTCCGAACACCTGCTGCCGCGCACCCGCGCCTACGCAGAGGTGTGGCTGGATCAGGAGAAGGTGGCCACCACCGACGAAGAGCCGATTCTGGGGCCGACCTACCTGCCGCGTAAATTTAAAACCACGGTGGTGATCCCGCCGCAGAACGACGTCGATCTGCACGCCAACGACATGAACTTTGTGGCGATCGCCGAAAACGGCAAGCTGGTGGGCTTCAACCTGCTGGTGGGCGGCGGGCTGTCCATTGAGCACGGCAACAAGAAAACCTACGCGCGCCAGGCCAGCGAGTTCGGCTACATTCCGCTCGAGCATACGCTGGCGGTGGCGGAAGCGGTGGTGACCACGCAGCGCGACTGGGGCAACCGTACCGATCGCAAGAACGCCAAAACCAAATACACGCTGGAGCGCGTCGGCGTGGACGTTTTCCGCGCCGAAGTGGAAAAGCGCGCCGGCATCACCTTCGCGCCGATCCGGCCGTATGAATTCACCGGCCGCGGCGATCGCATCGGTTGGGTGAAGGGCATCGACGATCAGTGGCATCTAACGCTGTTTATCGAGAACGGCCGCCTGCTGGACTATCCGGGGCGCCCGCTGAAGACCGGCATGGCGGAGATCGCCAAGATCCATAAAGGCGACTTCCGTCTGACGGCGAACCAAAACGTGATCATCGCCGGCGTGCCGGAAAGCGAGAAGACGAAGATCGAAGCCTTGGCGCGCGATCATGGCCTGATCGACGATCAGATCAGCGAGCAACGCAAAAACTCGATGGCCTGCGTGTCGTTCCCGACCTGCCCGCTGGCGATGGCGGAGGCCGAGCGCTTCCTGCCGCAGTTCGTCACCAAGGTGGAAGGGATCATGCATCGGCACGGGGTGGGCGACGAGCATATCGTGCTGCGCATCACCGGCTGCCCGAACGGCTGCGGCCGCGCGCTGCTGGCGGAGCTGGGGCTGGTGGGCAAGGCGGTCGGCCGCTATAACCTGCATTTGGGCGGCAACCGCGAAGGCACGCGCATTCCGCGCATGTACCGCGAGAACATCAACGAAGATGAGATCCTGAGCGAGATCGATCTGCTGGTGGGGCGCTGGGCGAAGGAGCGCAACGCTGGCGAAGGTTTCGGCGACTTCACCGTGCGCGCGGGCGTCGTCAAACCGGTGCTGGATCCGGCGCGAGATTTCTGGGAGTGAGGCCGGGCGGCCCTTGGGCAGAGGGGCCGCACAGATAATTTCAAGTATCAGGAGAGACAACATGGCTGAATTCGATCTGGCGGCGCTGAACGCGTTGCCCAAATCCGGGCAGGCGCTGGCATTGGCGGTGGTCAACGGCCAACTGGAGACCCTCAGCGCCGAACAGCGCGTTGAATGGGCGCTGGAGCATCTGCCCGGCGAGTTCGTACTCTCGTCCAGTTTCGGCATTCAGGCGGCGGTATGCCTGCACCTGGTGACGCGTATCCGCCCGGATATCCCGGTGATCCTGACCGACACCGGTTATCTGTTCCCGGAAACCTATCGCTTTATCGATCAACTGGCCGACCAGCTGAAGCTGAATCTGCAGGTGTTCCGCGCGGAGCAGTCTCCCGCCTGGCAAGAGGCGCGCTATGGCAAGCTGTGGGAGCAGGGCGTGGAAGGGATTGAAAAATACAACCAGATCAACAAGGTCGAGCCGATGAACCGCGCGCTGGAGACGCTGGGCGCGCAGAGCTGGTTCGCCGGCCTGCGGCGCGAACAGTCCGGCAGCCGCGCCAATCTGCCGGTCCTGGCGGTGCAGCGTGGGGTGTTCAAGATCCTGCCGATCATCGACTGGGACAACCGCAAGATTTACCAGTATCTGACCGAACACGGGCTGAGTTATCACCCGCTGTGGGAGCAGGGCTACCTGTCGGTAGGCGATACACACACCACCCAGAAGTGGGAGCCGGGCATGAGCGAGGAAGAGACGCGTTTCTTCGGCCTGAAGCGCGAGTGTGGCCTGCACGAAGGCTAAACGGCGTGATTGACATGACAGGGCTCAGCAATGCTGGGCCCTGTTTTTTTGCGGGCTACTTTTTCTTCTGTGCTTTCGGCGGGTGCGCCTGCGCCAGCTCTTTGATCAGCGGCAGCAGGATCTGCACGCTGTCGCGGCTGCGTTTGTCGATCCGCCCCGGCAGGTAGCGATCCAGATACTGCAGATTGTCATACTGCGGACGATGCCAGGTGATGCCCTGCGGGAAGTGCGGGCTGACGGCGCGCTGCTGGTAGCCATCTTTGTCGCCCAGCGACCAGTTGGTGGCCTCCACCGACAGCACCGGGATGCCCGCGGCGTCGAACACCTCTTGATCGGAGCAGCAGCCGGTGCCCTTCGGATGCTGCGCGCTGCCCGGATTGGTGGCGGCGGCGATGCCGTAGCTGTGGGCGATATCCAGCGCGCGATCGCGGGAACGCTTCGCCATTTGCGGCGGCGTATTGCGCCCGGCGTTGAAATACAGACGATCGCCGGTGATCAGGCTGTCGAGGTTGATCACCAGCACGGTGTTACTTTTCTCTTCCGCGCTCATGCGTTGCAGGTAGTTCTGCGCCCCCAGTGAACCGATCTCTTCGGCGCTGGTGGCGACGAAGCGCAGGCCGTAGGCGGTGGGGATGTTCTTCAGGCGTTCCGCCAGTTCCAGCATCACACCGATGCCGGAGGCGTTGTCGTCGACGCCCTGCAGCGTCAAGCCGCCGAGGTTGTTATCCAGATCCTCGTCGCTCTGCGGCGTATAGGTGTCGAAGTGGGCGACGACCACGATCTGTTTTGGGTTGTCGCCGTTGCGGGCGGCGATCACCGAGCTGGCGGTGACGTTGTTCCAGTTCTTCTTGCCGTCTTTGCTGGTGTAGAGATAGCGCGTATTGACGCTGCGAATGTCGCTTTGGTAACCCATCTTGCTGAATTGCTGCTTGAGATAGTCGGCGGTGAGCAATTCGGCCGGGCTGCCCGCCATGCGGCCGGGGAAGTAAGTGGCGATGTGGCGGGTCTGTTCGGCGGCGAAACGGCCCATTGGCGCGTCTTTTACGGGCTGTGCGGCACAAACGCTGAAGACGCCGCCGAGTGCGAGGGCCAGCAGGCTGGTCTTCAGGTAGAAACGGGAAAACATACCGAAAAATCCTTCTTTGCTATCGGCGCTGCCGATCATTTTTCTTCGGCACCCAGTATGAGACGCCGGGCGGCATTACACAATTTCCCTGTCTCTTAATTTTCGCGCGAACGCGCAAATCGCCGTCGCGATGAGCATGGTTTGCCTCCTGCGTTGCGGCCTATATTCCATAAAGGAACTAATCATTCCTTTTCGTCATTTCAGAGGCTAAATCTCAGCCCGTATAGTCACACTATCTTTCTGTTATATGAAAAGGCTGTTGTGGACTATCTACCAATATTCGCCGACCTGAAACAACGCCCGGTGCTGGTCGTTGGCGGTGGTGACGTGGCGGCGCGCAAAGTCTCCCTGCTTCAGCGCGCCGGGGCTGAAATACGGATAGTTGCGCAGTCGCTCTCACCGGAACTGGAACAACAACGTCAGCAAGGGCGGGTGCTCTGGCTGGGGAAAACCTTTGATCCGCAGCAGTTGGACGACGTGTTTCTGGCGATCGCCGCCACGGACGACAACGCGCTGAACGCCGCGGTGTTCGCTGAGGCGGATAAACGCCGGGTGTTGGCCAACGTGGTGGACGATCAGCCGCGCTGCTCGTTCATTTTCCCGTCGATCATCGATCGCTCGCCGCTGGTGGTGGCCGTATCGTCCAGCGGCCAGGCGCCGGTGCTGGCGCGACTGCTGCGCGAAAAGCTGGAGGCGTTATTGCCCGCCAGTTTGGGGCAGATGGCGCAGGTAGCGGGCCGCTGGCGCGGCCAGGTCAAACAGCGGTTGGCTTCGATCGGCGAACGTCGCCGTTTCTGGGAGAAAACCTTAGGCGGCCGTTTCGCCACGCTGGTGGCCAACGGCCAGACGGCGCAGGCGGAACGGCAGCTGGAGCAGGATTTACACCGCTTCGCCGCAGGCGATGAAGGCGCACAGGGCGAGATCGCCCTGGTGGGCGCCGGGCCGGGCGACGTGGGGCTGTTGACCCTGCGCGGGCTGCAGCTGATGCAGCAGGCGGACGTGGTGCTGTATGACCATCTGGTCAGCGGCGAGATCCTCGATCTGGTGCGGCGCGACGCCGAGCGCATCTGCGTGGGCAAGCGCGCCGGCGCGCACTCGGTGATCCAGGAAGAGACCAACCGGCTGCTGGTGGAGCTGGCGCAGCAGGGCAAACGGGTGGTGCGCCTCAAGGGCGGCGATCCATTCATCTTTGGCCGCGGCGGCGAAGAGCTGCAGGTGGCCGCCGCCGCCGGCATTCCGTTCCAGGTGGTGCCGGGCGTCACGGCCGCCGCGGGGGCGACCGCCTACGCCGGCATTCCGCTGACGCATCGCGACCATGCGCAGAGCGTGACTTTTATCACCGGCCACTGCCGCCCGGACGGCGATGGCCTGGACTGGGCCTATCTGGCCCGGGCGCGGCAAACGCTGGCTATCTACATGGGCACCATGAAGGCGGCGGACATCAGCCAGCGGCTGATCGCCCACGGCCGCGACGCTGCGACGCCGGTGGCGGTGATCAGCCGCGGCACGCGCGCCGATCAGCAGGTGCAGATCGGCACGCTGGAACAACTGGAATATCTGGCCCAACGGGCGCCGTTACCGGCGCTGCTGGTGATCGGCGAAGTGGTGGAACTGCACCACCAAATCGCCTGGTTCGGGCATCAATCGCAGACGGAAGGGGCCGTGCGCCCGGCCGTCGTGAATTTGGCATAGGCAAGGCTTTTAAGGACCTGTTATGGACGAAAAACGACTCACTCATTTGCGGCAATTGGAGGCGGAGAGTATCCATATCATCCGTGAAGTCGCCGCTGAATTCGCCAACCCGGTAATGCTGTATTCCATTGGCAAGGACTCTTCCGTGATGCTGCATTTGGCGCGCAAGGCGTTCTTCCCCGGCACGCTGCCGTTCCCGCTGCTGCACGTCGATACCGGCTGGAAGTTCCGTGAAATGTACGAATTCCGCGATCGCACTGCGAAGGAGTACGGCTTTGAGCTGCTGGTGCATAAAAACCCGGAAGGGGTGGCGATGGGCATCAACCCGTTCGTGCACGGCAGCGCCAAGCATACCGACATCATGAAGACCGAGGGCCTGAAACAGGCGTTGAACAAGTACGGTTTTGACGCCGCCTTCGGCGGTGCGCGGCGCGATGAGGAGAAATCACGCGCCAAAGAGCGCATCTACTCGTTCCGCGATCGCTTCCACCGCTGGGATCCGAAAAATCAGCGGCCGGAGCTGTGGCACAACTACAACGGCCAGATCAACAAAGGGGAGAGCATCCGCGTCTTCCCGCTGTCGAACTGGACCGAGCTGGATATCTGGCAGTACATCTTCCTGGAGAAGATCGACATCGTGCCGCTGTACCTGGCGAAACCGCGCCCGGTGGTGGAGCGCGACGGCATGCTGATGATGGTGGACGACGATCGCATCGATCTGCAGCCGGGTGAAGTGATCAGCCAGCGCATGGTGCGTTTCCGCACTCTGGGGTGCTGGCCGCTGACCGGCGCGGTGGATTCGCAGGCGCAAACCCTGCCGGAGATCATCGAAGAGATGCTGGTCTCCACCACCAGCGAACGCCAGGGGCGGATGATCGATCGCGATCAGTCCGGCTCGATGGAGCTGAAAAAGCGTCAAGGGTATTTCTAAGGAGCCGCCGGATGAACAACGCAATTGCACAACAAATCGCTGACCAGGGCGGCGTCGAGTCCTATCTGCACGCGCAGCAGCACAAGAGCCTGCTGCGCTTTCTGACCTGCGGCAGCGTCGACGACGGCAAAAGCACCCTGATCGGCCGCCTGCTGCACGATACCCGCCAGATCTACGAGGATCAGCTGTCAACGCTGCACAGCGACAGCAAACGCATCGGTACTCAGGGCGAAAAGCTCGATCTGGCGCTGCTGGTGGACGGCCTGCAGGCCGAGCGCGAGCAGGGCATCACCATCGACGTGGCCTATCGCTATTTCTCGACCGAAAAACGTAAATTTATCATCGCCGATACCCCGGGGCACGAGCAGTACACCCGCAACATGGCCACCGGCGCCTCGACCTGCGATCTGGCGATCCTGTTGATCGACGCGCGCAAAGGGGTGTTGGATCAGACTCGCCGCCACAGCTTTATCGCGACCCTGCTGGGCATTCGTCATCTGGTGGTTGCGGTAAACAAAATGGATCTGGTGGACTATCAGGAAGCGGTGTTCGAGCAGTTCAAACAGGATTACCTGACCTTCGCCCAGCAGCTGCCTGGCGATCTGGACATCAAGTTCGTGCCGCTGTCGGCGCTTGACGGCGACAACGTGGCGAGCGAAAGCGCCCATATGCCGTGGTACAGCGGCCCGACGCTGCTGGAAGTGCTGGAGAGCGTCGACGTGATCAGCGAGCGAGAAAACCAGCCGCTGCGCTTCCCGGTGCAGTACGTCAACCGCCCGAACCTCGATTTCCGCGGCTATGCCGGCACGCTGTCCGCCGGCGTAGTGCGGGTGGGGCAACGCATCAAAGTGCTGCCTTCCGGCGTGGAGTCCAGCGTGGCGCGTATCGTGACCTTCGACGGCGATCTGCAAGAAGCGGTGCCGGGCGAGGCGATTACGCTGGTGCTGAAAGATGAAGTGGACATCAGCCGCGGCGATTTGCTGGTCGACGCCGGCGAAAGTCTGCAGGCGGCGCAGAGCGCGCGGGTGGACGTGGTATGGATGGCCGAGCAGCCGCTGGTGCCGGGCCAGAGCTACGACATCAAGATCGCCGGCAAAAAGACCCGCGCCCGCGTGGAGAGCATTCGCCATCAGGTGGAGATAAACACGCTGGCGCAACACCCGGCCGACACATTGCCGCTCAACGGCATCGGGTTGGTGGAGCTGACCTTCGACGAACCGCTGGTGCTGGACAGCTATCAGAGCAATCACGACACCGGCGGGCTGATCTTCATCGATCGCATGAGCAACGTGACGGTTGGCGCCGGTCTGGTGCGTGAAACGCTGCAGGATGCCTCGGTGGCGCGCGGCGAATTCAGCGCCTTCGAGCTGGAGCTGAATGCGCTGGTGCGCAAGCACTTCCCGCATTGGGGCGCACGCGATCTGCTCGGTGGCCGATAAGGTGGCCGCTGAACTGAGGGCGACCGGGCCGGACGATGAGAACGTGGTTTGGCATCCGCATGCGGTGACGCGTGCGGATCGCGAAGCGCGCAACGGCCACCGCGGCGCGGTGCTGTGGTTTACCGGGCTGTCCGGCTCGGGCAAATCCACCGTCGCCGGCGCGCTGGAGCAGGCGCTGCATGGGCTTGGCGTCAGCACCTATCTGCTGGACGGCGATAACGTGCGCCACGGTCTGTGCCGCGATCTCGGTTTTTCCGACGAGGATCGGCGCGAGAACATCCGCCGGGTGGGGGAAGTGGCCAAGCTGATGGTGGATGCCGGGCTGGTGGTGCTGACCGCATTCATTTCGCCGCACCGCGCCGAGCGGCAAATGGTGCGCGAGATGCTCGGCGACGATCGCTTTATCGAGGTGTTCGTCGACACGCCGTTGGCGATCTGCGAGGCGCGCGATCCGAAAGGGTTGTATAAAAAAGCGCGTGCCGGCGAGCTGCGCAATTTCACCGGTATCGACGCGGTTTATGAGGCGCCGCAGCAGCCGGAAATCCACCTCGACGGCCAACAATTGGTAACAAATTTGATTGCGCAATTGTTAGACGTGTTGCGTGGTCAGGCTATTATCAAACCCTGAATTCAAAAAAAGCGTGTGGCGTTTTTCGCCATGCGCTTTTTACTCTAAGCCGCCGCAGAGCGAGCCGAATAACCAGGGATCACTATGCAAAATGTCACGCCTATCTTGATCGACTCCAAGCAGTCAAAACAGGAGAGAGAGGAGCCTTCTTATTCTTTCCTGGGCGGCGTCAGCGGCTTTGTTTTCTACTGGCTGGCGTTCGCGTTGCCGTTTCTGGTTTACGGTTCCAACACGCTGTTTTTCCTGCTCTATACCTGGCCGTTCTTCCTGGCGCTGATGCCGCTGTCGGTGCTGATCGGCATCACCCTCAGCATGCTGTTGCGCGGCCGTCTGATCCTGACGCTGCTGCTGACCGGCGCGATCGTGCTGTGCCTGTTCTGGCTGGTGTTCAGCTTTCTGACCGGGTGGTGAGAGAGCGGGCACCGATGCCGGCGCCCGAAGGATTGCAAAGCCGTGTCGAAGGTTACAAAACTTTGCTCAGAAACGCCTGAGTGCGCGGATTGGCCGGCTGGCTGAAGATCTGCTGCGGCGCACCATCCTCCTGAATGATCCCCTGATCGATAAACAGCACCCGGTCGGCCACCTCGCGGGCAAAGCCCATCTCATGCGTCACCACCACCATGGTCATGCCCTCGTGGGCCAGTGATTTCATCACCGCCAACACTTCGCCCACCAGCTCAGGATCGAGCGCGGAGGTCGGCTCGTCGAACAGCATGATCTTCGGCTCCATCGCCAGCGCGCGGGCGATCGCTACCCGCTGCTGCTGGCCGCCGGACAGGCTGTTGGGGTAGGCGTCGATCTTGTCGAGCAGGCCGACCTTGAGCAGCAGCTGTTCTGCTTGCGCGATGGCTTCGGCGCGCGGCTGTTTCTTCACGCTCATTGGCGCCATGATGATATTTTCCAACACCGTCATGTGCGGGAACAGATTGAAACGCTGGAACACCATGCCCACGCTTTCCCGCATCTTATTCAGGTCGGTTTTTTGATCGTGGACGGCGAAACCGTTGACCTCGATCTCGCCGCCGGAGAGCGTTTCCAGCGCATTGATGCAGCGCAGGAAGGTGCTTTTGCCCGAGCCGGAAGGGCCGATGACGCACACCACTTCGTTGGCGGCGATCTGGCAAGAAATGCCGCGCAGCACGTGGCTTTCGCCGAACTGTTTTTGCAGGTTATGTACGCGAATCACTTTTACCGAACCTCTTTTCCATATGCTGCACCAGCAGCGAGAGCAGGAAGGTGATGACCCAATAGACCAGCGAAATGGTCAGATAGGGCTCCCAGTAGGTGGCGTAGGCGCCGGAGACGGTACGGGCGGCATAGGCCAGATCCGCCAGGCCGATGGCGGAGGCCAGCGACGAATCCTTGACGATGGCGATGGCGTTGTTGCCCAGCGGTGGCAGCATGCGGCGGAAGGCCTGCGGCAGGATCACCTGGCGCATGGTCTTGCCAAAGCTCATGCCCAGCGAGCGTGAGGCTTCCATCTGGCCACGGTCGATAGACTGGATCCCGGCGCGGAAGATTTCCGACACATAGGCACCGGCGTTGAGTGTGATCGCCACCACGCAGGAGAGAAAGGCGCCGTAGTCGGCGCGCAGCGCGCGAGCGAAATCGACGCTCATCAGACCGCTGGTGACCAGCAGGCCGTCGCGCGGATTGATGAACAACGGCACCAGCGCGAAGTGCACCACCATGATCTGCACGAACAGTGGCGTGCCGCGAAAGGCGCTGATGTAGATGCGTACCGGCCACTGAACGCCGTAATGCAGGATGGGTTTCCAGATGCCGTGCGGCGCCTGCGCCAAACGGCCCAGCCCGAGGATCAAGCCCCAGGTGGTGCCCAGCAGCACGCAGATAATGGTGCATTTGATGGTCATCCAGGCGCCTTCCATAAACAGCGGCGCGTATTCCTGGATGATCTCCCAGCGGAAGTTCAAGGGGTATTCCTTCTTGGTAGGCTGAACGGTGGTGCGCCGGCGGCCTGGTGGGCGCCGGCGACAGGGGATTATTCCGCCGGCAGCGTCGGTACGTTGCTGTCGAACCAGGTTTGGTAGATCTTGGCGTAGGTGCCGTCGGCGACGATTTTCTTCAGGCCGGCGTTGATCTTGTTGCGCAGCTCATCGTTGCCTTTGGCGACGGCGATGCCGAAATACTGGCGCTCGAACTTGGCGTCGGGCACCAGCTTGAAGGCTTTCTCAGGGTGGGTCTTGATATAGAACTTGGCCACGCCGACGTCGCCGACCGCCGCGCCGATGCCGTCTTCATACAGCTCCTGCAGCATCAGCGGGGTATTGTCGAAGCGCTTGATGGCGGTGCTGTTCTTGCCCAGCACGTCGGACACCACGATGTCGCCGGTGCTGGAGTTCACCACGCCGACCTTCAGCGCTTTCAGCGCGGCGATGGAGTCCACCTTCGAGTCTTGCGGCACCACGATGGCCTGCTCAGCCGGGAAGTAAGGCGCAGAGAAATCAACCATCTGCTTGCGCTTATCGGTGATGGTAATGCCGGAAATGATGATATCGCGATCGCCGGAGTTCAGCGTGGCGAAGATCCCTTCCCACGGCGTATTGATCAGTTTGATTTGGAAGCCTTCGGCCTTGGCCACTGCCTTGATGATGTCGATGTCGAAGCCTTCCAGCTGCTTTTGGCTGTTTTCAAATTCGAATGGCCGATAGGTGCCGCCGGAGCCGACGACGTAGGTTGGTTCAGCCGCCAACGCAGCGATGGAGAAGGTGGCGGCCAGGCAGGCGCCGATCAGAACTAAACGTTTTAACATCGCGATCCCCGATAATGAATGGTTATATATTGGAATTATTTATGCAATATGAGTGCATAAAAATAAGCCTCAATGAATGAAAGTGCAACCGCTGTATGACGATTATTCTCTCTATGGTGTTAAATATTCACTTTTTGCTTTGCTGTGGCGTAAGCGATGTGTCAGGAAGCGGTGATGCAGTGATTCTTGCTGCATAATGGAGGTAGGATAGAGTGTGTCTCATTGGAAAACGCGGCGCGTGCGCCGAACCAAAGGGGCGTTTTTTGCCGCTTTCGCAGTGGAATTAGGCGATAAACACGGGAACCCTTCATCCGTATTCTGAATTTGGCGTTGAAATGCCGCTCTCAGTGTGGAGTCCAACGAGAAGTTGTGGGATGATTGGTCGGTTTTTCAGGGGGCGGAGATGGGAAAACTTACGCTGCTATTGCTGGCATTGCTCGGTTGGTTACAGTATTCACTGTGGCTGGGCAAAAATGGTATTCACGATTACGTGCGGGTCAATGAAGACGTTGCGGTCCAGCAGGGCAACAACGCCAAGTTGAAAGCGCGTAACGATCAGCTGTTTGCCGAAATCGATGATTTGAACGGCGGACAGGAAGCGATCGAAGAGCGTGCGCGTAATGAGCTGGGCATGATCAAGCCCGGTGAGACTTTCTATCGTCTGGTTCCTGACCAATCCAGGCGCAACGCGGCGTCTTCTTCGCAAAACAACGCACAAAAATAACGCATGAATCACTCCGCAGGTACCTTTCCCTCGGTGATTGCCGTCCTGCCCGCTGCCGGTATCGGCAGCCGCATGCAGGCGGAATGCCCGAAGCAATATTTAACCATCGGCCGGCACAGCATCGTCGAACACGCTATCCATGCCCTGTTGCGCCACCCGCGCATTGAACGGGTGATCGTGGCGATCGGCCCGGAAGATCGTCAGTTCGAACGGCTGCCCATCGCTCAGGATCCGCGGGTGACCGTCACCGAGGGCGGCAAACAGCGCGCCGATTCGGTGATGGCCGGGTTGAAACTGGCGGGTGATGCGGACTGGGTGTTGGTGCACGACGCCGCGCGCCCCTGCCTGCACGCCGACGATCTCGAGCGCCTGCTGGCGATCACCGCACACAGCAAGGTGGGCGGCATTCTCGCCGCGCCGGTGCGCGACACCATGAAGCGCGCCGAACCCGGCCGCGACACCATCGCCCACACCGTTGAACGGCAGGATCTGTGGCATGCGCTGACGCCGCAGCTGTTTCCGCTGCCGCTGCTCAAGCAGTGCCTGCAGCGCGCGCTGGATGAAGGCGCGAACGTCACCGACGAAGCCTCGGCGCTGGAACATTGCGGCTATCATCCGCAGCTGATCGCCGGCCGGGCGGACAACATTAAAGTAACGCGGCCGGAGGATTTGGCGCTGGCGGCGTTCTATTTGACCCAGTTAGACAATTAAGGAGCGCATCATGCGTATCGGTCACGGTTTTGATGTACATAAATTCGGCGGCGAAGGCCCGTTGGTGATCGGCGGTGTTCGCATCCCTTACGACAAAGGCTTGCTGGCCCACTCCGACGGTGACGTCGCGCTGCATGCCGCCACCGACGCCCTGCTGGGGGCGGCGGCGCTGGGCGATATCGGCAAACTGTTCCCCGATACCGATCCGGCCTTCAAAGGCGCCGACAGCCGCGAGCTGCTGCGCGAAGCCTGGAAACGCATCCGCGCCAAAGGTTACCGCCTCGGTAACCTCGATATCACCATCATCGCTCAGGCGCCGAAAATGGCGCCGCACATCCCGCAGATGCGCGTCTTCCTGGCGGAAGACCTGCAGTGCCATATGGATGACGTCAACGTGAAGGCCACCACCACCGAACAGCTCGGTTTCACCGGGCGCGGCGAGGGCATCGCCTGCGAAGCGGTCGCCTTGCTGATCAAGGAATAACCGCATGGATATGGCGAATCTGACCTGGCTGCATGGCCGGCCGCAGAGTTCCGGGGTGTTGAAAGCCAATCCGGAAGATTTTGTGGTGGTCGAAGATCTGGGCTTTGCGCCGGACGGTGAAGGTGAGCACGTGCTGGTAAATATCCGTAAAAACGGCTGCAATACCCAGTTCGTGGCCGACTATCTGGCGCGCTTCGCCGGTATTCACGCCCGTTCTGTCAGCTATGCCGGTTTGAAGGATCGCCACGCGGTGACCGAACAGTGGTTCTGCCTGCATATGCCGGGTAAGGACACGCCGGATTTCTCCCGATTTACGCTGGAAGGCTGCGAGGTGCTCTCGTTCGCCCGCCACCTGCGCAAAATGCGCATCGGCAATCTGAAGGGCAACCACTTTACGCTGGTGCTGCGCCAGATTTCCGATCGGCAGGACGTGGAACGTCGCCTGCAGGCCATCGCCGCGCAGGGCGTGCCAAACTATTTCGGCAGCCAACGCTTCGGCCGCGGCGGCAACAACCTGGTGATGGCGTGCCGCTGGGCGAACGACGAAATTCGTGTCAAAGAGCGCAGTAAGCGCAGCTTCTACCTGTCCGCCAGCCGCAGCGCGCTGTTCAATCTGATCGCGAGCCAACGCCTGGCTGACGGGCTGCAGCGCACCGTGCTGGAAGGGGATGCCCTGCAGCTGAGTGGGCGCGGCAGCTGGTTCGTCGCCAAAGCCGATGAGCTGGAGACGCTTCAACAGCGTTTGGATGCCGGTGAACTGGTTGTCACCGCGGCATTGCCGGGCGACGGCGAACCGGGCACTGTCGGCGACGCGTTGGCGTTTGAACAACGATGCCTGGCGGAGCAGCCGGAATTGATTACGCTTTTAAAGCGCGAGCGTGTTGAACCCGCTCGTCGGGCCCTGCTGTTGCAGCCGCAAAATTTGCAGTGGAACTGGTGGGATGACGTTACCGTGGAACTGCGCTTCTGGCTGCCGGCGGGCAGCTTTGCTACCAGCGTGGTTCGCGAGATCATGCAGCAGGATAACAGTGATGCGGATATTGCTGAGTAACGATGACGGCGTCAGCGCCCCGGGCATTCAGGTGCTGGCGGCGGCGCTGCGGGAATTCGCCGAAGTGCAGGTCGTGGCGCCGGATCGTAACCGCAGCGGCTCTTCCAATGCTTTAACGCTGGAGTCGCCGTTGCGCACGCAGACGCTGGCCAACGGGGATATTGCGGTGTTGCAAGGGACGCCGACCGACTGCGTTTACCTTGGCGTCAACGCATTGATGCGCCCGGCACCCGATATCGTGGTATCCGGCATTAACGCCGGGCCGAATTTGGGCGATGACGTTATCTATTCCGGCACCGTCGCGGCGGCGATGGAGGGCCGGCACCTGGGGTTGCCTGCCTTGGCGGTGTCGCTGAACGGCCACCGGCACTACGCGACCGCCGCCGCCATTACCTGCCGCATCCTGCGCGCGCTGCAGCGCGAACCGCTACGTACCGGAAAAATTCTGAATATTAACGTGCCGGATCTGCCGCTGGCTGAGATCAAAGGCCTGCGCGTTACCCGCTGCGGCAGCCGCCATCCCGCCGACAAGGTCTTCTGCCAGCAGGATCCGCGCGGACAAAATATCTACTGGATCGGGCCGCCTGGTGATAAATTTGATGCCGGGCCGGATACCGACTTTGCGGCGGTGGAACAAGGCTATGTGGCGATAACGCCGCTGCAGGTGGATTTAACCGCCTACGCGGCGCAAGAAGTCGTGAAAACATGGTTAACCAAGGCAGAGGTTAGCGGGGAATGGTGAATAAGCGCATGCAAACATTGCTGACGCAGCTGCGGCAGCAGGGGATCCGAGACGAAAAGCTGCTGCGGGCGATCGAAGCGGTGCCGCGCGAGCGTTTTGTCGATGAAGCGCTGGATCATAAGGCCTACGAAAACACCGCATTGCCGATCGGTTCCGGTCAGACCATTTCCCAGCCTTATATGGTGGCGCGGATGACCGAGCTGCTGAATCTGAAACCTACCTCAAGGGTGCTGGAGATCGGTACTGGTTCCGGTTATCAAACCGCTATCCTGGCGCACCTGGTGCAACACGTTTGTTCCGTCGAACGCATCAAGGGGCTGCAGTGGCAGGCCAAGCGCCGCCTGAAACAGCTCGATCTTCACAATGTTTCCACCCGCCATGGCGACGGCTGGCTGGGTTGGGCGTCGCGCGGCCCGTTCGATGCGATCATCGTCACTGCCGCGCCGCCGGAGATCCCGCAGGCACTGGTGGAGCAGCTGGACGACGGCGGCATTTTGGTGTTGCCGGTGGGCGAGCAGGCCCAAACCCTCAAACGCATTCAGCGTCATGGCAACGATTTCGTTGTCGATGCGGTAGAGGCGGTGCGCTTTGTGCCGTTGGTGAAAGGCGAATTGGCCTAGCGATTGTCTGAATTTTCGACCGTCTGCAAAATCTGTTGCACTTTCATCATGGCCGGATAAGGTTTTCTCGTTCCAATCAGGCTAATTTTCACTAGAATTGGCCTTTCTACGTAGTTGTCTTATGGTGCGGCAACGCCAATGTGGTTAGCATTGGCGCGCGTTTTGATGCTCCGGCGCGAGATGACCTGGCGTTCAGGGATCGGCCGGCGGCGCCTTTACATCGCAGAAACTGGGAAGTGGCAAAAGCTCGGCTACGATGTAAAGGGTATTTTGGATATATCACTGATATTGCTGTCATGGGGGAAGCATGAGCACGGGAAGCCCAATGATTACGTTACGCCGGGTAGCGGTGTGTACGATGGTAAGTTTGTGGTTGGCGGGTTGTACGAATACGGCCTCGACGTCGGCTCCTATCAGCAGCGTGGGGGGCGGCGGTGCCGCTCCATCCGGCAATAATAATGGCGGAGTGCAGCAGGCCAGCCCAGAGGGCCGCATTGTCTATAACCGCAGTTATAACGCCATCCCTAAAGGGAGCTACAGCGGCGGCGAAACTTATACGGTCAAGCGCGGCGACACGCTGTTTTATATCGCCTGGATCACCGGCAATGATTTCCGCGATCTGGCGCAGCGCAACAATATTCCCGAGCCATACAGCCTGAATGTTGGCCAAACCATTCAGCTTGGTAATGGTTCTGCCAACGGCGGCGGCGGCATGTTGGCGACGACAGATGCGACCAAAGGCGGTGTTCCGAAGCCACCTTCCAGCTCCCAGATCCAGACGGCAACGGTTGATTCTCAATCAACTAACGCGTATTCTGAAAACTCGGGTAAACAGAATGTAGGTAAGATGTTACCTGCAGCAGGTGCCGCAGCGGTTGGGACCGCGACTGCGCCTGTTACCGCGCCGGAAGCCGCTCCACCTGTGAGCAGCACCGTCAGCAACAGCGCTCCGGTCAGTACCTGGAGATGGCCGACTGACGGTAAGGTTATTGATAACTTTTCCTCATCAGAAGGTGGGAATAAGGGTGTCGATATCGCCGGTTCCCGTGGGCAGCCTATCTTCGCTACCGCCGATGGCCGCGTAGTGTATGCAGGCAACGCTTTACGGGGTTACGGTAATCTAATCATCATCAAACATAATGATGATTACCTGAGCGCCTACGCTCATAACGACACAATGCTGGTCCGGGAACAACAAGAAGTGAAGGCGGGTCAAAAAATAGCCACCATGGGTAGCACCGGTACCAGTTCAGTACGTTTGCATTTTGAAATTCGTTACAAGGGGAAATCCGTAAACCCGCTGCGTTATCTTCCGCAGCGATAGATTGGGCAGAATACGCTGAGATTCTGCTCGCGGTATCACGGGTAGGAGCAGCATATGAGCCAAAATACGCTGAAAGTTAACGAGTTACATGATGATGCGGATTTCGACGAGAATGGAGCTGAGGCCGAGTCGTTTGATGAAAAAGCGCTGGTAGAAGAAGAGACCAGCGAGAACGATTTAGCGGAAGAAGAGCTGTTGTTTCAAGGCGTTACGCAACGCGTATTGGATGCGACGCAGCTCTATCTGGGTGAGATCGGTTATTCACCTCTGCTGACCGCAGAGGAAGAAGTCTATTTTGCGCGGCGTGCTCTGCGCGGTGATGTGCCGTCCCGCCGCCGCATGATTGAAAGCAACCTGCGGCTGGTGGTGAAAATCGCCCGCCGCTACAGCAACCGCGGTCTGGCGCTGCTGGATCTGATCGAAGAGGGTAACCTCGGTCTGATTCGCGCAGTGGAAAAATTCGACCCGGAACGCGGCTTCCGCTTCTCCACTTATGCAACCTGGTGGATCCGTCAGACGATTGAACGGGCGATCATGAACCAAACCCGTACCATTCGTTTGCCTATCCATATCGTCAAAGAACTGAATGTCTATCTGCGCACCGCGCGCGAGCTTTCCCACAAGCTGGATCATGAACCGAGCGCTGAAGAAATTGCCGAGCAACTCGACAAGCCGGTGGATGACGTCAGCCGCATGCTGCGCCTGAATGAGCGCATCACCTCGGTGGATACGCCGCTGGGCGGGGATTCGGAGAAAGCGCTGCTGGACATTCTGGCCGACGAGAAGGACAACGGGCCTGAAGACACCACGCAAGATGACGATATGAAGCAAAGCATCGTCAAATGGTTGTTCGAACTGAACGCCAAACAGCGTGAAGTGTTGGCGCGTCGTTTCGGCCTGCTGGGCTATGAAGCGGCGACGCTGGAAGACGTAGGCCGGGAGATTGGCCTGACGCGCGAGCGCGTCCGTCAGATTCAGGTAGAAGGTCTGCGCCGTCTGCGTGAGATTTTGCAGATGCAGGGCCTGAGCATTGAGGCGCTGTTCCGCGAATAACACCGGTTGTTGAACCGCATCAAATAAAAACGGTGAGCATGATGCTCACCGTTTTTTTATGCCCGCGTTTGGCGCCAGACTACACCATATTTTTCAGCCGGTAGATCCATTCCAGCGCCTGTCGCGGCGACAGGGAATCCGGATCAAGCGCCTCCAGGGCTTCTACCGCCGGCGAGGTCTCTTCCTGCAGCAGCGTCATCTGGGTGGCATCGACGCTGCCCGATGCGGTGTGGCTGGAAATAGACTCCAGCTCGCGCAGTTTCTGACGGGCGCGTTTGATGACGTCGCGCGGCACGCCGGCCAGTGCGGCGACCGCCAGGCCATAGCTTTTGCTGGCGGCACCGTCTTGTACGCTGTGCATGAAGGCGATGGTGTCGCCGTGTTCAAGCGCATCCAGATGCACGTTGACCACGCCTTCCATCTTCTCCGGCAGGGTCGTCAGCTCGAAGTAGTGGGTGGCGAACAGCGTCATCGCCTTGATGCGGTTGGCCAGGTTCTCGGCGCAGGCCCAGGCCAGCGACAGGCCGTCGTAGGTGGAGGTGCCGCGGCCGATTTCATCCATCAACACCAGGCTGTGCTCGGTGGCGTTGTGCAGAATGTTGGCGGTTTCGGTCATCTCCACCATGAAGGTGGAGCGGCCGGAAGCCAGATCGTCCGCCGCGCCGACGCGGGTGAAGATGCGATCCACCGGGCCGATGGTGGCCTTGGTGGCCGGCACGTAGCTGCCGATGTGCGCCATCAGCACGATCAGCGCCGTTTGCCGCATATAGGTGCTTTTACCGCCCATGTTCGGACCGGTTATGATCAACATGCGGCGCTGCGGCGACAGGGTGAGCGGGTTGGAGATAAACGGCTCGCTCAGCACCTGCTCCACCACCGGATGGCGGCCTTCGGTAATGCGGATCCCCGGCTGCTCGCTCATGGTCGGGCAAGCGTAGTTCAGGGTATCGGCGCGCTCGGCCAGGTTGGCCAGCACGTCCAGCTCGGCCAGCGCGGCGGCGCTTTGTTGCAGTTCCGCCAGGTGCGGCAGCAGCAGATCGAACAGCTCGTCGTACAGGCTTTTCTCGATCGCCAGCGCCTTACCCTTGGAGGTGAGCACTTTGTCTTCGTACTCTTTCAGTTCCGGGATGATGTAGCGCTCGGCATTTTTCAGCGTCTGACGGCGTACATAGTGGATCGGCACCAGGTGGCTTTGACCGCGGCTGACCTGAATGTAATAGCCGTGTACGCCGTTGAAGCCGACCTTGAGCGTATCCAGACCCAGCTTTTCACGCTCGCGAATCTCCAGCCGATCGAGGTAGTCGCTGGCGCCGTCGGCCAGTGCCCGCCACTCATCCAGTTCGCTGTTGTAACCGGGGGCGATCACGCCGCCGTCGCGCACCAGCACCGGTGGTGATTCAATGACCGCGCGTTCCAGCAGCTCGCGCAGTTCGTCAAACTGGCCCACCTGCGACAGCAGCTGCTGCACGTGCGGCGTTTTCACATCCTGCAGCAGCGCGCGGATGTCCGGCAGTTGCTGGAAAGCATGGCGCATGCGCGCCAGATCGCGCGGCCGGGCGGTGCGCAGCGCCAAACGCGCCAAAATACGTTCCTGATCGCCTACCTGACGCAGCGAAGGCTGCAGATCCGCGAACAGTTCCTGCAATGCGCCGATCGCCTGTTGGCGGGCGGTCAGCACCTTGATGTCGCGGGTCGGCATGTGCAGCCAGCGTTTCAGCATGCGGCTGCCCATCGGCGTGACCGTACGGTCGAGGATCGCCGCCAGCGTGTTGTCGCTGCCGCCAGACAGGCTCTGCGTCAGCTCCAGGTTGCGGCGGGTGGCGGCATCCATGATGATGCCGTCCTGCTGGCGTTCCATGGTGATGCCGCGAATGTGCGGCAGCGAAGTGCGTTGGGTATCTTTGACGTACTGCAGCAGACAGCCGGCGGCGCGTAGCGCCTGGTGCGCCTGTTCGACGCCGAAGCCGGTCAAGTCGCGGGTGCCGAACTGCAGGTTGAGCTGTTGGCGTGCGGTCTCAAGCTCGAATTCCCACAGCGGGCGGCGGCGCAGGCCGTGGCGCTGTTCGATCAGCGCCATGTGTTCGAAGGTTTCCGGATAGAGCAGCTCGGCCGGATTGGTGCGCTGCAGCTCGGCGGCCATGGTTTCCAGATCCTGCGGCTCGGCGACGCGGAAGCGGCCGGAGCTGACGTCCAGCGTGGCGTAGCCGAAGCCGCGCGCGTCCTGCCAGATCGCCGCCAGCAGGTTGTCCTGGCGTTCTTGCAGCAGCGCTTCGTCGGTGATGGTGCCGGGGGTGACGATACGCACCACTTTGCGTTCGACCGGCCCTTTGCTGGTGGCCGGATCGCCGATCTGCTCGCAGATGGCGACGGACTCGCCGAGCTGCACCAGCTTGGCCAGGTAGTTCTCCACTGCGTGGTGTGGCACGCCGGCCATTGGGATCGGTTCGCCCGCCGAGGCGCCGCGTTTGGTCAGCGAGATATCCAGCAGTTGGGAAGCGCGCTTGGCGTCGTCGTAAAATAGCTCGTAGAAGTCGCCCATGCGGTAGAACAGCAGGATTTCAGGATGCTGGGCCTTGAGGCGCAGGTACTGCTGCATCATCGGCGTGTGCGAATCGAGTTTATCGGTGCTATTCATGCGATTATTTTTCCAATCCATTGAATGTAAAGGTCACTGTGATTTTCATTGTCGTCATTCGCTATCACATTGTTTCAGCAGGCGTCGCCCCATTCAGCGCTTGGCGGGCGGCGCAAATCAAGTCATCAAAACGCCAAACGGCGTGTTCAAACCCAAGGTTTGCACAGACGCTTATACTAGCCCAGCGGGCAATCGGCTGTCACAGGTAAAAATGGGAAGCGCTGCGCAAGGCCGGTTTGCAACGAAGCGAGATTGTCGTTCGCCTGCGGGCAACAACGCAAGTGTCGCCGCCCGCTGAGGCGGCGTAGAGGTTATTGCGCGGCGGTGAGAGGCAAGGGCAGTTGATAGATGCGGAAGCTGTCGGGCACTTCGGTTTCATGGCCGGGCAGCAGGCGGTGGCGGATGCGCGACTCGCTGACGAAGGCGCAGCCTTGTGGGGTGATAGTCAGGTTGACCGGCGACTCCATGCCTTCGCGCAAGACCTCAATCCGATGCATGCCGGTCGCTTTTGGCAACGCGATCCGCAGGATCCGCCCTTGGCCGCTCTGGATCCCGTTCTCCAGCACGATCAATGCGCCGTCCGGCGCCAATCCCATCCCGTCCGGGTTTTCAATCAGACGCGGCAGCTGCATTTCCGCCAGCTGCGGCTTTGGATCGTGATAGCTGAGAGTGTAAAGCTTACCGGTGCCGAAATTGGCGACAGCCATCAGCCGATCGTCGAGCAGCACGATCCCGGCGGCGCCCAACCCGCTGGGGGCCGCCAACCGCGCATCCTGAAACAGCGTACTGAATGCCGCTTCGCCCGGCCGCAGGCGCAGGATGCCGCCGCCTCGGGTTTCTGTCACGTACACCGTACCGTGTGTGCCGAGCACTATATCGTTGCCCATTTCCCCCGTCGGCAGCGCCAAGCTGCGGTTGAGCGTGCCATCGGCGACGTTCAGCGCATAGATGCGGTTGGCGCGCGATTTGGCGCCGGAAAGGAAGTCCGGCGAATTGCCCCACAGCAACCCGCGCCGTTCGTCCAGCCGCAGCGCGTTTGAGGCGAACACAGTGTCAGCGCCAGGGAAAAAGGTTTCCCACGCTTTACCCGGCCGCTTGCGCAGCACGTTGCCGCTGGTGATCAGGCCGACATACAGCGTGCCGTCCGCCGCGCGGGCGATGCCGTTGGGATAAAGCGCGCCGGGCGGCAGCGTCATGCTGCTTTCGGCGCAGTGGGTATTGGCGGCGGCCTGCGCCGGAGTGGTCAGGGGGAGTGCGGCGGCGAGAGTGAACAACGCTGCTCGCGCGGTAAGCACATATGACATGTCTTCTCTCCTGGAATGACGGAAAAGGGGCTACCAGCGATCGGGGCGGGCAGCGTGCGCCATCGGCGCCTCCAGCGCGGCCACGTCTTGCGGCGATAAGCTGAGATTAAGCGCCGCCAGCGCATCCTGCAGATGGTGCGGCTTGGACATGCCCACCAGCGGCGACGCCACGCCGGGTTTGGCCAGCAGCCAGGCCAGCGCGATCTGCGCCGGTGGAACGCCGCGCGTGGCCGCCACCTCCGCTACCGCCGCGACGGTGCGTTCCACTTCGTTTCTGCCGCCGTACCAACGGGGCGCCTGTTCGTCGGTGGCGGCGCGCAGCGTGCCGGCGTTGCCGGAACCGGCCAGCACGCCGCGGGCCAGCGGCGACCAGGGCGTCAGGCTGAGTCCCTCCTCCAGACACAGCGGGATCAGCTCCTCTTCATCTTCACGCGTCACCAGGTTGTATTGGCTTTGCAGCGAAATAAACGGCGCCAGGCGGTGCTGACGTTGAAAGGCCAGCATTTTCATCAGGCGCCAGGCGTGCAGCGAGGAGGCGCCGAGGTAGCGGATCTTGCCCGCCCGCACCAGGCCGTCGAGGGTATCGGCGGTTTCTTCGATCGGCGTTTCGGTGTCGAAGCGGTGCAGCACAAACAGATCGAGGTAATCCGTCCCCAACCGCTGCAAAGAGGCGTCGACGCTGTGCAGCAGGTGCTTGCGCGACAGCCCTCGGCTGTTCGGCTGCGCGTCCATCGGAAAGTAGGCCTTGGTGGCGATCACCACGTCTTCGCGGAGGGCGAACGCCTTCAGGGCGCGGCCGAGAATGCGCTCGCTTTCTCCGCCGGAGTAAATGTTGGCGGTATCGAAAAAATTGATGCCCGCTTCCAGCGCTTCGCGGATAAAGGGGCGCGCTTCATCTTCCTTCAGCACCCAGGGGCGCCAGGCCGGATCGCCATAGGTCATGCAGCCCAGGCAGAGGCGGGACACCTTCAGGCCGCTGTCGCCAAGCCGAACGTAGTTCATGGCCTCGTCTCCTCAGCGCATGCCGGCGATGGTGTAACCGCCGTCCACCAGCAGGCTTTGGCCGGTGATGAAGCGGGCCTCGTCCGTCGCCAACCACAACGCCACATCGCCGATGTCTTCCGATTCGCCCAGGCGGCCGGCGGGCGTATGGGCGATAAAGGGTGCGAACGCCGCGCTGTCGGCCACGCTGCCGCGCGCCATCGGCGTGTCGATGATGCCGGGGTTGATGTTGTTGACGCGGATGCCCTGGCCGCTGTATTCGAGCGCCACCGCGCGGATCATCGCATCGAGCGCGCCCTTGCTGGCGGAGTAGCTGGATGAGCCGGCCAGCGCGCCGTGGGTCAGCCAAGAGGAGGTGTTGATGATCACGCCGCCCGAGCGCTGAGCCAGGAAGGTTTCAATCTCATATTTCATCGCCAGCCAGACGCCCCTGAGGTTAATGGCGATAACCCGGTCAAAATCCTCGCTGGTCTGCTCGGTGATGGGGGCGAAGTTGCCGATGATGCCGGCGTTGTTGAAGGCGACGTCGAGCCGGCCGTAATGGGCGGTCACCGTGGCGATCAGTTGGCGGATATCGCCTTCCTGAGAGACGTCGGCCACGATGGGCAGGGCGTCGCCGCCGGCCAGCGCGATGTCGCGCGCCGTGGCTTCGATTTCCGCCGCGCGTCGGCCGGCCAGCGCGACTTTGGCGCCTTCGCGGGCATAGGCCAGCGCGGCGGCGCGGCCGATGCCGGTGCCGCCGCCGCTCACCAGTACAACTTTGTCCGCCAGACGGCGCGGCGTTTCATGAGTTGGAGCTGTAGCATTAATCATCGTATCGATACCTGGTAATGGGGTCGATCGCAATGCTATGTTGTTAGATGACGGATAACTATCCGCTAAAAATTCATCTCACTATTAGATAATTTATATCAATAGCATGAAAAAACCTGAACTGTCCGGCCTGGCGGCCTTCGTGGCTATCGCCAGTGAACGCAGCTTCCGCCGCGCCGCCGCCCGGTTGGGCGTGACGCCGCCGACGCTGACCCACACCCTGCGCGAATTGGAAGCGCAGGTGGGCATTCGCCTGCTAAACCGCACCACCCGCAACGTCTCGCCGACGGAGGCCGGTGAGCATCTGCTGGCACAGCTGGTGCCCGCTTTTACCGGCATCGACGCCGCGCTGGAGAGCCTGAATGTGTTTCGCGAAGGGCCGCGCGGCCTGGTGCGCATCAACGCGCCGCGTTCGGCCATCGATCTTGCCATCGTGCCGCATCTGGAGCGGTTGGCCTGCGAGTACCCCGGCATTACGCTGGAAGTGGTGGCGGACGAGGGGTTTGCCAACATTGTCGAACAGGGCTTTGACGCCGGTATTAGGCTCGGCGAGGATCTGCACAACGATATGCGCGCGGTGCGTCTGACGCCGGATCTGCGTTTCGCCATCGTCGCCACGCCGGACTATTTTCAACGGTACGGCGAACCGACGCATCCGCAGGATTTGTTGCAGCACCGCTGCATCGGTTGGCGCAAGGCCTCTTCGGGCGAGCGCTACAAATGGTCATTTCAGCAGGGCGAGCAGCGGTTTTCCGTGGCGGTTAACAGCCCGTTGATACTCGATGACGGCAGGATGATGGTGCAGGCGGCGCTGGCGCACGTCGGCATCGCTTTCGCCATCGAACAAGAGGTAGAAGAACACCTGGCGAGCGGGCGGCTGCGGCGGGTGTTGGCCGACTGGTGCGCGCCGTTTACCGGTTTTTACCTCTATTACCCCAACCGCAGGAATCATTCCGTGGCGCTGAGCACGGTGATCGAGTTGCTGCGTCTGCCCACCTAATCCTCTTCACCGGCTATCGCGTTCGGATGGCTGTAGGTGAATCAAGCTTGAACTATTTTTATTCCCTTTTCGTTTGTTCAGGCGCAAATAAACCCTTAAATTCTCGGTGAGTTTGTAACTTGCTGTTTATAATTGTTATTTGAATATTTATTACGAATATTCCGAGTTTTTATCGGTTATTTGAGAGCCCGGTCACACTATTTTTTTGTGCGAAATGTGAAGGGGGTCAATCCGTCAGGTCAATGAGAGACGGTTATGTCTCCTCCTGGCTTACCGATCCGTTTTTCATGCTCCGTATACTGTCCGTAACCAGGGCAACGTGACGGAAATTTTCATAAGGAATGTGCGTGAAGCAATCGTGATTGCATCTGGCATACAAATAACACGGGGTTTTTTTGATTATCTGAGGTGCTTGGTATGGAAAAGAAAAAATCTATCTGTTTTGTTCTGCCGGTATGTCCACTTCCCTGTTGGTATCAAAAATGAAGGCGCAGGCCGAGAAATATGAAGTGCCGGTGATCATCGCCGCCTATCCGGAAGCGCTGGCTGCGGAGAAAGGCGTTGAGGCGGATCTGATCCTGCTGGGGCCGCAGATCGCCTACACCTTGCCGGAAGTGCAAAAACAGCTGCCCAATAAACCCGTTGAGGTTATCGATCCGCTGCTGTACGGCAAGGTCGATGGGCTGGGCGTGCTGAAGGCCGCGGTGGCCGCTATCAAGAAAGCCAATCAATAACAGGAGGCCGCCGTGAATACCCTCATTGCCTCGCTCGAGAAGGTTATCCTGCCTTTCGCCGTAAAAATCGGTAAGCAGCCCCACGTCAACGCCATCAAGAATGGCTTTATCCGCCTGATGCCGCTGACCTTGACCGGGGCGATGTTCGTGTTGATCAACAACGTGTTCCTGAGCTTCGGCGAAGGATCGTTCTTCTATTCGCTGGGCGTAAGATTGGATGCCTCTACCATCGAGACGCTAAATAGTCTGAAGAGCATCGGCGGCAGCGTTTACAACGGCACGCTGGGGATCATGTCCCTGATGACGCCGTTCTTTATCAGCATGGCGTTGGCGGAAGAGCGAAAGGTCGATCCGCTCGCTTCGGCGCTGCTGGCGGTGGCGGCCTTTATGACCGTCACACCGTTCAATGTCGGCGAGGCCTATGCGGTGGGAGCCAACTGGTTGGGCGGCGCCAACATCATTTCCGGTATGGTGATTGGGCTGGTGGTGGCCGAGATGTTTGCCTTCATCGTGCGGCGCAACTGGGTGATTAGCCTGCCGGACAGCGTGCCGGCTTCGGTGTCGCGTTCCTTCTCGGCGCTGATCCCCGGTTTCATCATCCTCTCCATCATGGGGCTGGTGGCGTTCGCGCTGGCGCACTGGGGCACCAACTTCCACCAGATCATCATGGACGGCATTTCGGCGCCGCTGGCCAAGATGGGCAGCGTGGTGGGCTGGGTGTACGTACTGTTCTCCTCGCTGCTGTGGTTCTTTGGGGTGCACGGTTCCATGGCGCTGGCGGCCCTGGACAGCGGCATCATGACGCCTTTCGCGCTGGAAAACGTGGAGCTGTACAACAAATACGGTTCGGTTGAAGCGGCGGTGGCCGCCGGAAAAGAGTTCCACATGTGGGCGAAACCGTTCGTCGACTCCTACATCTACCTCGGCGGCACCGGCTCGACGCTGGGCTTGATCATCGCCATCTTCATCGCCTCGCGCCGCGAAGATTACCGCCAGGTCGCCAAACTGGCGACGCCATCCGGCATCTTCCAGATCAACGAACCGATACTGTTCGGCCTGCCGGTGATCATGAACCCGGTGATGTTCATTCCGTTCATCCTGGTGCAGCCGGTGCTGACCATTATCACCTCCCTGGCCTACTACTCCGGGCTGATCCCGCCGATCACCAACATCGCGCCCTGGACCATGCCGGTCGGCCTGGGGGCGTTCTTTAACACCAACGGCAGCATCATGGCCATGTTGCTGAGCCTGTTCAACCTGGCGGTCGCCACCGTGATCTATCTGCCTTTCGTGGCGATCTCCAACAAGGCGCAGAGCCAGATCGACGCGGCGACGGAAAGCGAAGAAGACATCGCCAAGGCGCTGAAATTCTAACTGTGGAACGGGGCGGTGTGGCCGCCCCGCGAGGGACGCGAGTATGGAATATCAATTTGCCGACGGGTTCTGGTGGGGCAGCGCCACCTCCGCGCCACAGTCTGAAGGGGCGGCCGCGCGGGACGGCAAGAGCCGCAACATCTTCGACTATTGGTACGAGATCGCGCCCGAGCGCTTTCACGAGCGGGTGGGCCCGACCGAAGCCTCGACCTTTTACGACCATTTCCGCACCGATATCGGGCTGCTCAAAACGCTGGGCCACAATACCTTTAGAACGTCGATCTCGTGGTCGCGGCTGATCCCGGACGGCGACGGTGAAGTGAACCCGCAGGCGGTGGCGTTCTATAACGCGATGATCGACGAGCTGCTGGCGCAGGGCATCACCCCGTTTATCAATCTCTATCACTTCGATATGCCGCTGTGCATGCAACAGCGCGGCGGTTGGGAAAGCCGGGCGGTGGTCGAAGCCTATGCGCGTTACGCCGATACCTGTTTCGGCCTGTTTGGCGATCGGGTCACCCACTGGTTCACCTTCAACGAGCCGATCGTGCCGGTGGAAGCCGGTTACCTGAATGACCTGCACTACCCTTGCGTGGTGGACTTCAAACGGGCGGTCACCGTGGCGTATCACAGCGTACTGGCGCACGCCATGGCGGTGCAGCGTTTCAGAGCGCGGAGGCTGCCGGGGAGCATCGGCATCATTCTGAATCTGAGCCCAACCTATCCGCGCTCCGACGCGCCGGAGGATCGGCAGGCGGCACACGACGCCGATCTGCTGCTCAATCGCAGTTTCCTCGATCCGGTCGCCAAAGGGCGTTACCCGGCCGCATTGTTGCACCTGCTGGAGCGGCATGGGCTGATGCCCTACTGCGAACCGCAGGACGCGCAGCTGATCGAAGGCGGCGTGGTGGATATCCTTGGCGTCAACTATTACCAGCCGCGCAGGGTGCAGGCGAAAGAGGGACGGCGCGCCGAGGGGCCGATCGCATCGCCGGAGGATTTGTTCAGTTACTATGCAATGCCGGGCCGCAAAATCAATCCGCACCGCGGCTGGGAGATCTACGAGAAGGGGCTGTACGACATCCTGATGGATCTGAAAGAGAACTACGGCAATCTGCCCTGTTATATTTCGGAAAACGGCATGGGCGTCGAGGGCGAAGAAGCGTTTATCGGCGCCGATGGGCGGGTGGAGGACGATTACCGCATCGACTTTATTCGCGAGCACCTGAAGTGGCTGCACCGCGCGCTGGCGGAAGGCTCGCAGTGCAAGGGTTATCATCTGTGGACCTTTATCGATTGCTGGTCCTGGCTGAATGCCTACAAGAATCGTTATGGGCTGGTGCGGCTGGATCGGGCGGATCAGCGGCGCACCATCAAAAAAAGCGGTTACTGGTTTGCCGAGGCGGCCAGACGCAACGGATTTGACTAACGGGAGGCCGGCGCCGTGTCCGATAACCGAATTTCGCTGAGTGCCAACGACGTGAAGCTGATTCGCGAGCAGGATTTCTTTAACTGCAAAGACTTTCACCTGTTCATCTACAACAAGGTGGAAAGCGCCACCGGGCTGCATCAGCACGACTATTACGAGTTCACCATCGTGCTGAGCGGCAAATGCTATCAGGAGATCAACGGCAAGCGGGTGCTGCTGGAACGCGGGGATTTCGTCTTTATCCCTATCGGTTCCTACCACCAGAGCTTTTACGAGTTCGGCGCGACGAAAATCTTCAACGTGGCGGTCAGCAAAGCGTTCTTTGAAGAACATTACTTGCAACAGCTGCCGCGTTGCTTTGTCGCCTCGCAGGCCTACAGCCTGAGAAGCGAGTTTTTGGCCTATATCGAATCGGTGGTGAGTTCGCCGCAGTTTCGCGAGGATGACTTCGCCGAATTTCTCGAAACATTGACCTTCTACGTGATCAGCCGCATCCGACATTATAAAGAAGAAAACGACGGCGGTGATGATATCCCGCAGTGGCTGAAGAACACCCTGGCCGGCATGCATGACAAGACGATGTTCGGCGAAAGGGCGTTGGCGAACATGGTGGCGCTGTCGGGGAAAACCCAGGAGTACCTGACCCGGGCGATGCGGCGCTACTACCAGAAGACGCCGATGCAGGTGATCAATGAGATCCGCATCAACTTCGCCAAGACGCAGCTGGAGGTCACCAACTATTCGGTCTCTGACATCGCCTTCGATTCCGGCTATGGCGACGTCAGCTTGTTCATTAAAAACTTCAAGCGGCTCACCGACGTGACCCCAGGCAACTACCGAAAAAAGTGTTACGGCCCTCTTTAGGGCCGCTCCCGATCAGTATCAACGCCGATATGCCGATGAGCTTCAGGGCGCCAGTCGGTTAATCATTTGATTTTACCTTAACGAGGGGGAATACCGCGCCGAGCGGTCGGCCTTCCCTTGCCAAAAATCCATCCCGCGGGAGCCTCTATGGAAAAAC
Source organism: Serratia sp. FS14 (assembly GCF_000695995.1). Classification (NCBI taxonomy): domain Bacteria; kingdom Pseudomonadati; phylum Pseudomonadota; class Gammaproteobacteria; order Enterobacterales; family Yersiniaceae; genus Serratia; species Serratia sp. FS14. The sequence continues at coordinate 30,794 of NZ_CP005927.1, read as the reverse complement.
TACTGATCGTGAATGCCGATGATTTCGGCCTGAGCAAAGGGCAGAACTATGGCGTCATCGAGGCGTATCAGCATGGCGTCGTTTCCTCCACCACGGCGATGGTGAACGGCGGCGGCGCGCAGCATGCTGCAGCGCTCAGCCGGCAATATCCGGGGTTGCCGATTGGGCTGCATTTCGTTTTGACCCATGGCAAGCCGCTGGGCGCCATGCCTTCGCTGGTCAACGAACATGGCGAACTGGGCAAATGGCTGTGGCGCCGCGCCGAGGCCGGCGAGCTGCCGCTGGACGAAATTCACGAGGAGCTGCAGCGCCAGTTCGCGCGCTTCGTGACGCTGTTCGGCCGGCCGCCGACGCATATCGACAGCCACCACCATGTGCATATGCAGCCGCAAATTTATCCGCTGGTGGAGGCGTTCGCGCAAGCGCAGGGTCTGCCGCTGCGTCTCGATCGCGAAGAGGCGAAACGGCGTGGCATCACGCTGCATGCCCCCTATAGCACTGACGCTTTCGACGCGGGATTCTACGGTGAGACGATTTCCGAAACGTTGTTCCTGCAAAGGTTGGCGCGCGCCGACGGGCAGGGCGCAGAATCATTGGAAATGATGTGCCACCCGGCGTTCCTCGACGCGACGATCCTGCAGAGCCAATACTGCCATCCGCGCCTCGTCGAGCTGGATGTGTTGACCGCGCCGACGCTGAAAGCGGCGATCGCCGAACGCGGTTTTCTGTTGGGCTCCTTCCAGGATCTGTAACGCCGCCGTTTACAGCATGGCGTGCGCCTTTTTCAGGCCGGTGTCTTCTTCCGGATCGGCGCCCTGAGGCAAGGGCTCCGCCTCTTGTGCTTCGGGCTGCGGCTCGTCGACCTCGGGCGCCGCTTCCGGCGGCGGCATGGTGTCGTGAATGATCTGTTCATCGAAGGTCGGATTGAGCGCCGGCGACAGCGGCGAGCTGGTGAGGCTGTCCGGCAGCGGAATGTGCGGCACCGGCGCGTCCTGCGCCAACTGCGGTTCCTCCGCTTTCGCCGTGCGGCTGAGGGCCGCCAGCAGCACGCCGCACAGGGCGAAAAAGGCGTACAGGATATTGCCGCCCAGCGGCTCGATCAGCGCGCCGACCGCCAATGGCCCGATGCTGGCGCCGACGCCGAACGCCATCAGCAGACAGGCGGCCAGCGAGACGCGGCGTTCCGGCTCGATCAGATCGTTGGCCAGCGCCACCGCCAACGGGTAGAGCGTAAATTGCAACATGCTGACGACGAACCCGACCGCCAGCAGCAGCGGGAAATCGATGTGCGGCAGCAGCGCCAGCGGCAGCGCCGCCACGATCAGAAAAATGGCGTTGAGGCGCATCAGCAACGGGCGATTATAGCGATCCGACAGCCAACTGAGCGGGAACTGCGCCACCAGCCCGGCGAAGATGGCCAGCGCCATGAACAGGCCGGTTTGCTGAGTGGTTAAGGATTGCAGGCTGGCGTAGACCGGCGCCAGGCCGTAAAACGAGCCCACCACCATGCCGATCACCAGCGTGGTAGCCAGCACCTTGGGAATGGCGCCGACAAAGTAACGCAGCTCCATCGGGGCCGGCGACATGTGGCGCGCATTGGTGCGGGTGGTGAGAGCGATGGGCACCAGACAAAGCGCGAAGCACAGCGCGATCACCAGCAGCGTGCTGATGCCCAGGTTGCTTTGCAGCATCAGCACTATCTGACCCAGCGACATGCCGAGATAGGTCGCCGCCATATAGAAGCCGAACACCATGCCGCGCTGGTTGGATTCCGCCTGGTCGTTCAGCCAGCTTTCCAGCACCATATACTGGCACATCATGCACAGCCCGATCACCAGACGCAGCGCGACCCAGGCGGGAATGAACGCCGTCAGACCGTGCCCCAGCACCGCAGCGGTGATGATGCCGGCGCAGGCCACGTAGGCGCGGATATGCCCGACGCGGGCGATGAGAAAGTGGCCAACCTTGCCGCCGATCACCAACCCGATGTAGTTGGCGGCGATGATGGCGCCGATCAGCGCGCTGCTGACGTGGATGGAGGCCAGCCGCAGCGAGACATAGGTGGTGAGCAGGCCTGAGCCCAACAGCAGCAACAGGGTGGTGGTGTACAACGGCAAGAATACGCCCAACGTTTTTTTCACGCTATCATCCTAATCTCTTCTGGTGCGCCCTGAGGCCGCCGCCGCAGCGCGCCGCCTCCGTGATGTTCCTTGTGCTGGTGCGCCGCCGCTCAATGGGGCGCTTCTTTTGATACTAGCAGCTTGGCCGGGCGCTTAAAACCGCACCTCCTGCGAGGCGCTGCGCATTTCTGCGCGCCGGCCGCCGTGTCGCCTTGATAAATGCTACTATCGGGCGCATATACCTGAATTCGCGAGGGAGGGGTTATGAGTGAAAACCAACTGCGCCGGCTCAGCGTGCTGGCGGGGGAAAAACTGAAGGCTCAGGGCCGCTGGATCACCTGCGCGGAATCCTGCACCGGCGGCGGCATCGCCAAGGCCATCACCGATATCGCCGGCAGCTCCGCCTATTTCGATCGCGGTTTCGTCACCTACAGCAATGCGGCGAAACATGATCTGCTGGGGGTGAGCGAAGCGACGTTGATGGCGCACGGCGCGGTCAGCGAAGAGGTGGTGCGCGAGATGGCGATAGGGGCGCTGCGGGCGGCGCAGGCCGATCTGGCGCTGTCGGTGAGCGGCATCGCCGGCCCGGACGGCGGCAGCGTGGAAAAGCCGGTCGGCACCGTGTGGTTCGGCTTTGCCAGCAGCGATGGCCGGGGGCTTTCGCGCAAGATGCAATTCGAGGGCGACCGCGATGCGGTGCGGCTGCAGGCGACGATTTTCGCGCTGCAAACCGCCATCGACGAATTTTTGTAAATTAGGCTTGATACTGTATGACCATACAGTATAATTAGTGACATTTCCTGCACAACATACATTCAGTGGCAGTGTGGGGTAACACCGGCATTGCGAAACGAAGGAGCAAAAATGGCTATTGATGAGAACAAGCAAAAGGCGTTAGCTGCGGCACTGGGCCAGATTGAGAAACAGTTCGGCAAAGGCTCCATCATGCGCCTGGGTGAAGACCGCTCCATGGACGTGGAAACGATCTCCACCGGCTCACTGTCACTCGATATCGCCCTGGGCGCCGGCGGCCTGCCGATGGGCCGCATCGTAGAAATCTACGGCCCGGAATCGTCCGGTAAAACCACTTTGACGCTGCAGGTGATCGCCGCTGCGCAGCGCGAAGGCAAAACCTGTGCGTTCATCGACGCCGAACACGCGCTGGATCCTATCTATGCGAAAAAGCTGGGCGTCGATATCGACAACCTGCTGTGCTCCCAGCCGGATACCGGCGAGCAGGCGCTGGAAATCTGTGATGCGCTGACCCGCTCCGGCGCGGTTGATGTCATCATCGTCGACTCCGTGGCGGCGCTGACGCCGAAGGCGGAAATCGAAGGTGAAATCGGCGATTCGCACATGGGCCTGGCGGCGCGCATGATGAGCCAGGCGATGCGTAAACTGGCCGGCAACCTGAAAAACGCCAATACCCTGCTGATCTTCATCAACCAGATCCGTATGAAAATTGGTGTGATGTTCGGCAACCCGGAAACCACGACCGGCGGTAACGCCCTGAAGTTCTATGCTTCGGTGCGTCTGGATATCCGTCGTATCGGCGCCATCAAAGAAGGCGACGAAGTGGTGGGCAGCGAAACCCGCGTGAAAGTGGTGAAGAACAAAATCGCTGCGCCGTTCAAACAGGCTGAGTTCCAAATCATGTACGGCGAAGGCATCAACAGCCGCGGCGAACTGGTCGATCTGGGCGTGAAGCACAAGATGATCGAAAAAGCCGGCGCCTGGTACAGCTATAACGGCGAGAAGATTGGTCAGGGCAAGGCGAACGCCTGTAACTTCCTGAAAGAAAACCCGGCTATCGCCGCCGAGCTGGACAAGAAGCTGCGCGACCTGCTGCTGCACAGCGGCGGTGAGCTGGTGGCTGCTTCCGGTGACGACTTCGAAGACGACGAAGCGGAAACCAGCGAGCAGTTCTAATCGCTGAGATGTGCGCCGCCGTATATGTGGCGCATATCCTCTGAATTCAGGCTTGAATGATGAATGACTTGCTAAGCCGCGCCATGCGCCTGCTGTCGCAACGCGATCATAGTGAAGCTGAACTGCGCCGCAAACTTGCGGCGCAGCCGTTTGTGGCGAAAGCCCGGTTTGGCGGTAAGGGGCCACAAGCGCCGACATCGCCGCCGGTGGCCGAAGAGCCGGTGGATCCTGCGCTGATCGATCAGGTTATCGCCTACTGTTACCAGCACAACTGGCTGGACGATCAGCGTTTCGCCCACAGCTACATCGGCAGCCGCAGCCGCAAGGGTTATGGCGCGCAGCGCATCCGCAGCGAACTGATGCAAAAGGGCGTGGATAAAGCGCTGGTGCAGGACGCGTTGGCGGAATGCGATATCGACTGGTGCGAACAGGCGAAACAGGTGGCGCAGCGAAAATTTGGCGATGCGTTGCCAACCGACTGGAAAGAGAAAGCCAAAGTGCAGCGTTATCTGCTCTATCGCGGCTTCTTCCAGGAAGAAATTCAGTCAATTTACCGTGATTTTGCGCAATGAGCGCACACGGGGTTTTACTTCCCTCTGAAGAAAATTTATCTTATCCCCACTTTTTGTTCGTGAGCTGGTTGTCATCGTCGGGATGACGCGCCACCGGCTCACGTGTCGTTATTCTAGCCTTTCCAGGAAAATTATGAGCAAGAGCACCGCTGAGATCCGTCAAGCGTTTCTCGATTTCTTTCATAGTAAGGGTCATCAGGTTGTAGCAAGCAGCTCCCTGGTGCCTAACAATGATCCGACATTGCTGTTTACCAATGCCGGCATGAACCAATTTAAGGATGTTTTCCTGGGGCTCGACAAACGCGCCTATTCCCGCGCCACCACCTCGCAGCGCTGCGTGCGCGCAGGCGGCAAGCATAACGACCTGGAAAACGTCGGTTATACCGCTCGTCACCACACCTTCTTTGAAATGCTGGGTAACTTCAGCTTCGGCGATTACTTCAAGCACGACGCGATCAGCTACGCGTGGGAACTGCTGACCGGTGAAAACTGGTTCAACCTGCCGAAAGAGAGACTGTGGGTCACCGTGTATGAAACCGATGACGAAGCATTCGACATCTGGCAGAAGCAAATCGGCGTACCGGCCGAGCGCATTATCCGCATCGGCGATAACAAGGGCGCGCCTTTCGCTTCAGATAACTTCTGGCAGATGGGTGATACCGGCCCATGCGGCCCGTGCACCGAGATTTTCTACGATCACGGCGATCACATCTGGGGCGGCCCTCCGGGCAGCCCGGAAGAAGACGGCGACCGCTACATCGAGATCTGGAACATCGTTTTCATGCAGTTCAACCGTCAGTCCGACGGCACCATGCTGCCGCTGCCGAAACCTTCGGTGGATACCGGCATGGGTCTGGAGCGCATCGCGGCGGTGTTGCAGCATGTGAACTCCAACTATGAGATCGACCTGTTCCGTACCCTGATCGCCGCCGTAGCGAAAGTGACCGGCGCGACCGATCTGGATAACAAATCCCTGCGCGTTATCGCCGACCACATTCGTTCCTGCGCCTTCCTGGTGTCTGACGGCGTGATCCCGTCTAACGAAAACCGCGGCTACGTGCTGCGTCGTATCATTCGCCGCGCGATCCGTCATGGCAACATGCTGGGCGCGAAAGATACCTTCTTCTACAAGCTGGTAGCGCCACTGATCGAAGTGATGGGCCCGGCGGCCGACGAGCTGAAACGCCAGCAATCGCTGGTGGAGCAGGTGCTGAAAACCGAAGAGGAGCAGTTTGCCCGCACGCTGGAGCGTGGTCTGGCGTTGTTGGACGAAGAACTGGCCAAGCTGCAGGGCGATACTCTGGACGGCGAAACCGCTTTCCGTCTGTACGATACCTACGGTTTCCCGGTCGATCTGACCGCTGACGTCTGCCGCGAGCGCGGTCTGAAAGTCGACGAAGCGGGCTTTGAAGAAGCGATGGAAGCGCAGCGCCGCCGCGCGCGCGAATCCAGCGGCTTCGGCGCCGACTACAACAGCCTGATCCGCGTGGATGGTAGCAGCCAGTTCAGCGGCTACGATCACGACGAGCAGCAGGCGACGGTGATCGCGCTGTTCCGTGACGGCCAGCCGGTCGAGCAGATCAACGCCGGCGAAGAGGCGGTGGTGGTGCTGGACGAGACGCCGTTCTACGGTGAATCCGGCGGCCAGGTCGGCGATAAAGGCGTGCTGAAAGCCGCCGGCGCCGAGTTTGTGGTTAATGACACCCAGAAATACGGTCAGGCTATCGGCCACCAAGGCAAACTGGCGCAGGGCTCGCTGAAGCTGAACGATCGCGTGGATGCGCAGATCGACGCCGAGCGCCGCAACAGCATCCGCCTGAACCACTCCGCGACTCACCTGCTGCACGCCGCGCTGCGCCAAACGCTGGGCGATCACGTTGCGCAGAAAGGCTCGCTGGTTAACGACAAATACCTGCGTTTCGACTTCTCGCACTTCGAAGCGATGAAGCCGGAACAAATCCGCGCGGTGGAAGATCTGGTGAACCAGCAGGTGCGTCGTAACCTGCCGGTGCAGACTGAGCTGATGGCGTTGGAAGACGCCAAAGAGAAGGGCGCAATGGCGCTGTTCGGTGAGAAGTACGACGACAACGTGCGCGTGCTGACCATGGGCGACTTCTCCACCGAGCTGTGCGGCGGCACCCACGCCAGCCGCACCGGCGATATCGGCCTGTTCCGCATTCTGAGCGAGTCGGGCACCGCGGCGGGCATCCGCCGTATTGAAGCGGTGACCGGCGCAGGCGCTATCGCCACGCTGCACCAGCAAAGCGATTTGTTGCAAGACGTTGCGCAGTTGGTGAAGGGTGACAGCAACAACCTGACCGATAAAGTGCGCTCGGTGCTCGATCGCACCCGCGCGCTGGAAAAAGAACTGCAGCAACTGAAAGATCAGCAGGCGGCGCAGGAAAGCGCGTCGCTGTCCAGCCAGGCGAAACTGGTTAACGGCGTGAAGCTGTTGGTCAGCCAGTTGGACAATGTCGAAGCCAAAATGCTGCGCACCATGGTGGATGACCTGAAAAATCAATTGGGTTCGGCCATTATCGTGTTGGCGACGACGGCTGATGACAAAGTCAGCCTGGTCGCGGGCGTGACCAAGGATCTGACTGACCGCGTGAAAGCCGGCGAGTTGATCGGCAACGTGGCGCAGCAGGTCGGCGGCAAGGGCGGTGGTCGCCCGGATATGGCGATGGCGGGGGGGACGGATATCAACGCTCTGCCAGCGGCGTTAAACAGCGTAGAAGCCTGGGTGGCCTCAAAGCTGTGAACATAAATAAATAGCACGGACAAACGCCATAATACTTTGTTGATTATGGCGTTTTCATACTGTGCTAACACAATTTAGTTACAATTGCGGGAACAAAGTTTTTCTGGTCGGCTAAACTTACCATTATCTGAGGTGGGACCAAGTCTGCTTACACTTATTGTGGATTGCGCGGCTTACGTTTTCACCACATATGATGGATAATGACGGGGAAACTGAGAGACCCGACTCTTTTAATCTTTCAAGGAGCAAAGAATGTTAATTCTGACTCGTCGAGTTGGTGAAACCCTCATGATTGGCGATGAGGTTACGGTCACTGTGCTAGGGGTAAAAGGCAACCAGGTGCGTATTGGTGTGAACGCCCCCAAAGAGGTTTCAGTTCACCGTGAAGAAATCTATCAGCGCATTCAGGCAGAGAAGTCTCAGCAGACGACTTACTGATTCCGAAGCAGCGTCTCGTTGCCAGACGAGACGCTACTGCATCGTTTTACCCACTTCTTTCGTTCTCCCCTCTCTTTTTCGTGATTATTTTCCCGGTGAGTTTCCTGCTTTATTGCTGCAGACGTTGCGGTTGCCTGTTGATTAAACGCCCTTTTTGCCGTGAAATCGCCCATGTTGGGTGCGAATTGTGCAAACGCGCATGAGTTGGGAAAAATTGTTTGACTTAAAAGTCGGAGAAAGTAATATGTGCGCCACGCAGTGCCGATGAGCTTCTCCAAAGCAAGTTAGGCACAATTCGAAAGAAGCGTATGGTGAGGTGGCCGAGAGGCTGAAGGCGCTCCCCTGCTAAGGGAGTATGCGGTCAAAAGCTGCATCCGGGGTTCGAATCCCCGCCTCACCGCCATTTGCATCCGTAGCTCAGCTGGATAGAGTACTCGGCTACGAACCGAGCGGTCGGAGGTTCGAATCCTCCCGGATGCACCATATTTTGCAGTATGGTGGGGTAGTAACAACGTACCATACGGTATCAAAAAAGAATTCCTGTGCATCCGTAGCTCAGCTGGATAGAGTACTCGGCTACGAACCGAGCGGTCGGAGGTTCGAATCCTCCCGGATGCACCATTCTTAAAGCCTGGCTTTATTAGCAAAGCCGGCACGCGGTAAAAATAGTAAATGCATCCGTAGCTCAGCTGGATAGAGTACTCGGCTACGAACCGAGCGGTCGGAGGTTCGAATCCTCCCGGATGCACCATCTAAAAGAAGCCCGCCTTAGCGGGTTTTTGCTTTTCTGTTATTCGTGAAACAGACAAGCGGCAAAAACAGTCATGCATCCGTAGCTCAGCTGGATAGAGTACTCGGCTACGAACCGAGCGGTCGGAGGTTCGAATCCTCCCGGATGCACCATGTTTAACCTCCCGTATCGCGAAGAGAAATCGTCATGCGGGTGGTAAAAAGAAAGTGTCCTTGGGGAGGATAACGTTGCTTTAGCAACGGCCCGCAGGGTGAGGCGTTGGCGCCGAATCATCCTCCCGGATACACCATCTAAGAGAAACCCGCCCTGGCGGGTTTTTCGCTTTTCAGCATTTAGCCATTCTCTCTTCCCCCTTTCCTGCTTTGTACCCGATCGATCACAGCACATTCCGCTATGACGCAGTCAGCGACAACCCAACGGCTTTACGCTAAAGTAGTTTTCTTTCCTCAACGATCATGGAGTAACGATGTACGACCGCTATCAGGGTCTTATTTTCGACATGGACGGCACGATTCTGGACACCGAGCCAACGCACCGCAAAGCGTGGAGTGAAGTGCTGTCACGTTATGGCATGACGTTTGATGAAGCGGCTATGGTGGCGCTGAGCGGTTCACCGACCTGGCGCATCGCTCAGGCGATTATCGCCAGCCACCAGGCCGATCTCGATCCCCATCACTTGGCCGCGGAGAAAACCCGCGCGGTGGAGGCGATGCTGTTGGACAGCGTGCGTCCATTGCCATTGATCGAGGTGGTAAAATCCTATCACGGTCGCCGTCCGATGGCGGTCGGTACCGGCAGCGAGCACCGCATGGCGGAAATGCTGCTGCGTCATCTCGGCCTGTTCAACTGCTTCGACGCGATCGTCGGTGCGGACGACGTACAGCGCCATAAACCGGAGCCGGACACCTTCCTGCGTTGCGCCGAACTTATCGGCGTGCCGCCGGAAAAGTGCGTGGTGTTTGAAGACGCCGAGTTCGGCATTCAGGCGGCAAAAAGCGCCGGTATGGACGTGGTAGACGTTCGCACGCTGTGAGTAGTACGCTAGCCGTAATATCGTTATTTGGCAGCAGCTTCCTCAGTGCGACGCTGCTGCCGGGAAATTCAGAAATCGTTCTGGTCGCTTTGCTGACCCAGAGTCGCGTCTCGCCGGAATTGCTGGTGCTGGCCGCGACCCTGGGCAACACGCTGGGCGGCTTGACCAATGTCATTATCGGGCGCCTGTTACCGGCGTTGAAACCACAGCGGGGGCTGGCAACGGCGCTCGGGTGGCTGCAACGCTTCGGCCCGGCTGCGCTGTTGCTCAGCTGGGTGCCGGTGGTGGGCGATTTGTTGTGCGTGTTGGCAGGTTGGCTGCGCATGCCCTGGGGCTCTGTCGCGCTGTTTCTGTGTATCGGAAAGGCGCTGCGTTACATCGTTTTGGCTATGATAACGGTACAGGGCATCGCCTGGTGGCAGTAACCAAGTGAATATAACTCAATATTCTCTCGGGTGCGGATTCAGTATGCTTACGAGTTATTGTTTTTAGAAGCGGGAGGTCAATTTGATCCCGGACGTATCACAGGCGCTTTCTTGGTTGGAAGCCCATCCTCAGGCATTAAAAGGCATTCGTCGCGGCATCGAGCGTGAAACGCTGCGAGTCACGCCGAACGGCACCTTGGCGACTACCGGGCATCCGGAAAAGCTGGGGGCGGCATTGACGCATCACTGGATCACCACGGATTTCGCCGAGGCGCTGTTAGAGTTCATTACGCCGGTTGATGACAATATCGATCACCTGCTGACGTTCCTGCGCGATATTCATCGCTACGTGGCGCGCAACATTGGCGATGAGCGCATGTGGCCGCTCAGCATGCCGTGCTTTATCGAAGCCGAGCAGGATATTGAGCTGGCGCAGTTCGGTTCTTCGAACATCGGCCGCATGAAGACGCTGTACCGCGAAGGGTTGAAGAATCGCTATGGCGCGCTGATGCAGACCATTTCCGGCGTGCACTACAACTTCTCGCTGCCGCTGGAGTTTTGGCAGGCCTGGGCTGGCGTGCAGGACGCAGAAAGCGGTAAAGAGCAGATCTCGGCGGGGTATTTCCGTCTGATCCGCAACTACTACCGTTTCGGTTGGGTGATCCCGTATCTGTTCGGTGCATCGCCGGCCATTTGTTCTTCGTTCCTCAAAGGACGCGAGACCACTCTGCCGTTCGAACGCACCGAGCAGGGGATGTGCTACCTGCCGTACGCCACCTCGCTGCGTCTGAGCGACCTGGGTTATACCAACAAGTCGCAAAGTAATCTGGGCATCACCTTCAACGATCTGCACAGCTATGTGGCCGGTTTGAAGCGGGCGATCGTTACGCCTTCCGAAGAGTTCGCCAAGCTGGGCGTGAAAGAGGGCGATCGCTACCTGCAGTTGAACAGCAACGTGCTGCAAATCGAGAACGAGCTGTATGCGCCGATCCGGCCGAAGCGCGTGACCCAAAGCGGCGAGACGCCGTCGGACGCGCTGCTGCGCGGCGGTATCGAATACATTGAAGTGCGTTCGTTGGATATCAACCCGTTCTCGCCGATCGGCGTGGATGCGGTGCAGGCGCGTTTCCTGGATCTGTTCCTGGTGTGGTGCGCGCTGGCCGATGCGCCGGAGATGAGCAGCGATGAACTGCTGTGCACGCGCAAGAACTGGAACCGGGTGATTCTGGAAGGGCGCAAACCGGGTCAGACCATCGGCATCGGCTGTGGCGCCAGCCATGAACCGCTGGAAAAAGTGGGCAAGGCGCTGTTCGCCGATCTCCGTCGGGTAGCAGAAGTGTTGGACGGCGAAGCCGGCAACCGTCAATACCAGCAGGTGTGCGATGAGCTGGTCGCCGCGTTTGACGATCCTGAGCTGACTTTCTCCGCGCGCATTCTCAAGGCGATGAAGGCGGAAGGCACCGGACGCGTCGGTCTGCAGCTGGCGGAGCAGTATCGCCAGACATTGCTGGAAGAACCGTTGGAAATCCTGAACGAAGCCGAGCTGGATAAAGAGCGGGAAGCCTCTTGGCAGCGTCAACGCGACATAGAAGCCAATGATACGCTAAGCTTTGAAGCGTTCCTGAAGCAAAACGGCGGAAGCTGAAAAAGAAAAAGGCCACATCAATGTGGCCAAATATGCATCTCTGATGACAGGGATGATGATAACAAATGCGCGTCTTTCACATACTCAGACTCGCAGGGTTGGAAAAGGTTTCCCGGTTAGGAAAAAAAGTTTCGAAATAAATGCTCTTTTACGAGGAGGTAGCGAAATGCCATTGCTGGATAGCTTTACCGTCGATCATACCCGTATGGCAGCCCCGGCTGTCCGCGTTGCGAAAACCATGAAAACGCCTCATGGCGATACCATCACGGTATTTGATCTGCGCTTTTGCCGCCCGAACCTGGAAGTGATGCCCGAACGCGGCATTCACACGCTGGAACACCTGTTCGCCGGCTTTATGCGCGACCACCTGAACGGCCAGGGCGTGGAGATTATCGACATCTCCCCAATGGGCTGTCGCACCGGTTTCTACATGAGCCTGATCGGCGTGCCGGAAGAGCAGCGCGTTGCCGATGCCTGGAAAGCGGCGATGGCAGACGTGCTGAAAGTGACCGACCAGCGCAAGATCCCTGAGCTGAACGAGTACCAGTGTGGTACCTACCACATGCACTCGCTGGAAGAAGCGCAGGAAATCGCCAAGCACATTCTGGATAACGGCGTGGTGGTGAACCACAACGACGAACTGGCGCTGCCGAAAGAGAAGCTGCAGGAGCTGCATATCTAACCGTACGTTTCCCGCAGAGACAAAAAAGACGCGATTTCGCGTCTTTTTTACGTTCTGGCGGAGGGTTAGTGATGGCCGATGCTGGACTGCAGCGAGGTGATCGGCGTGACCCGCACCTGTTTGATCATATTGCCCTGCACGTCGAGAATGTCGATATCGTAATGGCCGATACGCACCCGGGTGCCGATTTCGGGTATCTCTTCCAGTTCTTCCAGCAGCATGCCGTTGACGGTGCGAGCTTCATTGGCGGGTAAAGTCCAGTTAAAGGCCTTGTTCAGCTCCCGCACGTTGGCGGTACCGTCGATCAAGACCGAGCCGTCGCTCTGCGGCGTGACTTCTTCCGCCAGCGTCGGCGACATCGAGGTGGTGAAGTCGCCGACGATCTCCTCGAGGATGTCTTCCACCGTAACCAGGCCCTGAATGTCGCCGTACTCGTCGACCACGATGCCGACCTTCTCTTTGTTGCGCTGGAATTTCACCAGCTGCACGTTGAGCGGCGTGCCTTCCGGTACGAAGTAGATCTCATCGGCGGCGCGTAGCAGGTTCTCTTTGTTGAACTCTTTTTTCTCGGTCATCAGGCGATAGGCTTCGCGCACGCGCAGCATGCCGATCGCGTCGTCCAGCGAGCTGCGATACAGCACGATGCGGCCGTGCGGCGAGTGGGTCAGCTGGCGCATGATCGACTTCCAGTCGTCGTTGACGTCGATGCCGACGATCTCGGTGCGCGGCACCATGATGTCGTTGACCGTCACCTTTTCCAGGTCCAGCACCGAGATCAGCATGTCCTGATTGCGGCGGGAGATCTGCGACTGGGATTCACGCACGATGGTGCGCAGCTCATCCTTGCTGACGGCGTCGCTGATGCGCACGTTGGTGCGGATACCGAACAGGCGCAAGGTCAGGCTGGTGATGCCGTTGAGCAGCCAGACCAGCGGGAACATCACCTTTTGCAACGGGGCCAGCAGGACGCTGCTGGGGAAGGCGATGCGTTCCGGATAGAGCGCGGCGAAGGTTTTCGGCAGCACTTCAGCGAACAGCAGCACGGCGAAGGTCAGCACGCCGGTCGCAATCGCCACGCCGAGATCGCCATACAGCCGCATGCCGACGATGGTCGCCAGCGCCGAGGCGAGGATGTTGACCAGGTTGTTGCCGATCAGCACCAGGCCGATCAGCCGATCCGGTTTTTGCAGCAGCTTCTCCACCCGGCGCGCCGAACGGTTACCCTGCTTGGACAGGTGGCGCAGGCGATAACGGTTGAGCGTCATCATGCCGGTTTCGGAGGCGGAGAAGTAAGCGGAGACCACGATCATGATCACCAGGATAATGATGAGGGTCCCCGTCGACACATGCTCCAATGCAGTATTCCTTATAGAGAGGGAAAGTTGAACCGGGCTGGCTCAGCGCACCATCACCTGTTGAATCAGACGGCTGCCGAAGTAGGCGAGCGTCAGCAGGAAGGCGCCGGCGAAGCTGAACCAGACGACGCGGCGGCCGCGCCAGCCTTCATGGTAATGGCCCCACAGCAACACGATATACACGAACCAGGCCATGATCGACAACACGGCTTTATGCACGTTCTCTTTGCTGAACAGATTATCCATGTACAGCAGGCCGGTGCACAGGGTGAGCGTCAGCAGCACCACGCCGATCTGGGTGATATGGAACATCTTGCGCTCGATGCTCATCAGCGGCGGCATGTCGGCGCTGAAGGTCAGCTTTTTGTTTTTCAACAGGTAGTCGAGCCAGGCGAGCTGTAAGGCGTAGAGCGCGGCGATGATAAGGGTGGCGTAAGAGAACAGCGCCAGGCCGATATGCACCATCAATTCCGGGCTGGCTTCCAGGTGAGTGATGAACTCGCCGGGCATGAAGCTGGCGAAGGCCAGATTGATCATAGCGAAGCTGTAGACGATTGGCAGCAGGAACCAGCCGCGATCGCGTGAAGCGACGAAGGTCATCACCGAACAGATGATCAGGCTGACGATAGAACCAATGTTCAGCAGGCTGAGATTCTGCCCGGTGCTGACGTCAAAGATGCGCTGCTGCAGCGCGATGGCGTGGCAAATCAACGCCACCACCGCCGAGACGAGGGCGAGCCGACGGTATGCGCTGTTCTTCCGCAACAAGCTGGGAATGATCAGTCCAAGGCTGAGCAGGTAGGCCATCAAAGCCACAATGGAGAAAACTGGCATAACGTTTAATTTTGCTTCGGCGTGGTTAATTGGAGTGTCAGTATAGCGTTGCGCGCGTTTCACTCCAACCTATCTCCAACGCTGAGGCAGAGATCCTGCGCGCTTCGTGTTATCATCGGCGCAATTGTGTCGCCGGAGCGGCCTGTCATTACACGTTGAGCATGAGACGATGTTTGAAAATTTAACCGATCGATTGTCGCGCACGTTGCGCAATATCAGCGGCCGCGGGCGGCTGACCGAAGAGAATATCAAGGAAACCCTGCGTGAAGTGCGTATGGCATTGCTGGAAGCGGACGTTGCGCTACCGGTGGTGCGCGACTTCATCAACCGCGTCAAAGAGAGCGCGGTTGGCCATGAAGTCAACAAAAGCCTGACGCCGGGGCAGGAGTTCGTCAAGATCGTCAAGGGCGAGCTGATCGCCGCGATGGGCGAAGTCAACACCGAGCTGAATCTGGCGGCCCAGCCGCCGGCGGTGGTGCTGATGGCGGGTCTGCAGGGCGCCGGTAAAACGACCAGCGTCGGTAAGCTCGGCAAGTTCCTGAAAGAAAAACAGAAGAAGAAAGTGTTGGTGGTTTCCGCGGACGTTTATCGCCCGGCGGCGATCAAACAGCTGGAAACCTTGGCGGAAGGCGTCGGCATCGACTTCTTCCCGTCTGACGTCAAAGAAAAACCGATCGACATCGTCAATCGCGCGCTGCAACAGGCCAAGCTGAAGTTCTACGATGTCCTTATTGTCGATACCGCCGGCCGCTTGCACGTTGACGAAGCGATGATGGACGAGATCAAACAGGTGCACGCGGCGATCAAGCCGGTGGAAACCCTGTTCGTGGTCGACGCCATGACCGGCCAGGACGCCGCCAATACCGCCAAGGCGTTTAACGAAGCGCTGCCGCTGACCGGCGTGGTGCTGACCAAGGTCGACGGCGATGCGCGCGGCGGTGCCGCGTTGTCCATCCGCCATATCACCGGCAAGCCGATCAAGTTCCTCGGCGTCGGCGAGAAGACCGAAGCGCTGGAGCCGTTTTACCCGGATCGCGTGGCATCGCGCATCCTGGGCATGGGCGACGTGCTGTCGCTGATCGAAGATATCGAAAGCAAGGTCGACCGCGAGCAGGCAGAGAAGCTGGCCAACAAGCTGAAGAAGGGCGACGGTTTCGATCTGACCGACTTCCTGGAGCAGCTCAAGCAGATGCGCAACATGGGCGGCATGGCCAATATGCTGAGCAAGCTGCCGGGCGCCGGCCAACTGCCGGACAACGTCAAGTCGCAGATGGACGACAAAGTGCTGGTGCGCATGGAGGCGATCATCAACTCGATGACGCTGAAAGAGCGCGCCAAACCGGAAATCATCAAGGGCTCGCGCAAGCGCCGCATCGCGATGGGGGCCGGCATGCAGGTGCAGGACGTCAACCGCTTGCTGAAGCAGTTCGACGAAATGCAGCGTATGATGAAGAAGATGAAAAAAGGCGGTATGGCGAAGATGATGCGCGGCATGAAAGGTATGATGCCGCCGGGCTTCCCAGGCCGCTGACGGGCCTCCGCACGCCGAGTGCGGGCGCTTTCAGCATTCGCCGTTCGCGGTGAAAACCGCCCGAAATTTGACAGGCTGCAAAAGTTGTCCCCTGCGATCGACGCTTTAGATTGCTTTTTGCGCCAAAATGAGTAAAATTTTCGGGCTTTTTATATTGCAACCGGGCCCCGTCCCTCAATGGGGCCCGGCTGTTTTATTAACTAAAGAGGATGTTATGGTAACAATTCGTTTGGCACGTGGCGGCGCTAAAAAGCGTCCGTTCTATCAAGTAGTAGTGACCGACAGCCGCAACGCTCGTGATGGTCGTTTCATCGAGCGCGTAGGCTTCTTCAACCCGATCGCTTCCGGTCAGGCTGAAGCACTGCGTCTGGACCTGGACCGCATCGAGCACTGGGTTGGTCTGGGTGCAACCGTTTCTGATCGCGTTCACGCGCTGATCAAAGACGCTAAGAAAGCAGCTTAATCTGTCGCGGTGGTGGCAATGAGCAAGCAACTCAAACCGGTAGCGCCTAAGCAGCCGATTGTACTCGGTAAAATGGGGTCCGCTTACGGCATTCGTGGTTGGCTCAGAGTGTTTTCATCCACCGAGAACGCCGAAAGCATTTTTGACTATCAGCCGTGGTTTATCCAGCAGGCGGGTCAGTGGCAGCATATCGAGTTGGAAGACTGGAAGCGCCACAGTCAGGATCTGATCATCAAAGTCAAAGGCATTGACGATCGGGACGCGGCGAATCTGCTGACCAATCGCGAGATTATGGTGGATTCTGAGCAACTTCCTCCGCTGGAGGGTGACGATTACTACTGGAAAGACCTGATGGGCTGCCAGGTAGTCACCACCGCCGGCTACGAGCTGGGTAAAGTCATCGATATGATGGAAACCGGCTCGAACGATGTGATGGTTGTGAAAGCGAACCTGAAAGATGCGTTCGGCATGAAGGAGCGGTTGATTCCGTTTCTTCATGGGCAGGTTATCAAGAAAGTCGATCTCACTGCTCGCGTGATTGAGGCAGATTGGGATCCTGGTTTTTGACCCCCGGATCAAACGGTCGAAGCAAGTGGAATAACGGTAAGGGGATTGGCTTGTGTTCATCGGTATTGTAAGCCTGTTTCCTGAGATGTTCCGCGCTATCACCGATTACGGGGTGACTGGCCGGGCAGTAAAAAATGGCCTGCTGAGCGTGCAGTGTTGGAGTCCGCGCGACTTCACCTACGACCGGCATCGTACCGTGGACGATCGCCCTTACGGCGGCGGCCCGGGAATGCTGATGATGGTGCAACCTTTACGGGAAGCCATTCATGCGGCGAAAGCAGCGGCAGGCGAGGGAGCAAAGGTGATTTATCTGTCACCTCAGGGGCGCAAGCTGGATCAAACCGGCGTGTGCGAACTGGCGGCCAATCAGAAGATGATTCTGGTGTGCGGCCGTTACGAAGGGATAGACGAGCGCGTAATCCAAACCGAAATTGACGAAGAATGGTCAATCGGCGATTACGTTCTCAGCGGCGGGGAACTGCCGGCGATGACCCTGATTGATTCAGTCGCCCGTTTCATACCGGGTGTGCTGGGCCATCAGGCCTCAGCGGAGGAAGACTCCTTCGCCGACGGATTGCTGGACTGCCCGCACTATACCCGCCCCGAGGTGTTGGAAGGGATGGAGGTACCGCCGGTTCTGCTGTCGGGCAACCATGCCGAGATACGTCGCTGGCGCTTAAAGCAGTCGCTGGGCCGAACCTGGCTTAGAAGACCTGAACTTCTAGAAAGCCTAGCTCTGACTGACGAGCAAGCGGTGTTGCTGGCTGAGTTCCAACGGGAACATCAGGCCAGGCAACAGGACTATGAAGGAAACGTCTGACATCAGACGGGACCGATATATCAGTTTACCTAGGGTAAGAGACATATTATGAGCAACATTATTAAGCAACTTGAACAAGAGCAGATGAAACAAGACGTACCTGCATTCCGTCCGGGTGATTCCGTGGAAGTGAAGGTATGGGTCGTTGAAGGTAGCAAAAAACGTCTGCAGGCATTCGAGGGCGTGGTTATCGCTATCCGTAACCGCGGTCTGCACTCTGCATTCACTGTTCGTAAGATTTCCAACGGCGAAGGTGTTGAGCGCGTATTCCAGACTCACTCCCCAGTAATCGACAGCATTACTGTTAAACGTCGTGGTGCCGTTCGTAAAGCTAAACTGTACTACCTGCGTGAACGTACTGGTAAGGCTGCTCGTATCAAAGAGCGTCTGAACCGCGTTAACTAACGCTGCATCCAAAAGTTAATAGTTATCAGGGGTTGGCCTATGCCAACCCCTTTTTTATCTGAAAATCCGGCTGCGTTGCATTTGCGAGATTTGGCCACGTTGTAGCGACATTAAAAAGCCTGCATCAGCAGGCTTTTAGCATTACAGCGCTGCGGCGCTGTGTTTCTGCTGACTCTCCGGCGGGTGAGGCTGAGCCGGGATAATGTCATCGCCAGGTTTGACGATCACCCGCGCGACGGACTCGTGCGTGGCGAATGTGCAGCTGCAATTGATGTTGCGGCATTGATGGTAACGCTCTTTGGTCGACTCGCTCAGATAGCGGCTGGAGCGAGTGTGGGCCACGTGACCGCATAGTGGACAGTGCATCATAAGAACCCCCTTGAACAAATTAAGTGAAATTGGTGTGGCATCACCTTTGGCGAGCGAACTCGTCATCATGAGGCAATGCCCTGCAAGCACAG
Source organism: Serratia sp. FS14 (assembly GCF_000695995.1). NCBI lineage: Bacteria > Pseudomonadati > Pseudomonadota > Gammaproteobacteria > Enterobacterales > Yersiniaceae > Serratia > Serratia sp. FS14. The sequence goes on along the minus strand of NZ_CP005927.1, from coordinate 12,002 downwards.
TGCGCGTTCCATGGCGCGTCGCTGTTCCAGCCCTTTGTTTTTCTTTCCGTTTACGTAAACCCAGCGTGGCAGCTGATCGCAGGCCTGCCGCCACTGGCGCTGTTGCAGCAGCGCGACCAGCGTAGAGTGGCAGGCTGCGCTGACGCCCACATTGAAGGCGAAGGCGATCGCCGCATCATAGGTTTGTTGCGAGAGCGTATCCGGCAGGCAGGCGGCCATGCCGCGCTCGGTGCGGCGAACATCGTCGACCAAATCCATCGCGGCTTTGTGTTCATCAATCGCTTTACCAGGGATGACGCCAGCGGTGTGCCCAATGCCCTGCGTCCACACCCCGGCGCTGCACTGGTACGGCGACAGGCGGCAACCTTCGAGATCGGCGATCAGCCTGAGGCCGGCTTCTGAGGTTTGCAGCTCGCCAAATGACGGCAACAGCACGGCGATGGCCAAAACGGCGGCGACGCTGCAGCGCTTAACGGTTGCACTCATCGTAAATTTTCCTCCGCGATGTCGCATTGCGCTCAATGGCCTTCAAGATCTGCAGGCTTTTACGTCGGTAGTACCAGTTCACCAGAAACGTGCCGATGCCTACCGCCGCACCGACTAAAAAGGCAATGTCCTGCGGAGACAGCTTGCCGAGCCAGGCGAGAAACAGCGCCATGGCGTAGGTGATGAATGAGGTTATTTTCTCCATAGCATTATGCTCGCTTCGTTTACAGAATCTCGGGAGCCGGAGGCATCAATGTGAGACAGCTTGCTATCGATATCCATCATGCTCCTGGTCTGTATGATAATTACTGTATATACATACAGTATTAAGCTATTTGCTAAAGTCGTCAATGGGTGAGGTGAATATTTTTAGCAGATTGTGCAAAAGAGGGAGGGGGCGGCATAAAAAAAGCCCATCGATGATGGGCTTCGAGAAATAATGGGGGGAGATTACAGGCCGTAGACCAGCGTGACCGAGGTGGTGGTATCTGTGTTCTTCGGCGCTGAGGCCGGCGGTTTGCTGTTGTAGGTCACGGTGTAAGCAACGCGCAATGAGAAGCGATCGTTGATCGCCACGTTCAACGCGCTTTCCGAGTTCAGCGTGGTTTCTTCGTTCGCCAGCGCGGAAACGCCCTGAATGAACTTGGTGTTGTCGGTCAACTGATAGGAATAGTTGGCCGCACCATAGGCCAGCCCCTTGGTCGAGCGGCCGCCGCCATGGTATTCGTCATGGCGCACGCCGGGACCGAATTCCACCCGCAGGTCACTGAGCGGCCCGTTAAGGAGTTGACGGCCGTAGCCGCCGGTCAGCGTGGAGCGTGAATCGTAACCGTTGAAACGGTCACTCAGCCAGCTGGCCTGACCGAACAGGTAGTTGCGATCGGTCAGGTTATAGCGCGTACGGCCACCGGCCTGGTATTTTTCGGACGAGCGCACGTTGGAGGAGGTGGTGTTGTTGGCCGCCCCCCACAGGCTGTACGCCGCGTCGCTGTTGAACCAGGTCATGTTGGTGTTGGCCAACAGGGTGGAGCTCTGCGAGTTGCCTGACTGGGCGTTGTAGCCCGCCTGCACGTTGCCTTCGAACGGTTTCTTGGCGGTGGCCGGATCGTCCATCGCGGTGAAAAGCGTATTGTCGGCAAGGGCTGAAACACTGGTGAAAGTCGTTAAGCAGCAAATATACAGCGGAAAAGCGCGACGAGCGCGAGAAGAGAGCATCTTGGATCCAGTTGTTAAGGGGAGTTATTGTTGATGACGGTCACATTATATCGGTTCATTTCGGCGACAAAAATAGCCGCCATTAGCTTAAGTTTTTAATTTTTATCCCTCATTTATTCGCTTTTCTTCTACTTAAAATCATCGCTTTTGGCGGCATTTCGTGCTGATCCTGCTTCGCACTGGCGTCGGTGCCGAGATCGGCGGCGTATTTTCGCTGTAAAACTAGATGTACATATTTATTTACGAATGTTCGTTTTTCTTAGACCGGGTGGCTAATGTGGGGGGATGGGCTTTTTGATTCATTAATATCATGTATTTATTGTGTTTTAATTGTTTTTTATAAGCCTTTTTCAGATGTGATTTAATCGGGATGATTACGGTAATTTTTATTTACGGTAAATGGATTGAAAACTTTACATATCGTGATAGGGTAGAGCCCTGAAACGCTCAATGTTCCATTTCAACGCATAACGCCAAACGACAGGAATAGCATCATGCAAAAAGACGCGCTCAATAACGTACACATCAGTGCAGAACAGGTTCTCATCACGCCGGAGGAGCTGAAAAACCAGTTCCCGCTCAGCGCCGACGACGAAAATGAGATCGCCACTGCGCGCAACACTATCGCCAACATTTTGCAGGGGCGCGATCATCGCCTGTTGGTGGTGTGCGGGCCTTGTTCGATCCACGATCCGGACGCGGCGCTGGACTATGCCCGTCGTTTGAAAAACCTGGCGGCTGACTTGAGCGATCAGCTGTATATCGTTATGCGCGTCTACTTTGAAAAACCCAGAACCACTGTCGGCTGGAAAGGTTTGATCAACGATCCGTACATGGACGGTTCGTTTGACGTTGAGGCAGGCTTGCATATCGCGCGTCGCCTGTTGCTGGATCTGGTGGGCATGGGCTTGCCGTTGGCTACCGAAGCGTTGGATCCGAACAGCCCGCAGTACCTGGGGGACTTGTTCAGCTGGTCGGCGATCGGTGCGCGCACCACCGAATCTCAGACCCACCGAGAAATGGCCTCCGGCCTGTCGATGCCGGTCGGCTTCAAAAACGGCACCGACGGCAGCTTGGGTACCGCCATCAACGCCATGCGCGCCGCCGCTATGCCGCACCGCTTCGTCGGCATCAACCAGGCAGGCCAGGTTTGCCTGCTGCAGACGCAGGGCAACCCGGACGGACATGTGATCCTGCGCGGCGGCAAAACTCCGAACTACAGTGCTGAGCACGTCGCGGCCTGTGAAAAACAGATGCTTGAGGCGGGACTCCACCCGTCCTTGATGATAGATTGCAGCCATGGCAACTCGAATAAAGACTATCGCCGTCAGCCGGCGGTGGCCGAGTCCGTGGTAGAGCAGATCAAAGCGGGTAACCGCTCAATCACCGGCATTATGCTGGAGAGCCATCTGCATGAGGGCAACCAGTCTTCCGAACAGCCGCGTGCAGACATGCGTTACGGTGTGTCCGTCACCGACGCCTGCATCAACTGGGAGAGCACGGAAACCCTGCTGCGCCATATGCATCAGGAACTCGGCGCTGCGCTGGCGGCCCGCACGGGAGAAAAGTAAGTTATGGTGGCAGAACTGACCGCGCTGCGCGATCAAATCGATGAGGTGGATAAAGCGCTGCTGGGTCTGCTGGCGAAACGCCTGCATCTGGTAGCAGAAGTGGGCGAAGTCAAAAGCCGTCATGGCCTGCCGGTTTACGTACCGGAGCGCGAAGCCGCGATGCTGGCCTCGCGTCGCCAGGAGGCGGAAAACCTCGGGGTGCCGCCGGATTTGATCGAGGACGTTTTGCGCCGCGTGATGCGCGAATCCTACGTCAGCGAGAACGATAAAGGCTTTAAAACTTTGTGTCCGCAGCTGCGGCCGATCGTCATCATCGGCGGCAACGGCCAGATGGGAAGGCTGTTCAACCGCTTGCTGACGCTGTCGGGTTATCAGGTCAGGGTACTGGATCAGGAAGATTGGCCGCAGGCGGAACAGCTGCTGGCAGACGCCGGCATGGTGATCGTCAGCGTGCCGATCCACGTGACCGAGCAGGTGATAAGCCGCCTGCCGACGCTGCCTGCCGACTGTATTCTGGTGGATTTGGCGTCGGTGAAGAACCGCCCGCTGCATGCGATGTTGGCGGCGCACAGCGGCCCAGTGGTAGGGCTGCACCCGATGTTCGGCCCGGACGTGGGCAGCGTGGCGAAGCAGGTGGTGGTTTACTGCGACGGCCGCCAGCCGGAGGCTTACCAGTGGCTGCTTGAACAGCTGCAGGTGTGGGGCGCGCGGCTGCATCGCATCAGCGCGGTCGAACACGATCAGAACATGGCGTTTATTCAGGCGCTGCGCCACTTCGCCACCTTCGCCTACGGGTTGCATCTGGCGGAAGAGAACGTGCAGCTGGAGCAGTTGCTGGCGCTCTCCTCGCCGATCTACCGGCTGGAGCTGGCGATGGTTGGCCGCCTGTTTGCGCAGGATCCGCAGCTTTACGCCGATATCATCATGTCGTCGGAGGAAAACGTGGCGCTGATTAAACGTTACTACCAGCGCTTCGGCGAGGCGATAACGCTGTTGGAGCATGGCGACAAACAGGCGTTTATCGACAGTTTCCGCAAGGTGGAGCACTGGTTCGGCGATTACGCCCAGCGCTTCCTGGTGGAGAGCCGCACGCTGTTGCGGCAGGCTAACGACAGCCGGCAGTAAAACGCGGGCGGTAAACGTAAAAGGTTCGGCTTGGCCGAACCTTTTTTTATGGTTTCAGGATGGGTTGACCGGCACCACGGTGTCGCTCGGGTAGCAGCCCAGGACCTTCAGCGAGCGGGTGATTGGCGCCAGATCGCGCAGCGCTTTTTGCATCGCGTCGGCACGCAGATTGGCCTGCACATCGATATAAAACATCTCTTCCCACGGATTGCCGTTGATCGGGCGTGATTCCAGTTTGGTCATGATGATGCCGTTGTCGCGCAGAACCAGCAGCGCTTCGACCAGCGCGCCGGATTGTTGGCCGGTCGCCATGATCAGCGTGGTTTTGGCCGGCACCTGTTCAGATACGTCGATCGCTTTGCGCGCCAGGACGATGAAGCGAGTGATGTTCTGCTGCTGGTTGGCGAGGTTGTGTTCCAGCACCTGCAGCCCGTACAACGCGCCGCCGGCCTCACTGCCCAGCGCCGCCACCTTCGGCGAATTCAGCTTGGCGACTTTCTCCATCGCCGCGGCGGTGCTTTCGGTGTACTCGATTTTCCAGTGCGGGAAGCGGTTAAGGAACTGGCTGCACTGTTGGAACGGCTGCGGGTGGCTGTAGACGGTTTCAATCTGGCTCAGGTCGCTGTCGCCGGCCACCAGAACACAGTGGTCGATCGGGTTGGTCAGTTCGCCGACGATCGACAGGCTGGTGTGTTGCAGCAGATCGTACACCTCGTTAATCGAGCCGGAGCTGGTGTTCTCGATCGGCAGAATGGCATAGTCCGCCTGACCAGTTTCCACCTGGGCGAAGATATCCTGAAACTTCTGGCAGCCGCATTCGATCAGCCGATCGAAATGGCGGGCGGCGTATTGGCGTGCCGCCAGATGCGAATAAGAGCCTTTCGGGCCGAGAAAGGCGATGCGGGCGGAGTGTTGGCTGACGGGGTTGAGCTGGTGCTGCAGCAGCGCCTGCTGGGTCAGGACGGAATCTTCGATAATCAGTTGAAACAGACGGGTGACGTAGAAGCCGTCCAGGTCGTAAGGTTTGGCGGCGGCGATCAGCGCATCCAGCAGATCGCGTTCGCGCTCTTTGTCGCGGATCGGGCGGTGAGAGTGCAGCTTGGTCTTGCCGACTTCGATCGCCAGCTCACGGCGTTCCGCCAGCAGGGCCAACAGTTTCAAGTCCAGTGCGCTGATGCGCTCGCGCAGCACCAATAACGGGTTGTCAGTCATAATCAGCTTCCGCCTTCTGTTCTTATTCGTTGTAAAACAGCCATAAAAAAAGCCCCCTGTCTCCAGGAGGCCTTGTTGTTCGTCTTCGCATTCTTTCTCACACGACGAAACGCCTCCCAGTCAGGGGAAGGTAAAAAAGAATGCGAAGAAAAACGGTGTGCGTGGCATGGTCTACCTAAGGTTAATGTGAACAGGTTTTAAAGTAACCGCTGGCCTTTAGCCCGTCAACAAAAATACCCGACAAAAAACGCGCCCTCGGGCGCGTTTGATGCGGCAATCGCTGTCGGACGGTTATTCCTGCTCTTGCGTGACTTCCGGCACGATGTCTTTCACGCTGGCGTTGCAGCGGCGCGCTTCGCCTTTGTGCTGCACTTTGTTCAGCTGGCGCTCCAGCTTGGCGATCAGCTCATTAACGGCGGTATACATGTCATCATGTTTGGCGCTGGCGACCAGCGGGCCGTTAGGCGTGGTAATGGTAGCATCGGCGACAAACCCCTGCGGTTCTTTGGATAAGACGATATGCGGGTTAATCAGCTGGGTCTGCCATTTTTCCAGTTTGGTGAGACGGTCTTCGACGTGATTGCGGATTGCGGGAGTGATATCCATTTGTTTGCTGGTAATGTTCAATGTCATATAACTTACCTCTCTGTCTTTCCGTCTTGGTGAATCCAGCATACCCCGCTTTTTGTTTAAATGCGTGATGTAAATCACGATTTTTTGTCACTTTTTGCAAAGTTAGTTCAATCTGTGATTCAGCATTTGAATTGGCTATCTAATGCTTGAGAGTTGCCGCCGGATGGCGCATTATCGATGAGTTGACCGGTGAGGAGTACTAGCTAACACCGTGTTTTTACTTGTGTATTTTTCCGGTGAAAACCAGGTCGACGCCAATGAAAACGGCAGCCTCGGCTGCCGTTTGGTTTTTCTGCCGTTGCCGACGCGCGCTTATTGCGGGTTGGCGGCGATCACTTTGGCCACTTTGTCAGCCTGGCCGTTCAGCTGCAGCTGCTTGTAGGCATTTTCCATCAGCGGCAACACGTCGTGCGTCGCTTTGGTATCCGGGAATTCACGCAACATCTGCTCGGCGCGATTAACGACCGCGACGTAAGCACCGCGTTTAGTGTAGTATTCCGCCACCGAAAGCTCATACTTGGCCAAACGGTCTTTCAGATACACCAAACGCTTGTTGGCGTCGGTCGCGTATTGGCTGTTCGGGTATTGCTGAATCAACTGGCTGAAGTCGCGGAACGCAGCGCGAGCGTGCTGAGGATCGCGGTCCGAACGGTCAACCCCGAAGAAGCCCTGCAGCGCGCTGTCATCGAGCGCCATGTCGGTCAGGCCGCGCATGTACATCACGTAATCGATGTTCGGGTGCGTCGGGTTCAGACGCATGAAGCGATCGATGGATGCCTGAGCCATCGGCAAGTCGGCGGCCTTATAGTAGGCGTAAATCAAATCCAGCTGGACCTGCTGGGAATACGGCCCGAAAGGATAGCGGTTATCTAACGCTTCGAGTTGCGTAATCGCGCCCTTGAAGTTACCGTCCTGCAGTTTTTGCTGCGCGGTAGCATAGATTTCCGAAGGTGGGTTGTCGGGAACCGCATCCTTGGATGTGGAGCAACCTGCCAGCGCCAGGCTCAACGTGGCTGCCGCCACCAGATATTTCATACGCGTCATGACGTTTTGATTATCCTCAGGGTGTTATTCCGGGAGACTGTCCGTTAAGCTCCCGACAAAGACCAGGTACAATAGCACATTATATTAAACGGCATCGCCGTGAAAACCCAACGTTAACGAAGAAGCTGCATATGGCACAACAAGTACAACTCACCGCAACGGTGGCCGAATCTCAACTCGGACAACGTTTAGATCAGGCTTTGGCCGAATTGTTCCCTGATTATTCACGATCTCGCATAAAAGAGTGGATCCTGGGCGATCGGGTGAAGGTCAATGGCAAAACGTCAAACAAACCGAAAGAGAAGGTGCTGGGCGGAGAGACCGTCGCCATCGATGCACAGATTGAAGAAGAGGCGCGTTGGGAGCCACAGGATATCGCGCTGGATATCGTCTATGAAGACAGCGACATCCTGGTGATCAACAAACCGCGCGATTTGGTGGTGCACCCTGGCGCCGGTAACCCGGACGGCACGGTGCTCAATGCGCTGCTGCATCACTACCCGGAAATTGCCGACGTGCCGCGTGCCGGCATCGTGCACCGTCTGGACAAAGACACCACCGGCCTGATGGTGGTGGCGAAAACCGTGCCGGCGCAAACCCGGCTGGTGGAAGCGCTGCAGGCGCGTGAAATCACCCGTGAATACGAAGCGGTGGCGATCGGCACCATGACCGCCGGCGGCACGGTAGAAGAGCCTATCGCGCGTCATTCCACCAAGCGTACCCATATGGCGGTGCACCCGATGGGTAAACCGGCGGTAACGCACTACCGCATCATGGAACACTTCCGCGCGCACACCCGCCTGCGCCTGCGCCTGGAAACCGGCCGTACTCACCAGATCCGTGTGCACATGGCTTACATCAGCCATCCGCTGGTGGGCGATCCGCTGTACGGCGGCCGTCCGCGTCCACCAAAGGGCGCTTCGGAAGCCTTCATCAACACGCTGCGCGGCTTTGACCGCCAGGCGCTGCACGCCACCATGCTGCGTTTGTATCATCCGATCAGCGGCATCCAGATGGAGTGGCATGCGCCGCTGCCGCAGGACATGGTCGATCTGATCAACGCGCTGAAGGCGGACACCGAAGAATTCAAAGATCAGATGGACTGGTAATGAGCTCGCTCATTCTGCCTGACTGGCCGTTGCCTACCGGCATTAAGGCCTGCAGCACCACGCGTGGCGGCGGCGTTAGCCTGCCGCCTTATGACTCGCTGAACCTCGGCACCCACGTCGGTGATGAGGCGCAAGCGGTGACACGCAATCGGGAACGTTTGGTTACCGCTGCCGGTTTGCCGCAGATGCCGGTGTGGCTCGAGCAGGTGCACGGCACTCGCGTGGTGACGTTGACGGGGAAAGCGCCCGCCGATCTGCGGGCGGATGCGGTGTACAGCAATGTGCCGGGGCAGGTGTGCGCCGTGATGACGGCGGATTGTCTGCCGGTGCTATTCTGCTCGCAGCACGGTGACGAAGTGGCTGCCGCCCACGCCGGCTGGCGCGGGTTATGCCACGGCGTGCTGGAGCAAACCGTGGCGGCGTTCAGCGCCGCGCCGGGTCAGATCAGCACCTGGTTGGGGCCGGCGATCGGCCCACAGCAGTTTGAGGTCGGGCCGGAAGTGCGCGCCGCTTTCATGGCGGAAGACGCCGACGCCGCGGCGGCGTTTACGCCGCACGGCGATAAGTTTTTGGCTAATATCTATTTGCTGGCTCGCCAACGTTTGTTGCGAGCGGGCGTGCAGGCCATCTATGGCGGCGACCGCTGTACGGTTAACGAAACGAGTCATTTTTTCTCCTATCGGCGCGATGGAATAACCGGACGTATGGCAAGTTTAATCTGGCTGATATAACCTATTGAATTAGGACGATCCAACGACGCATGGCGTTGTACCGAAAATTTAGCGTCGAGATAACCTTGAAAATTTGAGGGATGACCTCATTTAATCTCCAGTAGCAATTTCGACCCATCTTGGAGGTGTTATGCGTCTGGATCGTCTTACCAACAAATTCCAGCTTGCCCTCGCCGATGCCCAGTCACTAGCCCTTGGGCACGACAACCAGTTTATTGAACCGCTACATCTGATGAGCGCCCTGCTCAATCAGGAAGGGGGCACGGTTCGTCCACTATTAACTTCCGCAGGTATCGATGCCGGGCGCGTGCGCACCGAAATCGAACAGGCTCTGTCCCGTTTACCGCAGGTAGAAGGCACCGGTGGCGACGTTCAACCGTCCCACGAGCTGGTGCGCGTCCTGAACCTGTGCGACAAGCTGGCGCAGAAGCGCGCGGACAAATTCATTTCTTCCGAGCTGTTTGTGCTTGCGGTGCTGGAAGACCGCGGCTCGTTGACCGACTTGTTGAAAGCGGCCGGCGCAACGGCCGACAAAATCAGCAAAGCCATTGAACAAATGAGAGGCGGTGACAGCGTGGAAGACCAAGGCGCCGAAGACCAACGGCAAGCATTGAAGAAATATACCATCGATCTGACCGAACGTGCCGAGCAGGGCAAACTTGACCCGGTGATTGGCCGTGACGAAGAGATCCGCCGCACCATTCAGGTGCTGCAACGCCGCACCAAAAACAACCCGGTACTTATCGGCGAACCTGGCGTGGGTAAAACCGCCATCGTCGAAGGCCTGGCGCAGCGCATCATCAACGGCGAAGTGCCGGAAGGGTTGAAGCACAAGCGCGTATTGTCCCTCGATATGGGCGCTTTGATCGCCGGCGCCAAATATCGCGGCGAGTTTGAAGAGCGTCTGAAAGGCGTGCTCAACGATCTGGCCAAGCAGGAAGGCAGCGTGATCCTGTTTATCGACGAACTGCACACCATGGTCGGCGCCGGTAAGGCGGATGGCGCAATGGATGCGGGCAACATGCTCAAACCGGCGCTGGCGCGCGGCGAGCTGCACTGCGTCGGTGCCACCACGCTGGATGAGTATCGTCAATATATAGAGAAGGATGCGGCCCTCGAACGTCGTTTCCAGAAAGTGTATGTGGCGGAGCCGAGCGTGGAAGACACTATCGCTATTCTGCGCGGCCTGAAAGAGCGTTACGAACTGCACCACCACGTGCAGATCACCGATCCGGCCATCGTGGCGGCGGCAACGCTTTCGCACCGTTATATCGCCGATCGTCAATTGCCGGACAAGGCTATTGACCTTATCGACGAAGCGGCGTCCAGCATTCGCATGCAGATGGACTCCAAGCCTGAATCGCTCGACAGGCTTGAGCGCCGCATCATTCAGTTGAAGCTGGAACAGCAGGCGCTGAATAAAGAGTCGGACGACGCCAGTAAGAAACGCCTGGAAATGCTCAGCGATGAGTTGGGGCAGAAAGAACGCGAATATTCGGAGCTGGAAGAAGAGTGGAAAGCGGAAAAAGCGTCACTCTCCGGTACTCAGAACATCAAGGCGGAACTCGAGCAGGCCAGAATCACCCTGGAGCAGGCGCGCCGCGTCGGCGATTTGGGGCGGATGTCGGAACTGCAGTACGGCAAGATCCCTGAGCTGGAGAAACAGCTCGCCGCTGCCACGCAGGCCGAAGGCAAGAGCATGAAGCTGCTGCGCAACCGGGTAACCGATGCGGAGATTGCCGAAGTGCTGGCGCGCGCGACCGGGATACCGGTGGCCAGGATGCTGGAAGGCGAGCGCGACAAGCTGCTGCGCCTGGAGCAAGAGCTGCATTCGCGGGTGATCGGCCAGGACGAAGCGGTCAGCGCGGTTTCTAATGCTATCCGCCGCAGCCGCGCCGGGTTGTCCGATCCCAACCGGCCGATCGGTTCATTCCTGTTCCTCGGCCCGACCGGGGTGGGGAAAACCGAGCTCTGCAAGGCGTTGGCTTCGTTCCTGTTCGACAGCGACGACGCTATGGTGCGTATCGACATGTCCGAGTTTATGGAAAAACACTCCGTTTCTCGTCTGGTCGGCGCGCCTCCGGGCTATGTCGGTTATGAAGAGGGCGGCTACCTGACGGAAGCCGTACGTCGTCGGCCTTATTCGGTGATCCTGCTGGATGAAGTCGAGAAAGCGCACCCGGACGTGTTTAACATCCTGCTGCAGGTGTTGGATGACGGCCGCCTGACCGATGGCCAGGGCCGTACCGTCGATTTCCGCAATACCGTGGTGATCATGACGTCCAACCTGGGTTCGGATCTGATCCAGGAGCATTTCGGTCAGATGAACTACGCGCAGATGAAAGAGTCGGTGATGGAGATGGTGAGTCACCACTTCCGTCCGGAATTCATCAACCGTATCGATGAAGTGGTGGTGTTCCATCCGCTGGGCGAGAAACACATTGCTGCGATCGCCAAGATTCAGCTGTCGCGTCTGTACAAGCGTTTGGAAGAGCGCGGTTACGAAGTAACCATGACCGAGCCTGCTCTGGCATTGTTGAGCAAAACCGGTTACGACCCTGTGTATGGTGCGCGTCCGTTGAAACGCGCTATTCAGCAGGAGATCGAGAACCCGTTGGCGCAGCAAATCCTGTCCGGCAAGCTGATCCCCGGCAAGCTGGTGACGCTGGATGTGGAAAACGACCATATCGTTGCACGCCAATAACGGCAATTAAGCCTATTAAAGATGAAAGGGAGCGGGTGACCGCTCCCTTTTCTTTATCTTCTTCTTTATCTTCGTTTGTCCCTATTTACAGAGGTTGCCGCTATTACTGTGCTAAAACCGGTGTTTTTCGACTAATAAATATCCTAAAAAGGCGTTTTTGGTGATTATTTGA